>NZ_SGXJ01000003.1 GCF_004216905.1 Kribbella sp. VKM Ac-2569
AACGCCGCCTCGCCCGCATCGTCTTCAACCACCTCACTACCGACCAACCCACCGCGAGAACCACCCTCGCAGCCGCGGCTTGACATAGGAGAAACTCATGGAGCGCGTTCTGGAGTGGATCGACGAGGGTACGGCGCTGTGCCGCGGAGCACTGGGCGACCTGGAGGCGCCGTCGTTGCTGCCGGGCTGGTCGCGACGGCATGTCGCGGCCCATTTGTCGCTGAACGCCGAGGCGCTGGGGAACCTGGTGGAGTGGGCCCGGACCGGTGAGGAGCGCCCGATGTATCCGTCGCGCGAGGCGCGGGACGGGGACATCGAAGCCGGTACGTCGAAGTCGGCCGATGAGCTGCGGGCGTGGTTCGAGGCGGCGACGGCCGGACTGAACGCGTCGATGGCGACGCTCACGGACGCGCAGTGGCAGGCACAGGTCCGCACGTCGCGGGGTGAGCCGATGCCGGCGACCAGGATCCCCTGGATGCGCTCCCGCGAGGTGATGATCCACGCGGTCGACTTCGGCACCGGCCTCACCTTCGCCGACCTCCCCACAGACTTCCTCGAAGCCCTGTGCGAAGACATCCGCACCGAACGCGGCGACGTACCCGAGGTTCACGGCCCCCTCCCCGAGATCGCCGCCTACTTGGCCGGCCGCCCCTACGCGGAGGTGTCCTTCGCGGACGGGAACCCCGCGACACCACTCCCGCCCTGGCTCTAAGCGGTCTGCGGTGGAAGTTCAAGACTCATTTCACGATGCGGTAGCGGAGGTGGGTTACGTCGCGGGCGGGGAGCTGGCGGACTTGTTCGAGCTCGATGTATTCGGCTGGGAGGTTGTCGAAGAGGCGGCGGCCCTGGCCGAGGAGGACGTTGACGACGTGCAGTTCGAGCTCGTCGAGGAGACCGGCGCGGAGCAGGGACTGGGCCGCGCCGGCACCGTGGACCATCACGTCCCGGTCGCCGGCGGCGGCCAGCGCCTGGGCGGCGCAGTCGGCGACGTCGGAAACGTAGACAGCGCTCCCCGCCGGTACGTCGTCCTCGGCGACGTGGTGGGTGAGGATGAACATCGGTACGCCGTCGTGGTGGTCGCCGTTCCAGCGGCCGGCGTGCTCATAGGTACGCCGGCCCGCGATCAGCGCGCCGGTCGCGAGCGACTCGCGGACCACCTGCCCGCTCGGTCCGTCGGAGTGGCGGTCGTCGAGCCAGTTGAACAGGCGGAACCCGCCGCGTCCCATCGGGTTCTCGGGACTGTCGTCCGGGCCGACCACGAAACCGTCGAGCGACATGGACATGTAGAGCCGGATCATCTCGGACCTCCTAGGGATTGGGGGAAATGAAACACGTTGGCGGGGTCGTACTTGGCCTTGAGGTCGCGGAGACGGGGGTAGTTCGAGCCGTGGTAGGCGGTGGGCCAGTCGATCAGATCCGGGTCGGGGAAGTTGGGATAGACGGCCCCGGAGGCGTATGCGTGGGCGATGGACCAGGAGCGACGTACGGCGTTCCGGTCGGAGCCGGCGTGCTCCAGGAGAAAGCGCTCACTGCGGTGCGCGAAGGCTGTCGCGTCGACGGGGATGCGGTTGTAGGCGCCGCCCATGGGGGTGAAGTTGAGTTCGCAGCCGGCGTTGAGGAGTTGGGCGATGGCATCCGGCGGCAGCGGGTTACGGAAGAACTCGGACTTGCTGTGGATGATGCGGTTGTCCGGATCGACTTCCGAGAGGCTGGCCTTGAGCGCGGGCCAGGACAGGTCGGAGCGGAGGTCGATCTCGGGGGCGAGGGTGGCGAGGGGGCCGGGGTCGAAGGTGGTGAGGGTGGCGCCGAAGACCTGCACTTGGTCGGCGTTCACGGTCAGGCTGGCGGTGAGGTCGTCCGGTGCGTCGGGAGCCCAGGACTGCCAGGCGGCGATCACTTCCGCGGCGTGACGACGCGGCCAGGTGAGCTTGAAGCGGGTCGCAGCTGGTGACGGTACGGCGGTGAAGACGAGAGACGTGACTACGCCGAACTGACCGCCGCCCGCGCCGCGCAGCGCCCAGAACAGGTCGGCGTCTCGCTCCGCGTCACAAGTGACGACGTTGCCGTCCGCAAGTACGACGGTCGCGGCGACGAGGCGATCGCAGGTCAGCCCGTATCGCCGCCCGAGCAACCCTAGCCCGCCGCCCAACGTCAACCCCACGATCCCAACCGTCGGCCCACACCCCGCCGGAATCGTCAGCCCATACTCGTGCAATCCCCGGTAGACGGAAGCCAGCCGAGCCCCCGCCCCGATCGTCGCCAGCGCCTCGGTGGGCTCGACTGTGATCGTCGAGAGTGCCGAGAGGTCGAGCATGAGGCCGGTGGTGGAGGAGCGGGCGGCGAAGCAGTGGCCCCCGCCGCGGGGGGTTACGGGGAGGTTGGTGGAGCGCGCATAGGAGAGCGCCTCGATCACGTCGGAAGTTGAGGAGCACCGTGCGATCGCCGCGGGTCGGATATCGTCGTACTGCGGCAGCGCGGGCTTCCGCAATACGTCGTACAGCGTGTGGTCAGGCCCGATCAGGTCCATGGGCTGACGTTAGGACGCGGCGGCCGGTCTGCGCTTGAACGAAACGGGCGTACCACTCGGCGAGGAACGGCCGGTACGACGCCGAGTGGTCGTGGCCGCAGTCGCAGCGATCGGCCTTGTCGCCGAGCAGTTCGCGCGGGGTCACGCCGGTCAGCCGCACACACTCCCGGGTCAGATGCGCGTGGTCGGCGTACCCGGTCTCGGCCGCGAGATCCGACAGCCCGCTCCCGAACCCGGCCTGCGCCAACGCCAGGTACCCCTGGAACCGCAGCGTCCGCTGCAACGCCTTCGGCCCGACCCCCGTCGCCGTCAGGCACCGCCGCCGCAATTGGCTCTCCGACAACGCCAACTTGTCCGCCAGAGGAGCAATCCCGGTCGGCTCCCACGGCATCAACAGCCGTACCATCTCCGCCACCACCGGATCCGGCCGAAGCGGCCGTCCGGCCAGGTACCGCTGCACCGCGAGCAACGCCGCCTGCGGATCAGCCGCATCGGCCACCGCCGACCCGAGAGCGTCCGCCGCAGGACCCCACAGCTCCACGGCACAATCGACCAGTTCGTCCGCCGGTACGCCGAGCATCGGCGTCCCCGCACCCGGCATGAACCGCACGCCGACGATCGTCGTCCGCGGCGGAATCACCTGCAGATGCGCCCGGGTCAGTGGCCCGATCAGCCGCGGTACGCCGCCGATCGGGCAGTGCAGCTCGACCCCACCCGTCGGCAGATCACGTTGCGGGTAGGGCTGCGATCCGGTGCGCTGGATCCAGACCGTACGGACGAGACCGGCCAGTGCGGGCACCGGCGGGCTCTCGTCGTACGTCTGCTCCATGCGGCTAATCCTCCATGGGTCTACAACTCGATGTGCGAGCCGATGATGACCGTGCGGTCGCGGGGGAGACCGAAGTGTTCGGCGGCGTCGGCGGTGATGTGCGAGGTGGCGAGGAACAGCTGCTTGCGCCAGCCCGCCATCGTGGCGGCCTTGCCCCGGCGGAGCTCGATCTTGGACAGGAAGTACGACGCCTTGTCGAGATCGAGCGGACCTTCGGACTCGTCCGGCTCCAGCTGCGCCAGGGCAGCCGGTACGTCGGGGGACTCCGTGTACCCGAACTTGATCGTGACGTGCGTGATCCCGTCGTCGCCGTACCCGAGTTCGTTGACCGTGACCCGCTCGTCCTCGGCGATCCGCGGCACCGGCTCCGTGTCGATCGCCACGATCACCACGTGCTCGTGCCGGACCTGGTTGTGCTCGACGTTCGCCCGCAGAGCGAGCGGAGCGCTGACGCCGCCGCGGTTCAGGAAGATCGCCGTCCCCGGGACCGTGCGGATCGGCATCTTGCCGGAGCGCAACTGGTCGATGAACTCCTGCAGCGAACCCTCGGCGCGCTCCCGCTCGGCCGTCACGACCTCGCGGCCGCGCTGCCAGGTGGACATCACGGTGAACGCGGTGAGCGCGATCAGCAGCGGCAGCCACGCGCCGTGCACGAGCTTGGTCAGGTTCGCGGCGATGAACAGCAGGTCGACCGCGAGCAGCGGGACCGCACCGAGCGCGATCACCCACTTCGGGACGTTCCAGCGGTAGTGCGCGACGTAGAAGAACAGCAAGGTGGTGATGCTGATCGTGCCGGTCACCGTCATGCCGTACGCGTACGCCAGGGCCGCCGAACTGCGGAACGCGAAGATCAGCGTGAGGACCGAGGCGAACAACAGCCAGTTCACGAACGGGACGTAGATCTGGCCCACCGTCGTCGCCGAGGTGTGCGTCACCCGGAGCCGCGGCAGGTACCCGAGCCGGGCGGCCTGTGACGCGACCGAGTAGGCGCCGGTGATCACCGCCTGGGACGCGATCACAGTCGCCGCCGTCGCCAGCAGCACCAGCGGCAGCCGGCCCCATTCCGGGACGAGCAGGAAGAACGGACTGCTGATGTTGCTGTTGTCCTTGAGGATCAGCGCGCCCTGCCCGAGGTAGCTGAGCGTGCAGGCCGGGAAGACCAGGAACACCCACCCGCGACTGATCGCGCGGCGGCCGAAGTGGCCCATGTCGGCGTACAGCGCCTCGGCGCCGGTGACCGCGAGCACGATCGCCGCGAGCGCGAAGAACGCGATGTGGAAGTGCCCGGCCAGGAACCCGATCGCGTACGTCGGGGACAGCGCCTCGAGGATCGCCGGGTGCTCGACGATGCCGCCGATCCCCAAGGCGCCGATGATCGTGAACCAGGCGATCATCACCGGCCCGAAGACCCGGCCGACCGACTCGGTCCCGCGGCGCTGGACCAGGAACAGCACGATGATGATCACCGCGGTGATCGGTACGACGTACTCGGCCAGCGACGGCTGGACGACCTTGAGTCCCTCGACCGCGGACAGCACCGAGATCGCCGGGGTGATCATGCCGTCGCCGAAGAACAGCGACGCCCCGAACAGGCCGACGGCCGCCAGGACGGTCGCAGCCCGGCGGCGCCCCGGGTGCGTGGAACGCCAGCGGCGCAGCAGCGTGATGAGCGCCATGACGCCGCCCTCGCCGTCGTTGTCGGCGCGCATCGCGAGCAGGATGTACGTGACGGTGACGATGATCATCACCGACCAGAAGATCAGCGACACCACGCCGTACACGTTGTGGTTGCTGACCGGCACCGGGTGCGGGTCCGCGGGGTTGAAGACCGTCTGCAGCGTGTAGAGCGGGCTGGTCCCGATATCGCCGAAGACCACACCGAGTGCGCCGACGATCACCGCGAGCTTGGCCGTGTTGTGGGCGGTCGGCGCGGGTGCCTGCGCAGCGTCCGCCGTTTCCGCCTGCTGATCCGTCACGTCCCCGGACGATACCCGCCCGGGGAGCTAGGGCTGTGCATGTCGAGCATTCCGCCGCGACTCCGACGTACCCGGTATGACAGCCGAACGAGTACTGCGGACCTACCTCACGCTGGTCGTGGTGTCGACGGGTGCGTCGTCGATGATCTGGGGCATCAACACGTTGTTCCTGCTCGACGCCGGACTGAGCATCGGCAAGACGTTCGCCGCGAACGCGTTCTTCACCGCCGGCATGGTGCTGTTCGAGGTGCCGACCGGTGTTGTCGCGGACACGGTCGGGCGGCGTACGTCGTACCTCCTCGGCACGGCCACCCTGATCGGGACCACGCTGCTCTACCTGGCGCTGTGGCAGACGCACGCGCCGTTCGTGCTCTGGGCGGTGGTGTCGATGCTGCTCGGTCTCGGGTTCACGTTCTTCAGCGGCGCGACCGAGGCCTGGCTGGTCGACGGGCTGCAGGCGACCGGGTACGTCGGGTCGCTGGACGCGGCGTTCGCGAAGGGACAGGTGGCGAGCGGGATCGCGATGCTGGGCGGCACGATCGGCGGTGGAGTGCTGGCGCAGCTGACGAACCTGGGGATGCCGTACGTCGTTCGCGCGTTGTTGCTGATGGCCACGTTCGTGGTCGCGTGGCGGTCGATGCGGGACATCGGCTTCACCCCGGCGCCGCGGACGTCGGTGCGGGTCGAGATGGCCGGGATCGTCCGGGCGTCGGTCCGGCACGGGCTGCTCAACCGGCGGGTCCGCTGGGTGATGCTGGCCGGACCGTTCACGGCTGGGGTGAGTGTCTACGGCTTCTACGCCGCGCAGCCGTACCTGCTGCAGCTGTACGGGCACTCCGGCTCGTATGCGATCGCCGGTCTGTCGGCCGGGATCGTCGCCGGTGCGCAGATCGCCGGCGGTGCGTCCGCGTCGTACGTCTCGCGTCTGATCCACGACCGGATCGGGATCCTGATCGGAGCGATCGTCGCGTCCGGGATAGTGATCGCGGTGATGGGAGTGGTGACGTCGTTCGGGGTGGCGCTGGTGCTGCTGATGGTGTGGGGCACCTTGTTCGCCGCGATGTCGCCGGTGCGGCAGGCGTACCTGAACAGTCACATCCCGTCGGCGCAGCGGGCGACGGTGCTGTCGTTCGACAGTCTGCTCGGCTCGGCCGGTGGGGTCGTGATCCAGCCGACGCTCGGTCGCTCCGCGGACGTCTGGGGTTACGGCCCGGCGTACCTGGTGTCGGCGGCGATCCAGGCGCTGGCGGTGCCGTTCCTCGGGCTGGCGCGGCGGAAATCTGTCGAACGTGCGGTCGATGAACCTCTAGCCTTGCGGGCGTGACGGCTCGACTGATCATCATCAACGGTGGGTCCAGTTCCGGGAAGACCGGGATCGTGCGGTGTCTGCAGGCGGTGCTGCCGGAGCCCTGGCTGGGGTTCAGCGTGGACGACTTCGTGGACGCCCTGCCCGCCGTGATGGATGGTGGCATTGAGATCGGGCCGGCCGGCGAGGTGTCGGTCGGGCCCGCGTTCCGGGAGCTGGACGCGGCCTGGACCGCCGGGATCGTGGCGATGTGCCGGGCCGGTGGCCGGGTGATCGTCGACGACGTGTTCCTCGGCGGCGCCGACTCACAGCAGCGCTGGCGGAGCGCGATCGGCGACGTCGAAACAGTCTTCGTCGGCGTCCACTGCGCTCCGGAGATCGCCGCGGGCCGCGAACTCGCGCGCGGCAACCGCGCCCGCGGCATGGCCGAGCAGCAGGCGTACGTCGTCCACGAGGGCGTCACGTACGACGTCGAGGTGGACAGCTCGCACGCCGAATCCGTCGACTGCGCCCGGACGATCGCCACCTACCTCGCTCCGTAGTGGATCCGTAGTCGCCACGGATGCCCGCTGCGGGCCGCCGGCGGGATCTTCGTCGTACCGGAAACACGACGACGAAGGAGAAGCTCATGAGTACGACGGTGACGACCCGCCGGACCGTCCGTCCGCGGACCGTGGCGCTGTGGGTGGTGCAGGCGGTACTGGCCGCGCTGTTCGTGATGGCGGCCGTGCCGAAACTGACAGGCGACCCGCTGATGGTCGACATGTTCGCCGAGATCGGTGCCGGGCAGTGGCTGCGGTACGTGGTCGGAACGCTCGAACTCGCCGGGGCGATCGGTCTGCTGATCCCGCGACTGTGCCGGCTGGCCGCGCTCGGTCTCGTCGGGCTGATGGTCGGCGCCAGCGCCACCAACCTCTTCCTGTTCGGGGCGTCGCCGGCGATCCCGCTGGCCTACCTGGCGGTCGCCGCAGCCGTGGTCTGGTTCCGCAGGCCCGCCAGGTGACCGTCGACGACGGCGAGGGCGGACTGAACGAGTCCCGTAGCTGAACCTGCTGGTACATTTGAGGGCGTGCTGACGGCGAAGGGTGCGGCGACGCGGGACCGGATCGTGGCGGCGGCCGCGGCCGAGATTCGCGAGCGCGGGATCAGTTCGGTGAAGCTGGACGACATCGGCCGGCGCAGCCGGACCGGCAAGAGTCAGCTCTTCCACTACTTCCCCGACGGCAAGGAACAGTTGCTGCTCGCGGTCGCCGAGCGCGAGGCCGAGCAGGTGCTCGAGGACCAGGAGCCGCACCTCGGGCAGCTGACCAGCTGGGACGCGTGGCACGACTGGCGTGACGCCGTCGTCGAGAAGTACCGGCGGCAGGGCGTGAACTGCCCACTCGGCGTACTGATCACCGAGATCGGCCGGCACACCCCGGCCGCGCAAGCGGTGACCGCTCAGTTGCTCGCGCAGTGGCAGCATCGGCTCGAACTCGGCATCGAAGAGATGAAGGCGGCGGGCGAGATCCGTGCCGCTGTGGATCCCGCCCGCGCCTCGGCCGCCCTGATCGCCGCGATCCAGGGCGGCGTCGCGATCCTCATGTCCTCGGGAACGTCGACGCATCTGGAGTACGCGCTCGACCTGTGCCTGGACTACCTGCGGACTAACGCCAGTTGACGACCGGCGGCCGGTAGCCGGCCGGCTTGTCGGCGACCTTCGCACCAGGGCTGATGATCCAGTTCTGATACTCCGGCGTGAACATCCGGTAGACCGACGACGGCGGTACGGCGCTCGCGTCGTCGAGGGCCGCGCGCAACTCGGCCGGCAACTCGAACCCGAGGGCCGCGATGCTGGACTCCAACTGCTCGGGGCGGCTCGCGCCGACGATCGCGGATGCGACTCCTGGTTGCGTGGCGGCCCAGTTGACCGCGACCTGCGCCATCGTCACACCGAGCTTGTCGGCCACGTCGCGCACCGTCGTCAGCAGATCCCACTGCCGGTCCGACCAGGTTTGCCCAGCCGCGCCGTCGCCGGTGAGCCGGCCCTCGCCGGCCATCTGCTTGGCGTCGTCGCGCTCGTACTTCCCGGTCAGGAAGCCGCCGCCGAGCGGGCTCCACGCGGTGACACCCAGTCCGAGTTGCTGTGCGACCGGTACGTGCTCGGTCTCGATCGTCCGCTCGACCAGCGAGTACGGCAGTTGCAGGCTGACCATCGGCGTCAGCGAATGTGCGTCGGCGAGAGTCTGCGCGCGAGCGGCGTACCAGGCGGGTACGTCGGACAACCCGGCGTACCTGATCTTGCCGGCGCGGGCAAGGTCGTCGAGGGTTCGCAGTACTTCGTCGACAGGGGTGATGCGGTCCCACGTGTGCAGCAGGAACAGGTCGACGTAGTCCGTGCCGAGTCGGCGCAGGGACTCGTCCAGCGCGCGGATCAGGTGCTTGCGGCTGTTGCCGCCCGCGTTCGGGTCGCCGGAGTCGACACTGTTGGTCGCCTTCGTGGTGAGCACCATCCGCTCCCGGACGCCTGCCTCGGCGATCAGCCGGCCGAGGATCCGTTCGCTCTCACCCGCGGTGTAGAAGTCGGCGGTGTCGATGAAGTTGCCGCCGGCCTCGATATAGGCCCGGAAGATCGCCCGCGCCTCGTCCTCGGTCTTGCCGTACGGCGCGTGGAAGCCGGCTTGCCCGAAGTTCATGGTGCCCAGTGCGAGCCGGCTGACACGCAGCCCCGACCGCCCGAGCAGGTAGTAGTCGTCAAGTGCCATACCCACAGCGTTCCTCGCGAAAAATGGACCGGCAAGTACAAAGCTGCGGGCGGTGGTGGTGCATGAAAGGATTTTGAGCGTGCGCTTGTCTGAGGAGCAACGGAGTGAGCTGGAGCGGTTGGCGGAGTTCGTGCTGCCGGGGGAGGGATGGGCGGCGGCGGAGTTCGTCGAGCGGGTGCTGACGGAGGATCGGCCGGACTGGGTCGGGCGGGTCGGGCGTGCGCTGGCGGACGAGGCGGATGTGGACCGGGCCTGGTTGGTGCGGCTGATTGCGCAGGGGTTCTACGCGGAGCCGGCGACCTGGAAGACGGTCGGGTGGTGGAGTGGTGAGTTTGCGCCGGTGCAGACCGAGTTGCGGGTGACGCCTTGGGACGGGCTGGGGGAGCGGTACGACTGTGTGGTGGTCGGCTCGGGTGCCGGTGGGGGTGCGGCGGCTCAGGTGCTGGCGGAGTCGGGACGGTCGGTGCTGGTCGTCGAGCTGGGCAGCTACCCGTCGACGGAGTCGCTGGCGCGCGACCATCTGCGGAATCCGCGGTCGGTGGCGGGTCTGCCGGCGGTGACGGATCCGGATCCGGCGGGGCGGCCGCGGGTGTCGGTGGTGGACGGTGTGCGAAGCGAGGTGCTGCCTCCCGACGGTGGGTGGGGGAACAACGCGTTCACGGTCGGCGGCGGCACGCGGGTGTACGGCGCGCAGGCGTGGCGGTTCGTGCCGCAGGACTTCCGGATGGCCACGACGTACGGCGTACCAGAGGGAAGTGCACTCGCCGACTGGCCGATCTCGTACGACGAGCTGGAGCCTTACTACTCGTTGGCGGAGCAACGGTTCGGGGTGAGTGGTGGTGGAGTGGACCCGTGGCATGGGCCGCGGTCGATCCCGCTGCCGATGCCGCCGCTGCCACGCACCGGGCCAGCTGACCTGTTAGCGGGAGCCGCCGAGCGTCTCGGCTGGGGGACTCTCGACGTACCGCTGCTGATCAACTCGGTCGACTACCAAGGGCGCTCCGGGTGTGTGCGGTGCGGCCAGTGCGTCGGGTTCGCCTGCCCGGTGGAAGCGAAGGCCGGAACGCACAACACGGCGCTGCCTGCAGCGCTCGCGACCGGGAACTGCACGCTGGTCACCGAGACGACGGTCGAGCGACTCGTCACCGATGCGACCGGCCGGGTCGTCGGCGTCGCGCTGGTCGCGAGCGACGGGTACGGCGGGATTTGGCGACGGACTGTTTCGTGCGAGGAGGTGGTGGTCGCGGCGGGCGCTTCGGAGACGCCGCGGCTGCTCCTGAACAGCGCGCACGACGGCGAGCCGAACGGGATAGGCAACAACCAGGATCAGGTCGGCCGGTATCTGCAGGCGCATGTGTACGCCGGAGCGGTCGGGCTGTTCGAGGACGAGGTGGTCGATCTCGTCGGGCCCGGTGTCTCGATCGCGACCTGCGACTTCCGGCACGGGAACGACGGGATCGTCGGCGGCGGCATGCTCGCCAACGAATTCGTGCCGACGCCCGCGTCGGCGTACGACTATCTGACCGGCGCCGGGCTGATCCCGCCCGCCGGTGCGGAGAGCGTGCAGGCGATGCGGCGTGAGGTACGGCGGATGCTCCGGGTGGTCGGCCCGATCCAGGAGGTCACGTCGGCGGAATCACGTGTCCGCGTCGATCCGTCCGTCGTCGACCGGTTCGGCAATCCGGTGGTGGTGACGAGCGGGTCGATCCATCCCGAAGACGTCCGCGCGCATCGCTTCATGAGTGCGAAGGCCAAGGCCTGGCTCGAGGAAGCGGGCGCGATCCGGACGTCCGTCGGCGAGGTCGGCACCGTCGGGTCCGCCAGTACTGGGCAGCATCAGGCGGGGACCTGCCGGATGGGCAACGACCCGGCCCGATCGGTCACCGATCCACGCGGCCGGGTATGGGGCCACGACAACCTCTGGATCACCGACGCCTCCGTCCACGTCACCAACGGCGGCGTCAATCCAGTCCTCACCGTCCTAGCAGGCGCCCTGCGAATCGCCGACGGCATCGTCGTGCCGTAACGACAGGACGTAGTCCTACACGCACACGCTGCGGCGCGCGTGAGCCAGCCGCGAACTGCCCCGGATCGCCGGCCACCTCCTGTCGTTAGCGCACGCAATCAGCCGACGCGGGAGATGCCTACTCCGCTGCGGGCTTCGCGGCCGTACTTCGTGATTTCGGCGGGGAGGTTCAGCCGGGAGATGCCGGTCTTGTTGCGGTCCTCGTCGGTGAGGAGGTCGGCCGGGATGATCCAGACGATCTCGAACTCGAGGCCGTCGGGGTCCTTGCCGTAGAGCGACTTCGTGGTCCCGTGGTCGGACGCGCCGACCAGGGCGCCGTGCTCGCTCAGCGTGCCGGACAGGTCCTCGAGATCGCCGAGGGTGTCCACCTCCCAGGCCAGGTGGTAGAGCCCGACCGTCGCCCGCCCGGCGCCCGACGGTCCGGCCTGCGACCCGAGCTGGAACAGGCCCAGGTCGTGGTCGTTGCTCGATCCGGGCGCCCGGAGGAACGCCGCGCCGGGGATGGCGTCGCCGGTCTCGGTGTACCCGAAGCCGAGGACGTCTCGGTAGAACGCGACGCTCGCCGCGACGTCGCGCACGTACAGGACCGCGTGGTTCAACCGGAAGATCGCCATACCAGCGATGTTAGTTGAAGCCTCAACTTATTTCCAGTGGCTAGCGCCGGCGGCGAGGTTTCCTCGGCCGGGCAGGCTGCTTGGAAGGCTGGGCCGCGGGCTTCTTCTTCGGCTGTTTGGGAGTCGCAGGACCGCGGGTGCTGTTGTTGGTCCGGCCGCGGACGATGCCGATGAAGTGCTCGACCAGTTCGCTGGTCTCGGCCTCCGGCCAGCTCAGCGCGACCTGCGACTCCGGTACGCCGGTCAGCGGTCGGTAGGTCAGGTCCTTCCGGTGGTGCAGCCGGGCCAGCGACTGCGGCACCACCAGGAGCCCGGTCCCCATGGCAACCAGCTCGATCGCGTCGCCGGTCCGGGCCGGGCGCTCGTCGATCAGCCGGCCGGGTGGACGGTCCCAGTCGAGTACGTCGTCCTGCGGATGCAGCATCAGCTCGTCGGCGAGGTCGTCGACGGTGACCTCTTCGGCCGCGGTGATCAGGTGATCCTTGGGCACCACGACGACCGTCTGCTCGACGTACAGCGGGATCGCGTGCAGTCCGGTGCGGTCGATCGGGAGCCGCAGGAGGACCGAGTCGGCGTCGCCCCGGCGTACCAGATCAGGCGCCTCGACGGCGGAGACCTGGATGAGTTCGAGCGGGACGCGGGGGAGTCGCTCCGTCCAGATCCGAACCCATTTGGCGGGTGTCACGCCGGGGACGTAGCCCAGCCGGAATCCGGTCACGGCTCTGAGGTTACCGGGCGTTACGCTGCTGCCATGACGGCGCGCAAGACATCCCAGACGATGAAGCCAGCGACTGCGGCGAAGAAGCTGGATGTGTACCTCCCGGCCACGCCTGCGGAGTTCCAGGAGGGTGTTGTGTCGCGGGACGAGCTCAACGCGCTGCAGGCGGACCCGCCCGAGTGGTTGCGGGAGCTCCGGCGTACCGGGCCGCACCCGCGCTCGGTGGTGGCGGCCAGGCTCGGTGTCTCGATCGGTGGCCTGGCTCGCGCCGGGATCACCGAGGCGCTGACCACGGACGACATCGAGGCCATCCGCGACGAGAACCCGGACTGGCTCGAGCACGAACGCGCGACCCAGGCGGAGGTCCGCCGGCAAGAGGCCGAGCTGAAGAAGAAGCCGCGCCGGTAATCGTCAGGCGTCAGGTGATCCGGACCCGGAGGCGGCGGAAGCCTCTGCCCTTGCTCTCCATCTTGACGACCTCCATGCGGCCGATCAGGGCGGTCGAAGCGACGTGCGTGCCGCCGTCGGCCTGGGTGTCGAGCCCGGCGATGTCGACGATCCGGACGATCTCGATATCGGGCGGGAGCAGATTGGTCGCCGTCCGGATGATGTCCGGGATTGCGAACGCCTCCTCGCGCGGGAGGTTACTGACGGTGATCCGGCGGTCGGTGCGGATCTCCGCATTGACCGCTTCGGCGACCCGGTCCTTGAAGTCCGGCGGTACGTCGGCCAGATCGAAGTCCATCCGCGCCGACAGCGGTTCCATGTTCCCGCCCGTGACGAGCGCGCCGAAGTCGCGGAACACCACCCCGGTCAGCACATGCAGCCCGGAGTGCGTCCGCATCAGCTGAGTACGCCGCTCGTCGTCGAGCGCCCCGCGCACCGCAGTCCCAACCGCCGGCACCGGGTCGTCCTCGTGCGGCACCAGGTACAGGTCGTCACCCTTGGTCGTCCCAATGATCCGCGTCCGTACGCCGCCCCACAGCAGCACACCCTGATCCGGCGGCTGCCCGCCGCCGCCCGGGTAGAACGCGGACCGGTCGAGCACGATCCCGCGCTCCGGATCCACGCCGACGACCGTCGCGTCCCATTCGCGGACCGAGGCGTCGTCGAGGTCGAGCCGATGGGTGTGCCCGTGCTGGTCGCTCACGACCGCTCCACGAGTTCCGTGAACGCGTCCAAGGCGTGGCGGATGTTCTCGACCGAGTTCGCGTAGGAGAAGCGGAGGTGGTTCTCGCCGTAGATGCCGAACGACGTACCGGGGAGGCACGCGACCCCGGCCTCGTCGAGCAGCCTGTCCGACAGGGTCGCTGCCGACACGCCGAGCTCGCTGATGTTCGGGAACGCGTAGAACGCTCCACCCGGTTCCACACACGACACACCCGGTACGGCGTTCAGCCCGGAGACGATCACCTCGCGCCGTTCGCGGAACGCCTCGAGCATCCGGTCGACGTCGTCCCACGGTCCTTCGAGGGCGGCGATCGCGGCGTGCTGGCTGAACGCCGACGTACACGACACCGAGTTGATCATCAGCCGCGTCACCGGCTCCACCAGCGGCTCCGGGAACACGCCGAAGCCGAGTCGCCAGCCCGTCATCGCGAACGTCTTGGACCAGCCGTCGAGGAGGACGGTCCGCGACGCCATGCCGTCGACGTCGAGCACGCTGTGGTGCTGTCCGTCGTACCGCAGCGCCCAGTAGACCTCGTCGCTCAGGACGACGAGGTCGTGTTCGATCGCGATCTCGGCGATCGCCTGCAGCTGTTCGGGGGTCGACGCGCTGCCGCACGGGTTGTGCGGGGAGTTGAGGATCAGCAGCTTGGTCCGGTCCGTCACCAGCGACCGCAGTTCCTTGGGGTCGATGACGAAGCCGTTCTCTTCGCGCAGCGGCACCGGCACCGGCTTCGCGCCGGCGAAGGACGCGATCGACGCGTACATCGGGAACCCGGGGTCCGGGTAGAGGACCTCGTCGCCCTCCTCGCAGAGCGCCAGGATCGTGAAGAACATGATCGGCTTCGCGCCGGGTGTGATCAGCACCCGGTCGGGGGTCGTGCGCAGCCGGCCGGTGCGGTCGAGGAAGTCCGCGACCGCGGTCCGCAGCTCGGGAATGCCGGGCGCCGGCACGTAGTGCGTGAACCCCTTGTCCAGGGCCTGCTGCGCGGCGGCGATCACGTGCGACGGCGTGTCGAAGTCCGGTTCGCCGATCTCGAGGTGCACGATCTCGCGACCCCGGGCCTCGAGGGCCTTCGCCTTGGCGAGCACCTCGAACGCCGACTCGGTTCCCAGTCGGTCCATCCGTTGAGCAAGTCTCACGGCCCAAGCCTAGGCCTGCGAGGATTGCTACGTGGCACGGGTAGCGGTTACCGGAAGCAGTGGCAAGCTCGGCAGGGCCGTCGTGGATCACCTGGCGGACCGCGGTTGGGACGTGGTCGCACTCGACCAGGCCGTACCGGCACGGGCAGATGTGACGTCGACGCGCGTGGACCTGTCCGATTTCGGCCAGACCTACGAGGCGATCGCCGGGATCGACGACCGGCACGACGGCGTCGACGCGGTCGTGCATCTCGCCGCGATCCCGGCGCCGGGCCTGCGGCCGAACGCGGCGACGTTCCACAACAACATGACCGTGACGTACAACGTGTTCTCGGCGGCGCTGCGGGCCGGCGTCCGGAACATCGTGTGGGCGTCGAGCGAGACCGTGCTGGGTCTGCCGTTCGACGAGTTCCCGCCGTACGTCCCGGTCGACGAGGACTATCCGCCGCGGCCGAACAGCACGTATTCGCTGGTCAAGACGCTCGAGGAGGAGCTGGCCCGTCAGCTGTGCCGGTGGCATCCGGACCTGAAGCTGATCGGGCTCCGCTTCTCCAACGTGATGTACCCCGAGGACTACACACGGTTCCCGGCGTTCGACGCGGACGCCCACGCCCGCAAGTGGAACCTCTGGGGCTACATCGACGCCCGCGACGGCGCACAGGCCGTCCGCAAGGCGCTCGAGTACGGCGTGACCGGGACGGACGTGTTCATCGTCGCGAACGCCGACACGGTGATGTCCCGGCCGAACGAGGAGCTTCTCGCCGAGGTGTTCCCCGGCGTACCCGTGAAGCGCCCGTTCGGCCCGAACGAGACGTTGCTGTCGATCGAGAAGGCGCGCCGCCTGCTCGGTTACGAACCGGAGTTCTCCTGGCGGGGCCCGAACGGGAACAGCGTGTCCGGGTCGTAGGTCGACCGTACGTCGGCCAGCCGCGCGAACGTGTCCGCCGGCCACGACCTCTCGTACGACCCCGGCAGGTCGAAACCGCCGGAGAAGTTCACCGTGGTCTCCTCGCCCACCCACGGCTCGAGCCGCCCGAGAATCCCGTCGACCGTTGCCGGAAGCACCTTTTCGAACAGGCTCGGATCCGGTACGCCGATCATCGTCAGCGTGCACGCCCCGCTGCGCCCGCCGACCGCGCTGCCCTCGGGGACGTCGCGCTCCGTCGCGCCGCCGAGGTGCCGGAGCTCGACCGCGATCAACGGGATCTGCTGCTCCGGGCCGGCCACGTCCAGGAACGCGGCGACGAACTCGGCATCCAGTTCGTCCAGCATCAGCCCGCGGTCCCACGACGGCGTCGGGTCCTTCGGGTCGTTGTGGATCAGCGCGATGTCGCTCGCCGGCATCTCGCCGACGGCGTCGATCAGCGCCGGAGCGGCGTCGCGGATCGGCTGGAAGAGCCGCTTGCCGTCGGCCGCGTCACCGATGTACGCGAAACGCACGCTCAGCACCGTCTTGCCGCGCAGCGGTTCGGGGATGAACTCGAGCGGCGGCAGCCGCAGGATCACGACCGACGAGTTCGCGCTCTCCGGCAGCGCGTTCGTCCACTCGGCCCAGGTGGTCAGCGCGGACGCGATGTGTTCCGCGTCGAAGAACACCGAACCGCCGTACAGGGTGCGCAGCTCGACGAGCCCGAAGTCCATCGCGGTGACGATGCCGAAGCCGCCCTTGCCGCCGCGCAACGCCCAGAACAGATCCGGGTGCTCGGTCTCGCTCGCGGTCACCACTTCGCCGGCCGCCGTCACGACCCGGAACTCACGCGCCCAGTCGGACGAGAAACCGTACGTCCGGGCGAGCGGGCCGAGGCCGCCGCCGAGCGTGTACCCGATGCAGCCGACCGCGTCGGACGCGCCCGTGATCGGTGCCAGCCCGTACGGCGCGGCCGCCGCGATCACCTCGGCCCACTGGGTGCCCGCGGCGATGTGCGCGACCTGTGCCTCGGCGTCCACGCTCACGCCGGTCATCCGCTTGGTGGTCACCACGATCCCGTCCTGCATCGGGTTCGGGATGCCGTGGCCGGTCGCCAGCACCCGGACCGGCGTACCGGTCTCGGCCGCGGCGCGGACCACCGCGACGGCGTCGGCCTCGGACATCAGCCCGACCACGACGTCCGGCGTGTGCGTCACCGCCAGGTTGAACCCGGACAGCTCCTCGTCGTACCCCTCGTCACCCGGTGTCAGCACCGGTCCGGCGACCTCGCCCCGCAGCCGGTCGATCAACGTGTCAGTCACGTTCTTCATCCCCTCCCAGAAGCCCTGCCCTGGAGGTTTCCACACACCGGGGTCAGGGTGTTAGCAGGGCCCGAAACACGCCTGGAAGGGGGGCCGACTCGACGGTAACGGCCGCGGACTGAAAACCTGTGCCAGCGACACCTGTCTCCTGCGATCCAGGGGAGAGGTCTGTCCGCAAAGCTCAGGGTGAGACACGGAGGCGGTCGATGTTCAAGCGTATCGCAATAGTGAACCGGGGTGAAGCCGCGATGCGGCTCATCAACGCGGTCCGCGAAGTCAACGCCGAAGGCGGTGACCCGATCGAGACCGTGGCCTTGTTCACCGACGGCGAGCGGACGGCGACCTTCGTGCGCGCGGCGGACATCACGTACCCGCTCGGCCCGGCGTCGGCCCGGCCGTACCTGGACCTGGCGGTCCTGGAGCGCGCGCTCCGCGAGACCGGGGCGGACGCCGCCTGGGTCGGCTGGGGGTTCGTCGCCGAGGATCCGGCGTTCGCGGAGCTGTGCGACCGGATCGGCGTGACCTTCATCGGCCCGTCGGCGGAGGCGATGCGCAAGCTCGGCGACAAGATCGGCTCGAAGCTGATCGCCGAGGAGGTCGGCGTACCGGTCGCGCCGTGGAGCCGCGGAGCGGTCGAGTCGCTGGACGCGGCGCTCGCGGCGGCCGAGCGGATCGGGTACCCGTTGATGCTCAAGGCAACGGCCGGCGGCGGTGGCCGCGGCATCCGGGTGGTCCGTTCCGCGGACGAGCTCTCCGACGCGTACGCGCGGACCAGTGACGAGGCGGCCCGTGCGTTCGGCAGCGGCGTGGTGTTCCTGGAGCGCCTCGTCACCGGCGCGCGGCACGTCGAGGTCCAGGTGATCGCGGACGGCGAAGGTACAGCGTGGGCGCTCGGCGTCCGGGACTGCTCGGTGCAGCGCCGCAACCAGAAGGTGATCGAGGAGTCCGCGTCACCGCTGCTGTCCGCGTCCCAGGTCGACGACCTGAAGGCGTCGGCCGAGCGGCTGGCGATCGCGGTCGGGTACCGGGGCGCCGCGACGGTCGAGTTCCTGTACCACCCGGGGGAGAAGTCGTTCGCGTTCCTCGAGGTGAACACCCGGCTCCAGGTCGAGCACCCGATCACCGAGCTGACCACCGGGTTCGACCTGGTGAAGGCCCAGCTGCACGTCGCGTCCGGCGGCCGCTTGGAGGGCGCGCGGCCGATCGAGAGCGGCCACGCGGTCGAGGCCCGCCTGAACGCCGAGGACCCGGACCGCGACTTCGCGCCGTCGCCCGGGCGGATCGTCGTACTCGACCTGCCCGCAGGGCCTGGCATCCGGGTCGACACCGGCGTGAGCGCGGGGGACAGCATCCCGGCGGACTTCGACTCGATGATCGCGAAGATCATTGGGTACGGACGGACGCGCGAGGAGGCGCTCGCGCGGCTGCGACGCGCGATGCAGGCCACGACCGTCCTGATCGAGGGCGGCGCGACCAACAAGAGCTTCATCCTCGAGCTGCTCGACCAGCCCGAGGTGATCGACGGCAGTGCCGACACCGGCTGGATCGACCGCGTGCGCGGTGAGGGCCGTCTGGTCTCGCACCGGCACTCCGGCATCGCCCTGGTCGCGGCCGCGATCGAGGGGTACGAGGACGCCGAGCAGGTCGAGCGCACCCGGTTGTACGAGACCGCGCACGGCGGCCGCCCACAGGTCCAGCACGAGGTCGGTCGCGCGATCGACCTGAAGCTGCGCGGCGCGAGCTACCGGGTGACGGTGGCGCGGATCGGTCCAGAGCGGTTCCGGGTCGGCGTCGGCAACGGCAACGACCACCTCAAGGTGGTGGACGCCGAGCTGGAGCGGCTGGACGAGTACAGGAGCCGGCTGGTCGTCGGCGGGCAGCGGTTCCGCCTGGTGACCGCGACCCACGGCCCAGTGCATCTGGTCGAGGTCGACGGCGTCACCCACCGCGTGAGTCGTGACGAGGGCGGCGTACTGCGTTCGCCCGCGCCGGCGCTCGTGGTGGCGACGCCGGTGCAGACCGGTGCCGAGATCGAGGCCGGCGCTCCGGTGCTGGTGCTCGAGAGCATGAAGATGGAGACGGTGCTGTATGCGCCGTTCAAGGCGACCGTGAAGGAGCTGCTGGTCTCGACCGGCAGCCAGGTGGAGACGGGCGCACCCCTGCTCCGGCTGGAGCCGGTGGCGGACGACTCGGCCGCGGAGGAGGCCGCTCCGGTGCAGAACGGCGTACAGCTGGATCTGCCGAACGGGTCCGGGGAGAAGTCGGCGGCCGAGCGGCTGGAGCGCGGGCTGGACGATCTGCGGAGCATGCTGCTCGGGTTCGACATCGACCCGCAGGACGAGGGCGGCATGCTGGCCGATTACCTCGCCGCACGGTCCGAGCTCGCTCATCAGCGTTCCGGGCCGCCGATCGGTCTGGAGATCGAGCTGCTGACGGTGTTCGCGGACTTCGCCGAGCTGAGCCGCAACCGGCCGGCCGGGACGGACACCACCCTCGAGAACCGCGTGCACAGCCCGCGCGAGTACTTCTACACCTACCTGCAGAGCCTGGATCCGGATCGCGGCGCCCTGCCGGGCGAGTTCCAGGCCCGGCTGACGCGCGTGCTGAGCCACTACGGGGTGACCGGGCTGGAGCGGAGCCCCGAGCTGGAGGAGGCGGTCTTCCGGATCTTCCTGGCGCAGCAGCGCTCGAGTCCCGACGTAGTGCTGGTGACGTCCGTGCTGCAGCGGTGGATCGCCGAGCCGCTGCCGGAGGCGCCGCTGGACGAGTGCGTGCACGAACTGCTGGACCGGCTGGTGCTGGCCACGCAGCTGCGGTTCCCGGTCGTCGGCGACCTGGCCCGGAGCGTGCGGTTCCGGTGGTTCGACCAGCCGCAGGTCGACGCCGAGCGGGCGTCGATCATCGCGGGCGTGGGCGACGAGGTCGCCGACCTCGCGACGCACCCGGACTCGCCGGAGCGGCAGCGGCGCATCGACGCGCTGGCCGCGATCCCGGAGCCGATCGTCCGGTTCCTGGCCCAGCGGCTGGAGGGCGGCTGGGGCGAGCGCGAGCCGATGCTCGAGGTGCTCGTCCGGCGGCACTACCGCGAGTACGAGCTGCACGACCTGCGCGAGTTCGCGGTCGACGGGCGGCCGTTCGCGACCGCCGACTACTCGATCGACGACCGCCCGAGCCACCTCGTCACGACGGTCGGGACGGTCGCCGAGCTGGCTGACCAGGACAGCGGCCTGTCACGCGCGCTGACCGATCGGATCGACGCCCGTACGGCGGGCCACGAGGCCGTCGTCGAGCTCTACCTGTACGGCCCGGACCTGCCCGATTCGCAGCAGGACGCCGCGGACCTGTACCGCCGGATGGTCGCCGACCTGCCGGTCGCCCAGCGGGTACGCCGGATCTCGGTCGCGGTCGCCCCGGGACAGGGCCGACCGGTCTCGTACTTCACGTACCGCCCGGCCGGCGGGTCGATGACCGAGGACGACAACGTCCGCGGCGTGCACCCGATGGTCGGCCGCCGCCTGAACCTCTGGCGGCTGCGCGACTTCCGCATCACCCGCCTCGACGCGCCGGAGGACGTGCTCCTCTACTACTGCGTCGCCCGCGACAACGAGGCCGACCGACGGCTCGTCGCGCTGGCACAGGTCCGCCAGTTCGTCGTGGCCCGCGACGAGGACGGACAGGTCACGTCCCTGCCGCACGCGGAGCGCGCGATCGCGAACTGCCTGGAGGCGATCCGCCGGGCCCGGACCGCCCGCGGTGCGGCCGGCGCCAAGCTGGACATGAACCACGTCTGGGTGCAGATCTGGCCGGTGGTCGACGTCCAGGTCGACGAGGTGACCGCGCTGCAGCGCAACATCGCCCCGATGACCGCGGGCGCCGGGATCGAGGAGGTCCTGGTGCAAGGCGACGTGGTCGCGCCGGACGGCTCGATCAACCCGGTCGCGGCCCGGTTCTACTACCAGCACGGCGCCGGCGTCGTGACGTCGATCGAGCAGCCGCCGACCGGGCGGTTGCTGCCGCTCGACGACTACGCGCAGAAGGTGCAGCGGTCCCGGCGGCGGAACACGATCTACCCGTACGAGGTCAGCGGCATGGTCGCCGGTCAAGGCGGCTCGTTCGTCGAGCACGACCTCGACGACGCCGGCCACCTGGTCCCGGTCGAGCGGGCGAAGGGCCTGAACAAGGCCGGCATCATCGTCGGCATCGTCACCACGCCGACCACGCGGTACCCCGACGGCGTCACCCGGGTCGCGATGAGCGGCGACCCGACGATGGCGCTCGGTGCGGTGGCCGAGGCGGAGTGCTCACGGATCATCGCGGCCCTCGACCTGGCCGAGCAAATGAGGGTGCCGGTCGAGTGGTACTCGCTGTCCGCGGGCGCCCGGATCTCGATGGACTCCGGCACCGAGAACATGGACTGGGTCGCGAAGGCGCTGAAGCGGATCGTCGAGTTCACCCAGGCCGGCGGCGAGATCAACGTCGTGGTCGCGGGGATCAACGTCGGCGCGCAGCCGTACTGGAACGCCGAGGCGACGATGCTGATGCACACCAAGGGCATCCTGGTGATGACGCCGGACAGCGCGATGGTGCTGACCGGCAAGCAAACGCTGGACTTCTCCGGCAGCGTGTCGGCCGAGGACAACTTCGGCATCGGCGGCTACGACCGGGTGATGGGCCCGAACGGGCAGGCGCAGTACTGGGCTCCGGACCTGAAGGGCGCCCGGGACGTGCTGATGACGTACTACGACCACACGTACGTCGCACCGGGGGAGAGCGGTCCCCGGCGGGCTCTCACGAACGACCCGGCCGACCGGGACGTCACGCCGTACCCGCACGACGTCGCGGGCAGCGACTTCAAGACGATCGGCGAGATCTTCTCGGCGGCGACGAACCCGGACCGGAAGAAGGCGTTCGACATCCGCACGCTCATGCGGGCCGTCACCGACCAGGACCACCCGGTGCTGGAGCGCTGGGCCGGGATGGCCGACGCCGACACCGCGGTCGTGCAGGACGCGCGGCTCGGCGGGTTCCCGGTGTGTCTGGTCGGGATCGAGTCGCGGTCGGTGCCGCGGCGCGGCTTCCCGCCCACCGACGGGCCGGACACGTACACCGCCGGCACGCTGTTCCCGCGGTCGTCGAAGAAGGTCGCGCGGGCGATCAACTCGGCCAGCGGGAACCGGCCGCTGGTGGTGCTGGCGAATCTGTCCGGGTTCGACGGGTCACCGGACTCGATGCGGAACCTGCAGCTCGAGTACGGCGCCGAGATCGGGCGCGCGATCGTGAACTTCCGCGGGCCGATCGTCTTCTGCGTCGTCTCGCGCTACCACGGCGGCGCGTTCGTGGTGTTCTCGAAGTCGCTGAACCCGTCGATGACGGTGCTCGCGGTGGAGGGATCGTTCGCCTCGGTGCTCGGCGGCGCGCCGGCCGCAGCGGTGGTGTTCGCGGCCGAGGTGGACGCGCGGACCGCCGCGGATCCGCGGGTTGCGTCGCTGGCCGAGCGGGTCGGCGAGGCCGCCGGCGCGGAACGGGCGGCGCTGGCCACGGAGCTCGCGGACGTGCGAACCGTCGTACGGGCAGAGAAACTGGGCGAGGTCGCGACCGAGTTCGACCGGGTGCACAGCATCGAGCGGGCCCGCGAGGTCGGGTCCGTCGACGCGGTGATCAGTGCCCGCGAACTGCGTCCGAAGTTGATCGAGGCAATCAATGCCGGGGTACCGGGAGTGTGATCTCTCGCCTACTCTGGATGAGTGCGTACCGACAGGGGCGGTCGCAGTTGGGCTCGGTCGTTGATCACGTTCATCGGCGTGAGCGCGCTTTCCGGTGCGCTGGCGGCGGGGCTCGCGGTCCCGTTCGCCGGCTTCGCCGGACGTGGCGCGGCTGAGGTCGCGGACTCCGTTCAGAGCCTGCCGCGGGAGCTCGACATCGATCCGGTGGCCGTCCGCAGCCGCATCCTGGCGGCGGACGGCACCCTGGTCGCGACGCTGTACGAGCAGAACCGCGTGCCGGTGCCGCTGACTGCGGTCAGCCCGATCATGCGCAAGGCGATCGTGGCGATCGAGGACTCCCGGTTCTACGACCACGGCGCGCTCGACCTGAAGGGCACGCTGCGCGCGATGGTGCGCAACCAGACCGAGGGCGAAGTGCAGCAGGGCGGATCCAGCATCACCCAGCAGTACGTGAAGATGAGCCTGGTCGAGAAGGCGCGCACCGCGGCCGAGCGGCAGCAGGCCACCGAGGTCTCGTACGAACGCAAGATCGCCGAGCTGCGGTACGCGATCGCGATCGAGAGCCAGCTGTCCAAGGACGAGATCCTCGGGCGGTACCTGAACCTGGCGAACTTCGGCGACGGCACGTACGGAATCCAGACCGCGGCCCAGCACTACTTCCGGACCACGGCCGACAAGCTGACGCTCCCGCAGGCCGCACTGCTGGCCGGGCTGGTGAAGAACCCGTCGGGCTACGACCCGACCAACGACCCGGTCCGCTCCAAGGCTCGTCGCGACGTGGTGATCAAGCGGATGCTCGAACTCGGCGTGATCACGGTGGGCCAGGCGAACCAGGCGCTCCGGACACCGGTGATCGACCTGGCGAAGGTCGAGCCGGTGCCGAACGGGTGTGCCAACTCGCGGTACCCGTTCTACTGCGACTACGTGGTCTCCAAGCTGCTCGCCAACCCGGCGCTCGGCGCGACCGTCAAGGACCGCGACCACTACCTGAAGACCGGCGGCCTGCTGATCCGGACCTCGATCGACCCGAAGATCCAGGCCGCGGCGCAGGTGTCGATCGACAAGCACACCAAGCGCAACGACTCCGCGATCGCCGCGATCAGCGTCGTCGAGCCCGGCACCGGCCTGGTGAAGGCGATGGTGCAGAGCCGCCCGTACGGCAACGGGCGCTTTCACACGAACTACAACTACAACGTCGAGAAGTCGTACGCCGGCGGGTACGGCGGGTTCCAGAACGGCTCGACGATGAAGGCGTTCACGATCGCGGCGGCGCTGTCCAGGGGCATCCCGATGGACTACCGGATCAACTCGCCGGACCAGATCGACCTGCGCAGCAAGAAGTTCCGGACCTGCAAGGGCTGGACGCGCGACCCGACGTACCAGCCGCAGAACTCGACGCGCAGCGGCAACCTGACGATGGTCGAGGCCGCGCGGTACTCGACGAACACCTACTTCCTGCAGCTGTCGCAGCGGACCGGGCTGTGCTCGATCGCGACGATCGCGGCCAAGCTCGGGATGTACAACGCGCAGACGCTGCAGCCGCTCGATCAGGTGATCTCGATGACGCTCGGGGTCGGGTACGTGACGCCGCTGATGCTGTCGAACGCCTACGCGACGTTCGCGGCGCGCGGGAAGTACTGCGAGACGCTGGTCGTCACGTCGGTGCGGGACAAGTCCGGGCGTCCGGTCCCCGGTCCCGGATTCAACTGCAAGCAGGTCCTCCCGCGGGCGGTCGCCGACGGCGTGAACCGGGTGCTGAGCGCGGTGATGATGCCGGGCGGGACCGGCGGCCGGCTGCGCTTCGGCACCCGCGACATGGCGGGCAAGACCGGAACGATCCAGCAGAACCTGGCCGTCTGGTACGCCGGTTACACCCCGAACCTGGCCGCCGCCGCGGTGGTCGCGGACGCGAACCTGCCGTACACGAACCTGATGTACCGGCACACGCTGAACGGCAAGGACATCGCCGACCCGACCGGCTCCGGCACCGCCGGCCCGCTCTGGCAGACCGCGATGCAGGGCGCCCTCCGCGGGCTCCCGGTCGAACGCTTCGTCGCGCCGCCGAAGAAGCTGATCGGCGACCCGAACCCGAAGCCGGCCGAGCCCGAGAAGAAACCGGCGCCCAAGCCGAAGCCGCGCTAAAGGGGCCTGAGGTCCGTTCCCGGAACCCAGGTGATCTGCCCGTCCTCGTCGCGGAACCGCCCCAGCCAGACCCCCTTGTCACGGATCCAGACGTCCAGCTTGCCGGTCGACCAGGTCGCCCGCTGCACCTGCTGGGCAGGATCGACGTGCCGTACGGCGTCCGCGGCCCGAGGACCGTGGGCGTCGTACTGCACGTCGAGATCGGCGGCGAGCTCGCGCGCCTGCCCCTCGTCGTCGATCCCTGTTGCACGCCACCCGTTGACCGCACCGTCCCAGACGCCGAACCTGTTGGATCCGTCGTCGGACGGCCGAACCGTGAACCGACCAAGCATGTTTTCAGATTACCGCTTCATCGAACATATGTTCTAGTCTTGATCCGGGCGGGAGGTGTGTGCGATAGGCGACAGCGTCGGTCAGCGCCGTCAGTTGCGGTAGCGGAAGATGATCCGGCCCCGGGTCAGGTCGTAGGGGCTGAGCTCCACGAGGACGCGGTCCTCGGGGAGGATCTTGATGTAGTTCTTCCGGATCTTTCCGCTGACGTGCGCGAGGACCTTGTGCCCGTTGGTGAGTTCGACCCGGAAGTTGGCGTTGCGGAGGCACTCGACGACGGTGCCCTCGACCTCGATACCGCCTGCTGCTCTGGACATCGTCAGACCGCCTGTCCCGGCCGGCGGACCAGTTCCAGACTGCAGCCCGTACGGCGTGCGCCGAGTCCCTCGAACAGCGCCAGTGCGGCCGTGTTGGTCTCGTCGACCTCCGCCGTGGCAGCTTCGAATCCCCAACTGTGCAAGCCGTCCAGCACGTGATCGAGCAATGCCCGGGCGATGCCGTGCCGTTGCTCGGCCGCAAGTACCGCGATCAGCCCGATGCGCGGGCGCCGGGTCATCGTGGCCACCCGGACCATCCCGACGTACCGACCGTCCCGCACCGCGACCGTGTAGTTCGACGGGTCGATCGGCCTCGTGCCGCCTTGCCAGGGCAGCACCTCCGCGGGCATCGTGTGCCAGCCGACGGTGGACTCGACCTCGTCGCGAATCGCCTGATCCAACTCACGTAGTGGAACCTCGTCGGCGGTCGTGATGGTCACCCCCGACGGCACAGTCGCGCGGGAGGGGCCGGTGGATACGACGAACTCCGATTCGCGGCGCGCTGTCGTGAATCCCGCGAGTACCCAATTGGTCAGGAGGTCGTGGTCGGTCTCGTCGACCACTGTGTACTGCGGCTGGTCAGCCACCATGGCGGCGGCGAGCCGGTTGAAGACCGTGTCGCGCCAGGTGTCGATGCTGAGGAAGGTCCGGCCGTCGAGGCGCCGCGTCGCGTGACCGCGGCCGACGACCAGGTCGTTCTCGATCGCGTGCCACTGGTTGTCGGCGACGCGAGAGATCGTGAAAGGCACAGTGTCCATAGGTGTTTCCTTTCGGGAGTGCTTCTCGAGGCGCTCCCGGCGACACCTACGTCAATCGCCCGCCCGTGACCACGGGAAGGGGAGCACCCACTGCGCTACTGCGTTCATCGGGGCATCACCTCCAGGCGTGTTGTCACGGACCACGGCACGGTACCAGTCGGCTCACCGCACCAGCCAGCCATTTACGGGGCAAGGTGCCGAGGGGGCACGCCATGGAGTCCTCCGTGCGCAGCGGGTATTTCTGTGAATTGATGATCTGGATTGTTGCGGCGAATAGTGCCGAAAGCCATTGAAACAACAAGTAGATCAACGCTCGGCGGCGATTTGATTTATCCTCCGTAACGTCTTGTGCGAGTCGATTCCCGCGCGTAGATTCACAAACGATCCGTTGGCTACGGCGGGGTGCTGCTTCGTTTGTGCACAGCCGGCCGCGAAGGGTCTGGGGAAAGACGTTCTGGGGGCGCCAAGACGCTCACGTCGAGTACTGCTGCATTGCTGTGCCGTCGGGCCGCTTCGCATGCTCGCCTGACGGTCTTGGAGACCGGATGACCACGTTCATCGGGCATTCAGCGCGCGGGCCGCCGCGGTCGGTCGCGTTCACTTATCAGCAGATCATTTCGATCGGGGCGGATTTCTCATGAAACGATTGTTTGCGTTACTTTCTGCATCACTTCTTGCGCTCTTCGCATTCGCAACGACCGCGCAGGCGGTCAGCCCGCACTTCGTCAGTGCCAGCGCCCAGCTGAGCGGCACCAACCTGGTGGTCAACTTCAAGGAAGCCGGGCTCGGCACCAACCAGCAGATCACCTATGTCGCCGGCGCGGACTCGACCGTGACCTACGTCTGCGTGAACCGCGGCGGGTCCAACCCGAGCGCCTCGAACAAGACCACGATCAGTGGCCCGGTGAGTGCGACCGGATTGTTCAGTTCCGGCAAGAACGGCCAGGTGACTGCGTCGCTCACGCTCAACCCACCAGGATCCGGCGGCTTCTCGTGCCCATCTGGGCAAAGCCTTCAGATCGCACAGGTCAGCTACGCCAACGTGACCATCAGTGACACAACGAACGGCGTCACCGAGCCGATCGCAGGCACCTTCGACACCGGATGCCTACTGCCGAACGTCCGTGGCGCCTGCTAGACCCCGAAACCAGTTCCCAGGAGGATCGGTCCGCTCCGGCCGGTCCTCCGTCGGCGAACCCGCTCACCGCACCTGCCAGCCATTTACTTCAGACTGGTTGCCGGGCCGATTCGAAGAAGGCGATCAGTTCGTCGGCGAGAGGGCTCGGGGCGACCAGCGGGGCGAAGTGGCCGACGCCCGGCAGTTCACGGATGTGTACGTCGGTGACGTACCGGGCGATGTACCGTGCCGCGTCGGTGAACCAACTGTCGAGCAGAGTCTGTCCGCCCCGTAGAAGCAGGACCGGTACGCCGATCGTCCTGAGCGCCGCGGGGTCAGTGGAGCGCGGGCCCTCGTAGGCCGCGTCACCCTGGATGAACCGGAGCATCGCCGGGACGCAGTCGGCCCATCGTTCGGAGAAGTCCATCTTCTCCAAGGCGGCGGTCTCGTCGTCGGTGCAGATCCACGGGGCGAACGCGCGCACCGCATCGACAAGCCGCCCTTCGGCGGTCGCCGTACCCACCTTCGCCAGGGCAGCGAACGTCCGGGCGCGGTCATCTTCTCGCATCACCGACATCACGCCAGGCTCGTAGGCGGCGACGGCAGCCACGGATCCGCTGCGCGCGGCCGTCCCGAGCACCCATGCTCCGCTGCCCGACCAGCCGACCAGGCAGACCGGCTCTCCGATGCTCTCCACGAACGCGGTGATGTCTTCCTCCAGGCACACGGGCGAGTGGTCCGGGTTGTCACCCGACAGCCCGCGGCCGCGGGTGCTGGGCACGTAGCAGGTGAATCGGTCGGTGAGGTGGGGGAGGAGCGCCTCCCAGGCGAGGTCGCCGTCACCGATCCCGCCGTGGACCAGCACCAGCGCCGGCCCCTGGCCCAGTACTCGCCCGGCGATGTCGGTGCCGTCCGCGGAGACGGCTCGGTGGATCTGCTCGTCAGTCATGATGGTCCCCTCCTGAACAGGTGCGTGTACCGAGACGGTAGGTCGCGCGCGGCTGCCCCGGCATCGGTGCGATTGACCAACTGCCGGCGGCCGGTCTACGCGGTTGTGCGTAGCCGCGTCACCGGCCGGCTGTCAGCCCGTGGTCGATGGCGTAGCGCGCGGCCTGCGTCCGCGAGGCGACACCGATCTTGTGGAAGGCGTTCGTCAGATGCCGCGCGACCGTGCGGTCGCTGATGTGCAGCGCCTGGCCGATCTCCCGGTTGGAGCGGCCGTCTGCCACGAGTGACAGCACCTCGCACTCGCGTCCGGTCAACCCGTCGGGCGAGCCGGGCGCCTGCCGGTAGGCTCCCAGCCGCTCGAACGTCGTCTCGGCCCGCGCGACCTCCGCGGCGGCGGACGTCTCGTCGCCGAGGGCACGATAGGCGACAGCGAGCCGGACACAGATCGCGGCCGCGTCGTACGCCGCGCCGAGCTCGTGCCAGCGCCGGCACGCGTCGCGAAGTACCGGAAGAGCCTCCTCGGCGCGATCCTGGGCCAGCAGCACCGCGCCGCGTGCCGTGGCCGCCATCGCCTCCAGCCCCGACGTGGCGTACCTCGATGCCGTCGCTGCGAGCTCCGAGGCTGCGTCCGACGCATCGTCCAGCCGGCCCGCGGCGATCGCGATCTCGACTGCGGCAGACCAGAGCGGGGACCGGCGCAACGGGTCGGCGCCGGCTGCGGCCACAGCCGAGCGAACCGCCGTAGCGGCGGCCACAGGCTGGTTCTTCCGGAGCTGCAACAGCGCACGTCCCGGCTGCGGGTCCCGCCCGCGGGCATGTGCCTCGTCGTACGCATCGGCGGCGCTCGGGTCGCCACGCAGCCGGCGTACCTCGGCTACCACGTACCAGGCCTCCGCTGCGTAGTCGATCCGGTTGACGTCCAGGTCCACCGCGACCCGCAGCGCGGTTCGCTCGGCCTCGTCCCACTCGCCGCGGAGCAACTGAAGTTGGGCCCGGTGCACCGCGCACAAGCCTCCGAACGCGACGGCGGCGGGGAAGCCGGCCAGCCACTGCTCGGTCAGGCCGATCCAGCGGCTCATCCGGCGGATGTCGGCGACCTCGTGACAGGTCGCGATGGTGTGGCAGTAGAGGGTGCCCGATGCGAACGGGTCGAGCCTGCCGTCCAGGACGGTGACCATCGCCTCGTCGAGCAACTTCAGCCCGTCGGCCACCTGGCCGGACCTGATCAGGGCGCGGCCTTCGCCGTTCAGGCCCAGAGCCACCAGGTCGGGCTGGCCGAGCCAGTGGCCGAGATCCTGTGTCCGCCGAGCCGCATCCGCCGCCGCTCCGGGCCGGCCGGCCTGCAGGTTCGCCTCCACCTCCGTCAGGTGCAGCAGGTATCCGTGCACCTTGCACTCGGGTACTCCCTGCAGCAGACGTCCGGCGCGGCCGATCCAGCCCATGCCCTGTGGCTCGTCGCCGCGTCCCAGGTGCAAGATGCCCAGCACCATGGCGGTCCATGCTGCCTCGATCGGCCGGGAGCCGGCCAGGAAGGCGTCGCACGCAGCGGCGTTCAACCGCAGGGTGTCCTCGATCCGGCCGAGCCACCACGCGGCGTCGGCGTACGCGGCGAGATCGTCCGCGGTGAGATCGTCCGCGGTGAGCCGCTCGGTCCCGACCACGTCGAAGAGCGCCGCGGCGGTGGCCCAGTCCGTTGCCGTGTAGGCCTGCCGCGCCAGGGTGAGGTTGTCCGTGTGCTCGTCCACCCGCCGCGTCCCCTCGACTTACCAGCAGGCTACCTCCCGGGATTCGGGGCTCCGGTCGAACCTATGTTCTAATATGTTCCTAGGTGATGTTCGGGAGTGGCGCATGGGCTACCAAAATCCGCCGATCAAGTGGTCGGAGCTGGAGCGCAAGCTGTCCGATCGCTCCCGCCCGGGCAGCCACGGCGGCCGACCGGTGACGGGCGACGGCGGAGACAGCCCGGCGTGGTCGCAGCATCGCGGGCCGTATGTGCCTTCGAAGGTTCTGGCCGCCCGGCCCGAGCATTCGGTGCCGTACGCCGAGCTCCACGTCCACTCGAACTTCTCCTTCCTGGACGGCGCCTCGCAGCCGGAGGACCTGGTCGAGGCCGCCGTCCGGCAGGGGCTGCACGCGCTGGCGCTGACCGATCACGACGGGTTCTACGGCGCGGCCCGGTTCGCCGAGGCCGCGGCGGCGTACTCGCTGCCGACCGTGTTCGGGGCGGAGCTGTCCCTGGGGCTGACCGGCCCGCAGAACGGGGTGGCCGACCCTGAAGGCAGTCACCTGTTGGTGCTGGCCGAGGGGCAGGAGGGGTACCACAAGCTGGCCGGTGAGATCACCGAGGCGCAGTTGAAAGGCGGAGAGAAGGGGAAGCCGGTCTACTCGCTGGAACGGCTGGCTGACAAGGGGCGTGACGCCTGGGTGATCCTGACCGGGTGCCGTAAGGGACTGGTCCGGCAGGCGCTGGAGCTCGGCGGGCGTGCCGACGGTCCGGCGGCGGCCGGTCGCGAGCTGGACCGGCTGACCGCGCTGTTCGGCAAGGACCGGGTGGTCGTCGAGCTGATCGACCACCACGTCCCCGCCGACACCACCCGGAACCGGGTCCTGGCCGGCCTGGCCGCCGACCGCGGCCTCCCGGTAGTTGCCACGAACAACGTTCATTACGCGACCCCGGCCCAGCACAAGCTGGCTGCCGCGCTGGCCGCCGTACGGGCGCGTCGCGACCTGGACACGATGGACGGCTGGCTGCCGTCGAGCGGGATGGCGTTCGTGCGCTCCGGCGCGGAGATGACCGCCCGCTTCCAGCGGTACGACGGGGCGGTGGCGCGCTCGGTGACGCTGGCGGACCAGCTCTCGTTCGACCTCGCCCGGGCGAAGCCGAAGCTGCCGCTGCGCGACGTACCCGACGGTCACACCCCGATGTCGTGGTTGCGGCACCTGACCTTCGAGGGCGCCGCGAAGCGGTACGGAACCCGCAAACAACGCCCGGATGCGTACGAGCGATTGAAGCGCGAGTTGGCGGTGATCGAGGAGAAGGAGTTCCCGGGGTACTTCCTGATCGTGGAGGACATCGTCCGGTTCGCACACGACAACGGGATCCTCTGTCAGGGCAGGGGATCGGCGGCGAACTCCGCGGTCTGCTACGCGCTCGGGATCACCGCGGTGGACAGCATCCTCTACAACCTGCCGTTCGAGCGGTTCCTGGCCACCACGCGCGCGGAGGAGCCGGACATCGACGTCGACTTCGACTCCGGACGCCGCGAGGAGGTGATCCAGCACGTCTACGAGAAGTACGGCCGGCACAACGCGGCCCAGGTGGCGAACGTGATCTCCTACCGCCCGAAGTCCGCCGTACGGGACATGGCCAAGGCACTCGGGTACTCCGTCGGTCAGCAGGACGCGTGGTCGAAACAGGTGGACGGCTGGAGCCCGGAGATCACGTCGACCGAGCACGACATCCCGCCGCAGGTGGTGGGGATGGCGACCGAGCTGCTGAAGTTCCCGCGGCACCTGGGGATCCACTCCGGCGGGATGGTGCTGACCGAGCGTCCGGTCGGCGAGGTGGTGCCGATCGAGCACGCCCGGATGGAGAACCGCACGGTCCTGCAATGGGACAAGGACGACTGCGCGTGGATGGGGCTGGTGAAGTTCGACCTGCTCGGGCTCGGCATGCTGGCCGCGCTGCAGTACTGCCTGGACATGGTCCGCGAGCAGCTCGGGGAGTCGTGGGAGCTGCACACGATCCCGCGGGAGGAGGCCGGGGTCTACGACCAGCTCTGCCACGCGGACTCGGTGGGCGTGTTCCAGGTGGAGTCCCGTGCGCAGATGGCGACCCTGCCGCGGCTGAAACCGCGGCGGTTCTACGACCTGGTCACCGAGATCGCGCTGATCCGGCCCGGCCCGATCCAGGGCGGCGCCGTGCATCCGTACATCCGCCGCCGGACCGGGGAGGAGCCGATCACCTACCTGCACCCGAAGCTGGAGCCGGTGCTGGAGCGGACCATGGGCGTGCCGCTGTTCCAGGAGCAGCTGATGCAGATGGCGATGGCGGTCGGCGAGATCGACGGCGACGAGGCAGACCTGCTGCGCCGCGCGATGGGCTCCAAACGCGGCATCGAGAAGATCTCGTCCCTGAAGGACAAGCTGTACGCCGGGATGGCGGGCAACGGGATCACCGGGGAGCTGGCCGACGAGATCTACGCCAAGATCGAGGCGTTCGCGAACTTCGGGTTCGCCGAGTCGCACTCGATCAGCTTCGCGCTGCTCGTCTACTCCAGCACGTGGCTGCGGCTGCACTACCCGGCCGCGTTCCTGGCCGCACTGCTCCGGGCGCAGCCGATGGGGTTCTACTCACCGCAGTCCCTGGTCGCCGACGCCCGCCGGCACGGCGTCGAGGTACGGCGTCCGCACCTGCATCTCTCGGGGATCGACGCGGGGCTCGAGTTGCTGGTCGACGGGCAGGAGCGGACCGGGCCGACCGGGTTGGACGAGTGCTTGGCGGACCCGCAGCCGTTGGTGGGCCCGTTCGATCCGAAGGCGCCGTTCGACACCACAGTGCATCGCCGGGACGGTGTGTTCGCGGTCCGGCTCGGGCTGGCCGAAGTACGCACGGTCGGGGAGAAGGGCGCGAAGCTGATCGTCGAGGAGCGGGAGCGGGGCGGGCCGTTCACCGAGATGGCCGACCTGGTCCGGCGTACCGGGATCACCGCGGCACAGGTCGAGGCGCTGGCGACCGCGGGGGCGTTCGACTGCTTCGGGCTCGACCGGCGGCAGGCGTTGTGGGAGGCGGGCCGGGCCGCCGAGGAGCGTCCGGGGCAGCTGGCCGGGATCACCGCGGCCGGTCCGCCGCCGACGTTGCCCGGGATGAGCGACATCGAGGCCGATATGGCGGACCTGTGGTCCACCTCGATCACCACCGAGAGCCATCCGATGCAACGGGTCCGCGACCGGCTCCGCGCCGACGGCATCCTGTCGGCGGCTGAGTTGAAAGCGGTCCCGAACGGCGCCCGCGTCCGGGTCGCCGGCGTGGTCACCCACCGCCAACGCCCCGCGACTGCCTCTGGCGTTACGTTCATGAACCTCGAGGACGAGACCGGCATGGCGAACATCGTCATCACCGTCGGCTGCTGGCACCGCCACGCCGCCGTGGCCCGCAACGCCGCCGCCATGATCATCCGTGGCCGCGTAGAACGCGCCGGCGAAGTAACCAACCTCTCCGCCGACCACCTCCAACGCCTCCCGCTAGCCGCCCGCACCAAATCCCGCGACTTCCGCTGACCAATCCAGAGCCCCCTGGCGGCTACGGTCTGGGGATGGATGTCGACTGGGGTGCCGAGGTTGTTGATCAGATCGAGGCGCACTGGCAGGAGCGGCTCAGGCCTCGGCTGGAGGGGCTGACCGACGAGGAGTATTTCTGGGAGCCGGTGGCCGACTGCTGGACGGTGAGTCGGCGCGGGCACAGTTCGGCGCCGATCTCCTTCGGGGCGGGCGAGTTCACGATGGACTACGCCGAGCCGCCGTACGAGCGGGAGCCGGTGACGACGATCGCCTGGCGGATCGCGCACTTGATCGGTGGGCTGGCGTCGACGAACGCGAAGCAGTTCGGGCGTACGGCGGTCACCGAGCAGACGTTCTGTTACGCGGGGACTGCTGAGGAGGCGTTGCGGCAGCTTGATGCGGAGTACCGGATGTGGATCGACGGCGTACGCCGGATGGGTACTGCGGGACTCGCGGAGCCGCAGGGGGAGCCGCCCGCGTTCGCGCACGCACCAATGGCGAAGAAGATGCTGTACGAGAACGTCGAGCTGATCCACCACGGCGCGGAGATCTGCCTGCTCCGGGATCTGTATCTGCGCATCGGTGTCGGATCGGGCGTGGGGAGTTCGTAGCAGGGGTGAGCGGCTGCTGACGAGAGTGGCCGTCCTATCCGAGGAGAGCGTGATGACTGCTAGCTATACGTTCGACGTCTTTTCCAGTCTCGATGGGTTCGGGGCGCACACCGGTGACTGGGGTGGGTATTGGGGGAAGCAGGGGCCGGAGTTCCTCGAGCGGCGGCTGGGTTTGTACGCCGAGGAGATGCGGATGGTGTTCGGGGCCACCACGTACCGGGCGCATGCGGAGATGCTGGCGGCGAGTGCCGACGGGGACGAGGTTCGTGATGCGTGGGTCACCCGGATGCGGGAGCTGCCCGCGACGGTGGTGTCGAGCACGTTGCGGGAGCCGCTCGACTGGCCGGACGCGACGGTGGCGAGCGGAGATGCCGTCGAGATCGTTGCACGGCTGAAGGAAGAGTCCAACGTGCCGTTGCGGTCGCACGGCAGCTTGTCGCTGAACCGGGCGCTGCTGGCCGCCGGCCTGGTCGATCGCGTTCAGGTGACGGTGTTCCCGGTGATCACCGGACAGACCGGGGCGGATCCGGTCTTCGGCGGCGCGGCCGACTTCGACCTCGAACTGCTCGAGGCCCGCACCCTCGACGGCAACACCCAGGAGCTCATCTACCGTCCCACGCTGCATGCCTGAGCGTCGTGCTGGAGTTTTCGGCGGGTCCAGAAGGGGGTTGGGTGGGGGAGGGCTACGTCGTAGTAGTCCGCTCGGGTGGACAGGTAGGTGGTGCACTCGGTGTTTCGGGTGGACTCGTAGGACGTGAGGGGAGTGGCGTCGGCGGGGTGGGTCAGTAGGTGGGCGACTGTTGTTGCTGCGGCTTCGGCGGTGCGGAGAGCTCGGGGTACGCCGCTGCCGGAGATCGGGTCGACGGCGAGCGCGGCGTCACCGACTGCGAGCCAGGGGCGTGTGTCGCCCTGCCGGACCAGCCGATGGCTGGCAGCCGAGTACACCCGCGGAGTGGTCGGCAGTCGTGCGCCGTCGACGCGGAGTGCGGTTGCGGTGGTGGATTGGAGGTGGCTGCGCCAGGGCGCTGAAGCGGTGAGGTTGTCGCGGCGGCAGATGTCGGCGTCGGTCATGAACATGCCGACCATCACGTTCCCGGGAAGCGGTGCCGTGTACCACCAGCCGTCGGCGACCGACTCGATCAGCAGGTACTGCTCGGCGGTGACGTCCACGCCGCTCCATTGAGCGGTGATCCCGACCAGGCGGTCGAAGGCGATCCGCCGGGCGCCGAGCGACCGCCCGACGGTGGCCGAGCGGCCGGTCGCGTCGATGAGCACCCGACCCGTGATCCGGCGGCCGTTGGAGCAGGTGAGTTGCCACGTGCCGTCGTACCGGGAGTCGATGAGGGACGTGCCGAGGGACACCGATGCGCCGGCCTCGGCTGCCGCGTCGAAGAGCATCCGGTCGAACAACCGGCGATCAACGTGCCAGCCGCTGTCATAACCACTCTCGAGATGCGAATGCGCGGCCGGTTCCGTGCTGCTCCAGATGCTCCGGGTACCCCACGACGGCAAGGGGCCCAAGGCAACGAACCGCTCCCACACTCCGAGGTCGCGCAACAACGGTTGGATGCTCGGAGCAAGCGTTTCGCCGACGCGCGGCCGGTCGAAGCGGCTCCGCTCCAGCAACGCGACACTGTGTCCGGCCCGCGCCAGTCGCAGGGCGGTCGCTGCGCCGGCGGGGCCTCCGCCGGCGACAACGACGTCGTACGTCGTGACCGTGTTGGTCATGTCAGCAGCCGCAACCGCGCAGGCACTTGCGAAGTGCGTCGAGGTCGAACCCGAGCCGCCGCAGCCGCTCGATCAGCTTCTCGTCGATGACCCCGTCCTTGAACAGGCAGGACAACCATTCGCAGAACGAATCACTGACCGGAGGAACCGATGGGGTGTCGCCGCCACGCCACACGGCCGCGGTGAGCGTACGTTCCCGCGTGAACGGCCGACCCACGCGAGTACGGCCGCGAGCGCGCACGCGGATCCGGTAGACACCGGGCAGCGTCGTACCGAAGCTTGCCGCGAACTCACCAGCCGCGACCTGATCCAGGACAAGCGTTGCCAGCGACCCGTCCGGGCGCGTGACGTCGGCCCAAACGGACGGATCGCCGTCGACCGGTACGCCGGACTGCGTGAGCGTCGCGTTGATCGTCACCTGGGCGCCGGGTTCGAAGGATCGCTGGTCGGCCGAGGAACGCAGCGACACGTTCGAGTAGGAGTGCACCACCAGGCTGTACGGAAGACCACGCCGCCCCGGCTGCTCGCCGCCCGCCGGCTCGTTCGCCACTTCGAAGGCCCGCTCGAACTCGAACGGGCGCCGAGCGGGTGGAGCCGATCGCACCGGCTGGTTGGCACGGCCGCGGAGGATCGACAGGTCGACGCCATCGGAGTCATCAGGGGTCCTCCCGGTATGCGGTCGCCCGATCGTCAGTAGTGCGTGCCAGGTCCCGGCCTGGTCGAAACGGCCCGGCCGGAGCTGGACGGGCAGGGTGATCCGGTAGTACGCGACGCCGTCGCCGGTCACGTACCGCATCGCCGGCTCCGCCTGCGCGCGCCACGGTTCGATCAGCAGCCCGTTCGGCGTCTGGAGCCGGAAGTCGACGGCCTCCGGACGCGGCGTCAGCAGAACGACGTCCACGCCCGAGTCCCCGTCGGAGAGCTGGAACGGAATGCGGTGCACCGCGCCGACACTCAACTCACCGTCCGGGTCGAGCACCACCTCGGCGTTGCTGATCCCCGCCAGCACCTGCAGGAAGTACTTCTGCAACAGGAACCTGTTGTCGGTGGTGATCGCGCCGGTCACCAGCAGGTACCCGCCGTTGTTGCCGGAGATCGTCTGCAACGCGGGCACGCTGATGTTCTGCGGCTGTCCGAGCCCGACGGCGTACGTGCGCTCGTTGATCTGCGCGGCGACGTCGGAGATCGCGCGGGGGCTGTTCTCGATCCCGTCGGTGAGGACGACCAGCGATTTCACGTCGTACGGCGGTGCCGCGTCGAGCAGCGCGCGGCCCTCGAAGATGCCGTCGCCGATGGAGGTCGCGCCCTGCGGATCGAGGCCGGTGCCGTTGATCGTGTCGTGGGTCGCGTTGCGGTTCACATCGGACAGCCCGCCCGCGCCGAGCTCGAGGACGGACTGCAACGGCTGCGCGTCCTCGTTGTAGCGGACGATCCCGACACCGTCGCCTTCGAGCATCAGGTCGACGAAGATGTTCGCGGCCTGCTGCAGCGCCACATGTTTGCTCTGACCGTCGCCGCGGTCCTCACTCATGCTGCCCGAGCGGTCGAGCACGAGTGCAGTGGCTGCCGTTTTACGCGCAACTGTGTTGCCGGTGACTGTCACATCCCAGGTCTGACCGGACGCGGCCTCGCGGACCGTGAGCACTTGCGGCGGAATGGACGACGGCGCCACGCCGGTCCGGTACACGACCCACAGCCGAGCGGTCGCTACGCCGTTGGGCGCGGTCGGGCCAACCGTGACCGAGGTCGTGGCGGCGACCAACTGAGGATGCGCCGGCGCACCACCAGGCGCGTAGTCGAGCGTGACGGCGGATCCGGGCGAGAGCACCTCGAAGCTGATCGCCAGCGCGGCCTCGCGCACCATGCCCATCGGCCCCTGCGGTACGTCGATGAAACGCAACTCCGGCGTAAGCAGCGTGATCGACGACTCGTCGCAGTGCTCGACCTCGACGTGCTCGGCCCCTTGCTCGACGACGAACCCGAGCGTGTGCCACAGCGTCACCATGTCGTCCATGCTCGCGACGTCGCGATCCCAGCGGGCCTGGCTGCCGGTGTCCTGCGCGATCACGTCGTTCGGCCGCGGGACCGGCCACCAGTTGTCACCGCACGCCTTGAAGTCCGCGTGCCACGGCAACGCCATCGCCTGGCTGATCGTGCCGGCGGTGGACGTGATCCGGAACGCCCCGGCGTACGACGTCTCGATGATCGGCCGGTCGCCCGCGGACAGCCCGCCGGCCTCGATACCGGGGAAGAACGCGCCGCCGACACAGGCCTCGAGGGCGGCGCGATCCATGCCGTCCGGGGTCAGGTCGGTCTGCGGTGCCGGTACGCCGGTCCAGTCCGCGGTGTAGTTGCCCGCCTGCCAGCGCTGCATGTGCGCGTACTGGGTCGGCGTCAGCGCGGAGTCACCGCCGTTGAGCCGGGGCATGTCGCCGGGCGGTCGCAGCCGCGCGAAGATCGCGTCGACGAGTGGCTGCGACGTCACCGGATCCGGCCAGCTGTGTGCGCCGAAGATCCCTTCCACCCACCGCATGTCGCGGGCGCGCTGCAGGATCGGGTAGACGTCGTTCGTGTACGACGTCGTGGTCGGCGCCGGCACGAGTCCGAGGTCGATCATGTGCTGCAGGACCCGGTCGTAGAGCGTAGTCACACTGTCCTGGTGCGGCGCGAACTTCGGTGGCGCGACGATCGCCCAGGCGCCCTCGACCGGTGGCGTCGAGTTGTCCGAGCGCAAGGTGATCGTCGCGGTCACCGGTCCGTCCGACACGTCGTCGTACCAGCCGGCGTTTCCCCAGAAGCTGCCGATCACGTTGCCGGCCGGTGACGCGGCGGCGCCGTGCCCGCCGAGGACGAGCAGGTGGTTGTCGTCGTCGCTGCGGATCTCGCCGAGCGGCACGGTCACCGACGGTTCGCCGGAGAAGTCGATCGTGCCGGTGTCGAAGAGCTCTCGCTGATCGGGTCCGGTCAGGGTCCGCGCGCCCGGGTCGATCGTGAGCTGACCGATCGGCTCGCTGTTGCCGCGGTTCGGGTGCGCGGCCTTGGCGTTCACCAGGTGAACGGTCCACGAGATCTCGGCGGAGGCGTCGTCGAGTTCCTCGACGCTGCCGTCGTCGTGGTGCGCGAAGATCCGGAAACGTGCCGCCTGCCGTTTGACGCGGCACTGGGCGTCCTTGAATCCGCCCGGTGGTTCCGGTCGCTCGCCGAGGTGCTCAGGTCCGACGAAGAACTCGTCCGGACTGTTGCCGACCCGGGCGATGCCGATCGCCGGATGGATCTTGTACGTCGTGGCCATTCTTTTCTCCCCCTGAGTCAGTGCGCTAGCTGGTTCTTGTACGTGCGCCGCGGTCGAGCATGCTGCGGAGGCGGCGCAGGACCTGGTCGGTGAACAGGCCGGCCAGGCAGCCGGTCAGCACGAGTACGGCGACCGCGGCGCTGGACGTGCTGTCGTCGCCGATGCTGAGCAGACCGGTGTTGACGGCGATCACCCCGACCGAACCGAGCAGGGCGGACCACAGCGGCCGCATCACGTACCACGCGACCGGATGATCCGGCGCGGCGTTGCGAGCGAACGCCATGCTCTGCTGGATCACGCTGCCGACCGCTCCGGCGGCAGCGCCGACGATCAGCAGACTCATGTTCAGCGTGATCGCGAGGTGCGCGACAGACTGGCTGGCGACCCGGTGCGGTCCGACGGTTTCCTGAGCCGCGACGAGCCGCTCCGCGAGACCGTACGCCGCAACGAGACACGGCAGGGCAACGACGGCTTCGGTGATGTTGATAGCGACGATCACGCGCCGCGTAGACCGCCGTACGGTCCTGGTCCGCTTCCGCTGTGGCCCGAGTGTGTTGCTCATGACAGTTCCTCCCCTACACGGACGGAGTCGTCCGCGGCGGGCGGCGATACATTCGAATCCAGGAGGAGCCATGACAGTCGACGTACTGACCGAGATCGTGATCGACCGTCCGGTGGAGGCGGTGGCGGAGTACGTCGGCGATCCGTCGAACGCGCCGCAGTGGTACGCGAACATCGAGTCGGTGGTCTGGCAGACGGACCCACCCGTCGAGGTGGGGTCGCGGATGGACTTCGTCGCGCACTTCCTGGGGCGGCGGCTGGCCTACACGTACGAGGTGGTGGAGCTGGTCCCGGGCCGGCGGCTGGTGATGCGGACGGCGCAGGGGCCGTTCCCGATGGAGACCAGCTACGAGTGGTCGCCGGTGGGGGAGGCAGCGACCCGGATGACGTTGCGGAACCGCGGTGAGCCGAGCGGGTTCGCAGGGGTCGCGGGGCCGTTGATGGCGGCGGCGATGCGGCGGGCGAACGGCAAGGACCTTACGCGGTTGAAGGAGCTTCTCGAGGCACGGTGAGACGGCCGGCGGCGGTCGCGGCGTCCCGGACTCGCGACCGACCGCACCGTCGCGTCGAAGGTGCTGCTGGGCCTCAGCGGCGATACACAGCGCTGAGGTTGCCCTCGGGATCGACCGATTCGAGGATCGCGCCGGTGATCTCGGCGAGCTGGGTGATCTGCTCGGGCGTGAGTACGTCGATCACGTGCTGGCGGACCGTCTCGACATGACCGGGCGCGGTCGCGCGGATCTTCTTCCAGCCGGCCGCGGTCAGCCGCGCGTTGGTGGCGCGGGCGTCCTCCGGGCAGGGAAACCGCTCGACGATCCCGCGGTCCTCGAGGCGCTTCACCACGTGTGACAGCCGGGGGAGCGTGGCGTTGGTCCGCTGCGCCAGCGCGGTCATCCGCAGCGTCCGCTTCGGCGCCTCGGACAGCATCGCCATCACGTAGTACTCGTAGTGCGTCAGCTCGGCGTCCCGTCGCAGCTGCGAGTCGAGGACACCGGGCAGCAGCTCGAGTACGGCGGCCAGCCGCACCCAGGCCGTCATCTCCGCGTCGTCCAGCCACCGTGTGCTCACGAAAACATTCTGCCACACATGGTTGTAGCTACAACCATCTCACGCTATCGTGATGGTTGAAGGTACAACCAAAAGGAGCGAGTATGACGCACGTCAGCATCATCGGCAGCGGGAACATGGGACAGGCGATCGCGGCCGTCGTCGCCAAGGGCGGCAACACCGTCGAGCTGTTCAACTCCACCGACAAGGACAAGCCGGTCACCGGCGACGTCGTGATCCTCGCGACGCCGCACCCGGCGTACGACCAGGTGCTCGCCGATCGCGCCGACCAGTTGGCCGGCAAGATCGTCGTCGACATCAGCAATCCGCTGAACTTCGAGACCTTCGACTCGCTGGTGGTTCCCGCGGACGGCTCCGCGGCCGCCGAACTCGCCACGCGGCTCCCGGACTCCAAGGTGCTGAAGGCCTTCAACACAAACTTCGCCGCGACCATCGCGACCGGGAAGGTCGGCGAGGCGCCGACGACCGTTCTGATCGCGGGTGACGACGCGGACGCCAAGGCACAGCTGGCCGGGATCGTCTCCGCCGGCGGCCTGAAGGCCGTCGACGCCGGTGCCCTGAAGCGCGCGCGTGAGCTCGAAGCCGCCGGCTTCCTCCAGCTCACCCTCGCCGTCGGTGAGAAGGCCTCCTGGACCGGCGGTTTTAACCTCGTCTAGCGCAGGAGGGCGAGGCGGACGCCGAGTCCGATGAAGATGCCGCCGGTGGCGGTGTCGATCCGGCGCCGGGCGGTACGGCGGGTGCGCAGCCAGTTCCCGATCCGCCCGGCCAGCAGGCCGACCGTCCCGTCGACCAGGAACTCCAGCACGATCAGGATCGCCCCGAGCACCGCGAACTGCAGCCATACCTGGCCGTGGGACGGCACCACGAACTGCGGCAGGAAGGCGATCGTGAACGTGACCATCTTCGGGTTCAGCAGGTTGGTGGTCAGCCCGGTCAGGTACGCCTTCCGTCCGGACATCGCGGCGTCGCCGGCCGGCCCGTCGTCGACGGCGTCGTTGCGGTGCCGGATCATCTGCACGCCGAGATAGACCAGGTACGCCGCACCGACGATCCGGACCGCGGTGAACGCGACCGGCACCGCCGCGAACAACGCGGCCAACCCGGCCGCGGCCACCGCGACGTGCACAGCCTCACTCGTCGCCACCCCAGCCGTCGCCAGCAGACCGGCCCGCGGCCCGCTGCGCATCCCGCAGCCGAGGATGAACAGCATGTCCGGTCCGGGCGTGATCATCGCGATCGTCGTGGTCAGCAGAAACGCGAGCAGAAGATGCTGGTCGATCGGCATACTCCGATCGTCGCACGCAGAGGTGACCACATGGTGGCAAGCGCTTACCGATGAGACGTCGGGTCTGCCAGACTGAGTGGCCATGGATGCGGCTCGGGTGATCAACGACAACGGTGCTTGGTGCTGGTTCCAGGATGAGCGGGCGGTGGTGGATCCGGATGGCGGAGTGCTCGTCGTCGGATCGATCGCCGCGCCGGAGGGGCCTGGGGGAGACGCGCGGGCCGGCAATGTCGAGCTGACCGTGGTGGAGTTGCGCACCGGCTCGGTCGAGGTCGTCGTACTGCATGAGCGGTTCGAGGCCGACGACCATGATGTGCCGGCGTTGTGGCGCCGCAGGGACGGGCGCTGGCTGGCCGTGTACACGAAGCACAAGACCGACGACCTGACGCGGTGGCGGGTGAGCGAGCCGGGCGATCCGCGGAAGTGGGGGCCGGAGCAGACGTTCGACTGGAGCGAGTTCACCGGCGGCCGCGGCGTCACGTACTCGAACCTGCACGAACTCGACGGCCGGTTGTACTGCTTCGCGAGAGCGGTCAACGACGACCCGTGCGCACTGGTGTCCGACGACGACGGCGACACCTGGACGTACGCCGGGAAACTCTTCACCCGCCCGAAGATCGGCTACGTCAACGGCTACACCCGCTACGTGTCCACGCCGACGCGAGTGGATCTCATCACGACGGATCACCATCCGCGCGACTACAACAACTCGATCTACCACGGGTACCTGGAGGCAGGTGCGCTGCACCGGACCGACGGGACCGTGGTGGACGAGATCGCGCTGGACGCCGACGCGCCGTCGCAGGTGGAACTGACCACGGTCCTCGCCGCGGACTCGGTCTGGGACGGCGAGCCGATGACGCACTGCTGGACCGTCGACATCCGCCGCGCCGACGACGGCACCCTCGCGGCCATTCTGCTGGCCCGCCACGACGCCCCGGAAACGCCAGAGAGCTCTTTCGCGCGTGAGCACCCGGTGCCGGATCACCGCTTCTTCTATGCGCGGCTCGCTCCGGGCGGGACCTGGCAGGTACAGCAACTGGCCAAGGCTGGGCACGGTCTGCTGCTGCACGAGAACGACTACACCGGCCTGGTCGCGATCGACCCGTACGACCTCGACTCGCTCTACGTCTCGACCCCGATCGATCCCCGCGATGGTGCCGCACTGAAGCACCACGAGATCTTTCACGCCCGTACGGCGGACGGTGGGACGACGTGGGCGTGGACACCGGTCACCGAGAACTCGACCGCCGACAACCTCCGCCCGATCGTCGCGCCGGGTGATGCCAGTCGCGTGCCGCTCCTGTGGTTCCGCGGGGAGATGACCGCATCGCAGCACTACAACTGCGAGGTCGTCCTCCTCGACCAACCCAGGTAACGCGACCTTGGGCTCCGGCCAACCACGCAGCGGCGACCTTGGGCGCCGGTCAACCAAATGACGGCGATGAAAATGGTTGGTGGGTGCTCAAGGTCGGGTTCGAGGCGGCCGGGCGCGCGCGTGAGGGAGTCTCGGTTGGGTAGATGGTAACGAACGGTATTATGTCGTTCCATGGGTGTTCCGGTGCGGCGGTTGTGGGTGGCGGTGCTGTGTGGGTATCTGGCGTTCGGGGCGGCCTTGCAGGCGTTGCCGTCGTACGTGCCGGAGAAGTTCGGCGGCGGAGCGCTGGCGAGCGGGACCGCGGTCGGGATCGCGTTCCTCGCGACCGCGTGTGGCCGGCCGTTCGCGGGGTGGCTGGCTGACGCGGGCTGGTCGCGGCCGGTGGTCGTCGCCGGGGGAGTGCTGGCGGCTCTTGGGGGCCTCGGGCAACTGTTGGCGCCGAACTTGGGTGTGTTGCTGCTTGCTCGTCTGGTGATGGGTGCGGGTGAGGCGGCGCTCTTCTCGGCCGCATTGCCCTGGGTTCTGGCGGGTACGCGGATGGCGCAGCGTGGTCGGCTTGCGGGCTGGTTCGGCCTGTCGATGTGGGGCGGTCTTGCTGCCGGCCCACTACTCGGAACTCTTGTTGGAGATCGGGTTTGGTGGGCGGTTGTTGCGCTGTCCGCCGCATCGGCCGTCCTGGTGCTGACGACGCGGCGTGATCCGGCTCGGGGTGAGCCGTTGGCACGGATCCGGGGGATCCGGGATCTGGTGCCGCGCGGCGTCCCGTTGCCAGGGGCAATTATTGGGCTGGCGGCCTACTGCTACGGCACGGTGGCGGCGCTCCTCGTGCTGCGGTTGCGGGCCGACGGGATCGGTGTCGACGACGTCGCGCTGGCGGTGTTTGCGGCGGCCTTCCTGGTGGTGCGGTTCGCCGGGAGTCCGCTGGTCGATCGGTACGGCGGGCGCGTGGTCGCGGCCTCGACCGTCGCCGTGGAGATCGTCGCGCTGATCGGGATCGCGCAGGCGAATGGGCCGGTCGGCGCAACGATCTTCACCGCGCTGGCCGGGTTCGGGTTGGCGTTGGTCTACCCGGCCTGCGTCTCGATGACGCTGGACCGGGTGCGGGGTTTGCGGCCCGGAGTGTCGATGGGTGTGATGACGTCGTTCTGGGATCTCGGCGTGATGACCGCGGGTCCGCTCGGTGGATTCGTCGCCGAGCAGGCTGGGTTCCGTACGGCGTTCCTGGTGGCCGCGGGCGCGGGACTCTCCTGCGTCGTCGTACTGCTCAGAATGCCGCGTCGAGCAGCGTCTCCACGATGACCCGCGCCTCCGCGCCCAGCCCGGGATCCTGGTCCACCGCGCTGATCAGCGTCGCACCCTCCAGTACGACGACCAATTGCCGCGCCGATGCCTTCGGATCACGCGCTCCGGCCTCGCTCAGCAGGCGCTCGAAAAGCGAGCGGTAGAAGGCGAGATGATCCTGCGCGAGCCGCTGCGGCGCACCCTCCTGCCCGCGATCCTCGGTGGCTGCGTTCATCATCGCGCAGCCGCGGAACCCGGCTTCGGCGTACCAGCTCGCGACCAGGTCGAAGACCACGAGAATGCGCTCTCTCGCGTTCCCGCCGGCTCGCTCGACGGCCTCGTTGTGCCACGCGCGGACCCGCTGCGTGCGGTCGGTGAGCACCGCCTCGACCAGCCCCTCCTTGGAGCCGAAGTTCTTGTAGATGGTGAGTTTGGACGCGCCCGCCGCCTCGACGACCTCGTTGATCCCGGCCGCATGGATCCCGCGCCGGCCGAACACGTCCGCCGCCGCCTTCAGGATCCGGGCCTTCGTCGCCTCGGGATCCAGCCGTTCCCCAGCCTTGACCGGCATCGGGCCACCACCTCCACGCTCCACCATACCGAGCTGGACCTAGTTAAGAACGATCGGTACCATCAACTCTCATGTGGACAGCAGCGGGATACGAGGACGTCGCCGGCGCGTTCGAGCGGAACTTCACCGAGCGCGGCGAACTGGGCGCGGCGTTCGCGGCGTACCACCGGGGCGAGCTGGTGGTCGACCTGTGGGGCGGTACGGCGGACCCGGACACCGGCCGACCATGGGATCGCGACACCGTGCATCTGATGTTCTCCGGAACCAAGGGACTCACCAGCGCGTGCATCCTGCTGCTGGCGCAGCGCGGTCAACTCCAGCTGGACGATCCGGTCAGCCGCTACTGGCCCGAGTTCAGTGCCGAGGGCAAGGAACGTACGACGATCGCGCAGGTGCTGTCCCACCAGGCCCGGCTGGCGTGGGTCGAGGCCGGGTACGCCGACCTGTTCGACCACGACGCGATGGCGGCGCACCTGGCTGCGCAGGCGCCGGCGTCCGATCCGCGCGCCGGGTTCATGTATCACGCGGTGACCTGGGGCTGGCTGCTGGACGAGCTGGTACGGCGAGTGGACGGACGAACCGTGGGCCAGTTCTTCGCCGACGAGTTCGCTGCACCGCTGGGCCTCGAGGTGTGGATCGGCCTGCCGGAGGAACTGCACTGGCGGGCGGCGACGATGGTCGCGCCGGACGGCGTCCTCGTCGACGGGCCGTGGAGCGAGCTGAACCGGCCGAATCCGCTGTGGATCCCGGGCTCGGAGAAGATCTGGAACAGCGTCGAGTACCGCACCGCCGGACTAGCAGCGGTCGGCGGCTACGCGACGGGTCGCGGGATGGCGCGTTTCTACGCGTCGATGCTCGGCGAGGTGGACGGCGTCCGCGTCCTGACGCCGGCGACCGTCGAGCTCGGACGCCGCGAGCTCCGGCGTGGCGCCGAGCCGAACTGGGGAACCCCGATGGCGTACGGCGCAGGCTACGAACTGCAGACCGGCGACGGGCGGATGGGCGACCAGCCCGACGCCTTCGGCCACGCCGGAGCGGGCGGCTCGCGACACGGCGCCTGGCCGGGTCGCGAGACCGCCTTCTCCTACCTGATGAACGAGGTATGCGTCGGTCCGGACGACCGATCGCTCACCTTGCTTGCGGCGTTGTCGGGATCTGCACTCAGCCGAGGTAGTCGCGCCACGGACCGGTGATGGCCAGCGTGATACCCGGCGTCTGGATGTTGACGAAGAGCACCTTGCCGTCCGCGGAGAACGTCGGGCCGGTGAACTCGGAGTCGTTCAGCATGTTCCGGGCGATGGCGTACGCCGGACCGCCCGGCGTCGCGCTCAGCACGTGGCTGCTGGCGTTGCCGTCCTCGGCGAGCACCAGCGAGCCCCACGGCGTCACGGTGACGTTGTCCGGGCTGTCGAAGTTGTAGTCGTCGTACTTCGCGTCGGCGCCCTTGTCCGCGGCGGCGTTGTCCGGGAAGTACGTGACCAGCTGGATGGTCTTGGCGTCGTAGTTGTAGAACCAGACCATGCCGTCGTGCGGGACCGCGTCGGCGGGCAGGTCGGCGGTGCCGGACTCGGCGTACGAGTTCACGACGTACACGCCCTGCTTGGTGCCGTAGACGCCCTCGAACTTCTTGCCGCGGGTGATCTGGCCGTCGGTGAACTGCTTGCGCACCGACGTCGTTGCGCCGTCGCGGTCCGGTACCGGGACCCACGCGACCCGGAACGGGCGAAGCAGCTGGGCCGACGTCAGGTAGGCGACGTCCGGGATCGGCTTGCCGTCGTCACCGAGGATGGCCAGCGCCTCGAGGGTGCCGAAGTCCTTGTTCTGCAGGTCCTGCCAGCTGTCCGGGCCGACCTTGTAGCCGCGCGGCGCCGACCAGCGGTAGAACGTGCCGTTCGGGCCGGAGGCGTCCTCGGACAGGTAGATGTGGGTCCGGTCCTCGTCGATCGCGAGCGCCTCGTGGGCGTACCGCCCAAGCGCCTTCAGCGGCACCGGGTGCGCGGTCTTACCGTCGCCCCAGACCTCGAAGACGTACCCGTGGTCCTTCAGCCGGGTGGTGCCGTTGGCCTTGTTCTCGGTCTCCTCGCAGGTCATCCAGGTGCCCCACGGCGTCGGGCCGCCGGCGCAGTTCGTCAGGGTGCCGGAGATGCCGACCCACTCGCCGAGGTTGGCGCCGTCCTTGTCGACGTCGATGACGGTGCAGCCGCCGGCCGCTCCGACGCCGGTGTCGTACACCGTGCCTTCGATCTGCGGTACGCCGAGCTCGCCGGCGCTGCTGATCTCGTGGTTCTGGATCAGCCGGTAGTGGTTCCCGGTGTTGAACACGGCGGTTCCGTCGTGGGCGTTCGGCGTCGCCTGGCCACTCTTCAGCTTGGTCTCACCGGCCTTGGTGACGACCTTGTACTTGAAGCCGGCGGGCAGCGCCAGGAGGCCCTTCGGGTCGTCGAGCAGCGGCGGGAAGGGCTTGTGCTGCGGGAACGGCGAACGGTCGCCGTGCGAGGCCGGCGCGGCCTCGGCGAGCGTCGGCACGGCGCCGACGGTGGTGAAGCCGACCCCGGCGGCGCCGACGGCGGCACCTCGGAGGACGGAACGACGATCGACAGACATGGCTGACTCCTTGGACGGGACGTTGCCGCGATCCTTCACGGTGACGGCCGACGGACGGCAAACAGAATCTGAACAACTGGTCATGGGGCCTCCCGTCCTGGACTGAGGAGCGGAGGGAGCGAAGCGACCGGAGCGACGAGGGAAGGACGGGAGTTACAGCCCCATGACCCGCCGCGCCGGAGGCGTGGCAGTTGTACCGTCTGCAACGAATCGACTGGGGGAGACGTCTACTGTGGGAGGTGATCATGATGCGCAGTGTGACGACCGTGCTGGCGGCAGCCGTACTTTTGGTTGCGTGTGGCAATGAATCCGTGACTGGAGGGCAACCGTCGATGACGCCGAGCAGTAGTGGCAGCAGCAGTAGTTCCGAGCCGGCGAGCCCGGGCGGCAGTGTGGTCGACCAAGCCAAGGCTGACCTCACCAAGCGGCTGGGGGTGGACGCGGCGCAGGTGACCGTCGTCAGCTCCGAGGACGTCACCTGGCCCGACGGGAGCCTCGGCTGCCCGGAGCCGGGAATGCGTTACACCCAGGCGCTGGTGCCGGGGAACCGGACGGTCCTCGAGGTCGGCGGGCAGCAGTACAACTACCACTCCGGCGGTCACCGGCCGCCGTTCCTTTGTGAGCAGCCGCAGCCGCCGAGCCGTTGAAAACTTTCCGGACAACCGGGTGTATCAACCCGCACCGAGGGTGACTCCGCAGAAGTGGGGGGAAGCCTTCGGGCCGCTGCAGGGGGGAGGGCGGCACGGGGGCACGCAAGAGGGGGAGCTGACGCGGTGCGAGCGTCCGGGCGGTCAGGCCGGAAAACCGCACCGCGTCGGCGCGTTGTTCAGTTCTAGCCGAGTGATGCCAGTGCGTCGCCGGCCCGCAGGACCGGCCCGGTGCCCGGCTCGGGCTGCGTGAGCGCGAACGCCAGCAGCGCGTCCGCCGCCTGCTTGGCGCTCTCACCGGTGACTGACATCCGGCCGGCGATCAGACCGGCCACGAGCGGCGTCGCGAACGACGTACCGCTCCACCGGGCCATGCCCGCGAACGAGCGCACTTGGCCGGTGTTCGGCGGTTCGGTGCACTCGTAGTCGCCGGTCAGGAACGCGTTCACCAGGTGCTCGCCCGGTGCGTAGACGTCGACCCAGCCACCGAAGTTGCTGAACGACGCCCGGTCCCGCCCGTTGTCCGCCAGCGCACCGACGCCGACGGCCTCGGGGAACGCGGCCGGCCAGAAGTAGTCCCTGGACGACTCGTTGCCCGCCGCGGCGACCAGCGTGAGCCCGTTGACGCGGTTCAGCCGGGTCTGTACGAAGACGTCCAGAGCGAGCGGCGCCAGGTCGAACCGGGTCCGGGTCCCCGCCGAGAGGCTGATGATGTCGGGCGCCAGATCGAGGATCTCGTCCAGTGCCTGCGCGAGATCGAACTCCCACATCGCACCGGCCGCGGTGAAGTAGCTCTTCACCACGATCTCCACGTTGCGCGCGATCGCCCGCATCACGCCGGCGATGAAGGTCCCGTGTCCGGCGTACGGCTTGATGTGCCCGGCCGGGTCGAACGCGTTCTCCGGATCGCCGGTCACCCCGGTCAGCCAGTACGCCGCCGGTGCGTCGGACCAGCCCACATCGAGTACGACGACCTTCACCCCGCGACCGTCCGCGGCGCCCGCGGACAGGAACGGTGTGGGCAGCACCGGGTCCGGCGGAGTACCGGGCGTTACCTCCTCGGGCTCGGTCGCCGGGCACGGGCTGACGCTCGGCGTGACGTAGAACAGGTGCTCCGGTGTGACGACACCGCGTCCGAGCCGCAGGTCGGCGTACTTCAGGAATCGTTGGGTGAGTGAACGATCTTCCGGGGCTTCGGGCGGCACGCGGTCCGGCAGCAGCAGCCGGGTGACGCCGCCGATCCCGCCGTCGTCAGGGCGCCCGCCCTGGAAGAGCTCGATCACTCGCGGGACGTCCTTGTCGCGGACCAGGACCGCTCCGGTGCGGTACAGGTAGTCGGCCCCCTCCGACCGCTTCTCCCAGTCCTCCGGAAACACCGCGACCTGACCCTCGAATGCTCTGAGAATCAGCTCGATCTGAGCAATGTACTTTCGCTCGGTCGTTTGATTTTCCATTTCCTTACATCCCCCCTGGACAGTCGAAATGCCCGATACTATTCCAGAATGCCGACGGCAGGGGGGAGTGCCGAGGCGGCAGAGAATCTGCTGCCTCTTGCGTTGTCACGCCCGCACGACGCGATCGCGTCGGCGCGGACGCTGCTGGCCGGTGCGCCGGCGGCGGTGGAGGCGTCGATCGCACACCAGGCCTGGGGCATCGGTCTGCGGCAGCTCGGCGACGTGACCACGGCCGTCCGCGAGTTGCGCACCGCGCTGCGGCTGGCGGAGCGGTCCGGGCGGTCGGAGCGACAGGCGGATGTCCTTGCCACGTTGGGCGCAACGCTCGGCCGGGCGGGCCGGAGTCGGGAGGGTCTGGCGCGGCTCGATCGTGCGGTCGACCTCAGCCGCGGTGCGTTGACCGGGCGCGTGCTGTTGCGGCGTGCCGACGTACTGCTGGTGCTTGGGCGGCATCGCGAGGCGCTCGACGATCTGCGGTCCGCGATCACGCGGTTGCGACGTTCGGGCGATCAGGTCTGGGAGGCGCGGTCGCGCAACTATCGCGGATTCATCCAACTCGCTTTGGGCTCTACGTTGCGCGCGGACGCGGATTTCGCTGTTGCGGAGAAGTTGTACGCCGCGACGGGTCAGGAGTTCGAGTACGCCGAGGCCCGGCAGAATCGTGGATTGGTCGCGTTCTCGCGGGGCGATCTGCCGGCGGCGCTGCGATACCTGGACGAAGCCGGCCGCCGGTTCGCGGCAGTCGGTGTGGTCTGGCCGGACCTGGCGATCGACCGGTGCGGTGTATTGCTCGCGGCCGGTCTCAGTACGGAGGCGCTGGCCGAGATGGATCAAGCCATCGCGGGCGAGGGCGGTACGGCGACCAAACGCGGGGAGCTGTTGTTCGCGGCCGCGACTGCTGCGTTGGCGGCGGGGGATCCGGCGGCGGCACGGGAGCATGCGGATCGGGCGCGGCGGTTGTTCTCGGCGCAGCGCCGGGAGTGGTGGTCGGTGCGCTCGTCGATGGTGCTGCTGGAGGCGCGCTATCAGTCGGGAGAACGTGGAGAGCGGTTACTTCGGCGCGTGAGCGCGGTGGCTGGTCGGCTGGACGCGTTGGGTGCGTCTGAGGCGTCGGCTGCGCATTTGCTGGCGGGGCGGTTGGCGTTGGCCGAGGGGCGGGCACGGGCCGCGGATCGGCAACTGGAGTTGGCCGGACGGCACAGCAAGGACGCGCCGCCGATCGCCCGGAGCGCGGCGTGGTTGGGGAAGGCCTTGCGGGCCGAGGCGCGTAGTGACGTGCGGGGGATGTTGTCGGCATGCGCTCGCGGGCTGGATGCGTTGGACGAGCATCGGCTGGCGATGGGCGCGACCGAGCTGCGGGCGTTGTCGACGGGTCACGGTGCCGAGTTGGCGGGGCTGGCGCTGCGGGACGCGTTGCGGCGTGACGATCCGCGGCGGTTGCTGAGTTGGGGTGAGCGGTGGCGGGCGACGGCGCTCGGGGTGCCACCGGTGCGTCCGCCGGACGACGAGCAACTCGTCGGAGAACTCGCGGCGCTGCGGGACGTCGTACGGCGGTTGGATGCGTCGCCCGATCTGTCGCTGGAGAAGGAACGCCGGCGTTTGGAGAAGGCGGTCCGAGACCGAGCACTACGCGCCACCGGCGGGGCAAATCGGATCGCGCTTCGGTTCGACGTTGACGAGCTGGTGGGGGTGTTGGGCGAGACTGTGCTTGTCGAGCTGGTTGAGGTTGGGGGTGTGTTGCACGCGGTGGTGGTGCGGGACGGGCGGATCACGAAGCACGAGGTCGGTCCGTTGGCTGCGGCGGCGCTAGAGGTTGAGCGTTCGCGATTCCGCCTGCGTCGTCTGGCTCACGGCCGACCACACGGTCGACCTCAGGGTGGACCGTCTCTCGAGGTGTTGGGGGCGCGGTTGGGGGACGCGATTCTCGGGTCTGCTCAGGAGCTGTTGGGGGATCGGCCTGTGGTGATGGTGCCGCCCGGCAGGTTGCACGCGTTGCCTTGGGGACTGGTGCCCGTGTTGGCTGATCGGGCCGTGAACGTGGTGCCGTCGGCGGCGACCTGGTTGCGCGCGCGGCAGGTGCGGCCGCCGTCGGATCATCGTGTCGTGCTGGTGCTCGGGCCGGGCTTGTCGGCGGGCCGCGCCGAGGTCATGCAGCTGGCGAAGCAGTACCCGGACGCCACAGTGCTGACGGACGGCGACGCGACCGCGGAGAAGGTACTGCGGGAACTCGACGGTGCCTGGATCGCGCATATCGCGGCGCACGGCACGTTCCGCTCGGACAGTCCGTTGTTCTCGTCGTTGCGGCTCGACGACGGGCCGCTGACCGTGTACGACTTCGAGCGGTTGCATCGAGCGCCGTACCGGATGGTGTTGTCCAGTTGCGATTCCGGGCTGGCGAAGCCGGTCGGCGCGGACGAGCTGCTCGGGTTGAGCAGCAGCCTGATCCCGTTGGGTGCGGCGGGCATTCTGGCGAGCGTCGTACCGGTGAACGACCCGGCAACCGCTCCCTTGATGCTCGCGATGCACGAGAACCTGCAGGCAGGTCAATCGTTGGCGGCCGCGTTCGCCGCGGCTCGTCTGGAGGCGCGGGGTGATCCGGTGGCCGATGCCGCTGGTTGTTCGTTCGTCGCACTCGGAGCTTGATGTATCAGCAGTCGTCCGGATCGCTCTGTACCAGTAAGAGAGGTGTTGCTGAGCGGTCCGGTGAGGAAGGGGAGGCGGCGTGCGGGACGATTCGACAGTCGTCGACCTGGTCACCAGGGCCAGGGGCGGCGAGAAGAATGCGTGGGACGAACTGGTGGAGCGGTATGCGCCGCTCGTCTATTCGGTGTGCCGGCGATGCCGGCTGGCGCAGCCGGATATCGACGACGTCGGACAGAGCGTGTGGCTGCGGCTCGTCGAGCACCTGCCGGGTCTGCGCGAGCCGGCCGCGTTGCCGGGCTGGATCGCGACGACGACCCAGCGCGAGTGCTTTCGGCTGATCCGTGCGACCAGCCGGGTCGAACCGGTGGACTTCGTGCAGGCGCCCGACGTTCCTGAACAGGCGATCGCCGAGGAAGAAGTACTGCGGCACGAACGCAAGACGATCCTGCGCACCGCGTTCGCGGAACTCTCGCGGCGCTGCCAGGTTCTGCTCGGGCTGCTGATGCAGGACCCACCGGCGCCGTACGACGAGATCAGCCGGCGGCTCCAGGTGCCGATCGGCAGCATCGGCCCGAACCGGGCCCGCTGCCTGACCCGGCTACGACAGACTCCCGCGCTGGCACGGCTGGCGGCGGATGGACCCGATGACAGGACGAGGGGGTGAGAGAACCGTGATGGATCCGGACTGGCACGACGACGAGAAGCTGATCGAAGCCCTACGCGACGCGCTGGCGTCCGCGGACGAAGTTCCGTCCGCCTTCGTCGAAGCCGGCAAGGCGGCGTTCGCATGGCGGACCATCGACGCCGAACTGGCGGCGCTCACCTACGACTCCGCACAGGATCCGCTGGACGCGCTGGCGATCCGCTCGGAGAGCGCGATCTTGCGTTCTCTCACGTTCGCCTCGGACGGCTGGACGGTCGAGCTCGAGCTGACGCCGAACGCCGTCCTGGGCCAGCTCGACCCACCCGAGGTCGGCCTGGTCACGGCCCGCGGCGACGGCGGCAAGCTGGCAGAAGCGGAGATCGACGAACTCGGCTTCTTCGTTCTCGGCCCGCCGCCGAACAATCCCTACCGCCTGGTCTGCACGACGCAGTCCGGTACGACGATCCTGACCGGCTGGATCACGCCCTAGGTTCGCTGCTCAGGCGGCGAACACCTGGGAGTCGTCCGCGAACGCCTTGAACTCCAGTGCGTTCCCGGCCGGGTCGAGGAAGAACATCGTCCACTGCTCGCCGGTCTGGCCCTGGAACCGCACGTACGGCTCGATGACGAACTCGGTGCCGGCCGCCTTCAGCCGCTCGGCGAAGGTCTGGAACTCGTCGACGGTGAGGATCAGCCCGAAGTGCGGCACCGGTACGTCGTGGCCGTCGACCGGGTTGTGGATCCGCTGCGCGCGCTCGGGCGCGACGTGGGTGACGAACTGGTGGCCGCGCAGATTCCAGTCGATCCAGGTGTCGGAGCTGCGGCCCTGTTCGAGGCCGAGCACCTCGCCGTAGAAGTGCCGCGCCGCGTCCAGGTCGTCGACCGGAATCGCGAGATGAAACCGGGGGATGGGCGAGTCGAGAACAGTCATACCACCATTCAAGCAGTCGTTTCGTCCCGCTGCTCGATCTCGACGTGTGGGCGCGACTGCCACAGGGCCCACTCCGCGCTGACGTCACCCGCCGTACGTAGCAGCAACGGCAGATGGTCATGCAGCAGTGTTTCGACCGAGGTCTCGGCTGCGTGCACGGTTACGTTCATCGCGGCTCGCACCGTGCCGGTGCCGTCGCGTACCGGTGCGGCGACCGAGCGGACGCCCGGCGCGAGTTCCTCGTCGGCCAGTGCCCAGCCGCGCGCCCGGATCTCGGTCAGCTCGTCACGCAGTTGTTCCGCGGTCCGGCCGATGTACGGCGGGAGTCCGGCGCGGCTCGGCTGCGCGAGAACGTCAGCGAGTGCGTTGGGGGAGAGCGCCGAGAGCAGGACCTTGCCCTGTGATGTCTGCGCGGCCGGGAATCTGGTGCCGATGTCGACCCGCAACGCGATCAGCTTCGGCACCGACACGCGGGCGACGTACACGATGTCCGAGCCGTCGAGCTGCGCCATCGACGAGGACTCGCCGGTGCGTGCGACGAGGGTCTCGAGGTGCGGCTTCGCGATGTCCCACAGGCCGAGCGAACCGACGTACGCCATCCCGAGCGTCAGCACCTTGGGCGTGAGCTGGAACGAGCCGCCGGTAGTGCGGACGAAGCCGAGTTCCTCCAGCGTCAGCAGCAGCCGGCGCGCGGTCGGCCGGGCCAGGCCGGCCGCGGCCGCGACCTCGGTGAGCGACATCGTGCGGTGGTCCACGTCGAAGCAGGCGAGCACGTCCAGCCCGCGAGCCAGTGACTCGACGAAGTCCGGACCTGCACCACGGCCTGCCATCTGTCGTCCTCCTGTTGGTTGGCTACGGCTCACCGAAGATGGTGCCACGCGCCTCGCTGGTGGAGTCGGACTTGTACGCCGTGTACTGGTACGGATTGTCGAGCACCTCGCCCTCCGGCAGCTCCGGATTCATCCCGCTCAGCCAGGCCTCCTCGCCGAGCGCCGACCGCAAGTGGTCGACGGTCGCCTCGACCTCCCGTCGTACGGCGGGCAGGTCGCAGCCCACCAACTGATGGTTGTGCTTGACCACGCGGCCGTCGACGATCACCGTGTGCACGTCACCGCGCTGGGCCTGGAACGCCACCTGGCCGTACGGGTTGATCAGCGGGAACGACACCGGTGACGCGTCGTTCTTGATCAGGATCACGTCGGCCTTCTTGCCGGGTTCGAGGCTGCCGAGGTCGTCACGGCCGAGCGCGCGGGCACCGCCGCGGGTCGCCCAGTCGACGACGTGTTCGGCCCGCAGATGGCTGTGTGTCACGGTGGCGCCGTTCATGTGCGCCTCCAGGTGTTCGCGGGCCCGGTCCGCGCCGAGTGTGGTCCGCATCGCGCTGAACAGGTCGCCGCTCCACCACACGCTGGTGTCCATCGACAGCGACACCGGGATGTTGTGGCGGCGTACCTGCCAGGTCGGCGGGTAGCCCTGGCCGGCGCTCTGCTCGGACTCGGTGGAGACCGAGATCGAGCCGCCGGTCGCGGCGATCCGCTGGTACGAGTCCGTGGTGAGGGTGGCCGCGTGGACATAGATGTTCTGCGGCGTCATGAAGCCGTTCTCGTGCATCAGCTTGATGCCGTTGTCGTTGGTCGCACCCCAGACGCCGGCATGGGTAGTGACGCCGACCCCGAGCTCCCGCGCGACCTCGAACGCGGACCGCTCCGGGAAGGCCGGATCACCGGTCACGTCGAACGCCAGCTGCAGACCGAGCTGCCCGTCGTCCCGCAGCCGTTCCAGGAACGCGCGCACCGACGGATCCGCGGTCCACTCCCACGGCCCGGCCTGGATGTTGCCATAGGCAAGGACAAACCGCCCGGGTACGGCGCGCAACGCGTCCGCCGCGGCCTCGGCGTGCTCGACGCTCTGCAGCCCGTGCGACCAGTCGACCGTGGTCGTGACGCCGGCCTCGAGCGACTCCCACGCCGACGTCAGGTTGCCCGCATGGATGTCCTCCGGCCGGAAGATCTTGCCGTGCTCGAGGTAGTACCAGACGAAGTACTGCGTGAGCGTCCAGTCGGCGCCGTACGCGCGCATCGCGGTCTGCCACATGTGCCGGTGCGTGTCGATCATGCCCGGCATCACGATGCCGCCGGACGCGTCGACGACCTGGGTTCCTTCGGGTACGTCGAGCCGTTGGCCTGGTTGCCCGACGGCCGCGATCCGGTCGCCGTCGATCAGTACGTCGCCGTCCGCGACGACCGTGTGCTGGTCGTCCATCGTCAGCACGGTCCCGCCCTGCAACAGCACTGTGGTCATCGATGCCTCCAAGGAGTTGCCCGGACATACGTCCGTATGACGGTCAACGGGGCGGTCACGCTCACTATCTGAGCGCTGCACGGTGGTGTCAAGAGGCTGTTGACAGGTCATGCGAGAGAGATCGAGACTGATGCGGACAGATGTCCGCAGATCCGGGAGGTCGTGTGAAGGGTCCCTTGTCCGGGCTGCTGGTGGCCGACTTCTCGCGGATCCTGGCCGGTCCGTACGCGACCATGCTGCTCGCCGACCTCGGGGCCGACGTGGTCAAGGTCGAGTCGCCCGGCGGTGACGACACCCGGTCCTGGCAGCCGCCGGTCCGCCACGGCATCTCGACGTACTACCTCGCGGTGAACCGGAACAAGCGGTCGATCGCGCTCGACCTGAAGGACCCGTCGGACCTGGCGGCGGCGCAGGAACTGGCGCGGCGCGCGGACGTTCTGGTGGAGAACTTCCGGCCGGGCGGGCTGGCGCGCTTCGGGCTCGACTACGAGACAGTTGCTGAGGGCAACGCTGGCCTGATCTACGCGTCGATCAGCGGCTTCGGGTCGGGGCCGGGCGGCGCCGAGCTGCCGGGGTACGACCTGATCGTGCAGGCGATCTCCGGGCTGATGAGCCTGACCGGCGCTCCGGACGGCGAACCGTTCCGCGCCGGCATCTCGGTGTTCGACGTGATGGCCGGACTGCACGCGACGATCGGGGTGCTCTCCGCCCTCAACCTGCGGCACGAGACCGGGCGGGGTCAGCACGTCGAGGTGAACCTGTTGTCGTCGGCGCTGTCCGGGCTGGTGAACCAGTCGAGTGCGTACGTCGCGGGTGGCGTCGTACCGCTGCGGATGGGGAACAGCCATCCGAGCCTGTTTCCGTACGAGCCGCTACCGTGCGCGGACGGGGAGCTGATCATCACGGCCGGGAACAACGGGCAGTTCCGCAAGCTGGTGAAGGTTCTCGGCGTACCGGAGCTGGCCGACGATCCGCGGTTCGACCGGAACGAAAAGCGGACCGCGCATCGTGACGAGTTGCGGCCGTTGCTCGTGGCGCGGCTGATGACGCGGACCAAGCTGGAGTGGTTCCGGGACATCATCGCGGCCGGGGTCCCGTGCGGCCCGATCAACACGGTCGACGGTGGGGTGGCGTTCGCCGAGGACATCGGGCTGGACCCGGTGGTGACGGTCGGCGAGATCCCGACGGTCCGCAACCCGATCACGTTCTCGGACAGCGCAGCGTCGTACCGTCTGCCGCCGCCCGACCTGGACGAACACGGCGCCGAGTTGAGGAAGTGGTTGTCCGAATGAGCACCGAACCTGCTGTGCCGTCGTTCCCGACGTCGCTCGGTACGTCGACGGCCGACGAGATCCGGCTGCTCGGGCAGGATCTCACGGCCGATCTGATGGGCAAGGTGGGCTTCGGCGAGCTGGCGTTCTGGCTGGTCGCGTTGCGCCGGCCGACGCCGTCGGAGACCCGGGTGTTCGAGGCGGTCCTGGTCGCGCTGGCCGACCACGGCTTCACGCCGACGGCGATCGCTGCCCGGCTGACGTATTTGTCCGCGCCGGACTCGCTCCAGGGTGCGCTCGCTGCCGGTCTGCTGGGCGGGGGATCGCGCTTTCTCGGTGTGACCGAGGACTGCGGAATGTTCCTGCACGAGGCCCTTGAAGGACATGAGCTGCCGACCGATGAGGCCGGGTGGGACGAGTTCGCGCTCGAGGTCGTGCGCGGGGTCCAGGGGAAGTACATTCCGGGGCTCGGGCATCCGGTGCACAAGGTGCAGGATCCGCGTACGCCGGTCCTCATCGGCATCGCCCGCGAGGAAGGTCTGGAAGGCCCGCATCTCGAGCTCTTCCAGGCGATCGGTCGCGTGCACGATCAGGTGCTGGGTCGCAAGCTCCCGTTGAACGGCGCCGGTGTGTGCGGTGCGGCGCTCGCCGACCTCGGGCTGCCGGTCGAGTTGCTGCGTGGATTCGCCTTGCTGGCAAGGGCTGCGGGACTGCTCGGCCAGATCGCCGAGGAACGCCGCCGGCCGATCGGCATGGACGCCTACCTGACTGTCGATCGCAACGCCGTGTACGTCGATCCGGAATCCTGAAGGAGCACCACATGGCCACAGTCGCCGCGGTGATCGCCTCCACGCATCATCCGTTCTACTACCGGGCCAGTACCGCGACAGGCGCCGATCGCCCGCCGTTCGCCGACGCGTGGGTGGCGAAGATCGAGGCCTTCCGGGAGACCCTGACGAAGGCGCGGCCGGACATCCTGGTGATGGTCGGCAGCGATCACTTCCACCAGTTGTGGCTGGACAACATGCCGCAGTTCCTGGTCGGCAAGGCGCCGTACTTCGACGCGAACTGGTACAACGAGGAACGCGAGTTCGGGCTGCCGCGGATGCGGCTGGCCGGGGACGAGCAGCTCGCCGGGCACATCCTGCGGAACGGGCTGGACGCCGGGTTCGATCTTGCCTTCAGCAACGAACTGCGGATCGACCACAGCATCACCTGCCCGATCATCACGCTCCGCCCGGATGCTGACCTGCCGATCGTGCCGATCTACACCAACATCTTCGCACCGCCGTTGCCGCGACCCGGACGGTTCGTCGAGCTCGGCCGGACGATCCGGCAACTGGTGGAGTCGTGGCCGATCGACAAGCGGGTCGCGATCATCGGCACGGGGCATCTGTCGCTCGAGCTCGGCGGGCCGCGGCAGTTCGGTGCGCACGGGCCGGACCCGGAGTTCGACCGCAAGGCGGTGGACTGGATCGCGAGCGGCGACCTCGACGGGTGCCTGGCGGAGGTGACGCTGGACAGCCTGCATCTCCCGGGCAACGCGACACACGGCTTCATGGACTTCATGTTGATGATGGGCGTCGCGGGGGCCGGAGCGAAGGCAGATCACGTGGACTCGCTCGACCTGTTCCACACAATGGAGGCGTACTTCACCTGGTACCCGAACGGAGTGCCGGCATGAGCAAGTACCTATTGAACAAGTTCCTCTACACCGTCGACCGGGATCCGGACCTGGTCGAGCGCTACCGCGAAGACGCCGCGGGGACGGTCGACTGGTGGGAGCGCGAACTGGCCAACCAGGTGTTGAACTGTGCGGTCGCGGAGAAGTCCACCTGGCTTGCCTTCACCGACGAGGAGCGGACAGCGCTGCGGGAGCATGACCACGTCAAGCTGTTCGAGCTCGGGGCGCATCCGTTCCTGACGCTGACGTTGTTCATCGCGATGTTCGAGCGGGACCACGGGCCGCTCGAGTATCAGAAGGCGTACGGGCGCGCGCTGCAGCATCATGCGCTGCCGTATCCGGACATCGCTACCTGAGGAGACCGCGTGCGAGCCGCTGTCCTGCACACCCATGGCGAGCCGCCGTCCCACGCCGAACATCCGGATCCCGTGGCCGGCGAAGGAGTCTCGGTCGTCCGCGTCACCGCCGCCCCGATCGTGCCACTCGACCTGCTGTGCGCATCCGGTACGTCGTACTTCGGCCCGCCGGCGCTGCCGTACGTACCGGGTGTGCAAGGCGTCGGCGTGGTGGAGGAATCCGCGACAGTTGCCCCCGGCACGCGAGTGTTCTTCGCAACCTCGGCCGGGATGGCCGCAGGGGATGGGAGTCTCGCGGAGCGGGCCGCCGTACCGGATCGCGACCTGATCGTGCTGGACGCACCGGTGCGGGACGCGGCAGTGGCCGCGATCGGACTGTCCGGAGTTGCCGGGTGGATGATGTTGACCTGGCGAGCTCGGATGCAAGTGGGCGAGCGGGTGCTGGTGTTGGGCGGTGGTGGCGCGGTCGGGCAGGTGGCGATCGGGGCGGCCCGAGTGCTCGGGGCATCGCAGGTCGTGGCCGTCGTACGGTCGGATGCATCGCGGGAGCGGGCGCTGGCGGCAGGTGCTGACGAGGTGGTTGCTCTGAGCACCGATGTCGACGAGTTGACGGCCCGGCTGGGTGAGCCGACGTACGACGTGGTGATCGACTCGGTGTTCGGTGTCGCAGCGACGGCTGCCTCGCGGGCACTCGCTCCGGGCGGGCGCCTGGTGAACCTCGGTGGCTCGTTGAATGACGAGGCGGTCTTCTCGTCGGCCGTTCTGCGGAGCAAGACGGCGAGCATCCTCGGCTACACGAACAACGCAATCACCACCGATCAACGCCGCGATGCGCTCACCGCCGTACTCCAACACGCCTCCACCGGCGAGATCACCGTCGCCTACGAAACCGTCACCCTCGCCGACATCACCCCCGCCTGGACCCGCCAATCCACCGGCAACACCGTCGGCCGCCTGGTCCTCACCTTCCCTTGATGTGGGTGATCAGACCGTAGGCCTGCGCATCTTCGGCGGTGAGGACGCGGCCGGTTTCGAGGTCTGTGGCGACCTCGTCCGCTGGGCGGCCGGATGCGTGGGCGATGAGGTCTCGGAGCCGGGCGGACTGAAGGTCGTGTTCTTCGGAGAGCGTGGCGAGTTCGTCGGCGGTGCCCTCGGCGGTGAAGCGGGGCGCGGACAGGACGAACGTGGCGTGGCGGTGGGCCTCGCGTTGTTCGGCGGCGGAGAGTACGGCGATCGCGGGGCCGCGGACCGTGCCGCGGGCGATGACGTTGACGGGGGCGGTGATCAGGTCGATCGCGGCGGCGACCGAGAGCGCTGCCTCCAGGTCGGACTCGGTCGACGACAGGTGGAGCGTGACCGGGTCGTTGCCCTGGGCATTCAGTAGGAGCAGCTGCGACGCGACGTGGTTCGCCAGCGTGTCGTCGAGGCGGCCGCCGATCAGGATCACCCGCTCCGCCAGCAGCCGATCGGCCAGCTCCCGCTCGAGCGTGATCGACGTCGGCTCGTACCAGGACGGCAGGATCGGCTGCGGCGCCGGCCGCTCCGGTGTCCCAGGCCGTGGGATCCCAGGAATCTCCGGCCAAGGCCGCCCTGGAACCCCTGGCTGACCCGGGACGGTGGCGTCCGACTGCTGTTCGACGTACATGTGTGTCCTCCTTCGACACCTCCACCCTGAGGCAGCAGGCGACTGGGGAGAAGGCTGTTCCGCTGTCAGCAGACGGAAAGCCCAGCGATCGCGGCGATGACCTTGTCCCAGAAGGCGTCCCGGTCGAGGTCGACGGCGATCTGTGCGTTCGCGGGGCGGCCGGTGTAGCCGTCCAGATCCACGACCGTCGCGCCGGCGGTCCACTCGCCGGCGGTTTCGATCACCAGATTCGCCTCGACGCACCGGACGATCGCAGGATCGATCACCCGCGCCACCGCGACCGGATCGTGCAGCGGCGGCGCCTCGAACCCGAACAGCTCCCGGTACGTCGACGCGAAGAACGTCATCCACTCGCTGCAGATCCGCGCCAACGGCGACCCGATCGCCTCGAGCCGCGCGAGTACGTCGTCCGTCACGAGCGCCTGATGTGTCACGTTCAAGCCACACATCGTGAACGGAACGCCCGATCGAACCACCACGTCGGCCGCCTCCGGATCGACGTACGCGTTGGCCTCGGCAAGCGGCGCGATGTTGCCACGCTCGGTGGACCCGCCCATCCAGACGATCTCGGTGATGTTCGCGGCCAGACCAGGTTCATCGACGAGCAGCCGCGCGATGTTCGTCAACGCGCCGGTCGCGACGATCGTTGCCGGTTTCGAGCGCAGTACGTCGACCAGCAGCTCGTGCGCCGAGTACGGCGACTCCGGGACCGACGGCTCGTCCGTGAACTGCGGACCGTCGAGCCCGGTGCGGCCGTGGACGTCGTCGGCGATGCGCAACCGGCGTACCAACGGCCGATCGGCGCCCCGCGCGACGGGGATGTCGGATGCACCCGCGAGGGAGAGGACGCGGCGCGCGTTCACGGTGCATTTGTCGACGGTCTGGTTGCCGGCCACGGTCGTCACGGCGAGGAGTTCGACGGCCGGATCGGCGACCGCGAGCAGGATCGCCAGCGCGTCGTCGTGGCCGGGATCGCAGTCGAGGATGAGAGGCCCGGTCATGGGGCCTCCCGGCCTGGACTGAGGAGCGGAGCGACGAGGGAAGGCCGGGAGTCACAGCCCCATGACCCGCCGCGCCGGAGGCGTGGCATCAAGACAGCCATGCGACAGGGTACGACGGCCGCTCAAGCTGGGAGTTGTTGCTGGGTCCGTGGGGATTCAGGTCCTATGTTGGCTTCATGAGCGAGAAGGAGCCGCCGGCGAAGGACGAGTCCAGCGCCGACCGGGGCCAGGGTGCCGACCAGGGTGACCGGAAGAACGACGGACCGCAGCGGCCGCACAAGCCCTGGCGGACCGAGGGACTGCCGGCCGGGCACGGTGACGACGACAAGCCTCGCCGGCCGCGGTGGTGGAAGTGGGGCGCGTGGATCGTCGGCGGGTACCTGGTGCTCTTCCTGCTCACCACGATGCAGGACCAGATGTCCGGCGGCGAGCAGACCATCGCCTACACCGACTTCACCGTGCAGGTGCAGAAGCAGAACGTCGCCGAGATCTTCTCCCGCGGCGACACCATCGAGGGCCGGCTGAAGCAGGCTGCGGAGGTGCCGGGCAAGAGCGGGTCGACGTACACGAAGTTCACCACCGAGCGGCCGACGTTCGCCAACGACAACCTGTACGGCGACCTGCAGAAGGGCGGCGCGACAGTCCGGGCGACGCCGGTGGTCGCGCAGCGCGGCGTGCTGTTGAACCTGCTGATCTCGCTCGGCCCGTTCATCCTGATCGCCGCGTTCTACTTCTGGCTGTTCCGGCGGAGCCGGGCCGGTGGTGGACTGGGCGGCGGTCTGGGCGGTCTGCTCGGCGGCGGTGGCCAGCAGAAGAAGCCGGTCGACCCGAGCACCGTGCGGGTCACGTTCGCGGACGTCGCGGGGATCGACGAGGTCGAATCCGAGATCGAGGAGGTCGTCGACTACCTCAAGGACCCGGAGAAGTACCGGCGGCTCGGGGCGCGGGCGCCGAAGGGCGTGCTGCTGGCCGGCGCGCCCGGGACCGGGAAGACGCTTCTCGCACGGGCGACCGCGGGTGAGGCGGGGGTGCCGTTCTTCTCCGCGAGTGCCTCGGAGTTCATCGAGATGATCGTGGGCGTCGGTGCGAGCCGGGTGCGGGAGCTGTTCGGCGAGGCGCGGAAGGTGGCGCCGGCGATCATCTTCATCGACGAGATCGACACCATCGGACGCGCCCGCGGCGGCGCCCGTTCGGTCGGCGGGCACGACGAGGGCGAGCAGACACTGAACCAGATCCTCACCGAGATGGACGGGTTCTCCGGTACCGAGGGCGTCGTGGTGCTCGCCGCCACGAACCGTGCCGACGTACTCGATCCGGCTCTGCTCCGGCCCGGCCGGTTCGACCGGACGATCACGGTGCATGCGCCGGACCAGCCGGGCCGCGAGGCGATCCTCAAGGTGCACGCGCGCGGGAAGCCGCTTGCGCCGGACGCCGACCTGACCGCGCTGTCCCGGTCGACGCCCGGCATGACGGGTGCCGACCTCGCCAACCTGCTGAACGAGGCGGCGCTCGCGGCGGCGCGGCAGGGACAGTCGCAGATCACCCACCGCGACTTGACCGACGCGCTGGAGAAGGTCCAGCTCGGGACCGCGCGGAACGTGGTGATGCCGGAGGAGGAGCGCCGGCGGACGGCGTACCACGAAGGCGGCCATGCGCTGCTTGGCATGATCCAGAAGGGCGCGGACCCGGTCCGGAAGGTGTCGATCATCCCGCGCGGGCGGGCGCTTGGTGTGACGCTGTCGACGCCGGAGTCCGATCGCTACGGGTACGACGTGGACTATCTGCGCGGCCGGATCATCGGGGCGCTCGGCGGTATGGCGGCCGAGCAGGAGGTCCTCGGTGTCGTCACCACGGGCGCCGAGAGTGACCTGGAGACGGCGACGCGGATCGCCCGGTCGATGGTCGGTCGGTGGGGTATGTCGGACGCGATCGGCCCGGTGTCGATCCTTCCGGCCGAGGGTGACGCCCGTACGGCGGGAGTCTCGGACGAACTGCTCAACACCGTCGATGAGGAGGTACGCCGCCTGATCGAGCAGTGCTACGCCGAGGCCCGCCGCCTGCTGCGCGAGAACCGGCCGAAGCTCGACTCGATCGCCGACCAGCTCCTCGAACACGAAACCCTCGACGAGGCCGACGCCTACGCCGCCGCCGGCATCACCCACGGCACGCGCGCCACCGCAGCACCCGAACCTCAACCCGCTCCCCGCGACAGCGCCTAGCGTCACGGGCGCAGGCCCGAGCCGGGGAACCCTACCCACCTGTACCAGCCGGCAGAGTTCCCCGCTCCCGGGACCTATCCGACAGTCACGGTCTGGCCTAGGTCGTTGTAACCGGTGGTCGGCTGCCAGGTGTCAGTGTTGGCGAGGCGGATGGAGTACTCGGGACGGGTGGACAGGAGTGGGTCCGGCAGGTTGATCAGCAGGCGGTACTTGCCGGGAACAGGCGGTGCGGAGACCTTCCAGTTGAGGTCGGTCGTCGTACCGCTTCCCCAGCGCCGCGGGTCAGCCGGAACGTTGACCTTGAACGTGTGCTCGTCGTTCTGGAAGATCAGCTGCACCTTGTGCGGGTTGTACGGCGCAGCCCATCCGTCGTTCCGGATCTTCACGCCGACGTTGACCTGGCCGCGCGGCGTCGCCTTGGTCGTGACCGTGCTCTGGGTGAGCGCGAACCGGTAGCCGAGCTTCTGCTTGACGATCTCGATGTTGTCGCCCCACGTGTTCAGCACGTCGTGGTTGTAGTCGGTGTTGAGGAACGAGAAGTGCAGCCGGGCCATCTCGGCGGAGGCCGAGTCCCAGTCCGATCGCGGGGAGTTGACCGCGCAGGTCTCGCCGCCCTCGGGCACATAATTGGTGTCCTGGGCAACGAAGTCCTTGTCCAGCTCGATCGGGTCGCTGAGGTACGTCCCGAAGTCGTCCGGGCTGGCCAGGAAGCAGTCGTTGTGATGCCCGATCCTGGCCAGTGGCGAACCGTCGTACGCCTGCTCTGCGGTCAGCGCGCCCTCGGTCCCGGTCGGTACGCCGTACATCCGCTGCTTCATGTAAGGCGTGCGCACCTGGATCATCCGGTCCTTCGGGAGGGCCGTCAGGAGGGCGTCGGTCACGGCCTTGCGGTCGGCCCAGTTCTGGTCCGAGACCTGGCTCGGGTCCTGCGGGTTGCTGAAGTAGTCGGTGTAGTACCCCTCGCCCCACAGACCGACGAAACCGGACTGGACGAGTTCGATCACGTCGGCGTTCTGCCGCAGTACCGGCGTGAGTTGCTGGATGTGCTTGAGCACCCGGGCAACAGGCGCGTCGCCGTACGGCGTCGGCGGCGGCCAGCCGGCGCCGGGCAGTGCGTACGCGAACCGGACGATCGCCTTGACGCCGGCCGCGCGGGCGGTGCGGAAGTCGGCGCGGACCAGGTCGAGGTACTGCTTGTCGATCACGTCCTGGCTCGCGAACTTCTCCAGGTAGAACACGCGGAGGATCTGCGTGATGTGTTCCTCGGTGCGGAAGTTCCGCAGGGTGGTGACGTCGAGCGGGACGTAGCCGGTGTTGTCGGCTTTGTAGTGCGTCTCGGTGTGGTGGTAGAACCCGCGCTCGGGGTTCGCGATCACCTCGTCGCTGGTCGTGTAGGTGCGGGTCGTCGTCGGCGGCGCGGCGATCGCCTGCTGCGCAGGGAGCAGCAGTCCAATCGCACAGACCGCTGCAGCAATCCTCTTCATGGTCGTCTCCTAGCTGATGCTGACGGTGTGCAGGAGCGAGTTCATCCCGGTCGCCGCGTCCCACGTGCTTTGGTTCGCGAGGCGGATCGAGTACTCGGGGCGAGTGGACAGGAGCGGATCCGGCAGGTTGAGCAGCAGGGCGTACGAACCGGCCGGAAGACTGCTGGGCACGGTGAGGGTCTGCGACACGGTGGTCGACGTACCCGCGGTCCAGCGGCGTGCGTCGGAGGCGATCGGGAGCTTGTAGGTGGCGCCGGTCGAGGTGTTCCGCAGTACCAGCTCGAGGCCGCGCGGGTTGAACGGCGTGGCGTAGCCGTCGTTGTGGACGGTGAAGGTGATCGGCAGGCTGCCGCCGGGGGAGGCGGTGGCCGGGTAGGTGCCGGATTCCAGGCGGAAGCGGTAGCCGAGGTTCTTGCTGACGGTGGTCAGGCAGCCGCCGCTGTTCCACGAGTTGAGGACGTTGGGCTCGTAGTCGGTGTTGATGAACGACCAGTGGAACTGCGCGAGTTCAGCGGTCGCGGTCGGGCACTCCGAGCGCGGTGCGTTCACGCCGCAGGTCTCGCCGCCCATCGCGACGTACGTCGTCTCGGCCTGCAGATACGGGTACTCGACGGATGGGTTCTCGTACGTGCCGAAGTCGTCGGCGCTGGCGAGGAAGCAGTCGTTGTGGTGACCGATCCGGGACAGGGTCGATCCGTTGTAGGCGTCGCCGGGCTGGACCGGGGTGGTCGAGTACATGGTCCGCTTGAACTTCGGCGTACGGAGCTGAATCATCCGGGTCGGCGGCACGACACTCAGCAGCTTGTCGGTGACTGCCTTGCGGTTCGCCCAGTCGGTCGCGGAGACGACGCCGGCATTGCCGAAGTTCTGCGTGTAGTACCACTCACCCCAGGCGCCGATCAGACCGGTCTGTACGACGGCGATCACGTCCTTGCCCGCAGCGAGGTACGGCGCCAACTGGTCGAGATGCGCCAGTACGCGGTCCTTCGTGGCGTCGTCACCTGTGGTGGACGTGGTGTACGCGAGGCGGAGCACCATCTTGAGACCGGCTGCACGGACCGTGGCGAGCTGCTGCTGCAACTGGTCGAGAGCGGCCTGGGCGATCGGGCCGTTCTTGTACTCGGCCAGGTAGAAGACGCACATCACCAGCGAGATGCCCTGACTGGTGCGGTAACCCTGCAGGGTGGACTGGGAGAAGTCGGCTTTGTCGCAGTCACCGGTGTGGTGGTAGAAGCCGCGCTCGGGGTTCGCGAAGTTCTCGGTCGACGGGGTGTAGGTCACGCCGCTGCTGCTGCCGCCGGTGCCGGCTTGGGCGAACCCGGTGGAGGGGTTGCGGTCGGTGGCGACGTACACGCGGAGGAACTGCGGGGTGCCGCTGATCGTGGCGCTGGCAGGGGAGACCAGCAGCGTGGCGAGCAGGGCGCAGGCAGTGGCAAGTGTGGTCAACAGTCGGTACGGACGCATCACGATGCTTCCTCTCGCTGGGCGGGGCGATGGGGATAATCATGGAGTCCAGGAAAATTATGTCAAGGTCTGAGGCCGGTCGTGATGGTCGACTCGACCTCGTCGAGCGCCAGCCGGACGGCGCCGAGCGCGACTCCTTCGTCGGCGAACGCGGAAACCCGGATCTCCGGCGTCCGCAGGCACCACCGGTCCAGCTCCCGCCGCAACGGCTCCACCATCACGTCCGCCGACCGCGAGAACCCGCCCCCGATCACCACCAACTGCGGATCCAACGTCAGCACCAACGCCGACGCCCCCACCGCTAGGTCCTGCACATATGCCCGAACCGCCGCCAGCGCCTCCCGATCACCCGCCCGAGCCGCTACGAACACCCGCTCGAACCCGTCTGCACCAGGCGCGCTGGACGCGTCGAGCCAGGTGTGCAAGTGATTGGGGGCCTGTTGCCAGCCGGCGGCCGGCAGGGCTCCGATCTCGCCGGACCAGTTGGCGAAGCCGCGGTGGAGTTTGCCGTCGATGATCAGGCCGGCGCCGGTGCGCAGGCCGGCCAGCAGGAACACCACGTCCTTCGCATACCGCGCGACCCCGCGCCAGGTTTCCGCTAGCGCTGCTAGCTTGCAGTCGTTCTCGACCCGGACAGGACCCGGCACGAGCCGCCGTACATGAGCACCAAGGTCGACCCCGGTCCACTCCGGCAGCGAGTCGGAGAGCATCACCTTCCCCGTGCCGTCGACGAGCCCGGTCGTCGCCACCCCCGTCGACCAGATCTGCCCCGCGTCGACGCCCGCGCCCGCCAGCGCCTTCCGGACGCACCGATCTAGCACCGCTAGCCGTTCGCGCCGGCCGAGCTCCGGGTCGACCTCGATCCGGCTCTGGTTCAGCACCTCGCCATCCAGGTCAGTGACCAGTGCGAGCGCCTTGTGCCCGCCAATGTCGATCCCGAGCAACCGCCCGGCCCCGGCGTTGAACCGGTACCGCCGAGCCGGCCGCCCGACCGACCCAGATGCCGGCGCCACCTCGGTCAGCCAACCGCGCCCGAGCAGATCCCGCGCCACATCCTCCGTCGAAGCGCGCGACAGCCGTGTCCGCTTCGACAACTCGGTGAGCGTCAGCGGCTGATCGCCGCGCAACTCCCGCAGTACGGCGGCCGCGTTGAGCTGGCGCAACCGCGAGAGATCCCCGCCGGCCGGCTGTTCACTCATCGCGACACCTCACCTATTTCCTGGACTCCTGGATAACTATAAGCATCCCGATTGCGCGCGGGTCTCACCGTGTGAACGGGCGCGCCGGAAGTCTGTTGCGCTCTCCTGACAACGTTGTACCGTGATCTGCCGACGGTCGAACAGAAACGTTTCCGAAGGTTTCCACTGAGGAGGACCAGCGTGTCCAACCCGCTGAAGATCGCGACGCTCAGCTTCTGGCACGTCCATGCCGGCGACTACTCCAGGCAGGCTCAAGCACATCCCGGGACGGACCTGGTGGCCGTCTGGGACGACGATGCCGAGCGCGGCCAGGCCGGTGCCGACAAGTTCGGTGTGGAGTTCACTGGCGACCTTGACGCCCTGCTCGCGCGGGACGACCTGGACGGCGTCGTGATCACGACGCCGACCGACGTCCACCGGGACATCATGCTCAAGGCCGCGCAGGCCGGAAAGCACATCTACACAGAGAAAGTGCTCGCTCCGACGGTCGCCGAGGCCGAGGAGATCGTAGCCGCCACCGACGCGGCCGGCGTGAAGCTGACGGTCTCGCTGCCGCGGCTCGCGCACGGCTACACGACCGCGATCCAGGAGGTGCTGGACAAGGGCTCGCTCGGCCAGTTGACGTATGGCCGGGTCCGCCTCTCGCACGACGGCGCGATCCCGCGCGACGGCAAGGAGGGCTGGCTTCCGCAGCGGTTCTTCGAGCCGAAGGCCGCGATCGGTGGCGCGCTCACCGACCTCGGCTGCCACCCGGTGTACCTGATCCAGCTCTTCCTCGGCGCTACGCCGGAGACAGTGAGCGCGACGTACCGCTCGGTGGCGGATCGCGGGCTGGAAGACAACGCTGTCGTGGTGGCCGGGTACGGCGACCAGAAGATCGGGGTGATCGAGGCGGGGTTCGCGAGCAGCAACCCGTTCACGATCGAGCTGTTCGGGACCGAGGGCACGCTCACATACACCGACGCGGGGAACGTGCTGACCGTGAACGGCGAACAGGTGCCGGTTCCCGAGCACTCGCCCGATCCGTTCGCGCAGTGGGTGGATCACATCACCAACGGCACGCGTGCGGACGAGAACATCGAGCGCGCGGTCGAGTTGACCCGCCTCGTGGTCGCGGCGAACGCGGCGGCCGAGTCCAACCGAGTGATTTCCTACAGCTGAGAGGACGTCCCGATGATCAAGGTCGGTCTGATCGGCGCCGGGGGAATCGCTTCGGCGCACATCAAGGGTTATACGCAGCACGCGGACCGGATCGCTGTCACCGCTGTGGCGGACGCCGTGCAGGAGACCGCGAAGAAGCGTGGCGAGGAGCTGGGCGCCACGGCGTACACGGATTATCGCGAAATGCTCGCCAACGAGGAACTCGACGCGGTCGACATCTGTCTGCCGCATCACCTGCACCGGGACGCGATCGTCGCGGCCGCCGAGGCGGGTAAGCACATCCTGTGCGAGAAGCCGCTGTGCCTGTCCGCCGAGGAGGCAGCGGAGGTTCGCAAGGCGGTGACCGAGAACGGCGTGACGCTGATGTGCGCGCACAACCAGCTGTTCATGCCGGCGGTCGCGAAGGCCCGGGAGCTGCTGCAGGCCGGGACTCTCGGCACGGTGTACGAGGTGCGGACGACGGACAGCTTCTACAACGACTTCGACCCGAGCTCGATGGGCTGGCGGGCGAGCAGCAAGACCAGTGGTGGTGGCGAGCTCATCGACACCGGGTACCACCCCACTTATCTGATGCTGCACCTCGCCGGCGGGCTGCCGGTCGAGGCGACCGCGATGCTCTCCACGCACCGGTTGAAGTTCATGGAGGGCGAGGATTCCGCACAGGTCCTGATCAGGTTCGACAACGGAGTCGTCGGCCAGCTGGTGACCAGCTGGGCGTACCAGCCGGCCGTCGGCACCGAGCGGTTCTCGGCCGTCGGCGAGCTCGGTTCACTGACGAGTGACGGTACAACGCTGTCCTACAGCCTCCGCTCGGGTGAGACCGAGACCTTCGAGTTCGAACCGGTCGACACGTTCGTCGCCGAGATCGGCCACTTCGCCGACTCGCTGCTCGGCAAGCAGCGTCCGCTGCACACCGAGGAGGAAGGCATCGCGGTCCTCGGCATCCTGCTCGCGGCGTACGAAGGCTCGAAGTCCAAGGTCATCGCGCCGGTCCTGAAGGTCTAGAAGTAGAACCCCTCGGCGAGGTCGGCCAGCAGGTCCGGGTGAGTGGGCTGCCAGTTGAGCAGCTCACTCGTCCGGGCCGCGGACGTCGGGATGTCCATGGCCGCGAACCGCGCCAGGAAGCCCAGGTACTGCGGGGCCTCGTCGACCGTGACGGAGCGCGTCGGAAGGTCGAGCCCGCGACCGATCGCCTCGGCGATCGTGCGGAACTCGATGCCCTCGTCCTGGATCGCGTGCAGGCGGGTGCCCGCCGGGGCAGACTCGAGCGCCAGGCGATAGAGCCGGGCGGCGTCGAGCGTGTGCACCGACGACCAGCGGTTCGTTCCGTCGCCGATGTACGCCGCGAAGCCGTTCCGCTGCGCGAAGGCGATCAACGACGGTGCGAAACCCTGGTGGTCGAGCCGGCTGTGGGTGATCGGCGGGAGCCGGAGGACTGAGGAGCGGACGCCCTTGGCGGCCAGCTCGACGACGTAGTTCTCGGCATCGATGCGGTAGCCGCCGGACGGGTCGAAGTCCTCCTCGGTCGCCACCCGTCCCTGGACCACGCCGGCGAGCATGCCGGTGCCCGACGTACTCACGAGCGGCTTGTCGGTGCCGGCGAGAGCGTCGCCGATCGTCTGCAGGGCGGCGAGATCGGACTCCGCCGCACCGGCCAGATCGCCCGCCTGCATGGCGTCGTGCCGGAAGGCGAGATGTACGACGCCGTCCGCGGCGGCCGTTGCCGCGCGGAGCCGATCGAGATCGTGCAGGTCGCCGCGGACCACCTCGGCGTCCCACTCGGTCAGCCGCTTCGCCGACTCGTCGGAGCGGGCCAGGCCGAGGACCTGGTGGCCGTTGTGCAGGAGCTCCGGAACGAGGGCTGAGCCGACGTGTCCGGATGCTCCGGTGATGAAGACGCGCATGAGAGTTCCCTCCAGGTGATGTCATTGACTGACATCACCGATGCTACACCCCTGATGTCACTCGATGACATCGGATAAGATCGACCGCATGGGACGGTGGGAGCCGGACGCGGCCGGGCGGCTGCGGGAGGCGGCGATGGCGCTGTACGCCGAGCGCGGGTACGACGGCACAACCGTCGCCGAGATCGCCGATCGGGCCGGGGTCACCGCGCGGACCTTCTTCCGGCACTTCGCGGACAAGCGCGAGGTGCTCTTCGCCGGATCCGAGCAGCTTGAGCGGCACATGGTCGAGGCGCTCGCTGCGGCGCCGGCGGACGCGTCCCCGATGGAGGCGGTGACCGCGGCGGTCCTCGCCACGGCCGAGTTCTTCGACGACATCCGCCGGGACTACTCGCGCCGGCGCGCCGCAGTCATCACGTCGACGCCGGAGCTGCGCGAGCGCGAGCTGATCAAGATGGCCACGCTGACGACGTCGCTCACCGACGGCCTGCTCGAACGCGGGGTCGCCCCGGACGTCGCAGCGCTCGCGGCCGAGACCGGGGTCGCGGTCTTCCGGGTCTCCTTCGAGCGCTGGATCGCCGCGCCCGACGACGTACCGATCGCAGACGTCATCCAGGCGACCCTGAAGACGCTCGCGGGGCTCACCGCCTAGCGTTCCATGAGGCGACGGCGACCACTGCCACGCAGGTCGCGGCCGTCAGCGCGAGGTCCGCGACCGATCCGATGGCTGGTGTCGCCAGCGGCAGCGCGAGCAGGATCACGATGCCCGCGAGCGCCGTACGCAGATGGGCCTTGGACGCATCGGCGATGGATCGGTGCACGCCCCAGAGCAATGCGATGAAGGACGCGGCCGGTACGGCAACCGCGTAGCTTGCAGCGGTGGGGGACAGGTGCAGTTCGTGGCTGGTCTGTTCGACCGCGACCTCGAGTCCGGCGCCGAGCGCGGCCAGCGCCGCGAACAGGCCGTAGTGGCCGTACCCCCAGCGGTACGAGCGGTCCCGCCGGTCCTCGAGCCGCGGCCCGGCCGGGTGCAGGAAATACAGCCACCACAACGCGAACAGGATTACCAGACCGCAGCCCGCAACGGCGATCAACTCGGCGTTGACGTTGGTCTCCTCGACGGCTCGCCGTACGGCGTTGGACGCGGCCAGCACCGCTTCGCCGAGCAGGATGATGGTGAACAGTCCGTACCGTTCCGCGATGTGGTGCGGATGCCAGTGCGTCGCCCGTGGACGTTCGGCCCACAGCGGCACGGACAGCTCCAGGATCGCCAGGGCGATGAAGGCGGCGAGCAGTACGCCGTCGGACGCTCCGGTGTCGGCGAGATACAGCCGCCCGAACCAGCCGAGCTGCAACGCCCCGATCCCGATCGCGTAGCGGAACGCCGTACGCCGGGATGCCGGGTCCTCGATGCCCGCGCGCAACCACAGCGAGATCAGGCCGAGGCGCATGACGAGGTAGCCCGACGTGATCATCAGGTAGTCGCCGTGATCCGCAGCGGCCGGGACGCCTGCGGCGAGAAGCAGTACGCCGGCCATCTGCACCATGGTCAGGAGCCGGTACGCGACGTCGTCGGTGTCGTACGACGACGCGAACCAGGTGAAGTTCATCCACGCCCACCAGATCGCGAAGAACACCTGCAGGAACGGCAGCACGCCCGCGCCGGCGTGACCGTCGGCGATCGTGTGCGCGAACTGCTCGGTGACGGCGGCGATCGCGACCACGAACGTCAGGTCGAACAGCAGTTCGAGGTTGCTGGATGCCCGGTGCGGCTCGTCGATCGGGCGCGCCGTCATCCGCACGCGGATGCGTACCGTGGCTTCGGGCACGGGCGGCTCCTCTCGATGGGCGTCACCGGTAGAGACAGGGCAGGTGCTCCGGATGTGACTGTCACAGGCTGGGTGGGTGCCCTGTCTTATCCAGTGACAGCTCAAGACGAAGCAAAGGGGTTCTGCGATGAAGATCGTCGTGATCGGCGGCACCGGCCTGATCGGTACGAAGCTGGCGACGTTGCTCACCGGGCACGGGCACGAGGTGGTGCCGGCCGCGCCGAGCACCGGCGTCAACACGATCACCGGCGAAGGGCTGGCGGACGTGCTGAAGGGCGCCGACGTGGTCGTCGACGTGGCCAACTCGCCGTCGTTCGAGGCCGGACCGGTGATGGAGTTCTTCAAGACCTCGACCGGGAACCTGCTGCAGGCCGAGGACGAGGCCGGCGTCCGGCACCACGTCGGCATCTCGATCGTCGGCACCGAGCGGCTGCCCGACAACGCCTACTTCGCTGCGAAGATCGCCCAGGAGGAGCTGATCAAGGCGTCCGGCCTGCCGTACTCGCTGGTGCACGCGACCCAGTTCTTCGAGTTCGTCGGCGGGATCGCCGACGAGGGCAACTGGGACGACGGCAAGGTGCACATCGCGCCGGTCGCCTGGCAGCCTATTGCCGGTGAGGACGTTGCCAAGCTCCTCGGCCGGACCGCGGTCGGTGAGCCGTTGAACGCGCGGATCGACATCGCCGGGCCGGACGAGTTCCGGATGGACGAGTTCTTCCGCAAGGCACTGGCCGGGCGCGGTGACACCCGTGAGGTTGTCGCCGACGAGCACGCGCGGTACTTCGGGTCCGAGCTCACCGAGCGCAGCCTGGTCCCGATCGGCGAAGCCACCCTCGGCGAGCTGCACTACGACGAGTGGTACGCCGCGCAGGCCGGGCGATGACCATGGGCAAGGACGACTTCCTGCGCGAGCTGGCCGTGGAGGTCCAGGCCGACATCGAGCTGGACAGGGCGGGCACACCACCTGGCGACGAGGCCGACTGGGTGCTCGACCCGTACGAGGCGCAGGCGGAAACAGCAGACCTGAACAGCTTGCACAGCGCGATCGAGGCACTGGAAACGGATTCGGGGTCGTATCCTCCAGTTGATGACTGACGAGCTCGATGATGCGGTCGCGGTCTTCGACGAGGTGCGGCCGCGGCTGATGGGAATTGCGTACCGGATGCTGGGCAGCCACACCGAGGCCGAGGACCTCGTCCAGGAGGTGTGGCTGCGCTGGCAGGCCGCGGACCGTAGCGCGGTCCAGAGCCCGGTCGCGTACCTGTCGACGGCGGTGACCAGGCTCGCGATCAACGCGAGCCAGTCCGCGCGTGCCCGCCGGGAGACCTACATCGGGCCGTGGCTGCCCGAGCCGGTCGACACCAGCGCCGATCCGTACCTCGGCGCCGAGCGCGGGGAGGCGCTGAGCTTCGCGGTCCTCCTCGTGCTCGAACGGCTGTCGCCCACCGAGCGGGCGGCGTACATCCTGCGGGAGGCCTTCGACTACCCGTACGACGAGTTGGCCGCGATGCTGCAGTCGACCGAGCCGGCGGTGCGCCAGCTCGTCAGCCGGGCGCGCAAGCGGATCCGGGCGGAACGGCGTACCGAGGTGTCCGGAGCGCAGCAGAAGAAGTTGCTGACGGCATTCATCGCGGCGGCGCGGGCGGGTGACGTCGCCGTCCTCGAGGAGCTGCTGGCGCAGGATGCGATCAGCTACTCCGACGGCAACGGTGCGCGGCAGGTGTCGAAGTTCCCGGTGGTCGGGCAGCAGCGGGTGGCGAAGTACTACCGGGCGTTCCACCAGCACTTCTGGATCGGTGTCGAGGTCGAGTTCGGTACGGCGAACGGCCGCGCGGTCGCGATGCTGCGGCGCGACGGCGGCGACGTGTTCGCGGTCTGCACCGTCACCGCGTCGGACGAAGGAATCGACGAGGTGCTGTGGCAGATGAACCCGGCGAAGCTCACCACGGTCGCTTGAGCAGGAGGCGAAGTGTTCAAGCGTGGCGATCACGCTGTCGTGCACCGGTTCGCGACCGCCTGCCGGGCTGGCAGCGTCGGCGCGGTCCGGAGCGTGCTCGCGTCTGAGGTGGTGGCGGTCAGTGACGGCGGCGGTCAGGTGGCTGCCGCGTTGAGCCCGGTCCGCGGTGCCGATCAGGTCGCGCGGTGCGTGACGGAGCTGGTGGGTCCGGAGACCGTGCTGAGTGTGGAGGCCGTCAACGGTGAGCCGGGCGTCGTACTGCGGGTCGTCGGAGGCGTCGTCGCAGTACTGAGTCTGAAGGTGACAGGCGCGAAGGTGTCCACCGTCTGGATCGTCCTGAACCCGGACAAGCTCCGGCACTGGAGCTCCCGGGAATGAACCCCGCTCGGTCTGGTGTTGACGTGTCAACCTAGACTTGTTGTAGTGAGCGGACAGGAGAGTGCGGATATGGCCGAGGTGGCCTTCGGGTTGGACACGTTCGGTGACATCCCGGTGGACGACAGCGGCGCGCCGGTGACGGCCGCGGCGGCGATCCGGCAGGTGGTGGACGAGGCGGTTCTGGCCGACCAGATCGGCGTGGACGCGATCGCGCTCGGCGAGCACCACCGGCCGGAGTTCTCGATCTCGTCCCCGGAGACGGTGCTGGCCGGGATCGCGACCCGGACCTCGAACATCAAGCTCGGGTCGGGCGTGACGGTGCTGAGCTCGGACGACCCGGTGCGGGTGTTCCAGCGGTTCTCGACGGTGGACGCGCTGTCGAACGGGCGCGCAGAGGTGATCCTCGGGCGCGGATCGTTCACCGAGTCCTTCCCGCTGTTCGGGTACGACCTGGCCGACTACGACGTACTGTTCGAGGAGAAGCTGCAGCTGTTCGTGCAGTTGCTCGACGAGAAGCCGGTGACCTGGGAAGGCACCGTGCGGGCGGCGCTGGACAACATCGAGGTCTACCCGAAGACCGAGTCCGGCCGGCTGCAGACGTGGGTCGGGGTCGGCGGGTCGCCGCAGTCCGTGGTGCGTACGGCGTACTACGGGTTGCCGCTGATGCTCGCGATCATCGGCGGGTCGCCGGAGCGGTTCACGCCGTACGTCGATCTCTACAAGCGGGCGGCGCAGCAGTTCGGGACCGTGGCGCATCCGGTCGGGATGCATTCGCCGGGGTTCGTCGCGGAGACCGACGAGCAGGCGAAGGAGATCTACTACGCGCCGTACAAGGTGATGCGCGACCGGATCGGGGCGTTGCGCGGCTGGCCGCCGCTGAAGCGCGAGGAGTTCGAGTCCGAGGTGCTGCACGGATCCATGTACGTCGGTTCGCCGGAGACGGTCGCCCGGCGGATCGCGGACGCGGTGCAGACCCTCGGAGTGGAGCGGTTCGATCTGATCTACTCGGGTGGTCCGCTGCCGGTGAGCGCGCGGCTGAAGGCGGTCGAGCTGTACGGCACGAAGGTGATCCCGTTGGTCCGCGAGATCCTGGCGGAATCCAAGTGACGACGATCGCGATCCTGGGTGCCGGGAAGGTCGGGACGGTGCTGGCGCGGCTGGCGGTCGCGGCCGGGTACCGCGTGCTGATCGCGGGCTCTGGTGACGTCTCGAGGATCGCGCTGATCGTCGAGGTCGTCACGCCCGGCGCCGTGGCCACGACCGCCGCCGAAGCTGTCGCCGAGGCCGATGTCGTGATCCTCGCGCTCCCGCTGGGCAAGCACCGGACCGTCCCGGTCGAGGCCCTGCGCGGCAAGCTGGTGATCGACGCGATGAACTACTGGTGGGAGGTCGACGGTATCCGCGACGACCTCACCGATCCGCGGACGTCGTCCTCGGAGATCGTCCAGCGGTTCCTCCCGGAGTCCCGCGTCGTCAAGGCCTTCAACCACATGGGCTACCACGACCTCGACGAGGGCCCGCGTCCCGCCGGAGCCCCCGGCCGCAAGGCGATCGCGATCGCCGGTGACAAGGCCGACGCGGAGCAGGTGGCCCGGATCGTCGACGCATTCGGCTTCGACCCGGTCCTCGCCGGACCGCTTGCCGAGGGCAAGCGTCTCGAACCGGGCACCGAGCCCTTCGGCGCCAACGTCGACGCCGATGAGCTGCGGGAGATGCTGGCGCGTTTCCCGGACACCGTGCGCGGTCAGGAGATCCAGCAGGCCCGCGCTTCCTAGGGAAGGTTCACCCGCTGGAGGGAGTTCAGCGGGCGGCCGAACTCCTACTGTCGAGGTATGAGGAAGTTTCCCGCGTACGGGGTCGCCGTTCTGATGCTGGGGTACGCCGTCGGCAAGGCGGTGTTCGCCGTCGAAGGGCGGCTGGGGTTCCCTTCGGGGCCGGCGGTTCCGCTGTCCGAGCAGGAGGCGTACTTTCTCAATCCTGCTGTGGCGCAGGCGTTTGCGGCGGTGTCCGGCGTCCTCGGGGCCGCGTTGGCGCTGGCCACCGTGAGTAGGTTCGGCCGTCGGGTGCCGCGGAAGCTGTTGCTGGCAGGCGTTGCGATGCTGGTCCTCGGCGTCGGTGCGGGCGCCGTGGTGATGGTGCTCGACGGGTTCGTCGGGCTAGGCATCGGCTGGCAGTGGTACCACGGCGTCGTCGGGCTGATCATGCTCGTTCTGCTGGCTGCGACGGCTCGCGGCTTTCTCAGCGCCGATGCCGGCGGCGATCACGCCCGCGATGCCGAACGCCTGGAGCAACGTGGGGGACTGGCCGAGCAGGAGCCAGCCGATCATCAAGGCCAGGGCCGGCTCGAGGCTCATCAACGTGCCGAAGACGCCGGCGTCCAGGCGGCGCAGCGCCAGGTACTCGAGGCTGAACGGGATCACCGGTAGCAGAAGCGCCAGACCGAGACCGATGACCACCAACTCCCAGGTCATGACCGGGATCGTGGCGGGCCCGGCGACGGCAGTCGCCACGACCGCGGCGACCGGGAGCGAGACACCCATGCCCTGAAGCCCGGTGACGTTGCTGCCCACATGCTGAGTGAGGACGATGTACGCCGCCCAGCACGCGGCGGCACCGAGCGCGAACAGTACGCCGGGACCGTCGACCGACCCGTGCCACGGCTGAGTCAGGAGCAGTACGCCGGCGAACGCCAACGCCGGCCAGATCAGTCGCCCGCGGCTCCGCAGTACGGCAACCGACAGCGGACCGAGGAACTCGAGCGCGCTCGCCGTACCGAGTGGCAGACGCGCCGCGGCGGCCATGAACAGCAATGTCACGCCCGCGGTCGCGACGCCCAGACCGACCGCGGCCAGGAACGCGTTGCGATCGAACGAGCTCGGCCGCGGACGGAACAGCACCAGCACCATCAGACCCGCGCACACCAGCCGCAGCCAGGCAGCACCTTCGGGACCGACCCGGTCGAACAGCCCGACCGAAGCGGCCAGTCCCAGCTGGACCATCGTCATCGACAGGACCGCGAAGGCGATCCCGGTCTCCCGTGTGCGCATACCGTCCAGTGAAGCTCGCGATTCCGTTCGCGTCCACGTGAGAATTGTGGACACATCGTTCATGATCAATGAATGGATGTACGCCGTCTCGAACTCCTGCTCGCCCTGTCCCGGCTCGGCTCGATGCATGCCGTCTCGGAGGTCCTCGGCGTCACCACCTCCACGGTCTCGCAGCAGATCGCCGCACTCGCCAAAGAGGTCGGCACGCCGCTGCTGGAGCCCGACGGCCGCCGGGTCCGGCTCACCCCGGCCGGCCGCCGGCTCGCCGGTCACGCCGTACACATCCTGGCCGCTCACGAAGCGGCCCGCGCCGACCTCGACCCGTCGGCCGAACCCGCCGGGACCGTCCGCGTCGCCGCCTTCCACACCGCGATCCGCGACACCCTGCTCCCCGTCGTCCACCGGCTTCGGCAGGAGCACCCCGCGGTCCGGCTGGAGATCCAGGAGCAGGAACCACCCGACGCCCTGGCGATGCTCGAGCGCGACCAGGTCGACCTCGCGCTCACCTACGACTACAACCTCGCCCCCGCGGCCCTCGACCCGTCCCTCGAGGCGGCCCCGCTGTGGGAATCCAGTTGGAGTCTGGCCGTCCCGTCCCGCTCCCGCCGCATCCGCGGTACGGCGGTCGACGTCGTCGCAGCCTTCGCCGCCAGCGACTGGATCGTGAACTCCCGCCACCTCGCCGACGAACAGGTTGTCCGCACCATCGCCGCGCTCGCCGGCTTCGAACCGCGCATCACCCAACGCGCCGACAGCCTCCAACTCGTCCAGGAAATGATCACCGCCGGACTCGGCGTCGGCCTGATGCCCGCCACCTACCCGAAAACCACCGGCATCTCGCTGCGCCGCCTCCGCGACCCCGAACCCCGGATGCGGGCCCTCGTCCTGACCCGCAAGGACCGCACCAGTTGGGCGCCCCTGTCCCTCCTCCGGAGCTTCTTGTCCAGGCGGTGAGCTCTCACTCGACCAATTTGCCTTCGGTCGCTACGTGGCGCATCAGTTGGCGCAGTTCGTCGGGGATCGGAGGGATCGGCTCCTTCTCGATTGCGTCCGGGCCCGACCAGACGAGGTTGACCTGGAGCGATTCGTCGAGTTCCGGGTAGTCCGAGCGGTTGTGGCAGCCGCGCGTCTCCCGCCGTACCAAGGCCGCATCGAGGGTCGCCCGCGCGGCCAGCGCCGACGCCTTCAGGTCGAACGCGTGCGCTAGATCCTGGAAGCCGGCGATGTCCGGATGTACGCCGACCTGTGTGATCCGCTCCTCGACCTCGGTCAGCTCCGCGATCCCGGCCCGCAGTCCGTCCTCGTCGCGGACGACACCCGCCCGCGCGGTCATGGTGTCGCGCAGCGCGCGCTGCAGGGCGCGGACGTTCTCCGGTCCGTCGTTCGTCAGCAGGTGGTCGATCTCCGCGCGCGCCTCGCCGACGGCGTCAGCCGAGCGCTGCTGGGCCTGCCGGCCGATCGAGTACTTCGCAGCTTCCTCGGCGACGATACGGCCGAAGACCAGCAGCTCGATCAGCGAGTTGCCGCCGAGCCGGTTCGCGCCGTGCAGTCCGCTCGCGGCCTCGCCGATCGCCCACAGCCCGTCGACGCCGGTGCCGTGGTCCTCGGGACGGACCCACACGCCGCCCATCGAGTAGTGCGCGGTCGGCGCGATCTCGATCGGCTGCTTGGTGATGTCGAGCATCTGCAGCTCGAGCAGCGTCTGGTACACCCGCGGCAGCCGCCGCATGATCGTCTCGCGCGGGAGATGCGACACGTCCAGCCAGACGCCGCCGTTCTGGGTCCCGCGGCCTTCCTTGATCTCCGTGTACTCCGCGAGCGCGACCCGGTCCCGCGTGGACAGTTCCATCCGCTCGGCGTCGTACCGCGCCATGAATCGCTCGCCGAGGGCGTTGCGCAGCTGGCCGCCCTCGCCGCGGGCCGCCTCGGAGACGAGCGTGCCCGCCGCGTTCTCGGGCTCGATCAGGCCGGACGGGTGGAACTGGACGAGCTCGGGGTCGCGCAGCTTCCCGCCCGCGAGGACCGCGAGCCGGAACGCGTCACCGGTGTTCTCGTCGCGGCGGGACGACGTACGGCGCCAGATCCGGGTGTGACCGCCGGCGGCCAGGATCACCGCGTCGGCATGGATCACGTACCGCCGGCCGGTCGTCAGGTCGAAACCGTAGGCGCCGAAGACCGCGTTGTCCTTCACCAGGATCCGGGTCACGTAGACGGTGTCCAGGATCGGTACGCCGAGCTGGACCGCCCGGTTGATCAACGTGCGCTGGATCTCCAGCCCGGTGTAGTCGCCGGCGAACGCGGTCCGGCGGTAGGTGTGCGCGCCGAAGAACCGCTGCGAGATCCGGCCGTCGGCCTCGCGGGCGAACGGCATACCCCAGCGTTCGAGGTCCTCGATCCCGCGCGCGGCGCCCTGGGCGACGATCTGCACGGTGACCGGGTTCGCGAGCAGGTAGCTCTCCTGGAGTGTGTCGGCCGCGTGCTGCTGCCAGGTGTCCTGGGCGTCCATGGTGGCGAGCGCCGCGTTGATACCACCGGCGGCCAGCGAGGTGTGCGCGTCGGAGCGCGGGCGTTTGCCGAGGGCAAGGACTTCGACCCCCTGTTCGGCCAGTTCGATCGCCGCCCGAAGCCCGGCACCGCCGGTCCCGATCACCAGGACCGAGGTGGCGATCTGCTGTTCGGCGATGCTCATGTGTTCTCCTTCGCGAGTGTTGGGTGGACTCACTAACCAGGACACCGCAGCGTGGCGTTCTGTGACTGTCTCCCCGGTCACAACTTGCCTGTCTGTCCGGTCTCATCGAGTAGTCCGAGGGAAAAGGAGAACCCCATGAGTGAGAATCCGGTCGTCGTCCTGGTGCACGGCGCGTTCGCCGAGTCGGCCAGCTGGAACGGCGTCGTCGAGCGGCTGCAGGCACGGTCGATCGAAACGGTCGCGGTGGCCAACTCGCTGCGCAGCCTCGAAGGTGACGCGCAGTACGTCCGCGACGTCATCGCCGGTATCGGGAAGCCTGTGGTCCTGGTCGCGCATTCGTACGGTGGCATGGTGATCACGCAGGCCGCGGCGGACAACGACGCGGTCACGGCGCTCGTCTACGTCTGCGCGTTCGCACCGGACCACGGCGAGACCGCGTTCCAGTTGTCGTTGCAGTTCCCGGGCAGCACGCTCGGCGACGCACTGAATGCGTATCCGGTCAGCACCGGAGGCAACGAGCTCGCGATCCGCAAGGACGTGTTCCGTCAGCAGTTCTGCGCCGACGTACCTGCCGACCAGGCCGCGCTGATGGCCGCGACCCAGCGTCCGGCGACCGAGGCCGCGCTGACTGCCGGTCTGCCCACGTCGACGCCGGCGTGGAAGACGATCCCGTCCTGGTTCGTGTTCAGCGACCAGGACCTGAACATCCCGGTAGCCCTGCACCGCTTCCTCGCCGAGCGTGCGGGCGCGAAGGACACCCGCGAGATCGCCGGTGCCTCGCACGCCCTGAGCGTCTCCCAGCCGGAGGCGGTGACCGCCACGATCCTGGACGCCCTGGGCGCCTGACCACGGGCTCGACCACGGGGTTTCCAGGGCGCGGACCCCGTGGTCGACGGCCGACGCTGAAGGTGTTCCCCAGCGTCAGGAGGCCGGATCGTGAGTACGGCGGGGTTGGACGAGTTCCTGCAGGCGCGGCCGCGGTTGTTCCGGATCGCGTGCCGGATCGCCGGTAATCCGCACGAGGCCGAGGAGCTGGTTCAGGATGTCTGGGTGCGCTGGCAGCGGACGGACCGGTCGGCGGTCGCTGATCCGCAGGCGTTCCTCGCGACGGTGGCGTTGCGGCTCGCGATCAACCTCGTCCAGTCGGCACGGCGGCGGCACGAGACAGCGGTCGGGCCGTGGTTCTCGGACGAGCGGGTGGCGACGGGGGCCGACCCACAGGTGTACGCCGAGAACCGGGAGGCGTTCGCGGTCGCCGTACAGCTCTTGAACGATCGCCTCTCACCGGCCGAGCGAGCGACGTACGTACTGAGAGAAGGCTTCGACTATCCGTATCGCGAGATCGCGGAGATGCTCCGGATCGGCGCGCCGAATGCGCGGCAACTCGTGAAGCGGGCCCGCGATCGGCTGGCGCAGGAAGCGGTCTGATTCGCATTTTCGACACCCGAAGTTCCTGTACCCGGATCACCGTTCCCACGTAGCCTCTGACGAGGGGGTGGGAGCGATGACCAGCACAGCGCCGGAGCTGCGTGGGCGACGGGCGGAATCTGCACGCCTGGACCATGTCGTGGCCGGTGTGCGCTCCGGTACGGGGCAGGTGCTGGTTGTCCGCGGGGAGGCCGGGATCGGGAAGTCGGCGCTGCTCGAGTACCTGGTCGGCCGGGCCGAGGGCTGCCGCGTGGCGCGCGCGTCCGGGGTCGAGTCGGAGATGGAGCTGCCGTTCGCCGGCCTGCATCAGTTGTGCCTTCCGTTGCTCAATCTCAGCGACCGGCTTCCGGGTCCGCAGCGCGCGGCGCTCGAGGTTGCCTTCGGGTTGAGTAGCGGGGGACCGCCGGACCGGTTCCTGATCGGTGCGGCGACGTTGAGTTTGTTGTCTGCGGCTTCCGATCGGGAGCCGCTGCTGTGTGTCGTCGACGACGCGCAATGGCTGGACCAGGCGTCGGTCCAGACGCTGACGTTCGTCGGGCGCCGGCTGTTCGCCGATCGCATCGGCGTGGTGTTCTCGCTGCGCGAGCCGGTGACCGGACCGGAGTGGCGCGGGTTCCCGGAGTTGCCGATCAGCGGCCTTGCCGACGAGTACGCCGGCTCGCTGCTGGACTCCGTCGTACCGGGACGGCTGGACGGATCAGTTCGCGACCGGATCGTGGCCGAGACGCGGGGTAATCCGCTCGCGTTGATGGAGTTGCCGCGGGGACTGACCGCGGCACAGTTGGCCGGTGGGTTCGAGCGCCCTGACGCCCGGCCGTTGGCGAATCAGATCGAGCAGAACTTCGCGCTCCGAGTGCACGCGTTCCCGCCCGACACCCAGCGGCTGCTGCTGACCGCGGCCGCCGAGCCCGTCGGAGACGTGCCGCTGCTCGTTCGCGCCCTGACGCTGCTCGGCGTGCCGCTGAGTATGGCGGCACCGGCGGAAGCAGCTGGGTTGATCGATATCGCAGCCAGGGTCCGGTTCCGGCATCCGCTCGTCCGGTCGGCGACGTACCGGGCCGCGGATCCCGCCGATCGGCGCGCCGTCCACCAGGCGCTCGCCGAGGCGATCGATCCGGAACTCGATCCCGATCGGCGGGCCTGGCACCGGGCGCAGGGTGCCGACGGTCCGGACGAGGACGTCGCGGCCGAGCTGGTGAGCTCGGCGGACCGGGCGCAACGCCGCGGCGGCATGGCGGCCTCGTCGGCGTTCCTCCAGCGCGCGACCGAGCTGACGCCGGACCCGGCCACGCGCTCGATCCGCGCTCTGCTCGCAGCCCAGGCGAGCCTGGCAGCGGGCGCCTTCGACACAGCCCTGCGACTCCTGAACACCGCGGGGGAAGGGCCGGTCAACGGTCTGCACCAGGCCCGCGTGAACCTGATGCGTGCCCAACTGACGTTTGCCTCCGGCCACAGCTTGGAGGCTCCACCGCTGCTGCTCGAGGCCGCTCGAAGGCTCGAGCCGCTCGACCTCGGCCTGGCCCGCGACACTTACCTGAACGCCCTCGCAGCCAGCCTGTTCGCTGGGCGCTTCGGCCGGGACACCGGGATCGCCTACATCGCCCGCGCGGCGAAGGCCGTGCCTCGGCTCGAGCAGCCACGCAAGCACGACGTGCTGTACGACGCGGTGACGACGCTGTTCGCCGACGGCTCCGAGGCCGCGGTGCCCCCGGCACGCGAGGCGATGCGTGCGTTCAGGACCGGGCCGGACGAGGACCTGCCGTGGCTCTGGCAGGCGGCGGCGCTGGCCGTTCACCTGTGGGACGACGAGAACTGGGAGCATCTCACTGCCCGGCTCGAGCGGATCGCCAGGGATGCCGGGAACCTCAACGAGCTCCCGCTGGTCCTGCACCACCGCGCCGTGCTGCACACCCTGACCGGTGAGTTCTCGGCCGTCGCCGCGATGCTCGCCGAGATCAAGACGATCAGCGACGCGACCGGCGTCGGCCTGGGACCGTACGGCGACATCTTCCTGGCCGCGTGGCGTGGCCGGCACGACCACGCGGCACCGTTGATCGCCAACGGCCTGGCGGAGTCCACGATCCGGGGCGAGGGCGGTGCGGTGTCCAACGCGCACCTGACCAGTGCGATCCTGCTCAACGGACTGGCCCAGTACCCGGCGGCGTTGGAGTCCGCGCTGGCCGCCGCGGCGTACCCGGACGAGCATGGTGTGGCGAGCCTGGCGCTGGCCGAGGTGATCGAAGCGGCGGTCCGTGTCGGTCGGCCCGACTCCGCGGCGGAGGCCTACGAGCTGCTGAGTGAGTCCGCGGAGCCGAACGGTACCGACTGGGGGCTCGGGATCCTGGCCCGGGCGACCGGCTTGCGGTTGACGGGGAGAGCTGCGGAGGCGGCGTACCAGGAAGCGGTCGAGCGGCTGAGCCGGACGCGGATGCGGATGGACCTGGCCCGCACGCATCTGGTGTACGGCGAATGGTTGCGTCGGGAAGGTCGTCGTCAGGACGCGCGTGGGCAGCTGCGGATGGCGTACAAGTTGTTCTCGGCGGCTGGTGCGGCCGCGTTCGCGGAGCGTGCCGGTCGGGAGCTCGCGGCGACGGGGGAGGTGCTCGACGAGCGTCGTACGGCGGACAGCTCCGGCCGCGACTCGTTGACCGCACAGGAGGCGCACATCGCCGAGCTGGCCGGTGCCGGTCTGACCAACGCCGAGATCGGTGCGCAGATGTTCCTCAGCCAGCACACTGTCGAGTGGCATCTGCGGAAAGTCTTCGCCAAGCTGGGCATCACGTCCCGGAAACAGCTCCGCCCCTAGGTTCTGTCTGGTGATGTCACATCCGGCCGGGCCGACGTGTCTTACCTTCGAGAGTCGACGGACGGAGAGTGCAGTGCGCAGGATCTTGGTGGTGGGCGGCGGGTACGCCGGTTTCTACACGGCGTGGAGGCTGGAGAAGAAGCTGCGGCGCGGTGAGGCCGAGGTGGTCGTCGTCGACCCGCGGCCCTACATGACGTACCAGCCGTTCCTGCCCGAGGTGGTCGCCGGTTCCGTGGAGGCCCGGCACGCGGCGGTGTCGCTGCGCCGGAACCTGAAGCACACGAGGGTCGTGGCCGGCATGGTCACCGGCATCTCGCACGCGGACAAGACGGTGACGATCCACCCGGCGGATGGGCCGGACTACCAGCTGACGTACGACGTGATCGCCGTGACCGCCGGTGCGGTGACGCGGACGTTCGACGTACCGGGGGTGGCCGATCGGGCGATCGGGATGAAGCACGTCGAGGAGGCCGTGGCGATCCGGGACCGGATGTTCACCGCGTTCGACGAGGCGGCCGGGCTTGCGCCGGGGCCGCAGCGGAGCAAGCTGCTGACGGTCACGTTCGTGGGCGGCGGGTTCTCCGGGGTCGAAGGGTTCGCCGAGCTGCTGTCGCTGGCGCGGGCGTTGCTGAAGAAGTACCCCGAGCTGTCCGAGGACGACCTCGCGTTCCACCTGGTCGAGGCGACCGGGCGGATCCTGCCGGAGGTGAGCGACCGGCCGGGCGAGTGGGTGGTGAAGATGCTCGAGAAGCGCGGCGCGGTCGTGCACCTGAACACCTCGATGCAGTCGGCCGACGACGGGCACGTGGTGCTGTCGGACGGGACGGAGTTCGACTCGGAGCTGATCGTGTGGACCGCGGGCAACGCCGCGACCCGGCTGCTGCGGAACCACACCGACCTGCCGCACAACGAGCGTGGCCTGGTCCAGGTGCGGGCGGATCTGCGGATCGGTACCGAGACCGAGGTGATCCCGGACGCGTGGGCGGCCGGAGACGACGCGGCGGTGCCCGACCTGGCGGCGCCCACGAAGGGTGCGTATACGGTGCCGAACGCGCAGAACGCCGTACGGCAAGGGAAGCTGCTGGCGAAGAACCTGCTGCGGTCGCTGCGCGGGCGGGAGCCGAAGAACTACCGGCACAGCAGCCTGGGGGTGATCGCGACGCTCGGCCTCGGAACCGGGATCTTCCAGTACAAGCGGATCGTCATCAAGGGCCTGCTGGCCTGGCTGATGCACCGCGGGTACCACGTCCTCGCGGTCCCGACGTGGGACCGGAAGATGCGGGTGCTGTCGATCTGGCTGGTGGCGCTCTTCTACGGCCGCGACATCGTGTCGCTGGCCTCGGTCCAGAGCCCGCGCGATGCGTTCCAGACCGAGGCCAAGGCACGGTCGCTCAGTGTGAGCCGGCCGGGATGAGCAGGTCGGTCAGGCCGAACGCCCCGCCGGCGGCCGGCAGGTTCGGCTGCCAGTCCGGTTCGAGACTGAGGTAGCTGGCCGGGTCCGCTCGGAGCAGCCCGATCAGTACTTCGGCGACGATCCGACCGCCGACCGGCCCGAGGCGGTCACCGTCACCGAGGTACTCGGACTCCTTCAGGATGTAGAACCACAGCGGCGTACCGCCCGGCCAGGTGCCTTCGGTGAGCGGCGGTACGCCGAGGAGCTTGGCGACCTCCTCGCCACTCGGCAGACCGGTCGTGTCACCGCGCAGCAGATCGCGGACCGCGAGGGACTTGTACGCGGTCTCGTCGACAGCGCCCGTGACCTGCTCCGGCAGACCGATCAGGCTTGCGGCGAGCCGGCCGTCGAGGCGCTTGGCCCGCTGCGCCGGCGGATGTCCTGGTACGTCGAACACCTGCGTGAGATCGAGCCGCTGCCGCGCCGGCCCGAACCCGACCAGATCGGGGAACAACGGCAACTCGGGACCGCCCTCGACCAGTCGGTATGTGTGCCGGATCTGACCGTGCCCGTAGCGGTACGCTGCATCCGCGAACTCCAGCGGGATGAACGCCTGCAGTGACTCCGGCGCGAACCACTTCCCGCCGTCCTCGAGTACCTCGTCCACCAACGACCGCCCGACCAGTCGCGGCAGGAAGTCGTGGACGACGATCCACTGGTAATGCCAGGTGAGCGTGACCCGTGCCTGCTCGAACATGTCCTCCTCGGGTACGCCGCTCGCCCGCAGATTGTCGACGATCCGGTTGTGCGCCTGGAGAAGCGCGACATGGAGAGTCAGCGAGAACAGGTGGACGTCGTTGCGCGGGTCACCGATCAGCGCCACGCCCTGTGGATTTCGCGGTACGTCGTACCCGCCGGCGCCGAGCAGGAACTTGGCGGGGTCGTGCAGATCGAACAGGTACGGCGCACCGATCGGCCCGTCGGCGTACAGCATCTCGAGGTTGAGCCGCGGCGAGCGGGCGTTCCGCAACGCGTCGGTGCTGACTCCTCCCGCGATCGGCGACCGGTCCGCGGTGGTGTCGTGCGCCAGCAACTGCCCGAAGAACGGCCAGCCGGCGGCCTGCTCGGCGTCGTCCCCGGGCCCAGGATCCAGCGCGGCCCCGAGATCGAGCGCCGCCGCGCCGTCACAGATCCCGCCGTCGGCGCCCGCCCGCATCAGCACGTGCGGATCCGTCCCCAATGGCTCCAGGTCCGGAAACATCCGCCCGTACCGCGCCCCGCCAGTCGGCCGATCCACGCTGCGCACCGGACTCAAGCAGTGGTCCCGCGCCGCCGGATGCCTACTCATCCACAACCTCCCGAAGAATCGAATCAACAGAAGAGACAAGGCAGGTACGACGGTTGTGACCGCACACCGGCGACATCGCTCAGCTGATGCGGGCGAGGCGGCCGTCCTGCTGGACCCGGACGGTCGTCTTGCGGGTGCCGACGGTCAGGTCGACGAAGAACATGCCGCTGACGGTTCGGGTCTTGTAGGTGACGGTTTCGGTCGAGCCTGCCGGGACGATCGCGGACAGGATGGTCGCGGTCGTCCCGTTGCGGTTGAACTTGACCACCGGGGCCGACTGGCGGTGGAAGATGTCGGGGTAGTACCAGCCTTGGACCGGGTCCTGCTGGCCCTGGACGACGGTGATGCCGTCGGCGGCCGGCTGTTGCTGGTACGGGATCTGCAGCAGGTACGTCTTGGACTTGTCACCGGGCTTCGCGGCGACTGCAGCTGTGGCGGATTGGACCTTCACCTTCTGGTCCGGTGCGAGGTGCCAGAGCGTCTCGTACCGCTGGGTGTCGGTCGCCTGGCCGCGGTCGAGCGTGATGATCAGGTCGGGATCCTTGAGCACGAGTACGTCGCGCTTCCGGGTCACGCCCGGCGCGGGTGAATCAGCCAGCGAATACGACTCCCACGTCGGCGTGATCGACGCGCGAACCAGTTGCGTCGCCACGCTCACGGTGTTCGCCGACGGGATGGTCATCACGTTGTGCGCGGCCTGGCTCTTCGACCACGCCTGCCACTTGTCGAGCTGGTACCCGGAGTGCCCCGGGTCGATCAGCACGTCCCGGCCGTGGGACGAGTACGTGATCGACATGTGGTCGTCATGACCGTGCAGTGCCCGCGCAGCGCCGTACCGGATGCTGTACGTCGACTCCTGCGCGAACGGCCGCGTCTCTCCCCACCCGGTTCGGCCGAAGATGTAGCCGGCGTCAAAGACCGCGACCCGCTTGGACGGCCTCGCCCCCTTCTTCCCGAGCGAGGCGACGTAGTCGAGCGCGGTACCGGCCGCACCGGTCGGCTTCTGCCGTACGGCGTCACCGACCTGCTGCAGCTCACCCGTGGACTTCGTCGCGAGCGCCAGCCACTCCGACAGGACGGCCCGCCGCTGCGCGATCACCGGTCCGGGGTTCGACCCGCACCGCTGCAGGGCGGTCGTCGCACGACCCCACAGCAGGTAGTTGAACATCGCGTACCCGACCGACTGCTCGTTCGTGGAGCCCTGCGTGTCGATCGCCTTCGTGATGGCCTGCGACAGCCGGTCCACGGCCAGCGTCTTCAGCTCCGGCCGCTTCAGCGTGCACCCGACGCCGAACAGTGCGATGCTCTCGTCCGTCCCGTGGTTCGACGGCCCGCTCCAGTTCACGATCATGAACTGCGCATGGTCGACGATCGCCTTGTCGAGCCAGGCGTACTGCGTGGGTAGCGAGCTGACCCTCAACCCGGTGAGGACGGCTTGGCGGGCGCACAGCAGCACGTTGGTGCGGTGCATCGTGGCCTCCCACGCGCCGACATCGCCCTTCCAGGTGTACGGGTTGTCCTGCACCCAGTCGTGGATGATCGCCATCACGTGCGTCAGCGCCTTGCGATCACCGCGTTGCCCGGCGGTGATGCCGTTGCCCAGCCAGCGCAGCGAGTGCAGCCACATGTACCAGCTCGGCTTCTTGTACGGGTCGGAGCGCCAGTTGATGTCGCCGCTCCCGTTGCCGACCTTGTACGGCGGATCGTCGCCCCAGGAGAACGTGTCGTTCATCAGCATCGACAGCGGGACGCTCGACTCGATGCCGCTGAAGCCGGGGCATTCGTACGTGCCGGTGTTCGCGACCGGGGTCGACGGCGGGGGAGTGGCCGGGGTGTCGACGCCCGGCAGCGGCTCCTCGCTCGAGGTCGAGTCGGGAACGCTCGGCCTCGGGGCGGGTCGCGGGCTGGGAGTCGACGGCGTCGGGGATCCGGTGGGCGTCGTACTGCGGTCGCGAGCGCCTGGCATCAGCACGAAGACGGCACCGGCGAAGGCGACGCCGCAGACCAGGACGCAGGCAAGCGTCAGCGCGACCGTAGTCCCAAGCCGTCGTTTCGACTGTGCAGCCACCCGCCCCCCTCTCCACCCCAAGAACGCTCCGAACCACCCGATTCGTTGCGTCCGGCCCCGGTTCGATTGCAACGCGGACAAGCGATTTCTTCAAGCCACGCCACGCCTGCCCCAGGAAAGCTACCCGCAGGAGTGAAACCCCGTTCACCCCGGCCCTGGGCGCAGGCGGATCACGAATCGGATGCCGCTGAGGGTACGAGGGCCGGCGTACGGCGGCCGAAGGCGGTGACGCAGAGGCCCGCGATGCTCGCGGCGGCGGCGACGATCGCGCAGGTGACGAAGCCGGTGGCGAGGTTGTGCGCGGTGCCGAGGAGCGGGCCGAACGTCGCGACGCCGATCGCTCCGCCGATCTGGCGGGACGTGTTGAACGCGGCCGAGGCAGCGCCGTGCAGGTCGGGTTCGACCGCGGCAATGGACTGCGCGGTCATCGTCGGGACGAGCAGGCCGGAGCTGAACCCGATCGGGATCAGCGCGAGGACCATCGGCCAGACCGCGGACGACGTACTGGCCCAGGCGAGTGCTAGCAGCGCTAGCGTCAGGACCGCCTGGCCGATCGCGAGCACGGCGGGTCGGCCGAGGCGGCGGGTGAGTGGCGCGGAGCCGAGGTTGGCGATCGAGATCAGCCCGGTCAACGGCAGGAACAGCAATCCTGTGACCAATGCGCTGAGGTGGCGCCCTTGCTGGAGTAGCAGGCTCATCGAGAACAGCACGCCGTAGAAGGCGAAATTGAGCAGCGTGCCCTGAAGTGCGGCCGTCGCGAAGCCGCGTTCGGCGTACAGCTTGAGTGGGAGCAGCGGTGCCCGGACGGACCGCTCGATCACGATGAAGGCGACGAGGCCGGCGACGGTCAGCGCGGCCGCGCCGAGGACCGCGGGATCACGCCACCCGCGCGTCGGTGCCTCGATCAACGCGAACACCAGCCCACCGATGAACGCGGTCGCGGTTCCCATCCCGGCCAGGTCTAGTCGTCTGGTACGTCGTACGACGGAAGGCATCGAGCGCAGTGCCCAGATCGCGGCGGGGGTGCCGATCACCACGTTGACCGCGAAGACGGCTCGCCAGTTCGCGAGCGCGACGAGACCGCCGCCGAGCAAGGGACCGGCCGCCATCCCGGCGCCGCCGGCCGCGGCCCACCAGCTGACCAGGCGGTGGCGGGCGTGCTCGTCGGTCGCGGACGCGGTCGCGAGGACGAGCGCGCTGGGCAGGAGGAGGGCGGAGCCCGCGCCCTGGACGAGCCGGGCGAGGTTCAGCATCAGCATCGAGCCGGCCGCAGCGCAGACCGCCGACGACAGGGTGAAGACGAGCAGCCCGGTCAGGAACGCACGCTTCGCGCCGAGGGTGTCGGCGATCACCCCGGCGCCGAGCATCAGGGCGGCGAACGACAAGGTGTAGGCGTTCAGCGACCACTCGAGCTCGGCGCGGGACGCGTGCAGGTGGGTGGCGAGCTGGGCGAGGGTGACGTTCACGATCGTGCTGTCGACGAAGACCATGAACGAGGCGATCAGCGCGAGCGCGACGACCGACCGGCGGTGCTCAAGGGGCATGCCGCCCACCCTACGACCTTGTTCGATGTACGTCGAACAGTATCCGGCAGGCGGGACCCGTTGACCTCTGTGCGAGGGCTGGCTACGGTGTCGGAAATCGATTTCTCCCGCTCCGCCCGCTTAGGAGAACCGAATGACCACGCCTGAACTGCCGCCCGGTTGTGCGAATCGATCCTGTGCCGGTGACTGTCCCCGGGCGCACCTGAGCCGCCGTACTTTCATCTCCCTCAGTGCCGCCGCGGTCGGTGCCATGGCCGTCCCGGGCCAGGCGCTAGCAGCGCTAGCGGCGCCGCCGCGGCGCGATCCGGCGGTGCTGTTCGATCGCGGTACGCCGACGACGTACACCGGCGCCGCGCTGCCCAAGATCGGGATGCCGGTCGGCGGCGGTGCGACGGGACAGGTGTACCTGGCCGGCGACGGGCGGCTGTGGGCCTGGGACATCTTCAACCCGACCTCGTTCCCGCTCGGCGGCGCGGACTTCTCCGGGCACAACTACGCCGACCCGCTGTCCGCCGATCAGCCCGGCGCGTCGCAGTTCGGTCAGGGCTTCGCGCTCCGCACGACGACCCGCGGCCGGACCTCGACGCGGACGGTCGACGCGGCCGGGTTCAAGGACGTCCGATTCACCGGTTCGTACCCGATCGGCCGGGTCGCGTACGCCGACGCGGACAGCCCCGTGTCGGTTCAATTGGAGGCCTTCTCGCCGTTCGTCCCGCTCGCCACGCTGGACTCGACGCTGCCCACGACGATCATGGCGTTCACGCTGCGGAACACGTCGTCGGCCTCGGTCAGCACGACGCTGCTCGGGTACGCCGAGAACCCGGTCTGCATCAACAGCCGTCTCCAGCAACCCACCACATTGCAGGCGCGAGCGTTCACCGGCGGGATCCAGTTCGGAGCGATCGACGACACGACCGCCGAGCAGGGCGACATCCTCTTCGAGGACTGGGAGAAGGACACGTACGACGGGTGGACCGTCACCGGGGACGCGTTCGGTGCAGGCCCCGTGCGGCCCCTCGACGTGCCGAATCTGATGAAGCGGTTCGGCGATCTGAACGTGTCGGGCACGCGGTTCGTCACGTCGTACGACTTCCGAGGCGGCGCGAACGACGGGGCGACCGGGAAGCTGATAAGCCGGGAGTTCACCGTCGAGCGCCGGTACGTCGCGGTCGGTGTGAGCGGCGGCCGTCATCCCGGCGAGACGTGCGTGAACGTGCTCGTCGACGGGCAGGTCGTCGCGTCGGCGACGGGTGACGAGAGCGAGCCGTTGGTCGCGCAGATGCTGGATCTGGCGGCGTACCGGGGGCGGACGGCGCGGATCGAGATCGTCGACGCGAGCACGGGCGCGTGGGGGCATCTCAGCTGCGACGCGATCGTGTTCACGGATCGGCCGGACATCGTGTTCGAGACCTGGGACAAGCCGACGTACGACGGCTGGACCGTGACGGGTGACGCCTTCGGCGCGGGCCCGGTGACCGCGGCCGAGACGCCCGACGGATTCCGTCGGCCGTTCGGGGTGCGGACCGAGCTGAACGTGAGTGGCCGGTTCGTCACGTCGTACAACTTCCGCGGCACCGGCGACCCGGATCAGTACACGGGCTCGCTGACCAGCCGGGACTTCGTCATCGAGCGCCGGTTCGTCACGGCGTGGGTCGGCGGCGGTCACCACAAGGGCGAGACCTGTCTGAACGTCGTGGTCGATGGAAAGGTCGTGGCTTCAGCGACGGGGACCGACATCGAGCCGCTCACTGCGGTGTCGATGGATGTTGGTGCGTTCGCCGGCCGCACGGCGCGGATCCAGATTGTCGACAACCACACCGGCGGCTGGGGCCACGTGAACGTGGACCGGATCCTGTTCAGCGACCGGCCGATCCGCCGGCAGCCCGTGGCGGAACGTCCCGACGGCGGCACGTTGGCGCTCGCCGCGTTGACGCCGGGTGGAGTAGCGCGTCCGTCGATCGCGGACTGGTCCTCCGTCGAGGCGCTCTTCGACTCGGCCGCCGGTCCGGGCGATTCGGACGGGCCGCAGGCCGGAACGGTTGCCGTCACGGTGACATTGCGACCGGGGGAGTCGCGGACGATCCGGTTCGCGTACGGCTGGTTCTTCCCCAACCCCGAGCGTGAGTTGTTCGCCGAACTCGTCGGCGCCTCGACGTTCCGCCGGCACTACGCGACCCGCTTCTCGTCGGCCCGCCAGGTCGTCGAGTACGTCGGCAAGCACGCGGACCGTCTCGAGCGCGACACGAAGCTGTGGGTGAAGACCTGGTACGACGACTCATCGCTGCCGCACTGGTTCCTCGAACGGACCCTCGCGACGGCGTCCACGATCGCGACGAGCACGTGCTACCGCTGGGACGACGGGCGTTTCTATGCCTGGGAGGGGACGTACTGCTGCGCCGGCACCTGCGAGCACGTCTGGAACTACGCGCAGGCGATCGGTCGGCTGTTCCCCGACCTGGAACGCGACACCCGCGAACGGGTCGACCTCGGCATCGCGTTCCGGCCGAGTGGCGAGATCGGCAACCGCGGCGAGGCCGGCGACGCATCGACCTCCTTCGCCGACGGGCAGACCGGGACGATCCTGCGTATCTACCGCGAACACCAGATGAGCAAGGACTCGACGTTCCTACGCCGGGTTTGGCCCCGGATACGGACGGCCGTCGAGTTCCTGGTCACGCACCGGGACGGCGCGGACGAGGACGGGATCTTCCGCGGCAGCCAATGGAACACGCTCGACACCGAGTGGTTCGGCGAGGTGCCGTGGATCAGCGGCCTGTACGTCGCCGCGCTCCGGGCCGCTGCCGCGATGGCGGGCGAGGTCGGCGATGGTGCTAGCGCTGCTAGATACGCGGCGATCGCCGATCGAGGGTCGGCGTACCTGGCTGAGAAGTTGTGGAACGACGAGTACGGGTACTACGTGCAGAAGGTCGATCCGGCGCATCCGACGGCGGAGAACAGCAACCGCGGGTTGTTCATCGACCAGATGTACGGGCAGACGTACGCGGCCCAGCTCGGGCTGCCGCGGGTGTTCCCGGCCGATCAGGCGCGTGCGGCGCTCGGGCGGTTGTACGAGTCGAACTTCCGGGCAGATCCGGGGACCTACCGGCCGCCGGGGATCGGGGGCGGGCGGGTGTACACGACCGAGGGGGAGAGCGGCGTGATCATGGCGACCTGGCCGCACGGCGGGTCGTCCGAGACACGCGGGCTGATGTACTTCAACGAGGTGTGGACCGGCCAGGAGTACCAGTTCGCCGCGCACCTGTTCTCCGAGGGCATGACCGCGGAGGCGCTGGCCGTCACCCGGGCGATGTACGAACGCTACTCGGCCGAGAAACGCAACCCCTACAACGAGATCGAGGCCAGCGACCACTACGCCCGCGCAATGATGGGCTACGGCGTCTACCTCTCCGCCTGCGGCTACGAATACCACGGCCCCCAAGGCCACCTCGGGTTCGCGCCACGCATCCACCCGGAGGAATTCCGCTGCGCCTTCACCGCCGCCGAGGGCTGGGGCCTCTACCGCCAACGCCGTACCCACGGCTCCCTCTCCGCATCAGTCGCCGTCCGCTACGGTCGCCTGACCCTAACCACCCTCTCCTTCGAGACCAGCGGGCCTGCACATAACGTCGAGGTCCGCGTCGGCCGTGACCGCATCCCAGCCCGGGTAGTTGCTACCGGCAACCGCGCCGTAGTCACTCTGACCCACCCGACGACCATCCCCGCCGGCCAACCCCTGGAGCTGACCCTCACATAGACCGGCGCCGCAGGCACCCCTGGTCCTCGAGTCGTGGATTTCGGCGTATCGACGGCGGCCGAACGCAACGTCGATCCACGACTCGACGTTCCAGTGGCCAACCGAACGCCACGACTCGGCGCATTCCCGGACACGGCAGGCTTCCGCGACAGCCGGACCGACCCCCGCCTCCCTTCGAGGCCGCCCCAAGCGCTGCCAGCACAGCCGGGGTTATCCCTTTGTGTGCAGGGTTCTCCCTTCGTATATCAGTAGAGAACCCACCACGCGAGGGGATAACCCGTCGTCTGCTCGACGGCCGACCGCCGGGCTGGCTGTTCGGTCGAGTACGTCGAGCATTGCGCGCACCGCCCGTGCCGAAGCCGAGGTGGGGGACGAGGAGCTGCGTCAGTTCGTGTCGGGCTCCGCTACGTGGCAGGCGGCCTCGTGGTTCTTGCCGAGGACCCGGAGGAGCGGGGTCTCCGAGTGGCAGCGGTCTACGGCGAGTGGGCAGCGCCAGCGGAAACGGCAGCCGGGTGCGGGGTCGATGACCTTCGGGGGTTCGCCGGTGTCGCCTTCGATGCCCGTGTTCAGCGGCGCGCGAGGATCGGGGACGGCGCCGAGGAGCAGGTCCGTGTACGGGTGCTTCGGGTTCTGCAGGACCGACTCGGTCGGACCGGTCTCGACGACGTGCCCGGCGTACATGATCATCAACCGGTCGGCGACGTACCGCGCGCTCGCGATGTCGTGGGTGATGTAGAGGAACGAGACCCCTTCGGAGCGGCGCAGTTCCGCCATCAGGTTCAGCAGCCCGATCCGGATCGACACGTCCAGCATCGACACCGGTTCGTCGGCGAGGATCAGTTTCGGCTTGTGCGCGAGCGCCTGCGCGAACCCGATCCGTTGCCGCTGGCCACCACTCAGCTCGTACGGGTACCGGTGCATGACGTCGCCGGCCGGCGACAGGCCCACGGCCTCGATGACCCGCTCCGCCTCCTCGAACCGTTGCGCTTTCGTCGTCAGGTCCCGCCGGTGCAGCTTCAGGCTCCGCAGGATTCCGTGCTTCACCCGGAACGCCGGGTTCAGCGACGAGAACGGATCCTGGAACACCATCGGTACGTCGCCCCGGTAGGACAGCTGATCCTTCCGGGAGCGGTACGTCGAGGTTGCCCGTCCCTGGTAGAAGATCTCGCCGCTCGTCGGCTTGTAGACCCCCGCCAGCAGTCGCGCGATCGTACTCTTGCCGCTCCCGCTCTCACCGGCCAGCGCGACGATCTCCTGCCGCCCGATCGTGAAGTTCACCTCGTCGACCGCGTGCAGCATCTGCCGCGAGAAGCCCCGCCCGACCCGGAAGTGCCGGGTCAGTTCCCTTGCCTCAAGCAACGGCGCGGCGGCGGACTCGGTCACGCCGGCCTCGTTCACGTCTACTGACGTCATGATGTGCGCTCCCGGACCGGTTCCTTGACATGGAGCAGGCAGCGCGCCTGAACGGCCCCTACCTGGTAGAGCTCCGGCTCGATCTTCGGGCAGTCCTCGAACGCCTTCGGGCAGCGCGGCTGGAACCGGCAGCCCGGCGGCGGATCGGCCAGGTTCGGCGGACTGCCAGGGATGCCCGTCAACGGCACCTTGGGTCCGCGGATCGACGGGAACGCGTCCAGCAGCCCGGCGCTGTACGGATGCTCCGGATGATCGAACACTGCGCGCGTGTCACCGAACTCGACGACCTGCCCGGCGTACATCACCACCAGCTTGTCCGAGAAGTGACTGACCAGCGACATGTCGTGCGTGACGAAGATGACCGCGAACCCGAGCTGCTTCTGCAGTTCCTTGATCTGCACCATCAGCGACCGTTGCGCGACCACGTCGAGTGCGGACGTCGGCTCGTCCATGATGATCAGGTCCGGCGTGAACAGCAGCGCCATCGCGATCATCGCCCGCTGCCGCATGCCGCCGCTGAGCTGGTGCGGGTAGCTCTTCAGGTGGATCGGGTCGATCCCGACCAGCCGCAGTACCTCGGCCGGCCGCTCGTCGGCCACCGGTTCGTCGTGGGCCATGATCGTGTCGCGGAACTGCGCGCCGATGCTCTTCACCGGGTTGAGCGCGTTCATCGCGCTCTGCATCACGACGGAGAAGTCGCGCCACCGCAGCGCGGACAGCTTCTTCTCGCTCATCCCCACCAGGTCCTGGCCCTGGAACGTCACACTGCCACCGGTGATCGCGGCGGGCGAGCTGAGCAGCTGCGCGATCGCGAACAGCAGCGTCGACTTGCCGCACCCGGACTCGCCGACCACGCCGACGAACTCACCGGCGTGGACGTCGAGATCCACGTGGTCGACCGCGACGACCGGGCGGTCCCCGGTGTCGTACTCGACCGTCAGGTCCCGAACTTCAAGAAGTGGCCGGTTATCAAGACTTGGCACGTCGCCTCCGAACAGGCCGCAGCGCTGGGTTGCTGATCTCGTCGAACGCGTAGTTGAGCAGGGCGAACGACACACCGAGCAGCGCGACCGCGAGACCCGGTGAGAGCGCCCACGCGGGCAGGCCGTTCACCAGGGCGCCCTGGTTCTGCGCCCAGTAGAGCATCGTGCCCCAGCTCAGCGAGTTGGGATCGCCGAGCCCGAGGAACTGCAGGCCGGCGGCGGTGAGCACGGAGTACAGCGCCGCGCCGAGGAAGTTCGCGACGATCAGCGAGATCATCGTCGGCAGCACCTCGACCACGATGATGTACGACGATCGCTCGCCACGCACCCGCGCCGACTCCAGGAAGTCCCGGTTCCGCAGCGACAACGCCTGCGCCCGCATCTGTCTGGCCCCGTACGACCACCCGGTCAGGATCAGCACGATGATGATCACGGTCAGGTTGCCCTTACCGGCGTACGTCGCCAGCACGATGATCAGCGGGAACGTCGGGAGCACCAGGAAGATGTCCGTCAGCATCGACAACCCGTCGTCCGCGAACCCGCCGAGGTACGCCGCCGAGACACCGATGATCACCGACAGGATCGTGGCGCCGAGACCGGCGACGACCGCGATCACCAGCGACTCCCGGGTGCTGTAGATCAGCTCGGCGTACACGTCCTGCCCGAGACCCGTCGTACCGAGCCAGTGCTCGCCGGAGGGTTTCGCCAGCGGTACGTCGCCGATCGCGCGTGGATCGCCGTGCAGCCAGGGCACGAACAGATGTGGGAACGCGGCGAGCAGGATGAACAGGAGCAGCAGCGCTGCACCGACCATGGCCTTGCGGTTCCGCAGGATCGCCCGCAGCAAACCACCGCGTGGACGGCGGGTCGCACTCGGGGCCGGAGCAGCGGTGCCGGCAACAATTGCACTCATCGTCGTCCTCGCTTCGCTCCGGGCGCCGATGAGCGCATGGCGCTGAGCTTGATGGTGACCTCGCTACGCTCGCTCACGTCGGTTACCCCTTCGTCCGGGCGCGCGGGTCGAGCAGGAACACCGCGAAGTCGCAGAGCAGGACACAGATCAGCACCGCCAGCGTCACCAGCAGGAACAGGGCCTGCAGCAACGGATAGTCGGTGCTCACCGTGGCGTTGTAGAACATGTAGCCGAGCCCCGGGTAGTTGAAGACGTACTCGACCAGGATCGTTCCGGAGATCACGAAACCGAGCGACATCGCGAACCCGGACAGGTTCGGCAGGAAAGCGTTCCGGCCGGCGTACCCGAACATGATCTTGCGGCCCGGGATGCCCTTCGCCCGGGCCATCCGGACGTAGTCCTCGGCGAGCGTGGTCACCATGTTGTTCCGCATCGTCAGGATCCAGCCGCCGACCGCGGTGATCAGGATCGTGCTCGCCGGCAGGATGCCGTGCTTGATCACGCTCCAGACGAACTCACCGGTGAACCCGGGCGTCAGGCTCTGGTCGTAGTTGAAGTCGTTCGGCAGGACCGGGTTGTTGCCGATCGCAAACAACGAGATCAGCAGCAGCGCCACCCAGAAGTACGGCAGCGCCGAGGTGACGATGAACACCGGCGGCACGATCCCGTCGATCAGGCCGCCGCGCCGCCAGCCGGCCACCGTTCCGATCAGCGTGCCGAGGATGAACGCGAGCACGGTCGAGATGCCGACCAGCCCGAGCGTCCACGGCAACGCGTCGCCGATCAGCGTCGTCACCGGTACGCCGAGACTGCTGCCGATCGAGACACCCCAGTGCCCGGTGACCATCGACCTCAGGTACTCGACGTACTGCAGCAGCAGGTTCTTGCCCGGGTCGAAGCCGAACTCGGCCAGCACGGTCCGCAGTTGCTCCGGTGACACCACCGAACCGCCCTTGCTGAACCTCTGCCGGAGCGCCTCCTCCGGGCTGCCCGGCATCATCCGCGGGATGAAGAAGTTCAGCGTCATCGCCGCCCACAGCGTGAGCACGAAGAACCCGAGGCGTCGTATCAGGTATCGCACTCCTACCAGCTCCTCGCGCTCACGCTTAGCAATCCCTTACTTCTGGGCGGACTTCGAGTACAGGTTGGTCAGGACCTGACCGACATCCGGGATGTTGTACGGCGCCGGCTGCGCGTACGGGTTGTCCTGCGTCGGCCAGCCCTCCAGGTCCTTGGTGTTGTACTGGTACCAGTCGACCGACTCGGTGGTCGGGATGATCGGCACGTCCTTGATCATGTACGACGAGATCTGCTTGATCAGCTTGACCTGCGTGTCCGGGTCCGCGCTCGCGTACTGGTCGAACAGCTTGTCCACCTCGGGCTTCATGTACCGCGAGTAGTTGCTGTTCGCCTGCTTGCCGACCGGCGCGGAGTTCTTGGAGTAGAGCAGCTGCCGCAGCTCGTAGTACGGCGAGGGCCCGCCGGACAGGCTGGAGTACGCGAGGTCGTAGTCACCGGTGTACAGCTTCTGGTTGTACGACTGCTGCTGCAGGTCCTGGATCGTCAGCTCGATCCCGACCTTCTGCAGTTGCTGCTTCACGACCGCCAGCGACGCGTCCCAGTCGGTGTAGCCGGTGACCGTGATGACGTTCAGCTTCAGCGGGTTCGACTCGGAGTACCCGGCGGTCTGCAAGAGCTGCTTGGCCTTGTCCGGGTTCGGCTTGTCGTACCCGGCGGTCGTCAGCGCGTCCTTGTCGAAGTACTTGTCGAACGTCGGTGTGACGACACCGGTCTGGTTCGCGGCCGGCTGGTACCCGCTCTCTCCGATCTTGGAGATCTGCTCGCGGTCGAGCGCGTACGCGATCGCCTGCCGGACCTCGAGCTTGCTGGTCGCCGGACGGGACGGGTCGTTGTTCGGGACCAGGGCGACGTTCGCGGTCGGCGGGAACCAGTAGTTGTTCTGCGGCGACTTCGCCTTGTAGAAGTTCTCGATGTTCGGGATGTACTGACCGCCCCACTGCGCCTTGCCGCTGGCCAGGTCGAGGTTCGCCGGGTTGTTGTCCAGGTACGCCGGGTACTGGACCTTCTCGACGTACGGCTTGCCGGGCTGCCAGTAGTTGCCGTTGGCGACGTACGAGATGTTGTTGCCGCTGCAGGACTCGACCGTGAACGGCCCGGTGCCGACCGGCTTCGGGTTGGCCCAGGTGGCCGGCTTCGCCGCGGCGTCGCCGGCGGACCAGACGTGCTTGGGCACGATGCCGACCTGGTTGGCGAAGTTGAAGAAGTACGGCTCGGCGGCGGCCTTGAACTTCAGCGTGACCTTGTTGCCGGCGGCCGTCACGCTGGTCAGGCCTGCGCCGGTCCACAGCGAGTAGAGGTCGAGCGCGGGCTGCTCCTTCATCCGGGTGAAGGTGTAGACGACGTCGTCGGCGGTGAACGGCTGCCCGTCGCTCCACTTCACGCCGTCGCGGATCGTGAAGACGATCGAGTCCTTGTTCGGCGACCAGGTGAACGCGGTGGCCAGCATCGGCGTGGTGGCGCCGGCCTTCAGCACGTTGACGAACGTCAGCGGCTCGTAGACGAACCCGAGCGCGACCTGGTTGACCGCCGGGTTGAACGGGTTGAACTGGCACGGCCAGGTCTGCCCGCCGACATTGGCGATCGTGACGGTGCCGCCCTTCTTGTACTGCCCGGTGCTGCCGCCGCTGCTCGCCGACGACGACGGGTTGGACTTTGCCGCGTCCCCGATCGGCTTGTCCCCACCGCCACACCCGGCGGTCAGTGCGCCGACCGCCAAGGCGGCGACGGCGATGCGTGTGATGCCCCTCATCGTCTTCTGCCTTTCGCTACTGGAATCCTGCTCATGCGAATGCTTGGGCGCCGAGGTCGACTCCTGCGGCCTCGATGCCGAGGGCCAGCGCCCCGATCAGCGGTGCGTCCGTGGGAAACCGTGCCACCGAGAGTTCCGGCGGAAACGGGACGGCCGCGTCGAGGGCGCGACGCAGGCCGGGTTCGAGCTGGTCCCAGGACCGGACCAGCCCGCCGCCGACGACGATCCGGGACGGATCGACGGCGATGGCCAGGTTGGCCAGATGCGTGGCCAGTTCCCGGACGAACTCGTCGGTGAGGACGGCGGCGTCCGGGTGGGTCCGCGCCATCGTGAAGACGTCGGCGGCCGTGACCGGTCGCCCGAGCCGGGCGGTCCCGGTGGTCTCGAGCGCCTGGCCGCTGACGACGTGTTCCAGGATCGTGCGCTCGTCGCCGGCGACGTACACGTCGGCGGGGGAGCGCAGGTTGTAGCCGATCTCGCCGGACGCTCCGTGCGCGCCGGTGATCACGGTGCCGCCGGCAACGATCGCGACCGCGAGACCGGTGCCGAGATTGACGTAGAGCCCCGGGTCGCAACCGGTCAGCGCACCCCAGCGCAGTTCGGCCGCCGCGGCCGCCTTGACGTCGGTCGCCAGCCGCACCGGTACGCCGGGAAACGCGTCCCGGATCAAGCGCCCGAAGGGGAGCTCGCCCCAGCCGGGAAAGGTCGGCGCCAGTTCCACGCGGTCGTCGTACGGGATGCCGAGCGTCGCCGCGCCGACACCGGCCAGCTCGTGATCCGGCGCCACCTCCGCGAGGAGTTCACGCGCCGCTGTCAGGCAGCGGGTCATGGCCTCCGCGGCTCCGGCGCCGTCCCGGCTCTCGATGGTCGTCGCGCCGAGGCGGCGACCGGACAGGTCCCCGACGGCGGCGGCGATCTTCGTGCCGCCGAAGTCCAGCCCGAGGACGGCGGGTGTCGAAACCACGGGGTGGCACCTCCTCGCCCCGACCAATAGAATCGATAGGAAACTAACTTAACTATCAGCGGCACCACAAGGGATCGGCAGAACTTGTTGGCCGAGTTGTCCGAGTTGTTAGCGAGCGAGGGGGTTCGGCGTGACGGTTATTGCCGGGGGTGTTGCCGGAGGCGCCGCGGCTGCGCGCCCGCAGCTGATCCGCGAGATCAACGAGCAGGTGCTGCTCGACCACATCCGGCGGTCCGGGCCGATCTCACGTACCGAGCTCGCCGGGCTCACCGGTCTGTCGAAGCCGACCGTGTCCGCGGCGCTGAGCTCGCTGGAGCGGACCGGTCTCGTGCACGTGACGGGACAGCGCACCGGCGTACCCGGGCCGGCGGCCAGTCTGTACGAGGTGCGGCCCGAGGCGGGGTTCGTGCTTGGACTCGACGTTGGGCGCGAGTACCTGCGTGGTGGGATCGCGGATCTCGCGGGGACGGTGCGCTCGCGGTTGAGTGTGCGGACCAAGGCGGGTGACGCGATGGCCCGCATCCAGGAGCTCGTGGATCTGACGGCGACACTCGCGGCCGAGGCCGGCATCGAGGTCACGCAACTCACCCAGACCGTGCTCGGCAGCCCCGGTGTCTACGATCCCCGGCTCGATGCGCTGACGCTGACCGGCCGGCTGTCCGGCTGGGATTCGCCGGCGACCCTGGCTGCGCTGCGTGAGCGTTTCGGACCGACGCTGATGATCGAGAACGATGTGGACGCGGCGGCCATCGCGGAGCGTGCGCACGGGCATGGGCGGGACGTTGACAGCTTCGCATTCGTCTCGGTCGGTACCGGTATCGGTATGGGCCTGGTGCTCGACGGCAAGCTGCGGCACGGGTCGCATGGTGTGGCGGGGGAGATCGGGTACCTGCCGTTCACCGAGGGCAGCGGCAGCGATCCACGGGACGCGCGGAAGCGAGGCGGGTTCGATGCGTCCGCGTCGGCGGCTGCCGTCGTACGGGCCGCGCGGCGGGCCGGTGTCCGTGGGGCGTCGACGGCGGAGAAGGTGTTCGCGGCCGCGGTCCGGGGTGATCCGCTCGCGGCCGCGGTCGTCGCCGAGGAGGCGTTGCTGGTCGCCAAGGCGGTCTGCACGGTCATCACCGTCGTGGATCCCGATCTCGTCGTTCTGGGCGGCGGTATCGGGCAGGCGCCGGGCTTCCTCGAAGCCGTCACCAAACAGCTGCGTCAGCTTGCCCCGGTGATGCCGGAGGTGAAGGCGAGCGTGCTCGGTACCGAGACAGTGGTGGCGGGCTGCCTCGCCGCAGGACTCGATCGCGCCTGGAAGACACTCGTCGGAAACTCGGCCGGTTAACCGGACGTAAACTGTCCGCAATGCCTACTAGGGTGCGAGCTATGGCTATCGCTAAGTACCCGAGTTTCGTGCTGGACTGCCCGGACGCTGCCGTCCTGAGCCAGTTCTACGGTGAGTTGCTGGGCTGGAAGGTGGAGGCCCGCGACGACTGGGCCGACATCCGCCCGGAGGACGGGGGCAACTGCATCTCGTTCCAGCAGGTGAAGGACTTCAAGGCGCCGTCGTGGCCGAGTCAGGACGTTCCGCAGCAGTTGCACCTCGACGTCATGGTGGAGGACCTCGACGCGGCGGAGCCCGAAGTACTCGCGCTCGGCGCGACCAAACCTGACCACCAGCCCGGTACGTCGTTCCGCGTCTTCCTCGACCCCGCTGGACACCCGTTCTGCCTGTGCGTCGACTGACCGTAGGGTGAGGGGGTGACGAGCTGGCGGGAGGAGCGACGGCAGGCGGCGGTCGAGCATGCAGCCGCGCTGGAGCGCAAGAAGGCGTCCGAGAGTGCTCAGGCGCGGGAGTTGCTGGCCGGCTTCATCGAGACCCTGAAGGAGCGCGGCGTCGAGCCCGAGCCGCTGCGTGCTCAGGTGATCGGTTCGAACGCCAGCTACCGCACCGATCTCATCGGGTGGTACCTGCGCCGCAACCGCTCGCTCGCCGTGGACGTCGACGGGAACTTCTACATCCTCGGCGTACCCGCCAGCCTCAAGTCCCGCGTCGCCGGCGTCCGCGTGCTGCCGTCGGACCCGCCGCTCGTCGTCGGTCAGGGCGCCCGTGACGGCGAGTCGATGCCGCTCGCCGAGTTGCTACGCCTTCGGCTCGAGTCCTAGGACGCTCGCGATCAACGCCGTACCGGGCGCAGTCCGCCCGCCCGGACCCGGCGACGGCTCGACGTCGCCCATCTCCAACGCCTCACCGCACTCCGAGCAGGAGACCGTCGGGGTCGTGACCTTGCCGCAGGTCGTGTGGGTGAACCGGATCGGCTGACCTGCCGGGGGAGTCGCCCAGCGGTCGCCCCAGGCGGTGAGCGCCATCAGGATCGGCACGAGCTCCTGACCCGCGTCGGTCAGCTCGTAGCTGTAGCGCACCGGGTTCTGCTGGTACGGCGTACGTCGTACCAGGCCGCCGTCGACGAGCGTGGCGAGCCGGTCGGTGAGTAGGTTGCGGGAGATACCGAGGTCCGTGACGAACTGGTCGAAGCGGTGCAGGCCCAGGTAGAGATCGCGCAGCACCAAGGGCGTCCACCAGTCGCCGATCAGCTCGAGGGACTGGGCGAGCGAGCAGTGCATCGAGGCGAAGCTGGTGTTCCGCATGCCCTCGAGTGTAGTCAGTTGCGTCATTGAACTCACTATGGCTACGGTGGCGACATGGGGATCTACCACTGGATCGTGGCGCGGCAGGTGCGGAACGCGTTCACGCAGATCAGTTCGGGCAACTGGGAGGCGATGGTGGCCGGGATGGCGCCGTCGTTCACGTACCGGTTCTACGGAGATCACGCGCTCGGCGGTGAGCGGCGTACGCACGAGGCGCTACGGCGCTGGTGGGAGCGCTGCTTCCGGCTGCTGCCGGGGACGCAGTTCGAGGTGCAGGACGTGCTGGTCGCCGGCTGGCCGTGGAACACGCAGGTCGCGACCGCGGTCACCGTGCACGTGAACGTCGTGGACGGGTCGACGTACGAGAACGTCGTGCACCAGTTCCTGCGGATCAAGTGGGGCAAGATCACCGACGTCCGGACCCTCGAGGACACCGCAGTCCTGCAGCGCACCCTCGACCGGTTGGCCGCTGCTGGGTACGCCGAAGCACACGCGGAGCCCATCGTCGGATAACGAGATCTTCCGCCGCCGCAAGCCAGGATCTACCTTGTGGAAACATTTTCCTGCGAGCGATCCGGAGCGAGCCATGCGGTCGAAGACCTTGAAGGCCTCTGTTGCCCTGACCTCCGCTGCCGTGCTGACCTTGGCGGCTCTCACCGCTCCGGCCGCCGACGCGAAGCCACCGACTGGCGCCACGACCGCGAAGGCTCTGGTGTTCATTCCGAACCCGGTCCAGTCGAGCGGTAATCAGGCGCTCACGGACCAGAAGGATTCGGCGACGGCCGTTCCGCGCGGCGCCTACTACGAGGTGACGCTGACCGACCTGGACGGCTCGGGATACTTGAACGGCACCTGGGCGAACGTGAAGAGCACCACCGGCACTCCGGCGTACACCACGAACGGCACCTACTTCTACGACCGGCACGACGACCAGTTCGAGCAGGTGATGTCGTACTTCTGGGGGACACAGTCGCAGAAGTACCTGCAGTCGCTCGGTTTCGGCCGCGACCTGCCGGCGGTGAACGCGGAAAGCCAGGACTACAAGGTCGACCAGTACGGCGTGGACAACTCGTTCTCCTGGGACAAGCACGACACGATCACCCTCGGCAAGGGCGGCGTGGACGACGCCGAGGACGGCGAGGTGATCGTCCACGAGACCGGTCACGCTGTGCACGACGCGCAGGTTCCCGGCTTCGGGACGTCACTCGAAGCGGGCTCCATCGGTGAAGGATGGGGCGACTACTTCGCGGTGACCGTGGGCGACTGGGTGGCGAAGCAGTACGGCGTACCCGTCGCGGCGGATCTGGCCTGCGTAATGGACTGGGACGCGACGTCGTACACCTCGACCGAGCCGCACTGCCTGCGCCGTCTCGACGCGGGCAAGCACTACCCCGAGGACGTCGAAGGCGAAGTGCACGCGGACGGGGAGATCTGGTCCCAGGCCCTGTTCCAGATCCGGACCGCGCTCGGCCCGGCGGTGGCCGACCGGATCATCGTCGACGCGCAGTTCGGATTCGCGCCGGACACGAGTTTCGCGGCCGCGGCACAGCGAACCGTGGCGACCGCGCGGTCGCTGTACGGCCCGAGCCAGGCGTCCGTCGTCCAGAAAGCCTTCGCGGATCGCGGCATCCTCTGATCCCTTTCTGACCGAGTTTCCGGGCCTGGCCGGAAACTCGGGTGCGTTTTGTCGGTGGTCGCGGCTACGGTCGGTCGAGTGCTGACGCTGCTGCGGTACGGAGTGCGGGTTGCACCTGGAGGCACCCTTCTGACGATGGGTCTGGCTGTCCTCGGTTCGCTGCTGGGGATGGCGGTCACGTTGCTGACCGGCCGGGTCGTCGGGGCGGTTCCAGGTGTGATCGACGGCGGCCCGGACGCGATGCCGATCGGCGAGTTCGGCTGGCTGCTGGGCGGACTGCTCGCGGTGTTCGTCATCGACAGCCTGACGCCGGCGGTGCAGCAGGTCGCGTCGCTGGTGATGGACGCCGGCCTGGTCCGCGCGATCGGCACCGGCATCACCGAGCCGCTGCTCAAACCCCGCCGGATCGAGCACCTCGAGGACTCCGAAGTACTGGACGTGCAGGAGCGCGCGAAAGGTAAAGGCGGCTTCCACCTCGCCCAGGGGCTCGGGCAGTTGCCGTGGTTGATCGCGAGCCGGGTGACGCTGGTCGGCTCCGCGGTGATCGTCGGCGTGATGTTCGCGTGGTGGGTGGCGGCGATGCTGGTCGCGGTCACAATCCTGCTGGAGTGGTACGGCGGCCGCCTGATCGAGCGCGAGGTCGACGTCTGGTGGGGCAACACCGAGGAGCAGCGCCGGGCGAACTACCTCTTCAACTTGGGTATGCGTGACGCGCCGAAAGAGTTGCGCGTGTTCGGTCTGCACAACTGGCTCGTGGAGCGGTATGTCCGCGAATGGACGGCCGGCTACCGCCCGGTCTGGGCACGCCGCCGGCGGAACGCGAAGTGGTCCTTGCTGATCGGCGGCGTCCATCTGATCGCGAACGGCGTCGCGATCCTCGCCGTCGGTCGCGCCGCCTACAACGGAACGCTCCCGCTCACACAGGTCGCGACCACGCTGCCCGCGATCCTCGCGATCGGTCAGGCGAACAATGGGTACGGCGTGGCGCAGGTACGCCGCGGACTGTCGGCGTACCGCGCGATGCGGGATCTCAGCGCAACGATCGACGAGCGGCACCCGGAGCCGGCCGTGACCACGAAGCATCGGATCGAGACGATGCCGGCTCGCGAGATCACGTTCGAGAAGGTGAGCTTCCACTACCCGGGCTCGGAGGTCGCCGTACTGCGTGACCTCGACCTCACGATCCGCGCCCGGGAAGCGCTCGCACTCGTCGGGGTCAACGGTGCGGGCAAGTCCACGCTGGTGAAGCTGCTCGGTGGTGCGTACAAGCCGACGAGCGGGCGGATTCTCGTCGACGGGGTCGATCTCGCGGACCTGGACCTGGCCGTGTGGCAGCGGCGGGTGGCGGCGATCGTGCAGGACTTCCTGCGGTTCCCGCTGTCGGTGACGGACAACGTCGTGTTCGGCGCGGTCGAGCGCGCGGGTGACGAGCTCACGCTGGCCAGGGTCGCGCGCGAGTCCGGGATCGACGAGGTCGTACGTCGGCTGCCGAAGGGCTGGGACACCGTGCTGGACAAGACGTTCGACGGCGGCGTCGACCTGTCCGGTGGTGAGTGGCAGCGGGTCGCTCTGGCTCGGGCGTTGTTCGCGGTGCATGCGGGAGCAGGCGTTCTGGTGCTGGACGAGCCGGCCGCGGCGCTCGACGTACGGGCCGAGGCCGAGCTGGTCGAGCGCTACCTGGAGCTGACCTCCGGGGTGGCGTCGCTGATCATCTCGCACCGGTTCTCGGTGGTGCGCAACGCGGACCGGATCTGTGTGCTGTCCGACGGCCGGATCGTCGAGGACGGCACACACGAGGAGCTGCTGGCGCAGGACGGCGAGTATGCCGGGATGTTCCGGCTCCAGGCCGAGCGGTACGTGACGGGGCCGGAGGTTGTCGATGCGTAGCCTGCGGATCCTCTGGCTGTGGCTGTCCACGTCCTTCCGGGCCGCGCCCGGGCTGATGGCGATCTCGACCGTGCTGGTTGCGGCCCGCGCGATCACTGCACCGACCCAGACGTACGGCGTGAGTCGGCTGGTCGACGGGATCGCGTCGGACACGTCGAGCACGATCGCGCTGGGCATCGCCATCATCGTCGGCGGCCTCGCGGTGTCGTTCGTCGCGGACGGCCTCGGGTGGCCGCTGCAGGACACCGCGCAGGAGCGGATGGCGGGCCGGGTGCACGCCGACCTGCTCGATGTGACGACGGGGATCCCCGGGTTGTCGCATCACGAGCGGCCCGATGTCGCGGACCGACTCGAGCTGGTGCGCGAGAAGGCGTGGCGGATGGGGGTCGGCGCCGAGGTGCTGCTGTGGGCGTTCGCCACGGTGACGAACACCGCGACCGTGCTCACGTTGCTCGGATCGGTGCATCCGCTGCTGCTCGTGCTTCCGTTGCTGGGCGGTGCGCGGATCTGGTCGGCGTACCTGAGCAGCACGCGGCAGAGCAAGGCGTGGGAGGAGTCGATGCCGCAGGAGCGGCTCGTCGACCGGTTGATCGAGGTGGCGAAGGATCCGCGGACCGGTCTGGAGTTGCGCGTGTTCGGGCTCGGAAAGGTCTTGTTGGACAGGATCTTCACGTTGCAGACGCAGCGGTTCGACCGCCGGGTCGAGGCCGCGCGCTGGGGCGGGAAGGTGGACGGCTCGGTGCGGCTCGCCTTCGGTCTCGCGTACGCCGCGGCGATCGTCTGGGTCGTCGCGCGGGCGCGGAACGGGCAGGCGTCCGCGGGAGACGTCGTACTTGTCCTGCTGCTGGCGCCGCAGGTGGATCAGATGACCGGCGGTATCGCGCAGAACGTTTACTGGGTCGGTGAGGTCGTGCGCAGCTTCGGGCGGTACGACTGGCTGCGCGAGTACGCGAAGCAGAACTCGTGGCGGTCCAGTGTCACGTCGGCGCCCGAGCGGATCACGACCGGCATCGAGTTGCGGAACGTCGGATTCTCCTATCCTGGTTCGGACTCCGCGGTCCTGAGCGATCTGAACCTCAGCGTGCCGGCCGGGTCGGCGGTCGCGCTGGTGGGGGAGAACGGCGCCGGCAAGACGACGTTGGTCAAGCTCCTCGCCCGGATGTACGACCCGACGACCGGCCAGATCCTCGTCGACGGCGTGGACCTCGCGACGGTTCAGCCGGACGCGTGGCGGTCGCAGCTGTCGGCGGGTTTCCAGGACTTCGTGAAGTTCGAGTTCACCGCGCGGGAGGTCGTCGGGATCGGCGACATCGAGCGGGCGTCGGACGAGGACGCCGTACGGACGGCCGTCGTGCGAGGTGATGCCGAGTCGGTGATCGCCGGGCTGCCACGCGGTCTGGATTCCCAACTGGGCAAGAAGTTCACGGACGGGGTCGAGCTGTCCGGTGGGCAGTGGCAGCGGCTGGCGCTCGCACGGGCGTTCATGCGCGAACGCCCGCTGCTCCTGCTGCTCGACGAGCCGACCGCGGCCCTCGACCCGGAGGCCGAGCACCGGCTCTACGAGCAGTACGCGTCCGCCGCGAAGATCGCCGCGACCGAGACCGGCGGGATCACCGTCCTGGTGTCCCACCGGTTCTCGACCGTGCGGATGGCGGACCTGATCGTCGTCATGCACCGCGGCCGCGTCGAAGAGGTCGGCACCCACGAAGACCTCCTCGCGGCCGGCGGCCGCTACGCCGAACTCTTCGAACTCCAGGCCCGCGCCTACCGCTGAACCCGTGTGACGGTCACAGACGACGCTGTTGTTCTGTCTTAACGGGTATGAGCCAGCGCATCGAGACAATTGACAGTCTTCACGAGCACCTGCAGTGGGCGATCGAACTCGAGCACGCCACGATTCCGCCGTACCTTTGTGCTCTCTACTCGCTGGATCCGGCGCGGAACCCGGACGCGGTGGAACTGGTGAGCAGCGTGTTCGTCGAGGAGATGATCCATCTCTCGCTGGCGGCCAACCTGCTGAACGCCGTCGGCGGCGAGCCGCGACTCGACGTCCCGGAGATGCTGCCCGGATATCCGCGCGTGCTGCCGCACGGTTCGATCGAGCTGTCGCTGCTGCCGTTCGGACCGGATGCCCTGGAGATGTTCCTGCGGCTCGAGAAGCCCGAGGCGCCCGGTTCACCGGCCGAGAGCGATCACTACGAGACCATCGGGCAGTTCTACGACGCGATCGAAGACGGGCTCCGGTACCTGTGCGAGACGCTCGGCGAGGACAAGGTGTTCTCCGGCGACCCGGCCCGTCAGGTGACAGCGGGACCGTTCCACCACACCGCCGGAACGCTCCAGCCGGTCACCGACCTGACGTCGGCGTTGGCCGCATTGGAAGAGATTGTCGAGCAAGGAGAAGGTACGTCGCGAGGCGAGGTCTGGGACGGCGACCACGACATCTTCCACTCGGACCGCGACGAGGTCGCGCACTACTACCGGTTCGAGGAACTGAAGCTCGGCCGCCGCTTCCAGCGCGGAGACACGCCGCAGTCCGGTCCGACTGGCGAGTCGGTGGCCGTCGACCTCACCGGAGTCTCGCCGATGGGGCCGAACCCGCGGCGGTCCGACAAGCCGCAGATCCGGAACGCGCAGGAGGAGTTCGACAACACCTATTGCACGCTGCTGTTCCTGCTCGAGCAGAGCTTCACCGGCGAGCCCGCGCTGATCCGCGACGCCGTCAAGGCGATGTTCGGGCTGAAGGCCGAAGCCCTGAAGCTGATGCAGCTGAGCGAGGACGATCACACCACGGCCGGACCGACCTTCCTCTACATCGATCCGGAGCAACGCAACTGAGAGGCCGCTGAGAGCTTGGCTGAAAGGAGTTCACGCCAGTTCGCCAATAGTTAACCTTTGGTCTTCACGCGACCGTACATTGCTTTCTAATGTATTAACCATGGACGCACCGCCCTCTGTCCGCGCCCGCGGCATCACCAAGTACTTCGGTGAGGTCGTCGCACTCGACAGCGTCGACCTCGACGTCGCACCCGGCCAGATCCACGGCCTGGTGGGACCGAACGGAGCCGGCAAGACCACGCTCCTCGGTCTGCTGCTCGGCCTCGCCGTTCCCGACCGCGGCGACCTGGAGATTCTCGGTACGCCGGTCGGCCGCGCCCTCGCCGTACCCGAAGGTGTTGCCGGCTTCGTCGACGGCCCCGGCCTGTACCCGTCGATGACCGCCAAGCAGAACCTGGCCGCCCTGGCCCAGCTGCGTGGTGACGGCACGATGAATATCGACGACGCGATCGACCAGGTCGGCCTGACCGACGTGGCCGATGACCGGGTCCGCGGCTTCTCGCTCGGCATGCGCCAGCGCCTCGGCCTCGCCGCCGCGTTGCTCACCAAGCCGCGGCTGCTGATCCTCGACGAGCCGTCCAACGGCCTCGACCCGGCCGGCAAGAAGCACGTGTACGGCGTTCTCACCCGGCTGGCCGCCGACGGTACGGCGGTGATGCTGTCGAGCCACCGGATGGACGACGTCGAGGCGCTCTGCTCCGAGGTGACGATCCTGTCGACCGGACGTGTCGCGTTCTCGGGCCCGATCAGCAAGCTGGCCTCGGAGGACAGCGAACTCGACTACCGCGTCGTCACCTCCAACCCCGCAGCGGCCCGTCGACTTGCCCGCGAGACCAAGGGCATTCGGCTTCGCGATCAAGGCGCCGTACAAGAAGGTGTCGAGCTGCTCGTGATCTCGACCGCCGTGCCGGCGCTGGACGAGTTCGTGAAGCGGCTGGTCCGTGACGACATTGCCGTCCGCGAATTGGCGCCGGTGGTGTCGCCACTCGAGGCCGCCTTCATTGCCCTCACCGAGCAGCAGGAGACCAACTGATGATGGCCACCGTGGCTGCCCCCGAGACCCGTAAGGTCGCCCGCCGGGTGCCGATCATCCGCGGGTACCGCTTCGAGCTCGTCAAGCTGCTCACGCAGTGGCGGGTCCGCGTGCTGATCGTCGCGTGCTGGCTGGCGCCCGCTCTCTTCGTCGCTGTCATCAGCCAACAGGCGTCGCTCCCCGTAGACACGCTCTTCGGTCGCTGGATGCACGCCACCGGATGGGCCGGTCCGCTTGTGCTGCTGGGCTTCTCCGGTTCCTGGGCGCTGCCGTTGCTGACCTCGTTGATCGCCGGTGACGTCTTCGCGTCCGAGGACCGCCTCGGCACCTGGCGGCATCTGCTGGTGGCGGTCCGGTCGCCGCGCCGGATCTTCATCTCGAAGGCGCTGTCCAGCCTGACCGTGATCCTGGTCCTGGTGATCGGCCTGGTCGTATCGAGCACGATCAGCGGCCTGCTGGTCGTCGGCAACCGGCAACTGATCGGCCTCGACGGTCACCTGCTCTCACCGGGCAGCGCGGCCGGCACGGTCTTCCTCGCCTGGCTCTGCGCCCTCGCACCAACCCTCGCGCTGGCCGCGATCGGCCTGCTCGGCTCGGTTGCGCTCGGCCGATCGCCGATGGGCCTCCTGCTCCCAGCGGTCGTCGCCCTCGCGATGCAGATCGTCCAGCAACTCCCGGTCCCGGTCGCCTTCCGCCTCGCGCTTCCCGGCTACGCGTTCATCAGCTGGAACGGCCTCTTCACCAGCCCGGCGCAGCTCGGCCCGCTGCTGATCGGCGTGATCGTCAGCCTGGTCTGGGCCATCGTCGCGACCGGCCTCGCCTACGTCATTTTCGTACGCCGTGACTTCACCAACCCGACGCACGACGGGTCCGGTCGTCTCGCGTTGACGGCCGGCCTGCTGCCCCTCGTCGTACTGCTCGGGGTCACCACCGCCGCCGTCGCTCCGGTGACCGGCTTCGGATCGGGGATCGACCAGGACAAGGTGCAGCGGGCGGTCGCGGTCGAGTTCGCGCACCTGTACCGGCTGCAGACCAAGCAGCTGAACCGGGCCGACGTGACCGAGGCACAGCTGCAGAGCGCAGCCGAGTGCACCAAGGGCGGCGACCAGGTCGCCGCGCGCGGACCCGGCAACGACTGGCGCTGCGTCGTCAGCTGGCACGTCCCCGGAGTGGACGCGGCCGGCTCGGCGATCTACCAACTCGACATCAACCCACTCGGTCGGTACGTCGCCGACGGGGACGGACCGAAAGAAGTGAATGGCTTCTTCCTGGTCCGCACCCCGTCCGGGGACGAACCGAACCCCCTGTGGCAGTTCGACGGCAATATCGAACTGCTACCTGCCAACTGAAGCCCAACCCGAAGGGACAACTCCCATGCAGGTAACACGCCGCCGTAGGCGTGACGTAGAGGGCTCACCCAGTCCCCGCCGGCGCAGATTACCACTGGTGACCGCGGGAGCCACCGCGGTCGCGGTCACTCTGGCCGGCACCGCGGTCGCCTCGACGACCGGCTTCGGTCACGACCAGGTCGGGCAGATCACCGACAAGGGTCAGGTCATCTCGTCCGACCAGTACATCAAGCCTCTCGGCGACCGCCTTCTCCTCCAGAAGGGGAAGATCATGTCGTCCTCGGTCAGCCCGGACGGCAGCCACCTGGCCGCCGCGGTGACCGACGGCGGCATGGCGCTCGCGATCATCGACCTCAAGAACTGGAAGGTCCAGCAGTACATCGGCAACAACGCCGCGGCGGATCTCAAGATCCCCGGCAACGACGTCGGCCAGGAAGGCCCGACGTACTCGCCGGACGGCTCGCAGGTCTGGCTCGGGCAAGCCGACGGCTACCGGAAGTTCACCGTGAATTCGGACGGCTCGCTGGCGAATCCGACGTTCGTGGCGATCCCGGCTGACGGGAGCAAGCGCGCGCTGGCCTCCGAGGCGGTGTTCTCCGCGGACAGCTCGACGGTGTACTCCGCGGTGAACGGCCAGAACAAGGTCGTCGCGATCGACACCGCGACCGGCGCGATCACGCAGAGCTGGGCGACCGGCAACGCGCCGCGCGACCTGGTCCTGGTCGGCGACAAGCTGTACGTGAGCAACGAGGGTGGCCGGCCCGCCAAGCCCGGAGACACCACGATCAATTCGTACGGCACCGACGTCGTCGCGAACCAGAACGCGATCACCACGACCGGTACGGTCAGCGTGATCGACCTGAAGAACCCGAGCGCCGCTGTCGCCGGCATCGACGTCGGGCTGCACCCGACCGCGCTGTACGCGAAGAACGGCGCCGTGTTCGTCACGAACACCGCGACCAACAGCGTGTCGGTCATCGACACGAAGAGCGACAAGGTCGTCCAGACCATCGCCACTCAGCCGTGGCCGGAGGCATCGATCGGTTACGAGCCGAACGGCGTCACACTCACCGATGACGGTCACCTGCTGGTGTCGCTCGGCCGCGCCAACGCGGTCGCCGTGTACAAGTTCAAGAACCCGCTGGAGCCGGTCAGCTACGTCGGTCTGATCCCGACGGACTACTTCCCGGCCGAGCTCGCACAGGTGGGCAAGGACATCGTCGTGTCCAACACCCGCGGTGTGGACGCGCGCCGTACGACGACCGCCGCCGGTCACGGCACGCACGACACCACGTCGAGCCTGACCAAGTTCCAGCTGCCGAACGACCAGGCGATCCGTGGACTGACCGCACAGGTCTTCCAGCAGAACGGCTGGACCCCGGGCTCGGCCACGGTGTCCACGACCGGGGGTGCGGTGCCGAGGCCGGTCCCGCTCCGGCTCGGCGACCCGTCGACGATCAAGCACGTCTTCCTGATCGTCAAGGAGAACCGGACCTACGACCAGGTGTACGGCGACATCCCGGAGGGCAACGGCGACCCGGCGCTGGCGCAGTACGGCGAGAACGTCACGCCGAACCAGCACGCGCTGGCCAAGCAGTTCGGGCTGTACGACAACACCTACGACATCGGCACGAACTCCGCCGAGGGTCACAACTGGCTGATGCAGGCGGACAACCCGGAGTACACCGAGTCGTCGGCCGGTGAGTACCTGCGCAGCTACGACACCGAGAACGATGCCCTCGGCCACCAGAAGAGCGGCTTCCTCTGGACCGGGGTCCAGGCGGCCGGCAAGTCGGTGAAGAACTTCGGCGAGTTCCTGTCGATCGAGCAGAAGCCGGCCGACGGGACCTGGCAGAACTACTACTGCGACACGAAGAACATCATCGCGACCGGGGCGGACACCAAGTACCCGATCACGATCGGGTCGGCGATCCCGTCCCTGAACAACGTGTCCGTGCAGGGCTTCCCGCAGTTCGACACCAGCGTCCCGGACATCTACAAGACGGAGATCTGGCGCAAGGACTTCCAGAAGTTCGGCCCGGCGAACCTGAACATGTTCTGGCTCTCCAACGACCACACCGGTGGTCCCGCCAACGGTCCGGCGCAGGTCGCGGACAACGATCTGGCCACCGGACGGATCGTCGACCAGATCACTCACAGCAAGTACTGGAAGGACTCGGCGATCTTCGTCGTCGAGGACGACTCGCAGGCGGGTCTCGACCACGTCGACGGGCACCGGGCGCCGATCCAGATCATCAGCCCGTACGCGCAGCACGGTGCGGTCGACAGCCACTACTACACGCAGATCATGCTGATCCGGACGATCGAGCAGATCCTCGGGATGAAGCCGATGAACCAGAAGGACACCGCGGCCACTCCGATGTACGGCGCGTTCACCAGCACGCCGAACTACACGCCGTTCACCGTGCTCCCGAACCGGGTTGCGCTGACCGACGGCCTGAAGACCCCGCCCCCCTGCGGTCTGGATGTACCGGCGGCGCAGAACCCGGCCGTCGCGGCCGCGCCGACGGTGACCGTCCCGGCCGGCATGGAGTCGATGGCGGCGCAGTGGTCGGCGTGGAAGGACCAGCAGCGGACCACCGGGCCGAACGCCAGGGCCGACTTCGCGAACCCGGCCCAGATGAACCACTACAACTGGTACGAGGCGCACAACTGGTCCCTGCCGTACCCCGGTGAGGCCCAGATCGTCGCCCCGCAGAACGTTCCGGGCGCGGTGATCCCGGCCGCCGAGAACGATGGGTGACACGCGCAAGTAACCACAAGTTAAGAACCAGCGTGTAGAACTACGACATGCCAGAACGACCGCGGGCGTCGGTCCGGATCGAGCAACCCGCCGATCCGGCCGACGTCCGCGCGGTCGGTTACGGCCCGGACGAGGTACCGGTGGTGCCGGAGAAGTACGCCGGACTGCCGGTGCACAAGGAGCAGTCCGGGCGGGTCGGCCACTGGAACGCCGACCTGATGGACCCCGAGCCGTCGGCCGTGTACGTCGTCGACGATCGGTACTTGTACGCAACCGACAAGGCGGGGCGGGTGGCCCACGCCGAAGGGTGGCTGGGCTGGCTGCCGACCGACGAGAACGACGACCGCCGCAACGTGTCCGCGCAACGGGAGGCCGGCGAGCCCGATCGGCAACGCACCGACGACGGCGGTCACCTTTTCGCGACGGTGTTCGACGGCCCGGGCGAGGCGATCAACCTCACCGCGCAGTCGCAGGAACAGAACCGGGCGCACGCCGGAAGCAAGAACTGGCGGGCGATGGAGCAGACCTGGCAGGCGATGCGCGCGTCCGGCATCCAGGTGCATGCCGCCATCGACGTCCGGCACGAGAACCGTAGGACGGATCGCCCGTCGTCCCGCGGCGTCGTGGACCGGCACAACGGCGAGCACTCCCCGCGGCGTATCTTCAGAGAGACCAAGCCGGCGTCCCGGGAGCGTGGATGAGCGAGATCGGTGTGATCGACACGATCGCCCGCGCCCTGGTCGCGGACCTGCCGGCGGGGTGGCGTGAGGTCAGCGCGGTCTACCGGGCCACCACGTCGTACGCCGAACTGGACGCGGACGTGGTGCTGCCGTCGGGGGAGACCCAGTTGGAGACGCTGCCCGAAGGTCTCGAGGATCATTTCGAGGAGTTGCGGCGGGAGATGTACCAGCCTGGCAAGGGGACCTGGCTGACGGCGAAGGTCACGGTGACGTCGACCGGGCACTTCGCGACGGACTTCGACTACGACCACGAACCGGCGTGGTCGATCCCTGTCGACGCAACGATCTACCCGGCCGATCTGGCCGCCTTTCCGCGGGACGCCGAGCACACGCCCGACTGGCTGAAATAAATCGGTGGCTGCCCACCCTGCCGGCTGGTAACGTCGCCGGTCTGTCTTTTCGGGATCGAATCGAACCGGATGGATCTGCTCCGGGGCGGGACCCAGCTCACGATTCGAGGCTCTCACCGATGGTCGAACCTGAATTAGCGTCCGAACGCGCCTTTCTCGCCACCGCCCGCACCGCACTCACCAAGATGTACGCCGAGGTCGTGGACCGTGACGTCCAGATCATCGGCGGCGAGGACAACGACGAACGCTTCACCAACGAGGCCAACCAGCGGGCCAAGGAGATGCGGACCCACGCGCTCCTCGACCTGCCCGACGTACCACTGTTCTTCGGCCGGCTCGACTACGAGCACGGCACGATCGAGGACATCGACCAGATCTACATCGGCCGCCGGCATGTCCACGACGGGTCCGGCGTACCGCTGGTGATCGACTGGCGCGCGCCGGTGTCGGTGCCGTTCTACCGCGCGACCCCGAGCGACCGGCGACGGGTGCTGATGCGCCGGCGGTACGGGTTCTCCGACCATGCGGACCTGACAGGGTTCGAGGACGAACCGCTGACCGGTGCGGTTGTGTCGGACCAGGCGGACAAGTTCCTGCGGTCCGAGATCGAACGGCCGCGCACCGGTCCGATGCGCGACATCGTGGCCACGATCCAGCCCGAGCAGGACGACCTGGTCCGCGCGCCGCTGCACCCGAGCGTCTGCGTGCAGGGCGCACCCGGCACCGGCAAAACCGCGGTCGGTCTGCACCGCGTTGCGTACCTGCTCTACACCGAACGCGAACGCCTCGGTCGTGGCGGTGTCGTGATCGTCGGACCGAACCGGTCGTTCCTCTCGTACATCCGCAAGGTCTTGCCCGCGCTGGGCGAGGTCGACGTACGACAGATCACGATCGACGAGCTGCTCACCCGGCCCACCGCGGCCACCGACGCGACGGAGGCCGAGCGGCTGAAGGGCGACGCCAGGATGGCCGACGTACTGCGTCGCGCGTTGTGGTCGTACGTCGGTACGCCGACCGAGGGAGTCATTTACAGCAAGGGATCCCGGCGCTACCGGGTCCACGAGTACGAGGTCGTCGACATCGTGTCGAACCTGCGCGAATCGACCCGGTACGCGCCCGGGCGGAACGCGCTCGCGCAGCGGATCGCGCACGTCGTCCTGGTCCGGATGGAGGAGCGCGCCGAGTCGCCGGACGACCGCGTGCAGAACGCGGTCGCACGCTCGAAGCCGGTGAAGGACGTCCTCGACTCGGTTTGGCCGCGCGTCTTCCCCGAGCAGGTCCTGCACCGGCTCCTGTCGGACGCGGACTTCCTGGCCGCCGCGGCCCCCGGCCTGACGGACGAGGAGCGTACGGCGTTGCTGTGGCCGAAGCCGCCGCGCGGGTGGAAGTCGGCGAAGTGGTCGTTCGCGGACACCGTCCTGCTCGACGAACTCGAGGACCTGATCGAGCGGCGTACCGGCTCGCTCGGGCATCTCGTCCTGGACGAGGCGCAGGACCTGTCGGCGATGCAGCTCCGGGCGCTCGGCCGGCGTTGCCGCACGGGGTCGGCCACGGTGCTCGGTGATCTCGCGCAGGCGACGACGCCGTGGGCCGCCGGATCCTGGGACCGCGTGCTCGGTCATCTCGACAAGGGCGACGGCGTCACGGTCGAGCTCGACCGTGGGTTCCGGGTACCGGAGCAGATCATCAGCTTCGCGGCGAAGCTGCTGCCCGAGATCGCGCCGACGCTCGGCACACCGACCGGCGTACGGACGGTCGCGGACGCCCTGAGCATCGTGTCGGCCGACGCGTCCACGTTCGCCGACCAGGTGGTCGCCGAATGTCGGGCGGCGCTCGCGGGCGAAGGTTCGGTGGCGCTGATCGCGGCGGACGATCAGGTCGTGGCCCTGCGGGACGCGATCGCGGCGGCCGGACTCGAAGTGGCCCTGATCGGCGAGACCGAGGACGAGATCGACACCGTGCGCCTGGTGTGCGTGCCTGCCACGCTGGCCAAGGGCCTGGAGTTCGACGCGGTCGTGGTCGCCGAGCCCGCCCACATCGTCGCCGCCGAGCCCCGCGGGTTGCACCGCCTGTACGTCGTCCTCACCCGAGCGGTCAGCCGGCTCCAGATCGTCCATGCCGAACCGCTGCCGAGTGCCCTGGCCTGATCCTGTTCCGGCGTTATCGTCCGGTGTGCAGGCAGCCGGGTCGGGGAGGCATACGTGAGCGGTTTGATCGTCTTGATGGTGATCGCGCTGCTGCTGGTCGTGGCTGCGATCGTGTGGGGGATCGTCGCGCTCGTGCGCCGGCAGCAGTACATCGGGTCGATCCGGCAGCGTGGCTGGAGCTTCGTCAACAGCCCGACGTTCGACACGGTGGCCCGGCTGAGCAATCCGCCGTTCGGGGTCGGGTTCGTGCGCAAACCCGACGACCAGATCACCGGACTGACCGCGAACGGCCGACCCTTCCAGGTGATCGAGTACAAGTCGGCGTACTGGTCGGGCTGGGTCGGCATGGTGACGTTGTCGCGACGGCTGCCCGAGCTGTGGATCACGGGCGGCGAGACCGCACCCCGGTACGGCGTTCTCGCGCACGGCGTCGTCGCTCCGGCGCAGCTCGGGCCGGGGTGGCAGGTCGGCGCGATGGATCCGGCGTTCGCGCACGAGGTGATGACCTCCACGCTGTGCGTGCAGCTGAACGCGCTGGCGGCAGCGCAACCCGGCGTGAACCTCGGCGTCGACGGCGACCAGATCGTCGTATTGAATCCACCCCGCAAGGAGCTCGATCAGCTCGGTCCGTGGCTGGAGCAGCTCGGCGCGATCGCGGCGGCGATCGACGCGACGCCGCTCGACCACTGGATCCAGCCGGAGCCGGAGCCGCGGCTGCGGTTCTACCACCACCCGGACTGGTACTGGATCGGCGTCGACGACAACCTGCTGCACTACACGCCGGTCCACAGCGGCGGTTACGGTCACCGCACCGACGAGGTGATCCGCGGGCGGGACGGTGACGGGCCGCCGTTCGTCGCGTTCAAGCACCACTGGAAGACCTCGCGCACCGAGAGCTACACCGACAGCAACGGCAATTCGCAGACCCGAACCGTGGTCGAGAACCACTCCGAGCCGATCCTCGGCTTCCAGTTGCCGGTCCGCATGCCCCAGCTCAGCGTCGGGCCGAAGGGTTTCCGCAATGGCATCAGCTTCGAGAGCGCGGCGTTCAACGATCGGTTCGCGGTCATCTCGGCGGACACCAAGTTCGCGTACGACGTGATTCATCCGCGCCAGATGGAGTACCTGATGGCGACGCCGGGCGCACCGTTCCGGATCGTGGAGGACTGGGTCTGGTTCACGCCGGGGGAGCACAGCCAGCCCGCGATCGCGGGCTGCTCGGCGTACCTGCGCGGTTTCCTGGGCTGGGTCCCGCGTTTCGTCTGGCGCAATCTCGGCCTGCCGGACACGCCGTACCCAACCTTCGAGACAACCGCCGGGTAGGGGAATGCGGTTGCCGCTCACGTGGTTGAGTTTGACCGTGTTGATTCAACGAACCGTCGTCATCTTCGGCGCCAGCGGCGACCTGAGTTCCCGGTTGCTGTTGCCCGGCCTGGGCAGTCTGCTCGCCGGCACACGCGCCACCGCTGTGCGGATCATCGGCACCGGCCGGTCCGCGCTCGCGGCGGACGAATGGACGGACCGCGTCCGGACTGCCTTCGAGTCCCAGGGCGAGATCGGACCGGTCGCGGCGGAGACCCTGGCAACCACGCAGTACGTCGCCGGTAACCCGACGGACCCCGCGCACCTGCGCGCGCTCCTCGAGCTCGCCGGGCCGGCGCCGGTGCTGTACTTCTCGCTGCCGCCTGCCGTGACGAACGCGATCGTGGAGACGTTCCAGCGGGTCGAGCTCCCGGAGGGCACCGAGCTGGCGTTCGAGAAGCCGTTCGGCACCGACTCCGCGTCCGCGGCTGCGCTGAACAAGCTCGTCGGCACGCTCGTCCCCGAAGAGAACGTGCACCGCGTCGACCACTTCCTCGGCCGCACCGCGGTCCTGAACCTGATCGGTCTGCGGTTCGCCAACCGGCTGTTCGAGCCGGTCTGGAACGCCGAACACATCGAGAGCGTCGAGATCGTGTACGACGAGACGCTCGGCCTGGAGGGTCGCGCGCAGTACTACGACAACGCGGGCGCGCTGGTGGACATGATCCAGAGCCACCTATTGCTCGTCCTCGCCCTGCTCGCCATGGACGCCCCGGCCACGATGGACGCGGTCGAGGTTCGCAGCGAAATGGCTCGTGCGCTGCGCAGTACGCACCTGTACCGCGGCTCCGCGACCGAGGCGAGCCGGCGGGCCCGGTACACCGCGGGCATTGCGGACGGTCGTGTGGTTCCGTCGTACGCCGGTGAAGCGGGTGTGGACCCGGATCGGGAGACCGAGACGCTGGCCGAGGTGACAGTCGAGGTCGGCACGAACCGCTGGGCCGGTGTCCCGTTCACGCTGCGATCGGGCAAGGCGCTCGGCGCCGCGCGCAAGGAGATCGTGATCAAGTTCAAGCCGCTGCGGCACCTGCCGTCCGGCCTCCACGGTGGGCGCGACGGCGAGACCCTGCGGATCGGTCTGAACCCGGGGGAGCTGTCGCTGTCCGTTCCGGCGCTCGGTGTCGACGGCCCGTACACGATGGGTCAGGTCTTCCTGGACGCGACGCTGCCGTCGTCGTCGGTGCTCCCGTACGGCGAGGTGCTGAACGGCATCCTGCGCGGCGACCCGCTGCTCTCGGTGCGCGGTGACGTCGCCGAGCGCTGCTGGGAGATCCTCGAGCCGGTGATCGACGCCTGGCACACCGACGAGGTGCCGCTGGAGGAGTACGAAGCCGGTTCCGACGGGCCCGCCGAGTGGCAGACCCCCAGGGAGTCCGCCGCCTGAAACCAGGGACTCTCCCTGGGGCGACGGGTGGTCGCGCGCTGAAGAGTGGTTGCGGTAACCAACCACTCTTCCAGACGAGGTGCCCGAATCGTGAGAATCATCCGTCCCCGGCGACCGCGAGTCCTCCTCCTCGCCGCCGCCATCCTGGCAATCGGTTCAGGCGGCCTACCCGTCGCCGACGCGACCACCGCCGCTCCTGTTGTTGCGACGGGCAACGGTGTCGTCCGCGGCCTGACTGTTGACGGCACGTCTTCGTTCCGCGGGCTGCCGTTTGCTGCGGCGCCGACCGGGAATCTCCGGTGGCGGCCCCCGCAGCCCGCGACGAGCTGGCAGGGTGTGCGCGACGCAACGTCGTACGGACCAGGCTGTCCGCAGGCACCGAGCGTGGTGACGCCCGCCCAACTGTCCGAGGACTGCCTCTACCTCAACGTCTCGACCCCGGCCCCGCATTCGCTCACCAAGCGCCCGGTGCTCGTCTGGATCCACGGCGGCGGCCTGGTCGGAGACACCGGCTCGAACTACGACGGCACGAAGCTAACCAAGGCCGGCGCGGTAGTCGTGACCATCAACTACCGACTCGGCGCCTTGGGCTTCCTCGCCCACCCGGCGCTGGCGTCGCGGCCCGGGGGACCGGCCGGCAACTACGGGCTGATGGATCAGCAGGCCGCGCTCCGCTGGGTGCAGCGCAACATCGGCCAGTTCGGCGGCGACCCGCACAACGTCACGATCGCCGGTGAGTCGGCCGGCGGCGTGTCCGTGCTCGCACACGTCACGTCCCGCAGCTCGAAGGGCTTGTTCCAGCGGGCGATCGTGGAGAGCGGCGCATTCGCCCTGGAGCAGGAACCGCTCGCCAAGGCTGAGACGTTCGGCAAGGAGTTCGCCACGAAGGTCGGCTGCCCCGACCAATCGGCGGACTGCCTGCGAAAGGTTCCGGTGCAGACGCTGGTCGACAACATCTCGACGGCGACCGCCCTCATCCCGGGCGTAGTCGACGGAGCGGTGCTGAAGGAGTCGATCGGTACGGCGCTCGCTGCTGGCCGCTTCAACGACGTGACGATCCTCAACGGCAGCAACCACGACGAAGAGGCACTCTTCACGCTCGGCGGCCGAGTCGTCAGCCGTGGGTACAACGTCCCTTACACCAGCCCGGTCACCGCAGCGAACTACGAGAGCAACATCGCCACCGCGCTGCGGGTCACGCCCGCCCAGGCCGCCGCGATCGCCAAGGAGTACCCGCTGTCGGCGTACGCCACCCCGGACAAGGCGTTCGGCACGCTGGTCGGCGACGCGACGTTCGCGTGCGGTGCGGCCCAGGTGAACACGTGGACCGCACGGCGAGTTCCGACGTACGGCTATGAGTTCAACGACGACACCGCGCCGTTCCTCTTCGCCCCGGCAGGCCTGCTCTCGGTGGCCACACACGGCTCGGAGATGTGGTACCTGTTCGACCTCCCGAACGCTCCCTTCCCGGTGCCGCTGAACGCGGAACAGACCGCCCTGGCCGACTCCATGCGCGCCGCCTGGGTCAACTTCGCGAAGACCGGCAACCCCTCGACGCCCTCGACGTACTGGCCGACCTCAGGGCACACCGGCCGGGTGCTGTCCCTGGTGCCACCGGCGCCGCAGCTCTCGACGGACTTCGCGGCGCGTCATCACTGTGCCACTTTCGCACAGAATCTTGACAAGGTTAAGTAATAGACCCAATATCCTATCCGATTCGGTTTTCTCCTGAGTTCTCTGGGAAGAGGTCACCGCCATGACCAGATCCGTTCGGAGCAGGGTGTTGCGGGCCGCGCTTGCGGGGCTCGTAGTCGCCGGGCTGCTGCCGGCAGGTTTGAGTACGTCGACAGCAGCACCAGCATCCACCACTACCAGCGTGACGACTGCCGCCGAGCTGTCCGGGCCGGCGGGGGACAAGGCTGCGCGGCCCTACATGGGCTGGAGCAGCTACAGCATGCAGGTCTACAACCCGAACGGCGGCAGCTGGATCACGGCGGATCAGCTGATCGCCCAGTCCGACGCGATGCACGCGAAGCTGCAGCCGTACGGGTACGAGTACATCAACATCGACGCCGGCTGGAACGACGGTATCGACGAGTACGGCCGGCCGACGCCGAGCAAGAAGCTCTACCCGAACGGCCTGCAGGCGGTCATCGACCACATCCACGCCAACGGCCAGAAGGTCGGGCTCTACACGATTCCGGGTATCAGCCAGGCCGTCATCGACGCGAAGCTGCCGATCTACGGCGCCCCGGGATGCACGACCGGCGACCTGCCGGTGCTGCCGCTGCAGAAGGGCGACTACTGGGGTATCGGCTACCGCATCGACTTCTCGAAGCCGTGCGCGCAGAAGTACATCGACTCGATCGCGGACCTGTTCGGCTCGTGGGGCCTGGACTTCCTCAAGTTCGACAGCGTCACCCCGGGCTCGGGGATCAGCGACCTGTCGGTGGACGCCCGCGACGACGTGAAGGCCTGGTCGCAGGCCCTGAAGCGGCACAACATCTGGTTCGAGCTGTCCTGGGCGCTGGACATCAACTACGCCGACACCTGGAAGCAGTACGCCAACGGCTGGCGGATCGAGTGGGACGTCGAGTGCTACTGCACGGGTACGGCGTTGACCGCCTGGCCGAACATCAACCGGCTGTTCCCGAAGCTCGCCGAATGGTGGCGGCACGCGGGACCGGGCGGCTGGAACGACCTCGACTCGCTCGACGTCGGCAACGGCCAGATGGACGGTATGACCAAGGACGAACGTCGTACGGCGGCAACGCTCTGGGCGGTGTCCGCGGCGCCGATGTACGTCGGCAACGACATGACCAGGCTGGACTCGTACGGCCTCGAACTGCTGACGAACCGCGAGGTGATCGCGGTCAACCAGGCCGGCCGTCCGGCGCACCCGCTGTCCATGAAGACGAATCGGCAGACGTGGTTCGCGCTGAACCCGGACAGCTCGTACACCGTTGCTCTGTTCAACCTGGGTCAGACCGACTCCGACATGACCGTGAACTTCGCCGACCTCGGCCTGAGCGGCGCCGGCAAGGTACGCGACTTGTGGGCTCACAAGGACCTCGGCACGTTCGCGTCCAGCTTCACCGCCAACGACGTCCCGATCCACGGCGTACGGCTGCTGAAGGTCACGCCGCAGAAGGGCGCCGCGATCAGCGTGAACGACGACGACCTCCGGATCGCGTACGACGGCGCGTGGCAGCGCAACAGCAACTACGAAGTACCCGCTGTTTCGCAGGCGCTGACCGTCGGCGTCACGGACTCGTCCGCCAAGTCCTTGGCGGCGGCCGACCTCCCGACGCGGACTGTGGAGGTCAACAACAACAGCCCGGAGATCGTCTACTCCGGCAACTGGAACTACAGCTCTGGTCGTGGTCTCGGCGACTACCAGGACGACGTGCAATGGACGGAAGGGAACGGCGACTCGTTCTCGTACAGCTTCGTCGGCACCGGCGTCGACTACGTGACCGAGACCGACCCGGGTCAGGGTGACGTCGACATCTACATCGACGGCGAGTTCAAGCAGACCGTGAGCACGTACCTGGATCCGGCGCAGGGACATAACAAACCGCAGCAGGTCGTCTACAGCGTCTCGGACCTGCCGAACGGCAGTCACACGATTCGCGGTGTGAAGAAGTCCGGCCAGTTCATGCTGCTCGACAAGCTGAATGTCCGGCAGGAGAGCCTGCTGAACCCGGACACCGCGGCGTTCGACAAGAACGCGCCGGCCGATGTCAGCGTGCAGCTCGGACGCGACCCGGGCGAGCTGGACGGGATCGCGAAGGCCGGCCAGGACGGTGCAGAACTCGTGAAGGGCACGGACTACACGGTCGACGGAAACGTGGTGACGATCAGCAAGGCGTACCTGGCGAACCTGCCGGTCGGGAACACGGCGCTCGACGTCCGGTTCCGCGGCGACTACCGCGACGACATCCATGCCACCAAGGCCGACGGCGCGTCGGTCAGCCTCACCTTCACCGGGACCGGCGTCGACTGGAGTACGGCGCTCGCACCCGATCAGGGCGACGCGGACGTGTACGTCGACGGCAAGCTGGTACGCCGGGTGAACCTGCACAACGACACCCGGGTGACGAACCGGACGGTGTTCTCCGCGACCGGGCTGAAGAGCGCCCAACACGTCGTACGCATTGTCAAGGTGAACGGCGACGTACTCCGCAACGACACGATCCGCTACACGATCGCGAAGTAGACACAGCGACGGCGGGTGGTGGCCCTCAGGGACCGCCACCCGTTCTGTTGCGGGGGTCACAAGCTCTGACTGACTGATCAGTCAGTTACTTTGTTAGGCTTGCCTCTTGGGGGGATCGAGCGCGCATCCCTGTCGGATGAATGAGGTGCCGCCTATGTGGTTGAGCGATATGACCGTTTCGCGCCGGCGCGGCCGCCGGCGGGAAGACTCCCGGCTTGCCGACCATGTCGATCGGCTGGGCGAGGAGCACCCGCCGATCCCGCTCGGCAGCGTCGACTACTCGATGAAGAAACCCAGCCTGCTGGCCGAGCGGTTCGGTCCGGTGCTGGCCTACATGACCCGCGTCGAGCTCGAGGTCGAGCGCAACGTGCTCGAACTGAACATCCTGCTGCCCGATCCGCCCGAGGTCGACCGGCACTTCTATGCGGACGTGTGGATGCCGCAGGAGACGCGCCATGGGCAGATCCTCGACAAGCTGCAGAATCTGCTCGGCGTGGAGCCGCACGAACCGAACCTGGCGGACGTCTCGTTCAGCCTCAAGTTCCTCGGCGCGCTCGGCCGGGTGCCCGGCGTCCAGGACATCAGCCGGATGCTCTACTACCTGACCGGGCTGGCGACCGAGCGTTCCGCGGTCCTTGCCTACAACAAGCTTCACGCCGGGCTGGTCGAGCTCGGCGAGCGGGCCGTCGCGGCCACGGTGGTCGCGCCGATCCGCCGCCAGGAGCCGGGGCACTTCGCGTACTACCAGATGGCCGCGCAGCAGCTGTGGGACCAGCTGTCGGGGTGGCAGAAGACGCTGACGCGCGGGTTGCGGAAGCGTACGTTCGAAGTGGTCGGTGCCTACAACAAACGTCAGGTGACCGAGTTCGGGGACGTGATGGAGGCGCTGAACATCAGTGAGGGCGGCGAGGCGGAACTGCGCGAGTACGCACGGCAGGTCGGGCGGGCCGAGTACGAGCTGATGTGGGCGCAGCGGCAGGGTATGCGGGTGCCCGACTATGTCTTCAAGTCCCTCAAGCGAGCCGCCGTGCTCGCAGCAGAACGGAAAGGTGAAGTCTGGCCCGCCGCCCAACCGGCAGGCACATGACCGCTCCCGCGCACACGCGCCATGCCACGCGACCGTCCAAACGGCAGCTCATCATCGAGACCGCCGAGCGGCTGTTCGCCGAGCACGGGTACGACGCCACGTCGACGGCCCGGATCGCGACCGAGGCCGGCGTACCGTCGGGGCTGGTGTTCTACCACTTCGCGACCAAGTTGGACCTGCTGCTCGCGGTGGTGCAGGAGCGCCCGGCTCCCAGTGAGGTACTGCGATCGACGGCACGCGGCCGGACCGTACGGCTGCGATTGCGGGCGATCGTGGCGACGATGGCCGAGGAACTGGAGCACGATCGCGCGGCCCGGATCATCGTGTTCCGGGAGGCGCAAGGTCGGCCCGAAATCGCGTCGCGTGCAGCTGAGTTGTTCGCCGAGGCGACCGAGACTGTGGCTTGCGTGCTGGCCGGCGCCGAGGACGTGGTGGCGGATGCGGCCCGGGTGCAGGCGGCTGCGGAGCTTGTGGTCAGCCGGGTGTTCCTCGACACGGTCGCGCTCGGGCAGGCCGAGACGGCGACCAATCGGCATGCCGCGATGATCGACCTGATCGCGGAGTCGCTGACGGACGGCGTGCGCGCCCACGAGTGAGCGCGCACGCCGGTCGGTCAAGCCCAGGGATCGAAGGGGATACCGGACGGCTTGGACGCGTTCAGCAGGTTGCGGAACCGGTCGTCCTTGTCGGTGATCTTGATCGTCGCGGACCCGAAGTCCGCGGTCATGAGGGTGTCTCGCAACGACGTACTGGGGTAGCCGTTCCAGCCGACCAGCGGCGGGTACCGCCAGTTGTGGTAGTGGTTCTCCGGCGGCTCGTCGTTGCTGTTGGCGAGCCGGAAGAAGTGCGTGCTCGCGCCGTCCTTGTGGTAGACGACCTTCGGGTGCGAACCGTCGAACCGGACCTGTGAACGGGTGTAGGTGACCTGGCTGGAGTGCTGCGTCGTGGTCACGTAGTCGACCTGGTTGGTCGACTGGTTCACCCAGGAGACGACGTGCTCCCAGTCGTGCCGGTGGCCGCCGAGGCTGCTGCCTGGCAACGCCTGGTCCTTCTCGAAGTAGCTGGCGTACACGATCGCGCACCAGCCGTTGTTGCACTTCTCGCGGGAGTAGGTCTGGGAGTTGTCCAGGTCGGACTGGTCGCGGCAGTTGCCGTTCACGTCGCCGGTCGGGTTGAGGCCCGGATTCAGAGTGCCGTCGGCTCCGATCGCGGGCGTCGCGTAGCAGCCGTCGGTGTCGTAGTCGTACGCCGGTGAGAACGACTGCTCGTACCCGTCGGCGTTCTGCGGCAGGCTCGGCGGCGGAGCGGCGTACGCCATCGCGGCCGAGGTGAGCATCAGGGCGGCGGTTCCGAGGACGACACCGAGCGTCCGGCGGAAGGATCGTGGTCGAGGAGGCGGGGCGGAATCCTGCATCGATCGCTCCTTGTCTTACTTGCACGCGGAAAGGAACGATCCGAGGATGCCAGGGCAGGACCACTTCCGCCTATACCTCACGTGACTACTGGTCGACGGTCCGTGAACGGCGGAAATCGATACGTGCCAGGCTCGATGAAGGTGGTGCAGAGTGGGAACCTGACGCCCGCCGCCGTGGGGAGACCGTGAGGAACGACCGGCGGGTGCCATGGGAGGAACACGTGTCTGTTGAGGATCAGACGAGTTTCGGTCAGCCGCCGCCGGCGCTGCCCGACGGCTCGATGCCGACGTACGACGGTCACCCGTTGCCAGGAACCGGCGACGGTGGGCCACCGTCGCCACCGTTCGGTTGGGGGCCGGATCTCGACCGGTTCGATCAGCTCGACGGCGCCGACCACCACGGATCACCGCACGCGGAGAGCCCTCTGCTGATCGTTGCCTTGATCATCCTTTCCGGCGTTGCCGTGTCCGTCCTGATCGCGGCCCTCGCCGTGCGCGTGTGAAGCCCTGGCTTCAGTCCTCCGGCTTTGCGAGGGGTTTGGTCGCCGGGCCGTCCAGGACGGCGCCGTTCGGCGCGAAGCGGGAGCCGTGGCAGTTGCAGTCCCAGGTGGAGTCGCCCTGGTTCCAGCGCAGCGGGCAGCCGAGGTGGGTGCAGACCGGTACGACGGTGTGCAGCCGGCCCTCGAAATCGGTGTACGCCCCGACCGTCTTGCCGTCGACGTCGTACAGGCCGCCTTCACCGACCTCCACATGGTCGAGCCCGGGACCGAGCAGCCGGCGGAGATGGCCGGCGGCGAACTCCTTGCCCACCTTCAGGTTGTCCTGCACGAGCTTCGCCACCGACCGCGCGTCGCCGATCCGGCCGGCGTCGAACAGCTCGCTCCACCGGTTGTCCCGGCCGAGCACGGCGTCGCGAAGGATGCCTGCGGCAACGGTTCCGTTGCTGAGTCCCCACTTGTGCATGCCGGTCGCGATCAGGGTCGGTGAGCCCGGCGCCTTGCCGACGTACGGCAGCTGGTCCGGGGTGCTGTAGTCCTCGGCCGCCCAGCGGTACTCCGGCTGCACCTTCGTGCCCCACACCTCGCCGACCCAGTCGACAAGGCTCTGGTACGACGTGTTGGTGTCCTCCTCCCCACCGGTCTCGTGGTTCGCGCCGACCACGACCAGGCCCCTCGGCCCACCGCCTGGCCAGGGCCGGGTGGACCGGGTCGGTCCGTCGGCGGAGATCGTCATCGCCTGGGGCGCCTCGATAGGTAGCTGAACCGCGATGCCGTGGGATTGGTTCGGGCGGCTCCGCGCGAAGTACCCACCGAGCGTGCCGAACGGCAACAGCGTCGCAACCACGGCATGGCGAGCCACGACGCGGTGGCCGGCCGCTGTCCGTGCCTCGACACCATCGCCCTTGGCGTCCAGGTCGGTCACGCGTGACTGCTCGAAGATGCGTCCACCGGCTGCAGAGAATGCGATCGCCAGACCGGCGAGGTAGCGGGCCGGGTGCAGGAGCACCTGGTCGTCGAAGCGCACAGCGGCGGCTGCGGTGATCGGCAACCCCATCTCCGCCGGGTCGGCCATATGCGCGGGAAGACCGAGTTCGCGCGCCACCTCGGCCTCGCGGGCCAGGTCGGTGTCACCGGTCGAGTAGACGAAGGACGGTCCGCGGCTGAGCTCACAGTCGATGCCGAGCCGACGTACCAGCTCCTCGACTCCATCGACCGCTTCCTGGTTCGCCGTGGCGTACTGCTGCGTCTTGTCGTGGCCGTGCCGGTCCAGCAGTCCGGCATAGATCGCACCGTGCTGAGACGTGACCTTGCCGGTGGTGTTGCCGCTGGTTCGCGTACCGATGCGGCCGCCCTCGAGCAGGACGACGCCGAGGCCCTCCTGCTGCAGGTAGATCGCGGTCGTGAGGCCGATCAGGCCGCCGCCGACAACCAGCACGTCCGTCTCCTGATCGGTATCGAGCACCTCGTACCGCGGCAGGTTCGCGGTGCCCAGCCATACCGAGTTCTGAATCGTCATGACCCCGCCGGTTCCCGGGCGTGTACTCCGCCAACCCCGGGGTACCGGCTGGGCATGCGCCTGACTGAAACAGCCGACGTGTGGTGGAAGAACGCGGTCATCTACTGCCTCGATGTCGAGACGTTCTTCGATACCGACGGCGATGGGCGGGGAGATCTGCGTGGGGTGTGCCAAAGGATCGACCACCTGGCCGAGCTGGGGGTGACGTGCCTGTGGCTGATGCCGTTCTACCCGACCCCGGACCGCGACGACGGTTACGACATCACCGACTTCTACGGCGTCGACCAACGACTCGGCACGCACGGCGACCTGGTCGAGCTGATCACGCTGGCCCGGGACCGCGGCATCCGGGTGATGGCCGATCTGGTGGTCAACCACACCTCGGACAAGCACCCGTGGTTCCAGAGCGCGCGGGCGTCGCGCGAATCGCCGTACCGGGGCTGGTACGTCTGGCGCGACGAGCCGCCGCCGGATGCGGACAAGGGCATCGTCTTCCCTGGACAGGAGACGAGCCTGTGGCAGTACGACGAGGAGGCGGGGCAGTACTACCTGCACCGGTTCCGCAAGTTCCAGCCGGATCTCGACATCGCGAATCGTGAGGTCCGCGAGGAGATCGAGCGCGTGGTCGGCTTCTGGTCCGAACTGGGGCTGTCCGGGTTCCGGGTGGACGCGGTGCCGTTCCTGATCGACACGGCCGGTAGCCAGGATGCGGCCGAACTGCCGGATCCGCACGACTATCTGCGGGACCTGCGGGCGTCCCTGCAGCGGCGGCACGGACAGTCGATCCTGCTCGGCGAGGTCAATCTGCCCTATCCCGACGTACGGCGCTTCTTCGGTGACGAGGACGGCGACGAGCTGACGATGTGTTTCGACTTCATCGGAATGCAACGGCTCTACCTGTCGCTGGCCCGCAACGACCCGGCCGAGCTGGTCAAGGCGTTGCGGGACCGGCCGGAACCGCCTGAAGAGGCGCAGTGGGGAACGTTCGTCCGCAATCACGACGAGCTGACGCTGGACAAGCTGTCCGAGGACGAGCGGCAGGAAGTGTTCGACGCCTTCGGGCCGGAGAAGAGTATGCAGATCTACGGCCGTGGACTGCGCCGGCGATTGCCGCCGATGCTGGGCAACGACCAGGCCCGGCTCCGGATGGTCTACAGCTTGCTGTTCTCGCTGCCGGGTACTCCGGTGCTGTTCTACGGCGAGGAGATCGGCATGGGGGAGAACCTCGCCGCCGAGGACCGGCACGCTGTCCGGACACCGATGCAGTGGACGGCTGATCCGTCCGGTGGCTTCTCCACGGCCGATCCGTCCCGGCTGCCCGCCCCGATGGTCGAGGGCGAGCTGGGCCCGGAGAACGTGAACGTGGCGGCGCAGCGGCGTGACCCCGAGTCCCTGTTCAACTGGATGAAGCTGCTCGTCCTGCGGTACCGCGAGTGCCCCGAGTTGTCCTGGGGGTCGTGCACGATCCTCGAGACCGGAGTGCGGTCGGTGTTCGCGCACCGCTCGGACTACGAGGACGGCACAGTCGTCGCCGTTCACAACTTCGCGCCGGAGGCTGTCCGAGTCAGCGTGGCCGTCGCAGGGAGCGCCATCGGTCTGCGTGCGATCGACCTGCTGGAGAACAACGGTACGACGGACGTTCGCGACGACGGTGTGCTGTCGCTCGACCTCGCGCCGTGCGGCTGCCGCTGGCTCCGGATCGTGCACCCGGGGGACCGCTACCTCGTGTGAGTGCTCTCGCGGGTGCTGAGGATCGTGAAGCCGACGATCGCGACAGCGGTCAGGCACGCCGGGATGAAGAAGACGTGCGGCAGGCCGATGGCTGCGACGCCGATGCCGCCGATGGTTCCGCCGATCGCGGAGCCGAGCGGGATCGCGCCCAGGAAGATCCCGGACGCGGTCCCGACTCCTTCGGGGTAGAGCCGCTGGGCGATCGAGACACCGAGGGCGCCGACGCACGCCCACAACCCGGCGGTCAGGGCCTGGCCGACGAACAGGCCGACGACCGAGGTGCTGAGCGCGTACGCGAGGTTGCCGGCCAGCCCCAGTACGGCGCCCGCCGTCATCGCCCGGATCGCGCCGAACCGGTCGGCGAGCCGCGCGACCACCGGGAGCAGCAGCAGTTCGAGGAGCGGCTGGATGCCGATCACGGCGCCACGCATCGCGTCGGACACGTGGAGTTGCTCGGCCATGTAGATCGGGAGATAGCCGAACTTGATCGTGTCGCCGGTCATCGCGAGTACGCAGACCGCGGTGAAGATCAGCAACGGCATCATCTGGTCGATCCGCCGGCGCTCGTCGGGCGTCTCGGCGGGCGGAGCGTCGTACCGCTCGACCCGTTGCCGGCCGAGCGGAATCATCTGGGCGAAGACGCAGACGGCTGTTGCCACCAGCAACGCACGGAGCCCGAAGACGCCGCCGAACCAGCTGCCGAACACCGGACCGAGGATCCAGCCGGTGGTGAATGCCATCCGGACGGTCGCGACGACCCGGTTCTCGGCCCGGGTCGGATGCCGGCTGAGCTCGTCACGGCAGGCCGCGAACAGCTGCGCCATCGAGCCGCCGGCCACGCTCAACGCCAGCGCGCTGATCACGAACGGCATCCAGACCGCGGTCGACCCCGCCATCGCGAGCCAGCCCGCCGCGCCGATCACCGAGCAGATCCGGAACCACAGGAGCCGGTCCTGGCTTCGGTCCGACCATCGCCCGACCAGGAACCCGGCGAGCGGCGCGGCCAGGTTCGTGACGTAGTACAGACCGGCGACGGGGAGTGGCGTGTGCAGCTCCCGCACCAGGAAGAGCGTCAGTTGCGGGGTCGCTGCCGACAGCCCGATTCCGGCCACCAGCAACGACAGGAACGCCGAACGGTAGAACCGTGACCGGAGAACAATCCCCAGCGCGGACTCGGACCGGTCCAGCATTCACCCCTCCACGGAAACGCCTACCTGCCAACGATAGGCGCACCTGCCCCATCCGACCGCCACGTGACGCATCGCGGACGGCTCCAGAATGCTCGACCCGGTGGCTTGGTTAGGGTCGGGACATGGAACTGCGTGCGCTGCCTGCCGCTGCGTCGTGGACGCATAGCGGGGCTCGAGTCGGATTCGAGGTGCTGTTCGCCGGTGCCGGCCGGTTGAGGGGTCGTACGTCGGCCCGCGAAGGCGACTCGACCTGGCATGTCGGGTACGACATCACCGTCGGCGCGGACTGGGCGACCGAGTCCGTGCACGCGGTGAACTCGACGAGCTCCGGTGATCTCGAGGTTGCGTTGACACGTTTCCCGGATGGTCGCTGGACCGTGAACGGTGAAGCTCGGCCGGATCTCGACGGCTGCCGGGACGTGGACTTCGAGTCCTCGGCGGTCACGAACACGCTCCCGGTGCACCGGCTCCCGTTCGTTCCCGGTACCGCGGTCGACGTGCCGGCTGCCTTCGTACAGGCCGATGATCTGACCGTGGTGCGACTCGAGCAGCGCTACACGCTCACGAGCTCCGACGAGCGCGGGCACGTGTTCCACTACGAGTCCGCGACGTTCGACTTCGAGTGTGAGCTGACGTTCGACGCTTCCGGTCTGGTGCTGGACTATCCGGGGATCGCGACCCGCGATCGCTGACGGGCTGTCAGCTCCAGATCGCCTGACTCACGGCCGCTCCGAGGAACGCGCTGCCGAGGCCGGCCACGATGCTCGCGGTGACGTTCGCGACCGCGAGGAAACGCGCCCGGTCCTCGTACAGGCGGATCGTCTCGTACGAGAACGTCGAGTACGTCGTGAGAGCCCCGCAGAACCCGGTGCCGACGAGGAGTTGGACGCCGTGCGGGAGAGCGGAGGACGCGCCGACCAGGAAACCCAGGATCAGCGATCCCACGACGTTCACGCTGAACGTGCCCCACGGAAACACTGAGTCATGTCGGGCCTGAACGGCGCGGTCGGCGATGTAACGCAGCGGCGCTCCGACCAGGCCGCCGGCGATCACGAGCAACAGCCGGGTCATCGCGTTCTCCAGGTGATCAGCGCGCGCGTCGCGCTCACCGTGGCCCGGACCGCGAGCAACGCGCCGACGACGGTCGTGGCGAGGTAGAGCAACGCGATCCCGGCGTTCCGTCCAATGACGAGCTGCTGGATGTCGACGGCGTACGTCGAGAACGTGGTGAACCCACCGAGTACACCGGTGCCGAGAAACGGGCGGAGGAGCCGTTGCCGGGTGAAAACGTCGGTCACCAGCACCATCAGGATCCCGATCAGGCCGCAGCCGACCACGTTGATGACCAGCGTGCTCATCGGAAAACCGCCGGGCGGTGTCGGCCAGCCGAGCCCGACCAGGTACCTCGCGGCGGCGCCGATCGCGCCGCCGGCGGCGATGGCGCCGAGGATCACCGGGTCGTGTGCACGCTGCGCCCGGCCGTCGATCCGCAGGTCGACGTCAGAGTCGACCGGTCCCCTGGGCAAGGGTTCGACGGGGTGGTGCTCCACAGACAGGCCTCCTATGGATCCGGCGAGCCCCACCGCCGGTCAAACTCCGAACAGCATAACTGTCGCCGTCCGGCGGCCCTCTCAGTGGTCCACGGGCGGCGTTCCCCACGCCGAGGGCGCGGCGCCGAGCTGAACGGTGATCCGGCCGCCGCGCGTCACGAACGACTCGGGCAGCCAGGACTCGCTCCGCGCCCCGCCGTTCAGCGACAGGCCTTGGACGTACTGGTTCGTGTCCGACGTTTCCGGTGCCTCGACAGTCAGGCGTACTCCGTTGCTCCGGCGTAGCTCGACCTTGGGAAACAGCGGGCTACCGACCAGCAACTCGGCCCGGCCCTGTGTCTGCGGGAAGAGCCCGATCGCCGCGAACACGTACCACGCGGAGAGCGTCCCGAGATCATCGTTTCCCGGAAGCCCCGACGGACCGGTGCCGTAGACGGTGTCGACGATCTCCCGCGTGGTCGCCTGCGTCTTCCACGGCGCACCGAGACCGTTGTAGAGCCACGGCGTGTGCAGACCCGGCTCGTTCGTCGGGTCGTACCGCACCGGGCTGCCGCCCTTCACCGCCCAGTTCCCTCCTGCATCGTGGAAGAACGCGTCGAGCCGCTGCACCGCGGTCGTCGGTCCGCCCATCAAGGTGGCGAGCCCGGACACATCCTGCGGCACCATCCAGGTGTAAGTCGACGTCGTACCCTGCGCGAATCCGACATCGGTCGACGAGCTGAACCCGTCCCGCCAGGTGCCGTCTGCATTCCGCGCCCGCTGGTACCCGACTGTCGGGTCGAAGGTGTTCTTCCACCAGTTGCCGCGGTCCTTCAGATCCGCCACGTCCGCGCCGAGCCGGGCGCCCCACTGAGCGAGCGAGAAATCCGCGAGAGCGTTCTCCAGCGTTTCCGCGGCACCGCCCCAGCAGTGGCACGCGTCCTGCGGCGCATAGTGCTTGGCGAGGTACGTGTTGAGCGCCGGCCGCTGTCCGGTGCATTGCCCTGGGCAGCCACCGTCGTTCTCCGCGTCCGCGTTCTGTACTCGTGCCTGGTGAACGAGCGAGTCGAAGGCGCCGCGGACGTCGAAGTTCGTGGCTCCCATGGCGACGAACGTGGCCAGCGTCGGCGCGGCCGGGTCGCCGGTCATCACGTGCGTGGCGCCGTTGTTGTGCAGCCAGCGGTCCCAGATTCCCTTGTTCTGCTGGGCGAACTGGTACATGGACTGCGCGTAGTCACCCGCGACGTCAGGCTTGAGGAGGGCGAGCAACTGGATGTGAGCCCGGTACTGGTCCCAGCCGGAGAACGTCCCGTACTGAGCTCTCTGGCCGCGCGCGAGGCGGTGGATCTTGAAGTCGGATCCGAGGTAGCGGCCGTCGACGTCGTTGAAGATGTTCGGCTGCAGGAGCGCGTGGTAGAGCGCGGTGTAGAACGTGGTCCGTTGCGCATCGGTCCCGCCGGTGATGCGGATCGCGTTCAGCTCGCGTCGCCAGTCGTCGTACCCGTCGGCGGCTACCTTGTCGGTGGTGGCGTCGGGCCTCATCTCGGCGCGCAGGTTCTGCTCGGCGCCGGCCAGGCTGACGTAGGAGATCCCGAGCCGCATCCGTACCTCGGAGCCCGGCGCGAACGTGACGTACCCGCCGGAGCCGCGCCCGGCTCGGTCCGCTCCGGTGGCGTAGCCCTCGCCGCCAGTCGTGCGCGTGCTGCCCGCGGCCAGAGTGCTGTCCTTCCAGGTGCCGTTGGCAACGATCGGCTGGTCGAAGGATGCCGTGAAGTACAGCCGGTAATACGTCTTGCGGTTGTTCACGCCGCCGTTCGCGCGGCGCCCGCAGAACGCGCCGGTCAGCACCGACCCGGTGACCTTGCGGTGGTTCGGGTCGATGGTGATCTCGGCGTCCTCGCTGCCGTTCAGCGAGTTCGACGTACGGAACAGCAGGTTCGCGGCCTGATCGGCCGGGAAGGTGAACTCACCGACGCCCGCGCGGGTGGTCACCGCGAGGTCGGTCTTCACACCGGAGTCGAGTGTCACGGTGTAACGGCCGGGGAGCGCTCGCTCGTTCTCGTGCCGGAAGTTCGTCGCGTACTTCGCGTCGGTCGTGTCGGCGGTCGGCGAGGAGTCGACCGCACCGGCGTACGGCATGATCGGGATGTCGCCCGCTGCGCCCGGGTTGCAGCCGGCGCCGCTGAGGTGGGTGAGGCTGAAGCCGCGTACGCGCGTGACGTCGTACTGGTACCCGTTCGCGGCGCCCGTGCTGGTCTGGTCGCCGCGGGTGCTGGTCGGGCTCCACGAGATCATCCCGAACGGCCGCACCGCCCCCGGCCAGGTCGTCCCGTCCCGCGCCGATCCGATCAACGGGTCGACGTACCCCGCCGGATCGAACGATGCCTGCGCCGGTACGGCGGGAACGAGCAGAGCAACCGCAACACCAACAGCGACCAAGCGCATGCGACAACCTTCCGCGGGCGGGAACGGACAGCCCTACGGTAAAGGAACTCGGTGGCCGCCGGCTGAACAGCCGACAACGTGCAAGGGACGCCGTCCCGCGTGCTGGAGGACGGCGTCCCGAAAAGTTGCCTAGCCGCCGTTCAGGACGTCGTACTTCGGGGCGATGCGGAAGTACTGCGGGTCGGAGAAGGTCAGGGGGACCTTGCCCAGACTCTTGATGACGGTGCTGGTGCCGTTGGCGTGACCAACGGCGTACAGGTAACCGGACTTGGTTTCCTTGTCGATGCCGAGCAGCAGCGTGCCGCTCGTGCCGCACTTGGTCGCGATCAGCTGCTCGAAGCCCTGCCAGGTCGTGCCGCGGACCACCTTGCTGGTCGGCGCGGCCAGGTACTTCGTCGGCCAGGTGACGGTGACGAGCGCGCCGGACCTGGTGTTGGCAAGGAACGTCTCCGAGGTCGCGGTGCGGCCGATGAGCGCGATGCCCTTGACCGTGCTCAGACCGCCGACGCCGGAGGTGATGCGCCAGCCGCTGCCGTCGGAGATCCAGCGCTGCGTGATGCCGTCGGTGCGCTGGCCGTACAGCAGAGTGCGGGCCGGGTCCCCGGCGTTCGCCGGGCGCAGGACCGACTGCTCGATCCAGCGGTAGTTGGACCAGCCGCCGCCGATCCGGAGGTTGTTGTGCGGGTAGTGCGGGTCGAGCTGGCTCTGGCTGTCGACGACGAACGAGCTGGAGTACAGCGCGCCGCCCATGACGGTGAGCCCGGACCGCGACTCGCCGCTGCCGAGCGGTGTGCCGGTGAACGTGCTGATGTGCTGGACCTGGTTCGCCGGGAACACCCCAGCCGTCCCACGGACCCCGCCGATGGTGATCGGTGCGGTGGCGTTGACCATCCGGCTGGTGAACGCGCCGGTCGACGTCACCGACCCGAGTCGCAGCGCGCACGCCGCGGTAGTTGCCGTCGTGCTCCCCGACGCGGACTGTGCAGCCTGGGCCGACGGCACCAGGGCCGCCCCGAGGCCCAACGCGAGCGCGCCGGCCGAGGCCAGACCTACGGTCTTACGAAACATCTGGATCGTCCTCCCCATTTACGCGGAGGCACCCCAGCCTCCGTCGTACCGCATTGGAGTCCAGCCGCCCCCGAAAAGTTGCCGGTCGCGTTGGAGCAAAATCCCGGCTGGATCCGGGGCGTTCTGCGCGTCCAGGTTCCCCTCGTCCTCGTGGTGTCGATGATCCCGGACCTGTTGCTCCTGGCTACCAAGTTCATCCCGGACGCCGGTCCGAAAATGTAAGGGCGATGTGACGTCCGCGACAGCGCCTGGAGGGCTCGGTCGGCCGTACTTGCTGGTAGACACGGGCGTGAGGACGTGTCGCCGACAGGGAAGCGGATTCGATGGTCATGGCGTGGCGGTTCGGTGCCGTTGACGTCGATGCCGTCATGTCGGTACTCCGTGACGCGGCAACCTTCGCGGACTGGATGGTCGCCGTACCGCCGGAGCTTCGCGCCGGACTCAACTGGCCGCAGGTGGGAAGCGTCATCCTGCGGGACGACGGCCGCGAACCGCGCGCCCGGCACGCCCACAACCGGCAGTTGCTCGTCGCGGTCGTCGAGCGTTGGCGACCCGACAGCGAACTCGTCGTACGACTGCGCAGTGGACTGGGCGGTTGGGTCCAGGTTGCGGTCAAGGTGCAACCGCGCCCCGGCGGTTCGCTGATCGAGGTCCGCTCCGAACCGCTCACCGCCAGCGCCCGCCTGCGCTACACCGGCACGTCCCGCGGCCGCGCCGAGGAACGCTGCGCCCAGGTTGCCGAGAACCTGATCGCCTTGGCCACCGTCGACGAGCCCGAGGACTAGACCGGCGTCAGGACGATCCTCCCGAAGACCTCGCCGTTCTGCATCTTCTGATGCGCTAGTACGGCGTCGTCCAGCGGCAACTGCTCATGAATCACCAGCGGCAGCCGACCGTCCGCCGCGGCTGCGAACTGCTCGGTTCTGACCGTACGTCGTTCCGCCGGCGAGACCGTGTCCGCGCTGAGGGTGGCGAAGGACACCGACTTGCGGAAGTTGGCCATCAACGCGGTACCCAGGTCGGCCGGTGGTGGGCCGGCGATCGCCCCGACCGCGACGAGCCGGCCGTTCGGTCGCAACTTGTCGAGGAACACCGGCAGCCCCGGGCCCGCCACGACGTCGATGATCACGTCGTACGCCGGGGGAGCGGTGGCATCGCCCGCCCCGGACCGGTCCAGAACGTGCGTCGCGCCGACCTCGCGCAACAGTTCACCCCGTGCCGCTGACGAGGTGGTGACCGCGACCGCCGATGCACCGCCCTGCGCGGCGAGGTGGACTGCGAGGATGCCGATGCTTCCGGCAGCGCCACGCACCAGAACGGACTCACCGGGGCTGAAGTGCGCGTGCCGCAAGCCGAAATGCGCTACGACGCCGGAGCTCCCGAGCGTCACCGAGCCCGCGGCGGACAGGCCGGTCGGCAGCGGTACGACGTCCTCGACCGCAGCGATCGCCTGCTCGGCGTACCCGCCACCGAGACCTGTGAACGCCCAAACGCGTTGGCCGATCCAGGAACTGTCCGTGTCGTGGCCGACAGCAATCACCGTCCCGGCAACCTCCGATCCCGGTACGAGACCTTCGCGGAATCCCCACGCGGCAAGGGAACCGCTGCGGATCAGCGCGTCGACGCCCCCGACCCCGATCGCCTCGACCGCGACCAGTACCTCACCTTCACCGGGCTCCGGCGCCGGTACGTCGACGACGCTCAGTCCTTCGGGACCGCCGAACGCCTTGATCACCACTGCCTTCACTTGTCGTCTCCTCTCGACTGTTTCCGAGGCTAAGTGGACGCACCCGTCCGGTTGGATAGAGTGAGAGGAGTGAAGGATCGATTGCCTCAGAAACTGCGCGCCGACGCGGAGGACAACCGCGAGCGGATCCTGGCCTCGGCCCGGGCCTTGTTCGCGAGCGAGGGGCTGGCCGTGCCGATGCGCGAGATCGCACGGCACGCGGGCGTCGGTCCCGCGACGTTGTATCGCCGCTATCCGACCAAGCAGGCGTTGGCGACCGCGGCCTTCGCCGAGCAGGTCCGTGCCTGTGAGGCGATCGTCGAAGAGGGGCTTGCGGCAACGGATCCGTGGCAGGGGTTCTGTCTGGTGATCGAGCGGATCTGCGAGCTGCACGTCCGCAATCGAGGGTTCACGGACGCGTTTCTGGCGACGTACCCCGACGCGGTCGACAGTTCGGCGAGTCGCGAGCTCACGTTGAAGTCCGTGGCCACTTTGGCTCGGCGGGCGAAGGCTCGGGGTCAGCTGCGGCGGGACTTCGAGTTGAGTGATCTCGTCATCATGCTCACCGCGCACCGGGGTCTGCAGGCGTCGACGCCGGCTCGGCGGTTGGCTGCCTCGCGGCGATTCGCGGCGCTGACCGTGCAGGCCTTCAGTGCTTGAAAATGCCTGAAGCGGCCGTGGGGAATCCCACGACCGCCTCAGTGTGCAGGCGTCCGATCAGCCCTGGTTGTCAGGGATGTCGTCGTTCTGGCCGTCCAGTCCGTCGAGCTGGTCCTTCGCCGCGCCGACGCCCTGGTCGATCTTGTCGCCGTACTGGCCGCCGGTCTTCTCGTCGGCGAAGTCGCCCGCCTTGTCCAGGCCGTCGGCGACCTTGTCACCGTGACCGTCGACCAGGTCCGCCGCCTTGTCCTTCAGGCCCTCGGCGGCGTCCTTGATGTTGTCGAATACGCCCATGTGCGTGATCCCCGTTCAGTTTCCGTAGTTGCTGTTGTCGTTGCTGTCGCCGTCGTTCGAGGAGCCGTAGCCGCCCTCCGACGAACCCTCGTTGCCGGACTCTTCACGCTGGCCGTACTCGCTGCCACCGTCGTTGGAGTCGTCACCGGAGCCGTAGCTGCTGCCCGACTCCTCGCGCTGACCGTAGTCGCCGCCCGACTCGTTGCCGGATTCCCCTCCGCTGGAATCCTGCCCGAAGTCGTTGCCGCCGCTGTTCGAGCCGTCGCCGGAGCCGAAGCTGGTGCCGGAATCCTCCCGACCGCCCTGCTCGCCGTACTCGCTGTCGTTGCTCTGCTCGTCGTAAGGATTGCTCATGCGCTATCTCCCCGTGAGATATGAGTTGCCGACCGCCCGGTGCTGAACGAAGCCGTCCAACGGGGCGGTCGTGAGCCGGATGGCACCCGCCCTTTCCTACCGGAACGTAGGATGCGGCGCAAGGACTCCGTCGCGTGTTTCGCGTGCCTTCACGAACCGGTCACTCGATGATCCGGCGCAGCCGGTTGGTCGCGCGGAACTGGAGTTGTTTGACGGCTCCGTCGGTCCGGTCCATCGCGGCTGCGGTCTCGCTGATCGACAGTCCGGCGAAGAACCGCAGGAGCAAGCACTCACGCTGGTCGTCCGGCAGCAGCGAGAGTGCGCCGCGCAGTGCGGCCTCGCTCACCGACGCCAGAGCGGCCTGCTCGGGTCCTATGGACTCGTCGACCTGCGGGTCGACCTCGTCGGTGACGATCGCCAGCCGGCTCCAGCCGGAGCGGTGATGGTCGATCACCACGTTCCGGGCGATCGTGACCAGCCAGGCCGCGAAGTTCAGGTGCGCCCGCGGCCGGCGGGCGATCGCGCGGAACGCCCGCAGGAACGTCTCGCTGGTCAGATCCTCGGCCGCGCTGCGGGACGAGGTCTTGCTGTAGGTGTACCGGTAGATCGACGGCAGGTACCGATCGTAGAGCCGGCCGAAGGCCGCTCCGTCACCCGCTTGCGCGAGCCGGATCAGTTGGTCCTCGTCGTCGAGATCGTCGGAAACTGCGACAGATGCGGCGGTGTGTATGGACATGTCTCGGTTACGCACCGCCCGGTGCGAAGTTGTTGATGGCCATGCGCTTCCTAAGCCCCGTTCTCAGTCAGCTACGCGGTGAACATCACGAAAAGGTTACACAATGTCGCCCACCGTGTCACCACCTATCCGCACAGTGCCTGAAAACTCAGTAGCTGCACCGCGGCGCACCGCTGCAATAGGCTGGAGCCGGGTCGAACCGTTCGTCCAGGTAGTTGCTTCAAGCAACGGTGTGGGAGCTATGGAAGACGTCCACCTCAGGCCGGCCACCACCGCCGACGACGAGTTCCTGTACGACCTGCACCGCCGCACCTTGGGCGACGTCATCGAGGCGACCTGGGGTCCGTGGGACGACGACGTACAACGAGAGTTCCACCGGAAGTGGTTCGCGCCGGAGACCGTCGAGATCGTTCTGGTCGGAGGCCGGCGGGCCGGCATGGTGCAGGCGGCAATGACCGATGCCGCCACCTTCTACATCTCCCGGATCGAGATCGCACCCGAGGTGCAGGGCGGCGGCGTCGGTACGACGTTGTTGCGCGGTCTCCTCGATCGCGCCCGCGCATCGGGTGCGAACGTCGTCGAGTTGCACGTGCTGCAACTGAATCGTGCGCGGGAGCTGTACGAGCGTCTTGGCTTTCAGGTGGTCGACGTAGAGCCTCCCAAGCTCCGGATGCGCTTGGCTCTGTAAGGCCGGAAGCTGCAGTGGTCGTGACCGTGTGTTGGCGGGCGGTGCAAGATGGGGCGCATGGATCTGTCTCTCGCCACGTCGTACGACGCCTCCCCGGAGGAAGTGTTCGCGATGATCACCGACGTCACGTTCCAGGAGCAAGTGTTCCAGCGGCTGCAGGCGCAGTCGTACGACGTCGTGGTGGGCGATGAGGGCGACGACCTGGCGGTGCAACTCCACTGGCAGACGCAGGTGTCCGACGTACCGGTGGTTGCACGCAGGTTCGTCGGGAACACGCTGGAACTGGAGCAGTCCAAGGTCTGGCATCGCCCCGACGTCGACGGTGCGCGGCTGGCCGAGGTCGGCGGAGCGCTCGCCGGAGTGCCGGTGAAGCTGACGGGTACGACGCGGATCGTTCCGGAAGGCCGCGGGACCACGCAGGCGTTCGACCTCCACGTGATTGCGTCCGTTCCGGTCGTCGGCACCCGTCTCGAGCTCCTGGTCGCGGAGGCGGTTCGGGTCCGGCTGGAGAAGAAGTTCGAGGTCGCATGGTCCTGGCTGTCCGGCTCACTCTGACCAGCTCCAGTTGGTGATTGCTGTGCGCATCAGTTGGGCGGCGGTGGTCAGGTTGGCGTCGGCACTCCAGAGCAGCGAGAGGGTACGGCGGCACTCGGGGTGGTCGACCGGGATGGCGGCGACGGGGTAGCTGGGGATCGAGCGGCGGGCGAAGTCGGGGTTGAAGCCGATGCCGAGGCCCGCGCGGATCAGTTCCTGGATGGCCGCGGCCTCGTCGCTCTCGCAGACGATCCGCGGCGCCACGCCGGTGTCGGCGAACAACCGGTCGAGCAGCCGCCGTTGCCAGTGGCCCTTGCGGGCGATGACGAACGGCTCGGCGACGAGATCCTCGACCGTCACCGACGTACGGCTTGCCAGCGGATGGTCGAGTGGCGTCACCACCCGGACGGCTTCGTCGAGCAGAACGGCTGATTCCAGGCCGGCGCTCGGCACCGGCTGGGACGCTACGCAGAGGTCGATGTCCTGGGCGCGCAGCCGTCGCGGCATCTCGTCGGCCGACATCTGCTGTAGCTCGATCTCGATGGCCGGGTGGTCGCGTTTGAAGCCGGCGACCGATTCGGTCAGGGCGAGGAACGTCTCGGCCGCGAGTCGCACACTGCCTGAGCCCTGCACGGTCGCCTCGGTCACGGCCCGCCGCCCGGCGTCGAGCTCGCCGAGCGCGCGTTCGACGTAGCCGCGGAACAGGACGCCGGCTGGGTTCAGCCGAAGCCGGGCCGCCCGGTCGAACAGCGGCGTACCGAGTTCGCTCTCGAGGCGGGCGATCGTGCGGCTCAGCGACGGCTGCGCGACGTGGAGTTCCTCGGCGGCGCGGCTGAGGTGCTCGAGGCGGGCGACGGCGACGAACTGGCGGAGCATGGTCAGGTCCATCATGACCCTTCCGTCATAACGAGATAGCGATATTGGTCTTGGACTCCCATAACTCCGGAATCATAGTGTCGCTCGCATGGTCAGTGGTTGGGTTCTGCGGGGCGTCGTCAGTGCGCACCTGGTAGCGGTTTTCGGTCAGCCGGTGTTCGCCGGGGTCTATCTCAGTGGCGACTTCGACGGTCTGCGCATGCATGCGGTGGGCGCGGACATCGTCACCTCTCTTGGGTATCTGCAGGTGATCGCGGCGGTAGTGGTGTGGGTTCGGCTGCGGCAGGTCTGGCCGTTCGTCGCGTCTCTGGGCGTGGTGGTGGCCGAGACAGTGCAGTACTTCGCGGGGCAGGACGGGGTGTTGTGGTTGCACCTGCCCTTGGGGGTGATGACGGTTGCGGCTGTCGTTGTGCTGTTCATTGCGGTCTGGCGGCAGCCCGTCGTACGGCGGGAGGTCGGGCATGCGTGAGCGGATGAGCCGGCGTCAGGTGCTGGGCATCGGGGGAGCGCTCGGAGTGGTGGCGTTGGGTGGGTTGTCGAGTGCCGCTGCGCTGTCGCGGCGTCCAGCGTCGACGGGTGCTGTGTTGCGTAGCGCCGTACCGCTGCCGCCCGCGTTCGCGGTGCCGTTGCCGATTCCGTCAGTGTTGTCCGGTGCTGAGATCGAGATCGTGCAGCGCGAGGTCACGGCGGAGATCCTGCCTGGTGTGCCGACCCGGTTGTGGACGTACGGCGGGACGTTCCCGGGACCGACGATCGAGTCGCATCGAGGGCGTGCGGTCACGGTTGCCCATCGCAACGAGTTGCCGGTGCCTACCGTCGTACATCTTCACGGCGGGCGGACGCCGGCGGAGTCGGACGGGTATCCGACCGACCTCGTGCTGCCTGCTGGGTGGGGGCATATGGGGCACGGGATGCATGATCCGCGGGCGGTGACTAGCGAAGTCACGCGGTCGTATACGTTCCCGTTGGATCAGCGCGCGACGATGCTCTGGTACCACGATCACCGGATGGACTTCACTGCGCCGGCGATCTGGCGAGGGCTGGCCGGGATGCATATCGTTCGCGACTCCGCCGAGGAGTCACTTGGGTTGCCGTCCGGGGTGCGCGAGTTGCCGCTGATGATCGCGGACCGGGCGTTCGCCGCTGACGGGTCGTTGGCCTATCCATCGATCGACCCGACGTTGCAGATGCAGCATGGTGTTCAGGAGCCTTATATTGCGGGGGTTCTGGGTGATGTGATCCTGGTGAACGGGGCGCCTTGGCCGGTGCATGAGGTCGACGCTGCGCGGTACCGGCTGCGGATCCTGAACGCGTCGAACGCGCGGCACTACGACCTCGAAGCGGTCCTCGACGACGGCCGTCGCCTCGACCTCGTGCAGATCGGCGCCGACCAGGGGCTGCTCCGTGCACCGGTGATCCATCGCAATCTGCCGATCGCGCCGGCCGAGCGGTACGACGTGATTCTCGACTTCGGTCAGGTGCCTCTTGGGAGCCGGGTTCGGATCGTCAATCGGTTGGGGTCCGGGCGTACGCGCGACGTGATGGCGTTCAGCGTCGTACGGAAGGCGGCTGACAGTAGCCGGATCCCTGAGGTGTTGTCCGACGATCTGCCGGAGTGGCAGCGCTCGGAGGCTGTGCGAGTGCGGGACTTCTCGTTCCGTGCCGGGCAGATGGGGGACGGGCATGGCTGGCTGATCGGCGGGCAGGCATTCGCGCCGGACCGCACGGACGTGACCACACGGCTCGGCGATGTGGAGATCTGGCGGTTGGTTGCCGACGTCCACCATCCCGTACACCTGCATCTCGTCGGCTTCCGGGTGCTGTCACGCGGTGGGCGTGCTCCCTTGCCGCACGACGCGGGTCTCAAGGACACCGTGTCGCTGCGGCCGGGGGAGTCCGCCGAGATCATCACCCGCTTCGACGGCTACCGCGGGCGCTACCTCTTCCACTGCCACAACGCCGAGCACGAAGACATGGGCATGATGGCCAACCTCGAGATCACCTGACTATTCGCGCCAGCCGGTGAGGTCGACGGATTTGGCGGTGTCTACGCGGAACGCGAGTTTGACGGTGGTTTCGTTGTCGGGGGCGAGGTCGAGTTTCCAGGTGATGACGCCCAGGTCGGTGGTTTCCGTGGGTTCGGGGTCGGCGGTCAGTCGCTTCACGGTGATCTCGTGGTCGCGGGCGACCGGGAACTGGTCGAGCACAGTGATCCGGGCAGTACGAGGAGTGTGGTTCTCGATCTTCGTCTCGTACTCGACCTGCCGACGTCGCGTCGACCCGAGCGTCGCCTTGGTCGCGTCCCGCCGTACCAGCTTCCGCTCGACGCGAATGCGGTCGTCCAGGCCAAGAGCGAGCTCGACGTCCTCCCCGGGCGCCCACAGCGGCAACGCGGCCGAGCCGACGAAGTCCGCCTCGTGGAAGACCGCGGCCTTGCCGGCCGGCAGCGTGTGGGCGGACGAGTTCACCACGGTGGCCCGCAGGTGTACGTCGGTGGACCGCACCGGCGCCGTGATGTAGTCCAGGTCCGCGTCGAGCTCGATCGCGGCGATCGTCGCCCGGTGCGTGGCGCCGTCGGCCGGTACGGCGACGGGTCGCGGTGGGGTGTACGTCGCCGCGGTCACGCCTTGTTCGACGGTCGCGGCCAGGTCGACGAACTCGGCCGATTGTTCGATGAATGCGGCCTGCGGTCTCACCGCGCCGCGGGACAGTGGAACCGCGGCCGGTGCGTGCGGCATCGGCGGGCGCGCGCGATCGAGGTACCAGGCGTCGAGCTCCGGCACCTTCGCGGTCACAGTCGGACGGGCCGTCGACAACGTGAGGTCGCACTCGGGCCAGTCCTCGCCGGTGCGCTGCGTGATCAGGCCGTACCAGCTCAACGTCAGCCGATCACCCTTGAGACGTACGTCGTACGAGCTGGTCCACCCCGCCGCGGGCACGACGTACGAGAGCTCGATCTCGACCTCCGCCTCGGATTCCAGCGCCAACGCGACAGCCGCAGTACGCCGGTCCGGCACGCGCTTCTCCGTGAGTGCAGCGAGCCGACGGCCCACGGCGGCGAGACGCTCCTCCACCTCACGTCGCTGCACAGTCAGCTCCCGGCGCGTCGCCCGTACGGCGGACAACCGCCCCGCCAGCGACTCCGTGAACTCACCGAGCTCCGCCCCCGGATCACCCGACGCCAACGTGCGCGCAAAACTTCCACCGGCCCGCTTCGCCAACTGCGCGAGGAAGGTCTCGAGTTGCACCTGTACGTCGTCCGCGTCGGTGAGAGCCGCGATCTCGTCCTGCGCGGCACGCTGGACTCGCTCGAGCTCGGCGACTGTCTCGTCCGGAGCCTGCGGATGATGCCGTGTCGCCACGTCCACCCCAAGCACCGTCGCCGGTCCGCGCCCCGACACCCGCACGGAGTCCTCCTCCAGCAACAGCGGCAGCGGTTCGACGTATACGACCTGATCCCCACCGGGCACCGTAATCCGCCCCCGCCGAGTAACCCGCGCCCGATCGGGATAAACAGTCACAGCAACAACCGGCGCCTCCACCACAAGCTCACTCATGCCACGACAGTAGGCCTTCAGAGGAGTAACAGCCCCCACCTGCGCTAGCCTGCCACGCCCTCGCCCCTCGACGCGCCCGCTTCGCACGCCCCACCCGCTACTGAACAACCAACCCGGCGACCCGAGGGCGGGTCTATCGGCTCAAGGCTTGTGGCGCCGTGTTGACCAGCCGCCGGGGTGACTGGCATCGACGCCCGCCGTGCCTCCCGTCACGCGCTCGGTGGTCGCGGCCGGCCGCCAACGGCGAGGCCGGAGACGAGGGCAACGCCTGCCGCTCCCGGTCGCCGTATACACGTTTTCGGGTAGGTCGATCATGTGACGTTTCCCCTTGTGGATAAGGGAAAACCGACTGCCGCCAACTTGCCCCGCCCAGGCTGCTTGGCATAGAATCGAACACATGTTCGAGGAAGATCTGGAGTCGCTGCCCACCCGCGACCTGCTGGAGCAGGCCGCGGAATGCCGCACGGTCGCCAGCCGAGCCGACGCGCGGCTGCTGGAATCCGCCCAGATCTACGCCGACCGCTTCCACCCCTCCGTGTGCGAACCCCGCCCCACCCGCAGGTCCTATGAAGGCCGCGAACGCGCCGTCGTCCTGGGCGGCGAGGGTTGTCCGGAGATCGCCGAGTTCGCGATCGCCGAATTCGCCGTCGTGCTCGGGGTCTCGCCCGGCGTCGGCCGCGACCTCCTCGCCGACGCGTTGGCGTTGCGGCACCGGTTCCCGCGCACCTGGGCCCGGATCCAGGTCGGCGAGGCCACTCCGTGGAAGGCTCGCCAGATTGTGCGGGCGTGTATGAACCTCGACCACGCCGCCGCGGAGTACGTCGACCGCAAGGTCGCCGCGATCGTGGACAGCATCTCGCCGTACCGGCTGGAAAAGATCGTCCGCGCGGCCCGCAAACACGCCGACCCCGCCCGCGCCGCCGCCGAGGCCACGGAGGCCGCCGACGACCGCGGTGTCTATATCGGGCGCGGTGACGGTCACGGCAACAAGACCATCTACATCAAAGCCCCCGCCGGCGCGGTCAACCGGTGCAACACCACCATCACCGACATCGCCGAAGCCCTCAAGAAGTTCGGCGACACCCGCCCGTTCCAGCACCGCCGCGCCGACGCCATCGACATCCTGTCCGACGCCGCCTTCACCCAAGAACTCCTCGCCCAAGCCCAACACCAGCCAGACCCGCCGGACCCGGCAACCAGCCCCACCGAACCCGAGCCAGCCACCACCCACGAACCCCACAACCCAGCAACGCCCGACACTCCGGCGGCGCCGAACGACGCCGCGATTCTGGGCAACCCGGTGCTGCAGGAGAACGTGGTGGTTGAGGACAAGGCGGTCGTGCCGGGTGATGCGGTGGTGCCCGGTGATGCGGTGGTGCCGGACGACGAGATGGTGCGGGACAACCCGGCGGCGGACCGCGACGCGGTGGTGCAGATTGGTGAGAGCGGTCAGACTGGGCCGCGGATCGTCACCCTCGGTCTGCCGCTTCCCGGCTCTCGACGTCTGCCAGACCTGCCCGGGCCACCGGACTCGCTCGAATCATCGGATGCTCGCGAACTGCCGGACTCGGTTGAACTGCCCGGGTCGCTCGAGTTCGAGCCGGTGGAGCCGGTGGGTCCGTTGGAGGATCCGTGGCTGGAGGCTGCCGCGCCCTTGGACCCGGATCCGCCGACCGATCCGTTCGACCGGCGAACACGAGTTCAGGCCGCAGACGCGGTCAGGGACGGGTGCAACGAACCCGGTGAGGGTTCGTCGATGGATGCTGCTGCGTTGCGGGCGCTCCGTGCCCGGCTCGCGCAGATCAAGCAGGACGCTTACGCGAACCCGAGCTATCCCACCCACCCGAGCTACCCCGACCGCCCGGGCAGTCCGTCCGAGCCGGGCAGTTCGCCCGACCCGGGTAGCTCAGGTGAGTTGACGCGTCCGGGTGTGCCGGTGCGACCGGAGAGCGGGGCCAAGGGGCAGATGCGTCCGGTGCAGGTGCCGGTGCCGGCAGGACGGACACGGGCACGGCAGGTGCGTCCGGGGCAGACCGAGGTGGTCGTGCATCTCACCGACCACACCCTGGCCACCGGCAGCGGCGTGCTGCGCGCCGAAACCATCGGGCCGTTGCTGGCGGCTCAACTGGCCGAACTGATCGGTTATGGCCCGTACACGGTGAAGCCGGTGATCGACCTCAACGACGCCAAGAGCGTCGACGCGTACGAGATCCCGACCTGGATCCGGGAGCGCGTCAAGCTGATGTATCCGGCCGAACTGTTCCCGTACGGCACTCGTGAAACCACGGACAGCATCGACCTGGACCACATCGAGCCGTATGACCCTCATGGGCCAACCGGGCAGACGAGTACGACGAATCTTGCGCCGCTGGGCAGGTTCGGGCACCGGGTCAAGACCCATGCCCGCGGATGGAGCGTGCACCGGATCGACTACAAGACGCTCGAATGGACCACGCCCCATGGGTTCATCTTCCACGTCGATCCCACCGGCACCCACCGGGTCGACCCGTGAAGCCTTGCTGGGGCGAGACCGAATGCCCGTGGGTAAGGCGCAACGTGCGGCAGTTGCCACCTGGGCGGGAGCGAGCGGCTCGGCGGAAGACGCCACCAGGACGACAACAACGCCGAATCTGGCCCGATCAACATGTCGCTCGGAGGCGAGGGGGACGGGTCCGTGTGGCGGTTCCTGCGGCACCGGGAAAGTTGCCGTGGGCTAGGAATGATCAGCCGCTGGGGCAGGGAAGGCCGGAGCCGTCGAGGCCGTCGGAGGGTTTGGATGGGGTGTCGGTGAGTACGACGGTGCCGCCGAGGCCGCCGAGCAATGCGGCGGTCAGGAGGATGCCGGCGAGAGCGGTCAGGCCGCGGCTGGATCGCAGGAGGGCGACACTCGAACAGGCGGCTGCCACCAAGCACATTGCGATGCCGGCCAGCGTCACGACGCCGACTTGGGGGAGTGGCGGGACGTGCCGGCAGTCTTGGGCGAGAACGGTTTCCAGCCAGTGTTGCCGGCGGGACCAGCGGTCCCAGTAGGCAAGTGCGGCCACGGTCAACGCCAGCACGCCGCCGAGGGTGAGTGCGAGGGAGCGTCGCCTCATGCCTGCGGAGCGCCACCGGGGGCGGTCCCGGGGAGCGGCCCGATCGCCGGGATCAGTTCGACCAGCATGACCTCTCTCCGTTCTTCCGCGTGAGCGTATGACCGCATGACCGCATGAGCCTAGGTCTCCCGGGGGTCGACCCGCATTGACGCCGGGGTCGTCCCCTCCGCGGGCTTCGTAGCAAAGTCGCGCTCGAGGTCCGAGACATTAGCGTTAAAGGTTCTGTCCAGTCGCGAGCTCTTGACGGCGTACCGAATGACTCAGTAGCTTGCAGGCGTTGTTTTTAACGTTAATATCAGGCAGGAGGCGGGATGGGTCCGCAGCACACCAGTCGGGGGCCGGTTCCGCATGGTCATGTGACGCTTGCGCAGGTCGCGCAGCGGGCCGGGGTCTCGGCACAGTCGGTGTCGAACGCGCTCAACAACCCCGACCGGCTGGCGGCAGAGACACGGAAGCGGATCCTGGCCGCGGTCGAGGAACTGGGCTACGAGCCGAATCTGAGCGCCCGCGCCCTGCGCAACCGGAGCTCGTCGCTGATCGCCTTCAAGATGCGCCCGTCCCGCCCGGACAAGGCGTCGCTCCTGATGGACGACTTCCTGTACGTGCTCAACGCGGCCGCCGTCGAGGCCGGCTACCACCTCATCCTGTGCCACGCCGAGGACGGCCCGGCCGGCGAGATCAAGGCGTACCGGGACCTGCTGAAGAAGACCTCGATCGACGCGTTCGTCCTGGCCGAGACGCATCACAACGACGACCGGGTCGCCGCGTTGCGTTCCTGGGGTGTGCCGTTCGCCTCGTTCGGCCGCTCCTGGGACGGCGACGACAGCCTCGCGTGGGTAGACGTCGACGGCCGCGCCGGCACCCGCGCCGCGACCGACCACGTGGCGGCGCAAGGACACACAAGGATCGGCCACATCGGCTGGCTCGCGGAGTCCGAGCTCGGCCAGGACCGCCGTGAAGGATGGCTCGACGCCTGCCGCGAGCGCGAACTCGAGGCCGATTTGCAGGCCGCGGTCGTGGACTCACTCGAAGCCGGCTGCCAGGCCGCACACCGCATGCTCGATGCCTCGCGGCCCGCGACCGCGCTCGTCTGTGCGTCCGACACGCTCGCGCTCGGCGTGATGCGGGCGCTGCACGAAAGAGGTCTGCGGCCCGGAGTCGATGTCGCGATCACCGGGTACGACGACTCGCCGACAGCCGCCCTGGTGAGTCCGGGTCTGACCACCCTGCGCCAGCCGATCGACGAGGTCGGACGGCAGCTGATCCAGGCCATCGACAACCTGATGGCCGGCGATCCCCGCCAGCCGCAACACGTCCTGCTCGAACCGGAACTGGTGGTCCGCGGATCCAGCCTGCCCGGACCACGCATGCGTACCTCCTGAAGGGACCCAAGATGAGGCACGGAACCAGACTGCTAGCGGTGCTAGGCGCCGCAGCGCTCGTGGTGACCGCAGTGATCTCCGCCCCGGCCGCACCCGCGGCCGCCCCGCCCGCCGATCCGTTCGTGGTGAACGTCGAGAACCTCCCGAACGGTCGCGGAGTCGGCGGCGCCATGGATCTGACGTCGTACGGCGACCTGGACTGGGTGCACGTCACCGGTACGGGGATCGACCGCAAGGCCGGCGTACCGCAGGCGATCGCGGTCGACGACCTGAATCCCGACGGCGGCCGGACCACGCTCGACGACAGCCCGATCTCGTTCGGGTGGTCGGACGGACCGTCCGCGGCCACGGGCGTCACCACCGGAGGCGTGTTCAACTACGACACGACGACCGTGGGCGACACGACGGCCCACGACGCCGGCTACCGGATCACCGTTCCGGCCGCAGACTCGCCACGACGTCTGGTGTTCGTGGGTGGGATATGGCAGGCCACCGGAGCCGTGACTGTCGCGGCGGTTGACGGCAGCGGTACGGCGTACACCACGCAGATCAACGCGAGTGGTACGGCGGCCGCCAAGCGTTATACCGTGACGATTCGCCCGGGAGAGGGTGTCGTTGTGACGGGCAAATATTCGAGCAAACTCCAGGCGGCGGGCAACCTGTCCCTGTCGGCCGCGGCGCTCTCGACATTGTCGTCCGGCCTAACGACAACCGCGGCACCAGTCGCTATGAACCTGACGGCCGAGGGTGTCGACGACTGGTTGCATCTGGACGGATCGACGGTCAATCGTCGCGCCGGCGTGCCGGATTCGACGCCACGACTCGCGGTCGCGAACCGGCAGACGGGCGCCGCGATCGGCTCGCAGAGCGACAACCCGGTGAGCTATTCGTGGACGAACGGTACGCCGACCGCGTCCCAGCCGGGCACCCGTCACGGTGGGATCTTCTTCGCCGACGGCGCGAACACCGACGTCGACCTCACCGATCCGTACGGGTACGACCTCACGGTTCCAGCGGCAGCGGAACGCCGTACGCTGCGCTTCGTCTCCGGGGTATGGCGTGCCTCGGCGAAGATCTCGGTCTACGTCAACGGAGCGCCGGCCTTCGTGAATACTGATCTGGTCAGCACCGATCCGTCGGTCACCAGGCTCTTCGAGCTGAACCTCGCGCCCGGCGACTCGGCCCGGATCAGCGCGCAGTTGACCCGCAAGACGCATGCCTCAGGCAACGTCACATTGGCAGGAGTAGCGTTGGCAAGCGACTACCGACAGCTGATCCAGAACGTTATCGACGAGGCGGCGTCGGCCGATGTGTACGCCGCGAGCGCGTCGGCGCAACGTCAACTGGACAACGAGATCACGGCAGCGACGGCGACTCTCGCGGACGGCGGCGCACAGGAGGACGAGCTGCGACTGGCATACACGTTCCTCAAGGCGGCCTTCGACGAGGCGTTGTCGTCTGCGGCGAACGCGCAGTACACCTCCGTGACGAACCCGGGACTCACGTCGTCGTTCGGTTGGGAAGGTGACCTCAACGCGCCGATCGCCTTCATCGACGGCAGCTACCGGCTGCGCAGCCGGGGCGACGCGATGATCACGTTCGGGGTGCCGAACATCCCGGGAAAGATCAAGTGGTCGAACGCCGAGGGGTACCTGCCGGCGTTCGTCAGCGAGTACTCGAAGGACGGGCTCGGGATCAAGGTCGAGAACTTCGCCGATCTGGTCGTTGTCGGCGGCAACCGATTCGAGGTCGCGTACTCGCGGATGACGGTCACCAACACCACGTCGACATCGGCCCGGCTGCCGCGGGTGTCGAACCTGTTGACGCCCCTGAATCCAGCAGAGACCACAGTGGGCGCCGGGCAGACCGTCGTACGCGACTATGCAGTGGCTGCCGATCGATTCGGTGGCACGTACGACTGGCCGACCGCGGTCCAGTTGCAACAGCTCGGCGGGTTCGACCAGCATTACAGCCACATGCGCCAGTACTGGAACAACCGCCTGTCGGCGATCGCGAACATCACCGACCTGCCGGACAAGCGGCTGATCAACGCCTACAAGGCCGGGTACATCTACACGTTGATCATCCGTGACGACATCAACGGCGCGAAGGAACTGCACGTCGGTGAGAACGGGTACGACGAGATGTTCGATCACGACACGATCGGCATCGTGTCGACCCTGCTGACGATCGGCGACTTCACCTATGCGCGCGACTACCTGTCCACGCTGCCGGCGCAGCTGCAGTACGACGACGCGAAGTGGAAGTACAGCTGGCCGTACGCCCTGTACCTGCAGCGCACCGGCGACAAGGACTTCATCCGCAGCCGGTTCGAGACGATCAAGAAGAACACTCACACGATCGAGACCGACCGGATCGACGGCGGCACCGGGATCATCAAGCAGACCGACGCGATCGACTCCCACGGGTACTGGACGATCGACAACTGGTCCGCGCTGACCGGACTCACGACGTACCGCTATCTCGCCACGGCACTCGGGGAGACCGCGGAGGCCGCGTGGGCGAAGGCGGAGTACGACGACCTGCTGAAGGTGGCGACCGCCCGTATCGATCAGACGATGAAGCAGTACGGCCTGGACTACATCCCGATCTCGATGGTCGAACCGAACGAGACCGGTCCGCGTAAGGATCCGCGGGACGCGAACTGGGCCTCGATGTTCCTGTTCGGGCGATGGGCCTGGGACGGGTACCTGTTCGGCGCCGCGCAGAGCGGGACGATGTTCGACAAGATCGACGACACGTACACGCACGGGTTCGAGCGGCGTAAGGACGTCTCCGACACGATCTACAACTTCGGCGGGTATCCGCACGGGTACTTCTCGAGCGCGTACAACGCCGGGTACGGGAGTGCCGCGTTGCGTGGCGAGGAGTATCGCGATCTGGGCATCAAGTCGTACCAGTACATGATCGACAAGACGATGAGTGGACCGTTCGGCTGGTGGGAAGGCGTCGACTACCCGAGCGCCGACTCGCCGTGGAACATCGACCATGCGCGCGGTGGTGGCGGGTCGAACCAGCACATGTGGGGTCAGTCGACCGCGACGAAGGTCCTGTTCGACTCACTGATCGCGGAGAAGTCCGACGGCACGGTGATCATCGGACGCGGTGTCCCGAACGAATGGATCCGCACTCAGCAGAAGATCGGTCTCAACGGCTACCCGGTGACCAACGGCGGCCGCCTCGGCTACCAGCTGACCACGGCCGGCAAGACCGTGACCCTCCAACTCACCGGCAACACCTCAACCCCCACCGGCTACAGCCTCGAACTCCCGGCGCTGCGCAACAACATCGCGTACGTCGCGGCCAAGGGCGCAACCATCAACCAAACTGCCGGCACCATCCACCTACCTCGCGGCACCACCCACGTGACAGTCGTTCTACGTCACACCATGTGAGACCCACAGGCCGGGACCCCAGCATCCGTTGGGGTCCCGGCCACGGTCAGAATCTGAGCTCGATGGGTGTCCCGGCAGGAACGCCGGGATGGCGCAACCACGCGACACCGGCCTCCGCGTCGTACCGCAGCTCAGCTCCGTCGACCGACACCGGCTCGCTCGGCACGCGCAGAGCCGTCGTGACCTGCACGCCAAGCGGTGCCTCGCAGGAGAAGTGGATCCTGGTCTCATCCTGCTGCCAGTTCACGACCCGCCCGGCAGACGCCAGCAGCGGCTCCTCGTCGTAGGTGAGGTCGCGGAGCCAAGTCAGCTCGCCCGGGCCGAGGGAGCGATGCAGGACGATGCTCAGCTGTGGGTCGAGCAGGTCGAGATAGGTGCCTTCGACAACATGTGAGCCGCCGCTCTCCTTCAGTACGGCGCCGATGAGGTACGGCCCGCGCTGCACCGACAGCCAGTTGGTCGATTCCCAAGACTGACCGGTCAGCTCCCGGATCGCCGCGACCAGCTCGGCAGCGCGCTCCGGTGATTCGGTGAAGTCCGCCGGACGAGACGGAATGAACCGCACCCGACCCTGACCGATCGGCTGTACGCCGTCCTGCTTGCGATCAGCCCCGAGCGCCTCGGCCAGATGGTCCGCGCAGGTGTCGTACCGGCCGGTCCACCAGGAACGGATCTCGTGGTACGGGTCCGCGCCGTCGCCGACGTACAGCAGGCTCCCGCCGCGACTGACCCACCCGGCCAGCGCGTAATGGATGCCCGGAGCAAGAGGTTTCTGGAACTCGTAGCTCAGGACGAGTACGTCGATATCGTCCAGCGCATCGGGGGTGTCGATCACGTTCTCGAGTTGAACCGGGCAAACCCGCTGCCCGTCGTACAGCGGCGGCAGGGCCAGGCCGTAGAAGTCGGAGAAGTGCAGCTGCTCGCGACCCTCCAGCGCCAGCGCGTCCTGCAGACCGTCGTAATGCCCACTCTCCCCGCCCGGCGACCAGCGCTGGAACATAGCTGTGTCAGAGAGCGCAATCCCGATCCGTGGGCCTTCCTGAGCCCAGCGCACGTCGGGCTGGTCGAGGTCGCGCAGGCGGTTCATCGCGATCAGGTAGCTGGTGGCGGTGTCCGGCGGAATGAGCTCCCGCTTGGTGGATCCGTCGCGCAGGTACGGGCGGTTGAAGATCCGGTTGGGCCACGGCGCCACCTCGTACCGCGCGACGCCGGGGTGCAGCAGCGACGCGATAAGAGTGCGCTGCCAGTTGGCCAGGTAGTCCTCCCAGGTGCGGTCCGGGTGGTCCTCGATCGGGTCGTGCAGGAACCACATCCGCCGGTCCGTGCCGCGGGTGAGGTCCTGCGCGATGCCGTATTCCAGGTACGCCGTCTCGAACGTGCGCTCGGCGACCTTCCCGGCGTACACGTTCGGCGTCCGGGACGTTCCGGTCCACACCTGCGCGATCGCGCCGTCGATCGACGGCAGCGTCCGCAGGCGTGATTCGGGGCTGATGATCTGCCACTGCGTGTAGTTCAGGAGGCTGTGCGTCGGCACGTAGAAGCGCACCTGCCGACCCTGCTGGAGCGCCTCGTCGCGCAGCACCGAGGTGACGCGGTCGAGGCTGCGCGAGAGCAGGTGCTGCTTGAGTTGCCCGGAGCGGAAGTGCGCTTCGGCCGTGCTGTGCGGAGGCTGCCACGGCTCCTTGAAGTAGGCCTGCCACTCGCGCTTGAACGACTCCGAGTAGCCGGCCCGCGCCCAGAACTCCGGCTCCTCGAGATGGATGCCTTCGACACCGAGCTCGATGATCGGGCGGAGCTTCTGCACCAGGTACTCGGTGAAGTTGAAGGTCGGGACCATGTACGGGATGTCGGTGCTATCACCGTGCAGGATCGGCGACCCGTCACCCGCGGTCTGCGCGTCGTCCCAATGGCCGGAGCCGTCCCACCGCCCGTCGAGGTAGTCCTGATAGGTACCCCAGGAGATCCCGGTCATCAGGTGAACGCGATAGCCCGCCTCGCGCCAGCGCGCGATCCGCTGCGGTGTCGTGTCGTTGAGCCCGTAGACCATCACGAAGTCGGTACGGAGGTCGATGGATTCGTCGTACGGCGCCTGCTCCTGAAAGCCCGTCAGCTCGCCGTCCTTGCCGGTGCTGTTCGCCATACGTCCACCCTGTCCGGTCCGGCCCACCGGGCGCCAGTGCGACGTCAGGAACTGGACAGCCGGTTTTCGTAGAACGTGCGAATGTCCTGGACCAGGAGATCGGTGGCCTGGTGGGCGGCGTAGTGACCGCCTCGGTCGTGCACGGTCCAGGAGACGATGTTCGCGTGGTCGCGTTCGGCGTAGGCGCGAATCGAGCGCAGGTCGTCCGGGAATTGGGCCAGGGCGAGCGGTGCCGTGGTCGGTTTGCCGGGCGCGATCTGCCGTTGATGCTCGGCGTAGATGCGGACGGCTGAGGTCGCCGTTCGGGTCAGCCAGTACGCCGTGACGTCTGTCAGGAGCGTGTCGCGGTCGAGGTCACGCAGTAGCTGGCCGTTCCAGGCGAGCAGACCGACGGGGGAGTCGGTCAGACCGAACCCGAGAGTGTGAGGCCTCTGGGCGTGGACGTGGGCGTAGGAGCCGTAGTCGCGCTGGAGGCCGCGCAGCGCGTCGAGGGCCTCGTTGTCCTCGGTCGTCAGCGCGTCGCGATCCGGATCGGCGTTCGGGGGATAGGCGAGCCACTCGCCGTCCGGGAACGAGAACAGCTGGGTCACGTGGACACCGACGACCGCGTCCGGGGCAGCGCGGCCGAGCTCGGGAGCAACGTGCGAACCCCAATCGTTGCCAACGGCACCGTAGCGGTCGTACCCGAGCCGCTCCATCAGGACCGCCCATGCCCGGGCGATGCGCTGCGGTCCCCAGCCGAGGTCCGGTGTCGGCCCGGACCAGGCAAATCCCGGCAGCGACGGGATCACCAGATCGAAGGCGAGGCCTTCGGCCGGATCGGTCAGCGGTTCGATGACGTCGAGGAACTCGACGACGGACCCGGGCCATCCGTGCGTGAGGATCAACGGCAGTGCGCCGGGCCGGGGCGAGCGGATGTGCAGGAAGTGGACGTTCGTCCCGTCGATCGTGGTCGTGTACTGCGGGTACCGGTTCAGCCGCGCCTCCCACGAGCGCCAGTCGTAGCCGTCGCGCCAGTAGCCGACGAGTTCCTCGATCCACCCGTGCGGTACGCCGTACCCAGCCAGGTCACCGACCGGTTCCTGAGCCCATCGGGTGTTGGCCAACCGGTGCTGCAGGTCCGCGAGGTCCGCCTCCGGTACGTCGATCGTGAAGGGCCTCATGCGACGACCCCTGCCAGCCAGTCGAGGCCCGACTCGGCGTGCTCGACGATCGTGAAATGACTCGCGCCCTCGCACACCTGCAGGGTCGCTGTCGGACAGTGCGCCGCCAGCCAGTGGCCGTGGCTCACCGGGATGATGCCGTCCGTGGTGCCGTGCAGCAGCAGAACCGGAGCCGTGATCGTGGTGGGGTCGCATCCCCAAGGACGCGTGTACGACGCGTCGTCGTCGATCTGCCCGTACGGACCGGCATCGAGCCCCGGACCTGCGACCTTCCCCAGCCAGCCCCACGGACCATCGAACATCGCCAGGTCGTCGGCGGTGAAGCCGGCGTCGTACTCGAAACCCGAATTGTGCAGGGCCTCGCGTACGTCGGCACCGGCCGCCGCGCTGCCCAGCGCTGCGATCGACGACGGCACCATTCCGTCGTACCAGGTCAGTCCGTCGACGCCGTACGGCGCTATCGCCGCCAGCGTGACGACCGCGCGGACACGTTCGCCCAGCGCAGCGGCCATGCCCAGCGCGAACGTGCCGCCACCGGAGTACCCCGCGACCGCGAACTGCCCGATCCCGAGCGAGTCCGCCACCGCGGCCGCATCGCCGGCGACCGAGGCGACGGTCCGCCCGCGTTGCGCCGTCGAGCCGCCGTACCCGGGCCGATCGAACGACACCCAGCGCAGTCCCAGCCGGTCGGCCGCGGCGAACAGCGGCTCCGGCGGCGCGCCGACGTTCGGCGTCCCGTGGTTCCACAGCACCGGGAAGCCGTCGCCGCCGGTGTCGTAACTGTGCAGCGTGCGGCCGTCGGCCAGTTGCAGGTCGCGCTCGATCATCTCAGTCCGCCTCCTGGGCTGGTTCGTGTTGTCGAACGGGACATCGGAACCGACGTACGGACCTCGACAAAACGGGCTCAGCCGAGCAAGTCGGCGGATCGGAGTTGTTGCCAGATCTCGGACTGGTCGACGACGGTGACGCCGAGCTTCTCGGCCTTGGTGAGTTTGGACGCGCCGACATCGGCGCCGGTGATGAGCAGGTCGGTGCTGGCCGAGACCGAGGAGGCGATGGTCGCGCCGGCCTTCTCGCAGAGTCGCTGGAAGGCGGGCCTAGCCACCTTCTCGCCGGAGCGGGGATCGCTGATGGAGCCGGTGACGACGACTGTCTTCCCAGCCAGCGGTGCGCCGGCAGCCACGACCGGCGGCAGGTCTTCCTCGCGTACGTCGAGTGAGACGCCAGCTGCCCGGAGTCGTTCGAGCTCAGGCCTGAGGCGGGTCAGGTGCTCGATCAGTGAGGCGGCGACCTTCGGACCGATGTCCTCCACGGCGACCAGGCCGTCCTCGCCCGCGTCGACGACTGCTTCCAGCGAGGCGAAGCCGGCCCGGCACAACCTGGCCGCGGTCCCTTCGGACGCCATCGGGATCGCGAGGCCGATCAGGGCGCGGCGCAGGCCGACCTGCCGGCTCGTCTCGATCGAGTCGATCATCCGGGCGGCCGAGACCTCGCCGATGCGGTCGAACTCGAGCAGTCCCTCGGCCGTCAGTTTGTAGAAGTCCGACGGGTTCTCCAGGATCCCCGCCTCGGCCAGGCGCTCGATCCAGACTCCGCCGATCGCGTCGATGTCTGCTGCCGCGCGGGACGCCCAGTGGATCAACCGCCGTACGGTCTGGGCCGGGCACGCGACGTTGGTGCAGAACAGTTCGCGGCTGTTGCCCTGCTCGGTCAGCGGCTGCTCGCACGACGGGCACGTGCTCGGCGGCACGATGTCGCGCTCTTCGCCGGTGCGCTTCGACGCGTCGAGTACGCCGGCCACGAACGGGATCACGTCACCGGCTCGGCGTACCAGGACGGTGTCGCCGATCTTGATGCCGCGGGCCTTGATCACCTCCTGGTTCGCGAGCGTCGCGCGAGTGACCGTCGTACCGCCGACGAAGACAGGCTCGAGCCAGGCGACCGGGGCGATCTTGCCGGTCTTGCCGACGTCCCAGACCACGTCGGCGAGCACCGTGGTCTTCTCCTCGGCCGCGAACTTGAACGCCAGCGCACCACGGGGTGAGCTCGACCGCGTGCCCGCGGCAGCGAAAGCATCGCGATCGGCAAGCCGCAGTACGGCGCCGTCGAGGTCGTAGTCGAGCTCGTTGCGTTGCTGCTCGATCGTGGTGATCACCGCCTGCGCCGCGGCGGCGTCGTCGCAGTGCCGCATGTCGGCGACCGTGAACCCCATCGTCTGCAGCGCGCGCTCCAGATCGGCGTCGGCCTGGTCGCTGAGCAGATCGAACGCCAGGAACTGCAGACGTCGCTCGGACACGGTCGCGGCGTCCTTGGCTCGTAGCGTCCCGGCCGCGGCGTTGCGCGGGTTGATCAACGGCTTGTCCGCGTGCGCGGCGTTGTAGGCGGCGAACGTGGAGCGCAACATGACGGCCTCACCGCGGACCTCGACCCGATCCGGTACGTCGAGCCGGTCGGGGACGCCGTCCGCGAGGGCCCGCACGAGCGGCGTCACGTCGTCGCCGGTGGTCCCGTCACCACGGGTGATCGCCCGCGCGAGGCGACCGTTCTCGTAGACGAGGGCCAAGGACAGGCCGTCCAGCTTCGGCATGACGACCACCGACTGGCCGGGGAAGCGGCCGAAGAAGGCCTCGACCTGCTCCGGGCGGGTCGCCTTCTCCAGCGACAGCATCGGTCGAGAGTGCCGGATCGGCGCGTGCAGCACCGTCGGCGCGCCTACCTGCTCCAGCGGGTTCGGGTCGGGCGCGAGCTCCGGGTTGGCCTCGACGAGCGTCCGCAGTTCGTCCTCGATCGCGTCGTACTCCGCGTCGGCGACCGTCGGCGTACCGCGGTAGTAGGCGTCACGCAGTACGACGATGCGATCAGCAAGTTCCTGGATCCGCTCCCCAATGTCCACGCCAGGACACTACCGAAGCACTCCGACAATCCGCGCGATCTCCTTGCCGGTCAGTCGATCACAGAGTCCTTGTCGGCGAGATGAGTCACCTCGCGCTTGCGGGGGAGCATCAAGGCCGGCACCAACGTGAGGAGCACCAGCGCCCACGCCACCCAATAGGTGTGGGCGAACGACGAGGCGGCGTCGACCAGCCCACGCGCGATCGCGGCCGGGTCGAGGTGGAGCGCGGCAACGTTCTCCGGACGGGTGTTGGACAGGATCGCCGCCTGCGTCTCGCGAATCCCGTCGCCCAGCCCGGGGATGTCCTGGGTGCCGGGGATGATCGGCGAGTCGTTGAGCTGGTTGGTGAGGATGACCGACATCGTCGCGACGCCGACCGACGACGCGATCTGCTGGCTGATGTTGAGCAGTGTCGAACCGCGCGCGACCTGGGGCCCGGAGAGCGTCCGCAGCGCCGTCGTGAACAGCGGCATCATCGTGCCGCCCATCCCGAAGCCCATCACGACCAGCATCGCGATGATCACGATGTACGGCGTGGTGGCAGTGATCTGGGTCAGGCCGAACATGCCGATCACGATGCCCGCGAGCCCGAAGGGCACGATCCGGCCCACCGGTATCTTGTCGACCAGTCGTCCCGCGATCGGCATCGTCACCATCGCGCCCAGGCCCTGCGGTGCGACCAGGAGGCCGGCGTGCAGCGTGGACTCGCCGCGGATCTGCTGGAAGTACGTCGGCACCAGCAGCAACCCGCCGAAGAACGCGGCCGCGAACAGGAACATCGTGATGATCGAGACCGTGAGGTTGCGGTCGCGGAACAGCCGGAGATCGAGCAGCGGGTGCCGCGGCCGGAACGAGTGCCAGACGAACGCGCCCATCAGCGCCACGCCGATCAGGATCGAGACCCAGACCCGCGGCGCCCCGAAGTCACCGCCCTCGGCGGGCAGCGACGAGACACCGAACAGGAACAACGCCAGGCCGGGGGACATCAGCACGACACCCAGGAGGTCGAGGGACTCGGTGCGTTGCGCCGTGTCCGGGGCCAGCGCGCGCCAGGCGTAGACGAGCGCGATCACGCCGAGCGGCACGTTGATCAGGAAGATCCAGTGCCAGCTCGCGATCTGGATCAGCCAGCCGCCCAGGATCGGGCCGAGGATCGGGCCGAGCAGCATCGGTACGCCGAGGATGGCCATCAACCGGCCCATCCGGTGCGGTCCCGCGGCCCGCGTCATGATCGTCATGCCGAGCGGCATCAGCATGCCGCCACCGAGACCCTGCAGGACCCGGAAGCCGATCAGCATGTCGATGCTCGTCGCGGTCGCACACAGCGCGGACCCGGCGGTGAACAGGAAGATCGCCATCATGTACAGCCGCTTGGTGCCGAACCGGTCGGCGGCCCAGCCTGTCAGCGGGATCACGGTCGCCAGCGCGAGCGTGTACGCCGTGACCGTCCAGGCGACGTGCGAATACGCGATCGGACTCTCAGGCGTGCCGAACTCGTCCTGGAAGGTCGGCAGCGCGACATTCACCACGGTGATGTCGAGAATCGACATGATCGCGCCCAGCACCACGACACCGGCGATCTTCAGCACCGCGGCATCGATGTGGTCGGGATACTCGGTAGCGCGCTCGCTCACAGTCTGTCCCCCCTCGGCACGAAACATCCTGTGCAGACCCTACGCCCGAAACCCCACCCAAAAGCTAGCCCTTTCCGCACGCGATACACGGCGCGTCGCGACCTGACAACACACCGTGTCCGTCTCGGGCGGTGAGATGGGGTCGGATATGTCTAGTGGATCGGTAGACTTTGAGGTGGATCGCGTCCCGGGGGATTTGTTGCCATCGGCCCCGTTCACCAGGCGGGACCGCGGGTGCCGGGGCGCGGTCCGTGCGACGAGGAGAATGAGAGATGTGATGACTGCGGATGATGCCTATCGGCTGCGCTACGGATCGAGTACGGCGGCGTTCGCGCCGCCGGCGGAGTGGAACGACGTACTCGCCCAGCAACTCGGTCACCGGTCGGTACGGGCGTACCGCTCGGATCCGGTGCCCGACGCGACGTTGACGGCGTTGATCGCGGCGGCGCAGTCGGCTCCGACGTCCGGCAACCTCCAGCTGTGGAGTGTGGTCGCGGTGCGCGACGAGCAACGCCGTACCCGATTGGCGAAGCTGGCAGGGGAGCAGGACTTCATCGCGCAGGCTCCGCTGTTCCTCGTCTGGCTGGCCGACCTCGCCAGGGCACGACAGATCACCACCGAGCTCGGATCGGCGACCGCCGAGGCCGCGGACTTCGTCGAAGCAGCGGTCCTGGCCTTCGTCGACGTCGCCCTGGCCGCCCAGAACGCCGCACTGGCCGCGGAGTCGCTGGGCTTCGGCACGGTCTTCGTCGGCGCGATCCGCAACCGCCCCCTCGACGTCGCGGACGAGCTCGGCCTGCCACCGAACGTGTTCCCGGTCTTCGGCCTGACCGTCGGCCGCCCCGACGGATTCGAGGAGACCGCGGTCAAGCCTCGTCTACCGCAGCAGGCCGTCCTGCATCACGAGCAGTACGAGCTCGAGCCGCAGGCGGCGTACGTCGAGACCTACGAGGAGGTGCTGAACGCCTTCTACGCCGACGCCGGACTCCCGGCCGGATGGATCGACCGCGTCGCCACCCGCTTCGGCACGGTCGCAGGCTTGAAGGGCCGCGAACACCTCCGCGAAGCCCTCCGCACCCGCGGCTTCGAACTGCGCTGACCGGACGACGACGCGCTGGCGGCCGTTGCTGAAGGCCCATAATCCGAGTGACCTGGTCGCTTCCGTAGGATCGTGCTCGTGCCCCGCAGGCGACAGGAGGAGCCGACGATCGGGTTCGGTGCGCTGTTACGGCGACTGCGCCAGGGCGCCGGAGTCACCCAGCGGGACCTCGCCGAGCGGGCCGGCGTGAGCATCGCGGCGATCCGCGACCTGGAACAGGGCAGGACCCGGAGCCCGAAAGTCAGCTCGATCGAGGCCCTCGCGAACGCGCTGGACCTGACTGCACCGGAAACCGAAACCCTTCAGACCGCCGCCAAGACGCACCGCCCGGTCGCCGTCCCCGGCGCAGCCGGACCGGTGTACGTCGGCGTACTCGGCCCTCTCGAAGTCCGCACCGGAGACCTCGCGGTGCCGGTCAACTCGGCTCCACAACGAACTCTGCTGGCGCGCCTGGCTCTCACCGCCGGTACGACGGTCGCCCAGGACGAACTGGTGGACCTCCTCTGGCCACGCGGCGCACCCAGCAACGCCGTCAACCTGCTCCAGACCCGCGTCGCCCGGCTGCGACGATTGCTCGAGTCTGGCCGGCCAGCTGTCATCGTCGGCGGCCGCACCGGCTACCGACTGGCGCTCGATGACCTCGACCTCTTGCAGTTCCGCGAGCTCATAACCGAGGCAGCACGCGCCGACCCGGAGATCGCGCTGGCCAAGCTCGCTAGCGCCGTGGACCTGTGGCGCGGCGACAGTGACGTGGACGCGATCGCTCACAGCCCTCTCTATGCGGCCGTCGTCAACGAGTACACGGCCGCCGTTCGAGCCTTCGCCGCGCTCGCACGCGACCTCGGCGAGCCGGAGCAAGCACTCGAGCCGCTGCGCGGACTGGCCCTGCGGCATGAGTTCGACGAGCCGTTGCATGTCGAGCTGATCCAGACACTCGCTGCGGCGGGACGGCAGGTCGAGGCGCTCGCGGCGTACGACCGGATTCGGACCGCGCTCGTGGACCACCTCGGCATCGACCCGGGGGAGCGGCTCCGCGCAGTTCACCTCGAGGTGCTGCGGCAGCAGACCGGTTCTCCAGCTGAGCCGTCGACGCGCGTGGTCGTCCAGCAGGCACCGTCCGCGCCACCGGACTTCGTCGGTCGGGCAGCGGAGTTGGAGACGATCCGTACGGCGCTCGGCGGGTCCAGCGGGGTGTCGTCGCGAGCCGTGCTGATCAACGGCATCGCCGGCGTCGGCAAGACTGCATTGGCCCTGACCGCCGCGCATCAGCTCCGCGAGCAGTACCCGGACGGGCAGCTGTACGCCGATCTGCGTGGCAGTGACACGACTACGCCCGCGCCGGTCCACGTACTCGGCCGCTTTCTGCGTGCTCTCGGCGTACCTGGTCGGCGTATCGGCACAGACGAAGCCGAGGCGGCGGCTTTGCTGCGCAGCGAGCTCGCCGACCGGCGGATGCTGGTACTGCTCGACAACGCTCAGGATGCGGCGCAGGTGCGGCCGCTGCTGCCAGGAGCGGGCCGAAGCGACGTGATCGTCACCAGTCGGCGGCGGATGCCGGACCTGCTGGCCGCGGGCGTTGTGAGTCTGGAGCCGCTGCCGCAGGAGGACGCCGTACGGCTGATCGCTTCCACTGCGCGGACACCTGGGCTCGATGCCGACCTCGAGGGTGTGCGTGCGCTCGTCGAGGCCTGCGCCCGGCTCCCGCTTGCGCTGCGGATCGCAGGCGCGCGGCTCGCCACCCGGCAGGAATGGACCGTCGCCGATCTGGCCGGTCGCCTCGACGACGGCAACCGCCGGCTCACCGAACTCAGCCTTGGCGAGTCGAGCGTGCTCAACAGCTTCCAGCTCAGCTACGCGGATCTAAGTGCGGACGCCCAGCGCGCGTTCCGGATGTGCAGCCTGCATCCCGGCGACGACTTCAGTGCCGAGAGTACGGCGATCCTTCTCCGTACGTCGACGGCCGAGGCGGAGCGCGTGCTGGAGTCGCTGCTCGAGGCGAACATGCTCCTCCAGCACTCGAAGGACCGCTACCGGTTCCACGACCTGCTCGGCCTGTACTCGCGACGCCTTCTCGCCGAGGATCCCGAACACGAAACCGCCCGGACCCGGCTGCACAGCTGGTACGCCGAGGCCGTGACTGCCGCGATCGACTGGGCGTATCCGCAACTCCTGCGCCTCGATGCCCACGGCGAAGCGGACTGGTACTTCGCCTCCGAGGACGAGGCGCTCGCCTGGCTGGATCACGAACTGCCCGCCTTGCTGGCTGTTGTGCAGGGTGCAGCGAAGTCCGGTGAGGGGGAGCTGGCCTGGCGGATCGTGGACCAGCTCCGCGGGTACTTCCTGCTGCGCCGGGACGCGGACGGGTGGCTTCCTGCGGCCCGTGCCGGGTTGGACGCCGCCACTGCGGCCGGCGACGACCGCGCGTGCGTTGCCATGCTGATCAACCGGGCGCAGGCTTTCGGGGCGGTCGGACGTGACGCGGACGCGCTGTCCGATTGCCTGGCGGCGTCGGCCCTCGCGGTCGGTGTCGGGTGGAGCGAGGCCGCAGCCTATGTGGCTCATCAGACCGGGTGGCTGCAACTCGAGCGCGGCATGCTCGTCGACGCCGAGCTCTGGATGCGCCGCGCGACGGAGCTGACCGCCGACGACCAGCGCGGCCACATCCGCGCCATCGTGGTCAACGGACTCGGGATGATCCGGCTCCACCAAGGCGAACTCGCCGAAGCGGCAGACCTGTTCGCGGCCGCGCTGAAGCTCAACGAGACCGGTCGCGAGACGTCGGCGCTCGCGAACCGGGGCAATCTGGCGAGCGCGTTGCGGCAACTGGGCGAGGTCGACCGTGCGGCGGGCCTGCTCGACGACGTCCTGACGTCGTACCAGCGCCGCTCGCACGTCCGCGGTGAGTTGTCGACGCTGGACGAGCTCGCGCGGTTGTACAGCCAGCGCGGCGAGGGTACGGCGGCTTTGCGTACGGCGCTGCGAGCGCATCAACTCGCAATCGTCGTACGCGATCGCAAGGCCCAGGCACAGACTGCGTCGGCGGTTGCCGAGGCGCACCTGGCGTTGGGTGATGCCACGGCAGCCATTGACTGGATCGAAGACTGCCTCACGATCGCCCGCGCAACGTATCCCTTCCTCGAGACCCACGCCCTACTGACCCTCTCGACCGCCCAAACCCAAGCCGGCAACCCAACGGCCGCCGTCAATGCCGCCACTCAAGCGGCATCGATCGCCCACACTCACGGCTTTCACCTCCTCAATGCCCAAGCCGCGGCCGTCCTCCCACTCCACACCTGAGATTGGTTGCTCCTCGGGTAGCGGTTGGCTTATCGTTGCGCAAACGATTGAGCAGGTGGTGGCGTGCGAGCGGGGGATGGGATGCAGGCGGCGGAGCTTCCGTTGGCGGGAGTCGTGGTGCTGGACTTCAGCCAGTTCCTGGCGGGTCCGGTCGCGGCGCTGCGGCTGGCTGATCTCGGTGCGCGGGTGATCAAGATCGAGCGGCCGGTGACCGGCGAGATCGGCCGCACACTTGCCTTCGCGGGCCGGTGGGCGGACGAGGACACGGTCTCGTTCCACGCCATGAACCGGAACAAGGAGGCGGTCGTTGCCGACCTCAAGGATCCCGGCGAACTCGAGCAGGTCAAGAGCCTCGTCGCGCGCGCCGACGTACTGATCCACAACTTCCGGCCAGGCGTGATGGAGCGACTCGGCCTCGACTACGAGTCCGCGAGGGCGCTGAATCCAGGACTCGTGTACGCCGCCGCGTCCGGGTACGGCGCCGACGGGCCGTGGGCAAGCCGCCCGGGCCAGGACCTGCTCGCGCAGTCCGTCTCGGGTCTCACGTGGGTGAACGGAGGCGATCGCCCTGTCACGGTCGGCCTCTCGCTGGCCGACCACCTACTCAGCTGTCACCTCGCCGAGGGCGTGACAGCCTTGCTGGTCCGCAAACTACGCACGGGCCGCGGCGGCCTGATCGAGACAAGCCTCCTCGAAGGCATGCTGGACCTGCAGTCCACCCTCCTCACCGCCCACCTCAACAAGTCGGCACCCGACCCCGCCGACACCCTCACTCCACACTCCCTCTACCCAACTGCCGACGGCTACCTAGCCATCGCCCCAACCCGCCGCGACAACCTAATCCAAGCCCTAGTCAACAACTCCGCCTCCGCTCCCGCAGCTGGACCGGCGGGGAGCGAGAGTTGGGTTGCGGAGCAGCTCTTGGCGGCCGGTACGGCGTACTGGCTTGAGGTTCTCGGGGAGGTCGGGATCGAGTGTGCGCCGCTGCGGACGCTGGACGAACTGATCGCGTCGCCCGAGTTCGCTGCGATCGAGATGACGCAGACCGTGGAGCGTCCGCCGGCCGAACCAGGTGGTGAGTCGCTCCGGCTGACGACCACGCGCAGCCCGATCCGCATCGACGGCAAGGTGCTCCGCAACCACCGAGCGGCACCACGCCTCGGAGCCCAAGGCCGCCTACACAACGGCGCCGACCCACTCGCCGAAGCCGGTCCCGTTGATGAGTGAGTCGGGTGGGGCGCGGGGTGGGGGCGTCAGTAGGGTGGGCGGTATGGCCACCCTGGGAGACGTCGCCGCCCGTGCCGGCGTCTCGATTTCTGCTGTGTCGCGGGTGCTCAGCGACGCACCGGACTCACGTGTGAGTGCGGCGACTCGTGAGCGGATCGTCGACGCGGCGCGGGAGCTGAACTACCGCCCCAACTTCGCGGGTCGCGCGCTCAAGTCCGCGCGTACCCAGGTAGTCGGTCTGGTCGTCCCGGACATCACCAACGCGCTGTTCACCGAACTCATGCACGGCGCCGAGGACGAGGCCACCGAGCGGGGGTACACGGTCCTGCTCGGCCGCTCGGACGACGTACGACCAGGCGGCGAGGTCATCGCCCGCCTGATCGGCGAAGGCCGGGTCGACGGTATGGCGCTCCAGGTCGGGGACGCGGTGCAACCCGCGGGTCTGCGCGACCTGCTCACCGCGCAGGCCCCGATCGTGCTCGTCAACTCCTCCATCCCGGGTCACGTCGGCTCGGTCACCCTCGACGATCATCACGGTGCGCTGATCGCGACGCAGCATCTCCTCGAGCTCGGGCACGAGCGGATCGCCTTCGCCAACGGGCTCCCGCGGTCGTTCACTGCGAAACGGCGACGTACCGGGTACAAGCTGGCGCTCGCAGGCGCCCGCGTACGGGTGCCGAAGGAGTACGAGACCAGGATCGGCTACACCGTCGACAACGGACGTACGGCGCTGCACCGGTTGATGGCGCTCGACCCGAAACCGACAGGCGTCGTGGTCGCGAACGTCAACGCCGCCGTCGGCCTGCTGGGGGAGGCGCGCAAGGCCGGGATCCGCGTCCCGGAAGACCTCTCCGTCGTCACAGTCCACGACTCATGGACCGCCGAGAACACCTGGCCACCCCTCACCGCGGTGAAGATGCAGTTCTACACCGTCGGCCGCACCGCCGTCCGCAGCGTCATCCGCCGCATCGAAACCGGCGAAACCTCCGACGAGGTCGTCACCGACCCGCCACCGGAACTCGTGATCCGCGAGTCCACCGCATCACCTCGCTCCGCCTGACCGCGGTGTCCCCGGGGGGTGTGCAAAAGTCCGTGCGCAAACGATTGACCAATCTGGGGTCTGCGGTTTAGCGTTTCTGCTCTAACGTTTGAGCAGATGGTGCTTCGGCTTGGATTTGCCGCCCCGCTCGGGACACGAAGCGAAGGAGTTCGTTCATGAAGTCACCCGGAGTACGTCCCGGGACAGTGCGCACTGTGGCTGTTGCGGCGGTTGTGTGTGCGGTGGGTTTGCTGGCTGCTTGTGGTTCGTCGGGGGGTGGGGCGGGCGCGGATGTCAAGCAGACCGACTCCGGTGGGGCGATCACGGTGTGGGTGGATCCGCCGCGGGTGCCTGCTGCCAAGGCGTTTCAGAAGGCGCATCCTGAGATCAAGGTGACGCTGAACCAGATCGACGGGACCGTCGGCGGCAAGTCGTTGCAGCAGCAGTTCGCGCAGTTCAACCAGGCCGGCAAGGGCTGGCCGGACGCGATCTTCTTCCCGTCCAACGACGACATCGCCTGGGCAGCGGGTGCGCAGGTCAACTTCACGGCCGACCTCACGGACCTGGTCCCGGACGTGATCAAGGGGTATGAGGACGCCGTGATCGCGCCGTGCAAGATCGACGGCAAGATCCGCTGCCTGCGGAACGACGCCGCGCCTGACATCTTCTGGTACAACAAGGCCTTCTTCACGCAGAACGGGTACCAGGTTCCCAAGACCTGGGAGGAGTACGGCGACCTCGCGGTGCGCATCGCGAAGGAGCACCCGGGCAAGCTGAGCGGCTTCACCGGCGACGCGTATGCACCCGACCGGTACCTGTGGGCCTCCGGCTGCCCGACGAACGCCCGCAAGTCCGAGACCGAGGTCCACCTCGACCTGACCGACCAGAAGTGCGTGCGAGCCAAGGAGTTGCTCGCGAAACTCGTGCAGGCGAAGGCAGTTTCGACCGTCGGGATCTTCGACGCGGATGCGGCCAAGGTGGGCAAGGACCTCGTCATGAGCCCCGGTGCTGCCTGGTGGGGCGACTACCTGTTCCGTCAGTCCTGGAAGATCCCCGCCGGTCAGATGACGGGCGTCGCGCCGCTGACGTGGAAGGGCGAGGACAAGCCGGCCACCGGCAACGAGGGCGGGGGACTGTGGGGCTTCTCGCGCCACATCACCGGTAAGCAACTCGAGAACACGCTCACGTTCGCGAAGTTCGTTGCCACCGACCCCAAATGGCAGGTCGAGCTGTCGACCGGTCTTCCGGCGTACGGGCCGGTCCAGGACGCGTGGATCGCGAAGCAGGCCAAGGGGCAGTACTTCGCCGACAACGCGGGGACGTTCGCCGCGATGAAGGGCGCCACCGCGTACGTCCAGCCGGATCACTCGTACCTGCTCTACAACACGGGCAGCGTGTGGACCGAGACGATGGCGGCCGGCCTGGCGTCGGGCAAGGGCGTTGACCAGGCGTGGACCGGGTTCAACGACGAACTTCTGAAGCAAGCCAAGGCCATGGGCTACACCGTCAAGTAGAGCAGTCAAGTAGAGCAGGAGTTCCGCATGACGACCGCGACGGTCGACAAGCGCAGTACGAGTGTGCCGGTGCCGAAGCCGCAGCGATCCCGGGCGAAGGCGTCCCGGTCGAGTGAGACGCGCGGCGCCTGGATCCTGTTGTCGCCGTACGTCGTCCTGCTGCTCATCGGCGGCATCGTGCCGGTGGGCTACGCGATCAAGACTGCTCTGGAGAAGCCGCCGACACCGCTGGACCCGAGCACCGGGTTCGGCGGTGTGGCGAGCTTCAAGACGGTGTTCACCGACTACCGGTTCGTCGACACGTTCCAGAACGTGCTCGCGACGCTGGTGATCTGGCTGCCGATCATGATGGTCGGCATCGTCGGCCTCGCGCTGCTGATCCACGCCAGCCCCGGCCGGTTCGGTTCGGCGATGCGGTTCGTCTACTACATCCCCGGCGCACTGGCCGGTATCGCGAACTTCGTCCTGTGGGTGTACCTGCTCAACCCTGGGCAGTCGCCGATCGAGGGGTTCTGGCACGCGATCGGCGTCGACACGATCAAACAGGCGGTCGCCGCACCGGGTCAGCTGCCGTTCATCCTCACCGCGATGATGTTCTTCCAGGGCGTCGGCTCGTGGATCGTCGTCGTCAACGGCGGGCTGAACGGCATCTCCGAGGACGTCTTGGAGGCGGCCGCCCTGGACGGCGCGAACGCGTGGCAGCTCGCCTGGCACGTCAAACTCCCGATCATCCGGCCGTGGATCGGGTACGCCGCCTTGATGAATCTCGCGTACGGATTCCAGCTGTTCCTCGAGCCACAGCTCCTCGACCAGGTGGCGAGCAACGCGCTGCCCGACCAGTGGACGCCGACGCAGCTCGGGTACGCGTTTGCCTTCAGCAACTACAACTTCCCGGCCGCGGCGGCGATGTCGCTGATCCTGCTCGTGATCACCCTCGGCATCGGACTGCTGATCGTGTTCCGCAGCGGGCTCTTCGGCAAGGAGGACAACTAAGTGACACGCATTGAGAGCTGGAGCCCCGGCAGGCTGGCCAGGGTCGTGTCGATGCTGTTCGTCGCCGCGATCTTCCTGGTGCCGATCGCCGGTTTCGTCGCGATGGCGTTCCGCTCCAACGACGGCGTGGAGAACGGCAGCGGCGGTTTCCTCGGCCTCGGAGACATTGCCTGGAGCAACGTCCGGTACAGCTGGTCGCAGGTCAATGGCTTCGGCCCGGAGGGCGGCCTGTTCACCCGCTGGCTGACGAACTCACTCGTCGTGGCGGCCGGGGGAGCGATCCTCGCTGTCGTCGCAGCGCTCCCGGCCGGCTACGCGATGGCACGGCTGCGGTTCCGCGCCCGCCGGGCAGTGCTCCTGATCACCTTGGTCACGATGGTGATGCCGAACACCGTGCTGGTCATCCCGCTGTTCCTCGAGGTGAACGCCGTGGGTGCGGTCGGCGAGCTGTGGCCGGTCGCGCTGATCATGGGCTTCTTCCCGTTCGGCGTGTACCTGTCCTACATCCACTACCTCACCACGATGCCGAAGGAACTCGTCGAGGCGGCCCGCCTGGACGGGCTCGGGGAGGTGTCGGTGTTCTGGTGGATCGGGCTGCGGATCTCCAAGCAGGTCGTCGTACTCGTCGCGTTCTTCGCCTTCGTCGCGAACTGGACGAACTTCTTCCTGCCGCTGGCGTTGCTGTCGTCGAACCAGAAGAACCAGACCGTGTCGATCGGCCTGCAGCAGTTGATCGGCGCGAGCCCGCTGTTCAACCCGACCGTCGCGGCCGGTTTGGACGTCAAGCTCTACATGCCGCAGCTGGCGTTGGCGACGTTCATCTCGATGCTGCCGCTGCTGGCGGTCTTCCTCGGCGCCCAGCGGTTCCTCATCCGCGGCGAGACGGTCGGGGCGGTGAAAGGCTGATGACCGATCTCCCGGAGTTCGCACCACACCCCGGCTACGCCCTCACCCCGCCGGCCAACCCGCGGCCGATCGTGATCGTCGGCGCCGGCGGCATCGTCCGCGACGCCCACCTGCCCGCGTACAGCAAGGCCGGTTTCCCCGTCGCGAGCATCACGGACCTCCAACTCGACCGCGCACAGGCGCTCCAAGAAAAGTACGGCATACCGAAGGCGTACGACGATGTCGCTGCCGCCGTGGCAGTCGCACCTGACAACGCGGTGTACGACATCGCCCTCCCGCCCGAGGCCCACGTAGACGTCCTCGAACAGCTACCCGACGGAGCCGCCGTACTGCTCCAGAAACCCTTGGGCAACCAGCTCGCCGAGGGCATCCGCACCCGCGAAGTCTGTCGCCGCAAGGGCCTCGTAGCCGCGGTCAACACCCAGCTGCGGTTTGCGCCGTACGTCGCCGTCGCGCGGAAGCTGATTGCCGACGGCATCATTGGCGAGCTCTACGACTTCGAGATCCGGGTCTCGGTCCGTACGCCGTGGGAGATGTTCCCGTACGTCCTCGAACTCGACCGGCTCGAGATCAACATGCACAGCGTCCACTACCTCGACCTGGTCCGCTCGTTCCTGGGCGATCCGACCGGCGTGTCCGCAGTCACCGTCCGGCACCCGGAGAAGACCCACGCGAACAGTCGCTCCGACATCGCTCTGACGTACGGCGACCGCCCGGTGCGGGTCGTGGTGTCGACGAATCACGATCACCATTTCGGTGAACGGTACGAGGAGAGCTACATCAAGTGGGAGGGCACGAAGGGCGCCGTACGCGTGCAGCTCGGGCTGTTGCTCGACTACCCGCGCGGTGGTGAGGACCGGCTCGAGCTCGTCACCGACGATCGCCTGGAGGAGGGTTGGCGGCCGGTGCCGTTCGAGGGCTCGTGGTTCCCCGACGCGTTCATCGGCTCGATGGGCGTGGTCCAGCGCTACCTGGAGGGCTCGATCCCTTCGCTGCCCACTTCGGTGGAGGACGTCTTCCGCACGATGGCGGTGGTCGAGGCGGCCTACACCTCCGCCGCGAATGGTGGCGAACCGCCGCAGTACGACGCTTGAACGATCTGAGAGGAACAACGATGGGAACCGAGTGGTGACGGAACTTCCCCTGTCCGGGGTCACCGTCCTCGACTTCAGCCAGTTCCTGGCCGGGCCGGTGGCGGCGTTGCGGCTGGCAGATCTGGGCGCGCGGGTGATCAAGATCGAGCGCCCCGGCAGCGGCGACGCCGGCCGGCAACTCGCCTTCGCCGGCCGGATGATCGAGGGCGACAGCATGTCGTTCCACGCGATGAACCGGAACAAGGAGAGCATCGTCGCCGACCTCAAGGACCCGGCCGACCTGAACAGGGTCCGGGCGCTGGTCGCGGCGGCCGATGTGGTGGTCTCGAACTTCCGTCCCGGCGTGATGGAACGGCTCGGCCTCGACTACGAGACGGTACGCCGGATCAACCCCGGCATCGTCTACGGCAGTGTCAGCGGGTACGGCGACACGGGTCCGTTCAAGGACCGGCCCGGACAGGATCTGCTCGCCCAGTCGATCGCCGGCCTGCCATGGCTGAACGGTTCCCGCGACGATCCGCCGATGCCGGTCGGACTGGCCGTGGCCGACCATCTCGCCAGCTGTCATCTCGCCCAGGGCATCACGGCGCTGCTGGTACGACGGTTCCGCACTGGTCGAGGTGGACACGCGCAGACCAGTCTGCTGGAGGCGCTGCTCGACCTCGAGTTCGAGCTGCTGACGACGCGGTTGAACGACCCGTCGATCGCCGTACAACGGAAGGGCACCCGCTCGGCGCATGCGTTCCTGCCGGCGCCGTACGGCATCTATCCGACCAGCGACGGGTACCTCGCGATCGCGATGAACCCGGTCCCGACCATCGGCCGGTTGCTCGACCTGCCCGAGGTCGCCGCGATGACCGATCCGCAGTCGTGGTGGGATCGGCAGGAGGAGATCGAGGAGCTGCTGTCGGAACGGCTCAGCACCCGGACTCGCGATGAATGGCTGGCCGTCCTCGACGCCGAGGACGTGTGGTGCGCGCCCGTTCTTACCCTGGACGAACTGGTCGCGCACGACGGCTTCCGCGCGATCGCGATGACGCAGGAGCTCCACCGCGACGGTCTCGAGCTGACCACCACGCGGAGCCCGATCAGGATCGACGGCGAGCGGCTGACCAACTCGCGGCCGGCGCCCCGGCTGGGCGAGCATGATCCCGTCGAACCGCACTCGGTGGAGGAGATCGCATGACGACGTTGCGTGGCATGACCTGGGAACATCCGCGCGGGTACGACTGCCAGGTCGCGGCGGCGAAGGAGTACGCGCGTCGTACCGGTGTCGACGTGCAGTGGGAGTACCGCTCGCTCCAGGCCTTCGCCGACGAGCCGATCGCGGGGCTCGCGGCCCGGTACGACCTGCTCGTCATCGACCATCCGCACGTCCCGCTGGCGGCGGCCGAGGGACTGCTAGCACCGCTAGACGGAGCCGGTCATGACGAGGAGCTAGCAGCGCTAGCAAACGATGCTGTGGGCAACAGCCACGCGTCCTACGCCCATGACGGTCACCAGTACGGACTCGCCACCGACTCCGCTGCGCAGGTCGCCGTACATCGTCCTGATCTGCTGCCCACCCCGCCGACGGAATGGGACGGCGTACTCGAGCTGGCCCGCGAAGGCAGGGTGCTCTGGCCAGCGAAGCCGATCGACGCGTACTCAAGCCTGTGCACCCTCGCCGCCAACCGCGGTACGCCGGTCGCGGCCGAGCCGGGCCGCTTCCTCGCCGAGGACGACGCGGCCGTCGTACTCGACCTGATGCATCGGCTCGCGGAGCGAGTCCCCGAGTGGTGCCTCGCAGCCAACCCGATCGAGGTCGCCGAGGCATTGGCGGGGGACGGGCAATGGGCTTACGTGCCGCTCGCCTACGGGTACACGAACTATTCGCGTAACGGTTTCCGCCCCCATCGGCTCAAGTACGTCGACATTCCGGCCGGGCCGCGTGGGGTCGCCGGGTCGCAGCTAGGGGGAGCCGGCATCGCGGTCTCGGCGTACACCCGGGAACTCGAGGCAGCCCGCGCGTACGCCGTCTGGCTAGCCTCGCCCGAGGTCCAGTCGGGGGTGTACTACGACGCAGGCGGCCAGCCCGGGTACGCGTCTTCGTGGGATGACGACCGTCTGAACGAGGACTCGTGGGACTTCTTCCGCGGGATCCGGCAGACGCTCGAAGGCGCGTGGGTGCGGCCGCGGACGGCGGGCTACATGGAGTTCCAGGACGTCGTCTCGCCGTGGGTCACAGCGACCCTCCGCGGTGAGCTGACCGATGCCGAGCTGGTACGGCGCGCAAACGCGCTGGCCGAGCGACTGTTGGGAGAGCGATGAAGGTCGCGGAGCGGTGGTTCGAGGAGTACGAGATCGGCGAGAGCCGCACTACCGTCGGGCGGACGATCACCGAGGCCGACATCGTGCTGCACGCCGGCCAGACCGGTGACTTCTTCCCGCACCACCTGGACGCCGAGTGGATGGCGACGCAGCCGGCCGGGCAGCGGATCGCGCACGGCACGCTGATCCTCTCGGTCGCCGTCGGGATGACCGCGGGCGACATCAATCCGCGGTCGATGTCGTACGGATACGACAAGATCCGCTTCATCAAGCCGGTGTTCATCGGCGACACGATCACGGTCACCGCGGCCATCACTGAGAAGTCCGACCACAAGCGGACGCCGGAGACCCACGGCTATGTTCACGAGCAGGTCAGCGTGACGAACCAGCGCGCGGAGACCGTTCTCGTGCTCACCCATCTCTATCTGGTCGACAAGCGAGGTCCGGCATGATCATCGACGCGCACCAGCACGTGTGGGATCTGGACCGCTCGCCGTACCGGTGGCTCGGCCCGCATGTACCGCAGTGGAACCGCACCTTCACCTTCGAGGAGCTCAAGCCGCAGCTGGTCCGCAACGGCGTCGACGCGACGGTGCTCGTGCAGTCCGACGACCACGATGGCGACACCGACCTGATGCTGGAGGTGGCCGATCGGCATCCTGAGGTGGCGGCGATCGTGGCGTACGTTCCGCTCGATCAACCCGGCGTTGCTGCGGAGCGCCTCGCGCAGTTGCGGAAGGACCCTCGCGTGGTCGGTATTCGCAACCTGATCCACGACCTCCCGGACCCGGACTGGATCCTGCGGCCCGACGTCGGCGAGGGGCTCGGCGTACTCGAGCAGGCAGACGTGACGTTCGACTACGTCGCCGTACTGCCTCGGCATCTCGAACACGTCCCGACGCTGTCGGAACGGCACCCCGAACTGCGGATCGTCATCGACCACCTCGCCAAACCACCGATCGGCGACGCGGAACGCGAGCCGTGGTGGAGCCTCATCGCGACCGCCGCCGAGAACCCGCGCGTGTACGCGAAGGTCTCCGGTCTCTACCCCGAAACCTGGACCCGGGACTCGCTGCAACCGTTCCTCGACCGGGCGCTGGAGGTCTTCGGGCCGGAGCGACTCATGTACGGCGGCGACTGGCCGATCTCCACCGCGGCGGGCGGATACGACCGAGTCTTCAAGGGCCTGTCCGACGCTCTCTCGCACCTCTCGGACAGCGACCGCGAACACATCTACTCAGCCACCGCCCGCCGCTTCTACCGAATCAACGGCCAGGCGTAGGCCTCGGGTTTGCGGGAGATTCGCGCGGGCACCGGATGGTGTCCGCACGGGGATTCAACCTGCCGGGCCAGTGCCCGGCCCTGGAAAGGGGAAGACCATGGAGTTCGTTCTGTGGATCATCGCCGTGATCCTCGTCGTATCCGGGATCGTGGGGCTGTTCCGTGGCCAGATGCTCTGGGGTGCCGCGCTGATCGTCCTCGGCCTTCTGGTCGGTCCTGGTGGCGTCAGCCTCTTCACCTGATCAACGTCGTCCCCGCGCTGTCCTCAGCGCGGGGACGATCAGGTTCGACCGTTCGTGCCCTTGTGCCTGATGTACGCCGGGATTGCGAGCCATAGCGTCACGAACCAGATCAGCACGCCGACGACCGTGGCGACGGCGGCGGGGCGGGGGAGGACGACGTCGATGGCGATCAGTACGCCGCCGCACATCGACAGGATGAGGAGCGCCATACCGCCGCGCGCCAGACGATCCGTGGCGGTGACCATACGGTCACGCAACTGTTGGCGCCACAGCACCCGGTGCAGCGCGACCGGTGCCAGGAACAGCGCAACCGCCAGCGCCGCCGCGATCAGCGTGCAGGCGTACACCGCATGCGTGAAGTCGTCCGCGGCGTGGAACTGGTTCTGGAACGCGATTCCCAGCAAGAAGGCGAAGAGGATCTGCGTGCCGGTCTGCACGAGCCGCAACTCTTGCAGCAGCTCGTTCCAGTGCCGGTCGAGGCGCTCACCTGAGCTCTCGTCATCACGCTCGTACGCCTGCGGATCGGAGCTCATCAGTCAGCCTTCCGTCGTACGTCGACCCCCGGGTACCCAGCGGGTGTTCTGATCAAGCGTTCGCGACGCGTGATCAACCGCGGGGGAGCGGTGGGCGTGAGGCTTGGGGGCGTGACTTCTACGTGCGAATCGTCCGACACACGCCCTTCGCCGTTCAGGGCGCGGTCTGGGCTGGTGTCGTTGCTCGCTCTCGATCTGGGGATCTGCCTGCTGGTGGCGAGCGAGTTCCTGCCGGCCAGCGTGCTGCCCCGCATGGCCGCCGACCTTGGCGTCTCCGAAGGAACCGCCGGGTTGGCTGTTGCCGCCACCGCGATCGCCGGTGCCGTGACGGCGCCGTCGATCGCGATGGTGCTGCCGCGCGCGGATCGGCGGCTGGTGCTGATCGGCTTGCTCGCGGTGGCTGCGGTGTCCGATCTTGCGGTGGCGCTGTCGCCCGGGTTCGCGGTGGTGCTGCTGAGCCGCCTGATCCTGGGCGTTGCGATCGCGGGCTACTGGTCGTTCGCGTTCGGCGCTGGCGTCCACGCCCTCCCGGGCCGCGAGCGGTTGGTGTCGACCAGCCTGTCGGTCGGGGTGAGCGTCGCGACGATCGTTGCCGTCCCGCTGGCGTCCATCGGCGCGGACACCGCCGGGTGGCGCGTCGTCTTCGGGGCGGCGGCCGCGTTGACCGTGCTGAGCCTGCTGTTCCTGGTCGTGGTGTTCCCGCCGGTTCCGGCGCACCCGGCGGCCGGACTTGCCATGATGCGGAGCGCACTACGCAATCCGTTGCTGATCGCGGGCCTGGTCATGATCGTGTTCGCTGCGCTCGGGAACTTCGTCGCTTACCCGTACATCCGGCTGGCGATCATGCGTGTGGCACCTGATGGTTCTGCCTGGATGTTGCTGGTCTGGGGACTGGGCGGTTTGGTAGGCAATATCGCGGCCGGCGCCTTAGCATCACGCTTGCGGGTCGCCTCCGCCGCGGCGCCGCTGTTGCTGTCCGCAGGCCTGGCCGTGACCGGCCATGCCGTCGGTGTACCGATGCTCGCGGCCGGAGTGATCGTCTGGGGGCTCGCGTTCAGCATGATGCCGGTCGTGACGCAGCTGTGGGTCGCTGGTGCCGAACGCGAACACACCGAGTCGGCCATGGGCTTGCAGGTGACAGCCTTCCAGGCGGCGATCACCGTCGGTTCAGCCGTCGGTGGCGCGTTCGTGGATGGTCATGGCGTCGCTGCGACCCTCGTGCTCGGTGCGGTGTGCGCAGTCGTCAGCGGGATCGGGTTCGCAGTGCTGCGCAATCCCGGTGCCTGAAGGATGTTGGCCCTCCATGACTGCGGTGACAGTCCATGTTCGGCGGCGAACGCTCGGCTGAAGGCTGCGATCGATCCGTAGCCGCAGCGGGACGCGACGGCCTCGACCGGGAGACTGCGATCGGACAGCAGATCCCGGGCCGCGCCCATGCGGACCTCCCGCAGCATCCGGACCGGGCTCCGACCGAGCGCCTTCTGGAAACGTGCGCTGAGCGCGGACCGGGACAGGTGCACCAGGCCGGCCAGCGACTCGACGCTCCACTTGTTCGCCGGGTCTGCGATCACGGCTTCGAGCACGCGAGTCACCAGCGGGTCGGTATGCGTCTCGGAGCCCTGGTCCGCCAGCCAGGAGTCCGTCATCGCAGCACCGACGAGGTTGCCGTAGCCGTCCGCGAACACCGAGGCACGGCAGGCACCGTCGAGCGGGCAGCCCCGGACCAGTTCGGCGACGCCCGCGTGCCGTGCTGCGAACCCGCGAATCACCATCGGACTTGGGACGGGGTACGTCGCGACAGCCACCCGGAGGTCCGCGACCGCAAGCTTGGCGCGTGCATCTGTGGTCACTGCGAAGCCGGTCCGTGAGTCGAGCCAGGCCGCGTCGCCAGGTGCAAGCTGCGTAGTGCCGGCCGCTGTTCCGAGGTTCGCCGTACCGCTGAGCACCAGGAACCACAGCGGTCCCGGCGAACTCAGCGACGCCGTACCGACGAGAAGGCGATGCGTCAGTTCGCTCAGATCGAATCGGGCGGTCGTCGGGCGTCCACGAAGGTCAGATTGAGCCACAAACAGAAAACAGCCCGGGTCAATCGGTGTATTCCCTACTCAGCAAGCGCGACGGCGATCCGGGCAGCGACAGCAGCGTTGTTCCGGGCCAGTGCGAGGTTGGCCGGGATGCTCTGCCCGTCCGTCTCCTTCTCGATCCGCGCGAGCACGTAAGGCGTGACAGCGGGACCCACGACCCCTGCCCGCGCGCTCGCCTCCAACGCAGCCGTGAGTACGGCGTCGATTCGCGCCGCCGGGATCTCGTCGTCGACGGGAATCGGAACCGTCAGTAGTACGCCGGTCGCCGGCCTCGCCCGAAAACGGAGTACGTCGCAGACCACTCGCTCGTCGTCCACGCGATGGGGGACCGGTAAGCCGCTCGACCGCGTGTAGAAGGCCGGGAACCAGTCGTGCTGCCAGCCCAGAACCGGTACGCCGGCGGTCTCGAGATACTCGAGTGTTCGGGGCAGGTCGAGGAAGGCCTTGGCGCCGGCGCAGACGGTGATGACCGGGTGGTTGGCGATCGCGTCGAGGTCGGCCGAGACGTCTCCGCTGAGCTCTGATCCGCGGTGGACGCCGCCGATGCCGCCGGTGGCGAACACCGAGATGCCGGCCGCATGCGCGAGCGCGACGGTGGCCGAGACGGTGGTGACGCCGACGTCCCAGCCCTGTGCCTGCGCTACCGCGAGATCGCGCTCGGCGACCTTGCGGGTGCCCTGCAGCACTCTCTTCTCCTCGTCCGGCGAGAGGCCGAGTTGGGCACGGCCGTCGAGGATCGCGGCCACGGCCGGCACCGCACCGTGGTCTCGTACTGCCTGCTTGCAGAGTTCGAGCGCATCGGCGTTGGCCGGGGCAGGCAGTCCGAGGTTGGAGAAGATCGTCGACTCGAGCGCGACGACCGCGCGGTGCTCGGCCAGCGCTTGGGCCACGTCGTCGGACAGGATGGGCTCAATCACACGCGGTTCCGTTCTCGTCAGCGGTCATGGACAGCGTGGCACCGGGTTCGCGGAGAACCCGCCTGGCAAGGGTATGGCCCGCCTTGACCGCCTCGACGGCGTCGGCGTCAGCGAGTACGGCGGACAGGAAGCCCGCCGCGAACGCATCGCCTACACCGGTCGTGTCGCGCACTTCGTCGACCGGGGGCACCGGGGCAGTTGTCGATGTGTTGGCGTGAATCTCTGTGGGCTCTACGCCGTTCTTGACGACAACCGTCGTACCAGATGTCGCCCTGCCGCGCCGCCGCGTGTCCGGCAGATCCGCGCGGGGTTGTCCGTCCCGGACCGCGCCGTACCCGCTGCCCAGACCACCACGTCCTCGACGAGGTCGCCAACACACACGAGCGTACGGCGATCCGACACAGCTACCACCTCCCGCGCCGACGCTACGGCACGTTTGCCAGGAGGCCTTCGAGCAGTTGGCGGCCGAGCGGCCAGTCGCCGAGATCGCTGGCGGAATTGATATGTCCGGCGCGATCCACCAGGTGACAATCCGCCTTCCAGGCGTCGGCGAAGGTGGTCGCCCGTTCTGCGGTGCAGTACGGGTCGTCTGTGCTGGCTACCAGCAGCGAACGGCAGGGGAGGGGTTGCGTCGGGACGGCCCGGAACGTTCCCGCGCGGTCGGGGAACGTGGGGTGCTGAGTGTCTGGAGGTGCTACGAGGAGTGCAGCTGTGGCGGATCCTCCCGCGGCGAGCCAAGCGGCGGCGGTCCAGCAGCCCAGGCTGTGCGCCACCAGCACCACGTCATCGTCGCGGTCGCGGGCATCGTCGTACGCCCGTTGTGTCGCGGCAACCCAGTCGTCCAGCTCAGGCTCGCTCCACGACGCCGGAACGATCCGTACGGCGCGGTCGCCCCAGGACTGTTCCCATCGGCTTTGCCAGTGCACACCGTCGGAGCCGTCGATGCCCGGGAGGATGACAAACGCTGTCACTGCAGACCTCGCTTTCACTTGCGCAACCCACGACCATGGGAGGCTTGAGGCACCGAGTCTGATCGAATCAACAGGCTCGCGACGGCGTGGCAAGTGATCACAAAGACATTGGCGGCAACAACCATGGAATCACTCGACGAGATCGACCGGCGGATCCTCGCCCTGCTCCAGGCCGAGGGCCGGCTGACCGGCGCCGAGCTCGGCCGCCGGGTCGGGCTGTCCCAGCCTGCCGCGAGCGCGCGGGTCCAGCGACTCGAGAAGACCGGCGTCATCACGGGGTACCGGGCGGTCGTCGACCCGGCCAAGCTCGGGCTCGGCATCACCGCCCACATCAGGCTGCGCATCTCGCACGCGCAACTCGAACAGGCGCTCGCGCTCGCCTCGCGGACCTCCGACATCACCGCGATCCGTCGGGTCACGGGCGAGGACTGCCTGCTCTGCGACGTTCACTGCTCCGACGCGCGCCGCCTCGAGACCATCATCGACAGCCTCGCCCGCTTCGGCCCGGTGACCACGGCCCTCGTCCTGCACGACTACTCGGCACGTGCGTTGACGCCTGCCGAGGAGTGAGCCTCATCGTGGGACGGCGGTTGTGCGTTGATGCGCGAATCTGCATCATAGAGTCCACTATTACGCACAAGTGATGGATGACGTGCTTGTCGGAAGGAGTGGTCCGAAGTGACCGCCAAGTGGGAGTTCGTGCTCTGCGATGCGCTCGCGAAGGTGCACCCGGTGCGGGACCCGCGCCCCGTGTCCGCCGAGACCACGTTCCAGGCCTTCCTCGGTGAGCCGGCGTCGTTCCAGCTCGCGTACCGCCCTCCGCTCGAGCCGAAGTTCCGCGACCCCCGCCCGCTGCAGGTGCGGGTCGAGGGCCCGGCGGCCGACCTGGTCGCCATGTCGAGTGTCGACCTCGTGCCTTGCTCCTTCGTCGCACCTCCGGGCCATGACGACGGGTACGAGTTCGACGAGCCCGGCCTGTATCCGGATGTGCTGCGCCCGGTGCCGAACGGCGAAGCTCCGGTGCGGTTCGGCAGCTGGAGTGCGTTGTGGTGCGACGTCACCACGACCGATCCGGCGCGCGCCGGCGTACACGAACTCACCGTCGTGGTGAGCGCGCCCGACGGCTCCGAGCTGCATCGCGCGGCGGTCGCCGTCGAGATCACGGGGATCGAGTTGCCGCCGCTCGACATCGTGTCGGGGCACTGGATGCACCTCGACTCGCTCGCGGACCACTACGGCGTCGAGGTGTTCAGCGAGGAGCACTGGACCATCGTGGAGCGCTTCATGGCGTCCGCGGTTGAGATGGGTGCGACGTCGCTGCTCGCGCCGGTCTGGACGCCGCCGCTCGACACCGCGGTCGGTACGTACCGGACCGTTGTGCAGCTGATCGACATCACGGCGAACGAGGAAGGGTACGCGTTCGGGTTCGATCGACTTCGACGGTGGCTCGACGTATGTCGGCGTACCGGGATCACCGGGGTCGAGGTCGCGCACCTGTTCACCCAGTGGGGCGCGAAGGCCACGCCCGGCATCGTGGTGGGCGAGGAGCGCGTCTTCGGGTGGAACGTGGCGGCGACCGACGTACGGTATCGGGAGTTGATGGAAGCATTGCTGCCCTCGCTGCAGGCCGTGCTCGACGAGGAATGGGACCGCGACCACGTCGTCTTTCACATCTCCGACGAGCCGTCGGGGGAGGACGGGCTCGCGAGCTACCTTGCGGCGAAGTCTGTGGTCGCCGATCTCCTGAAGGGCTGGACGGTTGTCGACGCCCTGAGCGAGCACTCCTTCTACACGTCGGGTGCCGTGGAGGTGCCCGTTGTCGCGACCGATCATGTGGAGCCGTTCCTGGCCGAGCGGCCGGAACGTCTGTGGGTCTACTACTGCGTCAGCCAGGATCGCGATGTCGCCAATCGGTTCATCGGGATGCCTTCGGCGCGGAACCGCGCGATCGGGCACCAGCTGTTCGCATCCGGCGTGGACGGGTTCCTGCACTGGGGATTCAACTTCTGGTACACGTGGCACTCGATCCGGCGGGTGGATCCGTTCGCGGACACCTCGGCCGGCGGCGCGTTCCCGTCCGGCGATCCCTTCGCGGTCTACCCCGGCCCGGACGGCACACCCTGGCCGTCGCTCCGTCACCGCGTTTTCGCACAGGCGATGTGGGACCACCGCGCACTCCAGGCCGTACGCGCGGCCCACGGCAACGCGGCTGCACTCGACCTCATCGACCCCGACCGAACCCTCCGCTTCAACCGCCCAGTACTCGACCCGAACCACTACTACAAAGCCCGCCAACGCATCACCGAGGCACTGACAGTTCCTGCGGTTTAGGGTGAAGCCGTACGGCGTGCGCCTCGCTTGGTGTGCTCGCCGGAGTCGACGAAGGCGCTCCGGTTCGATTGACCAGCAGCTGGGAAACTATTCGTCACTGGGGGACGATTTCTTACCCCACTGCCACCTAAGGCGTGAGGACTGCCTGCGTCGGCTAGCGGTAGCCGCGTTTGAGGAGGTATTTCGCTCCTGCTTCATAGCCTTTCGGGGTGAGGAGCTCGAAGCCGAAGGCGTCGGCGAGGCGGCTGGTCGTGTTGAAAGCGGTACACACCGCGAGCGCGTCCTTGACCTGCTGGGGTGAGACGCCAGCGGCCAGGACGTCGCGCAGGTCGTCGGCGTCGACGCGTCCGTTGCGGATCAACTTGCCGAGCATGCGCAGCGTTGCCCGGAGCGGCTCATCGAGCGACGCCGATTCCAGGTCGTCGAGGATCGCCGCCACCCGCGGACCGTCTTGGTAGGCGAGGCTTGCGGTCGCGGTGTGGGCGCCGACGCAGAACGCGGACTGGTTCAGCTTGGCCACGTAGGCGGCCATCAGCTCGCGGTCGCCGACGGACCAGTCGGAGGGCCCGCGCAGTGCTTCGTGGGTGAACTCCTTGGCCGGGTTTCCGTAGAAGTCGGACCGGTAGAAGGTCAGCTTGGCGGCGTCCGGGAGCGGCTGCCCGGAGAACAGCCGGATGAGCGCGAACATCAGCTTCGTTCCGGGCCGGTAGCCGTGGTTGAGGATGTCAAGATGCATGGCCCGGCGCCTCCTCGGAGATCGCTTCGGCCAGCGCCGCCAGCCCGGCTTCGTACAGGCGGGTCGAGTGACCGACCGCGGCGCAGATAACCAACTCGAACACCTCGTCCTCGGTGCAGCCCGCTACCGTCAGGTCAGCCTCGCTGATGCGTACCGGCGTACATGTGACCTTGCTGAGCAGCGTGCTTAACGGTGGGACGAGGCCTTCGTTGTTGAACGCGCGCGTGCGCTGCTCCGTAGACGCTCTGCCGTCGCCCGTCAGGATCCGATCCACGAGCGCGCGGTGTGCCACTCGTTTGGCGTCGTCGTCCAGCACCGTGCCGTCACCTCCTCGGCGGACTCGGCTGTCCGCCCTCAGGTGTATGACGATCAGCGCACCATGAAATCCGACATCCGCGCTACTTGGTGACGAGGGAGCGGAGCAAGAAGCCGACGTTGGCGGGGCGCTCGGCCAGGCGGCGCATGAAGTACCCGTACCAGTCGTCGCCGTACGGGACGTAGATCCGAACCCGGGACCCCTGCGAGCGAAGCTGCTCCTGCGCGCTCGGCCGGATGCCGTAGAGCATCTGGAACTCGTAGTCGTCCTGGCCCTTGCCGTGCTGCGTCGCCAGTGCCTGGGCGATGGAGATCATGCGCGGGTCGTGGCTGGCGATCATCGGGTAGCCGAGTCCGCCCATCAGGATGCCGAGGCATCGGGCGTACGCGCGGTCGACGTCGCTCTTCGCGGGGTGCGCGACGGACTTCGGCTCGGCGTACGCGCCCTTGACCAGGCGTACCCGCGACCCGGTGGTGGCGAGGTCGCGGCAGTCGGCCTCGGTCCGGTACAGCATCGCCTGCAGCGCGACGCCGACCGACGGGTGGTCCTTGCGCAGCTCGGCCAGGATGCTGAGCGTGGAGTCGACCGTGGTGTGGTCCTCCATGTCGAGGGTGACGGTCATGCCGGCGTCGGAGGCCGCGGCGCAGATCGCGTGCGCGTTCTCGGCGGCCAGGGCCTCGCCGTCGCCGGGCAGCGCCTGGCCCATCGCGGAGAGCTTGAGTGATGCCTCGGACTTGGTCGCGAGTCCCTGGTCGGCCAGCAGTTTGATCAGGTTGAGGTACGCGTCCCGTGTGGCCTCGGCCTGGGCTCGATCCAGCGTGTCCTCGCCGAGGTGGTCGAGGGTCACGGCGAAGCCGCCGGAGGTCAGCCGGCGGGTGGTGTCGACGGCGGCGTACACGTCGTCACCGGCGATGAAGCGCGTGACGACCTTGCGCGTCACCGGGGACTTGGTGACGACGGCCCGGACGCGACGGCTGCGGGATGCGGCGAGCAGAGCGGTACCAAGCACGGCGGACTCCTCCGGGTCAGGATGTGAGTGCACTGTAAGGACCATCACGGTTGGTCGGCGTTATCCAGGTGACACATCCTCTGGCGAAGATCGTCATACATATGTCTAAGCTGCTCGTATGGACCTCGACGACCTGGTCGGCGCGATCTCGGACGCGTTCGGTACGCCGGCTGTGCTCGAGGATCGCGACTTCAACCTGATCGCGTTCAACACCCAGCCCGACGAGATCGACGCGGTCCGGGCCGGGTCGATTCTGCGGCGGCGTTCGACGGCCGATGTCCGGAGCTGGTTCGAGCAGTTCGGCATCGCCACCGCCGCCGGACCGGTCCGTACGCCGCCGGAGCCGAGCCTCGGCATCCTCCCGAGGTTGTGCCTGCCCGTGCGATGGAACGGCGTGACCTACGGATACTTCTGGCTGCTCGACCCGGAAGGCGGATTGGGTACGCCGGCGCAACTGGAGGCGACCGCGGCGATCGCGCGCGACGCGGGTGCTCTGCTCGCTCAACGCGCCCGCGGTAGTCGCGACGCATCGCTGCTGCTCACCAACCTGCTCGCGCCGGACGACGCGGTCTCGGCGCGGGCTGTCGAAGAGCTCGACAGCCGGGGGCTCGTCCAGCGGACGGCGTACGTCGTGGTCGTCCATGCAGAACAGCCGTCGCGTGAGGTCGTGCCGCTGAATCTCTGGTCGCTGCCGCGCCATGTGCTCGCCACTTCGGGGGAGGGCTTCACGACGCTGCTCGTCGACCTCGCGAACGAGCGGACTTCCTTGATCGACCAGGCGATCGACCGGCTCCGGCAACTGAACGCCCAACGCCTCGGCGACCAGGCCGCGGCGCGCCTGCTTGTCGGAGTCGGCGAGCCGCAGCGCGGTGTCGCCCACGCACGGACCAGCCACGAACAGGCCATGCGCGCCACCAAGATCCTGGCCGCCGTGCCGCGTCTCGGTGCGGTCGCTCATTGGTCGCAACTCGGCGTACACCGGTTGATCTCCTGCGGTCCGCGGTCGGCCCTCGTGGACGCCGTACTCGATCCGCGGGCGCAGCGGCTGCTCGACGCCGGCGGTGAGCTGGTACGGACTGCGCAGGTGTTCCTGGACCGGGCCGGCAACATCCAGGAACTGGCAACGGAGCTCGCCATCCACCGCCAGACGGCGTACTACCGGCTCCGCCGAATCGAGACCATCACCGGCTTCGACCTGCACCGCGGCGAGGACCGCCTCACTCTCCACCTCGCCCTGACAATGGCACCACTGCTCACCGAACCATCTCAAGGAGGACAATGTGCTCGGCAATGACGGCAGGTCTGGGCAAGGCACGCTCATCGTGACCAATGCGACGGTCTTCGACGGTGAGAGCGCTGAGCTCGTCGACGGGCCAGTTGCTGTCCGCGACGGGCGGATCGTCTCGGTCGGGGACACCGCGGACCTTGGGGACGGCGCCGTCGTGGTCGACGCCAAGGGCGGCACCGTCCTGCCTGGGCTGATCGACGCGCACTGTCATCCGTACGGGATCAGTCTCGACATGGTCGACATCGAAGCGAGCCCGCTGAGCTATATAGCGATCGTCGCGGCCGGCCGGTTGCGCAACGCGTTGCGGCGCGGCTTCACGACGATCCGCGATGTCGCCGGTGGCGAGGCCGGGCTGGCGAAGGCGATCGCCGAAGGCCGGCTCGAGGCGCCGCGGTATCTGTTCACCGGGCCGGCGCTGAGCCAGACCGGTGGGCACGGCGACGCTAGGCCGGCGCACTGGGACACGTGTCCTTGCCACAGTCACACGACCGAGGTCGTGGACGGGGTGGACCCGCTGCGTCGCGCTGTCCGCGAGCGTTTCCGGCAGGGCGCGCACGCGATCAAGATCATGACGTCGGGCGGCGTGGTCTCGCTGACGGACCCGATCCGGATTCCGCAGTACTCCGACGACGAGATCCGCGCCGTCACGGCCGAGGCGGCCCGGCGGGGGAGTTACGTCGCGGCGCATTCGTACTCGCCGGAAGCGATCGTGCACTCGGTACGCAACGGCGTACGGTCCATCGAGCACGGCAACCTCCTCGACAGCGCGTCGGCCGCGGCGATGGCTGAGCACGGGGCGTTCCTGATTCCGACATTGGCGGCGTACGACGCGATGGATCGGCGCGGTGTGGAACTCGGGATGGCTGCGGTGTCGCGGGCCAAGAACCGCGAGGTGCTCGACGCGGGTCGGCAGGCGATCGAGCTCGCGGTCGCCGCGGGGGTTCCGGTCGGCTTCGGCAGCGATCTGATGGGCGAGCTGGAAGAGGAGCAGCTCAACGGGTTGCGTCTGCAGAGCGAGGTGCTCGGCATGCTCGACACACTGCGCTGCGCGACGTCCGTGAACGCCCGCCTGCTCGGGCTGGACGACCTCGGTGTGATCCGGCCCGGGGCGATCGCGGACCTTCTCGTAGTCTCGGGCAACCCGTTGGAGCAACCCGAATGCCTGTGGGATCCGGCCGCGCAACGGATCGTCATCCAGGGCGGACACGTCGTTTAGGAGATCCATGCCGGACAGCATCAGGTTCATCGACAGGGCGGCCCTCGAGCGCACGCTCGGCTGGACGCAGGCGCTCGACGCGCTCGAGGACGCGCTGGTGTCCGGCGCCGCGCCCGGAAACACGCCGCCGCGCACGTTCGTGGAGATGTCCGGCGGCCAGCTCATCCTGATGCCCGGCGAGGTCGGGCCGCAGGTCGGCGTGAAGGTCGTGTCAGTCAGCCCCGGCAACGCCGCCCGCGGCCTGCCCCGGATCCAGGGCGTCCACATCGCCTTCGATGGGCCGACGCTGCGGCCGGTCGCCGTCATCGACGCCGAGTCGCTCACGTTGCGACGTACGGCGAGTCTCTCGGCGCTCGCCGTACGCCGGCTGGCGACCACGGACTCGAACTCGTTGCTCGTGTTCGGGACGGGACCGCAGGCGTTGAGCCATGCCCTGGCGATCAACGCGGTCCGTCCGCTGGACCACGTCGTCGTCGTGGGCCGCCGGGACGAGGCGGTCGCCGCGCTCGTCGGATCGCTTGAAGCGCAGGGCCTCCCAGCTCGATCCGGGACTCCCGACGACGTCGCGTCCGTCGATCTGGTGGCCTGCTGTACGACGGCGACCGAGCCGCTGTTCGACTCCGATCTGCTTCGGCCGGAAGCGACCGTCGTCGCCGTCGGGTCGCACGAACCAGCGGTCCGGGAGGTCGACACGAACCTCGTACGCCGGGCGACCGTCGTCGTCGAGTCACGTGCCTCCGCACTGGGCCAGGCCGGCGACATCCTCCTCGCCATCGCGGACGGCGTACCCGAAACCGACGCGATCACAGCCGACCTCCACGAACTGGCCACCGGCCGCATCGATATCACCCCCGGCGCACCCCGCCTCTTCAAAAGCGTCGGCGAAGCCTGGTGCGACGTAGTAACCGCCACCGCCGCCCTCCACGCTGCTCCGTCAGATGACATGCGGTAGACCGCTTGCTGCGGTGTCGAGGCGGCGTAGGGCTTCTGAGAAGCGGCCGCGGGCCTGGAGTTGTGCGGTGCCGGTGCTGTAGTCGGTCACCTGTTGCCACTCGTTGCCGGTCACGTAGTAGACGTGCGGGCTCACAGGTCCCGGCGAGTCGGCGAAGAAGCAATTGGCCAGTCTGAGGAGCATTCCGAAGGCGCTGACCACCGTCTGATCTCGCACCACGTGAATGAGCAGCATGTCTCGCGACGGCATCGCCACGAGGCAGCCGAACGGAGGGTTCTCGACGCGCAGGGATTCGCGCAGCACAGTGTCGAGGACCAGCGCCCGGGATGCTGTGAACATGCCGCCGGTGAGCATGGCAATCTGGGCGCCGTCGCCACCCGGCTCTTGCACCAGCTCGACGTTGTCCTTGAGACGGCGCAGGTTCGCCAGACCCATCCGGGTGATTTCCTCCCACGGCACGCCGAGAGAGTCGATGTCGAAATGCATCGCGACCGCGCGCCCGGTGTAGGTCGCCGGCGCGGTGACTACACCTGGAACGAACTCTGGCACCCGGTCGGTCCAGCCTGGATCGATCGTGGCTGCGCAGACCAGTCGAAGGTAGAGCTCGTTCTCCAGGTCTTCCGGGACCATCGGCCGTTCGCCCGGAGGGAGCATCTGGTCGAAATGCGCAGCCACCGCCGATCGCCACTGCTGTCGTGGCAACCCGCTGACGGTGCGCGCGAGATTCGCGAGCCCGGCAGACGGGGTGTCGTCCATCGGATCGTCGTCGTCTCGGATCGCTACCAGTGCGCCGGTGCCGTCGTACCGCATCGAAAACCCGCGTTCCGCGACCGCGGCCTCGGCCAGACGGACCAATCGGTCGGCCTGCGGCATCGTCAGCGGCACCAGCACCGGGTGTGGCCGATCCGCGTCGACGCCGTTGTGTCGCCTGCTACCTCCACGGCCGCTCCGGCGGCCAGCACTGTCCTTGCGAGCACTCATCGAGCACCTCCTTTGCCCAAGAACATATGGACTTTCGGGCACTCGAACGGCCGGTCTTCGCAATCTGTGGATAACTCCAAGCCACCCTCGACCCACGACTCGCCCGCGAAGATCTCCTCTTCGAATGTCACCAATTGTCACGAATCCGTGTCTTACTGTGACAGCAGGGTTTCAACTCAACGGGGGTCAAGAAGGAGGCAGTCGTGGAATCACCAAGTCCTGCGGCTCGGATCGGTGCGGAGTTTCTGGGAACCTTTTGGCTCGTGTTCGGCGGCTGCGGTGCGGCCGTCCTGGCTGGTGTCGTGCTCAACCCGGACAAGGTCTCGGTCGGCATCGGCTATCTCGGCGTGGCGCTGGCCTTCGGCCTGACCGTGCTGACCATGGCGTACGCCGTCGGCCACGTCTCCGGTGGTCATTTCAACCCGGCTGTGACGATCGGCCTCGCGGTTGCCAAGCGCATCGAGTGGAAATGGGTGCCGACGTACATCGTCACCCAGATCGTCGCCGGTACGGCTGCCGGTGCGATCCTGCTGGCCGTTGCCAGCGGCAAGGATGGTTTCAGCGCCGTCGACAGCGGTTTCGCCAGCAACGGTTACGGTGACCGGTCGCCCGGCGGATACTCGCTCCTGGCCTGCGCGATCGTCGAGATCGTGCTGACAGCCTTCTTCCTGTACGTGATCCTCGGCGCCACCGACGACCGGGCGCCCAAGGGATTCGCTCCGATCGCCATCGGTCTAGCACTCACACTGATCCATCTGGTCGGCATTCCGGTCACCAACACGTCGGTCAACCCGGCGCGATCGCTCGGCGTCGCCTGGTTCGCCGGCGGTTCGGCACTCGGCCAGGTCTGGTTGTTCATCGTCGCCCCGATCGTCGGCGCCGCAATCGCCGGCATCACCTACGCCGCCATCACCGCCGCCCGCGGCCCCAAGGTCGACGAAGGCGTAGCCAACAACCCCTAGCAGCGGACAGCCCCGGCGAAGCAGCCGGGGCTGTCCGTATGGGATGCGTCAGCGCGGTAGGGTTTCGCTCTGATGTCTCCGACTCGTGCTCGTCGTCCTCGTCCGGCTGATATGACCGTCCCTGTCGGGGCGCGCACCGTGTTCACCGATGGTGCCTGCTCGCGCAATCCTGGACCTGGAGGTTGGGCCTGGGCGTTGTCGAAGACCGTGCATGCCTCCGGCCACGAGGCCGTCTCCACGAACCAGCGGATGGAGATCCGGGCCGCACTCGAGGCCGTGCGGGCGAACGACGGTCCGCTGCTGGTCGTGTCGGATTCGACGTACGTCGTCAACTGCTTCCGCGACGGCTGGCACAGAGGCTGGCTCGAGCGCGGCTGGCTCACCTCAGCAAAGAAGCCGGTCGCCAATCAGGACCTGTGGGAGCCCCTCGTCGAGTTGGTCACCCAGCGCGGCGATGTCGCCTTCCAGTGGGTAAAAGGCCACTCCGGCCACGAAATGAACGACTTCGTGGACGCCCTCGCCGTCGCAGCCTGCTTCCCACAACGCTGACCCGGCCGGATCCGCAGTCGGTCAGGTGAGGCCTGCGTCGTGGATGCGGTTGGCTATCTGGACGCGGTTGGTGGCTTGGAGTTTGACCATGATGCGGGAGACGTGCGCTTTGACGGTGGCCATACTCAGGTAGAGATCTTCGGCGATCTGCGCGTTGACCTTGCCTTGGCCGACCGCGATGGCTACGTCGCGTTCGCGGGAGGTGAGAGTGTCGGCCAGGGATCGCGCATCGAGGACGTGTTGGGCTTCTGGCTCGTCTGCGCCGAGGCGGGCGATGAGTTGGGCGGTCACGGTGGGGGAGAGCATGTGTTCGCCGGCGGCGACCTTGTGCACCGCCTCGACGATCGCGGCCGGTGGGGTGTGTTTGAGGAGGAAGCCGCTGGCTCCGCCGCGAAGAGCGCGCAGTACGTAGTCGTCGGCGTCGAAGGTCGTCAGCACGATCACTTTGGGCGGTGTGGGTCGATCCATCAGTTGGGCGAGGGCCTCGAGCCCGTCGAGTCGTGGCATGCGGATGTCCATCAGGACGACGTCGGGCGTGACGCGCGAGATGAGGTCGAGCCCGGTCTGGCCGTCGTCTGCCTCGCCGGCCAGTTCGATCGTCGCGTCGTCGCGCAGGATCATGGCGAGTGCCGTGCGTACGAGCGCGTCGTCGTCGATGATCACAACCCGGATGGCTGTGCTCATGCCGGCCACGGCAACCAGGCGCGGACCACGAAGTGCCCGTCCAGCCTCAGGTGCTCGAGTCGGCCACCGATCAGCTCGGCGCGTTCGGTCAGTCCGAGCAGGCCGAGTCCGGACCCAGGCGTCAAGCTCACGGCGGAGCCGAGCCGCAGCGGGTTGCGTACCTCGAGTACCAGTTGCCCGCCCGGATGGCCGCTGAGGGTGACGTCGACGGCGGTGTCCGGTGCGTGTTTGCGAGCGTTCGTCAGGCTCTCCTGGATCATCCGGTAGGCCCCGCGTCCGATCGCGTCGGGCGGTTCCGCCAGGTTGTCGACCTGGTTGTGCAACCGGACTCTCGTGCCTGAACCGATCGCCTCCTGGACCAGTGCCGGGAGGTCGGCCAGCGTCGGTTGTGGACGCTCCGGTGGTGCGTCGGTTTCGAGGGTTCGCAGTACGCCGAGGATCGCGTGCAGGTCCTGCAGCGCGAGGTGGGCGCTCTTGCGGGTGATTGCGGCTGCCTCGGCGACCTCGGCATCGCTCAGACTTCGGCAGTACTCCAGTGCACCCGCGTGCAAGGCCACCAGTGACAGGCGATGCGCCAGGGCATCGTGCATTTCGCGGGCGATCCGGGCCCGCTCGGTGACCTGCGCTTGCTCGACTCGCAGGCCCTGCTCGCGTTCGGCGCGATCCGCTCGCTCCCGCAGCGTGGACAGCAGGTCGCGGCGGGCACCGACGTACATGCCGGGGGCGATCACGGCGCTCACGAAGACGACCGTGAACAGGAGCGAGAAGAGCAACGAGTCCTCCGCGCCGGGATGGGTCTCGAAGAAGACGACAGAGGCAGCGAAGCCCACCACCGCGACCGGGACGATCTCGTGCCAGCGCCGGCGCGTAGCCAGGGACACGGTGGTGACGACCACCGCTCCCGACGCGGCCGTAGAGAAGGATCCGAAGATGTTGACGATCAGGGCGACGACGAACGGGTTGGTACGTCGCCGGCGCATCAGAACGACGCTGACTACTCCGAGCAGCAGATCGATGGCCCAGAGCGCACCGATCTGTCCGGCGTACGTGTTGTAGTAGCTCGTGATCCAGAAGCCGGCGCCAGTGATGATGGCGAAGAGGTACCGCCACGTCGACTGCCAGCGGCTCAGCGGAGGTGGTGGCGCGGCTTGGATGGCGTCCACCTTGCTCACGGTACGGGAGGTCTGTGGTTCCGGGCAGAGACCACCGTCCGGCCAGACCCCTACCGTGGGCTATTCAGCTCTATCCCGTGGTTCGCGGTCATGGCGTTGCGGCTGATGTGCCGGGACGGTGCGCGGGACCAGGCTCGACCTCATGATCACAGTCGAAGAACTCAGTAAGCGGTACGGAACACACCAATCCGTAGACCGCGTGTCCTTCCAGGCGCAGCCTGGATCCGTCACCGGCTTCCTCGGTCCCAACGGGGCAGGCAAGTCGACCACGATGCGCATGATGACCGGGCTGACCCCGCCGTCGGCGGGTCGCAGCACCATCCTCGGCGTTCCGTACGCCGAACTCCCCAACCCGGGGCGGCACGTCGGGGTCCTCCTGGACGCGTCCGCACAACACACGGGGCGGACCGGCCGCGAGATCCTTCGCCTCGGCGCCATCGTCATGGGCCTTCGCCTCCAACGGGTCGACGAGATGCTCGAGATCGTCGGGCTGTCCGGCGACGAGGGCAACCGCCGGGTCGGCAACTACTCGCTCGGCATGCGGCAACGCCTCGGCATCGCGCACGCCCTGCTCGGCGACCCGCAGGTGCTGATCCTGGACGAGCCTGCCAACGGACTCGACCCGGCCGGCATCCATTGGATGCGCGGGCTGCTCAAGGGTTTCGCGGATCGCGGCGGAACCGTCCTGCTGTCCTCACATCTTCTGCACGAGATCGAGGTCATCGCCGACCACCTGGTCGTCATCGGTCGCGGCGTGATCGTTGCCGACGGCAGCAAGGCCGACCTGTTGAACGCCGCGGGAACGCTCGTCCGTGGCCTGGACCCGGATGCGCTGGCGCGTTGCCTCGACGCCGCCGGGCTCGTCTACCAGCTCGAGCCCGACGGCGCGTACGTCGTGGATGCCACCCGCGAGCAGATCGCCACGGCCACCGCGCAGTACGGCGTGGTCGTCACCGAGCTGCGAGGCGCGGACGGCTCCGGACTCGAGGAAATGTTCCTGCAGCTCACCGCCGCCGACGCACGAGAGAAGGTCACCGCATGAGTACCGCGACCCGCCACATCGAAATGACCCCGGATCCGAGGGTGGCATCCGTACCCTTCGGCCGCCTGCTGCGGGCCGAACTGCGCAAGCTTGTCGACACCCGGGCCGGCTTCTGGCTGCTCACCGCGATCGGTCTGATCACGGTCGCCGTCATCGTCGTGTTCTTGTTCGTCGCCGATCCGGACCAGCTGACCTTCATGAACCTCGTCGGTGCGACGGCGACCCCGCAGAGCATCTTGCTCCCGGTGCTCGGCATCCTCGCAGTGACCGCGGAGTGGAGCCAGCGCACCGGCCTGGTCACGTTCACCCTCGAGCCCAGCCGGATCCGGATCGCCGTCGCCAAACTGGTCGCTGTGGTTCTGATCGGCCTGCTCGCGGTGGTCGTGGCACTCGGCGTGGCCGCCGTGAGCAACCTGGCCGGGATGGCGTTCCTGGACGGCGCCGGCAGCTGGAACGTTGGCGCCGCCAACGTCCGCGACTTCTTCGCCGTACAGCTGATCGGCATCGTTCAGGGCTTCGCCTTCGGCATGCTGCTGATGAACACCGCCGCCGCCATCGTGCTCTACTACGTGGTCCCGATCGCCTGGACCGTGCTGTTCTCGATGGTTGGCAGCCTCGAGAAGGTCGCGCCCTGGCTCGACGTCAACACCGCGATGGCCCCGGCCTTCGATCAGCGGACGTTCCAGGCCGGCGACTGGGCGCACATCGCAGTCTCGGGCACCATTTGGGTCATCCTGCCCCTGGCCCTCGGCCTCCTCCGACTCCTCCACCGCGAGGTCAAGTCAGCCTGACGTCACCTCGGCAGCAGGACCTGGACCTGGGTTTTGATCTCCTGGACGACGTCGTCGACCGGCTTGGCGATGTTGATGGTCGCCGCCATGCTGACGAACATGATTGCGGAGACGATGTGTGCGAGCGTCGCGGCGTCGGTGGCGCTGCTGCGCTCGTCTCGCTGAAGGACGTCGGCGATCGCCTGCTCGGTCTGGACGGTCAGGCCGAGTGCGGTGCGGTGGTGGGGCTCCTCGGGGTCGCCGAAGACGATCTCGCGCAGGTAGGTCCGTCCGTTGTCGATCTGCTTGCGGTTGCACTCCACGACCGGGCGGACGATCGCCATCACCGCGTCGAGTACGTCGGAGATTCTCTCGGCAGCCGACGTACCTTCGGCGAGTGCGTCGGCGTACGTCGAGTTCTGCACGAGCAGGAGGAGTTCGCCCTTGGTCTTGGCGTACAGGAACAGCGTGCCCGCACCGATGTCGGCCTTGTCCGCGATCTCCTGGGTGGTGACCTCGTCGACGCCGCGCTCGGCGAAGAGCTCTCGGGCGGCGGCGGTGATGCGGTCGAGCTTCTCCTGCTTGTTCCGCTCGCGCCGTCCGACTCGTTGGGAGGCGAGTGGCATGGCTGCCTTCCTTTTCTGCTGTGTGGGCTCCGGCTGGGTGGGCTCGAACGTGCCGGCGTTCATTCTTCCACGGCAACGAGAGCGGCTATTGCTCGTAGTGCGGCAGGATGGCGCCGTTCTTGACGTAGGTGAGGGCGGCGTCGACGTCGTACGCATGGATCGCGGAGGCGAGCGGTGCCAGCTGGTTGGACAGTTCCTCGATGACGTGGCTGCTGAAGAAGGTATCGCGTGCTGCGGCGTCGGTGAACCCGAGGATCAGGGACGCGTGGAACTGCTGGTCGTGAGGGTTGTCGTGCGCGACGTTCGGGGTGTCCCAGAGCTTCTCGATCCAGGGCAGGAATGTCTGCGTACGAAGCTCCTTGAGCACTCCGGTGTCGGCGAGTGCGGGAACGAGCCGCTCCTTGATGAACTTCCGGAACTCGCCGGCGCCGACCCCGTCTCTACGGCGGAGGTAGACCATCGCACGGGCACCGACTGTCTCACCTGGGCCTGCGACGTCGTACCAGCGGGACGAGTTCGGCGGGCCGGTGTAGAGGAGAGTACGGCGGAACACGTTGATCTCGTCCTTGTACGCCAGCTGCGTCTGCTTGCGCCCCAGCAGGGGAGAGAGCGCCGAGTGGAACGTGACTTCCGCGACGCCGTCGATCTTCCGGTCGACGGGGATCGAGGTCTCCACCCCGTCGGTCACCGGCCACCGGCCCGGGTTGTCCTCCGCAAGGTGGATCTGCCGGTACTCCTCCAAGCCCGGAGTGGCGGAGATGATCTTCGAGTGCGGGCCCTTCCAGTAGTCCATGCCGGTCTGGCGGGGCTGATCGGTGCGCACCCAGAGCGGAATGGAGGAGGTGAGGTGCTTCTTCACGCCCACTTGCGCGGTAGTCATCGTGAGAGGAAGTCGACGGCGACGGGGGCGAACTTCTGGTGGTACTGGAAGATGCCGCCGTGGCCGGAGTCCGGGTAGATGATCAGATCCGAGCCCTTGATGCGCCGGTGCAGGTCCTCGGACAGGACCGAGGGCACCATGCGGTCGTTGTCGCCGTTGGCGATCAGCGTGGGCTGGGTGATCTTCGACAGATCGGCGGGGGCGGAGCGTCCCCACTTCTTGATCGCCTTCAGCTGCGTCTGGAACGCCGTGACCTTGATCTCTGCGTCGCGGTCTGCGGTGCGCTCCTTGAGCCGGTCGACGAACGCGCGAGCGGCAGGCTTGCCCGTGGCGTTGCGGTTGAAGAACAGGAACTCCTTCGGGTCCGACCGGGTCAGGGCCGCTCGGAGGATGTCGTAGTACGTCGTACCGGCGACCTTGTCGATGTCCTTGCCGCCCGCGGGGCCGGTGCCGGTGAGGACGAGCTTGCGGACAAGCTCGGGATGTTTCACCACGAGGGCCTGGGCGATCATGCCTCCGAGCGAGAAGGAGAAGATGTCGATCTTGTCGAAGCCGAGCGCCGTGATGAAGGTGTAGGCGTCGTCGGCCATCGCCTCGATGCTGTCGGGGACGCGGCCGGTGGAGGCGCCGACGCCGCGGTTGTCGAAGGCGATGACGTGGTGCTCCGCGGCGATCGGGTCGATGATCCGGGGGTCCCAGTTGTCGAGGGTCGCGGCGAGGTGGACGAAGAAGACGACGGGAATCCCGCCCTTCGGCCCCAGCTCGCGGTAGGCGTAGGTGACGCCGCCGGCGTCGACCGTGCGGGCGGGCGCGTCCTTGTAGTTGGTGATGACGGTACTCATGGTGGTTCTCCTGGTTCGTAGGGGTTGTCAGGGCCGGCTGATGACGGCTTTGCCGCGGATGCCGCCCTTGTCGAGCGACTGCACTGCCTGCACGGTCTGGTCGAAGTCGAAGACCCGTCCGACGACGGGGCGCAGTACGCCGCTGTCGACGAGGGCCGTGATCCGGCGAAGTTGGTCGCCGCTGGCGCGCATGAAGAGGAACTCGTACGTCACGCCGAGACGTCGCGCCTGGCGTCGGATGCGGCTGCTGAGGGCGCCCATGACCAACCGGAGCACCGCATTCGCGCCGAGCTCGCGACCGAACGCCGCATCGGGTGGTCCAGCGATCCCGATCGCCTTGCCGCCGGGGCGCAGCACGCGGAGGGACTTCTCGAGGTTCTTGCCGCCGAGGCTGTCGAGCACCAGGTCGTACCCTTCGACGAGCTGCTCGAAGTCCTGGCTGCGGTAGTCGATGACGAAGTCCGCGCCGAGCTCGCGCACGAAGTCGGCGTTCCCGGAGCTGACCGTGGTGGCGACCGTGGCGCCGAGATACTTGGCGAGTTGGATCGCGATCGTCCCGACGCCGCCGGAGCCGGCGTGGATCAGCACCCGTTGCCCCGGTTGCAGGTTGCCCCGCTCGACGAGCGCCTGCCAGGCGGTCAAAGCCACCAGCGGCAGCGACGCTGCTTCCTCGAGACTGACCGATACGGGCTTGAGCGCCAGGTCGTCCTCGGCGACCGCGATGCGCTCGGCGAACGTTCCGATGCGGTCCTTGCCGGGCCGGGCGTAGACCTCGTCGCCGGGCCTGAATCCCTGCACCTTCGGGCCGACGCCGAGCACCGTTCCGGCGACGTCGTTGCCGAGGATCTGCGGAAGCTTGTACTTGAGGATCTGCTTCAACTCGCCCGCCCGGATCTTCTCGTCGAGCAGATTGAGCCCGGCCGCCCGGACCTGCACGAGTACGTCGTGCTCTCCGACCACGGGCTCGGGGACGTCCGCTTGCTGGACCGGCCCCTTGTACTCCTTGACGACGAACGCGCGCACGGCGACTTCCTTCTCCGATGGCTTACCCAGATCGATCAACCTGAGTTGCCTCAATAATGAGTCGGCTCAGTTAAATTGTCAAGTGAGCCCCGGAGACAAGGCCGAACCCCGGCGTCCGCGTGCGGCGGACGCCGGGGTTCGGCCGGAGGATGACGTCGTGATCAGAGAATGCTGAGACCGATGACGCTCGCTGCGAGGCGGCCGGTGGCGACCCTGTCGTTGCCGGTCAGGGTGTCAATGGTCAGCTGGTCGGTCGGTTCCGCGTCCGAGAGCCGGACCTCGGCGCTCAGGCCCGCGACCCGCACGTTCCCACCGGATCCGGACACCCGGACGAGGTCCTTGCCGGGGGTGCCGGTGACGGTGACCGCGTCGACTGCTGCGTCGCCGCCGCCCGTGTTCAGTTGCGCGCCGAGGTCGACGTCGACCTTCCGTACGTCGGTACGCCGCAGATCGCCGACGGTGACCGTGTCGGCGCCGCCGAGGGCGTTGAGCCTGACCCGCTCGACGTTGTCGGTGTCCATCACGATGTTGCCCACGTCCCGGGTGAACCGCAGCCGCGGACCGTTGGCGGAGGCAACGAACTTCTCCGCGGCGGCCGAACCGTTGAACACCATGGTGTCCTGGCTGCGACCGCCCTCGATCACGTCGCTGCCGTCGCCCGGGTCCCAGGTGAACGTGTCGTTGCCGTTGCCGAGCAGCGCTGTGTCGCTGCCCCGGTTCCCGTCGACGGAGTCGTTGCCGGCGCCGGTGCGGAACAGCTCGTTGCCGCTGCCACCGAACGCGCTGTCGTTGCCGGCGCCGGTGTCGATGGTCGTGAACGGCTGCACCTCGGCGCCGTAGTCGATCCGTACGACGTCGTTGCCGCCACGGCTGCTGACCTGGATCGGACCGAAGTCACTGCGCTTCACGGTGTGCTTCGCCGTACCGTCACCGAAGTCGACCTCGAGTACCGACGTGTCCGCGGCCGGCACGCTGAGATCGATGTTGTCCGCGTGGTTCGTGCCGGTGACGATCAGTTGGCCGGCCTCGATGACGACGCTGCCCGCAGCCGCCGCGGACGCCGTACCGGCCAGGCTGAGGGCGATGCCCGTGGTGACGGTCGCGACGGCTGCCGCGCTGATACCTCGCCGGAGACGTCGTGTCGCACTGGTCATGATGTGGTCCCTCCCTGGTCGTCACGGCTGCCTTGGATGGCGCCGTGCTCGGTGTGTTCGGGGCCTACACGGTCGTTACCGCCAACCGGTTCACGGCGATGTGAGATCCACTCGCCCAGGTAGTTGCCTAGGGCATCGACTGCGGGATGTTGAACCGAATCGGCCCGGCGTCCGTGTATCGCACATGGACGTGTAGCGTCATCGGCAGGAGGCATTCATGAAGGAACTTGTCGGGCGGGTTGCGCTCGGGGTCGCGAGCTTCTCCTTCGCGCCCAGGGACCGCTCCGCTGATCTCGCCACGATCCGGGCCGGCATTGCCGCTGGTACGGCGATCCTCGATACCGCGCGCGCGTACGCACACGTTGATGCGCCGTTGTACGGCGAGGAGCTGGCCGCGGAGGCAGCTCGGGGTACGGGCGTGATCGTTGGAACCAAAGGTGGTCATTCGCGCACCGGCGAGTCCACGTGGGATGCCGACATCAGCCCGCACCGGATCCGGTCCGACGTCGAGACGAGTCTTCGGGTGTTCGGGCGTGAGCGCCTCGATCTCTACTACCTCCATCGCGTCGATCTCGCCGAGCAGCCTGTGGAGGAGGGCGTTTCAGCTCTCGCGGAGCTGCGCGACGAAGGCAAGGTGGCTCGGGTCGGTCTGTCGAACGTCAGCGTCGCCGACCTCGAGCGGGCGGCTGCGGTCGCGCGTGTCGACGCCGTACAGAATCACCACAGCGCCATCGGACGCGAGTCGCTCGACGTGCTTGCGTGGTGCGAAGCCAACGAGGTCCCGTTCTTCGCCTACTCGCCCCTTCGGCCCTCGATCGCGGCTCCGTCGCCACAGCTCGCCGCCCTAGCTGCCGACCGTGGTGTCTCCCTGCAACGCCTGCAACTACGTGCCCTCCTGGCGTCGTCGCCCGTACTGTCCGTCGTCTCCGGCGCGACACGACCGCAAACAGTCCTCGATTCCCTAGCTGCAGAATCCGAGGCATGGGACGAACCCCTGGCAACCGCCTACGCCGCCGACCTCACCTGATCCCCGCGGCTCAGGTTGCTCGAGGTAGTTCGTCCTCGGGGAGCGGGCGAACGTGCACCCGGGATCCGGAGGCTGCGGCTTGGCGGACGAGTTCGGTGACACCGGCGGCGTCCGTCACGGTCCGGGTCGGTGCAGCTCGGTCGTGCAATGTGTAGGTCACTTCGTAGAGAGCGGCGGTCTCCAATGTCCCCCCAGACGGTGTCGGTCGTTCAGGCGTGCCGGCCGGTGCCCTCCGGCGGAACGGTGATGCCGTTCTCGAGAGCTTGGCGGAGGAGACTGTCGAGTTCGCCCGAGTAGATGCGCTCGGCGTCGAGGTCTCCGGTGTCCCGGGCAGCGCGGAGTTGTTCCCGGGCGGAGGTGATCCGCTGGTTCAGTTCCGCGGTGTACGTGTCCATGGTGGGTCCTACTGTATGCACGAGTTGCAGAACTCTTCAATTCGTGATCGCATGAATATTGCAAACATGAAGCGAGTGGAGGGCGGAGGATGACGACACCGCTGCACCAGTTGAAGGCGGAGTTCTTCAAGACACTGGGGCATCCGGCGCGTATCCGCGTCCTGGAGTTGTTGAGCGAACGTGAGATGGCGGTCAGCGAACTCCTGCCGGAGGTCCGCCTCGAGGCCTCGAACCTGTCCCAGCAGCTCGCAGTACTGCGTCGGGCCGGCCTCGTGACGACCCGCCGCGAGGGTTCGCAGGTGTACTACGCGTTGACGAGTCCGCAGGTGGCGGAGCTGCTCGCGGTAGCCCGGGGCATTCTCACGTCGGTGTTGTCGGACCAGGTGGAGCTGCTGGACGGTTTGCGGGCGGACCGGTGACCCGGCGCCGGCCCCGCCCGATGAAGATCGAGACCGTTCAGAAGTGGGTCGCCTCGGTCATCCTGTTCCATGTCGGCAGCGTTCCGACGGTGTCGCTCGCTGTCTACAGCATCGGTTTCACGGATACCGAGCGCGGTCGCGGGATCGGTCTGTGGCTCATGTCGGGGGTGATCGGCCTGCTGACGGTCGTCGGCATGCGCCTCATCCACCAGCGCACACCCTTCTCGCCGTGGCTCGTCCTCGGCATCCTCCCGACCGTAGTCACCGGCTTCTACATCTTCTGACCTCCGGAACCCGCCAACCGGCGCGACGGTCAGTTGTGGAGTTGGGCGGCGTGGTTCGGGACCTGGGTTTGCATGTCGCGGGGTGGGCGTTCGTAGCCTTTGGACGGTGGGCGGGGTGGGAGTTCGAGGGGTGGTCGCTGGACCTGGTGGTACGGGATGCTGGACAGCAGGTGCGCGATCATGTTGATCCGGGCCGAGCGTTTGTCTTCGCTCTCGACGACATGCCAGGGCGCCTCGGGGATGTCGGTGTGGACGAACATCTCGTCCTTCGCGCGGGAGTAGTCCTCCCAGCGGGTGATCGACTCCAGGTCCATCGGCGACAGCTTCCAGCGGCGCATCGGGTCCTCGAGGCGGCTGCGGAAGCGGTTCTGCTGCTCGCTGTCGCTGACCGAGAACCAGTATTTGCGTAGCAGTACGCCGTCCTCGACGAGCAGCCGTTCGAAGATCGGGCACTGGTGCAGGAAGCGTGCGTACTCCTGGTTGGTGCAGTACCCCATCACGCGTTCGACGCCGGCGCGGTTGTACCAGCTGCGGTCGAACAGGACGATCTCACCGGCGGCCGGCAGGTGTTCGACGTACCGCTGGAAGTACCACTGTGTCCGCTCGCGCTCCGTCGGCGCGGGCAGGGCCGCGATCCGGGCGACGCGCGGATTGAGGTACTCCGTGACGCGTTTGATCGTGCTGCCCTTGCCGGCGGCGTCGCGGCCCTCGAAGATCACCACGACCCGGGTCTTCTCGACCCGTACCCATTCCTGCAGCTTCACCAGCTCGGCCTGCAGCCGCAACAGCTCCCGCTCGTAGCGCTTCTTCGGCAATCGCTTCGTGTCACCCATCCCAGAACGATGCCGCATCCGTCGCCAAGAACACAGCGGTCACGCCGCGGACGGGTCTTTCGCCTCTACAGATGCCGGAGCACCAGGCTTCCACTGAGGGTATGACGAGACCAGGAGTTCCCTTGGCTGACCGGCAGGCGTTGCTGCGTGCGGCGGTGCTGGCTCCGTCGATTCACAACACGCAGCCGTGGCGGTTCCGGTTCGTGGGGCGGACGGTGCAGGTGTTCCGGGTTCGTGAGCGGGAGTTGCCGGCCGAGGATCCGTCGCGGCGGATGTTGTTCGTGTCGCTGGGGGCGGCGATCTTCAATCTGAGGGTGGCGGCTGCGGCGCGGGGGATGGGTTCGGAGGTGCGCTATCTCGTGGACCAGCAGTTGCCGGATCTGGTGGCGGTGGTGGAGTTGGGCGATTCGCCGGGTGAGCCGTTGGCCGGGCTGGCGCCGTACTTGACCAAGCGCCGGACGAACCGGGAGCCGTTCACCGATGAGCGGCTGGCTGCGCAGGTCCGCGCCGAGCTCGATCTGTGTGCGCGGGTCGAGGGTGCGGTGTTGCAGTGGGTCGAGAAGCCGTCGCGGCGGTGGTGGTTGCAGATGGCTACGAATGATGCGGTGGCGGCGGATGACGAGGATGTGGCTCGGACGGCGGAGCGGCGGCGTTGGGTTGGTGGGGAGCGGGGAAGCGACGGGGTGCCCTCCAGTGCTCTGGGTTCGCGAGTCGCGGGTGGGAATCCGGTGGTGCGTGATCTGGCGGCGACGGTTGCGGATGCGGTGCGTCCGGTGGCGGAGTTCGAGCGGGAGCCGCAGCTAGCGGTGCTAGCGACCCGGTACGACGGGCCGATCGAGTGGTTGCGGGCGGGGCAGGCGTTGGAGCATGTGCTGCTGGAGGCCACCGCCCGTGGGTTGTCGACCTCGTTGCTCAATCAGGCGATCGAGCATGAAGAACTCCGGGTGCAGATCAATGATCCGCTGGGTTCGTGGCAGCGTCCGCAGGCGGTGATCCGGTTCGGTTACGGCCCGACGGTGCCGCCGACGCCGCGGCGCGCTGTCGAGGATGTTGAGGAGGAGAGATGAACGTCGAGTACGTCGTACGGCTGACCGGTGATCTGGAACTGGCACCGAAGAGGGGCAAGGCGGATGTGGATCCGGAGCAGGTCGGTGTGAAGGCAGCTCGGTTGGCTGAGTTGGCGCGTGAAGGAGTCCGCGTCGCCGAGGGGTTCGCCGTGACTGCTGCGGCGTACCGCGAGTTCGTCCATGAGGCGGGGCTCAAGCCGACGATCGCCGAGGAGATCCGGAGACTCCACGCCGGCCGCGACTTGGTCGTGGTGGCGGCGGACATCCGTTCGGCCTTTCGAGATGCGCCGCTGCCCCTGAGAGTGGTCGACGAGATCCTGGATGCGTACCAGGACCTGGGTGGTGACGGTACGGAGGTCGCAGTCCGCTGCAGCCCGATGACGTCCGCGGACGTGGTGCCGGACGAGGTCTTCCTGCATCTCACCACAGGTCACGACGTACTCGCGGCCTGCCGGCGGTGCTTCGCGTCGCTGTACGGGGCCGTTGCCGTCGGCAAGCGGGAGGCGGAGGGGATCGACCACCTGAAGGTCATGATGCCGGTGACCGTGCAGCGGGGGACCGTATGACGGCGACCGGGCAGTGTGAGTGGTAGAGCAGGCCGCGGGCTACGGAGCCCATGCGTAATTCGGAGAACGCCGTACGGCCTTGGCCGCCGACCACCACGAGGTCGGCGTCGTGGGACTCGCGGGCCAGGACGAGGACGGGGTGGTCGGCGACGCCGCGGTGCTGGACGGCGACGTCCGGGTACTTGGCGGTCCAGCCTTCGAGGGTGTGTATGAGCAGTTCGTCGGCGGTGTCGATCCACGGTTGCCGCGCCGGGTCGAGCCAGTTGTTGGGGTCCGGGTAGGTCTGGCGGACCTCGATCGCGTGCACGCAGAGGAGCTCCGCGCCGGTCGCCGCGGCCAGTTCGAAGGCGAACCGGAGCGCGTCCTGACCCTCCACCGAGCCGTCGACTCCGGCGACGATCCGCTGGTGTGCGGGCGTCGCGGGGTCCCAGGTGTCGGGGACGACGATCAGCGGGACCTTCGTGGCGAGCGCCGTACAGACCTGGGAAGTAGAGCCGAGGACGAGTTCGGCGAAGCCGCCCATGCCGCGCCGGCCTACGACCAGGGCGCGGGACCGCTCGGACAGCTTGAGGAGAACCTGTGCTGGGTGCCCGTGCCGGACGTCGAGCGATGCATCCCGGAACCCCAGCTGGCTGAGCTCTTGGAGGGCGTCGTCGAGGACTTCGCTGCCGTCGTCGGCGCCGATGGGCGGCGGGCCGCCGCCGATGTCGCGTTCGTCGTCGAGGACGTAGACGGCGTGGAGCGGTGCCTGGTGCAGTTCGGCGTACGCCGTTGCCCAGGTCAGCGCGATGAGACCGTCGCGGGATCCGTCGATTCCCACCAGTACGGGCAGTTCTGCCGACATGGCGCCTCCCAGGCTTGTCGTCCTGTGGATCCAGTCAAGTCGGTCCGGGGGAGGTACGGCAGGACGGAAGGTCCCGAAGGTGAGCACCGAAGGTCCTGTGCGGCAGACGTCCCGGGACAGGTGGGTCGTTCGACTCTGCCGGATGTCGCTGCGGAATCGGACGATCGAGATGTCAAAGAAGTCAAGGGAAAGGACGACATCATGACCACCACCTCGCACCGGCGCGATCTGCAGGCTCCCGCGATGGAGCCCGTTCGGCACACGATGATCACCACTGCGGCCGGGCGTGCGCTCGCCGTACTGCGGATTGTTCTCGGGCTCTCGTTCTTGTGGGCGTTCGTCGACAAGGTGTTCGGGCTCGGCTACGCGACTCCGTCCGGTAAGGGCTGGATCGACGGCGGCGACCCGACTGCCGGATTCCTGGGCAAGGGGACCAGCGGCCCGATGGCGGACTTCTACCGGTCGTTGGTCGGTGACTGGTGGGTTACGCCGTTGTTCATGATCGGTCTGGCCGGCATCGGTCTCGCGTTGACGCTCGGGATCGGGATGCGGATCGCGGCGGTCAGCGGCGCGTTGCTGTACCTGCTGATGTGGTCGGCGAACCTTCCGCCGGAGAACAACCCTGTGCTGGACGATCACATCGTCGGCGCTGTCACGGTCGTGGTCCTGGCGCTGGTTGCTGCGGGCAACGTGTGGGGTCTCGGCAAGTGGTGGAGCAGCCAGGACTTCGTCCGCAAGTACCCGTGGATGCGGTGAGCTCGATGGGAACCAAACCGGTCATCCACGTGGGAGTCGACGGCGCCTGGCGTGACACCGGTGCCCTGGAGTGGGCCTTGCAGGAGTCGTTGCTCCGGCAGGAGCCCCTCCAGGTGGTGCACGTGATCGACGAGAAGCTCCGCGACGTCTCGGTGTGGGAACCTGACGCCATCGACGACGCCGCGACCGATCTCGTCAACGACGTACAGAAGTATCTGGACGAGAGCCCAGGCCTGCTCGAGCACGAGGCCGAGTTGGTGGTCGGCCAGCCGGCCCGGACGCTGAACACGGTTGCTGCGGACAGTCGGATGCTGGTCGTCGGACGCCGCGGACTGGGAACATTCAAGCGATTGCTGGTCGGCTCAACCTCGGAAGCTGTCGTGGCCCACGCGACAGTCCCGGTCGTGATCGTGCCGGAGCACTGGAAGCCGTCCGATCAGGCCGGGCCGGTGATCGTCGCCCTGGACGAGGACGAGAGTCCATCCGTGCTGGAGTTCGCGATCGCCGCGGCGGCTGAGAGGAAGGTGCCGGTCAAGATCCTCCATGTCTGGGACCTGCCGGCGGTCTTCGGCTGGGACGAGATGAACACCGGCGGCATCAGTGCCGAGTGGGCCGAGAACGCCCAGCAGTACTGCGAGAACGTCGCGGCCGAATGGCGGCAGAAGTACCCCGACGTTGCGATCCAGGTCGACGTACGGCGAGGTCACGTCGTCGACGGTGTCGTCACGGCCGCCGAGCAGTCCGATGCCCAGCTCCTGGTCGTCGGCACCCATCACCACAACCGGCTGGCGTCCATCCTTCTCGGCTCGGTGACCCGTGGCGTACTGCACCACGCGGGCTGCCCGTTGGCCGTCGTACCTGCTTGAGCTTGGAGTGAGACAGATGAGTGACTGGAACCGCACCGGGCCTGTCGTGGTCGAGGTGGACGGGACTGCGGAGAACCTTCGGGTGGTGGACTATGCGTCCGCCGAGGCATTGCGGGTAGGCGCGGAGTTGGTGCTGGTGGCGCCGTATTCTGCGCACGGTTCTTTCACGCCGAGCTCGCCGGCCGAGGTGGCGGACGCCGCTCTGCGGTCTGCGGTGGCGCATTTTCGGCATCGTGACGGGTACGCGACGGAGCTGGTCGCGGTCGCGGAGGAGGGGTCGCGATTGCGGGTGCTGGCTCATGCGGCGCGGTCGGCGCGGATGTTGGTCGTTGCGCGGTCGCGGAGTCGTGGTCCGCAGCGGCTGGTGCATACGCAGACGAATCTGCGGCTGGCGGCGCGGGCGGGGTGCCCGATGATTGTGGTGCCGCTGTCGTGGAAACCGTCGCTGCTCGACCGGAAGGTTGCCGTGGGCATTGATGGTACGGCGTTGTCGGCGGAGGCGCTGGAGTTTGCCTTCGGTACTGCGGCGGGGCGTGAGGGTGACCTGATCGTCGTGCATGCGGGGCTGCCGGCGGAGCGTCCGTTCGCGGATGAGGATCCGGAGTGTTCGTGGATCAGCCGGGCGGACTACCTGTTGTCGGAGACGCTGGCGCCTTGGACGAGTCGGTTCCCGGACGTGAAGATCACGCGGTTCCTGAGCAGCCGGCCGCCGTCCGCGGCGCTGGTGCATGAGAGCGCTGACGTCGGGCTGGTCGTCGTCGGCGCACATAGCGGTCCGTTGGCGATCGATCCGGTCGCGCGGCGGTCGGTGGCGGCGATGACGTGCCCGGTCGCGATCGTGCCGCACCACCTGACGGATGCCGAATACGCAGTGGACCGTCGTACCGAGTCATTGCTGCAGAGGTGAGGGTCATGTCCGAGAATGCACTGATCGTGTACGAGTCGATGTTCGGCAACACCGAACGGATCGCGCGGGCGGTCCGGGACGGGCTGCGGGCGTACCTTCCGGCCGAGACTGTGCCGGTGAACCAGGCGCCTGATGTGGTGCCTGCCGACGTACGGCTGCTGGTGGTCGGGGGGCCGACGCACGCGTTCTCGATGAGTCGGCTGTCGACCCGGCAGGACGCATGGAAGCAAGGCGGTTTGGTGACGCCTGTCGAGGTCGGTATCCGTGAGTGGTTGGCTGCGATGAAACAGCCGGCGGGAGATCAGGTGAAGAGGCTGCAGGTCACGACCTTCGACACCCGGATCGCCAGGGTACGGCGGTTGCCGGGGTCGGCGGCGCGGTCGGCGGCGAAGCTGCTGCGCCGGAGGGGGTACCAGATGCTCACGACGTCCGAGAGCTTCTTCGTGAACGAGACGACCGGTCCCATCCGCGACGTCGAGATCGAGCGAGCGGAGCGCTGGGGCGCGGAGCTCGGCCGTCTGCTGACCGGGTCCGCGAAAGTCGCCTGACCCTGGTGGGTAGCGTGGTGGCGAGGGATGCTGGGGTGGGGCGTGGGAGGGAGTTCGATGGGGATCAGGGTGTTTCTGCTCGATGATCATGAGGTGGTGCGGCTGGGGCTGCACCAGCTGCTCGACGCGGAGCCGGATATCGAGGTGGTCGGTGACGCGGGGACGGCGGCGGAGGCGATTGCCCGGATTCCCGCCGTACGGCCGGATGTCGCCGTTCTCGACGTACGGCTGCCCGACGGTGACGGCATCACGGTTTGCCGAGAGGTCCGCTCGCAGATGGACGAGCCGCCGGCGTGCCTGATGCTGACGTCGTACTCCGACGACGAGGCGCTCTTCACCGCGATCATGGCCGGCGCTGCCGGGTACTTGCTGAAGCAGATCAACGGTCAGGCGTTGGTCGATGCCGTACGTCGTCTTGCGGCCGGAGAGTCGCTGCTCGACCCGAGCATGACCGCAAAGGTGCTGGAGCGTCTGCGTCATCCGGTCGCGACCGAGGACCCCCGGTACGCGTCGCTGACCGAGCAGGAGCGCCGCATTCTCGCCGAGATTGCCGAAGGCAAGACGAACCGGCAGATCGCGCAGTCCCTGTTCCTGGCCGAGAAGACCGTCAAGAACTACGTGTCCTCGCTGCTGCGCAAACTCAACCTGGAGCGCCGAACCGAGGCCGCGGTCTTCGCCGTCGAACACGATCGGAAGCCGCGCGGCTAGCATGCTGGCCCATGGGAGCTTGGTCCGACGACGACATCCACGACCAACACGGCCGCACCGTCGTGATCACCGGCGCGAACTCGGGCCTTGGCCTGCGCGCCGCGACGGTGCTCGCGGCCAAGGGTGCCCGGGTGATCCTCGCCTGCCGGTCCCAGCAGCGCGGTGAGCGGGCCGCGGCGGCGGTCGGCGGCGAGCTCGTCCTGCTGGACCTCGCCGATCTGGATTCGGTTCGAAAGGCCGCGGCGGACATCCGGGACCGTACGGGCGACCGCGTCGACCTGTTGATCGACAACGCGGGCATTCCGGCCGGCCGGTTGCGGCGTACGGCCGAGGGACACGAGTCGATCTTCGCCACCAACTATCTGGGGCACGCTGCGCTGACGTGGCTGCTGATGCCGGCGCTGCGTGCAGGGGACTCGACCCGCGTCGTGACCGTATCGAGCATCGCCCACCGCGGTAAGGGTTTCGACATCGAGGACCCCGGCTTCGAGCACCGGGGGTTCCGGATGGCTCACGCGTACTCGCAGTCCAAGCTGGCCGGGCTGATGTTCGCGCTGGAACTGCAGGAACGCCTGTCGGCCGAGGGCTCGTCGGTGCTCAGCGTGGCCGCGCACCCCGGGTTCACCGGCACGGAACTCGGCGCCGCGGGCGCCCGCAATCAAGGGCTCGGCGCTTTCGCGAGACCGCTCAACGCACTGACGAAAGCGCTGTCGCAGTCCGTGCCCGAGGGCACCTTGCCGGTGCTGTACGCAGCGACCGCACCCGACGTGCGGGGCGGTGACTACTACGGGTCTCAGAAGTTCGGCGAGTTCTTCGGTGGAGTCGGCCCGGCCCGGATCGACCCACGGGCACAGGATCAGACGCTGCGCGCGCGACTCTGGAAGCGCACGGCCGAACTGACCGGCGTCCGCCCGGACCCCGCCTGACGGCACCCGGCCAGGGGATCTGGGGGAGTGAGATCGCCTGGCCGGGCTCGGGTTTCAGTGGGTGATCAGTTCGGGCGAGTGGCGGAGCATGCGGAGGGCTCGCATTCGCATCGGGCCGATGCTGCCGATGGGGAGGTCGAGCTTCTCGGCGATCTCCAGGTAGGACGGGCAGCTGTCCGACATCAGCAGTCTGATCAGGTTCTGGTAGCGGGCGGGCAGCCGGGACAGGGCTCGCTCCGTGGAAGGCTCGTACTCGCCGTCGGCCGGGTAGACGTCGACGACAGCGGCGCGTTGGCCGTCGGAGTGCTCGGTTGTCGGGTCGGCGTACAGGAGGTACCGCTTCCGGCTGATCGCCACCCGCAGACCTTCCCGGCGGGCCGTCGCGGCCAGCCAGGCGGGAAGGCACTCTGGGTCGCGGATCTGCCGGCCGTGCTGCCACAGCCGCAGCCAGGTGAGCTGAGCGGCGTCCGCGGCGTCACTGTGGCTGAGGCCGACACCGCGAGCGGTGTGCAGAAGGAGTGAACCGTAGCGGGTTTCCAGCTCCTTCCAGGCCGACCAGTCGGAGCCGAGTGCGCGGTTGAGAACATCCGCGATCGAGGGGCCGGACTCGGTGTGGTCGCGGTTACCCTCGAGCGGCCGTGCGGTTCTGCGTAGCGAGATCGTCGACACGCTCCACGTCCTTTCGCTGATTCGCGCAGCTGGCGACAAGACGCGAGGTAGCACAGGAGGATCTGCCCGACGGCCCTGTGCCTCACCACTCCCCGTGGTCGTCGTCAGTGCTGCCTTCGCCGCCTATTCGATCACCGAGGCCGTCACGCAGCCGTAGTCGATTCGTCACGAAATCGTGCTTGTGGCGTCACCGTTCGCATACGCCTTGGCCGGCGACCGGCCGGAGTCGTCCCGGTGCAGCAGCGACGGGCCGAGCAGACGCAGGAACGGCGCGGCCATCACCGTGGTGACGAGCGCCATCATCACCATCACCGTGAAGGCGCTGTGGTTGATGATGCCGACGCCGAGCCCGGCGGACAGTACGACGATCTCCGTGATCCCGCGCGCGTTCATGAGGACTCCCAGTCCCGCCGCGGACCGCGCGGGCAGCCCGCCGGCCAGGGCCACAGGCACGGCTCCGGCCAGCTTTCCGACGACGGCTACGACCAGCAGGAGAGCGCCGGCGGCGAGCACCTGCGGCTGGGAGACCGCTGCACTGACGTCGGTCTGCAGGCCGATGGATGCGAAGAAGACCGGCACCAGCAGAGTGCGGTTGAGCTTGCCGATCTGCTGTGCCACGGCCACGACCGGCAGGCTGTCCTTCGGCAGTACGAGGCCGGCCAGGAAACCGCCGAAGATCGCGTGTACGCCGATCCGGTCGGTCGCCGCGGCCAGACCGAGGATGAGGGCGAGGACCAGCAACACCAGGATCGGCGTGGGCACGGAAGCGGCGTACCGGAGGGACAGACGGAGCAGCAGCGGCCGGAGGACCAGCAAGGAAACGGCGCCCAGGAGAACGGTCAGACCCAGTGCCAGCAGAGCATCACCAGGACCGGTCGACCGGATCATCGCCATCGTGATCGCGAGGGCGCACCAGGCGAGCACGTCCGCAGCGGCCGCGCACAGCATGGCCAGCGATCCGAGCTGGGTGCCCTCTAGCCCACAGTCCTGAACGATCCGCGCGAGGACGGGGAACGCGGTGATGCTGAGCGCCGTACCGATGAAGACGGCGAACGGCAGCCGGTCCACCGTTGGCCCGGCCAACGTCGAGTAGAGCGGTATCGCTGCGAGGAGCCCGAGGGCGAACGGAACCGCCATGATCGCGAGGCTGGCGGCCGCGATCGCACCGCGCTCGCGGCCGATCCGGCCGAAGTCGGACCCGACGGCGAACATGAAGACGGTCAGCCCGGCCTGCGCCAGCAGGCCGAGGTTCGGTCGTACCTCGGCCGGCAGCACGGCCTCGAACAGCCAAGGCGTCAACGATCCGATCACCGACGGCCCGAGCACCAGCCCGGCGATGATCTCGCCGACCACGGCTGGCTGCCCGATGAGCCGGGCAAGCCGGCCGCACAAGGTCGCCAGCGCGCAGACGGCCGCAATCGCCAGCAGCAGCCGCCACATCAGCTGTGCCGAGGTCTGCCCAGCAGCCGCGGGTACAGACGTCGCCGTGGCCGTGTACTCCGGCCGCAGCCAGCCGGCGGCGTACCCGATGACGGCCAGGGCAACCGCGCCGGCAACCAGCAAGGCTGCGACCACCGATGCCCGGCCAGGCTTTGGAAGCAACGATCTGTCCTGCCAGGGCATGGGCACGCCCCGTCAGGCGGGCACTGCGCCGTCGGCGGATACCGGGACAGCGGTACGGCGCTCCGCTGCGGGCCGGTGTACGCCGTTGACTCGCTTGCCGGCACGGTGGGCGAGGACGTCCTGCGCGATGTCCGCGGCCCGGTTGCCGAGCACGCTGAGCAGTGAGTCGGCGATGCCGTGCGTCGCCTCGTTCACGCCTTGCAGGTAGCAGGCCGCGTCCGACGGCTCGCCGAGGTCCAGACGGTACTGCCGGTTGACCTCGATACGGTCGAGCCCGATCGCCGCGCCGAGTCCACGGATCAGCCTGGGCATCTCCCGGACGAACCCGGTGCCGAGGAAGACCAGGTCCCGGCGCAGCTCGTGAACGGCGCCGGTCTTGCGGTCGGTCAGCTCGAGCACGATGTCGTCCCCGTCGGTGCGGGCACCGGTGATGTCGGTCATCGGCACCAGCCGCCGCCGCTCGACGCCGCTCAGCCGATCGAGGTACAGGATGGTGTAGAGCTCCTGCAGAAGGTCGCTCTCGACACCGGAGTAGTTCGTCAGGTGCATCTCCTGCAGGATCTGTTTCTTGCCCTCCGGCAGGGCCTCGAAGAACTTGTCGATGTACGACGGGTAGTAGAGCTCGTTGGTGAACTTGTTCGTGTCGTACGCGCGCAGCCCGATCGATCGCATCACCCAGCTCACGTCGCTGTTCGGCAGGTCGTGCTGCGTTGCCCGGAACATCTCGGCCGCGCTCTGCGCAGCGCCGATCACCGCGATCCGGTACTGCTGGTCCTTGTCGAGGGTCGCTATCCGGCTGCGGTACCGGGTGCTGTGGATCAGCCGGTGGGCGGGCAGGTGGCTGAGTTCCGGCGGAACGTACGCGTCACGTCCGGCGCCGATGACCAGGTAGCGGCTGGAGATCGTGGTGCCGTCGGCGATCCGGGTCAGCCATCCGGTCAGGCTGCCGGCGGAATCGCGCACGGGTTCGACCGACGTACAGTCGCAGCCGAGCCGGAGCTGCACCTTCCGCAGCGATTCCGACACCCACTGGAGATAGCCGGAGACCTCGACGCGGTACGGCGTGAAGCTGCCCATGTTGATGAAGTCGTCGAGGCGGCCGACGCTGCGCAGGTAGTTCAGGAAGGTGAACTTGCTGCGCGGGTTCCGCAGCGTCACCAGGTCCTTGGCGAAGGCGACCTGGCTCTTCGTCCAGGGCAGCAGCAGGCCGCGTTGCCACTCGACCGTCGGCCCGCGTTCGATGAGAAGCGAGCGCTCTGCCAGGCCGTCGGCGCCGAGTTCTTCCAGCGCCACCGCGAGCGCGAGGTTGGCCGGCCCGGCGCCGATGGCGAGCAGTTCGACGTCGTGGTTGGTCATAGCAGCTCCAAAGGGTCGTGGCTCACCAGGGCCGTCCGGAATACTCAGGCTCGTTCAGCGCGTCGTACTTCAGTTCGACCAGATCCGCGGCGGCGGTCAGCCGGTCCGCACAGGTAGCGAGATCGTCCGCGCTGCAGACGACGTACGCATGCCGGCCGATGTGCGCGCGCGGTGGCAGCCGGACGCTCGCCCCGGCTCCGACCATCGGATGGGCCTCCACCAGGCCCGGTGCGGACCCGGGCTCGGGGACGGTGATCTCGACGACGCGGCAGTCCTCGGGTGGGTAGCAGAACCGGATGCCGACGCAGGTCCGATGATCAGGCTCCAGCCGGGGACGGAGGCCTCGCGCCACGTCGACCAGGACCGCACCGGGGTCGATACCGGTGGCCAGCTTGCCCACGTACGGGATCAGGTCACCGCCGAGCCGGCCGTTGATCTCGATCACCACCGGTCCGCGCGAGCTGAACCGGATCTCGGTGTGGGTGATGCCGTACGGCGCTCCGATCGCCTCGTGTGCTGACCGGAGCAGCTCGCGCAGCTCGGGATCGTCCAGCAACGGGTCCGCCCCGTCGACGAGGTGGCCGACCTCCTCGAAGTACGGCGGTTCGCCGAGCTGCTTGTGGGCGACGCAGAACGGCAGGTACTCGCCGGCCACCACAGCACCGTCGACGCTGATCTCCGGACCGTCGACCAGCTCCTCGATCAGCGCGCCACCGTGATACTCGGCCGGACCGTTGCGGCTGGAGCTGTCGGCGCGGTCGAACGCGTCGGCGATGCCGGCCGCATCGCTCACCACGGCGACGCCGATGCTCGCCGCCATACCGCGCGGTTTGACCACGACCGGATAGCTGATGTCCGCGGCCGCGGTGGCGGCCTCGGCAGCCGTCGTGGCCACTGCGAACCTTGGCTGCGGTAGACCGGCAGCGGTGAGTGCCTGCCTGGTCCGCGCCTTGTCGCGACAACCCTGCGCACCCCGTGCGGTCAGACCCGGCAGCCCGAGTCGCTCCGCCACCAGGGCGGTCGCGATCACCGACGGTTCGTCGTACGTGAAGACTCCGCGGACCCCGTGCGTACGGGCGACAGCCTCGGCGGCCGCGAGCAGACCGTCGTGGTCGAGCACCAGGCCGGCGCCCTCGAGAGGGACGACCACAGAACTGCCGGCAAGGTACGACGCCTGCCAGGTAGCTGGCTCGTCGTCGATCAGCCAGAGCCGGCTGCGCGCGGCCGCCCCTTGGATCAGGTACTCCCGGTACGGCTGGAATCCGCTGCCCAACTGCAGTACGACACCGTTGTCGTCGTCCACGCCATCCTCCCGGGAGCCGTCACTGACGAACGAGAGGGCCTGATCCGGTGTGGGTGATACACCTACCGCGATTGCAGGTGCGGGATATCCGTCGCTCCAACTGCTTGTACTCAAACAGGTGACGGATCTACCTTCTCGGAAGGTAGCTCGGGAGCAACCTAACGAGAAGTCGCGATACCTGTGTGACAGGGCCCGCCCGCCCGATACTTCTCGTGGTAGTGGAAGGTTCCCGGACTGGGCGGGTCGTGAGGACTCGTACCAGTGTGGGGAGATCGACAGATGCGCGCTCGGCCCGTAGCAGCGGACGATCCTGATCCGGAAGTCCCACCTGTCGGAGTTCACCGATCGGTGCGGCTCCGTATGCTCGACGGCTTCTGGGTCGTCGACGGTCAACAGACCTTGCCGATCCCGCTCAGTGCGCGCCGCGTGGTGGCGTTCGTCGCGCTGCGCGGGCGATCCAGCCGCGCCGAGGTGGCCGGCACCCTCTGGCCGGAGGTCTCGGACTCCAAGGCGCAGGCCTGCCTGCGCACAGCGCTCTGGCGGCTCCGCCAGCTGAGTCCACACCCACTCATCACCGGTGACGAGACGCTGCGCGTCGACGAGTCGGTCGACGTCGACGTGAACACACTCATCGACGCCATTCGCCGAGTGATCAACGACGGCGAGTGCGGCGCCGACCAAGGGCTCCTGCCGACGCTCGCCGCGATGGGCGAGTTGCTGCCCGGCTGGTACGACGACTGGGTCCTGCTGGGGCGGGAACGCCTACGCCAGCTGCAGTTGCACGCGCTCGAGCTGACGGCCCAGCAACTAACCTGTTCCGGCCGGTACGCCGAGGCGATCGAGGCAGCCATGGCGGCCGTGCGACTCGAACCGTTGCGGGAGAGCGCGACCAGGGTGCTGATCGAGGTTCATCTCGCCGAGGACAATGTGGTCGAGGCGATCCGCCGGCTCGAGTTCTTCCGGCGGAGTCTGGCCAGCGAAATCGGTGTCGAGCCCACCCCGGAGCTGGTGGATCTGGTACGCCGCCGGCAGATCGGAGCCGATCCGCGCAGGGCCGTCGCAGACATCTTCAAGCTGGACCGGAGCCGATCCCTGTCGCCCAGGACGACGCTGGCGTAGGGCTCCAGAGATCTTCCGGACCGAGTGCCTGCACGTGGTACTTGCCGAGAGCGCTGACGAGGAACTGCAACTCCAGTGCGAGGCACTCGACGAGGTTGACGAGGCCGTGGTCGGGGTCGGTGTCCACCGCGAGGAGCGCGGCCCGGCCCAGGCCCGCCGCGTTCGCGCCGAGGGCCAGGCACTTGGCGACCCGCGCGCCCTCCCACATCCGGCCGGACACCAGCAGACAGGACGGGTCGGAGGGTGCTCGGTCGCGCCCGATCCGCAGCAGGCACTCGCCCAAGGGAAGCCCGACATGGCGGAGGAAGACCTGCGGAGCCCAGCCTGTCCCCGCCTCGGCGCCGTCGACGGACACCGCGTCCGCACCGGCCGCCCAGGCCACCTGCGCGGCCGCCGAAACGTCCCGCGCGGGTGGCAGTTTCACCCACACTCTGGCCCGTGGATAGTTGTTGCGCATCAGGCGGATCTGTTGCCGCAGGATCTCCTCGGTGAAGGTGCCAGGGCTGCTGCTGCGTAGTACCCGGTCGCCGCCGAAGACCGGGTCGAGGAGGTACGCACCGGCCAACCGTTCGGCGGCCTCCGCCCCCACCAGCGTCATACCGCCCAGCCCGGGTTTGGCGCCCTGCCCGACCTTGAGTTCGAACGCGAGCCGCCCGGACTCCAGCAGCGGCAGGACGTTCGGATCGCTGTACACGAGGTTCCATACCTCGGCGTCGGCGTCTTCGGTGCTCTGCTGGACGACGACGCCGCCGTACCCGTCCAGCGCCTCGCTTTGGTACGCGCGGATCCGGCCGAGCAGCGAGCGTTCCGCATCGGCCTCGAGCCGTCCGTAACTGTTGACCGGCATCACGTTCTCGCCGATGACCATCGGGATACCGAGGCGTCCGGCCTGGCGGCCGGCGGCCAGGCCGAGTGCGACGCTCGCCGCCTCCGTCGAGCCGAACGCCGAGACGTACGTCGGCACCGCGGACCGGAACCCGCCGATCGTCGTCTCCAGCCGGACGTCGCGGTACACCGGCTCCCGGGCCAGTTCGACGAGCTGTGCCAGCCGCTGCGGCACGAAGACCGGCGGCACCAGTCGCAGGCGGTCGAGGTGATCGTCCGCCGGAACAGAACAGTCGGCGCCGAACAGTACTTGCCCGTAGTCGTCCGTGGACGGGAACGCGTCGGCGGCTCCGGCCCGGGCACGGCGGCGGATCGCTGCTTCGGGGAACCCCTCGGCGTACAGGATGCCCTCCTTCGGTCGGCTTCTGACCGGAAGAGGCGTCGCCGGTACGACGAAAATACGGATCCGTGGGGCATTGGCCCCCGGCGGCGTCTCAGTGCGTGTCATGGCGCGTGGCCGAACGGAGCTGAGTGGGGAGACTCCCTGCCCGACCCGGGCAGACCCCAAGCGCGGGGAAACAAAGTTGCACATCGCGACGATTTCTCTCCCCGCCACGACAGCCACCACAGCGCCCCGGTATCGCTCGACGCCGTCTGGACCCTCTACGGACGGCGCTGAACGCGTGGGCGGGACAGCTTCAGGTAGAGCAGCGCGGCGACGCTGACGAGCGCCGGCCAGAGCAGGTAGACCCCGGCCATCAGGAGCAGAACTACGACGGCTCCCTGCGCGACGAGCGCGGCGAGACGCGCCCGGCTGCGTCGCGGCAGCAACTTGACTGCCGCTGCGACGCCGACGGCGTACACGGTCACGAACAGCCCGGTGGTGAGCAGGACCAGCGACTGCGGCTCGAGTCCTGCCACCACGACGACGACGGCAGTCACTATCGACAGTGCGCTGAGTACGGCGAGACTGCGTCGTGGCACCACGCCCGCAGAGCTGCCACGGGCCAGCCAGGCAGGGAGAGCGCCGTCGCGGGCAAGGGCTGCGCCGAGCTTGGATGCGCCCGCGTAGTACGCGTTCATCGCACCGAAGGTCAGGAGGAGTGCAGCCGCCGCGGCCAGCACCCGGGCGTTGCCGCCAAGGCCGATCGCGAGCAGATCGCCAAGTGGCGCGTCGGTGTGGGCGGCCTGCGGGCCTAGCACCGTGATGGTGGCGAAGGCGACACTGAGGTAGATCACGCCGACCACGATCACCGCGATGGCAGTCGCCCGCGGTACGTCGCGGGCCGGGCGGCGGAACTCGGCGGTGAGGTAGGTGACCGTTTCCCAGCCGACGAAGCTCCAGACCAGGAGCGCGGCGGCGGGGCCGATCGCCTGCCAACCGTGCGGCGCGAACGGCTGCAGATTGGACAGGTCGGCGTGCGGCAGCGAGAGCGCAACTGCGAGGCACAGGAAGAGTGTCAGCAGCCCGGCGAGGCACATCTGGACCCGTCCGGTCACCTCGATACCGAAGGCGTTGGCAGCCGGCACGACCGCCAGGAGCGCCAGCATGGTCGCGAAGACGACGCTCTGCTCGCCGCCGAGCGCTGCTTCGACGTAGCCGCCTGCCCACAGCGCGGCGGCGGGACCGCCGACCGGGACGGAAAGGTAGAAACACCAGCCGACGATCGCCGCAGCCCGCTCGCCGAAGGCCAGTCGCGCGTACGTCGCGATGCCACCCGAGTCCGGATAGCGCGCACCGAGCGCGGCGAAGGTGGCTGCGAGTGGAGCGGATACCACTGCAAGGCCCAACCACGCCAGCAACGACGCGGGGCCTGCCACCTCGGCAGCGAGCGCGGGCAACGCGATGACGCCGGTCGCCAGTACGGCTCCGATGTACAACGCCGTACCTTGCCCGAGACTCAGCCTGCCGGTTTCTGTCACGCGCGACATCTTCGCTGGAACCGGCATCAGGGTGAAGCGATGCCGGGTACCTTCGGAAAGGCGCTCGCCTGCCAGACCGAGTCCAGCCCGGCGACGTACCGGGTGAACCGCTCGAGACCGAGCCCGAAGCCGGCGCTGGGCGGTACGCCGTCCTTCAGCATCTGTAGGTACCACGCGTACTTCGCCGGGTTCTCCGCCGTCTCGCGCATCCTCGCGATGATCGTGGCGTAGTCCTGCTCGCGTTCGCTGCCGCTGCACAGCTCGCCGTACCCCTCGGCGGCGATCAGGTCGAAGTTCCGCAGCATGCCGGGCTGATCCTTGGACTCCCGGTCGTAGAAACCGCGCGATCCCTTCGGATAGTCGGTGACGAAGAACGGACGGCTCGCCTTCGCCGACAGCTTCGCCTCGCCCGCCCAGTCGAGCTCGGCATCCGGGCTCTGGTCGTGACCGGTCGCCCGCAGGTCGGCGACCGCGTCGGCGTGTGTCCGGCGCCCGAACGGTGCGCTGAGCAACTCGGCGAACTCGGAGGTGTCCCGGCCAAGGGTCTCGAACTCGTGGGGGAGTTCCGCCACCACCTGTCGTACGACGTGACGGACCAGGTCCTCCGCCGTCGCCATGGCGTCGTCCCTGGACGCATCCGCCATCTCGATGTCGATCTGGTGGAACTCGGCCAGGTGCCTGCTGGTCGACGCGGTCTCGAGCGGTTCCAGCCGGACGTTCGGCGCGATGAAGAAGATCTTCTCGAATGAGGTCAGGGCGGCTTGCTTGTAGAGGATCGCGCTGGTCATCAGCTTGTAGCGGTGACCGTAGTAGTCCACATCGACCTGCTTGGCCCCGCGCGCGCCCGGGTCGGTGACCGGGCCGATCACCGGCGGCAGCAACTCGATGAACCCGCGGGCGCCGAGGAGTTCCCGGGCTGCGGCGAGCATCCGGTGCTGGATCTTGAGGACCGACCGGGTGACGGGTGAGGTGAGGTGTTCACGCGGACTGGCGGGCAGCCGGGCTTCGGTTTCCGGGATCCGGGTCTCGGTCATCTCCTGTGCTCCCTGATGAGTCGTCCGATACTGCTTGGAACTCCTGCTCGAGGCTCGCGTTGTCGAACGTCCGTTCCACGTACGACAGCGAGGCCAGCAGCCCGGCCGCCGTCAGCTTCGCGGTGTCGGTCGGCCCGACCACACCGCGGATCGGCAACGACCCGATCGACGACCACTGCAGCCGCCCGGTGCTGTCGAGGTAGCTGCGGGCCCGGCCGGCGTTGTCCGGATGCAGGCAGTACGGCACGTCGAGGTAGCCACGCCGGAACGCAGTGGCCAGTGCCGCGCCGAGATTCGGACCGAGGTCGAGCACTGCCTCGATCAAGGCGCTCGCCTCGGCGTGGATGCCGGTGTCGACGGGATCGCCGGCGATCGTGAGGCACCCTTCGGCGGCCAGCGCCGCGGTCTCCAAAGCGGCGACGTTCTCGGCGAACGTGGGAATTCGGTAGCCCTCGGCAACTGTCTTCACGATCAGCCGGGCCGCACCGGCCCGGACCGCCAGCCGGGCCGCTTCCTCAAGAAGTCCGGTGGCACCGTCAGGCGTCCGCGGATACACACCCATGTACGTGTAGACGACGATGTGCCAGTCGACGTCCGGCAGCCACTGCGTGGCCAGCCGGCGCAACGCGAGCAGCGCTTCCGTGTCCTGATCCGAATTGGTCTGCTGGGCGTAGCTCAGCGAGACGCTGCGGATTCCGTGCTGCCGGAAGAACAGGCACTCGAGCACGCTCAACGCGACCAGGAGACCGGGCGGGCAGAGCTGACCCATCATGCAGCCGCCGAAGCTTTCGACGTGCGGGTCGGTGCCGGTCGATCTGACCTCCGCCAGCAGGTCACAGCTGCGGGCCCAGTTCGGGATCGAGTCCTCCAGCGGCATCCGGCTGTAGGGCAGGCAGTAGGAGACCGGCCCGCCCTCGGTCGCGTGCAGCCCGGCCTGGATCAGCGCGGCCACGATCGGCTCGGGACAGGGCGAACCGTGCCGGATCTGCACGGGGAAGTCCGGCCCGGCGACACCGTCCAGCACCGATCGGGTGACGGCTGGGTCGTGCGCGACGATGGGGTACCCGTTGAGCTCGATCCCGGCCGCGAGCGCGGCGCGCGCGTTCGCGTTGTCACCCATCCGCGTGTAGCTGTCGAGCGTGATCGTGCCGACCGCGGTCGCCGTCGCCTTCCGGGTGGCCAGGAGCCCGATCCGCATCGCGGCGGGGTCGCTGACACCCATCCGCGGTTGCACCACGAGCTTGCCCGCACGGTGCGCCCGGGCAACGAAGTCACCGAACGAGCCGGTACCCGGGACGCTCACGAAGCCTGGCCGATGGCGAGCCGACCGATGTACGACTGGAAGGCGGCCAGCCCGGTGCCGTCCTCGAAGACCGCGCCGTACCCTGCCGCTGTCAGTTGAGCCCGGCTGCGGTCGCAGCCCGGCCCGGCGATCCCCAGCTTCCCGCCGATCACCATCGGAGTGCCGACCAGTTCCGCGTGGCTCCGGACCTGACGGATCAGCCGCAGGCCGTCGTGGAAGCCGTGTCCGTTGACACTGCTGACCACGATCAGATCCGGCCGCAGCCGCAGGCACTTGGAGACCATCAGCTCGTCCGGAACGCAGGCGCCGAGGTTGTGCACCTGATGGCCGAGCTCCTCGAGAACCAGTTGCAGGACGACCAGATTCCAGGTGTGCGAGTCCGACGACACGCTGGTCAGCACCACGGACAATCCGTCGGCGCTGACCTCCTTGCCCGCGGCGTGATCCATGACATGCAGAGTGCGGATCGACAGTGGTCTGATACATCCGGCCGATCAGCCGGGGGCGATCTCATCGAGCTCGGACACCCCGGTAGCGGCCTGCGGACCGTACCGCTCCCATCGTTCGTGCAACCGGATCCGGCCGTCAGGCAGCAACTCGGGGGTGCTCTCGCAGTGCCCTGCGACCAGTGCGCCGTCGGCGAGCACCATGGTGTAGCTGAACTCCAGTGTGTCGTCTGGCCGGCACACGCCGGTGAGCGCACCGCGCCGGACACGACCACCGCTGAAGTCTGCCCAGAGCAGGTCGCCGCGCTGCCGGTACGACGCGACCGTGACGTCGTTGCCTTCCGCATGATGTCCGGCGGGGGAGAACCTCCTGCCGTCGTAGTCGATCATCGGCCACCTGCCGGACCGTGCAGTTCCAACGTGCAGCACTTGACTCCACCACCGGCCCGCAGGAGTTCGGACACGTCCATGCCGATCGGGAGGAAGCCGGCCTCTCGCAGCTTCGCGACCAGGTCGGTGGAACCTGCCGGCATCAGGACATGGAGGCCGTCGGACACCGCGTTCAGGGCGAACACAGCGGCATCTTCGGCGGTCGCGATGATCGCCGACGGGAAGAGCTCGCGCAGGATCGCCTGACTCCCCGACGTGAAGGCGCCGGGGTAGTACATCACCGTCTCGTCGTCCAGGACGGCCAGTGCGGTGTCCAGGTGGTAGTACCGGTCGTCGACGAGGGTCAGGCCGATCACCGGGCGGTCGAAGTACTGCTCACTCTCGAGGTGGGCCCGGCGGTCGGTGCGGAACCCGCTGCCGGCCAGCAACCAGGACCCGGCGGACAGGTAGTCGCCTTCGCCCTCGTTGGCCGTCGAGGCCTGCTGGACGTGCAGACCGCGACTGGCAAACCATTCCAGGTACGACGCCGACTCTGCGTCCCGCTCTGCATGGCGGAAGCGGGCCACGAGCACGCGGTCGCCCCAGACGGTGGCGCCGTTCGCGGCGAACACCATGTCCGGCAGCCCGGGCACCGGTGGAATCACGTCCACGGTGTGCCCCAGGTCGACCAGTTGGTCGTGGATCCGCTGCCACTGCGCCGCCGCGATCGGCTGGTCGGTCGGCTTGGCGGGATTCATCCACGGGTTGATCGAGTAGGTCACGTCGAAGTGGGTGGGCGGGCACATCAGGTACCGGCGATGGGTGCTCCGCCGGATCGCGGCGTGGGACGGTACGTCGGTGGTGGTCGGCGTACCGACCTCGGAGATGAGTTCCATGCCGACAAGAGCGCGCGGGAGCCGCGATCAGATACCCGCGCCTGCCGGTGTATTTCCGCGCGCCGGTGCCGGTCTCTGTCCGAGCAGGAGCGCTCTGTTCCGTCTTGACCCCGGAGGTCCCGAAGATGCTGAACGGCCTGAGCCGAACTGAACTCACTGCCCAGTACCTGGACGAGATCAAGCGCCGCGGGATCTCCGCCGCCGAACTCGTGAGCACCCACCCCGAGTCGATCGGATTGCAGTCGGTGTACGGCGGCCGGTACCTGGCGCGGCCGCTGTTCCTCGGCGCCGACGAGTGTGACCAGCTGGCGAACGACATCCTGACCATGCACGCTGCCCTGACCAGCCTGCCCGACAAGTTGTACGGCGGTGACCTGGCGGCGTTCGCCCGTTCGGTCGGAATGACCGACGTACAGGTCTCGGCTGTGCTGCGCAGCCGCGGCGCGACGGTGACGAAGCAGAGTCGCGCCGACCTGTACCTGGACGAGAGCGGCTTCAAGCTGCTGGAGTTCAACATGGGCAGCGCGCTCGGCGGCATCGACCAGTCCGACATGGCTCGGGCGTTGCTGGATCAGCCGATCCTGGCGGAGTTCGCGCAGACGCATCGCCTGGCCTACGTGGACACGATGCGCGAACAGGTGAACAACATGTTCGCCGAAAGCGGGTTCGCGCACGACTCTCGCCCAGTGCTGGCCACCGTCGACTGGCCGAGCAGCTACGAGACCCTCGAGCCGTACATGCGGCACTTCGCGACGCGCCTGCAGGACATGGGAATCGACGCCCACGTCGGCCACATCGGGCAGCTCGAGGTTCGCGACGGCGGCGTCTGGCTCGGCGACGTGAAGGTCGACATCATCCAGCGCCTCTTCATGCTGGAGGATCTGCTCGAGCACTCCGAGGCGTCGGCGATGATGGATCCGATCCTGGACGCCGCCGCCCGCGGCGAGGTGAAGATCTTCACTCCGCTGGACGCCGAGATGTTCGCCAGCAAGGGAGCTCTCGCGGTGCTGTCCGACGAGGCCAACCGCCAGTACTTCGACCAGCAGACGCTGACCAGCCTCGACCGGATCCTGCCCTGGACCCGGATGGTGCGCCCTGGCCCGGTGACGCTGGAGGACGGCACGCAGGTCGAGCTGCTCGACTATGTGCTCGGTCATCAGGCAGAACTGGTCCTCAAGCCGACCTCGCGGCACAGCGGGGAAGGGGTGCTGCTGGGTTGGCGCGCCGACACCGACGGGGAGCTGTGGGAGGAGCGAGTCCGGGAGGCACTCGACGGTCCGTGGGTCGTCCAACGCCGGATCCGGCCGGTGCCGGAGCTGTTCCCGATGCGGGACGGCGACCCGGCGCCGTGGATCGTGAACTGGGGTGTCTACACCGTCGTGAACGGGTTCGGTGGTGTGTACGCGCGCGCCCTGTCTGTCGAGTCCGACCTCGAGGTGGTTCGGCTGGACGCCGGCGCGTCGGTCGGCTGCTGCCTGCATGTTCTGCCGGAGGACTCGGACGTCGAGCCGGGGTCCGCGCTTCCGGTCCGCAAGAACTGAAGAAGGGGCCGGTGCATCGCGCCGGCCCCATTCAGAACGCAGATCCTCAGGTCGCCGCTTCGGGATTGGCGCCAGGCGCCGCCTCTGCCTCGGAGGTCGCCACCTCGGCCGGCGCCTCGTCGGGGCGGCGCATGCCGATCCGGGCGCACACGGCGGAGAGGACGGCCACTGCCGCCGCCCACAGCCAGAAGGTCTGGCCGACCTTGTCCCACAGCCAGACGCCGACCGCCGGACCGACCGCGTTCCCGAGACCGAAGACGCTCAGCATGGCGCCGGAGTACCGGCCCCGCAGGTGCGGTGGCGCGACCATGCCCGGGTAGGCGAAGGTGGTCGGCGCGCCGATGATTTCCGACGTCGTCCAGATCAGCGTGCCGATGATCAGCAGCACCGGTACCAGCGCGATCGCGTAGACGCCGTACCCGACCGCGACCAGGCCGAATCCCGCGATCGCGGTCAGCCGCAGCGGCCAGGTCTGCACGTACTTGGTGGCCGGCACTTCGCAGACGGCGACCACGATGGCGTTCGCGGAGACGATCGCGCTGTACCACCACAGGCTGAGGCCGTCGTTCACGATCGCGAGCGGCAGCACCGCGATGTATTGGCAGTACACGATCGTCACCAGGAACACGGCGGCCAGGTAGAAGTCGTACCGCCAGTCCGCCAGCACCGCACGGTAGCCCTGCTTCGGCTCCGCGGCCTTGGCGGCGCTCGCGGCCTCGTCCGGTGCGGCCTTCCCGGGCAGGAACTTCCAGGCGATCGCGCTGTAGAGCACAGCGGCGAACGCCTCGGCCCAGAACAACAGGTTGTACGAGATCGACACGAGCGCGACGCCGACGATCGGCGTCACCGCGGTGCCCAGGTTGATGGCCAGCCGGTACATCGCCATCGTCATCACGAGCTGGCCCGGCTTGGTCAGCTCGGCCAGCATGGCCTGCGCGGCCGGCCGGTTCAGCTGACTGACGGTGCTGACCGTGATGATCGCCAGCAGGATCACCCAGTACACGTTGATGTAGAGGATGGAGACGATGAGCGCGGCCGAGCCGAGCATGCTGATCAACGTCGCCGCCCGGGCGCTCAGCCGGTCGGTCAGCCAGCCGCCGACGAACGCGCCGAGAACATGGCCGGCGCCGTAGATGCCGAGCGCGAAACCTGCCTGGCCTGCCGTGAACCCGCGGTGGGTCATGAACAGCACCAGGAAGATCTGCAGGAAGGCGCCCAGCCGGTTGACGAAAACTCCGAACAGCAGCGCTTTCGACGTGATCGACGTCTGGCGCCAGGTAGCGATGGCGCCCAGGCCATCGCCCGGCTTCCCGGCCGAACCCGGTTCGCGGTCGACTTCTTCGCTCATCAGCCACTCCACCCCTCTGTGCGTTCGGTCCTGCACGTTATCGGTTGGAGCGCCGTACGGACAGGCCTCAAAGGCAACAAAACAAGGCGTATCAGGGCAGGCGCGCCGTCGCCTCTGATGAATGACGGCGACGCGTAGCGGAAGCGCACGTGCGCCCCTGTCGACATGCCTGCAGCCAGGAGGATCGGATCTATGACAACCGAAATGACGGAGGCCCTCCCACGGATTCCGGACGACTTCATGCAGAGGCCGTACGAGATCCTCGCGCCGTACCGGAGAGCGGGCCGGGTGCATCACGTGGTCTTCCCGCACGGCGCCGACGTCTGGCTGGTCACCCGGTACGCCGACGTACGCGCACTGCTGCAGGACCCCCGGGTGAGCAAGGACGGCACACGGATGAACGAGATGTTCGCCCGCCACACCGGTACCTACGTCGAGGACGAGAAGCCCGACGTCGGCTTCGACGACGAGCTGTCCCAGCACATGCTGAACAGCGACCCGCCGCGGCACACGCGGCTGCGTTCGCTGGTGAGCAAGGCGTTCACCCTGCGCCGGATGGATGAGTTCCGGCCGCGGATCGAGCAGTTGGTCGACGACTACCTGACCAAGCTCGAGGGCCGCGACGACGTCGACCTGGTCACCGAGTACGCCCAGCCGCTGCCGATCAATCTCATCTGCGACGTGCTCGGCATCCCGTTCGAGGACCGCGAGCGGTTCCAGCAGTGGGCGGTCGAGCTGGTCGGCGCCGGGCACCCGCCGGAGGTGGTCGAGACTGCCTCGAAGAATGTGCTCGCGTACGGGCACCAGATCATCGCGATGAAGCGCAAGAACCCGGCCGACGACATGGTCAGCGCGATGATCGAGGGCAACCCGAACGGCGACCGGCTGACCGACGACGAGCTCGTCGCGATGATCTTCCTGTACACGGTGGCCGGCCACATCACCTCCCAGCACACGCTGTCGAACGGCATCCTCAGCCTGCTCACCAACCCCGATGCGATGGCGCGGCTGCGGTCCGACCTGTCGATCATGCCGCAGGCGATCGACGAGCTGATGCGGTACGACGGCGGCGTCGGAGTGGCCACGTTCCGGTTCACGGCGGAGGACATCGAGATCGGCGACGTCGTCGTACCGAAGAACAACATCCTGGCGCTGTCGATCCTGTCCGCGCACCGCGACGACGAACAGTTCCCGAACGCGAACACGCTCGACCTGGACCGCCGTCCCAACGGGGTTCTCGGGTTCGGCCACGGCCCGCACTTCTGCATCGGGCAGCCGCTGGCCAAGATGCAGACGAACATCGCGCTGACCCGCCTGATCGAACGCTTCCCGGACCTGCGGATGACCGCCGACCCGAGCTTCCTGGAGTGGGAACCCAGCACCCTCCTGCGCGGCATGCACCACCTGCCGGCCTCGACCGTCCCACCGCAGCCCTGAACTGAACAGCACACCGCCCCGGCCGAATCGGCCGGGGCGATGTGCGTGTCAGGTCACTTCTCGACGTAGTACCAGTCCTCGGGGTTGATCAGGCCGTACGGGTTGACCGGCTCGACGCCGCGCAGGTTCTTCGCGACCTCGAACATCCGGTTCGGGAAGCCCGGCGACCAGATGGTCGGCACCTGCTCGGCGATGTAGTCCTGGTACTCGTACATCGCCTCCGGGTCGTCGCTGTGCACCGTCCGGTCGATCAGCTCGTCGGCCTTCGGGTCGCTGTAGTCGCCGAAGTTGCTGCCGCCACCGGTGCGGAACAGCATCTCGCCGGTCAGGTGACCGTAGAAGGACCAGCCGCCGTTCCAGGTGTTGATCTCCCACAGCCGTTTGCTCGCGACACCGGGGCTGTGATCCTCCGCCACCATCACCGACCCGTACACCGGCTCCAGCTTCAGCTCGATCCCGGCCTTGGCCGCATCCTCCCGATACATCTCCAGCAGCCTGGTCAGCGCGACCTTGCCCTCGACGTACCGGATCGTGAACGAGAGCCGGTCACCGATGTCGACACCCTCGCCGGCGCAGCCGGCGACCTCACCAGGTTGCACGCAGCCGGCCGGCATCGTGCTGGTGTCCCAGCCGTGCGCCTCGAGCAGTTCGCGGGCGGCGTCGACGTCGAACGGCATCGGGTCCTTGCGCTGCTTCGGCGACACGTGCGGGTTGGCCGGCGACGGCGGCACCGGCCCGTCCATCCGGTACGCGTTGCCGTGGTAGATCTCCCGGATCGCGCGGTCCTGGTCCAGGCACATCTGCAGCGCCTGCCGTACGTAGGTGTGCTTGTAGATCCGCGCCGCGGTGGAGTCGTTGTCGAAGTTGAACGGCATGTAGCGCACCACAAACACGTCCTGCGGCACCAGCCGGTACGAGTCCGCGAGCGGGTCCTCGCCGTCGTCGGTGAGCCCCATCCCGAACGGCAGGTACCCGATCTGGATCCCGTCCGGCGCGTCCGGTCCGGCCTGCAGGCGCTCGTACATCAGCTCGTCGGTGTCGTTCTGCACCTGCCGGAACTCGTCCAGGTGCGGCTTGTTCGGGCCGGAGTACTTGTCGTTCGGGACGAAGGTGACAACGCCGTCGACGGTATAGCTCTTCAGCCGCCACGGGCCGTTGACGACGCTCCACACCGGGCTCTCGGCCCAGCCGCCGCGGAAGTGATTCGCCTCCATCGTCCACTCGCCGTTCTGCGACACCAGGTAGTCGTAGACGGCGGGGATGTCGGCCACGTCGTACGACGCCCGCGCCGGGCCGTTCGCCGTCCGGTCCCAAGCCTTCGGCATCGGGGTGATCAGCGACAGTTGGTTCATCTCCACCCAGGTCCTCGAGTGCACCTGGTCGAAGGTGAACCGAACCTTGTCCTCGGCAACCTTCTCGTACGACGACAGGTTGTCCGGGAAGTACCCGGGCACGTAGTAGCCGAGCCGGTCGCCCTTGACCGCCATCATGTTCACCCAGAACATCACGTTGTCGGCGCAGATCGGCTCACCGTTGGACCACTGCCAGGGCTTCAGCGTGACGGTGACGCTCAGCCCGTCCTCGCTCCACTCCGGCGGGTAGGCCAGGCTCAGCTCGGGGTTCACCTCCGGCCTGCCCTCGCGGCCGAGCCAGTAGAGCGGGCGGAACATCAGCACCTGGAACTCGTACAGGTTGCGGATGCCGATCCGTTCCCGGGGCGTGAACGGGAAGATGGCGGCCGGCGGGAAGCCGGGGTTGCAGGCCCAGGTGACGCTGCCACCTTCGATCGGCCGGTCGTCCTCGGACGGCTGGTCGGACTGCTGTTCGGACAACACGGTGGACATCCGGGTCACCTCTCGTCGGGTTGGGTCAGGCTCGGGTAGCTCGGTGATCGAATGCCGTCAGGCGTACGTCGATCTGCCCGGCGAACTCGTACGCCGTCCGGATCGCCTCGTCGAACGTCGACCCGCTGGTACAGAGGAAGCCGAGGATGTTGTTGCCGTCCGGCGGGCGCCGGATCACGTCGCCGGGCTTCGCCGTGATTTTCAGGAAGAACACCCGGTCGGACCCCGCCACCGCGGGCGGCACGGTGATCTCCTCGACCCTGCCAGGTCCGCCGATCAGGCAGGTGCCGGCCAGATGCACCCCGGTCGGCCGGTAGTGGTGCACGTCGGGCTTGATTCCGGCGGCGACGGCCATCGTGGCGCGGATCGGGCAGTAGCCGGCACTCAGCCGGGCGAAGTAGTCCAGCCCGCCGCCGCCGGGTCGGACAGCGATCTCCAGCAGGTGCGGCCGGCCGTGGTGGAAGCGGATCTCGGCGTGCATCACGCTGCGCCGCAGGCCTTGCGCGTGCGCGGCTGTGGCCACGGCCTCGTGGACGGCGGCCAGTTCACCGGCGTCGAGGGTCGTCGGGGCCCGGTGGGCGTCGTCGTCGAAGGTGCTGCCCTCGACCGTGATCCGGTCGACGATCGAGCCGAGATACACCTCGTCGTCCCAGGCGAGCGCCTCGATCTGCAGTTCCCGGCCGTCCAAGAAGGACTCGACGAGCAGTCCGTGCGGGCCGAGGTCGATACCGTCGGCCTCCATCTGGAACCAGGACATCCCCGCCATCCCCGCGAGCGCCTGCGGGAACCGGGCTCGCAGTTCGTCCGGGTCGTCGATCCTGAACACGAAGTTGCTGGCGGCACCTAAAGTCGGTTTGAGGATGATCGGGTAGCCGAACTCGTCTGCGGCCGCGAGCGCGGCGGTGACGTCCGGCGCCAGCCGGAAGCGGGGGACCGGAGCGCCACCGCGCAACTGGGCCGCGCGCATCAGCAGCTTGTTCCGGCTGATCCGCGCGGCGTCCAGGCCGACGCCGGGCAGGCCGAGCGCCTCCGCCACCGCGGCGACCGTGAGTACGCCGGACTCCGAGAAGGTGAGTACGCCGTCGAACCGCTCGTGCGCGTGCCACGCGCGGGCGGTCGCGATGATGTCGTCGATGTGCCGGGAGCCGGCGATCCGGTACCGCGCGTCCGGCCAGTAGCCGGGTTCGCCGAGGCCGTTGAGAACGAACAGGGTCCCGCCGAACTCTTCGATCTGGCGGTAGCGGGACTGGTAGTAGCGGGCGTTCTGGACGGCTTCGAGGGCAAGTAGCTTCACGGTTATCTACTCCTTACCGGCGGCGGCCAGGAATCGCGGGTTGTCGACCGACTCCAGTCCGGTCGGGCGCGGGGTCGAGCCGACGGCGCGATCGGCGATCGCGCGGGCGAGCTGCGGTGCGAACTTGAAGGACATTCCGCCGCACGCGGCGTACGCCCAGACCGCGCCCGCGCCGTACGACGCCAGCAGCGGGCCGCCGCGGGTCCGTTCGGACAGGTAGAAGCCGTCGAAGCAGTCGACCACCGCCGCCGGATCGAAGCCCGGGAGTACCTCGGTGAAAACGCCGATGAGGTGTTGGCGCCATCGATCGGGGGTGACCCGATCGGTCATCGCTGCCGCCGGCCGGCAGGCGCTGGCCGCGCTCAGCCGCAACGAAGCGTCCGAATGTGCCGGTGCCGACATCAACCAGGCGTCGCCCGCCGGACCGAGCCCGAGGACCGCGGGCATTCCGGGCGACTGAGGCCGGTACGACAGGACGCTCTGCCGGTACAGCGTCAGATCGGAGGCGACGGCGGCCGGCACCAGCTCGCGGGACCACGGCCCGGCCGCCACGACCACCCGGTCGGCCGTACGAGTCGTGCCGTCGGCGAACCGGATCACTCCGCCCTGGTCATGCTGGGTCACCTCGACGACCCGCTGGTGCGGGTGCAGCCGAACCTGCGGCCGGCTGCTCAGCCAACGCGCCACCGCGACCAGCGCATGGTCGGCCAGGACGACGCCGGCGGTAGCCTCCAGCACGGCTCCGGACCCGGCCGGGAACCGGATCCATGGATACCGTCCGGCCAGCTCGGTCGGTGACAGTCCCCAGGCTCTGGCACCGGTCGCGATGAGGACGGCGAGCTCGCCCGCCACGTTCTGCTCCGGCATCGCAGTCAGCGCCCCGGCCGGGTGATAGAACCGCGAGCCGATCAGGCTCTCGACCTCCAACCAGCCCCAGTGCGCCCGGCCTGCCGCCGACGTCAGCGCCGGCTCGCCGCGATGCAGGGCGCGGACCACCCGGAGCCGGTCGTTGGAGGTGGCCGTAGGTGACGGAATCGGACCGGCGTCGACGAGGTCTACCCGGGTCACGCCGGGCGCGCGGACACATTCGACGGCGGTGAGCAGGCCGACGACGCCACCACCGACCACGGTGATGCGCATCTGGGATCACCCGACGGCCGCGTCGGCCGCCAGCAAGGGAGGCGCGAACGGGGTGACCTCGGCGGTGTCGAAAGCTCCGGCGACCAGGGTCCCGTTCTCCGGCGAGTCGTCGAAGACGCCGGCGTCGCGGGCCGCGCCGGCCAGATCGATGAGGATGGGCGAGGCCAGCGCGAGCAGCGCCTTGACCTCGCAGAACAGGTCGCCCCAGCTGTCGGGCTGCTCGTCGAGGCCTTGGCCGTCGAGGATCGTTGCCCGCCGCCGCAACCGGTCGATCTGGACCAGCACAGTGTCCGCCGAACGGTTCAGGTTGAACGTCGGCATCTCATAACCGAGGTCGAACCGCTGGAGCATCAGTGCCACGCGCTGCCGGCCTGCGTCCGAGACCGGCAGCCGGCTGTCGCCGCCGGCGTTCGCGACCGCTTTGGCAAGGATGCCGGCCAGCTGGTTCCACGGGCCGACCAGCCGCTCCTCGGCCATCGTGTCGAGGCCCGCCCGGCTGAAGGTGGACCGCTGGTACTCCGGTGCGGTGAGCGCCAGGTACAGCCGGGCGATGTCGCGCGGCACCTCCTCGAGCAGCTCCTCGGGGGTCAGCACGTGTCCCCTACTGGTCGAGAACTTCGAGCTCTCCAGCTCGTAGAACTCGTTGTTGATGATCGACTCCGGCCAGACGTACTTGTCGCCGTGCGCCATCAGCATCGCGATGTGTGGAAGGCAGAAGTAGTAGGCGTTGTCGAAGCCGAGGAAGTGCACGATCCGCAGGTTCTCGGCCTTGCGCCACAGCTCGCCGGGCACAGTGTCCCGGCCGAGCCTCGCGGCGGCGTACGACGTGGTGAACATGCCGGCCGGGATCAGTTCGAGCCAGGCGTTCAGCACCTGCCCCGGGACCTCCGGGAACTGGGCATCGATACCCCAGGTCAGCGGGAACGTGATCGGCACGTCCTGCAGAGGCCGGGACAGCAGCTCGGCGATCATCTGCCGGACGTGCGGCCGGCGATGCGCCGCCAGTTTGTTGTGGTACGCCGTCAGTTGCGCCCGGTACTCCTCCAGCGGGAGCACCATGATGGTGGCCTCGCGGTAGGTGAGCTTGTCGTCGGGGTTGATCGTCGAATGCGGGTCGATCAGCTGGTCGAAGTTGTTCGGGTGGCAGCAGGTTTCGCACAGGCCGCCGCGGCTGCTCGTCAGGCAGACCGGGCAGTCGCCCTCGATCAGGCCCTCGACCATGAACTCACCGGTCCGTTCCAGGAAGGGCAACCGGACGGTCTTCAGCCGGAACACGCCGGCGGCGTGCAGCGCGCTGAAGTACTGCAGCACGGTGGCGCGGTAGGTCTGGTCGAACGGGCCGAACCCGTCGATCGAGATGCCGATCGCGCTCAACGCTTCCTGGATCTTCGCGGTCGAGCGCTTGCACAGCTCTTCCGGTGTGATGCCTGCCCGGCCCGCTGACGCCACCACATAGGTCTGGCTGTCGTCGGTCTCGGAGGTGAAGATGACGTTCCGGCCGCGGGCGCGCTGGTACCGGGCGTAGACGTCGCCGGCCAGGTACGGCCCGGCGATGTGGCCGAGGTGCATGCCGCCGTTCGGGGTCGGGTTCGGGCCGAGGACGAGGACGGGACGGTTGTCGTCGGACGGCAGCAGTTGGGTCATTGGCTGGCTCCTACTCGCTCGGCGGTCTCGATGGCCTCGGCGGTGCGGGCGTTCTCGTCGGCGTTCGCAGCGGCTTCGGCGGCGAACGTCTCGGTGTCCGATCCGGCGTACTCGGCAAGGAATCGGTGGGCCATCTCGGGGTCCCACCAGATGCTGCAGAAGACGAAGTCCTCGTCGGTGAGGTTGTGCACCCGGTGGAGCTGGCCGGGCGTGAAGTACGCGACGTCGCCGGCCCGGAACGGCTGCCGCTCACCGCCGCACTCGACCACGCACTCCCCGGAGACGGCGACGAAGATCTCCTGCTCGTGATGGGTGTGCAGCTTGGAGACCGTCCCCGTCCGGCAGACCGCGTAGCTGGTCTCGAACGGCGCGTTCAGGACCGGCCACGGCTGCAGGCGCTGGGTGTCCACGCCGTACTCGTGCAGCAGGTTGTCGCGATCCAGCCGGGAGATGTGTACGACCATGGCTACCGTCCCGAAATCTGTTCGAAGGTGTTCGGACCGTCCTTGGAGTGCCGGGTCTCGATGACCGCCTTGTGTGGATCGCCCGCCAGGATCAGGTCGATGACCGGCGTACCGCCGCCGGTGCTCTGCACGGACCGGCTGTACAGCACTCGCAGCTGGCTCGGCGTGAGTCCGCTGATCCGCTCCAGTTCGGCGTCCAGCGTGGGATCCTCGGCCGTGCCGGCCAGCAGGTTGTGGATGTCATTGATCCGCGCGGACAGGGCCGGGTACTCGCGGTCCAGGAACTGTTCGAGCCCGGCGCCCTGTCCGGCGAAGGGGGAGTAGGTCATGCAGACCAGGTGCTCCTCCGTGAGCCCGAAGGTCGTCAGGGCGTACTCCTCGGCGGCCCGCCGCATACGGACCGGTGCGTCGGGGCCGTCGTACCGGCCGCGCATGATCTCGACCAGTGCGTCCGGGATGTCCTTCTTGCGCATCAGGCCGAGCGCGAATTCGACGTACTCGGCCAAGCCCTCGTCGTACGAACGCTGGAACAGGCGCTCGGCCTTGAGGCCGCGCAGGTGCGCCATCAGCGCGGGGTTCGCGCAGTCGGACTCGGTGAAGCTGAACGCGAGGTCGTCGAACTGGAAGCCGAGGAAGCCGGTCAGCAGGTCGAAGTGGTCCCCGGCCGCGTAGGCGGTCTCGCCGTAGACGGTGAAGAACCGCAGCCGGTCCGGGACCTCCACGCTGACCCGGCGCTCGGTGATCGCGGCGGTGGCCTCCGGGCCGTGGATGTCGGCGAAGTACGACTGTGAGATGTCGTCGAGCCGGCCGAGGATCCGGCCGAATCCGTTCCCGCTCGCGCGCTGTCGTTCGGCAGGGGCAGGGCGCAGACTCCGGGCCAGCCGGCCGACCCAGAAGCTGTACTGACGCTGCTCCTGCGGTGAGTCTCCGGTGATCAGTACGTCGGCGCCGTCGCCGTACGCCGCCGCCAGTCCGAAGGCGTTGAAGACGCTGAGGTTGCAGGAGTTGCAGAACGTCGGCCGTCCGTCGGCGAACGTCCGGTGCCCGGTCATCAGGATGTCGAGCCGATTCCGCCGTACGACGTGTTCGCGCTGCGGAGAGTCGACATCGAACTCGCTGATCTCGTCGCCGTCCACGAGCAGCAGCTCGCAGTCCGGATCGTCGGTGAGCCCGAGCGCCCGGTACTCGCGGTCGATGTTCTCCAGCACCGCGCGCGGCATGCCCGCGTGCCGGTTGGTCGCCACCCGCATCCGGAACGTACGGCTGTGGACCTTGTCCAGGATCAGCTGCATCGCCCGGACGAACGCCAGCATGTACGCGCTGTCCTTGCCGCCGCCGAACGCCACCAGGACGAGGTTGCGCTCCAGCTCCCGCCGGTGCGGCAGCTCGTCCAGGAGCCGCCCGCTGCAGCGCAGCGCTTCGGCGATGAGATCGGGCGGCATCGCCGAACGCAGCCCGGCGAGCGTCTGTTCCCGGGCCTGTGCCACACCGTCGGCCGGGGAGCGATCCAGTTCGAGTGTTGTCATCCGGTTCTCCTCGCGGGGCTGGGCTTTCCCACCCCTTAGAGCCCGGCTGGCTCATCGGCTGATACAGCCGTCGCCGGGATTCGGCCCCGGTGCGCGACGATGTCCCGGCAGATCTCCTCGGCCCGCTGGGCCAGCACACTGAGCAGTGAGTCGGAGATGCCGTGCGTCTCCTCGTTGACGCCCTGGAGATAGCACGCCGCTTTGCTGTCGTCTTGGAGTTCAAGTCGGTACTGGCGGGAGACTTCGATGTGCTCCAGGCCGAGGTCGCTCGCGAGCTCGCGCACCAGCCGCGGCATCCGGGTGTCGAAACCCGTGCCGAGGAACACCAGGTCGCGGCGCAGTTCGGTGACTGCTCCGGTCCGCCGGTCGGTGAGCTCCAGGACAACCTCGTCCCCGGCCTCGTGGGCGGACGTGATATCCACCATCGTGACGAGACGCCGCTCGGTGCGCTCCTGGAAGCGATCGAGGTACAGGTCGGCGTACAGATGTTCGAGCATCGGGGGAGTGACGACGGAGTAGTTGGTCCGGTACAGCTCCCGGAGGATCTGCTCCCGCGCCGCCGGCCGGGCGTCGTAGAACTCGTCCACGAACGACGGGTAGTACATCTCGTTGGTGAACTTGCTGGACTGGTCCGAGCTCAGTCCGATGGACCGCATCAGCCAGGTGATGTCACTGTCGTGCAGGTCGTCGCGCAGTGCACGGAACATCTCGGCGGCACTCTGCGAGCTGCCCACCAGCGCCACTCGGTACGGCAGTTCGCCGTCCAGCTCGGCCACCCGCCGGCGGTACTGCGTGCTGTGGATGATCCGGTCCGGGGACACACCGGCGAGTTCCGGCGGGATGTTCGGTTCGCGGCTGCCGCCGTACACCAGGTACCTGCTGAGGATCGTCGTACCGTCGGCAAGGCTGGTGACCCAGCCCGTCACGGACCCGGCGTCGTCCCGCCGCGGCCGCACCGCGACGCACTCACGCCCCAGTTGGATCCGGACCTGGGTGAGTGAGTCCGCGACCCAGCGCAGGTACTCCGCGAACTCGACGCGGTACGGCGTGAACGTGCTCATGTTGACGAACTCGTCGAGCCGGCCGGTCTCGTACAGGTGGTTCAGGAACGAGAACCGGCTGCACGGGTCCCGCTGGGTGACCAGGTCCTTGAGGAACGACACCTGGCTCGTCGCCCAGGGCATCAGCATGCCCGGCTGCCACTCGATCGTCGGGTTCCGGTCGATCAGCAGGGTGTTCGCCGCAAGATCAGGCGCCAACTCCTCGAGCGCAACCGCGAGCCCGAGGTTCGACGGCCCGGCCCCGATCGCCAGCAGTTCGACTTCCACAACACCTAGGTCTTCAGACATCCGCACCCTCGCCTCCGCTCGCACCACCTTCCCTTCGAGAGCCCCACGCCACCCGCCGTTGATACACGTCGGTCATTGGCGCGAATGATGGTGCGGCGGGAAGGGAACCGGGAAAGGATGATCAGCGCAGCGTGGCGATTGTCAGCCGGAACTGCGGTGGTGGGCCTTGCGTTTGTTGCCTCGGCCCCCGCGGTTGCGCAGGCACAGGACACGACCGTGCAAGTAGCGGTCGCCACGACCCCGTCTCCGACCCTGGGCTCGACCAACTCCAGCCGGCCGCAGCCGCCGGGTGCGGCCGACTCAAGCCCGAATGACTACGACGGTGCGATCTGGGTGGTGGTAGGCGCGGTGATCGTGGTCGCCCTGGTTGGGGGCGGGACCTTCTACCTGACGCGCACCCGTCGCATCGACCTGAGCCAACGAACCACGCCGACCGAGGACCACCACCCCGCCACCGAACGCCGGCACCACCAGAAATAGCCCGCCCTGCGGGCAGGTCACCCGTCCGCGGGGTGCTCCCGATGCTGCGCGTTACCCGGCGGAGCGAATGGTTGGAGGGGGCCGGGGGTACGGGGGAGACGATGCTGGTTGCCAAGCGGTACAAAATAGGCCCCTCCATCGGCCGGGGCGGCATGGGGGAGGTCTACCGTGCAGAAGACCAACAGCTCGGGCGGTCGGTGGCGGTCAAGTTGCTGCTGCCGTCCAATCGCGACCCGGGAGCGGCCCAGCGATTCCAGCGCGAGGCGCGGGCTGCCGCGAGGCTGAGCGACCCGCATGTTGTCTCGGTGTACGACTTCGGCCATCACCGAGACGGGTTCTTCCTGGTGATGGAGCTCGTCGAAGGTCCGACGGTCGCGGCGGAGCTGGCCCGACGTGGGCGACTGCCGCTGGATCGTGCGATCGACATCGTCGAGCAGGCCGCCGCGGGGCTTGCCGCGGCGCACCTGGAGGGCGTCGTCCATCGGGACGTGAAACCGGGCAACCTGCTGCTGGCGGAGGATGGAACCGTCAAGGTCGCGGACTTCGGTATCGCGCACGTTCCAGGAGAAGGAGCGACGACCCTCACGGCGACCGGCCAGATCATCGGCAGCGCCGTCTACCTCGCGCCGGAGCGAGCCAGGGGAGGGCCGGGCGGCACGGCAGCGGATGTGTACTCGCTGGGCTGCGTGCTCTATCAGCTGGTCACCGGCCAGCCGCCGTTCACCGGCGAGCACCCGGCGGCCATTCTCTACCAGCACGTCGACGCCACGCCCGCGCCTCCCAGTCTGACCCTGCCCGAACTGGACGGGCAGTTCGAGCGCGTACTGCTCCGGATGCTCGCGAAGGACCCGGAGGAGCGCCCGTCCGCGGCCGAGATCGCGCACGGTTCGTTGCTCGGTCGGCTGTATGCACCAGAGATCGGCCGCGTCTTGGCCGCCTCCGCGGATGAAACAACGGACACCGAGCGGTACGCCGACCCGATCATCGCGGCGAGAATATCCGCCGTGCCGCAGACGGTGCCGATCGGCAGACGGCGGCACGCCCTGGTCGCCGGAATGGTCGCCACCCTCGCGACGGCAGCCGCTGTGCTGGCCGGGATCGTGCTCAATGCCAACGACCATCGGTTGCCCCCGGCAACCGATGTCGGTCCTCAGCCCGGCGGGGGTCCGAGTGCACCGGTGACGCGGACCGCCGTGACCAGAACCGCACCTACTGACTCCGGCACGTCCGCAGCAGCGACCCGAAAGACTTCACGCCAGCCGTCGCCAAGCGCCTCTGCAACACCCCGAACACCGTCGCCGGCGACGACTGGCACGACCTCGGCGAGTACGACGTCGCCGACTCAGAGCAGCAAGACATCCACTCGGGAAACACCGTCGCCCTCCCCGAGCACCTCGCCAACCCCCGCGACAAGCTCCCCGCCGTCGTCCGGCACAACGTCGCCCAGCCCGCAAACCAACGCAACCACTCCAGCCTCGGACTAGCGACTTCTCCCGCCGTGCTGATCACCGCAGGCAGTCGGCGAATTGACCTGACGCGACCTGGGTACCTGCCGATGTGCGTCCTGCACGATGAGGAGATTGGGCCGATGGTCATTTCGGATCAGGTCCCGATGGGCAAACGCTCTCTTGACGTGGAGTGGTTCCGTCGGGAACTCGAGCAGGAGCGGCAGTTCAGGCTCGAGCAACTCATCAGCTTGTCGTACCAGGCCGAGGCGCCGCGTTCGACGGCTCTCGGCGAAGTCCGGGCCGCGTTGACGGCCGGCGCGCGGCGGGCGTTGGCGGAGATCGACGCCGCACTCTTCCGCCTCTCCCGGGACACCTTCGGAGCCTGCGAGCTCTGCAGGCAGACCATCCCCAGCTACCGGCTGATAGCGATCCCGACGATCAGGCTGTGCCTGCCGTGCGAGCGCTCCCAGGAAAACCACCAGGACTAGCGAGCGAAGCATTCCTGTTGAGCGCATGGCTGATCGCGGTGGCGGGCACCGCGTGAGTATCAGGACAAAGCGTGCTCAGGAGGGTGATGACGTGACTACTGCACGGGATTTGATGACGCCGGGTGCGGAGTGTGTGGCTGAGAACGAGACCCTGGTCCTGGCAGCGCGGAAGATGCGGGACCTGGATGTCGGGGCGTTGCCGATCTGCGGCGAGGACAACCGGTTGAAGGGCATGCTGACCGATCGCGACATCGTCGTGAAGTGCCTCGCCGAAGGCGGCGATCCGGCGCAGGCCACGGCTGGTTCGTTCGGGCAGGGGAAGCCTGTGACGATCGGCGCGGACGACAGCATCGAGGAGGCGCTACGGACGATGGAAGAGCATCAGGTACGCCGTCTTCCGGTCATCGACGGTCATGACCTCGTCGGGATGCTGGCCCAAGCGGACGTAGTACAAGCGATGCCCGGACGCGCCGGCCAGACCATCAGCGACATCTCCGAGCCGAGCAGATGAAGGCGCTGACCTGGCAGGGAAAGCGGACGGTCGAGTACGGCGAGGTGCCGGATCCGCGGATCGAGGAGCCGACGGACGCGATCGTGAAGGTGACCACGAGCGGAATCTGCGGGTCGGACCTGCATCTGTACGAGGTGATGGGGCCGTTCCTGGACGCCGGTGACGTGCTCGGTCACGAGGTGATCGGTGTGGTCCAGGAGACCGGGGCCGAGGTAGGAGGGCTGCAGGCGGGGGATCGGGTGGTCGTGCCGTTCCAGATCGCCTGTGGGTCGTGCTTCATGTGCCTGCAGGGTTTGCAGACACAGTGCGAGACGACGCAGGTCCGCGAGCACGGGTCGGGTGCGGCGCTGTTCGGTTACACCAAGCTCTACGGGCAGGTGCCTGGTGGTCAGGCGGAGTACCTGCGGGTTCCGCAAGCGCAGTACGGCCCGATCAAGGTCCCGGACGGCCCGCCCGATGACCGGTACGTGTACCTGTCCGACGTACTCCCGACTGCCTGGCAGGCGGTCGAGTACGCCGGGATTCCGGACGGCGGCACCCTCGTCGTCCTCGGGCTGGGGCCGATCGGCGACATGGCGTGCAGGGTCGCGCTGCACCGGGGCCACCGGGTGATCGGGGTCGACTTGGTCGCCGAGCGGCTCGAGCGGGCGCGGGCCAACGGCGTGGAGACGGTGGAGTACGCCGGCGACGTCGCGGACGCGATCCGCGATCTCACCGACGGGCGCGGACCGGATTCGGTGATCGATGCCGTCGGCATGGAAGCGCACGGCTCACCGGGTGCGCGCATCGTGCAGCGGGCCGCCGGGTTGTTGCCCGACGCCGTCCAGCGCACGTTCATGCAGAAGGCGGGCGTGGACCGGATGGCCGCGCTGCTGCTCGCGATCGACGTCGTCCGCCGCGGCGGGACGATCTCCCTGGTCGGCGTCTACGGAGGCATGGCCGATCCGCTGCCGATGCTGACGATCTTCGACAAGCAGATCCAGCTGCGGATGGGCCAGGCCAACGTCCGCCGCTGGAGCGGCCAGATTCTTCCGTTGCTGACCGACGAGGACCCGTTGAACGTGGACAGCTTCGCAACCCACCACCTGGGGCTGTCGGAGGGCCCTGCGGCGTACAAGATGTTCCAGCAGAAGGCGGACGGTGCCGTCAAAGTGCTGCTCAATCCTTGAGGACTGCCATGACGCAACACCACGGACGCGACTACGCGAACTTCTGCACGTCAGAGGTGCATTCGGCTCCGGAATCTGCGAGGGTGGGAAAGGCGCGGTCAGGTGCCTGGGTCGGTGTGTGTCGAGGGGGCCGGCGGTGTTCGGGGATGAGGTAGATGGATCGGGTGGATCGGACGACGTTGCTGGCGCGGTTGGCGAGGAAGATCGCTGAGTACGGTCCGGAGCTGCCGCTGGAGACTCGTCTGTGCCGCGCGTATCTGGCGATCGTGGGTGGAGACGGAGCGGCGATCACCTTGTCCTACACCGAGCCGAGTCGGGTGACGCTGTGTGCCACCGATGACGTGGCGGCGCGTTTGGAAGATCTTCAGGATGTGCTGGGCGAGGGCCCCGGCCCTACTGCCTACGTGGCCGAGACCGCCATGGCGACCGATGTGCGGGTCGATCGTGACCGGTGGCCGTTGTTCACCGAGGCCGCCCGCGAGGTGCCCGGCGTCCGGACGGTGTACGCCGTACCGATGCGTCCTGGTCAGCGCACGATCGGCGTACTCACGGTGCACCAGAACGCCGACGACCTGCCGGACGGTGATCGGGCGCAGTTTCTGGCCGATGCGATCGGGGCCGCGCTCATGAAGGACCCGCCGCCACCGGTCGAGTCGGATCTCGACCCCGGCCCGTGGTCGACCCGGGCGCAGATCCATCAGGCCACTGGCATGGTGCTGATGCAGCTGCGGATCAGTCCCACCGACGCGATGGCGCTGATGCGAGCGCATGCCTTCTCCCACAGCACGACCCTGGCCGAGGTCGCCGAGCAGATCACCAGCCGCCGGCTGCGATTCTCCGACGACGGAACTGACGCCGAACACGACGCCGAAAGCGAGAGCTAATGACTGCCACCACTGCTTCCCAGGCGTTCATTGACGCTGCCGCGGCGATCGTTCAGCAAGACGACATCGCCGATATCCTGGTCCGCCTTCTGAGCGACTGTGCCGGGCTGACCGGCGCGGGCGCGATCGGACTCCTGGTGAAGGACGGCCACGGCCGGTTGGAGATCCTGAGCGCGACCTCACATCAGGCCGTTGAGCTCGAGCTGTACCAGCTCCAGCACGACACCGGCCCATGTGTCGACGCGGCACGTGACGGGGCCTCGCAGTCGGTGCGCTCGCCCGGCGAGGTCATCGCGCGCTGGGGCACGGTCGGTGAAGCGATCGTCGCAGCCGGTTTCCATGCCGTCCACGCCGTCCCTCTGCGGTGGCACGGCCGGCTCATCGGCGCCATGAACGCCTTCCACACCGACGTGGAGTCAGCGGACGATGACAGTCTGCAGCTGACGCAGGCTTTCGCCGATATCGCCACGGTCGTCATCGTCCACCCGGTGGTCCTCACCGGCAGCGAGCTGGACGAGCGCGTCCGGGTCGTGCTGGACGGACGGACGGTCGTCGAGCAAGCCAAAGGTGTCCTGGCCGAGAGTTCGGGTGTCGACGTGGCCACCGCGTACCAGCTTCTCGTTCAGCGCGCCGTCCAGAACGGCTCCACCCTGACCGAGGCCGCAACCACGATCATCGAGGAAGCACAACGCCGTACCTGAACCGCGTTGCCCGCTGTCAAGTAGTTGCTGGTGGCCCCTGACAGGAGTCCGCCGTGGACGGGGCCACCAGCTACGCGGCTCATGTCCGCGTAGCCCAGCGGTACCCGCGGCCGAACGATTCATGCGTCGTACGTCGGTCAGACGCTGGGGAGGCGGCGGCTGTCGATCAACTGCTGAGCGACCTCGCGGAGCTTGGTGTTGGTGTCCTGGGAGTAGCGCCTGAGGACCTGGAAGGCACGGTCACTGTCCAGGTCGTAGCGCTCCATCAGGATCCCCATCGCCTGGCCGACCAGCTTCCGGGCGTCGACCGCGACCATCAGGTTCTCCTCGCGACGCGCGGTCGCGACCGCCACCGCCGCATGCCGGGCGAGGATGTGGGCGACAGCCTCCTCGTCCGTCCCGAAGGCTGCCGAGCGATGGCTGTAGAGGCCCAGGACACCGACGGCGCCGAAACCTGTCCACAGCGGGACATCGAGAACACTGTGAACCCCGAGGTCGAGAACCTTCTTGGACCACTCCGGCCAGCGGGTCTCCTGGACCAGATCCGGGATCGACACGGTGGCACGGTCGCGCATGCACTGCACCAACGGTCCGTCCTCGCCGGCCAGCTGGAACCGATAGATCTCGGCGACGACCGGATCGGTGACGGCGGGCACCTCCGGGCGGCCGCCGGCGGTGTGCAGCGCGACGCCGGCGTACTCGCAGTTCAGCGCCTGCAGTGCGTACTCGACCAGTGCCTCGACAGTCTCGTCCACGCCCTCCGCTTCGTGCATCTCCAGAGCGAGCCGGGAGAAGCCTTCAGCGGCCGGTCCAAGGTCTGCCCGCGCCGAAGGCTCGTCCGCACCGTCCTCGCTACCCGTGATTCGCGTGTCCGTCACGTGCCCATCATGCACCGCACCAGGCGACGAACCCAGCCGACGACGCCGTGTTGGGGAGTACGCCGAGGGTACCTGGGCAAGATGGAAAAGACGCGCGAGGTTACTTGATGCCTGCGAGGCGGACGCCGTTGACGATGTAGCGCTGGAAGATGAGCACGAGCAGGATCGTCGGCAGCGCTGCCAGGGTCGATCCGGCCATGAGCATGCCCCACTCGTTGCCGCGTGCCGAGCGGAACGTCGCGAGGTACTGCATGATCTGGGTCAGGTCGGGGTTCGACACGACGAGCACCGGCCAGACGTAGGAGTTCCAGTACCCGAGGAACGAGGCGATGCCGACGACGACGAACGGCCCGAGCGACTGCGGCACGAAGATCTGCAGGAAGATCTGCCAGCGGGTCGCGCCGTCGATGAGCGCGGCCTCCTCCACCGCGGCCGGCATGTTGAGGTAGAACTGCCGCAGGAAGAACATCTGGGCGCTCGCCGCGACGCCGGGGATGATGAGCACCGCCAGGGTGTCGAGCATGCCGAGCTTGCTCACGACGACGAACGACGTCAGCAGGATCGCCATCGCCGGGACGAACATCGGCGTGATGCAGACAAGCCACCACAGCCCCTTCCCGGCGAAGTCGAGACGGGCGAACGCGTAGGCCGCCATCGAGTTCACCACCAGGCTCGCGACGGTGAAGATGACGGCGCCGACGAAGGTGATGGTCATGGCGCGGACGAACGCTGGGTCCGCGAGGATCAGGCGGTAGTTGTCGAGCCGCCATACGTCGGGGAAGAACTGGAACGGGCTGCGCAGCACCTCGTTCTGGCTCTTGAATCCGGAGATCGCCATCCACGCGAGCGGAAAGAGTGCTGTCACCGCGATGCCCGCGACGAGCAGGTAGGTCAGGAGCCGGCGCGGGGCGTACCACGAGCGGTTCATCGGAGGTCCTTTCGGTGACGCCGGCTCAGGCGTCCGACGACTTCTCGGAGCTGACGACCCGGAAGATGATGAGCGAGATGGTGCCGATGACGAGGAAGAGCAGCAGCGCCGCTGTCAGGGAGTAGCTCGTCGCGTACGGCGTGGCGTCGCGGAAACTGTTGAAGATGTAGAGGTTCGGCGTGTTCGTCGCGTTGACGGGGCCGCCGTTCGTCATGACGAGCGGCAGCTGGAACTCCTGGATCGTCAACGTCAGGCCGGAGACGAGCAGGAAGAGGATGACGTTGCGCAGCGACGGGATCGTGATGTAGCGGGTGCGCTGCCAGAAGTTCGCACCGTCGAGCCTGGCCGACTCGAAGTAGCTCTCGGGGATGTCGAGGATGCCGGCGAGCATGATCAAGGTCGAGACGCCGAAGCCGAGCCAGATCGCGGGAATCGCCACGGCCGGCAGAGCCGTCGACGCCGTGTTGAGCCACGCGAGCGGGCCTTGGCCGAACAGCCCGATGAACCAGTTCGCGAAACCCTCGTCCTGGTAGATGAAGACGAAGATGATCGCCGCCACGACGCTCGAGACGACGGCCGGCACGTAGACGGTCGTCTTCATGAAGGCCGCCATCCGCTTCGACAGCGTCGCAAGGAAGCTTGCGAGGAGCAGGGCGAGCACGAGGATCGTTGGCACGACCATCAGGGCGAGTTTGAGGCCGACCAGGAGCGACTCGTAGAACTCAGGGTCGGTGAGGACGTACTTGTAGAAGTCGAACCCGACGAACTCGGCGTCCTTGTAGAAGCTCATCTCGAAGAAGCTGAGGTAGAACGCGTAGACGAGCGGCCAGATGACGAAGATGCCGAGCAGCACGACCATCGGCGTGATCATCAGGTACGCCGTGAGATGCGCACGCAGGTGTCGCGGTACCTGTTCGGTGAGCTTCGCGTCGCGTCGGCGCCGTCGGCGCGAGGGGCCGTTCGGGCCGGCCACCTGGGTGACCGGGCCCGTCGGCTGCGTTGAGGTGTCGAGCATCGTCGGTCAGCCCTTCGGTGCCGTGCCCTTGAGGCGCTGCTGCTTGATGACGCGGTCGATCGCGTCGCTCGCCTTCTGGGTCGCCGCCGGGATGTCGGACTTGCCCTTCATGACGGACTCGATCGCCGTTGCGAACGCGAGGGAGATGTCGAACGGGTACGCCGGCTCGGCCTTGCCGGTCGCGACGACCTTGTCGCTGATGATCTTCATGAACGGGTCGGCCGTGGCCGCCGGGTCACTGGCGAGCGCCTGGTCGACCGACGTACGGACGGTGTACTTCGAGAAGCCGCTCTGCCTGAAGAAGTCCGCCATGATCGCCGGGTCGCCCGCGAGCAGGTACTCGATGAACTTCGCCGCGGCTTCCTTGTGCTTCGACTTGGCGTCGACCGTGAGCGTCCAGCCGCCGAGCGTCGCCGTCGGCTTGCTCGGATCGCCGTCGACGGACGGGAACGGAGCGACCGCGGTGTTCTTGATCATCGCCGGGAAGCTCTGCTTGAGCTGTCCGACCGCCCACGAGCCGTTCGCCATCATCGCGACCTGGCCTTGGCCGTACGGCGTCGCGTCGGGGTAGCCGACCTTCGGCTGCTGCGGAATCCAGCCTTTCTGGAAGAGGGTCTGGTAAAACTCGAAGAGCTTCGTGTAGCACGGGTCCTTCGCGTTGGCGGCGGACCAGTCGTCGTTGATCGGCAGGTGGCCGCACGCGTTGTACTGCAGGCCCCAGCTCGACCAGCCGAGGTCGGGCGCGACCGAGGCGATCGTCATGCCCTTGACCGTGCCCTTCGTCAGCTTCTCGGCCCACGTGAGCAGCTCGTCCCAGGTCTTGGGCGGCGTATTCGGGTCGAGACCAGCGGCTTTGACGAGGTCGGTGCGGTAGTAGAGGACGGTCGACGGCTCGACGAGCATCGGGTACGCGTAGTGCTTGCCGCCGACCTGGACGAACCCGCCGACGTTCGACTTGATGTCGCTCCACGCCTTGTCCGGCAGCAGCCCGTCGAGTTCGGCGAACTGGCCGTTCGCGACGCCGGCGGGAATACCGCCGTAGTTCGTCGTCGCGACATCCGGTTGCGTGCCGGCGGCCTGCGCGGCCTTGAGCTTCTGCTGCCACGTGTCACCGGGGACGACCTGGTACTTCACCTTCACGTCGGTCTGCGACGCGTTGAACTTGTCGACGTACGTCTTGAACCACTTCTGCTGGTACGGCTCGAACTGCGACTGCCAGAAGGTGATCTCGGCTGGTCCCTCCTTACCCCCGGAGCTCCCGGGGGTACCGGAGTTCGAGCTGCAGCCCGCGAGGGCGATCAACGCGGCCACGGCTGCTGCTGCGACGATCCTGAGTCTCCGTTGACGCATGTCGATGCTCCCTTGACGCCTAGGTGTTACAACGCTGCTCACGCGAGGGAGTGTCGCAGAAATCGATTTCCCAGACAATGGCCTGGAGACCGGTTATGAAGATGTGCGTTCGGTGATGCTGTCCTGATGCTGTTCCAGCAGGTGGAGCACGGGTACGCCGAGGTGGCGGCGGGCCTGCGCCGACCAGTCGACGTGGAGCAGTTCGGCGATCACGTGCGGCCGGGTCAGTACGACGACCTCCTGACCGTTGACCCGCTCGATGTAATCGACCACCTCGCCGATCGGGTGTTTGCGGGTGATCAGGCCTTCTGCCTCGCGATCGAAGGAACGCAGGCGCCCGACGCTGCGGTTCAGCGCCTCAGTGGCCTGGGCGTCGACGGCACGTTGCGCCTCGTCGGCTGCCGCACGTACTTCGTTGTCCGTGCGGACGGCGTACCGCTGGGTCGCCATACCGAACAGGTCCGACCCGGCGAGGTCTGTCAGGGACGCCTCGACCTGGGTCTTGGCGTCCTCGCACGGAATCACCACGTGGAACTTCACTCGCTGCGGGAAGTCGGCGTACAGCTGTACGATCCGTTCCGCATCGGCCACGCTCAGTTCTTCCTCGACCAGAATCATCACGTCGTACATGTGAGTCACCTCCAGTACTGACCCGGTACCCCATTGGCGTCCACAGGTCACGGTCGAGGCGCAGCGCTGCGTCAGACGGGGGCAGGTTCAGTGGGTGGCGGCGGCGGTTCGGTCGGTTCGGATGGCTCGGTCGGTTCGGGCCGCGTCGGGGTCGGCGGCACCGGCTCATGCGGATCCGGCGGATCCGACGGCGTCGGTGGCGGGGGAATGGTCTCCGGGTCGATGACCATGGCAAACATCGGTTCCTCCCGTGATCGGGACCTGGTCAGGTGGTGCTGTGCGTAGTGGTCCGGTATCCGAACTGTCAGGTGCCGAAACGGCCAGGTTTTGCCCGGGAATTGCGCGGGCACCGATGGGGCCTGCACGGGGATTCAACCTGCCGGGCCTAGTACCCGCCTCTGGAAAGGGAAGACCATGGAGTTCGTTCTGTGGATCATCGCCGTGATCCTCGTCGTGTCCGGGATCGTCTCGCTGTTCCGTGGCCAGATGATCTGGGGCGCCGCCCTGATCGTCCTCGGCCTCCTGGTCGGCCCCGGCGGAGTCAGCCTCTTCACCTGACCCCCGACGTCGCCCCCACACCGAGCTCAGCCTTGCGTCGCCTAGGGTCCGCCGACGACGGGTCGACGGCCGAGGTGCACCGGATAGTGCTACGTGGTGGGGTTGTCGTCTTCCCAGGCGATTGAGCTGATGCGCCAGCCGGCCGGTGTGCGGACGAACTGGGTGGTCTTGTGACCACCGCCCTCGAATTGCTCGCCGTTCTGGATGCCTGACTTGCGGTACTCGCTGAAGCGGTGGGCGATCGAGCCGTAGATCTCGGTCTGCTCGCTGACCTCCCACTCGGCGAACTCGGTCAGCGTGCCGTCGGTGAGGATCCGGTGGCGAGGTGCGATGAAGGAGTCGAGGTCGTAGACGATCGTCTGATCCCCGGTCTGACTGATGATCGTTCCTTGGGGGATGAAGACCTCGTGGACGTGTTCCGTGTGGGGTGGTCCGTCGGTGTTGGTGAAGGCGCTGAAGAACAGGCCCATCAGTCGGTCGAGCTCGGCTTTGTCGGGATCGGGCTCGGGGCGGTTCAGGTCGGCGGACATCGAACTCCATTCAGAACAGGTAGCGATTTCATCACTTCGGTGGATCACGTGCGCAGGATCTTGTCGATTGGCTTGCCCTTGGCGAGTTCGTCGACCAGTTTGTCGAGGTAGCGGATCTTCTGCATCAGTGGGTCGTCGATGTGTTCGACGCGCACACCGCAGACGACTCCGGTGATCGATGACGCCTGCGGATTGAGGTGTGCCGCTGCGAAGAAGTCCTCGAAGGTCGTGCCCGCTGCCAGGTGATCCTTCAACGCTGCCGCGTCGAAACCGGTCAGCCACTCGATCACCAGATCGAGTTCGGCCTTCGTGCGTCCCTTCTTCTCGACCTTGGTCACATACAGGGGATACACAGACGCGAAAGTGACAGTGAAGATGCGGCTCATCCGACAAAGGTAAGCCTCGCACCGTCTCAGCTGAGCAGCCTGTCGAGCCTCGACTGGATCTCGCTCTCCTCGCCCTCGACGTCGACCAGTTTGTCGCGGCTGGTTGAGCCTCGCACCAGCGTCACCGCAGAGCGTCGTACGCCGAACTCGGTGGCGACCGCCTTCAGTACAGCCTTCGTCGCCTGGCCCTCCACAGCCCGGGCTGCGACTGCGACCACGAGGGCCGGGCCGGCCGGACCGTCGTACCGGCCGCCGACGCTGGTCCGGGAGGCACCGGGTTTGACCCGGAGCAGGATTCGCATGTCCGAATTCTCGCCTGCGCCGGTGTGGATCCGGTTACCAGCGGACGAGCTTCCATACTTCTGGTCGGGGTTCGTCGGCGGCGTCGATGTCCGTGCCGTGCGGGGCGCCTACGTCGGCGAAGATCGCGACCGCTGCTTTGAGGTGCCGCATGGACTCGTCGGGGTGGCCGAGGGCGTGGTGCAGATCGGCGAGATTGTTGTGCAAGGCGGCCTCGCGGTGGCGGTCGCCTTCCTGGGCGCACAGGGCGAGCGCGATGCCGGCCAGTTCGAGTGCGGGCTGCAGTTCTCCGCGGGCGCGATGGGCGAGGGCGAGATTGTTCAGGGCCGCGACGCGGCCGGGCAGGTCGCCGATCTGCTCGGCGAGGGTGCGGCCGGTCGTGAGATGCCGGAAGGCGTCGTCGAGGCGACCGTCGGCGGTCGCGAGCATGCCGAGCATGTTGTGTGCCTGGCCAAGGGCTCGTCGGTCGCCTGACTCGGTGGCGAACGCGAGTGCCTGGCGGGCGAGTTCCGTCGCGCCCGCCGTGTCGCCGGCGTCGTGGCGGGTGAGGCTCAGGTCGGCAGTGACGCGGGCGTGCTCGGCAGGTTGATCGGGCGGCAGGGTCTCCAAGGCGGCGCGGAAGTGTGCCTCCGCGAGTGCCCACTCACCGCGCCTGTGGCGCAAGCGCCCCAGCCGGTGCTCGATCCCCGGCAGGTCGGCGGTGGATGCGTCGGCGGCCGCCGATTCATAGCTGCGTACGGCGGCGTCGTAGTCGCCGGCGAGCATCTCCAGGTCCCCGATCGAGGCGTGCAACGTGGACGGATTGTCGTGCCCGAGTGCCAGCGCCGCGTGCAGGTGTTCGAGGGCCTCAGCGTTGGCGTAGACCTTGCCGGCTTGGTCGGCGGCGGCAACGTAGGCCTGGGCGGCCTCCTGGTCGCGGCCGGCGAGTTGGAGGTGGCGGGCAACGACTGCGGCGGGGCCGTGGACGGCGCGGGCCGCCCGGGCGTGCAGCAGTCGGCGCCGGGCGAGGCCGGTGTCGTCGGACACGAGCCGTCGCAGCTGGTCGTGGACGAAGTCGTAGTCGAGGGCACCTTCCCGGACCAGCCCGCGGCGTACGAGTTCCTCCAGCGAGGCGACGGTCTCCTCGTCAGTGCGCCCGCTGACCGCACGGACCGTGTCGACGTCGAACGATCGCCCAAGGACTGCCGCGGCGGCCAGTATTTGCCCGGCCGTGTCGCTGATCCTGTCGAGGCGCGCGCGCAGGAGATCGTTGACGCCGGTCGGCACCGGCCAGTTCTCTTCGGCACCGATGGTGAGAGCGTTCAGGTACTCGACGACGAGCAGCGGCACGCCCTCTGTCTCGTCGTACAACCTGCGCGCCAGTTTGGGGTCCGCGGACGGCCGCGCGCTGGCGAGCAGCTCACCTATCGCGTCCTGGTCGAGCCGACCGAGCCGGCGTACGGCGCCACCGCTTCGTGCGACCTCCGGGACGACACTGCCGATCGGATGGACGGCGGGGGTTCGCCAGGTGAGTGTGACCAGCAGCGGGCGGCCCGCGAGCCGGCGGAGGCCGTACCTGAGGAGGGCCAAGGACGCCTCGTCCAGCCAGTGTGCGTTGTCGATATGGATCACGCCGGGGACGGGACCGGACACCGCCGCGGCGAGGGTGTCCCAGACGGCCGCCAGGAACCTGGCTTCGGCTCCCGGACCTTCGGCCTGGCGTTCGGGGCGAGCATCTGCGATCTCCGGCAACAGCCGGGACACCTCGGCGATCGTCCGGTCAGGTACGTCGTTGACCCAGCGGGCGTCGTCGCGCAGCCGGGTCCGCAACGCGTCGACCAGTGGCGCGTACGCCAACGCTGCCTCGTCCTCGTACGCCCGGCCGACCAGTACGACGGCACCGTTCTTGCGCAGGTCGACGAGCAGCTCCTCGACCAGGCGGGTCTTGCCGATGCCGACCTCGCCCTCGACGACGGCCAGCCGGCCGTCGCGATCGATTGCGTCGTACACCGCGCGAACGGCCCGTACGTCATCGTTCCGTCCGACGAACGGTGTCTGGGTCGGCTCCGTCTCCCGCTCCGGAGCCCCGTCGGCCTCCGCGGTAGGGGGCGCGCCGGCCGCGACCAGGGTGCCTGTGTTGACGGCCTCGTAGAGCTCGGTGGTCTCGGGGAGCGGCGACACCCCCAGCTCGCGGGATAGCGTGCGGACGCACTGGCGGTACTGGAGCAGCGCCGCGGCCCTGTCGCCGGTGAGCGCATACAGCCGGATCAGCGCGCGATGCGCCGGCTCGTGCAGGGGGTCGAGCGACAACCAGCGACGTACGTGAACAAGCGCGGCCTCCTCCGAGCCGGCCTCCTCCAGACCGGCCGCCAGCCGGGCCAGGACACTTGTCAGTTCGCGGCGTAGGGAGTCGGCCTGGTTCCGTGCCCAATCCTCGAAATCGGGAGCGTCCCGCAGACCGAAGCCTTCCAGGAAGTCGCCGCGGAACAGATCGACCGCGGTGTCCAGATCACCTTCGGCCACCAGGGCCCGGAAGCGGTCGACATCGACGGACAGGTCCTGGCTCTTGATCAGGCGTACGTGATCTCGCGTGGTCTCGAGCGACTCGGGCCCGATCGCGGCGCGCAGCGTGGACAGGGTCCGCCGTAGCGCACCGCGGGCGTGCTCGATGTCGTTGTCCGGCCACAGCAGATCGGCCAGGGCGTCCCGCGGGCGCGGCCGGTCGGCCAGGGCCAGATGGGCGAGCAGCGCCACCGCCTTGCGGGTATCGAACCCGACCAGCGTTCCCGCCCGCTCGACCCGAGGCGGACCCAACAGACTGACCTCGATCACCACACCCCCACCCGGTGCGCCGGCGGCGCGGCGGACCGCGCACCGAAACCGTAACGATTCTTGCACGCTGGACTGCGAACGTGTCGTCCACTGGGGAATCGGGCGTTCCATGCCTGCAGGGGGAGGGAGACTTCAGTGGCGGTCCGAGTGGGTGCTGCCCGTCTGGCCTGGCCGGTGTGGGGACTGTGCGTCGCGCTGACCGCGGTCGCGCTCGTACTCTTCGTGATCAACGGAGATGTCCGGCCGGCCGACTCGTACGGCTCCCTGGATGCCGTGATCGACGTCGCGAGCTTGGGCTTCCCGACGGTGGGCGCGACGATCGTGGCCCGGCAACCGGACAACGCGATCGGCTGGCTGTTCCTGGCGACCGGTCTGGGGAACGCACTCTCGCAGATCTTGCTCGAGTACGGCGCCTACGCCCTACTGCGCGCGCCGGGCACAGTGCCCGGTGGAGCGTGGGCCGGCCTGGTGGCCGATGCTGTGATCTGGCCCAGCGTCGCGGCGACTTCGGTCCTGGTGTTCGCGCTCTTCCCCACCGGACACGTGCCATCGCGGAGGTGGCGGTGGCTCGTCTGGGCGGTGGCTGTCGACGTGGCGGCCTACGTCATCGGGACGTTGCTCGCGCCGGGGGAGCTGCACTACTTCCCGACGGTCTCGAATCCGTTCCCGGCACCGAGTGCAGTCATGTCGGCGGTCGGCGATGTCGCCGCACCTACCCTGGGCATCGGGCTCATCTTCGGGGTGGTGGCGCTGGCGGTCCGCTTCCGGCGATCGCGAGGGGTGGAGCGGCTGCAGATCTCCTGGATGTTCTACCTCGCGGCTGTGCTGTTCGGGTCCATTCCGATCATGACGGCGCTGTCGTCCACCAACCTTCAAGTCGGCGACATCCCGGTGGACGAACTGGTCTTCGCGGGTTTGCTTCTGATGATCCCATTGGCCGTCGGTGTCGCGATCCTGCGGTATCGCCTGTACGACATTGACGTCGTCATCAACCGGACGCTGGTGTACGGCGCTCTGTCCGTGACACTGGGCGCGGCGTACGTCGGGAGCGTCTTGTTGCTGCAGTTGGTCTTGAGCCCCGTGACACAGGGATCGGGTCTCGCGGTCGCGGTGTCGACGCTCTTGGTGGCGGGGCTGTTCCGCCCGGTGCGGTCGCGGATCCAGGGCCTGGTCGACCGGCGCTTCTTCCGGCGCCGGTACGACGCGGCCCGGACGCTGGAGGCGTTCGGTACCCGGTTGCGGGACCAGCTGGATCTCGATGCCCTCGGCACCGATCTCCAGGCCGTGGTGCGCGACACCATGCAGCCGGCCCATGTGACACTGTGGCTGCGCAAGGCCGACCGATGAGCGCCCGGTGGCCGGCGTGGAGCCTGTTCGGCCTCTTTGTCGCACTGGCCGTGGCAACTCCCGTCCTGGTGGCGGTTCGCGGCGGCAACGCATCCGACGCGCTGGTCGCGATCGGGATCGGTTTCGCGCTCGTCGGTGCGCTGGTCGCGTCCCGGCAGCCCGCCAACGCGGTGGGATGGCTGCTGCTCGTCGCAGCTGTTGCCCTGGGCCTCGACACCCTCACGACCGTGTACGCCGGCCGGTCGTCGTCTCCCGGCGCGGAGTGGGCGGGGTGGCTCAACAGCTGGTTGTTGTTCGTGTGGCTTTATCTCCCGGCCCTGTTCCTCGCCTTGGTCTTCCCATCCGGCCGGCTGCTGTCGCGACGGTGGCGGATCGTTGTCGGGCTCGGCATCGGTGCGGTTGCGGCCAACGTGGTCGGGGCCGCTTTCGCACCCGGCGTACTCGAGATCCCCGCGGACCGCCCGATCCAGAACCCGCTGGGCGTCGAGGGAGCCGTTGGCAGCGCGCTCTCCTGGCTGTCCGGCGTCGGTGAACTCCTTGCGGCCGGCACTCTCGTACTCGGTGGGCTCTCCTTGGTCCTGCGACTGCGGCGATCGCGCGGTCGCGAGCGTCAGCAGGTCACGTGGTTCGCCTACGTCTGCATACTGGCGCTCGCTCCGTTCGTCGTTCTCGCGCTGGTCAGCCTGGTCGGGGGTGACGAGTTCCCGCCGTGGCTGGACGTGGTCGCGGTGGTCGCCTGGTGGTCGCTGGTCTTCCTGCTCCTCGTCGGGCTGCCGTCGGCCATCGGCATCGCCATCCTGCGTCATCAGCTGTACGGGATCGACGTCGTCATCCACCGGACCCTTGTGTACGGCGCTCTGACGTTGACGCTGGGTACGTCGTACCTCGGGAGTGTCCTGCTCCTCCAACTTGTGCTGAACCCGTTGACGCAGGGGTCGGATCTGGCGGTGGCGATGTCCACGCTCACGGTGGCGGCGCTGTTCCGCCCGGTGCGTTCGCGGATCCAGGCGCTGGTCGACCGGCGGTTCTTCCGGCGCCGGTACGACGCGGCCCGCACCCTGGAAGCGTTCGGCTCCCGGTTGCGGGACCAACTCGATGTCGATGCGCTGGGCAACGACCTGCGCGCCGTGGTTCGCGACACCATGCAGCCGGCCCACGTGACGCTGTGGTTGCGGGGTTCACGATGAAGCGGTGGGTGCCGATCGGTTTGCTCTGGCTGCTTGCGGTCAGCGTCCCGGTGGGTGGTGTGGTGGACGATGTCACCAGCAGCGGCGGGATTCCGTCGTCCACCAGCTGGCTGGTGTTCGTCCTGGCCTTCGTGTCGGTCGGCGCGCTGATCGTGTCGCGGCGCCCCGGCCATCCGATCGGCTGGATCCTGCTCCTGGCCGGAGTGAGTTCGGTGCTGGTCGGATCCACCGGCTACGCGGCCGACGAGTTCATCCGGCTGGGCTCGGATCAGCCGGTCCTGGTGATCGGCTGGATCTCGACCTGGGCCTGGCTACCGGTCTGGCTGGCGCCGACCTTCGGTCTGCTGCTCTTTCCGACCGGCCGATTGCCGTCCAGGCGCTGGCGTCCGGTCGTCTGGCTTGCGATCGTCGGCTTCCTGGCGCAGTTCGTCACCGCCGCGTTCGCACCGGGGCCGATGCAGGACGTCCCGATGGACAACCCGTTCGGGGTCGACGTCGGTATCGACCTGTGGAACCCGCTGAGAGCGGTGGGAATAGCCGCTCTGCTGATCGCAGTCGCGGCCTCCATCGTGTCGCTGGTGGTCCGCTACCGCGCCGCCCACGCGGTCGAGCGCCAGCAGATCAAGTGGCTGATGTACGCCGGGATGCTCGTCGCCGGCGGCCTCTGCGCGGTGGTCGCATTGGAGACAGTGATCGGGCCGGGGACCGCTCCTTACACCGAGGCGATCGCCTCCATGGCGCTGGCCACCGTCCCGGTCGCGACCGGGATCGCGATCCTGCGGCACCGGCTGTTCGACATCGACGTCGTCGTCAATCGGACCCTCGTCTACGGCGGTCTGACGGTCTCGTTGGGCGCGGCGTACGTCGGCAGCGTCCTCCTGCTGCAGTTGGTGCTGAGGCCGCTGACCGAGACGTCGGGCCTGGCGGTGGCGGTGTCGACGCTCGCGGTCGCCGCGTTGTTCCGGCCGGTCCGGTCGCGAATCCAGGCCGTGGTGGACCGGAGGTTCTTCCGGCGCAAGTACGACGCGGCCCGGACGTTGGCGGCCTTCGGCGGACGGCTGCGCGACGAACTGGATGTCGAGGCTCTCGGCACCGATCTCGAAGCCGTCGTTCGCGACACCATGCAGCCGGCGCACGTGTCCCTGTGGCTTCGGAGGGCCGAGCGATGAGGGCCCGGATCGCACCTGTCCTGGCCTGGACGCTCGGCGCCATGGCCGTGGCACTCACCGGGATCGCGATCGGCCTGACGGCCGCCGCCGGAACGATCGGGCTGGGCTGGGGAGACCTGATGGTCGTGATGGTGGTGGTGTTCTGCGCCGTCGGGATCCTGATCGCGCGACGGCATCCGCGTAACCCGATCGGCTGGATCTTCTGTGCGTCCGCAGTGATCAACGGCGTCGGGTCCGTGGCCAGAGGGTACGCCGACTATCGGCAGGCCGGGGCGGGTTCGGCCGGCTCGCTCGCGGAGGCCGCGGCGGTGTACGCGACCGTGTCGTGGATTCCGGTCATCCTGGTGCCGGCGGCGTACCTGCCCTTGCTGTTCCCGGACGGCCGGCTGCTCTCGGCACGGTGGCGGCCGGTGGCGTGGTGCGGCGTACTCGGTATCGCCGGACTCTTCGTCGCCAGCGCCACGAAACCAGGTCCGCTCGAGGATTTCCCCACCCTGACGAACCCGTACGCGGTCGACAGCGTGGTACAGACGATCGCCGAGGGGATGACCGCGCTGGCGGCACTGATCGTCCTGGTGGCCTCCCCGGTGTCGCTGATCCTGCGGTTCCGCAAAGCCGGCTACGAGCAGCGCCAGCAGATCAAGTGGCTGGTCTGGTCCGGCGCGCTGGCCGCCGCGACGATCGCGATCGGCACGGTCGGCTACGAGCTGCTCACTCCCGCGGTGGCCAACGCCGCGATCCTGCTCAGCGTTCTCGGTCTGCCGATCGCGACCGGCATCGGAATCCTGCGGCATCGCCTCTACGACATCGACGTGGTGATCAACCGCACGATCGTGTACGGCGCTCTGACCGTCACGCTGGCCGCCGGATATCTGGGCAGTGTCCTGCTGCTCCAGCTCCTGTTGCGTCCGGTGACGCAGGGCTCGGGACCGGCCGTCGCGGTGTCCACACTGGTGGTCGCGGCCCTGTTCCGCCCGGTCCGGTCGCGAATCCAGGCCGCGGTGGACCGACGCTTCTTCCGCCGCCGGTACGACGCAGCACGGACCCTCGAGGCGTTCGGCGTACGTCTGCGGGAGCAACTGGATCTCGATGCGCTGGGCAACGACCTGCAAGGCGTGGTGCGCGACACCATGCAGCCGACCCAGGTGACGCTGTGGCTGCGGAGCCGGCCATGACAGCGCGGCTGCCCTGGCTGATCTGCGCCGGTGCGAGCGTCGTCGGGATTCCCGCAGCGGTGGTGGTGACCACGGTCGGGAGGACAGGGCCGATGGAACTGCTGGGCGGCGCCGGTTTCGCGCTGGCCGGCCTCGGCGCCGCCGCCATCGGCGCGGTGGTCGCGTCCCGGCTTCCGCGGCACGCCGTGGGCTGGATCCTGCTCGCACTCGGCGTCGGGATCGACCTGCCGTTCGCGCCGGAGGCTTACGCCGAGCTGAGCCTGGTGCCGGGTTCCGGTCCGCTACCCGGTGATGAGTGGGCAGCATGGGTCAGCAGCTGGGCCACCGTCCCGGCGTTCTTCGGTCTGACCGCCTTCCTGTTCATGCTCTTTCCGACAGGCCGGCTGCCGTCGCGACGATGGCGCTGGGCCGGTTGGTTCGTCGCTGTCAGCGTCGCGCTGGCGACGGTGGCCGTGGCACTCGCACCGGACGAGATCGATTCCGGCTTCGACAACCCGGTCGCGCCGACCGGCCGGGGAGCCGAGTTCGCCCGCTGGCTGTCGGACGCCACCGATCTGCTAGCAGCTCCGGTGCTGGTGATCGCCACGGCCGCCTTGGTCGTACGCCTGCGACGATCGGGAGGGGTCGAACGTCAACAGCTCAAATGGTTCACCTACGCCGCCGTGATGGTCGGCGCGGGGATCGGGGCCGGCAGCGCGATGCCTCCCGGGCGGGTCGCCAACGCCGCCTACATCGTCGGCCTGCTGGCTGTCGCCGGGCTGCCGGTCGCCGCCGGGCTGGCGGTCCTCCGATATCGCCTCTACGACATCGACCTGGTGATCAACAAGACGTTGGTGTACGGCGCTCTGACCGTGACGCTTGGTACGGCGTACCTGGGAAGTGTCCTGCTGTTGCAGGTGGTATTGGGTCCGGTGACGCAGGGCTCAGGGCTGGCCGTGGCGGTGTCGACGTTGGCGGTTGCGGCCCTGTTCCGCCCGGTGCGGTCGCGGATCCAGGCCGGGGTGGATCGGCGGTTCTTCCGGCGCCGGTACGACGCGGCTCGGACGCTGGACGCGTTCGGTGCACGGCTGCGCCATGAACTCGACCTGCAGGCGCTGGCCGCCGATCTGCGCACCGTCGTACACGACACCATGCAGCCGACTCACGTGTCGCTGTGGCTGCGAACCGAAGACCGTAACGATTCCCGGACGACGTACCAGTAGAAAGGGCTTGTGATGGCCGCACTGAGCAGCACCTTCCGCCGCCTCCGCAGGCGAACCGCCGCCGGGGCAGGCCTCCCGACGCCCGAGGATCGCGCGCAACCGGTCCCGGGCGACGAGGCGACGCCGGTCGACATCGCACCCAACGATCCGCTCCTGGCATACCTGCAGAGCGCGAGCGGCGCTGTGGACGTGGAGGCACTCGAGCTCGACTCGCCCGCGCTGGCAGAGCTCAAGGCCGCGGGCGTCAAGCTCGCCGTGCCGCTGGTGAGCCAGGGCGAGCTGATCGGCGTACTGAACCTCGGGCCGCGCCGGTCCGAGCAGGAGTACTCCAGCGACGACCGCAAGCTGCTCGACAACCTCGCCGCGCAGGCTGCGCCGGCGCTGCGGGTCGGTCAGCTGGTCCGCCAGCAACAGGCCGAGGCCCGCACCCGCCAGCGCTTTGAGCAGGAGCTCGAGGTCGCCCGGCTGATCCAGCAGAACTTCCTGCCCAAACAGCTCCCCGAGTTGTCCGGCTGGCAGGTCGCGGCCTGCTACCAACCGGCGCGTGAGGTGGGCGGCGACTTCTACGACGTGATCCCCTTGACCGACGGTCAGGTCGGCTTCGTCATCGGCGATGTCACCGACAAGGGCGTACCGGCGGCGCTGGTCATGGCCGCCACCCGCAGCGTGCTGCGTGCCTCCGCCCAGCGACTGATCGAACCTGGCGCGGTACTCGAGCGGGTCAACGAACACCTCTGCCCGGACATGCCCGCGAAGATGTTCGTCACCTGCCTGTACGGCGTTCTGGACCCGGACACCGGCCACTTCCGGTTCGCCAATGCCGGGCACGATCTGCCGTACGTGAAGACAGCCCTGGGCTCGGTCGAGTTGCGCGCCCGGGGGATGCCGCTGGGTCTGATGACCGGGATGAAGTACGAGGAGCGGGAGACCCTGCTCGCGCCCGGTGATTCGTTGCTGCTGCACTCCGACGGCATTGTCGAAGCACACGATCCGCAGGGCCAGATGTTCGGCTTCCCACGCCTCAAGGAAGCGGTTGCACGGTACCCAGGGGGTGGCGAGCTGATCGACCTGGTGCTTGCGGACCTGCACGCCCATACCGGGCCCGACGCCGAGCAGGAGGACGACATCACCATGGTCGTGCTGCAACGTGAGCCGGCTCGGGGCGACAGCCCGAACGGCAAGGTCGCGGGCGAGCTGCTCATCGAGTTCGAGGTGCCGAGTGCCCAGGGCAACGAGCGGATGGCGCTCGAACGAGTCGCCGCCACAGTCGGTCCGCTCGGCCTCGAGCCCGCGCGGCTCCGTCGCCTGGAGACCGCGGTCGCCGAAGCCACGATGAACGCGATGGAACACGGCAACTCCTACCGGGCCGACCGCCCGGTCACGGTCCGGGTGTACGCCGAGACCGGCCGGATCCGCGTCGAGGTCGCCGACCTCGGTGGTGCCCGGTCGGCCCCCGATCAGGCCGAGGTACCGGACCTGGAGGCGAAGCTCGCAGGTCTCCAGCGGCCTCGGGGCTGGGGATTGTTCCTGATCAAGAACATGGTCGACGAGGCCCGCGAGACCGGCGACGGCGAACACCACACCGTCGAGCTCGTCATGCACCTCGAACCGGAGTCGACGCAAGGAGCCGACGATGACGACACGTGAAGCCCTCGCCCACGTACGCCGGCGGGACGGTGTAGCGGTCATCGAACTGATCGGTGATCTCAACGCCGCGGCCGAGTCCGCACTGGACGAGGCCTGGACCGCCGCGACCACCGTACGGCCCGATGCCGTGGTGCTCAGCTTCGAGAACAGCGGCTACATCAATTCGACCGGCATCGCGCTGGTGGTGGGCCTGCTCGCGAGCGCGCGGGCACACCGCATCCCGATCCGGGCGTACGGCCTCACCGACCACTACCGCGAGATCTTCGAGATCACCCGGCTGGCCGACTTCATGGCGATCGAGAACGACGAGGACAGCGCCGTACAGGGCGTGGGAGGGGACAGAAATGGCTGAGGCAACAGCGACATTCGACGTACGCCGGACGGGGACGGCGGGCGTGGTCGACATCCGGGGAGACGTGACAGCGGGCTCGGAGGACGTCCTGATGAAGGCGTACGAGAGCGCCGGCGACGTCACGGCGGTGATCCTCAACTTCACCGGACTGTCGTACATGAACAGTGGCGGCATCGGGCTGCTGGTCACCCTGCTGGTGCGGGCCCGACGGCGGTCGCAACAGCTGCTGGCCTACGGCCTGTCCGAGCACTACAGCCAGATCTTCGAGCTGACCCGCCTCGACGAGGCGATCGGCATCCACGACACCGAGCAGGATGCGCTGGCCGCGGCCGGCGCGGCATAGAGGGGCGCACGCCATGACCAACAGCAGCAACGACAAGCCCGCCGCGGCAGGCCGCGACGAGGCCAACTGGGCGAAAATGGTTTCGCGGCTGAAGGTCTCACAGGTGCCCGAAGGCGCCATGAATCTCAACGTGGACGGCCGGCAGCTCACCAGCCCGATCCAGGGCTTCGGGAAGATGTGGCAGAAGACCTACGTGGTGCGGCTACCGTCCGAGCGCGTCGCGCCGACCGAGCTGATCGCCACCTGGCGCAAGGATTTCGGTGACTTCTGGCCGCCGGGCAATCACTTCTACGCACCGCTGACCGGCATCGAACCCGGTGAGGTCGCGCTGCTCAACATGAAGGTGCCCGGCATGAAGCTGTCGACCGGCGTCATGGTTCTGTACGCCGACGAGGAGTCGTTCACGTTGATGACGCCGCAGGGTCACATGTTCGCCGGCTGGATCACCTTCAGCGCGGCGCAGCAGGACGACGCGACCGTCGTCCAGGCGCAGGTTCTGATGCGTGCCTCGGATCCGATCTTCGAGCTGGCCCTCGTGATGGGTGGCCATCGCCAGGAAGACCAGTTCTGGATCCAGACGCTCGGCAACGTGGCCGCGCACTTCGGACATCCGGACGCGACGGTGGACACCAAGGTCGTCTGCGTGGACAGGAAACGGCAGTGGTCGAGGTGGCGCAACGTGTGGCACTCCTCGGCGATCCGCTCCGCGATCTACATGGCCGAAGCACCCATCCGCGGCGCCAGAAGCCTCACCCACCGGACCGGCGCCTGACGCTGTAATCCTGTCTGGTTCACAGCATTGCTGCTTCAGTGAGCGCGGTCAGCAGTGCTGTGATCGCCGGCGGGTCCGGCGGTTCGCCGTACGTCGCGGCGTACACGTGCCGAAGCGAGCCGGGCAGCTCGGTGGCGATGATGCCGTCGACATGGTGGCTGCGGAGGGCGAGGCCGGGCAAGGTGGTCACCCCGAGGCCGGCCGCGACGAGTGCTTGCATCACCACCATGTCGTCGGACGTGTACCCGATTCGCGGCTCGTAGCCGGCCGCCGCGCACAGCGAGATCAGGTGCCTGCGGCAACGATCGCAGCCGGCGATCCAGGTCGCGTCGTGGAGTCCGGCGAGGGTGGCCGGCTGGTCTTTCGACAGCAGGTACAGCGGATCGTCCAGCAAATGGTGCAGTCGAACACCGGTCGGCTCCGGCTCGGTCTCGTCGTACCGAAAGACGATCGCGACATCGATCGTGCCGGTGCGCAACAGTTCGAGCGCCTCCGGCGGATGGGTGTCGATGAGGCTGACCTCGAGACCGGGGTGTTTGCCGGCCAGCGCCGAGACGGCGCCTGGTACGAGTGATCCGATCGCGGACGAGAAGGCCGCCAGGCGGAGGCGCCCTGCGCTCAGTCCGACGTAGGCCGCGAGTTCGGCGTCGACGGCGTCGATCCGGCCGATGATCTCCGCTGCGCGGGCAGCAAGCAATCGGCCCGCTTCGGTCAGGCGGATGCCGCGGCCCGCGCGCTGCAGCAGTCGTGCGCCCGTCTCAGCCTCGAGGCGGGCGAGGTGATGAGTGACGGACGGCTGCGAGTAGTGCAGTTCGCGCGCCGCGGCGGTGACCGATCCGTGGCGCGCGACGGCGTCGATGACGCGCAGTCTCGTGACATCGAGCATGTATCAACCCTGTCTATGGATGAGTACGAAACTTGGCATTAGACGTTATGGGTTGCTGGGCGCACGCTCAAGACATGACGACGACAGCGATCTCCACTACTGACCTCACGGACCTGGTCAGCGGCGTCCGCGCCGCCATCGACCAGCACGCCGACTGGCACGGCACCGCTCAACTCGTGGCCGAGGAACTACGCCGCCACCTGCCGACTCCCGACGTACTGTCCGCTGAGCAGCGTCTCGGCTCTGAGGATAGCTACCGCAGCCACACGCTGTACGTCGAACCCGACGGATCCTTCTCGATCATCGCCCTGGTTTGGCGGCCCGGGCAGATGACCCGGATCCACGACCACGTGACCTGGTGCGTGTTCGGAGTGATCCAGGGCGTCGAACACGAGGACTTGTACGACGCCGACCTCCGGCTGATCGGCCAGAGCGACAACCAGGTCGGTGACGTGAGCGGATTCGCGCCTCCCGGCGACATCCACCGTGTCAACAACACCTCGGACCAGACGGCGATCTCCATCCACATCTACGGCACCGACGTGACCCGCATCGGGTCGAGCGCACGCCGCTTCTACAACTGAGAGTCGCGCCCGCCGGCTATGTCGTGAGCGGCACACCACGATCACGCTCGGGCTGGTGAGTATGTTTCAGTTGTTAACGTGTCCAGGCCCTGGGTGAAGACTTTCTGCGTTCCCTTCGCGGCGGGCGCAGGGACGAGATGCCAGGCCGGCGGGGATCACGCCGTGCGCGGAAACGCCTTTCCAGGAACGGTTTTCGGCGATGAGTCGACGAGGTCCGGTCGATTGTCGTTACGAGACCGTGACGCGCGAATGTCTGGTTGATGTCTTGACCAACCTCCATGTGAGCGCAAACATGTGAGCGCTAACAATCGATCTGACCTGTGATGTGGGAGTGACACCTATCCCGGAGGGGAAGCGTTCGTGAAGAAGAGGTTTGTGGCCACTCTGAGTGGTGCCTTGCTGGTGCTCGGCCTGGCGGCGTGCGGCGGAGAGGGAGCGGGCGGGACCACCGACACCGCGAGTCAGCAGCCCAAGGATCTGACCATCGGGGTGTCGATGCCGACGCAGACGTCGGAGCGCTGGATCGCCGACGGCAAAGCGGTGAAGGAGAAGCTCGAGGCGAAGGGATACAAGGTCGATCTGCAGTACGCGAACGACGACATCCCGACCCAGTCGCAGCAGGTTGATCAGATGATCACCCAGGGCGCCGACGTGCTGGTGATCGCCGCGATCGACGGCACCGCGCTCAGCAGCCAGTTGCAGGCGGCGGCCGACAAGAAGATCCCGGTGGTCGCGTACGACCGGCTGATCCGCGGCAGTCAGAACGTCGACTTCTACGTCAGCTTCGACAACTACAAGGTCGGTGTCGCTCAGGCGAAGTCACTTCTTCGAGGGCTGGGCCTGGAGAACGCGGACGGCTCGAAGGGCACCAAGACCGGGCCGCTCAACATCGAGGTCTTCGCCGGCTCATTGGACGACAACAACACGCACTTCTTCTTCCAAGGCGCCATGGACACCCTGAAGCCGTATCTGGACAACGGCTCGCTGGTCGTCAAGTCGAAGCAGACCAAGCTCGAGCAGGTCGCGATCCTGCGCTGGCAGCAGGAGGCCGCACAGAAGCGGATGGAGAACCTGCTGACGTCGAGCTACAACGACGGCGGCAAGGTGGCCGGCGTCCTCTCGCCGTACGACGGCATCTCGCGCGGCATCATCACCGCGTTGCAGAACGTCGGCTACGGCACGCCGGCCAACCCGATGCCGGCGATCACCGGTCAGGACGCGGAGATCGCGTCGGTCAAGCTCATCAACACCGGTGTCCAGAGCTCCACGATCTTCAAGGACACCCGGCTGCTGGCCGAGCAGGCCGTCAACGCGTCGGTGGCGTTCCTGGAGAAGAAGCAGCCGGAGGCCAACGACACCAAGTCGTACGACAACGGCACGAAGGTCGTCCCGGCGTACCTGCTGCCGATCCAGAGCGTCTTCAAGCAAGACATCCAGAAGCAGCTCGTCGACTCCGGTTACTACACGGCCGCCGAGGTCGCCGCCGGTCAGGCGAAGTGACACCCGGCCGGGACTCGGCGGCACCGACCGCCGAGCCCCGGCCGCGACCTGAGGTGGACGGTGCGGCCGCGAAGGAGGCTGAATGAACGACGTGCTGCTCGAGATGCGGGGCATCACCAAGCGTTTCCCCGGGGTCACGGCTCTCGAGGACGTGTCGCTCGAGGTGCGGCGTGGGGAGATCCACGCGATCTGTGGCGAGAACGGGGCCGGGAAGTCGACCCTGATGAAGGTGCTGTCCGGCGTGTACCCGACCGGCAGTTACGAGGGCGAGATCAGGTTCGACGGGAGTCCCGTCCACTTCGGCGGTATCCGTGACAGCGAATCCGTCGGGATCGTCATCATCCATCAGGAACTGGCGCTCGTGCCCTACCTGTCGATCGCGGAGAACATCTTCCTCGGCAACGAACGCCGCGGGCGCGGCGGGCTGATCGACTGGAACCGGGCCAACGCCGACGCCCGCGACCTGCTGGCCTCCGTCGGGCTGAACGAGAACCCGGTCTCGCCGGTGATCCAGCTCGGAGTCGGCAAGCAGCAGTTGGTCGAGATCGCCAAGGCCCTGTCGAAGGAGGTCCGGCTGCTGATCCTCGACGAGCCGACCGCCGCACTCAACGATGTGGACTCGGCCCATCTGCTCGACCTGCTCCGGCGGCTGCGGGACCGGGGGATCACCTGCATCATGATCTCCCACAAGCTCAGTGAGATCACAGCGATCGCCGACTCCACCACGGTGATCCGGGACGGGCAGAAAGTCGAGACTCTCGACATGAGTTCCGGGGACGTCACCCAGCAGCGGATCATCCGCGGCATGGTCGGGCGCGACATCGACAGCTTCTATCCGGACCGGGTGTCCGAGCCAGGGCCGGAAGTGCTGCGGATCGAGGACTGGACGGTGTGGCATCCGGTCCAGCCGCGCCTGGTCGTCGACGGCGCGTCCCTCAACGTGCGGGCCGGCGAGGTCGTCGGCATCGCCGGACTGATGGGTGCGGGACGCACCGAACTCGCGATGAGCGTCTTCGGGCGCTCGTACGGACGCAACATCAGCGGCCGGCTGTACCTGCACGGCAAGCAGGTCCGGGCCCGAACCGTGGCCGAGGCGATCTCCAACGGCATCGCGTACGCCACCGAGGATCGCAAGCGGTACGGGCTGAACCTGATCGCCGACGTCCGTGCGAACGTCTCGGCCGCCGCGCTCGGCAAGCTGGCCCGGGCCGGCTGGATCAACGGCAACGAGGAGATCAAGGTCGCCGAGCAGGGCCGGCGGGAGATGAACATCAAGACGCGCACCGTGCTGGACACCGTCGGCACCCTGTCCGGGGGCAACCAGCAGAAGGTCGTGCTGTCCAAATGGCTCTTCACGGATCCCGACGTACTCATCCTGGACGAGCCCACCCGCGGTATCGACGTCGGAGCCAAGTTCGAGATCTACACGATCATCAACCGGCTCGTCGCACAGGGGAAGGCGGTCATCGTCATCTCCTCCGAACTCCCTGAACTGCTGGGTATGTGCGACCGGATCTACACGTTGTCGGCCGGCCGGATCACCGGCGAGTTGCCGGTGGGAGAAGCCACTCAGGAAGACCTCATGGCGCTCATGACGAAGGAGAAGGAGCTCGCCGGATGACCAGCACCAAGCCTTCCGTACCAACGGAACAGGTATCAGTAGACAGCGCCGCCGCCGCATTGCACGTCGGCACCAGCGATCCGCTCACCCTGATCATGCGGAACCTGCGGCAGAGCGGCATCTACATCGCGTTCGTCGTGATCGTGGCGCTGTTCGCCTTCCTGACCGACGGTGTCCTGCTCAGCCCGGGCAACATCACCAACATCGTGCTCCAGTACTCCTACATCCTGGTGCTCGCGATCGGCATGGTGATCCTGATCATCGCCGGCCATATCGACCTGTCGGTCGGGTCGATCGTCGCGTTGACGGGCGCGGTGTCCGCCGTACTGGTCATCCAGCACGGACAGCCGTGGTGGATCGGCGTGGTGGCGGCCGTCGCGGTGGGTATCGCGGTCGGGGCCTGGCACGGCTTCTGGGTTGCGTACGTCGGCATGCCGGCGTTCATCGTGACGCTGGCCGGCATGTTGCTGTTCCGGGGCCTGACGATGCAGGTACTGGACAACGTCTCCTTGTCGCCGTTCCCGGCCGACTACCAGAAAGTGGCCAGCGGCTTCCTGAACGGCCTGATGGGCGGTCAGGGTTACGACGCGTTCACGCTGCTCATCGCCGGGTTCGCGGTAGCCGGGTATGCGGTCAGCGTGTTCCGCACCCGGTTGGCACGGATCCGCTACGAGCAGCCGGTGGAGTCGTTCCCGCTGTTCGTCACCCGTGTGCTGGCGGTCGCCGCGGTCGTCATGTACTTCGGCTGGCAGCTTGCCCACGCCCGCGGACTGCCGATCGTCCTGATCATCCTGGCCGTCCTCGTGATCGCCTACGGGTTGATGACGAAGAACACCGTCTTCGGCCGCCAGGTCTACGCGATCGGCGGCAACCTGTCGGCCGCGATGCTGTCCGGTGTGAAGGTCCGCAAGGTCAACTTCTGGATCTTCGTGAACATGGGATTCCTGGCCGGGATCGCCGGTGTCATCTACTCGTCCCGGTCCAACGGCGCCCAGCCGGCGGCCGGCAACATGTTCGAGCTCGACGCGATTGCCGCGGCGTTCATCGGCGGCGCCGCCGTCGCGGGTGGCGTCGGCACCGTGGTCGGCGCGATGGTCGGCGGTCTGATCATGGCGGTGATGAGCAACGGTATGCAGTTGATGGGTGTCGACCAGTCGACGCAGTCGGTCGTGAAGGGCCTGGTGCTTCTGCTGGCCGTTGCCTTCGACATCTACAACAAGCGCCGCGCCGGCGCCACCCGCTAGGAGCACGGTGGATCGCTCCCTCGGTATGGCGGACGTCGCCGCACGCGCCGGGGTTTCGCACCAGACGGTGTCGAGGGTGGTCAACGCGCACCCGAACGTGGCGGCGGCGACCCGTAAGAGAGTGCTGGAGGCGATCGCCGAGCTCGGCTACCGACCCAACAGCGCAGCCCGTGCCCTGGTGACCGGGTCGTCGCGCACGATCGGCCTCGCCATCGCCAACGTGAGCCAGTACGGACCCGCACAGACCTTGCTCGGTCTGGAACATGCGGCGCGCGAGGCCGGCTACTCCCTGAACGTGTCAGTACTCGACGACGACAGCGGCGGCAACCTGATCGAGGCCGTCGAGCGGTTGGTGACGCAGTCCGTCGACGCCATCGTTGCGTTGAGCACGTATGAGGGCGCTGTTCGCGCACTACCCGTCGTGAATCCGAGAGTGCCGCTGATCACCGTCCAGGCGGAGCGTGGTGGACAGGACCTCGCGGTCTGGGTCGACCAGGAGACAGGCGCCGCACTCGCCACCAGGCACCTGCTCGAACTCGGGCACCACACTGTTCATCACGTGAGAGGGCCGGCCAACGCCCTCGAGGCGGACGCCCGGCAACGCAGCTGGCGGATCGAGCTCGAGTCGGTCGGCGCCACTGTGCCCGCTGTGCTGCACGGTGACTGGTGGCCGCCGACCGGCTACCTGGCCGGTCGCGAGCTGATCGCACGTCGTCGTGGGGGAGAGGAAGTCACAGCCGTCTTCGTAGCCAACGATCAGATGGCGCTCGGGCTGCTCAGCGCCTTCGCCGAGGGTGGGATCCGGGTACCGGAGGACATCAGCGTCGTCGGATTCGACGACGTTCCCGAGGCGCCGTACTACGCACCACCCCTGACGACAGTTCGGCAGGACTTCGCCGAACTGGGCCGACGCGTCGTCCAAGCGGTCCTCGCGCGAATCAGCGGTACGTCGTTCCAGCCCGAGCCGGTTCAACCGCGCCTGATGGTCCGCAGTACGACCGCCCCGCCACGCCACCACAAGAAGGGGTGAGCCCGGCCCGGCAGCGGGAATCCCTACTATTTCCCTATGGCGAGAGCGAGCGAGGGGCTTGGACGAGCTCCGAGCATGACCGATGTGGCCGCCGCGGCTGGCGTCTCGCATCAGACCGTATCCCGGGTGCTGAACGGATCGGAGCTGGTGCGGGACGGGACCCGGACGCGCGTGCTGGCGGCGATCGCTGAGCTGGGCTATCGGCGCAACAACGCGGCCCGGCTCCTCGTCACGAACAGGTCGCACCGCATCGGGATGATCTCGGCGCATCTGGTTCTCCACGGGCCGAGCATGATCGCTGTGTCGGTTCAGGACGCCGGGCACAAGGCGGGGTACGACGTCTCGCTCGTCGCGGTCGAGGACTTCACGGCGCAGTCGCTCAGGGAGGCCGTCGACCGCCTCCTCGACGAGGCGGTCGAGGCGATCGTCGTGGCCGTCGCCCATCGCGAGGCACTCGAGCAGGTCAGCTCCCTCGAGTTGCCCGTACCACTGGTCGTCGTCCAAGGGGTGAGCGATGGGCAGCGGATGGCGGTGGGAATCGACCAGGAAGCGGGTGCCCGCCTGGCGGTGGAGCATTTGCTCGACCTCGGCCATCGCCATGTCGCCCATGTCACCGGGCCGCTGGAGTGGGTGGAAGCCGGCCAGCGGCGTGCGGGCTGGCAGAGCGCGCACGAGCATCGCCATGTTCTGCCGGGACCGGAGCTCGGCGGCGACTGGTCGCCGGAGAGCGGGTACGAGGCCGGTCTGCGGATCGCCGAGGACCCGGACGTGACGGCAGTCTTCGTGGCCAACGACGGGATGGCCATCGGGCTGATGTACGCCTTGCACGAGAAGGGCCGCGACGTCCCTGGTGAGATCAGTGTCGTCGGATTCGACGACGTGCCCGAGGCGCGGTACCTCTGGCCGGCTCTCACGACCATCGACCAGGAGTTCTCCCTGCTCGGCGTGCGCGCTGTCGAGCTGACCCTGCGGGCGCTCGGCGGTGAGGGCGATCCGGCGGCCGAGCTGATCCGTCCAGCGCTCGTCGTACGCGACTCCACGGGCCCACCGCGGTACTGACGGGTTAGCGCTAACAGCCCCCGTCCAAATGGCCGTTGGCGTTCTTGACAAGCTAGAATGTTAGCGTTCACAATCTCGGAACTGATGCTGTTCCTGCACATCATCAGAGAGGATCTGTGCATGAGCCCCGAAGAGCAGTACGTCGTCGGAGTCGACTTCGGTACGTTGTCCGGCCGGGCCGTTGTCGTTCGCGTGAATGACGGGGCCGAGCTCGGTACCGGCGTCCACGAGTACGCGCACGCCGTGATCGACGACCGGCTGCCGGCGACCGGTCTGCGGCTGCCGCCGGAGTGGGCCCTGCAGGTCCCCGACGACTACCGCGAGGTGCTCAGGACCGCCGTCCCCGCGGCGATCGCCGCGTCCGGGATCGACCCGGCGCGAGTGATCGGAATCGCTACCGACTTCACCGCCTGCACGATGGTTCCGTGCCTCGCCGACGGTACGCCGCTGAACGAGGCCGACGGGTTCGCGGACAGACCGCATGCGTACGTCAAGCTGTGGAAGCACCACGCCGCACAGCCGCAGGCCGACCGCATCAACGAGCTCGCCCGCGAGCGGGGCGAGGACTGGCTCCCGCGGTACGGCGGCCTGATCTCGTCGGAGTGGGAGTTCGCCAAGGCGCTGCAGTTCTTCGAGGAGGACCGCCCGCTCTACGACCGGATGGAGCACTGGGTCGAGGCGGCCGACTGGATCGTGTGGCAGCTGTGCGGGCGCTACGTCCGCAACGCCTGCACCGCCGGCTACAAGGGCATCCTGCAGGACGGCCGGTACCCGTCGATCGACTTCCTCGAAGGCCTCGCGCCCGGCTTCGGGACTTTCGTCGCAGACAAGCTGGAACATCCGATCGGGCAGCTCGGCTCCGCGGCCGGCCGGTTGACTGCCGAGGCAGCTGCGTGGACCGGGCTCCCCGAAGGCATCGCGGTCGCCGTCGGGAACGTCGACGCGCACGTGACAGCGCCCGCGGCGCAGGCAGTGGACCCGGGGCAGATGGTCGCCATCATGGGTACGTCGACGTGTCACGTCATGAGCGCGGACGCGCTGCGTGAGGTGCCCGGCATGTGCGGCGTTGTCGACGGCGGCATCATCGCGGGCCGCTGGGGCTACGAAGCCGGTCAGAGCGGCGTCGGCGACATCTTCGGCTGGTACGTCGACAACGCCGTGCCGCCGTCGTACCACGAAGCTGCTGCCGCCGCGGGGGAGTCGTTGCACGAGCACCTGACGAAGCTCGCGGCCGATCAAGCGGTGGCTGAGCACGGGCTCGTCGCGCTCGACTGGCACAGCGGCAACCGGTCAGTGCTCGTCGACCACGAACTCTCCGGACTGGTCGTCGGCCAGACGTTGGCGACCCGCCCCGAGGACGGCTACCGCGCCCTGCTCGAGGCGACCGCGTTCGGTACCCGCGTCATCGTCGAGACGTTCGCAAACAGCGGCGTACCGGTGATGGAATTGATCATCGCCGGCGGGCTCGCGAAGAACGCCCTCCTGATGCAGATCTACGCCGACGTCACCAGGCTTCCGCTGTCGATCATCGACTCGGAACAGGGGCCGGCGCTGGGTTCGGCCATCCACGCGGCGGTCGCTGCCGGTGCCTATCCCGACGTACCGACGGCGGCCAAGAGCATGGGCAAGGTCCGGCGCGGCGTCCACCTCCCGGACGAGGAACGGGCCAAGGCCTACGACGAGCTGTTCGAGGTGTACCTCGAGCTGCACGACTACTTCGGGCGGCATACCAAGTTGATGCGACAGTTGAAGGCGATCCGGCGCAGGGCAGTGGAGGCCAAGTGAGTGCGATCGCGGAAGTCGCCGACACTCTCACCCGGCTGCGGGCCGAGGTGTGTCAGCTGCATGCGCATCTGCCGGCCTACGGGCTGGTGGTGTGGACGGCGGGCAACGTCTCCGCCCGGGTTCCCGGGCACGACCTCATGGTGATCAAACCGAGCGGGGTCGCCTACGACGAACTGACCCCCGGCAACATGGTCGTCTGCGATCTCCACGGCCGGGTCGTCGACGGTGAGCACGCGCCGTCCTCGGACACCGAGGCCCAGGCCTACGTCTATCGGGAGATGCCGGACGTCGGCGGCGTGGTGCACACCCATTCGCCGTACGCCGTCGCGTGGGCCGCGCGCGGCGAAGCGATCCCGTGCGTGACGACGATGTGTGCCGACGAATTCGGCGGACCTATTCCGGTGGGGCCGTTCGCGATCATCGGGGACGACTCGATCGGCCGCGGCATCGTCGAGACGCTCCGCGGCTCGCGCTCGCCGGCCGCGCTGATGCAGAACCACGGCGTCTTCACCATCGGGCCGACCGCCAAGGCCGCGGTCAAGGCGGCTGTCATGTGTGAGGACGTCGCCCGCTCGGTGCACCTCGCGCGGCAGCTTGGCGAACCGATCCCCATCGACCAGTCGTACGTCGACCAGCTCTTCGACCGCTACCAGAACGTCTACGGACAACGATGACCGCTGCTCTGTGCTGGTCAGATCCCGGAAGGACCGCATGACTGTGAACACCACTGAGACCGCTCGTGAGGTCTGGTTCCTGACCGGCAGCCAAGGCCTGTACGGCCCGGACACCCTCGAGCAGGTCGCCGAACAGTCTCAGGCGGTGGCCAAGCGTCTCGCCGGCGCCGGCCTGCCCGTGGAGATCGTGTGGAAGCCGGTGCTGCTCGACGCCGGTGCGATCCGTAGGCAGATGCTCGACGCGAACAGCGCGCCGGAGTGCGTCGGCGTCATCGCGTGGATGCACACGTTCTCGCCGGCGAAGATGTGGATCGCCGGCCTCGACGCGCTCCGCAAGCCGCTGCTGCACCTGCACACGCAGGCCAATGTCGCGTTGCCCTGGTCAACGATCGACATGGACTTCATGAACCTCAACCAGGCCGCGCACGGCGATCGGGAGTTCGGCTACATCCAGTCCCGGCTGCAGGTGCCGCGCAAGACCGTGGCGGGGCATGTCGAATCCGCTTCTGTCCAGCAGCGGGTCGGGCACTGGGCCCGCGCCGCGCTCGGCGTCGCGGAACTCCGTTCGCTCAAGCTCGCGCGCTTCGGCGACAACATGCGCGACGTCGCCGTGACCGAGGGAGACAAGGTCGAGGCGCAGCTGCGGTTCGGCGTATCGGTCAACACCTACAGCGTCAACGAGCTCGTCGCAGCGGTCGACGGCGTCACAGGTGCCGAGGTGTCCGCCCTCGTGGAGGAGTACGTCGACACGTACGCCGTCGTACCCGAGCTGCTGCCCGACGGCGAGCGGCACGAGTCGCTGCGCTACGGGGCCCAGATCGAACTGGGACTTCGGGCGTTCCTGACCGACGGTGGGTTCGGAGCGTTCACCTCCAACTTCGAGGATCTGGGCGGGCTTCGCCAACTGCCCGGTCTGGCCGTGCAGCGGCTGATGGCCGACGGCTACGGATTCGGCGGCGAGGGGGACTGGAAGACCTCTGTGCTGCTGCGTGCCAGCAAGGCGATGGCCGACGGGCTGCCGGGCGGCACCTCCTTCATGGAGGACTACACCTACCACCTGGTGCCGGGGGAGGAGAAGATCCTCGGCGCCCACATGCTCGAGGTGTGCCCGTCGCTCACGACGGCCCGCCCGTCGCTGGAGATTCATCCGCTCGGTATCGGCGGCCGCGAGGATCCCGTCCGGCTGCGCTTCCTTGCCGATCCGGGTGACGGTGTCGTGGTGGGGATCGCCGACCTCGGCGATCGCTTCCGGCTCACGGCGAACGTCGTACACCTCGTCGAGCCGGACGAGGCGCTCCCGCGGCTGCCGGTCGCTTGTGCGGTGTGGAAGCCCGAGCCGTCCTTGTCCACCTCGGCCGAGTCGTGGCTGGTTGCCGGCGCACCGCATCACACGGTCCTGACGACGGCCCTCGACCGGGAGGTCTACGAGGACTTCGCCGACATGCTGTCCGTCGAGCTGGCCGTCATCGACGCATCGACCACCGTGCGCGAGTTCCAGCGTGAGCTCCACTGGAACGACGTCTACCACCGCCTCACCAGGGCCGGTGCCCGCGCTTGAGGAACTCGATGATGGCTTGGGCTGCCGGTTCGGGTTCTTGTTCGGCCGGGTAGTGACCGGATCGTTCCAGGACGAGGCCGGTCACGTCGGTTGAGAGCGAGCGGAGGCCCTCCGCGACCGCGGAGCCCATCGCGTATCGTCCTCCGATCGCGAGCACGGGCGTGTGGATCGGATTCTCTTGGAGTCGTTGAACGTCGGCGATGTCGTCGGCCTGGGATCGGTAGTAGCCGAGCCCGGCTGCCAGAGCGTCGCCGCTCGTGTAGGCGTCGGTATAGGAGCGGATTGTGTCCGGGTCCAGCCCGGCCGGCCCGGCGCTCTGCCGGAGGAAGGTGCCGTAGTAGGCGTCTTCGCGCCCCGGGACGAGCTGTTCGGCGAGGCCGGGTGCGCGGTTGAACGGTCCATGCCAGGACGGATAGTGCTGAGCGCCTGGTGCGGGGATGTCGATCTCGATCCCGGGGAGGATCTCCTCTTCGATCACGATCGCGCTCACCGCCTGGGGCATCGCAGCGGCCAGGAGAAAGGCGACCGTGCCACCCCAGTCATGGCCCACCAGCGAGAAACGCGTGAGCCCGCGCTTGCTGAGATCCTCGCGGAGCCAGCCGGCAAGGTCGCTCTTCCTGAAACCAGATGCGCTCCCCGCCGGCGTGCCGAGCCCTGGCAGGGCGACCGGAACCGGCGCGAAACCGCTGCGACGCAGGAGTGGCAGCAGACCTTGCCAGTGCGTCTCGGTGACAGGCCACCCGTGAAGGAGCACGACAGGCCAACCGTCCGACGAAGCATTCATCCTCCCATCATCCTCACCACATCGTCGGACCTGCTGCGGGTGTCCACCCCGGAGTCTCGGATGGGTCAGGTCGGGCCTGTCCAGGTGCGCGCCGTACTGACCTGAACCGGACATCACCGCTGGAGATGCGGGTCGGCTGGCGGCGAAGGCCGGAGCGGTGCAAGGTCAAAGCTGCTGGGTCCTTCCGGTGCAATGCGTATGGGCGCACGATGAGTCATGAAGACCATCGCTGCACTGCCCGACGGTTACACCGTCCGTCCGGCTGAGCCGGCTGACGCCGAGGCACTGTTCGACATGCTCGCGGCCTACAACACGGCGGTGGTCGGGTACGCCGATACCACGTTGACGGAGGTCGCCTACTGCATTGACAGGCCAGGCTTCGACCGCATGATCGACGGCTGGCTCGTGCTCGCCGCGGACGGCCTGCCGGCCGGGTATGGGACCGCGCTCGGCACAGGTGACCGTCACCTGATCGACATCGAAGTGGCAGCGAAGGACCCAGAGGTCGCCGCCTGGCTGGTCGATCGGACGACGCAGCGCGCCCAGGAGATGGGACGCGAGCGTGGCCATACCGAGGTCACCGTCGACGCGTTCGTGTGCCGGACCGACGAACCGCTGCGCGCGCAGCTGTCCGACCACGATTTCACCGCCGGTACGTCGTTCCACCGGATGCGGATCGACCACACCGAACCGGCCGTCACCCCTGACTCGCCCGTCGGCGTCGTGGTCCGCCGCGGTGCCTTCGACGACGCCACCCGCTGGGCCGCACACGAGGTCCTCAACGAGTCCTTTCGCGGCCAGTTCGGCTGGGGCGAGACCCCACACGAGGCGTGGCTCGAGAGGCTCGACGACGTCCCCATCTTCGAGTGGGACCAGCTCACGCTGCTCGAGGTCGACGGCCGGGCGGTCGCGATCCGCATGTGCAACGACAAGTACGTCGAGACCGAGAACTGTGGTCACATCGGCATGCTCGGCGTGGTCGAGGAGTTCCGGGGGCGTGGTCTGGCGAAGTTCCTGCTGCACGACGCCTTCGCCCTCGACGCAGCCATCGGCCGGGCCGGCACGATCCTGCATGTCGACACGAACAACCCGACGCCTGCACTCGGCCTGTACCTGTCAGTGGGCATGAACGCCACCGTCGTCTTCGACGGCTGGCGCCGCGTCGTCCCCGTCGCCTAGCTCTAGGTCTGAAAGGGTGGGGGCATGTCCGATCGCCCCCTGCTCTGGTCAGCCGACGGTGTGCGCGGTGAGAACCTCCGAGTGTGCTACTCCGCGGCCCTGCACAATCTCCTCGACGTCAACACGATCGCAGGCACGACCGACGGTACGGCGTACCTGCGGGCCGGAGGAGGGTACTCCGAGCCGTGGACGCGGGACGCCGCCATCAACTCGTGGCACGCAGCGAGTCTGCTGTCGCCCGAGGTCGCCAAGTACACGTTGCAGAAGGTCTGCACCGACGGCCTGATCGCTCAGGACGATCAATGGTGGGATCAGATCATCTGGGTCATCGGTGCGCGACACCATCAGCTGGTGACCGGCGACGCGGGGTTCGCCGCCGAGGTTTTCCGGATCGGCGCGGCTTCTTTGGACATCCTCCGGCGTGATCGCTTCGACAGCCGGTCAGGCCTCTACCGCGGTCCGGCCCTCATGCAGGACGGTATCGCCGGCTACCCGGAACCGCCGTACCAGCCGGACAATCCGTCGTCCTTCGTGCTGGACCATCCGGTCAGCCGAGACATCCGCTGCCTGTCGACGAATGCCGTGTACGTCGGAGCACTTGGTTGCCTGGAACAACTCGCAGCCGAGGTCGGCGCGGATCCGGAACCGTATGCCGCCCAGCGGGCCGAACTCGTTGCCGCCATCAACGACCATCTCTGGTCGGACACGGCCGGCACGTACGGCTATTTCCTCGGACCCGACGGGCTCGATCTCCACCAGGAGACCGCTGGGCTCGCGCTGGTGATCGAGTTCGGCATCGCAGGGGCCGAGCGCGCGGCGGGGATCGTCGGGGCCATCCACCGCGAGCCTTTCGGCGTGGTGAACGTGTGGCCGCACTTCGCCCGTTTCGGCCCCGATCGTCCCGGCCGCCACAATGCCATCTGCTGGCCGATGGTCATGGGCCTGTGGGGGTACTCGGCGGCCGCGGCTCAGCATGCGGCCGAGTTCGGCCGCACGCTGGACGACCTCGTCACTGTCTTCCGCTCGAGTGGTGACGAGCTGTTCGAGGTCTACAACGCGGCGACAGGCGAGGTGGACGGCGGCTGGCAGGTGGGCCGTCAGTGGCAGTCACTCCCGCACCAGACCTGGTCTGCCACCGCGCTCCTCCGACTCGTCCACGAAGGCCTGTTCGGGCTCAGCTTCGGTGCCGACGGCATCACGATCCGGCCGACCGTGCCGACGACGCACGCCGGTGAGTGGTCCCTGCAATCGCTGCGTTACCGAGCAGCGACGCTCGACGTGACGCTGCGGGGCGAAGGCACCCGCGTCCGGTCTGTTCACCTCGACGGGCATGCGATGGAAGCACCGTTTGTCCCGGCCACCCTCGCCGGCCACCATCACGTCGAGGTCGTTGTCGGCTGATCGCGACGCTGTGGCAAGAGCAGGAACCCCAGGGCGACCCCGAGGAGGCAGGGGAGGCCGTGGTTGTCGTGCAGGATCGTGTCGACTATGGCCAGCACTGGTACGGCGAGCGCCGTGATGCGGAGCGGTACTGGCGGTATGACGCCGTACCGGCGCGGGGCCAGCAGGATCACCGTAGCCAGCCCGCCGATCAGGCCGGCGACGCACATCGAGTTGCCTGCGCCCACTGGATTGAGCCAGATGTAGCTCATCAACTGGCCGAACCATCCACAGGCGAAGTAGAGGACAAGCCACCGCCAACGGCCGAACACGCGCTCGGCGATCGTGCCGACGACCGCCAGCAAGAGCAGGTTCGAGATGAGCCCGGACGCCCAGCCGTCCTGGAAGAACATGCCTGTCAGCAGTCGATACCACTGGCCGTGGTCGATGCGAGAGGCGTCCCGTACGACATGCTCGTACAGCGGCCGGTGCACCAGTTGCGCGATCCCGCACGCCAGCGTCACCAGAAACACGGTTGCAGTCAGCAGCGGCCGGGTCGGGCCGACGGCGAGTGCCGCGAGCGGCGTACGAGGTGCGGTGCGAGTGGTCACACCAGGACCCTAGTGTGCCGACGCTGCCGCACCTCCGACGTTTGTCACGATGAAGTCCGCCGTTTGTCATGGTGAAAGGCTTGACCCACCACCGGTTCAGTGAGCCGGTGGTGGGTCGAGCGTCTACTCGCCCACGAGTGGGTCGTTGGTTGCGGTCGCCCAGCGGAAGTAGGCCGGGTCGTTGAACGTTCCGGGGACCTTGCCGAGGCCCTGGATGACCGTCGCGGTGCCGTTGGCGTGTCCGACGGCGTACAGATAGGCCGATTGGGTGTCCTTGTCGATCCCCAGCAGCAGGGTGCCCTGCTTGCCGCACTTCTGCGCGATCAGGAATTCGAAGCCCTGCCAGGTACGTGTGCGTACCGGTTTGACGACCGGCTTCATCGGCGACGTCGTCGGGATGTGAATCGTGTAGAGCGCGCCGCCTCGAGTATTCGCGAGGAACGTGTCGTAGGTGCGGGTCTTGCTGATCAACGTCATCGCCTTCACCGACGCGAAGCCCGGGGCCGTGCCGGTGACTTGCCAATCCCCAGGGATTGAGGTCCATCTGAGCAGCACGCCGTCGGCGCGCAAGCCGTAGGTCGCCGTTCGAGCGGACGTTCCCTCCCGATAGCGAGACGCCTCGAACGCGACGATGTCACCGTAGTCGCTGCTGTAGACCTCGCGGACGATCGAGTTCGGGTCGAATTCACGGCCCGGGGCGAAGACGTAGCCGCTGTAGGCCATCTTCGCGCCCATGATCACATGGCCCCCGACGTAGACCCCGGCCGGATTCGGCGAGGTGAACATCGAACTGCTGAGCCGTACCGGATCCTTGAACAGGCCGGGCGCCACCACATGGTCGTTCGTTCTCGTCGGAGGCGAGTTGGCAGTGATGCGCTGCGACCGGTGATCACCTCCGGCCGTGACCGATCCCAGATCCATCGTGCACTTACCGGCGCTTGCGTCACCGGCGGTCGTCGTGACGGCGTCCGCGGCTCCGGGAAACAAGCCTACGGCCACCAGTGCAGCCGCACTCACTACCACCGAGCTTCGACGGACAAGCCTTTGCTTACCGTGCATGTTGTCGCAACCTCTCGTACCTGCCCCCAGGCTGCGGGCTCGATGCCAGCAGTAGATCGTTACTCACCTTGATGCAGCCGAGCCGACGAAAGTTGCGCACACTCGTCCCCGAGCTTGAGCCACTTCAGCGGCCGCCCGAAACTCGGAACGAAAGTTGCCGTCGGCAAGTACGACGTCTCTCGCGTCGAGTGACACGACTTACGGTGTGGACGGCCCGGGACTTTTGCTGGCGCTTCACTCTCGGCCCATTGACGCCCATTACTCCATGGCTGAGGGTGAAGAGGGTGGGAGCGTGATGGAACTCGAGGGACGGGCTCGGCGGCTGGGGTCGCCAGTGGTCACGATCGGAACGGTCGCTTTGTTGTTCGCCCTGGCCGCAAGCTGGCGGTCCTGCGCACGCGAGATCGTCGACCACGCCTACCCCCTTCCGCCCGACGGTCAGCCGACCGAGGAATGGGTGGCCAGGCGAGCTCGGCTCGAGGTTCTGTTGCACCTCGATGTATCGCTGCTACGCAACCCGCTGACGGCGCTGACCATCCTGTCTCCACTACTCACGGGCGCGCTCGCGGCCTTCATCCCGGAGCTCGGCAAGGTCTGACGTGCGAGTTGTGAGTTGGATGTTTATCGGCAGTACGACGCGGGTCAGGATTGGGTCGTGACCGCAATCATCCACCTGGTGCACCGCCTGCCGAGTCGCGTGCAGGCGGACTGCCACGAGCGCCGCTCGTACCTGCACGAGGTTCTTGCGGACAACCTGAAGAAGAGGACACAGTGATGCTCGATCCCGTCGTCGACAAAGGTCAGCTGACCGAGACCGACCGCTTCATCTTCGAGTCGTGGGGCTACTTCATGATTCCCAACGTCTTGACCAAGGACGAGGCCGCCGAGGCCTACGACGTTTCCCAGCGTCTGCACCAGAACCGCGATCGCGAGTTCGGGCAGATCGGCCGGACCTACGAGAGTGAGCCGGTTCTCGAGCGGCTCATGGATCATCCTGACGTCCTTCCGAAGGTGCAGGGTCTGCTCGGCGACCGGTTCGTGCTGCAGGCCGGCTGGAACACCATGCAGCCGGCGCACGCGGGGAACGGCCGTTGGCACCAGGACGGATCGTCCGCGTTCGACTTCAAGGACCTGGGATACCCGGTTCCTTTGCTTCAGCTCCGCGTGTCGTATCTGCTCACCGACCAGACTGTGCCCGGCATGGGCAACATGGAGCTGATTCCCGGCAGCCACCGCTCGCGGGTCGGTCTCCCTGATTCAGTCCGTGAGAGCAACGACGACATCGCGATCGGCCATGTCGTGTGCGCCGAGGCCGGGGCTGCTCTGGTGTTCCACAACGGCGTCTGGCATCGAACCTTCCGCCACGACGGCGACCACGACCGCTACACGACGCACTACGTCTACAGCCCACCATGGGTCCGCCCGGCCGACCGCTTCACCAACGATCCCGAGTTCCTCGAGCGCACCACGCCTCTGAGGCGCGCCCTGATGGGCGAGTTCGCAAGACCAGACGCCCCCTTCGGCGCCAACTACGATCCGCTGCCGATCTGACCCACAAACCCGCTTCCCCCACGACACCGACGTGGGACAGTTGCCAACGATGACAATCTTTACGTTCCACCTCGCGGAGCTCCGTCCGACGACGACGGCGGGTGCACTGTGGAAGGCGCCGACTGCGCCGTCCACGCCTGGGTTGCGGTACGCCGAGTGCCTGGCGCTGATGCGCCTCGGTGCCCCGACCGTCTCGCCGGCCCGGATGCAGTTGCGTCGGATGGCGATGTTCGCGCGGTGGGAGGACGAGACGGCGGTCAAGACCTTCCTGGCGGATGACCCCCTGGGCAGGCAGTTAGCGGCAGGCTGGCACGTGCGTATGCAGTTCCTGCGCCGCTGGTCGCGGCTTGCGGCGCTGCCCGACCTTCCGGCGAGAGCGGGCGAGTGGGACCCTGCCGAACCCGTCGTGGCGGTCACGCTGGCCCGGATGCGCCTCCTGGAGGTGCCGAGGTTCCTCAAGTGGGGCAAGCCCGTGGAACGGCTGGTTCGCGACCATCCGGGGGCCACGCTGGCGCTGGCCGCGATGCGCCCGCCCCGGACGATCTCTACGTTCTCGGTCTGGCGGTCCGTACGGGAGATGGAAGAGATGGTGCACGGCCACAGCACTGTCCCGGATCCCGACCGTCATGCCGCCGCAATGACCGAACGCCGGCGCAGGGACTTCCACCACGAGTTCGCCACCCTCCGGTTCCGGCCGCTGTCAGAGCACGGCTCGTGGCAGGGGCGAAGCGGGATCATTCCCCGGTAGGGCGCGGCTGGTCGTCGCGTACGGTCGGTTCGGTCCTACCGGTGAAATCCGGTGGTCCGGCATCGCCGGTCCCTTACGCTTGGATCGAATTGAGCGCCGCCACGACAGAGCGGCAGGCGCCTTGACGAGTGAGGGGAGCCCGGCCGTGCGTTACAGCACCGCTGTGAGTGTTCCCCGGTCACGGTACGACGTGATCCTGGTGTCTTCGTGTGTCAGGTGCCGGCTGCGCGGTCGGCTCCTGTCCGTGACGAACTGACCCAGCCTGTCCTGCAGGCGGCTGCATGCCGAGCCGCCGCCGGGGGTGTGGCGTATGGCCTGACCACAGGCCGCTTCGTCCGCGAATCGCGCTGTCCCGATCCGGAGCACCCGAGAGGCCATCGGCCCCATGCGTACAAACCTTGACCACCTTCAACAGAACCGCCCGCTGTCCGGCCTGCGCAATGTCGGCATTCTCGCCCATGTCGATGCCGGCGAGACCACCGTCACCGAACGGATCCTGTATCTCACCGGCACCACTCACGAGCGCGGTGAGGTCCACGACGGCACGACCGTCACCGACTTCGACTCGCAGGAACGCGATCGCGGAATTACGATCTTCGCCGCGGCCGTCAGCTGCAACTGGGACGGACACTCGATCAACCTGATCGACACCCCGGGCCACGTCGACTTCTCTGACGAGGTGGAGCGCTCGCTGCGGGTGCTCGACGGTGCCGTCGCATTGTTCGACGGCGTCGCGGGAGTCGAACCGCAGAGTGAGTCGGTATGGCGCCAGGCCGACAGGCACGGGGTGGCGCGGATCGCGTTCGTCAACAAGATGGACCGCCCCGGCGCCGACCTCGACGCAGCGGTGGCCTCGATCCGCGAGCGGTTGCACGTGACCCCGCTGGTGATCCAGTTGCCGATCGGGAAGGAGGCGGGCTTCAGCGGAGTGATCGATCTGATCAGGATGCGGGCGTACGTCTGGCTCGACGGCAGCGACACCTTTGCGGAGGGCCCTGTGCCTGAAGCCCTTCTGGAACAGGCGCGGCGACGGCGTCGGCTGCTCGAGGAGACCGTTGCCGAGCTCCACCCGGTCGCGCTGGAGGAGTTCTATGCGCGGTCAACGGTCTCGGCGGAGACGCTGGCTGCCGCACTGCGGGACCTGACCCGGTCTGGTACCGGCGTGGTGGTGCTGTGCGGGTCGGCGTACCGCAACCGCGGGATCGAGCCGCTGCTGGACGCCGTCGTCGCCTATCTGCCTTCGCCACAGGAGGTGCCCGCGGTGCGCGGCATGTCGGACGGTGCCGTACAGGAGCGGGTCGCCGACCCGGCGGCGCCGTTCGCGGCGCTCGTGTTCAAGGTCAGCTCGACCGCCACCGGGCGGCTCACGTACGTGCGGGTGTATTCGGGAACGATTCGGAAGGGAGAAACGGTGGACGCGGGCGCGGGACGCACTGAGCGGATCAGCCGGATCCTGCGGGTGCAGGCCGACCAGCACGCGGAGGTCCAGCAGGCGTTCGCCGGCGACATCGTCGCGGTCGTCGGGCCGAAGTCCGCACGAAGCGGCGCGACCCTGTGCGCGCCGGCAGCACCGTTGGTTCTCGAACCGCCGGCCGTGGCAGACCCGGTCGTTTCCGTGGCAGTCGAGGCCCGCAGGAGCGCCGATACCGACCGGCTCGCGTCGGCATTGACGCGGCTGGTCGATGAGGACCTCTCGCTGACGGTCCGAACCGATTCCGAGACGGGTCAGACGCTGTTGTCAGGCATGGGTGAGCTGCACCTAGAGGTCGCGGTGGAGAAGATTCGTCGTGCTCACGGGCTGGAGGTCGGGGTCGGCCGGCCGCAGGTGACCTACCGTGAGACGGTCGCGCGCGGGGTGTCCGGGCTGGTGTACCGGCACGTCAAGCAGGACGGCGGGGCCGGTCAGTTCGCCCAGATCACCCTCGACGTGGAACCGCTCGAGGCAGTTGATGACGACAGCGCGGAGGACTTCGCGTTCCGGTCGGTCGTCGTCGGTGGACGGGTGCCGCAGGAGTTTGTCCGCGCCGTCGGAGCAGGCTGCCGGGATGCTCTGGCCCAGGGGCCCCTCGGCGGGCACCCGGTGACCGGGGTGCGTGTCACGCTGACGGATGGAGCCACCCATCCGAAGGACTCCTCGGAGATGGCGTTCCGTACGGCCGGTCGGCTGGGGCTCCGGGAAGCGCTGCGTGCCAGTGCGATGGTGCTGCTGGAACCGGTCGCCGAGGTCACGGCGACCGTGCCTGAGGATGCCGTCGGCGGCGTGCTCGGCGACCTGGCGGCACGGCGTGGCCGGATCTCGGGTTCGACCGCGCGGCCGGGCACGATGGTGATCGTCGCCACCGTCCCGCTGGCCGAGTTGTTCGGTTATGCAACGCAGTTGCGCAGCCGGACCCAGGGCCGGGGAACCTTCACCACCCGAACCACCGGCTACATCCCGGCACCAGGCACGAGGTCCGAGGAAACTCCGCCCCGGTAGAACCAACCAGTGCTCTCAAAGGCACACTCCTCGAAAGCTGCTGCCGCAACCTGCACAGAACCTTCACGAGTCGTGGTGCCTGTGTGACCAGGTCGGCTCCTATGGTCGGAGCGTGGTAGTTGACGGAGTGGGCCGCCGGATTCTGGTGGTCGAGGATGAGCCGGTGATCAACCAGGCGGTGACTGACCGGCTGCGTGGGTCCGGGTACGACGTCGTGCAGGCGTGGGACGGGCCTGGAGCGGTCGAGCTGTTCGCTGCGAGCACGCCGGACCTTGTGCTGCTGGACGTGATGCTTCCTGGGTTCGACGGGCATGAGGTGTGCCGGCGGATCCAGGCTGAGCGGCCGGTCCCGGTACTGATGCTGACCGCGCGCGACGACGAGGCGGACATCCTGGTCGGGCTCGGGCTGGGGGCGGACGACTACCTCACGAAGCCGTTCCGGATGCGGGAACTGGTGGCTCGGGTGGCGGCTCTGCTGCGGCGGGTCGAGCGGGCTGCCGAGTTGGCTGCCCGGCCGGCCGCCGAGGTGGGCAACTTGCGGATCGACTCGGCCGCGCGCCGGGTCTGGGCCGCCGGGGTCGAGGTCCATCTGACGCCGACCGAGTTCGATCTGCTGCTCTGTCTGGCGGCGAAGCCGGGTGACGTCCTGACCCGGGAGAACCTGTACGCCGAAGTCTGGGGCTGGCCGGGTGCGTCCGGGACTCGCACGGTCGACAGCCACGTGAAGGCGTTGCGAGCCAAGATCGGCGCCGACCGCGTGCGAACGGTCCACGGCGTCGGCTATGCCCTCGAGCCAGGGAGTACGACGTGAGCGGCCCGCTGATGGATCAGGTCACGTCGGTCAAGGTCAAGCTCGGTCTGCTCGTAGCGATCAGTGTGACGGTGGCTTCGGTCGTCGCCGCGGTGGGTGCGGTCGGCGACGTACCTGCCTGGCTCAGCATCCCGGTCACGGTGGCCCTGGCCCTCGGCGTGACCCAGTTGCTGGCAGTCGGCATGACATCGCCCCTCCGCGAGATGACCGCTGCAGCCCGGCAGATGGCGCGCGGCAACTACTCCGGCCGAGTCACCGCGACCTCGAGCGACGAGGTGGGGGAGCTGGCGCGGGCCTTCAACCGGATGGCTGAGGACTTGGAGGCCGTCGACCGCCAACGCCGTGAGCTGGTCGCCAACGTGAGTCATGAGTTGCGTACGCCGCTCGCCGCCCTGTGTGCCGTACTCGAGAACCTGGTAGACGGAGTCGCCGAGTCGGACCCCGTCGCATTGCGGACAGCGCTCGACCAGGCAGAGCGGCTCTCGGCACTCGCCTCGGATCTATTGGATCTGGCCCGCGTGGACGCCGGTGCGGCTCCACTGTCGACCACACAGGTCGCGGTGACGGAGTTGCTGGAGCAGGCCGTCGCCGAGGCTCGAGTGACTGGTCGTGAGGTGCGGTACGACGTACGCGTCACGCCGCAGGACTTGAGTGTCCCGGCTGACCCAGCACGGCTGCACCAGCTGATTGCCAACCTGCTCGACAACGCGTCCAGGCACAGTCCTGCCGGTGGAGTCGTCCGAATCACCGCCGAGGCCACGGCCACCGGGTGGCGCTTGGAAGTCGCGGATGACGGGCCAGGTGTCCCTGCCGTCGACCGGGACCGAGTCTTCGAGCGGTTCGGGACGCTGACGGAGGCGGGCGGTGGCGGTGGCACAGGTCTGGGTCTCGCGATCGCCCGCTGGGTGACCGATCTCCACGGCGGCACCATCCATTTCGTCGACCCCGCGCCCGGAAGCACGGGTGCCCGCGTCCGCGTCGACCTACCGCACGAACCACGTCAACACATTCAGATCGTCAAGCACGAACAACGCCAACACACGCAGGTCATCAAGAGGGAGCCCGACATGCCTAAGCCGGTCGAGACGCCCGCACCCGCTGCAGCGCCAGTGCGAGTGCCGGAGCCAGGGATGGATACGCTGTTCGGCAGGTTCTGGCCGGAGACCGGCCTGCACGGCAACGTCCGTGCGGTCCTGTACTGCTTGGCAGTCGGCCTGCTGGCCGGCATCGTCCTGCCGTTCCGCGACCTCGGTGTCGGCACGCTCGTCGTACTGCTAGCAGCCGGGGGAGTGGTCCTCGGCTTCAGCGTCAACCGCCGGTCCCGCTTCACGCAAGCCTGCGCCGCTCTCTGCGTGCTCTTGGCCGTGACAGCTGTACTGCGGGACGCGGAATGGATCGTGGTCCTGTGCCTGCTGGCGGGCGGCGCGGTGTGCATGGCCGGACTGGTGAACGGCCGCTCTCTACCGAGCTTCGTGCTGGCCGGCTTGGCCTGGCCGCTCGCTGGGCTCCGGGGACTGCCGTGGCTGGGTCGCTCTGCACAGGCCGTGAGAGGTCTGCGGACGAGCGCTCCGGCGTTGCGGACTGCGGTGTGGTCGCTGCTGGCGGTTCTGGTCTTCGGGCTGCTGTTCGCGTCGGCCGATGCGGTCTTCGCCGAGTGGGCGGGCGTCGTCGTACCTGATCTGAATCTCGACACGTTCGTACTGCGTGCGTTCATCACCGTGGCAGTAGGTGGCGTCGTACTGGCAGCGACGTACCTGGGGCTGAATCCGCCCAGGGTCGAGCCTGCGGGCGCTCCGGTGCGGCCGGTCGCACGCCGGTACGAGTGGCTTGTGCCGGTACTGCTTGTGGATGCGGTGTTCCTGGTCTTCCTGGCAGCGCAGGCGACTGCGAACTTCGGTGGGCACGAGTACCTGGAGCGCATCACTGGGCTGACCTACGCGGAGTACGTCCACCAGGGCTTCGGCCAGCTCACTGTGGCCACTGCGCTCACTCTGCTCGTGGTGTGGGCCGCGGCTCGGAAGGCACCGCGTGCCACGCCTGCTGACGTGGCCTGGCTGCGTGGGTCGCTCGGTCTGCTCTGCTTGCTGACCTTGGTGGTGGTCGCGTCCGCGCTCTACCGGATGCACGTCTACCAGGAGGCGTACGGCTTCACCCAGCTCCGGCTGCTCGTCGACGTGTTCGAGGGTTGGCTGGGTCTGCTCGTGATCGGTGTGATTGTGGCCGGCGTGACCATGAAGGCTGCCTGGCTGCCGCGGGCCGCGCTGCTCAGCGGCGCCAGCCTCCTCTTTGGGATCGCGGCCATCAACCCGGACGCGTGGATCGCCCAGCACAACGTGGACCGGTACGCCGCGACCGGCAAAGTCGATTGGTACTACCTACAAGGGCTCTCCGATGACGCCGTACCAGTACTCACCACTCTGCCGGACGACGTCGTCTACTGCGCACTGACCGCTCGTGAGCCCAGCAAGAACGACTGGCTCGAGTGGAACCTGGGCCGCCACCGCGCCAACCCACTCATCCGCGCCCACGCCGACGCCACTCCAGTCACCTGCAGAAGCGAGCCTGCGGGGTAACGAGTTGGGTACGCCGATTCGGTCTGTCGTGCCGCCCGGACTGGTGAGCCGGGCGGTGTAGGTGCCCGCGACGGGATCGCGTGACCTCCAGCGGGTACGGCGTGAACTGGAACCCACCTCGACTACGCCGACGCCCTCGGCTTCACCGCCACCCGCGAGGGCCAGCGTTGGCGGGTTGTTTGCTGAGGGGTCACTGAGACGTTGCCGGAGTCGCGTGGGATGAGATCTCATGCGACGCCTGCTGGTGCTCACCGGGCTTACGGTCATGTTGTTCCTGACCGGTGCCTCGTCTGCTTCGGCGCACGTCATCGCGTCGACCGGTTACTCGAGCGTCCACCAAGAGGGCAATCGGGTGACCTGGCTGCTCAGCCTCGAGTACGACGTACTCTCGCGCGCCGTCGCCCTGAGCGGACCAGCGACCGACGACGGGCAACGATCGCAGGCTCTGGACACCGCGAAGGACGAGATCGGCGAGTACCTGCACGACCGCGTGATCGTCTCGGTCGACGGTGCGGCGTGTGAGCCCGTGCTCGAGACGACCGCGGTCGGCGAACGCGCCACCAAGGCGTACGCCGACCTGGGCCTCATCTTCGAATGTCCCGGCTCGACCGGCGCCTTCAGGCTGAGGTACGACGTGTTCGCGACCGGCGAAGCCGTCGCCGACGACCACACCAACCTGGCCGAGTACAGCTTCGTGGACGGATCCGGCCGGACCGTGTTCGACCGGTCGCACCAGGACTTCACTGTCGGCGACAACACCTTGGCCAGTTCCAGCCTGCAGTTCGGGAAGATGGGCGTCGAGCACATCCTGCTCGGCCTCGATCATGTTCTGTTCGTGGTCGCGCTGATCCTCGGTGCTGCGAACCTGCGCAGCCTGGTGCAGGTGATTTCGATGTTCACCGTGGCGCACAGCGTCACCCTTCTTTCCACCTTGCTGGGCGGTCTGTCGGTGCCGGCGGTGATCGTCGAGCCGCTGATCGCGCTGTCGATCGCTTTCGTCGCGGTGGAGAATCTGCTCGGCTCCACGCGCCACCGGCTCCCGGTGGTGTTCGGTTTCGGTCTTCTGCACGGCCTGGGCTTCGCTGGGTCGCTGCGGATCACCGATCAGGTCAGTCCTGAACTCCTCGCGTCCTTGCTGAGCTTCAACGTCGGCATCGAGGTCGGCCAGGCGCTCCTGCTCCTGGCCGTGTTCCCACTGGTCCTGCTGATCCGCCGGACCCGCGTCGCGGTTCCGGTAGTCCGCTCGGCGACCGGGGTCGTCGCCGTCTTCGGCCTTTACTGGTTCGTAGAAAGGTTCCTTCTCGCATGATTCGCCTGACCCGCTCGTCTCGCGATCAGACAACCAAGTGGCACAAACTCCTGTACGGCGTGACCGGCGGCCTGGCCGTGCTGGTGATCGCCGTACCGCTCACCGGCGTCGTCGCGGACGCCGTCGACGGGCCGAGCGCCACCATCACCGGCACGGTCTTCGAGGACCGGGACGGCGACAACCGGATCGACTCCGGTGAGGCCGGCCTCGCCGGCGTCGCCGTGTCCGACGGTCAGCAGATCGTCACCACTGACGCGCAAGGCCGCTACACCTTCACCACGGACGTCGAGCGCCGCGACGTCGATCTGGTCTTCGTCACCCAGCCGGCCGGGTACGACGTCGGTACCGATGCCAACATGACGCCCGGGTTCTTCCGCAACCTCGGGCAGCTCGTCGACGGCGACACCAGGGAAGCCGACTTCGGCCTGCGCAAGAACAAGTTGTCGGCGAGCGGCGGGTTCACGTTCGGCAACGTCGCCGACCCGCACGTGAACGCCCAGCTGCCGGAGCAGATCACCGAGATCAACTCGACCAAGCAGGATCTCGCCTTCATCCAGGTCAGCGGTGACCTGACGAACAATGCGACCGACGCGGAGTTCGAGACCTACAAGCGCGGGACCGCGAACTCGAAGGTTCCCGTGTGGCCGGCCGTCGGCAACCACGAGTACTCGGCGGGTGCGACGTACGCGATCCGGATCAACAACTACCGCAAGCACGTAGGCCCGGAGTGGTACTCGTTCGACTACAGCGACCGGCACTTCCTGGTCCTCGAGAACAACGGCGCCGCACCGTTCGCCGAGCAGCTGGAGTGGGTGAAGGCCGACCTGGCGAAGAACATGAAGCCGGGCAAGCACCTCGTCGTACTGACGCATCAGCCGATGAACGTTCCGTTCGGTTCGCCGTCGGTGTACGACGAGTACGGCAAGGTGCTCGAGCAGTACGGCGCCGAGCTGATCCTGGTCGGCCACGAGCACTCCAACGATGTGGAACCGAACAGCGACTTCGCCGGCACCGCGAAGCACATCCAGACGGTGTCGAGTTCGTACACGATCGACAACGCGCCGCGCGGGTTCCGGTTCGTGCACATGAACAACAAGACCTTCGACAACCCGTTCCGGATCTACGGCGCGGAGAAGGACCTGACCGTCGTCTCGCCGGCACCGGGCACCACGATCCCGCTCGACCGGTTCCCCGGCATCCAGGTGAATGCCTACGACACCACCGATCAGCCGGTTCGGGGCCGCTACAAGCTCGACAACACCGACTGGCGCCCGCTGCAGTCGACCGGCGAGTTCACCTGGTACGCCGACCTGCCGCGGGGAGTCCGTACCGGCAAGCATCGGATCGTCGTGGAAGCCGCCGACAAGAACGGCGCGATCTGGACGCGGACGTCGGACTTCACCTTCACCGGTGAGAAGGCCATCCAGCCGGTCGCCGGTGCGGACTGGTCGCAGCACCACGGCGACGCCATGCACAGTGGCGTCGCGACCGACGCGATCGCGGCGGGACAGCGCCTGGCCTGGTCGTACCGCACCAGGGGCACCTTCGTCACCGGCTCGCCGGTGATCGTCAACGGCGTCGTGTACGCCGGCACCCGCGACGAGAACGGCGATGGCAACAGCGCCGTACACGCCGTCTCGCTGGCGACCGGTAAGAAGCTGTGGAGCTACAGCGTGCCGTCATCGGTCCATGGCAGCGTCGCGGTCTCGGACGGTCTCGTCTACGTGCCGACGTTGCGCGGCTCGCTGTTCGCGGTGGACGCCAAGACCGGCCAGCTGAAGTGGCGGAACGATCCCGGGCCTGCGCCGGAAGGCAATAACCAGCGCACCTACGGCTACTACGGTGTGACTGTTGCCGATGGCAAGGTGCTGTTCCCCTACCAGACCCGCTTCGGTGAAGCGGCCACCGGTCTGCTGCTGGCCCTGGACGCGAAGACCGGTCAGCGGGTGTGGGCGTCGCCGATGGCCGGCAACACGATGAGCGACGGTACGCCGGCGGTCGCGGACGGCCGCGTGTACGTCGGCAACCAGGACGGCAGCGTCGTGATTGCCTACGACCTGAAGACCGGCGCCAAGCTCTGGCAGGGCACCGACACGCTCGGCGGCTGGCAGGACGGCGTCCCGTCCGCTGCTGACGGCAAGGTCTACATCGGCTCGAACAACGGCATCGTCGCCCGGGACGGTGCGACCGGTGCGGTGCTGTGGTCGTACACCAGTTCGCACCCGTCACTGGTGAGCAGCGGCGCGACCCCGTCCGCGGCGGCGATCAAGGGCAACACGGTCTACATGTCCTTCCCGAGCGGCGCGGTCACAGCGCTGAACGCGACGACGGGTGCGGTGATCTGGGACCAGCTGCTGCCGGGTTCGCAGTACCGGGGTGGCTCTTTCACCTCGCCGGCGCTGACCGGGACAACCCTGTTCGTCGGCGCCAACAGTGGCGGCTTCTACGCGCTGGACGCGTGGACCGGCCAGCCGCTGTGGTCGCAGGACATCGGTACCTGGGTGTCGGCCGGTCCGGCGGTCAGCGGCAATACCGTGGTCGCGGGTGCGTTCGATGGCAACCTGTACGCGTTCACTCCGGGTGGTTCGGTCGCCAAGCCCTGGCCGCTGGTGTCCGGCAAGGTCACCAACAAGACCACCGGCGCGGCGGTCGCGAATGGCACCGTGCTGGTCGTGCAGGACGGTACGGCGGTCGGCCGCACGACGACCGATGCTGCCGGCAACTACCAGGTCGGGCTCTCGAAGGGTGCGGGCACCTACACCGTGCAGGTTGCCCGGCTCGGGTACGCAACCGCGTCGAAGGGGATCGCGGCCGGAGACAGTGGGACCTACCAGGCGGATCTGGAGGTGTCGCCGGTCAACGTCGACGCGAGCATCGGCAAGCGGCTGCCGAGTGGGCTGGTCGAGGGCGGCGTCGGCGACATCGTGATCGAGAACAAGCACCTGGCGATGGCGATCGCGAAGGTGTTCCAGGACTCGCAAATGACACCGTCCACTCCCGGCAAGGTCATCGACATGGCGATCACCGGACAGCCGGACCAGCTGGACTGGATCAACCTGCCGTACGTCAGCACCACCGAGCCGACCGGAGGCAGCGCCTGGCAACAGTTGCAGGTACGGTCGACCGACGTACGGATCGTCGAGAACACCGGCGAGAAGGCGGTCGTCCAGGCCACCGGAACCTCGGCGGAGAACCCGAACCTCAAGGTGGTCACGACGTACACCGCGACCGCGGACGAGCAGTTCGTCACCGCGGCCACGACCTTCACCAACGCGACCGGTGCGCCGCTGACGGTGTGGGCCGGCGACGCGCTCGACCACGACGGCGCGGGCTCTCGCTCGGCTGTCTCGGGCAACGCTCCCGTCACCAGTGGCGGCCCGTTCGCCCAGACCCCGGACGCCAAACGCTGGATAGGCCAGTCCGGAACGGGCGCCGACAACCAGACCTACGGCCTCGTCTACGACACGGCGAGCGGTCCCTTCACTGGGTACTCGCAGTCGATCTGGACCATGTCGAAGTTCAAGCTCGACCTCCCGGCCGACGGCTCCCACACCATCACCCGCCGGATCGTCGCAGCCTCGAACGGCGGAGCAACCGACAAGTTCGCCGTACTGAACCCGTTCGCTTTCTGAGCTGAACCCGACGGCACACCCGGCGCGCACCAGCCGCCGGGTGTGCCAACTCTTGGACGATCGCTGAGAACCGGTGGACCAAAGTGTTGGATTGAGAGCAGTCTGCTCTCGAACGGAGATCCGCCGTGAACGATGATCCGAACGACGAACAGGCAGGATCCGCCGGCCGCGTGGAGTTCAGAGGTCGAGGTCGGCGTAGATGGCGGCATGGTCCGAGGCGGCGTGAACGTCGGCGGTGAGGGTTTGGTAGATGGGCCAGGGGTTCTTGGTTCTTGGGCCATGCCAGACGCCTTGCCGGAAGATCGCGCCGCCGGATGCCCGGGCGAACAGCGCGGGTGACAGGAGCAGGTAGTCGATCTTGTCCTTCTCGTTGCCGCTGCCGAAGGTGCCCTTGCGCGGCCCGAAATCGAAGGCAGGGTGGGTACTGATGTCGCGTAGATCTGTCCCGTCGATGAGTGGCTCGAGCGCGGTACTGACGGGATCGTCGTTGAAGTCGCCGAGGACCGCGATCAAGTCGTTGCCTGCGGCCCGCAGACCGTCATAGATCTCGGCGACTCGGACCGCTTGCCGGCCGCGTCGTTTTCGTCCCAACTGATCGCCCGGCGTGCTGTAGCCCTTGGACTTGAAATGGTTGACCAGCACGACCAGCGACTGGCCGCCGGGTGTCGTGAACTGGTACTCGCAACAGTCCCGGCTGAAGACAACTCCCTCGGCGTCGGTGTCGAACACATGGCTGCGGATCGCTTCCAACGGATAGTCGGCCCGGGCAAGAACGCCTACGTCGATGCCGCGATCGTCGTTGCCGTCGATCAGCATGACCTGCTCGTAAGGTTTGCCCCCGACCTTGGTCAGCAGCGCCTCGGAGAACAGCTTCAGCAGCGGACGGTTGTCGGCCTCGACCACGCCCAGCAGATCGGCGTTGACGTCGCGCATGACCATCGCCGTGTGCTGCATGGCCAGCTCGTCGACCTCCTCGGTCTTCAGTTCGATCCAGCCGATCCAGGACGCGCGACCCGTCGCGACCACTTGCACCGGACCGGACCGCGGTCGGCGCAGCAGCTGGCCACGGATCTTGCGCAACCGGACGAACTCACTGTCGTCTGACCGCTGCAGACCCAAGATCTCCAGCAGGGCCAGTATCCGAGCCTTCATGGCGTCGGTGTACACCGGCTCCTCAAGCAGCGCGTTGAGCTCTGCCTGGGCCGCCAGTACCGGCTTCCCCGCCGTCCACGATTCCTGATTGAGCACCTTGGCACGTGCGAACAGGTTCTCGACATTGAACGATGCAATGCGCATGACACATCCCCCTCGACCTCGCCGCGACTTGGCGGATCGACCGTCCCCTACGCCAGTCGACCTCACGCACCATCGAACGCGGCAGAACACCTGTCATGCTTACGCACTCAACGCCACGTATCAACAGCTCGTCACACAGCGATGCTGACTCGCAAACAGAGGGAGTGAGGCTCCCCAGCTGTGATCGCTCCGGCCCAGGCGAGGAGAACAGGGGCTTCGCGCCGGACCCAACCCCGGGCGCCAGGACGAGACCCGGCTTTCGAGCTTGGCTGCACTCGGCCTGGCCGTGTGCTGCCCGGCGCGAAGCGTTCTGTACTGCGGTCGTTCTACCGACTCGCAGACAGTTGGTGGATCAGCCGTCGCCCGTGGTGGCGCGGCGGCGTCCTGCTCGGGACCCCGACGTACCGCGATGCGATGCCCGCGTCGTCTGGTCGTCGGTGACCGCTGTCTCAGGCGGGTCGGGAACTATGCGAGCCGGATGGACCGGACCCCCGCCCAGGCGACGGAACTTCCACTAGCGCTCGTCGTAGTCGTAATAGGTGTCTACCCCGCCGACAGACATAACCGACCTCCCACCCGTAGGTGCTCAATTGAGCACCAGTTGCATTGGGGTTCCCAACGGTCGCAGTCCTCAAACCTCTCGCGCGTGCGGTCACGCGCCGATTCTCCTGTCGAGCAGCAGCTTCTTGAAGTCCGTGGGTTTGGGCTGCGGGTACCGATCGACTGAGTTCGAATGTGGTACGGCAGTGTGCCATTTCGGTAAGTCCTTGTTGCGAGGCAGAAATGCTGCGCCCGCCGGCCCGAGCAGGCCGCCCCCTACAGCTTTGTTGCCGTCGTCGTCGTACGGCGGATGAGGCGCGGCGCCTCGTGACGACAGTAATGCTCCTGAAAGGAGTCGTCACATGTCGCCAACGACAGATCATCGGATGAACGCAGAGAGCCCGCCGGCGGCAGGTGTGGCCGACACCGCCCGGGACCGGGCCGGGCAGCTGAAGGAGACGTCGGCCGACACTGCTCGCGAGGTCGCGGGTACGGCCAAGGAGAAGGTGTCGGACGTGACGTCGGACGTCCGTGCGGAGACCCGGCGGCTGGCGAGCCAGACGCGACAGGAACTTACCGGGCAAGCGCGTCAGCAGAAAGACCGTGCCGCCACCGGCCTTCGTTCGGTGAGCGACGAACTGCGCGGTATGGCCGAGCACGGCCAGTCGGGCCTGGGTGCCCAACTCGCACGGCAGGGCGCCGACTTCACCGATCAAGCCGCGGATTTCCTGCAGCAGCACGAACCCGCCGACCTGCTGGACGAGGTTCGCTCGTATGCGCGGCGCAGGCCCGGCACATTCCTGCTGGTCGCCGCGGCGGCCGGCGTCGTCGCCGGACGCCTGACCCGAGCCCTGGCCTCGGGCGGTCCTGACGAGCCGAACAACACAGTGATGCCGGTCAACTCAGTGACGCCGATGAGTACGCCGGTCACGCCGCGGCCAGGACCGGAGCAGTGAGATGACTGTCGACGGATCGCCACCCGGCAGCAGTCCGCAACGGATGTCGATGGACGAGTCGGTCGGCGAGCTGGTTTCCCAGCTGACCACCGACCTGGGTCAGCTGACGCGCCAGGAACTCGCGCTGGCGAAGGCTGAACTGCAGGCGGAGGCGAAGAAGGCAGGCAAGGGCGCGGGCATGCTGGGCGGCGCGGCCATCGCCGGCTGGATGGTCGCCCTCTTCGGTTCGCTCACGGTGATGTGGGCTCTGGACAAGGCAATGGATCTCATCTGGGCAGCGCTCATCGTCGCGGCCGTCTGGGCGGTCGTTGCCGCCGTACTGGCGGTGGTGGGACGCAAGGAGCTCCAAGAGGTGCACCCGAAACCCGACCAGACGGTCGAATCACTCAAGGAGGACGCGAAATGGCTGAAGACCCGGAAGAGCTGAAGCGGGAGATCGAGCAAACCCGGCGCAGCGTAGGTCGCGACGTTGATGCCCTGACGGAGAAGGTCAGCCCCAGCCGCGTCGTCGGCCGGCGCCTCGACCGGGCTCGTGGTGGGGCCCGTCGGCTGAAGGATCACGTGATGGGTTCGGCGGGGTCGGTGAGCGAGACCGCCGGTTCGGCGATGTCGACCGTGCAGGACGCAGGCAGCAAGATCGGTGAGGCGGTGGATTCGGCACCAGACATGGCGCGGGCGCGAACTCGCGGTACGCCGCTGGCCGCCGGACTGATCGCCTTCACGGCCGGGTGGGTCGTCGCCGCGGCGCTGCCTGCGTCGACGCGGGAGCGCGAGCTGGCCCAAGACACCAAGGACAAAGCGATGGAGGCCGCCGGTCCGGTGAAGGAGCAGGCCGCACAGATGGCGCAAGAGGTGAAGGACAACCTCCAGGAGCCTGCGCAACAGGCTGTGCAGAACGTCAAACAGTCAGCGTCAGAGGCAGCCACCGATGTGGCGGACGAGGGCCGTTCCGCCGCTCGACACGTCGCGGACGATGCCAAGGACTCGGCCGACAACGGCCGGCAGGCGGGTTTCTCGAGCTCATGACCGACGAACGACGACCGGCCGTTCCGGGTGTGGATGCCGAGAAGCCGACGCAGATCCCGGCGACCGGCTGGTGGCAGGTGATCCGGCGGGCCTGGGCCGAGGCCAAGGCCGACCAGGTTCCGCTGCTTGCGGCCGGCGTCGCGTTCTTCGGCTTCCTGTCACTGTTCCCGGCCGTCGTCGCCGGTGTGCTGGCCTATGGGCTGGTTGCGGATCCCGCGCAGATCCGCAACCAGGTCGAGGATCTGACGGCCGCCATGCCGGCGTCAGGGCGCGAGCTGCTGCTCCAGCAGCTCGACGCTCTGACCTCGGCGCCGCGGCAAGGATTGGGTATCGGCGTCGCGATCGCCGTGATCGCCGCCCTGTGGAGCGCGTCGGGCGGCATGGGACATCTGCTGACCGCGGTCGATCTCGCGTACGACGAGGAGGAGACGCGCGGGTTCGTCCGCCGCAAGCTCCTGGCGCTGGGCATGACGCTGGGCGCGATCGTCTTCGTCCTGCTCGCGATCGCGCTGTTCGCGGCGGGCGCGGCGATCGGGACCGGTGTCGCGACACCGGTCCGGATCCTGCTCGAAGTGGCGCGGCTGGTGCTCGCCGTCGTACTGATCTCGGTGGCGCTTGCTGTGACCTATCGGCTGGGGCCGGATCGCGACGCGCCACGCATCCGGTGGGTGTCGATCGGCGCCGCCGTCGCGACCATCATCTGGCTGATCGCGTCGATCGGATTCTCGGTCTATGTCGAGACGTTCGGCAACTACGCCAAGACCTACGGCAGCCTGGCCGCGGCCGTGGTCCTGATGCTGTGGCTTTGGCTGACCGCGTACGCCGTACTGCTCGGGGCCGAGATCAACGCGGAAGCCGAGCAGCAGACCGCGCGCGACACCACCACCGGCGAGCCGCGCCCCCTCGGCCGGCGAAACGCCGTCAAGGCGGACTCCATCCCGAAGTAGCTGTGATTTCGGCGTGCGGAGGCGACGGATTCGGGTACCGGGAGTCGTGAACGACGACAGGCTCTTGGCCATGGCGCAGCGTCTGATGACGACGCTGACTCCGGGCGACCTCGACCACACGCTCAGTCGCATCACGGCGGCGGCGGTCGAGGCGCTGCCGGAGACCGATTACGCGAGTATCACGATCCTGCACGCCGACGGCCGGTTGGAGACGGTCGCGCCGACGAACGACGTGTTGTGGGGCGTCGATGCGGCGCAGTACGAGCTGCGCGAAGGCCCGTGCTACGAAGCGGCCGCGGATGAGGTGCACGTCGCGTCGCCCGATCTTGCCCGGGACGAACGCTTTCCGCGGTACGCCGTGAGCGCGGTGGCCGCCGGTCTCCGCGCGCAGGCCGGGATCCGGCTCTTCGACGCTCCCAAGTCCCGAGGGGCTCTCAACCTGTACTCCGAGAACGTCGGTGCCTTCAGCGATCTGGGTGCGCTCGGCGAACTGTTCCGGCACCAGGCCGCGATGGCGATCGACTACGCCCGCGAGATCCAGAATCTGCGCGAAGCGGTCCGGACCCGCACCATGATCGGTACGGCGGTCGGCATCGTGATGGAGCGCTACCACCTGACCGACGACCGCGCTTTCGCCTTCCTCACCCGCCTGTCCCAGGACGGCAACATCAAACTCCGAGAGATCGCCCGCCGCCTGATCGCCGCCACCCACGGATGATTCGCACCGTCCTCACCGAGCGCCGCCCACGCTGCAGAGGACGCTTCACGCTGAGGTGGTTCGTTGGCGAGAATGCCGGAATGGATCTCCATCTGCACCTGGGCGAGGAGGGCGGGCTGGTCGAGCAGATCTACGCACAGCTGTACGAGCGAATCAGCACCGACGCCTTGCCCGCAGGAACGGTGCTGCCGTCCTCTCGTGACCTCGCCGCCCGGTTGTCGGTGTCGCGGGCGACGGTGGTCGCGGCGTATGAGCGGCTCGCCGCGCACGGGCTCATCCGCTCGCGCGCCGGAATCGGAACGATCGTCACCGACCGGCGCAGCCACGCTACGGCAGCGCTGGCCGCGTCCCCGCTCCGGCCGCGGCCGATCTGGGCCGCCGAGCAGCTCGCAGTTCCGGATCTCGCCGGACCGGAACCCGAATTCGACTTCGCGCCCGGCATCCCCGGGCGCACCCAGTTCCCGTTCGCACGGTGGAGAGCGCTGCTCAACGATCAACTGCGCCTGCGTACCGAGGTCAACTACGCCGACCCGGCGGGCTCGGCCCGGCTGCGTGACGTGCTCGCGCGGCATCTCGTGGTGAGTCGCGGTGTCCGGATCGCGCCTGAGCAGCTCGTGATTACGAGTGGTGCGCAGCAGGCGTTCGACATCGCCGCGCGCGTTCTGCTCGAACCGGGCGACACGGTGGCAGTCGAGGATCCCGGTTACCTGCCGGCCTACCGAGGATTCCTCGCGCACGGAGCCCGCGTCGTCGGGGTGCCCGTCGACAATGAGGGTCTGGTTGTCGACCAACTCCCGGCTGAGGCACGGATGGTCTACGTGACGCCGTCGCACCAGTTTCCGCTCGGCATGCCGATGTCCGAGTCGCGCCGTACCGCGCTACTCGCGTGGGCTGCCCGGCACGACGCGGCGATCGTCGAGGACGACTACGACTCGGAGTTTCGCTTCACCGGACGTCCGCTCACACCGCTGCAGGCGACCGACAGTGAGGGCCGCGTCCTGTACGTCGGGTCGTTCTCCAAGACGCTGCTGCCGGCTTTGCGGGTCGGGTTTCTCGGCGTTCCGGCGACGTTGGGTGAAGCCGCGCGCCGCGCGAAGCTCGTCGCCGACTACGGCACCGCCGGCCACCTGCAGGCCGCGCTCGCAGCCTTCATCGAGGAGGGCGGCCTGGCTCGCCACATCCGGCGGATGCGGCGGGCGTACGAGCGTCGGCATCACTTGCTGATCGGCACGCTGCGCGAGCACTTCGCCGGCATTCTCGAGCCGATCGAGTCCATCGGCGGGACGCATATGGCCGCGCTGCTCACGCCCGGACAACCGGATGACACGATCCTCGCCGCGCGCGCTCTCGCGGCGGGCGTGAGCGTTGGCACGATCTCGCGCTGGGGGATCGACCGCTCCGGCCCGAACGGCTTCGTCTTCGGGTACGGCGCCATCGCGTCCGACCGGATCCCGGACGGACTCGCCGCGCTGCGCCGCGTTATCTGATCGAGACCGGACTGGCGCAGAACACCTCGAATCGGCCGTGCCACCGGCTCGGCGCCGTTCCTAAGCTGCCGCGGACACCCATCAACAGGAGGTCCGATGAGATCCCTGCGCATCGCCGCGTTCGCGATCGCCGCTGCCTGTGCCGTCGTCAGCACGTCCCTGGCCAACGCGTCGCCCCGCTGCCAGCAGATCGACGCGACGATCTACGACAAGGTCGTCACGGAGGGCTGCCCGCCCCCGGCCCAGGCCTGCGTCATCGGCACCGTCCGCGGCAAACACGGCTTCGACGCGAACACCGTGTTCGTGCTCGGCTCCCGTGCCGATCCGCCGTCGACATCACCCGGCTATCGCGCAGTCAGCGGCACGATCACGTACACCTTCAAGGACGGGGCGACGCTCACGGCCCTCGAGACCAGCATCGGCAACATCGACACCACCACCGGCCTCGGCCACGCCGGCGGCACCCAGGAGTTCACCGGCGGCACCGGCCGTTACGAAGGCGCAACCGGCTTCACCTACCTCAACCAACACTTCGAGACCGACCACTTCGTCACCCGAATCCAAGGCGAAGCCTGCCGCGCAAAGAGCTGACCGATGGCAGTCGACGGGGCCTGGCTGGTGCTGCAGGAAGGCGAGCTGCTCGCTGACTCAGAAACGGAGAAATCTATGCCGCAGACGCAACTTGACCCCTCGCACGTAATGCAGGTGGGTATGGGGTTCTGGCCGTCGAAGACGCTCCTCTCGGCGGTTGAGCTCGAACTCTTCACAGAGCTCAGCGACGACGCGATGACCGCCGAGGCGATCCGCGACGCGCTTGGACTTCATTCGCGCGGGATTCACGACTTCCTCGACGCGCTCGTCGCGCTCGGGTTCCTCGAACGCGACGCGGAAGGAAGCGAAGGCCGCTACTCCAACACCGCGGAGACCGCGGCCTTCCTCGACAAACGAAGCCCCACGTACATGGGCGGCATCCTTGAGATGTCAAATGCACGGCTCTACGGCTTTTGGGGCGACCTGACGGAGGCGCTCAAGACGGGCAAGCCGCAGAACGAGGTGAAGCACACTGGCAAGCCGATGTTCGAGGAGCTCTACAGCGACGAGGCGCGACTCGAGCAGTTCATGGACGGGATGACGGGCATCTCGCTCGGCAACTTCCACGCGCTCGCCGAGACGTTCGACTTTTCACGCTATGAGACCGTCTGCGACGTAGGCGGCGCAACCGGGCAGCTGTGCGCCGTGCTCGCCGGCCACCACCCACACCTGCGCTTGACATCTTTCGACCTTCCGGTCGTAGCGCCGATCGCCGAGCGGTCGGTCGCTGCAGCCGGCCTGGACGACCGCATCAGCGTCGCCTCCGGCGACTTCTTTGCCGACCCGCTGCCGAAGGCGGATGTCATCACGATGGGCATGATCCTCCACGACTGGAACCTCGAGCGGAAACTGCACCTGATCCGGGCGGCCTATGAGGCGCTCCCCGACGGCGGCGCCTACATAGTCATCGAGAACCTGATCGATGACGCCCGGCGCGAGAACGCATTCGGACTGATGATGTCGCTCAACATGCTGATCGAGTTCGGTGATGCGTTCGACTTCACGTGCGCCGATTTCGCCGGGTGGTGCCGCGAGGCAGGTTTCCGCGACGTCGAGGTTCTGCCCCTCGCCGGTCCCGCGAGCGCAGCGGTCGCCTACAAGTAGTGCAGTCGGCTACTCAGCGCTGGAGAGGCGGCCGTTCAGCAGGAACACTTACCCATGACGACTCGGCGAGCGATAGGAGCTTTCGTGGCACAGTTCGACTACGTCATCGTCGGCGCGGGCTCGGCAGGATGTGTCCTTGCCAACCGCCTTTCCGCAGACCCTGGTACCAGCGTGCTGTTGGTCGAGGCTGGTGACCAAGACACCAGCCCGCTCATTGCGATGCCCAGGGGATTCGGGCAGTTGCTGGGTGACCCGAACAGCGCGTGGCACTTCCCGACCCGTCCGTTCGGACCGACACAGCAGGTCGAGCACTGGGTGCGGGGCAAGACGCTCGGCGGGTCCAGCGCGGTCAACGGCATGATCTACAACCGCGGTCAGCGCCCGGACTGGGACGAGATCGAGCTCCTCGGCAACCCGGGCTGGGGTTGGGACTCCATGCTCCCGGTCTTCAAGACCATTGAGGACAACCCGCTCGGGGCTTCCGACGTACGCGGCGAGGGCGGCCCGCTGCGGGTCTCGACTGTCGGCGGCGACGACCCACTCCTCGAAGACGTCATCGCCGCCGGTACCGAGCTCGGCTGGCGGCGGACGCACGATCTCAACGAAGCCGATGGGGAGCGGATCGGCTACGCGACGGCGACGATTCGCGACGGCGTGCGGGTGACCGCGGCGGGCGCGTTCCTCCATCCGGTCCTGGACCGTCCCAACCTGACTGTGCTGGTGCAGCTGATCGTCGACCAGGTGGTGATCCAGGGCGGCCGGGCAGTCGGTGTGCGCGGGCGGCAGAACGGGCAGGCCGTCGAGGCAGTCGCCAATCGTGAGGTCATTCTCGCCGCCGGCGCCCTTGCCACGCCCAAGATCCTGCAGCTCTCCGGCCTCGGGCCCGCTGACAAGCTGCGGTCCGCCGGCGTCCAGATCGTCGTGGACAGTCCGAATGTCGGTGGCCGGATGCGCGAGCACCGTGTGTTCGTGCTGCAGTTCCGGCTCGCGGAAGAGCTCGGCTACAACAGGTTCCTCAGCACCCCGGAAGGCCAAGCGGAGGCGATGGAGCGGTACCAGACGAGCCGGACCGGAGTGATGGCGGCGCCGTCGTTCGACATCGCCGGGTTCTTCAAGAGCCGGCCGGAGCTCGACCGGCCCGACGCCCAGTTCCAGATCGCGCCGTTCTCGATGCTGCCGCTCGAACCTGGCCAGCCTCTGCAGATTGAGCACGAGCCCGGGATGATGTGCATCGGCTACATGCTGCGCCCGGACAGCGAGGGCCACGTCCACATCACCTCGGCGGATCCCGACGCACCGCTGGACATCGACGCCAACTACCTCGCCACGGAGCATGACCGTGCGGCGTCGGTGCACGTGTTCCGCGGCCTGCGTCGCCTGTTCGCCACCGGGCCGCTCGCGAAGCGGGTCGAGCATGAGACCGTTCCCGGGCCGGACGTGCAGAGCGACCAGCAGATCGTCGACGCCGGGCTGGTCGCGGGCACCCCGGGCTACCACGCGGTCAGGACCTGCGCGATGGGGCCGAACGACGACGACGTGGTCGACACGCGGCTGCGGGTTCGCGGCGTGACGAACCTGCGTGTCGTGGACGCCTCCGTGCTGCCGATCATGGTGTCCGGCAACCTCGGTGGACCGGTCTCGGCGCTGGCGTGGCGGGCGGCCGATTTCATCCTCGAGGACGCCTGATACGCCGTTCGGCTACGTGAGGCTGTTGCTGATGAAGGTCAGGGTGAGGGACTCGATCCGGCGGAGCTCGGCGTCCGGGGCGTCGCGGAGCGGGCCTTGGCCGGTGAGTTCGGCGGTCCCGTGGACGATGGACCAGATGGGGTACTCGATGCCGTCACGTCGTTGTGGATCGAGGACGCCGGCTTCCACGAGTTCGTCCAGCGCGGTGCGCAGGAGTCCCAACGGGGTACTGCGGTTCGATGCGCCGTCGCGGTCTGCGTACGAGTGCTGCCGCGGCACCGCGAAAGCGGTGGCGAACAGGCCGGGTTCCTTCCGAGCGAATTTCAGGTAGGCGGACCCGATCGCTCCCAGCCGGCGTCGCGCCGCGTCCGGATTGCCGCGTTTGCCGCGGATCCGGGTGAGGTCCGCTGTCATCCGGTCGGCCAGTTCGTTCATCGCGGCGGTGCAGACCTCGGCGAGTAGCTGGTCGCGGTCGGCGAAGTGCCGGTAGGCGGCGTTGGGTACGACGCCGACGATCCGGGTGGCTTCGCGAAGCACCACCGCTTCGGGCCCACCGCTGCGCGCCAGTTCGACTCCGGCCGCGATCAGGCCGGCGCGCACGTCGCCGCGCGGTCGTCGTCGCGATCGTGGTGCCTGGTCCGGTGCCGCTTCGCCCTTGTCCACCAGGCCACGATAACAATGTGGACGCTGTCCACTAAGTCGAGGTAATGTGGACGGTGTCCACTAAGTGTGAAGAGAGGGCCTCTGATGGAGGAGAAGTTCACAGCGGGAACGCGCCGCGACTGGGTGACGGCCGATGCCTGGTTCGTGGGTGGCCGGCGAGTGCGGTACGACCCGAAGACCGCACGAGTTGTTCCCGACGGCGAGGCCGCCGCGGGATCCGGCGTACTGAAGGTGTTCGAGCGGACGACGGCCGGCCCCGGGGGAGATGCTGTGTGGCTGACCCTGCTGCCTGGGTTCCCGGACGGTTCCTACGGATGGGCGCAGGTCGATCGCCTACTCCCCGCGGGCCTCGGGCCGCGGCTGTATGTCGAGCCCGTCGGGCAGGGGGACTCGGACAAACCCAAGCGTTACCGGCATTCCACCTACGGACGGGCGGATCTCGTCGAAGCGTTGTGGCGGCACCATGGCGTGCGCCGTACGGTCGTGGTCACCTTCGACTACGGTTCGCTGGCGCTGCTGGAGCTCCTTCGCCGCCGGCTGGAATCCGATCGGACCGCGCCGGCGATCGCGGCGGTCTTGATGGTGAACGGCGGCTTGTTCGCCGATGCGCATACGCACCCGTGGCAGGGGACGCCGATGCTCAGGTCTCCGCTCGGCGCGGCGATCGCACGAGAACTGAAGGGTGAGGTGCCGTTGTACGTCGGTGGTAGCGACGAGGACCCGTACGAGCATCGCCAGGTCACGCTGGCCCGCGAACGTGTGCCCGATGCGCAGATCATCACGTTCCCGGGCGGGCATCTGACCACCAGCGAGCACCCGGACCTGCTGGCCGGTGCTGTCACCGAGATCGCCTCCCGCCACGGCGTCGAGAATCGATCGATGTCCGAGGAGAAGGTATGAGCGACGCCGCGCTTTCCTCCCAATACGTGACCGGGACGTCCCGGGCCGACATCGAGCGGGCCTTGATTGCCGCGGGCAAAGATGTGCACGCGCTTCAGGTCGCCGACCTCGCGATGCTGGAGGATTACCACACCGGCGGCCGGATAGCGACGGTGCAGCTCGCCGATCTGGTCGACATCACGCCCGCGAGCTCAGTGCTGGATGCCGGTACGGGCATCGGAGGAACGGCACGTTATCTCGCAGACCAGTTCGGGTGCGCCGTGGCGGCTGTCGACCTCTCCGACGAGTACTGCGAGACCGCTCGCTGGCTCAATCGCCTGGTGGGCCTCGACGATCGGATCACGGTGACGCAGGGAGACGTGACCGCGCTGCCTTTCGACGACGCGTCGTTCGACGTCGTGTTCAGCCAGCATGTCCAGATGAACGTCGCAGGCAAGGACGAGCTCTACCAGGAGGCAAGGCGTGTCCTGAAGATCGACGGTCGCCTCGCGCTGTGGGATATCACCGCCGGCAACGGACGCGAACTCGACTACCCACTACCGTGGGCCGACCTACCCGACCACACTCATCTCAGCACGCCGGCAGCCCTGCGTGCCGGCATCGAGGCAGCCGGATTCACCATCGGCCACTGGACGGATCCGACCGAGGAGGTTGCGACGATGATGCGAGCGATTCAAGCACTGCCGCCCAGTCCGCTCGGTCTCCACGCGTTCGTCCCTGACTTCCAGAAGCGCCTGCAGAACCTCACTGCGGCCTTGTCCGACGGCCGCCTCCAAGCCATCCGAGCGATAGCGCAGACGCGCTAGACGTCCTGTAAGCCCGCCGCCGGCGTCATCTACCTAGGGGGCTGTGGACGGAGCCCGTCGAGGATGAGGGCGAGCATGCGTGGAGCCCGGTCTACGGGGCTGGAAGCGGCGCGCCAGAGTGCGCCGGTGAGTTGGAGGAAGTCGCCGGGGTCGGCGTCAGCCCGGATGCTGCCGTCCTTCTTGCCCGCGTCGAAGAGTTCGGTAATTGCGGCGACGACCGGCCCGTAGGTCTGCTCGGTGATCGCCTGGTGCGCTGTGGGGCTGAGCGCATCGCCCAGGCCGTGCTTTCTGCGCATTGCCTCGACCAGGCCGGTTGTCCAGTGCCGGAGCGCTTCGAGTGGCGGCATCTCGGCCAGCAGAACCGGCACGGTCGCGATGATCCGCTCGACCTCGTCCTGGTACACGGCGAGAACCAGCGTCTCCCTCGTGGGGAAGTTGCGGTAGAGCGTGCCCGCGCCGACGCCGGCGCGCTGGGCGATCTGGTTCATCGAGGTCGCGCCGTCCTCGGTGAAGGCCTCGCGGGCGACCGCGAGGATGCGGACCCGGTTCTCGCGGGCGTCTGAACGAACCATGAAAGCCCCATCTTGCTAAGTGGAGAGCTCTCCACTAAAGTATCCGGAGAACTCTCCACATAGCTTAGAGGAGCATCATGCGGTACATCAAGCTCGGCACGACCGGCCTGGACGTGTCACCGATCGCGATCGGCGCGATGACCTATGGCGAGCCCGACCGCGGCCATCCGGTGTGGTCGAAGGGCGAAGACGAGGCGCGACCGCTGATCCAGCACGCGCTGGAGGCGGGAATCAACTTCTTCGACACGGCGAACATGTATTCCAACGGGTCCAGCGAAGAGATCCTCGGCCGCGCGCTCAAGGACTTCGCCGACCGGGACGACGTCGTGGTCGCGACCAAGCTCCGGCACCCGATGCGTACCGGCCCCAATGGCCGCGGCCTGTCGCGGAAGGCGATCATGGCCGAGGTCGAGCATTCCCTGCGCCGCCTCGGGACCGACTACCTCGATCTGTACCAGATTCACCGCAACGACCACTCGACTCCGTGGGAGGAGACTCTCGAGGCGCTCAGCGACCTCGTGAAGTCCGGCAAGGTGCGGTACCTAGGTGCGTCGTCGATGCACGCCTGGGAGCTCGCGAAGGCCCTGCATCTGCAGAAGCAGAACGGTTGGGCGCGGTTCGTGTCGATGCAGGATCACTACAACCTGCTCGCTCGGGAGGAGGAGCGGGAGATGATCCCGCTGTGCCTGGACGAGGGCGTCGGCACGATCATCTGGTCACCGCTGGCCCGCGGGCGCCTCGCCCGCGGCTGGGACGAGGCCAGGTCGACCGCGCGCTCCGAGACCGACGGCGCCTACGCGGACCTGCTGTATTCGCCGGAGCAGGAGGCGTCCAACCGCGCGATCATCGAGGCAGTCGGACAGGTCGCGCAACGCCACGGCGTCAGCCGTGCCCAGATCGCACTCGCCTGGCTACGTCGTCAGCCGGTCGTAACCGCACCACTGGTCGGCGCCGGTTCGATCCAGCAGATCGACGAGGCTGTGGCATCGCTGGACGTCGAGCTCAGCGACGACGACGTACTCGCATTGGAAGCTCCGTACACGCCGCGGCACGACTGGCAGGGCATCTCCGACGAGGCCGAAATGGAAGCCATCCGCCGTCGAGTCCCAGGTATGGCGCTGTCGTGAGCTGGATGTAAGGACGGGCGCTCGGCCTTGGTCGGCCGGGCACCCAGCACGGTGTGGATGCCGGCGCCGGAGGCGAAGAGCGTGACGAAGCCCCCACTGGATGCGCGCCGGATGATTGCCGAAGGTATCTGGGTGGCGGAGGTGGTCATGTCAGCCGCCGATTGCGGCGGCGGGGATGATCGCGACGGGGCAGTCGGCGTGGTGGAGGACGGTTTGGCTGACGGAGCCGATGAGCATGCCGGCGAAGCCCCCGCGGCCGCGGGCGCCGAGGATAATCAGGTCGGCGTCCGATGAGAGGCGCAGGATGTGCTCGGCGGGGTGGCCGGTGATCTGGATGAGTTCGGCGTCGTGGCCGTCGCGTTTGTGGACGGCCTCGCGGAGTTGGTCTTCGGTGATCCGGTGCAGCTCGGTCCCGGTGGGCTGGGCGGCGACGACGCGTACGGCGAGGTTGTGGCGGCGGGCGTAGTCGATTCCGTAGTCGAGGGCTGTGTCGCCGGCGGGTGATCCGTCGTACCCGATGACGACGCGGGTTCCGTCGGGTTCGGCGAGGTCCGGGCGTACGACGACCACCGGGCAGCGGGCGTTCGCTGCGAGGTCGAGGCCGGTCGCACCGACGAGTGCGCCGGCCATGACGCCGAGTCCGCGGCTGCCGATCACCACGACCTCCGCGTCACTGGATGCCTTCACAAGAACCGTTGATGGCGTGCCCTTGTCGATGCGGGTGTCGATCTCGATGCCCGGGGCCAGCCCGCGGGCAAGTCTGACCGCGCGATAGACGACTTCGCCGGCGCTGGACGCGGCCTCATGTGCGGCGACGGCGTGCAGCATGCGGAGGTTGCAGCGCAACGACGCCGCTTCCGCGGCCGCCCACTTGATGGCGATGTCGGCGGCTGGTGATCCGTCGATGCCTACGACCACAGGCTTGTGCCTCATGCCGCCTCCTGAGCTCGTCTCGTTCAGCATCGCTCGTTCGGGTGGCGCGCGCACCGGCCGATCGGTCCTCAGGCAGTGAGGTCTTTCGGCCCTATGGGTGTCGGCCGGACCGGCGTTGGCTCGAACGGAATGGCCCGTCGAGCTGAAGGAGGACCCGATGCCAAGCATCCGGATCACGGCCGCCGCGGTTGCTCGCGAGGCGATCCGTCATCTGAGCGACAGCCGCGGCGCGCCGGTGATGTTCGTCCAGTCCGGCGGTTGTCGCGCCGGCAGTACGCCGATGTGCTACCCGGGGAACGAGTTCCTGGTAGTGGTCGAATCGACTACGCCGAACACGTCGAGGGGAGAGGTTGGCGCGTAGTCGGGCGGCCTTCTTGGTCGAGGCGTACGACTGTGTGCTTGTCCCATCGTTCGTCGGCGTGCGGATGGTCGGAACGCCAGTGGCAGCCGCGGCTGTCTTGTCGTGCGGTCGCCGCGACGACGACAGCCCGCGCCACCGTCGCGAGCGGTCCGGTGCCCATGGTGTCGAGCTCGTCCGCGGCGGCGTTCAGACCGGCGCCGTCGCGACGGATGCCGGCGTACCTGCTGAGGATCGTGCGAATCCGCTCCGGTTCACGATCATCGCCGAGCGTGAGCTCACGGGCGCGGCCGAGGTCCTTCGCGGGGAGGTCGAGGGTCAGGGCCGTTGCGACGCGTCGCCCGAAGACGAGTCCTTCCAGCAGGCTGTTCGAGGCGAGCCGGTTGGCCCCGTGTACCCCGGTCGCGGCGACCTCGCCGACTGCGTACAGGCCGGGTACGTCGGTTGCGCCGTTCCGATCGGTTCGAACGCCGCCGCACAGGAAGTGTTCGGCCGGCGCGACCGGGATCTGCTCGGACAACAGGTCGACGCCGATGCGTGCGCACGAGGCCAGTACGGTCGGGAACCGCTTCCGGAGTACGTCCGGCGCGACATCTGTCGCATCCAGCCAGACATGGTCTGATCCGTCGCGGCGCATCGTCGCCTCGATCGCCCGAGCGACGACGTCTCGGGGCGCCAGGTCGGCTCGCGGATGCCGTCCGGCCATGATCCGACGGCCGCGGACGTCGCGCAGTACGGCGCCTTCACCTCGGACTGCCTCGGTGACCAGGGGCAACTGACCGGTGGTCTCACCGGTGTGGAGCGCGGTCGGGTGGAACTGGACGAACTCCATGTCCACCAGCGACGCGCCGGCTCGCAGCGCCAAGGCGATCCCGTCACCGCGCACCGTCGCGGGATTGGTGCTGGCCAGGTACGCGTTGCCGATACCGCCGGTGGCCAGTACGACGGCGCGCGCCTCGATCTGCCTGAGTTCGGTGCCCGTCTCGGCGAGCACCCCGACCACGCTTCCGGACTCCGACTGAAGCAGACCGACGGTACGCCCGGTCACCGTCTGAACGCTGCTTCGCTGCAGGGCGCTCAGGAGTGCGCGATGAACCTCAGCACCGGTGGCGTCACCGCCTGCGTGCACGATCCGGGGACGACTGTGGCCGCCTTCCAGCGTCCTCGACAGCGAGCCGGCACCGTCACGGTCGAAGCGCGCCCCGTGAGCGATGAGTTCGGCAAGCCGCTGCGGTCCCTCCTCGACCAGCGCACGGACATTCCGGGGATCGCAGAATCCCGCGCCCGCGACCTCGGTGTCGTGCCGGTGGTCGAGCGGATCGTCCTCGCCGTACGCGGCCGAGATGCCACCCTGCGCCCAGGGCGTGCTGCCGTCGCCGGCACTGAGCAGGATCACCTGACGGGTCGCCGCGAGACCGAGTGCGGTTGACACGCCCGCCACGCCGGAGCCGATGACAACGACATCGGCCACGCGCGTCATCGAGCCCCCGCAGGCTTGCCGATGGCAACCATCCGCTCGACCGAACGCCGTGCCCGCTCGACGACCTCAGGCGGTAGCTGGATCTCGTCGCGTCCCTCCCGCAGGCACCGCACCAGCAGCTCCGGGGTGATCATCTTCATGAAGCGGCACGAGGCCTTCGGGTTCACCGGCAGGAACGTCGTGTGATGGTTGACCTTGCGAAGCTGATGGAGCATGCCGATCTCCGTCGCGACCAGAGCCGTCTTCGCCGTCAGGCCGCGAGCGGTGTCCAACATGCCGGCGGTGGAGAGGATATGGGTCCGCTCGGCCGGAAGATCACCCATGCCGGCGAGCCAGACGGCCGACGACGCGCAGCCGCACTCGGGGTGCACGAGGACTTCGGCCTCGGGATCGGCGGCTACCTGAGCGCGCAGGTCGGCCGCGCTGATGCCGGCATGCACATGGCACTCGCCCATCCACACCTCGATGTTGTCCCGGCCGGTCTGTCGCCGGACGTGGGCGCCGAGGAACTGATCGGGCAGGAACAAGACCGGCTGATCCGCCGGAATCGAGTTCACCACCTCCACTGCGTTGGACGAGGTACAACAGATGTCGGCCTCGGCCTTCACCGCCGCGCTGGTGTTGACATAGGCAACAACAACCGCCTCGGGGTGGTCAGCCTTCCAGGCCCGTAACTGGTCGGCGTCGATGGTGTCCGCCAGCGAGCAGCCCGCCTGGGCCGTCGGGATCAACACGGTCTTGTCGGGGCTGAGAAGTTTGGCCGTCTCCGCCATGAAGTGCACGCCGCAGAACACGATCGTGGACGCCTCGGTACTGGCCGCGATGCGCGACAGTGCGAGTGAGTCGCCGACGTGGTCGGCCACGTCCTGGATCGCCGGTTCCTGGTAGTTGTGGGCGAGAATCACAGCATCCCGCTCCTGGGCGAGGCGCCGTACCTCTTCCTGCCAGCTGATTGCCGTGCGCTGACCAACGGTCACAACAGATCCTTCTTTCGGGAGGTTTTCGCTTGATAAGCGATAACTGGGCATGGTAATGCCGTGACGATCCCTGGTTCACCCGGGGACGCGGGTCACCAGCAGACTGATGTCAAGTGCGGTAGGGGAGTGGGTCAGGGCGCCGACCGAAATGGCATCGACGCCGGTGGCGGCGACATCCGCAATGGTGTCCACGGTGATGTTGCCGGAGGCCTCGAGCCGGGTGGCGGATCCGGAGGCGTTGCGCCGCTCGACGATCAGGGCCATCTGCTCGACCGGCATGTTGTCCAGCAGGATCCACTCGACCTGGCAGTCCAGTGCTTCGCGGGCCTCCTCGGCAGTGGTGACTTCGACCTCGATCGCCATGCAGTTGTCCTCGGCGGCCATGCCGTCCCGGACCCGGCGAACGGCCGGGAGGACGCCGCCGGCCGCGGCGAGATGGTTCTCCTTGAGCAGCACCATGGCCGACAGGTCGAGCCGGTGGTTGGTCCCGCCGCCGCAACTCACGGCGTACTTGTCCATGGCCCGGAGGCCGGGTGCTGTCTTTCGGGTGTCGAGGAGCGCGATCGGGCGCCCATCGATCGCGGCAACGAACGCCGACGTGAGGGTTGCGATGCCCGACATCCGTTGTGCGAAGTTCAGCGCCACCCGCTCGCCGGTGATGACCGACCGCGCCGGGCCGCTGATCCACGCCAGCGGCTGCCCCGCGACAACCGGATCACCGTCGGCAACAGCCGTCCGCACCGTCACGGTGGGATCGACGGCGGCATACACCTCCTGTACAGCAGTCAGACCGGCCACGCGACCGGACTGCTTGGCGATCATCGTCGCCTCGGCCTCCAGCGCCTCCGGGACGCTCCATCGGGTGGTGACATCGTCTGCCGCCTGGTCCTCGATCAGTGCGGCCGCCACCGCGGTCCGGATCGTCTCCGTCGTCAGTTGCATCTGCTGCCCTGCTCTCCGTGATGTTTTCGCTTCCGAGGCGATAACTAGATGCACGCTACCATCGGCCTCGTGCCCACAGCCAAGAAAGGTGATCCGGTTAACTTCCCCAGCTACCCGCACGAGGTGCTCGCCGTGGTCCTGTCCGTTCGCGACGGCAGGCTGTGCGTGCTGCTGTGGAAACGCGCACGGAGCCCGTACCGCGGCCGCTGCGCGCTTCCCGGCGGCGGGGTCGAGCCCACGGAGCGGCTCCGGGACGCCATCACCGGGCACCTTGCGACGAAGGTCGACGTTCGCGACGTCGCGCACCTCGAACAGTTGGCCACGCACAGTGCGATCGATCGTGATCCGCGGGCCCGCGTGCTGGCGACGGGCTACCTGGGCCTTGTTCCGTCCGACGTACAGCCGAAGCTTCCGTCCGACACCCAGTGGCACCCCGTCGACGAGTTGCCGCGAACCGCGTTCGATCATCACTACTTCATCGATGCCGCGGTCGCGCGGTTGCGCGCGAAACTGTCGTACACGAACATCGGTTTCGCGCTGGCTCCGCTGGAGTTCACCATTGCGGAGCTACGTGATCTGTTCGGTGCCGCACTCGGCTACGAGCTCGGCGCCACCAATCTCACCCGCGTCCTGACCCGCAGGCACGTGATCGACCCTACCGAACGGCGAGCCAGCCCCGGCCAGAGCGGCGGCCGTCCTGCGACCGTCTACAAGTTCGTGGCCCGCGAGCTGACCGTCACCGATCCGTTCGCAGTACTCCGCCCACCCCGCTGACGCCGACGCAGAAGACCCTGGCCCCAACCACCGTCGTCGCCGGTCATCGTGCTGGTCGTGTTCTCGGGTGCTGGAGGAGCACGAGGCGCCTACACATGTCGACACGCCGTTGGGGTGGTTCGGGTCAGCCGCTTGAACGCGGTGGCGAAGTACTGCGTGCTGGCGAAGCCGAGGGAGTGCGCGATCTCGGTGACCGGCAGATCGGTCTCGCCGAGCAAGGTGCGGGCGTGCTCGATCTTGCTGCGGAGTATGAACTCGCCCGGCGGCACGCCGAGCTCCTGGCGGAACTGTGCGTGCAGGCGGGCCGGTGACAGGCCGACGGCGCGGCTGAGCATCGGCACGGTGATCGTCTCGCCGAGATGTTCTGCGACGTACTGCCTACTCCGCTCTACCACCGCCGACACCGGCCGCGCCTGGTCGGAGGCGCTCGCCGTCACTGTCCGGACCAGGAACTGCGCGAGGGACATCGCTGCCTGGAGTCGGGCGAGCTCGCTCGTCTGGCCGCTGAGCTGCGCGATCGCGTCGTCCAAGAGGAACCCTGCCTCGGGGTGTGCTCGGAACTGCCGGGTCGGGATGCCCAGTAGCGCCTGGGTCAGCTGTCGTCGGCGGGTGCTGTCCAGGTAGAGCAGCGGCGAGTCACGGACGCGGACGATCAGCCAGTACAGCACGCCCTTGTCCTCGGGCTCGCCGGCACTGTCGTGCTGCTCGTCCGGGAGGGTGACGAACTGGTCGCCGCCGCTGAGCTGATAGACCCGGTCGCCCAGCCGGTAGCGCTGCCGTCCCCGGGCCAGGAAGCAGACCTCGACGCAGCCGGGGTGGGAGTGCGCGCCGAGTACGTCGTGCGCATACGAGTACCGATAGCGGCCGAGGGTGACGACTCCGGGCAGGCCAGGATCCTGCAGCTCGAGTCGGTCGGCCATGTTCGATCTTCTCTCGCGTTCGATTCCGGACGCAAGCAGTCGGAGCCGTCCCTAGCGTCGTAGTCATGCTGAAAACAGACGATGTGGTCCGGTACCACGACCAGGGTTTCCTCGCGCTCGAGTCTTTCATCTCCGCCGAGGAGGTCGAGCGGATGCGTACGATCTATGACCGTCTCTTCGCCGAGCGGGCCGGACGTTCGGCCGGCGATCAGTTCGACCTGGCCGGTGCGGACGACGAGGAGAGCGAGGCCAACCTCCCGCAGATCCTCAACCCGTCGCGGTACGCGCCGGAGCTCCTGCGCAGCGAGACGCTCGATCGCGCGAAGGAGGTGCTGGCCGAGCTGCTCGGTCCGGAGGCGACGTTCGGCGGCGACCATGCGATCAACAAGCCGCCCCGGAACGGGGTCGAGACTCCCTGGCACCAGGACGAGGCGTACTGGAACCCGGCGGCCAGCTACCAGGCGCTGAGCATCTGGATCCCGTTGCAGGAGGCAACGGTTGACAACGGCTGCATGCATTTCGTCCCCGGCTCGCACCACGGCGAGGTGGTCCCGCATCGGCCGATCGGCGGCGACCCACGGGTGCACGGCCTCGAAGTGGAGCCCGGATCGGTCGATGTCTCCACCGCCGTGGTGTGCCCGATCCCGGCCGGCGGGGCGACGATCCACGCCAGCCGCACCCTGCACTACACGTCCCCGAACCGGTCCGCCGACCACCGGCGGGCGTACATCATCAGCGGCGGAACCCCGGAGGAGCAGGCCGCCGCGCCGCGCGACTTCCCGTGGCAGGCCGCCCGGCGCACCGCACGTGAAGAGCGAGCCAACGCCGCCCGCCCCACGGACGGCTGACCGCCAGCGGCGCCAGCTGATTCACCGAGTGCGTAGCGGTCGTTGCCGGCAGCGTTTATGGGTGGCGGATGTAGTACTCGGTGAACTCGCGGCAGCGTCCTTCGTCGTCGAAGCGCATGATGAAGCAGTTCTCGTAGGTGCGGACGATGGGGCCGTCAGGCACTTCGCGGTAGCGCGACGTGCCGGTGGCCACCACGGTGTCACCGTCGACCGCGACCGGCGAGTATTCGGCCTCGTAGGTGCCGGGTGCGTCGCGGGTGGAGGCGTCGTCCGACGCGCTCTGTCCTAGCCAGGATGCGACGACGGCGTCCCGACCGGCGATCGGCTCGTCATACGGGTGGTAGCGGTACGCGATGTTCTCGCTGAACAGGCCCGCAATGTCGCCCGGATCGTAGGACATCCACGCCTCGACGTACCGGTCGAGCCAGTCCCGAGCTGTCTCATGATCCATTGACCCACCTTAATCCGCGATCTTTCTCCGGAGAACGCAATGCGGTCGGCCCGATGGCGTCCGAGGCCGTGACAATCCCGTTTCTGCGATTGAGACTGGCGTCATCGATCGGGGTCTGCTCGGTGTTTTCGTGACTGGCTGGTCTCCAAATCGGTAGTGCACTGCCAGGGGGCAAGGGCACGTCACGACCGCGCGGTTTCGCTGGTCTGTGGCAGGCAGTAGGTGGGGACCGGGGAGGTTGATCATGTCAGGTACGAACATGCCCGAACGCGGGTTCCAGATCAGTCGGCGGCAGGCTCTCGTGGCGCTCGGGTTGGCGGGGGTTGCCGGCGTGGACGCGGTCGCGAGTACGTCGAGCGCGTACGCCGGGGATCGCAGCGGCGTGCCGACGATCAGCGGACGCGTCGTGGCGGTCGGCATTCCCGGCGCGTCGGCGATCGCTCCGGTCGGCACATTCCTGCCCGGGAGTCCGATCAATTCCAATCCCGTCCTTGCGGCCTTCACACAGCCTGGCCGGGTGTGTGACCCGACGCGCATCGTGGTCGGGAGCAGGTCGAACTTCGGCGCCCCGAAGGCCAACGAGGATCAGGCGGCGGGGTCGTTCCTTTCCATCGATCCGGGCAGCGCCGATCTCGCCGTACCGGCCAGATTCGCGGCTTCGGGAGGGCAGGTGTCCGTGCTGGGCGGGGCCGTCCAGATGTACAGCGCGCAGAGCCCGAACTGGCGCAACGGTTTCTACACACCCGGTGCTGTGACCGCCGATCAGACGGCGGTCGCGAACCCGCTCGGTATGTCGATCAACAATGCCTTCGGCCGGTTCTGGCCGGCCAATGCGCCGTACGGGCTGAACGGCCCCGGCTCGTCGTCGATCGCCGATCCGGACGGCCGTCCACTCGCCGGTGCACTCAACCCGAGCACGGGTGGTGTCTACTTCGACGATGTCACCGGTCGTACCCCGACCCAGGTCGTTCCCGGCGCGATATCCAAGGCGGCAGTCGGTACGGCGCTGATCGGCCGATCCCCGGACGGCAGCGGGCGTGCCGTGTTCGCGGTCGTCGTGGCCGATGGGAGCGTCGTGCAGGAGCACACGGTGAAGGCGCTCGACGGTATCGCGCCAGCGGGTACGGTCCAGCCACTCGTCCATCGCTCCTGGGGCGATGCGAGCGGCCATCGCGGGCCGGTCTCGCTGCCGCGGCTCGGAGTCGTGATGAGCTATGCGCCCGAGCTCGTCCTCTACGTGAGTCAGCCCTTCGACGATTCGATCAAGGTGATCACGCTGACGATCGGTGGCCCGGGAGGCAACGAGGTCTTCGTGCCCAGCGGACTGCGCACCATCAGGTCGTCCGGCTTGGATCAACCGCTCGACCTCGCTCCGGTGCGGATCGAGATCGTGCATCCCGATCGGGCCAGCAACACGACGCTGCAGCCGGGCAGTGACTTCTACGTCTGCAACCGTGGCAACGACACGATCGTCCGGATGCAACAGGACGGCACGATCGTGGGCGTCCGCAGAGTTCGCGTGGGGTCTCACTCGCTCGGTGTTGCACGGCTGAACGGCATCGCGACCTCGACCGACGGATCCAGGATCTGGGTGACCTACGTGGGCGCGCTGCCCGGCAGCGACGACGACCAAGGAGGCATCCTCGAGCTCCCCACCTTCTGACCGTCTCTATACGGTTGCCAGCAGCAACTTGCCTGATTCGTTCTCCAGGAAACACAACAGCTGGAGCACTGCGCCGACTGCATGAGACGAAACAACCGTTTCAGTCTCCGAGGAGGAACACGCACCTTAACCACACGCCTGGAGCTCGGCGAGGAAGTCGTTGGACGGGGCTTTGCTGAGCGGCACGGGGCGAGCTGTTGCGGCGCCCGTGTGGCAAGACACGCGAACGGCGGCACGACTCAGACCACCGAGTGGCCGGCGGGCAGACGCTAGCCTTCCGGAGACGAATCGATCACGGCCTCCGGAGGGACATCGTGGCGAAGAAGCAAGCCGACCCATTGCCGCAACACACGGTCGAAGAGATTCGCGCCGCGTGCGAGGCTCCCGTACCCGCGGGCGTGACGATGGTCCTGATGAACAAGACCGTTACCGGACTGCACGTCCACGAGGGCGGTGTCTCGGTCCTCGAGCGCCCCGACCGTCCATGGCGTCAACTGCCCGCGGTAACTAGGGTGTCCCGCGGCGTGTTCATCCGGAGCCGCATCAGGCTCCGGTTCGCGGACGGGAGCAAGGCGACGGTGCGCCCGTACAAGGCGAAGTTGCGGTGTCTCCTCGAGACGGGCAAGCGCGACAGCTTGAACTTCTCCTCACCGAGCAGCGGCGACGCCCGCAACAACGACTCGGCCCTGGACAGCCTCGCCGCAATCTTCGTGATCCTGGTGGCGATCGTGCTGTTCCCGATCTCGCTGGTCCTGCTGGCTCGCGAGATGCTCGGTGTCTCCGCGCGGGCGAAGCAGGCGGCACTATTGCTGCCGCAGTTGCAGGCCGTCGCCCAGGCCAAGTGAACCGGCGGCCGCTCGCCCGTCGTCGTTACCGCTGCGAACGTCCTCGGACCGGGCTCGTCTCCTGCACCGGCATCTTGTTCGGCGGAACGCGGTAGGGCAGCCCGGGGCCTGAGCAAGGCGCTGCCGCTGTCACCGCCAGGGCAGTATTAGGCGCCCGGGTGCAGGCCGAGCCAGCCGGGGCTGGGGGCGCCTTGAACTTCGCCGAGGTAGAGCGAGAAGGTCTGCTTCCAGCGCTCAACCTCGGCCCGGTCGGCCATGAACCGCGGGAAGCCTTCGAGGTTGGCGTTCTTGTACGTCCAGATCGGCTTGAGTCCACCGGCCGGGGCGACATCGGTACGGACCGACCAGCTGTTGAAGGCGTTCTGCTGTACGGCGGTCGAGAGCGCCCAGTTCAGGTACAGCTTCGCGGCGGCAGGGCGTTTGGAGGCGGCCCGTGTGCTCGACGTGTATGGCGGCCAGCCACAGCTCGCGATTTAACGATAATGGTTTTCATGTGCTAGTTTCTCGGTGACCCGTCCGCCACCGGGAAGAGGCTCCCGTGCGTGTTGTCGCTGTTGGTGTTGTGTTGTCGTCGGTGTTGCTGACCGGGTGTTTCGCCGGCGGCGCCGACCCGGCTCCGGCTGCCGGCAGGACCGACGGCCGGATCGCGGTCGCGATGATGCAGCCGCCGCGTTCAGGGCTGTCGCCGTTCAGCGACGACGCGTTCAAACTGTCCCGGTGGAGCACGGCGGAGACGCTGGTCACGCTGGACGAGATCGGCGACGCCCAGCCGGGCCTGGCGACCGCGTGGAAGCGGATCTCGCCGGTGAGTTGGGAGTTCAGTATCCGGCCGGGAGTGAAGTTCCACGACGGTACGACGCTGACCGCAGCGGTCGCGGCGTACGCGTTGGACAAGGCAACGACCGCCTCGCCGAAACCGCGGATCCTGGACGGCGTGAGGCTGACGGCGGTTGCCAAGGGCAATCAGCTCGTCGTGACCACCGGTAGCCCGGATCCGCTGGTGCCGCAACGGTTGTCGTCGCCGCAGCTATCGGTCCTGTCCAAGGCGGCGTACGCGAAGACCCGGGTCAACCCGGTCGGGACCGGGAGTGGGCCCTTCGAGCTGGTCGAGGTCCGTGGCACCACCGGCGCACGACTCGAGCGGTACGACGGGTACTGGGGTAGCCGCGCCAAGGCGGCGGGGATCGACGTGTCGTTCGTGCCGGACGGCGCGGCGCGAGCGGCCGCGATCCGGAGCGGGACGGCACAGTTGGTCGAGTCGATCCCGGTGTCGCAGGCCGCGCTGCTCGAGCCGGAGACCGTGACCGAGGTACCGATGCCGCGGACGAACACGCTCTACCTGAACACGAAGTCCGGCCCGCTGCGGGATCCGGGGCTGCGGGCAACGATCCGGGACGCCATCGATCGTGAGGCGCTGGTGAACGGCGTCTACGAGGGGCGTGCGGACAAGGCGGCCGGTCTGCTCGGCCCGGCGTTGCCGTGGGCGGCTGAGGGTCGTAAGGAGCCGTCCGGTCGTACGGCGGCCAAGCCGGTGGCCAAGGGGGCGGGCGGTACGACGATCACTCTGGCGACGTTCTCCGATCGGGCCGAGTTACCGGAGGTGGCGTCCGTTCTGCAGCAGCAGTTGCAGCAGGCCGGGTTCACGGTGAAGCAGGTGGTTCGTGAGTACGCGCACATCGAGGAGGATGCGCTGGCGGGGAAGTTCGACGCGTTCATCCTGTCGCGCGCGACGGTGCTCGACTCCGGTGACCCGGTGTCGTACCTGTACTCGGACTTCGCGTGCCAAGGCTCCTTCAACATCTCCCAACTCTGTGACCCGGCCGTGGATGCCGCGCTCACGAAGGCGGCCGGGACGGAGACCGGCGACGCCCGTCGTACGGCGATCATGGAAGCGGAGGCGCAGGTCCTGCGGACCGACGCCGCCGTCCCGTTGCTGCACGAACGGGTCATCCAAGGCGATGCGACCACGCTCGCCGACTCGGCCAAGGACCCTCGCGAGCGGCTGTTGGTCACGGCAGCAACCCACCTGAAGTGAGGGAGCGCGTTGTCGGCGTGCTGTCGCGGGCCGGTGCGCTCGCGGTGGTCGTCGCCGCGATCGGCCTGCTGCCGTGGCTGTCGGGGCGGGACGTCGCCTTGTCGGTACTGCGAGCCCGGGCCGCTGAGCAGGAGCCGACGGCTGAGGCGATCGAAGCCGTGCGGAACGAGCTCGGGTTGGATGCCGGGCCGCTGGCACTGCTGGCCCGGTGGTTCGGGGGAGTCGTACGCGGCGACTTCGGGACGTCGTGGGCCAACGGAGCCGAGGTGTTGCCGTCGATCGTGACCGCTGCCGGCGCGTCGCTGACGTTGATGGCGGCCGCGCTCGGCATCGCGCTCGCGATCGCCGCCGCGATCTGCGTGCCCACGCTGGTTCGCGGCGCCCGCGGAACATTACGGGCTAAAGGCAACGGAATCCTCGCCACCTCGCTGGCCGCGCTGCCCGAGTTCCTGCTGGCCACGCTGTTGATGCTCACCTTCGCGGTCTGGCTCGGGTGGTTGCCGCCGTACGGCTGGGAAGGCCCGACGCACCTCGTTCTTCCGGCGGTCGCGCTCGCGCTGCCCGCCGGCGGAATTCTCGGACGGCTGGTCGTCGACGCGTTGCCGGCTGTCTTCGCCGAGCGCTGGGTCAGTCTGTGGCGATCCGCGGGCTGTACTCCGCGCAGCATCGCAGCGGCGGCCGTACGACGTGCAACTCCGGCCGTCGTACCTCAGCTGGGCTTGGTCGCCGTCGGGCTCACTGGTGGCGCGGTCGCGGTCGAGACCGTCTTCGCTATCCCGGGCATCGGCCGGACTGCGCTGGGAGCGGCCGAGTCCCAGGATCTTCCTCTGCTCCAAGGCGCCGTCCTCGCGTTGATTCTGCTCGGTGTTGCCGCAGGTCTCCTCGCCCAGACCGCAAGGCGCCGACTGCTCGGCCGGGCCCTCCGTGACCAGGCACTGAGCCTGCCCGTCACTCCAGCGGTGCCGGCGGGCCGGTTGACCCCAGTCGTCTGCGCGGTAGTTCTCGCCGTAGTCATCGGCTGGGGCTTAACACTCGACCCGCTGCACTTGGACACCACCGCCCGCCTCGCCACCCCGAGCTGGGACCACCCACTCGGCACCGACTCGCTCGGCCGGGACGTGCTGGCCCGGGTCGGTCACGGTGCCGTGACGACCATCGGCACCGCTGTCGTCGTCTGCGCGGTCTCCTTCGTCATCGCGCTGGGAGCCGGCCTCCGCCCGGTCGCGGCCGAAGGCGTCTCCGAGATCGCGAACGCCGTACCGCCGGTCATCGCCGGCATCCTGGTCGTCGCCGTCCTGGGACCCGGCACTCTCGGCGCCTCGATCGCGGTCGCCCTCGTGTCCTGGCCGCCGCTGGCCGCTCACGCCGCCGCGCTCACGCAGGAAACCCGAGCCGCCGCGTACCTGACGGCCCAGAAGGCGATCGGCGCGAGTCGCACCTGGATCCTCACCCGGCACGTCCTCCCGGCCGTGGTCGGGCCTGTGGCGCGGCACGCCGTACTTCGGCTGCCGGGGATCGCGCTGGCCCTGGCCTCGTTGGGCTTTCTCGGTCTCGGCTCGCAACCGCCGGCGCCCGAGTGGGGCTCGGGTCTGGCCGAGTCCCTGCCGTACGTCGAACGCGCACCCTGGGCCACCCTCGCGCCTGCGATCATGCTCCTCGTCCTCGCGGCGCTCGCGGTGTCCCTGTCGACGGGACGGCGGCGATGACTGAGCTCGTCGTTCGCGACCTGCACGTGCGGATCCGTGGTACGCACGCCGTACGTGGTGTGTCGTTCGCCGTACACAAAGGCGAAGTTCTCGCCCTGGTCGGTGAATCCGGTGCCGGCAAGTCACTGACGATGCAGGCCGTCCTCGGCCTGCTCCCACCCGAGGCCGAGGTCGACGGCAGCATCCGCTTCGCCGGCCGTGAGTTCGCGGGCGCATCGCAGACCGAGTACGCCGACCTGCGCGGCAGTCGACTGGGATTCGTACCGCAGGACGCGCTCTCGGTGCTCAGCCCGGTGCACACCATCGGGGACCAACTCGCGCGCGCGGTCCGATCGGTCCAGCGCACGGACCGCAGGACGGCGGACAACGCGGCGAGAGCTGTGCTCGACCGGGTCGGGATCGACGATGCCGTACGTCGCGCCCGCGCCTATCCTCACGAGTTCTCCGGCGGCATGCGCCAGCGCGCCGTGATCGCGATGGCCATCGTCAACCAGCCGGAGCTGATCGTCGCCGACGAACCCACGACCGCCCTCGATCCCCGTATCCAGGCCCAGATCCTGGACCTGCTCACCGGGCTGAGAGACGACTCGGCCATCGTCCTCGTCACCCATGATCAGGACGCGGTCGCGACGTACGCCGACCGGACTCTGACGCTCCACGAAGGCCGGATCGCCGACTCGCCGCACGTCGACAGCATCCGCCCGAGGACGGCCACACCGCCGATCGCCGATCCGCCGCTGCTCGCCGTACGCAACCTGACCGTCAGGTACCGAGGCCGCCAGGAACCTGCGGTCGACGACGTGTCCTTCGACGTCCGTCACGGCGAGACGGTCGCGCTGATCGGCGAGTCCGGTTGCGGCAAGTCCAGCACCGCGTCCGCCGTCCTGCAGCTTCGGCGTCCGGAGGCCGGCGAGGTCCGGCTCGACGGAACCGCCCTGGACGACAGCACCATCCATCGGCTTCGCCCGGCCATGCAGCCGGTGTTCCAGGACCCCTACGGCTCGCTCAGTCCGCGGTTGAAGATCCTTGACGCGATCGCCGAACCGCTCAAGGTCCAAGGCCGCTGGGATCCGCGGAGGGGGCCGGCCCGGGTCGCCGAGCTGATGGAACAGGTCCACCTCGACCAGTCGCTCGCCGACCGGCGGCCGCGCGAACTCTCCGGCGGTCAGTGCCAGCGCGTCGGCATCGCTCGCGCGCTGGCCAGTGATCCGAAGCTGCTCGTCCTCGACGAGCCGGTGTCGTCCCTGGACGCGAGGGTCCGCGCAGGCGTTATCAACCTGCTCACCGAACTCCAGCGCGACCTAGGCCTCGGCTACCTCTTCATCTCCCACGACCACGGTCTTGTGGAGCAGATCGCCCACCGGACCCTCGTCATGCGCGAAGGCCGATTCCTGGACTGAGTCGAACTCGGCAACATCAGCATCCGAGTGCGGTCACGGGTTTCGAAGTCTTCCGGCCCGGGATCGGCGGGCGTCGATCTCGGGCATGTGGGTCTCCGCCCATTCGCGGAGCGCGGCAAGGGGCTCGTCGAGGGTGAGTCCGAGTGGGGTGAGGGCGTAGTACACGGCAGGCGGGATGCTCGGCTCAACGCGGCGCGTCACGAGCTGATCCTCCTCGAGCCCGCGCAGCGTCTGCGTGAGCATCTTCGCCGAGACACCCGGCGTACGGCGTTTGAGGTCCGCGTACCGCAGTTCGCCGGACTCGGCGAGGGTCTTGACGATCATCACGACCCACCTGCTGCCGACGCGATCGAGCAGTCGGCGGGTCGGGCACGCCGGACTGAACAGATCGCCCCGCCGGGCGGTCACCTCAGGGTGACCAGGTGTCCCGGAAGTGCGGTCTTCCATGGTGTCTCCCCGGTTTCTACGGTGTTCCAGGTAACCAACGGTAACCGAGGAGGATTCTGGTGATCGACACCGGCGTGGGTCCCGCTGTCGTACTGCTGCACGGCTTTCCGCACACGCATCGGTTGTGGGAGCTCGTCGTACCGAGACTGTCGGAGTCGTACCGGGTGATCGCGCCGGACCTGGTCGCGGGGGGATCGGCGCTCGAGCTCGCGGGCTGGCTGGCCGGTCTCCTCGACTCCCTTGGTGTGGAGCGCACCGCAGTGGTGGGAATCGACGCGGGTGTCCCGGCGGCCGTGGGGTTCGCCCTCGAACATCCTGCCCGCACAGATCGGCTGGCGGTCATGGAGGCGGTGCTGCCCGGCATCGCCGGAGCGGAAGCGTTCGCGCAGCGAGGCCTGCCGTGGTGGTTCGGCTTCCATCAGGTGCCTGGGCTCGCGGAGAAGGTGCTGGTCGGTCATGAGCGCGAGTACATCGAATGGTTCCTGCGTGCCGGCACGGTTGACGGCGCGGGCATCGGACCTGAGCTGACCGACGCGTTCGCTTCCGCTTACACGGGGACGCAGGCCTTGGCCTCTGCGTTCGAGCACTACCGCGCGATGCCGCGTACGGCACAGGAGCTGACGCCACTGCTGCGCGAGCGGCGCCTGAACCTACCGGTTCTCGCGATCGGCGCTCAGCCTGTTGGGCCGGTGCTAGCAAGTCAGCTCAGCGCATCGGCGGACAACCTCACCGCGGTCCAGTTCGACGACTGCGGACACTTGATTCCGCTGGACGCTCCGGACCGGCTCCTGGCGGCGCTGCTTCCGTGGCTCAACAACGTCTAGGCGGCGTTCCACCTGCGGCACGACGTGACGGAAGCGGCCGAGCGAATGTTCCGCCGGAGGAATGCTGCTGCAGCCATATAGCCGGGCCGAGCGGCTGAGCGCTGAAGACATCCGCGCGATGGTGAAGGAGCTCGGCGCGATGAAGGCGGTTTTGGACCGGGCGGAGCGAGGTGATCTGGCCGATCTGTACGGCGCCTTGCGCCTTGAAGTCTCCTACAACCACAAAACGCGGGTGGCCGATGTTTCCATCGAGCCAAACCCGCGTGTGGTTAGCGCAGCGAGACCATCGTCATGCTGTCGACGGTCGTGATCGTCGTCATCACCCACAACCTCGCCATCGGCGTGGTCGTCGGTGTCATCGTCGCCATGATCCTGTTCGCCCGCCGCGTCGTCATCGACCTGACCGAGTCCCACATCTGGGACGCCTCGACCGTCGCCACTCTCGACGCGATCACGACCAAGTACGCCCGCTACGGCAAGACCGTCCAGATCGTCGGGTTGAACCCCTCCAGAGCCGAACGCCACGAACGCCTGGCCGGCCAACTCGGCGCCGGTCACTGAGGTATCAGGTTTGCTGGTGCGGATCTGAAGGTGTGGTGAACAACGAGATGAGTTTGCCCGGCTGCTGGGATTCCAGGGCTCCCGCGGGATCTTCGATGATCTCGAGTCGGTCGTGGATTCTCATGATGAGTAGTTGTGCGATCGCGTTCTGGTCGCTGGTCGGATCGTCGGCGATCTGTTCGAGCAGTTCAGCGACGATCAGTGCCTCCTGGCCGGACAGAACCGGCACGAGGCTTTGGGCTGCCGGCGTGTCGATTCGTCGTACTGGCCAAGGGATGGTCATGCGCTGATCCTCGTTGGGTCCGCCGGCTGCGGTGAGGCTGTCGTCGCGCTGTGACATGCGGTTCGCCTCCTGGCGGGATGTGGGTCCAGACGTCGCCGACCGGACTTCCCGGCACACCAGACTGCGTACTCCTGACATCGAGCAACCACCCGGCCGCGTTACAGGGATCGTGGTTTCGAACCATCTTTAACGATCCAAGGCCCCGCTGTGACGCTTGCCGCGCGCAACGATCGCTGCCAGTTGCTGTCCGAGCGGCGACGGTCAGGACAGGACGAAGTAGCGCAGCCACAGGTACGGCGCCGCGACGGCGATGGTGATCGCGGTCATCACCACGCCCTTGCGGGTGAATTCCCAGAAGGTGATCGGGTTGCCGGCGCGCAGCGCGATGCCGATGGCGACGACGTTGGCGCTGGCTCCGACGGCGGTCGCGTTGCCGCCGAAGTCGGCTCCTGCGGCGAGCGCCCACCACAGGGCGTTGGCGTGGGCCGGGTCGTTCATGGTCTTGGTCAGTTCGAGGACCACGGGGCTCATCGTGGCGACGTACGGGATGTTGTCGACGATGCCGGACAGGACCGCTGACACGCCCAGGATCAGCATCACGGCCAGCAGGGGCCTGCCGTTGGTCGCGTTGCCGACCTGGTCGGCGAGGTTGCCGATCACGCCGGTCTTGACCAGGGCGCCGACCATGACGAACAGGCCGGCGAAGAACAGCAGTGTCTGCCATTCGACGCTGGACATGTAGTCCCTGGTCGGCACCCCGGAGATCAGTACCAGCAGACCGGCGCCGAGCAGCGCCACCACCGAGGGCGCCACGTGGAACAGCGCATGCCCGACGAACCCGGTGAACACGGCCAGCAAGACGATGCCGCACTTGATGAGCAGGCGGGTGTCCTGGATCGCCTCGCGCTCGTTCAGCCGCAGGACGTTCTCGACCCTGTCCGGGTCGACGGCGAACGATCCCTTGAACAGGCGGGGGAGGACCAGCGTGAACACGATCAGCTCGATGACGACGAGCGGGGTCAGGTGGAGGAGGAAGTCGTTGAAGGTGAGCCCGGAGCGGCTGGCGATAATGATGTTCGGCGGGTCGCCGATCAGCGTGGCGGTGCCGCCGATGTTGGAGGCCATCACCTCGGCGATCAGGAAGGGGACGGGATTGATCCCGAGCCGGTCGCAGACCAGCAGCGTGACCGGTGCGATCAGCAGCACGGTGGTGACGTTGTCGAGGAAGGCGGAGGCGACGGCGGTAATGAGCGTGAGCAGGATCATCACCCGTAGCGGCGATCCTTTGGCGCGTTTGGCGGCCCAGATGGCGACGTACTCGAAGACTCCGGTGCGGCGCAGGATGCCGACGATGATCATCATGCCGAGCAGCAGGAAGATGACGTCCCAGTCGATGCCGGTGTCGTGGGAGTAGAACGCATGCTCGGAATCGGTGACCCCGAGGGCGAGCAGCACGGCCGCGCCGCCGAGTGCGGCGAGGAGCTTGTGTGTCCACTCCGTCGCGATCAGCACATAGGCGACCGCGAAGACGGCGACGGCGATCACGGTCACGTGATCACCGGTCCGTCGGTCAGTGCGCCGCGACGACCAGTTCCAGCAGCCGGGATGCGGTGATCGCGCCCAGGATCTCGTCGTCTTTCACGACCGCGACCAGCGGGCACCGCAGCCGGGCCATGATGGCCGCTACCTCGATGACGGTGTCGTCGTGGTTGACCACTGGCACCTCGACGGGCTCCCTCGGCAGGAGCTTGCGGACGGTCAGTCCGGCCAGCCGGTCTGCTACCTGGTCGGCCAGTGGCTCGTCCATCACTCGGGCCAGCGACGGATCGTCCTGCACGTACGTCGGAACCAGGAAGCGCACCACCTGCGACGCGGGCAGCACCGAGTGTGGCCGGCCTTTCTCGTCGACCACGATCAGCCCCGGCAAGCGCCGCGAGGCGAGCAGCTCGACCGCCTCGCGCGCGTCGGTATCCAGGCCGACCACTGGAAACGCCTCGGCCATCTGCTCTCCGTGCACACCTGCACGATACGCCGGAACCGTCAGGCTCACGTGACGTCAGCAGGTCCTGACCGTGGGATGCTTCCAACGCCATGCCGCCTCCGGGGTCGTCGATCGACCCGCACCCCGGTTGAGGGCGGGTACTGCCGACCAGACTTCCCGGCGCTCCGCCGCCAAGCCTCTCCCATCACCGGTCACCGGCGCAAACGAACTCGCGAACCACGGTGCCGCAGCCCATGCCATCGGCAACCAATTCCCACCACCTGTCGGCATTGGCCGCTGGCGTGGGCGGAGAACGTGGTGGAGGCCATGGACCACGACATCGAAGTACGGCCGCGTCCGGATCGCGTAGCTCTGGGGGCCCGGACGCTCGACCCGAGCCTGAAACGGTCAGTCGTGGATCAGCGTCCCAGTAGTCTGCCGAGCCAGCTGCCACCTTGGCGCTCGGCCTCGGGGTGGCCGGGGCACCACTGGTTCGCGGGGACCATCGCCTTGACCTGTGCGACGTGCTGGCCGCAGCCGGCCCACGTGGTCTTGGAACAGGTCTTGCAGGTGACGGGTCGGCACATGGTGATTTCTCCTTGCTGGGTTGGGCTGTCAGGCTTCCGGGCCGACGAGGTGCAGACCGGCTTTCGCGGCGTTCTCGAACTTGTCGTCGACGGCGACGAGGGTGCGGCCGGCGACGTGCAGGAACGAAGCAGCGATGGAGGCGCGGTAGCCCGCGGCGCAGTGGATCCACAGCTCGCCGGGTGGGATGTCACTGAGTCGGCGTGGCAGTTCATGGATGGGGATGTTGACTGCGCCCTCGATCCGGGCCGCTGTGTGTTCCTCGGTACGGCGTACGTCCAGCACGACGATGTCGCGGTGATGCCGGACGAGCTCGAGGTCGGCGAAGGTGGCGGTCGGGAAGGAGACGGGTGCGTCAAGGCTCCACTGTTCGGGTTCGCCGGTGGCGTGCGCGGCGGGGCGGTCGATGCCGATGCGCACCAGTTCGCGCTGCGCCAACGCGACGTCGGCGGCGGTTTCGCCGAGCAGGGTTACTGGCGTTCCCCAGGTGATCAGCCAGCCGAGGTAGGTGGAGAAAGAGCCGTCGAGGCCGAAGTTGAGGGTGCCGGGTGCGTGGCCGGCGGCGAAGGCGGTGCGGGTGCGCAGGTCGACGACCCATTCGCCGGTCTCGATGCGGTGGCGCAGCTCAGCGGGATCAGCGGATTCGGGTAGTGAGAGATCGGGAGCTTCGGGCCCGGCGGAGTTCGTGGGTGCCATGTGTGCGTAGTAGGCGGGCCACGCGCCGAGGCCGTCCAGCAGGTCGCGGACGTAGTCCTCTTCGTCCTGGGTCAGGGCGCGGTTGGAGCGCTTTTCCTGCCCGATGGTCGATTGGGCGGTCTCGGACTGGGTGGCGGAGCAGAACGAGCCGAAGCCGTGAGTGGGATAGACCTCGGTGTCGTCGGGAAGTGCGTGGGTGAGTTTGTGCGCGGAGTGGTGCTGGTGACGTGCGAGGGCGTCGGTGTGGTCGGGGCCGAGGAGATCGGGGCGTCCGGTCGCGCCGTACAGCAGGGAGCCGCCGGTGAAGACAGCGATCGGCTGAGCGTCGTCGGTCAGGGCGTAGGACAGGTGCGTGAAGGTGTGGCCGGGGGTGTGGATCGCGCGGACCCGCATCCGGTCGCCGATCTGGACAGTGTCGCCGTCGTGCAGCGGCGTCCGGTCGAACTCGACGTTGTCGTCGGCGTTGGTCAGGTAGGCGGCGCCCGTGGCCTGGGCGAGCGCGAAGCCGCCGGTGACGTAGTCGTTGTGGATGTGGGTCTCGAAGACGTGGGTCAGGCGTACGGCGTCGGTTCTGAGGATCTCCAGGATCCGGTCGATGTCGCGCTGTGGATCGATGACGAACGCTACGTCGCCGTCGTGGACGACGTAGCTGCGGTCACCGAGCGACGGCGTCTCGATGGTGCGGATCGCCAGTCCGGCAGGCAGCGCGCTGTGGTCGGTCATCGTGTCCTCACTTGCGGATGGGGTGTCCGGAGCTGCTCCTGAATGGATCCCCCTAGGGGGTTCGATATCCGACGGTAACATATCCCCCCAGGGGGATATAGACTCGGTCGCGACGGCGCTGATCCAGTGCTTCGTGGAGCCGACGGAGGAGATTCGATGGAGTTCGAGCCGGACGAGATCAAGCCGATCATCACGCGGATGAAGCGCGCTCACGGGCATCTCGGCAGCGTGATCCGGATGATGGAGGAAGGCGCGGACTGTGAGGCTGTGCTGACCCAGTTGGCCGCGGTCAACAAGGCGCTGTCGCGGGCCGGGTACGCGATCGTCAGCACGGGTCTGCAGCATTGCCTCACCGACGAGAACAGCGACGTCGACGTGGCGAAGATGGAGAAGCTCTTCCTCGCCCTGGCCTGAGCCGACGACAGCGCGCTCAGGTAGCGGGTTCCGGCGTCGTCAGGGCGGCGGCTATTTGATCGGTGGTGCCTGGAACGCGCGGGCCAGGCGGCCCACGTCGGGTGAGACGGCCGCTCCTGGTCACGGCTGGCGCCGATCGGGCCGGAGTGGAAGAGCCAGACTTGGCGGGCGCGGAGCTGGCGCTCGTGACGGCGGAGGTCGCAGCGTCTACCGGTCGGATGGTCCCAACGCGGATCGTGGCGATGATCGAGGTACCCCGCACAGGACGTTCGGCAGATTTGCACGGATATCGTACAGGTCGGCCTGGAACGGTGACTGATGGTGCAGCCGGCGTCGATACCCGATCGGTATGGTGAACGGGCGGAGCACTGGAGGGCCGGTCTTGGAGCTGGATGGCGCGGTGGTGTTGGTGACCGGCGGGTCGGCCGGCATCGGTCGTGCCGTGTGCCTGGAGCTCGCGGCTGCGCGGGCCGTGGTCTTGGTGCATGGGCGCGATGTGCGGCGAACGCAGGATGTTGCGGATCAGGTCAACGGCGTTGCGGTGCAGGCTGACTTGCGTGAGCGCGACGCTGTGGGGTCTCTGGCCGGGCAGGCGCTGGCGGTGCATGGCCGGGTGGATGTGCTGATCGCAAACGCCGGTCGAGGGTGGTCGGGGCCGTTCGTCGAGATGAGCGACCACGAGATTGCAGAGTTGGTTGCGGTGGATCTCGTCGCGACGATGCGTCTTGCGCGGTTGCTGCTGCCGGGGATGGTCGAGCGGCGGACGGGATGTCTGATCCTCGTGTCGTCCGTCGCGGGACGGACCGGCGTCGCGGGGGAGGCGGTGTACGCGGCGGCCAAGGCGGGCCTGGACGCGTTCGCGGAGAGTCTGCGGCTGGAGCTGGCCGGTACGGGCGTCCAGGTCGGCGTCGTCGTTCCGGCGGCGGTCGGCACCGGTTTCTTCTCCGTAAGGGGTCGCGCGTACGACCGGCGCATACCTCGGCCGGTCGGTCCGGAGACAGTCGCGCGCGCGATCGTCCGAGCAATCGAGCAGGATCGGGCCGAGAGCTGGGTTCCGCGCTGGATCAGGCTCGCCGGCATCGTACGGGCGGTGTTCCCTGGCGCTTACCGGCGGCTCGCCGGCCATTTCGGGGAGTCGGTCAGATCGGGCTGAATCCACCCTTTGTGCTATGACGAATGGATGGCCGTGGTCATGCCCTCGAGTGACGCGTTCTTCCTGCATGTCGAGACCGCCGAGGCGCCGCAGCACGTCGGTGGGCTGGTCGTGTTCGAATCGAGCGATGACAAGGCGTTGTCGGTCGAGCGTGTGACCGAACTGGTGAAGGGCGAGCTCGGCAGACTGCCCCGGTTCCGCCAGCGGTTGGAGCCGTCGTCGCGCTGGCGCCGGCAGCGGTGGATCGACGTTGCCGAGGTTGACTGGTCGTGGCACATCGGCGAACGTCGCTCGACGGATGGCTGGGCAGGCGTACGCCGGATCGTCGCCGAGCTGGCCGCGATCCCGATGGCCCGGGATCGCCCGATGTGGCGAATTGTGATGGTCCGCGACCTGGAGCCCGGGGTTTCGGCGATGATTCTGCTGCTGCATCATGCCGTTGCGGACGGAATCGGCACGATGATCCAGGCGCTGAATCTGTTCCGGCCGCGCGTCGAGTTGCCCGGTGTCCGCGGTACCACCCCCGGTCGCGCACAGTTGATTGGAGCAACTATCGCCGGGTTGGCGCAACTGGCCACCGACGGCGGAGCGGGGGGACGTCTCGAGACGATGTCGGCGCGGCGGGAGTTCGCCACGGCCGATCTCGAGTTGGCCGCCGTACGGCGTGCCGCCTCCAGGTGGGGCGTCCGGGTGACGGATCTCTTGCTCGGTCTGGTCGCCGAGGCGGTCGTCAGTACGCATCCAGAGGTCGCCACCCGGCTAGGTGGCCGGATGCGCGTCACGGTGCCGCTGATGCTGCGCGACACCGCGGTGGCGGCGGAGACCAACGCGACCGCGGCCGTGATGGTCGACGTACCACTCGACGGCCGTCCGTTCGATGAACTCGTCACCGAGATCAGCCGGCGGACCACGCGTCTTCGGACGCCGAGCCGCGCAGTAGCCTCGCGGTTCGTGATGACGACCGGCCTGCGAGCTTTGCCGGGGCCTGCGGCCGGTTGGTTCGCGCGGGCCGTCTACGGGCGTCGCTTCTTCCACGCCATCGTGTCGAACATGCCCGGCCCGACGCAATCGCTGTCGATGGACGGAGTCACGATCGCGACTGTTTACCCGATCCTGCCGCTGGCACCCGGATCCCCGCTCGCGATGGGCGCCCTGAGCTGGACCGGCTCACTCGGGATCGGTCTCGCCACCGATCCGGCGACCTTCGACGCAGACGTCCTTGCGGCACGGGTCGAGCAACTCGTCTCAGCGCACGGGCCAGACGAGAGCGAGGAAGAGTCGCGCGCGTGACCGCGGCGAGTCCAGTTGATCGCCGAACCGTTCGCGCAGCTGGGCGACTCGGTAGCGCACGGTCTGCGGGTGGATGTGCAGTTCCTCGGCGATCGCCGTACGGTCGCCCATGTGCCGCAGCCAGGCGGTAAGTGTTTCGATCAGCCTCGCCCGGGCTCCGGCCGGGAGATCGTCGAGCGGTGCGAGTATCTGCTCGCGCAGGAAGCCGATCAGCAGTTCGTCGCGATGGACGATGATCGTGTCCAGATGCTCGTCGGCGAACACCGGATCGTCGGCGAGAATGCCCGTCTGCCTCAGCCGTACTGCGATCTGCGCGATCGCGACGCTGCGCGGCAGGTGCTCGAGCGGCACGGTGTGGCCGATCACCGCGTTGGCTCCCCGGAGTGCGCGACGGAGTTGGTCCCGGCGGCCGGACAGGCCGGGATCAGGAACGATGGCGCCGGACAGTTGCTCGTGCCGTACCGGCAGGGATCCCGCGTCCACGTGTGACAGCACCCGCCGGGCGACATCGGTGTTCGCGTCCACCAGCACGACGGCCCCGGTGGAGGGGAGCGGCCAGTTGGCCCGGGCAGCCGCCTCCCGGATCACGCTCATGCCCGACCGATCGGACAGCAGCAGGTCGGCCAGCTCCTCGCGGTTGCGTTCCCGGGCTGAAACGTCCTCGCTCTGTTCCAGGACGTAGCCGCGCGCGGAGGCCGAGGAGAGCTGGTTGATGAAGTCGAACACGGCCTCGGCGAGGGCGGCCAGGACATCCGGCCGGACCTCGAGCGCAAGCGCTGTGGCGGAGACGTGCCGCCAGGCCGTGCGTGCGCCGAGCTGGTAGGCGGTGAGCAGACGGGTGAGGTCGGCGCCGGCCTGCCACTGGCGGCGGCCGATCTGCTCGAAGACGATCTGGATCGTCTGTGCGCCTTCGAGACGGTCGATCCGGGACTCCGACCGGCCGTGCTCGGCCATGTCGAGGAGCCGGTGGACGAACAGTTCGGCGGCTTGCTGCATCCCGTCCGGATTCTGGTCGAGGAACGCGGCGTACTCCGGCCAGCCGTCGGCCAGCAGGTCCCGCACCTCGGCGATCAGCTCCGGTAGATGGCTGTCGAGGGCAAGCTCCAGTCGCGTCCGGCCCTGCGCCCCTTCTGTAGTCATCGCCCTGTCTCGCCGTGCTCCCTCGCGCCGATATCGCTCCCTGGCCACTTCTGCTGCCGCTCCGAAGGTCCAGCCGCGTTCCAGATTGTACGGTCGTGACAATTTTGAGGTCCAGGAATCACTCCGGCAGCGGCAGACCTGGCGATCGGAACGGCCGAAGATGTCTGATATGGCCAGCTCGCGTGACCGGCCGCCCGGACCTTCCTCGCCGACCGGCGAGGAAGCGTTCCGCATCCGTGAGAACGCGGAGAACTTCCCGGTCGCGCTGCGGTTCCTCCCGCGTCGGTACCGCGACCACCTGCACGCCATTTACGGCTATGCCCGGATGGTTGACGAGATCGGCGACGCGTTCACCGGTGACCGGACTGCACGGCTGCACGAGCTGGCGACGGACCTCGGCACGATCTGGACGCGCGGTCAGCCGTCGAACGCCGTACTGCGGAGGCTGGCCCGGACGGTGCACGACCGGGCGATGTCGGCCGAACCGTTCGAGCGCCTGATCGAGGCGAACCTGCAGGACCAGGTGGTGTCGCGGTACGAGACCTTCGAGGACCTCCGCCGGTACTGCACGCTGTCCGCCGACCCCGTCGGCCGGATGGTGCTCGAGGTCTTCGGACAGGCGACCCCAGAGACGGTCGCCCGGTCCGATCAGGTCTGCACCGCGTTGCAACTGCTCGAGCACTGGCAGGACGTCGGTGAGGACCGGCGGGCCGGTCGCGTGTACCTGCCGCAGGAGGAGCTTCGGCGGTACGGCGTCGGTGAGCACGAGCTGGATCGGGGGAGTGCGAGCCCTCAGCTTCGTGCCTTGATGCGGTTCGAGATCGAGCGGGCCGCCGGAATGCTCGGTGAAGGGATGGCGATCGTGCGGCAATTGCAGGGCTGGGGCCGAATCAGCGTGGCCGGCTTCATCGCCGGGGGACAGGCCACCGTATCGGCGTTGAGGCAGACCGACGGTGACGTACTGGGCCAGTCGGCCCAGCCGTCCCGAGTAGCGACTGCAGCCCGGATCCTCGGCCTGCTGGCAGCACGGCGGCCGGTGCGATGAGCACGATCGAGCAGGCGTACGTCACCTGCGAGCAGATCACCCGCACGGAGGCACGCAACTTCTATTACGGCATCCGCTTGCTGCCGCCGTCCAAACGATCCGCGCTCTGCGCGATCTACGCACTCGCGCGCCGGATCGACGACATCGGGGACGGCGACGACGCGACCGCGGACAAGGAGACGGCGCTTGCCGGGGTCCGCAAGGACCTGGGCAGGCTGGGCGACAGCAGTGACCCGGTGCTGGCCGCGGTGAATGACGCCGCGCGCCGGTTCCCGGTGCCGCTGTCGGCGTTCGAGGATCTCATCGACGGTGTCCAGCTGGATCTGGGGGACGTCCGGATCGCCGACTTCGACGAGCTCGTCACGTATTGCCGTCACGTCGCCGGGTCGGTCGGCCGCCTGTGCCTGTCGATCTTCGGCAGCAACACCACCGACCCGAGAACATCCCTGTACGCCGACCAGCTCGGGATCGCGCTGCAACAGACCAACATCTTGCGCGATATCCGCGAAGATCTCGGCAACGGCCGCGTCTACCTCCCGAAGGACGAGCTCGATCGGTACGGCGTGGAACTGCGCTTCGACGACTTCGGCATGCTGGAGGACCCGTCCGGCCGGCTCGCCGCCTACATCCGGTACGCCGCCGATCGCGCGGGTGACTGGTATTCGCTCGGGCTGCGGCTGGTCCCGCACCTGGACCGGCGCAGCGCGGCGTGCTGCCGGGCGATGTCCGGCATCTATCACCATCTGCTGGGGCGCATCGCCGACGATCCGGTTCTCGTCTACGACCAGCGGTTGTCGCTCAGTGTCGCCCAGAAGGCGCGCGTCGCCGTGACCGCCTTGGCCGGTGGAGGACGACGGTGACCACACGGCGCGTCGGAGTGGTCGGAGGCGGCCTGGCCGGCATCACCGCGGCACTGCGATCCGCCGATGAAGGCTTTGCGGTCACGTTGTTCGAAGCACGGCCCCGACTGGGTGGTCTCACCCACTCGTTCCGGCGCGACGGTCTCTGGATCGACAACGGCCAGCACGTGTTCCTGCGCTGCTGCACGGCGTACCAGAGTTTCCTGGAGCGATTGGGTGTCGCTGACCAGGTCACCGTGCAGGACCGGCTCGACGTACCGGTTCGCAGCGAACTTGACAGGCGAGACGGGCGACTTCGCCGTACGGCATTGCCGGCACCACTGCATCTCGGGGCAACCTTGGCGCGTTACCGATGGTTGAGCCGCACCGCTCGGGCGCGGGTGGTGCGCGCGGCATTGGCGCTCGGTCGGGTGGATCGCACCGATCCCGAGACCGATGGCCTGTCCTTCGGCGACTGGCTCACCGCGCACGGTCAGGATCAGCGGGCCATCGAGACCGTCTGGGACCTGATCGGCATCGCGACGCTGAATGCGCCGGCCGAGCGAGCTTCCCTGGCGCTGGCTGCTACGGTCTTCCAGCTCGGTCTGCTGGAGTCCGCCGCGGCGGCCGACATCGGCTGGTCTCTCGTGCCGCTGCAGGAGTTGCACGGCGACGCGGCGCTGCGTGCGCTGACGGCGGCGGGGGTGAGGGTGCGAACCCGGTCCAGGGTTCGTGAGGTCGTACCGGCCGGCGACGGCTGGACCGTGGACGATGCCGCCTTCGACGACGTCGTACTGGCAGTTCCGCCGGCGGCCGCCGAACGGCTCGCACCGGCGGGCGCGATCGAGCTGGAGCCGGGATGGGCGGACGAGCTGGGCAGCACGCCGATCGTCAACCTCCATGCGATCTACGACCGGGTCGTGCTCGGTGAGTCGTTCTTCGCGGCCGTCGACAGCCCGCTGCAGTGGGTGTTCGACCGCACCCGGCAGGCCGGACTCAAGCAGGGGCAGTACATTGCGGTGTCGCTGTCGGCGGCGGATGACATCGTCGACACGCCGGTCCCGGTGTTGCGTGACCGCTTGCTGCCGCACCTGGAGCGGCTGCTGCGGATCACCGCCGAGGCGCGGCTGCTGGACTTCTTCGTCACCCGAGAACGGCACGCCACCTTCCGGCAGCGACCGGGCACGGCCGGCCTGCGTGCATCAGCGCGCACGGCGCTGCCTGGTCTCTACTTGGCCGGTGCGTGGACCGACACCGGTTGGCCCGCAACCATGGAGGGCGCCGTTCGCAGCGGAGAGGCCGCGGCGGCCGCGCTGCTCGCACGACGCCCCGCTGAACGTCGGGAGGCAGTGCTTTGACGATCACCGCGCAAACCCTCGACCGCAGTCGCGGCCTGGTCGCACCGGCCTTGCGCCTGGCCGTCGAGCGCCTCGATCCGTTCACCCGCCTGGTCGTCTCGTACCACCTCGGTTGGTCCGACGAGCACGGTACGCCGACCGCGGCGAACCCGGGCAAGACCCTGCGGCCCGCGCTCGCCCTCCTCGCAGCCGAGGCTGTCGCCGGTAGACCCGAACCGGGGTTGCCGGGGGCGGTCGCGGTCGAGCTGGTCCATAACTTCTCCTTGCTGCACGACGATCTGATGGATCGCGATACCGAGCGCCGCCATCGCCGGACCGTATGGGCGGTCTGGGGCGACGCGACCGCCGTACTGGCTGGTGACGCGCTCCTGTCCCTTGCCCACGAGGTGCTGACCGAGGGCGATTCGCCGTACGGGCAAGCGGCCGGTCGGGAACTGGCCGTCGCCACTCGAGAGCTGATTCGCGGTCAGGTGCTCGATCTCGCCTTCGAGGAACGCAACGACGTGGGGCTGGACGAGTGTCTCGACATGGCGGCCGGCAAGACCGGCGCCCTCCTCGGCGTCAGTGCGGCGATCGGCGCGATCCTGGCGGGTGCGCCTCAGCAGGCCGTGTCGTGCCTGTCCAGGTTCGGTGCCGAGCTGGGGATGGCGTTCCAGCTCGTCGACGACCTGCTCGGGATCTGGGGTTCGCCCGCGATCACGGGCAAGCCGGTGTTCTCCGATCTGGTCGCGCGCAAGAAGACGTTGCCCGTCACCTGGTCGCTCGATCACGGTGGCGCGCCTGGACGGGAGCTGGCCGCCTGGCTGCGTCGTGAGAGAACCCCGACGGAGGACGAGCTTCAGTACGCCGCCCGCTTGATCGAGCTGGCCGGTGGCAGGGAGTGGGCGAATCAGGAAGCGCGGCGCCGCATCGGCGTGGCCGAGCAGGCGCTACGCCAGGCAGAGCTCGACGATCTCGCCCGGAATCGGCTCGGCGGCATCGCCAACTTCGTGATCGAGAGGCAAGCATGACGGCCGGCGAGCGCGCCGATTCAATGATCGGTACGACGGCCGACGCACGGACCGCCCTCGATGCGGCCGTGGATCACCTTCGTGGGCGGCAGCACGAGGACGGCTGGTGGAAGGGTCTGCTCGCCACCAACGTGACGATGGATGCCGAGGACCTGATGCTGCGGACGGTCCTCGGCATCGCCACGCCGCGGACGAACGACGAGACGGCCCGATGGATCCGTTCCCAGCAACGGATCGACGGTTCGTGGGCGACCTTCCACCGCGGGCCGGGCGACCTGTCGACCACGGTCGAGGCGTGGGTCGCCCTGCGCTTGGCCGGTGATCGGGCCGATGCACCGCACCTGCGCAGGGCTGCCGAGTTCGTGCGATCTGAGGGTGGGGTCGAGCGCGCTCGGGTGTTCACCCACATCTGGCTGGCGTTGTTCGGACTGTGGAGCTGGGACGACTGTCCGGCCCTGCCGCCGGAGATCATGTATCTGCCGGCGTGGGCGCCGCTCAACATCTACAACTTGGGTTGCTGGGCCCGGCAGACGATCGTGCCGCTCACCATCGTCAGTGCCCTGCAGCCCGTGCATCCGGTGGGCTTCGGCATCGCCGAACTGAAGACCGGGGCAGTTCCGCCGCCACGACAACCGGCGTACCGCATCTCTGGGTTCTTCCGGCGCCTCGACACCGTGCTGCACAAGTATCGTCGCCGGCCGCTCAAACGCCTGCGGCAGAAGGCGATGCGCCTTGCCGCCGAGTGGATCTTGGCGCGTCAGGAAGCCGATGGTGGCTGGGGCGGCATCCAGCCCCCGTGGGTGTACTCGCTCATCGCGCTGCACCAGCTGGGGTATCCGCTCGACCATCCTGCGATGCGCGCCGGAATCGAGGGACTCGACGGGTTCACTGTCCGTGCCTCCTCGCCCGACGGTCCCGTGCGGTGGCTGGAGGCCTGTCAGTCGCCGGTGTGGGATACGGGGCTAGCTCTGGCGGCATTGCTGGACGCGGGAGTTCCGGCCGACGACCCGGCCGTCCTCAAGGCGACCGACTGGTTGCTGGGCGAACAGATCCTGGCCACGGGTGACTGGCAGGTCCGTCGTCCCGACCTGCCGCCGGGCGGGTGGGCCTTCGAGTTTGCCAATGACAACTATCCCGACACCGATGACACCGCCGAGATCGTGCTCGCCTTGCGCAGGGTGGATGATCCGGATCCGACGAGGCTGCGGGCGGTGATCGATCGTGCGGTCCTCTGGACGACCGGGATGCAGTCGCGCGACGGAGGCTGGGGTGCGTTCGACGCCGACAACACCCACACGCTGGCGAACGCGCTGCCGTTCTGCGACTTCGGTGCCGTCATCGATCCGCCGTCGGCCGACGTCACCGCCCATGTGGTCGAGATGCTTGCTGCCGAGGGTCGTACGGACGAGGAGCCGTGCCGGCGCGGCGTACGGTGGCTGCTCGATGCGCAGGAGGCTGACGGGTCGTGGTTCGGTCGCTGGGGTGCCAATCACGTCTACGGCACCGGTGCCGTTGTCCCGGCGCTGATTGCGGCGGGGACAACCTCCGATGCGCCGGCGATACAAGCCGCCGTGCGCTGGCTGGAGGATCATCAGAACGACGACGGTGGCTGGGGCGAGGACCTGCGCTCGTACGACGATCCGGCGTGGATCGGCCGGGGTGACTCGACCGCTTCGCAGACCGCCTGGGCGCTCCTCGCTTTGCTTGCCGCCGGGGAGGACTCGGCCGCGGTCGACCGTGGCATCGATCATCTGGTGAGCACCCAGCGCGCGGACGGCGGCTGGGACGAGGACCTCTATACCGGCACCGGCTTTCCGGGCGACTTCTACATCAACTACGAGATCTACCGCCTTGTCTTCCCGATCTGGGCGCTCGGCCGCTACGTCGCGCGGAGCAGCCGATGACCGGAATCGTCAGTACGCCGCTGTGGTCCGAGTGGCTCGCCGTCCGCGACCGGCTCACGGCCGATGTCGTCCGTACCGGACGGTCATCGGACGGCGGCCTCGAGCGAACCAGTGGCCGGCCGGTGCTGGTCGCTGGCGTGGCGGGTGCCCTAGGCAACGGACTTCGGCCCGGCGACCTCGTCGTCGCGGACGAGATCCGTGGGGACGCCGAGCCCGTTCTCAGCCATGCATCCCCGTTCCTCGCGGGTGCGTTACGGCGTGCCGGCCTGCGGGTGCACCACGGGCCGATCGTGACGACCCGGCGGATCGTCGACGCGCCGGATGCCCGCCGTACGCTCGGAGCGACCGGCGCCCTCGTCGTCGACACCGAATCTGCCCTGCTGGCCGCGGCCGCACCTCTGGGCCAGGCTGCCGTGATCCGCGCGGTCGTGGACACGCCTGACCACCGGCTGGTTCGTCCAGGGACGCTGATTCGCGGGCCGAAGGCACTTGGGGTTCTGCGCCGCGCTGCGCCGGTCATCGACGACTGGGCCGCCGCGACCGGAGATCGCGAGGTCGTCCTGGCGGGTCCGAGGTCGTTCTGCGCCGGCGTCGAGCGTGCTGTCGAGACCGTGGAACGTGCGCTCGCGAAGTACGGGCCGCCGGTCTATGTACGCCGTCAGATCGTGCACAACATCCATGTCGTCGGCGACCTGGAGCGGCGCGGCGCGATCTTCGTCGCGGAGGTCTCGGAGATCCCCGCCGGCAGCGTCACCGTGCTCGCGGCCCATGGCGTCGCGCCGCAGGTCCGCACCGACGCCGCCGCACGCAATCTCCGGGTCATCGACGCCACCTGCCCCCTGGTCGCCAAGGTGCACAGCGAGGTACGGCGTTTTGTTGCGCGCGGCAACACGGTGTTCCTGATCGGCCACAGCGACCACGAAGAGGTCGTCGGCACCCGTGGTGAGGCGCCCGGCCAGGTGGTCGTCGTGTCCGGTCCCGACGAGGCCGGGCAGGTGAGCGTCGCCGATCCGCAGCGAGTCTCGTACGTCATGCAGACCACCCTCGCCGTCGACGAGGCTGAGCAGACAGCGGCCGTCCTCCGCGATCGGTTCCCCGCACTGACCGGACCGCGGAGCGACGACATCTGCTACGCAACCACGAACCGGCAGCTCGCCGTGCGTGCCGTCGCGCGGACCGCCGACCTTGTCCTCGTGCTGGGATCGGCGAACTCGTCCAACTCTCATCGGCTCGTGGAGGTCGCTGCGGCCGAGGGCAGCCGGGCGTACCTGGTCGACGACGCGAGCGCCGTCGATCTGCGCTGGCTACGCGGCGTACGCCGTATCGGCGTCACAGCCGGCGCATCCGCACCACCCCAGCTCGTCGACGATCTGATCCGCTGCCTGTCCGGCCTCGGCCGGGTCGCGGTCACCGAGACCAGCGTGGTCGACGAGGACATTCGATTCACCCTGCCCAGGGAGGTGAGCTGACCGTGGCGATGCCCCTGCGTCAATCGATCCGCCTCGGTGGTTATCTGCTCAAGCAGAAGCTGCTGCGACGGGACAAGTTCGCACTGCTGGTCGAGCTCGAGCCGTTGTTCGCATGCAATCTCGCCTGTGCCGGTTGCGGCAAGATCCAGCATCCCGCTTCGGTCCTCAAGCAGCGGATGCCGGTCGAGCAGGCGGTCCGCGCGATCGAGGAGAGCGGTGCCCCGATGGTCTCCATCGCCGGCGGCGAGCCGTTGATGCACAAGGAGGTCGACGAGATCGTCCGGCAGTTGCTGGCCCGGCGAAAGATCGTCTTCCTGTGCACCAACGCGTTGCTGCTGCCCAAGCACCTGCACAAGTTCACGCCGCACCGCAACTTCGCCTGGATGGTCCACATCGACGGGTTACGCGAGCGCCACGACGCCTCGGTCTGCAAGGACGGTGTGTTCGACCAGGCGGTCGCCGCGATCAAGCAGGCCCAAGCGGCCGGGTTCCGGGTGATGACCAACACGACCTTCTTCGACACGGACACGCCGCAGGACGTCATCGACGTACTGGACTATCTGAACGACGAGCTCGGAGTCGACAACATGCAGATCTCGCCCGGGTTCGCGTACGAGAAGGCGCCGGACCAGGAGCACTGGCTCGGTCCTGAGGAGACCCGGCAGCTGTTCGCCAAGGCGTTCGCCGGTGGACGCCGGAAGAAGTGGCGGCTGAACCACTCGCCGCTGTACCTGGACTTCCTTGAGGGCAGGGTCGACTTCTCCTGCACGGCGTGGGCGATCCCGTCGTACTCGCTCAAGGGCTGGCAACGGCCGTGCTACCTGATGGAGGACGGGTACGTCGCGACGTACAAGGAACTGCTCCAGGAAACCGATTGGGCCGCGTACGGCCGCGGCAAGGATCCCCGGTGTGCGAACTGCATGGCGCATTGCGGGTACGAGCCGACAGCCGTCGTGGCGACCATGGGGTCGCTGCGGCAAACCATCCGTGCCGCGGTCGGATCATGACTACGTCGGACGTCGACGAGCGTCCCGCCGCGAGCAAGCGACTCCTGGACACAGTGGCTTCACCCGCCGATCTCCAGCGGCTGGCGGCGGCCGAACTGCGCGGACTTGCCGACGAGATCCGTGCGCAACTGGTCCGCCAGGTCACGCGTACGGGCGGGCATCTCGGCCCCAATCTCGGTGTCGTCGAGTTGACGATCGCGCTCCATCGAGTCTTCACCTCGCCACGGGATTTGTTCGTCTGGGACACCGGGCACCAGACATACGTGCACAAGATGCTCACCGGCCGGCTCGACCGTTTTGACACCTTGCGACAGGCGGGCGGGCTGTCGGGTTACCCGAGCCGGTCCGAGAGTGAGCACGACGTCGTCGAGAACTCGCACGCCTCCACCGCGCTTTCGTACGCCGACGGCCTGGCGAAGGGCTTTCAGCTCACCGGTTCGCTCGAGCGACGGGTCGTCGCGATCGTGGGAGACGGTGCGATGACCGGTGGGATGTGCTGGGAGGCGCTCAACAACATCGCGGCGGCGCCGGACCGGCCGGTCGTCATCGTGCTCAACGACAACGGGCGATCGTACGAACCGACCGTCGGATCTCTGGCCGCCCAATTGCGAGCGCTGCGGACCGGGAAGGCACGGGGCAACGTCTTCGAGCAGCTCGGTCTCGCGTACCTAGGGCCGGTCGACGGCCACGACGCATTGGCGCTGGAGGCGGCGCTGCGTACCGCCGCGCTCCTGCAGCACCCAGTTGTCGTGCATTGCGTCACCCGCAAAGGCGCCGGCCACACGCCCTCGGAGCTCGACGACGCCGACCACCACCACACCGTCAACCCGGCGCGCTCCGATGGTGCTGCCAAGCAGGTTCCTGGCCCCAACTGGACGGATGTGTTCGGCCAGGAATTGGTGGCGATCGCGGACGAGCGGGCGGATCTGGTCGCCGTGACCGCGGCGATGGTGCGGCCGACAGGGCTGTTTCCACTGGCCTGCCGGTATCCCGAGCGTGTGTTCGACGTCGGGATCGCCGAACAGCACGCAGTGACCTCGGCCGTCGGGCTGGCCACGGCAGGGCTGCATCCCGTCGTCGCGATCTACTCGACGTTCCTCAACCGTGCCTTCGACCAGGTACTGATGGACGCCGCACTTCACCGAGCACCCATCACCTTCGTCCTGGACCGGGCCGGCATCACCGGTCCGGACGGGCCGTCCCACCACGGGATGTGGGATCTGTCCCTGTTCGGGCTGGTTCCGGGCTTACGGATCGCGGCGCCTCGAGATGTTCAGCAGCTGCGGGGCCTGTTGCGCGCATGCGTCGCTCACGAGCGTGGGCCCACCATGCTTCGGTTTCCCCGTGGACGCGACGGGGCCGCCATCCGCGCGCGCGGAACTGTCGGCAGTGCGGAGTTGCTGACGGACGGGCGGTCTGAGGTCCTGCTCCTGCCGGTCGGGCCGCTGGCTGCCGCTGCGGTGGAGGCCTGCGGTCGCCTCCGCGAGCTGGGAATCCGGGCAACCGTCGCCGATCCGCGGTGGATCAGCCCGATCGATCCCGAACTCGTCCGGTTCGCCGGCGAGCACCGACTCGTGGTGACGATCGAGGACAACGCACTAACGGGTGGCTTCGGCGATGCGCTCGCACGGGCATTCCGGCGTATGGCGTCACACCCCGAACTGCTCACTCTCGGCCTCCCCGGCAACTTCATCCCAGCCGGCGACCGCACCAACCTCCTCCACGCTCACGGCCTGGACCCGGAAGGCATCACCCGCGTCGTCGCAGCCGCAGCGTGAGTCCGCGGTCGGGTTCTTGATCGCGGCGGCAATTCTCATGGTCGTTTTAAGGAGTCGGGTGCAGGCACATCAGAAGAAGATGGAGGGAGGAGACCGCACGTGCCGTTTGGGGCGATCCTGGCGCGGGGACAGGGAGGGCGATGACCGTGCGGTTCTGGTGGCCTGGAAGGGTGCCGGTCGAGTGATCACGGCCACCCACAATCGCACCGTTCGGGAGGATCGATGGACGAGGCACCTGGCACACTGATCAACCTGAACGACACCGCTCTGACGTTGGCTGAGCCTGCCGACGACCTCCGTGGCCGGAAAGTGGTGGATCGTAACGGTGACGAGGTCGGCGACGTCGAAGGGCTGATCATCGACGAACACGAACGGCGGGCCCGGTTCCTCCTGGTCGGGTCGGGTGGGTTCCTCGGACTCGGCGAGAAGAAGCAACTCGTCCCGGTCGATGCCATTACCGGCGTCGACGAGGACACCGTTCGGATCTCCACAGAACGGACCCACGTCGCGGGCGGTCCGGTCTACGACCCGGAAGTCGTACCGGAGCCGCAGTACTACGAGGATCTCTACGGCTACTGGGGCTACCCGCCGTTCTGGGGACCCGGCTACGTGTACCCACCCTTCCGGCGCTGACTTGCCAGGCCTGGTCCGGTGTGAGTGTGAGCCCGGGTGCCGGGAGGTTGGTACAAGTACTGGTGTCTGCCGTGGCTCGGGCGACGATCAGTCATCCGGCGAGTACCTTCCACTGCGTTCGTAGCGGAGAGGTTCGGAGGGCCGCCAGGTGGCAACTGACAACCGCGGCAGCATGCGATGGCGTAAACGATTGACCGAATTCTCGGCACGAACGGGTGGGGGGATCGTCGCCACGGTGCAGAGCGCGTGGCGGCATCGGGTGCTCGGGATGGCCGCGGAGATCGCGTTCTGGATGCTTCTGTCGCTTCCCCCGCTGGCCCTGTGCATGCTCGGTCTGGTCGGCTACCTGGGCAGTGCTTTCGGCGCGGATTTCGGTACGGAGATAGGACCGCGACTCATCCACATCGCATCGCAAGCTCTGACCCCTACGACTGTGAACAGTCTGGTCCGGCCCCTTGTCGACGACGTCCTCACCAAGGGCCGCGCTGACGTCGCATCGGTCGGCTTCTTCCTTGCTCTCTGGGCCGGCTCGACCGCGACTGCGAGCTATGTGAACGCCGTCGCCATCGCCTATGGGCAGCGCAGTGACCGCGGCGCCGCGCACAGCCGGATCCTCGCCCTCGGCATGTACTTGGCCGGTGTACTCATCGGAGTCGTCCTGCTGCCGTTGCTGATCGTGGGTCCGCAAACCCTGCTCCGGCTCATGTCGCCCACCGGACACGACCTGGCTCAGACACTTCTCCGGCTCACGTACTGGCCCAGCCTGCTGATTCTGTCCGTGCTCGCTCTGGTCACGTTCTACCACTTCGCCGTACCGCTCCGCTCCAGATGGCGCGAGCACTTGCCGGGCGCCGCCATCGCCACCGTCATCTGGCTCGCCGGCGCGGCCGCCGTCCGGGTCTACCTGCGCTACGCCTTCGACACCGTCAACATCTACGGTCCGATCAGCGCTCCGATCGCCGCGCTGCTTTTCTTCTACCTCACCGCGCTCGCCGTCCTGCTCGGCGCCGAGGCGAATGCCCAGACCCAGTCCCGCCGCCCGTCGCGGACGTGACGTACCGCCGAATCACGGCGCACACTGGCAGTGAGCCCTTCGGCGCGAGGAGGGGACTGACCATGCACCGACGACACTTCAGACGTCTCCACCGGAACCCAGCCGGCACGCCGACGCAGCCCGCCTCCGTGCCGCTCCGAGAGGGCATGTCGATCGAGACCCGCATGAACGAGATGCTGATCATCGCCCGCGATCGAGCTTGGCGTCGAGGCCGTCGTCCGTAGTCACCTGATCGAGTTGGAGGTCGGGGGATGAACTGGCGGTTGGTGCCCGACGACCGGGCACTCGCGGTGCTCTACCAGCGTGCCGAGAATCTGCTTCAGGGCCTGTCGCGTGCCGAGCGCACAGGCGGGCGGGTCTTGCCCGCGGTACTGACCCAAGGCAATGCGCTGGCCGCGTTGCAACGGACAGGTACGGTACTGCGGGACGCCGTCGACGCGTTCGGCGTACCGCCGGTCGGGCCGGGTCGCAGCATCCGGCCTCGCCTGTTCGCGGAGGGGCGGGAGCGGATGCCGCTGCGCGTGGTATGGATTTCGGAGGCTGACACCGAGAGTCTCGCGGCAGCCCTGCGAGCCCTGAACATTGCATTGACGCCGCTCGACCGGGCAGCTGTGGACGACCCGGCGCAACGCCGCTTGCTGGACGCAGTGGCCGAACTCGTGGACGAATTCGACCCGGACACGCAACTCTGGAGCGGCGCGCGACGCCCACTCGATCGCAAAGAACTCCTTCAGCCGCTCGCTCGGCTTGTCGCCCTCCTCGCCTGGCCCGGCGATGACGACGCCACCGTGTTGCTAGCAGTCCGGCAAGCAAATCCCGACGTCGACTTGGAGTTGACCGACCGCCAGAGCGCGGCGTACGACCGAGTCATGGAACGGATCAACGCACTGCTGACCGGCGGCGACGTACACGACATCCTGTTCTGACCGCGCGTGCTCACCGTTGGGCGCCTCTACGACGGATCAGCCCGATCGCCCCGGTCGCCAGGAGCGCTCGGCCGTTCTTGAACAGCCAGAGCCCCAGGACCAGCGCGGCTGCCGTCGCGGCGCCGGCAAAGAAGACGCCCGCAACAGTGCCGCCGAGGCCGGTGCCGAAGACCTCCAGGGTTGCGTCGTCGGCGGACGATGCTGCCACGCCGAACCCGAGCCCTACGGCGAGGGCAACGAGGATGAGTCCGAGCACAATCATGGCTACCGCCTCCTGGCATCGATGCTGCTCCCGCTCACACGGCGCTGGGTGGGTCGGTGGGTGCGTCCCCTTCCGTTGGCTTGGTCGTATCTGTCGATGACGGCGCTGGTGGGGCGTCGCTGATCGAATCCTTGATGTCGATGCGGCGGCCTTCGGCGGCTTGGGCCTTGGGCGCGTGGATGGTGAGGACTCCGTTGGTCAATGTGGCTTCGATCGTCTCGCCGTCGACGGCGCCGGGCAGGGTGATGGTGTGGTCGAACGGACCGGTACGGCGGGCCTGCTGGTGCAGGATGCCGATCCGTTCCCGGTCTTTGACCTCGCCGTGCAGCGTGAGTTGGCGGTCGTTCCACTCGAGGACGAGGGTGTCGCGGGGTACGCCAGGCAGGTCGATCTCGACGAGGTAGGCGTCGTCGGTCTCCTCGATGTCGACCGGGGATCGCCACGAGCGCAGGTCGACGTCGTCGGCGAGGTTGCGCATCATCTGGTTCATCCGCCGGTAGATGTCTTCGAGGTGGGCGAACGGTTCGCTCGGCAGCCAGCGCCTAGGACCCAGCTGGTCCCGTTGGCCGTCCTGGCCGCTGCCGGGTCGGACTGGGTGCAGTGGTCGCTCCATGGTTGATGTCACCTCTTCGGCTGGTATTCGGAGCCGTCCGTTCCGGACGCGAGACCTGCCCGGGCCGTCGGCCGATCGGGAAGGTCATGAGCTTGTGGTGAGGGGTGTTGTGGTCTGCGGACCCGGACGGCAGGGATCCAGACCATGCGCCCGCAGTAGGTGATCAGGACTTGCGGTCCGCGGCGGCCGTCGCGAATGGCGTGCGCCTTGGCGGTCAGCCACCGGCCGCCGACCAGGACCTGTACCGGCGCCGGAGCGGCCGGTGCGACCTGACGCCTGGTGGGTCGGATGTTGTTCGCCACCGCGACACCTCTTTCGCCGTGGGAGTCAGGGACCCTGTGGAGGCCGTGGTCCTCGAATCAGCGATACCACCGCGGCTGACCCAACGATCATGGGCCTGCTCAGTGACGCCGCTGTCGGTGGTGGACGAGGCGGCGCAGCTGAGTTACCCGCGCGGTGCCGATCACCATGGCGACGATGCCGACGCCGACGCCGGCGATCAGCAGGGCCAGCGCCAGCGGAACGGACCCGTTCATCCACAGGAAGCTGACCTCGACGCGTCGGGTGTTTTGCAACATGAACACGATGAGCACCACGAGCGTGAGCGCGGCGGCGCAGACCCCGACCCAGGTGGCACCCGTGCGAGTGCGGGGCACCGCATCCGGTGCTGCTGGCTCGGTCGAGGTTGCGGGCGTAGGAACGCTCTCGAGTGGCGGATCCGCCAGGGTCTTCTGTGATTTCCGGGTGCGGTGCAAGACGGACATGGCGTCTTCCTTGCGGAGAGCCGGTGTGGCTGGCACCTCAGGAGTGGAGTGTCGTCGTTCCGGACATCACTATTTTACTCTGGTTCAGAGAACATGCATTCATGCAATTCGGTCGCCGCTGTGAGTTCAGCCTGGGCGCGACGACCTGGATCGTCTGAGGTGTTTCGGCGAATGCTGCAGTGGAGGCTGGTCTGGACCTAGTGGCAAGGATGCGAATCAGGGGAGTCCGGGGGTGTGCATCGGCGTGCAACATCTAGTTCGTCGGGATCCACACCCGCATGGCGTGTGCGCCGCGGTTCGCCCAGGCGTAGTAGGGGATGAGTGTGATTGCTACGAGTCTCCCATCGATGCGGACCCGGCAGCCCACTCCGGTACCCGTAGCGCCAGCTCGACCTCGTGATCTGCAACCCGGAACAGTCGTTGCGCATAACGGAAACGCCTTGCACACAAGAAGTGTGCAAGGCTCGGGGTTCTCGTTTGAGCAGGAATTTGTCGGCGCCTGCCTGGGACCTTGTGGGAGGAGGTGAAACGCCCGCCGGGAGCCGCCGCACTGCTGCGTGGCCGCAAGCGGATGGCTGGTGGATTGGCGTCGGCGGGCAGATGATGAGCCCCTGCCACTAGACGGCCTACTCACCCACTCGCCTGCATGCGCTCGAGTGAGTGCGGGTACCGGATGGCCATCAATCGCGCGGCTGGTTGGGTCGCGCGGAACGAGGCAGTGGCGCATGCCCGCACACCTAGCACTGCATATCGGCGTGGACGTCGGCGACGAAGCCACCATCGTGACTCCGGTGGGGGTGTTCGCTGTCAGTACGGCGGGGAAGCTGCGCACAGTGCTCCTGCGGTGCATCGCGCAGCAGCCGGCCGCGGTGATTGTGGACCTGAGCATGATGTGCGTCCTCGCGCCGGCGAACCTGAGCATGTTCGCGGTGGTTGCGCGGCGTAGGGCTGATCTGACCGGTGTGCGGTTGCTGCTCGTTGCCGGTCCGCCGACCGAGCACCGGAGTCTGGAGACACGGTCGATCGCGCACTTCGTCGGTGTCTACCCGACGTTGGACGCGGCGCTGGCATCGGTACGCCGTCCATCCCTGTGCCAGCTCGTTCGCCGAACGGTACGGCGAGGAGTGCGCGACCTGGAATCGGTCCGGAGTTTCGTCGGCGACGCCTGTGCGGAATGGGCCTGTGAGTCGATCGCGGACGATGCGCGGCTGATCACCCATGAGCTGGTGAGCAACGTGCTGCGTCACGCGCATACGGATGCCGACGTGAGACTTCACTTGCGTCGGCGTACGCTCCTGATCGCCGTCAGCGATGGGGATCCGCGCCCGCCGAAGCTGGTGCCTCTCGATCAGGCGTCGGAACCGCGCACAGACGGATACGGTCTGGTGATCGTCGATGCGCTGGCCCGACACTGGGGAACCGCGCCAATCGCCGACGGCAAGCTGGTATGGGCCGCACTCGACGCACCGGCCTCGAAAGCGTCGCTCGCCGCCGCAGCCTGGCGAGCAGGGCTGTAGTCCAGGTGACAACGAGCGGAGCCATCACGATGGTCCGCGAGCGCGTCTGACGGGACCCGGGTCAACCGCGCGGTGTTGTCGGTCTGGTGACAGGGACGACGGTGAGCAGGTCGTCGAGGCCGTTGAAATCATCTGGATTCGTCGTGAAGAGGGGGACGCCCTCGGCGATCGCGATCGCGGCGATCATCAGGTCGGCGACTCGACGCCGAGGTTTGCGGCCCGCGCTGACGACGGCGGCGCAGACTCTGCCGTAGATACGGGCGGCTTCCGCATCGAACGGGATGGGATCGAACTCGTTCTCGGCGCGTTGGAGGACGTCCATCCGCCGGGCGCGCTCGGCGTGTTCGTCGTAGTCGTCCTGTTCGTCGTTGCCTCGGACTTCGTGGGGGCCCGCGGAGAGTTCTGCCAGCGTGATGGCGCTGATCGCGATCTCGGACGGCAGCTCGGCGGGATCGACCCACTTGCGCAAGATCATGATGTTCGTGTCCACGAGACCTTGCCGGTACTCAGCGGGCATAGGGGTCGTCCAGTTGCTGGTCGGAGGTGGCGTCCTGGTCGGCGCGGAAGGCGTCGACCGAGATGTCGGGAGCCGTCCGGGACATGGCTGCGAACTCGGCGCGCGGGACGAAGCGTCGCCGGCGTCGCAGGGGGACCAGTTCGCCGATCCGGTGCCCATCCCGCGTGACGGTGAAGGACTGGCCGCCCTGGACGGCGTCCATGATCTCTTTGGATCTGGTGCGCAGATCGCGCTGGGTGATCTCCGGCTGTCCGGTCATGCCACCAGGATAGCTACTCGGTGGCACATCGTGCCACCGAGTAGCACGCTCGAGAATCAGTGTGGAAGCGCGTCAGAGGTTGCCGCCCGCGGCGCGTGGGGCGGTGGGGTCGTCACTTTTGACGCCGACGTGTTCGCGGGCGAGGAAGTCTTCGAGGTGGAACAGGTCATCGCCGGCGCGCTTGGCGACATTCACCAGGGTGTTCATCTCGGCGACTTCCTCGACCTGCTCCTTGAGGAACCACTGCATGAACTGCTCACCGATGTAGTCGCTCTCGTCGCGCGCCGTGCGCGCGAGCGTCTCGATCTGCTTGGTGACCGTGATCTCCTGCGCCAGCGCGAGTTCGAGCGGCTCCAGTGCGGTCTTGAAGTCCGACTCGACCTCGCCGACCGACGGGATGTGCGGCCGGATGTCCTTGTCGAGCAGGTACTGGACCATCATCATCGCGTGGTTGCGCTCTTCCAGTGACTGCTTGTAGAAGTGCGCGGCCAGCTGCGGCAGGTCCTGGTCGTCGAACCAGACAGCGACTGCCACGTACTGCTGCGCGGCCGTGAATTCGTTACGGATCTGCTCCTGCAAAAGTCCTTCGTACGTGCCCATTCCGTCAATCTAACGGCGCGTGCCCCCGATCGGTACCACACGCAGTCGGCCAGATATCTGCCAGCGGATGTATGCGGGCATGCGGGCGAGCTACGGGACGCTGCGGTATCCCGCCCGCGCCAACCATTCACGTGCACGGCCGAGTGAGCAGGTGTGCCTGGCGGCTCGTGACGCCGAACTTCTGGTCCTCGGCAGGCATGGGCACGGAGCGTTCCATGACGCTCTCTGACTGGCGATCGCACTCGCTGGCTGTGCCCCACATCTCGCGAAGACCAAGGGGCGGCGTCGAAGACCGCCGCGGCACAGCTGTGACGAACACGGGTTTGCCGACGAGACTTGGTGTGAAGATGTCGGGCGCTCGGCGCTCGGCGTTCGGCGACGGAGAAATGGGGATAGCGGTGGCGAACGTGGAGTTCACCGGCATTCATCATGTCAAGCTGCCGGTCAGCGATCTGGCCCGCAGCCGCGAATGGTACGAACGGGTCCTTGGCTACACCATCGAGCTGGAGTTTCCTGACGACGACGGCGTGGTACGCGGCGTCGGCGGGCGGCTGCCCGGTGCGGGCGTCCCGGTAGCCCTGCGGCAAAACGCGCAGGCTGCTGTCGGCAACGCTGGATTCGACCCGGTGAGTTTCGCGATTGCCGACCGTACGGCGGCCGAGGCGTGGATCGCGCACTTCGACGGTCTCGGCGTACGACACTCCGGGATCAAGGGTGGCACCCGCGGCTGGGTGGTCGACGTCTACGACCCAGACGGGCTGACCGTTCGCCTGTACAGCACAGGTGACGACGCCGAGGACCACACCAATCAGCCGGGCTACCCCCACGCGGTGTAGCTCGATTGACTGACTCCGGAGATGGCCTGGCCAATGGGTAATCGGTGCGCCGGAGGAAACGGCTGCTCTTGCCGGGCTGGACGTCTCGGAGCCGGACGATCTGTACGGCGTCTTGGCCCTTGGAAGTCTCCTACAACTACAAAACGCGGGTGGCTGATGTCTCCATCAGGCCTGCCCGCGTTTGGTTAGCGTGTGTGTCCGAGGGGGGACTTGAACCCCCACGCCCCGCGAAGGGCACCAGCACCTCAAGCTAGCGCGTCTGCCTATTCCGCCACCCGGACGAGTGGTCTGACCGCCTGAGCGGTACCGACCGGAGAACAGTAGCAAACTCCAGGGGTGGAATTCACATCGGGCGGACCGGGGTGTCTGATGGGGCTGGACGAAGGGTGGGTGGAGATGACGGAGATGGATCTCTCGGCCGTTGAAGCGGAGCGTGAGCGGCTGCGTACGGCGTACTTGAAGGGTGGAGCTACGTCGTCGGCGCGTGGGCTGCATCACACTGCGTTACTGTGCGCGGACGTCGAACGGACGGTGCGGTTCTACCAGGAGGTGCTGGGATTCCCGCTGACCGAGATGGTCGGGAACCGGGACTACGAGGGGTCGACGCACTTCTTCTTCGATATCGGGAACGGGAACCTGCTGGCGTTCTTCGACTTCCCGGGGCTGGACCTCGGGCCGTACGCCGAGGTGCTCGGTGGACTGCATCATCTGGCGATCTCGGTGGAGCCCGATCAGTGGGATCGGCTGAAGGCGAGCCTGACCGAGCACGGCGTCGAGTTCCAGGAGGAGAGCGGTACGTCGATCTACTTCCGCGACCCCGACGGCGCGCGGATCGAGCTGATCTCCGATCCGCTGGGCGAGATGTACGGCCTCAAGGTGCTCTGAAGGCCCTGGAGGTCCACGAGCCGTTGACCCAGTGCCGGGCGGGCGGGATCCTCGACTCGGGGTGAGACCGAGTCTCGGGGTGGGGCAATGGGGCAACGTAGTCCGTTGGTGACGCTCGCAGCGACGGCCGTTGGGCTGGTCGGGTTGCTGGTGGTCAACAGCACGCAGACCGATGCCCCGGCCGCCGTTCAGACGGAGGCGGCCGGCCCGACAAGCGCGCCCACAACGCCCCCGCCAACAACGCCCACGACCGCGGCGCCGACCACACCCGAGCAGACTCCGGCAGCACAGAACCCAGTGGTGTACGTCGGCCGGACAGCCGGTCGGGAGGCGACGCTCGCCGTCGCCGTCAAAGGCGCCAAGGCCGTCGCCTACGTGTGCGACGGCCGCCGCGTAGAGGCTTGGCTGACCGGCACCTTCGCCGCCGGCAAGCTCGTACTGCGCTCGCGCACAGGCGAGCGCCTGACCGGCGTCGCCACCGCGAAAGCCGCGTCAGGAGAACTGACCCTGCGCGGTCGCTCACTGCGGTTCACGGCGACCCTGGCAGGACCACCGGCCGGGCTCTACCGGGCCAAGAACACCACGTCGACGATCGGCTGGATCGTCCTCCCCGACGGCTCGCAGGTAGGCATCGACAACGACGGAACTCCCGCCGCCGCGCCACCGCTCGACCCCGCCACCCGCTCCGCCACCGTGAACGGTGCGGCTGTCACAGCTCAAGCCATCGCCGGCGACGAGACTTTCTGAGGTGGGTGGGTCAATGAGCACGACGTCCGTCGCGAGGCGCAGTGCCGTTGCGGTCCCGTTGATCGCCGGCGCCGCAGCGGCTGTCGCGTTGGGCGTCTATGGGCGATTGCACGAGCCCACCGGCGTCGCGATCGACATCGCGGGCTTCTCCAGTTTCCAAGCGGTCAAGAGCTGGCTGGCCACGCTGGCCGCCGTACTCGGCCTGCTCCAACTGGCGAGCGCCGCCGCCCTCTACCGAGGCCGTACCCACCTCGCCCCCTTGCACCGATGGTCCGGACGAGCGGCCGTCCTGGTCACGCTCCCCGTCGTCGCGCATTGCCTTTATGCATTGGGCTTCCAGTACGGCGAATCGCGCGTACTGATCCACTCCCTGCTCGGCTGCTTCTTCTACGGCGCGTTCGTCGTGAAGATGCTGGCGCTCACCCGGGCCGGCGCGCCGTCCTGGCTGCTCCCGGTCGCCGGCGGGGCTGTCTTCACCGGCCTGATCGGGCTCTGGCTCACCTCGGCGCTGTGGTTCTTCACCACGTTCGGCGTCATCCGTTGAAAGGACCCGCTGTGGACGCACCCAGCCGCCGTACCATCCTCACCGGAGCCGCCGCCGGACTCGCGACGGTCGCCGGCTGCGCGAAGTACGGCGAGCCGCAAAGTACGCCCGCGCCCGCGCCGGCCGACACCGTCCTCGGCCCGACGGCGGATATCCCGGTCGGCGGTGGGAAGATCTTCGCGCCGCAGCAGGTCGTGGTCACCCAGCCGGTCCAGGGAACGTTCAAGGCGTTCAGTTCGATCTGCACCCACCTGAGCTGCCCCGTCGCGAGCGTTGCCGTCGGCACCATCAACTGTGACTGTCACGGCAGCAAGTACTCGATCAAGGACGGTTCAGTCGTCAACGGGCCGGCGCCGCGCCCCCTCCCGCCGAAGCAGATCACGATCTCCGGTGACGCGATCACGTTGACCTGAAGGGCGGCGGTACGTCGTGGCGTGTAATGGGTACCGGGAGGCGTGATGGAGGACGGTCCCGGCGCCAAGCGTCCGCGTGGGCGATCCGCGGCGGTCATCGTCACCGCTGCCCTGGTCGTCACGCTGGTGTCCGCTGTGCTCGGCGCCATCGCGGTCGGCTGGTTCGACGGCGGTCCCCGGTCCGCGCCCGGGCAGAGCGCCGTACCCCTGGCACCTGCCACCAGGCTGCCTTCGGCGACGGCAGGTACGTCGGACACCGGGACGCCGCCAGGACCGGCGGCGACCCCGGCGCCGCCGCCGACGACCGAGTTCAGGTTTCAGCCGCTCTGGCCGTTCCGGTCGGTGACGGAGGCCGCGGCCTGGCAGCGGTCGTATCGCGGGAGTGGCGGGCAGCCGTGGCATCTGGACGCCGAGGAAACGGCGCTCAACTTCACGCGAGGCTTCCTCGGGTTCACCGAGATCGACCGGGTGGTGTCGCGGTCTGCCCGCGGTGAGGACGCCTACATCGGCGTCGGCTACCAGGCCGAGGGCCGCCCGAGCGTCGCAGCCGTCATCCATTTGGTGAAGATCGGACGTGGATCGGACGCACCTTGGGAGGTGGTCGGCACAGCGGACACGTCGCTCACAGTGGAGCGGCCCCGGTACGCCGCCCGCGTCACGTCACCGATCACTGTCGGTGGGCGAATCACCGGCGTGGACGAGTCGATCCGTGTCCAGGTACGGCAGCCGTCGTCGGAGGAGCCAATCGGCACCTACTGCTGCCGGCCCGGCGGTGGTGAGAAGCAGTCGTGGTCCGTGCAAGTGAGCTTCCGCGCGGCCGTGGATCCGGCCTTGACTGTCGTGGCTTCGACAGGCGGTCATCTGAAGGAGATCGAGCAGTTCGCGATCACAGGGGTACGTCGGGGCTGACCGCAGGGCCGCGTGGTTCGCCGTACCGGGATCTGACTGTGGCCGCGCTGTGGGAGAGGATAGGCCTATGAGTGCTTCGGAGACCGCTGATCGTTCGTACACCCCTGACGCCGAAGTCGTGGAGCTCTGCAGTGAGCTGATCCGGATCGACACCACGAACTACGGGAACGGCAAGAGCAACGGGGAGCGGGTCGCGGCCGAGTACGTCGCGGCGAAGCTGGACGAGGTCGGGATCGAGTCGACGATCTACGAGTCGGAGCCGGGGCGGGCGACGCTGGTCGCACACTGGGACGGCGAGGACCAGAGTGCGGACCCGCTGCTCGTGCACGGGCACCTCGACGTCGTACCGGCGGATCCGAAGGACTGGAAGGTCGATCCGTTCGCGGGGGAGATCTTCGACGGGTGTGTGTGGGGTCGCGGCGCGGTCGACATGAAGGACTTCGACGCGATGGTGCTGTCGGTCGTGCGGGCGCGGCAACGCGCCGGCGTGAAGCCGCGGCGTCCGGTCCGGCTGGTGTTCACGGCCGACGAGGAAGCCGGCGGCGTGTACGGCGCCCAGTGGCTGATCAACAACCACCCGGACACCGTTGCCGACTGCACCGAAGGCATCGGCGAGGTCGGCGGGTTCTCGATCACGGTCAAGGACGACCTGCGGCTGTACCTGATCGAGACCGCCGAGAAGGGCATGAACTGGATGCGGCTCAAGGCCCGTGGTACGGCGGGACACGGGTCGATGGTCAACACCGACAACGCCGTCACGAACCTCGTCGAGGCCGTCACGCGGATCGGTTCGCACGAGTGGCCGCTGCGCGTGACGCCGACCGTCCGCGAGTTCTTGAAAACGCTGGAGGACGTGCTCGAGGTCGAGCTCGACCCCGAGGACATGACTACGACGCTGTCGAAGCTGGGCAGCTTCAGCCGGATGTTCGGCGCCACGATCCGCAACACCGCGAACCCGACGATGCTGAACGCCGGCTACAAGGTGAACGTGATCCCGGGCGACGCGGAGGCGCACATCGACGGGCGGTTCCTGCCCGGGCACGAGGACGAGTTCTTCGCGACCATCGACGAACTGCTCGGCGACAAGGTGCAGCGCGAGACCGTCGTCCAGGACATCGCGCTGGAGACCGAGTTCAGCGGCGGTCTGGTCGAGGCGATGAAGGCGTGCCTCGCGGCCGAGGACCCGCAGAGCCGGACCGCGCCGCTGCTGATGTCGGGCGGTACGGACGCCAAGTCGTGGAGCCGGCTGGGCGTGCGTTGCTTCGGGTTCGTACCGCTGCAGCTGCCGCCGGACCTGGACTTCATGGGCATGTTCCACGGCATCGACGAGCGGGTGCCGACGTCGGCGCTGGAGTTCGGGTCGCGAGTGCTGGACCGGTTCCTCGATCAGGCCTGACACAGGCCGGTTGATTCAGCCCTGCAGATGAGTCGGCCGGTGGGTCACCTGCTCGATGTCCTCGGCCGCCTCCAGTACCAGCCGGTGCGAGAGCTCGGACAGTGCCCGCGCGGCAGCCAGCTCGTCGCCGATCTGCGGGACCTCACGGTCGTTCGGATGGCGGTACGCCGTACCTCGCGCCGAGAGCTGCTCGCCCGCATGGGTCCGCAGCCGCGCCTCCGCCCGGGTCGTTCGCTCGTCCTCCTCCTCGTCGATCACGATGTCGACCACCCACTGCCGCATCGTTGACATCCCACTCACCTTCGTCCATGGAGTTCCTACTCCGAGCGTCGTACGTCTGCGCGCGAAGTGCCAGTGCCGGACCCGGATCAGTGGAAGTCGACCGGTTCCTCGATCAGGCCTGACGGATGATCCTTGGCACGGTCAGTAGGCCGGAGTTGAGGTAGTCGGCGGCGTGTTCGATGTGCTGGAGGTCGAACCGCCGCCCGTAGCGTGCGGTGGCCTCTGCGGCCGCGTCGAGCAGGTGATGATCGGCGGAGAGCGCGTTCGCAGCGGTGTTGTGTACGACGATCCGCAGCTCGTTCACGCCCGGTCGCGCGGCGGCCGTGAGGTCGACCTGGTACGGCGGCGCCCAGAGTGAACCGCAGTGGGTGTCGTTGAGCCAGATGTCGGCGGCGACGCCCACCGGCGGGGTGATGAGCGCGCGGTAGGAGTTGCTCGGGAGGTAGGGCTCGCTGTCGGGTGCGACCGGTTCACCTGGGCCGAAGTCGAGGAGTAGGCGGCCTGTAGTGTCCGGGAGTTCGATCTCGGTGCGGTAGGTGGCTGAGCCGGAGTACGTCGTGAGTGCCGGGTCGTCCTCCCAGCGGTGCGGGAGCGTGATCGGGCGACTGTCATTGCCAAAGGCAACCGACCAGCCGTCGTGAAGTGGGTTGACCAGTTGGTCGGCCGGAGCGGACGCCTCAGCTGAGGGCTCAGGTGTGGTGGTTGCGATCAGGACGGCTGACTCGTAGGGGTGGAGGGTGACGGTGCGGGTGACTGCAGCGTCGTCAGAGAGCGCTCTCCAGTGTTCCAGCGGCCGGTCGAAGGTGAGGGTGCGGATCTCGGGGCCGGTGTTGGCGACGAAGTAGAAGTCGCCGTCGTCCAGGCGCCGGTGGACCACACCGACGTCCTGTTGGGGAGAGAGCGGCGGTGGCGGGAGGTGGTCGGCGAGAGTGTTGACGTCGGCGATCACCTTTCCGCCGGCCGCGATGACAGCATCCAGCCAGCGCTGGGTTTCCGGCGGTGTCGTCGTTCCTTCGGGTACGACGACCAGCGGTGCGTCAGCGGGATCGAGTACCTCGAGCGCGTCGTCATCGATCAGGTCGAAGTCGAGTCCGGCCTCCCGGATCGTCCGGGGAGCGCTCTCTGGGATCAGCCGGCGGGCCACCCGGTAGAGGTTCAGCGGCTCGGCGTGCCCCGTGCGTACGTCGGCGTACGCGTCGGAGGCCGGGATGTAGATCTTCACCGGCCGGACCGGCGTGCCCTGCTGGAGCAGCCAGGAGAGACGGTGGAGAGAACGGAAGAGAGCGGTCGCTGACGGCCACCAAGGGTTCCGGTCGTCGAGTGCGCCCGCGGCGTAGAAGATCCACCCGAGGCCGGGCCCGTCGGACGGCGAGTAGGGCCACCCGTGGCCGATGAGCTGGTTGACGCCGGAGAGGAAGTGTTCGAGGGCCTCGCCCTGGAGATCCAGCGGCGTCGCGCGGAACGAGGGGGAGTGGACCCACGTCCACACCTCGGCGGACACGACCGAGCGGCCGTAGAGGTTCGCGGCCGACGACGCCCAGCGGGTCTCGGGGATGCGCGTCCATCCCCAGCCTTCGCCTTCGAACAGGTCGGCATGCCGGTAGCTGCTCATCGTGGCCGGCGGCTCACCGTAGCTCTGGATCCGGAACGGTACGCCGTGCCCGGACGCCCATTGCTGGAACACCTTGAGGAAGTTGTCCTCGTACAGCTCCGACAGCGTCCGCCCGAAGTCGATCCGCAGCTGCCGCGAGCCCTCGGTGTCCACGAGCAGTTCGAAGAGCCGCGGCCGCAGCTCGTACCCGCGGCGTTTCACGAACTCGTCGAAGATCGTCGGCGTCCAGTCCCCGCCGTACACCTCGAGGCTGTCGCAGAACACGGACCCGAGAAGCTCGGGCGTGGCCGCGAGGAGCAATGGCTCGGCGACCTGCTTGATGTGCTCGTTCGCGGCGGCGGCCGAGTAGTGGTCGAGCGTCAGCCCCTCGGCTCCCACCGCGGTCCGTTTCACCTGCTGCCCGGTCACGCGGGACGTCGCGATCAGGACTTCGCGTGGCTGACCGCCGGCCGGTACGTGGATGATTCCGTCGCTCGCCGGTACCTCGACGTACGACGACGGCGCGCCGCCCGACCCGTCGCCGACGTACGCCGCGACGAACTCGTCACCGGGCCACGCGGCCACGACCGGTACGTCGTACGCCGCTGCACCGATCTCGCGGCGGTCCCAGTGCAACTGCCGTGCCGCGTACTCGGGTCCGACGTGCGCACCGCCGTACGACCAGCCGCTCCCGAGCGTCACGTCGAACCGCAACCCGAGCCGTCGCGCCGTCCGCGCCGCGTGCCCGACCAGTTCGAGGAACTCGGGCGATCCGAACGGCGCCGTCACCGGTCCCATCGGGTAGACGAACGCGACCTCGGCTCCGCCGAGCCCGGCCGCGGCCATGGCTTCCAGCTCGCGGTCGATTTCGTCTCGCTCGATGGACGGTCCGAACCACCACCAGCGCATCATCGGCCGCCCCTCGGGCGGCGGGTTCCGGAACTGTCGTCGTACGTCGTCGACGGTCGCCATGCTCTTCACCCCACAGCGACCGGTGACCCGCGGTCAACGGCGATGACCACTACCGGTCAGATCGTCCTGCGTAGTGGTGACGCCCGAGGTCAGCAGGTACTGGCCGACGGCGTACGTCGACATGGTGAGCGCTCCCCGGCCGGGGAAGTCGCGGCCGGCGAGGCGGAGGGCGATGAGCGCGTCGGAAACGAGAAAGAGCGCTCCACCGAGGCCGCTGCGCGAGTTGTGCCAGCGGGACGCGACCGCGGTTGCTGTGAGCAACAGTGCGTAGGCGGCGACGGGGACGCGTTGGCTGCCTAGTCCGGGTGACAGGATCGCGACGAGGGCGGCCCACAAGGCTGCGTACGCCGCGAGCACCCGCCAGGAACGCTGCGCTGGTTCGCTGAGGAACACGGCGAGGTAGCAGGCTTGTGCCGCCGCGAACGCTGCGATGCCGGCGAGTTGGAGATCGGTCTCCAGAAGGAGATCGCCGGCGGCCGAGGCGAGCAGTGCGGCCTGGAGGAGCGGCGGGGCGTCCTGCGTGCGCGACCATTGCCAGAGCAACGGCATCAAGGTGATCTTACTGGTCTGCTTGAGGATCTTGGCGTCGATGACGATCGCCGCGACCTGCACGACGGTCGCGCCCCAGAACCCCGCCAGTACCCGGCGCCCAAGCGCCAACCGTCCCAGCCTCATGCGCCCGAGTCTGCAAGATCCGACGCCGCGACTCACCGCTGTTCACGACAAGTTCAACCAAGGGATTACGAGAGGTTGAGGGTGGCGCGGAGTTGGGGCAGGTAGGTGATCAGGGGCTTGGGTGGGGTGGGGGTGGTGACTACGGAGAGGGTGAGGCGGTAGTGGAAGGGAGCGGGGGTGAGGTGTTCGCCGGGGCGGAGTTCGGTGGCCAGGGCGCTGCGGGGGACGAGGGCCAGATGGGAGCTGCGGCGGGCCATCGCGACGGTGGTGCTGAGGGTGACGCCGCGTCGGGGGACGGCGCCCTGGTCGGCCAGGCGGGAGTGGATGTCTTCGGCGCCGCGGTCGTACGTGGAGAACGCGATCTGGCGATCTTTCAGCGGTCGGCGGCCGCGGCCGGGTGGGCGGGCGCCGGGCGGTACGAACAGGACGAGTTCGTCGCGGCCGACGCGGCGCGCGGCGGTGCCGCGGGGGAGCGTCATCTGGTCGGCGATGGCGATGAACGCGGCGTCCATGGTGCCCTCGGCGACGCGCTCGACCAGGAAATGGCCGTGGTCGACCTGCTGCTGGACCTCCAGGTCGGGAAGGTCGGCGTCGAGGACCGGGAACAGGATCGGTGCGAGGCTGGCGAACGTACCGATCACGAGGCGCTGCGTGACGGCAGCCGCGCGGGTTGCGTCGTACACCTCCTCGAGGTGGCCGAGGATGTGGTCGGCGCGGCGGCTGAGTTCGGCGCCGGCCGCGGTGGGGCGGGCGCCGCGGGTGTCGCGCTCGAAGAGTTTGGTGCCGCAGAGGCGTTCGAGCCGGGCGAGTCGCTGGGAGGCCGAGGGCTGCGAGATGCGGAGTTCGCGGGCTGCGGTGCCGACGGCGCCGGTCCGGGCGACGGCTTGGACCAGCTGCAAGTCCTCGACCGAGGGTAATGAGGCCATAGGCTGAGCCTATGGCATGCGCGCAAGCCGTGCTGGCTACCTGCGGCTGCGGAAAACGCCAAGAATTCAAGGCGTGAAAGCAAGATCCGAAGCGTTGGCGTTGCTGGCGGGAAGCGGTACGGCGGACTTCGCGTTCCGGATTTCTCAGGTAGCGATGCCGCTGGTGATCCTCCGGGAAACGGGATCGGTGGCAGCCACTGGCCTCGTTGCCGGTGCTGCTGGGGTGCCCGTGCTGCTGTCGCCGTGGTGGGCTCGAAAGGCGCGGCAATGGGTGGACTCGGGGCCGCGGCTCGCGGTCGTCGCGCTGATCTCTGCGATCGCGTTGGCCTCAGTGCCGGCGGCGGCCGGATTGGGGATCTTGTCTCCGGAGTTGCTGATCATGAGCGGGTTGCTGCTCGGCTGCGGCGACGCGCTGGCGAACCCAGGACGGTCGGCATTGCTCGCCGACACGGGCGACCGATGGGGTGACGGTCGGGCAGTGCAGTTGCTGACCTGGCAGGACGGACTGCGACGAATGGGGATGCTGATCGGCCCCACAATCGGTGCGTTGGCGGTGTCGACCGGGTTGACGAACGGTTTGCTGTGGGTCGAGGCCGCAACTGTTGCCGGCGCCGGGTTGCTGGCGTGCTCTGTGCGGGCCGAGCGCGCCCCTGAAGGAGTAGTGACGCCGTCGATCCGCGGGAGTCTGCGCGGACGTCCTGAGGTCGCGTACGGCTGGGTGGTCCGCGGAACGGGATGCGTTACCTGGTTCGCGTTCACGTTGGGTCTGTCGGTGCTGGGGGAGGAGCGCGGGCAGCCCGGGATCTATCTGGCGGCAGGAATGACCGGGTACGGCGTCGGGTCGCTGGTCGGCACGGCGGTGTCGTTGGCAGTGGTACGGCGTACCCGACCGGTGATGACCGCGTCGATGGCGTGGGCCTGGAGCGGGTTGTGCTGGGTCGGAATGGGGGTCTGGACGACACCGCCCGTGGTCGCCGTGATGGGCGCGTTGTCGGGAGTGACCGTGGTGATCGGGATCGCGGCGATCTCCGTTCTCATCACCCGGTCGTCGGCCGGAGCCGAGCGACGCGCGTTGCTCTCCGGGCAGAGCGTCGTCGTGAACGCCGGGAGCGCGGCCGGGATGCTCGCCGGCGGACCGATCATCGGGGCGGTCGGAGCCGAGCTCGCGTTGATCGGGGCGGGACTCGTCACCGCGGCTGTCGCCATGCTGGTCCTGGTCCGGTGTCAGACTGCGACTCATGCCAGAGATCACGACCTTGGCCGAGCGACCTGAGTACCGCTGAACGTGCTTACCGCGCCAGGCGCCCCATCAGAGCGGCTGCCGCGCAGATGCCGGCGATGGCGGCGACGATCAGGACGGTGAAGTCGAGGAGGTAGTTGGTGGGCGTGCCGATCAGGAGACCTCGGAGAGCGCTCACTTCGTAGGTCAGGGGGTTCGCGTGGGAGAGGGCTCGTAGCCAGCCGGGCATGATGTCGACGGGGTAGAGGGCGTTGGAGGCGAAGAACAGCGGCATCGTGATTGCCTGGCCGATGCCCATCAGGCGGTCGCGGCGCAGGACCAGGCCGGCGATCGTCATCGAGAGGCAGGAGAAGAACGCGGCGCCGAGGACCACGACTGCGAGAACAGCGAGCAACTTGAGCGGATTCCACGTGAGACTGACGCCGAGCAGTGCCGCGACGATGAGAACGACGATCGCCTGGGAGATCGTCCGGACGCCGGCGGCGAACGCCTTCCCGGCGACCAGTGCGGAACGCGGGGACGGCGTGACCAGCAACTTCGTGAGAATCCCGGCGTCACGTTCCCAGATGATCTGGATCCCGTAGAAGATGGCCACGAACAGCGCCGACTGCGCGATGATCCCGGGCGCGAGATAGTCCAGGTACGGCACGTCGCCGGTCGGGATCGCCCGGATCCGGCTGAACGTCTGGCCGAAGATCACCAGCCACAGCACCGGCTGGATTGCTCGCGTGATCAGCTCGGTCCGGTCGTGCCGGAGCTTCTGTAACTCGATGAGGCAGAACGTTCCGATCCTGGAGAAGAGCCGGAGCACGGCGCGCGGCCGCGAATCAACCCATGCGCTGGGCGGTGCGGCGGGTGCCACGGACATCGCGCAGTCCTCCCTTCGCCTGACCTTCGAGGCTCTCGCCGGTGTGGCGCCGGAACACGTCCTCGAGGCTCGCGCGCGGGCCGAGCTCGGCCTTCAACTCGTTCGGCGTACCGGCGGCGCGCAGCCGGCCCAGGTGCATCAACGCAACCCGGTCGCAGAGGATGTCGGCCTCCTCCATGTAGTGCGTGGTCAGCAGCACGGTCATCCCGTACCGCTCTTGCATCTCCTGCACCCGCGCCCACACCGAGTCCCGCGCCACCGGATCGAGCCCGACCGTCGGCTCGTCCAGAACGAGCAGCGCGGGCCGGTTGACCAGCGCCTGCGCGAGTTCGAGCCGGCGCACCATGCCGCCGGAGTACGTCGACGCGAGCCGGTCGGCCGCGTCGGTGAGGTCGACGATCTCCAGGACCTCGGCCACCCGCGCGGCCCGTTCGCGCCGCGGTACGTCGTACAGCCGCGCGAACCAGGAAACGTTCTCTCGTCCGGAGAGCGCTCCCTCGATGGACAGCTGTTGCGGGACGTACCCGAGCAGACGCCGTACGGACATCGCGGCAGTGCGGACGTCGAGGCCGAAGACGCGGACCGTGCCGGACTGGGGTGGGTAGAGCGTGTTCAGCACGCGCAGCGTTGTGGTCTTGCCGGCGCCGTTGGGACCGAGCAGGCCGAAGCATTCGCCGGGGGAGACGGTCAGGTCGAAGTCGTCGACCGCGACATGGTCGCCGAACCGGTGGCTCAACCCGGTGACCTCCACCGCCGGCGCGGGTTCCGCACTCATACGCGCACCTTCCGTTGCTGGTCTTCCGAGGGGTGCAGCCGTTCGGCCAGTACGGCGAGAACGGGTAACGCCGATCTCAACGCCTCACGGTCGTCCGCCGTCAGATCGTCGAGCGTCCGGGTGACCAGCGCCGTACGGCGATCGCGCCAGGCCTCGACCTGTTCGCGGGCCGGCTCCGTGAGGGTCAACCGCGCGACCCGGCGATCGGACTCGTCGGGAGTGCGCTGCAGCAGACCGCGCTCGGTGAGCTGGCCGACGAGGGTCGACACGGTGTTCGCGACCAGGCCGAGCTCCGCCGCGGCCTCGGCGACGGAGATGCCGGGATTGCGGCGGACAGTCCGGACCAGCTCCGCCTGGGAGTCGGTGAGCGCGGACAGCGGGAACGGCCTCCCGACGGATCGGCGCAGGTGCCGCCGCACCAGCCCGACGGCCGCCAGCAGCTCCTCAGCGAGAACCTCGGTCACACCATCAAGAATACCTCTGTTGCAGAGATAATTCACCCGGGAGAACCCCAACTAATCGGGGTACCGGTCGGCCGGGGTCGCGCCCACGATCGATGCCATGAGCACAGCAGAGAGCAACAAGACCGTCGTCAAGGACTTCATCGACGGACTGTTCACCAAAGGGGACCTCGGGACCGTGGACACCTACCTGGCCGAGGACTTCATCAATCACGACCCGCCGTTCGGCGTCACGCCGGACCGCGAGGGCATGCGGACGGCCGGCGGCATGATGCGCGCCGCGTTCCCGGACTGGCACAGCGAACTGCACGCGCTGATCGCGGAGGACGACATCGTCGTCGAGCGGTTCACAGCCAGCGGGACACACCGCGGCGAGGTGATGGGGGTGCCGCCGACCGGCAGGACGATCAGCCTGCCCGGGATCAACATCTTCCGGTTGCGCGACGGCCTGATCGTCGAGCGCTGGGGTTTGCTCGACGACCTGGGCTTTCTCAAGCAGCTGGGCGCCGTACCGGCGTAGCATCACGAGCATGGGGGCGGGGGATCGCCTGGAGGTGCTGATCCAGCGCTGTTACGCGGGGCTGGACGCCGATCAGTTGCGGTCCGAGGCGCTCGCCCGGCTGCGTGACGTACTGACGGTCGATGCGGCGTTCTTCGCGACAGTGGATCCGGCGACGGTGCTGTTCACGTCGGCGGTGGCCGATGAACCGCTCGGTGCGGTGACCGACCAGTTCATGGCGAATGAGTTCGGGCAGGACGACGTGAACAAGTTCGCCGTGCTCGCCGGTGGGCCGGAGGCGGTGGGGTCGCTCGGTCAGGCGACGCGCGGCGATTGGGGGAGCAGCCCGCGGTACGTCGAGGTGATGCGCCCGCTCGGACTCGGGGACGAGTTGCGCGCCGCACTGATGTCGAACGGCCGGTGCTGGGGCGTGCTGTGCCTGCACCGGGAGGACGCCGAGGCAGGGTTCGGCGAGCAGGAGGTTCAGCTGGTACGCCGCCTGGCACCGCATCTCGGCGAGGGCCTACGCCGAGGACTCCGGGGCGGCCTGTACCAGGCTACGGGGACCGGGCCGGGGGTCGTGGTGCTCGATGCGGGATTGCGCGTGGAGTCGGTGAGCCCGGAGGCGGAGTACTGGCTCGACGAGCTCGGTGCGCCTCAGGAGTTGCCGGTCGCGGTGCGTTCGGTGGTCGCGCGGATGCGGGCCGACCGGACGACCGCGCGGCTGAAGGTCAGGACGCGCCGGGGTGAGTGGCTCGGGCTGCAGGCGTCCAAGCTCGGTGAGAACGGGCAGACGGCAATCGTGATCGAGCCGGTAACACCGGCCCAGCTGGGGTCCCTGCTTCTCGATCTGCACGGGCTCACCCCTGCTCAGCAGCGGGTGACCGAGTTGCTGCTTCGCGGATACTCGACACGGCAGATCGTCGAGCGGTTGTGCCTGTCGCCGCACACCGTGCAGGAGCATGTACGGGCGTCGTTCGACAAGGTCGGCGTCGGCAGCCGACGGGAACTGGTGTCCGTCCTGCTCAGAGGGTCCGCATCACGCGGATGATGCGGCGACGCAGCCACACGCGTCGTGAACCGTCGGGATAGCGACGCAGACGGGCCAGCTCCCACCCGCCGTACTCCGCGTGCTCGGTGAGCAGTTTGCGCACCGCACCGCGGGACTCCGTCCTGGACACCTCGAACTGCTGCAGCTCGTACTCGGCCATCCACACCTCCAACTACCGACCTCAGGAAACATCCTCCAGTGCCGCGGCGATGGCGGGCGGCAATGTGAGCTCCTCCACACCCAGCACAGACTTCAGTTGCAGTGCCGTCCGGGCCCCGACGATGGCCGCCGACACTCCCGGCCGGTCCCGCACCCAGGTCAGTGCGACCTCGAGCGGGGTCCAGCCGAGCCCGTCGGCGGCTCGTGCGACCGCTTCCACGATGCCTGAAGCCCGCGCGTCGAGGTAGGGGTCGACGAATCTCGACAGATGCTGAGACGCCGCCCGGGAGTCCGCGGGGATGCCTGTGCGGTACTTCCCGGTCAGCACGCCGCGGCCGAGCGGTGACCACGCGAGGACCCCGATCCCGAGGCCGGCGGCCGCCCGGATCGCGTCCATTTCGGCGTCCCGGGCGAGCAGCGAGTACTCGACCTGGTTGGCGACGGGGACCGCGCGGCCCGGCCAGGCCTGCTGCCAGGTGACGGCGCGGGCCGCCTTCCAGCCGGCGTAGTTCGAGATGCCGACATACCGCACCTTGCCGGAGCTGACGGCGTGGTCGAGCGCCGAGAGCGTCTCCTCCAGCGGTACGTCGTCGGACCAGGTGTGCAGCTGCCAGAGGTCGATGTGTTCGACGTTCATCCGGCGCAGTGAGCCCTCGAGATCGCGCAGCAGCGCGCCGCGGGAGGTGTCGGTGATCCGCTCGCCCCGGCGGACGCTGAACCCGGCCTTGGTCGCGATCACCAGGTCGTCGCGGTCCACCACGTCGCCGATCAGCGACCCGATCAGCTGCTCGCTGTCGCCGTCGCCGTACGCCGCGGCGGTGTCGATGAGCGTGCCGCCGGCGGACACGAACGCGGCGAGCTGCTCGCGGGCCTCGTGCTCGTCGGTGTCCCGGCCCCACGACATGGTGCCCAGCCCGAGTCGGCTCACCGCCAGTCCACTGTGACCGAGATAGCGCTGCTGCATGTACCGAGCCTATTGCGGCCCACCGACAACGGCTCGCTAGGCTCGCCAGTCATGCGACTCGGACTCAACATCGGCTTCGTCTACGGCGGCGACGACCATCTGGACCACCTGAGGCTGGTGAAGGAGGCCGAGGCTCTCGGTTTCTCGGTCACCTGGGCCGCGGAGGCGTACGGCTCGGACGCGGCGACGCTGCTGAGCTGGATCGCCGCGCAGACCACCACGATCGACGTCGGTGCGGCGGTCTTCCAGATCCCGGCCCGGACGCCGGCGATGACCGCGATGACGGCGGCCACCCTGGACCGGCTGTCGAACGGCCGGTTCCGGCTCGGTCTCGGCGTGTCCGGGCCGCAGGTCTCGGAGGGCTGGCACGGCGTCCGGTTTTCTCAGCCTCTGCTCAGGACCCGTGAGTACGTTGACATCGTGAACGCGGCCATGCGGCGCGAGACGGTGGCGTACGAGGGCAAATACTTCACCCTGCCGCTGCCTGATGGACCGGGCAAGGCGCTGAAATTGACCGTGCGGCCGATCCGCGACCACGTGCCGGTGTACCTGGCCGCGGTCGGCCCGAAGAACCTCGAGCTGGCCGGTGAGATCGCCGACGGCTGGCTCGGGATCCTCAACGACCCAGGCTTCCTTGGAGAGCAGTTGAACCACATCAAGACGGGCCGTGCGGTTCGTCAGCAGGACCTCGACGGTTTCGACGTCGTCGTCACCACCCCGCTGATGACCGGTGACGACATCCAGGCGGCGGCCGACCCGGTCCGTGGGTACGCCGCCCTGTACATCGGCGGCATGGGCAGCCGGGAGAAGAACTTCTACAACGCGCTCGCGGTCCGGATGGGGTACGCGGAGGAGGCGAAGGAGATCCAGGACCTGTACCTGGACAAGAAGCACCGCGAGGCGATGGCCGCCGTACCGTTCGGGTTCCTGGACTCGATCTCGCTGCTCGGTGACAAGGCGCGGATGGCGGACAAGCTGACGGCGTACGCCGAGGCCGGGGCGACGACGGTCGCGCTGACGCCGTTCGCGTCGACGGTCGAGCAGCGGATCGCCGACCTGCGGACCGCCGCCGAGGCTCTGGAGCTGTCCGGAGTCGGCAACTGATGACGATCTGGGACTCCATCATCCTCGGCATCGTCGAGGGCCTGACCGAATTCCTGCCGGTCTCCAGCACCGGGCACCTGACGATCGTGTCGAAGATGCTCGGGCTGAAGATCGACGACCCGTCGATCACCGGGTTCACCGCGGTGATCCAGATCGGCGCGATCGCGGCCGTGGTGCTGTACTTCTGGAAGGACATCCGGAGGATCGCGATCGCCTGGGTCCGCGGGATCGCGAAGCCGGAGTACCGCGGCGAGTTCGACCACCGGATGGGCTGGTACGTGATCGTCGGCTCGATGCCGATCGTCATCGTCGGCTTCTTGGCACGTGACCTGATCTCGGGCCCGCTGCGCAGCCTGTGGTGGGTGGCCGGCGCCTTGATCGGGTGGTCGTTCTTCATGGTCGCCGCCGAGCGGCTGAGCACGAAGGCGCGCCCGCTCACCCGCATCACGCTCGTCGACGCGATCGTGATGGGCGTGGTGCAGTGCCTCGCGCTGATCCCTGGCGTGTCCCGCTCCGGTGCGACGATCTCGGCCGGTCTGTTCTGCGGCCTCGAACGGGTCGCCGCGACCCGGATCGCGTTCCTGCTGGGCATTCCCGCGCTGGTCGGGGCGGGGATCTACGAGTTGAAGGACGCGCTCAACGGCGACGTCGGCGTCGTACCGCTGCTCGTCGGCACGGTCGTCAGCTTCGTGGTCGCCTACGCGTCCGTCGCCTGGCTGCTGCGGTTCGTCGCCAAGCACTCGACCGAGATCTTCGCGTTCTACCGCGTGCTGCTCGGCATCGTGCTGATCATCTTGCTGGCCACGAGCACGATCACCGCGACCTAGAGCCAGCCGACCTTGCGGAAGAAGCGGTACATGGTGACGCAGACGACCGCCATCAGCAGCAGGATGGCGTAGTACCCGAAGTGCCAGCGGAGCTCCGGCATGTTGTCGAAGTTCATGCCGTAGATGCCGGCCAGCATGGTCGGTACGGCGGCGATCGCGACCCATGCGGAGATCTTGCGCATGTCGTCGTTCTGCTGGACCGAGACGCGCGCGAGGTGCGCGTTCAGGGCGGACGTCAGCAGGGTGTCGATCGCCTCGGCCTGGTCGGAGACCCGGCTGAGGTGGTCGGCCACGTCGCGGAAGAACGGGCTCGCCTTCGGCCCGAGCCCGGCCACGCCGTGCGCGAACTGCTCCATCGGCTCCCGCAACGGGTCGATCGCGCGGCGCATCTCGAGCACCTCGCGCTTCAGCCGGTAGATCCGCTCCGCGTCGCTGGTCCGCTCGGGGGAGAACACCGACGACTCGATCTCGTCGACGTCGATCTCGACCTGCTCCGCGACCCGCTCGTAGTCGTCCACGATCGCGTCCGAGATCGCCCAGAGAACGGCGGACGGGCCGTGCCCGAGCATGGAGGCGCGCTCCTCGAGTTCGTGCCGGGTGGTGGCGAGTCCGCCGCCTTCCCCGTGCCGCACGGTCACGACGTACCGCGGTCCGACGAAGGCGGTCACCTGCCCTGTCTCGACGGCGTCGCCTTCGTCGACGTACCAGAGCGTCCGCAGTACGACGAGCAACGTGTCACCGAACCGCTCCACCTTCGGCCGCTGGTGGAGCTGCAACGCGTCCTCGATGGCGAGATCGTGCAGACCGAACAGGCTCTGCACCCGCTCCATCTCGGCGTCCGACGGCTCGTGCAGCCCGATCCAGCCGAAGCTGTCGGCGCGCTCGTCGATGGCCTGGGCAACGGTCTCGGGATCCTTGGGCAGGTCCTGCCGCTCCCCGGCGGCGTACACCCCGCAGTCCACGATCACGACCCCATCATTGCAAGGGGTCGTGCCTGGCGGTCCAGCGCCTACTGCGCGGCACTCGGCACGGCACCTCGCCGCACTGGAGGAAAGGCCACGATGAAACCACATCGAGGCCTTCCCTCCAGCACGCCGATGCACCGCACCGAGCACCTGCTCGCTACGGCGCTGGACCGCCAGGCACGACCCGCGACTTGCGCGGAGGAGATAACGTGCTCTGCATGCCCACCGTGATTCTTGTTCGCCACGGTCGTAGTTCCGCGAACACGTCCGGCACGCTGGCAGGTCGTACGCCGGGCGTGAAGCTGGACGACGTCGGCGTACAGCAGGCCGCGGCGGTCGCGGAGCGGCTCGCCGAACTGCCGCTGGCCGCGATCGTCACCTCACCGCTCGAGCGCTGCAAGCAGACCGCCGCCGCAATCGCGAAGCAGCACGCCGGGTTGCGTCCGGCAACGGATCGCCGGCTGACCGAGTGCGGGTACGGCGACTGGACCGGGGAGAAGATCGCCACGCTGGCGAAGGACCCGTTGTGGGCCGTCGTGCAGCAGCATCCTTCCGCCGTCACGTTCCCGAACGGCGAGTCGATGCGAGGGATGCAGCAGCGCGCGGTCGACGCCGTCCGGGCGCACGACGCGGAGCTCGTGAAAAGCCACGGGCCCAACGCGATCTGGGTCGCGGTCTCGCACGGCGACGTGATCAAGGCGATCGTCGCGGACGCGCTCGGTCAGCACCTGGACACGTTCCAGCGAATCGTCGTGGACACCGCGTCGACGACAATCATCACCTACACCGCGACCCGCCCGTTCCTGGTCCGGCTGAACGACTCCGGCAGCGAACTGGCCTCGCTGATCCCTAAGCCGTCAGCGAAAGGCAAGCCCAAGAAGCAGTCGTCCGACGCTGTGGTCGGTGGACGGTAATAGGGTCTACGTATGGCGCGAGTTGTGCACTCCTTCGACGACCCCGAGCGGTTCGTCGCCGGCACCGTGGGGGAACCCGGTGCGAGGACGTTCTTCCTGCAGGCGCGGGCCGGGCAACGGCTGACGTCGGTGGCATGCGAGAAGGAACAGGTGATGGCGCTCGCGGAGCGGCTCGACGTGATGCTGGACGAGGTCGCCCGGCGCTTCGACCGCGACCCGGTCGCGCAGACCGCGGGTGACGACACCGCACCGCTCGAGCAGCCGATCGAGGAGGAGTTCCGGGCCGGCACCATGACGCTGGCGTGGGAGGCCGACGCCGAGCGCGTGGTGATCGAGGTGTTCGCGGTCGTCACCGGCGAGCAGGCCGAGCTGGAGGAGACCGACCCGGTCACCGCCGCGATGGAGTCCGACGACGCCGAGGTGTTCATCGTCCGGATCACCGAGGAGCAGGCCCGTGCGTTCGCCCGGCGGGCGGTCGCACTGGTCGCGTCCGGACGCCCGAGCTGCCCGTTCTGCGGCCGGCCGATCGACGCCGACGGCCACATCTGCCCGCGGGCCAACGGCTACCGCAGGCATCTGCCGGAATGACGATCGATCCGGAGCTCCTCGCCCTCGGGGAGCTGTCACTGCACGGGCGACTGGTCGCCGCCTCGAACGGCACCTACCAGGGGTCGGTCAGCCTGGAAGGCGAGACCGCCACCGTCGTCTACAAGCCGATCGAGGGCGAGCGGCCGCTGTGGGACTTCCCGGACGGCACACTCGCCCAGCGCGAGTTCGCGGCGTACGTCGTGTCCGAGGCGCTCGGCTGGTCGGTCGTGCCGCCGACGCTGCTGCGCGACGGGCCGCTCGGTGAAGGCATGGTCCAGTTGTGGATCGACGAGGCCGAGCTCGGACCGGGGGACACCGAACTGGTCGACATCGTGCCGCAGGGCCGCGTGCCTTCCGGATGGGTCGGTGTCCTGGACGCGCTCGACGGCCGCCACAACCCTGTCACGCTCGTGCACGCCGACAACGACGCGTTGCGGCGGATGGCCGTGTTCGATGCCGTGGTCAACAACGCCGACCGCAAGGGCGGTCACGTGCTGAACCCGGGCGACGGCCGGGTGTACGGCGTGGATCACGGCGTCACGTTCAACGCCGACGACAAGCTCCGTACGGTCCTGTGGGGCTGGGCCGGTGAACCGATCCCGGCCGGCCTGCTGGACGACGTACGGCGGCTTGCGGATCAACTGGCCGGTGGCCTCGGGCAACAACTGTGTGAGCTCGTCACCGCCGTCGAGCTGACCGCGACCCGCGAACGCTGCTCGACGCTGCTGAAGACCGGCACCTTCCCGTATCCGAGCGACGACTGGCCCGCGATCCCCTGGCCGGCGTTCTAAGGTCTGCCCTGCACGCTGATGTTGCCGACCCGACCCAGCTCGTCGAACTCGACGACCACCGGGCTGCCGTTCGGCGCCGTACCGCGGATCGCGTCCGGGCCCTCGTCGTACGGCAGGCCGAAGTGGTGGAAGTAGCCGCGGACGACCTGCCGGTGGTCGGCGGGGAAGACGCTGATCGCGGTCATCAGCAGCCGCGGCGTGGCGATCGCGTCGAAGCCGGCCTGCGGCAACTGCTCGTCGGCGACGTGCAGGTACACGGTCCCCTGGCCCTCGTTGATCGCGGTCGACCAGACACCGCGGCCGCCGAGGACGGAGCCGGCGGTGATCGCGAGTGTGATCGCCGCCTGGGCCGGCTGCTCGAACCCGCTCAGATCCGGGCTCTCGGTGGTGAACTCGCCGATCCGGTGCCGCTCACCGAACTCGCGGATCGCGAGTGTCGAGGCGACCGCGGGCGCGTCCGGCCCGAAGCCCGGGTTCGCCCAGCCCCACAGCCAGGTCCGGTCGAGTTCGGAGAAGCTGCCGAGCAGTGAGATCCCGTGCAGTACGCCGCGCTCACCGCCGAGCGTCCGCGCGTCGAGATCGGCCTGCAGCGAGTCCGGTCCGACCACGTCGTTGAACAGGTCCTGCTGCTGAATCGCGGCCGCGGCGATCCAGCCGCCGTACGACTGGAGCTCGGGGCTGAAGTCTGTACTCATCGCTCGCGAGGCTATCCGCAGGCGGGTGCACACCCCAGCTGTGGACCACGGAGTGGAACCGTGTCGCGTCATTGAAAATCGGACTGGCATAAGCTCCGACACATGCAGGCGTGGACGAAACCAGACATCCCGGCCGTACCCGGGCCCGCGCGGCGGCTACGCCTCTACGACACCGCCTCGCGCGGCCTGGTCGAGGTGCCGCCGACCGACGGCGGGACCGCCCGCATGTACGTCTGCGGCATCACGCCGTACGACGCCACCCACATGGGCCACGCCGCGACGTACGTCACGTTCGACCTGATCAACCGCCTCTGGCGGGACGCCGGGTACGACGTCTCGTACACCCAGAACATCACCGACGTCGACGATCCGCTGCTCGAGCGCGCGACCGCGACCGGCGTCGAGTGGACCGACCTCGCGGCGCGGGAGATCCAGCTGTTCCGCGACGACATGACCGCGCTCCGGGTGATCCCGCCGCAGCACTACATCGGCGTGGTCGAGTCGATCGACCTGGTCGCGAACGCGGTCGAGGACCTGCGCCGCGCGGGCGCGGTGTACCCGGTCGACGGCGACCTGTACTTCGCCGTGAAGGCGGACCCGGCGTTCGGCGGCGTGTCGAACTACGACCGCGACACGATGCGGGAGCTGTTCGCGGAGCGCGGCGGCGACCCGGACCGCGAGGGCAAACAGGACCCGCTGGACAGCCTGCTGTGGCGGCACGAGCGGCCGGGGGAGCCGGCCTGGGACTCGGCGCTCGGCCGCGGCCGGCCGGGCTGGCACGTCGAGTGCTCGGCGATCGCGCTGAAGTACCTCGGGATGTCGTTCGACGTCCAGGGCGGCGGCTCGGACCTGATCTTCCCGCACCACGAGATGTCCGCGAGCGGCGCGCAGGTCGCGACGGGTGAGCACCCGTTCGCGCGCGCCTACGTGCATCAGGCGATGGTCGGTCTCGACGGCGAGAAGATGTCGAAGTCCAAGGGCAACCTCGTGTTGGTCTCGAAGGAGCGCCTCGCGGGCGCGGACCCGATGGCGATCCGGCTGGCGCTGCTCACCCACCACTACCGGACCGACTGGTTCTGGGACGAGTCCGACCTGCCCGACGGACAGGCGCGGCTCGAGCGGTGGCGTGCCGCCGTGGCGCGGGACGCCGGGCCGGACGGTGCGGCCGTTGTGAACGCCGTACGGGCGGCGCTCACCAACGACCTGGACTCCGCCGGCGCCCTGGCGGCCCTCGACGAGTGGGCGGCAACCGACGGCACGGATTCGCAGGCGCCCGCACTCGTCGCCCAGGCCTGTGACGCGCTGCTGGGCGTGAAGCTCTAGTCCAGGTTCGATCGTCAGCCGGTGACCGGGTGGTGGGTCTTGACCGGGGTCGGGACCGGCGCGGCCGGCGGGGTGTTGACCTGGGCCGGGGCCTCGTGGGGGGCCTGCGGTTGCGGCTTGGGCTTCGGCTTCGCGGCCGGCTTGGCGCAGGTCGCCGACGCCAGGTTGATGACCTCGGTCCCGCCGCCCAGGTTGATGCTCAGGCCGGTGATGGTGAACGCGCCGTCCGAGTGCTTGCCCTGACTGTTGACCGTGATGCTCGCCAGCGGGTTGGACGGCAAGGAAGCGCCCTGTTTCGTGCTCGGCAGCTTGATGGTCTGGCCGAGCAGCGTCAGCGAGCCGATGTCGACGCCGCCGTCGTCGCCGGAGCACCAGACGTTCAGCGAGTCGATGCCGAGCAGCGACTTCGGCGGGTTGAGCAGCAGGTTGCACAGGTCCGGCAGGTTCTTGACCGGCAGGTCCTTGGTGCTCAGCTTCGGCAGCGGCAGGCCGAGGTCGGGCAGCGCGATGTCCGGGATCGGCAGGTTGTCCGCGCCGGTCTTCGGCAGCGCGGAGCACTGCTGCTTCAGCTCCGGCGGGATCGTCACCTGGCTCAGGATGTCGGGGCCGACCACGACGTCGAACAGCTCGACGGAGGCCGAGTCGTTGCCCGCGGTCGCCGTACCGGCCCGGACCGAGATCAGCGGGTTCTTCGGGAGCTCGAGCGCCGACGTCGTCTGCCGCTTGCCGTCCAGCGATTCGGCGTACGGCGTCTTCGGGATCGGCACCTGGCCTACGGCGCTCACGGCGTACGCCGAGGACGGGCGGGCCGCCGCGTTGCCGACGGGGGCGCTCGCGACCAGGCTGAACGTCACGACGCCCGCCACGGCCGCAGCCGTCAGCACGGTCGGAGTCAACTGTCGTCGCATCGGAATCTCCTTATTTGCTGTCGATCAGGACGAGCGTCCCGAGCGGAACCTTCTGCAGGTGGGCGAGGGCGGTCTTCGGCACCCGGACGCAGCCCGCGCTGATCGCGGCGCCGAAGACATGCGGATTCGGCCAGCCGTGGATCGCGACCGTACCAGGTCCGCCACCGAACGTGTCCAAGGTGGGACTGTGCGCACCCAACGGCAGCACGATCGGCGATGCCGAGCGCTTCCGGTCGATGATCGAGCCGAGCAGGAACGTCCGCCCGGGCGGCGTCGGCGTCTTCGTCGCGCCGACCCCGGCCTTCCAGGTGCCGAGGCTCCTGTTGTTCTCGAAGAGCTCGAGCGTCCGCGAGCTGGTGTGCACGCGGATCAGGTACGACGAGGTGGCCCGGTCGAGCCCTTCGTCCTGGAGCCAGCCGGTGGACCGGTTGGGCTTGGAGGGGAGCAGGACCCGGACCCAGCCGTCGGTCTGCTCCACCACCGGCAGCCAGGTCGGCCCGAACTGGGTCGGGCCGATCTTGCCGAACGCGTCCGCGTCCGGGGAGCTGTACAGCGCGGCCTCGGTGCGCGGATGCACGACGAGCCCGGTGGTCCCGGCGTACGGCTCAGCGTCGAGCGGTGCGGTGGTGATCGTCGTCGAGGTCGTCGAGGCGGTCAGCGTCGTGAGGTCGACAGTCTCGTGCTTCTTGTTGCCGAGGATCCCGACCGCGGCGACCACACCGAGCAGCACGAGCACGGCCAGCGCAGGCACCGAACTGCCGCCTCGCTCGTCGCGCATCCGATTGCTCCCCGTGGTCCCGGTGACGGCACGCCGTCACCCCCCAGTAGTCCGGACGAATATAAACCCACTGGTAACAACGGTCCACACCTTGCGGCGGTTACGGGGACAGGGGCTAGTCGCCGTGATTCTTGTTGCGGCGTTTGAGGTAGCGCTCGAACTCCGCGGCGATCGCCTCGCCGGTGGCTTCGGGGAGGTCGGCGGTGTCGCGCTGCTCCTCCAATGAGTGCACGTACTCCGCGACCTCGGGGTCTTCCTCGCTGAGCTCGTCCGCGCCGCGCTGCCAGGCCCGCGCGAGCTCCGGGAGGTCACCTTCGGGCATGGCCATGTCGAGGAGCGCCTCGATCTTGCCGAGCAACGCCAGCGACGCCTTCGGGCACGGCGTACCCGCGATGTAGTGCGGAATCGCGGACCAGATCGACACGGCCGGCACGCCGAGGGTGGTGCACAGGTCGGCGAAGACGCCGGTGATGCCGGTGGGGCCTTCGTACGTCGACGGCTCCAGGCTCCACGCGGCGGTGAGCTCGTCGTCGGACGATGTCGCGGAGACCGGGATCGGACGGGTGTGCGGGGAGTCCGCGAGCAGGGCGCCGAGGACGACGACGAGCTGCGCGTTCGACTCGTCGACGATCTCCAGCAGCTCCTTGGAGAACGCCCGCCAGCGCATGTTCGGCTCGACGCCGCGGATCAACAGCACGTCACGGCCGGTGTCGTCCGGGCGGGCCAGGTAGATCCGGGTGGTCGGCCAGGTCAGGTGCCGTCCGCCGTCCTCGTCGAGGCCGACCCGGGGACGGTTCACCTGGTAGTCGTAGTAGTCCTCGGGATCGATCGCCGAGACGAGCTCGGCTTCCCACTCGTCGATCAGGTGGTCGACCGCTCCGGTGGCCGCCTCGGCCGCGTCGTTCCAGCCCTCGAACGCGGCGATCACGACCGGGTCCCTCAGGTTCGCGAGGTCTACCACTCGCAGGCTCCCTGTCGTCTCTGTAGCCAATCCGGTGCGGTCACCGGAAACCGGACTGCCCAGCCTACGTGCTCCGCTGTTCGCGCGTGCCTGGTTTCACCCCAGGCGGAACGTGTCGCGCCGGACCAGGGAGAATAGGCACACCTTGAGCACCCACCAACCGTTCTGCCTGTCCGAAAACGGTTGGTGGGTGCTCAAAGAGACGACGTTGAGGAGTGTGGGTGGCGGGGTTGCGTGCGGTGCTGTGGGACATGGACGGGACGTTGGTCGACTCCGAGAAGGTCTGGGCGGAGGTGCAGCTGGAGCTGCTGGCCGAGCTGGGTGCGACCTGGACGATCGAGGACTGCATGACCTTGATCGGGAGCGACCTGCGCGACGCCGTACAGGTCTGGATGGCGCGGATCCCGGAAGGCGTGATCTCCGCCGAGGAGCTGGCCGACCGGATGTTCTCGGAGGTGGTGGAGGCGCTCCGCAAGGAGGTGACCTTCCAGCCGGGTGCGCTCGAGTTGCTGCAGGCGCTGCGCAAGGAAGAGATCCCGTGCGCGCTGGTGTCGGCGTCGTACCGGGTGATGATCGACGCGGTGCTCGGGCACCTGCCGCCGGATCCGTTCGCCGTGATCGTGGCCGGTGACGAGGTCACGCTGGGCAAGCCGCACCCGGAGCCGTACCTGACCGGTGCGGCCAGGCTCGGTGTGGACCCGGCGGACTGCGTCGTGATCGAGGACTCGATGACCGGCACGCAGGCGGGGACGGCGGCCGGCATTTACGTCGTCGCCGTGCCGCAGTGGGTGACGATCCCGGAGGCGCCGCGGCGGCTCGTGGTGAAGTCGCTGGAGCCGCTCACCCCGGAGTCCCTGCGCTCGCTGCTCCGTTGAGGAAGTACCGTCACTTGGTGCCCTCGGGGGCGTTGTCTGGTAGTGGGGTCGTGGGCTGGGGAAAGGTGAGACGGTGAGTGAGTGGGTGCGCCGGGTGTCGGCGGCCGTGGCGGTGGGTGCGCTGGGCGTGTCCTTGGCGGCCTGCGGTGAGCCGGACGACAACGCCCCGCACCCGGGGGACCCGACGCCGAAGCTGATGCTGCTGCGGCTCGCGACCACGGACGCGATCTCGTCGCTCGACCCGGCCGGGCCGTACGACGTCGGTTCGCGGACCGTCCAGGCGAACCTGTTCCAGACACTGCTGACGATCCTGCCGGACAAGCCGACCCCGGTGCCGGACGCCGCGGACTGCCAGTTCGACTCGCCGACGACGTACACGTGCAGCCTGAAGGAGCACCTGACCTTCCCGAACGGGCACGAACTGACCTCGTCGGACGTGAAGTTCAGCTTCGACCGGCTGGTCCGGCTGAAGACGCCCGGGGGAGCGGCCGCGCTGTTCTCCTCGGTGAAGTCGGTGAGTACGCCGGACGAGCTGACGGCGGTGTTCAACCTGACCAGCCCGGACGCGCGTCTGCCGTACCTGCTGACCACGACCGCGTCCTCGATCGTCGACGAGGAGGCGTACCCGGCGAACAAGCTGCTCGACACGAAGGCGATCGGCAGCGGGCCGTACCAGTTGGCGGCGTACAAGCCGGGCACCGAGGTCACGCTGACGAAGTTCCCCGGGTACCGCGGTCCGCGGGCGGCGCAGAACGACGGCGTCACAATCAGCCTGATGAAGGACTCGAACGCGCTCTACCAGGCGGTGACGACCGGCAAGGCGGACCTCGCGTTCCACGGCTTCGGACCGAGTCTCCTGGACAAGCTGCGCAAGTCCGACCGGGTCCAGGTCGTCGAGGCGGGCTCCGCGGAGATCCGGCTGTTCACCTTCCAGATGAAGTCGCTGCTGGCCCGCAAGCCGGCCGTACGGCAGGCCGTGGCGCAGCTGATCGACCGCCCGGCGATCGCGAAGAAGGCGTACGGCGACCACGTGTCGCCGCTGTACTCGGTCGTGCCGCCCGGCTACGGCGGACAGGCCGACGCGTTCAAGACGGAGTACAAGCAGCCGAGCAGGACGGCGGCCGCGGCGATCCTCAAGGAGGCGAACATCGCCGTACCCGTGCCGCTGACGGTCGGGTGGACGCCCTCGCAGTACGGCGTCGGCGCGAAGGCCGAGGTACTTGAGCTGAAGCGGCAACTGGAGGCGTCCGGGTTGTTCCGGGTGACGTTGCGGGGCGCGGAGTGGCCGCAGTACCAGGAGCTGACGAAGGCCGGGGCGTACGATCTGTACCAGGCCGGCTGGACTCCGTCGTACCCGGATGCGGACGACTACCTGACCCCGTTCGTGTACGGCTACCGATCGGCGGCAGCCAGCAAGTTGCTGCAGCAGGAACGGACCGAGCAGAACGGTCTGAAGCGCGACGACCTGATCGAGCAGTTACAGGGAGTGATCGCGCGGGAGGCGCCGGTGATCCCGACCTGGCAGGGACGCGTCGCGGTGGTTGCCGGGAAGGATCTGGAGAACCTCAAGACGGCTCTCGATCCGTTGTCGTTCCTTTATCTCTCCGGCCTTCGACGGTGACATTGCAGCGTTCGGCTGGGTGACACAAAAATGCCATGGCAGTAACGGTTCGCGAGGTCTCGGCGACCCTGGGTGCGACGCCGTGGTTTACTGCGGAAAGTCCACGATACGGGACGATTTCCTGACGATCACGATCGGGCAACGCAGCACTTTCCGCGTTTGACTCCGGGCTGTAATGGCGGCAGGTTAAGGCGGCAGCCATTCCGGATTTCGTTCCGGTTCATCCGAACCAGGCAGGGGAACTCATCGCGTGAGCACGCCACTCGAGGTCGAGCCGGGATCATCCTCAGCGCAGCCCGAGGCGATCCTCAAAGGCGTCGGCAAGATCGAGGGCCGGTCGCTGTGGCAGATCTCGTGGATGCGGCTGAAGCGCGACAAGGTCGCGCTCGCCGGCGGTGCCTTCGTGCTGCTGCTGATCCTGGTCGGCATCTTCGCGCCGGTGATCTGCAAACTGGTCGGTGTCACCCCGAACGATTTCCACCAGGACCTGGTGGACCCGTCGCTGCAGACCCCGATCGGCAAGCTCGGCGGCGTCAGCTGGGACCACCCGTTCGGCATCGAGCCGGTGAACGGCCGGGACATCTTCGCGCGGATCGTGTACGGCGCCCGCATCTCGCTGCTGATCGCCTTCCTGGCGACCCTGCTGTCGGTCGTGATCGGCGTCGTGATGGGTATCGTCGCCGGCTACTTCGGCGGCTGGGTCGACACCCTGATCAGCCGCTTGATGGACATCTTCCTGGCGTTCCCGCTGGTGCTGTTCGCGCTCGCGCTGGTCGGTGCGATCCCGGACAAGATGTTCGGGCTGCAGGGCGACGCGCTGCGGGTCGCGCTGATCGTTTTCATCATCGGCTTCTTCAGCTGGCCTTACATCGGCCGGATCATCCGCGGCCAGACGCTGTCGCTGCGGGAGCGGGAGTTCGTCGACGCGGCCCGGAGCCTCGGCGCGCGACGCCCGTACATCCTGTTCACGGAGCTGCTGCCGAACCTGATCGCGCCGATCCTGGTCTACGCGACGCTGCTGATTCCGACCAACGTCCTGTTCGAGGCCGGTCTTTCCTACCTGGGTGTCGGTGTCCGCCCGCCGACCGCGAGCTGGGGCGACATGCTCTCCGGCGCGGCGAACTGGTACCAGGTCGACCCGATGTACATGATTCCGCCCGGTTTGGCGATCTTCGTCACCGTGCTGGCGTTCAACCTGTTCGGTGACGGATTGCGCGACGCGCTCGACCCGCGATCCCGGTAGGCGTTTCGCATCAACCAGGGAGCCTGGCTCTCAACGATTAAAGGGGTGCAACAAGAGATGAGATGGAATCGCATCACGACGGTCACAGCCGTCAGTGCGGCCGTCGCCTTGAGCCTGGTGGCCTGCGGGGGACCGAAGGCTTCCTCCGGAGGGTCGGGTGGCGGCAGCAGCGCGGCGACGCCCGAGTTCGACGCGGCCAACAACAAGATCTTCAATCCGAGCGACAAAAAGGGCGGCACGCTCCGGATGGCGATCACGGAGAAGTGGGACTCCACCGACCCGGGTGACACCTACTACGGCCTGTCCTGGAACCTCGTGCGGAACTACGTCCGGCCGCTGATGACCTTCAAGTCGGCTCCGGGCAAGGAAGGCGCGAAGGTCGTCCCGGACCTCGCCGAGGCTCCGGGCGTGCCGAGCGACGACGCCAAGACCTGGACCTACAAGCTCCGCAAGGGCGTCAAGTACGAGGACGGCACCGAGGTCAAGGCCAAGGACGTCATGTACGGCGTCGCCCGATCCCTGGACAAGACCACGCTGCCGAACGGTCCGACGTACTTCAACGACTTCCTGCTGGACGTCCCGAAGGACTACAGCGTCGCCAAGGACCCGCAGATGAAGCTGCTGTCCAAGGCGATGACGACGCCGGACGACTACACCATCGTCTTCCACCTGAACAAGACGTTCGCCGGCTTCGACTACTTCGCGCAGCTGCCGTCGACCGCGGGGGTCCCGCAGGCGAAGGACACCGGCACGAAGTACCAGCTGCACCCGATCTCGAGCGGCCCGTACAAGTTCGAGAGCAACGACGCGAACAAGGGCTTCACCCTGGTCCGCAACGACCAGTACGACCCGGCGACCGACCCGGACACGGGCCGCAAGGCGCTGCCGGACAAGATCAACGTCGCCTACAACGTGAACGGCGCCGACATCGACAACCGGCTGCAGGCCGGTGACCTCGACGTCGACATCGCCGGGACCGGTGTGCAGGCCGAGACCCAGGCCAAGGTGCTCGCCGACCCGAAGCTGAAGGCGCACACCGACAGCGTGCTGTCGACCCGCCTGAACTTCACGGTGTTCAACAGCGAGGTCAAGCCGTTCGACAACGTCAACTGCCGCAAGGCGGTCCTGTACGCCGCCGACCACGAGGGCTACCAGCGCGCGTACGGCGGTCCGTTCGGTGGCGACATCGCGACGAACCTGATGCCGCCGTCGGTCGCGGGTGCGGAGAAGTTCGACGACTACGGCTTCGAGGCGGACAAGAACGGCAACCCGACGAAGGCGAAGGAAGCGCTGACGGCGTGCGGTATGCCGAGCGGCTTCAGCACCAACATCGCCTACCGTGCGGACCGGCCGAAGGAGAAGGCCGTCGCCGAGTCGCTGCAGCAGTCGCTGGCCAAGGTCGGCATCAAGCTGACGCCCAAGGGCTTCCCGACCGGTGACTACACCAAGCTGTACGCCGGCAAGCCGGACTACGCGAAGGCCAACGGCCTGGGCATGATCGTCTACAGCTGGGGTGCGGACTGGCCGGACGGCTTCGGCTTCCTCAGCCAGATCGTCGACAGCCGGGTGATCCGGGCCTCCGGTGGTAACACCAACCTGGGTATCCGGATCCCGGAGGTCGACCAGCTGATCGACAAGGCGCTGGCGACCACCGACGACGCCGCTCGCAACAAGATCTGGGTGGACGTCGACAAGAAGGTCATGGAGCAGGCCGGTGTGCTGCCGGGCGTCTGGGCCAAGGGTCTGCTGTACCGCCCGGACACGCTCGCGAACGTGTTCAGCAACGACGGTCAGAACATGTACGACTACGCGAGTATCGGTCTCGCGCAGAAGTAATCGGCAGTCAGTTGCCCTGAACAACAATCACCAGTAGAGGTAGGTGAAGGCTGAGGGTGGCCGGTGATCAGCGATGATCACCGGCCACCACGCCGAGCACGGTGTTCGCATATCTAGTTCGCCGGGTGATCGGAGCAGTACTCCTGCTCTTCATCGTCACGGCCGTCACGTTCGCGATCTTCTTCCTCGTCCCGAGACTCGGCGGCGCCACCGCCGACGACCTGGCCGGCCGCTACGTCGGTAAGAGCGCGGGGCAGGAGCAGATCCACAACACGGCGGTCCGGCTCGGCTTCACCGACCCTCTCTACGTGCAGTACGGCCGATTCGTGAAAGGCCTCGTGGTCGGCCAGGACTACAACTACGGCACCGGAACCGAGCGCTGCCCGGCGCCGTGCTTCGGCTACTCGTTCCTGACCCAGCAGCCGGTCTGGCCGGACCTGGTCGCGCGAATACCGGTGACAGCCTCACTCGCGGGCGGGGCGGCATTCATCTGGCTCCTGACCGGTGTCGGAACCGGTGTCATCTCGGCACTGAGACGTGGGTCGGTGCTGGACCGATCACTCATGTCGGTAGCGCTGGCAGGCGTGTCGCTGCCGATCTTCTTCACCGGCCTGCTGTCGCTGTCGATCTTCAGCTACGGCCTCGGCTGGACCCAGCAGGGCGGCATCAACCCACTCGACGAGACGAACCCGTTGTGGTGGGCGTACGACCTGATCCTCCCGTGGGTGACGCTGGCCTTCTTGTACGCGGCGGCGTACGCGCGACTCACCCGGGCCGGCATGCTCGAGACGATGAACGAGGACTACGTCCGGACTGCCCGCGCCAAGGGGCTCACCGAGCGGACCGTGGTGCTGCGGCACGGCCTGCGGTCGGCGCTGACGCCGATCCTGACGATCTTCGGTCTCGACCTCGGCCTCCTGATGGGCGGCGCGATCCTCACCGAGACCACGTTCTCGCTGCCCGGCATCGGTCAGTACGCCGTGATCGCGCTGCGGGCCAACGACCTGCCGAAGGTGCTCGGCGTGACTCTGGTTGCCGCGTTCTTCATCGTGCTGGCGAACCTGGTCGTTGACCTTCTGTACGCCGTCGTCGACCCGAGGGTGCGAATCTCGTGACCGAACCTATCGAAGAAGTCGTTCAGGACTCCCCGCAGCGGGTCGAGCGAGGCGAAGCCTTCCTCGACGTCCGCGACCTGAAGGTGCACTTCCCGACCGACGACGGCGTGGTGAAGTCCGTCGACGGCGTCTCGTTCCAGCTGGAGCGCGGCAAGACGCTCGGCATCGTCGGCGAGTCCGGGTCCGGCAAGAGCGTCACCAGCCTGTCGATCATGGGCCTGCACCCGCCTGGTATCGCGAACATCAGCGGGCAGATCTTCCTCGACGGCCAGGATCTGGTGACGGCGTCGCGGGAAGAGGTCCGGTTGCTGCGCGGCAAGCGGATGGCGATGATCTTCCAGGACCCGCTGTCCGCGATGCACCCGTTCTACACAGTCGGCACGCAGATCGTCGAGGCGTACCGGGTGCACAACCAGGTCAGCAAGGCGGTCGCGAAGAAGCACGCGATCGAGATGCTCGACCGGGTCGGCATCCCGCAGCCCGATCGCCGCGTGGACGCGTACCCGCACCAATTCTCCGGCGGCATGCGGCAGCGCGCGATGATCGCGATGGCGCTGTCCTGCGACCCCGACCTGCTGATCGCCGACGAGCCGACGACGGCCCTCGACGTCACCGTGCAAGCGCAGATCCTGGACCTGATCCGGGACCTGCAGCGCGAGTTCAACTCCGCCGTCATTATCATCACCCACGACCTCGGCGTGGTCGCCGAGCTGGCCGACGACATCCAGGTGATGTACGCCGGCCGCGCGGCCGAGTACAGCACCGCGGAGGACATCTTCGACCGGCCGCAGCACCCGTACACCTGGGGTCTGCTCGGGTCGATGCCGCGGATCGACCGGGAGCGCTCCGAGCGGCTGATCCCGATCAAGGGCACGCCGCCGAGCCTGATCAACGTCCCGGAGGGCTGCGCGTTCAACCCGCGCTGCAACTACGCGCACCTGAACGGCGGCGCCAGCGAGACCGAGCGGCCGGAGCTGCTCGACACCGGTAACGGCCACCTGGTCGCGTGCCATCTCTCCCCGCAGGAGCGCCAGAAGGCGTGGGAGACCGACATCAAGCCGAAGCTGTGAACGGGACGACTGTGACCACTACTGACGCCGAACCAACTCCCGCCGTCCCCGCGATCGGCGAGGAGATCCTGTCGGTCGACGGCCTCGTCAAGCACTTCCCGATCCGCAAGGGGCTGCTGCAGCGCCAGGTCGGCGCCGTCCAGGCGGTCGACGGCCTGACCTTCAACGTGACCCGCGGCGAGACGCTGTCGCTGGTGGGGGAGTCCGGCTGCGGCAAGACCACCACCGGCCGGTTGCTCACCCGGCTGCTCGAGCCGACGTCCGGCAAGATCGTGTTCGAGGGGCGGGACATCAGCCACCTCAGCGAGGGGCGGATGCGTCCGCTGCGCCGCGACGTACAGATGATCTTCCAGGACCCGTACGGTTCGCTGAACCCGCGGCACACGGTCGGCAAGATCGTCGGCGCGCCGTACCGGCTGCAGAACGTGAAGACCGAGCACGGCGTCAAACGGGCCGTGCAGGAGCTGCTCGAGCTGGTCGGTCTGAGCCCGGAGCACTACAACCGGTACCCGCACGAGTTCTCCGGCGGTCAGCGGCAGCGCATCGGGATCGCGCGCACGCTGGCGCTCCGGCCGAAGCTGATCGTCGCCGACGAGCCGGTGTCCGCGCTGGACGTGTCGATCCAGGCGCAGGTCGTGAACCTGCTGGAGGACCTGCAGGAAGAGTTCGACCTGACGTACGTGATGATCGCGCACGACCTGTCCGTCGTACGGCATGTGTCGGACCGGGTCGCGGTCATGTACCTCGGCAAGATCGTCGAGCTGGCCGACCGGGTCAGCCTGTACGAGAAGCCGATGCATCCGTACACGGTCGCGCTGCTGTCCGCCGTACCGGTGCCGGACACCAAGCGGAAGGGCAAGCAGGAGCGGATCCGGCTGCAGGGCGACGTCCCCAGCCCGATCAACCCGCCGCCCGCGTGCCGCTTCCACACCCGCTGCTGGAAGGCGCAGGAGATCTGCAAGACCACGGAGCCGCCGCTGGTCGAGCTCGCCCCGGGTCACCAGACCGCCTGCCACTTCCCGGAAAACGTCGAGCAGCCCACCGCCAAGGCGGAATAGGCCAGCTGATCATTCGGCCCGATCGATGATCGGCTTGCCGGTGGGTAGGGCGAACGGCGTTGTTCGTGGTGCGGTCTTGCTGAAGGTCCAGGTGGAGAAGTTTCGCGCGACGACACTGAGGGCGCTCGTTCGTGCGTTGTAGGTGATCAGACTGACCACGTCCACGAGGCTTCCGTGTCGGACACCGACAGCGCTGAAGGTCGTTTCGTCGAGCCATTGGCCGAAGCGGTACGCCGAGTACTCGCGGGGCATTGCAGCGTCGCGGGTGGCGGTCACGCCGAACAGGTTCATTCCGGCCCAGAGCGGCCAGGCGCCCGGTTGCGCGTCGTCGGCCTGGGTCACGAGGTACCTGGCGTCGGGTGAGAGGAACGCCTGCTGGCCGACGTACGTGGTCGGGTTTCCGCTGGTCAGTGTCGGGCCGACCTTCAGGTCGTGGCCGGTGTCGGCTTGTTCGAGTGGTTGCTGGTAGACCATCTGGCCTGCTGTGACAGTGCGGACCGCGACGGGTGACACCTTGGCCACGAACTCGCCCCGGTTGGTGCGGATGTCCCAGCGGTACAGGCCGTCCAGCGTTCCGAAGTACGCCGTGTTGCCGTCGATCGCGACGATCTCCGGGCCGTGGGCGATGCTGGCGTACTTCGGGATCTTGTTGCCGATCGGGGTCCGCACGAGTTCGCGGCCCGCGGCGACGTCGTACACGATCGACTCGCCCTGGTCGTTGTGGGTCTCGACCCAGCCAACCAGATCGCCGCGGTGGTCGGCGGTGAGTCGCCAGGCACTCTTGCCGAGGCTCCGCACGCCGGACCGGTCGGCCACGTGGATCGCGTTCTCGGCGTTCAGGAACACGAAGCCCGCGTCGGTCTGGACGAAAGCGGTCACCGTGTGCGGCGCCACCGAGATGACCTCGGAGCCGTAGTGGATCTCGTTGCCCAGTGCAAAGGTCGCGCGGCGTTGCGTGAACGGCCCGGGCCAGGCCGGCTGGGGTTGTTCGTTGCGCGGCCTCAGCACACTCGCTCCGCTGACGGCCACGGCCGCGGTCGCGACGGCACCGCCGAGGATGCCGAGCGTGCGCCGCCGCGCGGCCCGGTGGTTGCCGGCCGCAATGATGCCGTCGAGGTCGAGCGGCGGCGGCTCGGTGCCGGCAGCCCGTTCGGCCAGGGTGTCCCTGAGGAGGTCGTTCATTCGGTCATCCCTGCCTTCAGCACGACGTCGGAGCCCAGGCGGGCCCGGAGCTTCTTCAGCGCGTCGGAGACCTGGCTCTTCACGGTCCCGACGCTGCAGCCGAGGATCTCGGCGGTTTGTGGTTCGGTGAGGTCTTCGTAGTACCGCAGCACCAGCGCGGCCCGTTGCCGCGGCGGGAGCTTCTGCAGTTCGCGCCACAGCCAGACCCGGGCTGTCGTGTCGTCGGCGCTGACGGGCTGATCGGGTACGTCGTCGTACGGCCGCTCCGCCCGCCAGGACTTCCGGCGCCACCAGCCGATCGCGGTGGTGGTGATCACGCGGCGCGTGTAGGCCTCGGCGTTGTTCGGATCGCGCAGGCGGTGCCAGCCGACGTACGTCTTGACCAGCGCTTCCTGGACGAGGTCCTCGGCGAGGCCGCGGTCGCTCGTCAGCAGGTACGCGTACCGGAAGAGCGCGCCGTGCCTGCTGGTCGCGAACTCGGCGAACGCGGTCGCCTCGGCCATCTGTCCCCCTTGGTCCGTCTACCCTCCCTGACGTGGGGACGTAGGCAAAGGGTTGGGCGTTGCAGCAAGAAGCAGCCGGGCGATGAGCGCGTGACCGGCCGCGTCCGGGTGGTCACCGTCGGAGGCCAGCAGGGCGGTGATGTCGGCACTGTCCTCGAACGGCGTGTAGATGTCGACGTACGTCGCATCGTCGGCCCGCGCCGCGGCGGCGATCGCGGTGTTCGTGCGGACCGTGAGCTGGTCGCTGGCGATCCGGCCGCTTGGGGTGTACTGCTGCTTGGCGACGTCGCCGTCCTTGAAGACGTTCCAGTAACCGGTCATCAGGATCGTCGTCGGCAGGTCGCCGCGGAGCGCGTGCACCCGGCTCAGGATCCGGCCGAGATTGGCGGTCAGCTGCTCGTACTCGTCGGACACGCAGTCGCCGGTGCACTGTCCGCTGGTGACGTCGTCGTGGTGGTCGCCGAAGTCGTTCGCGCCGATCGTGAGCAGTACGACGTTCGCGGCTTTCGTGGCCTGCTCGACGGGGGAGTTGCGCTGGTCGAGTTCCCGCAGCAGACCGGTCGAGTCGAGGCCCGCGACGCCCTGGTTGTCGACCGTGACCGGTATGGCGGAGCGGTCGTGGAGCAGGTCGCCGTACAGCTGGGGAAAGGCTGCGCAGTCGCAGTTGGAGCCGGAGGTGACCGAGTCGCCGAGGGCCACCACCCAGACCTGGCCTGCGGCAGGCGGTGGGAGGATCTCGCTGACCGTGTCGGCGCCGGTGATCGCGCTGACGAACGCGAGCACGAGCAGGCCGGCGGCGAGCCGTCGGAGTGTGTGGATCACGCCGGTTTGGTGTGGCTCCCTTCGTGCTGGGGAAGGACGAGCTGGTTCGCGAGCCAAGGATAGGCCGACGCGAACGCGGGCGCGGCGAACTGCCACACGTGCGTGCCGGGGGAGATCTCGACCCTGGACCAGATGCCCACCTTGGCCCCGGCCTTGGACAGTTCTTCCGCCTCGTGCTGGTGGCGCAGCTCCGCGGTGCTGGTCAGGAAGAGGCCGTTGACGCCTCGGTACTTGCCGTGGGCACGCATCACGAGGAGCGGTTCGTTGGCCTTCTCGAGCGCCACGTCGCCGCCGTACAGATCGTGCAGGCTGGCGGCCGGCGTCGTCGTGTACGGCGCGAGGTCGCCGGAGATGTCGACGAAGTGGCCGAACACGTCCGGGTGCTCGACGACCAGGTCGAGGGCGCAGGTGCCGCCCATCGAGAACCCGGCGACGGCCCACTGACTCGGGTTGGTGGAGGCGCCGAACGTCTTCTCGACGTACCGCGGGATGTCCTCGTCGAGGTGGTCGGCGGAGTTGCCCCGCGGCCCGTTCACGCACTCGGTGTCGTTGTCGAAGCGATGCGTGGCGTCGACGAAGACCAGGATCGGCGCGTACCCGTGATGGCGGTGCGCGTACGCGTCGGACACCTTTACGGCGTTACCGAGCCGCACCCAGTCACCCGGGCCGCCGCGCTCGCCACCGATCATCTCGACGACCGGGAGCGCTTGCCGGTGCGCGCCGCGGACGAACCAGATCGGCGGCAGGTACACGAGCTCCTGCCGGTGCTCGAAGTGGCTGTACGTCGCGGGAATGTTCACCGCGACCAGCCGCCCGGCCGAGGGCACCTTCGTCGAGCGGGCATCGTGCGCGAGTCCCGACATCGATACCTGACCCGGCAGCGGAGTGTTCGTCCAGTCGTTCACCGCGGAGTCGATCGTCGGGTAGTACCCCACAAACTGGTTGATCCCGTTGGCACCGACCAACACCGCCAACCCCGCCGCAACGACCGCCGCCCCCCGCCGCCACCACCGAGCACTTCGCCACCCGACCCCCAGCACAATCAACGCTCCGACCGCCACCCCGAACCACAACCACACCACAAACGGCAGCGGATCCGTCAGCCCAACCAACTTGGCCCCCGGATAAGCCGCCACCAGAGTCACCAGCGCAGCCCCACCAGCCAACCAAGGCACCCGCCGCCGCCACCGCCGATCCCGCCACCCCACCGCCGCAACCAACACCCCGGCAGCCAGCACCTCCAGCACCACCGGAAACCATCCCCCAAGCAGCGACACACTCATCCGACCCTCCGAAACCTGAGCAGACCCAAACCCCAGACGCCGGACCCGGTCAATCGGTTGGCACGCCCACCTCCACCCCTCTCAGCGATTACTCAGCCTCCGAGTCGAAGCAAGGCTGATGGGCGGGTGGTTGGTAGGAGGATTTTCCTGCGCTAGCGCCAGAATCTCTCCACCGATGTGCTGGAAACTCTCCACCAAGGGCGAGTCGTGCCGGCGTCGTACGTCGTAGGGTCGGGGCATGCTTGATCATCTGGTGTTGGCTACGGACGATCTTCAGGGGAGCGTGGCGGGGTTTGCTGCGGCTACTGGGGTTGAGCCTGTTGAGGGTGGGCGGCATGTGGGGCGGGGAACTCGTAACTATCTGGTCGCGTTGGGGGCTGCGTCGTACCTGGAGATCATCGGGCCTGATGTGGAGCAGCCGGTTGCGGGGGCGATGCCGTTCGGGATCGAGGGGCTTGAGGGGTCGCGGCTGGTGACGTGGGCGGTTCGGCCGGCGGACATCGAGGCCGCGGTGGTTGGGGCGCGGGAGGCCGGTGCGGATCTGGGGCCGATCGAGCCGATGAGTCGGAGGACGCCGGCGGGGGAGTTGCTGAGTTGGCGGCTGACCTCGGCGTACCCGGCGCCGTACGACGGGATCGTGCCGTTCCTGATCGACTGGGGGACGAGCCGGCATCCGGCCGGGTCGGGGTTGCCGTCGGTGGAACTGGTCGACTTCGGGGCGACGCATCCACGTCCGGACGAGGTCAACGCCGTACTCGAGGCTCTGGAGGTCGGCCTGCGGGTGGTGGCGGGTGAGCCTGGATTGCAGGCCACGGTCGCCGGGCCGGGAGGTACCTACTCGCTGCGGTGAGATCACTGAGTGTCGCAGCCAGACGTCTGCTGCCAGGCGTTCGACAATGTCGAACGATGGGCGTTGTGCCGCCTCACGATCGCTCCTACATTCCAGCAAGCCGTGGTCGTCACGGCGGGGAAGGGAGGTTCGGTATGGCTACGACCGAAGCGGTCAAAGCGAAGACCCTTCTGGGGGAGTGTTCGGCGGAACTGGCGGGCACGTTCATCCTGATCCTGTTCGGCGTCGGCGTGGTGGCGCAGGTGGTGGCAGGCGGGATCGGGGACCACGACTCGATCTCGTGGGCGTGGGGTCTCGGCGTGACCCTGGGCATCTACACCGCGGGCCGGATGACAGGCGCGCATCTGAACCCGGCGGTGACGATCGCGCTGGCGGCGTTCCGCGGGTTCAGCTGGAAGAAGGTGCTGCCGTACTCCGTGGCGCAGTTCCTCGGGGCGTTCCTGGCGGCGCTCGTGGTTCGCTGGAACTACACCGAGGCGATCGGCAAGGTGGACCCCGGGCACACCATCAAGACGCAGGGCATCTTCTCCACCTTGCCCGGCAACGGCAGCATGGATCTCGGCGTCCACATGTGGGGCGGCTTCCGGGACCAGATCATCGGTACGGCGATCCTGATGTTCGTGATCCTCGCGATCACCGACCTGCGCAACACGTCCCCGGCGGCGAACATGGCTCCGTTGCTGGTCGGCCTGCTGGTGGTCGGGATCGGGATGGCGTGGGGCACCAACGCCGGGTACGCGATCAACCCGGCCCGTGACTTCGGTCCCCGGGTCGCCTCGTTGATCACCGGGTACGGAGGAGCACTCAAGGATCAGTTCGGGGACTTGTATTTCTGGGTGCCGATCGTGGCACCGATCCTCGGCGCGCTGGTCGGTGCGTTCCTGTACGACCTCCTGGTTGGCCGGAACCTTCCGATCGCCGACGAGGACGAGGAGCCGGGCCGGATCCCGGAGGAGAACACCACAGCATGAGCATCCAGCGTGAGCAGCGTGAGGAGAGGACTTTCCATGGCTGACTTCGTCGGCGCCGTCGACCAGGGCACCACGAGCACCCGTTTCATGATCTTCGACCACTCCGGGAACGAGGTGGGCATCCACCAGCTCGAGCACGAGCAGATCCTGCCGCAGGCCGGATGGGTCGAGCACAACCCGGTCGAGATCTGGGAGCGGACCAGCTCGGTGATCCAGACCGCGCTGGGCTCGAAGGGTCTGCAGGCGAGCGACCTGGTGGCGCTCGGGATCACCAACCAGCGCGAGACGGCCGTGGTCTGGAACCGCAAGACCGGCCGGCCCTACTACAACGCGATCGTCTGGCAGGACACCCGGACCGACCGGATCGCCTCCGCGCTCGAACGCGAGGGCAAGGGCGACGTCATCCGGCAGAAGGCCGGCCTGCCGCCCGCGACGTACTTCTCGGCAGGCAAGGTGCAGTGGATCCTCGAGAACGTCGACGGCGTCCGGGCGGCGGCCGAGGCTGGTGACGCCGTGTTCGGCAACACCGACACCTGGCTGCTGTGGAACCTGACCGGTGGCGTGAACGGCGGTGTGCACATCACCGATGTGACGAACGCCAGCCGCACGATGCTGATGAACCTCGAGACCCTCGACTGGGACGACGAGCTGATCAGCTTCTTCAACATCCCGCGGCAGATGCTGCCGGAGATCAGGCCGTCGTCGGACCCGAACATGTACGGCGAGACGCTCGCGAACGGGCCGGTGGGCGGTGTGGTGCCGCTGACCGGTGACCTCGGCGACCAGCAGGCCGCGACCGTCGGTCAGGTCTGCTTCAACCCGGGCGAGGCCAAGAACACCTACGGCACCGGTAACTTCATGCTGCTGAACACCGGCACCGAGCTGGTCCGCTCGAAGGCCGGTCTGCTCAGCACGATGTGCTACAAGTTCGGCGACGAGGCCCCGGTGTACGCGCTGGAGGGCTCGATCGCGGTCACCGGGTCCGCGGTGCAGTGGCTGCGGGACCAGCTCGGCATCATCTCCGGTGCCAGCGAGACCGAGACGCTCGCCCGTCAGGTCGCGGACAACGGCGGCGTGTACTTCGTGCCCGCGTTCTCCGGCCTGTTCGCGCCGTACTGGCGGTCCGACGCCCGCGGCGCGATCGTGGGTCTGTCCCGGTTCAACACCAACGCGCACCTGGCGCGCGCGACACTGGAAGCGATCTGCTACCAGAGCAAGGACGTCGCGGACGCGATGGAGAAGGACTCCGGCGTGCGGCTCGACGTACTGAAGGTGGACGGCGGTGTGACGGCGAACGAGCTCTGCATGCAGATGCAGGCCGACATCCTCGGGGTACCGGTGAGCAAGCCGGTCGTCGCGGAGACCACCGCGCTCGGCGCGGCGTACGCGGCCGGACTGGCCGTCGGGTTCTGGAAGACCAAGGACGAGCTGGTGCAGAACTGGAACGAGGACAAGCGGTGGGAGCCGCAGTGGAACGACGAACAGCGCGCCCAGGGGTACGCCGGATGGCAGAAGGCCGTCCAGCGCACGCTTGACTGGGTCGACGTCGACTGATCAGCAGTACAACTAGCTCGGAAGGACGAACACAGTGGCTGTAGTGGCTCTGTCACCGCAAGCAAGGGCCGACGCGATCGACGCGGTGGCTGACGGGCGCGAACTGGACGTCCTGGTGGTCGGTGGCGGGGTGGTCGGCACCGGCGCGGCGCTCGACGCTGCGACCCGCGGCCTGACCACCGGACTGCTGGAGGCCCGCGACTTCGCGAGCGGCACCTCCAGCAGGTCCAGCAAGCTGATCCACGGTGGCCTGCGCTACCTGGAGATGCTCGACTTCCGGCTGGTGCACGAGGCGTTGCAGGAGCGCGGTCTGCTCCTGCAACGCCTGGCACCGCACCTGGTGAAGCCGGTGCCGTTCCTGTACCCGTTGCAGCACCGCTGGTGGGAGCGGTTTTACGCCGGCGCCGGCGTCGCGCTGTACGACGGTATGGCGGTCAGCTCCGGCCTCGGCGCCGGACTGCCTATCCACCGGCACCTGACCCGGCGCGGCGCGATGCGGCTCGTGCCGTCGCTCAAGAAGTCCGCACTGATCGGCGCGCTGCAGTACTACGATGCGCAGGTCGACGACGCGCGGCACACTATGGAGCTCGCCCGGACCGCGGCGTCGTACGGCGCCTTCGTCGCGAACCGGGTGAAGGTCACCGGTTTCCTGCGCCAGGGCGAGCGGGTCACCGGCGTCCAGGCGAAGGACCTGGAGAGCGGTCGCGAGTTCGAGGTCCGGGCCAAGCAGGTCGTGAACGCGACCGGTGTCTGGACCGACGACACACAGGCGATGGTGGGGGAGCGCGGGCAGTACCACGTCCGCGCGTCGAAGGGCATCCACCTCGTCGTACCGAAGGACCGGATCCAGTCCAGCACCGGGATGATTCTGCGGACCGAGAAGTCCGTGCTGTTCATCATCCCGTGGGGCCGGCACTGGCTGATCGGCACCACGGACACCGACTGGCATCTGGACAAGGCGCACCCCGCCGCGACCAGCAAGGACATCGAGTACCTGCTCGACCACGTCAACGCCGTCCTCACCACACCGCTCACCCGCGAGGACGTCGAGGGTGTGTACGCCGGTCTGCGGCCGCTGCTCGCCGGCGAGTCGGAGAGTACGTCGAAGCTGTCCCGCGAACACGTCGTCGCACATGCGGCACCGGGTCTCGTAGTGGTTGCCGGTGGCAAATACACGACGTACCGGGTGATGGCCAAGGACGCGATCGACGCGGCCGCGGACGCGCTCGACGGACGGGTGCCGCGCAGTGTCACGAAGAACATCCCGCTGGTCGGCGCGGACGGCTACCAGGCGCTGTGGAACCAGCGGCAACTGATCGCGCAACGCTCCGGCCTGCACGTCGCCCGGATCGAACACCTGCTCAACCGGTACGGCGCGCTGATCGACGAGGTCCTCGAGCTCGTCGCCGAGGACCCGTCGCTGGGCGAGCAGCTGCCCGGCACGCAGGACTACCTGAAGGCCGAGATCGTGTACGGCGCGAAGGCCGAGGGCGCTCGTCATCTCGACGACATCCTGGCCCGGCGTACCCGGATCTCGATCGAGGCCTGGGACCGCGGCGTCGGCGCTGCCGAGGCGGCCGCCCGGCTGGTCGCGCCGATCCTCGGCTGGGACGAGGCGACGATCGACCGCGAGGTCTCGTTCTACACCCGGCGGGTCGAGTCCGAACGCGATTCGCAGGACCAGCCCGACGACGAGTCCGCCGACAAGGTCCGGCTCGAAGCGCCGGACATCGTCTCGCCGGCCTAAGACCGGAGGGGTGGGGAGGGCTGCCAGCGTCAGCCCTCCCCAAGATCTTTACCTGTTACGGCTCTTGGTCCTCGGTGCGGATCCAGTTGAAGGTGCGCTGGACGGCGGCCTGCCAGTTGGCGTACTCGGTGGCGCGGCGGGCCGGATCCATGTGCGGCATCCACTGGCCGGCGCGGTGCCAGTTGCTGCGCAGACCTTCCAGGTCGGGCCAGTAGCCGACGGCCAGTCCGGCGGCGTACGCCGCTCCGAGCGAGACCGTCTCGGTCACCATCGGACGGACCACAGGTACGTCGAGCAGGTCGGCGAGGAACTGCATCAGCAGGTTGTTGGCCGTCATCCCGCCGTCCACCTTCAACGCGGTCAGCGCGATCCCGGAGTCGGCGTTCATCGCGTCGACCACCTCGAGGGTCTGGAACCCGGTCGCCTCGAGGACGGCGCGCGCCAGGTGCCCCTTGGTGATGTAGCCGGTCAGCCCGGCGATCACGCCCCGCGCCTCGCTGCGCCAGTGCGGCGCGAACAGCCCGGAGAACGCGGGCACGATGTACGCGCCGCCGTTGTCATCGACCGTCCGCGCGAGCGTCTCGATCTCGGCCGCGGTGTGGATCATCCCGAGCCCGTCGCGGAACCACTGCACGAGCGACCCGGTGACCGCCATCGAGCCTTCGAGCGCGTACGACGCCGGCTGGTCACCGATCTGGTACGCGACCGTCGTGAGCATCCCGTGCTTGGACCGGACGATCTCCTGCCCGGTGTGCAGCAGCAGGAACGACCCCGTACCGTACGTGCACTTCGCCTCGCCCGCGCTGAAGCAGGTCTGCCCGAACAGCGCCGCCTGCTGGTCGCCGAGCGCCGCACCGATCCGGACTCCTGGGAGTACTTCGGTTGCGGTCGCGAACACCCCGGACGACGGACGGATCTCGGGCAGGATCGCCCGCGGTACGTCGAACGCCTCGAGCAGCTTGTCGTCCCACTCGAGGGTCTCGATGTTCATCAGCATCGTCCGGCTGGCGTTGGTGACGTCGGTGACGTGCTGCGCCTGACTGTTCGGGCCGCCGGTGAAGTTCCAGATCAGCCAGGTCTCCATCGTCCCGAACAGGACCTCGCCGCGCTCGGCCCGCTGCCGCAGACCGGGGGTGTGGTCGAGCATCCACTTGATCCGCGGCGCGGAGAAGTACGTTGTCAGCGGCAGACCGCATAGATCCGCGAACCGGTCCGCGCCCTCGTCACCGGCCAGCTCGGTGACCAGCCGGTCGGTCCGGGTGTCCTGCCAGACCACCGCGTGCCCGATCGGACGTCCGGTACGTCGGTCCCACAGCAGGCTCGTCTCGCGTTGATTGGTGATGCCGATGGCAACCACCTGCGACGGCGCGGCGCCGATCTGCCGGATCGCCGCGGGCACCACGCGAGCCACGTTCCGCCAGATCTCCTCGGCGTCGTGCTCGACCCACCCCGGCCGCGGGAACAACTGCCGATGCTCCCGCTGCGCCACCGACACCAGCCGCCCGCGCCGATCGAACAGGATGCACCGACTCGAGTTCGTCCCCTGATCGACCGCAGCCACATACTGCTCAGCCATGCCCCCACCCCCCACTCACCCGGTCCCGCCCGATCACGCCGGCAGTCATGTGTCGTCCCGGAGGTCGCGGGCGATGGCGTCGGCGGTGGCGCGGACCATGGTGACCAGGTCGCCGCGGTGCCGGAGGCGGCTGTCGCAGATGCGCTCGATCCGGCCGGCCAGTCCGACCGCGCCGACGACCAGTCCGCCGAGTCCCCGGATCGGCGCCGCGATGCTCGCCAGTTCGACTGTGTGCTCCTCCAACTCGGTCGCCCACCCGCGCGACCGGACCGTCGCGAGCTCTTCGCTCAGCTGTACCGGATCGGTGATGGTCCGCGTCGTGTACGCCTCCAGGCTTCGCGGCCGGGCGCTGGTGTCGTACGCCAGGACCGCCTTGCCGAGTGCGGTCGCGTGCGGCGGCAGCGTCGTACCGACGTCGAGGTTCTGATCGCTGTCGTCGGGCCGGAAGACGTGGTGCACGACCTCGACCTTGCCCTCGACGAGGCGGCCGACGCGTACCACTTCGCCACTGCGCGACGCCAGCGAGTCGGCCCAGTTGATCGCGCGGCTGCGGAGCTCGTTCGGGTCGAGGTAGCTCTCGCCGAGCCGGCCGAACGCGTCGCTCAGGTGGTAGTGCGCGCCGCTGTGGTCCTGTTCGACGAACCCGACCTGGTGCAGCGTCCGGAGGATCCCGTGCACGGTCGTCTTCGCCAGGCCGAGCGCGTTGCCGAGATCAGCGACCCCCAACCCGTCAGGCGCGGCGGCGAGCAGTCGCAGCACCGCCGCGGCCCGTTCGATCGACTGCACGGTCCCCGGCACACCGGCAGGCTACCTGTGAATCACTGGTCTGGCTCCACCTCACGCGTCACGCCGGACGATCACCTGAACGATGGCCCGAATGATCACTCTGAAGCGATCGCTTGCAGTACGTCGAGTCGGGCTGCGCGACGTGACGGCCAGACCGCGGCCAGTACGCCGAACACGATCGCGAGCACGACGGCGATCACCAGTTGCAGCACCGGGATGTCGCGGACCGCGAGGCCGTCGTCCACCATCGCCGACTGCACCGCGACGGCGAACGCGACGCCGATCGCCAGACCGAGGAACGCGCCGAGCAAGGTGATCGCGATCGACTCGACCCGGAGCATCCGGCTGAGCTGCGGCCGGTCCATCCCGATCGCGCGCAGCAGGCCGATCTCGCGGGTGCGCTCGACCACGCCGAGCGCGAGAGTGTTCACGATGCCGAGCAGCGCGATCAGGATCGCCATCGCGAGCAGGAACCCGACCGCGATCAGTACGCCGTTCACGGGCTCTCGCGCGACCGCGGCGTACGCCTCCTGGTCGCGGACCTCGATCGTCGGGTAGTCCTTGCGCAGCTGGTCGAGGATCCCGGTCCGGACCTCCGCCACCTGGTTGCCCTTGGCAACTTCGACGTACAGCAGGTTGTCGCTCGGCGACCCGCCGATCGTCGCGTACGTCGGGAGCGACACGACGATGGCGTTCAGCTGCCGGTTCGGGGCGAGGACCCCGCCGACGGTCAGACGATGGGTGCCGTTCGTGGTCTTCAGGTCGAACGGCTTGCCGACGGTGAGCTTCAGGGTCTTGGCGAGGTTGCGGGGGAGGATCGCCTGGCCGGCGGCGAGCGCCGCGGCGGAGCCGGCGTCGAACGTGGTCGTGACCGGCCCGGCCAGCGTGCCGTCGCTGACTCCGGTTACCTGGACGTTCGTGCTGCCGATTTCACCGGATTGCTGCCGGACCCGCTGCACGGACTGGACGCCCGGGACCTTCGCGGTCCGGTCGCCGACCTCGGTGCCGAAACTGGGGGTGCCGTCGTTCGTGACGAGGATCTCGGCGGTGCCCAGCGCGTCGACCACGCTCTTGTCGATCGACGCCTTCACCGAGGCGCTGATCACGAGCAGGCCGCTGATCAGCCCCACGGAGATCATCAGCGCGGACGCGGTGGCCGACGTACGGCGTGGGTTCCGCTCGGCATTGCGGCGGCCGAGGGTGACCGGCGCCTTGCGGCCGAACGGGTACATCAGCGCGCGGACGACGTACCGGCTGATGAGCGGGTTGAGCATCACGATCGCGAGGACGGCGGTGCCGGTGCCGAGCGTGATCAGGACGGTGCCGGGGAGTCCGCCGGCGCCGACACCGATACCGAAGAAGAGGACGGCCATCAGCAGCATGAAGGCGCCGATCAGCACCCGGACGAGCAGCGAACGTTCAGGGACGTGGACGTCGTCGCGCATCGCCGCGACCGGTGGGAGCTTGCCGGCCCGGCGGGCGGCGGGGGCCGCGGCGGCGACCGTCACGCCGATGCCGATCAGGTAGCAGGCGATGATCGTGGTCGGTGTGACCTGCAGCGACGCGGTCGGGATGCGCAGGTCGAGCAGCTCGTAGCCGAACCGGATGCCGGAGGCCACGGCGATGCCCACCAGCAGGCCGAGCGTTGCTCCGACGAAGCCGATGATGACGCTCTCGGCGAGCACCGTGCCGGTGATCTGGCCGCGGGACGCGCCGATCGCGCGGAGCATCGCGAGCTCCCGGGACCGCTGCGCGACGACCATCGCGAACGTGTTGACGATCAGGAACCCGCCGACGAAGAGCGCGAGGCCGGCGAACAGCAGCAGCACGGTGCCGAACCCGCCGAAGGTGTTGTCCAGGTCGTGCTCGCCGTCGGTCGTGACCTGCTGCGCGGTCCGGACCTTGACCGAGTCGCCGATGGTGTCCGCGATCGCCTTGCTGACCGCGGCAGGATCGGAGCCCGGCTTGAGCGAGACGGTGACCGACGTCCAGCCGGGCTTGCCGAGCAGCAGCAGCTGAGCGGTCGCGCCGTCGAAGCTGACCAGCGGTGCGCCGGCTGCCGCACCGGCTTGCACGGGGGTCGTGGTCGCGGTGAGCGTCGCGGTGACTGCTCGGGTCGGCGTGACGATCCGGACCTGGTCACCGACGTGGTAGCCCGCGCGGCTCGCGGTCGACTCGTCGAGTGCGAGCTGGCCGCCGCCCCAGGGCGCCGTACCGTCGACGAGCTTGAACGGCGCCGCACCGGGGTCCCGCGGCCAGGCGGCGCCGAAGGACGTCAGACCGTAGTTCTCCAGCGGCTTGCCGTCCGGGCCGAGGATCTGCACGTTGCTGACCAGGAGCTGCGGGATCGCGGCAGCGACTCCGGGTACGGCGGCGATGCGGTCGACGACCTCGATCTGGAAGGTCGCGGGGCGGTCCGTACCGGTCTCGATCGGGGACGCCGGCGTGACCGTGACATCGGCCGTACTCACCGCGAAGTTCTTCTTCAGCGCCGTGGACAGGCTGTCGGTGAAGACCATCGCGCCGCCGGCGAACGCGACGCCAAGGGTGACGGCGAGCGTGCACAGCACGAAGCGGAGCCGGTGCGCGAGCACCGAACGGAGGCCGAGCTTGAACATCAGCCGGCCAGCTCGTCCGCGGTGTCGTGCCGGTTCTCCAGCTGCTTCATCGCGTCGAGGACGGACTCCGCCGTCGGGTCGTCCAGCTCGGACTGCAGCTGTCCGTCGGCCAGGAACAGGACGCGATCGGCGTACGACGCGGCGGTCGGGTCGTGGGTGACCATCACGACGGTCTGGTTGAACTCCCGGACCGAGCGATGCAGGAAGTCGAGGACGTCGCCGGAGGACCGCGAGTCGAGGTTGCCGGTCGGCTCGTCGGCGAATACCACGTCCGGGCGGGAGACCAGCGCGCGGGCGCAGGCGACGCGCTGCTGCTGGCCGCCGGACAGCTCGGACGGCTTGTGGTGGAGGCGGTCCATCAGGCCGATCGTGTCGACGACCGTGGTCAGCCAGTCCTGGTCGGGTTTGCGGCCGGCCAGGTCGAGGGGGAGCGTGATGTTCTCCAGTGCGGACAGCGTCGGGACCAGGTTGAACGCCTGGAACACGAAGCCGATCCGGTCGCGGCGCAGATGCGTGAGCTGCTTCTCCGGCAGCGTGGTCAGGTCGACGTCACCGAGGAAGACCTTGCCGTCGGACGGCTTGTCCAGCCCTGCGAGACAGTGCAGCAGCGTCGACTTGCCGGAGCCCGACGGCCCCATGATCGCGGTGAACCGGCCCTTCCCGAAGTCCGCGCTCACGCCGGCCAGCGCATCCACCTGGGTGAGGCCACCGCCGTACCGCTTCCAGACGCCGGTCGCTCGCACCGCCACATCGCCCACACTCATGCGACGAACCGTATCCACCCAGGGTTCCTCTACCGGGGCGAGGGCAGGACTAACCGTCGACTGTGATCAGGTCTATGCCTGCCGACTCGGCGGCGACTTCCTCCACCGAGCGAGTCGGGAGCGGCGGGGGTGTGCCGCCCCAGGCCGGGCAGATGGGCTTGTGGTCACACCAGTCGCACAGCGGACCTGGGCTGGGGCGCCAGTCGCCTGAATCGAGGGCCCTGGTGATCGCGACCCAGAGTGCGGAGACCTTGCGTTCGCAGGCGCGCAGGTCGGCCTCGTCGGGGACGTAGCGGACGATCTCGCCGTTGCCCAGATAGACCAGTTGCAGCATCGCCGGCACCACGCCGCGCAGCTTCCACAGCACCAGCGCGTAGAACTTCATCTGGAACAGCGCCTTCGCCTCGAAGAACTCCGAGGGCGAACGACCGGTCTTGTAGTCGACCACCCGGATCTCTCCGGTCGGCGCGACGTCGAGGCGGTCGACGTACCCCCGCAGCACCAGACCGGAGTCCAACGCGGTCTCGACGTACAGCTCCCGCTCGGCGGGCTCCAGCGCGTTCGGGTCTTCGAGTGCGAAGTACTTGCCGAGCAGTTGGTGCGCCTCGGCCAGCCACTTCGCCAGCTCCTCGCCGTTCGCGTCCTCGGCGAACAGCTCCGCGACCTCCGGCTCCTCCTCCAGCAGTCGTTGCCACTGCGGCTCGAGCATCTGCGCCGCCTGCTCCAGCGTCCGCTCGCCGCGCGGCAGATCGAACAGCCGCTCCAGCACCGCATGCACGACGGTCCCGCGGACCGCGGCCGCCGACGGCTTCTCCGGCAGGCGGTCGACGACTCGGAACCGGTACTTCAGCGGGCAGCTCATGAAGTCCGCGGCCCGGGACGGCGACAACGCCCCACGCGGATGCACGTGCGGATCGACAGCAGCTGCAGCGCTCATGTCCCAAACCCTAGGCACAACCACCGACAGTTCGCCCGCACCCCACCCCGAGCCTGTGGAAAACCGCTTCACAGGAAACTCCCAGCAGACTCACGGCCGCCCTGCGGGCCGCGTTGTCATGCTCGATGCATGACGCCACCGAAGCAGCCTCCTCCGAACCACGACCGCGGTCTCGAGTACGACCTCGCAACCCTGCACCGCCGCCGCTTCCTCGGCCTGTTCACGGCCGCGGGCCTCGCCGCGGTGGCCGGCTGCGCGACGGACGACAGTACGACGACGACCGCTGCGTCCACGGACGTGGACGAGATCCCGCAGGAGACCGGCGGCCCGTACCCGGGCGACGGCTCGAACGGGCCCAACGTCCTCACCCAGTCCGGCATCGTCCGCAGCGACATCACCAAGTCGTTCGGCTCCGCGTCCGGCGTCGCCACCGGCGTACCGCTGACCGTCGAGCTCACCGTCGTCGACGCCGACCAGGACAAGGCCCTCGAAGGCGCCGCCGTCTACCTGTGGCACTGCGACGCCCAGGGCCGGTACTCGCTGTACTCCGACGGCGTCACGAACGAGAACTACCTCCGCGGCGTCCAGGCCGCGGACGGCTCCGGCAAGGTCACCTTCACGACGATCTTCCCGGCCGCGTACATGGGCCGCTGGCCGCACATCCACTTCGAGGTCTACGCCTCCACCGCCGAGGCCACCAAGGCCGGCCAGATCACCCGTACGTCGCAGCTCGCCCTCCCGAAGGACGTCTGCAGCACCGTCTACGCCACTGACGGGTACGACGGCAGCGCGCAGAACCTCAGCCAGACGTCGCTGGAGAACGACAACGTGTTCGGCGACGACGCCGGCGTACACCAGCTCGCGACCGTCACCGGAGACGTTTCCGGCGGGTACGTCGCCACGCTGACGGTGGGTGTGTAGCAGCGAGTTAACACCGGCCCAGTAGCGTTGGGTTGATGCCAGACTCGCGTGACCCTCAGAACCCCGCCCAGCCGGCCGGTCCACCACCGCCCGGAACGTGGGTGCTGGGGCGCGTCCGCGGCATCCGGCTGACCATGCGTTTCACCTGGCTGCCGGTGGCGATGCTGCTCGCGATCGGCTTCGCCGCGATCATCGGCCAGCAGTTCCCGGAGCTCGGCAACTGGCGGTACGTCGCCGCGTTCGCCTTCGTGATCGCGTTCACGGTGTCGATCCTGATCCACGAGCTGGCGCACGCGCTGATGGCGATGCGGTTCGGCATCGGCGTCTCGGAGATCAACCTCGGTTTCTTCGCGGCCGGCACGCACATCGAAGGTGAGCGGAAGTCACCGCTCGAGGAGTTCGCGGTCTCGGTCGTCGGCCCGATCGCGTCCCTGATCGTCGGCGGCCTCGCCTACCTCGGGTCTCGCGCCTTCGACGAGGGCGTCGGGTACGTCGCCCTGTGGGAGCTCGGCGTCGCGAACCTGATCGTCGGCGTCACGAACCTGCTGCCCGGCCTGCCGCTGGACGGCGGCTGGGTGCTGCGGGCGATCGTCTGGAAGTTCACCGGCAACATGCACACCGGCACGATCGCGGCCGCGTGGGCCGGGCGGATTCTCGCGATGGCGGTGCTGGCGCTCCCGGTGCTGCTCGAGGAGATCTGGGACCGGCCACCGTCGATGATCGACTTCCTCATCGCCCTGCTGGTCGGCTTCTTCCTCTGGTCCGGCTCGACCGCGTCCCTCATGCAGGCCCGGCTGCGGCGCAAGCTGCCCGCCCTCCAGGTCCGGACGATGGCCCGCCGCGCCATCGCCGTACATTCCGGTACGCCCCTGGCTGAGGCCGTCCGGCTCGCCGGCGAAGCGCACGCCGGCGCGGTCGTAGTGATCGACGGCGACGGCAAGCCGCACGCCCTGGTGTCCGAGACCGCGGTCGCCGCGGTCGCCCCGAACCAGCGCCCGTGGACCACGGTCAGCGAGGTCTCCACCCGGATCGGCGCGGGCCACATCATCGGCGTCAACGACACCGGCGAGGAGATCCTCGCCACACTCCGTGAGCACCCGTCCTCGGAGTACCTGGTCCTGGACGCCGACGGCGGCGTGTACGGCGTCCTCGCGACCGCCGACGTAGAACGCGCTTTCCGCGGCCGCTGATTCTTCGGTTCCGGTGACCGAAAGTTAAGGTGAGCGCCTTATGGCTGACTTGCGCGACTTTCCCGACCAGGCGTTCTCCGGAGTCCATCACGGACCCCTGCAGGAGGGCGAGTGGATCACCCTGCAGGACTCCAAGGGCCGCCGGCACTCGGTCAAGCTGGAGCGCGGGAAGACCTTCCACACCACCAAGGGCGGGATCGAGCACGACCAGCTGATCGACGGCCCGGACGCCGTGGTGATCAGGTCCAAGGGCAACGTCGAGTACCTCGCGCTGCGGCCGCTGATGGCCGACTACTCGGTCTCGATGCCGCGCGGCGCCGCCGTGATCTACCCGAAGGACACCGCGCAGATCGTCACGATGGCCGACATCTTCCCGGGCGCGAAGGTGGTCGAGGCCGGCGCCGGTTCCGGCGCGCTGACCACCGCGCTGCTGCGGGCGGTCGGGATCCAGGGCCAGGTGATCTCGTTCGAGCGCCGCGAGGACTTCGCCGAGGTCGCGCGGAAGAATGTGACCGGTTTCTTCGGCGGCGAGCATCCGGCCTGGCGCCTCGAGGTGGGCGACCTGGTGGAGAAGCTGAACGAGCAGGACGTCGACCGTGTCATCCTCGACATGCTGGCGCCGTGGGAGTGCGTTGACGCGGTCGCTGAGGCACTTTCACCTGGTGGTGTGTTCTGTGCCTATGTGGCTACTACAACGCAGCTGAGCCGTGTTGTGGAGACGCTGAGGGCACACGGCGAATTCACCGAGCCGCGCGCGTGGGAGTCACTCGTGCGAGACTGGCATGTAGAGGGTCTCGCCGTCCGTCCGGGCCACCGGATGCAAGGACACACGGCCTTCCTGGTCACCGCCCGGAGGATGGCGCACGGGGTGCAGGCACCCCGGAAGAAGCGTCGTCCGGCACCGGGCGCCTACGGCGACGACTACGCCGGACCGCGCCGTGCGGAGCCGTCGTCCGAAGCATCTGCAGAAACTTCCGGCGACATGCCGTAGGCAACGGACTCCATCCGCAACCGACACGTGATGGGATTCAGCTTGCCCGGCGAGGTTTTCTGGGTAAGGTCCATAGGGTCGAGCCCCACATGGTGAGGTGATGATCGTGGCTGGAGACGAGAGTCCTACCGCGGCAGAACTGCGTAACCAGGTCCGGTACCTGGAAGCCGAAGTCGCGGCGTTGCGACGTCGGCTGCTCGAGCACCCGGCGGACAGCCGGTCGCTCGAGAGCAGACTGTCCGAAACCCAGGCCTCCTTGGCGAGTGTCACCGCTCAGAACGAGCGGCTGGCGGACACGCTGCGGGAGGCGCGAGAGAAGATCATCGCCCTGAAGGAGGAAGTCGACCGGCTGGCGCAACCGCCGTCCGGATTCGGCACCTTCCTCGGACGGAACGAAGACGACACGCTCGACGTGTTCACCGGCGGCCGGAAACTCCGGGTCGCGGCGAGCCCGTCGGTGGACCTGGACGCGCTCAAGCTCGGCCAGGAACTCATGCTGAACGAAGCACTCAACGTGGTCGAGGCCTGTGACTTCGAGGTCGTCGGCGACGTGGTGATGCTCAAGGAGCTGCTCGCCGACGGCGAGCGGGCACTGGTGATCGCGCAGGCCGACGAGGAGCGCGTGGTGCGACTCGCGTCGCCGCTGCTCGACGTACCCCTGCGCGCCGGTGACTCGCTGTTGCTCGAGGCCCGCTCCGGATACGTGTACGAGAAGATCCCGAAGTCCGAGGTCGAGGAGCTGATCCTCGAAGAGGTCCCGGACATCGACTACACCCAGATCGGCGGCCTGTCCGGCCAGATCGAGCAGATCCGGGACGCGGTCGAGCTGCCGTACCTGCACAAGGACCTGTTCCTCGAGCACGAGCTCAAGCCGCCGAAGGGCGTGCTGCTCTACGGCCCGCCGGGGTGCGGCAAGACGCTGATCGCGAAGGCGGTCGCGAACTCGCTGGCCAAGAAGGTCGCCGAGCGGACCGGGACCGAGGGACAGAAGTCGTTCTTCCTGAACATCAAGGGCCCCGAGCTGCTGAACAAGTACGTCGGTGAGACCGAGCGGCACATCCGCCTGGTCTTCCAGCGGGCCCGGGAGAAGGCTTCCGAGGGCATGCCGGTGATCGTGTTCTTCGACGAGATGGACTCGCTGTTCCGCACCCGCGGATCCGGTGTGTCGTCGGACGTGGAGAACACCATCGTCCCGCAGCTGCTGAGCGAGATCGACGGTGTCGAGGGGCTGGAGAACGTCCTCGTCATCGGCGCCTCCAACCGCGAGGACATGATCGACCCGGCGATCCTGCGGCCCGGCCGGCTGGACGTGAAGATCAAGATCGAGCGCCCCGACGCCGAGGCGGCCCGGGACATCTTCTCGAAGTACCTGACCGCGAACCTGCCGCTGCACGTCGACGATCTGGGCGAGTTCAGCGGCGACCGGCAGGGCTGCGTGGACGGGATGATCCAGCGCACGGTCGAGCGGATGTACACCGAGGCCGACGAGAACCGCTTCCTCGAGGTCACCTACGCCAACGGTGACAAGGAGGTCCTGTACTTCAAGGACTTCAACTCGGGCGCGATGATCCAGAACATCGTCGACCGGGCGAAGAAGATGGCGATCAAGGCGTTCCTGGACGAGAACCAGAAGGGTCTGCGGGTGCAGCACCTGCTGCAGGCCTGCGTGGACGAGTTCAAGGAGAACGAGGACCTGCCGAACACCACCAACCCGGACGACTGGGCCCGGATCTCCGGCAAGAAGGGCGAGCGGATCGTCTACATCCGTACGCTCATCTCCGGCAAGCAGGGCACCGAGCCGGGTCGCTCCATCGACACCGCGACCAACACGGGTCAGTACCTGTAAGCACGCCGTACTGCGAACCGCCCCCGGACCGAGCGTCCGGGGGCGGTTCCGCGTCTCCTGGGGGTAGGGCTAACACCCGGTGGCATCGGGGGGTTTCCCCGATTGGTACGGCGGTTTCGCGGGCCTAACGTGCTGGTATGGCGACGGACGAGGTGCGGAAGGATCTGCGTGCTGCTGTAGCGGCGCGGCAGGAGCTGGGACCGGAGTACGAGGCCGAGATCATCGACGGCTTCCTTGAGAAGCTCGACGCGCGTGACCGGCACCGCAGCGCCGGGCGGCTGCCGGAGCCTGCGCCCCGACGGCACCCGAGCCGCGAGACGGATCCGGGTGGGCTCGCGCTGGCGATCGTGTCGATCGTCGCCGCGATCCCGATCACCGCGATCGCGGCCGGCATGATCGGCCCGTTCGGCGTCGTCATCTGCTGGGCCGGTCTGGTCGCGATCAACTTCGCCCGGACGATGGCCCGCCGCCGCTAGCCGACCGGTACCGGCCGGCCCTGGGCGTCGAAGGCGCGGACCTCGGTCTTGAGTCGCTGACCGACCGTGAACTTCCCGTTCGCCTGGACCTCGATATAGGCGAAGCCGCCGTCGACGACGCCGCTTGTCCACGGGCCGGTCTTCCCGCCCAGCACGTAGCGAGCCTCGACCTTGGCGACGTCCGGATGTGCTCGGTAGAGCCGCCACGCCTGCAGCGTGGTGAGGTCGTTCGTGAAGTCGCCGTCCGTAGTGCCGAGCGCCACCAGACCGCGCTGCGCCGTTGCCTCGGTCTGCCAGGCCTTGTCCTCGACGCGTCCGACGGCTCCGACCGCGCCGAGCTTGGCGCTCGGTGGAATGCGCGTCATGCAGTACCGGTACCCGAGCTTGGCGGTGGAGGGTGCACCTCCCGACCCGGGCTTGCGACCGCCGCGCGTCACGGTGGGCTGCGCAGTGGCGCGCTTCGTGTTCAGTGCCAGTGCCACCAGCGCGCTGCTGTCCTTGGTGATGCCCCGGACGTGACGGCTCCAGACGAGCTGGGCGGGACCCCCCTCACCCGGGAACTGGCAGTCGGCGACGATCTTGGCCACGTCGCCCTGCGGCACCGCGCCGAGGTCGACCCCGACCCTGGCCTCGGGCGAGGCGAGCGATGCCGACGTACCGGCCGCGCCCGGTTCGTCGGGGGAGTTCTGGGTGACGACCAGCGTGCCGGCGACCACGGCCGCGACGGCTCCGACGCCGACCATCGGGGCGACCCAGTGCCTGGCCGGGCGGCGGGTGGCGGGGCGGGTACGCTCCATCAGCTGGTTGCGCATCCGGGACCGCTCTGCGGCGCTCAGCGGTGGAACGCGCGGCGGTTCGAGTTCGGTGTTCATGAGAGCTCCTCGTTGAGGGCGACCCGGGTGAGCAGGTCGGGGAAACGGCGACGGGTGCGGTGCAGCCGGGCCTTGACGGTCCCGATCGGTACGCCGAGGGCTTCCGCCGCCTCGGAGGTGGTCAGTCCGGACCAGACGACGAGCTCGAGCGTCTCGCGTTCGTGCCGGGGGAGCTTCGCGACGGCGCGACGGATCGCCGACATCCGGAGCTCGTCGTCCAGGCGGCGGACGACGTCCGGCGCATGGTCGTCATCGGGTGCGGGACCGGGCAGGCGATCGACGAGGTTGCGGAAGCGGTTCGCCGTCCGGGCCAGCGTCCGGCACTCGTTGCCGGCCACGACGAGCAGCCAGCCGCGAGCGCTCGCTCCGGTCAGCGGCCCCGGTGGATTGCGATCGAACCGTCGCCAGGTGCTGAGGAACGTTGCCTGGACCACGTCGTCGGCGGTGCTCCAGGAGGCGGTCCGCCGGAACGCGAACGCCCGTACGTCGTCGGCGTACCGGTCGAAGAGCTCGCCGAGGGCGAAGTGGTCCCCAGTGCGCAACCGCTCCCACAGCTCCTGGTCGGTGCCCTCGACGGGCGCCGGATCGCTCGCTGAACCGGCGCCTGCGGATCCCATCGACAGGTCCCTATCGTCAGTCAGGATGATCTTCACATCAGGTAGTGACCGCTTGCCTGCCAAGTGGTTGCATCACAGCGTGGCGGCGATCTCTGCCAGTCCGGTCGTGACGCCGTCGGGAAGGTTGAGGAGCAGGCCGCGGTGGACGCCGTACCAGGGGGAGAGGCGGGCCCAGTCCTTGGCGCGTTCGACGAGGTCAGACGTGGGTTGGTAGACCTCGATCACACCGGCGGCGACCGCGTCCGGTGCGCCGTTGAGGGGCCAGCAGAGGTCGAGGGCGGGGTCGCCGATGACGGCGTCGGTCCAGTCGATGATTCCGGTGATCTGTCCGTCGGTCATGAGGATGTGATCGGGACCGAGGTCGCAATGAATCAAGGCGGTTCTGACGTTCGCGACGCGGTCCAGCAGCTCGGTCGCTGTGGTCCGGACCTCTGCCGGGAGCAACGGGATGATCTGGTCGCGGCACTCGCCCAGAAACGCGGTCTTCTCGGCTGTAGCGGTCGCTGCGTCCAATGCGCCGTACGCCACGGCCTCTGCGGTGTCGACCGTGTGCAACGCCTTCAGGAAGGCGCCCAGCGCTCGGCCTGTCTCGATGCCGCCGTCGGTGAACGGTTCGCCGGGGAGCAGCAGGTGGCGTACGCCGTCCGTTGTCAGCTCAGGTACCGGGACCGGCAGCGGGAGCTGGGGCGCGAGCCAGGGGAGGAGCGTCGCCTCGGCGAGCAGCCGCGGGCGAACCTGCGGGCGACGCGGTGCCCGATGGATCCACGGCCCGTCGATCCAGGCGTGGCTGTCCCACCCCTCGAGGATCGTCATACCAAGCTCCGGACGTACGGCCCGAGCAGGGCCAGCGCGTCCGGCATGAACGACCACTCGTCGAACTTGGCCACGAGCTCGGCCGGCGACATCCACGCGCCCCACGCGACCTCTTCCGGCTGATGCCGCACCGGACCGTCCCAGACACAGGTGTACAGGTACGCGTGGTACCGCGTGTTCTCGTCGGCGTAGTCACCCTCCGGCAACCGCGTCAGCTCCACGCCGGCGATCCCGAGCTCCTCGTCCAGCTCCCGTACGACGGCATGAAACGGATCCTCACCGGCCGCAACGACACCACCGGCGGCAAAGTCGTACCTGCTCGGGTACACGTCCTTCGTCGGCGTCCGCCGATGCACGTAGATCTGCCCGGCGGAGTTCAGGACGACGACACCCGTCGCGGAGTGACGCAGGTTGTCGCGCCGCATCACAGACCGTGGCGCCGTCCCGGTGACACGGTTGTCCTCGTCCAGAATCGCCACCATCTCGTCCACCCGCGCAGTTTCACGGTAACCCTGTGGACACAGCAACCCCTTTAGTCGTCGGCACCGCGTAGGCTCGGCTGCATGAGTGTTCGGCGGATCATGGGTACCGAGACCGAGTTCGGGATCTCGGTGCCGGGCCAGCCCGGGGCGAACCCGATGCTGACCTCGAGCCAGGTGGTGAACGGATACGCGCAGACGCAGCCGCTCGCGCGCAAGACCCGGTGGGACTTCGACGAGGAGCACCCGCTGCGGGACGCGCGAGGATTCGACCTCAGCCGGGAGGTGGCGGACTCCAGCCAGCTCACCGACGAGGAGACCGGCCTGGCGAACGTGATCCTCACCAACGGCGCCCGGCTGTACGTCGACCACGCCCACCCGGAGTACTCCGCGCCCGAGACCACGAACCCGCGGGACGCCGTGGTATGGGACAAGGCCGGCGAGCTGGTGATCATGGAGGGCGCGCGGCAGGCCCGGCTGATCCCCGGTGCGCCGCAGCTGAACCTCTACAAGAACAACACCGACAACAAGGGCGCGTCGTACGGTTCGCACGAGAACTACCTGATGCGCCGGTCGACGCCGTTCGCGTCGATCGTGCGGCACCTGACGCCGTTCTTCGTGAGCCGTCAGGTGGTCACCGGCGCCGGCCGCGTCGGGATCGGCCAGGACGGTGCGGCGCACGGTTTCCAGATCAGCCAGCGGGCCGATTACTTCGAGGTCGAGGTCGGCCTGGAGACGACGCTGAAACGGCCGATCATCAACACCCGCGACGAGCCGCACGCGAACCCGGACCGCTACCGCCGGCTGCACGTGATCATCGGCGACGCGAACCTGTCCGAGATCTCGACGTACCTGAAGGTCGGGACGACCTCGCTGGTGCTGGCGATGATCGAGGACGGCTGGCTCACGGACGACCTCAGCGTCGACCGGCCGGTGACCGCGCTGCACGAGGTCAGCCACGACCCGTCCTGCACCTACCTGCTGACGCTCAAGGACGGCCGCAAGATCACCGCCGTCCAGCTGCAGACGGAGTACCTGGAGCAGGCCCGCAAGTACGTCGAGGACAAGTACGGCGACGACGCGGACCGGCAGACCAAGGATGTGCTGCGCCGCTGGGAGCAGGTGCTCGATCAGCTCGCCATCGACCCGATGAAGCTGTCCGACCAGCTCGACTGGGTCGCGAAGTACAAACTGCTCCAGTCGTACCGCGACCGCGACGCCCTCGAGTGGGACGACTCGAAACTGCACCTGATCGACCTGCAGTACGCCGACCTGCGCCCGGACAAGGGCTTGTATTACAAGTTGGTGAAATCCGGCCGGATGCAGCGGATCGTCTCCGACGAGGAGATCCGGATGGCCGTCGCGCACCCGCCGACCGACACCCGGGCGTACTTCCGCGGCCGCTGTATGCAGCAGTACGCGCCGCAGGTCGCGGCCGCCTCCTGGGACTCGGTGATCTTCGACCTGCCCGGCAAGGAGTCGCTCCAGCGGATCCCGACACTGGACCCGCTGCGGGGCACGAAAGCGCATGTCGGGGCACTTCTTGACCAATGCGACACCGCAAGTGACCTGGTTCGCACCATTACTGGGGGCGCCGCCGGGTAGGGTCGCTAGTGAGGGCCGGTTGGGCGGCCCTCCCAGCGGTTCTAGGAGGTGTGCCATGGCGAAGGACGGCGGTCAGCAGCACAAGCAGCCGAAGCGTTCGTCGACCGAGGAACAGGTCGAGCAGGTCGAGGCGTCGGAGGACGTCCAGGAGCGGAAAGAGCGGCTCGACGAGGACGTCGACTCGATCCTGGACGAGATCGACGAGGTCCTCGAGGAGAACGCCGAGGAGTTCGTCCGCGGATTCGTGCAAAAGGGTGGGGAGTGAACCGCTCGATGACATCTGATGCCTCCGGCCGGCTGCCGGAAGCCTTCCTGACCCCAGGCGGCTCGTCGTTCATGGACTTCCTGGCCGGGCACGCGCCCGACCTGTTGCCCGGACGACGGTCCCTGGGGCAGGGCGACCTGTCCAGCGAAGTCCCGCACGGAACGACGATCGTGGCCGCCACCTTCCCCGGTGGCGTGATCATGGCCGGCGACCGGCGGGCCACGATGGGCAACATCATCGCCCAGCGTGATATCGAGAAGGTGTTCCCCGCCGACGAGTACTCGGCGGTCGCGTTCGCCGGCTCGGCCGGCTTCGGGATCGAGATGGTCCGGTTGTTCCAGGTCGAGCTGGAGCACTACGAGAAGCTCGAGGGCGCCACCCTCAGCCTCGACGGCAAGGCCAACCGGCTCAGCGCGCTGATCCGCGGCAACCTGCCGATGGCGATGCAGGGCCTCACCGTGGTGCCGCTGTTCGCGGGCTACGACCCGGACATCAAGGGCGGCCGGATCTTCTCCTACGACCCGACCGGCGGTCGGTACGAGGAGACGCACTTCTACAGCGTCGGTTCGGGCTCGCTGTTCGCCCGCGGCGCGCTGAAGAAGCTGTACCGCGAGGACCTGTCCGAGACCGACTGCGCGACGGTGGCGATCCAGTCGCTGATCGACGCGGCCGACGACGACTCGGCGACCGGCGGCCCGGACATGCTGCGCCGGATCTTCCCGGTGATCGGTGTGGTCACCGTGGACGGTTACCGACGGCTGCCGGAGGACGAGGTGGCGGCGCTCGTCGACGCGGCCTGGGCCCAGCGGCACGAGCGTCCCGACGGCCCGGCCGCGGCGTCCCTGACCTGACCATCCCCATGATCCTGCCGATCGACTGATTAGAGGACGACACCTTCGATGAGCGTTCCGTTCTACGTCTCGCCCGAGCAGCTGATGCGGGACCGGGCCGACTTCGCCCGCAAGGGCATCGCCAAGGGCCGCAGCGCGATCGCGCTGCAGTACGCCGACGGCATCCTGTTCGTGGCGGAGAACCGCTCGCCCGCCCTGCACAAGGTGGCCGAGATCTACGACCGGATGGCGTTCGCCGCCGTCGGCCGGTACAACGAGTTCGAGAACCTGCGGATCGCCGGCGTAAGGCTCGCCGACATGCGCGGGTACTCCTACGACCGGCGCGACGTCACCGGCCGGGCGCTGGCCAACGCGTATGCGCAGACCCTCGGCGCGATCTTCTCCTCCGGTGGCGAGAAGCCGCTCGAGGTCGAGATCCTGGTCGCCGAGATCGGCGCCGGCGTGGCCGACGACCAGATCTACCGGCTCACCTACGACGGCTCGATCGCGGACGTCCGCGGGTACGCCGTGATGGGCGGTGCCGCGGACACGGTCGCGGAATACATCGGCGAGCACTACACCGAGGGGATCTCGCTGTCCGGCGCGCTCCGGCTGGCGGTGGACGCGCTCGGCCACGACGGCACCGAGGTCCGGGAGCTCACTTCGGACCAGCTCGAGGTCGCCGTCCTGGACCGGACCCGGACCCAGGTGCGCAAGTTCAAGCGGATCTCCGAGGAGTCGCTGGCCGGCATCCTGAGCGAGTCCAGCCCGGCGGTGGACGAGAAGACAGACGCGGACGTGGGTGACTCCAGCGACAGCGACTCCGGTGAGTCGTCCGCGGGTGACACCCCGGTCGCTCCGCCGGCCGACGACGCACCGATCGCGCCGCCGGAGGATCCCGACGACGACCGTCCACTGTGACGGACCAGATCGAGAACTCAGCCGCCACCCACCAGGTGGCGGCTGAGCCGTCTCGGCCCGCAGACCCGGCCCCGTGGGAACTGCTGGGGGAGGAGCAGGGGTTCCACCGGTTCCTGACCGTGAACCTGCGGCGGTACCGGATGCCCGACGGGCGCGAGGTCGACTGGGACGTGTTCGGCCCGAAGTCCGCGGCCGGAATCACCTCCGGGGTCACCGTGCTGCCGTTGACGCCCGAAGGACGGATCGTGACGGTCCGAATGTTCCGGGCCGGGCCGGATCGGGTGGTCACGAACCTGCCAGGTGGCTTCGTCGAGCCGGACGAGGATCCGGCGGTCGCCGGGGCTCGCGAGCTCGAGGAGGAAACCGGCTACCGCTGCGAGTCGCTCGACATCGTCGGCTGGCAATGGGCGTCGGCGTCGTCGACGTACCGCAAGTACGTCGCGATCGCCCGCGGCTGCCGCCCCGACGGGAAACAGCAACTGGACGAGACCGAGGACTGTGTCCCGGTGGAGCTGTCCCTGGACGCGTTCCGTGCCGAGTTGCGCACACCCGGTGCGATGACGGGAATCGACGCCGCCTATCTCGCGTTGGACCACGCAGGCTTGCTCTAGCAATCTGTGGAGGATCGACATGAGCGACTGGAACGCGAACATCATCGCGGAGTTCCGGGAGAACGCGGGCAAGGTCGGTGGCCAGTTCGAGGGCGCACCGATGGTCCTGCTGCACCACTTCGGCCGCCGGAGCGGGCAGGAGTACGTCGCGCCGACGATGTACCTCGCCGACGACGGGGACCCGGACCTGATCTACGTCTTCGCGAGCAAGGGCGGCGCCCCCACCAACCCGGAGTGGTACCGCAACCTCACCGCCGCCGGCAAGGGCACGCTCGAACGTGGGACCGAGACGTATCAGGTGATCGTCAAGGAAGCGACCGGCGCCGACCGCGACCGGATCTACGCCGAGCAGGCCCGGCGGTATCCCGGCTTCGCCGACTACGAGCGCCGTACGGCCGGTGTCCGCACCATCCCCGTGCTCGAGCTCAAGCGCGCGTGAGAATCGGTATCCTGACAGTGGACCGCGACTGGCGCTGAGGTGGACGACCACCGGGGAACGGTCTGCCATCCGGCTTCGCCGCGCGCCTGGGCACACTTCTAACGCAGAGGAGTGCGCAGATGAGCGCAGAACTGATGATCGGGACCGACCTCGCCGCCGACATGGTCGCCAAGGCCGCCGAACGAGCACGGGTCCTGCAGGAGCAGTACGGCGTGCAGCCGTGTCTGGCGACCGTTCTGGTCGGTGACGACCCGGCGTCGGCGACGTACGTGCGGATGAAACAGAACCGCTCGAAGAAGGCCGGGATCGCGTCGCTCAGCGTCGTACTGCCGGCCGAGACGACCACCGCGGAGCTGGTCGCGGAGATCACCAAGCTCTCCGACGACCCGGCCGTGCACGGGATCCTGCTGCAGCACCCGGTGCCGGCACAGATCGACGAGCGGGCCGCGTTCGAGGCCATCGACCCGGCGAAGGACGTCGACGGCGTGACGATGCGGTCGTTCGCGGCGATGGCCTTCGGGGATCCCGGGTTCCGGTCGGCCACGCCCGGCGGGATCATGCGGCTGCTGGCGGCGTACGACGTACCGCTCGAAGGGGCGCACGCGGTGGTGATCGGCCGCAGCCCGATCCTCGGCAAGCCGGCCGGCATGTTGCTGCTGGCATCGAACGCCACCGTCACGTACGCGCACTCCCGGACCCGGAACCTGCCGGAGTTGGTGCGGACTGCGGATGTCGTGATCGCTGCCGTCGGCAAGGCGAACTTCGTCCGCGGTGACTGGCTGAAGCCGGGCGCGGTCGTGGTCGACGCCGGGTACAACGAGGGCAACGTCGGCGACGTGCACTTCGCGGAGGCGGCCGAGGTGGCGCGGCTGATCACGCCGGTGCCGGGCGGGGTCGGGCCGATGACGATCGCGCTGCTGCTCGAGCAGACGGTCGACGCCGCTGAGACGGCTGTCCACTCTTTGACTACTCTGGCCTAGGGTTGGGGGACAAGATCTAAGGAGGCGGACGTGGCGGTACGGGCGATCCGGGGTGCCACCCAGCTGGACGTGGACGAGCGCGAGCACCTGCTCGAGCGGTCCGCGGAGCTGGTGAAGGCGGTCCTGGAGGCGAACGATCTGGAGAACGAGGACCTGATCAGCATCCTGTTCACCGTCACGTCCGACCTGCGTTCGGAGTTTCCCGCCGTCGCGGGCCGCCAGATCGGGCTGACCGACGTACCGCTGATGTGCATGCAGGAGATCCCGGTGCCGCACGCCCTGCCGCGGGTGGTGCGTTTGATGGTGCACACCGAGACGCCGCGGTCGCGGGACAAGATCCAGCACGTGTACCTGCACGGAGCAGTTGCGCTTCGCCCGGACCTGACTGGCGCCCAGTGAGCGAGTTGCGCGGGCCGGTCCGCATCGTCGGCACCGGATTGATCGGTACGTCGATCGGCCTCGCGCTGGCGCGGCTCGGTGTGGTCGTGGAGCTGGTCGACGGGAACGCGGACAACGCGCTGATGGCCGAGCGGATCGGCGCCGGCTCGCGGCTGGTCCAGATCGAGCCGCAGCTGGTCGTGGTCGCCGTACCGCCGGACCATGTCGGCGCCGTGGTGGCCGAGCAACTCGACCAAACCAATGCCATCGTCACGGACGCGGCGAGTGTGAAGTCGAAGCCGCTCGCCGACGCACGCAGCCTGACCGAGGACGTCAGCCGGTACGTCGGCAGTCACCCGATGGCCGGCTCCGAGCGCAACGGCCCACTGGCTGCGCGCGCGGACCTGTTCGACGGCGCGACCTGGGCGATCACCCCGCACGCGACGAGCGCTCCGGAAGCGGTCGATCTCGTACGCCGGCTCGCCGAGGCCTGTGGCGCGCGGACGGTGGAGCTGTCGGTGGAGGACCACGACCTCGGTGTTGCCCGGGTGTCGCACCTTCCGCACCTGATGTCGGCGCTCGCCGCGGGCACGCTGGCGGACGCACCGTCCTCGCATCTCGAACTGTCCGGTCAGGGCGTCCGCGACGTGACCCGGATCGCGGCCGGCGACCCGCGGCTGTGGACCCAGATCGTGTCCGCGAACTCGACCGCGCTGACCGGCCTGCTGGAGCAGATCCGCGGCGAGCTCGACCGCCTGCTCGTTGCCCTCGGCAAGGAAGAGGCGGGCGAGGAACTGACCGCGATCCTCGGCCAGGGCGTGTCCGGCGCGGTGCGGGTCCCGGGCAAGCACGGTACGCCGCACATCGACCTGGTCACGGTCCTCGTCACGATCCCGGACCGCCCCGGCCAGCTGGCCCGCTTGTTCGCCGACGCGGCCGAGTCCGGCGCCAACGTCGAAGACCTCCGCATCGACCACAGCCCCGGCCGGCCGGCCGGTGAGGTCGAGCTGGCCGTCAAGCCCGCCTCGGTGGACCAACTGGTCGACGTCCTGACCGACCGAGGGTGGGTAGTCCACCGCTGACCAAGGGCGTACCTGGCGGCCCCTGTCCCCGGGCGAAGGTAACCTTCGGGGCATGATCATCGCTGTTGACGGGCCGAGCGGCTCCGGTAAGTCGAGCACCGCGCGTGGAGTGGCCACCCGTCTCGGTCTGCGGTACCTGGACACCGGTGCGACGTACCGTGCGGTGACCTGGTCGGCCGTCGATCGTGGGCTGGACCTGGACGACACGGCGGCGGTCGCGCAGCGTGCGCGGGAACTCGTACTGGAGATCAGCACCGACCCCGGCCGCCAGTTCGTGATCGCCGACGGGACCGACGTCACGGCCGCGATCCGGGAGCCGCGGATCAGCGAGGTGGTGTCGAAGATCGCCACCAACCTGGACGTCCGCAAGGAGCTGATCCGGCGCCAGCGGGAGATCATCGACGATGCGCAACCGGGCGGCGGAATCGTGGTCGAGGGCCGCGACATCGCCACCGTGGTCGCCACCGACGCCGAGCTCAAGGTCCACCTGACCGCCGACCAGGACGCCCGGATGTCCCGGCGCGCAGCCGAGCTCGAGTCCGGTTCCGTGACGGACGAGCAACTCCGGGACCAGATCGTCCGCCGGGACGCCGACGACGCCACCGTGTCGCAGTTCCTGGTTGCCTCCGACGGCGCGGTCACCGTCGACTCCACTCATTTGACCCTGGAGGAGGTCGTCGACGTGATCAGCCGGCTCGCCAAGGAGAGCAGGGCCGGGAGCTATGACGGCTGAAGTCACCGGGCACAAGGACCTGCCCCGGACTGACGATCTGCCCGCACTGCCTTACCGGATCGCGCTGCCGTTGCGGAGGGTTGCCAGGCAGTATTTCCGCCGCAAGTACAACCTGACCATCCACCACGAGGACCGGTTCCCGCGGACCGGTCCGCTGCTGATGGCGCCGAACCACCTGAGTCTGCTGGACGGGCCGTTGCTCGGTGCGATCGCGCCGCGGATGCTGCACCAGCTCGGCAAGATCGAGGCGTTCGGCGGCCTCCAGGGGGCGATCCTGCGCCGGGTCGGCCAGATCCCGGTCGACCGGTCGACGTACGACGTGCTCGCGATCCGGCAGTCGATCCAGGTCCTGCGGATCGGCCGGGTGCTGAACATCTACCCGGAGGGCACCCGCGGCCCGGGCGACTTCAGCCGCATCCGGACCGGGGTGGCGTACTTCGCGATGGTGACCGGGGCCCCGATCCTGCCCGTCGCGCTGATCGGGACGCGGCTGCCAGGGGGTGACGTGGAGGGCTTTCCGCCGGGCGGGAGCCGCATCGACGTGGTGTACGGCGAGCCTTTCGCCGTCGAGCGCGTACCCTTTCCCAGGAGACACTCCGACGTACAGGCGGTCGCCGACCGGATCGGCGACGTGCTGCGCGCCCATGTGAAGGCGGCCGTCGACGAAACCGGCCACCCGCTTCCGGGCTGGCGAGACCAGAAGGACCCTGATGACTGACCTGCCCACCGAAGCACCGACGCATGACCGCGAAGACACCGGGCCGCTGCCCGTCCTCGCGATCGTCGGGCGGCCGAACGTGGGCAAGTCCACGCTGGTCAACCGCATCATCGGCCGCCGCGAGGCGGTCGTCGAGGACACCCCGGGCGTCACCCGGGACCGTGTGTCGTACGACGCCAACTGGGCCGGCCGCGAGTTCACGGTCGTCGACACCGGCGGCTGGGACCCGGACGCGGTCGGTATGGCCGCCCTGGTCGCCGCCCAGGCGGAGGTCGCGATCAACGCCGCCGACGCGGTGCTGTTCGTGGTCGACGCCGTGGTCGGCATCACGGACGCGGACGAGGCGGTCGTCCGGGTGCTGCGGAAGTCCGGCAAGCCCGTCGTACTGGCCGCGAACAAGGTCGACGACCAGCGCATCGAGTCCGAGGCGATGAACCTGTGGAGCCTCGGCATCGGCGAGCCGTACCCGGTGTCCGGGATGCACGGCCGCGGTACGGGCGACCTGCTGGACGCCGTACTCGAGGCCCTTCCGGAGGCACCCGCGGAACGCGACGGCGAGCTCGGCGGACCGCGCCGGGTCGCGATCGTCGGCAAGCCGAACGTGGGCAAGTCCTCGCTGCTCAACAAGGTCGCCAAGGAGGACCGGGTCGTCGTCAGCGACATCGCCGGTACGACGGTGGACCCGGTCGACGAACTGATCACGCTCGGCGGCCAGGAGTGGCGGTTCATCGACACCGCGGGCATCCGGCGCAAGGTGAAGAACGTCCAGGGACACGAGTACTACGCCTCGCTGCGGACCAACGCCGCGATCGAGCGGGCCGAGGTCGTCGTGGTCGTCATCGACGCCTCGGAGTCGCTCACGGAGCAGGACCTGCGGATCATGAACGCGGTCGAGGAAGCCGGCAAGGCGCTGGTGATCGCGTACAACAAGTGGGACCTGATGGACGAGGAGCGCCGCTACTACCTGGAGCGCGAGATCGACCGCGACCTGGTGCAGTTCCGCTGGGCGCCGCGGGTGAACATCAGCGCGCTCACCGGCTGGCACATGGACCGGTTGGTGCCTGCCATCGAGGCCGCGCTGGAGGGCTGGCAGACCCGCGTCCCGACCGGGCAGCTCAACGCGTTCCTCGGCCGTCTGGTCGCCGCGCATCCGCACCCGGTTCGCTCCGGCAAGCAGCCGAAGATCCTGTTCGGCACGCAGGCCACCACGATGCCCCCGACCTTCGCGATCTTCACCTCCGGCCAGATCGAGGCGTCGTACCAGCGCTTCATCGAACGCCGCCTGCGCGAGGACTTCGGCTTCGTCGGCAGCCCCGTCCACGTCCAGATCCGAGCCCGCCAAAAGAACAAGAAACGCTGACCGAACCCGGTAAGAACCACCGGGTTGGATGGGGTAAGGTTTACCCCGGCTTGCTCTTCGGAGCAGCCATCGGGCTGTGGCCTAGCTTGGTTATGGCGCCGGCCTGGGGGGCCGGAGATCCCGAGTTCAAATCTCGGCAGCCCGACCATAAAGAGGGGCACCGATTCTGTCGGTGCCCCTCTCTACGTTTGTCCTCATGCACAACACCGAGAACCGACGTACCTGGACCGATGCTCAACTGTCCGAGGCGGTCGCTAGCAGCCCGTCGTGGCGAGCGGTTGCCCGTGCACTGGGGTTGAAGAACACCTCCACGGGAGCGATCAGGCGCCACGCAGCGCGGCTCGAGCTGGACACGTCGCACTTCACGGGACAGCGTCGCTGGTCTGATCAGCGGCTCCGCGAGGCCGTGGCGGGCGGGAGTTGCTGGGCGGACGTGATCGTCGAGCTCGGCATTGCCGACAACGGAGCAGAGCGCGTCCGGATCAAGGGTCATGCCGTCCGACTGGGCTTGGACTGCACGCATCTGAAGTCGCCGCTGGCCCAGTCGGCACCGATCGAGGTCTTCGATGAGGCGGTCCGGCCCGAGATGCTGCGCTACTCGGCAGCTGCGCTGGCGATGGCCTGGTTCACCCTGCGGGGATGTGCCGTTGCACTGCCGATCGAGCCTCAGGAATATGACCTGCTGGTCACGACGCCCGACGGCGTTCAGCGCGTGCAGGTGAAGTCCTGTGCAGCGCCAGCCAAGCGCGGCTACTGGCATGTCGGTATCGGTCGGCGTCCGTACGTGCTCGACAAGACTGCGGGGAAGATGCCCTACGACCCTGACTCGATCGACCTGTTCTTCATCGTTCTCGGTGACGGGAGCATCTACGTCATACCGAGTGCCGTGCTCGCGGGCCGCACGAGCATCTCGGCTGCGAACTACACGCCGTACCGGGTGGGCGATGCGTCGAGTTTGCTGGGTGGGGCGCCTGTTGCGATGGACGCCCCACGTCGTGTGTCAGCGTACGCTCGCGAGTTCCTTGGGATCCGGGGTCTCGTCGACCCGCAGGCTTTCGCCTTCGATGTCTACTCGGGGCGTGAGGCGGTCTAGCCACTTCGGGAACCACCAGGCTCGGTCGCCGAGGAGGCTGAGGATGGCGGGGACGAGGGTCATGCGGACCACGAAGGCGTCGATCAGGACGCCGATGGTGAGGCCGAAGCCGATGGCCTTGATGATCGGGTCCTCGACGAGGATGAAGCCGGCGAAGACCGACGCCATGATCAGGGCCGCGGCGGTGACGACGCGCGCACCGTGACCGAGGCCCTGGATGGTGGCGTCGTTCGCGTGCCGGCCGTGCACGAACTCCTCCCGCACCCGGGACACGATGAACACCTCGTAGTCCATCGCCAGCCCGAACAGGATGCCCATCATGATGATCGGCAGGAAGCTCACCAGCGGGCCGGGGGAGTCGATCCCGACCAGGCTCGCCAGATGCCCTTCCTGGAACACCGCGATCGTGATCCCGAACGTCGCCCCGATCGTCAGCACGAACCCGAGCGTCGCCTTCAACGGCACCAGCACCGACCGGAACGCCAGCAGCAACAGCAGGAACGACAGCCCGACCACGACGAACAGATACGTCGGCAACGCATCGGACAACTTGTTCGACACATCGACCCCGACCGCGGTGTTGCCGGTCACGGAGATACTCGCGTCGCCCGTGGCGAGCGGCTGCACCGCGGACCGCAGGTTCTTCACGAGATCAGCGGTTTCCTCGCTGGCCGGCCCGCTCTTCGGGATCACCTGCAGCAATCGCGTCGTACCGTCCTGACTCGCCGCGGCCGGCTGCGCCGCGACCACATCCGGCAGACCCTGCGCCTTGCCCAGCACCTGCTGCACCAGCGCGTTGGAGGTCGCCGCGTCGTTGCTCTTCACAACAACCACGAGCGGCCCGTTGGCGCCCGGCCCGAAGGCCGCGGCGGTCAGGTCGTACGCGACCCGCTGGTTGCTCCCGGCCGCCGCCGAAGCACCGTCGGGCAGTGCGAGCTGCATGTCCTTCGCCGGGATCGCGAGCAGGCCCAGCCCGATGATGCCGACAGCAACGATCGGCACCCGCAGCCGGGTCACCAGCCGACCCCACCGGAAACCGAAGCCCTCCTTGTGTGTTGCCACGGCCGGCGCCTTGCGCAACTTCCGCGGCAGCACCCGGTTGCCCACGAACCCGAGGAGCGCCGGCAGCAACGTCAACGCCACCAGTACGGCGGTCAGCACAGTCGCCGCCGCGGCCAGGCCCATCGCGGTCAGGAACGGTACGCCGACCACGGACAACCCAGCGAGCGCGATCACCACGGTCGCGCCGGCGAACAGCACCGCTGACCCAGCCGTCGCGGTCGCTCGCGCGACGGACTCCTCCGAATCCATGCCCTCGCCGAGCTGCGACCGGTGCCGCGAGCTGATGAACAGCGAGTAGTCGATCCCCACCGCGAGCCCGAGCATCAGCGCGAGGATCGGCGCCGTCGACGACACGTCGGTGAACGCGGTCACGATGAACAACCCGGCCATCCCGGCCAGTACGCCGAGCAGTGCCGTCACCAGCGTCATGCCGGCCGCGACGAGCGACCCGAACGTGACGACCAGTACGACGGCCGCGACGGCGACACCGAGGATCTCGGTCGCACCGATCTCCGGGACGCCGGCCTTGATCTGTCCGCCCGGCACGACCTGGAGATCACCCGAGCTGAGTCCGCTCAACCCGTCGTACCCGTCGCTGCTCTCGTGTGACAGCTCGTCGGCCGGCTTGTCGAACTGGACGCTGATCAATCCCGTCGTACCGTCCGGGCTGATCGCCTTGCTGGTGAACGGGTCGATCGCGGCGATCACCTCGGGCACCTTCGTGACCTTGGCGACGGTGACGCCGACGGCGGCCTTGACGGTCGGGTCGGCGAGCGTCTTGCCGTCGGGCGCCTTCACCACGACCGTGGCGGACGCACCGCTAGCGGCCGGTAGTTCCTGCTTGAGCGCGTCGAGCGCGCGCTGCGACTCGGTTCCCGGGATCGAGAACGTGTTCGCGGTCTTGCCGCCCAGCGTCAGCGCACCGACACCGAGGACGACGAGGAACAGCGCCCACAGCGCGGCGACCAGGCGCCTGCGCTGGTAGGAGAACCGGCCGAGCCGGTACAGCAGATTGGCCATCGTGAAGTGCGTCCGTTCAGGTCGGTACGGCGTACGGGCAGAAGTGATCGCCCCGTGGCGGCGGGGGAGTCGGGTTCGGTGCTCAGGCGCGGCGGAGGAGTCTCCGCAGGGCGATGTCGCAGAGTCTTCGGAGGTCGTCGTCGGTGCGCTCACCCGAATGCCGGCACTCGCCGAGCAGGCCGTTGATGGCGAACTTCGCCAGATCCTGCTCGAGCGGGTCGTCGGATCCGGCCAGGTAGCCCGAGAGCTGCATGCCGTCGGAGACCAGTTGCGCGACCTCGGGCATCTGCTCGATCACCGGGAGGATGTCTTGGAGCACGTCGACCACGCCGCGATGGACGACGGCGAGATCGATGAAGCTCTGGATGGCGAGCTCCTGCGCGTCGGCCCGGGACAGCCCGGCGGCGGCCTTGACGAGTGCGGCCACGTCGGCGGCTGCGGGTTCGAGGACGGCGGCGAGTACGGCGGGCTTGCCGCTGAAGTGGTACAGCACCGTCGCCTTGGAGCAGCCGGCCGCGGTCGCGATGTCCTGCAGTGACGTCGCGTTGTAGCCGCCGGCCTGGAACAGGTCCATTGCCTGACGCACGATCTCGCGCCTGGTCCGCTCCCGCGCCGGGGTTGTGACTGCCATGTCAGCCATCATGACTGACCGATCGGCCAGTTTTCAACCGATCGGTCAGTTTTGTGGTCTGGTTCACCTGGTTGCCTTCGGTGTAATGATGTAATTCAGGAGGCGAGAGTGATGGCGGACGAGATTGCCGGGGACGATGTACTGGATGCTTACTCCCGTGTGGTCTCGGGCGTGGCCGCACACCTGATCCCGCGGGTCGCGAGCCTGCGGATCCACAGCCGGCGCGGCGACTCGTCAGGCTCCGCCGTCGTCCTGACCGGCGAAGGGCATCTGCTCACGAATGCGCACGTGGTCGGCGACGGCGTCGAGGCATCGGCCGAGTTCGCGGACGGTACGACGGCGCAGGCCCAGGTGGTCGGGGTGGACCGGCTGTCCGATCTCGCCGTACTGCGGGCCGACCGGGAGATCCCTGATCCGCCGGAGTACGGCGACGCGGACCTGCTGAAGGTCGGGAACCTGGTGGTTGCCGTCGGCAATCCGCTCGGCCTCGCGGGGAGCGTGACGGCCGGCGTGGTGAGTGCGCTGGGTCGGTCGTTGCCGGTGCGGAGTGGCGCGGCTCAGCGCATCATCGAGGACGTGATCCAGACCGATGCCGCGCTGAACCCGGGCAACTCGGGCGGTGCGCTTGCCGACGGCAACGGGCGGGTGATCGGGATCAACACCGCGGTCGCCGGGATCGGGCTGGGGCTGGCGGTGCCGGTCAATCCGACCACGCGACGGATCATTGACTCGCTGCTGCTCGACGGTCGCGTACGGCGCGGGTACCTCGGGCTGGTGACCAAGCCCGCGCCGCTGCAGCCGGCGCTCGCGGAACGGTTCGATCAGCGCACGGCTCTGCGGGTCGTCGAGGTCATCCCGGCCAGCCCCGCGGCGGCTGCGGGTCTACGGCAGGGCGATCTCGTCCTGGCCGTGAACGGCGTACAGCTTCGAGATGCTCAGTCGTTGCAGCGTCAGTTGTTCGAGGACGCGATCGCCCGCCGTACCGAGATCACCGCGATCCGGAACGGCGCGCTCGTGGATGTGATCGCCTACCCGGCTGAACTCAGCGATTGAGCTCGGCGCGCAGGAGGACGCAGGTGCCTGGTTTGAGGGGCGCGTTCGGGAAGGTGAAGTCGCGGGTGACCTCGCTGAACCCGAAGCGCCGGGTGAGGTCGAGAATGGCGCCGTTGCCGAGATTGACGAAGGTGTAGATCTCGTCGGCGCGCTCGGTGGTCCAGCGCATCCGGTCCTGGGTGAGCAGGTCGCCGATGCCGTGGCGGCGCCACTCGTTCGAGACGATCAGCCCGATCAGGTAGTACCCGTCCGGAGCCGTTGTGGGCGGATCGGCGGGGGAGATCTGGTGCCGGATGACTGCGCCGTACCCGACGACTTCACCATCGATCTCTGCGACGGCCGTGTAGCGATCGGGGTTCTGGAGGTCGGCTTCCAGCCGGCTTCGGCGCTCGTCGACCGGCCCGCCAGTTCGCGTCACGATCAGCTCGGCGCAGGTTGTCAGATCCGCGTCCGCGGCCGGGCGTACGAGGACGTCGACTGTCTTCCGGGCGGCCCCGGGCTCATATTCCGCGAAGCCGGTCATGCAGGCATCCTAGGATCGGCCGGGTGGACGAACTCATGCGGCAGGTCGACGAACTGTACGAGCGGGCGGTCTTCAACGGCGAGTACGACGGTCTGCCCGAGGCGGACCGCGCGCTGGACGCGGTCGAGGCGCGGCTGCTCCTGCAACGCGGGCGGATCCTGCACTGCCGCTTCCTGAAGTCGCGCGTCGAGCCGGTGGAAGAGTTGGCGTACTTCGAGCGCGCGGCGAACCTGTTCCGCGGCGCCGGCGACGAGCGCGGCGAGGCCGAGGCGCTGTTCTGGATCGGCTGCTTCCACCAGGTCGTCCGCGACGACAACCCGACCGCCGTCCCCTTCCTCACCAAGGCCGCCGACCTGTCCCGCAAGACCGGCGACCAACTCACCCTCTCGTACGCCCTCCGCCACCTAGGCATCGCCGCCCAGATGGCCGGCGACCACGCCAACGCCCGCGACCTGTTGGAGGAGTCCACAGCACTCCGCCGTACCCTCAACTTCACCGCCGGCGTCGCCGCCAACCTCGTCGGCCTCATCTACCTGGCAATAGCCCAGAACCGCCCCGACAACGCCCGCACACTGGCCGACGAAGCAGCCACCCTGGCCGAATCGGTCGGCGCCGCGCAGATCGTCGAGCAGGTCGAGGCAGCCCGCTCACGGCTCTAGCGGACCGCCGCGGAACGGACGGCCGTCGGTCAGGCGACCTTCGTTGTCGCGGACGCGAGGTTCGTAGTGGGCGAAGAAGATCTTGCCGACCAAGTCGCGCCGGCTACGCACCCCGGTCTTGTCGAACACGCTCTTCAGGTGTTGCTGGACAGTGTGTGTCGCGACGACGAGCTGCTCGGCGATGTCGGTGGTCGAGTTCCCCTGGAGGACCAGTCGGGTGACGTCCTGCTCGCGTCCAGTCAGTCCGTACGCCGACATGAGAAGCGGAGCGATGCGTCCAGGGTCAGCGGGCTCGACGATCACCGCGACCCGGCGTGAACTCGACGAAACCAGCGAAGTCCCGTGCAGCACCACCCATCGACCTGATCGGGACATCACCCGGGACACGGCGACCTCACCGGTGTCCGGGTACGTCGCCGTACGCAGAGCCTGGCCGGCGACGGCCAGTACGGCCGAGGGCAAGCGTCCTGCGTCCCAGTCCCCATCAGGCAGATCACGGATCCAGCGTTCGACGCCGGGGGTCGCCGACTCGATCTCCCAGGTGCTGGTGACAACGATCAGCCCGGGCGCATCGCTGCCCTCCGGATCGGTTGCCTCGCCGATCAGCAGCGAAGTGCGGGCACCGGCTGCGAGGGCGGGTGCGACCGCCCGCAGGAAGGACAGGTCCTCGTCGTCGAACATCGGCCGGCCCGGCTCACGGTAGAGCCCGAGCGCGCCCCACACGTCGCCGGACTTGGTGCGCAGGCAGGCGATCAGTTCCTGGTCGCCACCCATCGTCATGTTCTCGTGCCAGCGCGGGCTGCCGGCCGGGTCGCCACCGGTGGCTTCGTGGAGCGTCGAGATGCCCCGCGCCGACCGGGCGACGTCGGCGAGCTTGTTGACGTCGTCTCCGTAGTACTCCTGCGCGAGCCACTCCTGCGGGAGCTCCGGCATGCCCTCGTTGAAGTGGCTCGTCACCAGTAGGGACGCCGGATCCAGCGTGTACCAGCAGGGTGCTTGGTAGTACGGCACCGCGCTGCGGATGGCGTCGGACGACTCCCGCCAGAGCGTGACGAGGTCGAGCCCCTTCCGCGCCAGTGTCGCGATCCGGTCGCTCGCACGCTCCTTGGCATACCCGGTCACACCACCAAGGTACGGCGATGTGCCGGGGCTGTGGATACCACTTTTCTGGAATGGGCAACCGGCGTTGGCACTCGTAGCTTCAGGCTCATCCGATCCACTGAGGAGGGGCCATGACTGAGGTAAGAATGCTCGGACCGGGCGAGGGCGAGATCACGAGTGACCCGGAGGGGACACGGAGCGACCGTTACCTGATCGACGGTGCGCTCACCGGCGGTGGGTTCGCACTGGTGGAGCAGGTGCTCGCGCCGCGCGTGCTGGCCGCACCGGTGCATCTGCACACGCTCGAGGACGAGTACAGCTTCGTCCTCGAAGGCCGGCTCGGTGTCCTGCTCGGCGACGAGGAGGTGTTCGCCGACGCGGGCACGCTCGTGTTCAAGCCGCGTGGCCAGTGGCACACGTTCTGGAACGCTGGTGATGGCACGCTGCGGATCCTCGAGATGATCGCACCCGGTGGCATCGAGCAACTGTTCCGCAAGCTCGCTGAGCCCGGCGGCGAGTACGACCCGGAGACGCTCCCGGCGCTTGCCGCGCAGTTCGGCTGTGATGTCGACTTCGAGGCGACGATGCCGGTTGTCGAGCGTCACCAGTTGATCTTCTAGGTGGCTTGACGGCCGTGGCCCGCACGCCGGAGGAGCTCGAGGTGATGCTCGAGGACGCGTTCGTACTGCACGACCACGGGGCGCTCGCACAGCTCTTCGAACCCGAGGCGGTGCTGCAGCCGGCAGGGTGCGGCCCCGCGCATGGCCGGGACGAGATCGAGCGCCTCGTGGCCGAACTGTGGAGTCACCAGCACAGGTACGTCGCTGATCCGCGGACGGTACTCCAGTTGCGGGAGACCGCCCTGATGCTGAGCCGGGCGGCTGTCAGCGTCGTACGACGTACTCCGGAGGGGACCTGGCGCTACGCCATCGTGTACCTGAATCCCTGACTACCAGCCGCGTTTGCGCCATTCGGGGACATTCGGGCGTTCGGTGCCGAGGGTGGTGTCGGAGCCGTGGCCGGGGTAGACCCAGGTTTCGTCGGGGAGGTCGGCGAAGAGTTTGGTCTCGACGTCGTTCAGGAGTGAGGTGAAGCGCTCGGCGTCGCCCTGGGTGTTGCCGACGCCGCCGGGGAAGAGCGAGTCGCCGGTGAAGAGGTGGGGTGCGCCGTCGGGGTCGTCGTACAGCAGTGCGATCGAGCCGGGGGTGTGGCCGACGAGGTGGATGACGCGAAGGCTGCACTGACCGACGGCGATGTGGTCGCCGTCGTCGACGAGCTGGTCGGTGGGGACCGGGATGCCCTCGGCGTCGTACCGGCCGGCGACCGTGGTGGCGCCGGTGCGGGCGACGACCGTGGCCAGTGCCTCCCAGTGGTCCTGGTGGCGGTGCGTGGTGATCACCCGCGCGAGGCCGCCGTCACCGATCAGCCGGAGCAGTGTGTCCGCTTCGTTCGCGGCGTCGATCAGCACCTGCTCGTCGGTGTGCCGGCAGCGCAGCAGGTACGCGTTGTTGTCCATCGGCCCGACCGCGACCTTGGTGATCATCAAGTGGGCCAACTCGTGGGTCTGCGCTGCCCCGCCGACCTTCACGTTCCCGTGGTACTCCGGCATGTTGCCTCTCCTTGATCTCGGTGACACGCCGATCCTCGCACCTCCTGACCACCGGTGCAGCGACCACCCTCTGCGATCGAATATACTTTCGAAACGGCCTCCGGATCTGGTGGCGGAAGTTTTTGTCGGTGGGCCTCGTTAGCATGACCGGGCAAGTCAGAGATCCACCTGGACCCCCTCGAGAACGGCTGAGAGTAGAGCTTGTGTCTGACCGTCTGATCGTGCGCGGAGCGCGTGAGCACAACCTGAAAGACGTCTCGGTCGACCTGCCGCGGGACGCCATGATCGTCTTCACCGGCCTGTCGGGGTCCGGGAAGTCCAGCCTGGCCTTCGACACGATCTTCGCCGAGGGTCAGCGGCGGTACGTCGAGTCGCTCTCGGCGTACGCACGGCAGTTCCTCGGTCAGATGGACAAGCCGGACGTCGACTTCATCGAGGGCCTGTCGCCGGCCGTCTCGATCGACCAGAAGTCCACCTCGCGGAACCCGCGGTCCACCGTCGGCACGATCACCGAGGTGTACGACTACCTCCGGCTGCTGTTCGCCCGCGCCGGACGTCCGCACTGCCCGGAGTGCGGCGAGCCGATCGCGCGCCAGACGCCGCAGCAGATCGTCGACCGCGTGCTCGAGCTGGAGGAGGGCACCCGGTTCCAGGTGCTCGCGCCGGTCGTCCGCGGCCGCAAGGGGGAGTACCTGGACCTCTTCCGCCAGTTGACCGGTCAGGGCCTGTCGCGAGCCCGGGTCGACGGCGAGACGATCCAGCTCACGGACCCGCCGAAGCTCGACAAGCAGAAGAAGCACAACATCGACGTCGTCGTCGACCGGCTCGCGGTGAAGCGCTCGGCCAAGCAGCGGCTGACGGACTCGGTCGAGACCGCTCTCGGTCTGGCCGGCGGGCTGCTCGTGCTGGACTTCGTCGACCTCCCGGAGGACGACCCGCACCGCGAGCGCCGGTTCTCCGAGAAGCTCGCCTGCCCGAACGATCACCCGCTCGCGATCGACGAGCTCGAGCCGCGGTCGTTCTCGTTCAACTCGCCGTACGGCGCCTGCCCGGTGTGCACCGGTCTCGGGACCCGGATGGAGGTCGACCCGGAGCTGCTCGTGCCGGACCCGTCGAAGTCGCTCGACGAGGGCGCGATCCAGCCGTGGTCGGGCCAGAACGTCTCGCAGTACTTCGAGCGCCTGCTGGACGCGCTGGCCAAGGACCTGAAGTTCAAGACCGGCACGCCGTTCGGTGAGCTTCCGGCGAAGGCCAAGAAGGCGCTGCTCACCGGTCACGACAAGCAGGTCCACGTCTCGTACCAGAACCGCTACGGCCGCGAGCGGTCGTACTACACGAGCTTCGAAGGCGTCATCCCGTACGTCGAGCGACGGCACGCGGAGGCGTCGAGCGACACCGGGCGGGAGCGCTTCGAGGAGTACATGCGTGAGGTCCCGTGCCTGGCCTGCAACGGCGCGCGGCTGAAGCCGATCTCGCTGGCGGTCACCCTCGGCGGGAAGAACATCGCGGAGATCAGCGCGATGTCGATCGACGAGGTGCACGGCTTCCTGGCACAGATGGAGTTGAGCCCGCGCGAGAAGCAGATCGCCGAGCGGGTGGTCAAGGAGATCGGCGAGCGGCTGCGGTTCCTGCTCGACGTCGGTCTGGACTACCTCGCGCTCAGCCGCCCGGCGGGCTCGCTGTCCGGCGGTGAGGCGCAGCGGATCCGGCTGGCGACGCAGATCGGCTCGGGTCTGGTCGGCGTACTGTACGTGCTCGACGAGCCGTCGATCGGCCTGCACCAGCGGGACAACCGGCGGTTGATCGACACGCTCGTCCGGCTCAAGGAGCTCGGCAACACGCTCATCGTCGTCGAGCACGACGAGGACACCATCGACCACGCGGACTGGGTCGTCGACATCGGCCCCGGCGCCGGTGAGCACGGCGGCCAGGTCGTCGTGTCCGGCACGGTCGAGGACCTGCGCAACCACCCCGACTCGATCACCGGCGCCTACATCTCCGGCCGCCGGGAGATCCCGATCCCGGACGTACGGCGGCCGCTCACCGAGGGCCGCGAGCTGACCGTGTACGGCGCGCGCCAGAACAACCTGAAGGATCTCGACGTGACCATCCCGCTCGGGGTGTTCGTGGCGGTCACCGGGGTGTCCGGCTCGGGCAAGTCGACGCTGGTGAACGACATCCTCTACACGTCGCTGGCGCGGCAGATCTACGGCGCCCGCGCGGTGCCCGGCCGGCACACGAAGATCTCCGGGATGGACCTCGTCGACAAGGTCATCCACGTCGACCAGTCGCCGATCGGCCGGACGCCGCGGTCCAACCCGGCGACGTACACCGGCGTGTGGGACCACATCCGGAAGCTGTTCGCGGAGACGCCAGAGGCGAAGGTCCGCGGGTACCAGCAGGGTCGCTTCTCGTTCAACGTCAAGGGCGGCCGCTGCGAGGCCTGCTCGGGTGACGGCACGCTGAAGATCGAGATGAACTTCCTGCCGGACGTGTATGTCCCGTGCGAGGTCTGCCACGGCGCCCGGTACAACCGCGAGACGCTCGAGGTGCACTACAAGAGCAAGACCGTCGCGGACGTGCTGGACATGCCGATCGAGGAGGCGTCCGAGTTCTTCGCGGCGATCCCGGCGATCTCGCGGCACCTGAAGACGCTGGTCGAGGTCGGCCTCGGGTACGTCCGGCTCGGGCAGCCGGCGCCGACGCTGTCCGGCGGTGAGGCGCAGCGCGTCAAGCTGGCGTCCGAGCTGCAGCGGCGGTCGACGGGCCGCACGGTCTACGTGCTGGACGAGCCGACGACCGGTCTGCACTTCGAGGACATCCGCAAGCTGCTCGGTGTCCTGAGCGGCCTGGTGGACAAGGGCAACTCGGTGCTGGTCATCGAGCACAACCTCGACGTCATCAAGACGGCTGACTGGCTGATCGACCTCGGTCCCGACGGCGGGCGTCGCGGTGGCACGCTGGTTGCGGAAGGTACGCCGGAGGAGGTCGCAGCCAACCCCGAGTCGTACACCGGCCAGTTCCTCGCCGAGATCCTTGCAGGCCGCGCCGCCAGGCCGAGCGCCAAGAACGCCGCCGCGAAGTCAGCACCCGTGAAGTCGGCACCGGCGAAGAAGACGGCTGCGAAGAAGACGGCCGTCGCGAAGAAGACAGCGGCTAAGAAGACGGTGGCCAAGAAGACTGCGCAGAACGCTGCGCCGGCGAAGAAGACGGCTGCCAGGAAGCGCGTCGCAGGCTGATCAGCGGCGGAAGAGTTGCTGCCAGAGGTGCCGGACCCAGGTGCGGCGCGGTGACGGCAGCAACGCCGCCGGCAGCACGACTGCCGGCGGCTTCGCGAGCGTGACCGGCACCTGAACCATGCGGTCGCCCTGCAACCAGTACAGGTCGGGGCTGCACTGGTCCGGTGCATCGCGATAGATGTCGGCGACGTACTGCGCCAACTGGTCCGCGGCCTGCTGTCCCGCATCGGCGGCGCAGAACGCGACCGTGCTCAACCTCGGTACGCCGACCAGCACACCCAGACCGAGGGAGGCCTGGGGCAACAACTTCTCGCGGTCGACGATCGCCATCGACACGAGCGGGTCGTCGTCCCGGGAGAGCACCGAGAAGCCGTCGTGCTCGACCGGCCGCAGATCCGAGATGTGCTCCAGCGTCAACTGCACCGGCGACGGTACGTCGGGATCACCGAGTCCGAGCATAGAACGCCGTACGACGGTCAGCCGGCGATAGTCCGCACCGGTGCCGACGAACACCACGACCTCGAAATGGTCGCCGAACGGGATCAACGCGTCCGCCACCGGACCGGACGTCCGCGCCGACCAGCCACGCTGCAGCAGCATCGCGCGCTGACGTACGGCGACGTCGCCGTACCGGTGTTCCTCCGTGGCCAGCTCGCCCTCCGCGACGACCGCGCGCAGCCACGCCTCGATCTGCTCGGCCCACAGCTGCTGCGGGAGCTGACGGCACCGATCGATGATCTCGCCGAGACCGACGACGGCCGACATCTGCAGCGCGCCGCGGCCCCACCCGACCTCGACCGTCCGTTCGGCGGTGTCGACGACGCACCCCGGCATCCACATCGGCGCCAGGTCCGCGATCGCCTTCAGAACCGTCGAATCGTTCGTCGTACCAGTCATCTCCAGGCCTCTCCCACCACTAAAGTGTGCCGGGCATCCATTCGGTACGTTTCAGGTCCCCTGCGTTTGCTGGGGGCCGGCCAGCGGAGAAACCTTAGTCGTGAGATCGGGGCGATGACTGAATCTGACTGGCAGGGCCGTACGACCCGCACATCGCCGGAGCCTGGCCGCTGCATTCGAGCGAGCTGGAGACCGAGACGCGGCGCGCCGTCCTGGAACTCGCAGCCCGTGTCGTCGGGATCGTGACGCAGACTGCCAGCTGATTCACAGCAAACCTTCAAACTGCGGTTCAATCCCGACGAGGTTGAACCGTTCGGCCGATCCGGTCGTTTGACTCGGTATATAGCGTTCAACTACTTCGATCAGCAGGCTCCTGGAGGTCCAGATCTATGAGCGATGACACGATGGCACCAGCTACCACCCCGCAGCAGGCCAAGGCGGCCGACGGTCTGCGCGACCGGAGGACGGTGCTCCGCTGCGCGGCGATGGTCGCGCTCGCGGGTGCCAGCGCTCCGATCCTCGCGGCCTGCGGTGGCAGCGACGACGCCTCGGGCGGCGGTACGACGCCGTCCGCGAGCGGCTCGAGCTCGGCGCCGAGTGCCAGCAGCAGCGCCTCGTCGAGTGCCCCGTCGTCGAGTGCGCCGGCCGGTGGCGGTTCGGTGCTCGGCCCGGTGTCCGACGTACCGGTCGGCGGCGGGAAGGTGTTCACCGACGCGAAGGTCGTGGTGACGCAGCCGACCGCGGGCCAGTACAAGGGTTTCTCCGCCGTGTGCACGCACCAGGGCAACCCGATCGGCTCGGTGGAGAACGGCCAGATCGTCTGCCCGTTCCACCAGAGTCACTTCAGCATCACCGACGGCAGCCCGGTCAGCGGACCGGCGCAGACGGCGCTGCCGGCCGTGAACGTCAAGGTCGAGGGCGGCAACATCGTCGAGTCCGCGTGACCACAGGTTGACCACAGACTGAGCGGAACAGACGAAGGCCCGGCCACCGGGGTGAGGAAACTGGTGGCCGGGCCTTCAGCTGGTTGTCAGGACTAGTCGGCAGCTCCGACGAACAGCAGCTTGTTCGGCGAGCCCGTGCCGGGGTCGCCGACCTTGTCCGCCGTCGAGTTGTCGACCAGCGCCTTGGCGACGTCGGCCGGCGTCGCGTCCGGGTGGTCCGCCAGGTACAGCGCGACCCCACCGGCGACGTGCGGCGTGGCCATCGACGTACCGCTCATCTTCGCGGTGGAGTCAGGGTCGGTGATGCCGACCGAGGTGATGTCGACGCCCGGTGCGAACAGGTCGACGCACTTGCCGAAGTTCGAGAACTCCGCGCGCTTGTCCTGGTCGTCGGTGGCGCCGACGGTGATCGCCGAAGGCTCCCGCGACGGCGAGCCCTGGCAGGCGTCCGCGCTTTCATTGCCAGCAGCAACGGCGTAGGTGACGCCGGAGTCGACCGAGGCCTTGACCGCCGCGTCGAGGGCGTCGTCGGCGCCGCCGCCGAGGCTCATGTTCGCGACCGCCGGCTTCTTGGCGTTCTTGGTCACCCAGTCGATACCGGCCACGACGGACTCGGTCGTGCCGGAGCCCTTGCAGTCGAGCACCCGGACGCCGAAGACCTTCGCGCCCTTGGCCAGGCCGTACGTCGTCCCCGCGATGGTGCCGGCCACGTGGCTGCCGTGACCCATGCAGTCGACGCCGTTCTGGCCGTCGCCGACCGTGTCGGTGCCGACCGACGCGCGGTCGCCGAAGTCCTTGTGAGCGGCGTAGATCCCGGTGTCGATCACGTAGACGTTCACGTTCTCGGCGGTGGTCGACGCCTCGTACTTCTTGTCCAGCGGCAGGTCGCGCTGGTCGGTGCGGTCCAGGCCCCACGGTGGGTCGTCCTGGCTGACCGTGATCTTCTGGTTCTGCTGGACGAACGCGACTCGCTTGTCACCGGCCAGCTTCTTCGCCTGGTCCTCGGTCATGCCGGCGGAGAAGCCCTTGATCGACGCGTCGAACTGCTTGTTGATCTTGACGTCGTAGCCCGTGGCCAGGCTCTGCGCCGCGGCCCGGGTCTGGGCCCGCGAGTTCTGGCCGGCCAGTACGACGATGTAGCTGCCGGGGATCGCGTTCGAGCTGCCGGCGCCGCGGATCGTGACGGGAGCGGTTTGCGATGCGTCACTACCGGCCGCGGTAACGGCGATTCCGGTGACGGCGAGCGCGGACGCAGCGACGGCACCGAGTAAGGCGCGCGGTCTGCGAAGGGATGGGGACATGGGCGGAACTCCCTCGAGTCAGCGCAAGGCCTTGTTGCCTCACGCAAAGGACCTGCGCATCTACCCTGGTCCACACGCTAGGGAGCGCGCCCATCCCAGTCGGGGGTCAAACCGGCCTTATGGGCAAACCCGCAATACGACCGCAATCTTCAGCTGGTTTGCCGCGCCTGGTGATTGGAATACTTCCGCGTCGCGAACTCGTACGCCTCCCCGATCAACGGCAGCAGCTGGTCCAGACCGGTTGGGTCGACGATCGCAACCCAATGCTGAGTGGCATAGAACGGATGTGGCATCAGAACGTCACGGGCGGCGTAGTCGTGACCCGAGTCGAGCACCCAGTCGGCGTCGCGCTCGGTCGGCACCGGTCCGAACAGCGACGTGTACGTCGTCTTGGTGAGGCCGAGGTTGAGACGCCAAGACCCGGGCTCGTCGAGCCGGGACACCTTCTCGTAGTGGTCGCCTGTGACAATGGTGGCGAACGGTTGCTGCCGCTCCGGTGGCAGGTCGGCGGCCGGGTCGTACAGGTAGAACAGGTCGTCCTGGGCCTCGAGGACCCGGACGCCGTCGTACGCGCGCATCAGTCGATCCAGTTCTTCAACTCTCATACCTTCAAGTCTGTCATTGAAGGAGCAGTGGAAACTTTGCCGCGATTCCGGATTTGTCGGCGGGCCGAACTAGGGTGGTTGAGTGGCTGATCCGTCCTCGTACCGTCCCGCTCCGGGATCGATCCCCGACTCGCCAGGTGTCTACCGTTTCAGCGACTCCGGCGGCCGGGTGATCTACGTCGGCAAGGCGAAGAACCTGCGCGCCCGCCTGTCGTCGTACTTCCAGGACCTGGTGAACCTGCACCCGCGCACGCAGGCGATGGTGACGACGGCCGCGAAGGTCGAGTGGACGGTGGTCTCGACCGAGGTCGAGTCGCTGCAGCTGGAGTACTCCTGGATCAAGGAGTACGACCCGCGCTTCAACGTGAAGTACCGCGACGACAAGTCGTACCCGTGGCTCGCGATCACCCTCAACGAGGAGTATCCGCGGGTGATGGTCGGCCGCGGCCAGAAGAAGAAGGGCGTGCGGTACTTCGGTCCGTACAGCCACGCGTGGGCGATCCGGGAGACCGTCGACCTGCTGCTCCGGGTGTTCCCGATGCGCTCGTGCAGCAAGGGGGTGTTCAACCGGCACCGCCAGATCGGCCGGCCCTGCCTGCTCGGGTACATCGGCAAGTGCGCCGCGCCCTGCACCGGGCAGGTGACCCAGGAGGAGCACCGGCAGATCGTCGACGATTTCGCCGCGTTCCTCTCCGGCCAGACCGCGACGTACGTGCGCCGGCTGCAGAAGGAGATGCAGGCCGCGGCCGCTGAGCTCGAGTACGAGCGGGCCGCAAAGATCCGCGACGACCTGGCCGCCCTCGAGAAGGCACTGGCCAAGAACGCGGTGGTCCTCGGCGACGGCACCGACACCGACGTGATCGCGCTGAGCGAGGACCCGCTCGAGGTCGCGGTCCAGATCTTCTACGTCCGCGGCGGCCGGATCCGCGGTGAGCGCGGCTTCATCGCCGACAAGGCCGACGGTACGGCGAGCACCGGCGACCTGGTGTCCCGGTTCATCCAGCAGACGTACGCCGGGGACTCGGCCGACGCGATCCCGCGGGAGATCCTGGTCCCGACGATGCCCGAGGACGCGGCCGTGCTGACCGAGTGGCTCGAGGCCACGCGCGGCGCGCGGGTGGACATCCGGGTCCCGCAGCGCGGCGACAAGAAGGCACTGATGGAGACCGTCGAGCGCAACGCGCTGCAGACGCTGACGATGCACAAGACCAAGCGGGCCAGCGACCTGACCACCCGCAACCAGGCGCTCGAGGAGATCCAGGCCGCCCTCGACCTGCCCGAGGCGCCGCTGCGGCTCGAGTGCTACGACGTCTCGAACCTGCAGGGCACCGAGGTGGTCGCCTCGATGGTGGTGTTCGAGGACGGCCTGCCGCGCAAGAGCGAGTACCGGCGGTTCGTGATCAAGGGCGTCGACGGCCAGAACGACGTCGCCTCGATCGCCGAGGTCCTGACCCGCCGGTTCAAGCGGCTCCTGGACGAGCGCGCCACCATGACCGCCGACGAGGATCCGAACGGCGCCCTCATCGACCCCGAGACCGGGCGCGCCAGGAAGTTCTCCTATGCGCCGGGGCTGGTGGTCGTGGACGGCGGTCCTCCGCAGGTCGCGGCGGCCCGGCAGGCGATGGACGAGCTCGGCCTCGGTGACATCCCGGTCTGCGGCTTGGCGAAACGCCTGGAAGAGGTGTGGCTGCCGGACGAGGAAGACCCGGTGATCTTCTCGCGGACGTCGGAAGGCCTCTACCTGCTGCAGCGGCTCCGGGACGAGGCGCACCGGTTCGCGATCACGCACCACCGCAACCGGCGGTCGAAGTCGATGGTCGAGAGCGTCCTCGACGAGGTGCCGGGCCTCGGCGAGGTCCGGCGGAAGACGCTGCTGCGGCACTTCGGGTCGCTGAAGAAGTTGCGGCTGGCCACGATCGACGAGGTGGCCGATCTGCCCGGTTTCGGGCGCCGTACGGCGGAGTCCGTCGTACTCGCGGTTAACGCTGCCGCAACGAAGGCGGAAACCGGCCGGGCTCCGTCGGTGAACATGGCCACAGGCGAGATACTGGATGATGACGCCCCGGCGCCGGCCGGGACGCCTGAACGGGGACCCAGGGAGAACTGAGAACTGATGGACGACACGGGCGGCAACCTCATCATCGTGTCCGGTATGTCGGGCGCGGGACGGAGCTCCGTCGCCGACGTACTGGAGGACCTCGGCTGGTTCGTGGTGGACAACCTGCCGCCGATGTTCCTGACCACCCTCGTCGAGCAGGTCGTCGGGACCGGCGCGGCGCCGCGGCTCGCGGTCGTCGTCGACGTCCGGACCGGCCTGTTCTTCGAGGAGCTGAGCTCGGCGATCCACGACCTGCGGCTCAAGGGGTACCGGCCGCTGACGTTGTTCCTGGAGGCGTCCGACGACGTCATCGTGCGCCGGCAGGAAAGCGTCCGCCGGCCGCACCCGTTGCAGGGCGAGGGCCGGCTGCTCGACGGCATCCAGCGTGAGCGCGAACTGCTCGGCGACATCCGGGCCGGCGCCGACCTGGTGATCGACACCTCGAGCCTGAACATCCACCAGCTCGCCGCGAAGATCGTGAACGCGTTCGGCGACGAGGAGAACGCGGAGCTCCGGGCGACCGTGGTGTCGTTCGGGTTCAAGTACGGCATCCCGGTGGACGCCGACGTGGTCGCCGACATGCGCTTCATCCCGAACCCGTACTGGCAGCCCGACCTGCGCCCGATGACCGGGCAGGACAAGCCTGTGTCAGACTTCGTGCTCGGCCATCCGCTGGCCCAGCAGTTCCTGCAGAACTACGTGGACGTGCTGGACACCCTGCGGACCGGCTACCTGAACGAGGGCAAGCGCTTCGTCACCGTCGCGATCGGCTGCACCGGGGGTAAGCACCGCAGTGTCGCGATGGCGGAGGAGATCGCCCGCAGGCTGCGCGAGAAGGGGTCACCGACGTTAGTGGTACACCGGGATCTGGGGCGGGAGTGAGCCGGGCGCCTCGGGTCGTCGCACTGGGTGGGGGACATGGCCTGGCCGCATCCCTTTCCGCGCTTCGTCACGTCACCGATCAGCTCACCGCGGTCGTCACGGTCGCCGACAACGGCGGCTCGTCCGGGCGGCTGCGCCAGGAGCTCGGCGTACTGCCGCCGGGTGATCTGCGGATGGCGCTGGCCGCGCTCTGCCGCGACGACGAGTGGGGCCGGACGTGGGCCGACGTACTGCAGCATCGCTTCCGCAGCAACGGTGAGCTGCACGACCACGCGGTCGGCAACCTGCTGATCGTCGCGTTGTGGGAGCTGCTCGGCGAGGCAGTCGACGGTCTCGACTGGGTGGGCCGGCTGCTCGGCGCGGAGGGCCGGGTGCTGCCGATGTCCGCCGTACCGCTGGATATCACCGCACGGGTGCTCGGGCTGGACCCGGCGCATCCGGAGGCGATCACGGAGATCCGCGGTCAGACCGAGGTGGCGTCGACCGAGGGACATGTCGTCGACGTCGCGCTGGACCCGGCCGACCCGCCGGCCTGTCCCGAGGCCCTGGTGGCGATCGCGGAAGCGGACTGGGTCGTGGTGGGGCCGGGGTCCTGGTTCACCTCCGTCATCCCTAACCTGCTGGTGCCCGCACTGTGCCGCGGCCTCGAGCAGACCAGCGCCCGACGACTCCTGACGCTCAACCTGGGAGAGCAGAAGGGGGAGACCGACGGGTTCTCGCCCGAGACGCACCTGGAGGTGCTGGCCGGGCACGCGCCGGATCTCCGGATCGACGTCGTGCTCGCCGACGCCGGTCACGTGCCCGACCCCGAGTCGCTGCGCCGTACGGCGGAGTCCCTCGGGGCCGAGCTGGTGATCGCCGACATCGCCGACGAGGACCGCGACCTGCACCACGCCCCGGACAAACTCGCCAAGGTCTACCGGGAGATCTTCAGCTAATCGAAATCGGCGTCGACGTCCTTCTTGGCGGTGTACACCTGCTTGCCCTGCGCGTCGTACCCGCGCACGCGGACGTTCTGGATGTCGGAGTTCCCGCCGGTCAGGCCCCAGATGTAGTAGCCGTTCGAGATCAGCGCGCGGGTCGGGCCCTGCTTCGGCAGGTCGACGACGAGCTGCGCGACGCCGTCCGGCACCATTCCGAAGCTGAAGTCGTCGGCGAACTTCCCGTTCGCCTGTACGGCGCTCCGCGTGTAGTCGTACGCGCCCTTCGCGGTTGGCGCCAGCATGTGGCACCAGGCGTAGACCTTCTTGTCGGGTGATATGAGTACGGCGGTGAGCTTGTTGCCGGTGCCCGTCTTGAGCGCGACCTGCCAGTCCTTCGTGACCGGGCCGGCGGCCTTGATCCGCGGATCCTGTGCACTGCTCCTACCACTGAAGTAGATGTCGTCCACTTCGCGGCACCGCGTGGTGATCTGCTCGTCGGTCAGCGGACTGACCGGCGGCGGGGGAGCGAGAGCTTTCCGGGTCAGCGGGTCCTTCGTGAGTACGACGTTCGGCGTGATCGGCTCGGCGGTCTTGACCGTGACGCTGTCCGGGACGGGCCGTTCGGTCGCTGCGGTCGGGAGCGAGGGTCGCGTGTACTCGAAGGTCTTGCGGCCCTGCTCGTCGTACCCGCGGACGTGCCGGACCCGGCCGCTGGTCGAGGCGTCGAACCCGAGCGAGTAGTAACCGTTCTCGCCGAGTAGTGCCTGCCGCGGTTCGGTCTCGCCGTCGAGGTCGACCAGAACCTCGCGGACACCGTCCGGAACCCGGTTCGCGACTGCCCCGCTCGGCTTCGTGCCCGAAACGTCGGCCTTGGTGCTGAAACGTCCATAGGACTGCGCCTGCCCGACACTCATCAACGTGCAGGTGCTGACGATGGACTGGTCCGGCGACAGGAACATCGCCTGCACCCGGTTGCCGGCGCCGGCCTTCACGACGACCTTCCAATTGGCGCCGAGCGGTTGACCCTTGTCGAAGGAGTTGGCGCCACGCTCGCGCAAGAAGTCAACGTGCTCGTTGTCGGCTTGCTTGCACTGGCTGCGCAGGTTGGCGTCGCTCAGCTGGCTGACGGGCGGAGGCGTCTGGACGCCATCGCCGGTCTCGTCCTTGATGACGCGACCGGTTGTCGGATCCATCGTGAGCCGCGGGCTGTCCGCCGGGCCGGTGCTCTCGTTGCGGTTCGCGGACCAGGTCGCGACACCAGCGATGATGACGCCCGTGGTGAGGACGGCGGTGGAGACCGTTGCGATTCGCGTCCTCCGCACGGAGCGCCGGGCACGCACGAGCAGATCGTCGACGTCGGTGGTCAGTGGCTGGTCGGTGTCATCGGCGGCAGCGGCCAGCAGGCGTTCGATCTCCGTACTCATGAGGCGCTCCTTTCGGTCTGGTCGAGAAGTTCGCGGAGGCGGGTGAGGCCACGGGAGGTCTGGCTCTTCACGCCGCCGACGCCGATGCCGAGGATGTCGGAGGTCTGTTCGAGGCTGAGGTCGGCGTAGTGCCGCAGTACGACGCACGCGCGTTGACTCGGCGGCAGCGCGCCGAGCGCCTGCACGACGAGCATCCGGTCGTCGACAATGCCGACCGGATCAGGCTGCGGCGGGGTCTTCTCATCGGTGTCGACGAGCCGTTCCCGTCGCCACGGCTTCCTGGACTGGTCGAACACGGCCGTGACCAGGCATTGGTGCGCGTAGCCGTTCAGCCCTTGGGTGCGGTCGATCCGGTGCCAGCGGCGGTACACCTTCACCAGCGCGTCCTGCGCCGCGTCCTCCGCCCGGTGCCAGTCCCCACACATCAGGTACGCCGTTCTGCGCAGCCGCCGGATCGTGGTCGCGGCGAACTCGGTGAACTCGGCGTCGTCCGGTGCCTTCATACCCCTCCTCTCAGAACATCGCCGGAGTAACGCACTGAGCCCGCCAAAAGGTTGCAGTTCTCGTAACGGATCCTCTCCGCTTCCGTTGGAGTGATCGACCCCGAGACGGCTTGCGTTCGTCGCGAGGGTGATGAAGCGACTGGGTCTGCGAGCGGCCGGCGGTTGTCGGTGGTCGATGGGAGGGTGGTGAGATGGCGAGGTTCAAGATCCCGGACGGTTGGGTGATGCAGGCATACCGGTACGCGCTGGATCCCACGCCCGCCCAGGAGCGGAGCCTGGCCTCTCACGCTGGGGCAGCAAGGTTCGCTCGCAACCACATGCTCAGACTGGTGAAGGCGGTGCTGGACCAGCGGGCGGCTGAGCGGTCGTACGGCGTTGCTGAGGCTGACCTGACGCCGGGCCTGGGATGGTCGCTACCGGCGTTGCGCAGGGTGTGGAACGCGCGCAAGAACTCGGCGGCGCCGTGGTGGAAGGAGAACTCCAAGGAGGCATACAACACAGGCCTGGACTCCCTCGCGAGGTCGCTGGAGGCGTGGTCGAAGTCCCGCGGAGGCAGGCGTGCCGGGCGGCCAGTTGGGTTCCCCCGCTTCCACACCAAGCGTGCGCGCGCGAGCGTCCGGTTCACCACCGGTCCCATCCGGCTCGAGCCCGACCGGCACCACGTCACCCTCCCCAAGCTCGGCAGGATCCGCACGCACGAATCCACACGGAAGCTCGGACTCCGCATCGAGAGCGCGACCGCGCGGGTGCTTTCCGCGACGGTTGCCAGGGACAGTGATGGGCGTTGGTACGCCTCTTTCCAGACTCTCGTACAACGCACCACCACCCGTCCGGCACACGCGGGTATACGGCACGCCGTGGTGGGTGTGGATGTCGGTGTGAAGGACCTGCTGGTGGTCGCCACTCCGGACGGCGCCGAGGTCGAGCGTGTGCCTGCGCCCCGGAGCCTCGCCAGGGCACAGGTCCGGCTGCGAGCGCTGCAACGCAAGGCCTCACGCCAGCAGGCCCCGTACGATCCCCAGTCGAAGCAGAAACGGTTGCCTTCCAAGCGGTGGCGACGCACCCAGGCCCTGATCGGTAAAGCCCACGCGCGCGCCGCGAGCATCAGGCGGGACACTGTGCAAAAGGCCACCACCCGGCTCGCCCAGCAGGTCCTGGTCATCACCGTGGAGACCCTCAACGTCTCGGGCATGCGGACGGCCGGCGGTGCGCGCAAGCGTGGCCTGAACCGCGCGTTGGCGGATGCCGCTCTCGCGCAGGTACGACGCATGCTCGCCTACAAGACGATCTGGTACGGGTCCAGACTGGTCGAAGCCGACCGCTGGTATCCGTCCAGCAAGACCTGCTCGGGATGCGGAAGCCGAAAGCCAAGGCTTCTGCTGGCCGAGCGCAGTTACGTGTGTGAACACTGCGGCCTGGTCATCGACAGAGACCTGAATGCCGCTATCAACCTCGCGAGACTCGGCGAGGCTCACACCCTGAGTGAACGGAGTCCCGCCGGGAGTGGCCCGGTTGCAGGACGTGGAGCCACGCAGGAGACCGAACCCGCGCCAGCGGGCGACGCAGCAGGCTGTGAAACGTCAACCCCGCCCCAGCACCCGCTGGATCAGACGGGGACTGCCTCACCGCAAGGCGAGGCTGCCTGATGGAGCAAACCGACGTTCGCTTTGCCAGCAGGCAACGGTCTTTGACACGGGTGGGAGGATGGCCTTCATGGCGATGACAGCACAGGTGAAGTCCGAGTTGACCAGTATTCAGGTGACGAAACCGTGTTGCCGCAAGGCTGAGGTCTCGTCGATCCTGCGGTTTGCCGGCGGACTGCACCTAGTGTCCGGACGCATCGTCGTCGAGGCCGAACTGGACAGCGGCGCAGCGGCCAGGCGGCTGCGCAAGGACATCGCCGAGATCTTCGGTCACCCGTCGGACGTGGTGGTGATTTCCCCGTCAGGCATCCGGAAGCAGACGAAGTACGTCGTACGCGTGGTCCGGGACGGTGACGCGCTCGCGCGGCAGACTGGACTCGTGGACAACCGCGGCCGTCCGGTCCGAGGGCTTCCGCCCGCGGTCGTGTCCGGTGCGTCCTGTGACGCCGTGGCGGCTTGGCGTGGCGCGTTCCTCGCGCACGGTTCGCTGACCGAGCCCGGCCGGTCGTCCTCGCTCGAGGTGACCTGCCCCGGACCGGAGGCGGCGCTCGCGCTGGTCGGTGCGGCGCGGCGGCTCGGGATCGGTTCGAAGGCGCGCGAGGTGCGGAACGTGGACCGCGTGGTGATCCGCGACGGTGACGCGATCGGCGCCCTGCTCACCCGGCTCGGTGCGCACGAGTCGGTGCTGGCCTGGGAGGAACGCCGGATGCGCCGCGAGGTCCGCGCGACCGCGAACCGGCTGGCCAACTTCGACGACGCGAACCTGCGCCGCTCCGCACGAGCCGCGGTGGCCGCGGGCGCGCGCGTCGAGCGGGCGCTGGAGATCCTCGGCGACGACGTACCGGACCACCTGCAGATCGCGGGCAAGCTGCGGCTGGAGCACAAGCAGGCCAGCCTCGAAGAGCTCGGCCAACTGCACGAGCCGGCGCTCACCAAGGACGCCGTCGCCGGCCGGATCCGCCGGCTGCTCGCGATGGCCGACAAGCGCGCCAGCGACCTCGGCGTCCCGAACACCGAAGCAAACCTCACGCCGGAGATGCTCGACCCGGCCTGACCGGATCGTTATCCACAACCGGCTGCGCACGCCTTGCCAGCTCGGTTGGATTGCCGCATGGGCACAGAAAACGAAGAAGAACTGTACAAGCGGCAGCAGATGGATGAACGGCTCAGGGTCCAGGAGCAGACCCGACAGCAGCAGGAAGCGCTGGCCAAGTTCCGTGAGGCGGAGGCGGCACGAAAGGCGGCCGAGGACGCTGCGAAAAAGAGCAGCATGGTTGCTGACCCGGCCGCCGGCGGAGTGTCCTGGCCGGACAACGAGGTGCAGGCTGCGCCGCAGACGGGTATGGACAAGGTGGCCGGTGCCCTGCGGGTCGGGCAGGCCGGTGATGTGGCCTTCGCGCGGGACCTGCTGAACAGCGGTCAGGCGCCCCTCGGCGGTGTGGCCAAGCCGGAACAGGCCGCCGACGGCGCGAAGGAAAGCCCGGCGGGGTCACGGGCCGCGAAGCCGGCGCTCGGCCTCGGCTGATCGAGCGCTGACCGCCGGTTGCCTCCACCCTCGCGTGATTGCGGGGGTGGGACCGGGCGGTCGAAGGTTTTCCCGGTGATTCCGGGGTTTTCGAGTCCGATCCGTTCCTTTTGGCGGTCGGCTCGCCGAGGGTGTGCGTGCCCATTCGCGCACGTCCTGTCCCGGATCGTGCGCGTCTCCCGCCCAAGGAGTAACGCATGAAGCGCATTCATCGCGCCGGTCTGGCCGCGACCGCGATCGCCGGTCTGGCCGTCGTCACCATCACCGTGAACGTGCAGGCCGCCCAACCCGGTGGCTCCGCCGTGTCCCCGGTGGCCGCTGCCCGCTCGAACGCCGTACAGCTCGGCATCGGCGACGGCGGCGACCTGGTCGTCCGTGACGTCGTCGTGGACGGCGACGGCAGCAGCCACGTCCGTTTCGACCGCACGTACCAAGGTCTTCCGGTCGTCGGCGGCGACGTCGTCGTCCACCAGGACAAGGCAGGCAAGGCCCGGTCGGCGACCGGTGGGGTCGGCAAGCTCGCCCTGTCCGTCAAGCCTGCCGTCTCTGCCGCGTCCGCGACCGCTGCCACGAAGCAGAAGGCCGGCAAGCAGCAGCTCGTCGTCTTCGTCACGAACGCCGGCCATTCCAAGCTCGCGTACAAGGTCGTCAGCGAAGGCCGCAAGGCCAACGGCGAGCCGACCGGCACCGAGACGTACGTCGACGCGCAGAACGGCAAGGTCCTCGACAGCTGGACCACGGTGAACGACGACCTCGGCAGCGGCACCGGCCTGTACGTCGGCACCGTCGGACTGGACACCACCAAGTCCGGCACCAGCTGGACGATGGTCGACCCGGTCCGCGGCGGCAACGCGACGTACAACGCGGGCACGCTGTTCTCCGACGCCGACAACGTCTGGGGGACCGGCAGCAACTCGAACGCGCAGACCGCGGGCGTCGACGCCCACTACGGCATCGCGAAGACGTGGGACTACTACAAGAGTGTGCACGGCCGCAACGGCATCGCCAACGACGGCAAGGGCGCGAAGTCGTACGTCCACGACGGCGCGTACGTGAACGCGTCCTGGAGCGACTCCTGCTTCTGCATGCGGTACGGCGACGGCGACGCGAGCCAGGGGATCGGCCCGCTCGTCGAGCTGGACATCGCCGGCCACGAGATGAGCCACGGCGTCACCAGCCGCTCGGCAGGCCTGCGCTACAGCGGCGAGTCCGGTGGCCTGAACGAGTCCACGTCGGACATCTTCGGCACGGCCGTCGAGTGGTACGCCGCCAACAGCCAGGACACCCCGGACTACGTGCTCGGTGAGGAGATCTTCACCGACTACAACCCGGCGACGAACTACATCCGGCGGCTCGACAAGCCGTCGATGGACGGTGCCTCCGCCGACGCGTGGTCGAAGGGCGTCGGCCGGCTGAACGTGCACTACTCGTCCGGTGTCGGCAACCACTTCTTCTACCTGCTGTCCGAGGGCAGCGGCGCGAAGACGATCAACGGCGTCGCGTACAACAGCCCGACGGCCAACGGCGTCACGGTCACCGGTATCGGCATCACCAAGGCCGAGAAGATCTGGTACCGCGCGCTGACGACGTACATGACGTCCCGGACCGACTACCACGGCGCGCGCACCGCGACGCTGAACGCGGCCACGGATCTCTACGGCGCGAGCAGCGCGGAGCGGGCCGCGGTCGACAAGGCGTGGGCCGGGGTGAACGTGCTCCCGTGATCGGGTGAACCTCACCTAGACAGTGATGCGAACGGCGGTTTCCGGAGAGACATTCCGGAAATCGCCGTTCGTCGTACCAGCCAGTGGTCTGGTCTGAAGCCGTGAAAAATAACCGGTGGTCTCATCTGGACGCTACCAGTTGATCGAGTGGGCTGTTGGGCTAGTCTTCGGGCTGTAGCGGCAGTGCCAAAGCTAGTTCTGAGGAGACGCAGACCCGTGACCGTACGCGTAGGTATCAACGGCTTCGGCCGCATCGGCCGTAACTTCTTCCGCGCCGTGCAGGCGTCCGGTGCCGACATCGAGGTCGTCGCCGTGAACGACCTGACCGACAACCAGACCCTCGCTCACCTGCTGAAGTACGACTCGATCCTGGGCCGATTCCCGGGTGAGGTCTCCGCCACCGACGACGACATCACCGTCGGCGGCAAGAGCTTCAAGGCGTTCGCCGAGCGCGACCCGGCCAACCTGAAGTGGTCGGATGTCGGCGCCGACGTGGTGATCGAGTCCACCGGCTTCTTCACCGACGCCACCAAGGCCAAGACGCACGCCGACAACGGCGCCAAGAAGGTCATCATCTCCGCCCCGGCGAAGAACGAGGACCTGACCGTGGTGATGGGCGTGAACCACGACCTGTACGACGCCGAGAAGCACACCGTGATCTCGAACGCGTCCTGCACCACCAACTGCATCGCCCCGCTGGCGAAGGTCCTCAACGACGCGTTCGGGATCGAAAAGGGTCTGATGACCACGATCCACGCGTACACCCAGGACCAGAACCTGCAGGACGGCCCGCACAAGGACCTGCGCCGCGCCCGCGCCGCCGCGCTGAACATCGTCCCGACCTCCACCGGCGCCGCGAAGGCGATCGGCCTGGTGCTGCCGGAGCTCAAGGGCAAGCTGGACGGCTACGCGCTGCGCGTCCCGGTCCCGACCGGCTCGGCGACCGACCTCACCGTCACCGTCGGCCGCGAGGTCACCGTGGACGAGGTCAAGGAGGCCTACAAGGCGGCCGCGGCCGAGGGTTCGCTGAAGGGCTACCTGACCTACACCGAGGACGAGATCGTCTCGAGCGACATCGTCACCGACCCGGCGTCCTGCATCTTCGACGCCGGCCTGACCAAGGTGATCGGCAACCAGGTCAAGGTCGTCGGCTGGTACGACAACGAGTGGGGCTACTCCAACCGCCTCGTCGACCTGGTGAACCACGTCGGCGCCTCGCTCTGACATTCCCGCAAGCTTTGCGTCCGAAGAGAGCCCTGGTGCTTCTTCGGGCGCAAAGTTCGTTCTCACGAGGAAGCTGAACTGTGAAGACCATCGAAGACCTGGGCGACCTGGCCGGGCAGCGGGTGCTGGTCCGGTCCGACCTGAACGTGCCGATCAAGGACGAGGTGATCGGCGACGACGGCCGGATCCGCGCGTCGCTGCCGACTCTGGTGAAGCTGGCGAAGGCGGGCGCGAAGGTGATCGTGACCGCGCACCTCGGCCGTCCCAAGGGCGAGCCGAACCCGAAGTACACGCTGGCCCCGGTGGCGAAGCGGCTCGGCGAACTGCTGCAGCCCGAGGGCATCACCGTGCGGTTCGCCTCCGACGTGACCGGTGACGCGGCGCAGACCGCCGTACAGGATCTCGATGAAGGTGAGGTCCTGCTGCTGGAGAACGTGCGCTACGACCCGCGCGAGGAGAGCAAGGACGAGGCTGAGCGCGGTGCGCTGGCCGACGAGCTCGCGGCGCTGGCCGACGTGTTCGTCAGCGACGGCTTCGGTGTCGTGCACCGCAAGCAGGCCAGTGTGTACGACGTCGCGCGCAAGCTCCCGCACGCCGCGGGTGGCTTGGTGCTCGCCGAGGTCGACGTACTCAAGAAGCTCACCGAGGACCCGGCCCGGCCGTACGTCGTCGTGCTCGGCGGCGCCAAGGTGTCGGACAAGCTCGCGGTGATCGACAACCTGATCGCCAAGGCCGACAAGCTGCTGATCGGCGGCGGCATGGTCTTCACGTTCCTGAAGGCGCAGGGTCACGAAGTCGGCAAGAGCCTGCTCGAGGACGACCAGCTGGACGTCGTCCGCGGCTACCTGAAGGAGGCCGGCGACAAGATCGTGCTGCCGACCGACATCGTGGTCGCGCCCGAGTTCAAGGCGGACTCGCCGGCCACCGTCGTGGCCGCGGACGCGATCCCCGCCGACCAGCTCGGCCTGGACATCGGCCCGGAGTCCGCCAAGGTCTTCGCCGCCGAGGTCGCCGCGGCGAAGACGGTGTTCTGGAACGGCCCGATGGGCGTGTTCGAGATGGCGGCGTTCGCCGGCGGAACCAAGGCCGTCGCGCAGGCGTTGACCGAGGTGGACGGGCTGAGTGTCGTCGGCGGCGGTGACTCCGCGGCCGCCGTACGGCAGCTAGGCTTCGCCGACGACGCGTTCGGCCACATCTCTACCGGTGGCGGCGCGTCGCTCGAATACCTGGAGGGCAAGGAGCTCCCGGGTCTCGCGGTACTGGAAGAGGACTGAGATGGCAGGCGACAACTCAGCTGCCCGTACGCCGTTGATGGCGGGCAACTGGAAGATGAACCTGAACCACGTCGAGGCCGTGCACCTGCTGCAGAAGCTGAGCTGGACGCTGCAGGACAAGAAGCACGACTTCGAGCGGGTCGAGGTGGCGGTGCTGCCGCCGTTCACCGACATCCGTAGCGTGCAGACGCTGGTCGACGGTGACCGGATGAAGATCAAGTACGGCGCGCAGGACGTGTCCACGCGCGACTCCGGGGCGTACACCGGCGAGATCTCGGCGGCGATGCTCACCAAGCTCGGCTGCACCTATGTGCTGACCGGGCACTCCGAGCGCCGGCAGTACCACGACGAGACCGACGAGGTCGTCAACGCCAAGACCACGAAGGCGCTCGAGGCCGGCCTGGTCCCGATCATGTGCGTCGGCGAGGGCCTGGAGATCCGCAAGGCCGACGGTCACGTCGAGCACTGTCTGGGTCAGATCGACGCTGGGCTGGCCGGGCTGAAGCAGGACGACGTCCGCAAGGTCGTCATCGCGTACGAACCGGTCTGGGCGATCGGCACCGGCGAGGTCGCGACGCCGGAGGACGCGCAGGAGGTGATCGCCGCGATCCGGGGCCGGATCGAGGAGACGATCTCACCCTCGGTCGCCGACTCGGTACGGATTCTTTACGGTGGATCGGTGAAGATGGCCAGTGCAGGTGGCATCATGGCCCAACCGGATGTCGACGGCTGCCTGGTCGGAGGTGCGAGCCTCCAGGTGGACGAGTTCGCCGGCATCTGCCGTTACCTGGACCTTCAGTTAGGCTACTCCTCGTGATTCTCGCTTTCTCGATCGTCGTGATCGTCTGCAGCCTGTTCCTGACGCTGCTGGTGCTGCTGCACAAAGGCCGCGGTGGCGGCCTCTCGGACCTGTTCGGTGGCGGTGTGTCGTCCAGCCTCGGCGGCTCGTCGGTCGCCGAGCGGAACCTGGACCGGATCACGATCGGCGTCGGTCTGATCTGGTTCGCCGCCATCGTCGCGCTCGGCCTGCTCTACAAGCTCGGCTGAGGGGGAGTAGGTTCCCGTGGCTGGTGGTGGCAGTGCGATTCGTGGCAGCCGGGTCGGTGCCGGGCCGATGGGCGAGGCGGAGCGCGGCGACACCGCGCCCCGGCAGCGCATCGTGTTCTTCTGTGCGAACGGGCACGAGACCGCGACCTGGTTCGCGGTCGAGGCGTCCATCCCGGAGGAGTGGGACTGTCCACGGTGCGGTCTGCCGACCAGCACCGATGTGAACAACCCGCCCCCGCCGCCGAAGATCGAGCCCTACAAGACCCACCTGGCCTATGTGAAGGAGCGCCGCTCCGAGCAGGAGGCGCAGGAGATCCTCGACGAAGCCCTCGAGAAGCTCCGCGCCCGCCGCGCCCGCGGCGAGGTCATCTTCTAGCAACTACGTCAGAGCCCGGACCGACCCGGTCCGGGCTCAGACGTTCTTGTACCCCCTGTGGTCGGGTGGGTGCAGCGCGCTAGGGTCGGCGCCATGAAGACGTCGATCGCGCCTGTTCGCTGGACCCCGCCGCCTGCGCCGCCGGTGCGGCAACCGAAGGGCATCGACGTCGAGGTCGTCGCGCTGCCCGGCGCAGGCCCCGAGGACACGCTGATCGACGACGACGGCAGCGTCCTCACCGGTCTGTACGACGGCCGCATCCTGCGCGTCAGCGCCGACGGCAAGACGATCAGCACCCTCGCCGACACCGGCGGCCGGCCGCTCGGTCTGGAGTGGCTGCCGGACGGCAAGGTGCTGATCTGCGACGCGAACCGCGGTCTGCTGACTCTCGACCCAAGCCTCGACACCGACAACCGGGTTACGACCTTGCTGTCGGACATCGACGGCCGCCCGATGCGGTTCTGCAACAACGCGGACGTCACCGAGGACGGCACGATCTACTTCACCGACTCGTCCACCCGGTTCGGCATCGACGAGTGGATGGCCGATCTCCTCGAACACTCCACGACCGGCAGCGTGTACCGCCGTACGCCCGACGGGGAGCTCACCCGGCTGGCGACCGGCCGCGGCTTCCCGAACGGCGTGGCGCTCAGCAGCGATCGCCGTACGCTCTTCTGGGCCGAGACCGCGACGTACGGGCTCTACAAGCTCGACCTCACGACCGAGGGCGCGGAGCCGGTGCAGATCGCGGAGATCCCGGGGCTGCCGGACAACATCGCGCGTGGCTCGGACGGCCTGATCTGGGTCGCGGTCGGTTCGCCGCGCAACGCCGTACTCGATCTGCTCCTGCCCAAGCACCCGGTGCTCCGCAAGGTCGTCTGGGCGCTGCCGGACGCGCTGAAGCCGAAGGCCGCGGACATCATCGAGATCCAGGCGTACGACGAGACCGGCGAACTGATCCACGACCTGCGCGCCAAGCACCCGAGCTTCCACATGCCGACGGGCGTCCGCGAACGCGACGGGAAGGTGTGGCTAGGAAGCATCGGCACCAGCTCCCTAGCCACATTCCCCACTCCTACTCGTCCTTGAGTTCGACCTGGGGTTTGACCACCAGGACGAAGTCCTCGCCGTGGTTGCTGACTCCTTCGATGACCGCAGCCTCGACCGCCTCCGAGCCGATCTCGCTGCGCAGCATCAAGGGGTCGGTGCGCAGGTCCTTGGCCAGCGCGACCGCGAGCCCGACCATCACGACCGCGAACGGCAACGCCGCGACGATCGTGAGGTTCTGCAGGCCTTGCAAGGCGTCCGCGCCACCTCCGCCGGCGAGCAGCATGACCGCCGCCACCGCACCGGTCAGCACGCCCCAGAAGATCACCAGCGGCTTCTTCGGCTCGATCGCACCGCGCTCGGACAGCGTGCCCATGACGATCGAGGCGGCGTCCGCACCGGACACGAAGAAGATCGCGACCAGCAGGACGACGATGACCGTCGTGACCGCGCTGAGCGGGATGTGGTCGAGCATGCCGAACAACTGGCCCTCGGTCGTCGACGCGCCGGCGATGTCCGTGCCGTCACGCTGCATATCGATCGCCGTACCGCCGAAGATGCAGAACCACAGCACGCTGACCAGCGACGGCACCAGCAGTACGCCGGTGACGAACTGCCGGATCGTGCGGCCGCGGCTGATCCGCGCGATGAACATGCCGACGAACGGCGTCCACGAGATCCACCAGGCCCAGTAGAAGACGGTCCAGCCGGACAGCCAGGTGGCCATCGCGTCGCCGCCGCTGGCCTCGGTCCGCGCGGCCATGTCGGCCAGGTCACGGAAGTAGTCGCCGATCGCGGTCGGCACCAGATTCAGGATCAGCACGGTCGGGCCGACCACGAACACGAAGACCGCGAGGACGACGGCCAGCACCATGTTGATGTTCGAGAGCCACTGGATGCCCTTCGCGACGCCGGAAACCGCCGAGGCCACGAAGGCCGCGGTAAGTACGGCGATCACGCCGACCATGACGGCGTTCCCGGTGTTGTCCAGCCAGCCGAGGATCCGGACGCCGGAACCGATCTGCAGCGCGCCGAGCCCGAGCGACGCGGCCGACCCGAACAGGGTCGCGAAGATCGCCAGGCCGTCGATCACCTTGCCGATCGGTCCTTCGGTACGGCGTCCCAGCAGCGGAGCGAACGCCGCGCTGATCAGCTGCGACCGCCCGCGCCGGAACGTGCCGTAGGCGATCGCGATGCCGACGACGGCGTAGATGGCCCACGGGTGCAGGGTCCAGTGGAACAGCGTGGTCGCCATCGCGGTCTCGAGGGCCTCCGGCGACCCGCCCCCGACGGTGCCGGGCGGGGGACTGGTGAAGTGCGAGAGCGGCTCGCTGACGCCGAAGAACATCAGCCCGATGCCCATGCCGGCGCTGAACATCATCGCCACCCAGGACACGGTCTTGAACTCTGGTTCCTCGTCGTCCCGGCCGAGCGGGATCCGCCCGTACCGTCCGGCGGCGAGCCAGATCACGTAGACGACGAAGCCGGAGGCCAGCAGGACGAACAGCCAGCCGGTGTTCTGCTCGACCCATCCGAGGGCCGAGGTGGACGCCGTACCGAGACCGGTGGCGTCGGCGATGCCCCAGGCGACGAAGGCCAGGGCGATGACCGCGGTGACACCGAAGGTGATGCGGTCGAGTCCGGAGTCGCGACTTCGACTGCCGGGTGGTGGGGGAGTTGCGATCGCGGGATGAAGTGCGGGGTCTTGGGTGTCTGCCTGGTTGTCGATATCGATCGCCACAGGTAAGTCACGCCTCGCTTAGGCGCGCCTCCGTTCTGTTGTGTCGGGGACAGTGCCTTACGACCGTGTCGAAGATCGTGGCAAAACGCAACAATCGTGGTTTCGGCCACAGTCGGTAGGGGTCGGTAGGGTGCGGTCATGCGTTTCGGGATCGCGATTCTGCCGGAGTACCGCTGGCAGGACGCCGCGCCGCGGTGGCGGCGAGCGGAGGAGTACGGGTTCGACCATGCGTGGACGTACGACCACCTGACCTGGAGCGGCCTCCAGGACTCACCGTGGTACGGGACGACGCCGACGCTGACGGCGGCCGCACTGGTCACGTCGACGATCAAGCTCGGCACGTTCGTCACCTCGCCGAACTTCCGGCACCCGCTGGCGCTGACCCGCGACATCCTCGCGATCGACGACGTGTCCGACGGCCGGTTCCTGTGCGGGATCGGGGCCGGCGGCAGCCTGGACGCGACGATCCAGGGCGGGCCCGACCTGACGCCGCGGGAGAAGCAGGACCGCTATCAGGAGTTCGTGCAGCTCCTCGACACCCTGCTCACCACGGACGGCGTCGACTTCAAGGGCGAGTACTTCGCGACGCGCAACGGCCGTACGCTGCCTGGTTGCGTCCAGCAACCACGTGTCCCGTTCATCCTGGCCGGCAACGGGCCGCGCTCGCTCAAGTTCGCCGCCAGGCACGGCGACGGGTGGATGACGACCGGGGGAGCGGGCAACGACCTGAACAGCTGGTGGGCGTCGGTCGCCGACCTCAGCCACCGCCTCGACGACCTCCTCGAAGGCCGCCACCTGAACAGGTACCTGTCTCTCGACTCCAAGGTCTACGCGCTCTCCAGCCCGTCCGCCTTCGAGGACGCCGTCGGCCGCGCCGCAGCCCTCGGCTTCACCGACGTCATCACCCACTGGCCCCGCACCGAAGGCCCGTACGCCGGCTCCGAGGACGTCCTCGAGCAGATCGCGAGCGACGTCGTACCGCGCTTGCGGTGAGACGGTTGCATTGAGATGGCGAAAGGGCCACACACCTGGTGGTGTGCGACCCTCTCGTCAGTGTGCTGGAAGGGCGATCAGGAACCGATCGCGCGGATGTTCTCCGCCTGCAGACCCTTCTGGCCCTGGGTGATCTCGAACTCCACGCGCTGGTTCTCGTCCAGCGAACGGAAGCCCGACATCTGGATGGCCGAGTAGTGCGCGAACACGTCCGCGCCACCGTCATCCGGGGTGATGAAGCCGAAGCCCTTGTCAGCGTTGAACCACTTGACAGTACCGACAGCCATTTGTCTATCTCCTCGATGGCTATTAACAATCCGCGACCCACACCTCATGAGCCGCGCGTCGCCGAAAGGCCCCAGACGACAGACCGGCCATGCAGCACAGCAAAAGTCAGGGAGTCCAAAACTGCAACGGCATAACTGTAGCCGTTCTGCGCGCTGATGGTAGGGGTGACCACAAACACGTGTCGCTGATTGTCGCGACTCGCTACCCTCCGTGCACGCACGATTCTGGGCAGCACAGGGCCGGTCCGGAACCGGAAATCCCGCGCCGACCTGCTGTTTCGCGGCCGACGGAACGGACGCGACGATGGCAACGAAGGACAATGGCCCGGTACGCCGGGTGATGGGCGCATGATTCTGATCGGAGTTCCCGGCGTGTCGCGCGGCTGTGGACAGCCGTAGGGCGGGGAAGAGCGAGGAGGCAACAATGATCGTCAGCGTGACCCGAAGCGGTGGTTTCGCCGGTCTGACCAAGCAGGGCGAGCTGGACACCAGCGGCCAACCGGACGCCGACCGGCTGGAGGCCGCGGTCCGGGAGCTGGGGGCCAAGGACCTGGGTACCGGCCGGCCGCAGCCGGACCGGTACATGTACCGACTGGAGGTGCGTGACGCCGCCGACGACGTCACGCAGCACACGGTCGCAGAGCAGGACGTGGACGCGACCACTGCCTGGCTGCTCGACCGCATCCTCAGTTAGCGCCAGTCGATCTCCGGTGCCCGGTAGAAGTTGACGCCGAGCACCTCCCAGCGCGGACCCTGCTCGGCCAGCCGCTCGCGGTACGTCGTCCAGTCGAGCGCGGACTCCGGCGACCACCCCAGCTCGGCGATGCCCGGCAGCCGCGGGAACGTCATGAACTCGACCTTGTCCAGGTCGTCGAGCGTCTCCGTCCACAGCGGCGCCTCGACGCCGTCGATCGCACTCGCCGGCACGTTCGGGACCAGCGTGGCCGGGTTCCAGCTGTAGGACTGCTCCACGCTGACCAGGCCGGCCCATGCAAGGCCGAGCGGCGTCTCCTCGTGGTACTTCATGTCCAGGTACGCCCGGTTCGCGGGGGACAGCACCAGCGTCGCCCCCTGCTCCACTGCCTTCAGCGCCAGCACCTGAGCCTTGGGGTCCTCGGTACCCCAGTACTGCACGACAGTGCCGGCAGGCAGCGACCCGTCGGCGATCTCGTGCCACCCCATCACCCGCTTGCCGTGCTTCACCACCAGCTCGGCGGCCTTGGGTACGAAGTCGAGGTACTCCGAGTGCGGCGTCGAGTGGGCCTCGTCCCCACCGAGGTGCAGGAGGTCACCGGGCGTCTGCTCGGCCACCTCCCGGAACACGTCGTCGAGGAACTCGTACGTCACGTCCTTGTCGATGGCGAACGAGCTGAAACCGACCTCGGTCTCCGTATAGAGCTCTGGCGCTTGGTCGCCCTTGTTCAGCTCGGGGTACGACGCCAGCGCCGCATTGGTGTGTCCAGGGGTGTCGATCTCCGGTACGACGGTGATGTAGTGCTCCGCGGCGTACTGGACGAGGTCGGCGTACTCCGCCTTTGTGTAGTAGCCGCCCGCACCGCCGCCGACCTGCTGGCTGCCGCCGTACTCCGTGAGGCGTGGCCAGGAGTCCACCTGGATCCGCCAGCCCTGGTCGTCGGACAGGTGCAGGTGCAGCCGGTTGATCTTGTAGAGCGACACCAGGTCGATGAAGTGCTTCACCTGGTCGACGGTGAAGAAGTGCCGGGAGACGTCGAGCATCACGCCGCGGTACCCGTAGCGCGGGGAGTCCGAGATCGTCGTACCGGCGATCTCCCACGGACCCTCCTGCTCGCTGTCGGCGTCGGCCTTGGCGGGGAGGAGCTGCCGAAGTGTGGTGACGCCGCGGAACAGGCCCTCGGCGGTCGCCGCGATGACGGTCACGCGGGACGCGTCCGCGCGGAGCTCGTAGCCCTCGGCACCCAGCGACTCCGCGCCGCTGGTGGACAGCGTGATCGTGCCGGTGCCTTCCTGAATCGGCAGCGCGAAGCCAGTCGAGCGGCGGAGCTGGGCGGCGAACCGGTCGGCGATGTGGGCGGAGGAGTCGGGGACGCCGATGGTGGCGTCGGACTGCAGCGTGAAGGTCTCGTCAGGGAGCGCCTGCTGCGCCGTGGGCTGCGGAATCATGATCGAAAGTGTTCGCGGCTCCCGGCATTACGTCAAGAGGCTTCAATACCGCCTGGCCGACTCGACCGCCTGTGCCGCGTAGCCCCCGCCGAACAGCACGACATGCACCAGCAACGGGTGCAGCTGGTGCAGCCCGATCCGCTCCTGCCACCCGTCTCTCAGCGGGTGCGTCTCGTCGTACGCGAGTAGTACGCGGTCCAGCCGTGGTAGCCCGAAGAGCGCGAGCATGGCGAGGTCCGTTTCCCGGTGACCGCCGTGCGCGGCCGGATCGATCAGGTGTACGCCGTCCGGCGTCCAGAGCACGTTGCCGGACCACAGGTCGCCGTGGATCCGGCACGGCTCGTCGGACGAGTCGTCGTACACACCTGCTTCCAGACGAGTGCAGATGCGCTCGATGACGTTCAAGTGGATGCCCTGGTCGTGGGCGGCCCGCAGGTACGGTCGAAGGCGCAGGTTCGCGTAGAACTCGCCCCACGACTCCACTGGCTCCAGTGCGTGCGGCAACGGGATGGTGCCGATGTAGCCGTCGCCACTCCACCCGTCCGGCGGTACGCCGAAGTAGCGCGCGCCGGCGTCGTGCGTGACAGCCAACCGCCGCCCGAAGACCTCGGCGGCGGACTCCGTCGGCTGGGACATGTGCAACCGGGTCGTCGCCAGCTGAGTGGGGGAGACGTGAAGCGGCTCAGCGACCGGCACTCCGCCAGGAACATCCAGCCAGCGCAGACCGGCCGCCTCGACCTCGAAGAAGCCCGCAGGTGCGTCAGACCGGCTCTTCACAAACGGCGTGGTCACCCCGGCACTCTGGCACGGTCCGTCGCAGCCGGACCAGCAGGGGCTCGCTGAGCATGACAAGAGCCGCGGTTGCGGTCAGCAAGCCGCCGACGAGTGCGACCGCCCGCACAGTCGTGGTGTCGATCAGCGCGCCGCCCACGAACGCTCCGGCGGCGATGCCGACGTTGAACGCCGAGCTCGTCCCGGCAGACGCGATGTCGGTGCTGCCCGGGGCAATCTGGAGCGTCCGGCTCTGTACGGCGACTGCGAGCCCGCTGAACGCCAGGCCGATCACCGCGATCAGCGCGACCGTCACGACCTGCACCTGTCCCAGCGCGTACAGCCCCAACAGGCCGACCGTGATGAGGCCAAGAGGCAGAACGGTCGCGCCCCACGGATACCGATCCAGCACGCGGCCGACGATCACAGTGCCGGCCAGTCCGCCCGCACCGCTGGCCAGCAGCATCGGACCGAGCACCTCGGGCGAGAACCCGGAGATGTCCAGCAAGAACGGCGTGACGTACGTGTTGAACGTCAGGAATCCGGTCACTCCGACGGCGCACGCGATCAGCAGGACGACGTACCGCCGGAGGTCAGGGGAGCTGCCCCGGCGCGACGGACTATCCGCTACCTCGGTGCGCGGCAGTAGGACGACGATCCCGACGCAGGCGGCCGCTCCGAGCACCGTCATCACCACGAACGGCACCCGCCAGCCGGCCTGCTCGCCGAGCCAGGTGCCGAGAGGGATGCCGAGGATCGGCGCCAGCGCCGTACCGATCGCGAGCCGCGCGACCACCCGGCCGCGAAACTCCGGCGTGAACAGGCTGGTCGCGATCGGCGGGGCGATCGACCAGAACAGCGCCTGTGAGAGTGCGATCACCAGCCGCGCGGCAAACAGCGTCTCGTACGACGGAGCGGCCGCGGAGAGTGCCGTGGCGGCGGTCAGAACCCCGAGCGTGCCGGCCAGCACGAGGCGGCGGGGCAGGTGGTGGGTGAGTCGGGCCAGTGGGATGGACGCGAGTACGACGACCGCGGCGTACCCGGTGACGAGGAGGCCGACCTGGGAGCGGGATCGCTCGAGGTCGTCGGCGATCACGGTCAGCAGACCGATCGGAAGCACCTCGACCGTCACGAACGAGAAGGTCGAAACGCCGAGGAACACCAGTGCGGCGTTTGCTCGGCGGTGCGAGAGAGGCATGAGTCACCTGATCCCAGTAAAGGTTCGGACAGTGGTAGCGTCTCATCCATGACCGACAGTTTTCGCGCGGAATACCGCATCGTGGGCGGACATCCCGTTCTCGACCTGGTGAACACGGTCAGCCCACGGCTGCGGGGCGGCGACCCGGAGCGCGACTACCTCACCTCGCCTTCCGAGCTGATTGCCTGGGCCCGCCGGATCGAGCTGATCGATCTGCGCGACTACAGCGCCGTCGAAGGCACCTGGCGCTCGGCGCCGGAGCTGGCCGCTAAGGCCCTCAACGCCACGCTGGAGATCCGCGAGGCGGCGTACGACGTGTTCGCTCCGCGGTCGGCCGGCGCCGTGATCGCGGGCGACGGCGTCAAGCACAGCGAGGGTTCCGCATTCGAGCGGCTGATGCTGCGGTGGTCGGCCGCCGCCGCCCGGTCGATGCTGATCCCGGATGCGGACCGGGAGCGTGGCATCGCGGAACTGGTGGTCGGGACATCGCCGGCGCAGTTGATCCCCGACCGGCTGGTCGTCGCGGCGGTTGAGTTGGTGCGGGGCGTCGAGTTACGCCAGTTGCGGGCCTGCCCGGTCGACGACGGAGGCTGCGGCTGGCTGTTCCTCGACCGCAGCCGGAACGGTTCGCGGCGCTGGTGCGCGATGGAGGACTGCGGGACGCGGGCGAAGATCCGCAAACTCGGTGCGCGCCGACGTGCTACCGGCGTACAACAGCTTCAGGGGTAGCGCTCTCGAACCTTCACTGTCAGCGACCGGCTCAGTGGCCGAGAACGCGTGTCGAAAGGTGCGAATTGTCCCCGCGACCTGTCATCGTAGGCGGCCGGGCCTTCCGACAAGTGGGCCCTGGCCGGACCTGCCCCTTATGAGGAGCAGGCTGACGAAACAGATTGTGGAGGACAGATGACGCAGGTGGCAGAGCAGCCGGGCAGTACTGCCGGGCGGCTCGGCTCGGTGGTTCTGGATTGCCCGGACCCGCTCGAGCTCGCCCAGTTCTACTCGGCGCTGCTGGGGCTGGAGATCGACGAGAACGGTGACGAGGACTGGCGGAGCCTGACCGGCCCGGGGTCGTCGCTGGGGTTCTCGACGCTGGCCTTCCGGCGCTCGGAGGAGTACGTGCCGGACACGTGGCCCGGCACCGAAGCGCAGGATCTCCACCTCGACCTGATCGTCGAGGATCTCTCCAGCGGGCATGCGACCGTGGTTGCCCTCGGCGCCGAGCCGCTCGATCCGCTGGACCCGCCGCCCGCTGACAACGCGCGCGGCTGGCGGATCTACGCGGACCCCGCGGGGCACCCGTTCCGGATCTGCCTCGAGTGAGTCACTGAAAAGCCCGCCCCGAACTCGGGGCGGGCTTTTCTCATGTCAAGAAGCGCCGGAGAACGGGAAGTGGCGGCCCTCGACGTACTGCGGCCGCGGTTGGTAGCTGTTCACGCCCGGCTCGCCGCGCAGATGGAACGCGCTCGGGTACGGCGACTCCGGATCGGTGATCCTCGTCGAGGTCGGGATATACCGGATGGTCAGCCCACAGCGCCGATAGGGAGACGTGTTCGCGTTGCTGCCGTGCACGATGTTCGGGTGGTGCACCTCGACATCGCCCGGCGCGAGCACCATGTCGACGGCCTGCGACTCGTCGACCTCGACCGCGATCTCCTTGCCGAGCACGCTCTCCACGTCGGTGTTGTCGCGCATCCCGGCGACCCCGGAGCGGTGGCTTCCCGGGATCACCCGGACGCACCCGTTCTCCGGCGTCGAGTGGTCGATGGCCAGCCAGAGCGTCACCACCTCCATCGGGTCCAGCGGCCAGAACGCCGCGTCCTGATGCCAGAGCACCGGCTGCCCCGAGTACGGCGGCTTCGAGATGTAGTGGGACGCGAACAGCGCGATGTCCGGCCCGATGAACGTCTCGGCGATGTCGACGAGCCGGTCGTCGCTCACCAACCGGACCCAGAACGGGTCGTCACGCAGGTAGATGTGCCCGAGCTGCTCGGGCCGGACCTCGGGATGCCGGGCCTGCAGCCACTCGACATGATCATTCACTTCCTTGATCAGGTCTTGGTCGATGACGTCGCGGAAGATGACATAGCCGTCGCCGTCTCTCAATTGTTCTGCGAACATGCCTCCAGCGTCCAGGTACGGCGCGTCTGACGACTAGCAGCGGTACGACGAGAATTTGTACTGTCTTGATGTGGACCAGATCCTGCGCTTCGAGGCGCACGCGTTCGGCCGGCCGTACCACGCGGCGCGCGTCCGGATCCCGGCCCGTGCCCGCGACACCGAACTGCACACGCACGCGGACTTCCACGAGTTCATGGGAGTCGTGTCCGGCAGCGGCGAGCACCTGCTGACCATCGGCGTCGTACCGCTGCGAGCCGGCGACGTCGTCCTGGTCCGGCCGAGCGACCGCCATGCAGTCCGCGGGGCGACGCCCGACGGTCTGGAGTTCATCAACGTGGCGTTCCCGAGCTCGATCTGGCAAGGGTTCCTTGACCTGACCCGCACACCGTCCTGGTCGTCCCGGGGCCCGGTCAGCTTCCATCAGCCGGCCGCGGTGCCGGTCTTCGAGAACGCCCTCGACCGCTTCCAGAACGCCCCGACCGCCTACGACCTACTGCGCTTCTGGACCGACCTCCTCGACCTGCTCGTACCAGGCCACCCCGGCGGCTCAGGGATCCCGGACTGGCTGGCGAAGGCGTGTACGTCGATGCGCGCCGAGGAGAACCTCCACGGCGGCGTACCGCGCCTGCTCGAACTCGCCGGCGTCAGCGCCGCACACCTGTCCCGCTCGATGCGCGCGGCGTACGGCGTCACACCGACCGCCTTCGTCACCGACCTCCGCCTGGAACACGCCGCATCCTTGCTAGCAGCAACCAACACCACCATCGCCACGATCGCGACCCGCTGCGGCTTCACCAGCCAGTCCTACTTCACCCGCTGCTTCACCACAGCCCACGACCTCACCCCCACCGCCTTCCGCCACCGCTCCCAACGCGCCTTCGTCCCCTGACAACCAGCCGGCTTGACAGCCGGGACACAACAATCAGGGGCAACTGATTTGGCGGAATCGAACAAATGTTCTAATATGAGAAACATGCGAGCGAGTGTTGGAACCGGGGCAGGCGGCGACCATCGGGTCACCGCTGACACCGGCTCGCGCACCGATGCAGCCCCTCACCGTGACGTCGTGTGTGGTCATTGCAGATGCGCCGCTGAGCCGCTGGACGATGGCTACGTCCCAGACGACCTGTACCACCTGACTGGTTCCGGGTCCCCGGATGATGCGCGCTTCGTCACTGAGGAAGACCAGTTGGACGCAGAGCTGGATGAGTTGCTGGGCCGGAACCGCTACTCGCGGGTGGATGAGTTCGAGTGGCAGGAGTGGGACGGGGTCGAGCAGGACGAGGCGGAACGGGAGATGTTGCGCCGGGAGGCGCCCGCGTGGGTGTTGTTGCCGCCCGGTGGTGCGCTGGCGGCCGCGTTGGAGGTAACGCGTCCGGGGGCGATGTCGCCGATGGCGCTGGTGGAGTTGATGAGGGCCGCGGACCGGCTGATCGGCTGGGGGGAGGCGATCAAGGCCAGTGCGATGGCGTCGTTCGTCCGGCAACGCCGTGCCGAGCATCGCGAGTCGCCCCGCCCGACGCAGATCGATTCCAGGGGCCGCCCGATCGACCCCGGGCGGTCCTGGTACGCCGAGATCGGGCTGGCGCTCGGGTTGTCGCCGGATACCGTCGGGCGGCGGGTCGAAACGGCGTTGCGTCTGACCTCGACGCTGTCAGCCACCCATACGGCGTTGCGGTGTGGTGCGCTGACGTGGGGCAAGACTCTGGCCATCTCCGAAACCACCGGCGACCTGCCGGAGGACGCGGCGCGAGCTGTGGAGACGCATGTGCTGAAACGCGCCGCCAAGCAGACCCATCGGAACCTGCTGGAGTCGTTGCGCCGCCAGGTCGCCAAACACACCGCCGCGCGCGCGGCGGAGGATCACCGTGCCGCCGCGGCCGAGCGCACCTGCAAGATCGTCCCCCTGGCCAACGGCATGGCAGGGCTGTGGATCGTCCACACCGCCGACAAGATCCAGCAGATGTGGGTCACCATCCAAGCCATCGCCGCCCTCGCCAAACGCGACACCCCCATCACCGACCCCACTGCCGACGCAGCTGCGTCCGCGGTCGGCCTCACCACCGAGGGCGACACTGCCGGGGACACGGCGCCGACAGCCAACGACACGGGGCCACCAACAGACAACGCCACCGGCACCGCCGCCAATTCGGGTGCGGGCGCGGACAAGGACGCCCGTACCGCCGAACAGCGCCGCGCCGATGTGACCGCCGACCTGTTCGAGCGCATCCTCCGCAACGGCCTGGACTGGCTCGGCCGCCGGCTGCCCGACCAGCACCGCCGCCGCCCGCACATCGAGGTCATCGTCCCCGCCTCCACCCTGCTCGGCATGGATGACGACCCCGCCGAACTCACCGGCTACGGACCCATCCCCGCCGAGATGGCCCGCCGCGTCGCCGCCGACGGCACCTGGCGCAGGCTCCTCACCGACCCTGCCAACGGCGCCATGGTCGAGGCATCCACCACCCGCCACAATCCTGGTGCACTCGTCACCGAAACGCTCCTTGCCCGCCACCCCGTCTGCGCCTGGCCCGGCTGCAACCGCACCTCCCGCGAATGCGACCGCGACCACCTCACCCCATTCGCCCAAACCGGCCGCACGAACCTGTCCGGAATGGCCCCGTACTGCGAGTATCACCACGTCATCAAAGACACCCCCGCCTGGGGCTGGCACACCACCAGCCACCCCGACGGCTCCATTACCCTGACGACCCCGACCGGCCACCGCTACAGGACAATCCCACCCGCCCGCGGGCCCATCACCCGACAAGCCGACCCTGCACCCTTCTGAGCACGATCAGCGTCGGCGCGTCAGTTGGCGCAAGACTCACGTACGCACACGTCCTGATCAGACCGTTGCGAGATATTCCGCGGCGTCGGTCTGCTTGAACCATTGCGCCCATCCACGTACGTCGGCGTTGAACCGGGAGTCGGTCAGCGACAGGTCCGCGCCGTTCTCCACCAGGAATCGGAGAGTGTTGAGGGAACCTGTTCCGGCCGCGAGGTGGGCTGCGGTGACGCTGTCCGCCGTAGCCTCGTTGACGGCGAAGCCCAGATCCGCGAGTTGCGGGATGACCTCCCAGCGCTGCGCGGCGGCCGCCTCGGCGAGCAGTGCGGGGCGGTCGGCCGGTGTGAGCTCACCCGTAAGGGCAGCCGCGAACGGGTCTTCGGCGTGCGCACCGCGGTAGAAGTCGCGGACAGTGCCCACCTCGGCGCCGTGGTGGATCAGCTCGTCGAGGATGTGCAGCGCGAACGAGGTTCCGTCGTTGTCGGCGTACGGGCCCGCGATCTCGCCCATCGGCCGGTCGAGGTCCTCCTGGTTGAGCGCGGCGAGGCGCCGACGCCAGATCTCGTACGCGTGATCCAGCGCCTCAAGAGCGGCCTCGGCAGACCCCGGAACCGCGGGCACATCGTCCGTGGCAACAGGTTCGTGCCCGAACCAGGTCGCCGTGCGTTCGGCCTGCAGCAGGTCGGCGATGTGCGCGATCCGCCAGGCCAGAGTCGTGAACGGCGGGGGAGCGGGAGGGATCCAGGCCCAGTCCGCGGCGTACCCGTCGTCGGTCTTGCGGACCGACCAGCAGCCGTCGAACGGTTCCCAGAAGTACTCCTCGTCGGTCAGGCCTTCGACCCTGTCCCGCAGTCGTTGCCACGCGAAGTCCGACAGGTCCAGCAGGTTCTGCGTGAGGGTCGTCATGTGAACACCGTAGAGCGACCTGCGGACAGGATCGGTCCGCAGGTCGAGGCAGAATGGACCGATCATGGACACCGCGGCCCGCCTGCTCCGACTGCTTTCGCTCCTCCAGTCGCGCCCGCAGTGGGACGGTGCCGAGCTGGCGGTGAGGCTCGACGTCACGCCTCGGACCGTACGGCGTGATGTCACCCGGCTGCGGTCACTCGGGTACCCCGTCGACGCCGAGGCCGGGATCGGTGGCGGCTACCGCCTCGGGCCCGGTGGCCGGTTGCCGCCGCTGCTGCTCGAGGACGAAGAAGCGGTCGCGATCGCGGTCGGACTGCGCGTCGCGACGACCACGACGGTGTCGGGGGTCGAGGAGGCGGCGATCTCCGCGCTGGCGAAACTCCACCAGGTCCTGCCGACACGGCTGCGCGAACAGGTCGCGGCGATCGGCGCGCACACCAGCCAGTTGCCGCAGGGGGAGTTGCCGACGGTCGACGGCGAGGTACTGGTCCTGCTGGCCGCCGGGTGTCGTGACGTCGAGGGGATCCGGTTCCGCTACCGCACCCACGGCGGCGCCGAGTCCGAGCGGAGCGTCGAACCGCTTCAGATCGTCCACACCGGCCGGCGCTGGTACCTGGTCGCCCGCGACCGGGACCGGCGGGCCTGGCGGACCTTCCGGGTCGACCGGATCACGCAGCCCGTGCTGACCGGTGCGCGCTACCGCTTCGACGACCCGCCCGATCCGATCGCCCTCGTTGCCGAAGGCACCGGAGTGGCACCGTGGGACATCGTCGCCCGGATCCGGGTTCAGGCTCCGGCCGCCACGGTGACGAAGATGATCCCGCCGAGTCAGGGCATGGTCGAAGAGCTCGACGCGACGACCTGTGAGGTCCGCTTCGCTGCCAACGAACTCGGCCCTCTGGTCGCCCAGGTCTGCCGGATCTATTGGCCGTTCGAGATCCTCGAGCCACCCGAACTGCGCAGCGCCGTCCACGAGCACGCCCGTCGGCTGCTGGACTCCTAGCTCTCGGCCAGGGCCTTGCGGATGCGTTTCTCGGAGACCGGGTACGGCGTGCCGAGGGTTTGGGCGAAGAGGCTGATGCGGAGTTCCTCGAGCATCCAGCGGACCTCGAGGAGTTCGGGGCTCGGGTACTTGCCTGTCGGCACCGCGCGGAGCCGCTTGCGGTACTCGTCGGTGAGCATGTCGACGACGGCCATCCCGGAGCGGTCGCGCGCCGCGTTGGCGCCGAGCTTGTCGAGGCGCTGCTCCATGCCGCGTAGGTACCGCACCAGATCGGGCAATCGCTTCGCGCCGGTCTCGGTGATGAACCCCGGATGCACAAGCCCTTCGAGTTGGCCGCGAACATCCGACAGGGCAGCGAGCAACGCCGGGCTCGCCGCGCGGGAGATCTGCTTGTCCACGGTCCGCGCATGCCCGAGCACCTGCTCGACCTGCTGCAGGATCGTCAGCACGGTGTCCGCGAGGTCCGACCGTACGGCGTCCCGCAGGATCGAGAACGCGGTCAGATTCCAAGCCGGCCCACCCGCCGCTGCCATCAGCTGATCGACAGCCGCCGCGATCGCATCGTCAAGTAGCTCACCGACGTTGCGATGCGGACCCGCCATCAACGTCATCTTCTGCTGATTGGTCAGATTCCGCTGTACGACGTCGATCACAGACGGCATCGTCAGCAGAAGAAGCCGTCGCGTACCCGCCCACATCGCGGCGGCCTGATCGCGCTCGGTCTCCTGCAGCCGGATCGCGACTGTCTTGCCCTCGTCGACGAGTGCCGGGTAGCCCGCGACCGTCAGCCCGTTGCGGTGCTCGGAGAAGCTGCGGGGGAGATCGCCGAACGTCCAGTCGGTCAGACCGGACTTCTCCAGCCCGCTGACCGCCTTCGACGCGACCTGCGAGATCGCGGCCTTCGTCTTCGGCTTCAGCTTCTCCTTCAGCTTGGCGAGATCCTTGCCCTCGGCCACGGTCTTGCGCTTGTCGTCCTCGACCCGGAACGTCATCCGCAGATGCTCGGGCACCCGCGTCCAGTCCCAGTCCTCCGTCTCGATCACGACGCCGCGTAGCTCCCGCAGGGCGCGCGCCATCGCGTCGGTCAGCGGCCCGGAGGCCGGGTCGAGCTCGGGGAGGATCTGTCGCGCGTGATCCGGCGCCGGCACGATGTTCCGCCGTACGGCCTTCGGAAGCGACTTGATCAGCGTCGTGACCAGCTCCTCGCGGAACCCGGGCACGCTCCACTCGAAGCCGTCCGCGGTGACCTGGTTCAGCACGAGCAGCGGGATGTGCACGGTCACGCCGTCGGCGTCCGTGCCGGGCTCGAAGGCGTAGGTCAGGTCGAACGTCATCCCGTTCTGCGTCCAGCGCAGCGGGAACTCGTCCTCCTTGACGTCCGCGCCCTCGCGCACCACCAGCGAACGCTCGAAGTCGAGCAGGTCGGCGTCGCGCTGCCGCGCCGTCTTCCACCACGTGTCGAAGTGCCGGCCGGTGACGACCTCGGGGCCGAGGCGCTCGTCGTAGAACGCGAACAGCGTCTCGTCGTCGACCAGCAGGTCGCGTCGCCGGGTGCGCTCCTCGAGCTCCTCGACCTCTTCGATCAGCTTGCGGTTCTCGTGGAAGAACTTGTGGTGAGTGTCCCAGTCGCCCTCGACCAGCGCGTGCCGGATGAACAGCTCGCGCGACACCTCCGGGTCGACCTTCCCGTAGTTCACCTTGCGCCGGGCAACGATCGGTACGCCGTACAGCGTGACCTTCTCGTACGCCATCACGGCGCCGGCCTTGCGTTCCCAGTGCGGCTCGGAGTACGAGCGCTTGATCAGGTGCGGCGCGAGATCCTCGGCCCACTCCGGCTCGATCTTCGCGTTCACCCGCGCCCACAGCTTCGACGTCTCGACCAGCTCGGCGGCCATCACGAACTGCGGCGGCTTCTTGAACAGCCCGGAGCCGGGGAAGATCGCGAACTTCGTGCCCCGCGCGCCGAGGTACTGGTGCTGGTTCGCGGGGTCCTTCATCCCGAGGTGGCTGAGCAGACCGGACATCAGCGCGATGTGCACGCTCTGCGGGTCGGCCGGCTCGCCGCTGTTGAGTTTCACGCCGATCTGGGTGGCGACCTGGCGGAGCTGCGCGAAGATGTCCTGCCACTCGCGGACCCGGAGATAGTTCAGGTACTCGCTGCGGCACATCCGGCGGAACTGGTTGCCGGACAGCTCCTTCTGCTGCTTCTTCAGGTAGCCCCAGAGGTTCAGGTACCCGAGGAAGTCGCTGTTCGGGTCGCGGAACCGGGCGTGCGCCTGCTGGGCCTGCGCCTCGGCGTCGGTCGGGCGTTCGCGCGGGTCTTGGATCGAGAGCGCGGCGGCGATCACCATGACCTCGCGGACACAGGCGTGTTTGTCGGCCTCGACGATCATCCGGGCCAGCCGCGGGTCGAGCGGGATCTGCGCGAGCTGCCGGCCGATCGGGGTCAGCCGGCCGCCCTTCGGCGTGTCGATCGCCCCGAGTTCGGTGAGCAGTTGCAGGCCGTCGGTGATGCTGCGCTTGTCGGGTTCGTCGATGAACGGGAACGCGGCGATGTCACCGAGCCCGATCGCGGTCATCTGCAGGATGACGGAGGCGAGGTTGGTGCGCAGGATCTCCGGGTCGGTGAACTCCGGGCGGTTGGTGAAGTCCTCCTCGGAGTACAGCCGGATGCAGATGCCGTCGCTGGTCCGGCCGCTGCGGCCCTTGCGCTGGTTCGCGCTGGCCTGCGACACCGGCTCGATCGGGAGGTGCTGGACCTTGGTGCGGTGGCTGTAGCGTGAGATGCGCGCCGTACCGGGGTCGATCACGTACTTGATACCGGGGACGGTCAGCGAGGTCTCGGCGACGTTCGTGGCGAGCACGATCCGGCGGTTCGAGTGGGCTTGGAAGACCCGGTGCTGCTCCGCGTTGGACAGCCGCGCGTAGAGGGGGAGGATCTCCGTCGTACGCCGTTGGTCGCGGAACTTGTCGCTCAACGCGTCCGCCGTGTCGCGGATCTCGCGCTCGCCGGACAGGAAGACCAGTACGTCGCCGTCCGCCTCGTACTCGAGCTCGTCGACGGCGTCCAGGATCGCCTGTGTCTGGTCGCGGTCGATCGTGCGCGGGTCCTCGGGATCGTTGACCGGGCGGTACCGCACCTCGACCGGGTAGGTCCGGCCGGACACCTCGACGATCGGCGCCGGGGTGCCGTCGGCGGTCGCGAAGTGTGCGGCGAACCGCTCCGGGTCGATGGTCGCCGAGGTGATGATCACCTTGAGGTCGGGGCGGCGGGGGAGCAGGCGCTTGAGGTAGCCGAGGATGAAGTCGATGTTGAGGCTGCGCTCGTGCGCCTCGTCGATGATGAGCGTGTCGTACCGCGTCAGGTCGCGGTCGCGCTGCAGTTCGTTCAGCAAGATGCCGTCGGTCATCAGCTTGACCAGCGAGCGCTCGCTGACCTTGTCGGTGAACCGTACGGCGAAACCGATCGTCTCACCGAGCTCGGTGCCGAGCTCCTCCGCGATCCGCTCCGCGACCGTACGCGCGGCGAGCCGGCGGGGCTGGGTGTGGCCGATCATGCCGTGGATGCCGCGGCCGAGCTCGAGGCAGATCTTCGGGATCTGGGTGGTCTTCCCGGACCCGGTCTCACCCGCCACGACCACGACCTGGTGGTCCCGGATCGCGGCGGCGATCTCGTCCTTCAGCTGGCTGACCGGCAGCTCTTCCGGGTACGTGATCTCGGGTACGGCGTTGCGCCGTACGTCGACCCGCCGCTCGGCCTGCTCGACCGCCCCGACCACGTTCTGCAGCTCCGCGGCCCGCTTGCGAGCGTCCGTCGTACGCCGAACCCGCTCGAGCCGACGCCCAAGATGCTCCCGGTCGTACACCGTCAGATCGTCGAGCCGAGCCACCACATCAGCAAGATTCAGCTCCCCCTCGGGGCCCGGAGCGGCATCGGTTGCGGCTCCCGGGGCGGCGGCTGGCCGTCCCTTTCCGCCGCGCCGACGGCGCCGGCGATTGGCCGGGTCCTGCGAGGGGGCTGGGGATGGACTCGTGGACTCGGTCCGGGCATCAGGCATAACCAGACCAGTTTAGGCGTCCCACCCCAGCACCTCACCCGGATTACGGGAGACGAACCGCCAGGCCATCACAATCGACCCACCGAGCACATGCCGAGCGGGCAGCGCGGCACCCACGCTCAATTGTGATGGCCTGGGCGTCCGCGTCAGCCGTAGAGGCGTCCGGCCAGTCTCTCGAGCGCAGCGAGCTGCTCGGCGATCGGCGTTCCGATGATGTTGAGGTCCCAATCGACCCGGGTGACGCCCTCATCGGCGGCGTGCCGCAGGTCGTCCACGATCGTGGCGGGAGTGAAGCCGACCGGGCCTTCGAGCATCGGGTGGGGTTGCATCGGGCCGGCGCGGAGGATGATCGGACCGGTGCCGCCAGCCTGGTGATACCAGGCGATGGCGGCGCAGGTGGACTCCCAGTCGCGGTGCGCGAGAGTCAGTCCGTCTGCGATGCGGGCAGCACGTTCGATCGCAGGCTGTGTCACGCCACCGCCGTACAGCATCAGTGGAGCGACCGGCTTCGGGCCGATCGTCGCCATCGGCACGGTGTAGTGCTCGCCGCTGAACTCGACCGGATCCGGTCCCCAGCAGGCGCGCAATACGGCGACCGACTCCTCGAACGCAGCTACTCGGCCACGGCTCGGGACGCCGGTGGCGACGAATTCCTCGGGCAGCCAACCGAGCGCGAGGCCCAGGTCCATCCGTCCACCGGAGAGCTGATCGATCGTCGCCACCCGGCGGGCCAGCACGACCGGCTGCTGGAAGAGCGGCACGAGTACGGCGGTGTGCAGGCGCACCCGGCTGGTTCGCGCGGCGACGTACGTGAGGGTTTCCAGCGCGTCGTACGCCGCCTGCTCCGGCAAGCCGGCGTGGTTCACCCAGTCAGGCGCAGCGGGTATCAGCAGTCGCTCGAACACCGAGACCGCTGCGAAGCCGAGCTCATCGGCAGCGGTCGCGATCGCGACGACAGCCTCCGGACCGCTCAGCCCGACCAACGGCAGCCCGACGCCAACCTCGGGATAGGTCATCCACAGATCCTTCCGATCCGGAGCACCCCGAAGGTGCCCCACTCATTCATCGGTCGGAGCGGACGCCCGCTTCTTGCGATCAGTCGTGGGGGGACGGGACCTTGACGGCGAGGACCGGGACGGGGGATTCGAGGAGTACTCGCTGGGCGGTGCTGCCGAGAATCAGTTTGCCGACCGGGCTGCGGCGGCGGAGGCCGAGGACGATCAGGCCGACGTCCTCGGCGGCGGCTGCTTTCAGGAGTGCGCCGGCCACGTCGCCCTCGGAGACGGCCTGCTGGATCGTCACCTCGACGCCGTGCTCGCGCAGCTTGGCCTCGGCGGCCGCCAACTCGTCGGCGTTGGCGTACCGGGCGTCGATGTAGGCGTCGCCCCGGCTCGTGTTCAGCAGCAGGATCGAGGCCCCGCGCAGCTCGGCCTCGGCCGCCGCGGCAGTCAGCGCGGCCTCACCCTCGGGCGTTGGTACGTATCCGACGAGAATCTTCACGTGCCCACTCTCCCATCAATCGTCCTCGCCGAAGGTCAGGCGGTCGCGGGTGGGTTGGGTTCCGCGGATGCGGGCGACGATGCGCGGCAGGTACGGGACGAAGAGTGCGAGCACCGTCAGCACGATGATCACCGCGCTCAGCGGGCGGGTGACGAACACGCTCGCGTCGCCGTTCGAGATCACCAGCGACCGGCGGAATTGCTCCTCCATCGTCGGCCCGAGGATCACGCCGAGGATCACCGGCGCGATCGGGAAGTCGAGCTTCCGCATGAAGAACCCGACCACGCCGATCACGAGCGCCATCAGCACCTCGTAGCCGGAGCCGGACAGCGAGTACACCCCGAGGCACGCGAAGACCAGAATCCCGGCATACAGCAACGGCCGGGGGACTTTGAGGACTTGGACCCAGATCTGGATCAGCGGCAGGTTCATGATCAGCAGGATCAGGTTGCCGATGTACAGCGACGCGATCAGCGTCCAGACCAGCGTGCTCTGGTCCTCGAACAGCTGCGGCCCCGGCTGCACATTGAAGATCTGGAACGCCGCAAGCATCACCGCGGCCGTCGCCGACGTGGGCAGACCGAGTGTCAGCAGCGGTACGAGCACACCCGAGAAGGACGCATTGTTCGCCGCCTCCGGTCCCGCCACGCCCTCGATCGCACCGTCGCCGAACTCATCGCGACCCTTCTTGCGCGCCTGCCGCCGCTCGATCGAGTACGACAGGAACGTCGGTACTTCGGCGCCGCCGGACGGGATCGCCCCGAACGGGAACCCGAGCGCGGTGCCCCGCAGCCACGGCTTCCACGACCGGCCCCAATCCGACTTGGTGAGGTACCCGGTCCGCAGCCGGCGGCCCTTTTCCAGTACGGCGGGACGCTCCGGAGTGGACCGTAGCTTCGAGGCCACGTGCAACGTCTCGCCGATCGCGAACAACCCGACGATGACGATCACCACGTCGATCCCGTCCAGCAGCCGCAGCGTGCCGAACGTGTACCGCGGCGCGCCGGACAGGCTGTCGAGACCGATCAGCCCGATGAACAACCCGACCACCAGCGACAGCAGCCCGCGCACCAGCGAGTGCCCGACGATCGCGGTCACCGCGACCATCGCGAGCAGTGTGATCGCGAAGTAGTCGGTCGCCTGGAAGTGGCTCGCCAGGCTCCCGATCGGCTTCGCGACGAACGTCAGCAGCACGGTCGAGATCGTCCCGGCCACGAACGACCCGATGGCCGCCGTCGCCAGCGCCGCCCGGGCCCGGCCCTTCTGCGCCATCTTGTGGCCCTCGATCGCGGTCGCCACCGAGGCCGACTCGCCGGGGGTGTTGATCAGGATCGACGTGGTCGAACCGCCGTACATCGCGCCGTAGTAGATGCCGGCGAACATGATGAAGGCGCCGATCGGGTCGGAGAAGTTGAACGTGATCGGCAGCAGCAGCGCGATCGTCAGCGCCGGGCCGATCCCGGGCAGGATGCCGACGAGCATGCCCAGGGTCACGCCGAGGATCGCCCACAGCAGGTTCATCGGGTCGAGCACGGTGCCGAAGCCGTGCAGGAGGTCACCGAAAACACTCAAGCCGATCACAGGCCCAGCACCCCTCCCGGCAACGAGATGTCGAGGAACTGCGTGAACGCGATATACACGACAACTGTGAGTACGACGGCCACCACGATGTCCCGTACCAGCTGCCGGCTGCCGAGCACCCGGGCCGCTGCGAAGAACAGCAACGCGGTGGCGATCAGATACCCGAGTGGGACGACGAGCAGCGCGTAGAGAACGAGCAGTGCGGAAACCGCCACCGGCTCGAACCAGCTGCGATCGGTTGCGCGGGCCGTCTTGGGCGACCGGAGTCCTTCAAGCAGGTACGCAATCGACAGCACCAGCCAGGCCGACGTCACGAGCAGCGGAAAGAACCGCGGACCGGCTGGGTCGAAGCCCTTGGGGCTGCGGATGTCGAACACGCCCACCAGGAACGTCGCGCTCAACACGATCAGCACCAGTGCCGCAATGATCCGCACCAGCCGCGAAGCCTCGACCTCGACATCAGACGCCTTGACCGCTTCTTCGACTGCTTCCCCTGAGACTGCTTCCTCTGAGGTGCTCACAGGATCCCCAGCTCCTTCTCCAGGCCCTGGACGCGGGTGGTTTCCTCGGCGATGAACTTGGTGGCGTCGTCACCGGTCTTGAAGAAGTCGGTCCAGCCGTTCTTCTTGCGGATCTCGGCCCATTCGGGCGACTGGTTCACCTTGGTCACGAAGTCGATCAGCCGTTGCCGGTCCGCGGCCGGTACGTCGGGCGGTGCGACGATCGCGCGCCAGTTCTGGACCTCCGCGTCGTACCCCTCGGACTTCATCGTCGGGAGCTGCTTGCCGTTCAGCGTGACCGGCTCGGTGCCGGAGGTGGCGAGGACGCGCATCTTGCCCGCGGTGATCTGCTCCTCGAACTCGCTCAGCCCGGAGATGCCGACCGTCACGTCGCCGGACAGGATCGCTGCGGTGGCCTCGCCGCCGCCGGAGTAACTGATGTACTTCACCTTCGACGGGTCCGCGCCGGCCGCCTTCACCAACGTGCCCGCGGTGATGTGGTCGGTGCCGCCGATCGTGCCGCCGCCCCAGCTCACCTTCGACGGGTCGGCCTTGTACATCTCGACGAGGTCCTTGAGGGACTTCAGCGGCGAGTCCGACTTCACCACCAGCACCTCTTGTTCGGCGGTGAGCGTCGCGATCGGCGTGGTGTCCGAGACCGTGATCTCCGACTGGTTCAGGGTGAGGGCGCCGACCATCACCAGGCCGGTGATCATCAGGGTGTGCGGGTCCTTGCGGTTCTTCGTGACCAGCTTGGAGATGCCGACCGCGCCGCCGGCGCCGGTCACGTTCACCACGGAGACCGCTCTCTCACCGAGCAGCTTCTTCTCCTGGACCACGTGCTGGAACTGCCGTGCGGTCAGGTCCCAACCACCACCAGGCGCGGCCGGGACCATGATCTCGACGTTGCGGCTCGGGAAATCGCCGGCGACGCTGCCGCCGTCGAGGGTCTTCTCCAGGGCTGAGCAGCCGCTGGCTAACAAGCTGACCGTGAGACCCGCGGCGACCAGCACCGTGCGGGGTCGCGACATGGAGCTACCTCCTGAGGGCGAGGGGGGTCACTGCGGGCGACCGTAGCAGCATTCCATCAGGAGGTACAGAGATTCCGTTGTGTGGCACGGCGGGTTATCGTCGGGCCATGAGTGAAGGTGACGGAGTACGGAGTGTGCACCGGGCGCTGGACCTGCTCGAGCGGTTCGACGACGAGCATCCGACCTGGTCGCTGGCGGCGCTGACGGCGGCGAGCGGGCTGCCGAAGACGACGGTCCTCCGGCTCGTGACCACGCTCGAGCAGCGCGGTCTGGTCGCGGCGATCGGCCCGGGCAAGTACGCGATCGGTCCTGGTTTCCTGCGCTGGTCCCGGTTGAGCAGCGCGACGATGGAGATCCCGCCGGCGGTCCGTGCGGCGATGGGGAAGCTGTCGGCCGACACGGGCGAGACAGCGAACCTGTACATCCGCGTCGGCCGGACCCGGGTCTGTCTCGCGCAGGCGCCGGGCTCGCTGAGCGTCCGGCACATGGTGGTCGTCGGCTCGTCGATGCCGCTGTGGGGTGGATCCGCGTCGAAGGTACTACTCACGGATCCACCGGTGCTCGACGTCGATCCGTCGCTGATAGAGGAGCTCGCGCTGGAGGCGCCGCGGCAGCCAGGGTTCGCGAAGAAGCTGCGGGCCGCGGTCACGGACGCGGCGGCGCGCGGATTCGCGGTCAGCCACGGTGAGCGCGAGCTCGGCGCTTCGGGCGTCGCAGCTCCGGTACGGCGTACCGACGGGCGGGTCGTTGCGGCGATCGCGATCGGTGGGCCGACGACCCGGTTCAGCGACGACCGGTTGCCGCCGTACATCACCGCCGTACGGCGCTGCGCGGAGACGATCATCCGGACCGGGTGGAGCGGTTTCAGTGGGTCCTGACGCGGATCTGCTTGCCGGTGTGCGGGTGCTCGACCTGACGAACGTGCTCGCGGGGCCGTTCGCTGGCTACCAACTGGCCTTGATGGGGGCCGAGGTGATCAAGGTCGAGGTGCCCGGGTCGGGCGACCTCGCCCGGAATCTCGGCGGCGACCCGGACCTGTCCAAGGACGGGCTCGGCGTCTCGTTCCTCGCCCAGAACGCGGGGAAGCGCTCTCTCACGCTCAACCTGAAGAGCGCCGACGGTTGCGAGGTCTTCGAGCGGCTGGTCCGCGAGGCGGACGTGCTGCTGGAGAACTTCCGGCCGGGAGTGCTCGAACGGCTCGGCTTCCCGGTCGACGTACTGCGGTCGCTGAATCCGGGACTGGTGTACTGCGCGGTCTCGGGGTTCGGCCAGACCGGGCCGATGCGCGGACGGCCGGCGTACGACCAGATCATCCAGGGACTGTCCGGGATCATGAGCGTCACGGGAACGCCGGAGACCGCGCCGATCCGGACCGGTTTCCCGATCGCGGACACGCTCGGCGGGTACGCGGCGGCGTTCGCGATCTCGGCGGCGCTGGTGAAACGGGAACGGACCGGGGCCGGGAGTTTCCTCGACGTCTCGATGCTGGAGACCGCTGTTGCGGCGATGGGATGGGTGGTCTCGGACTACCTGGTCGCCGGCCGGAAACCCGGTGCCATGGGCAACGAGAACGCGACCTCGGCGCCGTCCGGCACGTTCCGGACCGCGGACGGGGCGCTGAACATTGCGGCCAACAAGCAGGAGCAGTACGTCGAACTGTGCACGGCGTTGGGCCGCCCGGAGCTGATCACGGACGAGAGGTTCGAGTCACGGGAGGCCCGCAAGGTGCACCGCGCCGAGCTGAAGGATGAACTCGAGAAAACGCTCTCTCAGCGTTCCGCGGAGTACTGGGACGAGTTGCTCGCGGAGTCCGGCGTACCCGTCGCGCCGGTGCTGAACGTCGAGCAAACGCTCTCTCTGCCGCAGCTCGCCCAGCGCGAGCTCCTGCACACGGTGGAGATGCCCGACGGACGGGACCGCGAACTGCGCGTGCTCGGCAGCAGCGTGCACGTGGACGGCGGGCCGGTCGGACCGTCGACACGTCCACCGCGTCTGGGTGAGCACACCGACGAGATCCTCGCCGAGCTCGGATACACCCCGGACGAGATCGCGGAACTACGAGCAAAGGGAGCTACATGAGCACCGAGGCCGCAGATTGGTGGGCAACGGGGATCTCGGACATCGAGCCCGGCGTGATCCGGTTTCACGGTTACCCGATCGAGCAGCTGATCGGCGGCGTCACGTTTCCGCAGATGATCTGGCTGATGATCCGCGGTGAGCTGCCGACGCCGGGGGAGGCGCGGCTGCTCGAGCAGACTCTGGTAGCCGCGGTCGACCACGGCCCGCAGGCGCCCTCGATCGCCGCCGCCCGGATGGCGGCCTCCTGCGGGCTGGCGCTCAACAACGCGATCGCCACCGGCGTGAACCTGCTCGGCGACGTTCACGGCGGCGCCGGACAGGAATGCCTTGAAGTCTTGTACGACCTGCGTCGCACGGTCGACGCCGGCATCGACCCGACGACCGCCGCGCAAGAGCTCGTTGCCTCGTACAAGGAACGCACGGCGTACGTCCCTGGCTTCGGCCACCGCTTCCACCCGCGCGACCCGCGGCGCGACCCGCTGATCGCCGCCGCCCAGCAAGCAGTTGCCGACGGCACCATCAGCGGGGAGCACCTGGAGATCGCGCTCTCCCTGGAATCCGTCCTCGCTCCGGTTCCGATGAACGTCGACGGTGCCACGGCGACCATCTACGCCGAGCTCGGCCTCCCCGCCGAACTCGCCCGCGGCCTCTTCATCCTGTCCCGCTCCGTCGGCCTGCTCGCCCACGCCCACGAGCAGCAACAAGAACCGACACGCATCAAGGGCCCGCTCCCGAAGACAATCATCCCCACCTACACCGGCCACCCCCCGCGCTCACTCTGACCGGTTAGGGTCGACTGCATGGTCGAACTCCAGGTGGTCCTCCCAGACGAGTCGGCATCGATGCCGCCCGAGCGACTGGTCGAGCTGGCCATCGCCGCGGAGGACTTGGGCTACGGCACGGCCTGGTTGCCCGACCACCTCCTCCCGCCGGGTGAGTTCGGCCCGACGTACGGCGGTGTGTACGAACCTCTCGTCACGATCGGGTACCTCGCGGCGCGCACGAGCCGGATCCGGTTCGGGACCTCGGTGCTCGTCCTGCCGATGCGCAGCCCGTACGTGGTCGCCAAGCAGGCGGCGACGCTGCACCGGTTGTCCGGCGAGCGCGTCGTACTGGGGATCGGCGCGGGGTGGGCGAAGGCTGAGTTCGCCGCCGTCGGTACCGTCTTCGAGGAGCGTGGCCGCCGTACGGACGAGTCGCTCGGGATCATCCGTGATCTCTTCGAGGGCCGGGACCGCGGCGGGGTGTTCGAGCCCAAGCTCCGGGCGCCGCTCCCGATCATGATCGGCGGTACGACGGTGCCCGCGTTGCGCCGCGCCGCGCGGTACGGCGACGAATGGCAGGGGCTCAACCTGGACGGCGCGGGGTTCGCGGAGGCCGTGTCGCGACTGAGGTCGTTCGGCGACCGGCCGGTGAAGGTCGGCACGCGGCTCGACTGGTCGAGCGGCGATCCCGATCCGGTCGTCGCCACGGCTCACGAGCTCGTCGACGCCGGGGCGGAGACTGTGGCGGTGTCCTTCGGGGACGAGAGCAGTGCGTTGGACCGGATGACGAGGTTCCGGAAACTCTTCACGGCGGGCTGAGTTTGCCGCGCAGGACCTTGCCGGTCGCGTTGCGCGGGAACTCGTCGAGGACCACGATCTGGCGCGGCGTCTTGTAGCGCGCGAGGTTCGCCTTCACGTGCGTCAGCAGTTCGTCCTCGGTCGCCGGCGAGTGGAGTACGACGTACGCGATCAGCCGCTGGCCGAACTCGTCGTCGGGGACTCCGGCAACGACCGCTTCGGCGACCGCGGGATGCGCGGCGAGGCACTGCTCGACCTCGACCGGGTACACGTTCTCGCCGCCGGACACGATCATGTCGTCCTCGCGGCCGTCGACGTACAAGCGCCCGGCCGCATCGACGTGACCGAGGTCGCCGGTGCTCATCCGCCCGTCGACGACGGTCTTGCTCGAACCGTCCGAGTACCCGCCGAACACCAGCCCGCCGCCCGCGAAGATCCGCCCGGTCGTGCCGGTCGGCACCGTGCGGTCCTGGTCGTCGAGGATCCGGATCGTGCTGCCGAGACAGGGGCGCCCGACCGTCCCGGGCGCGGCGAGCAGGTCGGCGGAGGTTGCGATCGTGGCGATGCCGACCTCGCTCGACCCGTACGCGTCGCACAGCACCGGCCCGAACCGTTCGATGAACCGCTCGGCCAGCGGCGCGCCGAGCTGGGACGCGCCCGAGATGACGGCCCGCAGCGAGCGCAGGTCGTACTCCGCGATGGCATTCGGACCGAGATCGAGCATTCGGCGCAGCATCACCGGTACGGCGACGATCGCGCCAGCGCGGGTCGCCTCGACGTCGGCGAGCAAGGTCGGGGCGTCGAACCGCGGTCGCAGGACAAGCGGCGAGCCGAGGAACAACGCGAGCATCGAGGTGAGCAGACCGAGCCCGTGGAACAGCGGCGGGCACACGACCATCGGCTCACCCGCCCGCAGCCCGAACCGGCTGAGCGCACTCCCGGTCAACCCCGCCAACCCGACCGCGGTCGGCACCCGAGGCGCCGCCTTGGGAGTGCCGGTCGTCCCCGAGGTAAGGATCGTGATGTGCCCAGCCGTCGAAGGCGCAGGTGCCGACGGCGCCACACTCTCAGCAAGCTCAGCCAAATCAGAGACGACCGATGGAATGCCTGCCGGTGGGGCGAACTCGGAGTCATGGACCAGAAGATCCGGCCGGTGCCGTTCGAGAACGGCTTGCAGTTGCGGCGGTGCGAACTCGGTGTTCACGAACAGGACGTCCGCGCCGACCCGCGACGCCGCCAGTGTCGCCTCGAGGAATCCGCGGTGGTTGCGGCACAGGACCGCCACCTTGCTCCCGGCAACGATCCCGTACTGCGCCTGCATCCCGGCCGCGATCCGCTCGCACCGCCGGTCCAGCTCGGCGTACGTGATCTCGTCGTTCCCGGAGATCACGGCTGCCCGCTCCGGGTACCGGATCGCCGCGATCACCCCGAGCGCCGCCATCGACTGACCCCAGGTCCGCAGCGCCCGCTCGATCCGCACGAGCTGCGCCGGCCCGGCAGACCGCCACACCCCGGACTTGATCAGCGCGACCGACAACCCGCCAACCTCGGCCGCACTCTGCACCAGCCACTCCGGCGGACGCAGCGGCGGGATCGGGCGGATCGTCCTCATCGCTACTTCCCGCCTCCGGTACGCCGGAAGTACTGCTCGAGCAACCGATCCGTCGGCACCCGCAACAGATTGCCGAGGGCATCAGCCGGCCGGACGAACGGCGGCGTGATGTTGTGCGGGCGCTCCGCGACCGCCGTACACACCTGATCGGCCGCCTGCTCCGGCGTCAGCCCCGGCATCTTGTTGAGCAGCGGCGTCGGCTCACTCATCCGCGTGTGCACCAGGCCCATGTAGACAGTCGACGTCGTCACCCCGTCGCCGCGCACCTCCTGCGCCACGCACCGTAGCCACACGTCGAACGCGCTCTTCGACGCCAGGTACGCCGACCAGCGCGCCATCGGCGGCGTACGGACGCCGGCCGTCGACACGTTCACGATGTGGCCGGACCCGCGCTCGCGCATCGACGGCAGCAGCTCGAGCACGAGCTTGGCCGGCCCGAGGTAGTTCACCGCATTGGTCCGCTCGATGTCGTGGAACCCCTGGTACGTGTCCGCGATCGATCGCCGGATCGACTTACCCGCGTTGTTCACGAGTACGTCGACCCGCTCGTGCTCGGCCAGCACGGTCCGCACGAGCTCCTCGATCGCTGCCGGGTCGGCGAGGTTCGCCGGGTACACGTACGCCGTCCCGCCACGCGACCGGATGTCGTCCGCCACGAGCTGCAACTGGTCCGCTGTACGCGCCACGAGCAGCACCGTCGCCCCGGCAGCGGCCAGCCGCCGCGCGGTCGCCTCACCGATCCCGTACGACGAACCAGTCACCAGAACCACCTTGCCCCGGACGGCAGCGGCCAGCCGTTCGTCCGAGATCCCGGTCCGCCCATTCGTCAACGCGACGAGCAACGGCCACCCCAGAGCACGCTTCCCAGTCACCATGCGCCCGACATTACCCGCTGGTAGCGATTTGCGGCAGGCGTTGTAACCATTCGCGGATCAGGGCGCCGAACAGGGCGGGTTGTTCGAGTTGGAGGTTGTGGCCGGCGACGTCCAGTACGGCGTACGTCGCGCGCGGGTAGTGGGGGAGCAGGCCGTACTGGTCCTCGTACCCGGTCACAGCGTCCTGCCGGCCGCACACGATGAGGGACGGTCCGTCGTACGGCGGACCGCTCTCCGGTGCCGTCGACAGCGCCCAGTTCTTCTGGATGCGTTCGAGCGCCGCCGTGTCGGCGACCGCGAGACCCGGCGCCACATCCGAGCGGTACGCCGCCAACGCCTCGGCGGTCTGTACGACGGCCAGCTCGGTGAAGTCCTCGCCCTCGGTCAGCGATTCGAGCACGCCCGGCTCGGAACGCAGTACGGCGTGTTCGGGCAGCTTCCGGTCCTTGTGCCAGAGCGTGCCGACCGAGCAGATCAGTCCGATACCGAGGATCTGCTCGGGCCGCTCGGCGACCAGGCCGCGGGCGAGATACCCGCCGTACGACTCGCCGATGAGCACGAACGGCTCGTCGCCGATCTGCTCGTCGATGAACGCGCGCACCGCCGCCAGGATGCCGTCGGAGCTGTCGATGTCGCCGGCCGGGCTCTCACCCATCCCGGGCAGGTCGGGGTAGAGGCGGCGGTAGCCGGGCAGCTCGGTGAAGATGGGCTCCAGGCAGCCGGTCATCAGCCGATGGTCCGGCGTCCAGCCGTGCAACGCGAGAACCGGTACGCCGTCGCCGAAGGACACATGGTGCAGGGTCATGGGGCAAGTTGTAGCAACTCCTCCCGACAGTTTTAGAGTCAGGCATGGCTCGTCGCTCAGCACTCCCTCCCGTCCATGATGTCGCCGTCCTTCGCGCCCGCCTGGACCGTGCCCGTGAGGCCGCGGCCGGCACCGGTCTGGTGATCACGCCAGGCTCGGACCTGCGCTACCTGATCGGTCAGCCGGGCGGCTCGCTCGAGCGCCTCACCACGCTGGTGATTCCGGCCGACGGCGCCCCGGCACTCGTCGTACCGAAGCTGGAAGCGCCCGGGTACGACGATCTGTCGCTGGCCGAGCTGGGCGTCGACATCGTCACGTGGGTGGACGGCGTCGACCCGTACAACCTTGTGGCCGAGCGGCTGAGCGGCGCCGAGCGGGTCGCGGTCAGCGACTTCACGCCGGCGCTGCACGTCTTCGGGTTCCGGGACGCGCTGCCGAAGGCCGAGCAGGTGCTGGCCGGGCCGATCGTCCGTGAGTTGCGGATGCGGAAGGACGCGGCGGAGATCGAGGCGCTGCGGAAGGCGGGCGCGGCGATCGACCGCGTGCATGCCCGCGTCGGAGAGTGGCTGCGTCCCGGCCGGACCGAGGCGGAGGTCGGATCCGACATCGCGGCCGCGATTGTCGAGGAAGGCCACACCGAGGCGGACTTCGTGATCGTCGGCAGCGGCCCGAACGGGGCGAGCCCGCACCACGCCCTGTCCGACCGCGTGATCGAGGCCGGCGACGTGGTCGTCGTCGACATCGGCGGTCCGGTTGCCGAGGGCTACAACTCCGACTCCACGCGGACGTACGCCGTGGGTACGCCGCGGGACGCCGACGTCGCCGCGACGTACGCCGTACTGCAGGAGGCTCAGCAGGCCGCGGTGGATGCTGTTCGGCCCGGTGCGACCGCGGAGTCGATCGATGCCGCCGCGCGGGACGTCATCACGGCGGCGGGCTTCGGCGACTACTTCATCCACCGGACCGGGCACGGGATCGGGCTCGACGTTCACGAGGAGCCGTACATCGTCGCGGGCAACGAGCTGACGCTCGAGCCCGGTATGGCGTTCAGCGTCGAGCCGGGCATCTACCAGGCCGGGCGCTGGGGTGCGCGGATCGAGGACATCGTCGTGGTGACGGCGGACGGCGTCGAGTCGATGAACAACCAGCCGCATGACCTGGTCGTTCTGACCTAACCTGCCCGGAACGTCTTGCGGTAGGCGAGCGGGGACACGCCCATCTCGGACCGCAGGTGGTGTCGCAAGGAGGCCGCCGTACCGAGGCCGGCCTCCTCAGCGACGCGGTCCACCGACAGGTCGGTCGTCTCCAGCAGTTGGCACGCGTGCCGTACGCGCTGCTGCAGCAGCCAGGTGCCGGGCGACTGTCCGGTCTCGGCCTTGAAGCGCCGGCTGAACGTACGCACGCTCATCCGCGCATGCTCCGCCATCGCCGCGAGACTGATGTCCTCACCGAGCCGTTCGAGCGCCCACGCCCGCGTCGGCGACGTACCTTCACTGCCTTCCTCAGGTACGACGCGCTCGATGTACTGCGACTGCCCGCCGTCACGCCACGGCGGTACGACGCAGTGCCGGGCGGCCCGGTTGGCGACCTCGCTTCCGAAGTCCCGCCGGATCAGGTGCAGGCAGAGGTCGACGCCCGCGGCCAGGCCGGCCGATGTGAGTACGTCGCCGTCGTCGATGAACAGCTTGTCCTCGTCGAGCTTCACCTGTGGGTACACGCTGCGGAACAACTCGGCCCGCTCCCAGTGCGTCGTCGCCGGCCGCCCGTCCAGGTAACCGGCCGCGCCGAGGACGAACGCCCCGGTGCAGATCGAGGCGATCCGCGTGCCCGGCCGGATGGTGGCGAGCGCAGCGGCGAGGTCGTCGGGCAGCGTGCCTTCGTACCGCGGCTGGGGGATATAGGTTCCTGGGACGATCACCGTGTCCGCCTCGGCGAGGGCCTCGGGGCCGTAGTCCGGGACGAGGTTGAACCCGGCGCCGGCCCGCACCGGACCGCCGAGTCCGCAGATGCGGATGTCGTACAACTTGGTGCCGTCGGCCTTGGTCGCGGCGCCCAGGACGGTCGGCGGGATGGTCAGGTCGAACCCGACCACCGGCTCGAGCGCGAGAACGGCGACCACGTGCGGACCGACGGCGGCCAGATGACGAGTCATGGCCATATCTTGACATATGTTGTCTATCTGGCCACTAGTTCGATGACGATCGAACCCTCATCCTTGATCGGGTGACGCAGATTCTGGAGACGAAGAAGGCTCCCCGGGTGCACCTGGCCTGGGCGGTCGCTGTGGTCGGGTTCGTGACGCTGATCGGTGCGGCCGGGTTCCGGTCGGTGCCGAGTGTGCTGCTCGATCCGCTGCACGAGGAGTTCGGGTGGTCGCACGCGACGATCTCGGCGGCGGTGTCGATCAACCTGCTGCTGTTCGGCGGGATCTCGCCGTTCGCCGCCGCGCTGATGGACCGGCTCGGGCTGCGGAAGGTGGTCAGCGGCGCACTGGTCCTGATCGCGCTGGGCAGCGGCCTGACCGTCTTCATGACCGCGTCCTGGCAGCTGCTGCTGTGCTGGGGCCTTCTGGTCGGCATCGGCACCGGGTCGATGTCGATGACCTTCGTAGCGACGATCACCGGGCGCTGGTTCGTACACCGTCGCGGTCTGGTGACCGGGATCCTCACAGCAGCCGGTGCGACCGGCCAGCTGATCTTCCTGCCACTGATCGCGTCTCTGGCGTCGAACTACGGCTGGCGGGTGCCCGCGCTCGTAGCAGCCGGCGCAGCGTTGGCCGTCGTACCGCTGGTGCTGTTCTTCCTGCGGGACTACCCGAGTGACGTCGGGCTGCGTGCGTACGGCGCCCCAGAGGGCAGTACGGCGGGGCAGCGGGTGGAAACGACCGGTAGCAGTGCCATGCGAGCGCTCAACGCCCTGCGAATGGCAGCCCGGCGGCCCGCGTTCTGGATGCTGGCGGGCGGGTTCGCGATCTGTGGTGCGTCGACGAACGGTCTGATCGGGACGCACTTCGTGACGGCGGCGCACGACCACGGCATGCCGCCCACGACTGCCGCGTCGCTGCTCGCGCTGGTGGGCGTGTTCGACGTGGCCGGGACGATCTTCTCCGGGTACCTGACCGACCGATGGGACCCGCGGTACCTGCTCATCGCCTACTACTCGCTGCGCGGCCTGTCGCTGCTGGTGCTGCCGTCGCTGCTCGGACCGAGCGCTGCGCCGAGCACCTGGGTGTTCATCATCTTCTACGGGCTGGACTGGGTGGCGACCGTGCCGCCGACCGTGGCGCTGTGCCGCGAGTGGTTCGGCGAGGACGGGCCGATCGTGTTCGGCTGGGTGTTCGCGTCGCACCAGGTCGGCGCGGCGCTGGCCGCGACCGGCGCCGGGGCGATCCGGGACGCGCAGGGCAGCTACAACCTGGCGTGGTACCTGGCCGGCGGGCTCTGCGCGGCGGCCGCGTTGATGTCGGCAAGCATCGGACGCCGCCTCGTAACCGCCTGACTCTTTCCGCTAGCCTCGATATAAGTTGAGGTTGGAGGGATGAGCGATGGATATCGAGCCGGGTGAGTTGACGGTCGGGCAGCTGTCGCAACGCAGCGGCGTGGCGATCTCGGCTCTGCATTTCTACGAGCGTCAGGGGCTGATCCTCAGTCGCCGTACGTCGGGGAACCAGCGCCGCTACAAGCGGGACACGTTGCGGCGGGTGGCGTTGGTCAGGATCGCCCAACGGGTCGGCGTACCGCTGGCGGAGGTGGCCGCGATCCTCAAGCTGCTGCCGGAGAACCGGACGCCGACGCGCGCTGACTGGGAGCGCATCTCGGAGTGCTGGCAGGCGGAGCTCGACCGCCGCATCGTGCACCTCGAACAACTCCGCGACGACTTCAAGGACTGCGTCGGCTGCGGCTGCCTGTCCATCGACCGCTGCGCCCTCGCCAACCCCCACGACACCCTCGCCAGCACAGGCCCCGGCGCCCGCCGCCTGGTCACCCCCGCCGGAGAACCCTGCCACCCGGGCAAGTGCGCCTGAGCACGGTTATCCACAGGTCGGCGGGCAGGGCCGAGTATTTGGGGGTTGGGGCGTCTAGGGTCGTCGGCATGGGCGAGACTGCGGCGATGCTGACTCTGACCGACGACCGGGCGAAGGTTGCGGGTGACCTGATCCGGGCGATCGCGGGCGACGAGGCGCGGCTGCGGACGGATCAGGAGACCGCTGTTGCCGCCTTGTGCGAGGCGGCGGCGCGAGTGCTGGTGGTGCAGGCGACCGGCTGGGGGAAGTCTGCGGTCTACTGGGCCGCGACGGCGATCCGGCGGGCCGAAGGTTTCGGGCCGACACTCGTGGTCTCACCGCTGCTGTCGTTGATGCGTGACCAGGTCGCCGCGGCCAGCCGGGCGGGGCTCCGCGCCGCGACCCTGAACTCGAACAACATCGACGAGTGGTCAAACATCGAACACGACCTGCGCTCCGGCGCGGTCGACGTCCTGCTGGTCTCCCCGGAGCGCCTGGCGAACCCAGGCTTCGGACGGCGCGTGCTGGACGGTCTGGCCGGTCAGATCGGTCTGCTGGTCATCGACGAAGCCCATGCGGTGTCGGACTGGGGCCACGACTTCCGCCCGGACTATCGCCGGGTGTCCGAGGTGCTGCAGCAGCTGAACCCGAAGACGCCGGTGCTGGCGACCACAGCGACCGCCAACTCGCGCGTGACGGAGGACGTCGCGAAGCAGCTCGGTGAGTCGACGCTGGTACTGCGCGGTCCGCTGGCGCGATCGAGTCTGCAGCTCGCGGTCGTGGACGCGCTGTCGCCGCTGGATCGGTTCGCGTGGGTCGTCGACGTGCTGCCGACGCTTCCCGGATCGGGGATCGTGTACGCGTTGACGGTCGCCGATGCGCAACGGCTTGCCGCGGTGATCCAGGAGGTCCACGGGCGAGATGTGCCGGTCGCGGCGTACACAGGTCAGCTGGAGGCGGGGGAGCGGGAGCGGCTCGAGGACGCGCTGCGCGCGAACCAGTTGAAGGCGTTGATCGCGACCTCGGCGCTCGGGATGGGGTACGACAAACCGGACCTCGGGTTCGTCGTGCATGTCGGGTCGCCGCCCTCACCGGTCTCGTACTACCAGCAGGTCGGTCGTGCCGGGCGCGGCATCGATCACGCGGTGGTGGCGCTGCTGCCGTCCGACGCGGACGCCGGCGTGTGGGACTACTTCGCGACCGCGACGATCCCGGTGCCGGAGAACGTGCAGCGGTTGCTGCGGGCGCTGGAGAGCTACGGGCCGGATCAGCCCGCGACCGTGCCGGCATTGGAGGCCGAGACCGGACTGCGCCGGACCCGGGTCGAGCTGATGCTGAAGCAACTCGCCGTGGACGGAGCCGTCGACCGGGTCGAGCGCGGATGGGTCCGGACCGGCGCCGACTGGACCTTCGACGCGGCGCACTACGACGGGATCGTGTCGGTACGACGGCGCGAGGCCGACATCATGCGCGCGTACACCCGCGGCGATCGTTGTCTGATGCAACTTCTCCAGGAGTCCCTGGACGACCCGTCGGCGGAGCCGTGCGGCCGCTGCTCCGTCTGCCTGGGCGCTCTGCCTGAGCCGTTGGTGGAGCGGCCCGATCCGGAGACCGTCGCGACCATCACACGGTCGCTGCGCGGCGAGGTCCACGTCCTGGAGACGCGGAAGATGTGGCCGGGCGGCGCGTTCGGCGCCCGCGGGAAGATCCCACCCGCCCTCTCCGCCGAGCCGGGCCGCATCATCGTGTACGCCGACGCGCCCGAGTGGCGCGAGGTGTTGCAAGGTGCGTTCAGCGGCTCGCCCACACCGGATGCTGTCGAGGCGTTGCAGGCCGGTGCCGTCGCGGCACTGTCGCGGTGGCGTGGTTCGTGGTCGGCCCGCCCCGATGTCGTCGTACCGCTTGCTGCCGGGGGTTATCGGGAGCTCACGTCGGCGGTTGCCGATCATGTTGCCGGGGTCGGGCGGTTGGAGCGGGCCGAGTTGACCATCGACCGGACCGGCTACACCGACGACCTGTCGTCGGCCGAGGAGGCGAAGGTCTGGCGGGACGGTCTCCAGGTGGACGGCGCCACCGCCCAGGCCGTCACAGCACGCATTGTGCTGCTACTGGTCGACTCCACCTCGTCCCAGTGGCCGGTCACGGTGGCCGCGGCCAAGCTCCGCGAAGCAGGTGCAGCCGCCGTCCTCCCATTGGTCATCCACAAGCGCCCGTAGCGGTAACGCTTCGGGCGACGCGCGGGTGCGGCCGGTCAGGTCGTTACGGGTTTGCGCCATCGCTCGAGGGTTTCCGACCAGGTAGTGACGTGCTCGTCGAGTTCGGCGAGCACGGCGTGCTGGTGTGCGGCCACATCGTGCGTCTCGTTGCGGTCTTCGGCGAGGTCGAACAGGAACCGTCCCGGCTGCTGGTGTGCGCCGAGGCGCTCGACCGGATCGACGACAAGCTTCCAACGTCCGCGGCGTACGGCCAGCTGACCTTCGTACCCCCACGTCAGCACCCGGCCGGAATCCCCATCGGCTCCGGACAGCACGGGCCGCAGGTCCGTCCCGTCGAGATCGGCGTCCGGCTCGAGGCCGGCGGCGGCCAGGAGCGTGGGCGTGACGTCCATCATCATCGCTGGCACGTCGCAGGTCACTCCGGCCGGCAGGGCGGCCGGCCAGGACCAGATCCCGGGCACCCGGATGCCGCCTTCGAACACCGACCCCTTGTGGCCGCGCAGTCCGCCGGTGGACCCACCGGCATAGGCGATCTCCTCACCGCCCAGCCAGTTCCGCTCTTCGGCGGACGGGCCGTTGTCGGACGAGAAGAAGATGATCGTGTCATCCAGGCGGCCGGTCCGCCGCAGCACCTCGACGATGCGCCCGACGCCGTCGTCCACCCGGCTGATCATCGCGGCCATGACCTGCTGTTCCCACGGGAGATGGGCGAATTTGTCCATCGCGTCCGCGGGGGCGTGCATCGGATAGTGCGGGGCGTTGTAGGACACGTAGCACAGGAACGGTTCCGCCGTACCCTCGATGAACTCGACGGCCTGGTCGGTGATCAGGTCGGTCAGGTACTCGCCGTTCTGCCAGATCTCCGTGTCGTCCGACCACAGGTCGTGGATGGGGTATCGCACGCCCCAGTACATGATGTGCGAGTAGTAGTCGACGCATCCGGCCCGGAACCCGAAGTGATGATCGAAGCCGTGCCGGAGCGGAGCGGAGCCGGGCTCGACGCCGAGATGCCACTTCCCGAACACCGCGGTCTTCCAGCCGGCCGCCGCCAGTGACGATGCGACCGTGGTCTGCGGCGGCAGACCGTGAGTAGTCCGTTGGGCGCCCAGGATCGACTCGACTCCGGCGTGGGCCGGGTGCCGGCCGGTCAGCAGCGAGGCGCGTGACGGTGAGCAGACCGGCGAGTTCGAGTACCAGTCGGTCATCCGGATCCCGCGTGCGGCCAAGGCATCGATGTGGGGCGTTCGGACGTCCGGGCTTCCGTAACAGCCGAGGTCACCCCACCCCAGGTCGTCCGTGTAGACGATCACGATGTTCGGTCGGGTCACTGCAAGCTCACTCCCATGGTCGGATTCGGCCGTACTTCGATCTGCCCGGTCGGCAGTAGCCGAGTCACGGGAGTGGTGCCGGAGGTTCCGTCGATCCGCGCCGTGAGCAGTTCGACGGCGTCGCTCACCAGCAGGCTCAGATCAGCGGCCACCATGGTTAGAGGCACCGGCGACAGGAAAGCCGCATCGATCTCTTCCGAGCAGACGACCTCGACGTCGGCGCTTTCCAGCACCACCCCGTGGAGTACGCCCAGTAGCAAGAGACCGGTCGTGGTGACCACTGCGGTGGGCGGCTGATCTGACCGCAGCATGGCGACCATCGCTTCGGTGGCGGTGTCGGCCACCAGGTGCCCGACACTCACCAGTTCTGGATCGGCTGTGGTGCCGTGCCGGGCCAGGATGTCGTTCCAGGCGGCGTAGCGCCGCGAACCCGGGTCGGTGTCCACCTCGCCGCCGATGAAAGCGATCCTGCGATGGCCGCGCGCCCACAGGCCTTCGATCAGGTCGGCCATGGCGCGGTAGTAGTCGAACGTGACGACATCGGCGACCACGCCGCTCGGTATCCGGTCGACATAGACGATCGGGACGCTCGACATCCGTGAACGCTCACCGAGCACGTCGCCGTTGGCCGGCACCACGAAGAGCCCGTCGACGCGCCGGCTGGACATCTCCTTGATCAGATGTCTCTCCCGAACCCACTCCTTCTGCGTCACCGACACCATAAGTGTGGAGCCATGGTCTTGTGCCGCCCGGTCCAGCTCCGCGATCAGGGTGCTGAAGTAGTGCGACTCGACAGCGTCGACCAGCAGACCCCAGGTCATCGACCGTACGCCGGGGCGGACCGTTCGCGCCGACGCGCTCAGCACGAAGTCCAGTTGGGTGACCGCGCGCCGGACCCGCTCGGCCGCATCACCCGACACGACCGCCGTGCCGTTCAGCACCCGCGACACGGTGGACATGCTGACGCCGGCCAGGGCGGCGACATCCTTGATCGTCGGTGGCTTCCGCTGAATGTTCCTGCCACTCATCGTCACTCCTTCACGCTCCCGGTCGCCAGACCGGAGACCAGCCGTCGCTGGGCCACCGCAAAGAGGACAATAGTCGGAACGGACGCCACGACCGACGCACACATGACGAGGTCCCATTGCGTCGTGAACTCGCCGAAGAAGTTGGACAATCCGACCTGCACAGTCTTCATCCGGTCATCGGTCATCAGCACCTTGGCGAACAGGTACTCCTCCCACGACATCACGAAACTGTTGATCGCGACGGTGGCGACGCCGGGCCAGGCAATCGGGAAAACGACCCGGAACAGCACCCCCAAGGTCGAGCATCCGTCGATCCGCGCAGCCTCGTCGAGACCCTTGGGTACCGTGTCGAAGTACCCCATCATCAGGTACGTCGCGAACGGCAGCGTGAGCGCGACGTAGGCGATGATCAGGCCCTGGTAGGTGTTGAGCAGATGGAGCTCGGAGAAGAACAGATAGAGCGGCGTGATGAGAATGACGAACGGAAACAGGTGCACCGCGATCACGAGCACCATGAAGACGCGCTTACCGCGGAACTCGAACCGGGAGAAGGCATAGCCGGTGAGACAGGAAACGAACACCGACACCACCATCGCGACCAGTGCGACGATCGCACTGTTCACCACGTAGCGCCCGAAGGCCGAGCTGGCGAATAGGCCGCGGAAACCGTCCAGCGTCAGGTGCTGCGGCAGGATCTGGTTCAGGTCGAACATCTCGCCGGCCGGCCGGAACGAGGTCAGCACCATCCAGGCGAACGGGAAGACCATGGCTGCGAGGACGACGGCCACGGCGGCCAGCACGACCGCGTCCCCGGTCCGGGCCCGGAGCCTTCGTCGTCTGAGAACGTCGGCGGTCATGCTCTCGCCCTCCGCTGCAGCACTCCGAGGTAGACCAGTGAGAAGACGACCATGCAGGCAGACATGAGCAGCCCGATCGCGGCGCCCGATCCCAGCTGGTTGTCGACGAAGGCGGCCGAGAACAGTTGCGTCGCCAGGACCTGCGTGTACGTCCCCGGCCCGCCGCCGGTGGTGAGCCACACGTAGACGAAGTTGTTGAAGGAGTTGATCGTGATCATCAGCGCGACGACACCGAGCACTGGCCGCAGATTGGGCAGCGTCACGTACAGCAGCGAACGCAGACGCCCGGCGCCGTCGATCGCGGCGGCCTCGTACTGGTCGTGCGGGATCGCCTGCAAGCCGGCCATCAGCACGATGATCACGAACGGCAGCTCACGCCAGGAGATGATCGCCACGATGCACCACCAGACCGTGCTCGTCTGACCGAGGAAAGGCACACCCTGGTCGATGAGCCCGAAGCGCATCAGAAGCTGGTTGAGCAGACCCGCCTGACCGTCGAGCAGCCAGCGCCAGGCCGCGACCGCCACGGTCGGCGGGATCATCCAAGGGATGAGCACGAGCGTCCTGGTGAGACCTACCAGCCGCAGCCGGCGCAGGACCGATGCCTGCAACAGCAGCGCGATGCCCAGCCCCAGAACGAGACGGATGGCGACCGTGACGAGCGTCAGCCAGAGCACGGTGTTCTTGAGGCTGCTGAGTGTGAGTGGGTTCTTCAGGACGGAGCGGAAGTTGCCCGCGCCGACGAACTGCCCGTCGCCGAGGGCGTCGTACGGCGTCACGTCGTGCAGGGACAGCCAGATGTTGTACGCGGCCGGCACCGCGAAGAGCAGGATCAGGATCGTGACGCCCGGCGCGATCAGCCCGTACGGCGTCAGTCGTCCGGACGGGCCCCGGCGCCGGAGCGACAGGGCGGCGCTCACCGCGATTCCAGCTCGCTCGTGATCTGGCTGATGATGTTCGCGGCTGCAGTGTGACTGTCGGTCTGACCCGAGTACACGGCGCCGAACTGGGCGTTGGTGATCTTGGTCAGCGTGGTGACCGGCACCGGACCGCTGATGTAGCGGCCGAAGGTCTTGGCGTGCGGCAACTGCTGCTGGTAGCCCTCTTCGCCTGCCGGAACCTTCATCTTCGTGAGCACCGTGGTGGCCGCGGGATATTGGGCGATCTTCGTGAAGGCCTCGGCACTGTTCAGGTACTTCAGGAACTCCCAGGCCTGATCCGGATGGTCAGTGGCGGCATTGATCCCGAGCATCCGCCCGCCCAGGTGGGTGGCGCCGTCCTTCAATCCGTCCGGGACCGGCGCGGTCTTCAGCGTCGGATCGGCGGCCTTCGCCTTGCGGAACGTCTGGGGCGCCATCAGGGTCATGGCGCAGGTTCCCTTGGCCAGGCCGTCCACGAGTTGCGGGTCGGTCAGCGACTCCACCGCGATCATCGACTTGGCGGTCGCGCCCGACGCGAAGAGATTGTTGAACCAGTCGATCTCGGACTGCAGCGCTTCCTGGGTCACGCCGACCTTCCAGCGGTCGCCGTCCTTGGTGACGAGGGTCTGGCCGTGGGACCAGAGGTAGTAGTTGATCGGGAACCACTGGCCGGAACCAGGTCCGCTCGCACCGGTGAAACAGAATCCGGATCGCTTCGCCTTGGCGTCGCTCAGCTTCGTTGCGGCACCGGCCAGTTCGTCCCAGGTCGTCGGTGGCTTCAGTCCGGCGGCGGCCAGCAGTTCGGGCCGGTACGCCAGCGCGAAGGTGTCGACGGTCCAGGGCAGCGCCCAGGTCTTGTCGTCGAACTTGGCCAGGTCCAGCGCCAGGTACTGGTCGAGCGGCGTCTCCGGCGGAGTCTTCCCGGCGAACTCGTCGAGAGATTTCAGGATCTTGGGCTTGGCGAGGTCCTTCACGTTGACGTTGGCGATCTGAACGACGTCCGGACCCGAGCCCGAGTTGGCTTCGCGCGCGAACTGCTGGGCGCTGTCCGGGCCGGTCAGCGTCTCGAGCTTGACCTGGATGTCGGGATGCTTGTCGTTCCATGCCTTGACGACTGCCTGCAGCCCGCCGATCTCGGTCGGCGGATCGAACTGACGGAACGCCAGCCGCACGGTTCCGTCGCTCGACCCGCCGCCGGAGCCGCCGCAGCCGGCCAGGGCCAGCGGGACCGCCAGTACTGCGGTGGCCACGGCCAGCACGATTCGCCTCATGCCCGTCTCCTTTCGACCCCCGCGCCAATTCTTGTCCGCCGGACGTTAGTCTGAAAACGTCGTCATGACAATGGGTCGGATTGGCGCAAAAGGCTGGTTGAGACGGGATATTCATCGACAATCAGGCTGTGACAACGTTTTCATCGGTCCAGCCCGAGACCTGCTGGGCTACTTCGTCGCGACCGGCCGCGGGCTGGTCTCGACGAGGGACTTGAGGTCCGCGATCAGTCGCGGCCAGCCGTCCTGAATCATGGTCCGGATCACGCTGTCCGGTTCGAAGCCGCTGTGGATCACAGTGAGCTTGACCTGGCCGTCGGCCGGCTCGAGCTCGAACGTTGCCGTCGACAACGGCTCGCGGCTGATCCGCTCGTATGTCGCTTCGTCGATGTCGTACTTCTTCGCGAACTCGGGTGTGATGTGGTGCCAGGCGTAGGACAGCCGCGTGTACGGCGTGTGCTCGACCACCACCTGCCCCGGTCCGGAGATCACGACATCGCCCTGGTGCCACACCATCGGGGAGCCGGGCTTCCAGTCGGTCTCGTGGTGGAGCTGCCAGTACTGCTCGGTGAACGCCGGTTCGGTCAAGGCCTGCCACAACCGCTCGGGCGTGGTCCGGATGTAGGTGGTGTAGACGAAATCGTTGTCTGTCACTTCAGCCTCCAAAGCCGTCTTGAGATCGGCGAACAGCTGAACCCGCCGACGGTCGTACTGATGGATCCAGCGATCGGCGATGGCGTTGATCGGCTCCGCGTTCAGGTGGTGCAGCTTCTCCCGGCCGCGCCACACGGTGCTGACGAGGTTTGCGCTCTCCAGTACGGCGAGATGCTTGCTGACGGACTGCCGCGCCATGTCGAGCTCGGCGCACAGCTCGCGTAGCGTCTGCCCGTTGCGCGCGTTCAGCAGGTCGAGCAGCCGTCGCCGGCTGGGATCCGCGAGCGCCCGGAACACCTCGTCGTCCATCGCATTCCGATCGCTTCATGCAGCCTTCTGGCTGCCTTTCCAACATAGGCAGCCAATTGGCTGCATGTCAACCATCGCATCGTCGAAGAAGGCGATTGACGGGTGGGTGAGGATAAGGAGGTGGAGATCACGAGCCTGGGCTATCGCACCGACCTGTTGCTGCTGGAGCTGAGTGGAAGCACCTTCCACGACACCGGCGAGTACGTCGTGATCCGTACGCCGGCCAACCCCGGCTTCTGGTGGGGCAACTTCCTGCTGTACCGCACGCCGTTCGCCCCGGACGACACCAAGATCCGCCTCGACGACTTCCGCCGGGAGTTCCCGGACGCCGACCATGTTGCCATCGGCATCGATACCGTCGACGGCGAGATCGGGGCCGAGGACGAGCTGACCGCCGCCGGGTTCACAGTCGACGGCAGTGTCGTGATGACGGCCGATCGGGTCCTGCAACCGCAACGGCCCAACGCGGACTCGACGTACCGCTTCCTGAGCACTGACGACGACTGGGAGCAGCTGTACCACCAGAGCCTCGCCACCGCGTCCATGAAGGTCGACGCGGCGTACGAGGAGTTCACCCGGCGCAGGTTGGCGGCGAAGCGCGAGCTGGTCGACGCCGGTCACGGGAAGTGGTTCGGCGCGTTCGACGGGGATCGGCTGCAGAGTGCGCTCGGGTTGATGTTCGACGGCAAGGGGCTGGCCCGGTTCCAGGATGTGCAGACGTCCCCGGAGCACCGTGGTCGCGGGCTGGCGACCACGCTCGTCCACCACGCGTCGACGTACGGGCTGACCGAAGGCGGTGCGCGGACCCTGGTGATGGTCGCGGATCCGGAGTACCTCGCGATCCGGATTTATCGCTCGCTCGGATTCACCGACTCGGAGACCCAGCTCGGGTTCGCGAAGCCGCCTGCGTGACCCCACATGAAACAGTAGGTCCATGACTGACGGACGTGGGGTTGTGCTGGTCACAGGTGGGAGTCGCGGAATCGGCGCGGCCGCCTCGCTCGCTCTTGCGGCGGACGGTTGGGATGTCGGGGTCAACTACCGGACGCAGGCCGATGAGGCCGCCCAGGTCGTGAAGGCGTGTGAGGAACGCGGTGGGCGCGCGATCGCAGTCCAGGCGGACGTTACCGAGGCCGATCAGATCGAGCGGCTCTTCGACACGGTCACATCTGAGCTGGGCCCGATCAGCGCGGTGATCAACAACGCCGGTGTCGTCTCGCCGGCCGGGCGGGTCGCTGAGTACGACGCCGAACGGCTCGACCGGGTGTTCCGGATCAACGCGATCAGCGCGTTCCTCGTCGCCGGCGCCGCGGTCCGCCGGATGTCGACGGCGTACGGCGCCGACGGTGGCGTCATCGTGAACATCTCCTCGCGCGCGGCGGTACTCGGGTCGGCGGGCGAGTACGTCGACTACGCGGCGAGCAAGGCTGCCGTCGACGCGCTGACGACCGGCCTGGCCAACGAGGTCGCAAAGGAGGGCGTTCGCGTCCTCGGGGTCCGACCAGGCCTGATCCAGACCGACATCCACGAGCCCGGCCGCCTGGACCGTCTCGGCGCGACCCCGCCGCTGGCCCGCCCCGGCAAGCCGGAGGAGGTCGCCGAGGTGATCGCCTTCCTCGCCTCGAACCGCTCCTCCTACATGACCGGTACGACGGTCGACGTCTCGGGCGGCCGATAACGGATGGGACTGCGGCCGGTAGACCTCGCGCGCCGGGCCGGGGTATCGACTCAGCTCGTCCGCAACTACGAGGCGGCCGGGATTCTGCCGCCCGCGCCACGGTCGGACACCGGCTACCGCCAGTACGGTCCCGAGCATGTTGCGGCGTTGCTGACGTACCGCGCGCTCGCGCCCGGTTTCGGCGCCGAGACCGCCACCGAGATCATGCGCGCCGTCCACAACGGCGACGAGGCGCTCGCCTACAGACTGGTGGACGCGGCCCACGCCGCCCTGCACGAGCAGCGACTCGCCACGGACGCCGCCAGTGAGGCCCTCGGCGCGCTGGCCGCGGAGTACGTCGACGAGCAGCCGGTCACCGGCCCGTCCCTACTCGTCGGCGAACTCGCCCACCGCCTTGGCATCCGTACGTCGGCCCTCCGCGTCTGGGAGGCCGCCGGCCTGCTCTCGCCGACCCGGGAACCGGGGACGAAGTACCGGCGGTACGGCCCCGAGGAAGTGCGCGACGCGCGGATCATCCACATGCTCCGCCAGGGCCGGTACTACTTCGAGCAGATCAAGCCGGTCCTCGACGGTCTGCGCCGTACCGGCAGCACCGACGCGCTGCGCACCGCGATCGCCGAGCGCCGCGCCGCCCACGACCGTCAAACGAAGGCGATGCTGTACGGCGCTGCGCTGCTCCACGAGCTGATCACTGCGGGACAGCAAGACGCGTCGGCACCGACCGCCCTCGCACAGTGACCAGGTCGCTCTGCCGCCACTGATCGGACTCTCCCGGCGCCGCCTTCTCAACCGCGGTCATCGACGCGATGAGCCGCCCGGGCGCCGTCTTGGCCAGTTCGCTCAGCCGCGCCGCCTCGTTCACCGGGTCCCCGATCACGGTGTACTCGTGCCGCCGTACGTCGCCCACCGTGCCGGCCACCACGATCCCCGCGGTGACACCGATCCCCGCGGTTGCCTCCGGCAACTCGTCGGCGAGCCGCCGGGACAGCTCCCGCCCCGCGGTCAGAGCGCTGCCCGCCGGATCCGCCAGCTCGGCCGGCGCCCCGAAGACCGCCAGTACCGCGTCACCGGCGAACTTGTTCACAAACCCGCCCTGCCGGTCCACCTCGGCGACCACGATCGCGAAGAACCGATTGAGCAACTGCACGACCTGGGCCGGCGGCCGCTGCGCCGCGAGCTCGGTTGATCCGACCAGGTCGACGAACAGCACCGCGGCGTACCGTTCCTCGCCACCGAGGCTGTCGCTAGTCAGTGCCTCCTGAACAACGTCAGGCCCGACGTACCTCCCGAACAGATCCCGGATCCGCTCCCGCTCGCGCAGCCCGTCCGCCATCCGGTTGAACCCAGCCTGCAGCGACCCCAGCTCGGTGCCGTCGAACACCGGGATGCTCACGTCGAGCCGTCCCTCGCCGATCAGGTTCAACGCGTCCCGCACCGATCGCACCGGCGCGACCACGGACTTCGCCGACAACCAGGTGAGCAGGCAACCGTTGCCGAGCGCCACGATGCCCAGGGCAAGAATCACGACCGACAGCCGGGTCGAGGTGACGTCACCCTCGATCAGCGCGAGTACGGCGGCCAGCATCAGGCCCGCCACGGGCACGCCGGAGCCGACCGCCCAGAAGAACACCGTGCGGGCCTTCAACCCGGCCGCGAGCAGCCGCCGCGGTGGTGGCGAGTCGACGAGGGCTCGTGCGGCGATGGGCCTGAGGGCGAACTCGGTGAGCAGGTACGAGACCGCGGAGGTGACGATCATCCCGTCGACCACGGTGAGCGCGACCCGGAGTGCGTTCTCCGGCTGCAGGATCACCGTCATCACCGTGAACAGCACGGCGGCGCCGAACCAGAGCAGCACCTCGATCAGGGTGAGTCGCAGCGGCAGTTGCAGCGTGGCGATCTGCTCCCGCCGGCTGGCCGGCCGCTCCAGGTCGATCCAGCGGGTGACCCGCTTCGTCAGGCGGCTGCTCCAGACGTAACAGACCCCCATCGCGAGGAGGAAGTACGCCGGGATGGCGATGGCGTCGATGAGCTGGAGCTGGTCGACCAGCGACGGACCCGGCAGCACGAAGACGGCGAGGACGAAGGTGACGAAGGCACCGATCAGGTTGGTGCCGATCGAGAACACGGTGAGCAGCAGGTGAAGGCGGATCCGCAGCCGTTTCGTGCTCTGGTCGGCCGGACCGAGCAGCCAGGATCCGAACGGGCGCCGTTTCAGCACCAGCTCGGGGTTCCGCTGGGACATCATGGACCTAGTCTGCCAAGTCAGGACCGAACCAGGGTTTTGGCACGGAGGTGCGGCTGGCCCAGATTGGTCGTCCGATCCGCCCGGGACGTGGGTAGTGTTCCTCGGACGCCTCACTCGGGGAGCATCCCTTGACGCACGATCGCCACTCCTACGCCGAGCCGAATGTGGTTCGGACCACCCACCTCGAACTCGACCTCGCGCTCGACTTCGACGAGAAAGTGCTGGCCGGCAGTGCCACGCACACCCTCGCCTGGACCGGTGCGACCAGCCGGCTCGTCCTGGACACCCGCGACCTCACGGTGCTGGGTGTCGAGGGACTGACGGCCGACGGCTGGGAGCCGCTGGAGTACAGCCTCGCGGTTCCGGACCCGGAGCTGGGCTCCGCGCTGACCATCCGGACGGCGGGCCACCCGCGGATCAAGGTGAGTTACCGGACCGCGCCGACCGCGACCGGTCTGCAGTGGCTGGAGCCGGCGATGACGGCGGGCGGCGTGATGCCGTTCATGTTCAGCCAGTCGCAGGCGATCCACGCGCGCAGCTGGGTCCCGGTGCAGGACACGCCGAGCGTGCGGTTCAGCTACGCCGCGCACGTGACGGCGCCGCCGGAGCTGATGGTGCTGATGAGCGCCGACAACGGTACGACGTCGCGCCGTACCGGCTCGTACGACGTGGTGATGCCGGAGCCGATCCCGTCGTACCTGCTGGCGATCGCCGCGGGTGACCTGGTGTTCGAGCCGCTCGGCGAGCGGTCGGGCGTGTGGGCCGAGCCCGCGACCGTGAGGAGGGCGGCGACCGAGTTCTCCGACACCGAGGAGATGATGCGGGTCACCGAGGAGCTCTTCGGCCCGTACCGCTGGGGCCGCTACGACCTCCTCGTGCTGCCGCCGTCGTTCCCGTACGGCGGCATGGAGAACCCGCGGATGACGTTCGCGACCCCGACCGTGGTGATCGGCGACAAGTCGCTGGTCAGCGTGATCGCGCACGAGCTGGCACACAGCTGGTCCGGCAACCTCGTCACGCAGGACAGCTGGGACGACATCTGGCTCAACGAGGGCTTCACGTCGTACGTCGAGAACCGCATCGTCGAGGCCGTTTACGGGACCGAGTTCGCGGTGATGGAGACCGCGATCAAGCAGCACGCGACCGTGGTGAAACTGGACCCGCTGACGCCGGCCGAGCTCGCGGTCGAGCTGCCGGGCCTGCACCACCGGTCCGAGTACCACGGGACGACGTCGACCGGCCCGCTGAAGGGGTCGTGGTTCCTGTCCTGGCTGGAGGAGCGCTTCACGCGGGAGGTGTTCGATCCGTTCCTGCGTGGGTACTTCGACACGTTCGCGTTCCGCAGCATCAACACCGACAACTTCGTCGAGCACCTGCGGGAGCACCTGACCGCGCCGCATCCGGACGTGGTGACCGAGGACGAGCTGGCTGCCTGGCTGTACGAGCCGGGGATCCCGGCGTTCGCGCGGCGCGCGGTGTCGGCGCGGTTCCAGGTCGTGGACGAGGCACGCGGTCTGTGGCTGACGACGGGCGAGCTGCCGCACGGCGCGGAGCGGTGGACGACGCAGGAGTGGCTGCGGTTCCTCGACGCGGCTCCCGATGTACTGAGCCCGTTGCTCCTGCAGCAGCTCGACCGTGCGTTCGGCCTGACCGGTACGGCGAATGGCGAGATCGCGCGGCGCTGGTACCAGATCGTTGCCGCGAGCAGCTATGAGGCGGCGTACGCCGAGATGGCCGAGTTCCTCACCAAGGTCGGACGGATGAAGCTCGTCCTCCCGGTGTACCAGGCGCTGGCCGGCACCGACCGTGCGTTCGCCGCGGAGGTCTTCGCCAAGGCCCGCCCCGGCTACCACCCGATCACGACTGCTGCGGTCCAGAAGATCCTGGGCCAGTAGACTGGGTGGCATGATGACGCGAATTCCTGACGGGAGGATCGATCCCGCTGCTCGATGAGCGGGATCCGGGTGCGGAGCCGCAAGGACCTCAAGCACCAACGCCGCCGCAAGTCCCACTCGTGCTGGGACCATCTGCTGATCGCGCCGCTCTGGCCGATGCACAACGTGAACCTCGGGACGCTGCTCCGTACCTGTGACGCGGTCGGCGCGTGTCTCGCCGTACCGAAGCTGCCGTGGGTGCCGGATGCGCTTGCCAAGGGCAACACGCTGCGGACGATCGCCGTTCTCGGGCACGAACGCACCGGGATCCCGCCCGAGGCGGTCGACCAGCTGGACGTCGTGGTCGAGATCCCGATGATCGGGACCGGCGCCAGCCTCAACGTCGCGGTCGCCGGTTCGCTCGTGCTGTATCGGTTGGCTGGCCTGCTATAGGTCGAGCGTGCGGCGATGCACCTCGTGCTGCGGGCGGTAGCCAAGCCGGTCGTTGGTACGCCGCATGGCCAGGTTGGTGTCGACCGTATCGGTGAGCAGGCCGTCGAGATCAGGGAACCGGCGACGGGTCTCGTGGATCTGGGCGGCCTTCATCCACAGCGCGAGCCCGCGGCCGCGATGCTCGGGGAGGACGGCGGTGCCGTAGTTCTGACCGTCGCCCTTCCCGTCACCCGCGACGACGACCTCGGTGAAGCCGGCGATGCGGCCCGTGCTGTCGACCGCCGCGACGACCGAGAGACGCTCGCCGCGCTGCTCGATCAGCTGCGCGGCGTACCTCGTCCGCTCGACGTCCCACACGTCCACGCCGGCGTCGATCGTGCCCGACGGCGCGTCGTTCATCCCGGCGCGCGCATCGGTGAAGGTCTGCACCAGCTCGTCCGGCGGCACACCTTCCCAGGACACCAGCCGGTAGCCCGGGACTTCCGGTACGTCGGGAGTCCCCGTCGACAGATCGAGCCGCGCGTAGATCAGCGTCAGGCCGATCGTGAACCCGTGCCGCTGGAGGAAACGGTCGCCGACCGAGTTGACGTCGACGTCCGTGACCAGCGTCCGTACGTCGTGCTCGCGCGCGCCGGTGACGACGGCGCCGAGCAGCAGGCTGCCGATCCCGCGGCCGCGTTCGGCCGGGTGCACGTTGATCTCCGCGTCGCCCAGGTGCGCATGGGCCTTGCGGCTGTTGAGGCGCAGGAACGCGGAACCGACCGGCGTACCGTCGGCCTGTGCGGCCAGCCAGGCGATCCGGCGGCTGAACGGCTTGTAGTCGGGATCTGTCAGGGGAATCAGTCGGATGCTCAAGCCGTCAACATAACGCCGTCCCGGATCACGTGCCGCCTGGCCATCGATCCGCTACCGTGGCGCGCAGGCCGAACGGGGAGCGGGGAGAGGAGCTAGGGGTGGCGCAGCCGGACGAGAACGCTCAGCGGGACCGGATGATCCGCACGATCGGTGCCGATCACATCGCGCTCCGCGAGCAGGTCCTCACGGAGCTGCGCCGGCGGATCGTCGACGGTGAGTACCACGAGGGCGAGCGGCTGACCGAGACGCGACTCGCGGACGACTTCGGGGTGTCACGGAACCCGGTCCGGGAAGCACTGCGCGTGGTCGAGGCCGAAGGCTTCGTGCAGATCCTTCCGCGACGGGGCGCGGTCGTCGCGACGCTCGACGAGACCGCGGTCCGGGACCTGTTCGCCGTACGGCAGCAACTCGAGACGCTCGCGGCCGGGCTCGCGGCAGAGCGGGCGACGCCTGCGGGGATCGCGACGCTGCGCGGGCTGGTCGAGGACGCGAACGCGGCCGCGAAGGCCGAGGACTTCGACCGGGTCGCCGAGCTGAACAGCGCGTTCCACCGGGCCGTGATCGAGGTCAGCGGGAATCGCTGGCTGCACTCGATCTCGGCCGCGATGTACCACCACGTGCACTGGGTGTTCCGGGTCGGCGCGGCCCAGCGGGCGCCGCATTCGACGGAGGAGCACATGCGGCTGGTCGAGGCGATCGAGGCAGGCGACGCGGCGGCCGCGAGTACGGCCGCCCGCCTGCACGTCGAGGCCGCGGCGAAGGCGGCACTCGGACCGAAGGCCTGAGTCAGCGTCCGACCGCGTACCCCTGCATGCCGCGAGGGTTGGCCGCGGCCGCGAGAACGCCGTCGGCCTCCTTCCGTACGGCGCACAGCCGGCCGAGGCTCCACGGATCGGACTCGGTCACGACGTGCCCACGCCGTACGAGTTCGTCGCGGATGTCCTTGCCGACCCGGCTCTCGATCACGAGCCCACCTGGTTCCGTGGTGCGCGGGTAGAACGACGACGGGAAGCCGGTCGTGTGCCAGGCGGGCGCGTCGATCGCCTCCTGCAGATCCAGGCCCGCGCCGAGGTGCCGGAGCAGGAAGAGCAGCTGCCACTGGTCCTGCTGGTCGCCGCCAGGCGATCCGCAGGCCATCACCGGTTCGCCGTCGCGGAGCACGAGCGTCGGCGTCAGCGTGGTGCGCGGCCGCTTTCCAGGCGCGAGTGAGGCCGGGAGTCCTTGCTCGAGCCAGAACATCTGCGCCCGGCTGCCCAGACAGAACCCGAGCTCGGGGATCGTCGGCGACGACTGCAGCCAGCCGCCGCTGGGCGTCGCCGAGATCATGTTGCCCCAGCGGTCGATCACATCGACATGGCAGGTGTCGCCGCGGGTTTCGCCCACAGGGGACACGGTCGGCTCACCCGTGGTTGCGTCGCCCGTCTCGTTGCCGGTAGCAATTGAAGGCAGCCTCGGTGTGCGCCCGTCCGGGGTGCCGGGGCGGAGGTCCAGCGCGGCGTCCGAGCCGATCAGCTTCGCGCGCTCGGCGGCGTACCCGGGGGAGAGGAGCGTGTCGAGCGGTACGTCGGCGCCGTCGCCGTACCAGGCCTCGCGGTCGGCGTACGACAGCTTCATGACCTCGACCGTCGTGTGCACGCCCTCGGCGGTATCGAGGTCGACGTCGCCGAGCTCCGCGAGTACGGCGAGCGACTGCAGCAGGGCGGGGCCCTGACCCCACGGACCGGTCTTGGCGACCGTGTGCCCGTTCCAGTCGTACGTCGCCGCGTCCTCCCAGGTAGCCTGGAAGGCGGCCAGGTCGTCGCCCGTGATGAGACCGGCGTGGTCCTCGCCGCTGGAGTCGCGATGCGGCAGCCGTGCGAACTTGTCGATCGCCTCCGCGACGAACCCTTCTCGCCAGGTCTTCCGCGCCTGCTCGATCTGCGCCTGCCGGTCCGCCCCGGTGGCCTCGCGCACCAGCTTCTCGAGCGTCGCGGCGTACGCCTCATTGCTGAATCGGCCGGTTACGGGAGCGCCGTCCTTGAGCCAGAGCGCGGCGGACGTCGGCCAGTGCTCCTCGAAGAGCTGCTGCACGGTGCCGATGGTGTCGGCGATCCGCGGTACGAGCGGGTGCCCGTTGCGGGCGTAATCGATCGCGGGCTCGAGTACGACGCTCAACGGCAGGGTGCCATGGTCGCGCAGCAGGAGCAGCCAGGCGTCGACCGCGCCGGGCACCGTGGCCGCAAGCGGACCCGAGCCGGGCACCAACGTCAGACCGAGTGACCGGTAGTGCTCGATGGTCGCACCGGCCGGCGCGACGCCCTGACCAGAAAGCACCCGCGGCGCCGGGTCGTCGGCGGTTGCGATGATCGCGGGCACCTCACCGCCCGGGCCGTTGAGGTGCGGCTCGACCACGTGCAGCACGAACCCGGCCGCGGCACCCGCGTCGAACGCGTTGCCGCCCAGCTCGAGGATCCGCATGGCCGACTGCGACGCCAGCCAATGCGTGGACGAAACCATCCCGAACGTGCCACGGAGAGTAGGCCGGGTGGTGAACGTCATCGTGCAGCTCCTTCAGTTGGTCGTACGTCGGGGCCGGTGCCGTCGTCCTTGACGAGGTGACAGGCGACCTGGTGTCCACCTTCGCCGATCGTTCGTGATTCCGGGACGACTGTCCGGCATGTGTCCACCGCGACCGGACACCGGGTGTGGAACCGGCAACCGGGCGGCGGATCGATCGCTGACGGGAGGTCGTCACCGAGCAGGACGGGCCGGCGGGCACGCTGCTCGGCGGGATCGGGTACGGGCGCCGCGGACAGGAGCGCCTGCGTGTACGGGTGCGCCGGCTTCCCGAAGATCCTGGCGCGCGGTCCCTGCTCCACTAGTTGACCGAGATACATCACCGCGACCTCGTCAGCGAGGTACTCGACGGCGGACAGGTCGTGGGTGATGAACAAGCACGCGAAGCCGAGATCACGCTGGAGGTCGGCGAGCAGATTGAGTACGGCGGCCTGCACCGAGACATCCAGCGCACTGGTCGGCTCGTCCGCGACGAGCAGCCGTGGTTCGGAGATCAGCGCACGGGCGATGCTGACTCGTTGACGTTGACCGCCGGACAGTTCGTGCGGTGCGCGCTGCGCGACCTCGGGGCGGAGGCCGACCCGGCGCAGTGATTCGGAGACCTTGGTGGAGATGTCCTTGCGGCGCATCAGGCGGAGTGGTTCGCCGACGATGTCGCCGACGGACAGTCGTGGATCGAGCGAGCCGGCCGGGTCCTGGAACACGATGGACACGTCGCGGCGATGTGGGCGGAGCCGGCGGCGGTTCAGGTGGGTGATGTCGGCGCCCGCGAGACGGACGGTGCCGCCGGTGGGTTCGAGCAGTCTGACGATGCAGCGGCCGACGGTCGACTTGCCGGAGCCGCTCTCACCGACCAGTGCGACGACGGTGCCTTGCCGGATCCGCAGCGTCACGCCGTCGACGGCCCGAACCGGGCCGAAGTGCATGACGAGATCCTCTACTTCCAGAGCGTTGTCGTCCATCAGACCTCCACTCTTTCGCGGACCGGGTTCCAGCACGCGACTCGATGCGGACCGTCAGTGAGCTGCGGTTGGGACGACGTACAGGTGTCGACGGCTCGGGAGCAGCGGTCGGCGAATGTGCAGGCGTCGGGCTGCTCGGTGAGGACCGGGACGAGCCCGGGAATCTCGTTCAGGCGCTGGGATTCCGCGTGCCGGCCGGCGGCGGGGGAGGCGCCGAGCAGTCCCACGGTGTACGGGTGCTCGGGGTGTGCGAACAGGTCATGGACCTCGGCGGTTTCCACGACGCGTCCGGCGTACATCACCGCGACCCGGTCGGCGAGGTCGGCGACGACACCGAGGTCGTGCGTGATCAGCACGATGCTGGTGCCGAGGCGTTCGCGCAGACCACGCAGTACGTCGAGAATGCCGGCCTGGATCGTGACGTCGAGGGCCGTGGTCGGCTCGTCGGCGATCAGCACCTTCGGGTCGCAGGCGACCGCCATCGCGATCATCACGCGTTGCCGCATCCCGCCGGACAGTTGGTGCGGATAGTCGCCGACACGGCGCTCGGCGGACGGGATGCCGACGAGCTTGAGCAGTTCGATCGCGCGGGCGTGCGCCGCCTGGCGGTTCAGGCCGATATGCGTCCGCAGTACCTCGATGATCTGGTGGCCGACGGTGAAGACTGGGTTCAGCGAGGTCATCGGCTCCTGGAAGATGTACGCGACCTCGCGGCCACGGATCGAGCGGAGCGTGCGCTTGTCGGCGCCGATCAGTTCTGTCCCGTCGAGTTCGACGGAGCCGTTGACTGTCGCCGTACGGGGGAGCAGACCGGCGATGCTCATCGCCGTAACGCTCTTACCGCAGCCGGACTCACCGACCACCGCAAGGACTTCGCCGTCACCGACCTCGAAGCTGACCCGGTCGACCGCCGACAGCGGCCCGTCCTCGGTGCGGAACGTGACGGACAGATCTTTGACTGCAAGCACAGGCTTCATCGGCGGCTCGCCTTCGGGTCGAGGGCGTCGCGGAGGCTGTCGCCGACGATGTTGAACGCCAGCGTGAGCAGCATGATCGCGACACCCGGCATCACGGCGGCCCACGGCGCCCGGGACGCGAACTGCTGCGCGTCGGCGAGCATCGTGCCGAGGCTCGGAGCGGGTGGCTGGATGCCGAGGCCGAGGAACGACAGCACGGCCTCGCCGAGGATCGCCGCCGGGATGCCGACGGTGGCCTGGACGATGATCGCGGAGCCGGCGTTCGGGAAGATGTGCCGGCCCAGCACCCAGGCGTCACTCGCGCCCTCGACGATCGCCGCGGCGACGAAGTCGAGCGACTTGATCCGCAACGTCTCGGACCGGACGATCCGGATCATGCCGGGGATCTGTGCGATGCCGATCGCGATCGCCGCGTTGCCGAGACTCGCGCCGCGGATCGCGGCCAGCCCGACCGCGAGGATCAGGAACGGGAACGCCAGCACCAGGTCGGTGAGCCGGGAGATGAGCGCGTCGACGGTCCGGAAGTAGCCGGCGATCAGCCCGAGCGGTACGCCGACCACCAGCGAGAACGCGACCGCGAGGACACCGACGTGCAAGGACGCACGGAGCCCGAACATGATCCGCGAGAGCACGTCGCGCCCGAGGTCGTCGGTGCCGAGCAGGTATCCGGCGGTGCCCGGCGGGGCGAATGCGCGGTCGAGGTGGGTCTGGGTGGGTTCGTGCGGGGCCAGCCAGTTGGCGAACACGGCGAGGATCACCGCGATCGCTAGCACTGCTAGCCCGGTGAGGGCGAGCGGGTTGTGCAGGATCCGGCGTACCACTCGGCGGCGGTTGCTGCGGAGCGGGGCCGTCGGCACGGCATCGGTTACTTCGGCGACTGCCATCAGGCCTCACCTCGCACGCGGATGCGCGGATCGATGACGGAGTACAGGAGGTCGACCAGCAGGTTGATGACGATGTACGCCGTCGCGGTGACCAGGACGACCGCCTGGATGACGGGGTAGTCGCGCTGGAAGACGGCGTCGACGGTGAGCTTGCCGAAGCCGGGGAGCGCGAAGATCCGTTCGGTGACGACGGCGCCCGAGATCAGCGCGCCGAGTTGGAGGCCGACGATCGTGACGACCACGATCAGGCTGTTGCGCAGGGCGTGCTTTCCGACTACTGCCTTGGGCGGGAGGCCTTTGGCTTCCGCCGTACGGATGTAGTCGGCGGACAGGGCGTCGAGCATCGATGACCTCGTCTGGCGCATGATCACGGCGGAGAGGCCGGTGCCGAGGATCAGCGCCGGGAGGATGAGGTGGTGGAGGTTCGCCACCGGGTTGCTGAAGAACGGGACGAAGCCGGAGGCGGGGAAGAGGCCGAGGGCAACGGACAGGTACAGGATCGCCATCAGGCCGAGCCAGAAGTGCGGCACCGACAGCCCTAGCAGTGCTAGCGCGTTCGCGGCCCATTCCGCAGGCCGTCCACGGCGTACGGCTGCGATCACACCGGCACCGACCCCGATGACGCTCGCGATCAGAATCGCTAGCACTGATAGCTCGATCGTCACCGGCAGCGCGCTCATGATCATCGACCGCACCGGCGTACCGGTCCGGATCGACTGCCCGAGATCCCCGCGCGCCGCGTGGCTCACGAACTGCCAGAACTGCACGAGCCACGACTGGTCCAGCCCGTACTGCTCCCGGATGGCCCGCAGCGACTCCGGATCCCGATCCTCACCCGCGAGCGCCAGCGCCGGATCGCCCGGCAACGCCCGCACCCCGGCGAACACCACGATCGTCGCGAGCACGAGCGTCACCGCGGACTGCCACAACCGATTAAGCAGGTACCGCCTCACTTCGCGAATCCTGCGAAGGCGGTGCGGATCACGCCGTCGGGATAGACCTGGATGCCGAGCAGCTTCTTGGAGACGCCAGTCAGGTTGCGCTGGCGGTACATGTAGATGATCGGGTCGTCCTGCTGCAGCAACGTGGTGACCTGGCCGTAGAGCTTCACGCGCTCGGCCTGGTCGGTGGACTGGCGCGCGTCGGTGAGCAGCTTGTCGAGGGCCGGGTTGCTGTAGCCGGAGACGTTCTGGCTGCCGGTGGTGCCGACGAAGTTGAAGATGTTCGCGTCCGGGTCGACCCGTCCCGACCAGCCGAGCTGCAGCAGCTCGAAGTCACCGCGGTCCTGCTGGTCCAGCAGAGCGGCGTACTCGACGGGCTTGATGACCAGGTCGAACCCGGCGTCCTTCACCATTCCCTGCAGCGCCTGTGCGAGCCGCAGACTGTCCGGGTTGTTCGACGTGATCATCTCGACCTTGTACGGCGTTTTCACGCCGGCGTCGGCCAGCAACTGCTTGGCTTTCGCGGGATCGTGCGCCGGGCAGACCTGCGCCGCGTCGGACGTGAACTCGCTCTTCGGCGAGACCGGCGAGCAGGCGACCGTGTTGAGCCCGTTGAAGATCGACTTCACGAGCGCTTCCCGGTCGATGGCCAGCGCCAGCGCCTGCCGTACCTTCGGGTCCTTCGCGATCGGGGTGTCGAGCTGCTTGGGCGGATTGCCGATCCCGTTGGCGTTGCCGATGTTGATCGTCAGGCCCTGGTACCCGAGCGACTGCGACTGCAGCACGCTAACGCTGTCGTCCTTCTGCAGCGTCGGCGCGTCCTGCGACGACAGCGAGTCCGCGACCTGCGCGTCCCCGGACTTCAGGTTCGCCGAGCGGATGCTGGAGTCGGTGATGATCCGGTACTCGATGGCGTCGAGGTGGACCTTGGCGGCGTCGTAGTACTGCGGGTCCTTGACGACCTTGATCGAGTTCTGCGCGACCCGGCTGGCGAACTTGAACGGGCCGACACAGACCGGCGCGCTGGAGAAGTTCGCCCCGAGCTTCGCGACCGCGGCCGGGCTGAGCACCATCCCGGCCCGGTCGGCCAGCGCGGCGGTCAGCGGGGCGAACGGCTTCGAGAGCTTGATGACGACGGTCTTCGGGTCCGGCGTCTCGATCGAGGAGACCGGGCCGAGCTCGCTCTTGCGCGCCGATCCGGCCAGTGTGAGATCCCGGTTCAGCGAGATCTTGACCGCGTTCGAGTCGAACGTGCCGCCGTCGGCGAACTTCACGCCCTCCTTCAGCGGGATCGTCAGGCTGAGCCCGTCGGACGAGATCGTCGGCAGCGCGGTCGCGAGCTGCGGGACCAGCTTGGCGTCCGGGCCGAGGTCGTACAGCTTCTCGCACATCGTGTGGAAGACGTACCGCGAGTACAGGCTGCGTGACAGTGTCGGGTCGAGCTTGTCCGGGTCGGCGGAGAGCGCGACCGTCAGCGTGCCGCCCTGCTTCACCTTCGCCGTGTCGGCCGCCTCGCCGAACACATCCTGCCCGGCGGACGGCTGACCGCCCGACGGGTTGTCCTCACCGGCCGGCTCGACCGGCGAGCAGGCCGTCCCGACGAGGGCGACCGCAACGACGGCCGCGCCGATCCCAGCCGCGGTACGACGGCGGGTGCCGGAGATGAAACGGTTCAGTGCGAGTCGACGAGTCATCGCGGTAGCTCCTGAGTAGGCGGGTTCTTGTCGACTGTTTCATGTATACAAGCGTGGTGCGCAAGTGATTCGGCGAGTTTGACTGAACCTTTTACGACCGCCCGACGTACATCGTTACGGGTCGCTCCGTGCCGCGCCCTGGCCGACCCTCCCGTCGGGTCGGCCAGGGCGCGGCGGTGGTCAGCTGGTGACCGGGTAGGTGAGGGTTCCGGTCGGGACGGTGTGGTTGCCGAGAGCAATCGCCATCAGGTTCGGGCCGTCGTACTGCGGGTGATGGATGCCGAACCCGGTCGCCTGCTGGAAACCGAACCGTGGGTAGTACTCCGCGTGGCCGAGGACGACCGCCGCAGGCTCAGGGCGGTCACGCGCCGTCGCCAAAGCGGCCCGTACGGCGGCCCCGCCGGCGCCTTGCCGTTGGTACGCCGGAAGCACGGCGACCGGTCCGAGCGAAAGGACCGGTACGTCGTCGACGTGACAACGCGTGAGGAGTGCGTAGGCGATCGGCTCGTCGTCGGACGTGGTGGCGACGAACGATAGCCCGGGAATCCAGGCGACCGGGTCCGCGCGGAGCGCGTCCAGGAAGTCGACCTCGAACTGCCGGCCGAAGGCGTCGCGGGTCAACTCGCGGAGAGGTTCGATGTCGGACCGAGTCTCGACACGGGTGTTCCAGGTGATGGACAACGAAGGTCCCTTTCGGAGGTTCAGTGGATGAGTTGAATGACCGATGGCGCTGCCGGACGTGCCGCAGCGCAGGCTGACGCGGTCATCAACTCACCTCCTCCTTCTCCGAAGTCGTGACCAACTTTAACCGAGCGTGAGGCGTCTATCACCTCGAATTCGTCAAGCTGAACAAGGGGTCTTCAGTGAACGTGAATCGCAAGCATGCAGGCAGTTGGAGAAGGTATGCCCTGGGGGCAGGCGCGGTCGCCGCACTCCTCACAACCGCCGCGTGCGGGTCCGCCAACGCGTCGGACGGCAGCAAGCCCTCGGACCAGCAGAGTACGACGACCTCGGCGAGCGCAACGACCTCGTCGAGCCCGGTGAAGCCGGTGACGGCGCCTCCGTCGAAGAAGCCCACCGCGGACTCCAGCGTCGATCTCTGCACGATGGCGGATCTGTCCTTCACCGTCACGAATTACGATGGGCCGGGCGAAGAGGTTCGGCACCTCATGCTCGTCGCCACCAACAAGAGCGCCAAGAAGTGCGACGTACAGAACTATCCCGAGGTCACCCTCGGCGACGCCAAGGGCTACGCGCCGGTCAAGGAGGCGACCAACTCCGACGAGGCAGTCACTCTCGCTCCGGGCGAGAAGGCGTACGCCGGCATCCTCGCCACCGGCGGCAAGATGGACACCTATCCCGTGAAGTTCATGACCGTCGGCCTCGGCAGCCCCGGCGGTGAGGCCGAGGCGGAGAATCCGGTCAAGGTGAAGATACCTGTCACGTCCTTCGAGGCCGACGACGGCCAGCGCGTCACGTACTGGGCGGGCACCGAGGGCCTCGCCATGCGTCCCGTCACCCAGTCCTGACTCTCACCACTCGAAGACCAGTGGATCCCTGGAGGGCGTACCGTCCGGGGTCCAGGTCTCGTCGACGAGCCGGTAGGGATGCCAGCGGCCGTCGCGGTCGAGTCTGAGTTGGGTGTCGGCGCCGAGCGTCAACTGGTTCGCCGACGTACTGATGGTCAGGTCGTCGTCCGCGGCGAGCAGGTCCGTCCGCGCTCGGTTGAGCTCGGCCGGGTCGGGTGTCCAGGTGTGCTCGAGTACGTCGAGACCGGGCGCGCCGCCGTACTGCCAGGCTTGGATGCCGGGGGCAAGGTCCCGGCCGGTGGACTCGGTCAGCGTCGTGACGAGTTGCGGGAAGTCCGTCGCCAGGCGGACGGCGTCCTGCCAGTCGTCGAGCGGCCGTGGTTCGGCGGTGCCGTGGAGGAGCGCGTTGAGGATCGATCGGGCTCGGCGAGCGGCGTCGAGCACGAGCAACTGGAGTACTTGCGGACCGAGATCGCCGGGCGGCTCGATTCCCGCAACCGCGAGCTCGTCGAGGCCGACCCGCGCCGGGAGCTCCGGCGGCTCGGGCAGCTCACCGGGCGTGCCGGCTAGTACGTCGGTGATGGCCACGCCGGCCTCGGCGGGCTGGGCGGGCTGGGCGGACGAAGCCTGCAGTTCGTCGAGGAGGGCTTCGCGGGTGCGTCCGCGGAGGAGCAGCAGCACGAACGGGTCGGCGTCGAGTAGCCAGGCGACCTGATAGCAGAGGGCGGCCGCGTGCTGGCAGGGGAGTTCCCAGGCATCGCACGTACAGCTCGGATCGAGATCTCCGATGCCCGGCAGCAGCGTGACGCCTGCATCGGATGCCGCCTCGACCAGCTTGTGCGGCATCTCGCCGTCGAGCAACGCCGCGATGTGGCCGGCACGCGCGGCGAGCTGCTCGCGGAACCGGCGCCAGTCATCATCGCTGAGTTGGTCGACGTGGACCACGGACTCGTACGTGTCCTCCGGCGAGTAGACGGTGGCCGCGATCCGTCCGGGGCTGACGGTGATCGTGCCGACCTGCCCGGAGTTCGCGTACCGGCGGCCCTTCTTGAGCTGACCGTTGTCCAGCGATGTGTCCTCCATCGCCTGCACCCAGGCCCGGGCCCACCACGACCTGCCGCGGGTGCTGCGGTGTTGCGCCGTGAAGGCCGGGAAGCCTTGCGCCTCGGTCATCGCGCACCTCCCCGCAGCTCGACCAGGTCGGCCAGTTCGGCGTCGGAGAGTTCGGTCAGTGCCGCCTCACAGCCGGACAGCACGGCCTCGGCCAGCTCGCGCTTGGCGGCGAGCATTCCGGCGATCCGGTCCTCGATGGTGCCTTCGGCAATCAACCGGTGAACCTGCACCGGCCGGGTCTGCCCGATCCGGTACGCGCGGTCGGTGGCCTGGTCCTCGACCGCGGGATTCCACCAGCGATCGAAGTGCACGACGTGATCCGCGCGGGTCAGGTTCAGTCCGGTCCCGGCCGCCTTCAACGACAGCAGGAACACGCGGACCTCGCCGGCCTGGAACCGGTCGACCATGTCCTCGCGCCGCGCGACCGGCGTGCCACCGTGCAGCAACTGGGTCGGGATGCCGCGCTCGGCGAGATGCCGTTCGAGCAGTCGCGCCATCGCGACGTACTGCGTGAAGACGAGCACCGCACCGTCCTCGGCGACGATCGTCTCGAGCAGCTCGTCGAGCAGTTCGAGCTTGCCAGAGCGACCGGTCAGGCGCGCGTCGTCGGGCTCCTTCAAGTACTGCGCGGGGTGGTTGCAGATCTGCTTCAAGCCGGTCAGGAGCTTCACGATCAGTCCGCGCCGCGCCATCCGGTCACTGGCCTGGACCTCCGCCATCAGCTCGCGAACCGTTGCCTCGTACAACACGACCTGCTCGCGGGTCAGGGACACCGCCTGGTCCGTCTCGGTCTTTGGCGGCAGCTCAGGCGCGATCCCCGGATCGGACTTCTTCCGGCGCAGCAGGAACGGTTTGACGAGCTTCGCGAGTCGCGCAGCGACCTCCTCGTCCTTGTCCGCCTCGATCGGCTGCGCCCACTGGTTGCGGAACGATCCGAGCCGGCCGAGCAGTCCCGGCGTCGTCCAGTCGAGGATGGCCCACAGCTCGGACAGGTTGTTCTCCACCGGCGTTCCGGTCAGCGCCACCCGCGCCTTGGCCGGCACGGTCCGCAGCGCCTTCGCCGTACCGGACGACGGGTTCTTCACATGCTGCGCCTCATCGGCAACCACAAGCGCCCACGGATGCTCGGCCAGCCGTACGGCGTCACGCCGCAGGGTCCCGTACGTCGTCAGCACGAAGCCTTCCCGCGCGTCGTCGAGCGAACGGGAGGTGCCGTGGAAGCGCCGTACCGGAGTGCCCGGAGCGAACCGCTGCACCTCCCGCTCCCAGTTGCCGAGCAGCGACGCCGGGCAGACGACCAGCGTCGGACCGGCGGTGTCGGCGGACTGCTGGCGGTGCAGGTGGAGCGAGATGAGCGTGATCGTTTTGCCGAGGCCCATGTCGTCGGCGAGGCAGCCGCCGAGACCGAGCGACGTCATCCGGGTCAACCAGCGCAGACCGCGCAGCTGGTAGTCGCGGAGGGTCGCCTGGAGGCCGGCCGGCGCTTCGATGGGCTCGTCAGCGCGGTCCGGGTCGGCGATCTTCGCGCGGAGGTCGTCGAGCCACTTGGTGGGAGTCACGGTGATCTGCCGGCCGTCGATCTCGGTGGTGCCAGTGAGGGCGGCGCCGAGGGCGTCGATCGCGGTGACGGGTTTGAGGATGCGTTCGCGGGCCTTGCGGGCGAGCTCGGGATCGATCAGCATCCACTGGTCCCGGAGCCGGACGACCGGCCGGGTCGCTTCCGCGAGTTGGTCGAGCTCGGCCTCGGTCAGCGGGTCGTCGCCGAGTGCCACCTGCCAGCTGAAGTCGAGAGTGCGGTCACCGCCGAAGAAACCCGGGAGATCGCTGGGCGGCCCGTCTGCCGACGTGATCGCGGCGCGTGCGGTGAGTTCCCGTCCGAGGCTGCGTGGCCAGTGCAGGTCCACGCCTGCCGCGGTGAGCCGCTGCGCGGAGCCGGCCAGCAGCTCGGCGACCTCTTCGTCCGCGAGATCCATTCGATCCGGTACGGCGGAGTCGAGCAGGCGGCCGAGTGGTTGCCAGACGCGCGCTGCGCGGCGGATCGCCAGGGTGGCGTCGATGCGTGCCCGTGGGCCGAAGCCGGGGACATCGTCGGACCAGACATCGTCCGCGTCTCTGACGAGGGTGGGGTCCTTGAGGCTGTGCAGTTGGACCACGGCGCTGAAGGCGAGTGAGTCGGCCAGCTCGATGCGGAGCGAGATCCGTACGCCGGTGTCGAGTCCGGCAGACACCTCGTCGGCCCAGGTCCGCAGGCGGTCGGCGCGCTGGGGTGCGGTCGCGGTGAAGAGGTTGGTCTGATGCGCCTTCGCGGCGGCGGGGGAGCGAGGCATCCCGTCGGCGACTGCATCCAGAAACTCCCGCAACAAATCCTCAGCGACAGGAACCCGCACGTTGGTGAGTGGGAGTGCTCGGGCTGAGGCGGGCATGGCTTCGGCGAGTTCGAGCACGCGGGTGATGTCGTCGGGGTCGAGCGGGCCGACCCGCCAGGCGTCGTGACCTCCGGGGGTGACGCCGGGCAGGAGTTTGCCGCGGGCAACCAGTTGGAGCGCGACCAGGGAGGCGCCGCCCCAGAAGGCCGCCGACGGATGCGCTCCAGGCGCCCGCCGCATCCGCCCAAGGATCGGCACCGCCTCCGCCACCGGCAGCTCAACAGCGCGGGCGCCCTGCAGCTCCGATCCGGTACCGACCAGCTCCAGGTCGACCTGGTCGCCGACGCCGAGGGGGAGTGGGCCGCCGTCCGGATCCCAGAACGCCACTCGACTCGTGCGTGGTGGATCCGCCGGCCGGAAAACCACCGCACACCCAGCCAGCTCCTGCCCCGTGCCCACCAAACCGACGACCTCCCACTCGCTAAGAACAACAACAAGAAACTCAGACCGGAACTGCTTCGGCGCCTTCCGTCCCGGGCTGGTCGAACTGGGTGCGGTGCAGTTCCTCGTACCGTCCGCCGGCCGCGAGCAGGTCCGCATGCGTACCGCGCTCGACGATCTGCCCGGACTCGATCACGAGGATCTGGTCGGCGGCCCGGATGGTCGACAACCGGTGCGCGATCACCACCGCCGTACGTCCGGAAAGCGCCTCGGTCAGCGCAGCCTGCACCGCGGCCTCGTTCGTCGAGTCCAGCGCCGCGGTCGCCTCGTCGAGGATCACCACCCGCGGCTGCGCGAGCAGCAACCGTGCGATCGTCAACCGCTGCCGCTCACCACCCGACAGCCGGTACCCACGCTCACCCACGACCGTGTCGAGCTGATCAGGCAACGACCGGATCAACTCACCCAGACGAGCCCGCTCCAACGCGTCCCACAGATCGTTCTCCGTCGCCTCCGGACGCGCGAGCAGCAGGTTCTCCCGGATCGAGTCGTGGAACAGATGCCCGTCCTGCGTGACCATCCCGAGCGTCTCCCGCAACGACTCCGCGGACACATCCCGTACGTCGACCCCGGCGAGCTTCACCGCGCCCGAGTCCACGTCGTACAGCCGGGGAATCAGCTGCGCGATCGTCGACTTGCCGGCACCCGACGATCCGACCAGCGCGACCATCTGCCCCGGCTCGGCGCGGAACGAGACATTGTGCAGCACCTCGACGCCACCGCGCGTGTCCAGCTTCGCGACCTCTTCGAGCGACGCCAGCGACACCTTGTCCGCCGACGGGTACGCGAAGCTGACGCCGGAGAACTCCACCGCAACCGGACCCTCGGGCACTCGTCCCGCGTCCGGCTTGTCCTTGATGAGCGGCTCCAGGTCCAGCACCTCGAAGACCCGCTCGAAGCTGACGAGCGCGGTCATCACCTCGAGCCGCGCACTCGCGAGCGCGGTCAACGGCGAGTACAACCGGGTGAGCAGCAACGCCATCGCGACGACCGCGCCCGCGTCGAGCTGGTCACGCAACGCGTAGAACCCGCCGAGCCCGTACACGACTGCCAGCGCGAGCGCGGACACCAGCGTCAGTGAGGTGACAAAGATCCACTGCACCATCGCGGTCCGCACACCGATGTCGCGCACGCGGCGCGCCCGGACCGCGAACTCGAGTGACTCGCGAGCCGGCCGGCCGAACAGCTTGACCAGCGTCGCGCCGGGCGCCGAGAACCGCTCGGTCATCTGCGTGCTCATGGTCGCGTTGTAGTCCGCCGCTTCCCGCTGCAGGCCGGCCAGTCTGGCCCCGAACCGGCGCGCGGGGATGACGAACACCGGGAGGATGACCAGCGCGAGCAGAGTGATCTGCCACGACACACCCAACATGACGACCAGTGTCAGCACGAGCATCACCAGGTTGCTGACGACACCGGACAGGGTGTCGCTGAACGCTCGCTGCGCACCGATCACGTCATTGTTCAGCCGGGAGACCAGTGCGCCGGTCCGTGTGCGGGTGAAGAAGGCGATCGGCATCCGCTGGATGTGGTCGAACACGGCAGTCCGCAGATCGAGGATCAGTCCCTCGCCGATGCTCGCGGACAGCCAGCGGGTGACCATGCCCAGCGCGGCCTCGGCGACCGCGATGGCCGCGATCAGCAGCGACAGTTGCAGCACGACGCCGAAGGCCTTGCCGCCGACGATCGCGTCGACCACTCGCCCGGCCAGCACCGGCGTGGCGACCGCGAGCACCGCACCGCCGATGCTGAGCACCAGGAACGAGACCAGATACCGCCGGTGAGGTCGTGCGAAGGCAAGGATCCGTCGCAGAGTGGCTCGGGAGAAGGATCTCTTCTCGTCCTGCGCGTGCATCGCGTGGTAGAGCGAGTTCCACGCGGTCATTTCCATACTCACGGCTGTGCTCCGCTACATCGATCGGCTGGGACGGTCGATGATTCCGCACACCACCGACAAAACCTCACGCTAGAACCTCGACGGAACTTGAGGTCAACTGCGTACACTGTACGAAGAATAGCCGCTACCAAGGAATCGCGCACATGAACCAGGAGCACAGCGGCAGCGGGGACCCCGCGAAGAGTCTCGAGCTGCTGTGGCGCCGCCGTCCCGCGCCGACCCGCGGGCCGAAGCCGGCGCTGACCGTCGACGGGATCGTCGCGGTCGCCCTGAGGGTCGCGGACGCCGAAGGACTGGCCGCGATGTCGATGCGCCGGGTCGCCGACGAGCTCGGTGTCGGCGCGATGACGCTGTACCGCTACTTCCCGGGCAAGGGCGAGCTGCTCGACGTCATGCTCGACACCGTGTACGGCGAGCTGCCGCGTCGCGTCGTACCGGGGGACTGGCGGGCAGCGCTCGACGAGGTCGCTCGGGAGAACCGGGAGCTGTACCTGCGGCACCCGTGGCTCCTTCAGGTTGCGATCAACCGCCCGCCGCTCGGGCCGAACGTGATGGCGAAGTACGAGTGGGAGCTGACCGCGGTCGAGGGGATCGGTCTCACCGATCTTGAGATGGACGCGACCGTCGCTCTCGTCAACGGCTACGTGCACGGCGCCGTCCGTACGGCGGTCGAGGCGCGCCAGGTGATCCAGCGGTCCGGGATGACGGACAAGGAATGGTGGCTGGCCCACGTGCCGCACCTGGATCAGATCGGTGACCTGGAGAGGTTCCCGCTCTCGTCCCGGGTCGGGACGGCGGTCGGGAATGAGTTCGATGCCCCCTACGATGCCGAACATGCGTTCGAGTATGGCCTGGAAAGGCTGTTGGACGGCGTGTCCACGCTGGTCGGGAACCGGACTGCGCCGGAAGGGTAAATGTAGTTGTGAGTGAGTACTCACTCAGTTACCTTTGACGGCGTGAGCCCACGAGCGACCCCACTGCCCCCCGAGGAACGGCGCGCTGCCATCCTCGCGGCCGCGATGCCGTTGCTGGAGGAGTTCGGCACCGAGGTCAGCACCAAGCAGATCGCCGAAGCGGCCGGGATCGCCGAAGGGACGATCTTCCGTGCGTTCGGCAGCAAGGACGCGCTGATCGAGGCCGCGATGGCGACCGTGTTCGACCCCTCGGACCTGATCCGGGCGCTCGAGCAGGTCGATCGCACCTTGCCGCTGCGGGAGCGAACCGTCGTCGCTGTCGAGATCAGCCAGACGCGGTTGCGCCGGGTGTTCAAACTGCTGTTCGCGCTGCGGATCCGCCGGCCACCCGAGTTCAAGCAGTCGACACCGATGGACGAGGCCCGGCGCAAACGTCAGAACGATCTGGCCAACGCCGCGTTCGCCGACCTGCTGCGACCGGACGCCGACCAACTGCGGCTGCCGCCGGAGGACGTCGTGCGGATGATCGGCCTGCTCACCTTCTCGGCCACCCACCCAATGGTTTCCGGCGGCCACGTGCTGACCGCCGAGGAGATCGTCGACTTCGCGTTCGACGGTCTCCGCAAGCACCACACCGGTCAGCCACCGGCCTCCGAGGACATCGTCGGGTTCGCGCTCGACGGTGCCCGCCATCACGACTCTGGGGATGATTGATGTTACTTCGCGTCTTGCGTACGCACTTGCGTCCGTACGCGGGAAACCTGTTCCTGGTGGTCGTCCTGCAACTGGTCGGGACGATTGCCTCCCTCTACCTACCCAGCCTCAACGCCGACATCATTGACGACGGTGTCGCCAAGGGTGACACCGGCTACATCATGAGCACCGGCGGCTGGATGCTCGCCGTCAGCCTGGTGCAGATCGCCTGCACGATCACGGCTGTGTACTTCGGTGCGAAGACGGCTGCCCTGTTCGGACGCGACGTACGCGCCGCGGTGTTCCACCGGGTCGGCGAGTTCTCCGCCCGGGAGGTGAACCAGTTCGGCGCTCCGACGCTGATCTCCCGCAGTACGAACGACGTCACCCAGATCCAGATGCTGGTCGTCACCACCTGCACGATGCTGGTCGCCGCGCCGATCACGATGGTCGGCGGCGTGATCATGGCGGTCCGTGAGGACGTCGGCCTGTCCTGGCTGGTGGCTGTCGCCGTACCGCTGCTGGCGATCTGTATCGGGTTCATCGCGAGCCGGATGGTCCCGCAGTTCCGGAAGATGCAGAAGAACATCGACGGCGTGAACCGGGTGCTGCGCGAGCAGATCGCGGGTATCCGGGTGGTCCGGGCGTTCGTTCGCGAGCCGCACGAGGTCGAGCGGTTCGGCGAGGCGAACCAGAACCTGACCGACACCGCGATCCGGGCCGGCCGGCTGATGGCGCTCGTGTTCCCGACAGTGATGCTGATCCTGAACGTGTCGAGCATCGCGGTGCTGTGGTTCGGCGCCTCCCGGGTGGAGAACGGGACGATGCAGGTCGGCGCGCTGACCGCGTTCCTGAGCTACCTGATCCAGATCCTGTTCTCGGTGATGATGGGCGTGTTCGTGATGATCATGGTGCCGCGGGCCTCGGTCTGCGCGGACCGGATCTCCGAGGTGCTGGACACCGACTCGTCGGTGCGGCCGCCGGTCACGCCGATCAAGACCTTCACCGGTCGCGGCCAACTAGTGTTCGAGCACGCCTCGTTCAAGTACCCGGGCGCGGCCGAGCCGGTGCTGCACGACATCAACCTCGTCGCCTCGCCGGGGCAGACGACCGCGATCATCGGCAGTACGGGCGCCGGCAAGACGACGTTGCTGTCGCTGGTGCCGCGGCTGTTCGACGCGACCGAAGGGCGGGTGCTCGTCGACGGCATCGACGTACGGGAGATCGAGCCCGAGGCGCTGTGGGAGCGGATCGGTCTGGTCCCGCAACGCCCGTACCTGTTCTCCGGGACGATCGCCAGCAACCTGCGGTACGGCAATCCGGACGCGACCGACGAGGAGCTCTGGGAGGCGCTGGAGATTGCCCAGGGCAAGGACTTCGTCGAGGCGATGCCGGAAGGGTTGAACGCGCCGATCGCGCAGGGCGGTACGAACGTGTCCGGAGGTCAGCGGCAGCGGCTCGCGATCGCGCGGGCGCTGGTCCGGAAGCCGGAGATCTTCCTGTTCGACGACTCGTTCTCCGCGCTCGACCTGTCGACGGACGCCCGGTTGCGGGCGGCGTTGCGGCCGGTCACCCGGGACGCCTGCGTGGTCGTCGTCGCCCAGCGGGTCTCGACGATCATCGACGCCGACCAGATCGTGGTGATCGAGGACGGCGCGATCGTCGGCAAGGGCACCCATCAGGAGTTGCTCGACACGTGTCCGACGTACGTCGAGATCGTCGAGTCCCAGCGTTCCGCGGAGGAGGCGGCATGAGCGAGTCACAAGAGCCTGCTGCGGACGGCAAGACGGACAGCACGGCCGAGAGCAAGACGGTCAAGGCGACCGAGCGGCCGAACACCGGGCGCGCGTTCGGGCCTCCGGGAGGGATCCCGGGGGACAAGTCGATGGACTTCCTGCCCTCGGCGAAGCGGCTGCTCAAGCGGCTGCGTCCGCACAGGGTGCAGGTGTCGGGGGTCGTGCTGCTCGCGATCTTCAGCGTCGGTCTGTCGGTGCTCGGCCCGAAGATCCTCGGTCGCGCGACCGACATCATCTTCTCCGGCGCGATCGGCAAGCAGTTCCCGCGCGGCGTGAGCAAGGAACAGATCATCGAGCAGACCCGCGCGTCCGGCAACGGCCGGCTGGCGGACCTGCTGCAGGGGATCGACCTGATCCCGGGCGTCGGTATCGACTTCGATGCCCTGCGCAACGTTCTGCTGCTGGTGCTGGCGTTGTACGCCGGGGCGTTCTTCCTGTCCTGGGCGCAGGGTTACATCCTGAACGGCGTCGTACAGCGGACCATTCTCGACCTGCGGTCCGAGGTCGAGGAGAAGCTGAACAAACTGCCGCTGAGCTACTTCGACGGCGCGCCGCGCGGCGAGCTGCTCAGCCGGGTGACCAACGACATCGACAACATCTCGACCAGCCTGCAGCAGACGCTGAGCCAGCTGCTCACGTCGCTGCTGACGGTGATCGGGGTGGTCACGATGATGTTCGTGATCTCGCCGCTGCTGGCGCTGATCGCGCTCGTCACGATCCCGATCTCGATGGTGCTGACGGCGGCGATCGCCAAGCGTTCGCAGGTCCGGTTCGTCGCTCAATGGCGGCATACCGGCGCCTTGAACGGTCAGATCGAGGAAGCGTTCACCGGGCACGAACTGGTGAAGGTCTTCGGTCGGCAGAAGGAGATCGAGGCGAGCTTCGCGGAGAAGAACGAGGAGCTGTACAAGGCCGCGTTCGGGGCGCAGTTCATCTCCGGTCTGATCATGCCGCTGATGATGTTCATCGGGAACGTGAACTACGTGGTGATCGCGGTCGTCGGCGGTCTGCGGGTCGCCTCCGGCACGATGTCGCTGGGTGACGTCCAGGCGTTCATCCAGTACTCGCGGCAGTTCACCCAGCCGCTGACCCAGGTGGCCTCGATGGCGAACCTCCTGCAGTCGGGCGTGGCGTCGGCGGAGCGCGTGTTCGAGGTCCTGGACGCCAAGGAGCAGGTGCCGGACGACGCGACACCGGAGAAGGTCACGGACTCGCGAGGCCGGGTCGAGTTCGAGCACGTGTCGTTCTCGTACAAGCCGGACGAGCCGCTGATCACCGACCTGAGCCTGGTCGCCGAACCCGGCCAGACGGTCGCGATCGTCGGCCCGACCGGTGCCGGGAAGACCACGCTGGTCAACCTGATCATGCGGTTCTACGAGCTGAACGGCGGCCGGATCACCCTCGACGGCGTCGACATCATCGACCTGACCCGGCACGACCTGCGCTCGCGGATCGGCATGGTGCTGCAGGACACGTGGCTGTTCGGCGGCACGATCCGGGACAACATCCTCTACGGCAACTTGAAGGCCACCGAGGAGGACATGCTGGCGGCAGCGAAGGCGACGTACGTCGACCGCTTCGTGCACAGCCTGCCCGACGGGTACGACACGGTCATCGACGAGGAAGGCAGCAACGTCAGCGCCGGTGAGAAGCAACTGCTCACCATCGCCCGCGCGTTCCTCGCCGACCCGCAGTTGCTGATCCTCGACGAGGCGACCAGTTCGGTCGACACCCGCACGGAGGTCCTGGTGCAGCGCGCCATGGCCGCCCTGCGCTCCGACCGCACCAGCTTCGTCATCGCCCACCGCCTGTCCACCATCCGCGACGCGGACCTGATCCTTGTCATGGAAGCCGGCGCCATCGTCGAACAGGGCAACCACCGCGAACTCCTGGCCGCGAACGGCGCCTACGCCCGCCTCTACAACGCCCAGTTCAGCGGCGCAGTGGTAGACATCGACGAAGAAGCCGCCGCCATCGCCACCCCAGTAGCAGCACCAGCCGGCCGCCCAATGGCCCGCTGATCGAAAGGACGGGGACGCACCACAAGCGTCCCCGTCCTACACGGTCTGTGGATAACTTCCGCGGCGGCATCGTCAACTGTGCGGTACTTGATGAGCCGGGCGCGGTTGTCGCCTCGGCTGCGTGAGCCGCGTGTGCGGGAAGGCGTGAAAGTGGTGAACCTGAAGGCCGTCGCGGATCTGGCGCGGGATGTCGCCGTACTGCGTGATGCCGGGAGCAACTACCGGCGCTGGCTGGACGACTGGTCCGGGCGGTATCGCAACGAGATCCGCGCATGGATCAGCGGCGGATCGACCGACCCGCGGCTTGCGGAGTTCCTTGACTCGTTCGTGTACCGAGCCGACAACCGGCAGGTGGATGCGCTGCAGAAGACGTTGGACCGCGCACATGTGCCGGACCGTGACAGGGAGGCGATCTGGGCCGCGTACGACCGGTGCGGGAGCGACGGCGACAAACGGGTGTTCGTCGAGAATGTGTTCACTTCGATGCGACCGGCTGGAGGTGGGGATGGGCGAGGACAGCGAGATGGATCCCGTGGAAGAGTGGATGGCCCTGGCATGGGTGGACGAGACCTTTGAGGAGTTCGATCCGCTGATGGTTGGCGGGCCTCCGCCTGCTGTCGGTGTGCCTGCGATCGCGCGGGCGCCGATGATCGTCGATACGGATGCTGGTGGGGATCCGGATGACAGTGTGGCGTTGGTGGTGGCGGCTCGGTTGGTGCCTGAGTTGGTGTTGGTGGTTACCAGTGACGAGTACGGCGGGGAGCGGGCTCGGTTTGTGCGGTGGTTGCTGGATTTGGCGGGGCGGTCGGATGTTCGCGTGGTGGCGGGGGGCGATCTGGGGAATCGACGGGGATTTGTTGTCGGTGGGATGTGTCCGGCGGACGTGCCTCCGCAGGAGTCGGATGTCGTGGCGGCGGTGAGTGAGGTCTTTGAGGGGCTGGAGGGGCGGGCTCGGTGGGTGGGGATCGGGCCGTTGTCGAATCTGGCGACCTTGCAGCGCGAACGGCCGGAGTTGGTGGCCCGGATGGTGGTCACGCAGATGGGCGGGGCGATCAACTACCGGAATCCGGCGCGGGCCGAGCACAACTTCCGGGCGGATCCGGACGCGGTGATCGGGATGCTGCCGACTTTGGAGCGCTGGGGGCCGCCGACGTTCGTGCTGTCCGACGTGACGTTCAATCCGGCCATCGAGATCACGGCGGAGTCGCTGCTCTACAAGCGGTGGACCGCACCGGACGCGCGCCCGTGGGAGCGAGTACTGCGCGAACACTTCGATCGCTGGACCGCGAAGTACCCGGCAATGCAGCATGACGCGCTCACGCTCGCGGCCGCGCTGCTCTGGCCGGGCGTGCGTTTCGTGCGAGAGCGCGTCGCGCTGGATTCCATTGCGCGGATGACGCCGAGCGCCGACGGGGTTGAGATCGCGATGTCGGTATCGGCTGACTACTCGGCTTTCATGGCCTGGCTGGAGAAGGCGTTGAGCTGACGCCCTCAGTCCCAGATGAAGTTGAGTGCGCGTTCGAAGTTGACGTAGCCGGCGCGGGCGAAGGCCTTGGCCATCGGCACGTTGCCGAGGTCTGTCGAGGCCCTGATCCGGTCGACGCCCTCGGCGGCGAGGAGGCGGGTGCCCTCGGCAAGGATCTCGTCGATGTAGCCGTGCCCGCGGTGTGCGGGGAGTACGCCGATGTACGCGATGATCGGGTGGTAGTTGTTGCGGGCGGGCACCACGAAGCCGACCGGGCCGCCGCCGTCGGGGAGTTCGGCGATCCGCCACCACTCGTGCGGGCTCTTGAACCCGGCGAACTCCTCGTCGTAGTGCTGCTCTGCTGCCTCACGCGGACTGAGTCCGGAGGCCAGGTCCGCCTGGCCGTGGGCGTCGAGCGTGCCCTCCATCACCGGGGTCATGAGAGCGAGCAGATCCTCGCGGTCGGCGACCGGGCGGAAGACGAGCTGGCCCTTGGACTCTGGGAGCAGAGACTCCGGGGTCCACTGCAACCGAAGGCGCTCGACGAGTAGCCGCGCGCCCGTGCTCTCGAGGATGCGCGTGCGGGACTCGACCACCTCGCGGGCCGCGGCGTTCTCACGCCAGTCCGGCGGGACGAAGCGCCCGTACTCCGGCAGCTTCGCACCCGCCGGAAAGAGCGCCGCCTTCGCCGTCTCGAACAGCCGCAGGCCGATCTCGTCACGGTCGGCCCGCGGCAGCGTGTCGTCGATGTCGAAGAAGTCGAACTGCAGCGGGACATCGCCGCCCGGGGTCGTCCACCAGGAAAGCCGGGCGAGGAGCCGGTCGCCGTCGAGGGCCACCCACGTCCACTCGGGGCGCCGGCAGCCGTTGGCGAAGTCGTCGGGCAGTTCGTGGTCGAGGACGTAGGAGAGCCGGCAGAACAGCTCGATCTCCTCAGGACCGGTCAGGTGTCGGTAGGTCACCGATGTCAGCGTCAAGTGAGCTCCTGTGCTCAGGCGGATTCTAGGACGGGTTGGCGGTACGTCGGGCGTAGGCGCGGGCGGCTCGGACGCGGTCGCCGCAGCGGGTGGAGCACCAGTGGCGGCGGCCGTGGCGGATCAGGTAGCGGTTGCAGGGGGTGGATTCGCAAGCCGTGAGGGTTTCGGCTTCGGCGCTGGTGAGGAGGTCGGCTGCGCTGGCGGAGATCGTGGCCAGTGCGTGCTCGAGGATCTCGTTCGTCGGGCAAGGGGTGGCGCGATAGGGGCCGGTCTTGTCGTCCCAGCGCAGGAGCGCGGCGGTCGGGACCCGGGTGAGGGCATCGTTCACGGCGTCGAGGGCCGCGGGGAGAGCGGGGGCGCCGGCGATTCGGGCGGCGAAGAGCGAGCGGACGTGTTCGCGGAGGGCGCGGAGCTGGGTCGCGCACATCTCCTGTACGTCGGCGTTCTCGGGCGCGAGGTTCCGCGCTGTCAGCCAGCGATTGACTGCGGCAGGACTACCCAGCAGGTCGACGTACTGGCCGCCGGGCAGCGCGATCGCCGTGTTCGCGAACTCGAGTGCGAGGTGATCGTCCGCGCCAGGAGCAGGCGGCAGCGGTGGCTCAGGATCCGACACGTGTCTCATGGTACAGGTTGCATTCATCCGTGAGAACGACTTACCGTTCCTCACGGATGATCTGCCATTTAACCGTGAGGACGAGATGAAGCTGACGGCGTTGCTGGTGTGCGTGTTCGGAGTGACCACGGGGGAGTTCGTGGTGGCCGGGATCCTGCCGGCCGTGGCCGGGGATCTGGGGGTCTCGATCCCGGCGGCCGGGCTGCTCGTCACGGCGTATGCGCTGGGGATGATCGTCGGCGGCCCGTTGCTGACGGCAATCACTGCCGGCCGGCCGCGAAAACCTCTCGTCCTCGGGCTGCTCGCGGTCGCGGTGACCGGCAACCTGCTCTCCACGGTCGCTCCCGGGTACGGCGTCCTGTTCGCGGCACGGATCGTGACGGCACTGGTCACGTCCACGTTCTTCGCGAACGCGATCGTCATCGCGACCACCTCCGCGCCGCCGGACAAGAAGGCGTCCACCGTCGCGAAGCTTGCCCTCGGCATGAATCTGGCGATGATCCTCGGCGCACCGCTCGGCACCTGGATCGGCGACGTCTTCGGCTGGCGTGCGACCTTCGCCGCGATCACAGCCTGCTGTGCAGCCGGACTGATTCTGGTCGCCCGGTTCATTCCGAATGATCAGCCCGGCGTACGCACCCGCGCGCTGGCGGAGTTCGCCGTCTTCCGCAACCGCGACCTGCTCCTCGCGATCACCATCACCGCCGTCGCCAACATCGGCGTACTGATGGTGTTCACCTACCTCGCACCGCTGTTGACCGGCCCCGCGTCATTCCCCGCGGGGGCCATCGCGCCGATGCTGCTGGTGTACGGCGTCGGCGCGACGATCGGCAATCTGGTGGGCGGCCGCCTCGCCGACCGTGCGCTGCTGCCTTCGCAACTCGGCGCGCTAGCACTGCTAGTTCTGGCGCTCGCAGCCCTGCGGCTCAGCCCGGTCACGATCCTGACCGGTGTGCTCGTCTTCGCTCTCGGCGCAGTCGGATTCTCCGTGATCCCCGGCATGCAGGCGCGCGTGCTCACCGCGGCCGCCGGAGCTCCGACGTTGGCGATCGCCGTCAACGCCTCGTCGTACCAGGTCGCGGCCGCCTTCGCAGGCTGGTTGGGCGGCCGGGTCGTCGCCGGACCCGGCCTGCCCACGATCTACCTCGTCGCCGCGGCGACGACAGTCCTCGGACTCGCGCTCACCGGGCTGGCGTTAGCGCGCCAGACGGCGTACGGCGAGCTCCGCCAGTAGGGCGGCGCCGTCGGGAAGGACTGAGTCGTCGAAGTTGGCCAGTGGGGAGTGGTTGTCGGCGGCTGCGTCGGGATCGGCGGCGGCGCAGGCGCTGAGGTTGAGGTAGACGCCGGGGACCTCCTGCAGGATGAAGGAGAAGTCCTCGGCGCCGCAGCGTGGATTCGGCCGTTCGCGGAACCGGTCCGGACCGAAGACATCGAGGATGGTGTCGCGAGCGAAGTTGAACTCCGCCTCGTTGTTGACCGTCACCGGATACCCGACCCGGTACTCCGCCTCGACCTGCAGCCCGTGTGCGGCAGCGAGCCCCTCGACCAGCTGGATCGACGCCTCCTGGATCTTCGCCCGGCCCACCTCGGAGAACGTCCGCACGGTCGCGTCGAAGAACGCGTCGTCCGGGATGATGTTCTCCTTCGTGCCGCCCGCGATCCGCCCGACCGTGAGAACCACCGGGTCGAACACGTCGAACTGCCGCGTGATCATCGTCTGCAACGCGGTCACGATCTCGCAGAGCACCGGAATCGGGTCCTTACCGCGGTACGGCGTGGAGCCGTGCGTGCCCGCGCCGACAACGCGCACGGACAACTGGTCGGCCGCCGCCATGAACGACCCTGGCCTGCTGCTCCACATCCCCAACGGCTGCGAGGACGCGCCGACATGCAGCCCGTACGCCGCATCCGCCCGCCGGCCGGCCGCGTCGAGAACCCCTTCGCGGATCATGATCGGCGCGCCACCGGTCGTCTCCTCGCCCGGCTGGAACATGAACACCACGTCACCCGCCAGCTCGTCCCGCATTGCACACAGCACCTTCGCGGCGCCGACGAGCCCCGCGATGTGCAGGTCGTGACCGCACGCGTGCATCATCCCGGGATGCAGGGATGCGAACGGTACGTCGGTCCGTTCGGCGACCGGCAGTGCGTCCATGTCGCCGCGCAGCAGTACGACGGGACCGGGACCGCCACCGCCCCGCAGTACGGCGGTCACCGACGACAGTTCCTTGCCGAGCGTGATCTCCAGCGGCAAACCTTCGAGCGCGTCCAGGATCAGCTGCTGTGTCTTCGGCAGGTCGAGGTCGTACTCCGGGACCTGGTGCAGCGCCCGGCGCAACGTGACGATCTCCTCGCGGAACTGCTCCGCCAGCTCACGCGTCCTCATGCTTTGGGGCCCAGATCGAGCGCCGCCATGACGCGTTGGGCGCTGCTGCCGAGCTCGAGCAGTTCGACGAGATCCAGCCAGCGTTCCGGGTCCTTGATCGTGCGCGGCAGCGTCGCGTCGTACGTCCCGACCGGCGCGTCCTTCGCCACCGCGACCACCTTCGGCGCGACATCGAGATAGTCGGCCGCGGCCACGATCTTCTTCTTCACCCCGGGCGCCATCGGCGTACTCGAGTCGGCGGCCGCGGCACGGATCGCGTCCAGATCGCCGTACGCCGTGACCAGCGAGGCGGCTGTCTTCTCGCCGACGCCCTTCACGCCGGGCAGCCCGTCGGACGCGTCACCACGCAGCGTCGCAAAGTCGGCGTACCGCTGAGCGGGGACCTCGTACTTCGCCAGCAGCGCCTTCTCGTCGTACACCTCGGCCCGGCCGACGCCGCGGGCGGCCGTGTAGACGACCCGGATGCCGCGGCTGTCGTCGATCAGCTGGAACAGGTCACGGTCCCCGGTGACGACGTCGACCGGCATCGTCGCCTGGTGCGACAGCGTGCCGATCACGTCGTCGGCCTCGTGGTCCGGCGCGCCGACGACGGTGATCCCGATCGCCTCCAGGCAGGCCCGGATGTACGGGATCTGCGCCTCCAGGCGGTCCGGCACGTCCTCGACCTGCTCGCCCTTCGGCGTCACGAACTCGACCCGCTGCGCCTTGTACGACGGGATCAGCGCGACCCGCCACGACGGCCGCCAGTTGTCGTCCCAGCAGGCCACCAGATGGGTCGGCTTGTGGTTGTCGGCCAGCCGGGCGATGAAGTCGAGCAGCCCCCGGATCGCGTTGGTCGGCGTACCGTCGGCAGCCTTCATCGTGTCCGGTACGCCGAAGAACGCACGGAAGTAGAGGGACGCCGTGTCGAGCAGCATCAGCCGCTGTCCGGTCGCTGGAACTGTCTCAGCCATAGGGAGATGCTTTCATGCCGGGCGCTCGCGGCAGTAGGGTCTCCAGGATGGAGGACCTGGACCGCAAGATCGTCGGGCTGCTCGCGTCCGACGGCCGGATGAGCTTCACCGACCTGGGCAAGGCGACCGGCCTGTCCACGTCGGCCGTACACCAACGGGTGAAGCGGCTCGAGCAGCGCGGGATCATCCAGGGGTACGCCGCCACCGTCGACCACACCGCACTGGATCTGCCGCTGACCGCGCTGATCTCGATCCGGCCGATCGACCCGTCGCAGCCGGACGACTCGCCGGAGCGGCTCCGGGAGGTCCCGGAGATCGAGTCCTGCTACTCGGTTGCCGGCGACTCCAGCTACGTCCTCGTCGTCCGGGTCGCCTCACCGGCCGCGCTGGAGAACCTGCTGGCCGTGATCCGGGCGCGCGCGAACGTCTCCACGACCACGACGATCGTGCTGAGTACGCCGTACGAACGCCGCCCGCCGGCCCTGTGAAGGTCCTGCTCAGCGACCTGTTCAGCACGCTGGTCTCGGGCGGGGACGCCGAGCGGGACGTGGTCAACGCGCGGATGGGCGCCGTGCTCGGAGTCGATGCCGTGGCGTTCCAGCGGGCGTTCGACGCGTCGTCGTACGAGCGGTTCATCGGTGCGTACGGCGATCTGCCGAGCACACTGCGGGTGATCGCCGAGCGGTGCGGTGGTACGCCGACCGACGAACAGGTGCAGGAGGCAACGGGCCTGCGCCGAGCGCTCGCCCAACGGCTGCTCGGCCGGGTGCCTGTGGCGACACTGGAGACGCTGGCCGCGTTCAAGGCGGCGGGCTGGCGGATCGGGCTGGTCAGCAACATCACCGCCGAAACCCAGGTCCAGTGGTCGACCAGCCCGCTCGCTCAGTACTTCGACGCGACCGCCTTCTCGGCGGAGGTCGGCGCCGCCGCAGCCTCCCTCGGCATGCGCACGATCCGCACGCTCGAACACGCCAACAGCGACCCAACCTGGCAAGGCCCGACCATCAAGACTTTCGCGGAACTGAGAGCCGCAACCGGCGCCGAGCATCTTTGAGAAGCCACCAACCAAAAATCGCCCGCGAAAACGGTCGGTGGCTTCTCAAAGATGACTCGGGGAGTAGTTCAGTAGCCGCCGGCGTCTACGAGTTGAGAGTCGAGCGACGCGACCTGGATCTTGCCCTTCGGTGGGATCAGCAGGACCACGTCGTGAAGGGTGGTCGAGGTCAGAGCGCTTTCGTACTTCGCTGTTGCGGGGCTGAATGCGGTCATCGGTGGGGCGGCCCACGAGAAGTTGTAGTTGTTCGCGACCAGCAGCGTGTGCTCGTGGGTGAGCGTAACGAACATGATCGCCGTACCTGCCTTGGTCATGAACGTGGGCGCTCCCTGCGGGGCGGTGAACACGTCGGTGACACTGCGCACTGCCTTCGGCGTGCTGGCCTGGCCTGCCCGCGTCTTCGCAAGATCCGCGATCAGACCGGTGATGTCGGTGTTCGGCACGAAGACGGCGGCCTTGGGTGACTTGGCTCCGGCGGTCAGGTACGTCGCCAGCGCGGTCGCCGCGGCCTGCGGGGCAGCGGCGAGCTTGGTGTTGTCGGCCTTGCCCGCTGGACGCAGGCCGATGAGATCCGGCAGTTTGACGGTCGTCTTCACACCGGCGGCGAACCTGAGCATCCACGGGCTGCCCGCGGAGACGCGTTCCCACACGCCGAGGTGACGGTACGCCTTGTTGTCGGAGATACCCGACGAGCTGACGAAACGCATCGGATAGCCGCCGAACTGCGGTGCTCCGATCACCGAGTTCGTGTAGGTGAACGCGGCGTCCGGCTTGGCCTTGGCGGCCTGATCGATGGTGTATCCGGCCTGGCTCTCCCGCACGAGGTCGCCGCCCTCGATGGTCGCGATGAGATTCCTGTTGCGGGTGCTGTTCGCCTTGTTGTTCACCACGTTGTAGTGCTTGATCACTGCGACCGCGGCTGCGTCGCCGATTGCCGGGCGGGTCAGCGCCTTGACGGTATCCGGCTGTGGGATCGCCGTGCACCCGGTCACTAGTCCGAAGGCCAGTCCGACCGTCAGAACCCGCCGTACGGCGCCACCGCCCGTCTGCGCACCGGACTGCTGCGGCGGCCCCGGCTGATGCTGGGAAGGTGCGGGCGTGCCGTCCGGCGGGAAGTAGCTGGTGTTCTGGGGTGGCTCGAGCCTGGAGCGGCGGCGGAAGAGGACAAGGAGGATGCCGACGGCAAGGAGGATGATGCCTGCGGCAAGGATCACGAGGGACATGATGAACGCCTTCGGGATCTCGATGCCCAGGTCGACCTGTACGTCGGGAGCCGTCTTCCCGTCGGCGCTCATGATGACGACGTCGTACGGGCCGTCCTCGATCGGCCACGCGATCGACTGCGTACCGGTGCCGTTCGCCTTGGCGACCCACCAGTCGAGCGTGTCCGGCGCGGCGAGCGGACCCGCCGTACCCTTCTGGTCCTGCGTCGACAGCGCGATCGGATACTGCACCTGCACGAGCTTCGTGTGCGCGATGTCCTTCAGATAACTGCTGACGTCGAAGTCCCGAGCCACACCGACGAACACCGGCTGATTCTTCGTCGACCGTACGTCGACGTGCAGCACCGGACCATGCCGGTTCAGCAGATCCGGCGTACTCGCGATCGCCAGGCCCTTACTGGAGAGCTGCTGCTCACCGGATTGGACCGTATTGTCCGGCCCGATCAACCAGAACGCCGCGGCCACACCGACGACCGCGACGATCAACCCGATCAAGGCCAGCAGTACGCCGAATATCCTGCGGATCACCCGCACAAGAACTCCCGAGATCGCGGCATGCCCCAGACAAACCGCCCGACAACCGAAGCGTGATGCTAACCCCACCCCCGCTCACCGAACGCCCCCGGCCCCACCGGAAGTTGCAAGCCTTCGGTGCCATCCCCTGCATAGGTGGCACCGAAGGCGGATTGGGGGTTAGTTGATGTCGAGGAGCTTCTGGGCCTCGGCGGCGGTGCGGGAGGCGGCGGCGCGGGCTTCGGCCTCGGCGAGGTGGTTGCCGGCGTGCTGGGACCACCAGTTCTGGCCCTCGACAGGCAGTGTGTCGATCGGGTCGTAGTACTCGTACGTCCGGTTCAGCGCCTCAGGGTCCTGCTGTTCGATGCCGGTGCGGTAATTCTTCTTCCAGTACGAGATGCCGCGGACCTCGTCGTACTCCGACAGCTGGTGCACCCAGCGCTTTCCGACGTAGGGGACGTCGCACACGATGCGCGGTGTTGCGAAGCCGGGGAGGTAGCCGAGGATCCCGTGCTGCAGGTGCTGCGCGTCGCGGACCGACACCCGCCAGTGCTCGGAGAACGGGATCATGTCGCACATGTAGAAGTAGTACGGCGTGATGTTCGCGCCGTCGAGCAACGCGAAGCACAGGTCGAGCAGCTGCGGGATCGAGTCGTTGACGCCGCGCATCAGGACGCCCTGGTTCCGCACGTCCCGCAGACCGGCCTCGAGCATCGCCTTCGACGCCTCGGCGACGAGCGGCGTCACGGACTGCGCCGCGTTCACGTGCGTGTGCATCGCCAGCATGACGCCGCGATCGCGCGCGAGCCGCGCCACCCGCTCGACCCCACTCAGGACGTCGGAGGACAGCCAGTGCTGCGGCAGGCCCATCAGTGCCTTGGTGGCCAGCCGGATGTCGCGGATGTTCTCGATCTCGAGCAGGCTGGTGAGGAACGCCTCGAGCCGCGGCCAGGGCATGTTCGCCACGTCGCCGCCGGAGACGACGACGTCCCGGACTCCCGGCGTACGGCGCAGGTAGTCGAGCATGTCGTCGAGCCGGGTCTGCGGCTTCGCGACGAACTTGAGCTTGTCGATCACCGGCGTCGAGTTCCCGACCAGGTCCATCCGGGTGCAGTGACCGCAGTACTGCGGACACGTCGGCAGGACCTCCGCGAGGACCTTGGTCGGGTAGCGGTGGGTCAACCCCTCCGTGGCCCACATTTCGTGCTCGTGCAGCGAGTCCCGGGCCGCGTGCGGGTGCGAGGGCCAGTCGGTACGGCGGTCGCTGAACACCGGCAGCATGTAGCGGCGGACCGGATCGGCGTAGAACGCCTCCGTGTAGTCGTCCGCGCCGGAAGGAACGATCGTGTTCAGCATCTGCGGCGGCAGCAGCATCGACATCGTCGCGCGCTCGGCCTGGTCCCGGGTGAGGTCGTCGTACAGCCGGTCCTCGAGCAGGTCGCCCATGACCTCGCGCAGCTGCTTCACGTTCTTCACGCAGTGCGACCGCTGCCACTGCGCCGAGCGCCACTCCTCGGCCGTGACGTCCTTCCAGCCGGGCAGCCGGGTCCAGTCCGGTTCGACCAGCTCGGCGCGGCGGTACAGGTACGGCTGGCCATCGCGAGGCTGCTCGGAACGAGTCAGCTCCGGGGTGATCAGGTCGGTCACGGGTCCTCCGCGGGGCTTCGGGTTAGTGCGGTCTGATGCGAGGATAGCGATAGACCGTCCGTCAAATCCAACACTACGCCGCAAGAATTCCCGTCACGGCACGCTATGAGTAGTATTTTGCCCGACTGCACAGCCTGACCGCACAGAGGAGGATCCGTGTCATCGAGCCCGGTAGGACTGCACCGTGTACTCGCCCCGTCCGGCGTGTTGCCGCAGGCGGCGGAGAAACTCGACGCACGTCCCGGGATCTGGCCCGACGAGGTCCGCATCGCGGTCGAGCGGCTGAACCTGGACGCCGCGTCGTACCGCCAGCTCGCCGAAGCACACGGCGGTGACGGTACGGCGATCCGCCGCGCGGTCCTGGACATCATCGAGACCCGCGGCAAGATGCAGAACCCGGTCACCGGCTCCGGCGGCATGCTCGTCGGCGTGGTCGACGAGGCCGGACCGGACTCGCCACTCGGTCTCGCGCCTGGCGACCGAGTGGCCACGCTGGTCTCGCTCACACTGACCCCGCTGCAGATCACCGACGAACTGCGCGACTGGGACGGCAAGAGCGAGCAGGTTCCGGCGCAGGGGCACGCGATCCTGTTCGCGCGGTCGATCGTCGCGAAGCTGCCCGACGACCTCAAGCCGGAGCTGTCGCTGGCCGTGATGGACGTCTGCGGCGCCCCGGCGCTGACCGCTCGCGTGGTGCGATCGTATGTCGACAAAGGCATAAAGCCTGTCGTGTCAGTTATTGGCGGCGCAGGGAAATCCGGCTCCCTGTCATTGGCCGCCGCCCGCGCCGCTGGAGCTGCTCGCACGATCGGTGTTGTGCCGGTGGAACACGAGCAGGATCGCCTGACCGCAGCCGGCCTGGCCGATGTCGTGACGCTGGCCGATGCCCGTGATCCGGTGGCGTTGGCGAAGGCGGTCGAGGAAGCCGGGGGACCCGCGGACATCACCGTGGTGTGCGTCGACGTACCGGGCTGTGAGCACGGAGCCGTCTTGTCGACTGCGGCGGGCGGCACCGTGATCTTCTTCTCGATGGCGACCTCGTTCTCCGCGGCCGCGCTCGGCGCGGAGGGTCTCGCCGCGGACGTCACGATGCTCGTTGGCAACGGGTACGTGCCCGGGCACGCGGACTATGCGATGGAGCTGTTGCGGACCGAGCCGGGTGTCCGTGGTCTGTTCGAGAGCAGGCTGGCGGAGGATTAGGCCGTGCGCACACTTCTGACGAACGGTTCCGTCTACTCGCCTGCCGACCCCCACGCGACCGCGATCGCGTTCGACGACGGGGTGGTGACCTGGCTCGGTGACGACACCGGTGCGAGTTCGTACGCCGACGGCGCGGACGAGGTGATCGACCTCGACGGAAAGCTCGTGACGCCGGCCTTCGTCGACGCCCACGTCCACACGGCAGGCGCCGGTGCGATGCTGACCGGTCTTGACCTCGCCGCCACGACCTCGCTGACGGACGCTCTCGATCGCCTCGCAGCGTTCGCAGCGAACCTGCCGGAGGACGCGGTCATCGACAGTGCCGGCTGGGACGAGACCGCCTGGCCGGAGGGCCGCCCGCCGACAACGGAGGAGCTCGACCGCGCGGGCGGCGGCCGGCGCGTGTACCTGTCCCGCGTCGACGGACACTCTGGCGTCATCTCGTCGGCGCTCGTCCCGGTGGCGAGGGACCAAGAGGGGTACGACGAGACCGGCCGGGTCGAGCGTTCCGCCAATCACGCCGTACGGGATGCTCTCGGAGATCTGATCGGTCCGGATCAGCGGCGGCAGGACATCGAGGCCGCGCTGAAGGCCATGGCTGCCAAGGGAATCGGTGCGTTCCACGAGATGGCCGCGCCGCACATCGGGCCGCTGTGGGAGCTGCCGATCGTGCGCGAGGCGGCCGAGCAGCTCGGCCTGGCCGCGACGCTGTACTGGGGTGAGCCAGGCGCCTTCGAACACCTCGGCACCTACGGCCTCGCCGGTCTTGCCGGCGACCTGAACGCGGACGGCGCTCTCGGCTCGCGTACGGCGGCGCTTCGTGAGCCGTACGCCGATCGCGCCGACCACCGCGGCCACGCGTACCTGACGGCGGAGCAGATCGCCGAACACGTGATCGCCTGCACCGAGCGGAACGTGCAGGCCGGATTCCACTGCATCGGCGACCAGGCGCTCGACAACATCGCGCGCGGATTCGAGCTCGCCGCCGAGAAGGTCGGCGTGCAGGCGCTCGTCGCGGCGCGGCACCGGCTCGAGCATGTCGAAATGGTGGACGAGGCAACAATCGCAACGCTGGCGCGCTGCGGCGTGGTGGCGAGTGTGCAGCCGATGTTCGACGGCCTGTGGGGCGGTCCGGACGGCATGTACGCCGAGCGCGTCGGCGACCGCTGGCGGGGGATGAACCCGTTCGGTTCGCTGGCCCGCGCGGGCGTCGTCCTCGCGTTCGGCTCGGACGCGCCCGTGACGGAGCTCGGTGGCTGGGAGGCCGTGCGTGCGGCCGCGTTCCACCACGAGCAGTCGGAGCGGATCACGGTACGAGCAGCGTTCCAGGCGCACACGCGGGGCGGTTGGCGGGCTGCGGGGATCGATGACGCCGGTGTGCTGGCGCCCAGCACGGCCGCGACGTACGCGATCTGGCAGAGCGATGCCGACCTCGTCGTACAGACGCCGGACACGCGCGTCGCCGCGTGGTCGACGGACCCGCGGGCCGGCGTACCGGTGCTGCCGGATCTGAGCCAGGGAACACCTACCTGCCTGCGAACCGTCGTCGGTGGTCGTGTGGTCTATGAAGCCGAGGGATGGTCGCAATGAAGAAGAAGCTGGACCTCGATGCGGTCACCGTCCGGAAGGCGCGCAGTCTCGCGCGCAAGGCCGGGAAGCCGATCGTCAACCTGGCCCGGCAGCACACCACGGTGTCGGTCGAGCGAGCGGTCCTGCGGCTCACCGGGCTGACCGGCGCCGACACCGAAGGCATCCCGTGGGTGAACCGGCTCGCGGACACCGTGCGTGCGGACGTCGGTCTCGAGCACGGTCTCGCGCTGCCTGTGTGGGACGCGCTGCTCCGCGGCGAGGCCGAGGACCTAGCCGTGCTAGCGCAGAAGGCCGCGTCCGGTTCCGTCACGTTCCGGATGCCCGAAGGACGCGACGCCGTACGGGCTCGGTCCGCCGCACGCAAGGCCGCCACGGCCGGGATGAAGCGGATCGACGGGCGGCGGCGGGAGCGGGACCGGCTGGTCAAGCGGCACGGCGACCCGGAGCAGCGGCCGTGGATCTACCTGATCGTTGCCACCGGCGACATCTACGAGGACATCCCGCAGGCGCAGGCAGCCGCCCGCGAAGGCGCCGACATCATCGCGGTGATCCGGTCGACGGGTCAGTCGCTGCTCGACTACGTGCCGGAGGGCGCGACCCGCGAGGGGTTCGCGGGCACGTACGCGACGCAGGAGAACTTCCGCCTGATGCGGGCCGCGCTGGACGAGTCGTCGAAGGAGCTCGGCCGCTACGTGCGGCTGACGAACTACGCGTCCGGTCTGTGCATGCCGGAGATCGCGACGCTGGCGGGGCTCGAGCGGCTCGACATGATGCTGAACGACTCGATGTACGGGATCCTCTTCCGCGACATCAACCCGATCCGGACGTTCGTCGACCAGCGGTTCAGCCGGCAGATCCACGCCCGCGCCGGGATCATCATCAACACCGGCGAGGACAACTACCTGACCACCGCGGACGCGGTCGAGGCCGCGCACACAGTCACGGTGTCGCAACTGCTGAACGAGTACTTCGCCAAGGAGGCCGGCCTCGAGGACTGGCAGCTGGGGCTCGGGCATGCGTTCGAGATCAACCCGGACATCCCGGACTCGTTCCGGCTCGAGCTCGCGCACGCGATGCTGGCGCGGCAGCTGTTCCCGAACGCGCCGCTGAAGTGGATGCCGCCGACCCGGCACATGACCGGTGACGTGTTCCGCGGGTACCTGCTGGACGGGTTCTTCAACCTGGTCGGTGCGATGACCGGGCAGGGCATCCTGCTGGTGGGCATGATGACCGAGGCGGTCGTGACGCCGTGGATCTCGGACCGCGACCTGGCGCTGCAGAACGTCCGCTACGTGTTGGGTGCCGCGGGCAACCTTCACGAGGACTTCCGGCCGGAGCCGAACGGGTTCATCGCGTCCCGCGCCCGCCAGGTCCTCGGCGAGTCGGTGGAGCTGCTGGACCGGATCGTCGACGACGGCCTGCTGAACGCGATCGGCGACGGGACCTTCGGCCTGATGAAGCGCCCGCAGGACGCCGGTCGTGGTCTGGACGGGGTCGCGCGCAAGTCGTCGGCGTACTACAACCCGGCGATCGAGCTGTTGGAGGAGGGCCAGTGAGCATCATCCGGCCGTACGGCGACACCACGGGCGACGGGATGGTGCAGCTGTCGTTCACGTTGCCGGTCCCGCACGACAAGCGCGCCGAGGGTGCGGCGGTCCAGCTCGCCAACAAGATGGGCATGGATCCCGCCCTGGTCGTGCACTCGAAGCCGATCGGCCCGGACTTCACGTTCTTCGTCGTCTACGGCCCCGTGAACCACCTGGTGGACACGTCGAAGGTCGAGGTGATCGAGCGCGACTACCCGCTGCTGTCGCCGAAGGAGGTCAACCTCGCGATCCGCAAGGGCCTGCGCCGCCGGCTGACCGTGGTCGGCGCCTGTATCGGCACCGACGCGCACACGGTCGGTATCGATGCGATCCTCAACATCAAGGGGTTCGCGGGGGAGAAGGGCCTGGAGTACTACCGCGAGGTGAAGGTCGTGAACCTCGGCGCGCAGGTCGCCGTACCCGAACTGGTCCGGCGGGCCAAGGCCGACAAAGCCGACGCGATCCTGGTGTCGCAGGTGGTGACGCAGCGCGAGGCGCACGTCCTCAACACCAAGGAGATGTCCGCGGCGTTCCGGGAGGCGTACGCCGAGGACGCGCGCCCCGTACTTGTTGCCGGCGGCCCCCGTTTCACCGAGCAGATGGCCGGCGAGCTCGGCGTCGACCGGGTGTTCGGCCGCGGCACGACGCCGGGGGAAGTGGCCAGCTATCTCGTCGACGCGCTGGTGACCAGGCGTCACGCCTACAGGAAGATTGCATAAAGGTGTCTAAGGCAACCGTTGGACTGACTGTCACGCATCGCCGGTACGTTCCGTACAGCCACGCGCACTACGCCGGCAACCTGGTCGACGGCGCGTACGTGCTCGCCCTGTTCGGTGACGTCGCGACCGAGGTCTGCATCCAGGCGGATGGTGACGAAGGCCTGTTCGCGTCGTACTCCGACGTGCAGTTCCTGCAGCCGCTGCGCGCGGGTGACGTGGTCGAGGTGAAGGCAACGATCAGCCGGGTCGGGAACCGCAGCCGCGACCTCGACTTCAGCGCGTACGTCGTGTGCCGCGGACGTCCGGACCAATCCGGGTCGGCGGCCGAGGTACTCGCCGAACCGCTGGAGATCACCCGGGCCAAGGGAACGGTCGTCGTACCGGTTGGGTGACGTTTGGTTGCCCTGGGTAACGATCACGTGGAGTGCTGATATCGCTCTGTAACGTGACTCGGCTGAAGGATCCTCGTTTTCCCTTGTAGGGCAGGCGATCGTGTTACAACGGGCTCAAAGAGCCCGGGCAGAGGTTGACACCGTCGCCGCCAGCGAGCATCGTTTTGGGAGTCGTCATAACCCGTTTGTTCAACGGTCACACGAAGTTCGGCCACCGGATGATCCCGCGACGCTGACCAGGCCAAAGCCAGGCTTGAGTCGACGGGGGCTGAGATCGCCGGCGGTGAGCCCCCCGCGGGGCAGAGGTGGAAGAGGCTCGGCGGCCAGTAGACAACAGCCGGACAGTGCGCAGCCAGCGCATCGACGGTTGGTCCGAAGGCACGCCGAGCCTCTTTCCTCTTTTCCCGGCCCCTTCACTCCGAAGGCCCCGGAATCCCAGGCGTGTAGTTCCCCGCCGCTCGTTCCGGACACCTTCTGGCTACTGACCGGATACATTCGGGTGCCCCGGACGTTGTACGGTCGTGCGACCGGCGTCCGCCGGTGAAGTGAGGACAAGGGGTACGGCGTGGACCGGTTGAAGGCGCTGGGGCGGCTGCTGCCGCGGGTGGCGGCGGCCGTGATCGCCGGGGTGCTGCTCGGCTTCGCGTTCGAACCGCACGACTACCCCTGGCTCACGATCATCGCCGTACCGCTGTTCCTGGCCGCGCTGAACGGGATCTCGATGAAGGCCGGCTTCCTGGTCGGCGCCGGGTTCGGGATCGCGTACTACGCCGTCCTCGTGCCCTGGCTCAGTATCATCGGCGGCGACGCCGCGATCGCGCTGGCGATCCTCGAAGGTCTGTTCTACGCCGTCTTCGGGTTGTTCGCGACGCAGGTCCTGAAGTTGAAGCTGTGGGCGTTGTGGATCCCGTGCCTGTGGGTGGCAACCGAGTTCGCGACCGCGTCGGTGCCGTTCGGCGGGTTCCCTTGGGGCCGGCTCGCGTGGGCGTTCTCCGACGACTCCCTGGGCAAGCTCGCCGCGTACGTCGGCATTCCGGGCCTGAGCTTCGTCGTCGCGTTCGTCGGCGTCCTGCTGTACGCCGTACTGCGCCGGGGTACCGCGCTGCGCCTGCGGGCCGTGGCACTCGTCGCGGGGCTGGCGATCGTGTTCGGGAGTGCCCTGATCCACCTGTCGATCGAGGGCGACGGGCAGACCGTGCGGGCCGCGATGGTGCAGGGCAACGTACCGGGCAAGGGGCTGGAGTTCCTGGGCCGCGCCCGGACCGTGACGCGCAACCATCTCCAGGCGACCCTCGACCTGCAGAAGCGCGTCGAGGCCGGCACCGAGATGAAGCCGGACCTGGTGATCTGGCCGGAGAACTCGACCGACATCGACCCGTACAAGGACGCGGAGACCCGCGCCGACATCGAGACCGCGGTGAAGGCGGTCGGCGTACCGATCCTGGTCGGCGCCGTCACCGAGGGGCCGGGGGAGAACGAGCGACAGACCACCGGCATCGTCTGGGATCCCGCCACCGGTCCCGGGCAGCGGTACGCGAAGCGGCACCCGGTGCCGTTCGGTGAGTATATCCCGTTCCGCGACCAGTTGCTGCCCTACATCAAGCGGCTCGAGATGATCGGCGCGCAGACCGTGCCGGGCGTGGGGCCGGGCGTGATGCCGATCCGCGGGGTCACGTACGGCGATGTCATCTGCTTCGAGCTCGCGTACGACAACGTCATCCACGACGTGGTCAAGGGCGGTGCTCAGGTGCTGATCGTGCAGACCAACAACGCGACGTACGGCGGAACGGGTCAGCCCGAGCAGCAGTTCGCGATCACGCGGATGCGCGCGATCGAGACCGGGCGCACCGTGCTGATCGCGTCGACGAGCGGGATCTCCGGTGTGATTCGTCCGGACGGCAGCGTCGAGCACAAGTCGGCGCAGTTCGTGCAGGACGTGTACGTCGCGACTGTCCCGGTGCAGAACCGTCAGACGCTCGCCATGACGCTCGGCGGCTGGCCGGAGTGGGTTCTCACCGGACTCGGCGTGCTCGGTCTCGTCCTCGCGCTGGTCGCGCGCCGCCGGCGGGTGGACGAAGACCCCCAGAACCCACCGGCCGCGACACCGAGCCGCGAGAAGGTCCCGGTCTGAGTCAGGGTTCACTCAGGGTTTGTCCTGCCCACTCGTTCCGTACGCTGGTGTCTCAGGCAGGAAGGGGTAGGACATGCCGTGGTTCATAGCGCTTGCGTTGCTGGTAGTTCCGATCGTGGAGATCTTCGTGATCATCCAGGTCGGTCAGGTGATCGGCGGGTGGCCGACGGTCGCGCTGCTGCTGGTGGAGAGTGCGCTCGGCGCGTGGCTGATCAAGCGCGAGGGACGACGGGCGTGGCGGGCGCTGCAGAGCTCGTTCGAGACCGGGAAGATGCCCGGCCGGGAGCTGGCTGACGCCGCCTTGGTCCTGGTCGGCGGGACGCTGCTGCTGACCCCGGGTTTCATCACCGACATCTTCGGCTTCTTCTTCGTCCTTCCCTTCACCCGTCCGCTGGCCCGCCGCGCCATGACCGCCTTCTTCGGCCGCCGCGTCGCCACCCAGCTAGGCGGGCCCGGCCTCGGCGCCTTCATCCCCGGCGCTCCCACGCCCGGCGCTGGCGCACCCGGCCCGCAACGGCCAACAGACGACGTGATCCAAGGCGAGGTCATCGACCCGGACAAGAAGTAGCCGTCAGGTGCGGTAGCTGGCCTTCGCGGTCTGGACGAAGGACTGCGTCAGCGGGGTTGTTTCGGTCCAGGCGATGACGAGGGGGCTGGGCGGGAGGTCTTGGATCGGGACGGTCACCAGCTCGTCGCCGGGGTTGTGGTTGGCGAGCGGTGCGAGGCCTATGGTGCCGTTCCAGAGGACCGACTGGAGGCACTCCTGGACGGCTCGGACGATCGAGCCCTGGCGTGGTTCGCCGCCGTTCCAGTAGGACTGCCAGATCGGATCGGTGCCGGCGGGAAACTGGAACCACCGTCGGTCGGCGAGGTCGGCGAGCTTCAGTTCGTCGCGGCCGGCCAGTGGGTCGTCGGCGCGGAGTACGGCGCCTACCGGATCAGAGCGCAGTTCGTGGACCCGGAGACCGGTCTCGTCGAACGGGCCGCGGGTCAGGGCGACGTCGACGAGGCCTGCGCGGAGGCCGCAGGTCGGGTCGGTGAGGTCGGCCTCGCGGATCCGGACGTCGACGTTCGGATGCCGTCGGCGATAGGCCGCGGCGAGTCGTGAGATGTCCGGGTCGCGGCTGTCGCTGAGGATGCCGACCGTGAGCGTCGCGGTCCCGGCCGCGGCGGCGACCCGAGCGCGAACCTGCTCGGCCTGCTCCAGAAGCGCGCGGGCTTCCTTGAGTAGCGAGGTCCCGGCAGCGGTCAGGCTGACGCCGCCGGCGGACCGGCGGAACAGGGGCGTGCCGAGGTCGTCCTCCAGTTGCTGGATCGCCCGGCTGAGTGGCGGCTGGCTCATGTGCAGCCGCGCCGCAGCGCGCCCGAAGTGGAGCTCTTCGGCGACCGCCACGAAGTACCGCAAGGTCCGCAGTTCCATCACCTGCGACGATACCCGCTGGGTATCGACGATGCGGGACTGGTCTTGGACGCGCCGCCACGTCCGGTGCTGAGGTGAAGGCATGTCCGACTACCCGTACGCCGATCCGATCGTCGACCTCTCCGACGTCCAGGAACTCGACCGCGACCTCGTCGTGATCCCGAACCGGAACGTCGACCTCGTACCCAACATCGGCCTCATCGGCGGCACCCATTCGGTCCTCGTCGTCGACACCGGCCTCGGCCCGCGGAACGCGGAGCAGGTGCTGCGGTTTGCCACGTCGTACGCCAACGGCCGGCGGCTCTACCTGACGACGACACACTTCCACCCCGAGCACGCCTTCGGTGCGCAGGTCTTCGCCGACGAGGCGACGTACCTTTTGAACACCGCTCAGGCCGACGACCTGACGACCAAGGGCGAGGGCTACCTGGGCATGTTCCGGCAGCTCGGCGAGCCGGTCGCCCGTGAACTGGAAGGTGCCGGGATCCCCGTCCCGGATGAGACGTACGACGGTACGTACGAGCTCGACCTCGGTGGCCGGTCTGTGCAGCTCCGACCGACCGGACGCGCGCACAGCAAGGGCGATCAGGTCATCGCGGTCCCCGACGCCGGCGTCCTGTTCACGGGCGATCTGGCCGAGGCGGACCAGTTCGCGATCTTCCCGTGGTTCCCGCCGTACGACGTCGACGTGTCCGGCGTCCGCTGGATCGAGGTCATGGACCGCCTCGCCGCGGAGCGCCATCGGATCGTCGTCCCCGGCCACGGCGAGGTCGGCGACGCGCAACTCCTGACCCAGGTACGCGACTACCTCACCGAACTCCGCGACGAGACCTGGCGCCGGCGGGACTCGGGCATGTCTGAGGAGACGACCGCCGCCGAGATCCGGGCCCTCATGATCGAACGCCACCCCGACTGGCGGCTACCGGAATGGATCGACCGCGGAGTCGGCTGCCTCTGCGCAGAACATCGTCACTGAGCCTGCATGGCGCCTGGGTACCGGTCCGTCGTACGACTATCGGATCCGGGACGGTGGCAATGCGTCGAGCAGTCGCTGTGGCACTGCTGCTGGTGCTGGTTCTGAGCAGCTGCGCCGACCCGGACCAGAAGCTGCGGTCAGCAGCCGCCCAGTCGGCCCGGGATGCAGCGTCCGAGGTGAGCACCACACGACTTGCCGTAGAGCAGTTGCGGGCCCACCGCCTGTGGTCGCAGTCCGCCGGACAGATGGTCGAGGACGCCCAGAAGGGTGTCGAGAAAGCGGCTAGCTCGTTCTCGTCGCAGCAACCGTCGACGGTCACCTCGACCCGGCTCTACGAGCAGGTCACAAAGACCCTGGACGACGCGCAGACCGCGGTGACGGCAGTCCGGATCGCACTCGGCAACGGCGATCTCGCGGCGGCCGAGCAGCAGCTCACCGCCCTGCGACGATCCGATGCCGACCTGGGCCGGATCGGAGAGCTCGCGAAGTGAAGAAGGTGCTCGGCGTCACGCTCGGGATCCTGACCGCGATCGGTGGCTTCGTGGACATCGGAGACCTCGTCACCAACGCGCTGGTGGGTGCCCGGTTCGGCCTGCACCTGGCTTGGGTCGTGATCGTCGGAGTGATCGGGATCTGCCTGTACGCCGAGATGTGCGGACGAGTCGTGGCGATGTCCGGACGCCCGGTGTTCGACCTGATCCGCGAGCGGCTCGGCCCCCGGACCGGACTGCTCACCCTGGTGGCGTCGTTCCTGGTGACGCTGCTGACACTGATCGCCGAGATCGGCGGTGTGGCACTCGCACTCGAGCTCGCGAGTGGCGTGCACTATCTGCTCTGGATGCCCCTGGCCGCGTTCGCAGTGTGGCTGGTGATCTGGAGAGTAAAGTTCTCCCGGCTCGAGCAGGTCTTCGGGCTGCTCGGCCTGCTGCTGGTGGTGTTCGCGGTCGCGTTGTTCACGCTGGGACCTGATTGGGGCCAGTTGCTGCACCAGGCGACGCGGCCGCATCCGATCGGTCACGAGAACTGGGCGACCTACGCGTACTACGGGATCGCGCTGTTCGGTGCGGCGATGACGCCGTACGAGGTGTTCTTCTTCTCGTCCGGAGGGGTCGAGGAGAAGTGGACGCGGAGCGATCTGGTGACGGCACGGTCCAACGTGTTCGTCGGGTTTCCGCTCGGCGGGTTGCTTTCGCTCGCGATCATGGGCGGTGCCGCGGTCCTGTTCCTGCCGGCGGGCATCAAGGTCGAGACCTTGGGTCAGGTGACGCTTCCGGTGGCGGTTGCCCTCGGCAAACTCGGGCTGGCGATCGTCCTGATCGGGGTGTTCGCGGCGACCTTCGGCGCGGCCCTGGAGACGGCACTGTCGTGCGGCTACACGATCGCGCAGTACCGCGGCTGGCAGTGGGGAAAGTTCGTCCGGCCGCGGGAGGCATCGCGGTTCCACGTGGTGATCATCGTGTGCCTCGTACTGGCGATGCTGACGCTGCTGACGGCCGTCGATCCGGTGCAGGTGACGGAGTACTCCGTGGTGTTCGCCGCGATGGCGCTGCCGCTCACGTACCTGCCGATCCTGATCGTTGCCAACGACCCCGACTATGTCGGCGAGGAGAAGAACGGTCCGGTGCGCAACGCGTTCGGGCTGGTCTACCTGGCGCTGCTCACCGTTGCCTCGGCGGCGGCGATACCGCTGATGATCATCACGAAAGGAGGGCAGTGAGCATGCCCGGCGAATCGGGGCGAGTGCTGCACGCACAGCTGCATCTCCTGGACCGGCAGTTGATCGACCAGGCCGACGGTCACCTGGCCGGGAAGGTCGACGACGTCGAACTCGACCTGGACGCCGATCCGCCGGTGGTGACCGCGCTGATCACCGGTCGGGAGCGGATCACTGCCCGCCGGATCGTCGACATCACTACGGCCGTGACGGTCTCGGTCGAGGATCTCGATCTCGACTACTACGACGACTGGGTCGAGAACCACGTCATCGCCAAGATCCCAGGAGCCCGCCATGCGCCTGAATGACCTGCTCGGTCGCCGCGTCCTGGACACCGACGGCGACGTCATCGGCGGGGTCGCGGACGTTCGCCTGGTCCAGGACGGCCCGATGCTGGTCTCGATGCAGCGCGCGTTGCGGGTCGACGGCCTGATCGTGGTGGAGAACCGGGCCACGCGGCTCTTCGGCTACGAGCGCCACGTCGGCCCCGAGCTGCTACGTCGGCTGATCCACGCGCGGCTCGGCGAGGTCTGGTACCTGCCCTGGGACGACATCGAGGAGATCACCGACGACGCCGTCACGATCGCTCCCAGACGCGCCCACCTGCGTCGTCTGGAAGACCTCGCGCGCTACTGAGCCGTTTGCCCGGCGGCACCTACGAAGGCGCCTTTCGGGCCGAAGGCGTACTGGCTGAACCGGTCTGCGATGAGTTGGTGGGTGGGGCCGTCCGGATGGAGGTCGTCGGGGAGCGGATGGGCGAGGTTGTCCGTCTCGCCGTACAGCTCGCGGCCGTCCAGGTGGTGGAGGTTCGGGTCGGTCAGGGCGCGTTGGGTGAGGATGCGGGCGAGTTCGGCGCGGATGACCGACAGGGTGAGTTTGCCGGCCGGGATCTCGTCGGGGTTGCCCGTGGCGGTGAAACGGAGTTCGCCGGCGGCCAGGGCGGACAGGTCCCAGTTGGTCGGTCCGGGGGTGTTCTCGTGGATCGGGCAGAGGATGGGGGAGACGACCAGCAGCGGCGTGTAGGGGTGGCCGTCGCGAATGGTGTCGAGGAAGCCGTGGACGGCCGGGGTGAAGCTGCGGAGGCTGAGCCCGTCGCTGTTGACGATGTTGATGCCGAGTTTGAGGCTGATCAGGTCCGCGGGCGTGTCGCGGATGGTGCGGGCGATGAACGGTTGCAGGTACGCGCTGCCACCGAAGCCAAGGTTGACGAGTTCGACACCGCCCTGAGCGGCGGCGAGGGCCGGCCAGGTGCCGGTGGGGTGGGTCGCGTTGGACCCGTGGCTGATGGAGCTGCCGTGGTGCAGCCAGACCCGGCGCGCGGCTGGTACCGGCTCGACCGGAGCATCGGTGCGCAGGGCAACGAGTTGAGTCGTCTCGTTGTGCGGCAGCCAGATCTCGACGGTCTTCGGTACGGCGGCCAGCCCGGCGACTCGCAGCGTCTCGGGCTGCCCGGGCCGGGTCTCGGTAGCGCCCGTCATCAGGTCGATGGTGATGACGTCGCCGCCGGGCGCGGTGAGCTGCGTCACCAGCTCGCCGTCGACGAGTACGTCGTACACGCCGTCCGGTCGCGGGGGAGCGCCGACGTAATCCCGCTTGGACGGCACCGTGTCGAGCTCGACGACGGTGGCCGACGTACGGAAGACGAGGCGTACGCCGGAGGGTTGGGACTCGACCATCGACATCTGGCCGTCGTCGTACTGCGTTCGCGCCCAGGCCGGCAGGCGGTGTGGGAGGAGGCCGCGGTCGGTCTGCTCCAGTTCGAGCGCACCGCGGAGCAGGTCGCCGGTGATAGGGGTGGTGATCATGTCAGCTCCAGCTGCGGAGGAGGGTGTCGAGGGCGTCGATGATGCGTGGCCAGCTGTCGCTGGCGCTGGGCTCGCTGTGGGAGAAGGAACCAGCGAGCTCGAGGGTGATGTAGCCGTGGATCGTGCTGCCGAGGAGGCGTACGGCGTCGGTCTGGGCGGGTTCTCCGAGGTCGTACCCACGGAGGACTGCGCGGACGAGCTCGGAGTGCCGACGCCCGGCATCGACGTACTGCTCGCCCAGAACTGAGGCAGCGGCGGTGTGGCGGGTGGCGGTGTAGCGGCCCGGGTGGGTTCGGGCGTAGTCGCGGTAGACGTCGGCGAGGGCGTGCAGGGCGTCGCGGCCGGCGCGCCCGGCGAGGGCCGCGGCAGCCTGGTCGGCCAGCTCGGTGAGGGCGACCGTGGCGATGCGGGCCTTCAGGTCGTCGGAGTTGCGGACGTGTGAGTACAGGCTCGCGACCTGGACGCTGAAGTGCCGGGCCAGCGCCGACACGGTGACCTGTTCGAAGCCGACCTCGTCGGCCAGCTCCGCACCGGCCTGCGCCAGCCGCGCGCCGCTCAACCCCGCTCTTGCCATAGCTCATTATGTATTTGCCTAAAGCCTTTAGGCAAACTGGATCAAAGAAAAAGCCCTCACCGCGCCGTTGCGGTGAGGGCTTCTCAGTGGATCAGGCGGTGCGCTTGGTCCGGTGCAGGTGCGCCGGGCCGATCTCGCCCTTGCGCAGCAGATCGACCCGCTCGGCCAGCAGCTCCTCCAGCTCCGAGATGCTGCGGCGCTCGCGCAGCATGTCCCAGTGCGTACGGGCCGGCTTCTCCTGCTTCGGCTCCGGCTTCTCACCGGTCGAACGGGCGGCCTCGCTGCCGCAGTGCGGGCACTCCCAGATCGCGGGCACCTCGGCGTCGTGCGCCATCGTGACCTCGACCACATGGCCGCGGGGGCAGTCGTACGTGATCATCTGGCGCGGCGCGAACTCCACACCGCGGTCATCCTCGAAGCTGACCCCACCCAGCCCCGAACCACGCAGTACGCGATTAGACATGTCAAACCTCCGAGATCGTCATCCGTGCCAACGGTCGGCCGGCCCGGATCATTCCCATTTTGGCATGCCCGAGCCATATGTACGCACCTGACACCAGCGCCGTGACCTGCTGTCATCGACTGTTCACAGATCCCGCAGTGTCACCGAGTGTCGCGGACCGCCCGATGTACGACGCACCAAATCGATACCTGGTTCACAGCCTGTTGCCAGGAAGCGAGGATCTCCTCCTCAGTAAGTGTCCCTAGCCTCAGCGTCCATGGTGCTACCCCGCCACAAGCTCCGTGGCCTCAGTTTCGTGAACGTGGCCCTGGTGGCCATCGTCCTCGCCATCGGCGTCACCGCCTACTTCCTGTTCTTCAAGAAGGATCCGCCGGCCGCCGGCGCGACCCGGCCGTCGGTGGCCGTGCAGCGTGGCGAGGTGACCGCGAGCGTCAGCTCGAGCGGCACCCTGCAGAGCTCCCAGACCGCGTCCCCGCAGTTCGAGACGTCCGGCACGGTGACGCAGGTGCTCGTGAAGGTCGGTCAGGTGGTGGCGAAGGGCGCCGCGATCGCGAAGGTCGACCCGGCAGCCGCCGAGCGGCAGTTGCGGATCGCCCAGCAGAACCAGATCGCGTCCGCGAACTCGGTCACCGCGGCCGAGGGGACACTCAGCGACGCACAGGACGCCCTCGAGGCGGCCGAGGAAGCGTCCGCCTCACCCTCGCCGACCCCCACCCCGAGCAACGGCCAGCAACAGCAGACCCAGCAGTCTCAAGGTCAAGGTCAGACTCAGAGCCCGGAGGTTGCCGTCAGCAACGCCGAGGCGAGCCTGGCGAAGGCGAAGGCGGACAAGGAACAGTCCGACCAGAACGTCGACGCGGCCGAGGCCGCGGTCGACGCGACCACGCTGAAGGCGCCGATCGCCGGCACGATCACGGCGGTCAACGGTGCAGTTGGCTCAGTGGCCGGCGGATCCAACTCCAGCTCGGGTTCGAGTTCAGGCAGCAGCGGGCAAGGCTCGACCTCAGGTCAAGGTTCAGCCTCGAGCTCCGGTACGTCGACCACGTCCGGCACCGGTTTCGTGGACATCGCCGACCTGAAGGCGCTCCAGGTGGTGGCCGCGTTCGCCGAGGCCGATGCGATCAAGATCAAGGCCGGCCAGGCCGCGACGGTGACCCTGAACGCCGAGCCCGGTACGACGCTCACCGCATCGCTGGCGACCGTGTCACCGACCCCGACCACCACCAACGGCGTGGTCTCGTACTCGGCCACCTTCAGCCTCGCCAAGCTCCCGGCCAACGCCCGGATGGGCCAGACCGCGAACGTCACGGTCCAGACCGCGAAGGCGGCCAACGCGCTCTACGTCCCGAGCATGGCGATCGCGACGAGCGGTACGACGTACACGGTCACGATGGCCGACGGCAGCGGGACGCGGGAGGTGCAGGTCGGCGTCCGGGGTGACAGCTACACGCAGATCACGTCGGGCCTGAACGAAGGCGACCAGATCGAGCTGCTGCAGGGCGCGATCGGCGGCACCGGTACCCAGAACGGCCAGGGCCGGCAGGGGCAGCAGCCGGGCGGTGGCCAGTTCCCGGGCGCGGGCGTCGGTCAGGGAACAGGCGCCGGAGGCTTCCGTGGCCGCTGAGTCCCTGATCGACATCCGGGAGGTCACCAAGACGTACGGCCAGGGCGAGACCGCGGTGCACGCTCTCCAGGGTGTGTCGCTGCGCGTCGAGGCCGGCGAGTACGTCGCGGTGATGGGCTCGTCCGGGTCCGGCAAGTCGACGTTGATGAACATCCTCGGCTGCCTCGACGTACCGTCCCGCGGGGAGTACTGGCTCGACGGGAGCGACGTGGCCCGGCTGAGCGAGGATCAGCAGGCGCTCGTCCGCGGCCGGAAGATCGGGTTCATCTTCCAGTCGTTCAACCTGATCCCGCGCACCACCGCGCTCGCGAACGTCGAACTACCCCTCACCTACGCCCACCTGCGCCGGGGCGAACGCCGCAAGCGGGCCAACCGGGCGCTCGAACTCGTCGGTCTCGCCGACCGCACCGGGCACCGGCCGAACGAGCTGTCCGGCGGTCAGCAGCAGCGGGTCGCGATCGCCCGGGCGCTGGCGACGGGTCCGCGGATCCTGCTCGCCGACGAGCCGACCGGCAACCTCGACGCGCATTCGACCGCCGAGGTGCTCGGCATGTTCGACGACCTGCACGCCGACGGCCGCACGATCATCGTGATCACCCACGAGCACGACGTCGCGGCCCGCGCCCGGCGGCTCGTGCAGGTCTCCGACGGCCGGATCGTCTCCGACGAGGTGACCCGCTGATGTCCCCACGCGACCTGATGGGCGCCGCGCTCCGCGGCCTCACGGCGAACAAGCTGAGATCGCTCCTCACCGTCCTCGGCGTCTCGATCGGGGTCGGCGCCGTGATCGTGCTGGTTGCAGTCGGCAACGGCTCGGGGAAGGCGGTGCAGGACCGCCTGGAGGCGATGGGCACCAACCTGCTCACGGTCTCCACGACGGGCGGTGGCGGCGGGTTCCTCCGCGGTCAGGCCGGCCCGGCCAACCAGCAGTACAGCCTCACGCTCGACGACGCCACCGCGCTCGCCGACAAGAACCTGGCCCCGGACATCTCGTCGGTCGCGCCGGTGATGACCAGCTCCGGTACGGCGACCAACGGCGACACCAGCTACACGGTCAACCAGGTGATCGGCACCACACCGATGTACATGCCGGCCACCAACACGCCGGTGCAGATCGGCAGCTCGTTCACGCAGGCCGACGTGGACACCTCCCAGCGGGTGATCCTGCTCGGGCAGACGGCCGCGACCGAGCTGTTCACGCGGCCCGCAAGCGCGGTCGGTCAGACGATCAAGCTCGGCGCCGTCGACTTCACCGTCCTCGGCGTACTGGCGAGCAAGGACAGCACCGGCTTCAACGACCCGAACGCGACCGCGATCGTGCCGATCAGCACGCTCCGGGCGACCCAGGCCGGGTACGGCGCCCTGAACCAGATCGTCGTACAAGCGGCCGGCCAGGATCGTGTCGACACCGCGCAGGCCGAGGTCACGGAGTTGCTGACCGCTCGGCATCAGGTGCCCGCCGAGGAGACCTCGCCGTTCCGGATCACGAACTCGGCGCAGATCCTGCAGACCAGCCAGGACACCGCGGCGACGTTCACCGCCCTTCTCGCGACCGTGGCCGCGATCAGCCTGGTCGTGGGCGGGATCGGGGTCACCAACATCATGCTGGTCACGGTCACCGAGCGGACCCGGGAGATCGGGATCCGCAAGGCGCTCGGCGCCCGGCGTCGGACGATCCTCGGCCAGTTCCTGATCGAGGCGACGCTGCTCAGCCTGATCGGCGGCGCGGTCGGGGTCGGGGCCGCGCTGATCGTCACCCGCTTCCAGTTGGCCGGTGTGCAGCCGGTGCTGGTGCCGTCGTCGATCGGACTCGCACTCGGCGTGTCCGCGGCGGTCGGCCTGTTCTTCGGCAGCATGCCGGCGCACCGAGCCGCCGGCCTCCGTCCCATCGATGCACTACGTCACGAGTGAGAGGCACTTCAGATGAGTAACCAGACGCCCGATGAGTTCGCCCAGATCGGGTCCGACGAGGAAGTCGATGCGGCGCTGAAGCCGAAGAAGACCCTCAACCTGCCGCTGGCCACGGCGATCCTGACCGGGATCGTGGTGCTCGCCATCGGCCTCGGCGGCGGCGCCGGGCTGCACGCGGCGTTCGCCTCGGACAGCTCGTCGAACCAGCCGCAGGCCGGCGGTCGCGGGTACGGCGGGTTCCGCGGCCAGTACGGCCAGAACGCGCCCGGCCAGGGTCCCGGCGGTGCGCAGGGCGGTGGCGGGGTCGGCACGGTCGTCTCTTCGACCAGTTCCGAGTTGGTCGTGAAGACCCAGTCCGGCAATGTCACGGTGAAGCTCACCGGCGACACGACGTACGAGATCACCTCGAAGGGCACCGCGGCGGACCTGAAGGCGGGCGAGCAGGTCGTCGTCAGCGGCCAGAGCGCCAACGGCACGATCACCGCGAACACGGTCCGCCAGGGCGCCTTCGGCAGCTTCCGCAACCCGACCGCAACCCCCTCCTCCCGCTGAGGATCCCCAGGCCATCACAATTGCACGTCCACTGCGCCGCCAAGCGTGCCGCCGTGGTCTGGTGGCGAATTGTGATGGCCTGGCGGTCCGCCTCGATCCGTGCGTCCGGCCAGCGCCCCGGCCGGGCGCACGTCAGTTCGAGGGGCGGTGTCCGAGGGACGACTGGAAGCGGAGCAGGTAGCCGTCGGGGTCCGTCACCAGGAACTGCTCGACACCTGCCTCGCCGTCACCAGTTCGGTACCACTTCGTCTCGGGCTGCATGAACAAGGCCCATCCGGCGGCGCGCAGCGACTCGACGATCGGCGCGATCGAGGGGACGGCGATCTGGAAGTTGACGCCGCGACCCAGCGGCGGGCGCAGTCGCCCGGTGATCCAGTTCCGGCCGACGCCGATCTGCTCGAGCATGATGTGCGCGTCGCCGGACGTGAGGTACGCGAAGCCCTCTTCCGGCCGGTCGTACAGCACCTCGAAACCACACAGCTCGCACCAGAAATGCGTGCTGGCGGCAACGGACTTCACGAGGAGCTCGGGCACGAGGGCGGGCGGATTCACCGCGTCATCGTGTCAGGTCCGGGTGGCGGTGAGGGCTACGGCGACGGAGTCGAGAGTGAAGCTGCCGCCGGCGGCGTCGATTGCGGTGGCGGTGCCTTCGAGCACGGCGTCGAGTTTGCCGGCGGTGGAGAGGGGTTTGGCTATGCCGCTGGTGCGGAGCTGGTCTAGCCACTCGTCGCGGGTGTAGGTGCGGGACCAGGGGAAGGTCGCGCGGGAGACGTTGGTGAAGGCGGCGGGGAGGTTGTCGGCGGTTCGGTCTAGGAACTGCTCGTAGGCGCCGAGAGGGGAGGCGGCGGCTGGGTTCTGAGGCAGTACGTCGCGTTGGACGTCGGCGAAGGCTGCGCCGAGGGCGGGTGGCGGTTGGAGGACGTACCAGAAGACGGCGAATGTCCCGCCGGGGCGGAGTACCTCGGCGGCCTTCGTGGCGCCGACGGCTGGGTCGATCCAGTGCCACGTCATCCCGGCGACTAGCGCGTCGAAGGTGCGGCCAGCTGGATCCCAGGTTTCGAAGGGGGAGACTTCGGCTTCTACGCCGGTGGAGCGTGCGTACGCCGCCATTCGGCCGTCGACGTCGACGCCGAGCACTCGGCATTCCGCCGCCTGGAGTTGGCGGGACAAGATGCCGGTCCCGCACCCGACGTCGAGGAAGTCGCGACCGGGTGCCGCGGCAACGAGTGCGTCGATGAGAGCGGTCGGGTAGGACGGCCGGGCCTGGTCGTAGAGCGCCGCGTCGGCGCCGAAGGACTCGGCCATCTCGCGGTGCCGATGCGGGTCGGCGGGCTGCTTCGGATCGGGGTCCGGCGCTAGAGTGGGCATGTGCCCACGATAGTGGGCGGTCGCCCACTTGCGTCAAGGGACGGTGTGAATGCCTACCGGTGTGGCTATGCGGGACGCCCGGGAGCAGCTGTTCGACGCGGCTGAGCGGGTGTTGCTGCGGGACGGGCCGGAGGCGCTCACGAGTCGCGCGGTGACTACCGAGGCTGGGTGCGCGAAAGGCTTGCTGCACAAGCACTTCACGGACTTCGACGGCTTCCTCGCCGAGCTCGTCCTCGACCGGATCCGCCGCCTCGACGACCAGGCCGAAGCGCTGCTGAAGGCCGCAGGGCAGGGGAGTGTCGTCGACAACCTCACCACGATGCTGACCGACCTGTTCGGCTCGGTCGCCGTCGCGATCGTCAGCCTGACAATCTCCCGAGACGGTCTGCGCGCACGGCTGCGGGAGGCTGTGCCCACCGGCGTACCGATCCTCAGCGAAGCCGGCCAGGCCATCCGGGACTACCTCGCCGCAGAGCAGACCTACGGCCGCATCCGCTCGGACGCCAACATCGACGTCCTCGGCCTGACACTGATCGGCTCGAGCCACATGATGTTCGCCGACCGCACCGGCACCCGCCCGACGGTCGCTGCGGTGCGTGAGTTCGTCGGTTCCGTCGTACCCGCCTGAACGGATCCGCGGCGCGAGAGATCCGATGAGTCATTGACGGGTTCGCTTGGAAAGCGCTATCTTCCGACGAAATGAGGTGTAAAAAGTACAAATTGGTCGGAAGTTGGAGACATGCATCGTCGTACCTTCCTCGCAGCAACAGGTGTCGTGGGACTGACCGCATTGCCCGCACTGCCGGCGACGGCCAGCTCGCAGGGCCGGCTGGTGGGCTCGCTGGACGAGCTCCAGGCCGCGATCGTCCGCGCGACGCCGGGCAGTGTCATTACCGTTGCCGACGGCACCTATGAGGTATCGGCTCCGATCACGATCACCGGCAAGCGCGGCACCCGTGACGAACCGATCGTCGTACGGGCGGAGTCGGTCGGGGGCGTGGTACTGACCGGTGAGCAGAGTTTCGTGCTGAGCGGCTCCTCGGACGTCACGATCAGCGGCTTCGCGTTCCGGCAACGTACGACGCTCGACGTACCGCCGGACTGCCGACGGATCCGGCTGACCCGCAACGACTTCCAGCTGGCAGACATCGAGGGTCTGCACTGGGTGATGGTGCGCGCGGACTACTCGACGATCGATCGCAACGAGTTCCACGGCAAGTCCACGCTCGGCATCTACCTCGGCGTCGAGGGCGCCGGGACGGACGGGATGGCGCGCGGGGTGCACATCACCCGCAACTACTTCCGCGACCACACGTTCCCCGGCGACAACGGCGGCGAGCCGATCCGGCTCGGGCTCAGCCCGCGGGCGCTGTCGACGGCCGGTGCGGTCGTCGAGTTCAACCTGTTCGAGCGTGCGAACGGCGACCCCGAGGCGATCTCGGTGAAGTCGTCGGGCAACACCATCCGGCACAACACGATCCGCGACAGCCTGGGTGGCATCGTGCTGCGGCACGGCAACGCGACCCGGGTCGAAGGCAACTATCTGCTGTCGGGGGAGAACGGGATCCGGATCTACGGCAACGACCACCTGATCGTGAACAACTACGTGGAGCGGATCAGCGGCACCGGCGTCGTACTGGGCAGCGGCAACGTCCGCGATCATTACCCCGGCGAGCCGGCAGACTCCCGGCGCGGTAACGATGCGCCGGACCGGGTGCGGATCGCGCTGAACACCGTGCTCGACTGCGAGTTCGCTGTCAGCGGCGAGAGCCACCGGACCCTGCCGCCGCTCGAGTGTGCGGTGACAGACAATCTGTTGGTGACGGACAACGGGCAGTTGGTGAACATGCCGTTCCAGGACGGCATCACCTGGTCAGGCAACATCCACTGGGGACAGGGAACGGACGGCAACGCGCCCGCCGCCGGCTTCACCCGCGTCGACCCGCGGCTCGCACCAGGTCCCGACGGGGTACGTCGGCTCACGGCGGGCAGCCCGGCGATCAACGCGGCGTCCCAGTCGTACCCTGAGGTCGCCGCCGACTTGGACGGGGACCACCGGACCGGTCGCACGGCGGATGTCGGCGCGGACGAGTACTCGGCCCGCTGGCCGACGTACCGTCCCTTGACCTCTACCGACGTCGGGCCGCACGCGCGATGAAGACGGCCCAGAAGAACGCGGTGGGGGAGCAGGAGATCATCCGGACGTATCTCGACCGGCTGCGGCTGGATCTGGTCGTCGCGGCCCGGATCACGAAGGTGCACCGCGAGTGGTCCCGGGCCCTGATGCCGGATCCGTTCTCCCGCCTGTACCTGATCCTGGAGGGAGAGGGGCGCCTCGTCGTACGAGACCAGGAGCTTTACCCGCGGCCCGGTGAACTCGTCTACCTGCCGGCCGACGTGCCTGTGTCGTACGAGACGATCAGCGACAACGTGTTCCGCAAGCACTGGCTGCACTTCTCGGCGCTGATCGGCGACCGCGACATCGGCGAGATGCTGACACTGCCGTACATCGTCCCGAGCAAGGCGCCCGAGGAGGCCGCCGCTCTGTTCGAGCAGGTCGGTGCCGCCGACCGGGACCCGCCCGGTCTTGCGACGCCGCTGCGGCTGCGTTCGGCGCTGACCGCGCTGTTCGCGCACTACCTGGACAGTGCGCCGCCCGGCTCGGTGCGGTTGTCGGAGCGGCAGACGAGCGAGTCCGGGATCGTGCAGTACATACAGGACAACCTCTCCACGCTGCCGAGTGTCGAGGAGCTCGCGGCGGTGTTCGGCTATGACCTGCCGAGCTTCATGCGGCACTTCCGCACGGAGTTCGGGTTGTCGCCGAAGCAGTACATCAAGCGGGCCCGGATCGAATGGGCCCAACGCGAGCTGACGGCGACCGCGCGCCCGATGGAGGAGATCGCGGCCGCCGTCGGGATGGATCAGTCCTACTTCTCGAAGGTGTTCCGCCAGGTGAGTTCGGTGACCCCGAGCGAGTACCGAAAGTTGTACCGCCCACACAACTAGGAGCCTCGTCATGGACCGTCGTACGTTCCTGGCCGGCAGTGGCGCCGTCGCAATTTCCTTGGTGAGCGCGCGAGCAGCGCTCGCCAAGGAGACTGCCGCGGTGACCTCGCTGGCCGAGTTGCAGCAGGCAATCAACAGCGCCACCGCCGGCACCACGATCACGATTGCGAACGGTTCGTACGCCGTGCCGTCGGGGTCACCGATCACCATCAGCAACCGGCAGGGGCCCATCACGATCGTGGCCCAGAGCCGCGGCGGTGTGACGCTGACCGGCGCGCAGAGCTTCGTGTTCTCGGGGTCGTCGGACATCACGATCAGCGGGTTCGCGTTTCGGCAGAGTACGACGCTGGAGATCCCGGCGGACTGCCCGCGGATCCGGCTGACCCGCAACGACCTCCAACTCGCGGCGTCGACCGGCCACTGGGTCGTCGTCCGCGGCGACGACGCGAAGATCGACCGCAACGTCTTCCACGACAAGTCCACCGTCGGCGTGTACCTGGTGATCGACGGCGCCGGCTCGGAGGCGATGGCGCAGCGCACGCACATCCTGCGGAACTACTTCCGCGACCACACGTTCAGCGGGGCGAACGGCGGGGAGCCGATCCGGCTCGGAGTGAGCAGCCGGGCGCTCAGCACGGCCGACGCGACGGTCGAGTACAACCTGTTCGAGCGGTGCAACGGCGATCCCGAGGCGATCTCGGTGAAGTCGTCGGGCAACACGATCCGGTACAACACGATCCGCTCGTCCCTCGGCGGGCTCGTCCTGCGGCACGGCAACGACAACCGGGTCGAGAGCAACTATCTGCTGTCCGGCGAGAACGGGATCCGGATCTACGGCAACGACCATCTGATCGTGAACAACTACGTCAGCGGGATCGCGGGCGCCGGCGTGGTGCTCGGCAGCGGTACGGAGCGGGACCACTACGACGGCGAACCGTCCAGCTCCCGGACCGGCAACGACGCCCCTGACCGCGTGACCATCGCGCTGAACACGCTCCGGAACAACGGACAGGCCCTTGTCGGTGAGAGTCAGCGCACGGTCCCTCCGCTCGACTGTGTGGTGGCCGACAACCTGATGGCCGGCGACAGCGGCGAGTTGGTCGACATGCCATACCTCGACGGCCTGACCTGGGCGGGGAACATCGTGTGGGGGCAGGCGACCAACGGCAACATTCCGTCGGCGGGCGTCACGCGGGCTGATCCGAAGCTGACTGCGGGCACCGATGGCGTCTACCGGCTCGGCTCGGGTAGTGCTGCCGTGAACGCAGCGGCCGTCGATCACTCGGGTCAGGTAAGCGATGACGTTGACGGGCATGCTCGTACGGCGCCGTACGACGTCGGCGCCGACGAGTACTCGACCGCGGCACCGGTCCGACGCCCGCTCACCTCCGCAGACGTCGGCCCCGGCGCGGCCTAAACCACGGTCGGCTGGCTGTTGCCGGCTTCGTCGATGCCTCGGCGCATGTCAACGCGGACCAGCAGCGCGAGACCGACGACGAAGAAGAGGCCGAGGGCGACGATCGCGGGACGGTACGAGCCGGTGAGCTGGTGGACGAGACCGAACACCAGCGTGCCCAGCCACGACGTCCCGCGTTCACCCGCCTGATAGAGCGAGAAGTACTCCGCCTCGCGGCCCTTCGGGATCAGCTGGCTGAAGGCCGATCGGGACAACGCCTGCGTCCCGCCGAGCACGATCCCGATCGCCATCCCCATCGCCAGGAACGGAACGATCTGGCGCTCCGGCAGCAGGAACCCGGCGATCACGATCAGGATCCAGATCACCAGGCCGCCGGAGATGGTGCGATGGGCGCCGTACCGCTGGGCGAACCGGCCGAACGCCAGCGCCCCGAAGAACGCGACGAACTGGACCAGCAGGATCGTTGCGATCAGCACCTGCGTCTCGAACCCGAGCTGCTTCTCGCCGTACGTCGACGACACCGAGATGACTGTCTGGATCCCGTCGTTGAAGAACAGGTACGCGATCAGGAACAGCATCGTCATCTTGTAGCTGCGCAGGTGCTTGAGCGTGGCGCCCAGCTGACCGAAGCTCTGCCGCACGAGACTGCCGCTGCGCACCTGCACGACGTTCGTCGGCGGCCGGTTGCGCAGCCGGAGGAACGGGAAGAACGTGAAGATTCCCCACCAGAGCCCCGCACTGAGCAGGCTGAGGCGTACGGCCGTGCTCTGACTCAGCCCGAGCGCGTCGTGGGCGGTGACGACCGCCAGATTGACCAGGAGCAGCAGGAAGCCACCGGCGTACCCGAATGCCCAGGCGCGGGACGAGACGGCGTCGCGCTGATCCGGTGGAGCGATGTCGATGAGGATCGAGTCGTACACGACCAGGGACGAGCCGAGACACAGGTTCCCCACGAACAGCAGCAGCGCACCGAGTTGCCAGCGCCCGCCGTCCACGAACACCATGCAGCACGCCGCGAGGGCACCGGCCCAGGCGAACCCGCACATCAGCAGCTTCTTGTGCGACATCCGGTCCGCGATCGCGCCGACCACCGGCAGGAACAGCGCCGACACCAGGGTCGCGACCGTCACGACGTAGAACGCGAGCGAGCCGGGGGAGATCCCGAGTCCGAGCACGTCCAGGTTCGTGTGGCACGGCTTATCGGTCGTCCCGACGAACCCGCAGGCGGCCCTCTCCGCAACCGACGTCAGGTACGGCGCGAACAGGACGGTGCCCGTGGTGGTGACGTAGCCCGAGTTGGCCCAGTCGTAGAGACTGAATCCCCAGTACTCGCGCTTGTCGACCGCCGGCGGGGCGGAGAGGAATCCCATGCGCGGAAGTGTGTCAGGTCCGGGGTACGTCGTGACGTACCGGCGGATAACACTTCAGTGCCACTGACCTCGCTCCATCAGGACATCACGCAGCAGGTCGGTGCGGTCGGTGATCAGGCCGTCGACGCCGGCGTCGAGCATCCGGCGCATCGCGTGCGGGTCGTCGACCGTCCAGACGTGCACCTGCTTGCCGCGGGAGTGCGCGCGCTTGATCAGACCGGGCGTGAGCACGTGGAACGCGCCGTACCCCTCGGGGATCTGCAGGCAGGCGCCGCGGGCCTTCAGCGCGAACGGCAGGAAGCGGATCAGGACGATCTCCCACTCGCCGTACCCGGTGCACAGCCGCGGCCCGAGCAGCTTGCGGATCCGGCGGACCCGCGACTGGGAGAACGACGACACACAGACCCGGTCGATCGCCTTCGCCGCCCGCAGGACCTTCGCGGCCGGCTCCAGGCCGCCCTCGGCCTTGATGTCCAGGTTGAACCGGACGTCCGGGAAGTGCTCGAGCAGCGCGTCCAGGCGGGGGATCGGCTCGTGGCCGTTGATCTTCGCCTTGCTGACCTCCGACCACGGCAGCTCCGCGATCACCCCGGTCCGGTCGGTGACCCGGTCGAGCCTGTTGTCGTGGAACGCGATCACGACGCCGTCGCTGGTCGCGTGCAGGTCGGTCTCCAGGTACCGGTACCCGAGGTCGACGGCGTGCTGGAACGCGTGCAGCGAGTTCTCGTAGCCGATGTTGTCCGGGTGCTTGGCGCCGCCTCGATGGGCCATCGCGATCGGTCCGTCATGGTCGAGGTAGGGGTACACCTGTGCAGTATGTACCGTTTGGGTGGTGACAGTACTCCGCTCCCGCCCCGATCTGTGGACTCTCGATCCCGATGTTCTGCACCTCAACCATGGCTCGTACGGCGCCGTGCCGCGCCGCACGCAGGAGGTGATGGCCGGCCTCCGCGCCGAGATGGACGCCAACCCGATGGTCTGGTTCCGAACCGTCGCCGACCGGCTGACCGCGAGCCGCCTGGCGCTGGCGGCGTACCTGGAAACCGACCCGGACGGGTTCGCGCTGGTCCCGAACGCGAGCGCCGGCGTGACCGTCGCGCTTCAGACGCTGCCGATCCCGGCCGGCAGCCGGATCGTGCTGACCGACCATGCGTACGGCGCGGTGCGGTTCGCGGCCGAGCGGTTCGGGAAGGCGCACGGCGCGGAGGTGGTGATCGTCGAGATCCCGATCGAGGCCGACGACGAGACCGTGGTCGCGCTGATCGCGGACCGCCTCGACGGCGCGTCCGTCCTGATCGTGGACCAGATCACCTCGGGTACGGCGAAGGTGTTCCCGATCGATGCGCTGGTGGCGGCCGCCCACGAGCGCGGCGTACCGGTCGTGGTCGACGGCGCGCACGCACCGGCATTGATCGACGCACCCGCCGCCGGCGGCGCCGACTTCTGGACCGGCAACTTCCACAAGTGGCCGGCCGCTCCACGGGCAACGGCCGGGCTCGTCGTCGCTGAGCAGTGGCGTACGGCGTCGATGCCGCTGATCGTGTCCTGGTCGGAGTACGACGAGCGGATGCCGGAACGCTTCGACATGCTCGGCACGTACGACTACGTGCCGTGGATCGCCGCGCCGGAGTCGTTGGGGGTCCTGGCCGACCTGGACTGGCCGACGCGTCGCCCGCAGCTGACCACGTTGGTCGAGGAGGGCGCGAAGGTGCTGGCGAAGGCGCTCGGGACCGGCGTGGCCGAGGTGGCGCACCCGCCGGCGACGATGCGCCTGGTCGAGCTGCCGTCCTCGTTCGACCTCGCCGGCGGCCCCGAACTGAAGCTGTGCGTGTCCCGCGAGCTGAAGGCCGAGATCACGCTCACCGGCTTCGACGACCGTGGATTCATCCGCCTCTCGGCGCACGCGTACAACTCGATCGCGGACTACGAGAAACTGTCGGAGGGCCTTCCTAAGGTTCTGGCGTGAACGATATTCAAGGGTCGTACAACGCCGCTGCCACCGACTACCACGCCATTCTGAAGGACTACCACCACGCGGATCCGTTCGAGAAAGGTGCCCTCGACTACTTCCGCCAGCTGGTCCCGGACGGGCCGGTGGGAGATCTCGGGTGCGGCACCGGGCGCATCACGACGTACCTGGCCGGCCGGGGGATGGACGTGTTCGGGGTCGATCTGACGCCGGGGATGATCGAGGTGGCCCGGAGGGAGTACCCGGAGCTGCGGTTCGAGGTCGGGTCGCTGTTCGACCTGGACCTGAAGGACGGTGAGCTGGCCGGGGCCCTCGCGTGGTATTCGCTCGTTCACACTCCACGCGAGGACCTGCCGGCGGTGTTCGCGGAACTGTTCCGCGTGCTGCGGCCCGGCGGCCACCTCGTGCACGGCTTCAAGGTCGGCGACGGCAGCCGACATCTGACGAACGCCTACGGTCATGACATCGACCTCGAGGTCTATATGTACGACGTCGCGGACGTCGCCGGGCTGCTCGCGAGCGCCGGGTTCGCCGAGGTGGCGACCCTGACGCGCGCGGCGCTGCCCAACGAGAAGGACGCGGGCCAGGCGGCGCTCATCGTCCGTAAGCCGGAGTAGTCACTCGGTCGGTTCGTGCCTGGTACGCCGAGGTCGACCCGGCGTACCAGGTGCGGTCGGTGTACGCGAACGTGTTGACACCGGCGTTCAGCGGCACGTCGAGCGCCAGCCCCACAACCGACGCCCGTGGCCAGCCCACCCAGCCCGCCCCGACACCCCCACCCCACCGCCGTCGGTGAGCATCCTCCCCAAACCGGTTTGGGGAGGATCCTGAAGCGGGTTTGGGGAGCCTTTCCCCACTGATTTGGGACGTGGGCCTCCCCAAATCGGTTCGCGGAGGATCCAGAGGCGAATTTGGGGAGCCTTTCCCTACTGATTTGGGGAATGGGCCTCCCCGAACCGGTTTGGGGGGCGGGGTACGGCGTGGTGTTGGCTCGTTGGGTTGTTGGCGGTGGCTTGCGGGAGGTTGTCTGTGCGGGCGTGCACAAGTGAGTGCCGCAGGGGCTGGGCGATGAACCGGGGCACCGGATGAAGCTGGGTCACCGGGCCAGGGTCAGCCCTTGACCGCTCCGGACGTCATACCCGCCACGATCTGCCGATTGAAGAACAGGAACATGATCAGCGGCGGGATCGTGATCAGCAGGATGTCCATGAACAGCAGGTTGTACTGGGTGCTGAACTGGCCGGAGAAGTTGTAGAGGGTCAGCTGGACGGTGGCGTTCTTGTCGCCGGGCAGGAAGTACAGCGGGTTCACGAAGTCGTTGAACACGTTGACCGACTGCACCACGACGACGGTGATGATGACGGATCTGAGCAGCGGGAAGATGACCCGGAAGAACAGCCGCAACGGCCCGGCCCCGTCGATGATCGCCGCCTCGTCCAGTTCCCGCGGGATGGTCGCCACGAAGGCCCGGAACAACAGGATGCAGAACGACAGCCCGAACGCGATCTCGATCAGGATCAGCCCGGGCATGGTCTTGAACAGCCCGAGCTTCTGCAGCACCCAGATCGTCGGTACGACGGCCGGCGGGATGATGAGACCGGACAGCACCAGGAAGTTGATGAAGCCGTTCCACTTGCTCTTCCGCCGCTGCAGCACGAACCCGGCCATGGCCGCGAGCACCACCATCCCGGCGACGCTGGCCACGGTCAGGATCGTGCTGTTGATGAACGCGATCACCAGCATGTAGTCGCGGGCCTTGACCACGTCGACGAAGTTCTGCACGAAATGGAACTGATGCGGCCAGGCGAAGTCGAGGTCCGCGGACTGCTGCCGGTCCTTCACCGCGGTCAGCACGATGAAGGCGAACGGAATGATGAACACCACGATCGAGGACACGATCGCGACCGCACTGAGCAGGTAGCTCCGGCCCGGCCGGTGGTTGACGAGTTCGGCGGTACTCACATGTCCACCTCCTTCCGGTTCAGGAACCACGACAGCGGCAGGATGATCGCGGTGACGATGACGAACAGGATCACGTTGCCGGCCGTCGACAGGCCGTAGAACCCGGCCTGGTACTGCTTGTAGATCACCGACGAGATCACGTCCGAGGTGAACCCGGGTCCGCCGCGCGTCATCGCCCAGATCAGCTCGAACGACCGCAGACCGCCGATCAGGGACAGGATGATCACGGTGACGGTGGCCGGCTTGCACAGCGGCAGCACGATCCGGCGGAACGACTCCCACGATCCGGCGCCGTCCACCCGGGCGGCCTCCATGTACTCCCGCGGGATCGACACGATGCCGGCGATGTAGATCAGGGTCGCCAGCCCGACGCCCTTCCAGACATCGACCGCGGCGATCGACATCAGCGCCCACTTCGGGTCGGTCAGCCACCCCGGGCCCTGGATGCCGAACACGCCCAGGGCGCCGTTGATGATGCCGCGCTCGGGATTCATCAGCACCTGGAACAGCAGGCCGACGCCGACGGTGCTGACCAGCACCGGGAAGAACACGACCGACCGGAGATACCCGCGGCCGATGATCCGAGAGGTCAGCAGGACGGCGAGCAACAGACCGAGCACGACCTTCGAACCCGACGTCACCACGGCGTAGATCAAGGTGTTGGTGAAGCCCTTGACCAGCGCCGGCTCCTGGAAGAACGTGACGAAGTTGTCGAACCCGATGAACTTCGACTCGAACAGGCTCCACCGGGTCAGGCTGTAGTAGAACGACGCGAACGTCGGGACCAGGAACAGCACGGTGTAGATCACCGCGGTCGGCAGGTAGAACCAGAACGAGTACGGCGTGTAGACCTTCCCCCCGGCCGCGGGCGCGGCCGGGGTCGAGTCAACGCGGTCCTGAGGATGGGCCGAGGTAACGGTCATAACCTCACCAACCCGCCAGCCCGAGCTGCTGGGCCTGCTTCTTGACGTCCTCGTCGTACCGGGCCGCGCCGTCCTTCGCCTTCCGGATGCCGGACCCGACCTCGACGGTGATCTGCTCCAGCGACGGGCCCTTCACCGGTGACAGGAACTCCAGGGCGAGGCTGGACGAACCCTCCTTGTCGAGGTACGGCTGCATGTCCTTGATCGCCCGCGGTACGTCGTCCCCGAGCGTGCAGCCCTTGACCGCGTACGGACCAGTCGGTGCGCCCGCCGCGTTCTGCGACTTGCAGCCGTCCGGGCTGGCGACGAAGGCCTGGAACTTCTTTGCCGCGTCCAGCTTGGCGCCCTCGGTGGACTTGGGGATGTAGAGGCCGCCCGGCGTCCACAGCGTCAGGCCGTTCTTGCTCGCGTCGTCACCAGGCAACGCGAACAGGCCGACCGACTTGGCCGCGTCCGGGTAGGTGGCGACCATGTTCGCGACCACGCCGGACAGGATCGGGTAGTGCGCGCCCTTGCCGGTGGCAAGCATCTTCAGGCCGTCGGGCAGTTTGGCGGAGGCGAAGTCCTTGTTCTCGTAGCCGGCGTCGTGGACGGCCTCGGTGTGCTCGAAGCCCTTCACCGCGGCCGGCGACGTCGCATACTTCGCCTGGTTCTTGGTGTACTTGTCGGCGAAGTCCGGCTCGGCCGAGGAGACGTTGTGGAAGTCTCCGAGCACGAACAGCTGCGAGGTCCAGGTCTCGCCGTACGTCTGGATGACCGGTGCGACACCGCCGCCGGAGGCCTTGATCTTGGCGTTGTTGGCCATGAACTCGGCCCAGGTCTTCGGAATCTGCAGCCCGAGCTTTTCGTAGACCGGGATGCTGTAGAGGACCGCACCGCCCTGGAAGCCGCCGACGGGTGCGCCGTACACCTGGCCGTCGGCGGTCACGGTCTTCTTGAAGTTCTCGTCCAGGTCCTTGACCCACGGCTCGTCGTTGACCGAGAGCAGGTTCTTCTGCGGCGCGATCGCGTTGAACAGCGACCCGGTGTTGTAGTTGAAGATGTCGACCATGTCGCCGGTGGACAGCCGGGTCTTGATGATGTTGTCGCCCTCGGTGCCACCCGGCCGGGTCTCCACCTTCACGGTGATGTTCGAGTTCTTCGCGTGGAAGTCCTTGGCGAGTTGCTCGGCCTCCTTCACGTCCTGGTCCTGGTTCGTGGTCAGGTACGTGATCTCGACCGCGCCGCTGCCACCGGCGTCGTCGCTGGATCCGAGACTGCCCGCGCTGCACGCGGCAAGGGTTAGGGAACAGACAGCCAGCAGTGCGAGACCGCTGGCTCCTGGGCGGAACCTCATCATGACCTCCAAGGGATGTACATCGCGGCAGCGGGGCGGTCGGTGAGTTGGGTTAGTGGGTCAGTCGTGCGTCGAGCTCGGCCTGCAGGGCCTGGGCGTCCGGGTTCTTGCGGAAGCGGCCGAGCACGGGGATCAGCTCCGCGGCCGGATTGTCGAGGTAGCGCTCCAGGCGGCCGGTGAGGTCGGTGTCGGTAGGGGCGACTCCGTCTTCGATGGCGGCCGCGACGATCGCGGTCCAGGCCGGTGCGTTGTCGATCAGCTGGCGGATCGTGGCGTCGGCGGGCACGCCCGGCGTCTCGGCGTACGGGTCGGCGGCGGTCCACTCGTGCGTTCCGTGACCGACCTCGACCGGCTCGTCCTGTCCAGGTACGGCGACGCTGGCCTTGGATCCGACCGGCACGGTCACGGAGAGGGTGACCTGACCGTTGTCGCGGGTCCACGTCACGGCAGCCTCGCCGTACGGCGTGAGGTGCTTGGCCGAGGCCTTCGTCAGGTGCTCGGTGACGAGTGGGCGTACCTCGAAGGTCCGGTAGCCGGGATCGACCGCGGCCAGCCCGGCCACCCGGCGGTGCATCCAGTCGGCGACGGCGCCGAGGGCGTAGTGGTTGAACGACGTCATCTCGCCGGGATTGATGCTGCCGTCGGGCAGCATGCTGTCGTAGCGTTCCCAGACCGTCGTGGCTCCCATCGTCACTGCGTACAGCCAAGACGGGCACCCTGTCTGTAGTAAGAGGCGGTATGCCAGGTCAGGATGTCCGGAATCGGCCAGCGCGTCGGAGATCAGCGGCGTTCCGACGAATCCGGTACTGATCCGGAAACTCGACGTGCGGACGAGGTCGGCGAGGCGCTCGCCGGCGCCGCGCCGCTGGGTGTCGGTCGGCAGCAGGGCCCACTGCAGGGCGAGGGCGTAGGTCGTTGCCGCGTCGCTCAGTACCCGGCCGCCGGCGGTGACGTACTCGTCGGCGAACGCCTTCCGGACGCCGTCGGCCAGAGACGCGTACTGACGGGCGACGTCGGGCTGGCCGACGATCTCGGCGGCCTGCGCGACCACCTCGGCCGAGCGGGCCAGGTGCGCGGTCGCGACCACGTCGGCGTCGGCCTTGGCCTTGAACGCGTTCTCCGGGGGAGCCGTCGGGTCGAGCCAGTCGCCGAACTGGAAGCCGCCGGACCAGAGCAGGTTGCTGCCGGCCAGGTCGGCCATCTTGTCGACCCACGCGCGCATGCTCGGCAGCTGCCGGGCGAGCAGGCCGGCGTCGCCCGTGCGCTGGTAGATCACCCAGGGCACGATCGTTGCCGCGTCACCCCAAGCCGCGGTCGCCGGGTGTGCGTCCTTCAGCACATCCGGGATGACGTACGGCACGGATCCGTCCTTCTGCTGCTCTGCGGCCAGGTCGGCGAGCCAGTTGGTGAGGAAGCCGGCGGTGTCGAACAGGAACGTCGCGGTCGGCGAGAAGACCTGGATGTCACCGGTCCAGCCGAGGCGCTCGTCGCGCTGCGGGCAGTCGGTCGGTACGTCGACGAAGTTGCCGCGCATGCCCCAGACCACGTTCTCGTGGAACTTGTTGAGCAGCTCGTCGGAGGATTCGAACCAGCCGGTGCGGCGCAGGTCCGTGCCCACGACGACGGCCACGATGTCGTCCTTCGAGAGAGCGCTCACTCCTGTTACTTCGGCGTACCGGAAGCCGTGGAAGGTGAGCGGCGAGTCGAGGGTCACCTCGTCCGGTCCGGCGAGGATGTAGGTGTCGGTGGCCTTCGCGGTGCGGAGCGGGCGGACGCCGAGTTCGCCGTTCTCCAGGACCTCTGCGTGTCGCAGGACGATCTCGTCGCCCTCGGCCTGGCCGCGGACCGTCAGGCGGACGCGCCCGACGAGGTTCTGGCCGAAGTCGATGAGGGTCTTGCCGGCCGGGGACGTGGTGATCTCGACCGCGGGCAGGACGTCGGTGATCCGGACCGGCGGGCCGTCGGGAGCGACGAGCAGGTTCAGGTCGGCGTCGAGAACGTCCACCAGAGAGCGCTCTCCGGGTTCTCTGCGCAGGTCCGTGGTCTGGCCGTCGTACAGGTCGTCGGCGAGGACGTTGCTCTCCCGGGAGGTCCAGGTGCCGTCACTCGCGAACGTGTGGACCTGCCCGTCCTCGGTGGTGACCTCGAGTTGCGCGAGGACGGCGAGGCGCTCGCCGTACAGCTGCTTCTGGTGCTGGAAGCCGATCCGGCCGCGGTACCAGGCGTTGCCGACGAGGAACTCGAGCGTGTTCTCACCAGGTCGAACAAGCTCGGTCACGTCGTAGGTCTGGTAGCGGAGGCGGAACTGGTACGACGTCCAGCCGGGCGCCAGCTCCTCGTTCCCGACACGCTGCCCGTTGAGCTCGGGGATGTAGATGCCGTACGACGTCGCGTACAAGCGGGCCTTCATGACGCCGTCGGGGAGGTCCGCGGTGCCGGCGATGAGGGGAGCGGGGGAGCCGTGCGGGTTGTTCTTCGGGCTCACGAACCGGGCGGTCCAGTCGTCCGGTGCGAGCAGACCCGCCTCGACCGATGCGGGCTCGCTCCACTCACTCCAGTCGTCATTTCCACGGACGCGGACCCGCACCTGTGCGGACTCACGCGACGCGAGCGCCGCACCCGGCCAGGGCACCAGGACCTGGTCGGGGGACTGGACGGTGAAAACTTCTGTGGTTCCGGTGGTGATCTCGACCTCGTACGCCGTCTGTGTGTAGCCGGCGTCGGCGGCCGGGACCTGCCAGGAGATCCGCGGGCTCGGGGTACCTAGGCCCACTACGGGTGCAGGCTGATGCTCGAAGCGGAGGGCGGTGGGTGCGGCGAGTTGCGACATGTGACTCCAACCAAGGCGCTGATCAGGACGGTCTGTGAAACGATTCATTGGGTGCTCTGACAAAACGCTCGATCTTTGGCTGATGGACCGGCGAGGACGTTTCGCCTGTTCCCCGATCCTGCGACCGGCAGTCGCCGGCTACTAGCCCGATGTGCACTCGATCTAGCACGATCTGCACCTTGGCTCGTATCGTGAAGCGATGCCAGAGGACAGTTCCGAGATGGCCGGCGAGCCGGTGAGGACCCGCGGGACAGTGCTGCACTTCGTCGAAGGGACGGTCGTGCACGCGGGTCCGCACCTGCACGAAAAGGCGCATCCGCTGCACACGCACAGCTTCTTCGAGCTGCTGCTCGTCACAGGCGGTGAAGGCGTTCATCACAGCCTCGCCGGGCGCCAGCGGCTGCAGGCCGGCGACGCGATCCTGCTGCGTCCAGGGGTCTGGCACGAGTACGTCGATTGCGACGGGCTCGAGGTCTACAACTGCTGCTTCTCCGCCGACCTGGTTCGGCGCGAACTCGCCTGGGCACGTGAGGATCCCTTGCTGGGCTACCTGTTGTGGACCGGTCCTTTCTCGGCTCAGCGCCGCGGCATGATCGGCACCCATCTCGATCCGACGACCGTGCAGGAGGCGGTCGGCCACCTCGACGGATTGCGCCGGCTACGGAACCAGCCGCTCAGCCGGCACCGCGGCGAGATCATCGGCTGGCTGTCGTTGTATCTCAGTTGCGTCGCGCGAACCGTCGCGGAAACCGACGAACGCGGCGAGTACACCCATCCGGCCGTCGTCGACGCGATGCGGATGATGGAGGCCGACCCGGCCCGGCACTGGACGCTGACCGATCTCGCGGGGGAGTTGCACCTCGCGCCCGGGTACCTGGTCCGCCTGTTCAAGTCGGTGACCGGGCTCCCGCCGATGGCGTACCTGTCACGGCACCGCGTCGAACTCGCGGCCGACCGCCTGCTGCACACCGACCTGCCGATCAACCGGATCGGGGAGTCGGTCGGCTGGCCCGACCAGAACTACTTCGCCCGCCGCTTCAAGTCCCATTACGGGCTGTCCGCGTCGGTTTATCGGCAACGTTTCAATGGGATCCGGCTCAGCCCGTCCGGCCACTGATCAGCAGCTCGAGGCCGTCCAGGATCCGCGCCAGGCCGAACTCCAGACCTTGATTCTCGCTGCCCGCCGACGTACGCATCGCGGTGGTCAGGTGCGGGAACCGGTCGGCCTCGGTGGCGAGGATCTCGGCGAGCGACTGCTGCATGTCCTCCTCGGTCAGTCCGGTCGTGTGCCCCGGGAAGGTCGTGGACTGCTGCGCGATGTTCCGGACATGACTCGTGATCACCAGGATCGAGTCCAGTTGCTCGCCGCCGCTCAGTCCGGTGCCGGTCAGGGCTGCGACGCCGCGCTCGATCCAGGCGAGCTCGTTCGGGCCGAGCAGACGGCGGCCGATGGTGGACTGCAGCAGCCACGGGTGCCGCGTGAACCCGTCGTACAGGTCGATCGCCCACGTGTGGAGCGCCTCGCGCCAAGGTAGGTCGGGGCGGTCCGGTGGGCCGCCCATCGCCAGGTCGCTCATCACCGCGACCAGCTCGGTCTTGCCGGGGACGTACCGGTAGAGCGCCATCTTCGTGACCGGGAGCTCGCCGGCGACGCGTTGCATCGAGACCGCGTCGAGGCCCTCGGCGTCCGCGATCGCGATCGCGACCTCGGCGATGGCGGTCAGCGTGATCGCCGGCTTCGGGCCGCGCGTCCGCGCCGGTTCCTTGCCCCAGAGCAGTTCGGTCATCGCCTTCCTTCCCTATCGACTTGAACTGTGTCTACCATACACATTACTGTGTCCGGCAGACACAGTTACTCTCGATGGAGGCGACTATGAAGGTTCTGGTTTCGGGTGCGAGCGTGGCGGGCCCCTCGGTGGCGCTCTGGCTGGGCCGTGCGGGACACGACGTGACAGTGGTCGAGATCGCGCCTGCACTCAGGAAGGGCGGGTACGCGGTGGACTTCCGCGGTGAGGTGTTCAAGACCGTCCTGGAGCGCATGGGCGTGCTGGAGGACCTGCGGTCACTGCAGACCGGTGGGAATGCGATGCGATTCGTGGACGAGTCGGGCCGGAAGCTGATGCGGCTGCCCGCCGAGTTCGCGGGCGGGGAGCTGGAGGTACTGCGGGCAGACCTGGCGCGGGTGTTGTACGAGCACAGCCGCGAGCAGGCGACGTACCGCTTCGGCGACTCGATCGCGAGCCTGCAGGAGCACGCGGACGGCGTGGACGTGCGGTTCGAGAGCGGTGTCGAGGAGACGTACGACCTGGTGATCGGCGCGGACGGGATGCATTCCGTCGTACGGCGGCTGGCGTGGCCGGCGGAGCAGGTCGTCGAGCGGCACCTCGAGTACTACGTGGGCGGTTGGGAGGTCCCGAACACACTGGGGATCTCTGGCGACACGCTGATGTACAACGTGCCCGGGAAGCTCGCGAGCGTCGGCGCGGACCGTCGCGATCCGGCGCTGGCGCAGACGCTGTTCGTGTTCAAGTCGCCGGAGCTGGAGTACAACCGGCGGGACCTGGACGAGCAGAAGGCGATCCTGCTGGAGCAGTTCAGCGGCCTCGGCTGGCACGTCCCGGAGCTGCTCGAAGCGTTGCCAGCGGCAACGGAGCTGTACTTCGACTCGATCAGCCGGGTCCGCGTGGACCGCTGGTCGACCGACCGGATCGTGCTGCTCGGCGACGCGGGGTACGGCGCGACGTTCGGCGCGCTCGGGACCGGTACGGCGGTGGTCGGCGCCTACGTACTGGCGGGGGAGCTGGGGCAGGGCGACTTCCGGACCGCCTTCGACCGCTACGAGGAGCGGCTGCGGAAGGCCGTGTCGAAGACCCAGGACGGCAGCCGCTCGGGCCAGTTCATGGCCCCGGCGACCCGGTTCGGGATCGCGGCGCGGAACAAGATCCTCGACCGGCCGTTCTTCCTGAACCAGATGCTCAAGATGGCCCAGAACATGAGCGAACTGGTCGAGCTGCCAACCTACTCAGCCCAGCAGGGGCAGTTTGTGCAGGAATGACTCCCACGAGTCGGGCAGCCAGCCCGGCACCCCGAGCACGGCCATGTACAGCCAGATCGCGACGAGCACGCAGAGGAACAGCGCGAGGGTCCCGAGCGCCTTCAGCCAGGCGGGCTGCTTGCCGGTCCAGGCGGTGAGCGCCTTCACCCAGTCCTTGACCCGGTACAGCAGCCGCTGCGCCCACTCGAATTCGCTCGCGAGCACGGCGAGACCCGCGATGAACAACGGGATCCCACCCGGTCCCGGCAACCACCCGGTCAACGGCGCGGCAATGATCAGCAGTCCGCCGAGAACGCCCACGCCGATCCGGTAGAACATCAACTTCCGCGGATTCTCGCGAATCCGTCTCCGCCATTCCCACCGGTCGTCCGCTGCATCGAGCGTGATGTTGTGATCGGTGCGGTCGGGACTCTGTTTCTCGGCCACGCCCCCAGACTACCGGGCGGCTAGGCAGCGGCCGGGTTGCCGAACTCCCAATGCCACGGCTCTTCCCGGTTACCGCCCTGATCGGCCCAGGCCGGGTGCAGCCAGCCGTACGCCGACGCATGCGACTTCATCCACTGGTATTGGGTGGTGTTGTACTTGTCGACGCCCCCACAGAGGTCGACCGCGACGCCCCAGCCGTGGTTGGACGTGCCCGGGAGCGCGGCCAGGGAGGGCTTGCGCTGGTAGAGACTGACCTGGGACGCGTACGAACGGTAGGAGTCGGTGATGCACAGTGACTTGCCGAACTGTGCACGATAGGCCGAGGCGAGCTTGAGGTACGCCGCGGCGGCGTCGCACCTGAGCATGTGACCGGACCCGAGCGCGCACAACTTGCCCGACGGAATCATGCCGTTGCTGTAGCCGCCCCACCCGGTGCTCGCGGACCCGGTGGCCAGGAACGGCATCGGGTTGACCGGGTCACCGCCGAGCCGGACCTCGAAGTGCAGGTGCGGTCCGGTGGAGTTGCCTTCGGTGCCGACGGCACCGATCTGCTGCCCGGCTGTCACTTGCTGCCCGTCGGCGACGTCGATCCGGCTCAGGTGGGCGTAGAGCGTCTCCAGCCCGTTGCCGTGGTCGATCCGCACCAGGTTGCCGGCCCAGGCGGGGTGCTCGACGCGAACGACGCCAGAGGTCACGGCGCGTACCGTCGTACCGATCGAGGCCGGGAAGTCCTGGCCGGTGTGGAATCCGGTCGACCACATGGATCCCGACTGACCGAACGGCGTACCGATCTCGTAGGTCCCGTCCGGCAGCGGCCAGGTCCAGGAACCCGAGCCGACGTCGTACGACGTGGCCGTGTTGCCGCACCGGAACGCGTACGCCTCGGACGTCGCCACCGGCGCGACCTGGGCCTTGGCCGGGGCGCCGAGCGTCGGGCGGAGCGCGGCGTACAGGTTGTCGGGGACCGTCGTGACGACGACCGAGCCTTTCGACTCGTCGGCGGCGATCATCTCGCCGTTGTCGAGCGCGATGCCGATGTGGACGAGGCCGAGGGACTTGCTGCCCATGACGAGCAGGTCGCCGGGCTGGATCTGCGCGTTCGGGACGGCCTGGTAGCCCGGGTAGACCTTGCCGACCAGATTCGGGAGGGTCGTGTACGGCTGCCACGCGACACGGGCCGCTCCGAGGCAGCCGTACGTGTCCGGGCCGGTCGCGGCAACGCCGTACGGCTTCCCGACCAGGGTGAAGGCCCGATTGACCGCCCGGATCGTCTCGGCCGACATCACGCGCACGGTTCGGCCGGCGACGGAGACCGACGCGACACCGGGGACTGCTGCACCGCGGCGGGTCAGCGGCGCCAGGCCGGTCGGCAGCGTGCGCGGATTCTTGAGTACGGCGGCCGCCGGGGGAGTGACCCTCGTGGCCGCGAACTCGGTCAGGTACGTCTGCCAGCGCGCGAGCGCCTGCTGGTTGCGCGCCACCTGGAGCTGCTTCGAGAGCGCGGAGGCGATATCGAGATCGGCGGTCTGATCGGCCATCGCCGCGGATGCGCTGGCGGCCTTGTGCTGCACCTGATTGCTGAGCTCCTGAGCCTTGGCGGCGGCCTCGTTCGCGGCGGCGCGCTTCGTGGTTGCGTCCGCCTTGAACCGGTTGGACTGCGCCTCGGCCGCCATGGCCTTGTTGTACTGCGACACCTGGGTGCTGCCGAGTTGGGTGATCGCGGTCTGCCGGTCGGCGATCTCCTGGAGGTTCTCGGCGATCGGGGCGAGCGACCAGAGCATCGACTCGGTACCCATCACGGTCGGGATGCCCAGCTGGTACGCCTGCGCGGTGATCACGCCGAGCCGGCGACGCTCCTCGTCGGACAGGCCCTTGGAAGCAGCCGCACTGGCTTCCGCCTTCTTGGCGGCCGCCTCGGCGGCCTGCGCCTCTTTCAGCGCCTTCGTGTAGGCGATCGTCGCCTTGGCGAAGTCGGCCTGGACGGCGGCGGCTTCGGCCTGGAGCTGCTCGAGCGAGCGGTTGACGTCGGTGACGGAGGCAGGCGGCGGCTCAGTTGCGGACGGCGACGGGTCGGCGTACGCAGCCGGGACGGCAACCGCCGCCAGCAACGTGCCGAGTGCCGCCAGCCGCAGCCCTCGGCGTCTGCCCAGATCCATCGGTCCCCCATGCGAATCGCCTCACGCGCGAGCCCAGCGTAGGCGTCGTACGGTTCGTGCGGAACCCTCGTGCACACACCGTGACCATTCGGGCGACATGAGGCGGGCCACAGTTGCCGCCTCGGCGTCGGATCGGCTGGTGGGACCTATTAAAGTTCACTGCATGGCCTCGCACTTTGACGTTGTTGTCCTCGGCGCCGGTCCCGGTGGGTACGTCGCGGCGATCCGCGCCGCCCAGCTCGGGCTCAAGACCGCCATCATCGAGAAGAAGTACTGGGGCGGTGTCTGCCTGAACGTGGGCTGTATCCCGTCCAAGGCGCTGCTGCGGAACGCCGAGCTGTCGCACATCTTCCGGACGGAGGCGAAGACCTTCGGCATCAGCGGCGAGGTGACCTTCGATTTCCCGACCGCGGTGCAGCGCAGCCGGAAGGTCGCGGACGGCCGGGTCAAGGGCGTCCACTTCCTGATGAAGAAGAACAACATCACCGAGTTCGACGGCTGGGGCTCGTTCACCGACGCCAACACCCTCGACGTGACGCTGAACGACGGCTCGTCGGAGACCGTCACGTTCGGCTCCTGCATCGTGGCGACCGGCGCGACCACCAAGCTGCTGCCGGGCACGCAGCTGAGTGAGCGCGTGGTGACCTACGAGGAGCAGATCCTCACCGAGGACCTGCCCGGGTCGATCGTGATCGCCGGCGCGGGTGCGATCGGTGTCGAGTTCGCGTACGTGCTGGCGAACTACGGCGTGAAGGTGACGATCGTCGAGTTCCTGGACCGGATGGTGCCGCTGGAGGACCCGGAGGTCTCCAAGGAACTGGCGCGGGCCTACAAGAAGCTCGGCGTCGACGTCCTGACGTCCACCCGCGTCGACTCGATCGACGACTCCGGCGCCACGGTCAAGGTCACCGTGACCGGCAAGGACGGCGTACAGAAGACGATCGAGGCCGACAAGGTCATGCAGGCGATCGGCTTCCAGCCGCGCGTCGACGGCTACGGCCTGGACAAGATCGGCGTACAGCTCACCGAGCGCGGCGCGATCAACGTCGACGGCTTCTGCCGGACCAACGTGCCGAACATCTTCGCGATCGGCGACGTGACCGCGAAGCTGATGCTCGCGCACGCGGCCGAGGCGATGGGCGTGATCGCGGCCGAGACGATCGCGGGCCACGAGACGATGGAGCTCGACTACGCGATGATCCCGCGGGCGACGTTCTGCCAGCCGCAGATCGCCAGCTTCGGGTACACCGAGGAAGAGGCCCGCAAGCTCGGCCACGACGTGAAGGTCGCCAAGTTCCCGTTCACCGCGAACGGCAAGGCGCACGGCCTCGGCGACCCGACCGGCTTCGTCAAGGTGATCAGCGACAGCAAGTACGGCGAACTTCTCGGCGCGCACCTGATCGGCCCCGAGGTCACCGAGCTCCTGCCCGAGCTGACCCTGGCCCAGAAGTGGGACCTGACCACCAAGGAACTGGCCCGCAACGTCCACGCCCACCCGACGCTGAGCGAAGCCCTCCAAGAAGCCTTCCACGGCCTCGAAGGCCACATGATCAACTTCTAGCCGGATTGGGGAGGATTTCGTGCCGTTCTGGGTATGAAATCCTCCCCAATCGACTCAGGCGACGGCGGTTGCCTCTAGTTCTACTAGTTGGCTCGGGATCGCTAGGCGGGTGACGCCTAGCATCGTGGTGGTGGGCGTGACTCCGGCCGCTGCTAGACGGCCGGCCAGTACGCCGTAGTGGGGGAACAGCAGGTCGACGTCTGTCGTGTAGACGTTGAGTCGGACGAGGTTCGTGAGGGACATACCGGCCTCGGTGAGTACTGCCTCCAGGTTGTCCAGGCTCAGCGCCAGCTGTGCGGGCAGGTCCCCGTCGTACTGGGGTTTGCCGTCGGCGTCCATCGCGGTCTGCCCGGAGCAGTACAGCGTTCGAGTGTGTCCGGAGACCAGTTCGCCTTGGTTGAAGCCCAGCTCCAGGGACCACGGCACCGGGTTGACTGCGGTTCGTTCAATCGTCATGCCGGCGAGCCTTCCAAGAAATCACGACACCCTTCGTCAGGTATTGTTTTCGGGGTGCGCGCCGACCGATTGGTCTCGCTGGTGTTGCTGCTACGTCAACGCGGCCGGATGACCGCGGACGTGCTCGCCCGCGAGCTGGAGGTGTCGACCCGCACTGTGCTGCGGGACATCGAGGCGCTGTCCGCGGCGGGTGTTCCCGTGTACGCCGAACGCGGGCGGCACGGCGGGTTCGCGTTGCTACCGGGGTTCCGCACCGAGCTCACCGGGCTGAATCACGACGAGGCGCTGGCGTTGCTGACCGCCGGCCCGGGACGCGGTGAGCAGGTCTTCGGCCTCAGCTCCGCTCTTGCCTCGGCCATGCGCAAGGTGGTCGACGCACTTCCCGAGAGTCATCGGACCATCGCGAGCGAGGCAGCCCAGCGAATCCTCGTCGACCCCGAGACAGATCTACTCTCGCGCCGGCTGATCACCAAAGAGGTGCCCGACGCCACGATGCTCGAGGTCCGCCGCGCGGTGCTGGCAGGCCACAAGCTGCGCATCCTGTACGCCGCCACCGACCAGGAACCGCAGTGGCGCACAGTGGACCCGATCGGCCTGGTCACCGTCCGCGACCGGGGCTACCTGCTGGCTCGAAGATCCGGCGAGGACCGCACGTACCGACTCTCGCGAATGCAGGCCGCCGAAGAACTCCCCGAACCGGCCGAGCGCCCGAGCCAGGTCGACCTGAACCGCATCTGGCGCGACCGCTCCGCCCAGTTCCTCTCCGACGGCCACCTCACCGTGCTGGTCCGGGTAAACCCAGCACGCCGCGAAGACCTACTGAACGCGGCCGTCGCCGTCCGAGCCGAAGGCCCTGATTCCGATTCCGACGGCTGGCTCCGCCTCGAACTGACCTTCCAAGACTCGTGGCACGCCGAATGGGCCCTCTGGCAACTCGGCGCCAACGCGGAAGCCCTTACACCCCACTCCCTCCGCACTGCCCTCCACAACCGATCCACCACAATGGCCGCCCGCTACGAGTCACCGATCGACATCCCGAATATCCCTTATGGATAAGGGATTTTGACCTCGTCTCGATTTGGATGAGACTGATTCGTGATCTAGAATAGAACACATGTTCGAAGAGGATCTGGAGGAACTCGACACCGCGGACCTGTTGGCCGCGGCGTCGGAGTTCGGCCGGGTCCAGGACCGGGCTGGGGTGCGTGTGCTGGAGGCTGCGCTGGTCTTTGCCGATCGCAACGGGGAGGTGTACCGCGAGCCGCGTCCGGGCTACGAACAGATCCATGTGTACGGCGGTGACGGCTGTCCCGGCGTCGCGGAGTTCGCACCGATCGAGTTCGGCGCGGTGATGCGGATGTCGAGCGGTGCGGCTGCCGCGCTCATCGGCGAAGCGCTCGCGCTGCGGCACCGGCTGCCCAGAATCTGGGCCGCCGTACTGGCCGGAAACGCCGTCGCGTGGCGGGCCCGCAAGATCGCCCACGCCTGCCTGTCACTGTCGCTGGAGGCGGCCGCGATCGTCGACCGGCGCGTGGTCGGGATTGTCGACACCGTCACGCCCGGTGCGTTGAAGAAGATCGTCACTGCGGCGCTGTGGGAGGCCGACCCCGAGGCAGCCAAAGCCCAGGCAGAAGCAGCCGCACGGACCCGAGGCGTATTCGTCGCCCCGTCCGACGATCAGGGCACGAAACGGATCTGGGTCCGCGCCGCGGCCGGTGATGTGATCCGCTTCGACGCGACGATCAACGACCTCGCCCGCGCACTGAAGATCCTCGGTGACACCGACGACCTGGACCAGCGGCGCGCGAAGGCGATCGGCTGGATCTCCGACCCCGCAGCGGCCCATCAGCTCTTGGAGGTCGCCCGCTACCTCGCCCGGATCCAGCCTGCGGACACCGAGCCGACCGATACCCAATCCACCGAGACACAGCGCACCAGCGTCCAGCCTGCCCGCACCCAGCCCACGCTCACCGAACCGACTGATGCCCAGTCCGCCGCTATCCAGCCGACCCACGCCGCCGCACCCTGCGGACCAGTGGAGCCCGGCGCGGACACTGTCCCGTCGGACACGTCCGAGGTCAGCCCGCCGGCGCCGGGCCGAGACGATCCCGCTGAGGAGACGGCCCCGGAGGACTGTGCCGACTCGGACGATTGGGGCGACTCGGAGTTCGGCAGCAGCCCGGAAGGCTGGGGTGAGGGCGAACGGGATGTGGCGGGTGGCGGGGCTGTGGCTGCTGCGGTGGACGTGGCGGATCCGAACAGCCGGCAGGGCGAGGACGCGTTCACGCGGCGGATGTTGGCGGGTGAACTGCCTGCGCGGCTGGCCGCGATCAAGCAAGAGGCTCACAGCAACGGCCTCGGCGCCGGGAGCGGGCGGCGGAACCGTCACACCCTGTACGTGCATCTGACCGGTCGGACGCTTGCTACCGGCAACGGCGTACTGCGGGTCGAAGAACTTGGACCGCTGCTGGCCAGCCAGTTGACCGAGCTTCTCGGCCATGACCAGATCATCGTGAAGCCTGTGATCGATCTTCAGGACGACGTCAGCGTGCACGCCTACGAGATCCCCGACCGGATCCGCGAACAGGTGAGACTCCGGCACCCGGTGGACATGTTCCCGTACAGCGGCGCCGAGGCCACCACCCGGATGGATCAAGACCACATCACGCCCTACGACCGCGCCGGCCCACCGGGACAAACCAGCCCCGACAACCTCATACCGCTAGGCCGACTCCACCACCGCGCGAAGACCTTCGGCGGCTGGCGTAGCCGACGTCTGCCCACCGGAGCCGTCGACTGGATCAGCCCCCACGGGTTCCGGTTCGTCGTCGACCACACCGGCACCCACCCGGTCCCGCCCGCCTCCACCGCGACCGAATTCGACGTGGCGAGTCTTCTGGGGTGAGGATGTGCCGGCCGACGGCGCTCCCTTGATTGAAGGAGCCGAGTCCAGCAGGCAGCGCCAGCCGGGTCAGTTCAATCGTCGCGGTTCAGCCACTCCCTTGGGGAAGCGATCGAGCTGCGCGATGGCCCGCGTCAACCCGCGACTGCACCGGGCGGAGGCGGCTGGGGGCCACGTCTGGCGGTGCTGGGTCCCTGCCGGCCGGGGCTTTCAGCTCTCGCATGGAGGCGATCTGGAAGGACCATCGTTGTGCGAAGTGACTCGCGTTGGCGAGCCGACGTTCTATCGCGATCAGCTCGTCGAGGTGCTGGGGATCACCTGAGTCCATGCTGTCGTTGGCCTGCCGTCGCCAACCTTCGGATGCGACAGCTTCGCGCTCCCACCGCTCCATGTAGTCCGAGCGCTCCTCCTCGCTCAATGTGAGGAACTCGGACACCGGCCGAGTCGCGTCCTGGCCCCTGAGCAACCACCGGGAGTGCATGACCCCGTTTCGCTCGGTCTGAGCCGCCTCTGCCTCATCCACAAACGCGACAAGCGGTCCGCAGTGCGTTGAGTCGAGCCGCCGCCTTGCGAGTGCCCGGATCCGGGTACATGGCCTAGATCACCGTTTCGTTGCCAGGGTTCACAGCTCATGCCGCAGGGGAGCGAGCGGACGAAGAACGCAGCTGATAATGCGCTGGGTGTACATCATCTGCGAGCCCGGGTTGGGGAGGGTTTTGTGCCGATCTGGGTACAGGATCCTCCCCAAGTCCGGAGCAGCCGACTGGACCAGAGCCGATGGATTCCGGTTCGTCGACCACACCGGCACCCATGGACGGCAGTTTTAGCGTTCGTGGATGTCGCCCAGGACGGGCTTGACGTCGATGACTGGTGTGCCGTTGAGGGCTTCCAGGTTGTTCACGTGGATGCGGAGGTCATCGACGGCCAGGACGGTGACTCGGTGGAGGCCGAGGGGGTTGGGGCGGTCGGGGGAGCGGGTGCTGAAGACGCCTGTTGCCGGGCGGGACATGTCGCCTCGCGGGTGGACCGCCTGTACGGCGCGGTCGGCCCGGTCGAACCAGGTGATCAGGATGAGTTCGTCGCCGGCCGTGATGTCGGCGAGGGCAGCGCGGACCGACTCGTCGAAGACCACCCACGCGTCGGGAGCGCCTTCGTCGCCCTGGCGGGGAGCGTCGGCACGGTCGCGCAGACTGGACTCGACCCGGGCGATCGGGTGCACGACGAAGGCGGCAGTCATCGCGGAAACCGGTAGACGGTTTGGAGGGGTTCGCCGGGGACGTGGACGTGGAGGGCGAAGCCGGGTTCGGTGGTGGGGTCGACCAGTGATCCGGTTGGGCTGGCGGGTTCGAAGGGGAGGGGGACCGATGAGCGAATGCCGGGGGCCACGCGGAGGGGGATGCCGGCGAAGGTTGCTGTGATGGCGTTGTGGACGTGGCCTGCGAACAGCGCGGTGACCGGTTTGTCCTGGAGCACGGCGGCGAAGGGTTCGCGGGTGCGGAGCATCCACTGGTCCATCGTTGGGTGATGCAGGTTGAACGGTGGCTGGTGGAACGCGACGAACAACGGTCCGTCGAATGGTTCCCGCAGTACGCCGTCCAGCCAGGCCAGCGACTCCTCCGGCAGCAGCCCGTGGTTCTCGCCGGGGACCGTCGTGTCGAGCAGGACGAAACGTGCCTCCCCGACCTCGCGAACCTGGTGCACCGGATGCCCGTCACCCGGCGCGTCGACGTACGACGAGAGCCCGGCGCGGAACGGCGTACTCACATCGTGGTTGCCCGGCAGAACGAGCACCGGCACAGGCAACTCGAGCTCCGCCGCTAGCTCGGCGTACTCGGATTCCAGCCCGTGATCGGCAAGATCGCCGGTGACCAGGACGACGTCGACCGGACGGCGGAACTCTCGCAGGTACGACGTGATTCGCCGGAGCCGCGATCGCGCCTCCTCCGAGCCGTCGAGATGCGGGTCACTGAGGTGCGCGATCACGTACATGGGCAGCAGGTTAGCCGCAGAACCCCGGTGGTAGCGCGCCGCAGGGGACCAGGCCGCCGCGCTCGAGGACCGGCCTGGCCTGGGTCGAGCGGACGTAGTCGAGGAATGCGGCGGTCAGCGACTTCGCGTCGGGTGCCTGGTACGTGTACGCGTGCTCGACCTCCCAGAACTTGTACGACCGGTCCGCCACCTTCGACGTGTCCGGTACGACGTTGTCGATGGTGACCGCGGCGAGCTCCGGGAACTTCCGTGCCGTGCCGAGTTCGGCGTACCCGATCGCGCCGTCGATCTCGTTCACCCGGGTCAGCAACTCGACCGTCGTACCGACCTCGCACCGGTGGTACTTCGCCACCGCCGCGTCGTCGTCGCGACGGCAGTCGTCCGAGGTGATCCCGAGTTCCTGATCGCCGCCGAGGACCTTCTCGCGGAACACGAGCCGCGAACCGGAGTCCGGCCCGACGCGGCTGACCATCCGGATCGGCAGGTCCTTGCCGCCGAGCTGGTTCCAGTTGGTGATCTTGCCGGTGTAGATCTTGCGCAGCTCGTCCGTGGTCAGGTTCGTGACGTCGGCCGCCCGGTTGACGACGACCGCGAACACCACCACCGCGACCGCCTCACCGTTGAGGTTGGGGGCGTCCTCGGCCGGCCCGTCGGACATCGCGATCACCTCGCTCGCCGCGGCCGCGTCCTTCGCGCCCAGGTCCTTCAGATCGCCCACGCCGCGCCGGCTGCCGTTCGCCGCAATCGTGATGTCCGCCTGCGAGCAGTCCTTCGCATACGCGCTGCGAAGCTCGGTCATCGTCGGCTCAACCGCGGTCGACCCGATCACCCGCAGCTGTCCCGACGCGCAGTTGTCCGGCGGCTGCAGTACGTCGACGAGGAAGAACGCGACCAGCGCGCCGACCAGCACGAGCGTCGTCGCGCCGAACATCAACGTACGGCGACCTGGTCCGCGTGGCCGTGGCTCGTGGTAGACGCCACCGTTCGCCCCGCCGGCCAGGTAGCCCGAGTGCGTGACGTCCTTGCCCTTCCCCGACAGCACGAGCAGGAACTTGAAGTGGTCGCCGCGGTTGATCGCCAGCTTCGGCACGGTGAGCGTGTCGGTGTCGACGTACTCGTCGGGGGTCATCTCGGCCTCGATCAGGCCGCCCAGCGTGTCCGGGTGCGACTCGACCACCTTCATCCGGACGACCTTGCGATCCGGGAACGAGAACTTCACCAGGCCCTGCATGTCGCGCGCCTCGATGTCGGTGCCGGCGTTGTCGAGCCGGAGCAGCACGATGCTGGGGTCCTGGACGACCTTGCCCTGGTGCACGACCTCGATGTCGACCATCTCCCGGGCGCGGTTCTGCCGGGGGTGCACCCCGATCTGGGCGTCCACCTGAACGCGGTAGACGAGCCGTTTGCGCCGCCAGAGGTAGCGGTCGAGCAGCCACACGATCGACGTACCGATGAGCGATACGAGGGCGATGACCGTGCCGAGATCGATGCTGCCGAGCCCTGAGTAATCGAGCAACTCTGTCCTCACTTCTACGGGTACCGGACGCTAGTCGCCGGTGGTGAACGCCTCCTTACGTTGCGATGACGCGCCGGGTGGAGACTTGGCCGGTTCGGGCTGCTCTGGGAGATTGGTCGGCATGGCTGAACAGGTGGATGTCGTCGTGGTGGGGCTCGGGGTCGGCGGGGAGGAGACAGCTGGGAGGCTGGCGCAAGCGGGGCTGCGGGTGGTCGGGATCGAATCCCGGCTGGTCGGCGGTGAGTGCCCGTACTACGGGTGCATCCCGAGCAAGATGATGATCCGGGCCGCGAACCTGATCGCCGAGACCCGTCGCGTCGACGGCATCGCAGGTTCGGCGACCGTGCAGCCGGACTGGACGCCGGTCGCGAAGCGGATCCGCGAGGAGGCGACCGACACCTGGAACGACCAGGTCGCCGTCGACCGGCTGGTGAACAAGGGCGCGACCGTGATCAAGGACGTCGCCACCGTCACCGGGCCGAACACGGTCCGCGCCGGCGACACCGAGTACGAGGCGGCCCGCGGCATCGTGATCGCGACCGGGACGGTGCCGTCCGTCCCACCGATCGATGGCCTGGCCGGTACGCCGTACTGGACGAATCGCGAGGCGATCGAGGTCGAGACGCTGCCCGAGTCGCTCGTCGTCCTCGGCGGCGGCGCGATCGGCATGGAGTTGGCGCAGGTGTTCGCCCGCTTCGGCGTACAGATCACCGTCGTCGAAGGTGCTCCCGAGGTGCTGTCGATGGAGGAACCTGAGTCGGGCGTGCTGGCACGCGAGGCGCTGGAGCGCGACGGCGTGACGTTCCGCCTCGGGGCACACGCGCAGCAGGTCGGGTACGCCGACGGCACGTTCACCGTCACGCTCGCGGACGGGGCGACGGCGAGCGGCGAGAAGTTGCTGGTGGCAACCGGTCGGCGGGTGGCGACCGCGGAGCTGGGCCTGGACAAGCTCGGTCTGGACCCGTCGGCGCGGCGGGTCGAGGTCGACGAGCACGTCCGCGCGGGCGACAAGGTCTGGGCGGTCGGCGACGTCACCGGGGTCGGCGCGTTCACCCACAACGCCATGTACCAGGCCGACATCGCGGTCCGCGACATTCTGCAAGAGGCGGACGCGCCGACCGCGAGCTACCACGCGATGCCGCGGGTCACGTTCACCGATCCGGAGATCGGTGCGGTCGGGCTGACCGAGAAGCAGGCGCGGGATGCGGGGCTGAATGTGCGGACCGGGTCGACCCCGATCCCGGCCTCGACGCGTGGCTGGATCCACAAGGCCGGCAACGAGGGCTTCATCAAGGTCGTCATGGACGCCGACCGCGGCGTGCTGGTCGGCGCGACGAGCGCGGGCCCGACGGGTGGCGAGGTGCTCAGCGCGCTGGCGGTCGCGGTGCACGCCGCCGTACCGGTGAACACGCTGCGTCAGATGATCTACGCGTATCCGACTTTCCACCGTGCGATCAGTGAGGCGCTGAAGGAGCTGTGAGACTTCTTGTTGCGATTCGGTCGCAACAAGAACCAGAATGAGCGCGTGCATGTCCCTGACGGTTTCTTCGACGCGCCCACGTCCGTCGCCACCGGTCTGATTGCGGCCGGGGCGGTCGGCTTCAGCCTGCAGCGGGCGAATCGTGAGCTCCGCGAGACCGGTCCGGCGCTGGCCGGGCTGACCGCGGCGTTCGTGTTCGCGGTGCAGATGGTGAACTTCCCGGTCGGCGCGGGTACCAGCGGTCACCTGCTCGGAGGCGCGCTCGCGGCTGCGCTGGTCGGGCCGTGGACCGCCGTGCTGGTGATGTCGACGGTGCTCCTGGTGCAGGGGCTGTTGTTCGCCGACGGCGGGCTGACGGCGCTGGGTACGAACATCACGTTGATGGGCCTGATCACAGTGCTCGTGGGTTATTTCCTAACCCGGGCGCTGCTGAAGGTGCTGCCGCGCCGGGTCGGCAGCGTCGTACCGGCGGCGACCGTCGGCGCGCTGGTGTCGGTGCCGGTCGCGGCCCTGGCGTTCACCGGGCTGTACTCGATCGGCGGCGCGGTCGATATCCCGATCGGCAAACTCGCGACGGCGATGGTCGGCTGGCACGTCCTGGTCGGGATCGGCGAGGCGGTGATCACCGCGGCCGTGCTGAGCGCGGTCGTGGCGACTCGGCCGGACCTCGTGTACGCCGCTCGGCACCTGCAGCAGGACCTGGTCCTGGTCGATGCCGACGGCAACACTTCCACGGTGTCGCCGGACAGGCCGATCGCCGCCAAGCCGGCCGGCCGATCGCTCGGTGTGGGGATTGCGGTGACGCTCCTCGTGGCGGGCGGGTTGAGCCTGTTCGCGAGCGCGCATCCGGACGGGCTGGAGTTCGTCGGCGCCAAGCTCGGGTTCGAGGGCGCGGCGAAGAACTCGGCGGTCGCGGGCAGTCCGCTGGCCGACTACGGCGTACATGGGATCGGCAACGCACAGGTGTCCGGCGCGCTGGCCGGGATCATCGGCGTACTGGTGACGATCGTCGTCGGCCTTGCGATTGCGAAGCTCGCCTCTCTGCGGGCAAACAAGGCGTCATGAGTGGGGACGGCCTGCTCGTCGCGGTGGACAGTCCGGTCCATCGCGTCCCGGCGCAGGTGAAGCTGGTCGCGCTGTTCGTGTTCGTGCTCGCGGTCGTCTCCACGCCGGCCGCGATCTTCTGGGCGTTCGGCCTGTACGCCGTGATGCTCGTCGCGGCCGTGGCCGTGGCGAAGTTGCCGGCGACCGTGGTGTCGCGGCGGCTCGCGGTCGAGACGCCCTTCATCGTCTTCGCGTTGTTGCTGCCGTTCGTCGCGACCGGCCCGCAGGTCGACGTACTCGGGCTGCACCTGTCGCAGTCGGGTGTGCTCGGCGCTTGGAACGTGCTGGCGAAGGGGACGCTCGGCGTGATCGCGGCGATCCTGTTGTCGGCGACGACGGCGCCGCGCGACCTGCTGGCCGGGCTCGAGCGGCTGCGACTGCCGGCGACTCTCGTGGCGATCCTGTCGTTCATGGTTCGGTACCTGAGTGTCGTGTCGGACGACCTGCACCGGATGCGAGTCGCTCGGGAATCCCGCGGGTACACGGGTGGCCGGGTCGGTCATCTGAAGGCGGTCGCCGGGGGAGTGGGCGCGCTGTTCGTGCGGAGTTTCGAGCGTGGTGAGCGCGTCCATCTGGCGATGCGCTCGCGTGGATACACCGGACGAATGCCGCTGCTCAGCGTCTCGGGCGCGACCCGGGCGCAGTGGTTCGAGGGTTTGGCGATCTCCCTGGCCGCGGTGACGATCGCGGTCGCGGCTAGGGTGGTGAGCTTGTGAGCGGTCCTGCGATTCAGGTCGAGCGGCTGGTGTTCGCCTATCCCGACGGGCGGCAGGCGCTGTTCGGTGTCGACTTCACCGTGGAGCGCGGTGAACGGGTCGCGCTGCTCGGTCCGAACGGCGCCGGTAAGACCACGCTCGTACTGCATCTCAACGGCATCCTGGGGTCGGTCGCCGGTGGAACCGGGAGCGGCCGCATCCAGATCGGCGGCACCGGGCTGCACCGGGAGCACCTGACCGAGATCCGGCGCAAGGTCGGTCTGGTCTTCCAGGACCCGGACGACCAGCTGTTCATGCCAACGGTCCGCGACGACGTGGCGTTCGGTCCCGCCAACCTCGGTTTGCGCGGCTCGGAGCTCGACGATCGCGTCCACGAGGCGCTCGTCCAGGTCGGCATGCAGGACCAAGCCGACCTCGCCCCGCACCACCTGTCGTTCGGTCAGCGTCGTCGGGTCGCCGTCGCCACGGTCCTCGCGATGCGTCCCGAAGTACTGGTCCTCGATGAGCCGTCGAGCAACCTCGATCCCGCCGCCCGCCGCGAGCTCGCGGACATCCTCGCCGGACTCGACGTCACGCTGCTGATGATCACCCACGACCTGCCGTACGCGCTGCAGCTGTGCGAGCGGAGCCTGTTGATGGACGGCGGCCGGATCGTGGCCGACGGCAAGACCCGCGACCTGCTCGGCGACGCCGACCTGATGGCCGCGCACCGTCTCGAGCTGCCGTACGGTTTCGACCCCCTCTCCGTCCCCGGTCCGGAGCGTTCCTAAAGGTGCTAGTTGGTGACAGTCACCTGGAATCCACGGTGAATTTGTTACCAAGCCCTTGTGTGTTACTGGCGGGTCGGGGGAAGGTGACGTTGAGTACTTCAGTCGCTACCTCCCGCTCAGGCAAAGGCGGTCCGCCCCCATGAAGTCATTCGCCAGTTTGCTCACTGCCGCGGCCCTCGGTGCCGCGATGCTGCTCAGCCCGGGTGTCGCGCAGGCCGCGGCGCCGAACTACGTCGCACTCGGCGACTCGTACGCCTCCGGTGTCGGGACCCGCTCCTACATCGAGAGCAGCGGGTCCTGCCAGCGCTCCACGAAGGCGTACGCGTACATCGACGCCGGCCGGATCGGCGCGAACCTCACGTTCGTGGCATGCTCCGGCGCCAGGGTCGCCGATGTCACCGCGAATCAGCTGCCGTCGGTGACGAGATCGACCAACATCGTCTCCGTCCAGGTCGGCGGCAACGATGCCGGCTTCTCGTCGGTGATCACCGAGTGCGCGAAGCCGTCCTGGCTCGCCGACTGCACCGGTGCGGTCGCGAACGCGCAGTCGATCATCAACAACACGCTCCCCGGCCGGCTCAACACGCTGTACTCGTCGATCCGCAGCCGGGCATCGTCGGCGAAGGTCGTCGTGGTCGGGTACCCGCGCCTGTTCAACGGCACCGACTGCAACGCCGGCACCTTCTTCAGCCCGGACGAGATGACCAGGCTGAACGCGACCGCCGACCTGCTGAACTCGAAGGTCTCGGCCTCGGCGAGCGCGGCCGGTTTCACGTTCGTGGACCCGACGTCGATCTTCATCGGGCACGCGGTCTGCGGCAGCCCGGAGTGGATCAACGGGCTGTCCAACCCGGTCAGCGAGTCCTACCACCCGAACGTGACCGGTCAGGCGTCGTACGCCGGCCTCGTCCAACCCGCCCTCTGATCACAGGCTCCTCGTATTTCGGGATGCGCTCCCGCCTGGTTCGTGGTGTCATGCAGGGGTGGCGCGGAGGTCTGTGGACTGGTTACTGGCCGCCAGGATGCAGGCCAACTGCCTCGCGCGTCCGGTGAACGAGGCCGGCCCCGGAGGGGTGGCCGACGTCGTACGCCGGGCGGGGGGACTCCAGGCCCAGACCTGGCGAGGAGCGTCGTACGCCGTCCGCGCCCGATCGACCGCGACAACGCTCGCCGACGTCGCGACCGCCCAGGAAACCGACCGCTCCGTGATCCGCGGCTGGTTCATGCGCGGCACCCTCCAACTCGTCGCGACCGAGGACGCCGGCCCGCTGCTCGGCCTGCTCGGCCCGAAACTGATCAAGGACACCGAACGCCGGTACGGCGAACTCGGCCTGCCGGACCGCATCCGCGCCGAGGCCGCCGACGTACTCGAGGAGTGCCTGCTGACCCACGGTCCGTGCAACCGCGCCGAACTGGCCGACGTACTGCTGCGCGCCGGGCTGATCGCGGAGCCGAAAGGGCAGGCGGTGTACGCGCTCATCCGGTACACGGGCATGCTCGGACGGCTCTGCTACGGACCCGGCGAAACCTGGGTAGCTGTTCGCGACTGGCTGGGCAAGCCGCTGGTCCTCGAAGGCGACCCCGAGGATCTGGCCCGCCGCTACCTGACCGCCTACGGCCCAGCCACCGCACGCGACTTCGCGACCTGGTCGGGCCTGCCGGTCCCGCTCGCCCGCCGAGCCGTGGAGGCGGTGGCCACGACGTCCTTCGAGATCGAGACCACCGAACTCCACGCCGTCGAGGACCTGCCCGGATGCCACGACGTACGCCTGGTGGGCGAGTTCGACACCTATCTACTCGGCTATCAGAACCGCCACTTCGACCTACCGACCTCGATCTTCCCCGGCGGTGGCATGCTGCGTCCCGCAGTCGTGCAAGCCGGCCGCCCGATCGGCACCTGGCAGCACGCCACCCTCGAGGTCGACCTCTTCGAACCAGCGGACCTGACCCAGGAACTCGCCGACCTCGCCCGCTTCTCAGGCCACTGACACGTACTCGCGGAGATGCTCCGCAGTGATGGTCGGGCTGCTTTCCACCAGGTCAGCGGGCGTCCCGGTGAAGACGACCTGACCGCCGTCGTGGCCGGCTCCCGGGCCGATGTCGATGAGCCAGTCGGCATGCGCCATCACCGCTTGGTGATGCTCGATCACGATGACCGTGTTGCCTTGATCGACGAGGGTGCCGAGCATGCCGAGGAGCTTGTCGACGTCGGCGAGGTGCAGTCCGGTCGTCGGCTCGTCGAGGATGTAGATCGACCCGGTCCGGCCCATGTTGATCGCCAGCTTGAGCCGCTGACGTTCACCACCCGACAGCGTGGTCAGCGGCTGCCCGAGCCCGATGTACCCCAGCCCGACCGTCGCGAGCCGATCCAGGATCGTCCGCGCCGTACCGGTCCCGAAGAACTCCCGCGCCTCGGCCACCGTCATCCGCAGCACTTCGCTGATGTTCTTGCCACGCAGCCGATACTCGAGCACCTCGGCCGTGAACCGGGCGCCGTTGCAGTCCTCGCACACCGACGCGACCTCGGCCATCATCGCGAGGTCCGTGTACACCAGCCCGATGCCCTTGCAGGTCGGACAGGCACCGACCGAGTTCGCGCTGAACAACCCGGGCTTCACCTTGTTGGCCTTGGCGAACGCCGCGCGAATGGGATCCAGCAGTCCTGTGTACGTCGCCGGATTGCTCCGCTTCGACCCGCGGATCGGTTCCTGACCCGCGATGATCACGCCGTCCCGCCCCGCCAGCGAGCCGTGGATCAGCGAACTCTTCCCGGAACCCGCGACCCCGGTCACCACCGTGAGCACGCCGAGCGGAACGTCCACACTCACATCCCGCAGATTGTGCAGCGACGCATGCTCGATCGCGATCTTCCCGGTTGGCCGCCGTACGTCGTCCCGCACGGTCACCCGGTGATCGAGGTACTGCCCGGTGAGCGTGCCGGACGTCTTCAAACCGTCCACGTCGCCGGCGTAGCAGAGCCGCCCGCCGGACAGGCCAGCGCCCGGGCCGAGATCGACGACGTGATCGGCGATCCGGATCGTCTCCGGCTTGTGCTCGACGACCAGCACCGTGTTGCCCTTGTCCCGCAGTTGCAGCAGCAGGTCGTTCATCTGCTGGATGTCGTGCGGATGCAGGCCGACCGTCGGCTCGTCGAACACATAGGTGACATCGCTCAGGCTGGACCCGAGATGGCGCACCAACTTCACCCGCTGTGCCTCACCGCCGGACAGCGTCGACGACTCGCGATCCAGGCTCAGGTACCCGAGCCCGATCGTCACGAAGGATTCGAGCAAATGCCGGAGCCCGTCCAGCATCGGCCCGACCCCAGAATGCTTGACCCCGGCAACGAACTCGGCCAGATCGCTGATCTGCATCGCCGAACACTCACCGATCGTTCGCCCGTCCACGGTCACACTCCGGGCCGCTGCGTTGAGCCGTACGCCGCCGCACTCCGTGCACGTCTCCTGCCGGATCGCGCGCTCGGCGAACGCCCGAGCGTGACTCTGCATCGACTGCGGATCTTTGCTCAGGTACTGCCGTTTCAGCTTGCTGATGAGCCCTTCGAAGGTCAGGTTGCTCTTCCCGACCCGGATCTTCATCGGCTCCTGGTGCAGGAACTGCTGCCAGGCCTCGGCCGGATAGTCCTTCAGCGGCAGGTCCGGGTCGAACAGGCCCGACTGGGCCATCAGTTGCCAGTGCCAACTGTCGATCGAGTACCCGGGCGCCTTGATGGGCCCTTGGTTGAGGGTCTTCTCGCGATCCACGAGCTCGTCGAGATTGAACTCAGTGGTCCGCCCGAGCCCCTCGCACACCGGGCACATACCTTCGGCCCGGTTGAAGCTGAAGACCGAGGGCGGCCCGGCGTACGGCGTACCGGCGCGGCTGAACAACACCCGCAGCATGGTGTGGGCGTCGGTTGCCGTACCGACGGTGGAGCGGGCGTTGGCGCCGATCCGTTCCTGGTCGACGATGATCGCGGCGGACAGGTTCCGCAGCGCGTCCACGTCCGGCCGGCCGAGGCTCGGCATGAAGTTCTGCACGAACGCGGTGTAGGTCTCGTTGATGAGCCGCTGGGACTCGGCGGCGATGGTGTCGAAGACGAGTGAGGACTTGCCGGAACCGGAGACTCCGGTGAAGACGGTGAGCCGGCGTTTCGGGATGTCGAGCGAGACGCCGCTGAGGTTGTTCTCGCGGGCGCCGCGCACCTGGATGACGTCGTGACTGTCAGCAGGAAGCATCCTTCAATGGTCTCATTGAACCGCCCATACGAACTTGGCTCCGCTTCCCAGCCAGGCGGGCTGGAAAAGTCTCAACACCGTCAGGAAGGTTTGCGAGCGACCCGGGCGACCTCGTCGAGCAGACCCTGGAGCTGGCCCGCGAGCTGGGTGCGCGCGGTGGGGGAGAGCGACGCGACCAGCTCGGATTCGCGCGTGAGCACCTGGTCGACCGTCCGCTCGATCAGGTCGTGGCCGGCTTCGGTGAGCGTGACGACGACCGCGCGACTCCCGTCGTCCGCGGACCGCCGTGTGACCAGCCCGCCGGCTTCGGCGCGGGCGACCCGCTGCGAGATCGCGCCGGCGGTGACGAGCGTACGGCGGGACAGCTCGCGCGTACCGAGCTCGTACGGCGTGCCCGCGCGCCGCAGCACGCTGAGCAGATCGAGCGTCGCGGGATCCACGCCCGCGTCCGCGAGTACACGGCGCCGGTCGTCGGCGAACAGCTTCGCCAGCCGCCACAGAGGAGTGACGATCTCGATCGAGTCCGTCGGCGTACCCGGGCGTTCGCGCTGCCAGGCGCGAGCGATCTCGGCGGCGGGGTACGGGCTCGGCGCATCGAGCGGGTAGTAGTCGGTCACGGGACCCATGTTACGTTTAGGTCTAAACATTTAGAGCTAAACGTGAGGATTTCAGGATGAGGACGATCGTGGTGACCGGGGGAGCAACCGGGATCGGGCGGGCGACCGCGGAGCGGTTCCGCGCGGACGGTGACGACGTGGTGATCACCGGCCGGCGCGCCGACGTACTCGAGAAGACTGCCGCGGATCTCGGAGCCAGGGGAGTGGTGTGCGATGCGACCGACCCGGCGCAGGTCGAGCGGCTGCTGGACGAACTGCCCGAGCGGGTCGATGTCCTGGTCAACAACGCCGGCGGCAACACCGACTTCGGCCGGCCCGACGGCGATCTCGCGCAGTTGAAGGCGAACTGGCTGGCGAACCTCGACGCCAACCTGATCAGCGCAGTACTCACGACAACCGCCCTCGCACCCCGGTTGACCACCGCCGTCGTCCATCTGGGTTCGATCGCGGGCGCCCGCGGGGCCGGTTCGTACGGCGCCTCGAAGGCCGCGCTGGCGATGTGGAACGTCGACGCGGCGACCGAGCTCGGGGCCAGGGGAGTGACCTCCAATGTCGTCGCGCCAGGCTTCACCGCGGAGACCGAGTTCTTCCAGGGCCGGCTCACCGGCGACCGCCGCGAGACTTTGCTCCAGGCAACGCTGACCAAACGCGAAGGCCAGGTCGATGACATCGCCGGCACCATCCACTTCCTGGCCTCACCCGCCGGCCGCCACATCAGCGGTCAGGTCCTGCACGTGAACGGCGGAGCGCTCATTACGCGCTGATGCGTGACAACGTGTGCCAGGTGTGACAATGGGCGGCATGCGTCCCACCGTCAAAGATGTCGCCAAGCTCGCCGGGGTGTCGCCGAAGACGGTGTCGAACGTGATCAACGGCGTCGTGTTCGTGCGCCCCGAGACCCGGGCCCGGGTGGAGAGCGCGCTCGCCGAGCTCGACTATGTGCCGAACATGAGCGCACGTGGCCTGCGCAACGGCCGTTCCGGCATGATCGCGCTGGCGCTGCCCGACCTGCTCCGGCCGTACTCCGCGGAGATCGTCCACCTGGTCGTCGAGCTCGCCCACGAGCGCGGCTGGGGTGTGCAGATCGAGCAGACCGCGGCGGAGCCCAAGCGCGAGTTCGAGCTGCTCTCGAAGGCCCGTGCGTACCTGGTGGACGGCCTGATCCTGAACCCGGTGAACCTCGACGACAGCGCGGTGATGACGGCCGGTCCGCTGCCGCCCCTCGTGCTGATCGGTGACGTCGATCAGGACGTGGTGAGCCAGGTCGCGATCGACAACGTCGCGGCCGCACGGGACCTGACGAAACACCTGCTGGCGCAGGGCTGCCGCCGAATCGCGGCCGTCGGTACGCCGGAGATCCCTCGCGGCTCGAGCGGCGCCGGAGTCCTCGGCGGATCGGCCCAATCCCCGGGTACGGCGGCGTCGCGGCTGCGGACCGCGGGGTATCGCCAGGCGCTCGAGGAGGCCGGCGTACCGATCGATCCGAGCCTGGAGATCAGCCTCGACCGCTGGCGGCCCGAGGGCGCCGCGACTGTGGTGGGGAAGTACCTGGCCGAGCACGAGTTGCCGGACGCGTTCTTCTGCTTCACCGACACGTTGGCCTCCGGCACCTTGTCCGCACTGTGGAGCGCGGGTATCGACGTGCCGAAGCAGACGCTGGTGGCCGGGTTCGACAACATCCTCGACAGTCAGTTCATGATCCCGCCGCTGACCACGATCGCCTTCGACCGGCGGGAGTTCGTCGCCGCGGCCCTCGACCTGCTCGCCGAGCGGATGGCGGACAAGGGTGCGCCGCCACGCAGGGTGATGATCCCGCACCGCGTGGTCGAGCGCGCCAGTACCGCACGCTAACCGATACGTTTCCACAAAATCCCACATCGGAGTCTTGTGCCGGTCATTCTAACGATGTAATTTTCGGTCCGCCCCCGAAGGAGACCGAATGAGTGAAGATTTCTCCCGGCGCAGCCTGCTCAAGGCAGCAGCGGCGCTGGCCGGTAGTGGGTTGCTTGTCGGCTGCGCGCCCGGTGCGTCGCGTTCGACGACCAACCTGAACTACTGGCACCTTTTGACCGGCGGTGACGGCACGGTGATGGCAGGCCTGGTGGACGCCGTCAACGCCGCGAACCTCGGCTTTCGCACGACCCAGACCGTGTTGGCATGGGGTCCGCCGTACTACACGAAGCTCGCGATGGCATCGGCCGGCGGCCGCGCTCCGGACGTGGCGATCATGCACGCGTCCCGGATCGCCGGCTACGCGCCGGGCGGCCTGCTCGAGCCGTGGGATCTCGACCTGCTCGCCGAGGCCGGCCTCAGCAAGGAAGACTTCCCGGCCCGCGTGTGGGAGAAGTGTCAGTACGACGGGAAGCTCTACGCGATCGCGCTCGACACACACCCGTTCGTGCTCTACTACAACACCGATCACGCCGAGAAGGCCGGTGTCACGGAGGCTCTGCACTCCCTGAAGAGCCCGGAGGAGTTCACCGAGGTCGCGACCAAGCTGCAGAAGGTCACCGGGAAGCACGGCCTGTCGTACGGCTACCTCGGTGACGGCGCGCAGATGTGGCGACTCTGGTACACGCTCTACAAGCAGACCGGTGCCGACATGAAGCTCGTGCCCGGTCAGCCGGCCGAGGTCGACAAGGACGCCGCGGTCAAGACGCTGACCTTCGTCCAGTCGTTGCTCAACGACACGATCGCCTCGCGCAGCGGCGACGGCGGTACGGCGACCAGCGAGTTCCTGCACAGCGAGAGCGGCATGTTCTTCGGCGGCGTCTGGGAGCTCCCGGTGCTGAAGGAAGCGAAGCTGCCCGTCGACGCGGTGCCGATCCCGACCATGTTCGGGACGCAGGCGGCGTACGCCGACTCGCACACGTTCGTGCTGCCGCGGCAGTCGAAGGTGTCGCCGGAGCGGCGTAAGCACGTCTACACGATGGTGGCCGAGCTGCTGAAGCGGTCGGTGAAGTGGGCCGATGGTGGCCATATCCCGGCGTACCAGCCGGTCGCGACGAGCGCGGAGTACCAGGCGCTGAAGCCGCAGTCGAACTACGCGGGCATCCCGGCGTACGTGAACTACGACCCTGACGTGTGGTTCAGCGGCGCGGGCAGCGACTTCCAGAACTACTTCGCCGAGAACGTGCAGAACGTGTTCCTCGGCAGTGGTGATCCAGCGGCCGGGTTCGACGGTTTCGTCGCCCGGCTGAACAAGCTGCTCGACCGTCCGCAACCGGTGTGAGAGGAGAAGCACAGATGTCTACTGCTATCGACACTCCGCCGGTGACGACGGAGGAGGTCACCGCTCAGGGCAAGGCTCGGGCGAAGCGTGGGGAGACCCTCGCCGGGTGGGCCTTCGCGGCCCCGTTCGCCGTACTGTTCGTGCTCTTTCTGGTGGTGCCGGCGGTGTACGGCCTGTACCTCAGCTTCACCGGCGAGACGCTGACTGGTGCGGGGAGCGGACTGGTTGGTTTCTCCAACTACGTGGAAGCGTTGCGCGACCCGGACATGTGGAAGTCGCTCGGGAACACCGTGTGGTTCACGGCGCTGAGCACGATCCCGCTCATCGTCCTGTCACTCGCGCTGGCGTTGCTCGTGAACCTCGGCCTGCCGGGGCGCTGGTTGTGGCGGCTGTCGTTCTTCCTGCCGTACCTGCTCGCGTCGACCGTCGTCGTGATGTTCTGGAGCTGGATGTACAACCCGAAGCTCGGGTTGATCAACGGCGTGCTGGCGAAGTTCGGAGCCGAGCCCATCGCGTGGCTGCAGGATCCGAGGGTCGCGATGATCTCGGTCGTGATCACCACGCTGTGGTGGACGATCGGGTTCAACTTCCTGCTCTATCTCGCGGCGCTGCAGAACATTCCCGAGCAGCAGTTCGAGGCCGCGGCGCTCGACGGCGCGGGTAAGTGGCGGCAGCTGTTCTCGATCGTGATCCCGCAGCTGGCGCCGACCACGGCACTGCTCGTCACGCTGCAGATCCTCGCGTCGCTGAAGGTGTTCGACCAGATCTACATGCTGACCAACGGCGGTCCGGCCGGAGAGACGCGGTCGATCGTGCAGTACATCTACGAGTCCGGATTCACCGGCTACCGGTTCGGCTACTCGTCGGCCATCTCGTACCTGTTCTTCGCGCTCATCGTCCTGGTGTCGCTGGCGCAGTACAAGCTGATCAACCGCAGGAGCGCCGCATGAGCACCTACACCCTCAGCCGTGGGATCAAACAAACGCACAAGCCAGGCGAAAACCCCTGGAGCGTGTCCAGAATGGCCGCGCTGCTCGTCCTTGCGGTCCTGGCCGTAACCTGGCTGGTGCCGTTCGCGTGGGCGGTGCTCACGTCGCTGAAGAGCGAGGCGGACGCCGGTGCGTCGCAGATCACGCTGAACCCGCCCGACGGGCTCAGCTTCGAGGCCTACCGCAAGGTGCTGTCCGCGGGCGACATCCCGTCCTGGGCGTGGAACAGCCTGATCACCTCGGTGGCGATCACCTTCATCACGGTCGCCACGTCGGCGCTGGCGGGCTACGCGTTCTCGCGGGTGAACTTCAAGGGCAAGCGATTGTTGTACGCCGCGATCATCGCGGCGATCATCATCCCGCCGCAGCTGCTGATCGTGCCGCTGTTCCGGCAGATGCTCGCGTTCAACCTGGTCGACACGTACTGGGGCATCATCCTGCCGCAGGCGTTCGCGCCCGCGATGGTCCTGATTCTCAAGCGTTTCTTCGACCAGATCCCGGTCGAGCTGGAGGACGCGGCGCGGGTCGACGGCGCCGGGCGGCTGCGGGTGTTCTGGTCCGTCGTACTGCCGTTGTCGCGGCCGATCCTCGCCGCGGTGGCGATCTTCGTGTTCATCGGGGCGTGGAACAACTTCCTGTGGCCGTTCATCGTGACCACGGACGCGGACCTGATGACGTTGCCGGTCGGCCTGCAGACGGTGAAGAGCGCTTATGGGCTGCAATACGCGCAGAACATGGCCTCCGCGATCCTGGCCGCGCTGCCGCTGGTCGTGGTGTTCCTGTTCTTCCAGCGCCAGATCATCAAGGGCATTGCTACCACCGGCTTCGGTGGTCAGTAGCGCTTTCCTGGACGGCGATTCCGGTACTCGGGATTCCGGTCACGATCCCTTGAAAACACCGTCACTCTCAGCGAGGGTTGCCTGATCACTTCCGCGTCGTTTCCGGGTGCGGGAAGGACGGGGGAGTGTGCGGCCGTGCCGTGAGGACGAGGTGTTCGGTGCGACCGCAACCGCCATCACTCGGGGGCAGTACCCAGAGAAGGGGGAAGTGTGTCAGCGATGAGTAGGCTCGCCGAGCAGTGCCGTGATGTGAGGAGTCACGGCAACGCGGGACTCGGGCGGGCTTCGATCCAACCGGCGGTGTGTACCGGCATCCACGAGGTGAGCTCGTCGATTCCGTCGGTGCGTCCGCGACGCGTGGCGATGCTCAGACTGAGCAACGGAATGACGACCACGCTACGACTCGGCGACGGTGCCCAGGCGCCGGCGCCCGGCACTACTGTCTACGTCCAAGGTGGCCGGGGCATGGGTGATCAACCTGCCTCAGGTGGGGTCATCCTCGCGTCGAGCGAGCCAGTTCGGGCGTCGAGAGTCTGAGTCAGTGACTCGCCGGTCTCAGGTGTCCAACGCCCAGCTGAGGCCGGCAAGTCCCTGGACAGCACAGCCAGCTAGCTCTCCATCGGGTCGGTGAACTCCCGGATCTCGATGGGTGAGTATCTTGCCTCCGGCAGCCGCGCGGCGATCTCCGTCGCGCGGTCCAGACTGCAGTCGACGATGTAGTAGCCCGCCAGGACTTCCTTGGCCTCCGTGAACGGCCCGTCGGTGACCGCGGCCACGCCGTCGTTCACCTTCACCACGCGCGCGTTCAGGGTGGTGAGCCCGATGCCGTCGACGAGTTCACCGTTCGCCTTCAGCTCCTCCGAGAGCACGCGGTGCTGGTCCAGCACCTGCTCGATACCTTCGGCGTGCAACGTGTCCCAGGTGTCGTCGTTCCCGTAGATCAGCAGCATGTATTTCATCGCTTGCCTCCATTCACCCGGGTACGTCGGAGCCCCGGACATCTTCTCGACATCCGGGGCCCAGCGTAGTGACTACCAGGTGGCGCCGGCCGGAGCCCGCACCGTGGTGTTGAGGCGGTTGAACAGGTTGGTGAGCCCGATCATCAGGATGATCGCCGACAGTTCCTTCTCGTCGAAGTGGTCGGCGGCGGCGCTCCAGATCTCGTCGGTGACCGCCGTCGGGTTGTCGGCCAGCCGGGTCGCGGCCTCGGTCATCTCGAGCGCGGCCCGCTCGGCGTCGGTGAACAGGTCGGAGTCGCGCCACGCGGCGACCTGGTGCAGCCGCTCGTCGGTCTCGCCGTTCTTCAGCGCCGACTTGACGCCGCCGAACACGCATGGCGAGCAGCCGTTGATCTGACTCGCGCGCAGGTGCACGAGTTCGAGCGTCGTGCCGTCGGTCCCGGACTGCCCGATCGCCTTGTAGATGTTCTGGATGCCCTTCGTGGCGTCGGGCAGAACCATTGCGGGGTTGGTCATCCGTGCTTGCATGGGAGGTTCTCCAAAAGCTGTGGTCTGTTGATTTCACTCCCTTGACGGATGCTGCGCGGCCGATGTGACAGCGAACCGCAGATCTCTTTCGAGCCGGGTCTCCACGGGTACGGCGGGATCGGAGTACTGACCCGTCAGGCAGATCGGGCCGCTGTAGTTGAGCTGCCGCAGCGTCGCGAACACGGCCGGCCAGTCGGACAACCCGTCCTCGGCCTCGACGAAGTTCGTCTTCCAGCCGCCGTCCGCGCGGACATAGTGGACGTTCTTCAGGTTCACGATGCCCAGCCGGTCCGCGCCGAGCTCCAGCGTCACCGCGGGATGATCACCGGCGAGCGCGTCGTGCGCCGCGTCCCACACGAGCTTGAACCGATCGGGCAGCCCGTCGAGCAACTGCAGTACGCCGAGCGTCGACGAGACATATCGCCCGTGATGCGGTTGCACTCCGACCTGTACGTCGTACCGCTCGGTGAGTTCTGCGGCTTGTTCGAGCAGCTCGCGGTTGCGTCGTACGGAGGCGGCGTACCCGTCGGGGCCGAGGTCAGCCATGATCCGGATCATCGGCACGCCGGACTCCGCGCACGCGGCGAACACCTGCTCGGACAGGTCGCTCGCGACGCTGATGGGTTCGATGCCCTCGGCCCGTAACTGGGCGGTGAACTTCGGCAGCTCGGCCTCGGCGGTCGCCGGTGTCACGTACGCCGTGTCGCGCACCGGGACCTCGGCGCCGGCGAATCCGAGTCCGGAGATCAGCCGGCCGAGCTCGTCACCGGGCAACCCGATCCACGGTTTGGTGAAGACGGACCACAGATAGGTCATGTTCAACGGCCTCCCAGCCCACTCATGGTGATTCCTCGGATGAACCAGCGTTGCGTGAGGAAGAACAGGACGATCAGGGGCACGGTGGTGACCGTGGCCGCCATCAGCAGCAGGTTCCACTGGGTGCCGTTGGTGTCCTGGAACACCTGCAGGCCGACCGAGGCGGTCCGGGTGGCGTCGCTGTTGGAGATCACCAACGGCCACAGCAAGTTGTTCCACTGCCCGATGAACTTGAAGACCGCCAGCGTCGCGATTGCCGGCACCGCGAGCGGCACGATGACGCGGACGAACGCCTGCCACCGGTTGGCACCGTCCAGCCGGGCGGCCTCCTCGTAGTCGCGCGGGATGCCGAGGAAGAACTGCCGCAGCAGGAACACGCCGATCGCGGTGAACGCGTGCGGCAGGATCATGCCCGGCCAGGTGTCGATCCCGTGCAGCTTCGCGACCAGCACGAACTGCGGGATCAGCGTGACCTGCGACGGGATCATCAGGGTCGCGAGGTAGATGCCGAACAGCCAGCTCCGGCCGGGGAAGTTCAGCCGAGCGAAGGCGTACGCCGCGAGCGCCGCGGTGACCGTTTCGAGGAGCGTCGTACCGGCGGCGAAGTAGATCGTGTTCAGCAGGTACTTGCCGAGCGGGACGAGCTCGAACGCGCGGGTCAGGTTCTCGGGATGCCAGCTGCTCGGCCAGAACGACGGCTTCGCGGCCATCGACTCGCCGTCGGACTGGAACGCGACGAGCACCATCATGACGACCGGCACCAGCGTGATCGCCGTGACCAGGAAGCAGGTGAAGACCACGAGTTTGCGGCGGATCTCAGTTGTCATAATGCACCAACTTCCGCTGGAACATGAACTGCGTGGCGGTGATCAGGACGATGAAGGCGAACAGGACCAGCGACTGCGCGGCGGCGTACCCCTGGTCGTAGTTCTCGAAGCCGGTCCGGTAGATGTACATGACCAGCGTGGTGGTGCGGGTGCCCGGGCCGCCGTTCGTCATGATCAGCGCCTGGTCGAAGACCTGGAACGATCCGATCACCGACGTGACGATCACGAAGAACAGTGCGGGGGACAGCATCGGCAGTGTGATGTGCCGGAAGCTCTTCCACGGCGACGTACCGTCCACGCGGCCCGCTTCGTACAGCTGCTGCGGGATCGCCTGGAGGCCGGCGAGGAAGACGACCATGCCGAAGCCGAAGCTCTTCCAGACGCTCATCAGGATCAGCGCGGGCATCGCCCAGGTGTCGGAGATGAGCCACGCCGGCCCGTTGATGCCGAACCATCCGAGCACGGCGTTCACCAGGCCGTCGTGCGGGATGTAGAGCCAGATCCAGACGAACGCGACCGCGACCGTGATGGTTGCGTACGGCAACAGCAGGAGGCTTCGGAAGACCGCGATCCGCTTCAGACCCTGGTTGAGCAGCAGCGCGAGGAGCAGGCTGACCAGGATCGTCAGTGGGACGCTCACCAGGGTGAAGTACGCCGTACTGCCGAGCGCCGACCAGAACGTCGGATCGGGGCCGAGGCGGGCGAAGTTGTGCAGGCCGGCCCAGGTGGGTGCGCTGAACAGGTTCCAGTTCAGCAGCGAGATGACGCCTGCGGCGACGACCGGTCCGGCGGTGAAGATCAGGAAGCCGACCAGGCTGGGCAGGATGAAGAGCCAGGCGGTGAGCGCTTCCCGGCTGCGCCAGCGTGGCGGCGGGGCCTGCCTCGCGGGTGCCGGTGCGGTGGTGACGGGTGCGGTGTCTGCCGTGGAAATGGCCATTGCGCTCACCCCTTCCTGGCCGTGGCTTGGCGGACGGTGTCGAGATGCTGCCGCATCAGTACGTCGAGACGCGGCGTCAGCCCGTTGATAGCTTCCGGTACGCCGACCTGGCCGAGGAACGTGCGTGGGAGATCCTGACCGAGCAGCTGCTTGACCTGGTTCCAGTTCGTGGTGACGTCGAACGCGTGGCCACCGGCGACCTTGCCGGCCAGGATGTCCTGGACGATCCCGAGGTTGTCGGGCGGTGGCCGGAACGCACTCCCGGCGCTGAGCCGGGCCGGGTTGTTGCGGCCGGCCTTGGCGTAGATGTCGAGCGCGCCTGTGCTGGTGAGCGTCTTGAGCAGCTTCCACGCGAGGTCGAGCTCGGCGCCCTCACGTACCCCCGATGGAATGGCGAAGCTGGATCCCGAGACGCGCGGCGTACTTCCGTTGGCGCCGGCCGGGAACGGGATGATGTCCCAGTCGAACTTGGCCTTCCGGGCGTTCACCACCTGCCAAGGCCCGTTCTGCATGAACGCGACGTTGCCCTGCATGAAGTTGGACAGTGAGCTCTCGGTGACCAGGTTCTTGATCGGCGGCGTGACCTTGTCCTTCACGAACAGGTCGATGACGAACTGCAGCGCCTCCATCGCCTCGGGATCACCGAGCGCACTGCGGCTCGCGTCGGCGCTCATCACGTTGCCGCCGGCGCAATAGATCCACGACACCAGGTCGTCGATGGCCGGCGCGCAGGTGAAGCCGTACTGCTCACCGGGTTTGGTGAGCTGCTTGGCGAGGTCGCGGAACGTTGCCCAGGACATCGGTTCGGTCCGGGACGGCAGCGGGATGCCCTGCTTCTTCAGCAGGTCCTTGTTGTAGTACATGACGGTCGGCGCGACGTCGAAGCCGATCGCGTACGTCTTGCCGTTGAAGCCCGAGATCTTCCGGCTGGTCTCGTAGAAGTCGTCGAGCTTGAAATCGGGATCCGCGGCGATCAGGTCGTCGAGCTGCCGGTGCGCGCCGCGGGCGGCGTACGTCGGGATCAGGGTGCCGTTGAGCGCGGTGACCAGGCTCGCCGTACCGCTGACGAGTTGCAGGTCGAGTTTGGTCGGGTAGCCGCTCGACGGGGTCAGGGTGGCGACCGACTTCACGCCGAGCTGCTGCTCGACGTACTTGCCGAAGTCTTCCCACACCTTCTTCTCGGCGGCGCTGCTCGACCACATCGCCCAGGTGGCGGCGCCGGCCGGTGGCCCCGAGGAACAGCCGGCCGCGAGCGCGATGCCGGCCAGACCGCCGAGCTGGAGCACGCTGCGGCGGGTCAGGTTGGTACTCATGGTTCTCATCACCTGGTTCTCCTCACCGGTAGAGCAGGTCGATCGACTCGGCGCGGATGCGCTCCTCGTCGACCTCGACGCCCAATCCAGGGGCGGTGGGGACCGTTGCGACGGCCTTGGTGATGCTCAGCCCGTCCACGTACAGATCGGTCAGCAGCTCCGGCCCGTTGAGCTCGGCGGGCAGGGCGAGCTCGAGCTGACTGAACACGTGCAGCGCGGCGGCGAACGCGACTCCGCAGTCGGTCAGGCCGCTGGCGAGCAATTCCACGCCGACCGCCAGCGCTGTCTGGGCGGTCTTGAGGGCGTTCCGCAGACCGCCCGATTTGCAGACCTTGACCACGACCAGGTCCGCGGCGTTGAGGCGGATCGCGCGGGCGAGGTCCTGCGCGGAGAAGCTGCCCTCGTCGATCGCTACCGGGAGGTCGATGAGCTCGCGAACACGCTGCATGGCGAGTGTGTCGGTGCTCGGGACGGGTTGCTCGACGCAGTGGATCGTGCGGATGTGCGCTGTCCGGTCGCGGAGTTGTTTGAGTGCGGCCGGGCGGTACGACTGGTTGGCGTCCAGCCACAGGGGCTTGCCGTCGGCAACTTCCGCGACGGTCTCGATCGCGGCCGTGTCCGCGTCCAGGTCGCCGCCGATCTTGACCTTGTACGCCGCATAGTCCGACGACTGGAGAGCGTGTTGGCGGACCGTTTCCTGGTCGCCGACCCCGATCGCGGAGCAGAGCGGGATCTCGTCGTAGATCTTGCCGCCGAGCAGCGCATGCACTGGGACACCGGCCAGCTTGCCGGCCGCGTCGTGCATCGCGACGTCGACGGCGGCGCGGGCGAACGGGAAGCCGTTGGAGACGGCGGGGCTGAGGCGTTTGGCGGCGCGCTGGTGGAACAGTTCGACGTCGAACGGCGTGAGTTCGAGCAGGATCGGGGCGAGGTGGCGGCGGATGACGACTGCCATCGTCTCGGCGGTCTCGTAGCTCCAGCTGGGGAGTGCTCTCTGCTCTCCCCAGCCGACCACGCCGTCCTCGGTCGTGAGCTTCACGAAGATCACTGCGCCGGCCTGGTCCGGGGCGGCGTCGGGGGAGCCGACGGCACCGCTGCCGAGCACGAACCGGCGCGCGAACGGCACCGCAACCGCAAAGACCTCAACCTGGGTGATGCGGGACATGATGATCAGTCCTCTCAGCCGGTCAGGCGGCGATCGACCAGAGGGTGGGGTCGACGAAGCTGGGGCCTCGGGTGCCGTTGTCGAGCCACTGGAGGGCGTCCCGCAGCACGTAGCCGGCGAGCTTGAGGTGACCCTCGGCCGTGTCGCCGGCGATGTGCGGGGTGAGCAGCAGGTTCTCCGCTCGGAGAGCGCTCTCGGCCAGTTCCGGCGGCTCCGGGTCGTAGACGTCGAGCGCCGCGTAGATCCTTCCGGAGACGGCGTGTTCCAGCAGAGCCTGCTGATCGATCGCCGGACCGCGCGAGGAGTTGACCACGACCGCGCCGTCCGGAAGCCGCTCGATGAGCTCACGGGAGATCATGCCCTTCGTCTCAGGCACGTTCGGCACGTGGATCGTCAAGAAGGCGCTCTCGGACGTTTCCGGCAGGTCGGCCAGACGAACCCCGAGTTCCGCAGCGCGTTCGGCACTCAGGTAGGGGTCGTACACGACCACGTCGCAGCCGAACGGCTTGAGCAGCGTGATCAGCGCACGCGCCGTACTGCTCGCGCCGATGATCCCGACCTTCGCGCCGGCCAACTCATGTCCGCGGTACTCGGTCTGCTTCCACCCGCCACCGCGGACAGCACCGTCGAACCGGGGTAGTCGCCGAGCCAGCGTGAGCATCGACGCCAGGCAGTACTCACCGACCGACCACGCGATCCGCGGGCCTGCCGAGAACACCCCGACGCCCTGGTCGAGGATGACCGGATCGATCAGGTTCTTCACGGTGCCCGCGGCGTGCGCGACAACCTTCGGACCGTTGCCGTCGGCCCACAGTTCCTTGTCGAGGTGCGGCGTACCCCAGCTGGTCAGGAGCACGTCGGCGCCTTCGGCGAGCACCGGTACGGCGGCCGGGTCGAGTGCCGGCGGCTTCGCGAGCGAGCCGGGGCCCTTGGTGTGGTCGGCGGTTGCCCAGACCACGTCGAAGCGGTCCTCGAGCAGGCGGCGGGTCTCCGGGTCGATCACGTCGGCGGCGCGTTCGGGGGAGAAGAGGGCAGCGAGTTTCGGCACCGTGTCGGCTCCTTCGGTGGTCGGTGCTCCGACGGTAGGCGCTTTCCGTTATGCCGGTCCAAGCCCATTTACGTATGGACCGATACCGTGCTTGCATGGCAGCCATGGACCTGTCGCTCCAGCAACTCCGTGGATTCGTCGCCGTCGCCGAGGAACTGCACTACGGCCGGGCCGCCCAGCGCCTGAACCTGACCCAGCCGCCGTTGACCCGCCAGATCCAGGGCCTCGAGCGCACCCTCAATGTCCGCCTCTTCGATCGCACCGGCCGCGGCGTCCGGCTGACCGCGGCCGGGGGAGTGTTCCTCGAGCACGCTCGCCGAGTGCTAGCACTGCTAGAAGTCGCACCCGAGGCGACCCGGCGAGCCGCCGACGGGACGACCGGGACGCTCCGTCTCGCCTTCACCGCGATCGGCGCGTACGCCGTACTCGCCGACTTCCTGACCATGGTTGGGAAACGAACGCCGGGGGTCACGGCCGAGCTGACCGAACTGGTGAGTCCGGCACAGTTCGAGGCGCTGGCGAACCTGGAGATCGACGTCGGCCTCGTGCGCCCACCGATCCCGGCGCAGTTCGAGTCGTTGCTGGTGCACTCGGAGGACCTGGTCCTCGCGGTACCTGTCTCGCATCCACTGGCACTCGGCGCCGGGGCAGTGTCGCTCGTGGACGTGACCGACGACTACATCGGATACAGCCCGGAGGGATCGCAGTACCTGCACGACATCTGCGCGGCCATGATCGGCATGGATCGCTACGCGGTCAGCCAGCTGGCTTCGCAGGTGCCCACGATGCTCGCGCTGGTCCGCGCCGGGCTCGGCTGTGCGTTGATCCCCCGCTCGATCATGGCGATGGGTGTCGAAGGCGTCCGCTACCGCGAATTGGATGCGGCCGACGCGCACTCGGTCACCCTGCACGCGTGCTGGAGCCCCGACAACCCCAACCCGGCCCTGCAACGCCTGGCCGAGTCCCTGCGGCTGGACCCGCACCTCACGACTTGACCTAGAGCGAACTCTAATTCGTAGGCTCGATGACATGAGTGCACAACACAAGATCGGCTCGGGTTTCGGGCACGACAGCACCGCGGACGACGTACTCGCCGGGATCGACCTGACCGGCAAGCTCGCGATCGTCACCGGTGGATATTCCGGTCTCGGTCTGGAGACCACCAAGGCGCTGGCGAAGGCCGGCGCGCACGTCGTCGTACCGGCCCGGCGGCCGGACGCGGCGCGGGAAGTTCTCGGCGATCTGGCCGAGGTCGATGAACTGGACCTCGGTGACCTGAAGAGTGTCGACGCGTTCGCAGAGCGGTTCCTGGCGTCGGGGCGGTCGGTGGACATCGTGATCGACAACGCGGGGATCATGGCCTCGCCGGAGACGCGGGTCGGGCCGGGGTGGGAGGCGCAGTTCGCGACCAACCACCTCGGACACTTCGCGCTGATCAACCGGCTGTGGTCGGCGCTCGCGGCCGACGGCGGGGCGCGGGTCGTGTCGGTGTCGTCGACCGGGCACCGGCGGTCGGACATCCGGTGGGACGACCTCGAGTTCCGGCTGGGGTACGACAAGTGGGAGGCGTACGGTCAGGCGAAGACGGCCAACGTGCTGTTCGCCGTACAGCTCGATGCTCTCGGCAAGGATTCCGGCGTACGGGCGTTCGCGCTGCATCCTGGCGGGATCCTGACCCCGCTGCAGCGGCACCTGGAGAAGCAGGAGATGGTCGACTTCGGCTGGATCGACGAGGACGGCAACGCACTGAACCCGGCGTTCAAGAGCCCGGGGCAGGGCGCGGCGACGCAGGTGTGGGCGGCGACGTCTCCGCAGCTCGAGGGGCTCGGCGGTGTGTTCCTCGAGGACTGCGAGGTCGCCGAGGTGTCGCCGGACGACGCGCCGGGAGTCCGGCCGTACGCGATCGATCCCGCGTCGGCGGAGCGGTTGTGGACGGTGTCGGCGCAGCTCACCGGAGTGAACGCGTTCGGGTAAGCTGACGCGGTCTCGTATCGGGGTTCCATGTCTGTTTCTTCTGCTCTTGAGCTCGGCGCCGTTGTCGAGCGGTTGCGTGCGTCCGGATGTGTGTTCGCCGAGGACGAGGCGGCCTTGATCTTCGAGACCGCGCGCGATGCGGCCGAGCTCGGCGCGATGGTCGACCAGCGGGTCGCCGGGTCGCCGTTGGAGTACGTCGTCGGCTGGGCCTCGTTCCGCGGGCTGCGCATCGCCGTTGATCCGGGGGTGTTCATCCCGCGTCGTCGTACCGAGTTCTTGGTGGCCGAAGCGCTGCGGGTCGCCGTCGCGGGCTCGGTCGTGCTGGACCTCGGCTGCGGCTCCGGTGCCTTGGGTGCCGCGGTCGCGGCCGACTGCGAGGTGTCGCTGTACGCCGCTGACATCGAGTTGGCCGCGGTGCGAAGCGCACGCCGGAATGTGGAGCCGTGGGGCGGGACCGTGTATCAGGGCGACCTGTACGCGGCGTTGCCGGAGCGGTTGCGCGGTGAGGTCGACGTACTGCTGGCGAACGTTCCGTACGTTCCGACCGACGAGATCCGGCTACTCCCACCGGAGGCCCGTTTGTACGAGCCGCACGTCACGCTGGATGGGGGACCGGACGGCCTCGCGACCCTGCGCCGCGTGGTTGCCGGCGCAGGGGAGTGGCTCAAGCCCGGCGGTCATCTGTTCGTCGAGATGAGCGACCACCAGGCACCGCTCGCGCGGGCGGTGATGATCGAACACGGCCTGGACGCCGAGATCACCACGGATGACGGTCTCGGCGCCAACGTCGTACACGGCATCAAACCCGACGCTGTACGTGGAGTAGGTACTCCCGGCGGTTGAGGGGGTCGTGGTCGGTGCGCGGGCGTTCCGGGACGGGGCCGGTCACCGGATGGTAGCGCTCGAACGCCGACTCCAGGACGCCCTCGCCGCGGGTGAGGGCGGGGAGCTGCTGCTCGAGTTCGTACACGGCTGCCGCGGGAATTTCTCCTTCCAGGGTTGAGGTTTCCGCGGCCAGCGCCGGGACCTGCGGGATCGCCCGGAGCCGGGCGAGGGCCGCGAGTACGGCGCGGGTCGTGTCGGTCGGGATCTCCAGACGGAAGCGGTGCATCGGCTCGTGCACCGTCGTACCCGCTTCCTGGAGTGCGGTCATCAGGACCAGCGGGGTGAGGAACCGGAAATCGCCGGCCGTGCTGGACATGCTCTTGTCGAACACGGCGTGGGCGTGACTCTGGCGGGCGGAATATCCCGAGTGCGTCATCACCACTCGGGCGTCGGGGATCTGCCAGCCGTGGATGCCCTGGTGCAGGGTTTCGCGGACGGTTTCCTCGACGGCCTTGATGAACGCGTACGGCATCGAGCCGAGTTCGACCTCCAGTTCGAAGGTGACGCCGGCGTTGACCGGTGCCGCTTCGACGCGGAGCCCGACGGTGGCGAGGAACGGGTTCGCGTCCTTCTTGTTGAACTCGACCGCCTGCCCGGTTCCGGCGATCCGCTCGATGCAGATCGTGGTGGTCTCGCGGAAGTCGACCTCGATCCCGAAGTCGGTGGCCAGCGTGGACTCGATGACCTCCTTCTGCACCTCGCCGTACAGGGAGACGTAGGTTTCCTGGCGCAGGTCGTCCTGGCGGAGGTTGATCAGCGGGTCCTGCTCCGCCAGTTGGGTGAGCGCGACGCGGAGGTTGCCCTTGTCCGAGCGCTTCCTCGGAGTGATGACCGTTTCGAGCGTGGGTGGGGAGAACGATTGTGCGGAAACAACGTGCCGTTCCGTGGCGGAAATGTTCCGGAGATCGGTCAGGGTGTCGCCGATGCGGATTTCCGCGAGTCCCCAGAAGCGGCCGATCTGGCCGGCGCGGATCGTCGCCGCGGGACCTTCGCCGACGACCTCGAGCGCGGTGATCTTCCCGTCCGCGTCGCCGTACCGCACGCGCTCACGCACCTGGGTCGTTCCGGAGAACATCCGCACGTACGCGATCTTCTCGCCGGCCGGTCCGCGTTCGACCTTGAACACCGTGCCGTCGAGCGGTACGCCGGTGGTGCGGGCGCGGGGGAGCAGTTCCCGGATGCCGTCGGCGAGTGCGTCCGTGCCCGCGCCGGTGATCGCCGATCCGAAGTACACCGGGTGGACGATCGCCTGGTGCGTCTGGGTGATGAGTGCCTCGTGCAACGACAGCGGTTTGTTGTCGACGTACCGCTGCAGGAGCGCGTCGTCGTGCCGGGTGAGGACCTCCAGAAGGGCGTCCTCCTGCACGATCGGCTTGAACGTCGCCTCGGGCGTGCCGAGGTACGCCGCCTCGCCCATCGGGACGATCTCCCGGGTGAGTTTCGCGGCGATCTGCCGCAGTACGCCGTCGTACTGCGCGCCGGGGCGGTCGAGTTTGTTGACGAAGATCAGGGTGGGGATGCGCAGGCGTTGCAGGGTGCGCATGAGTACGCGCGTCTGCGCCTGGACCCCCTCCACCGCCGAGATGACCAGGACCGCGCCGTCGAGCACGCTCAGCGCGCGCTCCACCTCGGCGATGAAGTCCGGGTGCCCCGGGGTGTCGATCAGGTTGATGCCGACGTCACCGATCGTGAACGCGGCGACGGCGGACTTGATCGTGATCCCGCGCTGCCGTTCGAGCGCGAGCGAGTCGGTCTGGGTGTTCCCGTCGTCGACGCTGCCGACCTCGTCGATGACTCCGGCGGCGTACAGCAGCCGCTCGGTCAGGCTGGTCTTTCCGGCGTCAACATGCGCCAGGATCCCAAGATTCAGTACTTCCACGCCGCTTCATGTCCTTAGAACAGGTGCCATCGGTCTCCGCAACAGCCATGAAGCGAGGTCGCATGACGGACTCCTTTACAAGACACCTGTTCTTCAGTACGCCCCGAGTACACCAACCCTTTGCACGTCGGAACAAACTATTTAGCCCCCGCCTACACCGACCCGTAGGCTGACTCAGATGCTCGATCCCATCGCCCTGGCGACACCGCACGTGGGTGCCGTCGTCCGTGCGACTCCGGTGAACGGCTTCGTCGGCAACGAGACCTTCCGCCTGGAAACGCGTGCCGGCGTCTACTACCTGAAGGCTGGCGCGACGGTCGCCGAAGAGGCAGTCGCGTGTCAGCTCGCGCGGACGGTCGGCGTACCTGCGCCGGAGGTGATCGCGTCGTCTCCTCTGATCACGCGGGAGCTTCCTGGCCGGCCGCTCGCGGCGGACTCGCCGGACCTCGGCGCGGTGGTGCGGATGGTCGGGGAGGGCATGCGGCGCGTGCACACGATCGTCGACCCGACGGCGTCCTGGGGAGATCGGCTGCGGGGTGTGCTGGACGGGTTGGACGTGTTGCCGGATCGCCTCGCGGCGCGCCTCCGGGAGGTGGCGCCCGAGTTCATCGAGAGTGTTGCGGGCGTGACGCCTGCCTTGCTGCACGGGGATCTGCATCTGCGGCACGTGTACGCCGAGGGTGCCGAGTTGACCGGGATCCTCGACTGGGGCGACACGACGTACGGCGATCCGCTGTTCGACCTCGCCCGGTTGTCCATGGCTGGGCCGGAGGTGACGACAGCGTTCCTGACGGGGTACGGCGACGTCGACGCACCGCCCCGGATGCTGTCGATGTACCGCGTGCTGTGGTCGCTGATCGCGGTGCAGGCGGAGCACGCGGCGGGTGGGGACTGGATTCAGCCGCACCTTGACGTGATCGCGCGCGAGCTCAGTTGATGAGGGTGCCCAAGGGGGTGCCGTTGAGGATGGCGGAGGCGGCGCCGGGGCGGTCGATGTCGAAGACGTGGAGGGGGAGGTGGTGGTCGCGGGCGAGGATGAAGGCGGTTTGGTCCATCACGCCGAGGCCGCGGTCGATGACCTCGGCGTACGACAGATGATCGAACCGCCGGGCGTCGGGGTGCTTGTTCGGGTCGGCGTCGTACACCCCGTCGGTGCCGTTCTTGGCGACCAGTAGCGCATCCGCCTCCAGTTCGACGGCACGCTGCACCGACGGGTAGTCCGTGGTGGTGAACGGCTGCCCGTTGCCACAGGCAAGCAGCACGATCGAGCCCTTCTCCAGGTGCCGGAGCGCGCGCAGCCGGATGTACGGCTCGGCCAGGTTGTCGATCGGGATCGCGGTCATCAGCCGTACGCCGTGCGCACCGAGCGCCGCGAGCCGTCCGCGCAGGAGCACCGCGTTGATGACGGTGCCGAGCATGCCGATGTTGTCCGCCTCGACCCGGTCGATGCCCCAGTCGTCCGCCCGGTTGCCCCGGAAAACGTTCCCGCCGCCGACGACGACCGCGACCTGGACGCCGGTGGCGCGCAGCGCGATCACCTCGGTCGCGAGATGGGTGAGCCGGTCGCTGGCGAAACCGAACTCGTTCGGGCCGGCGATCGCCTGGCCGGACAGCTTGAGGACGAGCCTGCGGTACATGCCGCTCCGTTCTGAAGGCGGGAGGCACGTCCGAACACGGCGTACCGACAGCAGATCTATCACGGGCCGGTTCCGCTGTGCGCCGCGGTCTGTAAAGCTGACGGTGTGACCGAGTTCAAGGCGCAGAATCTGACCGGGGCACGATTCGAGGAGTCGACGCTCCGGGACGCGGTGTTCCAGGACGTCGATCTCAGCGGCTCGTACTTCGACGACGTGGACCTGAGCGGTACGACGATTCGCAACGCGCGACTGGTCGACGTGTCGCTCGACGGCGACATCAGCAACCTGACGGTCTGGGGTATCGACGTCGTACCGCTGGTCGACGCGGAGCTCAACCGCCTGTACCCGGGCCGCGAGCGAATGCGTCCGACCGACGCCGACGGCTACCGCGAAGCGTGGGACCTGCTCGAACAGCTGTGGTCGGAGACCGTCACGAAGGCCCGCCGGTTGCCGCCTGAGTTGCTGCACGAGTCGGTGGACGGCGAGTGGTCGTTCATCGAGACGCTCCGCCATCTCGTGTTCGCCACTGACGCCTGGGTACGTCGTGCCGTCCTCGGCGTGCCCGAGCCGTGGCACCCCTTGGACCTGCCTCACGACGAGATGCACGACACCCCACCCGTGCCACGCGACCGCGGTGCTCGGCCGTCGCTCGACGAGGTGCTCGAACTGCGGACGGATCGGATGACGACAGTACGGTCGTTGCTCGCGGACCTCACCGACGACCAGCTGACCGAGCAGACGATGCCCGTCCCGGGGCCTGGCTACCCGGCGTCCGAGAGCTATCTGGTCCGCAGGTGTCTCGGCACGATCCTCGGCGAGGAGTTCGAGCACCGCCGGTACGCCGAGCGCGATCTCGCGACCCTGAAGGCGAGAACTGTCGGTGCGGAGTCCTAGCCTCGGTTCATGGTGCCCGAGACTGGATTGCAGGACTGGCGGAAGCTTGCGCAGAAGCTGCACGCGAGGTTCTTGATCGATGCGTATGCGGACGGCGTGCGCTTCGTGGCGGCAGTGGGGGAGGCCAGTCAGGACGTCGTACCTGAGGTGCGGCTCAGTGCGTCCTTCGTGGACGTTGCGACCCGGGACGCGGAGCTTGCGGGACGGATCAGTGCGATCGCGGCGGAGCAGGGTCTGACCGCCGACCCGACGGCCGTGGCGCAGCTCGAGATCGGGTTGGACACGGCGGATCTGGTCGAGCTCGGTCCGTTCTGGGCCGCGGTGCTCACCGGCAGCACTGAAGCCTTCACGGACAACGACATCTTCGACCCCACGGGCCGCATCGCCAACCTGTGGTTCCAGGGCACGACACCGCACGAGACGCCTCGCCAGCGGTTCCATCTCGACCTCTGGTTGCCGCCGGAGGTCGTGCCGGGGCGGATCGAGGCGGCACTCGCTGCGGGCGGCAAGGTGACGTACGACGAGGAGGCGCCGGCGTTCATCGTGCTCGCGGATCCCCAGGGCAACAAGGTCTGTCTGTGTACGTCGGAGAGCCGCTGAAACGGGAGCCCTAAATCGGGAGCGCGGTACGGCGTGCTCTGCTACGGTCGTGCTGATCCGAGGAGGTGTGTGATGGCTTGCAAGGTTATCCGGTTCCGCGCCATTCCCTCCTCGACTGCTGCCCGCTGACCAGCTGACAGCTCTTCCCGGACCGATTGGTGCGTCGCGGCGTCTGGCCGCGGATCACGTGCGCCCTCGTACAGGGGCCGCACTCCGTGCCGATCGAACCGGAGATCCCTCATGTCCTCCGTGGACATTCAGCTGCATGCTGCCCTCGCGCGCGCCGTCGCCGGCGTGCCGCATCACGAACTCCGCGGCCGCGTAGCCGCGCTCTCACACCGCTACCGCACCGAACAGGTCGCCGACACCGCCCCAGGAATGCGCGACGCGCTCGACGCGCTCGCGTACGCCGTCGTACGGATGCCGGCCACCTTCCGCGCCCTCCAGACCGCGCTCTCGACCGTGGAACACCAGCCCACCACCCATGTAGACATCGGCGGCGGAACCGGCGCCGCCGCCTGGGCCGTCGCCGCACTCTGGCCGTCCGTCACCACCGAGGTCGTCGAACGCCAACCCGCCGCGGTCCGCCTCGGCCGGCAACTTGCCGCAGGCAACTTCGCGCAAGACTGGCGCTGGACGACCGCCGACCTCCGCGACTGGACCTCACCGACCACGGTCGACCTCATGACGATCGGCTATGTCCTGAACGAGCTGACCGAGGAGACCCGGAGCGACCTGATCCGGTCCGCCGCCCGGTCGGCGAAGACGATCGTCGTCGTCGAACCGGGCACCCCGGGCGGCCACCGCCGTACCCTCGGCGCTCGTGAGCTCCTGATCGCCCAGGGATTCACGATCGCGGCGCCCTGTCCGCATCAGGGACCGTGTCCGGTCGACTGGTGTCACTTCGCTGCGCGCCTCCCGCGCACCGAACTGCACCGGGCGCTGAAGGACGGCACCCGCAACTACGAGGACGAGAAGTTCGCGTACGTCGTCGCCACCCGGTGCCCGGTTCGCCCTGCCGCGGCGCGAGTGCTGACCCGGCCGATCCGTCGCAAGGGCCAGGTCGTTCTCGACCTCTGCACAGCTTCCGGTACGGCGGAGCGGGTCGTCGTACCGAAGTCCTCTCCGTCGTACCGGAGCGCTCGCGGCGCGGGGTGGGGTGACGAGGCTCCGATGATCAGGTGATGACGAGCCGGGTGATCCGTCCGTCGATCAGGGTGAAGGTGAAGTCCAGGTCGGCGGTGCCGCCTGGGAAGTCGCCTTCGAGGTGATGGGTCGCGACGTAGGTCTGTTCGTCGATCTGCCGGGCGCTGGTGAGTTCGGTCGTGTAGCTGTATTCGCTGGCCGAGCTCGCCAGCCAGGCGCGGATCTCGTCGTGGCCGCGATAGGACTTGCCGTCATCGGTGACCTCGGCGTCGTCGGCGTACCAGCGCATCGCCGCTGGGACGTTCCGGGTGACGTGGCTGATCAGGTATTTGGTGATCGTGTCAGGCAACATGGCTTTGATGTTGCGGCCTCTCGGCGGGGGAGACGCAAGGAGTTGACTCTCTCCCCGGGAGAGGGTGCAGGCTGAGCGTCGTGCGAAGCGGACTGACAATCGGCGAGTTCGCGCGGGCGACGCATCTGAGTGTTCGCACGCTGCGGCGGTACCACGAGAGCGGGTTGCTCGAGCCCGCGGCGGTGGACCCGTCGAGCGGCTACCGGTACTACGCCGTCGAGCAGATCCCGTCCGCTCAGGTCATCCACCGGCTGCGCGAGCTCGACGTACCGCTGGCAGAGGTCGGCAAGATCATCGCCACCGACGACCCGGACCGGCGCGCGGACCTCGTCGCGGTCCATCTCGAACGGCTGCAAGAGACGCTCGAACGGACCCGAGCGGCCGTGACCTCCTTACAACGGCTGCTCAGACCCGCTCCAGGTGACCTCGAGGTCGAGCTCCGCTCGGAGCCCGCCGCGTTGGTCGCCGGCATCACCGACATCCTGAGCCTGGACGAGGTTCTCCCGTGGTACGACGGTGCGATGGCCGAGCTCGACGCTGCCGTCGCCCAGCCGGCCGGTCCGCCCGGCGGGCACTACGACAACGAACTGTTCGCCGAGGGCCGCGGGACCGTTCTCGTCTACTACCCCGTCGCCGAGGCGCCGTCGCACGGCCGGGTGCGCCCGGTCGAGCTACCCGCCGTCGAGCTCGCAGCGACGATTCACCACGGACCCCACGACGACATCGACGTCACCTACGGCCGGCTCGCGACCTGGGTGCACGAGCACGCCCTGGCCGTTGCAGGACCAGTGCAGGAGACATACTCGGTCGGCCCGCGAGACGACCCGGATCCGGCGGCCTGGCGCACCGGCATCGCGTGGCCTGTCTTCCGCGTCAGCTGAGCGGTCTCAGAGTTCGTAGCCGCCGGAGGCTTCCACGGTCTGGGCGGTGATCCAGCTGGCGTCGGGGGAGCCGAGGAACGCGATCACCTTGCCGAGGTCGTCGGACTCGCCGATCCGGCCGAGCGCGGTGCGTTCGGCGATCGGCGGGATCAGCTCGGGGTGCTGGGCGAACGCGTCGTCGCCCAGACGGGTCCGGGTCACGCCGGGTGCGACGGCGTTGACCCGGATCCTGCGGGTGCTGAGCTCCTTCGCGAGGTAGCGAGTGAGCACGATCTGCGCGCCCTTCACGCTCGCGTAGACCGAGTACCCGGGCGACGGGCGTGCTGACTCGAGTGCCGACGTACTCGTTGTGTAGACGATTGAGCCGTGGTCGGCGATCAGCGTGAGAAGGGTCTGGGTGAGGAAGTACGGGCCTTTGAGGTGGACGTTGACCATCTGGTCGAACAGATCCGCGGTCGTGTCCTCGAACATCACCGGAGGTTGCCCGACGCCGGCGTTGCTGACGAGGAAGTCGAACGACGTGCGGTCCCATCGCCGCAGTACGTCGGTCAGCGTGGCGCGGAACTCGGTGAACGTGTCGGGGCGGGCGATGTCCAGCGGTAGCGCGACCGCCGTACCGCCGTCCTTCTCGATTCGCTCGACCGTCTCCAGGCCGCGTTCGCGACTGCCGCGATAGGTGAGGACGACGGCGGTGCCGCGTTTCGCGAGCTCGAACGCCGCGGCCTGGCCGATGCCGGAACTCCCGCCGGTGATCACAGCTACATGCATGATCGTGCACAACTCCTACTGGTCAGGAACAGGTACCTCACCAGTAGACGTTTGATTGCAGGGGGAGGGTTAGACCGATGCTCGCGATGACTTGCCTGATCCTGCTCGATCGCGGCTCGGCGGCATACCGAACTCGCGCCGGTACTCGCGGCTGAACTGGGACGGGCTGTCGTAGCCGACGGCGTACCCGGCACTCGTCACGTCCTCGCCGAGGCCAACCACGCGCAGCCGCGCCTCCTGCAGGCGGATCTTCTTCTGGTACTGGATCGGGGTCAGCTCGGTCACGGTACGGAAGTGCCGGTGGAACGCCGACGTACTCATGCCGGCCATCGCCGCGAGATCCTCGACCCGGAACGGCTCGGTGTAGTGGTCGCGGATCCAGCGGATGACGCGCGCGACATGCGACAGGCTGCTGTCGGCGAGGCCGATGTCGCGTACGGCGGCGCCTTGCGGACTCCGGAGCAGGCGCCAGAGGATCTCGCGCTGGACGAGCGGCGCCAGCACGGGCGCGTCCTCAGGTTCGTCGACCAAGCGCAGCAGGCGGATGACCGCGTCGACCAGCTCCGTCGACGCGCGGCTCACGGTCAGACCGCGGACGGGTCCGCCTGGCTTCTCGGCCGCGTCGAGCAGAAGCTCCGCGATGACCTCCGGCTTCAATTCGAGACCGACACCGAGGCACGGCGCGGCGGGCGATGCCTCGACGAAGTGGCCCGTGACGGGCAGATCGACCGATACGACGAGGTAGTCGCCGGCGCCGTACTCGAAGATCTGCTCTCCGAGCGCCAGCCGTTTCCGCCCTTGCGCCACCAGCGCGAACGTCGGCGAGGCCAGGCTGGACGTTGGCGGGGTCGGCGCCGTGACCACCGACAGCAGGAGCCCGTCGACAGCGCCTTCACGCCCGATCGCCTTCACGATCAGTTCGCGCAACTCCGCCAGCGCATCCATTGCGAGTGATCAGGCGTCGAGGAAGGTGGTGACGGTGTCGAGGACCAGGGGAGTGCGGGCGAGACCGGTGAAGTGCGTCGTACCGGGGAAGACGGCCAGCTGCGAAGCCGGGACACCGACGAAGTCGCCGTTGACGTCGCCGCCGCGGAGCTGATGGAAACGGACGACGTGCTCGAGCTTCACCGCGTCCGAGTCGCCGAACGTCAGCAGCGTGGGCGCCTCGATGCCACGGATGTCGTCGTCGCTCCATCCGGACATGCCGCGGTCGTAGCTGCCGAGCTTGTCGAGCAGCGTCTGCAGGTGCTCGTGATCGGGGTGCGGCGACTTCGCCAGGTAGTCGGCCTCCATCGGCGTACCGGCGATCATCTCCACCTTCATCGCGCCGACCGCCTCCGCGTTCTCCTCACGGTCGCCGGACGGGTTGAACGAGACCGACGAGATGACCGCCTTCCGGACCAGCTCCGGGTACTCGATCGCGAGGTACAGCGCGACCGCGCCGCCGACGCTGAACCCGAACAGGTCAGCCCTCGGTACGTCGAGGCGCGCGAGCAGCGTCACCACGTCCGAGGCCAGCTCCGCCGTACCGAGTGGGCGGTCGATGTCGTTCGTGTAGCCGTGTCCCTGGAAGTCGGCGGCGATGACCTTCCGCCCGGCCGACAACCCATCGAGCAGTTCGCCGAACTGCAGGTCGATGTTGAACAGTCCGCCGTGCAGCAGCACCAACGGCGTACCGCCCTCGCCGTGCACCTCGTAGTACATGCGCAGGCCGTTGACGTCGGCGTACCCAGTCTGCTTGCTCACAGCTCTCCTACCAGTAGACAAAACGGATGCCCCGCCGGATCCGCCAGGACGAAGAGGGGCTCGCCTTCGTCGGCGGTCCGGTCGTACAAAAGCCTTGCACCGAGTTCCTCGGCCCGCTGCCGATGCCGATGGAGTTCGTCCACCGACAGTACGGCGTAGTCGAGGTGCATCTGCATCGGCACGTCGGGCGACGGCCACGTGGATGGCGTCAACTCATCCACCTGCTGGATCGCCAGCTGACGATTCCCTTCCTCGTCAACGAGCACGAGCCAACTGGCATCATCCGCCGTACCGTCCGCCGGCGGCTCGTCTCCCGGCCGGTACCGCAGACCAAGCAGCACCCGATAGAACTCAGCCAGCCCGCGCCCATCGGTCGTGTCGAGCGCGGTGTGCATCCGGCGCGGGTAGGTCGAAACGACGTCGAACCGGACGATGACGAGCTCGTCGCTCGGCTGCAGCTCCGGGTAATAGTCGTGGAGTCCCGGCAGTACGTCGGCCGCGGTCGCGAAGCCGTCCTCGCGTGCCTCGTCGTCGGTCACGCTGTCGACGCGCTTGGCGACCGTCGACACGATCCGCCCGGGGATGCGGACCTCCTCGTCGAACTCGAACACCAGAGATGCCGGACCGACCTCGACGGGGTCGTTGAAGCGCATGGTGATCCGCTTCGTACCGGCACGCACTGCGTCGAGGTGCGTGGCGCGGAAGCGGAGCTCCTGGAGGCTCATGCCGACCGAGCCTACGTGCTGCGGAACGAACGTCGGTAGGTGTTTGGGGGGACGCCGACGACGCGTTGGAAGTGGCGGCGGAGGGTGGTGGCCGTTCCGAGGCCGGTGGCGGTGGCAACCTTTTCGATTCCGTCGTCGGTGGACTCGAGGAGTTGCTGGGCTCGGCGGACGCGTTGGGTCAGGAGCCATTGGAGTGGCGTCTGGCCTGTGACTGATCGGAACTGCCGGCCGAGGTGTCGCGGGCTGGTGTTGGCGCGTTTGGCCAGGTCCGTGACGGTCAACGGCTGGTCCAGACGCTCCTGCGCCCAGGCCAGCAGCTGCGCGAGCGAGTGATCGCCGTTGACCTGCACCGGCGTCGCCACGAACTGCGCCTGCCCACCAGCCCGATGCGGCGGTACGACGAGGCGCCGGGCGACCGTGTTCGCGATCGTCGCACCGTGGTCGAGATGGATCAGGTGCAGACACAGGTCGACCGCGGCCGCCTTCCCCGCCGCCGTCAGCACGTTGCCGTTGTCCGTGTAAAGCACGTCCGGATCGACGACAGCCTCCGGATAGCGCGCGCTCAGTACGTCGGTGTGCGCCCAGTGCGTGGTGGCGCGCCGTCCGTCGAGCAGCCCGGCCGCACCGAGCACGAACGCGCCGGTGCACAACGACGCGATCCGCGCCCCGGCCTCGTACGCCACCCGCACCGCATCCGCCAGTTCACCCGACACCGGCTCGTCGACATCCGCGAGCGCCGGCACCAGTACGGTGTCCGCTCGCGCGATCGCGTCGAGCGGCTCGGTCGGCTCGACCACGAACGGCCCGACCTGTACCGGCCCCGGCCCGCACAGGCGCACGTCGTACCACTCGTCGACCCCGAGCGGTGGATTGCCGAAGATCTCGTACGCGATCCCGAGCTCGAAATGGAGCAGGTGTCCGGCGGTGGCGAGCGCGACGGTGTGCATGTCCGAAAGTGTACGGATGGTGTCGTTCCGGACTCTCACGCCGGTCTGTGGAGACCGGCGAGACTCGTCCCATGAACGCAATCGTGGTGTACGGCGCCACCGGTCACACCGGCCGCTTCGTCGTCGAGGAACTCCTCCGGCAGAACCTTCCCACCGCTGTCTCCGGACGCAACGCGGCGGCCCTCACTGCTCAGTGGGGTGACCTCGACATCCGCCCGGCTGCAGTCGACGACCCGCACGCCCTCGACCTGGCTCTGAAGAACGCGGCAGCCGTGATCAACGCCGCCGGGCCGTTCGCCACCACCGCCGACCCCATCATCGACGCGGCCGCCCGCGCGGGAATCCCGTACGTCGACGTCGCGGCCGAGCTCGAGGCCAATGTGTCGACCTTCGCCAGAGCGAGCGCTCTCCCCGTGATCCCGGCGATGGCGTTCTACGGCGGACTCGGCGACCTGCTGACGACGGCGGCGTTGGGGGAGCGGACCAGCGCCGACGAGGTGCATGTGGCTTACGGGCTGAGTAGTTGGCATCCCACGCCGGGAACGCGTGCCGCCGGTGAGATTTCGCACGACCGGCGGAACGGTCAGCGCGTGCGGTTCAGCGGCGGTCGCCTGCAGTACCACCAGGACCAGCCGGTCCAGGAGGACTGGATGTTCCCGGATCCGCTCGGCCGGCGCCGCGTGATCTCCGAGTTCACGATGGCCGACGTGATCACGATCCCGACGCACATCGCCGTTCCCGAGGTTCGCACGTACATGACGCTCGAGGCCGCCGGTGATCTCGCGGACTCGGAAACGCCGGCGCCCGCGGCCGTCGACGAGCAAGGCCGGTCGGACCAGACGTTCGTGGTGGATGTCCGGGTGCGGACCGGCGGCGAGGAGCGGCGGGCGACGGCGACCGGGCAGGACATCTACGCGATCTCGGCGCCGCTCGCGGTTGGCGCGGTACGCCGGATCCTCGCCGGTGAGACGCGTTCGTCCGGGGTGGCGTCGGCGGGCGCGATGTTCGACGCGGTCGACTTCCTCAAGGATTTACCGCTGACACTAGACCTGCCGTAAATCGCTTTCCTGCGGGAGAATGTTGCGTTCTTCGACGCCGCCCTTGAAGAGCTGGAGGCCGCCTCATGCCCGACATCTCCCCGCCCCACAGCAAAGTCCTTCGCCGTGACTTTCTGCGTCTGACGGCCGCCGGTGCAGTCGCGGGAACGGCGGGGAGCACTCTCTCCGCGTTGCCGGCGTACGCCGCTGACATCGACTACACTGCGCGTAAGACGTTCGACGACTGGGATCGGCTGTTTCGGGAGGGCGGGCCTGGGCAGCCGGATCAGCCGAACGACAACACGAACCGGGACGGCCGGTCCGGCATGCTCGCCTGGAGTCAGTCGTATGTGCTGCTCGGACTGGTCCGCATGTACGAGAAGTACCGCGACACCTACTACCTGGACCGCCTCATCGACAACGTCGACCAGGTCCTCGCGGTCCGCGACAGCGAACGCGGTGTCACGGACTACCGCGGTCTCTCGCTCCCCGCCTGGCGAGCCGACCACCCGTACACGACCGGCTACGCAACCCTTGCCGACAGCAACGGTCAGCCGCTGCTCGACCTCCGCGAGGCTCTGTCGTACGCCGAGGACACCACGGTCACCGTCACCGCCGGGACCCGTCCTGACACGTTCACCGTCCAGCTCGTCAACACGTTCGTGAACCGCACGGTCACGCTCTCCGACCTCTCACTGGATCCGGCGAGCCCCGACTACGCCATGAGCCGCATCTACGCGGCAGCCCCCGGACCGCTCCAGCTCACGGCAGCCGATCGACGGCCGACTCCGCGCGCGGGCGACCTACCGCGGCTGGGCACCTACGAGATGCACTGCAACCCGGTGATCTTCGCCGTTCACACCGGGATGATCACGTACCCGATCGCGAGTTTCGTCCGGCTGGTCGCCGGCTCCCCGGTTCTCAGCCGGCGCTACCAGCGAAAGGCGGCCGAGTACCTCATGGCCTGCCGCGAAGCGGTCGCCTTGCACGACTGGGAGTACGAGAGCGACCAGGACGGCGGTCACCTGATCTGGCCGAAAGGACAGCCGCTCGCGTACGACGGATGTGAGCAGCCGATCAACCAGTCGGTCGGTCTCGGGCAGACGCTGGTCGAGCTCGCGCTGGCAACCGGAGAGAGTGGTTACCGGCGGAAGGTCGCCGCGATGGGTCGGATGCTGGCCGGCCAGCTCACGGTGGATGCGGGTGACGCCTGTCAGTGGCATTACTGGCCTGCGGGTGGCCGGATTTACGAGGGGTTCGCGAAGACGGGAAACCCGGAGAGCGATGTCTCGATTTTCACGCCGTCGGGTGGGCCGGCGCGGCAGTTCGAGGACATCAGCCACGGTGCGATCGACGTCGAGTTCGCCGTCCGGGCCTTCCGGGCGCGGCTCGCGTTCACCGGCCTGGACATGGAGCGGCTCGCGCGCACGTTTACCCAGAATGTCGCGACGACGGACGCCGACGGTCTCCCCGCCGTACACACGACTGTCGGTGGCACAGCGATCGGCGCCGCTTCGGTCGCGCACCAGGCACCGCGTTGGATGCAGGTGAGCCCGTGGGACCCCAACGTCCATGCACACTGTCTCGCCCTCTACAACCGCTACCAACCGACACCGGAGCGCGACGGTCAGCAAGCGATCGGGTTCGGCTGGCTACTAGCGAACGTCGCGTACCTCAACTGGGGCGCTCGATGAGCACTACGTACTTGATGGTGTGACCTAGTCTGGTGGCGTGGAGGGGGATCCGCTGCTCCGGCGGTCCGTGGGGATCGTGATCGCCGGATTGTTGCCATGGGCATGGTTCGTGCTGCGCGACTGGCTTGGCGTCGTCACCGATGTCATTGCGATCGTGCTGCCACTGGCTGTGCTCGTCACGGCCGTCGTCAGCCTCGTCGTCGCAGGTCTGCTGGTCGCCCCTGGCCCGCGTGCCATGATGCGCCGCCGGTGGGGGCGGGTGGCGGTCGCGTTCGCTGTGTCGACGCTGCTGGTCGGGATCGTCGCCACGTTCGGGCCGTGGGTCCCGCACGGCACCGGCACCGTGGACAAGAGTCGCGCCGTGCGGATCGCCGCCGCCAACATCGGCAGCGGTGAGCTCGACGGCGCGGACAACCTGCTCGCGCTCAAGGCCGACGTACTCGTCGTCTCCGAGATCGGACCGCCGCTGACGGAGCGGTTGTCGGAGTCGTACCCGGAGCACGTCGCCGTCTGGAAAGGCCCGGCGATCGGCGTGTTCAGCCGCTGGCCGCTGACGGTCCTCGAGTCGCCCGACGCGGATCTGCCCGGGTTCGTGGTCCGGGTCCATGCACCGTCGGGCGAGTTCGACCTGATCGCGGTGCACGTGCCGCGACCGTGGTGGAAGTCGAGCGGGCCGACGGACACCTCGTCGACGGACAAGGGGACGCCGTACGAGACGACCGTCGCAGGGCATCACCGGCTGATCGAACAGATCGCCGCCCGCGCAGCACGCGACGACCGCCCCGTCGTGGTGGCCGGTGACCTGAACACCACGGACCGCGGGCGCGACTACCGGGTCCTCACCGAACACCTCAACGACGCGATGCTCGACAACTGGGGCCGCCCGTCGCAGATCGCGAAGTGGTCGCCGCTGCTGATCCGCATCGACCACCTGTTCGTGAAGCCCGGCTGGTGCTCCGACGACAACGACTGGTATCCGATCCCCGCGTCGGACCATCATGGTCTGGTCTCGACGATCGGACCCTGCGCATGACGACCGAACTCGACCAACTGGTGGCGACCCTCGAAGGCCTGCGCGCCGGCGTGCTGAAGAAGCTTGCCGGCCTCAGCGAGACCGACGCGCGCCGCAGCACTGTCGACTCCGGCACGAACGTCGCCGGCCTGATCCAGCACCTGACCTTCGTCGAGTCGCTGTGGTTCGAGGAGGTCGTCGCAGGCGGTACGGCGACCCGCGGCAATCGCACGATGCGGGTCGAACCCAGCCTCTCGCTCAGGTCGCTCCGCGCCGAGTACAAGGCTGCCTGCGCCGCCTCCAACGAGATCATCGCGAAGCTCGCCGACCCCGACGCCCCGGTGACCCGCAACGGCAAGACGCACAATCTCCGCTGGGCGATCCTCGCCGTGATCGGCGAGACCTCCCGGCACGCCGGCCACGCCGACATCATCCGCGAACAGCTCGACGGCACCACCGGCCGCTGACCCGGGCTGGCGCGGAGGAATGACTTCGGTCGGCTGACATGGCAGGATTCCTACGGTGAGTAGCGGAACGACGGACGAGCAGCGCCTGCAGGACCTGGCGCGGCTGCGCCGTGTGAAGGACCGGATCGACCGGGAGTACGCGCAGCCGCTGGACGTCGACGCGCTCGCGCGCGGGGCGCACATGTCGTCCGGGCACCTGAGCCGCGAGTTCAAGCGTGCTTACGGAGAGTCGCCGTACGGGTATCTGATGACCCGGCGGATCGAGCGGGCGATGATGCTGCTGCGGCGCGGCGGGATGAGTGTCACCGACGTCTGCTTCGCGGTCGGTTGTCAGTCGCTGGGCACGTTCAGCACCCGGTTCGCCGAGCTGGTCGGGATGCCGCCGAGCGTCTACAAGGAGAACGCCGGCGACGCCACGCTCGGCATCCCGTCGTGTGTCGCGAAACAGGTGACGCGACCGATCAGGAATCGAGAAGCATCTCCGTCCTCCGGCAGTTAGGTTGACGCCCATGGAGATCAAGATTCTCGCCAGCTTCCTGCCGCACACCGACCCCGAGGAGTCGCTGAAGTTCTACCGCGACATCCTCGGCTTCGAGGTCCGCACCGACGTCGGGTACGGCGGTATGCGGTGGATCACCGTGGGCCCGCCCGGACAGCCAGACACGGGGATCGTGCTCTGCCCGCCGTTCGCCGACCCCGGTATCACCGAGGACGAGCGCCGTACGATCGGCGAGATGATGGCGAAGGGCACGTACGCCACCGTGGTGCTGCAGACCGACGACATCGACGGTCTGTTCGAGCGGCTGCAGGCGACCGACGCCGAGGTGATCCAGGAACCGGTGGACCAGCCGTACGGCGTCCGCGACTGCGCGTTCCGCGACCCGGCCGGCAACCACATCCGAATCAACCAGGCATCCTGAGCCCTTTTCGCCGAGAGGTAAGAGCATGAGCCGCGACGAGCATGTTGCCGACAGCCACGACCTGATCCGGGTGACCGGGGCCCGGGTGAACAACCTGAAGGACGTCAGTGTCGAGATCCCGAAGCGCCGGCTGACGGCGTTCACCGGGGTGTCCGGGTCGGGTAAGAGCTCGCTCGTGTTCGGCACCATCGCGGCGGAGTCGCAGCGGCTGATCAACGAGACGTACAGCGCGTTCGTCCAGGGCTTCATGCCGAACCAGGCCCGCCCGGAGGTCGACGTACTCGACGGCCTGACCACCGCGATCATCGTCGACCAGGAGCGGATGGGCGCCAACCCGCGCTCCACGGTCGGTACGGCGACCGACGCGAACGCGATGCTCCGGATCCTGTTCAGCCGGATCGCGAAACCGCACGCCGGCCCGCCGACGGCGTACTCGTTCAACGTCCCGAAGCGGACCGCGACCGGTTCGATGACCGCCGACAAGGGCGCCGGGGAGAAGAAGGTCGTCCGCGAGGCCGTGTACGCCGGCGGCATGTGCCCGCGCTGCGAGGGCATGGGCTCGGTGACGGACTTCGACCTGACCGCGCTGTACGACGAGAACAAGTCGCTGAACGAGGGCGCGCTGACGATCCCCGGCTACAGCATGGACGGCTGGTACGGGCGGATCTTCCGCGGCGCCGGGTACTTCAACCCGGACAAGCCGATCAAGAAGTACACCAAGAAGGAACTGCACGACCTGCTGCACCGGGAAGCGACCAAGATCAAGGTCGAGGGCATCAACCTCACCTACACCGGCATCATCCCGGCGATCCAGCGGTCGTTCCTGTCCAAGGACGTGGACGCGATGCAGCCGCACATCCGCGCGTTCGTCGAGCGGGCGGTGACGTTCACGATCTGCCCCGACTGCAACGGGACCCGGCTCAGCGCCGAGGCGCTGGGGTCGAAGATCAAGGGCAAGAACATCGCGGACCTGTGCGCGATGCAGATCACCGACCTGGCCGCGTGGATCCGCGAGCTGAAGGAGCCGTCGGTCGCACCGCTGCTGAAGGCGCTGGGCCACGCGCTCGACTCGTTCGTCGACATCGGCCTCGGCTACCTGTCGCTGGAGCGACCGGCCGGCACGCTGTCCGGCGGCGAGGCGCAGCGGACGAAGATGATCCGCCACCTCGGGTCGTCGCTCACCGACGTCACGTACGTGTTCGACGAGCCGACGATCGGCCTGCACCCGCACGACATCCAGCGGATGAACGAGCTGCTGCTGCAGCTGCGCGACAAGGGCAACACCGTCCTCGTCGTGGAGCACAAGCCGGAGACGATCGCGATCGCGGACCACGTGATCGACCTCGGTCCCGGCGCGGGCTCCGGTGGTGGCGAGGTGGTGTTCGAGGGAACGCTCGACAAGCTGCGCACCAGCGGCACTCTCACCGGGCGGCACCTGGACGACAAGGCCTCGGTCAAGTCGTCCGTGCGGTCCGGCTCGGGTGCACTGGAGGTCCGCGGGGCCTCGACGAACAACCTGCAGGACGTGGACGTCGACGTACCGCTCGGTGTCCTGGTGGTCGTGACCGGGGTCGCCGGGTCGGGGAAGAGTTCGCTGATCCAGGGGTCGGTCGCCGATCTCGAGGGCGTGGTGGCGATCGATCAGGGCGCGATCCGCGGGTCGCGGCGGAGCAACCCGGCGACGTACACGGGGCTGCTGGACCCGATCCGGAAGGCGTTCGCGAAGGAGAACGGCGTGAAGCCGGCGCTGTTCAGCGCGAACTCCGAGGGTGCCTGCCCGGCCTGCAAGGGCGCGGGCGTGATCTACACCGAGCTCGGCGTGATGGCGACCGTCGAGGCCCCTTGCGAGGAGTGCGAGGGGAAGCGGTTCCAGGCCGCCGTACTGGAGTACACCTTCGGCGGGAAGAACATCGCCGAGGTGCTCGCGATGCCGGTGTCGGAGGCGCTGGCGTACTTCGCCGAGGGTGACGCGAAGACGCCGGCCGCCGAGAAGATCCTGGAGCGGCTGGCGGACGTCGGGCTCGGGTACCTGTCGCTCGGGCAGCCACTAACGACCCTGTCTGGTGGAGAGCGGCAGCGGTTGAAGCTGGCGACGCACATGGGGGAGAAGGGCGGCATCCTCGTCCTCGACGAGCCGACGACCGGTCTGCACCTGGCCGACGTCGAGCAACTCCTCGCTCTGCTGGACCGCCTGGTCGACTCCGGCAAGTCGGTCATCGTCATCGAGCACCACCAGGCCGTCATGGCCCACGCCGACTGGATCATCGACCTCGGTCCCGGCGCCGGCCACGACGGCGGCAAGGTGGTGTTCGAAGGCACTCCGGCCGACTTGATCAAAAAGCCGAAGACGCTGACCGGGAAGCATCTCGCGGAGTACGTCGCCTGACGCTACTTGGACTCGACGTCAGCACTCTTCCAAGCCGTGTCGTCGATCCCGAGCGCGTGCTGCAGGTACGCCAGCGTCACGCGCCGGACCAGGTCGAGCCGTTCCGGACTCTCGTCGGTGGTCTCCCGGGCGTCGTACCCCGGGATGCCGCCGAGCGAATGCTCCCCACCGGGAACCATCAGCAGGCTCTTCGGCCCTGGGCTCAGATGGTACGGATCCGTCGTCCACTCCGGCCCGCGGGTCGAGAAGGGTAAGTCGTCGTTGTCCCCGGCAACCACCAGCGCGGGCGTGCGCATGAGGTCGAAGCGCGGGTTCATGAACGGATAGTGCTCAGCGGCGTACGGCGTGAGGTCGGCCCCTCGTCCCGCGGTCGCGAGGAGCACGCCCGCCTTCACACGTGGGTCCGACAGATCGGCCCCGGGGTCGCCCACCTGCAGCCCGAGTAGGTTGCCCGCGGTCTGGCCGCCGAACGAATGTCCCGCCACCGCAATCCGCTCGCGGTCAATCGTGAGTGCCAGGGCCGCTTCGACGAGGGCAAGCTCGTCGAGCACGCGCCATACGTCGTCCACCCGCATCCGCCAGCCGTGCGGGTCCGCGTCGTGGGTGTGGTTCGGTTGCACGACGGCGAATCCGTGCGCGGCCCAGTAGTCCGTCAGCGGACCGTAGGCCTCCATCGAGGAGCCATATCCGTGGGAGAACACCACCACGGGCAGGGCGCCGTCGCGCTCGGCAGGCGCCGTCACGCGCGCCTGCAGTTCGCCGCCGAACGGCACCGGTTTGATCGAGATCACTTTGTTCATGTCTCGTACGCTAAAACCTGACGTTGACGTCAGAGGCAAGGGAGATCGGAGATGCGGATCGGCGAGCTGGCCGCGCGGACCGGGGTGAGTGTGCGGGCGTTGCGCTACTACGAGGAGCAAGAGCTGCTCGCGTCGGAACGCAGTACCAGCGGCCAACGGCACTACCCGGACGACGCGGTCGACCGGGTCGAGCTGATCCAGCAGCTGTACGGCGCCGGCCTGTCCAGCAAAGCGATCGTCTCGCTCCTGCCCTGCGTCGTCGACGGTGACGCCACGCCGGAGCTCCTCGACCGGCTCGCCGTCGAACGCGACCGGATCGACCGGCACATCGAGGACCTCGTGAGCGCGCGGAACCGGCTCGACAAGGTGATGGCCAACGCCGGGCGAAACCTGCGCACCGGCGAACACTGCCGCAACTGATCAGGAATCGAGAAGCACCGGGCAGGGGTCCCGAAATAGCGTGAGAGTCACTGAACGTCAGGGGCAACCGCCCCAGAGAATTGGAGACGAAATGACTGGCACGCAAGGCGTCAACACGATCCTGCACCCCGTGACCGACCTCGAGAAGGCCAAGCCGGTGTACGCCGCTCTGCTCGGTGTCGAGCCGATGGCGGACTCGCCGTACTACGTCGGGTTCGAGGCCGAAGGCCAGCAGATCGGGCTGGTCCCGAACAGCGACATGACCTCGCCGATCGCGTACTGGCACGTGACCGACATCGAGGCCAAGATCAAGGAGATCACCGAGGCCGGCGGCACGCTCAAGGACGCCCCGAAGGACGTCGGCGCCGGGCGGCTCGTCGCCACCCTCACCGACCCCGACGGCAACGTTCTCGGCATTCTCCAGGACCCGTCCTGATCATGTGCCACGTCCCGGAGGAGTACCGCGCGGCGCTGTTCGGCGTACGCCGTCAGCCGGAGGAGGCTGCCGGCGTCGAGGAAATCCCCGTGTGCGCGGACGAGCAGCTGGGGCATGATCTGGTCCATGGGCGACTCGATCCGGCACGTGCTGTTCGACGCTGACGGCGTACTGCAGGATCTTCCAGGCGGTTGGTACGCGGCGATGGAGCCGTATCTGGGCGACCGCGCCCGGGACTTCCTCCACGAGACCTGGTCCGACGAACTGCCGATGCTGGCCGGGCGCGGTGACTACATGCCGGTGCTCGCGGCGTCGCTGGAGAAGTACGGCGTGAGCACACCGGCCATCGAGGTGTACGACGCGGTGTGGAAGAACATCGTGCTGATCGAGGAGTCACTCGACATCGTGCGAACCCTGAAGCGGAACGGGTACGGCGTACACCTCGGCACCAACCAGGAGTGCTACCGCGGCGCGCACATGCGGGAGGTCCTCGGGTACGACGACCTGTTCGACGTCAGTTGCTACTCGTACGACCTCGGTGTCGCGAAACCCAACCCGTCTTTCTTCACCCGCGCCGCGGAGCGCATCGGCGCCGACGCGGACTCGATCCTATTCATCGACGACACCGCCAAGAACATCACCGGCGCCCGCACCGCCGGCCTCCAGGCCGAACAATGGGACTTCACGCAGGGGCACTTTGCCCTCCACGCGCTCTTCACCAAGCACGGGGTCGCGGCTGCTTAGGTCACTCGACGACGATTTCTACCGGGATGTTGCCTTGGGTGGCGCGGGAGTAGGGGCAGATGTTGTGGGCTGCTTCGATCAGTTTGCGGCCGGGCTCGCCTTGGAGGTGGTCGGGGAGTTCGATGCGCAGTACGGCGGCGAGGGTGAACCTCCCGGTGGTGGGGACGAGGCTGATCTCGGCGGTGACCGCGACGTCCTTGGCGTCAAGGTTCCGGGCTTGGCCGATGCGGTCCAGGACTGTGGAGAAGCAGGCGGCCCAGCCCGCGGCGAGCAGTTGTTCGGGGTTGAGGCCGTCGCCGGTGCCGCCCAGTTCCTTCGGCAGGGCGAGCTGGACGTCGAGTTGCCCGTCGGCGGTGACGGCGCGGGCGTCGCGTCCGGACGAGGTCGCGACGGCTGTGTAGGTGGGGTTCAGGTCGGTGGAGTTCATGGTGGTTGCCTTCCGGGTCGATTGCGAACAACGATCCGGGGCGATGGGGGAGTGGCTCAATTACCTCCTTGTTAATGGCCGCGCGGCGTGCGTCCGCCGTACGCTGATTTTGTGACCGTGCTGGAAGAGCCGCAGACCGCGGGGGAGATGCTTCGCTTCTGGCGGATGCACCGGAAGCTGAGTCAGCTCGAGTTGGCGCTCGATGCCGAGGTGTCGACCAAGCATCTGAGCTTCGTGGAGACGGGGCGCGCGCAACCGAGCCGGCAGCTGTTGGTCCATCTCTCGAACCATCTCGACCTACCGCTGGCCGAACAGAACCGGTTGCTGCTCGCGGGTGGGTTCGCGCCGCGGTACCTCGACGAGCCGTACCACTCCGACGCGATGCTCCCGCTCCGCGAACCGCTGCGCCAACTCCTCGACGCGCACCTGCCGAACCCGGCGCTGATCGTCGACGGCCTCTGGAACCTGATCGACGCGAACGACGCCGCGTCACTGCTCTGGGACGGCGTCGACCCCGAACTCCTGAAGCCGCCGATAAACATGCTGCGCCTCGCGCTGCATCCCGGCGGCCTACCGAGCATCTCGTCCATGACGGCGGCGTGCAGCGTCCCGCTCATCCACCAACTGAAACGCAAGAGCCGCGACACCGCCGACCAACCGCTCGCGGACCTCCTCGAAGAACTCGAGCCCTACCTCCCCTCCGCGCCCCTCACCGGCCCAACCCAACAGCCGATGGTCACCCTGGACCTACAGACCCGCCTGGGCCCCGTCCGCCTCTTCACGTTGATCGCAACGATCGGCGCCCCCTTAGAAGTAACAGCCGCCAACCTCGCCATCGAAACCTTCCTCCCCACAGACCCCACCAGCGCCAAACGCCTCCAGTCCCTGGCGTCGCAATGACCGCCGCCATGAACCAGTCCGTCCTGAACGCCGCTGACAGTTTCCGGAACTAATTCGGCACCAGCTGGCGAAAATGTTCCGAAGAGCTGCAGGGTTCTAGTCGCGGTGGCGCTGGAGGAGTTGGCGGGATGACTCGAAGCCGAGGCGTTCGTAGACCGGTACCGCTTTGCGGCCGGAGTGGACTGTTATGTGCAGGGCGCCGGCGTCTATCGCGTGCTCCGATGCAGCCTTGACGAGTGCCGACCCGATTCCCCGGCCCCGGGCGTCCGGCATGACAAAGACGCTCTGGATGTCCGCGGACATCCGGCTCGTCGCCCCAGGTCTCGGAACGCGCGGAACGAGCGCAACCCACGCCATGCCGACGATCTCCGGCTGATCGAGCCGCGCTACGTACGCCACGTGCGCGCTCTCACGAGCGGCCCACCACTGCGCGAACTCCACTGCGAACGCGTCGACCGCCCGCCCCTCCAGCTCCTCGTCACTGCTGTTCAACCACAACAACCGCGCGAGCCCCGCAACATCATCTGCACCAGCCTGATTGATCCGCACGACCGGAGTCTTTCATGGACGCGGATCCCACTGCAGGCGGTCGGTTTCGAGCAGCCGGAGCCAGATCTCGCTGATCGTCGGGTAGGCGGGTACGGCATGCCAGAGGCGATCCAGTGGGACCTCACCGGCGATGGCGATCGTGGCCGCATGCAGCAGTTCGGCGACGTCGGGCCCGACCGCGGTGAACCCGATCAGGATGTTGCGGTCGGCATCGACGATCATCCGCGCCTGCCCGCGGTAGTCGTCGGCATGCAGAGCAGCACCAGCGACCGCTCCGAGGTCATAGTCGACAATCCGGATGTTCACACCGTCGGCTGCTGCGGCTTCGGCGGACAGGCCAACGGCGGCCACCTCGGGATCGGTGAAGATCACCTGCGTCACGGCGCGTTCGTCGGCCGTGACCGCGTGCCGTCCCCACGGACTCAGGTCGAGCTCCTCGCCACGAGCTCGTACGGCGATCGCGTCGCCCAGCGCGCGACCTTGGTACTTGCCGTGATGGGTGAGGAGGACACGCTTGTTCACGTCGCCCGCGGCGTACAGCCAACCCTCGCCGACAGGATCGCCGGCGTCGTCGACAACAGCGAGTGTGTCATCGACGCGCAGCCAGTCTCCCGGCGTGAGGCCGATGTGATCCAGGCCGAGGTCTTTCGTGTTGGGCGTGCGTCCGGTCGCGACGAGAACCTCGTCGGCGTCGATGGTGGCGCCGTCGGAGAGAGTCAGATGTACGCCGTCGGCATCCCGACGTGCCTCAGCAACCTCGACGTCCAGATGAAGCGCGACGCCCGCAGTACGGAGAGCGGCCGCCACATGTTCACTGGCGAACGGCTCCACTCCCGGCAGCAGTCGGCTCTGAGAAACGAGCGTCACCTGCGAGCCGAGCGCGCTGAAGGCGGTGGCCATCTCGGAGCCGACTACCCCGCCGCCGATGATGGCCAACCTCGTCGGGATGTTCTGTACGGCGGCCGCCTCGCGGCTCGTCCACGGTGCCACGTCCGCCAGTCCGCGGATGGGTGGCAGGTGGGCGCTGCTGCCGGTGGCGATCACGACCGCGTGGCGTGCTTGCACGGTGGTCGTCGTACCGTCCGTTTGGGTGACCGTGACGGTACGGGTCCCGGTGATGCGTCCGTGGCCGCGCACCAGGTTGATCCCGGCGTGGTTGAGCCACTCGACCTGGCCGGAATCGCTCCAGTTGGAGGCGAATCGGTCGCGCCGGGCGAGCACCGCGGCCGGGTCCAGGTCGCCCTTGATGGTTTGGCCGGCGGCCGGCAGTGCGCGAGCGGCGCGTACTGCGGCGGCGTCGCGGAGCAGGGCCTTGGTCGGCATGCAGGCCCAGTACGAACACTCGCCGCCGACGAGTTCGTGTTCCACGATCGCCGCAGTCAGTCCGCCCTGCACCACTCGGTCGGCGACGTTCTCGCCGACCGGTCCGCCGCCGATGATCACGACGTCGAACAGCTTCTCCGTCATGTCAGTTCACCTTCGCGGCGAGGCGTTGGAGCCGGATCGCGGAGATCAGGAAGAAGATGCCGCCCAGGATCGCGTACCCGGCAACGTTGGTGAGCGACGCCTTAGGCCCACCGGCCATCAGGATGAAGCTGCTGCCGGCCAGGACCGAGATGCCGCCGCTGAGAATCATCGCCCACTGACCACCGAGCCGGTAGCGCAGGATCGCGACGACCAACTGGACGATGCCCGCCGTGATCGCCCACGCGCCCCACACCCGCAGCACGCTCGGGATCCCGGACCCGGCCGCGACGGCCAACCCGATCGCGGTGAGCAGGCTCAACGCCATGTTGACGTAGAGCGGCGCCTTCGGGCGCGTCGTACCCGACGAACGGAAGTCGATCACCGCCGCCGCGACGTCGAACAGCGGGTAGATCACCAGAAGAGCGGTTGCTCCGGGGTTGATCTTCTTGGCGATCGCCATCATCAGGACCGCCCAGACGACGGCGAACCCGAAGCGGACGTAGTACAGCGTGCGCAGCGCCTTCGTACTGTCGGCGGCGCCGGCCACCGGGCCGGCAGTGGCTGCATAGGAACTGGACACCAGGTGCCTCTCATCTCACGTAGATAGAACGATCGGTACAGCTGGAGCGTGCCGCAAGCTGTCTCCCGTTGTCAAGACCGATCGTTCTATCTGCTAATCTCGGGATACCTGAAGAGATCCGGAAGGGGAGGCGGTATGTCGGAAGCACGGTCGCGACTGCTCAGCACGGCCACTGGGCTCTTCTACGTCGAAGGCATTCGCGCTGTGGGCGTCGACCGCGTCATCGCCGAGGCGCAGGTGACACGCGCCACCCTCTACCGGCATTTCTCGAGCAAGGACGACCTGATCGTCGCGTACCTGACCCAGGCCGACGAGGCGATCCGGGCGCAGGTGAACGCCGCGCGGGCCCAGGACGCGAGCCCGGCCGACATCATTCGAGCCGTCAGCCGGTCCATCGCCGATGACATCCAGAGCGCCGGCTTCCGAGGCTGCGCGTTCCTCAACGCCGCCGCCGAGTACCCGGACCCGGCCTTCGCGGTGCACCAGGCGGTCCTCAAGCACCGGCAGTGGTTCCTGTGGACGATGGCCGAACTCTTCACCGGCCTCGGCAAGATCGACCCCGAACCCGCGGCCCGCCATTTCGTCATGCTCCGGGACGGCGCCATGGCCGCCGGCTGCCTGACCGACCCCAAGCCCGTCTGCGAAACCTTCCTCCGCGGAGTAGAAGGCCTCCTCACCTACCGCAGCCGCGAAGAACACGGTTGAAAAGGCTCGCGCGCGTAGCATCGTCGGATGCTGCCCGCCGACAATCACGTGCACAGCCAGTGGTCGTGGGACGCGCTGCATGGCTCGATGGAAGCGACATGCGAGCGGGCCGTCGAACTGGGCGTACCGGCTCTCGCGTTCACCGACCACGCCGACTTCACGCCGTGGACCATCTCCGACGGCACGGAACTCCCCGCAGCGTGGCAGACCTTCGTCAGCGGTGGAATCCTGACCCCGCTGACTTCGACCTGGTGATCAGTGCGGTGCACTCGATGACGACCGACGCCGGCCTTGGCGAGATCTCGCTGGCCTACGACGCCCGTCCCGCCGCCGAGGTGGTCCGGGAGTATTTGGCCGAGACGCTGCGGATGATCGAGCAGTACGACGGATTCGACGTACTGGCGCATGTCGACTACCCGCTCCGGTATTGGCCTGCCGCCGTTCCCTTCGATGAAGGTGCGTTCGAGGAGGAGTTCCGTGCGGTTCTTCGGGCTCTCGCGCACAGCGGCAAAGCGTTGGAGATCAACACCAAGGTGCCTTTGGGCCCACGGATTCTGCGGTGGTGGCACGGCGAAGGGGGAGAGGCGGTCACGTTCGGCAGCGACGCGCACGAGGCGGCGGTGCTCGGGCGGGGATTTCCTGAGGCGGTCGCGATGGCCGAGGCCTGCGGGTTCCGTCCGGGGCCGACGGCGTGGGGCGCCTGGGTGCGTGGCGACTGATAATGTCGGCCGGGATGGATGAGGATCTTCAGTTGGCGTTTGGTGCTGTGGGGTTGGCGGCTGAGGTTGCTGTTGGGTATTTCGGGGCTGGGGTTACGGCGACATTGAAGGCTGACGGTACGCCGGTCACGGAGGCCGATCGGGCTGTCGAGCGGCTGCTTCGGGAGACGTTGTCCGAGGCTCGGCCCTGTGATGCGTTTCTGGGGGAGGAACTGGGCGAGTTGGGGGAGTCCGACCGGGTCTGGATTCTCGATCCGATCGATGGCACCAGGTTCTTCAGCGAAGGTGACCCGAACTGGCGGATCCAGATCGCGCTGGAGGTTCGAGGGGTCACCGAGCTCGCGGTCGTCGCATCTCCCGCGCTGGGTCGCTGCTGGTGGGCGACGCGAGGCGGCGGCGCGTTCGAGTCGTCCTGGCCACGTGACGAGACATTCCGTCTCGAGGTCAGTACGACGGCGTCCCCGGAAAGCGCCGTACTGGTTGCTCTGGACAACGGCTCCGAAGCTCGCCTTCCGTCGGCTGGCCCGCCGTCGACCCCGCTGCCGCTGATCGAACTCGCCCGCGGCGAGATCGACGCGTTCCTCGTCGAGCGCTACCACAAGTGGGACCACGCGCCGTGGATCCTGATCGTCGAAGAGGCCGGCGGCCGGTTCACCAATCCCGCTGGCGGCAACTCGGCCGACCAAGGCGGCGGCCTGTACTCGAACGCCGCCCTCCACAACCACCTGCTCTCCGCCCTGCACTACCCACTGCGTCCCTGACAGAAGTACACCGTCACGGACCGAACCGTTCCGGGCGGAAGTCCGCGAGCAGCTCGTCTCGCTTACCGCTGACGATCTCCGACGCGAGCAACCGGCCGATCACTGGCCCGAGCGTGATGCCGCTGTGGGAGACGGCCTCGTAGTAACCCGGCACAGACGGCACTGCTCCCACCGAGGGAAACCCGTCGGTCGGGATCGGCCGTTCGACGACCCGTGTCTGTGCGATGCGGGAGTTGCTCAGCTCGGGTACGACGTACTGCGCCTGTTCATGCAGCCGCCGGGCGAGTTCGGCAGGGTCTTCGCCGGTGTCGATGAGTGCGTCGATCTCGCGGCTGTGGAGCACTACTGAGGCGTCACCATCAGGACGGATCTCGATGTGGGGCGCGTGCATGGCCCGATGAACTGGGACCTGAGCACCGCTGAGCCGCGTGACGACGCCGGGTTCGCGGCGCATCGGCAAACGTCGTGAGATGAGCCCGGCGATGTGAGAGGCGCTGGGGCCTGCCGCGTTCACGACGACGTCGACGTCGAGGTGGGTTCCGTCGGACAGCGCGACTGTCCGGCTGTTCCGGTTGGCACCGATCTCGCGCACAGCAGTGCCGAAGCGATGCTCAGCGCCGGATGCGGCGGCGTGGCGGATCAGGCTGCCGACGAGCTGGCGTCCGTGCACCCAGGCTTCGTCGGGGTAGAACAGGACTGGAATCTCGTCGGGTATCGCGACAGCAGGCTCGAGGTGGCGGCGTACCTCGGCTCCTGTCCGCACCTCAAACCGGTAGTCCCAAGCAGCCAACAGATCCGCTGTCTTCAGAAGCTCTGCCGGATCGTCGGCCCAGCGCAGGTGGCCGCTGGGATGCCACCATGAGCCTGGCCCAATGGCGCCGGCGAGTTCACGGTACGCCGCTATGCCCGCGACGTTCAGGTCGAAGTAGGGCTTGCGCGCGGTCTTGTTGCTGGCGTTGACCCACGAGAACGACCAGTTGGTGACACCTTCGCCTGGCCGGCCGGCGTCGATGAAGATCACCTTGGCTCCGAGCCGGGACAAGTTCCAGCCCACGCAAGCGCCCAGGACGCCCACTCCAATAACAGCAACCTTCATCGCCGACGCTCCACATCGCCTTTGTTGACAAGGGTTCTTGCCCAGCGATCAGCCTGGTCACCGAGGACTTTGTCGGTGAGCCAGCCCATCGCGACGAGCAGGCCGATGGATCCGGCCGTGATGAGTACTGCGAGCAACATGTCATTCATCGTCGAGCGGATCGATCCACGGAGACAGTGGCAAGAATGCCGTTCTCCGATAGATTCTGGTCATGCATCGAGTGGCAGTTCTCGCGGTCGACGGGATCCACAGCTTCGACCTGTCGATGCCGCTGCAGGTGTTCAGTACGGCGCATTCGCTGGAAAAGGCGCCGGGGGAGTTCTTCGGTCCGCGGCTGTACGACGTACGGGTCTGTGGTGATGGTCGCGACCTGCTTGTCGCAGGTGTCGGGGGAGTAGAGATGTACCGGCTCACTCCGCCATACCCGTTGGCCGCTGCGATCGACGCGGACACCATCGTCGTCATCGGCGTACCCGCAGGCCGCGAACCGCTGACCGAAGCGCTCGATCTGCTGCGCGAGGCGCACCGGCGCGGCATCAGGATCGCCTCGATCAGCGCCGGTGGCGCCTGGGTGATGGCGGCGTCCGGTTTGCTGGACGGCCGGCGGTTGGCGACGCATTGGTCGCGGGCAAACGTGCTGGCCGAGCGGTACCCGCAGGTGGTCGTTGATACCGACGCGCTCTACATCGACCACGGCGACGTACTGACCTCAGCCGGCGCGGCCAGTGGCATCGACATGTGCCTGCACATGATCCGTCAGGACTTCGGATCCGCGGTTGCCGCCGATGTCGCCAGGCACATGGTCGTGCCGCCACAACGCGACGGCGGCCAAGCGCCGTACATCGCACACCCGGACCCCGGAGACGATCACGGATCGCTCGAGCCGACAATGCGGTGGCTACGAGAACGCCTGGGGGAGCCGGTGACCCTGGCGGACATCGCGTCGTACGCCGGAACGAGCCCGCGCACCCTGAACCGCAGATTCCGCGAACAGACCGGCACCACGCCGCTCCAATGGTTGCTGCGGCAACGAGTGCATCATGCGCAGGAACTGCTGGAAACCACCGACCTGTCCGTCGAGGAAATCTCCAGGCACTGCGGCTTCGGTACGTCGATCGCGATGCGCCAGCACTTCGCCAAACACATCAAGACCTCACCAATGACCTACCGCCGTACGTTCCGCGCCCGCATCGACCCATGAGCGTTGCTACTGACGACGGAGCCCCGCCGCGGTGTGCGGCGGGGCTCCGTCCTTGGACGACCTAGCGAGCGGTCGGCACCGGCTCGCGGCGGCCGGCATCGATGGCGAGGTCACCGACGTAGTTGGTGCGCAGGGTGAAGCGGTCCCGGCTGTTGGCCTTGACCCACTCCGCAGCCTTTCCGGCGGCTGTGTCAGCCTGCGCCCGGGTCTCCCAGGTGCTGATCGAGACGAAGGCGTTCTCCTCGACCTGGGCAACCCCGTAGGACACGAAACCCTGGCTCTCCTTGAACAAGGGAACCATCCCGGTCTTCGCCTGGCCGACGACCTCGTCGAAGGTGCCGGTCTTGATGTCGTACAGAGCGACGCGCGTGCAGCGCATGATGTGCCTTCCTGTGGTGGAGCGGCCCGCGCAAACCCGCGAACCAGTTCCACAACTGAACCTACGCTAGTAATCCAATACTGGCAATCCAGTTCCTAGATCTGTCCATCTAGTATGCTCTGTGTCATGGCCTGGGGCTTCCTGACGAACCACGCGCAAGCACTGCTGTGCATTGCGCACGATCCGGGCGTGCGGTTGCGGGAGATCGCGATCGCGCTCGGTATCACTGAGCGCGCCGCGTTCGGCATCGTCACCGATCTGGTGGTTGCCGGATACGTGGTCAAGGACAAGAACGGCCGCCGCAACCGCTACGCGGTCCAGGTCGACAAGCCACTACCGGAGGCTCTGCTCAACCAGCGAACGGTCGGCCAACTCGTGGACCTCCTCGCGCACACCGAACTGGACACGCACGACAACGCCTGACGGCGGACAACTTTGTCGGTCGCGGCGACGTCTGACGTCGGACCGGTCGCACCGACGGTGCGAGTCTGCCGACAGAAGGAGCGCTTGGTGCCGAAGACCGATTACGACGAGTTCGCTGAGGCGTACTCCGTGGACAACGAGGTCAATCTGCTCAACGGCTACTACGAACGGCCGGCGGTGGTGAGCCTTGCCGGTGAGGTGGACGGCCGTCGCATCCTCGACGTCGGCTGTGGCTCCGGTCCGCTGTCGGCGGCGCTCCGTGACAAGGGTGCGATCATGTCCGGCTTCGACCTGAGTGCGGCCATGATCGAACTGGCCCGTCGGAGGCTGGGGGAGGACGCCGACCTGACCGTCGCCGACCTGGCCAAGCCGCTCCCGTACGACGATGCCGCCTTCGATGACGTCGTTGCCTCGCTCGTCCTGCATTACCTGGAGGACTGGACCGAGCCGCTGGCAGAGCTGCGCCGAGTGCTGAAGCCGGGCGGACGCCTGATCCTGTCGTTGAACCACCCGATCGTCTACACGGCATTGAACCCCGAGGGCGAGTACTTCGACGTTGCTGAGTTCACCTTCGACGCCGAGCACGCCGGCCGTACGGTCGTCTACTCGATCTGGCACCGGCCGCTGCAGGCGATGTCCGACGCCTTCACGGCGGCAGGTTTCCGGATCTCGGTCATCAGCGAACCGCCGATCTCCCCGGACACGCCGGCCGAACTGCGTCCGAAGGAACTGGAGCACCCGGCGAGGTTCATCAGCTTCATCTTCTTCGTCCTCGAGGCGTGCTGAAGTCACGATCGGAGCGCCGCGGTGCCATAGGGTTTGGGCCGTGTCTGAAACCGACGTACTCGTCCTACGGCCGGCTGCGGGTCCGCGCCGCCAGGTCCTCACGATCGCCGCGGTGATCGCTGTGACCCTCGTTGTCGCCGGCGTCCTGGCCGGCGGCCGGCCCGCACTGATCACCTGCATCGGTCTCGTCCTGTTGCTGGCGGCCACCATTGCCGTCTATCTGCGGCGCTCCCGCATCGTCGTCACCCCAGTCGATATCTCGGCGCGCGGCCTGACCTTCCACCGCCGTCGCGACCGCGCGCTCGCCGCCTCGTTGATCCGGGCAACGGTGGTCCAGCCCGGGGCTGTCTCCGAGACCATCGTCGTACTCGACGGCGGCGGACACGCCCTGCTGAGCATCAACGGCGCTCTCTACGCGCCCGCCGATCTCGACCGGCTGGTGAACCACCTCGGACTGCCCACCGGCAGGCCGGACGGGCTGGTCACCATGGCGCAACTGGCCCGCGAACGGCCCGGGACCGTGGGCTGGATCGGGCGGAACCTGATCGCGTTCACGCTGCTGTGCGCCCTCGGCTTCGCCGTCGCCGCGGTGGTTCTCGGAACCGTGGTCGCGGCCCTGACAGACTGAGGGGGCCAGCGATCACACCGTCGCGGACGCTCGCCCAGCTGTACCGCGGCATCGATCTGGGTTGGCACACAGGTGCACAGGTCTACGCCTCCATCGCGGGACAAGTTCTGATCGATCTGGCGGTGGGCGAGGCACGTCCAGGTGTTTCCAATCACCCAACTGGGCCGGTTCTACGAGGCCCCTGCTCGAGGGTCGGCTGATGTCGGCTCCGGTCCTCGAGGCGATGACGACTCGACATCTGTGCGGCGTACTGGACGAATACCTGCAGGAGACCGTGGACCGCGGATTGGGATTCATGCTCGGTTCATCCAATCCTGCGCACGGCTATGGGGCGTTTGCCTCTCCTCGCACTTTTGGTCACGGCGGCCGGACGTGGAGTGTCGGCTTCGCTGACCCTGCGCGGGACCTGGCCATCGCCGTCTACTGGAACGGCATGGCAGACGCCGAAACTCCCGCCCGGCGGCTGCCTGATCTGCTGAACGCGGTCTACCTTGACCTCGACTGACGCTGGACGGCGCTCAGGAGGTTCGGCAGGCTCTCCGGGTGGGCCATCTTCAAGTCCGCGAGATCACTGGGCCGGAACCAGCGAAGATCGTCGTGCTCCTCGGGTGCGGCGTTGACAGGTTCTCCGTCCCAGCGCGTGATGAGGAACGCGTGTACGTCGAGGGTCGGGTCGCTGACCGTCATCGGGATGGGTACGGGGTCGTGGACGTGGATACCGAGTTCTTCGAGGCATTCCCGGCTGACGGCCTGGTGAGGCAACTCGCCCGACTCGACATGTCCGCCGGCGGAGAAGCTCCAGCTGTCGGGATACCACCGACGCGCTGGATGGCGATGCACAAGGAGCACGAGACCGTCACGCACAAGTACAGCAACTGAGATCGGAATCAGGGCGGCCATGGAGGCACCCTAGGCGCAAACGCGATGCACCGCAGCCGCGCGTCACCTGCTGCGGATGATCGACGTACCGGAAGGCTGGTCAGGGTCGGGCATTCGGGTAGGTGACGGCTCGCAGGACCTTCGCCGGTGCGCCCGCAGCGACGGAGTACGGCGGAATGTCCTGCGTGACAACGCTGTTGGCGCCGATCACGCATCTCTCGCCGATCGTCACCCCACTCGTGACGACCACGTTCGCCCCCAGCCAGACGTTGTCGCCGATCCGCGTCGGCCCCTTGGAATCGAACCCCTGCCACGGGACCGGCCGATCCGGATCGTCGAACCGATGATTGGCATCCGTCACGAAGCACCCGTTCGCGAGCATGCAGTGCGACCCGATCTCCACCAGGTCGAGAGCCGCGACCATCACCGCGATGTTCAGGAACGTGCCCTCGCCGATCCGCACCCGTCCCTCGTCGCCCATGGTGATCCACACGTTGGGCTCGAACATCGTGTTGGCCCCGACCTCGAGCCGCCCGTTCTGCAAAGCCTCCAGCACGTTCCCGTGCAACGGCCACCGCGCGAACGCCCCGCGCCGCATCAGCTCCCAGTGGATCCGTCCCCGGTTCCACGGCAACGAACTCCGCTGGTACCAGCGCCACTTCTGCACCCAGACCTTCAACTGCCCGCGAAGCTCCTCCACACTCGCCAGGCTACGCAACAAGGACCCCACCGAACATCAACTGATACTGGTATCTCTCCAAGCTCGCCAAGAGGTTGGAGATGTCATGTAAGTGCGAGTTCTCGCATCTGATGCAACTCCCACGCTCAAACTGGCAGGAATGGTCAGCTGGTGGTGAGCCAGGGGCCGATGGGATGCCGGGGGAGCGCTGACTGCGGGTCATCGAGGATCGCCCTGGTCTGCGCCGCGTACTCGCGACTTGCCCGCCAACATCCTTCCGGCGGATGCAGGCCATCGGCGAGTCGGGACTTCATCGCTTCGAGGGTGCCGCGCAGGGATTCGATCACCGCTGCGCCATGCCGGGCACGCCAGGTCCGTTCGACCTGGGTCACCCGCTCGGCGTAGGCGTCACGCTCCCGCAGCCCTGCTGGGGTCAGGGTGACGACCTTGCCGCGGCCCGTCTCGGCCGGACGTACGGTGATCATTCCCGACCGTTCCAGCACCCCGAGCGCCGGGACCACCGGCCGGCCGGTCACCCCGGTCCGCCCGGGGAGCTCCCGGACCCGGATCGGGTCGGTACTGAGCGCAGGCAGGAAATTCGCGGCGATCGCCATCGGCAGCGGCGAATCTGTCTCGACCTCCCGTGCAAAGGCATGCAGCGCGGCCGCGAGCGGATCAGCGATCGAACCTTCCGCGGACGTGTCCGTGATTGCCGCCAGCGAACCTCGGAGCTCACCCATCGCGTCCCGGCCGAAGCGTTCCGTCCACCGATCGTCCGTCGCCGCGATGATCGGCGGCCAGAGTTCCTTGGCGCGGCGACAGACAGCCTTCGGGATGAGCACTGAGGTGCCGCGCAGCCGGCGACTGCTGCCGTACCCGTCCCTCGACGGCCGCCGAATCGGCGCATCGGTCTCCAGCCGCACCTCGACGTACCCCCACCGCTCCACGCCGCCGATCATCGGGAACAGATCTTTCTCGGTCCAGCCCGTCCGCTCGAGCAGCGCAACGACCGTCGTTCCCGGATCGTCGACGTGGCGCAGCAGCGGCCAGAACACAACAGGCAGCTTGAACCCGGGGAATCCCGACCGCGCCAGTTGTCCCTCGAACTCGTTGTCCAGCTCGATCCGGTACGCGATCAACGCCTGAGCCAGCAAGGTCGACAAAGCAGGCTCCAGCTCCCGCGCATCGCAGGCATCGTCGCCGAGGACCCTGTTGTCGGTCATGCAGTGATCCTAGAAGCAGGCGCCGACAGCCAACTGCAACTTCCGTGCTTCAACTGGTTCGCACACCATCTCCACCGGCGACAGTTAGTGAAGCGCGTTCAGCTCGTCGAGGGCGCGATGGCCGCGCTCGACCACTCCTGGAACAACATCGTGGTGCCCGTGACGGATGGGCCACTCGAGCTGCGTAAGGATCTGTGTCGCTGCGAGCACCGCCGCGCCCTCCCAGCCGACCAGGTCGAGGATTCTCGTCCACAGCCGCCTTCGGACACCGTCCAGCGGATCCTGGAAGGTGTGCCACTGGAGGGTGGTGAGATCAGTCGCCCGCGTGCCGCTACCTGCGTTCCCGATATCCACGACCGCCACCACCGCTCCGTCACGGACCAGGACATTGTCGGGCTTGAAGTCGGCATGGACCATGTCAGGTGCTTCTCGTGGTGGTGGTACGTCCGCACACACGAGCCGCAGGCGCTCGACCAAGGCCGACACCACGGAGGAATACCCCGAAAGCCCGGCGACAGCCCTCGACAAACTCGGAGCTAAGTCTTGACCGGATTCCTGACCGGTGGCGAGCCGCCAGGCGTACGACCAGTGGTCGTAGGGCTCGGAGGCTTGGCCGGCCTGGAGTTCGTTGATCTCCATCAGCTGCTCGACGAGGGACGGGGTCAGCTCTGGCGCGGGAGCCGCGTCAACGAAGTCGATCAGGTGCCATACATGAGTGGCTGTGGCCCCCACTCCGAGCCAGGCCGGGGTGGGATAGCCGCGCCTACGCATGTGCTCGACCACTCTCTGGGCTCGCAACGACTCGTCCAGCTGGTTGGGGCGTGCCCGGGGCCATGCTTTGAGTACTGCATTTGCCCTTCCGGCCAACTGGACGCGCATGGCACCCACATCGAAGCCTCCGGGTAGGCGACTGAGAAGAGTGACCTCTGCCCCGACCACGCTGGCCACGTCGTCCAGGACCTCGGCCGGCAGCTCTTCGGGATGGGTGCCCTGGTTCATCGGCTCGAGGGGCCGATCACCGCGAGGGGTCATCATCTGGGGGAGTAGGGCAGCAACGGCTTCTCAACCGTCAGGAGGTTTTCGATCGGGCCAAGCCAGCTCGACGGGACGAGGAGCTTGTAGGTAGGCGAGTGGGACACGACGCTCGACACGCGGAGGTCGGCGATCAAGCTGAGGAGGGCGTTGGCCTGCTCGAAGCCGAGTTGCTGGGTAAACCCGAGGTGGTGGACGGCGTCGGAGATGGCTTGGGTGTAGGCGTCTCTCTCGGTGAAGCGGCTGCAGAGGTGGATGATCTCATCGGGGGTGCGGACGATGGGACGGTGCGGTGAGGTGGCGGGGATCACCTCGACGGTGAGGTCGCACCAGGAGGCGATCTCAATGCCCTGGCCGCTGATTTCGCCATCGCCCATTGCGGCGTGCGCGTCGCCGATGACAAACCGGCCGGACCCGATTTCGTCGTAGAGATAGAGGGTCGAGCCGGGGGCGAACTCCTTGGTGTCGAGGTTGCCGCCGTGGTCCCAGGGGTCAGCGATCAGTTCGGGCCGGACCAGACCGAGCCAGCCGAGCATCGGGACAAGTGGTACGACGTACTGACCGTCGAGGATCACCTGGTCGCCGCGGAGTTGGGCGCGGCCGGCGTATTCCTGGTCCGCGGACTCGCGGAGGACGCCGCCCCACGGCTCCCAGGGTCTGGTGGTGGTGGCGAAGCCGTAATGACCGACGGGGTCCAGTTCAAGGGCGTGGAGGTGGAAGGCGACGGTGTCGCCAGGGCTTACGCCCTCGACGCGGAGTGGGCCGGTCAGGAAGGGGTACTCCGAACCGGGCCAGGTGCGGATGCGGGTTCTTCGACCGGGATGGAGAATCGCGGCGTCCGGGAGATCGTGGCAGTCCAGATCGACGGGCGGCGCAGCGATGGGATCCATCACGGCACTGTAGGACCATTGACGTGATGGCACAGGCGATTATCAGAGCGAGCGTGCTGGTGCCGATGACTGCGGCGAGCCGCCCAGTCGCGTTGTTCTGTTCCGGGCCGCTCAGCCGGGAGTATGCGCCAGGGGAGCGGTTGTCACCCGCCAGATGCACAGCCGATGCAGGTGCGGACCACAGGACGCGCCTGGAGCCGCTCGTTCGAGATCGGTCGGCTGCAGCGCTCACACGTTGTGTAGGTTCCAGCCGCAAGGCGTGCCAGTGCGGCATCGATCTCCGTGAGAGCCTTCCGGGCCTGCTCGGCCAGCGCGCCGAGCTGGGACCGCTCGAACGCGATCGTTGAACCCTCGGGATCGTGTTCGTCGTCGGCATTGCTGTCGCGCGAGGCAGCCACGACTCTGTCGAAGTCCTCGGTCAGGTTCGCCAGGCGGTCGATCGTCTTCTGCCGCTCACGCTCGAGTTGAGCACGCGGATCGTCCATCCATCAATTCTGAACCAGAGGATCCTCCTCGCACCAACCGATGCGACCGGCCACCAACGCGCGCCTGCCGCGACCGGGCCGGACGGGAGTTGAAGAGCGGGGGAGTCGGTCGGACGACAGGGAACCGTGCGCCGCCTACTGTCCGGCCAGCTCGGCCACGACCGGCGCGAGTGTGTCGGCAAAATCGGCGCCGATGATGAAGTAGGAGAAGCCGATCTCCTCGCGTCGCCGCTGGATTTCTTCGGCGGCTGCCGCGGGGTCACTCGGAAGTATGAGGAGCGAGTCGGCTGCGCGAAGCGCCGCGGTGTCGAGGGTGGGCGGCGCCATGAACGCAGCGACACCGTCGCCGACAGCAGAGACGTGCTGGACGAGTTCGATGTCCCGGCCGCCCGCAAAGTCGCTGACCCGCTTCGTGGTTTCGACCCGATCATCTTCCGGTGAGAGTACGAACGTGACTGCGTCAGCGACTTCGAGCGCCAGCGCCTGCGACTTCGGTCCGCTGACGGCCATGACAACCGGCGTGTGCAGATCGGGGCCGTCAAACGTACGCAGGGCGGCCACGGTCTCGCGCATCCTGGCGCGACGCTCGGCGGGGGAGACGACAGGCAGCCCCAGCTCGACCTCGATCCCGGGTCGGCCGGCGCCAATGCCCATTTCGAAGCGGCCTTCCGTGAGTACTGAGAGTGAGTGGGCCTCCCATGCTGTGCTCCACGGTTCCCGCAGCGCGGCGGCATAGACCCACGAGCCGATCCGCAGGTCAGTGAGCGCGGCCGCGGTTGCCAGCGTCGGGCCGAGTGCTGGTTGCCACGTGGGAACGTCGGGCATCAGCAACGTTGAGTAACCGCTGTCGGCGATGCGGCGCACGCGGTCTCGCCACGTCGGCAGGTCAGAACCGATCGGCGCAACGACCCCGAACCGAAATGGTCTGGTCACTCGCCTGGCCTGGTCGTTCATCGTGGTCTCCTCGAGTCTGGGACCTCGTCCGGTCCGGTTGCCTTATCCACGAACCCGCCACCCGGAATCCGACAACCCAGCACAAGAACGCCGCACTCCTAACTGGCGAAGCGACATCTAGAGGAGCGACGAGTCGCATCCGGTGAGCGCCTATCCGCGGTCTGGCATGTGTCGTCTGCCGGCGATCACCCGGTCGTCCAGGCCGGCCGCGTACTCGCGCTCACATACCGAGAGCAGCGCACGGCTCCGTCACTGTGGCGGCGTCTCGAGGGCCTGTTTGACTAGAGCGTCGACCATCCATTGCTGGAGGGCGTTGACTTCTGCGGGCTCGAGTCCGGCGACGTCGGTCAGCCAGACGCGGGTCTCGATGCCACATGCGGCGCGGAGTGCGAGCGCGAGCCGGTGGACGCTCTCGTCGCCGATCGAGTCGGCCATGGGCGCGAGCGCCTCGATGAACCACGGAACGACGCGGCCCTGGCGCAGCGGCAGCTCGTGCGGCACCTCGCCCAGCGAGAGTCGCAGCATCGCACGCTGCTGCGACTCATTCTCCTGCACGCGGCCGATGACGAACCCGGCAACGGCGGCCACGCGTTCGTCCAGGGCTTCCGGCGGCGGATCGGGAAGGACCGACGTGGCTGCTGTCTCCGGGTAAGCCGCGGCGAGAAGTTCGGCCTGTGACGCGAAGTAGCGGTAGGCGGTGGGGCGAGAGATCCCGGCAGCCTCGGCGACCTCCTCGACCCGGGGCGTGTCGCCCGCGGTGATCAGCTCGCGTGCCGCAGCGATCAGTTGGTCGCGGGTGCGCTGCTTCTGCCGCGTGCGACCCGACTCCAGGTAGTCCGTTGACATGCTCTTCATGATATGTGACTCTCATTACGAGACACAAGTCTCAGGAACGATCGGAGGGTCAGATGACTGAACGGACGACGCTCGCGCCGGTGATCCGACGAGCAGGCGAGGGTGAGAAGCGATGGTTCTTCGGCGGTGGCGTCTTCACCTGGAAGCTCAGCAACGCCAACGAGGACATCCACCTGATCGAGGTCGACATGGTCGAGGGAAAGTGGACCCCGATCCACACCCACCCGGTCTCGGAGTCCATGTGGATGCTCGAGGGGCAGATCCAGTACCGCATCAACGACGACGAACACGAGATCGGTCCCGGCGACTTCGTCATGGTGCCCGCGGGCGTACCCCACGCCTTTATCGTCAAGAGCCCCACGGCCAAGGTGCTCGGCATCCAGCCAACATGCGAGTGCGAACCCTTCTACCGCGGCGCCAGCGAGCCCTTTGACGGGTCGGCATGCGTCGTAGACATGGCCCGGATCGCGCAGAGCGCCCAGGAGAACGGCGGCATCCAGATCGTTGGACCCCCACCGCTCTAATGCGCACCGCGATCTAGCCGCGGATAGCGGTCCGCTGGTCCGCGCGGCCATCCGGACATGCCGCGTTGGGTGCGTGTGTCGGTGCCGGGATGCGACGAGTTCTCTCATCTGTTTCAACTCGTCGGATTTAAGCGCCGATAATGGACATTATGTCAACTAAACCACGGCGAGTTGCATCTGATGCGACAACTCATCGCTCCCCGATGATCGGTGGTTCTAGACCGGTTCGCAGTTATTCAGCTCGGGTTACCAGTTCCCCGCTCATCGCCTGGGGACGAAGCGAACTGCCTCATGCCGAATCGACCGTCTTCACCATGACGCAGTTCTTCAGTCCTTTGGGCCGGTCGTAGGTGAAGCCGAGCCGCTCGTAGAGTCGACGGGTGCCGTTGTAGAGGAACGACGACGACATCTTCTTGGTCTGGTTGGTCAGGTCGTGAGGATAGCTCTCGACCCGGCCGCCGCCGGCTTGCGCGATCAGGTCGAGTGCGCCGGTGATCGCCAGCTCCGTCACGCCCTGGCGCCGGTGGCGCTTGTCGACGAAGACGCAGGTGATTCGGTAGTCGGGATCCGCGGTCTTGGTGGCGTCGTACTCCTTGCGGTGGTGGAGGGTGGGCAACTCGACCGGGGTGCCGTACTCGGCCCACGCGATGGCGTCGTCGCCGTCCATCACGAGTGCGGCGTGCGCTTTGCCCTGCTCGACGTAGGCCTTCTTCAGAGCTCGGTTGGCCTCGGCGCCCTGGCCGCGCTCGGGCCCGTCAGGGTGGAACCAGATGCACCAGCAGCCCCCGAAGATGCCGTTGTGCCGCTGCACCAGCGCATCGAAGGCGGACCAGGTCTTTGGGCTGAGCGGCGCGATGGTGTACGACGACTCGGTTGCCATGGCGTTCAATTCTTCTTCGCGGCGGACATGTCGACGCACACGATTCCTTCGTTGCCGTCCTGGTCGGCGATCACGGTGAGCGAGGGCGCATTGCTGTCATCGACGATGGTCCCGCCCGCGCCGAGAGCGGCGGCGATCCGTTGGTCAGCCGCCTCGGGCGCCACATAGACCTCGATGTGGAACCGCTGACGCGGCGTCTCGTGCTCGTCGGCGTCCCCGAACCACAGGTTCGGTACCCGGCCCGTGGCGTCCCGGATCTCGTCGCCGGGAGTCCCGCGGCCCTGGGCCTCGGCGCTCCCGGCGAGCAGGGCGGCCCACACGGGAGCGATGGTCGCGGAGCGCGCAGTGTCGAGGCCGAGTTCGATGTCGCTGACCGAGGTCGGGTCGGCCTCGACCTTGTGACCGGCGGCGATCTCGGTGATCCGTCGCGCCAGGTCGACGTCCTGCTGGGTCACCCATTCGACGACGTGTTCGGTGCCTTCGTCATCGCGGTAGATGGCGTCGTCGCTGACCAGCTTGAGGTCGACGTACCCCTTTCCGATGGACACGCGCGGGTGGTGTCCGAGCGCGTCGCCCGCCTCCCCCACCGCGGCGACGAACCGTGCGCCAGTGCCGAAGTCGTCGACCAGGTAACGGGCATGCAGTCCCTGGGCCAGCTTGCGCCAGTCGGTCAGGCTGGCCTCGGCGATCTGATCACCCTTCAGCATGTCCATGGATGGGGACCCTACCCCTGATTCAGCGTTGATCCGCAGGCTGGCCGCTAGCGGCCGTCGAGCAGCTCGCTGAACTCCGGAAGTCGATCGGTCGAAGAGGTCGAGAAGGCCGCGTACGCCGTTGCGTACGGACTCGTGCGACAGCGCGAGATCAGGGCCGCGCCACTCGAGCCGGAACCTACTACCAGGCCTCAGCGGCCCAACGTGCCCGCGAACAGGAGAGCTGACTTACGAGCAAGCGGGCTGGATCCGCAAGCTCCTCGACGAGCAACTCATCGCCCTCGAACAGCGCGGGTTACCAGCAGTAGTCTGCGTATTGCATCAGATGAATCACCGATGCGGACTGCGTGCCACTACCCCGGCGACCTCGAGGAATGGTCGTTGACCTCGGCGTGAACCTCCTCGGCGCCCGCAACCGAGCCATCGGCGAACTCGTCCTCGAGTGCCCTCCGTCGCTGGTTGCCGACGCCCTCGGGTACAGCCACCAAGTCGCGTTTCTCCATGCCGAGAAGGCCGCAGAACCTTGGGCGCGCCACGCGGGTCGCCGTGTCCGCTCGCCGTAATGCACGCAGCAGGACTTCCTCGTCCCAGGCGTTGCGTTGACCGCCTGAACCCGCGCCGATGAGAGGGCGCAAGCGTCCTGCGAGCAATCGCGCGGTCCGGCCGGGGACTGAGAGCCCGGTGTCTATACCTTGCTCGCGACCACCATGTAGTTCTCGGCCTCAAGATCGAACGTGCTCACGTCCGTCCGGAGTCCGACCCGGTGCAGCTCGACTTCGAGTTCCTCGTACCGGTAGGGCCAGCAGGACAGCAGTTCCGAGCGGACAAGAACCAACCCAGTCGCATCAACTTGCGCGATCGCAATCTCGATGTGGTGCTCCTCCTCCCAATGCGGCGCAATCTCCCAGCGGTAGACCACGACGGCATCGCGACCGTTCCGGCGGACGAGTCGGTCACTGATGTCCAGCCGGGAACCTCTGGCCCTCACGAGTTCCCAAGTGCGGGATGTGAGTACCAGGCGCCCGCCAGGGCGCAGAAGCCGTGACATCGACTCCAGAGCAGCACCCCTGCCTGTCGCGCCCGCGGCATGGTGAAGCGAGTTGCCAACGCAGAACACCATCTCGAACGTGCCGTCCTCGAAATGGTCGGGCAACTCTTCCCAGTTCGCCCGCACGGCCCGGACGGATGCCCCGAACTCCTCAGACAACTCTGCCGTCCGACGAACCATCGCTTCGCTGGCGTCAGTTGCGACAACCTGTATGCCACGACCGGCGAGGCCAACCGCCAACTGTCCGGTTCCGCACGAACAGTCGAGGACGTGAGCGTTCGACGGCAGGAGACTGAGGACCTCATCGAACGACGCAGCGAACTCGGCTGGAGGCAACTTTGCATCCGAGATGAGCCATTCGTACACCTCGGCAAGCACGTCATAATCCGTCACAACCACTACCTCCGTCACACGGCAGACTCCCGGCGGGACGTCAGACTCCCGGCGGGACGTCAGTCCATCAGCGGAGCAAGCCGGGCACCAATGGTTTTCGCAAGGACAACCCGTCCGCGCATGCCGCGGATAGCGCGAGCTGATCCGCTCGCTCATTCGCTGTGTTCGGCGCTTCGGAACTATCAATACGTCCGTACTTGATACGCAGCGTGTCCAGTACTCTCTGCGTATTGCATCAGATGAATCGGGTACGAAGGAACCACTACCCCTCGCACCGTGATCGACCGCTCCGTGACCTCGGCGTCAACCTGCTCGGGGCGCGCAACCGAGCGATCGGCGAGCTGGTCGGGATCGGATCCTAGACCGGGCGTCTCGGAGATGCGTGCACCATCCGGACACAACTTCATCTGTCGCGTTCGGCGCTGACGATCAGGAAGTTCGGCAGTGCGACGTAGGACTCGATCGCGTCGATTCCGCTGTCTCGTGCGACCTGTGGATCGAGTCCCGGTTCGCACAGTTCAATCACGCGACATCCGAGACCGACGACCTCGTTGATGTAGGCAGACAGCGGGCGGTGGAAGTCGGGTGCATAGCCCTCTGGCATCTCGTACTCATCCAGATACCGATCAACCTGATAGTGACCGTGATCCCGCCACGTTGGGTAGAGATTCTCAAACGCCGGATGAGTGATCGAGAACACGAACCGGCCGCCCGGCTTCAGTGCGCTGACGCACGCCGCCATCGCCGACTGCCAGGCGGGTATGGCGAGCAGCACCATGCTGCAGACCACCGCATCGAACGGCTGACCAACCTCCGGCAACGTCGAGAGATCAGCCTGCACGAACCTGATGCCCTGACGCCGCTCCTGCTCGATCTTCTGAGCGCGCGCCAGCAGCGCGGCAGCCGGCTCCACACCAACGACCTCAGCTCCGCCTTCGGCCAACAGCCGGCTCAGATAGCCTTCGCCACTGCCTGCATCGAGGACTTTCCGACCATCGACGGGCCCCAGCATCCGGAGCAGGTTCCCATTCATCAAGTGGCGCTTGGGAAAGTCGCCCTGATCGTCGTACGCCTCAATCGCGTCAGTCGGCATCGCCGACCACGCTGCGATCGCCTCTGAGTTACTGATCGTGGACATGTGGACACACCTCTCCGACGACAGATGGGCAGGGACAGCCATGTAACCTACCGCCCCGCCAGCCAGCTCTGCATGCGGTTTCACCACCGGGCTGACGACCACCGGACGCCGAATCTCAAGCTCCTAGCGGGGCCGTGTCGCATGGGATCGATCAGCGGGGCAGCGCCAGCCGACTCGGGTGGCGCGCCATCCGAATTGTCGGCGTGCTCGGGCACGATGCTCACCATGACGGTTCTACTTCTCGGTGATAGCAATCTCGCTCAGCTGTATGACAACCTGCCTGACCTCGTGCCGCTGGCGTTTGGTGCCGATGCCGAGTGTCGCGCAGTCGGCGGCGCATGGTCCGGGTCCCTTCGGCAACAGATCGGCAAGCGAAAGCCGTCGGACTACGACGCGATTGTGGTGTCTATCGGAAGTAGCGACAGCCACCCCTCCAAGAGCAGCTCGCCGACGATCTTCCGCGAGAACCTGTCCCGAGAATTGGAGCACGGTGGTCGCTGGATCGCGCTGCTACCCCGCAGCCTCGCTGGCACTCTCGATCCCGCCCAGCCCACCGATGAAGTCAACGCCTTTATCCAGGTCTACCGTGCGATCCTGGCCGAGATGATCAACGCGTCCGGAGGCATCGCACTCGATACCGGTGCGATCACGGAAAGACTCGGACCCGAGGCGTACGACGCTGACGGCGTTCACCTGACGCGCGCAGCATATGAGGAACTCGTACCGGAAATCGCAAAGGCCGTCGACGCCGTCTCCCAACGAACATGATCAACTCGGACACACGTCCGATCAGGACCAACTCGCCTGAGTAGCGGGATTCCTGCTCTAGCTGCCCGTTGGTTCGGCCAGCGGGTCACCCTGACCTCGGTCAGCTGGCGGCGCGGTGAAGTCGCCGTAGCACCCGCCCGGCTCCCTCGCCCGGTCAACGAGCGACCTACGGACACCGGAATACGTACGACCTTGATCCGCAGAGTGTCCGGTAGTGCCGGCATGGGCGCGGGGACGGGCTTGCTCTAGCCTGATTCATCAGTCGTCAGTGCACCCCTGCCAAGCCGACAACAAACGGGAGCCTCATGCCGATCACCGCCATGCTCGACGTGCACTTCGCTGCCGGCCACTTGGTCGACGGACCGGTCATGTTCACCGAGATCCTCAAGGAAACCCGGGATTTCGCAGGTTGCCTGCGCGTCGACTTACTCGCAGACATTGCCGACCCCGCACATTACGTTGCCTATGAACTCTGGGAGTCGAACGAGCACGATCTCGCCTACCGTGCGTGGCGGCAGGGCGAAGGGGCAACAAAGTTGCGCGACGTCCTGGACCGTGATCCTGTTCTCACGAAGTTTGAGACTGCCGTGCAGTCGTAGTCTCGCTGCCAGTCGATCCGAAACCGGTTTGACCACGCACGGGGCCGACCGTTCGAATGGCTCGTGAGTCGCCGTAAGATGCACGCCGACCAGGCCGACATCGACATACCGCTCGTCCGCGAATTGGTGGCCGTTCAGTTCCCGCAGTGGGCTGCGTTGCCGCTGGAGCCGGTCGACTCCAGTGGAGTGGTGAACGCGATCTACCGACTCGGTACCGACCTGTCCGTACGGCTGCCGCTCCGGCCCTCGAGCGCCGACATAGTGCAACGGGAGCAGGCGAAACTCGCGGCGTTCCTGCCTGTGGCCATCCCTTCGGTCGAGGCGATCGGCTCACCCACCGATGCGTTCCCGGGCGAGTGGTCCGTCCACCGCTGGCTCGCCGGTACGCACCCCTCCCCCGACGCGCTTGCCGACCCACGCCGGCTGGCGACGGACCTCGCGGCATTCGTCGACGAGTTTCGTACGGCGCTGGACGTGGACGACGCGACATGGCTCCGCGGACGCGGGCGCGTGCTGTCCCAGATCCTGATCGTGTGGTCGTACCAAAAGGACACTAACCCGGCGGTGGCGAACTCCGCGCGGCACGTCATCGGCGAGGTGCTCGCGGCTCCTCGATGAGCCTGAAGAGGAGGACCTACCGGACGAGTCCATCTAGATGGTTGTGTCCGAAAAGCAGGCGAGCGATGCGGTGCTGCGCCGCTTCGCGTATGTCAGGCTGCGGATGGTGTGCGTACAGCGCGAGCTCCCCGTACATGTCGTAGAAGTTCAGCCGCTCGCGCAGATGCTCGCGCTCGAACAGCTCCGGATACGCGCCGTGCAGCCATCCGGGGACCTCTGTGAGTGTGGTCTCGTCGAGCCCTCGTCCGTCGGGTGTGGGTGGGTACTCTCGCGCCCTCGCGCACCAGCGCAGGATGGTATCGAGCTCGGCATCCGCCGGCTGAGCCAACGCCTCCGCGAAGTCGATAAGACCGGCGACGCGTCCCTGGTCGACGATCACGTTGGATCCATGTAGGTCACCATGGACGAGGACGGGTTCGTCGGCGGCGAACAACGCCAGCCGCTCCTGGATCCAATCGGCGACGTCCGCGAGCAGGCGCGAGTCATGACCGGGCAGTCGCCGGGCAGACTCGACCTGCTGGAGCGCCGCACTCACCACGGGTGGGTGAAACGCAGACCACCACGGCTTTCCGGCGAGCGCGTCCGTCAGCCAGGGTGGCAGCAGGCCCGCCGGGACAGGAACCCGGTGCAGGGCGCGCAACGCAGCGCCCAGGCTCTCGATGATTGCTTGGCGGGTGTGTGAGTCCGCCGCCGGCCACGCTTCGTGCAGGGTTCGGCCGGGCAAGCGTTCGGAGATGTGCCACGGCCCGTCTGGGCCGTCGCCGTGGGCGATGTGCCGAGAGTGTGGGACCTCGCTGCCGGCGAGCAGGTTGACGACTGCAGCCTCGTGGCGATACGCGTCGCGGAACTGTCCGTTGCTCAGTCGTACGACGTACTCGTCGCCGACCCACACGCGGCTCACCCAGCCGGCCTTGGGACGAAAGCGCCCGGTTGCCGGCAGACCAGCGGCCGTCAGTGTTCTCAGCAGCACCGGATCGGTAGCCGGCTCGTCGACGAACGGTGTCGATGGGGTGATCGCGGTGCTCCTCAGAACGGCTGACAAGGTATCAACGTACCGACCTCAACCGCACAGAACGATCGACTTTCTTGGCTGATCAAACAGGCGGCGCGGTGGGTGCCAGTACCCCCCCGGCTCCCCCGCCGGTCAACCTGGCGGTGGTTGACATGCTGGCCTTGGCTGCAGCAGGATCGGTTTTGGCGTTGCCTGACGCCCAGCCTCTGAGGACCTGCCCCAGCCGGGCCTCATGATGGCGAAGGGGAATCTGCCCTCAAGGTCGCTGCTAACTTTCCAGGCCTGTTTCGAGTGTCGCGCTGCTGGGGAGCGAGGGCACGTCGAGGAGGCTTGTGATGACCAAGCAGGGCAGTTTCAAGCGGGCAGTGCGTCAACACGCACGCCGCTCAGGGCAGCGCTACACCGCAGCACGTGCCGACCTGGAGATCGCCGAGCGACAGGCGTTCATCCACGATCGCCCGTTCGAACACGATGCGCTCGCGGCTCACCTCGAAGCGCATTACGGGATCCAGATCGCCTCGTTGGCCTCGATCGACGACGACCCCAACACCCGGCCGCGCGACTCGTGGCCCGGCCACTACCCCGCAACGCTGCTCCTCAGGCGCAAGGACGGCCCGCCATGGATCGCGCGGATCTTCTCCTCCCCCGCCGACCAGGTCAGCCGGGTGCTGGGCGATGCGGACATCCTGCGTTTCCTGTCCGCGCACAACTTTCCTGCCGAACGTTTGGCGCATCAGGAGCCGGTGTCGGTATTCAACGGCAGCGGCGTGATCGTGACCCAGTTCGTCGAGGGCGGCCGTCCCGATGCGTCCGCAATCCAGCACGAGCTCGGGAGCCTGCTCGGCCGGCTGCACAGCCTTCCCGCCGCCGACGGCGCGGTCGCCCGGCCTGGCGGCTCCGACGAATCCGGCGGCGGCGTCCATGTCGGACGACCGAAAGAGGACCTTGCCGCGGCCATGAACTTCCTGGTGAGCGTCGAGGATGACGTTGCCCCCGAGGGCAGGGAGAGTTTCGAACTGCTCCGTGATCGGGTCGAGAACGCCGACGATGCCGAAGGCCTTCCCGAAGCCCTAACCCACGGCAACTACCACGCCTGGTCCGCAGTCGGTACGCCGGAAAGCCTTGTCATCGTGGGATGGGCTGGATCAGGGCGCGGTCCACGGCTGCCTGCGCTTGCCTGGCTTCTCACGACCGCGGCAGAAGGCGATCTGTCACGCGTCGACGAGGCTGTTCGGGGTTACTCCGAACACATCCAGCTCACCGGCGAAGAGATCGACAGACTCCCCAGTGTCCTCCACATGAAACCGCTTTGGCTCGGCTGCCTCGACTATCGCCAAGCGGTGCTCAGCGGGAGAACGCCAACTCTGGAAGACGGTTGGCCGGCCTGGGCCGCCGACCGCACTGATCACGTCGAACGAATCGCGGCTCGCGCAGTTGCAGCACTACGCACCTGAAGGTTCCTCACCAGGACGGCCTCGCCCGACCCGTCCAGGCGGCGAGCTCGAGGATGTCCTGCAGGCGGTGCTGGCGGTCCCCCGCTAGCGGACGATGCGGCTAGTGGCTGGGATGGGGCCGTAGCTTGAAGATCAGGATGCCGAGGTACTTGTTCATCCATGCCTGTTTGTGTGGGTAGCGGCGTCGGGCCTCCTCGGACAGTTGAGGCTCGATCGCAGTCTCGATCCACAGCCCTGCCGCACTGAACACGTTGATCAGGTCAGAGATGGTGTACGGGCGCTTCGTGAGGGTGATCTGGTCGTTCCAGCCGCTGAGGTAGGAGAACTGGGCGGTGGAGAAGTACTCCTCGCCCAAGGACGATCCATTCTGTTCGGTCCGTTCGACGGCGTATCGGATCGGTTGTGTCCTGGTCAGCAGGATGAATCCGTCGTCGGCCAGCATCGCGCGCGCTGCCTGCAGGGTGCGGACCGGATCCTTCGCATAGCCGAAAGACTGCAGGAACAAGATCCGGTCGAACCTGCGACCGGCGAGCCCAGGCACAGAATCCAGCTCCGAGAGATCGCCTCGAATGAACTCCGAGCCAGGCGGCGGGGCACTGAGGAAGTTGCCACTGACATCGATACCTACGGAGGCGGTCGCACCGTCTCCAACCAGCTCAGCGAGCTTGCCGCCGTTGCCGCAACCGACATCGAGCACCGACCGTCCGGTGACATCACCCAGAAGGTCTCGCTGCGCAGGCCACTCGACAAGCCGATCGAGCGAGTCCTCCTTGGTTCGGGCCCGCTCGTAGTCCGGAGCGAGTTCTTGCCACGCTGCCTGTGAGTCGTCTGACATCGCCACGAAACAGACCATAGTTGCTCGCGGTCCCCTGGTGCCGTCCGGGAAATTCCGGTGCGTCGAGGAACTGGGCGGCCTAGATTGCGTGGGGTGAAGCTTTCGGAGCTTGGTGTGCCGGTTGGGCCGATGGTTCGTGTTCACGGTGGGTTCGCCAATCGGATGTATCGGCTCGACACCGACCAGGGGTCGTTCGCGGTGAAGGAGCTGAATCTCGCCGACCGTCGCTGGACCTACCACGTGGAGGACGTGTTCAGGTTCGAACGGGCGGCCTTCGCCGCCGGCATCCCGATGCCGGAGCCGATCTCGGCGAGCGACAACACGCTCGTCCACCGGTGGGTCGAGGGAGAGAAGGTGCCCGAAGCACCGGTGTCGGAGGCCTACGCGTTCGAGATCGGCGAGATCCTCGCGCGCATCCACGCGCTCGACGTCGAGTGGCCCCACAGGTCGGTCGAGGAGCCGGTGTCACGGGACTGGCCCGAGCTCGCCGAACGGGCGGCGGCGACCGAACAGCCGTGGGCCGACGAACTCGCCTCCCACGTCGAGACGTTCCAAGCGATCGCCCACTTCGTCGATACCTGCGAACGGCCAGGCCCCGTCGTGCTGACCCACAAGGACATCCAACCGTGGAACCTGCTTGCTCGTGACGGTCGGCCGGTGGTGCTCGACTGGGAGCTCTCGGGGATGCTCGACCTGTCCAGCGAGCTCGGCTCGACCGCGCTGAGCATCGCGAAGGGTCCTGGCCTCGACCACATCGAGCCCACGGTCTTCCGCGCTGTCCTTGACGGGTACGTCGCAGGAGGTGGAGCGCTGCCGCCGCCGGGTCCAAGTTGGTTCGTCTTCATGATCGGCGGCTGGCTGGGGCACACGAGGTGGAACATCCTCCGCTGCCTCGCCGGTGCCGAGGCGAACACCGGCCCTGACCTCGCGCTGTCGCAGGAGTCGGCGGGCAACGGCGTACGCGGCCTCCCGGACATGTTCGCCCGGCTCCCGGAGCTCGAGACGCTGCTCGTGTGACTCCCCCGCCGGTCCAAAATGCAGATGCCTCGTAGCGGATCGTTAGGTGAGACTTGGGCGATGGGGACAACGCCTCGCTCGATCATCGACTCGGTGGTGCGGTCGGTCTGCGGTCGCGACGTCGAGGGCCTTGTTCCTCTCGCCGGTGGCGGGATGAATGAGACGTACCGCGTTCAGCTCGCGGGCGATGTCGCGGTGGTCGTACGGATCGCGCGTCAGGGTACGCCGTGGTTCATCGATGAGGCGTACCTCATGACGCAGGCGCGTTCCGTGGGCGTCCCGACGGCAGAGGTGCTCGGCCTCGAGCATCTGGATCACGAGGGCGAGTTACTGTCCTTCTCGATCCAGCAGTTCCTGCCGGGCCGTTCGCTCGACGAGCTCAGCGGCGAACTGTCTGCCGCTGAGCTCGAGCGGTTGGTTCTGGACGCCGGCGAAATTCTGGCGCGGGTGCACAGCGTGGTTCTGGACGAGCAGCGAGGCATCCAGCACCAACTGCGCTCGCCCAACGAGCGCGAAGTCTCCCGGGTCGCAGGCATCGTCAGGGAGGCGCTCGGCCCGGCGGCGGCCGCGGTCGTCGAGCGCGGGGCTGACTTCCTGCGGCAGGAGGTGACGACCCGTGCGGCTCCCCCGGTGTCGCTCGTCCATGGCGACTTCTGCCCGAAGAACCTCCTGGTCCACGACGGGACGGTCGCGGGCATCATCGACTGGGAGTTCGCCGGCCGTACGTCGCCGGCGTACGACTTCGCCCAATGGGAGGTGGATGCCGGCGACGTGCTGCAGGACCGATTGGACCTGGTACGGCGCGGGTACGCGCGGGTCGCTGATCCCGAGTCGGCCCAGGCGGGTTGGACGCCGGCCTTCGCTATCGATTGGGCACTCGAAAAGCTCGGGTGGAAGAGCCCTGCTTCGCCAGCGCAGTTCCGACGCTGCCTGGACGTGATCGCCCGCTACACCACGCCTTGACCAGCAGTGCCGGCTGTCAGGAGGTAGGTGGCAGGGATGCTCATCGCCTGCTCCCCTAGGCCCGGGTACATCTCCTGAACCGGAGACTCCTGGAGAGAACGAAGGGTCAGACCGGCGGTGAGAACTGCGGTGACAATGCTGCTGATGCTCCAGACGAAACTGCGGTGCGGAACGTCGGGCGTGCCTAGCGTTCGGGTGATTTCCGGGGCTTTCAGCGGGTCGGCGTAGGCGTCACGGTCAGTGCCGAAATAGTCGCCGCTGACGGACAACGCGTTCTCTCCGCGCACTGTCAGGATCTCCCAGAGCGGATGGTGTTCGCTGATCACCAGGAGACCGCCGGCGTTGAGCCGGCCGGCGACCAATCGCGTCCACTCGGTGATGCCCGGCACCCAGCACAGACCGCCCCACGAAATGTAGATGACGTCGAATCCGGTGATCTCGGAATCCAGCGTCATCATGTCCTGCAGGACGAACGTGACGTCCAGCCCGAGCGCTTCCGCCTTCTCTCGGCCGGTGGCCAGGTGCGACGGCGCAATATCTACAGCAGTGACGTCTGCGCCGAGCTGTGCGAACGTCAACGCCTCATCGCCCACCGAACACGCCAGCTGCAATACGCGACGACCGCGCACGTCCCCGATAGCGGCAAGCTCGTCGTCCGTGAGCGCACTGCCACCGCCCAGGAAGAATTCGACCGGCTCACCGTGACGATGTGGCGCCAGTCGCTCCCAGTACTCGCTGTTCTGCCTGACAATCTCGGAAACTCGCAGCTCAGACATCAGGCTGACCGTCCTTCAAAGGCAAGAATGTTCGGCAGGCTTCGAGGTTGTGGAGTTGGATGTCGTTTCTGCGGTGCGGTTGCCAGTTTTCTCTGGTCAGGCGCCAGCGGTTCAGGAGGGCGGGTTCGCCTTGTCTGGTGTCCCAGTCCGAGCCGTTGGGTTCGTAGCCGAGAGCTTGCGAGATCGCGTTGGAGCTGTGGTTGTCCACGAACGCGTCGCTGCTCGCTTCCTTCGCCCTGAGTCCGTCGAATCCGAGGTGCAGGATCGCTGAACGCATCTCGCGTCCGAGTCCGCGGCCGCGGTGATCGGCAGACAGCCAGGAGAACGTCGTGAACGTCCCGAAGGTAGAAAACCTCACCCCGCACAGGTCTTGCATGCCGACCGGCTGACCATCAACCACAACCACGAAGTACAGCCGCCAGGCATCAGCTTCGACCCTCCCCCGGCCCCGCCAGATCGCCTGCAGCCACTTGGCCACCCGCAGGTCGGGATCGGGCTCGTAGAGCGAGATCGGGTCGTCGTACGGCAGCGGGTCGGCGTGGGTCTTGCCTGCGCGCACGTCCTCTGCGAGCTGGTCCAACAGGTCATCCGTGGCGCCGCGCAGCTCCAGCTTCGGCGTGCTCACTCGCACATCGAAGAGAGGGTAAGCCTTCATGGCGCAGTCACTCTGTTGATCGACACGATCCGATCCAAGCGCACCCCATAGCGATCACGCACGTGCTTTTGCGGTGTATAGGCTGCCGTAATGCAATCCGAGGGTCGATCGCGTCTGGCTGACGGGTGGGATGCCAATGCCGGGGCGTGGATCGAATGGACCAGACGAGGGCTCGACAGCTACAACACCCACAAGTTCGCCTTCCTGCCGTTGATCCCGCCACCTGGTCGGCTCACCGTAGATGTCGGCGCCGGTGAGGGTCGGGTCAGCCGTGAACTGCGGGCGCGAGGGCATCGCGTCCTGGCGATCGATCGGTCGTCGACCATGATTCGCTCCGCGGCGACCCACCCCGAGGAACCTGTACCGGCCGTTGTCGCTGACGCCGTGAACCTCCCGTTGCCGGACGCGGCCGCCGACTGCGCCGTGGCATTCATGAGCTTGCACGACATCGACAACGTCGTACCGGCGATCGCGGAGATCGGCCGAATTCTCGCCGTCGGTGGCAAATTGGTGATGGCGATCGTGCACCCGCTCAATTCAGCGGGCGATTTCGACAGTGAGGCGGCCGGTCCGAATCCGCCGTACATCATCCCGGATTCGTACACTGAAGCCAGGCACTACACCAACACGCGCGCCCGAGACGGCCTGTCGATGACGTACCACGGAATTCACCGACCACTGCAGACCTACACCGAGGCTCTCGCTGACGCGGGCCTGGTGATCGAGCGACTCCGGGAACAGGGCTCCGACGATCCCGAGAACAAGTGGTACCGAATCCCGCTGTTCCTGCACATCGTTGCTTCCCGCCCCTAAGCTGTTCAGCGTTGAGGCCCGCTGTGGACGTGAACGTGCAGGTGCTTGGAATCCTGGTATTCACCAAGGTTCGTCAGCACCGCGGCCGCTCCGGTAGTTCGCTCGGTCTCGGGCGCGATCGACTGCACGACCGCGAGCAATCGACGTACGACGTGCTCGTCAGCCGAACTCACCGTGGTCAATGACGCAATGTGTTGTTTCGGCACGATGACGATGTGATCCGTCCAGAACGGCCGGGTGTGATGAAACGCGAGCACCAATTCGTCCTCGTACACAACATCGAGCGAACCCGAATCAGGAATCGCCACATCGCAATAGAAGTCGTCGCCGCTGTACTGCACCCTCAGAGGATAGCGACTCCCCCTTGTGAAGACGATCACAAGAGACGGTAGGGTGATGCGATGACGCGCGACGGTGCACGGCGACGTACGGCGCGTGTCCGCGAGTGGCTGGACCGGACGAGCGAGACGGGGAACCCGGCAACGGCCAACGATCTGGCCGGACCTTTCCGCTTCCTCTTCTGGCTCGCGCGGTCGCAGTCCCGACGGATCGCGTTGGGCGGAGTCCTCGGCACTCTCTGGATGGTGGGCCTGGCCGTGCCGCCGTGGGTGCTGTCCCGTGCAGTTGATGAAGGACTTGTGGCCCGCAATACCGGCGCCCTGATCAGATGGGCCGTGGTACTGCTGGCGGTCAGCGTCCTGAATGCGCTGCTGGGTATCGCTCGGCACCGAACGATGACCAAGGTCCGGATGGACGCATCGTTCCGCGCAGTCCGAGCCGCCGTCGGTCATACGTCTCGCTTGGGTGCCTCATTGCCGGGACGAGTCAGCACTGGAGAGGTCGTGACGGTCGGCATCGCCGACGTGTACACGGTCGCGATGGCGTTGACCGTCGCCGGTCCTGGTGTTGGGGCGGTCGTCGCGTACGCCGTGGTTGCCGTCGTACTGTTCACCACTTCCCCGCTGCTGGCCGCGGTCGTGCTCGCCGGCGTTCCGCTGCTCGCTGTCGCAGTCGGACCGTTCTTGCAGCGCATCGAACGGACCGGCGGCGAGTACCGCGTGCACCAGGGACGGTTGACGACCCGCCTGGTCGATGTGTTGGCCGGTCTTCGTGTGCTCAACGGCCTTGGTGGCAAGGCTTTCGTCGCAGAGCGGTACGAGCACCAGTCGCAGGGACTGGTGGGACACGGCTACCGCGTTGCCGGACCCGCGAGCTGGGTCGGCGCATTGTCGACCGGTTTGCCGGCGCTGTTCCTGGCCGCGGTCGTGTGGTTGTCGGCACGAATGGCAGCCACCGGAGCCATCACGATCGGTGATGTCGTCGCCGTCTACGGGTACGTCGCCGTACTCGTCGTTCCCGTGTCCGCCTTCATCGAGGGTGGTGGTGACATCGCCCGGGCTCGCGTGGCCGGGCGACGAATCATCGACCTGCTCAACCTGCCCGCCGCCCGCGACAACGACGGGGTCATCCCGAGCGGTTGCGGCCCGTTAGCCGACCCCGCCTCGGGAGTGATCGTTCGTCCCGGTGTGTTGACGGCCTTGGTCGCTGCCCGGCCGGCGGAGACGAGGACGCTGATCGAGCGGCTGGGCCAGCTGAACACCGACGCTGACGTGAGTGCGACGTGGGCCGGTGTGCCGATCGATGACGTCGCGCGTGAAGAGTTCCGGCGCCGGTTGGTTGTTGCCGACAACGATGCCGAGGTGTTCGCCGGGACCGTTCGGGATGTTGTCGCGGGCCGTCTCGCGCCTGACGACAACCGGATCCGCGCAGCTCTCCGAGTCGCTGTGGCCGAGGACGTCGTGGAGGCGCTGCCCGGCGGGCTGGACGCGACGATCGCCGCCAGCGGAAGTGACCTGTCCGGCGGGCAACGGCAGCGGATCCGGCTCGCCCGCGCTGTCTATGCCGCACCCGACGTCCTGCTCGCCGTCGAACCGACGTCCGCGGTCGACGCGAACACCGAGGCGGCGATGATCGACCGGATCCGCGAGGCACGGCGCGACACGACAACGGTGATCACGACGTCGTCGCCGCTCGTGCTGGACCGCGCCGACGAGGTCGTCGTCCTGGTCGACGGCAAGTCGTCGTCGGTCGGGACACACGCGGAACTTCTGCGCAGCGACTCGTACTATCGCGAGCTCGTCTCCCGTGCCCAGGACGACCGATGAGCAGCCAGTTGCCGGTCGCCGGCCCCGCCGAAGTCCGTGCCGCGGCGCGACGTGACCTCCGCGTGGAACGACGTACCGTGGTCGGCCTCGTCCTGGTCAACGGGCTCGCCTCCGCGGCAGGGCTGATCGGTCCGTGGCTGCTCGGCCGAATCATCGACACGATCCAATCGGGATCCGGCGACGTCCTCAGCACGGTCGACCGTCTTGCCTTCGGCGCTCTCGTGTTCACCGTCGTGCAGACGGTGCTGGCGTGGTGGGCGCTGAAGATCGGGTACCGGTTCGGCGAACGTACGGCGGCGCGGGTTCGGGAACGGTTCTTGCGGCGAACTCTGGCGCTGCCTCCACGCGTGGCGGACCATCTTCCGGCCGGCGATCTGATTTCTCGCGGAAGCACTGATGCCGCGGTGGTGGCATTCACTTTGCGATCGGCCGTGCCCGAGGTGCTTGTGGCGCTCGTCCACGCTCTGTTCCTCATCGTCGCGGTGCTGGTCCTGGACCTACGGCTCGGGCTGTGCGGACTCGTGTCCTTGCTCGGCGTCGGAGCGGCGGTGCGCTGGTACGTACGACGAGCGCGACCGGCCTACCTGGCGGTTGCTGCAACTGGGGCGGACATGGCCGACGTCGTCGCCAGCACTGCCAAAGGCGCCCGTACGGTCGAACTTCTCGGATTGGAACGTCGCCGGGCAGAGGTCACTGAGGCCGCCGTCGCCCGAGCCCGGTCCGCGCGCCTGAGCGCCTTGTGGTTGCGGACGGTCCTGTTTCCGTGGGCGGAGGTGTCGCTGGCACTCCCAGTGGTGGGAGTCCTGCTGATCGGCGGCGCGCTCTACGCCAAGGACCTGGTCAGCCTCGGAGTCGTGGTGACGGCCACGGTGTACCTTCGCCAGCTCGTCGGCCCGCTGGACACGCTGATGCTCTGGATCGAGCAACTACAAGGCGCCGGTGCCTCGTACGCCCGCGTCGAGGGCCTGGCGGATGTCCCCACTGAGTCCGAGCCTGCCGCGGTTCACTACGCGGACGGCGATCGCATCCGGGTGGACAACGCGCACTACAGCTACACGGGTGCTCGCGACGTACTCCAGGGGATTGACCTCGTGGTGCAGCCCGGGGAACGCCTGGCCATCGTCGGCACGTCCGGGGCTGGAAAATCAACCCTCGCGCGTCTGCTCGCCGGTCTCGATCGGCCGCACACCGGGTCGGTGACCATTGGCGGTACGCCGGTTGCGGATCTGCCGCCCGACCAACTCCGTGAACACGTCGTACTGATCACCCAAGATCAGCACGTCTTCCACGACACGGTGCGGGACAACCTGCTGATCGCGAACCCGGACGCGACCGACGAGGAGCTGCGCGCGGCGCTCGCCGCTGTCGGAGCCATGTGGTGGGAGGACCTGCCCCACGGGCTGGACACCGAGGTAGGCGACGACACCGAACTCGACGACGCGGGCGCCCAGCAGCTCTCGCTGGCGCGCGTCGTCCTCGCCGATCCGCACACCCTGATCCTGGACGAAGCGACCGCACTCCTTGACCCGAAGACGGCACGGCAAACCGAGCAATCGCTGGCGGGGGTCCTCCGGGGTCGCACTGTGATCGCGATCGCCCATCGTCTGCAGACAGCGCACGACGCCGACAGAATCGCGGTGATGGAAGCCGGTGAACTCGTTGAGCTCGGCACGCACGATGAACTCGTCAGCGCAGGACATGTCTACGGCCGGCTCTGGCAGACCTGGCACGGGGAAACACCGTAGGACCCTGTCCTGTGGGCCTGGTGGGCTGTAGAAACGTGACGTGCTGAACAAGCGTGTGATCGCGGGCCTGCAGCGACGTGTGGCCGGGTTGTTGGAGGAGCATCGGGTTCCGGGGATCGCGGTCGGGATCTGTGACGGGAATTCGATGCTGTGGTCGGCCGGGTTCGGGAGTACGCGGGCCGGCGGTGGTGAGCCGGTCACTCCGGAGACAATGTTCGGCGTCCAGTCGTGCTCGAAGATGTACACCGCGACGGCGGTTCTCCTCGCGGTTCAGGAAGGGCTGCTGGATCTTGACGTTCCGATCGTCGAGTATCTGCCGGAGATCCGTCTCAACAGTTCCTTCGAGGCTCGCCCTGAGCGCCTCATCACGCTGCGGCATCTCCTCAATCACACTGCTGGATTCACGCATGAGGCACCGGTCGGTTCGAACTATCTCGTCGGCCGCGAGTCGTTCGAGGCGCATTGCCGCAGCATCTATGACACCTGGTTGCGGTGTCCGGTCGGTCACCACTTCCAGTATTCGAATCTCGGGATAGATCTAGCTGGATACATTCTGCAGCGGCGCAGCGGGTTACCGTTCGACCGCTTCGTACGCCGGGCATTGCTCGAGCCAGTCGGATTGACGCGTACGACGTTCAACGCGGCGGAGATCCAGCGTGAAAAGGACCGGGCGATCGGGCATGCCACGGGCTATACGCGCACCCCGGTCCGGGTTCCGATGGTTGCCGCGGGCGGGCTGTACACGAGTGTCAATGACGCGTGCCGCTTCGTACAGTTCCAGTTGGCCGGTGGTGCGGTCCTCGACGAACTGCACGAACTGCACGAACTGCCGGGTCGCGAACGGGGGTATGGGCTCGGTCTCGCCATCACCCGCGCGCACGGGATCCCTGTCCGCGGGCATGGCGGTGGTGGTTTCGGTTTCCTGTCGGACATCTATTGGGCGCCGGATGCGGGGATCGGGGTCGTCGTACTGACCAACTCGACTGCGCACCCGTTCCAGTGGGAGCTCGCCGCGGAGATCTTCCGCGACGTTGTCCCCCACCGCCCTCCGCCAGCGGTCGCCTCTCCCCCGGAGGTGTCTGCTGGGTCGTTGGCCGGTTTGGCGGGGAACTACAGCGGGAGTGGGGCCGACCAGGTCATGTTCGTGGTGGAAGGAGACTGTGGCGTCCTGGTCCAGGGCGATACCCGTCATCCTGTTCGATTCGTCGGTCCCCTCGAGTTCACGATCGAGCAGGGCGAGCGGTTCCGGTTCCGCGATCTCGACGACGCGGGACGCCCGGCGTACCTCGAGCGCGTCGATGACGGGCACGTTCGCTATCGGAACGACGTACCGGAAGCAGCGCCGACCAAGCCGGCCGCGGCGGACGGGCCGTGGAACCGGGACTACGCGGTCCGGGCGTCCGGCGTCCGCGACGGGACCGCGAGGCTGCGTAAGGAAAACGGCGTACACCTCTTCGACGACTGGCGCGGCGGAACCGTCCGCCTGCGCCGGCACCGTCCCGGTCTGTACATTTCCGCGACCGGTGAAGCCCTCGACCTGACCCGGACGCCCCCGACATACGCCAACGTCCGCCTCCACCAGCTGTGACAGGCTGAGGAAATCTCGGTGGGGTGTGTAGGAATGGCCGGATTGGGTTCGTTGGGTGGGTGTAGGCAGGGTCGAGCAGAGTGAACTGGAGATCGTGATGCAGTATCTGATTTCTGTGATTGACAATCGGACCGGGTCGTCGACTGCGGACGAGGACGCGGCGATCGACGCGTTCAACGAGCAGCTGGTGGCGGGCGGGCACTGGGTGTTCGCGGGTGGGCTCAGCGCCCCCAGCGACGCGACCGTGATCGACGCCCGGGGTGACGGCGAGCCGATCTTCACCGACGGGCCGTACCTGGAGTCGAAGGAACACGTGGCCGGCTTCTGGGTGTTCGAGGCGCCGGACCTCGACGTGGCGCTGAAGCTCGCCGCTGCGGCGTCGAAGGCGTGCAACCGCCGGCTCGAGGTGCGGCCGTTCCTGTGAGCGACGTCCAGGAAGCGATCACCCGGGTCCACCACGAGGAATGGGCGCGGGTGGTCGCCTCGCTGACCAGGCGGTTCGGTGACCTCGACATTGCCGAGGAGGCGGCCGCCGAGGCGTTCGCGACGGCGGTCGAGCGCTGGCCTGCGGACGGCGTACCGCCCAACCCCGGCGCGTGGCTGACCACCACCGCCAACCGCAGGGCGATCGACCGGCTCCGGCGCGAGAGCAAACGTGACGACAAGCAGAAGGAGGCTCAGATGTCGTACGACGAACCGCCCGAGCCTCTCGGCGTGATCGACGACGAGCGGCTCCGGCTGATCTTCACCTGTTGTCACCCGGCGCTCGCGATGGAGACCCGGGTGGCGTTGACGCTCCGGATGATCGGCGGACTGACCGTGCCGGAGATCGCCCGTGGGTTCCTGGTCCAGGAGACCGCGATGGGCCAGCGGATCACCCGCGCGAAGGCGAAGATCAAAGCGGCCAAGATCCCGTACCGCGTCCCGTCTGCGGAGGACCTTCCGGGCCGCGTGTCCGGCGTACTCTCGGTGCTGTTTCTCGTCTTCAACGAGGGCTACCTGGCGACGGGTCCCGACACCGATCCGATCCGCCACGAGCTGACCGCCGAGGCGATTCGGCTCACCCGCCTGATCCGGGCGCTGCTGCCCGACGACGGCGAGGTCGCCGGTCTGCTCGCCCTGATGCTCCTCACCGAGGCCCGACGTACCGCACGAGTGTCGGCGAACGGCGAACTGATCTCGCTGCGCGACCAGGACCGCGGCGCGTGGGACGCGGCGTTGGTTGCCGAGGGCCACCGACTCGTCCGCGAACGGCTCGCGACCCGGCTGCCTCCGGGCCGCTATCAGATCCTCGCGGCGATCAACGCCGTACACACCTCGGCCCGCGACGCGGCGGATACCGACTGGTCGCAGGTCGTGGCGCTGTACGACCAGCTCGTCCGTGTCGATCGCTCACCGATCGTCGCGCTCAACCGTGCGATCGCGGTCGCCGAGCTCGACGGTCCCGAGGTTGCGCTGGCGACGATCGATCGGCTGGGCGACACGCTGTCCGGGTACCACGCGTACCACGCCGCGCGCGCCGACCTGCTGCGGCGGCTGGGCCGCAGTCAGGAGTCGCGGGCCGCGTACGACGCAGCGATCGAGCTGGCCGAGAACACTGCCGAGGTCGCGTACCTGAGCCGCCGACGCGATCAGCTGGTCAGCTGACGGCCGTAGCGCGCGAGGTAGTGCCAGACGTACTTGATCGACTGCGCCGGATGCCCGCCGGCCGCTTTGCCGAGGAGGTCGGGGGTGAGTTCGGGGCCGAGTGAGCGGGCGAGGTCGACGATCTCGGGGCCGCGGTACGCCGGATCGAAGGCGGCCGGCGCCGCGCGAAAGCCCGGGTGGTATTCGATCGGGCAGCCGAGTTCGCGGGCGGTGTCCTCGACGGGTGTGCCGATGAACGACCGGTCGAGGACGACCGCCTCGACGTCGGTGGAGAGGCGGACCGGGCCGTGGACATGCGCCTCGACGTAATCGTCCAGGTCGTCGAGACGCGCGTCGTCGGCCAACTGACACAGCTGCGGCAGGACGCTCCGATCGCCGAAATCGGCCGGGTCGCGGGCGGAGTCCGGGAAGCAGAACGTCGCGCGCGAGATCGTGTCGGGTTTCAGCCGGAGGTACGACGACCCGAAGCGGATCGCTCCGCCGTACACGTCACGCCGCCGGTTCCACACCCCGTACACAGGGCGATCCAGCTCCGGTTGGTCGTCGTACCGCCCGGAGAAGAGCCGGCTCTCCCACTCCCACCGGTCTCCCCCGCGGAACGCTGTCAGTCCGCCGTTGGAGATGCCTGTCGCGAACTGCGACTGGTAAACCCCGTCCGCGGCGATCGACTCGATGACTGTCCGCGCACCGCGCGGCCAATTGGGATGGAACTGCACAGTGATCATCAGAACGAGCCTGTCTCGCGGCCGTTGGCGTCAATCATGATGAACCGAAGCTGCTCGTCCTGGCCGTTGGAGAGCCAGTGCGCGAACGCGATCCGCGCGGTCGGCGGCATGGCGAGCGTCGTCGGGTCCATCGTCAGGTCGAACCACCGCAGATCGCCCTCGGTGCATTCCGTCGGTACGGGCGCCGCGGGGCGGAGGTTGGCGGTGAAGTAGTACGTCGTACGCACCTCGTCGCCGGTGTCGCGTACGGCGACGTACCGCAGCGCGAGGTCGGTCAGCTGGTCGGCCGTGACACCGATCTCCTCGTCCAGTTCCCGGAGAGCGGCCGCAGTCGGGTCGGTGAGCTCGTGCGGCTCGATATGACCGCCGATGCCGACCCAGGAGTCCGCGATCGCGCGCGATCCGCGGCGGTAGAGGAGCAGCACGCTCCCCTCCCGCACGAGGAAGACCGACGTCAGGTGCCGGGCCGAGCGGAGTGACACGTCAGACGTTGACGTTGAAGCCGAGGTCCAGGTCGGACGCGGCCTGGCCGCCGCGGATGCCCCAGTTCGAGGTGGGGTGGTCGCGGACGAGGATCGTCACGTGGTCCGCGGGGATGCCGAAGGGCTTCAGGTTGCCGACGATCTCGGTGTAGAGCTTGCGCTTGGCGTCGATCGAGCGGCCGGCGAAGCAGTCGACGGTCACGAGCGTGAAGAACTCGGGCTCGGTCAGCCGCGGCGAACACGCGAACCGGTGCGGCGCGTGGACGACCAGGCGCACGTCCTTGTCCTGCGGCGGAATCTGGAACGCCGTCACCAGCGCCCCATGCACCGCCTCGACCAGTCCCGCCTCATCGGCCTCGGAGTACTCACGACGAACCTCGATCTGCGCACTAGGCATCTACAAATCCTTCCACGATCGACAACAACTCCCCGACCCCACCACGAAGCGGTCACTCCGGCGACCGAATATCCGGCTTCGTGCCCAAGATGTGCGGGTCTGTCGGTGGGGGTCGGCAGACTCGGGTGTTATGAGTGCGAGGATTCCGCGTGGGGCGGCGGTTGTGGTTGAGGTGGGCAAGGTTTTGGTTGTGAAGCGTTATCTGCGGCAGGGGGCGTCGGCCGAGTGTGTGATGTGCGAGTACGGCGACGTGCCGGGGCCTCGGTGTCAGGGGCATCGGTACGCCGTTCTTCCCGGCGGGCATGTGGAGGCTGGTGAGTCGTCGGCGAGTGCTGCGCTTCGTGAACTCGAGGAGGAGACGACGCTCACGGGCACCCTGGACCGGTTGCTGTGGACCGGCACGCACAACGGGCGGCCGGCGTACTACTTCCTGGTCAGCGACGTGTACGGCGTACCGGAACTGTCAGGTGACGAAGCGGTGGAGCATTCGGCGAGGAATTCGGGATCTACCCGGCCGACCTACAGCAGCATTTGACACGTCTACTTCATGCGGGCGACGACGCGGGTTAGGCCGAGAAGGTTTCCTTGGTCGGCTTCCAGTAGGTGTTCGTCGGGTTCGTACCCGCGGCCGACCTGTGCACAAATCCGGAGCCAGAGGAGCCAGTCGGCCCAGCCGTTCGGTACGAAGTCGGCGGTGTCGACGGTGACTAGGCCCGTGCGTTCCCAGAGATGTCGCCACCAGTCGGGCGGGAGCCAGGTGCAGAGGTCGGGTCCCCAGCGATCCGCGACGTACGGCGGTGGGGTGAAGTCAGGCGCGGTGCGGATGCCGGGGGCCATGATGCCGAGCATCCCGTTCGGGCGGACGAACTCCGTGAGGTACGGGAGGTAGTCGACGCCGGTGCCGAAGTAGTTGTACGCGCCGACGCTGACGACCGCGTCGAAGAACCCGTGCGCGAACGGGAGTTTGCGGGCGTCGGACTGGATCGGATGCACCCGACCGGCCACGCCGGCGTCATGAACGCGCTGCCAGTTCTCGGTGGGGTCGACCCAGAGATCGGTGGCCCAGACGTCGACGTCGCATTCGCGGGCCAGGAAGATCGACGTCAACGCCGTACCGCAGCCGAGATCAAGGACCCGCATTCCGGGCCGGAGTGCCATCACCTGCAGCAGGCTTTCGGCGCTCCACAGCGGGTGCGGGCCCATGAGATTGTCGACGACCCATTGCTGGTCGTAGGTGTTCGAGCGTGGATAACGGTCAAGGGTGAGCGCTTCGCGCAGGAGTTCGCTGGACATGGCGCGACGATGCCAGCGTGCTCCGTGAGCTCACAACGCAATTTCGGCGACGGCCTCGGCGATCATGCGATGTCCTTGCTGCTCGAAGGATTCGTCTCCGACCTGGTGTGCCCACACGGCCGTGCTGATTGCCTCCCGGAGCCGGGCGCGCTGCCAGGCGGCCGGTTCGCGCGGGTCCGAACCGTAGCCGGTGATGAACGCCGGCTCGAGGCTTGGCTCGGAGCGGAACTGCTGCGCGGCCAGGCGTGCGAGATCGGTGTACGCCGGGCGCAGATCCGCGCGGCCGAAGTCGATGACGCGGACAGTGCCGTTGTCGACGAGCCAGTTGCGGGGCTGCCAGTCGCCATGGGTCGGCACGAGCGTCGCGGGCGATGTCGGCCAGGCCTCGATCGTTGCCCGGAGAAGGTCGGCGAGGTCGGGCGCGATCCGGTGCGGCGTGTCGAGTCCTGCGAGCGTGCGCTCGTTCTCACGCGACTCATAGTTGTCGTCCGGTACAGCGGATTGCCGGTGAAATGCCGCGAGCAGTTCGCCGGCCTGGTGATAGGTGTCCGAAGCCCATTCGTACGGCGTCCCTTGGATTAGCTCGCCGGGGAGGAAACGGGTCAGGAGGAGCTTGGCGTCCGCGTCTGCGTTGATCAGCTCGGCCGCTCTCCCCCGCGTGGTCCACGGCTGCAACCAGTTGCGGTGGGCACGGATTTCGCGGGCGAGGTGGTGGTCGGTGTGGTCGCCCGCCTTCGCGATGTAGCGCTCTCCGTGGTGCTCGAGTTCCAGGACGAGCGTGCCGATGAGGCCCCAGCTGTGGTCACGCACGATCGCCGCTGACGGTAGCCAGGTGTCGAGGAGCTGTTGCTGTCGCTCGGTGAGTCCCACGCGCATGAGAGTAGCGCAAGAAATATGCGGGAAAAGCTGGACGAATTGCTTGGAAGGATTTATCCTGGCCGAATGCAGAATTCACAGGAGAATGCGTCCCTAACAATTAACTTATCATCGGGAATTGCGGAAAGCAAGTCCAGCGAATTCTGGTCGCTCGGAGAGGTGGCGGTTCGGCGGATCGGGTTCGGCGCGAAGCGGCTTGCGGGCGGCGACGGCGGCGGGGCCGACGTACAGGACCGGGCGATCGCGCTGCTGCGGCGAGTCGTCGAGCTCGGGGTGAATCACCTCGACACCGCGGCGTTCTACCCGAGTCACGGGCTGGCCGGCGGGACGCAGTTCGAGAGCCTGGGGTGGGCGAACGACGTGATCCGTCGCGCGCTGGCGCCGTACCCGGACGAGTTCGTGCTCGCGACGAAGGTCGGGCCGACCGAGCACGGGCTCGCGCGGCCGGACCAGTTGCGGGAACTCGTGGAGAGCGATCTCCGGGCTCTCGGAGTGGATTCGCTGGACCTCGTGTACCTGCGGCAGATGCGGCTGGAGTCGATTGCGGAGCATTTCGGCGTGCTCGCCGAGCTGCAGGCGAAGGGCATGATCCGGCACCTGGGTATCTCGAACGTGCGGGTCGCGCATCTCCACGAGGCGCGCGAGATCGCGCCGGTGGTTGCGGTGCAGAACCGATACAGCGTGGGATTCGGGCGAGTGAACGACGAGATCCTGCAGTTGTGCGGTGAGTTGGGGATCGCGTTCATCCCGTTCTTCACACTCACCGCGGAGTCGCGGGAGGGCGGCGGGGTGCCTGACTCCGGGCCGGTTCAGGAAATCGCCGATCGCCACGGGGCGACGGTCGCGCAGGTGCGGTTGGCGTGGACGCTGAGCCGCGGCGATCACGTACTCGCGATCCCCGGCACCTCAAGCCAGCAGCACCTGGAAGAGAACCTCCGAGCCGCCGACCTCACCCTCTCCCCCGACGACCTCGCGACCCTCAACTCCCTGGTGGACTGAGCTGAGGCGTATGCGCCGGGGTGCACGCCCCGGCGCATACGATCGCAGCTTGCGACGGACGGGGTGCACGGATGCTGAAGCGCGTGCTGTTCGACCTCGACGGCACGCTGGTCGACCAGCAATCGGCGGCCGCCGCGGCAGTCGTCGAGTGGGCCGCGGAGTACGACGTGACCGGACCGGAGGTCGCCGCGCGGTGGGCCGTCGTGTCGGAGAAGCACTACCGGCGCTACCAGCGCAGGGAGTTGACCTTCCCCGAGCAGCGGCGCCTGCGGGTACGGGAGTTCCTCGGGGTCGAAGCGAGCGATGCCGAGGCAGACGCGATGTTCGAGGGCTATGTACGGCGGTACGAGGACGGCTGGACCGTCTTCGACGACGCGGTGCCGGGATTGCGAGCGGTCCGGGACGCAGGACTCGGCGTGGTGGTGCTGACGAACGGTAACGGGGATCACCAGCGGTTCAAGCTTGATCGGCTGGGCCTGGCGGACGAGATCGACGAACTGATCACCGGTGACACCCTGCCGATGGGCAAGCCCGATCCGCGAGCGTTCGCACACGCGCTGGAGCGCCTCAGTTCCACCGCCGACGACGTGGCGATGGTCGGCGACTCACTGGAGAACGACATTCGCGGCGCGCAAGCAGTCGGGATCCAGGCCGTGCTGATCGACCGGAACGACGCGCACGCGAGCATCGACGTACCGCGGGTGCGGGTGCTGACTCAGCTGCTGGACGTCGTCAGAAGGTGACCTCGTCGGTCTTCTGTACGGCGGCAGTCCGGCCCGGAGCCCGGTGGTACTGCCAGTAGAGGTTGGTGTGGGCGATCACCTTGTCGGGGGTGGGTGCGCCGTACTCGCTCAGGTCCTCGGTGGTGTGGGCGTCGGCGACCAGCGTCACGTCGTACCCGCGGACCATCGCGCCGTGGATCGTCGAGCGGATGCACTCGTCGGTCTGCGCGCCGCTGACGATCAGGTGGCCGATGCCGGTGCGGGCGAGGACGTCCTCCAGGTCGGTCGCCTCGAAGCTGTCGGCGTACGTCTTGTGGACGAGCGGCTCCGAGCCGTCCCGGGACAGTTCGGGCACGAGTTGCCACTGGTCGCTGTCCTTGACGAGGTTCTCGCTGGAGTGCTGGACCCAGACGACCGGGACTCCCCCGGCGCGAGCCTTGCCGACGAGCGTGCTGATGTTGGCGACGACGCGATCCCGCTCGTACGCCTCCCCGACGACACCGTTCTGGACGTCGACCACGAGCACGGCCGTGTGCGGCCGGTCGGACAGCGTGGACATCTCGGCTCCTCCCTCTGAAAGCGTGTACGGCGAACGCTAGACCCGGCCGCCGACAGTTTTCGTCACGCCTTCGTCCAGCCCCGCAACCGCAGCCGCACGGTCGGTACGTCGCCGTCGTCGAGATCCTCGGCCCGCCGTACGGACGCCTTCACCGGCAGGATGTACCGCCCGTCCTTCGGGAACATCGACGTGTCCCAGACGCTCGCGCCGATCTCGGCGGTCACCGGGATCATCCCCCACCCGTACGTGACGAAGTTCGACTCCGCCTCGAAGTACGCGCTCTCCTCGTCCGGGACCGTGATGAAGTACCAGGGCGCCGGCCCCCGCCAGTACCAGATCTCCCCCGAGAACTCGATGTCGTTCATCGCGCTTCCAGCCACTCGTCCAGCACTCCCATGAACTCGTCGAGGTGTCCGTACCAAACGGAATGCCCCGCACCCGGCACCGACCGGACCCAGAATCCCATCTCTTCCAGCTCCCGCGCCCGCTCCGGCGACACATAACGACTCGGCTCGGCCCGAACCACCAGCGAAGGCACCGCAGGCCGCTCGACCGCATGCCCGACGTACGAGCGCTCGAGCGCAACCGCTGTCTCGACATCGAACCGAGCAGCCGCTTCCGCCTCGACCCGACAATCCTCAGCAGACCAACCGGGCCGGGTAGTCAATCGCTCCACAGTGCGCGCGGCGCGCGAGGTCGTGAAGCGCTCGCGCAGCTCCGCGGCCGGCGGTGGGTCCGTGGACGGGCCAGAGAGGGGGACGTCGACATACACCGCCCGATCGGGCCGCAGCCGAGGCAGCGCGTGCGACAGCACGATCGCCCCGAGCGAATGACCGATGGCGAGCGCAGGCGGCGTATCAACATCAACGAGGACAGCGTCGACGAACAGCTCCATCGTCGCGTCAGGCGCCGGCCGCGCATCGCCGTGACCGGGCAGATCGACCGCGACCGCCCGGTACCCGCGGGCTGCCAGCGCCGGGCCGACCTCGTGGTACTGCGAGGCCGCGCCGAGCATGCCGTGGACGAGGAGTGCCACGCGGTCGCCGGATCCCCAGGTGAGCATCAGTCGGGCGTGCTCGCGGCGAGCAGGCGCTGACCGACGAGCTGGCAGGCGGCTTGGAGTTCGGGTCCGCCGATGATCCGGAACGGGGCGCGGATCTCGGACAGTTTGCCGGCGTACCAGTCGGGTTCGTCGGTGCTGGCCAGGAGCCGGGTGCGGTTCTCGTCGATGGGTTCCAGGCGGCCCATGCTGCGCGGGATCCAGCAGGCAGCGTCGTCGAGAGGTGCGTCGATCTCGACCTCGATCGGGTACCTCCAGCCCATCGCGAGGTGTTCCTCCACAGCGGCCAGCGGATCGAGATCGGCAGGCGGCGCGAACGAGGCCGGCTGCGCCTCGACCTTGGTGATCTTGTCGACGCGGAGCACGCGCCGAGCGTCCTTGCCGTGCGACCAGCACAGCAGGTACCAGCGACCCCGGCGTACGACGACTGCCCACGGATCGACGTCCATCGGCCACTCGTCCTCGTGGCGGCGGTAGTGGATCGTCACGCGCCGGGAGTCTGCGCTGTGTGACACGAGGGCGGCGGTGATCTCGGGATCAGGGGTCCGGGCCCCGGGATCGGGTCCGCGCGCAGGGACCCGGCGGATCGCGTCGGTCGATCGGGCGACGGCTTCGGGCAGCACCCGGACGATCTTCCCGAGCGCGTCCTCGACCGGATCCGCGGCGCCGCGCGGTCCTTCCAGCACCGCCATCACCAGGCCGAGCGCCTCGGTCGGGCTGAACATCAACGGCGGCAGCCGCAACCCCCGTCCGACCCGGTAGCCGCCGTACGGCCCGCGGACCGACTCGATCGGGATGTCGGCCTCGCGCAGGATCGCGACGTACCGGCGGGCCGCGCGCTCGGAGACCCCGAGCTTGTCCCCCAGTTGTTCCGCGGTGATGCCGGGACTGTTCTGGATCAGCTCCAGGACCATCAGGGTCCGCGCCGTCGGGCTCACGTCGTACGCCATCAGTCACCATTCCGGAAGAAGGCCGTCCGGAACTGAGCGTAGCCCGTTTTAACTGCTCAGACGGTGAGCGGTTTGTCTGCGACGATCGGGGTCATGCGGGCGGATCGGTTGGTGGCGGTGCTGTTGCTGATGCAGGCCCGGGGCCGGGTGACCGCGGCCGACGTCGCGGCGGAGCTGGAGATCTCGGTGGCGACCGCGCGCCGGGACCTGGAGGCGTTGTCGACGGCCGGCATCCCGGTCTATCCACAGCCGGGGCGGAACGGCGGCTGGCAGTTGGTCGGCGGTGCCCGGACCGATCTGAGTGGGCTGACAGCGACCGAGGCGCAGGCGTTGTTCCTGCTCGTGGGACCCGCGGCGTCGATCGCTCCCGACGCGAAGGCGGCCCTGCGCAAGCTCGTGCGGGCGCTGCCGGACACCTTCCGCGAGCACGCACAGGCGGCGGCCGAGGCAGTGGTGATCGACCCGGCCCGCTGGGGTGAGCACGTGAAGGAACGGCCAGAGCTGGTACGTCGCCTGCAGGACGCCGTCGTACGCCGGGAACGGGTCCGATTGGCCTACTCGGGACGCGGCCGGGATACGGCGGAGCGAGTGGTGGATCCGCTCGGTCTCGTGGACAAGGACGACGTCTGGTACCTGATCGCGTGGACGGAGAAGGGCCAGCGGACGTTCCGCATCGATCGGGTGGTCGACACCGAAACGACCGGCGAAACCTTCGAGCGGCCGGACGGGTTCGACCTCTCGTCGGCGTGGGCCGAGATCGTGGAACGGATGGAGGAACGACGATCGGGGCTGACGGCAACTGTCCTGATGGACGAGCGGTTCGTGTGGGTCATGCAGGACCGGCTCGGCCGCAACTGTGAGGTCGACGGGACCGACGGTGACCGGGTGCGGCTCAAGGTCACCGCGCCCACTCCGCTGATGATCGCGCAGCACCTGGCCGGCTGGGGCGGATCGATCGAGGTGGTGGATCCGCCGTCGGTGCAGGCGGAGCTGGCGCGTCTTGGCCGGGAATTGACGCGTCGCTATGCCGCAGTGGACCACTGGGATGAGTAAGGTGCCATGGTTCAAAGTGTCCCGACACCGCCCCTCGATCAGCCTCAGGATCCATTCGTGACCACATCCCCTCCCCAGCCGCCGCAGGGCCCGTACTCAGGTCAGCCGGCCGGCTACGGTCCGCCACAGCAGCAGCAATTCCCCCAGTACAGCCAGCCGGGCCAGCAGCCGGGTCAGCCCGGTGAGCAGCAGTACGCCGGTCAGCCCGGCGGCCAGCAGTACCAGCAGCCGTACGGCGGTCAGCAGGCCGGCCAGACGTACCCGCAGGACGGCGGCCAGCAGTACCCGCCGCAGGGCCAGTACCCGGACCAGCAGTACCAAGGCCAGCAGCAGTACCAGCAGGGCCAGTCGTACCCCCAGCAGGGCCACGCGCCGCAGGGCCAGATGGCGTGCCGCTTCTGCGGCGGCTACCCGGCGGCCGAGGCCACCGTGCGCGGCCACCAGGGCCTGATCATCATCATGCGGTTCCTGAAGCTGCAGGGCCCGTTCTGCCGGACCTGCGGGATCGCGTCGGTTCGCGACATGACCGCGAAGAGCCTCTGGCAGGGCTGGTGGGGTATCGGTTCGTCGATCATCAACCCGATCACGATGCTGCTGAACATCGGCCCGATGCAGAAGTTCAAGGGCCTCCCGGAGCCGACGCCGGGCCAGGGCCGCCCGATGGACCCGGGCAAACCGCTGTTCCAGCGGCCGGCGATCCTCGGTCTGCTGCTGCCGATCGCGCTGATCGCGGCGATCGTGGTCGTCAACCTGAACTCGACTGAGTCGAAGGCCAAGATCGGTGCCTGTGTCGTCAACCAGGGCACGTCGGCCAACCCGGACGTGAAGGTCGTCGACTGCACGTCCTCGGAGGCCGAGTACAAGATCGTCGACAAGATCGACGACTCGACCGACGACAGCCAGTGCGGCGAGAACGCCGAGGCATCGTACGTCTACCGGAGCGGCTCGACGAAGTACACGCTCTGCCTGACCCCGGTGAAGTAGCGAGTGCGGGGGTCCCGGCGACGGGACCCCCGGCTCAGCTGTAGTACCCGTCCACCGGCACGCGCGCCTCGTCGTACAGCGCCGGGCCTTCCAGCGGTACTTCGGGGAAGCCGCCCGTCGACTTGAGTCCGTCGAGCTGCTCACCCGACAGCGCGAACACGACCTTGCCGAGACCGGACCGCGCGAGCGCTCCCGAGCACATCCCGCACGGCTGGCAGCTCGTGTACATGGTCGTGCCGGCCGCGACCTCGGGCGACAGTTGCTGAGCCGCCCACACTGCGAGCTTCAGCTCCGGGTGGAAGCTGATGTTCCCTTCGGTGAGCGTCGTGTTCCGCTCCTCGATCAGCACGGTGCCGTCAGGGCCGACCAGCAGCGAGCCGAACGGCGGGTTCCCGTCCTTCCGTGCCTCCGCGGCGAGTGCGATCGCACGGCGCAGGAATCCTTCTGCCTCAGGTGTCACGTCGTCTCCAGTCCACTTCGGTGCGCGGCGATCGTCGCCAGCGCCTGCCAGGCCGCCTCGGGCCGTTCGGTTTCGTCCGGGTCGCCGACGAACGGATCGAGTACGACGCTCTGCGCGCCGAGCTCCCGCAGTACGGCGAGATCCTGCATCACCTGCTCGATCGAGCCCTCCCCCGCCACCCGATCATCGTCGCTCAGCGGCTCGTCCGTCAGCCGGAGCAGGATCCGCGGCGCGAACCCCGGCACCGGCCGGTTCTCCGACGCTGCGACCGTCCGCAGGCGATCCAGCCCGTCCCGCAGCTGCTCGATCGTCTGCCGCAGCGGATGCCACGCGTCGCCGTACCGGACGGTCCGCCGCAATCCCGCCGTACTCGAACCGCCGACCCAGATCGGGATCGCTCCGTTGCCGTAGTCCGCCGTATCGGCCCACGCGCGCCGCACCTCGGCGAGCACCTCGTCCGTACGCCGACCGCGGTGCGCATGTTCCGCGCCGAGCGCCTCGAACTCCTGCCGCGCCCAGCCGACCCCGACGCCGAGCACGAGGCGGCCGCCGCTCAACGCGTTGAGGTTGGCCGCCATCCTTGCTACGAGCAACGGATGCCGGTACGGCGCGATCAGCACCGTCGTGCCGAGCCGGACCCGCTCGGTGATCCCGGCCAGCCAACTCAGCGTCGTGAACGGCTCGTAGAACGGCGCGGGGTACTGCTCCGCGACGTCCGGTGTGATCACCATATGGTCCGACACCATCAGCAGGTCGTACCTGAGTCCCTCGACGACGCGCGCCCAGTCCCGCAGCCGCGCCGGATTCGTCCCCGGGCCGAAGTTCGGCACGTTCACTCCAAGTTCCACGCCTTCAGGCTATCCAGGCGCCGACCTGGTTCTGAAGAGAGTCCTCCCGGCGTACGTCGTCTTGAGCCGGGAAATCGCCGGTAGATTATGCGTATGACCGAGAGTCTCGATCCGACCGACTGGGCGATCCTCACCGAACTGCAGGAGGACGCCCGGCTGTCCCTGACGCAGCTCGGCAAGCGGGTCAACCTGAGCGCCTCGGCCACCACCGAGCGGGTACGCCGGCTGGAGTCGATCGGTGTGATCACCGGGTACCGCGCCGAGGTCGACCTGACGAAGGTCGGCTACCCGGTGCTGGCCGTCGTACGGCTGAAGTACCCGGGCAACAAGCACGAGCCGCTGCACCGACTGCTGGCCGAGCGGCGCGAGATCCTCGAGTGCCTGCGAACCACGGGTGATGACTGCTACACGCTGAAGGTCGCGGCCGCGTCGATGCCGCACCTGGAGGAACTCGTCAACGAGCTCACCGACTTCGGCAGTACGACGACCAACCTCGTCTACTCACAGACCCAGCGCTACCGCGGCCCACAAAAGCCAGTGACCGATCAGGCGCGAGGATGAGAGCGTTGGCCGGTGCTGACCGTGCTGGGGATCGACGTCTCGCCTGATCTGCTGCAGCGATGGGTCGACTGGCTCGCCCCGGACGAGCAGCCGTTCTTCGTGACGAAGAGGCAGGCGACTGCCTGGAAGTTGGCGACGGACGATCGGGAGCCGAGCCGGGAGGACCGCGACACCTACCGGACCTACGCAGTCGACCGGAAGGCCGCTCGGACTGCGTGGCTGAGTGAGGCGGCGTACGACGACCTGCCGAAGGCGACGCGTGCCGCGCTGGTCCGGGCGCAGGTCAACTACGACCGAGGTGCAGTTCCGACCGTGAGGAAGTGGTCGCCGATCGTCGGGCCGGAGGTTCGGCAGCAGGCGGACGGGCATCGGTTCGTCTGGTGGAAGTCGCTGCTCCGGGAGCCGGCGCGGGTGTTGCCCGAGGTCGTGAGCGAGGATCTCGGGCCGAGCCGGCACGCCGAGGTCCGGACCTGGCCCGCGGCGCTGCCACGCGTGCGCGAGTTGGCCGGCACGTTTCCGGACGGCAGCGGGCCGAACTGCTTCGGCACCGTGATGGCTGCCTGCGGCATCGAAGGCGCCGAGTCGGTGTGGATGGTGCGCGAGCCGTTCGAGGAATGGCTCGCGAACCACACCGAGCGCGGCGGTAAGGACGATGTACCGGGCACGGTGTTCGTCTGGCGCGACGCCGGCCGGCTGGTCCAGCACGCGGCGCTGACCATCGGAGACGGGTGGATGCTGCACAAGCCGTCGCAGTCGTGGATGACGCCGCGGAAGGTGCGGACGGTCGCCGAGGTGAAGCGCGCCACGCGGACCGCCGGCTGGCGGCTCGAGCGCCATAGGCTGGTCGGGTGAGATTGCTGGTCACTGGGGCCGCTGGTCTGCTGGGACGTGAACTCGTGCGCACGGCCGACCACGACGTCATACCGGCGTACCACTCGCAGGTCGTGCCGGGTGGCGTGCAGCTCGACGTACGGCGACGTGACGCGGTGCGCGATGTGATCCGCAGCGTTCGGCCGGACGGGATCATCCACACCGCCTACAAGCAGGACGACTGGGCCGCGACCGCCGACGGCGCGGTCAATGTCGCGCTGGCGGCCGGAGGCGCAAGGCTCGTGTTCGTGTCGAGCGACGCCGTGTTCGGACCACGGCACACGGCCTATCAAGAGGACGACTCGCCCTGTCCGATCACGCCGTACGGCGCGGCCAAGGCAGCGGCCGAGACCGCGATCCAGGCGATGCTGCCCGAGGCGGTCATTGCGCGGACGTCGATCATCGTTGGCTCGGACGGTCAGTCGGGCGAGGAACAACGGGTACGTCGCTTGGCGGCCGGCGAATCCGGTGCGTTCTACAGCGGCAACATCCGCTGCCCAGTCCACGTCACCGACCTCGCGTCGGCGCTGCTCGAACTGCTCACGTCGGACGTCACCGGCATCGCCCATGTCGCGGGACCGGAGGCCCTGAGCCGGTACGAGCTGGGCCGGAGGATCGCGATCCGCGACGGACTCGATCCGGATCAGCTGCCCTCGGAGCCGGGCGAGCCGTCGGACATCCAGCTCGACTGCCGGCGTACCCAACAGCTGTTGAAAACGCGCCTCAGACCGGCCGCCGAGTTCCTACTCGCCTGACCTCTGCAGGTCGCGGGCGAGTTGCTGCAGGGTGCGCGCGACCTCCGCGACGCGTGCGGGGTCATCGGTGCCGAGCGCCGCGGCGAGGGCCGGTTCGATGCTGGTGGCACGGACCTGAGCCAGGCGGTCCGAGACGTCGGGCGCCTGACTGACCAAGGCCCGGCGGCGGTCGGCGGGATCGGTTGTCGTGATGACCGAGCCGGCCTCCTTCAGCCGGGCGATCGCGGTCGACACCTGGCTCTGCGGCAGGCCCGTGCGGGCAGCGATCTCCCCCACCGCGCTCGCCGGATGCTCGGCGATATCACTCGCGACGATCAGCACCATCCGCGCGCTGCCGGCGTACTTCGCGGCACCGCCCGGCGGCTCCGGCAACGCATCCTCGCCGATCTTCATCAGCGCCCGCCCGAGCAGGAAAAGCTCCACACCGTTCACCCGACGGAATCTACATCAAACTCGATGCATCTTGCTGGATACATCTAATCAGATGTAATCTCCGAATCATGATTGACGTACCTGGAGCACGCATCCACTACCAGCTCGAAGGCAATGGGCCGCTGCTGCTGATCTCGCAGAGCGGTGAAGGCGACGCCGACCGCAGTACCGACCTCATCCGGCAGCTCGTCGACGACTACACCGTCCTCACCTACGACCGCCGCGGCCTGTCCCGCAGCAAGCTCGAGGAACCGGGCGCCACGATCGCCGACCACGCGGACGACGTACACCGTCTGCTCCAGCACGTCACCGACGAACCCGTCGCCATGCTCGGCTGCAGCCTCGGCGCGGTCATCGGTCTGCATCTGACCGTGAAGCATCCGACGCAGCTGCACACGCTCGTCGCGCACGAGCCGATCGCGCCGTGGCTGCTCCCCGAGCCCAAGCTGCATCGCGATGAACTCACCGAGCTCCGCGACCAGTACCTGGCCAACGGACTCCAGGCCACCATCCCGGCCATCGTCCGCTCACTGGGCATCGACCCGTCGAACGGCGAACCGGGCCGCACCGACTTCCCGATGGACGCCAACCGGCTCGCGAACTTCGACTACTTCATCCGCCACGACTTCACCGCCGCCGCGGACGACGACCTCGATCCGGCCGCGCTGTCAGCAGGCGGCGTGCGGATCGTTCCGGCAGCGGGTACGACGACTCCGCGGACCGTCTTCGACTACCAGTGCGCCGAGGCCCTGGCCGAGCTCCTCGGCCAGGACCTGCAGACCTTCCCGGGCGGTCACAACGGCAACCTCAGCCACCCGAAGGCCTATGCGCAGCGCCTTCGCGAAGTGCTCAGTCGTCGTTGACCGTCGTGGTGACCGGGGTGCCGAGCTCGACGGTGCGGCTGACCGTGCAGAGGCGGTCGTGGGACATCTTCACGGCGCGCGGCAGGGCTTCGCGGGCCTTGTCGCCGTCCTCGCCCTCGGGGAAGCGCACGGTGAACTCGACCGCGAGGTTCTCCATCCGGTTGCCTTCCTCGGCGTCCCGGATCTTGTCGCCACGGACGACCGCGCTGAACTCGGCCGGCTCGGCCCGGCGGCTCACCACGATGTCGACGTCGATCGCCGAGCAGGTCCCGATCGCCGCCAGCAGCAGCTCGACCGGCGTGAAGTCGGTGTCCTCGCCGCCCGAGCCGATCCGGATGCTCCCGCCGCGGGCGTTCCGCACCTCGTAGCTGCTGTTCGCGAGGCGCTCGAAGGTCACCTGCCGGAGTGTGTCTGCCATAGTGTCGCAGTCCCGTCACATTCTGTTGCTTGTGGCAACGCCATAAGGGTCAGAGGTGCTCGATGGCCTCACGGACGGGTGTGTCCCCGCCGATGAGCTCGAGCGTCCGGCCGATCGAGGCCGGAGCGTCACAGAGGCCGGCCAGCACCAGCGCGACGTCGTCGCGGGTGACCCGGCCGCGACCGGTCTTGTCGGCGAGGTACACCGTGCCGGTCCCGGGATTGTCGGTCAGACTGCCGGGCCGCAGCACCGTCCAGTCCAGATCCCTGGCCCGCAGGTCCTCCTCGGCCGCCCACTTGGCCCGGAGGTAGACCGTGAACGTCTCGTCGTCGGTCAGCGACGGCGCGAGTTCCGCGTTGATCGAACCGACCTGGATGTGCCGCCGTACGCCGGCCTCTTCGGCAGCGTCGGCGAACAGCGCGGCCGCACCGCGGTCGACCGTGTCCTTGCGCGCGTTCCCGCTGCCCGGCCCGGCGCCCGCCGCGAAGATCGCGACGTCCGCGCCCGCCAGGACCTTGGCGACCGCGCCGACGTCAGCCTGCTCGAGATCCAGCACGGCGGCCTGACCACCGGCTGCCGCGATGTCGGCCTCATGGTCCGGGTTCCGCACCACCCCGACCACCTGGTGCCCGTCAGCGCTCAGCACCCGCGTCAGCCGCAGCGCGATCTTCCCGTGTCCACCCGCAATCACGACTCGCATACCTGCAGCCTATCGCCGCAAAGAATGTGCAAGCTCGACAGGACGTCTCAGCCCGGCACCGTGAGCCCCACGCTCAGCCGACCGCGCGATCTGTCCCAGTGGAGGTATATGTCCTGTCGAGCTTGCTACCCGCGCAGCACCGGGCGGAGGGCATCTAGTACGGAGGGGTCCTCGATGGTCGACGGGACCGGTTCGTCGCGGCCGTCGGCGATTCCGCGCATCGTGCGGCGCAGGATCTTGCCCGAACGGGTCTTCGGCAGCGCATCGACCACCGACACGTCCCGGAACGCGGCGACCGGCCCGATCTCCCGGCGTACGGCGGCCACCAACTCATCTCGCAGTACGTCGTCAGACACCGTCGCGCCTGCCTTGAGTACGACGAGTGCCCGCGGCAACTGCCCCTTCAGCGCATCGTGCACGCCGATCACCGCACACTCGGCGACCGCCGGGTTGGCCGCGACGACCGCCTCGATCGAGCCCGTCGACAAGCGGTGGCCGGCCACGTTGATGACGTCGTCGGTGCGGCCCATCACGAAGATGTAGCCGTCGTCGTCGATGAACCCACCGTCGCCGGTCAGGTAGTAGCCGTCGTACTCCTTGAGGTAGCTGTCGATGTAGCGCTGGTCGTCGCCCCACAGCGTCGGCAGGGCGCCCGGCGGCAGCGGCAGCTTGATCGCGATCGCGCCCTCCTCGTGCGGCAGCAGTTCCTTGCCGTTCGGGTCGAGGATCTGCACGTTCCAGCCCGCCATCGGCACGGTCGCCGAGCCCGGCTTGGTCGGCAGCGGCTCGAGTCCGCGCGGGTTGGCCGCGATCGGCCAGCCGGTCTCGGTCTGCCACCAGTGGTCGACGACCGGTACGCCGAGATGCTCGTGCGCCCAGTGGTACGTCTCCGGGTCGAGCCGCTCCCCCGCCAGGAACAACGTCCGGAACGTGTCGAGCGGGTACTTCGCCAGCTCGCCCGCCTCGGGATCGACCTTCTTGATCGCGCGGATCGCGGTCGGCGCGGTGAACAACGCCTTCACACCGTGCTCGGAGATCACCCGCCAGAACGCGCCCGCGTCCGGCGTCCCGACCGGTTTGCCTTCGTACAGGACCGTGGTCGCGCCGACCAGGAGCGGCGCGTAGACGATGTACGAGTGGCCGACGACCCAGCCGACGTCGGAGGCGGTCCACCACACGTCACCCGGACCGATGTCGTACACGTTGCGCATCGTCCAGGCGAGTGCGACTGCGTGGCCGCCGTTGTCGCGGACGACGCCCTTCGGACGTCCCGTCGTACCGGAGGTATAGAGGATGTAGAGCGGGTCGGTCGCCGCGACCTGCACCGGGCCTGCCGGCTGGGTCTTCGCGGTCAGGGTGGTCCAGTCGAGATCGCGTTCGCCCAGTTCAGCGGGGGCTTGTTCGCGCTGGAAGACGACAGTGTGCTCGGGCTGGTGCGACGAGATCTTCAGCGCCTCGTCGATGATCGGCTTGTACTCGACGATCCGCGTCGGTTCGATGCCACAAGACGCCGCGACAATCACGCGCGGCCCGGCGTCCTCGATCCGGGCCGCGAGCTCACGGGGCGCGAAGCCGCCGAACACCACCGAATGGATCGCGCCGAGTCGGGCGCAGGCCAGCATCGCGACGACCGCTTCCGGGATCATCGGCATGTAGACGATCACCCGGTCGCCCTTGCCGACGCCTAGCGAGGCCAGCGCACCTGCGAACGCGGCCACCTCGTCCCGCAGTTGCGCGTAGGTGTAGGTCCGCCCGAACCCGGTGACGGGTGAGTCGTAGATCAGCGCCGTCCGGCCGCCGTCACCTGCCTCGACATGCCGGTCGAGCGCGTTGTACGACGTGTTCAGCACGCCGTCGGGGAACCAGTGGAAGATCGGCGCATCGGTCGCGTCGAGCGCCTGGGTCGGTGGCCTGGTCCAGGAGATCGCCTCGGCCGCCTCGAGCCAGAACCCATGCGGGTCGTCCAGGCTCCGCCGGTAGGTCTCCTCGTACGCGCCCATTCCCTGGCCTCCGTCCGTCGGCTTGTCACCATCGTGGCAGGGTTGAGCTATGACGGTAAGCCTGGACGACGTGAAGCAGGCCGCGGAGCGGATCGCTGGGCGGGTACGGCGTACGCCGGTGATCGAGGTGGCGCCGGGGCTCACGTTCAAGCTGGAACTGCTCCAGCACACGGGCTCGTTCAAGCCACGGGGCGCGTTCAACCGGCTGCTCACCGCGAAGGACAGCGGTGAACTGACCGGTCAGGGCATCGTCGCCGCATCCGGCGGCAACCACGGGCTGGCGGCGGCGTACGCGGCCCGCGAACTCGGCGTACCGGCCCGGATCTTCGTCCCCGAGACGACCCCGGCCGCGAAGCTCGGCAAGCTGCGCACCCTCGACGCGGACATCGTGCAGGTCGGATCGGAGTACGCCGAGGCGTACCAGGCGGCGCTCGCGGCCCGGGACGACACGGATGCCCTGCTGGTGCACGCCTACGACCAGCCGGAGGTCGTCGCCGGCCAGGGCACGGTCGGCCTCGAACTGCTCGAACAGGCCGGCATGTTCGACACAGTCCTCGTCGCCGTCGGTGGCGGCGGCCTGATCGCCGGTATCGCGACCGCCATCGGCAACAACGCGCAGGTGGTCAGCGTGGAACCGGCGCTCGCCCCGACCTTGCAGCGGGCACTCGAAGCGGGCGAGCCGACCGACGGAGCCGTCGGCGGAGTGGCCGCCGACTCCCTCGGTGCGCGGCGCATCGGGTCACTGGCCTTCGAGGCCGCCCAGACGTATGGCGTCCGGCCGGTGCTCGTCGACGACGAAGCGATCGTTGCTGCCCGCAATGAGCTGTGGCGGCAGTACCACCTGGCGACCGAGCACGGCGGCGCGACGGCGTACGCAGCGTTGCTCTCGGGCGCCTACCGCCCGGCTGCCGGTGAGCGGGTGGTCGTCGTGGTCTGCGGGGCGAACACCGACCCTGCCACGCTCATTTGACGCGTTGTTGTTTGTCGTCGGCCAGGACCCAGGCCGCGAGCACACCGGCGATACCGCCGAGCAAGTGACCCTGCCAGGAGATCCCGTCCTGCGGCAGCAGCCCGCTGAGCAGGGCACTGCCCCAGACCATCACCACGACGATGCCGAGCAGCACCTGGCCGAGCCGGCGGTTGAACAGGCCGCGGAGGATCAGGTACGACGCGTACCCGAACACCAGCCCGCTGGCGCCGATCGTGATCGTGTTCGGCGGTGAGATCAGCCAGGTCCCGAACCCGCCGATCACCGTCACGATCGCGGTCACCGCGAACAGCCGGGCCGCGCCGCTGACCGCGATCAGCGCACCGAGCGTCACCAGCGGCAGCGTGTTCGAGATCAGGTGACCGAACCCGAGATGCAGGAACGGCGCGGTCAGGATGCCGATCAGGCCGCGGGGCTCGCGGGAGATGATCCCGTACTGGTCTAGCGCGCCGTGCGTCGCGGTGTCGACGACCTCGCTGAGCCACATCAGCCCCACCAGACCGACGAGCAGCTTCAGCCCACTACCGATCCGCGCGGTGTCCACAGCCCGCCCGGTCCGCTTGGCCGGAGTCTGAAAGCTCATACACCAACGATGCCGTATCGGCTCAAATCTCAACCCGTGACAGGCGCGGCGACAGCGGACAGTAATCCCTGAGACACTACGAGTGGCACTCGTCGAGGTGAGGGGGAACGATGCCGATAGCTGTCTATGTCCTGGGGCTGAGTATCTTCGCGCAGGGCACGTCCGAGCTGATGCTCGCCGGACTGCTTCCGGAACTCGCGACCGATCTGCACGTCTCGATCCCCCAGGCCGGACTGCTGATCTCCGCGTTCGCGATCGGCATGCTCGTCGGAGCCCCGGTCCTCGCGGTCGTCACGCTCACCTGGTCCCGCCGTACGGCGCTGCTCCTCTTCCTCGCGATCTTCGCCCTCACCCATGTCGCGGGCGCCCTGACCTCCAGCTACGCCGTACTGCTCGCCACCCGGATCGTCGGCGCCTTCGTGTACGCCGGGTTCTGGTCGATCGCCGCGGCGACCGTGGTTGCCCTCGTACCAGCGAACAGCCGCGCGCGAGCGATGAGCGTCGTCACCGGCGGCCTCACGATCGCGACCATCGTCGGCCTCCCGCTCGGAACCGTCCTGGGCCAGCACCTCGGCTGGCAGTCGGCGTTCTGGACCGTGGCCGGCCTCTGCGTCCTCGCGACGGCCGGCGTCCTCGCGACCCTGCCGGCCGACCGGCCTGACCTCGCGAGCGCACCCCGGCTCGCCGACGAGTTCCGGGTGCTCCGCAACGCGCGGCTCTGGCTCGCGTTCGGCACGACGGCGCTGGTGACCGCGACGATCCTGGTCGTCTTCAGCTACCTCGCCCCGCTGCTGATCCAGACCACAGGGCTGCCGGCTGGAGCCGTTCCCGGCGTACTCGCCCTCTACGGTCTCGGCTCGTTCATCGGGATCACCGTCGGCGGCCGGTTCGCCGACGCGCTCCCGTTCCACACGTTGTTCATCAGCATCACGGGACTGATCGTCCTGTCCGGCGCACTGGCGGTCACAGCGTCCGTCCCCGCGGTAGCGATCGGCGTGATCGCGCTGCTCGGCGGGTTCGGCTTCGCCGCGAACCCGGCCCTCAACGCCCGCGTGTTCAGCCTGGCCGGCAACGCGCCGACGCTCGCGACCGCGACGAACTTCTCCGCGTTCAACGTCGGTATCACGGTCGGGCCGTGGCTCGGCGGCCTGGCGATCGACGCCGGCGCGGGTTACCCCGCGCTCGGCTGGATCGCGGTGGTCATCGGGCTCGCGGCTCTCGGCACCGTCCTGGTCGCGGCATTCCTTCCGGTCAGTTCACCGGACCCTGCGGGTCGAGGTGCGACGGGTCGAAGTCGGCGTGCCGGTTGAACACGTACTTGTTCAGCAGCCAGGTGATGATCCACAGCCCGACCCCGATGAGCATCAGCCAGCCGGCGATCTTGTAGTCCGCCGACGCCCGCCCGGACAACGGGCTCGCCAGGTACACGCACAGGACGACGCCCAGGACCGGCAACGCGGTCGGCGCGTGGAAGTGCTTGTGCTCGACCCGATCCCGCCGCAGGACCAGCACCGCGACGTTCACGATCGCGAACACGCACAGCAGCAGGAACGCCGTCGTACCACCGAGCGCCGCGAGATCGGCGTACCCGATCAGGACGAACGCGAGCAGCGTGGTGAACAGGATCGCGATGTACGGCGTACGGCGCCTGCGCAGCACCCGGCCGAGCGGACCTGGCAGCACCTGCTCGTGCGACATGCCGTACAGCAGGCGGCTGGCCATCAGCATGTTGATCAGCGCCGAGTTCGCCACCGCGAACATCGTGATCCACGCGAACAGCTCGAGCGGGAACCCGGGCGCGCCGGCCTGGACGACCTTGAGCAGCGGCGTCGCGCCCTTGTTCAGCTCGTCCGGCGAGACCAGCGCGACCGCGGAGATCGCGACCAGGACGTAGATGACGCCGGTGAGGCACAGCCCGATCAGCATGATCTTCGGGAAGATCCGCACCGGGTCCTTGGTCTCCTCGGCCATGTTCACCGAGTCCTCGAACCCGACCATCGCGAAGAACGCCAGCGCGGTCGCGGCCGTCACCGCGCTGAACGGCGACTCGCCCTCGGGGACCTTGAAGTCGGTCAGCCGGGAGGTGTCGCCGTCGCCGCCGATCAGCGCCCAGGCGCCGATCCCGATCACGATCAGCAGACCGCTGAGCTCGACACAGGTGAGCACGACGTTCGCCTTCACGCTCTCGCCGACCCCGCGCAGGTTCACCAGCGCGATCAGCGTCATGAAGGCGAGCGAGGTGATCATCAGCAGCGCGCCGCGGTCGGCGTCGATGTGCGCGGCGGAGAAGAAGTTCGCCGCGAACGCCTTCGACGCGCTCGACGCCGAGGTCAGGCCGGAGCACATCACCGCGAACGTGAGCAGGAAGGTGAGGAAGTGGATCCCGAACGCCTTGTGCGTGTAGACCGCGGCGCCACCGGCCTTCGGGTACTTCGTGACGAGCTCGAGGTAACTGGTCGCGGTCAGCAACGCGACCACGAACGCACACAGGAACGGCAGCCAGACCGCGCCGCCGACCTCACCGGCGACCTTGCCGGTGAGCGCGTACACACCGGTCCCGAGGATGTCTCCGACGACGAACAGAAGGAGCAGTCCGGGGCCCATGACCCGCTTCAGCTCAGGACGCTCACCAGCTTGCGCTACTGCGGCGGAATCACTCATGAAGGCTCCCCGGAGTCGGTCTGACAGCATGTGGCCCGTGATGCACCTTCGACTCATCGTCCCATCGGACCGCAGCGAGCGCGTCCTGAACACGCTCGTCGCCGACCCGCGAGTCACCAGCATCGTCCGGCTGCCCGGCGCCGCCCGCCGTCCCGAAGGCGACGTGGTCGAGTGCGACGTGACCCGCGAGGCCACCTCCGACATCCTCACCTGGCTCAAGGCACAGGGCCTGTACGACGAGGGCGCCGTGGCGCTGGCCTCCGTGGACGCGGCGCCGTCGCGGAACGCCCAGGCCGCGGAGAAGGCGGCGCCTGGCGCACCTGACGACGCGGTCATCTGGGACGCGGTCGTGGACCAGGCGTACAACGAGGCCGGCGGGTCCTGGGTGTACTACGCGTTCCTCACGCTGGCGACCATGATCGCCTCGGTTGCTGTGATCACCGACTCCGCGATCCTCGTCGTCGGCGCCATGGTGGTCGGTCCGGAGTTCGGCGTCGTCGCTGCTCTGGCCGTCGGCATTTTCCTGCGCAAGGGCGGTCTGACCCGGAGGTCGTTGTCGCTGCTCGTAAAGGGGTTCGTGCTCGCCATCGCGCTGACAGCACTGACGGCGTTGCTGGCGCGCGTGGTCGGCTGGGTCGACGTCAGTGACGTCACGGCGGCGCGGCCGCTGACGGGCTTCATCTGGCGACCTGACAAGTGGTCCGCGGTCGTCGCCGTACTCGCGGGATGCGCCGGTGTCCTGTCGCAGACGGCCGGCCGCGGCAATGCGCTGGTCGGCGTATTCATCTCGGTCACGACGGTTCCGGCCGCGGGCGACCTTGCGCTGTCCGTCGCCCTCTGGGCACCGCACCACATCGGCGGGGCCGCGGCCCAGCTCGGCATCAACCTCGCCGGGATGACCGCCGCCGGCGTCGTCACCCTGCTGCTGCAGCGACTGATCTGGCGCAGCTACCTGAAGGTGAAGCGAAGGACGGGCGCGCGCGTTGAGGCTTGACCAGACGTCCCCTGTCCGATCCGCGCGCGCCCGGCACCGTCAGACATACCCCACCTGAGGGGTCCCCGCACCTGCGAGTGGGTTGACGTATCCCGGACATGGCGCGAAGTAGCCAAACCGGTCGAGTCCGTCCACGGGACGAGATAGCCTGATCGGATGCTGGAGTCGGTGGGGGTGGAGCCGTCCGATGAGGAGGCCTACCGCGCGTTGCTGTCGGCGCCGGGTTGCGGTGTCCTCGAACTCGCCGACAGCCTCGGCCGTGACGAGCAGGAGGTCGTCGCGACGATCGGCCGGCTCGAGAAGCTCGGTCTGCTGACCAGCACCTCCGACGACCCGGTCCGCCTGCTCCCGACCCGCCCGGACGTCGCGGTCGACGCGTTGGTCGCCGTACGCCGGGCCGAGCTCGATCGTGTGCGCGCCGAGGCCCGGGTGCTGCTGTCCGAGCTGAGCACGCAGGAGCAGTACCGGCCGGAGAATCTGGTCGAGGTGATCGTCGGTCAGGAGGCGATCGCCGCCCGGTTCGCGCAGCTGCTCAACGGGACCGATCACCAGCTGCTCGTCCTCGACCGGCCGCCGTACGCCGCGCAGGCCGCCGAGTCGGACAGCACCGTTCGCGGGCTGCTCGGCGACGGGGTCGTCGTCCACGGCATCTACTCCCCCGACTCGCTCGACATCCCCGGCGGCGTCGACGAGGCGTACAGCGCGGCCGACGCCGGCGAGACGTCGCGGGTGCATCCGCAGGTGCCGATGAAGCTGGCCGTGTTCGACGGCAAGATCGCGCTCCTGCCGCTGTCGGTCGACCAGTTGGTCGACAGCGCGCTCGTCGTACATCCGTGTGCATTGCTGGACGCGTTGATCGAGATGTTCTGGCTGCTCTGGGACCAGGCGGTGCCCGTGGTCCCGGCCGCCAAGGCCGACCCGACGGACGCGCGGCTGATGACACTGCTCGCAGCCGGGTTCAAGGACGACGCGATCGCCCGGCAGCTCGCACTGAGCAGTCGGACCGTCGGGCGCCGCGTGGCCGAGCTGATGGAGACGCTGGGTGCGCGGACCCGGTTCCAGGCCGGCATCCACGCCCAGCGCCGCCACCTACTCGAGGACTAGCAGGTGCCCAGCATCTGCGTGAGTGCCGTCTTCTCCGCAGACTGCAGCGACAACTTGTAGGTGTACTTCACCCAGATCCACTCGCGCGCGTAGATGCAGTGCACCGAGGTGTTCGGCGGCTTCCACTCCGACGGGTCCTTGTCACCCTTCGAGCGGTTGCTCGACGCCGTCACCGCGATCAGCTGCGAGATGGTCAGGTTGTTCGCGAACTCTTGACGCTTGGCCGTGGTCCACGCGCTGGCGCCCGACTTCCATGCCTCGGACAACGGCACGATGTGGTCGATGTCGACGTCCGAGGAGTCCTCCACCCAGGTCGAGTCGTACACGCTGTACCAGCGGCCGGCGGTCGGCTGGCAACTGCTGTCCACGGTCACACCTGAGCCGTCGCGCTTCAGCACCTCTTCGCGGGTGTCGCACGTCCCGGACTGGTTGATCCAGTGCGGGAACTTGTCCCGGCTGTAGCCGTCGCTCGAACCCTCCGTCTTCACGGTCAAGGTCGCCAGCTGGGTCGCGGCGGTGCTCGCCGACGGCGGGGTCGGCGGGTACGCCAGCGCCGGTCCGGCACTCAGCGTCCACGCGGTCGCAGCCGCGACCACGGTTGTCAGCACAGCTGTCGTACGTTTCGTGGTACGGGGCATCGGTCAGGCCTCCGAGGGTTAGGGCGGATCCCCCCTGACGTTGCTGCCCTTCAGCCTTCCCCGATCACGCGCTGTAGGAAACCACTCACCAGTAACAGTCCAGTGAACGTCAGTCGTGTTCGACAAGCGGCGCCTGCTCAGGGTGCGGCGGACGCCGGCTCGAAGCCGGCGAGCATCTCCTCCAAGGCGTGCTGGTCCGGTCCGACGAACGCATCGGCCTGCGGTGCCGTTTCGAGCAGATCCAGGAAGTTCGTGGTGTGCCCCGGAGCCGGCGGCAGGTGGCTGCTGAGAATGACGTCCGGGTTCATCTCCCGCAACGGCTGGACAGTACGCCGGAACGCTTCCTGGTCGACGTTGTGCACCCACGGGCTGTCGAGCGTGGCCCACAGCAACTGACCGCCGCGCAGCGCGTCCCGCGGGGCATCGCTGACATCGCCGCAGTCGGCGAGCTCCGAGGTCGGCATCGGCGCTCCGAAGCAATCGGAGCTGAAGCAGGCCCGCGACCGGTCGTCGTAGAAGCCCACGGTCGCCGGGCTGTCGTACAGCGGCGGCCGGAAGGCGGTGACGGTGCGGTCGCCCAGCGAGAGCGACTGGCCGGGGTTCAGCAGGTACAGCCGGTCCATGGGCAGCGGCCGCTCGGTCGACATGATGCCGGCGCCGACGAACGTCGTGATCAGGCGTGCCTGCGGTGCCGCTTCCAGCAGGTCGAACAACGAGCCGGTGTGATCGCGGTCCGGATGGGTCAGCCAGATCCACCGCACATCGGCCGGATCGACCACCGAGCCGAGCGCGTCCATGAAGCCGCGGCCGGGCAGACTCAACCCGGTGTCGACCACCAGCGGTTCGGCCGCGAGCAGTACGAACGCGTTGACGGGCAGGAAGCCGATGCCCGGTACCGGCAGTTGATCACTGAGCACGCTGATGTCAGCGCCGACACGATTGATCCGCATGGTTCCCCCTGTGGAGTGCCGCCGTCACCCACGGCGAGCGGCCCCGGAGCTTGTTCTCTTCGGAGCGTCCGCCGCGATCCGGATCGTGTCAAGCGCGGGAGCGTAAGAGATGCCGAAGGCAAAGATCAGTCGTGTTCCACCACGGTCAGCGTCCAGCCGGACGCCCCGCGGTCGAGTTCGGCGTTCCAGCGGTCGCTGATCAGTTTGTGAAGTGATTTGGGCGTTCCCGGGTCCTTGCCGGACTCAAGCAGGTGCCGGGCGACCAGCCCGCGGGTGTGCTTCGCGTTGTGCGAGACGACCGACCGCACACCGTTGCGTTCCCGGACCACGTTCACCGACACCCACTTGTCCGCCTGGTCGCCGGACGGTCGCCACGCGGCGACGTACGTCGACGACCGGCAGTCAACGATCACACCGTCGACACCTGCCAGCGCGGTGTTCAGCGGATCGCGCCAGACCGACGCGAGCGGTCCGTGGCCCGGCAGCGTCGTACCCATTGACAGCCGGTACGGCGGAACGCGGTCGGCGGGTCGGAGCGCGCCCCAGGCCGCCGAGATGACGAGCAGACGATTCGCGGCGCGGCGCTTCGAGCCTGCGGAGAGCGTGGAGTAACCGAGGGCGTCGTACAGGACACCTGAGTACAGCTCGGAGACCGGCACGGACGGTTCGGAGCGCCACCGGGTGTTCCGCTCGACCTCGTCACGCAGCGAGGCGCCGACTTCGAGTACGTCGTGCGCGTCGGCGGACGCGGAGACCTTCGCCAGCGTCTCGAGCACCTGCTCGCGGACCGGGTTCAGCTCCGGGAACGACAGCGTGCCGAAATCAACGGCACGACCACGCGACCGCCCGGTCTTGCCTTCGGACGGCGGCAGAAGAATAAGGGTCACGTCAGTTCGTCCAACGCGGCCAGGTCGGCTGGTGTCGGGTCCCATCGACCGGCTGCGACGTTCTGCGTGATCTGCTCGGGGGTGGTGGCGCCGGCGATCACCGAGGCGACCGCGGGCTGCGCGGCGAGGCCGCCGATCGCGATGTCGATCATCGTGAGGTTGCGCTCGGCCGCGAACGTGTCGAGCGCCTCGATCTTGTCGAAGTCCGCGCGCGCCAAGCGCTCGGGCTGCGTCGCGAGCCGGGAGCCGTCGGGCGCCGCCGTACCGCGCTGGTACTTGCCGGAGAGCAGACCGGAGGCGAGCGGGAAGAACGGCAGGATGCCGAGGCCGAGGTGCTCACAGGCCGGGGCCAGCTCGTCCTCGACGTCGCGCTCGAGCAGCGAGTACTGGTTCTGCGCGCTGATGAAGTGCTCCAGGCCGTTCGACCGGGCGGTCCAGTCGGCGTCGACCACCTGCCAGGCCGCGAACTGCGAGCTGCCGATGTACCTGACCTTGCCCTCAGCAACCAACTCGGACAACGCCGCCAAAGTCTCCTCGATCGGCGTCACCGGGTCCGGGAAGTGCAGCTGGTAGAGATCGATCCAGTCGGTGCCGAGCCGCTGAAGGCTCGACTCGACCGCCTTGCGGATGTACCGGCGGGAGCCGCGGACGCCCCAGTCGGGCCCGTTCACACCACCCAGGTCACCGCCGAACTTGGTCGCGATCACGACCTCGTCGCGGCGCGCACCGAGCGCCTTGCCGAGCAGTTCCTCGCTGAACCCGTGCTCGCCGCGGTAGATGTCCGCGGTGTCGAACAACGTGATCCCCGCGTCGACCGCGGCGTTCACCACCGCGTCCGTCCGGCCCGCATCGAGCCGCCGCCCGAAGTTGTTGCACCCCAGCCCAACAACGCTCACCGTAAGACCCGAGTCACCAAGCTGCCGGTACTCCATATCCGCCATGTGCTCAGCCTAGTCTCGGCATACAGTGGCCCTCATGCCGAGTCTCACCGTCGACGGGGCCCGCACTCGGGCCGCCGCGCTTTCCGTCCAGTCGTACGACGTCGACCTCGACCTCACCCAGGGCGAGCGGACGTTCGGGTCCACCACCACGATCAGGTTCACCGCCACGGATCCCTCGAGTTGGCTGGACGTGAAACCCGACGAGCTGATCTCCGTGACGCTCAACGGTACGGCGGTCGACGTCGCTGGACTGAACGACGGACGGCTCGAGCTGACCGGCCTGCAGCCGGAGAACGAACTCGTCGTGGTCGCCTCGATGCTGTACTCGCACGACGGCGAAGGACTGCACCGCGCGGTCGACGCCGCCGACGGTCTCGCCTACACGTACGCGATGTCCTTCCTCGACGCCGGCCCGCGGATCTTCGCGTGCTTCGACCAGCCCGACCTCAAGGCGCCGTACCGCTTCAGAGTGACGGCCCCGGAAGCGTGGCTGGTGCTCGGCAACGGCGCTGCGACGCAGGTCTCCCCCGGCCGCTGGGAGCTGGCCGAGACCAAGCCGCTGTCGACGTACTTCGTCACCGTCGTCGCCGGGCCGTACCACCAGATCACCGACTCGCACGACGGCATCGCGCTGAGCGTCGTCTCGCGGCAGTCGCTGAAGGACGCGCTCGACCGTGAGGCCGCGGACATCTTCGAGGTCACCAAGCAGTCCTTCGACGCGTACCACCGGATGTTCGGGTACCGGTACCCGTTCGGCGACTACCACCAGGCGTTCGTGCCGGAGTTCAACGCCGGCGCGATGGAGAACCCGGGCTGCGTGACGTTCCGCGACCAGATGGTGTTCCGCTCGGCCGTCACCGACGGCGAGCGCAGCCAGCGGGCCCGGACCATCGTGCACGAGATGGCGCACCAGTGGTTCGGCGACACCGTGACGATGAAGTGGTGGAACGACCTCTGGCTGAACGAGTCGTTCGCCGAGTACATGGCGCACCGGGTGTCGACCGAGGCGACCCGGTACACCGACAACTGGATCGACTTCGCGTACATGCGCAAGTGGTGGGGCCTGCAGGCCGACCAGCGGTCCTCGACCCACCCGGTCGCCGCCGACGCGGTCAAGGACGCGCTCGCGTCGCTCGACGACTTCGACGGGATCTCGTACGCGAAGGGCGCCGCAGTCCTCAAGCAGCTCGCGGCGTACCTCGGTGACGACGTCTTCCTGGCCGGCGTCAACGCGCACATCGCTGCCAACGAGTTCGGTAACGCGACGTTCGCCGATCTGGTCGCGAAGTGGACCGAAGCCGGCGCGGTCGGTCTGGAGGACTGGGCGCAGGCCTGGCTGCGGACGCCGGGCCTCGACACGATCAGCGTGTCCCGGACCGCCACCGGCATCAAGCTGCACCGCAAGGCGCCCGAGGCCTACCCGGCGACACGGCCGCACAAGCTGACCGTCGGCGGGTACGACGCCGAGGGCCGCCGTACGACGGTCGACGTGCTGATCGACTCCGACGAGGTGGACGTCGACCTGGACCCGTCGCTCGCGGTCGTGATCCCGGACGTCGGTGACGACAGCTGGGCGAAGATCCGGCTCGACTCCGTGAGCCTGGAGAACCTCGCGGCGCTGCTGCCGAAGATCACCGACGGCGTCACCCGCGCCGTCATTCTGAACAGCGTGCGCGACGCGGTCGCCGACGCGGAGCTGGACCCGAAGGTCGGGTTCGACGTCGTCCTCGGGATGCTGCCGACCGAGACCAGCGACATCGCGGTCGGGACGCTCCTCAACTGGTCGAGCACCCACCTGCTCGGTGTCTACCTGCCGTACGAGCCCTACCGCGGGCAGCTGGCCGAGGTACTGCGTTCGCGTCTGGAGACCGTCGAGGTCGGAAGCAGCGTGCAGCTGTCGGTGGCCCGCGGGTTCGCGAGGTTCACCGACGACGTCGACCGGCTGAAGGGCTGGCTTGCGGGCACCGGCGTACCTGATGGCGTCACGATGGACGCCGACCTGCGCTGGATCGTGACGCTGCAGCTCGCCCGGCTCGGTGCGATCGGCGAGGCCGAGATCGACGCCGAGCTCGAGCGGGACTCCTCGTCCGAGGGCATCGTCCACGCCACCCGGTGCCGGGCCGCGTTGCCGACGGCTGCCGCGAAGGAGCGGGCGTGGACGCAGATCACCACCGACGCCGACATCGCGAACTACGAGCTCTACGCCGCGTGCGAAGGGTTCTGGCACCCGACACAGGCCGAGCTCACCGCGTCGTACGTCGACCGGTTCTTCGCGGAGTTCCCCGGCACCGAGAAGCTCCGGTCCGGCTGGGTCGTGGGGACCAGCGCGCAAGGTGCGTTCCCCCGGTACGCGATCGAGCAGCGGGTGGTCGACCGGGCCGCCGACCTGATCGCCGACGAGTCCGTGGCCGCCGCGATCCGGCGGGCCGTCGGCGACCGGGCGGACGACCTGAAGCGTGCACTTGCGGTGCGATCCGTCTTTGCTGACTGACGAGTGGTTAGCAGTCACACCGTGTTGTGACTAATGTGACTGGTGTGATCAGGAGGACCCTGGTGACCAGGCAAGATGTGGATTCGTGACGTAACCTCCACAATGACCGCGCGGCACGGCGCGCCGGTCTTGGTCAGGCAGTACGTCCCGGGAGAGACTGTCGAGAACCGCACAGGAGAACAAGGTCAATGCGCGAGGCGAGGCTCGTCGGTCTGAGCCAGGATGGGAAACAGCTCATCCTGGCGATGGCAGAGACGGGTGAGGAGTTCGCCGTACCGGTCGACGACCGGTTGCGTGCGGCCCTCCGCGGCGACCGTGCCCGACTCGGCCAGCTGGAGATTCAAATGGAGAGCGCGCTGCGCCCACGAGACATCCAGGCTCGTATCCGCGCCGGCGAAAGTCCCGAGGCGGTCGCTGCCATCGCCCAGATGCCGATGGAACGCGTGATGGCGTTCGCCGGCCCCGTTCTGGCCGAGCGGGACCACATCGCCAGCCTCGCGCAGCGTGCCTCGGTCCGTCGTCGTGGCGGCGGTGATGCGCCCACGCGGAACCTCGGTGCGTGGGTCACCGACCGGCTGCGGACGCGGCAGGTCGACCCGGCCTCGGCCGAGTGGGACGCGTGGCGGCGCGAGGACGGCCGCTGGGCGGTCCGGGTGTCGTACTTCGTCGAGTCCGAGAACGAGGCGGAGCAGAAGGACGAGAAGATCGCGATGTTCGCGTACGACGCCCCCGGGCGGTACGCGGTGCCCGACGACGACGAGGCGCGGTGGCTTGTCGGCGAGCAGGCTCAGGTAACGACGACGACGCCGGTGCAGCCGCAGCCTGGTGAGCGGCGGCTGGCCGCGGTCGCGGACATCGACCCGCTGATCGCCCCCGACCACGGCGCGGACAGCTACGAAGCAGGCTTCGAAGACACCGTCGGCCTCCGCCGCCGAAACCACCCGGTTTCCGGCGACGGCCGAGAATTCGGCCTGGAATCCCGCGAAGGCGTTCGCGACAGCGGCCGTGACGCTCGGGACGGCGGACGGGACGCTCGCGAGCGTGAGGTTGCGCGGGAGAGTTCGCGTGAGGCCGATCGGGGTCCGCGGCGGGTGCACTCGGTGCCGAACCCGGACGAGGAGCCGACGCTGATCGACGTACCGGTCGACCAGCCCCCGGCCCCGCGCCCCGCGGTCCGCGCCGTCGAACGCCCCGCCGACCCACCCGCCTTCGCCTCCCCCGCCACCCCGGACGACCGCCCCGAGGCCGCCCGCCCGGAGCGCCAAGAACCAGCACCGCGTCCAGCAGCCCGTACGTCGGAGGCCCGCCGCCCGGACCCTGTCCGCGAGCCGGCATCCCCCGAGCCGCCGACCACTCCCGAGCAGACCCCAGCAGCCAGCGCGCAGCCGGACCTGCCCGACAGCACCGAGACCACTCAGCCCGCAACCGACGACGCCGGCGCCGAGCCCAAGAAGAAGCCCGCCCGCCGAGGCAAGCGCGCCAGCGTCCCCAGCTGGGACGAAATCATGTTCGGCAAGAAAGCAGACTGAACCCGCGGTCCCGTGGTTTCACGGACCGTGCCCACCGACCTCGAACTGTCTGCACTGGCGGCTGCGAAACTCGCCGTACGACGAGATCCGGCCGCTGCCGGAGGCGACCCGATGGTTCCGTCAGTACATCGAGGCGGGCTACGTGGCTCATCAGCTGGCGGCAGCGCATCTCGGCGAGCTGAGCCGAGCAACGGATGGCCGAACTGCTGGCTGGTTGACACATCACGGACAGGCGTCCCAGATCGCGGACGGTGTTTGGTGGTGGACCCTGGGTGCTGTCATGATCGTCGGCATGCAGATGCTGTGTTGTTGCTGTTGTCGCTGACGCGCGCCGACTCTCCGGCGCACGAGGCCCTGACCTTTCCGTGGCCCGCCCGCCGACACAGCACTCACAGGAATTCGCATGAATCTCCCGGCTCTCGCCGATCTGCTCGCATCCCGTGGTCTCCGGCTCCTCCCCGGTTCGTACGCCGTACCGGTCGAGCTGCTCGTCCAGCTGCCTGACGCCACGATCGTCCAGTTCACGGCCCGCGGCACGACGCTGCGGCTGCGCAGCTACTCCCCCGACGCGCTCACCGCGATCACGATCCCCGCCGAGTGCGGCTGCGGCGACCACCACCCCCAGACCGGCCCGTCCCGCGTGACGCTCAGCCGGTACGCCGTACCGCTCGACGAACGCACCATCGACGGCGAACTCGAGTACGGCTGGCGCCACCACGAAGCCGGCCTCCTCCACCTCGCCGACGCCACCACCCACTTCCTCACCCTCCTGGACACCCTCCGCACCCGAGACCTAGTCGGCGTCGCCTGACCACACGAACGGATATCCCCTGCCGTTGTGGGTTCTCCCCTCGTGTACCAGTAGAGAACCCACAACGGTAGGGGATAACCCGTTGTCTGCTCGACGGATGGCAGCCGACCCGCGGGGCCACGGCAGGACCGACGGCGGGAAGTGGGGAGTGGGGAGAGGCACCGGTGGCTGGGGACATGCAATAGCAGGTCCCGACCCACGACTACCTGTCGCACGACCCCGCATCGGGCTGATCACCACCCACACATCGGACAGGAGAGCCGGCTGTCCCCTCGAGTGCGAACGGGCTTGTCAGGGGCGGCGGTGGGCGGGTTCGTGGGTGTCGAAGGACTCGCGGGCTGCCTCGACCTTGGCGAGGTTGGGGGACCATTCGGCGAGCGAATGGAACAGCGGGGCGAGGCTGCGGCCGAGGGGGCTGATCGCGTACTCGACGCGCGGCGGGACCTCGGCGTGGTAGGTGCGGGTGACCAACCCGTCGCGTTCCAGTTGGCGCAAGCGCTGCGTCAGGACCTTCGGCGTGATCGCCCCGATCCGGCGCTGCAGCTCGACGAACCGCTGCTGCCCGTACTCGTTCAGCGTCCACAAGATCGGAGTCGTCCACCGGCTGAAGACCAGGTCGACGACCGGCGCGATCGGGCAGGCCTGCACTGGATCAACCGCGGGATCGACCGCTGCATCAGCTGCTGTGCTCTCGCTCACAAATCCAATACTATCCTCTAGGTACCTACTATCCCGCGGCCAGTAGCGTCATCACCATGATCGTGATCACCGGAGCAACCGGCAACGTAGGCCGCCCCCTCGTCCAGACCCTGACCGCCGCCGGCGAGGACGTCGTCCCCGTCTCGCGCCATATCGAAAACCATGGCGAAGGCCACCAGGCCGACCTGACCAATCCCGCAACACTCACGCCCGTCCTCGACGGCGCAAAAGCCGTCTTCCTCCTCACCTCAGCGGACTTCCTTGCCAACGGCAACCTCCAGGACGTCGTCGACGTGATCCGCAACGCCGGCGTACCTCGCGTGGTCCTGCTGTCGTCCCAAGGCGTCGGCACCAGGCGCCACCCCTCGATCCACGAAGACGCCGTGACCGCCTCCGGACTGGACTGGACGATCCTGCGCCCAGGCAACTTCGACAGCAACGCCTTCGCGTGGGCCGACTCGATCCGCACCCAGCGGACAATAGCCGCTCCGTTCGCCGACGTCGCCCTCCCCACCGTCGACCCGCAGGACATCGCCGAGGTCGCCGCGGCCGCCCTCCGCGACCCGGCCCACGCGAACGCCGTCTACACCTTGACCGGCCCCACCGCGATCTCGCCCCGCCAGCAGGCCGACGTGATCCAGACCGCGATCGGCGAGCCGATCCACTTCGCGGAACTCACCCGCGACCAGGCTCGCACCGGCATGCTCAACTTCATGCCGGAGCCTGTCGTCGACGCCACTCTCGACGTTCTCGGTACGCCGTCAGTGGCCGAGCAGCAGGTCAGTCCCGACGTCGAGAATGTGCTCGGCCGCGCGCCGCGCACGTTCGCCGACTGGGTCAGCCGGAACGTCGAGGCGTTCCGCTGACCAACGGCAGGAACACGTCGTCGACCAATGAGGTGAGGATCGACGAGGGCACCGGTTCGTGGGTGAAGAAGATTTCGTGCCGGAGGAGATTCGTGGGCGCGGTGAGGACCTGGGCGGGAACGTCGGCCGTCGGGATCTCACCGCGCGCCGCGGCCCGCTCCACGACGGTCCTCATCACTCCGGTCATCCGGCGGTACACCTCAGGATCCAGATCCGGAGCCTCGGCCATCAGCCCGTGGATGGTGTCCGGGCCGAGAGTGGTGAACCGATCGGCCATGCGTTGCAGGACGCCTAGTACGTCGTCGCGCAGCGTTCCGGTGTCCGGGACGTTGTCGACGATCGAGCCGGTGTGATGGCGCATCGCCGCGACCACCAGCTCCGCCCGGTTCCGCCACCGCCGGTACAGCACCTGTTTGCCGGTGTGCGCCCGCGCCGCGACCGACTCCATCGTCAGCTGCGCGTAGCCGACTTCCATCAACTCGTCCCAGGCGGCATCGAGCAACACGGTCTCGAGCTCCGCACCTCGTCGACGCTCCACGCACCCTCCAAAAAGAGACCTTGCGTCTCTTAACGATTCGAGCCTACTCTGAAGTCCGTAAGAGACGCAACGTCTCTAAGGAGCTGCTCGAATGACCACCGCCACTGACCGCCTCGATCGGTCGGTCCTCAAACTCGCCGCCGTCCTCGTCCTCGGCGCGCTCGCCCCGCTGCTCGACAGCACGATCGTCACGGTCGCGATCCACACCGTCGGCACCGACCTGCACGCCTCGGTCGCCACGGTCCAATGGGTCAGCACGGCGTACCTGCTCGCGCTGGCGATGGCGGTCCCGATCACCGGCTGGTCGGCGAACCGCTTCGGCGCCAAACGGATGTGGATCGTCGCACTCGGACTGTTCCTCGCGGGCTCGATGCTGTGCGGTGCGGCCTGGGACATCGGCTCGCTGATCGCGTTCCGCATCATCCAGGGCGTGGGCGGCGGCCTGATGCTACCGATCCTGCAGACCCTGCTGCTGCGCGCCGCCGGCCGCGAACGGATCGGCCGGCTGATGGCGGTCGTCACGCTGCCCGCGGTGCTCGGCCCGATTCTCGGCCCGGTGATCGGCGGCGTCCTGGTCGGCCACCTCGACTGGCGCTGGATCTTCTACGTCAACGTGCCGATCTGCATCGCCGCGATCGCCCTCGCCGTACGTGTCCTGAAGCCCGACCCGCCGGCGATCGCGGCGCGGCTCGACGTCCTCGGTCTGCTGCTGGTCTCCCCCGCGCTCGCCGCGATCATCTACGGCCTCAGCCAGGTCGGCGACCACGGCTTCGGCCACTCCGCCGTACTCGTCCCACTCGCCGTCGGCGTACTGCTGCTGACAGCGTTCGTACTGCGACGCACCGCCGAGCCACTCATCGACTTGGCACTCTTCCGCACGAGATCGTTCACCGCCTCGACCGCGCTCATGTTCCTCACCGGCTTCGGTCTGTACGGCGCGATGCTGCTCCTCCCGCTCTTCTACCAGCAGGCCCGCGGTGAGACGGTGACTACTGCCGGCCTCCTCCTTGTGCCGCAGGGAATCGGCAGCCTGCTCGCCCGTACCGCCGGGGGTCTCACGGATCGCCTCGGCCCGCGTCCGGTCGTTCTCGCCGGGATCATCCTCACCACGCTCGGAACCATCCCGTTCGCGATCACCGACGCGTCATACTGGCTGCTCGGGGTCGCGCTCGTGGTTCGCGGCGCCGGGTTGAGTGCGGTCAATCTCGCGGTGATGGTCGGAGCCTTCCGCGACCTCGAGCCGGCGCAGATCCCGCACGCGAGCAGCACGACGCGGATCATGCAGCAGCTCGGCGGCGCTTTCGGTGCGGCGACGCTTGCCGTCGTACTGCAGAGTCAGCTCACCGGACACCACGCGTCGACGGCGTACGCGCACAGCTTCGGGTGGGCAATCGGGTTCACCGTGCTGGCCGCCGTACCGGCGTTCTTCCTGCCTCGGGGGCGGGGCTTCTGACTAAGTAACACGCTTGGTTGAACTTATAGGTATGAGATCGGCGCGCAAGTCACCGTGACGGCGGCGCCAGGATCGGATAGCGTTTTCCGGGATTGGACCGTGGACAGGACCGAAGTAGGAGCGAGATGGCTGACACACAACAGCAGGTCGCGATCGTCGGGTGCGGCATCATCGGCCGCACCCACGCCAAGACCATCGCGGAACGGCCGGACGCGATCGTCACCGCCCTGGTGGACGGTGACGCCGCGGCCGCGGAGGCACTCAAGGCACAACTGGTCGAACTCGGGCAGCCGGAGCCGAAGGTGTACGACGACCTGGCCGCGGCGCTGGGTGGGTCGGACGTCTCCCTCGTCGCGATCTGCACACCGAGCGGCACGCACGCGGCGCTGGCCGAGCAGGCGCTGAACGAGAAGAAGCACGTCGTGATCGAGAAGCCGCTCGACGTCGACCTGATCCGGGCCCGCCGCCTTGGCGCCGCGGCCACCCGGGCCGGGAGCCACGGCGTGCTGTCGTCGGTGATCAGTCAGCACCGCTTCGACGCCGGCAGCGCGGTGGTCAAGCAGGCGATCGACACCGGGCGATTCGGGCAACTGACGTCGTCCGTCGCGACGGTGGCGTGGTGGCGCAGCGACGAGTACTACGCGTCGGCGGGCTGGCGCGGGACGTGGACGCAGGACGGCGGCGGCGCGCTGATGAACCAGGGCGTCCACACCGTCGACCTGATGCTGTGGTTCATGGGCCGCCCGGTGAGCATCCAGGCACAGGCGCTGCGGGCCGCCCACCATGCGATCGAGGTCGAGGACACCGTCGTCGCCACGATCACCTTCGAGAGCGGCGCCGTCGGCACGCTGCATGCCACCACGGCGGCGTTCCCCGGCGGCCGTACCCGCGTCTCGGTCCACGGCACCGAAGGCGGCGCCGAGGTCGAGGACGACCGCCTCCGTCGCCTGAATGTGGACGGCTCCACCGACGACCAGCCCGTCGATGTCGGCGGCCCCGGCGGCCACAAAGCGCAGTACGACGACATCCTCAAGGCGATCGCCGACGGCACCCCGCCGGCCATCACCGTCCAGGACGCCATCGACGCCCTCGCTACGGTGCGAGCCGTCTACATCGCCTCGACCCTCCAGCGCCCGGTCAAGTTCGTCGACGTACTCGAAGGTCGCTACGACGATGTCGACGTCTCCCGCGGCATCGGCCTCCCACCGAGCTGAGCCGGCGAGCCCGGCGCCTCAGGCGCCGGGCTCGCGCGAGTTCAGAATCCGCTGGTAGAGGTTGCAGTCCTGCCAGTGGCCGTCGATGTGGAGGTACGTCGGCGCCATCCCTATCTGGTGGAAGCCGGTCCGCTCGAGGACCCGCTGTGACGCCGCATTCCCGGTCAGCGTGCTCGCCTCGATGCGGTGCAGCTTCAGCTGGGTGTCGGCGATCTCAGCGACGGCCTCGACGGCACGGGTGGCCAGGCCGCGGCCGAGTACGTCGACGGCCAGCCAGTAGCCGAGGGCCGCGCTGCGGAACGGGCCGGGCACCAGGTCGCTCAAGGTGATCTGGCCGACGATCCGATCGTCTGAGGCCAGCACCCACGGCACCACCTGGCCGTTCTTGTAGCGCTCGAGCTGGTACGTCATCCGCTCGGCCTGCCCGACGGTGGTGAACCACTTCTCGTCCCGGACCGGCTCCCAAGGCCGCAGATGGTCGCGGCTCCGGGTCTGTGCGTCGGCGAGAGCGGGGGCGTCGTCGAGGGTCGCGATCCGGAGCTCGACGTCCGGTGTCAGCGGGCGGGGTTCGATCACTGTTCGATCACTTGGGCAGCCTACGTGCCTGACTCGATCCCGAGACCCGAGGGGTGAACGCGTCGTGGAAGATCGTCGACGCCGCCCCGACCGCGGCCGCGTCGGTCTGCAGCATCGACTCCTCGACCGCGACCGGTCGGGTCTCCCGCGCCACCGGATGCGCGTTCACCGCGCGCCCGATCTCGGTCAGCAGGATCTCCGAGATCTCCTTGCCGTACGCCGGCCCGCCGAGCACCACGAGATCGATATCGAGCAGATCCACCAGCCCGACCGCGCCCTGCCCGATCACGCGGGCGACCTGCGTGACCGCCTTCACCGCCGCGACGTCCCCGTCGGCCGCCGCCTTGCACACGGCGCGGTACCGCTTGGCCTCGTCGGTCGCGGCCGGATCGGTCTCGACGTACCCGAACTCGGCCGCGATCACCGGCAGCGACGCTGTCGGGTTGCACTCGGGGATCATGCGGGGTCCGTCGACAGGGTCCCGCTCCCCCATCCGCAGCGCCGCGATCTGCCCGAACTCACCGGCGTTCGCCGTACCGCCGCGGTAGATCGAGCCGTTCAGGATCAGCCCGCTGCCGACGCCGGTGCCGAGATAGAGGTACGCGAAGTCCCGCGCCCGCGCCGACCGGCCGATCCACCGCTCGCCGATCGCAGCCGCCGTACCGTCCTTCTCCACCAGGACCGGATGATTCAGCTTCTGCTGCAGCAGCTGCCGGATCTTCAACCCGCGCCAGGCCGGCTGCAACGGCAGCGCGAGCAGAGTCCCGTCCGCGTCGATCGGGCCCGGTACGGCGACGCCGACGCCGAGCATCGACGCCAGGTCGACCTGGCTGATGCTGAGCGCCGCGTTCACTGTGGCCGCGGTCAGGTCGATCAGCTTGTCCGCCTCGAGGTCGTCCGCGAGATCGACGGTTTCGCGACGGACGATCGTGCCGTCCAGGTCGACCACGGCAACGGTCAGCAGTTCGGGATCGATATGGATGCCGACCGCGTGCGCGGCCTTCGACCGCAACCGCACCGGCGTCCGCGGCTTGCCGAGCCGCTCAGCGCGCTCCTGCGCCTCCTCCACCAGCAACCCCTGCTGGAGAAGGAGACGCAGGATCCGCGACACCGACTGCTGGGTGAGCCCGGTACGGCGGGCGATCTCGGTCCGGCTGATGATGCCGGCCAGCCGGATCGTCTCGATGATCACGGCCTCGTTGAACGAGCCCAGGTCGTACTGGTTCGCGCCCGCGCGCCGCAGCTCGGCGAGTCCCTCGACCGAATCGCTCATCTCGACCTCCCGTCTCGTCCCTACTGGCCGTGATCGTACTGCCCGACGCCCGATCTCACGGAGCTTCGAGCGCTCCGTCGATGCGTCGTACCCCGGCCGCCCACTCGTCGTGACCGGACAGTTCCGCCGGATAACGGGCCGCTGCCTCCAGATCGACGTCGATTCCCCAGCCGGGCGCCTCGTTCGGCCGCAGCCAGCCGTCCTCGATCCGCAGCGTCCCGGGGAACACCTCGTACGTCGCCTCGTTGTAGATGTGGCCCTCTTGGATGCCGAAGGCAACGGACGTCACGTCCAGCGCGACGTTCGCCGCGGCGCCGATCGGCGAGGTGTCACCCGGCCCGTGCCAGGCCGTCCGTACGCCGGAGATCTCCGCGAGATCGGCCAGCTTGCGGGCCGGGGTCAGACCGCCGATGTCCGAAACATGCGAGCGGATGAAGTCGACACCGCCGTCCCGGATCAGCCGGACCGCGTCACCGAACGACGTCGTGAGCTCGCCCACGGCCAGGGGAACCGGGGAGGCGGCCCGGACCTCGGGCAGCCGGTCCCACAGCTCCGGCGCGAGCACATCCTCGAGGAAGAACAGCCGGTGTTGCTCGAGCGAACGAGCCAGCAGCACCGCTTCCTTCGGCGTGAGCCGCGAGTGCACGTCGTGGAGCAGTTCGATGTTGTCGGGCAGCGCGTGCCGCGCCTCGGCGAACAGTTCCGGCGTGGTCCGCAGGTAGTCCCGCGCCGACCAGCCGTTGTGGTACGGCGCGTCCGGGTAGAGCGTCGGTACCTGCGGAGCGCCGTACCCGCCACCGCCTGGTGTCGAGATCTGCAGCCGGATGTGCCGCCAGCCCTGCGTGATCAGCTTCTGCGCGTGGTCGATCGTGTCGTCGATCGTCCGCCCGCTCGCGTGGATATAGGTGTCGGCGGCCGCGCGGACCTTGCCGCCGAGCAGTTCGTACACCGGCATCCCGGCGCGCTTGCCGGCGATGTCCCACAGCGCCTGGTCGATGCCGGAGATCGCGTTGTTCGTCACCGGTCCGCCACGCCAGTACCCGGAGTACGACGCCAGCCGGGTGAGGTCACCGATGTCGCCCGGGTAGCGCCCGACGAGCAGCCGGGACATGTGCTCGTCGACGAACGTCTGGACGGCCTTCCAGCGCTGCGTGAACGTGGCGCACCCGAGCCCGTACAGGCCCGGTTCGGTGGTGTCGATCTTCACGACCACCAGCGGGATGCCTTGCGGTGCCGTGACGATCGCCTTCACCTCGCGGATCCGGATGTCGTCCCGCGCTGGCCACGGCTGGTCGAAGTTCGAGGGCATCAAAGCTCCAGGGAGAGGGTGGGCAGGTCCAGTTCGTGCCGGGCCTCGAAGCCGAGCACAGTCCGTACGGCGGTCAGATCGATCGGCACCTCGCGTCCGGCGAACCGTCGCGACCGCGGCACGTCGGGCGCGTACGCGTCCAGCAGGTCCTCGGTCGGGTACGGCGCGGTGGTGGTGCTCGCGGTCACGAAGAAGGTCTGTGCGCCCGACAACGGCGCGGTCAGTCCGAGCTCGATGGCGTACGCCGCGTCGCGGGTGTCCAGGTAGCTCCAGGCCTCCCGCAGTCCGCTGCCCGGATGCTCCCGGACATGGTCGGACATCTGCTGCAGCACCTCCGTCGAGTTCACGTGCGGGAACCGGAAGGCGACCACGTCGATCCCCCATCGCCGCCACGCCATCCGCGCGGTGTTCTCGTCGTTCTGCTTCGACAGCGAGTACGCGTCGCCGATATCGCTCGCCGCCTGCTCGTCCCACGGGAAGTACGGCGGCCGGATCTCGTGCGGATTGAACGGTACGCCGGTCGCGTTGATGCTGCTCGCGATCACAGCCCGGTCGATGCCGAGCGCACCAGCCTGGGCCAGCACGTTGAACGTCGACACCACGTTGATCGAGTACACCTCGTACGGCGTACCGGCCGAGGGGTGCGGGAGCGCTGCCAGGTGCACGACGTACTCCACGCCCTCCAGGGCATGCGCCACGTCCGTCTCGGATCGCGTGTCGCCGATCAGCACCCGGTCCGCCTTCAGATCCGGGTGCTCGACGTTCGACAGGGTGGTCACCTTCGCACCCACCTCGTTCAGGTGCTCGACCGTGACCAGCCCGATCCGCCCGGCGGCCCCCGTCACCAGCACCCGCCGACCGTTCAGTTCATTCACTCTTTGATACCTCCGGCCATCCCCACGCCGCGCAGGAATTGTTTCTGGAACAACAAGAAGAGCACGACAGGGATCAGAACCGCGAGGAACAGCGCGCTCATCTGCAGGGAGATCTCTGTGGTCTTGGCCACCCGTGGCAGTGCGACCGAGATCGGCTGCAGCCGTGGGTCCGGCAGGACGAGCAGCGGCCAGAGGTAGTCCTTCCACGAACCGATGACGGTCAGTAGCGCGACGACTCCGACGATCGGTTTCGACAGCGGCAGGATCAGCGACGTGAACAGCCTCAGGTTGCTCGCGCCGTCGATCCGGGCGGCCTCGATCAGCTCGCGCGGGATCGAGTCGAAGTACCGCTTCATCACCAGCACGTTGAACGCGCCGGCCGCCTGCGGCAGCCAGACCGCCCAGAACGTGTTCTGCAGGCTGATCCCAAGCACCGGCATCTTCAGCACCGGCATGTACAGCGGGACAAGCGAGATGACACCAGGCAGGAAGAGTGTCGCCAGTACGGCGCCGGTGACGACCGGTCCCCACTTCGGCCGAAGGATGCTCAACACGAAGGCACCCGTCGTACACACGAACAGGGTCGAGATCATCGAACCGATCGCGATGAACGCGGTGTTGCCCAGGTACGCGCCGATCTGCACGCGGTTCCAGGCGTCCGGGATGTTCTTCAGCTGGATCCCTGACGGCCAGAGCTGCATCGGGCCGCGCAGGATGTCCTGGCTCGTCGAGACACCGGACTTGAGCAGCCAGAGCAGTGGGCCGACACCGGCGATCAGGACACCGATGAAGATCAGCACCTGGATCGTCGGCAGGCCGTAGCGGACCAGGCCGCGCTGGCGGTCCGCGGTTGAGATGATTCCGCGTTCGTAACTCATGTAGTACTCCAGCGGCGAGTGACGAAGTGGTAGACGACCGACAGCACGCACAGCACCCCGGCGAGCAGCACGCTGAGCGCGGTCGCGGCGCCGAAGTCGCCGTTGATGAACGCGTACCGGTAGATCAGCAGCAGGATCGTCGTGGTGGCGTTGTTCGGGCCGCCGCCGGTGAACAGGAACGGCTCGGTGAACACCTGGAACGTCCCGATCAGCTGCAGCAGCATCATGATCAGGATGATTCCGCGGATCTGCGGCAGCGTGACGTGCCAGACCCGGCTCCAGATCCCCGCTCCGTCCAGCTCGGCCGCCTCGTACAACTCCGTCCGTACGCCGGTCAGCGCCGCCAGGTAGATGATCGACGTGGCACCGGCACCGGCCCACGTCGCCTCGAGCACGATCGCCGGCATCGCCAGGGTCTGCGAGTTCAGCCATGCGAACGGCCCGAGCCCGAACCAGCCGAGGATCGAGTTGAACACGCCCGCCCCGCTCGGGTCGTAGAAGAACGTCCACAACAGGATCGCGGCCACCGGCGGTACGACGGCCGGCAGGTAGGAGAGCACGTTGTAGAGCCAGCCGGTCTTGCGCAGCTCGCTGATGAACACGGCCAGGAACAACGGCACCGGGAAGCCGAAGACCAGGGCCAGCAGGCAGAAGTACAGCGTGTTGAGCGCTGCCTGCGGGAGCTGCGGATCAGTCAGCACGTAACTGAAATTCGACATCCCGACCCACTCGGGCGGGGCGACGAGGTTGTTCTTCTGGAAGCTGAGCACCAGGCCGCGGACGATCGGGCCCCAGGAGAAGTACAGGAAGATCAGTACTAGGGGCAGGGCGAAGAAGACGGCGCTCAGCCCGCCGGAGCGGTACCAGGTGGCAACACTCCGGCCGGACTTCTGGGTTCGTTGCTGGAACATGGGCTACCGGGCCAGACGCGCGTCGATCTTCGAGGCCGTGTCGCTCAATAGCTTGTCGATGTCCGCATCCTTCTTCGTGAGCACCTGCTGCACCACCGGGTCGAGCAGCGAGTAGACCTCCTGGCCCTTGTTCGACGGCTCGGGCAGCAGTTTCAGCGACGTGGTCGAGTCGATGTAGCCCTGGAACTGCTTCACCGGGACGTTCACGTACGGCTCACGCCACTTGTTGAACTGGTCGTACGTCTCCTGGCTCAACGGCGTGATCCCCGGCCGGCCCACGAAACCCTTGTCGGCGATCGTGGTCTTGGCGTCCTGGACGGCGACCGACTCGGTCGTGTACTTGTCGAACTGGTCGAACTTGATCCACTTCAGCGCGGCGACGACCTCGTTCTTGGTCGCCTTCGGGCTGATCATCTTCAGCGAGCCACCGGTCAGCGTGCCGTGCGGACCGCCGTCCTGCGGCAGCGCGCCCTCGCCGAAGTCGGCGGGCTTCATGCCGAAGTTCTTCACGCTCATGTCGTAGGCGTCCGGCGCCTGCAGGACCATGCCGATCTTCCCGGCCGCGAAGTCCTGGCGGACCTCCTCCTGGTTGTACAGGAACCTGCTGCCCATCGAGTTGTCGGTCCAGCGCATGTCCTTGAGCAGCTGCAGCGCCTTCTTGGTCGGCGCGTCGTTGAACGTGCTCTTCTTGCCGTCCGCGCTCTCGACCGTGCCGCCCATGCTGTAGGTCATCGTGGTCAGCATCCAGCCGCCGGTGTTGTTCGTGGTCAGCTGCGCGTACCCGGCTTTGCCGGTCTTGTCGGCGATCTGCTTCGCGTACTGGCGGACCTCGTCCCAGGACGTCGGCGGCTTGTCAGGGTCGAGGCCGGCCTGCTTGAACAGGGCGCGGTTGTAGGCGATGCCGACCGAGAAGACGTCGATGGGTACGCCGTAGATCCGGCCGTTCGCGTCCTGGACGATCTTCAGGACGTTCGGGTTCAGGTCCTTGGTCAGGTCGACCAGTTTCAGCTCGTCGGTGATGTCCGGGAGCTGCTTGTTCGGGATCATGTTGGCCGGCTCGGTGAAGCTGATGTTCATCACCGTCGGCAGCGTGCCGCCCGCCACCTGGGCCTGGAAGGTCTGCGCCTCCCACTTCGTCTCGGTCGACTTCACCGTGATGTTCGGGTACTTCGCCGTGAAGTCCTTGATCTTCTGCTCGAACGCCTTGATGTCGTTCGGCTTGTCGGGGGTCGGGCGGTCCCCGATCGTGATCGTGACCGGGGCCTTCTCGTCGATCTCGCCACCGGCGCCGCCGGACGCGGCGGGCGTCGTGGCCTTCGCACATCCCGCCGCCGCGAGCATCAGCCCGGCAACCCCCAGGGCAGTCCCGCACCTGCCCCACCTGCGCACTCTCGTCATCGGAACTCCTCAGGTTTCCGGATGCCGCCGATGTGCTCTGAGCCACACACCGGCCAGGTCCCGAGTAAGTTAAACCAAGCGTGTTACTAACTCAAGACCTTGATCGCCATCTCTGCGGAAACGCTTTCCTTCAGGAGCTCAGATCACCCAGCGGCATGAACTTCGGCGCCTGCGGACCGGCCAGGAAATCCAGCAGGAGCCGATTCACCACCTCAGGCTTCTCCAATGGCAGCCCGTGCGACGAACCGGGTACGACGGCAACCTGGGCGTCCGGGATCGCGCGGGCAACCTCGGCCGTGTGCTCGATCCGGACGCAGTCGTCGTCACCCTGCATGAGCAGTACAGGCATCGGCAGCGCCTTGAGTACGGCGAGCTCGACGTCCGGGAGGGTCTTCCACATCTGAGCCCACTTGGCGAAGACCACGTCGAAGTGCTCAGGGCCGTCAGGTGAGAGCGGCTCGTACTGCGCGCGAAAGGCTGCGGCGAGGAACTCCAGGCCCCCGGGCTCGAGGAGTGCCTGGTTGGCAGCGGTGCCGCCTGCGTGGGTCAGTTCGGTGCCGATCAGGACGAGCTTGCGGACGAGGTCCGGCCGGGACAGCGCGAGGCTCATGCCGACCTTGCCGCCATCACTCCACCCGACCACGTGCACCGGCCCGAGCTCGAGTGCCTCGACGAACGCGGCCGTGTCCGCGGCGAAGATCTCCATCGACACCGGCCCGTCGACGTCCGGCGTACGCCCGTGTCCGCGCCGCTCCGGGATCAGAACCCGGTACTGCGCGGCCAACGCCCGCGCCTGCCCCTGCCAACTGTCCGCCGTCACTCCCCCGCCGTGCAACAGCACGACCGGCTCGCCCGTGCCGAGCTCGTCGTAATACGTCCGCACACCCCGGGCATCGACATCCATACCCGTGGAACGAGCGACAGCGACTCCGGCGTTCCCGGGCCGCTGTAAATCGGTGGAGGTGGTGATCGGCGGAGGCGAGGATGGGCGCATGCATCTGCGCCCGGCGCTCGCCGCTGATCTTCCGTTCCTGCTCGAGATGTTGCTCGAGGCGTGTAACTGGGACGGGACTGCCTGGTACGACGAGGCGAAGGTGCGGGGGGACGGTCATGCGTGGCGGTACCTCGACGGATGGCCGCGAGAGAGAGACTTCGGCGTGGTCGCGGAGATCGACGGCTCCCCCGCGGGTGCGGCGTGGGCGCGGTTGCTCACCGCGGAGCGGCCCGGGTACGGGTACATCGCGGCCGACGTTCCCGAGCTGACCCTGGGTGTGGCGGCCGGCTTTCGGCGGCGCGGGGTCGCCCGGGGCGTGCTGACCGAAGTGATCGCACAGGCGCGCGCAGCGTCGTACGGACAGCTCTCGCTCAGCGTGGACCCGGACAACCCGGCTCGGAACCTCTACGAATCACTGGGGTTCCGGAAGGTCGGTGTCGTCGGCACGTCCGACACGATGGTGCTCGAGCTTTAACCGAAGCCTCGGACGCGGAACTGCCTGACGCGGTACGGCCAGCCGTTGTCGGTGTTCCACTGGCTCACCGACAGATGCATGTCTGAGAGCGTGGAGCCCGGGATCACGTAACCGCCGTACAGCTGGGCGACATGGTTGTCGTCCTCCGAGCCCCACGCGCCGCCGTAGATCAGGGTCTGCCGGTACGCCGTGTAGAGGTTGGACGTCGGCGTGTCCATGATCATGCCGTCGATCCGGTAGTCGCCGGCGTTGAACCAGGTCAGCACCCACTTGCCGCCGAGCGGACGCAGGCTCATCTCGCCGAAGCTCCCGTTCAGGATCGGCGTCGCGGGGTTGCCCCACGCCCAGACCCCGTCCCGGTAGCCCCACGGTTCGTACGCCGTCGGGTTCGCGATCTGCTCCTGCCGCACGCGCTTCAGGATGATCGGCTTGTTGCGCTGGAACCCGGTCGAGTAGACGTACACGTACCCGTCGTTGCCGAGTCCCCAGGTCAGCAGCTGGAACATCCCGCCGTCGATGTTCGGGTCGAACTTTGCGCCGGTGTGGTACCAGCTCGCGCCGGAGTTGTCGGAACGCCAGATCTCTGTCCACACAACGTTTCCGAGGCCTTTGTTCACCATCGCGTGCAGGTACATCGACCCGCCGATCGTGATCACGTCCGAGGGCAGCACGGTCGAGAACGTCGGATTGTCGTGCGGGTAGTCCCACAGCTGCTGCGCCGCGTCTCCCCCGACCGCGCCGGACCACGTCACGCCGCCGTTCAGGTCCGTGGTCGTCGACCACAGCGCGACCGGTGACCGCCACCAGCCGCCGCCGACGCGCGCCTCCTCGAAGGTGTCGCCGAACATGAACAGCAGCCGCCCGTCCGGCGTCCGCGCCGGAATCCCCAGGTCGGTCGCCGCCATCCGGAACCGGTCGGTCAAACCGGGCCCGGTCAGATCGGCCACTTTGTTGGTCAGCACAGCCTGGCTGCTCCCGAAGGCACGGCCCGGTACGGCGGCCAGCACGCCGGCACCCACGGCCGCGCGCAGGAACGTGGATCGCTTCATCATCGACTGACTCCCAGGGGCGGTTCGAAGGATGGGAAATCGATTGCTCGCACACCATCCCGCGCCCACCACGACGAAGTCAACCCTTTCGTCTCCCATGCACGAGGACGTTCCGGGCGGTGACTCAGCTCACGTCGATCGGCTGTCACGGACCAGAGCACCGCGGCATCTCGTGGTCGAACAATTGTTTCGACAGGAGGAACATGATGACGAACGCGGAGCAGACCGCCGTACTGATCACCGGGGCGAACAAGGGTCTCGGCTACGAAGCGGCCCGTCGGCTCGGAGAGATGGGCTGGAAGGTCTTCCTCGGTTCGCGTGACGAGGAGCGCGGGCGGGTGGCCGTCGAGAAGTTGGCGGCCGACGGCGTGGATGTGGTGCTGGTGCCGTTGGACGTCACTTCCGAAGAGTCCGTGGCAGGCGCCCTGCAGGTCGTCTCCGGGCACACCGAGCGGCTCGACGTACTGATCAACAACGCGGGCGCGCCAGGGCATGCCGTTCACCCGAGCGAGGCGACAGCCGACGAGCTGCACGCCGTGTACGACGCCAACGTGTACGGACCGGTGCGGGTCACGCATGCGTTCCTTCCGCTGCTGCAAGCGGCGAGCAACCCACGCGTGGTGATGGTCTCCAGCGGAGGCGGTGCATTCAGCGTGGTGCTCGACCCGGAGCAGCCGGTTTCCAAGATGCACGAACTCGCGTACAGCTCGTCCAAGGCGGCGCTGAACATGCTGACGATCAGGTACGCGCAGGCGCTGCCGACCATCAAGTTCAACGCCATCACGCCCGGTGAGACCGCGAACCACACGTTCGCGGCCACCGATATGAACAACCACAAGGGTCAGCTGACCGTCACCGAAGGCACCGACGTCATCATCCGCATGGCCACGCTCGGCCCGGACGGCCCCACCGGTACTTTCGAGGACCGCCTCGGTCCAGTGGATTGGTAAGCGGTCAGTCCTTGCCGGTGGCCACTGGGCGGGTGGGGTCGGTGATCCATTCGGACCAGCTGCCGATGTACACGGTGGCGGGGAGGCCGGCGGATTCAAGGGCGAGGGCTTCGTGCGCGGCGGTGACTCCGGATCCGCAGTAGACCGCGGTTTCGGTGGAGGGTGTGACGCCGAGTGCGGTGAAGCGGGCCTGGAGGTCGGAGGCCGGGAGGAAGTGCCCGGTCTCGTCGACGTTCGCGGTCGTCGGGGCGTTCACGGCCCCGGGGATGTGGCCGGCCACCGGATCCATCGGCTCGACCTCACCCGCGAACCGCTCGGGTGCCCGTGCGTCCAGCAGGATGCCCTTCGCGGCCACCGCGGCAGCGCCATCGGCGTCGAGCACGGGCAGGTGGCCGGGTGTCGCGGTGAACGTACCGGCACCACCAGCCGGCGCATCCACGGTGACCTCTCCCCCGGCGGCCTTCCACGCGGCCAGCCCGCCGTCCAGGACGCGTACGTCGGTCAGCCCGAAGTACCTGAACACCCACCAAGCGCGGGCCGCGGACATCGAGTTCGCAGCGTCGTACACCACGACCGGGGTGTCGGCGGAGCTGATGCCGAGCCGGAGGAACGTCTCCGTCACGGTGGTTGCGGTGGGCAATGGGTGACGGCCGGGGCCGGGAGCGGCGGCGAGCTCGGTCTCGAGGTCGACGAAGAATGCACCGGGCAGGTGGCCGGCGTCGTACGCCTCCTTGCCGGGCGGACCGGCCAGGTTCCAGGTGACGTCGACCAGCACCGGAGCGGCGCCCAGCGCACGCAGGTCGTCGACAGTGATCAACGGGCTCATGACGCAGCTCCTCCGAACGGCAGGACTTCGGGTGACAAGGTGGCGCGGGCGCGGGCCTGGGTGAGACGGCGGCGGTGGTGCCGGCGGCAGAGCACCTCGTATGCGACCTCGTGGTCCAGCGACACGATGTCGCCCACGACCAGCTGCTCGCCCTCGGTCACCATCTCCCCACCGATCGTACGGGCGTTGTGCGTGGCCCGTTCACCGCACCAGCACAACGCCTCGACCTGGAGCAGTTCCATCCGGTCCGCGAGCTCCACCAGCCGCGCCGACCCCGGGAACAACGTCGCCCGGAAGTCGGTCAGGATGCCGAAGCAGAACACGTCGATCTGCAGTTCGTCGGTCAGCCGCGCGAGCTGCTCGATCTGCAGCGGGCTGTAGAACTGTGCCTCGTCGCAGACCACGTAGTCGATCCGGCCGCCGGCGGTCAGCTCGTTGACGACGTAGTCCCAGAAGTCGAACTCCGTGCGTACCTCGACCGCGTCCGCGGACAGCCCGAGGCGCGACGAGAGCACCGACTCCCCCGCCCGGTCGTGGCTGGTGAAGATCCTTCCGAGCCTCCCGCGTGCCTTGTGGTTGTGATCCATCTGCAGCGCCAGCGTCGACTTGCCGCAGTCCATGGTCCCGGTGAAATACAGGAGCTCCGCCACGGGCGAACATCCTGCCAAGTCAAAGGTTCCCTGTGCACGCCGGGGTGCACACCGGGTTGTGTCGGAGCGGTGGGTTGGGTTCTGAGCCTCCGTTCAGCTTGAATGGATTGTGCGCAAAGCCCTGTTCCTCGTCCTCGCGGCCTTCCTGGTCGTCGCCACCGCCACCCCTCCGGCCGGTGCGGCGCCGGCCCGGTCCGAGGCGGGACTCCGGGCGTACTTCGTGATCACCGCGCCGAACCAGACCGGCAAGGTGACCGGCGCGATCACGCAGAACGGCGGCACGGTCTACGCGACGTACGACGCGATCGGGGTGATCGTGGCGCACTCGACGGCGACCGACTTCGCGGACCAGCTGCGCGGCGTCGAGGGCGTGCAGAAGGCCGGCGCGACCCGCACCTCCGACCTCCCCGCGGCCGTCGCGAACCCAGCCGTCCCGCCGGCGGTCCCGGAGACCCCGACGGCGCAGCCGGAGTCCGACCGCGCGGACATGACCCAGATCGGCGCCGACCGCGCGTGGGCGAAGAACCCGGGCTCGAAGACCGTCACCGTCGGCGTGCTCGACACCGGTGTGGACGACCAGCACCCGGACCTCAAGGCGAACTTCGACGCGGCCAAGTCGGCGTCCTGCGCGTACGGCAAGCTCGACACCCGGCCCGGCGCGTGGCGGCCGGTCGGCGAGCACGGCACGCATGTCGCGGGCACGATCGCGGGCGCGAAGAACGGCATCGGGATGGTCGGCGTCGCGCCGGGCGTGAAGGTGTCGTCGATCCGGGTGGCCGAGGCCGGGAGCCAGCTGTTCTTCCCGGAGAACACGGTCTGCGCGTTCATGTTCGCCGCCGACAAGGGTGTGTCGGTGACGAACAACAGCTACTACGTCGACCCGTGGCTCTTCAACTGCCCGAACGACAAGGACCAGGACGCGATCCTCGAAGCCGTACGCCGCTCCGTCGCGTACTCGGACAGCAAGGGCGTCGTGAACGTCGCCGCAGCCGGCAACGAGGACTACGACCTCGCGAACAAGACCGTCGACGAGTCCAGCCCCGACGACTCGACCGCGACCGTGCGCCCCGTCACGAACGATTGCATCGGCCTTCCGCACGAGCTGCCGAACGTGGTCATGGTCGCGGCGGTCGACCCGCGCAGCGCCAAGTCACCGTTCTCGAACTTCGGTGAGGGCAAGATCAGCCTCGCCGCCCCGGGTCAGGACGTGTACTCGACGATTCCGGGCGGCGGCTACAAGATCCTCGAGGGTACGTCGATGGCGTCGCCGCACGTCGCCGGCGTCGCGGCCCTGCTCCGCAGCGTCGATCCGAAGCTGAACCCGTCCCAGGTCCGCGCCCGCCTCGCCCAGCAGGCCAACGACCTCGCGTGCCCGCCCGCGGCCTCCGGTGAGTGCTCCGGGTCCGCGGGGAACAACTCGTACTTCGGTGAAGGTCTCGTCGACGCGGCCGAGGCGGTCGGCGCTGCGTCCGCGCAGCCGCAGGGCGCGATCACGGTCACCCAGCCGTCCGAGCAACTCGGCGTCGGCGGCATCCCGGCGGTCCCGCTGCTGCTGAAGGGCACCGGCGGCACCGGTGACATCAGCTACTCGGCGGCCGGTCTGCCGCCGGGCCTCTCCATCGACGCGGAGCGCGGCTGGATCACCGGCGTGCTGACGCCCGGCGCCGGCCGGTACAAGGTGACTGTCACGGCCCGCGACGGCGAAGCGAAGACTGCCCGCACCAGCTTCTTCTGGGACGTCTGGAGCTTCTAGACCAATCGGCTACCCAGCGTCGATGAGCAGCGGGATCTCCATCTCGTCCGGAGTCAACGAGCCGTGCAGACCGATCAGGTCCGCCTCCTGTGCGTGGCGGCGGCTGGCCACCAGCGCGACCGGGCCGAGCGCCGCGACGATGACGTCTCCGAGGCGCGGCGCGACCCGGTCCTCGACAACCGGACCGAACCAGCCACGCGCGATCGCCTCAGAGCGTGACAGTACGAGCGCCTTCTCGCCCAGCCGTTCCTTGTAGACGGCGAGTACGTCGGCCTCCGCGCCGGGAACGCAGTACAGGTGACGGAAACGCGACTCGCCACCGATCAGGGTCAGCCCTTCGGTCAGTGCGGGCTCCGCGTCCAGGTCCACGCGGTGCTCGGGGGCGACGTCGATCATGCCGTGGTCGGCGACGACGAGCAGTACGGCGTCACGCGGCAGCGCCGAGCGGACCTGTTGTGCGAACGTGTCGGCTGCGCCGAGTTCCTTCTGCCACTGCCAGGAGTCGCAGCCCTGCTGGTGGCCGATGTAGTCGAGCTGCGAGTCGTACACGTAGACCAGTGACGACTGCCCTTCACGACTCGCGAAACGGGTCGCGTCCAGACGGTCCTCAACAGTGTCGGCGCCGCGGTGTGCGCTCCCCCGGAACGCGGCCGCTGTCAGCCCTGACGTGTCGAACCGCGCCTTGCTCACGTTGCGCGTGGCAACACCTGCTGCCGCTACCCGATCGAAGACGGTTCCGTGCGGCTGCCAGCGACGTGGGTCGACCGGCGCGTCCCAGGACAGTGCATTCAGCAGCGCACCGGTCTCCGGGACGATCGACGTGTAGCCGACGATGCCGTGCGCACCCGGCGGCAGACCCGTGCCGAGGCTCGTCAGGCTGACAGCGGTCGTCGACGGCACTCCGGCGGTCAGACTGCGGCTCTTCGGGATCAGCGACGACAGGTACGGCGCGGCGTCGCCGTACCGCTGGAGCAGCTTCCAGCCGAGTCCGTCGAGCAAGAGAACGGCGTACCGGGAGGCGGGCGGCAGGCCGAGGAGGTTGGTCTCCCTCGGCACCGACAGCGCGCCGGCCACGGACGGCAGGACGTCGGCGAGCGCGCCGCCGCCGTACTGCGGCGAAACCGGCTGGATCACGGCGCTACCTGCTGGTGGTCGCGAACGAGAGTGCCTTCGCGAACTCGAGCACCTGCTGGATCCCCGCCGGGCCGTCGGCCGCGGCGCTGATCCGCAGCGAGATGTCGTCGGCCGCGACCGAACCGGTGTACCCGTGGTCGGCCTCGCAGTTCGGGTCCGCGCAGACGGCCGGCTCCAGGTCGATCCGGTTGACCATGCCCCAGCCGATGGTCAACACCACCTCGCCGCTGCCCGCCACCGCCGGGTCGGCCTTGCCGGTGGCGTAGCCCGCCGGGTTCGGTACGACGCGGTTCACGACGACGGCGTTCACGCGGGACAGCGGGATCGCCTCGGTCGAGGTGGACGCGTACGGCGCGCGGATCAGTTCGTCGGCCGCGTGCTCGTCGGTGTGCCCGACGATCAGCCGGGTCGGGGTGAGCGCCAGGATCGTGATGTGCCGCCGAACCTCGTCCCGGTCGAACGTCGGTTCGTGCTGCAGCACGTAGGCCCGGATCGGTTCGCCGGCGACCGCTACCTCGAGCGAGTCGGTCACCACGTCGGGGTAATAGCCGCACCGATCGATCGCGTCGCGCAGGTCCGCCGACGCGTCCGCGAGCTCCGGTGTATTCAGGTCACGCATGCCCTCATCCTCGCACGATCGTGCCCCGGAGCGTTTCACCCTTGTGGACAACCGCGATCAGTTCGCACTTGCCTTCCGCAGGACCGGCGCACCGGCCGCGCCCGCGACGGTGACCAGGACCAGCCCCGCGACGACCTGCCCGAGCAGCAGCAGTACGCCGGAACTCCCCTGGGTGATCACCTTGCCGCCGCTCAACGCCAGCCCACACAGCGCACCGAACCCGACGACGGGCAGGCCGACAGCGACAACCGGTACCACGGCCGCGACCCGAGCCGCTCGCTCGATCACCGACAGCGGTACGCCCGACCGCCGTAGCGCCCGTGCAGGAGCGGCCTGGTCCAGCGCCGTACCCACTGCTCCCGCAGCGGTCGAGGCAGCCACGGTCAGGAAGACCAGCGAGAGCAGCAACGCGACACCGATCCGCATGTCGTTGAAGCTCGGGTCGTCGTCACCAGAGGGCATGAATACCGAGATGAACCCAGTGACGAAGCCGGACAGCACCAGTGCGGCCACAGGTCGGAAAGCGCCCTTGGGGTCATCTACCAGGCGTCGACCGGCCAGCAACGTCACAGGTCCGTTGGCTGCCTTCGCCATCGTCTTGCCCACCAGCTGCACCGCCCACGGCCCGACCACGCGTACGGCGAGTGCGGCGAAGCCGACCGCGATCAGCAACGGCAGCAAGGCCGCCTTCATCCCGTAGTACGCCAGCATCACCGGACCGATGACCAGCAACCCGATGCGCAGCACACTGAGGCCCTTGCGCGTTTGGCCGCGTACGACGCCCAGCGGGGTGATGCTGACGCGTCCGAGGCCGATGAGCGCACTGATGACGGACAGCACGGGTACGGCGACCAGTACGACGAGGACTGTCCACCACTGCACTGTGATGTCACCGACGTACCAGCGTCCGCCGCCGAGTGGGATCTGCGCGATCAGCGGACTCAGAACGGTGTAGCCGACCAGACCGACGACTGCACCGGCCGCAGCGAGCACTGCTTGTTCTACTGCGCTCAGCCAGAGCACCTGGGTCCGGGTGGCACCAGCAAGACGTAGTGCAGCCAGCCGGTGCTCGCGACGCTTGGCTGCAACACCAGCAGCCTGTCCGACGAGGCTCAGGATCGGGAACAGCACCAGGATGATGCCGGACGCCACTGCGATCAGCAGACCGAGCATGCGGCTGTCCCAGACCTTCTCGTTCCAACTGCTGACGTACTGCGGGTGCTGGTCGGCAGGGATCGTCTGGACGCCGCGGATGATGATGAACTCTTCTGGCGAGGACAGGCCCTTGTCACTGATCACACCGGTCGGCTTATCGACGCCGTACTGCTTGCTGAGGCTGGACCAGCGTTTGGCGACCTCAGGCGAGACGAAGACCTCGCCGGGCTTGGGTGTGTGGTCGAGGCCGGGCGGTGGTTCGAGCTCGTTGGGGCGAAGGATCGCGAGGTCGAGAACGCTCAGGCGGTGGCCGTCGACGCGCTGGTCGTCGTCCAGGTTCAGCGAGCCGATCGCGGTCGCCGGGTCAGCCTTGTCCGCACTCCGCCACCCGATCCGCTCAGACCGTTGCGACAACCCGAGCGAGCCGGCAATCAGAAACGTGACCAGCAGGGCGACCACCGCGGTCGCGCCGAACGCCGCCAGGTTCGCGGCACGTCCGCCTGGCCCGGGACGCCGTACAAACCGCAGGCCGAGCTCAGTCATCGGATTCATCGCACGGCTCCCATGGCATCGCTGACTCGGCCGTCGACGATGTGGAGGGCCCGGTGGCAGCGGGCGGCCACGGCGTTGTCGTGGGTGACGACCACTACTGCCGCACCGCGGTAGGTCGCGGCGCCCACGAGCAGGTCGATCACCTGTGAGCCGGTGGCCGCGTCCAATGCGCCGGTTGGCTCGTCGGCGAACACCACCTGCGGCTCGCCGACGAGTGCCCGCGCGATGGCGACCCGCTGCGCCTGCCCGCCGGACAGCTCACCCGGTCGACGACCGACCTCGGCGGCCAGCCCGACCTGGGCGAGCGTGTTGCGCGCCCGTCCGATCGCCTCGCGGCGGCTGAGGCCGTCGACCATCAGTGGCAGGGCAACGTTCTCGTCCGCGGGCAGCTCGGCGAGCAACTGGTTGTCCTGGAACACGAAGCCGAGACGGCGGCGACGCAGTACCGTCCGGGCGGAGTCGTTCAGCTGGTCGACACGTTCACCGCCCAGCCAGACCTCGCCCTGGTCCGGCGTGAGGATGCCGGCGAGTACATGCAGCAGGGTGGTCTTGCCGTTGCCACTCGGGCCCATGACCGCGAGCGCCTCGCCGGACCGGACAGCGACGTCCACTCCGGCCAGACCGACCACGCTGCCGTAGTGCTTGACCAGGCCGTGCCCGCTCAACACAACCTGCGATTGGGGACTCTGAAAGTTCATGCCCCGAGCCTGTCGCGATCACGGCCCGCGATCGTCGGCCCGCGGACCGGTCCTGTCGTCTCCTTTAGACCGGTACGGCGTACGACTCCAGTCGTACGTCAGTCGGCCAGGAACGCCGACGGGTACGCGTCGCGGTAGCTCGGGATCGTCCCGGCCGGGGTCTCCACCGACTCAGCGTTCAGCATCGCGTGCACGATCGCCCGCGACAGCGTCCGCGCGCCGGCGGCGTACACGGTCTCCAACTGGCCGAGCGCGAGCGGATCGGTCACGCTCAGCCGCGGCTCGTCCGACGTCCGGGTCGAGAGCGCGAAGATGCTGTCGCCGTCGACGAGCGTGTGGATCGGGTCGATCGCCCGCGCGAGCCCGTCGTGCGCCACCATCGCCATCCGTTGGGTCGCGGCCTTGTCCAGCGGTACGTCGGTGGCGACGATCGCGATCACAGTGTTCATCGACGGGCCGGGGATCAGGTTGCGGCCGGGCGCGTTGGGTGGCGGCGGCTCGACCGGGGTTCGCAGGTGCGCGAACTCGTCGCCGAGTCCGAGGCGGGCGCCGTACAGGTTGCCGTCGGCATCGACCGTGGAGCCGGCCGCGTTCACGATCACCAGCGCGCCGACCGTCGTACCGTCGTCGAGCCGGACGCTCGCCGAGCCGACGCCGCCCTTGAGCGAACGGGCCCGGGCGCCGGCTCCGGCACCGTGGTTGCCCAGGGCAACCGGACCGTCGGTGGCGGCGGCGATCGCGTCCGCTCCCCAGGACGGCTCCGGCCGGGCCTTGAAGTCGCCGCCGCGGGCGAGGTCGAAGATCACCGCGGTCGGGACGATCGGCACCACGTCGTACTCACCCTGACCGACGCGCACACCCTCGCCGCGCTCCTCCAGCCAACGCATCACGCTGCCGGCGGTGTCGAGCCCGAACGCGCTGCCGCCGGTGAGGACGATCGCGTTCACGCCACCGTTCGAGTTCACCGGCGCGAGCAGGTCGGTCTCGCGAGTGCCGGGCGCGCCACCGCGGACATCGACCCCGGCGACGGCCGTCCCCGGCACGTGCACAACCGTCGTGCCGGTCAGGTACGGCGGGTCCAAGCGCTCGACCTGTCCGACCAGGATTCCAGGGACATCGGTGATCGCGTTCTGCGGTCCAGGCTGCATGCCGCCGATCCTTTCATGCCGAAATCGGGCTCTCACGCCTGATGTGTGGGTGAGCTGCGGGCCGTGGGACAGGTAAGGCCCACCGGGAGCTGCAGCTCGACAGTACGTATACGTCGACTACCCGCGACCGCACGCCTGGCAGCTGTCCGAATCACCGGACAGTGGACGTATACGTACTGTCGACCTGCACAACATCCGAAACACAGCCCAGACTCAGCCTTGGCAGCTCACCGTCGCCGGCCTCACAGACGGCAGAAGAGCCCGAAATCGGGTTGCGGTGAGCGTTAGCGTGAAGGCATGAACGCCGATCAGCTCTGTGGTCTGCTGGCCGAACCGTCGAGGTTGCGGACGTACTCCGCCATCGTCCTCGGCGCCTCCACTCCCGACCAGGTTGCCGGGAGCACCGGACTCCCCGCACCGGTCGTGGTGAAGGCACTGCAACGGCTGACCAAGGGCGGGCTGATCGCGGCGAGCAGGGACGGGTTCACGGCGGACGAGGCCGCGTTCAAGGACGCCGTACGGGAGAGCCGTCCGGAGCGGGTTCCGCTGGATCCCGATCCGGCCCGGGACAACGTGCTGAAGTCGTTCATCCGCGACGGGCGGCTGACCCACTTCCCGACATTCCCGGACAAGTACCAGATCGTCCTCGAGTACCTCGTCCAGTCGTTCGAGGTGGGTCGCCCGTACCCGGAGTCGGAGGTCAACGAGATCCTCAACCGCTGGCACCCGGACCACGCCGCCCTCCGCCGAGGTCTGGTCGACGCCACGCTGCTCGTCCGCGAGAACAGCATCTACACCCGCCCCTAACCTCCCGCCACCACCCCGCCCCCCAGCCCTCACTGCCAACCCCGGCACAACCCTCCCCAAACCGGTTTGGGGCAGCCCTCCGACCGCGACCGGGGAGCCGTACAGCCCAATCCGGGCGGATAACCCTCCCCAAACCAGTTCGGGGAGACACTCAACCGCGAACGGGGAGCCGTACTGCCCGATCTGGGTGGGTAACCCTCCCCAAACCGGTTTGGGGAGGGGGTTGTGGGGGTTAAGTGAGGCGGCGGGCCGGGGTGTCCTGGCGGGGCTTCTCGTTCGGGGCGATGCGGATTCTCGTGTCGAGGACGGTGGCGCCCTGGGCGGCGACCAGGACCGAGCGGAGGTCCAGGCGGACGACCTCTTCCAGGTCGAGGGTCAGGCGGGACACCCGGTGCAGGAGGTCCTCGATCGCCGGGATGTCCACGGGGTCCGAGCCGCGGTAGCCGTACAGCAAGGGCGCGGCCTTCACCTCGCGCACCATCTCGGCCGCGTCGCGGGTGGTGAGCGGCGGCATCCGGTACGAGCGGTCGCCGAGCAGATCCGTGGCGACGCCCGACAGCCCGAACGTCACCACCGGCCCGAACGACACGTCCTCGATCGTCGAGATCACCACCGGTACGCCGGGCGGCGCCATCTTCTGTACGACGAACTGCGCCCGCCCCGGATCCGACGCGACCCCGAACGTGTGGGTCATCTCGGCCCAGGCCGCGCGCATGTCCTCCTCGTCGTGGATGTGCCGCCAGATGTCGGCGAGATCCGGCCGCATCCGCCACTGCTCCGCGGTCGCCTTCAGGATCACCTCGAACCCGAGATCCGCGGCCCGGTCGACGGCCTCGTCCGCGGACAGCACCGGGAACGCCGGCAGCACCATGATCCCGTAGAAGGTCAGCAGCCGCTGCCGATCGGCCTCGTCGAGGTCCGCGCCGGACGGGTTCCGTTGCAAGAACTCCGCGACGAAGTCCTCTCCCCCGGCGGTGTCGATGTCCGGCAGGTCCGGGATCCGGCTGTCCGACCGGCGCCGCCACTCGGCGTACTGCGTCGCCTTCGCCAGCGCGCCGACGGCGTACTGCGGGTTGAGGAACGAGGGGATCGAACCGCGCGCGGCGCCGCCGTCCTCGTCCGGCACCTGCAGCTCGGCCGGCACGCTCCGGGACGCGAGGAAGGTCGACACCACCGGCTTGTCCGAGCCCGCGGCCGCCGCGGCGAGCACCTGCGCGACCTCGCCGCCGTTCGACTGCACGGGCGGTGTGTAGATCACCACGACCGAGTGCACCTTGTCGTCGGCGAACACCTCCGACAGCGCGAGACCGAAATCGGACGGGGTCGCGTCGGCGCTCAGGTTCCGCGGCTCGCCCGCGACGTCGAGGCCGCAGCCCGCCATCGTGTCGAGCGCGAGCAGCGTCAGCGCGTCCGAGTTCGAGACGATCGCGACCCGGCGGCCCTTCGGCAACGGCTGGTGCGCGAGCAACTGCGCGACGTCGAACAGCTCGCCGGTGGTGTCCACACCGATCAGGCCGCTCTGCCGGAACATCGACTCGATGCTTGCCGGTGGCAAATGGCTGCGCCGCACGAGCTGTCCGACCGGCACACCCTGAGTGGCGCGTCCGGACTTGAGTGCGATCACCGGCTTCCGCCCTGCCAGCCGGCGTGACACCCGGCTGAACTTGCGCGGGTTGCCGAGCGACTCCAGGTAGAGCAGGACGACCTCGGTGGCCTCGTCGGAGTACCAGTACTGCATCAGATCGTTGCCCGAGACATCCGCCCGGTTGCCCGCCGACACGAAGCTCGACAGCCCGAGACCACGCCCGACCATGTCGGCGAGGATCGGCACACCGAGCGCGCCCGACTGGCAGAAGAACGCGACCCGGCCCTTGCTCGGCATCAGCGGCGACAGCGTCGCGTTCAGCGAGACCCCACTCGCGGTGTTGATCAGTCCCAGCGCGTTCGGCCCGATCACCCGCATGCCGTAGGACCGCGCGAGACCGACCAGGTACCGCTGCCGCTTCCGCCCCTCGTCACCGATCTCCGCGAACCCACTCGACACCACGACCAGCCCGCGCACACCCTTCGCCGCGCAGTCCAGGACGACGTCCGCGACCATGTCGGCCTTGACCGCGACCACCGCGAGGTCGACGGTGTCCTCGACCTCCCGGATCGTCGGGTACGCCGGGACGCCCTCGATCTCGGCCGCTTTCGTGTCGGTGTTCACGGCGTACAGCCGTCCGGGGAACCCGCCGTCGCGGAGGTTGCGCAGGAGCGCATTGCCGATCGTGCCCTCGCGGCGGCTCGCGCCGATGACGGCGACCGAGGACGGGGTCAGCAATCGTGCGATCGACAGTGCCTCGGAGCGCTGCTCGCGGGCCTGCATCACCCCGAACGACGTGTCGGTCGGCGCGATGTCGAACTCGACCATGATCACGCCGTCCTCGAACTCCCGCGCGACCTTGTAGCCGGCCTCGGTGAAGACCGTGATCATCTTCCGGTTGTCCGGCAGCACCTCGGCGACGAACCGGTGGATGCCGTTCTCCCGGGCCGCCTGCGCCAGGTGCTCGAGCAGCAGCTGCCCGAGCCCGCGCCCCTGGTGCGCGTCCTCGATCAGGAACGCGACTTCCGCCGTACGCCGGCCGGTGCCCTCGTAGCGTCCGACACCGATCATCTCGTCACCGACCGTGACGATCAGCGCAAGCCGTTCGTGGTAGTCGACCTGCGTGAACCTCGCCACATCACGGTCGGACAGTTCCGGGTACGGGGCGAAGAAGCGGTAATACTTCGACTGTTCGGACACCCGCGCGTAGAACGACACCAGCAGCGCCGCATCGTCCGGTGTGATCGGCCGCAGGTGCGCGGTCGCGCCGTCCCGCAGGACGACATCGGCCTCGTACTCCGCCGGATAGCCGTCCGGAGGCTGGTGGTCATACTGATCCGGCACCCAGACAGCGTACTCAAACAGCCACTGGAGAGGTTCTGAATTTGGTCGAGCGGATCGCGCCGGTGCTGGTGTTCCTGGTCGCAGTGACCGTCATCGCCGAGCTGGCCGACCATGCCAAGGTGTTCGACGTCGCGGCGCGGGAGGCGGCGCACCTCGCCCGCGGCCGGGTCTGGCGGCTCTGGCTGCTGGTCGTGGCGCTGGCCACGGGGCTCACGATCGTGCTGTCTCTGGACACCTGCGCGGTGCTGCTGACGCCAGTCGTGCTGTCGATGGCCCGCCAACTGGACATCCCGCCGAAGCTGTTCGCGTTCACCACTGTCTGGCTGGCCGGTACGGCGTCCCTCCTGCTGCCGGTGTCCAACCTGACGAACCTCCTCGCCCTGCACCCGTTCCGCAAGCTGGACGTCAACTACCTGTCCGTCAGCTGGCGCCCTGCGCTCGCTGCGATCGTCATCACCGTCGTGGTGCTCGCGGCGCTCTTCCACCGCGACCTGCCACGTCGGTACATCGTCCCGCCGACACCTGCGGTCGAGGACAAGGTCCTGTTCTGGGGCTCCGCGGCTGTGTGTCTGCTGCTCGGCCCGGCGTTCGTCTCAGGCATCGAGGTGGCGTGGCCCGCGAGCATCGGGGCGCTGGTGCTGGTCGTCCTGTTTGCAGTACGGCGACGCAGTGTCCTCAGGTGGTCGCTGATCCCGTTCAAGCTGGTCGGCATCGTCGTGGTGCTGTTCACCGTGGTCGGGTTCCTGAGCTCCCACGGTCTCGAGGACCTGCTGCGGCGGGTCGCCGGCACCACCTCCGAGCTGCGCTTGAGCGCGACCGCTGCGCTCGGGGCGAACCTGTTCGACAACCTCCCGGCGTACCTCGCCATGGAACCCGTCGCCGCGGACAGCCCGCACCGCATGCTCGCACTGCTCATCGGCGTCAACTGCGGCTGCCTCCTCACCCTGTGGGGCTCGCTGGCCACACTGCTCTGGCGGGCACGCTGCGACGCCGCCCGCGTGGACATCTCCTGGTGGTCGTTCCTGTGGCGCGGACTGATTCTCACGCCACTCGTGGTGACCGGAGCTGTCCTCTCCCTGAATGGGTAGTGTGCGTCGCATGGCGACGGAGCAGAGTACTTCGGAGGTCACGCGGGAGTTCCGGACGGCGCGCGACTTCTTGGTGGCGCATCGGGACGACTACGAGACGGCGTACCGGGACTTCAGCTGGCCGGCGTTCGAGCGGTTCAACTGGGCGCGCGACTGGTTCGACGCGCTCGCTGTCGAGCAGCCCGAGGTGGCCGCGCTGACGATCGTCGAGGAGGACGGCGAGGTCAACTCGCGGACGTACGCCGAGATGGGCGAGCGGTCCCGCCAGGTTGCCGGCTGGCTGACCGAGGCCGGGCTGAAGCCGGGCGACCGCGTGCTGATCGTCCTCGGCAACCAGGTCGAGCTGTGGGAGACGATGCTCGGCTGCATTCGCGCCGGTGCGGTGATGATTCCCGCCACCACCCTGCTCACCGACGCCGACCTCGCGGACCGGATCTCCCGGGGCAACGTGCGCGCCGTCGTCACCAGCGGCGCCGACGCCGGCCGGTACGCCGGGATCGCCGAGCACTGCATCCGCGTCGCCGTCGGGGAGCCCGCGGAGGGCTGGCTGCACTACCCCGACTCGGAGAACTACGACGGCCCGGTGCCTGAGGTCGATACCGCGGCCGACGACTCGCTGCTGCTCTACTTCACCTCCGGTACGACGAGCCAGCCGAAGCTGGTCGAGCACACGCAGGTGAGCTACCCGATCGGCCACCTGTCCACGATGTACTGGATCGGCCTGCAGCCCGGCGACGTACACCTCAACGTCTCCTCCCCCGGCTGGGCGAAGCACTCGTGGAGCAACGTGTTCGCGCCGTGGAACGCCGGCGCGACGGTCTTCCTCTACAACTACACGCGGTTCGACGCCGAGAAGATGCTGCAGGTGCTGCAGGAGTACGGCGTGACCACGTTCTGCGCACCGCCGACGGTGTGGAGGATGCTGATCCAGGCGGACCTGTCCGCGGTCGAAGTCAGGATCCGCGAATGCATCTCGGCCGGTGAGCCGTTGAACCCCGAGGTGATCGAGCAGGTCCGCAACGCGTGGGGCATCACGATCCGGGACGGCTACGGCCAGACCGAGACGACCGCGCAGATCGGGAACCCGCCCGGCCAGCCGGTGAAGCTCGGCTCGATGGGGCGCCCGCTGCCCGGGTACAGCATCGCGCTGATCGACCCGTCCACCGACGAGATCGGCGACGACGGCGAGATCTGCATCGAGCTGGCGCCCGCACCGGTCCCGCTGATGCGCGGGTACCGGGACGCGCAGGAGCTCACCGAAGAGGCGATGCGGAACGGGTACTACCACACCGGCGACGTCGCGAGCCGGGACGAGGACGGCTACATCACGTACGTCGGGCGCTCGGACGACGTGTTCAAGGCCAGCGACTACCGCATCTCGCCGTTCGAGCTGGAGTCCGTGCTGATCGAGCACCCGGCCGTCGCCGAGGCGGCCGTCGTCCCGTCACCGGATCCGGTGCGTCTCGCCGTACCGAAGGCGTACGTCGTCCTTGCTGCCGGGCACGAACCATCACGGGAGCTGGCTGGGGAGATCCTGGCGTTCTGCCGCGAGCACCTGGCGCCGTACAAGCGGATCCGGCGGATCGAGTTCGCCGAGCTGCCGAAGACGATCTCCGGGAAGATCCGGCGGGTCGAGCTGCGCGCGGATGAGGCAGCCAAGGTTGAGAGCGGGACCGGCGGGCAGACGTACGACGAGGCGGACTTCAAGTAACCGCGATGTCGTTCCATACCGGGCTCGGCTGGGCCGCCGTTGTCGTCCTGCCGTTGCTGATCGCCATCGGGGTCGGCGCTTCGCGGTACGCCGGCCTCCGGCACGACAAGGGCATCGTCACCGCGGCGTTGCGTGCGGTCGTGCAGCTCGCCGCGGTCGGGGCAGTGGTCGGGGTCGCGCTGCAGCACACGCTCGGCGCACTCGCGTTTGTGCTGTTGATGTTCGTGGTCGCGACGGTGACGAGCACGCGACGGCTCCAGCACACCGTGGTCGTCCCGCGGCAGTGGCTGTACTGCGCGGCCGCGATCGGGAGCGGCGCGTTCGCCGTACTGCTGCTCCTCATCCTGCCGGGCGTCGTACCGCGGAACCCGGCGAGCATCCTGCCGATGGGCGGCATCATCGTCGGCGGTGCGATGACCGCGACCACGCTCGCCGGACGGCGGGTGCTGAGCGAGTACGGCAACCGGTACGGCGAGTTCGAGGCGGGACTGTCGATCGGGCTGCTGCAACCGGACGCGTTCAAACTCGTGGTCGGCCCGGTCGCGGGTGACGCCCTGCTGCCGGCCCTGGATCAGACGCGAACCGTCGGCCTCGTCACGCTGCCGGGTGCGTTCGTCGGCATGGTCCTCGGCGGAGCCTCACCGACCCAAGCAGCCGCGCTCCAGCTCGTCGTACTGATCGGATTGGTGGCCGCCGAGGCGCTGGCGATCCTCGTCATCACCGAACTCCTGTCCCGCTCCCGGCTTCCGGACGGGCGTACCGTTCTCTCATGAGCGACGACAAGAGCATCTTCAGCCGGATCGACGACCTGGTGGCCGAGGAGCACGAACTGCGGACGAAGCACGCGGCGGGACAGGTGGACGACGCCGACGAGCACGCCCGGCTCCGGGCGCTCGAGGTCGAGCTGGACCAGTGCTGGGACCTGCTCCGCCAGCGGCGCGCCAAGCGCGAGTTCGGCGAGAACCCCGACGACGCCGCAGCCCGCTCCAGCGACACCGTCGAGGGCTACCTGAACTAGATACCCGGACTAGAAACCGCGCAGTTTCCCGGGGGTGATCCGGATCAGGACCGAGTAGGAAGCGTGGAACTGGTCCGGGGTCATCCCGAGCCCGGCGATGTCGTCGGCGTACTTCGTGTTGTACGCCGCCAGCGCCTCGCCGCTGATCGGGTCCGGGTCGATCACCGCCGTACCGGAGATGACGCCGACGTCTCCTCCGGTGTGGGTGGCGTTGAAGTTGACCGTGACCTGCGGATGGCCGGCGACGTTGCGCAGCTTGGCCTTGTCCGGCTCGCTGCTGATGAGGATCTCGTCGTCGTGCCAGAGGAACCACACCGGGGTCGGCGCCGGCGTGCCCGACGGGGCGACGGTGGTCAGCCAGACCACCCGTTCGTCGTCGAGATGCCGCGCGATCCGCTTGCCGAAGCCGGTGGACGTGTCGATCGTGAACATCAGAGCCCTTCGGAAGAGATCGGTCCGAGACGTCCCCACTCGATCGCCGGGCAGTGGTCCATCACCATCGTGAGGCCCGCGGCCGTCGTCCGTGCGTAGGCGTCCTGATCCACTACGTCGAGCTGGAACCACACCGCTTTCGCGTTGATTCCCACTGCCTGGTCCGCGATGTCCCCGGCCAGCTCGGACCGCACGAACACGTCCACGCAGTCCACCGGGAACGGGATGTCCGCGAGCGTCGCGTACCCCTGCTCGCCGTGCACCGTCTCCGCCGCCGGATGCACCGGCACGACCCGCTTCCCGTGACTCTGCAGGAACCGCGCCACGCCGTACGCCGCCCGTCCGGTGTTGCTCGACAGCCCCACCACGGCCCACGTGTCGCACTCGGCCAGGATCTTCCGAATCGCCTCGTCCATCGCTAACCCCTCAAATACGTCAGCACTGCGGAAACGCGCCGGTCCAACCCTTCGTCCAACCGCAGCTTGGCGAAGATATTCCCGACGTGCTTGCGGACGGCGGCCTCACTCACCACCAACTGCTCCGCGATCGACCCGTTCACCCGGCCCTCCGCCATCAGCGCGAGTACCTCCAGCTCGCGCGGTGTCAGCGCCGACAGCGGCCCGTCGTTCCGCCGCCGTGCCAGCAGCTGCCGCACCACCTCGGGGTCGACCACGGTCCCGCCGTCGGCGACCCGGTCCAGCGACTCGAGGAACTCGGTCACGTGCCCGACCCGGTCCTTCAGCAGGTACCCGATCCCGCCGGTAGTTGTCTCCAGCAACGACGAGAGGTACGCGTCGGCGACGTACTGCGACAGCACCAGGATCCCGATCGCGGGCAGCTCCGCCCGGATCGCCGCCGCGGCCCGCAATCCCTCGTCGCTGTGCCCGGGCGGCATCCGTACGTCGGTGATCACCATGTCCGGCGGGTCCTTGCGCACGACGGCCAGCAACGCGTCCCCGTCCCCCACAGCGTCCCGTACCTCGTGCCCGGCGCGATCGAGGATGCTGGCCAAACCCTCCCGCAGCAGCAGTGAGTCTTCCGCCAGCACGATGCTCAGTCGCCGAGTCGGCACGGGCTCTCCATCCTCAGTCGTGTCGGCCCACCGGTCGGGCTGTCGACGTCGAGTGTGCCGCCCAAAGCGTCCAAGCGTGTCACCAACCCGGTGAGACCCGTTCCGGCACCGAGCCGCGCGCCACCGACGCCGTCATCCTGCACCGTGATGATCAGCCGGTCGCGATCCACCCAGCCGGTCACCTCGCACGTCAACGCCTGCGCGTGCTTGGCGACGTTCGCGAGCGCCTCACTGACGACGAAGTACGCCGCAGCCTCGATCGGCCCCGGCAACCGCGTCGGGATCGACAACTGCAGCGTCACAGGCAGGGGCATCCGATCCGCCACTTCCCGTACGGCGGCCTCCAGCCCGTGATCCACCAGCACCCGAGGATGAATGCCTCGTACAGCGGCCCGCAGATCCGCCAACGCAGCCTCCGCCTCCCCATGCGCCTTCACCACCAGCCGCCGCCCTTCACCCTCCGGCAGGTCCAGCTCGGCCAAACCGAGTGTCATCGTGAGCCCGACCAGCCGCTGCTGTACGCCGTCGTGCAGGTGCCGCTCGATCCGCACTCGCTCGGTCTCGAACGCGTCGACCAGGTCCAGCCTGGAACGACGCAGTTCGGCGAGGTTCCGCTGGAGCTCCTCCTGCCGGGGTCCGAGCATCGCCTTCGCGAGCGACGCCTCCGCCCCGGCGATCACCCCGAGCAGGTACGAGCTGACCGCGTAGAACACCGGCCCGAACAGGACCAGGAACACGAACCCTTCCCCCACCGTGTCCAGCGTCCAGGGCCCCATGCCCATCTGGTCTTCGTCCGCGATGACCGGCGCGGCCAGCGTCGTCAGCAGAATGGTCGCGCTGAGCCCCGCGAACAGCGCGCTCAGCGGCCACACGAACACACCGAGCACGAAGCCGTACCCGAGCGCCCGCATCGACGCCTGCTCGCGCCGCCGGAACGTCAGCTTCGCCCGCCGCGTGAGCCCGGCCGGCAGCTTCGCGTGCGGGCTCTTGATGCCATCAACCAGCATCAGCCCGGCCCGCCGCCGCTCGACCCACCCGATCGCCGCGCCAATCAGCGGGAACGCCGTAAGCATCAAGATCCCGATCAGGATCGGACTCAGCACCGCACTCAGTCCGGCCAGCCCGACCAGGACCACGATCGACACCGCACCCATCGGCACGGACGTGAACAGGTACGCATAGCTCCGCCACGGCCACGACGAGATCAGGTAGCGCGGCGACGCCAACGCGGCCCAGACGGTCATGGCCCAACCCTAGGCGGGCTCTGGGCGCTGGGCGGTAGCGTGCGCGCTACTGCGGGTCTCCCCCGTGGACCAGGGTCCAGATCGCCGTACGACGGTTTGCTGGGACTATGACCGCTACCGCGCCTTCCTATCCGTTCACTGCACCGGCCGAGCCGCCTGCGCTGCTGCTGGACGGCATCACCAAGACCTACCGTTCCAAGGCCGGAGCGGTCGACGCGCTGCGCGGGGTGACGTACCACTTCGCGCGGGGCTCGTTCACAGCCGTGATGGGCCCGTCCGGCTCTGGCAAATCGACACTGTTGCAGTGCGCGGCCGGACTCGACCATCCGACCACAGGCACCGTCGTACTCAACGGAGTCACCCTGCTCGGGCTGAACGAGGTAGAGCTGACGAAACTGCGTCGGGCCGAGATGGGCTTCGTGTTCCAGGCGTACAACCTGCTGCCGTCGCTGACCGTGTACGACAACGTGGCGCTCCCGCTGCGTCTCACCGGTCGCCGCCCGGCGCGGAACGACGTACAGCGCGTGCTGGAACAGGTCGGTCTGGAGGGGAAGGCGAAGCGGCGACCCGCCGAGCTGTCCGGCGGGCAGCAGCAGCGGGTCGCGATCGCGCGGGCGCTGATCACGAGGCCGTCGGTGTTCTTCGCCGATGAGCCGACCGGCGCGCTGGACAGCGGCACCAGCCGGCAGATCCTCGGACTGTTGCGCGAGGCAACCGACCGCGCGGGCCAGACCGTGGTGATGGTGACCCACGACCCGGTCGCGGCCGCGTACGCCGAGCGCGTGCTGTTCCTGTCCGACGGACTGCTCGCCGGCCACCTCGATCGCGCCACGCCCGCGCAGATCGCGGCGGCGATGAGCGACCTGGAACGATGATGTTCTTCCTCAGCCGGCAAACCGTCGGCCGGCACCGCTCGCTGTACGCCGGATCGTTCGTGGCACTCGCGGTCGGGGTGTTCCTGCTCGGGCTGGCCGCGACCGCGACGGCCGCCACCATCGCCTACCACGGCCCGACCTCCGCGAGCATCAGCGTCACGACCCTCGGCGGCGACGGTACGGCGCCCCAGAGCGTGAAGGTGCCGTTGTCGGACGCCGATGTGTCCGGTTTGCAGACCGTGCTCAGCATGGTCGGGACGATCAGCGGATTCATCACGATCTTCGTCATCGCCAGCACGTTCGCGTTCGCCGTCGCGTCGCGGCGGCGGGAGTTCGGGCTGCTGCGGCTGATCGGCGCGACGCCGCGGCAGATCCGCCGGATGGTGCTCGGCGAGGCGCTCGCCGTCGCGCTCGCCGCCTCCCTGACCGGGGCGGTCGCGGCTCAGCTCGCGACACCACTGCTGCTGCGCAAGGCGTCGTACACCGAGTTGGCGCCCGTCAAGCTGGAGCCGGCATCGCCGTGGGTCCCGCTCGCGATCGCCGTCGCGGCCGGGTTGCTGGTCGCGATGCTCGGTGCCCGTTCGGCGGCGCGGCGGGCGGGCCGGGTTGGGCCCATCGACGCGTTGCGAGAGGCATCTCTGGAGCCGCCGCGGATCGGGCCGGTGCGAGTCGTATTCGGGCTGCTGTTCCTGGCCGGCGCGATCACGATGCTGACCCTGATCAGGCCATCGAGCGGTGAGGGCGCCGTACCGCTCGCGATGTTTACGCCGATGGTGTTGGTGATCGCGCTGACCTTGCTCGCGCCCGTCGTCGTACCGCTGGTCGGACGGGTGTGGGCCGTGCCGCTCGTGGCGTGGACGCAGGTGTCTGGGCGGCTGGCGCGGAGCAATGTGCTCGCTGCACCGCGGCGGAGTGCGTCCCTTGCGGCGCCGATTCTCGCCATCTCGGCGATCGCCGGGTCCATGGTGCTGAGCCTCAGCTTTGCCGCGGACAGTGCGGCGGCGACCATCCGGGACGCGGTCCGGGCGCCGATCGTCGTCACCGGCGCTGCACCCGTTGAGAGCGCTGGGGTGAAGGCGGTTGATGCCGGACTGCCACTTCAGGTGGTGCGGGTCGCGGCTGACTACGCGGAGCTCGAGGACGCCGAAGGGATCGATCCGGGCATCGCGTCGCAGACCCGGGACCTGACCGTGCGATCCGGTGATCTCGGCGGGCTGACCGGCAATACGGTTGCTGTCAGCAAGGAGATGGCGGGGTTCGAGAGCTATCGCGTCGGCGACGAGATCCCGGTGGTGTTCCCCGATCGGACGCCGGTGAAGCTTCGGGTGGTCGCGATCGTGAAGGACGCGTTCGGGGTGAACCCGTCGTTCCTGATCCCGCTCGATCTCGCGCGCAAGCATGCACCGGAGGCCCGGACGGAGCGGAGTTTCGTGCTGCCCGCCGACGGGGTTGCCCCGGCCGACCTCGTGAAGCAGATTCCCGGTGCGCAGCTGGCCACCGATTGGGAGGCCGACCAGGCGGACGGCGTGCGGAACGGAAACCGCCTCGGGCTCGTCATGCTGCTCGGGCCGGCAGCGCTCTACAGCGCCATCGCGATCGCCAACACGCTCCTGATGGGCAGCCTGCAGCGCCGCCACGAGTTCGTCACCTCACGGTTGCTCGGCGCGACGCCGGCCCAGCTGCGGCGCATGGTGCTCTGGGAGTCGTCGCTGGTCGGGACGATCGCGCTCAGCCTCGGGGCCGTCATCACGGTGACGGTCGGTGTACTGATCCGGCATGCGATGACCTCGGGTGTGGCCGACGTGCCGACCACCGTGCCGTGGGGCATCCTGCTGGGTATCGGCGCGCTTTGTCTGATCCTGGCGGTAGGGTCCGCTCTGGCCCCGACGACGTACCTCCTGCGCCGGTCGCAGCCCTCCGCAGCAGTGGACTAGTCCGCAACCGCGGAGGAGATCGGCGACAGGGTGCGTCGTGGCCGGAAGAATCGCCGTTCACCAGGGACAATGGGTGCGGCGCGCCGGACCGTCGCGGCGCCCGTACCGCTTGATCGAGGAGTTCGTAGACCCGCATGGCACGCCGTAGCAGCACCGCCGAACCCGAGGACTTCGAGGAGCGCATCCTCGACATCGACGTCTCCGACGAGATGCGTACCAGCTACCTGGAGTACGCCTACTCGGTGATCTACGCCCGGGCGCTGCCCGACGCCCGGGACGGGCTCAAACCGGTCCAGCGGCGGATCCTGTTCTCGATGGCGGAGAACAACATCCGCCCCGACCGCGGCCATGTGAAGTCGGCCCGCGTCGTCGGTGAGGTCATGGGTAAGTACCACCCGCACGGCGACGGCGCGATCTACGACGCCTTGGTCCGGACCGCCCAGCCGTGGTCGATGCGGGTCCCGCTCATCGACGGCCACGGCAACTTTGGATCTCTGGACGATGGTCCGGCGGCGATGCGTTACACCGAGTGCCGGATGGCGCCGCCGTCGATGGCGATGACGACCGGGCTCGACGAGAACGTCGTCGACTTCAAACCGAACTACGACGGCCAGGAGACCGAGCCGTACGTCTTGCCGGCCGCCTTCCCGAACCTGCTGGTCAACGGCGCCGCAGGCATCGCGGTCGGAATGGCCACCAACATGGCCCCGCACAACCTGGTCGAGGTGATCCAGGCGCTCCGGCACCTGATCAAGACCCCGGGCGCGGACCTCGACGACCTGATGCGGTTCATCCCCGGGCCGGACCTGCCGACCGGCGGCAAGATCGTCGGCCTGGAAGGCATCAAGGACGCGTACGCCACCGGCCGCGGCAGCTTCAAGATGCGCGCCACCGCCCGCGTCGAGAACGTCACCCCGCGCCGCAAGGGCATCGTGGTCACCGAGCTGCCGTACTCCGTCGGTCCGGAGAAGGTGATCGAGAAGATCAAGACCCTGGTGCAGAGCAAGAAGCTCCAGGGCATCGCGGACGTCAAGGACCTCACCGACCGCAGCCACGGCACGCAGCTCGTCATCGAGGTCAAGAACGGCTTCGTCCCAGAGGCGCTGCTCGAGCAGCTCTACAAGCTGACCCCGCTCGAAGACGCGTTCCACGTCAACAACGTCTGCCTCGTCGAGGGACAGCCGCGCACGCTCGGCCTGAAGGAGCTGCTCGAGGTCTACCTCGAGCACCGGTACGACGTGACTCGCCGGCGCAGCGAGTTCCGCCGGAAGAAGGCCCAGGACCGGCTGCACATCGTCGACGGCCTGCTGATCGCGATCCTGGACATCGACGAGGTCATCCAGGTGATCCGGAGCAGCGACGACGCGGCCGCGGCCCGGTCACGGCTGATCGAGATCTACGAGCTGTCCGAGATCCAGGCGAACTACATCCTGGACATGCCGCTGCGCCGGCTGACGAAGTTCTCGAAGCTCGAACTGGAGACCGAGAAGGGCGAGCTGGAGCGCGAGATCGAGGCGCTGACCGCGATCATCGAAGACCCGGCGCTGCTCCGCAAGATTGTGGGCGACGAGCTCGCCGAGGTCGCGAAGACGTACGGGACGCCGCGGCGGACCGTGCTGCTGGAGTCGTCCGGCGCCACCAAGACGGCTGCTGTGCCGCTCGAGGTCAGCGACGACCCGTGCTGGATCCTGATGAGCTCGGCCGGGCTGCTCGCGCGGACCAACGGCGTGGAGCCGTTCGGTCCGAGTGAGTCGCGCGCGAAGCACGACGCGATCGTGTCCGCGGTGAAGAGCACGGCCCGCGGGCAGTACGGCCTGATCACCAGCGCGGGCCGGCTGATCCGGCTCGAGTCGCTCGACCTTCCCGCCGTACCGACGACCGCGAACGCGCCGAACCTGCAGGGTGGCGCGCCGATCGCGGAGTTCGTGTCGCTGGAGCCGGGCGAGAAGGCGCTGGCGCTGACCACGATGGATCCGGACTCGGTCGGCGTTGCCCTCGGTACGACGGCCGGCGTCGTGAAGCGCGTCGTACCGGATCACCTCAGCAACAGGGACTCGTGGGAGATCATCGGCCTCAAGGACGGCGACGAGGTCATCGGCGCGGTCGAGCTGACCACGGGTGACGAGGAGCTGTGCTTCATCACGTCCGACGCGCAGCTGCTGCACTTCCCCGCGTCGGTCGTGCGGCCGCAGGGGCGGACCGCGGGCGGTATGGCCGGCGTACGGCTCGCTGCGAAGGCGAAGGTGGTCTTCTTCGGCGCCGTCGACACCGCGCGCGAGGCGCAGGTCGTCACCATCGCGGGCTCCTCGTCCGCGCTGCCGGGGACCGAGGTCGGCGCGGTGAAGGTCACGCCGTTCAGTGAGTACCCGGGCAAGGGACGCGGGACCGGCGGTGTGCGTTGCCAGCGGCTTCTGAAGGGCGAGGACGGCCTGCTGCTCGGGTACATCGGCACGGCGCCGGTGAAGGCCAGCGCGAACAGCGGTGCACCGGTCGAGCTGCCTCGCGTCGACATGCGGCGCGACGGCTCCGGCGTGCCGGTTGCTCAGCCCATCGCTGCATGCGCTCCCGATCTGGCAGGCTGACCTCTGTGAAGAGAGTGCTCGCGCTGTGCGCGGTCGTGGTACTTGCGGTGGCGGGCTGTAGCGACAAGAAGGAGTCCGGCGGCGGAGGCCAGACCGGTGGCGACGCGGTCGCGCTGCTGACCGACGTCAAGAAGACCATCGACGAGGCCGCCAGCGTGCACATCGTGCTGACCGGGCGCGACCTGCCGGACAGCGGGCAGACGCTCGCCAGCGGTGACGGCGTCGCGACGCACGCGCCCGCGTTCAAGGGCAAGCTGACCGTGCGGTCGGGCGGTTCGCCGATCGACGCCGAGGTGGTCGCGGTCGGGAGCAAGGTCTACGCCAAGGTGTCGTTCTCCCCCAGCTACATCGAGCTCACGCCGACGCAGCTGGCCGGGCTCGGCGCGCCCGACCCGGCGATCCTGCTCGACCCGGCGAAGGGCCTGACCGCGGTCCTGCCGACGCTCAAAGACGCCAAGGTGAAGGGCGAGACCCGCGAGGGCGCGAAGGTCCTCACCGAGGTCACCGGCTCCGTCGAGGGCAAGTCCCTCCAGGGCATCTTCCCGAAGGCCCCGGCCGACCAGAGCTTCCCGAGCACCTTCAAGATCGACAAGAGCAGCAAACAGCTGATCTCGGCGACCATCACCGGCCCGTTCTACTCCGGTGCCACCAGCAGCTACGACGTCACCCTGGACAAATACGGCGAGAAGATCGAAATCACCAAGCCGTGACCCCGCGGACCCGCCTCACGCTGGCTTCGATCGCGGTTGCGTTTGCGGCGGCGGATACGTACGTCGTGGTGCTGGCGTTGCCCGACATGATGGCCGGGGTCGGGCTGTCTGCGGACGAGTTACAGCGGGCGGCGCCGATCATCTCCGGGTTCCTGCTCGGGTACATCGCCGTACTGCCGCTGATCGGGCGCATCGCTGACGTTGCCGGGCGTACGCCGGTGCTTGTCGGGGCGCTGTTGCTGTTCGCGGTCGGGTCGCTGATCACGGCCGGTGCATACGACCTGCCGCTGGTGGTAACCGGTCGGTTTCTTCAGGGGGTCGGCGGTGGCGGGCTGGTGCCGGCCACGTTGGCGTTGGTCGCCGACCTCTGGCCTGCGGAGCGGCGTGGGTTGCCGTTGGGCGTGGTCGGGGCGGTGCAGGAACTTGGCTCCGTCTTGGGTCCGCTGCTGGGTGCCGCCGTACTCGCGGTGGCTGACTGGCGGTACATCTTCTGGCTCAACCTGGTCGTCGCAGTCGTCCTCGCGCTGCTGCTTCGCGGCCGGTGGCGACCCCGGATCTCGGGAGCCGTCGGGCTGCTCGCCTGCATCGCGCTCGGCCTGACGCTCACAGCGCCGGATCGACTCGCGTCCGGGGTGACGCTCGGTCTGCCCTTTGTGCCCTTCACTGGAACGTCGCGGCTGCTCACGCCGATCGGGGTCGTCACGCTGGTACTGGCGCTTGTCTGGCTCGGCCTCGTGCTTTTGGGGACCCGTGGGCACCTGACTGCGTTGCTCTCGAGAGTCGATCTCGTCGGTGCGCTACTGCTCGCGCTCGCACTGGCTGGTGTCGTGCTCGCTTTCGCGACGGCGGATCCCGAGCGCGAGCTGATGTCGCCTGCCGGGCCGTGGCTGCTCGTTGCGGCCGCGGTGTTCGCCGTCGCATTCGCGCTGTGGCAGCGTCGTACGGCGGCCGCGATCGTGCCTCGTGGTCTGTTGGGTGGTCGCCCGGCGTGGGGTTCGTTGGTGGTCAGTTTTCTGATCGGGTGCGCGTTGATCGCGGCGCTGGTCGACGTACCGGTGTTTGCTCGCACGACCCAGGGCGGTGGACAGCTGGCGGCCGCGCTGGTGTTGCTGCGGTTCCTGATCGCTCTGCCGGTCGGTGCGGTCGTCGGTGGGTGGTTGACGCGACGCCACGGGCTCGGGTTGATCACCGGCGCTGGGCTCGGGTTGTCCGGGGCCATGTTCGTCGTGATGTCGTTCTGGAGCCGTACGGCGCTGGATCACTGGCCGGCGACCGTCGTACTGCTCGTCTGCGGCTTCGGATTCGGGCTGGCGTTGTCACCGCTGAACACGGCGATGCTCGGCGCCACACCCGCCGACAGCCACGGTCTGGTGAGCGCGCTCGTCGTGGTCGCGCGGATGGTCGGCATGCTCGTCGGCGTCTCGGCCTTGACCGCGATCGGCCTGCGCCGGTACTACGCGATTGCCGACGGCATCAAATCGCCCAACGAGCTCTGCCCGACCTCCCCCGGCAACTGCCGCCCGTTCGTCGACGCGCTCCGCGACGCGGCCGTTTCACAAGTTCACGCGATCTTCGCCGGGGCCGCTGTGTGCGCGTTCCTGGCCGCGGTCCTGGGCGTCCTTCTGCTCGGGCGGCGTGGCGCACTGCACACATGATGATCATCATGAGGGACAGGCGTCTCAGGTCGCGTACCGTGAGGGTGTGACTCCTGGGACCTCTGCACCTGCCGCCGGCCTGTGCTCGACGTTCTGTCGGGTACTGCAGGAGCCGTTGCCCGGTACGGCGGTCGTCGCGACCGGATGGGTCCTTGTCGAGCAGCCCGGTCCGTGGGGTGCGAAGGCCCCGACACAGAGTCACCTCGACCCGGTATTCGGTGGATCCTTCGACGACGAGTGCAAGAAGGTCGACGTACGGTTCGGCCTGATCCGCTCCCCTGGCCGGCACGCCGACTCGGTCGAGCGGGCGCACCAGGTCTTCGTCGCGTCCACGAGGCCAGGGAATTCGTGGCTGCTCGGGGGCCGGGTCACCGATCCGTCCGAACTCAACGACCTCGATCTCGGCGCGGTCGCCCGTGGTGATCGCGCGGCAGCCGCTGCGTCACTGCCTGTCCTGACGCCGGTCGACGATCCGATCGTGCTGGTCTGTACCAACGGGAAGCGCGACGAGTGTTGCGCCGTACTCGGCCGGCCGTTGGTGTCGGGGCTCGCTGAGCGCGTGCCGGGGCGGGTATGGGAGGCCAATCATCTCGGCGGGCACCGGTTCGCGCCAACCGCGACGTACCTGCCGGCCGGGACCATGCACGGGCATCTCACGGTCGACACCGCGGTCAAGGTGCTGGCCGCGGCCGACCGTGGCGAAACAGTATTGACCGGGCTGCGCGGCAGGTCCACCTGGACCAAGCGCGGTCAGGTCGCCGAGGTCGCCGTACGTTCATTGATCGGAGATTTCTCACTGGATTCGTTGGAAGTCGTCGGCGAAGGCGCCGACACTGTCACTGTCCAGCATGCCGACGGGCGGTCGTGGATCGTGCCGGTCACCAGCGCACCAGCCGATCCACCCCGTCCGGACTCCTGCGGAAAGGAACCGTTCGCCATGTCGATTCTGCACGCCGGTACCCCAGTGTCAGGCTCAGCGCGATGAGCGGCGGGTTCGACGACCTGCTCGCCGCCAACGCGGACTACGCCGCCGACTTCCACTACGGCGGATTCGACGGCATCGCCCATGCCGGGATCGGCCTGGTCACCTGCATGGACTCGCGGATCCCGCCGCTGGAGATGCTCGGACTCAAGCCCGGCGACGCGAAGGTCCTGCGGTCCGCCGGCGGGCGGGTCACCGAGATCACGATGACCGGCCTGATCCTCGGCGTCCAACTGCTCGGCGTCCGGCGGATCATGATCATCCCGCACACCCGCTGCGCGATGGCTGCCATGTCCGAGGACGAACTCCGCGAGAAGGTCGAACTGGCCGCCGGGAAACCGGCCGGTTACCTGCCGATCTCGGTCATCCCCGACCAGCTCGAAGCCCTCCGCCGCGACGTCGCCGCCGTCCGCGAACACCCGCTGATCGGCGACGACATCCTCGTCGGCGGCTTCATGTACGACGTGGACAACGGCCGCCTCTCCGAGATCGACTGACCCGCGCGTCTCCGGTCACCAGGTCCTGTCCTCTGTGACCACCGCTGCCACCCAGCTGCCACACCAGGAGCGACCAGCCACACCCCGGTTTCCGGCAAGGCAGGCGTTCCGCGCGACAGCCGACCGGCCCCGTCGAGCCGCCCGGCGTTCCGCACACCCGAGTCTGAGGAGCGCGCGTCAGGAGAGCCGAGGTTATCCCTTCGCGTGCAGGGTTCTCCCTTCGTACATCAGTAGAGAACCCACAACGCGAGGGGATAACCCGTCGTGCTCACTGCTCCTCTTGCCCCGGGGTAGGTCGTGTTGATCAGGGTTCGAGGGTCACCTTGCCGGTGTCGAGTTCGTAGTAGGCGCCGGCCAGGTGGAGGGTGCCAGATTTCTCCAGTGGGGCGATGACGGGTGACTGGCGGAGTTCGGCGAGGACGTGGGTGACGTTCGCGTGGACGGCGTTGGTGAGGCGGTCGCCGGGTTTGCCGGAGATCTGGCGGACGGCTGGGGCGAGGGTGTCCACGAGGTAGCCGAGCTTGCCGGGGTGGGCGGTGGGCTTGTCGAGGGCCTTGATGGTGGCGTCCAGGGCGCCGCAGCGTTGGTGGCCGAGGACGAGCAGGAGCGGGGTGTGGAGTTCGGCGACTCCGAACTCCAGGCTGCCGATCACGGACTGGTCGAGTGCTCCGCCTGCGCTGCGTACGACGACCAGGTCGCCTAGGCCCTGGTCGAAGACGAGCTCGATCGGCACGCGGGAGTCCACGCAACCGAGGATCGTCGCGAACGGGTGCTGTCCTTTGCTCACTGCGATCCGCCGGGCGATCCCCTCGTCAAGATCCTGCTCCTGCGCGGCGACGAACCGCACGTTACCCGCCCGCAACCGCTCGAGCGCCTGGTTGCCATCAGCAACCACACTTCCGGTCGGCGGCACTGTTCCCACCACCGGCTCCTCAGACCGTTGATTCCCACATCCGACCAGTCCTACTGCCAGAGCGGTGGTGAGAATGCTGCGGCGCGACGGGGTGTTCATCAGCTCGATCTCCTCACGCGCGGACGGCGGGGCGGTGCCATCTCATCGACCGTAGCAGATTGCATACAGTCTGCAGTACCCACGAACACTGAGGATCTCTCGGATCCCGCCCCGAAATCTGATAGACAGCCCTTATGAGACTCCGCCCCAGCTCATTCCACCGCTCCCTGGTCGCCGGTGCCCTGGCGCTGACTGCCGTTCTCTCCGGCGCACCGATCGCTCAGGCACTCCCAGCCACTGCGCCAGCGTTCCGCGGTGGACCGGTCACAGGCTGCCTGGACCACTCGATCGTCGGCACAGTCGAGGAGCAGCGACTCAGCCGGGGCGTCAACGGCGGCCCGTCGGTGCCCGCGGAGATCCTGCGCCGCTCAGGCTTCGACCGCCAGGTCGCCCTGTTCACCCAACTCCTGTGTCGCGTCCCCAGCCGTCAGGCCGCCGCAACCCTCGTACGCACACAAGGCGAGGCCCTCTGGCGTACGGCGACCCAACGCGCCCAACGTGCCCAGCAAGGCACCGACGCGCTACCCGCAACAGACGACCGCGGCCTGTACTGGGCGCGCATCTCGATGGCCCTCGCCCTGCGCCAATGGCAACCAGCCTTCGGCCTCGGTACGACGGAACGCGCGAACCTGATCCGCTCGTTCGAGTATGCCTCCCGCGGTATCACCAGCACCCGCTTCACCCCGGGCGTCCGCAAGATCCTCGTCACCGGCTTCGACCCGTTCACGCTGGACGCGGACATCCGGATCGGCAACCCGTCCGGCGCCAACGCGCTGACGCTCGACGGTCAGCGCTGGCGGGTGAACGGGACGACGTACGAGATCCAGACGGTGATGTTCCCGGTGCGGTACACCGACTTCGACGAGAACATGGTCGAGAACGCGCTCGCACCGCACTACCGCCCCGGTCCGCAGCACGCCGACCTGGTGATGACAGCGAGCCAGGGCCGGGTGGGCATCTTCGATCTCGAGGTCTTCAACGGACGTCGGCGTTCGGTCAGCTCGATCGGCGACAACAACAACCTCTGGGGCGGCGGCACGATCAGCGCCCCGGTCGTCTCCCCCAGCATGCCGACAGGCCCCGAGTGGCTGACCTCGAGCCTGCCGCTCGCGCGGATGGCGCAGACCGAGGTCCCGCCGTTCCGGACCCGCGTCAACACCTCCGTGCTGGAGATCCCCGCCGGCGAGACCACACCGGTCCGTCGGCCAGACGGTCCCACGGCCGGTTCGATCGCCTCCGAAGGGGCGGGCGGTGGCTACCTCTCCAATGAAGTTGCCTACCGCAACACTCTGCAGCGCGATCTGCTCGACCCGTCGATGCCGGCCGGGCACCTGCACGTCCCGGTGCTGTCGTTCGACCTCGCGAACAAGACCGCCATCACCGACCCGACGTACGAGGCGAACCGCGACGCGATCGTCGCTGGCGCCCACGCGATCCTGCGCTCCGCCCTCTCGTGATCAGAATAGTGGTCATGTGATCACTATTCTGGTCACAGCTTGAGGAGGTCGGCCGTCCGGACCGGCAGGCCCGTCTCGAAGGAACGGTTCGCGGCCAGCCCGGTCACCAGCGCCAGCGCCGCCTGTCGCGCGTCGGCGATGTCTGCACCATCAGTCGGGTCGTCGTCGAGAAGCGCCGCCAGAACTCGCGCGTCGGCGCCTCCATGGCCCGCATGATCATGGTCGACCGTGTGATCGACGGGCGGCTTCCACAACGGCCGCAAGGTGATGCTCGTCCGGCCCGCGGTCGGCGCGGCCACGTCGCCGTGGACCCATCCCTTGGCCGACTCGACCCGGTGGTGAGGCATGGTAAATGTCGACTCTTCGACATGCAGCTCGAGCCGGCCGGCGGATCCGTTGAACATCACGCGGTAGCCCTCGGCCGGCGAGTACGCCGTCAAGTGGTACGTCATCGTCGCCCCGCTGTCGTACGAGACGAGGAGCGCCATGTCGTCCTCGATCGAGACACCTGGGGCGAAGACATTGCGATCCCGGTAGTAGCCGTCCTCCGCCTCGGCCTCCAGGTACAGCTCGCGCAGCGTCGTGTTGCGGGCCAGGTGCAGCGCGAACGGATCGTCCACAGCCTCCGCCGAACCGTTGACCCGCGAGTAGTCCCGCGCGTACCCGTGCCGGTGCCCAGGCCCGTAGAAGGCCAACTGCCCTTGCCCGTACACGATCCGCGGTTCAGCGCCCAGCCACCAGTTCACCAGATCGAAGTGGTGGCTGGCCTTGTGCACCATCAGGCCACCGGAGTTCGCCTTGTCCCGGTGCCAGCGCCGGAAGTAGTCGGCACCGTGCGACACGTCCAGCAGCCACTCGAAGTGGATCGAGTGGATGTCACCGATCGCACCCTCGGCCAGGAGTTCGCACACCCGGCGGTGGACCGGATTGAATCGGTAGTTGTAGGCCACCGACAACGAGCCACCGGTTTCCTCGACGACGTCGAGAATGCCCTGTGCCTTCACGGCATCCGTGGTCATCGGCTTCTCGCTGATCACCCGTACGCCGGCCCGCAGCGCGGCCTCGATGTACTGGTTGTGGGTCGCATCGATGCTCGTCACCACCAGCAACCCGATCCGCTCGACCTTGAGCATCTCCTCAAACCGCGCCGGCGGCCACTGGTGCGCGGTGTGCCGCCCGGCCGCCAGCAGCATCCGGTTGTGGAACGCCATCCGCACCGAATTCGGGTCGCACAACGCGACGACCTCGTAGCCGTCCCGCTTCGCCAGGCCCTCGGTGAACAGCTGGGCTCGGTTGCCGGTGCCGACGATCGCAGTTCGCACTGCTTCTGGCATGTAGACCCCCTATTGCTTGACCGCGCCGGCCAGGCCGTTGACGAAGAAGCGCTGCAGGAGAACGAAGAGCAGGATGATCGGCGCGAGCGTGATGACGGTCCCCGCGCAGAGCAGCGTCCACTCGGTCGAGTTCTCGCCGATGAACGCGTACATCCCGATCGCCAGCGTGCGCAGCTCGGGCCGGCCGAGCGTGAACACCAGCGGGATGAAGAAGCTGTTCCACGCCGTGATCGCCGTGAACAGGCCGACCGTGGCCAGCATCGGACCGGACAGCGGGAGCATGATCCGCGCGAACGTCTGGTGGAAGTTCGCGCCGTCGACCTGGGCGGCGTCCTCGAGTTCCCTGTCGACGGCCATGAAGTAGCCCATGAACAGGAACGTTCCGAAGACCACTCCCCCGGATGCCTGGACGATGATCACCGACCACAGGCTGTTCAGCAGATGCAGCCGCTGCATCAGGTCGAACACCGGGATGATCGTGTACCCGTGCGGCAGGAAGAGCGTCGCGGACACCAGTCCGAGACAGAACCCACGCCCCGGGAACCGTGTGCGGGCAAGTACGTATCCCGCGCAGGAAGTGACTACTAAAGTGATCACCACCGTGCCTAAGGTGATCAGAATTGTGTTCATGAAGTACCGGCTGAACGAGGCCTCCTGCCAGGCGTTCAGGTAGTTCGCCCAGAGGAAGTGCGACGGCATCGGATTCAGTCCGTCGGTGAAGAAGTCGTCGTCGCTCTTCAGCGAGCTCCCGAGCGCCCAGAACAACGGGTAGAGCCACGCGAGCCCACTGACCAGCAGCGCGACATGCGTCATCGCCGTCACCATCCGCCGCCGCGTCATGCGATCCCTCCTGTCCCACGACGCTTCGCGAGAGACCGCAGTACGACGACCTGCACGACCGAGAACGCGATGAGCAGTACGCCGTACACGAACGACGCGGCCGAGGCGAGGCCGATGTCCGGTTGTACTGCGTTCGCGTTACTGCCACCGAACGCCAGGTGGTAGATGTACGTGTTCACAACCTCGGTCGCGAAGAACGGGCCGCCGCTGGTCAGCACCTGGACGAGGTCGAAGATCTGGAACGTCCCGATCACCGCGAGGATCACGATTACTACGCCGACCGCGCGCAGCATCGGGATCGTGATGTACCGGAACGTCGCGAACCGCCCCGCACCGTCCAGCCGGGCGGCCTCGTACAGCTCCTCCGGGATGGTCTGCAGGCCCGCGAGGAAGTACACCAGGTTGTAGCCGAACGTGTGCCAGATCCCCACCAGGATGATGATCCCGAGCGCGAAGTGCGGATCCCCCAGCCAGTCGATGTGCCGGTCGATCAGGTGCAGCTTCATCAGCAGGTCGTTGATCGAGTCACCGAAGTTCGACACCAGCAACTGGATCACGACACCGATCACCGCGGCGGACGTGACGACCGGAAGGAAGAACAACGTGCGGTAGAACGACGCGAACCGCAACTTCTTGTTGTTCAGCACGAGCGCCAGCGCCAACGCCAGTACCAGCTGGACCGGTACGACGAACGCGGCGTACACGAAGGTGTGTCCGAGCGATCGCCAGAAGATGCTGTCGTGGACGATCTGGCGGAAGTTGTCCAGCCCCACGAAGTCGGACGGATCGCCGATCCCGTCCCACTTGTAGAAGGTGTAGCCGAGCGAGGCGACGATCGGGTAGACCACGAACACCAGCAGCAGCACCATCATCGGTGCCAGGTACACGTACGACCACAGGTAGGTCCGGCGGCGCGCGCGACGCCGCTCGGCCGAGCGCGGAGGCTCGGCGCGGGTGACGTCCTCGCGGACCGTGGCGGTCATCACCATCAGGCGCCCGGCTTGGTGGTGTAGGGCTTGGTCAGGTCCCAGTCGGCGAATGTGAAGTCCTTGGCGCTGACACCAGGCGCCTTCTTGATCGCGTCAGCGAGCGCCTGGTTCATCTTGTCCGTCAGCTCGTTCAGCGCAGCCTGCGGATCCTTCAGCTGTCCGGTGTAGACGCCGGCGAGTACGTCGTTGATGTCCGGCTTCACCCCGGGCAGCTGAACGGCCGACACTTTTGGGTTCCGGATCGTCGGCTGCGGCCCGACGACGGCTGCGCCCGACATCGCGACGTACTGCGCGAACGGCGCGAAGGTCACGCTCTTGGGATCGTTGTTCTTCGCGTACACCGAGAGTCCCTGTCCCTGCTCGACCCACCGCTTCCCCGCGTCGGGGCTGTACAGCCAGTCGAACCACGCCCACGCCTCGTCGGCGTGCGGCGTCTTCGCGTTGACCGCAACGAACTTCCCGCCGGGCGGACCGTAGAACAGCGCCTTCGGATCACCGGCCGTCGGCGTCGGCAGCGTGACCAGGCTGTAGTCCGTGAACTTGTGCTTGGTCCACTCCGGCTGGTTCCACACCCCGCCGACGGTCATCCCGAACCGTCCGCGTTCGAAGAAGGCCCGGGCCTGCTCGTCGGAGATGCTCATCGAGTTCGGGTAGAACCAGTTCTTGTTCTTCCACTCGAGCAGCAGGTTGATGACGTCGAGGTAGTTCCGGTCCGAGCCGAACGTCCACTTGCCGACCCGGTAGTCCATCCCGTCGATGCCGCCGACGGCCGCACCACCCGGCGTACCGGCGCCGCGGACGAACAGATCCAGCCACCAGGCCAGGGTCGTGTTCGTCGAGTTGCCGAACCCGAACGGCGCGACCTTGCCACCGCTCTTCGACGCGATCGCCTCCGCGGCGCTGGTGACGTCGTCCCAGGTCTTCGGCAGCTTCACGCTGCCGTCCGGGTTCGTCAGCCCCGCGTCCTTGAACACACCGTGGTGGACGTACAGCTGCAGCGACGGCGCCGGCGCGGCGAACGGCGCCGTGTAGACCTTCCCGCTGAAGACGTCCACGCCCTCGACGAAACTGTTCTCCGGGAATCGTCCCTGCCAGGAGTCGGTCGCCCACTTGTCCAGCGGCAGCAGCCAGCTCTGTGAGATCTGCTGGCTCAGCTGTGGGCTCTTCGGCACCATCAGGATGTCCGGCGCGTTGTTGCTCCGGTACGCCAGCGACACCAGGTCGGCGTACTTGTCGCTGACCTGCGTGGTCTTCTTGACCGCGATCCCGGGATGCGCCTCTTGGAACAGCTTGATCTCGTTGTCGACCCAGCCGGCCTGGCTGGCGTACCAGTCCCAGTACGTTATGGTCGTCGCGGCCTTCGACCCCTGGGCGTTGCCGTCCGACGAGCAGCCGGCCAGTGCCCCGGCGCCGGCCAGTCCGGCCGCCCCGCGGAGCAGTGTCCGTCGTGAGATGCGTGATGACATGAGTGTTCCTCCAGTGACTTAGCTGCAGGCCGGCGTGGTCGACGACGCGGTCTGGGTCAGTGCGCCGAGCCGCCAGGTGAGTGGGCTGCCGTCCCAGGTGACCGCCACGCGGCGTGGTCGCTGGAAGGGCAGGAACGAGACGGTCTGGCCGCGATCGGACGGCCCGGGGCTGAACGCGTTGTCCGCGCCGACCGGGACCGGGATGTAGTAGTTGTTCGCGTTGGAGTACCCGAAGTACGCCGTGTACGTGTTGTCGCCGGTGTTGTGGACGACGCAGGCCGCAGTCGGCTGCACGGGGTTGAACGCGGTCTCGGCAGGACCGGTGCCCGGATCGGTGACGGTCTTGGCCATCGGAGCGAAGGATGCGTCGTCCACCAGCAGGTCGCCTGCACCGGTCGTCGTACTGATCCACCACTCGGCTTTGGTCAGCGTGCCGGTCCAGCTGACCTGCGCGTTGGCGGCCGACAGTTGGGTCCACCCGGTGCTCGTGACCGGAGCTGTGCCGAGGCGGATCGTGGTCGATCCAGTCGAGGTGGTGAGCTTCAGACTCACCATCGCGGTGTCCGAACCACTGGCCAGGCGGACCCACGCCGACGAGTCGTACAGACCGCCGTTCACCACAGACACACCCTGCGCCGGACCGGCCCATGCGGCCGCTCTACCGGTCACCGACAGATCACCACTGCCGCCGTGCGGAGTCGTCGACGCGTTCTTCAACGTGCAGGTCCCCAAGCAGTACCAGCCTGTGGTGTTCGACTGGTTCTCCAACGACCCGTTCCCAAGCACCGAAGGCGTCGGCAGGTACGGCGCTATTGTCGGCGGACCCTGGGCCGGCGGTGGTGTGCCGTCCGTGGGTGTGATGGCGAGGTCGTCAAGGGTGCACTCGGTCGAGGTGGTACCGGGGTTCGACCAGGCGAACGCCTGAATCCATTTCGTCCCTGTCGGTGGTGTGAAGGCGGCCAGCTTCTGTGTGTAGGCGCGTTCGTCCGCATAGGAGAGGACGTATTGGAAGGTCGGCGTACCTGCGGTCGCGCCCCCACGTACGCCGACGTAGCACTGGGTGCCGCCGCCGTTGAGCCTCCCCCAGCCGGACAACAGGTAGCTGATGCCGGGCGTGATTCCCGTGAGGTTCTGCGTGACGCCGGAGCCCGGGCTCAGCGACAGCGCGGTGTGGCCGCTGTGCGCGTTCGCTGCGGTTGCGGGGCCGGTGCCGAGTGGCGTCCAGCCGCGGGTGCCGCTCTCGAAGTCGCCGTCGCCGATCGGGTTCGGCTGATCCGTGCGCACGGTGGTGGCGATGCCGTCGGCGATCACCTTGACCGATGCGCCGGCCGTGGTCGGCATCGCGACCTTGACCTGCTTGGACACGCCGTTCACGGTGACGGTCACCAGGTAGTCACCGAGGAAACCGCGCGTTCCGAACGTTCCGGCCGCACTGGTCTGACCGCTCGCGCTCGTGTGCCACTGGCGGGTGATCAGGTCCTCCCACACGAGTGCGTTCGGCTTGGGTGACCAGTCGTCGTTGTAGAGCGCGACGCGTGGGTTGTAGATGTTCTTCGTCCAAAGACCGAAGTTGCTGATCTGGTTCACGTTCGGGTTCGAGAACATCGCGGTCATGAAGTCGCGGGTGTAGTCCGCCTGCAGTTGCAGGTCGTCGGTGTCCACGTCGAACTCCGTGATCGCGACCTTCACACCGAGCCCGGCGAACTGGTCCACGATCGACAGCAGATCGTCGGGCGACGTCAGCTGCACCCCGTTGAAGTGGCTCTCGAAGCCGACCAGATCGATCGGCGCACCGGCGGCCTTGAGCGACTGCACGATGCCGTAGACGTGGTCGCGGTGCCGCGTCTCCCAGCCGTTGTTCTCGACCAGGCCGTAGTCGTTGAGGGCGAGCTTCGCGTTCGGGTCCGCCTGGTGCGCGAGCTGGAACCAGGACGCGATCTCGTTCGGCCCGAGGATGTCCTGCAGGCTGTGCTCCGAGTACGGCTCGTTCACCACGTCCCACTCGTCGACGATCCCGGCCAGTGCGCCGGCCTCGTCCAGGACGTGGTTGTTGACACGGGTCCGCAACGCGGCCGGGTCGTTCTGCAGCGTGCTCAGATCGGGCGGCAGGTATCCCCACGACGGCCAGACCAGGTTGTGTCCGCGGATCCGCAGTCCGTGTTCGCGCATCCACTGCATCGCCGGCAGCGTGATCGTGTCGCGTTCGGTCGGGTTCTCCCAGTGGTTCCACTTCAGGTTGTTACCCAGGGCCCCTTGGTTGAAGATCGTGGACGCCTTGCTCTGGTACTGCGCGAGATCGGCCGCGCTGATCCCGCTGGACGGATCACCGATCAGCCGCGCGCCGTCCGACGCAGCGCCGAACTTGAACGCACTGGTCTGCTGTACGGCGGAAACGGTCGCACCACTGACCGGGTTGCCGGCCGGGTCGACGACCGAGACCGCGAGATTCCCCTTGCGGTACTGGTCGATCCGCGCGTTGGCCGCCGTACGCCAGGCCGCGTTCGCGTCGCGGCCGTCGTACGTCACCTGCGGGTAGCCGGTCGGCGTACCGGGGCCCCAGTTCTGCACGGAGACACCAGCGATCTGGAACGTCTGCGCGCCGTACCCGAGCCAGAGGTTCAGATGCGCTGCGGTGGTGGTCCCGGCCGTGTACGTCGTGGTGGCGCGGAACGGGAACTGGAACTTCTGCCACTCGGTGCCGTACCGCAGCGCGGCGTTGAGCGACTTCTTGTACGGCGACCCGTCGGTCTCGAACACCACGTGGGCGTTGCCGGCCGCGGGCGAGATCGACCGTGCCCAAAGCGTGGCGACGAGCGCATCGCCTTCGGTCACGGTCGCAGCAGCCGGTACGCCGAGCGTGATCTCGTACTCGCCATCGAGACCGGGACTCTGCGGCCCGTTCGGGACGGCGATCTGGAGGGCCTTGGTGAAGTTGGGGTTGCCGGTGATCGGGATCTGTTGGGTCGCGTCGGCGGGGAGGTTCTTGAACTCGGTGAAGTTGGCGACGGCATCGGGCGGGAGGACTTCGACGGGGGCGGCGTCGGCGCGCGCAGCGGGCTGGAGCGCGACCACTGCGACGGCCGCAACCAGAGCGACGGTCACCCCGGTGGCCAGTTTTCTGATCACTGGACGTTCCTTCCAGAGGGCGCACAGCAGCGCGGACCCACCGGCGGTACGCCGGGGTCCTGAACGGGGACTGCTGCGATCGGGCGGTCGGGCGGGACCTCGATCCGGTACGGATCAGGCCTTGGAGGTCGTCTGCGAGCGTCCGCGCGGGGATCGGGTCACGGGCGCCGGCCCGCAACTCGCCCGGACGATCAAGCTGGTCGGCATCACGAGCCGGGGGTGCCCGTCGGCCGGTTCTTCTTCGGGTGCAGCGTCAGGCAGTGGGTCGGCAGGGCCGATCGCGTCGAGCAGCATCTCGGCGGCGCGCTTGCCCATGTCCACGAACGGCTGCTGGATGGTGGTCAGCGGCGGCCGGATCTGGGCCGCCGACTCGATGTCGTCGAAACCGATCACGGAGACGTCTTCCGGGACCCGCAGTCCGGCCTCGGCCGCGGCGGTCATCACGGCGTACGCCGTCACGTCCGAGTGCGCGAACACGGCGGTCGGCCGCTGGTCCGGGGGCAGCGCGAACAGCTCCCGCGAACGGGCGCGGATCTGCTCGGGCAGGAAGTCACCGGGTTTGGTGAGCTCGGGATCGGGCTGGATGCCGGCCGTCCGGAGCGCGTCCAGGTAACCGCGGTAGCGGTCCTGACAGCACCGGTAGACCATCCGGCCTTGGACACAGGCGATGCGCTCGTGTCCCAGCTGAAGCAGGTGGTCCATCGCCGTCAGCGCGCCGTCGTAGTTGTCGGCGGTGACCGACGGCAGCGCGACATCGGCGTCGACCGTGTTCACGAGGACGACCGGCAGGCCGTCGGAGTGCAGTTGGACGAGCGGTTCCAGCGGCTGCTCGTGGCTGACCACGAGCAGGCCGGACACCATGCTCGACGTGAGGATGCGGTCGATCAGCGAACCGTAGTCGCGGTCGTTGGTCGCGGTGTACAGGATGATGTCGAAACCGCTGCGCTCGGTCACCGCGGCCACCCCGATGTTGATCGAGGCAACCATGTGCCAGGACAGGCCCGGCACGACCATCCCGATCAGCCGGGTGCTGCCCTTGGCCAGCGCGGTCGCCGCGAAACTCGGGACATACCGGTTCCGCCGCATCACCGCGAGCACGTGCCGCCGCGTCGCCGGGTCGACCTTCGGGCTGTTGTTCAGCACCAGGGAGACCGTCGACTTCGAGACACCGGACAGCGCGGCGATGTCACGAATCGTCAGCTTCGCCATCCGGCCACCTCCCTCTGCTGGATCCGTTGGACTGGTCCAACGGGCTTGTGCACCGGAACGTAACAGCGGCCCGCAACCCCGTCAACACCTCGCCCGAAAACGGTTTCCCGCCAGGGGATTGCGCCGTACGCCGTCATCATGCCACGATCGGCCCACCGTGTTGGACCGGTCCTACGTAGGCCGGGATCACCTGCCCGGACCGGTCCGGCACGCTCTGCCCCGGCGCACTCGGCTGCGGGCGCCTCGCGCTGCCCGCGAATCAGGAAGGCCGCCCATGCCGCCGTACTCCCTCGACGACTTCAGCTTCGACCTGCGCCGCGCCGTACCGCCCGCCGAGCTCTGGGTGCGCAGCCCGACCGGCACCGTCACCCAACTCGCGAACACCGTGTGCGGCGTCGGCGGCTGGTTCGCTCCCCCACTGGCCGCGCCTGACAGCCGGCTGACGATCTCGTTCGAGGTCGACGGCCGACGCATTGTCGACGCTGCACGACCTGGAGCCGGAGATCGCGGGCTGCTGCCGGCCGGCGGCACGTGGCGTCCGGATCGCCTGGTCCGCCACGGCACTTATCACCAGTACGCCGACGGCCGACTGACGTCGCTCGCCGTTGAGTCCATGCTCGTTCCGGGCGCGGTCGGGTACGAGCTCACGCTGACGGTCACCAACCGCTCCGCCAACACCCACGAGGTGTCGATCCAGCCCGACCTCGCCCCGACCAAGACCCACCGGGTACCGCTCTCCGAATGGGGTTGGGTCCCACCCGGCCCGGGCGCGGACGACGAGATTCCCTTCCACCACAGCGATCTGACCGTGGCGCTCCCACCCCGGGGCAAGGTCACCTTCACCCTGACAGTCGGCCCCACCGGAAACACATCGCCGCCCGACGACCTCGCCGACCTCCTCGGGCGGCTCCCTGTGCTCACGTCCGACATCCCGGGGCTCGAGCAGTACTACCGGCGTTCGCTGGCCAGCGGTTTGGTGTGCTGGTGGGATCATCCGGACTTCGTCACCCGGCCGTTCATCTCGACCTCCGGCCTCGACGGCGGCGCGCTCTGCGCCTACGCCTGGGACACCGGCGGCTACGCGCCCAACCTCCTCAGCCTGATGCTCGGCGACCGCGTCATTGACATCATCGAGTCGTTCCTCGACGCCGACCTCACCGACCGGTACGCGATCGCCCCCGACGGCACCGGCCTCGGCGTCGCCTACGCGTACAGCGGCTGGTCGCTCGTCTCCCTCGCCCGCGCCGCCGCCGCGGAACGTCGGCTCGATCCCACGCTGGTGTCACGGCTGTACGACGTACTGATCGCGCTCGACAAGCGGTTCCAGCCGGACGATCAGACCGGCGTACTGCGGGACTACGGCGATCAGAGCAATCTCCTCGAGATGCGAAGTACCGGCTGGGAGCACGTCGTCGCGAGCCCGAACGCCGAACGTGCGTGGGCCCTCGACGCCCTCGCCGACCTGTCCGACCTCACCGGCGCCGCACTTCCGACCACCGAACTCCGGGAGTCCGCGCAACAGATCCGCACCGAGGTGATCCGCCAGTTGTGGGACGCCGACGCCGGCTGGTTCCGCAGCCGCTACCCGGACGGCCATACCGAGCTCGCGTACTCGATCCAGGCGTACGACGTACTTCGCGCCGGCGCCTGCCCACCCGAGGTCGCCGCCGCGCTGATCAGCCACCTGCGACCCGGCGCGTTCCTTGGCGAGTACGGCGTCAGCAGCGTCAGCGCCGAGGATCCAATGCACTACGAGACGGCCGACATCGACTGGTCCGGGGCCGGCGCCTATACCGGCGAGGCCCCGCAACTAGCGCTCACCCTTTGGGAACACGGCGAACCCGACCGCGCCTGGGACGTGCTACGTCGTCTGTTCTGGATGGGCGAGCACTACCCGTACTTCCCCCAGGACCACTACTCCGACAAACCCGGCGCCCCCGCCACCGGCCGCCGCATCAACATCATCGCCGGCCTGACCGGAGCCGAATCCCTCCTCACCGGTCTCCTAGGCATCCAACCCCAACCCGATGGGTCGTTGACCATCAGCCCCAATCCGGTTGCTGCAGGCAACGTCAGGCTCACCAACCTCAGCTACCGCGGCCACGCGATCGAGGTCGCGATCGAGTCCCGCCGTACGACGATCACTGTCGACGGACGCGAGGTCGCGCCGGGCCAGGTCATCCCGCCAAGATGACCGGGAACGCTTTCACTACCGATTCGAACTGATGATCCGCGACCGGCGCGTCTGGCACTTGCCGGCTTCCGATCTGGATCGTGTGGAGGCCTGCCGCGATGCCGCCGGCAATGTCGTGGGATGGGTGGTCGCCTACCATCCAGCCGTCGTCGAGGGTCGTGCCGGTTTGGGTTCCGGCTAGTTCGAAGATTCGTCGGTCGGGTTTGCGGACGCCGACTGTTTCGGAGACGCAGGCGTAGTCGATGGCGTCGGCGATCTGGGTGTACTCGAGTTTCAGGTTCTGCTGGATGGTGCCGCCGTTCGTCACGACCGCGATGCGCCAGCCGGCTGCGCGCAGGTCGGCCAGTCCGTCGAGCACGGGCTGCTCCACCCAGGTGAACAACGGATGTTCCTCGTCGTACGACGCCACCAGTTCGTCCACCGGAGCCGCGAGCCCGAACCGCGCCCGCGCCAGCTCGAACAGCTCCGCCCGCGGCCTGAACCCACCGTCGTCATGAGCAAGCAACCACTCGACACCGGACTCCCCCAGCCCATTCAAGTCCGCCCACCAACGCGCCCACTTCAGAAACGCCCCATCCCGATCGATCAGCGTGTTGTCCAAATCAAAACAAACCAACCCAGGTGTCCGCTCCACACCCCCACCCTCACACACCCCAGTCGGCACCACCTCAGCCGGAGAGCGTGGACGTCCAGGCCATCACAATCGATCGCGGCTGGCGTGCGCGAGCGTGGATCGCCGGGCGGCCGGCAATTGTGATGGGCTGGACGTCGGCGGCAGATCAGACGTCGATGCGGTTTTCGTCCAGGTCGTAGGCGCCTTGGACTATGAACTCCTTGCGGGGGGCTACGTCGTTGCCCATCAGGAGGTCGAAGACCTGGGCGGCGGCTTCGGCGTCGTCTACCGTGATGCGGCGGAGGGTGCGGTGCCGGGGGTCCATGGTGGTTTCGGCCAGCTGGTCGGCGTCCATTTCACCGAGACCCTTGTAGCGCTGCGGTGGCTCCTTCCAGCGGACGCCCTTCTTCATCAGTTCGGCCGTCTTCCGCTGGTACTCCGAGTCGCTGTACGTGTACAGGTACTTGTCCTGCCCCTTCTTCGGGTTCGTCAGCTCGAACCGGTGCAGCGGCGGTACGGCGGTGTAGACCCGCCCCGCCTCCACCAGCGGCCGCATGTACCGGAAGAAGAGCGTCGCGAGCAGCGTCCGGATGTGGGCGCCGTCGGAGTCGGCGTCCGCCATGAAGATGATCTTGCCGTAGCGCGCCTGCTCGAGGTCGAACGTGCGGCCCGAGCCGGCACCGACCACCTGGATGATCGACGCGCACTCGACGTTCTTCAGGACGTCGCTGACGGATGCCTTCTGCACGTTCAGGATCTTGCCGCGGATCGGCAGCAGCGCCTGGAACTCCGAGCTCCGCGCGAGCTTCGCCGTACCCAACGCCGAATCACCCTCGACGATGAACAGCTCGGACCGGTCGACGTCGTTGCTCCGGCAGTCCGCCAGCTTCGCCGGCAGCGCAGACGACTCCAGCGCGGTCTTCCGCCGCTGTAGCTCCCGGTGCTGACGCGCCGCGACGCGCGTCCGGGAAGCGGCGACGATCTTCTCCAGTACGGCGCGCGCCTGCGCCTTGTACTCCCGTTTCGTCGACGTCAGGAACGACTCGAGCTCGGACTGCACGACCTTCGCCACGATCCGCGACGCCGCCGGCGTACCCAGCACTTCCTTCGTCTGCCCGTCGAACTGCGGCTCGGCCAGCCGTACCGTCACGACCGCGGTCAGACCCTCGAGTACGTCGTCCTTGATGATCTCCTCGCCGCTCTTCAGCAGCCGGGTGCCGTCAAGTGCGTTTGTGAAACTCTTCGACAGCGCCCGCTCGAACCCGGCGACGTGGGTGCCGCCCTTCGGGGTCGCGACGATGTTCACGAACGACCGCAGCTCGGTCTCGTACCCGTCGCCCCAGCGCACCGCGATGTCGACGTCCAGGTCCCGCTCGACGTCGGTCGGCGTCATGTGGCCGGCGTCGTCGAGCATCGGCACGGTCTCGGTGAAGTGACCGGTCCCGGCCAGCCGGACGACCTCGGTCACCTTCTGGTCCGTCGCCAGGAACTCGCAGAACTCGCTGATGCCGCCGTCGTGCTTGAAGGTCTCCTCGGTGATCTCGTCGCCGCGCTCGTCGCGGATCACCAGCTCGAGCCCCGGCACCAGGAAGGACGTCTGCCGCGCCCGGGTGACCAGTTCGTCGTAGTTGAAGGCCGCGTCCTTGGTGAAGATCTGCCGGTCCGCCCAGTACCGGATCCGGGTGCCGGTGACGCCCTTCTTCGCGCGGCCCGCCTTCCGCAGTCCCTTCGCCGGGGTGAAGCCGGCCGCGGCCCCCTCGCCGTCGAACTCACCGGCGACACCGCGCCGGAAGGACGTCGTCCAGATCACGCCGCCACGGTCGACCTCGACGTCCAGCCGCGCGGACAGCGCATTCACCACCGACGCGCCGACACCGTGCAGACCACCGGACGCGTTGTACGACCCGCCGCCGAACTTGCCGCCGGCGTGCAGCTTGGTGAACACGACCTCGACACCGCTGAGCTTGGTCTTCGGCTCGATATCGACCGGGATCCCGCGCGCGCGGTCCACAACCTCGACCGAACCGTCCTTGTGGAGCACCACGTCGATCCGCTCGCCGTGCCCGGCCAAGGCCTCGTCGACGGCGTTGTCGATGATCTCCCACAGGCAGTGCATCAGGCCGCGGCTGTCGGTGGACCCGATGTACATACCGGGCCGCTTCCGGACCGCCTCGAGACCTTCGAGGACGAGCAGATGGCGGGCGTTGTACGCCGGGTCGATCTCGGTACTGCGAGGCGTCGGGGCGGCCACAGGGCTCCTTCACTGGATTGCCACACTTACACACCGCAGCTTATGCGGCCGCACCCCCAAATCGTGGCAGGCGGGGCCTGTGACGACTGGCGGGTGGGTACCGGAGACAGGCAACGAGACAGGTATCGATCCGGACTCGATTAAGAGTGGCGTACGACACTCCGAACCCGAGCAGACGGTGACGGGTTCATGGCGCACAGTGAGAGAAGAAGCACCCCGCCTCCGTGTCTCACCAGAAAAACGCCCGCCGACGAAACGATTCCGCGTCAGCAAGCGTCATACGAAGACAGGTGGTTCGTCTCACATACGGACACGTTGTCCCCACCGGGAAGCGATCCACGTGTCAGGATGTTGCTATCTGGTGAGTACGGAACTAGATGAGATGAGGCCTCAATGACTACAGCACTCGCCCCGAGTTCGGCGCTGTCTGCCGCGGATCGTTGTGACCGCTGCGGTGCGCAGGCCTACGTCCGAGTCACCCTGACCAGCGGTGGGGAGCTACTTTTCTGCGCCCACCACGGCCGCGAGCACTCGGAGAAGCTGCGCGACATCGCGATCACCATCCACGACGAGACCGGTCGGCTCGAAGCCACCCCCACCACGGTCGCCGTAGACGACGAGCGGTGACCCTCACGCTGTTCTAAACGCGCCAGCGCCGGCGCCAAAGTCATCACAGGCTTCGATGGCGGTTCACCCGAGGGGTGAACCGCCATCCCTCTTTTGACCCAAAAGGCTTACACGACAGGTACGCCGGGACCGGGCCCGTGTCGCCGCAGTTCCTGCCAGGCCCGCGACAGCCGCGCGACCGCATCATCAAGCACTTGCTCGGAGTAGGCGAACGGCACCCGTAGGTAGTCGTCGTGCGCACCCGACGGATCCATCGCCTGCCCGGCCACCACCTCGACGCCGTGCCGCAGCGCCACCTGTGCGAACACCCGCGCATCGGTGTCCGGCAACCGGACCCACAACGCCGACCCACCGACCGGCGACGACCATTCCCAGTCCGGAAGTCGTTCGGTCAGCAACTCCCCCATCAACTTCTTCCGCACGGTCGCCAGCCGCGCCCGTGCCGACGTCAGCTCGGTGAGCCGCGGCAGCAGCCGCGCAGTCAGTGCCTGGTCGATGACCGGACTCCCGAGGTCGGCCAGCGCCTTGTGCCGCGCCAGCCGCTCAGCAAGCGGCCGCGACGCCCGGATCCACCCGATCCGCAGTCCGCCCCACACGGCCTTCGACACCGACCCGATCGTCAGCACCTCGGCGTCGTCCGGCGCGTACGCCGCTAGCGGTGGCGGGATCTCCGGACCGGCCGGATCCCACGCGGAGTACGCGTTGTCCTCGACCACGACGACTCCGTGCCGCGCGGCCAGCTCCGCGACCTGGCGACGACGGTTCGCCGACATCAGCCGGCCGGTCGGGTTGTGGAACGTCGGCATCACGAACAGCATCGCCGGCTGATGCTCCGCGAAGGCGGCCTCGAGCAGGTCCGGCCGGATCCCGGCGTCGTCCAGCGGTACGCCGACCACTCGCCCGCCGGCCGCGCCGAACAGGTCGAAACATCCCGGCCAACTCGGCTGCTCGATGGCGACCGCGGCGCCGTTGCGCAGGTACATCTGCGTCGCCAGCGCGATCGCCTGGTGCGCGCCGGTCGTCACCACGATCTCATCGGGCGACGTCGGCAGCCCGCCCTCGGTGAAGTGTTCCGCGATCCGCTCGCGCAGTACCGGCAGACCACGCGGGTGGTACCCGACGTCGCCGAGCAGTGCGGGCAGCTCGTCGGAGGCCAGCTCGATCAGCTCCGACGACAGTTCGGGCAGCCCGGGATCCACGGCGTACGTGAGCGAGATGACCTCGCCCGGTCCGACGGTGATCCGGTGGAACAGCGACTCGCCGTACCCGGCCGGCATCTGCTTGTCCGATCGTGAACGACCACGTCCGGCCGCGCGTGCGACCGTCGTACCGCTGCCGCGCCGGCTTTCGACCAGGCCGCGGGCGCGGAGTTCGTCGTACGCCGCGACGACCGTCGAGCGACTGATCGCCAACGAGTCGGCCAGCCGTCGTTCGGCCGGGAGGCGGGCGCCGACCGGGAGCTCGGCGGAACCGATCAGGGCGCCGATCTCGTCGGCGAGCCGCCGGTACAGGCCGCCGGTGCGGGTGCTGAGCCGGTGCCCGATGAGGTCGGCCAGTGCCGACGGGTCTCCAGAACGGTCCACTTCTCCTCATATTGGCTCGGGTGGACTGCTTCTCGCGCCGCCAGGCTAGTACCGGAAGGCAGTCCAGTTCGAGAGCAGGAGTGAGAAGAGATGATGATCGGTCAGCTGCTGGGGTTCACCGGCGCGACGGTGGTGCTGGTCGGGATGCCGGGGCCGAACAACCTGTACATCTCGCTCCGCAGCCTCACCCAGGGCCGCCGCGCAGGCGTCGTCTCGGCGCTGGCCATCGAGACCGGCACGCTCGTCTACATCGTCGTGACCGCGCTCGGTCTCGCCACCCTCGTGCAGGCGTCGCCCACGCTCTTCACGGCGATCACCGTCGCCGGGGCGCTCTACCTCGCGTACCTCGGCCTCAAGCTGCTCAAGGCTCCCGCGAGCGACCACGCAGCCGATATTCAGGCCGCGCCGCTCGGCCGCGTGTTCCGCGACGGCGTCGTGGTCAACCTGCTCAACCCGAAGGCCGCGCTGTTCTTCCTCGCGTTCCTGCCGCAGTTCGCGACCCGCGGCGCGGATCCCGCCCAGCTCCGCTCCGAACTCCTGGTGCTCGGCGTCGGCGCCTTGCTGATCGGCCTCACCCTCGACCTCTGCTACGCGGTCGGCGCCGACGCCGTCGGTCGCCGCTTCCGCTCGGTCCGTACATCGAGCCGCCGCCGCAACCTGATCGTCGCTGCGATCTACCTCGGGCTGTCGGCGTTCGCGCTGATCACGGCACTCTGAGGACCTTCCACAACCACCACGGAGCCGTTCTCGAACCGGAGCGACAACGTCTCGCCGCCGACCCGCAGCCCGTCGAGTTCGAGCACCTGCCAAGGCACCGAGTCAGCGGGATTGATCGTCAGCGTGCCGCCGGGTACGTCGGGCTCGATACCGAACGCGGCCACCAGGACGGCGACCGCCGAGGCCGCCGCCCACGCCTGCGGGCGGCACGAGAGCGGGTACGGCGTCGGCGCACGCTCCGCGCCCGTCCCGCGTCCGCCGTACAACTCCGGCAGGCGATAGCCGAACGCCTCCGCAGCACGGACCAGACCCTCGACGTACGACGACGCCACGTCGGACTGACCGCTCGCGAAGAGGCCTTGGACGGTCATCGCGGTGTCGTGCGGCCACACGCTGCCGGTGTGGTAGCCGAGTGGGTTGAAGCGGGTCATCGTGGTGGACAGCGTCCGCAGCCCGAAGCCACTGTTCAGGTCCTCGCCGGCCAGCACGTCGGCGACCGTCTGCTCCTCGTCCGCGTCGAGCAGCCCCGTGCCGAGCAGGTGGCCCATGTTCGAGGCACGGCCGGCGACCGGGTTCTTCGCGCCGTCGAGCGCGATCGCCGGGTAGCCGTCGACCCAGAACGCCTCGCGGAAGCGTTCCTGCAGCGCGGTCGCCCAGGTCCGCCACTCGTCGCCGGACTCGCCGTGCGCATCGAGCAGCTCGGCGCCCTGCACGGCAGCGGCGTACGCGTATCCCTGCACCTCGCACAGCGCGATCGGCGCCGTCGCCAGCGTCCCGTCCGGCCATTGCACCGCGTCGTTGGAGTCCTTCCAGCCCTGGTTCGCGAGCCCGTGGCCCGACTCGTCGACGTACTCGAGGAAGCCGTCGTCGTCCGGGTCGGCGTACTCCTTCAGCCAGGTGAGGGCGCGCTTCAGGTTCGGCAGCAGGTCGCGGACCTCGTCGGCGGGCATGCCCCAGCGCCACGCCTTGTGCAGCGTCATGATCCACAGCTGGGTGGCGTCGTGCGTGCCGTAGTACACGGCCGGGAGAACCAGGCCGCCGCCGTGGTCGGCGACCTCGGCGCGTAGCTCGTGCGGGATCTTGCCCGGTTGTTCGGCGGACCCGGTGTCGACCTTGGTGCCTTGCCGCGCGGCGAGCGCACGCAGCGTGCCCGCGGCGAGCGTGGGGTCGACGGGGATCAGCATGCCCGACGAGATGAGTGAGTCGCGGCCGAAGAGCGTGAGGTACCAAGGCGGACCGGCGCCTAGGTAGCGGTCGTTGTCGGCGGCGAGCTGGAGCGCGCGGACGTCCTCCAGCGAACGGTCCAGCCAGCGTTCGACGCGTTTGTCGTCACAACGGACACTGACGTCGTACGGCGTGCGCTCGGCCGGCGGCTCGATCGAGAAGCCGGTGTTCGACTTCGGGAAGTCGGCCGTCACGCGCACGGTGATGGTGAACTCCTCCCCCGGCTCGACGCGCGGTGTGGCCGACACGCCCGGGTCGGCGGTGACGACGACGCGGGTGTCGTCGCTCTCCCAGCGCGTACGTCCGGGGCCGTCCGGGAGCGGAGCGAGTTGCGGCAGGCTGGTGGCGGCGCCGCTGCGGACCGCGGCCGTGCCCGCGAGGTCGGTGCCGAGGGCAACGTCCAGCCGACCCTCGATCGCCGACCGGGAGCGGTTCACGAGGGTGATGCGCTCGGTGAGACCTTCGGAGTCGACGGTCCGGGTCCGGTACAGCATCACGGTCGGGTCGTGCCGGGTGTCGCCGAGTCCCTCGACCATCGCGACGTACTGATGGGTGGCCGCGTCCCGCTCGTCGACATGCACCGGGAGCGGTTCGCGTCCGTCGACCGTCACGCTCAGGTGGGACAGGATCCGGCGGTCCCGGGCGTACACGCCCTCGGAGCCGGAACCCGTCAGCTGACCGGACCTGGGCGACAGGACCACCCAAGGGGCGGCGAGGGCGGTGACGAGTTCGTGTAACGGGGACATGTCTCCACCCTAAAGGTGCGCCGATGCGAGAGAGTGTGGGTATGGAGACAGGGGTGACCGTACTGGTCGGGATCGCGATCTTCGTCGGGATCGTGGGCATCGTCGTACCGATCCTGCCCGGGGCGATCCTGAGTCTGGCGGCGATCCTGGTCTGGGCGATCGTCGAGCGCAGCGCGATCGGCTGGGTGGTGTTCGCGATCGCCGTGGTCCTGATCGGTGCGAGTCAGGTGGTGAAGTACGTCGTACCGGAGCGGCGGCTCCGGGAGGCCGGCGTACCGCGGCGGTCGATGATCATCGGCGTCCTGCTCGGCATCGTCGGGTTCTTCGTCATCCCGGTGGTCGGGATGTTCGTCGGCTTCCCGATCGGCGTCTACCTGTCCGAGTTGCAGCGCCAGCGTGACCATGCCGCGGCCTGGACCTCGACCAAGCACGCGCTGCGCCAGACCGGCGTCTCCATCCTGATCGAGCTAGTCGGCACCTCCCTCGCCGCCGCTGTTTGGCTCATCGCCGTGCTGTTCATCGTGTGAACTGCCAGGGACCTTCCAGGGTTCTCAGGTGATTGCCAGGTTGTTCTTATCCGCAGTGGAGGTTCGTCCAAGCTCCACGCGGCACCGTGGGAAGCAACAGTGCCGGGTGACGTCCCGGCACGTAGTACGGAAGGCACAGCAGGATGAAGCTCTCACAGAAGCGATGGCGGCTGCTCGGCACCGTGGCCGCCGTGGCCGTGACCACCACGGCCGGCGGGGTCGCTTGGGCCACGAGCAACGCGGATCCGACGCCGTCGCCGTCGGCCTCCCCCTCCAGTCCGTCGACGCCCGGGCAACAAGAGAAGCCGGACAGACCGGGCAAGGGCGGATTCGGGCCGCGGGGCGAGTTCGGGCTCGGCGCGGCGCTGCACGGCGAGTTCGTCGTACCGAAGGACGGCGGCGGGTACCAGACCGTCGCGACCCAGCGCGGCGAGGTCACCGCGGTCAGCAAGGAATCGATCACCGTGAAGAGCGCGGACGGGTACAGCCGCACCTACACACTCACCGAGGACACGCTGGTGAACGCGGCCCGCGACGGCATCGACGACGTGAAGACCGGGAACACCGTGACCGTCACGGCCGTGGTCACCGACGGCAAGGCGACCGCCAGCTCGGTGAACGACGGGACCGTCCGCGACGCGGCGGGCCAGAAGTGGGGTTTCAAGCACGGTCCACGCTGAGCCTGCTCTGAGCAGGCGCGGACGACTCACAGGTGATTGCCAGGAACCTTCCAGGGTTCGCATGGGAACCACCGGCACACTGAGACCATGAGTCCGCATCTGCTGGTTGTCGACGACGAGCCGAACATCGTCGAGCTCCTGTCCGCGAGCCTGCGTTTCGCCGGGTACGACGTGACCACGGCGACTCACGGCGCCGAGGCGCTGCGCAAGGCGCGGGACGTGGAGCCGGACCTGGTCGTGCTCGACGTCATGATGCCCGGGCTGGACGGCTTCGAGGTCGTACGCCGGTTGCGCGGTGAGGATCGGCACGTGCCGGTGCTGTTCCTCACCGCCCGGGACGCGGTCGAGGACAAGGTGCTCGGTCTGCAGACCGGCGGCGACGACTACGTCACGAAACCGTTCAGCCTGGACGAGCTGGTCGCCCGTGTCCGTGCGCTGCTCCGCCGTTCCGGTCATCGCGAACAGACCACGACCGAGGCCGCCGTACTGCGCTATGCGGATCTGGAACTGAACGAGGACAGCTACGAGGTCTTCAAGTCCGGTCAGGCCGTGCAACTGTCGTTGACCGAGTTCAAACTGCTGCGATGCCTGCTAGAGAACGCCGAGCGGGTGATGTCGAAAGGCCAGATTCTGTCCGCGGTCTGGAACTACGACTTCGCCGGGGACGCCGGCGTGGTCGAGTCGTACATGTCCTACCTGCGCCGTAAGGTCGATACCGGCGATCAGAAGCTGCTCCACACCGTCCGCGGGGTCGGCTACGTCCTGCGTACTCCGCGAGGCCCCAACTGATGCAACTGAACCACCGGCGGTTCGCCGACCGGTACCCGCTCCGCGTCACCATCGTCGTGGTCCTGCTGGCGCTGGTCGCGCTCGCGCTGGCCGCCTCCGGTGTGCTGGCGACGACGATCATGCGCGGCTACCTGACCGACCGCGTCGACGAGCAACTGCAGCAGTCCGCCATGCCGCTGTCGCACGTCCCGTCGGATCGGCGTCCGTTGCCTCCCGGCGTCGGTGGTGCGGCGCGTCGGCAGCTACCGAGCGAGTTCGTGGTGCAGTTCAACGACTCCGAAGGTACGAGCGACAAGGGGCCGGTCGGGTCGCCGCTCGCCGAGACCGAGCCGCTGCCGAACCTGCCGATGCTCAACCTCAACCAGGTGCGGAACCTGGCCGGGAAGCCGTTCCAGGTCGACGCACAGTCCGGCGGAGCGACGTGGCGGGTGCTCGCGGTGCCTACCGACGACGGGAAGGGCTCCGTCATCGTGGCGCTGAGCCTGAAGGAGATGGACCACACGATCCAGCGGCTGGTGGGGATCCAGGTCGCGGCCGGGGTGATCCTGCTGGTGTTGCTGGCCGGCGTCGGGACTTACGTCGTACGGCGAAGTCTGCGCGGACTCGAGGATGTGGAGCACACCGCGGTCGCGATCGCCGGCGGGGATCTGAGCCAACGGGTGCCGCAGCGGGACCCGCGGACCGAGGTCGGACGGTTGTCGCTGGCGCTGAACCAGATGCTCGGGCAGATCGAGACCGCGTTCGCGCAACGCACCGCGTCGGAGTTCACGGCGCGGCGGAGTGAGGATGCTGCGAGGCAGTCGGAGGAAGCCGCTCGGCAGTCCGAGGAGCGGATGCGGCGCTTCGTGGCGGACGCTTCGCATGAGTTGCGTACGCCGTTGACGTCGATCCGGGGGTTCGCGGAGCTGGCCCGGCACCGGGGAGACGTGACAGACGCCGACACGATGCGCCGGATCGAGGACGAGGCCAAGCGGATGGGGCTGCTCGTCGACGACCTGTTGCTGCTCGCGCGGCTGGATCAGCAGCGCCCGTTGCGTTCGGAGTCCGTCGATCTGCTTCCGATCGCGGCCGACGCACTGCACAACGCGCAAGCCGTGCAGCCCGACCGCCACATCTCGCTGACGATCCTGCCCGACTCGGAAGCGCCGGTGGTCTCCGGTGACGAGGCACGTCTGCGGCAGGTGCTCGGAAACCTGGTCAGCAACGCCCTCCACTACACCCCCGTCGACGCACCCATCACCGTCTCCGTCGGCACCCGCGGCTCCGAAGCCATCCTCGAAGTCAGCGACACCGGCCCCGGCCTCACCGACGAACAGAAGGCCCGCATCTTCGAACGCTTCTACCGAGTGGACACCGCCCGAACCCGCTCCACCGGCGGCTCCGGCCTAGGCCTCTCCATAGTCGCCGCCCTGGTAGCCGCCCACCACGGCCACGTAACCACCACCGACGCCCACCCCCACGGCGCCACCTTCACCGTCCACCTACCTCTCAGCACGTAGGTCCGGGAAGGTGCGGGTGGCGGATTCGCCGTGTTCTAGGACTTGGGCTGCGGGGCCGAGGATTTGGGGGTCGGGGTGGCCTACTAGGTCCTCGTCCTTGTCGGTGTAGTTGTAGAGGGAGAGGACGTGGCGCATGGCTTCCAGGCGGGCGCGTTTCTTGTCGTTGCTTTTGACAACGGTCCACGGGGCGTGGGGCGTGTCGGTGTAGTGGAACATCGCCTCCTTGGCCTCGGTGTACGCCTGCCACTTGTCGAGGGACGCGAGGTCGGTGGGTGAGAGTTTCCACTGCCGGACCGGGTCGATCTGCCGGATCGTGAACCGGGTCTGCTGTTCGGCCTGCGACACCGAGAACCACAGTTTCACCAGCAGGATCCCCGACCGCACCAGCATCCGTTCGAACTCGGGCGTCTGCCGCATGAACTCCTCGTACTGCTCCTGGTCGCAGTACCCCATCACGTGCTCGACGCACGCGCGGTTGTACCAGGAGCGGTCGAACAATGTCATCTCACCAGCCGCCGGCAGATGCGCGACGTACCGCTGGAAGTACCACTGGGTCTGCTCGCGCTCGGTCGGCTTCTCCAGCGCGACGATGCTCGCCCCGCGCGGATTGAGGTGCTCCATGAACCGCTTGATCGTCCCGCCCTTACCGGCCGCGTCACGACCCTCGAACACGATCACGAGCCGCTGCTTCGACCGCTTCACCCAGTACTGCAGCTTCAGCAACTCGATCTGCAACAGCCGTTTGTCCCGGTCGTAGACCTCCCGCGCCAGCCGCTCGCCGTACGGATAACCCTCGCGCCAGGTATCCACCGGCGTACCGTCGGCCCGCAGCAACACCGGGTCGTCGTCCTCCTCGTCCAGCACACGAAAGCCGAGCTCTTGCACCAGATCAGGCCCACTCATCGACGTCCTCGCTTCGCTCCGGGCGCCGATGAGGCACGAGGTGTCCTGTGCCATTTGATGACCTCGCTTCGCTCGCTCATGAGCACAGACTCAGCCCCGAGGATGACGCCCAGGTGAACAAGCCTCAGTGACGGCGCAGCTTGACCGTACAGTCGCGGCGATTAATCGGTACGCCGTCACGCAGCACCTGCGCCCGGTCGTGGACGCGACTGACCAGCGTCTCCCACTCGCCGTCAGGAAGCGCCAGGCTCTCGATCACCTCGTCGGGTTCCGGGAAGTGAATGTCGGGGTGCGGATTGTGCTCGCCGGGCGGGAAGCCCAGGTGGCCCTCGATCAGCAGTACGCCGCCTCGCGCGACAGCCGCCGCTGCGCTACGCAGGATTGCGTCGCGCGCCAGTTCGGTCTTGGAGTGCAGGAACTGCGCGGACACCAGGTCGAACTCCCCGTCCGGGAACGACTTCCCCAACTCGTGCTGCTGCCAATCGATCCGGTCGCGGACCCCGGCGGCCTTCGCATGCTCGGCTGCCCGACCCAGCGCGACCGTCGAGATATCAACAGCCGTCACCGTCCAGCCCTGCCGAGCGAGCCAGATCGCGTCGGCCCCTTCGCCGCAGCCGAGGTCGAGCGCCCGGCCCGGCGTCAGGCCGGACACCTCGTCGACGAAGGCGACGTTCGGCTTGCCGCTCCAGATCTGCTCGTGCTCGGTGTAGAACGCGTTCCAGTGCTCGTCAGGGAGCTGTTCGGTGGTCATGGACCGATGGTGCGCGAACCCACCGCCGCACGGCAAACAATGTTGCCGGATTGGCAATCACCTAGCTGTCGCGGACCGGCAGCGGCTCGGCCTTCCCGACCACGAACGCGTACGTCAGCGCGCCGATCACCGCCACCACCCCCGCGACGGCGAACGACGGCAGGTACGACCCGTGGTAGATGTCGAGCAGCAGGCCGAAGACGTACGGGCTGATGATCCCCGCGATGTTCGACGCGAAGTTCTGGATGCCCCCGATCGACGCCACGTGCCGCGACGACGGCGCTACGTCGCCCGGCAACGACCAGATCCCGGTCGCCGCGATCGCCAGGCTCGCGTACGAGATCGCCAGGAACAGCAACGCGACGTACACCGACTTCGCCGGTGCCGCGAACACGATCGCCGCACCGCCGAGCAGCCCGCCGACCATCACGGTCTTCCGCACCCGCGTCACGTCCGCGCCCGCGCGGATCCGCCGGTCGGCGACGATGCCGGCGATCCAGCCGCCGGCGATCGCGGTGATTCCGGGCAGTGTGCCGAGCGTCCCGAGCTCCTTCAAGTCGAGCCCGCGGGCGTCCTTCAGGTACGACGGGAACCAGGTGAGGAAGAAGTAGATGACGAAGTTCAGGCAGAAGAAGCCGAGCATCATCCCGCGGATCGTCCGGTACCGGAACAGGTCCCGCCAGCGCACCTGCGCCGCGGCCTCGGAGTCGTTCTCGTCGAGCCGCGCACCGTTCGACACGATGTACTCGCGTTCCTCGGCGTTCGCATGCCTGTGCTCCATCGGATCGCGGTAGTACCAGTACCAGACCGCAGCGAGCATGATCCCGAGCACGCCGAGGACGACGAACGAGAAATGCCAGCTCACCAGGGCGATCAGCGCGGTCACGACCGGCAGCGACAGCACCGTCCCGACCCGCGAACCCGAGTCGATCACCGCGCTCGCGAACGCCCGCTCGTGCGCCGGAAACCACCGCGACGCGGCCTTGGTCGCACTCGGGTACGCCGGAGCCTCCCCCGCTCCGAGCGCGAACCGGAACGCGAACAACGACCAGAACCCACGTGCCAGCGGCGTCAACGCGGTGACGATGCTCCACCACAGCACGGCGAACGTGAACGCCTTCCGCGAGCCCACCTTGTCGGCGAACCAGCCCGCCGCGAGCATCGCCCCGTCGTACGCCCAGAAGAACGCGCCGAGGATCAGGCCCTTCTCGGCGTTGCTGAGGTCGAGGTGCAGGTCGTCCTCGATGAACGGCAGCGCGACGCTGAGGTTCGCGCGATCCAGGTAATTCAGTGAGAGCCCGACGAACGCGAGCCCTAGGATCAGGTACCTCGTACGGCTGGCTCCTGGTGGAGCTTTCACAGAGGTGGCGGTCACTGTGCGCCTCCGATCGAGTGCGGATCGTGGCACGCTACCGCGCACATCTTCTTTGTGCAGACAAACGTTTCATCCAGCGGAATGAGGCTTGAGTGATCGAGGACGGCGAGGAGATCCCGCTGCTCGGCGGCGACGTGACCGAGGGTCTGGTGCGCGTCGGCGACACGGTACGGCGGCCACCCGGGGAACGCGCCGAACTTGTCCAGGACGTCCTGCTGCACCTGGAGAAGGTCGGCTTCGACGGCGCACCGCGGTTCCTCGGCATCGACTCGGCCGGCCGCCAGGCGCTCACGTACGTCGAGGGCGAGGTCGCAGGCCGCCCGCGACCGCCGTGGATCGCGGACGAGGAGCGGATGGTCTCGGTCGCGCGGTTGCTGCGTGCGTACGACGACGCCGTCGAGGGATTCGGCATCCCGGAGAACCTGCCCGCGCCGATCGAGCCGCCCGGCTTGCCGGACCTGAACGATCCGCCGGAGCTGGTCGGCCATCAGGACGTGACGCCGGAGAACGTGGTCTTCCGGGAAGGCCGCGCGTACGCCCTGATCGACTTCGATCTCGCCCGCCCGGTCAGCCGTGCCCGTGAGTTCGTGAACCTGATGCTGTGGTGGGCCCCACTCGGCGCCGACGCGGATCTCGACCCCGAACTCCGCGGCCTCGACCGTCCCCGCCGCAGCCGGCTCCTCGCCGACGCCTACGGCCTCTCCCCCGCCGACCGCGCCCGCACACTGGAGCTCACGATCGGTTTGAACGAGCGCGCCTGGCACACGATGAAGTACCGCGCCGACACCCTGGGCGGCGGCTGGCAGCGGATGTGGAGCGAGGGAGTCGGCGACAAGATCCGCGCACGGCAGACCTGGCTCGAGGAGAACGCCGACTCCCTCACCACCGCACTACTCAGCTGACAGCAACCTCGTCCTGGATCTGCTCCTGATCTGACGACTTCCGGTCCCGCAGCAGCACGAGGGAAAGCACGGCCGACCCGAGAACCGCCACCGCGCTCACCACGAACGTGCCTGACATCGCTTGTGCGAAAGCAGTTCGGGCGATGTCAGCCACCCCCGCGTCACCTAAAGCGAACGCCTCGCCGATCGACCGCCGCGCCTGAGCAGGCGCTGACTCGGGCATGTTCGCGGTGAAGTTGTTCGCCAGCGCCGACCCGAGGATCGCGATCCCCAACGCGGCGCCCGCCTGCTGCACGGTGTCGTTCAACGCCGATTCGACGCCGGCGTGCTCGTGCGGCACCGCTCCCATCAGCGCGGCGGTCGCCGCCGGCTGGGCCAGTCCGGCGCCCGCGCCGAACACACCCAGCGCCAGTGCGACCATCCCGAACCCGTCGTCCGCGGTGAGCGTCGACATCACCCAGAAGCCGCTGGCCAGCACCACCAACCCGGCAACGGTCATCGGCCGGTTCCCGATCTTCTGACCGAGTGTCGCCCCGACGCCGTTCACCAGGATGACCGCCACCGCCATCGGCGCCATCGCCAGACCGGTCTTCGTCGGCGAGAACCCGAGCACGAACTGCAGGTACTGCGTCAGCGCCAGAATCAACCCGCCGTTGGCGATCTGCAGCAGCACCAGCGACAGGCTGCCACCGCTGAAGTTCCGGTCACGGAAGAGTGCCAACGGCACCATCGGTACCGGAGTCCGCAGCTCCCACCCGACGAACAACGTCAGCCCGGCGACGGCGACTGCTAGCATCGGCCAGGACAGACCGTGCTCCGGCAGGTCGATGATCACCCAGACCAGCGCCACCAGTCCGACCATCGACAGCAGCGCACCGATCGGGTCCGGCTTGCGCCACGGCCCCTTCGACTCGGGCATCAGGACCACTGCCGCCGCAATCGCCAGCACCACCACCGGCACGTTGATCAGGAACACCGAGCCCCACCAGAACTTCGCGATCAACGCGCCGCCGAGCACCGGTCCGCCGATCAGCCCGACCATCAGCACCGAGCTCCAGATCGACATCGCCTTGCGGCGTTCGTCAGCGTCGAAGACCGTGATCAGCACCGACAGCGTGCTCGGCATCACGACCGCCCCGCCGACGCCCATCAGCACCCGTCCCGCGATCAGCATCTCCGGGGTCCCGGCGTACGTCGCCAGCAGGGACGCGGCGCCGAAGATCGCCAAGCCGACGATCATCACCTTCTTGCGCCCGTACCGGTCGGACAGACTGCCGGCCGTCAGCAGCAGGCCCGCGAACACCAGGATGTAGCTCGCGACGATCCACTGGATCTCCTGCGCGCTCGCACCGAGGTCCTCGGTCAGCACCGGGATCGCGACATTCAGGACGCCGTTGTCCAGCACCAGCACCATCGTGCTCAGGCAGAGCACGACCAGAATCAGCCACCTGCGCGGATGCCGAGCGGTCATCGCGCACCTCCTCGAGTCAGTTACTTGAACAGTGTTCAGCTTGCCTGAACAGTGTGCAATTGGAATTGAACGCTGGTCAAGTCCTGCACGGTGTTCAGTCATCGGCTAAGGTGAAGGCATGGCGAGCGAGGAGTACACGTCGGTCTGGACTCGGCCGAAACGCGGCCGGCGCCGGGAGCAGCCCGCGCTGACGCAGGAGCAGATCGTCGCGGAGGCGATCAAGCTGCTGGATGCCGACGGGCTGGAGGCGCTCACGATGCGCAAACTCGGCGCGGCGCTCGGCGCGGTGGCGACCGCGGTCTACTGGCACGTCGCGAACAAGGACGAGCTGCTCGAGCTCGTCGTCGACGAGGTGTACGGCGAGGTCGAGGTGCCGAGAGTCGCCGACCCGTCGGAATGGCGCCCGGCAGCAGAAGCCGCGGCGCGCAGCGTGCGCGCGATGATCGTCCGGCACCCGTGGCTCGCACCCACACTCGCCGACGTGGGCATGAACTACCTCGGGCCGAACCTGATGCGGATCTCCGATGATCTGCTCGGCACCTACCTGGCCGCCGGCTTCGAGCTGATCGAGGCGGACCGGGCCGCCAACACCGTGCTCGGCTACGTCATCGGCGTCGCGTCCGTCGAGGCAGCGACCGTCAGCAAGCTCAAGCGCACCGGCAAGGACATGGCCGCGTGGCAGGCTGAGGTCTGGCCCGCCGCGGTCCAGGCTGCCGAGCCGTACCCGCACATGCGGGCGCTGTACGCCGCCAACAGCAACACCGACCTCGAAGCAGGCGGCGAGGACAGCTTCAGCTACGGCCTCGCCAGAATCCTGGACGGGCTCGAAGCTCGCCTGTGATCCGGCCGGTTGCCCGAGGCGGAAGAGCCTCGGGCAACCGAGCGGTCAGCGGGTGATTGCGACCTCGGCGCCGCTCTTCGCGGACTCGTAGATCGCGGACAGCATGCGGGCCATCTCCAGGCCCTGTTCCGCGGTCGCGTCGGCCGGGATCTCGCCGCGGCAGATCCGCAGGAAGTGGTCGATCTGGTTCGCGAACCCGACCCGGAAGTCGAACCCGAGCGAGTCGATCTGCGGCTGGACGTGCAGCAGCGTGTCGTGCCGCTCCGTGATCATGAGCAGCTCGGGCTCGATCTCCGCGCCGCCCTTGTCACCGTGGATCCGGACGCTGATCTCGTTGCGCGCGTGCAGCGAGTACGACGTGGCCACGTCGAGGACCGCCCCGCCCTCGAAGCGGATCTGCGCGGTCGCGAAGTCCTCGACCGTGTTCGGCCGCGCCGCCGACGCGGCCTTGTACCTGGTCAGGTTCTGGATGTTGTCGCGGGCACCCAGCAGCGTGAACGTCGCACCGGACGCGGTCACCGCCTTCGGCATCCCCATCAGGTACCAGCACAGGTCGATGATGTGGACGCCGAGGTCGATCAGTGGACCGCCGCCGGAAAGCTCCACGTCACCGAACCAGCCGCCGGGATTGCCGGCCGTCCGCAGGAGCGTGGCCCGGGCCGCGTAGATGTCACCGAACTCGCCCGCGTCCAGGAACCGCTTGGTCACCAGCGCGTTCGGCGCATACCGCCGTACGTACCCGATCTGCAGTGCCTTCCCGGTCTCCTCGACCGCCTGCACCAGCGCCTCGGCCTCGGGCACCGTCACGGTCATCGGCTTCTCGACCAGGACGTCCTTGCCGGCCCGCAGTGCCGCCTCGGCGATCGGGGCGTGCAGCGTGTTCGGTACGCACACGCTCACCGCGTCGATGCTCGGGTCCGAGAAGATCTCCGCCGCGTCGCCGGTCACCCGCGCCACACCGAACTCCTCAGCGCGTGCCTTCGCCCGTTCGAGGTCCACGTCGCACACGGCGACGAGCTCGGCCTGAGGGTTCTTCTGATACGCCTTCAGGTGCTCGACGGCGATCGAGCCGAGCCCGATCACTGCAATCCGCGTCGTCATGTCATGCCACGCTTTCGGTCAGTCGGATGATGTTCGCGAGCGAGCGCTCGATGGCCGGCAGCGGCGCCTCCATGCCCTCGAACTCCAGGCTCACCGGTACGTCGGGCTTGGTCGCGACCAGTGCGAGCAGGCCCGGGAGGTCCACGTCACCGTGACCCGACACCGTGCCGAGCAGGTAGTCGCCGGCCAGCGTCTTGAGCCAGCCGTCGCCCGCCGAACGGCGGATGTGGAAGTCCTTCACCCCGATGGACGCCGCGACGTCGATCAGTCCGGCGGCGGTCTTGCCGGGCACCTCGCCGACACACAGGCCGTTGCCGAGGTCGAGCGTGACCCGGAAGTTCGGGCGGTCCACGGCGTGCACGAGCCGGGCCAGCCGGTCGCTGCCGTTCATGAAGAAGCCGTGGTTCTCGATCGTCGACACGATGCCCAGGTCCGCGGCGTGGTCGGCGACCGCGCGGCAGCCCTCGACGACCTTCTCGAACGTCGTCTCGAACTCGCCCGGGTCCTGCTCACGCCACGCCCACGGCGCGACGTCGTGCCGGAAGATGCGGGCGCCGAACCGGTGCGCGACGTCCAGCTGCCGGCGGAGACGGTCGATTTCCTCGCCGTCGGCGGTCCGCAGATCGCCGCTGACCAGGTAGTTCACGATCGGTACGCCGATCTCCTCGGCGTGCTTCGCCGTGTCACGGACGACGTTCTCGTTCTCCAGGTAGTACTCGCCGTCCATCGCGGCGACCTCGATGTGCCCGGCCGACGAGGCCGCGACCCAGTCCAGGACCGCGATCAGGTCCATCTCACCGCTCGTCATGAGCTGGCGGAAGCAATACGAGCTGACTCCTAGCTTCACTGCGTGGTCCTCTCGAGTTCTTGAGTGATGTGGGCCCACGGACTGGGGTAGCCGTGGACACCGTAGATACCTGAGCTGCACCGGTCGAACGCATTGCCGACCGCCCCGAGCACCACCGCCTCGCGCCCCAGCGCCGAGGCGACGAACGGTGGACGCTCGGGGAAGACCAGTTCCTGCTCGACCGCTGCCGCGAGCGGACGAAGCAGAGCGTCGCTGTCCTGCAAGGCCCCGCCCCGCACGACCACGACCTCGGGATCGACGACCAGCAGCACCGTCGCGATCCGCCCGGCGATCTGCGCGCAGAGGTCCTCGACCTCCGCCTGCGCGTCGGCGTCGCCGGCGGCGGCCGCACTCAGCACCTCCGCACTGGTAGGCCGCACGGACCAGATCAGCTGCCCGCGCTGCGCGTTCCGCGTCCAGCGCATGCCGCGCTGCGCGCCGAGCTCACCCGCGAGCCGGTGGCGGCCTTGCCGGATGACTCCGTTCAGGACGATCGACACGGACAGCCGATGACCGATCTGGAGATAGACGACATCGGAGTACCCACGGCCCGCGCCGCCACGTTGCTCCGCCAGCGCCGCCAGCTTGATGTCGTTGTCCACGACGATCGGCTGTTCGAGCTCCTTCGCCAGCAACTCCGCGACGGGCAGGCCGACGAGGTCCGGCATCGCCAGGCTGGCACGCAGGCGACCGTCGGCCTCGACCACGCCGGGCAGGCCTACACCAACCGCGCGGAGACGCCCGAGGTCGGTCGAGCCGGCTGCGGCGTCTAGTGCGCGTGGGATCAGTGAGAGATCGGCCTTCCGCTCGGGCGCCAGTTCGGCGTACCCGAGCCGGCGGCCGGACAGGTCGCAGATGATCGCGCGTGCCCCGCGGGGACCGAGGTCGACGCCGGCAACCAGCCCGGTCTCGCGGGCGAACCGGAAAGCACGGGCAGGTCGGCCCGGGCCGGCCGTCGCCGGGCTGGCCGCCTCGACCAGCCCGGTCTCGAGGAGATCGTCCAGGACGGCATGCACGGTCGGTCGCGACAGGCCGGTGCCCTCGCTGATCGCCCCGACCGTGCGCGCCTCGTCGGCGTCGGCGAGGAAGCGCAGACACGCGACCTGGTTCGCAGATCGCTCCGCCTGGGCGGCGCCGCGTGCAGTATCCATCGACCCCAACCCATTATGGAACCGGCTTTAATAAAGACGGTAACAGAATGGATCGCCGGAAGGCAACGGTATTGCCGGCGACGACTAGCGCTGCAGGATTGTGCGCTCGGCAACCGTCCAGGTGGTGGTTGTCAGGAGGTAGAGGCCGGCGGCGAGCGGTACGAAGGCGGCTGTCAGTAGCGTGCCGAAGGGCAGCAGTTGGGCGAGCCGGCGTGACAACGTGGTCGCCGACGAGTCCAACTGTCGTAGCTGGAGTCGTGCCGAGAACCAGGCGACCACAGCGAGTAGTACCGCGATCACGGCGTACGCCGGGGTGCCGGTGAGGATCGGCCAGTGCACGCCGAGCGGGGCGCCGAGCAGGTTGCCGCTGATGAGTTGGTTCGACTCCCCCGCCACCATGGTTCGTGAGAACAGCGTGTACATCAGCCAGAAGAACGGCAGTTGCGCGAGCGTCGGCAGGAAGCCGGCGAACAACGACGTACCGGACTCCGTCTGCAGCTTCGCCACTTCACGCTGCAGGCGCTCCGGGTTGTCGCGATGCCGCTCGGTCAACTGCTTCAGCTGCGGCATCAACTCCGCGCGGGCCTTCAGCCCGCGGTGCGCCCGCACGCTCAGCGGGACGAGGGACAGCCGTACGGCGAGGGTGCACAGCACGATCGCGATGACCGCGGCGTACGCACCGGCCAGCGGTTCGAGAGTGGCGACGAGGGACGTGAGCAAGTGATAGGCACCGGCGACCGGTGCCTCCAGAAAGGAAGGCACAGCAAAACTCCACGAGTGTGTAGGAACAGGTAGCGAGGTGGAGCGCTACTGTCCCGGTGCTCGTGGGCGTGGTCGACCGGCTGCGTCGGGATCGCGCAGCCGGAGGAACACAGTCTGCTCGGCGCGGTCCCGGACCGAGGTGGCGCGGGCGAGCAGCGGCGCGGCGGTGTGCACCGACCAACGCGCGGACGTCCGCGCGACCACAACCAGCGCCAACAGCAAAGCCGCCGCCGTAAGCACGGCGGCGGCCAGTGAAGCCGTGTCGAACACAGGGATCACCGACGCGAGCACGCCGGCGATCCACTGCGTCATGACATCAATCCAGGTAGTCGCGGAGCACCTGGGACCGCGACGGGTGCCGGAGCTTCGACATGGTCTTGGACTCGATCTGGCGGATCCGCTCGCGGGTCACGCCGTACACCTTGCCGATCTCGTCGAGCGTCTTCGGCTGGCCGTCGGTGAGACCGAACCGCATCGAGACCACGCCGGCCTCGCGCTCGGACAGCGTGTCGAGGACCGCGTGCAGCTGCTCCTGCAGCAGCGTGAACGAGACCGCCTCGGCCGGCACGATCGCCTCGGAGTCCTCGATCAGGTCACCGAACTCGGAGTCACCGTCCTCACCGAGCGGGGTGTGCAGCGAGATCGGCTCGCGACCGTACTTCTGCACCTCGATGACCTTCTCCGGGGTCATGTCGAGCTCCTTGGCGAGCTCTTCCGGAGTGGGTTCGCGACCGAGGTCCTGCAGCATCTGCCGCTGGACGCGGGCCAGCTTGTTGATGACCTCGACCATGTGCACCGGGATCCGGATGGTGCGGGCCTGGTCGGCCATCGCGCGGGTGATCGCCTGCCGGATCCACCAGGTCGCGTACGTCGAGAACTTGTAGCCCTTGGTGTAGTCGAACTTCTCGACCGCGCGGATCAGACCGAGGTTGCCCTCCTGGATCAGGTCCAGGAACAGCATGCCGCGACCCGTGTAGCGCTTGGCCAACGACACCACCAGGCGCAGGTTGGCCTCGAGCAGGTGGTTCTTGGCGCGCCGGCCGTCCTCGGAGATCCACTCGTACTCGTCGCGGACCTTCTCCTTGAGCTTGGCGGCCTCGTCGGCGATCTGCTCCTCCGCGAACAGGCCGGCCTCGATCCGCTTGGCGAGCTCGACCTCCTGCTCGGCGTTCAGCAGGGGGACCTTGCCGATCTGCTTCAGGTAGTCCTTGACCGGGTCCGCGGTGGCCCCCGCGACCATCACCTGCTGCTCGGGCTCGTCGGTCTCGTCGGCCTCGGAGACGATGAAGCCCTGGTCCTCGGTGAGCTCCTTCTCGAGTGGCTTCACCGCGTCCGGGCTGAAGTCGGCCTCGTCCACATCGTCCAGCGCGCGCGGCTTACCGGTCTTCGGGTCGATGGACAGACCCGCCTCGGACACTGCCTTCTTCGCCGGAGCCTTCTTGGCAGCGGCCTTCTTCGCGGGGATACCGTCCTCCTTGGTGCCGGCGGCCTTCGCCGCGGCCTTCTTCGCGGCCACCTTCTTGGCGGCGGGGTCGGTCACTCGAGCGCTGGTCCTCGGAGCCGTGCTACGGGCCGTGGCGGCCACGGTCCGGGCCGGCTCGGCGGGAAGATTCTCGGACGAGCTGGACGACACGAATTACCTCTCGTCTGACGCAGGGTTTGTACGACGGTACGACGTTGTGTTGCTGAGTCTTTGGGTACTGCTGTTCGCGGCTGCTCGCTGGTCAGGCGGCGGCAACAGTCCATTGTAATCCGCGAACCAAGCCCAAGCGTCGCGCGACCCCCCGCTGACATCATTTCAGGGGGGCCGCCGCCGTCGATCGTCTCACCCGTTACGGGTCTGCCGCAGTGGACGCGCCACCACCCGCTGCCGGACCATTTGCTGCTCCTGCTTGAACTGCCGCACCTTGACCAGCGACGCCACGTCGATGACGTCCGCGACCGACTTGAACGCGCCGTCCTCGCCGTACGGCTCGGAGGCCTCGCGCCAGCCGCGCGGCCGGACCTTCAACTGCTTGCCGAGCAGCGCGACGAAGATCTTCGCCTTCTGCGCACCGAACCCCGGCAGGGCCGACAGCCTGGCCAGCAGATCGTCCCCGGACTTCACGTCGGACCACAGGCCCGACGCGTTCCCGGCGTACTGGTCGTCCAGGTGCTTGGCCAGCGTCTGGATCCGGGCCGCCATCGCGGTCGGGAAGCGGTGCACGGCCGGCGGACCGGCCACCACCTCGACGAACGCGTCCGGGTCGTAGTGCGCGACCGTCTGCGGGTCGAAGGGACCGATCATCCGCTTCGAGATCGCGACCGGGCCGGCGAACGCCCGCTCCATAGGGATCTGCTGGTCGAGCAGCATGCCGACCAGCAGGGCGAACGGATCTCTGCTCAACATCTCGTCGGCGTCGGGCTGCTGCGCAAGGCACAGCTTCCTGCTGCGTGTGGAAGTCACCTCAGTCCTCCTCCCCTTCAGACAACTCAGGCTCGGCCTTCACGGCCAGCACCGGACACGGAGCATCGAGCAGCACCCGCTGCGCGTTGCTGCCGAGGATGAGCTTGCCGACCGGGGAACGGCGCCGCAGGCCGATCACGATGAACTCCGCATGCACCTGCTCGGCGACGGCCACCAGGTCCTCCGCCGGGTCCAGGCCACGCACCAGCTGCCGCACCTCGTACGGCACACCGGTCGAGTCCAACTGCTCCCGTACCTCCGTCAGAGCGGCGTCACTCGCCGCAGCCTCGTCGCTGTCGAAGCCGCGCCCACCTCGGTGCGAGTTCACCACCACCAGCTTGGCGTCCCGCAGCGTTGCCTCCTCCGCTGCGCGCCGAAGGGCCGCACGGCCTTCCGCCTTCGGCACATAACCCACGACGATGGTCGTCATCGCCCTGCCTCACCTCCGGGTGTGTGTCGACCCGTCTCGAACGATACTGCTCCCGACCGCGGTCGGCATCCGCTGCATTTGCACCTGTTGTGTCGCACCGGTGACGGAGGGCTGCCGGTGCCCGGGTCCTACCCGCGGCGGGCCCGCCTAACCTTCCGGTGGCCACACCTTTGCAGGGCTGTCACCAAAAGCGCCACCCCTGTAGTCCGGGTCGTTATCGAACTCGTCCGGAAACCGTCCATCCCGTTGCCTTGGGCAAGATCGAACGGGTTCCGCCAGAAGGACCGGGGTTCCGCGACCGCTGTCCTACGTTGTCCTGCGTACGCCGGCGTACGAACCGGTTCAGTCGACCGGCCATTCGTGCACCGGCGTGTTGTCGTGCATGTGGTCGCGGTACCTGCGGAGCATCCCGCGCAACGCGTCCTTGCGGCCGTGCGATCCCTTTGTATACAAGCGGTGGAACTCGTCGGCCTGCCACGACGCGCCGTTGCGGCCGGTCAGGCACCGCTGCTCGATGATCCCGAGCAACCGGTCCCGTACGGCGACGTCCACCCCCCACGCGTCGAGACCGCGAACCGCCAATGGTAGAAGGCGTCTGAGCACCAGCTCCGTCGCACGCGCCGTACCGACGCCGGGCCAGAACACCTCCGCCTCGATGCCGTTGCGGGCCGCGGCGTGGAAGTTCTCCTCGGCGGCGCTGAAGGACATCTGCGACCAGATCGGCCGTTCGTCGTCGGCCAGCGCGCGCACCAGCCCGAAGTAGAAAGCGCCGTTGGCAATCGTGTCGACGACGGTCGGGCCGGCCGGCAGGACCCGATTCTCCACGCGCAGATGCGGCTTCTCCCGGACAACGTCGTACACGGGCCGGTTCCAGCGATAGATCGTCCCGTTGTGCAGCCGCAACTCCGAAAGGGCCGGCGTGTCACCGCGGTCCAGGACGGCGATCGGGTCCTCGTCCGAGGTGACCGGCAACAGTGCCGGGTAGTACCGCGAGTTCTCCTCGAAGAGGTCGAAGATCGAGGTGATCCAACGTTCACCGAACCAAACCCGCGGCCGCACGCCCTGCGTCTTCAGTTCGTGGGTGCGCGTGTCGGCGGCCTGTTCGAACAACGCGATCCGGGTCTCGCGGAGCAGTTCCTTGCCGAACAGGAACGGCGAGTTGGCGCCGACCGCGAGTTGTACGCCGGAGATCGCCTGCGCCGCGTTCCAGTACCGCGGGAACGCCTCCGGTGTCACCTGGAGATGGAACTGCGTCGACGTACAGGCGGCCTCGGGGACGATGCTGTCCGCGGTGACCTGGAGCCGTTCGACGCCGTCGATGGAGATCTGCACGTCCTCGCCGCGGGCGGCGAAGATCTGGTCGTTGAGCAGCGCGTACCGCGGGTTGGTGCTGAGCGCCTCGCGGCGGATGTGCTCGGTGAGCAGCGTCGGCAGGATGCCGACGACCACCATCGACGAGCCGGTCCGGGCGGCCTTGTCCTCGGCAGCGTTCAGGCTCTCCCGGATGCTCGACTCCATGTTGTCCAGACCGAGTCCGTCGATCTGGCCGGGCGGCACGTTGATCTCGATGTTGAACTGGCCGAGCTCGGTCTGGAACGCGTCGTCCTCGATCGCGCTCAGCACCTCGGAGTTCTTGAACGCCGGGTCGCACTTCTCGTCGACCAGGTTCAGCTCGATCTCGATCCCGGTCATCGGCCGCTCGGGCGCGAACCGGTTCTCGCGCAGCATCCGCGCGAAGGCGTCCAGATTGCGGTGCACCTGTTCGCGGAACGCGGTCCGGTCCGCCCGGGTGAACTCGACCCGGTCGACTTCCTCACCCATCAGCGCCTCCCCTGGTGGCTCCCCCGCTATGACATGGCCTCAGTGTGCCTGAAGGTGCCCATCCGTGTACGGCGCAATCGCGTGGTGGACTCAGACTGGGTAGACGATGAAATGGTCGCGCTCTATCCGCACCGGAGCCTCCCCCGCCTCGGCGACGACCTCGGCCAGCTCGGTCAGTACGTCGGGATGCAGCTGCAACTCGTGCTCGTCCGGGTGCCTCGCATCCCCCATCTCGTAGTCCTGCCCCGGCGTGTTTGTCAGCTCGATGTGGGCACCCAGGACCCACTCGACCGGATTGCCGTCAGCAACAAACGCCGCGAGCCGCGCGACGCTCGCCCGGAACGCCGGCCAGTCGAACACGTACAGCCGCCCGGGGTAGAGCGAGTCGCCGCTCAGGAGCAGCCGCGTGTCCCGGTCGTAGACCGCGAGGTGCGACGCGTGGTGGCCCGGGATCGCCAGGGCGTCGAGAACTCGCCCGCCGAGGTCGAACTGCACCACACCGTTCGGCCAGTCGGCGAACCCGAAGTACGCCGCGACCTCCTCGGCGGACCGGCCGACGGGCTTGTCGAACTCGCCGTCGCCGCCGACGTGGTCGCCGTGGCCGTGGGTGTGCGCGATGACCAGCTCCCGCTCCCCCGCCAGCTCCTCGATCAGCGGGCGCAGCGGCACATGTCCGGTGCCGGTGTCGAGCAGCAGGGCGCGCTCCTCGCCGAGCAACAGGTACAGGAACGGGCCCTCGAAGTTGGTTCGGAGCGACTGGCGGATGATCGCCGTACGTTCGTCGTACCAATGAACCTGATGGTCGGGACTGGACGGATCTGTGCCGTCGTCCCAGTGGCTGGGGAAGGTCATCCGGTAATTGTCGGTGGCGGCAGGGACACTGGACAGGTGCGAGACGATCCGTCGGTGCTGCACGTGGACCTGGACGCGTTCTTCGCGGCGGTCGAGCAGCGGGACAAGCCGTCACTACGGGGCAAGCCCGTGGTCGTCGGCGGCATCGGTGTGCGCGGGGTCGTGTCGACTGCATCGTACGAGGCACGCAAGTACGGCGTGCGCTCGGCGATGTCGACCGCCGAGGCGCGATCGCGTTGCCCGCACGCGGCGTACCTGAGTCCGCGCTTCGAGGTGTACCGGCAGAGCAGCAAGGCCGTGATGGCGGAGATGCGGGCGCTGTCGCCGCTGGTCGAGCCGCTGTCGCTGGACGAGGCGTTCATTGATCTGGCGGCCAGTGGGTTGACCGGGTTGACGGTCGAGGACGTGCAGGCGATCGCCGACGACCTGAAGGCGGCCATCTACAAGGTGTCCGGCGGACTGACCGCGTCCGTTGGTGCGGGTACGTCGAAGTTGATCGCGAAGATCGCCAGCGATCTCGACAAGCCGAACGGCGTGGTCGTCGTACCGGCGGGGACCGAGGCCGAGTTCCTCGCGCCGATGCAGGTCACGGTGATCCCGGGAGTCGGCCCGGCGACCGCGCAGCGGCTGAGCATGGCCGGCGTGCGCACCGTCGCGGACCTGCAGCAGCTCGACGAGGACGAGTTGATCCGCCAGGTCGGGTCCGCGCACGGCAGCAGCCTGCACCGGCTCGCGGTGGCGGCGGACGACCGGCCTGTTGTGAGTGATCGGGAGACCAAGTCGGTCAGCGTCGAGGACACGTTCGAGACCGACATCATCGACCGCGCGCTGCTGACCGCGATCAGCGACCGGATGGCGCACCGTGTCGCCGAGCGTCTGCAGAAGGCGCAGCTGTCCGGCCGGACCGTGACGGTCAAGACGCGGATGCACGACTTCACCACGCACACCCGCTCGTCGACACTGGCCGGCCCCACCGACGACGCGCGGGTGGTCGCGCGGGTCGCGCGCCGGCTGCTCGAGGAGAGCGACATCGGCGGCGGCATCCGATTGCTCGGTGTAGGCGTCTCGTCACTCGCCGACTGGATTCAGGATGATCTGTTCACCGAGGGAGAGCACGCCGAGGACCCGGTCGAGGTGGTCGAGCTGCCGGCCAGGCCGCGCGACCAGATCGGATTCCATCCCGGGCAGGACGTCGCGCACCCGGACTACGGCCGCGGCTGGGTCTGGGGCTCCGGACGCGGCCGCGTCACGGTCCGGTTCGAGACCGCGGACACCCCGCCGGGTCCGGTCCGGACGTTCTCGGTCGACGATCCGGCCCTGACAAAAGTGCAGCACACCGGTGCGGATGCAGACGACGAACCCGAAACTGAGCACAATGTCTCGGGTGAATGAGGAACGGCGGGGGGTGTACCCGTTCTGCGCGCCCTGCACGGCGACGTCGGAGGCATGGCGCGGGGCCGAGGCAGCGGGCCCGATGGGTGGCCGGTTCTACGGGCACCGGGACGTGTGCGAGAACTGCGGGTCGTCGGTGCGGACGCTCTACAACACGGTGCTGTGGCTCCCGGTGTCGAAGGTCGGACGGTTCCGGATCATCCCTACCGGCGGGCGCACGTACGTCGGCCGCAAGGTGGTCGATCAGCCCGTGCCGGCGGTCGTACGGCGGGAGCCGGTGTCGGCGATCGTGAATCATCCGGAGCTCGACGGCGCCCCGGCGTACAAGCAGGCCGAGGCGTACTGGGACGAGAACGAGCCAGGGCAGGCGCTGCCGTTCTACCAGTCGGCGCTGGCCGAGCGGGAGAAGGTGCTGGCGGCCGACGACCCGGCGACGTTGCGGGTCCGGTTGCGGGTGGCCCAGGGTCTGCTGGCGACTGCGAACTACGGGCGCGCGATCGCCTGGTTCGAGTTGGTGACGCCGCAGTTGGGCGAGGTGTTCGGGCCGCATCACGAGTTGACGCGGGCGGCGACCGAGGCGATTACCGGTGCGCGTTTGATGGTCGGTGGTCCGCGGTCGGAGGCTCAGTTGCTCGCGGACATCGTCGCGGCCGACGAGGTTGTGGACGACGATGCACAGTTGTTGCGCGATCAGGCAGCACTTGGGAAGGCGTTGCTCGCGTGCGGCGACATCGCGGAGGCCGTCGAGGCGCTGACCCAGGTCGTCCGGGACGCCCCGCCTGGCCATCCGGATACGGCGATCTACCGCACGGCACTGGTGGGGGCGTGCGGGGTCGCCGAGGCGCGGGGGAAGAAGCGCGATGTGCAGCTCGCCGCAACCGCTCGGCAGTTGCTCAGCGGCGTAGACGCACCGACAAGCACGTGACACAGCCCTCGAGCTTCTCGAACTCGCTGATGTCGACCACGATCGGCCGATAGCCCAAGCCCTCGAATAGCTGCGCCGACTTCGGCGCCGACGCGGCCATCAGCAGGCGGTCGTCGTCCAGCAGTACGACATGCGCGCCCGCCTCCTCGGGCACCGGGCGGAACGCATCGAACGCGGTCGGGTCGTCGACGAGCGGCTCGTACCCGACGACCGTCCCGTCGGGCAGCGCGGTCACGGCCGACTTGAGGTGCAGGACCTTCTGCACCGGGACCGCGCGCACCTCCGCGCCGAGCGGGGCGAACGCGTCGCGCAATTGCTGGATCCCGGCCGCGTTCGTACGGCCGCCCTGCCCCACGTAGATCGTCGAGCCGATCTTCAGTACGTCGCCGCCATCGAGCGTCCCGGGCTCGTTGATCCTTGCGATCCGGTACCCCTGCGCCGCAACGGTCTCCTCGGCCGCCGTCGCCTCCGCGCGTCGCTCGTCCGCGCCGGCCCGCGCGATCACCGCGAGGTCGCCGTACACGACCATCGTGTCCTCGATGAACACGCCGTCCGGGCACTCGTCGATCGGCGGTACTTCGACGGTGCACCAGCCGGCGTCGTGCAGCGCGTCGACGTACCGCTGCCATTGCTCGAACGCCAGGTCGAGGTCCACCGGCCGGCGCTCGATGTGCGTGACGAGACCTTCGGCGAGTCGCGTGCTCGGGCGGCGGATCAGGGCTGTCGGCACGGTTGGCGGCGTGGTTGGCGGCATGGTTGGCGGCATGGCCGCAGAGTATCCGGGTACCGGCAGGCATCCGAGAAAGGAGACGACGGATGCCGAAGATCCTTCCGGCAGCGGGTGGTGACGTGGTCGAGATCATCCTCGCCGACCACAGGTGGTTCGAGGAGGCGTTGCGCGAACTGCGTGACGTGCGCAGCGACCGTTCGGCGGTGCTCGCCGACCTCGCCACCGTCCTGATCGCGCACGCCGAGGCGGAGGAGTCGAAGGTCTACCCGGCGCTGCGGCACAAGGACGCGATCGACGCCGACGAGGTCGAGCACTCCGAGCACGAGCATGCCGAGGGCAACGACGCACTGCTCGCCCTGATGGAGGTCGACGACACCGCCAGCGAGGAGTTCAGCGAGAAGCTGCACGAGCTGTCCGAGGCGCTCACGCACCACCTCGACGAGGAGGAGCGAGACGTCCTGAACCCGGCGCGGACGGACGTCGCCGAAGGGGTCCGCCGCAAGCTCGGGGACCTGTTCGCCGAGGAGCGCGCCCGATTGATCGAGTCGGGCTGCGGCGAGCTGGCGAACGTCCGGAAGGTCGTCGCGGCCGAACAGCAGAACTAGGCTGCGCCCGTGCGCGAACTGACCGCCGTGGCCGGCCTGACGGTCCCATCCGATGTGGCCTTCGAGATCTTCACCGACGAGTTCGGTCGATGGTGGCCACCGGAGTTCTCGTGGTCAGGAGCCGAACTGCTGACCGACATGGGCCTCCTCGACGGAGTCCTGTACGAGCTCGGTCCGCACGGTATGCAATGGGATTGGGGCCGGGTGCTGACCTGGGAGCCGGGTCGCCGGCTCGTGTTCAGCTGGCAGATCGGTCCGGACAGGGTGCCGGTCCCCCGTGCCGAGGACGCGACGGAGGTGGAGGTCACCTTCGAGGGGTCGACGGTGACCGTCGCCCATCGCGGCTGGGAGCGGCACGGCGAGGCCGGCGCCGAGTACCGGAAGAACTTCGAGCAGGTCTGGCCGTACGCGCTCGGTCGGTTCGCCGAGTACGCCACCAAGCGTCCTCGCTAGAGCTGGATGGTGAGGCCTTCCTCGGCGGCGATCACTTCGCCCGCGAACGCCCGCTTCGCCTCGGCCACGGACACTGATCGATCCGACCCCGGCCAGAAGTGCGTCAGCAACAGCCTCGATGCTCCCCGCGCGCCCTCGGCTGCTTCCGTGGCAGTCATCACGTAACGGGGCTGGGTCTGCGGAGACGGACCTTGAAGCGTGGCATCGGAGATGAAGAGGTCAGTTCCGGCGGCCAAGCGCGCCAGGTCGGGCGATGGGCCGCTGTCCCCCGTATACGCGACCGATACCCCTGGCGCGGTGAGTCGCACGCCGAGATTCGTCTTGTAATGCGGGAGTTCCACGGTCAGCACCTCGAACGGCCCGATCCGCGTTGTCGACGCCAGGTCGTGGACGGCGAAGACGTCTGCCGGATCCGGGTGGGGCTCGAGTGCCCGCAGTACGTCGAGGACGCCGGGAGCGCAGTGCAGCGGGACCGGTGGTGCGTCTGGCTCCTCGTAGTACCTCACTCGGGCCAGACCACTCACGTCGACGCAGTGGTCCGGGTGCTGGTGGGTCACGACGATCGCGTCCACCTCGCCCTTCGGACAATGTTCGAGCAGTCGCGGCAGAGCGGCGTACCCGAGATCGAGGACGACCCGGAAACCGTCGTACTCCAGCAGGAATCCCGCGCAGGCCCGGCCCGCCTCCGGCCAGGCGCCACAGGAACCGAGGACGGTCAGCGACCTCACGCGAACGGCTGATTGGTCGGCACGATGGTCTTGCCGAGCGGCACCAGCGAGACCGGGATCAGCTTGAAGTTCGCGACACCGAGCGGGATGCCGACAACCGTCAGGCACAACGCGATGCCGGTGGTCAGGTGGCCGAGCGCCAGCCACCAGCCGGCGACGACGATCCAGATCAGGTTGCCGAGCAGCGCGCCGGCCCCGGCGCTGCGTTTGTCCACGATGGTCCGCCCGAACGGCCACAGGGTGTACGCCGCGATCCGGAACGACGCGATCCCGAACGGGATCGTGACGATCAGCACGCAACAGATGATCCCGGCGACCGCGTAACCGACCGCCAGCCAGAACCCGGCCAGAACCAGCCAGATCAGGTTGAGGAGCGTCTTCATGTCCTCCAGCGTGCCACCTGGCCGGTGTGTTCCAGCACCAACTGGGCGACAAGTCCGGGATCGTTCCGGGGTATCCAGTGGCCACCCCTGATCACCTTGACCGTGAGGTTCGGGGCCCAGCGTGCGATGTCGGTCTGCAGCGGGGTGGTGACGAACGGGTCGGCATCCGGTGACACCGCGAGCACGGGTACGTCGGTACGCCGTTGTGCGGGCCGGAGGAGCCGTGGGATGACGTTCGCGCGGTACAGCTTGATGCCGTTCACATAGTCGCCGAGAGAGCGGTTGTCGTCGGGCTGCTGCTTCTCGAGGCGGTTGAACGCGCGGTGCGCCCAGCCTTTGCGCCAGCCAAGCTCAGGGAGCCATGGGAGGTGGAAGTAGAAGATGTACCAGGAGTGCAGCAACTGCCTGAGCGCTGCGAGAGAGCGCTTTCTGAGGAAGTAACCGGCGTGATCGAGTGACGGGCCGGAGATGGACGTGAAGGACGCGATGCGGGGTTGTAGGTCCGGGGCGGTGACGAAGTGCCAGGCCTGGATGGAGCCCCAGTCGTGGGCCAGTACGTGCACAGGCCGGTCGGGTGACACCTGGTCGATGACTGCCTGGAAGTCGTCCTGCAGGCGATCGAGTGTGTACGCCGCGGTGCTGGTCGGATGGTCGGATTCGCCGGCGCCGCGGACGTCGTACGCGACCACCTGGAAGTCGTCGGCAAGCAGATCGGCCACCGGCTCCCAGAGCGCCGCGTTGTCCGGATACCCATGCACACACACCAGCACCGGGCCGCCGTGGATGCTGTAGTCGTAGACGGCGAGGGTGGTGCCGTCGGGGCTAGTAGTTGTCGACTTCGAGGGTGGCAAAGGTCATTCCCGCTTTCACCAGGCGCTCGCGCAGAACGGGTCCCATGGCCGCGGCCGTCGTGGTTTGGCCGGCGGTCTCCGGCAGATCGTCGAGCGCCAGACAGAGAGCGCTCTCCCCGAGCATCTTCGCGGTCTCGTCGTACCCGGGGTCCCTGCCCGCGACCTCGGTGATCACCTGCTTGCCGCCGCCGCGACCAATGAATCGCACGTTGAACCACGACTGCGCCCGCCGTTCTGCACTCGGTCCGTCACCGGGCTGGAGCCGCTTCAGCAGCGCGTTCCGGATCGGCGGGACCTGGGCGCCCGCGATCAGCAGTCCGATCCCACCGATGCCTGCGGCAACAGTCGGGAGATGCTTCACCGCGGCGTAATGCGAGTACCGGAAGTCCGGTCCGTAGCGATCGAGCAGCCGGCCCGAGTACCCGACGATCTGCGGATCGATCGTCGGCAACGGAACCGCCCAGAACCCTTGCTGGCGGTGGATCTTCCCGGCAACCGCACGCGCCCTCCGATCCGTCGGCAGGGGCTCGGCTGCGCGCCGCGCGCGGTGCGCTTCCAGGTTCTGCTTCGGCCGCGAGAACGCGGTGATCGCGGTGTGGAACGTTCCCCCGGACGGACGGCCACCGCCACGGACCAGTCCGTCGACCTGGATGGGCACGCTCTGCGGCAACTGCTCGACCGTGTACTGCACGCCGAGGTCGTACGGGATCGAGTCGAACCCGCACGCGTGAATAAGCCGTGCGCCGGTCTGCGTCGCGCGCTCGTGGTACCGAACGTACATCCGGTCCAGGAACTCCTGCTCACCCGTGAGATCGAGATACCCCGTCCCGGCCTCGGCGCACGCGGCGACGAGCGGTTCGCCGTACTCGACGTAGGGGCCGACGGTGGTGGCGACGACCTTGGTGGACTCGGCGAGTTCGCGCAGCGACTTCGGGTCGGTGACGTCGGCGATCAGGATGTCTCTGCCGAACCGCTCGAGCTTCTGTTTGTTGCGTCCGGCAACCGCCCAGCGAAGGCCGTCCGGCGCGTTCTCCTCCAGGTACTCCGCGGTGAGCGCTCCCGTGAACCCGCTCGCACCCAGCAGGACGACGTCGTACTCGCGACTCATTTCTGCGCTCACTTCTGAGCAGCCTGGGCGTCAGCGAGACCACCCGCGCCGCTCGGTCGCGAGGACACCTCGGCACCGCGGGCCTGGACGTCGGCCAGCGCCGCCGCGTCGGCCTTCGGCACGCTGAAGCGCGAGCCGGCCTCGATGACATGCGGGATCACCCAGCGGAACACCTTCAGCGCGCCGATCCAGCCCGGCACGTGAACGGTGCGAGAGCGCTTTCTGATGCCCTCGACGAACTTGCCCACGGCGAACTCCAGCGAGTACGTCTTGCCCACTCCCGGGATCCCGGTCCGCACCTTGCCGAACACCGGGTGCGTGTCGACCCCGCGCACCATGTCGGTGTCGACGAACGTCATGTGCGCGACGCCGACCCGTACGCCGAGGTGCTTCAGCTCGGACCGCAGCGTGTTCCCCATCGCCTCGACTCCGGCCTTGGACACGTTGTACGACGCGAGACCCGGGATGTGGACGATTGCGGCGAGGGACGAGACGAGCAACAGATAGCCCTTGCTCTCCAGCAGGTACGGCAGCGTCAGGTGGACGGTGCGCCAGACACCGATCAGGTCGACATCCAGTACGCGCTCCCAGACCTTCGGGTCCATGCTCCGGCTGAAGCCCGGCGCCGCGATCCCGGCGTTCGCCATCACGACGTCGATCCGGCCGTAGCGCTCGGCGATCGCCTCGACCGCGGTCCGCAGCGAGTCGGTGTCGGTGACGTCGGCCTCCCACCAGCCGGAGTCCGGGCCGCAGTCCTCCGCGACCTTCTTCAACTCGTCCGGCTCCAGGCCGACCAGCGCGAGCTTCGCGCCGTCCTCCGCCAGCTTCCGGGCGACCGCGGCGCCGATCCCCCGGGAGGCGCCGGTGATGAGCACGACTTGACCGGCCAACGGACGCATCTGGCACCTCCAGCTTGTTGAGTGGATACTCAACAGTAAGTGATTATTGACCGAATACTCAATAGACTGCCCGCATGAGCCAGATCTCCTCCTCCGGTGCCAGGCTGCGGCCCGATGAGCGGCGGGCGCAGATCCTCGCGGCCGCGCGCCGGGTGCTGCTCGCGGACCCGCACCGCGAGCTCACGGTCGAGCTCGTCGCCGCCGAGGCCGGCGTCTCCCCCGCTCTCCTGTTTCACTACTTCGGCTCCAAGAAGAAGTTCCAGTACGCCGTCATCGAGGAAGCCGCGGCCGAGGTCATGCTGCGCACCGCCCCGGACCCGTCGCTGCCGCCCGACGAGCAGCTGCGTGCCGGGATCCGCGCGTTCGTCCGCGCCGTCCTCGAGGCTCCCCAGCTGTACCGGGCCACCCTGTTGATGTCGGCCGCCGGGGACCCCGACGTCAGAGCGCTGCACTCCGACCTGCGCCGTGTCTTCAGCCAGTGGGTGATCAGCGCCGTCGCCGAGCGCGGCATCGAGATCACCCCCGTCGTCGAGCTCGCCTGTCACGGCTGGCAGGGTTACGTCGAACAGACCCTGCTGGTGTGGATCGACAACCCGACCGTCTCGCCGGAAGCCCTCGAGCATCTGTGCGCGCAGTCCCTGGACGCCATCCTGTCGACAACCAGCCTCACGACGACCCCGGAGTGATCTCCGACGGCTCGGCAGCGAGCGCGGTCAGCAACTGCAGCACCTTGCCGATCAGACCGTCAGTCGCCTCCGCGCCGAGCCGCGCGGTCAGCTCCGCATCGATCGCGGACAGCACGACTCGGCAGCGACCGAGCAGTTGCTCGCCTGCAGCCGTGACCTTCAGGTCTGCGGCCCGTCCTCGCCCAGGTGCCGTCAGTCGCTCGACAGCCCCCATGTCCTGCAACTGCAGGAGCGTCGACTGCATGCTCTGGGCTGTGATGCCGTCCCTCCGGGCGAGCTCGCTGTACGACAACCCCGGCTGGTGTGCGAGATGCCCCAGCGCCGAGAAGTGCCGCAGCGACAGGCCCTCCGCCCGGAGATCACGCTCCAACCGCGCGCGCAGCTCTCCACCCAGCATCACCAGCAACAGCGCGGGACTCAGCGGCGGTCGCCTGGTCTCTTCCATCCGGCAATCATCGCAGGTTTCAGTCTCACTGATACTTGAGTTACAGTCTGGCTGAAACTTTCGACCTCTGGGGAGTGTGATGAACAAGTTCCTGCTCAGCGTCCATGTCCTGGCCGCGATCATCTTCGTCGGTCCGGTGACGATCGCGGCGAGCATGTTCCCGCCGATCGCCCGCCGGACGCTCCTGGCGGAGGCGCCGGACGCCGCGGTACTGGCGGTCCTCCACCGCATCAGCAAGGTCTACGCGATCGGCGGTCTGGCCGTGCCCGTCTTCGGTCTTGCGGTGGCCGGCGGGATGGGGGTGCTGGGCGACTACTGGCTGATCATCTCGATGATCCTCACGCTCGTCGCCGCTGCCTTGCTCGCCTTCGTGGTCATCCCCACACAATCCCGTGTGCTGGCAGCGGCCGCCGCCGGTCCCGACGTACGCACGGCGCTGCTCCCCCAGGCCAAGGCACTGTCCATGACCACCGGCGTGTTCGCCCTCCTGTGGGCCGTCGTCGTGGTGCTGATGATCGTCCGCCCCGGTTCGACAACGGGGGCCTGACGATGAAGGTGCTGAAGATCGCGGCGGCCGTCGAGGCTGCGACGGTGTGCTTGCTGTTCGCGAACCTCCTCACGGTGCATTGGGCGCCCGTCTCGTCGGTGCTGGGTCCGACGCACGGTACGGCGTACCTCGTGACGATCGTGACGGTCCTCACCTCGGCCGGCGCGTCGCCGCGGGCAAAGGTGCTCTCGTTCGTCCCTGCGGTCGGCGGGTACCTGGCATTGCGGAGGATGTCAGCGCGCGAGCCGTGGGGGTCTGCGCGTTAGGGTTCTCGCGTGCTGACGGTTGCCACGGTGAATGTGAATGGGATCAGGGCCGCCTTTCGGCGCGGGATGGCGCCGTGGCTGGAGAGCACGGACCCGGACTTGTTGCTGATGCAGGAAGTCCGCGCGTCCGACGACGTACTGCGGGAGCTCCTCGGCGGCGACTGGAACATCGCGCACGCCGAGCCGGCGATCGACGGGCACAAGGGACGCGCGGGCGTCGCGGTCGCGAGCCGGCGGCCGATCAAGGACGAGCGCGGCGAGATCGGACCCGAACGGTTCGCCGGGACCGGGCGCTGGGTCGAGGCGGACGTGGTGCTGGACGACGGTACGACGTTGACCGCGGTCAGCACGTACGTGTTCACCGGCGAGTTCGAGACCCCGCCGCGGCAGGAGGAGAAGTACGCGTTCCTGGACGTGATCACCGCCCGGCTGGCCGAGCTGCGGGCGGACGGGCGGCACGTGCTGATGTGCGGCGACCTCAACATCGCGCACCGCGAGGAAGACCTGAAGGCCTGGAAGGCGAACCGCAAGAAGAGCGGCTTCCTGCCCGAGGAGCGCGCCTGGATGGACCGTCTCTTCGAGGCCGGCTGGGTAGACCTGGGCCGCCGCTTCGGCGGTGAAGGCCCCGGCCCGTACTCGTGGTGGTCCTGGCGCGGCAAGGCCTTCGACAACGACGCCGGCTGGCGCATCGACTACCAGATCGCCTCCCCCGAACTGGCAGCCGCCGCCACCAATTGCGTCGTCCACCGAGCCCCGACGTACGCCGAACGCTGGAGCGACCACGCCCCTGTCGTCGCGACGTACGAGATCTAGCCTGACCGTGCCTACGGTTGGGCCATGACCGACGATCCTTCCTTCGTCCTGCCGACGCCCGATGTCACCCGGACGGCGCACGAGGGACTGCTGCTCAACCTCCCGGACACCCCGGAACCCGCGCCGGCCGTTCTGCTGAACCACGGAGTGCCCTACCGCGCGGAGGGCAGGCCGTTGCCGAGTGCGTGGCAGATCTATCAGGGGTACGCCGCTCAGCTCGCCGCCCACGGCTCCGTGGCCGCTGTCGTCGACCACAGTCCCGACGGGCTTCCCGACGACGGTCGCTCGCTGACTGCGCTGTCGAAGGCGATCGCGGCCGTCCGGGCGCACCCGCGCGTGGACGCGAGCCGCGTCGCCCTGTGGTTCTTCTCCGGCGGCTCACCGCTGTCCGTCGGCTTCCTGCAGAGTCCCCCGGACTGGCTCAAATGCATCGCCCTGACCTACCCGGTCCTCGGCGACTCCGAACTGGTCACGATCCGCGGCGTGCACCCGGTCGACGCCGTCAGGGGTGCGCGCGGGCTCCCGCTCGTGATGACCGTGGTCGGTCGTGAACTGCCGGACGTGGCGCTCACCCAGCCGCCGTTCATCGACGCCGCGCGGGCGGCTGGTGCCGATCTCGAGCTGATCGAAGTACCGGATGGCCGGCACGGTTTCGACGTACTCGACCACACCGAAGAGTCGCGCCAGGCGGTGGCAGCCGCGTTGTCCGCGGTGACGGAACGCGTGCGCGCTTAGTCCTTGTCCGACGTCGCAGGTAGTCTCGCGGCATGTCCGAGAATTCTTCTTCTGTCACATCTTCTGGCACACCGCCGGTCGCCGCCCGGAAGCCGGTCGAGCGGGTGCATCACGGTGATGTTTTCGTCGACGAGTACGAGTGGTTGCGGGACAAGAGCGACGACGAGGTGCTGGGGTACCTGCGGGCCGAGAACGCGTACACCGAGGCGCGGACGGCGCACCTGGAATCGTTGCGCGAGGCAATCTTCAAGGAGATCTCGGACCGGACGCTGCAGACCGACCTGAGCGTGCCGGCCCGGCGCGGCGGGTACTGGTACTACTCGCGCACGATCGAGGGGCAGCAGTACTCGCTGCACTGCCGGGTCAAGGTGGACGGCGACCGGCCGCCGGCCACCGACGGCGAGATCGCCGGCGAAGAGGTCATGCTGGACGGCAACGAGGTGGCCGGCGGCTCCGAGTTCTTCTCGCTCGGCACCGTCGACGTGTCCCCCGACGGCCGCCTGCTGGCGTACTCCGTCGATCTCAAGGGCGACGAGCGGTTCACGCTGCGGATCAAGGACCTCGACACCGGTGAACTGCTGCCGGACGAGCTGCCCGAGGTGCACTACGGCTCGGCCTGGTCCGCCGACGGCTCGACGATCTTCTACACCAAGGTCGACGACGCCTGGCGCCCGTACCAGGTCTGGCGGCACACCCTCGGCGCTGCTGATGACGTCCTGGTGATGGAGGAGCCGGACGAGCGGTTCTGGGTCGGCGTCGACCTGACCCGCAACGAGCAGGCGATCATGATCGCGCTCGGCAGCAAGCTCACCAGCGAGGTCTGGCTGCTCGACGCTCAGAACCCGACGGGTGACCCCGTCGTGGTCGCTGCCCGCCGCGAGGGTGTCGAGTACGACGTCGAGCATGCCGGCGACCGGCTGCTGATCACCCACAACGCCGACGCGGCCAACTTCTCGCTGGCCTCCGCGCCGCTCGACTCCCCCGGCGACTGGACGACGCTGATCGAGGGCGACGAGACCAGCCGCCTGCTCGGCGCGGACGCGTTCGCCGACCACGTCATCCTGTACCGGCGCCGCAACGCGCTCACCGAGCTCGCGATCATGCGACGTACCAACGACGGCTTCGGCGATCCAGAAGTACTGGAGTTCGACGAGCCGATCTACACCGTGTCCCCCGGCCGCAACGACGAGTGGCACGACACCCGGTACCGCTTCGGCTACACCTCCCTCATCACGCCGGGTTCGACGTACGACGTGGACGTGGCGACCGGTGAGCGGCGACTGCTCAAGCAGCAGCCCGTGCTCGGCGACGTGGACCTCACCGCGTACACGCAGTACCGGGAGTGGGCGACCGCGCCGGACGGGACGAAGGTGCCGATCTCGATGGTCGCGCGCAAGGACGTCGCGAAGGACGGGAACGCCCCGGTCGTGCTGTACGGGTACGGCTCGTACGAGACGTCGGTCGACCCGTGGTTCTCGATCCCGCGGCTGTCGCTCCTCGACCGCGGCGTGGTGTTCGCGATCGCGCACATCCGCGGCGGCGGCGAGCTCGGCCGGCACTGGTACGACGACGGCAAGATGCTCACCAAGCGGAACACGTTCACCGACTTCGTGGCGGCCGCCGAACACCTGGTGCAGTCCGGCTGGACCAGGCCGGAACGGATCGTCGCCCAGGGCGGCAGCGCCGGCGGGCTGCTGATGGGCGCGGTCGCGAACCTGGCCCCGCAGGCATTCGGCGGAATCGTCGCGGAAGTCCCCTTCGTCGACGCGTTGACGACGATTCTGGACCCGTCGCTGCCGCTCACCGTGATCGAGTGGGAGGAATGGGGCAATCCGCTCGAAGACGCGGGCGTCTACGAGTACATGAAGTCCTACTCGCCGTACGAAAACGTCACCGCGCAGCACTATCCGCGCATCCTGGCGATCACCAGCCTGAACGACACCCGGGTGTTCTTCGTCGAGCCGGCGAAGTGGGTGGCGAAACTCCGGGCGACCGCGTCCGGTGACACCGACGTACTGCTCAAGACCGAGATGGACGCCGGGCACGGCGGCCGCAGCGGGCGGTACGACGCCTGGCGCGAGGTCGCGTTCTCGCTCGCCTGGGAGCTGGACGCCCTCGGCCTGAGCTAACTGCGCCCGACCAAGACGGCCAGGGAATTTCTGGCCCCGGATGTGTGTTGTGCAACACATCCGGGGCACCGGAACACTGGATTTCTGTACGGATTCTCAGGTTGTGTCCCGGAGTGTTGGGCCGAATAGGCCACCAGCACCCCGGGACACCGGTTTCCACGGCGAATTCGCTGCCGGGAACTCTCAGGGAACCTTCAGGGTGTTTACACACTGGTACCGGAATCTTGAACCCTACTCGAGCGTTGCTCTCCATGTAACGACGAAGGGAGTTTCGGTGGCTCGCATGGCTCGTGTCCGCAGCACGGACGACGGTATCGACGGCAAGGACTCCGTCGGTCTCTATCTCGAAGAGATCGCGCGGACGCCTTTGCTGACGGCTGAAGAAGAAGTCGAGCTCGCTGAGACGGTCGAGGCAGGACTCCTGGCGGAGCAACTGCTGGCCGAAGGGCGGGTTGGACGCAAGAAGGGCGGAGCGCCCAAATATGCCACGGAGGAGGAGCTGGAGTGGCTGGCCGAAGAGGGCCAGCGCGCGCAGCAGCGGTTCGTGACCGCCAACCTCCGGCTCGTGGTGTCGATCGCCCGCCGTTACGGACGTTCCCAGATGCCTCTGCTGGACCTGGTCCAGGAAGGCAACACGGGACTGATCCGCGCGGTGGAGAAGTTCGACTACCGGAAGGGTTTCAAGTTCTCGACGTACGCGACCTGGTGGGTGCGGCAGGCCATCACCCGCGGTATCGCGCAGCAGGCCCGTGTGGTCCGGCTGCCGGTGCACGTGGTGGAGCAGCTGAACCAGATCGGGTCGGCACGGCGCACGCTGGAGCGCAAGCTCGGGCGGGAGCCGGAGATCGACGAGATCGCAGCCGAGCTGAACCTGGACCCGGAGCGGGTCACGGAACTGATCCGCATCGGCCGGGACCACATCAGCCTGAACAGCCCGGTCGACGACGAGGGTGAGACCTCGCTGGGCGACCTGATCGCGGCCGAGACCGCGCCGGGTCCGGACCAGCTGGTCGCCGACGCGTCGGACCGTTCGGGACTGTTCAGTCTGGTCGACCAGCTCGACCCGCGGTCCGCGGACGTGATCCGGCGCCGCTACGGTCTGCACGACGGCCGCCAGGCCAAGCTGGCCGACATCGGCGCGGTGCACGGCATCTCCGCCGAGCGGGTCCGCCAGATCGAGCGCGAGGCACTGGGCCGCCTCCGCCTGATGGCAGACCCGACGCTGGCCGCGTAACACCCACCCCGAAACCCCTCAGGACCCCCGAGCCACGATCTGGCTCGGGGGTCCTTTCGGTTCTCAGCCCGACGTCAGCCCAGGTGGATCCAGGACTCGACCGGAAGGTGGTCACTCGGGAACTGCCCGTCCTTGCTGAAGGTGTTGATGTTCGCCTTCGAGACGCGCAGACCCGGGGTGGTGAGGATCCAGTCGATCCGGTCCCCGTTCGGCGTCAGAGGCTTGTACCCGTGGAACGTCGCGTACAGGGCACTGCGGCGCTCGGCCGTCACCCAACTGTCGGCGAACTTCCCGCTCGTCACGAGCTTGTCGTACACGGTCAACCCCGGCTTGGCGGCCTCGTTGAAGTCCGCCGTGAGGATCACCGGCAGCGCGGGGTCGAAGCCGGCGATCCGCTGCAGGATCAGGTCGGCGGACTTGGACCGCGCCGTCGCGTCGTACGCCTCCAGATGGGTGTTGACCGCGTAGAACTCCTTCGACGTCGCCTTGTCCTTGAAGCGCACCCACGTCACCATCCGCGGGCAGCAGCCGCCCCAGGTCTGGGAGCCGATCACGTCCGGGGTGTCCGACAGCCAGAAGTGGTCGTACTCGAGCGGCTGCAGGCGGCGCTGGTCGAAGAAGATCATCATGAACTCGCCCTTGCTGCCGCCCTCCCGCCCCAGCCCGATCGAGTCGTACGCTGGGCCGAGGTCAGAGGCGATGTCCTGCAACTGGGAGTACAGGCCCTCCTGCGTGCCGATGAGCTGCGGGCGTGCCTGCCGCAACTGCTCCCGCATCACCGGACGCCGCTCCGCCCAGGTGTTCGGCGGGGTGTCGCTGGCGTACCGCAGGTTGTACGACATCACGTGCAGTGGTCCAGTTGCCTCGTCCGAGGTTGGCGCGGCCTGTGACACCCCGCTGGTGAGGGTCAGGCCGGCGACGGTCGCCGCGACGAGCGCGGCGAACCGACGGCGCATGGTGAACATGTCAAAAACCTCCAAGGGCGGTTTGCAAGGAGGTTGGACGTTAACCAGATCGGGTGACGCGTCGCTAGCCGTAGCGCGTCGCGGACGTTAAGCGGCCGCTTCGTTCCAGGAGTCGATCAGCGGGGGCAGCTCGGACAGGCGCTGGACGGTCACGTCCGGCGTACCTTCCGTGTGACCGATCTGCTCGAGCGGGATCGCGCTGTGCGGCAGGTGCGCCGCGCGCATCCCGACGTTCTGCGCGCCCCAGACGTCGTCGAACAGCCGATCGCCGACGAACAGGCACCGGGACGGCTCATCGACCTCGACCGCCCGCATCGCGGCCAGGAACGCCTCCGGGTGCGGCTTGGTGTGCGCGATCTCGCTGGTGTAGACGGCTCCGTCGAGCAGGTCGAGTACGCCGTCGCGCGCGAAGACCTCCTCGTGCCGCCGACGCGGCCAGATCGTGTTCGACAGGACGCCGACCTTGAGACCGCGGTCCCGGAGCGCCTGCAGCGTGTCGACCGCGTCCGGCTCCAGCTCGGTGTGCGGGTCCCACTGCCGCTCGTACTCCGCCAGCGCCGCGGGCGTCATCACCACCTCGGCCAGCGAGCACACCTCCTCCAAGGTGCTGCTGCGGTGCTCGTCGCGTGAACGCCGCCACACAGAGCCCTCGGCCGCGACCAGCCGGGCCGCCAGCTCATCGGCATTGTCCTCGTCGAGCAGCACAGACACGGCCCGCCACGTCTCGTGGAGAGAGATGTCGTGCCAGGTTGCCAGCGTGCCGCCCCAGTCGAACAGGACAGCTTCGATCTTCGCGTTCGTCACCCGGCAAAGCCTGCCAGAGCCGACCGACAGTTCTCGCCTGCCTTTCAGCTCAGCCGGCGGATCTCCTGCCGGCGGGCCAGCCAGGTGACGGCGATCAGGTAGAACGCCAGGCACGGAATGTCCGCGACGAACAGCGTCCACGGAGCGCCGCCCTGCACATCCCACTGATCCCCACGGCCCGTTGCCGCCGGCAACAGAAAGGCGATGAGGTTGTTTAGCACGTGCAGAGCGATCGCGGCCTCCAGTCCCCCGGTCCGGACCGTCAGCCAGCCCACTACCACCGCGAACATGAAGATGTCCGCCATCGCCCAGCCGATGTACGCGTGGGCAGACGCGAAGGCAACGCCGCCCACGACGATCCCGGGCCACGGCGAACGGAACAGCCTCCGCAACCAGCGCGCCCGCCCGTTCGGGTCGTCCGGACCGTAGGCGCCGACCGCCTGGATCAGCCAGCCGCGGAACACGAACTCCTCGGCCGTCGACTGGAACGGCACGAGGATCAGGATCACCAGCGCGGGTACGACGAACGCGCTGAAGCCGATCCAGTCTCCGCCGGCGGTCCCGATCGAGTCGTCGGACGGAAACACCGCGTCGACCAGCACGCCCATCGCGAACGACAGTGCGATGTAGCCGAACGCCGGCAGGCAGCACCACAGCAGCCAGCGCCAGCGGATCCGGTTCAGCACCGAGGCAACGCTCCAGAACGGCCGGCGTTGGACCATCCACGCGACGAGGCCGACGAGCGGTGTGAGGACGCCGAGCAGCACCAGCGTCACGGCGAGGTTCTCGGTGTCGCTCGGGAAGATGTCCGTGCCGCTCGGCGTCGGGAACGGTCCGGCCAAGGTGCGGTGCGCGATCACCCACACGACCACGACGAGCGAGGTCAGGACGAACGCGAAGAGGCCGAGCAGGAGGGTTCCGACGAAGGGCCGCCACCAGGCGTGCTTCGGCGTACGGGCCAGCCGGTGGTACGGCGTACCTGCCGGTGCCTGGACCGTCCGCGGCTCGCGATACACGGGCTGCGGCGGGTAGGCGCCGTACGGCTGTTGATAAGGCGGTGGGTATTGCGGCGGGTACTGCTGCGGTTGCTGCTGCGGATATGGGCCGGCATGGGGCGGCGGTGGCGGCGGCTGCCCCGGCTGGGAGTATGGGCCCGGTTGCGGAGGCGGTCCGGGCTGCTGCGGGTCCATAACTGGACTCTAGAAGATCGGGCCAACTGGACGGAGGGAGAACACGGTGGTTACTGAACCGACGCTTGGGGCGGACCGGCAGACGGACGCGTTACCGCAGTCCGTGCTGATGCCGCTGAGCGGTTCCGCCATCTTCCTGGTGGTCCAGGTGCAGCCGGGCGGCGAGGACCGGACCCGCGACCTGCTGGAGCGGCTGAGCGGTCTCGTGCGCTCGGTCGGGTTCCGCGTGCCGGGCGGCAACCTGTCCTGTGTCACCAGCATCGGCTCGGACGTCTGGGACCGTTTGTTCAGCGGACCGCGCCCGGCCGAGTTGCACCCGTTCGTCGAGCTCAAGGGCGCCACGCACCACGCGCCGTCGACCGCGGGCGACCTGCTCTTCCACATCCGGGCCGCGCACCAGGACCAGTGCTTCGAGCTGGCCGGCCAGATCATGAACGTGCTCAACGGCGCCGCGACGGTCGTCGACGAGGTGCACGGCTTCAAGTACTTCGAGATGCGCGACCTGCTCGGCTTCGTCGACGGCACCGAGAACCCGACCGGTAGCGACGCGCACGCCGCCGTACTCATCGGCGACGAGGATCCGGACTTCCGCGGCGGCAGCTACGTGATCGTGCAGAAGTACCTGCACGACCTGAAGGCGTGGAACACGCTGACCGTCGAGCAGCAGGAGCTCGCCGTCGGGCGGACCAAGCTCGACGATATCGAGCTCGACGACGCCAAGAAGCCCGGCAACGCGCACATCGTGCTCAACGTGATCGAGGACGAGGACGGCAACGAGCTGCAGATCCTGCGCGACAACATGCCGTTCGGCGCCGTCGGCACGCAGGAGTTCGGCACCTACTTCATCGGGTACGCCAAGACGCCGGCGGTGACCGAGCTGATGCTCCGGCGGATGTTCATCGGGGTGCCCGAGGGCAACCACGACCGGCTGCTCGACTTCTCCACCGCTGTCACCGGCTGCCTGTTCTTCACACCCCCCGCGAACTTCCTGGACGACCTGCCCCCGGCACCCTGAACGCCATTCCCCGAACCGGACCTCACGCCCTTCGCCCGAACCGCCTCCACAAACCTCCCCAAACCGGTTTGGGGAGGCTCCGTCCTCCGACCGGGGAGCACAACTGCCCGATTCGGGCGGGTAGACCTCCCCAAACCGGTTTGGGAACGGGATCCAGCGACGGGCGTCCAGCGGATTCGTCCGCGGTTGAGCTTTCGTCCCGCAGGCCGGAGTCTGTCGACCTGGCCATGGTCCTCACCGAGTCCGGCTCTGGTCACCTTGGGCACCTTGGGCACCGATCAACCGTTTTCCGCCGCGCATTCTGGTTGACCCGCACTCAAGGTGGTCACAGGCGCATGCCGCGGCCCCTGCCCGGGTGGGTGTGAGGAGATGCCAGGGCCGATGGCGCTGGCGCCCGGACTGTCGGCGGGTTGAGTGACACTTGGGACATGTTGCTCACCGAGGTGGTCGAGACGTCGGCCGCGCTGGCCGGGACCCGGTCGCGGCTGAAGAAGGCCGAGTTCATCGCCGGCTTGTTGTCCAAGGCCACCGAACCGGCCGAGATCGAGATCGTCGTGACGTACCTGTCGGGCGAGCTGCGGCAACGGCGCACTGGAGTGGGCTGGCGGACGCTGATGGACGCTCCGGAGCCGGCCGCCGAGCCGACGGTGACGGTCGAGGAGGTCGACGCCACGTTCGCGGAGCTGGCGGAGATGTCGGGCACCGGCGTACAGGCTCGCCGACGCGCTGCGGTGGACGGGTTGTTCGCGCGGGCGACGGCGGACGAGCAGCGCTTCTTGCAACTGCTCGTCGGTGGTGAGCTGCGACAGGGTGCGCTCGACGGCGTCATGGCGGATGCGGTCGCGCGGGCGACGGGCATTCCGCTGACCAAGATCCGGGCCGCGGCGATGTTGCGCGGGGCGGCTGCTCCGGTCGCGGTCGCCGTACTGACCGAGGGCGAGGCGGGGCTCGCGCAGTTCGGGCTCGAGGTCGGCCGTGGGGTGCAGCCGATGCTCGCGCAGTCGGCGACGAGTGTGGCGGAGGCGTTGGAGAAGACGGGTACGCCGGCCGCACTCGAGTGGAAGCTGGACGGGATCCGGATCCAGGCGCACCGCGACGGCGAGAAGGTCGTCGTCTACACACGGACGCTGGACGACATCACCACACGGGTTCCTGAGGTGGCGACCGCCGTACTGGCGCTCGATGCACAGCAGGTCGTGCTCGACGGCGAGCTCATCGCGTTGCGGACCGACGGGCGACCGGAGGCGTTCCAGGTGACGGGGTCGCGGACGGCGACCCGGGCTGCGACGGGGCCGGAGTCGGTGCCGCTGACGCCGTACTTCTTCGACATCCTGCATCAGGACGGGGAGGATCTGCTCGGGCTCGACGGGGCCACGCGACAGGAGTGGCTGGCGAAGCTCGTGCCTGAGGAGCGGCGGGTGCCGCGGCTCGTGACCGATGACGCGGACGCCGGTCAGGCGTTCTTCGCGGAGGCCGTGCGCCGCGGGCACGAGGGTGTGATGGTGAAGTCGTTGACCGTGCCGTACGAGGCGGGTCGGCGCGGCTCGGGATGGGTCAAGGTCAAGCAGACGCACACGCTCGACCTGCTCGTGCTGGCGGCGGAGTGGGGTCACGGGCGACGGACGGGCTGGTTGTCGAACCTGCATCTCGGCGCGCGGGACGAGGAGACCGGCGAATTCGTGATGCTCGGGAAGACGTTCAAGGGGCTCACGGACGAGCTGCTGCGGTGGCAGACGGAGCGGTTCCAGGAACTCGCCGTACGACGGGACGACTGGGCGGTCTACCTCCGGCCGGAGGTGGTGGTGGAGATCGCGTTCGACGGCGTACAGACCTCGCCGCGGTATCCGGCCGGGATGGCACTTCGGTTTGCCCGGGTGATCCGGTATCGCGAGGACAAGCGGCCTGCCGACGTTGATACCGTGCAGACGGTGCGCGAGATTCACCTCGGACCCGGTGCAGAAGAGAGTGTGGGCGATGAGTGAAGACCCGGATGTCGTGTCGCGGCGGATCGCGCGCGAGTCACTCGACCGGGACGACCCGACCGGCTGGTTCGAGAATCTGTACGCCGCTGCCGCCGAGGGGTCCGCGGTTGTCCCGTGGGATCGCGGTACGGCGCACCAGTTGCTGAGCGAGTGGGTCCAGGAGTCCGCGCCGGACGGCGCGGACAAGACGGCACTGATCGTCGGAGCGGGCACCGGGTGGGACGCCGAGCTGATCGCCGACCGCGGGTACGACACGACCGCGTTCGACATCTCCCCCACCGCGATCGAGACTGCGCTCCGCAATCACCCGGACTCGAAGGCGCACTACCGAGTCGCCGATCTGCTCGCGCCACCGCCTGATTGGCATCACGCGTTCGACCTCGTGGTGGAGATCTATACCGTTCAGGCGCTGCCGATCCCACTCCAGCCCGAGGCCGTCAAGCAGGTCACTGAGTTCGTCGCGCCCGGCGGCACGCTGCTGGTCATCGCCGCCGCCCGGCCGGACGACCAGCGCGACGACGCCATCCAAGGTCCGCCCTGGCCGCTCACGCGCGCGACCATCCAGTCGTTCGCGAGTGCGGATCTCCGGCTCATCCAGCTCAGCCAGTCCCCCAGCCCTGCCGACGCAAGCGTCCTGCGCTGGCGAGCCGAGTACCTGCGCGACTGAGATCCCATGGCCGCCCTGCCTCCGCTCGTGCAGCCCGATCAGATCGTGGAACTGCTGCGGATCGGCGGGCGGCTGGTGAACGACGACGTGACGCCGGTGGACGTGTTGCCGGCCGATTCGCCGTACCGGGAACACGATCCGAAGCGGGAGTTCTTCTTCGGCGATCCGCGCCTCGTCGCCGCCGAGGTGGTGCTGCCGGACCTGCGGAACTCGCTCCTCGTGGGCACCCGGGTGGGCTGAGATTGCATGGGAACATCTGTTCGATAATGATGTAGACTCGGGTTATGGCGGGGCGAAGTGTGGTGGGGCCGACGGCGTTGCGGATGATGCTCGGGAGTCATCTGCGGGAGCTGCGTGAGCGCGCCGGCGTCACTCGCACCGATGCGGGCTGGGCGATCCGGGCCTCGGAGTCGAAAATCAGCCGCCTCGAGCTGGGACGCGTCGGGTTCAAGGAACGCGATGTCTCCGACCTGCTGACGTTGTACGGCGTGCAGGACGCTCGCGAGCGCGATCGGCTGCTGCAGCTGGCCCGCGAGGCCAACGACCCGGGCTGGTGGCATCGGTACGGCGACGTCACGCCCGAGTGGTTCGACTCGTATCTCGGGCTCGAGGCGACCGCCGAACTGATCCGCACGTACGAGATCCAGTTCGTGCCCGGCCTCCTGCAGACCGCGGACTACGCACGCGCCGTCGCTCAGCTCACGCCCGGCGGAGCACGAAACGAGAGCGAGATCGAGCGGGTCGTCGCCCTGCGCACCCGCCGGCAACGGGTGCTCGACCGCGAGCCGCCGCTCAAACTCTGGGCCGTCATCGAAGAGGCTGTGCTGCACCGGCCGATCGGCGGCACCGACGTACTGCGGAGTCAACTCGACGCGCTCCGCGAAGCCGTCACCCGCCCCAACGTGACCGTCCAGATCATCCCCCTCGAAAGCCCCGGCCACGCCGCGACCGGCGGCGCCTTCAGCCTGCTCCGCTTCCCACAACGCGACCTGCCCGACATCGTCTACCTGGAGCACCTAACCAGCGCGCTCTACCTGGATAAACGCGACGACGTCGAGGCGTACACCCAGGCTTTGGACCTCCTGGCCTCCACCAGCCCGTCCCCCCAGCAAACCGAGCACGACCTCACCCGCCTACTCGCCCGCTTACCGTAGACCCGTCACGCCGACCGGTCCCGCGAAGCGGGCTCGCCGCCGCCGACCTCTCGGCCGCCGTCCCCCACGTTCCTCGAGTCGTGGATCTCGGCGTGTCGACGACGGCCAAACGCAGCCTCGATCCACGACTCGACGTTCCGCGCGACAGCAGAGCCGGGGTTATCCCCTCGTGTGCAGGGTTCTCCCTTCGTGTATCAGTAGAGAACCCACCACGCGAGGGGATAACCCGTCGGCTGCTCGACGGGTGGCGGCCGGCCGGCGGTGCGACTACCTGGGCGACGGCGGGAGTGGAGCCGAGTGCTTGGTCTGGGGGTTTTGAGGGTCAGACCTCGAGTTCTTCGCGGTGGGCGGTGATGGCGAGGTCTGGGTGGTGGAGGTCGAAGGCTGGGGATTCGGAGCGGATTCGGGGCAGTTTCTCGAAGTTGTGGCGGGGTGGTGGGCAGCTGGTCGCCCACTCGAGCGAGCGGCCCCAGCCCCACGGATCGTCAACCTCTACTCGTGGAGTGCGGCGCGACTTGTAGATGTTGTAGAGGAACGGCAGCGTCGAGACTCCGAGGACGAACGCGCCGACCGTCGACACCTGATGCAGGACGGTGAAGCCCTCGCTCGCCCGATAGTCGGCGTACCGGCGCGGCATGCCCTCGACGCCGAGCCAGTGCTGCACCAGGAACGTCGTGTGGAAACCGATGAACAGCAACCAGAAGTGCAGCTTGCCCAGCCGCTCGTCGAGCATCCGTCCCGTCAGCTTGGGCCACCAGAAGTAGAACCCGGCGAACATCGCGAACACCACCGTGCCGAACACGACGTAGTGGAAGTGCGCGACCACGAAGTACGAGTCGTTCAACTGATAGTCCAGCGCCGGCGACGCGAGGATGATCCCGGTCAGACCGCCGAACAGGAACGTGACGAGGAAGCCCACCGACCACAGCATCGGCGTATCCATCGAGACCGACCCGCCCCAGATCGTGCCGATCCAGTTGAAGAACTTCACCCCGGTCGGCACGGCGATCAGGAACGTCATGAACGAGAAGAACGGCAGGTTCACGCCGCCGGTCACGAACATGTGGTGGGCCCAGACCGCGATCGACAGCGCCCCGATCGCGAGGGTCGCGGCGACCAGACCGAAGTACCCGAAGATCGGTTTGCGGCTGAACACCGGCAGGATCTCGGTGATGATGCCGAAGAACGGCAACGCGATGATGTACACCTCGGGATGCCCGAAGAACCAGAACAGGTGCTGCCACAGCAGCGCGCCACCGTTCGCGGCATCGAACACGTGCGCGCCCAACGTGCGGTCCGCCTCCAGCACCAGGAGCGCCGCCGCCAGGATCGGGAACGCGATCAGCACGAGGATCGACGTGACCAGGACGTTCCAGCAGAAGATCGGCATCCGGAACATCGTCATCCCCGGCGCGCGCATGGTGATGATCGTGGTGACGAAGTTGACGCCGCCGAGGATGGTGCCGAGACCGGCCATCCACAGACCCATGATCCACAGGTCTCCCCCGATCCCCGGCGATCGCATCCCACCCGACAACGGCGCGTACGCCGTCCAGCCGAAGTCGGCCGCCCCGCCCGGGCTCATGAACGCGCTGATCGTGATCAACCCGCCGAACAGGAACAGCCAGTAGCTGAACATGTTCAGCCGCGGAAACGCCACGTCCGGCGACCCGATCTGCACCGGCATGATGACGTTGGCGAACCCGACGAACAGCGGGGTCGCGAACAGCAGCAGCATGATCGTGCCGTGCATCGTGAAGAGCTGGTTGTACACCTCTTCGTTCACGATCTGCAGACCCGGCTCGGCCAGCTCGGCGCGGACGACCAGGGCCATCACGCCGGCGATCAGGAAGAACGCGAACGACGTGACGAGGTACAGCTGGCCGATCACCTTGTGGTCGGTTGTCGACAACAGCCGGCCGATCACCTGCCCCAGCGGCCGCCGCCCTACCTCGGCAGCGGTCGAGGAGCGCTCGGTGACTCCGGCATGCCCACTGACGCTGGCCATGCGACCTCCCGTATTACCGATTTCCTTCGATTAGACACCTATGGATCGTCATCAGCTAGCTCTGAGGACCGGCCGCGATCATCGCGCGTACGTCGGCCAGTCGCAGCGTCGCGGGGTCGACGTCCATCAGACACCACGTGGCGCCCGCCTCGGCGTACGGGCGTGGATCGACCGACGGCTCCAGGGCCACCGCGATGTCGTAGTCGTCCAGATTGCCCCGAAGTTCACCCAGTACGGCGGCAGGCTCGGCCACCTGATCCGGTGACGTGAGGTTGACCGGGAAGAATCCGTCGTACCGCGCCGCCCGGCGGACCGGCTTCGCGTTGCCCGGGAACCCGGCCAGCCACACCGGCACCTTGCCGGCCACCGGGCGCGGCAGGAACTGCACGTCGTCGACGAGGTAGTGCTTGCCGTGGTGGTTCACCGGCTCCCCCGTCCACCCGGCGGTCAGGATGTCGAGCGTCTCGTCCATCCGCTCGGCTCGCCTCCGGTCGTCCACCTCCTCGCCGGTCTTGGAGTACTCCTGCGCGAACCGGTCGCTGCCCAGCCCGACGCCGAGGATCAGCCTGCCACCGGAGAGCCGGTCCAGGGTCGTTGTCTCGCGCAACAACTTGGTCGGCCGCCGGCGCGCGATCGGCGAGACCATCGGGCCGATCCGCAGCTGTTCGGTGGCGGTAGCCATCGCGCTCATCGTGATCCACGGATCCGACACCTCGCGGATCGGTTCCCGCCACCACAGCTGGTCCCAGAGGAAGAACCCATCCCACCCGGCCTCCTCGGCCGCAGCCGCGAGCCGCGCGACCTCCACAGGATCGGACAACTCGTCGAACAACGGCAGCCAGACTGCGTACCTCATCATCGCTCCTCGGTGTGGTTCATGAGCTCATCGACAAAGGTCTTCCAGTACGGCGCCGACAGTCCGTGCCCCATGCCCGCTAGCACTGCTAGCCGAGCGCCTGGCACCGCGTCACGGATCGATTCACCGTGGGGCAACGGAAGCAGCGGATCCGCATCGCCGTGCAGCACGAGAACCGGCATCGCCAGGTCGCCGAATCCACCGTTCTTCGGTCCGTCGAACGTCATCGCGAAGTGGTTCGTCAGCGAGGCCTCGTAGTTCCGCGCTCGCGCCATGTCTTCCCGCACCAGAGCGCGGGCCTCGGTCTCGTCGAAGTGACCCGCCGCCTCGGCTTCGATCGACCGTACGACGTACTCCTCGACCGCAGCGGCGTCGGCGAAATCCGGCCAACCCAGTCGTGGCATGTCGGCCGACGGTGGCGGGAGGCCGTCGTCGCCGGTGCTCGTCGACACGAGCGTCAGCGAAGCGACTCGCGACGCGTGGTCGACGCCCAGCATCAACGCCGTACCGCCGGACATCGACTGTGCCACCACGTGCGCCCGATCGATGCCGAGCGCATCGAGCAGACCGACGGCGTCCACCGCCAGGTCGCTCATCGCGTAGCCCGGTTCGCCGGTCGGGAACGACGTCGAGCGGCCGGTGTCGCGCTGGTCGTAGCGGATCACGAAGCGACCGCGCGCCGCCAGTTCGGTGCACAGTCGGGCGTCCCACCAGAGCATGGACGCGCCCGCGCCGTGGATCAGCAGGATCGCGGGGTCGGCGGGATCGCCGTACGTCTCCGCGCTGAGTTCGACGTTGTTGACTGCGTAAGTTGTCATGCTTCGACCGTAGAAGCGGACGATCATCGTGAAAAGCGATTGATTCTTATCAAAGCGATCGCCATCGGCGATAGAGTGCAGCCCATGTACGAATTACGTCATCTGGCGACGCTGGCCGCTGTCGCCGACGAGGGGTCGTTCGGCCGCGCCGCGAGCAGGCTCAGGTACACCCAGTCGAGTGTCAGCCAGCAAATCGCGATCCTGGAGAAGGCGGCCGGCGGTCCGCTCTTCGATAGGCCCGGTGGGCCGAAGCCGGTCCGGATCACGCCGCTGGGCACCGTCGTCCTGCAGCACGGACGCGAACTCCTGCGTCGTGCCGACGAGATGCGCGACGGGATCGAGCGATTCCGGGCAGGCGACAGCCGGATCGACATCGCCACATTCCAGACCGTGTCGAACACGCTGCTGCCGCAGGTGATTCGCGGACTCCGCGACGCACATCCGGGGTGCGACATCCGGCTGTTCGAGGAGGAGACAGATGACCCCGACCTCGCCGGGCTCGACCTGATGTTCTTCGACGGCCGGGGCGGCGACGGCATCGAGGACCTGAAGCTGCTGGACGACCCGTACTTCCTCGTCGCGCGGCCCGGCGATTTCCCGGCCGGACCGGTCGCACTCGAGATGCTCGACGGACTGTCGCTGGTCGCGCACCCCGCGATCTGCCACCAGGCAGTCGTCGAAGACTTCCTCAACGCCCGCGGCATCCACCCGCAGGTCGTGTTCCGCACCGAGGGCAACGAGGCACTGCTCGCGATGGTCCGCGCCGGCCTCGGCGCAGCACTGATGCCGCGTCTCGCCGTACTCCGGGACGACGAGAGTCTGGCGCTGCATCAGCTCACGCCAGAACTCCCGCCGCGAGAGATCTTCTTGCTGTGGCAGGCCGGCCGCACGCACTCACCGCTTGCGGCGCACGCGATCGAGCTCGCGCGGAGTGCGGCGGCCGCCCTTGTCTAACTGACAGTCAGAACCTTCGACGCCGTCTGCGTGCCTTGGTGGTCGGCGTCCGCCAGCCACACCACGCGGTACGTGTACGTGCCGCGCGCGGCCGGCTTGATGCTGAACGCGTATTTGCCGTTCGTCGTCAGCTTCCCGGTCGTCACGGCCACCCACGACGTACCGGAACGACGCTGCAGGTACGCCGTCGTACCGGCATGGGGCGGGTTCAGGTAGCCGTACAGCAGGGTCGATCCGCCGAGCCTGATCGCCGCCGGAGTCAGGTACGCCGACATTGCCGGGTGGACCTGGACGAGGGCCGCCGCACTCCGCGTCCCGAGTACGCCGGTGGCACCGTTGTAGCCCCACATGTAGTACGTCGACACCGCCGGCTTCTGCGTCGCCTTCGCCACGCCGTTCGCGTCCGAGGTGAACGTGCCGACCGTCGACCACTTGCTGGCGGTCTTCGCCTTCGAGTACAGCACCACCGGTACGCCGGCCAGCTTGGCGCCGTCGAGCCGGGACACGGCCGTCGACAGCGTCACCGCGCCCGTGTACATGATCGACGCCGCACTCGCCCCGATCGTCGCCTTCGAGCCGACCAGCCGTACGTCGACGCCCGGACCGATCTTGCCCATGCTGTCCTTCACCCACACGCGATACGCGTAGCTGGCTGAGTTCGCCAGCCCGGTGTGGGTAAACAGACTCGCGGTGCCGTTGTAGATCGGCGTACCCGACGTCGGCAGCGGCGGCGGTGTCGAGCCCGCGGCGGCGCGGACCATGATCTGGCCGAGCGTCGTGTTGGCGGGCTTCGTCCAGCGCAGCGTGGCAGCCGCAACCCCACCCGACACGGTGAAGCTGCTCACCGGCGGCGGCGGAGCGGTCAGGTTCAGGTAGTTCCGGTCGATGGACATCGTGACGCCACCGTTGGTCTCGCTCACGTCACCCGCGAACTGGTGCACGCGCTGGTGGTTGCTCCAGTACGTCGCCGGGATGAAGCGCGTCGTACCGACCGGCGTCGAGCCCCAGTGCGCGAACCAGATGTTGTCCGGCCGCATGTACGCCGTACTCGTGTAGGCACTCGCCAGATCAGCAGCGCCCGAGGCCGCGCCGACGTACGCGCCGCCGAGGTAACCGCGCGAGTTCAGCTCCTGCGTCCACCCGCTCAGGTACGACAGCACGGCCGCCTTGCAGGCAGCCGTCGACGTATACGCCTCGATGTCGCTGTAGATCGCGCTGCGCTGCGCGAACCCGAGCGCCTGCGCCGCGGCGACCGCGTTGATCGCAGCATTGCGCCCCTGGATCAAGGCGGTCGAGGCGACCGACGACATCCGGCTGTTGTACGTCGTGCACGGCGCCTGCAGGCCGACGTCGATGAGCAGGAACTGCCAGCCCTTGCTCGCGTTCGCAGCGACCCAATCCGCGGTCAGGTTCGGCTGCGCGCACGCCCGCAACCCGCCGCTGATGTAGATGCCGACCCCTTGGTACGTCGGACGCCACGCATCCATCGCGCCCTGCGACGGCGCCGCGCAGGTGTCGAACCCGTTGCCGGCGTAGTTGCCCGTCGCAACGATCGTCGGCGCTACCGCGGCCTGCTCGGCGACGCGCGCCGACGGCGTCTTCGTCACCACGCGGCCGGTCGCGAGTACGTCGTTCGCCGTGACCTCGGCGCCCGGCGCGTAGTACGCCGTCGCCAGCACGCCCGCGTCGACGACCGCGCGACGGAGCAGTCCGTCGCTGGACGGCTGCGATGTGGTCAGCGGCTCGAGGATCAGGCCCGAACTCCGGCCGACGAGGTGCGCCGGGCAGTTGGCTTGTGCCGTGCTGCGGCCCAGGTACACGGCCGGCTGATCGAGCCGCACACAGGCGGTCGGGTTCGCGGCCAGATCGACGACCGGCCAACTGGCCGGGACTGTTACTTGGTAGCCGCGGTACGAGATGGTTTTTGTGTCTTCAGCGGTGGCCGGGCCGCTTAAAGCGACTCCGGCGACCAGGCCAAGGGCAAGAGCGAGCCCCCCAGGTCTGAACAACCTCACATTGCTCCCCAGTTCATCGTTGGACGGTGCCCCCAAGTGAAGGCGAGCGCCTGCGCTCCTGTCGAAGAGCTTCCGGCACTCGCCTCGATGGCCAGATGCTATCGGCGCAGGAAGTTCGGCCGTCTGGCGGCATGTTTTGGATCGATCGGTCCATAACGTGCTAGGCTCGGCGACATGCCGAGACCGAGGACCTTCGACGAGGACCGTGCCGTGGATGCCGCGATGCGGGTGTTCTGGACCTCGGGCTACGAGGCCACCTCGACACAGGACCTCTGCGCGGCGACCGGGCTCGGCCGAAGCAGCATCTACAACACGTTCACCAGCAAGCGCGATCTGTTCGACCGCGCACTGCAGCGGTACGTCGATCGCTTCACCGCTGCCCAGCTCGAGGTCATCCAGGACACGACACTGCCGGTCCGCGAGCGCGTCCGGCAGATCCTGTGGACCGCGGTGGAGCCGGATCCCGGCGACCCGACCGGCTGCTTCGTGATCAACACGATCGTGGAGCTCGGCCCGAAGGACGCCGAGGTCGTCGATCTCCTCGATCGCGACCACGAGGCCAAGCTCGCCGCACTGACGACCGCCATCCAGGCGGCGCAGGCGGCCGGTGAGATCGACCCGGAGCAGGATGCGGCCGGGCTCGCGACGTACGTCTTCACCGTTCTCGGCGGTCTGCGCGTGGCCGCCCGCCGTGGCGCGACACCCGACAGTCAGCGGATCGTCGTCGAGGCAACGCTGCGCAGTTTCTGATTTCCCGCGGTTCACCCTGCCCAAGTTTTGAACCGATCGATCTAATACTTGAGAGGCCCTCATGCCCCGCGCTGTCTATCTGCTCGGCCTGGCGATCTTCGCCCAGGGCACGTCCGAGCTGATGCTCGCCGGTCTGCTCCCCGAGATCGCGACCGATCTGAACGTCTCCATCCCCGCAGCCGGCCTACTGATCTCCGCGTTCGCCATCGGCATGCTCGTCGGCGCACCGATTCTGGCGGTCACAACGCTGCGCTGGTCCCGGCGCGCCGCGATGCTCGCGTTCCTCACGATCTTCGCGCTCACCCACGTGGCCGGCGCGCTCACCTCGTCGTACGGCGTGCTGATCGCGACCCGGGTCGCGGGCGCCTTCGTGTACGCCGGGTTCTGGGCGGTCGCCTCCGTGACCGCGATCGAGCTGGCCGGGCCGGAAGCGCGCGCGAAGGCGATGAGCGTCCTGGCGAGCGGTCTCACCGTGGCCACGATCGTCGGGTTGCCTGCCGGGACGCTGCTCGGCCAGCATCTCGGTTGGCGGTCGGCGTTCTGGGCGGTTGCCCTCCTGTCGGTCCTCGCGATCGGCGGTGTCGTCGCGACGATCCCCGGCGGACGCGCAGAGAGCGCTCCCCGGCTGCGTCTCGAACTGCGCAGCATGGCGAATCCCCAGCTCTGGCTCGCCTACGGGACGACGGCGCTGTCGACCGGCGCGATCCTGGTGATCTTCAGCTACCTCGCTCCTCTGCTCACCGAGACCACCGGCCTGTCCGCGGCCTGGGTGCCGGTGATCCTGGCGCTGTACGGCGTTGGCGCGCTGGTCGGTATCACGATCAGCGGACGCACCGCGGATCGGCGACCGTTCAGGACACTCGTCGTCAGTCTGACCGGAGTGATCGGCGCGGCGATCGTGCTCGCGCTCGCGACCGGCACGCCGTGGCTCGCCATTCCGGCGATCATCGGCGTCGGGACGTTCGGCTTCGCCACCAACCCGGCGGTGAACTCGCGGGTGTTCGGTGTCGCCGGATCCGCGCCGACGCTCGCCGCCGCCTTCAACATCTCGGCCTTCAACGTCGGTATCACGGTCGGCCCCTGGCTCGGCGGCCTGGCACTCGACGCGGGCGCGGGCTATTCCGCGGTCGGCTGGATCGGCGCCGGACTCGGAGTGCTTGCCTTCGGCACCATTCCGCTCGCTGTCCGGGCCGCGGGCCGAACCGCTCAGCCGACGTACGAGAGCGCGAGCTCGATGACCGGCGCATAGGCCGCGCGGCGGTCGTCCGTCCAGGTCGCGGCACCGCCGGCAAGGTCGTCGGTCGTCATGCGGTAGATCAGCGCGCGCACGAGCATCTGGCCCCATTCGGGCAGCTGCGCCCACCGTGCCGCGAGCTCCGGCTCGGCGCCGTACCAGCACAGTGCATCGGCGACCGCGACAGCCGCCGCCCAGGACGGCGGTCGCCAGTACACCGGCCAGTCGATGATCGCCGGCGGGAGACCGTCGGCGAACATCACGTTCCCCGGCAGATCACCGTGCACCACCTGCGCCACCAGTTCCACCGGCCGCCACGCGGCGACGAGCGGACCGACAAGGTCGACGTACGCCGGACTTCCGTCGACCGACTGTTCCCGCCAGGCGACGCGGTCGCCGTCCGCCCACGGGTCATGGCGGGTGTCGATGAACTCCGGCCGCGGCAGCCCGGCGACGGCCTCATGAAACGCGGCCGCAGCGGTGAGAACCTCGTCCTGCCGCCGCACATCCGTCGCACCGACCAGCAGCTCACTGGCTTCCCACCCGAACGCGACCCACGCACCGTCGCGTGCTTGCACCGGCCGCGGCACCCGGAAGTCCCCGGACTCCGGCAACCCACTCAGCACCTCGGCGCGCCATGCGGACTCGGCGTCGGCGCGCTTGAACACGACCGCTCCGGAGCGCCAGGTCTCCCCCTGTCCGCCGGCCAACCGAACGGGCGGCTCGGTCAGGCTGAAGGCGTCCAACACCCGACGCGAAGGTCCCTGCATGCCTGCACTCTTTCATCGTTAGGTTTGAAGCGTGGTGGGAGGCCGCCCTTCTGAGTCAGGACTGACGGGCGCGCACCGACGCCACCTCGGCCTTCAGGTCGGCCCAGAACTCGGCACCGGCAGCGATCCGGAACCCCAGCCGGTACACGGTCGTGGTCGCGGCGCCGCGCACCCGTAGGTGCACCTCCGACCGTCCGGGATGCGCCGCCAGCACGTCGCGCAACTGGTTCACCGTCCGCGGTACGACGTTGCTCTGCGCCATCTCCAACTCGACGACCCCGACCGTGGCCAGATCAGGAACCATCACCTCGGAACCGATCAGCCGCGGTACGTCGTCCCGCTTGTCCAACCGCCCTTTCACGAACACCACCGCGTCCTGCTGCAACCGCCCGGACACCAACTGGTACGTCGCCGGGAAGAACAGGCACTCGACCGACCCGGCGAGATCCTCGATCGTTGCCGTGGCCCACGGATCGCCCTTCTTCGTCACCCGCCGCTGCAACCCGGAGATGATCCCGCCGATCGTCACCACCGTGCCGTCGGACTGATCACCGAGCTGAGCAATCCCCACGTCGGAACGCTCGGAGAGCGCTCCCTCGAGGCCGAACAACGGATGGTCCGACACGTACAGCCCCAGCATCTCCCGCTCGCGCGCCAGCAGGGCCGCCTTGTCCCACTCGTCCGGCGCGAAACTCACGTCGAGCGCGAACACCGGCGATTCCGACGTACCGAACAGATCGAACTGCCCCTCGGCCTCCTTCCGCTTGACCGCGACGGCGTTCTCGACCAGCTCCTCGTGTCTCGCGAGCAAGCCCTTGCGCGTGTGCCCGAGCGTGTCGAACGCACCGGCCTGGATCAGCGACTCGATCGCACGCTTGCTGCAGGCAACGGACTCCACCTTCGCGAGGAAGTCCGGGAACGACGCGTACCGACCGCCCTCGCGGCTGCGGATGATCCCGTCGACGACCCCGGCCCCGACGTTCCGTACGGCGGAGAGCCCGAAGAGCACCACGTCCTCACCCTGTGCGGCGAAGTTGGCCAGCGACTCGTTGATGTCGGGCGGCAGCACCTTGATCCCCATCCGCCGGCACTCGTTCAGGTACACCGCGGACTTGTCCTTGTCGTCCTTCACCGACGTTAGCAACGCCGCCATGTACTCGGCCGGATGGTTCGCCTTCAGGTACGCCGTCCAGTACGACACCAGCGCGTACGCCGCGGCATGCGCCTTGTTGTACGCGTACCCGGCGAACGGCACGAGGACGTCCCACACGGCCTGCGTCGCCGCGTCCGAGAATCCGTGCTGCCGGCAACCATCCCGGAACGGGACGAACTCCTGGTCGAGCACCTCCTTCTTCTTCTTGCCCATCGCGCGCCGCAGCAGGTCCGCCTGGCCCAGGCTGTACCCGGCGAGGATCTGCGCCGCCTTCTGCACCTGCTCCTGATAGACCACCAGCCCATAGGTGATCCCGAGCACCTCCCGCAGCGGCTCCTCGAGCTCCGGGTGGATCGGCGTGATCTCCTGCTGTCCGTTCTTCCGGAGCGCGTAGTTCGTGTGCGAGTTCATCGCCATCGGACCCGGCCGGTACAACGCCGTCACGGCGGTGATGTCCTCGAACTGATCCGGCCGCATCAGCCTCAGCAGCGCGCGCATCGCCGTACCGTCGAACTGGAAGACGCCGAGCGTGTCGCCACGGCTCAGCAGCTGGAACGTCGGCGTATCGTCGAGCGGCAACCGCAGCAGCTCGATCTCGAGGCCCTTCGTCGCCCGCACCATCTTCACCGCGTCGTCGATGACGGTCAGGTTGCGGAGCCCGAGGAAATCCATCTTCAGCAGCCCGAGGGACTCGCAACTCGGATAGTCCCACTGCGTGATCGTGACGCCGTCCGAGTGCCGGACCCAGACCGGGACGTGGTCGACGATCGACTCGCTCGACATGATCACGCCGGCCGCATGCACCCCCATCTGCCGGACGAGGCCCTCGACGCCCTTCGCAGTGTCGATCACCGTGCGTACGTCGGGGTCGTTCTCGTACATCGACCGGACCTCGGCGGCCTCGTCGTACCGCAGATGCTGCGGGTCGGTGATCCCAGTCAGATCGATGCCGGAGCCGCCGACGTCGGCAGGCATCGCCTTGGTGATCCGGTCGCCGGTCGCGTACGGGAGGCCGAGGACACGGGCCGAGTCCTTGATCGCGTTCTTCGCCTTGATGGTGCCGTAGGTGCCGATCATCGCGACCTTGTCGGCGCCGTACTTCTCGGTGACGTAGCGGATCACCTCGACCCGGCGGCGTTCGTCGAAGTCGATGTCGACGTCCGGCATCGAGACCCGCTCCGGGTTCAGGAACCGCTCGAAGATCAGCCCGTGCTCGATCGGGTCCAGGTCGGTGATGCCGAGCGCGTACGACACCAGCGACCCGGCCGCCGAGCCGCGGCCCGGCCCGACCGCGATGTCGTTGCCCTTGGCCCACATGATGAAGTCCGCGACCACCAGGAAGTAGCCCGGGAACCCCATCTGGATGATGACGTCCATCTCGTACTCGACCAGCTTCTGGTAGCGCTCGTCCCACCCGTCCGGGTACCGCCTGCGCATCCCCCGCAGTACCTCGTCGCGGAACCACGTCACCTCCGTGAACCCCTCGGGTACGGCGAACCGCGGCATCAGGTCGCGCTTTGTGAACATCCCGGTGGTGTCGATGCGCTCGGCAACCACCAGCGTGTTCCGGCAGCCGTCCTGCCAGGCGTCCGAGGTGTCGACGGCGTACATCTCGGCGGCCGACTTGAGGTAGTGGCCGGACCCGTCGAAGCGGAAGCGGTCCGGGTCGGCCAGCGCCTTGCCGGTCTGGATGCAGAGGAGGGCGTCGTGCGCCTTGGCCTCGGCCGCGTGGGTGTAGTGCGAGTCGTTCGTGACGAGCGGTGGGATGCCGAGCGTGCGGCCGAGGTCGAGCAGGCCGTCGCGGACCCGGCGCTCGATCTCGATGCCGTGATCCATGAGTTCCAGGAAGTAGTTCTCCTTGCCGAAGATGTCCTGGTACTGCGCGGCCGCCTCGACTGCGGCGTCGTACTGGCCGAGTCGTAATCGTGTTTGCACCTCTCCGGACGGGCAGCCGGTGGACGCGATCAGTCCGTCGGACCATTGGGCGAGGCTGTCCTTGTCCATCCGCGGCCACTTCTGCAGCCAGCCCTCCTGGTACGCGTCGGAGGACAGCCGGAACAGGTTGTGCAAGCCGGTCGCGTCGCGCGCCCAGATCGTCTTGTGCGTGTAGCCGCCGGATCCGGAGACGTCGTCGCGTTTCTGGTGCGGTTGTCCCCAGAACACGCGTTCCTTGGTACGGCGGGACGCGGGCGCGACGTACGCCTCGATGCCGATGATCGGCGTGACGCCGGCCTTCTGCGCCTGGTGGAAGAAGTCGTACGCGCCGTGCAGGTTCCCGTGGTCCGAGATCGCGAGATGGGTCATGCCGTGCTCGGCGCAGGCCGCGAACAGGTCCTTCAGCCGCGCGGCGCCGTCGAGCAGCGAGTACTGCGTGTGAACGTGCAGATGTGTGAACGAAGGCACCCGAGCTCCACAACCGTCAGTTGTCTGGAGCCCTCATCCAAGGAGCGTCCGGCGTGTGGATCAAACAACCCTGGACGCGTTGCCGACAACCCGCGGTTGTACTGTCTGGTCCCGTGAATCTCGACAGCCTGCGCGCGTTCGTCGCCGTCGCCGAGGAAGGCCAGTTCCGGTACGCCGCCGACCGCCTGCGACTGAGCCAGCAGGCCGTGTCGAAGCGGATCGCGGCGCTGGAGTCCTCGCTCGGCGCGACGCTCTTCGACCGGGTACCGACCGGCGCGACGCTGACGGCTGCCGGGCGGACGTTTCTACCGCACGCGCACGCCGTACTGATCGCTGCTCGCCACGCTGTCGAGTCGGTGCAGAACGAGGTGCGGCCGCTGCGCGTCGACATCCTCGGGAGCCGGCTGCTGCCCGCCGTACTCATGCTGGATTTCCACCAGACGCACCCGGAGATCCCACTCAAGACGTTGGTGCTGCGCGGTTTGGGAGCGGCGCTTCCAGCGCTGCTCGCTGGTGAGATCGATGCGACGTTCGCGTATCACCCCGAGCCGCTGCCGGCTGGGCTCGAGAGCATGGTCGCGTACCTGGAGCCGCACGAGATTGTCGTCGGGGCAGGGCATGCGCTGGCGAATCGGACCTCGGTGCCGGTGGACGAGCTGCGCCGGTACACGTTCTGGATCCCGGGGATCATCGAGGGCAGCGAGTGGGGTGCTTTTTATCAGGAGCTGACCGCGGAGTTCGGCCTGACGATCGACTCGACCGGTCCGAACTTCGGGTTCGAGGATCTGGTAGGGACGATCGCCGAGTCGAAGTCGCTGATCACGTTCTGGGGTGAGCGGACCCGGGAGGCGGGTCCGTGGCCGCGCGGCCTGCGGCGTCTTCGGGTCGTGGACCCGACGCCGGTCTATCCGTGGTCTTTGATCTGGCTCAGCTCGAACAAGCATCCAGATCTGGTGAAGCTGATCGAGCACGTACGACGACAGCCACAGCCCGCCGACACCAGCGAACTGTGGGTACCCCGACGACTCCGCAGCTAACTACTCTTTCGCGAGTCGGAGCGCGCTTGCAGGCCGGGTGCGATCTAGGATTTCGCGGTGACTGATCTCGACCTGTTCGGCGACCTCGACACCGGGGCGCTTCCGGAGCGGCAGCAACGCATTCTGGTGGTGATCCGGGACTGGGTGACGCGGCACGGGTACCCGCCGAGCAGCCGGCAGATCGGCGACGCGGTCGGGCTGCGCTCCTCGTCGTCGGTGTCCAAGCACCTTTCCAGTCTCGAGGAGAAGGGGTTCCTCCGCCGGAGTCCGTCGGTCTCCCGGCCGATCGACGTCCGGATGTTCCTCCAGGAGCCGGCTGCGGCGACGAGTGACGACAACGTGCCGGTGCCGGTGGTCGGCGACATCGCGGCCGGTACGCCGATCTCCGCGATCGAGCACGTCGACGACGTACTCCAACTCCCCCGCGGCCTGACCGGTCGCGGCACCGTGTTCGGCCTGCGCGTCCGCGGTGAGTCGATGATCGACGCCGCGATCTGTGACGGCGACATCGTCGTGGTCCGCCAGCAGTCCGAAGCCCACTCCGGCCAGATCGTCGCCGCGATGCTCGACGACGAGGCAACCGTCAAGGTCTACCGCCGCCGCAACAACCACGTCTACCTAGAACCCCGCAACCCCGCCTACGAGGTAATCGACGGCGACAACGCAACAATCCTCGGCGTAGTCGTCTCAGTCCTCCGCAGCTTCAGCCGGTTGGGGTCGGGCGTTTGACGCCGAAGAGTTGGTTGATGACCGGGGTGGATGACAGGAGCCAGGCTAGGAGGGCGGAGATGGCGAAGGCGGTGGGTAGGAGTGCGGCGTACTTGAGCCAGAGGTTGGTGTGCCAGCTGACGATGTAGTAGGCGAGCGCGAGGATTACCGGCTGGTGGATGATGAAGTACGGCATTGCGGCTCGGGCCAGGCGCGGGGGTAGGGTGCGTTGGAGGGCGGGGGCGCGGAGGCCGAAGCCTAGGACGGCGACCAGCCAGCCCCACACAGCGAGGGTGATGAGCGGCGAGTACCAGACGTACGGCCAGGAGTAGCCCGGGTTCGGCCACCAGCCGTCGAGGAAGTCGATGATGCCGGTGACGACACCGAGCACGAACGCGCCGACGCCGAGGATCAGTCCCGGTACGGCGTCCCGTCGTACCGCGGCCAGGAGTCGCTCGTCCGACATCACGAGATACCCGACGACGAAGAAGTCGAAGAAGAACACGAACTCGCCCCACCCATGCTCCGGACCGGGCGCGGCGAGCAGCAGCAGGTGAATCGGCACGAGAGGTACGGCGAGCAACAGGATCGACCCGCGCCGCTGAAACCGCCGCGCGATCCAGTCAGTTCTCCCGCGCAGCAACAGGAACAGCGGCAGACCGAGTACGGCGAACTGGATCAGATACACGAGGAACCACAGGTGGTACGTGTCGCGTAACCACAGCGGCGCATCGCCGGCGAGATCGCTGAAGAACGTCCGCACATCGCCGAAGAACGAGGCCGTCGACCGGCCCTTGTGGTGCTCCTCGATGAAGTACTGCAGCGGTGACAGCAGCACGTACGCGACGAAGAACGGGACGAGCAACCTCAGCGAGCGCTCTCTGAGGAACTCGAGCGCGCTCCGCCACCGCAGCGCGAGCCAAGCGGCCGAGCCGGAGATCATGAAGAAGAACGCCAGCCCCCACAAACCCAGGAACGCGATCGCGACCGAGATCCCACCACTCGTCTGCGCGTTCTTCACATGCCAGTCGCCGTCGTCGAACGGCCGCAGGGTGTGGAACACGAACACCCCGAACACCGCGATCACGCGCAACCAGTCGAGAAACCACAGCCGTTCGCCCCGCCCCTCCACACCCATGGAGCAAGGATGCTGGGTCAGCGGGCCAGGCGCTCGTTGAGCAGCCCGAGCTGTGCCGGATTGGCGGTCAACTCGGCGGCGCGCTCATCGGCGTCATGGGCCTCGGCAACGCGGCCGAGGTCGCGGAGGAGTTGCGCGCGGGTCGCGTGGAACAACGAGTACTGCTGAAGTCCGGTGGCCATTCCGTCGAGTTCTGCGAGGGCGGCTGCAGGTCCACGTACGTAGGACAGTGCGATGGATCGGTGCAGGCCGGCGACGGGTGTGGGCTGCAGGGTGAGGAGCATGTCGTAGAGGACGAGGATCTGCGGCCAGTCCGTCTCGGGCCAGGTGGGTGCCTCGCTGTGGCAGGCGGCAATGGCGGCCTGGAGCTGGTACGGGCCGGGTGCGTGGTACCGGCGGGCGGTGCGCGTGAGGAGAGCGGTTGCGTCGGCGATCGCTGCGTGGTCCCACGACGTACGGTCCTGGTCCTCGAGAAGGACCAGGTCGCCGGCCGGCGTGAAGCGGGCCGCCGTACGGGCTCGATGCAGTCTGATCAGGGCGAGCAGGCCTGCTACCTCGGGTTCGTTGGGCAGGAGGCCGTGGAGGAGCGCGGTCAGCCATTCGGCGTCGTCGACGAGATCGCGCGAGTGCGCGCGTTCCGCCGTACTCGACAGATAGCCCTCGTTGAAGAGCAGGTAGATGACTGTCAGTACGTCGTTCAGGCGGTCGGGGAGCTCGTCGTCGCGCGGGATCCGGTACGGGATGCCGGCGTCGGTGATCTTGCGCTTCGCCCGCGTGATCCGCTGCGCGACGGCGGACTCGGATGCCAGGAACGCGGCCGCGATCTGAGCAGTCGTCAGACCGCACACCACTCGAAGCGTCAGCGCCACCTGAGCCTCGCGCGCCAACGCCGGGTGGCAGCAGGTGAAGATCAATCGCAGCCGATCATCCGGCGGCGCCTGCTCCAGCGGCTGAAGAAGCGCGAGCTTGGAGCGATAGTTCTGCTGCCGACGCAGTACGTCGAGACCGCGCCGCTTCGCGACCGTGAACAGCCACGCGTCCGGCCGCTCCGGAATACCTTCGACCGGCCAGCGCTTCAGCGCGATCTCGACCGCGTCCTGCACCAGGTCCTCGGCCGCGGAGAAGTCACCGAGCAGCGACACCAGCGCGCCGGCCAGCCGCCCCGCGTGGTCACGCACCACGCGGGCCAGCTCCTCCTCGGTACTCACATCTCGGCGACCGGGCGGATCTCGATCACCGGGCAGGCCGGCCAGGTCTTCACCATCCGCAGCGCCTCGTCGAGATCCTCGACGTCGATCTCGGTGAACCCGGACACGACCTCCTTGCCCTCGATGAACGGCCCGTCGGTGGTCAGCTGCCCGCTGTCCAGCCGGACCGTTGTCGCGGTCTCCCGGCCCTGCAGCTTGCTCCCCCGGTTGGTGATCTTGTCCGCGTGGTCGTCGAACCACTGGTACACCCGCCGGTACGCCTCCTCCTTCTCGGCCTCGTCCAGCGCCGCGAACTCGGTCGCGAACTCTTCGGTCTCGATGAACATCAGCACGTACTTCACCCGTATACCTCCTTGATGACAGTCTCGCTCAGGAGACGATCGGCCCGGGCCGCGATCCGACAGTCTGCGATGGTAGGTGCATGAGACGCCCGTTGTTCGCTCGCATGTACACGCGGGTGCGGCCCGCCATGGACGAGCAGGGAGCGGCCGATCATCGGCGTCGGCTGCTCGCCGGCGTGCAGGGCCATGTGGTCGAGGTCGGAGCGGGAGACGGCGGCAACTTCGCCCACTACCCGACCGACGTGGTCAGCGTCCTCGCCGTCGAACCCGAGCCCTACCTCCGCGCCCAGGCCCAGCGCCAGGCCGCCGCGGCCCCCGTCCCCGTCGAGGTCGTCGAAGGTACGGCGGACCACCTGCCGGCACCTGATGCGTCAGCCGATGCCGTCGTGGTCTCACTCGTACTCTGCTCGGTCCCCGACCAGGCCCAAGCCCTGGCCGAGGTGCGACGGGTACTGCGCCCCGGCGGCGAACTCAGGTTCTACGAGCACGTCGCCGCCACCCCCGACCGCACCCTCGCAACCGTCCAGCGCATCTCCGACGCGACCCTGTGGCCCCTGTTCGCCGGCGGCTGTCACACCCACCGCGACACCGCCGCCGCGATCACCGCCGCCGGTTTCGAGATCGAGGAACTCGAGCAGTTCGAGTTCCCGCCCGATCGCAAGAACCCAGCCAGCCCGCACATCCTCGGCCGGGCGAGGCTCAGGGCCTGACCTAAGGCAGCAGGTCCATGGCCGCGGTGCCGTTCTGGAAGTTCGTCGGGACGGAGACCTGGTCGTGGACGATCAGCCACTGCCCGTCGATCTTCCGCCAGGCCGCAGTCCAGCGCAGCCAGTAATCGATCTTGCCGCCCAGCTTCATCACGGCGTTCATGTGGTTGAGCGAGTACACGACCGCAAGATCGCCGTCGACGAGGACGGTCAGATCGCGGACCTCGTACTCGAGCGGCAGCTCGAAAGCCTCGAAAACGAGTTCCCAGTTCTCCCATTTCGTCTCGGCGCCGAGGTGCCGCAGCGGGGGCTGGATGTCGAACGAGACGATGTTCGGGGCGAAGATCGTCCGGACGGCGGCTCGGTCGCCCGTCCGGATAGCGTCGAGCAGGACGTCGATACGTTCGCGGATGTCGACTTCGGATACAGCGTTCTGTGTGGTCATGATCGGTACGACGAGACATCGGCACGAACTGTCAGACCTCACAGTTCTTCGGGCTGTTCCGTCGTACCAGGTATGAACGAGGAGAGGATCGCTATGAGTGACCCGGGCCTGAGCGCGATCATGAGCGAGCGGCGGCAACTGATCAACCTCGCGTACCGGCTGCTGGGGTCGCTGGCCGACGCCGAGGACGTGGTCCAGGAGACGTACGCGCGCTGGTACGCGATGACTCCGGACGAGCAGCAGGCGATCGACAACCCGGCGGCGTGGCTGACCAAGGTCGCGAGCCGGATCTGCCTCGACCTGCTGCGGTCCGCCCGCGCCCGGCGGGAGCGGTACGTCGGTGAATGGATCCCCGAGCCGCTGCCGGAAACCACCGAGTGGCACACCGGATCCGCCGACCCAGCCGACCCGGCCGACCGGGTGACGCTGGACGAGTCGGTGAACATGGCGTTCCTCGTCGTACTCGACGCGATGACGCCGGCCGAACGGGTCGCGTTCATCCTGCACGACGTGTTCCGGTATCCGTTCCCAGAGGTCGCGGAGATCGTCGGCCGGACGCCGGCGGCGTGCCGTCAGCTGGCGTCGTCAGCCCGGCGCCGGATCCGGGACGCCGAGCATCCGGCAGCACCGTCAGCGCGACGGGCCGAGCTGGTGCGGGAGTTCAAGGCGGCCTGGGAAGCGACCGACATCGCGGCGCTCGTCAACCTGCTGGATCCCGAGGTCACCGCGGTCGCCGACGGTGGCGGCATCGTGAGGGCCTCGCTCGCGCCGGTGCACGGTGGCACCGACGTCGCGCAGTACTTCGCCGATCTCCCGGTGTTCAACCTCGGCCGCACGCTCTTCGAGCGCATGGTCAACGGTCAGCCCGGGCTGGTGATCGAGTTCGAAGGTGTCGTCGAGACCGTGATCGCGTTCGACGTGGACGGCGATCACATCACGAACATCTGGGCGATCAGGAACCCGGAGAAGCTGCAACCCTGGAAGAGCTGACCAGCGTCGTCACGGTCTCCTGGGCGCAGGCCTTGTTCACGCCGATCCCGCCGCGAGCGCCGCGTTTGATCCAGCCCGTCACGTAGTGACCGGGCCGGCCGACGACGGCGCCGCGGACGTTCGGGACGATCCCGCGGTCCGCGTCGAACGGCAGCCCGTCGATCGCCTGGCCCTCGAACCCGATCGCGGTGAACAGGTTGCCCGCCGCAATCGTCTCGCCGGAGTCGAGCGTCAACCCGTCGGACGTCCAGCTCGTCGGCCGGGCGTGGTACCGGAGCTCGACCCGGTCGCCGGCGGCGGCGAGCAACTCCTGCATCGCCGTTTCCGTGTACGCCGCCGTTTCGGGACCGCGCCGGCCCAGCAGAACGACCTCCTTGATCCCGCTGGCCGCGAGCGTACGACGTACCTCCGGGGTCACGTCCATCGACCGCAGGCGTTCCTCGTCGCTCAGCAGGAGCCGCGCGAGGTCGAGCGCGACGTTCCCGTTCCCAACCACGACTGCCCGCGGTCCGGTCAGCTCGACCGGCAGCGATGCACCGGGGCGCCCGTTGCACCAGGCAACGAAGTCTTCGGCGGTGCAGGCCGCCTCCTCACCGATAATCCCGAGCCGCCGGCTGCGGCGCGCCCCGACTGCGTGGACCACCGCGTCGTACCCGCTGGTCAGCGACGCGGCATCGGTGCCCGGCAGCCAGCGCACCCGCGAGTGCCCGACGATTCGTTCGAACGTGTCGATGATCTGCTTGGTCCGCGGGTGATCCGGCGCGACACCGAACCGCACCAGGCCGCCGATCCGGTCGCTCCGGTCAACCAGCGTCACCTCCGCCGTTGTCCGCAGCAACAACTCGCGCGTCGCGTACATCCCGGCCGGCCCGGCGCCGACGACCAGCACCTGGCGCGGACCGTCACCCCAGACCTGGTACGACGGCGGCCCCCAGCTGTCCAGGTCCGTGGCCTCGAGCGGCTCCCGTTCCGCGAAGTACGCCGCGTTCCGCTCGACGTCCTCAGGCGCCGCCTGGTCGGCCGGTTGCGCCGCGTCGACCGGACAGATGTCGGCGCACGCTCCGCAGTCGATGCAGGTCCGCGGATCGATGAACAGACTCACCCCCGCGCCGAATCCGGGCTCGCCGGGCGACGGGTGGATGCTGTTCATCGGGCAGACCGCGACGCAACTCGCGTCCGAGCAGCACTCCCCCGAGATCGCGTAACTCACAACAGACCGGTCCGCCGATACACGCGGGCCGCGGCGGGCGTCAGCAGCCCGACCGACCCGAGGAAGTCCATCAGGTTCGCGCAGCTTGTCCGCAGCAACGACCGGTGGTGCTCGTTGCGCCGCGCTTCACGTACGGCGCGCTCGGCGTCCAGCCCGACATTCGCGTACACCTCGCGGCTCACCATGCTCGACACGATCATGTCCGCGGCGATCGCGATCACCAGCGCACTCACCCACCGACGCCCGCGCCCCGCGCCGGCCAGCCGCTCGCGGGTCTCCTCACGCGCGAACACCATGTGCCGCGACTCCTCCACCACGTGGATGTGGTTCACGGTCCGCACCAACGGCTCGACGCGGCGGTCCCGCATCCAGTCGCGCTGCATGACGTCCAGCACCTCTTCGGCCACCAGAATCGCGGCGTACGCCGTCTCGCCGGTCGCGACCGTCTTGAACATCCGGCCGAGCTCGCGCGCGAGCAGCCGCGGGCGGTACGCCGGCTCGACCATCCGCTCGGTCGCACGAGCGAACATGATCGAGTGCCGGCACTCGTCGGCGATCTCGGTCAGCGCCCACTGGAACTCGGCGCTCCGCGGCGGCTTGTCGTACACGTCCCGCAGGATCATCTGCTGCAGGATCAGCTCGAACCAGATCCCGGTCGTCGCCACCGACGCGGACTCGTGCCGGGTCAGCTCCCGCTGCTGCGCCTCGGTCAGGTCGTCCCAGTACGGCGTCCCGTAGAGCGTGCTCCACTCCGGCGACATCCCGTACCCGTCGCCGAGCGGCGCGTCCCAGTCGATCTCGGTCTCCGGATCCCGGGACAACCGGCTCGCCGACCCCAGCAACCGTTCAGCGGTCTCGTCCATCGGGCACACCTCCGAGTCGATATGACATCGTCTATGTAACATAACCGATGGTTCAAGTCCTGTCGACTAGATTCCTCCTGTGGATCGGCGAGCGATGAGGATGTGGCCGCTGTACGCGGCCGGGTTCACGACCGCGTTCGGCGCGCACGCAGTGGCGGCGAACCTCGGCGGATCCTCCTCCGACGCCGTCACCTCACTGCTCACCCTCGGCTTGCTGCTCGCCCTGTACGACGGGGCGGAGGTACTGCTGAAACCGGTGTTCGGCACGATCGCGGACCGCATCGGCGCGCGCCCGATGCTGCTGTTCGGACTCGTCGGATTCGCGGTTGCCTCAGGCACCTATGTGCTCGTGGACAGGCCCGGGTGGTTGTGGGTCGCGCGCCTCGGTCAGGGCGCGGCGGCTTCGGCCTTCTCCCCCGCCGCCTCGGCGTTGGTTGCCCGGTTGAATCCGTCGGCGAAGCATGGGCGTGCCTTCGGTAGCTACGGGTTCTACAAGAGCATCGGGTACACGGCTGGGCCGTTGCTCGGTGGTGGGCTGGTGTGGCTCGGCGGGTTCCGGCTGTTGTTCGGGGTGATGACCGTTCTCGCCGCGGGCGTTGCCGTCTGGGCGCTCATCGCCGTACCAGCGGTGCCGCCGTTGCCGCGGACCCGGCAGACCGTGCTGGATCTTGCGCGGCGGATCACTGACCCGGTGTTCCTTCGTCCGACCGCGGCGCTCGCGGCTGCGACGGCGGCGTTGTCGGTCGGTGTTGGGTTCCTGCCGGTGACCGGCGCGGCGGACGGGCTCGGCACGATCGCGACCGGCGCGGCCGTATCTTTGCTAGCGGCGACGGCGGCGGTCGTGCAACCGCGGACCGGACGTGCGCTCGACGCCGGCAAGCTGACGACGCGGACCGGCATCGCGGTGGGGTTGAGTCTGGCAGCGGTCGGCTTCGTCTGTGCCGCACTGCCGGGCGTGGCGTTCCTGCTGATCGCGTCCGCGTTGATCGGTGCGGGCACGGGTGTGATCACGCCGCTCGGGTTCGCGGCGCTGGCCGCGAGTACGCCGCCCGAGCGACTCGGTCAGACCATGGGCACCGCGGAGCTCGGACGCGAGCTCGGCGACGCGGGCGGTCCGCTCCTCGTCGCCACGATCGCGACAGTCGCCGTACTGGATGTCGGCTATCTCGCCCTCGCCGTTCTCCTCGCGCTGGGGCTGCTCATGTTCCGCCCGGCACGAAACTGAACAGGCTCTGCCCTGTCACCAGCGGTTCCGGTACGCCGGTGAAGCGGTGCGCGCCGACGCCGAAACCGGCCTGCGGATCGGACACCCACACCTGCTCGAAGCCGCGCGCCTCGAACCAGTCACAGATCGTCGGCACCAGGTCCGGCTCGCCCCGATGACGGGTCCAGATCACCGTCGCACCGGTACGGCAGAACTGCGGGCTCGCCGCGATCGTGCGCTGGATGTCCGCGGACGTGATGTTGCCGAAGATCCCGCACAGCAGCACCAACTCAGCCGGCACCAGGCCGACATACTGATCGGTCGACGACGCATCGCCCGTGACCACCTCGACCTGATCGAGACCGCTCGCCCGCTCCCGAGCAAACGCCGACAACTCAGGGTCGAGCTCGACGAGCCGCGCCTGTACGTCGCCACGCCGTGGATGATCCTCCAGTACGTCGATGAGGTCCCGACCCTGCCCCGCGCAGAGGCTGACCGCCGGCACCGGACCCGCCGGTGCCCGATCGAGCGCCGCGCGTACCTGCGCCTGCACCGCCTCCAACCGCCGCGACAGCCCGGACTCGGGATCGTCGTACTCCGTGTGCCACGCCTGCCAATCCATGTCCCGCAGCCTAGACAGGTGGTGGGGGCGGTGACCCGGCGTGCGATCTGTAATCTCTCGGTGACGGAGAGGCAGGAACTTCCGGGGGCGATGGATAGTTGTCCTTCAGGAGCCTGCGCGCGATCAGAGGAGAGTCATGGCACGGCGTGTCGAACAGAAGGCTGCGGCCCGCGAGCGGATCGCGGCGCAGCTGGCCGCCCAGCAACAGGCGGAGCGGCGGCGGCGCCTGCTGCTCGCGGTCGGCTTGGTCGTGCTGGTCGTGGTGATCGTCGGCGGCCTGGTGACGATCCGGCTGGTCGGTGGCGGCAAGAAGACCGCGACCGGTCCGAGTGGCGCGGCCGACGCGGGTCTCGTCACCGCGCTCTCCTCGATTCCGGACTCGACGTTCGCCGCGGTCGGCACCAGCGAGGTCAAGGCCGCTCCGTCGGCGATCACCGCGCCGGCGCTGACCGCGGGCGGGAAGCCGAAGGTGCTCTACATCGGCGCCGAGTTCTGCCCGTACTGCGCCGCGGAGCGCTGGCCGGTCACGGTCGCGCTGTCGCGGTTCGGGACGTTCAGCAACCTCGGTACGACGCATTCGGCGTCCGAGGACGTGTTCCCGAACACGCCCACGCTGTCGTTCCACGGAGCGACGTACACGAGCCAGTACCTCGCGTTCACGGGCGTCGAGACGACCACGAACGAGATGGTCGGCAACGGGTACAAGCCGCTCGACACCCCGACGGCCGAGGACCAGAAGACGTTCGACACGTACAACAAGCCACCGTATGTCGGCAGCGACGGCTCGATCCCGTTCATCGATCTCGGCGGCAAGTACGTCGGGTCCGGGGCGACGTACAGCCCGGATCTGCTGGCGGGTAAGACACAGACCGAGATCGCGGACGCGCTGAAGGACCCGTCGAGCCCGATCGCGAAGGCGGTCGACGGCTCGGCCAACGTTTACACCGCAGCGATCTGCAAGCTGACGAACAACCAGCCGGCGAAGGTCTGCTCGACCGAAGCGGTGACCGCGGCGGCGGCGAAGCTCGGCGCGGCGAAGGGCTGAGCGTGACCGAAACCGCACAGCACCCGTCCCGGACCTCGTTGGGCTGGCTCCCCTGGGCCACGTTGGTGGTGTCGGTCGCCGGCCTCGCGGTGGCGGCGTACCTGACCTATGAGCACTTCACCGCCGGCACAACGCTCGCCTGCCCGGACACCGGGGTGGTCAACTGCGCCAAGGTGACGAGCAGCCAGTACTCGAAGGTCCTCGGGATCCCGGTCGCGCTGCTCGGCCTCGCGTTCTTCGTCGGCATGACCGCGCTGTCGGTGCCGCCGATGTGGCGTACGTCGTCCCCGTGGCCGAGCCGCCTGCGGCTGGTCGGCGTACTGACCGGGGTCGTGTTCGTGTGCTACCTGATCTGGGCCGAACTGTTCCAGATCAATGCGATCTGCCTGTGGTGCACAGTCGTCCACGCACTGACGCTCGTTCTGTTCGCCCTGGTCATCATCCGGCTGGCCCTGGTTCCGCCCGCGTCATGAAATAGCGTCACAGCGGGTACCGGAGCCGCATGCGATGGCTACGATTGCGGGCTTTGCTGCTGGCCAACCTGGTGCTCTTCTTCAGCTTCCTGACCGGCCTGGCGTTCGTCGGCCACGCCCAGGAGAACTCCGAGCTCGCAGATCACGGCCAGGCGCCGCAGACGTTCGCGCAGTACGTCGGCTCGTCGTCGTTCGGCGAGGCGGTATTCGAGAACTGGGAGTCCGAGTTCCTGCAGATGTTCATGTACGTCCTGCTCACGGCGTACCTGGTGCAGAAGGGTTCGGCCGAGTCCCGGCCCATCGACGAGCCGGCGCCGCAGGACGAGGATCCCCGCGACCATCGCACCGACCGGAACGCGCCCTGGCCGGTACGGCGCGGTTCCGAGCTGATTCTCACGCTGTACGAGAACTCGCTGGCGATCGCCTTCGGGCTGGTGTTCGTGCTGTCGCTGTGGTTGCACGCGGCAACCGGCGCCGCGACGTACAGCGAGGAGCAGGAGATGCACGGCGGTGCGGCGGTCACGACGTGGCAGTATCTCGGGACCTCGCAGTTCTGGTACGAGTCGCTGCAGAACTGGCAGAGTGAGTTCCTGGCCGTCGCGGCGATCATCGGCGGGTCGATCTACCTCCGGCAGCGGCGCTCGGCGCAGTCCAAGCCCGTCCACGCTCCCCACTCCGAAACGGGCGGCTGATGACCAAATACCCCGGAGCTGAGAAGTGGGTGCCGCACAACGGCGGCATGCGGAAGGTCCGCGCGGAGCTCGGCAGCTGCCGTGGTTGCGATCTGTGGGAGGACGCCGAACAGGCCGTGCCGGGCGAAGGGCCGGTGCGGGCGCGGATGATGTTCGTCGGCGAGACGCCCGGGGATCACGAGGACAAGGAAGGTCACGTCTTCGTCGGGCCGGCCGGGCACCTGCTCGACAAGGCGCTGGTCGAGGCCGGGATCGAGCGGTCGGACGTGTATCTCACCAATGCCGTGAAGCACTTCCGGTTCGAGCTGCGGGGGAAGCGGCGGATCCACAAGACGCCGGCGGCGAGTCAGATCACGGCCTGCCATCCGTGGCTGGTGCGGGAGCTCGAGATCGTGAAGCCGTCGCTGGTCGTCGTGATGGGGTCGGTCGCGGCGAAGGCTCTCCTGGGCTCTACGTTCCGGGTGACACAAGAGCGTGGCAAGCGGGTGGAGTTGCCGGATGGCCTGCCGGCCGTGGCGACCGTGCATCCGTCGGCGGTGGTCCGGTCCGAGGAGTTCCGGCGCGACTTCGGGCTCTTCGTCGACGATCTCCGGGTCGCGGTCGAGCTACTTGGTCAGGAGGCCGTGTAGCCGACCACCGAGACGGATCCCACGATCTGCCCGTCGGTCCGGGTCAGTTGCTGGATCGGCATGCCCGGCAGGCTGGTCGCGAACCAGAAGATCTCGTCGGTTCCGCCGTCCCGCACGGTGTAGCGCAGGCAGTCCAGCGCGCCGATCTCGGTCTCGATCCGTTCCGGCTCGATCGTCGTGTCGGCGGCCGCGAACGAGGCGTGCCGCTGCAGGTCGAGCCAGGTCGCCTTCATCACCTGCGGCTCGCCGAGCAGAGCGCCGTCGAGCGATCGCTGCGAACGTTCCAGCGTGGCGCCGTCCTCGTCGCACTCGACGTACGTGCTGATCAGCAGGAACGGCTCCGCACCGGCCGACTCGACGCGCCGTGTGATGGACTTCCCCACCCTCGTCGCGTCCCGGATCTCGGCGGCGGTGAACGGTGTCGGAGCCTGCCCGACCTCCAGTACATGCGAATCCGCTGCCATCCGGCCTCCAAAGCTAGGACTCGATGCCACTGTAGAGGTCGGCCGCGTCGATGTCGCGGTCGAGCTACCCCGCTGACCAGCGCCAGTTCCGGACCTCCGGCAGGTCCTCGCCGTACCGCGTGACGTAGGCACGATGGCGGGTGCGTTGGCCGGCGAAGTACTGCCGCGTCGACACTGCCCGGGACTGCAGCGACGGCACCCGGTCGATGACATCCATCGCGAGGTGGTAGCGGTCCAGGTTGTTGCGGACGACCATGTCGAACGGAGTGGTCGTCGTACCCTCCTCGATGTAGCCGCGGACGTGCAGGTTGGCATGACCGTGCCGCCGGTAGGTGAGGCGATGGATCAGCCACGGGTAGCCGTGGTACGCGAAGATCACCGGCTTGTCCGTTGTGAACAGGGCGTCGTACTCCGCGTCCGGCAGCCCGTGCGGATGCTCGGTCGCGTCCTGCAGCCGCATCAGGTCGACGACGTTCACGACCCGGATCCGCAGCTCCGGCAGGTGCTCACGGAGCAGCTCGACCGCGGCGAGCGTCTCCATCGTCGGCACGTCGCCAGCGCAGGCCATCACCACATCGGGATCGCCGTCGTCGTTGCTCGCGAAGTCCCAGACCCCGGCACCACGAGCACAGTGCACCGACGCTTCGTCCCAGTCGAGCCAGTTGGGCTGCGGCTGCTTGCCGGCGACTACGACGTTGATGTAGTTCCGGGTCCGCAGACAGTGGTCCATCGTGGACAGCAGCGTGTTCGTGTCCGGCGGCAGGTAGACCCGGACGACCTCGGCCTTCTTGTTCACCACATGGTCGATGAACCCCGGGTCCTGATGCGAGAACCCGTTGTGGTCCTGCCGCCAGACATGCGACGTGAGCAGGTAGTTCAGCGACGGGACCGGACGCCGCCACTCGAGGCGGTTGATCGTCTTCAGCCACTTCGCGTGCTGGTTCACCATCGAGTCGACGATGTGCACGAACGCCTCGTACGACGAGAACAGACCGTGCCGCCCGGTGAGCAGGTACCCCTCCAACCAACCCTGGCAGGTGTGCTCGCTGAGGATCTCCAGCACGCGGCCGTCCGGCGCGAGGTGGTTGTCGCTGTCCCGGCGCTCGGCGAGCCACCGCTTCCCGGTCTCCTCGTAGACCGCGCTCAACCGGTTCGACTCGGTCTCGTCCGGCCCGAACAGCCGCAGGTTGTCCGGGTTCCGCCGGAAGGCGTCCCGGAGGAACGCGCCGAAGACCTTCGTCGGCTCCCCGTCCTCGGCGCCCGGCGCCTTCACCGGTACGGCGTACTCCTCCACCGGCGGCAGCTCGAGGTCACGGCTCAGCTCGCCGGCGTTGGCGTGGGGGCTCGATCCCATCCGCCGCTCCGGGCCCGGAGCGAGCTCGAGTAGATCCGGGACGGGGCGGCCCTGGTCGTCGAACAGCTCCTCGGGCCGGTAGCTGCGGAGCCAGACCTCCAGTTGGCGCAGATGGTCCTCGTTCGTGCGGACGCCGGACAGCGGGACCTGATGCGATCGCCAGGTGCCCTCGACCTGCTCACCGTCGACCGTTCGCGGACCGGTCCACCCCTTCGGCGTACGCAACACGATCATCGGCCAGGCGGCGCGCGCCGGCGCCTGGTCCGCCGACCGTGCCTCGCGCTGGATCTCGTCGATCCGGTCCAGGCACCGGTCCAGCGTGGCCGCCAGCGCCTGGTGAACCTCGGCCGGCTCGGCGCCCTCGACCAGGTACGGCTCGTACCCGTATCCCCGCATCAGCGCGGTCAGCTCCTCGTCACCGATCCTCGCCAGCAGCGCCGGGTTGGCGATCTTGTAGCCGTTCAGGTGCAGGATCGGCAGTACGGCGCCATCGCGCGCCGGGTTCAGGAACTTGTTCGAGTGCCACGACGCCGCGAGCGGGCCCGTCTCGGCCTCACCGTCACCGACGACACAGGCCACGACCAGATCCGGGTTGTCGGCGGCCGCGCCGTACGCGTGACTGAGCGAATAGCCCAGCTCGCCGCCCTCGTTGATCGACCCCGGCACGTCCGCCGCCACGTGACTCGGGATACCTCCCGGGAAGGAGAACTGCCTGAACAACCGCCCCATCCCGGCCTCGTCCCGCGTCGTGTTCGGGTACGCCGCCGTCCAGCTCCCCTCCAGCCACGTGTTCGCCACCAGCGCCGGCCCACCGTGCCCAGGTCCGGTCACGAACAACATCTCCCGGTCCCGCTGCCTGATCGCCCGGTTCAGGTGCGTGTAGATCAGGTTCAGCCCGGGCGTCGTACCCCAATGGCCGAGCAGCCGCGGCTTGATGTGCTCCGGCCGCAGCGGCTCCCGCAGGAGCGGATTGGCGAGCAGATAGATCTGGCCGACGGACAGGTAGTTGGCCGCGCGCCAGTACGCGTCGATCCCCCGCAACTCGTCGTCACGCAGTGCTTCACCCAGTGCCTTGGCCTCGATCTGCTCCACAGTTCGCCCCTCGAAGATCGCCGAAGTTCTTCGTGTTCCGGGCTGGTACCCGGTGCCGGTCTGCAACATTCGGGCGAGTGCGGGTAACATAGGGTCTCGATCGCGCACACACAGGAGCGGTGCATTCTGAGCCGTGTTCCTGGGGGACCTTCTGGACGGCCCTCTGCACGTCATTGGGCACGTCATTGGGTACGTCACGAGGTCGCGCCTCGTCGGCGGATCGGTCCGGGCGTGGTCCGGTATTCCGTCACGGCTCCGCCGTGGCACGACACAGGAGGAAATGTTGGCCCGACGAGGTCAGCGCCAGCCCGGCGCTACCCGTTCCGCTCCCCGTCGCCGGCGTCGCGTCCGTGACGGCGAGTCCGACGGTCTGATCCAGGTCCTCGCGCAGGCCGTGCGAGAGGTCGAGGCCGCGGTCACCCGTGGCGCGATCAAGCCGTCGACCCGGACGAAGTTCCAGATCGTCGCCCTGCTGGTCCGCGAGGAGCGGTCCCGGGTGAACGGCGCCGAGTCCGCCACCGAGGCGTACCGCACCGAGCAGCTCCGGCGGCTCGACGGGATCGCGACGATCCTGGCGAAGACCGCCGCGCTGGAGCCCTCGCTGCTCGGCCTGCTGGCCGAGGACGCGGTGATCTCCGAGGCGGCGGCCGCGCTCAAGCGGCAGATGCTGGAGGACGCCGGGATGGAGGCGCCCGAGGAGCCGGAGCCGGAGCAACCGGCCGCTCCCCCGGAGACGCAGACCCGTCGGGTGGTCCCGCAGGCAGTCGTGTCCCGGCAGCTCGCGAACCCGTTCCTCCCCCCGGACTTCTCGAACGCCCCGGCCCGCACCGCCAAGCCGAGCCGGCTCGGCGGCTGGGAGCTGATCGGACCGCTGCTGCGCTCGTTCGAGCACGCCGCGGCCTCGGCCACCATGAACCTGCCCGACCCGAAGGGGCTCCGGCTCACCGGTGGAGTCGACGCACTCCGCCTCCGCGGCCTCGAACTGATGCCGCACCAGGCCGGGCTGATCGAAGCCGCGGCCGAGGGCCACCGGACGTTCCTGCTCGCCGACGAGCCCGGTCTGGGCAAGACCGCCCAGGCGCTGCTCGCCGCGCAGGCCGTCGACGCCTATCCCCTGCTGGTCGTCGTGCCGAACGTCGTGAAGACGAACTGGGCCCGCGAGGCCGGCCTCTGGACACCCCGCCGTACGCCGACCGTCATCCACGGCGACGGCGACACGATCGACGGATTCGCGGACATCGTGGTGGTGAACTACGAGATCCTCGACCGGCACGTCGGCTGGCTCGGCGACCTCGGGTTCCGCGGCATGGTCGTCGACGAGGCGCACTTCATCAAGAACAAGAAGTCGCAGCGGTCCCGGAACGTGCTCGACCTGTCCAACCGGATCCGCAGCCGGACCGCCCGGCCGCTGCTGATGGCCCTCACCGGCACGCCGCTGATCAACTCGATCGAGGACTTCACCGCGATCTGGGAGTTCCTCGGCTGGATCGACGAGAAGGCACCGCGGTCCGAGCTGATGGAGAAGCTCGACGCGACCGACCTGACCCCGGCCGACCCCGGGTTCAACGCGGCCGCGCGGGCCAGTGTGATCGACATGGGCATCGTCCGCCGCCGCAAGGTCGACGTGGCCGCGGACATCCCGGCCCGCCGGATCGCCGACCTCCCGGTCGAGCTCGACGGCGCCGTCGGCCGCTCGATCCGGGCCGCGGAGCGGGAGCTCGCGGACCGCCTCGTCGAGCGGTACAAGACCGCCCTCGAGACCCGTCGCCTGGGCATCGTCGTGGACGGCATCGACCACGACCTGGTCCGCCAGGTGGCCGGCTGGGAGCGGGCCGAGATGGCCGCCAAGAAGACCGGCGACAACGTGTTCAGCCTGTTCCGCCGGATCGGTCAGGCGAAGGCAGGCCTGGCCGCCGACTACGCGGCGCAGCTCGCGCAGAACGTCGGCAAGGTCGTGTTCTTCGCCCGCCACATCGAGGTGATGGACACCGCCGAGGAGCTGTTCGCCGAGCGTGGCATCCGGTACTCGTCGATCCGCGGCGACCAGACCGCACGCACCCGGCAGAAGAACATCGACGCCTTCGTCAACGACCCCGAGGTGTCGATCGCGGTCTGCTCGCTGCTGACCGCGGGCGTCGGCATCAACCTGCAGGTCTCGTCGAACGTCGTCCTCGCCGAGCTGTCGTGGACCAACGCCGAGCAGACCCAGGCCATCGACCGGGTGCACCGGATCGGCCAGGACGAGCCGGTCACCGCGTGGCGGATCATCGCCGCGCAGACCATCGACACCCGGGTCGCGGACCTGATCGACGCCAAGGCCGGCCTGGCCGCCAAGGCGCTCGACGGCTCCGACGAAGAGGTCGGCTCCTCGGCCGACTTCCAACTGGAGGCGCTGGCTGCCCTTCTTACCCGTGCCCTGGAAGCTGCTGTCTGATCTAGCCTGATAGCTCGCCCACCGGCAGTTCGACACTCATGGTGTTGGCTGCCGGTGCCAGCGGGCAGGTCCATTCCGGGCTGTAGGCGCAGGACGGGTTGTACGCGAAGTTCAGGTCGACGACGAGCTCGGGAAAGTCGCCGCCGAGGTCCGCGCCTTTCACCGTGTCGATCAGGTAGCGGCCGCCGCCGTACGTCGATTTGCCGGCCAGCGCGTCCTTCACCGGGACGAACAGGCCACCTCCGTACGACTCCAGCCACCACACGTCCAGGTCCCCGACCGGCAACTGGAGTACGCCGACGCGCGAGAACGGGATCACGCCGTCGGTCGCAGACTGGAACTCCCAGCTGAACGGCTTCACGTCGGTCTCGATGGTCGCCTCGAAGCGCAGTTCCGGGCGGTACGGCGCGACGGGCGCACCGGCGTACGTCGTGCGCTGTTCCGGTGGGACCGGTGAGGCGGAGTGGTTCGTCAGCAGCTCGTTGCGGCCGGCTTGCCAATGGGCGTGTGCGGCCGCTGGATCGCTCTCGGCGCGGATGTCTCGGTAGAGGGCGAGGACCTGTCGGCGCCAGTCGGCGACGGCAAGCGCGGGTGCCCCGAAGTTCCCTAGGTTCACAGCGTCTCCTGTCAGCTCTTGAGCGCTTCGGCGGATTTCGCCCAGTTGTCGTGCAGGCGGTCGACGTACGACTGGGCCTGCGAACCAGCCTTGCGGCCGCGGGCGAAGATCCGCATGTTGCCGCCGCCCGCGTTGTAGCCGAGGGCAAGCAACTCGTCCTTGGTGTAGAGATCGGCACGCTTGCTCGGCAGCCGTTTCGCGAGGTCGTGGAGGTGCCAGGCCGCAGCCTGGATCGCCAGCGCGGGGTTGTCGGGCAGCTCTTCCCACTTCCGCTTCGCGAAGTCCCGGCCGCGTTTGGTCTCGTCGAACGCAGGCTTGTGCATGTTCGCGATCCCGAACGCCGGATCGGAGTCCACCTCCGCCCACTGCCGCTCGAACTTCGGGTCGTGCGGCTTGTACGACTCGTTGTACAAGATTGCCATCAGCAACTGCGGGTTGATCCCGGCCTGCTTGGCGTACCGCCGTACGTCGGGCGCGAAGTGAGCCGGATCGTAGTCGTCGTACCACGGCTTCGTCGTCGTGGTCTTCGCGGTCGGCTTGGTGGTGGTTGTGGCCGTTGGCTTGGCGGTGGGTTCTGTTCTGGCGGTGGAGTCCTTGTCGGAACAGGCCGCCCAGACGCCTACTAGCAGTACTCCGACCGCCACCCACGACCAGCGTTTCGCCACCCCACCACCGTAGTCAGCCCGGGCAACGCGCCGACCCGCGACACTTCCGGAAAGCGCTTGCTACGGTGGTGTGGTGATCTACGAGCTGAACCATGTCGGTGGCCGGGTACAGGATCTCGAGGCGAGCTTGTCGTTCTACGGCGGGCTCGGGGCGGAGGTGGTCGATCGGTTGTTCATGCCCGGTCCGCGCGTCAACCGGGTCCACATCCAGCTCGCGACCGGCCTGGTCGAGCTGCTCCACCACGAGGAGCCCGACGCGCAGGCGACGTACGGGCTGAACCACATCGGCTTCATGACCGACGACCTCGACGGCGACTACGCGCGGCTGATGGCCCTCGGGTACGCCGAACTCTCGTCGCCCCGCGTGGCCGGGAGCGGGCAGGGCCGGCTCGCGTTCCTGTCCGACCCGAACGGCGTCCGCGTCGAACTTCTCCAGCGCTCGGAGGACTTCCGCGTCGCACCGATTACCGCGGGTCCGGTGGTCGCCTTCACGCACGTCGCCGTCGCGGCCCCCGATCCCGAGGCGGCGGCCGAGTTCTACGGCACCCACCTCGGCATGGAACGCGTCACCGACGACACCTTCCGCCTGGGCTCTGACACCCTCAAACTCGTACCCCCACCGGCCGCCACCATCGCCCACCTCGCCTTCACCACCACCTCCCCCACCCCAAACACCCAAGACCCCGACGGCACCCCAGTCACCTTCCTCGCCAGTTGATCCGCTGCAGGCGGATCCCCAACACTCACCAACGCAGGTCCAGCCCGCCGGATGGCCCGACCCACCGCTTGAACCCGCGCGGCGATCCCGTGGGTGGCGTGGGTCGCGCCTGACCACTACCACCCACGGATCAAGCACAAGAACGGTTATCCCCTCGAATTGGGGGTTCTCTGCTGGTGTGCGAGTAGAGAACCCCCAACGCGAGGGGATAACCCCGCCAAGTGAGTGGCAGGCGTTCTAGCCTGGGGGCGTGTTCGACTATGACGGCGAGATGCGGTTCTTGCAGGGGCGGTTTCGGGCTGCTTGTGGGGTGCGGGCCGGGGATCGGGTGCTTGATGTCGGGTGTGGGGGTGGGCAGACGACGCGGGAAGCGGCCGCGGATGCTGGGCGCGGGCGGGTGGTCGGGGTGGATGTTTCCGAGAGGATGCTCGAGGATGCGCGACGGCGTACGGCGGAGGCACACGTCAGCTATCTGCTCGCGGACGCGGCGACGTACGACTTCGGGGCGGCGGCGTTCGACGTGTGTATCAGCCGGTTCGGGGTGATGTTCTTCGACGATCCGGTGGGTGCGTTCGCGAATCTGCGGCGGGCGTTGCGGCCTGGTGGCCGGCTCGTCGCGATGGTGTGGCAGGCGCGCGCGGAGAACGAATGGGCACAGGTGATCCCAGCGACGATCGGCGGGGACGCGGAGGTGCGGGACGAGTCGCCGTTTTCGCTTGGGGATCCGGATGTTGTGCGGGGCATCCTCGGGTCTGCGGGCTTTGGCGACGTGACGTTTGCCGCGGTGCGTGAACGGCTGTACTACGGTCCCGATGTCGAGACGGCGTACGAGAACGTCCTGCAGCTCCGCGAGCCGCTAGCACTGCTAGCGGAACTCGCCCCGGCCGACGCCGAGCGTGCACGAGCCGACCTGCGTGCGATGCTCGCGGCGCACGACAGCGGTGACGGCGTCCTGTTCGACTCCGCTGCCTGGATCGTCACCGCGGAGTGACCGGCGTCACATTTCACGGATGTCGTATCCGCCGCGACCCGCACGACGCTCAGACACGAGCACCACACACCACTTGATCAAGGAGCACCAGATGCGTTCCCTCATCACCACCGCGTTCATCTCTCTCGACGGCGTCGTGGACTCGCCCGGTGGCGAGGCGGGCTACCGCAACGCGGGCTGGACCTTCAAGGACATCGCGTTCGAGGAGGCGGCGTACGCGCTCAAGGGCGAAGAGCAGGACGAGGCCACCGCGCTGCTGCTCGGCCGGGTCAGCTACCAGGCGTTCTCGCCGGTCTGGCCGGGGATGACCGTGGAGTTCGCCGGCTACAACGCGATGCCGAAGTACGTCGTCTCGACCACCCTCAAGGACAGCGACCTGGTGTCGAACTGGGGCGAGACCACCATCCTCCGCTCCCTCGACGACGTCGCCGCGCTGAAGGAGACCGAGGGCGGCCCGATCATCATCAACGGCAGCGCCACCCTCAACCGCAACCTGTCCGACGCGGGCCTGATCGACCAGTACAACCTGCTCGTCTTCCCCGTCCTCCTCGGCGCCGGCAAACGGCTCTTCAGCGACACCGACCGCGACAAGCTCAACCTCAACCTCACCTCGAGCGAGTCCTACGCCAACGGCATCCAGAAGCTCGTGTACGCCGTCCAGCACTGACCGCTGTACTACCGTTCGAGCATGGGTGCGCGCGATGTCCGTTGACGTGCTGGCTCTTGCTCGGGCGCGGCTGGGATTCCAGACACTGCGAGTGGGACAAGAGGACGCCGTACGGGGTGTGGTCGGCGGGCGGGATGTCCTCGCGGTGCTGGCCACCGGAACCGGGAAGACAGCGATCTATCAGCTGGCCGGGCTGGCGCTCGGCGGGGTGACTGTGGTGGTGAGTCCGCTCGTCGCCTTGCAGCGCGATCAGTTGCGGGCGTTGCGTCCGGCCGGCGTCGAGGTTGCGGAACTCAACGCGACCGACCACGCCGGCCGGCGCGCCGCCCATGATCTGTTGACGAACGACCGGCCCGGATTCGTGCTGCTGTCCCCCGAGCAACTCACGCATCCCGACGTACTCGAACTGTTCGCCGCGTCCCGGCCGACGCTGGTGGCCGTCGACGAGGCGCATCTGGTCAGCGAGTGGGGTGAGGACTTCCGGCCCGACTACCTCCGTCTCGCCGCCGCGATCCGGGCGATGGGACGACCGCCGGTCCTCGCGCTCACGGCGACCGCCGCGCCGCCGGTGCGCAAGGAGATCGTGCATCGCCTGGAGCTGAACGACCCGGCTGTCGTCGTCGGCGGGTTCGACCGCCCGAACCTCAACCTCGCCGTGTTCACATTCGCCGACGACGACACCAAGAACCGCCGGCTGCTCAGCCACGTCCGGTCGTCGCGCGGCCCGGGCATCGTATACGTCGGCACGCATCGCCACGCAGAGGACCTCGCGCACGAACTGACCACGGCCGGCGTCGCTGCCCAGGCGTACCACGCGGGCCTGCCCGCGAAGCAACGCCGCGAGGTGCAGGACACGTTCCTGGAGGGCGGGTGCCGCGTCGTCGTCGCGACGATCGCGTTCGGGATGGGCATCGACAAGCCGGACATCCGCTGGGTGAGCCACGCCGAGGCTCCGTCGTCGGTGGACGCGTACTACCAGGAGATCGGCCGCGCCGGCCGCGACGGCGAACCGGCCGACATCGAGCTGTTCTTCCGGCATGCCGACCTGGGGCTGAACCGCTTCTTCGCGTCCGGCGGCGTCACCGACGACGACCTGCTCGCGGTGGCCACCGCGATCCGCGAACACCGGCCGAAGGACATCGCCGCGCTGGCCGCCGCTTCGGGCCTCGGCACAGCCCGGGTCGAACGGGCGCTGGGCCGGCTGACCGACGCCCGCGTCGTTGCTGTCGGCCACCAGTTCCACCTGGCCCGCGGAGTCGACGTCGACCGGGCCGTCACCGCGGCGTCGGCCGTCGAGCACGATCGTCGCGAGGTCGCGAGGTCGCGGGTCGAGATGATGGCTGCGTACGCGGAGTACGGCGGTTGCCGGCGCGAGTGGCTGCTCAGCTACTTCGGCGAACGGTACGACGGCCCGTGCGGCAATTGCGACAACGATCTTGCCGGCCGTACCGCGGCGCCGCCCGAGGACCAGCCGTTCCCGGTCGGCAGCCGGGTCGTCCATCGCGCCTTCGGCCCCGGTCTGGTCGAGCACTACGACGGCACCACGATGACGGTCCTGTTCGACCGCGTCGGCTACAAGGAACTCCGTACGGCGTTCATGGTCCACAACCAACTTCTGCAAGCCGAGGTCGCTCCATGAGTATCGACGTACGCCCCGCCAGCGTCTTCGAGGACGTGCGGGCGGTGATCGGGCCGAAGTCGCCGACGTCCAACGTGTGCTTCTGCTTGAGCTATCGGATTCCGTCCAAGCTCAACAACTCGCTCCGCGGGCCGGAGCGTGGTGCCTACGTCGAGAGGCTCTGCCAGGCGACGCCCGCTCCCGGCGTGCTCGCGTACGACGGTGACACGCCGGTCGGATGGGCCGCGGTCGCGCCGCGTACAGAGACGACGTTCGCCAAGAACCGGAAGATCCCGCACGTGGACGAGCTGCCGGTGTGGTCGTTGTGGTGCATCCGGGTCCGCCCCGGACACCGCGGCGAGGGGATCTCGCACGCGCTGATCGCCGGCGCCGTCGAGTTCGCGCGCGAGAACGGGGGGCCGGTCGTCGAGGCCTATCCGCTGGACAACGGCGACAGCAAGGTCGATCTCACGATGGCGTACGCCGGGATCCGCAAGAACTTCGAGCACGCCGGGTTCACCAAGGCCGCCGACACCACGTCGACCCTCGCGGGCCATCCCCGCATCCTCATGCGTCTCGATCTCCGCTGAGCCAGCGCGCGGCCGCGTGGTACGTGTCGTCCGGCCTGCTGTTGAAGGCGATCGCCGCATCGGGAGCCAGCTGCCGCGTCAGGTTGACGATCCGTTCGAACAACTCGAGCTGATCCTCGTTCCTCCGGATACCGCCACCGATCACCACGCACTCCCACGGCTGCGCCGCCAAGGCCGCGCTCACCACCGCCTCGATGTCGTCGCTGCCGTCCAGCCCGACGAGGCAGGTCTGTGCGCCGACGCCGTGTGCGGCGAAGTCCGCCATCCCGACCTGGATCCCGGTCGCGACCGGCTCCGGGTCCCACGGCCCGGGAACGCGGTACGGATCGAGACCGATCACCAGCACCCGCGCGTTGACGCCCATGCTCGCGACACTACTACTCTGCGGATTCGGCTAGTTGAGGTCGAAGGACAGCAGCGTGATGCTGTGGGGCGGGAAGTCGTAGCTCGCGTCGGTCAGTTCGACGGTGCCTAGGTCGCGCAAGCTCACGGCGTCCGGCGCGGTCAGGCTGTTGGACGCGAGTACGTCGTCCGCGGTCAGTTGCTTCACCGCAGCCCGTGCCGGCAGGGCGTCTCGACTCGCGTCGAGGGTCAGGTCGGCGCGGATCGCGGTGTCGCGGTGGCGGTTGATGACGGCGACGCGGATCGAGTTGCCGTCGGCCGTCTGGGTCGCGGAGACGTCGAGATCCGGAACGGTCGCCGGGTAGGCGCGGAACTCGCCGCGGTGGTCGCGCTCGTCGCCCTGCCGTACGGCGGTCAGCTTGCCGGGCGACCGTACGTCCGCGGCGAGCGCGATCGGGCCGAGGTGGTTCTGGTACAGATCCCAGACGTGGTACGTCGCCGCACGCACGGCACCGTTGGGGCGGGCAACGATCACGCCGTTCGCGTTCAGCAGGTTCACCGTGTTCGCCATCGCGACCGGAACTTCGCGGCCGCCGGCGCGGTGCAGGGCGTGGAAGACGCCGGCGTAGAAGAGCGCGTCGGCGAGCGTTCTCGGACTCCACCGGTTCACGCGGTGGGCGGGGTGGGCCGGTCGGCCGTCGACGTCGCGGGCGACCGTGCCGCCATCGTCCGACGGTTGTGGCTCCGGCCACGTCGCGGGCTCGACGTGCCGGATGTTCCATTCGTCCAGGGCCAGCGCCAACGGACGCTCGCCTGCGATCCCGCCGACCAGGTCCGAGTACTCGACGATCTGCTGCTCGAAGTAGAGCGACTGGGCGACGATCGCGTCGTACTCGGCATCGCCGTCGATCAGCTGCGTCGTCGCGCCGTAGAGGTGGAACGACAGGTAGTCGATCTGGTTGCCGACGGCACCTAGTACGGTCTTGGTCCAGCCGTCGCGGTCGTCGGTCTTGCCGACCGCGATGAATCTCAGCGACGGGTCGACAGCTCGCATGAAGCGGGCATGCTCGGCCGCGTCGGCGGCGTATGCGGCGGCGCTGCGGTGGCCCATCTGCCAGTCGCCGTACACCTCGTTGCCGAGTCCCCAGTACTTCACGCCGTACGGCGCCGGATGGCCGTTGAGCGCCCGCCGCCGGGTGTATTCGGTGTTGCCGCCATAGTTGGTGTACTCGACCCAGCGGACCGCCTCGTCGACGTCGCGGCAGCTGTGCGCGAGGTACGGCTCGGTCCCGACCTCGGCGCACCAGGCGAGGAACTCGTCGGTGCCGAAGTGGTTGCTCTCCTCGGATCCCCAGGCCAGCTCCAACCGTCGAGGCCGGGAGTCGCGCGGTCCGATGCCGTCTTCCCAGTGGTATGCCGACGTGAAGTTGCCGCCCGGCCAGCGGACCACCGGGAGACCGAGTTCCCGGCAGAGCTCGATCACGTCTTGCCGCAGACCGTTCCGTGCGTCATCGCCCCCGTACGCCAGCGGTGAGCCTTCGTCGAAGACGCCGCCCTCGATGTTGCCGAAGAACGCGGACTCCAGGAAGTGCCCGTAGATCAGCGGGTCGATGGCGTGCCGCCGGTCCCGGCGGATGTCGATGGTCGCGGCGGGATGCACAGGCGGGAAGCCTCCTGGTCGAGAGCGCTGAGAGCGGTTGTGAGTACGAGGGCGATGCCGCCGCGGGCTGCGGCGTCGGGGCCGAGTGCTGCGCGGGTGACTCGTACTGTGCGGTGGACCTGGCTGTGGGTGTGCCGGCGGAGCGCGGCTTCCAGCGGCTTGAACAGGTGGTCGCCGGTCTCGGCCAGTTCGCCGCCGATCACGACGACTTCCGGGTTGACGGTGTTGCAGGCCGCGGCCAGAACCTCCCCGATGCGCGTGCCGGCATCCGCGAGCAGGTCGCGCGCCGTTTGGTCGCGGGCGTCGAGGATGTCGCTGCATTGCGCTTGCAGGGTTGTCAGCGATACGTAGCGCTCGAGACAGCCACGGCCGCCGCAGGGACAGGCGGGTCCGTCACGGTCCACGCTGATGTGCCCGAGCTCCCCTGCCGCGCCACCGGCTCCCGCGAACAGCCGGCCACCGAGTACGAGTCCCCCGCCGACGCCGTACGACAGCCGCAGATACAACGCGCTGTCCACACCCGAGCCAGCGCCCCACACCGCCTCCGCTAGCGCTGCTAGCCGCGTGTTGTTGTCTACATAGACAGGTACGCCGAACCACGCGGAAACCGTTTCGCGCACCAGCTCGACCCGCTCCGAGCGCGCATCGGCCGCCACCGGACCGACGATGCCTACGCCGACTCCGGCGAGCGCGGTCAACGAGATTTCGTGGCGGGTGGTCAGGTTGTCGACCAGGTCGAGAGCGAGCTCGACGCGGCGGACCCACGGCGTACGTTCTGCGCAGGCGATCGCGCCCGAGGCGACGAACTCGTGCGCGACGTTGGAGATCGTCACCTGGATCCGGCGCTGCCCGAGATCGATCCCCAGCGCGAGCCCACCGGCCGGATTCAACGTCAGCACCGAAACCGGCCGCCCACGCCCTCGGAGTCCAGGGCCGGCCGGGTCTTCGCCGCGGCGCTCGGCCAGGGCCTGTTTGCTCAGGAGGGTTTGGATGATCGACGAAAGCGTCGCGCGGGACAGGTTCGTCTGTTCCGCGAGTTGAGCGCGGGTCAGCGGACCTCGGGTGCGCAGGGCGGACAGCACCCGTTCCTCGTGTGTTTCCCGGAGAAGCCGAAGCGGCCCGGACGATTCCCTTCCCACGGGACCCGACTCTGACCGCCGGACCATATTTATGTCAATACTTCAGATTTAATACACTGATCCGCATGCGGCCGAACGTTCTGCTCCTCTGCACCGACCAGCAGCGGTTCTCCGCGCTCGGTGCCTCCGGCAACGACGAGATCGAGACCCCGAACCTCGACCGGCTCGCCGCGCAGGGCGTGCTGTTCGAGAACTGCTACGTGCAGAACCCGGTCTGCGGCCCGTCCCGCGCCAGCCTGATGACGAGCCGGTACGTCCACCAGCACGGCCTCTGGGCGAACGGCGTCGGCCTGCCGGACCACGCGCGCCTGTTCAGCAAGGACCTCGCCGACGCCGGCTACGACTGCGGCCTGGTCGGCAAGTTCCATCTCAACGCGTGCTTCGGCGGTCGTTCCGAGAAGCGGCACGACGACGGTTTCCGCGTGTTCCGCTGGGCCCACGACCCGTACCCGGGCTCGTCGGAGAACGAATACCACCGCTGGCTCCACACCCTCCGGCCCGACCTGGCCGGAGTCGAGGTCGACTACGACACGCTCCCCGCCGAGATCCACTACAGCCACTGGATCGGCGAGCAGACGATCGACTTCCTCACCCAGTCCCGCGACCGCGACAAGCCGTTCCTGTTCGTCGCCAACTTCTTCGACCCGCACCACGGCTTCGGCGCCCCGGAGGACTATGTACGCCGCTACCGGGACAAGGAACTCAGCCGCCCACTCCCCGACGACCTGACCGGGAAGCCACCGATCCAGACCGAGGCGTCCCACGAGTCGTACGCCGGCCACGCGCGCGGCTTCACGTCGTATAGCGCGGAAGAGCTCCAAGAGGTCAAGGCGGCGTACTACGCGATGATGACGCTCGTCGACGAGGAGGTCGGCCGGATCCTCGACGCGCTCGACGCCGAAGGGCTCAGCGACGACACGCTCGTCATCTTCACCAGCGACCACGGCGAGATGCTCGGCGACCATCAGCTGATGCTGAAGGGCCCGATGATGTACGACCAGGCCGTCCGCGTCCCGCTCATCCTCCGCTGGCCCTCGACGATCCCGGCCGGCGCTCGCAACACCGAGCTCGTCCAGTGGATCGATCTCGGCGCCACGATCCTCACCGCCGCCGGACTGCAGCCCCTCGGCGAGGGGCAGGACCTGTTGCCGTTGGCCACCAATCGCGCAACGGGCCGCGGCTGGGCGCTGAGCGAGTACCGCAACAGCGGGCATCCGTACGCGACCCCGGTCCACCTCACGATGCTCCGACGCGACCACTGGAAGCTCATCGTCCAGCACGGCTCCCCCGCCACCGACAGGGAGCGGACCGGTGAGCTGTACGACCTCGCCGCCGATCCGAACGAGTTGCAGAACCTCTGGGACGACCCGCTGCACCGAGACATCCGCACCGACCTCCAGGAGTTCCTCCTTGACGTCCTGGTCGCCACCGAGGACCGCAGTCAGGAACGTGTCGCCGACTGGTGAGAAATTCGTTGGCACGCACGTCGAGCGGGCGAGTACGGTACCGGCGGACGTGACTTCACGCGAGGAGGTGGGACCCATGAACGCTGTATCTCGACGGGTGCTCCCTCTCTCCGTCACGACAGGGCGATCGGACTAGGTGTCGCCAGGAGCGCCGCAACCAGGCACTCCTGAAAGGGCACCACCATGACTGATCTGCAGTTCATCAGCACCACCACCACGAACGGCGTCCTCGAACGCGAGTTCACCCTCAACGAAGACATCCACGGCATGCTCTGGTCACCAGCCGCGCCGAGTCAGCCCGCCCCAGTGATCCTGCTAGGGCACGGCGGCGGCCGCGACGCCAAGGCACTCCCGATGGTCGGTCGCGCCCAGCGCCTCGTCGCGGAGGGCTTCCACGCCGTCGCGATCGACGCACCCGGTCACGGCGAGCGGCCCCGTACGGCGCTCGACGACCAGCAGATCGCCGCGATGCAGGAGGCGATGAACACCGGCGTACCGGTCGGACCGATCGTCGTCCCGTACAACCTGCACCTCGCCGAGCGCGCCGTACCCGAATGGCAGGCAACCCTCGACGCGCTCGAGCGACTGCCCGAGATCGACGGCCCGTTCGGGTACTTCGGGCTCAACATGGGCACCGCGATCGGCGTACCGCTCACCGCCGCCGATCCCCGGATCGCGGCCGCCGTGTTCGGCATCTTCTGGTACGACGGGACGCTCGCCGAGCATGCCCGCCGGATCAAGGTGCCGGTCGAGTTCCTGCTGCAGTGGGACGATCAGCACATCCCGCGCGACTCCGGGCTGGCGTTGTTCGACGCGTTCGCCTCGACGGAGAAGTCCTTGCACGCGAACGCAGGTGCGCACAAGGAAGTCCCGCGGTTCGAGGTCGAGAGCATGGTGCGGTTCTTCAATCGGCACCTCGGTCGCTAGGACGTGGTGAAGCGCTGCTCCACGGTGTCGAGGAAGCCTTCGACCTGGCGGTACGTCTCGGAGCTGTACACGCCGATGCTGCGTTCCGTCCCGAGGGCTTCGCGCATCGCGTCGAGGTAGCGGCGCTGCAGGATCTCCATCTGTTCGCGCGTGTCCGCCTTGGTCTCCCGGAGCTGCCGGCTCCCGGAGACCAGGCGCGGCACGATCCGGTCCTTCAGCGTGCTGACCACGACCGGATCGAGGGGTTCGCCGTCGACGGTCTGCTCCTCGAGCGGGCCGACCGAGTCGATCGCGGCTTCGCCGATCTGCCGCATCAGCGCCTGCACCGAGTCGCGCTTGTCCTCGCTGCTCTCCGGACGGAACCGCATCTTCGCGATCACCGCGGGCAGCGAGATCCCGAACAGCACCAGCGTGAGCAGCGCGACGATGAACGCCGCGAGCACGACCGTGTCGCGATGCGGCGTACCGGCCGGGATCGTCTGCGCGGCGGCGACTGTCACGACGCCGCGCATCCCGGCCCAGGCGAGCACCAGCATCCCGCGGCCGGTGATCGGCTCGCGCTTCTCGAAGTCCGCGTCCGCCCGGCCGCGGGCGAGCCGTCTGCGCGCCCAGGCGACGCGGTTCTCCTCGCGCGCACCGGCCGGCTCCATCGAGTCCAGGTGCTCCTCGAACTGGTCCAACTGCGCCCGGACCTGCTCATGGCGGTCCTTCCGGCCGAACCGGCCCTGCAGCGCGGGCCACGCCAGCCCGACGAAACGCAGTACGACCAGCAGGCCGACCACCAGCAGGACGAGCCCGGTGATCTCGCCGATCGTCGTCTCCGCGCGGGCGTCGTCGACGAGTTCCGGCAACTGGTACCCCATCGCGAGGAAGACGCCGCTCTCCAGGATGAAGCTGATCGTCGTCCAGGTGGTCGCCTGCGTCTGCCGGTCGCGGGCACTGAACTTCCGGCTGCCGAGCGCTCCGGTCAGCAGCCCGGCGATCACCACGGCGAGTACGCCGGACGCGTGTGCCTCCTCGGCCGGGAAGTAGGCGAGGAACGGTACGGCGAACGAGATCGTCGTGTTGAGGACCGGGTCGTCGAGACGCTGCCGCAGTACGACGGTCAGCAGGCCGACGGCCGCGCCGATCAGGATCGCGCCGACGACTGCCCAGGCGAAGTCGAGGGCGGTGTGGCCGAGGCTGAAGTGGCTGGTGACGGCGAGCGCGGCCACCGCCGTACGTAGGACGACGAGCGCCGAGGCGTCGTTGACGAGGCTCTCGCCTTCGAGCACGGTCATGAGGCGTGGCGGGAGCCCGACCCGGTGCCCGATCGCGGTCGCCGCGACCGCGTCGGTGGGGCTCACGACCGCACCGAGTGCGGTGGCGAGCGCGAACGAGATACTCGGGAACAGCGCGTGGACGACGGCCCCGATCACCAGCGCGGACACGATCACCATCACGATCGACAACCAGGAGATCAACCCGAAGTTCCGCCGTACGTCGAGGACCGGGAGCTGGACCGCCGACGCGTAGAGCAGCGGCGGCAGGATGCCCGCGAGGATGATCTCGGGCTCGATGTGGATGGCCGGCGTACTCGGCAGGTAACTGGCTCCGATGCCCAGGGCAACGAGCAGCAGCGGCGCGGCGACACCGGTCCGGCGTGCGAAGACCGAGGCCGCGATCATGATCACGAGGCCCGCTCCGGCAATCAGAACAATCTGATGATCCACGTGACAGCACTCTAGGGCCGGTCACCGGTGGGCCCGGGTAATGACCAGGGATTCTCACTGGTGTCACGGGGGCGTCTTAGCGGCATTGTGGAGGTCAGTGAACGAGTCGAATCCCCTGGAGGAAGTCATGAGCACCGACCTGAAGCTGGAAGCCGTCGTCGTCCCGGTCGCGGACGCCGATCGGTCGAAGGAGTTCTACAGCGGCCTGGGCTGGCGGCTGGACGCGGACTTCGCGTTCGACAACGGCTTCCGGGTGGTCCAGTTCACTCCGCCGGGCTCCCCCGCCTCGGTCCAGTTCGGCACTCACATCACCTCGGCCGCGCCGGGCACCGCGCAGGGGCTCTACCTCGTCGTCACCGATGTGGAGGCGGCGCGGTCCGAACTTCTGGCGCACGGCGCCAAGGTCAGCGAGGTCTTCCACCCGGCTGCTCCCGGTGCGCAGTTCGAGGCCGGCGACACCAGCGGTCGGGTGACCGGGCCGGCGGACGAGCGGTCGAGCTACGGGTCGTTCGCGACGTTCAGTGACCCCGACGGCAACACCTGGCTGTTGCAGGAGGTCACCAAGCGGCTGCCCGGTCGCGTGGACGATGCGACGTACACCTCCGTCGACGACCTCGAAGCGGCTCTTCGGCGCGCCGCGGCCGCCCACGGCGAGCACGAGGCCCGCACCGGCCAGGCCGACGAGAACTGGCCGACCTGGTACGCCACCTACATGCTCGCCGAGCGCACCGGAGCCGAACTCCCTCAGTAACTGAATTGTCCGTGGGCACGGCTAGCGTGCCGAGCATGAACCGGATCGATCGGCTGTATGCGCTCGCCGAGGAGTTACGCGCGGCGGGTCCTCGGGGGCGTACGGCGCGGCAGCTGGCGGCGCGTTTCGAGGTGAGCGTGCGCACCATCGAGCGTGATCTCAGTGCGCTCGGGCAGGCCGGCGTACCGCTGGCGACGAAACAGGGGCGCACCGGTGGGTATTCGGTGGACCGGTCGATGAGCCTCCCGCCGCTGAACTTCACCGCGCGGGAGGCGATGGCGGTCGCGGTGGCGTTGAGCCGCAGCAACCACGTGCTGTTCTCACGCGACTCGCGGACCGCGCTGCAGAAGATCGTGGCCGCGATGCCGCCGCGGGATCTGGACGAGGCACGTACGGCTGCGGCGAAGGTGCGGCTGCTCGTGCAGCCGGTGCCGGATCCGGACGGTGAGGTCGCCGAGCAGATCTGGCGGGCGGTGCGTCACAACCAGGTACTGCGGATCGCCTACACCGACGTCGGCGGTGTCGCGACCGAGCGCGAGGTCGAGCCGCAACATGTCGTCGTCGGACCGAACGGCTCCTACCTGACCGCCTGGTGCCACCTGCGCCAGGAGGACCGGGTGTTCCGGATGGATCGGATCACCCGCGCCGAGCGCACCGCGACACCACCCTCCCGACCGCTCGCGACCGGCGATCTGAAGGTCGATGGCTACGAAACCAAACTGCCGCATGCCGCGCTGCGTCCCGAAGATCTTTTCCCAACTCCGACATAGGGCTGTCGCGAACCGCTGACACCGTGGGGTCCGTTGCACAGACCACCTGATGCCCTCGGATGAAAGAGAGAGATCGATGAGTACTCCGGCCCCTGGCACGCTGGCCTGGTTCGAGGTCGCGACCGACGACCCCGACACCACCCAGAAGTTCTACGGCAGCCTGTTCGACTGGACCTGCGAGTCCGACGGCGCCCTCGCCGCCACCGGCCTCGAGTACCGCAACATCAAGGCCTCCGGCTCCGACCGGCCGATGGGCGGCATCTTCGGCACCAACGGGCAACTGCCGAACCACGCGATCTTCTACATCCTGGTCGCCGACATCGAAGCCACCTGCGCCGACGCCGAACAGCTCGGCGGCACCGTGATCAACAAGCGCCTCGACGCCACCCCGGCCTTCGCCTACCTGCGCGACCCGTCCGGCAACCAGTTCGGGATCTTCACCCCGCCCGCCGCATGACCCGACCCACCCACCACACGTCCCCGCCGGCCAACGCCGGCGGGGACGCCGCGCGCGAGCTGTACGACGAGCTCACCGACGACCTGCTCTACGACCCTGCCATCGGCCACGGCACGATCATGGGGCACCCGTGCATCCGTCTCGCCGGGCAGTTCGTCGCCTGCCTCGAGAGGAACGGCACGGCGCTGATTCTCAAGCTCCCCGCCGACCGCGTGACCGCCCTCATCACCGCGGGCACCGGCACCCCGTTCGCCCCGACCGGCAACCCGATGCGCGAGTGGGTCGCCATTCCCACCCCGGACCGCGCCCTCTGGCAGTTGCTCCTCACTGAAGCCGTCGCCTTCGCCCGCCAGAACCTCCCCGGCAAATCCGGTTAGTGTCCTGCGCCGCAAGTTCGCGTCGTAAGTCCGGCCCGGTGCGATCTCGGCTCCCCGCGCCCAGTCCACTCAGGCCCTCGACGAGCTCCCCAAACCGGTTTGGGGAGGCTCTTGCCTGCGACCGGGGAGCGCTACTGCCCGATTCGGGGAGGTAGGTCTCCCCAAACCGGTTTGGGGGCCCGGAGCCAGAGGCTGGCGTGGTCAAGTCCGGCCGACTCCGGACTTAGCGCACGAACTTCGGGCGCGGGACACTAGCTGGAGAGTTGGTAGGACCACCTGCCCGCCTTGACGCGCCCTACAGTTTCGTAGGGTTCGCGGTATGGGTAGCAGTGTCTATGTGGCTTCGGTGGAGGGCACGACCGGGAAGTCGACGGTGGCTCTCGGGGTGCTCCACCAGTTGTCCCGACGCGTCGGACGAGTGGCGGTGTTCCGGCCGATCGTGCGCGCGGACACCGCGACACACGGCGGGCGGGACTATGTTCTCGAGCTACTGATCTCGCAGGGTGCGGTCGAGCAGTCGTACGACGACGGCGTCGGGGTCACGTACGACGAGGTGCACGAGGATCCCGACGCGGCGCTGGACACCATCGTCCAGCGCTATCACGCGGTCGCCGAGCACGCTGATGCGGTGGTGATCGTCGGCAGCGACTACACCGATGTCGGCACCCCGACCGAGTTCTCGTTCAACGCCAAGATCGCCGCGAACCTCGGCGCGCCGGTACTGCTCGTGCTGAACGGGTTCGGCCGTACGCCGCACGACGTACGGGCGATCGCCGACATGGCCGCGACGGAGCTCGCCGCGAACCACGGCTCGCTCTTCGCGGTCATCGCGAACCGCGTGGACGATGGCGAAGGCAAGCTCCTCGTCGCCGCACTCGACGGCATCGGCGCGCCGGCGTTCGCGATCCCCGAGGAGCCGGTGCTGAACCAGCCGCTCGTCGCCGACCTGATGGCGCCGATCGACGGCCGGCTGCTGAGCGGTGACCCGCAACTGCTGACCCGCGAGGTCACCGGGCTGATGATCGCCGGGATGACGATGCCGAACGTGCTGGACCGGCTGTTCGACGGCGCCGCGGTCGTCACCGCCGGCGACCGCCCCGAGGTCGTGCTCGGCGTCCTGATGGCGCACGCGTCCCGGACCTTCCCGCAGATCGCGGCCATCGTGCTCAACGGCGGCTTCGAGCTCCCGGCCCAGGTGCAACGGCTGATCGAGGGCCTCGGTGTCACGTTGCCGATCATCGAGACCGATCTCGGTACGCAGGCCACCTCTGCGAAGCTCACCGCCGTCCGCGGCCGGCTCACGAAGGACGCGCCGCGCAAGATCGACACGGCCCTGGCGCTCTTCGACCAGTACGTCGACGGTACGGCGCTGCTCGACCAGCTCGCGCTCGCCCGCAGCAGCGCGGTGACGCCCCTCATGTTCGAGCACCAACTGGTCGACCGGGCCGTCTCCGACCGCAGGCACATCGTGCTGCCGGAGGGCGAGGAGGAGCGGATCCTGCGCGCCGCCGACGTACTGCTGCGGCGCGGCGTCGCCGACCTCACCCTGCTCGGCGACCCGACCACGATCAGCGGAAAGGCCGCGGCGCTCGGCGTCGACCTGACCGCGGCGCACGTCGTACATCCCGAGAACACTGACCTGACCGAGCAGTTCGCCGCCGAGTATCACCGGCTGCGGCAGCATCGCGGCGTCGACCTCGACCGCGCACGCGAACTGATCCGGGACGTGTCGTACTTCGGCACAATGATGGTCCAGCTCGGACTCGCGGACGGGATGGTGTCGGGCGCCGTCCACACCACCGCGCACACCATCCGGCCGGCCCTCGAAGTGGTGAAGACCGTCCCGGACGTCTCCGTCGTCTCGTCGGTGTTCTTCATGTGCCTGCAGAACCAGGTCCTGGTGTACGGCGACTGCGCGGTGAACCCGGACCCGACGGCCGAGCAGCTCGCCGACATCGCGATCTCGTCCGCCGCGACCGCCGTCGCGTTCGGCGTCGAGCCGCGGGTCGCGATGCTCTCGTACTCGACCGGCACGTCCGGCGCCGGCACCGACGTCGAAAAGGTGTCCAAGGCAACGAACATCGTCCGCGAACGCGCACCGCAACTGCCGGTCGAGGGACCGATCCAGTACGACGCCGCGATCGACAGCGCCGTGGCACGGACGAAGCTGCCGGACTCCCCCGTCGCCGGCCGGGCCACCGTGTTCGTGTTCCCCGACCTGAACACGGGCAACAACACGTACAAGGCAGTGCAGCGCTCGGCGAACGCCGTTGCGGTCGGCCCGGTCCTGCAGGGTCTGCGCAAACCGGTCAACGACCTGTCGCGTGGAGCGACCGTCCGGGACATCATCAACACGGTCGCGATCACCGCGATCCAGGCCCAGGAAGGCGGAACGCGATGAGTGATCACGTACTGGTGATCAATGCCGGATCGTCTTCCCTCAAGTACAGCCTCGTCGACGCCAAGACGGGTGAGGCCGCGGCAACGGGGCTCGTCGAGCAGATCGGGGAGGAGCAGAGCCACCACGTGCACCACGGGCCTGCGGGTGAGTTCAACGACGACCAGGCGGTGGCCGATCACGAGGCCGCGTTGGAGGCCGCCGTACGGGCGTTCGAGACGCATGGTCCCGCGCTCGCTGACGTGGACATCGTGGCCGTCGGGCATCGGGTCGTCCACGGCGGCGACCGGTTCGCGGCGCCGGCCCTGGTCGACGACGAGTTGATCGCGGCGGTGACCGACCTGGTTCCGCTGGCGCCGTTGCACAATCCCGCGAATCTGGAGGGCATCGAGGTCGCGCGGCGGTTGTTGCCGGACCTGCCGCATGTGGCGGTGTTCGACACCGCGTTCCATCAGACGTTGCCGCCGCACGCCTACACGTACGCGGTGCCGACTTCCTGGCAGGAGGAGTACGGCATCCGGCGGTACGGATTCCACGGTACGTCGCACTCGTTCGTGTCCGGTCAGGCCGCAGCGCTGCTCGGGCGCGAGCTCGAGGATGTGAATCTGATCGTGCTGCACCTCGGCAACGGTTGCTCCGCGACCGCCGTACAGGGCGGCCGGTCGGTGGACACGTCGATGGGGCTGACGCCGTTGGAGGGTCTGGTGATGGGGACCCGGTCGGGCGATCTCGATCCGGCGATCCACGGGCTCCTCGCCCGGGTCGCGGGCCGGTCGGCCGAGGAGACCGACCGGGCGCTGAACTCGGAGTCCGGGCTCAAGGGCCTCACCGGCGTGAACGACTTCCGCGAGGTGTCACGCCGCCGGGCGGCCGGGGACGAGCGGGCCGAACTCGCGTTCGACGTCTACTGCTACCGCTTGAAGAAGTACATCGGCGCCTACTACGCCGTACTGGGAAGGGTCGACGCGATCGTCTTCACCGCCGGCGTCGGCCAGCACTCGGCCGAGGTCCGCGCCGCCGCCCTCAGCGGCCTGGAAGGCCTGGGCGTTCGTCTCGACCCAACTCGGAACACCAACAACGACCAGATCGTCTCCACCGAGGACAGCCCCGTAGCCGTCCTCGTCATCCCCACCAACGAGGAGTGGGAGATCGCCCGCCAGGCGCTGGACGTCGTCCGCGGTTAGCGCGCCATCGCAACATCGATGAGACGGGCGGCCGCCGCGGCCAGGTCCTCCGAGGTCGTGCCGATGCCGGACATCTTCGACGCCGACTGGAAACGGACCGCCAGGGCCAGCAGATCGGTGCGGGCGAGCTGCTCGCCCGCTTCCCAGCGCGGAGGTACGGGCGGCGGGGTCGGGATCGTGATGACAACGGTTCCGATCACGATGACGGTGCCAGGGGGCGGAATCACGGTGGTCAGGACCGGCGGGCTTGCGATCACACCGTCCGTGAAGGCGTCGAGTGCGTCCTTGACGTGTGCACGTTCGGGTTCGCCCTCCGCGGCGTCCGGGCTCGCGGACCTCCCCCGGGTAACGGCCTGGGTTGCCTCCATCGAGCAGGCCAAAGACAACAGGGCAAGGCGCTCGTCGGCCTTCCGCCCTTTGCGGGCTACTCCGCTGTCGGCGTCCGCGAAGACGTCAGCGCCGGTTTCGACGAAGCCCAGGAAGTGGGCGACGGCGATCGGGTCGATGATGGTTCCTTCTTCACACGGGAAGGGGGAGCTCACCATCGCGCACAGGTCATCTGCAGTGAGTTCGATCAGTGCCATCGGAGCCTCCAAAGTCCTCTACAGGTACGGAACTCCGACCGCGCCCTCGTGATACACGACGAGTCCTAGGTGTCCGGTGACTGGTTGCGGAAGGCCTCTACCGCAGTGGGGAGGGTGTAGAAGACGCGGTCGGGACCTAGCCGGTCGAGGAAGCCGGCGTTGTCCAGGTCGTCACGGAGTTCTTGTTTGACTCGGGCGAGGGCCAGGACGATGCCGCGGGACTTCAGGTCCTCGCGCAGTGCGTCGAGGGCGTCGAGCGCGGTGATGTCGATCTCCACGTTCGCCTCGGTGTTCAGCAGGAACCAGCGCACCGGCGTCGTCGCCTGGTCGGCCGCCGCCAGCGCGCGGCGGTGGAAGTCGTCGGCGTTCGCGAAGAACAACGGCGAGTCGTACCGGTACACGACCAGCCCGGGCACCGGTTGCGCATCCGGGTAGTCGTCCAGATCGTGCATCCCCGCGATCCCGGGCACGTAGCCGAGGATCCCGTCGTGCGGCCGGGCGACGCGTCGCAGTACGTCGATGACGGACAGCGCGACCGCGACGAGTACGCCGTACAACACGTTGAGCGCGACCACGCCGACGGTTGTTGCCACCGCCAGCAGGAACTCGCTGCGCCGGAACGACGCGATCCGGCGGAACTCCCCCAGTTCGATCAGGCGCAGCGCGGCGTACACGACCAGGGCGCCGAGCGCGGGGATCGGGAACGTCTCGAGCAGCGGGCCGGCGAAGAGCAGCGTAGCGACGATCGTGAGCGCGGCCACCAGCGAGTAGACCTGGCTCTTCGCGTTGGAGGCGTCCGCGAGAGCAGTACGGCTGCCGCTACTGCTGATCGGGAAGCCGCGCAGAAGGCCGGCCGAGACGTTGGCCAGTCCGAGTACGAGCAGTTCGCGGCCCGGGTCGATGCGCTCGCCACCGCCGCGGCTCGCGAATGCGCGGGCGGTGAGGACCACGTCGGTGTAGCCGACCAGAGCGACGCCCACCGCAGGTAGGACGAGCAGGCCAAGGTCATGCACCGACAGCGCGGGCACGTGCGGCACAGGCAGACCGCTCGGAACCGAACCGACCAGCGCCACTCCCCTGTCACCTAGGTCAGCTGCCCAAGTCACTAGCGCTGCTAGCGCCACCATGACGAGCGGCCCAGGTATGCGCGGCGTCCAGCGGGCCAAGCCGAGCAGCAACGCCAGAGCTGCCACGGACAACAGCACCGGAGCGGGCTTCCAGTCACCGATCAGCCGGAGCGCGGACAGCACTTCCGCCGGTGGAGAGTCACCGTCGACCGGAGCGCCGGTGAGCCGTCCCAGCTGGCCGGTCATCATGATCACCGCGATGCCGGTCAGGTAGCCGATGAGCACCGGTCTGGACAGCAGATCGGCCAGGAATCCGAGCCGCGCCGCCCACCCGAGCAGGCAGATCGCTCCCACTAGCAGTGCTAGTACGGCGGCCAACCCGGCGTACCGCACCGGATCGCCAGCCGCGAGCGGGCCGATGGCGGTGGCCGTGAGCAGCGCCGTCGTCGACTCCGGACCGAGTGACAGCAGCCGTGACGATCCGAGGAAGAAGTACAGCACCAACGGACCGAGCGCGACCCACAACCCGGTCACCGCCGGCAGACCGGCGAGCTGCGCATACGCCATCACCTGCGGCACGAAGTACGCCGCGACAGTCAGGCCGGCGAGTACGTCGGACCGCAACCAGCCCCGCTGATACTGCCGCAGCGTCTCAACTCCGGGAATCGTCAAGTTCCACCCCCTTCGGGAAACAGTGTCCTTGCTGCTCGGGACTTTCGGCCCTACTGCCACGCTCGACGTCGCCGGACTGTTGATGTGTGGAGACATTCGGGACAGTGCAGCAGTTCGACAGATCCCGCCTGGAGATCATCGGGCCGGCGGACTGTCTGCGGCTGCTCGCGTCGGTCCCACTCGGACGGCTGGTCTACACGGACGCCGGGCTGCCGGCGATCCGCCTGGTCAACTTCGTCGTCGACGAGGACACGATCGTGTTCAGCACCGGCCAGGGCGACAAGTTCCGGGCCGCCGAGCGGGGCGATGTGGTCGCGTTCGAGGCCGACGAGGTCGACGCGGAGCGGCACGTCGGGTGGACGGTGACGGCGATCGGGCACCTGTCCGTGGTCACGGACGACGAGGCAGCCGAGTTGCGTCGTACGTTGGCCCTGCATTCCTGGATGCCGATGGAGGAACCGCAGCTCGTCCGGCTCGGGATCGAGTCGGTCCACGGCCGGCGCCTGGTCCCGTGGGGCCGGCGTCCGCGCTTCCGGTAGCTCGTCACTGTTTGTACTGTGGTCCGGTGGCCGAAGGCTCGCGTGGGGGGTGGGACGAAGGCGCGCTCGAGCATGCGGGCTTGTCCCGGGTACGGCTCGATGCGCTCCTGCAGGAACTGCTGGGGCGTGTCGACGAGTTCATGGAGTACCAGGAGCGCTTGCGGGCGCTTCTCGACGCGGTCGTCGGGATCGGCGCGGATCTCGACCTGAACAGCACCCTGGACCGCATCGTCTCCGCGGCCTGCGAGCTCGCCGGTGCACGGTACGGCGCGCTCGGTGTCGTCGGGCCGGACGGCAAAAGACTCGTCCGCTTCATCACCCACGGCGTGACCGACGAGGACATCGCCTCGATCGGACCGTACCCCGAGGGCCACGGCATCCTGGGCCTGCTGATCGAGCACCCCGAGCCGATCCGCCTGCACGACCTCGCCGAACACCCGAGATCGTACGGATTCCCGGCGAACCACCCGCCGATGAAGAGCTTCCTCGGCGTCCCGATCCGAACCCGCGAACACGCCTACGGCAACCTCTACCTGACCGAGAAGACCAGCGGCGCCGACTTCACCGAGGACGACGAACGCGCCGTCACCGCCCTGGCTGCCGCGGCCGGCGTCGTCATCGACAACGCCCGGTTGTACGCCGACACCGAGCGACGCCGGCGCTGGCACGAGATCACGGCCGAGATCACCCAACTGATGCTCGGCGAATTCGATGTCGACCAGGCGCTCCAGTTGATCGCGCAGCGGTCTCGTGAGGTGTCCGGGGCGCAGGTCGCGGCCGTTCTCCTCACCGACGCGGATCAGCTCGTCGTCCGCGCCGTCGACGGGCCGCCCGGATACTCGCAGTACATCGGCCGGCGGATCCCCAGCGACCTACCGGTGCTCGGCCGCGTGATCTCGGGCGCCGGTGAACAGGTCGTCATCGAGGACCTCGCGCAGTTCCTCAAGGATTCCGGTGGGTTGGCCGAGTTCCCCGAAGGCGCGACGCTTGCACGGACGACGTTCGCGCCGCTGCCGGCCGGCGGTTCCGGCACCGGCGGCGTGCTGGTCGTCGCGGCCGCACAAGGCGCGAACTCACGGGTCGCCGAGGGCACAGACCTGGTCCGGATGTTCGCCGGCCAGGCCACGCTCGCGGTCGAGCGCGCCCAGGCGCAACGGGACCGGGACGTGCTCGCCGTACTCGAGGACCGCGACCGGATCGCCCGCGACCTGCACGATCTCGTCATCCAGCGGCTGTTCGCGACCGGGCTCCAGCTCCAGGGCATGCAACGGCTGGTCGCGTCCGAGCACCAGGAACGTCTGGCCCGTGCGGTCGACGAGATCGACACGACGATCCACGAACTGCGCGCAGCGATCTTCGAGCTGCAGCAGCCGCACGAGACCGCGTCGCTGCGTAGCGACGTACAGGCGCTCGTCAACGAGTACGCCGAACCGCTCGGGTTCCGGCCGCAACTCACGTGCACGGGCCCGATCGACACCGTCGTACCGGCGACGGTCCGGCCGCAGATCCTCGCCACGATCCGCGAAGCCCTGTCCAACATCGTCCGCCACGCCGAGGCATCGCACGCGACCGTCGAGATCACCGTCTCGCCCGACCAGGTCGTCACCCGCGTCACCGACAACGGCGTCGGTATCGGCCCGAGCACCCGTCGCAGTGGGCTCCGCAACCTGACTGACCGCGCCCAGGCGCTCGGTGGCACCGTGCGGATCAGCGACAACGACCCGCAGGGCACCGTCGTCGAGCTGACTGCCCCGGTCGGCTGACGGCCGAACGGCCCACCAGGTCGGGACTCTTGCCCGCAGCGCCACCCACGCTTCTCCGGCGAAGCTGAAGGTGGAGGTGGACCTCATGTCCGATCAGCTGCCCAGAGAGCACATCGACGTACTGCTCGCGGCCGCCGTTGCCGCGCCGAGCATGCACAACACCCAGCCGTGGCGGTTCGAGATCGACGGCCACGTGATCGACGTCTACGTGGACGGATCCCGCACTCTTCCTGCCGAGGACCCCACCGGACGGGCGATGCGGATCGCTGCCGGCGCAGCCACCTTCAACCTCCGCTGCGCTGCCGAGACTCTCGGGTACGGCGCCTGGTTCGGGCTGGCGCCGTACCCGAGCGAAGAACCCGATCTGCTCGCGCGCATCGTGATCGAGCCGACCGCCGCCCGGAACGACGAGCTGCTCGATCTCGCCGTACAGATCCCGTATCGCCACACCGACCGGAACCCGTCGGACGCCACCGCGATCGCCGAGGGTACGCGGGTTTCGCTGATGCAGGCGGCGTACGCCGAGGGCGCGCAGCTCACCTGGCTCGCCGAGGACGATGTCCGCACGGTCCTCGACCTGGTGCTCGACACCGACCTGCGCGAGATCGGCGACTGGCACCGCCGCGCCGAACGCGCTCACTGGGTCGGCGGCGAACGAACCGCCGACGGCGTGCCCAGCTCGGCGCTCGGCCCGCGCGCCACCACCTACCCGGCCGCCGTGCGCGACCTCGCGACCCGGCCGACCGACCGCGTGCGGGCCGAGCGGCCGTTCGAACAGCACCCGGACCTCGCCGTACTCTCGACCGACTTCGACGAGCCCTCCGACCAGGTCACGGCAGGCGCAGCACTCCAACGCGTGCTGCTCACCGCGACCCAGGCAGGTGTCAGCGCCTCGTTCCTCAACCAGCCGCTCGAGTACGACGACTTGCGCCGCAGTGTCCAGCACCTCACGGGACAGCCGGGCCACGCGCACATGGTCATCCGCTTCGGCCACCACCGACCCGGTTCCGCAACCGCCCGTCGCCCGCTCGCCGAGTTCCTGAAGGAGCAGTCATGACCACGTTGCGCCGGGAGATCGACCGCTGGGAGGCCGACCTCGGGAACCTCGCCGAGACCAGCTCGTCCGATAGTTGGTTCCTCGAGGAGCGCCGGCTGGCCGAGGCCCAGCACACCCTCGTCGCTTTCCGCGGCCACATCCTGCCCCTGCTGACCGCGCAGCCGCCGTACGACGCCGTGGCCGCCGAGATCGAACACCTGCTCGAAGGCCTCGAAGGCGACCGCAACGAACTGTTCCGGACGGTTCACTCCAGCGCGTCGCATCAGCAGATCGCGGAGACCGTGGCCGCCCTGCGCGCCCTCAGCCGGGTAGCTGTCCGTATCCATGCGCCTGTTGCCGACGTACATTGATTGATGGTGATGCACCGATGCCCCAGGTGAGATTCCACAGCAACGAAAAGACCGCCGTCCGGCGGGGCCACCTTGTCCCCGAGCAATTGCCGGACTGGGTTCCTTCGGCGTGTGCGGTCGTGGCCGAGCATCTCCGTCACCACGGCATCGCTCCGACCGGCTACCCGTTCGCCCGTTGGCATCCGCTGCCCGGCGGCGAGATCGAGGCCGAAGCCGGCTTCCCGGTCAGCGCGCCGATCGCGAACAGCGGGGAGGTCGAAGCCTCCTCCCTGCCCGCCGGACCGGTGCTCGCCGTCTGGCACACCGACCCGGACGAGAAACTCCCGCTCAGCTACCACGCCGTCCAGGACTGGCTGGAAACCGAGGCCGCGGTCGCGACCGGGGACAGCTGGGAGATCTACCACGACCTCCCCACCTGCGACCACGTCGGGACCCGCATCGAGATCGTCCAGCCGATCACGTTCCCGACCACCTGACCGCGTCGGGCTCAGCGGGCTCAGCGGGTGATGGTTTGGGCGGCCTCTGCCAGTTCGGCGAGGCGGTGCGCTCGGGCGGACTCAGCCGGGGTGAACGGCTCTCCCGGCCGGCTGAACGCGAACAGGCCGGTCCACGGCGAGGGCACCTTCAGCACGGTCCCATCGTCGGGAAGCTGACCCGCCAGGGTCACCCGATTCGTGACCAGCTGAGCGCCGAGCAACTCGGCGACCGCGTGCGGCAGCTCGCTCGGATCCGCCACCACGCGAGCCGACAGACTCAATGCCTTCGTCTGGCCGTCCACCAACGCCAGCGCGGTCGTCGGCCACACGTGCGTCCCGCGCCCGCCGCCTGACTCGATCGCAAGCTCCAGATCTGCGGCCGTGATGTCATCCGGCGTCGAGACCACCAGCTCGTCCCGCACCCCGTCGTCGATCGGATGAACGTGCAGCCCCAGGATGTTCGCATCCAGCACGGAGAGCTGCCGGGCAACGCTCTCCAGCGTTCCCGCCCGGTCGTCGAGCGTCACGCGAATCCGCCACAGCGTCCCGATCCCATTCCGCGGACGAGCCTTCGGAGCATGCAGCCAGGACCGCAGCAACCGCATCGTCGACGGCTCCACCACCCAGATCACGAGCGCCGTTGTCACGCTCGCCAGAACGGCCACCGAGACCAGGTACGGCGGATGCGCAGCGAGCACCACCGCGTGCAAGGCCAGCTCCACCGGAGCGATCGCCAACAGCTTCGCCAGAGTCAGCCGGAGTCGCCGCGGATGCGGCAAACGTCCACACACGTCACAGGCAGTCCCACCCGTGAGCGTCGTACGCAACGAGTCCATACCTGAAAGCGTCCCCGACCCAGATTGCCCACCTGTTGCGCCAACGTGACGTCAGCGTGGGATCGCTCACATGACCCGCTCAGGCTCGGTCGGCCGACAGCTCTTCGGCGATGCGGTCGCCGATGACGAGGCAGGCGGTGGCGGCGGGTGACGGCGCGTTCAGTACGTGCAGGGCGCGGCCGTCGCGGAGGAACAGGAAGTCGTCGACCAGCTTGCCGTCACGCGTCACGGCCTGGGCGCGGACGCCGGCACCGGACCGTCGTACGTCGGACACCTGCAACTCCGGCAGCATCCGCCGCGCCTCGCGCACGAGCGCCCGTCCGGTCAGCGAGCGGACGATCTCCTTCGCGCCGGTGCGGGCGTACCGGCGCGCGAGCTTCCAGGAGCCGCGGTACGTCGCCGCCTCCCACACGTCCCGTACGACGATCTTTGACCACGAGTAGCCCTCGCGGGACAGCGCCGGGACGGCGTTCGGGCCGAGGTGGACGCTGCCGTCGATTCCGCGGGTCAGGTGGACGCCGAGGAATGGCAGGTCGGGATCGGGCACCGGATACACCAGCCCTTTCACCAGGTACTCCCGCTCGGGGACGAGCTCGCTGAACTCGCCGCGGAACGGGAGGATGCGGACCCCGGGTTCGAGACCGGACGCACGCGCAAGCCTGTCGCTGTGCAAGCCCGCGCACACCGCCACCCGGCCTGCCTCGATCACCTCGTCCGTCGTCCGCACGCGCACCACGGAGCTCGCGTTCTCGACCGCCGTCACAGACACACCGGTCCGGATCTCGCCGCCGGCAGCCCGTACGTCGTCAGCGAGCGCGGCGGCTACGAGTTTGAAATCGACGCGTCCCGTCGAGTCGACCGCGAGGGCACCCTTCACCCGCAGATGCGGTTCACGTTCCGCGACCTCGTCCAGGGTGAGCCGACGTACCGGGACACCGTTCTCGCGGCCGATCCCGAAGAGTCGATCGAGCTGCAGCAGTTCGGCCTCGGTCGTCGCGACGACGAGCTTGCCCGGCACGTCGAGCGGGATGTCCTTCTCCTCGCAGTACTCGCGCAGCGCCGTACCGCCCGCCACCGCGAACCGCGCCTTCAGCGAGCCCGGACGGTAGTAGAGCCCCGAGTGCACGACGCCCGAGTTGTGCCCGGTCTGGTGCGCCCCGACAGTCGGTTCCTTCTCGAGTACGACGACCGGCGTACCGGGATCGAGCCGCTGCAGGCTTCGCGCCACAGCCAGCCCCACGATCCCGCCACCGACCACCACCGCAGATCTCGTCACCTGTGAAAAGAGGGTGGACCTGCGGTCAGAAATACAGCCACTTGCGCAGCTCCGTCGCCAGCGCCACCGGGGCGTCGTACTGCATGAGGTGGCCGGCGCCCGGTACTTCGACGTACGACGAACCCGGGATCAGCCCGGCCAGCCGCCGCCCGGTCGCAGGCGGGATCCAGGCGTCCTCGCTCCCCCAGACCACCTTCACGGGGATCGCGAGGTTGCCGACCGTCCGCTCGTTCTGGACCAGGAACTCCTCGTCGTACTGCGTGATCTGCCGATAGAACGCCGGCTGCCCCGCCTCCGTGCACCACGGAGAAACTAGCGCTGCTAGCTCCTCGTCCCGCAGACCGCGATGACTCGCCGCGCTCACGTACGCCCGCAGGATCGCCTCATGGATGTACGCCGGCAACTCGTCGAGCGTCGTCGGGTAGCGCTTCACGAACTGGAAGAACGCCGACCCGCTCGGCGGGATCGCGACCACGTCGACCAGCATCAACGACTCGTACGCCGCGCCCTCGGCTAGCGTTGCTAGCAAGGAGACGGCCCCGCCGAAGTCGTGTGCCACGACCCGCGGCCGCTCCAAATCCCAGTGCTCGAGCAACGCCGCGAACGCCTTCGCCTGCGCGCCGAAGTCGACCGCGTGTTCGGGGTGCTTCGACGACTCGCCGTACCCCGGCATGTCCCACAGGTACACGGTGAAGTCGGCGCTCAGCGCGTCGGCGTACCGCGACCACACGCGCGACGAGAACGGCGTCCCGTGGCAGAACACCACCGGCGGACCGCTGCCCGCCCGGCCCCACGCGATCGATCGGCCCTCCCAGCTGAACCGCTCATCAACGTCCATACCTCCACCTAACCATCACGACGGTTCATGCTGGTTAGGCGGTGTGGGCGATCTGCTCCTGGATCCGGAACTCGAGGCCGTCGGCGACCGCCAGGTACACGTCCTGGTCGACAAGGTTGCCGTCGAGGCGCAGCAGGCCCCGCGGGCTGTCGTAGAAATGACCGCTCGGGAGAGCGGCCGACATCGCGATCGAGCCGCTGATCTCGCCGAGCCGGGCGAGGAAGCGGATCGCCTCGTAACAGGACTCACCGACCGCGTTGAGCGCGGGCGCAAAGGCACCGAAGCGGGCGTAGTACTGCTGGGCGAACTCGCTGCTCTCGACGGTCGTGAGCTTGTCGAAGTACGCCGCGGCCGCGTAGACGCCGTGGTTCGCACCTGATCCGGCGCCGAGCAGCGTGTTCTCCTCGATCGCGGGGCTGAGACGGAGCAGCCTCTCGCTCAGTCCACCGGCCGCGAACTGCCGGTTGAAGTGCACCGCGTCCTGGCCCATCAGGAGCATGATCACGCCATCGGCATCGGTTGCCCGGAGCCCGTCGATCACGTCCCGGAAGTCCGCCGTACCGAGTGGGACGTACGCCGAGTGCACGATCTCGGATCCCGTTCCCTGCAAGGCTTCCTGCGCCACCGAGCCGGTCACCCGCGGGTAGACGTAATCGTTGCCGACGACAACCCAACGGCGAGCGCCAAGGTTCTCGCGCAACCAGTGCGCGGCCGGCAGCAACTGGTTGACCGGGCGCTCGCCGAGCATGAACACGCCAGGCGTGTCGTCGCCGCCCTCGTGCATGGCCGCGAACGCGTACACGACCCGCCCGCCGATCCGTCGGGTCAGTGCGACCCGGACCGCGGAGATGTGCCAGCCGGCCACGGCCTCGACGCGACCCGTGTCGACCAGTCGCCCCACATCCTCGGCGACGACCTCTGGCGGGCGGCCGGCGTCGACCTGGATGAGCTCGACCCGGCGGCCGGCGATGCCGTTCCGTGCGTTCAACTGCTCGACCGCGAGCTGGCCGCAGGCAACACAGGACGGTCCGTAGATCCCGGTCGGCCCCTGCAGCGGCACGACGAAGGCGATCGGCAGTACGTCGGAGCGCCGCACCGTCACCTCCTCCCGCCGTACATTCGGTCAAGTGTGGACGAACCGGAGGCGGAACATCGACCGAACGGCTATATTTCCCACCACCTGAACCGATGAGGGGGTCTTCCGTGCTCCTCTTGCTGAAGCGGATCGAGCGGCAACTCGAGCTGGGTCTGCAGCCGTTGCTCGACGAGTTCGGCCTGACGATCGAGCAGTGGCGGGTCATGGCCGCGCTCCACGAGGAGCCCGGGCAGCCGATGTCGATGCTCGCGGAGTCCGCCGTACTGCCGGCCGCGAGCCTGACGCGGCACGTCGACAAGCTGGTCGAGCGCGGGCTGGTGCTGCGGCGCATCCATCCCGACGACAAGCGCCGGATCGTCACAGCGCTCTCCCCCGTCGGCGGCACGGTCGCCGATCGCCTCGCTTCGGCCCAGCGCGAGCTCGAGGCGGACGTAGCGAAGTACTTCCAGATGGAAATACACGAACGTAGCAGCTCGGCAACACACCGGTAACACGGCGTTCCTAGGTTCCTTCCATTCGGGTGCATCCCTCGTCGGCAGCGTCGCCGGCCCGCCGGAGCACCGCTCGCCCGAAGGTGCCGCCAGGAGTTCGCCCATGTCTGTGGAACCCTCGCTCGACCACCGCACCACCGCTGAAGCCCCCACACCCACCACCGCGACCCGCGAGACGCTGGAGGACTACACCCTCCGGTTCGCGCCGCGCAGCTACCGGAAATGGTCGACCGGCGTCGTCGCCGTCTCGGCCCTCGGCGGGATCGCCTACCTCGCCGACTTCGCGATCGGCGCGAACATCGGGATCTCGTACGGGACCACGAACGCGCTCTGGGGTATCGCGATCTTCGCCGTGGTGATCTTCGCGACCGGCCTGCCGCTCGCGTACTACGCCGCGCGCTACAACATCGACCTCGACCTGATCACCCGCGGCAGCGGCTTCGGGTACTACGGCTCGGTCGTCACCAACGTGATCTTCGCGTCGTTCACGTTCATCTTCTTCGCGCTCGAAGGCTCGATCATGGCGCAAGGCCTTCAGCTGGGGCTTCATGTGCCGCTGTGGCTCGGGTACGCCGTCTCGACGCTGGTCATCTTCCCGCTGGTCATCTACGGGATGAAAGTGCTGTCCACGCTCCAGGTCTGGACGACGCCGCTGTGGCTGATCCTGATGGTGCTGCCGTTCTGCTACCTGCTCGTGTCGCACCCGTCGTCGGTGTCGACGTTCTTCGACTACGGTCCGGACGCCGACTTCGGTTCGATGCTGCTGGCGGCCGGGGTGTGCCTGTCGCTGATCGCCCAGATCGCCGAGCAGATCGACTACCTGCGGTTCATGCCGCCGAAGACCCCGGAGAACTCGCGCCGGTGGTGGACCGCGATGCTGCTGGCCGGGCCGGGCTGGGTGATCTTCGGCGCCCTGAAACAGGTCATCGGCCTGTTCCTCGCCGTCTACCTGATCGCGAACGTCGCCGACTCGTCATCGATCGCGAACCAGCCGGTGCACCAGTTCCTCGAGATCTACCGCGGGTTCCTGCCCGGGTGGGTGGCGATGACGCTGGCCGTCGTACTGGTCGTCATCAGCCAGGTGAAGATCAACGTGACGAACGCGTACTCCGGTTCGCTGGCCTGGACCAACTCGTACACGCGGCTGACCCGGCACTACCCCGGACGGCTGGTGTTCCTCGGGTTCAACCTGGTGATCGCGCTGGTGCTGATGGAGGCGAACATGTTCGACTTCCTGAACACCATTCTCGGGTTCTACGCGAACTGCGGGATGGCGTGGATCGTGGTCGTTGCCTCGGACATCGTGTTCAACAAGTACCTGCTGGGGTTGTCCCCGAAGGCTCCTGAGTTCCGGCGCGGCATGCTGTACGCCGTCAACCCGGTCGGCTTCGGATCGATGGCGGCAGCCGCCGGCGTCTCGATCGTCGTGTTCTTCGGTGGACTCGGCTCGGGGATCAAGCCGTACTCACCGCTCGTCGCCATCGGGCTGGCTCTCGTCCTGCCGCCGGTGCTCGCCGTGATCACGCGCGGGAAGTACTACCTGCGACGGGTCGACGACGGGCTGGACCTGCCGATGTACGACGAGCACGGGAACCCGTCCGGTGAGGTGCTGACGTGCCACGTGTGCCGGCAGCAGTACGAGCGCCCCGACATGACCGCCTGCGAGACGCACTCCGCTGCAGTGTGTTCGCTGTGCCTGAGCACGGACAAGGTCGCCGACCACGTCCTACCTGCGCAAGCATGACCGCCTCACGAGGGACCTGCCCCGCCGCCCTCGCTGCTCCGCCGCCGAGTCGGGGCTGCCATGATGCAGCTTGGGGAGGATTACCTCCCATATCGGGTACAAAATCCTCCCCAACCCGGCGTGTGGAGCCGGATCACGGCTCCTGCTCCATCCAGGCTGCTGCCTCGGCAGCCCCCGACCTGCGAAGGGAGTCAGCGGTGGTCGCTTCCTGCGTCTCTGGGCGGCCCCGCACCAACACACCATGAACTTCACTCCCGCTGACGTCGAGAAGCTGCTGCTCTCCGTGGCCGGCATGGTCGCCCGCGACCGGCTGGCCCGGGGAGTGCTTCTCAACCATCCCGAAGCCGTGGCTCTACTCAGCACCTGGGTGATCGAACGCGCCCGCGAAGGCGCCCGCGTCGCCGACCTGATGGAGTCCGGCCGCACCGTCCTCGGCCGCGACCAGGTCATGCCCGGCGTCGCCGAACTCCTGCACGACGTGCAGGTCGAGGCGACGTTCCCGGACGGCCGCAAGCTCGTCACCATCCACAATCCGATCATCTGAGGGAGAGGTATGAGTGCTCCAGGTGAGATTCGTGTTCGGCCCGGAACCATCACACTGAACGCCGACCGCTCCGACGACGAACGTTTGCGGCTGGTGATCGTGAACGCCGGCGACCGGCCGATCCAGATCGGCTCGCATCTGCATCTGCCCGACGCCAACACCGCCCTCACCTTCGACCGCGAGGCTGCGCAAGGCTTCCGGCTGGACATCCCGTCGGGTACGTCGCAGCGGTTCGAGCCCGGCGCCTCGCGTGAGGTGGCGTTGGTCGCGCTCCGCGGTAGGCGGCGGGTGCCTGGAATCCAGTTGAAGTCGGCTGAATCCGCTGAGGTGGATCGTGGTTGAGATCTCGCGCGCGGCGTACGCCGCCCTGTACGGGCCGACCGTCGGCGACCAGGTGCGCCTCGGCGACACCGATCTCTGGGTCGAGGTCGAGCAGGACCTCACCGTCGGCGGCGAGGAGGTCGTCTTCGGCGGTGGCAAGTCCATCCGCGAGTCGATGGCGCAAGGTACGACGACCCGCGCGGAGGGTGCGCCCGACACCGTCATCACCAACGTGCTGGTCGTGGACTGGTGGGGTATCGTCCGCGCCGACGTGGGGATCCGCGACGGCCGGATCGTCGCCCTCGGCCGCGCCGGCAACCCGGACATCGCGGACGGCGTGCACCCCGACCTCCAGATCGGCCCGTCCACCGACGTGATCGCCGGCGAGGGTCGCATCCTCACCGCCGGCGCGATCGACTCACACGTCCACCTGCTGTCCCCATCGCAGCTCCACGAGGCGCTCGCAACCGGGATCACCACGATCGTCGGCGGCGGCACCGGCCCGAGCGAGGGCTCGAAGGCGACCACGGTCACCCCCGGCGCGTGGCACCTCGAGCAGATGCATCGCGCGCTGGACGCCGTACCCCTCAACATCCTCCTGCTCGGCAAGGGGAACACCGTCAGCGCCGAGGCGCTCGCCGAGCAGGCGCTCGCCGGCGCCGCCGGGTACAAGGTGCACGAGGACTGGGGTTCGACCCCGGCCGCGATCGACGCGTCCCTGCGTGCCGCGGACGAGTGGGGTCTCCAGGTCGCGCTGCATGCCGACAGCCTGAACGAGGCCGGGTACGTCGAGTCGACGCTCGGCGCGATCGCGGGCCGGGGCATCCACGCGTTCCACGTCGAGGGCGCGGGCGGTGGTCACGCGCCGGACATCCTCACGATCGCGTCGTACCCGCACGTCATCCCGGGCTCCACGAACCCCACGTTGCCGCACACCGTCAACACGGTCGCCGAGCATCTCGACATGCTCATGGTCTGCCATCACCTCAGCCCCGACGTACCCGAGGATCTCGCGTTCGCCGAGTCCCGGATCCGCGCCACCACGATCGCGGCCGAGGACATCCTGCACGACCTCGGCGCGCTCTCGGTGACGTCGTCCGACGCGCAGGCAATGGGCCGGATCGGCGAGGTCATCACCCGCACCTGGCAGGTCGCCCACGTGATGAAACACCGCCGCGGCCCGCTCGGCGAGGTCGCCGACAACGAGCGGGTACGCCGGTACGTCGCGAAGTACACGATCAACCCGGCCATTGCCCACGGCATCGATCATGTCGTGGGCTCGGTCGAAGCCGGCAAACTCGCGGACCTCACGCTCTGGGACCCGCGGTACTTCGGGGTCCGCCCGAGCCTGGTGATCAAGGGCGGCGCGATCGCCTGGGCCGCCCTGGGCGATCCGAACGCGTCGATCCCGACGCCGCAGCCGGTGCTGATGCGGCCCGCGTTCGGTGATGCGATCGGGGCGGATCTCTCGTACACGTTCGTGTCTCCGGCCGCGCTCGAGAACGGGCTGGCCGAGCGACTCGGTCTGCGTCGGGGACTGCTCGGCGTACGGCCCACGCGGGAGCTCACCAAGGCAGACCTGAAAAACAACGACGCGCTGCCGGCGATCGACATCGACCCGGAGACGTTCGCGATCAAGGTCGACGGTGAGCTGGTCGAGCCCGCGCCGGCGTCGGTCCTCCCACTCGCTCAGCTCTACGCGATGTTCTGATGGGCAACGCGGAGCTGGTCGCGATGATGCTCGCCGACGGCCGGCTGCCGACCGGCGGGCACACCCAGTCCGGCGGACTGGAGCCCGCCGTACGCGCGGGCCTAGGTGCCGACGGCAAGCAACTCGCCGACGTCGCGGCCTATGCCCGGGATCGACTCCGTACGACGACCCGCGTCGAAGCCGCCGTCGCCGTCGTCACCCTTTGCGGAACAAATGTTGCACCAGACGACGAAAATGTTCCGCAAAACCCCGACACCGTGGCGTTGGTCGAGGCGGCGTGGGCGGCGCGGGTTCCCAGCCATGTTGTGCGGGGCGTCTCGCGACGCCAAGGCCGCCTGTTGTTGAGGCTCGCGCGCCGCGTCTGGCCCGACGTCTCGACGTACCTTCCGAACGACGGCGAGATCGCGAGACCCGTCGTACTCGGGGTCGTCGGTGCAGTGACCGGACTGTCCGCGGAGCAGGTCGCGCGCACCATCGCGTACGACGACGCGCAAACAGTCATCGCCGCGTCCCTGAAGCTGCTCCCCGTGGACCCGGCCGACGCCGCGACCTGGCTCGCCGGTCTGCACGACGACATCGAGTGGCTCGTCAAGGACGTCGCGTCCCTGACCCGAATCGACGAGATCCCGGCCGACGGTGCGCCGCTGATCGACGTGTTCGCGCACAACCATGCAATCGAGAGAATGAGGTTGTTCCATGCCTGAGACCCGCTCCTTCCGTCTCGGTGTCGCCGGACCGGTCGGCACCGGGAAGAGCTCACTGATCGCCACCGTCTGCCGCGAACTCGCCGGTGAACTCCAGCTCGGTGTCATCACCAACGACATCTATACCGACGAGGACGCGCGACTGCTGCGCTCGGCCGGCGTACTCGACCCGGAACGCATCCGCGCCGTCGAGACCGGCGCCTGCCCGCACACCGCGATCCGTGACGACGTCACGCCGAACCTGATCGCGGTCGAGGATCTCGAACGCGACTTCGCGCCGCTGGATGTCGTACTGGTCGAGTCCGGCGGCGACAACCTGACGGCGACGTTCTCCCCCGCGCTCGTCGACGCGCAGATCTTCGTGCTCGACGTAGCCGGCGGCGGGGACGTGGCACGCAAGGGCGGCCCCGGCATCGCCCGCGCCGATCTCCTGATCGTGAACAAGACCGACCTCGCGCCGTACGTCGGAGTCGACGTCGAGCAGATGGTGAAGGACGCCGAGACGGCCCGCGACGGGAAACCTGTGATCGCGCTCTCTCGCACGGATCCCTCCTCGGTCGCACTCTTGACCGCATGGGTGCGCTCGATGGCGCACGTCGTACGCGCCGGCGACCACACGCCCGTCGATCCCGGACCGATGGCCCCGCACTCGCACGTCGGCGAGGACGGCGAACTGATCACGCACACCCATGCCCACACGCATTGAGGTCGTCGCCGACCCGGTTCGCGACCGCTGCCTGCTGACGACCGACCACCTGTCACCGCGGCAACTGCCCGGTGCCGACGGCGTGGTCCGTGTCGCGCTCGTCGCCGCGGGCGCACTGTTGCTCGCCGGTGACGACGTACGCATCGAGATCGCGGTCTCCGGCGCCGTACGGCTGGAGATCGTGGAGACCGCCGGAACCGTTGCCTATGGCATGCGTGGCGGCTCCGCGCGTTGGGACATCGACATCCGGCTCACCGACGGCGCGAGCCTCCAGTGGTACGCCGAACCTTTCGTCGTCTCCGCCGACGCCGAAGTCACCCGTACGACGACCGCACGCCTCGCGACCGGCTGTACGGCGCACCTTCGCGAGTCACTCGTCCTGGGCCGGCACGGCGAGACCGGCGGCGTCCTGCGCACCGCGACCCGCGCCTGGCTCGGCGAGGACCTGCTCCTCGCCGAGGATCTCGACCTCTCCCCCGAAACTCGCACCGGCTGGGCAGTCCTGGGTACGAACCGTTGCCTGGACACTGTGACCACACTCGGCTTCCGGCTACCCGACGACCCGCAAACTCTGCAGCTCGAGGGCCCGGGCTCGATCGCTCGCCGACTGGTCCAGGAACAGCACCAGAGCACCCTCAACCACCCAGTCTCCGCGAGCTAGCTGAATCTAATTGCCTCGGTCAGTCGGGGCTGTCGGTCAGGAGCCGATCGAGGACCTCCGCGGCCTCGTCGTAGCCAGCATCCGCGATGCGTTGCAGTTCGCGCAGATCACGAGCGGCCGCGGCCCGCCGCGTGAGGTGCTCACCCGCGTGCAGGCAGCCCTCGTCCAGCAGATCGCTCAACTCCTGTACGTCGCCGCGCGCCTCCGCCAGGTCCGCGAGCCGGTCCAGGGCCCGCTCGTTCCCGTCATCAGCGAGCGCTCTCAGGGTCTCCCGATCGTTCTCGAAACTCGTCATACACCCATCCTCCGACATTTGGTGCGACCTGCGTCAGCCGACGTGGACCCAGGGGCGGTTCGAGCGTTTGGGCTCGGCGCGGCGGAGTACCTCGCGGGTGACCGGCGGTACGTCGCCCTCGCCGGAGATGAGGTAGCGAAACAGAAAGTAGAACGGGTTCCCCTCGGCCCAGGCGAAGTAGATGTGCGGCATCACGTGCCAGTCGTCGCGGATCTTCAGCAACAGCGCGGCGATCGCGTTCGGAACGCTGGGGCTTTCGACGCGCAGGATCTTGTAGCCGAACCGTTCCTCGCCGCGCACGTCCAGTTCGGTCTCGAACTGTGAGGCGTCGGTGAGCGTGACCTCGAGGAACAGGATCGGCAGGCCCTCCGGCAGGTTGCGGACCTCGCGCTGCTCGGCCTCCTTCTCCTGGTACTCCGCCTCGTCCCGGGCGTCCGGCTCGTTCGCGATGATCCGCAGATCACCGTGCTTGGCGGCTGTGGCGATCAGCCGGCACGCCTCCTCGTCAAACCGGACCTCGGTGGCGCGCAGCTCCAGCGACCTGGTGGCGCGGGAGATCAGCGAGGTGAGAATGATCGCGACGATGAAGAACGAGGCGATCTGCACGCCGTCCGGCCGCTCGATGATGTTCGCGACGGTCGTGTAGAGCAGCACCACGCTGATCACGCCGAACCCGACGGTCTTGGCCCGCTCCCCCTTCCGTCGGGCGGACAGCGTGACGGCGATCGATGCGGACATGATCAGCACCAGTACGCCGGTCGCGTACGCACCGCCCTGCGCGTCGACGTCGGCCTTGAACAGGATCGTGATGACGAACGCGATCAGCCCGAACACGATCACCAGCGGCCGGGTCGCCCGGGCCCAGTCCGGGACCATGCCGTAGCGGGGCAGGTAGCGCGGCACGATGTTCAGCAGGCCGGCCATCGCGGACGCCCCGGCGAACCACAGGATGAGGATGGTACTGACGTCGTACACCGTCCCGAAGATGTTGCCGAGGTGCTCGTGGGCAAGGTAAGCGAGCGCTCTCCCGGAGGCCTCGCCGCCGTCCTTGAACTCGTCCTCCGGGATCAGCACGATCGTCGTGAAGCTGCTGGTGATCAGGAAACCGCTCATGATCAGTGCAGCCGTGGTGAGCAGCTTCCGGGTGTTCCGGATCCGGGTCGCCGGGTGGGCCGGATCGTCCTCGGCGGCACCGTCGACCTGCGGCATCACCGCGACGCCGGTCTCGAAGCCGGACAGGCCGAGGGCGAGCTTCGGGAACACCACCAGCGAGATGCCGATCATCACCCAGATGTTCGAGTGCTCGGTGGTCAGCATGCCGCGCCAGTTCGTGACCAGCTCCGGAGCGGTGACGACGTTCCAGAGCGCGTTCGCTACCACGATCAGGTTCAGGCCGAGGTACACGACGACCAGGGCGACCGCGATCCCGATCGCCTCGCCGAAGCCGCGCAGGAACACTCCCGCCAGCAGTGCTAGCAGGACCAGGGTGATGATCACCTCCTTGCCTTCGAACCAGTGCGGTACGTACGGATTCTCGACCAGGTGCGCGGTGGCGTCGGCGGCGGACAGCGTCATCGTGATGATGAAGTCGGTGGCCATGAACCCGAGCAGGACCAGGATCGTGAACTTGCCCTTCCAGCGGCCGAGCAGCCGGTCGAGCATCGCGATCGAGCCCTCTCCGTGCGGGCTCTCGGCCGCGACCCGGCGGTAGACCGGCAGGGCGCCGAACAGGGTCAGAAGAATCAGGATCAAGGTCGCGACCGGTGACAGCAGGCCTACCGCGGCCGCGGCGATCGCGGGCTGGTAGCCGAGCGTCGAGAAGTAGTCGACACCGGTCAGGCACATCACCTTCCACCAGCGGTGGGTCGGGTGCGGCGCCGGCCGATGCGGGCCCGGGTGCCCGGCCGGACGGTCGTGCAGCAACCAACCGACCACCCGCCCATGGGTGGGTGGCGGTACGCCGACCGTCTCGTTCTCACGCGTTTCTGTCACCGCTCGGAGCCTAACCAGCAGCCAGCGCCCGACCCGGGCCCTCTAACGCCCTTCTAACAACCCCGCCGTGAGACCCCTGTCACCCGGGACCGGGGAACGCTACCCACCTGAACTGACCAGCAGAACTCCCCGGCTAAGCCACGTATCCGGCCCGCTCACTCCCCCACGCCGGCTGCTGTCGATTGCCCGGCGTACCGTCGCCGACGACCTGCGCCGCAAGACCCAACTCGCCGGCGTCCCCTACGCCCAGACCGCCGCCCACCTCGGCTGTCCGGTCGGCACCGTCCGCTCCCGCGTTTCGCGCGCCCGGACGACCCTCGCCGACCTACTCACCGCCTGACTGAGTCCGGCTGCCTCCCGACCCGTGCAGGAGGCAGCCTGGCCTAGGATCGGCGGTATGGCAACGCGGTTGGTACAGATCTCGATCAAGGCTCACGACAGTTCCGGGCTCGGCAGGTTCTGGGCGGAGGCGCTCGGCTGGGACGTCACGGCCGACAACGCCGACGAAACCAACCTCGAGCCGCTCGGCTTCAGCTATCCGGACCCGAGCGCTGTCTGCATCGACCTCATTCCCATCCCGTTGCCCAAGACGGTGAAGAACCGCGTACACCTCGACCTCGCCACCACCTCCGCGGCGCACCAGGCGGAGCTGATCGAGCGCCTCCAGAGCCTCGGCGCAACGCCTGCCGACATCGGCCAGGGCAATGTTCCGTGGACGGTCCTCGCGGATCCGGAGGGCAACGAGTTCTGCGTCCTGGAGCCCCGGCCGATCTACAGCGACACGGGCCCGATCGCCGCAGTCGTCGTGGACTGCGCGGACCCGCGAGCCATGGCGCGGTTCTGGTCGTCGGCGATGGACTGGAGCCTCCACGAGGTCGGCGATGAGTCCGCCGTACTGCGTTCCGCCAAGGGCGTCGGGCCGTACCTCGAGTTCATCCACACCCCCGACCCGAAGACCGTGCTGGACCGCATCCATCTCGACCTGCGCCCGTACCCCACCGACGACCACGCGGCGGAGGCGGACCGACTGCGCGCTCTCGGTGCCACCGACCTCGACATCGGCCAGGGCAACGTCCCCTGGACCGTCCTGGCAGACCCCGAGAACAACGAGTTCTGCCTCCTCACTCCCCGCTAGGTTCTGAGTTCCGCGACGAGTTTCTCGATGCGGGTGCGGATCTCGTCGCGGACCTCGCGGACGACCTCGATCGGCTGTCCGGCGGGGTCGGTGAGTTCCCAGTCCTCGTAGCGTTTGCCGGGGAAGATCGGGCAGGCGTCGCCGCAGCCCATCGTGATCACCACGTCGCTGGCGCGGACGTCCTCGGTCTTCAGTACTTGCGGGACGTTGGCGGCGATGTCGATACCGACCTCGCGCATCGCCTCGACCGCAGTCGGGTTAATTTGGTCGCGCGGTTCGGATCCGGCCGACCGGACCTCAACGGTGTCGCCGGCAAGGTGCCGCAACCACCCAGCAGCCATTTGCGAGCGACCGGCGTTGTGAACACAGACGAACAACACGACAGGCTTACTCACGACGCAACTCCAGAGTCGGTACGGCGGGCTCCTCAGCGGAGTCGCCCAAGTCGGGGTAGAGCACGACGACCAGGCTGGCGCCGACGACCGCGCCGATCACCTGGAAGAACACGAAACCAGGAACGGAACCAGGTGCGATCCCGGCGAACGTGTCGCTGAACGCGCGGCCGATGGTCACGGCGGGGTTGGCGAACGACGTCGACGAGGTGAACCAGTAGGCCGCGCCGATATACGCGCCGACAGCAGCAGGTGCGACGGCGGCCCGACCGGACCGGACGAGCGAGAAGATCAGCAGGATCAGCCCCGCGGTCGCGACCGTCTCTCCGATCCACAAGTGACCTGCGGAGCGGTGGGTCGTCGACCACGACACCGCAGCCTGACCGAACATCACGTTGGCCAGCACCGCGCCCGCGACCGCGCCGACGACTTGCGCGGCGACGTACGCAGACAAATCCCGCAGACTCAGGCCGTCACCGTTTCGTCGGCCGAGCCACCAATCGGCGACTGACACGACCGGGTTGAAATGCGCACCGGACACCGGTCCGAGCATCAGGATCAGAACAGCCAGCCCGAGCGCCGTCGCGAACGAATTCTCCAGCAACTGCAGTCCGGTGTCGCCTGGTGAGAGCTTGGCGGCCGCGATCCCCGAGCCGACGACAACGGTCACCAGCAGCCCGGTCCCGAGCCCCTCGGCGACCAGCCGCCGCCACAACGCCCGGATCATCCCTTGCCCACCGCAACCACCAATCGGTCGATCCGGTCAGCGAGTTCGGCGTACGCGGCTTCGAAGCCTGCGTCGGTGTCGGCCGGCGCCGGGTCGGGGATCGACCAGTGCAACCGGGTTTCGCGGTCGAGCTGTTCGTACGCGTTGTCGCACACCGCGATCAGCAGGTCGTCACGCCGTACGACGTCCCGCAGCCGCGCCGTGCGCCACGCGGCCGGATCCAGGCCGTGCCGCCGGGCGATCTTCACGGCTCGCGGATGCACACGCTCCGCCGGCTGCGTGCCCGCGGACAACGCCGGGACCCGACTGCGCCGCGACCAGATCGCCGCGGCCAACTGGGAACGCGCAGAGTTCTGCGTGCACACGAACACGACCCGCTCTGCCCCGGCCAGCGCGGGTGTCGTGATCGACGCCAGCGCCTCAGGGCGGAGCCGCACATAGGTACGGCGCCTGTCGCCCTCGGACCGCGTCCGCGCGACGACTCCGGCAGCTTCCAGAACCTTCAGATGATGGGCCACCAGGTTCGTCGGCAACTCCAGCGCGGCGCCGAGCTCACCCGGCGCCGCATCACCGGCCACCAGGGTGTCCACGATCGCGAGCCGCGCCGGATCACCGAGCGCCGCGTGAATCCGAGCGCGCTGCTCAATGGTGAATCTCTCAGCGTTCATTGACTCAATGATTGCTGAGCTATTTCAGGGCGTCAAGCCAGACTGATCAGCCCAGCGGCGCCGGCGTCGCGATGAGGGTGGCGATCCACTCCAGGCGTTGCGGGACGGACCAGTAGTAGACCCAGGTACCGCGGCGTTCGCAGTCGACCAGGCCGGCCTCGCGGAGCACCTTCAGGTGGTGCGAGATTGTCGGACCACTGACCTCGAACTGCGGCGTCAGGTCGCACACGCAGATCTCGCCGGCCGCCGACGTGATCATCGACAACAGGCGCAGGCGGATCGGGTCGGCGAGCGCCTTGAACACCACGGCTCCTTCAGCGGCCGCAGCCGGATCGAGAGCCGCGTCGGAGATCGGCGTACAGCAGGCGCCGCCGGACATGGGCGTCAGAGTGATCTCCTGTTTCGACATGCTTCTATCTTGACTCCTGTCGAATCAAGAGGCAAGGTGGGACTCGTTGATTAGATGAACTTCAAGACAGGGAGTGGATCGTGGGCGAGCATCAAACGGCCCCCGTGGTGGTCATCGGGGCTGGTCCGGTCGGGCTGGCCGCGGCGGCGCATCTGGCCGAGCGTGGGCTGGACTTCGTCGTACTGGAAGCCGGTCCGGGCGTCGCGGCGGCGATCGGGGAATGGCGGCACGTGAAGCTGTTCAGCCCGTGGCGGTACGACCTGGACAGCGCGGCACGGCGACTGCTTGAGGCCGGCGGCTGGGTCGCGCCGGACCTCGGCACGCTGCCGACCGGCGGGGAGCTCATCGACGCGTACCTCGAACCGCTCACGAAGCTCCCGCAGCTCAACGACAAGATTCGGTACGGCGCTGAGGTGGTCGCGATCACCCGCGTCGGTTTCGACCGGATCCGCACGTCTGGACGTGAGAACGCACCGTTCCTGATCCGGCTCGCCGACGGCACCGAACTGCACGCGTCGTCCGTGATCGACGCCTCCGGCACCTGGCGCAAACCGAACGTCCTCGGCGGCTCAGGCATCCCGGCGCGCGGCGAGGCGCTGGCGTCGGGTGGTGTCGCTCACGCGCTGCCCGACGTACTCGGCGCTGATCGCGACCGGTATGCCGGACGCCGGACAGCCGTCGTCGGCGCCGGCCACTCCGCAGCGACCACCTTGCTGGACCTCGGCCGGCTCGCGGAGGAGGCCCCCGGAACCGAGATCGTGTGGGTCGTCCGAGGCACCGACCAGGCCCGCACGTACGGCGGCGGCGACGCCGACGAACTGCCCGCCCGAGGCGCCCTCGGCTCCCGCCTCAAGAAGCTCGTCCAATCCGGACAGGTCGAGCTGGTCAGCTCCTTCCGCATCGAGTCCGTCAGTACGTCGAACGGACGCATCGAACTGAGCTCCAGTGATCGGACCGTCAGCGCCGACACGGTCGTGAACTCCACCGGGTTCCGGCCGGACCACGACATCGTCGCGGAGTTGCGGCTCGATCTCGACCCGGTTCTCGGCTCGACCCGCGCCCTCGCGCCGCTGATCGACCCGAACCAGCACTCCTGCGGCACGGTGCCGCCGCACGGCGTCGACGAACTGGCCCATCCCGAGCCGGGCTACTACGCGATCGGTGCGAAGTCGTACGGCCGCGCACCGACCTTCCTGCTCGCCACCGGATACGAGCAGGCCCGTTCCGTCGTCGCCGCACTCGCCGGCGACTGGGAGGCCGCCCGCGACGTCCAGCTCGACCTCCCCGAAACCGGCGTTTGCTCGTCCAACCTGGCGTTCGGCGGATCTGCCGATGAAGCCGGCGGCTGCTGCGGTCCCGCGCCGCAAGCCGTCGAGCTCACCGCACCGACCGGCCGCGGCCTGGCCACCGGTATCAGCGGCGGCCTGCTCACCGTGATCGAGGACAAGCAATCCGGCTGCTGCAACTGATGTCTGCGCCCGCCACCACGACCGGCCTCACCGGGTCCGGTCGTGGTGGCATGCGACGCGACGTCATCGCCGCACTCGCGATCACCACCACCGTCAGCTACGGCGTCCTGTACTACGCCTTCAGCGCCCTACTCGAGCCAATGCGCCAGGACCTGCGGATCTCCCCCACCACCGCGACCGGCGCCCTCACCCTCGCCTCACTCATCAGCGCCGTCCTGGCCGTACCCATCGGCCGCCAGCTCGACAACCGCGGCGGCCACGGGATCATGAGCCTTGGCTCGGTCATCGCGTGCGTCGCAGTTCTCGCCTGGTCACAGGCCCAGAACACGATCCAGCTGTACGCCGCCTTTGTTGCCATCGGCATCGCTTCGGCCATGGTGCTCTACCCACCCGCGTTCGCCGTCGTCGTTGCAGTCACCGCACCACAACGCCGTACCGCCGCACTTCTCGCCATCACCCTCGTGGCAGGATTCGCCAGCTCGATCTTCATCCCACTGACCGGGCAACTCGTCCACGCCCTCGGCTGGCGGCGAGCCCTCCTCGTCCTGGCCGCCGTACTCGCCGTCATGACCATCCCCCTGCATGTCCTCGCCCTGCGCCGCACCCGACCAAGCACCGCGCGCCGCGAAGCCCGCCAGGCATCACCGACCCGTGTTCTTCGCGACGCCGGGTTCTGGTTGCTCGCGGTCGCGTTCGTGCTCCACAGCGCCGCGCTCGCGATCATCGGCGTACACCTCGTCACCTACCTGACGAAACTGGGGCACTCCCCCACCACCGCCGCGACCCTCGCCGGTCTGCTCGGTCTGCTCTCCGTCACCGGCCGGATCACTGTCAGCGTCCTCCGCCGATGGTTGCCGATGACATCGATCAGCGCTGCGGTCATCACGGTCCAGGGCGTCGCGCTGGCCGTCCTACCGGCCGCCGGCCACAGCACCACCGGCGCCGCCGGCTGCCTGATCGCGTTCGGCCTCGGGTTCGGCGTCGCGTCGATCGCGAAACCGGCGATCATTCTCGACCGGTACGGCGACCAGGGCTACGCGACCATCGCCGGCCTTCTCGGTACGCCGACAATGCTCGCATCTGCAACCGCTCCACTGGCCGCCGCAGCCCTGGCCACCACCCTCGGCTACACCCCGCTCATCCTGAGCGCCGCCACCGCCTGCACTCTCGCAGGCCTCACCCTCGCCGCCACCCGCTTCCTGCCCCCGCGCTTCACGCCGGTCTCGCCTCGCCGGTCGCGTTCTTGCGCGCCCTAGGCTTACGGGGTTTGGTGCCGTTGCCGTTGCCGTTGCCCGCCGGCTCGGGGTCGGCCGCGAACGGGACGAACGGCATGGTCAGCGGGAGAGCTGCCAGCCGCATCAGGAGCAGGACGTTGTCGTCACCGGCGGTCTTGTTGAGGCGGAGGCGCCCACAGTTGGTGCACCGGTGGATGAGGACCCAGCGACCCTCACCGCGGACCGTGACCGCGATCGGCTCCATGCCGCCGGCACAGTCAGCCTTGCGATCACCCGGCACGTTGCGGTCGAGATGACGCGACCACAAGCAACTCGGGCAATGATTGCGATGGGTAGTTCCAGGGGCGTCGAGGGAAACCTCTACGCCGCAATGTTCACAGCTGAACGAACGTGCGAATGCCAAACCGAAGAACCTTTCAGAGCAAAGCTGCAGGACAGAGCAGACATACGCTTCCCTCCTCCCGGTCCGCACCGGCTGATCCGGCGCACGTCCCACAGCAGACCAGCCCACCTCCACCACCGTCAAACAATTAACCTGGGTTGACCTTGACGCAGGGTCAACCCTGCAGGCTGATCGTCATGACAGTTCAAGCGGCCGCCGGGCCGACGATTCGGGTGCAGGGTCTGGAGAAGGCGTACGGGAAGAAGGCCGTACTGCGTGGCGTGGAGTTCGACGTCGCGCGGGGCAGCATCTTCGCGCTGCTCGGCTCCAACGGAGCGGGCAAGACCACGACGATCAGGATCCTTTCCACGCTCCTCAAGGCGGATGCGGGCACGGCCGCCGTCAACGGTTTCGACGTCGCCACGCAGCCGGCCGACGTACGGGAATCGATCAGCCTGACCGGGCAGTTCGCCGCCGTCGACGAGATCCTCAGCGGCCGGGAGAACCTCGTACTTGTTGCCAAACTGCGGCACGTCAAGGATCCCGGCGCGGTCGCCGACGACCTGCTCGAACGCTTCTCGCTGACGGAGGCGGCCGCCCAGAGAACAGCGACGTACTCGGGTGGAATGCGCCGCCGTCTGGACATCGCGATGAGTCTGATCGGGAACTCGCCGGTCATCTTCCTGGACGAGCCCACCGCGGGCCTCGATCCCGAGGCGCGGATCGAGGTGTGGCAGACGGTGAAGGAGCTCGCCGGCCACGGTACGACGGTGCTGCTCACCACGCAGTACCTGGAAGAAGCCGAACAACTCGCCGACCGGATCGCGATCCTGCACCAGGGCCGGATCATCGTGAACGGCACCCTCACCGAGCTCAAGCAGCTCCTCCCGCCCGCCAAGGTCGAGTACGTCGAGAAGCAGCCGACCCTCGAGGACGTGTTCCTCGCAATCACCAAGGACCGCGCATGACTACCCACTTCTTCAGCGACACCGGCGCACTGACCGGACGCAGCCTGCGCCACGTCACCCGCAGCATGGACACGATCATCACCACGGTCCTCACGCCGATCGCGATGATGGTGATGTTCGTGTACGTCTTCGGCGGCGCGATCGACACCGGGTCGGAGGCGTACGTCAACTACATGCTGCCCGGCATCCTGCTCATCACGGTCGCGTCCGGCGTCGCGTACACGGCCTTCCGGATCTTCATGGACATGAAGAGCGGGATCTTCGAGCGGTTCCAGTCGATGCCGATCGCACGGTCGGGCGTGCTGTGGGCGCACGTCCTCACCTCGCTGGTCGCCAACCTGATCTCGCTGGTGATCGTCTCGGGTGTCGCGCTGATCATGGGGTTCCGCTCAAGTGCGGGCGTACTGGATTGGTTTGCTGTCGCAGGAATCCTGTTCCTGTTCACACTGGCCCTGACGTGGATCGCTGTGATCCCGGGACTCTCGGCCGCGACAGTCGAGGGCGCTGGCGCGTTCGCGTACCCGCTCATCTTCCTGCCGTTCGTCAGCTCGGCGTTCGTGCCCACGCAGACCATGCCTGGTCCGGTGCGCTGGTTCGCCGAGAACCAGCCGGTGACCTCCATCGTCGACACGATCCGCAACCTGTTCGCCCAGCAACCGGTCGGAGACGACATCTGGACAGCGCTGGCGTGGTGCGTCGGCATCCTCGTCGTCGCCTACGTCTTCGCAGTGGCTGCCTACCGCCGGAAGATCGCCTGAGGCAGGCTGGGACTCATGCTCACGATCAGCCAGCTGGCGGCGCACGCCGGGGTGACGGTGCGAGCGGTGCGGCACTATCACAAGATCGGGCTGCTGCCGGAGCCCGAACGCGACCACTCCGGGTACCGGGCGTACGACGCCGGCGCGGTCGTGCGACTGATCCGGATCCATACGCTGGCGGATGCCGGCGTACCGCTCGCACGGGTGCAGGAACTCCTCGACGCCGCCCCGGGCGACTTCACCGACGGCGTCGAGAAGATCGACAAGCAGCTGCGCACCGAGATCCGACGGCTGCAGAACACCCGCAAACGCCTCGCCAAACTCGCTGCCGGCGAGCACCTCGCGCTTCCACCCAGCGTGGTGGACTACCTCGACCGGCTCCGCGAGCTCGGCATGGACGAGCGGTACGTCGATCTCGAGCGCGACGCCTGGATCATGATCGCCGCACAGGTCCCGCACCTGGTCGACGACGTCATCGTCGAGAAAATCGAAGCGCTGCAGCACCCCGAGATGGTGAAGCTCTACCGCATCGTGAACGAATCGCTCGACTGGACCGACGACAACCCGCGGATCGTCGAGATCGTCGACATCCTGGAGAGCCTGATGGTCGCCGCAGTACACGCCGGCGCCACCGGCAGCTACGGCCTCGACGACGACCTGGTCCGCCTGATGGACTCGGCCATGCTCGAAGCCGCCCCTGGCGCCGAGCGGATCCTGGCGCTCCTGGAGGAACGCGGCTGGAAAGGCTGGACCCGCATCGAGCGAGTGCCCCTGGACCGGCTCTGACCGGTCAGGTGTTCCGGCCGATCAGATCCGGAGCCGCTGGAGCGTCGGAGCGACCGATCTCGCCCCGCTCGGCGGCCGAGATCAACCCGAGCTCGTGCAGGATCGCCGCGGACCGGCGCCAGCAGTCGCGCGCGGTACCGGCCGAACCGAGATCGGCCTGCGTACGGCCGAGACCCCACCAGATCTCGGCGTCGAGGAGCGTCTGGGTCGCTTCGGACCGGCGGCTGGCCGCGTGCGCGCGCTCGAAGTGGGCGAGCGCCTCCGCGGGCCGGCCAGCCAGCCGGGTCGCCTCGGCCAGGTTGCAGAGAATGTTCGCCAGCCAGTTCATCTCGTCCAGCGACTCGGCGATCGCCAAGGCCTCGGTGTGCGCGGCGACCTCGTCCGCGGGCCGGTTCGCGTGCCGGTAGGTCAGGCCGAGGCTGGTCAGGGAGTCGGCGAGTGCGGTGGGCCGGTCGTTGCGCCGGTTGAGCTCGATCGCCGCTCGCGAGTGGGCGATCGACTCGTCATGGCGCCCCAGCAGGCGGTACGCCGATGCCATCGCGGCGAGCTGTACCGCTTCGCCTGGCTCGTTGCCGATCTCCCGGTACGCCGACAGTGCCTGCGACAGGTGCTCGATCGCGAAGCTGTGGTCTCCCCAGCGCAGCAGCGCGGCGCCGATGTTCTCGTGGCCGACCGCTGTGTGGAACGGCTCGGTGGCCGCGGACAGCACCAGTTGGCCGAGCCGGAGTCTGTCGCGATGCCGGCCGCGCAGGGTCAGGCCGAGGCCGACCGCAGAGCCGATCGCGGCCGCCAGCCCGGGCACTAGTTCGGCGGCCTGGCGGACGATCGCGGACAGATTGTCGCCCTCGGAATCGAGCCACGCGTAGACCTCGTCGCGATCGCGCAGTTCGATCCCAACACCCTGGAGGGTTGCGGGCCCGGCCTCGGTCCGCCAGGCGGCGTCGGCGTTCAGCAGTCGGCACGCGGTCCGCGAGGTGGCCAGATAGCAGTGCAGAGCCCGTCGTACGGCGGCTGCGCGGCTGGCGTCGTCGTCCGCTGCAACGGCGCGGTCACGGCCGAACAACCGGAGCAGGTCGTGCGCGCGGTACCGCCCAGGCGCGTGGCTCTCGAGTAACTGCATGTCGACCAGGCTCTCGAGCAGTTCCTCGGCGGCACTGGTGCTGGTGTCCGCCAACGCGGCGACAACCGGAATGCCGACGTCGGCAGCGTCCAGCAGGTTGATCTGCCGGAAGAGCCGCCGTTGCCGATCGTCGAGCTCCTGATAGCTGACCTGGAAACTCGCCCGCACGCCGCGGTCCTCGGTCTGCAACTCACTCAACCGCCGACACCCGTGGTCGGTGGTTGCGAGCCGGTCGGCCAACGTCGGCAGGGTCCACGACGGGCGGGAGGTCAGCCGGGACGCAGCGATCGAAACCGCCAGCGGCAAAGCGCCACAGAGCCGTACGACGTCGGCCGCGGCCCGTCGCTGCTCCGGGTCCGCCAGGTCCACCCGACCGACCAGGCGGGCCAGCAACGCGATCGCATCTTCCTCGGGCAGCACCTCGAGCGGTTCATGGACGGCGCCGGGCAGCGCCGCCAGGATCCGTCTGCTGGTGACGATGGTGCGGCAGCCCTGACCGGCCGGGATCAGCGGTTCGACCTGACCGACGTCCAGCGCGTTGTCCAGGACCACCAGCAGCCGCAGGTCGTTTGTCATCGACCGGAACCGGGCGGCCGCCTCATCGGTCTCCGCCGGGACGGTCCCGCCGGCGGCCCCAAGCGAACGCAGGAACCGCCCGAGCACCTCGGCGGGTTCCAACGGCGCCACGTCGGGAGTCGATCCGCGCAGATCGACGTACAGCTGACCGTCGGGGAACGCATCGGCGAGCAGATGCCCGACATGCACCGCGAGCTCGGACTTACCGACGCCACCGGGTCCGGCGAGGGCCGCGATCGGTGCCGGACGCGGCCGCGCGGACGCCAGCAGATCGCGGAGCCTACGGATCGCGGCTTCCCGCCCGGTGAACGTCGGCACACCGAGCGGCAGTTCCGCCGGTACGACGGTCTCCTGGACAGCCTGTGTCTCGTCCGGCGCCGCACCGGCCAGCACCGCGTGCTCGAGTTCGCGGAGTTCCCGGCCAGGCTCGATGCCGAGCTCCTCAACCAGCAGGCGGCGGCCGTCCCGGTAGCACTCGAGTGCCTCCGCCGGCCGGCCGGATCGCCACAATGCCGTCATCAGCAATGCCCGCAGGTGTTCGCGCAACGGTTGCTCGGCGACCAGAGCGCTCAGCTCCGCTATCGCCTGGCGGTACCTCCCGAGCGCGAACTCGACGTCGTACAACTGCTCGGCGATCGTCAGCCGCAGTTCGGCCAGCCGTTGGGCACTGGCGCTCAGTGCTCGGGTCGACAGGTCGCGCAACGCCGTACCACGCCAGAGCGCGAGGGCGGCGCGCAACCGGTCGGCCGCGTCCTCGAGATCGCCGGCAGCCTGCGCCTCGGCCTGCAACCGCTCGGCCTCTGCCAGGTCGATCCGAACCTCCTGGTCGTTCAGTCGGTAGCCGTGCTGTGTCGTCTCGATGAGTTCGCGTTCGCACCCGGCGTCGGCGAGCGCGCGCCGCAGCGTGGACACCTGGATGGACAGTTGCGTGCGCGCCGACGCCGGCGGACTGTCGTCCCACACCGCGTCGATGAGCTCGTCCGCCGACACCGCCCGGCCGGCCTCCATCAGCAGGGCGGCCAGCACCTGATGGGCTCGCTGACCCCCCAGGCTCGCCGGCCTGCCCCCAACGACCACCTCGACCGGGCCCAGCACCCGGATCTCCACCCCGTCCCCGACCATCACTTCAGGTTAGGCGACGATCGGGTCCTCCCCCGGGTGCCGGGCTCAGGCCCTCAGCAGGGCGAGACTCCGTCGATCACGTTGTTGTATCCGCTGTAGCGCCCCAGATCCGGCTCCCGGTGCGGTGCGACGCTGGTGAACTTGACGTGCCATGCGCCGCTCTTGAAGTTGTAGAACTTCGCCCGCGTGCCCTTCGTCTGGAAGTTCAGGTACGACGTGAGGCGATCGTTCCACGCCGGCTTCAGCTTGCCGAGGTCGGTGAAATGGCAGTAGTACAGGGTGACCTTGTCGTGGTCGTAGTAGTCGCCCGCCCACAAGCAGAGCCGCCCGCTCGTGCAAGTGCGGTCCCCCTCTGCCGCGGTGCCCGGTACGGACAGGGTGACCTTCGCACTCCCGTCGTCGGTCATGATCTCGTTGAAGCCGACCTGGTGCGCCGCAATCTTCATCTGCGCCAGCCGCGCGTCGATCGTGCGCTGCAACTCCTGTGCCTGCGTGGTGCTGAGGCCCGCGCTGCGAGCCTGTGTTGCGAACCGGGTCTCCTGCGGAACTGTTTGCTCGTTGGGTGTTGCGGCGTTCGCCATCAGGGCGCCGCTCGCCGATACCGCCAGCGCGGTCAGCCCCACCCAGAGCCGTGCCATCGTGCGTGAACGCATTTCTCTTGTCCCCTCGAGTTAGTTGATGCGCCATCCGAAGAAGCGCTTGCACTTGTCCGGATCGACCTTGCGATGCGAACTGATGCTGTTGCTCCAATTGCCTGCTTCGGCCTTACCGTCGCCGTACATCTTCAGCTTCGTCACGTAGTGACCGGGGCGGACGCAGAACCGGTCGCCCTTGTCGCTGTACGCCGTACGCGTGTAGAACTCCATGGTCACGTTGCTGTGATTGATCAGCGAGCCGGCCTGGTTGTCGAAATCCTTGATCTGACCCTCGCCGTCGCCGTAGTCACGGTCCTTGGTGGAATCGTCCTTGGCGTCGTGAGCACCTCCGCAGTTCGGCGCTTTGTACAGATAGATGTGCTTGTCGCTGCTCGGCAAACTGTTGACCGTCGCGTGGCAGTCGTTCCCGCGCGCTTTCTCGGCCCCCGTCTTGACAGCAGGTCCGGCCTTCGGCGCCATCGCGGCCGCACTGACACCACCCACCATCAGCACGGCAGTCGCCGCCGAGGTCAGCACAAGTCGCGTACCCATCACACTCCCCTTCCTGGATGGTTGATTCCAGGACACTAGGAGCAGTCGCTATATGTCGGTTATCCCCGCGCGATAACGCGCGGATAACCGACATACCTACCGTCGCCGGTATGAAACCTTCGGATCTGGTCAAAGGACTCGTGGTCGCCGCGACGACCTGCGCACTGGTGTACGGCGGCGGCGCGCAAGCCACCGGCGCGGAGGACGGCGACGACGCCCCCGACGCACCCGCCGTGTTTGTGGACAACGACCCGAACGGCACGGCCCAGGACGTCCCGGCGGAATACCAGCAATACCGCATCCGCGACTACCTGGTGAACCTGATCGAGGGCGCGGGGAAGGGCTCGGACATCACCATCGCGTCGTATCGGTTCGACGACCAGAAGGTCGCGAATGCCCTAGTGAAGAAGATCGAGGACGATGACGTGAAGGTTCGGGTGATCGTCGACGCGGAGCACGCCGGCAAGAAGCCGTACAAGTACGTCGAGAAAGCTGTGGACGGCCGGACCTCGTGGATCAAGAACTGCGGCGACCTCGGTAAGTCCGACGGCAACAAGCACACGTCGTGCATCGGCGACCACATCATGCACAACAAGTTCTACCTGTTCAGCAAGACCCGCGGTCAGTCGAACGTGGTCGTGCAGACGAGCTCGAACCTCAGCGACCATTCCGGCCCGAAGATGTGGAACACCGCGTTCACCGCGATGGGCGACGACGGGAAGTGGCTGTACGACAAGTACCAGGAGTACTTCTTCGATCTCAGCACCGAGGAGAAGCGCGCCGACCAGTACCAGCACTTCATCGACGAGCACGGGCCGGTGTCGAACGCGAAGTACAAGATGTATGTCTCGCCGCGCAAGGAGTCGAGCAGCAACGTCACCTTCGCGAACATCCTGAAGAGCGTGAAATGCGACGGGAACACGTCAGGCGGCACCAACGACAAGGAGCACCGGACCATCGTCCGGGTCGCCGCGGCCCAGATCGCGAAGGGCGGTGGCGCCGCCGTCGCCGCCGAGCTGTGGCGGCTGGACAACGAGGGTTGCTACGTCGACGTCGTAGGCACGGACGTCAGTCAGGCGAAGGACGGGCCGCTCCGCGGCGGTCTGCTCCGCGCTCCGACCGGCAAGTTCCACGGGCCGGAGGTCCGCGAGTTCAGCAAGAACCAGTGCGGAACCCACGAGAAGAACATCCTGATCGACGGCAACTACGCCGGGAACGGGGATCAGAAGGTCGTCTTCACCGGTAGCCACAACCTCAACCGCAAGTCGCCCTGGCACAACGACGACGTGATACTGCGCATCACCGACGCGGACGTGCACGAGAAGTTCAAGGACCACTTCTTCAAGATCCGTGCCGCCGCCGCGGTCACGTGGCAGACGAGCAAGTTCGACACGTACGACCCGGACGATCTGAAATTCAACTGCTAGGAGTTCAGCCTGGCCCCGGCGTGAAGCGCCAGGCCGTCCGAGGCGGCGATGTCGGCGCGGAACCAGCCCGATGAGTCGACGGTGTACGTCGGACCGGTGCAGCTGCCCGACGAGTAGTCGCCGTGGAAGACGTCGCAGTACACGCCGGCCGGAAGCTGGGTGTGGAAGCTCCGGCCGGTCAGCGCCGAACTCTCGTCGTTGAGGACGAGGTAACCCTTGTCGCCACGCCCGAACGCGATCGCGTCGTTCCCGTTGTCCCACCACTCGGTCACGGCGGTCCCTCGTACGGCGTTGTGGAAGCCGACCATGTTGGCGATCACCCGCCACTCGTGCTCGCACCGCCAGCGGTTGCTGAAGCAGGTCGTGTCGACCGTCTGCCCGCTACTGTTCGACGGCGGTCCCTCGTCGTTCGACGAGTACTCGTAGCTCGACATAACCTTCGGCGTCCCGTACGTCCAGGCCAGCATGAACGCGTTCGCCATCGCATAGCGGCCGTTGTCGCGGAACGTCAGTACGCCGCTGCCGCGCTGGGTGTCGTGGTTGTCGGTGAACACCACGGCACGATCCGACGCCAACGGCTCCGCGAACGTTTTCAGGTAGGCGAGGCGCTCGGTGTTGAAGATCTTCGCGAGATCCTTCCCGTACCGGAACTCCAGCACATCGCCGTTCCCGACGTACTCGTCCGGGGTGATCGGCTCGCCGGCGCCGTAGATGACCTCCTGGTACAGGTACGCCGGACGCGACAAGCGGGACTTGATCGCGGCGATGTCCTCGGCCGGCATGTGCTTGGAGGCATCCAGCCGGAACCCGTCGACCCCGGTCGACAGCAGATCGTTCAGGTACGTCGCGATCCGGCCGCGCACGTAGTCGGTGCCGGTCGCGAGATCGGCCAGGTCGACGAGCTCACAGTTCTGCACCTCGTACCGGTCGCCGTAGTTGACGATGTCGTCGTTCCCGTTGCGCCCGCAATGATGGAAGTCCTGTGTCTGATACGTGCCCGGGTAGTCGTAATGCGTGTACGACGATCCCGCGCTGCCGGTGCCGCCCGACGAGCCACCGGTCATGTGGTTGATCACGGCATCGACGTACACCTTGACACCGGCCGCGTGGCAACTGTTGACCATGGCAACGAACTGACTGCGCGTTCCGCGGCGGGTGCTGTCGATCTTGTAGCTCACCGGCTGGTAGTCCTGCCACCACGGATACCCCGACCCCGGCAGCACGACATGCTCCTGCGGAGGCGAGACCTGCACCGCGCCGTACCCCTTCGGGCCGAGCACCTGACCGCACTCCCGCCCGACCGACGTCCAGTTCCATTCGAACAGCTGGACGATGACGTCCCGGTCCCCCACCGGCGCTGCCTGCGCGCTCGCCCCGCTCAATCCGGCCATCGACAGACCCAGCAACAGGACCAGCAATTTGCGCATCATCGGACTCCCTCGGGGCGGCGGGTACCTCATCAAACCACGCAGGCCGGTGGCTCCGAGGGGGTCCCGTGTCGCAGAGTCGGCGAAAACGGCGCATACTTGAGGTCTGATGCTGCCCTATCGCGCGACGACGCGTCGTCACCTGTCCACCAGTCCTTTCAAGGCCCAGGTTTCTGACTCGCTCAAGAGTTACGAAGTCGGTGAGCGGGTCTCTCACGACAGGGAGGGGCTCGGCCGCGTCCATTCAGTCGAAGCTGATGGCACGGTCATCATCGACTTCGGGGCCGGACGGCTCCTGCGAGTCGTCGCCCCCTTCTCCAAACTCCATTCCCTCGGCCAGGCCGACGCCGAGGCCTGATCCGCTCACGCTGCGCAGCGGGTGTTGTGCGGCGGTACCGTCAGCGACGCCAGGTAGTCGGCGACGTGACGGTTGACGCAGTCGTTGCGACCGACTGCGGTATGGCCCTGACCCTCCCAAGTCAGTAACTCCGCGTTACCCAGGATCGCGGCCATCGCGACGGCCCCGCCGTACGGCGTTGCGGGGTCGTGGCGAGTGCCCACGACGATGATCGGGTGCGCCGTGGCGGCGACGGGCGGCTGCAGGGTGTGACGGGTCGGCTGCCAGAACGCGCACCCGAACAGCTGCCACGATCCCCAGACCCCGAACAGCGGGAACTCCTTGGCGAACCGGGCTCCGGCCGCCCTGATCTCACCCTCGCTGGGCCCGGGTGCGCTGTCATTGCAGTTGATGACCAGCAGGGCGTCCTCCGAGTCCCCGCCGCGACCGGCGTCGGCCAGCTCCCGCAGGGTGCCCGAGTCGCCGTCCGCAGCCTCCCGCAGTCCGTCGGCAAGATCAGGCCAGCGCGCATCGTCGTACAGGGAGGCCACCACAGCATCGACGACATCGACGCCGTACGTCGGTACGTCGTCCGCCGGCCGCCTGCTCGGGATGGGCGACTCCTGCGCCTTGCGGACGAGCTCGCCAACGAACTTGCGCACATCGCGGAACCGGTCACAACTGTCCTGTGTCGCGCACCAGGCCGTGAACTGATCGAACGCACTCTCGAAGCCGGCGATCTGGCGTTCGACGGTCTCGATCCAGGTCGTGCCGGGGGCGGTCGGGGCGTCGAGGACGGCGGCGCGGACCTTGTCCGGGTAGAGGCGGGCGTACTCGGCCCCAAGTTTGGCGCCGTACGACCAGCCCAGGTAGGTCAGCGTCGACTGGCCCAAAGCTGCCCGAATGCGATCGATGTCGACAGCCGTCGCCGTCGTACTGAACAAGGCCGCCTTGGATCCCAGCGCCGCCGCGCACTCGTTCGTGATCCCACGCATCAGGCCGGCAGCACGGGCATATCCCGCGTCGGTCAGCAGGTCGGGGAACGTCGGCGTACCGGTATCGGCGTGCTCACACCGGATGGGCTGCGTGCGCCCGACCCCGCGCGGATCGAACCCCACCAGATCGAACCGGTCTAGTACGGATTCCGGCAGCAGACCGGCCGCAACAACCGCGTAGTCCACACCGGACTGCCCAGGCCCACCGGCAATCAGCAACAACGGATCCTTGGTCGCCGCCCCGCCCGACCGATGAACCCGAATGACCTGCACCCCAACCGTCCCCGCCTCCTTATGAGCAGGGTCAAGCTCAACCTCCACAGCCCCACACCGCAGCTCAAACCGATCCGCAGGAAGACTCCCCCCGCCCACGCCGGCACCAGCCGAGCAGTCCCCCCACTCGATCCCCGCCGACTCCCCCACCGACGAACACGAGCCCAGTCCCACCCCAGCCACCAAAACCGCGACCACACCCACCCGCCCCACACCCCCAGTAAGCACCCACCCCAAACCCACCGACAAGACCGAAAGCCCACCAGCAGGTTGCCCGGCTCAACCGGACGTACGACGCGTTCGCGCGGGCGTATCAGTCGCCGTTCTCAGACCTCTTATAGGTGAGTGGGGGTGGAGCAAATGGCGATTCTTCTGGATCCGCCGGTCGAGGGACTCACATCGGATACGGATGTCTCCTTTCACTACGGGCGGCGGGTGGTGTTGCTGATTGTGGGCGTCGGCGTGCTCGCGCTCGGCGCAGTGTTTCTCGGCGACCGTGTCGGAGACGATGACTTGCCGCGGGCGGTCTGGGTCGCGTTCCTTGTGCTCGCCATCGTGCTGGTGGTCGTTCTGCTCGCCACCGACCTGGAGCGCCACTTGCGTGCCGTACTGCGCTGGCTTGCTCTGATCCTGTTTGCTCTTGCCGCCGCACACTTCGGCGACGCGGCGAGTCTCAAGGGCACTCCGAGGTCGATCGTCGAGATCGAACTCGCCGGCACCAGCGACGCATGGACGGCCTGCGCGTGCGGCGATGCCTTCACGAGGGCCGTTCAACAGGACTTCTGGTTCATCGCCTCCTACGTCTTCCTGCTCGGCCTACTGGCGTCGTGGGCCGGCAACTACTTCCGGCTGCCGGCGCTACGGCGAGCGCGTACCACCGTGGTCATCGCTGTCGTCGTCGCGGGCGTCTTCGACGTCGCCGAGAACATCCTCATGCTCACCGCGGGATCGTCGAACGGGCCCTGGCGGTTCGTCGCGGTCTGCGCCTGGGCCAAGTTCACCCTGCTCCTCGTCGCCATCGTCTACACCGCGGCAGGTGCCTTCGCCTGGTGGTCGACGCCACGCTGGGTCAGGACCGCCTCTCTGAAGCTGCCGTCGTACGCCCAAAAGGTGGCCGGCATGGCTCCGACGCCGGAACCTTCGGAAGAGGTCGCGCAAGCCGCAGAGGGCACCCAGATGCGACGCGCCGATCCCCCGTCCGGACCGGCGAGGTATGGCATTGCCCTTTCCGGTGGCGGCATCCGGGCGTCGTCGATCAGCCTCGGCGCACTCCAGGCGCTCGACGACGGCGTCCTCGGCTGGTCCGGGGCGCGCGCCGTCACCGCGGTGTCGGGTGGATCGAACATGGCGGCCGGCTGGAGCATCTCGCGATCCAGCCTCCCGACGACGGATGAGGAGAGCCGTGAACGAGAGCGCCTCCGCCAGCTGGCACCTCGACCGTGGCGGCAGCGGGAAAACGGGTGGCTCACCCCCGAGGAGCGCCATCTGGTCGACAACCTCGGGTACCTCGGGTCGAACCAGCCTCGAGGATCCGACACCGATCCGGCAGCCGCGAAGGCGACCAGGCAATCCGGACCCGAGGGCAATCAGACCTCCACCAAGGCGTCGTACCGCCCAGCCGTGTTCGCAACGGTGATCGCCGGGCTGACAGTCAACCTGGTGGTGCTACTGAGCATGGGCTGGGCAATCACACGGCCTGTGGGCTGGGCATTGCGCAGCCTCACGGGCCAGGGCGGCGAGCTGCCGAACGGCGCGATGCACGGACTCGTCAAGGACCATTTGCTCGCACTGCCCGGGCTCATCTTCCTCGCCGCCGGATTCGTCGTCCTGATGCTCTGGGTCCTCGCCGGTCAGTTTCTCGTCGGTTACGCCCAGAACAAGCCGGCCGCGCGCGTCACACTGCAGACGCTGAAGCGGGCGTCGTACAGCGCGCTCGGCCTTGGTGCGTTGCTCGCACTGACCTTGTGGGGCTTCATCGAGCTGGTCGGTGCGGTCGCCCATCTGACGTTGCCCACGCTGATCGCTACGGTCGGTGCGAGTGTCGGCGTTGTCGGCTCGGTCGTCCGCATCCTCAGGAAGCCGGCGGCGCGCTTCGCGCCCATGCTCGGCGGCTTTGCCTTCGTCGTGGTCGCGCTGGGTCTGACAGCGCTGGCGACGTGGACCGCTGCCAAGCACGAGGTGACCTGGTCCAGGGACGATCTGGTCAGCTGGCAGTCCGGCTGGAACTGGGTACTCGCGCTGGCGGTTCTGGCTGTTGTGCTCCTGGGACCCAGCTCGGAAAGCTGGTCACTGGCGCCCTTCTACCGAGGCAAGCTGCGTCTGGCCTACGCGACGTACCGGACCGACAACGGCGAGGACGAGGTCCGTGTGCGCCCGTACGACAACGACGTCCCTGGTACAGACGAGGCCAAGCATGAACCCGGCCTCTTCGCCTTCAACTACGACAACAAGGCGGTGCGTACGCCGCTGGTGGTGTGCACGACCAGCACCGTGACCTCACGTGCGGTCCGTACCCGCTACGGCACTCCGGCTCTGAGCGTGACGTTCGACCCTGAGCGGACGATCTTGCATCTGCCCCAGGACGGGCGCGGCAACACCCTGCAGTTCGCCGCATCCACACGGGTGCTCGACCGGCTCGGCGAGAAGCTGAACAAGCGGATCACCACGATGATGGCGGTCGCCATCTCCAGCGCGGCGGTCTCCCCCGCGATGGGGCGGTACCAGATCGGCCCGACCAGCATGCTGCTGGCCTTCTTCAACATCCGGCTCGGGGTGTGGATCGCCAACCCGCGCTTCATCACCCAACTCGAAGCCGCCGAGCTGGACAAGGAGATCGACCTGTCGTATCCCCGGACCGGGCTCGGCTACCTGTTCAAGGAGTTCTTCGGGATCCACGACCTCGACGACCCCTACCTGTACCTGACCGACGGCGGGCACTGGGAGAACACCGGACTCGTCGAGCTGCTCCGGATCCCCGAAATCACCGAGATCGTCTGCGTCGACGCCGACTCCGGTCCGGGTGACGCGACGAGCTCACTCGGCAAGGCCATCGCGATCGCCCCGAGCGAGTGCGACATCCGGATCGACATCAGTCTCGACCCGCTCCGGGCAGCGCCCAGCACCTCGCGCGTCCCGGCGTACTCGCCCCGGACCGTCAACATCGGGTTCTTCAGCAAGGGCGCGGGATCGTTCACCGACCAGACGCCGGTCGGTGTCCTCTGGTACGCCAAGCCCGGCCTGGCCAAGGAGATGCCCGCGGCGCTGCTCGCCTTCCACGAGCGGTACCCGACCTACCCGCGGGAGTCGACTCTGAACCAATTCTTCGACACGGCGAGCTTCGTTGCCTACCGCAACTTCGGTCGGTACAACGCCCGCCAGATCCTGCTGGCGCGCCAGAATCTCCAGGAAGCCCTGGACGAACTCCTGGTGATCACCGACCCCGTACTTCTCGAGAAGCGGCTGAAAGCCATGGCCATCGATCGAGAAGGCCACTGGGCCATCGCCGAACTCTACCGCGCCGCCAACAGCGCGGCGGGCACTGCATCTCTCATCACGTCCTACTGCCGCGCGGTAAGGAGCTCCCTCGTAGAACCCACGTGACGCAGTAGAGGTGACCTACCTCACGCCTCAACCCAGTGTCTTCTCCGCGCGTGCCACGTCGGCCTGGATGCGTTCTGGCGGGAAGCCTTTGAGGATTGACTCGTGCACCTGGTCGACCATCCAATGCGCCTCGTAGCTGCGTCTGGTCGCCGGGCTGAGGTGGGCCAGCTTCTCCTCGACCTGCTTCAACTCCTCGGCCCCGACCGTCCTCCGGCCGACGCTCCCCCAGTGCAGCCCGAGGAGCGCGTAGTACCGATCGCCGCGCACAGCGCCGTTGTTCCAGTCGACCACACCGCTGACATTGCCGGCGTCATCGAACAACACGTTTCCCGGCGTGTAGTCGGTGTGCACAAGATCGTCGCCCTGCATGCGAAAGGGGCGCCCACCGTCAATCTCAAGCAGTCGCCCCAGCAGGCGCCGGCCACGCTCGCCAAGACGGCCCACGGTGTTCTCGAAAGTGCGAAAGGCTCTTGGCCGCGGGACCTCTGGACGGTCTCGTAGCACTCCAGCAAACCGGTCGTTCATCGCGATGAACGCAGCAGCCGTGGTCGAGTTGAGCTCACTCACATGACGGCCGGGCAGCCTCTCCTGCACAACAGCGACGTACCCATCAGAAAGCTCCAGCACGAGCTGATGCTCTGGAACGGGCAAGCCCTGCCCGCGTACGTCGTTCAGGACACTCGCCGTCTGCCGCATCACGGCCAACGGCGTACGAGTCCGCGTGAGCGCAGATTCCCGCCCATCCGCCCACGCAACGAACGCCGCGCTGCTCGACCCACCCACCTGATCAGCCAGCCCGGTCAGCACCAACCCGCCACCTGTGCGCGCGTTCACCTCTTCAATGACCGCAGTCGGCGCCCACGGATTCTCCGACAACAGAAACTCAAGCCTGTGCGACATCTCCACGCCCCTTCCTGTCCGAAGGGAGAGGTTAAGTTCCCAATGGGGTTAAGAGCTGGCCGAGCCGAACAGCTCGGCCATCCGGCGCGTCAGCTCGTCGGGCGTCACGTCCTCAATGTGTGACGCGACGGTCCACCCGTGTCCGAACGGATCGACGATGTGGCCGTCCCTGTCGCCGTAGAACTGGTCCTCCGCGGGACGCTGCAGCGTCGCACCGAGCTCCACGGCGCGTGCGATGACCGCGTCGACGTCCTCGACGTAGATGAAGAGCAACGCGGGCGAGCCCGGCAGTCCACCAGGAGGCGGCGCAGTGGTGCCTCGCTGGGGATCCTCGTCCTCGACGATGACGACCGAGTCGCCGATCTGGATCTCCGCGTGGGCGATCGTCCCTTCCGGACCGGGGAAACGCATCCGCTCGGTCGCGCCGAACACCGAGCTGTAGAACTCGAGCGCCTTGACGGCGCCCGCAACGGTGAGGGTGGGCGTCACCCGCCGGTACGAAGCGGGGATCGGGCTGGGCTTTGCTGCCGGTGTCATCTGGTCTTCCTCCGTGGTCGCTCTGCTGTATCCGGGCAGCTCGAATGCCGCCCGCTATCAGTAGGACGATCGGAGACACGGCGCATACGACAGCCGTCCGGCTGCGCGTCAATCGTCCTAACGCTCGACGGGCAGGCCGGCCATTGCCCATTCCGGAAAGCCGTCCTCCAGCCGGTACGCCGCACGACCTTCGTTGGCCAGCAGTCTGACGGCGTCGTCGGCGTACACGCAGTACGGCCCGCGGCAGTACGCCACGACCTGAGCACCGCTGGTCACCTCACCCAACCGCTCCTGCAGTTGGGCGAGCGGCAGCGAGATCGCGCCGGGCAGGTGCCCTGCGTCGTACTCCGCCGCCGGCCGGACGTCCAGTACGACGACGTCCCCGGCGCGAAGGCGCTTCACCAATTCGTCGCGGGTCATACTTTCGAGCGAGCCGCGGTTGCCGAGGTAGTCCTGCGCGAGCCGATCCAGACCGGAGGCATGCTCCTCGGCGGCCGCACGCATCGCCCGCCACAGATCCGTCACCGCGGGGCTTGCGAGCGCGTAGTAGACGTGGGTTCCCGACCGGCGGGTCCGGACCAGGCCGGACCGGAGCAAGCGCTGCAAGTGGTGGGAGGTGTTCGCCACCGACTGCCCGATCTCAGTGGCGAGCTCCTCGACCGACCGCTCCCCCTGGGCCAGTACGTCGATCAGCTCCGCCCGACGACCGTTCGCCAACGCCTTCGCACCCTCTGTCAGAGCGTCGAACAGTGCTGTCTTCGCGGCGCGATCCCGCATCTGTCAGCCTCCTGACCAGCGTATTCAAGTGCTTTCTTGACAATACCCCAGCTCCGGCGCTCTTATTCAAGTAGTTCCTTGAACAGGATGGCGGGAGCGATGACGGTTGTTCCGCTGGTGGACGAGGGCCTGGGCAACTCGGCGTACCTGGTTGACCTGGACGACGGCCGCGCGCTGGTGGTCGACGTCAGCGTCGACCTCCGGGCCGCGACCGCGGCAGTTGAGCGGCGTGGACTGACCGTCGCGTTCGCCGCGGACACGCATCTGCATGCCGACTTCCTCTCCGGTGCGCGACAGCTAGCCGCGAGCCAAGGCACCGAGATCCTCGCCTCCGCCGCTGGTCATCGCGAGTTCGGCCACCGCGGCCTGCATGACGGGGACGAGGTCGACCTCGGCGGGCTGCGCCTGCGAGCACTCGGTACGCCGGGTCACACCCACGAGCACCTGTCCTTCCTTCTCCTCGACGGCGCGCGCCCGCTCGGCGTCTTCACCGGCGGATCGCTGCTCGTCGGAGCAGCCGCCCGTACCGACCTCGTCTCCCCCGATCAGACCGAGGCGCTCGCCCGTGCGCAGTACGCCTCGCTGCGGCGTCTCGCCGAACTGCCCGACGACGTGGCGGTCTGGCCGACCCACGGTGCCGGGTCGTTCTGCTCTGCTCCCCCGGATGCCGACCGAGTCAGCACGATCGGCCGCGAACGGGCAACGAATCCGCTGTTGCAGGTCGGCAGCGAGGACGCGTTCGTGAAGGAACTGCTCGAGTCGCTCGGCAGCTTCCCGCCGTACTTCCTGCGGTTGCCTGAAATCAACCGACGCGGTCCGGCCGTCCTGTACTTCGCCCCATCTCTACGACCCCTCGATGCCCCGGCGCTCCGGAGTATGGATGCCGAGTTGGTCGACGTCCGACCGACGAGAGATTTCGCGGCCGCGCACATCCCGGGCGCGTTGTCGATCCCGCTGCGGCCGGCGTTCGCGTCGTGGCTGGGCTGGCTGGTGCCGGACCGCCGGCCGGTGATCGTCGTACGGCGACCTGACCAGGACGCCGACGAGATCGCGTGGCAAGCGGCCAAGATCGTCTACAACGTCGTCGGCGAACTGCGCGGCGGGATGGATGCGTGGGACGCCGAGACCGTGCACACCCAGCTGATCCGCCCGGGCGACGTCCACGGGGCGGTCCTCGACGTCCGGCAGGAGTCCGAGTTCCACGGCGGCCACCTCCCCCACGCCCAGCACATCGAACTCGGCGCGCTCGTGGACCGCGCCCATGAGGTACGACGCGAACCGCTGGTGGTGATGTGTGGCCACGGCGAGCGCGCGATGAGCGCCGCGAGTTTGCTGGAACGCACCGGGCACCGTGATCTCGCCGTACTCGTCGGCGGAGCGGAGGACTGGGCCGCGGCGACCGGGCAGGATCTGGAGACCGGCTGATGCAGCTCGGGATCCGCGCAAATCTCGCCCAGTTCAGCCTGCTCGTCGCGGTCAACGCGCTCGTCGGCGGGATGCTCGGGCAAGAACGCACCGTCCTGCCGCTACTCGCCGACCACACGTTCCACCTCACCGGGTACACGTTCTTGCTCACCTACGTCCTCGCCTTCGGCCTCACCAAGGCCGCGACGAACTACTTCGCGGGCACCTGGTCGGACCGGTTCGGTCGCAAACCCGTCCTGGTGGTCGGCTGGCTGATCGCCGTGCCGGTTCCGCTGCTCCTCATCTGGGCACCGTCCTGGGGCTGGGTCGTCGCCACCAACGTGCTCCTGGGCGTCAACCAGGGCCTGACCTGGTCGGCCACAGTGATCATGAAGATCGACCTGGCAGGCCCACACCGGCGAGGCCTGGCAATGGGTCTGAACGAGGCCGCCGGCTACGTCGCCGTCGCGGTGACGGCCCTGGCCACGGGGTATCTCGCCGCGCGCTACGGCCTGCGTCCGGCCCCGTTCCTGCTCGGCTTGTCGTACGCCGCTCTCGGGCTCGGCTTGTCGGCGTTCGTCGTACGCGAAACCCGAGGACACGCGCAGCTGGAGGCTGCTGGACATCACACTCGGGGCGAGGTGACGAATCGCCAGGTGTTCAGCCGGACAAGCCTGCGCGAGCCGGCACTGTCGTCGGCCAGCCAGGCCGGGATGGTGAACAACCTGAACGACGGACTCGCGTGGGGACTGTTCCCGATCCTGTTCGCCACCGCAGGATTGTCCGTTGCGCGGATCGGGATCCTCGCCGCGCTCTACCCGGCCGTTTGGGGCCTTGGGCAACTTGTCACCGGTCCGCTGTCGGATCGCTGGGGACGCAAGTGGCTGATCACCGCGGGCATGCTCGTCCAAGCCGTGGCCCTCGCAACGACCGCCGCGGCCGACAGCTTCCCGCTGTGGGCAGCGGCCGCAGTACTGCTCGGCGTCGGCACCGCGATGGTCTATCCGACACTGCTCGCCACTATCGGCGACGTCGCCCATCCCGCCTGGCGCGCGCGAGCCGTCGGCGTCTACCGGCTGTGGCGCGATGGCGGGTTCGCGGTCGGCGCGATTCTGGCCGGTCTGGTCGCGGACCTCTGGGGACTGCGGGCGGCGGTCTGGGTCGTCGCAGTCATCACCGCCTTGTCGGGTCTCGTGGTCGCGATCCGCATGTATGAAACCCATCCGGCCGCGTCGCGACGGCGGCGACCGATGCCGATCGACGACTGGGTCGCCACAGTCCAGGCCGAGCTGCCGCGCCTCAGTCCCGAGGAGGCGTACGACGCCGTACGGCGAAACGAGGCGATGATCGTCGACACCCGGCCCGAATTCCAGCGACGGGCAAGCGGTGAGATCCCTGGAGCGTTCGTCATCGAACGAAACCACCTGGAATGGCGGCTCGACCCCACGAGCACTGCGAGAATTCCCGAGGCCGTTGCGCACGGCATCCAGTGGATCGTCATCTGCGAAGGCGGGTACTCCTCGAGCCTCGCCGCTCGCTCTCTGCGAGAACTCGGACTATTCCGTAGTACCGACGTCATCGGTGGATTCGAGGCCTGGCAGGAAGCCCGTCTGCCGGTCACCCATCCCAAGACCCCGACCCGCCCGGCGACACATTCTTGACCAGCCAACGCGCCAGCGGACGCAGCTGGGCGAAGGCCGCGAGTACCTGGTCCGCCGCGGCGGAGGTGTGAATCCATTCCTCGCAGCCAAGCGGCCGGGTTGCGATCACCGACTTGTGCCGCAGCAGCTCCGCTCGCGGATGGTCAGCGGGATAACCACGCAGCGGCCGCTTCAGTAGATCGCCCGAGATCACGAACCCCTCCCGCTCAAGCTTCCGCACAATGACGGCCAGCTGCGGACCAGAACCGCCGTCCGCCACCGCAGCACGATAGCGCTCGATCTGTACGGACGGCGCATACCACCACGCCAAGCTGACCTCTAACCCATCCAGATCAAACCGAACTCCGAGCTCAACGTTCCGAGCCTGTCGCACAATCGCACTCTGCCGCTGCCAGGCCCTCAGCAACACATCGCCGTACCCCCAGACCGAAAAGTCCTCGTACGCCGAATCCGCATCAGCCACCATATTCAGCAGCTCGATCATCGGCCGCCGAACCAGTTCCTCCCGCTCCCGCCTGCACTCCCGCCTGACATCAGCCGAAGGCTCCCCCTCGAGGCGCAACAACACATCGAAAGCACCCTGCGGCCACCCGTCGAACTCCCCGCTCACGACAGGCAGCCTACCGAGCAGTCAGCGGTAGCGGCGTGACTTGTTCTCCGTCTTGGATTCGCCGGGCTGCCATTCGGCGATCCACGGGCCGGTCCCCTCGGAAGGATCCACGATCCCGTTCTCGAGCCAACTGTGTTTCCCATCGAGCACCTGCCGAGCCAGCTGTCGATCGGCGTCGTCAGTGTTGCTCCACAGCTGCTCGAAGAGGTGGTCGACCCGGAGCCGCGCCTGCTCGCAGAACACCGCCGCCAGCTCGTACGCCGACTCCCCCTGAGCGGCGTCCTGGCCGCGCAGCGTTTCGGCCCGCGAACAGGAAGCGGCCATCGCGAACAGCTCGGCGCCGATGTCCACGATCCTGGCCAGGAAGCCCTGCCGGTACTCAAGCTTCGCCTGCCACCGCCCCATGCCGTAGAAGGTCTGCCGCGCGAGCTTGCGCGACGACCGCTCGACGTACCGCAAGTGCTTCGCGAGCGGCCCGAACTCCCGGTACGACCTGGGATCGGTTCCCTTTCCGACGGCGAGCTGAGGCAGCCATTTGGCGTAGAACCCGCTCGCGTTCACCGCGGCCTTCGCCTTGGCCTGAAGATCGGCGTCCGCTGAGGCGAGGTCCCCGGCCGCGGACAGGTGGGCGTCGACGGCCTCCCGGGCGATCAGCAGATGCATGATCTCCGTCGAGCCCTCGAAGATCCGGTTGATCCGCAGGTCGCGCAGGATCTGCTCCGCCGGCACCGCCCGTTCGCCCCGGGCCGCCAGCGAGTCGGCGGTCTCGTATCCCCGTCCACCGCGGATCTGCACCAGTTCGTCGGCGATCCGCCAGGCCATCTCGCTGGACCACAGCTTGGCCAGCGCCGCCTCGATCCGGATGTCCTTGGTGCCCGCGTCGGCCAGGTTCGCCGACAGGTCGAGGACCGCCTCGAGCGCGAACGTGGTGGCCGCCATGAACGAGATCTTCTCCGCCACGGCCGCGTGGGCGCCGATCGGCCGGCCCCACTGGACGCGCTCCACGGACCACTCCCGCGCGATCTTCAGGCACCATTTGGCGGCCGCGGTGGTGGTCGCCGGGATGGACAACCGGCCCGTGTTCAGTGTGGTGAGGGCGATCCGCAGGCCGGCGCCTTCCCGTCCCAGCCGGTTCTCGACGGGCACCCGGACCTGGTGGAAACGGGTGACGCCGTTCTCGATCCCGCGCAACCCCATGAACGCATTGCGGTTCTCCACGGTGATCCCTGGCGAGTCGGCCTCGACGACGAACGCGCTGATGCCTCCCCGCTCGCCGTCGTGCTCGGGTACGCGTGCCATCACCACGACCAGCTCGGCGATGACGCCGTTCGTCGTCCAGAGCTTCACGCCGTCGAGGAGGTACGCCGTACCGTCGTCGGTCAGGGTTGCGGTCGACGCCAGGCGAGCCGGATCCGAGCCCACGTCAGGCTCCGTGAGCAGGAACGCGGTCACCGCACCGGCAGCGCAGCGGGGCAGGAACCGTTGCTTCTGCTCGTCGGTCCCGAACATCTTCACCGGCTCCGGCACACCGATCGACTGATGCGCGGAGACGAGCGCACTCAGACTCGGATGCACCGACGCGACCAGCATCAACGCCTTGCCGTAGTACGACATCGGCAGGCCCAGGCCGCCGTACTCGGTCGGGATCTTGATGCCGAAGGTCCCCAGCTCCGCGAGCCCTCGCAGGTACTCGTCCGGGATCTTCGCCTCCCGCTCGATCAGCAGGCCGTCGAGGGTCGCGCAGTACGCCGCCAGCCGGGCGATGAACTCCTCGCCCCGGGCAGCGTCGTCCGCCGCGATCGCGTGCGGTTGCGGATGGATCAGCGACAAGTCGAAGTCGCCGAGGTACAGCTTCTTCGCGAAGCTCGGCCGGGTCCACTCGGTCTCCCGGGCCGCCTCCGCAACCTCTCGGGCCTCACGCTCGCCGACCTGCCGGGTCGTAGCCGTCACGGGTATCCCTCCTCGCCTGGGGACTCCTACTACCCGCTAGTACCCCAAACGAGCTTGTGGGAACTCAGAGGCCAACCATGGCCATCCCGGCCGGGTTGTAACGGTCCCCCTGGACACCGATCCGAGCGGCGAGCGCATCGAGATCGGCGATCTCGTCGGCCGACAGCGCGACCTGGGTCGCGCCGGTGTTCTCGTCGATCCGCGGGCGGCGACGGGTTCCGGGAATGGGGACGATCCACGGGTGCTGGGCCAGCAGCCACGCGAGGGCGATCTGGCCGGGCGTGCAGCCCTTCGGCTCGGCGAGCGCGCGGACGTAAGCGACCAAGGCCTCATTCGCGGTGAGGTTTCCGGCCTCGAAGCGCGGGACCCGCGAACGGATGTCGTCGGGGGTGAACTCCGTCGAGGTACTCACGGTGCCGGTCAGGAAGCCCTTGCCCAGCGGGCTGAACGGCACGAACCCGATCCCCAGCTCGGCGCACGCCGGCAGCACCTCAGGCTCCGGGTCCCGCGTCCACAGCGAGTACTCACTCTGCACAGCCGTGACCGGATGTACGGCGTGCGCCCGGCGGATCGTGTCCGCACCGGCCTCGGAGAGCCCGAAATGCCGAACCTTGCCGGCCTTCACGAGTTCGGCCACCGCCCCGGCGACATCTTCGATCGGTACGTCGGGGTCCACCCGGTGCTGGTAGAACAGGTCGATCACATCGATCCCGAGCCGCTGCAACGACTCGTCCGCGACCCGCCGGATCTGCTCGGGACGCGAGTTCGTCCCGGTCATCTTGCCGTCCTGGATGTTCCACCCGAACTTGGTCGCGATCACGACCTGGTCGCGCAGCGGCGCCAGCGCCTCGCCGACCAGTTCCTCGTTGACGTACGGCCCGTACACCTCGGCCGTGTCGAAGAACGTCACCCCGGCGGACTCCACGGCGTACCGGATCACGCCGATCATGTCGTCGCGGTCACCAGGGTTCGGTCCGTAACTCTGCGACATCCCCATGCAGCCGAGACCGACCGCGGAGACCTCCAGGCCTTGACCGAGCGTGCGTGTGTGCATGATGCCTCCTCAGGCCTCAGGGATTTCGATGCCGCCGAACCCTCGCGTGATGGTCTCCGGCGCCGGGCCGCCGCGGATCCCGGTGTCGAGCGCGTCGATCGCGGCGAGCTGCTCGCCGGTGAGTTCGAAGTCGAAGACGGCGAAGTTCTCCGCGATCCGGGAGGGGGTGACCGACTTCGGAATCGGCTGCCGCCCTTCCTGCAGGTGCCAGCGCAACATCACCTGCGCGGGCGTACGGCGGTGTGCCGCAGCGATCTCCAGGATCGTCGGATCTGCCAGCGTCGACCCCTTCGAGCCGCCCCGGTAGAAGGTGATCCCGCCGATCGGCGACCACGCCTGGTTGAGGATGCCCCGCTCGTTGTCATAGGCAAGCAAGTCGGACTGCTGGAAGTACGGGTGGATCTCGAGCTGGTTGACCGCCGGCACGACCCCGGTCTCGGCCAGCAACAGGTCCAGGTGCGGCGGCATGAAGTTCGACACCCCGATGGCCCGGACCTTGCCGTCGGCAAGTAACTTCTCCAGCGCCTGGTAGGCGCCGATGGTGCGCTCGAAGTCGCTGGGAACCGCCTGGTGCAGGATCAGCAGGTCGATCTGCTCGACGCCGAGCTTCCCGGCGCTCTTGTCGAACGCGTGCAGAGTCTCGTCGTACCCGTAGTCGACGACCCAGATCTTCGTCTCCACGAAGACGTCGTCCCGACCGGAGCGGCGGATCGCCTCGCCTACCTCACGCTCGTTCCCGTACGCCGCTGCCGTGTCGACGTGCCGGTACCCCACCTCCAGCGCGCTCTCGACAGCCGCAATCGTCTCCTCGGGCGGCGTTTGAAACACACCGAACCCGATGGCGGGCATCTCCACCCCGTTGTTCAACTTGATCGCTGGAACGGTCATGCCGCCACCGTAGGCCCGCACGGCACGACCAGGGAGTCACTGCCGTTCCAGGTACTACCAGTGCCCCCTTCACCGCCTGTCAGGTCACCTGCGCACAGTGGGTTGACGTAGCCCGATTTCCAGCGTCCCATGAGCTAAGGCAACGAGGCGCTGGGCCCCGGCCGGAGAGTTGGACAGGGTGAAGCTGCCGCGGATCGTGACCCCGTAGAAGCGCCATGGCTGGGCGCGCGCGAGCATCTTGGACGTCGAGGCCGCTCGCGCTGCGCCTGCCGCCCGATCTGGGCCGCACGGCCACGGCCATTGTCCTGGTCGGCGCGGCCTATTATCTCGGGGCGCGTCTGGGCCTGAGCCTGTCGCTGGTGGAGCGAAACGTCACGCCGCTATGGCCGCCCAGCGGCATCGCGCTGGCGGCGTTCCTCGTGCTAGGCAGGTCGATGTGGCCAGCTGTCGCGCTGGCGGCTCTGGCCGTCAATCTGCCGATCAGCGCCGGTCCAGTGCCCGCGTTGTTCACCGCCGTGGGCAACACCCTCGCACCACTGGTCGCGGCGATCGTCCTTGAGCGCGTCGGCTTCCGGCGTCAGCTGGACAGCCGGCGTGATGCGCTGGCGATCGTCTTCCTGGGTGCACTCGCGAGCATGACGATCAGCGCGACCATCGGCGCCACCACTCTCGTAGCCTCGAACGCGATCGGCATCGATCAGCTGGCCGGTGCGTGGGCGGTCTGGTGGACCGGCGACGCGATGGGCGTTCTCGCCGTCGCGCCGTTCCTTTTGTGCATCCCCCTGTTCTGGGAGCACGAGCGGTGGCCGGCCGCGCGCTGGCTCGAGGCCGCGGCAATCCTCGTGCTGACCACGGTGCTTGCGTTCTGGACAGCGTCCACCGACCTGTCGCTGTTGTTCCTGGTGCTGCCGTGCCTGGGCTGGGCCTCGTGGCGTCTCCAGTTGCGCGGAGCTGCACCTGCCGCGCTGATCGCCTCATTGATCGCAACCTGGTCGGCAACACGCGAGCTCGGCCCCTTCGCGGGCGGGTCGCTGCTGGAGCAGATGTTGACCCTTCAGGCGTTCAACGCCACGATCGCGCTCACGTCGTTCTTCCTCGCCGCGCTCGTGACCGAACGTATGCGGTTTGCTCGCGCGCTGATGACCGCAGCTGCCGACCTGGAGGAGCGCGTCAAGACCCGCACGGCGCAGCTCACGGCAACCAACGACCGCCTGCGCCGCGAGATCCACCAACGGTACGAGACCCAACAGCAGTTGACCCTGGAGGAGGCACGGACCCGGCGCGAGCACCAGATCGCGGAAACGCTGCAACGCAGCCTGCTCCCGGACCGGATGCCGGACATCCCTGGCGTGGCCGTAGCCGCCCGCTACGTCCCAGCGACCGCGGATCTCCATGTCGGCGGCGACTGGTACGACGTGATCCCCCTGCGCGGTGGGCTGGTCGGTCTCGTCATCGGTGATGTTGCCGGGCACGGTCTGCAGGCCGCGGCAGCCATGGCCCAGCTGAGGATGGCGGTCCGGGCGTACGCCGTACACGATCCATCACCGGTTGCGGTGATGAACGGCCTGCACGAGTTGGTCCGCGAGCTTCCAATGGCCGAGATGGTGACCTTGCTCTACGTCGTGTACGACCCGGACACCGGCACGATTCGGTTCACGAACGCCGGGCATCCGCCGGCCCTCCTGATCGACGGCGGAGACACGCGGTACCTCGAGGGTGGGCTGGCCCCACCGCTCGGCGTACTCGCTCAACGGGACTATGCCGAGGCAACTCAGCAACTGCGGCCCGGAGCCACTCTGCTGCTCTACACCGACGGGCTCGTCGAGGAGCGCACGCTGTCGATTCAGGACGGTCTCGATCGGCTGCTCGCCGAAGCGTCCGGCATCGGGCAGGCCGACCTCGATGCTCTCTGTGACCGGGTCCTGTCGTCCCTCCCGGAGAACGGCGAGGTTGCCGACGACATCGCACTGGTCGCGCTCCGCCCATTGGTGTTGGCAGGAGCGCCGCTTTCACTTGACGTACCGGCCGATGCACGCATGCTCCTTCAAGTCCGGCACGCGTTAGGTCGCTGGCTGCGCGAGTCAGGTGTCGGCGGGCGGGACGCCGACGAGCTCGCGATCGCCTGCGGGGAGGCTTGCAGCAATGTCGTACGGCACGCGTACGGCGCCTCGCCAGGCGACATGCACGTCGAGGCGCGACTCGTGGACGGCGCAGTCGAGGTGACCGTCCGCGACCACGGCCGGTGGCGGAGCCCAACGCACCGCGGCGGCGGCTTGGGACTGAGACTGATCCGCGGGCTCACGGACTCGGTGGACGTCGACAGCGGCCCAGAAGGCACGACGATCCTCATGCGCCGCAAAGTGATCGTAGGAAACGACCGATGACGTACAGAGTCACACCGACGGTCGTTGGTCCAGACCGAGGCGCGCAGCGATGGCCGCCGCTTGCACCCTCGTCTGCACCCCGAGCTTGTCCAGGATGTGGGTCACGTGGACGCTTGCGGTCTTAGGGCTCATGAAGAGGGCCTTGCCGATCTCACGGTTGGTGAGCCCGTCGGCCAGCAGCGCCAGGACCTGCTGCTCGCGTTCTGTCAGCGCGGGCTGACCCGCCGGGCCCGGTACCGCCTCCGCATGGTCGTCGGCCGTAGTTCCTCGTCCCGTGTCGATGCGGGCGAGACGTGCGAGTTTGCCGATCTGCTCGAGCAGCGGAACCGCGCGGAGGCGTTCGGCAAGGCGTCGTGCCGCGATGAGTTCTTCGGCGGCTGTACGTCGGGCGGCGGCGCCCGGGCGGCTGGTGAGGAACGCCTCGGCGGCGCGAAGGTGTGCCTGCGCCTCCTCGTACGGCCGCCCGAGGACGGACCATTCCCGCGCCGCGATCAGCCACGGATCCGGCTCGAAGGCTCCCGTAGCGCGCGATCGCTCGCCATCGATCACGGCGGACACAGCCGCTCGGGTCCGGCCCTTGGTCGCGCCGCCGAGGCGCGACACCAACCGCTCGAGGCGGTCAGGCGCACGGACGGCCGCAGCCGCCTCGAGACCGGCGAGCAGCAGCCCGCCCTCCACATCCTCATCAGCGCCTGCACGCGCGGTGTCGGCCACTGACAACGCCAACTCGAGCGCCTGCTCCGCATGACCGGTCCGCAGCAGGAGGAGCGTTTGACCTTCGCCGTACGACGCCAGGAACCGTGGTTGATCGCGTTCGTTCAAGGATTCCGCGTGACGCAGCGACTGCTCCGCCGCCGCGATATCGCCGCGCGCCAGGTGTACGTGGACCATCATCACCTGGAAGAAGCCCAGATCGGACGGCGCCGATCGCTCGGACATCCAAGCAACCGCCTCGTCCCATCGACCGGACTCGTAGAGCGCCTGGACGACGTTGCTGTCGATGAGGTCTTCCAGCCAGTGCCGGCCCAGCATCAGCCGGCGTACACCGCGCCCGACGAAGCGGGCGACCCGGGCCACCCGGTCCGGCTCACCCAACCGCAAGTAGACATCGGTCAGAGCGACCCCGGCCATCGCGAGATCCTCTGGTTCAGCCAGCTTGTGCGCGATCGCGAGTGCCGTGAGGTCATGTCCGAGCGCTTGAGAGAACAGGCCCTGCAGAGCCGCCCCGATACCGAGTACGGCGTGAGCCTTGCCGATCGTTCGGTGGTCCGAGTACTTCGCGCCCAGCTCGAGCGCGATGCGCGCCGGCGCCTCCACGTCGTCCCACCGCGAGCAGGTGCCGAGCGCCATTGCCTGGCAGGCGCAGATCCTGGCCCACGTCGGTTCGTCGTCGGCGGACACCAACCGCTGAGCGAGCTCGACGTCGCGCAATGCCTGCACGGTGTCCCCCACGGTGGTACCGAGCCAGCTGCGGGTCAACGCTGCCCGCAGCACCTCCTCGCGCGTGTCGGACATGGCCGTCAGATCGCCCTCCAGCAACGCCATGGCCTTGTCCGTTTGACCGACAGCGCTCAGGTACGTCGCCGCGGACACGAGCAGCGACAGTTTCTCGGGTACGTCGGCCGACGCCGTGCGGGCCGAACCCCACAAGGACCCGGCCACGGCGTACCAATGACCGGCCTCGGCGATCGCGTACCCCTGCTCGGCCGCCACAGCAGCCCGCACCGACCAGACGAGCCCTTCGTCGGCATCCTCAGCGCGGCAATACTGTCCAGCGACCTCCGCGACCGCGGCCGCGCTCGGCCGCTCAGGCAGAACCGACTCCAAACACCCCGCCAGCCTGCTGTGCAGCTGTCGCCGATCACGCGACAACAGTTCCTCGTACGCGACCTCGGCCAGCACGGGGTGACGAGCCATCGCCCCACGCCCAGGCTCGCGCACCACGAGACCTGCGTCGCACGCCTCCCAGACAGCGTCAGCGGCACCGGAGGCCGCGGCGAGCATCTCGTCGTCGGTCAAACCCCGGCCAAGGGTCGCGGCGGCGGCGACCACCATGCGAGCGGGCAACCCGACGGCATCAAGCCTCGAGACCAGCACCTGGCGCAGTGACTCCGTCGGTTCCGCACCGCCGTCGGCCAGTTCGGCGTTGAGATAAGGGTTGCCGGCACTGCGCGCGTACACCGCTGCCACGACCTCAGTCGAACACTCCGGCAGCTGACGAGCGGTCTCCTCCAGAGTCAGCGGGCGAAGGGGTACGTCGGTGACGGACAAGATGCGCAACTGTTCCCCGAGCCAGCGCGCGTGCTCGGCGTCGGTGTCCTCGTCCCGCCAGGTCAGCAAGACCAGCAGACCCGTCGAGGGGAGGTTGCGACTCAGGTGCGCCAGGAAATCCAAGGTCGAGACATCCGCCCAGTGCACGTCCTCGACGACGAGCACGGCGCCACCCTCGGCGATCTCACCAACCGTACGCATCATCGACTCGACGGCCCACGCTCGACCGGCCGCGACCGACGTGAACACCTCGCCGGCAGCACCCCGCCCCACCCCGAGTGCCGTGTCCAGTCCGCCGTACGCCACCGCACCGGACAACGGCGCACACGCACCGCTCAGGATCCGCAACCCGACGGAATCGGCATCCGCCACGGCGGCACGCACCACCGTCGTCTTCCCGATCCCCGCTTCACCCCGCACGACCGCGACGGCCGACCCTTTCGGCAGTCCGGCCGTCAGCTCCCCCAGCAGCGCGAGCTCCCCCTCGCGCCCGATCAACATCCCGCCCACACCACCATCATGCGCCCGCTAAGGCATCGGCAACGGCCATCTAAGGAAACGCCGCGTCGACGCTGACTCCGATGCCCGATGTGCTGAACACACCCGCGGACGGACTGTGGTTGAAACACCAAACTCTCACCAAGGGGAAGCCATGAACCACAAGCGCATCATCATCACCGCACCCGTCCTCGCCGTCGCCGCCCTCGCGTTCGCATCGGCGGAGTCGAACGCCAAGGTCCCAGCCAACGAACCCCATCCCGCTGTGGTCGCACCGCGCGATCCCGCCCCGTCGAACTACGCAGTCCCGACCCAGCCCGCCACCAGCTCCACCATCGTCTCGGACGACAACACAGCCGAGGCATTCCAAGCCGCCGCATCAGGCCTCGGCGGAGCCGGCATCGCCCTCGCCGCCATGTGGCTCTACCGACGCCACCAGACCCACACCGCCTAGCAGTGCTCTAGATCCAACCCCGGACCACAACAGGGCAAGCGCCGTTTAGCTTCACGATCTGGTCGATCATCGAGACAAGACCGCTGGGGCCACTGACGCCGACGCTGTAGCCGCGGCCAACGGCCTGGGGCAGGATGTGCAGAGTCCCGTCTTCGAGACGGGCCTACTGCATACAGCAGGTCGGAGAGGACTGATCGCTCGATGGATGGCAGTGACTCCGGATCAAACCAGGTCGCAGTCGCACTGCGCCTAGCCTCCTTCCAACTTGCCAAAGACATCTTCTTCGCCGAGCCGGCAGGACTCTCGCGAGATCGAATGAAGCGTGCACTCGATGCCATCGAGCGTTCGCTACGTGAGGACGCCGGCGAGTTCTACGTCCGCGGTGCGACGCCGGATCTGACGGCAATGCTTGATGGCACTTCCCTGAACGATCGACATGCGTTTCTCCTCGAGGTCGTCACAGCGCAGCCCTTCGCACCGTACTGGTTCGAGTGGACGAAACCCCGCCGTGCTGAGCACCGAGAGGCGATCCGCCGGCTGGCTGGGAACTCGCTTGGCATGGAGGTCGAGGACGCCGAGCGAATCGAGGTGACGTGGCACCGGCTCCAGCGCGACGAGTCAAAGGCAACTCGCACCCGAAGGGGTTTGAGCGACTATGCCCTGTGGGGGCTCGCGGCCGCCGCTGTGGCAGGAGTTGCTGTGATGGCCGGGCCGGTGATTGCGGTGCTCATGCCAGCCGCGGCGGGTCTCTCCGGAGCGGCCGCCATCTCCGCAGGTATGGCGCAACTCGGCTTCGGATCGATCGCAGCCGGCGGCCTGGGCATGACCGGTGGCATGTGGATGCTGGGTGTGGCTGGTGGAGTCGTTGGACTCGGAAGTGCGGCAGGCATTCGTACTGCGCTGCACGAAGCGGTCGGTACGCCAGGTGCAGGCGAGCTCTTACGTATCGAAGTGGTCAAGCTTCTCGCGTCGGCGACCCTGGCGAAGCAGCTTGGCTGGTTCGGCGGCGACCTCGGCCCGTTCGTGGCAGCGATAGACCGGATCGACACCGAGGTGGACGAGCAACTGGCCGTCGAGCAATCGCGCAACGACCCGAAGGCACCTCGGCTGGAGGAGCTAGCGACGCTGCGGCAGTCGCTGGACTTCGCGCGTGAACAGCTCCGCGGGCTCACTGCCTGATATCGGGTCAGAGCGTGCGTGGGCTGCAGTCCGCCAGCCTCAGCGCCACGGCCGACATGCTGGGCCCCGGAGACGTTCGGTCACAAGCATGTACCGAGTGCACCGCGCGGGTGTCGGCGCCAGCGCGTTCACTCTCACTGGCGTTGAGCGGCTGAAAGTGAACTGAAAGCGGTGGGTGGTGTGATCTGGGGACACGGATCGCTTACCTGGGGAGAGAATATGAAACGGGTCAAGTACGGCGTCGGCGTTATGGCTCTGGCGGCGGGGGTTCTGAGCAGTTCGTCGGTGGCGGGTGCTGCGCCTGCGTCCGACGCCGGTGCGGCGGGGTGGCCGATTTGTGAGCGTTCGCGGATCTGCATCTGGCAGGGCGCGCAATTCGAAGGGTTCATCAAGCTGACGCAGGTGCCGGTGACGCCTGGGTCGTGCCGGCTTATCTGGTTCGGCGGAAGCTCGGTCTTCAACAACTCGTCGGTCACGCAACGGCTCTACACGAGCAAGAACTGCACGGGTACCCCTCGACGCGATGTCGCGCCGGGTGCGTACATCTCTGATCTCGGCTACGAGTACTACTCGCTGGGCGGCTGAGGTACGCCCACGCTACTGGTGTCGCCAGTCCCCCGCCCGGAGCCACCGGCGGGTGGAGCCGCCGCCCGCATGGCCAGGCGCGAGGCCCCGTCGGCAGGCACGCCGGGGACTGGCGACACCAAGGACTCGGCAGCGCTCGCCCTGAGCACGATCGCCGAGTCGGCCTCCGCGATCAGCGCGGTGCCGCCTGCGGTCTCGATCTCGGTGGCAAGGATCTCGAGCCGGTCGCGGCGTCGGGCCACGAGTACGACGGACGCGTGGCCCCGTACAACCTGACACCGGATCACAGGCCGGTCAGGAACAGTGCGCCCGCGGCGAGCAATCCGATCTCGACCAGCAGGACGAAGACGCGGTCGCTGATGCGGCCGACGATCTTCTTGCCCGTCCACGCGCCGAGCAGTGTGGCCGGCGTGAGTGCGGCGCCGTACAGCAGAACCCGCGTGGTGAGCAGGTCCCCAACGCCGTACGTCGCGATCTTGGTGACATGCATCGTGAGCGCGCTGGCGGCCTCGGTGCCGATGTACGCGGCACGAGTGAGTCCAGCGGCGAGGAAGAACGGCGCGGTGAGCGGGCCGACCGAGCCGAGCAGCGCCGACCCGAGACCAGACGCGGCACCGACGGCGGCGAAAGCCGGCTGCGAGGGTGGTCGCGGTTGACGCCGGACCCGTCGCCAGACGACCACCCCAATGAGGAACACACCGAGCAGCCGCTTGAGCACCGGCAGCGGCGCGTGGGTCAGCAACACGCCACCGATCACCGCACACGGTACGGCGCCGAGTGCGAACCAGCCGATCATCGACCGGTGCAGCTCACGGCGGTTGAGCCAGACCCGCGAACCGTTGCTGGACAACTGCGTCAAGGTGAGCATCGGTACGGCGGTCCGCAGCCCGAACAGAACGGTGAACACCGGAAGCAGCAAGACCCCACCACCGAATCCAGCGACCGCCGACAACAGTGCGAGCCCGAACGCCGCAGCCGAGGCCGCCGCCAGCGTGAACAAGACGCCCTCCGTCATCGGGAGTTGCGCAGGCCGGTCAGCCGTGCGACGGCGTCGAACCCGTCCGGAGTGCCTGGCCAATGCGCGCGAACAGCCTCGATGCCTGCGTGACGGACGACGCTGCGCAGTACGGCGGTGACGATGATCGCGTCGTCGGCGTACCCGAGCACCGGGATGAAGTCGGGGATCAGATCGATCGGAAACGCCAGATAGACCATCAACAGTCCCAACCTCACCCGCACACCGCGCGGCAAGCTCTTGTCAGCCGCGAGCCGGCGCAGCAGACGCAACACGTCGGGCAGCACCCGAAGCGCCTCGCGCAGCAACCCACCACGCGGCCGGACAATGACCAGCGCGATAACCAGAGCAAGCCAAACCAGGACGACAGCGGCGACTACGCCGACGACCAGGTCCACCCACACCGACCCCGTCACGACCGGTCCAATGTCCCGAAGTAGTCGCGATCCGCAATCTTGCCCGGCCAGGTGCTGAAGCGTTGCAAGTCAGCCTCAGACCCCTCCACCTCGGCGTACTCATCGCGAGCCGGAAGCCGACAAACCGACTGCTGCAGGTAGAGCGCCGCCGCCCCCGCACTCGACACACTCACGACCCAAGCATCTCACGGAGCAGTGACGGATCAAGAATTTGCCCACAGCAACATTTCGAGCAGCTCAAGGTCAGCGGCCAAGGCGTTGTCGCTCGGTATTGCGGGGTTGTCGTTCCTCTCCTGAAGCGTGACGGCACGGTCGACCCGGCGCACAGTCTGACCAGAAGGGGCGACCCGGGGTGCGATGTGGGCGTTGAGTGGCAGCTGTTTGAGTCAGGTCCGGCGGACGCCGAACACACTGTGCTGTTGCTTCCTGGCGGCATGTGCAGCGCGCGCTCGTGCCACTCGGGCGTACCGACGTGGGTCGTCCACGCCGAGAAGGGCGACGGCGGGCTCACCGGCGCCGAGCGGCGCACGCTAGAGGCATGTTCGACGGTCAAGATCGTGACGATTCCGGGCAGCGTGTTCTTCCTGCCGAACGAGGTGCCCGACCAGATCGCGTCTGTCATCAACGATGCCGTCGCCGCGGTCAACGCGTGATTCCAGAGCCGGAGACCAACGCTATTGTCGCGAGAACCGGACGACGCCGGCCGGAGACTGGCAACGAGGCCGGCTCGATGCTGGCGGCGGCGCGGCTGGACCATCCTGGCGCGCGTCGGCGATGCTGTGGGTGTGGAGTACGTGTCCAGAGTGCCGCGACCGCCGCTGGACGGGCTGATCGACGACCTCTACTACTTGGAGGGTGCGCCGCCGTACGCCCGGCTGACGCTGCCGCCGATGCCGTCGGCGTTGCTCATCGTCAACCTCGGGGCGCCGTTCCGCATCCGCGCCGGCACCGACATCGAGACGGCCGAGTACGCCGACGGCTGCGTGGTCACCATGCCCACCCGTGCGTTGGAGTTCGGCTACCCACCCCGGACCCGGTCCGTCGGCGTGCACGTCAAGCCGTGGGGGCTGGCGCCGTTCCTGCCGATGCCCGCGGCCGAGCTGTGTGACCGGCCGGTGACGGTCGAGCAGGTTTGGGGCCGGCCCGCCGTTGCTGAGCTGCGGGACCGGCTGGCCACGGCGAACGGACCGCACGAGATGCTGACGCTGCTCGAGGAGGAGCTGATGCGACGGCTGTGCGAGACCGCCGGCCTAGGGCTGGTCCGCCATACGAGCAGTGTCATCGCGACGACCACTGGGGCGGTGGCGATCGGCGACCTGAGCGTGGCAGCCGGTGTCAGCACCACTCATCTGGCACAGCGGTTCAAGGAGCTCATCGGCGTCACGCCGAAGCGGCTCGCCCGCACCTACCGCTTCACCGCCACCGTGTTCGCGATCAACCCCGAAGGACCGATCGACTGGGGCGAGCTCGCCGCCGGCGCAGGCTACTTCGACCAGGCCCACTTCGGCCACGAGTTCCGGGCGTTCACCGGGCTCACTCCGACCCGGTACGTCGAAGTCCGGCGGCGGTTCCTGCGCGAACATCCCGGCCACGTGTTCGACGGCTGGCCGCTGCCGGCCGATTGATTTCTTACAAGAGCGACAGCTCACGACACGCTAATTTGGGGGCACCCCAGAGCAGAGGAGAGCCCCGTGGGCAAGGTGGTCATGTACAGCTCGGTGTCGGTGGACGGCTTCGTCGCGGACGAGAACGACCAGCCCGGACCGCTGTTCGACTGGCTGACCAGCGGTGACGTCCCGTTGGACGAGAGCGGCGTGGTGAAGGTGTCGCAGGTGTCCTACGACTACACCCGGACGTACTGGGACCAGATCGGGGTGACAGTCGCCGGCCGCCACGTCTTCGACATGACCGACGGCTGGGACGGGAAACCTCCGGGCGGGATCGACCACGTGGTCGTCGTGACGCACCGACCTGCGCCCGAGGGCTGGGACCCCGAGGCGCCGTTTCACTTCGTCGACGGCGTCGAGGCAGCCATGGCCAAGGCGCAAGAGCTTGCGGGCGACCGCATCGTCGAGGTCGCCGCCGGTGACGTCGGTGGCCAGATGCTTGCCGCGGGCCTGGTCGACGAGGTGCGCATGGACGTCGTACCCGTCGTGTTGGGGTCCGGCAAGCGCTACTTCGGGTCGGTCGAAGCGCAGCACCTGTTGGAGGATCCTGACGTGGTGATTCAGGGCAACCGGGTGCTTCACCTGCGCTATCAGGTGCGCCGCTGATCGACCTGAGCGGGTACGCGAAGAATCTCAGGGTTTGAGGGCGCGGGTGGCGAAGTAGCCAGGCAGCCAGCCTGCGGTCGCGTCGGAATGGTGCGGGGCCTCCTCGAACCCTGTGATCACGAAGCCGGCGGCCAGCTGCCCGCCGATCTGCTCGGCCATCGTGTGGCTGTACTCCAGCGGCGCGTTGGCTCCCCACAGCCGCTCACGCTCCTCCGCCGGGACGTGCGTCAGGTCGCTGTACGGCAGGCGGTGGCGGACGACCAACTCCCCGCGGGTGTCCATGGCCTCGTTGTCGAACAGGTACACGTCAGGGTTGAGGAAGCCGCACAGCAGCGCGCCACCCGGCCGCAGCACCCGGAAGCACTCGCGCCACACGGGTGCGAGCTCGGGCACGAACAGGTTCGAGACCGGGTTGAAGACGAGGTCGAACGAGGAGTCGTCGAACTCCGACAGGTCGCGCATGTCGCCCAGTACCGTGCGCAGCTCCAGACCCTCGCGCTCCGCGACCATCTGATCCTGGGCGAGCTGACGCGGCGAGTTGTCGAAGACCGTGACCCGCGCGCCGGCCGCAGCGAGCGTCGGGCCTTGCTGCCCACCACCCGAGCCCAGGCCGAGAATGTCTACATCGGACAGGTCGGCGGGGAACCACGCCCTATCGACCGGCCGGTACCCGATGAGCACCACGGACCAGTCACCGGCGCGTGCCCGCGCAACGGTCTCGGGAGTGACCGGCCGCGACCACTCGTTGCCACTCTCAACCTCAAGGTCCCACGCCGCACGATTGTGCGCTACCGGATCAACGCTCACGCGCATACGCTAACGCCCCACCGACGACCGCCGCCGAGGCGCATACCTTCAGCTTCTGGTCCGGGCCTGGTTGCTGTCTCCGTTGCAGGAGCGGACGCGGCGCGGCACTCCCCCTACGAGTCAGCGGCGGCCGTCCTCCTGGGGTCTGCCGAGCCCAGGAGGTCATTGTGTTGTCGGGCTGCGGTCAGGCGAACGGGACGAGGCCCGGTTGGCAGACGGTGCCGTGGGGCGGCAGGGTGCCGGCGACGAGGTAGCGCTCGAGGATCTGGTCGGCGCACTCGCTGCCGGTATCGCGTGCGGTGTGACCCCAGCCGTCGACGGTCAGCAGCCTGCTGCCCAGCAGCAGGTCGGTCATCAGCACAGCGTTGCGGTGGCCGGTCGCGGGGTCGTAGCGGTTGTTGATCACTAGGGCAGGGTGCGCCGTACGGACCCGCCAAGGGCCGGTGTAGCGGTCGGTATCCGTGGCCGGCCAGGCCGCGCACGGCAGGGAGAGGTAGGCCCAGAACGCGCCGACGTGCGGGCCTGGCGGTCTGCGGCAGCCGCGGCGTGGGCGTAGTCGGATGGTTCGGCGGGGTTGCGGGTGTCGCTGCAGACACTCGCGAACAGCGACTCCCGCGTGTTGCTCGCGGGCGGATCGTGGGTGGCGGCGGGTCCGCTCGGTACTCGCGCGATCGACCCGGGACTGGTTGCGGCGTACACCTGCTGCAGGATGGAGGCCGCGAATGCCCAGTCGGCGGCCCGGTACAGCGAGGCAAGGGTGAAGTCGACCAGTAGGGCGTAGCCGAAGACCAGGCCGTCGGGCAGGACGAGGGGATTCTCGCGGAGCCGCGCCGCGAGCGTGGCGAACTTGGTCCGTGGGTGGCCTCCGGTGGCGAAGTCGCAGCGCGGACCGGCTGCGGCGCACAGCGTGAAGAACTGGTCGAGGGTCTCGGAGGCGGCCAGGTGGGCGTTGACCCGGACGAAGGGAACAGATTTCGGTGAGCCCGCCGGGTAGGCCGTCGGGTCGGTGTTCCCGTCGAGCGCCAGCGCCCGTACCTTGCCCGGGAAGAGATTGGCGTACGTCGCGCCGAGGTAGGTGCCATAGGAGTAGCCGACGTAGCTGAGCTTCGCATCGCCGACCGCCTTCCGCATCGCGTCGAGGTCCCGGGCGACGTTCGCGGTCGACAGGTGCGGCAGCAGCCACCCTGACCGCGCCTGGCAACGCCGGGCCAGTTCGGCCGCCAGGTTGGCGGCGGCGTTCAGCTCGGGGCGGTTGATCGGGAGCGGGTTGTACCCGGCGAAGAACTGTGCCTGGTCCGCGGCGGTGTCGAAGCATTGGACCGGCGTGCTGGCGCCGACTCCGCGCGGGTCCATCCCGACGATGTCGAAGCGAGCGCGGACGCCGGCCGGATAGGCGGAGCGGGCCGATTCCTGGACGTACTGGACCGCGGAGTTGCCTGGTCCGCCAGGGTTGACGAACAGGGACCCGATCCGTCCCGCCGGGTCGGTTGCCGGCAGCCGGAGCAGTGCCAGTTCGATGCTGCGGCCGTCCGGTTTGTCGTAGTCCAGCGGTACGCGGGCAGTCGCACACTCGAACCCGTCGCCGCAGTCCTGCCAGGCCAGCCGTGGCTGGTTGGTCGGGTCCTCGCTGTTCGTGGCTGTCGCGCCGGCCGACGGCACCCAGCTGAGCAGTGTGAGCGCCGCGGTGACGCAGCCAATGATCCGTGCCGGGTGTTGTCGCATCGGAGCCTCCTGGTATCGGCGATGTGGTGATGGTGTCGAGGTTTGGTCAAGCCGGTCAGAGTGGGGCGCTGTGAGTGAGGAAGGTGTGGATGTCGTGCTGGAGTTGCCGGGCGCGGTGTTTGGGCAGGCCGTGTCCGTGGCCGGGATAGATCCGGAGAGTCGCTGGCGGCAACGCGTCGGCGGTGGCGCGTAACACCGGTTCGGGGAAGAACGGGTCGTCGCTGCCGCCCACGACGAGTGTCGGCATGCTCACCTACGAGAGGTCCGGCGTGGTGTCGTGGGCGAGGTCGGCGTCGACCATGGTGAGGAAGTCGGCGGCGTCGGTCGGTGTCGGTGGCAGGCCGCCCGACAGCAGCGGACGAAGCCGGCGCCACTGTTGTCGTCCGGCCAGGTCACTCCACCGCTGGCAGATCACCTGTGCCCGACTCGCTCGTTCAGGTGCTGTGCGAAGAATCGGCTCAGGAATTGTCGCTGGGCGGTGAGGGCCGCGCGCCCGGCGCGCAGGTCGTCGACGGTCCCGGTCGGGACAAGCTGCTCGAGCTGGGCGCCGACGGCGGGGTCGGCCCGGGCGGCCTGCGGGTTGAACACGACCCAGTCGCTGTAGCCGTAGTGCCGGACGGGCAGTTCGCGGACCGGGTGTGGGCCGCGCAGGTTCCCGAGGAACTCGGCCAGGAGCGTGTTGCCCTGCAGGGGCTGGTCGAGGCTGAGCATGAGCCCGAACGGCTGGTCGAGTCCTGCGGCGACGACGTCGCCGCGAGGGCTGCCGTCGAGGTCGACACCGGCGATGACCTGTGGGTGGTGGAGCATGACCTCCGCCGCTGCGGCGCCGCCTCGGGAGTGACCGAACATCGCGACCGGTGTACGTCGGTCGGCCTCGGGCACGAGCCGGTGGAGCTGGCCGAGCACGACGGCAGCGTCTTGGATCCGCTCGTTGAACGGCCGGGTCTCGGGGTCGTCCGCGAAGATCAGGGTTCCGTCAGGCTCCTCGATCACGAGACTTTCGTGCGGATGTTCCATGGTGACGACCGCGTAGCCGCGGCTGGCCAGGTCGATGACCTGGCCGGTTTGGAAGGCAGCGAGGAAACCGCCGGCGTGCTGGACGAGGACGACGCCCGCGACGTGCTGTCGTGGGCGGACGTCGGGTGCCGCATGGGTGTCGACGTCGAGCCATCCGGTGGGCAGGCCGAATACCTGCTCGAGGGCCGGCTGTACGGCGGCCGACACGTACGGCGCGGGCGGCACCGCCCCGTGCTGGATCGCCGGGTACCACACGCGGATGGGCAGCCTTCGCGGTCGACCGGTCTGGTCGTCGATCCGGGTGGGGTCCGAAACGGATGCCGTTCGCACCCCGACCGGGTACGGCCCGGTCGGCAGGGGCAGCGTCAGCACCGGTTGTGCGTGGCTCGCGGAGTCCGCGACCGCAGCTGTTGCGCCTGTGACGGCGCCACCGACGGCGGTGGCGGCCACGAACACGGCCAGGGCGACTGAGGTGATTATCGCGTTACGCATCATGCCGCTACTCCTTGTCCGCTCTGTGTGGGACGGCGGCGGTGTGGCAGCAGGTTGACGGCGGCCAGGATCAGTACGGCGCCGCCGAGGGCGACGACGAGGCCGCCGACGAGGAGCCATCGACCGATCTGCGGGAGCACCGGCAAGGTGGCGCCGACATCGGTGCTGGCAGCGACACCGGCCGAGCCGAGCAGCAGGAACAGGCCCACGATCAGCGCGATGATGCGAGAGTGCGTCCAGCTGGTGCGTCGCGGTGACACCGGGGTCTGCGGTGACAGCTGGGTTGGGTTGATGGTCATGATGACTCCACGTTGTCGATGGGGCGGGATGTGGCGAGGACGGGTGACCGGAGGGCTCGCAGCGCGATCAGGCCGCTCGCGCCGAGCAGCCCCAGTCCGGCGACGGCGACGGCGCTCGAGACCAGGCCGAGGTCGAGTGGGCGTGATCCGCTGTAGGTCTGGATCATGGTCGAGACGATGACGACGGCGTAGCCGATCGCGCCGAGCTGGACGATCCGGATCCGCCGCCGCTCGGTGGACACCGATGACCGCAGCAGCAGGGCCAATGCGGGGAGCACCTGGGCGGCATGCAGCGTGAAGGCATGCGGGACCTTCAGCGACCCTGAGTCGCCGAAGGTGTTACCGCCCTCGGCAATCATCTGTACGCCGACGGCCTGGCTCGCGAGCATCAGAAGCAGACCGAGGCGGATCGCCCAGGCCAGACTCGCGGGTGCGTCGATCCGGAAGAAGGATCTGGCCGTGACGAACACGGTCGTCACCACAACGACGCCGACCAGCATTCCCATCCAGGAGAACACCGTCGAGTCGAACGTGGTCGACTCGTTGAAGTGCGACTCGACGCCGCGCCACTTCTGCAGCGAGACCAGGGCGACCTCGGCCAGCGACGCGAACGAGAGCACCGATACCACGATCCAGCCGGTGATGTTCCTGATCCTGAAGAAGGTCAGTAACCAGGTCACCGTGAGCAAGGTGATCCCGAACGACAGGCCGAACACGATCGGCTTGCGCCACGAGATCGGGCCCTGCCACGAGCCGCCGTCGACCGCGAAGACCACGGCATGCACACCGGCGCTGAGCAGCAGCAGCGCGCCGCAGACGTAGCCGACGCGCTGGTAACGCTTGGCGTCGGCGAAACGCCCTTCGCGCAGCAGGTTTCTGATCAGGTCTGTCATTTCGTCACCTCAGTTCTCCAGTGGCTGGTCGTGGTCGCCTGCGAGGATCGGGGCGAGCCGTTCGACGATCGATCCCGCCGGCGCGAGCCGCATCACCTTGTTGCGCACGGCAACGGCAACCGGGTTACGCAGGTGGCCGATGCGGGACATCTGCCGGGACCGCCGCACAGCGGCGGAGGCCGCGGACAGGAGGTCGTGGCTGTAGGAGCCGCCGGTCATGGGATCTCGACCTCGCTGACCCTCGTTGCCGTGCTGCGGTCGGCAACGTAGATTGGCAGGAAGCCAAGCGCCTGTCGCTCCGACTTCGCCTCGACCGTCCACCAGATCATGTGGCCACCGGTCAGACAGGAGGTGATCGTCATACCGTGCCGCAGCGGGCTGTCGTGGCCCTTGAACGCGGCATACGCGACACCGCACTCAGCGGGTTCGTGACGGTGCTGCACAAGGAACCGGGCCATGCGCTGAGCGTGCGCGCCCCAGTCGGCGGCCGACATCGGTCGACACCCTGAGCAAGCACCCTGACATCGCGGGACCGCGCAGGCCAAGGGGGAGGGGATCGATCCATGCATGCCAGGACACTCGTCGGACGTGCCACCGAACTAGACCGGATCGACCGTGCCATCTCAGCACTGGACAGCGGTCCGCCGCCGGCCATCGCGGTGGTCGGCGAACCGGGCATCGGAAAGACGTTCCTGCTCGCCGAGCTAGCCACCCGCGCGGACGCCCGGGGCGCACTCGTTCTGCACGGGTCGGCATCCGAGATGGAGAACGACCTGCCATTCTGGGTGTTCGTGGACGCCCTGGACGAATACGTCCGCGGGATCTCACCCCAACTGCTGCCGGTGCTCGATCAGGATGTCGGAGCGGAGCTGACGACGGTTCTGCCGTCCCTGACCTTCCTTCCCCGCGACATTCCGACAGCCGGCCAGCACGAGCGCTATCGCAGCCATCGAGCAGTCCGTACGCTGCTTGAGCTGCTGGCCCGCGAACGCCCGCTGGTATTGATCCTCGACGACCTGCACTGGGCCGACCCGGCGTCCGTCGAGCTGGTGTCCGCACTGCTGCACCGGCCCCCTGCCGCAGCGGTGCTGCTGGCCCTGGCGATGCGGCCGAACCAGATGCCCCGCAGGCTGTCCGTGGCCGTCGAGCACGCCGAGCGGTCGGGCGAGATCGAGCGATTGAACCTCCAGGCACTCACTCCGGCGCAGACGCGCGAGGTGCTCGCCGGACGGGCTGACAGCGACCTCGCGACGCTCCTGCACGAGCAGAGCGGCGGCAACCCGTTCTACCTCGACCAGCTCGCCAGGGCGGCGGCCCGTACCCAGCACGACACCGGCGGGCGGACAGGCTCGGTGACATCGCTGCCGGGCGTCCAGGTTCCGCCGCTGGTCGCCGCATCGCTGAACGAAGAACTCGGCCTGCTCTCCCCTGCAGCACGGCTGGTACTCGACGGCGCCGCGGTCGCAGGCGACCCGTTCGAACCCGAACTGGCCGCCGCGGCGGCACAGGTCACGGTCACCGACGTGGTCGAGGCCCTCGACGAGCTACTGGTCGTCGACGTCGTCCGCACCACCGACGCGCCCCGCCGGTTCCGGTTCCGCCACCCGATCGTCCGCCACGCCGTGTACGAGACAACCCTTGCCGGATGGCGGCTCGGCGCCCACGAACGCTGCGCCCGCGACCTTGCCGACGGCGGCGCCGCGGCAACCGCGCGAGCCCACCACATCGCGCGGTCGGCCCGGCCCGGTGACCTCGACGCCGTCGCTGTGCTGACCGAGGCCGGAACGCAAGCATCGACGCGCGCGCCACAGACCGCCGCCCACTGGTTCGGCATCGCCCTCGACCTGCTTCCCGCCACCGCGCCCGCCGCCGCGCGCATCGAGCTCCTGCTCCCGCGCGCGGGCGCGCTCGCAACGATCGGCGAATACCCCGACAGCTACACCGTCCTGCTCCAGGCCCTGGAGCTGCTGCCGGCCGAACCCGGCCCGCTGCGGACCAAGCTGACCGCATCATGCGCCGCCCTCGAGCAACTACTGGGACACCACGAACAAGCCCGCCGACGCCTGCACGACGCCCTCGACGAATTGCCCGACGCCGACTCGCCCGAATCCGTGCCCTTCATGATCGAGCTGGCCATGGACGGCTACTTCGCCCTGCGGTACGACGTCATGGAGGAGTGGAGCCGACGCGCACTCGCCGCGGCACTGCGCGGCGACGACCGGTGCGCAGCCGGATCGGCGGCCGCGGCCCTGACCCTGGCCGGCGCCCTCGCAGGCACCGCCCAACGCGCCCAAACAGATGCCACCCAAGCCGCCGAGCTAGTGGACAACCTGTCCGACGACGAACTCGCCGGCCAACTCGACGCGCTCGCGTACCTTGCCCTCGCCGAGCTCTACCTCGAGCGCTACCCGCAGGCAGCACAACACGCGGACCGCGCGACCGCGATCGCACGGGCAACGGGACAGGGACAGTTCCTCCCCCTCCTACAGCCAACCCGCGCAACGCTGTGGCTGCTTGAGGGCGCGCTCGGCCGAGCCCGCGAGCTGATCGACGAGGCCACCGAGGCAGCGCGCCTGTCGAACTACCCCCGCGCACTGGCCTGGGTCCTCCTCAGCCGATCAGCCATCGCCCTGACGGCCGGTGACCTCCAACTCGCACTCGCCGACGCGCACGAGAGCGTGGAGATCATCCGCGACCTCGATGAACGCTTCATCAAGGCATGGGCCGCAATCAGCCTCGGCGAGGCGCTGCTCGAGTCCGGCCACCCGAAGCGAGCACTCGAGATCCTCCTCGAACTGGCCGGCGGCGACCAACAAACCCAGGTGTTCGCCGGCTCGCGGGTCAACGCCCTCGAACTCCTCACCCGCTGCCATCTCGCACTCGGCCAGCGAGACGAGGCCACACGCGCGGCGCAGCGCGCCCGGGCCTGGGCCGCCACGGTCGACCTGCGGTTCGCCACCGCGGTCGCACAGCGCGCCACCGCCGCCGTCGAACTGGACGCCGGACATCCGGACCGCGCCGCCGAACTGGCACTGGCCGCGGCCCGCGGTGCTGCCGACGCCGGCGTACCGATCGAAGGCGCCGTGGCGCAGCTTCTCGCCGGCCGCGCGCTGACCCAGGCGCAGAAGCGCGACCGCGCGCTCGCCGTACTGAAACAGGCCACTGCCGAACTCGACCGACGCGGCGCCACCAGGCACCGGGCCGCGGCCGAACAGGAACTGCGTCGGCTCGGCGAGCCTGTTCACCGCCGCTCAGCCACCGATGGCGCAAGCCCCGGCGGCCTCACCGGCCGCGAGCAAGAAATCGCACGGCTGGTCGCCGAGGGCATGACCAACGCGCAGATCGCGGCTGCCCTGTTCCTCAGCCCCAAGACCGTCGAAACACACCTGCGCAACGTGTTCCGCAAACTGGACGTCACCTCACGCCTCCAGGTCGCCCGCTCTGTCGAACGCTCCTGAGCCTGGCCAACATCCGCTCCAGACTCGACCCGAACCTTCAGCCTCATCTGATGGTTGGTCCGTCATCTGCACGGAAGCGCGGTTGGGCATCGGTTCGAGCTTGTGCCAGCCGAGTAGCGGCGCTGCCGGCGCGGGGCCGGTCCACTCGGGTTTGCTCCTTCAAGCAACTGCCAGATGGTGGCCGAGTGGTTCTCGAACAAGACCGGCTGGGTCAGATCTGGAGCGAGCCTGACCGCTTCGCGTTGGTCGATCGCACTCCCCCGGTCAGCAATTACCTGATGCGCATCCCGGAGATGGCCCGGGCGATCACCAGGCGCTGGATTTCGGAGGTGCCTTCGAAGATGGTGTAGATCTCCTCGGTGCTCGCCAGAACAGCCCAGCCCGAAGCACCGATCCGTCCCTGACCTGCGGCTTTGCCACTCGGCATTTGCCGTCGGTTCCCACCGCTTGCCGACGTCCCACGGAACTGTCACGGAACACCGATCACCCCTCGTGCGACGATCATTCGAACCCAAGCTGCCTCCAGGCCCGCCCCAAAGCCAGCCCCGGCACCGACCGCAGCATCAACACCCACTACCGCGTGCTCCACGACATCTCAGACCCCGCCGGCAAACTCACCCTGCGCCGCGCCGGCCGCCTCCACCACATCCCCACCGACAGCGAGCACGCCCGAACCCCCCGTCCTCAAGCTCGTCGACGACCTCCACATCCGGATCATCAACGCCGCCACCGGCGAACTCGTCCGCGAGCTCACTCGACCCCACCCGCGATTCCCAACCCCCTCGGCAGATCCCAGGCCCACCACCCAAAAACAGAAGACCGGACCCCGACAAGTGTCCGGTCTGTCCGGTATCTCCTGAGAGATCACACCACCGCGACCGCCGATGAGCCCAGGACATCGATCATGTCGTAGTCCCCGACCTACACGATCATCACGACCCCGTCGCTTCGGTGAAGCCTGGCGTCTCAATCGATGTCTCGAAAGTACGGTTCTGAATCCGACTTTTGGGACGCCCGCCGGGCGCCACCTTGCCGGGCTACTACATCGTGACCCGAGCCATCGACTACCAGAAGAACCTCTGAAACAAGCCGGGGGCGCCGCATCAAGCGGCGCCCCCGGCTCTGCACCACTGCAGGATCACTCCCCCACGAGCTGGTTCCAGTGGCCGGTGATCGGGAAGATGCCGGTGCCCGGAATCCGCTTCATCGTCTACTGTTTGGTGCTCTCAAACGACTTGGCTTCGAGCCTCACGAGATCGACGACTTTGAGCTGATCGTGCGGCGACACGGCGACGATGCGATTCTCACAACGTACGTGGCACTCTCGCCGTGAGTCGCTAACCCATGGATCTGCCGGGATTTCGGGTTTCGCGCTAGCACACCATTCCGCCCAGAGCGACCCGCGCGAAGGGGATAGAACACGTGGACACTGACGTAAGCTCCCATTCTGCGTGCGTGAAATCCGGAGGCCCTGGAGGCGGAAGCACGTGGTTCAACCTGGCGTCCGACAGCAGCTCGGGCAGTCCCGGACACACCGCGAAACCAAGTTGCGGTCATTGGGAAGAATGGAGCCATGACCGTTGCGTCGCCAGAGCCTGACGCGGACGAGCCGGACGACGGCGACTCCGCCAGTCTGGCCAGCGCTGATCCGGAGGGGGTCGACACCGAGGTCCCCGAGCCGGCACCCATCCCCGCCTACGTTTTCGACGACGCCCACTTGCCGATCGCGACCGACATCCTGGATGCGGCGTTCACGGACCTTCACTTGGGGCCCGTCGGCTGGGGGCTCGTCGAACAGGCCGCCGCTAAGCGCCCCGACCTGGACCCAACCCTGGTCCGGGAGCTGTCCCTCATTGCGTCCCGCGACCTGCGTCTTGCACGGCGGGGTGAGGTCGGTTGCGAATTCTGGCTGGACGGCAAGTGGCTGCCCGACCCGAGGAACGTCAGCACCGACGTGGTCTCACTGTGGGTCGCCTGCGCCGAGTCGGTCACCTCGACCGGAGCCCGTGCACGGCTCGAGGAGCTCCTCATCGCCAGACGCGAGGGGAACGTCGGTCAGCGTGCTCGCACTGCGGCGGCCAGCTACCTCGCAACCGTGATTGGCAAGGACGACGAACTCACTCTCACCATCCAACTCTCGCGAGCCTGGACCATCGCCCGCAAGTACAGCGTCACCGACGTCGAGGACCAGGTGCTCGACGAGATCCTGATCCGGGTCGAGTCCATCAGCCCCGCCCACCCCGGCTCGCTGCTTCCGCTGGTCGCGATCCTGTGCCACAAGCCCTCGAGCAGCGCACGGGCTGAGGACCTGCGGACCGCCGCAGACAAGCTCCTTACCCGCCTCGCCAAGGTCCTGACCCGCGACCACCTCGCTGCGGAGGTCGCCGACCTCCGCCTCTCCCTCTTGCATGGTCCGGATGCCGACGAAGCACGCCTCCAGATCCGACGGGACCAGCTGACCGCGCTCCGGCTGGCGACCACTGTGGCTGGCCTGCACCCGGCCGTTCGGCAGCACCACCTCGCGATCGCGGCAGAGTTCGCAACCCGGCACAACTTCAAGACTGAGCTGAGGCAGATCCGGGCCGAGCTCGAGTCCATCCCGGTCGAGGACCTCGGTCTAATCCGGTTTTCGCAGAGTGTCCCGATTCCGCGGCAGATGCCCGAGTACGAACTCCAGCCATTCACGCGCGGCCACCTGTGGCAGGACGCCCTGGGATACTTCCTCCACACCGGCCCGCCGACCGGGAGCGTTGACGACCTCCGGGCTCGGGCCTCATCCGGCCGCAGCGGGCTCCTGTCGATCCTGCCGACCCAGCTCCTCGGCCACGGTGGCCTACCCCGCGTCACGCTGGCCACCGAGGAGGCAGAGGTCGAGCACCGGATGTCAGAACATGCCAAGGTCATCGCGCAGACGGTCGGGAGTTGCTATGCCGAAGGGCTGATGCGGCTGGCAGACCGGTACGGCACGCCTACCCTGGACGACCTCCAGACCTACTTCGTACAGCAGTACAAGTGCAACCCCGCAGGCGCGTTTATTCTCGCGAAGGCGTACCGGATGTTCTGGAACGGCGACTACATCGACGCCGTGCACCTCGTGATCCCCGCAGCCGAAGCGGCCGCACGACGGCTCCTGCGCATGCTCGACGAAGGGATCTACAAAGTTGCCGTCGGCAACAGTGTCGGTGAGTACCCCGGCTTCCGGGTCCTGCTCGAGGAGCTCGACACCTTGGCGCTCGACCCGTCCTGGTCCTGGTTCCTGAAGTGGATTTTCCTGGGGCCGATTGGTCTAAACCTCCGCAACGACGTCGCGCACGGGTTCATCGTCGGCATTGACCCCGCCTACGCCGCCCTCGTCCTGCGGGCCGCGTCCCTGTTGATTACGACTACTACCACCATCGATGGGGAGCGCCCCATCATCTCGGTGCCGTCGCCGCCCGCGCCGCGACCCGGTATCCGAGGCGTTGGCGACCGGCTGATCCGGACGGCCTCGTCCGCGCTGCTGCGCGGCCACGTGCGACTGGAGGCGATTCGCCGACGCCCCACCCAGGACCCGGCGTAACCCGGTCTCTGGCTCGTCCCCTGGTCGCTCAATTGTCCGGCCACCACAGCCCATGTCGAGAGACTTTGAGATCGGATCGGGCCGAACTCGATTACGGATCAGGTGGCCAAGCGGGGCCGACCTACTTTGTGGTGCTGATCATGCTGAGTTGGTGGCCAACTCGATAGCGGATCGGATTGCCCGCCAGGGAATCTGCTTGTTCGGCGCGCTGCGCGGAGCATGGAGGGGCCACACGTCCTCTCCGTAGACGAGGTGGACTCCGGCTCGTATCAGGGCCGTAATGTGGTCGTCCCATGCCGGTTGGCCGGCGTGGGCTGCGTTGACTCTCGGAAAGACGACGACAGGCGGTCGACGCCCGCCGACCGCTTCGCACAGCTGCGTTAGCGCCTGATTGTCAGCGATGCCTAGCGCCAGCTTTGCAACGAAGTTTGCGGTCGCCGGCACCGCTGCGTAGCAACCCACCGCAGGATGGAGGCTGGTCTCGTTGGGCAGCCGAGGTGCGCTGCGAACAGGAAGACCTGTGACAGCCTCGATCTTTCGAGTTCGCCGGTGGCGTCTAGCCAAGTTGCCGCCGTCGGAGTGAGCGTTACGCCGACGGTCCATCCGTCTGCGAGGGTCGGCTCGATGAGTTCTTCGCGGACTTGCTCGATGCCGCCGGCAGCAGCACAGACGAGGCCGAGGACGCGCCTGCTCACTGAACGGCCCGGCACCGTTCGGCCAGAGCCAAGATCTCCGATCCTCGACCGCCGGTAACCGGTGAGCGGCGGTGAATGTTCCGCACGATCTCACGGACGGCGGGGTTGTGTCGTACGAGTTGGGGCGAGCTGGAACAAGCCCGCCGCGAACTACGCCGAGCCCAGGGCCGAACCCGCAAACTTGAACGCAGTCTCACTCGTGCTGCTCGCCTTACCGCCGCTGCCCGTCGGCGCCGCGACGTTCAGCAACATCGCCTCTGAGCCTTCGAGGGGTGAGGCAAGCCGGCCTGCTCAGGCACCGCACAGCGCGCGGTGTCGCCAGTCCCGGGCCTGCCTGCTGACGGGGCCTTGCGCCTCGACGCCATGCGAGCGGCGTCTCCACCCGCCGGTGGCTCCGGGCCGGGGACTGACAACCCCAACAGTTTGCCAAGATCTGACCGTGCGCCTCGCGAGTTATCCATAACTCGCTTGCACGACCGCCTATGCACCGATGGGCACTGGGCGTCCCGTCGGCGGAGTCAGCCGCCGGGACGGACAGTGCCTGCCCAGTTCGCGCTGGCGTTATCCGCCCAACCCAACAGTCCATCTTCGACAGCGGAGCAAATTCGCGTGCGCAGTCCGGGACGAGATCGCCTGCGGTCACCTGGCTGATTGGCTGCGCAGTCCAGGCAGTTTCTGGTTACTGCTCGCGGCGCGCCGTCGCGAGGATCCAGTAGGCGAGGTTGGTTTGTGCTCGGATGGTGCTGGGGTGGTGCGGGCCGGAGATGCGCTCGCGGATTGGCACTAGTTCGAAGTACATGTCGCGCGCCGTAACAGGGTCGCCGGCCCGGCCAGTCCAGCCGGCGAGACTTGCCCGGCACAGCAGCGTACTAGGGTGTTCCGGGCCGGAGACGCGTTCCCGTATTCGCACCAGGTCGGTGTAGTGGTCCCGAGCCAGGGCAGGATCACCTGCCTCTCCGATGGAGGTCGCTAGGTTGGCCCGGGCTGTGAGCGTGTCGGGATGCTCCTGGCCGGAAATACGCTCTCGGATCGGCACCAGTTCGGCGAACTGATCCCGAGCGGCCGCCGGGTCACCAGCGCGCCCGATGTAGAACGCAAGAGTCGTCCGAGTGCTCAGCGTGTCTGGGTGTTCTGCACCGAGGGTACCCACCATTATCGGCACCAGCTCGGCGAGCTGGTTTCGGGACTTGGCAGGATCACCAGCTTGGCCGGTCCAGACGGCGAGGTCGAATCGGGCGGCGAGTGTGTCCGGGTGTTCTAGGCCGGAGACGCGTTCCAGGGTTCGAACGAGTCTCGCGAGTTGGCTTCGGGCTGCGGCTGGCTCTCCGGCCTCGCCGGTCCAGATCGCCAGGTTTGTACGCGCTGTAAGGGTCTCCGGGTGTTCTGGGCCGGAGACGCGTTCCAGGATTCGAACGAGGCTGGCGAGCTGGTTTCGGGCCGCGGCCGGATCACCCGCCTGTCCGGTCCAGTTGGCGAGCTCCCCGCGAGCGCTGAGTGTCTCGGCGCGTTCTGGGCCAGCGACACGTTGCAGGATCGGCACCAGTTCGGTGAACTGCCCACGAGCTCTGGTCGGGTCACCCGCACGTCCGGTCCAGTGGGCCAGGCTGGCTTGAGCCGAAAGCGTGTCGGGGTGTTCTGGTCCAAGGACGGATTCGAATGTGGTGTGCCACTGCTGCCATCGCTCCTTCTCGTCAGCAGCTTGATTCAACGGTCGTTGATTTAGGCTGGCGAGGACGGCGGTACTGTCACGATGCGAGGCCCACAGGTGGTCGGCTTCGGCGCGGCTTGCGTAACGATGGAGCGCATCGGTTGGGTCGTGATCAGTGGGACTGGCTAGCTCGCCGAGCGCCGCTGCGAGCGCCGCGTGGGCTGGTGCGGGGTCGATGGAGAATTGCGCCTCTTGGGCGGGGCGAAGCAGGTAGTCCTCTATCAGGCTCGAATGAAACAGGCCGATCTGTTCACCGATCTGTCCCGGCTGAGACCGTACGATCAAGCCAGACAAACGTGCGATAACGTCACGGAATCTAATCGTTGTGGCTGGCCCGTCAAGGCGTGCGGTGGCTGCGACCGCCAGCGGTAGCGGGAGGTTCGGCCCAGCCCCTGCCGCGGCGAGAACCGCCAGCACAGGCCTTAGTTCGCTTTGCCAACGATCAATGTTCCCGGCACCGGCGGCCAAAAGCTCCTCGTCGTAGAGGGCCGTGAGTTGGGGCTCGGTCGGTATGTCTGCGGCATCGAATCCGGGACGAACTGCATGTTCGGCGAGCAAATGGGCGTGCAACCAACTTCCCTGCGCCCTCGGAACCAGCAAGGAAACGTAGGTCTCGTCGACGCGTCTGGCGCGCAAGTACTCAGCGATGATGTCGTCGCCAGGCTGGTCGGCCTCGACATGATGCGCGCCGGGTGGCCGGGCCGCGGAGGGGCGTGCGGTGACAACGAACCCCACCAAGTCCAGCGCTGGCTGCCTTAGAGCTGTAGTGATCGAATCACGCACCGCATCCTGTGTCGCGCCAGGGAGTTCGTCTAGGGCGTCAATAATTAGTCGAACTTGCTGCATCGAGCCAACGCGCGACAGCGGCCCAAGGACGCGCCGCTGTAGGGAGGGCAGGCCTTCGATCTCTGCCGCGTCCAGACTCGATGCGTAAGCGCGGGCTGCTTGCTGGAAACCGGGAAGTTGGTCGGTGAGTTGACCAGCCAATGAGGCAGCTAGAGTACCCAACGTGCTCGCGCCGTTCCCAAACGCGACCGCATGTATGGTGCCTGAGCTCATTCGACCGTGCGCTGCAGACGGTCGAATGAACGCGGCCGCGAGCGTGCTCTTGCCACTGCCACGAGGCCCAGTGAGAACGACGCAACGGTGCTGGGTAGTGGCCTCCTCGAGCGCCACCATTGTCGGAGTGGTCTGCAGAAAGTTGGTCAGCTCGACAACGCGGTCAATAGTGGTCCGCGCGGCGGCATCATCATCCTCGTGCCTGACGACAGCGTTGTACGCCAGCCAGAGTCCCTCGTCACCGGATTGAGCCCAACTGCCGCCGTCGACGGTAATCCGCTGCGGGTTCTGCGCCGGTGCGCCAGTCATGAGAGGGTCACGCAGGTAGCGGGCATCGATCGTGGTTCCGGCGGAAGGCACCCCAGATCGAAGCACGTCTACCAGAATGCGAGTGAAGTCGCCCCCGTAGGCTGGGGTTTCGGCTGTGGCAGTTAGCAACTCAAATCGGCGGGCGTAGCGGCCCATCCCGACTTCGCCCCAGTGTCGAAGAGCCTGCCCCGCCACAACACCAGCTTGGCACGTATCCACGAGGACGATCAGTCCGTCCAAATCTCCGTGATCGCGCAGGCCCTCCTTGAGCGCTTGGGACAGGTGCACATCCTTGCGGGAGTTGCCTTCACCTGTCGCGTCCGCGCTGAGAAAGTAGAAGTCGTCCCCTAGAGCGATGCCATGCCCAATCATCGCGAGGACAAGGGTCGCGCCGTCTTGTGCGGAAATCGTGAACGCGTCATCGATCGCATCGAGGGTCTCGTCGCGCGTTGGATCTAACAACAATCCGCCATCATCGGGCAGCACGGAGAGGCACGCCCCCAGCTGTGAATCAGTCAGGACCGCATATAGTTCCGTAGCAAGGTCTGGAAGGAACGCCAGTCTTGGTGCAGCCTCGCACTGAGACCCAACGACCAGTGCTCGGCGTCGCGTGGAAGGTGTCACCAAGTCAGAATGGCGCAATACGGTGACCGGAAGAAGGTCGTTGGCGCCGATCCCCTCGGCGAGAGCCACGGAGGCGCCAAATGTCCGACATCGTACTTGTCCATGGCATCGCCCAAGAGCAGCGCTCGGCCGCCAACCTGGAAGCCGAATGGCTGCCCAGCCTCGCCGGAGGACTCGAGAACGCCGGCCGCACGTCACTCGCGGATCGGCTCCGCCGGGAAGTAGATGCCACCACCACTTCAATCAGTGTGCGCATGGCCTTCTACGGGAATCTTTTCGTCGCCCCTGACTTCCAAGGCGTAGGTGGGGACGGAGCACTAAACGATGATGAAGAGTCGACCGCCATAGACGTTGCAATCGACCTACTCCGCAATGCATCAGAATCGAGCAACACCAGGGATGCCGGCGAAGCCCACCGCGCGCTCGCGATGCTCTCCCGTGACGATGCGGACGGTCAGGGGATCCGCGCGACGGCGGTGAACGTTGTCGCTGCGCTCGACCGGATCCCGTGGTTCTCCCGAGGTGGCATTACTGCTCTCGCCCTCGCGAGCCGGACACTTACTCAGGTCACGCGCTATTTGACCGACCCCGACATTCGAACCTACGCGATCAAGCAAGTGACCCGACACATCGGTCCGAGTACTCGTGCCGTCGTTGGACACAGCCTTGGCTCCGTCGTCGCCTACGAAGCGCTCCGCTCCCTCCCAGCCGGGCCGCGCGTTCCGCTTCTGCTCACCCTCGGCAGCCCGCTCGGTCTCTCCGCGATCAGCGCCAGACTTGCGCAACCGCCGCGCTACCCTGACGTTGTAGGCCGATGGACCAATGTGGCCTCCCTGGACGACATCGTCGCAGCTCGCCGAAATCTTGAATCTCTCTTTGATCAAGATCGTCCACCGGGATCACAGTTCGACCGGACCTGGCACGTCGATAACGGTTCAGAACCCCATCAAGCCGGCCACTACCTCACGAAGCGGATCTGCGGACAGGCACTCGCAGGAGCACTCGCCTAGCGGTGTCAGGCTGGCCCGATGGTGCGGCACTTCGTCGGGCTGACCCGGGGGCCTTTCAACGTACGCCGGCCTGGTCACCCTCGTGGTGCGGCTTGTGGTGCGAACTGGTGTCAATGATGCGGAATATGTTGACGTGGTGCGAAGCAAAGGATGGCAAGGTTGCTGGTAGAGGCCAGGGTCGTCGGGTGTCGTTCCTCCTCGTAATGAGAACGACCTCAATTCGACGTGGCACCAACCCACCTTCCCAGCTCCGCGTGCCGTGTACCCAAGCGTGCTGGCTGAGGTGTCCCGTGCAGCAGGACTGCTGACCTCGTCGTCTGCTTGGCGACGCTGGCGGCGCGGTCTGGCCTCACTTGCTGGTTCGGTCAGCAGCCCCATCGGAGCCGTCTGACCGGGGAAGGTCGCGCGTCATGATCTCTTCCTCGCGTCCGAGCATCTGGAGTAGGTCCCGGGCGAGCCTGCGCGCAGAATTCAGCGTGTCCCGGTACTCCGCCGGCTGCGCCGCCGCTGGGGCTTGGAGTACGTCTAAGGCTTCGGTGGCTAAGGCCAATCCTGCCTCGGGGGCGCCTGAGAATCCGATCACGCCGCCCAGACTGACGAGAACGGTCCCAAGGTCGCCCTGGTATACCTCTGCGTTCGTGGCTGTTAGTTGCCGGAATAGCTCGACCGATTGCTGCAGGTAGGATACAGCTTCTTCGGGCTGGCCGGCTTTTGCTAAGTTCGTGGCTAAATTCCGGAGCGCTAGCGCGAGATCTGACTGAAGTTCATCGGGCTCGCCAGTTGCGATTTGTTGAAGTATCTGAACTGCCTCGCGATTGAGCGTGACAGAGGTCTCATATGATCCGGTCCTGCCGTAACCGACAGCCAGGCTCATCACAGCATGGGCCAGTTGGCCCTGATAGGCGTGGGGGTCGGCCGCCGCCAGCCTACGGGAAATTCGGACAGATTCCTTTCCGATAATGAGTAGGTCTGGATATTTGCCGAGTCGTTCCTGAGCAATTCCAAGATTTGTCAGCGCCAGAGCGAGATTGCCTTCGTATGTACCAGGTAGCTCGGCTGCCAAGCGTCGAAAGAGCCGAACAGCTTCTTCGTTCGCCATGAGCGATTCTGCGTATCGTCCGATCCTGGTCATGGTTACGCCCAGTTCGAGGAGACTCTGAGCTACATTGCCCTCGTGGTCCTCAGGTCGGTCGGCCATCAGTTGCTGGTACAGCTCTACGGCCTCCGAGGCAGCCGCTGCGCCCTCGTCGTACCGCCCGACGCTACATAGGGCGATGCACAGGCGATCAGTGGCTCGGCCCAGAAGGGCATGGTGCGCCCCGCGCTCGGCAGTGATCAATTCTCGTGCAATGCGCACGGCTTCCTCGCAGGCTGCCAGAGCCTCGTCATCTCGGCCGACTGCCCTGAGGTGCGGCGCCAGATTGATGAGTGCGTGGGATAAGCCGTCCTTGGCTCCTTCGACTTGCTGCGAAGCAAGCTGACGGTACAGTTGCAATGCCTCCGTCGCCACCTCGATCGCCCCTTCGTGTCGGCCGATGCCAGGAAGCGCGGTGCTCAGGCTGGTGAGAGCGAAGGCGAGAGGCAACTCGAGTCCTTCGCTGGGCTCAACAACTGGCTGACGTGCCACCGTCACGGCCTCTGAGTATGCGTCAACGGCCTCCTGGGTCCGGCCAAGCCGCTCCAAGCCAGCGCCCAACAAAACTAGGGTTTGCGAGAGATCGCCCGGTCGAGCCTCGGCCCGAGATTTATCCACCTGGCGACGCAAGAGTTCAACGTAAGCGCGAGGCATCTTCCAGCCCTCGCCGACGACATCGCCAAGACGGGATAGTTCAACCTGGGAGATCTCTCCCTGTTGAATCAGATACGCGAGAATCGCGTCGGGCTCGGAGAGTCTGGGAACAGTTGACAGAACTGCTTCGACAGTGGGACGGAGTGCTGCAGACAATCCGCTGCGAGCGAATAGATCCGCAAGGAGTGCTGATCCGTCGTGGACTGCAGCGATATTGTTATTGACAAGCGCGATGACTGACGACAGTTGCTCCGGCCGCAGGGCGCCCGTAACCTCGCTCCAGAGCGCGCGATCACCGGTTACCGCGCCGATGAGTCCTGCCACGACGAGTTCGGCGTTGGGAACCTCGATCCACATCCGGTCCGGCCCGGGGTAGATCGTCCGAACGTAGCGGGCTATCTCACGCAAGCGGTGTTGAGCCGCGTCTCGCAGGTCAGGTAGTCGTGAAAGAACGCTGGCTGCGTCGCTCTCGTCGATGGTGGGCACGAGGATCAGCGCTGCCACGGCTCGGTCTCGTAGATCTCCCGGAATGGCTACATCGACAGGCTCAGGCCATTGCCGCCGCTCGTGCTCCGCGAGCACACGCACGACTTCATCCAGGTCGAGGCTTGTTCCATCGCTCACGCCGACCGATCCGGCCCCCTGCTTGCTCGGTTCGCGCGCCGCTACCAAGGCTCGAGCAAGGAGTTCTCCCATGGACGTACCTGGCTGGAGAGGGTGCGCTGGTCGCGAGGACGCGAACTGTCCTGTCGCCTGATCGGAGGCAAAGACCTGCCTGGCGTGCCGATACCACCGCAGCAAGTCGTCGCCCGATCCAACCGGTTCGACGTGCAACTGGGCCGCGTCCGTCACGATGGCGGCCGATGTCTCGGCCAGTTGAGATTTCAAGTACGGCAACCATGCGAGATTTCGGGCAATCAGTAGGATCTTCAGTTGAGAGCCAGAAGCCCGAGCCGCATCCTCGAGGAACGGCAGCAGCCCGGATCGCCAGCCACCCGTCTCCACCACGACTACGGTGGGCTCACCGCAGGCGAGGATAGCCGCCACACTCGACGCCTCTCGCGCGGTCCGCAGCCTGCCTGCGAGCCATCCGTCTGGTGGTGAGGCGGCGAACTCCAACGCCAAGCGCGTCTTCCCGATGCCTGGAGGTCCCCACATCAGGCAAAGTTGAGGACCGTCCTGATCCGCAAGCCAGGTACGAAGGACGTTGAGCTCTCGCGAACGTCCCCACAGAGGCAGAGCTGCCCGAGCAGTCAGGACCTCAGCGAGCAACGCTTGAGAGGGTGCCAACTGTGCGATACTTCGCGGCTCGGTGACAAGCGAAAGCGGAATGAGATCCAGGGCTTCGGACCTCGCCCTGACCGCCTCACGCTTCTCGAGGCGACGCTGATCGACGCGGGACCAAATGGTCCCGGCCACCAGACCGCCAATAGCGCCGACCGTGCCTCCGAAGCCCGGCCACCAACCGCCTTGTGTGTAGCCTGCAAACCAGCCTGTAATCGACAGCAACGCAGCGGCGCCGCCAACCATCCCAGCCTGGCGCCAGCCAACATACTTCAATCTAGCCTCCCCGTTTACTGACCCGTAAGGGTATGGCCGGCGGCGTTGAACTGCCAGCGCCGAGTCCCTCCGGCGTCACCGATGCCGCGGCCGGCCTGAACAGCCCGGGCTGCGGAGAGCCAGCCGCTCAGTCGTGAGTAGCCGTTTGACCTGGGTCAGAGCGTGCGCTCGGGGGTGACCGCCCGTATGTGTCAATGGATCTGTCAATGAAGCCCAGCTATCTCACGGCAGATATGGCGGCCCAGACAGCCTCGATGCAACTGCCTTCAGCGCTAGACAGCACCGCGTAGACCGGCCCTCGCACTTAGAGGGCGGTGCAGCCAAGGTGCGAGGGCTCACGCTTGCCCGGCAGCCGTGGGGCTGACCAGGAGCCCCACTGCCCGTTCGCTGATGAACCAAGGCTGATCCGGCCCAAGCCTCGTCTCAGGAGGGAGGAGGTTTGGAGGCGGACGGGTCACGAAGCGTCAGACTCGGCCTGCAAAGGTCGGAGAGGCTGACGACAGCCCTGTCCGTGATGCCGCTCCGACACGTTCTGCTCCTCAGTCCAGCTCGCCGACGGTGGCTTTGGGCATCGCGTCCGTGCCGCCGCGCTGCTAGCTTTTAAATATGCGCGTATACGTCCTAATTGCAGTCTTGGTGCTCGCACTTGGCAATATCGTTCTCGGTAGCGTGGTATTCCTTGACGACACGCAGGCACCCGGCGTGCTGTGGGCCAGGCTCGGCGGTTTGACGCTGGGCGTAGTGTCGCTCATCGCGCTGGCGATCTGGCTGCGGCTGACGGCTCTCTCAAACCGGCATTTCCACGCCGCCGCCGAGATCGCTAGCACGGCTCGACCTGAATTGCACAGGTGGTAGGCGCGGAGATGTCTTGGATCCAGCAACTTATCCGGCGGCGGCCACCGGAGCTGGAGGAGCCGATATCGTCCATGATCGAACCGCCAGATGTCTCCTATAAACGCGAGATCGAGAGACACGAGCGGGAGATCGAAAAGATCAGGGCCCAGGGTCGGTGGGCACTAGGCGGTGCTGTTGCCGCTGCTGTCTTGGGGCTTCTTCACGCTTGGAGGCAACCTGTTGGACCGGCAGGAACCGGCTGTACCGGCCGCTGATTCACAAAGTGTGTGTGCGGCGGCGTACGCCAACGTCGACGAGACACTGAAGATCGGTATTCGAAACCCGCTCCTGCTGGAGCGCGTGAACCCGAGGTAGTGGACCAGCAGTGTGGAGAGGAGACCGAAATCGCAGGAGACATTCTCGATGGCAACCAGTAGTCCGATCCCGTTCGTCCTGGCCACCAATCCGCGTTCGGCCGACCGACAGCGAGCTGACGAGTTGGGCAGGTAGCCGGTGCCATGAGCTCTGCGGACTGCTCCGCGGGGCATCGCCGCCAGCGGCAGTCCGCTGGCAAAGCCCAGTCGACCCGCCGCCGCCCGCAGCGCCAGTCGCCAGCTGCCCTGTTCGAGCTATCGCTGCGCATGGTGCCCAGCAGTCCCGCGCATGACGGGAATCGGCGATTCCGAGTGTGCCGGACCGCGGGTTCCCGATCGCCCGCAACTGTCTGTGGTTGGGGTTACCTTGCTTGTCCAGGCCCGCGACTTGAGAGGACAACGATGCGATGTGGAACGACGACCCTGACTTAGGCGAAGGGCTGGAGTACGTGCTCGGCGCGACGGCTCACCTGCTCGCGCAGATGGGCGACGAGCTGGCGTCGCTGCTCCTGGAGGACGTGCAGGGCCTCGGCATCGAGTCCGAGGACCGGGGTGTGACGGAAGAGGACGGCTTTGGGCCGGTCGGATCCGTCTGGCCGAGGAACTCTAATGTGTACTACCTCGACGTGGAGCCATACCTCCGGCCCCGCTTCACTCCGGAGGTTATGGACCGGATCCTGCCCGTCATCCGGAGCCTCGCACAGCGGACCCACCTGCCGGTTGTCGAGTTCCTCGACGCCCGGCTGGCTCTCCCGAATATTGACACCAAGAACTGGCGGGAGACCCTGCGGCAGCAGTATGCGAGCCCGGACGTCACCAACTCGGCGCGCAAAGAGCGGCTGGCTGCGGAGTCGCCTGTAGTCGATGGGTTGACCTTCACCAACACCGCGGAGCTGGCAGTCTATGAGGCACTCGTCAGGCTGCAGGCCACAACCGCTGAAGACCGGACGTTCGCCATCTCACCGCTACCGGGCACTCGGATCAGAGCGGGCAATGTATGGGTGCCGGACTTCCTGCTCGCTGGGAATGGGCGCGCCATGCTGATCGAAGTTGACGGGCCCCACCACGCCAAGGGGCATCGGCGTGCCGACGACGACATGCGCGATGCGCAGTGGCGACGCTGCGGCTTGCAGACTCGTCGGGTCCCTGTCGAGTACACCCGAGGCGAACTCATCAGCGAGCTAGACGCCTGGCTCAAGGTGGAGGTCCGCGACGGTCTCGACTTCGGTCGCTGACCAACATTCCAAGCCTGTGCCGCGGCCATGCGGCGCCAAAGTTGCAGCGCCAGGGCGAGGCGAGAACAGACCTCCATGCGCCGTGCCCACACCCCGAGCGACTCGACACCAACAGGTCCACAGACTGGTGGCGTGCCGCAGAGAGAGCAGAGCCGCGTGTGGACAAGCCGGCTGAGCCGATCGCGGTCGTGGTGCGGCTCGTGGTGCGAAGTGGAGTCAACTCGTGCGGGATATGTTGCCGTGGTCCGAAGCAGACGATGGCAAAGTTCCTGGTAGCGGTCAGGGTCGGCAGTGTCGTTCCTCCTCGTAATGAGAATGTCGACGGTTCGACTTCGACAGGCGGCTCCATCGAGCCAGGGATGCCTGCCACCAATAGGGTCAGTGTCGGCTCCGCTTCGTAGGCTCGACTCATGCAGTCGCTGAGCCGCCCCAGGCCTGGGTGGTCGCGCTCGCCGGCACCGGTGATGTCGACGGCACTGAAAGAGAATCCCACACCTGGTCGGACGTGACCCGCGTGAGCCGCGCCTCCGTCGACCTCAGGGCGCCTGGGAGATGACAAAGGCGATCCCGGCAGCGTCGAGATGGCGATACCGAGCCCGGCGCGTTAGTCCTACGCCGAGCACCAACCTCTTCTGCAGATCAGCGGGCTGCCAGCCCTTGTGTGCCCCGCCGATTAGGCGCATCCACGTTCGCGTATCTGAATCTGGATTCCTGACGCGGAGAAGCAGGTCGTCACCCTCGCGCTCGAGGGCTGTGATGTAGCCGCCGGCACTTCCTGGCTGCCCAATCGGCAGCGTCGCGTTCAGCGCCGGGAGAGCAGCGGCTTGCTTCGCAATTTGGCGGTGTGCAATTTGGATGAGGCATATGGCGACCAACGCTGGACTAACGTCTGCCGGTACCTTGCGGTCGGGGAGCCATGACTCGAAGAGTTCCATCTCCGGTTGTGGCTGAAGCGCCCGATACAGGTCGGTATTGGCGATGATTCGTGAGAAGAGCGTGACCACGAGGGGTTCGTCGACGTAGAACAGCTGTCCTGCCCACGCTTCCCTGGCCAGTGCAGGTGAGAAGACCTGTCGCGCAGGTGGCTGCTGCTTGCGTTGGTGCTGGATCCAGGATGCAGCAGCGCCACTAGTGCTAGTGGACGAGCTGCTTGGCGAGACTGCCGATGGTCTGGAGCCGCCTGCAGACGTCGGGGTCGTCTGTACGTGTCGGCGGTTGCTGAACCAGCTCATCCACAAGCCCCGAGCTAGCTTCGCTTGCCTGGTCGCGGGTTCAAGAATGCGGCAGGCCGCTTCTGTCGAAGAGTGAAGTACGGGCGTGCAGCCGTCCCACGCCTGACGAGCTCGAATAGCTCAGGCTCTTCGTTCGGTGCGAACTCCTTCATAAGCGCGTCGCGGAGTTCTGCGTCAGCGATTGGCGCTTCGGGACCAAGCTCGAACTCCCAAACATCGGCCGTACCGTTCGCCTCAATGGTCAGCGTCACCTGTGGCAGGTACTCGTCTGTCATGCCGGGGCCCCTCGTCTTGTTTGCAGTCCGACAGTACCCCGCCACGAGTACTGCGGCGGTATCTCAGGTGCTGACGTCTCCGGGATACCAAGCCGACACTCGTGTCACCAGTCCTGCGGCATGTATTCGTTCCGTCGCGACCGTCGACGCCAGCGCTGCCGTTTGGCGCGTCCACCGCGCTCGGGGCGCACCACCCATCGCCTCCCAGCGTTGTCCACGATAAGGATCCACTCGATATGCGCGAGGATCCCGTCCGTGAATACCAAGTGGCTGGCTACATCCGGGGCCATGTGCGCAACATTGACTTGGCACTCGGGTCTCAACGTCTCCTGAGGCGGGAGCCGAACGTTGTCGATGAAGAACATCTGCGACTCGGTTCCAGGCGTCGCGGTCCAGCTGTTCGGATCGCTCGGTCCTTGCGCCGTAGGATCGGGTACCCACCAGGAGGTTTCGATCCGGTAGGCGAGCTGACGAACCCTGACCGGCAACTGGCTCGCGTTTCGAAGGTGTGCGGTAACCATGCCCTCCTCCACACGTGGTGTCTGGTGCGGCTCGCTCATCGCCCAAACCACGGTTGTCCATGCACCGACGAGGTCAACCTGCGTCCGCTCCGCGTTACCGCGATCTCGGGCGAAGACTACGAACGCGAGTATGAGCGAGCCCGCACCGAGCCAGGCGGGCACGCTGCCCCAGTCCAACTTGGACAACCAATCCATCACACCAGGAATATCGAGGAGCGGGCCGCACCGTTACTGCAACGCTCTACCGAGCCGGCCGACCCGCGAAGGCGGGCCGCCGAGAATCCGTGCCGACTCCTCCGGATCGGGACGCCCGCCAATCACAACTTCCGCCCATGTCAACCTGCTTGCTCCGAAAGATTCCGGCGACCCGGGACCTATGGCTGCCGACACTCGCCACCGGGCGTTCCAGCATGGCGATCCGAGGATGTCCCAAGCCGGTTCGATCGATCACAGCCGCGCTGGGGTCGCACCTGCCGTGCAGCGATCGCTCGTTGACAACAGCCGTCTGGCGAGATCCCGCGACAAGCGGCTGGGAGCGATTAGCGCGTCGCGAATGGCCGACACGTCGCCATCTTGGTCGGCGGCTCGTGGGACCGCCAGGCGTCCATGGATTTAGTGCGGGTAGCCAGCCGACTCCGGAAGGGGGATTCTGGGAGTCAGGGACGACAGCTCAGTGACTGAGGCAAGCATGCCAACGCCTGAGCGATCAATCCACCGGGGGGCAAGGGTGTCGGATGCCGGAGCGATCCGTAGCCGGGTAGCCGCCAGGCGCGAGGCACAGCAACTGCGACTGGAGTTGGCCGCCATACATCGGCATAACTTGGAACGAGACGTCCCGAAGAGTTCCTGGCCGCCATGGGTCGTGGCCGTTTTGTCGAGCGCAGTTTCGATCGCGGTCGCGTTGCTCGGAGGCTGGGTAGCACTGTCGGGAACCCACTTTGGTGCAGCTGAGGTTCGGGAGAAGGAGAGCCGGGAGAAGCGTGCCCAAATCTACTTGGACTACCTCGCGGCCGCGCGCGCATTGCCCGACCCACAGACTCGTTTGGATCTGGCCTTCGAGGAGTACGAGGAGGCGGTGAAGGCGGCCGCGGAGCCGGGAGCAACGAACGCTATGAAGGCCAGACAGGTGGCGGCCCTACGGGAGCTCACCGCCGCCAGTGTGAAGGCAAAGGTTGTTGGCGACGAGCTCCAAAAACAGGCTGACCTAATCTGGGTGTACGGCAGCAACGAGGCCTGGTACGCACACCTCGAGCTGCAAGAAGCTAGCGGCAAAAAAGCCGCTTCCTCAGGGACTGACCGGGCAGCGAACGCCCGGCAGGGGAAGGCCCTCACCCAGTTCCTGAAGCTCTTCTGCCGAGAGGCCTCAGCAACGCCCCCTGAGCGGTGCGACTCAGGGTAACGGCCTGATGTTCCTTTAGGAGCTGCTCTCCACACCTCGTGTGGAGGGTGTTGAGCTCGGTTGTTAGCAGTATCCGATAAGGCATCGTGGCGACTAAGGCATCGTGGCGACGGCCAACCCGCGGCCTGCTGTGGCGGTGCGGGCGCGTAAGCTGCGTCGAACCAGGGGTGGGGCAGTGCATCCGAACCCGTGACACGGTTCGTGACGCGAAGACGAGTCAACTGCTGCTGGTCGATGCGTCCAGAGGGGCCGTCGCCGACACTCCTGACGCACAAAGATGGTCGAGTTCATGCCATCGCGCAGCCTTTTAATCCGCAGCTGCAGGCTTCGATCGATGTATCGACCGACAACGAATCTCATGTCAGGTGCAATTTGTGCACATGCTGCTTACCGCGACTTGGATAGCTTCTGAAGGTTCATTGCCGAGCCAGCTAGGTCGATTGTGCCGCAGTCCTGGGCGAGGAACGCAACTTCGACCCCTGCTGAGATGGTCTTGCGACTGCAATCTATGTTCCTGAGCCATTCAGCCGCCCTCCTTCCTCTTCCTGTCCGGTCCTTGGGGCGCAATCGGGCTGGGTGCGGCATGTTTGAAGTGCCGATAGCTCGCTATTTCCGTTCGCGGGGGTGGTGTCGCCGGCCGCGGACCAAGAGCGAGAGGACCTCGAGTGCTGCGCGGCGCTGTTCGGGATCGGGGCTGGCGAGGGCGGTGATGGCCGCGATCGTGATGGTCGCCGCGTACAGCAGGCCGGCTGCGCCAGCGGAGTCGTGGAGGAACTGAAGTGTTGTCATGCCGATAGCTGACTCCGTGGCGGTTCGGTCCTGCATCGAGTAGGTTCGGTCACCGGGGGAATGCGCAGGTCAGCGGCCCAATCCGACTGATCCGGCCGTATCCGGACCGGATCATTTCGAGGTCCGTGGGAGCGAAGGGGGCCGCGTGGCGGATGAGGTGTTCGATGTAGAGCTCCGTCGGCTGCGGGACGCTGCCGGTCTCTTTCAAAAGCAGATTGCCACACTGGCGAGCCGGCAAGATCCCCCGATCCGGGTGTCCGAGCAAACGCTGAGTGACTGGTTCAAAGGCAAGGTCAGGGCCCCTAACGACCCGCGAGTCCAGGACCGCATCATCGTGCTCCTCGAGGGGTTGGCCAAGCGACGGGATCCCCAACACCATTGGCACTCGATCGCGTGGTGGCGTGAACTGCGCGACGCGCAGCGCGAAACACCCGAGGCGCGTCGGCTCCGCGCCCGGACGTCAATTCCACAGGGTGGGCAGCTTTTGAAAAGCTACCTCGCAGCTGCACAGCGCGCGGCACGCAGCCACCCATACCCGGGCGTCATCCAGGACATGCCACCGCTCGCAGCCGTCTACCGCCAGCAGCAGGCCATACCCCTGGGCACAACCCGGTCTGCCGACGCCGACGAGACGACTGCCGTCGCTGGGACCGGATCACTGGCCGCCGAGGAGGCGCTATCCGGCGACCAGACATGCGTAGTGCTAGCCGGGCCGGGAGGTGGCAAATCGAGCTTGCTGCGTACACACCTTGCTACGGGTATGGAGCAGTGGATCGACGGCAGGGTCGGGGACAGGGTCCCTGTCCTGGTTCCGGCAGCTGCGCTGACCGATCTCCCATTGGCCCAGGCGCTCGCCGCGGCGGTCAACGCGGATTTGGCAACGCACGGCTTGCTCGAGCCGCTCCCTTCAGGGTTCTTCGCCGATCCTCCGCATCCAGGAGTGGGCTGGCTGGTGCTTGTCGATGGGTTAGACGAGGTCGCCGATCCGCGCGCCCAACGGAGGATCCTCGAGAAACTGGGAGCGGTCTCTACTGGCGAGCGCGCATCCCTATATCGATTCATAGTCGCGACCCGACACCTGCCCGGTGGTGACGACGTCCTCGGCCTACTGAACAACGGGCGATCGTCGCCTCACGCAGTGCCGCGCTACGAGCTGGAGCCGTTCGGTCCCGAGGATCTCGAACACGTTGCCCGCAGCTGGTTCCGCGCTCTCGGACTGTCCGAGCCAGATCAAACCGCCGTGCGGTTCGCCCATGCCATCGCTTCGACCAAGTGGGCCGAGCTCGCGCGGACTCCGCTGATGGCGTGCATGCTGTGTCAACTACACGCCGCCGATCCCGCCCAGCCCCTGCCAGCCAGCCGCGGAGACATCTACGACAAATTCGTGGCACTGCTGTACGAGCGCCAACACACAGCTAACGTCCGAAACGGCGTCGAGGGCCTCCGACGCTACGGAAAGTCGGCCGTTGAGAAGGCCGAGCACACGCTAGACCACCTGCACGACCTGATCGCCTATCTTGCGGCCGCGCGGTCCCAGCGGTACCTCCCCGGTGTATCTGTGCTTCGCCAGCTCCGGGAGATGGAAGAGGTGGTCGTACCCGGCGGAAGCCTCTTCATCCCCCGGCTGACCTTGGCGATCGAGATCGTAGAGTCTCGGCCCGAGGCTCAGCGACCGCCAAGGGTGCCCGTCGATGTTTGGGGAGCTTTCCTCCGGACGAATCTGACTCGCAGCGGGCTGCTCACCGAGCAAGCGGGCGACCTGGTCTTTCTACACCAGACCTTGCTCGAATACTTCGCCATGCGTCATCTCGTCCGAGACCCGAAGGCCAAGAAGAGGAGGCTTCAGGAGCTTGGCACGCAGCGTGTGGAGTCGCCGGTGCCGCAGAGTTGGCCGCGCTTTCTGCGTTATCTCATTGAGGGCGTGCCCTCCTGGGGACATCAGGCGGCAAAGGATCTCTCGATCGACGGTTTCCTCATCGACGCAGTACAGCAGACGGACCCCAGCAGTTGCCTGCCATACCTCAAACGGCTGGCCTCTGGTCTGCATGGAGCCGAATTCGTGGCGGAGCAAGTCATGCTCGGCACCTCCCTGCCCGACGACATTGTCCGTTCGGCCAAAGATGTGTTGGCGGCGCTGGCGGCCAACCAGCGTCGGCGACCGGATTATCAACGGGTCCGTGCGGCGCGGTTGCTGATCCAGCTACACGATCTCCGCGCCGGCGACCTAGTGGTCTCCATCGCGGGAGATCACAAGATCTATCCACGCGACCGTGTCGGGCTGGTTGAAAGGTTGGCCGAACGCCGTGATCCCCGTGCCGCTGATGCGCTGTATGTAGTAGCCACCGATACCTCAGCGCAGGTTTGGCACCGGCTGTCGCTGGCGGGCAAGTTGATGGTGGACTTCGATGATCCCCGCGGCGCCGACATTTGGTTGACGCTAGCCAAAGGTTCACTCCAGCTATGGACCCGGACGGAGAGACTTAACGATCTGATCGTCCTTGGTGATCCCCGTGCCCGCGACATCGTGCAGAACCTTGCCACCGACCCCCGCTGCGATGCTTGGCGTTTGTGGTTACAGACAAACGGGGTAACGATCCCTTCCCGCAGAGACCTGGATCTCAGGCGGTGGTATTCGTGGGCTAGCGCTGTGCGTGCACCCAGTTAGCTCCGACTGGGTGGCATGTTGAGAATCGATCGTTTTCCCGACACTGGTCCCGGGAGACCGATCGGCAACCCGACACACGGGATCTGAGTGTCGAAAAAACGTGTTGCAAAGTTGGAGTGTCCAACAAATCGGCGGCCAACCGATTCTCATACAGTCGCGGGCATGGCGACCCCCGTGACCGCACCCGACCTACTCGCCGCCGAACCCGCGGTGCTCACAGACGCCTCGGTCGGGTACGCCAGGGTGTCGACCCACGGCCAGATCCTCGACCGGCAGCTACTCAAGCTGACCGAGGCCGGCTGCATCAAGGTGTTCGCCGACAAGCAGTCCGGCCGCGACGCCGATCGGCCCGAGCTCATCGCCTGCCTGGCCTACCTGCGCCCGGGCGACACACTCGTCGTACCGAGCCTCGACCGGCTCGCCCGGTCGCTGCAGGATCTCCTCAACATTGTCGGAGACCTTCGACGCAACGGAGTCGGGTTCCGATCACTGCACGAGGCGATCGACACCACGACTCCGGGCGGTCGGCTCGTGTTCCACATCTTCGCCGCCCTCGCCGAGTTCATCCGCGAGCTCATCGTGGAAGGCACCCACGAACGCCTCGCCGCTGCCCGGGCGCGCGGCACACGGCTCGGCCGGCCGCCAGCGATGACACCAGACCAGGTGCGCTCGGCCCGAACCCTCCTCGCCGAGCCCGATCACTCCGTAACCTCGATCGCCAAGCTGCTCGGCGTCAGCCGCTCGACCATCTACAAGTACATCCCCGAACTCCGCTCCCCCGCCATGGCCAGCGCACCAGCTCCGCTCGAGCTCCCGGCTGCGACGGCCGCCGACAGTACGAGGGACGAGCCGATGCCGGCGACGCCGCGAGCCAATGCGTGCCCGACCTGCGGTCACAGTCCGTCGAGCAAGCACGAACTAGAACTGCACCGCGAAGGGCTCGAGACCGTGTGGCTCGAACCTGACCCAGCACAGGCCGGATCCGTCGTCAAGCGCTGGCACTGCGAACGCTGCCAGCCCCACCAGGCCCGGATCGTGATGTGCGGCCTATGCAGCTCAACGGTCATGCTCGGCGGCGCGTTCGCCGCCGAGGCCCCGGCCAAGGTCCCCGACTCCGCTGCGCTCTGGCTCGCCGGCCACGACTGGACTGACGTCGGCGGCCAGTGGGTGTGCGGGCGGCGTCACGAGTAGAGCCGCTCAACCCAAGAACCCCTCGCCGGTGCCCCATGTGCCATCGCATTCCACGTCACATGCAATACCGCCGCCCCCAGCGCCAACCCCCTACACCTTCTTCTCACCCACCTGTCCGGGACCAGTCACCTGCCGGCGTACGGCGATGAGCTCTGTCCACACCTGCCCGTGACTGCGACACTGAGCCTGTGGGAGGGGTGCAGGAGCTGCACGCGAACGGCATTGCGCACTATCGGTGGGGGAGCCAGATGGTGTCGCTGCTCGGTAGCGCCACGGCCAACGGTCGAATGGTCGTCGAGACCCTCGCCCAGGAAATCGTCGGCACGTTCCGCTGGACCCGCCCCCGAGATGTCCGCGCGGCGATCTCCATCCTCCATGAACTGATCCACCTCCAGCAGGACGTGTCCACCGGGCTGGGTGCCTGGGATCACTTCCAGACTCGGGAGTCGATGCCGGCACTCGTCGCAGAACTTCGCCGCCATATCACCGAGGATTCACCGCTGCCCTATCGGGAGACTGGCGAAGGGATCGTGCCCGACGACAACGATGCGCGGACAGATGACCTTCTTCGTCGAATCCATCAGGACACCATCGGCTTCCGCCAGCTGCAGGGTTCGCAGTGGAATACGCCTGCGGTCAGCGCTGCACTCGAACGATGTCTGGGCAGCGAATTCGCCAACGCGGCGGCGCAGGGCGACTTCACCTTGCGGCAGATCCTGGAAGGCGAAGCCGCCTGTCACGTGACCAGGTTCATTGTCGACGCGGCGGTCGAGCAGCAGACCCGGTCCGAACTCGATGCAAGCACCTCCCTATGGCGTATCGACGAGATGCCGGAGGTCTACGGAGTCGCTCTGCTCGAGGTCATGGTCGCGATCGCGAACGAGGCGCTCACCACGGAGCTCATCGTCAAACTGTACGACCCGGCGATGTTGATCACGCCGTGGCTGCTCGACCTGGCCCAAGCGCATCCACCGCCTCGATTCGTCGAGCGCTTCGACGCCGACGCGGCCATGTTCGACCCGGTCGTGCGCTTCCTCGTCCTCACGAAGGCCCTGAACAAGATGTCCGGCGACGACTACGAGACCATGATCCGATCGATAATCGCCGATGATGCGCCGGAGGCCGAACGGATGCTGCTGCAATCGTCCAACTTCGCGTATCCGCCTACGCACGAGATCTACACAGAGTGGATCGCGGATCTGGACGAGGCGATCGCAGCGCAGCCCTGGGACATGCCGCTGCTCCAGATGCGCCGCGATGCGATCTCCCATCGGCTCCAGTCCGGTCGGGGCAAGGGGATCACCCAGCTCGTGGATGCGAAGACCCCGCTGCAGATGATGGTCGAGGGCTACGGCATCGAAGGGATCGTCGTCGGCGTCCAGTTCCACGACTCGGTCAAAGGCCCACTCTTCCGGGCCTTGATCGAGCGGAACATCGACCTCGAGTTGTTCGACCTGCTCGTGGCCGGAGGCACATTCAGGTGCCCGCTGGCGCGAGCTCACGTGTGTGACGGCCGTACGCCGCGCTGCAGCGAAGGAATCGTCACTCTCGACCAACTGCCACCCACCGCCGTGTGCCAAGTGAGAACCGGTCTGCAGTCATGGGGTTACCGGATCTGACGTCCCCTCCAGCGCGGCTCCCATCCCGCCGACAACCTGACCGACCTCCTGAGACCCGACGTCGCGCGGCAGGGTCAGGATCGAGGTGAGGATCCTTTCCACGACCTCTTTCGGCTCGTCGATGGTCTGGATGCGGACGTCGTCATCGGCGGTCAGGATCACCACCGTGCCGTACGGGATGTCCCGGATCCGCTCGACGGTGTGCGGCTGGGTTCCCAGGTCGATCCGCATCCCGCCCTTACGCCGCTCGAGGACCGAGATCACGAACCGCGCGCCGAAGACCGCGGCACCCGTCAGGATGATCGCGGTCGCCGGATCCAAGGCGAGCTCACCACCGCCCGTAGACGTCACCCGCCTGAGCCCCGATTCCGCGGCGTCCTCGAGCAGTTCCGTCGGCTCATCCCCACCCATGACGACGACACGTAGGTCAGCCATCGCTCTCACCCCCTCGACTCACTATGCCCAGCGCCACGGCGCCTGGCAATGCCACCACTGGTGGCCTAGACGAGCGCAGGGCCGGGCGTCCCGCAGGCCCGCGCAGGTGACTCGCGGCAGGTGGTACTTCTCGACCGATTCCGAGGCCGACTTCAGTGTCGCGCTGCTCGAGATCAGGAGCATCTTCCCCCAGGAGTTGCCGCTGCTGCTCTCGCTTGGCGGTCTTCGGGTTGTTGAACGCTTCGGCGACTGGTCCCGTGCGCCACTCACCGCAGATGCTGCGCTCCAACTCTACGTCTGCGCTCCGGACTGAACCGAGAGCTGGCAGGACTGTCGGTTCTCATCCCCCAGGCACCATCATCTGCCGCGAACCGGGCGCTACTCCCGGCTCATCAACTGCCGTTCCTGCCAGTTCGATGTGTAGGTCGAACCACCGCTTTACAAGTGCGAGGTTCGCCACGGACAGGATCGTCTGGAGGCGGAACACGTGGCTTTCAGCCTGTCTCTGCTGCCAAATCTGGCTGGAGTTGACTGGAGTTCATTGACAGAGCCATTGCCAGACCGGGACCTCCGTTCAAGGGTTGTCCGGTCCGGAGGCCGAGCGTGTCAGCTGCGCTCCCCGCCTGCGGGCCCGCACCGGCCAATCCATCAAACTGAGTCCGATCACATGCTGCCACCTCTGAAGGTCGATGATCCGGGCCCGCTTCACCTACTGAAAGCGACTCCCCAACTTTTGTATTTCCTTGCGCCGCACACCCCTCCTTACTTCACGGCGACGACTGGACAGCTGTTCGCCGCACCCCACAGACGTGAGGTGCAGTGTCAGAGGGAGTGGTTCGCATTCGCTTCGATGACGCGGTCGGGTGGTCGAACATCCTCGGCGCCGGGGTGGCTGTGATTGCGCTTGCGGTGGGCGCGTTGGCCAGCTGGTCGAAGTACCAGGCACGCGCCCTGTTCGCTCGCCGGCGCCGCTTCGTACTTCGAGCATTGCGCCGTGCGGGCTGGCCCGTGAATCGGTGGCGCTTCGGCCTCGCGACACGAACGGTCGTAGGCCGTCGCGTCGCGCGCGGCCGTCCCATTGTTCAAGAGGAGATCGCGTGGTTGTCGGAATTGGTTGCCGCCCGCGCCGACGAGCACATTGGATCCCAGCAATTGCCGGTACCTGTTCCAATCACGTTCGCCCCCGTCGCGGACGAGGCCGATTACGAGCGGCGACTATTGCTGCTGTCGGCGTCCTATGACAGGTACGCCGTCGCGGTGCGGCGACGGTGGTTGTTGCGGTCAACGGCCGGACCGCTCGTTGCTGAAGAGTATGCCTGCGCTCGGGAGACCGCGTTCCAGCTGCGACGCTGGGCATCGTTTCGCCCCATCCCGCCGGCCAGCGATCCAGCCGAACTTCGGGGCTTCGTCGTCGCTCTGCCGTCAACACGCAAGGGACCAGGCGGCACCATCAAGCGCAGCGTTCGGCTGGTCACGTGGCCACAGATGGGCAGCACCAGGTCATCAATAACATTTCCCCTGGTGGGCGCATCCTTCCAGCCATACCGAATCACGCTGAACGGCCAGCCTGTCGCCGAAGCCGACGACGGCCTGCCTCGCCAGCTCACCTACGTCGACGACCCCATAGGCGATGCGGCGCATGACCCACTCACCTTCGACGGTGTTCTGACTCGCTGGCACGGCGACGGATACCGGCTCGAGATCGACCGGGTGACCGGTCGCCAGAAACTCCACCTGTGCCTAAGCGAGACCTCCTATTTCGCTTTCCGCGCGACTCAGGTGCCCGAGGCGGCCGCCATCAGCGCTACGCCGCGACTGTCCCGACTGCTCTCGCTCAACTTGGTGGCGATGGATCGTGACGAGAACGTCCTACTGGTGCAGCGTTCTGACTATGTTGTCCACGCGGGCGGTTACGCCGGCACCGTTAGCGGCAACTGCGAACTGGCGAGCAGAGAGGGCGTCCATGCCGACGTCGATGCCCGTGGCTTCCCGGATGTGATGAGCGCGATAATCAGAGAAGCGCGCGAAGAACTCGGCCTCGATCTGTCCCAGGCTGAGGCGCAGCTTGGTGCACTGGGCGTCGTCGAGATCGACACAGATCGAGAGCTTGGCACGCACATACTCGTCGGGACCGCGCTCCTACCGCAGCCAGCTGATCAGTTCGAACCGGATCTTTCCGCGATCGACCCTGTCGAAGGCGCGTGGGAGATCGGCGATCGGGCAATGGTCATCGACCTGCGAGCAGCGACTAAATCAGCCTCTAGCATTCGCGCGTTTGTTGGTTGGCTTAGGTCTGCAACCGAGTTGACGCCCCATGCAGTCGGGGCACTGCTCCTCTTAGTGGTCGCCCGCCAGCAGTTGCGCGAGCACCAGGCCGTACGAGCACAAATCTCGGGCCAGCAGCGCGAAAATCTGACATGGACGTCAACGGACCTCGCGACCTGGCTTCGTGAGCCGCCACCTCGCTCGACGCCAGATGTCTCCGGATTCGTACGCGAGCGCCCACTCTTCATCTCGCAGTCAAAGCCTGCGCCTCCGAACTAGAAGTCGGAGGCATCCGCGGCCTGCCCGCACCTGTTCCGCTGAGTAGTGCAACTTGGTTGCCGTGCCGGTACGCCGAGCCGGTCGGATGGACGGAAGCCTAGTCGCCGATGTTGGTGCTCAGATGCCGCGGTTCGTTCCTCGGGCCTCCACGTCGGCGGGTGCTAACCTGCGGCGATGGTAGCCAAGAAGCGCCCGGACAGTCCGCTTGAGGCCGCGCGCAGAAGGCTGTTTCAGGTCGGACAGGACCTACCGAAGGTGCTCCTCGCAATAGAGCAACCAACGGAGCCTGATCGCGGGCGGGATCTGCACCATCTTGTGCCACAGGTGAACGAGGCTATGTCAGCCGTTGAACAGGCCGACAAGGTCGTTGGCGGTCCTTACGATGCACCAGTCCCTGACAGCCTCCGGCGCGCCCTCAACCTCTCGAATCGGGCCATCAACGCTGTTGCTAATGCTCGGCACGACGACGACGCCTCCGCCCGGATCAGGAGCATGGGCAACGGGCTCGAGTACTACACATAGGCCTGCCACAAATCGATCGGGAATCTACAACCGACGCTCGTCTTGTGGCGTGGTCCCAGCAGCCCGGCGATCAAGCCGGCGGATGGCGCGACTCGGACGACCTTCTCATCACGAGGAGGAACGACAGCGTCACATCCGCTCTCAACCGGCGTCTGTGCTTGCACGCGGAGCCTCATTCGACCCGACATTGTCATCGGGCCCAGGTACTTCGTGTTACGAGCCATGCCACGCTCGGCGGTCATGACCGCCGAGCGTCGGTTGGCGGTCCACGGGCCTCAAGGCTCTGGCCTCGTACAAGAACACCGACGCCGACGCCCTTCGCGCGTCGTAGTCACCGACCTCGGATCCCACCCGGAGTTCGTTCACTGCCCACTCCCCAGCCCTCGCCCGGTGAGATCCTCGCGCGCATTCACCCGCCGGAGTGAACCCCGGCTCTCAGCGGCATGCCCGCAGCTCGTTGACCCGCTGGAGCATCGTGAGGTGTCCTGCCCGGCCAAGATCGTTGAGAAGTGCCTCGGCCCTCGCTGTCAGATCGACGTCGTCGACATCGAGAACAGCGGCAAGCACGGCAGGTGCGTTCTCGATCAAGTCGTAACGCTTAAAGTCGCCTACACCCGATTCGAACAACGCAGCGAGGACATCGAATGCAGCGCTGGGGTCAGCTTGCGCAGCTTCCGCGATCTGCTCGCCAATCATCCCGCGCCCGTCGAACCCGGGAACCTGGCTGGCAACGAGCAGCCTCGGCATCCACCACGTCGGTGAGAACTGACCGCACCTCACCCACCAGTAGAAGCCGCTTAGCTCATGCGACTGGTCCTCCGAGCCCTCAACCGCGTTCGCCCGCCAGTCCCAGATCGCCCGGGCGCGAGCAAGAAACTCCTCCGGGGCCTTCGAGTGCAGGAGCATCCACCCGAGGTGGCCGAGCACTGTGGAGCGAGCGGCTACATCGACCTGCGCGTAGTAGGCGAGAAGCAACGGGTCGTCGAGCTCGATCTCTCCACGCGCAGCGAGCAACGTGAGGTGATCACCCAGCGACTCCGTCGCCGACCGACGTGACTCATACCCGACTTTGACCGGCTCATCGCTTACAAGGCGGTCCAGCCACTGCGGCAGCCACGGACGGAGGAGCTCGAGCAAGAAGGCCGAAGGGGCGTACGCCGCAAGGACGGTCGACATAACGACGCTGGTGTAGTCGCCATCACCCTCGAACAGCCGAGCCAGACGCTCGCGAGTCCACGCCGAGTTGCTCCAGGCCAACGAACTGAGAGCCTCGCCGTAGACGGCAGCGACGGTCAGACTTGAGTCCCGCTCCGATCCGAGCCGCCCATCAAGTACGTCCAATACCGCCTTGTTGATCTCGGGGACAGACGTACCCCGCTCATCCATTCCACTGCTGAATCGCGCGAGGCGGGCGGCGACACGCAGCGCATTTGGGCGGACGGTATTCATCGAGAGAGTGAGCGGGTCCATGTTGGACCCGCCGTACTCGGCCTCGTGTTCCGGCGTCGGATCGGGGTCGAGTGACAGTGCAGACACGATCCGAACCACATCGGGCCAAGCGTCAACATCGACGATGGGCTTCGTGTCACCACCGGCTGACAGGCCGCCCAGGAGCATGGATAACAACGAGTCGTGCACCGATGCGAGATCGGTTCCCCGACCATGAATGTCGCCATCAATCGCCTCGGCCGGCTGCATCGCTACCAGCGAGGCTCCCAACCGCACCAAGGACGCCCACGGAAACGCCGTCCCCGAGTCGGCGATCTCGCGGAACGCGTTAAACAGCGACGCGATGTAGCGAGGGTCCGTGTCGGCAAAGCTTCCCGCCGCCTCCGCGTACTCGATAGGTCGAGCCTTTACGTCTTGCATCAGTGCGAACGTCACGCCCCCGTAAGTAGGCCCATGGAAGGCCCGGTCCGCCGGCTCGCTCCACGACCGCAGGAAGGTGACGACCTCCGGGAGGCTCCATGAAGCGATGTCCTCGACCTCAGCTGGCGCCTTCTCGCCGGCCCCGGAGCTAACGAAGCTCGGGAAGTCAGCGTGCTCCCACTCACCGAACTCCGCTTGCAGATCCGTCAGACGAGCAACAGCCGCATCAGGCATACCCGTTGCGATGGAGCTCAAGATTCGCATCTGCCAGACGCGCCGACGCTCGTCGACAGCCTCCTGCGGTACGTCAGTCTCCGGGAACCGCCACGAAAGCCATCCCCTGATTTCGTCGTCCGTGGCAGTCGGGCCGTCGAGCACAGCCCGCGTCCAAGCAGCGACGACATCACTCGCCGCAACCGGCAACGCGCGCCTTGCGAACTCCGCGTACTCGTGGCGGTAGTCGACTTCGAGGTATTGCTCATCACCGAGGACATCCGCGGCCAGCGACTGCGCACTATCCAGGCCCAGGCCAACTGCGACTGTGATGATGTGGATGCCAACGCGACGCAAGAGCGGCTGGCGGCTCTCCAGGAGAGGCCGAACCACATCGACTACCGGCAGTCCGTCTGCGAGCGCACGGATCGCGGCGTCACGAAGGGCGTCGACTAGACCGTTCCCGACATCATCGAAGTGGTTGTTCTGTTCGTGAGCGGCGATCGAAGGACGCCAAACGTAACTACGGTCGGTTTCAACCTCGCCTGAGCTGTCGTCGCCAGCCGCTTCGAGACCTCGCGCCAGTACCTGGTAACGCTCGAGCCACCGCTGAAGCTCGGCGAGCCATCTCGCACCAAGCGGCGCCATCGCAATCGACACCGAGGCAAGCGTCTCGCTATAGGCGTAGTCATCGATCCCTACAACCACGCGGTCCCCTCCAAAGCGAACCGCCTTTCCATCAGTGCCGGTCGCCTCGCGTGGACCAAACGCGCGGGACGCGACATGTAGCGCTTGCTTCGACTTGCCGGCCGTTATGAGTGCCTCGCCGATTCGGACGATCTCCTCCGGCGGCACCAAGCGGCTACGATCGGCGCTCAGGTACTCGCCAACAATCTTGCTCAGCCTTGCTGCGTTCTCGCCGTCGAGCCGAGCGGTGGCTGACACGACCATGCGTCGAGCAAAGGGGTCTTCCGTGGCTGCCATCCTGACGAGGATCGGCGCGACCTTCGACGGGATAAATTCAGCCATCCGCACGAGGTACTCACCCTCAGACCACACTTTCGATCTGAGGTTGCCCTCGGCGTCCTCGAACGGCGCGGGCACCTCGTCGAACGCACCGAGCCTGTCCAGCGGCTCCACCCACAACGGATTCTGCAAGCCCTGGTAGAAGAGTCGCCGATGCTGCTCGTCGGCACCAAGCACGAGCAGGGCGTCCGCCACCTGCTGCTTCGTGGGTGCCTCGTAGCCGAGGTCGTCGTCGGCACGCACTACGCGTCGCCCCTCTTTCGGTTGGCGGCCACGAGGATTGTCTCAACGGCGGCGAGGCTCTTGAAGAACTGCTCGACGCGCGCACGCAGGACGATCTCGACTCGCTCGAAGTGTCCCAACGCCACTGCATGTGTGGGCAGCGCACGGACGGGCCGGCTGAGGTGGACGTAACTGATGAAGAATTTCTGCGTTTTCGCGAATGTAGTGATGTTGGCGTGATTCTCGGTGAGTGTCCCGGTCACAAGCGCGCCGCGCACCTTCCGCGCGTTGCGCGACCCCTCGACATCGGCGACGACGTAGGCGGCCGCGGCAACGATCAGCGCGTTGGGAACAGTTCGCCGCACAAGCGCCTTCGGCTGCTGCGGTTCGGTCGTGTTATCGGTATCGGCAACGGCTGCCGCCTCCTCGGCCGCACCCAACTCGTCACTGTGCTCACTCCAGACTCGCGATAGCTCATGACCGGCGGCTGATGTGTCCGAACGCGGTGGCAGCCCGTCTATCCCGAGAACGTGCGGCAGCGCACTACAGATCTCGCGGACACAGTGCGCAACGGTTACGAGCCTCGGCATCGACCACCCCGCAGGGTCCATGCCATCTACGGCCACCTCGTATAACCCGCCGATGGTTGCATCTTGCTTGAGCATCTCGGCACGAAGTGATTGCCGCTCCGGCGTCCAGATGCCCGTCAGAGGAGGGTCCGGCTCGCGCGGTTGCTGTGGCTCGCGCGCGGGCTTACCTAGTGGGGACGCAGGTGGCAGCGCGGCCGTGCCGGGTTCAACCACGCCGCCTACCTCCTATCGGACCGCCCGGATCGCGCGCACCGGATAGTGGGCTGCTTTGCCCTAACTGAGCAGGCCCCCACCGCCAGTGACTACTGGACGACATCCTGCCACGGTTTCCAAGTCGTTCGGATGCGTTCGGACCCGGCCCAGCTCACGCCTTGTTGCCTGGTACGACCGTGCTCGAGGGGTGGAGACCGCTTGCGGGGTCGACCGATCTCGGCCAGCCTGTCCCTGCAAATGGCCGGGCTTCACTCCCCGGGAGCCCGCGACTCCAGTGTTGGCTCTCTCTTGATCTGAGAGATTACTCTCGACACATGTCTCTCACGGTTCGTCGGCATGTTAGGGAGCCCGGTCGCGCATTCCGGTGAGTAGCGGACACGGCCGAAGGAGCCGAGCCCCGCGGGTCCGGCGCCTCGACGGCAACCAGTTCGAGCCGCAATAGCCGTTGAATCCGTGGTGTCTGACAGCCTGATCAGAGGCACGAACGGCAGTCCCCGGGCGGCCCTCGTCCGCGAGCGAGCGATGTGCCCGACATATGCAGCCCCGTTGGACCGACCGGAGGCGCTTCGAGGTCGCGTTGTCTGTCTGCAAGCCTTGAGCCTGCGCTATTGCAGCAGGATCGAGCCCTGGCACAAGATACAGACCTTATGCGTCGCAGGTGCGACCCAGCTCTCTGGGGGGAGAAGTACACGCATGACCGCGAAGGCCAACGTTGAGCCGGCGCCTGAAACCTCGAAAACTGACGCGCCCTGGCCAGCATCAGGCGAAGCATCATCCGTTCGAGGGTTCCGCCGGATGTGTGTGTACCTCATTCTGATCTTCACGGTTGTATCCGTCACCGTACTGGCGGGACTTTGGTTTGACCGCCGAGACGCCCGCAATACAACAACCGAGGCGCTGTCCACCGCGTCCGACGCGACGGACACCGCTTATGCCGCTCTCATAGAAGCCCGCGACTACACGATCGCTCAGCAAGTGCAGCTGGAATCGGAGAGTAGATCGAATTCGTCAACACCAGCCTCGATCGATGCCGCTCGGACTGCGTTGGAGGATGCCGGTAACGCTCAAGGCGCAGCACAAGGCAAGTACGACGCAGCGCGAACCGAGGTCGCGAACGCAACGACTGCGAAGGCTCGGGCCGCGAGCGCACTCCATGAGGTGTACACCTATGCCTTCATAGCGCTCGGATTGCTCATCGGGATCGTAGTAACCGCGGTCACCGCGTATCGATGGTTTGAGGACAGCCGACGGCTTTCGTTTGAGTCTCGCTTGGCATTGGAGGCTGTCCGTGACGCCGATCGTGAGGCGGCACGCGGGACCGATCCATTGGCGCTCAAGACGATGTGGGCGAACAACCGGCAACGGTTGGAGGCATATCACACCCTCGTGACCGCGTACGCCGCGTCGACTCGCGCGACGACCCGTATCGCATTAGCCGTCGGCCTGATTTTCGTGATCCTTGCCGGACTCGCTGCTGCAATCGCCCCGACTGTTGCATCTTCGGTCACTACTGGGGCGGTCGGGGTCATTGGTGCCGGCCTGACGGCATATATTGCTACGGCTGTCTTACGTAACTCCGAATCCTCGTCGCGTGAAGTGCTCGCGTTCTTCTCCCATCCGCTCGAGTTGGAGCGAGTTCTGTCGGCCGAGAGGATCGCCGACCAACTTGGAGAAGCCGAGCAGGCGACGGCCAGACTACTGATTATCAAGGCTCTGGTTGCGCAGACGAGCGGCGGACAGGCGCCGACAGCAGAGCCCCGGACTCCGGCCGGTAGCTAAAGACCCGATGCTTCGGTGTGGTCAGGCAGAGGAGCGAGGACGTCGCTTCGCACCTAGATGCCAGGACCTCAGCCATTCCGAGGCAGATCTGGCAGCGCAGACAGCCGCGACGCCGCGGTTTCCGCCTGCAGACGGCCACCTGGATGGGAACCCCTCGCACTTGTAAGCGCGGTTTGACCTGCACCAAGACCTGCTCACAGGCCGCGGTCGAGTTCTCGATCCTCCGCGTCGAGACACATCGGCGCGGTTCGCGCCTTGCCCGGTCGCACCTGTGCCGTTGGCAGGTGCCGGTCCATAGCCCCGATCAGGCGTCCCGCAGCAGCAACAACTCGACCACCCAACGTCTCAACAAGACGGACCGATGGGTTTCGGCCGATCGTTCCGGCGGCGCTGGCCATCTGGTGCGCTGGTAGGACACCGAATCTCGCGAGCATCGTGTAAGCAACCGACTCAGCCTCCAGCCTGGCGAGGCCATGGCAGCCTGAGTCGTGAGACAGCTTGTGCATGCGGAGATGAGCCAGCTCATGCGCGAGTCTCATCGCGGCGACAGCGCCGTCGAGATTGTCGCTGACGATGACTCGCCGCCGTCGGCGGTCAGTCATCGCACCATTCGGTTCGTCCGGCAACGGCCGTCGGTTGACGCGGTACCCAGCATCGAGCGCCACTCGCGCCAACGCGGCATACACATCCTCTGGCCGAAGGCCCGCGACCGTTCCAATCGGAGGCGGCGGGCTGCCCTCTGTCTGGCTGATGTCCCAGACCGTCGCGACTGCGTGCCCCTGCACCGGCCCCGCAGCGCGATCGACATCCCGCGCCGACGCAGCGATCCTGATGCCAGAGGCACCGCGTGCGATATGACGTCCCTGGCGTTGCCACCCGGGGCGACCGTCGACCCACACGGCATCAGGCATCTGCAGCTTGATCAGAACGACATTCCTGAACGACTGACCATGCAGGACCGCAGCCGCGTCAAGCCAGCGCATCCACTGACGATCGGACCAGTTCCGCCGTACCTCCGCATCGACAGCTCTGCGGAGATCATCAACGGTCACCCGGAATCGGTTCCCTGCTCCCCCGTGGCTGCTACCCATGACACGAGAGTCATCAGTAGCGGACGCCCTTTGAACCCGGTCGAGAGAATCCAGGACCTAGTCGAAGGCGAGCAATGGGACGTTGTACAGGTCTGGTTGGCGCGGGCGCGAGAAGGCCGGCGCTTTCACCTCGACCAGGTACATCTCTGTGAGGAACTGGATTTTCGCACCCAGGAGATGGCTGGTGTGGGCTGTTGCCGAGTGTGCCTTCAGGCCAACGGACACGTGGATGTGGGGCAGGACGGTTCCGGACTCCTCGTCGTACGCGAGCGAGCCACCACCGACCGCCTCCACGTTCTCCAGATGTACCGCGCTCCACACCGGCGCGTCTGGGTCTTCGAGTTTCTCGCAGGTGCCGACGAGTTGGACGTCGTGCATGCCCGCGATGAACATCGGGATGAAGCCCTGCCGTACGCCGTACTCCGCGCAGAACTCGGCCAACGCCGGATAGAAGTCGTCACCATGGTCGAAGTGGACCGCGAAGGTGCGGCCCATCGTCAGTTCAGCGGCGCGCAAGTTCAGCTCCTCAGATGTCGTTGATGTAAGCAACGTACCGAATCGCGGTGTTCAGGCCCTGCGTCGACAGCAGGCGGCTACGCGGGTGAGCGATGTCATCCACGCCGACGGTGGCCAGCTCCTCACAACGTCTGCGGAACCAGGGCCACGGAACGTTCAGATAGTCGGCGAGCGCCCGCAGTCGTCCCTCCGCTGTAGCCTCGCATACCAGCGACTCCGCAGACACCTGACCAGCGATCGCGCGGAACATCGATCGGCGCGACGGCGGCGCGCTCGCGTCGACGTACCAGAGCCCAGAACCGCCCAGCCAATTCGCGACAATCGCCTCCTCGCCGAGCACGAAGCCTTCGAACTCCGCGTGTTCAGGCTCGGCGCTCAGCTCGACGGTGATCCCGAAGGCCTCCATCAGCGCCGCAGCGAGTAGGAGCAGGACTCGCTCGTACATCGGGGACTCGGCGACGTCTGTCTCTGAGATGCAGAAGCCTCGACGCATGCGCGGGAACCACCGCGACGTTCGGCGAAGGTAGTCGAACTTGTGTCGCCACAGCAGCCAGGACGCAGCCTCCTCGCCCCGCTTCTCCCGTGTCCAGAAGAACGGCTGCCCCGACAATCGGTCGAGGTTCCGCGTGATATGCCGAGCGCAGAACCTGGACCCCAACCACTGGCTCGCGACAGCGTTCAGCGTCGGGACCTCGCTCAGCGACACGTCCGACGTACGGCGTCCTTCGTGATGCGCCAGCCGAGCTTGGCTACTCATCAACCGTGCATCGTCCGCCAACAGCGCGACGTCGGTGTTCGTCGTTGCCCAGATGATGCCCACCGTCAGATCGTCGAGAATCGCCGCTGACGAGATCGGTTGTGGCCCCGTACGTCGACCTGCGCGGTCAACGAACCGGCGACCGTCGAAGGCGTAGTAGCGGTGTTCATGGTCAGCGACGACCACCATCGACCGACGATCAGGCCGGTTCAGCGCGGCATCCTTGGGATCAACCATCAACCACCCCTCCCCCGGCAACTCCGCCTGGCAGTAGTGCGCACCAACTTCAACACCGGCGTACGACCTGCCGGCCGGAAGACACAGGGTTGCGGACTGGATCGAGGGCGGGCCGGTGATCAAGTCGAGAAGCGAGACAGGATCCGGTGCCTGCCTCGCGGTGATGCGTCGTTTGTAGAAGCCGAGATCCGCAGGCTCGGCCTTCTGAAGCACCCGACACAGCGCGTGGCGTACATCGGCCGACGGCCAGGTGCACCAGCCACATTCCCAGTCGGAGACCGCCTTCGCGGTGATGAGGGCTTCCTTGCCGGTGGCGTGATAGATCTCGGCGCTGACCAAGTCAGCGAGCCTGCCTTGGGACATCCGGCCACGCGCTTGCCGGAGCAGCTTGTTGGGCTGACGCGTCCTGTCAGCCATAAGCCTGAATCATCCTTGCCGTCATGACGGCAAGGATGATCGCTGAGGTCGGGACAGCGTCACGGCACGACCGGACATCTCCGGGATGTCTTGGTTCGCCTCAAAATGTCCCGAAATGTCTTAGGTTAGATCCCGTGCCTAACGAACGACTGCGAGCCGCGATGGTGGAACAGGGCCTCACCCATCATGCACTCGCGGAGGAGCTGGAAGTCAACGTCAAGACCGTTGAGCGCTGGGTCGTGGGCGACAAGCTCCCATTCCCGCGCAACCGGCACAGGCTGGCAACGCGGCTGGGCAGGGACGAGACGTACCTCTGGCCGGATGCGCTCTCCCGCGACCGAGCCGCGGCCGTGGCAGAGAGCGAGGTCGTCCGCGTCTACCCTCACCGCTCCGACGTGACGATGGACGAATGGCGGCAGCTCTTCGAGTCCGGCGAGGAGGAGATCGGCGTACTCGTCTACGCAGGACTGTTCCTGGCAGAGGACGCCGGACTCCAGCGAGTCCTCCGCAAGCGGGCCAAGGCCGGCGCGCGCGTCCGGGTTTTGATCGGCGATCCGGATGATCCGCGGATCGCCGAACGAGGCGAGGAGGAAGGCATCGGTACGGCATTGGCCGCCAAGATTCGCAATGCCATCGTCCTGTACCGCGACCTGTCCGAGGTCTCGAACGTCGAGTTCCGTGTGCATCGAACCGTCCTGTACAACTCGATCTTCCGCGCCGACGACCGGCTGTTCGTGAACACGCACATCTACGGACTCCCTGCGGCACAGGCGCCTGTGTGGCATTTCCGGAAGATCCCTGGAGGCGAACTCGCGCGGCACTATCTCAACAGCTTCGAGCGCGTGTGGGACGACGCAACACCGATGACGGAGTCCTGATGGCCAAGCGCATCGACTACTACGACGATCCGAACGCGCCTGCCGCCAACAGCATGGTTCCCTCCGTGAACGTCGTCATCGAGAACGACGCCGGCGAGATCCTGATGATCGAGCGTTCCGACAACGGCAATTGGGCACTCCCCGGCGGAGCGATCGATCTCGGAGAGTCCATGTCGCGGGCCGGCGTACGCGAAACCAAGGAGGAGACCGGCATCGACTGCGAGGTCCTCGACGTTCTCGGCATCTACACGGACCCGAAGCACATCATCCTGTACACGAGCAACGGTGAGGCCCGCCAGGAGTTCTCCATCCTCCTCCGCGGCCGGGCCACTGGCGGCACTCCGACACCCAGCAGCGAGAGCACCCGAGTGCGCTGGATTCCACAGTCCGAGCTCAACAGCCTGCAGATGAACAGCACGATGCGTCGTCGCATCGATCACTACCTCGAGCCAGGCACAACCCTGTACTTCGATTAGGCGCAGAGCCGGCGTTGCACGTTCTGTACGGCGGACCGCAGCGCGGGCTCCGACCGCACAATCGAGCGATGTACCACGTGGTCGCACGGATAGCGATTCAGAATCTCGTTCAGTCGTTCCTCGACGTCGACCTGGCATCCGTCGACGGCCGCGGTCAGATCGCAGTACGTCAAAGCCTCGAGCAGAGACTGATCGGGCAGGGGGAACTCGACGACAAGTCTGTCGATCCCCCGTTCATCCGCTTCGACCAAAGCGCCCGTGTGATGCGCGACGAGCTGGCACAGCACGCTGTCGGCGCCAAGAACGTCGCGAAGGTAGCGAGCCCCGTCGAGCGGATGGAACCCCGTCGAGCGCACAGCCGCCGAGTATCCGATGTCGTGCAGGAAGGCAGATGCTTCGACGAGTTCAGCTCGGTCGCCGAGCATGGTCGCCAACTCACGCGCGCGAGCGGCAACGCCTTGAGTGTGCGCCCAGCGCCGGGGAAGCTCGTCTGCGAGCAGCCGACGGGCAACCGATTCTGATTCCTCGGCAGTCATCATCAGCCCGAGCGTACGACGGGCGCCCACGATCGCAACAGTCACCTCAGGTGGCGGCGGATTGCAGCTTCGCCTTCGCCCATACTGCTTCGAAGCTCGAGAGGTATGAGTCGAACATCTCGCTGTCGTCCGAGTGTCGGTAGTGATAGACCGGCGACTGCGCTGCTGGGATTCCGTAAGCGTGCTGGTTGACCAGGAGTTGACCGTCCGAGCGGAACATCGAGTTGTAGAGGACCGTGTCGTGCAGCCGCAGCTCGACGTGTTCCTGCATGAGCAGCGACCCGAGCAGGGCGAGCGAGTTGCGGATCTTCGCTCCCATGGCCTCGCCGATCTCCTCCTCGGCACCGCGCTCGACAACCTTCGTCCCATCCGGCGCCCCCAGCGCGATCCTGATCCGAATGCCGTCGCGCTTCTCGCGCAGCAGGCGCACGATCCGGGCATCCTCGGCCAGGAAGAGCGCGCTGTACGCGAGGATGCCTATCTCCGACTTGGCTGACTCGAAGAACGACAGCCAGCTCAACGGGCTGATCGACGTACGCCGCGGATAGATGCCGGCGATCTCTGCGGGTCGTCGACCCTCCGCGCTGCCTGGCCGCAGCTCAGGCCAGACGACTTCCTCGTCGACTCCGAGGAGCCGACTGACAGCCATGCGCGTCCGACGATGCGGCATTTGACCATGCATCCAGTTCCGAACGGTCTTCGGGTCGACGGCGAGCTCCGCCGACAGATCCAGATCAGTGAGGTTCGCGTCGTACATCGCGCGCCGGAGCACGTCGTTCACTCGGATCGCCCACCCTTACTCATGGGTAGATGTCTGTAAATGTCTAGCTGGACCGTAACACGAAATGTCCGTAAATGTCCGTAGACGGGGTTCTGGTGTCCAGCAACCGACCGCGAGGCTTGAGGCACGCTCGGCGCCTCGTCGAGACGTCGCCAGAACTGAGCAAGGAGACGGGATTGATGCGCCGCGGGGAGTTGTATCGGTATCGCGATCCATCAGGAGTCAGTGGCACCGGCGTGGTCGCCTTGGTGGTTGAGTTCCCACCGAACGAGGACGGTCATCAGTGGGTGGCAGCCAAGTGGTTGGGACCGAACCCGTGCATGACTTTCTGGCCAGGCATCGCCCATCTGCTGGAGGTCCATGGCCACCTGGGCGCATCGGAGATCCGCTGGCTTGATCCGGATCCGTTCGACTCCGACGAATGCCCAGCACTAGCCAACACGGTCGCCCACCCCATCTAGACCGGCGAGGCCGGCGTGTGAGCCTCACCTCCGCGTCGGTCGCGCCTTCCAAACCCCGTTGCGCGTGCCGGTGCGCAACGGGCTTGCAGGGCCCTGCCGTCGCCTCCCCTGTCGATGGCAGGGCCCCACATCACGTCACTCCGGTTTAGCGCGACATGACGCACGATTAGTCAGCCTGGAAGGTGCGATGACGGACTATGGCCTTCGGACGCCTACGGATCGTCGCGAGCAGGTTGAACTCCCGCGGGCCTACGCCTACCTGTGCGAGGACCTGCTGGTCTGCAGATCCGAAGTCAACCGCACCAAGGAACGTCTTGCCCGATTCGCCGCCAGCTCCAATCTCGAGCTCGCGGCTGTCTTCGTCGGGCAAGACACACGATCGACGGCTGGCTTCGGTCGACTGTTTGAGGCCGTAGTTCGCGACGAGGTCAAGGTGGTGCTCGTGCCGAGCGTGCTCCACCTGATGGTTCTTGGATCTCCGAGGCGCATCAAGGAGTACTTCGAGGCCGCAACCGAGGCCAGGATCATCACCATGCCTTGACAGCCTCGCCGTTCCCGCAGTCGGCGATCCTACGGCAGCGGGCCGTCCAGATCGTCCGCATGGTGGTGCCCGGTGGTGTCGTGGTACTGGGCGCGGTCGGTTCCGGAGTTCCGAAGCATTCCCGCACTGCGCGCTGGCGTACCTTCAGTGAGCCGGTCGCCGATCTCCCGCCAGTGTCGGAGCTGCTCGTCGAGGTCGATCCGCCGGATGAGCATCCGGATCGTCCACAGATCCGTTGCCAGTGAGGTCTGTGGCCCGGGCGCATTGATTCGGAAGTGCTCGTCGAGCAGGCGCTCGACCTTGCTCAATTTCCCTTCCAGATGAATGATCTGCTCGCCGATCAGCCTGAGCGAGTATCCCCGTTGGGTCCGCTCGTCGTCGACCCGTAGCGAGACGTCGAAGCCCGCCGCCTCGAGTGCTGCCGCAGCCTCGTCCACATGCAAGATGCTCCCTGCCTGGTAACGACTACCCGGGAGATGCCAAGCAGCCAAGTGATAGGACCAGCGCCAGTCCGCGGCCTGCAGCACTGCTGTCAGCGGGTCGTCCTTCGGCACTCCCCAGGTCACGGTGCCCTCATCGGAAGGGTGGCTAATCTCGATCATCAGTCCCACCTCTCGTCGAGAATCTGGTCACTCAGGTCCGCGAACCAGGCGATCACGTCACTCGCGCGATACCGCAGATGCCGACCAACTCTCTTGCCCCGCGGCCCGTACCCCAAGGTTCGCCATCGGTACAGAGTTCGTTTCGGCACGTTCAGGTACGTGGCGACTTGATCGATGTCCCACAGCGGATCCGAGTCAAGCGTCGGCATCCTGACCTCCCGCAAGCGGCTCGTCGACAGCGGTACGTCGTTCTCGGTCTGACTTCACGACCCGGCGGAGTTCGCGAACCGACCAGCCGAGAATCTCGGCTGCGGCATCGGCGGATCGGCAGACGCGGGCGAGCTCGGCTGTCTCGGCTGCCCAGGCGGCCTCAGCGTCGGCGACGCGTTCGTCGTACCGCTCGATGGCGACTTCCCTGGCCACGATCGTGCGGTCGAGTGAATCTCGGGCCTTGACCGCGCGGGCGGTCGCGGCCTCGATCCTTGCTTGACGTTCCCGTGCTCGTCGCAGCGCTGCGACCCTCTCGCTGGCTCCCATGTCTGAGCCGCCTCACAACGCAGGACCGTCAATGTCTGGGGTCAGAAAGGCTGAGTCGGGCCGTCGCGCTTGCACCGGAGCGAGCGGGGTCTGATGAGTGCTCAGATACCTGTCCGTCGACTCGATCAGTCGCCTTGCGGTCTTGACGACCCGCGCACCGGTCGCGTTGATCACGTTGCCCGGCTCCTTCGGGTCCACCTGCCGTGCCCAACCCGCGACGTAGTCGAAGGATTCGGCGTCAACGCTCAGCCCGTGACGAGCCATGAGGACATACGCGACGGACTCGGCCTCCACCTCGCGGGTTCCCACGCATCTAGCAGCCGCGTCCGGATCGGCCGGCGAATGCATCCGAACGTGCCCCACCTCATGTGCCAGACGCGCGACTGCACGGAAGTCATCAAGATGGTCGGCGATCACGATCCGGTTGGCACCGTAGTCGGTGAAGCCTTCCGATGCATCGCCGGTGGGCCGTACATCAACCGCGAACCCATCGGCGGCGACATCCTGCGCCAACCCGTCCCACAGACCTCTTGCCACAGTCGTGTCGGGAGTTGCCGGTAGGCGTGGAACGTGAATGGGCGGGCCGACCGTAGCGGTGACGTCGTACACGACACCAACCCGGAAGCCGATCACCTGAGCCTCGGCCGAACCCTCAACACTATCGTGCCCGCGGGCCTCGGCCACAGCTGTCTGCACACGTATCGGTCTGAGGATCCTGATTCCTTGCGCTGTCTTCACCCGCCGGCCGAGCTCCTCCCACTGGTGAGCGCGTGCGACCCAGCTCGCCTGTGGCATCTGAAGATTGATCAGAACGAGATTCCCGAACTCGTACGTCGGGAACAACGCCGCCACGTCCAGCCACCTGCTCCAGTCGGACCCCGTCTGCAGCCTGCTCAATTCCGCATCGAGCACGCGATAGAGGTCCTCCGCCTGCACCACTTCCTTGCCCACAGCAACCTCCCGAGTAGTCGGCTGCCTACCTCAACGGCCGAGACCGGACGACTCCTGTCCTGGATCCGCGATCCCGGAGGCGATGTCGACGTACGGCTGCGGAGTCCTCACCAGTGGGTCTGCGGTACGGCGCAACAACGCTGACGTCCCCGCGAGCCGACGAGCAACCGCTGCCGCACGCGCCAGATGATCGCCAGCGTCAGCCAACTGTCCTGTCAGCTGGCTGAAACAACTCGCAAGGTCTGTGCGCACCCATCTCGCTTGCAACGGTCGCGTCCCTCCCCCGGGACGTCGCAGATAGGAGAGGGGACTGCCCCCGGTTCGGTTGACTCCTGACCTGTGAGGACTTCGGTCCTTGCTGGAAGGATGTCTGTCATGCCGAAAGCGTTCCCCGAAGAGTTCGTCGTGACGTGGTCGCGGTCGCCCGCAAGGGCGAGGCTCCGATCACACAGATCGCGAAGGACTTCGGGATCTCCCAGTCGTGTCTGACACGTTGGCTGAAACTGGCCGACATCGAGGACGGCAACCGGCCGGGCGCGACCCAGCAGGAGTCGGCCGAGCTGCGAGAATTGAAAAAGCGAAACCGGCAGTTGGAGCAGGAGAACGAGATCCTGCGCCGGGCCGCGGCCTACTTCGCTCGTGACATCAACCCAAAATGACCTACCCGCTGGTCCTTGATCTCGCCGTCGACGGTATCGCTGTCGCGGTGACCTGCCGGGTGCTCGGCTTCACCAAGCAAGCCTTCTACAAATGGCGCGCAAACCCTGTCACACAACGCGATTACGACGATGCGCACCTGATCAACGCAGCTCGCGAGATCCACGGCGACGACCCCGGCTTCGGCTACCGGTTCATCGCCGACGAACTCCAGGTCTTGGGCATCACCGCGGGCGAGAACCGGGTCGCGAGACTGTGCAGCCAGGAGCGGATCTGGTCGATCCACGCCAAGAAACGTGGCCTGAACCGCAAAGCAGGCCCGCCCGTGCACGACGATCTCGTGCAGAAGGTCTTCACCGCGCCGGCGCCGAACCTGGTCTGGCTGACCGACATCACCGAACACCCCACCGCCGAGGGCAAGCTCTATTTGTGCGCGATCAAGGACGTCTACTCCAACCGGATCGTCGGTTACTCCATCGACTCACGCATGAAGGCGTCCCTGGCCGTGGCCGCCCTGCGTAACGCGGTCGCACTGCGCAGGCCTGCAGCTGGGCTGATAGTTCACAGCGACCGCGGCAGCCAGTTCCGGTCCAAGAAGTTCATCCGGGTCCTCAAAGCCCACCAACTACGCGGCTCGATGGGCCGGGTCGGAGCCTGCGGCGACAACGCCGCCATGGAATCCTTCTTCGCCCTGCTCCAGAAGAACGTCCTGGACCGGCAACGCTGGACCAGCCGGCACCAACTACGGCTGGCGATCGTCTCCTGGATCGAAACCAGCTACCACCGACGGCGCCGACAACGCCGCCTCGGCAGACTCACACCCATCGAGTTTGAGACAATTCAACCCGCCGCACTCGCGGCCTGAACCACCAAACCCCGCGAGTCAACTGAACCCGGGGCAGTCCCGTCCTCGGCGGCTGATCCAGCATCTCGAAACCGATACGGCGTTGAAGCGTGCCTGGCCGACGCTGGTTGAGCTTTGCAGGCCACCGAGCTGGCCGACAGGTCCTGCAGACCCGCGCCGGACAGCGGTACGTCGTACACGAACTTCGCCAGCGTCGCCGTGCCACCGGTCGGGTCCGCCGGCCGGATCGCGCTTGACCGTGTCGAGCTTCTCGCGCTGATCGAGTGTCACATAGTTCAGCTGGATCGGGAGCTGGCCGACCGACTTGACCGAGGTCAGGTGGTTCAGCGCGTTGTAACGCACTCCGTGGACAGGTTGGACCGCGGGTCGGTGACCTTGCTCAGCCGGCCGCTGGTGTCGTACGTGTACGCGGCGACCTTGATCGGAGTCCATACCGGCGCCGACCTTGTCCGGGTTGTAGATGTTCAGCCAACCCTCGGACAGCCGGGTTTCGCGTTGATCGTGGTGTAGACGAAAGACAAGGCACGGCAACCCGCGTCCAGAGAAGAGATGCAGTTCACGCCAGGCGGTGTCGGGGCCAGAATGCGAGCGGCGAAGGCCGGGACGCTGACTCGACCGCATCCTGGCAATGGAATCTCCAGTCAGCCCGCGTGAGTATCGCTCCAGAGATCGGTCAGGGCATCGCCTGCTCGATCGTTGCCTGCGAGCCAGTTTCATTCTCCACGGCGCTCGACGGCTCCACCGTCTTCTTCCCAATCGTCATGCGCTGAGCCCACGGAACCCAACTCGTCAGGCGATTCCTGCCGCACCGTCGCCAGGCGAGATCATGTTGAGCGCGAAGCGTGTGGTTAAGGTGTGTGTTGCTCCTCGGACACAGGTAACGCCGGATGGCCGATCTGTAGATCAGCACCCGCGCTTCGTAATTGGAAGACTTTCATCGCGTCAAGCTCCTTCAGCCTGGCGCGAACATCTGCAGCACTCTCTGCTCGGACGCATGAATGGCATCTTCTTTGCCCTGAGCGCCTACAAGAACCACAACAGTCTCATCAACATCCTGAGGGCTGAACAAACCCACGTCCGCGCCTCTCGCGGCGCAAGTTCTTCGACGGCACAGGCCGACGGGATATCACGACGTGCCCGGCCGCCGCATCATCCGGATCAACCAACTCCCAACCTTCTGCTACCGCCCATGGATCGCATAACTGGTGCAGGGGATTCCCCAAGATCGCCGTAAGGCGGAGTGCGGCGGTTCTCACGCGGCGAACATGGCCGCGCGACTCGCGCCAGGCAGCGAGGATTTGGCCGTGATGGTCCAGACCTCATCCGGACACGAGGTACGGAGAGCCTTGCGCGAGAGCCATCGACTGCGCATTCGCGAGATCGTGATCTCCAGGTGGACAGCCGGCGGCGGGCCCTCACCCGAGACCGCTCAATCAAGAAGGGTCCCTGGGTCCTGACCATGCATTCGTTCCGATCCCACAGACCCGCGGATCTCAGCTGTACTTCGCTGTCGTCAAGTACCCCCACATGCACGTTGGTCCTTCCCTGAAGATCTGATGGCGAGGGCTCCTACCGACTATGGTCTGGTTTCGTTGAGGCCCGCGCTGGCTTGTGAGGATCATCAGGATGGGTCGCTGTTGCGGCCGAGCGGTGCAGTTGCGCCTTTTGCTGCATCGTGCGGAGACGCCGCAGCCGCTGCCCAAGGTCAGCGGACACCTCACCTGGGTGAGTACCTCCCTCGATCCGCGCGGACACCGCGCGGCGTAGTTCCTGCAGGAACAGGCTTCGTAGATGCTCGCTGGGATCGGACATGGCGGGTTCCGAGCTCAGCATCCACGGCAGGCCAGCGCGGCCCACAGGGCCGGACGGGTCAGGTCCACCGTTTCAACGGTTTTGACGTGGGCGCCGGTAAGAAGAGGAGCGAGGTCACGGTCGGGGTCGAGCATCCACCGGTGTACGGCGTTCACCGCCGACCCCGGCGGCAGGCGACGATCGACGAGCATCAAATGGGTCATGAACAGGGCGAGTTCGGCGTACGGCGCCGGGACCGGCCATTGCCAGCCGATGACGCTTGAGAAGCCCGCGTCGAGGAACGCGTCAGCGATCGATACGAACCCTCCGGGGTCTGGTTTCGCGAGAACGACCAGCCCCTTACCGTGCACGTCGCTGTCGCGCACATCGAGCACGTCCCCACCGGCCAGGAGGAGGGCCGGCACCCCGCCCGTTCGTAGCCCGCACGCCAAGTGCGTCACTGATGCGTCCGGCAGGCTGCTCAGGACATCGTCCCTCGTCCCCGCCGCATGCACGAGCTCGATGGCGCGACCCATGCAGGTCGAGCGCGGATAGAACAAGCGCCGGAGGACCATCACATCTGCCATCTCCGAGTCCCGATCACCGCGCGGGTTGACCACGAACAGCGGAGCGTCATTCATCGGAACAGGCGGTCGACTGGCCAGGTCGACCACGCGTGTCCCGGACGACACGTAGGTGACGCTCATGTCCTGGGCAAGGCGACGGCCTGCGCCGGTGCGTACGGCGGGCATGGCGAGCCGGTTGAGCTCGCCGGTGGCGACGACGAGGAGGCTGCCCGCGTTCCACCGCCCCATGATCGCCGACCAGCCGGGGTCGTCCAACAGCAGCGGATCGTTCACCGGAAGGTTCGCGATCACATCGAGGCGGTCGGTCGCCGGGTCCAGGCACAACACGCCGACGGCCCGGCCCGCGTCATCGGTCGGGTGCAAATAGAGGAGAGCGACGGCCCCGGTACGCCGGACCGCGGTGGCCACGTCCGTGTGCGGCGGCACCTCTATGGGCGGTGAGTCCTCGGATTCCATACGGAGAATGACGCCGACAACATCCTCGGCGAGATCGACCGGTCGGCCGGATGCCAGTGCGGCAACTTCGAGTGCGGTGAACGCTTCTGCACTGTACCCCTCCCCCAGCATCTGCCCGGCGAACCGAGCTGCGCTCACATTGTCCTGGCCGCCACCGCCCAGCGCCTTCACCCCGGCATCACGACTCAGGTCTGAGTCTCCGGGCGCGCCCCGTCGGCGATACGCCGTGGCCAACCGCCACCATGATCGGGTGCGCAGCCCCGTGCACGCATCGTCGAGATCTCGAGTCGCGGCGGACAGCAGGCGAATGGCGACGTCGAGGTTTCGCCGCTCCGCGGTCAGCTCGAGGTAGCTCGCGCCGACCACCGCGGCGAACCGCGCCTCCAGAACATCGCCGGTGAATCCGTCGACAGCATCGCGAAGCATCTCAGGCTCATCGTGGACCAGCGCATCGAGAAGCCTGGTGAGTCCCGTAGGCGCCGATCCGACCAATGCGCGGACAGCGTCGCGATCAAGCGCATGAACAGCCGCTGCGAGTCGAACCTGCTGGACCGCGGTCGCGAGTGCGGCGTACGCGAAATGATCGCTCGACACGGTGGCGACGGCAGCCTCAAGCAGGGCTGGATCACCAGCAATACCTGTGGCCACCACGCGACACAGCTCGCTGACTGCGGCCACCGGTGCTGGGCGCGTCGACACCTTGGCCGCGTAGGCCTCGAACTGACCGGTGATCGCCGCAGCCAATGGCCATGCCTCGTCCAGCATGCCGCCGAGCGCCTCGACGACAGCGGCGGCAGCCGGATGGTCGGGCGGGATCAGGTCGGTCGCAGCGAGGAGATGCCCCGCGGCGGCGAGACTCATGCCTGCGTCGTCCTCAATGCCCCATCCGCTGCCGTCCCGCCGGTCCCGCAGGCACAACCCAACCGCTGACAGCAGGCGATCCAGCCCCGATTCGACGGGGTCATCGTCGCCGGCCGCAACCGCGTTCAGTGCCGCGCCGATGAACGCGTCCAGTTCTGCGGCTCCAAGCTGCTCCGGCCCCGCTTGGAGCAGCGCCGATGTCTGCTCCCAGACAGGCTGTCCGGAGGCGCCGGACAAGGTTGCCAACCGACTGCGCGCGGCCCACCGGGCGGCGTCCGGTTCGGTGGCCGCAGCCGGGGCAGCCGCGGGACGACGCGGCGCTGGGGCCTGCGTCGATGGAGCGGAGCCCTGCAGGTCGAGAACGGGATAGTCGAGCGGGCCGACGTTACTGAAGTCGATAGCGGATGAGAGCGGCGGGGGCATTCCGCTGACGCCCGGCGTCGCAAACAGGGTGCTGCCCTGCTGGAGCTGTTGCACCGCCGCCATCGCGCTCATGACCTTGGTCATGTCGAACCCGGCCAGATTGCCGCTGAACAGGGGCAGAACTGCTTCCGCAAGCGTGAGCATCGCCTGGATCAGCCTCGCGATGTCGGCGTTGAACGTCGGGCGGGCGAGAACCTCGCGGAAGCACTCGATCGCTTTGTCCGCATCGGCCTTCGCGGTCACGGATGCACCACCCGTGAAGCCGCCGCGCGCCGCCGCAGGGTTGAGCGCCTCCATAGCTCGGTTCAGGTGCAGTTGGCCGAGGGCCACGCGCGCCGTGATGATCTCCATCGACGAGAAGCCCGGGTAGCTGAGCGCCTCGCCGAGTACAGCGATACCGGTTTCTGCGTCCTGCGCGGAACCTCCGTGCGTGCCGTAGCGAGCAAAGAGCAGCCAGCCTAGGAGCCTGGCGAGATGCCCGCGGGCCTGGTCGCCGGGGCTGGCCAGGTCATGGGCCTCGTCGATCGCCGCGATTGCGTCGGACAGATCGCCAAGCGCCCCTGGGGTGCCCGGGCCGGTACGCACGTACCGTTTGCCGAGCTCCTGCCCCAGGAGTAGCAGCTTGGGCAGCCGCGCCGGACCTTCCAGCTGCGAGAGGTCCTCCCGAAGCTTCGCGATGGTTACGTCCATAGCATTGCCACCTTCCCGGTTGGTCACTGTCCCCAGTGGACGAATCCGGCCCACGAAGTGATGCGGGCGGGATCGGCGTCCGCGAGCATGCGGCGCAGCGGTGCGGGCATATCCCTGGGCGGCTTTCGGGCGTCATCCAGCATCCACAGCTGCGCTAGGCGGAGCGCGTCCCCTGGTGGTCGGCGCTCGGTGCTCAAGAAGTGGTGGAACATGTACATGAGCAGTGAGGTGTCTTGATCCGGGATGCTCCACTGGGTCGACAGCACCGTGCGGGCGCCGGAGGCGAGAAACAGCGTGCCTAGGCTGTACGCCTCGTCATAGCCGTGAATCGACTGGCCGGTATGGCAGCCGGCGAGCACCACGAGTCCGATGGGGTGTCGATCGGCATCCAGAGTGCGGATCAGCTCCTCGGCCGTGAGATCCCCGCCGGCGAGCAGCAGGCGCGACGACGCGCGGGCCGGATCGGTCGTCATGTCTCCGTGGGTCGCGAAGTGGAGCATCGTTCCCGCGTGTGAGCCGTCGGCCCGCAGCCAGTTCCGGACCTCGTCGGGTGTGCCGGCGCCCGAGCCGCTGACGGTGCCGTCCGGCCTGCGGCCGACGTAGGTTGCGCCAGGATAGAAAGTCCGATGGATCGCGTACGCCTCGAGGCGCGCCGACAGTAGGTCTGACGTCGGCTTGCCTGTGACCGGGTCCGCCACGATCAGCCCGGTCGCCGTCTGCCGCACAGGCCCAGCCGCCGCCGAGGCGCACAGCATCCGAGCCGACGCGGCCTGCGACACGGCGGCGAGCTCTACCAGATAGGTACCGTCGGGTCGCCGTGCCGCCTGCCAAGGGACTCGGGCCAGGTCGCCCATCGGAATGAGTACGAGACGTGGCGTCCGGTCCGAGGCATGCTCGAGGTACGGCTTGACGATCGGGCCGATGGCCGCCTTCCAGGCCCAGCCGCACAGCGCCTCGAGGCTCTCCACGAAATCAGTCAGCTCGACGGTCTCGAAGTCACGGCTGTTACGGAGACGGGCTGCATCCCGGCCGGCCGCGGCGGCGAGATACCGCTCGATCTCCATTCCGTCATCGATCACGAGGTTGGGCAGCGCGAGGTAGCGTGGCGTCCCCTCGGCTGGAGCGATCACCGCCCAGCCCGGCATCGCTGCGGTGGCGGGCACCAGGTAAACCAGCGCGTCGGCGCCGAGACGGCCCAGCGCTTCCTGGATCTCTTCGAGGGTCGGTGGATCGAGCAAGTCGGTTTCGCGGGACAGGACCTCGATGACGTCGTCCCGCAGCCAAGCCGACGGCTGCTCCTCCGACCGCCATCTGTCCGCCAGCCCACGCTCGCCGGCCTGGGTCAGACGAGTGCAAGGATCGCGCAGCTCGGTCGCCGCGAACAGCAGCAGGCCCCGGCCTGCATCCAGCGCGCGTAGCGCGCCCTCGGGTTCATGGTCGACGAGGCGCCGACCAGCTTCATCCACTGCATCTTGAGCCGCTTTCCGTGCGGTCGTGCGGGCGCTCCCCGGGTCGGGCTGCAGCAATACCTGCCAAGCGTGACCACGGAGCGCGTCCAGCCCAGCGGGACTCGACGACGAGCTTTCCCCGCGTCGCCGACGGAACTGGGACAACAGCTCGGTAACCATGCTCCACTGCGGATCGGCTGGCCCCCTGGCCAGTTTCCGAGCTTCTTCCAGTACCGCGATCGCTTCGTCGACGTCACCGAGTGATCCCGTGACCAGCGAGCGGTGGTAGAGGGCCAGCGCGAGGCCGGCGAGGTGCATAACGTGCTCCGGCTGATCGCTGGACAGCTTCACAGCCTCCCGCAGGTCAGCGATGCCCTCGTTGATCCGCCCGACGTCCTGTTCCTCGCCCCGGTTCAGTGCCGCGGTGCCGGCGGCCAGTAGGCCCATCGCACGTTCGGCATCGGTGGCGCTCGGACGGTCCGCGATCTTTCGCGCCGCTTCGGGCCGGCGGTCGTGGGCGGTCTCGTCGCGGTCCGGCATGCTGTCGTCCAACGACCCCATCAGCTCTGACACGAGCGCGATATGCGCCGTCAGTTGCTGCCCGAGAGCAGAGTTCGGAAGCCCCTCGGACCGTTTCAAGATCTCGGCGAACCGAGCGCGCGTGGCCGGCAGATCGCCGCCATGCTGGAACGACTGCACGGCGTCCAGGTAGTCCGGCATCAATTCCATGAGCGGGTTGGCCTGTTCGCCGGCCATCTGACTGAGGTTTTCGAACATCCGGCGTAGCCCATCCACGTCGACTGGTCCGGGTGCGGTGGTCATCTTCAGGACTGCGCGCGTGGCCTCCACCAGAGCCTCGACCTGTCGGTCCCCCGCGAACGCCACCGCCAGCCGGTCCACCTCATCCAGGGCCGTGCGCGGGTCGACCAGCTCGCGACTCTCAGCCGCCTTCTGCAGTTCCAACAAGCGGGCGACAGCTTCCGCCCTCGTCCAGGTCAGGTGCGCCGACTCGTCGTCGTTCGGTCCGTCCATACCCACTGACCTCCTTGGTCCGCCTCCTACTGTTCTGACGGACGGTCGAGGTCTGCGAGCAGGTCGAGGACCGCAGCGACGATCCGCTTGAGCTTGACAGGGTCGTCGATCAGCGCGGCCACCTGGTGGAGGCCACCCTCGTCGGCCGGCAACCTTTCAAGGTCGTGCGAGGCCTGCAGGCCGCCGAACACTGTGCCGAGTACATCGGTAATCACGACGGTGGCGTCCTCGCCACAGCCGATGCGCGTGATCATGACCTCGATGGAGACGTTCGCCAGCTCGTGCAGCACCGCCTCGTCGCGCTCGTCCGGATCCACCAACGACAGCGGCGTCGGCTCGGCGTGCGCGTCGGCTGAGCTGTGCGACGGGTACCAGACCTGCGCCTGCTTGCGACCGAACGGGCGCTCGACGTACTTCTCGTACCAGGCACGCCGCCGACGCATAGCGGTCAGGACGACCTCGACCTCGTCGGCTACTACGGACTCGCCGGCGGTGTGATCCCCGGTCTGGCCGGCACGCCTTTCGGCAAAGGCATTCAGTGGCCACAGCGAGGACCCGGCCGCCGCATCGGTGCCGACCCATTCGAGGATCGCCTTGGCCAGATCGATCAGCCAGGTGTCCCGCCCGAGCGCGTTGGCGAGCCACCCCGGCACACGGGGGCGCTGTTGCGCGCCACGTTCGCCCCGGCGGCGGCGGTATCCGTCCACGGTGGCTCGGAGGAGTCGCGAGGTGAGCCAGCCCTCGATGTTCATGATCGGCTTGTCCGCGTAGGCGAACAGGTCGTCCAGGACCGCGTCGACGTCGTCGTGGAAGCGGTCCAGGCAGTCGGGCAGCATCCGCCGCACCGTGCTGGCGCACTCGTAGTGGCGACGATTCCGCTCCACCGGCTTGGTCACTCGCTCGTATACGAGCGGCCTGGCGATCTCGGCGGCTCCGGCGCGCAACCTGCGCCGTTCGTCGCGGGATCCGGCTCGGAATCGATTCACGAGCTCCCCTGCGCCGGCCAGTCGGCGGACCTCGTACGCGGCGGCGGATGGCTCCTCTGAATAGGGCACGTGCGCTCCCTTGCATCGACGTTTCACCGATCGTCGATGGTGAGAAATGCGCGAAGAATGGCCTCAGGAACAGATACCGGGAAATACGTAGACGCCCGCAAAAAGGGGTTTGCGGAATACGTACGGGCCGGGTCCTCAGCGGAACCCGGCCCGTCTTCACCCGATCGTCAGGACATCTCGCTGGGCTTCGGTCCCTTGGTCAGGTCGAGGGCCGCGCTGGAGGTGGCCGCGCCATTGAGGAAGACCGTGACGACATGCCCAGCAGGGTCGTACAGCTGGAGCTCGACGGTCGTGCGGTTGGTCATCGCCTCACGGACCAGACGGGCGATGCCGTCCGCGTCCGCGTCGGCGATGCCCCACTCCTGCTGTCCGATGACGAGCTTCTTGCTGATATTCATGCTGTTGCTACCTTTCGGTGATGCTCGCGAGGCGAGCGTTTCTTGAGGTTCGGGCGGTTTCTCAGGCCACCACCTCGACCGAGAACGTGAACGAGAAGTCCTGCGGGTGCCGCACGTGCCGCCCGATCCCGAACTGCTCCTGTGCAAGCAGCGAGGTTCGGTACAGCCCGATGCTCTGGCCGACTGCGTCGGACAGGAGCTCGTATGCCGTGTTCACCAACACGGCGCCGGCGCTCACCGCCGCCACCGCAACGGCGGCCTGCGGCGCGACCAGCGCAAGCCCGGCCAGCTGAGTACCTGCGGCCTGCAGCGCGGGACTGCTGAGCTTCTCCGCCAGGAGGTCACTGAGCGCCAGACTGCCCGTGGCGTCACGGGAAACCCAGACAGCGATGTCGAGGAACTCCACGGCAGGTCCGTGATAGATCAGCAGATTGTCGAGCGGCAGCCGCTCACCGTCGCGGATATTGCTGAACCGTGTGGTCGCCGCCCGGTACACCGGCTGGTCGCCGGCGCCACCGGTCAGTACCACCGCGTCTACCCTGACGTCGGCGCTGAGCAGCGCCCGGTTGCGATGGACGATCAGTTCGGCGATCCGGACGGCGACCTTGCCCGGCATCAGGCCGCGCGGGGAGAGCAGACGTACCGGCTGCCGCGGGCGGTCGTCGATCAGGAAGCTCGCCCGTTCTGGTGTGGGCGGCGGCGTTGGGCTCACCGTGAAGTCGATCGGCTCAACCGAGTAGCGGACCGACCTGGCGGGAGCGTCGCCGACCTCCCGGGTGGCGCCGGTGCCGATCTGGCTCAGCAGGCGCTCGAGCTTGGGTGCGTCCTCGCGGCGACTGGACGCAGTGCGTACGCCATGGTTCTTCAGGGCCCCGACATCGACCGGCCCGTCGCTGATCAGGGCGATGACTGTCTCCGGCCGCGCGACTGTCATCTCGACGCCTTCCGGCCAGGTCATCCCGACACCAACGAGCCTTCGCAGGTCGTCGTTCCAGCCGTACGTATATGACGCCCCTGGAGCGAGCCGGACGCCGCCGGGGTCGGCCGCGGTGAGGATCGAGATCCGGGACGCGATCCCAATGTCGATCAGCGACACGAACATCGCCCGTTCGCCGGCGTTCCGCAGCCGGAAGAAGACGCGCTCTGTCTCGTGCGCGAAGAGCAACGCTCCTGCTAAGGGAAGCAGCTCCTCCTGGCCGTCGTGCACTCGGCCCCATTCGATCTGGATGCCGTGCTCCAGCGGCATCGCAGGATCGCCCGCCAAGCGGCGCAGCGCCGCAGCCTGAGCGATTCGCTGCAAGTTGGCCATGATCGAGCTGATCCCGAGCGGCGTCGGCGGGTACGGCGGATGGAGCGGCGATCCGTTGTCCTGGACAACCAATTCGCCCTGCGCGTCGACCGCGACTTCTATCGAAGACTTCCCGTCAGTGTCCGGGCCGGCCGGCCGCAGCAACGGCCGCAGCAACATCGCCTTGACCAGATCCGCGGTCACTGGATGATCCTGAGGCAGTCGCACTGGCAGAGCAGGCGCGGCGGCGTGAGTGCGGTGTGCACGGGCATCTGGCGGCAGGGGTTCACCGGCCTTCTGGAGTCGCAGTTGCGCAAGCGCGGCCGTCGGCAGTACTCGGTCCACCGTCGCGGCCCCGATCGCCGGCCCGTCCTCCGGTCCGGTAGCAGCCGCCGGCATGATGGCGAACTCATCGCCGACCTCGACGCCCAGCAGCGGCGCGCCGAGCAGCTGGATCCGGTGCGGTCCGTCCGTCACCACCGGCAGGGTGTCGAGTGGCTCCAGATCGGTTGTCTCGAACGGCTGGCGTTCAGACGGGCCTTCCGCCTCCGGCCGTTGGGTGGACGCCAGGTCCTGCACGTCCCGACGGACCGCGTCGATGAGCGTGGACCAGTTGACGCGCAGCCCCTGCGCCTCGCGGAGGGCCCTGGACAATGCGTCGGTCAGGAGCCCCATCCCCACTCCGTCGCGGTTGACGCCTTCGAAGGCAGACTCCGACGGCGAGCAGGCGACCACCCGCACGGCTTGCGGATTGCTGATCATGTGCCGCTCGTGCACCTGTAGACCGTCCTCAACGAGCCTGTCCAGACGCCGCTCGACGATCTCGTACGTCGGCTTCCAGACCGCGCGCAGGAGCGACTTGACCCGCAGATCAGGGTCGCGCGACATGTGCGCGGCGTGGCAGCAGTCGAGGACGACGGTGGCGTTGGCCGTGCGCTTGGTGAGCCGGGCGAGCAGAACCGACAGCTCGATACCGGTGATGCCGCGGAAGTCGTCGTCGTCGGAGTCGGCGTAGTCGTCCGGCACGATGAACTGCAGGTCCGGGCCCTCCGGCGTCTGCAGGCGGCCGCCATGGCCGCTGTAGTAGACGACGACGGCGTCGTCTTGATGGGTGTCCACGATGAGCTTCTCGTACGCGTCGAGCACTGCCGCCTGGGTGGCGTGCGGTGTCACCAAGCGTTCGATCTGGAAGCCACGCGGTTCGAGGGCACCCGCCATCGCCTCGACGTCGTTGAGCACACCGGTCAGGTTGTTGGTCTGCGCACCGATAAGAAGAGCTTTTCGCGTCATGCCCGTCTCTGACGGACAGTGCAGGTCAGTCGAGCAGGCTCTCCTTGTGCGCCCGAGCCACGGCCTCGGTTCCGCTGTGCACGTCCAGCTTTCGGTAAATCGCTCGGAGCTGCGTCTCGACCGTTCGCCGCACCACGCTGCGCTCGGCGGCGATCTTCGCCGCATCGTTGCCGTCAGCAAGCAGACGCAACGTGTCGAACTCGGCGTCGGTGAGCCCGTAGGGCCGTTCGATCCGCGGTGCCCGATCCACGTCGAGGTCGATTCTCTTGGCCAACGCAGCCAACTTGGCGCGGAGTGATTCGGCGCGGAGATCGACAGTCGCTTGGTGCGCGCCTCGAAGGATTGACCGCGCCTCACTCCGCTGACCTGCCGCGACCATGGCAGCCGCCTGGCGGAATCGGGCGTAGGCCGCGGGGTACGGCCTGTCCAGAGCGGTCCAGCCAGAGGCCACCTTGCTCCACTCAGCGGCGGTATCCGCTCGCCGAATGCGCTGTCGCTCGGCCTTGCACAGCCGCACAAGCTGCTCGGTCTCGGCCGTCGAGGGCGCCGGGTGGGCGTCCCACCCCTCGCGGGCGAGCCAGTCTCCGGTGGACACCGCGACGGCCCGATCCTGCTCCTTCGCGCCCTGCCTGCTCGCCTGGTCGGCCGCGCTGCGGAGACCGACCGCACACAGGCGCAGCAATTCCAGGGCGCTCTCGGTACCGCGCACGGCCTCCAGCCCGCATCTCACCTCGTAGACCGCGCGGTCCAGGTCGCCTTCGCCGAGCGCCAACTCAGCCCGGATCGTGTGCAGCGGTCCGAGGAACCGTGGATCCTCGCCGAGCTCGACACCGGCGATCGAGGCGAGCAGTTGACGCGCCTGGTCGTAATCGCCGCGGGCCACCTTGATCTCGGCCAGTGTGAGGCGCGGATAGAGACTCTCGGCCACCGGCCGGTCCAGGGACACCTCGGTGATGATGCTCTCGGCATCGTCCCACTCGCCCAGCAACACGAGCGCGGCGCTGCTGTTATTGGCCAGGATCGTGCCCTGCCGCGTGTTCGCCAGGTCGAGCTGTCGTGCTTCCTCGAGCCCTCGCTTCGTCACATCGGCTGCTTCCCGCAGCCGGCCGGCGTGCTCGAGGACGAGTCCAAGGTTGCCGTAGGCCCGGAAAAGGTCCTCGATGTGGTGAGCCGATTGGGCGACGTCGAGCGAGCGCCGTAGCCGGTTCTCGCCGTCCTGCTCACCGAGCATGCACATCGCGAGGCCCGAGATGTTCAGTGCCCGCCCCTCCTCGGCCGGGGCGCCGACCTCGGTCGCCATCTCCAACGCCTTGTCCGCCTCCGCGCGGCCCTCCAGGTAGCGTCCAGCCCGCAGGTGGGCAAGGGCGATCCCGGCGAGGACGCGAGCCTCCATCGCCGATGGTGGCTTTCCGGCCATCAGCCGTGCCGCCTCGTGGAAGGCCCGGGCGGATTCGGCGCTCTGACCGGCCTCCCACAGATAGGTGGCGAGCCGCTCCTGCAGCTCGCCGAGCCGATCCGTCCTCCGGCCGGCCGTCTCCTCTTCAATGGCCTGCCGGATGTGGTCGACGGCCCGATCGACGTGGCCGGCCCACCGCGCGGCGTCGGCTGCCTCGATCAGCAACTGGACCTTTCCGACGCCGGCGATCGCCTCGGGATCGTCAACCTGTCGCCACAACTGCAGCGCGCGGCCGAACTGGATCTCCGCGGACGGGAATGCCAGGGTGCGTGCCGCGAGCTGTCCGGCCTGCACGGCGGACGCAAGTGCCTTCGGCCGGACGTCCGCCTGGTACCAGTGACTGGCCTGCTCGGCGGTCGCCGAGCCCTCGGTCAGGCTCAGCGCCGGATCGGATGCTAGGGCCTCCGCCATCGCTACGTGCAGGTCGACCCGGGTGTCGCGGACGGTCGCCTGATACACCGCCTCGCGCAGCAAGGCGTGCCGGAACCGGTAGACGTCCACCTCCAGTCCGGCGATCAGCATCTGCCGGTCGAAGCACTCCTGCACCGCTTCGTGCAGCGCCTCGGCGGGTAGGTCGCTGACTGTGCGCAGCAACCGGCGACTCATCGCGCGACCGGCAACGGCAGCCACCCGCAGCACCTTCAGCGCATCCGTGCTCAGACCGCTCAGGCGCGCGAGCACCACCGACTCCATGTCGGGGGGAACCCGGACGTCCTCAGAGTTCTCCAAGGCGCCGGCAGCGATCAGTTGCTCGGCATAGAACGCAATCCCGTCGGACCACTCGAAGCAGCGTGCGACCAATTGCGGGTCCGCTCGTTCACTGTTCACGGAGCCGAGGAACTGACTCAGTTCCTCCAGAGTGAAGGCAGGCAGCTCGATGCGCTCGGTCTGGCGCAGGAACGTCGCGCCCGCCATCAGCTGCCACAGTGGGTGGTCGCGGCTCACCTCGCGCGTGCGATAGGTGCAGACCAGCAGCAACCGACGGTCGTCCTTACGGGCCTGACCGAGGTGCCGGACCAAGTCGAGGGTCGACGGATCCGCCCAGTGCAGGTCTTCGATGATCAGCACAACCGGGGCGACCGTACCGAGAGCGTCCAGCATCCGGCGTACAGCGAGGAAGACCTGGGCGGGACTGGTCATCGAAGCGGTGCCCAGGTCGAAGAAGTCGGTCAGTCGTTCATAGGCAGGCCCTGCGATCTCACACGCCCGCTGCCTTCCGTGCTCGCGACCGAAGATCTCCAGAAGTTCCAGCAGCGGCCGGTACGGCATCGGATCGCCGAAGTGCTCCTCACAAGCCCCGGTCAGCACATGGGCTCCGGCCGCGCGGGCCGACTCGGCGAACATCGCGACCAGGCGGCTCTTTCCGACGCCTGCTTCACCTCCGACAAGAACAGTTCGAGCGTGACCATCCCGTACGTCGGCCAGCCGGCTCGCAAGCAGTTCCCGTTGTTCGACGCGGCCGACGAACTCACGTTCCATCCACCGCTTATACCACGCGGTCGCCGGCGAGGTCCCGTGCACGAGCTCGCGAACGGCTGTCCGTCAGACATCCCGTGTACAGAACCCGAAGCCTGGAGGTCGCAAGTGCGTGACGCTCGCGTCGTAATGCTGATCCTCGCAGCCGTCTGCGCGGCGGGCGTGATCGCGCTCGCGATCGTCCGGATCCGGGCCTGCTCCTGGATACGTCGGCCGATCGCGCAGGCGTGGCCGGTGGATGCCGTTGCACGAACCCATTTCATCGACGGCGGCGGGTACGTCGAGATCGACGGCGTCATCGGGTGGGCGACGGCCGACCCGGCGGCACGGATCCTCCCGGGCCACGTCCTGAGCTACGAGCCTGATGACGGCGGTTACACGGTCGCCCCGATTCTCGGCGACGATTCCGCATCAGGGAGTTTCCGCGCATGAGCGATTCGCAGATTCCCGCGGCACGCGCCTCCCACAGCCGCGCCTTGATCACCCTCGTTGTCGACACTTCCGACTCGATCAGACAGATCGGCGCGCTCGACAGGCTCAACCAATCTCTTCGGAGATGGGGCGACGACATGCGCAAGGACGCCAACCTGCGACGGATCAGCCAGATCGCCATCGTGACATTCGGGTTCGAGGGCGTGCGGACGATCGACGCGAGCGGCGCGACCACCGGAGCACCGGCTGATCCTTTCGTCGATCTGGACCGGTTCAGCCCGCGCGATCTGTCGGCCGGACACTTCAGCCCGATGCTCGAGGGGATCGAGCGTGGAATGGAGATCATTCGCGACGGCGCGGATGCGTTGGAGCGACAGAACTTGCTGCTCGCCTGGCGACCGATCCTTTGCCTCGTGTCCGACGGCGCGCCGACGGACTTCGAGGGGCGTCCCACCCGTCGGCTCGGAGAGGTGGCTCAGCGGATACGAGCCGAGGAGGCGGCGCACAACCTGGTCTTCTTCGCCATCGGTGTGCCTGGTGCCGACGACCGCGCGTTACGAACGCTGGCCGGTGCGAACGGGTACTACCCGCTGGCGGAGGTGAACTTCATGCACGCGCTCGAGCTCGTATCGGCCAGCAATCGAATCAATGCGGCAGCGGGCATCGGTTCGGCCGCGGAAATCAAGAACGAACTCCGCCAAGAGGTCGATGAGCAGTATGCCTCCTGGCTCGGCGGTGCAGGCGGATGACCGGCCCGTTTCCGCCGGGGTGGCTGGTCACCGGGGTCAGTGTTCCAGGAGGCCGACACGCCGCCGCCGCCCAGGCCAACCAGGACTCCTGGTTGTATCGCCAACTGGCCGATGAGATGTTCGTGATCGCCGTCGCCGACGGGGCGGGCTCCAGACCGCGCTCGGCAGTGGGCTCCCGGATCGCAGTGGAATCGGCGTTCGCATCAGCTGTCGCTGCGCTGTCAGCACAGGAGCGCACACATCGGCAGGACTGGGTCGAGTTCGCCGCTCGCTGGGCCGGTGCGTGCCGGGCAGTGTTCGAGCAAGCAGTGACTCCGATCGCCGCCGCGCTGTCAGACGGAATCAGCGAGAAACTCTCGCTGGACGATTTCGCGTGCACCTTGCTGGCCGTGCTAGCCGCACCACCGTGGTACTGCTACATCACAGTGGGCGATTGCTTCGCGGTCGTATGCCGCCGACCCGGAGGAGCACATCTTGTCGTTCCACCGGCGATGGCCGGTTCACGCGACAGCACGACGTTCCTCGGCACGCCTAGGGCCGCCACGGAGATGCTCTCCGGTGTGATCGAGGATCCCGCTCTCTCAGGGATGGCGTTGTGCTCGGACGGATTGATCGAAGCGACGCTCGACGTCTCCCGGCAGGCCGACGACCGATTGTGCTACCTCACTCCCTCCGATTTCGGAGGGTTCTTCCAGGTCTTCGAGAACGCGGACCGGGCTACCGCCGACCTCACGGCCGGGCTCACCTCTCCGGCGTACGCCGCCGCCTCCGGTGACGACATGACCATGGTGTTGGCGATCCGTCGATGAGCTACCACACGGCCGCCGGTGGCGAGCTGCGGCTAGGCCCTCGGATTGCCCGGGGTCGCGAAGGAACAGTCTTCCGGGTGCTTGGCGCCGACCGGACTTGCGTCAAGATCTACAGCCGTCCGGATGCATGGCTGGAGGCCCGGCTGGCGGTGGTGATCGCTCAGCCGCCGACGCGCCGGCTCGCCGATCCGGGAGAGCACCGCTGGGTGGCGTGGCCCCGCGCGGTGGTCTACGACACCGATAGCCGTGCGGTCGGCTTCCTCATGGCCGAGGTGCACGGTCTGCCGCTGGTGAACCTGTACGAGGCCGGCTCACGCGCCGAAGCACTCGACGATCCCACCTGGGCGACATGTGTCGCGATCGCGCGAGAGCTTGCCGCGATCTTCGAGGCGCTACATCCGTCCACGGTCGTCGGGGACGTCAGCCCCAACAACGTCCTCGTCACTCGCTCGGGCCAGGTCAGCCTGATCGACTGCGACAGCATGCAGTTCACCGACCGACCGGCCGGCCGGATCTGGCCCGCGCAGATGGTCACCCCGGACTACGCGCCCTTCAGCGCCGATGGACGAGGCACGGTCCTGACCGCCGAACACGATCGCTTCGGGCTGGCGATCCTGATCTGTGAGCTGTTGATGGCAGGCCAGCACCCGTACGACGGGCGACCGGTCGGCCGCCGTACCGAAGGAAGAGCCACCAATATCCGGCTCGGGGCGAACCGTGTCACCGATCCCGCGAGCCTGGGCCACCGGCCCGGTCTGGTTCCGGTGACCGTCCTTCCCCCGGCTGTTCGCCGGCTGATGACCGAAGCGTTCACCGCCGGCACGAAGCTCCCCTGCGAGCGTCCCACCGCGGCGATGTGGGTGCGGGCACTCGACGGCGCCGCGGACAGGATCTCCGCGTGTGCACGATCGCCGTACCACCGATTCCCCCGCGGTCTGCCGAACTGCGTCTGGTGCGACCTGATCGCGGCCGGCGTCGGCGATCACTTCCCAGCCCCGGCGCCCCACAGTGTCCAGGCGCCAAGCCCCGAACCCCGGCAGTGGATTCGCAAGCCGCCTCCACCTGACTACGGCCATCGCCCGAAACCAGGGGCTCCGCCGTTACCGACTTGGACGCCTCCGCGGAAGACCTGGAAGGACCGCTGATCATGCCCGATACAGTCATTCGGCTGGCCGAGACGCACCCTCGCTGCACGGTGCTCGGGCCCGGCAATCGATTCGTGGTGTGGGTGCAGGGCTGTCCGCTGCATTGCGCCGAATGCACGAGTCCGGCGTGGATCCCGCAGACCGGCGGTGTCGAGATCGGCATCGGCGAACTCGCCGATCGGATCATCGACGCGGCGATCGACGGGCTGACGCTCTCCGGTGGCGAGCCGTTCGCGCAGGCGCATGCTCTGGCCGAGCTGATACGACGCGTGCGCACCGTGCGGGACCTCTCGGTGATGAGCTACACCGGCTATGTCGTCGAGCATTTGCGCCGCCACGGCGATGCCGCGCAGCACCGACTGCTCGAGTCACTGGACATCCTCGTCGACGGCCCCTACCTGGCCAATCGTCACGCAGCCCTGCGCTGGCGCGGATCCGCGAATCAACGCCTGCACTACCTGACCGGTCGGCACCGCCCGGAACCGGACGAGGACAGCGCCGGACTACAGATCGAGCTCGGCGCCGATGGAGGTATCCGATGGCTCGGCGTACCAACTGTCCGTCAGTTCCGGGTGGAGTTCGAACGGCAGCTGGGCCTCACGCCGGCGCCGCCGGTCGAACGGCCCTGACCGGACTCGCACCGGAGTCGACGAGGAGATCGTACGGATGAGTGGATCACCGAAGTACAACAGCGTCGCTCTCGCGGCGGCGCGGCGCGCCCAGGCAGAAGCCGAGCGTGCCGCGCGTGCCCGCCGTCGCGAAGAGAAGCGCCAACGACGCCTGGCTGCCGCGCTCCAACGGACCCGTCGCACGGCCGAACGCCGGTGTGCGTCCCTCGCGTCCCGCTACGCCACGCTGCGTGCACCGGCAGAGGCGGTCGGCCTGGGGCCGGACGCGGCCACGAGAACAGCCGCCGTCGAACAGATCGCGACCCAGATCGTCGGCGCCACGAATCACGCCGAGCTGGCGGTCGCCGACCGGCAGCTGGACCGGCTGGAATGGCAGATCGACTCGCTGGCCGACGCTGTCGGCCTGCGTCGGGTAGCAGAGGTCTCGGTCGGTCTGAAGCAGCTGGCAAGACAGCTCGAGGCGATCCCGCGAGGCGAGCGGCTGCAGCTGGATGCTCCCGGCGGGCAGGCCGCGGAGAACGCGCTCCGCGCTGCCACCTCGTCCCCGGGCACTCAGTCCCGGGAACAGCTCAGCAGTGTCGGCCGTAAGGTCACCGAGCATCTCGAGCGGGTCCGGAGCGCACAGGCGGAGCGGGCCGCGGCCGTACGGAATGCCCAGGCACAGATCGACGACCTCGGCTCGAGGCTCGAGATGCTCCGGGCGGACGGGCGTGATCTGCAGATCAGGCTCGAGGGGGCCGAGTTCGCCCAGGACCACCTCGACCGGATGCGCGGACTGGCCTCCGGCGGGCATCTCGACGAGCTGTCCGTGACGTTGCCCCAGGTTGTCGAGACGATCAACCGCGTCGAGCAGTCGTTCGATCTCACGGTCGACCGCGTCGTGGAACGCCGCCGGATCCTGGGTTCCATCATCGCTGGTCTACCCGGCCTCGGCTTCGGTGTGATCGCCGACAGCCTCACCGAGCTGCCGGACGGATCGGTGTCCCTGCGCGCGGAGACGCTTCGGGGTGAGACTCTCGACGTACTCGTGCACGACGGTGAGAACGATCCGCACGAAGTGCTGTATGCCGGCTCGGAACTCGAGTCCGAGGAGGCTGCCGGAGGCATCACCGGCAGCACCTGCGGCAGCCTCGTGGAGCTGGTCGGAGCGTTGAACGAGAGTGTGGCCCGCGACGGTTACGTCACCGGTGCGGTGCAGTGGGACGACGGTGGTCCGGGACCCGATACCGATGGCACCGGACTTACTCTGCCCTCGATCGGGCCGTCGGTACACGGAGCCCGTTAATGAGCCCTCCCGAGACGTCCACCTTGCCCGGATCACTGTGGCTGCAGCGCCTCGCACACGAGGTCAACAGGCAGCGGCACCTGGTGATTCACGGCAACATCGACGACCTTGTCCGGTCGAGCAACCGCTACGACACGCTCACGAACTCCGTGTTCGATGCGCTTCGGGTGCTCGGGTTCGCCGTACTGGCCCGCTACAGCATCGATGAGGGTCTGACCTTCGCCAACGAGTCCCACCGGCGAGAGATCGAGCGGCTGTCCGGGCAGGAAGGCTCCATGTCCGTGACAGCGCCGGCGCCGATGCCCGACCGGGGAGCGTCTGGTCAGGCCGAGGCTGTGGGCCCACGACAGAGCCGCCTCAACACCGCACGCGAGCAGATCACCGGGCAGCTGCGCACCGCGCCGCGCGCACGAGCGCGTAACCCGGCCGAGGCGCTCGCCGCGCTGGTCCCCATGCTCACCCAGACCGCGACCCCCTGCGCGATCATCATCGATTCGCCGGACCTCCTGATCGGCCAGGCGGGTCAGGTCACCGACCAGTTCCCGGCCCAGGTCGCGTACGTACGACGCCTTGTGCGGACCGCGGCCATTCCTGCGCCCGGAGATCTGCGCAACACCCTGATCTTCGTGACCCGTGATCTCGCCGACGTACCGATCTGGTTGCGGGAAAGCCCGCACGTGGCTGTAGTGCCCGCGGAGCTTCCGCGGATCGAGGAGCGACGGCAGCTGCTGTCGGAAACCATGCCGTCCTACCATCGGGACGACGAGCTCACTGACCAGATGCGCGACCAGGCTTTGTCGACGCTCGTCAACCTCACCGAAGGGATGACGGCTCTCGACATCCAGTCGCTCACGGCAACCTCTCGGAAGGCCGGCATCGAGGCCGGCGACGGGCGCCGCTTGTTGGCACGGCATCGCTTCGCCTTACGTGACGACCCGTGGGAGAAGCTCGATCTGGTGAAGATTCGCAACTCGGCGGAAATACTGGGTCGGCGAGTCGTGGGCCAGGAGCACGCCGTACACGAAGTCAGCAACATCCTGGCCAACGCGCGGGTCGGCATCGACTTCGTTGCCGAGGGCACCGAAGGTAGCCGGCCGAAGGGTGTCTTCTTCTTCGTCGGCCCGACCGGTGTCGGCAAGACGGAACTGGCCAAATCGATCGCCGAACTCGTCTTCGACGACGAGAAGGCGATGCGGCGCTTCGACATGAGCGAGTACATGCAGGAACACGCCGGCGAGCGGCTGACCGGCGCCCCACCCGGATTCATCGGCCACGAGCAGGGCGGGGTCCTGACCAACTGGATGCTGGAGCGGCCCTTCAGTGTGGTGCTCTTCGACGAGATCGAGAAGGCACACACGAAGATCTACGACAAGTTCCTGCAGATCATCGACGACGGCCGATTGACCGACGGCCAGGGTCGCACCGCGTACTTCTCGCACTCCATCGTCATCTTCACCTCCAACATCGGCGCGGCCGGCCTCGCGAATCTACCGGCCAACCCGAGCTACTCAGTGGTCGCGAAACACTTCCGGGACGAGGTGGAGGAGTACTTCCACAGCAAGCTGCAGCGGCCGGAGTTCCTCGGCCGCCTCGGCGGCGGCGTGGTCCCGTTCGACCTGTTGCGCCCAGAGGTCATCGGCCAGATCGTCGACAAGTTCCTCGACCAGCTGACCGCCTCGGCCCTGGCCAAGGGCTTCGAGTTGGTGGTCGACCGCCTGGACCTCATCGAGGAGGTCCAGGCGCACCTTATGGGAGCCGGGCCTCGGTACGGGGCCCGTGAGATTCGCAGCCCGATGCTGGAGCAATGGGTCCAGGTCCCACTCAGCCACTGGATGCTGCAGCACACCCCCACTCCAGGCACGCGGATCCGCGTGTATCGCACGGCGGAGTCACCTCCTTTCGCCATCGACGCACTTACCCACAACGACCACGCGATTGAGAGGACCCGGCGATGACGAATCCGGACGAGGAACCCAACTGGTACCAGCGGACCTTCACGGACCCGAGCCCGGACGGCCAGCGCGGCGACCCCCTTCCGGAGGGAGCAACTCCGCAGCCCGATCCTGCGTCGATCCAACCGACAGGAGCGGCGGTCCCTTCGACCCCACAGGACAACTCTCTCCCGTCCGAGCCCCTGATCAACGGCGCCAGGTTGACCGTCGGAGCGCCGATCTCCGCGGTCGGCTCCGACTTTGCCCAGCGCGCGTATGAGCCTGTTCCCGAGCCGGAGCCGGCTCCGCCCGCCGTCAATGCGTGGGAGTTGGAAGAGGACTACGAAGACAGCGTGGCCCAGCGCATCCCGGTGGCACCCGCGCCTGGGAGTGCTGTCCAGATCGGACTGTGGGGACAACCCGAATCCGGCAAGACCACCTATCTCGGCGCGTTGCGGATCGCAGCCGCGCAACGGGAAGACAGTAGCGGCAAGTGGACTGTGACGGGCCTGGACGACTCCTCGTCGGATTTCCTGGTAGTCCAGGCCAGGCAACTGACGCGGCTGCGCCAATTCCCGGAGGCCACGCAAGCAGTGGAGACGCTGAAGTGGGCGTTCAACGGCCCGGCTCCCAAACGATTCGTACGACGTCCGGTGGAGTTCGTCCTGTCGGTCCAGGATGTGAAAGGAGAACTGTTTCACCAGGGCGCGGTGCTGCAGCGGGTCGTTGATCATCTCGCGCGATCCCGTGGTCTCATCTACCTCTTCGATCCCATCACCCTCAGTTCCGCCAACCTCGACTACTTCGATCAAACGCTGCAGATGCTGTCGGCCGCCATGGGAGCCGGTGGCCACCTCCAGAAAGGAAAGCTCCCGCAGTACCTTTCGGTCTGTGTGACCAAGTTCGACGACCCAGCCTTCTTCAGACGCGCAATACAAGAAGGTTGGGTGACGCAGGACAGCACCGATCAGCGCATGCCGCGTGTCACGGACGACCGGGCAGAGGCATTCTTCGACTGGGTCTGCCACGTACTGCGTCGGCAGGGCGCGCCGCTGATCCGTGATCTCATCCGAGCCAACTTCCATGACACACGGGTCAAGTACTTCGCGACGTCATCCGTCGGGTTCCGGCTCAACCACCAACAGGTCTTCGACTTTCGTGACTACCACAATGTCGAGGTCGGAGCCGATCGGCATAAGCGCATCCGCGAGATGGTGCGCCCGATCAACGTACTGGAGCCGCTCATCTCCCTCGAACGCGCGATCCGGGGCTAGCCGCCGTGTTCGGGGACGAAGGTGCCTCGCGTCCGCAGCACACAGTGCCGGCCGATTGGGCCCTGGTCAGCAAGAGACTCGACCCGTCCGGCATGTACGGGGTCGATGGCTACGAGGTCGTTGGGACCAGCGGAAGCATGGCTCTCGCGCAAGCGCTCCAGGACGCCTGCCTGACGGGAACGCCGGACAGTCGCGCCGTCGGGACGCCGGACGCACTGCCATGGGTGATTGTCACGGCCTGGCGCGCCCAGGACCCGGTCATGGCGATCAGTGTGGTGACTTCGAGCGACCTCATCACCGAAGGCGGCCGGGCGGTCACACCGACGCGGCTTCTCTGGACAGGCTGGGCGGACGCGGTTCGTTCTCGGATGTCGTGGAGGGCGATGGCGCTCGCATACCAGTCGGTGCGGTGGACCGACACCATGATGCCAGCTCCGGTGCGGGGTGACGCGGTGTCGGTACAGATCTCCGAGATCGCTGCCGGGACAGTGGCCGATGACATCGAGCGGTTCGGGTTCGACTGGGTGGCCGGCCTCGCCGGCCTGGTTCTGGATAGGCGCCGCATCGCGATCGTCGCCGACGCAATGCCGCTGCCAGGAGTGGCTGAACGCCTGCGACTGTTCGACGCGGTGTGCGCACTACTGCCCTACGCGTACCGCGCCCGGTTCAGTGCGGCCACCTGGGCGAAGGCCAATGTCGAGCACCGCGTCCTCCTGACTTTTTCGGACACCGCGGCCAGAGACCAGAACCGGGTCGTCTGGAAGGCTGCGCTTCCCCGCCCACACGGCTCGGACGCCTCGGGATATGTCGATGCACTGTTGCGTCTGAGAAACGGTGAGGCCCAGTTGTCCACCTCGGACATCGTGCAGCACCTCCTCGCGGAGTCGGATCCGCGGCGATACTCCGACGCCGCGGCAGCTCTGAGAGCTCTGCAGCGAATGGATCTGCCACGCGAGGTCGCCCGCGCGATCCGGTCCGGGCGAGGCAGACTCGCCGACGTCCAGTCGGTACTGGACGAGTATCGGCTCGAAGGCCTCGCACCCGAAATCGCCCAGACGCTGGTGCGGTTCCTTGCCGATCGCGTCGACGACCACCCGGCGGCCGGAGACCTGCTGGTACGAATCTGGTCCACCGAAACCGAGCGCCAATTGGGAGCCTATGGTCGTCCGTTGCTGAGTGACGCCGGCCTGCCGCGGTTGCACCGATGGTTCGACCTGGCAAGGCGCGCCGGCAGGGCGTCCGAACTCGGCTTGTTGCGAGAGTTGTTGCGGCCCACCGAGACGATGCCGGACCTTCCCTCCGCGTCCGCATCGGTGGCGCTGAGGCTGCTGTCGGTCCCCCATGGCGCGATCGACGACGCGGCAACTCGGCAGATCGTCGTCGGCCAGCCCATGATCTTCATCGCCCTGCTCCGGCACCTCCTGAACCATGGGCGGACCGACCGCGCAGTCGAACTGATCGAACTGGGGCTGGGGCTGCGTGGCCCCGCCGCCGAAGGTCACCCCTGGCTCGTGCCGTTCGGTTTCGCGATCGGACGGGGAGAGCCGACGAACGAGCAGTGGCAGGCCCTGCGCGACGCCGACGATCGCGTCTGGCTGGTCCTGCTACAGATCGCGGACTTCGGCGGGCACTCGATGCGGCTCTTCGCCGCCATGTGGCCGTTCCTTGTGGATCGGGCCGGCAGACAGACGACGCCGGCCCGCGACGCGGCGTTCGACGCCGAGCTCGCGGTCCTGGCTCCGACACGGTGCGGTCTGCCTGAGATCGAGTGGGCCAGTATCGACGTACTGAATCTCATCCGCTTCGGCTCGATGCCCGGTCTGCGGGCGGGTGCGGTACCGCATGAGCACTATCGGGAACGCTTCTGGACGGTCTGGTACAGCCCGAGCCTTGCTGACCGTCGGTCGCTCTTGAGCGCGCCGCTCGTGAGGGCGATCTTCCCTGAGTCCAGCACCGCTGCCGGAGCCGAGTTGCTGATGTCGGTCATACCGTCCGACGATCTCGCGCTCGTCCAGCACGCCGCGCAGACGATAGCTCGAGAGATCGACGCCCGGCCGGATCAGTTCGGCTCGCTGGTCTTCCGCCCCGAGTGGATCGACCAAATTCGCCGCGTCTCCGTCAGGCCGGGCTTCTGGGTCTATCTGGAACTTTGTACCGCGGTGGAGGCGAACTCGAGCGCCCGGCAGATCGCGGCACGGTACGTGCAGGGCCTCCAGGCCAGCTTGAGCTTTGCCCAGATGGAGCCACCGGTGGATCGGTGGATCCGACGTCAGCCGGCGCTTCTGGTCGAGCAATTGCTGATCGACCTCTGGCAGCAGGATGTCGCTGAAGGCGCGGAACTGCTCCGTCGCGGCGTTGCCGAAGGCCGCTACGGAGGTCGCGCAGCCCAGCAGTGGCGCGACTTCGTCCAGGAGCGACAGCTGTTCGCGCAATGGCTGGCGGGGAGATCTAAACCGCCCCGCAGGCCGCGCACCGCAGGGCACCGAGGGGCTGGGGAGTCGCGGCTGTCAAGGCTGTTTCCTGGTCGTTCAACGGCTCCGGAGGCGACGGAAGAGCCTCCGTTGCGCGCGAACTCCTCGGAAGTCTGATCCCAGGCTCTCCGGCAGCACCGACGCCGACGAACCTTCGGCGCGGACCACTGATCGCCGCGGCCCACGACTACCACCCACTTCCATCCATCGACGGAGAAAGATCATGATGGCGATCCGACCGCATTCCAGCTCACGCTTCGTCCGGATCTCGTCGGCGTTGGCGGCTTTGCTCGTCGCGTTGTGTGCTGTGCTGAGCTCGGCGCCTGGGCCCGCGATGGCCGATCCAGCGCCGCCCACCCGCGACCAGATCTACCGGCAACTGCGCATCGACGCCGTACCAGCCGACTATGTCGTCCTCGTGGATACCTCGGGTTCGATGGCGGCCAACGGCCGGTACAGCAACGTCCGCAGAGTCCTGGGCGGTTTCCTGTCCGGCCTCGCCCCGAGCGACTACGTCGCCGTCTACACCTTTGATGCCGCTCCACAGCGGCGCTACGGCGGCACTGCCGCCAACCGTGCCGCGATCCTCAGTGCCTTGCCCGCCGGCCCTACGCCCAACGGTGCCACTGATATCGGCGCTGGGATCGAGCAAGCTCTCAACGAGCTGAATCGATCGGGCGCTGCCGCGATCGCGACGGTCGTGATGCTGACGGATGGCCAGCAGGATGCGCCCGCGAGTTCGGCGTACCGGTCGACGGCGTCCCCGGCGTGGCAGACGCTCAAGAACCGAGCGGCCGCGCTGAAGAAGAACTGGTTGGGAGCGTACGCCCTTCCGCTGAAGGCGCAGACCGGCGCGGCACTGCTGCAGAAGGTCATCCCCAGCACGGTCGTTCTCGAGTCTGGCAACACGGCCGCTCTGAGGCGCTACCTCGATCAGTCCAAGCAGGCCACCCGATTGGCGAAGGCACGTTCGCTGGTGGCCGGCGACCTCGGTAAAGGTGTCCGCGTGACGTGGACCGAGACGCGGTCCGACCCGGTCGCGGGTACCGCGACACTGCGTGCGGATGTGACATCGATGACGCGACGGGTGCCGTTGACCGTGTCGGACCTGCGCGTCGGTGCGGGCGACGGTGTGACCTTGAGCGGCTCGCTCCCTCAGACGGTCAACCTCGCACCCGGCCAGACCCGGTCTTTTGTACTGCAGGCGCACCAGAAACCGGGCTTCAACCCCCAACTGTGGCCGCATCGGGTGACCACTTCCGCTGCGCTGTCGGTGTCAGGACGAGTCAACTCGCCGTGGGAGGAAGCGCTTGCTCCGGACATCACCCTGAAGGTGCCGGAGCAGCTCACCAACACCGGTGACATCCGGGTCTCGAATCAGATCGGGTCATGGCGAGCGGTGGGAATCGCCGGTGGCGTGCTGGCACTACTTCTGTTGGTGTTCGCGCTGGCACTGTACCTTCGTGCGTTCCCCCCGCTGCCTGCCGGAACAGTCGGCATCTACGAGGTCGACGTCCGTCCAGGTGCGGGATTTCGGCGCATCGACCAGGTCCCGGTCGGGCGGCGCGCTTGCCGGCACGTCAGCCAGCCCGCCGATGCAACCGTCGAGGTCCGTGGTCGCCGTGTTCCGGCTTCGACGTTCGACATCCGACACATCGGATTGGAGACCACCCTGGTCCGGAACGACTCCCGGGGTACTTCGCGCACTACGCTCCGGCCAGGGGACGGTGGACTGATCGGCGGCTTCTATCTGCTGCACGTGCGGCAGGGCGGCGCTGTCCCGACCCGGCTACAAGTGAACAACAGCCCCCAGGACAGTAGCGGCGACTCGCCTTGGGAGATGTCAGAACCAGCGGAAGACAGCCTGGACGCGGTCCACGGCGATGAGGCTTCGGAGCCCAGCCACTGGACCGACGACCCAGGAGAGACGCCAGTTCCAGCTTCCGGCAACAGCTCCGCTTGATCGATGCGACGCAGCGCTGCGCTCTGACGAGAATCAAATGACCTCCTGTGATTGACATCTACAGGGAGTCACTGGTTGGTTGATACCTGGGGGGGCTCGCACCGGGCGGCGGCATGCCACCGACACGATCCATGACGTTGGATCAGCTGTCGACTTGCGGGGCGAACAAGCACATGAATCCAGTCCACGACCCGGCCGAAACGACGGCGGGGTTCCGGGTATGACTGTCCGGATCGACCTGCTCTCGAAAGAGCTGGACAAGTTGCATCGCGGCCGCGGCCTCAATGCGCTCGGAGTCACGAACAGGCTGGGCCCACTGCTGTCCGCGCTGATCTTCGGCGACAACGAGCCGAACGAATCACTCGGCCGCGGCCTGATCAGTGCTTACTTGTTCGACGCCGCGAGGACGCTGCAGCCCGATCTGGAAAGGGTGTTCCTGGCCGGGCTGGCTGTAGGGGACGACTCGCCCTACCTGACAACGAGGCTGGAGAACGTCGGCATCGAGCTCGACCGAAGTCCACGAACCATCGTCCGAAGGCTCCGAGAAGCGAATCATGCTATCGCCCAGGTTCTGGAACGCAGGACACGGATCAGCGAGGACGGGAATCCACTCATCGCGAAGGGCTGGTACGTCGATCGCATCGAGTCGTGTGCCATCATCGGCGACCGTCCGCAGTTCATCGCGATCCGCGACATCAAGGTGACCCACGATGGCGTGGCGACGTTGTGCGAGTCCTTCAGCGTCCCGCACATTCTCGGCGGGCTGGACACCGCCGAGATCGAGGTCGAGCCCATCGAGGGCTGTGAACGACTCGAGATCGACCGGTACTCGGCCAGTTCCTGGCTGCTCACCATGCATCTGCCGCGGTCCTTCAGGACAGGGGAGACCCATCGTGTCGGCGTCAGTGTCACGATGCCGTCGCGTAACTTCATCCGTCCCTACAACGCCCTCGCCCCAGTACGGCGAACGCGCTCGTTCCGAGCCAGCGTGCGCTTCGAGGACGACACCGAGGTCAAGCGTGTGTGGAGGTACGACGGTGTGCCCCCACCAGTCATCGAGGACCGGCAGCCGACGGCGCACAGCCTGACACCGGACGACGACCACATCGTCGTCGCGGACTGGCCGAACATTCGGCAAGGACTCGCCTACGGCATCGCCTGGGCCTGAGGTCCACCAGGGAACAACAGCTCGTCCAGGACGTCTCCGACCGCGCACAGCGGCTCGGCTCCCAGCACCTCCAAGGACGACTGTCGCAGGGCTGCTTCCGTCGACACACCGGTCCGTGTCAGCCTTCGGAATCGGTGCCGAAGGTCGCTGATCGCCACCACGTCGTCGTGCTGCGTCTGGTACGACATCGCTGCGTCGTGCCCGTCCTCCAGCGGCACGACGTATGTCCGCAACGGATGCAGAATCGCGTCGTTTAGCCATGACCTACCGGCAATGCGAGCGGCGACGTCGAGCACGGTCTGGATGTCCCTCGACAGCTCGGCGCGCGCCGCCGCCGTACCGATGCCACGAAGCGCCCCGTCGCGTGAACTCTTCTCGGTGGACCAGGCATCCAGTGGCCAAGCCGAACCGGTGCGGCCGTCCCGGCACGCGTAACCACGCATCATCCGGAACAGCGTCTGCAACCACGCGGCCTCCGCGGCCTCGCTCAGGGCGTTGTTGATGCGGCCGGCGATGCCGTCGTTCCGCGTCGGCTTGGCCGGCAGTCCACGACTTACCCGGGCGTCACGCTCGCAGTCCGCTGCCTGCGAGCCGACGATTCGGCGCGCGTAGCCGGGTCGCTCGGTAACCATCGCCAGTGTTTCGTCGAGTTCCCCGAGCCGGCGAAGCACGCGAGCGTAGACGTCATGCATGATCCCCAGACAGTCCGAGTCACGGCAAGGCTGGTTCACGGTGGCAACGGAGGTGCTGTACGGCGCGACACGGGTCGGGCAGGTGGACTGGCCGACGCGCAAATGCGCGCGCCGTCGCAAGGTCGCCGTACCGGACCAGACGAACTCGGCAAGCAGTTGATCAACGGCGCCAGTCATTCTCGGTGAGCCTCCCCCAACGAAATCGCGGCACCGGAGCCTCCGGACGCCGCCTTTCGATTCCATCGTCGAACACACCGTCGCCAGAAGCTCCGGATCGGGCGGAACTGTCAGCTATTTGTCCGGTGCACCTGGGATTCGATGCCCACCGGAACGGACGCATGGCTAATCGGCTCGACATCAGCAGTTCTGGCACCACTGTCAGCATTCAACGAGCGGGCAGTTGCCAGTGGAAACTTGTTGCCGGTGGGATTTGTACGTCCGACAGGCCAATTGGGGTGGGACGCGTCGGCAATCCACCCGACGCAGCCCACCCCAAACCGGTGTCTCGAATCAGTTTTCAAACGACTGTCGACTCAGTTTGTCGACGTGATTCCCCGCAACGGTATCCAGCACACGGAAACTCCTCCTCCCCCACGTATTCGACGCCCCCGTTCGACGGTGTCGACACCTTGCCTACAACGGGAGACCCCGGTCCGCCCGAACATCACCCTCACGGCTCTGCCGAACCACCCGGTCCCCACCGATCTGTGGGTCCATGTCCGGCGAGTCCCGGCGCGAGGTTCAGGCGGGCGCTCGCACCGAACAGTAAGACGACGTATCCCCCATCGATTGGAACCGGTCGGCCCCACAAAGCATCCCTCCCTTGACCTATCGTCACGAAGGAACCATCTGTTACTAATCGTCTTTTCCTGCGGATATTGACGTGGAAAGCACACCCGTTGATCGGCCGATTGGTCTCGTCGGCTTATGCGTGCCCAATGGCCCGCGAGGAAGGCGAGCGCGAAGATTTCTGGTTTCGCAACGCCCGAGCCGACAAGCTGGGCCGGTCATCGAGCGCATCGCCCACAGCCGGGATCCGCCCGCGTCACCGGCCGCCGGGCAACCTGGGCGGACGTCACATGACCACGCGGAGCGGATGGAATCCGGCGGCTTCCTACGAACGTCGACATGATGCACACACCCGTTGACGCCTCGACAGCGCGGTCAGAATCTCGACCCTTTGAAGCCGCACTTCAAGTCAGCCAGTGAGCGTCGCCGAGTTGGGCAACTGCGCCTGAGCGCACTCACCGCGTTTGATGACTTCCTGGGCGGACCTGGTCGGCCCAACCTAACGGCCACCGTCCAGCCGTCCGCTGTGATCAGCGTGCACCGTCCAACCAACACTCCGCGGCTCAACGACCGCTTCGCCCACCACGAGATCATCCGCCTGCCCGCCGACATCCCGGGCCGCGGATCCTGCGACTGCTCGACAACCCATCAACGCTCCAGACTCCGGTCGGTGAGATGGGGGCTAAAGTCGAGGCGTGTGGTTAAGGTGCGTGTTCCTCCTCGGATCACACCCCTCGGACACGGACCATATCCACGCGGTCCCCCATCGGGTCGAACCGGCGTCACCGAAGTCAGCGGAGTCGCCGACCGCGCCACACCATCCGGCCCGATACCGACAACTTTCAACCGCCGATGACCGCCGATCATGAGCGACGAGCATCAAGTTGTCCCGGTGCAGGTCGACCGCGTCACCATGCTCATTCCAGTCCAGCAGGCCAGCTCGCGCCAACGTCCCGAATTCAAACTCTGGTCCTGCCAGTGATCAACCAGATTCGACGAGGCCCGCGGCGCGTACCCAACCCTCCACACCGACTCCGCCGACGCAGCCCTCGCTCACTGCGTTGGGGCGTTGCGACGTCCCCATGTTCGCGGTTGACCTCGGTAGGCCCGAGTGCTCCGATGGTCTTTCCTGGATGCTTACCCGGGGGCTGCGGCGCGGATCTGTCGCGATGCTAAATCAACGTACTCATCGCATTTGGCGAGAGCGTCGAGCCGGCTCTCCCTGAGGGACGCACGAACCCGCTTGTCTACTGTCGTGTCACCACCTGTGTGGGACCGACCTCTGAAAGCGTTCTGGATCTCTTCTGACCAATGCTCCAGCGACGCCGCGGCGGCGCGAGCCGAGTCGGCAGTCTCCCCTTCGCCCACGAGCCCCACCAAGCGCTCGATGACGTCCTCGAGCGCGGAGATCCTGGGTGCGACTCGGAGCGTCACGACGTAGTACTTGCTGGAGTCAGTCGGTTCAGCCTCGCGTCGATCGGGACGGCTCCTCGTGTCTTTGTACAGCCAGGCGTATGGGTCGCTCGGGTCAACACCTCGGTCGTTTTCTCGGCCCTGGGTCGGTACCTGTTCGGCCTCGTCGAGAAGGCTCAAGATTTCGTCGATGCTGCGAGTCAGCTCCGATGCCACTTCGACCAGAGGGCGCCCTCGCCTTGCGCGTGTACGCGCGCTACGCCTCACGGCCATGCGGAAGACCAGTCCTAGCGGCACGAGTAGCAGGACGACCAGAAGTAGCCGCATAAGCAGCAGGAGCGCACCGGTCCATCTGTCGACGAACTCGACTTCGGTCGACCAGTTCAGCGTCTGGGGCACGTCGAGCGCCGGGACGGTATCCGCGAGGGACCACGCATACCACTCTAAGGCGGAGCTCACCTCCGCAGACGCAGCCACAGGAGCGCTGGTCTCAGCGATCCCGGCGTGCAGCATGGTGATCGTGACCGCACCGACGGCGAGGGTGGCGAGCAGCAGCCACCAGGTCAGTAGGACGGCTCCGGCGGCCGCGTGCAAGAACGAGCGAAAGAAGTCCTCGAGAGAGGCCAGGCCTTGGCTGATCAGGCCCCAGGCTAGAGACACTAGGAGCAAAGCCCCCAGGCCGTCGAAGACGGTAGCCAGCCAATACGACAGAGCGTGATCGCCCGGCCAACGTTCCAGCACATCACCCGCCCAGCGATCCATCCGTTCGCCGACCCAGCGATTCAGCGGGCCGCCCACCCATCGATCCAGAAGGGACTCCCCACGCACGACGAGGGCGAGGATGCCATACATGAACAGCGGCACCGCGATGGACAACATGAGCACCCGTGCACCGAAGGAGGCGATCCCGAGGCTCTGCCTGAACGGCTGCGGGAAGGACCGGCCAGTCTGCCCGACATTGCGTTTGAGGACCTGTTGCCGATGCTTTTCTGCCATGCGCTCGTGATGCTTGAGCCAGCTGGAAATCATCCACCGGGCGCCGGACAAGAGGACTCGGAACAGAGGGATGAGCAGCAGGATCTTGAAGGCGAGCAGAAGCGCGCCGCTCCACGGGTCGGAGAAGGCGAGAGGCCCGGCCCAACGCAGGGCATGTGACATGTCGAGCAGCGGCACGACATCCACGAGTTGCCACAAGTAGTACACCTCTACGCGGGCAAGCCCGGGCATTGTCACCGATGGGTCCGGCGTGAGGACTCCCCACAGGCACAACATCGTGGTCAGGCCGGCGAATGCGACGGTGCACACTCCTACCGTTGCCAGCGACGACAACGCCGCGAGGACGTAAGCCCTCCGGTCCTCAACATCGACCTGGATCCGCCAATATATCCGCGCCAGGACCGCGAGTCCGAGACCGGCGAGCACCAACCCCAGTCCGGCCCCGAGGACATTCGCAATGTGGCTGCCGCTCTTAAGTGCGGACCATTCGACCCAGTGCAGGCCACCGACCAGCACCAGACTCAATGCGCATGACTTGCCGACGACAGAACCCCATCGGTCTTCGGTCTCGGCCCGGGTCACCATAGCTACGGCGTTGGCGCGCAGGCCTGCCCAGTAGCGGCGGCATGCGCGCCGGCCCTGCTGGATCATCGATGTTTCGTTCATTGGAAGCTACGCCTGACCTGGCCCATCCCTTGACCATTCGGAGGGGCAGAAGGGCGCCTTTGATACCTGCTTCTTGAGGCGAACGGAACCTCGGAACCTACCCATGGGCGACGCCGACACGACAGCACATAAACCTGTCGCTGACCGTCGCCGGATCGATCCCCATGAACTGTGGCCATCCTGCGATCGCGACGCCTTGAACAAGTCTTCGGTGTTCCCCTCGACAATGTCGGCGTCGAGCCCGTCACCCCCGCCACCGCCGCAGACGTGGCCGAGGCCTTCGAGTTGGACTTCCTTCTCAGCAGGCAGACGTTCTCGTCGGCGAGGGCTATTGAGAACCGACCGGTTCACACCGGCCTCCGGGTCTGCGGCTTCAGTCGGAGTTCCTCGAAGTCGTGACCTACAGTGTCAAGGCATCACACCGTTGTCCCTTCTGTCATGTCGCGTTCGCGCCCAGCCAACGCCTAGTGGACAAGACCCGATGTCCGGCTGCGACTTCACCGACACGGCGCCCCAGCCCCTTGTACCCGGGCCTTGAACGTTGAACTCGGTTCGACCCCCAATTCGCGCCGCGTAAGGTCGCGGTAGGTCACGAACGTCCGCCTGGCCTCGATGTAGTTGCCCTCTGCGATGTGGGCTTCGGCCAGCACCCGTTGGGCGCTCTCTCGAAGGGGCTCAACTGCGACAGCGTCCATGGCTGCCTTGACAGCCTCGCCGTACCGGCCGGTCGCGCGCAGGCGGCAACTGAGGACCTCAAGCGCGTGGAGCATCCGCTGCCGCAAGCGCTCACGCTCGAAAATCACCCAGTCGTCGTACCACCCAGGCAACAGGTCGGCGACCGCTGAACTCCAGTCCGGAACCCGCATATCAGCCTCGGTCGCTGTGCCGACCACGAGTCGATCCGCCCATTGACATAGCGCGTTGAGATCAGTGGTGATCTGGTCCCGCACATAGACGTTCACCTTGTCCGCCATCAATACATCGACGCCAGCACCCCGCAGGCGCCACAAAGAGGAGCGTAGGTTGCCTGACGCTCGGACCTCTGGACCGTCTGGCCACAGCGAGCCCGCGGCATGACGCCGGTCGACTCGCCCGCCCTTGAGGGCGACGAACGCGAGTACGCGCTTACAGCCTTCAGGTACGACGTATTGCTTGCCACCCTGGACAACGTAGGGGTCTCCAAGCAGGCAGATAATGTCGTCGCGCTCCTCCTCCACAGCCATGAACGTGGCGGTCATAGGTCCATCCCCCCGTCGGTAACACGGTTTCCATGCACCGTAATGGCCCTGCGTCACTCGAACGTCACGTCCTCCTTTCCTGCCGGCAGTCAGACACCCTGCTGCCCGGGGTGCCCGCGAGGCTTGTCGTGCGGCTCATCCTCGTCCGCACAAGGATCGCTTTCGTTTTGATCGTCCTCTTCAGGTGCAGGCTTGCACGGCTTCTGCGACGGGCACAGCCGGTCGTAGCCGGCCAGGATTTCGTCCACCGGATTGGCAAGCAACGCGTCGCACCAGGTCTTCGCCGCATCACGCTTGCACTCTTCTACAGCACGAGCGCCCGTAAGGACCGATATCACCTCGGCGCCGGTCGACCAGGACGTCAGCGCGCGGCATAGGCAGTCGACGAACGCGGCGCTGTCTGCAAAGCCGTGCCAGATGCGCGAGAGCATCCGGTCGGCGACTCGGGCCTCGGCATATACCCGCTTGAGATCCACCGTGGCGGGGTCCTTCGCCAGGTCGGCGTTCACCTTGTCGATCGCCGCTTTGGCGTCCACGACCCGTTTCGCGAGAGCGGCCGGCTCGCCGACCAGGGTTGCGAAGCACGCCTTAGCCTTGTCCGCCTCACGCTGGTATTTCTCGATCCGGCGCACGAGATCGCGGTACTTCGTTGGCGGCGTCGAGTCGTAGTTGTAGTCCTCGACACAGCAGCCGTAACAACCCTCGCAGCAGTCCAACTGCTCCGACACCTCGTCGAAGGCATCGTCGAGGCAGCGCACTACCCGGTCCTGCTCTATCAGGCAGCGGATACGTTCCACGAGGTGCTTGATCTGATGCTTCATGTCCTGCACTGCAAGGGCCGCCTCGTGCCGACGTTCGCGATAGGCCTTGCGAGCGGTGTCGTAGTCCTTCTGCGCCTGCTCGACCGCCGGCTGGTACGTCGCGTTGTACGTGGCTTGCGCGGCAACGCCCTTCGCACGGCACACGAGGTCGTCTATCGAGGACGGGTCACACTCGTCATCAGGATGCCTGGGCCGGCAGTCCTTCCAGTCGTCGCCCTTGCCGGACGGGCTCTCGTAGGTCATGGGTGCTCCCTTCGGATGTGCGCCTCAGGAGTCTCGTGGCCGCGCTGTCACCGGGCCGTCGCTCGTGGATCGCCCGCGACGGAGCGGTGACGCGGGCTCCAACACGATGTCCGGTATGGCAGGGTTCCAGGCACTCAAGGCCGCGGGGGTCAGCATCGTCGCGCTGCTGGACCGACGCTTCAGCGAGCTGGACGGCGGTGCTGGACTCAAAGCGAAACTTGCGAACACCCATGAGCTCAAGACCATGCAGAACAACAACGGCCAGCTGATCCAGCAGCCCGCCATCTCCGTCTACTGCTATCGGGTGAGCGTTGACCACGAGACCCGGCCCGGCTGGTCGGCAGTCGGCAGCGTCGACGGTATTCCGCGTATCCCGCTGCGGATGCACTTCCTCGTCGGTGCCTTTGCCGGCACGGTCGAGGAGGAGCTGCTGTGGCTCGGGCTCGCGGCCCAGGTACTGGAGAGCGAGAGCATCCTCACCGGCCCGCTCCTGCTGCCCGTGGAACAGCAACCGGGCGTCATCGTGGACCCCTGGTTGCCTGGGGACACTGTGCAGGTCGTCAGTGACGAGCTCGCCGTCGACTCGATGAGCGAAGCCTTCCAATCCCTGAGCACCGACTATCGGCTGCAACTCCCGTACGTCGCCCGGGTGATCTGCATCGACGGACGTCGCGAGCAGGTCGTCGAACCAGTCGGAACTGTCGCCGTGCGCGTGGACAAGGTGGCGCCGTGAGTCCGCGGGACCTGATCGAAACCAGCGCGGGGCCGGTGACCGTACTGCACCGTCTGGCCCTGGGTGTCCTGGCCCGGGACGGGATCACCTCACGTGGAGCGGCCGACGGACTCCGAGTCGGCTGGGAGGCTGCGCCGCCACTGTTGCCGCCCCACCACCCAGGTTGGTGGCCCTGTATCGACCTCGAGCAGGTCGGCGGCGGACGGTTCCGCCTGCGGGCCACGGAATCGCGACCGGCGATCGTAGTGATGCGGCTGCATGACCCAGCCCGGCGCTATGTCTCCCGTCGGCTCGAGGTCACGCTGTGGCCGCACGCCGCACTGGTCGACCCAGATCCAGCGCACCATGTGGCGGTCGCCGCCCGGACGCTTCCCGTGTGGCTGCCTCCGGGTGCCGCGTACTCCCTGCCACGTGGTGCCACGGCAGTACGCGGCCGGGTCGTACGAGACGGTACGCCGGTGCACTGGGCGCGCGTGGTCGGTGTCGGCCCCGGCAACGCCGTACTCGGACGGGCGCGGACCGACGACCGCGGAGAGTTCCTCCTCATTCTGGGCGAGACCAACCAGAACCCGGTGCAGAGCACCGTCGGGGTCGACCTGCGTGTGCACGGTCCGGTCGCCCAGCCGGCAACGGGCACCGTGACCGACCCTTTGGCAGACCTGCCTGCCGAACCGATCGCGCGACCGGCCAATCCACCCGTACCGAGCGACCTCGACAACGCCAGCCTGCGCGGCGAGCTGATCCTGCCGGGGTCCGTCGGCAACGCGGCTCCGGCCGTCCACCTCAACGTCCCTGTCGGCTCGGAGCTGAGTCTCACCGCCGACGTCCCGTTCGCACCACAGCCTTGAGGAGACCCGCATGCCCGAGTACCTGACCCCAGGGGTCTACGTCGAGGAGACCAGCTTCCGCTCGCGCTCGATCGAGGGGGTAGCCACCTCGACGTTCGGCATGGTGGGACTGACCCGCTACGGCCCTGTGCCCTACTTCCTCACGCCGCCCGGCTCGAACCGGATTGTGATGGTGCCTGGTCCCGCCCTCGTCACCAGCTTCACCGAGTTCGAGCGAGCGTTCGGTGGCCTCGGCGAGGTGGGGAGCGATGACCTCCTCGATCGGCATAACTACCTGGCGTACGCTGCCCGCGCGTTCTTCGCCAACGGCGGACGGCGCCTCTACGTCCAGCGCGCCTTTCCCTTCCACCTAGACGCCGCCGGCCAGGTCGACCTCGCCTTGGACTTCGCCGCGCTCCCCATCGGCGCGCCCCCGGTCGCCACCTGGCGGGCCCGGTGGCCCGGCGCTGCCGGCAACGACTTCGCCGTCTCCGCAAGCTTCCAGCGGACGAAGAACGTGCTCACCACGACGACCCGGGCAGGGGTCACGACCCACGTGCTCAAGGGCGTCCAGGCCGGCGCAGCGGTGGAGATCTTCCCGGACCGCAATAATCTGCCATCCGAGATCGACCGGGCGACCCGGCGACCCCGCCCGCCGGAACCGGCGAACGTGCGGATCGTCGTACGCATGGCCGACGGCAGCCTGGCACTTGCCGATGCCGGCGGCGCGGTGACGCCCGTCCCGACCGACAGCACGACCGGCCTGTGCCACCTTACCGCCACGGTGAACGTGCGGTGGGGCGACCGGCGGTTCGACACGTATCCCGGCCTCGAGCTCGGCGACCACCCCCGCGGTATCGCGAAACTGCTGCAGGCGGAAGATCCGGCCGATGACATGTCTCTGGTGTGGTTCGACGCCGGTTCGGACCTTCCCGCGCCAGATGCGCTGGTTACGGCGCTATTGGCGCTGCGCGAGGAGCAGTTCCTCAGCGGCGGGAGCGAGGGCACGGCGCTCACGCCGGTCGTGCTCGCCGGTGATCCGGCAGACCCCGACGACGCCATGCGCGCCGCAACCGGATTGGCGGCACTTGGCGAGGTGGAGGACATCGCGATCGTTGCTTCACCGGACGCCGTCCGGTTCGACGAGCAGACCCAGCTAACCGCGACCAATGACCTGATCGGCCATTGCGAGGCACCACGGTCGTACCGGATCGCCATCGTCGACCCGCCCAAGGACAGCTCGATCTCGGAGGTCCGGAAGTTCCGCGCCCAGCTCGATACCAGCTACGCCGCGCTCTACTACCCGTGGATTGAGATCCTCGACCCGACGGCGAAGGCTGACCCCGGCGCGGCGCCGGCCACGCTCCAACTTCCGCCCAGTGGCTTCGCCGCCGGCATATACGCCCGCAGCGACATTGATCGTGGCGTGCACAAGGCACCGGCCAACGAAGTGGTACTCGGGATCACGAAGTTCCGGCAGAACGTGACCTTCGATCGCCAGTCGGTGCTGAACCCCGAGGGAATCAACGCACTGCGCTTCTTCGAGGGCCGCGCCAACCGCATCTGGGGCGCTCGGACGATGAGCTCGGACCCGGAGTGGAAGTACGTGAACGTACGGCGGCTCTTCCTCTTCCTCGAGCACTCCATCGACAGGTCCACCCAGTGGGCAGTCTTCGAGCCGAACAATGAACGGCTGTGGGCGTCGATCCGGCAGTCCATCGAAGACTTCCTGGTCACTGTCTGGCGCACCGGCGCCCTGATGGGCACTAAGCCCGAGGAGGCGTTCTTCGTGCGCTGCGACCGCACGACCATGACTCAGAACGACCTGGACAACGGCCGGATGATCTGCCTCATTGGCGTCGCCCCGACCTACCCGGCCGAGTTCGTGATCTTCCGCATCGGCCAATGGACCGCCGACGCGCAGCAGAGCTGACCGCGGAACGACAACAGGGCTGAGGTGAAACGATGGCAACGCGAGACAACCCGTACGGCGCCTTCAACTTCTTGGTGAAGCTGGGGGACTCCGGAGGCGAGGACCAGATCGTCGGCGGCTTTTCCGACATGAGCGGACTCGGCAACGAGATCAAGTACTCCGAGTACCGCAACGGCAACGACCCCGACAACCACGTCCGGAAGGTGCCCAACATCAACAGCACCGACGACGTCACCCTGAAGCGCGGCGTCATCGGCGACCTGCGCCTCTTCAACTGGCTCAAGGCACAGCGCGAGGGTGACCTCGAGCCCCGCACCGTAACGATCACGCTGCTCGACGAGCGACGGCAATCGGTGTGCAGTTGGGTGCTGCATAACGCGCAACCCAAGAAGTGGGTAGGCCCAACGCTGGCCGGCAAGGGCGGTGGCGAGGTGGCAATGGAGGAACTTCACCTGGTGTCCGAACAGGTCGACTTCAAGGCATGACCCTCGGTACCGGCCTCCGTACGCCGGGGCGGCCCGGAGTCTTCCTCGCCCCGGCGCCGAGCGCTGCGCCGATACAGCCGGAGCGGCTCGACGTCGCGGGCTTTGTCGGCGTCGCCCTGCGCGGTCCCGTGGACGAGCCCGTCCCAGTCACCCGCTGGTCGGAGTTCGTGCAGCTTTTCGGTGGCTTCGAGCGACCCCGGGGTGGCCCCGAGCGGCTGCTGCCACACGCCGTCTCGGCGTACTTCCGCCAGGGCGGTCAGCTCGCCTACGTGCTGCGGGTCGCCCCACACGGGCGAACCAATGACAAGCCGTTGGCCGCTACTGCGACGTACCGGCTGCGCTTGCCTGGCACGGATGCCGACCCGTTGCTGGCGGCAGCAAACGAAGGCGAATGGGGCAATGCGCTGCAGGTGCGGCTGCGCTACGAGGTGGCCCAGCAGGTGCGGGCGCGGATCGAGGAACCAGGCGTACTGCGGCTCCCGGTCGGGACCCGCATCTCGGTCGGCACCCTGCTCCGGCTGCATGACCCCGTTCTTCCCGCCGGCAGCGCGTTGCGCTGGGTACAGGAGATCGACGATCACCTAGCCCGTGGCTCCGACGTCCGGGTGATCTTGGACCGCGAAGTCGCTTTCTCCGCGGACACCGTGGTGGGGCTGGACGTCGTCGCAGCCGCCCTCGACGTCGCCGACCGGTCGGCCCAGGACCGACACGGCGACAGGCTAACCGGTCTCGGACTGCGGCCCGGACATCCCCGCTGGCTGGTGACTGTCCTGCGCAGCGAACGCCACCTGGTCGTCCCGGTCGGGGACTGGCTCAACGTCGATCTCACACCGACACCTGCTCTGTCCCCCATCGATGCCGCCCGCGAGGCCGACGGGGAAGACCGCTCGCACCTAGTGAAATTCGACGCATTCTTCGACTCCGGGGATGCGGGTGCGGACCCGCTTGACGAGAACCTCGGCGAGGATCTGGACCCACACGTCGGCGTTGATCGGATGGGCCGGATCCGTGATCTCGGCCTGCTCTGCGTGCCTGACCTGACCTGGCGTTCGGACGAGGCACCACCCGCGTCGCCACGTGTGCTACGGCGCCCACCCGACCCACGGTGCTGCAGCGCATGTGATCAGCAGAAGGACGAACCGGAATACGAGTCACAGGCACCGCTGCCCCTTGGCCTCGACGCCCGCAACCCCGACGACCTGACAGAGATCGTCGACAGGCAGCGTCGTGCAGTGGAGGTCGCTCGCTACCACAAGCGCTTCGTCGCCTTACTCGACGTACCCGATGGCCTCTCTGCGACCCAGATCACCGCCTGGCGTGCCGGATTCGACTGCAGCTACGCTGCGGCTTACCACCCATGGCTCGCGGTGGCTGGCGGTCAGGGCAACGCCGTTGCCGTACCGCCGTCAGCCTTCGCCGCCGGCATCATCGCCGAACGCGAGATCCGACTAGGCCTGCCGTGGGGGCCAGCCAACGAGCTCGCCCTCGACGCCGTGCGCTCGGAGGCCGCAGTCACCGATGCCATCCACGACCGGCTCCACGAACTGGGCATCAACGTCTTCCGCAGCGAGCGCGACGGCTTCCGTCTGACCGCCGGGCGAACCCTGTCGTCCGACCCCGACTACCGGCAGCTCAGCGTACGGCGGCTCATGACCATGCTGCGGCTCAGCATCGAGCATCAGACCCAGTGGCTGGCCTTCGAGCCCAACAACGCCGAGCTCCGCGAACGTCTCTCGCGGGTGATCACCGGCTTCCTACGCACCATGAACCGTAGCGGCGCTTTCGCCGGGGCCACCGAGGCGGAGTCGTTTTTCGTCCGCTGCGGGGACGACGTCAACCCGGTCTCTTCGCTGGCACTAGGACGGCTGGTCGCCGAGATCGGTGTGGCTCCGTCGTCTCCGCTCGAGTACGTGATGGTCCGGATCGCCCGGGACGTCGACGGCAGCCTGTCGGTGGTCAGCGATGACGGATGACTACCTGCTGCCTGCTTTCCGTTACAACGTCGTCCTCAGCCGCGCGACGGCCGGAGGTACGGACCCTGAGGTGCTAGGCACCGTGGGCGGTTTCGCAGAGTGCGCGGGCCTCGAACTCGAGGCCGACGTCAAGGAATACCTCGAAGGCGGCCGCAACGACGGCGTTGTACGACGAGTCGGCCGGGTAAAGCTCACGCCCATCGTACTCAAGCGCGGCATGTTCGCCGCGGACAACCACTCCCCCGCCAACATCGACCTGTGGAACTGGATGACCCGAATGGTCAGCGGAACGCTACCCGTCGCGCGCTACGACGGACGGATCCAGATCCTCGACCCGACCGGACACACCGCCCTTGCGACCTGGACCTTCGATCGAGGGCTGCCGCAGAAGGTGTCCGGGCCCTCGCTCAACGCCCGCACCGGTGAGATCGCGATCGAAGAACTGCACATCGTGCACGAAGGACTGCGGATGGAGGTACCCCAATGACCACCGACCTCACGCCGGCCAAGCTGATCCGTCTCAAGCAGGTAGCCGGCCGAGGAAAGAACGGCAAGCCCTCCTACGAGCCCGAGGACAAGGGTTCCGTCGACGTGCAGTTCAACCCCACGACACTGAAGATCTCGCGCACGAACAACATTGACAAGGGTGGAGCTACCACCAGGACACAGAAACGCCAGACACCGTCGGTGCAGCCGGCCATCCTCTCCTTCGACCTCGAATTCGACACCGCCGAGGGTGATCGCCAGGGTCGGCCGCTCGACGTACGCGATCTCACTCACGTCGTGCGCCAGTTCGCCGAGCCCACGAAGGAAAAACCCAACACTCCGCCGCCTGCGGTCCGGTTCGCCTGGGGCTCGTTCATGTTCCAGGGCATCGTCACCCAGCTCACCGAAGACCTCGACTATTTCTCTCCCACCGGCATGCCGCTGCGCGCGAAGGTCTCGGTCAGCATCACCGAGCAGAACCCTGAGTGGGAGGCCGCCGCCATCGGCCCGGGGGCCCGCGATGCCCGGGCGGCCAGCCACCCCGGTGCGACACCGCGGCCGTCTGGTGGGGGCAGTGCTACGACTCCGGCGCCGGTGGCAGGGAACGGCCCTGGATCTGGTCCCACCCCGAACCCGGTGACCACTGCGCTGGCCCGTGCCGGCGAAAGCGTGCAGCAACTGCTCGCCCGGCTGGATGCCGACCCGGCCACATGGCGTACCGCGATGGCCGGTCTGGGCAGCCCACTCTCGCTGGCCGCCGGGGCGCAGGTGCAACTCGGTGCGAGCGTCTCCGCATCGGCAGGGCTGGGAGCGAGCGGCGGGTTCACGGCCGGCGCCGGGCTGGGCGCCATCGCGTCTGTGCGGGGCGCACTCGGCGGTGGGATCAACCTGCGTGGAGGTCTCGCGGCCGAGGCGACCGCGGGGTTCGTCCTCGCCAATTCGGGCGGTGTCGCGAAGGCAGCCGCCGCCGTCGCCGCCGCCGAGGTGGCGTCGGCCCGGGGCGACGCCCGCGCATCGTTCGCCGTGCCAACGCTGGCGGCGACAGCAGGGGTCTCGACCAGTGCTTCGGCCAGGGTCTCGGTCACCCCCGATCCGCGAAGCCTGGGCTTCGGACGCGGCATCCCCCTGAGGGCGCGGGTGACGCCGTCGTAACGCACTCACGCCGAGACTGTGAGGGTCAGGTCCGGCGTCCCGGAAGGTCGACCGATGACTGTGCACGTCGACGAGATCCACACCCAGGTGAGTGCGGGCAGGCCTGGACACCAACCGGGCGAACACAGCCAGTCCGAGCGTGGCGGCAGTGCCGCCGACCCGCCCGGGGCGAAGGACGACCGGTGGCGGAGAGCGGAAGCGCGGGTGCATCAACTGCGGTGCCGGGTAGCGGCCGAGGGCTTCGATGACTGAGATGCTGCTCGCCATCGCCTCCCCTGTCTTCACCGTGGGTGGCGAGGTGGTGCGCGGGCTCGCCCTTGACTGCGTACGGCTGGTCGTCTCCGACGGAGTCGAGGGTCTGTGCACCCTCGAAGCGCACTTCGTCGCGACTGGCATCGGCGCGGCCGGCCCGCCGGGAGAACTGCTGCACGTCGACGGGAGCGAAGTGGACTTCGGCACTGACCTGGAGGTTGCCGTAGGGCCCGGGGGCACCCAGCGCACGGTCTTCGACGGCACCGTGTCGGGCCTGGAGGTCGTACTCGGGGACAGCGAGCCCCCGCGGGTGATCGTGCTGGCCGAGGATCGGCTGATGCGGCTGCGCATGACCCGGCGGATGCGGAGCTACCCGCGGACAACCGACGCCGAGGTGGCCCGCCGGATTGCCCAGGACCATGGCCTGGACGCCGACGTGAATGTCGACGGACCGACGTACGACGTTCTGCAGCAGGTGAACCAGAGCGATCTCGCGTTCCTGCGCGAACGAGCACGGCTGATGCAAGCCGAGCTGTGGTGCACCGGCCGGACACTCCACCTCAGCGACCGCGCCAAGCGGCAGGGCACCCGGCTGACACTCGTGCACGGCAACGAGCTGCTCGCTGTGCGGCTTACCGCAGACCTCGCCCACCAGCGCACGGACGTGGCTGTAAGCGGGTACGACGCCCGCACCAAGGACGTCATTGACGAGCACGCCGGCGCGGCTACCATCCACGCGGAGGCCGCGGCCGGCCGGACCGGCCCGGAGGTGCTGGAGAAGGCCCTCGGCGCCAGCGCCACCTTCCGGGTGCGAGAAGCTCCGCTGACCACCGCTGAGGCTGCAGCGTGGGCAAGAGCCGAGATGCTGCGACGCGCCCGCCGGTTCGTCACCGTCACGGGGCAGACCCGTGGCTCACCGGACCTTCAGGTCGGCAGCAAGTTACGCCTTGAGCTGGTCGGCTCACCGTTCGAAGGCGATGGCTACTACGTCACCCGAGTGACGCATACCTACGACATGGAGCATGGCCTGCGCACCGCGTTCGAGGCGGAGCGTCCCACCTTGAACGGAGCGACGTGATGGGTCTCCCGCAGCCCGCCGATGGCCAGGGCCCGTGCTTCTTCGGCGTCTATCCCGCGCTGGTCACCGACATCGAGGACCCCGACAACCTGGGCCGTGTCCAGCTCCGGTTCCCCACACTCGGCGCGACCGGGGACCGCGACGTGCGGTCGTGGGCGACTCTGTGCACGCCCTACGCCGACAAGGACCAGGGCCTGGCAATCCTGCCCGAGGTAGGCAGCCAGGTCGTCGTTGCCTTCGAGGCGGGCGACTTCCGCCGCCCGTACGTTGTGGGCTCGACATGGAACGGCAAGGCTCCGCTGCCGCACCGGCCAAGGAAGAGCAACAACATCCGGATGCTGCGCACCCGCAACGACAGCCGGATCACTTTCGACGACAGCACCGCCGCAACCAAGATCAGCATCACGACCAAGGCAGGACACAAGGTGGTTCTGGACTCCGGCACCCAAGAGATCACCATCACGCACCTCAACGGCTCCAGCATCAAGCTCAACCCGGCAGGCGGCATCGACATCACGGCCAACCTCTCTGTGAACGTGAAGGCTCCGATGGTCAACGTGACGGCGCCGACATCGACGTTCAGCAACGTGATCAACTGCCAGACACTGATCGCGAGCGTCGGCGTTGTGTCCCCGTCGTACACCCCTGGCATTGGGAACGTCTGGTGACCACGCCCGGGTTCGTCCTCCGAGCCCCGTGGTATTTCCGCGAGCGGGAGAGGCTCGATCTGCGCACGCCACGGTCCAGACGCCCGCAGCTCCAGATGTACGACAGTTCGACATTCGGTGAGCAGATCACCCGCGATCCCGCAGACAGCGTGAAGTTCGGGGCGGACGACGTGTGGAGCTACCCCATCCCGGTCGTACCAGATCTGACCGACAAGAGCCGACTGCGGCTGGCGACCTCCGCCCTCGTGACCACGAACCTGCGCAAGCTCTATCAGCCGATGCACCAACGCTTCTATGCCGTCGTGGTCGAGGTCTTCTGCGACTCCCCCGGGCTGCCACGCGCCGGTGAGCACGACGACATCGGCGTGGAGTTCCGGATGCGCCGGATGCACACGACGGTGACGGGAAAGCGGCGGCCCACGCGGCGGGTCGCGACGGCGCTCGTGGCCGAACTGGCCAAGGCCCAGGGACGGAAGATCGCGGATACCGACCCTGACCTGCGTGATCTGTGGTGGGCCGACGTCGCCTGGCGCCGCCGGTTCGAAGAGGACCAGAAGGAGCAGCTCGCCCAGCTCGATGCCCACACTGAGTACCAGCAATGGCTGGTCGCGAAGAAGACCGGCACCGGTCGCTGGCGAACGCTCGACGACGACCTCGACCCGGTGCTCGAGGATGAGGACGAGGAGATGCATCCGATGTGGCGGCTGCCGCAGCGGGACCGTGACAAGAATTGCGACGCGGCGCGGACCCGGTCACTGTGGTTCGGGATCGTGCCGACATTCTCCGGCGATCATTGGAAGGGACGCACCCCACGCGGTGAGCCGACGACGGAACCGAAGCTGGATGATCACGCGATTTACGAAATCGAATGCGTCGTCAGCCAGCCGCACCCGACACGACCCACAGAGTGCTCACCTCGGACGTGGGTGAGCACCCCCACCGAGCCGTTCCGTCTCGCCACGCATATGGATCCGGACGGCACCAAGAACCGAACCGTCACCGTCACGCTGCCGGACCTCCGCAATCTCGCCGCGCGCGCCGGACAGAAACAGGGACCCGGTGGGGTGCGCGTGGTGACGCCGCCCCGTTCGCAGATGGTCTTCAACCCGTTCAACGGCGTACCCAAGTCAGGGTCCGGACGGATCGGCGCCGGCGACGGGATCTGCACCTTCGCGCTCGAGCTCTTCTTCCTCGTCGCCTTCTTCCTGTTCCTGATGTTCCTGCCCATCGTCGTACTGGCCTTCCAACTCTGGTGGATGCTCGCCCTACGCTTCTGCATCCCACCCTCGATCGGCTTCGCGGCCACAGCCGACTTTCTCGCCACCGGCAAGCTCATCACCGACCTCGATACCGGCATGAAGGTGGAACTCGATATCGCGATGGGGATGGACACCAGCAGCCTCACCGGAGATGACAAGACCAAGGGCTGGACCCACCAACTGACCGAGGCGACGGACCCCCTGAGCACGCCACCGAACAAGCCGGTTTTCAAGACCGACTCGAACCTCACCCACGCCCTGGTCATCGCCACCGACCCAACCGATGCCCAGCCACCTGCTCCGCTGCCGCGTGAGAAGAGTCCAGATGACCCGCTCTGTCCCGTCACGCCGCGGCCATGAGGTTGGCGTGTTCTACAGCTTCGGTGCCCAGGTCGCCGCACCGGCCATCAGGACCGTCGAGGAGGAGCGGCCGCGCACGGAGTTCGCCGTGTTACACCGGCTCGCGGCGCCGGCCGTGCTGCCGACGATCTACCGCTCTCTGTCCACCGGGGATGCAGCACCGATCCAGGTGAGCGACCCGGACGAACCTCAGGAGCGGGAGGCTGACGAGGTCGCGTACAACCTGACCCCCGGTTCGGGACGGACTCGGCGTGCGGGTGAACCTCCTCTGGACGGCGTACAGCGCGTGGCAGTCACCGGCCGCGCAGCGCCACTCCGGGCTGACCCGACGCCGGCAGACCCTGGTCACCCGCTGCCGCCATCTGCTCTGGCGTGGGCCGAGCCGCGCTTCGGCACCACATTCGACCACGTCCGGGTCCACAGTGGGGGCGGCGCCAGCCGTGCCACCGACCAGGTCTCGGCCCGGGCCTTCACGGTCGGCAGTCACATCACCTTCGCCGCTGGCCAGTACGCACCCGACACGCCGTCCGGGCGGCGCCTGCTCGCCCACGAGCTCACGCACGTCGTGCACGGCGGCGGGTCCGGTGCCGCCGCGCGCAAGTTACGCCGCCAGCCGCGCGCAGCGGAGGTCCCGAATCGGGAGCAGGTCCTTCAACGCGCAGTGGAGGACTTGGAAACTCGGGCCTTGCCGGCCTTCCAGCAAGCGACAGACGCTGTCAGCGAGTCTCGCGTGCGAGTAGCTGGCATGTCGGTCGCAGCGCTGTGCGCGACCATCGACGGCATTCATCGCGAGCTCGGACTACCTGCACCCGGGCAGAGTGCAGAGCCGCCACTCATCGGTCCGCCGGCTCCAGGCCCCGAAGGCGAGCGAGACAGGCTGGCACGGCAGCACCAGAACGTCTCTGTACTCCTCCCTCGGCTCCTCACCGTGCAGCAGTTTTGCGGGCACCCCGTCCTCCCTGATGCAGCCCCGCCAGCAACGGTGACGGGCGACCTCGCCCCCTATGCCATCCAGCGGACCGACTCCACGGCGTGGGTGATGCGCGATGCCAGGGCACTGCTGGCACTGCTGCGGCACGAGACCTTTCCGGACGCTGACCAGTGGACGGCCATTGGCCTGTTGCGCCAGCACCTTAACCCGTGGGAGTTCGCCTATATGCTCGCCGTGGTCCGCGCCGAGAGCGCCATGCCCCACCTGGACGCGCTGAGCGTTGGTCCGCGCGCCGCCCTCCGGAGCCTGACCGAAAGCATTGGGCAGATTCGGGCGGCGACACCCATCGGCCCGGCCGATGAGCCAGCCCTGCTCGAGTTGCACGCCGCGGAGGGCACCATCCGGTTGTTGCAGCCCCTCAGCGGTGCCGAGATCGCGATGGAGCTGTATGGAAATCAATCGGCCTGGACCGACCTAGTCGTCGCCTACAACCGCGTGCTCAGAGGCCGCGACCCTGCCTCATGGCTCGAGCGAGGCACGGTGATCGTCGTCGCTGTCGATCAGCTCATCGGGAACTACAAATTGGTCTTCGGATACGCCCGACTGATGCGCTCGACCAACGAGCGTGGAGGCTCCGACCCGTATCTGAACCTTCTGTCGGGAGACGACACGCTCGTGGTCGGGAATACCGTGAGCTTGGGGGTGGTCTGGCCGGACTCGTTCTTCGCCAACGTCCAGCTGCGTTGGTGGGCCGAGAACGATCCGGTGGCGGTCCGAGAACAGGGGATACCCGCGCGGGTCCAGTGGCCCGACGGCACCCTCAGCATGGTCCCGGAGCAGACCCGCAACGCCTCGATACGGGCCGTGGCGACAGCGCCAGGTCGACATGTCCTCAAATGCCAGCTCACGATGTCCACAGGCCACCTAAGAACGCTGGAACGAAGCGTCACTGTGCTCACGCTGGAGGAGAAACTGGCCGCAGAGACACGGCGGGAACTGAGCTGGACCCGCCGACCGGACAGGATGCTCGACGACCTCAGGAAGGAGCGCGACCGGCTTCAGCCGGGATCAAGCCAGCACAGGCAGGTCGAGAGCCGGATCACCGAGATAGAGAGGACTCTCTCAGACGCTGATAAGGACCAGCGTCGTTACCAGGGCCACTCGGCCCACCTCAGCGGGATCCGTGCCATCTACGTCTCCGCCGAGGACACCCCCATGACCGTTCCTCTGAGCATCTTCGTGGATAGCGATCCGGCCTACTTCGACGCTCCCGACTACGTCCTCAAGCTCTGGGACTTCACCCTTCGGGGCAGCATCCGTACGTATCGCGGACGCGGCGAACGTCCCCACGAGGCACTAAGTGATGTTTTGCGGACGTTCGCCGACGACGCGCCGTACCCGACTGGGGCGATGCGGTTCGAGATCACGCCCTTGTCGATGGGCTACAGCGGCGTCCGACGGGAGATCCTGACCTGTCGAACCGACGGTGGGACTCGGATGGCTCCTGCCCTTCGCGCTCTCTCGATGGTAGCCATGGGGGTCGGCGTGGTCTCTGCGGCAGCCCTCCAGGCCGAGATTGCCATCCCAGCGTTCGCGGTGGCTGGTGTGCTCGCCGGCGCAGGAGGCACCTTCAGCCTGTACGACCGGCTCGAGCACGGGGACTTCGCTTGGGACCTTCAGACCGGTCTGGACCTGCTCGACATTGCCGGGGCGGTATTGACTGTCGGCGTATCTTCGGCTGGTACGAGGGTCGTCGGGGGCGTCGGACGCGCGAGCCTCGGTGGCACTGCGCAACTGGCGGTGGGCACTGTACAGATCGGTGTCATGGCCGGCGTCCATGTGGGCCAGGTAGCCGAAGCGATAGCATCCGGCGACAGGGACCGAACGGCTCGCGCGCTCCTCAGCGCTCTCGCCGACGGCGCCCTGATCCTCATCGTGCATCGAGCCGCGAGTCGACTCGGCGGCGCGCGAGGAGTACCCAGGGAGATCCCGGGGCCGACGCAAACCCCACCAGAGGTGGTGCCACGGCGAACTGCGACGGGAACCGTGTCCCCCGAGGGAACCCCGTCCGCTCCTACCGCTCGCCCGGGAACTCCCGAGTACAGGAGACAGGTTCATGACCAATGGGTTGAGGGCCTGCGCCAGTCGGGGCTGGCTGAGCGGCCAGCCAGTGCCCGTGTCGCCGAACCTCTCGCCGCGCGGGACGACATCCCCACGATCGAGGAGGCGCACCGGATCTACGATGACATCCTGGCCCGAGATTCCAGCCGGGAGGTGGGAATCTACCGCAACAACGCGAGCGGCGCCTACGCGGTCCGGGTAGGCAGCGAGATGGCGGTGTCAGGGCCACGACGTGGAAGCTGGGAGGCGGTGCTCCACTTCCACCCGAACGAGGCCAACGTCCTCACTCACAGGATGCCAGCGCCGGCCGACGTCGATGGTGCAGCGACAGCAGCGCTTCGCAGCGGCCACCCGGTGACCGAGTTCACCGACTTTCCCCTTCCCGGCGGCCGTCGCGGCCGTTGCGCCTACCGAGCGACTCCGACGGGCGAAGTGACGATCGACTTCGTACGGCCTGATGGCTCCCGCGTCAGCCGAAGCTTCGCAAGTGTCGGCGACTACCAGCGCGCATACGGCGCACGGACCACATACCTAGACCCGAGCAGCCCGGAGTATCGCTGGGTCGTGGAGGACCTCCACGACTACTACGGCGGCGAGCGCCCGTCCGGTGGCGGCATTCGGACCGCGAGAGGGACTTCCCGGGCGCCGGGTGAACCGACCGCACGGGAGGTCGAGGCTGCGGCCCGCCGTGAAAGCATGGAATGGTGGCAGTCGCCGGGAGTCACCACAGATGCACGGTTCGCCCGGCACGAGCAGACGTTCAACTCCATTGCGGCGACCTTGCGGAACGCCATGCAGGTGCTCCGCTCGCAGGGCCGCGGGCAACTGCTGCCTCGTGTGAACGAGGCTGTGCTAACCGAACCTGTCGACATGTTCATCCGTCGTGTTCCACGGCTCCATCGCCAGTGGACCCAGATGGAAGTCGACGCCATGAGGAACCCCGACCTACGTCAGCAGATGGACCAATTCCTCGAGGGGTCCCTCAAGGGCGCGGGAAGCCGTGAGGTCGGCAGCCGAAGGCCCGACCTCGTCGAGTTCTTCCTGGAGCACGGGGACGTCGTGGTCACGGACGTCGTCTACTCGAATGACGGCACCTACCTCCGGATGCATGCCTTCAAGACGGACTTCTACCGCGCGGTGGTGACAACGATGATTGGGGGGAGAGGCGGCCCCAGAGTCAGCGGGCTGGACCTGAACCTGCGTCCGGCATTCCCAGAAGCGCGGGTCACTCCATGATCTCGTTCAAACCATCCGAAGCAAACGGCGAGCGAGGCCAACGAGCCGGAGCACCCGGGGGGTGGGTGCCGCCCGGTCCGACGAGGAGGTGGTGTGGTCGTCTGGGACTCCGCCAGGCGTAGGCACCGGGTGCGATCGCGTGATCGGCACCAGGCGCGGGTAGTCCAGCGATGGTGGCGTCTGAGGAGCTGTGGGTGGATGCGTCCGCCAGGTCAATGACCGGCTTCACCGCGCGTGGGCCTGGCGCATCGGGTCGGTCAGCAGTGGGCGGCGAGACTCAAGCCGCCACCCGGTTCGCCAGATCATGACCCCGGAGCGAGCCAGGCGACTCCCAGGGCAGGCGAGACTCGGGCGCGCCAGTTGAGGTGAGTGCTCACGGTCAGATGGTGCCAACGATCTCGAGGTTCGCAATGAGGCTCTCTCCCCCGCGTGTTGGGCCCAGGTCCGGCGGCAGGAGCAAGGGTCGTCATGTGCATGGGGTGCCCGCTCGCCTACGTGATCGGGATGCACGCCTTCACCTGTTCGAAGCCAGGCAGGCTGATTGGCCTGCGCGCCGCGGCGACGGTCGAGTGACGGAGACAGCGCGACCATCGCATCGTGGAAGACGTGGTTGAACTGTGGACCGGCACCGGCGTACGGCTGCCGTTTCTGCCTGACCCTGCGACGGGTGGGCTGGGGTGGGTGCGCGGCATGGATCTCATCCGCCAGTCGGTTTCGACCATCCTCGACACTGCGCCCGGTGAGCGGATCATGCTGCCGGGGTTTGGGTGCGGGTTGCGGCGCTACCTGATGGAGCCCAACACCCTCACCACTCGGACCTCGATGGAGGCCGACATCCGGACGGCCCTGGAGACGTGGGAGCCGCGTATCCGGCTCGTCAACGTCGCCGTGACGCCCGGCGAGGAGCCTTACCTGGTGTGGGTCGACGTCGCGTATGTGCGTCTGGCCGACCTCCGGCCCGACAACCTCGTCTATCCGTACTACCTGAGGTGAGCGCCTCGTGGCACTGATCAGCCCCATCCTCGACAACCGGACCTATCAGGAACTCCGGGACGAGCTGGTGCGCCTGATCCCGGTCCACTCCCGAACGTGGACCAACCACAATGAAGGCGACGCAGGCATCACGCTGATCGAGCTGTTCGCCTCCCTCGGCGAGTCCCTGCTCTACCGGTTCAACCAGATCCCGGATACCACGCGGGTCGAATTCCTGCGGTTGCTCGGCGTCCAGCCACGCCCGGCACGTCCCGCCCACGTACTCCTTTCGGCGAGCACCGACGAGCCGGCCGGCATCCAGGTGCTCCGGGACTCCGAGGCGATGGCCGGAGCACTGCCGTTCCAGACCGAGGACGAGGTCTACGTCTGGCCCGTCGATGCGCTCGGCGCCGGCAAATTCCTTACGGTCGGCGGCGGCGCCGATATCCGTGCTGACGCCCTCGAGCGGGTCGGGCTACCCGCGTCCGGGGCAGCGTTCTACCGGACCGTCCTCACGCCCAAGGACCCGATGGCTGCCGACGCCGTCCCCATCGACGTCAGCGCGCAGCTGGACCGGAGCCTGTGGGTTGCGCTGATGGCGCCACCCACCATCGCCGTGTCCGTGATGGCCCGCCGCACGCTGTTCTTGGGCATCGCTTTCGACGAGGAACTGGATCCCCCGCCGCTGATCGAGAAGCTGACCCCCGACGAGACCGAGGTATTCCGATCCGGAGCGCTCATCGGAGACCCGCCAGCCACACTGTGGCAACTGTGGACTGGGCCCACCGCGGTCGGCGTAACGCCGTTCGTCACCTTGCCGGTACTCGGCGACACCACTCACGGCATGGTGACCACAGGTGTCGTGAAGCTCGAACTGCCCGCCCATGTCGGACGCCTGGCCGAGCTCGGTGACGGGCTCACGAACAGCCCTCCGCCGGTGGACGACGAGGAGGTGCGCGAGCAGATCTTTGCCTGGCTGCGCGTGACCCGCCCCGACCGGCCGAACATCGGCGACGCCATCCACAAGGTGCGTTGGGTCGGCGCGAACTGCGTCAGCGCGGTCCAGTCGCGTACGCCGCCGCCCGAGCTGCTTGGGAGTGGCACCGGCGACGCGGACCAGCGGTTCCCACTCACCCATGCGCCCGTGCTGGCGGACACTGTGCAACTGCAGGTGGAGGAGGCCGACGGCTGGACCGACTGGGAGGAGGTCGACAACTTCGCGCGCAGTACGGTCGACGACCGCCACTTCGTCGTCGCCCACGATGGCGCGGTCGCGTTCGGCGCGGCACGGGTGCCGCAGATCGGTGAGCGGATCCGTGTGCTGTCCTACCGCTACGGCGGCGGCAAGGCAGGCAATCTGGCGCCCGGCTCGGTGTCGGCGTTCCCCGCGGCACCGTCGGTCACCGTGACCAACCCGCTCCCCGCGGTCGGTGGCGCCGACGCGGTCAACCTGGCCGAGGCGCTCGACGCGATCCCTGGTGAGGTCCACCGACGCGACCGGGCAGTGGTCGCCGAGGACTACCGCGCCCTCGCGCTCGAGGTGACGGGCGTGTCTCGGGCCGAGGTGCTGCCGCTCTTCCACCCGGACACCCCGGCCGTCAAAGCGGCCGGGGTGACAAGCGTCGTCGTGCTGCCCGACAGCGATCAGCGGAATCCCGACGCCCCGATGCCTGACCTAGGCCTGCTGCGCCGGGTTGCCCGCTACCTCGACGTACGCCGGCCCGTGACGAGCGAGCTCTACGTCATCCCGCCGGAGTACGTGCGCGTTGCGGTGTCCGTGGGAGTGCAGGTCCGCGAGGGCTACCAGGTCGACGCGGTGCGTCGCTGGGTCGAGCAGATCCTGCAGCAGTTCCTCTCCGCGGTGCCGCCGGGTGGCCCCGATGCCGCCGGCTGGCCGCTGGGCCGCGCGATCCGCGCTGCCGAACTCGAGGCCGTCGCTGTCCAGGTGGAGGGCGTCGAGTTCGCCGTCGGCACCCGGCTGGCCACCGTGGATCCGTCAGTGACGGAGCGGGAGGCTGCCCTCCTCCAGCCGTGGCAGCTCCCCGAGCTCACCACGGTCACCGTCGTGTCGGGCGACCCCACCGAGCCGGGCATCCCGATCGGGGCACCGCCCCCGGAGCTCGTACCCGTCCCGTTGCCACCGGAGGTGTGCTGATGTACGGCGACCGCGGACTGGCGGTGCTCACCCACGAGGACCAGTGGGCGCGCTGCGCCCACCGCAACACCGTCTTGCTTCCGGCCGGTGGCGTCGGGCTCGACTGGGACGAACCACCGCCGCCCTCTCGCTGGGACGGGGAACGCTGCCTCCCCGTACCGCCCGGGCAGCCATCCGCGTGTCCCGCCGGGATCACCCATGACCGTTGGTGCCGCACCTGGCGTACCCGACCGCAGGAAGGCGCTGTCGAGCTGATCCGGGGTCATGCCGGGCCTAGTGGCAACGTCCGCCCCGGCGGACTCCGGCATCCGACGGGCATCGCGGTCGACGATCGCGACCGGCTGTACATAGTGGAGTCGGCCGGCCGTGCGCTCCTCGTCGTCGACCTGTGGTCGGGCCGGGTTCTGCGCCGAGTGCCCATCCCCGGTCAGCCGATCGATGTGGTCGCCGTCGGGGACGCCGTACTCGTCCTCACCCGGTCCCCGCACGCGATCGTCCGCGTGGAGGGCCGCACCGGTCCCTGTGCCGGTCCTGACCTGCACCACCCTTGTGCCCATGCCGCGATGGTCCCGGCCCGCATCACCACGCTCGTCGACCGGACGGTCGTGCTGTGGCGTGACGATGTGACCGGTGTCATCACGGACCTGCAAGGCGGCGAACTGCTCGAAGCTGAGGGTGCGACAGACCTGGAAGGCACCTCTGACGGAATGCTGGTCATAGCCCGCCATCCCGGACAGGCCTTCCTCCGCCTGTGGGAACGCGGCGGCGTTCTCGTGGAGGACGAACCGCTCCGCGCCCCCGACTACGACGGCGCCGCTGTCACCATCGACCCCTCCGATCGAGTCGTCTACACCACCGCATTCGGCCGGCGAGGCACCGAGGGAGCCCACGCCCGCCACGTACGGCGCGGCACCGTCACGACGTACCGGCTCGACAGCGGGAACTACCGGACCCGCTGGGGGCGGGTCTTCGTGGAGGCGTGCCTGCCGACCGGGACGACGCTGGCCTTGCGCTGCGTGACCAGCGATGACGACGACGTCGAGGACCCGGTCGAGGACATCCGGCCCCGCCGTGGGGATCGGCCGCTCCGCGAGCCCGAGCAGACACCTCCCCTTGCTCCCTCGAGGACCATGGGCGACGCCAGCTGGCTACCGGTGGTCACGCGCCGACGCAACGCGGTCCTCGACACAGTCGACCCGGGAGGAGTCAGCGGTGCCGACTGGACGACGTACGAGAGTGGGGTCGAGGCTCCGCCCGGCCGCTACCTGTGGCTGGAGATCGAGCTCACCGGCACCGAGCGGACCTCGCCGCGCCTGCGCGCATTGCGCGTCGAGCGCCCCGGCCATTCTCTGCTCTCGGCACTGCCGCGCACTTGGTCGAGCGTCGACGAGGAGGCCGACTTCGTGCATGGCTTCCTCACCCCCGCTGAAGGCCTTGTACACGACCTTGACACGGCCGCAGCGGGTCGGGCGGTCCTCGTCGACCCCGGCACCACGCCCGACGCGATGCTGCCGTGGGTCGCCTCGCTGACCGGGCTGGTGCTCGACCGGCGATGGCCGGAGGACGCACGCCGCAGACTTGTCGCCGAGGTGTTCCAGCTCTATGCCCGCCGCGGCACCCAGGCTGCGCTCGAGCGGACGCTCACCCTCTACCTTGGCCGCAAGGCCCGGATCGTCGAGCGTTGGCGCCTGCGCGGACTCGGCGGGGCCGTCATAGGGCTCGGCCCCGACGGTCTGCAGGCACCCACCGCAGGTGGCAACAGCCGGGCGGCCGGCATGCTCGGCCATTTCACGGTCGGAGGCGAGACGCCGACCACAAGCTCCTACCGCCGCTTCGCGCACCGCTTCACGGTGCTGGTGCCGGGATGCCTGACAGTCGAGCAGCGGACCGTTACGCGCCAGCTCCTGCGGCACCACCAGCCCGCACACACGATGGCAGAGATCTGCGAGCTCGGTGACGGACTCCCCGTCGGCCGACTGCGCGTTGGGCTCACGGCGTACGTCGGTCCACGCACTGGGCGGCCTAGCGCTGTGCTCGGTCAGGCCCGCCTCGGTGTGGGCGGCATCGTTGGTGTCCCCGCCTGCGGCGCCCGGCTCGGGGACCCGGACGGCAGCCGGGTCGGACGGGTGCGCGTCGGATGAGCGACCTCACCATCGGGCGGCTGACCGCCACAGTCGGGGACTGGCCAGACACCGACCCGGACCATGTGCCGAGGATGCTCCGCCACATGGCCGACACCCGCCTGCAGGACGCGGTCCGCGCGCACCCTTTCCCCGGCGGCGAGTGGTGCGTCCGCCGCGTCGACGTCGACGTCGAGCTCGACCCCGAGCGGCCGGACAGCGCCCTCGAAGCGGACTGGGCGAACCAGATCGTCGTTGCGCTGCGCCGCTCGCTGCGCGACGGCAGCCTTGACGTGGTGCGCTACGAACGAAGTGAGCAGGCCGTCGATGACCTGCTCGCCGGTCTCGCTACCGGTGACCACGACCGAGCGTGGGCATGGCTGCAGGTTGGTGTCCTGGCGGCCGGCGACCCGGAGCCGGGCGCGGCATCCCGTGAGCTATGCCTGCGCGTCATCGAGCGGACACCTTTCGGCGTGGCGGCGGCGCTTGGCCGGCTCGTCGAGCGGGTCGGAGCGTCGGTTGCGCACCGCTTGCTCGGGAGCGAGGGCTGGATCGCGGCCGCCGAGCTGGCGGCCGGCCAACCGGGCGTCACGGCTTCGCCACTCCAGGCGGCCACTGCTCGGACCGAGCCCCCAGACCGCACCGTCGACCCGTCGGTCAACCTTGGCAGCTCCTTCGCTCGACGGGCCACCGCCGTCGCCACCATGTCTCCGCTGGCCACGGCACTCCGCGGTTCGTCGCTCCGCCCGGATGACGCCACGCTGCGCGCCTGGGCGGTTCTGGTCATGGCCGGGTCCGACCCGACCGGGCTCCGCTGCCCCGAGAGCGCGGGTCTGGTGAGGGCGCTGGCCGAGTTGCTCCGACCGGCAACCGCCGTGGGACTCGGCGCCACATCGCCGCGAGGTACGCGGCGCGGTGGACAACGTGACCGGGCTCCTGCCGACCAAACGATCTCTACGAGCCATGCAGCCAGCGATCAAAGTAGTCACCACTCCCACGACCTGAACTTCGCGACGCCGCCGTCTCACTCGGCCGGCAAGGCAGGGGACAACCGGGACGTCGCCGCCATCGGCCGGCACGATGCCGATAGCGCGCCTGACGAGTCGGTCGTCGGCGCACGGACCGCATGGGGTGGCCTCCTTTTCCTCCTCAACACGGCCGCCGATGCGGGTCTTCCGGACTCGCTCGACGAACCGCCGTTCCTGGACCGGCCGACCCCTTGGTTGGTGCAGCAACTCTGTGTCCGCCTCGTCCCAGCTCTGCCAGACAACCCCGCAGTCCTCGCCTTCAGCAACGTCGGCCTCGACGTTCCGGGCGACCAGCTACCACCTGACGCCTCTGAGGCCGCAGCCCTCGATCGATGCGCCGCCCGCTGGGCGGCCGCGACAGCCTCCCGGCTCCGGCCAAGGGTCGTGGACACGCCGAGCGACCTCGAACTCGTCCGCATGCTGGCGCGCCGCGACGCCACCGTCCTGCGCGAGCCAGGATGGGTTGAAGTCGTCCTCCGCCTCGACGACGTCGACCTCGACATCCGCCATTCCGGACTGGACATCGACCCTGGCTGGATCTGGTGGCTCGGCCAGGTCGTGAGGTTCCTCTATGAGTGAGGTCGCTCTACTCACCGCTGCCGACACCAGCGCCGACCTGACCGCCAGGGTCGGCCGAGTCGCCCGCGCGGTCGCCGACGTGCTCGACGACCGATGCACCCCCGAGTCAGGTGCACGCCAGGCCTCGACGTTCCTCCGCGACTGGGCCGAGACCGCAAGCGCCCCTGCAGGCCTACCGCTGCAAACACCCCTGGACCGGCTTGTCGGCAGCTTCGACCTAAGCAGCGAGGAGCAAGACATGCTCATACTCGCTGGCCTGCCGGAGGAGCACGAAGGACTGGCCACGACGTTCCGAAATCTCCATCCCCAGGGTGAGCCCCGACCGACCGTGGGCCTGGCCGCCCTACTGCTGGGAGGCACCCCGGAGGACCGCGCACACCTGCGACACCTGCTCACTTCCGGACCCGCGCTGCGCCACCGCTTGCTCCGTGTCGAGGGCAACGGCCCGTTCTTCGAGCGGTCAATCATGATCGCCGACGAGCTCTGGTCGTGTCTTCACGGCTGCGACGCCTGGCCGGCTGGCATACCCCGGATCGTCACCCAGGGCCCTCCGCCAGGGCTGGCAGCCTGGCTGGACGGGCCCGACGTGCGCGCCTGTGTCGGCGCCGTTCGGCGAGACGCCCGCGCGTTGCTCGTCGTCCCGCACGAGGACGGCTCGGTCGGAGTCGGTCGCTGCGAGGCCATCGCCGCCGCGGCGGGCTCACCGGCCATAGCCGCCGTCGTTGTGCCGGATGACAGCGCCCGGATCGCGCTCGTCCTCGCCCACGCCGTCGCCCGCGGTGCCGTGCCCGTCATCATGGTCCCGGACCGCCGAGAGCGGCAGCCGACGGCCTTGGCACTCGGCGACTTCCCGGGGCCCGTGCTGGTGACCGCCGCCCCGGGCGACCTGGTGCCCAGCCCTGACCGAGCGATCATCAGCGTAGGCAGCGGACCCGTCCCCGTCGCGTCGTTGCGCGCCGCGTGGTCGGCAGCATTGCCCTGGCTCGATGGCCAAGCGGCGGCCATGGCCGCACGCCACCCACTTGACCCGACGGTCACCGCCCAGCTCGCCCTCGACCTCGCCGTGGTGGACTACGATCCGGACCCCTCCCATGTGTCGGGGATGGTGCGCAGCCGGACGGGCGTCAATCTGCCTTCCGGCGCCCTGCTCACGCAGCCTGACATCGCGTGGTCCCAGCTGGTGCTTCCCGCCGAATCAGCCGCCCAACTCCGAGCCGCGGTCGACCGCCTCGAGCAGCAGTCGACCGTGCTCGACGACTGGGGACTGCGCGATCGGGCCCAGGCCACGCGCGGCGTACGGGTGCTGCTGACGGGTCCACCTGGCACCGGCAAATCGGTGGCCGCCGCTGCCCTGGCCACGGCGGCCGGCACCGACCTGATGCTCGTGGACGTGTCACGGATCGTGTCGAAGTGGCTCGGCGAGACTGAGAAGAACCTCGCCGCCACCTTCGAAGCGGCTGAGCGGACCAGGGCGGTCCTGCTGCTCGACGAGGCGGACGCGCTGTTCGGCACCCGCACCGAGATCTCCGACGCACACGACCGCTATGCCAATCTCGAGACGGCCTACCTGCTCCAGCGGATGGAGCGCTTCGAGGGCCTGGTCGTGCTGACCAGCAACATGCGGCAGAACATCGACCCGGCCTTCATCCGGCGACTCGACTTCGTCGTGGATCTCCCGCTCCCCGACCTCGACGGCCGGCTCGCGCTGTGGCGGCGGTGCCTGCCGGACAGCGTCCTTGCGGACGACCTCGACGTCGACTGCCTGGCCCAGCTCTACCCCATCCCGGGAGGCTGGATCCGCAACGCCGCCGTGGCGGCGGCGTTCGGCGCAGCCGCCGGCGGGCAGACCATCACCCAGCAATCCCTGGTCGACGCCGTGCGCCGGGAGTACCAGAAGGCCTCGATCCCTTTCCCGGGTCAACCACCGAGGAGACGAGATGACGACATCTGACGCGCGGACCAGCCGGGACACGGCAGCGGGCGCGCACGCCGCTGCACTCGCGACGTTACCCCTGCACCCCTGGACGGACTTGCGGGCGGCCACCGGCATGCTGCTGGGAGCCGACGACTTCGAGGTGTTGATGGGCAATCCTCGCGGCAAGCACATGCTGCACAACGCCTGGATGCACGGCCGAGGGGTCGTCTGGGGATTCGGCGTGCGCTTCCGCGGCGAGTGGGACGTCGAGGTGTGCCCCGGCCTGGCTGTCGACGGCTGGGGCCGCGAGTTGCATCTCGACGCTCCCCGCTGCGTCTCCCTGCGGCCCCTGCTCGAGGCCGACCACGACCCGACCTGTGGCACCCGTCAGGTGGAGCTGCACATCGTCATACAGTTCGACCCCTGCCTCGACAAGGAGGTGGAGGCGCTGGTGGATCCGTGCGACGTCACGCGGCAGACCACAGACCATTCGCGCGTCGTCGAACGCATCCGGATCGAGGTCGTCAGAGGCAGGCCGCCGGTCACCCGACCGGGCTACCACCGGGTGCGGGTGCTGCTAGGGCTCGATCGCGTGGGCACGGACGACGAAGCCGGCGCGGAGGCGACGCGCTGCCGGGAAGAGGTGTCGCGGACTTCGCCCTCCGAACGGGCCAGGGCGTTGCTATACCACTTCCGTTGCCTTGCCGCGCTCGACGCCGCCGACTGGCGGCCGCTCGACTCCGACTGCTCCTCAGAGCTCTTCCCGGTCGACGCTGACAAAGCCGGCGTTCTGCTGGGCTGTGTGACGCTGACTGTGACGAACGAATCAGACTGCCCGGTGATCGTCGGGACCCCCGAGCTGGACACCTGCAGGCCGACCGTCCTGCCGACGACCGTGGTACAGGATCTCGTCTGCGCCCTCGCTCCCGGACTGATCGGCACCGACGACAAACACGGCTCCGGGCAAGGCCCCCAGGTCATCGCGGAGCCGACCTGGAGCAGAGATCCCGCGGAGCACGAGGTACTGCACATCCCGGTCACGGCCGATCTCGTCCCCGGCTCCGTACGACGGGCGGTCCAGATCAGCTCGCTCAGTGACACCGCGTGGATCGCGGAAGACCTCGAAGGTCCACCGCGCTATGACCCGGAGTCGGCGAGCATCGCCGTGACCTTCGCTGACCGGCCGAAGAACCCAACCCTGCGCATCCTGATCCTCGGCACCGGAAACATGCCCGTCTACGGCGCGAATCCGAAGGTGCCACTCGCCGGCGTACGCGGCGAGGACCCAGGCACCGGCGCCCAGGGGCGCGACGCTGTCCTGACCATCCCGAACCCGTTCCTTCGAGAGGAGTGAGACGAAATGACCACGACGCAGAGTCAGAACTCCGACGTCGCAGCCGACACCAGAGCCGTTCGCTCGCTCGACGGCTTTCGCTCGCTGAACCCGGCGAATGGGCTCTTCCTGCAAGCCGAGCACCTCGCGACAATGCAGTCCTACGCCCGCTCCCTGACCTTCGCGACCGCTCAGGCCACCGGCACCGGCGTCGTGCACGGCCTGACGGTTGCCCTCGGCAAGGACCGTACATCACTCGAGATCTCCCCAGGCCTGGCGATCAGCCCGGCGGGCGAGCTACTGCGCATGGAGCACACACTCCGGCTGCCGCTCGACGACGAACACCTGCCTGCCCTGCCCAGCCACGGCTTCTGGGTCGTCGAAGCGCGATGGGCCTCGGGAACTTCCGGGTCATCACCGGTCTACGGGAGCCTGTGCAACGACGCATGCACCGACGGCGGCGGGACGATCCAGCCCTGGCGCGACGAAGGGCTCGCGGTCCAGCTGAGGTCAGACACCATGACCGGGCTCGACGGCGAACGGTCCGACGTACGCCGCAACTGGCTGGCATCCCACTACTTCGAGCGCGAGCGAGCCGCAGTCCCACCCTGGCTCGTGCCCGCCCGTGGGGGCGCCCGGGTCGCTCCCCTGCCAACCAACGCGTGGGGCGACGGCACCGCGCTACCCACGAACGCCGGCGTCCCGCTGGCGGTGCTCCAGCGCGTCGATGGCGACTGGGTCCTCGACATGTGGACTGCTCGCCGGTTGGTGGACGGCGCGTCCGCACACGCGGCCTGGCGGGGACGGCTAGCGATGCGCCCCTGGTCGGTTTTCCTCGCCCAACTCCTCCAGTTCGAGGAGGCCCTGGCGGCAGGCAGCTCCGCGCTCGGAAGCGCGACCGCCGACCCGGATAAGCTGGTCGTGCTCGACGTGGACGTCGAGGAGGCGCTCCGGGGCCCGGTCACCGACTTCCTCCGCAACACCGAGGGCAAGCCGTTCGCGAGCTGGCACATCGTCGAGGAGCTCAGAGACGCCTTTGACCGAGCCGTCCCCCGGCGCGGCAAGGTCACTGCGGCGCGCTCGCTCAAGGGCCTGGGCATGGTCGAACTCCCACCCGCTGGATACCTCAGCGTCGAGGAGACACGGGAGGACCTGAAGGGACTCCTCGAGGACTTCTTCGGCCCGCAGGTTCGGCTGCGCCTCTGCTCGGTTCGCGCCGACCACGTCGCCGCGGCGGTTAGCGATGCCCAGCACCGCGACCGGATCCCGTTGGCCCACGACCGTGCGCCCTACCCGCAGGTGGACGTGCTTGTCCCCGACCAGCCCGCCGACAAGGCCGAACTGTACGTCGAGGCCTATGGCTGGGTGGCGTTTGTCCGGCGGCCACTAGTCTGCGACGACCTAGTGGTCCCGATACCCGAACAGAAGACGGAGGATGTCACCGTCTACACAGCGTTCCGGGGAGACACCCCGACCCCGGAGGCGGAGTTCCGCGACGGCCAACTCAAGGACGTGGAGCCTATCGGGACGCTGACCTACCCGGTCGGCGGGTGGGACTACCCAGGCACTGAGTCAGCAACGCAAGCCGCACTGAAGGCCGCCGAGATAGCTGGGCTGTCGGGACCGCCGATGACAGTAGTAGCGCTGACCGCGGACACGGACCACCGTCCGATCGCTGCGCTGCGCGCGTCGCTCTTCACAGCCTCAGTGGACACCGGCATCGGCGCACGGCCAGTCCACGCCTTCCCCAACACTTCGGGCGCGGAGGCGATCGTGCTCGTCTTCCAGATCCAGATCAGCTGAGGGAGGCGAACCGTGGCTCGACACCACCTCCCCCGGGTCCGCAGTACCGGCGAGCAGGAAGCTTGCGAGGCCGAGCACTGGGTCGCGCCCAACTCCGGAGACATCACGCGGCCAACCGGCGAACAGCGCCCCGCTGACCTCGACGGCGTATACCCACGACGCCACGCGGGGGCGGCGGCCCTGACCAACATCGTCGGCGCTGGTCCGAAGCTGCTGGCCCACGTGCGCCAGCATCGATCGCACGGCGATCGGCAACCACGGAACGTACGGGAGTTGCACAAAATGCCGGATATCGAGCAGACCGCAACGTTGGGTCCTCAGGTAGTGCAGCGTCATCATTGGGCCTACCGACGGCTTGGACCGCAGCAGGTCCTCGACTTTTACGCCTCCCAGGCCGGCGCTGGGGAACTGGTCACCCAGAACCGATTTGCCTTGGCCCCCATCTCTGACGTGCCAGAGATGGGGAGAGCGGACCGCTCACTCCCCTTTGAGCTGGACGAGGGCAGCCCCAACAGCGCTGCCATCTTGGGGAAGGCATTCGACCGCGGCGTCGCGGGGGTCACCGGCGACAGCGAGATCCGCCCGTTCGTAGCGACGCAGCGCGAGCAGGTGGCAAGCGACATCCCAGAGGGGATGCGGGGACGGCTCAGCGGACGACTCCTGCACTGCTGGGAGAGCGATGCCTGCGAACTACTCCACGTGCTGGCCGACGCGGTTAGCAAGGCGTCCTTGCGGGTCGCCGCCAGGTCGATCCTTCTCGGCCACACCGAACGGCGCATCCGCCTCAATCTGGTCCGGGCGAACTCGTGAACGACCCGCCGGCACGGTTCGGGGTCTGCACCCTCCGTGTGGAGGTGCAGCCGGAGCATCTCCTAATCACGATCACAACCAGCCGCTACCTCTCCCCCGGCGCACGACGCGGCGTCACCGCCGCTCCCCACACCTACGCGTCCGTCCGCGACGCGCTGGAAGTCACCCAACAATTCCTCGAGTCCTTCGGCACCTGGCAGGACACCGGAGTCAATCGGCGGTGAGTCGTGCGCGCGCTCCCGATCTGACGGGACCCGCGCACCATGAGACTAACCCTGTTGCTACAGCAGGATCCAGTGAGTTGGCTGACGGTTCCCGTTCATTACCAAGACTCACCGCAAGCTGAGCGGAAGGTACGCGAGCGGATCCGTGCGGTCGATGCCCCCAACTTGGTTGCCGCGGCAATGCAGGTCGTGATCGACCAAGCATCCCCCCGCTCCAGGAGCGTCGCCGTTCGCCTAGGACGGACATAGCATCACCAGGCGGTTCCGGCTCCATTGGCTCGACGCCGAACAACTCATGGACTAGCCCGAGCGTGCCACTCCTGGTCGAGGAGCTAGCAGTGATCGTTGGGACAGTGCAGGATCTCACGCACGACCAAGCAGCCCACCGACGTTCGAAGGAACCACGTTCTCAAGCTGTTACGAACATGGTCTCTCCAGCTTCTGAGTGACCGGATGTCGTGCGCCACGCTCGCGAGCCAGTTGCTGGTAATGCCCCAGTAGAGCCGAGCCGACCGATGGCAGCGCTGGCACTCTCCGTTTGTGTTCGAGGAGCGATCGATTGCTCCACTCAGATTACCAACGGCTGCGCCAGCGTCCTTTCAGGGCTTCATTGCCATCGCCGAGGTCAAACGTTTCGATGACACGGCTTTAGCTTTGGCCTAATATTCCCGTCGCGTCAACGGTCACCGCGCAACAGATGCACGGCGGGCCGGGACGATATTTTGCGTGGCCGACCATCTGAAGACCGAAGCGAACGTGAGGTAGCCCACAGAAGTGTGTGGTCAACGCGTCTCGCGGCGGGTGCGAGATGCCTGGCCGACATTCAATCGTTTGCGAAAGGGAGTGGTACGCCGCACCACCTCTGATTACTTCTGGCGCAGTGGGATCCAACCATGGCCGAAGGTAAAGACCCGCGCCTATGCTCGGTGCATTATCCGTGTGCAGCTTCAGACACGGAGGATGGGGCCTGGGAGGCACTCGAACCACCAGCAGGGGGCAGCATGGCTGGGTTGCGACTGCGGTTGCTCGGCCAATTCGCTTGCGAATCGTCTGGGTCTTCCGTCGATCTTCCATTCGGCATCCAAAGACTGGTGGCGTTCCTCGCACTTCGGGGCCCCTCGCACCGTTGCATGGTCGCTGGTTCTCTGTGGCCCGAAGTGCCGGACGCCCAGGCTTTGGCTAGTCTGCGTACTGGCGTCTGGCGGATGAATAGGCTTGCGCACGGTCTGCTGGAAGCCCAGGGGACCGGGCTCCGGATGTCGGCGCACACCTGGGTCGACAGCAAGGCTCAGGAGGACTTCGCCAAGCGCGTCGTGGACACTCGTCTAATTGATGGCAGGGAGTACGAAAAGGATCTCGAGACGCTGTACCCGCCCGAACTGCTGCCAGGATGGTACGACGACTGGGTCATCTTCGAACGTCAGCGACTCAGCCAGCTCCGACTGCACGCACTCGAGATCATTGCGCGCCGCTTGACTCAGCGCGATGAACTTGACGTCGCCCTCAGGCTCGCCCTCGAGGCGGTCCGTACCGAGCCGCTGCGCGAGACCGCGAACGCAGTGCTGATGTCGGTGTACCTCGCCGAGGGCAACGTGTCCGATGCGATACGCCAATACGCCGTCTTCCGGGATCTCCTACAGCGCGAGCTCGGCCTCGAGCCATCGGCCCGGCTGACGCGATTGCTGCCGGCACAAGCAAGGACGACGCTGCGCGCCAGCGTAGATGTTCTAACGCCCCGGTGACGCGGGGTGCCATAGGCCTTTAGTCATGGCCAAACAGCTCGTCACCCCGGCTACGTGAGCGCACCGAATGAACACATCCGTCGACTTCTTCAACGCGATCGTGACGCTATCTTCGGTCGTATTGTTCGCCAAGTTCGTGACCCACCGAAGCCGTCGTCAGAGTCTGCCCACCAGGCTGCGCAGGCTGCACGTAACTTGCGTGATGTCGAGCATCGGTGCGCTCACGTTCGCCTTCGTCAGCCTTGAACTCGAGCGAGACGCTCCCCCCATGGCTGCATGTCTCGGCTGCCGTGCTCATGTCGGTATCGGTTCTCATACTCGTGTTCGATGCGCTGTGCGATGACAGAAAGCAACTCACGCACGCCGACGCTGTTAACGATCCCAGCGTCGCGCAGTCCGTTGAATCGCCGTCCACAGCAAGCGGCGAGCAAAAGGATGCATCGTCCGGGCGGGATCTTAAGGGCACCTGAGCCTAGGCGCACCCAAGGCCGCCAGGGGCCGTTTCACGCATCGCCGACACAGGATCCTTTCATGTTGTGATCCCCATCTTGGGCGTGGACGTCCTCAGCGAGGTGCGGTGCGTGGTCGTCCAGAGCGGAATGCTTTGGACGACCACGCAACGTCGTCTGCCAACGGAGGCGGCTCGCGTCCACGCGGCACTCCGTCGGTCGGTCCAAGATCTGGCCAATCCGCCTCGACGACTCTGACGGGAGCTGGTTGGGCGAGCTCGTCCGATTCGGTCCTCTGAGAGCCGTTTCGTTGAGCGGCTATGGAACGTCCGAGGTATAGCGCGAAGCACGCTCCGAACGACGAGCGGCCATCCTGAGCATCCATCGGTTGACCGCTGGAGATGGCGATAAGTACCTGCTGCGCCACATCGCGTCTGGCGACGTCGGCCGTCGGATGGCTACGTCGTTGACGGCCTACTGCATGGCGTCCGGATACCCGTCAGGGCGATGGATGGGCAGTGGGCTGAGCGGACTCGGCGCTGGCCAGCTCGTCCCGGGTGGCGAGGTCAGCGAGGAGCAGATGGCTGCGCTTTCGGCCGCGCTCAGGACCCGCTGACGGGGCTACCCCGCATTCAAAAGCCCGGCAGAACGGATTCGAGACCAGATCCGCGCGCTCGACCCACACCTGAACGAGTCCGAGCGGCAGGTCGAGATCGAGCAGATTCGCAAGCGCGAGATGCGCCAGAAGGCGAAACAGGCGGTCTCCGGATTCGACCTCACCTTCTCCCCCGTCAAGTCGGTTTCTGCCCTTGGGCGACTTCTCGAGCAATTGCTCGCCGCGGGGATTGACCGATCCTTTGCCAGCCTTGCGGCTCGTTGCCGTGAGCAATCTCTCTCTATCCAGATGTTGCTCCGGCGGTCGCGAGAGCAGCAGGGTGCCGGCGACATGCGCGCGCCTCAGATCGCGCATCTCGCATCGGGGCAACCGCTGCCCTGTCGAACGTTTGGATGATTCTTCCTAGTCATCTCCTGTCGTCGGAGCACCCGATTGAGTCGCGCTTCGCGGCATTGCGAATCCGCGTCACCGCGCGCATTGTGTATTAGTCGGACACGGCGCTGGGAGGGGCAGTGCTGGAGACTCTGGAAGATCTGAAGAGTTGGGCTGGGGGGCTCATACGGGCAGAAGCCGCTCCGCCGTTGTGGATGCGCGTGCCATGGGAACGTGTTGACCCCAAGCCGTTCGCTCAGCAACTCACGCCTAGCGACGACTATTTCTGCGTACGCGTCTGCAATATGCATCTCACGTATGACAGGGAGTGGTTAGAGGAGTATCAGCCTCTCCTGCTCGTCGCTGTCGAGTTCTCCTACGATGGCGAAGGCGTCACCAAGCCCGCTGTGATCGGTCCGCAGTTGATCGAGAGGCTGGGCGCTGCAGCACCCCAGGCCACTGCCATCGCCGGCACGGTCGTAGCAGGGCCGCATCCGTTGCGAGAAGGGAGCGTCACGGTCACGCTTGCCCTCCAGCGAGTGCTGCGCCGCAACGTCGCGAGCGGCTTCCTCGACGTGATAGAAGGAGCAGGAAAGGCCCTGAACCTTGCGGCCGGCATCGCTCCCTTTGCCGCGTTGGCCCGCGTGGTCACCGACGGCGTGAGCGCCCTGACCTCCGCGGAAGGTCCGGTCATGGCCAGGCGCGACGAGTTTCTGCCCGCAGTGCCTGGATATTTCGCACTCATCGCTCCCACCGCTGCCGTCGACCTCAATCAGGTGGGCGTGATCGACGGTGTCCTGATGGAGCAGCGGAATGGCTCCGTCCGGCCATTTCGAAGGGCCGACTACGTGCTCTATAGTATCGAGCCCGTCGGTTGGAACAGCATCGACGTCACACGGCTCCCACTCTATAGGCAGTGGCTCACAGTTCTGAGTGAGGCCAACAAAGCCGCGACACCCCACGTCTGGGAGAGCGCCAAGACCAATCTCTCCACTCTGATCGCCATGGCATTCGCAAGTCCCGATCTGACCTACGGGCACGCCGAGGTGCTCGAGTCCGCATGGACCGACAAGGCGCAGCGGCGTCGGGACAGCGCTCGACGACTGGGCGAGCTGGGCGAGAAGCGGCCATCAGAGGCCGTGACCGAGGACACCCAAGGGACTAGTCGGCATGAATTGCCGGAGCAGGTTCGAGATCGAGCGCTCGCTGTGCTGGACCTGTGAGATGTGATGGATATGGAACCGACAGTCTGCACCCTCACCATCAAGGACGACTACCGCGGAGAGTACGAAGACAATCTCCGGTACGTCCGGTCCGAAGGGAGGCACGTACTGTCGCCGCTCGGAGCCAAGCGCCTGACGCGGGCAATCGTCCAGCTCCTGCACGGCTGGATCGCGGCCTCTCCACAGTGCAAGCGCGCCGAACTGAAGGTCCTCGGTTCGGCGCTCTACGAGATCGCCTTCGGCGAGCTCGATCCAGCCGATCCGACGGCAGCCCCCATGCGTGCGGCATTCGAAGACACTCTCAGAACATGCAACAAGGTGGATCGACCGGTGCGATTGCGTCTGGTGGTCGAGAGCACGGCACAGACACTAGGTCAGTATCCGTGGGAGTTCCTCTACCTTGACCGTGGCGACGACGAGAGCGGGTTCTTCCTCGCCGGGCAGGACGTACACCTCACCCTGACCCGCTACGTACCCAACGAAGACACCTGGGCTCAGGCGCCCGAGGATCAGGATGGTCGTCTGCGCGTTCTGGTTGTCGTGTCGAGACCCCGGATACCGGACATGACGGACCTCAAGGTCGGCGGTTTCGTCGAGCAATTGATGCAGCTGGATCATCGGCGATTCGTCCCGGACCTTGTCCCGTCACCGACACGAGCCGAGCTCAGGAAGCGCATCAGAGCTCTGCAGCCACATGTCATTCATTTCATCGGCCACGGCCGAGCCAATCAGATCGCTCTCAAGAAGGACGCCGAAGTGCTCGCCCGCGACCTGGAGGACTACAGCGTTGCTCGGGAGCTCGGCCGGCTCGTTGCTCCAGTATCCGAGGCGGACTGGGTCGACGCCTTCACGGCGTGTGGGATTCTCCGCGCGGGTCTTGAGCGAAGAGATGCGCCACAGCGTCTCATCTTCTTGCACGCGTGCGAAGGTGCAACTGTCGCGGACACCGACAACATTCTCGAGGGCCTCAACAGCGTCGCGAGGGCGCTGATGGGTGGCAATGGACGCATCGGCGGCGTCATAGCGATGCAGTACACGATAGCCGTGGAGGAAGCCGAGCTGTTCGCCAAGTTCTTCTATGATGCGATCAGCAAGGGGCAACGAGTGGATGAGGCGGTGCGATCCGCGCGCATGCAGTTCGCTGAGACTCCCCTCCGAGCAAGCCAGCAGAGCTGGGACAATCGGGGATGGGGCACACCTGTCATCTTTCTGCGGAGTGAGGATCCCCTCGTCCAGCCACCACCGACGCTGGAACGAGCCAAGGAACCTTGCCCTAATCCGAGTTGCCCAGACGGATGGGTGATTCGCGCGGCAAGCCTCAAGAAGTGTCGACGATGTCAGTATCCCTTCGTTGAGTGCCCAGCGTGTCCAAACGGCCTTGTCGTGCCGAAGTCCGGGTTCGAGTGCTCGGAGTGCGACTACATCTTCGAATCAGCGAAGACTGTGGGGCCTGCGGATGCGCCAGACGCGGTGCACGGCCGCCGTCGTCGTCCAGCCGAGCGAAGGGATGGGCCTTTGTCAGATCGACTCGCGGCGTCGATGCCTCGCGACACGAATATTCCGCGCACCCGGACCACCGGAACCGAACGCCGCGAGGTTGTGGCCGGTGCGGGCGGACCACCCCACGAGTCCGCGGATGACGTCACTTTGTGGCGCAGGTCCAATGGCACGCAAGGCAGCGACCATGACGACCCGAGCTGAGCGCCGTCGGTATCTCGTTCCAACCAGAGATCGGTTGTCGGCTTTGGCGGCTGACGCCTACGCCGCGGCCGCCGTACAAGGTGTTTCGATGCAGCGAGCCGTCGAGGTCATCGAGCCACTGCGGGAGCAGGCCCTGTCGTCGTATGACGCGTACGAGCTCGGCATGGAGTTCGATGCCGCCGTGGCCCAGGTGGTGGGCGACTCCGTTGTCCCTGTCATCAGGCAATTGCGGGAGGGATACTTCGCTGCGATGGCTGGACGGGTCGCCGACCTGCTTATTGCGCCCGACTACGACGGCCACGCCGACTCAGACTGGATTCGTGCTTTTGCCGAGGCGGTCGGCGAGTATCGCAACAACGCTTGCGAGGAGCTTCTGCGTGGCGAGACGTTTCCAGGCATCGACCACGAGCTGCGCTCAGGTGCCCAGCGGATTGCTGATCGGGTTCGAGACGAGGAGTGGGCCGACCTTCGTGTCGATCTCGAGTGGCTGCTCGAGCACGCCATCCTCGAGGATGCCGAACGGGCTCCGCTCCTGGCTATGGCCTCACTCATCGAGCTGTTCATTCTCGGCGATCAGGCGGCGGCCCGTCAGCTCGCCGACGCCGCGCTCCGTGCAGGTCCTGCAGATCCGCGCGCTGCAGAGGCGCTCTCCTACTGTCTGCACTACGAGGATCGTCGAGCAGACGCCGAAGCGGTCCTCCGCGAAGTGCTTGTCAGGGAGCCGACGAGTGGCGTTGCACAGGTGGCGCTTGGAAGGATCGCCCGCGAGAACGGGGATCTCGCCGACGCTGAGCAGCTTCTTCTCACGGGCATCCGCGGGGCTCCAGGTCTCGGCGAGCTGTACAGAGAGCTCATCACGCTGTACACCGAGCCGACCCTTTTCCCAGAGCGTGAGGCGCGTCTGCCGCTGCTCGCCGCACAAGCTCGTGCCCTGGATCCAGAGTCCGCCTACTCGATCGATGTCGATCTGGGTTGCACTTATCGCGACAACGACGCTGCCGACCGGGCCCTTGAAACCCTGACTCGAGCTGTCGAGACCGAACCAGACCGACCACGCGGCCGCGTCGAGCTCGCACGCCTCTACCTCGCCAAGAACGACCTCGCCGCGGCACGTTCGGAACTCGACACCGTGCTCAGGATTGATCCCACGTACGTCGACACCGCCACGGTCTACGCCGACCTGAGTCAAAGAGCTGGCCGGCCGGATGAAGCGATTAGCTGGAACCAAAGAGAACTCGCCCTCACAAGGGGAAATCCGGGCCAGGTACTCGCGAGGCTCGCGGCGCGACTGCATGACTCCGAACGCGTCGAGGACGGTTGGCGCACTGCATGCGACGCCGTGAAGGCGGCTCCGAACGACTGGCGACTGCTCGAGGTACTCGAGGAAGTCGTCAACGCCCGCTGGGTGACGAACCCGCAGGATGTCCGGACCTTGTATGCCACGTTCCTCCAGCTCGGCGAGGATGCGCCAACCGCCATCTACTCCAACCTGATCGGCAACACGGCATACCTCGCATCCGACCTTGAAGTCGCGCGGGCAGAGTTCAGCAGCGCTGTCGAGATCGATCCGTCGACTCCCGCGTACCATCGCAATCTCGGGCGCGTGCTGCGGGACCTCGGCCGGTGGGAGGACGCGCTGGCCGCCATCGACGCCGCTTATGCGATAGACCGGGACGACGCCGTTCGTCGCTATGAGCGGGCCTGGATCATCAACGGCCGAGGCAACGAGGCCTATGGCGTCGGTGACTCCTCCCGGGCCGCGGCGGAGTATCAAAACGCCATCGACGACTCGCCCGATCAGGCCGTCCTTTATGGAAATCTTGCTCTGGCCCTCCTCGAGAACATGCCCGAAGGCGAACATCAACAGCGACTGGAACACGCGGTCGATGCCTTGACGCACGCGACCGCCTTGGACTCGGAGTCGGACTATGAAGTCGGTCTGGCCCGTGTGCAGGGACGACTGGATCGGGTCCGCCGTTTCAGCGAGCTGATCGACGTCTCGACCGACCTGCCCGCGATCATCGTCGAGTTCGCGGACGACCTTGTCCCCCGCGTCGACGCAGCCCAGGAGGGTGGCTCCGTCATCCCGCAGCAGATTCCTGCAATGCGTGCGCGGCTGGAGAGCGACATCGGCTTCATGATTCCTGGTTTGCTACTGCGTGCCGGGGACCTGCATCCCGGCGAGTACCGAGTGTTGTTCTTCGGTGTCCCTCGTGCCGTCGGTCGGGCGTCTGCTCGTCGCGTCTGCCTACTCGCTGACCTGGACTCACTGGTCGATCGCGGCTTGTCCCGAGACGACGGCCTCGAGATCACCGATCCAGTCACCGGGCGATCGCAAACTTGGGTGGAAGAGAGCGTGATTCCTGCGTTGGCGCTCGAAGGCGTCGAGCAGCTCAACGACGTCGACGCGATCCTGCGCCACGTCGAACAATTGATCCGGGCCGACAGCGGTCTCTTCTTTGGGCTCGATGCTGCCTCGTCCTGGTTGGGCGCAGAAGGGCACGCACCAGCATCGACGTCGCACATCGCCACCGGTCGAGCCGCCCTTGGCCGAAGGATCGCCGGATCTCGGACGCTTCGCGCCTGCGCGAGGGACGGTATTCAGCTCGATGATCAGGTCCGTGCGGTGGTGGATGACCTGGTCAGCGAGGTCCGGGATGTAGGGGTGCGGGCAGAAGCTGCAGTCCGACAGATTCGACGGACGCTCAGCGACCGGCTGCCGCGGTGGCACCTGGTGGAGATGCCGTCCTGGGCAGAAGAGATTCTGCTCGGCGGACGTCGGCTGACACGGATGGAGGAGCACAAACTGATGCAGATGCTGGAGCCGATCGTTGACGTGCATCCCCACGTCACGGTTGTGACGGCCGCAGAGGATGCCCGCGCCTACGCACAGCGGTTGCTTCTCGACCACTTCGACCGGGTCGTCGGGGCTCGGGTCAACGTCCTCTCCCGCGATGAGGCGTCGATGGCGGACAGCAGGCAACCGCTCGTCGGAGGAACTGGGGCGTGATCGAAATGGGAGTTCCCCGCTCGGCGGCCACGCAGCAGCATTCGATCACGGTGGTCAACCTCCGACTAGCCGGACCACTGGCCGACGTCGCCGGCGAAGCGAACGTACGCAACGATCTCATCGCAGCGGTCTCGTCGGCCATCGACGAAACCGCGACGACACTCGGTGTCCAAGCCACTCTCGAGGTTTCGATCGACCTGGCTGCCGAACCGCCGACCGACACCGCGCCGCAGCTTCTGGGAATCACTCTGAACGGCGTCCGCTGCCGATATCCTGCCCTGACTCCAAGGTTGGCCCGCCTCGTGCAGTCTGAGAACCGGCTGGACGATACGTCCTTCGCCTGGACGAGCCCCTGGCCGGTTGACATCGGCGCAGCTGAGGACGTGCCGAGCATCGTACGGCTGGTGTCTGCGGAGGCCCTTGCTTTGCGACCAAGTGCCTTGCTCACCGCTGAGGTCCTCGACCGGTACATGGACGACGTAGCCGCGACCGTGAGCGGCGTTGAGTCCCTCCGCGATCAACGCTCCTGGGTTGGTGAGGTGTTGCGCACGGTCCTGGACCAGCGGATCAGCATCGCAGACCACGAACGCGTGGGAGCGCTGCTCTGCGCGGCCGAGGAGGAGAACGCGACAGACGCCGCTGAGCTTCTGGTCGCGGACCTGGCGAGGACAACGATTGGCTTACGGCTACCCGATGACTTCGGAGAAGATCTCGGCTCCGGAAATCTCGGCGATCCAGACGATCTCCTCGCATTCGTCTTGAAAAGTCTCTATGAGGAGACCGGACTCGTCTTTCCACGGATCGACTTCGAGAGGCCGGCCGCAAACCAGCCCGCACGATCGTTCGCAGCTCGCATCAATGACCTCGTGACCGCGCCGTCGTGGATGCCGCCCCCGGACCTCATCATGGTGAACGAAACGCCGGAGCAGATCTGTTCGATTGTGGACGTTCGATTTTCCGCAATCAATCCCGCAACGCTGAAGCCGAACTCCATGGTGGCGGCGTCTGCGCAGGAAATCCTCGAGAACGCCGGCTACACGACCTGGACTCAGGCGCAATACGTGACCCTCCAACTCGCCGCGTGGATGCGCCGCTTCGCCGGCGCACTCGTCACTCAGGACCAAGTTCTCGGCCAACTGGAGTCTCTGGAACCCGGCTGGCCAGCAGTCGTCCATGCCGCCCGAGGTCAGCTCGGCCCAGCCCTGCTGACGCAACTTGTTCGCAGGCTCGCCAACGATGCCGTACCTCTGCGTCATCTCCCCGCGCTGCTCGAACGTGTCGTTGACCTCCCGGCGATGGACCTCGGTCTCGGCAAGTACGCGATCGTCACTGATCCCGTGGCCTCGCCCCAGGGCGCTGACCAAGCACCGCTCTCCGAATTCGAACGCGTCGAATCCTGGGTAAGAACAGGGCTCCGGAACTACATCGCTGATGCCGCTGCTCCTGATCCAGGCACGCTGGTGGCTTACCTATTGACGCCAGAGATCGAGTCGATCCTCGTCCAGAACAAGCGGTCACCGGCCGATGAGGATCGACTCGTGTCGGCCGTCGATGCCGAACTCGCTCAGCTTCCTTCGGCCGCACGAACACCGGCGATCTTGACGTCGAGCCGCGCACGCCCGGCGCTCCGCGACCTGCTGTGGGCCTCGCATCCGCTCGTTCGAGTGCTGGCGCATGACGATCTTCCTGCATCGACCGTGGTACAGCCGATTGCTCGGATCGGTGCGGGAGACTAAGGAGCCGACATGCTCGAGTGGACGATAGACGGGCGGTGCCCCTGCGGGGGCCAATACGAGGACCGCCGTGTCGAGGTGCGCATCGCTTCGACAGTCACCGGCGAGCCAGCGGTCCTCGAATCCGTAGCGCAAGGCAGTTGCCCGCGCTGCGGATCCCGGGTTTACACCAACGCCGTCCTCCAACGAATCGAGGCAGTGTTCAGCGAGGCTCAGCAGCGACCTGCGCCCGACACCTCCTGAATGGATCTTGGACGGCACGCTCGCCACATTCTGTACGGAAGCCGTCGCCGGAGCCCTCTGATCCTCATCGGCAACGATCGTAGGATGCATGGTCGAGATGACTAATGCACCGTCGAGTATCGGCGGCGCTCCAACTGAGGGAGGAGCCATCGCTGGTCACCGCAACCGCTCGCCCGGTTACGCACTCAACAGGTGGGAATCAATGCGCGGTGCCGCAAACCGATGCACACTCCGCCCTGGAAACGCCACAGGTCGCGCGCCATATGCGAGACGTCAGCAACTGTCGGTCGAAAATGCGAGCAAATCAGCGGTTACAGGGTTCGACGATGCGGATCCGCAGCCGCATCGAAGTCGAGGCGTGTGGTTAAGGTACATGTTCCTCCTCGGACGCGCACGTTAACCACACCGTCGGCCGATGAATGAGCGCCTCGTCGACAATCTGCACCACTTGGTGAGGTATCAGCGAAGCCAGACGGCTGACCACTGACCGACAGTCCGCGGAGCTAGCTCGGGCCCAGGCCGGAGCGCCTTCTCGGCAGAGGTCGTGGGGTTCAGGCGCTTGTTTATGCGTGGTTGCCTTCATCGGCGCGTCAGATCAGGCAGCCGACGTGGGCGTCCAGCTTCATTGCTGGCAAGCCAGGCCACCATTCTGCGACAGCTCAGACGTTGAACCTGAAGGTTTGACCGGTCGACTGGAAGGTGCGAGGGCGATGGCTTATGCGAAGGATCTGTGGACTCATCCGGTGAAGCAGGCCGATGGCACGGTCGCGCGGGAGCGGAGCAAGAGGTGGGGGCGCGGGAAGCGGTGGATGGCAGGCTGGCTGGATCCGGAGGGGAACGAGCGGACGAAGGTGTTCAGCACCAAGGTGGCTGCCGAGCGGCATGGGGCGGCCATGGAGACGGATGGCGCGCGTGGGGAGTACATCGATCCGAATGCCGGCAAGGTGCGGTTCGACGTGGTTGCCGAGCGGTGGCTGAGGTCGCGGGTGGTGGATCCGGCGACCGCGATCAGGTATGAGTCGTCGTTGCGGCTGCATGTTGCGCCGGTCTTCGGGAAGCGGCAGTTGAGCAGTATCAAGCCGTCGGAGATTGCCGCCTGGATCGCCGACCTGGGTACGCGATTCGGGTCGTCGACGGCTCGCACCGCATTCCTTGTCCTGCACGGGACGTTGGAACTCGCAGTCGACGACGAGGCGATCAAGCGGAACCCGGCCAAGGCCCGGGGCGTGAAAGTCCCGGCCGAGAAGGCCGGGAGGGTCGTCGCGTGGAGCGATGAGACCGTGTTCCGGATCGTCGAATGCCATCCACCCCTGTATCGGCCGATCGCATCCGTCGGCGCGGCATGTGGATTGCGTCAAGGCGAGCTCTTCGGGCTTGCCCAGGAGGATATCGACTTCGACGCGATGGTCATCCACGTACGGCGGCAGGTGAAGAAGCTAGGTAGGGCCTTCGTGTTCGCGCTGCCGAAGAACGACACCGAGCGAACGGTGCCGATGTCCGAAGGGACCGCACGGACACTCCGAGAGCACATCGAAGCAACGAAGCCTCGGCCGTACACCCTGCCGTGGGAAAGGCTCGACGGAAAGCCTCTCGCGGTGAAACTTCTGTTCCGATGGACGGACGACAAGCACATCCGGGCTCGCACCTACGACGAGCTGGTCTGGAAAGCGGCGCTCGCCCAGGCGGGCGTGATTCCAATGCCGGGGAAGGACGCTCGCGGACGTCGGCAATACACAACCAGCCGCGACACCGGCATGCACGCGTTGCGCCACTACTACGCGAGCATCACTCTGGCCGACGGCGTCAACATCAAGGAACTCGCCGAGTACCTAGGTCACGGAGACCCAGGCTTCACTCTCCGGCTGTACACCCACATGCTTCCGTCCTCGCACGAGCGGGCGCGGAAGGCGGTGGATGCCCGACTGGCCCGCCTCTTCTCCACTTTCTCCCACGGAACAGTCACGGAACAGGCCGCCGACCGCTCCCCCACTGCACCTTGGGAGCCCGACGGCGGAATCTATCCAGATGGGCCTGGAATCAGTCTCTGACCTGCGGAAACGTCAGCGGATCCGCATGCCGGAGATGGCGCGCGCGATCACCAAACGCTGGATCTCGGAGGTGCCTTCGAAGATGGTGTAGATCTTGGCGTCTCGGTGCATTCGTTCTACTGGATATTCGCGGGTGTAGCCGTTGCCGCCGAGGATTTGGATGGCTTCTTCGGTGACCTTGACGGCTACTTCGCCGGCTTTGAGTTTGGCCATGGAGCCTTCGCCGTGGCGGTAGTCGGGGGTTTCGCCGCGCATGAGGGCGGCGGACATGTTGGCGGCTCGCCAGACGAGGAGTCTTGCAGCGTCGATCTCCATGGCCATGTCGGCGAGTTTGAAGGCGATGCCCTGGTTGTCGATGATCGGGCGGCCGAACTGTTCGCGGGTCTTGGCGTAGTCCAGAGCTACCTCGTAGGCGGCGCGGGCGATGCCGATGGCTTGGGCGCCGACGATGTGGCGGGTCATTTCGAAGGTGGCCATCGAGGCGTTGCGGCCCGCCGAACCAGATGAACCAGAAGAACCAGAAGCTTCGTGGGCTCGGGCTATGCGGGCGTCGAGTTTTTCCTTGCCGCCTAGGACGTTCCCGGCGGGGATGCGGACGTTGTCGAAGAAGACGTCGGCGGTGTGGGAGGCGCGCAGGCCGTGCTTGCGGAGTTTGGTGCCCTGCTCCAGGCCGCGGACCTCCGACTTCGGTACGACGAACGCCGCCTGACCCTTCGTACCGAGCGACGGGTCGACGGTCGCGACGACCACGTGGATGTCAGCGATACCGCCGTTCGTCGCCCACGCCTTCTGCCCGTTGATGACCCACTCAGACGTCCGCTCGTCGAAGACAGCCCGCGTACGGATGGCGGACACATCGGACCCTGCACCAGGCTCGGACGAGCAGAACGCGGCAACCCGTACGTCGTCAGGCGTGCCGTAGCACCGCCCCATCCACTGGCTCCACTGCTCCGGCGTACCGTTCGAGAAGATCGCGGACGAGGCGAGCCCGGTGCCCTTGAGCGACATCGCGATGCCGGCGTCGCCCCAGAACAACTCCTCGTGGACCAGCGGCATCAGCAGGCCGGTCGGGTCGACGAACAGGTTGATGTTCATGTCGAGGCCGTAGATGCCGACCTTCGCCGCTTCCTGGATGATCGGCCAGGGGGTTTGCTCGCGCTCGTCCCATTCGGCCGCGGCGGGCCGGATGACGTCGGCGGCGAACGTGTGCGCCCAGTCCCGGATCTCGCGCTGGTCGTCGTTGATCGCCAGCGAGAAGGTGCTCCAGTCCGGCTTCGAACGCTCGGCGCCGAGTTCGCCGGCCAGCGACATCACGTCTGCGGACACAACAGGGTCGCTCATCAGGTCCTCACAAAAGCGGAGATGTTACCGACGAGTGTAACTGTCGTTTGCACCAACGGGTACCACTGTGGCTAAGATCGATTCATGAGCTCCGCGCTGCTCGCGATCGGACGCCGCCGCACCACGGCGGAGCGTCGTCGCGACCGCGAGCGGGAGATCATCCGCGCCACCCGCGAGATCTTCGACGAGCGCGGCACGATCGACGCCCAGATCGACGATATCGCCAAGCGGGTCGGGATCAACAAGGCCCTGATCTACCGGCACTTCGCCGGCAAGGAAGAGCTCTTCGCGCTCACCCTCGTCGACTATCTCGGCGAGCTGGAAAAAGAACTACAGACAGTCGACAATCCCAGACGGGCGCCGCTCAACCGGCTCAAGGCGCTCAGTGAGACGTTCGTCGACTTCTGCCTCGGCTACCCCGCCTTCACCGACTGTGCGATGAGCCTGCTCAGGCGGACCGGCGAGCAGTTGTTCGGCGAGATCACCGAGCCGGTGATGGTCAAACTGGGTACGGCGATGGCCGCCCCGCTGGACCGTATCGCGGTGATCCTCAAAGCCGGCCAGCGTGCGGGCGTGTTCGACGAGGTCGACACGGCGTACCTGGCGAACCATCTCTACACGCAGACGCTCGGATCGTTGCACATGGCAAGGGTCGGGCTGATCGTGTCGGGCAGCCAACCGGGCCACCCGGTGGTGCATCATGCCGATGTCGGCACCGTCCGGTCGACCGCGATCACCGCGACACTCGCCACCGCGGTGGGACAGATTGCCCTGACAACCAAGAAGACCCGCTCCGCTAGAGCAGGAGACATATCGTGACCGAACCGCGCAAGGTGGCCGTGGTCGCCGGCAACCGGATTCCGTTTGCCCGGCAGGACAAGACCTACCGGCACGCCTCCAACTCCGACATGCTCACCGCCGCCCTGAACGGTCTCGTCGACCGCACCGGCCTCGGTGGCCAGGAGGTGGGTGAGGTGGTCGCCGGAGCCGTCCTCAAGCATGCCCGCGACTGGAACATGGTGCGCGAGGTGGTCCTCGGGTCCAAGCTCGCCCCGACCACCCCGGCGTACGACATCCAGCAGGCCTGTGGCACCGGTCTCGAGGCGGCCATCCTGGTCGGCAACAAGATCGCGCTCGGCCAGATCGACGCGGGTATCGCGGGTGGTGTCGACACCGCCTCCGACGCGCCGCTCGCGGTGAACGACCACCTGCGGAACGTTCTGCTCGATCTCAACCGCGCCAAGACGTACCCGGACCGGTTGAAGGTCCTCGCCCGCGTCCGCCCGAAGGACGTCGTACCGGAGATCCCGCGCAACGCCGAGCCGCGCACCGGCAAGTCGATGGGCGACCATGCCGCGTTGACCGCGCTCGAGTGGGGCATCACCCGGGAGGCGCAGGACGAGCTCGCGTACAACTCCCACATCAACCTCGCGAAGTCGTACGACCTCGGTTTCCAGCACGACCTGATCACGCCGTACCTGGGCCTCGAGAAGGACCAGAACCTGCGTCCCGACACCACGCTCGAGAAGCTCGCCAAGCTCCGGACCGTGTACGGCAAGGGCGAGACCGCGACGATGACGGCCGGCAACTCGACCCCGCTGACCGACGGCGCCTCGGCCGTCCTGCTAAGCACCGACGAGTGGGCGCAGGAGCACGGTCTGCGGCCGCTCGCGTACCTGACCCACTCGCAGACCGCCGCGGTCGACTACGTGAAGGGTGCCGAGGGTCTGCTGATGGCGCCCGCGTACGCCGTACCGCGCATGCTGGCCCGCGCCGGGCTGACCCTCCAGGACTTCGACTACTACGAGATCCACGAGGCGTTCGCGTCCCAGGTGCTGTCGACATTGAAGGCGTGGGAGGATCCGATCTTCTGCAAGGAACGGCTCGGCCTGGACGCGCCGCTCGGGGAGATCGACCGGGACAAGCTGAACGTGAACGGCAGCTCGCTCGCCGCGGGTCACCCGTTCGCGGCGACCGGTGGGCGGATCGTCGCCGCGCTGGCCAAGCAACTGGACGAGAACGGTGGCGGCCGGGGCCTGATCTCGATCTGCGCCGCGGGCGGCCAGGGTGTCGTCGCCATCCTCGAGAAGTAGGAGCTGAGATGACGGATCGCTACCAGACCTTCACCACGACGCCGCTCGGCAAGACGCTGGTGAAGAACCTGGGTCTGCCCGACCCGACGCCGCTGCCCCGCTGGACCGAGGGCTCGCCGGTGATCGACGGGCCGGTCGTCTTCGGCGCGATCGGCGAGACCGACGCCGGCAAGGCGGTCCAGGCGCTGCTCCGCGACATCGGCGCCGCGTTCAGCACCGTGACCGAAGGCGTCGCGTCCAGCACGATCCGGCCGAAGGCGATCGTCTTCGATGCGACCGGCGCCACCTCGACCGCGGACCTGACCAGCCTGCAGCGCTTCTTCTCCCCCGTCGTCCGCCAACTCGCCCCGGCGGGCCGCGTCATCGTCGTCGGCCGTACGCCGGAACTCGCGAGCTCCCCCGAGCAGCACATCGCGCAGCGTGCCCTCGAGGGCTTCACGCGAAGCCTCGGCAAGGAGGTGAAGCGCGGCGCCACGGTCAACCTCGTGTACGTCGCCCCGGACGCCCACGAGCAACTCGACTCGACGCTCCGCTTCTTCCTCTCCCCCAAGTCGGCGTACGTCGACGGCCAGGTCGCCCGGATCGGGACCGGACCGCTGGTCAGCAACGACCCGAGCCGGCCGCTCGCGGGCCGTACGGCGCTCGTGACCGGAGCGGCCCGGGGTATCGGCGCCTCGATCGCGGACACCCTGGCCCGCGACGGAGCGACGATCATCGGCGTCGACGTACCGCAGAACGCGGACCCGCTGCGCAAGGTGATCTCCAAGATCGGCGGTACCGAGCTCCTCCTCGACGTCACCGCGGTCGACGCGGCACAGCGGATCGCGGCGCACGCGCAGGAGCAGCACGGTGGGCTCGACATCGTCGTCCACAACGCGGGCATCACCCGCGACCGACGGCTCGTCAACATGCGCACCGACGCGTGGGACGCCGTACTCGATGTGAACCTGCGCGCGCCGGAGCGGATCACCAAGCACCTGGTCGATTCCGGGGCGCTCCGGGACGGCGGCTCGATCATCGGGGTGTCGTCGATGGCCGGGATCGCGGGCAACAACGGCCAGACGAACTACGCGACCTCGAAGGCCGGCGTGATCGGTCTGGTGCAGGCGCTGGCGCCCGCGCTGGCGGAGCGGCAGATCCGGATCAACGCGGTCGCGCCTGGGTTCATCGAGACCGAGATGACCGCGAAGGTCCCGTTCACGATCCGCGAGGTCGGGCGGCGGATCAACTCGCTGCAGCAGGGCGGTCTGCCGATCGACGTGGCCGAGACGATCGCCTGGTTCGCGGATCCGGCCTCGGCCGGCGTGACCGGCAACGTCGTCCGGGTCTGCGGCCAGAGCATGCTGGGCGCCTGAGATGCCGACCCGACGGTACGACGACTCCCCCGGGCTCGGCTCGCTCTACGCGCGCACTGTCCGGGCCACGCTCCGACGGGCCGACTACGAGCCGGACGCGGACGGGCTGACGCTCGAGCTGCCCCGGTCGGCGATCGACCAGGACCACCTGACCGCGTACCGCGAGGTGACCGGATTCGCGGCGGGTCCCGCGCTGCCCCCGACGTACCCGCACGTCCTGGCGTTCCCGCTGCACCTGGACCTGATGTCCGACCCCTCGTTCCCGTACAAGCCGATGGGGATCGTGCACCTGTCCAACACGATCACGCAGAAGCAGCCGATCCCGTTGCACGCCGAGCCGGCGATCCGCGTGCACAGTACGCCGGAACGCCCGCACCCGAAGGGCACCGTCTTCGACGTGATCAGCGAGGTCTTCGTCGACAAGGAGCTGGTGTGGAGCGATCTCACCACTCTGCTCAGCCGCACGGCCGGGACCGAAGGCGCGCATGCCGATCTGCTGACCGATCCGGTGCTGAGTCCGAGCGCGTGGTGGGACCTGCGCGGCAACCTCGGCCGCCGGTACGCAGCCGCGTCCGGCGATCGGAACCCGATCCACCTGTTCAAGCTGACCGCTCAGGCATTCGGGTTCCCGCGCCAGATCGCACACGGGATGTGGGCCAAGGCTGCCGCGCTCGCGTCGATCCAGCGGGCCGGCGCGTTGCCGGACGCCTTCACGGTCCGCGTGGACTTCCGCAAGCCGTTGCTCCTGCCGTCCCGGGTCGGGTTCGGCTACGAGCAGACGGACAAGACGGTCGACTTCGCGCTGTACGACGAGGGGCACGACGTGACCCACCTGATCGGGCAACTGCAGGAGAACTGAACCGCCACGCAGGCAGAACCCCCTCGGACACGCTCAGATCCCGTCCGATTCGTGACTTCTGCCTGCATGGGGATCCGCCGCCTCTCGAATCCGATCCAGCACCTCGCCGATCGGAGCCGCATCCCACCGTCGACCGTCACGCTCCCGGACCGCGAGCTGGCCGCCCGCGGCCTCGCGGGAACCGATGATGGCCTGGTACGGCGCCAGCCGGTTCTCGCGGATGCGCGCGCTCAGACTCCCCTCGTCCGCGTGCGCGACCTCGACCCGGAGACCGCGATCCAGGGCTCTCCGGGCGACCTCCCCGGCGAGTTTCTCCTCGTCGTCGGAGATCGGCAGTACGACGACCTGGACCGGGGCCAGCCACGCCGGGAACGCGCCGCCGTGGACCTCGATCAGCTGAGCAACCGCTCTCTCGATGCTGCCCACGATCGCGCGGTGCACCATCACCGGACGATGCTTGTTGCCGTCGGCACCGATGTACTCGAGCCCGAACGCCTCCGGCTGGTGGAAGTCGATCTGGACGGTCGACAGGCTGAACTCGCGGCCCGCCGAGTCCTCCATCTGGATGTCGATCTTCGGCCCGTAGAAGGCCGCGTCGCCCGGCGCGTCCTCGTACTCGACGCCCGCGTTCTCGAGCACCTCACGGAGCAACTCGGCGGCCTGCGCCCAGCTCGCCGCGTCTCCGACGTACTTGCTCGCCGGGCTGTTGAACTCCGCGTCGAGCGACGGGAGCGCGAGGACGTAGCGCGACGCGATGATGCCCATGTCGGCGTACGCCTGCTTGATCAGTTTCAAAGCCCCGGCAGCCTCTCCAGCCACCTGATCCAGGCGGCAGAAGATGTGGGCGTCGTTGAGTTGCATCGCGCGGACCCGGCTCAGGCCGCCGATCGCTCCGGAGAGTTCGGCGCGGTACTGCCCGCCGAGCTCCGAGTAGCGGAGTGGGAGTTCGCGGTAGCTGTGTGAGCGGGATCGGAACATCAGCGCGTGGTGCGGGCAGATGCTGGGTCGCAGGACCAGTTGCTCGCCGCCCATATCCATCGGCGGGTACATGTCCTCGTGGTACTTGGCCCAGTGGCCCGAGATCTCGTACAGCTCGCGCTTGCCGAGGACCGGCGAATAGACCTGCTGGTAGCCCGCTCTTCGTTCCACGTCGGCGATGTAGCTCTCCAAAGCGTGCCGAACGGCGGCGCCCGCGGGCAGCCAGTAGGGCAGTCCCGCGCCGATCAGCGGGTCGGAGTCGAACAGGCCGAGTTCGCGGCCGAGCTTGCGGTGGTCGTACATGATTCCTCCATGGGTTGAGGCGAGCAACCCACGGAGCACGACAAAGCCCCGGGGCACTCGCCCCGGGGCTTGGTCAGACAGTCAGGTGTCAGCGCGCCAGGACGAGGTCCGGCGTCGTCGTGACTACTGCGCGCTGCAACATGTCTCCACGGTATCAGAGGAAACGGGAAAGGAACGCACGAGTTCGTTCGTGCTGCGGATTGTCGATCACCTGCTCCGGCGTGCCCTGCTCGACGACCTGGCCGGCGTCCATGAAGACGACCCGATCGGCGGCCTCGCGGGCGAAACTGATCTCGTGAGTGACGACGACCATCGTGAGACCGGCACTGGCGAGACGCTTCATCGTGGCGAGCACCTCGCCGACCAGCTCGGGGTCGAGCGCCGAGGTCGGCTCGTCGAACAGCATCAGCTTCGGCCGCATCGCCAGCGCCCGGGCGATCGCCACGCGTTGCTGCTGACCGCCGGAGAGCTGTCGCGGGTACGCCTTCTCACGGCCGGCCAGTCCGACCTCGGCGAGCAGGCCGACCGCCCGCTCGGTCGCCTCCCGTCGCCCCTCCCCCAGGACCGCGATCGGCGCCTCGATGATGTTCTCCAGCGCGGTCATGTGCGGGAATAGGTTGAACTGCTGGAACACCATGCCGATGTCCTTGCGCCGGCGGGCGATCTCGTTCGGCGACAGCTCGTGCAGCCGGCCGTTGCGTACGTCGTACCCGACATCGCGGCCGTCGACGGTGATGCGGCCGGCGTCGAGGGACTCGAGCAGGTTGATGCACCGCAGGAAGGTCGACTTGCCGGATCCGGACGGGCCGAGGACGACCACGGTCTCGCCCGGCGTCACGTCGAGATCGATCCCGGACAGTACTTCGGTGTGCCCGAAGCTCTTGCGGACGCCACGCGCCTGCAGGACCGCCGTACTCATGCCGCACTCCCCTTCGGACGGATACGCAAGAAGTCCCAGAAGCTGGGAGCCTGATGCCGCGCGCCGCGGTTGTAGTGCCGTTCGATGAACGATTGGACGACGTACAGCACCGAGGTGACCGCGAGATACCAGAGGCAGACCACGATCAGCATCGGGATCGTCTCGAAGGTCCGGTTGTAGATCGACTGCGCCGTGTAGAGCAGGTCGGAGAGCGCGATCACACTGACCAGTGCGGTCGCCTTCACCATGCTGATCACCTGGTTGCCGGTCGGCGGCACGATGAAGCGCATCGCCTGCGGCAGGATGATTCGCTTCATGATCCGCGAGTTCTTCATCCCGAGCGCCTGACCTGCCTCGCGCTGGCCGGGGTCGACCGAGAGCAGACCGCCGCGGACGATCTCGGCCATGTAGGCGCCCTCGTTCAGCCCGAGTCCCAGAATCGCGGCCAGCAACGGGGTGATCAGGGTGTTCGTGTCGACGCTGGTGAAGACCGGTCCGAACGGGATGCCTATGTTCAGCTTGGGCAGCAGCGCGGACAGGTTGTAGAAGAAGATCAGCTGCACGAGCGTCGGCGTACCGCGGAAGAACCAGATGTAGAGTCCGGCGGCGCTGCGCAACAGTGGATTGGCCGAGATCCGGCAGACCGCGAGGAGTACACCGAGCACGACGCCGATCACCATCGCGACGACAGTCAGCATCAGCGTGATGCCGAGGCCCCGCACGATCGACTCGGCCCGCAACCAGGCCCAGACCACGTCCCAGCCGAAGTTGTCGTTGGTGACCAGCATCTTCACCAGCTGCGCGGCGAACACCAGGACGACGAGCGCCGACAGCCAGCGCCAGGGGTGTTTGCGGTGCGCCGCGTTGCGGACGTCGAGCTCCAGGCCGGCGGCCGGAGCGTCCTGCACCGTGGTTGCCATGGTCAGCCCTTCCCGAGGTTGAGGCCGGGTTTGGCCAGCTTGTTCTTCTCCAGACCCCACTTCGCCATGATCGCGTCATAGGTGCCGTTGGCATGCAGTTTCTCGAAAGCAGCGAGCAGTACGCCGGCCAGCGGCGACCCGATCGGCACGAGCGCACCCTGGAACAGGTCCTCGAAACCGTTGCCCTTGCCAACGCCGGCCAGTTCCAGCTTGCCACCGGACTGCGCGACGAAGTAGGTCAGCGGCGCCTGCGACGAGAAGAATGCGTCGGCCCGGTTGGACTGGACCGCGAGGATCGACGACGGCTGGTCCTTGTACGACTGCACCTCGACCGCCGGCTTCCCGGCCGCCACGCACTTGGTCGACTGCGCCTTGATCACCTTCTCCGCCGATCCCGCTGCCTGTACGGCGATCCGCTTGCCGCACGCGGTGTCCAGACCGTCGATGCCCTTCGGATTCCCCTTGTGCACGGCGAAGACGACGTACTCCTGGACGTAGTCGATGAAGGTCGCCTGCTTCTGCCGCTCGACGAAGTCGCCGGTCGGTCCCAGGTCCAGGTCGTACCGCTTGGCCTGCATTCCGGACAGCACACTGGCCAGGCCGTCGACGGTGGTGTGCTCGATCCGGATGCCGAGCAGCTGGCTGATCGCCTGGGACAGGTCGGCGGTCGCGCCTTCGATCGAGGCATCCTTGTCGGTGCCGACGATGACGTACGGCGGGAACGAGCCGTTGTTGACGGCAACGATCTTGCCGGCCGTCTTGATCTTCTCCGGCAGCTGGTCGTGCAAGGCCTTGTCTACCTGCTGCTGCGGGATCGCGGCGGCCGGTGCCTTCGCGTTGGCGTTCGTGCTGGTGTCGACCGGGTCTGCGGTGCACGCGGTGACACCGAGCACGCTGAGGGCCAGTACGGCGATAGTTGCGGTGCGGGGGATAGACACGACTACTCCTACGGCTTCAGCTGGTGGGGACGGCTTCGACCGGTCGAGGGGTGGGGCTGACGGAGAAGCGCCGGTTGATCAGGACCGGCAGACGGCGGCGGGCGTCGGTCAGACGCTGCCGGGAGACGACGGCCGTGATGGTGGCCGGCTCCTCTGCTGCTTGGGCGAGCGGGACACCGAGCGGGTCGACGATGAGGCTCTGGCCGATGTTGCGCTGACCGCATTCACCACTCGCGACGACGTACACGGTGTTCTCGAGCGCGCGGGCGGTGACGAGGGTCTGCCAGTGGTGTTCCTTGAGCGGACCTTTGACCCACGCGGCCGGCAGCACGAGTACGTCGGCGCCGTCGAGGGCGAGGAGGCGGGACAGCTCGGGGAACCGGACGTCGTAGCAGGTCATCAGGCCGACCTTGAAACCGTTGACGTCGATCAGTTCGGGGACGACGTCGGCCGGAGTCACGTTGTCGGACTCCAGTTGGCTGAACGCGTCGTACAGGTGGAGTTTGCGGTAGAGCCCGGTGATCGCGCCGTCCTTCAGGACGACGAGGGTGTTGTACGGCTTGTCGTTGGCGGACTTCTCGTGGATGCCGACGACGACGGTGAGTTGCAGGCCCTCGGTGGCCTTGAGCAGGCCGGTGACGAAGGGGCCGTCGAGCGGCTGGGCGTACTCGCGGATGCGCTCACGCTCCTCGATGAAGCGCGCGAGCACGCCTTCGGGGAGCACGAGCAGGTCGACGCCGTCGGCGTCCGTCTGCTTGATGAGCTGAGTCGCCGTGTCCAGGTTCTCCTGCCAGTCGACGCTCGCGACGAACTGCGCGGCCGAGACGTTCAGCGTACTCATGCGATCTTCTCCAACGGGTCGATCTGGTAGGGAAAGAGGTCTTCAGCGGGCACGGGCTGCGCGAGCAACTCCTGGGCGACAAGGTGGTCCTGGAAGGCGGCGACCATGCGGCGGTCGGCGGAGACGCCGTACGGCATCCAGTCCGGACCGAAGATCCTGGTGGTGACGCCGACTTCCTCGTTGTGCCAGGGGGTGACGTCCATCAGCTTGTTGCGGCGCTGGAAGCTGAGCTGCTTCGCCTGCTCGAACAGATCGATGAGCTGCTGAGCGATCTCGGGCCTTTCCTGCAGCACTTCCTTGCGCAGGGCAAGCAAGTGGATACCGGGGATGAAGCCGTGGCGACCGTAGTACGCACGCTCCTCGGCACGGGTGTCACGGAAAAGCGTGCGGTACGGCGAATCCTGGTCATGGAATCCCGGCGGCATGAACGGCGTCATCACGGCGTCGAGTTCCTTGTCCAGCAGGAGATCCACGAGCCGGGCGCCGTCGGCGGTGTGCCGGATGTTGTTGCTGACCGCAACTCCCCCGATGCGGTCCAGCACCGGGTGGGCCGCGGTCAGCGGGCCGACCTGCCAGTCGGCGTCGTGGATGCCGACGCCGGCCTCGGCGAGGATCGCGCGGGTCCAGGTGTTGCCGCTGTCCGGCCAGCCGGTCAGGCCGATCCGGGCGCCCTTCAGGTCCGCCGCGATCTCGGCCGTCGAGTCCCGCCGCACGATGATGCAGCGATGCCGGAAGCCGCGCATCAGGAAGATCGGCAGCGCGACCACCCGGTCGTCCCCCGCCGCACGGGCCCGGACGTAGCGGCTGAACGAGGTCTCGCCGCCGTCGTACTCGGGGGAACCCCACAGGTCCGGCGTCGCCTCCAGCCGGGTGACGGTCGGGCCGGGGACGTCGCCGAGGGCCAACGGGATCACGTGGTCCCAGTGCCGTACGCCGAGGTGAAGCTTCACGCGGTGTGTTCCTTCGATGCCGGGACGCTCTCGTGGGGTCCGGGTCGGATGCGCGACGTCGCTGTCGCGAGCTCGATTGTTCGGTAGCCTATGTTCAGCGCGATTGCCCGAACAATGCATTGCAATGTTACTGATCAAAAACCTGGGGGACGGCATGGCCGAAGACGTTCCACCGCAGGACGGTCCGGCGGTGTCGTCGGCCTGGCTCGCGGAGCAGATCACCGAGTCCAGTGCGGCGGGGATCGCGGCGGCGATCTCCCGGCTGGTCCGGCACGGTGAACTCGAACCGCAGACCCGCCTTCCGACGGTACGCGCGCTGGCTCCCCGGCTGGACGTCAGCCCGGCGACCGTGTCCGCGGCCTGGGCGACCCTGCGCAAGCAACGCGTCGTCGCCGGCGGCGGACGGCAGGGCACCTGGGTGCTCGGCGGACTCGCGGTCCCCCGGCCGACCCGCTACGAGAACATCTCCCGCCTCTGGCCGGATCAGACCCTCAACCTCACGCGCGCGATCCCTGACCCCGCCCTGCTGCCGGACATGTCCGCCGCGTTCGTCCACGCCCTCCGCGACCCCGACCTGCACTCCTACGAGGTCGTCTCGATCAGCGCGCCACTCCGCGCCGCCGTGGCCCGGACGTGGCCCTTCGAGACCGACCACTGGATGTGCGTGAACGGCGGCTACGAAGGTCTCCTCCTGTTGATGCGTACGACGGTTGTCCCCGGCGAACACGTCGCGATCGAAGAGCCCGCGACCCCACGCCTGCTGGACATCCTCGACAACGTCGGCGCGCGGCCGGTGCCCGTCGCGACCGACGCGGAGGGGCCGGTCCCGGCATCGTTGCGGGAAGCGCTCCAGCACGATCCGGTCGCCTTCATCTACGAGCCGCGGAGCAGCTCACATTTCGGCGCCTCGGTGACGCCGTCGCGCCGCGACGAGCTCGCGGCCCTGCTCGCCGGGACCGACACCCTTGTGATCGAGGACGACGGGCTCGGCGAGCTGAGCTCGTTCGAGTACCACGGGATAGCCGAAGTACTGCCGGCGCAGAGCGTGCTGGTGCGGAGCTACTCCAAGTCCCACTCCCCCGACCTCCGGCTCGCCGTGATGGCCGGCGCCGCCGAGCCGATCGAGCGAGTCCGCGTCTACCGGCAGTTCGGATCGGGCTGGACGAGCCGCATGCTCCAGAACGCGCTCGCCTGGCTGCTCGACGACGAGCCGTCGAAGACCGCGGTCGCCACCGCGCGTACGACGTACCGGGAACGCCGCGACCACCTCACGGGACTGCTGGCCGCCCGCGGTGTCCAGGCGACCGGCCTCGACGGCCTGGCGATCTGGGTACCGGTTCGCAGCGAACACGAGGCACTCCTCGTCCTCGCGTCACACGGCATCGCCGCCGCCGGCGCGAGCGCCAGCTGGACGAAGCCCGGCCCGCCCGCCATCCGCATCGCCACCGGCCTCCCTATTCCCGCCCCCGACCGAGTCGCCGACGCCGTCGCCCGCGCCGTACAGGCCCGATGACCCGGGACTAGCCCTCGAGGTCCAGGCCGACGGGACGGATGAGACCTTCCTGGGCGACGGAAGCGACGAGGCTGCCTGCCTCGTTGTAGAGGCGGCCGGTGGCGAAGCCGCGGGCTCCCGATGCGGACGGCGACGACTGGTCGTACAGCAGCCACTCGTCGGCGCGGAACGGGCGGTGGAACCAGAGTGCGTGATCGAGCGAAGCCGGCTGGATGCGGCGGTCGCCGATGACGATGCCGTGCGGGAGCAGGCTGGCGCCGAGCAGCGTCAGGTCACTGGCATAGGCCAGCACACATGCGTGCAGCGCCGGGTCGTCGGGAAGCTTGCCGGCGGCCCTTATCCAGAATTGGCGTCCGGTGACTCCGGCCAGGCGTACGTCGAGCGCCGCCCACTCCTTGTCCCAGTCGGCCGCCGGTCGACCGGACCGCGCCTCGAGGACGGTCGCGAGTCGCGGGGCCTCTTCCGGCGGTACGGCGTCGTCCGGCATCGGATCCTGGTGATCCAGGCCGGCTTCGGGGCGTTGGAAGGACGCGGACATGTAGAAGATCGGCTTCCCGTTCTGCGACGCCACCACTCGGCGGCTGCTGAACGATCCGCCGTCGCGGGTCGGCTCCGGGCGATACACGATCGGCACGGAGGTATCGCCGGCGCGCAGGAAGTAGCCGTGCAGCGAGTGCACCACCCGCTCCGGGTCGACGGTGCGGCTCGCGGCAGCCAGCGCTTGTCCCAGCACCTGACCGCCGAACACCCGTTGCATCGAGGTCTGCGGCTGACGACCCCGGAACAGGTCGACGTCGATCATCTCCAGGTCGAGCAGCTCGACCAGATCCTCCAGCGACTCAGGCATGCCTCATCCTGACAGCCCCAACCGCCGCGCAACGCCGTACCCGCTGTGGAAACCGTCACGTGCGCTCAACGCGCCCGTCCCCATTTGCCTGGCAGACCCATCAAATGAGGGGTTCCTGACCCTGGGTAAGGGTCAGGAACCCCTCATTTGGTGGGTCAGCCAGGCAAATGGGTAGGTCCACCAGGCAAATGAGGGTGTGTGACGGGGCGGTGGTGCGGCGCGGGTTACTCGTTGTCCTCGCGGTTGAGTTCGGCGAGGAACTGTTCTACTTCTGCGCCTAGCTCGTCGGCCGACGGAGTGGAGTCGGCGAGGAGGCTCTTGCGGGTGAGGGAGCCTTCGGCGGCGTCGTACTGCGTTTCCAGTGCCTTGACGACTGCACTCGCATCCTCGGACGCATCGACCTGCTCGTCGACCAGCCGGCCGGTGACGGCGGCCTCGTCGAGCAGGGCCTTGCTAGGGAGGAGCAGGCCGGTCGCGGCCGAGATCGCGTGGACGAGGGCCAGTGCTGCACCCGGGAAGCGGTTCTCGGCCAGGTAGTGCGGCACATGGACGGCGAAGCCCATCGCGTCCTTGCCCGCCTCGCCGAGACGGACCTGGAGCATCGTCCCCGCGCTCGCGGGCAGCACCATCTCGCCGTCCCAGATGTTCGAGCGGGTGACCAGCTCGGGCCGTGTCGCGTGCGCCGTCAGACCGAGGGGCCGCGTGTGCGGCACACCCATCGGGATGCCGTGCACACCGACCGTGAGCGTCACGTTGTAGAGGTCGTTGAGCTGCCGGATCGCCCCGGCGAACCGGTCCCAGTGGTTGTCCGGTTCGGCGCCCTCGAGCAGCAGGAAGTCGACGCCCGCGTCGTCGGTCACCAGATGCAGGCTCAGGTGCGGCGGGGTGTAGTCGGTGAACCGGTCCTCGGCGAACGTCACCTCGGGCCGCCGGGCCCGGTAGTCGTGCAGGAGGTCGATGTCGAACCGTGCCAGCAGCCGGTGGTCGAGCACCTCGAGCAGGTGGTCGGCGGTCACGCGCCCGGCCTGGCCGGCGTCCATGAAACCGTCCAGCGAGTGCACCAGGACCTTCGGCGTCGCCGCCGGGCCGGTGGCCACCGACTCGTCGACGATCTCGTAGAGGTCGTCCGGTCGCAGCATCGTCGTCTCCTTCGCAACTTCCAACAGACTGACAGGCAGTTCTACCTTCCCCAACGCCGCGATGTCGCGGAGTAATTCCGACCCTGGCGAACTTGCCGGAAAGATTCAGGATGTTCCAAGACTCGGCGGTCGGCGCGACAGCGCTGGAAAGCGCTTGCTAAGTTGTCGTCGTGAGCCCTGAACCAAACTCCGCCCTGACCGTCATGCTGGCGATGAACGACGCCAGCCGGGACCGCGTCCTCGTGCCGCGGGTCCGGCAGCGCCTCGACGCGATCGCCACCGTGCTGCCGGTCGGACCCGGGAGCAGTTTCCTCGCGGACCCCGCCGTACGGGCGGCGCTCCCGGACGTCGACGTACTGCTCACTGGCTGGGGTTGCCCGCGGATCGGGCCGGAGGTTCTCGAGGCGGCACCGAAGCTGCAAGCCATCCTGCACGCCGCGGGCTCGGTCAAGGCGATCGTCGATCCGGCGGCGTTCGACCGCGGCATCCAGGTCTCGTCGGCGGCCACGGCGAACGCGCAGCCGGTCGCCGAGTTCACGGTCGCGGCGATCGTGCTGGCGGGGAAGCGGGCGTTCCGGCTCGCGGCGCAGTACCGGCTGGAGCGGCGTAAGACGGACCCGCACGGGATGCCGGGCAGTTACGGTACGACGGTCGGTCTGCTGGGGGCCTCGCGGATCGCGAAGATGGTCGCGGAGCGGTTGCGCGGATTCGACCTGGAAGTGCTGATCAGCGACCCGTACCTAACCACGGACGAGGCCGCGGCGCTCGGTGCGGAGCTGGTCGACAACGACACGCTCTTCCGCCGTAGCGACATCCTCAGCGTGCACGCGCCGCTGCTGCCGGAGACGGTAGGCCTGGTGGACGCGCGGCTGCTCGCGCTGCTGAAGGACGGCTCGTCGCTGATCAATACGGCCCGCGGCAAGATCATCGACTCCGAGGCGCTGATCCGCGAGTGCGTGACCGGCCGGATCGACGCGATCCTCGATGTCACCGACCCTGAGCCGCTGCCGCCGGACTCGCCGCTGCTCGACCTGCCGAACGTCTTCGTCACCCCACACGTCGCCGGTGCCGTCGGCAACGAGATCGCCCGCCTCGGCGAGCTCGCGGTCAGCGAACTCGAACGCCTCGCCACCGGCCAACCCCTGCAACACGCCATCAGCCCCACCGAGATCGGAAGGCTCGCATGACTGTTTCATTGCCACACCTCCGGCGCGGCGGGTCATCGGGCTGTTACTCCCGGTCTTCCCTCGTCGCTCCAGTCGCTTCGCTCCCTACGCTCCTCAGTCCAGACCGGGAGGCCCGATGACCAGCCTCATCCTGCCGGACACCGACCGTGAGCTCTCCCGTCAGACCGGATGGGTGCGGGCGCACTGGGAGGCGCTCGCGGACCACCTGCTCGACTCGCTCGTTCCGTACTTCTCCCCCGGCGCCTCCCTGGTCGAGCTCCCGGGCCGGCCGAGCCGGTCGGGTATGGCGTCCGACGCGCTGGAGGGATTCGCCCGGTCGTTCATGCTCGCCGCGTTCCGGATCGCCGGCGTCCAGGGCAAGGGCTGCGAGGAACTGATCGAGCGGTACGCGCGGGGTGTCGCGAACGGCGCCAACCCGGACCACCCCGAGGCGTGGCTGCGGCTCACCCCGAGGTCGCAGCAGATGGTGGAGGCCGCGGCGATCGCGGTGTCACTGCACGAGACCCGCGAATGGATCTGGGACCGCCTCGACACGCGGGCCCAGGAACACGTCGCGGAGTGGCTCGGCGGCTTCAACGGATCGACGACGCACGACAACAACTGGCGGCTGTTCCAGGTCGTCAGCGAGCAGTTCCTCGCGTCGGTCGGAGCGCCGTACTCGCAGGAGGACATCGACGGCGGCCTCGACCGGATCGAGGACTGGTACGTCGGCAACGGCTGGTACTCCGACGGCGACGGGCAGAACTTCGACAACTACATCGGCTGGGCGATGCACCTGTACCCGGGCCTGTGGGCGCGGATGGCGGCCGCGACGCCGGGAGCGCAGTACGAGGACCGGCTGAAGCTCTACAAGGAACGGATCAAGCTCTTCCTCGAAGACGCCGTACACCTGGTCGGGAACGACGGGGCGCCGATCTACCAGGGGCGGTCGCTGACCTACCGGATGGCGGCCGCGGCGCCGTACTGGATGGGTGCGATCCTCAACTCGACACCGTTGACGCCGGGTGAGACGCGACGGCTGTGCTCGGGCGTCGCGCGGCATTTCGTGCAGCACGGGGTGCCGGACGAGCGTGGCGTGCTGACGCTCGGGTGGTACGACACGTTCCTGCCGACGACGCAGCAGTACTCCGGTCCTGGTTCGCCGTACTGGGCCTCGAAGGGGTTTGTCGGGTTGATCCTGCCGCCAGAGCATCCGGTGTGGTCGGACCCGGAGGGCTCGATTCCGCTGGACAACGCGGATCAGCTCCGAGCGATGCCCGAGCCCGGGTGGATTGTGCACGCGAGTCGCCACGACCAGGTCGTGCAGCTGGTGAACCACGGCGCCGACCATGCGCCGGTGGCCGAGCCGCAGGGCGTGGAGCCGGCGGGCGATCCGCACTACAACCGGCTGGCGTACGCGAACCACGCGGGCCCGGACCTGTCGGATCACGAGCCACACATCGACAACCTGATCTCGCTGGTCTCCCCCGACGGGCAGGCCAGCGGGCGCGGGCGGATCCGACGGCTCGGCGTGGATGGCAGTACGGCGTCGTCGTGGCACAACGCCTGGCTCGGCGACGAAGGACCGTGGGCGATCGAGATCACGTCCGTGGTGCACAGTGGCTGGGAAATCCGGTGCGCTCTGGTCGACGGCCCGGACGGAGCACTGGTGCGCAGCGGTGGATTCGCGGTCGCGGGCGACTCTTTGCCAGAGGCAACAGCCAGCGAAAGGTCCGCCTCCGCACGGAATTCAGATGGGTTGGTGTCGGCGGTGGTCGGCCTGCACGGGTACGACGAAGCAGGCGTGCACCGCGGGCTTGGAGTGAACCCGTACGGCGCGCACTCGGCGACGCCGTACCTGACGGCACCGCATCACGGGGAGCCGTTGGTGCTCGTGAACGCCGTACTGCTGACCCGCGACGCGCTCCGGCCGGAGGCGCTTGCCGAGGGCATCGATATCGCCGTGGACGGTACGACGGTGCGGATCAGCCTGCCCGGAGGCGGTACCGAGGTGGTCGAACTGGGACGGAATCGAGCCGGTTAGGTCAGGCTCGCCAAGGGTGTGGATTCGGCGGACGGCCATTAGATTGACGGAATGAGCACGTACGAGAAACTCCTGCAGGAACAGATCCGTAACGAATTCACGGCCGCGCAGCAGTACGTGGCAGTCGCTGTCTGGTTCGACGACCAGGACCTGCCGCAGCTGGCCGCGCACTTCTACAAGCAGTCACTGGAAGAGCGCAACCACGCGATGATGATGGTCCAGTACCTGCTCGACAAGGACATCCGGCCGCACATCCCGTCGGTCGGTGAGGTCGAGTCGGACTTCAAGACCGCGTTGGAGCCGCTCGAGCTCGCGCTGGCGCAGGAGATCACGGTCACCAAGCAGATCGAGATGCTCGCGCGCACGGCCCGTGACGAGAGCGACTACGTCGGTGAGCAGTTCATGCAGTGGTTCCTCAAGGAGCAGGTCGAGGAGGTCGCGGCCATGAACACCCTGGTCAACGTCGCCAAGCGCGCCGGCGACAATCTCTTCCACCTCGAGGACTTCCTGGCTCGCGAGACCGTTGGCGACGCCGGCGCCGACCCCACGGCCCCCACAGCGGCAGGCGGAACGGTCTGACCTACCAGCTCCCGCCGCCACCGCCTCCTCCGCCGCCGCCCGACGAACCCGAGGACGACGATGACGAGGAACCGCTGTACGAGCTGAAGCCGGATGAGCTGCCGCCGCCGGATCCCGGCTCGGGCGCGGGAGGTGGTGGCGCCACGAACGTGGTCTGGACCGCGGTGCTCATCGAGGCGGCCGACCAGTTGGAGTGGTAGTACGACGGGCCGACGTACCAAGTCGGATCGGGCGTCAGCCGGCCGGCCTCCACGAGCTCCGCACAGACCCGCTGCCAGCGGGAGGCGAGACCGAAGGCGATGGCCCAGGGCAGGTACTTCGAGAAGATGTCCTCGCCCTCCTCGAAGCGCAGCTGATCCGCCTCGGCGGTCGCGAGGTACACCTGGAACCCGATGACCTGGTCCGTGATCGCGCGACCTTCTGCGCTCCGCTGCCCGCGCCGTCTCCTCCCGATCCACATCCAGAGCAGCGTCAGCAGGGCGCAGCCGGGAATGATGATCGCGATCACGCGGCCCGCGGTTGCCGGGCCAGACCCGATCTGTGCAGCGCCGAAGCAGAGGATGCCGAGAGCGAACGTGAGCATCCAGCCGAGAGCCGTCGAGCCGTCGCCGTTACCGGACGAGGCCGGCAGCCTGAGGTACCACTGCTGCCGTCTGATGTTGGTCCACACGGCGTCGTACATCTTGTCCGCGGCCTGCACCAGCGTGTAGTCGCCGACCTCGGCGCGTTCGAGCGCCCGCTCCTCGCCTGGCTCCTGCTTCGGGAACAATCCCTTGAGCAGCACCTTCTCGTGCTTCGCCGTCGCAACCTCCGGGTCGACCAGCACTGCCTTGCGCGCGCCGTCATCGGTGTTGTCGAGGTGGATCGCACCGCGGACAGCGAGGTGGATCAGCGTTGCCGCGAGGGCAGTGGACTTGTCCGCCGCCTCGGCCATCAGGGCGCCCTCCGCGACCGTGACCTCGGGCGGCGCGAACGCCACCGGGATCTGGTCGTCCGTGAGCTGATCCCGTCCGATCTGTGCACTCGCGCCCGCGGGCGGAACGGTCCCCGGCGGCAGGCCGACGTACCGCAGATCGCGGAGGCCGCGCCGGTTGTAGAGGAACGCAGCGGCGATGCCGGCCGCGGTGGCCAGAGCGGATCCGGCGAGTGCGAGCCAGGACATCCCGTTGCGCTCCAGCCAGTTCGGCGGGTCGACCACGATCGGTGTGTCGTTCTGCACGGCGCCGGCCTTGATCCCGGCCACGATCGTCAGCTGGCTCCCTTCGAGGATGTCGGATTGGGTGAAGCGCCCGACGCCGCCGGTGACGGCCTTGCTCTCGCAGGGAGTGTTGGAGCCTGACCAGCCGCTGTAGCACTCGACCCGTTGCACGCCCTGCGGTGCGTGGACGCTCACCGCGACCTTCTTGATGTCGGCGTCCCAAGCGGAACCGGTGGCGTCCCAGTACAGCTCGCTGTGGTCGTCGAAGTGCCGGAGCGCGCCACGGACGTCGTACGAGATCACGTACTTCGCGCTGGTCGACCAGATCGTCCGGTCCTTCGAGCCGATCTTGATCCGCAGCGTCTGGTCCCGGTCGCCGTTGAGCTTCGCCGTCTCGGTCGTGAACTCGTCCGGTGCGGTCGGCGACGACACCTCGATGTTCGAGACCTCGTACTTCTGGTCCTTCGTCTTGTCGTCGGCGTACGGCTCGCGGATCACCAGGTCGCGGTAGATCCCGTGCCGTCCGGACTCCGCGAAGGTGTAGTCGATCGTCTCCTCGACGTGCAGTACGCCGTCCTCGGAGACGCTGTAGATGATCGCGAACGATTCGATCTCGTCGCCGTACGCCGTGGTCGCGGCCTCGGCCGGTACGGCGAAACCCGCCACCGCGAGAACGGTGAACAGTGAGCTGATGACGATCCCGAGTCCCCGACGCATAGCCGGGAATGTAGCGGCCCAAAAGGCCACGCAGCAGCCCACTACCAGCTGCCGCCGCCTCCACCGCCGCCACCGCCGCCCGAGGACCCGCCGCTGAAACCGGACGAGCTGCCGCCGCCACCGCCGGAGCTGGACGGCGTGGGCGGCGGGCTGAAGGTGTTCGCGACGGTAGTGCTGACCGCGGCCGCGGTCCAGCCGGAGGTGTAGTAGGACGGTCCGTAGTACCAGTACGGGTCGGGCGTGATGCGGCCGGCGGCGACGAGCTGCTCGCACACCCGTTGCCAGCGGTCGGCGAGGCCGAAAGCGATGGCCCAGGGCAGGTACTTCGAGAAGATGTCCTCGCCCTCCTCGAAGCGCAGCTGGTCCGCCTCGGCCGTGGCCAGGTACTTGCGGAAGCCGATCAGCTGGTCGGCCACCGCGCGGCCGGCCGGGTTCCGTTGCCCGCGGCCCCGGACCGCGATCCAGATGCCGATGGCAACGATGACCGCGATCACCGGCACCGCGACGACCACCGCCCGGCCGAATCCCCCGGTCGCGGCGCTGATCACGGTGCCCATCAAACCGGCGCCGACGACCCAGATGCCGATCATCGCCATACAGGCGCAGCCGAAGCCGTTCTTGAACGCCGAGCCGCCACCGGCCCGCGGCATCCGCAGGTACCACTGGCGGGCCTTCACCTGGTCACGGAGTGCCTTGATCATCTCGTTGTGCGCGTTGCGCATGGTGTTGTCACCCACCGCACCGCGCTCCAGTTGCACCTCCATGCCCGGCTGCAGCCCCGGGTACAGGCCGAGCATCAGCGCCTGCTCGTGCGGTGCGGTCGCGGCCGCCGGGTTCAGCAGCACCGCCTTCTGCGACGTGCCGTCGTTCTCGATCCGTACGCCGCCGCGCACCGCCAGGTCGATCAGCGTCGCGGCCGTCTCGGTCGTGTTCGCCTTCGCGTCGATCAGCAGGCCGCCCTCGGCGACCGGGATCCGTGGCGGCGCGAACGCGACCGGGATCTGGTCCTCGGTGAGGTCGTCCTTCACCGGCTGCGCGGCGACCCCGTCCGGTGGGAACGCGCCCGGCGGCATCCCGGCGTACCGCTGGTCCTTGTTGCCGAACTTCGCGTAGAGCGAGGCGAGCACGATGGCGGCTGCGGTCGCGACGCCGGAGCCGATCAGCGAGAGCCAGGACACCCCGTTGCGCTCCAGCCAGCTCGGCGGGTCGACCAGGATCGGGGTGTCGTTCTGGACGGCGCCGGCGGTGATTCCGGCGACGATCGTCAACTGCTCGCCCTGATCGAGCTGGGAGGCGCCGAACACTCCCTTCTCGCCGACGACCGACTTCTGCTGGCACGTGCGGTTCGATCCGGCGGTGCCCAGGAAGCACTCGGTCTTGGTGACGCCCTGCGGTACGTCGACGTTGACCGTGACCTGGTCGATCACCGCGCTCCACGCGCTGCCGGTGGCGTCCCAGTACAGCTCGCTGTGGTCGTCGAAGTGCCGGAGCGCGCCGCGCACGTCGTACGAGATCTTGTACGTCGCCTCGGTGCCGGAGATCGTCTTGTCCGGGTCGCCGATCTTGACCTGCAGTTCCCCGTAGCGGCCCTTGTTCCCCTCGTACGTGTCGACGGTGAACTCGTCCGGCGCGCCGGTCGGGGACGACACGTCGATGTTCGAGACCTGGTACTCCTGGTCCTTCGAGTCGTCGTCCTTGTAGGGCTCGCGGGTGACCAGGTCCCGGTAGATCCCGTGCCGCCCGGACTCCGCGAAGTGGTAGTCGATCGTCTCCTCGACGTGCAGCACGCCCTCGGCGGACACGGTGTAGTCGATCCTGAAGTTCCTGATCTCGTCACCGGCCTCCGCCGTACCCGCGCTTGCCGGTACAGCGAAACCGGCCAGCGCCAGGACGGCGACCAACGTACTGATGACGACCCCGAGTGCCCTACGCATGTCCGCGACACTATCGAGCGCCAGGGTCCGCGGGTCGCAGGCTCGACACGAATCCGCGAGCTGAGGGGCCTTGTGCGAAGTGTCGGTTAGGGGAATCGTGGGTGGACCAGGAGGAACGTCATGGCAGACAAGACGAACGCTTCCCAAGGCACCGGGGCCGCGCCCGCTGTGGACAACCCGGGAGCCATCCGCAACGTGGTGCTGGTCGGCCCTTCGGGCTCCGGCAAGACCACCCTCGTCGAGGCCTTGCTGGTGGCCTCCGGAGTCCTGAACAGACCCGGCACCGTCCTGGACGGAACCACGGTGTGCGACTTCGACGACGCCGAGATCCGGCAGCAGCGCTCTGTGGGCCTGTCGCTCGCCTCGCTGCCGCACGACGCCGGCCAGGGGAAGGTCAAGATCAACCTGATCGACACGCCCGGATACGCCGACTTCGTCGGTGAGCTGCGGGCCGGTCTTCGCGCCGCCGACTGTGCGCTGTTCGTGATCTCGGCGAACGAGGGCGTCGACGAGCCGACCCGGACGGTCTGGCAGGAGTGCGAGCAGGTGGGAATGCCGCGCGCGGTCGTGATCACGAAGCTCGACCACGCCCGCGCGAACTACCAGAACGCGCTCTCCACGGCGCAGAACGCGTTCGGCGACAAGGTGCTGCCGCTCTACCTGCCCGCTGGTGACGGGCTGATCGGGCTGCTCTCCCAGTCGTACTTCGAGTACGCCGACGGCAAACGTTCGACCGCGGCGCCGGACCCGTCGTACGCCGACGAGATCGAGGAGCTGCGCGGCACGCTGATCGAGGGCATCATCGAGGAGTCCGAGGACGAGTCCTTGATGGACCGCTACCTCGGCGGCGAGGAGATCGACCAGAAGGTCCTGATCGACGACCTCGAGCGCGCCGTCGCCCGCGGCTCGTTCTTCCCGGTGGTCCCGGTCTGCAGCGCCTCCGGGGTCGGCACGCTGGAGCTCCTCGAGGTGATCACCAGCGGTTTCCCGTCACCGCCAGAGCACAAGCTCCCGGAGGTCTTCACCCCGCACGGAGTCGCCCGCCAGGGCCTCACGTGCGACACCGCCGGACCGCTGCTCGCCGAGGTGGTGAAGACGACGTCGGACCCGTACGTCGGCAGGGTCAGCCTGGTGCGGGTGTTCTCCGGCACCATCAGGCCCGACACGACGGTTCACGTGTCGGGCCATTTCACGTCGTTCTTCGGTGACCACAACGGAGCGTCGCACGGGCACGAGGACCACGACGAGGACGAGCGGATCGGCACGCTGTCGTTCCCGCTCGGCAAGACGCAGCGTCCGGCGGGGCAGGTGATCGCCGGTGACCTGTGCGCGATCGGCCGGCTGACCCGCGCGGAAACCGGTGACACGCTCTCCGACAAGGCGGATCCGCTGCTGCTGCGGCCGTGGAACATGCCGGAGCCGTTGCTGCCGATCGCCGTCCAGGCGCATGCGAAGACCGACGAGGACAAGCTCGGGGCCGGGCTGCAGCGGCTGGCGGCCGAGGATCCGACGTTGCGGATCGAGCAGAACCCGGAGACCCACCAGATCGTGCTGTGGTGCATGGGCGAGGCGCACTCGGACGTCGTACTGGACGCGCTGTCGAACCGGTACGGCGTGACCGTGGACACCGTCGAGCTACGGGTGCCGCTGCGGGAGACGTTCGGCGGGTCGGCCAAGGGTCACGGACGGCACGTGAAGCAGTCCGGCGGGCACGGTCAGTACGCCGTGTGTGACATCGAGGTCGAGCCGCTGCCGGGAGGGTCGGGCTTCGAGTTCGTCGACAAGGTGGTCGGCGGTGCCGTGCCGAGGCAGTTCATCCCGAGCGTCGAGAAGGGCATCCGGGCGCAGATGGAGAAGGGCGTCGGGGCCGGGTATCCGATGGTCGACATCCGGGTCACGTTGCGCGACGGGAAGGCGCACAGCGTCGACTCGTCCGACATGGCGTTCCAGATGGCCGGCGGGCTGGCGCTGCGTGAGGCGGCGGCCGCAACCAAGGTCGCGATGCTGGAGCCGGTGGATCTGGTGTCGGTGCTGGTGCCCGACGATCTCGTCGGTGCGGTGATGAGCGACCTGTCCGGGCGTCGCGGGCGGCTGCTCGGGACCGACAAGATCGGCGAGAACAGGACGCTGGTGAAGGCCGAAGTACCGCAGGTGGAGATCACCCGCTACTCGATCGACCTCCGCTCGCTGTCCCACGGTTCGGCGTCGTTCAGCCGCGAGTTCTCCCGGTACGAGGCGATGCCGGAGTCGGTCGCGTCGAGGCTGAAGTGACCTAGGGCTTGGAGTCGCGGGTGAGGCGGCGGCGTACGTCGCGGGACTTGAGGTACGCCGCCACATCGTCGTACCGCTCGCTCTGGTTGGCGAACTCGATGTACGAGCGGACGCGGTGCAGCCAGTCGAGCGTCGACGGCTTCACCGCGGTCAGCGCGTCGGTGAGGTGGCGCATCGCGAGTGGCGGTTCGCCACCGCTCGAAAGCGCCTCGTCGATCACCTTGTCGACGCCGCGCTCGATCAGCGCGCGCAGGTCGGCGCCGCTGAACATCGCTGTCTGGCTTGCGAGGGCCTTCAGGTCGAGGCCGTCGGCCGGGACCTCCTTCGTCAGCACGGACAGGATGTCGGAACGGGCCGGTTCGTCCGGCGGCGGTACGAAGATCACCCGGTCGAAACGGCCGGGGCGGAGCATCGCCTCGTCGACGTCCCACGGCGCGTTCGTCGCGGCGAGCACCAGCAGGCCCTCGTTCTCAGAGCCGATCGCGTCCAGCTCCTGCAGCAGTACGTCGACCAGCCGGCGCGCCTCGGACCCGCCGTGCTTGTGGCGCGCGAACGCCAGCGCGTCCAGCTCGTCGAGGAACAGCACGCACGGAGAGTTGGCGCGGGCGCGCTCGAACGCGGCGTGCAGATTGCGCTCGGAGACACCGAGGTACGGGTCCATCACGTCCTCGATCCGGACGTTAATGAACGGCAGCCCGCACTCCCCCGCGGTCGCACGCGCCAGCAGCGTCTTGCCGCAGCCGGGCGGCCCGTACAGCATCACGCCGCCGCCGGATTTCCGCCCGTACTTCTCGTACAGCTCCGGCCGGCTCAGCGGGAGGATCACCATCCTGTGGATGACCCGCTTGATCTCCTCCATGCCACCGACCTGGTCGAAGGTGGTGGTCTCCTTGGGCGTGTCCGGGATCAGCGGATCCTGCTCGTCCTCGGGCCCGACCTTGATCCGTACGCCGCTGCGCTCGGCGATCATGCCGTCCACGAGCTGCTGCAAGCGCCCGGTCCCCTCGACGACGCCGCGCTGGCGAGCCGCTTCGAGCAGGTTCCGCAGCAGGGCGAGCCGCCCGTTCGCCGCGGCCAGTTCACCGACCGGCACGAACTGGTCGTCGGGTAACCCACGCTGATCGAGCAGTACGACGTACTGGTCGAGCGCCTCCTCGGTCTCACCGGCCGCGGCCAGCGACTCCGCGAGCACGAGCCGCAGCAGTACGTCGTCCGGCGCCGCGTCGACTGCCTTACGCAGCGCCTCGATGCGGTCGTTGCTCATGAGCCCCACTTTCGGTTGAGCCAACGGCGGACCAGCGGTGGGACCACCCAGGAGTAGACGCAGAAGCCCAGCCACACCATGGCGAAGGCGAAGGACAGCGGTGCGAGCCCGGCCGCGCGGAGGCCGTAGATGACTGCGACCGCGCCGACCCAGACGACCAGCGGATTGATGCGCGCGAACGGACGCAGCGGAACCATCAGCGGGTGGTTGAACAGCTTCGCCTCGCGGGCGGCGGCCCGCAGGTCGGCGTCACCTGGTTGCGAGGCGGCGGCGGACCGCAGCGAGTTGTATCCGGCTCGGGAGTCCCCGGTCAGCATCGACGCCGTACCGTGCAACGCCCGCGCGTTCGGGTCCTCGGGGTCGTACGACAACGCCTCGGTGCTGTGCCGGTGCATGTCGCGGTCCTTGCCGAGCGCGAACGCCACCTGTGCACGGGCAGCCGAGACAGCCACACTCTCCGGCGCGTGCGACGCGGCACGCTCGACCAGGGCGCTCGCCTTCTCGGCCTGCCCGGCCGCCAAACAGACATGGGCGTACCCGAGCAGCAGGTCCGGATCGTTCGGGTCGAGGCTCAGGCCCTGCAGGAACGCGGCCTCGGCCTCGGGCAGACGGCCCTCCGAACGCAGCGCGGACCCGAGAACGTGCAGCATCGCGGGGAACGGGCCGTGCTGGGCAAGGCCGTCCCGCAGTACGTCGACCGCCTCGGCGTCCCGGTCCAGCGCATGCAACGCGGCACCGCGGAACAGGTACGCGCGGTAGTCCACCGCCGCATCGCCGGACAGCCCCTGCAGTTCGTCGAGCACGCGCTCGGGGCGGCCGATCTGCAGCCAGTGCGCGGCCATCCGCAGCCGTGCCTCACTCGGTTCGTTCACAGCACCACCGTCACCAGGAAGAGGATCAACGCCTCGGCGATCGCGCCGCCGATCGTCACCGCGATCCCCCAGCCCCACAGGGATCCGTAGTCCGCACCCCGCAGCTGGAACGCGCGGTCCATCGGACGCTGCAGGCGGAGCTGGACCATGCAGCACAGTACGGCGACCACGCGGATGCTGACCCGGAGACCCGACGTGACGCCGGCGTCGTCGTACAGCAGGACGAACACGCCGATCACCGCGAGCAGGCCGACCAGTCCGGTCAGCAGGATCAGCCGGCGCTTGGCGACGTCGACGCCGAGCCGGCCCGCGTTGAGGTAGGCCACGGCCGTGGACGCGAGCACGCCGCCGAAGAACGCGACGTACGTCTGGGACATCAAGCGCCACGGGCGCGCCGACATGTCCACGCCGGCGCCGACGGTCGGGCGCAGGAGTTCGTCCGGCATCGGGCTCCAAGGGCAGATGGGCACAGGTTCGGCTCGCGCAGTGTATAGCCTGGGCCGATGAGCGAGAACTGCATCTTCTGCGGGATCGTGGCCGGCACCATTCCCTCCACACGGGTCGCCGAGACCGACCGGGCGATCGCGTTCATGGACATCAACCCCGGCACGACCGGACACCTGCTGGTGGTGCCGCGCGAACACTCGACGGATCTCCGCGATGCCGCTCCCGAGGACCTCACCGCCGCGACCCTGCTCGCCCAGTCGCTGGTCTCCCGGGTGATCGACCGCCTCGAGGGCGCGACCGGGGCGAACCTGCTCAGCTGCATCGGCTCGGACGCCTGGCAGTCCGTCTTCCACACCCACCTGCACGTCATCCCCCGCTACCCGAACGACCCCCTGGTGCTGCCGTGGACGCCGCACCCTGGCGACCTCGACGAGATCAAGACCATCAGCGAGAAGCTGGCCCAAGCCTGAACGCAGCCGTCACTCCCTACGCTTCCCGCTGCCCGCACCGGTGCACCGCCTGTCGAGCTGACCATCACCCGCAATCCCCCTGGCTGCTGTCAGTCCCCAAACCGGTTTGGGGACCATTTCGACCGGGACTGGGGAGCCCTCCCCCCGGAAACGGCAGGTGAAACTCCCCAAACCCCGGCCGCTCTCACCCAGGTCCCACGCCCACGTCCCACGCGCGAACCGGGCCACGCGCTGCGCCGCGACGGCCCGGCTGTCTCCGCCGTGGCGGTGGCTTCATTTCTGGGGTGAGGCTGCGGGGTGACGCTCATCGGCGGGCGACGAGCTCGTAGACCGAGAGCAGCTCCGGGAGCAGGACGGACCAGTCGTACTTCGGTACGCCGGCCAACCCCACGGCTCGCAATTGCTCGCGCTCGTCGGGCCGGCGCAGTAGTCGGAGAGCACGGGCCGCGAGCTCGCCGGCGTTCCCTGGCTCGAACAACTCCCCCAGCTGCCCGCCCTCCAGCACGTGCCGGAACGCGGGCAGGTCACTCGCCAGCACCGGCGCACCGGCCGCCATCGCCTCCAGCAAGACGATGCCGAAGCTCTCGCCACCGAGATGCGGGGCGACGTAGACGTCCGAACCGGCCAGCATGTCTGCCCGAGCCTCGTCGTCGATCGCGCCCAGGAACAGCACGTTGTCCTGATACCGCGGCGGCAGCGCCTCGTCGGCCTGTCCTGATCCGGCGACCAGGATCTTCAACCGTGGACGCTCGGCGATCAGCGCCGGTACGGCGTCCAGCAGCACGCCGAGGCCCTTGCGCGGCTCGTCCAGCCGTCCAAGGAAGCTGATCGTGCCGTCCTCGCCCATCCACTCCGGGCGCGGGCTGCCCTTGAACCGCGCGGTGTAGAGACCGTTCGGGATCACCACAGCCTCGCCGCCGATGTGCTGCACCATCATCGAGCGCGCGTTCTCGGAGACCGCGATCCGGGCGTCGATCTTCTCCAGCGCCGGCCGGAGCAGGCTGGACGCCACGCTCATCGCCCGGGACCGGACCTGCCAGGTATGGAAGGTGGCGACGAACGGCCCGTCGGCGGACCACAGCGCGATGATCGAGGCGCTCGGCGTGGTCGGCTCGTGGACGTGGACGACGTCGAAGTTTCCGTCGGCGAGCCAGCTCTTCACGCGCGCCGCCGTACGCGGACCAAACGTCACACGAGCGACCGACCCGTTGTACGGCACGCCGACGGCCCGTCCGGACGAGACGACGTACGGCGGGATCGCGCTGTCCGAGGACTCGTCGACCGGGGCCAGGACCGACACCCCGTGACCGAGGGAGAGTAGGGCCTCGGCGAGGTCGCGGACGTGGTTCTGCACCCCGCCGGGCGTGCCCAGCGAGTACGGGCAGACCACGCCGATCCTCATACAGCGATTCTCGCGCTAGTCCACGAAGATGCGCTGCAGCATGTGCCAGTCCTGCGGGTGCTCGGCGATCCCGATCGCGAAGGCGTCGGCGCATCGCTGGGTCATCGCCGCCATGCCGCCGTCGGGATCGACCACGTCATGGAAGGTGATGACGAGATCCGGACCGTCGTAGTGCAACGTCGCCGGGACCAGCGGCGCGCCGGTCTTCAGGCTCAAGGCGGCCGGTCCGGCAGGCATTCGCGACGGCCGCCCGAAGAACGTGACCGGGACACCGCGCTCGGACAGGTCCCGATCGGCGACCAGGCACACGAATCCCCCGGCCCGCAGGCGGTCCGCGAGTACGCCGGTGACGTCGTCGTCACCGCCCGTCAGCGGGAGTACCTCCATGCCGAGCTTCTTCCGGTACGCGATGAAGCGGTCGAACAGCGATTCCGGCTGCAGACGTTCCGCGACCGTCGACACCGGCATCCCGGTCAGCCCGGCCCAAGCACCCGCGTGGTCGTAATTCGCCAGGTGTGGCAGCGCGCAGATCACGCCCTGCCCCGCGGCGTACGCGTCCCGCAGCACCTTCTCGTTGACCGTCCGGACCCGGCCGACGATCTCCTCGTCGCTCCACTCGGGCAGGCGGAACGCTTCCTGCCAGTAGCGCAGATACGACCGCATCCCGGCGTGCGTGAGCTCGTCGACCTCGCCCTCGCCGGCTTCTGGACGTACGGCGGCCAGGTTGCCGCGCAGTCGCCGTACGCCGCGGCCGTTGCGGCGGAACGTGCGGTCCGCGGCCCGTTGGAACAGCCACGTGACGGTCCGCTCGGGCAGGCGTCGTACCAGGGTCCAGGCGAGCGCGAAGGCCAGGTCGACGACCCGGTGCCGGACGCCTTCCATCAGGCCTTGGGGTCCGGCGGCGGCGTGTCCAGCCCCGAGTTGGACGGGTCGGCCAGGACCTGCTTGCGCACGGACAGCGCCCGCTGGACAACGGTGACCGTGCTCGCCGCGGCGAGGTACCAGATCACGATCTCCAGCAGGATCGGCAGGTTCAGCACGTCGGAGAAGAACGCGAGGACCAGCGTCAGCACCAAGCGGTCCGCGCGCTCGGCGAGGCCGCCGCTCGCCTTAAGGCCGAGGCTTTCCGCCTTGGCCCGCGCGTACGACGTGACCGCGCCCATCACCAGTGCCCACAGCGTCACGGCCGCCATCAGCGTCGAGTCGCCGGCCTGCGAGTTCGCGTAGTACATCACCAGGCCGCCGTAGACCGCGCCATCGGCGATCCGGTCCAGCGTCGAGTCGAGGAACGAGCCCCACTTCGACGACGTACCCGACGTCCGGGCCATGTGGCCGTCGATCAGGTCCGAGAACACGAAGCAGGTGATGACCACCGTGCCGATCCACAGCTGGCCGCGCGGAAAGAAGATCAGCGCTCCGGCGGACACACCGATGGTGCCCACCAGCGTGACCACGTCGGCGCTCACGCCGAGCTTGAGCAGGAGGGTGGCGATCGGCGTGATCACCTTGGTCCAGAACTGACGGAATCTGTTAAGCATGGCGACGCGATCGTAGTTCACCGGGGTCACCACCGGGTGACGCGGCACGGGTTTCGGCCTGCGCCAGGCCCTCGCACGGAGGATGCTGGGGTGAGGAGGTGACCGGCATGGGTCGCAGGCAGCTCGCGCGCGGCCTCGTCCTCCTGCTCGCGGCGAGCGGTTGCACCGCCGGTTGCTCCGTCGCGCAGCGCGCCGACGGCACCGCGCCGGCCCCCGTGCCGCCCTCGGTGATCATCCCGACCGCCATCGCTCCCACGCAGCCCGAGGGACTCGACGGTACGTCGGGAGCACCCGGGCCACAGGTGTGTACGGCGATCACGCGCCAGCTGACCGCGAAGTTCCGCGGCCCGGTCACGGCCAAGCCGAACGCCTGGAACGACGGCGGCCTTCCGGCGATGGACCTCTGCACCCTGCTGCTCGGAGACCTGCCGGTCACGATCGGCGTCAGCGCGCTGCCGATCCAGCCGGACACGCTCAGCCGGCTCGTGGAGAATCCCGGGGCGGTCGAGTCGCTGCCGGAGCTCGGGCCGGAAGCAACCATCAGCGAGTCCCGGATCGTCTTCCGGGTCGCAGACCGTGCGGTGCGGATCAGCCCCGCCGGCGGCATCGACCGCGATCCCGCGGACGGGATCGAGAAGGCGCGAGCGATCGCGATCGCTCTGGCCGCGCGGGACGCCGTACCCCGTAGCCTGCGGCCGGCCCGGCAGGCGGACGAGACGTGTCAGCTGGCGACCTCGGCGGCCGAGCGGTTCATCCGGCTGCAGGTGCAGTTGCGGCGGGACTACCGGGTGAAGGGCGCGCTCACCTGCATCTGGGGAACGTACGACGCGACCGTGTCGATCGTGGAGGCGTTCGACCAGCTGACGATCCCGGAAGCGCAGCAGGTGCCACCGCCACGATTCGCGCCGATCGGGCAGCCCGGGTACTACCTCCCCGAGGCCGGCGAACTCGTCTTCCGTCAGGGCCGCCGGGTCGTCCGCGTCACCGCGCTGACGAACCCACCGCGCGAGGTCACGCTGGCCACCCTCACCAACCTCGTCGACCCCATGCTCCCGCTCTTCTTGCGCTGAACTTTCCGGTCCAGACCAGCGTCCAACCACCATCTATCAGTGATGGGGGTGGTGGAAATGCGCACACTTCTCAGGTACGGCGGGTTGATGGCCGCCGCGACGCTCACCACGGGACTGCTCACGGCCGGCACGGCGACGGCGGAGCAGAGCGGGACGACGGCGCCGTGCAGGATCTCGGTCGGCTCGGTGACGGCCGGCGGGGATCACCGGATGCAGACCTTCTCGGCGACAGCACCGGTCACGAAGGTCACCGACAAGATCGTCGCGAAGGACATCTATGCGGACGGTCAGACGCGACTCAGCGCGGCCGTCAGGTACGGCCCGGGCGAGGGCTCGGAGTTGCACACGGGTCAGGTGGTGCTGGGATCGGTTCTGTACGACTTCTCGTACCGCACGCCGACCGGCGGCGGGACGGTGTCGCAGAAGCAGCTCACGCGGGTCGGGCCGGGGTGGCAGAACTACCGGACCCTTGACCGGTCGACGGTCGGGGCGAAGTCCGTCGAATGGTCGCTGACCAACGACGGGGCGGAGCTGGAGCGCCGTACCGTCAAGATCGACAACGGGCGGATCTACCGTCACATGGACGGTTGGGCCTCCAACTTCCGCGGCGTGAAGGGGATGGCGTTGATCAGCCAGAGCTCGACGTACGACACGTTCCTGATGACGCACAGCACCGGGCGGCTGTACACGGCCCGTCTCCCGCGCGTCAGCGGGCACATCATCCAGCCGGTCGTGAAGCCGATCCGGATCTCGACCTGGGGGGTGTTCGAGACGCTGGTGGCCGCACCGTGCGGTACAGGCACGATCATCCTCGGCATCGACCGCGACACCGGCAACGGCTACCTGTACTCCGTTGGCCACGCCAACGGACTGTCGACGGTCATCAAGGGCCTCGGCAAGGCTCCCGGCACGTTCAAGGACCCGGTGTACTTCAGCTGGACCAAGTACAGCGACCCACTGCTCTTCGGCGAGTGACCACTGCACCCTGGGGACAACCGCCCCACCCGATCCGTCGGGTGGGGCGATTGTTCGTTTACGGCCAGGACTTCGCGAGGAGTGCTCGGGTGTCCGGGAGGAGTTGGGGCAGGACCTTGGTGTGGGCGATCGCGGGCATGAAGTTGGTGTCGCCGGCCCATCTCGGGACCACGTGCTGGTGCAGGTGGGCGGCGATGCCGGCGCCGGCGATCTCGCCCTGGTTCATGCCGATGTTGAAGCCGTGCGCCCCCGACACGGTGCGGATCGCCTGCATCGCCTGCCGGGTCAGCGTGGAGACGTCGGCGACCTCCGCCTCGCTCAGCTCGGTGTAGTCGGCGACGTGCCGGTAGGGCACGACCATCAGGTGACCTGGGTTGTACGGGTACAGATTCAGGACGGCGTACGCCGCCTCACCGCGGTGCACGATCAACGCGTCCGCGTCCGGCAGCCCCGGAAGCCGGCAGAACGGGCAGCCCGAACCCGCCTCATCACTGGTGGGTTTGTTCTCGCCCTCGATGTACGCCATCCGGTGCGGCGTCCACAACCGCATGAACGGATCGGGCACCCCGACCCCGTCCTGACCCACCAGTTCTTCAGGTGTGTACGGCGAGTCGGGGGTGTCCGTCATACCTGAACGCGCTTCTGCACGGACTCGACGATCTCGGCCACGGCGTCGGCGATCGGTACGCCGTTCTTCTGCGTGCCGTCGCGGTACCGGAACGAGACCGATCCGGCCGCCATGTCGTCGTCGCCGGCGATCAGCATGTACGGCACCTTGGCCTTCTGGGCGTTCCGGATCTTCTTCTGCATCCGGTCGTCGGACGCGTCGACCTCGACCCGGATCCCCTGTGCCTTCAGCTGCTTGGCGATCTCGAACAGGTAGTCCACGTGCCCGTCGGTGATCGGGATGCCGATCACCTGGACCGGGGCCAGCCAGGGCGGGAAGACGCCGGCGTAGTGCTCGGTCAGCACCGCGACGAACCGCTCGATCGAGCCGAACAGCGCACGGTGGATCATCACCGGCCGCTGCCGGGAGCCGTCCGGCGCGGTGTACTCCAGCTCGAACCGCTCCGGCAGGTTGAAGTCCAGCTGGATCGTCGACATCTGCCAGGTCCGGCCGATCGCGTCCCGGGCCTGGACGGAGATCTTCGGGCCGTAGAACGCGGCGCCGCCCGGGTCCGGGACCAGCTCCAGTCCGGAGCCCTCGGCAACTTCCCGGAGCGTCTCGGTGGCCTCCTCCCAGACCTCGTCGGTGCCGACGAACTTGTCCGGGTTCTTGGTGGAGAGCTCGAGGTAGAAGTCGTCCAGGCCGTAGTCGGCGAGCAGGCCGAGCACGAACGTCAGCAGGTTGCGCAGCTCGTCGCGCATCTGCTCACGGGTGCAGTAGATGTGCGCGTCGTCCTGGGTGAAGCCGCGGGCGCGGGTCATGCCGTGCACAACGCCGGACTTCTCCAGCCGGTAGACCGTGCCGAACTCGAACAGCCGCAGCGGCAGCTCCCGGTACGACCGGCCGCGGGCCGCGAAGATCAGGTTGTGCATGGGGCAGTTCATCGGCTTCAGGTAGTAGTCCTGGCCCTGCTTGCGGATCTGCCCGTCCGCGCCGCGCTCCTCGTCCAGGTGCATGGGCGGGTACATGCCGTCGGCGTACCAGTCCAGGTGACCGGAGGTCTCGAACAGCTGGCCCTTGGTGATGTGCGGTGAGTAGACGAACTCGTAGTCGTCCTCGACGTGCCGCTGGCGGGAGTAGTCCTCCATCACCTTCCGCAGCACGCCGCCCTTCGGGTGGAACACCGCGAGACCCGAGCCGATCTCGTCCGGGAAGCTGAACAGGTCGAGCTCGGTGCCCAGCTTGCGGTGGTCGCGCTTGGCGGCCTCCTCGAGACGGGTCAGGTACGCCTTCAGCTCGTCGCGCGACTCCCACGCGGTGCCGTAGATCCGCTGCAGCTGGGGGTTCTTCTCACTCCCCCGCCAGTACGCCGCCGCCGTACGCATCAGCTTGAAGTTGCCGAGGTACCCCGTCGCCGGGACGTGCGGGCCGCGGCACAGGTCCTTCCAGGCGACGCTGTCGTCGCGCCGGACGTTGTCGTAGATCGTCAGCTCGCCGCCGCCGACCTCGACCGAAGCGCCCTCGGCCGCGTCGGCCGCGGAGCCCTTGATGCCGATCAGCTCGAGCTTGTACGGCTCGGCCGCGAGCTCGTCGCGCGCGTCGTCGTCGGTGACCACCCGGCGGCTGAACCGCTGCCGCTCCTTGATGATCTGCTGCATCTTCTTCTCGAGCTTGGTCAGGTCCTCCGGCGTGAACGGCGTCGGTACGTCGAAGTCGTAGTAGAACCCGTTCTCCACCGGCGGACCGATGCCGAGCTTGGCCTCCGGGAACAGGTCCTGCACCGCCTGCGCGAGGACGTGCGCGGTCGAGTGCCGGATGATCGCCCGGCCGTCCTCCGACGCCGCCTTGACCGGCTCGATCTCGTCGCCGTCGGCGACCACCCGGGACAGGTCCCGCAGCTCACCGTTGACCCGGGCGGCGATGGCGGAGCGGTCCTGGCCGAAGATCCCGGCGAACAGCTCCCCGATCGTCGTCGTCTCGGTCACACTCCGCTCAGCCTCGCCCTCGACGCCGATCAGGTGGACCTTGACTTCCGACACGTGCACTCCTCAGGTCTCGACCAGCCGAATACCGGTCACGCACAGATGGTATCGACACACCTGACGAAAGTAGGGGTCGGGACCAGCCGCTCGTCCGATGTGCCGGGGGCGCCTCCATTTCTAGGTTCGAGGTACCACAAGGACCAGGAAAGGGCCCCGGCGTGATCACGCTCGAAGGACTCACCAAGAGGTACGGCGGGACGACCGCCGTGGACTCGCTCGACCTCACCATCTCCCCCGGCCGGGTGACCGGCTTCCTCGGGCCGAACGGCGCCGGCAAGTCGACCACGATGCGGATGATCCTCGACCTCGACAGCCCGTCCGCGGGCACCGCGCTCGTCGACGGACGCCCGTACGCCGAGTGGCCGCGCCCGCTGACCAAGGTCGGGGCCCTGCTCGACGCCAAGGCCCTGCACCCTCGCCGGTCGGCCCGTGACCATCTGGTCGCGATGGCCCGCAGCAACGGCGTCCCGGTCACCCGCGTCGACGAGGTGCTGTCGATCGTCGGCCTGGACGCGGTGACCAGGAAACGCGCCGGGCAGTTCTCGCTCGGCATGGGCCAGCGGCTCGGCATCGCCGGCGCGCTGCTCGCCGACCCCGAGGTGCTGATGTTCGACGAGCCGGTGAACGGCCTCGACCCGGACGGTGTTCGCTGGGTCCGTGAGCTCATGCGCTCGCTCGCGGCCGAGGGCCGCACGGTCTTCGTCTCCAGCCATCTGATGAGCGAGATGCAACTGACCGCCGACCAGTTGGTCGTGATCGGTCGCGGCCGCCTCATCGCGGACGCCGCGGTCGGCGACGTGATCGCGGGATCGTCCAGGACGACCGTCGCGGTGCGGATCCCCGACCGGACCCAGCTCGCCGTACTGCGGGACCGGCTGGCGGCTGAGGCCGAGCGGGTCGAGGCCGTAGAGGAGGGGCTGGTGGTGACCGGCGTACCGGCCGAACGGGTGGGCGATCTCGCCTATGAACTCGGCGTACGGCTGCACGAACTGGTGACGGAGCGGGCGTCCCTCGAGGAGGCTTACATGGAGCTCACCGCGGACAGCGTCGAGTACGGCGTGGCGGTGGCGTCATGAGCGACGCGATCCTGCAGTTCGCGCACGAACTGATGTCGTCCTGGTGGATCTACCTCGCGTTGTGGGGGTTCGCCGCGCTGGACGGGTTCTTCCCGGCCATCCCGTCGGAGACGTTGGTCGTCACGGCAGGAGTGTTCGCCGCCGGCGGTGAGCCCAACCTGTACGCCGTCATCGTCGTCGCGGCGGTCGGAGCCTTCATGGGCGATCACGTCTCCTATGCCCTCGGGCGCGGCGCCGGCGGACGGGTGCTCGACCGGATGAAGCCAGGGACCCGGCGGTACGCCGCGGTGCTCTGGGCCCGGCAGGCTCTGGTCGAGCGCGGCGGGCTGGTCCTGGTCGTCGCCAGGTACGTGCCCGGAGGACGTACTGCGGTCACGCTGACGATGGGATCGGTCCGCTACCCGCTCCGGCAGTTCTCCGCGTTCGCGGCACTGGCCGCGGTCAGCTGGGGCATCTACTGCACCTTGGTCGGCTACATCGGCGGGAAAGCGTTCGAGGACAACCCGCTGAAGGGCGTGGTCCTCGGCATCGGGCTGGCGCTCGCAGTCACGCTCGTCGTCGAGGTTGTCCGGCATCGCCTCAAGAAGCGGCGTCAAGCTCAAGTCGAGGCTCAGGGTGAGCTCGTGGAAGCAGGTGGACGGTGAGTGCGGCGATCCTCGCAGTGGGGACCGGTTCCGGTCTGTCGAATGCGGTTCGATCGGAGTGGACCAAGCTGTGGTCGGTCCGGTCCAGCTGGCTCAATATCGTGGCTGCCGTCGTACTGAGCACGTTGCTCGGGATGCAGTACGGCTGGGGACTCGCGTACGACAACACGCACCTCGGGCCGGGCGAGGTCGCGGAGCAGCAGCCGATCGGGCACTTCGGCGCCTCGGCGATGCTGATCGTGCAGGTGGTCATTGCCGCGTTCGCCCTGCTGACAGTCACCTCGGAGTACGCGACCGGCAGCATCCGTTCGACTCTGCAGTGGACTCCGGTGCGGCGGGACGTCGTACTCGCCAAGGCTGCCGTTCTCGCACCGGTCCTGTTCGTCTACGGGATCGCAATGGCCGCGCTCGCTTCCGTGGCAGGCGGTCTGACCGCCGGCTCCTGGGCTGACTGGAACCTGACCGACCTCGTGGTCGATCTGCTGTCTGTCGGTTTCTACGCGACTGCTGCCGGCCTCTTCAGCTCCGGAGTCGCCTGGGTGGTCCGGAGTACTGCAGGCACGCTGACAGTTGCCTTCCTGCTGCTTCTTGTGGTCCCGCTGATGCTGGGCCAGGCCTCATTGCGCGCTCTGGTGTGGACAGCCGCGCTCCTCCCAGGCGGGGCCGGCCAGAACTTCCTGACAGGCGCCACGGATCCGCTCTCCCCCACACTGAGCGCGGCAATCCTGATCGCCTGGGCAGCCGGCGCACTCGTCTTGGGCGCGATCGTCCTCAAGCGACGCGACGCCTGAACGGCAACGAGGCGGTCCGGAAGTGTCCGGACCGCCTCGTTGACTGTGCTCAGCGCGGGGTGTTGAGCGCGATGGTGATCTGCTCCGAAACCCGGGCCGCGAGCTCCAGGGCGGCGCGGCGGGTGCCAGGCTGCAGGGCGTTGTGGTCCAGCGGACCTTCCGCCGCGACGTGCATGTCGGTCGGGATGTCGATGACGGCGGCCGCACGGGACTCGAAGTACGGGCGGAGCTGCTTCTCGACCTCTTTGTTCACATCGCCAGGGCCGTTGGAGACCGCGATGATCGCGCGGCGGATCAACCGCTGCGCCTCCGGGCCCTGGTTGTCGAGCTCCTCGAGCATCTGCACGGCAGCCGCGCAGGACAGGCTCTTCCACTTGATCGGGATGACGAGGGCGTCGGCCGCCTTCATCGCCTCGCGCCAGTTGCTCGAGCCCTCGTTGTTCCCGGTGTCGATCACGAGCACCTTGTAGAACCGGCTCAGCAGGCGGTGGATCTGGTCGAAGTCCTTGGCCTCGATCTGCGCGTACGTCGTGGTCGCCGATGTGAGCACGTCGTACTGACCGGCCACCTGGTGCCGCAGGTACGCCGCGACGTCGCCGAGCCGGGCGTCCGGCTGGGTCAGCATCGGCATCGCCTGCAGCATGTCCGTGACGGTCGACCGCGAGTTCGTGTCGTGAGTCCGCAGGTGCATGTTGCCGCGCAGCTCGTTGTTGTCCCAGGCGACGACACCGCCGCCACGGGCCTGGCCGAGGGCACCGGCCAGCATCAGGGTGGTCGGCGTCTTACCCGAGCCGCCCTTCGGGTTCGCCACGACGATCGTCACCGGACGACGGAAGGCCGTCGCCGCAGTCGCCCGCGCGATCCGCTCGGAACGCTCCGAGCTACCCGGACGCAGCTTCAGCATGCTCCGCATGCCCCGCTCGGCGGGAGCCTCCCGCGGCAACGGCAGCGCCTGGATCAGCTCGTCGGCCCGGTACGACAGGTTCTGCGGGGGCTGCTGCGCCTGCTGACCGGGCACGCCCTGCGGGAAGAAGTGCTGAGCGGCCGGCGACAGCGGCTGGCCGCCCTGTCCCGGCTGGGGCGCCGGAGCGGGCTGCGGAGGCTGGGCCGGCGGGAACTGGGCTCCCTGCGGCTGCGCGCCCTGGTCCTGACCGGAGCCGTGGAACGACGAACCGCCGAACACGGGGCTGTTCTGACCGGCATCCTGAGCGGGCGCAGCGGCGTCGTCGGTGGTGGCCGCCGGCTCGGCCTCGAGAGCGGCCTCATCGTCCTGCTCTTCCGGCTGACTCCACGACGCGGCACCGGACTCAGCGGCCGGCTGCGTCCACGACGGGGTCGGCGCGCTCGGCTGCGGCTGGGTCCACGGCGCCGGCTGGTCGACGGGCTTGCCGGCAGGTCCGGACCACGAGTCGCCGGGGAACTCCTGCGACAGGGCGTCCGCCTGCTCTTCGGTCTCCTCGACGGGCTGTGCATCCGATTGGGCGTCGGTCGACTGGTTAGGGTCCGGCTGAGACCAGGAGGGGGTCGGCTGCCACATTCTCCGGACCTCGGCCGCCGCCGCTTCCCGGTCCTTGTGCTGTCCGGAGTTGTGCGAGTCGGTCACGACCTGGATCCCCGATCTGTGCGAGGGGGCGGGTGGCCCCTGGAGGCTTGCTGGGTGGTCCGGAGAGGTGAGGTCTCCGGACGGGTCCACTATCCCATGACCCGGTGTCCTCACCACGTCACCACCCGGAGCGTCCGATGACGGTTCCGCAACCAGTATCCAGGCTCGCGCCGACCATGCATCGCGGTGACCCGAAGCGGCCAGATCCGCCCCTCAGCTCGTGACCAGACCGGCTTCGTAGGCGACGATTGCCGCCTGGACCCGGTTCTTCACGCCGAGCCGCAGCAGGACGGCACTGACGTACGCCTTCACGGTCCCCTCGACCAGATACAGCCGCCCCGCGATCTCGGCGTTCGACAGGCCGGCACCGACCAGTCCAAGGACCTCCAGCTCCCGGGGAGTCAGTACGGCGACCTGCTCCTTGGCGGCCGTCGCACGCGCCATCGCACCGCCACCGGACCCGGCGCTCAGCTCGGCGATCACCCGCTGCGCGACCTTCGGGGACAGGTAGGCGGCGCCTTCGGCTACGGCCTTCAGCCCTGCGATGAGCTCCCGCGGGTCGCCGGACTTCAGCAGGAAGCCACTCGCGCCGTCGCCGAGCGCACGGGCGATGTAGGCGTCCTCCGAGAAGGTCGTGAGGATGACTACCGCCGTGTCCGGGACGGTCCGCCGGATCTCTGCGCCGGCAGCCAGTCCGTCCATCTTCGGCATCCGGATGTCCAGTACGGCGACGTCCGGTCGGTGTCGCCGTACCGCTTCGACGGCTTCCACGCCGTCGGCTGCCTCGGCAACGACCTCGATCTCGTCGTCGGTGCCGAGGATCGCGCGCACACCGGCCCGCACCATCGCCTCGTCGTCGGCGAGCATCACCCTGATCATCCGTTGCCTTCCGGGGTCGGTGGGACAGAACCGCTCTGTACGACGGCCTTGGCGACCAGTGCGCCGTTCGCGAAACACAGGCGGTACACGTAGTTGCTGGAGAACGGAGCCGCAGGCCGGTAGTACCGGCAGCTCCAGTCGGCCGGTGGCTGGTAGCCCTCTCCAGGTGGGTCGATCATCTGCATCCGCGGCAGTACCTTCGCCACGTCGGCCTCGGACTGGCCGATGGTGAGTCCGTCGTACTGCGCGGGTCGCAGGATCGCGCTGTAGCCGGCGACGAGGTAGTAGCCAAGGGCAACCGCACCGACCAGCGCACCTAGTAGTACCGGCGCGGCAATGGCGGTGATCAGGCCACGCTGTGCGCTCCGCCGTACCGTGGCTCGCTCAACCGCGGCAGTCGGTGGCTCGGGTCGGCCACCGGCCCGCGGAATCGTGGCACTGACCTGGAAACCACCACCTGGTCGTGGGCCTGCAGTGAATGAGCCGCCAGCGAGCCGGACGCGTTCACGCAGTCCGTCGAGGCCACGCCCACCTGACGGCGCAGCCACTGGTTGACTCGCTCCGGTGTCGACAACCTGCACCTGTACGTCGTCCTCGTGTGTCGTCACGCTGACAGTCACGGACGCGCCAGGTGCGTGTTTGCTCGCATTCGTCAACGACTCCTGCACCACGCGGTGCACAGCACGGTCCACCATCGGCGCCAGTACGCCGTCGACGTCCTCAGTCAGCCGCACCGCCAGACCGGACGCAGCAGCACGGTCCACCAACGCACGCACGGTTTCGTCATGCGGAACGGTCGGTGCGTCCTGGTCACGCAGTACGCCGACGATCTCGCCGAGCCGCTCCGTCGCCGTGGCGGCTGACTCGCGTAGCTCACCCGCAGCCCGTCGGTGCTCCTCTGGCAGTGACGGGTCGAGTTCGAGGGCTGCCGCGCGCAGTGCGATCAGGCTGAGCTCGTGACCGACCGAATCGTGCATGTCCTCGGCGATCCGGGACCTCTCGCGCAGGCGCTCCTGGTCGATCTCCATCTGCTGCTCACGCTCGATCCGCTCGGCGCGCTCCCAGCCGGCTGTCGCCAGCAAGGCCTGCTGCGCCCGGTAGCGGCCGATCAACCACGGCAGCACGACCAGCAGTAGTGCGAGCAGAAGCATCAGGAGCCACGTCAGCACGGACTCTGTCGCCTGAGCTCCCCTGCGCATCGTCAGAGCGAGCAGGAGCATCCCGATCAGCGACCAACTGCACAGCAGGACGAAGTGCTTGAGCTGCGTCTCCCGACGACCAGCCAGGTAGCTCAACAGGCTGATCGCCGGTACCAGGGCAATCTGCACGCCGTTCGTCGTACCGAGCGCGAAGGCGAGGATGACGATCTCTGTCCACGCCACGACGCTCAGAGCCACCAGCGGCCACCTACGTCGCCCGAAGACCGCAAACGCCAGTACGGCGAGGCAGACAGCGCGGAACCAGTACGGGTCGTGCCGTGCACCGCTCTCTGCGAGCACCAGGAAGCTCAGCGCGGCCCACAGACCCACGTCCCCCAGGCGCCGCCACTTCATGACGTAGACGCTACACAGTCGCAGTGCGCGCGCCGTACTGCCGAAAGTCAGGTCTGCGCGTCAATCAGCTCGAACGGCACGAGGGACAGGTTCGGAACAGGCTCGCCGCGCAGCTGCGCGAGTAGTAGGTCCACGGCACGCCGGCCCATCTCTGCCTGGTTCTGCCGGACATGCAGGTACGGCGGTCCGCCGATGGAGTCCCCCGGTGAGTCGAAGCAGGCGACCACGCGGTCACCGCCCAGCGCCCTGTCGACCATGCGGGCCAGGTTGTACTCACACGCGAAGTACGCGGTCACCTCGGGCCTCTGGTCGCGGAAGGCGCGGATGGTGTCCATGTCCGCGCGCACGCTCTCAGTGGTCGTCGAGCCGGGCAGTGTGCTCCGCAGGTCGGTCAGCTCGTAGGGCTGACCATGCTTTTGGTCGGCGAAGGCGGCACGGAAACCCTCCAGCCGGTCCTCGATCGAGGAGGTGTTCACCGGAGGCGGCGAGACGAAGGCAACGTGCTCATGCCCCCGCTCCAGCAGCCGCGTGGTGAGTGCCCGAGCAGCGGCCACGTTGTCCGTGTGCACCGCGGCCACAGGGATGCCGGAGAGATGACGGTCCACCACAACCACCGGGAACCCGTCGAGCACCTGCCGGAGCAGGCTGGCGTTGTAGAAGTCGCCGTGCACCGGGAACACGATCAGGCCGTCCACAGTGGCCACCAGCGAGTCGACAGCCTTCTCCTCGTCGGTCTGCCGGCCGTGCGTACGCCGTACCACCAGGTGGGCGCCGTACTCCGCGCAGCGCTCCTCGATCGCGTTGAGAAGATCCAGCCCGTACGCCTCGGACATATCAGGCACGATCAGCGCGATCGACCGGGCCTCGCGACGCGGCGTCGAACGCAGCGGGACGGTCAGATCGGTGAGGTCGGGCAGCCGGCGTACGACGAATGTCCCCTTGCCCCGGACGCGCTCCACCAGACCGGCTTCCCGCAGTACCTCCAAGGCGCGCTTGGACGTGATCCGGCTGACCGCGAACTGGGCCGCCAGCTCCATCTCGGACGGCACCCGGTCCCCCGGCCGCAGCGCGCCCCGGCGGAGCTGCTCCAGCACGTGAGCACAGATCCGCTCGTACAGCAGAGCCACAGCGCCTACCCCTCGGAAGTTCCGGTTGACATATCCAATCATCCCGCAAACTGTCGGTGCGGCCTGGGACCGTAACGACATGGAAATCGCGGGAAAGGTCGCAGTGGTCACGGGCGCCGCGGTCGGCATCGGGCGCGCGATCGCGGTCCGCCTGGGCGCGGCGGGCGCCTCGGTGGTGGTCGCGGACATCGATGCGTCCGGCGGACAGCGGACATGCGAGCTGATCGGGCCGTCGGCACGCTTCGCCCAGGTTGATATGCGGGACGACGCGGCGGTGGCCGAGCTGATGGCATGTCAGCCACAGATCCTGGTCAACAACGCAGGCGGCGGCGCCGTGCTTACCCCGTGCTTTCCGGAGGCCTCGGTCGCCCGCTGGACGGCGTCACTCGAGGTGAACCTTCGCGCGCCGATGCTGTCCACACAGCTCGCTCTTCCTGGCATGCGGGCGGCAGGCGGCGGGACGGTGGTGAACGTCGGCTCGACGGCCGGAGTGGGCTTCGGACCACACGTGTCCCCCGAATACAGCGCGGCGAAGGCTGCCCTGATCCGGCTCACCACGACGCTGACTCCCCTGCACGCCAGTCACGGCGTCCGGGTGAACTGCGTCGTACCCGACTGGGTGGCGACCGAGCGCGGACTGCGCGAACGCGACGCCTTACCGCCGGACGAGCGCGGCCCGGCGCTGATCCCGCTGGAGACTGTCACCGACGCCGTCGTCCGCTTCGTCGAGGACGAGTCACTGACCGGCCGCGTCCTGCTCCTGGAACGCGAGCAAGAACCCCACCTGTTGAACTAGTCGCAGCCCCGTTCGGCTGACACCATGCCGCCATGACCCGCCCACCGGTGCCTGCGTTCGCTCTGAGGCCTGTGGCGACCGTCGCGTTGATCGTCGGTGCGGTGCTGACTGCGCTGTCCGGCCGCTACGGCTACCACCGCGACGAGCTGTACTTCGTGGTCGCCGGCAGGCATCTCAGCTGGGGGTACGTCGATCAGCCGCCGCTGACCCCGTTCCTCGCACGCGTGTCGACGGCTGTCTTCGGCGACACAGTCATGGGTTTGCGGGTGCTGTCGACGCTGAGCACTGTCGCCACGATCGTCGTCGTCGCGCTGATCGCGCGGGAGTTCGGCAGCGAGCGGCGTGCGCAGATCCTGGCTGCTGTCTGCGCTGCGGTGTCCGGCTTCGTACTCGGCGTCGGGCACTTGGTCTCCACGGCGACGTACGACCTGCTTGCCTGGATGCTGATCGGTCTGTTCGCGGTGAAGCTGCTGCGGACGGGCGACGGCCGCTGGTGGCTCGCGCTCGGGCTGACGGCCGGGATCGCGTTGGAGAACAAGTACCTCGTCGTGCTGCCGATCGGCGCGCTGCTCATCTCGCTGCTGATCGTGGGACCGCGCGGGGTGCTGCGGTCCTGGTGGCTGGTCGCGGGCGTGGCGGTCGCGGGGCTGATCGCGTTGCCGAACGTGCTGTGGCAGTTCCAGCACGATTGGCCGCAGCTCACGGTCGCCAGCGGTATCAGCCAGGACGACGGCACCGAGAACCGGATCATGTTCGTCCCGCTCCAGCTCTTGCAGCTGTCACCGTTCCTGGTCCCGGTGTGGGTGGCCGGCTTCCTCCGGATCTGGCGGCAGCTCCGCTGGGCTCGTTCGGTCGCCCTGGCGTACCCCGTGTTGTGCGTCGTCGTGCTCGTGACCGGCGGGAAGTCGTACTACGCGCTGCCGCTGCTGCTCGTGCTCGTGGCAGCCGGTTGTGAGCCCACACTGCACTGGGTCGATCGTCATCGAGCGCAGGCTGTCGTCGGTCTCGTCCTGACTGCTGTGACGTCTGCCCTCTTCACGCTGCCGGTCCTGCCCGCGCCGGCGGCCGACTTCGTCATCCCGGTGAACAAGGAGCAGGGCGAGCAGATCGGGTGGCCGGCGTTCACCGCGTCCGTCGCGAGCGCCTGGGGCCAGATCCCATCTGCGGAGCGAGCGACTCTCTTCACCGGCAACTATGGCGAGGCCGGGGCACTCGTGCGCTACGGGCCTGCGCACGGTCTGCCAGCGCCGTACTCCTCGCACATGAGCTTCTGGGACTGGTCGCGGCCGCCGGACACCAACACCGGCCCGGTACTTCTCGTCGAGATCGAACGGAACCCGGGCCTCGAGTCGCACTTCCGCGACTGCAAGCAGGTCGGCACGGTGGACAGCATCGTCTCGAACGACGAGGACGGCACCGCCTTGGTCCTGTGCGCCGCGCCCGCCGAGCCCTGGTCCACCTTGTGGCCGAAGATCCGCCAGTTCTATTGATGCCCTTACGGTTGGACGATGCTCTTTGCTGACCTTCCCGCCGGACTGCTGTTCCTGCGGGACGACCGGGTCGGCAAACGGTGGCATGTGAACCTGTCCGCCTTCCGTCTGGCCCGGTACCCGATGACTCACGGCGAGTTGCCGCTCACCGGCGTGAGCTGGTACGACGCAGTTGCCTTGTGCAACCAGTTGTCGTCGGAGGCCGGCCTGCCCGTCGCCTACACGATCGAGGGCGAGCAGGTCGACTGGGACCAGTCCTCCCCCGGTTTCCGACTGCCCACCGAGGCGGAGTGGCAGTACGCGTGCACCGCCGGCACGCCCGGCTATCGCTACGGTCCGCTCGACGAGATCGCCTGGTACGCCGAGAACTCCGACGGTCATGCCCATCCCGTCGGTCTGCGCACGCCGAACGCCTGGGGGCTGCACGACATGCTCGGCAACGTGTGGGAGTGGTGCTGGGATCTGTACGACCCGGAGGCCTACGGCTCGTACAGGATCTTCCGTGGCGGCGGTTTCGCGGACGGGGAGCGCTCTCTAGGCTCCACCGTCCGCCGACGATCGCATCCGACGTTCGCGATCGAGGACCTCGGCTTCCGGGTCGCGCAGTCAGTCGTCGGCTGACGGTCGGAGGGCGAGCTTGCCGACGGTGGCACGGGCCTCGAGTTCGACGAGTGCCTTCGGACCATCGGCGAGGTCGTAGACGGTAGGACGGCCGGGCGGATACACACTCTTCTTGATCAGCTCGTCCAACTCTTCGAGAACCTCGGCAAAGAGTTCAGGCGCGTGCTGGATCGTGGTGGTCAGGTGCTGGCCGATCACGTGCACCGGGTGCTTGAAGTTGAGCTCCCAGTTGCTGATCGACGACTCACCGGCCGCGGCTCCGATCACGACAACCTTCCCAGTCACCCGGCGCGCGACCTCAACGCTCTGCCGGAACGTGTCACCGCCGACGGATTCGAGCACGATGTCGACACCACACCCACCCGTCGCTCCAGCCGGTTGGGACCGGTACGACGGCGTTCGCGGGCATCAGCATGTAGTCCGCGAACGCGCCGGCACCCGTGCCGATGACGTGGTCGCCGACAGCCACGTTCGTCACGTTCTCCCCGAGGGCGACGATTTCTCCGGCTGCCTCGAAGCCCGCGAGGTACGGGGGCTTCGGACCGCCGTCGTACGTGCCTCGCGTCTGCATCACGTCGGCGAAGTTCACCCCGGCGGCACCGACTTTCACGAGGACCTCCCCGGCCCCGCCACCGGCACCGCGACATCCACGAGCCGCATCACTCCCGGACCGTCCAACGAAGGCTGTTCCAGCGCCCGCACGACCTTCACCATCCTCAAGTTTGTTTGATGATGATCGTACAGGTGTTTGTCAGTTGTCGAACTCCTTCGCGAAAATCCGGTCGCGTCCGGCTCACGACGGCGGCTAGCTTGCCGGGATGGAGCTGCCACTCATCACCCGCAGGCTGGCTCTCCGCTGGCCGATCGAGTCCGACTTCCAGACGCTCGTCGAGCTCTGGACCGACCCGCGCGTCGCCCGCTTCATGGACGACTTCGGCCCCCGCGACGAGCAGGCCGTCCGCGAATGGCTCGACCTCCACAGCAGCACCACCACCCGAGACGGCACCCACCTCCAACTGATCCTCACCCGCCGAACCGACGCCACCCCCGTCGGCTGGCTAGGCCTGGGCGTCAGCAACGACCCCACCGCCGACTGGAGCTTCGGCTACGCCATCCACCCCGCCCACCGCTCCAACGGCTACGCCACGGAAGCCCTAGCTGCCGCCCTAACCCACCTGGACGTATCAGTCTGGGGCGAATGCCACCTGACAAACGACGCCTCAGCCCACGTAATGCAATCCGCCGGCATGCAAGAACTACCCCCCACCACCAGCCGCCGCTTCCTCCACCCCGCCCCGGTGAGTGACACACGAACCCGACCCGCGCGCGTGAGCTAACTGCCCAACCCAACCCCCGCAGCCGAGCGAAGCGAAGGCGCAAAGGGGGTGCGGGTGGCGAAGCCCCCGCCGCGCGGCAAGCGAAGCGCAGCCGCACAAATGACGAAGGCGACCCGGTCCGCGCTTTCCGCGGACACGAGTCGCCTATCGGCTTCGTGGACGATACTGGGATCGAACCAGTGACCTCTTCCGTGTCAGGGAAGCGCGCTACCGCTGCGCCAATCGTCCAAGGGAACCTTGTTGGGGTCCTCGAGGTGGAGACGGGATTCGAACCCGTGTACACGGCTTTGCAGGCCGTTGCCTCGCCTCTCGGCCACTCCACCACTGAGAAAGCTGGCCTGCCGAACCCTCTCCGAGCGGACGACCGGGTTCGAACCGGCGACCTCAACCTTGGCAAGGTTGCGCTCTACCAACTGAGCTACGTCCGCAGTGCGCCCGAACTTCCGTGTCTCCGGCGCGAGAAGAACATTAGCCCATCTCCGCTCCAGTTCAAAAACCGGGGCCCCCGGTACGTCGACGTACCGTCATCAACTGCTCACCTTCGGACTCCCGCGCGGACCGGGATCACCTGCGCACTAAGGTGTTCCGCGGAAGGAGCACCACATGCGTATCTGGCTGAACGGCGCCTTGCTTGACGACGAGGCGACGGTCTCGCCGCTGGACCACGGGCTGACCACCGGTGACGGCGTTTTCGAGACGATCAAGATCGAGAATGGCAACCCGTTCGCGGTACGACGGCATCTCGACCGCCTCGTCCGCTCGGCGGTCGGACTCGGCCTCCCGGCACCGGATGTCGCGGCGATCGAAGCGGGTATCGACGCGGTGGTCGCGGCCGATCCCGGCATCCCGTTCGGCCGGCTCCGGATCACGTACACGGGCGGCGTCTCTCCGCTGTCGTCGGACCGCGGTACGTCGGGCCCGACCGTCCTGATCGCGACACAGGAGATCAAGCGCCCGTCGCCGGTGTCCGAGATCGTCACCGTCCCGTGGGTGCGCAACGAACGCAGCGCGGTCGCCGGCCTCAAGACCACGTCGTACGCCGAGAACGTCCGCGCCCTCGCCTACGCGAAGGAACGCGGCGGCAGCGAGGCGATCTTCGCCAACACGATCGGCAACCTCAGCGAAGGCACCGGCTCGAACATCTTCTGCGTGTACGACGGTGAACTCGTCACGCCGACCCTCGAGTCGGGCGCACTGGCCGGCGTGACGCGCGGACTCGTCCTCGAATGGTTCGGCGGCGTCGAGCGCGACGTACCCCTGGAGCAGCTCTTCGAGGCCGAGGAGATCTTCCTCACATCGACAACGCGAGACGTTCAGGCCATCCAGCGTGTCGACGACCGCGATCTCCCGGCCCCCGGCACGATCACCGCCCAGGTCGCCAAGATCTTCACCGAGCGCTCCACCGAAAGCCTGAACCCGTAGCGCCCGCTCTTTCCGGAACATAACTGCCAACAGGCGCAGAAAAGGTTCCGGAAAGAGACGGACCTGGTTACTCGCCGGAGGCTTTGCGGCGTTCGCGGTAGGCGGCTACGTGCAAACGGTTGCCGCAGGTGCGGGCGTCGCAGTAGCGCTTGGAGCGGTTGCGGGACAGATCGATCAAGGCGTCGTCGCAATCCGGCGCCTCGCATCTGCGGAGGCGTTCACGCTCGCCGGCCGAAATCACCTGGGCAAGCGCGATCCCGCACTCCACCGTGATCCGGCACGCCATCGACGCACCCGCGCGGGAGTAGTGGATGTGCCACGGATGCCCGTCGTGGTTGGTCAGCCGCGGAGTCGACGTACCACGCGCGATGATCGCGTTGATCATCGTCGCCGCGGACGCGTCGGAATCCGTCGTGAACACCGGCGCGAACAACGGCCGCAGGTCGCGAACCTCGGCCAGGTCCTTCTCCGTCAACGTGTCGACCGCGCTGAACTCCCGTTCCTGGACGAACTTCTCCAGTTCCTCCAAGGTCTCCAGCGAATCGACCTGGCTGTTCGGCCCGGGCATCGTGTTGACGAGCCGGACCAGCGTCCCGAGCGCCTGCTCGGTGTCGTGCGAGAAAGTCACAATCACGTCTCCAACGTGACGGGGTCTCCGTCCTGCAGCAAGAGTAGCCCGGCCGGATTAGATCGTCGCTTCATCATGCGCTATGGTTTCACCCGCAACACCACACAAGAAACATCAGCACCACCCCGGGCGATTGGCGCAGTGGTAGCGCGCTTCGTTCACACCGAAGAGGTCACTGGTTCGAACCCAGTATCGCCCACGAGAGTCGACAGGCGACGTGTGTCCGCAGAATGCGCGGACCTCGTCGCCTTCGTCATTTGTGCGGCTGCGCTTCGCTTGCCGCGCGGCGGGGGCTCCGCCACCCGCACCCCCTATGCGCCTTCGCTTCGCTCGGCTGCGGGCGTTGGGTTGGGCAGTTAGCTCGCGTGTGCGGGTCCGGTTTGCGCGTCGGTCACCACACCCCCGACCGTCCGTCGGTGGACGCCTTCGCTTCGCTGGGCTGCAGGCTGGGTTGGGCAGTTCGCTCACGTGCGTGGGTCGGGTTGGCTTGCGGCGTGTGCGAGCCCGGGGCGCTCGCGCGTCCCGGGCTCGTTGGGCTCTGCCTGCCTGGAGGGGTGTCGGGGCAGAGCTTTCCTTTACGGGTCGATGACGACCGTGCAGGTGTAGGTGCCCGGCGGGAGGTTGGTCGCCGCGGCTGAGCCGTCGCCGTTCGCGCCGGTAGTGCCACTGGCTACTGTGCCGCCGCCAGGGCCGGTGCAGACGATCGTCGACGCCGTACCGCCGTCGATCTGCGAGTTGACCGAGACGGACAGGTCGGTCAGTGGAGTGTTGCCGAAGCTGACGGACTCACCTGCGTACGGCGTGGCTGTGCAACTCGCCACGTTGTCGACCACGACTGTCTTCGTGAGAGGCCCGTCGGCGACGTAACCAACCGGCAGAGTCTCGGTCACCGAGTAGCTACCGAACTGCAGGTTGCCGAAGCACGTCTGACCGTTGGCGTCGGTCGTCTGGGTGACCCCGTTCACGGTGAACGAGACACCTGCCTGCGGATGAGATCCAGCCCCCTCGGCCGCGTGCTTCCTCGTCTTGGTGATCTTGATCGCGCCGCAGCTGGCGAGGTTGAGCGGTGCGGGAGCGATGAAGTCCTTCAGCGCTGCGGTGAACGAGTCGGACGACCGGCTCTTCAGGTACGCGCTGCCGAACGACACGCAGGGATCTGTGCCGCCGCCGAGCGCCGAGAAGTCGATCGACGCCTCTCCGAACGTCCGCGCCGAGACCGAGTTCGGGGCCGTTGCCAGGCCGTCGGAATCGGCTGCCGGGATCGCCGTGGTGTTGATCGAGCCCGTGGCGTCGCCCTGTGCCGACAGGTTCTGCTTGTCGCTCCAGCACGGCAGGGAGTTCGATGCCTCGCACGCCGAGGTCGGGCCGCTGGTGAGCCACCGGGACAGGAACAGCACCGGGTTGGTGCCGCCCTGTGACAGGTCGTACTGGATCAGGACATCGCCCGCGGTCCGGACCGGGGTGGTGCCGTTGGCACTGGTAGCGAGGGACTTGTTGAACTCGAAGTCCATGTTGGTGGTTCCGGACGGCTCCTGCACGCGATGCCAGAACAGGTGCAAGAAGTCGGTGGTTCCGGTGTCCTCCAGATAGACACCGAAAGTGAGCAGGTCGCTCTTGTTCGGCGGGATGCTGCCGTCGACCACAGTCGGTACGGCGGTGTCCTCCTTGGTGCCCTGGCCGAACGAATCGTCCGTCGCACCGGTGGGCTTGTCTGCCTTTCGGATCTCGGTGACACTCGCCCAGTCGATCGACGGCGCCGGGTCGTCGACCTTCAGGTTCGCGTTGGTGTCGATCTCGAAATTACTGCCCGGCAGACTGACCTCAGGATGCGAGGCCTCCGCCGGAGACGCGATCAGGGCGCTTGCCACCAGCAACAGCCCCGCGGCCCCGATCAACGGCCGCCGCACCCTACGTGATGTGCCGGCATGCGAGCCGGCCTGCAACGAAGACGTCATTGTCTCCCCCTCGGAGATCCAAATCCCGGTCCGTGTCTCGGCCGGGCGGTCTCCTCACGGCAAGGCGCGCGCGTAGCCCTCCCTACGCAGCCGGTGCTCCCCCATCCCCCCGTGGCGAGGTCGCACACCAGCCCCCCAGCCGGCCGCGTCGCCAGAATTCCGCTGCCGACGTTACGCCCGCGAGAGTCGCCGTACAACGGTTGATCACGGCCACTACCGCCACGGCCCAACCGGCCACACCGCGTGGTCTAACAGGGCGCAATGGCGCGATAACAAAGGGCCGCTGACGTTTCTCTGGTGGGTCAGACGAGCCAGGTGCCGTTGTTCATCAGTACACGGTCTTTGAGTTCGTTGACCTCGCGCCAGGCCTGGATCTTCGTCGGCGTGACGCGGAAGAACGGGTAGTTCGGCAGCGGACGCGGGTCGAAGCCGGCCTTCGCCGCGAACGCCGCGCCCTCGGCCTCCGACACCTCTGTGATCGAGACCGTGCCGGCCACATGGATCACGTCGCGCACCTCCCCCAGCGTCAGCTGTACGACGGGATTCGCGAGCAGGTTGCGCGCCGTCGGATTGGACCGCGACGTCGACAGCAGCAGGGTCCCGTCGCTCCACAGGAACGAGAGCGGCATCAAGTACGGCGTACCGTCGAGCGACGCCGTGGACACCCACGCGTCGACGTCGTTCTCCAGACGGTTCAGGGTGTCCTGCTTGCGGACCTCCAACGGGCGGACCTCGGCCGTCATCGCTCACTCCTCTGTCACATGTGGTGCTCGTGCTCCGTCAATCGCATGACGGCGCTCGGCCGGTCAGTGTGACAGCTCAACATATGACAGGTGAAGGATGTGATCCGGATGGGCGGGGACGACTGGCTCGCGACGCGGTTCGAGCAGAACCGGGACCGGCTGCGGGCTGTCGCGTACCGGATCCTGGGCTCCGAGCCGGAGGCTGAGGACGCGGTCCAGGAGACCTGGATCCGGCTCAGTCGCAGCGACAGCGCGACGATCGACAACCTGGGCGGCTGGCTGACGACCGTGGTCGGGCGGATTTGCCTCGACATGCTGCGGACCCGGCGCGGGCGGCCCGAGTTGCCGGTCGGCGAGCACTCCCCGGTCCTCGCGGACGACGTCGTACCGGATCCCGAACTCGAAGCAGTACAGGCGGATTCGGTCGGGCTAGCACTGCTAGTGGTTCTCGAGACGCTGTCGCCGGCCGAGCGCCTCGCGTTCGTGCTGCACGATCTGTTCGCCGTACCGTTCGAGGACATCGCGCCGATCATCGGCAAGTCCCCCGCCGCCGCCCGCCAGATCGCCAGCCGGGCGCGACGAAGGGTCCGCGGTACGCCGGAACCGACCGACGTCGACGTGGTGCGCCAGAAGGAAGTCGTCACCGCCTTCCTCGCCGCAGCACGGGGTGCGGACTTCTCGGCACTACTTCACGTCCTCGACCCGGAGGTCGTCGTACGTTCGGACGCCGGCGCCGCTGCCTACGGCGGTACGCCGGGGCTCGCCGGAGCCGACCGGGTCGCGCAGGAGTTCTCCGGTCGGGCGGCCGCCGCGAAGTTGGTGCTCGTCGACGGAATGCCTGGCCTGGTGTGGATGCAGCGCGGTGAACCGCTGATTGTGTTCTCTTTCACCGTGGTCGACGGGCGTGTCGCCGCGATCGATCTCCGGGGCGATGCGGAGTACCTCGAGAACGTCGATCTGGTATCGCTGAAGGCGTGACCGGACGGCGTGGCGAGTGGACAGGATCGATGGGACTCGTGTGACGGATGGGGTGCGATTCAGGCTCGTCGCGACCCGGTGAAATCGGGTTTTTGTCCGGGCGGAAAGTGCGCTACTGTTCTGCTCTCGCACCGAGCGGAAACGCCACGGAGCGCAGTGCGGACGTAGCTCAGTTGGTAGAGCGCAACCTTGCCAAGGTTGAGGTCGCCGGTTCGAACCCGGTCGTCCGCTCGGAGAAGGTTCGGCAGGCCACCGCCCTCAAGTGGCGGAACGGCCTCTCTGGTGGAGTGGCCGAGAGGCGAGGCAACGGACTGCAAATCCGTGTACACGGGTTCGAATCCCGTCTCCACCTCGAGGACGATTGGCGCAGCGGTAGCGCGCTTCCCTGACACGGAAGAGGTCACTGGTTCGATCCCAGTATCGTCCACGAACAACAGGCGGTGGGTGCGAAAGCGCCCACCGCCTGTTCGCATTTCAGCGGCGACTCTGGGCCGCAACCGCCAGCAGAAGCACTACTGCCCCTAGCAGTGCTAGCGGAGTCAGTCGTTCGTGAAACGCGAGGATGCCGATCGCTGCGGCTACTACTGGTTCTAGCAGCGCTAGCACCGATGCGGTTGAGGCTTTCAGGGTTCTCAGGCCGACGTAGAACAGGGTGTAGGCGAAGGCCGTGGGGACGAGTCCGAAGTACGCGATCAGCAGCCAGCCGATGGGCGTGGTGGGTAGCGCGGCGAAGGGTGCCAGGAACAAGGCACCGGCGGTGAAGCCCAGGAGCGCGGTGGTCAGGGGGTCTGGTGTGTTGCGGTTCAGGAGCGTTGTCAGCGAGTAGCCCGCCGCGGACGCCACGGCTGCTGCGAGACCGGTCAGGTTGGCTGTGCCGCTGGTGGCGGACAGGAGGACCAGGCCGACCACGGCAGCGAAGAGAGCTGGGGTCAGCCGTTCGCGGGCGGCGACCGTGATGAAGATCGGGGCGGAGCCCAAGGCGATCACGGTTGCTACGCCGACGCCGACGCGTGGGATCGCGGTGAAGTAGCCGAGTTGGCAAACGGCCAGACCCAAACCGCTCAAAACGTGGCGGAGCGGGCTAGCCGCGAGTACGGGTCGGAGCGCAGTTCGGCGTACGGCGAGGCGCGCGAAGGCCAGCCATACAACGGCTGCGGCCAAACGCCAGAAGGACGTAGCCAGTGGTGTGAGGCCGGCGTACTGGGACAGAAGGGCGCCGGTCGGTCCACCGGTACCCCAGGCCAGGGCGGCGAGAACGACGTAGACGAGGGCACGCCTCGTCGAGAGACGATGATGCATCGGACACTCCGGGAAGGTGTTCGCAACGAATGGTCGGGGCGTCTGCGAACAGCCCGAAGAAGCCCAGGCCGCAAGACCTGAGCGCGAGGAAGCCGTCCGCTAAACGGCGGCCGGCGGAGTGATGATGCGATGCACAAACAGGACCCTAACCAGTCCAAAACCGGTGGGCGAACGGATTTACATCCGCAGGTACGAGCCGCCGTTGAAGTCGAGGACGGTCCCGGTCGCGAACTCGGCTTCGCGTGACGCCAGGTACAGAATCGCGGCCGCGACCTCGGACGGGTCGGCCACGCGCTCGAGCGGGCTCTCCTGCCGGCGGCGGTCGTACCCCTCACCGGCCAGGTTCACCGCGGCCATGTCGGTGACGGTCCAGCCCGGAGCGATCGCGGTCACCGCGATCCCTTCCGGCCCCAACGCCCGCGCCAGCGACTGGGTGAACGAGACGATCGCCGCCTTCGAGGCGCCGTACGCAGGCTGGTTCGGCTCGCCGCGGAACGCGCCGCGGGACGACACGTTCACGATCCGGCCGCCACGCGACATGTGCCGCACCGCGCACCACGTGACGTTGGACGGCCCAACGAGATTCACCGCGAGCGTGTCCGCCCACGCCTGCTGCCATTCGGCGTACGTCGTCTCGCGGATCCGGTGCGGGTGATACACGCCGGCGTTGTTCACGAGTACGTCGATACTCCCCAGCGCCGCGGCGGCGTCCGACACCATCGCCTCGATCGCCGCCGGATCCGCCAGATCTGCCTGCACCGTCAGATGCCCTGAGCCCGGCAGTTCCTTCAGCACCTGCGCCGCGGCGTCCGCCGAGGCGCTGTAATGGATCGCCACCCGGTCACCCGCGGCAGCGAACGCCCGCGCCGCCGCCGCACCGATCCCCCGCGAAGCCCCCGTCACCAGCACCGATCGGTTCATACGACCGATCCTGCCATCAAAAGGCACAGCATCACGGTCGGGGCTTGTGGTCGCGGCGGTAGGACTTGCTGGCGCGAACCCATTCCTTCTTCGCCTCGGTCCGGAGCCGGACGTCCGCACGACGGGCCATGTACGCCGCCTCGCGTTGCAGCTTCACCCAACTGTCGTAGCGCCGGTACGGCAGCGACCCGTCGTCCAAAGCCGCCCGTACCGCACACTCGGGCTCCATCACGTGTGAGCAGTCCTTGAACTTGCACTGCGCTGCGAACGCCGTGATGTCGGGGAACGCCGCCGCCAGCCCCTCACCGCTCTCCTGCAGACCGATCCCCCGCAGCCCAGGCGTGTCGATCACCACCCCGCCCTGAGGTAGCGCGATCAGCTCGCGCCGTACCGAGGTGTGCCGGCCCTTCCCGTCCTCACGGATGTCCTGCACGTTCAGCAGCTCCACACCCGCCAGCGCGTTCACCAGCGACGACTTGCCCGCGCCACTCGAACCTAGCAACGCTAGCGTCGCGTTCCCGTCGAGCAGCGCCCGTACGTCGTCCATGCCCGCGCCCGTGGTCGCGCTGCACACCAGTACGTCGGCACCCGGCGCGGCGACCGCGACGTCCTCGGCCACCGAGTCGGCATCCCCGACGAGGTCGGACTTGGTCAGTACGACGACCGGTCGCGCACCGCTCTCCCAGGCCAACGCCATGAACCGCTCGATGCGCACGATGTTCGGCTCCGGGACCAGCCCGACGACGATGGCGATCACGTCGACGTTGGACGCGAGCACCTGCCCGCGCGACGAGCCGCCGACCTCGGCCCGGACGATCGTCGTACGGCGGGGCAGCACCGATTCGAGCGTGATCCGGTCGTCCGGCCAGAACCGCAGGACGACCCAGTCCCCTGTGCAGGGGCCGGCCTGCGCGTCGGCGGCGATCTCGGCGAGCAGCGCCCCGGACCAGCTGGCGCGGACCGGACCGTGCTCGGTGAGAACCGTCGCCAGGCCCTTGTCGACCCGGGCGACGCGTCCCGGGACGAGGTCCTCCGGGACGGACTGCAGAAACTCGGCCGTGGAACTGTCGAGTCCCAGGGCCTGAAGCGTGGCTGACATGCGGCGAACCTTTCAGCGGGTCCGGCCGCGAGATCAGCTCAGCGGACGGACGGTGCGGGAGACAACGGCCCAATGGGCCTGTTGCAAGCTCATGGCAGGTGCCTCCCTTCCGAATCCCAGCGGTCCCGAGCCGGAACCGTGTGTCGCGATGCCGTCAGCCTAGGTCGTCGGTGTCACTCTGCGCACCGGATTTTCCGACTGAAGCGGGCTTCCGCGGAGCATCAGGCTCAACTTGAGCTTCAGGCTCACGCTCAGGTCGAGGCGCAGCGGAGGGAGCAACCTTCCGGGGCCGCTCGGCCAGCTTCTCCACCTTCCGCCCGATGGCCGCCTCCGGCCGCTCCTCCGACTCCACCGGCGTCGGCACGTAGCCCTCCTCGTGGTGCGGATCCGGCTCCGCCTTCATCACCGGCTCGACCTCGTCGTCCTCCACCCGGTCGTCGTCCTCCACCCGGTCGTCGTCCTCCTCGACAGGCTCGGCCTGCTTGACCTCGGTGATGTGCGCCTTGTGCGGCCACAGCCGGTCCACGACCGCGTTCAGCGCCGCACCGATCAGTACGGCGATGGCGGTCATGTAGAGCCACATCAGTACGGCGATCGGCGCCGCCAGCGGGCCGTAGATCGACGTACCGCCGACCGTGCTCTGCAGGATCCACCGGAGCACGAAGCTGCCGAGGATCCAGATCGACAGCGCCAGGAACGAGCCGGGGAGGTCCGAGACCCACGGCGTACGGATCGGGACCGAGAGGTGATACAGGGTGTTCAAGAAGCCCGCGGACAGGATCGTGACCACCGGCCAGTACAGCTGGTTCAGGAAGTCCAGCCGGTGCGGCAGGAGAGCGTCGACCGCGTCGGGTCCGGCCAGCACCAGCGGCAGGACGATCACCCCGATCACCAGCGCCGCGCAGTACAGCGAGAACGACAGCGCGCGGGTGCGGACGATGCCGCGCTTGCCGCCCATCCCGTACATGATCGTGATCGTGTCGACGAACACGTTCAGCGCGCGGCTGCCCGACCACAGCGCCAGCACGAAACCGATCGAGATGACGTCCGGGCGGCCGCCGTTCAGCACCTGGTCCAGCGTCGGCGCGATGACGTTCTTGATCGAGTCGTCGGTCAGCGCCCGGGCGGCCAGGTCGACGATCTGCTGCTTGATGTCGTTGATCGTCTCGACCTCGAACCACTTGCTCGCGATGTAACCGAGCGAGCCGGCCAGCCCGAAGATCAGCGGCGGCAGCGAGAGGATCGCGAAGAACGCCCCCTCGGCCGCGAGTCCGGTGACCCGGTAGCGCAGACAGACCCCGATCGTCTGGGTGAGCAGCTTCCAGGTCGTCGCGGGGACCCTGCGAACCCATGCCAATGAGAGGGAGCTCCCACCAGTGGGTCCTGCCCCAGAACGTGCCATACCGCTTACCGTACTGACATGGCGGACCCATTCGCGGTAACGAATCAGGCTCCCCCACTGCGGGGCGTGAACTTCTTCACCCAGGACCCGGCTCTCGGTGACGCTCTGCGTCCGTACGCCGACCTCGCCGGCGATCCCGGTCTGCACCGGATCGGCGAGCTCGCGGGATCCGAGGAGGCGCTGTCTCACGCTCTTCCGGCGAACCAGAACCCGCCGGTGCTGCGCACCCATGACCGCTACGGGAACCGGATCGACGAGGTCGAGTTCCACCCGTCGTGGCACTGGCTCATGGAACAAGCCGTCGGATTCGGGCTGCAGGCGGCGCCGTGGACGAGCGAGCGCCCGTCGCCGCACCTCACCCGTGCGGCCGGGTTCTACCTCTGGTCGCAGGTCGAGCCGGGCCACGGCTGCCCGATCTCGATGACGTACGCCGCCGTGCCCGCGCTCAAGGCGGACGCGCAACTGGCGAAGGAGTGGGTCCCGCAGCTCGCCTCCACGCAGTACGACATACGCCGGCTGCCGGCCGCGGCGAAGAACGGTGTCCTCGCCGGGATGGGGATGACTGAGAAGCAGGGCGGTTCCGACGTACGAGCGAATCTCACGACGGCGACGCCCGCCGGCGATGTGTACCAGCTGAACGGGCACAAGTGGTTCTGCTCGGCGCCGCAGGTGGACCTGTTCCTGGTCCTCGCGCAGGCACCCGACGGGCTGAGCTGCTTCGTCGTACCGCGGGTTCTTGCCGACGGCAACCGGAACCCGTTCGCGCTGCAGCGGCTGAAGGACAAGCTCGGCAACCGCTCGAACGCCTCCAGCGAGGTCGAGTTCCACGGCACGATCGGGTACCGCCTCGGCGACGAGGGCGCCGGCGTACGGACGATCATCGAGATGGTCGCGGCGACCCGGCTGGACTGCGTGCTCGGCTCGGCGGCACTCCAGCGGCGCGCACTCGTCGAAGCGAGCTGGCACACGCAGCACCGCTCGGCCTTCGGCGGCCTGCTCGCCGACAAGCCCGCGATGCAGAACGCGCTGGCCGACCTCGCCCTGGAGAGCGAGGCAGCGACGGCTCTGGGGATGCGGCTGGCCGCCGCAGTGGATTCCTCGGACCCGAAGGAAGCAGCTTTCCGGCGGATTGCGCTTCCCCTCGCGAAGTTCTGGGTGTGCAAGCGGACGCCGTTCATGGTCGCGGAGGCGCTCGAGTGCCTCGGCGGCAACGGGTACGTCGAGGAGTCCGGGCTGCCGCTGCTCTACCGTGAGTCGCCGCTGAACTCGATCTGGGAAGGATCGGGCAACGTCAACGCGCTCGACGTACTGCGTGCGCTCCGCCGCCCGGAGTCGCTCGAGGCGTGGCTGCTCGAGGTCGGCTCGGTCCAGGGTGCCGATGCGCGGCTCGATGCGGCGGTCAACGACGTACTGCAAGCGCTTGCTGACATCGAGAACGCCGAGGCCGGGGCACGGCGGCTGGCTGCGCGGATGGCCCTGTGCCTGCAGGCGTCGCTGCTGATCCGGCACTCGACGCCGGAGGTCGCGGACGCGTTCGTGGCGTCGCGGTTGGCCAACGACTGGGGTGGTGTGTTCGGGACGCTCCCACGGACTACGCCGTTCGAGCAGATCGTCAGCCGCGCGATAGGGTAACTGTGCCTTTCTTTTGGGCAGTCGCGACTGGCGCGCTGAAGGTGGAGAACCACCGGGGAGCGAAACCCGTCGGCACCGTGCGCCTGGGTGCCTTCGACCCACTGCAACCGCAGGAGAGACAACGATGACTCAATCCTTCGACGCCGCCGCCGCGTCGGCCGCGTACAACAACGCGCTGCAGGTGATCGCCGCGGTGGAACCCACCATCGCCGGCGCGATCAGGGCCGAGCTCGCCGACCAGCGGTCCTCGCTGAAGCTGATCGCGAGCGAGAACTACGCCTCCCCCGCCACGCTGCTCACGATGGGCAACTGGCTGTCGGACAAGTACGCCGAGGGCACCATCGGGCACCGCTTCTACGCCGGCTGCCAGAACGTCGACACCGTCGAGCAGACCGCCGCCGACCATGCCAAGGCCCTGTTCAACGCGCCCCACGCCTATGTCCAGCCGCACTCCGGCATTGACGCGAACCTGGTCGCGTTCTGGGCGATCCTGGCGCAGCGGATCGAGTCCCCGGCGCTGGCCGAGGCGGGCGCGAAGCATGTCAACGACCTGACCGACGAGGACTGGGCCAAGCTCCGCAAGGCGCTCGGCGACCAGAAGATGCTCGGTATGTCGCTGGACGCCGGCGGTCACCTGACGCATGGTTTCCGGCCGAACATCTCCGGCAAGATGTTCAACCAGCACTCGTACGGCACCGACCCGGAGACCGGGCTGCTGGACTACGACGAGGTCGCGCGGAAGGCCCGCGAATTCAAGCCGCTGATCCTGATCGCCGGCTACTCGGCGTACCCGCGCAAGGTGAACTTCGCCAAGATGCGCGAGATCGCCGACGAGGTCGGCGCCACCCTGATGGTCGACATGGCGCACTTCGCCGGCCTGGTCGCGGGCAAGGTCTTCGCCGGCGACTTCGACCCGGTCCCCCACGCGCACGTCACCACGACCACGACCCACAAGTCGCTGCGCGGCCCGCGCGGCGGCATGGTGCTCTGTCAGCCGGAGTACGCCGACGCCGTCGACCGCGGGTGCCCCATGGTCCTCGGCGGTCCGCTCAGCCAGACGATGGCCGCGAAGGCGGTCGCGCTGGCCGAGGCGCGGCAGCCCTCGTTCCAGGACTACGCACAATCCGTCGCCGACAACGCGGTCACGCTGGCCGAAGGGCTGATGAAGCGCGGCGTGAAGCTGGTGACGGACGGCACCGAGAACCACCTGGTGCTGCTGGACGTCTCGTCGTACGGCATCACCGGCCGGCAGGCCGAGTCGGCGCTTCTCGACGCGGGCATCGTCACCAACCGGAACGCCGTACCGCGCGACCCGAACGGCGCCTGGTACACGTCCGGTGTCCGGATCGGTACGCCGGCACTCACCACGCGCGGCCTCGGCGGCGACGAGTTCGACCGGGTCGCGGAGCTGATCGTGGACGTCCTGTCCTCGACGACGCCGACCACGACCGCGGCGGGCGCTGCGTCCAAGGCGAAGTACGTGCTGGCCGACGGTGTGGCCGACAAGACCAAGGCCGCTTCGGCCGAGATGCTCGACAAGTTCCCGCTGTACCCGGGCCTCGTGCTCAGCTGACACACGTCACAGCGCCCGCTCCTCGCTTCGGGGAGCGGGCGCTGGTCTGTCTGGTCAGGCGTCCTGCTTGACACGCATCAGGGCATCCTGCGAGGGCTTCTCGGCTCTCGCGGGCATCAGGACAGCGGCGAGGATCGCGCCGGCGACGGCGATGCCGGCCGAGACCCACATCGTGGTGTTGAGACTGTTGATGAAGGCGTCGCGCACGTTGTCCAGCAGCTCCGGCGAACCGGCCTTCTCGGCGACCGCGAGCCCACCAGCCAGGCTCTTCTCCACCGCGTCGGCGGCCTCCGCGGGCAACCCGGCGGTGTCGACGTTGTTCCGGTAAACCGAGTTCAGCACGGTTCCGAGTACGGCGACACCGACCGTCCCGCCGACCTGCCGGAACGCCTGCAGCAGGCCGGATCCGGTCCCGGCGCGCTCCGGGTCGAGTACGCCGAGCGCCGCGTTCATTGCCTGCGGCATCGAGCACCCGAGGCCGAACCCGACCACTGCGAACCAGATCGCGGTGTACCCGTACCCGGTCCCAAGATCCGTGAAGGCACCGAGCACGAACCCGGCCGCCATCACCACGAACCCGGCCATCACCACGAGCCGCGTACCGGCCTTCGCCTCCACCGGCTCGGCCAGCTTGGCGCCGACCGTCATACCGCCGATGAACGGCAGCAACTTGAGACCGGTGTGCAGCGCGTCCGACCCGTTGATGCCCTGGAAGTACTGCGGCATCGTGAACAGCAACCCGAAGATCGCGAACACCGACACCGTCAGCAACACGGCGCCACCGGTGAACACCCGCTCGCTGAACAGCCGCAGCTCGATCAACGGTTCGCTGTTGCGCCGCTGCCACACCAGGAACCCGGCGATCAGTACGACGGCCAGTCCGAGGAACACGATCGTCACGGTGTCGCCCCAGGACGCCTCCCCCGCCTTGGTCACGCCGTACACGAGGGCCGCGAGACCGGCGCTCGACAGGATCATGCCGAGCCAGTCGATCGCCGGGCGGTTCGCGCTCCGGCTCTCCGGGACGAGCAGGGTCACCGCTAGCGCTGCCAGGAACGCGATCGGGATGTTGATCACGAAGATCCACTGCCAGCCGGCGTGGTCGAGCAGCAGACCGCCGACGATCGGGCCGAGCGGCATACCGATGCTGTTGGCAACGACGAAGAACCCGATCGCCTTCTTCCGCTCCTCCGCGGTGCGGAACAGCACGGTGATCAGCGAGAGCGCGACCGGGACGATCATCGCCGCACCGATGCCGAGGAAGGCCCGGGCCGCGATCAGGGTCCCCGCGGAGTCGGCCAACGCACAGGCCAGCGAGGCGGCGCCGAACAGCGTGAGCGCGATCGCGATGATCTTGCGCCGACCGTACCGGTCCCCGAGCAGACCGGCCGGAAGCAGCAGCGCCGCGAGTACGAGGTTGTAGCTGTTGGCCATCCACTGCAGTTGGCTGGTGGACGCCTGCAGGTCCTTGGCCAGCGTCGGCAGCGCGACGTTGAGCACAGTCGTGTCCAGACCGAGGACGAGGACCGCGAGGCAGAGCGCGATGAGTACTCCGAAGCGGCGGGCGCCGGTCAGCGTCTGTCCTTCGGCGTCGGAGGTTGAGGTCATGGAATACAAATTATCAGAAGATTGTGATAGTTGCGATAAATCAAATCACTGTAAGCTTCAACCATGGCGCAGGAACCGAGCCCGGAACAGATCAGCCAGTTCGTCGAGCGGTTCGCCGGCGTCCTGGCGAACAGCGGCGTACCGACGATGTCGGCTCGGGTGATGGGCGCGATGCTGGTCAGCCCGAACGGCACGATGACCGCCGCCGAGCTGGCCGGTGCGCTGAAGATCAGCCAGCCGGCCGTCTCCGGCGCGGTCCGCCAGCTGCTCCAGGTCTCGTTCATCACCCGCGAGCGCCTGCCCGGCTCCCGCAAGGATCACTACCGCATCCGCGAGGACGTCTTCGCCACGATCCTCGAGCGCCGCAACCAGGGGCTCGGCGAGTGGGAGTCGACCAGCCGCTCCGGCGCCGAACTCTTCGGCCTCGACACCCCCATCGGCCAGCGCCTCACCGAGGCCGCCGACTTCTTCGCGTTCATCCACACCGACATGGACCAGATGATCAAGAACTGGCGCGCGGAACACCCGCGATGAACCGTCGCGAAGCCAAGCAGCTCGTCGGTACGGCGTGGTTGGACAGCGACTACCGAACCGGGTGGGAGACGCGCATCATGCGCCGGCGCGTCCCGCTCTACCGCGTCGGAATCGCCGCCCTGCGTGCACTGAACGCCGTGACGGGTGGCCCGAACCGCCCGTCGCTGAAGGTCACCCGCTGGAACCGGATCGGGCCGCACGGCGGCACCTTCGTGATGGACAAGCTCGAGACGATGACCGGGCGGACCGATCATCCGGTCACGTCGCGGGCCGAGCTGCGCGCCCGTACGTCGTTCGCGTCCCGGCTGGCGCGGGCCGTCTCCGCGGACGAGTGGCCGCAGATCATCGCCGAGTACGAGCGGCGCCGGCGTGGCGAGCGTCCGCAGTACCGGTATGTCGGCCATCGGCCGCTGAACGCGACCTCGCACGCGTTGATGGACGAGGCGTGGGTACGGGGCGAGCTGCCGACGGATCAGTACCGGGCGTGGAACCTGCTGAAGGACGAGGACGAGGGGGCGTTCTACAGCGAGTTCTTCACCGACGGCGGCGCGCGGGCTTATCCCGGTGGTGAGACGAATCCCGGCTTCCGGCTGGGGCGGATCACGTTCGACGTCAGTTGGCGGGAGAAGGCGTCGCTCGCGGGTGAACGCCACGTACTCCGTCGCAGCCGGCTCCTCCGCGCAAAGGAGCTGGTCAAGTTCTTCCGCACGGAGCTCCGCGAAGCTGTCCGGCCGCCCGTGTCCTCCCCGGCGCAGCCCGACTCGGCTCGCACCCCCGGACGCCACGACGTCTACACCCAGCCAGTTGTCGCTGCGATCGCCGACTTCACCAAACCCGAGGCGCGGCGCTCCCCCACCGCCCGCGCCGAAACCACGCCGGATCGAAAGCGCGCCTCTGCCATCGATCTCGCCAACACTGTCGCCAAGGCACTCCCACCAGCCGTCAGCGGAGGGGTGGTTGGGGAAGGTCGGTCAGGACCTGGCGAGCCACTGCCAGGGCAACCTCGTCCGCCCCATGCGGCGCAACAATCTGCGCACCCACCGGTAGCCCGTCCGCCAACCCCGCCGGAACACTCACCGCGGGATGCCCAGTCACGTTGAAGATCCAGCACGGGTCGCCGGTGACGATGCTCTGCTCGTGCTGATCGTAGCCGTGGGCAACAGTCAGCGTTGTCGGCGTCACCAGCGCATCGACCTCGGTGAACAGATCAGCCAGCGCTGTGTTGTTGTGGTCGCGCACCTCGCGCGCTCGGTTGGCGGCCGCGGCGTCGGCACCCCGCCCGTTGTCGAGCGCTGACAAGACCGACCACGCGTCGTCCGTCGGCGCGAGCTCCAGCGGTACGTCGACCACCTCGATCCCACACTGGACCAGCCGCTCCCGCACCACCCGATCAACGCCCGGATCCGCACCCCAACGCCCCAGCGTCGAGAAGTACGCAACCCGCCACCGCCCGATCGGCTCTGGCTCGGTTGGTACGGGCCAGTGGGGTAGGGATGTGGGGTCGAGGCGGTGGGGGCCACTGGCGATGCTGGTAGCGAGGATTACGTCGTCGAGGTCTGCGCCGATCACGCCGGCCGTGGTCAGTCCGCCGAGTGCCCGTCCGCCCGGGCGTGGGACGCGACCGTAGGTTCCCTTGAACCCGACGATCCCGCAGAACGATGCCGGGATCCGCAGCGATCCGCCGCTGTCACCACCGGTCGCCAGCGGTACGACGCCTGCCGCGACCGCCGCCGCACCACCCGCGGTCGAACCGCCGGGTGACCGCTCCACGTCCCACGGATTCCGCGTGTACTCGCGCCCGTTCCACCCGAACGTCAGCGACACCGCACCCGGCCGCGCCCGCGTCGCCCACCCGATCGGGATGGCGCCGGCCGCGATCAGCCGGGTCAGGATCGGCGACTCCGGCGGCGTACGCGCCTTGATCAGGAACGGCACGCCGGCAAACGCCCCACTCGGATGCACCCGCTCAGCAGCCCGACGCGCCCCGTCGGCATCCAACTCGTCCAGAAAATGCAACACCGGATCAAGCTCCCGAGCCGCCCAGAGGGCGCTCTCTACAATCTCCAGCGCAGACACAGCCCCCGACCGCACCTGCTCGGCAACAGCCCGAGCGCTCATTCGGCTACGAGCGTGTAGGCGAAGGCGAGGCGGCGATCCAGCCAGGCGGCTTTGATCGTGATCGACTTGGTTGCCTCGGACAACATGACCACGTCGTCTCCGGCCCGCCACTCCAGGACGCGCTCCTTGGTCGGCTGGTCGCCGCCCTCGGCGCCGAAGCTCGTGAGCGCGTCCAGCACCCCGGTGAAGAGCCGCCCGGCGGCCTTCTCGGCGAGTTGCTTCGCGTCGCCGCTCAACCACTCGGTCCGCCCGATCACGTCGACCTGGCCAGGCTGCTCGATACGCCAGTTCGGACGGAGCAACGGCCGACCAGATGGGATCCGGGTAATGGTTCCGACAGCCGACGCACCGGCGTCGTGAACACTCCACGAGTTCTCCCCCGACGGGACCACCGAGCAGAGCAGCTGCGTCAGCTCGGCATCGAGGTACAGCGAGTGTTCCGGCCCGACGTACGCACAAGCCGCGAGCACCCGGTCGAACTTCCCGCCCTGCGGAACCCGGATCGCCTTCGGACCCCATCCGATCTTCTTCCGCTTCGGGGTAGCCGGCAGTTCGACCGACCCGACGGTGAATTCGCGGACGCTCTCCCAGCTCGACACCCGCCGGAGTTTACGTCAGCGGTTGACGCGGATCGCTGCCCACAGGACCAGCGACGCGAAGAGGGTGGCTACCAGCACGCAGGCGATCGGGATGCTCGAGAGGCTGATCAGTGCGCCGAAGCCGACCATTGCGAGCGGCATCATTGCCTCGTCGGACAGGTTCACGATGCTGAAGCTGCGGCCGAGGTACGTCGGGTCCACGCTCTGCTGAAACGCCGCGGACAGTTGCGCCGACGCGAGCCCCGCCGTACAGCCGATCATCGCCATCGCGACGAAGACACCGAGCTTCGGCATCAGCCCGATCATCGCGCACCCTGCCGCCTGGACGACGAGCGCCAGCAGACCGGACCGCGCCACGTCGGCGGGCTTCCATCGCATCGCGACCAACGCCCCCACCGCGGCCGCGACCCCGGAGCACGCCTCGAACCAGCCGTACCAGGCCGAGCCCCACCCGGCGGAATGGGTTCGTTGCACCAGGCCGACGGCGAGGATCGGGCCGACGCACAGGTTCAGCCCGGAGAACGCGATCACCAGTGTCCGCGCCCGGGCGTCCCGCTTGAGGTACGCGAACCCGTCGCGCAGGTCGGCGCGGATCGAGTGGCCCGTGGAGACCGGCTGCGGGAGCCGTGGCTTGACCAGGAACGCCAGCGCCACCGCGATCACCACGAACGACGCCGCGTCGACGATCATCACGGTGATCAGGCCGCCGTGCGCGACCAGCAGGCCGCCGAGCGGGGCACCCGCGAAGGTCGCGAGCCGCTGCGCCAGCTGGCTCCCGGCCGACAGCTTCACCAGGTCCTCGGAGCGAACCATCCGCCGCGGCAGCGTCCCGGACGCCGGCGTGTAGAGCGCGTCGACCGCGCCGAACGCGACCGCGACCGTCGCTAGCAGTGCTAGCGAAAGTCCCCAGATCGCCACAGCCGTCGCGGCGACCGTGAGTACGACAATCCGCGCGAGGTTGGCGAGGATCATCGTCCGGCGGCCGTCGAAACGGTCCGCGAGCGCACCGCCGTACAGCAGGATGAGTGCCTTCGGCAGCGCCCCGATCCCCATCACGAGACCCGCACCGGCCGGGCCCGTGACCTGTGCGGCACTCCACGCAAGTCCGACGTACCAGGCCATGTCGCCGGCCTGCGACACCGCGGCCGACGCGATCCATCCCTGCACCCGACGGTCTCTCCGGAGCGGCGGGAAGACCTCGGTGGTCATGGGCGGGCAGGTATGGCGTGCGCGAAGAAGAAGACGCGGTGCGCGTCCTCACCCTCGGCCGGGTGGTCGTAGTACGAGCGGACCAGCTCCTCGATCCGCTCGCTCAGCTCGCTGAGCTGGTCGGGCGTCAATGTGAGCCATCTCTCGGTGGCGTACGCCGCCCGCACCCAGGGTTCCTCGAACTCGTACCGCATGTCGAACCACTGCCGCACCTTGCCGACGTGATGAGCGAGGTTCGCGTCCTCGGCGGTGGCCGCGACCAACTCGGCCGCCGGGTCGCCCTTCGCGTCCGCGATCGACCACGAGTACTCCGAGGTGTCGCCGAGCTTCCACCACCGCTCGCGGCGGTTCTTCGCCAGCTCCGGAGCTTCGACGATCACGCCCGCGGACGCGAGAACCTTCAGGTGATGGCTGACATTGCCGACAAGTTCTCCGGTCGACTCGGCCAGCCGGGACGCGGTCGCGGGGCCGTCGATGTGGATCAGGTCGAGCAGCCGGCGGCGCAGCGGGTGGTGCATGGCGGCGAGGACGGACGGTGTCACCGTCCGGCGGTTCGGAGGCGTCATGAAGAGCACCGTAGCTTCCACAAGAACTCTTGCACAAGAGTTCTTGTACGATGCGTTCGCCGCCGGAATCAATCTCCACCAGACTGGTGGAGATAGCCATATCGTGAGATCGGATCTCAGGATGTAGGAATGGGAGTTGATTTGTCAGCGGTTCGCGCTGACGCTTGTGGACATGCTCGCTGCGTTCACCACCCACCTCGTAGGTCGGCTGCATGTCGACCTCGGGCGGATGCGCAGTGCCATCTGTTGTCCTTCGATGTTCTGACAGCCACCCTGCCCGGGCCAACGACGGCCCCCTGATCACCCCCGATCACCGCTGGGTGCGCACCGCGCGGAACGCATCGAACCGACGACGCTTCGATCCTGCCGCCCTCGGTGAGCACCTGTCACGAGGACAAGGACACGCCCCGGATGACTGCCGGCGTCACCTCCCCCGCCCGCAAACCGGCCCGGCCCCGTAAGGGCAAGGGCGAAGGCCAGTGGGCGCTCGGATACCGCGAGCCGCTGAACAAGAACGAAGAGAACAAGAAGAACGACGACGGCCTGAACGTCCGGGCGCGGATCGAGAACGTCTACGCGCACCGCGGCTTCGACTCGATCGACCCGGCCGACCTGCGCGGCCGCTTCCGCTGGTGGGGTCTGTACACCCAGCGCAAGCCCGGGATCGACGGCGGCAAGACCGCGACGCTGGAGCCGGAGGAGCTGGACGACCGCTACTTCATGCTGCGGGTCCGGATCGAGGGCGGCCAGCTGACCGCCGAGCAGCTGCGGGTGATCGCCCACATCTCCACGACGTACGCGCGCGACACCGCGGACATCACCGACCGGCAGAACATCCAGCTGCACTGGATCCGGATCGAGGACGTGCCGACGATCTGGGAGCAGCTGGAGTCTGTCGGGCTCTACACGACCGAGGCGTGCGGCGACGTACCGCGGGTCGTGATCGCGAGCCCGGTCGCGGGGATCGCGGCGGACGAGATCATCGACCCGACGCCGGCCATCGACGAGATCGTCTCGAAGTACATCGGCTCGGACGAGTTCTCCAACCTGCCGCGGAAGTTCAAGACCGCGCTCACCGGGCACCCGTCGCACGACGTCGTACCGGAGGTCAACGACATCGCGTTCGTCGGTGTCGTGCACCCCGAGCACGGCCCGGGCTTCGACCTGTGGGTCGGCGGCGGCCTGTCGACGAACCCGATGCTCGCGCAGCGGCTGGGCACCTGGATCCCGCTGAACGAGGTCGCCGAAGCCTGGTGGGGGGTCACCAGCATCTTCCGCGACTACGGCTATCGCCGGCTGCGGACCCGGGCCCGGCTGAAGTTCCTGCTGGCGGACTGGGGCGTCGAGAAGTTCCGCGAGGTGCTGGAGGACAAGTACCTCAAGCGGAAGCTGATCGACGGCCCGGCACCCGAGGTCCCCGCGATCCAGGGTGACCACGTCGGCGTCCACAAGCAGAACGACGGCAAGTACTTCGTCGGCGTCGCACCGGTCGTCGGCCGGGTCTCCGGTACGTCGCTCGCACAGGTCGCCGACGTGGTGGCGCGGCACGGGTCGGACCGGATCCGGACCACCGCGCAGCAGAAGCTGCTGGTGCTGGACGTCGAGGAGTCGCAGATCGAGTCGCTGGTCGCCGAGCTGAACTCACTCGGATACCAGGCGAACCCGTCGGCGTGGCGGCGGAACACGATGGCCTGCACCGGAATCGAGTTCTGCAAGCTGGCGATCGTCGAGACCAAGGCGAAGGCGGCGCAGCTGATCAACGAGCTCGAGGAGCGGATCCCCGAACTCGACGTACCGATCACGGTGAACGTCAACGGCTGCCCGAACTCGTGCGCCCGGATCCAGGTCGCGGACATCGGACTGAAGGGACAGCTCGTACTGGATGCCGACGGCAAGCAGGTGCCGGGCTACCAGGTGCACCTCGGCGGCGGTCTCGGGCTGGACGCCGGGTTCGGCCGGAAGCTGCGCGGTCACAAGGTCACCGCGGACGGGCTCACGGACTACGTGGAGCGCGTCACCCAGAACTACCTGAAGGAGCGCAACGAGGGCGAGCGCTTCGCCCAGTGGGTCACCCGAGCGGACCAGGAGGCACTTCAGTGAGCGAACGTGCGGCACCTCTGTACTGCCCGTACTGCGGGGACGAGGATCTTCGTCCCTCTGAAGAAGGCCATGGTGCGTGGGAGTGCCGGCCGTGTGCACGGGTGTTCCAGCTGAAGATGATCGGACTGCGGGTGACGGTGGAATGAGTACGGATCTGAAGACGATCGCCGAGGAGGCGAACGAACGTCTCGCCGACGCGTCGGCGGTGGAGGTGCTCGCGTGGGCGCGGGAGACCTTCGGTGACGAGCTGGTGGTGACCGCCTCGATGGCCGACGGCGCACTCCCCCATCTCGCGGCCGCCGCGGCGCCCGGGGTCGACGTACTGTTCCTCGACACCGGGTACCACTTCGCCGAGACGATCGGGACCCGGGACGCGGTGGCGGCGACGCTGCCGATCCACCTGATCAACGCCTTGCCGAAGCAGACGGTCGCCGAGCAGGACGCGGAGTACGGCGAGAAACTGCACGACCGCGATCCGAACAAGTGCTGCGCCATGCGCAAGGTCGAGCCGCTGAACCGGTACCTGTCCGGCTACAAGGCCTGGGTCACCGGCATCCGCCGCGAGGAGGCGCCGACCCGCGCCAACACGCCGGTCGTCGAGTACGACGAGAAGCGCGACATGGTGAAGCTCAACCCGATCGCGCCGTGGACGCAGGAGGACCTGGACAGCTACATCCAGGACAACGGCGTACTCGTGAACCTGCTGCAGTACGACGGCTACCCGTCGATCGGTTGCGAGCCGTGCACGCAGCAGGTCGCGCCCGGTGAGGACCCGCGCAGCGGCCGCTGGGCGGGCACCGGCAAGGTCGAATGCGGGTTGCACACATGAGCATCACTGTGACAGAGCTGGATGCTCTGGAGAGCGAATCGATCTTCGTGTTCCGTGAGGTCGCGGCGGAGTTCGAGCGGCCGGTGATCCTGTTCTCCGGCGGCAAGGACTCGATCGTGATGCTGCACCTGGCGCGGAAGGCGTTCTCGCCGGCCGCGGTGCCGTTCACGTTGCTGCACGTCGACACCGGCCACAACTTCCCCGAAGTACTGGCCTATCGCGACGCGGTCGTCGAGCAGCTCGGGCTGCGGCTCGAGGTGGCGAAGGTCGAGGACTACATCGCCGACGGCCGGCTGCGCGAGCGCACGGACGGGACCCGGAACCAGCTGCAGACCGTTCCGTTGCTGGACGCAATCAACGCGCACCGGTTCGACGCCGTGTTCGGCGGCGGCCGGCGCGACGAGGAGCGCGCCCGGGCGAAGGAGCGGATCTTCAGCCTGCGCGACGAGTTCGGTCAGTGGGACCCGCGGAACCAGCGCCCGGAGCTGTGGTCGCTGTACAACGGGCGGCACCGGCCGGGCGAGCACGTGCGGGTGTTCCCGCTGTCCAACTGGACCGAGCTGGACGTGTGGAACTACATCGAGCGCGAGCAGATCCCGCTGCCTTCGATCTACTACGCCCACGAGCGGGACGTGTTCGAGCGCGACGGCATGCTGCTTGCCGTCGGCCCCTACTCGCAGCCCCGCTCCGGTGAAACCGTCGCCCAGCGCGTGGTCCGGTACCGGACCGTCGGCGATATGTCCTGCACCGGCGCCGTCGCCTCCACGGCGACGTCGCCCGCCGAGGTCGTCATCGAGGTCGCGGCCAGCGAGATCACCGAGCGAGGCGCGACCCGCGCCGACGACCGGGCCAGCGAGGCCGCGATGGAAGACCGCAAACGAGAGGGGTACTTCTGATGAGCACCCTGTTGCGTCTGGCAACGGCAGGATCGGTGGACGACGGCAAGTCGACGCTGGTCGGGCGGCTGCTGCACGACTGCAAGGCAATCCTCGCCGACCAGATCGCGCACGTGAAGACGGTCTCCGAAGCCCGCGGCGGCGACTTCGACTTCGCACTGCTCACCGACGGTCTCCGGGCCGAACGCGAGCAGGGCATCACGATCGACGTCGCCTACCGGTACTTCGCCACGGACAAGCGCTCGTTCATCCTGGCCGACTGCCCGGGGCACGTGCAGTACACCCGGAACACCGTGACCGGCGCCTCGACCGCGGACGTGGTGATCATCCTCGTCGACGCCCGCCACGGCGTCCTCGAGCAGACCCGCCGGCACCTGGCCGTGGCCGGTCTGCTCCGGGTGCCGCACGTCGTACTCGCGGTGAACAAGATCGACCTGGTCGGCTACGACGAGGCCGTGTTCACCAAGATCGCGAAGGACGTCGGCGAGGTCGCCGACCAGCTCGGCATCGCCGACCTGAAGGCGATCCCGGTCTCCGCACTCGTCGGCGACAACGTCGTCGAGCACTCCGCCGACACCGCCTGGTACGACGGGCCGACGCTGCTCGAGGTCCTGGAGAACGCGAACGGACGCACCGACACCTCGAACCAGCCGCTGCGGTTCCCGGTGCAGTACGTGATCCGCCCGCAGACCGACGAGTACCGCGACTACCGCGGCTACACCGGAACCGTTGCCTCCGGCACCGTCACGGTCGGCGACCCGGTCATCGTGCTGCCCGCGGGACGCCGTACGTCGATCGCCGGCATCGACCGGCCGGTCGTCACCGCGACGTCGACCGCGGTCGTCGAACGGCCGTCCGCGATCGCCGGTGAAGCCGTCACGGTCCGGCTCGCCGACGACATCGACGTCGCCCGCGGCTCGGTGATCGTCGCGGCCGAGCACTCCCCCGGCACCCGCCGGGAACTCGCCGCCACCGTCAGCTGGCTGGCCGACCGGCCACTGACAGTCGGGGCCCGGGTGCTGATCAAGCACACCACCACCACCGCGCAGGCGATCGTCACCAAGATCACCGGCGCGCTGGACCTCGACACGCTCGGAGTCATCGACGCCGCCGAGCTCGCCCTGAACGACATCGGCAAGGTGCAACTCAAGATCGCCGCACCGCTGGCCGCCGACCCGTACTCCAGCAACGCCATCACCGGTTCGTTCCTGCTCATCGACGCCCACGACGGGTGGACGCTCGCGGCCGGAATGATCGACGACGAAGAAGGGGAACTGCTGTGACTGCTCCAGCGCTCGTGATCCTCGCCCACGGCAGCCGCGATCCGCGTTCGGCCGCCACCGTCCACTCACTCGTGAAGTGCCTGCGCGAGACGCGTGACGACCTGCGGATCGAAGCCTCCTTCCTCGACCACTGCCCGCCCACGCCGTACCAGGTGATCGGCAAGCTCGCCGCCGAAGGCGTCGAAGAGGTCGTCGTCCTGCCGCTGCTGCTGTCGGCCGCGTACCACGCGCGGATCGACGTACCGGCCGTCCTCGACGAGGCACGGAGCCGGTTCCCGAGCCTGCGGATCATCGCGTCCGACGTGCTCGGGTACGACGACACGCTGCTCGACGTACTCGACCGCCGGATGCGCGCCGAGCTGAAGGGCGGCCGCGTGCGTGAGCTGGACGCGCTGGTGCTCGCGGCGGCCGGTTCGAGCGACTCGCACGCGAACGCGAGCGTCACCCGCCTCGCGCGCCTGTGGGGCCAGCGTCACCGCCTCCCGGTGACCGCCGCCTTCGTCTGCGCCGCCTCGCCGTCACCGGCCGAGGCCGTGCTCCAGTGGCGCCTGGAGGGCCGCCGCCACGTCGCGGTCGGCTCCCTCTTCCTCGCCCCCGGCGTACTCCCCGACCGAGCCGAAACCACGTCCCGCCGCGCCGGCGCGGTCGCAGTCTCGGCACCCCTCGGCGTCAGCGCAGAGGTAGCCCGCCTGGTCCTCCTCCGCTACGGCGTAGCCGGCCTCGACCTCCTCACCCTGGAGCCGGCCCCGCGCCCAGTCATCGCCCGCCCCGAGCTCGTCCGTACGGCCTGAACCTGCAGGCAGGCAGAACCCCCGTTTTCGGCCCTCAAGCGGCCCGTTTCAGGGGGTTCTGCCTGCCTGTGCGTCCGCTCCGAACAGTCGCCAACACCTCCCCCACCCACCCCTCATCCAGAACCACGTCCTCCCACGAGAACCGCAGCAAGGTCCAACCACGCATCGCGAGGTTGGTGTAACGACGGCAGTCGCGGCGCAGGGCCTCGCGGGACGCGTGGTACGCGAACGAGTCGGCCTCGAGGACAAGGCGCCGGTCGGGGTCGGCGAGGTCGACACGGGCGAAGAAGTCGTCGTCGGCAATCACGAACTGCGGGATGAAGCCACGCCAGCCTGCCTCCAGGGCCCGTGCCCGCAGCACCGACTCCAGGACCGACGCCGCACGCGCATCTCCCGCCTCGACCAGCCGGAGCCCACGAGCCCGCCCCGGTCCTCGGACGGCGATCGCGGCGGCGAGTAGCTCGTCGCTGGTCACCAGGCCCTTGCGCAGCGCCGAGTCGACCACCGCCAGAGCCTCGCAGAACGGGAGCGTCCGCGCGCAGTCGAGGACCGTACGCACCGGCGTTGTCGCACCGTCGAGCTCGGGCACGTCGGCCCAGTGCAGCGTGCAGGGAAGTTTGGTGTTCCTTCTGCGCTGGGCCCGCCGCACGGTGACGTGCGGCTTGAGTGGAGTCGTGACGACGTCCGGGCCATGGTGCTCAGCGGCACTCTCGTGCGACAGCACGCCGCCGTGCGCCCGTGCGACTGTCAGCGCCGACACATCTAGCGGCAAGGCATACATGCCCCGCGCGACTCGCTTGATCCGCCCCTCGAACAGGGCCAGCCGTAGGTCCCGGCCGTGAACGTATGCCCGCAGTTGCTTGTAGGTCGCGCTACCACCCGCCTTCTGCAGGAGCTCGACGACATCCATGGGACCAAGCGTCGCAAAAGCTCTCGCGGTGGCGCAGGAGTTGTCCACAGGTGGTCCTGCGTGCATGCACAAGCGCCGAAACCACCCTCTCCCCGGTCGTTCGGGCGGGGATATGCATGCATCTAGATCCAGCTACCGTGATATCTTGATATCTATGGCGAAGGACGGGACCAAGAACATCTTGTTGCGGCTCGACCCGGTGCTGGCTGAGCGGTTGCAGACTGTGGCGTCGGTGGAGGGTCGTTCGGTGTCGGACGTGGCGCGTGAGGCGATTGCGGCGTTGGTGGATCAGCGCCGACAGGACGACCAGTTCAGTCAGTTGCTCGAGCAGAACCTCGTCCGGCACGAGGAGTCGTTGCGCCGGCTGCGTGGAGACGACTGATGCGCTATCTCGGTCGGTACGACGTCCTCGCGATCGCCGCGCGTGTGCTGCAGTGCGACTCCGACGACGTCGTACGCCGATCGAACCTCGACGCGATCGATCGCGTGCTGGACGGCGTACGGCTGACGGGCGGGCTCGCGGAGTCGGCTGGGGTGCTGCTCGCGGGTCTGGTCCGGGCGCGACCGTTCAGCGGAGCCAACCGGGTGGTGGCGGTCGCGGTCGTGCTGCAGTTCGTCACGCTGAACCGGGCCGAGCTGCAACTCGAGCCGGTGGCCGACGTGGACGAGCTGCTCGATCGGATCGCGTCCGGTGACGCCGGGTACCACGAGGCCGCTGCCTTCATCCGGAGCCGGCTCGAGCATCACCCGGTGACGGCCGAGGACCTGCAGGAACGCCTTCGGGTCGAGCTGGTTCTCGACGAGGAGGCGCTGACCTTCGATCTCGTGCAGGACTGGTGGAGGGGAGATCCCATGTACGAACAGTTCAGCGAGCAGGCCCGGCATGTCATCGTGCTGGCGCAGGAGGAGGCGCGCAGCCTCGACCACGTGTACGTCGGCACCGAGCACCTCCTGCTCGGGCTGATCACCTTGGGGCAGGGCGTCGCGGCGCGCACACTCGCCGACCTGGGCATCACGGCTCCGGCGGTGCGGGATCTGGTCGTCGAGATCATCGGCCGCGGCCGGAGCGGTGCGGCTGCCGGGGCGATCCCGTTCACGCCGCGCGCGAAGAGCACGTTCGAGTTCGCGTGGGGCGAGGCGCGGGCCCGTGGCGCGGAGCAGGTCGGCCCGGAGCACCTGCTCCTTGGCGTACTCCACGACGGCGACGGGGTCGGCGGACAGATCATCACCAAGCTCGCCGAGAGCACCGACGAGGTACGCCGGAAGCTCGAGAAGCACATGAACTGGCGCCGGCGCTCGGAGGACCTCGTCGCGGGCATGCTGGCCGAGGATCCCGCCAACACGTGGACGACGTACGGCCGCCGGCATCACCTGCTCGCCGAGCTCAACGCCGTCCTCGAAGAGAACGAGCGCCTGCACGAGCAGGTCGCCGCGCTCCGCGACCTGCTCCGGCGCCACAACATCGACCCGGACAGCTGAGCTCAGGTCGCGGCGAGCCGCTTCTTCTCCTTCTCGATGTCGAAGTCGGCCGCGGGCCACTCCGGGTTCAGCTCCTTGAGCGTCTCCAGGAGGATCGTGGTGACGGCCCAGTTGCGGTACCACTTACGGTCGCTCGGGATGACGTACCAGGGCGCGTCAGGTGTGTTGCAGCGCTCGAGCGCAGCGTGGTACGCCTCCATGTAGTCCGGCCACAGCTGCCGCTCGTCGACGTCGCCCGGGTTGTACTTCCAGTGCTTGGTCGGGTCGTCGAGCCGCGCCTCGAGCCGGGCCCGCTGCTCGTCGGCCGAGATGTGCAGGTAGCACTTCACGATCGTCACGCCGCTCGCGGTCAGCTCGGCCTCGAACTCGTTGATCTGGTCGTACCGCCGGGTCCACACGTTCGGCGTGACCAGCTCGCGCACCCGGGCGATCAGCACGTCCTCATAGTGCGACCGGTCGAAGATCCCGATCATCCCGTGACCCGGCACCGCCTGCCGGATCCGCCACAGGAACCCGCGGCGCTTCTCGGCCGGCGTCGGCGCCTTGAACGACGTGATCTTCAGGCCCTGCGGGTCCATCAGGCCCGCGCCGTGCCGGATCACCCCGCCCTTGCCGGAGGTGTCCATCCCCTGCAGCACCAGCAGAATGCTCCGCTCGCCACCGGTCCGGCCCTCGGCGAACAGCCGTTCCTGCCAGTCCGAGACCTCGGCGCCGAGCTGCTCCAGCGCGAGCTTCCCCTCGTCCTTGGTCCCGCTGAACCCCGCCGACGCACGCGTGTCGTACTTCGTCAGGTCCACCTCGCCGGCCGGCACCCGCAGTTGCTCGCGCAGTCCCCCACCGGCTGCCTTCTGGCCCTTCTTCTGCTTCGCCATTAGGTCATCCTGCCTCATCGATCCCAGACTTCGGCGGACGTTCACATGCGGCACGGGCCAACGCGATCAGCCGCGACAGGGCGCGCAGGTACTTCTTGCGGTAGCCGCCCTTCAGCATCTCGGCCGAGAACAGCTGGTCGAGCGGCACACCACCCGCGAGGAGCGGCAAGTTGCGGTCGTACATGCGGTCCGCGAGCACCACCATCCGCAAGGCCACGTTCTCGTCGGTCAGCGGCCGTACGTCGGTGATCGCCACCGTCTCGATCCCGTCGAGCAGAGCGCCGTACTTGCTCGGATGCAGCTCGGCCAGGTGCCGGTGCAGGTCGACGAAGTGGTCGCACGACGCGTTCGCCCGTACTGCGGCCTCTTGTTCGACCTTCTCGTCAGGCCACGGATCCGGCGCCACAGGCAGGTCCCGGTGCCGGTAGTCGGGCCCGTCCACCCGCCGTACGTCGAAACGCGCGGCGAGCCCCTGGATCTCGCGGAGGAACTCGATCGCCTGGAAACGACCCTCGCCGAGCTTGTCGGGCAACGTGTTCGAGGTCGCCGCGAACTCGACGCCGTCCTCGACCAGCTGGCCGAGCAGCCGCGAGATCAGCATCGTGTCGCCGGGATCGTCGAGCTCGAACTCGTCGATGCAGATCAGCCGGTACGACGACAGCGCCTCGACCGCCGTCCGCAGCCCGAGGGCACCGACCAGGTTGGTGAGCTCGACGAACGTGCAGTACATCTTCGGTCCCGAGGACTCGTGCCACAACGACGCGAGCAGGTGCGTCTTGCCGACGCCGAATCCACCGTCGAGGTAGATGCCCGGCTTGTCCGGGGACTCGGTCCGTCCGCGCAACCGCGACCAGAGCGACGGCGCCGGTCGCGGCTTGGCCAGCTTCTCGGCCCGCGCCGACAGCACCGCGAGCGCCTCCGCCTGCGACGGCTCGTCCGGATCCGGGCGGTACGTGCCGAACCGGACATCGGCGAACCGCGGCGGAGGCACACACTCCGACAACAGCCGATCCGGCGTGACCTCCGGCATCCGCCCACTCAACCGCACGACCATGCGCCCAACCCTAAGGTCTCGCACCTTGAGCACCCACCAACCACGGATCGCCCGCCGAAATGGTCGGTGCGGGCACAAAGTCGGGGCTGTGGCCTTGACCACTTTCTTACTTTCAGTTAGGAAGTTGTGGAGAGGGTCGTGAGGCGAACTACGAGGAGTCTCCGATGGGCGAACAGCACGTACGGCGGCGGACGGTTCTGAAAGGGGCGGTGGGTGCGCTCGGCCTCGGGCCGGCGCTGGCCGCCTGCGGCGGTAGTGACAGCGGGGGCGGCACCACGAGCGGCGGGAAGGCCGTGGTCCGGATGTGGTCCTGGTACAACGACCAGGAGGACCAGTTCCCGAAGCTGATCAGCGCGTTCGAGGCCGCGCACAGCAACATCAAGATCGAGAACCGGATCTTCGGCACCCCGGACCAGTACCTGCCCGCGTTGCAGGCCGCGGTCGCGGGTGGCGACGTACCGGAGATCTTCGCGCCGCACACGCGGGCGCTGACCTACGGCACCGGCGGGGTGTCGGCCGACCTGAAGCAGGAGCTCGGCGACGACTTCCTGAAGGACTTCTTCGACTCGGCCAACCAGGAGTACACGCTGGACGGCAAGCAGTACGCCGTCGGCTGGATGGCGCAGACGTTCGGCCTGTTCTACAACCCGGACATGCTCAAGAAGGCCGGCGTCGCAGAGGACGGCATCGAGACCTGGGACGACCTGATCGCAGCGGCCGCGAAGATCAAGGCGACCGGTAAGTTCCCGGTGGCGCTCAGCTGCAATCCGACGACCAGCTCGCTGGACTTCTTCCTGCCGCTGATCACGCAGGTCGCCGACGACCCGACGTACTACCTGAAGCTCGACCAGCTCAAGGACGGCGCGACGTACGAGGACCCGAAGGTGGTCCAGGCGATCGAGCTGCAGCAGAAGATCGTGAAGGCGGGCGTGTTCCAGCCCGGTACGACCGGCACCAGCGGCGACCAGGCACCGCAGATCTTCTACACCGGGAAGTCCGCGATGCTGTTCAACGGCAGCTGGACACCGCAGGGGCTGACCAAGGATGCGACGCCGGCGTTCAACAAGCTGTACAAGGTGATGAAGACGCCGGCGATCGCGCCCGGCAAGCGGCACTGGACGGCGAACCAGGCGGGTGCCGGGTGGGCGTTGTCGGCGACCAGCAAGAACAAGGACGCCGCGCTGGAGTTCCTGAAGTTCATGTACTCGGCCGACCAGTACTCCCCCACCATGAACGGCTCCAACTCGATGCCGGCCACGAAGAGCGCGGCGGCCCGGATCGAGTTGCCGATCATGAAGCAGATGACGTCCTGGCTGCTCGACGGCGACGGCTGCCCGCACATCCCGTTCGGTCCCGGCTCGGTGGCGGCCGGCGATCCGCTCGCGAAGATCTTCGACGGCAGCGGCGAGCCGGCGGCGGTCGCGAAGGCGATGCAGCAGGCGGTGCAGAACGCCAAGGGCGGCTGATCGGATGGCGACAGCCCAATTCTTCGGGACGCCACTGAGAAAATCACAAAGAGTCGCAGGCTATCTCTTCGTTCTTCCCACGTTCGTCCTGTTCCTGGGTTTCGTACTCTGGCCGATCCTCTACACGGCGTACCTGAGCCTGACCTCGTGGGGCGGGTTCGGGGCGCCGCGGTTCGTGAACCTCGACAACTACAGCCGGATGCTGCACGATCCGGTGGCGCGCCGGGCGTTGATCGTGACGCTGGTGCTGACCGGCGTGACGACGGCGATCCTGACGTTCCTGGGTCTCGTCACGGCGGTGCTGGTGAACGTGATCTGGCCGAAAGTCGGTGTCGTCGTCCGGACCATCCTGTTCATCCCCGGGATCGTCTCGTTCGTCGTGTCGGCAGTGCTCTGGAAGCTGATCTACGACCCGAACATCGGCACGCTCAACCGGTTGCTCGGGGCAATCGGTCTGGACAGTCTGCAGCACCAGTGGCTGGCCGACCACAAGACAGTGCTGCCCGCGATCATCGTGGTGACAGTGTGGGGCGGACTCGGTTTCAACATGCTGATCTACTTCGCCGGTCTGCAGAGCATCGATCCCAACCTGTACGAGGCCGCGGCCATGGATGGCGCCAACACCGTCCAGCAGTTCCGCCACATCACGGTCCCGAGTCTGCGGATCGTGACCGGCCTGATCGTCAGTCTCGGGTTGCTCAACGGGTTCAAGGCGTTCGACGTGATCTTCGTGATGACAGGCGGCGGGCCGAACCACGCCAGCGAAGTCCTCGGCACCTATCTCTACTCGCTGGCCTTCGGGTCGACGTCCGGCTCGATCCCGCAACTGGGGTACGCCAGCGCATTCAGCGTCGTGACGATGGTGCTGTGCACGCTCGCGGTGATCGCTCAGCTCTGGCTGACCCGGAGGGCGGACCGATGAGGAAGAGTCTGCTCGGCAAGTCGTTCGCGACGTTCGTGCTGTTGCCGTTCTGCCTGCTGATGGCGTTCCCGTTCGTGTGGATGCTCCTCACGTCGCTGCGCGAGCAGAACACGATCTTCAACGGCCCGATCATTCCGCGGAAGTTCACCGGTACGGCGTACCGGGACGCCTGGACGTCGATCGAGTTCCCGCTGCATTTCTGGAACAGCGTGTGGATCACGTCGGTGACGGTGATCGGCGTACTCATCTTCGCCACACTCAGCGGGTACGCGTTCGCGAAGCTCGACTTCCCGTTCCGCAACACGCTGTTCGTGCTGCTGCTGACGACGCTGATGATGCCGTCCACGGCGCTGATCATCCCGCTGTACCTCGAGCTCAAGTCGTTCGGGCTGCTCGACAGCCAGGCCGGTCTGCTGGTGCTGTACATCTCCGGATCGGCGCCGTTCGCGATGTTCCTGATGCGGGCGTTCTTCCAGACGTTGCCGGACGAGCTGATCGAGGCCGCGCGGGTGGACGGCGGCAGCGAGCTGACGATCTTCCGGCGGGTGATCCTGCCGCTCACGAGGCCCGGGATCGCGACCGTGGTGATCTTCCAGTTCCTGTCCACCTGGAACGAGTTCCTGATCGCCAACACGGTCCTGCGGAACACCGATTCGCTCCCGTTGCAGCCGGTGCTGTTCACGCTGATGGGTCAGTACTCCACGAACTGGCCGGCGCTCACCGCCGGCCTCACGTTGTCCGTCGTACCGGTCGTCATCGTCTACGTCCGGATGCAGCGGCAGTTCGTCGCCGGGATGATGCTCGGCGCCGTCAAGAACTAGAGGAGGTCGGATGCCGATCAAGAACGTCGTGGTCAACTGCGTCGATGTCGAGCGCTCGGTCGAGTACTACACGCGGTTTCTCGAGCTCGAGCTGGTCGGCGAGGTTTCGCCGGAACGCGCCGTACTCGACGCGGTGACCGCGACGGTCGAGTTACGGACCGTAGGCAACGGCCGGGAGCAGAGCACCTGGTCCCCGGACGATCTGCAGAAGGGTTTCCGGCATCTCGGCTTCAAGGTGGATCGGCTGGACGAGCGGGCGGAGGCACTGAAGGCCGGCGGGGTCGAGTTCAAGCTGGACCCGCTCGATGCCGAGGGCGAGGTCCGGATCTGTTTCTTCTACGATCCGGACGGCACGCTGCTCGAGATGATCCAGGGCGACCTGCAGTACGCCGAGATCATGGACGCGGACGGGGTGGCGCGGGAGCGGGCGCTCGGCGTACCGTCACGCCCGCGGTTCGACCACATCGCGGTCACCATCGAGGACCGCGACGCCACGGCCGCGCACTACCACGAGCGCCACGGCTTCGACTTCATCGGAACCATCGAGCAGCCGCACGACAGCCGCGGCTTCCACATCGGCTACCTCAAGGGCGGCGACACCGTCCTCGAGGTCTTCACGTACGACGTCCCGAAGACCTCGCGCGACCCGCAGCTCGACGTGGCGGGATTCGCGTACGCCGAACTCGAGGGCGACCCGCCCGACCTGCCGGTCGCGATCTCGCCCGACGGGACGAAGGTCTACGTCGACTCCGACGGGTTCGCGTACGCCGTAGGCTCCGGCGCATGACTGAAAACTGGCTCCGTCCGCTGGGTTCGACCGGTCTGACCGTCTCCGCCGCTTGCGCCGGCGGCAGCGGGATCGCCGGCATGCCCGCCGTCTTCGGGTACGACGTCACGCCCCAGGAAGCGGTCGACCTGGTACTGCGCGTGTTCGACAGCCCGCTCACCTGGATCGACACCTCCAACGGGTACGGCGACGGCTCCAGCGAGACCCGGATCGGCCAGGCGATCCGCGAGTACGGCGGACTGCCCGAAGGGTTCCTGGTCGCGACGAAGGTCGACGCGAAGGACGGCGACTACTCCGGCGCGCGCGTCCGGGCGAGCGTTGCCGAGAGCAAGGAGCGACTCGGGCTGGACGACCTGCCGCTGGTCCACCTGCACGACCCCGAGGCCCACAACTTCGAGTCGATGCGTGACGCCGTCGACACCCTGATGCAGCTGCGCGCCGACGGGGAGATCGGGCATGTCGGCCTGGCGGGCGGCGACACTCGTGAGCTGTCCCGGTACCTGGATCTCGGCGGGTTCGAAGTACTGCTCGTGCACAACCGCTGGAGCCTGGTCGACCACTCGGCCGAGGGCATCTTCCAGCGGGCTCGCGCGGAGGGCATCGCAGTCGTGAATGCCGCGGTCTACGGCGGCGGGATCCTCGCGAACCCGGCCGGCGCGACGAAGTACGCCTACCGCGAGGCGCCGGCCGCGGTCCTCGAGGCCGTGACGGAGATGGACAAGGCATGCCGCGAGTACGGCACCGACCTCGCCACGGCCGCGCTCCGGCACTCGATCGACGACCCGGGCATCGCCGGCACGGTCGTCGGCATCACCAAGCCGGCCCGCGTCGACGCGCTGCTCGCTGCCCGGGATGCGGACCTGCCCGAGGAACTGCTTAACCGGTTAGGTAGCCTGCTTCCGGACAGGCAGTACTGGGTCGAGAAGGAGACGACGTGACCAACGGCTTCCCCAGCGGGTTTACCTGGGGCGCGGCAACCGCGTCGTACCAGGTCGAAGGCGCCACGACAGAGGACGGCCGCGGCCCGAGTATCTGGGACACGTTCGCCCACACTCCGGGGCGGATCGCGGACGGCACCACCGGCGATGTGGCCGTCGAGCACTACGTCCGGTTCGCCGACGACGTCCGGCTGCTGGCGGACCTCGGGCTGAACGCGTACCGGTTCTCGATCGCGTGGCCGCGGATCGTGCCCGCAGGCTCGGGTACGGCCAACCAGGCCGGACTCGACTTCTACCGGCGGCTCGCTGAGACGTGCCTGGAGAACGGCGTCACGCCGTACGCGACGCTCTATCACTGGGACCTGCCGCAGCCGCTCGAGGACGCCGGCGGCTGGCTGGTGCGCGACACGGCCGAGCGTTTCCGTGACTACGCCGCCGTCACGCACGACGCGCTGTCGGACGTGATCAAGCACTGGATGACGCTGAACGAGCCGTGGTGCTCGGCGTTCCTCGGGTACGGCAACGGCGAGCACGCGCCGGGTCGGACCGAAGGCGCCGATGCCTTGAAGGCAGTGCACCACCTGCTGCTCGGGCACGGTCTGGCGCTGGACGCGATCCGGTCCGAGGACGGGACATACGGCATCGCGCTCAACCCGGCGCCGATCCACGCCGCCACCGACTCCCCCGCCGACCGCGACGCCGCACGCCGCATCGACGGCCTGCGGAACCGTCTCTTCCTGGAGCCGTTGCTGTCCGGGCAGTACCCGGCGGACGTCCTGCAAGACACCGGGATGTCGGAGTGGTTCGCGGCGCAGGAGGCCGACCTGACGCTGATCGGGGCGCCGCTCGACTTCCTCGGCGTCAACTACTACTGCCCGACCACGGTGGCGGCGCCGGACGGGCCGATCTCGTCGCCGGTCGCGTCCACCCAGCCGGGCAGCGAGAACGTCGTTGCCGTCGACACCGGTCTCCCCCGGACCCAGATGGGCTGGCCGATCCAGGCGACCGGTCTGCGCGACATCCTGGTCACGATCAACAAGCTCGCGCCCGAGCTGCCGTTGTACGTGACGGAGAACGGTTCGGCGTACCTCGATGAGGTCACCGCGGACGGGACGGTCGAGGACGACGAGCGACTCGACTACCTCCAGCAGCACGTCGCCGTCTGCCAGGAACTGGCCACCGAGGGCTTCCCACTGAAGGGGTACTTCGCCTGGTCGCTGCTCGACAACTTCGAGTGGGCCTGGGGCTATAGCCGCCGCTTCGGCATCGTGTACGTCGACTATGCGACGCAGGCGCGCATCGTGAAGAAGAGCGGCCGCTGGCTGCAGGACTTCCTCACGAGCGAGCGTTCTGGTGCGGAGTGAGTTGACTATGTAGGACGAGCGAGGCGGCCCCTAGTGCCGCCGCGCTCGGACCGAGTTTGGAGAGCTCCACACGGGTCGGGTGCATCGCGCGGACGAACGACAGCCGGTTGAGCTCGGTCGACGCGACCCGGACGTAGATGTCGCCGGCCTCGCTGAAGCCGGGCCCGGCCAGGATGATCTGGTCCAGGTCCAGCAGGTTGGTGATCGAGAGCAGCGCCTTCGCGAGGTACGTCGCGGACTCCTCGATCAGCTCCACGCAGCGCGTGTCACCGCCGGCGGCGAGGCGCGCGATCTTGGCGAAGTCCGCGCGTACGGACGTCTGACGGCCGCGCAGACCGAGCTTGTCGACCAGCGTCGCGTCCTGTTCGGCGCGCGCGACGACCGCCGCCGGGGCGGCCAGGCTCTCCAGGCACCCCTGCCCGCCGCACCAGCACATCGGCCCGTTGACGTCGAGCACCATGTGGCCGATCTCGCCGACGTTCGACGACGAGCCGCGGTACACATCGCCGTTCGTCACCAGGCCGAGCCCGAAACCGGCCGCCAGGTACACGGTCGCGAAGTCGTTCACCGACGGGATCTTCCCGGCCCAGAACTCGCCGATGGCCGCGCAGGTCGAGTCGTTCTCCACCACGATCGGGTGGTCGATGGCCTCCTTCAGCGTGTGCCGCACCGCGAACGGTTCCCACGCGTACTTCTCCGAGTCCGTCCGCAGCAGCCGCGTCCCACCGCGCCCCTGCCGACCGGCCAGCGCGACGCCCACCCCGACCAGCGTGGTCGGCTCGATCCCCGCCTTCACGATCAGGTCCTCGAGCTCGGCCGTGATCCGCTTGACGGCGGTCGCCGGCGCGTCCTTCCCGATCCCGCGCGACGACAGTTGCTCGATCACCCGGCCGCTCATGTCGGTGACGACGTACGTCGTACTCGGGGTGTCGACCGCGATACCGACCGCGTGCCGCGCGCGCGGGTTGAACTGCAGCAGCGTGGCGCGTTTCCCGCCGGTCGGGTCGCCGTACCCGGTCTCGATGATCAGGCCGTCGGCGAGCAGTCGCTTGACCACCCGCGAGATCGACGCACCGGTCAGGCCGGAGCGGTCGGCGAGGTCGACGCGGGTCACCGTCCCGCTGGAACGGATCAGGTCGAGGATCGCGCTGTGCGTCTCCTGCGCGGTCGCACCTCTCAGAATCTTCGCCACGTCACCCTCCCTCGGAGCGCACTTTAGTACACAACGTAAGGAAGTGGCAGAGGTTGACCTCAATCATTGTTGAGGTTCTAGCGTGAGCGCTGTGAAAGCGATCAGATTGCACACATTCGGTCCGGCGGAGAACCTCGTGTACGAGGAGGTGCCGGACCCCACTCCTGACAGCGGCACGGTGTTGGTCAAGGTCGAGGCCGCCGGCGTCCACCTCGTCGACACGATGATCCGCGCGGGCTCCACCGGCGGCGGCCCGATCCCGGTCCCGGAGTTGCCGACGATCCCGGGGCGCGAGGTCGCGGGCCGGGTCAGCGCGGCCGGACCGGACGTCGACCCGACGTGGATCGGCAAGCGGGTCGTGGTCCATCTGGGCATGGTGCCAGGCGGGTACGCCGAACGCGCGGTGGCAAAGGTCGAGTCGCTGTACGAACTTCCCGACCACGTCGACGCCGCCCAGGCAGTCGCCGCGATCGGCACCGGCCGTACGACCGCCGGCATCCTGCAGCAGGCACATCTCACCGCGGACGACGTCGTACTGATCACGTCGGCCGCGGGCGGGATCGGCAGCTACCTGATCCAGGCGGCACGCAACGCCGGCGCGATCGCCATCGGGCTGGCAGGCGGTCCCGCCAAGGTCGAGACGGTCCGTTCGCTCGGTGCGCAGTACGCGATCGACTACCGCGACCCGGAGTGGGCTGCGCAACTGAAGTCCGAGTTGGGCGACCGCGAGATCACGCTGCTCTTCGACGGGGTCGGCGGGGCCAACGGTCAGCAGGCCTTCGACCTGCTCGGCGTCGGCGGCCGCGCGCTCATGTTCGGCTGGTCGGGCGGCGGTCCCATCGAATTCACCCACGAGGACCTCATGACCCGCGGCCTCACCGTCGGCTGGGCCATCGGCGCCAAACTCACCCGCCATCTCCGAGCGCTGGAAGCAGCCGCTCTGGAGGAAACGATCTCCGGCCGGTGGCAGGCGCTCACCACCACGTTCCCGCTGTCTGAGGCAGCCGCCGCACATCGAGCACTCGAACAACGTGCAGCCACCGGAAAGGTCGTGCTCATCCCCCGGACGTCGTAACCGAGCTCAGGTCGCGATGCGGATGGTGAGGCGGTCGCCCACAGCGCCGGCCGGCCAGCTGACGAGCCAGCCGTCCTCGCTCCGGACAGCGGTTGCGTTGCCGTCTGCGGTGACTTCTCGGGTGGTTCGGATCAGTGCCTTGCCTCCGGCCGGCGTGCGTCGGAGAAGGACAGTCGAGCCGTCGCCGGGGCCGTCGAGTTCAGCGGTGGACCAGCGGAGGACCGCGTCGTCGAGTTGTACGTCGAGCGGTATGACACGGCCTTCGCGGGCGTCGAGGTGGAGCTCCAGGGAGAGGTCGTCCACCGACAGCGTGAAGTCCTGTGCGACCGGTGCGACGTTGATGAGGTGGATCAGACGTTGACCGGTGCCGTCGGCCGTGCTCGTGACAACCAGACCGGGCGTGTTGCCGTTAACAACTATCCGGCGGTGCACGCCGATGCGCTCCAGCAGCAGGCGCCAGAACTCGAGGAGACACGGGTAGTCGCAGGCCAGCACCACAGCTCGCCCGGCCCCCGCGATCGTCATGTCCACAGCAACCGGCGACCCGCTCGCAACGTCCACGGCCAGCACCTCACCGTCGCCGGTCAGGTGTTCCAGCATGCCCACCCGGACCTCTGGCTGCTCGCCGGCCCAGGCGGTCGCGCGCACAGACGGGAAGTAGTGCGGCGTGCCTTCGACGGTGTCGTCGACCTTGACGCCGAGCTCGTCGGCCAGGACCGTGCACGGCGTGCCGTCGTCGTCCGCGACCGGCACCCGGCCATGCAGCAGCAACCGGCCGCCCGCCCGGACAAACCCAGCCAGCCTTTCTTGGATCGCCCGTCCGAGCACCGGCGGTGTCGCGAGGGCGACCACCGGACCGGTTGGATCCAACGAGGCAGCCGACAGGTCGACAGCGCCGAAGGAGTACCCGCCCAGCAGCAGCGCACGAGCGAGGATGTCCCGCGGGCCCATCCCCCGGTACCGCTCCAGCTCGCCGACCTGCGCCCGGCGTACCGACGCCGACGGGTGGCAGTACTCCGTCAGGTAGTGATCCGGCACGTAGCCGAGGACGATGTCGTCGTACTCCTCGTCCATGCCCGCCAGCAGATGCTCCGCCCCACGGACCGCGCGCACCGCCGAGGCAGTCCCCGCGTACGTCGTACTCAGCCGCCCCTCCGGATCCACCGGCGCCGCGAATCCGTGCCGCTCGCCGGTGAACGCGATCCGGTCGTTGCCATCGCCGACAGCTGAGTCCAACGGCGGATTGTGGCCGCCGGCGAAGAGGTAGTAGTTGATCAACCGATTGCCCTGGGCAACGCAGAGCCGGGTCTTCAGCTCGGCGGTCTCCGGGCTGGTCAGCAAACTCAGGTCTTCGCCATAGTCGCCTGTCCCGGCCTCGAACTCCAGCGACGTGATCGGCTGGTCGGCGTCGTGTACGGCGGCCATGAACGCGTTCATCACGTACAGGTCCGGCACCTTCTCGACCGTGAGCTCGCCGATGTAGTGATCGGAGCCCGAGGTCATCTGCGGCACCCCGGCGTACGCCTTCGACAGCTGGCTGATGCCGATCGGGAAGTGCCGGCCGCGACCGGCGTACGTGCCGTGCAGGTTGATCAGGAACGGTACGCCGTCGACACCGTGCTGCAGTGCGACGTCCCGCAGCCGCAGCAGGTACCGCGCGTACCGGTCGCGGTGATGCGCCCCGAGGTCATGGTGCAGCGCGAGCTGCTGCGCCACCGTGCCGTCGAGAGTGCCACCCGATCGCCACTGCGACGCCCAGCCCGCGGGGTCGTCCGGGTCGGCGCCGTACCGCGAGATGCTGCCCTCGCGGCCCCAGGTCTGGAACGCCCACACCGCCAGGTCGGCGAGTGTGCGGTCGGTCAGCTCCGGCGTGTTGGTGACCCACGAGAGCATGCCGACCTCGTTGTCCAGCTGGACCGCGGCGACCGGTCCGCCCTGGGAAACAAGGCGATCCGCCAGTACCGGCATGATCTCGGCGTACCACCGCTCGGCCGCGGCCAGGTACCCGGGCTCGAGGTAGTCCAGCGTCGCCGACTCGGCCGGCTTACCGTCCCACCCCAGCGGTACGGCCTCCGAGTGTTCGCGGTAGATCCGGAACGGCAGGCCCTCGTTCTTCAGCTCGGCCATCACGAACGGACCCGGGCGGGCGATCACCAGCAGGTCCCGCTCCGCAGCCAACTCCAGGAAGCCGACAAGGTCGCGGTACTCACTGGTTCGGCCAGTGAAGTCGACGCCACTGGCCGTCTCGTGCACGAGCCACGGCATGTAGCTGGCCACCGCGTCGCAGCCCGCGGCGACGAGCTTGTCCAGGCGGTTCGCCCAGTCCTCGCGACGCAGCCGGAAGTAGTGCACCTCGCCGGCCATCAGGATCCTCGGTACGCCGTCCACCAGGAGTCGGCGCCGTTCCAGCCTGATCGATCTGGGGTTCCTCACAAGCACGTCCTCACCAGGTCGGGCGCCGCGCCGCGAGCTGTTGCCTCTGCGGCACGGTCGTGGTTATGGTCGTGAAACCGGTCTCATGAAACCGGTTTCAACCGTAACGGGAGTTCAGCCAATGGGCAACAGCCGCGTCACCCTCCGCCGGGTCGCCGAGATGGCCGGCGTATCTCCCGCGACCGTGTCGCGGGTCTCGCGCGGCACGGTGCCGGTCTCCCCCGAGCTTCGCGAGCGCGTGCTGCGGGTGATCGAGGAGCACGGCTACAAGCCCAGTCATTTCGGGCGCGCGCTGGCCGAGCGCCGGCACGGGGCCCTGGGCCTGGTGTTCCCAGGTCTGTCCGGTCCGTACTTCTCCGAGTTGATCCAGGGCTTCGAAGCCGAAGCGCTCGAGACTGGCGACAGCGTGCTCGTCCTCGCGTCGCACTCGCGCGCCGACACCGACGCGACTGTGCTCGACCTCGCCGACCGCGTGGACGGTATGGCGATCCACGGCGGGACCGTTTCGGCCGACACGATCGCGGCGGTCGCGGCGCAGATCCGCGTGGTGGTGATGGCTAGCGAGGCCGGGCCCGCGCACGCCTCCGTGAGCGTTGCCAACGACAACATGAAGGCGCTCACCCGGCACTTGCTCGTCGACCACGGCTATCGGCGACTCGCCTTCGTCGGTACGCCGGACGGCTCGCCCGACGTGACCGCCCGCTGGCAGGCGTTCCTGGCGGCGCACAAGTCGACCCGCCGCAAGCCGCCGGCCGAACCGATCCGGGTCGGACTGCAGCAATCCGACGGCGCGATCGCCGCGGAACGGTTGCTCGATGCAACAGACCGTCCGGACGCGGTGGTCTGTGCGAACGACGAGACCGCCCTCGGCCTGCTGCTGAGCGCGCTCGGCCGGGGGTTGCGCGTGCCGCAGGACATCGCGATCACCGGCTTCGACGACATGCCGATGGCCGCCCTCGCGCGGCCTGCGCTCACAACGGTCCGGCAGCCGATCCGCGAGCTGGCCGCGACCGCGGCCCGGCTACTGGTCGACCCGCTCGAAGAGCCGGCCGGCGACATCATCCTGCCGACGGAGCTGGTGTTGCGCGGCTCTTGCGGCTGCGGGGGTGCGACCTGATCGTGCCGCCCTGGGGGGGACTGAGGGGATACGGGGATCGAGGGGGACACCGCCACACACCCTTTTGGAGGACTCCCGGATGACCAGACGACCATGGCGCAGGACATTCGTAGCGGTAGCGGCAAGTGCGGCATTGGTGCTCACCGGATGCACCGGCACCGAAGGAGCCCAGAAATCGTCCGCCGGCAGCGGAATGATCGACTTCCTCAACTACGGCGACTTCGGCGGCGGAACCACCCCGAAGGCCAACTACAACCCCTACCTCGACGCCACCAAGCTCAGCGCGGCCGACTATATTTACGAGAGTTTGATGAACGTCGAGACCTACAGCTGCAAGGCAATCCCCTGGCTCGCGACGGCGTACCAGTGGTCCGATCCGAAGACGCTCGTCTATACGATCCGCAGTGGGGTCAAGTGGAACGACGGTCAGCCGTTCAGCGCGAAGGACGTCGAGTTCACGTTCAACATGCTGAAGAAGTTCGACGTACTCGACACCCAAGGGGTGTGGACGTCCCTCGCGTCGGTCAAGGCTGACGGCGACGAGAAGGTGACCTTCACGTTCAAGCAGCCCGGCGCCTCGGCGTTCACCCAGGTCAGCGGCGTGAAGATCGTGCCCCAGCACATCTGGTCGAAGGTCGCCGACCCGACGACGTTCGTGAACGCGACCGCGCCGGTGGGCACCGGCCCGATGAAGCTGAAGTCGTTCAACCCGCGCCAGCTGGTGGTCGAGCGGAACCCTGACTACTGGCAGGCCGACAAGATCAAGGTGAACGAGATCCGGTTCAACAAGGCCGACGCCGGCGGGCAGGTCGAGCAGCTGAAACTGAGCCGCGGTGAGTACGACACCAACGCGATGTTCGTACAGAACATCAAGAAGGCGTACGTCGACCGCGACCCCGAGCACCACCACTACTGGTACGCGCCTGGTGGCGTCATCAGTGTGTACATGAACCTGACCAAGGCTCCGTTCAACGACGTCGGCTTCCGCAAGGCACTGACCACGGCCTTCGACGACAAGCAGGTGATCGACAAGGCACAGCTCGGGTACGTGACCCAGGCCAGCCAGAGCGGCCTCGTCGTACCGGGTCAGAAGGACTGGCTGCCGCAGGGTCTCGCGGACGACGGCCGGATCGGGTACGACGCCGCAGCGGCCGACAAGGCCCTGACCGACGCCGGGTACGCCAAGGACAGCAAGGGCCGCCGGCTCGGCAAGGACGGCAAGCCGATCTCGTTCAGCTTCAAGGTGCCCGGGTCGTACGTCGACTGGGTCGCGGCTGCTGACATCCTGATCAAGAACCTGCAGGCGCTCGGCATCACCGTCTCGAAGGACACACCGACGCCGGACGCGAACAACCAGGACCGGGCCACCGGCAACTACGACATGACGTTCGGCGTCTTCGGCGGCGGCTGCAACATGTACGCCAACTTCTCCGATCCGCTGAACAGCGCCCGGACCGCGCCGGTCGGCAAGAAGGCGGCCAGCAACGAGATCCGCTGGCAGGACCCGAAGACCGACGAACTGCTGCACACGCTGCAGGTCTCGCCCGATGAGAAGGCGCAGAAGGAGGCTGTCGCCGGCCTCGTCGACATCATGATGAACCAGGTGCCGACGATCCCGATCTGGTACGGCGCCAAGTGGTTCCAGTACGACACCACCAAGGCCGAAGGCTGGCCGAGCGCGCAAGACCCGTACGCCGACGGCGGGAACGGCCTGGTCGTACTGACGCACCTGGTCCCGGCCGGGAGCTGAGGAGATGCTGTACTTCCTCCGGCGGACCGGCTTCTTCGTGGCCACCTTGTGGGCCGCGGTGACGCTGAACTTCCTGATCCCCCGGCTGCAGCCGGGGGATCCCGCCCAGGCGCTGCTGGCGCGGCTCCAGGGCAACACCCAGGCGGTCAACCCGGCGCAACTGGCGGCCATCCGCAAGATGCTCGGCACCCACGACGGGAACCTGCTGTCGCAGTACTGGGACTATCTCGGAGCCGTGGTCCACGGGCAGTTCGGCGTCTCGTACTCGTACTACCCGTACTCGGTGACGGCCATGATCGCGACGGCGTTGCCGTGGACGTTGATCCTGGTCGGGGTCACCCAGATCGCGTCGTTCGCGATCGGCACGTTGCTCGGTGCGTGGGCGGCGTACCGGCGGAACTCGCGGGTCGACTCGGTGATCACGCTCGGCTCGACGTTCGTCGGCACGCTGCCGTTCTTCTGGATCGGGCTGCTGCTGATCTTCGTGTTCGCGATCACGCTGAACTGGTTCCCTGACGGCGGCGGGTACGGCGGTGGCAGCAGTCCGAGCTGGACGTGGCTGTTCTTCTCGGACGCCTTCCAGCACAGCGTTCTGCCGGCGCTGGCCTTGCTGATCACCGGACCGGTCGGCTGGATCATCGGCATGCGCAACAACATGGTGCAGACGCTGGGCGAGGACTACGCGCGGCTGGCCCGTGCGAAGGGACTGCCGCGGCGGCGGATCGCGCTCACGTACGGCGCCCGGATCGCGATCCTGCCCAACGTCACCGGGTTCGCGATCGCGCTCGGCGGCCTGCTGGGCGGGACCGTACTGGTGGAGACGATCTTCAACTACCCCGGGCTCGGCCGGCTGCTGCTGGAAGCCGTGTCGAACAAGGACTATCCGCTGATGCAGGCGCTGTTCCTGTTCACCACGATCGGCGTCCTGATCGCGAATTTCCTCGCCGACGTCACGTACGGCTTCCTCGATCCGCGGGTACGACGGGCGGAGGCAACATGACGATCCTCTGGCGCAACAGCAAGTGTCGCGCGGGCATGATCATGCTGGCGGCCTTCATCTTGATCGCAGTGTTCGCGGCGGTGATCGCGCCGTACGGTCCGCGCGTCTCCGACTTCGGGGCGTCCGAAGGACCGTCCGGTGCGCATTGGTTGGGTACGACGGCGCGTGGCGAGGACGTGTTCTCGCAACTCGTGTACGGCGCTCGTACGTCGCTCATCGTCGGGCTGGTGGCCGGCGTACTGAGCACACTCATCGCGATGGCCGTCGGCCTCACCGCCGGGTACCTGCGCGGTGTGGTGGACGAGGTTCTCTCGTTCTTCATCAACCTCGGCCTGGTGGTGCCGGTGCTGCCGCTGATGGTCGTGCTGGCCGGGTACGCGCCGGTGAAGGGCCTCGGCCTGATCATCGTCGTGATCACCGTGACCGGGTGGGCGTACGGCGCCCGGATCAAACGGGCGCAGATCATCACGTTGCGCACGCGCGACTACATCACCGCGGCCAAGTTCGCCGGTGACAGCACGGCCCGGATCATCGCGTTCGAGATCGTGCCGAACATGATCTCGCTGATCGTGGTCGGTTTCATGGGCGCGGCGCTCGGCGCGATCGGCGCCGAGGCCGGCCTGGCGTTCCTCGGGCTCGGCGACCCGCAGACGGTGAGCTGGGGAACCATGCTCAACCAGGCCAGCCTCGGCGGCGCGCTGACCACCGGCCAGTGGGCCTGGCTGGTGGCGCCCGGACTCGTGCTCGCGCTGCTGATCACGTCGTTCACGCTGATGAACTTCGGCATCGATGCGCTGAGCAACCCGCACTTGAGGGAGGACTGAGATGGCGCTGCTCGAGGTACGCGACCTGAGCGTCACGTACAGCCCGCGCGATGCGGACACCGTACGGGCCGTCGACGGGGTCAGTTTCGAGGTGCACGACGGCGAGTTCGTCGGTCTGCTCGGCGAATCCGGCTGCGGCAAGTCGACGCTGGGCAACGCCGTACTGCGGTTGCTGGACAAGCCGGCCGCGATCACCGGCGGGACGATCACGTTCGATGGCAAGGACATCACGTCGACGAGCGAGGACGACCTGCGGTCGCTGCGCTGGGTCGACCTGTCCACGGTCTTCCAGTCGAGCATGAACTCGCTGAACCCGGTGATCACCATCCGAAGCCAGTTCGCCGACACGTTCGAGGCCCATGACAACGACGTGGACGTGGACGATCGGGCCGGCGAGCTCCTCGAGATGGTGTCGCTCGACCGTTCGGTGCTCGGTCGATTTCCGCATGAGCTGTCCGGCGGCATGAAACAGCGGGTTGCGCTCGCCTTGGCGCTCGCGCTCGAGCCGCGATTCGTTCTGCTCGACGAACCGACCACGGGCCTGGACGTCGTCGTACAACGCGACATCCTCGACCGGTTGCGCGTTCTGCAGGCGCGGCTCGGGTTCGCCGTACTGTTCATCAGCCACGACCTCGGCACGGTGATGGAGCTGGCCGACCGGGTGATGGTGATGTACGCCGGGGAGCTCGTCGAGGACCAGCCGGCGGCGGAGATGGTGACGCGCCACCTGCACCCGTACAGCGCCGGCCTGCTCGGCTCGTACGCCGATCCTCGCGACGAGATCGTCGAAGTCGAGTTCATCCCCGGGCGGCCGCCGGACCTGTCGCAGTCGCACGCCGGCTGCCTCTTCCAGCCGCGCTGCCCGGTCGCCGTGGACAGATGCCGGACCGTGCACCCCGATCTGCTGCCCGCGGGGCGTGGTCAGGTCCGATGTCTCCTTGTGGAGGAGTCGGTCGGCGACCGGGCAGTGCTCGACAAGGCGGCCGCGCTGCGCCATCGCGACCAGGTGTTCGCCGCCGGACCGTCCGCGCTCGCCGATGCCGATCCGGTGCTGGTGGTCGAGGGCATCAGCAAGATCTATCGGACCAGGCGTGGCCTGACCACGACCGTGACCACGGCCGTCGACGATGTGTCGTTCGCGTTGCGACCGGGGCAGGTCACCGCGCTGGTCGGCCAGAGCGGCTCCGGCAAGACCACGATCGCGCGCATGCTCACCGGTGTGGAACGGCCGACCGCGGGCTCGATCCGGTTCAAGGATGCGCCGGTCGATCACCTGCGACGGCGTGCGCTGCGGAAGTACCGGCGGCACGTGCAACTGGTCTTCCAGGATCCGTTCTCCGCGCTGAACCCGACCCGGACGGTGGCCTATGCGCTCTCCCGGCCGTTGCGCAATCACCTCGGGCTGAGCGGTGCCGAGGCTCGGGCGCGGGCGGGCGAGCTGCTCGAAACGGTTGGGCTCTCGCCGGCAGCGCAGTACCTGGACAAGCTGCCGCACCAGCTGTCCGGCGGGCAGCGGCAACGCGTGGTCATCGCGCGGGCGCTGGCGCCGGAACCCGAGGTGGTGATCGCCGACGAGCCGATCTCGATGCTCGACGTGTCCATCCGCGCCGAGATCATCGCGTTGCTCGACGCGTTGGTCCGCGACCGCGGCATCGCCATGTTGTACATCACGCACGACCTGCTGAGCGCCCGGTTGCTGGCCGACGAGGTGATGGTGCTGAACGAGGGCGTGATGGTGGAGCGCGGGCCGACGCTCCAGGTCATTGGCGAGGCCAAGGATCCGTACACCCGCAAACTGCTGGCGGCGATTCCCCGTCCCGGTGCCTCAGGTACGCCGGTAGTCGCGCGGGGAGACACCGAAATGGGAGCGGAATCGGCGTGACAGGTGGAACTCGTCCGCGAAACCGAGAGTTCGCGCGATCTCGCGATGGGTGAGGTCGGTCAGGCGTAGCAACGTGGCCGCGGCCTGCAGGCGACGTACGTTCCGGAACGCGGCCGGCGTCTGGCCGACCTGCGCCGCGAATCTTCGGCGGAACGTGTCGTAGCTCAGTCCGGACTCGGCCGCGATGGTGGCGAGGTTGGTGCTCGCGGTGAGGTCGTCGGCCAGGCGGCCCATCGCGTCCGCAATCTCGACGCTCAGGTCTTCCGCGGTGTCCTCGACGTCGACGAGCCAGTCGGCCAGCGCCAGCAGTTGGTGCTCGGCGACACGTCGGGTCCGCGGCGGTGCCCGCAGTACTGTCCGTAGCGCCTCGATCGAGGGCTGCGGCACCGGGTACCGCGGGCCGGCGGCGGTCAGGTGATCCATTGAGTCGAACAGCGGTCCGGCGAAGACGACGAACAGTTCGGTCCACCGCTCCCCCGGATCGGTGCGATACGTGTGCGGGAACCCGGGTGGCACGATCGTGTGCGCGCCCGGCCGGATCCGCTCGTCGCGACCGCTCGCGTCCCGATAGTTGCCTTCGCCATCGATCAGCACGGACAGCACGTACGCGTCCAGCACCCGCAACGACGACGACATGATCGGCTCGTCGTCGACCACCTCGCCGGCGAGCACCAACTGACCGAGCCGCGTCACCGGGCCGTCGGTGATCGCCACTACCGTCCGCCCGCTCATGCTCCGACATTACCCAGCGGCCGCGCCAAAATGTTCATGTCCGGGTCGCGGGGAGACATTCTCCGGCCGTCGGCGCCGTCTTAGCGTTGCAGGTAAGCCGATGGAACGGAGGACCTGATGAACGACCTGGTCACACCCGAGCACCTGGCGCAGTTCCGCGACGAGGGGTACTTCGTGCTGGACCGCGTGCTCACCGACGAGCAGCTCGAGCTGTTGCGTGGCGGAGCGCAGTACTCGATCGACAAGCTCGACGCCGCGATGGATGCGGCCGGCACCGACTCGATCGGGATCAACCACCGGGGCAAGCGGTACTTCAGCAGCATGATCTACCAGGACCGGCCCGAGCTACGGCAGTTCCTGTTCAGCGACACGATGGCCGAGATCTGCCGGGCGACGCTGGGCGATGAGGCGTACCTGTTCTGGGAGCAGTACGTGATCAAGGCCGGCGACCCGAACACGGCGTTCGCGTGGCACCAGGACTCCGGCTACGTGCACGAGGACCACGCGCCGTACCTCACCTGCTGGATCGCTCTCGACGACGTCACCGAGGAGAACGGCTCGGTGTACCTGCTGCCGTACTCGCGGTCCGGCATCAGGTCGTACATCAAGCACATCCAGGACCCCGAGCTCAACGACATGGTCTGCTACTTCGGCACCGACCCCGGCATCCCGATGACCGCCGCCGCCGGCTCGATCGTCGTCTTCTCCAGCGTCGTCATCCACCGCAGCGGCCCCAACCTCACCAACCGAAACCGCCGCGTCTACATCGCCCAGTACTCCCAAGAAATCATCCCCGCCAAAAACGGCTCAGGCCCCCACGGCTCCTTCGACCCCTTCCTAACCGCCGGCCAAAACATAGCCCCCCACTGACACCACCCTCGCGGACCGTCAGGCAGAGGCCTGGGGAGGATTACCTGCCCGATTCGGTACAAAATCCTCCCCAACCTCCCTCAGTCACCCGTGAGATGCAGCTCGGTGGATGGCATCTCGCGGCAGCCTTGGACCGGACCTCGTCGGCCGTCAGGAGACAACTCTCCGAACATGGTCAGGGGGTGCGGGGCGCGTACATGATGACTAGGACGCCTAGGAGGCAGATGGTGGCGCCGATCAGGTCGTAGCGGTCGGGTCTGAAATGGTCGACCAGGACGCCCCAGGTCAGGGAGCCGGCTACGAAGATTCCGCCGTAGGCGGCGAGGATTCGGCCGAAGTGGGGGTCGGGCTGGAAGGTGGCGACGAAGCCGTAGGCGCCTAGGGCAACTATTCCGCCGGCGATCCAGAGCAGGCCGCGGTGTTCGCGCCAGCCTTGCCAGATCAGCCAGGCTCCGCCGATCTCGGCGAGTGCCGCCAGCAGGAAGAGTACGACGGACTTCAAGACGCTCACTGAGCGATCTCCGAGAAGGGCAGGGGGCAGTCGGGGTTGCCGGCGCAGGTGTCCAGGTTGTCGCAGCCGGCGGCTATGCCGGCACGGAGGGTCTGGGCGATGACGGTCAGGTCGGCGAGTTTCGCTTCCACGTCGGCCAGTTTCTCGCGGGCGCGGGTCTGCAGTCCGGCTCCCCCGCCGCGTGCATGCCGATGCCTGGCGGTGTCGAGCAGTTCGGAGATCTCGGCGAGCGTGAACCCGAGCCGCTGCGCCGCCTTGATCACGCGCAGCGTCGTGACGGCCTCCGCGGGATAGAGGCGGTGGCCGCCGAGGGTGCGGTCCGGTTCGTCGAGCAGTCCGCGGCGTTCGTAATACCGCAGTGTCTGCAGATTGACCCCGGCCGCGGCGGCTACCTCGCTCGATCTCATCGCGGCAGGCGTTCGGACAGGCCGTCGAGTACGGCGGTCTGCGTCGGCGGGACCGTGATGCGAAGGGTCGTGCCGGTCATGGTGAAGGTGAAGAAGGAGCAGCACTCGTTCTCGCGGGCAGTGAGGTCCTCGACCGTCGTACGGGCGTCTGCGTCGAGCGTGAGGTCGAGCGTCTGCGGGTCTACGCGTACGGCGCCCTGCAGGTAGGTGCTGAACAGGTCGTCGAACTCGGCCACGCGGAACGGCCGCTCCGCGGTGGGCAGGGTGCAGGTTTCCGGGGCCCAGATTTCGTCCATGGTTCGACGGTAAACCTGTACCGACGTACCGAATGCAACTACTGCCCGCGATACGTCAGCGTGAAGACGACCGCGCCGAAGCTCACCCGGTCGCCGGGGCGGACGCGGACCGTGGTGGTGATCCGGAGGTCGTTGACGCACGTCCCGTTCATCGAGCCCAGGTCGCGGAGCATCCAGCCGTCGCCCAGATGCCGGAGTTCGGCGTGGAACCGCGACACGGTGACATCCCCGAGCCGGAGCGTCGCTCCCGGGAAGCGCCCGATGCGGACGGTGGGCGAACCCGGCGCCGGCAGCGCCAGCGATGCAGGAGCGGCCACGGCGTGGTACGGCGAAGTGGTCCGGCCCGATCGTGAGAACTTGGCGCGCAGGTCACGCAGCCAGCTGACGCCACGAGGTTCGGCCCTGGGCAGCTCGCGGGGCAGATCGCGGAGTACGTCGGCCAGCTCGCCGCGGCTCTGAGCGCGCAGGACGAAGTTCATCCGGCGGATGAAGGTGTCGTGCGACAGGCGGCCGGATCCGGCGCCGTCGCGGAGGATCGCCAGTGCACGGTCGCGTTCGGCGTCCGACGGACGCGTCCACTCCACCCCGACCGTACTCATGAGGGCATTGTCCGTGGCGGTCCGGTTCACTGTCCACCACGGGACTGTGACAGTAGGTTCCTGGTGACTGTCCGCGCTGTGGGACAGAATGACGGGATGCGACTGCCTGTCATGCCGCCGGTCAAGCCGATGCTCGCCAAGCCGGTCAAGGAGATCCCCCGCGGGGCCCTGTCCTACGAACCGAAGTGGGACGGGTTCCGGTCGATCATCTTCCGCGACGGCGACGAGGTGGAGATCGGCAGCCGGAACGAGAAACCGATGACGCGGTACTTCCCCGAGCTGGTCGAGGCGGTGAAGGCGAATCTCCCCGAGCGCTGCGCGATCGACGGCGAGATCATCGTGATCGGTGACTCCGGCGACCGGCTCGACTTCGAGGTCCTGCAGCAGCGGATCCACCCGGCCGCGAGCCGCGTGAACATGCTGTCCGAGAAGACCCCGGCCCGGTTCGTCGCGTTCGACCTGCTGGCGCTCGGTGACGACGACTACACGGAGCGCCCGTTCAGCGAACGCCGTACGGCGCTGATCGATGCACTCGCAGGAGTGAAGGCACCGATCCACGTCACCCCCGCGACCGCCGACCACGACACGGCCGCGCAGTGGTTCGAGCAGTTCGAGGGCGCCGGCCTGGACGGGCTGATCGCCAAGCCGCTGGACGGGACGTACCAGCCGGACAAGCGGGTGATGTTCAAGATCAAGCCGGAGCGTACGGCGGACTGCGTGGTGGCGGGCTATCGCCTGCACAAGAGCGGCCCGGACCGGATCGGCTCGCTGCTCCTCGGGCTGTACAACGACGACGGCACGCTGGCGAGCGTCGGCGTGATCGGCGCCTTCCCGATGGAGCGCCGCAAGGAGCTCTTCGAGGAGATGCAGCCCCTCGTCACCACCTTCGACGAGCACCCGTGGGCGTTGGCGAAGCAGGAGGAAGGCGTCCGTACGCCGCGCAACGCCGAAGGCAGCCGCTGGCAGGCAGGCAAGGACCTGTCCTTCACTCCCCTGCGCCCCGAACGGGTCGTCGAGGTCCGCTACGACCACATGGAAGGCATCCGCTTCCGGCACACGGCGCAGTTCGTTCGCTGGCGTCCGGACCGCACTCCGGAGTCCTGCACGTACGAGCAGTTGGAGGAGCCGATCAAGTTCGACCTGGCGGACGTACTGTCGAGCGCCCAACGCTGATGCTCTACAGCCTCTACACGCGCCGCCTCCGCCACCAGCTAATCGGCCTGCCGAAGCCGGAACACGTCGCGATCGCGATGGACGGCAATCGCCGCTGGGCGCGCGGCGCCGGGTACGACGACGTACGCATCGGTCATCGCTTCGGCGCCGAGCACCTCGAGCTCTTCCTGAACTGGTGCGCCGACGCCGGGATCCGGTGCGTGACCGCATGGGTGGCGTCGCCCAGCAACCTGCGCAAGCGCGACGCCGACCAGGTCGACTACCTGATGAACCTCACCGAGACCGTGCTCGCCGAGCATGTACGGCGGGATCACCGGTGGCGGCTGCACGTCGCGGGCCAGCTGGACTTGTTGCCCGACTCAACGGCCCGCGCGCTGAAGGAGGCGGTGGAGGAAACGCGCGACCGCCCCGATGCGGGAGATCTGACGATCGCAATCGCCTACAGCGGCCGGCTCGAGGTGGTGGACGCCGTTCGCGCGGTGCTGGACGAGGCGGCCGCGAGCGGTCGGTCGCTGGACGAGGTCGCCGACTCGCTGAGCGAGGAGGAGATCAGCCGGCATCTGTACGTGCCGGGTTTGCCCGATACGGACCTGGTCATCCGAACCAGCGGCGAGCTGCGGATGTCGGACTTCCTGCTGTGGCAGGCGACCCGCTCGGACATCGAGTTCTGCGACCTGTACTGGCCCGCGTTCCGCGAGGTGGACCTGCTCCGGGCGCTCCGCACCTACGGACGGCGGAGACTGGAACGATCCAGTTGAATACTTCCAACCCGTGAGGGGGCACACTGGGGGTATACCGACTGGTAAGCACGGAGGTGGCACGATGTACGACGTCGTACTGCTCGTCGAACAGGAACTGTCCGAGCCCGACGCGAAACGCGTCGTCGAACTCCATCAGGACATGCCCGATCCGGTCACGTACCACGTGCTGGTGCCGTGCCACAACGCCGAGGCGGGCGTCGAGGCCTCGATCAGCGCCCTCGGGACCGCGGACCTCTACGGGCCGGGCCTGGCCGGTCAGCGCCAGGACCTCGCGGAGGCGCAGAAGGCGATCGACACCGAGGCCAAGGGCTGCAGCGGGCGGAGCGTCCAGCGGCTCCGCGACCTCGGCCAGGCCGCCGAGGGCGGGATCACGCACGACCGGCCGATCGACGCCCTGGTCGCGACCGTGCAGCACGTCCACGGCCAGGAGGTCATCATCCTCACCCGGCCGCACATCGTGGCAGAGTTCTTCCACCTCGACTGGACCAACTCGGCCCGCCGCCACCTCGGCGTACCGGTTCTCCACCTACTGGAGCACGACTCGAAGCCGGCTAGTGCGGGAGCATAGCCGCGTAAGTGATGCCGCCGGCCAGGCTGGCGATGAGTAGCGACAGGCCGGTGCGGACCGCGCGTTCACCGGTTCGGCCGTAGTGGCGGCCGTCTTCGGAGTGGTACGCGACCTTGAAGCCGGCGTACCCGGCCGCCAGAACGAGTCCCAGCTTGATCATCAGACACCTGCCGCTGTGCCAGATACTTGGTCGGAATCCGCGAACTGTGTGTGGTACAAATCAGCGTACTCGCCGCCGGCCGCGAGCAGCTGCTCGTGCGTGCCGCGCTCGACGATGTTGCCGTGGTCAACCACCAGGATGAGGTCCGCGTTCCGCACCGTCGACAGCCGGTGCGCGATCACCAGCGACGTACGGCCTTCCAACGCGGTGTCCAGCGCCCGCTGAACCGCGACCTCGGACTCCGAGTCGAGATGCGCGGTCGCCTCGTCGAGTACGACGATCTTCGGGGCCTTCAGCAACAACCGGGCGATGGCGAGTCGTTGCCGCTCGCCACCGGACAGCCGGTGACCGCGATCGCCGACCACGGTGTCCAGCCCGTCCGGCAACACTGACACCAGCTCCCAGATCTGCGCGGCCCGCAGCGCCGCGACCATCTCGTCCTCGGTCGCGTCGGGCTTCGCGTAGCCGAGGTTGGCGCGGATCGTGTCGTGGAACATGTGCGCGTCCTGCGTGACGTACCCGATCGTGTCGTGCAGGGACTGCAGGGTGACATCGCGGACGTCCTGACCGCCGACGCGCACCGCTCCCCCGGTCACGTCGTACAACCGAGCGACCAGGTTGGTGATGGTCGTCTTGCCGGCCCCGGACGGGCCGACCAGGGCAATCATCTGCCCGGACGGTACGACGAAACTCACGTCCTCCAGCACCTGCGCCGAGACGCGCTTGTCCAGGACCGCGACGGACTCGAGGCTGGCCAGCGAGACCTGCTCGGCCGTCGGGTACGCGAACGCGACATGCTCGAACTCGACACTCGCCGCGTCGGGCGGCAGATCCGTGGCGTCCGGGGCGTCCTTGATCATCGGTTCGAGGTCGAGCACCTCGAAGACCCGCTCGAACGACACCAATGCCGTCATCACGTCGACGCGGACGTTGGAGAGCGCAGTCAGCGGACCGTACAGCCGGCCGAGCAGGGCGACGAGCGCGAGCAACGTGCCGATGGTCAACGTCTCGCGGACGGCCAGGTTGCCGCCGACGCCGTACACCAGGGCTGTGGCCAGCGCGGCGACCAAGGTCAGCGCCGTGAAGAACACTCGGCCGAGCATCGCGATCCGGATGCCCAGGTCGCGGACCCGCCCGGCCCGTTCGCCGAAGTCGGCGTTCTCGATCTGCGGCTGGCCGAAGAGGGTGACGAGGAGCGCGCCGCCGACGCTGAAGCGCTCGGTCATCGAGGTGGACATCTCGGCGTTCAGGTTCATCTGTTCCCGCGTCATCGCGGCCAGGCGGCGGCCAAGAACACGCGCCGGGATCAGGAAGATCGGCAGCATCAGGATCGCGACCACGGTCAGCTGCCAGCTCAGCACGAGCATCGCGCCGATGACCAGGATCAGGCTGATGACGTTCGAGACGACGCCGGACAGTGTCGAGGTGAAGGCCTGCTGGGCACCGATCACGTCGTTGTTGAGCCGCGAGACCAAGGCACCGGTCTGGGTCCGGGTGAAGAACGCGACCGGCATCCGCTGCACGTGCGCGAACACCTTGGTCCGCAGGTCGAAGATCAGCCCTTCACCGATCCGCGCCGAGAACCAGCGCTGCACCAGGCCGAGCGCCGCCTCCACGACCGCGAGCAACGCGACCACCAGGGCGAGCGCGGTCACCAGGCCGGCGTTCCCCTTGGTGATCCCGTCGTCGACGATCTTCTTGAACAGCAGCGGCGACGCGATCACCAGCACCGCCGAGACGATCACCAGCAGCAGGAACGCCGTGATGTGCCAGCGGAACGGCCTCGCGAACCGGACGATCCGTCGCAGCGTGCCCTTGGCGAGCTTCTGCTCGAGGACCGACGAGTCCTGGCGCCGCCAGCCCATCGCGCCCATACCTGGGCGCATCATTCCCGACATCCGGCTCCCTCCCTGTAGTGAACCTTCATAACACCCGGAGTCACTCCGCGCTTCCCGCAACCTTTGGTTGCGCATCGGCGTCGCCTGGTCTAGAGTCACATGCAACCAAAGGTTGCGAAAGGACGGAAGCAATGACCAGGAGCATCGAGCGGGAGATCCGGGTGGAGGCTAGCCCAGAGGTGGTCTACGAGGTGATCAGCTCGCCGGAGCACCTGCGCGAGTGGTGGCCGGACGAGGTGGACCTCGACCCGGCGGCCGGCGCGAGCGGGCAGATCACGTTCCGGCGCCCGGACGGGGACAAGGTCGAGCCGCTGACGGTCGTCGAGGCCGACCCGCCGCGTCGCTTCTCCTTCCGCTGGGGCTACACCGGCGAGACCGCCACCCCGGAGAACTCACTGCTGGTCACCTTCGACCTGCTCCCGACCGGCGACGGCACACTCCTGCGGTTCGCCGAGACCGGGTACGACGAGGCGTCGAAGTCCGACGAGATGCTCGCCGACCACACGTCCGGCTGGGACTACTTCCTTCCGCGCATCACGCCGTACGTCGAGAAGTTGGCGCAACGGCCGTGATCGACGACGAGCTCTGGTCGGCGATCGGCGACCCGACCCGGCGGCGGATGCTCGACCTGCTGCTCGCGGGCGGCGGCGGTACGGCGACCAGTCTCAGCGACCAGCTGCCCGTCACACGACAGGCGGTCGCAAAGCATCTCGGCGTACTCGACCGGGCCGGGCTGGTGCACTCCACGCCGTCCGGACGGGAACGCCGCTACACCGTGGACGAGGACCGCCTCGGCCACGCGATCAACCAGCTGACCGACGTCACCGACGCCTGGGACCGGCGGCTGCAACGCATCAAGCGCATCGCCGAGGCGATCGAACAAGCCGAGAGGAAACTCCCATGAGCGACATCCTGCACCGCGTTGGCATCATCGCGTCCCCGAAGGACGTCTTCACCGCACTCACCACGATCGACGGCCTGGCCGGCTGGTGGACCGAGGACACGGTCGGCGACCCCGACGGGGTGATCCAGTTCCGCTTCGCCACGGCGGGTGGCGACGGCTTCGACATGAAGGTCGTCGAGACCAAGCCCGGCGAACTGGTCCACTGGGAGGTCGTCGGCGGCCCGGACGAGTGGATCGGCACCCACGTGACCTTCGAGCTGTCCCAGACCGACGAGTACACGATCATCCTGTTCAAGCAGGCAGGCTGGCGCGAGCCGGTCGAGTTCATGTACCACTGCAGCACCAAGTGGGCCACGTTCCTGATGAGCCTGAAGCAGTACGTCGAGACCGGTAAGGGCGAGCCCGCGCCGCACGACGTACTCGTCAGCAACTGGCACTAACCGAGTGCGGCCAGGAGCTCCTTCAACCGGCGCTCCTGCGCCTCACGCTCGGCCTCGAGCTGGTCGTCGTATGCGCGGTCCGCGGCACCGAGGAGCAACGCCTTGGTCTCGCGGATCGCGCCGGGCAGCGGGCCGAGCAACGCGTCGGTCAGGTCCTTGACCGTCGCCTCCAGCTCGTCCGCCGGTACGACGATGTTCGCGAGGCCAAGCTCCTTCGCCTCCGCGGCCTCGACCCAGCGGCTCGTCGCGCAGATCTCCAGCGCCCGCGAGTACCCGACCAGCTCGACGAGCGGCTTCGTACCACCGAGGTCCGGGACCAGCCCAAGGGACGGCTCGCGCATGCTGAAGCGCGCGTCGGGGGTGACGACCCGGAGGTCACAGGCCAAGGCGAGCTGGAAGCCGGCGCCGACCGCATGTCCCTGCACCGCGGCGATGCTGACGATCTCGGGCCGTCGCAGCCAGGAGAACCCGGACTGGAACTTCGCGATCAGCTCCAGGACCTCGTCGGTCGGCTTGGCGCCGAGGGTGAGCAGCGGCTCCTGGCCGAGGTCGTTGTCGCCCATGATCAGCCGGCGGTCCAGGCCGGCCGAGAACGACGGCCCCTCCCCCGACACGACCACCACGCGGACGTCGGACGGCAACGCCGTACCGAAATCGGCCAGCGCGCTCCACATCGCGGGCGTCTGGGCGTTGCGCACCTCCGGACGGTCGAGCACCACACGCGCGACCGGTCCGTCCACCGTCAACCGCAGTCCGAGATCCGTCATGGCCCGGATATTACTCGGAAGTAATCAGGCTAGCGAGATCAGGTCGGCGTACTCGTTGGTCCAGAGGTCTTCGACGCCGTCGGGCAGCAGGACGACGCGCTCGGGTTCGAGGGCCTCGACGGCGCCCTCGTCGTGGGTGACCAGGACGATCGCGCCCGTGTACGAGCGGATCGCGTTCAGCACCTCCGCGCGGGACGCGGGGTCCAGGTTGTTGGTCGGCTCGTCGAGGAGCAGGACGTTCGCCGCCGACACGACCAGCGTGGCCAGGGCGAGACGGGTCTTCTCGCCGCCGGACAGCACTTTGGCGGGCTTGTCCGCGTCGTCGCCGGTGAACAGGAACGAGCCGAGCACGCTGCGCGCCTGCGTCTCGTTCAGGTCCGGAGCGGCGGTCTTCATGTTCTCCAGGACCGTCCGGTTCACGTCCAGGGTCTCGTGCTCCTGGGCGTAGTACCCGAGCTTGAGGCCGTGGCCGTCGATCACCTCACCGGTGTCGGCCTTCTCGATCCCGCCGAGGATCCGCAGCAGCGTGGTCTTGCCGGCGCCGTTCAGGCCGAGGACGACGACCCGCGAGCCCTTGTCGATCGCCAGGTCGACGTCGGTGAAGATCTCCAGCGAGCCGTACGACTTCGACAGCTCCCGCGCCATCAGCGGCGTCTTGCCGCACGGCGCCGGCGTCGGGAAGGAGATCTTCGCGACGCGATCCTGCTTGCGCTCGTCCTCGAGCGAGGACATCAACCGCTCGGCCCGCCGCAGCATCTGCTGGGCAGCGGCCGCCTTGGTCGCCTTGGCGCGCATCTTGTTCGCCTGGTCGACCAGCTGGGTCGCCTTCTTCTCCGCATTCGCCCGCTCGCGCTTGCGGCGCCGCTCGTCGGTCTCCCGCTGGAGCAGGTACGCCTTCCAACCGACGTTGTAGACGTCGATCTCGGCCCGGTTCGCGTCCAGGTGGAAGACCCGGGTGACGGTGTCCTGCAGCAGGTTCACGTCGTGGCTGATCATGATCACGCCACCGGCGTACGACTTCAGGAAGTCGCGCAGCCAGATGATCGAGTCGGCGTCCAGGTGGTTGGTCGGCTCGTCGAGCAGCAGCGTCTCGGCCTGCGCGAACAGGATCCGGGCCAGCTCGACACGGCGGCGCTGCCCACCGGACAGGGTCGACAGCGGCTGGCCGAGGACGCGGTCCGGGAGGCCGAGGTTGGCGGCGATCCGGGCTGCCTCGGACTCGGCGGCGTACCCACCGGCGGCGTGCAGCTCCGCCTCGGCCCGCTCGTACCGCCGCATGCCCTTGGCGCGGGTCTTCTCGTCCGCACTGGCCATCGACTTCTCGGCGGAGCGCAACCGCCGTACGACGTCGTCCAGGCCGCGCGCGGACAGGATCCGGTCCCGGGCCAGTACTTCGAGATCGCCGGTGCGCGGGTCCTGCGGCAGGTAGCCGATCTCGCCCGAAGACGTCACGGAACCGCTGGCGGGCAGGCCTTCACCGGCGAGGATCTTGGTCAGCGTCGTCTTGCCGGCGCCGTTGCGGCCGACCAGCCCGACCTTGTCGCCGGGGCCGACCCGGAACGAGGCGGGCGCGAGCAGCTGACGGGCACCGACGCGCACCTCGAGATTGGAAACGGTGATCATCGGGGGTCGCAGGCGTCCTTACGCTGGGCTACGGGCTGACAGGGCGGTACCAGGCGGTGTCACGGCACGCCGGAATCCCCCGCTCTCAGGTCTAGTGTAGGTGGCGTGAAATTCAATCCGGATGCGGATCTCGACACCAGCGGTGTCGAGGACACCCGCGGTAGTGGTGGCGGCGGCCGCAGCGGCCTCCCCGGCGGGATGATCCCGGTCGGCGGCGGTATCGGCGGCATCATCCTGCTCGTCGTGATCCTGCTCCTGACCGGCGGCCTGCCAGGCGGAGGTGGCAGCGACGAACCGGTCACGCAGAACACGGCAACCGGCAACCTGGGCTCCTGCAAGAAGGGCACCGATCTGCAGTCGAACTCGGACTGCCGGTTCGTGTTCTACCAGAACTCGATCGAGAGCTTCTGGGCCGCGGAGCTCCCCCGGCGCGGCAAGAAGTACACCCGGGCGCCGATGCGGGTCTTCGACGGCTCGGTGAACACCGGCTGCGGCCCGGCGACCAGCGCGGTCGGCCCGTTCTACTGCCCGCCGGACAAGCGGGTGTACCTGGACATCGGGTTCTTCGAGACGCTGCAGAAGGACCTGGGCGCCCGCGGCGGCGAGTTCGCCGAGGCGTACGTCGTGGCGCACGAGTACGGCCACCACATCCAGAACCTGTACGGCATCCTCGACCGGATCAAGACCCGCAACGGCCCTGCCTCCGACTCGGTCCGCTCCGAGCTCCAGGCCGACTGCCTGGCCGGGATCTGGACCAACCACGCGACCACGGTCCCGAACTCGAGCGGCCAGCCGCTGATCACCGAGCTCAGCGAGGACGACATCGCCCGCGGCCTGGACGCCGCTGCCTCGGTCGGCGACGACCGCATCCAGTCGAAGACCCAGGGCCAGGTCACCCCGGAAAGCTTCAGCCACGGCACCGCCGAACAACGCATGCGCTGGTTCACCAAGGGCATGGACTCCGGCGACATGACCGCCTGCGACACCTGGTCCGCCAGCTCCCTCTGACAAACCCTCTGACAAACGCCGAACCGCCCCGCACGCCGGAAGCGTGCGGGGCGGTTCGTTGGTAGCTGTCAGGCGACCTGGGCGGGGCGGTGGTAGCCGGGGAGGAGTTCGTCGACGAGGGCGTCGGTTTCCGCCTCGGGGCCGCGGGGGCCGCCGTGCCTGGTGAGGGCGGCGTACATCTGGGCGGCCACGTTGGTGACGTCCGCGGTGGTGCCGAAGTGGGCAGCCAGGCGGAGGGTGGCGCGCCAGAGTTCCTCCGAGGCCGGCGAGAAGCTGAGGCCGGTCTGGAGGGCGGTGCGGGCCAGGTTGCCGTCGTTGTGGCTGAGGGACGACTCGGCGAGCCGCAGCGCGGCGTCGACGACGGCCTCCGCCATCCGGCGCTCGATCCCGGACGCGGCGAGCCACGAGTAGCGGCCGCCGGGCAGGTTCGACCAGGCCGGGCCGTGCACCAGGCTGAGTGCCGTTGACAGCGGGCCACGCGGGTCGTCGATCATCGTGGCCTGCTTCGCCAGCGTGCGGAACACGTCCCAGTCGACCCGGACGACGCTGCGGTTCAGCATCCAGCGACCCGACTCGTCGGCGTACATCGCGTCCACGCCGACCCAGCGCCGGGTGTGCTCCAGCGCCGCGTCGCGCAGCTCCTCGCTGATGCCGCGCGGCCAGATCGCCCCGGCGAGCACGTTCGGGTGTACGCCGTAGTCCTGGCTGGCCAGGAACGCAATGATCTCCGTCGACAGCGTGACCCGGCCGTCGTCGATGACCCCACGGGCGTCCACCTCGACCGGACCGAGCAGGTCGACCTCGACCGGCGCCGGCTGGCTCAGGTCGGTGGTGGAGAACTCGTACGCCGGCATGTCCTGCTCGGAACGCCGCTTGTCGCGGGCGTCCGACTCGGCCGCGTCGAACAGCGCGACCAGGTCGGCGAACTGCTCCGGGTTGACGCTGTGCGCGTCGACCTCGAGGCCGAGCAGCCGGCAGACGGCCTGGTTCTTCTCGTCCACGACGAACCGCCACGGCGAGTTCATCACGTCGCCGACCACGACCACCGAGATGCTGCGCTTGGTGTCCGCGGCCAGGCGGTTCAGCTGGTCCTGCTCCTCCGGCGACGGCGGCGCGGACACGAAGATGATCTCCGAGCCCCACAGCGCCGCGTCCGGATGCGTCATCCGGGCCTCGGCGACCGAACCGGCGTTCCGCCGCTGGCAGGCCTGCAGCTGCGCCTCGCTCCGGCGGACGACCTCGGCCATCGCGTCGTCGAGGCGGATCCAGTAGCTCATCCGCGTCGGCGCGAGTGACGACAGGTCGTCGCCGAACCCGACCATGCTGATGTGCGCGCCCTCGGACCACAGGTTCGTCGCCAGCTCGACGGCGAGCGAACCGACCACGTCGCGGGACGCGTTGTTCACGCCGCCGAACGCGACGATCCCGTTCGCGGTGTCGAGGTCGATCAGCACCGTCGCGCCGTCAGCGTTCTGGCCGACCGTCACCAGCGTCGGGTACGGCGCCGGCGCGTTGACCTCACCGCTCGGGCCGTATCCGCGGCGCAGTGTCCACCGGGTGCCTTCGGCAATGGCCTGCCACGGGCCGGGCGGCTCGGCCTGCGCGCCGTACGGGTCGAGCACCAGCGTGAGCGACCGCTCGGTCACCAGCGCGGCGACCACATTCGGCATCGGTCGCTGCAGTTGCGTCATGTCGGCGCCAAGCTTGCGCAGGGAGTTGTCCACGAACTGCGCGGTCGGAACGTCCGACGCGAGCCGCAGGCCGATCTCCGTCTGCCGGTGACCGGCAGCCTTCGGGCCGGGGCCCTGAGCCCAGCCGCGGCGCCGCTTGAGCGCCAGCGCCAGGCCGGCCGCGAGCAGCGTCGCGCCGAAGCCGAAGATGCCGGCGTCCTTCAGGCTGATGCCGTCGTCGGTCGCGACCGGGGTTGCCTCCGGCACCTGGGTACCGCCGCCGGCCGGCTCGCCGTGCTCGTGGCCGGCTCCCGGGGCATGCGGCTCGACCGTGACGTTCGGCTCCCCCGGCTTGACGTTCTTCGCGCCCGGGTCGTTCTTCGCGCTGCCGATGCCGACCGACGAGGGCTTCTCGATGCCCTGCTCCGAGTAGCGGCCCGGACCGACCGGCTTCGACTCGGGCGTCGTACGGGTCTCGGTCTTGTTCTCGACCGCCGTCTTCGGCTTGGCCGTGGTCCTGGTCTCGGTCGTCGTCTTCGTGCTGACCGTTGTCTTGGTGGTGGTCTTGGTGGTCGTGTGGTCGCCTATGCTCACGCGGACGGTGTGCACGCCCGGGCCCTTGGCGTCAGCAGGCAGCCGCACCTGCCAGCCCGGCAGGATCAGGTCCGGGTTGGTCAGCCGACGGCCGTCGGGCTGCAGCTTGTTCTTGTTGAGGTCGTAGATCTCCTTGTACCGGCGACCCTCACCGAGATACCGCTCCGCGATGTCCCACAGACAGTCGTAGTTCCGGCCCTGCGGCGGACGGACCTCGGTGTACTTGACGACCTGACCCTTGTGATCGTTGTTCGTCCGTACGCCGACGCTCGTCTTCCCATGGCTACCGCTGAGCACCGTGCTGGCTGCCTCGGTCTGACGGAACTGTGACGTCGAGGACTGCTCGTTGCCGTGCCGCGCGCTCACGGACGTCGGAGCGGCCGGGCCGCTCGCGGTGACCGCGCTCGCGACCGGCAGGCTGACACCGGCACCCGCGGCGATCAGCACGACCGTGCCGATCAGCCGGCGGGCCAGGACCTGGGAGCCGCCGCCGAGCGGGACGCGTGGCGAAAGACCGTGACCGCGGATCTCCGCGGCCGCCTCCGCGATCAGGCAGACGACGAAGTGCAGCCAGGCGACCCAGATGAAGAACGCGATGATGCCGAGCACCGTCTCGACGCTGAGCTCGCTGAACAGCATGCTCTTGCTGGGCATCTTGTCCGGCCACGGCGTACCGAAGAATCGCAGCAGCACGTACGGCACGCCGCCGACGATCGCCAGGATCGCGAGCAGCGCGACGAAGCCCTTCAGCCGGTCCGCGCCCGGACTCCCCTGCCGCCGCTGCGGCAACCGCGCCGCCTGCGTCGGCTCATTCGTCCTTACCATCGCTCCTCCATACCCCCACCATCAGCCACCAATGGCCTGAACTTCCTGCACAGGCAACCGTTGCACAGCAGTCACGTTCGCTCTTCCGATCGGCTGCCAGCCGGTGCCCTTTCCGATCCAGTACGAGACCTCCCACGTGATCGTCAGCTTCACCGTGTACATGCCGTCCGGCTGACTCGCGCTGGACTTCTTGTAGACGTGTTTGCACGGGTTGAGCTGATGATCCGGGTCCTTCGACTGGTCGTACCCGTCCGGGTCATCCGCCGGCGTGACACCCGCGGGACAGGTGAACGGGCCGGTGCCGTCGCCGGGATCGATCTTCAGTTCCACGACCATGCCGCGCATCGTGAGGTTGTGCGTCGGGTCGTAGTACCCGCTCAAGTCACCCGACTGCTTCAGCACCATCGAACTGTCGGGCGTCAGCGTGAAGAACGCCGGGATGTTCACCCGCGGCGTGTACGTCGGCATGATCTGCAGCGCCGGCTCCGGGTAGCTGCTCTCGAACCGCCACCAGAACTGCTGCATGTAGTCCGGGAACGGGCACTGGGCACGCTCCGCGTCGTCGACCGGCATGTACGCCCGCTCGAGGTGCGCCTTCGGACCACCGTTGTACGTGTTCAGGTCGTAGTCGGCGATCGTGATCCGGAGTACCCAGGTCTTGCCCTCCGGCGCCTGCGGCAACCGAATGCCCTTGGGGATGTCGAAGTCACGGCACGGCACGAACGGCCGGCCGTTCAGGCGCTCCCGCCAGGTGGGCGGTGGAGTCCCGTCACCGACGTACGCCTTCCCGGAGCTGCAGTAGGCGCCGAAGCCGACTGCGTTCACGTACATGCTGCAGACGGAGTTACCGGTCTGGATCGTGTCGGCGGACGCGGTCGTCGCGGGGACGGACATGAGCAATGCGAGCACGGCGCTCAGGGTGAGCAGTGTGCGGCCTACCCGGTTGTGCATCCTCACTCCCCAGACTCGTCTTCCCGCAGATTATCTTCGACCAGGGGCATCATGCCCGGTACCCAGTGCCCCGTCACCTCTTCGCAACCTCAAAATCTCTATTCCGGTCTAGGCCGGGTAGTGGACCGACGCGCAGTTCACGCCCTTGCTGGTCACCAGCCGGTACGGCATCCAGCCGACACCCGTCTTGATCATCTCGATCACCTCGGGCGATCCCTTCGGCGTCACCACGGTCCAGTTCCGCGTCTTCGGGTCCCAGTACTGCGTGGTCTGCGAGCGGCACGTCTGCACCGCGACGGTGTCGTCCGGCGTACTCCGAGCTCCGACCACGACCACACTGCCCGGTGGCTTCATCACCCAGCCATTGCGCTTGGCATCTTGGATCCCTTGCGACACATCGGCGTAGAAGAACGACGGGAACTGCTTCTTCAGGATTGTGTCGTCCTTTGTGACTAGGGCCTGGAAGTACAGCGGGTAGCTGGTCACGAGGCCTTGGACGGCGGGGTTGGACGCGAAGTTCCCTGCCTGGACGATGACTTGTTTCGCGGTCGGTGCAGTTGGTTTGGCGGTGGTGGCCGGCTTGGTGGTCGTCGTCGGCTCAGAAGATGGTGCTGTGGACGGCGTGCTGGACGTCGTCGTACCGGACTCACCGCCGACCGGGACCGGGCGGCCGCCGTCGGTGGCGTCCTTGCTGCAGGCACTCAACAGCAGGACACCAACCACTGCAAAGGCCGGGAAGGCAAACCTACGCACGGACAGAATCCTCCGGTGTCTAGCGCCCGCTCGGCGGCGAGCTGCTTGTGGGGCCTGACGGTTCGCCGGTCGGCGGGGTCTCGGACGGGGTCGGCGTCGGTGTCACGTTCGGGGAGCACGAGGCCGGGAACGGGAACGGCGACAGGGTCCAGATCGGGGTCGGCGAGCCGAGAGTCCAGGTCGGGCACGGCAGGTCGATCGTCGGTGGCCGCGGGGTGTCGATCGTCCCGCCGGGGCCGTCGGTGGTCGGGTTCACGACGATCGGCGGGATGGTCGGGCTGTCGTCGGCCTTGTCGACGCCCTGTTCGGCGTGCGCCTGGCCGGTGCCGCTGGCCTTCAGAGAGGTCTTGCCGATCAGGCCGAGGAACGTCGCCTTGTTGGCGATGTCGACCTGGATGTCGACCTCTTTGTCGGTCAGCGTGGTCGGCCCGCACGCCGTGACCGCCGGGTCGTTCGACCGCACCTGGCCGCAGAACTCCGTGATCGCGGTCGCTGCCTTGGCGGTGTCGATCTTCGCCTCGGCGACGTTCAACTGGATGGCCGCGGCGCCGACGCGCGCGGCCTCCTGCGCGTAACCGACCGCACGCGACCGCGCGCCCAACTGCCGGCCGCCGTCGATCACCAGGCCGGCCAGCGTAAAGATCATCACCGCGAGAATCGCGACCGCCGGGCTCAGCGCGCCGCGGCCGAACCGCCGATGGTTGCGTCGCGCATCGATCCGGAAGAACTCGACCAGACGCGAGCGATTCCGTTCAGGAGCCGTCACCGCGCACCCCCCGGTACGGATCGAGCGAGGACGTGAACCGCTTGGTGATCTTGGTGTCGCCGCCCAGACCGAGCAGGCCGAGATCGCGGTAGTTGATCGTGCAGGTGACCTCGACCGACAACGGCGAACCGGCCACGAACCCGGTGGTGATCGAACCCGCCGCGGACTCCTTGCAGGACGCCACCGCCTGGCTCATCGTCGTGTTGACCGCCTCGTCGACGCGGGCCTGCGCACCCTGCAGCGACCGCGCCTGACTCGCGCCCCGGGCACCGTCACGGGCCGCGCTCTCCAGCAACGACGACGTCTGGAAGTACCGCCCGCAGGCCAGCAGGAACATGAACAGCAGCAACAGCACGGGCGCCAGGATCACCATCTCCAGCGCCATCGTGCCGCGCTCGCGGGTACGGCGGTGCCGCCCGCGAGACCCCGGTCTGCTCGTCATCTGCTCGCTCACTTGTCGGCTTCGAACTGTTCGATCCGCCCGGTGGCGGTCCGGGTCACCTTCAGCTCCAGGCCGGGCACCAGCGAAACGGTTTGCCCGGTGACAGTGAACGAAACCACGCCTTCAGGGTCGTTGTACGCCGGGAACGGGACGGTGGCGTTCTGCAGCGTCGTACCGCCGAGCTGCTGGGCGTACGACTGGACGTCCGCCCGCACCTTCTCCCCCACGGCCGGGGTGTAGACGAGCGGCTGCACCAGTCGCAGCCGGGACACGCCCTCCTGCGCCGCGTTCAGCGCGACGGAACGCCCGTACAGCCACAACGCGGTCTGGATCGACACGAAGATCAGCGCGATGATCGCCGGCGCGAGGATGGACAGCTCGAGTGTGCTGACCCCCCGCTCCGACCGTCTCCGCCGACCTCGTCTCCGCCCCAGCCGCATGGTTCTTCCGTCAGCCCTTGTCGATATCGGCGGTGTGCTTGGTGATGACGCGCTTCACCACGACGCCGATCGCCAGCGCGGCGACGACCAGGATCCCCGAGATGATCGCCCACTCGAGTGCGGACGCGCCCATCTCGGTGTGGCCCTGCCGCGCGCGGGCCCGCTGGGCCTGCGCCCGCGCCACCGCGTAGCCGGCCATGGCCCGCCAGAACATCAACTCCGAGGTCATCCACATGCCTTCCAGATCGTGAGGCCGAAGCAGGCCTCAGTATGCCGTGTTCGACGGACAACTCCGCCCAACGGATCCCTTGCCCTCATCACTGTTCGGCCTAACTTCCGAGGATGGCCACGCCGGCCGGGAAGGCCAGGAACAGGAAGAAGGCCGCGATCATGACCAGCTGCGCGACCAGCATGGACTGGGAACGCTCACCCGCCTTGCCTTCCACATCTGCGAGTTCCTTGCGCCGCAGCGACGCCGCCCGGGCGAGCAGCGACGAACGGATCTTCGCGCCCTCGTCACCGGCGAGCGCGAGTGCCGAGGCCAGGTCCCGCAGTTCCTCGACGCCCAGGTCCTCGCCGAGCAGGGCCATCGCGTCCCACGGCGTGATGCCGATCAGCCGCGCGTTCGCCAGCGCCTGCCGGATCCGCGCCATCGCCCAGTGCTCACCGATCGTCGAGGCCGTCATCAGCGCCTCGGGCAGACCGCGGCCGCCCGCGAGGTTCATCGCGACCAGGTCCAGGAAACTGCCGACCACGTGCCGGAAGTCGCGCCGCCGCTTCTCCGCCTCCTGGCGCAGCGCCAGGTCGGGCAGGAAGAACGCCAGCGTCATGAACGCCAGCGTGACGATCGCCGGGGCCGCCCCGGGCGCCGTGATGCCGATCGCGGAGAACAGGAACAGCACGATCGGGATGAAGACCATCGCGCCGAGCGCGAAGAACGCCTTGGTGGCGAGCATCGCGGCGAACGGCCGGTTCATCACCGCGAGGTCGCGGCGGAGCTTGCCGAACGCCCAGCCGCGCGCGTTCGCCTCCGCCTCGAGCCGGCGGCCCAGGGTCTCCCGGGCCCGGTCCACACCGCCGAGCACCCGCTCGCCGGCCGCGCTGGCGGTGGCGCCGCCGACGTACCCGCCGCGGCCCGCGTCGATCCGCGCGATCGTGGACAGCACGTTGGCCCGCGGCTTGATGAACATCCGGACCAGGACGTACACACCAAGCCCGGCGATGCCGCCGGTAATGAAGGCCCAGGTCATCCGCTCACCGTCTCCATCCGCTCGTCGCCGGACCGGGGCAGCCGGTGCTCGTCGGCGATGCCGATCAGGAACCGGTCCGGTACCTCGATCTTCGCCAGCCGCCGCAGCCACAGCAGCCCGAGCGCGTAGAGCCCGATCACCACGGCCAGCACGACCTGCCCGACGAAGCTCGTGTACGGCGCCATGTACGCCGAGTTGAACAGCACGAGACCGGCCGCCATGATCAGCGTGATCGCGACGACCACCTGGACGCTGCGCCGGGTCGAACGACGTTCCGCTGCGACCTTCCGGCGTACGTCGAGTTCCTCGCGGGCCGAATCGGCCAGCGCGCTCAGCACCTCGCGCAGACCGGGACCGCGCAGCCGGGCGTTCAGCACCAGGGCCGCGACGATCAGGTCCGCGGACGGGTCGTTCAGGTCGTCGGCGAACCGCATCAGGGCCGACGGCAACGGTTCACGGATCCGCAGCCGGTCGACCAGCAGGTTCAGGCTGGGCTTGATCGCGGGTGCCGCGTTCACCGCGGTGGCCGGGATCGCCTGCTCCAGGCCGACCGCGCCGGCGATCGTGTCGCGCAGCGCCTCGGTCCAGGTGGCCAGTGCGTCCAGGCGGTCGATCGCCCGGCGCTCCTCACCGGTACCGCCGAAGAAGCGGTCCGCCATCGCCGCGAGCAGGCCGAGAGCGACCGCGAGCACCAGCCAGCGGGTCACCACCAGCACGAGCAGGCCGACCGCGAAGGCGACACCCAGCCGGATCATGTTCTTGCGGGCCTCGACGCTGCGATTGCGGAACAGCGACGGTGTCTCGTCCTTCGGCTCGGTACCGCGGATCGCGACGATCAGCAGCATCACCGCGCCGCCCACCAACGCCCCGCACAGCAGCGCTCCTAAAGTCCGGTCGTTCATCGCGTCACGCCCACGTTCCGTGCACGAGCGGCTGGTACCCGAAGTGCTCGAGCTCGTCCATGCACGCGATCGGCGCGTGCGCCGCGGCGTGGCCGTCCGGACCCGGTGCGAACACCTCGCCGGACAGCACCCGACCGTCCCATCCGGTGACCTCCCGGATGCTCTCGACGTACCGGCTGAGGCCGCCGCCGCGGGAGTAGTCGTTGTGCTTGCGGACGAACACCACGAAGTCGAGCGCGCCGGAGATCAGCATCTGGGTGGCCTCCATCGGCAGCCGCTCCGTCGCCTGGATCGCGTAGGTGCTGATCCGGTTGAACACCTCCATCGAGCTGTTCGAGTGGATCGTCGACAGCGAGCCGTCGTTTCCCTGGCTCATCGCGTTCAGCATCGTGACGATCTCGTCGCCGAGCACCTCACCGACGATCACCCGGCTCGGGTTCATGCGCAGCGAACGACGGACCAGGTCGGCCATCGTCACCTCGCCGACGCCTTCGGAGTTCGGCAGCCGTTCCTCGAACGCGACCACGTTCGGGTGCAGGTCCTTGAACTCGCCGAGGCCGAGCTCGAGAGAGCGCTCCACGGTGATCAGCCGCTCGTGCGGCTGGATCTCGTTGGCCAGTGCCCGCAGCAGCGTCGTCTTCCCGGAGTTCGTGGCGCCGGCGATCATGATGTTCTTCCGCGCTGCGACGGCGGCCCGCAGGAACGAGCCGACGTCGTCGGAGATGGTTCCGTTGGCCACGAGGTCCTTGAGGAACACCTTGCCGAGGCGGGCTCGCCGGATCGACACCGCCGGACGGGACGTCACGCCCATCACGGCGGACAGCCGGGACCCGTCGGGCAGTCGCAGGTCGAGTTGCGGGTTCGCCGAGTCGAACGGGCGGCTGGTCAGACCGGCGTGCGCCGCCAGCACCTGGATCAGCTCGATCAGTTCCTCGTCGCTCTCCGCGACCGGCCCCGGGGTCTCCTCGCGACCGTCGCCGTACTGCACGAAGACCTGGTCACAGCCGTTGATGTCGATGTTCTCGACCTCGGGGTCGTCGATCAGCGGCTGCAGCCGGCCGACACCGAACAGCGCGGAGTGGATCGCGCCGGCGATCTGCGCGTCGTCGTCCGGCGTCGGCGGCGTCCGGCCCTCGGCCAGCTCGTACCGCGCGTGGTCCTCGAGCACCTGCACGATCAGCGACCGTGCGTACTCCCGCTCGTCCTCCGCGCTCATCGGAGGTACGCCGTTCACCTGGTCGCGGCGCCGCTGCTCGTTCAGCCGCTCGGCGACCTGCACCCGCAGCTTCCGGACCAGCTCCTGGTCGGCGCTCATCGATAGTCACCGGGCGGTGGCGGGAACGCGGCGTTGGCCATGTCGAAGTCCTGCGGCGGCGGAGCGGCGACCAAGGACGCCATCTCCGCGGTGATGACGCTCGCGGACCGGATCAGCTGGGTCTTGTCGAGCCGGCCGTGGCCCCGCCCGTCGAAGAACGCCGCACCGATCGGGTCGTACGCCAGGTGCCAGCGGTGCCGCACCGGCAGCGACATGGCGTCCAGCACGGACCAGACCTGCTTCACGCCGTCCCGCTGCTTCGGATCGGCCACGACGACCACGCCGAGCTGTGCGTCGACATGGTGCACCAGCGTGGACAGCCGCTCCCGCAGGTGCGCCACCGACGAGCCTGTCGCCGAACACACCAGTACGACGAGGCGTGCGGACTGGATGACCGGAAGCTGCGGCGACGACGCACCGATCCGCCCGCAGTCGGCCAGTACGTCGCCGTGATGCATCTGGTTGAACGAGATGCCGAGCGGGTGCCACAGACCGCCCATGCCACCGACCTGCTCCGGCGAGCGCACACCGAGCAGTACGTCGAGACCGCCGTCGAGCTGCTGGCTGTGCGCGAGGATGACCTCGTCGCCCAGCCCCTTCCGGCTCGCGGCGGCGAGGCTGACCAGGCCGCGATCGGAGTTGAGGCCGGCTCCGCTCGGTCCGGTCATCCGGATCGCCACGTCACTGCCGGCCGGGTCGCACTCGGCCAGCAGCACCTGCCGCGGCCAGAGCGCACCGAAGACCAGGCTTGCCGTGGTCACCCCGGGCGAGCCCTTCGCGCTCGCCAGCGCCACCAGCGCCATCAGTTGGCCCCGTTGCGTGCGACGTCCGGCTTGGTGCCGGGCGCCAGCTTCACCAGCACCAGGGTCTTGGCCGCGGCCGCTGCCGCAACCGTGGTGATGTCGTCGGCGGGGATCAGGATCGTCACGTTGAGAGAGCTGTTCGCGCTCGTCTTGCTGTCGGTGATCGCACCGGCCGTGGAGGTCACCTCGGCAGCACTGACCAACGGCACCGCGGCGCCCTCCGCGTTGGCGGACGGCACGCGGATGACCTTGACGATGTCGCCGACGAGAAGCCCGTCCGACGGCGCGCGTCCGGCCTCCAGGCTGACACCGACCAGGGCGCCGCCGGCCGGGATCGGCTGCTCGCCCTCCTGGGTCAGGTTCTCCGGCGTGACGAACTGGTCCTTGTACATCCAGGTCTTCGTGTAGCGGCCGATGTACTTCTCCGCTTCCGACCACGGAATCAGGCCACCGGTGGCACCGGCCAGGTCGCCCCGGGAGAGGTCCTTCGCTTCGAGCTTGCTGCCCGGTGGCAGCGCGTCGACCGAGATCGCCACGAAGTCGGAGCGGTTGCCGCTGTTCAGCGCGATCAGCGCCGATCCGGCGGCGCCGAGCAGGATCAGGATGACCGCGAGCGCGGCCAGGGCAGGACGGCGTTCCCGGCCGCTCGGGAGGCGGGTCGAACCGCCACCCGTCGATCGGCCCGCTGCCCGGGCGCCTTGGGAAGAGTTACGCGTGGAGGACGAGAGACTCACCCGCATACCGTAATGGCAGCGAGGTGCCATCCGTGCCAGCAGGCCACTCCCGTTACCGCGCCGCGACCCGCTCCAGCTCGGCAGGCTTGAGCAGCTGGTTGAACGCTCCCGGTCCGCCGTACAACTGGTCTAGATAGGCATACATCGCGCGCAGGCACAGGCCGATCTGCCGCTGCCAGTCGGGCTGTCCCTCCAGCCAGATCACGAGATCCCGGCCTTCGACCAGCGTGACGGCGGCGTTGACCGGCTGAACGAGCCGTTCCGACCGCGGGTCAGGCTCGACCTCCGGGCCCCGCATCTCCTGGACCGCGGCGGCCAGCGCTGCCTGCTCGGCGCCGGTGTAGAAGTAGTCGAATCCGTGCTTGCCGTGCAGCAGGTCGAGGTACTCGCAGAGGGCGAGGAACAGTTCGATGCCGTCGTACTCCCGGCCGTCCCCGGCGTGGTGCCGCAACTGGGCGACTGTGCTGCGCGCCTGGGGGATGTTCCACTCGGAGTCACCGAACTTCTCCCACATGGACTTGATCCTAGGTGCGCCGCTGGGCGTAAATCGTTAACGGTTCGGGTGAATCGAGTTGCTGGCAAGTAACCGATTGTTTGCTAAATTCCGGACCAGAGGGTCCGGGTGACAACTGGTGATCACCCGGGCACTTAACGGGAGGGGTGATTCGGCTGACTACACCGACGTTGTCCGCCACTGATCCGACGGCTCGCGCTCGCTGGGCGGTCGGAAACGCGCTCGGGATCCTGCACCCCTCGGCGGTGCCACTGCGGGACGGCCGGGTCCGGCTGACCACGCCCGACGACATGCTCGCCGCGCGCGTGATGCGCGCGATCGAGGAGCTGCTCGACCGCCGGGCGGCCGACCGCGCCGGCGACGACCGGCTGCTGGCGGAGGCCGTCAGCGTGATCGGCACCGAAGTGGCCCGCGCCCGCGGTGAGCTGCCCGCGCGCGGTGCGGTCGACGCCCTCGACCGGTACCTCCGGGTGCCGGGGCTGGATCAGTCCCGTCGTACCGAGGCCGACGCGATGCTCCGGGTCGCCCTCAGCGGCGCGGCGCCGGACGACCCCGAGGCTGCTGCCCGCCTCAGCCGGCTCACAACCCCGCAGAACGCCGTCGCGACCTCGGCGCTCGTATCGGCCTCCGCCGCGATCAACCGCGACGCGGAGCTCCTCGGCTTGGGTACGCCGCCTGCACCGCGGCGCGCCGGACGCCACCGCGCACAGGTCGGCACCAGGCACCGCAGAGCGGAAGGACGCCGGGTCTGGACCTCGCAGATCCGCGGCACCGGGCTGACGGTCGGCTCGCGTCCGAGCTCGCAGGGGCAGCTGACCGACCTGCACGCGCTGAACCTGCTCGCCGCGATGGATCGCCAGGCGCTCGACGCCGCGGTGACCGACCGTCCGGCTGTCGACCCCGACGCGCGTCAGGCCCTCCTGCAGATGACGGGCTCCGCCGTACCGCAGCAGTTCCGGGTCGAGATCGGCGACACCACCCTGGGCGCGCTGGGGCAGGGCATCATCCGTGCCGGTACGGCGAACGAACCGCACGTACTGCGGATTCCGCCCGGACTCAGTGACGAACAGGTCCGCTACGTCTGGACGCACCAGCTGACGCTGATGTCGCAGGAGATCGCCGCCGCGGAGGCCGGCCGGCTCCGCGGTGTCCTCGGCAAGCTGAAGTCCGTCTTCGGCCATGAGCGCCGCGACCGCCGGCTGCACGCGGACCACGCCGCGTTCCAGAGCCTGCTCGTGGACTGGCACGAGGCGCGGGCCGAGACGCTCGCGAACGGGCATCCGAGCGGGCCGCGCAGCGTCCCCGAGCTCGAGCGCGACCTGGAAGGCCTGGCCCGGACCATCCGCCGGCACGGCGGTTCCGAGCCCGCGCTCCCCTGGACCGCCGGAGCAGTCGCAACCCCCGAGGCAACGGCAGCAGGCCGGGCCGCCGCGCGCGCCGAGGCCGAGGCGAAGCCTGCCCGGAACACGCCCGCTCACCTGCGCGTTCAGGTCGTCACCCAGATCGAGACGCTCCGAGCCGCGGTCGAGGACCTCGACAGCAAGGCGTCGAACAAGCGGAACAGCTCCCGGGACGCATCCAAAGAGGCCAGGAAGTCCGACAAAGACGCCGGCGCCGAGGACCGGCAACGCGACCGCGGCGCTCCCGAGCGGGCCCGAAAGCTGCGCGTCGCGGCCCAGACCGCGCGGAACAAGGCCGGCCGGCACACCGAGATCGCCGGCGCCTACGAGCAGGCCGCCGCCGACGCGCGGCAGGCCCTGGCCGGCTACCAGACGCTCCTCACGGAGATCGACGCCGACGGCTCGCAGAGCGGGATCGCCGATCTGGCCGCTGCCGCCAAGCAGCAGGTGGCGGTGTACGAACGCAGCCTCGGCCAGGCGATGCCGGCCAAGGAACTGCTGGGGACCGGGGTACCGGAAGGCGATCAGCTCGAGCTGCCGGTCGCCGACATCAACCGGGTCCTGGCCGCGAACAAGTTCAGCGAACAGCTGTCGAACCGCGGGCCGCTTCCGGATCCCGCCGCGCAGTACCGGCGGCTGATGTCCCGCGACGGCATGGTGTTCAGCGTCGGCGAGGACGCCGACACGGCCGTCTCCTCGCTGCGCCAGGTGCGGCTGCGGCTGATCCCGGACGACCTCACCGAGCGCGACGACATCGACTTCACGATGGCCGAGCAGATGTCGGGTTCGCTCGGCGAGGGCGGCACGAGCGTCGGCACGACCGACACCCACTCGACGAACGTCAACATCGGCGTGAACATCGGCGCGTTCCTGGCGCTCGCCGCACCCGGTACGCCGGTCCACGCCGCCGCGCAGCTCGTCTCGCCGAAGGTCGAGGTGGCCCGCGGCCGCTCGCTCGCCGAGAACAGCGGGGCCACGGCCCACCACCAGTCCGGTTGGGTCGACGACAACCGCGGCGAGTCGATCCTCTACGAGTGGTCCGGCAAGTGGCAGATCGAGGTCCGGGCGTCCCCCACCGAGCCCTGGTCGGCGGTCGAGACGGTCGACGCCGGCCGCCAGCAGACGTGGGTCTCCAGCGCGTACACGGTGAAGCCGCCGGCCGAGACCGTTTCGCTGGCAGAGATCGGCCACGGGCAGGAAGTCACCGGTGAGTTCCCGCGGCACGCGGTCACCAGCATCACCGGACTGCACGACGTCACCGATCGCCTGGTCCGGAAGGCACAGCAGAAGTACGACGACCTGGATCGGGTCTCGTACAACCACATCGCCGGCATGATGATCAACGACTCGCACCGCCTGCTGCGCGAGTTCAGTCAGCCTGGTGGTGTCACCCGGCGGATCCCCACCGGCGGCGAGACGGAGTACGACCTGACCTGGGAGGTCGAGCCGATCTGGGCCGACGCCCAACTCGTCGGTGAGTCCAGCTCGGAGATGTGGCAGGAAGAGGTCCTCGTCGACTTCGCCGGCGTCAACGCGAGCCAGACCTACACGGCGTCGGTCACCGGCACAGGGTCGGTCTCGTTCCCGGGCAAGCCCTCCGACCTGAGCCCGGTGCCCGCTGCGGCCGCGCTCAACAACGTCGGCGGTTCCGGCGTGAACGTGTCGCCGAACGCGTCGGCCGGACGCAACGTGTCCCGGTCGGGCGGCCAGAGCCTCAGCATGACCACGATCACCCCTGCCGTGCACCGCAACCAAGGCCCGACGCAGGGCGTGCTCGTCGGTCTCAGGGTGCGCGCCACGCTGCGCAAGGTCGGGGACCCCAAGGCCGCACCGATCGTCGAGACCGGCGAGTGCCGCGCGCTGCTGCGGGCCGCGGAGAACGACCTGCTGCGCGCGGGTGGCCGCGCGGACAAGGACGCCGTGCTGCGGGAAGACGACGGCACCATCAAGGTGGACAAGAACGGGCACGTGCTGCTGCGCGGCGACGCCGTGCCGTCGACCGTGCCGCAGAAACTGCCGCCGTGGATGGGTCGCGGCGAGAACCAGTTGCGCGGCGTCGGCAAGGCACTGCCGCAGAACCTCAAGGGCGCCGAACAAGCACAGCGTCAGGCGCTGGAGCAGCTGGCCAAGATGGGCCTGGTCGCGCGGCCCGGGGAGCCGGCCACCGCCCAGCAGGAGGCCAACCGCGAGCGGATCGAGCAGCAGATCAGCGCGCCGCGGATCGAGGCCGGCATCAACCAGGCCTGTCAGGGCGGCCTGGTCGTGATGCTCGAGGACACCGGCTTCGCCGGCACGCCGCGCTGGCGGCCGTTCCGGCTGTCGGTCACGCAGGACTACGACGAGGCGACCAAGGAGTTCAAGACCACCGGCGCCGGGACGAGCACGAACGAGAACGTCGTACTCCTCGGCATCAGCTCCGCGGCCACCGGCCGTACGTCGAGCCGGTCCCGCGGGGTGCCGCTGTCCGCCGGGGTCGGCGGCTCCAACCCGCCGCCGGAAGGTGTCCGCGGCTGGATGGGCAAGATCGGCTTGAAGTTCAGCCGGAACGCGCTCGGCCGCACCTTCAGCTATACCGCGGGACGGCGCGTCAACAACGTCACCCTGAGCGAAAGCACCGAACCGCTCGACCGGCTCAAGCAGGACGTCCGGATCACGTTCGCCGAGATGACTGACCGCGGCGACGCCAAGCCGATCGCCAACGTCCGGGGCAGTATGGAGGTCGCGTACGACAGCTCGATGACCCGTGCCGACGCCCCGGTGTACGAGAAGAACCCGAAGGCGCCGCACCACCTGGCCGTCGAGCAGGCGTTCCCGGTCGCGGTGGACGCCGGCTACATCGACGCCGATGGACGCCGGCATGATCCAGCCGACGAACTGTCCGCGGCGATCCCCGCGATCCGGTCCGACTCCACTGCTCTGCCCGCACTGCACGAGGCCCTGTCGCCGACCAGCCTGGTCGCGAACCGCGAGTGGATGAACGGCAGGTACCGGCTGCCGTTCCTGGTGGTCCGTGCTCCCGGCAGCCCGGCTCATGCGCTCGCTGACGGGACGATCCTGCCGCAGGAGTACGAGATCGTGATCCGCGGCGAGGCGGTCAGCCTGACCCACGTCGCGATGAGCCAGGAGAACTCCGTCGACATCAACTTCACGATGACCGACGTCGGCTCCACGTCGGGTACGTCGGCGTCCGGCGGCGTCAGCGGGGAGGCCGGTGGCGGCCTGGTCGAGGCCGACGGCTCCGCCCGCTCCGGCAACCTGTCGGTCGGACGCATCGGCGGCCGGTCGCAGTCCACCACGACCAGCGAGACGTCCGGCGACGAGCGACTGCTGGTCAACCCGGGCACGCACCACGAGTTCATCGAGCGCCACAAGATGACCGCGGACATCATGCACAACGGTCAGGTGATCAAGTCCGTCCCGTTGCCGGACGCCCTGGCCCAGAAGGCGATGGCCGAGCGGCGCGCGCTGGATCTGTACGCCTCCGGCAAGCTCGATCTACCGCTCTGGGTGGCGTCCGACGCCGCCGAGCGGTACCTGAACGACAGGCTGCCGATCAGTCACCGCGTCGCGGCCGGCTTCCTGCGTCGGTACCAGCGGGAGAAGGCCGGCGTGACCACCGGCCTGGCCGCCGAGCACACGGTCGAGAGTCTGACGGCGAAGCTGCGGGCGAACAGCAGGGCACCCCGTGCGCAGGCCTCGAATGCCACCACGGAGTTCGACACGACGGCCGATCAGGTCGAGGAGATGGCTGCGCAGCACCGCGTCATGAGCACTTCCGAGGCGTACGACGAGAGCCAGGGAGCTGCCAAGATCGAGTCGCTCACCGTCGAAGGCACCACGCACCGGGTCGACCTGCGGACCCTGGTGGAGCCGCAGGTCGACGAACTCGCTCCCGGGCTGCGGGACGCCAGCCGCCTGCTCCAGGGCGCCCTGGACGTCGACCTGAAGCCAGGGAACTTCCACGGCCACCTCGAGGACATGCTCGGCGCGGACGGCTTCGAGGTTCCCATCGAGGTGCCGATCCAGGGACAGGAACGGCCCGACGTCCTGTTCGTCCAGGTGCACGCCCGGTACGAGGGCGAGCGCACCATCGAAGGCGTCCCGACCACACCCGAAGGCGAACCCGACATCCCGAAGGAGGAGGCCGGCAGCGTCGACCAGAACTACGACTACGAGCAACTCGACCGGTCGGCCGCCCACACCGTGACCGTCTCCGCCGGGGTCGAGGGCAAGACCCCCACCGCTCTCGGCGATGGCTCCGGCGGGGTCGCCACGGACCAGACCACGTCCCACACGGGCGGCGACGGCGTGCAGAACGCCGCGATCGACCGGTTGGGCCATTTCGACCCGGTCAAGACGCATCAGAAGATCGTGTTCACAACCCAGGTCGTCAGGGTCCGGAATGCCGGCGCGGCCGCGATGGCCAGCGCCCGCTGGAAGCTCGGCCGGATCGACCCGGCCGACGTCACCAGCGTGTCCGAACCTCGGGAGCTCCGGGCGGACATCGTCCAGTGGATCCCCCGCGGCGACCTGACGGACGGCCCCCGGATCGAGCCACAGCCGGAGCTGGAGGAACGCGCCGAGCACCGCCCGATCCGGCTCCCGGAAGGCGCCGTCCCGATCCGGGCGGCGCTGCACGCGAAGGGCGCCGCCCGGCGCAACGAACTGGCCGAGAAACTGACCGCCCATCTCGAGCAGCCCGGCGTCCTCGGCCGGCGAGGTACGGCGGAGTACCGGCATCTGATCAGGTCGAACCTCAAGCCGAGCGCGCTGAAGGCCAAGGCCGGCCGGCTGCTCGGCGAAGGCATCGCGCTGCAGCCGATGGCAAAGCCGGGCAACGGGCGGACGATGGTGAGCGTCCAGATCAACGCGACCGCGCTCGGCTGGGAGCTGCACGGACCGTCGCTCGAGGGTCAGGCAGGCCGGGTCTGGCGCCGGCAGGAGGTGTACCGCTCGTCCAGCAGCAGCAACCGGCTGACCCCGGTCACCGCGTCCGGCGGCGTCGACGGCGGGTTCGTCTCGGTCGGCGGCTCGATCGGCGAACAGGTCAAGGAGCAGTCGTCGGATGCCAACGGCACCCGGCTCGAGACCAGCCGGTTCCTCGAGGGTCAGATGGTCACGGTCCGGATCCCGGTGGTGTACGACGCCACGGTCCGGACGACCACCGACAACGGCCACGGCGAGCCGGTCGTGAAGAAGTCCACCAACCTGCCGGACCTGGCGCGCGGCGAGATGTTCGTCCGGATGCTCCGGCACCAGTACCTCGAGGGACTCCGGCAGATGGAGACCGGCGCGTCCCTCGACGCCGTCCTGGCGAACGCGCGGCTGCAGGCGGTCCCGGAGGAGCTCGGGCCGCCGGACATCACGGCGACCGAGTACGGGAAGGGCAAGTCGGGCGCGGTCTTCCAGCCGTACCGGCCGCTGCTGAACGCCCTCGATCGCGCGAAGGCCGAGCGCAAGCCCATCGTGCTGCTGGTTCAGGAGGCCGACGGCACCGAGCGGAAGTATCAGGCGCTGCCGAACGGAACCATGCTCGGCGACCGCGACGGCGGTTTCGCCTCCGCGTTCGCGACCCTGCACCCGAATCTGGCGCTGATGGCCGAGGGCCGGGTCGACCTCCGGGAGCTCTACAACACGTCGTCACCGGACGGCAGCTTCAGCGCGAAGGTGGCCGGCGCACTGGAGAAGGCCAACGTGCCGCGGGACGTGCTCAAGGCACTCGACTACACGACGGCCGCGCGGACGCTGCCGCATGCGTCGAACCAAGGCGCGCGTACGTCGCCGGGAGGCGCTGCCGGACGGACGATTGCACAAACCGGCCACGGGCCGTCGCTGTCCGGGCCGTGAGCCGATCATGGATACTCCAGAACCTGGTGGACGAGAGGGGCTTCATGGCATTCGCGGTGGCGCGCACCTGGGACGAGGCGCAGCTGTACCTCGAGCTGCATCCGTGCCCGGACTGCGGGTCGGTCGACGCGCAGTGGGAACAGGCACTGGTCCAAGTCGAGGGTGACCTGGCGTCCAGCTATGCCGCGATCTGTCCGGGGTGTTCCGCCGAACGCGAGTACCTGTTCGGGTTGCCGGCGCACGAGACGCCGCCGCGCGGCTGGCCGACGTTCGGAGGTCCGGAGCCGTCCGAGATCCTCGACGCCGGCCAGTGGCTGGACGTCGCCGACACCGCCGCGGCAGCCGTTCCCACGGATCCTGTCGAGGCCGGTAGGGTGCTGGCCATCGCGCAGGCCGCAGTGGTCGAGGTGATCAAGTTCGTCCCGGCCGGCGCGGACGCCGTACCCGAGGACGAGTTCTGGACACCACAGGGACGGGCGGTGCGTGCCGCGGAGCCGGGGCGCTTCCGGCTGGACCGGCTACTGGTGACCCGGGACGCGTACGCCGAGCTGGGTAGAGAGATCAGCCAGACAGGAGCGAGATAACCGATGCCGATGGCAAGGACCCTGTGGGAAGCCCGGATCTACGTCGCGCTGGAGACCGCGCAGGCCGGACCACAACCCGGTGAGGTGTTGGCGCCTGCTCCCGATTTCGAGCTCGGCGACAACCTCGTCGAGGGCCCGGATGCCTGGACCTACCGGTCGCCGATCGGCGACATCACCATCCCGTACTCGTCCCAGCACTCGTCCACGCGGCTCGGAGCGCACTGGGGACTGGGCCGGTCGCAGTTGGTCGACGCGGCGGAGTGGGCGGTCGTCGGGCACCTGTACGCCGACCGGACGATCGCGGCCGACATGGCGTACGACGGCCAACCTGGCCGGGAGCGTTATTACGTCGAGCTCGGCTGGGAACTCGCCGCGGAGGCGATCCGGGAGGCGATGAAGTCCCTGCCGGAAGGTACCAACGGCGGCGACACGGTCCCCGATTCGGAGATCTGGACCAGCTTCGGCACCGACGCCAAGGCGCGCGATCCGTACCTGGTCAGCCGCGCCCGGCTGGACGACGACCTGGAGTACTACACCGGCACGCTGGCGGACTTCCGCGCGCTGCACGGCCCGAACGCCCAGGGTGCGCCCTAGCCGACGTCGATCCGGATCGCGCGGGCGTCCGCACCGGCCTGCTCGAGGACCTTCTGCTTCGGATCCGGTACGCCGAGGAACGGCGGCCGCACCAACCCGGCGATCTCCTTCAGCCGGGGATCGTCGAGCACCGTGTCGACGGCCCGCCGGTCTCCCCCGCACACCAGTACGTCGAGCTTCGCCGGCGCCAGGATCCGTACCGCGACCTCGGTGGCCGCCGCGAACGCCTCACGTGCCTGGTTGTCCCGCCGGCGCGCGTACCGCTGCTGCGACCAGCCACCCGCCTTGGTCGTCCCCTGCACGTGCCGCGACCCGACCTTCGAGTCGACAAGCTTGCCGCCGGCAAACACTCCCGCGCCGTAGCCACCGCGCCGGACGAGCAGTACGCCGAGCCGTCGTTCGGTGAGCACATGCGCCACGAGCCCCGCGCGGGACAACTCCGCAAGGGGCTCGAAAGGCACAGTAACGACAGCGGACTCGCCGTCCTCCCCGGACAACGTGACGCTCGTCGGCGTCACGTCGTACACGACCTCACCGTGCCGTTCGCCGAAGCCGGTCAGCCACCTGTCCAAGCGCTCCGGCGCGACGTGAACGGTGCGCGTCATGCGTCAGTCCCCTCGGACAGTCCGGCGCGCACGATCGCGCGCGCGGACGACAGCATCACGTCCGCAGCCTCGTCGCGGCTCAGTCCGGCCACGTCGACGAGCCAGACCAGCGCCTCGATACCGACAGCGCTGCGCACGGCGACGGCGAGCCGGTGGACGGCAGCCTCGGACAACCTGTCGCGGGCCGGGGAGAGCGCATCCTCGAACCAGCCGATCCCACGTCCTTGCCGCAGTGGCAGCTGACCCGGCTGTGCGGACGGCTCGAGCGACAGGCGAAGCATCGTGCGCTGCTGCGGCTCGAACTCCAGCACAATCTTGACGAACGCCGCCGCGACCGCGACGAGCCGGGTCTCGGGGTCGTCACCGCTGTCGGCCGGCAACAAGGACGTGAGCTCGACCTCCGGGTGGGCGGCGGCGAGCAGCTCCGCCTGACTGCGGAAGTACCGGTACGCCGTCGTCCGCGAGATCGACGCAGCCGCCGCGGCCTCCTCGACCGTCGGGGCCGACCCGCCCTCGGTGATCAGCTCACGAGCGGCGGCGATCAGGTCGTTGCGCGTGCGCTGCTTCTGCCGGGTCCGTCCGGACTGCTCGTACGCCGTTGACATGGCATACACGGTACCGTACTTTCGTAATGGGACTCGAGTCCCACGAACGGGAGGGGTATTCGACATGACACCACTGGCTGCGACGGTCCGCGATCACGGCGAGGGCGAACGGCAATGGTTCAGCGGCGGCGGTTTGCTCACCTGGCTGGCGACCTCGGAAGAGACCGGAGGCGCGTTCCTGCTCTTCGAGTTGGCCGGCGAGCAGGGCAAGGTCACGCCGCTGCACATCCACCCCGCGTCGGACGAGACCTTCTACCTCCTCGACGGGGAGATCCAGCTCGACCTCGACGGGAAGAAGCGCAACCTGTCGACAGGTGGAGTCGCGGTGATTCCCCGCGGCGTGCCGCACGCGTTCAAGGTCGTCTCACCGACGACCAGGCTCCTGACGCTCCAGACCCCGGGCACGGACGAGGCGTTCTTCCGGCTCGCCAGCGAACCCGCTCCGGAGGGAAGCCGGCCGATCCCGGTCGACTTCGACCGGATCCGGGACGTCGCCGAGAAGACCGGCGCCATCCAGATCGTCGGACCGCCACCGTTCTGAGCAGATGCGAGAGCCCGGGCCACCTGACCCGGGCTCTCCCACTGCGGAAACACTCAGACGTTGAAGCCCAGCGCGCGCAGCTGGTCGCGGCCGTCGTCGGTGATCTTTTCCGGGCCCCACGGCGGCATCCAGACCCAGTTGATCCGGAAGTCGTTCACGAGGCCGTCGAGTGCCATCCGGGTCTGGTCCTCGATCACGTCGGTCAGCGGGCAGGCCGCGGACGTCAGCGTCATGTCGATGATCGCCGTACTGGTGTCGTCGACGGTGATGCCGTAGATGAGGCCCAGGTCGACCACATTGATGCCGAGCTCGGGGTCGACGACGTCCTTCAAGGCCTCGTTGACGTCCTCGACCTTGGGCGGCGTCGTGCCCGCCTGAGCAGCCTCGAGGTCGACCTCGGGCAGCTCGATCTTCTCGTCGGTCTGGTCAGGCATTCTTCACTCCTTCGTTGGCTGCGAGGGCCTGCGCCGTGGCATCCCGCCACGCCGACCAGCCCAGCAGTGCGCACTTCACCCGGGCCGGGAACTGCGCGACGCCCGCGAACGCGACGCCGTCCTCCAGAACCTCTTCGTCCGGCTCGACATTCCCCCGGCCCTGCATCAGCTCGAGGAACTTCTCGTACGTCGCCATCCCCTCGGACACCGGCTTGCCGATCACCAGGTCCGACATCACCGACGTGGCCGCCTGGCTGATCGAGCAGCCGACGCTGTCATGCGTGACGCCCTTCACCGTGTCGCCGTCGAGCTCCACCCGGAGCGTGACCTCGTCCCCGCAGGACGGGTTCACGTGGTGCACCTCCACGTCGTACGGGTCCGCGAGACCCGCGTGATGCGGGGTGCGGTAGTGATCCAGGATGATCTCCTGGTACAGACTGTCGAGCTGCATTATCAGTCCACCTTGAAGAACGATCGGACGAATCCGAGCCCGTCGACGAGCGCGTCGACCTCCTCGGGAGTCGTGTACAGGTAGAAAGACGCTCTGGTCGACGATTGCATTCCGAACCGCTCGTGCACCGGCCGCGCGCAGTGGTGCCCGGCCCGGACCGCGATCCCCCGGGTGTCCAGCACGGTCGACACGTCGTGCGGATGTACGCCGTCCAGCGCGAAGCTGATCGCGCCGCCGTGGTCCGTCGCGTCGGTCGGCCCGAGCAGCGTCAGGCCGGGGACCGTCTTCAGGCCCTCGAGCGCGTACTCGACGATCGCGTGCTCGTGCGCGGCGATCTTGTCCATCCCGATCCCGGACAGGTAGTCGACGGCCGCACCGAGTCCGACCGCCTGCGCGATCGGCGGCGTACCGGCCTCGAACCGGGCCGGCGGCGGTGCGTACGTCGAACCGGTCATCCGGACGACCTCGATCATCTCGCCGCCACCGAGGAAGGGCGGCAGCTCGGCGAGCAGCTCGTACCGGCCCCAGAGCACGCCGATCCCCGTCGGGCCGACGACCTTGTGACCGGTGAAGACCAGGATGTCGGCGCCCAGCGTGGACACATCGACCGGGAACTGCGGGACCGCCTGCGACGCGTCCACGACCACGGTCGCGCCGATCGCGTGCGCCTTGGTCGCGATCTCGGTGATCGGGTTGATCGTGCCGAGCGCGTTCGACACCCAGGTGAGGGCGACGACCTTGGTGTTCTCGGTCAGCAGCTCCTCGATGTTGCTGAGGTCCAGCCGCCCGTCCTCGGTCACACCGAACCACTTGAGGGTGGCGCCGGTCCGCTCGCACGCGAGCTGCCACGGGACGATGTTGCTGTGGTGCTCCATCTCGGAGATCACCACGACGTCGCCCGGCTTCAGCGAGGCGCCGAGCGTGTGCGCGGCCAGGTTGAGCGCCTCGGAGGCGTTCTTGGTGAAGACGATCTCGTCCCGGTTCGGGGCGCCGATGAACGCGGCCACCTTGTCCCGGCCGCCTTCGTACGCCGCGGTCGCCTCGGCACCGAGCTGGTGCATGGCGCGGGCGACGTTGGCGTTGTGCACCAGGTAGTGGTCCTCGATCGCCTGGACCACCTGGCGCGGCTTCTGCGAGGAGTTCGCCGAGTCCAGGTAGACCAGCGGGAATCCGCCCGCGAGCTCGCGGGACAGGATCGGGAAGTCCGCCCGGACCGACTGCAGGTCCAGCGGGCTGCTGAAGGTCCGGGTGGTGGTCATGCCTTCGTGCTCGCCTTCAGGAAGCGCTCGTAGCCGTTGGCCTCGAGTTCCTCGGCCAGCTCCGGTCCGCCCTCTTCGGCGACGCGGCCGTCGACGAAGACGTGGACGAAGTCCGGCTTGATGTAGCGCAGGATCCGCGTGTAGTGGGTGATCAGCAGGACGCCCTTGTCACCCTGGGACGCGAACCGGTTGACGCCCTCGGAGACGATCTTCAGCGCGTCGATGTCGAGACCGGAGTCGGTCTCGTCGAGGATCGCGATCTTCGGGTTCAGCAGCTCCAGCTGGACGATCTCGTGGCGCTTCTTCTCACCGCCGGAGAAGCCCTCGTTGACGTTGCGCTGACCGAAGGTGGGGTCCATGTCCAGGTCCGACAGCGCCTTGTTCACGTCCTTGACCCAGGTGCGCAGCTTCGGCGCCTCGCCGTCGATCGCGGTCTTCGCGGTGCGCAGGAAGTTCGCCACCGACACCCCCGGCACCTCGACCGGGTACTGCATCGCCAGGAACAGGCCGGCCCGGGCGCGCTCGTCGACCTTCATGTCGAGGACGTCCTCGCCGTCGAGGGTGACGGTGCCGCTGGTGATGTTGTACTTCGGGTGGCCGGCGATCGAGTAGGCCAGGGTGGACTTGCCGGAACCGTTCGGGCCCATGATCGCGTGCGTCTGGCCGGCCGCGATGGTCAGGTTGACGCCGCGCAGGATCTGCTTCGGGCCGTTCTCGGTGTCGACCGACACGTGCAGGTCGCGGATCTCGAGTGTCGCCATGAGGTTTCTTCTATCTCCGTCGTTTACAGGGATGCCTGGTTCAGGGGGTTCTTCACGTCGACGAGTACGTCGTCGCCGTCGAGGCGCACGGGGTAGATCGGCACCGGGTCGTAGGCCGGCAGGCTGGTCGGCTCGCCGGTGCGCAGGTCGAAGCGGGACCCGTGCAGCCAGCACTCGATCTCGCACTCGCCGACGTCACCCTCGGACAGCTGGATCTGCGCGTGCGAGCACTCGTCCCGCACCGCGAAGTACTGTCCGTCGCTCTTCACGACCGCGACCTCCACACCGCCGACCTCGACCGGGATCACACCCTCGTCGGGGACGTCGGCGGCGGCGCAGGCGCGCTCGAACGTGTCGCTCACTGCCCGACGACCGCCTTGGCCGATGCGCTCAACTCCGCGGCCCGGGCGAGCTTCTCTTCGATCACGTCGTGCAGGTGCTCGGCGACCTCGGGGACACCGATCTTGCCGATGATGTCGTTGAAGAAGCCGGACACCACCAGCCGCCGGGCCGCGTCCTCGGGGATGCCGCGGGCCTGCAGGTAGAACAGCTGCTCGTCGTCGAACCGGCCGGTCGCGGACGCGTGACCGGCACCCTCGATCTCGCCGGTCTCGATCTCCAGGTTCGGCACCGAGTCGGCGCGGGCGCCGTCGGTCAGGACCAGGTTCCGGTTCAGCTCGAAGGTGTTGGTGCCCTCGGCCGCGGCGCGGATCAGGACGTCGCCGATCCACACCGAGCGGGCGTGGTCACCCGCCAGCGCACCCTTGTAGATCACATTGCTCTTGCAGTGGACGGCCTCGTGGTCTACGAACAGCCTGTTCTCGTGGTGCTGACCACCTTCGGCGAAGTACACCCCGAGGAGTTCCGCGTCGCCGCCAGGTCCGGCGTACCGGACGTTGGTGCCGATCCGGACGATCTTGCCGCCCAGGGTGACGACCACGTGGTGGAGCTTCGCGTCCCGCCCGACCAGCGCGTCGTGCTGGGCCAGGTGGATCGACTCGTGGTCGCCCTGCTGGATGCTGACCACGCGCAGTTCGGCGCCGTCGCCGACGACGACCTCGACGTTGCTGCCCAGCTCGCCCGCACCGGTGTGATCGATGATCACGATCGCGCGGCTGTGCCGGCCGGCCTCGACGATCAGGTGGCTGAAGCCACGGCCGCCGAGGCTCGCGACGTTCACGTGCACCGGCTCGGTCAGCTCGGCCTCGACCGGGATCCGCACCGCGAGCGCCTCGCCGGCGTGCGTCCAGGCGATGGCGGCGGACCGGTCCTGGGGCTTGCCGACCTTGACCGAGTCCGCGGCGACGGTCTCGAAGACGACACCCTCCGGACCGGAGGCGTCGATCTTCGGGGTCTCGGTGCCGGCCGCGTCGTCGAACAGGGCCTTGAGCTGTTTGACCGGCGTGAAGCGCCACTCCTCTTCGCGTCCGTTGGGCACCGCGAAGTCGGCCACGTCGTACGACGTGGGCCGCTCGCTGCGCGCCTGGAGCGGGACCGGGGACCCCGGCCCGTGGGAATGTGCCCGGTTGCCGGTGGCAACCAGCGTTTCAGCGGCGGACATCAGCCGACGGCCCCTTCCATCTGCAGCTCGATCAAACGGTTCAGTTCCAGCGCGTACTCCATCGGGAGCTCGCGGGCGATCGGCTCGATGAAGCCGCGGACGATCATCGCCATCGCCTCGTCCTCGGCCATGCCCCGGCTCATCAGGTAGAAGAGCTGGTCGTCGCTGACCTTGGACACGGTCGCCTCGTGACCCATCGCCACGTCGTCCTCGCGGACGTCGACGTACGGGTAGGTGTCCGAACGGCTGATGGTGTCGACCAGCAGCGCGTCACAGCGCACCGTGGACTTGCTGTGGTGCGAGCCCGGCGCCACCTCGACCAGACCGCGGTACGACGTCCGGCCGCCGCCGCGGGCCACCGACTTCGACACGATCGAGCTGGAGGTGTACGGCGCGTTGTGCACCATCTTGGAGCCGGCGTCCTGGTGCTGGCCCTCGCCCGCGAACGCGACCGACAGGGTCTCGCCCTTGGCGTGCTCGCCCATCAGGTACACGGCCGGGTACTTCATCGTCACCTTGGAACCGATGTTGCCGTCGATCCACTCCATGGTCGCGCCCTCTTCGCAGGTGGCGCGCTTGGTGACCAGGTTGTAGACGTTGTTCGACCAGTTCTGGATCGTCGTGTAGCGGCAGCGGGCGCCCTTCTTCACGATGATCTCGACGACCGCCGAGTGCAGCGAGTCCGACTTGTAGATCGGCGCCGTGCAGCCCTCGACGTAGTGCACGTAGGCGTCCTCGTCGACGATGATCAGGGTCCGCTCGAACTGGCCCATGTTCTCGGTGTTGATCCGGAAGTACGCCTGCAGCGGGATGTCCACCTTGACGCCCTTGGGGACGTAGATGAACGAGCCGCCGGACCAGACCGACGTGTTCAGCGAGGCGAACTTGTTGTCGCCGACCGGGATGACGGAACCGAAGTACTCCTTGAAGAGCTCCGGGTGCTCCTTCAGGCCGGTGTCGGTGTCCAGGAAGATGACGCCCTGCGCCTCCAGGTCCTCACGGATCTGGTGGTAGACGACCTCGGACTCGTACTGCGCGGCGACGCCGGCGACCAGGCGCTGCTTCTCCGCCTCCGGGATGCCGAGCTTGTCGTAGGTGTTCTTGATGTCCGGCGGCAGGTCCTCCCAGGAGGTGGCCTGCTTCTCGGTCGACCGGACGAAGTACTTGATGTTGTCGAAGTCGATCCCCGACAGGTCGGCGCCCCACGACGGCATCGGCTTGCGGTCGAAGAGCTTCAGGCCCTTCAGGCGCAGGTCGAGCATCCACTCCGGCTCGTTCTTCAGCGCGGAGATGCCCCGCACCACGTCGGTGCTGAGGCCGCGCTGGGCGACCGCACCGGCGGCGTCGGAGTCGGCCCAGCCGTACTGGTAGTTGCCGAGGCCTTCCAGTTCGGGGTGAGCGGTTTGCGTCATCGTGTAGTCCTCGCAGCTTCGCCGTCGGATACAGGGGGAACCGGGTTGGTACCCGGGATATGCGTCGTACAGACACCGTCGCCGTGAGCGATGGTGGCCAGTCGCTGCACGTGCTTGCCGAGGAGTCTCGAGAACACCTCGGTCTCGGCCTCGCACAGCTGGGGGAACTGCGCGGCCACGTGCGCGACCGGGCAGTGGTGCTGGCAGAGCTGGGCGCCGTGGCCCGCCTCCGCCGTGGAGGCTGCGTAGCCGTCGGCCGTCAGGGCCTGGGCGAGCACCTCCGCCTTCCTGCTCTCGGGAGCCTGCGCGAGCAGTCCCCGGTAGCGCTCCTCCACCTCGGAGACCCGGCGCCGCGCGAACTCCGCGACTGCGTCGTCACCGCCGGCCTCGGCGATGAACCGCATCGCGGTCGCCGCGAGGTCGTCGTACGCCTGGTGGAAGGCATGCCGGCCGGAGTCGGTCAGCACGAACACCTTCGCCGGGCGGCCGCGGCCACGGGGGCCGTAGACACGCTCCTCGCGGGATTCCACCAGGCCCTCGTCGAGCAGGTGGTCCAGGTGCCGGCGAACCGCCGCCGGGGTGAGTTCGAGCCGCTCCGCCAGCGCCGCGGCGCTGGACGGGCCATTGGTCAGGATCGAGCGTGCGACCCGGTCCCGGGTGGACTCGTCCCGCGCGCCGGCAGCGCCGTGGGGCACGGCTCGGTCGGTCGCAGGAGTTTTCACAACATCAGTGTCGCGTAATTCCCCGGACCCTTCAAATAAGGGTCCCCTAACCGGTTCGCGCGCTCACGCGGGGCCCGGGACCCGACCGTGAGCGAGGTCACTCCGGGCCGTTCTCTATGCTGCCGTTTGTGCCAGTCGCGGTGGAGATCGACAACCTCGTCGTGCGGTACGGCGAGAAGACCGCGGTCGACGGTCTCGCTCTCACCGTAGCCGCCGGAACGGTGACGGCCGTGCTCGGCCCGAACGGCGCCGGCAAGACCACGACCGTGGAGACCTGTGAGGGCTTCCGGCGCCCGGACTCGGGCAGCGTCCGGGTCCTGGGCCTCGACCCGCTCGCCGACCACGACGAGCTGATGCCGAGGATCGGCGTGATGCTCCAGGAGGGCGGTGCCTGGTCGGGCGTCCGCGCGGTCGAGATGCTTCGGTACGTCGCCACCCTGCACGCCCACCCGCTCGACGTGCCCGCCCTGGTGGAGCGGCTCGACCTGGGCAGCTGCGGGCGAACGCCGTACCGGCGACTCTCGGGTGGGCAGAAGCAGCGGTTGTCGTTCGCGCTGGCGATCGTGGGACGGCCGGAGCTCGCGTTCCTGGACGAGCCGACCACCGGGCTGGACCCGCACGGCCGGCGAGAGATCTGGCAGCTGATCCGCGACCTGCGCGACGACGGCGTGACGGTCGTGCTGACGACGCACGCGATGGACGAGGCCGAGCAGCTGTCCGACCAGGTGCATGTGGTGTCGGCCGGCAAGGTGATCGCCTCCGGCACCCCCGACTCCCTCACCGAGCACCACACCAAGTCCCTCGAGGACGTTTTCCTCGAACTGACCGCGCCCAAGCGGGAGACACGATGAGCAGCGCCGCGACGTACGCCCCACGGCCGGGCAGCGCGCCCTGGCCGCGGAAGGTGCTCGCGCACACCCGGATGGAGTTCAAGCTGCTCGTCCGCAACGGCGAGCAACTGCTGCTCGCCCTGGTGATTCCGCTCGGTCTGCTGCTCCTTCTCGGCGGGACCGGCCTCGGCGAGCGGCTGCCGCTCGGGAGCGGCCGGCCGATCGACGAAGCAGTCCCCCGGGTGCTCGCGCTCGCGATCCTGTCCTCGTCGTTCACCTCGCTGGCGATCGCGACCGGCTTCGAGCGCCGGTACGGCGTCATCAAGCGCCTCGGCGCCTCACCGCTGTCCCGCACCGGTCTGCTCGCGGGAAAGATCGGCGCGGTCTTGATCGTCGAGGTCATCCAGCTGGTCGTTCTGATCGGCACCGGATTCGCGCTCGGATGGAAGCCGATCGGCGGGTTCGGGGCCGTCTTCGGCGTCGTCCTCACGGTCCTGTGCGGTACGGCGGCCTTCGCGTCACTGGGTCTGCTGATGGCCGGCGTACTGCGGGCCGAGGCGACGCTGGCCGCGGCGAACCTGCTGTACCTGCTGCTGCTCGTGGGCGGCGCGATCATGACGCCCGTCGACGAGTACCCGGCCGGCATGCAAGGCGTCGTACGGCTGCTGCCGAGTGCCGCGCTCGCCAACGGGATCGCGAATTCGACTGTCGAAGGAGTGATTCCGTGGGCCGCGGCGCTGTCGCTGGCACTCTGGGCGGGGGTGCTGGGGTACCTGGTGTCCCGCACCTTCCGCTGGGACTGACCTTTAGAGTGTGCCGGTGATGACGACCGAGACCCCGCCCCAAGAGACTGAGCCAGTCAGCGGATTCTGGCGACTGGTTCCCGAGCCGAGCCTGGACGTCGTCCGGCGCTGGGGCTGGGCGTCGATCGTGGTGAACATCGGCATCGTGGTCACCGGCGGACTGGTCCGGCTGACCGGCTCGGGGCTCGGCTGCCCGACCTGGCCGTCCTGCACCGACGACTCGTACGTCCCGCACGCCGCCCTCGGCATCCACGGCGCGATCGAGTTCACCAACCGGATGCTCGGGTTCGTCGTCGCGATCGTCGCGATCCTCACCTGGCTGGTGGTCATGCGCTACCGCCCGATCCGGCGCGACCTGCGCCGGCTGGCGACCGCGGCCGCGCTCGGGGTCCCGCTGCAAGGGGTGATCGGCGGCATCAGCGTGCTCACCGGGCTCAATCCGTGGATCGTCTCGGCGCACTTCCTGGTCTCGCCGATCATCATCACGCTGACGGTCTCGATGATGCGCCGGTCGCGCACCAGCCCGTACCCGCACACTCCCCCGGTGGTCCGCGCACTCGCCACCGCCTCGGTGGTGGCGGTCTGGCTGACCGTTGCCCTCGGCACCATTGTCACCGGCGCCGGGCCGCACTCGGGCGATCCGGAGACCGGCCGCAACGGTTTCGACCCCGAGCTGGTCAGCCAGCTGCACTCCGACGTCGTCTTCGGCCTGCTCGGAATCTCGATCGCCCTGGTGATCGCGACCCGCGTGACCGCGACCTCACGCACCCTGCGCAAGCTCGCCGCCTGGCTGCTCGCCGTCGAAATCCTGCAGGGAGCCGTCGGCTTCACGCAGTACTTCACCGGCCTGCCGTGGGGTGTCGTCCTCGTCCACATGTTCCTGGCCGGCCTACTGATCGCCCTCGTCACAGCCGTCTACGGCGAACGCGGCACACCCGCCACCTGACGGGAAGTGTCGAATCCGGGCCATCTCGTTCGTCGCAAGGGTCAGAGGCAGGTCACAAGGGCGCTGTCACGACCAAGGAGATGCCGACGATGCCGCACCCACTGGCCAAGGTCCACCGCATGTTCGAGCTCGTCGAGCCGATCGCCACCGTCACCTTCTCCGAGGCGCCGACCGAGGCGTTCCTGGCCCTCGGCATGCGCAACTACTGGGACGGATACTTCGCCGGCCGAGCCGCGCCACTGGGTCTCGCACCGGCCGAAGTCATGCATGCGGTCTTCTACAACTTCGCCGAAGGTGAGGTGGCGCGCCACATCCCGTGGGTCTGGGGCAAGACCACCCCGGAGGAGGCAATCGCCGTGCGCGAGCGGGGCAGCACCTCCGCGTTGCGGCAGAGGATCGGGGAACTCGCCGACTCCCCTGGTCTGATGCGGGTCGCCGACCTCGCCACCCGCGCGGCGGTCAGCGCGCCGACCGAGGGCCGTCCGCTGTACGCCGGGCTCCGGGCGCTCGACGTACCCGAGCAACCGGTGGCCAAACTCTGGCACGCGGCGACGCTGCTGCGCGAGCACCGCGGGGACGGCCACAACGCCGCCCTCGTCGCGAACGGCATCGGCGGCACCGAGGCCCACGTCCTCCTGGCTCTCTCGCTCGGAATGAGGCCGGAGGAGTTCGGCCGGATTCACCACCTGCCCAAGCCACAGCTGGCCGCTGTCGTCGACGGGCTGCGCGACCGCGGCCTCGTAGACGCGGCCGGCGGGTTCACCAACACCGGCCGGCAGACCAAGGAGCGGATCGAGGCCCTCACCGACGAACTGGCAGCACCGGCGTACGACGTACTCAGCGCGGACGAGCTCGACGAGCTCATCGCGGGCCTCGAGCCGATCGCCGCCGCAGCACATGCCCATTGACGACCGCGGGGCCGTGCGACAGGTTCTGGTGGGCCAGGACCTGATATTTCCTGTCCGCACCAACGCGACGCGATACCCGAGCGTATTCAGTTGCTGTAAGCAACCTTTGGTCAGATCTCCAACTCCGCAAGGCATTCCGGCATCCATCCGCGAGCGTTCGCGAGTTGAGTTCATCGAACACATGTTCTAATATAGAAGCATGAGCGAGCCTTCGACCGTCACCATCAGCACCACCGCCGTACCTTCGGCGCCTGGTGCTGCGGCGACGACCGTCCCTACTCGTGACCGGACGGTCGTGGTGTCTGCATGGAGTGTTTGGGATGACGCGCCGCTCGACGATGACTACGTGCCAGACGACCTGGTCTACCCGACCGATACCGAACTCCCCGACGGCCCCGCGGTGATCAGTGAGCAGGACCAGTTCGACGCCGATCTGGACGAGTTGCTGGGCCGGAATCGCTATTCCCGGGTGGACGAGTTCGAGTGGCAGGAATGGGACGGTGTCGAGCAGGACGCCGCGGAGCGGGAGATGCTGCGCCGGGAGGCGCCGGCCTGGGTGTTGCTGCCGCCCGGCGGCGCGCTGGCTGCCGCGTTGGAGGAGACCCGGCCGGAGGCTATGTCGCCGGTGGCGCTGATCGAGTTGATGAAGGCCGCGGACCGGCTGATCAGCTGGGGCGAGGCGATCAAGGCCGGTGCGACGGCGTCGTTCGTCCGGCAGCGCCGCGCCGAGCACCGCGAGTCGCCGCGCCCGACCCAGCTCGATTCCAGGGGTCGCCCGGTCGACCCGGAGCGGTCCTGGCACGGCGAGATCGCGCTGGCCCTCGGCCTGTCCCCCAACACGGTGGGGCGGCGGGTCGAGACCGCGCTGCGTCTGACCTCGTCCCTGTCCGCCACCTATTCGGGGTTGCGCTGCGGCGCGTTGACGTGGGGCAAGGCGCTGGCGATCTCCGAGGCGACCAGCCAACTCCCGGATGAGGCCGCACGAGCCGTGGAGGCGCACGTGCTGAAACGCGCCGCCAAGCAGACCCATCGGAACCTGCTGGAGTCGCTGCGCCGCCAGGTCGCCAAACACGTCACCACCCAAGCTGCCGGCGACCACCGCGCCGCGGTCGCCGAGCGGACCTGCAAGATCGTCCCGCTGGCCAACGGCATGGCCGGGCTGTGGATCGTTCACACCTCCGACAAGATCCAGCAGATCTGGGTCACCATCCAAGCCATGGCCACCCTCGCCAAACGCGGAACCCGCACCACCAACCCCACCAACCCCACCACCGATGCCGCTGCGCCGCTCGGCGCGCCCGCGGATCCCGAGCCGACCGCTCCCACGGACGCCGGCTCAGGAAGCCCGGACGCCAGACCCGATCCCGATCCGGATCCGGGCGCCACCCACGACGACATCGCCGCCACCGACACCGCCGCCAGCGCGGATGCCGATGCCGGTCCGGATGCGGATGCCGGTGCCGGTGCCGAGAAGGACGTCCGGACCGCCGAGCAGCGACGTGCGGATGTGGCTGCGGATCTGTTCGAGCACATCCTGCGCAACGGGCTGGACTGGCTCGGCCGACGCCTGCCCGACCAGCACCGCCGCCGCCCACACATCGAGGTCGTCATCCCGGCCTCGACCCTGCTCGGCCTGGACGACGACCCCGCCGACCTCACCGGCTACGGACCCATCCCCGCCGAAATGGCCCGCCGCATCGCCGCCGACGGCACCTGGCGCCGGCTCCTCACCGACCCCGTCAACGGGTCCGTGCTCGAGGCCTCCACCACGCGCCACGACCCGGGTGTGTTGGTCACCGAAACCCTGCTTGCCCGACACCCGGTGTGCGCCTGGCCCGGCTGCAACCGCACCTCCCGCGACTGCGACCGCGACCACCTCACCCCGTTCACGCAGTCAGGCCGCACGAGTCTGACCGGGATGGCGCCGTACTGCGAATACCACCACGTCATCAAGGACACCAAAGCCTGGGGATGGAAAACCACCGCTCACCCCGACGGCTCCGTCACCCTCACGACCCCTACCGGCCATCGATACACCACCGTCCCACCGGCCCGCGGACCGATCGCGCCATCAGCAACCCCACCGACGAACGATCCACCGCCGTTCTGAGCGGTCTCACGCTGCCTCGTCGACCGACGAACTGTTCTGGTCGGGAAGCCAGGTCTTCCAGAGAACGCGGGACACCCGCCACCTGACGGGCGCCCGCGCGTCACTCAGTACTTCACCGCGTCACTCAGTACTTCACTCTGTAGACCGCACCAGGCCCGAAGACCGGCGCGGAGACGAACAGCTGCCCTGCGCGGTTGAAGCCCGCACCGCCCGGCAGTGTCAGCTGATCCTTCACCAGCTCGCGCTTGTACCCGGCCCGGTGAGACCTGCCCGAGTACTGCAGGAACAGGCCGCCCTTCGTCGGGCCGTTCAACTCGAACTTCAGCCAGCTCGCCTTGTCGAGCTCGACCACCGCGAGCGTGCCCCGCGGACCTCCGGCCAGGTCAACGATCGACGTGTACCCGTCGGCGTACCGCTGGCAGTTGCCCTTGTACGGCTTGTCCGGGTTGCACACCGCGCCCACCGAGCCCGGCTTGATCCGCCAGATCTGCGACGTCCCCGGTGTGGCCGGGAAGCCACGGAGCTCACCGACGTACCAGTAGCCGTCCGAGCCCACTGTCACCGACGTGGCGACGGCCTCGGCCGGGACCGGCGTACCGGCCGGCGGCAGCGGGTGGCCGTCCGGGTCCGTGGCGGGCAGACCGGTAGGAACCTTCACGACGCGTGGCTTGAGCTTCGCGACGGTCTTGATGTGGCCGTTCGGCCAGACCCGGAGCAGGTCGTTGCCGGCGGCGTCCGAGACCAGGACCGTTCCATCACTCAGCGCGGCGACGCCGAACGGGTTGGAGTCGGTCGGGTTCTCTTCCAGGTCGTACGGGTCCGGGTCCTTCTTCTGGTACGCGCCGATGTCGGCGATCTTGACCGGCGCCTTCCCGTATCGCATCCGGTAGAGCGTCGTGCTCCCCGGAAGCGGCGGCTGCCCCGGCTCTCCGCCCGCGCCGGTCAGCGCGTACGTCGTACCCCACTTGTTGGTGTCGATCGCCGGCGGGAACCCACCCGTGCCCGGCACCGTGCCGAGCTTCAAGGTCCGCTGCCCGTCTGTCACGTACACCGAGCCGTCGGTGACGCTGTAGATGACCTTGTTCCCGTACGTCGAGACGCCGCGCGGACCGTTGAGACCTGTTGCCACCGGCTTCAGACTCGAGTGGCTGTGACCGGCGTCGGCCTGTCCCGCGACCAGAAGCGAACCGGTCAGTGCGAGTGCCGCGATCGCGGCGATGCGTGTTCGTACCCCCATGCGAATCCCCCTGCTGTTACGCCTCCCCAGGCGTGGAACCCCCTCCACAGGCAGGTGCCCATCGCAACATCAGATCACGATCAGGTCAACGGGGAAACGCACCGCGCCCGCAGCACGACTCTCAGTGCCAGATCTCAGTGCAGGAGCGGATCGATGGCCGCGGCGATGAACAGCAAGGCCAGGTAGATGTTCGAGAAGTGGAACAACCGCATCGGGCGCAGCGCGGCGCCGTCGGCGCCGGTGTGGGCCCGGAGCAACAACCGGCGCGCCTCGCGGAGGAACACGAAACCGAGCACGATCGCGGCGATCGGGTAGACCATGCCGGTGTCGCCGACCGGCCAGAGCGCGAGCGACGTGATCACCATGACCACCGAGTACGCCATGATCTGCCGCGCGGTGGCGACCGGGGTGGCGACCACGGGGAGCATCGGTACGTCGACCGACGCATAGTCCTCGCGGTACCGCATCGCGAGCGACCAGGTGTGCGGCGGCGTCCAGAAGAAGACGACCAGGAACAGCACGACCGGCGTCCAGGCCAGCTTGCCGGTGACCGCGGTCCAGCCGATCAGGGTCGGGAAGCAGCCCGCGATCCCGCCCCAGACGATGTTCTGCACGGTCCGGCGCTTGAGCAGCATCGTGTAGCCGAAGACGTAGAACAGGTTCGCGGCCAGCGCGAGGCCGGACGACAGCCAGTTCACGTAGAAGCCGAGCTCGAGGGTGGCGAGCACACCGAGCACGACGCCGAAGATCGTCGCCGAGCGCGGGCTGACCGCGTGCCGCGGCAGCGGGCGGCGCCGGGTTCGGCGCATCTGCTCGTCGATGTCGCGATCGAGGACGCAGTTGATCGTGTTGGCGCTGCCGGAGGCGAGCACGCCGCCGATCAGCGTGGCCACGACCACCTCGAGACCGGGCACGCCACCAGCTGCCAGGAACATCACCGGCACGGTGGTGATCAGAAGCAGCTCGATGATGCGCGGCTTGGTCAGACCGACGTACGCCTTCACCACGTCGCGCACCGACGGACTCACCACAGCGGTAGCGTCCGGCAGCGGCGTCGGGTACGACGTCGTCGCGGCAGGACGCGGGTCGACGGCCGTCACGAACACCTCGAACAGAGTGGGTTGACGCCGGATGAGCGGCGCTGACGATTCAGCAGTCTACGACGCCCCGTAGGAGGGTTCTCGCACCCCCCTCCGATGAGCCGGGTGTGATGTCGGAGACGTCCGGGAACAGCACCAGTTACCAGCTGGTTGACAAGCCTTGGAGCAATGTGCAGCCGACAGGCGGCGTCACAGTAGGCTCTGCGTGAGATACCTAGAAGGTCACCATCGAGAGGAGCGCCGCCGGCGTGACGGAGAAGACCAGCCCAAAGCTTGAATGGACCGAACTGGACCAGCGCGCGGTCGACACCGTACGGGTGCTCGCGATGGATGCGGTCGAGAAGGTCGGCAACGGACATCCCGGTACGGCGATGAGCCTCGCACCGGCGGCGTACCTGCTGTTCCAGAAGGTGATGCGGCACAACCCGGCCGACACCCACTGGGCCGGCCGCGACCGGTTCGTGCTGTCCGCGGGGCACTCCAGCCTGACCTTGTACATCCAGCTCTACCTGGCTGGCTTCGGCCTCGAGCTGGACGACCTGAAGTCGCTGCGGACCTGGGGCAGCAAGACCCCGGGCCACCCCGAGTACCGGCACACCGCCGGCGTCGAGACCACCACCGGCCCGCTCGGTCAGGGCATCGGCAACGCGGTCGGCATGGCGATGGCGGCCCGCCGCGAGCGCGGCCTCCTCGACCCGGACGCGCCGAAGGGCGAGAGCCTGTTCGACCACCAGGTCTACGTGATCGCCTCCGACGGTGACATCGAGGAAGGCGTCGCCTCCGAGGCGTCGTCGCTGGCCGGGCACCAGAAGCTCGGCAACCTGACGATCATCTACGACGCGAACAAGATCTCGATCGAGGACAACACCGACATCGCGCTGTCCGAGGACGTGGCGGCGCGCTACGCGGCGTACGGCTGGCACGTCCAGGACGTCGACTGGACCGAGGGCGGCACCGGCTACGAGGAAGACGTCCAGGCGCTGTACGACGCGCTGGAGGCGGCCCGGGCCGTGACCGACAAGCCGAGCTTCATCCGGCTGCACACGATCATCGGCTGGCCGGCCCCGAACAAGCAGAACACCGGCAAGATCCACGGTTCGGCGCTCGGTGGCGACGAGGTCGCCGCGACCAAGAAGGTCCTCGGCTGGGACCCGGAGCAGACGTTCCAGGTGGCCGACGACGTGATCGCGCACACCCGCGGGGCGCTGGACCGCGGCAAGGCCCTGGAGGCCGAGTGGACCGCGAAGTTCGACCAGTGGAAGGCCGCGAACCCGGAGCGGGCGGCGCTGCTGGACCGGCTCTCGAAGCGTGAGCTGCCGGCCGGCTGGAAGGACAAGCTGCCGAGCTGGGACGCCGACGCCAAGGGTGTCGCGACCCGCGCCGCGTCCGGCGACGTGCTGACCAATCTCGCGCCCGAGCTGCCCGAGCTCTGGGGCGGTTCGGCCGACCTGGCCGGCTCCAACAACACCACTCCGAAGGGCCAGCCGTCGTTCATCCCGGCGGAGTACTCGACGAAGGAGTTCTCCGGCGACGAGTACGGCCGGGTCCTGCACTTCGGGATCCGCGAGCACGCCATGGGCTCGGTGCTCAACGGCATCACGCTGCACGGCCTGACCCGCCCGTACGGCGGTACGTTCCTGGTCTTCTCCGACTACATGCGCCCGTCCGTCCGGCTGGCCGCGCTGATGCAGCTGCCGGTGACGTACGTGTGGACGCACGACTCGATCGGCCTCGGCGAGGACGGTCCGACGCACCAGCCGATCGAGCACCTCTCGGCGCTGCGGGCGATCCCGGGCCTGGACGTCGTACGGCCCGGTGACGCGAACGAGACGGCGGCCGCCTGGGCCACCATCCTGGAGCACACCGACCGCCCGGCCGGCCTGGCGCTGACCCGGCAGAACGTGCCGACGTTCCCGCGCGGCACCGACGGCTTCGCCACCACCGAGAACGTGCACAAGGGCGGTTACGTGCTGCTCGACACCGATGGCACGCCGGACGTGGTGCTGATCGGCACCGGCTCGGAGCTGCAGATCGCGGTCGAGGCCCGCAAGGTCCTGGCCGACGAGGGCGTCAACGCCCGCGTAGTCTCGATGGTGTCCCGCGAGTGGTTCGACGAGCAGGACGACGCGTACCGCGAGTCGGTCATCCCGGCGGACGTGCGGGCCCGGGTCTCGGTCGAGGCCGGGATCGCGCTGAGCTGGCACGACATCGTCGGCGACGCCGGCCGCTCGGTGAGCCTGGAGCACTACGGCGCGTCCGCGGCGTACCAGACGCTGTACGACGAGTTCGGCATCACCACCGACGCGGTCGTGCAGGCCGCGAAGGACAGCATCGCCGCCGCCGCGCAGATCAGCGGTCCGGGTGTCCCGCCCGGTCGCGCCGCCGCCGGGCCGGTCGGACCGGCCGACGCCAACTGAAGACCACAACAGAACATTCGGAAGAAGGCATCGGATCCATGAACGATCGCTTGAAAGCACTCGCCGACGCGGGTGTCTCCATCTGGCTGGACGACCTGTCGCGTGAGCGGCTGACCAGCGGCAGCCTGCAGGCGCTGATCGAGGACAAGCACGTGGTCGGTGTGACCACGAACCCGACCATCTTCGCCAAGGCCATCTCGGACGCCGACGCGTACGCCGAGACGGTCTCTCGGCTAGCCGCAGAGGGCGTGTCCGTCGACGAGGCGATCCGGGTGATCACGACCAGCGACGTCCGTGACGCCGCCGACGTGTTCAAGCCGGCGTACGACGACTCCGAGGGCCAGGACGGCCGGGTGTCGATCGAGGTCGAGCCGACCCTGGCGCACGACACCGCGAAGACGGTCGAACAGGCCAAGCAGCTGTGGGACATCGTCGGCCGCGAGAACGTCTTCATCAAGATCCCGGCCACCAAGGCGGGCCTGCCGGCGATCACCCAGACCCTGGCCGCCGGTATCAGCGTGAACGTGACGCTGATCTTCTCGCTGGAGCGCTACAAGGCCGTCGCGGAAGCGTTCCTGACCGGCCTGGAGCAGGCCGTGGAGAACGGTCACGACGTCACCAAGATGGCCAGTGTCGCGTCGTTCTTCGTCAGCCGGGTGGACAGTGAGATCGACAAGCGGCTGGACGCGATCGGCACCGACGAGGCCAAGGCGCTGAAGGGCAAGGCCGCGATCGCCAATGCCCGGCTCGCGTTCGAGGCGTACGAGGAGATCTTCGCCAGCGACCGCTGGCGCGAGCTCGAGACCGCCGGCGCCAAGCCGCAGCGCCCGCTGTGGGCCTCCACCGGCACCAAGGACCCGTCGTACTCCCCCACCCTGTACGTCGACAACCTGGTCACCCGCGGTGTCGTGAACACGATGCCCGAGGCAACCATCAAGGCGGTCGAGGAGCACAGCGAGATCACCGGCGACACGGTCCGCGGCGACTACGCCGGCGACCGCAAGGTGATCGACGACCTGGAGAGGCTGGGCATCTCGTACGACGAGGTCGTGCAGCTGCTCGAGGACGAGGGCGTCTCGAAGTTCGACGCCTCCTGGTCGGAACTGCAGGACACCGTCGCGTCTGCCCTCAAGGCGGCTGCCAAGTGACGACTCCGAAGGTAAGCACGCAGAACGGCGACTGGGCCGAGGTCGTCGACAAACTGGTCGCGGAGAAGATCGCGTCCCGGATCGCCGGGAAGGACGCGACGATCTGGGGCCCGGACGCCGAGTCCGAGGCGTCGATCCGGCTCGGCTGGGTCGACCTGCACGACACCTCGCGGCCGCTGCTGGCCGAGATCGAGGCGCTGCAGGCCGACCTGCGGTCCGAGGGCCTGGACCGGATCGTGCTGTCCGGCATGGGCGGCTCGTCGCTGGCTCCGGAGGTCATCACCCGGACGGCGGGCGTGGAGCTCGTCGTCCTCGACTCGACCGACCCGAGCGTGGTCAAGCGCGCGCTGGACGGTGACCTGTCGAAGACCGTGATCGTGGTGTCCAGCAAGTCCGGCGGGACGGTCGAGACCGACAGCCACCGCCGGACCTTCGCCAAGGCGTTCACCGACGCGGGCATCGACGCGGCGTCGCGGATCGTCGTCGTGACGGACCCGGGTTCGCCGTTCGAGAAGCTGTCGGCGGACGAGGGCTACCGCAAGACGTTCCTCGCGGACCCGAACGTCGGCGGGCGGTACAGCGCGCTGACGGCGTTCGGCCTGGTGCCGTCCGGTCTGGCGGGCGCCGACATCGCCGAGCTGCTCGACCAGGCGGCCGAGGCTGCACCGGCGTTGCAGGCCGACTCCACCGACAACCCGGCGCTGTGGCTGGGCGCGGTACTCGCGGCGAGCGCTGGTCGGGACAAGGCGATCATCACGGCCGACGGCTCCGACATCGTCGGGTTCCCGGACTGGGCCGAGCAGCTGATCGCGGAGAGCACCGGCAAGAACGGCACCGGCGTACTCCCGGTCGCGGTCGAGGTCGGTGCGCCGGAGCTGCACAGCGACGCTGCTGACCTGACCAACGCCTTGCTCGCCGAGAAGGCGACCAGCGGGGTCCCGACGGCGCTGACGTCGGGCTCGCTCGGCGGTCAGATGCTGCTCTGGGAGACGGCGACAGCGGTGGCGGGCTACCTGCTCGGCATCAACCCGTTCGACCAGCCGGACGTGGAGAGCGCGAAGAAGGCGGCGCGTGGTCTGCTCGACGCGCAGCCGAAGCCGGAAGCGGCCGCGTTCACCGACGGTTCGGTGGAGGTCCGCGCTACCGAGGGTCTGCTCGACGGTGTGGACTCGCTGCAGGGCGCGGTCGACGCGCTGCTGGGCAAGCTCGAGCCGAAGGGCTACGTGGCCGTCATGGCGTACCTGGACTCCGAGCGGGACGCCGACCTGATCGCGATCCGGCCGGCGCTGGCGACCAAGACCGACCGTCCGGTGACCTTCGGCTGGGGCCCGCGGTTCCTGCACTCGACCGGTCAGTACCACAAGGGCGGCCACCCGGAGGGCGTGTACCTGCAGATCACCGGTGCGCACCCGACCGACGTGGAGATCCCGGACCGGCCGTTCACGTTCGGCACGCTGATCTCGGCGCAGGCCGCCGGTGACGCGGGCGTCATCGCGGAGCGCGGCCGTCCGGTACTGCGTCTACACCTGACGGACGTGGCGTCCGGCGTACAGCAGCTTTTGTCCCTGTTCAAGTAACACGACAACTCGGAGGAAAGCGGCCCATGACCGCTGAGCTCGGCGAAGAGCCGACAGGTCCGGTGAACCCGCTGCGCGATCCGCAGGATCGGCGGCTGCCGAGGATCGCCGGGCCGTGCAGCCTGGTGATCTTCGGGGTCACCGGCGACCTGGCCCGCAAGAAGCTGATGCCGGCGGTCTACGACCTGGCGAACCGGGGGCTGCTGCCCCCGGGTTTCGCCCTGGTCGGGTTCGCCCGTCGGGACTACACCAATCAGGACTTCGCCCAGATCGTGCACGACTCGGTGAAGGAGCACGCGCGGACGCCGTTCCGCGAGGAGGTCTGGCAGCAGCTCGCCGAGGGCTTCCGGTTCGTGCCGGGCGACCTGACCGACGACGAGGCGTTCAAGCGGCTCCGGGAGACGGTCGACGAGCTCGACGTCACCCGCGGGACCGGCGGCAACCACGCGTTCTACCTGTCGATCCCGCCGGGGCTGTTCCCGGAGGTCGTGCGGCAGCTGTCCGAGCACGGGCTGACCGACGAGCACCCCGGCTCGTGGCGGCGGGTGGTGATCGAGAAGCCGTTCGGTCACGACCTGAAGAGCGCCCGCGAGCTGAACCAGGTCGTCGAGTCGGTATTCCCGCCCGAGGCGGTCTTCCGGATCGACCACTACCTGGGCAAGGAGACGGTCCAGAACATCCTCGCGCTGCGGTTCGCGAACGCGATGTTCGAGCCGATCTGGAACAGCAACTACGTCGACCACGTGCAGATCACGATGGCCGAGGACATCGGCATCGGCGGCCGCGCCGGGTACTACGACGGCATCGGCGCCGCGCGGGACGTGATCCAGAACCACCTCCTCCAGCTGCTCGCGCTGGTCGCGATGGAGGAGCCGGTCAGCTTCGACGCCTGGTCGCTGCGCCAGGAGAAGAAGAAGGTGCTGAACGCCGTACAGCTGCCGGAACGCCTCGACCTACACAGTGCCCGTGGGCAGTACGCGGCAGGCTGGGCCGGTGGCTCGAAGGTGAAGGGTTACTTGCAGGAGGACGGCATCCCGGCGTCCTCGGCGACAGAGACGTTCGCCGCGCTGCGGGTCGACGTCGACACCCGGCGATGGGCCGGCGTCCCGTTCTACCTGCGCACCGGCAAGCGGCTCGGCCGGCGCGTGACCGAGGTCGCGGTGATGTTCAAGCGCGCGCCGCACCTCCCGTTCAACAAGACCGAGACCGAAGAACTCGGCCAGAACGCCCTGGTGCTGCGGATCCAGCCGGACGAAGGCATCACGGTCCGCTTCGGCGCCAAGGTGCCTGGTACGTCGATGGAGATCCGCGACGTGAACATGGACTTCATGTACGGCGGCTCGTTCACGGAGTCCTCCCCCGAAGCGTACGAGCGGCTGATCCTCGACGTACTGCTCGGTGATCCGCCGCTGTTCCCGCAGCACACCGAGGTCGAACTGGGCTGGAAGATCCTCGACCCGGTGCTCGACTACTGGGCGCGGCACGGCAAGCCGGAGCAGTACTCGTCCGGCGGCTGGGGCCCGGACACGGCGCACGAGATGCTCGCCCGCGACGGACGTGCCTGGAGGCGGCCATGATCATCGACCTGACCGACACCACGTCGAGCGAGATCGCGTCGGCGCTGCTGAAGGCCCGGCGGAACGCGGGGTCGCCGGCCATGGGCATGGTCGGCACGATCGTGGTGGTCGTCGACGAGGCGTCCCACCACGACGCGATGAAGGCCGCGAACGAGGCCGGTCGCGAACACCCGTCCCGGGTCCTGGTCGCGATCCTGCGGCCGGGCCGCGGCGCGTCCGGGCTGGACGCCGAGGTACGAGTCGGCGAGGGCATTCCGGGTGAGGCGGTGCTCCTGCGGCTGCACGGTGACCTGGCGAAGGTGCCGGAGTCCGTGGTCACGCCGCTGCTGCTGCCAGACTCCCCTGTCATCGTCTGGTGGCCGGGCGGCGGGCCTCGTGTTCCGGCCGAGGATCCGTTGGGCCGGCTGGGCCGGCGCCGGGTGACGGACGCGGCCGCTACGCGGCGGGCGTCGGTGGACTACAACGCGCGGGCCGAGGGGTACGCGCCTGGTGACACCGACTTCGCGTGGACGCGGTTGACGCCGTGGCGTGCGCTGATGGCGGCCGCGCTGGATCAGTACCCGACGAAGGTGACCGGGGCCGAGGTCACGGCCGCTCGCGGGAACGCGAGTGCGGATCTGATGTCCGCGTGGTTGCAGTCGCGGCTCAAGGTGCCGGTGGAGCAGCGGAACTCGCGAGGTCCGGGGGTGACCGCCGTACGGCTGTTCACGCCGTCGGGTCCGATCGCGTTGACGCGGCCGGACGGTGCGGTCGCGACGTTCTCCGTGCCCGGCCAGCCGGATCGGCCGGTGGCGTTGAAGCGGCGTACGACGTCTGAGCTGTTGAGTGAAGAGCTGCGGCGGCTCGACCCGGACGACGTGTACGCGAAGACGCTGGCGTGCATGGTCGAGCGGGATGCGATGCCGGCGGACGCGAAGAAGGTCGCGGAGACGGCGCGGAAGTCCACGGCGGCCAAGGTGACCGCGGCCGGGAAGAAGGTCGTCGCCACCAAGAAGGCTGCCCCTGCGAAGAAGGCTGCGGCGAAGAAGGTTGCTGGGGGCAAGAAGGCGGCGGGGAAGAAGGCGGCGAAGCGATGAACCAGGCCGAGCTGCTGATCCATGCCGATGCCGATGATCTGGCGTACGCCGTCGCGTCCCGGTTCATCACCCGGGTCGTCGACGCGCAGAGCACCGGTGGCGTCGCACAGGTCGTGCTCACCGGCGGCCGGGTCGCCGCCGTCGTCTACCGGGCTGTCGCGGAGTCGCCGGCCCGGAACCAGATCGATTGGCAGCGGGTCGAGTTCTGGTGGGGTGACGAGCGTTTCCTGCCCGACGGCGACCCGGACCGGAACGAGACGCAGGCCCGGGAAGCGCTGCTGTCCCACCTGGACGTCGACCCGGCCCGGGTGCACCCGATGCCGGCCGACACCGGACAGGGCGCCGAGGCTGCGGCTGCGGCGTACGCAGAAGAGCTGGCTGCCGCGGGCTCGCCGAAGTTCGACGTACTGATGCTCGGCGTCGGCCCGGACGGGCACGTGGCATCGCTCTTCCCTGGCTATCCGCAGCTCGAGGTGACAGATACCGCGGCGGTAGCGGTCCACGACTCCCCCAAGCCGCCACCGACCCGGGTCTCCTTGACGTTCCCGCGGCTGGACCGGGCGCGGGAGGTCTGGTTTGTGGTGTCGGGCGAGGACAAGGCCGACGCGGTCGCTCGAGCGCTGAGCGGCGATGACGTTCCGGCCGCCCACCCGAAGGGCCAGGACCGCACCCTCTGGCTCCTCGACCAGGCCGCAGCCTCGAAGCTGACCTGAAGTGGCTAGCATGCTGAAGAAGACCATTGCGGTGGCGGCGAGCATCATGCTCGCCGCCACCGTTTTTGTTGCCACGTCAGACAATCCCGTCGAGGCGGCCGCGCCGGTGCTGATGGGCGTGCACGACGACGTCGCGCCGAAGGACCTGGCGAAGCGGTACCCCGGGGTGCGAGCGACCCGCGAGTTCGTCAACGGGGTCCAGTCGACGAAGACCGACCTGCGGAAGAAGTACGCCGGGGTGGCGCAGGCGTCCTGGGATGCCGGGCTGATCCCGTTCGTCAGCATCAAGACCGCGCCGGAGGCGACCGGTTCCGGGATGTACGACGTACGGTTCCGGGAGCTCGCGGTGTGGCTGAAGGAGCAGCCGGACACGTACTTCATCTGGTATCACGAGCCCGAGAACGACATGGACGGGCAGACGTTCGCGAAGGCGTTCAAGCGCGTCCGGGACGTGATGAAGGCGGCCAATCCGCAGGTGAAGGTCGGGTACTCGGCGATGGCGTTCCAGTGGGACGGCCGGCCGCGGACCAAGGACCCGAAGCCGTGGCGGGTCGAGGCGGACTTCTACGGCGCCGACACGTACAGCGGCGGCACGCAGCCCGCGACCGCGATCGTCAGCGAGCACGCTGGGCACGTGCGGTGGTACCGCGAGGTCGTGCAGCAGACGCCGGGTGCGGCGGCGAAGTGGGGACTGACCGAGCGCGGGTTCAAGGGGACGAAGAGCGATCAGGCGCGGGCGAGCGAGATCGACCGCGAGACGGCGTACCTCGATGGGCTGCCGGCGGGCTCGCGGCCGGCGTTCTACCTGTACTGGAACACGAAAGGCACCGAGGGCGATCCCGATCTGGTGAACGGCCCGAAGGCGCAGGCGGCGGTGGCCCGGATGGTCGGGAAGCTCGGCTGAGTTCGGCCGGCGCCGAAGAGTCGGGATGAAAGACTCGGGCGTATGACGACGTTCCGCGAGTTGCATGCCGATCGGTTCGTGATGCCGAATGCCTGGGATGCCGGGAGTGCGGTGATCCTGGCGGCGGCCGGGTTCCCGGCGATCGCGACGACCAGCGCCGGGATCGCGTTCTCGCTGGCGAAGGGCGATCACACGCTGCCGGACGGGGCGCCGGCGGTGTCGCGGGAGCAGATGTTCGATCGGGTGCGGGAGATCGCGGCGGCGAGCGACGTACCGGTGAACGGGGATCTCGAGGACGGGTACGGCGCTGAGCCGGAGCGGGTCGCGGACACGATCAGGCTGGCCCGCGAGGCCGGGTTGGCCGGCGGGAACATCGAGGACTACGACGGGCGGGAGCTGTACGACGTAGAGCTCGCGGTCGAGCGGATCGTGGCGGCGCGGGAGGCGTCCGGGGACGAGTTCGTGCTGACCGCGCGGACCGACGGGCAGTTGCTGCGTACGCCGACCTCGTTGAGCGACTCGATCGACCGGGCAAACCGCTTCCGCGCGGCGGGCGCGGACTGTCTCTACGTCCCCGGCGTCAACGATCTCGACACGATCCGCACGCTGGTCGCCGAGATCGACGGCCCGCTGAACGTGGTTATCGGTCTCGGCACCTCCACGCTGACGGTCGCCGACCTGCAGGCGGCCGGCGTTGTGCGGATCAGTCTCGGCGGCAGCATCGCCCGGGCGGCCCTCGGCTTCATCCGCCGCAGCGCGGAGGAGCTGGCGACGAAGGGCACGATCACCTTCGCTGCCGACCAGATCCCACAGGCTGACTTGAACCAGCTGTTTGCGCGATCATCCAAGGGTGAACGCTGAAGCCGGCCTCCCGGTGGTGGCGATAACCCACGGCGTCGTGGGTCTCACCACCTGTGCCTGCCTGATCGCATTCTTCGCCGTCGGCGGCCCCTTCGGAACCATCAACGACCTGGGAAACGCTGTCTTCGGCGTCCAGAGCCTCGCTCTCGCCAGGTTCCTCGCGGCGCCCTCACATCGGTTCCTGCTGCTTGGCGTTGCCGTGGTCGGCGCGATCCTGACGGTCGTGGGCACAGTGCTTGTGGTGACCGAGGTCACCGGCTTCTACCTCGCTGGACTGTGGTCCAGCTTCGGCTTCGCGCTCATCGGACTCTGGCTGGTGGCTGTCAGCCGGCACGGTCCGACCCGCCTGCGCCGATCAGGCGTCGTGGCCGGAGGTGTGATGCTGCTCGGGCTGGTCGGCGTACCAGGGATCCCGATGGGTCTCGACGACATGGACAACGCCCCGGCGTGGACCTTCGTGGCCGGCGTCAGCTGGGCCGGGACGTATCTGCTGTTCCCCGTCTGGAGCCTGCGGTTGGCCGGGCGGGACCGTGCCGAACGCGGCAGCTAGCGGCGGGAACATCTCGCGGACGTCTCCCCCGCCGACCCAGATCCCGATCGCCAGCGCAGCCGTTGCCTCCAGCAACCTCGCCTGGTCCCGATCCGCGCCCTCGGCGACTGGGCCGCCGTTTACGCCGACCGGGTCCCGACCGAAAACAAACCGTAAACGCCTCGCGGGACAGTGTTGGAGTCAGCCCGATCCCGATGGAGGTCCCCCGCCATGTTCACCCTGCAACAGATCGTCGACGCCCCACCCACCGAGGTCGTCCGGGCGTTCACCGAGCCCGAACCGTTCGCCGCCTGGTTCGTCGCCGAAGGCTTCAGCACCCCGTCCGACCGCGTCACGCTCGACGTCCGCCCCGGCGGCCAGATCTCGGCCGTGTTCGTCGCCGCGGACGGCACAGAGGTCCCGTTCACGCTCCGCTTCGGCGACCTGGACCTGCCGCACCACCTGGTCCTGCACTTCGACCAGCCCGCCGAGGAGATCACCGTCGACCTGACCGCGCTCGCCGACGGCCGTACGCGGCTCGATTACCGCAGCGTCGGGCTGTCCGACGAGCAGCAGGTCCCGATCGAACCCGGCGTCGCCACGATGCTCGGCCACTTGGCGGCGTACTTCACCCAGTGACCTATCCGGAGGGTCCTCCGCAAAACGGGATAGGATTCCCGCTATGACAGCTTCCGATTCCACCGACCGTCCGTACGGCGCGTTCCCCGCACGGATCGGTCTGCAGGTCCAGCCCCAGCACGCCCAGTACGCCGACATCCGGCGGACCGTCGCGGCGGCCGAAGAGATCGGCGTTGACGTTGTTTTCAACTGGGACCACTTCTATCCGCTCAGCGGTGAGCCCGCGGGTCTGCACTTCGAGTGCTGGACCATGCTGGCCGCCTGGGCCGAGGCGACCGAGCGGGTCGAGTTCGGCGCCCTGGTCACCTGTAACTCCTACCGCAACCCCGACCTGCTCGCCGACATGGCGCGGACGGTCGACCACATCAGCGACGGCCGGCTGATCTTCGGCATCGGCTCCGGCTGGTTCGAGAAGGACTACGACGAGTACGGCTACGAGTTCGGTACGGCGGGCGGCCGGCTGGACGCCCTCGGCGAGGCGCTGCCGCGGATCGAGCAGCGCTGGGAGAAGCTCAACCCGAAGCCGACCCGGGACATCCCGGTGCTGATCGGCGGCGGCGGTGAGAAGAAGACGCTGAAGCTCGTGGCCAAGCACGCGAACATCTGGCACGGGTTCGGCGACGCCGAGACCATCGCGCACAAGCACGCCGTACTGGACGAGCACTGCGCGACCATCGGCCGCGACCCCGGCGAGATCGAGCGCTCGGTCGCCGTCGGCGACAAGACGCCCGAGCAGGTCGGCAAGTCGCTCCTCGACGTCGGCACCCGCCTCTTCACGGTCCACTCCTCCGGCCCCGACTACGACCTGGGCCTCCTCCGCGCCTGGGTCGCCTGGCGCGACGAGGTCAACGCCAAGTAGACCCCAGGCTCTTTGGGCCCCCATCAACCATTCAGGCGAGCCGAAAGCGGTTGGTGGGTGCTCAAAGACGCCGTGGGGGGCGGCGGTTAGGATTTCGGGCATGTCTACGTTGCCTGGGAATGGTTCGGTGCGGCCTATCACGCGGTGGGGCGAGGACGTCATGCATCGGGTCAATCAGCCTGTCACCGACTTCGGGGACGAACTGCAGACGCTCGTCGCGGACATGGTCGCGACGATGAACGCGGCCGAGGGCGTCGGCCTGGCGGCGAACCAGGTCGGCGTGGACCTGCAGCTGTTCGTGTTCGACTGCCCCGACAAGGAAGGCAAGCGCGTCCAGGGCGTCGTGTGCAATCCGACGCTGGAGCTCCCGGAGGGCAAGGACCGCAACCTCGACGAGGGCGACGAGGGCTGCCTGTCGCTGCCCGGCGCGTTCACCAAGTGCGCCCGCCCCGACTTCGCCAAGGTCACCGGCGTCGACCAGCACGGCAAGCCGGTCAGCTTCGAGGGCGACGGCCTGCTGGCCCGCTGCCTGCAGCACGAGACCGACCACACGCAGGGCATGGTCTTCGGCGACCGCCTCTCCCGCAAGTACAAGAAGCGCCTGTTCGCGGAGGCCGACGAGTTCGCCCCCGACTACCCGACCGACTGGCCCGTCACCCCGATGGTCGAGCACGAGGACGAGCACGAGGACACCCCCGCCACCTGATCTACCAGCGGGCTTTCTCCAGGTCGATCCCGTCGACGGTTTCGGCTGCGGTCTGACCGGTGGTGTCGAGCCAGAGGCCTCGGCGCGGGATCTCGTCGAGGCCGGCCTGCAGTGCGCGTACGCCGTCCTCGAGCGAGGGGCCCCAGTCACGGTACGAGTTGGCGCCGCCGCGGCCGATCTCCCGCTCGACGATGGACTCGACCGACGGGACGAGTACGACGAGGTACGGGTCGACGTCGTGCAGCCGCGAGAACCAGCGCTCGACATGCTCGCCCAGGACGATATCGCTGCAGACGAAGTCGAAACCGGCATCGGCGTAGTGCTGCGCGACCAAGGCGCTGGCGTCGTACCGGAGTTCCAGTTGCCGCACCGCCTCCGCCGACGGGTCCGGCGTCATGACTTCAGCGCCTGCGACCACGCCGCGGTAGAACACGTCCCCGTCGAGCGTCGCGGCCGGCGGCCCCATCCGGGCGGCGAGGAGCGGCGCGATCGTCGACTTCCCCGCCGCCTGCATCCCGGTGACCAGAACTACCTTCTGCATGCTGCTATGTCATCACTGTCGTCAACTACTTTTGATCGCGCGGATGGAGTTCCAGAGGACACCGCGGTTCAGGCGGTCCGGGTATTCCGCGAGCATTGCGTTGTAGAGGTCGAGCGCGGTGCTGGTCCGGGTCTCCGCGGCGGCGAACGCCTTGAGGTACCTGCGGGTCTCGTCGATGTACCGCGGGTCGTCAGAAGCGCCCGCCTGGCGGTGACCGGAGACGACCGCGACCGGATGCAGGGTCTCGAGTACGTCGAGTGCGGCCAGCCAACGATCGAGGCCACCGGCAACCGACTCGGCCAGGTAGAGGTGCACGTCGTCGTACACGGAGTCCCCCGCGACGACGAGACCGATCGACGGGACGTACAACGCCGAACTGCCGTCGGTGTCGGTGTGACCGAGGTCGATCGCCACCAGTTCGGAACCCTCCAGCGTGAAGGTGTCGCCGTCGAGAGGTTCGGCGACGACCAGCCGGCCGGGCAGTTGCCCGGGAAACCTGACCCGCCAGAAGCCGTCCAGCCACGCCGGACTGAGCTGCTTCCGCATGCCCTCGACCACCGACGGCAGCGCGACCATCCGGGCTGCCGGGAACCGGTCGAGCACCGGCGCTGCGCCGAAGAAATGGTCGCCGTGGCCGTGCGTGACGAAGATCGTGGTCAGGTTCTTCCCGGTGGCCGCGATCCAGCCTGCCAGGTCCTCGCCTTCCGCCTGCGTCATCAGCGGGTCGACCAGGACCGCGTCGTGCTCGCCGTGGATCAGCGTGGCCGCGGTCGGCGACCACATCCGGCGTACCTCACCCGGCGGGAGATCGTTGGACACGGCCGGCTTGGACGGTGCGACGTACGTCGAATAACTCAACATATTCACAGCGTCTCGCCGGGGCAGCCGGCGCAGAAGGCCGTGTCTTCCTGGGTGCGCCGCACCCAGTCAGTCCGTCAACCGCTCCAACGCCTCCGCACTCGCGCTGCCCGGTTCCGCCGTACCGACGAGCAGTTGCTGACCGGGCGCGGCCCGGACGTCGAAGGTCTGGTAGGTCAGCTCGATCCGGCCGGCCTGTGGGTGGTTGAAGATCTTGTACGCCCGGCTCAACCCGCGCGCCGTCCGGTCCTCCCAGAGTGCCCGGAACTCGGGCGATCGCGGCAGCAGGTCCGCCACCAGCGCCGCGATCTCGGCGTCGTCCGGGTACGCCGCCGCGTTGAACCGGACCGCGTGGACCGCCCGCCGTACGACCGCCTCCCAGTCACCGAAGATGTCCCGCGCCCGGGGATGCTCGAACATCATCCGCAGCATGTTCGTCATCCCGAACGGCGCCAGCAGCGCCTGCGCCACGCGGTTCGTCGCGAGGATCTCGTACGCCGGACTCAGCACGTACCCGGCCGCGGCCGGGAAGCTGTCGAGCAACTGCAGGAGCGCTGGATGCACCTGATCCCGCGCGGCTCCGAGGCCGGGCGCCGGGGCGAGCCCGGCCAGCCGGAACAGGTACGCGCGGGCGTCCGGGTCGAGCCGCAACGCGTGAGCGATCCCGTTCAGGACCTGAGCCGACGGATGCCGCTCGCGCCCTTGCTCGAGCCGGGCGTAGTAATCCGCGCTGACGACGGCGAGTACGGCGACCTCCTCACGCCGCAGGCCCGCGACGCGCCGATCGCGACCGGCCGGGAGGCCCACCGCAGCCGGGTCCACGCGAGCACGTTCGGCACGCAGGAACGCGCCGAGGTCGTCCACCGCTCGCATGCCGGTCAGCCTACGCGCCGCCGCCAGGCATCGGCTGTGAGCGCGTAGACGGTGGCGTCGAACGGTACGCCGTCGTCCTCGAGGACGGCCTCGTGGTCGAAGGTCATGCCGAGCCGGCGCATGACGGCAATGCTGCGCTCGTTGGGCGAGTCGGTGACGGCGATGATGCGCGGCAGCCCCATGGTCGCGAACCCGTGCTCGAGCCACGACGTCGCCGCCTCGGTCGCGTACCCGTGGCCCCAGTACTCCCGGGCCAGCCGCCACCCGATCTCGAGGTCGTCCGGGTACCACTGCTCCTTGCTCAGTCCGCAGGCGCCGAGGAACACGCCGTCCGAGCGTCGCTCGACCGCCAGGAAGCCGAACCCCTGTGCTTCGTAGGACGCGTTGATGGCCCAGGCGGTCCGGTCCGAGTCCTCGCGGCCCAGTGGCGGCCCGAGGTACTGCGTGACGTCGGGATCCGCGTTCAGCGCGGCCCACGGTTCCAGGTCGGACTCGCGGAACGGGCGCAGTACCAGGCGTTCCGTCGTACGCATGTATCCCCCTCAGCGAGTGGCGTAGAACGCTACTGCTGCTGAGGATGCCACGTTGAGGGAGTCGACGCCGCCGGCCATCGGGATGCGTACGGTCAGGTCTGCCTGTTCGAGCACGTGCGGTTTGAGGCCGTGGCCTTCGGTGCCGAAGATCAGCGCGAGCTTGTCGTCCTTGCGGTCCGCGAGCTCGTCGAGCGTGATCGAGTCGTCGGCGAGCGCCATCGCGGCGGCGACGTACCCGTTGTCCTGCAGGTGCCGCAGGTCGCCGGGCCAGTTCTGCAGGCGGGTCCACGGGACCTGGAAGACGGTCCCCATCGACACCTTGATCGAGCGCCGGTACAGCGGGTCGGCGCAGGTCGGCGTCACCAGGACCAGTCCGACACCGAGCGCGGCCGCGGCGCGGAACCCGGCTCCGACGTTGGTGTGGTCAACGATCTCGTCGAAGATCGCAATCCGCCGTACGTCGTCTGTGAGCAGGTCAGGCAGCGGTACGGCGGGCTGCCGCTTGTACGACGCCAGCGCGCCGCGGTGCACGTGGAACCCGGTGACCTGCTCGGCCAACTCCTCCGAGACGACGTACACGGGCTTGTCCGGCCATTTCTCCAGCACGTCCTGCAACGAGTCGAGCCACCGCGGCGCCAGGAGAAACGACCGCGGCTCATACCCGGCATCCGCCGCGCGCCGGATCACCTTGTCGCCCTCGGCAATGAACAGCCCATGCTCTTCTTCAAGAAGCCGCCGAAGACTGACCTCCCGCAACCGAACGTAATCCGCCAGCCGCGAGTCCCCCGCATCCTCAACCGGAACCAGACTCACGCTTGCCCTGCCACGTCCACCACGTTGCCGATGACAACGATCGCCGGGGCGCCGACGCCCTCGTCCGCCATCGCCTGTGCGATTCCGGCGAGATCCGACTTGACCATCCGCTGCCCCGGAAGGGTGCCGTCGGCAACCGCCGCCGCGGGCGTCTCCGCCGCACGCCCACCCTCGATCAAGCGGGACGCGATCGCCGGCAGGTTCTCCACCGCCATCAGCAAGACCAGCGTCCCGTGCAACTGAGCCAACGCATCCCAGTTCACCAGCGAATCCGGATGCGACGGCGGAATGTGCCCCGACACCACCGTGAACTCGTGCGTCACGCCACGATGCGTCACCGGGATCCCCGACACCGCCGGCACCGAGATCGAGCTCGTGATCCCCGGCACCACGGTCCACGGCACCCCTGCCGCCGCGCACGCCAGCGCCTCTTCGAACCCGCGCCCGAACACGTACGGATCCCCACCCTTGAGCCGTACGACGACCTTCCCCTGCTGCCCACGCTCCACCAGGATCCGGTTGATCTCCTCCTGCTGCGCGGCCCGCCCGCGCGGCAACTTCGCCGCATCGAACAGCTCGACATCAGGATGCAGCTCGTCCAGCAACTGCTGCGGCGCCAACCGATCCGCGACCACCACATCCGCCTCGGCCAGCAACCGCCGCCCGCGCACGGTGATCAGATCCGGATCGCCCGGACCCCCACCGACCAGGTAAACCCCAGGCCGCCGATCCACGTCCCGCGCCGCCAGCTCACCCGTCCGCAGACCCTCGAGGATCGCGTCCCGTACGGCGGCCGACCGGCGATGATCGCCGCCCCCGAGGACGCCGATCGTCACGTTGTCGTGCTGCCCGGAAGCCGGCGTCCACGCGGTCGCACGGGACCGGTCATCGGATCGCACGCAAAAGATCCGCCGTTCCTCCGCCTCCGCCGACACCTGATCGTTGACCGCGGCATCATCCGTCGCCACTACGACGTACCAGGCTCCGTCGAGGTCACCGGCGACGTACCCGCGCTCGATCCAGGTCAGCGACGGGTTGCCGAGCAGCCCCTCGATCGTCGGCGTGATCGACGGCGAGACGAGGTCGATCCGCGCCCCGGACTCGAGCAGCCGCGGCAACCGTCGCTGGGCGACACCGCCACCGCCGACGACGACCACGCGCCGCCCTTCGAGGACTAGACCGGACAGGTACTGGTTCGTCACGAAGTGATCCCCGCGTCCTCGAACGTGGCCATCTCGGCGAGCGCGCGGACCGCGCAGGTCAGGATCGGGTACGCGAGCACGGCGCCGGTCCCCTCACCGAGCCGCAGATCCAGGTCGACCAGCGGCTGCAGGCCGAGCTGCTTGAGCGCGACCGCGTGCCCCGGCTCCGCGGACCGGTGCCCGGCGACGCAGTAGTCGATGACGGCCGAGTGGAACGCCTGCGCCACCAGCGCGGCCGCCCCGGCGATCACACCGTCCAGGATCACCGGGACCCTGTTGGCCGCGGCGCCGAGGATGTACCCGGCGAGGGCAGCATGCTCCAGACCGCCGTACGCCTGCAAAGCCTTGAGCGGCTCGGTCGGCGGTACGGCGTGGAGCGCGAGAGCACCCCGTACGACGCCTGTCTTGTGGGCGAGCGCCGCGTCGTCGATACCCGTCCCGCGGCCCGTGACGGCGTCGGCGGTCGCGCCCGTGAAGGTCGCGATCAGCGCTGCCGAGGCGGTCGTGTTGGCGATGCCCATGTCGCCTGTCAGCAGGCAGCGGTACCCGTCCTGGACGAGCCGGTCGGCGAGGTCGAACCCGACGGCGATCGCTGCCCGCGCCTCGTCCTCGGTCAGGGCGCCGGTCTGCGAGAGGTCGCGCGTGCCCGCGCGGACCTTCGCGTGCACGATGTCGAGTTGGTCGACCGGCGTGGCGACGCCGACATCGACGACGCGGATGTCGACACCGTTGTTTTTGGCGAACGCGTTGACCGCGGCGCCGCCGGCGGCGAAGTTCGCCAGCATCGCGGCGGTCACTTCCTGCGGCCACGGGGAGACGTTCTGTGCATGGACGCCGTGATCGGCCGCGAACACCGACACCACGGCCGGAGCCGGCACTGCCTGCGTTCCGGTCATGCCGGCCACCCGAATCGACAGCTCCTCGAGCACACCGAGCGATCCGGCCGGCTTCGTCAGCTGCGCGTGCCGCTCCTCAGCCGCCCGCATCGCTCCGGAATCCGCCGGAGCAATCCGCTCCAGGTACTCCTCCAGCGCGCCGTCCATCGCGTCCTCCATCCGTCCCCGTTCACCAGTCCGGCCGACGGTCCCGTCGTACCGCTCCGATCTTCGCATCCCCGAGCATGTGCCCCGGGACGGACCGGCGGGATGTGGACAGTAGTGTCGGAATCACCACATCCCGCGAGATCCCGGAGGGCTCACAGATGTCGCTCGATCGTCCCGTCGCACCGGACCCGTACAAACTCCTCCCGGAGGTCGGTGCGTTCACCGTCACCAGCACCGACGTCGCCGACGGCGAGCCGTTGGCGGACGACCATGCGTTCGCGGGCGGCAACACGTCGCCGCAGCTCAGCTGGTCCGGGTTCCCGGCGGAGACCAAGGCCTTCGTCGTCACCTGCTACGACCCGGACGCCCCGATCGTCTCCGGCTTTTGGCACTGGGTCCTGGTCAACCTCCCGGCCACCGTCACCGAACTCCCCACCGGTGCCGGCACCGCCGAACGCCTCGACAACGGCGCCTTCCACGTCCGCAACGACTTCGGCACCAAGTCCTTCGGCGGCGCCGCCCCACCCGCAGGCGACCAGATCCACCGCTACTACTTCGTCGTCCACGCCATCGACGTAGAAGCCCTGGACGTCGACTCCGACGCCTCCCCCGCAGTAGTCGGCTTCAACCTCGCCTTCCACACCCTCGCCCGAGCCATCCTCACCCCGACCTACCAAATCGCGGAGTAGTTCTCAGAGGGCGGCGACGTATACCCATTCGCCGGCTTCGCGGGTGAAGGTGCTGGTTTCGGATTGGGTGCCTGGGTTGCCGTTTCGGGTGTAGTGGGCGTGGAACTCGACGGTTCCTTCGCTGTGGAAGGGGCTGCCGCCGGTGGTGGCGACGATCTCCAGGCCGGTCCATTTCTGGCCGGGGGTGAAGTCGATCGTCGCCGGGCGGGTGGTGAGGGACCAGGTCTGGCGCAGGTACGCCGCATCGTGCATCACGAAGGCGGCGTACCTGGACCGCATCAGCTGCTCCGCCGTGGTGGCCGTCGCTTCGCCGCGGTGCAGGCGGCCGCAGCAGTCGGCGTACGGCAGGTCTTGTCCACAGGGGCAGGTGGGAACTGGCATGTGCCAATTGTCCCCGATCCGTCGGCCGCGCTCGTGATCTACTGCGGTGATGGTGACCGAGGCGGCACGCTGGCGACGGCAGATGGTGCGGCCCGTTCTCGACTGGTACGCCGCCATTGAAGGCGTCGACGCGGTGATGCTGGGTGGGTCGACCGCCCGCGGGGACGCGGATCGCTGGTCGGATGTCGAGGTCGGTGTGTTCTGGCGACGGCCGCCGACATCTGCTGAGCGTCTCGCGGTCGATGGGGCTGCTGAGGTTCGGTTGGTGAACGTCGACGGCCCGCCGTGGGACGACCACCTGTACCTGGGCGAGCCGCGGCCGGACGGGCTGATGGTCGAGGTCGCGCACACGCTGACGCAGACGGTCGAGAGCGCCTTGGATGAGCTGCTCAAGGGCAAACCCGATGGCCAGGTCATGCAACTGGCGCAGGGCATCATCGACGGCCGCGAGGTGATCGGGCCGCGGGCGAAGCTCGTCGCACGCTGGAAGGAGCGCGTCGCGGCGTACCCGCGTGACTTGGCGCTCGCCGTCGTACGGCACAGCGGGAACATCGAGAAGTTCTGGCGCTGGCAGATGTTCTTCGAGCGCGACAACCCACTGCTCGTCGCGCGCGAGTTCGTGCGCATGACCAACCAGCTGCTCAACGTCCTCTACGCCCTCAACGGCCGGTACAGCGGTCACGTGCTGGCCTTCAAACGCCTCGACGCGCTCGACCTCCCGCTGGCGCCATCGTCCCTCGCCGCCCGCCTCCGCGCAGTCTTCGACCGGCCCGCTCCCGAAGGCGCGCAGACCCTGCACGATCTCATCGAGGAGACCTTCGACCTCGTCGAACGCCACCTGCCGGAGGTCGACGTCGACGCCCTGCGCGCCACGTTCCGCAGCGATCGCAAGCCTGTCGAGTCAGCGGACTGACAGCCGCGGATCCCGCACCGGCAGGCTCGCCACCTCCGCGCACAGATCGTCGTACTGCTCCCGACTGAGCCTCTCCGACAGAACCACGTCGACGTGGCCTCCCTTGCGGCCCCACGCACCGACGATCCGCCCGTCGATCAGCAAGCCGTTGGGATGGAATGAATCGGCAGCCGCCGTCAGAGCCCGCAGACCGGGCGCAATGAACCGGCCGTCGCGGTCGCGACCGAACAACCGCAGATCCGGTGCCGCCAGCAACCGCACCCCACGCGGAGCCTCCGCCGACCACAGACGGTCCGCGTCGTCTCGAAGTACCCAGGCCGGTACGCCGTCGAAGTCGACCTCGATCAGCTCGTGAGCCAACTCGTCCCACATCACTCGCGCATCGGCCGGCGACAGCCCGGACCACCACGCGAACACCTTCGGCGTGGTCGGACCGAAGCAGTGAACGTGCCGCCGGCACAGCTCCCGCCGTGCGTCGTCCACGTCGATCGCCGGTCGCTGAACCTCCCGGACCCAGAGCGACGTCGTGTCCCACCGCACCGCGATCCGCCCGCTCGCACACGCCTCACGCAACCCGTGGATCCCGGCCCCACGCCGCCGCTCCTGCCCACCCAACGTCTCGCATACCTGTTCCGCGAGTACGTCGATCCGCCGCGAATCCAGCGGCATCCGGCCCAGCGTGAACACGCCGAAGTCCCGCGCCGGCAACACGTACACGGCCGCCCGCGGACTGTACGTCTGGATCAGCGAGGGGTGCTCCCAATCCGCCGGCGAACACCCCGCCATCCGCGCATGCAGTCCGAGCAACGCGTCCCGCGGCGCGGTGTCCTGCAACCCGACGTATGCCGCCTTCTCGTGCGAGCCCACCGGCAGCCGTCCGACAAGGTTGTTGACCTGCAGCCGGTAGGCAATGGCCTGCTCCCGCGTAACAATCCGCATAGCCCCGACCGTAGACAAAAAACACGCCACCGCCTGACTTGATTTCGAGGAGCACCCCTTGAAGACAGCCCGACTCGACCTCCTGGCGCTCGATATCGACCGGGATCTCGGCGCGCTACACGCGATGTTCTCGGATCCGGAGTGGGCGCGGGGCGGATACATGACCCCGACCGCCTCCGTGGACGAGTCGCGGGAGCGGTTGGTGCAGGAGTTCGGGGACAACGGCGGGTGGACCTGGGTACTGCGGGTGCGGCCGGACGAGGACGCGGCGGGAGTGATCGGCGTGTTCTCGGATCAGGGCAGCTCGATCCGGGGCATGAGTTGGTACCTGAGGCGGGAGCGCTGGGGCGCAGGGCTGATGAGCGAGGCTGCACGTGCCGTGATCGACCACCTTCTGCAGCAGCCGTCGATCACCGGCGTCGAGGCGTGGATCGACTCGCGCAACGTACGGTCGATCGCGGTCGCGCGGCACGCGGGCCTGGACCTCGTCGGCCGGTTGCCGCGCACACATTACGGCGAGATCGCGCAGTCGGTCGTGATGGGCCGCGCCGCTGAGCCGAGCGACCCCGTGACGTTCGGGATCTCGCCGGTTCTCGAGGTGCACGACGTCGCCGGCACGGTGCGGCTGTTGTGCGAACTGCTCAGCCTCCACGTCCACTTCCAGTTCGGCGACGACTTCGCACGGCTCGGGTTCACCGAGTGGAACGGTCAGAGCGGGCTGGAGGTACGACGGACAACCGGTGAGGTCTCGCCCGCCGCCGTCACCGTCGAGGTCGGCGTACTCGTCGATCCCCTGTACGACACCGCGCTCGCCGCCGGTCTGATCGAGTCGACGCCACCCGAGGACGCTCCATGGTCCCGCCGCACGTTCACCCTGGTCCTGCCCGAAGGGCACCGGCTGACGATCTCGGGGCCGCTCAGCGGAGCCTGAGCAGCTGCACTCAGCTTCGGAAGTCGTAGTTGTAGACCATGATCGCGCCGACGCCCAGGGCGAGGAAGGCGAGGAGCATGCCGATCGCTGCCGCAGGCTTCCCGCGGCGGTTGGCGGCGAGCCCTGCGATCGCCAGGGCGAGGGCCGGTAGGGCGAACGGGAAGGCCAGGTACTGGCGGACCGGGAAGCGGTCGATGAGGTTCGAGAACGGCAGGAACGGCGCGACCAGCGAGGCCATGCCGAGCAACAGCGCGAGGACACTCGGCACGGCCGAGCCCGTCGGCCGATGGACTCCGGACGGCATGGCGGCAACAGGCTGCTGAGCGTGCTCTGGCCAAAGGTGCTGCGGGTACCCGGAGGTCGGCTGTTGCCCATAACCGGGGGCGGGTGATTGGGGTGCGGCGGGGCGGGGATCCGGCTCGGCCGGGCGGTCGGTCATGGAAGCTCCACACTCGGGGGGCCAGGCGCGAACTGTGCCTGGTGCGGACGGCATCTTCTCCGCTGACGCGGCGACCCCCGGGACGGTTCCCCCGATCGGCGCGATTAGTCCTCGTCCAGCGGAAAGGCGCGGATGATGACGGCGGTGGGGGTGCCGGAGGTTGGTTCGGTGGTGGTGAAGTCGCGGAGGACGCGGTGCAGGCGGGCGCGGAGTTCGGCGAGTTCGCCGTCCGCGAGGGTGACGACCTCGCTGAACGCGAAGTCCTCGTCGTCGGAGGTCTTCGCGGCCAGCCAGCTCGCGTACGCGGTGTCCTCGAGTTCGCGGTTGAGCGTCGACTGCTCGGTCCGCACCCGGCGCCACGGCTTCACCCGGCCCGCCGCGCCCGGCTCCGGCTCGATCACCCCGAGCGCCTCCAACCGGCGCAGGTGGAACGAGCACGAGCCGGTGCTCTCCCCCAGCTCGCGGGCGGCGATCGTCGAGGTCGTCGTACCGTCCCGGTCGATCAGCCTCAGGAGCGCCTCCCGCAGCGGGTGCGTGCGGACGACGTCACGACGGTTCGGCGCACTACTCTCCATGGCGGGCATCCTATCCTGAGCTTTGCAAAGTCCCGACTTTGCAGACTACGATCTTTGTATGCCGACGTACATCCTGGGCCGTCCGAGCCGTCACCTGCCCGAACTGACGGACGAGGTACGACGTGGCAAGCCGCTGCGCATCACGGAGTACGGCGAGGAGATCCTGCACCGCCCGTGCCGGCCGGTGACCGAGTACGGCACCGCGCGCTGGGGCGGGCTGATCGACGACATGTTCACGACGATGTGGATCGCCGAGGGGTGTGGGCTGGCCGCGAACCAAGTGGATGTCGACGCGCAGCTCTTCGTCTACGACCTCACCGACGAGTACGGCGACCGCCACGTCGGGCATGCGTTCAATCCGTGGATCGAGACCGCGCCCGCCCTGGTCGGTATCCAGCGCGGCACCGAAGGCTGCCTGTCCGTACCCGGCGCCAACGCCCCGCTCGACCGCCCCGCCCGCGCGACTCTGCACGCGTACGACGTCGACGGCCGCCCGTTCACGCTCGAGTCCACCGGCTACTTCGCCCGCTGCCTGATCCACGAAACCCAACATCTCGGCGGCACCGTCTACGTCGACCACCTCTCCCCCAGCGTCCGTGCTCAGACCCTCGCCCAGTCAGCCGACCGACGCCCGTCGGTACTGGAACATCGCGCCAGCCGCGAGAATCAACTCGCCGCGGTTCGCTGTACGCGTTAGCGTCCGTGGCGTGGAGGATCCGAAGCAGGTCGTACGGCGCGGGTACGACGTACTGTCCCGTCGGTACGACGACGCCACCGGCGCCGACTCGAAGTACCAGTCCTGGATCGACGAGCTGATCGCGCGACTCGGGCCCACCAGCCGGGTGCTCGACGTGGGATGCGGAAGCGGCATACCCGTGGCGCACGCCCTCACCGCCGCGGGGCATCACGTGGTCGGCGTGGACATCAGCGAGATCCAGATCAACCGCGCACGCCAACTCGTACCGCAGGCCGAATTCATCAACGCCGACGCAATGTCGCTCGAGTTCCCACCCGAGTCCTTCGACGCCGTCGTCTCGCTCTACGCGCTGATCCACCTGCCGCTGGACGAGCAGCAGGAACTCCTCGCCCGGATCGCTACGTGGCTCCGGCGTGGTGGTTGCTTCCTCTGTACGACGGGCCACACCGCGTGGACCGGTATCGACAACAACTGGCTCGACGGCGGCGCCCCCATGTGGTGGAGCCACACCGACACGGCGACGTACCGCACCTGGCTCGCCGACGCCGGCCTCACCGTGGACGCCGAATCCTTCGTTCCCGAAGGCTCGGGTGGGCACACGCTCTTCTGGACGCACCGGCTTTCCGGAACATAACTGCCACCAGCTGACGGTTATGTTCCGGAAAGCGGGGTGGGTGAGCTGACGTCGCGGCGGAGGCCTTGGAGTACGTCGAGTTCGCGGTCAATCTCGCGGCGCTTGGACTCGAGTCGCTGAACCTCCTGGGCGAGCAGCACCTCCAGTACGCCGGTGCGCTCCTCGGGCGGCGCGTCGAGGCACGGCAGCAACTCACCGATGACGGCACTGCCCAGCCCCGCCGCGAACAGGTGCTGGATCATCACAACCCGCTCGACCATCGACTCCTCGAAGTCCCGCCACCCGCCCGGGGTGCGACTCGAGCGGATCAGGTCCTGCTCCTCGTAGTACCGCAAAGAGCGTGTGCTCACGCCGGTTGCCTCGGCGAGTTCTCCGATCCGCATGAGTCAAGTGTTGCACTTGACACCAGTGTGAAGTTCCACCCTGAGGAGGCCGCACCAGCATTATCCCTGGAAGGAACCTCATGCACTGGCTCTACCTCGCGATCGCCGTCGTTTTCGAGATCGCCGTGGCGATCTCCGCCGGCAAGGCGCAAGGCTTCAAGCACCGCGGCTGGACGGCCGCGACCCTCGTCACCGGCGGACTCGGCACGTACTTCCTGAGCCGCGCCCTCCTCGCCTTCGACGTCGGCGTCGGGTACGCGCTGTGGACCTCACTCGCCGGAGTCGGCATCACCCTGCTCGGCGCACTCCTCTTCGGCCAGAAACTCACGTGGCACAAGGCCATCGGCATCGCCCTGGTCATCGGTGGCGTCGTCGGGCTCCAGCTCTCGAGCGGATCGTGATCGCATGAACACCAAGCCCCAGTCGTCCCGCACTGCCTGGCTCACGCTGTTGCTCGCCGGCGCGTTCGAAGTCGGCTACGCGCTCTCGGTGGGCGGCAGCCACGCCTTCACCGTCTGGCAATGGTCCGTCGCCGCCGCCGTGTTCTTCCTGCTCACCCTCTGGGCCCTCAGCCAAGCCCTACGCACCATCGAGGTCAGCATCGGCTACGCCACCTGGGCAGGCCTAGGCTCCGCCGGCGCCGCCCTCCTAGGCCCGGTCTTCTTCAACGAATCCCTCGCCCCCACCAAAACCCTCTGGCTAGCCGTCACCATCACCGGAGTCATCTACCTAAAACTCGCCGACCGTCAACCGAACCCCACCTGACACACCCGGTGGCGGGGAGCCTGGTGGACTCCCCGCCGGTTTGGGTCAGTCCTTGATGCCGGACTGGGTTACGCCCTGGATCAGGTAGCGCTGGAGGAAGGCGAAGATCAGGACCAGCGGGAGGATCGAGACGGCCACCGCCATGAACAACTCGTGGATGTTGATGGTTTGGGCGGTGATGAACGTCGACATCGCCACCTGGATGGTCCACGACGACGAGTCCTGCCCGATGACCAGCGGCCACAGGAACGAGTTCCAGTTGCCGATGAACGTGATCGCCGCCAGTGCCGCGAAGAACGGCAGGGAGTTCGGTACGACGATCCGCCAGAACACCCCGAAGTACCCGGCGCCGTCGACCCGCGCCGCCTCCTCCAGCTCCCGGGGAAATCCGAGGAAATACTGCCGGAAAAGGAAGGCCGCGAACCCGCTGAACAAGGTCGGAATGATCAGGCCACGCAGCGAGGACACCCATCCGAACGACGACACGACGATGAACGAAGGGATGAAGGTGACTGCACCCGGGATCATCAGCGTCGCGACGATCGCGTAGAAGATCTTGTCCGCGTGCCGATAGGGAATGCGGGCCAGCCCGTACCCGGCCATCGATGCCAGCAGCAACTGACCGCCGGTGCCGAGGATCGCGACGACGGCGGAGTTGTACATCGCCCGTGCCATCGGCACCGTGGTGTCGTTGAACAGCTCACTGATGTTGCTCCACTGCAGATGCGAGGGGAACAGCGTCCAGTCAGGAGCGGTGATGTCCTGTTCGGTGGCCAGCGCGTTGCGCAGGATCAGGTAGAACGGGATCAGGAACAGCACGACCGCGATGAGCAGGGCGATCCAGCGCAGCACCAGGGCGACCCGGCCCCAGGTGCTCCGGCTGAACCCGATCGGCTGCGGAGTTCCCGTCGTACGTTCGGAGACAGCCATCAGTCACCCGCCTTTCCGAAGCCGAAGATCCGGTTCTGCAGCAACGTCACGAGCATGATGATGACCGCGAGGATCAGCGCGCCGGCCGAACCGTGCCCGAGGTCCTGGATCGATCCGAGCGAGATGCCGTACAGGTAGACCAGCGGTGGCCGCGCGTAGTTGACGTTGCCGACCAGGTTGTAGAACTCGTCGAACGCCTGGTAGGCCGCGATCAGGTTCAGGATCAGTACGGCGACCGACGTCGCCCGCAGCTGCGGCAGCGTGATGTACCGGAAGACCTGCCACCCGGGCTTCGCCCCGTCGACGTACGCCGCCTCGTACAACGTCGGCGAGATCCGCTGCAGCCCCGCGATGAACAGGATCATGTAGAACCCGAGCTGCAGCCACAGCCGTACCGTCACCAGCGGGATCCAGTACCACGGCGGATCCACCGTCGACAGCCAGGCGATGTTGTCGATTCCGAACCAGCCGAGCACGGTGTTCGCGAGACCGAACCGGACGCCGTTGAAGATCGACAGCTTCCAGATCAGCGACGCGACGACGTACGAGCACGCGGTCGGCAGGAAGAACACCGACCGGAAGAACGCCCGCGCGATCTTCACCTGGTTGACCAGCAACGCCAGCGCGAGCGCGAGCACGAACGTCAGCGGCACGATGAACACCGCGAAGATCGTGAACGTGCCCAGGCTGGACAGGAAGTTGTGGTCGGTGAGCATGTCGACGTAGTTGCGCAGCCCGACGAACTTCGACGGTGTCGCGGTGTTGTACGCCTCGAAGAAGCTGAGGACCAGGCTCCAGATGATCGGCAGGTACGAGAAGACCAGCAGCCCGACGACGAACGGGCCGACGAACACCCAGAACCACAAGGTGGTCCCCGCGATCGTCTTGCGCCGCCGCCGCCGTGATCCCCGCCGCTCACCAGAGACAGCGGGGTCCGCGGACGTCTTGGTGGCCGGAGCGCTCATCCGAACAACCGCGTCAGCTCGCCGTTGACGGTCTTCTCGGCCTTGGTGATCTCGGCAGCTGGGTCAGCTCCCTTCTTGATGACGTTGGTGAGCAGGTCGGTGAACGCCGTACCCATCTTCGGCGTCCAGGCCGGGTTGTCGGTGTAGCCGTAGTCCTGGGTCAGCTTGACCGTGTCGGCCGCGACACCGCTCTGCAGCTTGGCCGCCTTGGCCGCGAGGCTCTTCCGCGGCGGGATGTGGAAGCCGTAGCTCAGCGACCAGTCCTCCTGGTACTCCGACTTGTCGATCCACAGCCACTTGACGAACTTCTTCGCCGCGTCGACGTTCGCGCTCTTCGCGGAGACGAACTGGGTCCAGCCGCCGGAGTACACGGCCGGCTTGGCCTGCGCGTCGAGCTTCGGGAACGGGATGACGCCGATGTCGTCGCCGAGAGCCTTCTGCATTCCCGGCACCGCCCACATGCCGATGAACTGCATCGCCACCAGGCCCTGGTTGATCGCGGTCGGGTCCCACCAGTCCGTGGGCGCACCGAGCAGGACGCTCTTGCTGGCGTACAGCTCGTGCAGTTTGCCGAAGGCCTGGGCGGCGCGATCGCCGGTGAAGCCGGGCTTGTTGTCCTTGGTCAGGTACTCCCCGCCGGACGAGTACAGCGCCGGACCGCCCATGACGTTGCCACCGTCGTTGCCGACGAAGATGCCCTTCACCTTGTTCGTGGTGAGTTCCTTCGCAGCGGAGATCAGGTCGTCGATCGTCTCCGGCGGCTTGATCCCGGCCTTGTCCAGCAGGCTCTTCTTGTAGTAGATGACCTGCGGGTCGATGATCATCCGGATCCCGTAGATCTTGCCGTCCAGGGTGTTCGTGGCCAGGTCGCCAGGCTGGAAGTCGTCCTTGACGTCGGCCATGATGTCGTCCAGCGCCACGACCTGGTTGCTCTTCACCATACTGATGTTGAAGTGGCCCTCGAAGACGTCCGGGCCCTTGCTGGAGAGCAGGCCGGACGCGAGCTTGGCGTCGTAGTCACCCGGCGTCCACTGCACTGCGACGTTCGCGTCGGGGTAGGCCTTGGCGTACTTCAGCGCCGCCTGCTGGGTCCCGGTCTCGCCGTACTGGTGGTACCACTGCGCGAGGTTCGGTTTCGAGCCGCCGCTTCCCCCGCCGGACGACGGTCGGCCGGTGTTACCGCCACAGGCCGCGGTGAATGCGGCGAGGGCGGCAAGGCTCCCGGTCCGCTTGAGCAGGTCGCGCCGGGACAGTCCGGCGTTCGGAACATGAGCAGGCATGAATTCCACCTTCCCGAGAGGGAACGTCGCAGGGGACGCACGGTTCCGAGGTACTTAACGGTGTTAAGCATCTCCGAGTTCTGGCACACGGTACTGCAGGTCAATCGTTGTAGAAGTGGCAGCACAATGGCTCAAAAGCGCGCCCGGCGCAAGACCGGGCGCGCTGTTATTTGTTCGAATGTGTGGATTTTGCTTGAGTTGGTATCGGGCCGTGATCAGCCGAAGATCTCCCCCGCGGCAGCCTTCCGGTCCAGCAGGGCCGGCGGCTCGAAGCGGGCGCCGTACGTCGCTGCCAGCTGGCGTGCACGTTCTGCGAACTTCTGCACACCATAGGCGTTTACGTACTGCAACGCGCCGCCGTGCAGTGGCGGGAACCCGATGCCGAAGATCGACCCGATGTTGGCATCCGGCACCGAGCGCAACACACCCTCGTCCAGGCACTTCACCGTCTCGAGCGCCATCGCGAACAGCATCCGCTCCTGCAGATCGACGCGCGAGACGTCGGCGCCGGCAGCGAAATGCTCGCGCAACCCGGGCCACAACTGCTTCGGCCCGTCGGCCGGGTAGTCGTAGAACCCCGCACCGGCAGCCTTGCCGCGCCGGTCGAACTCGTTGACGAGCCGGTCGGTCACCGCCATCCCAGGGTGATCGTCGAACGCGCCCGCACTGTCACCCGCCACCCGCGCGGCGTCCCGGATCTTCTGCGGCAGCGTCAGCGTCACCTCGTCCAGCATCGCCAGCGGCGGCGCCGGGAACCCGGCCTGGGTCGCGGCGCGCTCGATCATCACCGGGTCGACACCCTCGGCGACCATCGCGGCACCCTCCATCACGAGCGTGCCGAACACCCGCGACGTGAAGAACCCACGGCTGTCGTTGACCACGATCGGCGTCTTCTTGATCTGCCGTACGACGTCGTACGCCTGCGCGATCGCGCGATCCGAGGTCTTCTCCCCCACGATCAGCTCGACCAGCGGCATCCGGTCGACCGGCGAGAAGAAGTGCATGCCGATGAAGTCGTCGGGCCGGTCGATGCCGTCGGCGAGCGCCGTGATCGGCAGCGTGGAGGTGTTCGAGCAGAGCAGCGCGTCGGGCTCGACCACGTCGGCGATCTCCGCGAACACCTTTTGCTTGAGCCCGCCGTCTTCGAAGACGGCCTCGATCACCAGGTCGCACCCGGCCAGGTCGTTCGGGTCCCCGGTCGGCGTGATCCGGCTCAGGAACGCCTCCACCTCGGCAGCCGTCGACCGACCCTTCGCGACCTGCTTCGCCAGGAGCTTCTCGGAGTACTCCTTGCCGCGAGCGGCCGCCTCCAGCGAGACGTCCTTGAGCACCACAGACATCCCGGCCTTCGCGCACACGTACGCGATCCCGGCGCCCATCATCCCCGCCCCGAGCACCCCGACCTTGCGCGCGGAGTACTTCGGCACGCCGGCAGGCCGCGACCCGCCCGCGTTGATCGACTGCAGGTCGAAGAAGAACACCTGGATCATGTTCTTCGCGATCTGCCCGGTCGCCAGCGACACGAAGTACCGCGACTCGATCCGCGAGGCGGTCTCGAAGTCGACCTGGCTGCCCTCGACCGCGGCGCTCATGATCGCCCGCGGCGCCGGGTACGGCGCACCCTTGAGCTGCTTGCGCAGGTTCGCCGGGAACGCGGGCAGGAAAGCGGCCAGCTTCGGCGAGGACGGCGTACCGCCCGGGATCTTGTACCCGTCGCGGTCCCACGGCTGCTTGGCGTCGCCGTCGTACGTCGAGATCCACCGGCGGGCCGCATCCAGCAGGTCCCCGGCCGGCACGACCTCGTCGACGATGCCCACGCTCGCGGCGTGCGCGGGCTTCATCCGCTGGCCCTGCAGCAACACCTTCATCAGCGCGTCCTGGAGTCCGAGCATCCGGACCGTGCGGGTCACTCCCCCGCCGCCGGGCAGCAGGCCGAGTGTCACCTCGGGTACGCCGAGTTCGATCCGGTTGTCGTCGGCAACAATCCGGTGGTGGCAGGCGAGCGCGATCTCGAGCCCGCCGCCGAGCGCCGATCCGTTGATCGCGGCAACCACCGGGACGCCCAGCGTTTCCAGGGTCCTGAGCTGCCGCTTGACCTCTTCGATGGTGTCGAACACCTCGGCCGCGTCCGACGGCTGGATCTTCGACAGCTGCTGCAAGTTGCCGCCGGCAAAGAACGTCGACTTCGCCGAAGTCACGATCACGCCCTTGATCAGGGCCTTCTCGGCGACCAGGCGTTCGACAGTCCGGCCCATTGCTTCGACGTACGCGTCGTTCATCGTGTTCGCGGAGGCGTCTGGGTCGTTCATCGTCAGCGTGACGACCCCGGCGTCGTTCTTCCACTCAATCATGCCGTGAGCCTTTCGATGATCGTCGCGACGCCCATACCGCCGCCGACGCACAGGGTGGCCAGTCCGTAGCGGAGCTCGCGTCGCTCCAGCTCGTCCAGCAGGGTTCCGATCAGCATCGCGCCGGTGGCGCCGAGCGGGTGGCCGAGCGCGATCGCGCCGCCGTTCACGTTCACCTTCTCGTGCGGTACGCCGAGATCCTTCATGAAATGCATGACCGCAGCCGCGAACGCCTCGTTCATCTCGAACAGGTCGATGTCGTCCACCTCGAGCCCGGCCCTGGCCAGCGCCTTGCGGGCTGCCGGCGCCGGGCCGGTCAGCATGATCGTCGGATCCGCGCCGCTGACGCCGGTGGCGACCACCCGGCCGCGGGGCGCCTGACCGAGCGCCTCACCGGCCTTCTCGTTGCCGACAGCAACCAGCGCCGCCCCGTCGACGATGCCCGACGAGTTGCCCGCATGGTGCACATGCGTGATCCGCTCGACGGTCAGGTACTTCTCCAGCGCGACCGAGTCGAACCCGCCGTGCTCCCCGATCGCCTCGAACGACAACGGCAGCCCGGCCAGCGTCTCGACGGACGTCCCGGGCCGGACGAGCTGGTCGTGGTCCAGGATCCGCAGCCCGTTCCGATCCACGACCGGTACGACGGAACGCGCGAAGTACCCGTTGGCCCACGCCTTCGCGGCCCGCGCGTGCGACTCGGCGGCGTACGTGTCGACGTCGGTGCGGGAGAAGCCGTCGAGCGTCGCGATCAGGTCCGCGCTGATGCCCTGCGGGATGAAGCCGGTCTCGAGAGCGGTCTCCGGGTCCATCGCCCAGGCGCCGCCGTCGGAACCCATCTTCACGCGAGACATCGACTCGACGCCGCCCGCCAGGATGAAGTCCTCCCATCCGGACCGGACCCGCTGCGCTGCGTGGTTGACGGCCTCGAGACCCGACGCGCAGAAGCGGTTCAGCTGCACGCCACCGGTCGTCTCGGGATAGCCGGCCACCAGTACGGCGGTCCGCGCGATGTCCATGCCCTGGTCGCCGATCGGCGTCACCACGCCGAGCACCACGTCGTCGATGGCCGTCGGATCCAGGTCGGGATGCCGGGTCCGCAGCTCCTGCAGCAGTCCGGTGATCAGCTGGATCGGCTTGACCTCGTGCAGCGCACCGGTGGGCTTGCCCTTGCCGCGCGGTGTCCGAATCGCGTCGTACAGAAAGGCTTCGCTGGTCATAGAGGTGATTGTGACAGTAGAGCTGTCACGATGGTCAAGGGGGACTCGTTATGATCTCCGCCATGTCGGAGCTGGCGGGGACTGCGTCTACTGGGACCGACGCGACGCTGACGGTGGACGAACTGTCGGCGCGGGTCGGGATGACCGTGCGTACGTTGCGTTTCTATGCGGGGCGGGGGCTGATTCCACCGCCGATCCGGCGCGGGCGGGTCGGGTACTACGGCCCGGAGCACATCGCGCGGCTCGATCTGGTGCGTGAGCTGCAGGCGCACGGGTTCACGCTGCAGGCGATCGAGGGGTACCTGGACCGGATCCCGACCGACGCGACACCGCAGGACATCGCGCTGCACCGGACCCTGCTGACGCCGTGGATGCGCGATCTCCCTGAAACACTCGATCGCTCGGCACTGGTACGGCGTACCGGCCGGGAGCTGAACGACGACGACATCGAGATGCTGGTGGCGCTCGGGGTGGTCGAGCCGACGCCCGACGAGGACGTGTTCCAGGTCGCGACCGCGCATCTGAGTCTCGGCGTCGAACTGCTCGACCTGGATCTCCCGGTCGAGGCGGTGCTCGACGCCGGCCGGATCTTCACCGAACACGGCCGCGCGATCGCCGAGGAACTCACCGAGGTCTTCCGCACCAAGGTCTGGCCCCACTACCGCGACTCCGGCGGCCCCCCGGAACACATCCAGCAACTGGTAGAACGCTTCAAACCAGTCACCATCCAAGGCCTGGTCCTGGCCTACGAACGAGCCGTAGGCGAAACCCAACGAGACACAATCCGCCGAACCCAACACAAACCCCGCTGACCCCACCGCCGGGTGGTGTTTGCGGGCCCGGGGGGTTATGAGTTGGGGACTCGGAGGTAGGTGAGGCCTCGGAGGTCTAGGTAGGTGTTGGTGGGGGTGGTTACTACGCGGAGGAGGACGGTGTCGCAGCCGGCGCAGCGGGCGATCATGCCGGGGGCGTCGACGTACAGGCGGGACTCGGCGAAGACGGTGGTCTGGCCGCAACCGTTGCATTGGGCAATGGCTGCGGTGAGGTCGACCGCGAACAGTTCGCTCAGCGCCCCCGCGGCCGCGTTGCCGTCCAAGTAGTCGCTCATCGAGGTCCTCCTGTCGGGCCGAAACGTTCAGTTCTGACGCGGGCCGGGTCGTGCCCGGCCGCGACCAGCAGGTCCGCCACCGTCTCCACGAACGGCGTCGGTCCGCATACGTACGTCGTCGCGCCGTCCTCGGGCTTGAACGCGTACTGCTCGATCAGCTCCGCGTCGATCCGCCCGACCCGAGGCTCCCCGGCCGGCGCCTCCCGCGTGTAAACGAGCCGTACGTCGACATCGTCCGACGAGGCCAGCTCCTTCAGATCGCTCACGTAGATCACCGACTCCGGCCGCCGCACGGAGTACAGCAACCGCACCGGCGTCGTACCAGCGACGGCATGAGCCCGCAGCATCGCCCGCAACGGCACGACTCCCGATCCCCCGCCGATCAGCTGCACCGGCCCTTCCTGCTCGGGCTTCCACACGAACCACCCGCCGACCGGTCCCCGGATCTCCAGCGGATCCCCGACCTTCAGCACGTCGACCAGGTACGGCGACACTTCGCCGTCAGGCACCTGCTCCACGGTCAGCTCGATCGTCGAGCCGTCCGAACCGTCCCAGGCCGACGCGATCGAGTACGACCGCGACGCCCGGTACCCGTCGTCCGCGGTCAGCCGTACGTCGAGATGCTGCCCCGCGAGATGCCCCGGCCAGTCCGGTACGTCGAGCACGATCGTGCGAGCGGTCTCCGTCTCCCGCCGTACATCGGCCACCGTGGCGACCTGCCAAGACATGCGCGCGCTCAATCGCCGGCGTATCGCTGTTCTTTCCATGGGTCTCCGTACTCGTGATAGCCGGCGGTCTCCCAGAAGCCGAGGTCCTCGCTGTCGGACAGCACCAGACCTCGGACCCATTTGGCGCTCTTCCAGAAGTACAGGTGCGGAACGAGCAGTCGCGCGGGTCCGCCGTGTTCGGCGTGCAACGGCTCACCGTCGTACTCGTAGGCGATCCAGGACTGCCCGTCGAGCAGGTCCTCGAGCGGCAGGTTCGTGGTGTAGCCGCCGTAGCTGTGCGCCATCGCGAAGTCCGCGCCGGTCTCGACGTCCGCGAGCAGCGTGTCGAGCGAGACGCCCTTCCAGGTCGTCTGCAGTTTGGACCACCGGGTCACACAGTGGATGTCCTTGGTGATCTCCTCGGCCGGCAACGCCGTCAGGGCCGCCCAGTCCCACTTGTACTTCTCGCCGGTCTCCGTGGTGACCGTGAATTCCCAGTGATCGGTCAGGATGTGCGGTGTCGGTCCCGCCGACAGCACCGGAAACTCGTGCGTCAGGTACTGCCCCGGCGGTAGATCCGTCCCACCGCCGCGCCGACCTGTGAACCCCGGCGACACGATGCCCATAACGACCTCCCTCGACTCCTGGAAGCAGTCAATCACGGTCGACCTGCGCGCAGGGAGCGCCGCGGACCCGACACGGGACTAAACTGGGCGGTACGGCGTGCCCCGGACCACGGCTCGCGCATCGCACCCGGCGGGCGACGGATGAGGATCGCGGCATCGGGTACCGGTCGTTATCAGGCGGCTGGACCGGCGGATCTGGGGACCGGACATGGCGCGGCCGCACAAGAGTCTGATGGTGACGCGCGCGCTATGACCAACATCTCGATGATCCGGCCGCTAGGGTGGACGCTCCGCCCGATGGCGGTTCGAGTCTGGACGGATTGGGTGGATCACGACCGCAGCGCGAGGGTGTGGGGGGCGATCAGAGCCGTTGCCGACGGCGCGTCCCCGACGCTGGCGCACGCCGTGTCGGCCTGTGCCCAGGCGCTCTCCGCGGCCGGCGCCGGGCTCGCGATGACGCGCGACGGCGGGATGCTCGAGCCGGTGCTGGCCACCAGCCCGGAGATCGCTGACCTGGACGAACTGCAGTTCGAGCTTGGTGACGGCCCGAGCGGTGAGGCGGCCGCCATGAGCGCGCCGGTGCTCGAGCCAGACCTTGCCGGCGTCGCGGCCGGTCGACGGTGGCCGGCGTTCGCCGCAGCTGGTGGTGCACGGAATGTGCGCGGCGTCTTCGCGTTCCCGGTCGCCGCCGGAGCCGCGAGGGTCGGCGTACTGACCGTTTACCGGCGGGAGCCGGGACCACTGCAGCGCGAGCAACTGGAGCAGGCGTTGGTGTTCGCAGACGCCCTGTTCGTGCTCGCCCTGGACAACCGTCAGGGTGTCAGCGCGGACCTGGACGAGGTGATCGAGGCTGCGTTCACCGCTCGCCGGGCCGAGGTCCACCAGGCCGCCGGCAGGCTCGCCTCCCAGCAGCGCATCAGTGTCACCGACGCGCTGGCCCGGCTGCGCGCGTACGCCTACAGCAGTGGATTGTCGTTGTACAAGGTCGCCATCGACGTGATGTCCGATCGCCTGCACCTCGACGGTGACCAGCCCCGTGGCGGCGGTCCACCGGCGAAGCCGCAGCTGACAGACCCCGAAACGGCCGAGAAAGAAGAGGAGGAGGACTGATGAGTGCATCCGATCGCAGAGTGCGCGAGGTGTTCATCGAATTGTCGGACACGCTCGTCGACGACTTCGATGTCATCGAGTTCCTGGACCGGCTCGCCGCTCGTTGCAGCGAGCTGCTGGGGGTGTCGGCCTGTGGCATTCTTCTCGCCGATCATCACGGTGCGCTGAACCTGGTCGCGGCCTCCACCGAACAGGCACGGCTGGTCGAGCTGAACCAGCTGCAGAACCTCGAGGGCCCCTGCTTCGACGCGTTCAGTACCGGCCGCCCGGTGCAGCATCCGGACCTGCGGAGCGCCCGCGGCCACTGGCCCCGCTTCACCGCAGCCGCTGTCAGCTCCGGCTACCTCTCGGTGCAGGCGCTGCCGATGCGCTTGCGCGACACAGTCCTCGGGGCGGTGAATCTGTTCAGCAAGACCACCGGGGAGCTGGATGCCGACACCATCACCCTGGGGCAGGCGCTGGCCGACGCGGCCACGATCGGCATCGTGCACCAACGCGCGCTGGCCCGCCAGGAGATCGTCACCGAGCAGCTCCAGACCGCTCTGAACAGCCGGATCCTGATCGAGCAGGCGAAGGGTTTCCTCAGCCACAGCCTCGACATCGGCGTCGACGAAGCGTTCGCCTTGATGCGTTCGTACGCCCGCGCCAACAACCGCCGTCTGACCGACGTCGCCGACGAGGTCGTCCAGGCCAGGCTGACGCTCACCCCGTCCCCGTCTCTGGAGTAGTTGTGACAAGCCGTGGTGCCTTGCTGCCTTAAGGGTTAGGCTGATCGAGCCTGTTCGGGCATGCCCAAGACCTCGGCGCCAGGTGTGTCGCGCCGCCGGAGGGGTTGCGCACGACACACGGCGATACCCAGCACAGGATGCTCGCACCACCTGTCTGGTGATCAGGCGCAGGACCCGTCGCGACGGCGCCGCCCGCGTGCGCACCGAGCGACGGTTCCCCTGCGTCTAGACGCCCATCGTCCGGCCGATGATTTCCTTCATGATCTCGGTGGTGCCGCCGTAGATGGTCTGGATACGGGTGTCCAGGTAGGCCTTGGCGATCGGGTATTCGGTCATGAAGCCGTAGCCGCCGTGCAGCTGGAGGCACCGGTCGACGACCTTCTTCTGCAGCTCGGTGGTCCACCACTTGGCCATCGCGGCCTCCGCGACGGTCAGCGTGCCGGCGTTCAGCTCCTGAATGCAGCGGTCGACGAACACCCGGGCGATCTGCGTCTCGGTCGCGAGCTCCGCGAGGACGAAACGACTGTTCTGGAACGACCCGATCGGACGGCCGAACGCCTTGCGGTCCTTCACGTACCGGAGGGTGTCCTCGAGCATGTTCTCGCAGGCGGCAGCCGCGACCACCGCGATCGTCAACCGTTCCTGAGGAAGCTTCTCCATCAGGTAGATGAAGCCCTTGCCCTCTTCGCCGAGCAGGTTGTCCACAGGGACCCGAACGTCGTCGAAGAACAGTTCCGCAGTGTCCTGCGCCTTGAGCCCGATCTTGTCCAGATTCCGCCCACGCTCGAACCCGGGCATCCCGCGCTCGACCACGATCAGCGAGATCCCCTGCGCGCCGGCCTCCGGATCAGTCTTCGCCACGACGATCACCAGGTCGGCGAGAATCCCGTTGGAAATGAACGTTTTCTGCCCGTTCAGCACATAGTGGTCGCCGTCGCGCCGCGCGGTGGTCTGGATGCCCTGCAGATCGCTGCCGGCCCCGGGCTCGGTCATCGCGATCGCGGTGATCGTCTCCCCCGAACAGAACCTCGGCAGCCAGCGCGCCTTCTGCTCGTCGGTCGCGTAGTCCAGCAGGTACGCCGAATTGATGTCAGTGTGGATGGTGAAGCCGACCCCGCTCGCACGAACCCGGGTCAGCTCCTCGATCAGCACGGTGTTGAACCGGAAGTCACGCACGCCACCACCGCCGTACTGCTCCGGCATCATGAATCCGAGCAGGCCGGCCGCGCCGGCCGCGCTCCAGAGCTCGCGCGGGACGATCCCGGCGTCCTCCCAGCTGTCGTGGTGGGGGACGATCTCCTTGTCGCAGAACGACCGGACGGTCTCCCGGAAGGCGTCGTGATCGGCGTCGAACAGCTGACGTTCCACGGGCGGGTTCCTCTCTCAGTTCTGCACGGCTGCGCCGGACTCGAGCAGCCCGTCGATGTCGGTGATTCCCCAGTCGGCCAAGGCTTCCCGGGTGTGTTCCCCCGGCCGCGCGGGCGGTCGGTCCAGGCTGGTCGGCGTACGGTCGAAGCGCGGCGCGGGGGCCGCCTGCCGGACGCCGTGGTGGTCCACAAAGGTGCCTCGGGCAACGAGGTGCGGGTGGTCGCCGGCCAGCGGCAGCACCGGTGCGACGCAGGCGTCCGAGCCGTCGAACAGCTCCGTCCACTCCGCCTGCGTCCGCTGCCGGAACGTTTCGGCCAGAACCTTCCGTAACTCCGGCCATTGCGAAGGATCGTTGCGGTCCGGCGCGTCCAGACCGAGTTTGTCGATCAGCTCGGCGTAGAACTGCGGCTCCAGCGCCCCGACCGCGACGTGCTTCCCGTCGGCGGTCTCGTACACGTCGTAGAACGGCGCACCCGTGTCCAGCAGGTTCGTCCCGCGCTCCTGCCGCCACGACCCGGCGGCGAGCGCCCCGAGCAGCATCGTGGTCAGGTGCGCCGATCCGTCCACGATCGCCGCGTCCACGACCTGTCCCTGACCGCTGCGCTGCGCCTCGTTCAGGGCGGCGAGTACGCCGATCACGAGGTACAGCGAGCCGCCCGCGAAGTCACCGAGCAGGTTCGCCGGCACCTGTGGCGGCCCATCGGCGCGCCCGATCAGATGTAGCGCGCCGGACAGCGCGAGGTAGTCGATGTCGTGCCCAGCCGCTTGCGCGAGCGGACCGTCCTGGCCCCACCCGGTCATCCGCCCGTACACGAGCCGCGGATTGAGCGCGTGACAGTCCGCCGGCCCGAGCCCGAGCCGCTCGGCCACCCCGGGCCGGAATCCTTCGACCAGTACGTCGGCCTGCGCGACCAGGCGCCGTACGACGTCGACCGCGGCCGGTTGCTTGAGGTCCAGGGCCGCACTCCGACGGCCGCGATTGACCAGATCCAGCTCCGGCGGACCCATCGACGCCCCGCCACCGGGGCGATCGATCCGCAGCACGTCGGCGCCGAGCTCGGCCAGCATCATGCACGCGAACGGCGCCGGACCGAGGCCGGCCAGCTCGACCACCTTCACGCCCTCGAGTGGACCCATGGGCGCTATTGTGACAGTCCTACTGTCACAGTCGTCAAGTCAACTTGCGCGTCCCCACCAAAGCGGTGGCCGGCAGCACCACCATCAAGATCACGCCGACTGCGAGTACGACCGACCAACCCGGCTCGCCGTGCTCGAGATGGGCGAGGTGGAAGATCATGTGTGGCAGGGAGAACGCGAGATACGCCAGCAGCGCCACTGCCGCCAGGTAACGGTCCAGGCGAATCGCGGCCGCGGTCAGGACGATCCCCAGACCGAGCGACGCGCCGCCGAAGTCGTGGAAGAGATGGTCGCTGTACGGCGGTGTCCAGTTGACCGTCGGCACGTGGTCGTAGAACGTCTTCGGGGCGAACGTCAGCCACACGCCGAGAACGAGCTCGAACGCGGCGAACACGATCAGCACCGCGCGGACATAGCCCTTCATCTGAGGTAGTCCGCGAACGTGATCCGCCCGTACGCCGGACCGTCCACCATCGCCGCGCCGTCGGCGTACGCCCGGAAAATCTTGCCGCCCAGCCGCAACGGCAGCACCGGCCGACGCGAGGACCTCGCCTGCTTCCACATCTGCGCCAGTTCGACGACAGGCCGCCGCTCTGGACCCCCGATGTCCGCGGCGTGACCGTTCACCGGGGGCTCGTCGACGAGCTCCGCGAGGCGGACCGCGACGTCCTCCACCGCGATCGGCTGCAGCGTGATCGCGGGGGCGAGCACCGCCGGCAGGAAACGCTGCGCGGCGAGGACCCGCTCGACCAGGTTGTGGAACTGGGTCGCCCGCAGGATCGTGTACGGCACGCCCGACTCGGCGACCAGGCGCTCGGCCTCGAGCTTGTGCCGGTAGTACGCGAGCGGGATGCGTTCGATGCCGGCGATCGACATCACCACGAGGTGCTGTACGCCCGTGGCGGCCTTGAGCAGGTTGCGAGTCTGCTCGACGTCCCGGCGGCCCTGGCTCGTGGCCAGGTGCACGACCACGTCCGACCCGTCGATCGCCGCGGCCAGTCCCTCGCCGGTCGTCAGGTCGCCGACTACACGGTCGGGTCCGGGCTTCCGGCTCAGCACCCGGACCTGATGATCAGCGGCACGCAGTCTGGCTACGGTCGGCTTGCCAAGGGTGCCGGTTCCGCCGGTGACAAGGATGGAAGTCATTTTTGCTGGATTCCTTTCGGTCACCAGCTGAGATCCGGTAGCCCTTCGATTCGTGACAGCTGGGCGACGGCGAACGCGAGCTTGTCCGGGTTCATCACGAACTGCAGCTCGGTGACACCGTCCGGTCCGATGCCGATGAAGCAGATCGCCATGACGCCATCGGGGCCGACGGCAACCAGCGCCGGGCCGCCGTTCGCCTCCACCAGGCGGGCCTCGATGTCGCCACCGAACCGCTGCAGCGCTCCGGCCGTGTAGCGAGCGACCCGATCGCGGCCGACCACCACGTTGCGGGCGGCGGACACCTTGCCGCCGCTGTCGGCGCGCGACACCACGTCCTCGGCCAGCAGCTTCTCGAGCTCCTCGATCTCCCCCAGCCGCGCGGCCGCGATGAACCGCTCGACCAGCTTCCGCCAACCCGCCTGGTCGACCGGCTGCTGACGCGGCCCCTCGGCGCTGAGCTTCCTCCCCGCCCGCGACGCCAGTTGCCGCGCGTTCGCCTCCGACGTCCCGATCAGCTCGGCAACCTCGCGGTACCCGTACGCGAACGCCTCGTGCAGCACGTACGCCGCTCGCTCGGCCGGCGTCAGCCGTTCGAGCAGGAGCAACAGCGCGAACGACACCGACTCCCGCTCCGCCACGACCTCCAACGGCCCGAGCGCGTCGAACTCAGCCCGCCCGGTCAGCACAGGCTCCGGCAGCCACTGCCCGACGTACAGCTCCCGCCGCGCCCGCGCCGACGTCATCTGCTTGATCGACAGGTTCGTGACAGCCTTCGCCAGGTACGCCTCCGGATCACGCACCGTCGTACGGTCGACATCCTGCCAACGCAGCCACGCGTCCTGCAGAATCTCCTCGGCATCGGTCGCCGTACCGGTCATCCGGTACGCAATCCCGAACAACCGCCCCCGCAGCCGTTCGAAATCATCCATCCCGGAAGGTCTCCGCGGCTCGCTGGATCTTGGCGTAGTAGTCCGTCCAGGCGGCCTCGTCGAGCATGTCGGCGTCCTTGCCGCCCTGGCCGTCGATCAGTTCGCGGACGATGTCCGCGTGGCCGGCGTGATGTGCGGTCTCGTCGACGACGCGGACCAGCAGCGCGCCGAACGTCGTACTGCGTTGACCTTCGGCCCAGTGCGGCACCTCGGCCGGGTGGTCGAGGTCGAGCGCGGCGATGGAGCGGTCGCTGTGGGCGCAGGCCTCGCCGTAGAGGCCGGTGATGTACTCCGTCGACTCGTCCGGCTTCGCCCACATGTCGGCGCCCTCCCACACCGATCCGTCCGCCTCCCACGGCAGTACGTCGGCCGGCGGGCGACCCACGCTCGTCCCGAGGTACACGTACTCGATGCCAACCAGGTGCTTCACCAGCCCGAGCAGATTGGTCCCGGACGGTACGAGCGGGCGGCGCCGGTCGTACTCACTGATCCCGTCGAGCTTGGCGAGCATCAGCGCGCGAGTGTCCTGGAGGTACTGCTGGAGGTGGGACTTCACGGCGCTCCTGGTGGGATGAACGGGACGGGAGGTGCGCCGTGCTCGATCAGGTGCAGCAGGGCGGCGGTGTCGGCGTACTCGTCGATCATGTCGGCCAGGCGGTCCAGCCGTTCCTCGCGCAGCCCCGCGAACGAGACCGAGCCGTCGGGCGCGGGTTTGCCGGTGAGCGCGGCGACCTCGGTGAGGAACGCGTGCCGCGCGGCGTCGTCGTCGAGCAGACCGTGCCAGATCGTGCCCCACGTGTTGCCGCTGCGGCAGCCACCCGGGAACTCCGACGCGTCACCGATCACGTCGACGACACCATGATGGATCTCGTACGCCGTTCGCGCCGGCCGCGCCAGCGTCTTCTCGCGCGCAAAGGTGGTTGCTACCGGCAATAGCCCGAGACCGGCCGACGAGCCACCCGATTCGACCCCGTGAGGGTCGGAGATCGTTGCGCCGAGCATCTGGTAGCCGCCGCAGATGCCAAGCACCGGACGGCCCGCTGCGTCCCGTGCCGCCACGGCGTCGGCGAGACCGAGCGACCGCAACCACTCCAGGTCGGCACTGGTCGCGCGCGAGCCCGGCAACACGACCAGGTCGGCGTCGCGGACCTCCCCCGGGCTCGTGGTGAAGAACACGCTGTTGGTCGGCTCTACCGCCAGCGCGTCGAGATCCGTGAAGTTGCTGATCCGCGGGAACCGCACCACCGCGATCGTCAACAGGTCGCCCGGCGAGGTACGCCGTACCGGGATGTCCAGCGCGTCCTCGGAGTCCAGCCACAGCTCGGGCAGCCACGGCAGTACGCCGTACGTCGGGCGGCCGGTGACCGAGGCGAGCATGTCGATCCCAGGCTGCAGCAGCGAGACGTCGCCGCGGAACTTGTTCACCAGGAACCCGCTGATCAGGGCCTGGTCGGCGGCGTCGAGCAACGCGACGGTCCCGAACATCGACGCGAACACTCCCCCGCGGTCGATGTCGCCGACCACCACGACCGGAGCCTTGGTGTGCTGTGCGAGTCCCAGGTTCACGTAGTCCGACTGCCGCAGGTTGATCTCGGTCGGACTGCCCGCGCCCTCGCTGATCACCACGTCGTACCTCGACGCGAGATCGTCGTACGCCGCGAATGCCGCCTTCGCCAGCTCCGCGCGCTCGGTGAGGAAGCCGCGGGCGGACAGCTCGCCCCACGGCTCGCCCATCAGGACGACGTGGCTGCGCCGGTCGCTGCCCGGTTTGAGCAGGACGGGATTCATCGCGGCCTCGGGCTCGGCGCCGGCGGCAACGGCCTGGATCCACTGCGCACGGCCGATCTCGGTGCCGTCCGCGCAGACCATCGAGTTGTTCGACATGTTCTGCGCCTTGTACGGCGCGACCCGCACACCCTGCCGCGCCAGCCAACGGCACAGCCCCGTGACGACGGTCGTCTTCCCGGCGTCGGACGTCGTACCGGCGATCAGCAGCGAACCCACGCCGCAATCTTAGGGTTCGTCCTCCCGGCGCCGTTCGGTAGCCGGGAGCCGCGGCGTCGCGCCCTGGAACCGGGTCGCCCCGGTCGTCGACGACAGCGGCTTCGCGATGTCCTCCAGGGACTTGCCCTCGGCGTCCACGCCGAACACCCACGCGATGATCCCGCCGGCCAGCATCACGACCGCGCCGATGATGTAACCGACCGTCAGCGGCCCGCGCGCCGGGTTGTCGCCCTCACCGATCAGCGAGGCGAACAGGTACGGCGCGATCACGCCGCCGGCCAGCTGCGAGATCGCGAAGAAGAACGAGATCGCCTGTCCGCGCAGCTCGATCGGGAAGATCTCGCTCACCGTCAGGTACGCCGACGACGCGCCGGCCGACGCGAAGAAGAACACCACGCACCACAGCCCGGTCAGCGACGCGGCGTTCAGTACGCCGGCGTTGAACAGCAACGCGGTGATGAACAGCACCACGGCCGACAGCGTGTACGTGCCGAGGATCATCTTCCGGCGGCCGACGGTGTCGAACAGGTGCCCGAGCAGCAGCGGACCGGCCAGGTTGCCGATTGCGAACGGGAAGAAGTACAGCGCGACGCTGGAGTCGTTCAGACCGAAGTACGACTTCAGCACCAGCGCGTAGGTGAAGAAGATCGCGTTGTAGAGGAATGCCTGGGTGACCATCATCGAGAAGCCGAGGAACGATCGGCTGCGGTAGTCGCGGAGCATCACCCGGGCGATCTCGCGGTACGTCACCGGTGGGTAGTCGACCACCGCGATCGCCTCGTCGTCGCGGACCTCGCGCAGTTCGCCGCCCTGCCGCCGTACCGTCGCCTCGATGTCGTCGACGGTCCGCTCGGCCTCCTCGACCCGGCCGTGCGTCATCAGCCAGCGCGGGCTCTCCGGGATGTGCCGGCGCAGGTAGATGATGATCAGGCCCATCACCGGGCCGATCAGGAAGCACAGCCGCCAGCCCCACTCGACCGGGATGATGTCCGTGTTCAGGAACAGCAGACCGACCGCGGAACCGATCAGCGCGCCGCCCCAGTAGGTGCCATTGACGCCGATGTCGACGCGGCCGCGGTACCTCGACGGGATCAGCTCGTCGATCGCGGAGTTGATCGCGGCGTACTCACCGCCGATGCCCATCCCGGCGATGAACCGGAAGACCAGCAGCGAGGTGAGGTCCCAGGACAGGCCGGCCGCGCCGGAGGCGATCAGGTAGACCAGCAGCGTGACGATGAACAGGCTGCGTCGGCCGAGCCGGTCGGTCAGCCGGCCGAACAACAGCGCGCCGACCACCTCACCGGCCAGATAGATCGACGCCATCAGCCCCACCTCGGAGGTGGTCAGATGCAGGGTCTCGGGTTCCTTCAGCACGTTCCCGACCAGGGAGACGAGCTGGATCTCCAGACCGTCCAGGATCCAGGAGACGCCCAGACCGACGACGATCATCCAATGGAACTTGGTCCACGGCAGCCGGTCCATCCGGGCCGGCACGAGACTCGGTATCGCCTTGCCGTGCTCCAACGCGTGCTCGCTGCTCATCCTTGCTCCTCCCGGCCCGTGGTTGTCGAAAGCCTTTGGGCCGGTACCCCGGGAGTGACGGACTCAAAACGGTCAGTTAGCGGGAGAGGCGAACTGCAGTACTTCGGCGGTGGGGAGCTTGGCGAGGTCGGCGCCGTCGACGAGGAGTTTGGAAGCGCGCATCCCGCTGCCGATCACGACCCGGCCGGCGTTCGCGACGGCCTCGTCGACCAGGACCGGCCAGTCCGCGGGCAGTCCGATCGGCGTGATACCGCCGTACTCCATCCTCGTCGTGCCGACCGCGTCGTCCTGCGCGGCGAACGAGATCTTCCGGACGCCGAGGTGCTTGCGGATCACGCCGTTCACATCCGCCCGGTGGGTGGCGAGCACCATCACCGCGGCGTACGTCGACTCACCGGCGCGCTTGCCGTGGACGATCACGCAGTTCGCCGACGCGGCCATCGGTACGTCGTACTCCGCGCAGAATGCGGCCGTGTCCGCGAGGCCGGGATCGATCGCGGCCGCGTACGCCGGGATCGACCCGAGGGCGCCGCGGACCGGCTCGGCCAGAAGCTCCGGCACCTCGGCGGCCGGCTTCCACTCGAGCTTGCCCAGTACCGTCACTCGCCCTCCCGCTTCACGAGGTCGGCGTACTCGGTGTGATCGGTGAGGAAGTCGATGTAGAACGGGCAGAGCGGCTTGACCCGGAGCCCGAGAGCCCGTGCGTCGTCGAGCGACTGGGTCGCGATCCGGCCGGCCACGCCCTGCCCGCGGAACTCCGGCAGCGTCTCGGCATGCACGAAGCTGATCACACCGGGGTGCAGCCTGTAGTCGACGAATCCCATCAGAGTGCCCTCGGAGTCGACCGCTTCGTACCGGCTCCGGTCCTTGGCATCCACCACGCTGATCTCGTTCTCCATGCCCGCCACTCTAACGAGCCCGCGCCGACGTGGACCGGACGTGCCCTAACGTGCCGCCGGTGCACAACTCACTGCCCGGGTTCGTGGAGCTCCCTCCAGCTGCAAGCGGTCCTGACCACTTCCTGACGGTATTGCGGAACGCGGACTGGTCGGCGTTCGAGCCCTCTCGTGACCTGCCTCCACTGCGCACCGCGCTTGCTGAGCTCCAGCAGGAGTACGGCGTGACGGACGCGCACCGGTTCGCGACCGAGCAGATCAGGTCGGCCGGTGCGGTGCTCCGCCACCCCGACGGGCATCTGGTCGAGATCGACGCCTTGGCGCTGAGTCCCTGCGGGCGTTATCTCGCGGTCGGCTCGTGGTGCGGCGACGACTACGACCGCGGAGGTGTGCTGCAGGTCTGGGAGCTCGACACCGGGCGCTGCGTCAACATGCTGGACGGAGTCCCCGGTGGCGTGGGCTGGCCCGGGTACGCACGCAGCATCCAGTGGTCGCCCGACGGGCAGCGGGTCGCGTTGGCGTTCAACACCAACATGGTGGGGCTGTGGGACCCGTTCGGTGCGGATGGCGAGGAGCCGATCGGCGATGCCTCGGTGACCGACGGCGGTTCGCGGCCGCCGGACTTCGCGTTCGCGCCCGACGGAACGCATGCCTACATCGGGATGCGGGCGCCGCACGAGGTGCACGGCTGCATCGCGCCGCTCGCGGCGGGACATTTCTTCTACAACGCGTACGACGAGCACGGTCCGCAGCCCGCGTGGCTGGCCCAGACCCTGCCGGCACCGGTCAAGGCACGGCTCGGCGACGACGAGCTCTTCTTCGAGCAGGTCTTCTGGTCACGGGACGGCTCGCGGATCTATGGCTACAGCCGGCGTAACTGGGCGGCGTCGATCGACGTTCGCAGCGGCCAGGTGGTGTGGCTCGACGGTGCCGACACGCACGGCCAGGCCCCGGCCTGGAGCCTCGACGAACGCCTGGTGGCGGTTCACCTGGACGGGCGCCTGCTGATCGCCGACGCCCAAACGGGTGCGCTGGTAGGCGAGCTCCCCGGACTGCCCGGGGCTTCACTGTCCTGGGGAGCAGGCGGTCGGCTGGCCGTGGTCCTGAACGACCACCACTTCCCTCGCGTGGTTGTGCACGACCCGGACGGTCGCAGCCACCACCTGCACGTGGCGCCGAAGGAGGCGGACTGGGAGCTTCCCGACGCAGGAGTCTGGGCATGGTCGCCGGACGGCGAGTTCGCCGCCTGCCTCACCTCGGCCGATCAGATCGAGATCTGGTCGCCCGGGGCCTATCCCGAGGCCGTGGACATCTTCGACGTACCCGAGGACATCTCCGGTGTGCTCTGGGGCGGAGACGGCGTGGTCGTCGCGGCCGGCCGGACCAGGCTGCGATTCATCGAGGCCGCTACCGGCGACGTACTCGGCGAGTACCGCTTCCTGCGCGAGCCGTACGCCTCGCGTCCGCTCGAGCTCGACGGTGACGACATCGGCGCCGACCTCCGGTACGAGGAGCATGGAGACCCCTCGTTCGTCCTCGACGACGACACTTGGGCAGCGGCGTTCGCGCCGGGACTGGTGATCGCCCCCGATGACCGGCGCGACGACCTGGACGAGCTGCTCGCCTGGGTTCTCGACCGGCGGTACTCCTGGCCCACGTGGTGGGGCGAGCTGGACATCGTCCCGGACGCGGAGACCGCGGCCGGACGCCTCGGAGCGCCGTACGACGACTATCTCGAGCCATTCGTCGGCGCACCCGAACCCGCGCCCGCCGAAACCTGGCCGCCGCCGAACACAGCGACCGTGGACGACCTGTTCCAGCTCGCACTGGACTCGGTCCGGCCGTTGCGCTCGGGCTGGGATCACCATGTCAGCGAGAGCCTCCGGCACGCGGCCCGGTTGCGCGCGCGGCGCGGTGAAGTGCAGGGCGCGATGGACCTCCTGGCAGCCGTCCCCACTCCCGCCGAGCGGCTCCGCGGCACGGCCGACGTCGCGTTGATCCTGGCCGCCGCCGGCCGACTCGACGAGGCCCGGGCCGTCTTCACCCTGACCGACACCGATATCGACGCCGTACTCGACGAGTACAACGTGGCGTTCATCGCGTCGTCGATCGGCGGCGCGTACACCGCGCTCGGCGACGCAGCCCGGGGCGATGCCTGGTTCGCCCGCGCCCGGGCCGCGATCGAGCCCGAGACCAATCCGGGTCAGCATCGCCTGGCCGTTGCCTGGGCGCTGGTCGAATGCGGGCGCGTCGACGAGGCCCGCGCCGTCTGGCAGGGCGCAACCACCACGCCGTCGACGTTCTACACCACGCCCTTCCTGGCGTACCTGGTGCGAACGGGACGAGACGACCTCGCCCGGGAGCTGTTCACACTCAAGAGCACGTCGGGGATGGACTACGTCTCCTACTCCGAGGACGGTACGCAGGAATACCTCGGGCACCTCGAGGAGGGCTGGTTCGACGGCTGGGAAGGCGTGCAGGTGCTCGCGGGCCTGGGGCGTCCGGACCTGGTTCGTGACTGGGCGCGGGTCTTCGGCGACGGATACGCGTACGACGACGTACTCGAAAGGGCCGAAGTCACCGCGCGCGACCGAGGTCCCCGGCCGGCACCGGCCGAGATCTCCGGGCTGGTGGACGAGTACGGCACACTGCTGAAGACTCCGCGCGCCCGGCGTGAGCACCCGACTCAGCTGCTCGTCCTGCAGGCCGCCGCATGCCGTCACCTCGGCGCGGTTCTGAACTTGATCCCGACGCTGCCGGACGACGACTTCAACGGTCAGCCCGGATCCGCCTTCCGTGCCCTCTGGATCGCAGCGACGGGCGTCGACGTCGAACCCTGGTGACTGGACACGCGGTGGCATCACCCGCTGGAATGGGTGCGTGGCTGGGCGTGGGTCAGGTTGAGTGAGCAGACGACGGTGAGCGGCGGCGAAGGCGGTCCGACCGCTCTTCGGATCATGCTCGGTGGGCAGTTGCGGCGGATGCGTGAATCCGCCGGGATCAGTCGCGCCGACGCGGGCTGGCAGATCCGGGCGTCGGAGTCGAAGGTCAGCCGGATGGAGCTCGGCCGGGTCGGGTTCAAGGAACGCGACGTCAGCGATCTGCTCGAGCTGTACGGGATGGCCGACGAGGACGAGCGCTTCCGGTTGATGGAACTGTCCCGGGCCGCGAACAACCCGGGCTGGTGGTCCCGGTACGGCGACGTGATGCCGAGCTGGTTCGCGAACTACGTCGGGCTCGAGGTCGCCGCGACGCTGATCCGGACGTACGAGGTGATGTTCGTCCCGGGTCTGTTGCAGACCGAGGAGTACGCGCGGGCCGTCGTACAGATGGGCAAGTCGTTCCTGCCGCATCAGGAGGTCGACCAGCGGGTGGAGCTGCGGGTGGCCCGGCAGCAGATCCTGACCCGGCCGAACCCGGCCCGGTTGTGGGTCGTCATCGACGAGTCGGTGCTGCACCGGCCGGTCGGCGGCGAGGACGTGATGCGGGCGCAGATCGAGCACCTGCTCAAGTGGTCCCAGCAGCCGAACATCACGTTGCAGGTAATGCCGTTCAGCAGCGTCGGCTACCCCGGCGCCGGCGGCGCGTTCAGCCTGCTGCGGTTCCCCGACGGCGACCTGCCGGACATCGTCTACATCGAGCACGCGGCGAGCGCGGTCTACCTGGACAAGCTCGAAGAGGTCGACGAGTACGTCGCGATCATGGAAGGGCTGACCATCTCCGCAGCCCCGGTGTCCGCCACCGAGGGCCTCCTGGAAGAGGCCCTCGCGCGGATGTGAATCAGGCGACCTTGAGGTCGACCTTGATGTTGCCGCGGGTGGCGTTGGAGTACGGGCAGACCTGGTGCGCCTTGGCGACGAGGTCCTCGGCGACCGGACCGTCCAGGCCGGGCAGGCTGACGACCAGCGCGACCTCGAGGCCGTAGCCGGCGCCGCCGTTGATCGGGCCGATGCCGACCTCGGCGGTGACGGTCGAGCCGTCGACGTCCAGACGGGACTTGCGCGCGACGACCTTCAGCGCACTGTGGAAGCAGGCCGCGTAGCCGGCCGCGAACAGCTGCTCCGGGTTGGTTCCGTTGCCGGAGCCACCCATCTCGGCCGGCGGCACGACCAGGACGTCGAGCTTGCCGTCGTCGGTGGCGACCTTGCCGTCGCGGCCGCCGTTCGCGGTGGCGCGGGCGGTGTACAGAACCTTCTCAACAGCGATGGTCATATCTGGTTTCTCCATATCCGATTCAGCGAGTGGGGTCGAGCAGGAGCTTGCCGACGGTCCGGCGAGCTCGCATGTCTTCGTGGGCGGAGGCGACGTCGGACAGCGCGTACTCGCCGCCGACGATCGGGCGGAGCTGGCCGCCCGCGGTCAGGTCGAACAGCTCGGTCAGCGGACCGCCGAGCAACTGCGGGTTCGCGAAGCAGTCGGCCAGCCAGAAACCGGCGATGGTCTTCGAACCCTTCATCAACCGGCTCGAGTCGATCGGCGCAGCCGACTGCCGGGAAGCGGCACCGAACGTGACCAGGCGACCGAAGCGGCCCAGTGCGGCGAACGACTCGTCGAAGGTCTGACCGCCGACCATCTCGAGCACGATGTCGACGGGCTTGCCGCCGTTCGCCTCGAGGATGCGGTCCTTCAGGCCTTCCGGCGTACCGTCGATGGCGGCGTCTGCGCCCAGCTCGAGGACCTGCTTGCGCTTCTCCTCGGTGGAGGCGGTCGCGATGACGCGGCCCGCGCCCCAGAGCTTGGCGAGCTGAACGGCGAGCGAACCGACCCCGCCGGCACCGGCGTGCACCAGGACGGTCTCCCCCGGCTGCAGGTGCGTCGACGTCTTGAGCAGGTGCCACGCAGTGGTGCCCTGCAGAACAAGAGCGAGCGCCTGGCCGTCGGTGACAGCTTCCGGAACGTCCCAGGCGTACGGCGCGTGCGCCACGGTCTGCTCGGCGTACCCACCGGAACCCACCAGCGCGACCACGCGGCGGCCGTCCTCGGTGTGCCCGACGACCTCACCGCCGGGGATCAGCGGGAGCTCGGTCTTGGAGAGGTAGCTGTTCTCGACCTGGTGGGTGTCGGCGTAGTTGATCCCCGCGCGGTCGACCTTGATCAGGACCTGCCCGTCGCCGGCGACCGGCGTCGGGACATCGCTGATCTTCAGGACCTCGGGTCCGCCGAATTCGGTGATCTGAATGGCTCGCATACACCGTACTATACACTGTACGTTAGGAGCATCGAAGGGAGATGGGTCACACATGGCGCGAACGCCGCGGAACACCCTGAGCGCCGACCTGATCGTGCGGACCGCGCTCGAGTTGATGGAGGCGAAGGGCACCGACGCGTTCAGCCTGCGCGGGGTCGCCGGCGAGCTCGGCGTCGGCCCGATGGCGCTCTACACGTACTTCCGGAACAAGGACGATCTGTACGACGCCGTACGCGACCACCTGATGGCGCTACTCCCCGCCGTACCTTCAGACGCGCCCTGGCCGGATCAGGTGCGGACGGTCTGCCGGTCGCTGCGGCTGCTGATGCTCCAGCACCCTTGCCTTGCGCAACTACTCGCCGGACGGCCGCTGAGCGGGCACGAGACGGCGCGGGTCGCCGAGGGTCTGCTCGGCGTACTGCGGGCCGCCGGGTTCGACGCGGAGACGGCCGCGCGGACGCACACGACCCTGTTCACGTACGTACTCGGCTCGACGTCGTGGGAGATCCAGATGGCGGCCGAACGCCGCGACCCCGAGGCGTGGCGCCGGCTGCGCACGTCGATGGAGTCACTGTCGGCGCGGGACTTCCCGTCGGTCGTCGAACTGGCGCCGGAACTGGCCCGGACGACAGGCGGCGACGAACAGTTCGACTACGGGTTGAACCTGCTGCTGGCCGGACTACAGGTCAGAACACCATCGTGACGATGGCGAGAATGCCGATGCAGACGATCAGCGCGCGGAGTGCGATCGGCGGGAGCTTCCGGCCGTAGCGGGCGCCGATGAAGCCGCCGATCGTCGAACCGACCGCGATCAGACCGGCCGCGAGCCAGTCGATGTCGTGCACGAGGATGAACAGGATCGCGGAGGCGGTGTTCACGACCGTGGCGAGGACGTTCTTCAGGCCGTTCATCCGCTGCAGGTTCGAGTCCAGGCCGAGGCCGAGAATCGCCATCAGCAGCACGCCTTGCGCGGCACCGAAGTACCCGCCGTACACACCGGTCGCGAAGACGGCCGGGATCACCCACCAGGCGCCACGGTGCTGATGGGACGGGACGCTGATCCACTTCGACAGCCACGGCTGGAAGGCGACCAGCAGACAGCCGAGCAGGATCAGGACCGGTACGACGGCGTGGAACGCGGAGTCGGGCAGCGTGAGCAGCAGCACTCCCCCGACGATGCCGCCGGCAAGTGACGCCGGCACCAGGCGGACCAACCGGCCGCGCTGCCCTTCGAGCTCGCGACGGTAGCCGATCGCGCCGGCCGCCGTACCGGGTGCCAGACCGACCGTGTTGCTGACGTTCGCCAGCACCGGAGGGATGCCGACGGCAAGCAACGCGGGGAAGGTGAGCAGCGTGCCCGACCCCACCACGGCGTTGATCGTTCCCGCGCCCATCCCCGCCAGCAGGACGAACACCGCCTCGAACCATGTCATCGCTGAAGAACTCTACGCACCTGACCAGGCCCTCGCAGATCTGTCCGACGATTGAACACGCAAGAGCCCTCCCGAAACAGTCCGGGAGGGCTCTCGTGCAGTTGTCAGCGCTGCGGCGGTTCCTGCGCCGGCGGCTCCTGGGACGGGGCCGGCGGCGGCATCGACGGGGTGCTCGGCGCGGCCTGGCTGCGGCTGCTCACGGCCGCGGACTCGGCGGCGGCGATCGCTTCGCGGACCGCGTTGTCGGCCTCGGCCACTGCAGCCGGTGCGGCGCTGTCGATCTCCGGCACCTGGCCGTTGTCGAGCTGCGGCGCCTCCCAGTTGCCCTCGGCCTGCTGCGCGATACCGGCCACCTGGCCGACCGCACTGCCGAGACCCTTGAGCGCGTCGCCGATCTCGCTGGGCACGATCCACAGCTTGTTCGCGTCGCCCTGGGCGATCGACGGCAGCATCTGCAGGTACTGGTACGCGAGCAGACCCTGGTCCGGCTTGCCGGCGTGGATCGCGTTGAAGACCGTGGTGATGGCCTGCGCCTCACCCTGCGCCTTCAGGATCCGGGCCTGCCGCTCGGCCTCCGCGCGGAGGATGCGGGACTGCTTGTCACCTTCGGCGGTGAGGATCGCGGACTGCTTCTGGCCCTCGGCGGACAGAACGGCCGACTGCCGCATACCTTCCGCGGTGAGGATCGCGGCGCGCTTGTCACGGTCGGCGCGCATCTGCTTCTCCATCGAGTCCTGGATCGACGGCGGCGGGTCGATCGAGCGCAGCTCGACGCGGTTGACGCGGATACCCCACTTGCCGGTCGCCTCGTCCAGCACGTACCGGAGCTTCTCGTTGATCTCCTCACGCGAGGTCAGGGTCTGCTCCAGGTCCATGCCGCCGATGATGTTCCGCAGCGTGGTCATGGTGAGCTGCTCGATGGCCTGGATGTAGTTGGAGATCTCGTACGTCGCGCGCACCGGGTCGTTCACCTGGAAGTAGATGACGGAGTCGATCGACACCATCAGGTTGTCCTCGGTGATGACGCCCTGCGGCGGGAACGCGACCACCTGCTCGCGCATGTCGATGGTGTAGCGGACCTTGTCGACGAACGGGGTCAGCAGGTTCAGGCCCGGCTGCAAGCCGGTCTTGAACTTACCGAACCGTTCGACGATGCCGACGGTCTGCTGCTGCACCACCCGGACGGACTTGATGAGTGTGACGATCACCAACAAGGCAACCAATGCCAGCACTACGAGGAACGCGGTCACTCGACCCTCCACTCGACAGAACGCTCAGGACGGACAGTCTTTCGTATTGACGGGCCATCCGGCGTACCGGTTCCCGGCGCGTCGGCTACGTGCTGCCGCCTTGTCTCCGACAGTACTGCGGAGACAGGACCAACCAACGGTCAGGTCTGGGGCGGATCGTTGGGTTTCGGGGGCTCGGTGTTGCCGAGCTGGTGGTGCAGCGGGTCGCTGACCGGGTACACGACCGCGGTCGCGCCGTCGATCGACATCACCTCGACGCGCGTCCCCGGGGCGATCGTCGACACCTCGTCGTACGGGCGGGCCGTCCAGAGCTCGCCGCCGAGCCGGATCGAGCCGCCGCCGTCCGGATGGATCTCCTTGACCACGAGGCCGGACTTGCCGATCACATGGGCCGAGCCGGTCTTCAGCTCCTGGCCGTGATGGATCTTCCGGACGATCATCGGCCGGATCGCGGCGAGCATCGCGGCCGCGGTGATCAACCCGACGACGATCTGCAGCCACAGCAGCCCCGGGAAGATCGCCGCGACGCCGGCTGCGGTGAGCGCGCCGGCGGCCAGCATCAGCAAGGTGAAGTCCAGCGAGGCCAGTTCAGCCAGGCCGAGGACGGCAGCGATCGTCAGCCACGCCGCCCACATGTTGTCCCGCAGCCAATCCATCATTTCCCAAGCCTATCCACGTCGGGGGCTTCAAGTAGATGTTGGACGCGTCTCGCGGCCTGCGGGATCCGGGTCAGAGGGCGCGGGCGGTGTAGCGGCCGTCCTCCTGCTTGAGGGTGAGGGCCAGATCGAAGGTGTCGCTGAGGGTCTCGGCGGTCAGCGCCTCGTCCATCGGGCCGGCGGCGACGATGCGGCCCTGCTTGAGGAGCAGGGCGTGGGTGAAGCCGGGCGGGATCTCCTCGACGTGGTGCGTGACCAGCACCATCGCGGGCGCTCCGACCGCGGTCGCGATCGAGCTGAGCGAGCGGACCAGCTGCTCGCGTCCGGTCAGGTCGAGACCGGCCGCGGGCTCGTCCATCAGCATCAGTTCGGGGTCGGTCATCAGCGCGCGGGCGATCTGGACGCGCTTGCGCTCTCCCTCGGACAGCGTGCCGAACGTCCGGTCGGCCAGGTGCGCGATCCCGAGCTCGGCCAGCAACGCGTTGGCGCGTGCGTGGTCCAGTTCGTCGTACTCCTCGATCCAGCGGCCGAGGACGGCGTACGACGCCGACATGACGACGTCGGACACCCGCTCGCTCTTCGGCAACCGGTCGGCGAGCGCGGCGCTGGTCAACCCGATCCGCGGGCGCAGCTCGAAGACGTCGACCGCGCCGAGCACCTCACCGAGCAGTCCGGCGACCCCGGCCGTCGGGTGCATCTGGGCGGCAAGGATCTGCAGCAGCGTCGTCTTACCGGCACCGTTCGGTCCGATCACCACCCACCGGTCGGCCTCGTCGATCGTCCAGTCGATCCCGTCGAGCAGCCGCGCGTCACCGCGGACGATCGTCACCCCGGCCAGCTCCACCACTGCAGTCATGCTCAAAACCTAAGGGGTCGCCGTCCGCGGGCAGTCGTCGGGTGGTGAGAGACTTGCGAGCGTGCTGACGACCTCTGCCTCGGTTCGGTTCACCGTGTGGACCAACGCGATGCTGACCGGTGCCTGCGACCCCGACACCGCCGCGCAGAAGATCCTCGGCGACGACGTCGGTCACCACGTCGCGGGCCTCGCCGGGCATCCCGAGCCGGCCACTCTTCCGGTCGCGCTGAATCTGCTGCGGGCCGCGGGTACGACGCAGGCGCATCTCGCCCTGCCGGTGCCGGGCGACCCGATCGGCCTGGCCGGACCGCCGACGTTCAACGAGGCCGCGCTGGAGACCGGTGAGGCCGTCGTACTCACCGGGCCTGAGCTCGGACTCGTTCCGGCGTACGTCGGTCCTGCGGTGCAGTGGACCGTGCTACCGGCCGCTTCGCCGCTGCCTGCCGACCTCGGTGAGGCGGACCGTGGGTTGCGAATGGCGCTGATCGACGCGGCCGAGTCGTTGGCCGCGCTGGATGTCGCGCGGTGGAAGCCGGAGGTCGCGGACGCGCTGATCGACATTCGGCGGATCGGTCAGGGACGCGGTGACGATCTGGCTCCGGGGTACGAACCGCGCGCGGTGAAGACCGCGGCGACGGCCCGGCGTTGTCTCGCGATTGCGGATGCCGCTCTCGACGACGACGGCTCGGCGGTCACCGGGGCTGAGGCCGATGCTCGCCGGCGCACGTTGCTCGAGCTTGCCGCTGCGGCTCGGCGGGCGTTGGTGGCGGCTTGCGCGCCGCCAGTTCACGCCTGAGATTTGGACCGGACACTGGACGGTCATCTCACTTAGGTAGCGTTCGGGGTGCGATGACTGAGCTCAGTGAGGTTGAGAGCGCGTCGGCCGACCGGCCCACGTTGCTGGTGACGTTGACGGGCAGCGACCGGCCGGGGCTGACGTCCGCCGTCCTGTCGACGCTCGCGACCCGTGGGCTCGACGTGATCGACGCCGAGCAGGTCGTGCTCCGGGGCCGGCTGGTGCTCGGCGTACTGCTGTCCGCGCCACGTGACCACAAGAGCCTGAAGGAAGAGCTGAAGGCGCTCGCCGCCGTCCTCGACGTCGAGATCTCGGTGAAGAAAGGTGTCGGCGACAACGAGCCCCGCCGCAAGGGCCGCAGCCAGGTGACCGTGATCGGCCACCCGCTGTCGGCGGCCGGACTCGCCGCGGTCGCCGGACGGATCGCCGACACCGGCGCCAACATCGACCGGATCAGCCGGATGGCTCGGTACCCGGTGACCGCGATGGAGTTCGCCGTCTCCGGCGCCGATCCCGAAGCGCTGCGGACCGTCCTCGCCCAGGAAGGCGTCCGGCAGGGCCTCGACATCGCCGTCCAGGACGGCGGGCTGTATCGACGGGCCAAGCGGCTGATCGTGATGGACGTCGACTCGACGCTCATCCAGGGCGAGGTCATCGAGATGCTCGCCCACCACGCCGGCCGGCTGGACGAGGTCGCCGCCGTCACCGAGCAGGCGATGCGCGGCGAACTGGACTTCGCCGACTCGCTGCGGAACCGGGTCGCGGCGCTCGAAGGACTGCGCGCGACAGCCCTCGACGAGGTGTACGCCGCGATCGAGCTGGCGCCCGGTGCGCGCACGCTGGTCCGCACGCTCAAGCGGCTCGGGTACCAGTTCGCGATCGTCAGCGGCGGGTTCAGCCAGATCACCGACAAGCTGGCCGCCGAGCTCGGCATCGACTACGCGAAGGCCAACGAGCTGGAGATCGTCGACGGCATCCTCACCGGCCGCGTCGTCGGCGAGATCGTCGACCGCCCCGGCAAGGCGACCGCGCTGCGCCAGTTCGCCGAGCGCTCCGGTACGCCGCTGACCCAGACGGTCGCGATCGGCGACGGGGCCAACGACCTCGACATGCTGGCCGTCGCCGGCCTCGGCGTCGCGTTCAACGCCAAGCCGGTCGTCCGAGCGGCCGCCGACACCCACCTGAGCGTGCCGTACCTGGACACGATCCTCTACCTGCTCGGCATCACCCGCGAGGAAGTCGAGGCCGCCGACGCGGAAACGCCGGCCTGATGCGGCACGATCGGGGCCATGGACTCCTCGACCCGCCCCGCCACCCTTGACGACGCGCCCGCGATCCACCGCCTGATCGCCGCGGCCGAGCAGCTCTGGCACGGGCAGGCGGAGTCGGCCCCCGATGCGGTGGCCGCCGACCTGCAGCGCCCCCTCATCACCCTCGACCTCGACACCCGGGTGATCGAATCCAACGATGAGCTCGTGGCCTGGGTCTGGGTACATGGCGGTCGGCGCGCGCAGGTCGACGTACATCCGTCGTACGTCGGTCTAGGCCTCGGGACCCAGCTGCTCGACTGGGCGGAGGCCCGGGCCCGCGAGCACGGTAGCGACTGGCTCGCGCAGACAGTGGACGACGCGGACGAGGCCGGTACGGCGTTGCTTCGATCCCGCAGGTACGACGTACTGGCGACGAACTGGTTGCTCGAGCGACCGGTCTCGGGTGCCGCGCCCATGCTGCCTGAAGGAGTCACGGTGCGGCCGTTCGCGCCGGGCGACGCGCGAGTCGTGCACCAAGTTGTGCAGGACGCTTTCGACGAGTGGCAGCCGCGGCGGCACGAGTACGAAGAGTGGGCGAAGACGAGCATCGAGCGTCCTAGCTTCGATCCCGAGCTGTCGCCGGTCGCGGTCGCCGGTGACGAGGTGGTCGGCGTCGCGCTCAGCCTGCACCTCCCTGACTCACCCGATGGGTACGTCGAGCAGGTCGCCGTACGCCGCGACTTCCGCGGCCGCGGTCTGGCCCGCGCACTGCTGACGGTCGCGGCCGAAGGAGCCGGTCGCCGAGGCAAACAATCCCTGACCCTCTGGACCCACTCCGGCACCGGCGCCCTCGCGATGTACGAACGCCTCGGCATGACAGTGCGCCGCAGTACGACGGTGTATCGCACCCAGCTGTGACGAGCTGTTGACAGCCCGCCATGAGAGCGCTCCCATTGGCCTTACCGAAACCTGGAGGCCATCATGCGATTCCGCCCTGTCGCACTCGCCTTGCTCGCGCCATTACTGGTCGTCGTACCCCTGAGCGTCGCGGCCGACGCGAGTGTCCCGACTCCACCCGCCGGCTGGACGACGGTGTGGAGCGACGACTTCGACGGGTCCAACGGCAGCCTGCCGTCGGGCTCCAACTGGATCATCGACACCGGTCACGGCTACCCGGGTGGGCCCGGGAACTGGGGTACCGGCGAGATCCAGAACTACACGAACAACCCGAACAACCTCTCCCTCGACGGCACCGGAAACCTGCGCATCACGCCGCGCCGCGACAGCGCCGGGAACTGGACGTCCGCCCGGGTCGAGACACAACGGAGCGACTTCAAACCACCGGCCGGTGGGGTGCTGGCGATCGAGAGCCGGATCCAGATGCCGAACGTCACGGGTGACGCCGCGCTCGGGTACTGGCCGGCGTTCTGGGCGCTCGGTGCGCCGTACCGCGGGAACTACTGGAACTGGCCGGGGATCGGCGAGTTCGACATCATGGAGAACGTCAACGGGATCAACTCCGTCTGGGGCGTGCTGCACTGCGGCGTGAACCCCGGCGGCCCGTGCAACGAGACGACCGGCCTCGGCGCCAGCCGCGCCTGCCCGGGCTCGACCTGCCAGTCCGCGTTCCACACCTACCGCTTCGAGTGGGACACCAGCATCTCGCCGAACCAGTTGCGCTGGTACGTCGACGGACAGCAATGGCACTCCATCAGTCAGGGCCAACTGCCGGCCGACACGTGGACGAACATGACCTCGCACGCCGGCTATTTCGTCCTGCTGAACGTCGCCATCGGCGGAGCGTTCCCGGATGCCCTCAACGGCCCGACCCCGCGGGCCTCGACGGTGCCCGACAAGCCGATGATCGTGGACTACGTGGCCGTGTCGTCGAAGGGCGGCGGCACCACCCCGCCGACCACACCCCCGCCCGGTGGTGGCGGCAGCGCCTACACCACCTTGCAGGCCGAGTCGTACGGCCAGCAGTCGGGCATGGGCCTGGAGACCACGACCGACACCGGCGGTGGCCAGAACCTGATGCAGATCGGCAACGGTGACTGGGCCCTGTACCGCGGAATCGACTTCGGCAGCACGGCCGCGACACAGTTCGTGGCGCGAGTCGCCTCCGGCGCCGCCGGCGGAGTGAGCGGCCTGGTCGAGGTCCGCCTGGACAGTCGCAGCAACGCACCGATCGGCAGCTTCGCCATCGCCAACACCGGCGGCTGGCAGTCCTGGCGATCAGTCCCCGCCAACATCACCTCCGTCACCGGCACCCACAACGTCTACCTCACCTTCACCACCGGCCAACCCGCCGACTACGTCAACCTCAACTGGTTCACCTTCACCCACTAACCCGCCGTACCAACTTTGAGAAGCCACCGACCATGAATCGTCGCCGAGAATGGTTGGTGGCTTCTCAAAGTCGACGTCCCGGAGCGGGCCGGTGCGGTGCGGCGGTGAGTGCGAAGTGGGCAGTTAGGCGGCGTGGAGCCAGAAGGCGGGGTCGTGGCGGGCCGGGGCGCGCCAGATCGGCGGGTCGCCGGGGCGGGAGCTACCTCTTGCGAAGGCTGCGCGGAGGCGGGCGATCAGGTCCGAGCGCGGATCGAGGACGTCCTCCCAGCCGAAGTGCACGAGCTCGACAGCCCGATCGCTCAGTCGCTGATCACGCCGGTAGCTGCGGCGCAACTGCCGGCGCCGTTCCTCGGGGCTCTCACTCTCGTACTTCGCAAGACCGTCGGCCTCACCGATCGTCCGGACGCCGCTGCGCAGTGCGTCATCGACGGTCACGATCGCCTCGCGGAACGGCAAGGTGCGAGCGAGATCCACCACGGTTCTCGCCGCGCCGGTGACGGGCAGCCACAGGTGCCGAGACACATCGGCCGGCTCCAGGGCTGCACGTCGTACGACGATGTCCTGGCGGCGCTGGTTCCGCTTGGTAGTGGGCGGCCGCGTCAGCCACACGGCGTCGGTGGGAGGCGCCGATTGTCGCCGGCCGTCGGTCCAGTTGCGCAGCCCCGCGAGGCTGGCGGCGCTGAAGTGGCTCACCACCGAACCCGGGTGCAATGCCTGCGCACAGGCGATACGCGCAAAGTGCTCGTCCAGGCGGCCGTCGACGTAATGCCCGTGGTAGTGCCGCAGCGCCGTCCTGCGCAGCAGCCGCCTCAGGTCGGCGTCCCGCAAGCCGGTCTCGAGCAGGACCTGCCGGCTCTGCGGTCTCCGAACGAGCGTCAGCACCCGCGCGCGAACCTCGTCACCCAACCGATCCATCACACCAGCATGTCCGCCCCGCACCCCATCAGCACGCCCCCAACCGCGCCCTGTGGATAACTCCCCTCCCCGCATCCGCGTCAACCCCCCGACTTTGAGAAGCCACCGACCATGAATCGTCGCCGAGAATGGTTGGTGGCTTCTCAAAGTCGGGCTGGGGTGAACGTGGGACGGCGAGGCGGTGGTGGGGGCAGGCTTTAAGCTTCGCGTATGTCTGAACTGCAGGGTGGGGCCGGAGCCCTGTTTGCTATTGGTGGTGCCGAGGACAAGCTGAAGAAGCGGACGGTGCTGCAGGAGTTCGTGGAGGCGGCGGGCGGGGCCAAGGCGCGGATCGTGGTGGTTCCCACCGCGTCCGCGCTCGGGCCCGACGTCGTCGACGTGTACCGGGCGCTGTTCGCGGCGCTCGGGGCCGAGAGCGTTGTCGGCGTCCGCCCGGAGAACCGGGAGGACGCGGACGACCCGGCCTTCATCGCCCCGCTCAACGACGCGACCGGGATCTTCATGACCGGCGGCAACCAGCTGAAGCTTGCGGGCGTTGTCACCGGTACGGCGTTCGGCCGCGCGGTCACCGCCGCTCATGCGCGCGGTGCGGCCGTCGGTGGTACGTCGGCCGGCGCGAGCATCCTCGCCGAACACATGATCGCGTTCGGCCGCTCCGGCGCCACCCCACGGCAGCGGATGAGCCAGCTCTCCAGCGGACTCGGCCTCGTCCAGGGCGCGATCGTCGACCAGCACTTCGCCCAGCGGAACCGGTACGGCCGGCTGCTGTCGCTCGTTGCCCAGTCCCCCGGCCTGCTCGGGATCGGCGTCGACGAGGACACCGCGGCGGTCGTCCGCGGCACCCACCTGGAGGTCGTCGGCCGGGGCGCGGTGACGATCTTCGACGGCACCCGGATCACGTCGAACGCCCACAACGCCAAGCGGTCCGAGCCGATCCTCGCGTCCGGCGTCGTACTGCACGTCCTTCCGGCCACCGCGACGTTCGACCTGCAGAACCGCGTGCTGCTGTCGTACGGCCCGCAGCCGCCGGCGGAGGAGATCGCCGAGATGGCGGCCGCCGAGGCCGACCTGCGCAAGCTCGCCAAGGAGATCGCCGCCGAGGGAGTGTCGCCGAGGTACTACGAGGAGCGGAAGCGGCGGGCAGGACGCCGTACGGCGAAGTCGGCCAAGTCTGCGATCGGGGCCGGGGAGTCCAGACCGGGGGCGACCGAGCCGATCACGGCCGGCGCCGAACCCGACTCCCCCGACCCGACGCAAGCAGACAACGGAACCCCATGACCGAAACGCACGGCACTCCGGCTCCCGACCTGAAGATCATCGAGACCCGCGTCTTCCGCGGCCCGAACATCTGGAGCTACGACCCCGCGATCCACCTGGTCGTCGACCTCGGCTCGCTCGAGAACTTCCCGTCGAACACGATCCCCGGCTTCACCGAACGGCTGCTCGCCGACCTCCCGCGGCTCGACCAGCACCACTGCTCACGAGGCCGCAAGGGCGGGTTCATCGAGCGCCTGAACGAAGGCACCTGGCTCGGTCACATCGCCGAACACGTCTCGCTGCAGCTCCAGCAGGAGGCCGGCCACGACATGCGCCGCGGCAAGACGCGCCAGGTCAAAGGCTCGCCGGGCGTCTACAACATCATCTACGCGTACGCCGACGAACCGGTCGGGCTCGCGGCGGGTGAACTCGCCGTACGGTTCGTGAACAACCTCGTCCAGCCCCAAATGAAGGATGGACAGCCCGCGTTCGACTTCACCACCGAGCTGGAGAAGTTCATCAAGCAGGCCGAGCGGACCGCGTTCGGCCCGTCCACGCAGGCGATCGTCGACGAGGCGGTGTCCCGGGACATCCCGTGGATCCGGCTGAACAAGGCCAGCCTGGTCCAGCTCGGGCAGGGCGTCCACGCGAAGCGGATCCGGGCCACCATGACGTCCGAAACCGGTTCGATCGCGGTCGACGTCGCGAGCGACAAGGACCTGACCACGCGGCTGCTCGCCTCGGCCGGTCTGCCGGTGCCGCGGTCGGAGTCGGTCCGCACGGTCGAGGATGCCGTCTCGATCGCCAACAAGATCGGCTACCCGGTCGTGTGCAAGCCGCTCGACGGCAACCACGGGCGCGGTGTCTGCCTGAACCTGCAGGACGCGGACGCGGTCCGCGAGGCGTTCCCGATCGCGGCCGAGCAGTCCCGGCGCGGTTCCGTGATCGTGGAGAACTTCGTCACCGGCAAGGACTACCGATGCCTGATCATCAACGGCCGGATGGAGGCGATCGCCGAACGCGTGCCCGCGCACGTGGTCGGCGACGGCATCCACACCGTGTCCGAGCTCGTTGACATCACCAACGCCGACCCGCGGCGCGGTGTCGGCCACGAGAAGATCCTGACCCGGATCACGATCAACAACGCGGCCCGCCAACTGGTTCGCGACCAGGGTTTCGAGCTGGACGACGTACCGCCCGAAGACGTGATGGTGAAGCTCACGCTCACCGGCAACATGTCCACCGGCGGGATCTCGATCGACCGGACCTGGGAGGCGCACCCGGAGAACGTCGAGATCGCCGAGGAGGCGGCCCGGATGATCGGGCTCGACATCGCCGGTATCGACTTCATCTGCCCGGACATCACCCAGCCGGTGCGCGAGACCGGCGGCGCGATCTGTGAGGTGAACGCGGCGCCCGGGTTCCGGATGCACACCAACCCGACGATCGGCGAACCGCAGTACATCGCGAAACCGGTGGTGGACATGCTGTTCCCGTCTGGTGCGGTCAGCCGGATCCCGATCGTCGCCGTCACCGGGACAAACGGGAAGACGACCACCTCGCGGATGATCAGCCATGTCTTCAAGGGCATGGGCCGCAAGGTCGGTATGACGTCGACCGACGGCATCGTGATCGACGAGCGGCTGGTGATCCGGCAGGACGCGTCCGGCCCGAAGTCCGCGCGGATGGTGCTGCAGAACCCGCGCGTCGACTTCGCGGTGTTCGAGGTGGCGCGCGGCGGGATCCTGCGCGAGGGGCTCGGGTACGAGCGCAACGACGTGGCCGTCGTCCTGAACGTGCAGCCGGATCACCTCGGCCTGCGCGGGATCGACACGCTCGAGCAGCTGGCCGATGTGAAGGCCGTGCTGGTCGAGGCGGTGCCGCGGACCGGGTACGCCGTACTGAACGCCGACGACCCGTTGGTGCGCAAGATGCGCCGGAAGTGCTCGGGGCAGGTCGTGTGGTTCAGCATGGCCGAGCCGGGCAGCGAGGTCCGCGACTACATCGAGGGGCACTGCCGTCGTGGCGGGCGGGCCGTGGTGCTGGAGCGCTCGGACCTGGGCGACATGATCGTGGTGAAGCACGGGCGCCGGTCGATGCAGCTCGCCTGGACTCACTTGCTGCCGGCAACGTTCGGCGGGCGGGCGATGATGAACGTGCAGAACGCGATGGCGGCCGCCGCGGCGGCGTTCGCCGCGGGTGCGCCGTTGCACGACATCCGGCAGGGGCTGCGGACGTTCAGTACGTCGTACTACCTGTCGCCGGGCCGGCTGAACGAGATCGACGTCGACGGGCGCAGTGTGATCGTCGACTACTGCCACAACGCGCCGGCGATGCGGATGCTCGGTGACTTCGTCGACCGACTCGGGGAGAGCCTGAGCGCGTCGTCCGAGGTCGGGCGGCCGTCGCGGATCGGCGTGATCGCGACCGCGGGCGACCGCCGGGACGACGACATCCGCGAGCTCGGTGAGGTCGCGGCGCAGCACTTCGACGTGGTCATCGTCCGCGAGGACGCCCGGCTGCGCGGGCGCAAGCGCGGCGAGTCGGCAGGACTGGTGAAAGTCGGCGTACAGGCCGCGATGGAGAGCGGCGCGCGGTGCCGGACGGTGGACGTCGTCCTCGACGAGCTCGAGGCGGTGCGGTTCGCGTTGGAGCGGTCGAACCCGGGCGATCTCGTCGTGCTGTGCGTCGATCAGCATCAGTCGGTACTCGCGGAGCTCGAATCGGTGTCGCACCTGGCGCAGGCCGGGGCGCGGTCCGGTGACGAGGGCGGCGACCCCGACTTCGTGCAACCCGACGAAGAGGTCACAGAGGAGACACCTCGGGAACTTGCCTAGGGCAAGTCTCGTTGGCCGTTGCGTGAAGACGAAGTTGCTGGCGGCCGCCGCCGTGGTCACGTTCCTGGTGTCGTCGTGTGGTTCGACGGAGAAGCCGGCCACTCAGGAGGCGGCGGTGACCACTCCGGGCGTGCTGGTCGAGGACGCGTGGGTGCGGGCGACGACCGGCGCGAAGGACACCACGATGACGGCCGCGTTCCTGTCGCTGACCAATCCCGGTGACACCGACGTGAAGTTGACCTCGGCAACTTCGCCGATCGCCGGCATGGTGCAGCTGCACGAGATGGCGTTGCAGGACGGCAAGATGGTGATGCGCGAGAAGCCCGGCGGCATCACCGTCCCCGCCGGCTCCCACGCCCACCTCTCCCCCGGCGGCGACCACATCATGCTGATGTCCCTGAAGCGGCCGCTGAATCCCGGTGACGAGGTCCCGCTCAGGCTCAAGTTCTCCGACAACACCACCCACGACCTGAAGGTCCCGGTCAAGGCGTTCACTGAGGAAGAAGAGCACTACCACACCAAGTGACGACTAGACGGCAGTTCTTCGGGTACGCCGGTGCGGCCGCTGCAGGCGCCGCGGCCACCGGTGGTGCTGTCGTTGCTCTCGACAACGACAGCACCGAAACGCCTGTCTCCCGGACCGTTTCGCCGTACGGCGAACATCAAGCCGGAATCGCCCGCGTCGCGCCGGCGGTGGCCGAGTTGGTCAGCTTCAAGCTCGGGACCGATCGGGCCGGGCTCGGGCGGTTGATGCGGCTGTGGACGAGTGACCTCGTCGCGTTGGCCGATGGGCGGGGTGCGCCTGGAGATACGGCGCCCGAGATGGCGGTGGCCAACAAGGGTGTGACGGTGACGGTCGGGTTCGGGCCGCGGGTGTTCGAGTTGACCGGGCAGCGGCCGCCGGGCCTCGACGACCTGCCGGTGATGAAGCACGACCGACTGCAGGCTGCCTGGTCGGGCGGTGACCTGCTGGTGATGGTCGACGCGGACGACGCGGTCAGCGTGGTGCACGCCGTACGGCGATTGATCGCGGACGCGAAGCCGTTCGCGACCCCGCTCTGGCGCCAGACGGGCTTCTGGGACAGCACCGGCCCGGACGGCAAGCCAGTCACCGGCCGCAACTTGTTCGGCCAGGTCGACGGCACAGGCAACCCCGCCTTCGGCACGCCGGAGTTCGACCAGACCGTGTGGTCCGCCGACGGCCCCGAGTGGTTTCGCGGCGGTACGACGCTCGTCGTACGGCGGATCCGGCTGAACCTCGACACCTGGGACGAACTCACCCGCTCCGAACAGGAACGGGCCGTCGGCCGCAAACTCTCCACCGGCGCACCGCTCACCGGCACCGCCGAACACGACGAACTCGACCTCGAGGCCCGCGACGCCGACGGCCGGCTCGTCATCGCGCAGAACGCGCACGCCCGCCTCTCGCACCACACCGAGAACGACGGCCGCCGCATCTTCCGCAAGGGCCTGAACTACGTCCGCGACACCGGCGCGACCCGTGAGTCCGGCCTGATCTTCCTCAGCCACCAGGCGGACGTCGCGGGTCAGTTCCTCCCACTGCTCACCCGCCTGGACGCGGTCGATGCCCTCAACGAGTGGACCACCACGATCGGCTCCGCCGTCTACGCCCTCCCACCCGGCTTCCAGCCCGGCGAATGGCTCGGCCAGAAACTTCTCGCGTGATCTGTCACCCTGCGACGCTGTCCAAGGCGTTGTATGGGGTGTGCCGATGAGAACCGAGCATGACTTCGACGAGTTCGTTCGAGCGCGGTGGACCGCCACCGCGCGGCTCGCCTACGCGCTGACCCTGGACCATCAGAAGGCGGAAGACCTGGCGCAGGACGCGTTCACCAAACTCTGGTTCCACTGGCGGAAGCTGCAGAACGGGAATCCCGAGGCGTACCTGCGAAGGATCGTCGCCAGCAGTTTTCTGTCCGGTCGCCGCCGCCGCTGGCTCGGCGAACGCCCCACGGACGCACCACCGGAGACCGTCGTCGACCCCGACACCGCCCAGGTGGACGAGCGCCTCGCGCTCCGCCAGGCGATGGCGCGCCTGAGCCCACGACAACGCGCAGCCGTCTATCTCCGGTACGCCGAGGACCTGTCCGAGCGCACTGTCGCGGAAGTCCTCGGCTGCTCGGTCGGCGCCGTGAAACAGCACACCCGCAGGGGCCTGGAAGCGCTCCGCGCCGACATCACGTTCGCCACCCCGGACGAACTGGCCGACCTGACCGAAAGGGGGATCTCATGACCGACGACCTGAGCACGAACCGCCTGCCCGAGGACCTGGGCGCCAAGCTCGCCGTCCTCACCGACGAGCGGCCCGAGCCCGCCGACCCCGCGGCCCCGATCCGGCTGCGGATCAAGCGCCGCCAGGTGCGTCGCCGTACGACTGCCGCTGCCGTGTGCGCGGCCGCCGCAACCGCCGCTGTCGTGGTCGCGAGCTCGGTCCTCGGCTCGATCCGGTCGGCCGAGCCCGGCGTCGCGACTCCCTCTACGAGCCCCGTGCCCAAGATGGTGTCCACGCACGCCGACTTCCGGTACACCCCGCTCCCGAAGCCCTGGTCCGACAAGCCGGCGTTCACGACGCAGCCGGACTCGCTCAGGTACGCGCCCGCCTTCTACGTCGCCCGCGGCAGCATCCCGAACGAGAGCTGGGCGGTCGCGTCCTACTACAGCTCCGGCTGCCTCGTCGTCACCGATGAGGGCCCGGCGAAGGCCTTCGGCGGTACCAAGGACTGCTTCTACGAGAACTGGCAGCCGGACCAACGAGCCCAGTACAGGACCATCCCCGCGGTGGTACCGAATCTGTCGTCCCCGCTGCACCTCACGATGGTCATGGGCGCGGTGTCCGCCGAAGCACGTACGGTCCGGATCACCGCGGGCGGCAAGACCTACAGCACGGACGCGATCGGTACGCCGAACAGCAGTCGGTTCAGGTTCTTCGCACTGGTGGTCGACGCCGCCGAATCCGAGATCACCGCGGTCACACCACTGACTGCCACCGGGCAGCCCGCGCCCAGCCCGAGCTGACTCAGGAGGCGGGCTGGCGGCGTGCGAGCAGGCGTCGGCGGGGTTCTTCCTGGTCGATCCAGTCGAGGTCGTCGGAGAGTACGGCGTCGTTCGACTTGTCGGCGTACGGGTCCAGGGGCGGCGGTGGCGGTGGGAGGGCGCGGAGCTTGAGCGCCGTCATCGGGATCGCGAGCAGGATGCCGACGACCATCCACGGCCAGTACTCGCGCAGCAGCGGCTCGAACGACTGGAAGAATGCCTCGGTCGACGCGTCGCCGACCGCGTCCATCGGCTTCCCGGTCGACTGACTGACGAGCCGGACGGACGCGACGATGCCGAAGCAGGCCAGGTAGAACCCGGTCAACGGGATCCACGACCCCACCGACCGCCAGCCGCGCTTCCAGCAGGCGACGTAGAGCAGGATCGCGAGCCCGGCGCCGACCAGCAGACCGTTCAGCTGCCACAGCCACCGCCAGTCGGCCAGTTGCTCAGCCGGCCGCAGGGCCGTCCAGGCCACCGGCAGCGCCAGCGCGAACGCCGCGACCACCGAAATCCTCGTGCCCAGGGCACCGAAGAACCCGCCGAGAGCGCTTGCCACCAGCAACGTGACCAGCAGATCTCCGAACGAGTTGCCGGTTAGCCACCACATGCCCGCGGCAACGATCAGCACGACCGGTACGGCGATCCGGATCCGCCCGATGAGCAGCCCGGCCAGCACGCCGCCGGCGAACCCGCCGAGCACCACCAGATCGATCCGCGGCGGCACGAAGTACGTCGTACCTTCCGGGAGTCCCTTCAGATACGTCGCGGAGAAGCCGCCCACGAACCAGGCGACCACCGCAGCCGGGATCGACCACAGGTAGCGCATCACACAACCCCGTTCCCACCCCGACTGTGCCGTCGGAATGGCGGCGGCAGGGCTAGTGCTGGGCTCTCTCGACCTTGCTCTTCAAGGTCTCCGGTGTGTCGACAGTAGCTCCCTCGGACCGCAACCACGCGTCAAGACTCGCCCGATCCTGCAGAGACATGACTGCCACCACATCCCCCGCCCGCGCCTCGGCGACCAGCGCCTGCGCCGCCGCCAGCTCGGTCGGGAACGCCGGTACGTCGTCCACGCCGACCGACGACGCACCCTCGCGGAACACCGCCTCGAGCTCCTCCGGCGGCCGCCCGCGCAGGTAGTCGCTCTTGTGGCCGATTGCGATCCGGTCGGTCGCCCGCGCGCCCATCGCACCGAGCGTCGCGACCATGTCGTCGGCTCGGTCACCCGGCGATCCGAGCGCCAGCATCAGCCGGCCGCCGTCCGGACGGACGCCGTTCATGATCTCGAGCAGCGCCTCCAGCCCGGCCTCGTTGTGCGCGAGGTCGATGACGACGGTGAAGTCGCGCAGCGAGTACATGTTCATCCGGCCGGGGTTGTTCTCGTTCGGCGCGAACGTGCTCAGACCCTCGATCACCGCCGCCCGCGGCAGCCCGAGACCGAGCGCCGCCGACGCCGCGGCCAGCGTGTTCTCCACGTTGTAGTGCGACAGGCCGGACAGCGTCATCGGTACGTCGGCGACCTTGAGCAACGGCTCCGGGTCGCGCGACTGGTCGAGCACGGTCACGTACCCGTCGAGCACGGTCGTGGCTCGGCCGCCCTCGTCCAGCACGGTCCGGATCGACGGCGAGTCGGGCTCGCGGGAGAACACCCAGCACTTGGCCGGCGAATTGAGCCGCATCGCGAACGTCCGCGGGTCGTCGCCGTTCACCACGCACCAGCCGCGCGGCCGGGTGATGTGCGTGATCACCGCCTTCACCTCGGCGAGCTGGTCGACGGTGTCGATCCCGCCCAGGCCGAGATGGTCCGCGGACACGTTGGTGACCACCGAGACGTCGTTGTACGCGACGCCGATCCCGCGGCGCAGGATCCCGCCGCGGGCGGTCTCGGTCACCGCGAGCTGGATGCCCGGCTGGGACAGCACCTGCCCGGCGCCGCTCGGCCCGGAGAAGTCGCCGTACTTCACCAGTTCGCCGTCGAAGTACACGCCGTCGGTGCTCGACCAGCCGACGTGCAGCCCGGCGGCGCGCCCGATGTGCGCGATCATCCGCGACGTCGTGGTCTTGCCGTTCGTCCCGGTCACCGCGACCACCGGCACCTTCGGCCGCAGCGTCGGCGGCGGGTTACCCGGCGGCTCGTCCCGCACCCGCTCCCCGACGGTGTGGATCAGCTCGCTCAGGTCATCGGCACCGAACGCGTCCAGCACCTCGACGATCGCCGCCCCGAGCGCCCGCGCCCGTCCCTCGTGCGCCCACGGGAACGCCACCACGAGCCGCCGTACGTCGGACTCTGGGCGGACCCGTACGCCGATCCGCCCGATCCCGGCCTCCCGGGCGATCCGCCGTACGACGTGACCGGCGACCCGGATCGCGAACCGCTGGCGGAACCCGGACCCGATCCGGCCGGGCCGGGTTGCGCCGAGACCGATCGCCTGTCCGTACGCTTTCGCCGCCGGAGCGGGCGCGTCCGCGATCGCCGATACGTCCAGCGTCAGCTTGATCGCGGCCCGGCTGAAGTAGAGATTGGCGCCGTCGAGAACGCGGAGCTCTACCAGAGAAGTTGCCACTACGCTCCCATCGCGTGGTAGCCGCCGTCGACGTGCACGATCTCGCCGGTGGTCGCGGGGAAGAAGTCACTGAGCAGGGCGACGATGGTGCGCCCGGTCGGCTCGAGGTCGGACGGATCCCAGCCCAGCGGGGCCTTGTCCAGCCACGGCTCCTCGAACTTCTCGAAGCCCGGGATCGCCTTCGCGGCCAGGGTCTTCAGCGGACCGGCCGACACCAGGTTGCAGCGGATCCCCTGCGCACCGAGGTCGCGCGCCAGGTACCGGCTGGTGGACTCCAGAGCGGCCTTGGCCACCCCCATCCAGTCGTACCCGGGCCAGGCCACGGTCGCGTCGAACGTCATCCCGACGACGCTGCCACCACGGCTCATCAGCGGCGCGCAGGTCACGGCCAGCGACTTCAGGCTGTACGCCGACACGTGGACGGCCTGCGCCACGTCGTCCCACGGACCTTCGAGGAACTTGCCGCCGAGGATCGTCTCCGGGTTGCCGTACGCGATCGAGTGCACGACCCCGTCCAGCCCGTCGACGTGCTCACGGACGGCGTCCGGCAGCGCGGCCAGGTGTTCGGCGTTCGTGACGTCGAGCTCCAGCACCGGGGGCTCGGTCGGCAGCCGTTTCGCGATCCGCTTGGTGATGCTCAGCGCGCGGCCGAAGTTCGAGATCAGCACGGTGGCGCCTTGTTCCTGCGCCACCTTGGCCGTGGCGAAGCCGATCGACGAGTCGAGGGTGACTCCGGCGACCAGGATCCGCTTGCCGTCGAGGATGCCCACCGGCATGCCCTTTCTAGATGAAATGTGAGATTAGTTGCCCATGCCGATGCCGCCGTCGACCGGGATCACCGCGCCGGTGATGTAGCCGGCTTCCTCGGACGACAGCCAGCGGACAGCGTTCGCGATCTCCTCCGTCAGGCCGAAGCGGCCGAGCGGGATCTGGCTCAGGTACTGCTTCTGGGTCTCCTCCGACAGGACCGCGGTCATGTCGGTCTCGACGAAGCCGGGCGCGACCACGTTCGCGGTGATGCCGCGGCTGCCCAGCTCGCGGGCGATCGAGCGGGCCATACCGATCAGGCCGGACTTGCTGGCCGCGTAGTTCACCTGGCCGGCCGAGCCGAGCATGCCGACCACGGAGGAGATGAACACGATCCGACCCCTGCGCAGCCGCAGCATGCCCTTCGCGGCGCGCCGGGCGACCCGGAACGAGCCGGTGAGGTTGGTCTGCAGGACCGAGTCCCAGTCGTCGTCGGACATCCGCAGCAGCAGCGTGTCGCGGGTGATGCCGGCGTTCGCCACCAGCACCTCGACCGGCCCGTGCTGCTCCGCGATCGTGTCGAAGGCGGCGTCGACCTGTGCCTGGTCGGTGATGTCGCACTTCACGCCGAGGAAGCCCTCCGGCGGCGGGCTGGTGTTGTACGTGACAGCGACCTGGTCGCCCGCCTCCTTGAACGCGGTCGCGATCGCCAGCCCGATCCCCCGGCTACCGCCGGTCACCAACACAGACCTACCCACAAGCGCTCCTCACATCGTCGGACGGAGGAACGCTATCCCACAGCGGCCGGGCGATCCGACTTAGGAGTCTTCGAGGCGGAAGCCGACCTTCATGGTCACCTGGTAGTGGTCGATCTGGTTGTCCTCGATGTGGCCGCGGATCTCGCTGACCTCGAACCAGTCGAGGTGCCGCAGGGTCTCGCCGGCCCGCGCGATGCCGTTGGTGATCGCCTGGTTGACGCCCTCTTTCGAGGTGCCGACGATCTCGGTGACGCGGTAGGTGCGATCGGTCATGACAAACCTCTCTCCATCCGGCTGCGCCTGAGCGGCCGGCGCGGCGTACCGTTGCTATTGGTGAGGAGGATAGATGTCGAAACGCCATGAGCGGAGCGACGCGACGGTCGTCTCGGTGACGAGTGCGCAGCCCGGCCGGTCCGAGGATCTGGACAGCCGGATCGCGCGCTACGCCTGGATGATGTCGATCCGGATCGTCTGCTTCGTGCTCGCCGTCATCACCCCGTCGCCGTGGCGCTGGCTTTTCGTCGTCGGAGCGATCGCTCTGCCGTACTTCGCGGTCGTGCTGGCGAACGCCCAGCGGTCCGTGACGACGCCCGCCGCGGACCCATATGTGGCGCCCGCGAGGCCCGCGATCGGGGAGCGTCCGACGGTTGTCGTACCCGCTGAAGAGGACGCTTCTCAGGACCGTCCGGCCGACACCGAAAAGTGATCTGGGCCGGGACTGGAAAACTTGGACTGATCCGTGTCAGAATCTCCCGCGTGCTCTGAAGTTCATGTGTGGAATTCAGGGACTTGATGCGGCGTCGGACGGCTCCCCCCGTGGCTGTCCGACGTCGCTTCATTTTGCCCAGGCTATTGATTATTGAGGCATCAGGAATGCAGAGGAATGACACCCGCGGATGACTGAAGAAGCCGCACCGACGATGCCGACCGGCTGCTCCGCCAGGGGCTGCGGGAAGCCTGCCACCTGGGCGCTGCTGTGGAACAACCCGAAGATCCACACCCCCGACCGGCGCAAGACCTGGCTGGCGTGCGACGAACACAAGGACAGCTTGTCCGACTTCCTCGACCGCAGATCATTCCTGCGGTCGGTCGAGCCATTCAGCGCGTGAATGCCGGGTAGCGAAAAACTGCATTTCCGGATTGGGCCGGAAGAGCATGGGATTGGGAGCTCCGCTCCAGGCACTCAACCGCCGATCGCGGACATCGGGCGGGAGGGTTGCAGGAAGCTCGGGTCGTTGATGCCGTGACCCGGAAGTTTGTTGAGCATCGCGCGACGCCAGCGGTCGGCCAGTTCGGCGTCGTCGGCGCCGGCCCGGAGCGCGGTCCGCAGATCGGACTCGGTGCGCGCGAACAGGCAGTCCCGGACCTGCCCGTCGGCCGTCAGCCGAACCCGGTCGCAGTCGCCGCAGAACGGGCGCGTGACGGACGCGATGATGCCGACCGTCTGCGGTCCGCCGTCGACCAGGAACGATTCGGCGGGCGCACTGCCCCGTTTCGACGCGTCGTCCGGCGTCAGATGGAACCGCTCGGTGAGCATGCCGAGAATCTCGTCCGCGGTGATCATCGTCGTCCGGTCCCAGCCGTGCTGCGCGTCCAGCGGCATCTGCTCGATGAACCGCAGTTCGTAACCGCGCTCGAGGCAGAACTCCAGCAATTGCGGTGCACCCGAGTCATTCACGCCGCGCATGAGGACCGCATTCACTTTCACCGGCGTGAGACCCGCGTTGTGCGCAGCCTCCAGCCCGGCGATCACGTCCTGCAAACGGTCCCGTCGGGTCAGATTCTTGAACGTCTCCTGGTCGACGGTGTCGAGGCTCACATTCACCCGGTCCAGACCAGCATCCTTCAGCGCGGTCGCCTGCCGGGCGAGGCCGATCCCGTTCGTGGTCAGCGACACCTCGGGGCGGGGCGCGAGTTCCGTCGTACGGGCGACGATGTCGACCAGGCCGCGCCGGAGCAGCGGTTCACCGCCGGTGAAGCGGATCTCGTGCACGCCCAGGTGCGTGACCGCGACCGACACCAGGCGGACGACCTCGTCGTCGGTGAGCAGTTCGGGCTTCGCGAGCCAGTCCAGGCCCTCTTCCGGCATGCAGTACGTGCAGCGCAGGTTGCAACGGTCCGTGAGCGACACGCGCAGGTCAGTCGCGGTCCGGCCGTAGCGGTCCGCCAGACCGGTTCGCGTCGCTTCCTGGATCACTGTCACGCCCCCAGCGTACGTGCCGCGCGTCGGCCGTTTCAGGGGATGGCTTAAGTTCGAGACGTGGGACGCCTCATGAACATCCGTTGGATCGTCGCCGCGCTGGGCGTCTTGGTACTCGCCGGCGTCTGCGTGCAGCTCGGTCGCTGGCAGCTGCACCGCCTCGAGGAACGCAAGGCGCGCAACGAGGTGACCCGGACCAACTTGGCCGCCGCCGCGGCCCCGATCGACCAGATCCTGGGTCCGCCGGGCGTCGTCGGCGACCAGCACGCCTGGCGCACCGTCGTCCTCTCCGGGCGGTACGACGCCTCGAAGCAGGTGGTCCTGAAGTACCGCAACGTCCAGGACAAGCCGGGCTTCGAGATCGTCACGCCGCTGGTCCTCGCGGACGGGAAGGCGGTGCTGGTCGACCGCGGCTTCCTGGCCCGGCAGAGCTCGGAACTGATGCCGCTGCACGTCCCCGCCGTACCGACCGGCGAGGTGACCGTCACCGGCCGCCTGCAGCGTAGCGAACGCGGCGGCCACACGAACGGCGGAACGCCGGACGACGGTACGGCGCGACTCATCAACGGTCCGGACTACGCGAAGGTGCTGGGGCTGAGCCTGTACGACGGCTACGTCACCGTGGACAAGCAAGAGCCGGCGAACGATGCGGCGTTCGGCTCGTTCCCCGGTCCGGAGATCGACGACGGACCGCACTTCTTCTACGCACTGCAGTGGTTCTTCTTCGCGCTGCTGGCCCTCGGTGGACTCGTCTACTTCTCCCGGCAGCAGGCGATCGCCGACAAGCCCGCGGAACAGCAGGCGGAAGCCCTCGAACGACCTGAGGCCCACGCCGGAGCCCCGGACTGACGACTGCCTCGTGGCTCGTTGCCTTACGCAACGACGGTTCTTGCCGTGGGCACGAGATGCGCGGCGGGGTGTGGTGGGGCAGGATGGTGGTGTGGACCTCGGACTGCGTGATCGCACCTACATCGTCACCGGCGCGAGTGCCGGACTCGGCTTCGCCACTGCCAAGGCGCTCGCCGCCGAAGGCGCCCGGCTGGTGATCTCCAGCCGCAACGAGGAGTCGATCGCGCGGGCCGCGGCGGAGCTCGGCGGGAACGTCGTCGGGATCCCCGTCGACAACGCCGACCCGGACAGCGCGGAGCGGCTGGCCGCGACCGCGATCGCCAAGTGGGGCGAGCTGCACGGCGCGCTGATCAGCGTCGGCGGGCCGCGGGCCGGGACCGCGCTGGACACCGACGAGGAGGACTGGCGGTCGGCGTTCGACAGCGTGTTCCTCGGCGGGCTGCGGATCGCTCGCGCGGTCGCCCGGGCCGGCACCGAGGACACCTCGATCGCGTTCGTGCTCTCGTCGTCGGTGAAGTCCCCGATCGCCGGCCTGGCGATCTCGAACGGTCTCCGGCCCGGCCTCGCGATGGTGGCGAAAACGCTCGCAGACGAGCTCGGACCGAACGGGATGCGGGTGAACGGCCTGATGCCGGGCCGGATCGCGACCGACCGCCTGAAAGAGCTCGACGCCCGTGGCGGCGACCCCGACGCGGCCCGGCGGGCCTCGGAGAAGACGATCCCGCTGCGCCGCTACGGCACCCCCGACGAGTTCGGCCGGGTTGCGGCGTTCGTCCTCTCCCCCGCAGCGTCGTACATCACCGGCGCCATCATCCCCATCGACGGCGGCGCCCTGCGCACTTTCTGACCCGCATCAGCCCCACTGGCCGGGCACGTAGTCCCCGGCGGGCTGCTGGGTGATGACGTTGAGGCGGTTCCAGGTGTTGATGCCGGCGACTGCCGCGACCAGGGCGCCCAACTGCTCCTCGTTGTAGTGCTTGGTGGCGTTCAGCCACACATCGTCGGGAACTCCGCCGGCAGCGTCGGCGATCCGGGTGCCGGCTTCCGCCAACGCGAGCGCGGCGCGTTCGGCCTCGGTGTAGACGGTCGCTTCGCGCCACGTCGCGACGAGGTTGATCCGGACCGTGGTCTCCCCGTGGTGCGCGAGATCCTTCGAGTGCATGTCGACGCAGTACGCGCAGCCGTTGATCTGGCTGACCCGTAGCTCGACCAGCTCGAGCGTGGTCAGTGGAACCCCGACAGTTGTCGCGACCCTGGCCGCGCTGTTCAGGTGCTTGATGAACTTGGTGAGGACCGGGTTGGTGAACAGGTCCAGACGAGTGTCCATAACAGGTGTCTCTCCTAGCGAATGAGCGTTTGACACCCATCCGACGAGACAGCCCTGAAAAGTGTCAGTCAGGGATCCGGTTGCCCTGCTCGTCCCAGTGCTCGGCGACCTTCTTGCTCGGCTGGACCCGCGGCGGCTCCCCCGGCATCTTCGGGTAGTCCGGCGGGAAGTTCAGCTCGCCGCCGGGGAGCTCCTCCCACAGCCGCAGCAACGGCTCCAGCGGGTACGCCGTGTCGTCCATATCCGCCCACGGGTCGCCGTCGGCGAGGTACTCCGGAACCGTGTGCAGGTTGAACGCCCGCGGATCGTCGACCTCGGCGAGCCGCTCCCAGGTCATCGGCGTACTCACCGGCGCCCCAGGCCGCGGCCGGAGCGACCAGGCGCCCGCGACCGTGCGGTCCCGGAGGTTCTGGTTGAAGTCCAGGAAGATCGAGGCCTCGCCGCGTTGCTCCTTCCACCAGGCGGTCGTTACGCCGTCGTCGCGGCGCTCGAGCTCGCGGCCGAGGCCGATCGCGGCGTGCCGGGCCTCGTCGAAACTCCACTCCGGCCGGATCCGCACGTAGATGTGGATGCCCCGGTTGCCGCTGGTCTTCGGATACCCCCGCAGACCCAGCTCCTCGAGGAGCTCGCGGGCGACGCCGGCCACCCGCCGGGCGTCGGCGAAGGTCGCGCCGGGCTGAGGATCGAGGTCGATGCGCAGCTCGTCGGGCTGGTCGAGATCGCCGCTGCGAACGGCCCACGGGTGGAAGGTCAGCGTGCCCATCTGCGCCGCCCACACCGCAGCGGCCGGCTCACTCAGGCACAGCTCGTCGATCGGGCGCCCGTTCGGCGTCAGCACGCGGCAGGTCTCGAGCCAGTCCGGCGCGCCCTTCGGAAGGCGCTTCGAGTAGAAGCCGTCCCCCGTCTGACGACCGGTCGCGTCCACCGACAGCGTCATACCTTCACGCCATCCACCGGGCCAGCGTTCCAGCGCGACCGGACGGTCGCCCGACGCCCGCATGAACGCGGGAGCCACCTCGGTGAAGTACTCGCAGACCTGCAGTTTGGTGACCTCCGGAGCCCAGTCGGTCGCCTCGTAGGCCACCCGATCGGGGCTGGACACCCGGACCTCCCGGTCCCCCACGGTGAGCATCACCGCCGTGCTCTTCGCCATGCGTTTCTCCTATGTCAAGCCGCGGCTGCGAGGGTGGTTCTCGCGGTGGGTTGGTCGGTAGTGAGGTGGTTGAAGACGATGCGGGCGAGGCGGCGTT
>NZ_SGXJ01000004.1 GCF_004216905.1 Kribbella sp. VKM Ac-2569
CGTCAGCCCGAAGGCGACACCGAACGTAAGAGCCAGACAGCGGGTGCTCAGGATCCAACCACCGCGTGAGCGGCAGCATCACCCTGACACTGAGGGGAACGTACCGCTACGCCCGCCAATCCGTGGCGAAGGCGCGCGCTGGGTTGCTCCGGAACACCGCGTCGGCGATGTCCGCACCGAAGTGCCGCGTGATCCGCGGCCTGAGGTGCGTCAGCAGGTACGGCATCCCCGGACCCTCTCCGGTCGCGGCCCGGGCGCGGGCCGTCGTGGTGTCGCCGCCGAGCAGCAGGCGTTCCGCGTACCCCGCATCGATCAGCGCCGCGAGGCAATCGGTCAGCCGTGGATCGGTCGCATTGTTGGCCCGCGACGGCCCGTCGAACGCCAACCACGCACCCCGCCGCGCCAACTCGAGATGCACACGGTGATCGGGAAACCGGTTGAGGTGCCCGAGAATCACGGCAGCTGGATGTACGTCGAGTTCGTCGACGAGGAGATCGAGTACGGCGTCCGCGGCGGAACCAAGCTCGTGATGGATGGCGATCGGCGCGTTGGTCGCGTGATGAGCCTCGGCCGCTGCCCGCATTACGAGCTCGGCGTGTCCGTCGAGGACGTGGAACCCACCGGCCACCTTGATCAGCCCGGCGCGGACCGGGGTGTCACCGATACCGGTCGTCAGCTCGCGGACGAAGATCTCGGCCAGATGGTCCTGCACCTTGTCGACGTACCCGTCCTGGTAGTGTTCGCGCCGGTGCAGGCCGGTCGCGGCGACGATCGAAACGCCTGTGCTGGTTGAGATTCCGGGCAGGAGACTGGCTTGCCGGTTCAGCCCGTGCGGAGTCCATTGCACGATCGCCTGACCGCCCGCGTCCGCAAACGCCCGTACCTCGGCAACCGCTGCCGCCTCGTCGTCCAGCTCCTGCCCAGGCAGCACAGCAGAGCGGAAGAACAGGTGGTCGTGTGAGTCGGTCACGCCGAGCGCTTCCGGCACGAGGTCGTTCAGGACCGTACGGATCCGCATCAGAACCTCTCTGTCAGGTCACGGCACCAGCAAAGGTACCGTCTGCTCAACCGCGGAGGGCGGTCAGTACGGCGAGGACCCGGCGGTTCACGTCGGCCGAGGGTTCCAGCTGGAGCTTGCGGAAGAGGTGTGCGCAGGTTGCCTCGACGGTGCGCTCGCTGATGTGGAGCTCACCGGCGATGGCCGAGTTGGACCGTCCCTCCGCCATCAGCGCCAGGATGTCTCGCTCCCGACTCGTGAGCTGGGTCAGGGGCGAGTCCGGGCGCCTTCGCCGCATCAGCCGCGACACGATCGTCGGGTCGAGGACGCATTCGCCGTCGGCGACCCGCCGGAGTGCATCCACGAGTACGGCGATATCGGACACGCGCTCCTTGAGCAGATAGCCGACACCGCCGGGTTGATCCGCGAGAAGCCGGGATGCGTACCGGCTCTCGACGTACTGGCTCAGCACGACCACCGCAGTGTCCGGGTAGCGCTCGCGGATCTGTCGAGCCGCCACCAACCCTTCGTCGGTGTGCGTCGGCGGCATCCGGATGTCCACGATCGCGGCATCCGGCGTACCGAGTGCGACCAGGCGGAGCAGTTCGTCGGCGTCAGCGGCCTCACCGATGACGTCGATGCCGGCGTCACCGAGCAGCCGCGCGAGGCCCGAACGGATCAGCATGACGTCGTCCGCGATCACGACTCGCACGGGATCACCGCCGTCACGACGTAGCCGCCGGGCTCGGGATCAGACCAGGTGACCTCTCCCCCGACCGCACCGACCCGATCGCCGACCGCCGTGAGATCCGGCGTTCGGATGGTCGCGGACTCCGTCTCCACCCTGACGATCAGCGACTCCGCGACCTGGCGGACCGCGATCCGGCAACGTGTGGCAACAGAAGGTTGTACGACGCTACCGACTGCGGCAGCGACGGTCGCATAAGCAGCCATCGCCACCTCAGTTGTGAGCGGGTCAGTGACCTGCATCGTGAGCTCCGCCGGTACGTCGGATGCCGCCACGAGCTCGACCAGAGCCTGCTCGAGACCCTCGTCGGCGAGCACGCTCGGAAACACTCCGTGCGCCAGCCGACGCAACTGGCTGAGAGCGTCGCCGACCTTGTTCTCCACCTTCTCGATCGCGATCCGCGTCTCCTGGTCGGCGTCGGCGCGGGCAATGCGCAACTGGAGACCTACGCCGACCAGCCGTTGCTGCGCGCCGTCGTGCAGGTCGCGCTCGATCCGCCGGCGTTCGCCGTCCGATGCGGCGACGACCCGGCGTTGTGACGCGCGTACCTCTGCCAGTCGCGCTCGAGCGACCGTCGACATCTGTGCGTTGTGAAGCGCCAACCGGGTGGCCGGGGACAGACCCGCGAGGACCTCCGCCGGGTCCACGGCGCGCGCGACGACGAGCCGAACGGTCGGCTCCGCACCGTCGGTCAGAACCACGGTTCGGTCCGGTTCAGGCGGGTCCACGACGGCGGCACCGGCCGGGTCGAGCCACCGCTCCTCACCGGGCACAGCGAACTGGACATCGACGACGGCTCCGCGCCGTACGGACTCTGCCGACAGGCCGGACACCACCCTGTCGACGGCCGCGCGGGTCCGCAGAACACGCAGGTGCAGCAGGCACACGGCTGCTCCGACAGCGGCGACGGCCAACGGCTCCAGCGGGAGTCTGACGGCTGACGGCGTGATGTTCTCGAAGGTCAGCCACCGTACGACGGCCAGCCCTACGAGCGCCATCAGAGCAGCCAGCGCCGCGCCGCTCACCAACCGATACGAACGGGACCTGAGAGTCGCGGCGACCGCGACTCCACCGATCACGGCAATGCTGACGATCGCCGCCGTGGTGATCGCCATCGTGGAGCGGGTCCCGACCAGTTCGCCGAGGAGTGGCGAGAGGTTGGCACAGGTCTGGGCGCAGCCCGGATCGGCGAACGGGTCATAAGCCAGCACGTGTACGCCGGCCGCAACGACAGCGATCCCGGCGATGACGATCAGGAGCCGGTCCGCTCGTGGCTCTCCTCGGGCCGGCCAGAGTAGAGCCGTCGCGGCGATCGCGGCCACGGCCAGCGGTCTCGTTGCGAGAGTAGCGCCGCGCAACGAGTCCGGCAGCCACTCCTGCGAGGCCCACAGCGGCAGGATCGCCGCAACGCCGGCCAGCGCGAGCGCTGCTGAGGCACGGCCGCTGTGCGAGCGTGCGGCCCAGGCCCCGGCGACGGAGACCGCGGCAGCCACGGCGACGACCAGCACATACCAGGCCGGCAGCCGCTGCACCGTGGCTGCGTTCGGGTTGGCGAACGCGAACGGCAGCACGCAGAGCACCACGACCGCGGCCGACAGCACCGTCGCGGACACAGCCAGACCTGCACTGCGCACCGCTACCACCGGACCTGCCCCCGCCACCATGGTCACGCTTCCCATTGTGCGCTTGTGAAGTCACAGTTGGGTGCAGTGGTAGCCACATTCGATCCGCGTGCCAACACGGTCGGCAGAAGACAGCGCCACTCGTAGCGTCCGGAGTACTGGACGTTACTCAACGTCCAACCTTCTGGACGTAGGGGGAGAAACCATGAACGTACTGCGCAGACGCGGTCTCAGCTACGGCCTCGTCGGCATCATGCTGATGGCACCGCTCGGCTGTAGTGGTGCGAAGGCAGTCGACAAGGCCGGTGGGGACAGCGCCGTACTGACGCTGGCCACCATCGACGACGTGAACGACAACGGTCAGTCGTTCGGCCCGCAGGCCTTCGTCGACAACCTCCGCACGGTGTCCGGCGGAAAGCTGAAGGTCGAGATCAAGAAGAACTACGGCGAAGGCGACGCAACGGCTGAATCCGCCATCGTGAAGGCGATCGCGGCCGGCGAGATCGACGGTGGCTGGCCGTCGACGCGGGCCTTCGCGGGAGCCGGGATCACCAGCCTGAAGGCCGTCGAGGCGCCGATGACCATCACCAGCTACACCGCGGAGAAGCAGCTGGTGACAGCGCCGGTCGCCAAGTCCCTGCTCGCCAGCTTGGACAGCACCGGAGTCGTCGGCCTCGGACTGACCGTCGGACCGCTTCGCCGGCCGTTCGCTGCGAAGAAACCGCTGCTCGGACCGGCTGACTGGACGGGCACGCGGTTCCGGACCTACAACTCGCCCGTACAGGAAGATGCCATCCGGGCGCTGGGCGGTACGCCGGTGAACTTCGGGATCGAGTGGGGCGGCGAGGTCCGGGCCGGTCGTCTTCGCGGCGCCGAGTTCGACGTTCCGCAGTACGCCAGGTACGACGCCGTTCTCGCCTTCCAGGTCACCGCCAATGTCGTGCTCTGGCCGAAGGTCTTCGTCCTGAGCTTCAGCCGGCAACGGTTCGAGGCCCTGACCGAGCAGCAGCGAAGCTGGATCCGGGATGCGGCGGAGCGAGCGACGAAGGCGTCTGTCGAGGCGACCTACGAGGAGTCGACCATCGCCGGCGAGATGTGTAGCGACGGCATCCGTTTCATCAGCGCCGCACCAGGTGAGGTCGCCGGCCTGCGCAGGAAACTGCAGCCTGTACTCGACCGGCTTGCGGCCGACCCGAACAGCGGGCCGATGCTGAAGGACATCCAGGCCATCGCGACGGCCAATCCCGTGGCTGATGTCCCGAACGTGCCAGAAGCCTGTCGGCAGACGGGTAAGGAAGCTCCTGCCACCAAGATCCCTCAAGAGGTCTCCGCGCTGCCGAACGGTGTCTACCGGGTGGAAATCACCCTCGAGGACGTGCACGCAGCAGGTCTGGACAACAGCGACGGAAACTCGGGGACCTGGACCCTGACTGTGCGGAACGGAACGTTCGAGGTCCGCTGCCGGCCCATCGGCGATCCGAGCGATGACTGCGGTGGCACCATCACCGACGGCGTGCTCGGCGCAGGAGATCTCCGCGGCACCGGTCACCAGGTCTGGCTCGTGCCCGAGGGAAAGGACCACCCGGCCCGGTTCACCTGGGCGGTCGACGGCAACACTCTCGTTCTCAGCGAGTCGTCCGCCCCGAAGGGGGCGGAGATGATCCTCGAGCCGTGGGAGAAGATCGGCTAGGACAGACGGCGTCGGCAGGGGACAGTGGCAGTCACCGTCGTACCGGCTCCGGGTGGACTCTCCACCCGGAGCCGGCCGTCGAGTACAGCCAGTCGGTCGGACAGGCCGGTCAGCCCCGACCCGGACGCGTCGGCTCCACCGCGCCCGTCGTCGGTGATGCTGGCCCGCAGCAGATCGCCGTACCGGCGTACGTCGATCTTGACCACGCCGGCGTCGGCGTGCTTGGCCGCGTTGGCCAATGCCTCTGAACAGACGTAGAACAACGCGGTCTCGGCGTCGGCGTCACCGGCAGAGTCGCCGCCGTAGCTGATCACCACCTCGGCCGGAGCTCGCGCCGCGAGGATTTCGAGGGCATCGCGCAGCCTCCCCTCTCCTAGCGTCGCGGGTGGAATGCCTGCCACCAGGTCGCCGATCTCCGCGATCGCGGTTGCGAGTTCTGCTTCCACAATGTCCAATGCAGTCGCGGTCCCGACATGTACGTCGGCCAGTTGAGCCTGGGCGTCCCTCAAGAGGGCCGCCACGTTCTGCCCCAGCTCTTCGGCCACCTCCTCCCGCTGACGGTCTGCGGCTGCGACGACGCGCGCACGCGCCGCCTCCAGCTCGCTCAGTCGCGAGAGCTGTTCGTCCTGCAGCCGGATGTTGGTTACCGCCAGCCGCACGGCGGTCTCGACCGCCCGGGCAGTCAGCGGATCCTCGAGTGCCGTCGACCGATGCGCGACGACAGCCACCGGTACGTCTGCCTCACTCACCATGAGCAACTGCCGGTCTGCCTGCCCACCAGCGAAGTCCTGCCAGCGGTGGACTCTGAGGCTCGGATCGCCGAGCGCCTCGCCGAGTACGGAGGCGAAGCCGTCGAGACCGGCCAACGGTCGACTGACCAAGACCGCGTCGGCGAGCCGTCGCCGTACTCGTAGCGCCGACCAGTACGCGACCGGAAAGGTCACAGCGACGAGTCCGAGGACGACCTGGTAGTCAAGGAGGGCTAGCGCCGGATCGAACGACTCCCGGCTTCGGGCGATCGACCAACTGACGCCAAGTGTCACCGCCACCGCCCCGGCTGCCGTCACCGGATACCAGCGAGCGCTCGGCGGACGCATCGCTGCGCCGACGGCGACCAGAACGAAGAGCAGAGCCACCACCGGTTGCGGGACGAGGCCGAGAGCAACCACTCCCGCAAGTGCGGCGGCCAGCCAGGCGAATCGGCCGCGGATCACGCCGGTGGGAAACATCACCAACGCCACCGCAAGCACCGCCTGATGCAGCGGAAGGGCCTGCACGAACACAGATCCGAGCAGCCAAGCACCACCTACGGCGGCGACCATCACTCGCTGACGAGCCGGCCCGGTCGGCAAGGCCCCGGCAAGGATGAAGGCGACACCGACAGCGACGTCGACCGCCATCCGCCACCCGTCGACCTGCGATGCCAGGTCTGCCCGCACGGCCAGCAGCGCCAACCCACCAGTTGCGACCACCCCAGCCGCGAGCCTGACCATGTCTCCGACTGTCGCCCGGCCGGCTTCCAACAGCAAGGGAAAGGCCCAGTCGGGATGACTGGGCCTTTCAGTGGATCAGCGACCTCGGCGGGAGCTGCCGGCGCGCGAGCCTGCGGAGAACGCGGCGGCTCCGGCGGGACGAGCCGCCGATCCCGGAGTGCTCGTGGAGTAGCTCTTCGGGCCGCCCGAGCCGGCGCGGGCCTTGGAGCGACCGGAGCTCCGCGAGCCACCGGCCGCACGAGTCGCCTGGCCAGAACCCGTTTGGCCAGAACCCGCTTGGCCTGACCGCTTGCCAGTCGCCTGCTGAGCGGGGCCTGAAGCGCGCCGACGGCGATTGCCGCGGCCCGATCCGCTGCCGCCCGTGCCCGCGACGCGTTCCGACTGGACCGGCCGGGCCGTCGGCGCGACGAAGGTTCGTTCGCCCGGGGCCAGTTCTCCGAGGAGCGGATGGTCGGCGCCGAGCTTGGTGACCTTCGGCGCGATGCCGGCCTTGCGGGTCAGGTCGCGGACGTCCCGGACCTGCTCGTCGGTCATCAGCGTGACGACAGTGCCCTCGGCGCCGGCGCGGGCGGTGCGGCCCGAGCGGTGCAGGTACGCCTTGTGCTCGATCGGCGGGTCGGCGTGGATCACCAGCGTCACATTGTCGACGTGGATGCCACGGGCCGCGATGTCAGTGGCGACCAGCGTCTTCGCCGAACCGTCGGAGAATGCCTCCAGGTTCCGCGTACGGGCGCCCTGGGACAGGTTGCCGTGCAACTCGACCGCGGGGACGCCTTGGGCGATCAGCTTCTTCGTGAGCGACTTGGCGCCGTACTTCGTCCTGGTGAACACCAGCGAGCGACCCGGGGCGGCGGTCAGGTCGACGAGGACCGGGAGGCGGGTGTCGGGCTGGACGTGCAGGACGTGGTGCGTCATCTGCGAGACCGGCGAGCGAGCCGAGTCGACGCTGTGCGTGACCGGGTCGGTCATGAAGCGCCGTACGAGAACGTCGACGCCGGCGTCCAACGTAGCGGAGAACAGCAGCCGCTGGGCCGTGGCAGGCGTTGCTTCGAGAATCCGGCGTACGGCGGGCAGGAACCCGAGGTCAGCCATGTGATCGGCCTCGTCGAGCACGGTGATCTCGACCGCGCCGAGCTTGGCGTGACCGGCCTGGACGTGGTCCTCGAGCCGTCCCGGGCAGGCGACGACGATGTCGGCGCCCTTGCGCAGGCCGGTGATCTGCGGGCCGTGACCGACACCGCCGAAGATCGTCATCGAGCGCAGTCCGAACGTGTCGGCGAGCGGCTCGATCGAGGCCTGGATCTGCGTCGCGAGCTCGCGGGTCGGAGCAAGGATCAGCGCGCGCGGATGGTTGGGCCGGCGCTTGGTGGTGCTGGCCGCGAGCCGCGCGAGAACCGGCAGGACGAACGCGTAGGTCTTGCCCGATCCGGTCCGTCCGCGGCCGAGGACATCCTTACCGGCCAGCGAATCCGGCAACGTGGCCGCCTGGATCGGGAACGGCGTCGACACCCCGGCAGCGGCCAGCGTGGCCACCAGCCGATCGGGTACGCCGAGCTCCGCGAAGCTGCGGTTGTCGGGGGCAACCGTTTCGGTCACCTCGTCATCGTTGCTGATGGCAACTTCGAGCTGCTGCTCGGCGCCGGCGGACTGCTGGTTGCGTCCGGCACCGGAACGGCGCCGGCGCCGCGGCCGTGACTGCCCGGCCCGCGCGTCACTGGCCGGCTTGTCGCCGGCAGGCTTGCGGGACTGGGAGGTGGATTGGTTGGGCGTGGTTGTAGACGTGAGGCGGCGTGCCGCCATAGTGGTACTCCAAAAGTTCGGGGGTCGTCCTGCCCGGCGCGGCCGGTAGGGCCGCGGCGCGTGGTGGTCGACTGCTGGCGCACAGTAGTTGCGCTCACCGGCCCGAGGCAGAACTGGGCGGGCCGTCGGAATCAGTTTACGGCACTGCGGGGCCGTTTCTTACGGGACGCTCGTCACACAGGTAGGTTCTGCTCGTGACGGAACAGTTTCGGGTCGACCCACCGACGGTCGCCGACGAGCGGGTACTGCTGCAGGGATTCCTCGACTACCACCGCGGAACGCTGCTGTGGAAACTCTCCGGGCTCACGGACGAGCAGCTCGTCCAGCGCGCCGTGGAGCCGGCCAGTATGTCGTTGATCGGACTCGTGCGGCACCTGAGCGAGGTCGAGAAGTACTGGTTCCATCGCGCCCTGGCCGGCCACGACTCGCCCCCGAAGTACTGGAGTGCCGAGTTCCCCGACGGTGACTTCGACCACGTCGATCCGGCGGTCGTCGCGGAGGACCTCGAGGACTTCCGCCAGATCATCAAGACCTCGGACGCGCTGGCCGCGAACTACTCGCTGGACGACACGTTCTACCGCCCCGGCCAGGAACCGCTGCACTCCGTGCGCTACCTCTACATCCACATGATCGAGGAGTACGCCCGCCACAACGGCCACGCCGACCTCCTCCGCCAACGCCTGGACGGCGCCACCGGCGAGTAGGTCCTACGGCTTGATCGAGTTGATCAGGCCGACGATGTCATTGGTGACGCCTCGGACGCCGGGGATGCGGGTCAGGCGGAGCAGGCGATCCACGAGCGGGACGGCGCGGTCGATCAGGGCACGGCTTCGGCGGACGTCCTCGGACTGGTCGTGGACCCAGAACAGGACCACGCCCATCTGGAGCAGCCAGAGCAGTTCGGGGAGTTCGGCCTTGAGATCGGCGGCCAACTTCAGGTCGGAGCCGTCGATGACCCGCCGGAAGATCTCCACACTCGCGTCCCTCGCCGGCCGGGATTCCTCGCTGAACGGCGACAACGGGCTGCGCGGATCGGCCGCCGTCTTGAAGAGCGTGCCGGCGAACTCGTGGTACGGCGCGGACACGTCCAGCCAGGTCCGCAGTACGCCGGCCAAGCGCGGCACGAACGCCTTCTCGGTCGCGAGAATCGGCTCGACCGCCTCGCGGTGCTGGTCCTGCAGCAGGTCGTAGTACGCCTGCATGAGGTGGTCCTTGGAACCGTAGTAGTAGTACGCGTTCCCCACCGACACGCCCGCCTCGTTGGCGATCGCGCGCATCGTGGTCTTCCCGTACCCCTGCTCCCGGAACAACCGCAACGCGGTCGACAGGATCAGCTCACGCGTCTGCTCACCCTTCGCGGTCGCACTGTCCGTCACACCCGTCAGCGTAATCACCTCCACTCAACCGCCGCAGCCCCGCCGCCGCCTGAACGATCGCCCGCGCCACCGGCCGCATCGCCGGGCTGGCCAGTCGTACGGCGGTGTGCCGGTGCTCCCCCGTGGCCCACAGACACACGATCCAGGCGCGATCGCCGATGTACACGGACCCGTCGTCGGCGATCACGGTCACGTCCCGCAGCGTCGCGTCATGATCCAGCGCGGGGTAGAGCGTCCGCGCATCCGTCGACCCCGCCGCGACGAACCGCAGACGCACCACCCCGCCGTACCCGTCCGGCGCCGGGTGCTGTGCCGCCAGCCAGTCCTTGAAGCGGCGGCACATTCCGCAGTGGGCGTCGTACAGAACCGTCAACTCACGCACGGCCGGGCGGCCGTCAATATCCGTACCGGGCGGCCTGCTCGGTCATCGTGACCGGCTGGATGTTGTCGTTCGGCGGCACCGGCGGACGGGTCATGCTGTCGAGCCGGCTCCGGGTCCGGATCTTGTTGAAGATCCACACGTTCGTCAGGTGCACCACCCCGAGCACCAGCATCACGATCCCGAGCTTCACGCTGAGCTGCTCGAACACCCCGCTCGCGTCCTCCACCGGGCTCTCGCTGCGCAGGAACAGCGTCACGAACCCGAGGTTGATCAGGTAGAACCCGACCACCAGCAACCGGTTCACCGCGTCGGCGAACTCGGCGTTGCCGTGGAACACGTCGACCAGGAAGATCCGCCCGTTCCGGCTCAGAGTCCGCGCCACCCAGATCGTCAGCGGCACCGCGATCAGCAGGTAGACCAGGTACGTCGTGACTGTCATGTCCATCTCTATCCCCACTCTTGAACACGTTCAACTCTTCCGGTTCTGACCGTACGCCGCTCTTTTGAACATGTTCAAGTCAGATGTCACGTGATCTGGATCTCGCCTGGGTCAGAATGGCGACCATGACGACCTGGGTCTTCGAAGGAACCGTTCTTCCCTCCGGCGACACCGCACGCCTGACGTTCGGTCAGGACCCGTCCGGCGAGCAGTTGCCCGGGCGGTACGCCGTACCGGGTCTGGTCGACTCGCACTGTCACCTGACGCTGGCGGCCGGCCCGAACGGGCCCGTCCTGCGCGGCGCGGACTTCGCCGCCGAGCGACTCGGGGAGCTGGCCGACGCCGGGGTGAGCGCGGTTCGAGACGTCGGCGGGAACCGCGAGGTCACCCTCGAACTCGCCCGGACCGCGGACCCGGATCGCCCGCTCGTCCTCGCTGCCGGCCGGTTCCTCGCCCCGAACGGCCGGTACTTCCCGGACGCGTACGAGCCGGTCGACCCGGAGGACCTGCTGACCGCGGTCGAGGCCGAGATCGCCGACGGCGCGACCTGGCTGAAACTGGTCGGCGACTTCCCGGAGGTCGGCCCGGACGGCCCGATCCGCGGCAGCAAGGTCAGCCCGTCGTACGACATCGAGGTGGTCGAGGCGATGGTCGAGCTGGCCCACTCCCGCAACGTCCGCGTCGCCGCGCACGTCAACACCGACCACGTCAGCGAGCTGATCCGGGTCGGCATCGACTCGGTCGAGCACGGTACGGCGCTCACCGAGCAGGACCTGCAGGCGCTCGGCGCCCGGGGCGGCGCGTGGACGCCGACGCTCTGCGCCTCCGTCACGCCGAGCCCCGACGAGACCCCGGAGCGCAAGGCCCGGCGCGAAGAACGGTCGGCGTACCTCGCGTCGATCCTCCCGCTCGCCGAGCGGTACGGCGTCCGTGTGCTGACCGGATCCGACGTGGTCGGCACCGTCGCCGCCGAGATCGACCAGCTCGTCCGACACGGGCTGACCGTCGAGCAGGCGATCACCGCGGCCTCGACCGGCGCGCAGGACTTTCTCGGGCTGAGCGGCGCCGGCAACCTCGTCACGTACGACGTGGATCCGCGCGCGCATCCCGGCGTACTCGCGACTCCGTCCGCGGTCGTTCTCAACCACCGGCGGATCTCGTGAAGGAGAAGGATCTCGATCGCTGGGTCGACAGGTACCGGAAGGCGTGGGAGAGCAACGATCCCAAGGATGTCGCCGCGCTCTGGACCGAGGACGCCACCTGGTACCGGCGGCCCGACGAGGACCCCGTGACCGGCCGGGACGCGATCGTGGCGGTCTGGCTCGAGATCGCCGACGCGCCCGGCGAGACGACGTTCGAGTACGAGGTGCTCGGGTTCGGGGACGGCGTCGCGTTCGTCCGCGGCTGGACGACGTACCTGACCAATCCGCCGGGCGAGTTCAGCAACCTCTGGGTGATCCGGCTGGAGAAGGATCGCGCGTACGAGTTCACCGAGTGGTGGATGGAGAAGCCGCGCTGAGCTAGGCTGCCGGAAGGCGCTTCAGGGTGCCACCGGTCCGCGGGAAGGGCTCAGCCCACCTGGACGATCGCTGTGGTGTGGCACCAGTTCACCTCCTTTCTCGCCTGACGATGCGGACAGCAGGCTCGTAGAGAGGAGGTCGGCGATGCCGACCCGAAATCTTCCGAACGACCCGCACCTTGACCACCTGCGCGGTCAGGCAAAGACCCTGCTCAAAGGCGTCCGCGCCGGTGAGAGCGCAGCGCTCGCACTGGCCGCCGAGTTCCATCCCGTGCAGACGCTGGCGGACGCGCAGCTGGTGATCGCGCGCAGCTACGGATTCCCCAGCTGGCCGCGGATCGTGCGGCATCTCGAGCTAGTGGACCGCTACAGCCGCTCACCCCACCGGCAATCCGTCGGTGGCCCGCTCGACACTCCCGAGCAACGCGCCGACGAGTTCCTCCGCCTCGCGACCTTGCACTACGGGCAGGACGATCCGGCCCGGCAACAGTCCGCGCGCGAGCTTCTGAATCGATACCCGGAGATTGCCCAGAGCAACATCTACACCCAGGTCGTGGCCGGCGACCTGAACGGCGTACGGGCGAATCTCGCGCAGGCGAGCACCGAAGGCGGACCGTACCGCTGGGAACCGCTCCTCTACCTCACGTACAACCGCCTCGACGCACCGAATCAGATCGAGATCGCCCGCCTACTGATCGAAAACGGCGCCGATCCGAACGCCGGCTACCTCTGGCAGGGCCTGCCGTCACCGTTCACCGCGCTCACCGGCGTCTTCGGCCGCGGCGAAGGCGATCAGCCACCGCACTCACACCGCGTCGAGCTGGCACGACTCCTCCTCGACGCCGGTGCCGATCCGAACGACAGCCAGACCATGTACAACTGCGGTCCCGGCTGTCCCCCGCCGTACGACGACGTGCACCTGGAACTCCTGCTGGAGTACGGATTGGGTCGCGGCGACGGCGGCCCGTGGCACGAACGGATGACGACCGCGCACCCGACCCCGCAGCAACTGCTCGAGGACGAACTGGTCTTCGCGTCCTGGGCCGGCCTGCTGCACAGAGCCGAACTGGTACTTGCCCAAGGCATCGATCCGGAGGGCGTCGGGACCAGGCACCCGGTGTTCGGCGGCCATCGCCCTTACGAATTGGCCGCCGTACAAGGGCACACCGAGATCGCGGAACTGCTCCGGGCCCGAGGCGCCGCGCCGCTGGACGAGATCCATGAGGTGTACGCCGCGGCGATGCGCGGTGAGACACCGGACGTCGACGCCGACCTGGCCGCACGCGCGGTCGCCCGCACCCCGCACCTTCCCGTTCGCGCCGCCGAGGTCGGCCGGGCGGTGGCGATGGAACCGTTGCAGCGGCTCGGATACGACCTGAGCCGGGTCTCGGGCGGTGCGGCGCCGATCCACCGCGCCGCGCTCAACGGTCATCTGGAGACGGTGAGGAAGCTGATCGAACTGGGCGCCGACCCGGGAGTACGCGACCCCAACTACAACGGGAACGCTCTGGGCTGGGCCGAGCACAATCACCAGCAAGCGGTGATCGACTACCTCAAGGGCTTACCGCAAGGAACAGGAACGCACTGAACACCGCGAGGTGAACGGCGCCCTGCAGCAACGTCGCCCGGCCGGTCGAGAGGGTGAACATGCCGGTCACGACCGTCAGCGCGAACAGCACCAGCTCCTTGCCACCGAGCCCGAGGATGAGCGGTCCGTCCAGCCAGATGGAGGCGATCGCGATCGCGGGGATGGTCAGACCGATGCTGGCGAGCGCTGAGCCGAGCGCCAGGTTGACGCTGGTCTGGAGACGGTTCCGCAGTGCCGCGCGTACTGCGGCAACCGTCTCCGGCAGCAACACGAGCAGCGCGATCACGACACCGACGACCGCCAGCGGGGCCCCGGCCGACTCCACCGCGGACTCGAGCTTCGGCGACACGGTCTTCGCGAGTCCGACCACCGCGATCAGGCAGACGAACAGCAGCCCGAGACTCAGCAGCGCGGTCTTCCCGCTCGGCGCGGCCGCGTGGTGGTCCTCGTCCTCGTCGACGTCACCGTCCGGAGCGACCGGCAGGAAGTAGTCCCGGTGCCGGATCGTCTGGATGAACACGAACACGCCGTACATCACCAGCGACGTCACCCCCGCGAACGCCAGCTGCGCCGAGCTGAACTGCGGCCCCTCCGCGCTCGTCGTGAATGTCGGCAGCACCAAGCTCAGCGTGACCAGCGCGGTCGTCACCGAGAGCGCGGAGTACGACGCCTGCACCCGGAACTCCTGCACGCGATGCCGCAGCGAGCCGACAACCAACGCCAGCCCGAGGATCCCGTTGCAGGTGATCATCACCGCGGCGAACACGGTGTCCCGGGCCAGCGACGCGGCCTTGTCGCCGCCCGACGCCATCAGCGTGACGATCAGCGCGACCTCGATGATCGTGACTGCGAGCGCGAGGATCAGCGTGCCGAACGGTTCGCCGACACGGTGCGCGACGACCTCCGCGTGGTGCACGGCGGCGATGACCGCGGCACCGAGACCGAGACAGACCAGGATCAGCAGGACCGCGCCCAGGTTGCGATGCCAGGTCCCGAGCAGGACGACGAAGGCGAGCGGCGGCACGGCCAACGTCCAGCGCGGCAGCCCTTGGATCACGGAGTTTGTCATCCTCAAACAGCCTATCGGGAATCCCCCTTGGCAACCGGCGAACCGTGGGTGATGCTTCTCGCAAGATGACTGTTGAAATCAGGGACGCGACCGCTGACGACTGGCCGGCCATCTGGCCGTTCTTCCACGAGATCGTCACCGCCCGCGAGACGTACACGTACGACCCGGCGCTCACCGAGGAGCAGGCGCGCGGGCTCTGGATGTCGCCGTCCAGCTCGCCGCTGGCGCGGACCACCGTCGCGGTCGATGCCGACGGCACCGTTCTCGGCAGCGCGAACATGTACCCGAACCGTCCAGGGCCCGGCGCGCACGTGGCCAGCGCGAGCTTCATGGTCGACGGGAAGGCCCGCGGCCAGGGCGTCGGCCGGCTGCTCTGCGAGGACATGATCGCGTGGGCCGGCCGTTCCGGGTTCCGCTCGATCCAGTTCAACGCGGTCGTCGAGACCAACGAACCCGCCGTACGTCTCTGGCAGTCCCTCGGCTTCCGCATCGCCGGCACCGTCCCGGGAGCCTTCGACCACCCAACGCTCGGGTACGTCGGCCTGCACGTGATGTACCGCCCGCTGCCATGAGTAGGGCCCGCCGGATGTGGAAGGCCCTCGAGCCGTACCACGCGATCACGTACTTCTCCCCCGAGACGCGGAAGGCGACCGACGCGCTCGGGCTGAAGGGCGGGTGGATGAGCTACTTCGGCTGCCGCGCGGCGCCTCTCGGCTCGGTCGGCCCGGAGATCGTGGCCGCGATGTTCTACAACTTCCACCCGGCGATGGTCGCGCGATCACTCCCGGACGCGTGGAGCTACGCCACTCCGGCCCAGCTCCTCGAGGCGCGTTTGACGGCTGTGGACAACGCCGTACGTCGGCTGTTCCCGGACTCTGATTTCGAGCGGGCAGCCTTCGCTCGGGCGGCCGAGCTGGGGCGGCGTGCGGCGGAGCTCGCACCAGTCGCGGGACGGCCGATCGCGGCGGCGAACGCTGCGCTGGAGTGGCCGGACGAGCCCCACCTGGTGCTCTGGCAGACGACCACGATTCTGCGGGAATCACGGGGTGACGGGCATGTCGCGGCGCTCGTCGCTGCCGGCCTCAGCCCGTGCCAGGCGCTGGTGACGCTCTCCACGGCGGGTGGACCGTCGAAGGAGGTCTTCCAGCTCAACCGGCGGTGGAGCGATGAGGAATGGTCGGCCGCCTCAGAAGACCTGCGAAGTCGTGGCCTGCTGGACGCCGATGGAAGGCTCACCGAGAGCGGGCGCGCGTTGCGGCAGCAGGTGGAGGACACCACGGACTCGTTGGCGGATCAGGGCTGGCGAGCACTGGGCGACGAGCTGAGTGCCGAGTTGCACGATCTCGTTCGTCCGCTGAGCGCCGTACTGATGTCGGAGGGGGTGATCCCGCCGGACAATCCGATGGCTATGCGCTGGGACTGACCCGAGCTCACGACGGACGAAGGCCGGCCTCGGCTGCACGAAGCACCGCGGCCGTGAGCGCGTCGAGGACATCGGACTCGAGCTTCCAGTGCTGCCAGTACAGCGGTACGTCGATGTACTTGCCTGGAGCAACTTCCACCAGGCGGCCGGCGGCCAGCTCGGGCCCGGCCACCTGATCCTCGATCATCCCCCAGCCGAGCCCGATCCGGACCGCTTCATGGAACGGCGCGGATGCCGGGATCGCATGCAACGGCGGATCGAGCTTCCGCCGGGTGACCTTGCGGACCAGCCGGTGCTGCAGTACGTCCTTCTCGTTGAACACCACCATCGGAGCCTCGGCGAGCGCCTCGGGCAGTGGCTTCCCGGCGAGCCAGCGTTCGGCGTACTCCGGGGTGGCCAGCGGCAGGTACCGCATCTTTCCGAGGCGTACGACGCGGCAGCCCTGGACCGGTCGCGGGTCCGCGGTCACCGCCGCCAGAACCGTGCCGTTGCGGAGGTACTCCGCCGAGTGTTCCTCGTCCTCCTGGTGCACCAGGAACCGGGCGTGGTGGGTCCGGGACAGGTCGAGCATCGCGGGCAGGAACCAGTTGTTGAGCGAGTCCGCGTTCACCGCGATCGGGATCCGCTGCGCGTCGACCGTTCCGCGGACGGCGGCAATCGCCTCCAATTCGAGCAGCGAGACCTGGCGGGCGAGCCGGAGCAAGGCGGCACCCGCCGCGGTCGCTCGCGCCGGCTTGCCGCGCATCACCACGACCTGACCGAGTCGGCTCTCCAACGCCTTGATCCGTTGGCTGACCGCGGACGGGGTCACGCGCAGTCGCCGGGCCGCGGCGTCGAAGCTGCCTTCGTCGAGCACGGCCACGAACGTCTCGAGCTGCACGGAGTCGAACTGCATGATGAAGCAATCCTAATGGTGCATCAGAATCTTTAGCTGGATTGAAGCCGTGCGCCTGCTTACCGTCGAAGACATGCCCCTCCTCGCCGGTTTCGCCACGGCACTGTCGCTGATCGTGGCGATCGGCGCCCAGAACGTCTTCGTCCTCCGCCAAGGTCTGCGGCGCGAGCACGTCCTCCCGGTGGTCCTGACCTGCGCACTGTCCGACGCACTCCTGATCGCCAGCGGCATCCTCGGCCTCGGCGCACTCCTCACCCGCAGCCAGTTGGCCCTCGACATCGCCAAGTTCGGTGGCGCCGCCTTCCTCTACACGTACGCGTTCCTCGCCGCGAAACGCGCCTTCAATCCCGGCTCGATCACAGCCGCCGACCACGCCCCGGCCGCCCTGCGCAGCGTCGTACTCGCCTGCCTGGGCTTTACCTACCTCAACCCACACGTCTACCTCGACACCGTCGTACTCCTGGGCTCGCTGGCAAACCAACGAGGCACCGACGGCCGCTGGCTGTACGGCCTAGGAGCCGTCACCGCCAGCTTCATCTGGTTCTTCTCCCTAGGCTTCTTCTCCCGCAAACTAGCCACCCTCTTCGCCCGCCCCCGAGCCTGGCAATTCCTCGACTCATCCATAGCCCTCCTCATGACCACCCTCGCCACCTGGATGCTCCTCGCCTGAAACTCACAGGTGGGCGATCTCGCGGCAGCGGTTAACCCCTGGCGTTGGGGGTTCTCCCCTCCTATATCCGTAGAGAACCCGGCATTCGAGGGGATAACCCCGTGGCTCTGGGCGGTATCCCGCACATCCCGATAGGCTTTGGGTAGCAAGGCCAGCCCCTCTGCCCTCCGGGCACGGGCTGGTCGTCGTTCCAGGGGAATTCACATGCCTTGCTACACCGACCTGCGCCGGCAGCCAGACTCGGTCGGCGATTGGATGGGGGCGTTGGCCGTGGATGTGACGGTGTTGTGTGATGCGGTGGCTGTGTTTCCGGAGGGGGTTTCCGATGCGTTGCCTGGGTGGGGCGTGGAGGAGGCGGCGTGGACGGGGCGGGTGATGCCGGGGAATGTTCGGGGGGATGGGTGGCTGCTGCATTTTCATAGCTATTTGGTGGTGTCTGACGCGGGTGTGGTGTTGGTGGATGCGGGGATTGGGCCGGCTGGTGGGGAGGGTGCTGAGTGGTTGGGGGTTGCGGGGCGGTTGCCTCGGCTGATGGGGCAGGTGGGGGTGGAGGCGGCGGATGTGGATGCGGTCGTGTTGACGCATGTGCATCTGGATCATGTGGGGTGGGTGTCCGACGGGGTGCGGCCGGGGTTTCCTCGGGCGGAGCACGTCGTACAGCGGGATGAGCTGGAGCATGTCCGGGGTGGGACGACGTACTCGAATCGGATTCGGCCGATCGAGGATGCCGGGCAGCTGCGGGTGGTCGACGGGGAGATCGCGCTGCGCGGGATGCGGTTGGTGCCTACGCCGGGGCATACGCCTGGGCATCAGTCGGTGGTGACCGAGCGGGCGATCCTCGGTGGTGATGTCCTGGTGCATCCGGCGCAGGCGCGGTGGCCGGAGCTGACGTACGTCTATGAGCGCGACCCCGCCGTCGCCATCACCTCACGCCGCGACCTCCTCGCGCTGGCAGCCGCAACAGGCATCCCCATCGCAGCCGCACACCCACACGCCCCGCTGTCGGCCGACGCTTCGCCCGTAGTGGTTGAGTCGGGCGGGGACGTGGTGTGTGCGCCGTACCGGCTTTAGCGGTAGCCGGTGGTGTTGGCGGGCTTGCCGGCGTGTTCGACCTCGACGATGTAGCGCCAGGCGTCGGGGCGGGAGCCGTCGAGGTCGGTGAAGTCGTAGACCTTGGCCAGTTCGCCGCTCGAGGTGGATTTGCCGTTCCAGCGTCGTACGTCGGGGTCCGCCGCGAGAGCCGCCACCGCGCGGCCGACGTACGACGGGCTCTCGGAGATCGCGAAGTGCGGGATCCGCTCGGTCGCGTCCCGCCAGTTCTCCTCGCGGACACCGAACCCTTCGAGCATCGCCTCGGACCGCAACCACCCGGGCGTGAGCAGTACGGCGGTCGCGTCGTACTTGTCCAGCTCGTGCGCCAACGCGAACGCGATCCGCCCGACCGCGCCCTTCGCGACGTCGTAGAAGAACGAGACGCGGTAGTTGTCGGCGTTGAACTCGTTCGTGCCGTCGGTCATCTCGATCACCAGCCCACCGGGTGACTTGATCAGCAACGGCAACGCGTAGTGGCTGGTGATCACGTGCGTGTTCACGCCCAACTGCAGGAGCCGGAGACCGCTCTCGAGATCGCTCTCCCACACCGTCTTGTCCCACTCGGGCTCACTGTGCTGACCCCAGATGTCGTTCACCAGGATGTGCAGCGCGCCCTGCTCGCGCTCGATCCGCTCGACCAGCGCACGGACCTGTTCCGGATCCAGATGATCAACAGGTACGGCGATGCCGTGGCCGCCGGCCTTGTCGACCAACTCCGCGGTCTCCTCGATCGTCTCCGGCCGATTCATCTCGGACCGCCGGTTACGCGTGCTGCGTCCGGTCACGTACACGGTCGCGCCGGCCGCGCCGAGCTCGACCGCGATTCCTCGTCCGGCTGCCCGGGTCGCACCGGCGACCAGGGCCACCTTCCCCGCCAACGGCTGCATGCCGCCCTCCTTATCCATACGTTGTACGATTATGTACCATACGTCGTATGGTTAATGGCGGCAAGCGCTCCGGGCGACCCCGCGCCGGGGAGGAGCGGCTGAGCCGGGACGCGATCCTGACCGCCGCGCTCGGGATCGTCGATGACGAGGGCATCGACGCGCTGACCATGCGACGGCTGGCCGCCACGCTGAAGGTCAACCCGATGTCGCTGTACCACCACCTGCCGAACAAGGCGGCTGTCCTCGCCGGACTCGCGGAGCTCGTGTTCGCCGGCCTGGAACTTCCCGACCCGGGCGACTCCGTCCCGTGGGACGAGCAGCTCAAGCAGGCCGCCCGCGCCTACCGCGACGGTCTCCGCCAGCACCCGAATCTCGCGCTGCAGGTGCTGTCGGACACGGCCGCGGTGTCGGACGTCGTCGTGGTCACGATGGAGCCGTTCTACCGGGCCCTCGACCGGGCCGGCCTCGCACCGCGCGAGATCTTCGAGGCCGCGAACACCCTGATCGACTTCATCCACGGCTTCAGCCTCGGCGAGGCGTCGGTGCGCGCGGAGACGTTCGAGCTCGCCCCCGACCTGCTCACCCGGGTCCGCGCGCTGCCCGCACACAAGGCGCCGACCCTGACTCGGATCGTCAACGACCTCGGCGCGGACGGCCTCGCCTACGACTTCGACAGCGGCTTCGAGTCCGGGCTGTCGACCTTGACCGCGGGTATCGCGGCAACGGTCCGCCGCCGGTAACGCGAGACCGCGACACCGACCAGGCACAGCAGACCACCGGCGTACGCGAGCGGTTCAGGGCTCTCGCCGAGCAGCAGCCAGCCGAGGAAGATCGTGATCGGCGGGACGAGGTACGTCGTGGCGCCCATCCGTCCCGCTGTCGTCCGAGCCAGCGCATAAGCCCAAGTGGTAAAGGCGATCGCCGTCGGGAATGCGCCGAGGAACACCACCCACCAGATCGAAGGCCGCACCTCCCGGACCAGCGCGGGCCCGAACGGCAGGCATGCAACGGCGCCGATCACGCACGACAACCAGGTCACCTCCAGCGCGGGCAGTCGCGCGAGAAGCGGCTTCTGCGACACGACCCCGATCGCGTACGCCGCCGCGGCGGCCAGGCAGAGCACAACACCCCACGCCTCGGCATCACCATCCGCAGATGACAGCCCGATCAACACCACCCCACCGAACGCAACAGCACTCCCGACAACCAACTGCCGCGGGAAGCCCTCCTTCAGCAAGACCCCAGCCAGCAACGCGATCAGCAGCGGCCCGATGTTCACGAGCATCGCCGTCGTCCCCGCGTCCAGGTGCCGCTCCGCCGCGTTCAACGCGAGGTTGTACGCCCCGAACCAAAGCAACCCGCACACCAGCAGGAGCTTCCAGTCTTCACGTGCCGGCCAACGCCGCGGCCGAGTGAACACGAAGATCCCCAGCAGGACGCTGCCGACCAGGAGCCGCCCGAGCGACAGCGCACCGGCCGACATCTCCTGGCCGACGTGGCGGATCGCGACGAACGCCGACGCCCACAACACGACCGTCACCGCGGCCGCGCCGCCGGCGAGCACACCCTGTTTCCTCATACCTGTAGAACGCCTTCGCTGCTCATGATGTGAGGCTAGGTATCGGACGCTTCGGCGCTCACCGAACTACGCGGGGACGGCAGCGCGAACGGTACGACGAACGCCGTCAGCAGCACCGGGATCGTCAACGCCGCCACGAGGATCGACATCGTGAACCACACCGATCCGAGCGCGAACCCGCCGTACACCGCGATCGCGGAGACCTCGGCGAACAGGCCGGACACCGACGTCACGGTCGCCCGCGCCGGGCCGGTGATCGCGTCCTGCAGCCGTGATTCGGACACCACGATCACCAGCTGCATGAGGCCGTAGCCGAGCGCGATCGGCAGGAACCCCCAGGCCGACCGGCTCAGCGATCCGGTCGCGATCAGCACCGCGGTCGCCCCGAGCGCTGCGGCGAAGATTGCTGCAGGCAACTTGTACGCCGGTCCCGCGAGCGCACTGCCGATCGCCTGCGCCGCCACAGTTCCCGCGATCAGCAACGGGATCATGCTCGTCGCCGCACCGGTCTCCCGGGCGAGCAACGGGAAGTACTCGTCGAACGCGAGGAAGCCGCCGAGCAACGCGATCAACGCAACGGACCGCCGGACCAGCCGACTCGTCAGCACCTCCGTCACGCCGGACCGCAGCATGTGGAGATAGTTGCCGAACGCCGCTCGTGCGCCCGGCTCGTCCGAGTCCCGGGCATCCTCGACCGGTCGCGCCTCCGGCAACGACCACGCAACGCCCGCCTGCACGACACAGCTCAGCACGCTGACCACGCCGGCCAACGTGTAACCGCCGAGGTTGAACAGCGGAGTCGCGAGCACGGTCGCGGCCAGGTTCATCACGAACGACGCGGATCGCGCGCGACCGAGGAGCGTCGGGTAGTGCTCGGTACGATCCCGTGCCGCGAGTTCGTCGTACACGAACGCCTCGTAGGTCCCGGAGATCAGCGCCGACGACGTACCCCACAGGACGAAGCCCAGGGCGAATCCGGCGTACGACGGGAGCGTGATCCAGGCGGCGTACCCGAGGCCGCTGAGCAGCGCGCCGAGAATCAGCAGCTTGCGCCGTGAGTACGAGTCCGCCCAGGCACCGGACGGCACCTCGAGAACGAACCCGGTCGCCGACCAGATGACGAACAGCGTCGAGATCTGGGCAGCCGACAGCCCATGATCGGCGAACAGCAACTGGTACAGCGGGTAGAGCGGGATGAAGTCCTGCAACGCCTCGAAAGCGACGATGCGGACCGACAGCCCTCGGTCAGAGGGTCAGGGGTGCGGGCGCGGAAGTGTCATGGGACGACGATACGGCATAAATCGGGCGCGGATCAGGGGAAATATCGGTCAGAGTAGAGCGATGGGAGACGTCAGCGAACGATTCTGGGCGAAGCTGCCGGACGGCAGCCGGGACGCCCTCGTGGACCAGTTGAGCCAGTCCGAGTTGCAGTCCGTCCTGCTGGACGTGACGCGTGAGCGCGCGGCCAAGGTGACGCCGGCGCGGCTCCTGCAGCGCTGGCAGCAGGACCGGTTCGTGCAACCGTCGACCATCGATCCGCGGGAGCTGGTGAAGACGCAGCAGCGCTTGTGGGAGCTGCTCCCGGAGAAGTTCGACGGCGTGCAGCTGTCTCCGGTCACGCCGCTGGGCACGTCTTCGGCGATTGCGACGATCAACCAGCACCAGGTGGTCAGCACGATCCGCGGTACCGAGGTCGCGAGCGATCCGACCAACGAGCTCGCGATCGAGGCCGCCGTACGACGTCGCGCCGGGCAGGACCGCGTACACCTGGCCGCCTGTCAGCGGGTGGTGCGCGCGCAGCCGTTCGACGGTCCGGGGGTGTCCGCGCATTTCGAGCTGTTCGTGCTGGTGTCGAGCGCCCGCGACACCGGATCGTGCCGGACCGAGGCCGAGCTGCTGATCGACCACCTGAGCTTCTGGCACGCCGTACTCGGCGACAAGGCCGGGCTCACGTTCACCGCCTTCACCGAGTCGGCGCTGCGCGACCGGATCGAGGACACGGTCCGCCCGGCGCTCGGAGTCGCGTTCACCGAGGACACCGAGCGGACCAAGAGCGCGAGCTACTACGCCGGCACCGCGCTCGGCATCGACCGGGGCGGCGAAGGGCTGGGCGATGGCGGCTTCACCACGTGGACCGCCGACCTGCTCGGCGACGCGAAGGAGCGTTGCCTGACGTCCTGCATCTCGACCGAACGTCTGACCGTCATCGGAGCTTGAGCAGGCCCGCGTCCGTCGGGCGGAAACCGCACGCATCTTCGTAGAAGGCTTTGAGGTGCGGCTCGTAGTCGACATGCAACCATTCGCACCCAGCCTTGCGGGCCTCCTCGGCCGCGGTCAGCACGAGTTGCTTGCCGATCCCCTGCCGCCCGTGATCCGGATGTACGGCGGTGTCCAGCACGAACGCGTGGGCGCCGCCGTCCCAGCACACCTGCACGAACCCGACCAACCAGCCGATCGTTGCTAAAGGCCCCCACCCAGGTCAGGGCCCACCGCTCCAGCCGCTCGGCCCACGGGTTCACGTGGGGCTCACCCTCGAACGCTGCGGCATGCAACGCCGACAACTCCGGATCGTCGACCGGGAAACGTACGACGTACCTCACAGCATCACCACCGCAGCTTCGAGGCGAGCGTTCCACTCGCCACCCTCACCATCGGGCAGATCGGACATACTCAGATACCCCTGCACCATGACCGACGGCATCACCACGTCGAGCCCGTCGACCTCGCCGTACGCCGTCAACGCTTCCGGCCACCGTGATGGTTCAACGGACGACACCAGGAACCACGCGAGATCCAGCACGCCGGGTGCCGCCGACACGTCCTCCCAGTCGAGCAACGCCACCTGCCCGTCGGGTCCGGTCCGCATGTTCTGCGCCGACGCGTCACCGTGGGCCAAGGTCAGCTCACCGGCCCGCGCTACGTCTGCCTCGGCCTGCAGCACTCGCCCGACCAGGCGCTCGCCGTACGCACGCACCGGCGCGGACAGATCGGACCGCCGCGCCAAGGCCGGCCACGTGCGGTCGTAGAGCTCGGCCACCAGCTCGTCGCCGGCACCGAGCGCTCTCAGCCAGGCCCACTCGCCGTACGCTCGTCCCCGCCAGCGATCGTGGAGTTCGCGGAGGGCCCGCGCCCCGGCGGCCGGCTCTGCGCCCGGGGTCCAGTCGGAGAGGTCCTCCAGGACTAGCAGTGTTCCGGCCGCATCGGACTCCGCCTGGTAGCACTCCGGCACGCGGATGCCGACGACGGGCGCGATCTCGCGGTAGAAGCGGACCTCGGACTCGAACATCTGCAGGACAGCCGGGATCGAGCCCGGTGCGGCGGGCGCGCGGCGCTTCACATGGTTCGGCACCAGGTCAGGCTAGGGACATCGGCCGCCGGGCGTGACTGATTTTCCTGGCTGGTTCTAGGCGACGAGCGTGTACGCCGTGGGGATGGAGGAGTACGCGCGGGGGCCGGACGGGATGCGGCGGGACGCGGGGTCCTCGACGCGGATCGCGGCGGTCTGCAGACGGATCGGCAGCGTCGACCGGACTGCGGTGGTCAGATCGAACTGCACCTCGGCGAGCAGGTCGGACAGCTCCAGATCGAGCGCCCGGCAGATCGCGGCGAGGATCTCCGAGGACGGCTCCTTGCGACCGCGCTCGATCTCGGACAGGTACGGCACCGACACCTGAGCCAGCTCGGCGAGCTCACGGAGGGTGATTCCCCGCTCGCGCCGCAGCCGGCGGAAAACGCTTCCGATCACCTGGCGTAGCAACACGTCTGGCCCTCCTCGCCTCCGGATCTCCTGTACCGAGTGTGCCACCCCACGAAGGTCCACCGCCCCGAATCTGCCCTGAGCAGATTCCCCACACCGTTCTGCCCGCAGCAGAATCAACTTTGAGCCCGCACCAACCATTTTCGCGACCGAGATTTGGTTGGTGCGTGCTCAAAGACGGATTCAGGCGAGGGCGAGGGCTTGGGCGAGGTCGGCGGTTAGGTCTTCGGGGTCTTCTAGGCCGAGGCTCAGGCGGAGTAGGGCGTCGGTCGGTTTGGCCTCCGACGCGACCAGGCGGTGCGTTAAGGCGGCGGGGTGTTGGATGAGGGTGTCGACTCCGCCCAGCGAGACGGCGTGGGTGATGAGCTTCAGGCCGCTCGCCACGCGGGACGCCGCTTCGTAGCCGCCGCTGAGCGTGAACGCGAGCACCGCGCCCGGCCCTGCCTGCTGGCGTCCGATCAGCCCGGCCGGATCGGTCAGGCCCGGGTAGTGGACCCGCTCCACGTTCGGCTGCGCGGACAGCCAGTCCGCGACCTTGATGGCGGTCGCCTGCTGCGCCCGTACTCGAACTGGCAGCGTCTGCAGTCCCCGGTGCAGTTCGTACGCCGCCAACGGGTGCAGCAGGCCACCTGTCACAGCGCGGATCTGCCGAAGCCGGCCGACCCACTCCACGCCGGCCGCGACGACGCCACCCATCACGTCGCCATGACCGCCGAGGTACTTGGTTGCCGAGTGCAACACCAGGCTCGCCCCGTGCCGAGCCGGTTGCTGCAGGACCGGCGTCGCGAAGGTGTTGTCGACCAGGACCGGTACGTCGCCGGCCGCGGTGGCGACGTACGCGATGTCGACCAGGTCGAGGGTCGGGTTCGCCGGGGTCTCGACGATCACCAGGCCGGTGTCCGGGCGGATCGCTCCGGCGACCTCGCTCGGCTCGGCGTACGTGACGGTTGTCCCCAGGAGGCCTGTGGACAACAGGTGGTCGGTGCCGCCGTACAGGGGGCGTACGGCGACCACGTGCGGACGGCCCGCGGCGACGGTGGCGAGCAGGCACGCGGTGAGCGCAGCCATGCCGGAACCGAAGGCGACTGCGCCGTCGGTGTGCTCGAGCTCCGCGAGTGCGTCCTCGAAGCGCGCGACTGTCGGGTTCCACAGGCGCTGGTAGACGAGGCTCCCGCCGTCGGGTCCGCGGCCCTGCGCGAGTGCGTCGTACGACGCTCCGCCGGTGTGGACGTCGGGGAGCGGATAGGTGGTGGACAGGTCGATCGGGGGGACGTGGACGCCTAGGGCGGCCAGGTCGTCGCGGCCGGCGTGTACGGACCGGGTGTCGAGCTGGGTCATCGCTGCCTCCTCCACCTGTGGATAAGTGAGGCGACTGTGGAATCTTCTGCGTAGTCGCTGCAATAGTTCCGAAGAAAATTCGTCCACAGGGTCATCCACACGCTGTGGATTCTGTGGATGAGCCCTACAGTGGAGGCATGCCGAAGGATCGTCGGAGCCCCGGACCGGCTCCGAGGCCGGTGCCTGAAGGGCTCGACGAAGTGGACCGGACGCTGGTCGGACTGCTCACCGCAGACGGCCGAATGCCGAACAACGCGCTCGCCGAGGCAGCCGGCATCGCGCCGTCGACGTGCCTGACCCGGGTGCGGTCACTCCGCGAGCGCGGCGTGATCCGCGGCTTCCACGCCGAGGTGGACCTGGCCGCGCTGGGTCAGCCGCTGCAGGCGCTGATCGCGATCCGGATCGGGGCGCACTCCCGCGACGAGATCGATCGCTTCCGCACGAAGGTGCCCCGGCTTCCCGGGGTGCTGTCGCTGTTCCACGTCAGCGGTGCGAACGACTACCTGCTGCACGTCTCCGCGGCGACGCCGGACGCGCTCCGGGAGTTCGTGCTCGACCACCTGACCGCCGATCCAGCGGTCAGCCACGCGGAAACGAGCCTCATCTTCGAACACGTCCGCGGAGGGTGACCTAGCGCGACTTCAGGCCCAGGACTCGGCGAGGAACTGGAAGGAGCGGCGGCGTTCCGCGGGGTTGTGGATGTTCGTGGTGATGATCAGCTCGTCGGCGCCGGCGGAGTCAGCGCGACGACGTAGGTCGGCGACTACCTGGTCGGGGGTGCCGACGGAGACCAGGCCGGCCCACTCCTCCACGGCGGCCACCTCCGCGTCGGACCACGGGTAGGCCTCGGCTTCTTCGGGCGACGGCAGCGGTCCCGGGCGGCCGGAGCGGAGGCGGAGCATGGAGAGCGCGTTTGCGCGAGCGAGCTGCTGCGCACGTTCTTCGGTCTCGGCGACGATCGCGGCCAGTGCGAGGATTGCGTGCGGTCCGCCGTCGTGCTCGAGCCGCTGGTAGTTCGCCTTGTACGCCGAGATCACGTCGGCCGGATCGAGTGTCCCGAAGTGGCCGGCGTACGCGAACCCGGTCCCGAGCGCGGCGGCCGCCTGACCGCCGTACGTGCTCGACCCAAGGATCCACACCGGCGGCAGCGGTACGTCGTCCGGTTGCGCGCTGATCGGCTCGAACGGATGCCCCGCCGGGAACCCTTCGGCGTACGCGCGGAGCTCGGCGTACTGCTCGGTGAAGTCGTCGGCCCCGAGTGCCTCGCGGCTGCGGCGCAACGCGAGCGCCGTCCGCTGGTCGGTGCCCGGTGCGCGCCCGAGGCCGAGGTCGATGCGGTCCGGGTACAGCCCGCCGAGGACGCGGAACGTCTCGGCGACCTTGAGCGGGGAATGGTTCGGCAGCATGATCCCGCCGGATCCGACGCGGATCGTCGACGTCGCGGCCGCCACCGCGGCGATCATCACCTCGGGGCTGGTGCTCACGACGCTCGGGATGTTGTGGTGCTCCGCCAGCCAGAACCGGTGGTACCCGGCGGCCTCGGCGGTGCGGGCCAGTTCCAGCGTCTCGTGCAGCGCCTGCGACGGCCGCGTACCGGTCGGCACCGGCGAGAGGTCGAGCACGGACAAGGGCATCGGTTCGGCGGTCACGTTCAACTGCCAACCACTGCCCGCTCGAACCTATTCCGGATACGGCTGGTTGGCGCGGGCGTCGCGGAGGGAGCGGGCCCACCAGGCGAGTTGGCGGAGGAGGGCGGCGGCGGCCGCTGTCGTCGTCGGGTCGGCCGGTTCGCCGTCGTCGGTGAAGTCCTCTTCGCGGAAGCCGAGGCTGTCGCGGATCGTCACCGCGTGCAGTTCGCCGAAGACGAGCCGGAGCTGTTCGGCCGCGCGCAGTCCGCCCGAGCGTCCGCCGTACACCACGAAACCGACCGGCTTCGCGTACCAAGGCCGGCGTACGGCGTCGATCGCGGTCTTCACGTCACCCGGGTACGCGTGGTTGTACTCCGCCGTGACGATCATCACCGCGTCCGCGTCCTCGATCCGCCTCGGCAACTCGGTGTGCGGCACCATGCTCAGGTCGATCAGGTCCAGCTTGAACTCGTCCGCGCGCTCGACCTCCCGCGCGAACCACCGCGTGACCGCCGTCCCGAACCGCTCGGCGTCGAGGTTGCGCGTCAGCACGACGAGCCGTAGCGGATGAACTGTCACGACGAACGACGCTAATACCTCAACAAGACTTGAGGTCAAACCGTCTCACCTGGAGGCCGGTACCGGTGCGGACCGCAAACCCTCGATCGCCAGTCCCAGGACCACCAAGGTCACCGCCGCGAGCGGCCAGCGCACCGGCGCGATCAGGATCGCGCCGAACAGCAGGAGCATTCCGGCACAGGCCGCGGCCGCAAAGATCGCCACGCCGAACCCGGACCGCCTGCGATCGTTCAGCATGCCGAGCGCGAACAGTGCGACGATCACCACGAACGCCGTCGGGAAAACGCTGAAGATCGCCACGTAGCCGTGCGGATCACACGTCGGCGCGTCGCAGGGCATCGACAGCATCGTCACCGGCTGCAGGATCGCCGCGACCGCGATCAGCAGCATCCCGATCGCGTTGGCGGGCCAGAGCCAGGGCTTCGTCTTCACTCGGCAGACGCCTGCTGCTCGGACGGCTGCTGGTCGGACGGTGCGGCGGGTGGGGTGCTGGTTTCGAGGTTGGTCTGGGCGGCGTTCATGAGTGGGGTCTGGTCGCCCAGGACGCCGACGGTTTGCCAGGCCTTGGTGACCGCGGCGAGTTGCGGCGACTCGTCGCCGAAGAGGTCGCGCGCCGCTGTCTCGGTCTCGGCGGCGAAGTCCTTGAAGCCGGCCGACGACGAGAGGTTCCCCGACGTCAGCGTGGAGTACCAGATCTTGCCGGCGTCGTCGTACGCGTTCCCGCCGAGCTCGGCCGCGACCAGGTAGAACGCTCGGTTCGGGATGCCCGAGTTGATGTGTACGCCGCCGTTGTCGTCCTGCGTGTCGACGTACCCGGACATGTCGGCCGGCTGCGGATCCTTCCCCAGCCGCGGATCGTCGTACGCCGTCCCAGGCGCCTTCATCGACCGCAGCGCGACCCCTTGCACACCGGGCCGGAACAGTCCCGCTCCGATCAGCCAGTCGGCGTCCGCGGCACTCTCACCGAGCGCGTGCTGCTTCGCGAGCGACCCGAAGACGTCCGAGATGCTCTCATTCAACGCGCCCGACTGACCCTCGTATGCGAGGTTCGCCGTGTACTGCGTGACGCCGTGGGTCAACTCGTGGCCGGTGATATCGATCGACGCCGTTAAGTTCCCGAAGATCTCGCCGTCCCCGTCGCCGAACACCATCTGCGCGCCGTCCCAGAACGCGTTCGCGTACCCGCGGTCGAAGTGCACCGTCGACGTGAGCACCAGGCCGGCGCCGTCGATCGAGTCGCGCCCGAAGCACTCCTTGTACATCGTCCAGGTCGCGCCGGTGCCGTCGTACGCCTGGTTCGTCGCTTGATCCTGGACGGGGTCGTCGTCCTCGGAGCGGGCCAGGGTGCCCGGCAGATCGGTCCCGTTCTCGCCGTCGTACACCTTGCGCTGCCGGCCGCCCTCCGCCGCGGCCACGCGTTCACGACCGGCCGCGGGCCGCGTTCGCAGTACGGCGTCGTGCTGCAACGACTGCCTGATCCGGGCACGAAGGCTGGGGTCACCCGCGGATCGCTCGAGCTGCTCGAGGAGGTACGGCGGGACGATGGCGTGGAACACCACTACAGGAAAACCCGGGCACCAGATAAACTCAAGCATTTGTGGCTGCCGCCAGGAGAATTCCACAAATGCGGCGTGAACCAACGGCACGGATTTTAACACAAGGGACAGGAATTGCCGAATCCAGTCGAAACCGAACAGGCCAACCTGATCACGTTCTACGCTGCGCTGGACGCCGAGCGGGAGCGTACCGACGCACGCGCCGACGACGAGCAGCTGGTCCAGACCCGCAACGCCCAGGCCCTGCACCAACGCGACGGGCGGATCCGTGACCTCAAGCTCCGGCAGGCCCGGCTGAACGCCGCCGAGGAGGGTCTGTACTTCGGCCGCCTGGACGCCGCCGACGGCGAGATCCTGCACCTCGGCCGCATCGGTCTGCACGACGCCGACTACGAACCCCTGCTGGTGGACTGGCGTGCGCCAGCGGCGCGGCCGTTCTACATCGCGACCGCGGTGGCCAACCACGACGTCGTCCGCCGCCGGCACATCCAGACCCGGTTGCGGCGCGTAGTCGATGTCCAGGACGAGCAGCTCGACCTCGGACGGGACGCCGCGGACGCGTCGAAACCCGGCACCGGCGTGATCGGCGAGGCCGTGCTGATGAAGGCGCTGGAGGCTCGCCGGACCGGCCAGATGGAGTCGATCGTGCAGACGATCCAGGCCGATCAGGACCGGATCATCCGCTCCGAACTGCCCGGAATCCTGGTCGTCCAAGGCGGCCCGGGCACCGGAAAGACGGCAATCGCACTGCACCGGGCGGCATTTCTGTTGTACACGCATCGCGAGCAACTGGAAAAGCGCGGAATTCTCGTTGTCGGGCCGAATGCGGCGTTCCTGCGATTCATCGGCCAGGTGCTCCCGTCGCTCGGTGAGGAGGGCGTCCGGCTCGTCACGATTGCGGAACTGTTCCCGGGCGTGCACGCGACCCGACCGGAGTCTCCGGAGAGCGCCGAGGTGAAGGGCCGGACGGTGATGGCCGACGTGATCGCGAAGGCGGTCGCCGATCGGCAGTGGCTCCCCGAGCGCCCGGTCCACGTGACCGTCGAACGCACCGAGCTGACCCTCGACCCTTCCATGTGCGAGAGCGTCCACGCACGAGTCCGCAACCGCAACCTCACCCACAACCAGGCGCGGCCGTTCGTCCTCAACGAGATCACGGACCACCTCACCAATCAGTACGCCGAACTGATCGGCACCGATCCGCTCGACGGTGAGCAGTTGCTCGACGAGTACGACCTCGCCGAACTGCGCAGCGAGGTGCTCGCGGAGCCCGCCGTACAGGCGTTGCTCGAGCGGCTCTGGCCTTTGCTCAGTCCGCAGCGGCTGCTGGAGGATCTGTACGGCGACGAGGACCGGCTCGCGTCCGCGGCGCCGCAGCTGTCTGCGCTGGATCGCGAACACCTGTTGCGGTACGGCGACGACTGGAGTCAGTCCGACGTACCGCTGCTGGACGAGGCGGCGGAACTGCTCGGTGACGACGGGTCCGAGGCGGCGCGGGAGCGGGCCGCGAGGGCGCGTGCAATCTCTTATGCACAAGGGGCTTTGGACGTGCTCGCCGGTTCGGGCTCGACCGACTTCGACGAGGACGACGAGGCGGAAATCCTTACTGCGAAGGACATTCTCGATGCCGAGGCGTTCGCCGAGCGGTTCGAGGCGGAGGACGACCGAACGCTCGCGGATCGCGCGGCCGCGGACCGGCGGTGGACGTACGGTCACGTGATCGTCGACGAGGCGCAGGAGCTGTCGCCGATGGCGTGGCGGGCGATCGCGCGGCGGTGTCCGCTGCGGTCGATGACGGTGGTCGGCGACGTGGCGCAGACAAGCTCGATCGGCGGCGGTACGTCGTGGTCGTCTGCGCTCGGCGAGACGTTCGGCGATCGTTGGCGACTGGCGGAGCTGACGTTGAACTACCGCACGCCGGCCGAGGTGATGGAGCTCGCGCACGCCGTACTGCGCGAGGTCGACCCGTCGGCGCGGGCGCCGCAATCGGTCCGCTCCACGGGCGTGAAACCGTGGCACGTCGACGTACTGGCGGCCGAACAGGCCTTGTACGTCTACAAGATGGCGGCGGAGGAGACGGCGTACGGCGAGGTCGGCGTGATCACGTCCCGCAGCCGGCTCGAGCTGATCCAGGAGGCCGTCGACGGCTTGACCGGCGTCACGGTCCTCACCGCCCGCGAAGCCAAGGGCCTCGAGTTCGACTCCGTCCTGGTCGTCGACCCCGACGGCATCGTCATCGAATCACCCCGCGGCCTCCGCGACCTCTACGTCTCCCTGACCCGCTGCACCCAACGCCTAGGAGTCGTCGGCGAGCTACCCGAAGTACTCGAGAACTCGCCCGCCTGGAACACCAACAGCTGAGTTAGTGGTCGGCGCAGCAGTTTTGTTGGTGTTGGAGTTCGAAGGGGATGAGGAGGTTGCCGGCGGACGGCTGGACCTGGAGGACCAGGCGTCCGTCGCGGCGGAGGGGGCGAAGGAAGTCGAGGGTGTCGATCAAGGTGTCGTCCGCGATCGGGATGCCGCCGATCGCTTCCAGGTGGTCGATACCGCAGCGGACACGGAGTTCGGCGGCGGGCAGTACGCCGTGCGCCTGTTCGTGACCGGGCCAGCGGACCACGCGTCCCGCCGTACCGAGGGCTGCCTCGACCGCAGCGACGTACGCGCCGCGGACCAGGCGGCTCGGCCCGGCCAGCTCCGGCTCGGACGCGCCGGGTCGGGTGACCGCGAGCCCGACGTTGTGGTCGGCAACCATCGCGCGGATCGGCTCCGCGAGGTCCGCCGTACTCGTGAGTGAGACCGCGACATGCGGACGGTCGTCGCCCGCCACCATGTGGGTGAGGGCGACGACCGGCTGGTCGACAGCATCGACGAGGGCGTAGACCAGGTGATCTGCCGCGGCCGTGTCCAAGCTGTCGGCATCGACCGCGACGATCACTTCGGCAGCACCCAGATCGGGTTGGTGTAGAACCACAGGTCGACCCACGGATCCGCGTCGCCGACCACGTCTAGCTTGGGACCGGCCGGGTCCACCGCCGCACCCAGGTACCCGGGCTGGCTCCGGTTCCCGTCGGTGCCGCGGACTCGCACGTACTGCGCTTCCTCGGCGCGACCGAGCGGATACACGAGCTCGAACGTGCCGCGCTTGCCCGCGGTGTCCCACTGCTTGACGACCTTGGTGTTCGGCGCGGTCATCGTGTCCTTGTCGCCGACCGGTCCGGTGACCGAGCCCCGGATCACGTCGACCCGGTTGAGCGCCGGCACGAAGTTCGCCCAGTTCGGCAGGGTCTGCGTGGTGATCCGTACGACGAGTTCGATCGCGCGACCCTTCTGCACGATCAGCGCGCCGCCGAGCGGTTCGCCGTACCGCTTGCCGACCTCGCGGACCTCGACCTCGACGCCCTTCACGAGCGCACCGTGGTCGACCCAGACGCGGCCGTGGCGCAGGCCCTCCATCACCGCGAGGTAGTCGCGGCGGTCGGCGCCGACATGGGTGCGGCTGTAGTAGCCCGGCCAGAAGTCGCTCGCGGTGGAGTTGACGGTGGTGCCGTAGACCGGGTCCATGTACCGGCCGTCGCGGTCGAACTGCTCCTGGCTGGAGCCGTCGGGGCGGCGGGACGTCTCGTTCCAGTTCACGTGCGAGTCGGAGTTCGCGGTGATCCACCACGGCTTGCCCTCGGCGAGCAGGCTGTCCCACAGGCCGCCGACGGTCGCGGTCATCCAGTCGAAGCCGCCCCAGGTGCGGTAGCTCTCGGCCGGGTAGCCGGGGAACGAGTTCGGGTTCGGGGCGTTGCCGTAGATACCGCGGGCGTTGCCGGCGCCGATGCCCTTCGGGAGGCCGCCGGCCTGGTGACCGGGCGCGCCCTCGAAGCCGATCGCGATCCGCGGGTCGGCGTCGCGCCAGTTGCGGATCTCGTGCGGGCTGTCGATGCCGTTGCGGGCCGGGTGGTTGGCGAGGAACAGCGCGTCCGCGACCCGGCGTTTGTCGACCTGCTGACCGAGCCATTGGATGCCGGACACCGCGAGCGCCTCGTTGGCCGGCGAGTTCGCACCCGCGTTGTTCACGCTGCCGTCGTACCCGTTCTCGAACTGCTTCAGTACGTCGACCTCGCGGCTGCCCGGCGCCACGAACACCGTGCCGTGCTCGGCTGCCGGGATGTTCCACTCCAGGCCCTGGAAGATCAGCGTGTCGCGCAGTTCAGCACGGGCCGCCTTGATCTGCGGGTTGACCAAGTCGACACCGATCCGCGCATGGGTCGCACCACCGTGGTCCGTGATGACAAGCCAGTCCAGCCCGTACGCCGTGGCGTGGCGAGCCTGATCGATGACGCGGTACAGGCCGTCAGAGCTCAACTGCGTGTGGATGTGGTGGTCGCCGGCAAGCCACACGTTCGGCCGATTGCCGTGCTGGAAGATCCACCCGTCCTTGGGCGCCGTCGCCGCCGCGAACTGAGCACCCGTCACGGCGAGCGCCGCCGTACCCCCGAGAATCCCGGCCGACCGCAACAACCCCCGCCGCGAAACCTCCGCCGGCGACAGATCACTGTCCGGCACCGACTCGTCCAACGCAGCTAGCGTCCCCTGATCCAACTCGACATTCGGCTGATGATGATCATGGCTGTGGTCGTGGCCGTGCCCCTGCGAATGCGGGTGATCGTGCGAGTGCCCCATCGACAGTCCTCTCCCAGGCGGATTCGGCGCGATCATCACCCGTCTGCATGACCACCAGATGTTCCCCCGATGAACACCGTTCCGGCTCCGAGCTGTAGACAACGGAGAGTGACGAGGCTTCAATGGCCTGCGGGGGGAATCATGAATGGAGAACCGTATACACGCACGCATTGTCACCGGCGGAACGAGCGCGGCAACACGACGCTGGCAGCCCTTGGAGGGGTGGCGGTCGGCGTCATCCTGGTGCTGCTGACCTGGCTCGTGGTGCTGATGACGTGTTCTGGTCGGCGGGGTTGTACTGCCGGGACCTCGCCGCGCGAGGTGCCTCGTACGCGGAGGCCGTCAGATATTGGTGGTACTACGGCATGCCGGACCGGATGGATGCGGACAAGAACGGGATACCGTGTGAAACCGTGTACTCGTCTGCAGCAGTCAACGCGTTCTGGTATCCGTGACGCGGCGCCTCTGGGCAGTCTTTCTCGCAGCGCTGGTAGTCGTCGCCGGCGGTGGGTTGTTCGCGCTGTCAGCGGCCGGCGTCTTCAGCCGCACCCAACCCACCGCCGCCCCGACACCAACACCATCATCAACACCACAGCCGTCCACCACACCGGCAACAACGAGCACCACCACGCCGCCGGCCACACAGGCGCACCCAAGCACTCCGCCGCGCCCGAGCACCCCTGCGCCCACGACACGGCCTTCTAACCCAGAGCCTTCGCGTCGAGCCCCGCGGTACGTATTTCCCGTGGGTGGTTGCCGAGCAGACGCTTCACAAAGCCACCACGACTATCCGGCGTCGGACATCTTTGCGCACGTCGGGTGTCTGTTCGTTGCGCCGGTTGACGGGCGGGTCGACGAGGTGACGCGGGTTGACTCGTGGGATCCGAAGACCAATCGAGGTGCTGACCGCGGTGGGCTGTCGGTTTCGGTGGTGGGGGCGGATGGGGTTCGGTACTACGGCTCCCACCTCTCGGCGATCCAACCCGGGATCGCACCAGGTGTGCAGGTGCGGGTTGGGCAATCTCTGGGCCGGACAGGGAAGACGGGGAGCGCCCAAGGGACACCGCCACACCTGCACTTCGGAATCAGTTGGCCGACGGGACCCAACATGTGGTGGGTCCGGCGCGGAGCGGTCGCACCGCAGCGGTTCCTGAACAGCTGGCATGACGGCGGTCAACTGTCCCCCGTGGCGTTGGTCGCAGCGAGCCACCGGGCGTACGGCGTGGATCGCGGCTGCCGCTCGTACTGCTGACCCTCAGCGAGCGCGGCCCTCGCGGAGGGCGGCGATCGACTTCTCGATGCGGCGGGTGCGGGTGGCCTCGGTTTTGGCGGAGGTCACCTGGAGGGTGTGCCACTGGCGGTTGCTGTAGCTGAGGGTGTCCCAGAACGCTTTGGCCTCCGGGTCCGCGGCGAGGGCGATTGCCAGCGGTTCGGGGATCTCGAGTTCGCGCGGAGCGGTGTCGAGTTCGACGTCGACCTCGAGTACGTCGCCGGGCGTGACGCCGGCCTCGGTACGGCGGTCCGCGCTGAATCCGAGCAGGTACCGTCCGCCCATCCGCGCGATCGACGTACGGAAGTTGTACCCGTTGACGGTGACGCTCACCTTCGGCCGGCCGCCGCCACCGAGCGACTCCACGACCGTGTCGGGCACCTCGAAGCCGGCGGTGTTCTTGCCGGTGGACAGCAGTTCAGCGGTGAACTTCATCTGTTCATCATCCGAGCCGAGCAGGTCATGTCGAGAGTCGGCCTGCTGTTCCGACGTACCGGGGTCAGTGTCAGGTGGAAGGAGAGATCGTGATTCTCAACAGCATGTTGCTCGGTAGTGCGGACGCGGAGCGGTTGAAGGCGTGGTACCGGGACGGGTTCCGGGCGGAGGTCGACGGGTACGGCAACCTGGACCTCGGCGGGTTCGGTCTGGTGATCGAGCAGCGCGACGACGTGGCGGCCAAGAACTCCGAACCGGGGCGGCACATCGTGAACTTCGCCGTCGACGACATCGAGGCGGCGGCCGCGCACCTGCGGACGCTCGACGTCGACTGGCTGGTGCACCCGGAGGACCGCGGGATCGGATGGTTCGCGACGCTGATCGACCCGGACGGTAATTACGTGCAGCTCATCCAGATGAAACCGGAGTACTACGCACAGAAGTGAGAAACGTTCGCACCGGAGCTGGGGGATCCGGTGCGAACGAGGTTTGTTTTCGTCAGGCGCATTGACAGGGGAGAAAATGGCGGCAAGCGAGGGGCAGAACGCCCACACTCGCTTGCCGCCGCGTGCCCTTGGAAGAGCACTGCACCGGTTCCTTTGATTGGTCGAGGTGAGGCGACTCGACCTTGGCCACGTTCCGCGTGGGTTGTCTGGTGAGGTACGGAACGCGAAAGGGACCGGAGGTTTTTCTCAGCGGGGCGCTACGTCCCACATGCGCTCGCCGGGCAGGGGGTCGGGGAGCTTGTCGACGTTGGGCATCGGGTCGTTCGTGACCCGAAGACCGGCGAATCGACGGCTCATGGCGTCTGCGTACCGCTCGGCCAACGCCGGCTCGGCGTTGTAGTCGGCGATCACGTGCTCACCGAACCAGACACGCACGCGACGACGCGAAATGGTCTGGGTGGCGGTGGCGGTTGTCACTGGTCCTCCTGGCTGATACTTCGAGGGTGGACGGCCTGGAAAACGCGGGCGAGCGCGGTGCCGGTGCGCCGTGTTGTGTTCACCGTCACGTCACTTCCAACGGAGGACGGAGAGCCGAGGTCACGCCCGGATTCGGATTTTCTGGCCGCCCGCCAAACTTCTTCGGACCCGCCAGGATCCAATTCTTTCGCCAATCTGTTCGATTACTCGAACGGGCCGCGCACGGAGACGCCGCCGTCCAGCACGAGCTGCTGTCCGGTGATGTACGACGCCGCGTCGGAGGCCAGGTAGACCACCGCCCGGGCCACCTCCTCGGAACGACCGAACCGGCCGGCCGGGATCTCCTCGACGACCTCGGCGGCGACATTCGCATTGGCGACGGCGGTCGCGATCGCGCCGGCCGCGGCGACGTTCATCCGGATCCCGTCCCGCGCGTACTCGGCGGCGACCGTGCGGGCCAGGCTGAGCAGGCCCGCCTTCATCACGCCGTACGCCGCCTGTTCGGGCGCGGCCATGAACCCGGTGACGGATCCGACGCTGACGATCGCGCCGCCGGTGCCCTGGTCGAGGAAGACGCGGAGCGCGGCCCGGACCGCGCGGGCGACGTATCGGAGGTTGACCTCGTAGATCGTGTCCCAGTCCTCGTCGGCCATCTCGTGCAACTTGACCGCGGGCACGAACGCGACCTGCCCGCCGACCACGGTGACGAGTACGTCGAGTCCGCCGAGCTTCTCGACCGCGCCCGCGATCATCGCCTCGATATCGGTCAACGAGCGGACGTCACCGGAGATCGGGTACGCCGTACCGCCGGCTGCTCGCACCGCGTCAGCGGCTTCCCCAGCACGCTGCGGATCGAGGTCCGCGACCATCACCGCAGCCCCTTCGTTGCCGAAGGCTTCAGTCGTCGCCCGACCGATCCCGCCTCCGCCGCCACCGATCACCAGTACTCGTTTCTGCATGGCGGGAGCGTAGATCAGTGATGTCGTGAGATTCACAGGGATTCCTCAGGTAAGACACGCCGAAGCTGTCGGAACGGCTCCGTACGCTGGGAGACGTGACCATCGAAGACGCTGGTATCAGGCCGCTCACCAACGGATCCACGGAAAGGGGATCCGAGGACAAGCCGGTCGTGGCGAATGCCCTCGTGGTGCCCGAGCGGGTCATCGGCGGCGTCGTACCGTCACCCGTGCGGCCTGGTCCGACGGGGATCGCGGCTGTCCAGACCGAGCACCTGATCAGTGACGTCGGCGACGCGCTCCGGCTGCTCGACGCGGTGGAACGCGTGCGTGGTCACGCGCACCCGTTGATCCTGGGTCTGCAGGAAGCGATCGGTATCAAGATGCCGGCCGCACTGGTGCTGAGCGCGATCGCGAGCGGCCGCACGTCGGCGGACGAGGTCGCGAAGCAGGTCGGCATCACGGCCGGCGAGGCGGAGCTGGCGATCGCCGACCTGGAAGCGCTCGGGATGGTCCGGACCACGCCTGGCCTGACCGTCACGTCGATGGGTCAGGCCCGCCTCTCCCAGCTCGACGGCCTCACCGTCCGGGTTCTCGACGTCATCACCGGCATCCTCGGCCCGACCGACGCGGCCCACCTGGTCCGCCTCCTGCACACGGTCGCCGACGGCCTCGAGTCCGCCTCGGTAGCCGCCGCCGTGAACCCCACCCTCCCCCAGGTCATCCACAACTGACCCGAGGTGTGTCGAGAACGGGTTGACGGTCTCGACGTAGCTGGTGTCGAGTGAATTGGGAGGCATCAGATGTTGAAGGACAGCAAGGCGTTCAGTGGGTTCTCGGTCGATGATCTGCCGCGGGCGAAGGAGTTCTACGGCGAGACGCTGGGGATCGACGTCGGCGAAGAGAACGGGTTGTTGCACCTGCGGACGGGTGGTGGGAACACGGTTCTCGTCTATCCGAAGGACAATCACGTGCCGGCGGAGTACACCGTGCTCAACTTCCCGGTCGACGATGTCGAGGCGACGGTCCGGGAGCTGACCGCGCGGGGCATCGTGTTCGAGAGGTACGTCGACGAACAGGACGAGCTCGGGATCAACCGCGGTCCGGGTCCGTTGATTGCCTGGTTCAAGGATCCGGCAGGGAACGTGCTGTCGATCATTCAGGCGTGAGGAATGGGGTCGTCGTACTGACCTAGAAGGCCCTTGTAGCGGGCGCCGTTCAGGTAAGGCCAGGCGTACGCGGTGCAGCCGTGCAGGCCGAGGGTCTGCTGTTGCATGACCGGCGCCGGTTGGCCGGGTCCCGGGCACAGCTCGTGGCCGCGGCCGAGCCGGTGGCCGGTCTCGTGATTGACCATGTACTGCCGGTACGTCGTCAGCGGCGCGGCGTAATTCGGTACACCGTGCGCCCACCGCGCCACGTTCAGCACGACCCGGTTCCCGATCCGGCAACTCGTGTACCGGTCCGGCGCCGCGCCGCAGAGCAGGTCCCGCGTCTCGGGCGTGACCAGCATCAACGTGAAGTCGGGGACCGTCCCCGGCCCGACCTGCTGGAACCGCCACAGCCCGTGCGACGCCCACCCCTGAGCCTCGCCGTACGTCGCCCGCACGAACCGCGCGAACCCGCCGCGGTCGATGCCGGTGATCCCGCCCTCGATCGCGATCTGGAACCGCATCAGCTTCCCCGCCCGCCCGATCACCGCGGGATCCCCGGGCAGTACGGCGTACGACCGCGTCCCGGCCACCGGGTACGAGATCGCCTCCGGAGGCCGCTGCGAAACCACAGACCGTGCCGGCGGCTGCACAGGCTGCGCCGACTGTGCGGCCTGGGCAGGCTGGTCTGACTGGACCGAGGCCGGTACGACGCCGCGCCCCGGGTACCCGTGCCGGCCGAACGGGCTGGCAGGCAACAGCACCCCGCCCGCGACCACGACGGCGATCGCGACCACAACAGTCCAGCGGCGCATCCGGCGAGCTCCTCACAGCACACCCGGGCGGGCGTGTTCTCATTCCTTCTTGCCACTGTGCCCCGAAACCCTTCTCCGTCCACGGGTGGAGACCGGATTTCCACCTGCCGATTTCTGATCCGTCCGCGTAGTTTCGATCGAAGAAGCACACTTGTATCAAATAAGGAGCCTTCGATGAAACGCTGGACCGCAGGCATCGCGACCCTGCTGACCGTCATCACTCCCTTGACGGCGTGGGGTACGGCGCCGGCACCGCGGCTGACCGCCGACGTGAACCGCGACGGACTGCTGACCCACGCCGACGACACGGCCAAGTCGACCTGGACCGACGCCCGCGGCGCGATCTTCCTGCCCAACCTGGACGACGACGAGCGCCGATGCACCGTCGACCCGGCGGACCTCGACGCACCCGGCCGCGCGGTCGACGACAAGCTCGCCGCCTGCAACGATGCCGCCGACGACCGCATCAACGGCCTGCGCGACGCCGCCGATCTGGCACCACTCACGATCGATGCCCAACGCAACCTTTCGGATCACGCAACCGGCACGATCACGATCTCCCCGGCGGACAAGGCCCGCGTCTTCCCCGTCAACACTCTGACCGCGAAGGACCTGCAACACGGCCTACATCTGCAACTCGAAGGCCGTGACATCGTCCGCAACCCGAAGCAATGGGACGGTCAGATCACGGTGACCTTGTCCGTCACCGATCGCGGCCGCACCGCCACCGACGTGGTCCGGCTGCGCGTGGCCCCGCTCATGCTGCAGAACGATCTCCAGCGCGCACAGACCGTCCTGGCCGGCCAGCCCGCCAAGGGACAAGGCTGGTGGGGCGGCACTCCGCCGTACCAGGACGGCGTACCCGGCGAGTGGAATCGATTCGCCGAAACGTTGCGCCGGGCAACCAAGGTCCAGTTCGTGAAAGGTACGCCGAATGGCTGGAAGGACATGTGGTTGCAGGACACCTTCGAGCCCGCGACCGCGACCATGCCGGCCGTCGGTGGCCCGCACACGATGCGCATCCTGATCCGCTCCGGCAACGTCTGGGAAGTCCCCGGCGCCGACACACCACGCCCGGCCGGGCGACTGCTGTACCGCGACCTGCGCGGACCCGACATCGGCATCGTCCAGGAGCTCGCCGACAAGGCCTCCCCCGGCCTCGACGACCTGCTGAACATGGGCGGCAACCTCGAGTCACTCCCGCCGTACGACGAATTTCCGCACGGACGGATCGTCTACGGGTCGGGCGAGCGGCACCCTGACGCCAGGTTCATCACGATGGTGACGAGCCAGGGGTATCAGCCGCCGGTCGTGATCGACACGTCCTGGCTGATGGTCGGGCACGCGGACGAGACGACACACGTGATCCGCGCGAACAACGCCCGCGGCTGGACGCTCGCGGTCGCGGACCCGCGACTCGCCGTTCAACTGTTGCGCGATGTGCAACATCAAAGTGGCGACCAGAGACTGTTCGCGGATACGAATGCGAAGTACAAGCCGACGGTGAACGAACTGCTCAGCACGGGGCTCGCCGACAACGAGGCCGCGGCCAAGCACATCGACGACCAACTGAGGATCCTGCTCAAGGCCAGCGGTCTGCGCGAAGACGAACTGGTCCGGCTGCCGGTGTTCTTCATCAAGGTGCCGGGCTACGGGTTGCTCAAGGCAATGACTCCGGGCCTGGTGAACGGACTCTCGATCACCGACCGCCAGTTCGCCGCACCCGATCCGCACGGGCCGCGGCTGCACGGCCGCGACGTCTTCCGGCAGGCAACCGAGCGTGCCCTCGCGCGCAACGGCGTACGCGTGCACTGGGTCGAGGACTTCTTCTGGGCGCACCTCGGCGGCGGTGAGGTGCACTGCGCGACCAACGCGCTCCGCGACACCAGCGGTGCTACGCCCTGGTGGTCCGGAAGCGCAGGGTCGGGTACTTCGCCTCGGTGAACCCGAGCCCACGGTAGAGCTCGATGCCGTAGTCGGTCGCGTGCAACTCGACCTGGCCGACGCCGGTCTCGTCCCGGAACCAGTCCATCAACGCGACCACGCACGCCCGCGCGAGACCGCGGCGCCGGAAGTCCGGTTCGGTGCTGACGTTGTACAGGTGACCGCGAACCGTCGTCAGGTCGCGCGGGCCCGGCGGGTGCACGTACACGTTGCCGGCCGCGCCCGCGACCACGCCGGCGCTCGGGTCGTCGACGACGTACGCCGCGAACGTGTCTGGGGAGGCCAGCTGCCCGGCGAACCACTCGAGCGCGGTCGCCCGCCACGGGGCGTCCGGCCCGCCGATGTCGTTGCCCATCGCGGCGAGCATCAACCCGCGTAAATGGACCAGCGACTCCGCATCATCGGGCTTGGCTCGTCGTACCTGAATGTCGGTCACTTGGTCGATCATGCCAACTTTTTGCCGGGTCAGTGAATCGTATGAGTCATGGCCCCGAGCAGAGCGACGCGCGGCACCCGGGCACGTCGGTCGAGCCCCCGACGGCGGTCCGCGTTCGCCGCGCTGACGATCGCCGTACTCGGCGTGCTGCTCCCCGGTACGGCGTACCTCGTCGCTCGTCGGACCAGGCTCGGTTCGACGCTGATCGTGCTGAGCCTCGCGCTGTACGGCGGCGCGGCGTACGTCGGTCTGCGGAAACGGGACGCGGCGATCTCGTGGGCGCTGAACCCGTCGGTGCTGAACTGGATGATCATCGGCCTGGCCGTCGTCGCACTCGTGTGGATCGCCGTCCTGGTCACGTCGTACAAGATGCTCCGGCCGCTGACCGTCGGACCGGGATCCCGGATGCTCGGCGCGCTGGTGATCGGCGTGATCTGCTTCGCGATGACGGTAAGTACGGCGACCGGCGCGCAGACGTTGATGGCGCAGAGGGACCTGGTGACGAAGGTCTTCGGAGGTGATGAGACGAAGAGCCAGACGCGGCCGACGATCACCCCGAAAAAGGACATCTGGCAGCAGCTGCCGCGGCTGAACATCCTGCTGCTCGGCGCGGACGACGGCGAGGGCCGCGGCGGGACGCGGACCGACACGGTGATGGTTGCGAGCATCGACACCAAGACCGGCAACACCTCGCTGATCTCGCTGACCCGGAACTTCATGCGGATGCCGTTCCCGGAGAACTCGCCGCTGCACAAGATCTACCCGACCGGATTCTGGGACCCGAACGACCCGAAGGAGCAGCCGGAGTTCTACCTGGACGCCATGTACCGCAACATCCCGAGGCTGCATCCCGGCATCCTCGGGCCCTCGGACAACGAGGGCGCGGACATCCTCAAGGTGTCCGTCGGCGAGGCGCTGGGGCTGCAGATCCACTACTACGTGCAGATCAACCTGGCCGGGTTCGCGCAGCTCGTCGAGGCGCTCGGCGGGATCACGGTGAACATCAACTACCCGGTCCCGGTCGGCGGCAACGACGACAAGAAGATCCCGCCGAGCCGGTACCTCGAACCCGGACCGAACCGGCAGCTGAACGGCACCGACGCGCTGTGGTTCGCGCGCGGCCGGTACAAGGTCCCGACCGCCGACCTCGCCCGCCAGGCCCGGCAGCGCTGCACCATCAAGGCGATCGTCGAGCGCGCCACCCCGCAGAACGTGCTGACGAACTACGACGCGATCGCGAAGGCCGGCGAGCAGCTGATCCGCACCGACATCCCGCGGAACCAGCTGGGCGCGTTCGCCACCCTGGGAGCGCGGGTGAAGACGGCGAAGATCACCAACGTCGACCTCGACAAGAAGAAGAACTTCCCGACCGGCCGCAACCCGAACTACGCCGGGATGCGCGAGATCGTGGCGCAGGCCCTCAACCCGGTCCGCCGTACGACGACCGCTCCGCGCAAGACCACCACGGTGCCGCCGTCCACCGCGGCCCAGCCGAAGACCACCCCCAAGCCCGCCGCGAACGACCTGACCTCCGCCTGCGCCTACAACCCAGGCATGCCCGGTTAGCCGACTTCTACTCTCGCGGTCCGGTCAGGATGCAGAACTCGTTGCCGTCCGGGTCGGCCATCGGGATCGCGTCCGCGCCCTCCTGACCGCTCTCCAGCCGGGTCGCGCCGAGCGCGATCAGCCGCCCGACCTCGGCGTCGACGTCACCGTCGGCCGGCACCGTGAGGTCGAGGTGCATGGGGTTCTTCGGCGGCTTCGGGCTGACTGGCGGGCCGCCCCACGCGACCTTCGGGCCGCCGGACGGCGCCTGGATCGCGGTCTCCCCGTCCTGGTCCCAGACCAGCGGCCAGTCGAGCGCCTTGCTCCAGAAGTACCCGACCGCCTGGGTGCCGTCCGTGGCCACCTCGCCGAAGAAAGCGGTGTTCGCGAGGAAGTTGTTCCCCGCCTCGATCACGCAGAACTCGTTGCCTTCCGGATCCGCGAGGACGATATACGTTGCCTCCGGCGCCTGCCCGATGTCGATGTGCCGGCCGCCGAGCTCGAGCGCTCGCGACACTGTCTCCTGCTGCTGCTCGGGCGTCTCGCTGGTCAAGTGGAAGTGAATGTGGCTCGGCGGGTCGTTCTCAACGGGACTCGGCAGGAACCGCAGCCCGAACGGGGTCTTGTCGTCGGGCAGCAGCTCGTTGCCGTCGGCCTGCTCCCACCCGAGCAGGCTGCCCCAGAACCGCGCCAGCCCAGCGGGATCCTTCGCGTCGACCGACAGCGCATAGAGGTTGATGCTCATCGGATCTCCCAATCCTCTAGGGCTGTCACCGTATGGCGCGGCGCATCGGCGCCGCAAAGCAATTAGCGGACCGACGCCGCAGCGATCCGTGCGTGGTGATCCGCCTGGTCCCGGGACATCGGCTGCCTCAGCAGGACCACCTGGTGATAGAGCGGTGCGGTCGCGGTGAGCAGGAGTTGATGGGCATCGGTGCCGCTCGGGATCTCGCCGCGCGCAACAGCCCGGCTGACGACCAGTGCGGTGCGCTCGTAGCGGTCCTCCCAGAAGCGGGTGAGTGCGTCGGCGGCATCCGTCGTACGGAAGGATGCCGCGATCACCGCCTGGGTGATGGACGGCCGAGCGGTCAGCGCGGCGTGGATCTCGCGGTTGACGGCGATCAGATCTCCTTCGAGCGAGCCGGTGTCGACCGGCTCCCACGAGTCGTCTGCCCCGGCTGCGAGCAAGTCGACCAGCAGACCGGGCACGGTCTTCCAGCGCCGGTACAAGGTCGTCCGGTGTACGCCGGAACGCACGGCGACCGCGTCGATCGTGAGTCCGTCGTACCCGTGCTCAGCCAGCTCGGACTCCACCGCCGCGAGCACGTCCGAGCGCACTCGGGCCGTCCGTCCTCCCGGCCTACTTGCGCCGACCTCAGCGATCATGGCATCATCCTAACGCAACGTCCGTCGCATTTAGGGAGTAGCCAGTGATCTTCTGACCCGCCGTTCGCCAACCACGAACCCGCGAGAGGTCAGGAGGATCCTCATGTCTACACAGCTGTCCCTGCACGACGTCACCAAGTCCTACGACCACCGCCTGGTGCTCGACCAGGTCACCTGCGCCTTCCCGCCCGGACAGGTCAGCGGCCTGATCGGCGAGAACGGCTCCGGCAAGTCGACGCTGCTGCGGATCCTGGCCGGTCTCGAGCCGGCCACGGACGGCACGGTGAGCGCCATCGGGAGCATCGGCTTCCTGGCGCAGGACAACCCGTTGCCGCTCGACCTCGACGTACAGGCGCTGGCCGATCATGCACTCGCCGACCTGCGCCGGATCGAGGCGCGGATGCGTTCGCTGGAAGGCTTGCTGGCCGACGGACACACAGACGTCCTGGATGAGTACGGCGAACTCCAGACGGTGTTCGAGATCCGTGAGGGGTACGACGCGGACGCCCGGTTCGCCCGCGCGACGTACGGCCTCGGACTGTCCACGCTGCCCGGTGATCGCCGGTTGTCCGAATTGTCCGGTGGCGAGTTGGCGCGGTTGCATCTGGCCGCCGTACTCGCGTCATCGCCGGAGGTCCTGCTGCTCGACGAGCCGACGAACCACCTGGACGTGTCGGCCGCCACCTGGCTGGAGGACCACCTGCGATCCCGGCGCGGTACGACGGTTGTCGTCTCGCACGACCGCGCGTTCCTGGAGCGAGTTGCCTCGACGCTGTTCGAGGTCGACGGCGACACGCACCGGGTCACGCGGTACGGCAACGGTTTCCAGGGCTACCTGCACGAGAAGGCGGCCGAGCGGGCGCGACTCGAGCAGGCCCGGCAGCAGTGGGAGGACGACGTCGCGGAGATGCGCGCCATCGTCCGGACCACCGCCGATCGGGTCGCATACGGGCGACCGATGAAGGACAACAACAAGCCCGCCTACGACCGGGCGACCGGTCGTGTCAACGAGGCGGAACGGAGCAAGATCCGCAACGCCAAGGAACGCCTGCGCCGCCTGGAGGAAGACCCGCCGCCGGTGCCGGCGAAGCCGCTCCGATTCAAGGCGTCGATCCGCACGAGCGGCGCTCCGGCCGGGCTGGACGCGGTCGGCGTCGCGGTCACGGACCGGCTGCTGCCGACGTCGCTCGACGTACCCGCTGGTGGTCGCGTCCTGATCACCGGACCGAACGGCGCCGGCAAGTCGACGCTCCTCGACGTCCTCGCCGGCGCACTCCAGCCGGACTCCGGGTACGTCGATCGCCACGGACGGATCGGCTACCTGCAGCAGGAGGTGACCGAGGCGCGCCCGGATGAAACGTTGCGCGAGGCACTCACACGGCATCCCGGCGCGGCGGCTCTGGGACTGTTCCGTCAAGACCAGTTGCAGACCCGGGTCGGTGCGTTGTCGACCGGGCAACGCCGACGACTCGCGTTGGCACGAGTGCTGACCACGCCGTACGACGTACTGCTGCTGGACGAGCCGACGAACCACTTGTCCCTCGTGCTGGTGGAAGAACTGGAGGCGGCGCTCGATCGGTACGCCGGCGCACTCGTCGTGGTCAGCCACGACCGCCGCTTCGCCTCCCGCTGGCGCGGCACCTTCATCGATCTGGAGGAGAACACCTATGTCAGTCAGTGAGTTCACGGTCGATGGCGCTCCGTACGGCGTGGTCGCGGCGGGCGGTGAGGTGTGGACGACGCTCGTCCACACCGGCCGCGTCGCGACCGTCTCGGGCCGCGTCTTCGACCTCGACGCGCCCTCGTCTCGTCCGAGCGTGATCGTTGAAGGTCCCGATGACGCCGTGTGGTTCACCCGCAACGGCGACGATCGGATCGGGCGGATCGGGTACGACGGCGTGGTGTCGGCGATCGAGCTCGCGGGCGCGCCGTACGGACTGTGCGTCGGTCCGGACGGTGCCTTGTGGTGCACGTTGATGAGCATCGACGCGATCGGGCGGATCACGGTGGACGGCGAGGTGTCGACGTACCCGATCGGTACGGCGGGCGCGTTTCCGGGGATGATCACGACGTACGCGGGCGATCTGTGGTTCACGCTCAATCAGGCCAACGCGATCGGCCGGATGACCATCAATGGCGAGGTCACCACCTATCCCCTGCCGACGCCCGCCGCGGGGCCGGTCGGCATCAGCGCCGGGTCCGGACGGCGTCTGGTTCACCGAACTGCTCGCGAGCCAGGCTGGTCGGATCGGCGTCGACGGGTCCATCTCAGAATTCGCCCTTCCGGCCGATTCGAAGCCGCATGCCGCGGCGGCAACGCCTGATGGTGGTTGCTGGCTCACTCTGTGGGCGGCGGCCTCATTGGTCCACCTCGATGCCAAGGGCAACATCACCGACCAGGTCGCGTTTACTGAAGGCGCCGAACCGCACGGTCTGCACGCCGACACGTCCGTTTGGGTCGCGCTGGAGAAGGGTTCTGTGGCTCACATCCAAGCGGGCGGGTGAGCAGGTTCACTCGGTGGAGGGAGGACGCGGTGCACCGCGGAGGTGGACAGTGGTGATGTGAGCACGGTGGTGCAGGTTCGAGGGTCGGCGGCTCGGGTACGGGACGTCGTCGCGGTCGGTCGCCCGGCGTTCTGGGTGGTGTCGATCGTGCCTTATTACACGGGGATTCTGCTCGCGACACATCGGCTGATCCCGCCCTTCGAGGAGTGGCCGCGGCTGATCGTCGGGGCGGTCGTGATGGGCCCGCTGGTCTGGCTTGCGGTGCTAGCGGTCAACGACGCGTACGACCTGCCGAGCGATCGGCTCAACCCGCGGAAGGCCAAGTCGCCGCTGCTCGACGGGCGGATCACGCTGCGAGCGGCGAAGCGGCTGGCCTTCGCGGCGGCGGTGGCGGCGGTCGGATTGAGCCTGCATGTCGGGATCGTGTTCGCGCTGGGCGTCCTGCTCGCCGTACTCCTCGGGTACGCGTACTCCGTCCCGCCGGTGCGACTGAAGACCCGCGCCGGCTTCGACGTCGCGGTCAACGCCCTCGCCCTGGGCGCCTTCGGCCCGCTGGCCGGCTGGGCCGCGATCAACCCGGACCTGAGCGACTTCCCTTGGCTGATGGGCCTGCAAGGAACCCTCGCCGCGATCGGCCTCTACCTCCCCACCACCCTCGCCGACCTCGCAGCGGACCGCGCCGCCGGCTACCAGACCATCGCAGTCCGCTTCGGCCCCCGCACGACGTACCTGATGGGGTACGCCGCCTGGATCGCAGCAGCCGCCCTGTCCGTAATCCTCGCCGCCACCAACACAATCATCCCCCGCACCATGCTCCCCCTCGAGCTAGTGATGGTCCCCGTCCTGATCGCGGCCTACCGCAAACTGATCGGCCCGCACCAATCCTTCAAAGGCATCATCACCCTCGCCACCCTCTTCCTCCTCCCCTGCGCCACCTTCGCCCTCACCTACACCGGAGTCCTGTAGATGCATCCGGACATCGAGCCCTACGACCACGGCCTGCTCGACGTCGGCGACGGACACCACATCTACTGGGAAACCTGCGGCAACCCGGAGGGCAAGCCTGCGCTCGTCGTCCACGGCGGACCGGGATCCGGCGCCGGCGCCTCGTGGCGCAGGTACTTCGATCCCACCAGGTACAAGGTGGTTCTCGTCGACCAGCGCAACTGCGGCCGCAGTACGCCGGACGCCGCCGAGCCGACCGTTGACCTGAGCACCAACACCACCGCCCACCTGATCGCGGACTTCGAGCAGCTGCGTCATGAACTCTCCATCGAGAAATGGCTGCTGCTGGGGGCGTCCTGGGGCGCGACGCTCGGGCTCGCGTACGCCGAGCAGCACCCGGAGGCGATCTCCGAGATCGTCCTGTTCAGCGTCACGAACACCTCCCGCCGCGAGGTCGAGTGGGTCACTCGAGACATGGGCCGGATCTTCCCCGCGGAATGGGCGCGGTTCCGGGACGGCGTACCGGAAGACCAACGGGACGGGAATCTCGCGCTGGCGTACACCCGCCTTCTGCACGACCCAGACCCAGCCGTGCGCGAGAAGGCCGCACGTGACTGGTGCGACTGGGAAGACACTCACGTCCGCACGCATCCCGGCTGGCGGCCGGACTCCGCGTACGACGATCCCGTCTTCCGCCTGCGGTTCGCGCGACTCGTGACGCACTACTGGGCTCACGCGGCCTGGCTGGAAGAAGACGTTCTCGTGCGGGATGCGGGGAAGCTCGCCGGGATCCCAGGGGTGCTGATCCATGGCAAGCTCGACATCAGCGGCCCGCCTGACATCGCCTGGCGCATGGCGCAGGCTTGGCCGGATGCCGAACTGCTCCTGGTCGAACAGGAAGGCCATGGCGCGGGCGGCCCCGGAACCCAGGACCTGATCCTCGGGGCTCTGGACCGTTTCGGCTTACGGGCCTGACCGGTATGTGGGGCATGCAGGTGCACGTGCATGGCGGGCAAAGATTTGATCACTGATCTTTACAGCGATGAAACGGTCATGAACTCTTGGGTCCCATGACTCTGACCCGCCCGGAGCTCGAGACCGCCTACGCCCTCAGCCGGTCCGACATCGCACACTTCAAGCAGCACGGATTCGTGAAGCTGAAGAACGTGCTCAGTGCGGAGACGATCGCGGAGTTCGAGCCGGAGATCACCGACAAGGTGATCGAGTTGAACACCCAGGAACAGCCGCTCGAGGAGCGCGACACCTACGGCAAGGCGTTCCTGCAGGTCACGAACCTCTGGCAGGACAGCGAGCGGGTACTGGAGTTCGTGTCGTCGCCGCGGCTCGCGCGGATCGCGGCGCATCTGCTCGGTGTGCAGTCGGTGCGGCTGTACCACGACCAGGCGCTCTACAAGGAGTCCGGCGGCGGAGTCACCCCGTGGCACGCGGACCAGTACTACTGGCCGTTCACGACCGATCGGTGCGTGACGATCTGGGTCCCGCTGCAGGAGACCCCGATGGAGATGGGTCCGCTGTCGTTCGCGGCCGGCAGCCACACGTTCGAGCACGGGCGGGATCTGGCGATCAGTGACGAGTCGGAGCGGGTGCTACAGGACGCGCTGGCCGAGCAGAACTTCCCCGAGGTCTCCGAGCCGTACGAGCTCGGCGAGGTCAGCTACCACCTCGGCTGGACGTTCCATCACGCGCCGCCGAACACGACCGACATCCCGCGCCGGGTGATGACGGTGATCTACGTCGACGCCGCGATGGAGATCTCGGAGCCGGCGAACGCGAACCAGGTGCTCGACCTGGCCAGCTGGATGCCCGGCAACCAGCCCGGCGAGACCATCTCCTCCCCGCTCAACCCGGTCCTCTACTGACCGGCTCCGCCCTGCGGCCGCCGATACTCATAGACATTCTGTACCTATTGGTATGTACGATATGACCATGAACGAATCGATCAGCCGCGTCGTCGTCCTGGATCAGCACCTGCCGGAGGCGCTCCCGGTGCAGCGCGTCGAGGTCCGCCGGATCACGATCGACCCGCACACCGCGCTCGGCGCCCACGTCCACAACGGCCCCGTGTTCGGCAACATCGTGTCGGGGTCGGCCGTTTACCAGCAGGCCGAGGACACCGAGCCGCAGGTCCTGCACCCCGGCGACGTGTTCTACGAGCCCGCCGTCGAACGGATCGCCCGCTTCGACACCGAGGAAGAGGGCGTCACCTTCCTCGCCTACTTCCCCCTGACCGCCGGCCAGGACGCGACCCTCGACCTGGTCTAGAGCGGACGCACACGCAGGCAGAACCCCCGCAAACGGGGGTGAAAAGCATCCCGAAACGGCACTTCTGCCTGCGCGCAGGTCCACCTAAAGCGTCCGTTTCTGCGGGTAGATCGTTTCGCCGCGGGCCAGCTGCTCGACGTACAAAGCGACCCGCTTCGCTCGGGTTTCGGCGCGTCTTGCGTTGATGACGCGGTGGACGACGGCGAACCGGTTGGCGCTGGTCAGGATCTCGAACATCGCCTGGGCCTTCGGTTCCGCGGCCAGCGCGGCCGCGAGATCGTCCGGAATCTCGAGCGCCCCCGCCCCGCCGTACGCGTTGTCCCAGCGGCCGTCGGCCTTGGCGCGCTCGACCTCGGCCCGTCCGGCCGGGCGCATCCGCCCTTCCTGTTCGAGGCGAGCGGTCAGGCCGACGTTCCGCTTCGACCACAGGCTCCGCGCGCGTCGCGGCGTGTACCGCTGCACGAACGTCTGCTCGTCGCGCCCCCGCCGTTGCCCGTCGATCCACCCGTGACACAGGGCTTCCTCGAGCGCTTCGTCGTACGTCAGGCTCGTCGGCGTCGTCACGTTCTTCTTCGCGAGCACCAGCCAGACGCCGTCCGAGTCCTCGTGATGCTCGTGAAGCCAAGTGAGCCAGGCGGCAGCGTCCACGACGATCAGTTCTGCGGTCACGAGGCAGCCTCCCGATAGCGCGCGGCCAACTGTGTCGCCGCATCCTTCAACTCTTGCGGTCCGACGAACTCCAGATCGCACTCGAACATCCCGAACGTCGCAGCCAGCCCCGTCCACGACCATCCACTGAGCGCGAGCCGGCAACTCGTCGGCGTGAGCTCCTCGACGACGGCCCCGTGGCCCGCCCATTGCGCGATATCCGACGCCTTCGCCTGCAGGATCGCCTCACCACGGCAGGGATTGCGGTCCTGTCCGCGGAACTTGCTCGAGATGTACGTCGCCACGTCCGGCGCCGGCAGCTCGCGCGGCGTGAACCGCGGCCCGGTCGGCGTCTTCGGCGTCATCCGATCCACCCGGAACGTCCGCCAGTCGTTGCGATCCAGGTCCCAGCCGACGAGGTACCAGCGCCCGCCCCACGTCACTAGATGATGCGGCTCCACCTTCCGCGGCGGCACCCATTCCTCTTCCGCTGCACGAGGCGCGGCGTAGTCGAATCGTAGTACTTCGTTTGCGCGAAGCGCCGTACCGATTGCGATCAACTGATCCGAGTCGACCGTCGTACGGCGGTTCGCGTAGCGGTCGACCGTGGTCACCTGCAGGGCATCGACCCGTTGCCGCAGCCGCGCCGGCATCACCTGACGAACCGTGGCCAGCGCCCGCAGCGCGCCCTCCTCGATCCCGGTGACCGTGGTCGTCGCGGTCTGCAGGGCGACCGCGACCGCGATCGCCTGATCGTCGTCGAACAGCAGCGGCGGCAGATCCGCCCCTGCATCCAAGCGGTAGCCGCCGTCAGGTCCCTTGGTCGCGCGCACGGGATACCCGAGGTCGCGCAGCCGGTCCACGTCCCGACGGACGGTCCGCGGGCTGACTTCCAGGCGGTCGGCCAGCAGTTGGCCGGGCCAGTCGCGGCGGGCCTGAAGCAAGGAGAGCAGCGCGAGCAGTCGGGCTGAGGTCTCGGACATGACTTCAGATTGCCATGAGTAGCGGCCAGAACCTGTCCTCTTTCACTGGAAATGTCTGACGTAGAGACCCTGACCGAAGGAGAGATCGTGATCAGCACCAGAGCGCTCACCCGGGACTTCGTGGTGAGCCGTACCGAGACCGTGCACGCGGTCCGCGGCATCAGCCTGGACGTCGAACCCGGTGAGCTGGTGGCCGTCCTCGGCCCGAACGGCGCCGGCAAGACGACCACGCTGCGCATGCTCACCACCTTGATCACGCCGACCTCGGGCACCGCGACGGTCGCCGGGTACGACGTGGCCACGCAACCCAGCCAGGTCCGACGCCGGATCGGGTACGTCGGCCAGGGCAACGGCGCCGGCCACTCGCAACGAGTCGGCGACGAGCTCGTCGGGCAGGGCGTGATCTACGGACTCGACCGCCGTACCGCCAAGCTGCGGGCCGGCGAGCTGCTCGAAGCCCTGGAGCTGAAGGACCTGGCACGGCGCAAGGTGTCGGACCTGTCGGGCGGGCAGCGCCGGCGGCTCGACGTCGCGATGGGTCTGGTGCACGCGCCGTCGCTACTGTTCCTGGACGAGCCGTCGACCGGCCTCGACCCGCAGAACCGGGCGAACCTGTGGGACCACATCCTGCGGATGCGCGAGCAGTACGCGATGACGATCGTGCTCACCACGCACTACCTGGACGAGGCCGACTCGATGGCCGAGCGCGTGGTCGTCGTGGACCACGGCGAGGTGATCGCCGACGACACCGCCGACGGGCTGAAGGCCACGCTGGCGGGCGACCGGCTCGCAGTAACCGTTGCTCCTAGCAAAATCGCGCGGTTGACCGAGCTGGCCGGGAAGTTGCCGGGAGCCCGCGAAGTGATCGCCGTCGGCGACGAGGTGAGCGTCCGCGTCGCGGACGGTCCGGCAGCGCTTCCCGAACTGGTTGCGGCTGCCCAGCGCGGCGGCGTACCGATCGCGTCGGCGCAGGTGCACCGACCGACCCTCGACGACGTGTTCCTCAATCTCACCGGCCGCAGCCTGCGCGAAGACTCGAACGGAAAGGCAGCCTGATGACCACCCTGACCCTGTCGGCAACCTCGACCCCGACCTCGACCCAGCCCTCCCGGAACCTGCTCCGCGACATCCGGATCGTGATGGCGCGGGAACTCAAGCCGGTACTGCGGGACCCGTTCAGCCTGCTGTTCGGGATGATCCAGCCGCTGGTCTTCCTCGCCCTGTTCGGCCCGCTGCTGTCCGGATCGATGGGCGGCACGTTCGGCGACGGCGTGTGGCAGTGGTTCGTCCCGTCGATCCTGGTGATGACCACGCTGTTCGGTACGTCGACCACCGGCGCGAACCTGCTGTTCGAGTTCCAAACCGGTGCGCACGAGCGGATGCTGGTCACGCCGTTGTCCCGCTCCTCGTTGCTGATCGGCCGCGCACTGAAGGAGATGGTGCCGCTGTTCGGGCAGGCGGTGGTCGTGATCGCGGTGATGACGCCGTTCGCATTCGACCTGCACCTCGGCGGCGCGCTGATCGGGCTGGCACTGCTAGCGGTGTTCGGCGTCGGACTCGGCTCGTTCGGCTACGCGCTGGCGATCGCCGTACGTAAGCAGGACTGGATGTTCTGGGTGGTGCAGCAGACGTTCCTGTTCCCGTTGATGATCCTGTCCGGGATGCTGCTGCCGCTCGAGACCGGTCCCGGCTGGATGCGAGTCGCCTCGAAGTTCAACCCGTTGTCGTACGTCGTCGACGCGGAGCGAACCCTGTTCTCGGGCGACGTACTGTCCAGCGCGGTCCTCTGGGGATGGGTCGCGGCGATCGTGACCGCGGCGCTCGGACTGACCGTCGGCATCCGCGCGATGCTCCGCTCGGCCGATTGACCCAATTGCGTCAGTGTCCCCGCTGGGCCGTTCTCAACGATGGAATTCACCTACGGTAGCGCTCAGATCACCCACCGCCCCCGAAGGAGATCTGATGAGGCCCCGCCCCGCCTTGTTCGCCGTACTGATTTCTCTGGCCGCCACCGCACTCGCCGCCTCGAGCGCGGTGGCGGCGCCCTTCCCGCAAGCCGACACCGAGAAGCGTGTGGTGGCTGCGACCGATACCGACGGCGACTCGTTGCCGGACACCTGGGAGACGAATGGGTACGACGCGAACGGTGACGGCGTCGTCGACGTGGACCTGCCCGGGATGGGCGCGAACCCGAAGAAGAAGGACCTGTTCGTCGAGATGGACTACATGGCCGGCCGGCTCACCACCACGGCTGGCCTCGACCGAATCGTCCAGGTGTTCGCGTCCGCCCCGGTCAGCAACCCGGACGGCAGCACCGGGATCACGATCCACCTCGACGCCGGCTCCGCCCGCGGTACGGCGTACAACCTCGGCGGTGGCAACGAGGTCGCGTACGACGCCGACCTGAACCCGTCGGCCACCCAGACGAACGCGATCAAGGCGGCCAACTTCGCGTCGGCGCGCAAGGCCGTCTTCCACTACATGCTCTGGGGCGACAGCTACGACGGCGGTTGCAGCAGCGGCCAGGCCTTCAACATCCCGAACGACACGTTCATCGTCACGGTCGGCCCGAAGTGCAACTGGAACGCGACCGACGACATCAACGTGGGCACGTTCATCCACGAGCTCGGTCACAACATCGGCCTGAAGCACGGCGGTACCGACAACCTGAACTACAAGCCGAACTACCTGAGCGTGATGAACTACTCGTTCCAGCTCGGCGGTGTGCTCAAGGCCGACGGCACGAAGTACTGGGGCTACTCGAGCGTGCAACCGACCTCGATCAACGAGGCCCGGCCGGACGAGACGGTCGGCCTCGGCAGCCTGGGCGCCGGGTACCGGACGAGCTGGAAGTGCCCGAACGGATCGACCAAGACGACGGCCGGCGCCGCGAACCAGCCGATCGACTGGAACTGCGACGGCGACACCACCGACACCACCACGGCCGCCGACATCAACGGCGACAAGACCACGTCGATCCTGATCGCCCAGAACAACTGGGCCAACATCGTCTTCGGCGGCGGCGCCGTCGGCGGAGGCAGCGAACTCCAGTCCAAGACCTCCGCCACGGAACTCCAGGAACTCACCCACGACGAGTGGACCGAGATGCAGCACCGCTGACCGTGATCCGCCTAGGCGGACCGCCAGCACTCATCAATTGCCCTCAGCGCGACCGGCTGAGCGTGCGACTACAGCCAGAACCTCAATTGATGAGTGCTGGGCGTCCGCATCACCCCGCCCAAACCCCGGTCGCCGCGGTCTCGCGAGCCCAGTCGGTGAAGTCGCGCGGTGCGCGGCCGAGGACTTGTTCGACGCCGTTGGAGACGTACTCGGAGCGGTGGTTGCGGATGACGGTGAACAGGTCGCGGACGGCGGTGGCGTCTTCCGGTGTGAGGCCTTGCTCGGTCAGTTCGACGACGTGGGCCTCGGGGTCGAGGTCGACGTACTTGATCGGGCGGCCCGTTGCAGCGGTCAGTTCGTCGGCGATCTCGGTCATCGTGAGGGTGCGTGGGCCGGAGATCGCGAGGGTCTGGCCGACGTACGACTCGTCGAGCAGGGCGGTCGTCATCACGTCGCCGACGTCGTCGGTGTCGATCCACGCCTCGCCGCCGTCGCCGGCGGACAACCGGATCTCCCCGGCCAGCACGTGGTAGCGCAGGAAGTCTTCGCTGAAACCCTGCGCGAACCAGGCCGGCTGCACGATCGTCCAGTCCCGACCGCTCGCCTTCACCACGTTCTCCAGATCGAGCTGCCCGTCGTACACAGCGAAGTCGCGCCCCGGGCTACCCACGCCACGGCCCGACAGCAGGACCACGCGCCGCAACCCGTCGGCCTGCTCGACAAACTTGCCGGCCTGCGCGAGTCCCGTCGGGCCGACCGGCGGCGCGAGGTACGCCGTGTCGGTGCCGCGGATCGCGTCCGCCCAGGTGCTCTCGTCGTACCAGTCGAACCGCCGCTCGCTGGAGCGGGACGCGAGCCGGTACGGGACGCCCCGCGCCTCGAGCTGCGCCGCGACGCGACGGCCGGTCTTGCCTTTGCCACTGAGGATCAGAATCGGGTTCATGGCTCTAGTCCACCGGAGCGCGGTGAGACAAACCATGGCCGTACGCCGCAATTCGATGTTCGGAACGCTCAGTCTGACGTACGCTCGGCGCATGGACGTGCTCGACGAACTGCTGGCCGGGACCCGCGCGCAGGACGGGGTGTTCAACCTGACGATCCTGGATCTGCCCTGGGCGCTGGAGATCCGGGACGAGGCGCCGCTGGCGCTCGCGATCCTGATCCGCGGTTCCGGCTGGGTGACCCGCGAAGGTCTCGAGCCCCAGCGGATGGAGCAGGGCGACGTCGCGATCGTCACCGGCCCGGAGCCGTACGTCGTCAGCGACAGCCTGACCACCGCACCGCAGTTGCGGATCCATCCCGGCGGTATCTGCGAACCGTTGCCCGGGGCACCGATCGACTACTCCGCCCGGCTCGATGTGCGGACGTACGGCGCCCGCAAGTCGGGTGAGGTGATGGTTGCCAGCGGCACCTACCAGGTAGCCGGCGACGTCAACCGGAGGCTCGTCACCGCGCTCCCGCCGGTGCTCGTCGTACCCGCGGCCGAGGTGGCGGGATCGGTGATGGACATGATCACCAGCGAGATCCAGCGGGACGCGCCCGGTCAGCAGAGCGTGCTGGACCGGTGGCTCGACCTGGCGCTGATCACCACGCTGCGCGCGTGGTTCGCCCGGCCGGATTCGCACGCGCCGGGGTGGTACCAGGCGCAGACCGATCCGGTGGCGGGTACGGCGTTGCGCTTGCTGCACGAGGATCCGGCGTACCCGTGGAACGTCACCGAACTCGCGGATCGGGTCGGGATCTCGCGCGCTTCGTTGGCCCGGCGATTCTCCGCGGTCGTCGGTGAGGCGCCGATGAGCTACCTGACCGGCTGGCGGATCGCGCTCGCCGCGGATCAGTTGCGATCGACCCGGGACACCGTCGAGACGATCGCCCGGCGGGTCGGGTACGCAAACGCCTTCGCGTTGAGCGTTGCGTTCAAGCGGGTCCGTGGAGTCACGCCTACAGCGCATCGTCGGGCGGCGTGAAAGCTTCAACCGGCAGGTTCAACGATACGATTGAGGCTCATGGGTCATGAAGAAATCCCGCTGAATCTCGACGAGCTACGGCAGCTGAGCCTGTGGACAGCCGATTGCGCGGAGCAGGCACTGCCACTGTTCGAGGCGGCGGTGCCGGGCGATCGGCGGGCGCGGGAAGCGATCGAGGCGGCCCGCAAGTTCGGGGCCGGAGGCAAGCGAACGAAGGCGATCCGGACCGCCGCGTGGGCGGCGCTCAAGGCGGCCGGCGAGATGGACGATCCGGCCGCGGAGGCAGCTGCGCGGGCAGCAGTCGGTGCCGCTGGTTCGGCGTACCTGCATCCGTTCGCGGCGGCCACTCAGGTGAAGCACATCGTCGCGGCGGCGCAGTATGCGGCGTACGCGCAGGAGCTGGCGACCGGAGATCCGGCGGCGGCCGATGCGGTCATCCGGTGGGCAGTCGAACGTGTCCCACCGATGGTCCGCGAGGTCCTCGCGCGCTATCCCGACGGCGCTCCCGGCCGCAGTCGGCTCGGCGAACTGCACCGCCAACTAGAAGCTGAGCTCAGGCGACCGTCGACTTCATGAACGCGAGCGCCTGCGGCCACGCCAGCCGGAACGCGTCCGCGTTGACGTCCTTGTCGTGCCGCGACTTGTCCGAGAACCCGTGGTCCGCACCGGGGAAGTACTGCGCGAACGTCGCGCCGGCGGTCCGCGCCTGCAACACGGTCTGCAAGGTTTCGAAGTCCGCATTCGGTACGGCGGCATCCGCGCTCGGGTAGCTCACCAGCACCGGCGCCGTAACCCCAGCGGCCTCGGCAATCGCGTCGTACGTGTGATGCGGCGGCCGGTTCGACGGCACGGTCGGGTGGAAGGCGACGACGTTCGCCACCCGCTGGTCGCGCGCCCCGAGAAGGAAGGCGAACCGTCCCCCGAGGCACCATCCGATGACGCCGACCTTGTTGCACCCGAGGTCGTCGAACAGGTAGTCCAGCAACGCGCTCTGCTCGGCGAGAGCGGTGTCGTCGTCCATCTCCCGCAGGATCCCGCTGAGCTCTTCCCGGGTGGCGTTGTCCGTACTGCGCCCTTTGAACGGATCCCACGCCAGCGCGGTGATCCCTTCCCCGGCCAGCTCGTCGGCCCACTCCCGGATCTGCTCACCGATCCCGGTGATCATCGGCAGCAGCAACATGCCTGCCCGCCCGACCCGCGCGAGATAAGCGTCCTGCTCCCCAACCGTCACAGTCACACCCATGCGCGCATCCTAAGGTCAGCTGACGCCGACCGTCTGGTGGTCCACCTCGATGACGCCGACGACGCGCTCCACGTCGCGGCCGTAGGGCTGGCCGATGTACTTCTGGGCGATCTGGTCGACGAGCTCCCAGCCGGCGTCGCCGTCGATCCATTCGACGACGCGGCCGCGGACGATGACCGGCTCGTACGGGTTGTCGACCGGGGCGAGGGACAGCGCTACGCGGGGATCGCGACGGAGGTTGCGGGCCTTCTGCGAGGTCGGGCCGGTCAGGAAGATGATCTTGTCGTCGAGCGAGCTCACCCAGAGCGGGATGGAGTGCGGCGACCCGTCCGGCAGGACGGTGGCCAGGTGGGCGATGGAGGTGCTCTCGACGGCGCTACGTACGGCGGGCTTCAACATGGCTGTGCTCCTTCAGCGGACGATCTCGTAGTGGAGGTGGGTGACGCCGGGCGCGGGGACGGCCTCGATCAGGTTCAGACGTACGTGCTCCGGAAGCTCCTGGAAGAACGGCCGGCCGCCGCCGAGCAGGATCGGCACCTGATGCAGCACGAGCTCGTCGACGAGACCCGCCTGGAGTGCCGCGGTCGCGACACCGCCGCCCATCAGGCCGACATCCTTCCCGCCGGCCAGCTCACGCGCCGCGGCGATCGCGTCCTCGATGGTGTTGGCGAGCGTCTGCCGTTCGCTGATCTCCGCCACCGGACCGTGACTCACGACAACCAGGGAAGCCTTCGGGTGCGGGCTGCCGCCGCCGAAGTGGCCCGAGTCGTCGTACGTCTTGTGCCCGGCGACCATCGCGCCGACCCGGCCGGCGAGCGCGTCGAAGATCCGTGCGCTCGGTGCGCTCAGCTTGAAGCCGTCGAACACCTGGCTCGGGGTGTCACCGTCGAAGTACCAGTCGAACAGCATCGGCGCGTCGCCAAGCCCGTGATCCGGACCGGAACCGCGTCCGGTGATGTACCCGTCGACCGAGACGGAGAGGGCGCAGACCACCTTGCTCATCGTGTTCACCTTCCCTTGGGGTTCCTTGAAGGAACGCTAACATGTTGGAGTTCCTTTAGGGAACCCCAAACGCTAGACTGGTGTCATGCAGCGAACGAACTTCAGTGAGATGGCCTGCTCGATCGCGCGCACGCTGGACGTGATCGGCGAGCCGTGGTCGCCGTTGATCCTGCGTGACATCTGGGTCGGGTTCTCGCGGTTCGAGCAACTCCAGGCGGATCTCGGGATCTCCCGCAAGGTGCTCACCGAGCGGCTGAACCACCTGGTCGACCGTGGCGTGCTGGAGCGCCGACCGTACGACCAGCGGCCGCGGTACGAGTACGTGCTGACCGACCGCGGCCGCGAACTGCTCGACGTCCTGATGGTGATGGTTGCCTGGGGCGACAAATGGCTCGCCGGCCAGGCCGGACCGCCGGTCCTCTACCGGCACCACGCCTGCGGGGAGATCAGCCACGTCGACCTCGCCTGCGCCCACTGCGGCAAGCCGATGCACGCCGACGACATCGACATCCTCCCCGGCCCGGGCGCAGCCGCCTAGCTGCAGTACGGGCGGAACACCTCGAGGTCGCTGTCCACACGGGCGATCCGGTCGAAACCCCACGTGTCCACACCGGGTCGATCGACCTCGAACATCACCCGGGCGGACATGTCCCGCAGGCCGCGGGCGAGGAGCGCGAACTCGAGGTGGTCGACGTCCAGGTCGTCGGCGCCGTACTCGTCGAGGAACTCCGCCAGCCGATCACCGTCGGCCCCGACCCACACGTCGTACTCACGGGGCCCGATCACGGCGTTCTCCCAGTCGAGGATCGCCGCCACCTCACCGTGGTTGTCGATCAAGACGTTCAACCCGTGAAGGTCCGTGTGACACAGGACGTCGCGCACCGGCTTGAGCCGCGTTCGTACGTCGTCCAACCGCGCGATCGCCGCAGCCACCACGTCCGCCCGATCCGCGATCCACGGATGCTGGAGGTTCCGCCCCAAGGTCCGGATGTGGGGCTCGCTGACGTCGGCGGGCGGCAGTGTCACCCGCAGCGGCGCCTCATGCACCTGCCGCAACGCCCGGGCCACCGCACGCCGATCGCTCCAGGCCGCCGTACGCCCTTCGATATAGGGGAAAACAGCGACGTTCTTCGCGGACAGCTCACCCTGCAGCGTCCGCAACGGCTCCACCACTGGCAGCCCGAGAGCGTGCAACTCCGCCAACTGCGAGAGCCCCGATGGCTCCTCGCCTTCCTTCCACACCTTCACGAACCACCGGCCGTCCGCCACCCAGCCGTCGGTGGCGAAGCCGCCAGGGTGCGGCTCCAGCGAGGAGACAGTCAGTCCGTAGTCGCGTTCCAGGTCCACACCCGCATCACATCATCCGCGCTGGGCGGCCAGCATCCGGATTACGGCGGCGTTCACCAGGATCAGGATCAGCGCCGAGAAGAGCAGCAGTGCGACCTGGGCCGGGAGGAGCGCGATACCCAGGCCGATCGCGAGGACCGGGATCGCGAGTCCGGCGTACGCGATCAGGAAGAGGGCGGCCAGGACCTCACCGCGGGACGACGGGTCCGCGAGCGACGCTGCGGTTGCGACGGCGCCGCGGAAGACGAGGCCCACGCCGGCGCCGGCGATGATCCCGCCGATGACGAAGAGGTACAGGTTGGGAATGAGACCGCCGACCGCGACGCCCACCAGACCGACGGACATGGCGACCAGTCCGAGGCGGAGCTGAGCCGGGCGGGAGAGGCGGACGAAGACGGCCTGGCTCGCGGCGCCGGCGATGAAGACGGCGAAGGTAACGACCCCGGCGAGCAGGCGAGACGTGTGGTGCAGGACGCCGGCCAGGAACGTCGGCGCCAGCGAGGTGAAGAGACCGAAGATCGCGAACGCCGCGAAGGCACCGATCGCGGACGCGAAGAAGAGCGGACGGGCGGACGAGGGCAGCGCCACCCGCTGCGGCCGGTACGCCGGACGCTCCTCCAACCGCTCTACGGTCTCCGGCACCAGCGCGATCCCCACCGCGCTGATCAGCAGCAGCACCAGGAAGATCTCGTACGGACGCTCCAACGGCGACGACACGTACTGCGCCAGCAGTCCACCCACGAGCGGACCGAACGCCAGCCCGCCGAGGTTCACCATGCTCGAGATCAGCGCGGACCGGCTCGGGTCCTCACCGGGACGCGCGACCTGCCGCAACTCGGACAGATGCGCTGTCGCGGTCGCTGTCAGTACCCCGACGCCGACACCGCAGATGAACCGAGCCAGCAGCAACCCGGGCACGTCCGGCCAGATCAGGAAGATCGCCGCCGACAACGCCTCAGCGAGTACGGCGAGCAAAGCGACCCGCCGCCGCCCGAGCCAGTCACTGACATGCCCCGCCAGGTACAGCGACGCCATCACCCCGACCGCGTAGCTGGCGAAGATCACCGTGATCACGTACGTCGGGAAGCCGTCGCGCTGCTGGTAGATCGCATAGAGCGGCGTCGGGATCGTCGAGAAGGCCATCGTGGTGAGGAAGGCCGCCGCGATCACCCAGAACCCCGGAGCATGAGCGAACCGGATCCGTGCGCCGGCCCGCGAAGACGTCATGGTGGACATGTTTCCAGCGTGCCGCGCTCCATCTATCGAGTCCAACGAAAGTTCTTGCACGCTCTTATCGCCAAACTCGATAATTGGGCCTGTGGACAGTCGCCAGCTGGAGTACTTCGTCGCCGTCGCCGAGGAACTGAGCTTCACCCGCGCAGCGCACCGGCTGTTCACGGTGCAGTCCACGGTCTCTGCCGCCGTACGCGCTCTCGAGACCGACCTGAAGACCACCCTGTTCGATCGCTCGACCCGGCGCGTCGTGCTGTCGGCGGCCGGTCAGGCGTTGCTGCCCGAGGCGAAGGCCGCGCTGGAGGCGTTGGACCGCGCGCGGGCAGCGGTCGAGGAGGCGTCGTCGGGCTTGCGCGGCAGCATCCGGATCGGGACGCTGGCCCGGCTCAGCCTGGTGAACATGGCCGAGCTGCTCGGCGCGTTCCATCGCAAGTACCCGCTGGTCGAGGTGCAGGTCGCGACCTCGCCGACCGGATCCACCGGCCTCGCGGACGACGTACGGCACGGTCGTCTGGACATCGCGTTGCTCGGGCTGCCGCGTCCCGAGTTGTCCGGCCTTGAGGTCCGCGACATCGCCACGGTTCCGTTCGTGGCGCTCGTCCCGTCGTCGCATCCGCTCGCCGCGCGCACCGGCATCGGACTCGACGAGCTCGCCACCGAACGGTTCGTGGACATGCCGGCGGGCTTCGGGAACCGGAAGATGGTCGACCGGGCCTTCGACACGATCGGGATGCCCCGGCGGATCCAGGTCGAGGTGCCGGAACTGACCACGATCCCGGACTACGTTCGGGCCGGTCTCGGCGTCGGCGTCGTACCAGATCTCGAGCTGGCCGAGGAGCCTGGCGTCGCCAAGCTGGCGATCACCGGTGCCGAGCTCACCTGGACGTTGTCCGTGGTGACGATCGCCGGACGGCGACCGAGCAGAGCGGTGACCGCCCTGCTCGATCTGATCGGCGACTCGACCCGCCCGGAAGGTCCGTACTTCTAGGTGGCCCAGATCTTCCAGTCCGGCAGTTCGTTGAACCGGCGGAGGGCGGCGACACCGCTGAGCCAGCCGAGCCAGGCGCCGTACGGCGGGTTGGACTCGTCGAACCCGCTCATCACGAAGGTGAGCCGGGTCTTCCCGTCGGACTCGGCGAGCTCCCAGGTGCTGATCCCGGCCGGACCCCAGTCCATCGACATCTTCTGGCCCTCGACCAGGTCGACGATCTCCACGCCCGGGCCGGCGTCGAACCCGCCCATCGCGAACCGGCCGCCCTTCCGGAGGTCGATCTCGACCGGGTACCCGAACCAGGCCGAGGCCTTCTCGGAGTCGGTCAGCGACGAGTACACCTGCGCGACCGGCGCGTCGATCAGCGCCTCGCCCGCGAAGACCGGCGAGGTGAAGTCCGGCCTGGTGGTGAGCTCACGCCCCTCGAGCTGGTCGACGAGGTTCGCGAGCGCCAGTGACCAGAAGGTCTGCAGTACGCCGCGGATGTTCGCGCCGCTGATCGCGTCCGCGAAGTCGAAGCCGGTCTGCGACAGCTTGACCACCGTGGCGTCGTCGCCGTCGGGTGTCAGCGTGATCTCGGTGGTGGTCTCCTCGCCGCCGAGCGTCCACGCCAGCGTCAGCGTGCTTTCGTCGTACCCGAGGACTCGCTGGTGCGGCGCGTCGCCCTCGGGGATGTAGCGGCCCCAGAACTCGAACGTGCCGGGCAGGTCGACGGTCGAGTGCTCGCCGAGCCAGAGGTTCAGGGGCTTCGGATCGGTCAGCGCCTGCCGGACGTCGTCGATGCCGGCCTTGGCGCGCACTTGCAGGACAAGTGGCTCAGTCATTGGTTCGGTCTCCCTTGGGGTAGCAGGCCACCGCGAGCTTGAAGGCGTCGCCCTCACTGCCGCCGTAGCGCTCGAAGAGGTCCTGCAGCGTGCCGCGCAGGTCCTCGAAGAACTCCCGCCGTCGGTCCGGTGGAACCCGGATCTCACCGGACACCCCGATGGACGGCAGCTCCGGAGCCGACCGATCCAGCGCGGCGATGTCGGTCTGGACCTCTTCCATCAGGTCCAGTACGTAGCCGAGGCTCAGCTCGTCGCGGGTCCGGCGGAGGCCGCCGATCCGGCCGACGAGCGTCGGGGACAGCCAGTACGAACGGGCCGTCGCCTGGTAGATGCCCTCGCGGATGCCGCGCACCTTGCGCTCGTCCACCTGGGTCACCAGTCCCGCCTCGACGAGGCGCTTCACGTGGTAGTAGACGCGCTGCGGAGTCTGGCCGAGCTGCTCGGCCACGTCGCCACAGGTGGCCGGCTCCGCCAGCCGCCGCAGCACCTCGATCCGCTGCGGCTTGAACAGGGCCTCGGCCTGCTCGAGCTGCTCCAGATGCATCACGTCTCTCATCACACAAAAAAGTTTGTACGTAAAAAAGAATCTTGTCAATCATTCATCACCCGGGAATGTAAGTCGGCGGGTGGTGGTTGTACGAGGTGCTTCGGTGATGCGTCACCAAGCAGACACCCAAGACCTGGGGGCCTTTGCTACGGATCGTCCGGCACGTTCCTGCCGGCGAAGGAAAGGAAGCGCGACATGGCAACTGTCTCGTTCAAGGGAGCCACCCGGGTCTACCCGGGCACCGACCTCGCGGCGGTCGACAAGCTCGACCTGGACATCTCCGACGGCGAGTTCATGGTGCTCGTCGGACCGTCCGGGTCCGGGAAGTCGACGGCGCTGCGGATGCTCGCCGGGCTCGAAGAGGTGAACGAGGGAGCGATCTTCATCGGCGACCGGGACGTCACCAACGCCCCGCCGAAGGAACGCGACATCGCGATGGTGTTCCAGAACTATGCGCTGTACCCGCATATGTCGGTGGCCGACAACATGGGCTTCGCCCTGAAGATGCAGGGCATCCACAAGGACGAGCGCGCCCAGCGCGTGCAGGAAGCCGCGAAGCTGCTCGGTCTGGAGGAGTACCTCGACCGCAAGCCGAAGGCCCTGTCCGGTGGTCAGCGCCAGCGGGTCGCGATGGGCCGCGCGATCGTCCGTGACCCGCAGGTGTTCCTGATGGACGAGCCGCTGTCGAACCTCGACGCCAAGCTCCGCGTCCAGACCCGCACGCAGATCGCTGAGCTGCAGCACCGGCTCGGCGTCACCACGGTCTACGTCACCCACGACCAGATCGAGGCGATGACGATGGGCGACCGGGTAGCCGTCCTTCGCGATGGCATGTTGCAGCAGGTCGACACCCCGCTGAACCTGTACGACCGGCCGCGGAACAAGTTCGTCGCCGGCTTCATCGGGTCGCCTGCGATGAACCTGATCGAGGCCGAGATCGTCGAGGGTGGCGCGAAGGTCGGCGACTACGTGGTCCCGATCGCGCGCGACGTACTGGCGAAGGCCGGTGACGACAAGACGCTGACGCTCGGCGTCCGCCCGGAGGCGCTGCACCTCGCGGACGACGGTCTGCCGGTGAAGGTGTCGGTGATCGAGGAACTGGGGTCGGACGCGTTCCTGTACGGGACCGCCGAGCACACCAGCGACCAGATCATCGCCCGGGTCGGCACCCGGCTGCACAACGACAAGGGCACGGTCGTCTACCTGGCGCCGGACCCCGACAAGCTGCACCTCTTCTCCACGTCGACCGAGGAGCGGCTTGTGTAGTTTGGCCTCGTGGGCCTTTGGATCAAGGACGCACCAGGTGTGATGGAGCTGCCGTCGGGTCGGCTCGTGCGCGGACGCGGTCTGCGGCACGGCCCGGCGGCAGAGCCGTTTCCGACGTACGGCGTGTACCTGCTCGGCAAGGAGCCGCCGCCGGACGTGCCGTGGGAGACGCACTGGATCAAGTGGCCGGACTTCCGGCTGCCCGTGGATCGTCCGCAGGCGTTGACGACCTTTCGCGAGGCGTTGGAGCGGACCGGGACCGGGCGGGTCGAGTTCGCGTGCGGCGGCGGCCGGGGGCGGACCGGGACAGCGCTCGCGTGTCTCGCCGTACTGGACGGGCTGCCCGCGGATCAGGCGGTCGACTACGTACGACGGCATTACGAAAAGCACGCGGTGGAGACGCCGTGGCAGAAGCGGTACGTGCTAAATCTGTTGACCCGGAGTTGAGGGATCGCGTTGGGTCGAGGCGTGACGATCGAGCGGAGCAATCCCGACGGACTGCATGCGACGCCTGGGTATCACCACGTGACGCGGGTGCAGGCGGACACCTTGATCTACCTGGCCGGGCAGTGCCCGTTGCAGGCGTCCGGTGACTTGGCAACGGGCGGTCTCCAAGGGCAGACCGCGCAGGTGATCGCGAACATCCTGACCGCGCTGAAGTCGGCGGGTGCCACGCCGGAAAACGTCGTACGCACGGTGATCTACGTGGCCAGCTCGGATCGCGATGAGTTGGGCGCAGTGTGGACTCAGCTCAACGAGTCGCCCCTCGCCCCGGCATTCACGACCGCAAGCACCCTGCTCGGCGTCGCCCAGCTCGGCTTCACCGGCCAACTCGTCGAGATCGACGTGACGGCGGCCCTGTGATCGTTCCCGCCGAGGTTGTGGACTACGACCCGCGGTGGCCGCTCTGGTTCGCAGACATCTCTGCGCGACTGACGCCGTACCTCGCCGAAGTCCCGCACGTTTGCGAGCACGTCGGCAGCACCGCCGTACCCGGGCTGGCGGCGAAGCCGAGCATCGACGTCGACATCGTCGTCCCGTCTCCCTCGCTGGTGCCGCTGGTGATCGGACGGCTCACGGACGCTGGTTATCGCCACGAGGGCGACCAAGGGATCCCTGGCCGGGAAGCGTTCGCGCTGCCGCCGGACGCGGTCCATTACCACCATCTGTACGTCGTTGTTGAAGGCAACAAAGCGCATCGGGACCATGTGGTGCTGCGCGATCATCTGCGCGCGGACGCGGCCGATCGCGAGCGATACGCCGCCCGCAAACGCGAGCTGGCGCACCTGCTCACAACCGACCGCACCGCTTATGTCGACGGCAAGGGCGCGTTGGTCGAGGAGCTGATCGCTAAAGCTGGTGGTTCGCGTGCAGCCGACGCGTCGGGTCGTAGCGGCGCCTGAGCGCGACGAGCCGCTCGTGGTCGTCGTACGCCTCCGCCACCTCTTCGTCGGTGAGCTTCGCGAAGGTGAAGTTGAGGGCGCGGCCAACGGTTGACGAGGCCCACGGTTCGAGCACTTCCCGCCCATCGTCGCCCTTGCCCGGGGTGAGGACAGTCAGCGAGTACGCCGCATCGCGGTGACCGACCGCGTTCGGGATCTCCGGCTGCCTGGCGAGCGCGCCGCCGAGGTGCCGGATGCCGATCACATGCATCCTCGACGCGCCAGGACCGGCCAGCTCGGGCAGCGTTTCGAGCGCGTCGAGGTCCTTCAGCAGCGCGTTGCGGGAGGTGTAGCTGTCGGGGCGCTCCGGCTCCGCGAAGATCTGCCCCGAGTCGACGTACGGCAGCTCCCCCACCGTGTCGAGGGCCGGCTTGCCGATCGCTCGGAGCGGTTCGATCAGCTCCTCGCCGCGATCGCCGAGGATCGCGAGCTGCACCTGCCCGACGTACTTGCCGCGCAACGACGCCGGCACCTGCGGGATGTTCGGCATCGGCAGGATCGCGATCGCCGACGTCACCTCCTCCGGCACGGACCTGGTCCACTCCCGCCACATCTCGGGCACCGTCGGGTGCTCGGCGAGATCGAAGTACAGGCTGCCGCCGTACAGCGTGGGCACGTCGAAGAGGTCGACCTCGATCCCCGTCACGACACCGAAGTTCCCACCGCCGCCGCGCAGCGCCCAGAACAGATCCGGGTCCTCCTCGGCGTTGCGCCGTACGCCGTCCGCGGTCACCACCTCGATCCGGCGGACGCGATCCGCAGCGTACCCGAACCGTCGCGCCATCAGCCCGAGCCCACCGCCGAGCGTGTACGAGATTGCGCCGACGCCGGGCGCGCTGCCGGAGAGCGGCGCGAGACCGTACGGCGCAGTCGCGTCGAGCACGTCCCGCCAGGTCGCGCCCGCTTCGATCCACGCCGTCTTGCGCTCCGCGTCGACCGTGACGCCGTTGAACCCACCGGTCGCGATCAGCACGCCACCGTCGATCCCCTGCGTCAGACCGTGCCCGGCCGCCTGAACGGCGATCCGCAGGTCGTGGTCGATCGCGTACCGCACCGCTTCCTCGACCTCAGCCGCGCTCGTCACCGGAAAGATCGCCGCCGGCCGATGCGCATCCCGCCGCTGGAACCCGAGCCGCGCCTCGTCGTATCCCCTACTAGTCGTCGTCAACATCATGCAGATCACGTTAGACACCCTTGCGGACACATCTTGTCCTCAAGGCATGATCTGTGGATGAGTGCTCGCAAGGAGATGCCCGGTCGGATGCTGCGGCTGCTGTCGCTGCTGCAGAGCCGCCGCGAGTGGTCCGGTCACGAGCTCGCCGACCGGCTCGGCGTCACCGAGCGCACGGTACGGCGGGACGTCGAACGGCTCCGGTCCCTCGACTACCCGGTGACCGGCACGACTGGCACCGCGGGCGGATACCGACTCGGCTCCGGGACGCACCTGCCACCGCTGCAGTTGGACGACGACGAGGCGATCGCCGTCGCGCTCGGACTGGTCGGCGCGGCCGGCGGCGGTGTGAGCGGGATGGCGGAGAGCTCGATGAGCGCGCTGGCCAAGCTGGAGCAGGTGCTGCCCGCGCGCCTCCGGCCCCAGCTCGCGGCAGTGGGTTCGGCAGCGGAGGCGATCCCGCGACCCGGCGTACCGCAGGTCGATCCGGACGTTCTCGCCGTACTCGCGCGCTGCTGCCGGAACCACGAGATCGTTGCCTTCGACTACCACGGCCGGCAGCGCGGTACGACGCGACGCCGGGTGGAGCCGCATCAACTGCTGACGCTGTCGTGGCGGTGGTACCTGCTCGCCTTCGACCCCGGGCGCGACGACTGGCGGATCTTCCGCGTCGACCGGATCGCTTCTGTGACCCCTGCGTTGCACCGCTTCACACCACGGGTGCTGGACGGGCCCTCGTACCTGCTCGAGTCGTTCGTGTCCGCGCAGTACGAGCACACGGTTGTTTTGACGGTCAACGTACCGGCTTCCGACGTGACCGCGACCTTCGAAGGCGTCGTTCGCGGCATCGTCGAACCGCTCAGCCCTTCGTCCTGCAAGGTCCGCTTCAGCGCAGACACCCCCGGCATGCTGCTGACGCAAGTAGCCGCGATCGCGCACCTCGGCGCATTCACCGTAGACCAGGCGACGCCGGAGACCGCCGCACTCATCACCGAGGCCGGCGAACGCCTCACGAACGCGTTCGCCGGGTTGCGCTAGGGGGTGTGTGATGGTTCCACGCCGTCGAACCATCACACACCCCCTAGGCAACAATCAGGCCGATGCCGAGGGTCAGGACGCCGATCGCGAGGGAGGTGGCGCCGGCCCAGAGGATCCAGAGGAACTGATTCGGCGCGGTGCGGTCCTTGCCGGCGGACGAGGCGAAGAAGCCGCCGGACATCAGGATCGCGGCGACCGGGATCCCGAGCCGGCCGACCCACAACCAGAAGCCGGTCAGACCGGTCTGGTCGACGTACAGCAGTCCGACCAGGCTGAAGATCACGAGGACGCCGGCGTGGGCGTGGCCGGCGCGCGCGAACGACTTCTGGAACCCGGTCATCGGGACCTGACCGCGGACGATCTTGGTCATGAAGTACCCGCCGAACTCGATCGTCACGACGGTGAGCAGGATGACGCCGGCGATGACGCGCGATGCGTCGGTCATGCGTAGACCTCTTCTTTGACAGGCGCGGCTGCGCGGGACGTGAGCGCTACCCAGAGGGCAACGGCGAGGTACAGGATCTGTTCGGGGATGCGCTGCCAGAGCGGGGTCGCCTCGCCGCCGGCGAACGGCACCTGCGCGACTGCGGCGTGGATGTTGGCCGGCAGCAGTCCGACGAAGAGTGCGGCCAGCGCGTAGCCGGCGAGCATGCGGGTCGCGGCGATCACCAGGCCGGCGGCGCCGAGCAGTTCGAGTACGCCGGTGAGGTAGACGAGCGCGTCGGCGTACGGCAGGAACGGCGGGACCATCCGCACCATGTCGGCGTGGTTGGGCATCACCGTCACGCTCGCCGGGACGAAGTGTGCGCTCGCGGTCAGCAGCAGCATCACCGCCATCGCGTGCGCCGCGGCTTGCGGCCAGGTCGCGAACCGCCGGACGCCGAGCGCGCCCAGGGCCCGGAAGCCGACGGTCCCCAGGATCAGTACGAGCGGGATCATCCGGCTCGCCTCCTTATGGATAGTTCAGATATCCGCTTATGGATACTGATACTATCCATCACAGACAACAGGAAGGCAAGCGATGCGAATCGGGGAACTCAGCAAAGCCACCGACGTCCCGGTGCCGACGATCAAGTACTACCTGCGCGAAGGCCTGCTACCCGCCGGCGAACTCAGCAGCCCGAACCAGGCGTCGTACGGCGACACACACGTCCGCCGGCTCCGCCTGATCCGCGCACTGATCGAACTCGCACAGGTCCCGGTCGCCACGGTCAAGGAGATCCTCGAGTCACTCGACTCCGATACCGAGCCTCTGCACGAACAGATCGGCCGCGCCCATCGCGCACTCACGCCGACTCGCCGCCTGTCCGCCACCGACGAGGCGCGGACTGCCGCCACCACGCAGGTCACCGGCCTGATTGCCGACCGCGGCTGGTCCGTCGACCCCGAGGCACCCGCGCTCGCCACGCTCATCGACACCGTCGCCGCACTCCGCACACTCGGCCAGGACAACCTCGTCGCCCACCTCGACACCTACGCCGACGCGGTCGAACGCTTCACCCAGTTCGAGATCGATGCCGTCACCACGAACCCCACCCGCGACCAACTGGCCGAATCAGTTGTCATCGGCACCATCCTCGGCGAAACCCTGATCGCCTCACTCCGGCTACTCGCCCAGGAATCCATCTCCGCGGACCGCTGGAAGAACCGCTAGCAGTCGCCGAGGAGTCCCGGGAGGAGCTTCGTCATCGCCTTGTGCAGAGCACGGCGGTCGGTCTCGGTCAGCGGGTCGAAGACCAGTTGGCGAACAAGTTCGACATGCCCCGGCGCAGCCTTCACGAGCTCTGCGTGGCCCTCGGACGTGAGGATCGCATTGGTGAAGCGGCCGTCGTCCGGGTCGGATTCCCGCCGTACCAGACCGCGGTTCTCCAGGCGGCGGATGAGGTGGGACAGCCGGGAGAGCTCGGAGTTGGTCAGGATCGCGAGCTGGCTCAGCCGCATCGTGTGATCAGGCTGGTCCGAGAGCCCGGCGAGAACGTAGTACTCCAGGAAACTCAGGTTGGAGTCGCGTTGCAGCTGCTCGCCAAGCTCCCCCGTGAGTAGCGCCATGACCAGCTGCAGCGTCTTCCAGGTCTCCAGCTCGTCGGCTGTCAGCCACCGCGGCTCGGCCGCCTCCTTCCCCATGCCTGCAGCATAGCCATCGACGCAATGACTTGAATGTTCATGTATCGTGATTGATGACATGAATGTTCAAGTCAATCCCTCTGAAGGAGTCGTCGCCATGAGCGACCTGAAGATCGCGATCATCCTCGGCAGCACCCGGCCCGGGCGGAACGGGAAGGCGGTGGCCGACTGGGTGCTGTCCCAGGCGGAGCGCCGGACCGACGCGACGTACGAGTTGATCGATCTGGTCGACTACCCGCTGCCCCACCTGGACGAGGCCATGCCGCCGTCGGCCGGGCAGTACGCCGGCGAGCGCACGAAGGCGTGGGCCGAGAAGATCGCGGCGTACGACGGGTTCGTGTTCGTCACGCCGGAGTACAACCACTCCACGTCCGGCGTACTGAAGAACGCGATCGACTACTTGTACGCCGAGTGGAACAACAAGGCCGCCGGCTTCGTGTCGTACGGCTCGCTCGGCGGAACGCGGGCGATCGAGCACCTGCGTGCCATCAGTGCGGAACTCCAGCTCGCCGACGTACGTCAGCAGCTGTCGTTCTCGCTCTTCACCGACTTCGAGAACTTCTCGGTCTTCCGGCCGGCACCGCAGTACGCCGACCAGGCAACCGTCCTGTTCGACCAGCTCGAGTCGTGGGCGGCCGCCCTCAAGCAGATTCGCGTCGGGGAGCCGGTGGCGGCATGAACGTCGTCGTGTGGATCGTCTCCGGGCTGCTCGCCGCGATGTTTCTGATGTCCGGCGTGATGAAGGTGCCGGCCACGAAGGCGTCGCTGGCCGGCAATCCCCGGATGGGCTGGGCGGCCCCGTTCCCGATCGAACTGATCAAGGTCATCGGCGTCGCGGAGATCGCCGGCGCCGCCGGCCTGATCCTCCCCCGCGCCTTCGACCTCGCCACCTGGCTGGTCCCCGCCGCAGCCATCGGCCTGGCCGTCGTCATGATCGGCGCCATCATCACCCACACCCGCCGCTCCGAATTCTCGAGCGTCGCCGTCAACGCCGTACTGCTCGCCCTGGCAGTCTTCGTAGCAATCGAACGCCTCTGAATTACCCGTCGTGCGCCATATCCACGAACCGTGAGTAGTGCCCCTGGAAGGCAACGACCACATCCGCAGTCGGCCCGTTCCGGTGCTTGGCGACAATAAAGTCCGCCTCCCCGGGCCGGGTCGACTCACGTTCATACGCATCCTCACGATGCAGCAGGATGACAACGTCGGCATCCTGTTCCAGGCTGCCGCTCTCGCGGAGGTCGGAGGCCATGGGGCGTTTGTCGGAGCGTTGTTCGGAGCCTCGGTTGAGCTGACAGATGGCTACTACGGGGAGCTCCAGTTCCTTGGCGAGGAGCTTGATGGAGCGGGAGAACTCGGAGACTTCCAGCTGGCGGGACTCGACCTTCTTGCCGGATGTCATCAGCTGGAGGTAGTCGATGACGATCAGTTTGAGGTCGTGGCGCTGTTTGAGGCGGCGGGCCTTGGCGCGGATCTCCATCATCGTCAGGTTCGGCGAGTCGTCGATGAACAGCGGGGCCTCGGAGACCTCGCCCATCTTGCGGGCCAGGCGGGCCCAGTCCTCGTCGGTCATCTTGCCGTTGCGCATGTGGTGCAGCGGGACCTTCGCCTCCGCCGACAGCAGACGCATGGTGATCTCGTTGCGGCTCATCTCCAGCGAGAAGATGCACGAGGTCAGGCCGTGCTTGATCGAGCAGGACCGGGCGAAGTCCAGGCCGAGGGTGGAGTTGTGGGTCGGGATCATCGTCTTGCCGGCCAGGTACAGGTGGTCGGCGTTGTCGACCTCGACGCACCGCACCGGCACGCTGTCGACTGGGTCGACCCATTCGAGCCGCCGCTCGCCTTCACCGTGCAGCGCGGCCGGGAAGCCGTGCCCGGTGATCTGCCGCGGCGCCGACCCGGGGATCGGCGGTGTCAGCCCGGGACTCGCCGACATCGCCGTGTACAGGTCGGCGGTCGTGCAGACCACCGGGCGGCCGCCGTCCTCGACGCGCCACTGGTGCTCGGCGTCGGCGACGATCGTGCTGCCGTCCGAGAACGACAGCCGGAAGCACGGCCGGTCGATCATCACCTCGGTCGCCGCGACCACCGTGGTCGGAAGCCCGTCGGCGTCCAGCAACTGGTCGCCGATCGCGACCTCGGCCATCGTGGTCCAGCCGGTCGGCGTCGGCAGCGGGGTGTCGAGCGCGAGCGCCTTCCCCATCGCGGGACGGGCGGCGACGATGATCATCTGGCCGGGGTGCAGGCCGTTGGTCAGCTCGTCCAGGTCGGTGAACCCGGTCGGTACGCCGACCATCGCGTCACCGCGGGAGTCGATCGCCTCGATCTCGTCGAGGGCGCCCTCCATGATGTCCTTCAGCGGCGCGTAGTCCTCGGCGGTCCGCTTCTCGGTGACCGAGTAGATCTCCGCCTGCGCCTCGTCGACGACGTCGTCGACCTCGCCCTCACCGGCATACCCGAGCTGGACGATCTTCGTGCCGGCCTCGACCAGGCGGCGCAGGATCGCCTTCTCCCGGACGATGTGCGCGTAGTAGCTGGCGTTGGCCGCGAGCGGGACGGACGCGACCAGGGTGTGAACGTACGGCGCGCCGCCGATCCGGGTCATCTCGCCGCGCTTGTTGAGCTCGGCCGCGACCGTGATCGCGTCGGCCGGCTCACCCCGCGCATACAGGTCGGTGATCGCGTCGAAGACGGCCTCGTGCGCCGGGCGGTAGAAGTCCGTGCTGCGCAGATTCTCGATCACATCGGCGATCGCATCCTTGCTCAGCATCATCGCGCCGAGCACACACTGCTCGGCCGCGAGATCCTGGGGAGGGGTGCGGTCGAAGCCCATCTCGGGACGCCGCTCTTCGTGGCCGCCGTCCTGGCCCCCGCGGAACTCCGCCACGCTCACTTCGTCCGACCTCCTCGTCCGCCTGCTGCCCAGCCACCGCCGGCCGGTTCGAACACCTGATCGAACCCTAGCCAGGCCCACCGACAGTCTTCGGCGACAGGCCTCGCGACCGTACGCCGGTCGCGACACCAAAGGCCACTCGGTCGTCCACACCCCCTGTGGACGACCCGTGGATAACCCCCGGAAGGGGTGTGCACAGGTTGGGCACAACCCTGTGGATATCTGGGGACAAGAACCCACAACAGACCCGTGACCTGCGGTTTCTCTAGTTCACAACTGTGGAGAAGAAAAAGTCTGAGACCAATTTCCGACGCGCCCGCGAGTCCTGGGTAACCTCGCTCCGGTGAGAGGTCGACGATGGGTGGGCGAACAGGACCGGGAGATCCTCCGGCTTGCCGTCCCGGCGTTCTTCGCCCTGGTGTCCGAGCCGCTGATGCTGCTCGCGGACTCCGCGATCGTCGGCCACCTGGGCACCCCGCAGCTCGCCGCGCTCGGCGTCGCGGGGACCATCCTGCAGACCCTCGTCGGCATCTGCGTCTTCCTCGCGTACGGCACCACGTCCGCGGTCGCCCGCCGGATCGGCGCCGGCGACCACAAGGGCGCACTGGCCCAGGGCATCGACGGGCTGTGGCTGGCGTTGCTGCTGGGCGTCGTACTCGCGCTCCTCGGACTGGTGCTCGCGCCGCAGGCCATCGCGGCGTTCGACCCGTCACCGGAGGTCGCCGACTACGCGGTGATGTACCTGCGGATCTCCTGCTTCGGCATCCCGTCGATGCTGCTCCTGCTCGCCGCCACCGGCGTACTGCGGGGTCTGCAGGACACGAAGACCCCGATGGTCGTCGCGATCACCGCCAACCTCGCCAACATCGGGCTGAACGTCCTGCTCGTGTACGGCCTCGATCTGGATATCGCAGGCTCCGCCCTGGGTACGGCGCTCGCGCAGACCGGCGCCGGTGTTGCGCTGGTCGTGGTGGTGGTCCGTGGCGCCCGCCGCGACGGCGCCAAGCTCCGCCCCGATCGACCCGGGATCCTGGCCTCCGCGCAGATGGGCGTACCGCTCGTCGTACGCACGCTGACGCTGCGCGCGGCGATCATCCTGCTCACATTCGTCGCCACGGCCCTCGGTACGACGTCCGTCGCGGCCCACCAGGTCGCCTTCACGCTGTGGTCGTTCCTCGCACTCGCCCTGGACGCCATCGCGATCGCCGCGCAAGCGCTCACCGGCCGCGCGCTGGGCGCCGGCGACGTCGCGGGGACCCGCGCGATCACCCGCCGGATGATGTGGTGGGGCCTGTTCTCCGGGCTGATCGGCGGCCTCGCGCTCTGGGGACTGCGCGACGTCTACGTCCCGTGGTTCACCAGCGACCCCGAGGTACGTCGTACGCTCGCCGCCATCCTGATCGTGTCCGCGTTGTGGCAGCCGATCAACGGAGTCGTGTTCGTGCTGGACGGCGTACTCATCGGCGCCGGGGACGGGCGGTACCTCGCAGCGGCCGGAATCGTCGCGCTCGTGCTGTACGTCCCGCTCGCGCTGGCGGTGCTCTGGCTCGGCGGCGGGATCGTGGCGCTGTGGTGGGCGTTCGGCGGGTACATGCTGCTGCGATTCCTCACGCTGACCACGCGTGAGCGCCGTGACGCCTGGCTGGTGACCGGGGCTACCCGCTGACCCTGCGGTGCGGCATCGTGGATCAGAAGGAAAGGAGCGGCATGCCCGACACCGACGACGACCAGTCCGTCGAGCTCGAACCCGAACAGCGGGAGCAGGGCGACGACGACACTGAGGCCGCGCGCGAGCGGCGGGCCGCCCAAGCACGGACAGAGGCCGACAAGCACCCGACCCACGACCTGGCGGAGGAAGAAGCCGAACGCCAGGAAGCGGAGGACGAGCAGGCCCGGCAGGAAGAAGACGCGGAGGCGCGCGCGGAGCAGCTCGACGAGCGCGCGGCCAAGGAGCAGCAGGAGCTCACGGAGCGGCGCAGCCGCGAGGAGCTCCTCGACGCCACCGCGGAGACCTCTCGGGCGTTCCAGCTCGCGTACGCCGACGAAGAGGCCCGCGACCGCTACCGGCAGTACGCCTCGAACGACGTACAGCGGGGCATCAGCGACCGGGCCCACGGCCGGCACGAGCTGGACGAGGCGGCAGCACACCGCGACGAGGCCGGATCGGCAGGGCTGGTTGCCGAAGGCCGTCGGTACCAGAACGCCGCCACCATCGAGGAACGCAAGACCGTCAGCGACGACAAAATTTCCCGGGAGTACGACGCGTCCGCGCGGAGGCACCTCCGCGAGGCGCAGCCGAACCCGAGCGAGGCCGTCCGCAAGGCACCGGAGGAGGCGCCGGAGGCTCAGCTCCCCCAGGCGCGCCGCCACGTCCGCGGCCCCGGCCGGGTCCGGAACAAGCAGGGCAAGGTCGTGAAGCCGAACCGGGCGAGCGAGCCGGACCTGGAGATCTAGCTAGGTTTCGTCGGCTGCAGCTTCTGCGTGTGAATGATCAGCAGGTTCGCTGCGACCACGACGACGAACCCGACGGCGAGCAGCGGGTGCCCCAGGCTCCACAGGGCGGCACCCGCCAAGCCGAAGACGAGGACCTTGACGGTCCATCGCCGCACCGGCGTCCCGCGGGGCGCGGTCGGTGCCGCGAACTGTCCCCACACGACCGCGGTCGCCAGCGGCAGCAGGACCGCCAGCACCCAGCGGTCGAGCGTCGAGCCGCCGGCATTCCAACCCCACCACGCGAAGATGCCTAGGGCAACCAGCTCGGCGACGAAGGCCAGCAGCAGGTTGCCCCACCTCCACATCCGCTAGATCCCGCGGATGTTCGGCTGCCGTTGGTCGAAGAACAGGCCGGCCGGCGGCTCCTGCACCGGGAGCGGCGGGATCGGGTAGTCGGTGTGCTGGTTGTTCCGGCAGGCGGCGAACGGGCCGTCCGGGTCCAGCAGCGACATCATGTGCGGGTCCGCGTGGTCACGCCACCAGACCGACATACCGGTCGCCGGGTCGAGTCGCAGGTGCTCCCAGGCACGCCAGATCGAGTCCAGCCGGCTCAGCGCCTCCGCGTGCCGGTACCACTCGGGGCACCAGATGAACTGCTGCCCGAGCCGGCGCGTGTAGAGGTAGATGAGCCGGTCTTCCACGAACGCCGCGACGTGCGGGTAGAACAGCTCCTGCTCACCATCCACCGCGGTTGTCTCCCTCGTTCTGCTCCCAGACCGGTCGCTCCGGTCCACGCTGCGGAGGCGCCTGGGTGCTCGAAGCCACCCACGGGTTGTTGCTGACCGGACCGTTCGCCGCCGCTCCCGGATCGTACTTCGCCAGCGACGCCTTCACCGCACCGGCGTCCGGCCGGGTGAACCACGGGACCGTCTTCACCAGCGTGGCCGGGATCCCGGACGGGAACACGACCGCGCGGCCGGGCGGCATCGAGGCGAGGTCGGAGACCTCCATGATGTTGTGCCGCTGGACCTGCTGGCTGGTGCCGCGCTTGCCCTCGTTGTACGACACCGAGCTCGAGCTGATGTCGTAGTCGCCGATCATCTTGCTCAGGTTCTCGAGGAAGGACGCGTCGGCCGCGCCACCGCCGTACACCCGGATGTTGGCCGAGCCCCAGAGCTTCTGCATGCCGTGGTCGCCCCAGCACTCCTGACCCTGCGCCCAGGACTGCAGGATCGTCATCAGCACGATGCCGCGGGAACCGAAGTGCGAGTACAGGTCGGGGAGGTTCTTCCACCGGCACACGTTGGCGGCCTCGTCGAGTACGCCGACCAGCGGGCTGGGCATCCGGCCCATCGGGCAGCCGCGGGCGAACTGCTCGGCGGCCTCCACGACGGCGACGGTCAGCGCGGTGACCAGCGGGCCCGCCGTACCGGCGCCTTCCTTGGACAGGCTGTACAGCGTGCCGCCCTGACGGACGAACTCGTGCGGGTTGAACTGCGGCCGGTTGTCGTTCGGGCCGTTCGGGATGACCCAGCGGGTCACCTTGCGGTTGACCAGGAACTGGGCGCTCTGCTGCGCCGTGCCGTAGACGCCGGCGCGCTGCTTGTCCGGCGCGTTGATGACGCCGGACAGGGCGTCCGCGGACAGCTGCAGACCGGGGGTGTTGCGCAGGATCCGCTCGGGCTCGTCGTTCCGCTGGTCGGCCAGCCAGGTGTAGACCTGGGTGATCGGCCGCTTGGCGACCGCGGCCGCGAGCAGCAGACCGGCCAGCAGGTCCGTGCCGGCGGCGTCGAAGAACGCGTCGGTCTGGGCGCCGACCTGGCGCTGCGAGGCGACGAAGTGCTCGGCCAGCTCACGCGCCTTGGTCTCGTCGGTGATGTAGGTCAGCGGGTTCCACCACCAGTTCGGCGGCTCCTCGCAGACCTCCTGCGGGTCGAACACCCACAGCGGGCCCTTCTCCGAACGCGGCCCGCGGGTGGCGTCGACGATGTCCCGCTTGTTCGAGGTGGCGACGACGCAGCCGGGCGCGTCCAGGATCGCCGGCACAGCCCGCGACGTGGTCTTACCGGTTCGGGGACCCCAGATGTCGACGTGCATGTCTTCCCAGTTGCCGAAGACCTCCAGGTTGTCCCGGACGGTCCGGCCGATCAGGATGCCCGGACCCGCGTGCCCGGCGCCGAGCTGGTTCGCCTTCTCCTGCGCGCCTTCGCGGGTGAGCTTGTAGATCTCGGACCGCTTCGACATCAACTGCGCCTGGCGGTCGACCCGGCCGATCGAGCGCTCCCGGTTCCGGAAGAACATCCAACCGCCGCCGACCAGGCCGAGCAGCACCACGATCTCCACGACCAGGATGCCGGTGGCCGCGCCCGACCACTCCAGGTTCCCCTTCGACAGGTCGACGATCGCGTCGAACGGGTTCCCCGCCGGGCGGGAGCCGTTGATCGCGGCGGCGACCTTCAGCGCGATCCACATCGAGAACACCACCAGCGCGAACACGCCGATGATGGCGAAGATCAGGACCGACTCGGGCGACAGCCCGCCGGGTCCGGTGCTCTTCCTGCCCTGGGCCATGACTCGTCAGCTCCCCACGCGGGTGGTCGGATCGGGCGGCGGCAGCAGCATCGGGTCGTCGAGGCTGTACTCACCGACAACCTGCTCGGTCCCGTCCGGTGCGACCTCGACCTTCTGTGGCTTCCCGTCGTTGCCGGTCGTCCACAGCTTGTTGGTGTCGTTGATCTCGCGCTCGACGGAGGTGAGTCCGACGTGCACCGGGATACCCGGCCGGCCACCGACCTTGACCAGGAAGTTGCCTCGGCCGGGAGGAGCGGCCTCCTTGCCGGTGGCGGGGTCCCACGCGGGCGGGTCCTGCCAGCCGACGAGCATGTTCTGCTCCTCCATGGACATCGACACGACCTCGGTCAGGTTGTCCATCTCGGCGCGCGGCAGACCGCCGCAGATGACCATGCCGGAACGCTCGACGAAACCCTTCGCCTTCATCCGGTCCTCAGGGTTCGGCAGCGCCAGCAGGTCGGACATGGTGTGCGAGATCATCGCCATGCCGACACCGCGCTGCCGGTTCAGACGGGTCAGCGCGTCGACGCGGTCGACCAGACCGCTCCCGGCCCGCAGCACCCGCCACAGCTCGTCGAGGATGACGAAGTAGTGCCGCCGCGGCTCCAGACCGGCGTCCGCGAGCGCCTGCGAGACTGCGACCGCGCCGAACCCGTACGACCAGCAGGCCAGCAGTACGGCGGCCTGCAGGCTGGTCTCGGAGTCGTCGACGTTGGACACGTCGAACACCACCGGACGGTCCATCTGGATCGGGTTGTCGGTCTGCTCGGAGAAGATCTCGCCCAGCCGGCCACCGCCGACCAGACCGATCAGCGACGCCTCGAGGCCCTCGGTGATCTGCCGGTAGCGGTCCAGGCTGCCGCGGTCCAGGGCCACGTTGCGGACCCGGTCCGGGGCGTCCTGCACGACCTGCAGCAGGTCGCGGAGCACCGGCGTACCTTGGAACCGCTCGTCGAGGACCTTGAGCGCCTCGTCGAGGATGGTCTCCTCGCGGTCGTTCGGATTCTGGTTACGCATGATCGCGATCAGCGCCGAGACCATCGTCTGCCGACGGCCGTGGGCGTCCGCCTGGATCGCCTCGCGGGCCTTGCCGGTCAGCCGGAGCGCGGCCTCGCGGGACTCGCCCGGGTCGAGCACGTTCAGGTGGCCACGACCACGGCCGAGCTGGATGACCTGCCCGCCGAGCGCCTCGATCAGGTCCTTGTAGTCCGGCTTGAGGTCACCGAGCACCAGCGGCATCACGCCGTACCCGGCCAGGCCGAGCGCCATCCGCCGGGTGATCGTCGACTTGCCCAGACCCGGTTTGCCGAGCACGAACATCGACGGGTTCGAGATCAGTTTGGCCCGCATGAACCAGCTGATCGGGTCGCAGCACATGGTCGCGCCGGAGAGGATGTTCCGGCCGATCGGTACGCCGACCATCGGGCTGCCCGTACCGGCCGCGAACGGCCACATACCGCAGACCTGCACCGTCGTACCGCGCCACTCCTGCGGAGCCTGCAGGTACGTCGAGTAGCCGCCGCCCGGGCCGGGCCAGCCACGTGGCATCGGCCGCTTGCCGCGACGGGAGGGATCTACCGGCTTCTTCTGCTTTTTGCTCACTGTGACTCCCCAGGTGCCACTGTGCTTTGCCCAATCATAGGGATTCCCGCAGTCCGGCCGGTACCGAAAGGTGGTTCTGCACCACGATGCCCAGCGGCAGCGCCGCCACGAACGCGGAGTCCTGGGAGCCGTACGCCGGGCGCAGCAGAACTCGCGCGGTGGCGCCGAGGTTGTCGACCGCGGCGATCATGTCCGGGATCTGCTCGGCGCTCATCACTGTGCCGGTGACGACCATGCCGAAGTTGACCAGGCCGGCGCCTCGCGCCTCTTCCTGGGCGGACCGGTCGGCGGCCCGTGCCTCGGCCAGGTTGCGCGCGGACGGCCGTGCGGACGCGGTGGCGCGGAACGACGCGTTGCGCTTGTCGGCCTCCACCATGCGCGCCGCCGTACCGGCGTCGAGCGGGCGGTAGAGCAGCGTCACGCGCTTGCGGTCGATGTCGGCGTGCGGCGCGACCAACTGCGACAGCACCGACGAGAACACCTCACCGCGTGGTGCCTGCGACATCTGCCAGGTCACGGACCAGGCGGAGTCGTGGCGGTACTTGTCCCAGAACGCCTGGGTGGCGGCCGGGCCGACGTCGGTCCACTGCAGTTCGGGCGGCATGCCCTGGCCGCGGGCCTCGTCGATGAGCATGGCGGACGCCGGGTCGTACGCGATCCGGATCGCCTCGCACAGCTCCTGCGCGCTGACCGGCCGGGCAGCACCGGCACCGGTCGCGTTCAGGCTCTGGGTGAGCGCGGGCAGCCGGGCCGCGAGCTCGCGGCCCATGTCGTCTTCCTTGCGCCGCTTGCCGCTCCGGTCGGTGCCCTTGAAGGTCAGCGCGACCCGGGCCGAGACCAGTGCCGACCCCTCGGGGTAGCTCTGCACGACCTCGGTCAGCATCGCGCGGGCGATCGCCGGCGTCCCGTCCATCATGTTGTTGCCGACCTCGCGGCGCAGCCGGATGCCGGTGTCCGGTGCGCTCTCCACCGTCACCGACGCGGCGACGATGCCCGGCTCGTGACCGAGCGAGGCGAGCCACTGGCCCCAGTGCGCCACCCAGATGTCCACCTGCTCCTCGTCGACGAGCGAGGCGCCGTCGGGCTCGGCGTTGATGACGACGGTGAAGTGCCGGGTGCTCGGGTAGTACAGCAGCGCGAACGGCCGCCCGTACGAGTCCTGGTACTCGCTCAGCTGGGAGGCTGCGGCGAGGCCGGGAAGCTGGAACTTGCCCCAGGCGGTCCGGCCGAGCGGGCCGGAGCGGTAAACGTTGTGCTTAGCCATCTTTGCTCGTTGCCATCCAATGTGGGTCGAGAGCCGTTGCAGCGTGGAATGCCCGTGCTTGTCCTTCGTGATCAGCAGCCCGAGCGCCGCGCCGACGATCAGCAGGCTGACGAGGGCGGCCCTGATGCCGCCCACCATCGTTGCGATGACGACCAGCAGCAGGCCACCCATCATGATGCCGGTGCCGAGCATGCCCAGGCCGGCGATGCCCGCCGAGGCGGGCCTTCGCCAGTTGCCGTAGGTGCGAGGTGCGCGTCGTACGTTCTCAGCCGCTGCCACTTGGTCCGTCCGGTGGTGGTGGTGGTGGTTGGTTGCCTCGGTCATCGTCGCGGTAATCGCGAGCGCGGTCTCTCTCGCGGTTCGGGTCGCCGCCACCGCTGCTGCCGGTGGGGCCGCCGCCATCGCCGCCGCCTCCGCCGCCGCTGCTCTGGGCGCCCGACTCGCCGCCGTCGCCCATGGCCTCGTTGCCGACCTCCTTGGCGCCGTCCGCGGCGGCCTTGCCGACCTTGTACGCGGCAATCGCGACGGCGACCGGTATGCCCACCCCGGTGGCGGCCGCGCCACCGGCCGCGGCACCACCAGCTGCGCCGCCCGCTGCGCTACCGCCTGCCGCACCACCGGCCGCGCCACTGGCACCGCCGGCTGCAGCGCCCTCGCCACCTGCCGCGGCACCTTCGGCTCCACCTGTCGCGCCACCGCCGCCACTGCTCGGGGCCTGCTGCGACGCCCGTCCGACGTTCTGTGCACCGGACGGACCGTCACCACCGCCACCGCCGCCGCCGTCGTCCGACCCTTGTTCAGCGCCCTTGCTCACCATGTCACCGACCTTGTCGGCGCCGACCATCTTGGCTGCCATCATGCCGGCGCCGGCTCCACCCGCCGTCGCCCCGACCATCGGCACGATGAACCGCATCAGCGCCGGCATGGCGAACAAGGCGAGCACCAGCATCGTGAGGCCGGTGACCACGTTCATCACCATGCTTCCGATCTCCTCCGGGTTGCTGGCGTCGTAGTGCAGCGGGGCGCCGTTGTCCGAGACCAGCCGGATCGCCGTCGCGTAGACGATCGCCGCCACCGGTTTGTACAGGATGAAGGCGAGCAGCCAGGAGATGATCTTCTTGAACCAGTTCCGGCCCATCTCGGTGTTCGTCGCGGCGGCCGCGATCGGCAGGACGCCGAGCAGCAGGACCAGCATGGCGCTGCGGACGACCATCAGCACGATCTGGATCAGGCTGGCGATCACGCAGAGGATGCCGACCGCGATCATGATCCCGATCAGCACCGGTGAGCCGGCGATGCCGACGATCGCGGCGAAGCCCAGTACCGCGCCCATCTTCTCGCCGAAGGCCTGCGAGTCGCCAGAGCCTATGTTCTGGCAGCCGTCGACCCAGCCGGTGGTCTTCGAGTCGAGCGCGGAGCTGATGATGCAACTGGAGAACATGTCGCCGGCGGTGATCAGCGCCTGAGCGACGGCGATCGAGAACGCCGCGGCGACCGCGAGCGTGATCAGCGAGCGGAGCAGTTCGCGGGCCGACTCACCGCGCTGGGTCCAGGCCATCTGGACGGCACCGGCGATGAGTCCGATGGCGGCGATGAAGAGGGCGATGAACTGCGTGTGGCTCCAGACCCAGCCGACCGTGTCGTTGGCCGGCGTGCCCTGGTCGTTGCCGACCGCAATGGTCGGCACATAGACCCAGAAGGTGGCGATCGTACTCATCAGAGTTCCGACCGCCGCGCCGATGGCCTTGAGGATTGGCTCGAACACGAACTTCATCACCAGTTCCATGACGGGGGCGAAGACAACCTCGAGGGCCTTCTTCATCAGGTCGATCGCCCAGTCGATCACATCGAGCGGTATCACGTCAGGACGTCCTCGGTGAGACGAAGCGAAGGATGGCCGGCAGCGCGACGACTGCCACGATCATCAGCGTCACGCCCATGATGACCTTGAGGATGTGCGATGCACCTTCCGAACCCATCAGGCTGAACGCGGTGGCATAGATGATCGCCGCCACCGGTTTATAGATGATGAACGACGCCAGCCAGGCGAGTGCGCGCTTGAACCACATCATCCCCATTTCGGTGTTGGTCGCGGCCGCGGTCAGCGGAAGCATGCCGACCAGGAGCACGAGCATCCCGTAGCGCACGATCATCAGCGCCAGCTGGATGATGGCGGTGATCACCATCAGGATGCCGACGAAGATCACCAGCAACCAGCCGAACGGTTCGTCCATCACGTCGAGCAGGTTCTTCGCGTAGTTGTGGTCGTCCTTCTTCAGCGCCGCGTTGATGATCCAGGTCGAGAACCCGTCCGCGGCCGAGATCAGCGTGCCCGCGAAAGCCGTCGCGGCCCCCGTCACCACGACCAGGGTGATCAGCGATTTGAGGATGTCCCGGGCCGGCTCACCACGGTGCGAGATCGCCATCTGGACAGCGCCGACGATGACCGCGAGCGAGGCGATGAACACCATGATGAACTGGGTGTGGGTCTGGATCCACAGGGCCGGGGTGTTTCCCTCGATGCTCGGAGTGGGGATGTAGACCCAGAGCAGGCCGACGGCCTTCATGACCGCCTCGACGGCATGGATGACGACGTTGGCGATCGCCTCGAAGATGAAGTCGAAGAACTTGCCGAAGGCCCACTCCAGCGCGGTCTTCAGACCCTCTTTGAAGCAGTCGTCCCAGTCCCAGGGCCAGCCCGAGCATCCGAGGATGATCATGCCGCACCACTGAACCTGACGTAGCCGCTGAGACTGGTCAGGATGTCCGGCTCGACCGACCCGTTGAGGCTGCCGTCAGGCTGCAGCTCGACGTACCAGTCGCTGCGGTACCACCGCATGGTGACCGGCATCGCGCCGTACGCCTTGCCGTCCAGATCGGCGACGACCTGGATGATCGTCCGGGTCGCGTTCGGCGGATAGTCGAGCACCTTGAAGCCGGCGAACTGGATGTCACCGGGCACGGTCGACGACGGCGTCCTGGCCGTCTGCCTGGCCTCGGCGATGGCCGCGTCCCGGCCCGGACCGGGATACACCCGGCTGTGCAGCGCGGCGATGCCGACCTCCGGGTTCTGGAGCTGGCCGAGCAGGACCATCGCCGCGAGCACCGCACCCGTCGGCGAATGCGCGAAGCACGAGCGCACACCGTTCGCGCTGGTGCTCGTGGGCCCGCTCGCTGCCTGGATCGGAATCAGCATCTTTCCCTCGAACTGCCACGAGACCGCGACCGGGGCGGCGATCCTGGGGATCGCCTGACTCGGGTTCTTGGCGCGGCAGCCGCCGGTGTGACTGTTGGGCGGCGGTGGCGTGGTCCGCGTGGCGCTCGGCACCTCGGTCGGCGACGCGGGTGGCGGCTGGTTCGACTCTTCTTCGGTGGGCTGTCCGGTAGGAACAGCCGTGCTCGGTGTCTCGCTGGGGTTGGCCGTCGGACTGTCCGAACGGCCACCCAGCATGAACCAGGCCACGAGGCAGATCAGCACAGCTCCGACGACGATCGCCGACGCGATGAAGCCACGCTCCTCGAGGAAGCTGGTCTTCTCGCCGTCGGAATCGTCGCCGGAGTCCGTGTCCCTGCTGAACAGTCCCACCTACGATCAGCCTCCGAGCAACTCGCGGTGCGCCCGGGTCACTTCAGGGCGTCGACGAGGGCGGTCGCCGCACCGATGACGATGCAGGCCGCCAGGACCCAACCGAGCCGGGCGGCGTGCTCGCCACCCTCACCGCGGCGCTGACCGATGGCCATCATGCCGCCGGCGATGATGATGCCGAGTGCACAGATCAGGTACGCGATCCACTTGACCCAGCCGAGGACCTTGTTCAGGCCTTTCGTCACCTCTACAGGCGGCGCCTCCAGGGGCAGCGAGTTCGGAAGCTCGGTAACCAGGTGGTGAAGCAACATCATTGTCTTGGTGCCTTTCAGTACGGGGCGGGGTAGTCCGCTGGGTTTGACGCGCGAAGTGCGTAGATGGATTCAAGTACTTCGAAAACCTCGTCTGGCGTGTTGTCAGGCGTGGGAGCCTCCCCTCTGCGCCACTCCTCGATCCACGGGATGTCCCAGACCCTCGGAACACCTCCGCCGACGATGTCCGCGAAGTCGTCGAGCACGCGGGGAAGCCGGCCAGGAGCGTCCGCGATCAGCACCAGGCCGAGCACGGCGACACCCTGGACGACACCCGAGGCCCACTCGATCGCAGCTCGCTGCGCGGCGCGCAGACCGGACCCGTGGGTCCGGGCAACCAGGATCACCGGAGTCGGCACCGGCGGGGGCGGGATCGGCCAACGGTGGTTGGACGCCCGGGTCCCCGGCAGCAGGACCGACATTGTGGTCTCGCCGGAGCCACCGTGGACACCGACCCACCACAGGGTGTCGGCCGCCGGAATCGCGAACTTGGGCAGGCGCTGATCCTCCGCGGGCGCCGGCACCCCGTGCTGGGGCGCCGACGGCCCCCGCGGGGTGATGTCCGGCTGAGGCCCGGGGCTCGGCGACGGCTGCTGCGGGCCCGGAGACTGCTCTCGTGTCCACGGGTTCTGCGTCATGGCCCCTCCTCTCGCGGTTCGTCACAGGCTGTTGCCCACCGTATTCTCTCGCTTTCCGGGTGTACTTGTGTGACCCATCCACAGGCGAGGATGTTTCTACCCCCTTGTCGGGGTCAGTCGAGCCGACAGGCCCGCGTGGTTTCTGCATGCCCGGAATCCCCGGTATGCCCTCATGCGGGGGACATGCTAGAACGTGGACGCCGGAAGCTGATGAACGAGGGAGACCTGTGGCGGGAATGAGAGGACATCGTGGCTGAGAAGATCCCCTCCTGGCCGAAGGTCACGATCCGGCTGTACGACGACCACAACGCCGAGGTGAAGATCGCCGGGCGCAGTCACCCGGTCAACCACCACGATCCGCGAGCAGCGGCGATCCAGCTCGTCAGTGAGCAGGCCGCCCAGCTGGGCCGCGCGGTGAAGGCGACCGCGGTCGAGGCCGACGGCGCCTCCTGGCCGTTGGTGATCCACCCGGACGGCCAGGTGGAGGCGATCGACACCGACCCCCGCAAGGGCAAGAAGCCGATCTGGCCGATCGTGCTCGCGATGGCCGTGGCGGTCGTCCTGATCGCCGGTACGACGCTGTACATCACCGTCTTCAGCAAGCTCGGCGAAGGCACGCCGCAGGTGACCGAGTCACCCAAGCTGCCCGAGCTTCCCGGGCCGAACGTGCACCCGGACGAGTTCGCGCCCAAGACCCAGCCGAAGGGTTACTCGACGCACGCGAGCTGGACGGTCGACCTCGCCGAGGACAGCACACCGGCGATCAAGCCGGACGGCACCGAGGTCGCCATCCTGACGACCGACGAGAAGGTCGCCGTGTTCGATGCCAACGGCAAGGTGCTGTGGCAGGACAAGGTACCGAAAGACGCCGAGAACCCGGTCTACACCACGATCGACGGGAAGCAGGTCCTGGCGATCGCGACGCCGGACACCCTGTACTACTGGGCGGGCGGCGGCGCCGAGGCGAAGACGATCGAGTTGCCGGACAGCGCTAAGGTGCAGTTCCTCGGCAAGTCGCCGCTGGTCTTCCTGTCCGACGAGTCCGGGGCGATGGTGATCTCGGGCGGCGAACTCAAAGCGGCGCCGGATCAGCCGCGAAACTCCACGATCCTGCTCGCCGAGGGCGACCGCACGCTGATGGCGCAGTACCTCAGCCCGCTCTACTGGACGCAACCCGGCAAGAAGCTGATAGAGGTCAAGCTGCAGCCGCCAGGCGGCGCGGGTGCCATCATCCAGGTGGTCTCGGCGAGCCCGGACTACGTCCAGGCCCTGTGGACCAATGCCAAGAACCCGGAGGAGACGATCCCCGCCGTGCACTCGGCCGCGAGTGGCAAGATGGTCGCGAGCTGCGGATTGGTCCGCAACGGCGACACCGACGGCTGGGACTGGGTCCCCGACCCGAACCGCAAATTCGCTGCCTGGGGTGAGTGCCTCGTCAACTTCACCCTGACCAAGAACAACACCAGGCGGCTCCCGGGCTTCCAGCCCCTGTCGGTCAGCGGATCGATGCTCTACGGCACGATCAGCAGCAAGCTGTACGCCGTGTCGCCGAACTGGAACACCTACCCGATGAACGAGGGCACCACGCGGCCGTGGGGTGTTGTCGGCAAGCGCGCTGTCATCGTGTACAACTCCGTCCTCTACGCATTGGACCCGGCGCAATGAACCGTCGAGCGCGCCGCGCGGCGCGGATCACGACCGCACTGGTTGCCGTCGGCATTCTGCTGGCGCCCTCCCAGGCGCTCGCTGACAGCATCGAGCCGGAGCCGGTCGACTGGCCCAAGGTCAAGCCGGCCAGTGGACAGGTGGTCGAGCCGCAGCCCGTCGACTGGCCGACTCCCACGAAGACCTGACGCCGTTCCGGCAACGACAAGGCCCGCGCCCCCTCACCGGGGAACGCGGGCCTTGAACGTTCAGGCAGAAATCAGCCGGCCGCGACCTCGAGGCGGACCGTTGCGGCCACCTCAGGGTGCAACTGGACGGCAATCTGGTGCTTGCCGGTCGTCTTGATCGGCGACGCGATCGCGATCGCGCGCTTCTCGACCAGCGGGCCGCCGGCGGACTTGATCGCCGTGGCGATGTCGGCCGGGGTGACCGAGCCGAACAGGCGGCCGGTGTCGCCGGCCTTGACGGCCAGGGTGACGGAGAGCTGCTCGAGCTGGTTCTTGACCTCGCTCGCGTGCTCCTTGCCCTGGATCGACCGGGCGTCACGCGCCCGCTTGATCGACTGGATCTGCTTCTCGGCGCCGCGGGTCCAGCCGATGGCCAGGCCGCGCGGAACCAGGTAGTTACGGCCGTAGCCGTCCTTTACCTCGACGATGTCGCCGGGAGCCCCGAGGCCCTCGACCTCCTGAGACAGGATGAGCTTCATGGTCCGCGCCTCCCTCAGCGAGCGGTGCTCGTGTACGGCAGCAGGGCCACCTCACGAGCGTTCTTGATAGCGGTCGCGACATCGCGCTGGTGCTGCACGCAGTTCCCGGTCACCCGGCGGGCGCGGATCTTGCCGCGGTCCGAGATGAACTTGCGCAGCAGCGCGGTGTCCTTGTAATCGACGTACGTCGCCTTGTCCTTGCAGAAGCCGCAGACCTTCTTCTTCGGCTTCCGAATGATCTTGGCCATTGTGGTGCTCTCTTCCTACTTCCAGAGCCCGGCACGGATGCCGGAATGGTCACTAACGGGATTGCGGGCCGATCAGAACGGGGGCTCCTCCGTGGTGCCGCCGCCCTGGCTGGCCCAGGGGTCGTTCTGCGGAGCGGACTGGCCGCCACCGCCTTGTGGTGCACCTTGCGGGGTCGCCCAGGGGTCGTTCTGCGAGGCGCCACCCTGGCCGCCTCCTTGGCCACCTTGGTAGCCACCGCCCTGGTTGCCGCCACCTTGGTAGCTACCGCCACCCTGGTTGCCGCCGCCACCGAAACCGCCACCGTCGGAGCGCGAGGTCTTGGAGATCTTCAGCGTCGCGTAGCGCATGCTGGCGCCGATCTCTTCGACATCACATTCGAACACGGTGCGCTTGTTCCCGTCGCGGTCGTCGTAGCTGCGCGCCTTGAGGCGCCCGTGCACGACGACCCGGGAACCGCGGGTCAGCGACTCGGCGACGTTCTCGGCGACCTGCCGCCACACGGCACACGAGATGAAGAGGGTTTCGCCGTCTTTCCACTCGTTGCTCTGCCGGTCCAGCGTCCGCGGAGTAGAGGCGATCGTGAAGTTCGCGACCGCGGCCCCGGACGGCGTGAACCGCAGCTCCGGATCACCTGTCAGGTTTCCGATCAGAGTGATGGGTGGTTCACCGGCCATGACAACTTCCTCCTGTACTGCAGACGATGGGTGGTGTGACGCCAGACCACCTGACGCCCGAGGTTCAGTGCTGGTCCGGCCGGATGACCTTGGTGCGCAGGATCGACTCGTTCAGCGTGAGCTGACGGTCGAGCTCCTTCACCACCGCCGGCTCGGCGGTCAGGTCGACGACGGCATAAATGCCTTCGGACTTCTTCTTCACGTCATAAGCGAGCTTGCGACGACCCCAGATGTCGAGCTTCTCGACCGTGCCACCTTCCTTGCGGACGATGTTCAGGTACTGGTCGATGGACGGCTCCACGGTGCGCTCATCGAGCTCCGGGTCGAGGATCACCATGACTTCATAACGACGCATGCGCGAACTCCACCTCCTTCGGACTTGGCGGCCACGGTCTCTCCGTGGCAGGAGGGCGATGCGGACTGCTCCGCGCCGGCACTTGCCGCCGACGCCAAGCAACGAGCCCGGTCGATGGACCGGGCCACATCAAAGAGAGTACCAGCGTTCGGACTGCCGACCGACCATATCCACAGGCCTGTTGCGGTGACTCTGTGTCACTTCTGGGCGATCCGCGGAGCGGTACGCCGGAGCACGAGCAGCAGCAGCGGTACGGCGAGAACCACCGAGATTACGGTCAACAGCGGGTATCCGCCGAGTGTGTAGAGCCAGGGTGAACTGGCGGCCGCCAGCGCCGAGATCGCCCAGATGGACGACTCGACCTTGCTCTCGAACGGAGTGCCGAGCAGCCGGGCACTGCCGCCCAGATAGCACAGGTTCCACGCGTAGCCGAGTAAGAAGAGCGCCGGTGTGAAGGCCGGTCCGGACTGCGTGGTCAGGACGGCCGACCCGATCAGCAGCAGCAGACCGGCGAGCATCACCGGCTGCGGACCGGAGCGGTCGATCCACCAACCGGTCAGCGGCGACAGCGCGAACATCCCGAGCGTGTGCGCGGACAGCATCAGGCCCAACAGTCCGAGTCCGTCGCCCTGGTGGTGAGTGTGCACCGGGACCGCCGACATGAGCGCGACCATCACCAGGTGCCCGGCGATCATCACGCCGGCAGCCAGGAGAACCGACGTACGGCGGGACGCTGCCGGAGGTTCGAGCCGGGTCTGTGCCGGTTGCTCGGCGACGTGCACGGTCCGGATGTAGGTCGATGCGACCAGTGCGCCGAAGACAGCCGCCACGGCGAGCAGGAACGGACCAGCGACCTCGGGCAGCCCGAGCCACGACGCGAAGGACTGGGACGGCGCCAACAGGAACGGCCCGCCCGCGGCGCCGGCCGTGCTGGCCCACACGACGGCGCTCATCGCCGACGCCCGCCTGGAGTCGGGCACTGCCTCGCCGGCCGCGTACCTGGACAGCAGGCTGGCGGCGTTCCCGGCGCCGAGCAGGAACATGCCGGCGAAGAGCAGTGCGACCGGCGCGCCCACCGCGGCTAGAACCGTCAACGCTCCCCCGGCGACGCCCACGCCGTACCCAAGACGGAGGGCGTGCGCGCGTCCGAGCTGCGTGGTCCACCGGCCGACGGCGATGGCGCCTACCGCGGTGCCCAGTACGCCGGCGGTGTTGGGGACGCCGGCCAGGCTGGAGCCGAGTTCGTCGGCGGTCAGGATGGTGCTCACCGCGCTCGCGGCGATCATCGCCGCGTTCATCAGCGCGGCGGCGAGAACGACAGGAACGAGCATGGCCAACACGTTAGAAAGGTGCCCGTTCCCGCTGAATACATGATGTAAAGCATTCGGCCTTGCGGACGACCGGGATGAAAGGTGTTCTGGGGCGATGACCTTTCAGGAGCGCGAACTGGACTCCACCGACTGGCAAATCCTGGCTGCGCTGCAGTCCGACGGCCGGCTGTCGTTCAACCAGCTCGGCAAGCGGGTCAACCTCTCGCCGCCCGCGGTCGCGGACCGGGTACGCCGCCTGGAGGAGGCCGGTGTGATCACCGGCTACCGCGCCGAGGTGGACCCGGCGAAGGCGGGCCAGCCGCTGTCCGCGTTCGTCCAGATGCGGTGTACGACGGGCCGCTGCCTGCTCAAGACCACCCGCGCCGAAGACTTCCCCGAGGTCCTGGAGATCCACAAGCTGAGCGGCAACTCGTGCTCGATGCTGCGCGTCCGCGTCACCTCGATGCGCCACCTCGAAGGCCTCTTCGAACGCCTCGGCGAACACGGCGAGATGAACACCCACATCGTCCTGTCCACAGAATTCGAAGGCCGCCCCGTCCATCCCCCACCCCCCGACCAACGCAAGATAACCCGCTCCGCCGGCTGGTCGACCGACGCGGATTGAGCTGCTGAGGAGTTTGTCGGTCGGCGGTTCTAGGGTGGTGGGTATGACTGTGAAGCTTGGTGCGCATGTGGACCAGGAGGACCCGTTGTCCGAGGCGGCCGATCGGGGGGCTGACCTGGTGCAGTTCTTCCTGGGGAATCCGCAGGACTACAAGGCGCCCAAGCTCGCGTATGCCGACGGCGAGGACGCGCTCAAGGAGCGGGCGGCGGCCGCGGGCGTCGACCTCTACGTTCATGCGCCGTACCGGTTGAACGTGGCGAACACGAACAACCGGATCCGGATCCCGAGCCGCAAGCTGTTGCAGCAGACGCTGGACAAGGCGGCCGAGATCGACGTCAAGGGCGTGATCGTGCACGGCGGGCACGTCGGCGACGAGGACGATCCGGAGGCCGGGTTCGACAACTGGCGGAAGTGCATCGAGCGCGCCGAGCTGCCGGTGCCGCTGCTGATCGAGAATACGGCCGGCGGTGAGAACGCGATGGCGCGGCAGCTGGACCGGATCGCGCGGCTCTGGGAGGCGGTGCAGGCGTCAGGCAACGACCGGCTGGAGAATGTCGGGTTCTGCCTGGACACGTGCCATTTCCACGCGGCCGGCGAGGAGCTGCCGTCTATCGTCGAGCGAGTGCTGGCGATCACCGGGCGGATCGACCTGGTGCATGCGAACGGATCCCGGGACGAGTTCGGCTCCGGCGCGGACCGGCACAGCAACTTCGAGGACGGGCACATCGACCCGGCCGACATCGTCGCGGTCGTGCAGACCGCCGGCGCCCCGGTCGTCGTCGAGACCCCGAACGCCGACAACGGCCAGAAGACCGACCTCGACTATCTGCGGGCGCACCTCACGTAGTCGAGGGCTTCGTCAGGCCGTGCAGCCAGTAGGTCACGGCCCAGGGGAGCAGGATCGCGAGCGCGGCGCTGTTGTTGGTCGGTACGAGCAGGCCGCAGATCACGACGATCACGACGACGAGGGTGCTGACCTGGAACAGGTCGGCGGGGCCGACGACCTTGGTTCGCAGCGTGATGCGGTTCAGCGCGCAGCCGGCGTACGCGGCGATGAGAGCGAGCAGGCCCGAGATCGCCACCACCGCGCCGAGCCAGGCGAGGATGTTGTAACCGCCGTCGGCCTGGAGCATGCCGGACAGCAGGAACACACCGACCAGGACGGTCAGCCAGGCGCTGGTCCACATCAGGCGTTCGGCCGCATTCCGGGCCTTCTCGGGATCCGGCGTCGGTTCGGCCTCCTCCTCGTCGCCGAGGTCCTCGGCTTCCTTTTCGGCCTCGGGCTCAGCGACCGCCTCGACCCTCGCGGCCGCCTCGGTTTCTGCGACCGGCTCGGAGTCGGCGGCCGCGGCGGGCTTGGGGTCGGGGTCAGGGTGCACCATGGCAGCGACGGTAGCGCAGAATGAGGTTATGCAGACCTGGGCGGAGCGGTTCCCCGACCTGTTCGCACCGGGCTACTGGGAGTGGGGCGACCTCGACGTCCGGTACACCGTCGAGCAGCCGCCGGACGAGCTGATCAGCAACGTCCACGTCGTCGGCCGCACCACCGGCGGAATCGTTGTCTGCACCAACGATCTCGGCTGGCGTTTCCTGCCCGGCGGAACCCGCGAACCGGGCGAGACGATCGAGGAGATCGTCCACCGCGAGCTGCTCGAAGAGGCCGGTGCCCGGCTGACCGGTCCGCTCACCTGGCTGGGCGCCCACCGCGCCGACCACCGCCGCCCAGGGCCGTACCGCCCACACCTCCCGCACCCGGTCTCGTACTGGGCGAACTACGTTGCGGACGTAGTCATCGAGCAGGAGCCGACGAACCCCGAGGACGGCGAACAGGTCACCGACGTCCTGGTGCTGCCGCCCGACGAAGCGGCGGCGTACCTGGACGGCCAGCCCGAAGAGGTGGGCTCGATCGTCAGACTGGCTCAGGCAATGCAGCTGGTTTAGGCGGTCGCCAAGGCAGCAGTACGGCGCTCAACGTGCAGCAGATGCCCGCGACCCACAGTGCCCCGCGCATCCCGACCACCGTGGCGAGCACGCCTCCGAGCGCCATGAACGCAGGCTGCACGCACCGCGAGCTGATCGACCACGACCCCACGACCCGCGCCATGAACCGGTCCTCGGTCACTTCCATGCGGTACGTCGCGAACGACGGGTTGAACGCACCTGTTGCCACCAGCAGGCCCGTCTCCGCCAAAGTGAGCAGAACGAACCCGCCCCACCCGTGCGGCACCAGCGGGAAGAGGAGCAGCCACGGTGCCCGCAGTACGCCGAACACCAGCAGCATCCACTGCAGTCCGTAGCGCCGGGTGAGCCGCGGCGCCATCCGCGCGCCGATCACGCCGCCGATGCAGGAGACACCGAGCATCACCCCGTAGCTCCACGCGGACAGCCCGAGGTCGCGCAGCATGAAGACCGCCAGCAAGGGCGACGTCATCATCACCGGCCCGCCGAACAGCTGCGAGTTCCAGAACAGGATACGCAGCCCGCGGTGCCGCAGGATGTACCGCCACCCTGCCGTGATGTCGCGCTTGCCCTCTCGCTTCACCGGCTCCGGCTCGGGCTGCTGGATCCGCCGGATACCGAGCGCCGATCCGAGGAACGAGACCGCGTCGACCGCCAGCGTGACGGTCGCACCGACGAGACTGACCAGCACACCACCGATCGCCGGGCCGATGCTCAGCGAGACCCAGTTCGTCTGCTCGAACCGGCTGTTCGCCTCGGCACGCCCCTCAGCCGGCACGAGCGCCTTCAGATGCGCGCCACTCGCCGATTGGAACGCGATCGTCCCGGCCGCCTGAAGAACGCCCGCGACGCACAGGTGTGCATAAGTCAGTACGCCGAACGCCGCGGAGACCGGCACCGAGACGAGCGCAGCGAACCGCACCAGGTCGGACGCGATCATCACCGGCCGCTTCCGCCGCTGCTCGATGAAGTCGCCCATCGGCAACGCGAGCGCCGCTCCGGCCACCGCCGACGACGCGGCGAGCATCGAGACCTGGAAGGTGCTGGAGTCCAAGGCGAGTACGGCGACCAACGGCAACGCGCCGAGCCCTACCGCCGAGCCGAAGGCGCTGACTGTGAACGCGACCCACAACCGACGGAAGTCCCGACCCAAAGACATCCCGCGATCGTAGGGGGCGGCGCCGACAGATTCAGCGCAGGTTCAGGCCGCCGTCGAGGAGTATGACTTCACCCGTCAGGTAGGTGTTGTGGACAACTGCCGAGATCAGGTCGGCGACGTCCGCCGGCTGGGCGGCGCGACGCATCGGGCTCGAGGTTTTCCACAGGTCCTGGGCGTCGGTCCACGACTCGGTGAGTGGCGTGTCGACGAGACCGGGCGCGACCGCGTTGACCCGTACGTCGGGTCCGAGCGCGGCAGCCAGCAGCTTCGTCACGTGATTGAGCGCGGCCTTCGAGGCGGCGTACGCGACCGAACTGCCCTTGGGCCGGACACCCGCGTGGCTCGTCACGTTGACGATGCATCCGCCGTACTCGCGGAGCGCCGGGAGGGCCGCCGTACACAGCAGCCAGGGTGCGATCAGGTTGACGTCGAGCAGCTGCCGCCAGTCCGACGCGGTCAGTCCGTCCAGGTCCGCGTGCGGGACCGGCCAGCTGATGCCCGCGTTGTTCACCAGTACGTCGAGACGCCCGTGCTTGGCCACCACCTCCGGCACCAAGGCCTGAGCGGCCGCGTCGTCGGCAAGATCGGCCTGGTGGTACGAGCCGCCGAGCTCTGCGGCCAACGATTCTCCGGCGGACCGGCTGGATCGGGAGTGCACCGCGACGGTCATTCCGTCCGCGGCCAACCGCCGTACGGTCGCCGCTCCGATGCCTGACGCGGATCCGGTCACCAAAGCAACCTTCATGCGCGGTACCGGAGGCCGTCCATCAGCAGGTCGAGCAGACGACCCGCCTGCTCGCGGTCGTCGGCGGCGGCACCGCCGACACCACCGATGCTGACCAGCATGTCGGAGGCCGAGATGTCCGACCGGATCTGACCGGCCGCAGCGCCCGCGTCGAGCAGTGGCTGCACTGCACCGACCAGGAGTTCCAGGCTCTGCGCGTACGGGTTCGCCCCGGAGGCGAAGACCGCTCGCAGCGCGTCGGCCATACCGCGCTTGCGGGCCATGTAGTCGATGAAGCGATCCATCCATGCCCGCAGTGCCTGATCGGGTGGCAGCTGCTCCAGCAGTTCGACGGACGCGTCGCAGACCGCGACCAGCTCGTTCCGGTACGCCGCCTCGATGAGCAGCTCGCGGGTCGGGAAGTGCCGGTAGAGGGTTCCGATGCCGACCCCGGCGTCCTTCGCGATGCCTTCCAGCGTCGCCTCCAGGCCGCACTTCGTGAACGCGCGGGCCGCCGCGGCCACGATCAGGTCCCGGTTGCGCTGGGCGTCCGCGCGCAGCGGACGCTCGCTGATGCCGGCCATCTCCCCCACCTCCCGTGACCCCACAACCTAGCGGACTTGATAACCGGAGGTGCCTCCGCTTAACTGGGATTACCGGAGGCTCCTCCGGTTAAAGCGTAGCTCGTAGAACAGGAATCAACCTGATGAGCAGGATCACCACTCCTTTCACGCATGACTCCACCGCGGCCGAGGTCATCGCCGGCGTCGACCTGACCGGTCGCCGGGCCGTCGTCACCGGCGGCGCCTCCGGCATCGGCGTCGAGACCGCTCGCGTACTGGCCACGGCCGGCGCCGAGGTCACCCTCGCCGTCCGGAACACCGCGGCCGGCGAACGCGTCGCCGCCCAGATCATCGAGAGCACCGGCAACAACCATGTCTTCGTCGCGCCGATCGAACTCGCCGACCGCGCCTCGGTGCGCGCCTTCGCCGCCACCTGGGACGGCCCACTCCACATCCTGGTGAACAACGCCGGAGTGATGGCCGAGCCGCTGAACCGCACGCCGGAAGGCTGGGAGCACCAGTTCGCGACCAACCACCTCGGCCACTTCGGCCTCGCGCTCGGCCTGCACAGCGCGCTCGCGGCGGCCGGCTCCGCGCGGATCGTGTCCGTCAGCTCCAGTGCGCATCACTCCTCGGACGTCGTGTTCGAGGACATCCACTTCGAGAACAGGCCGTACGACGAGTGGGCGTCGTACGGGCAGTCCAAAACGGCCAACATCCTGTTCGCCGTCGAGGCGGCCAAGCGCTGGGCGAGTGACGGCATCGTCGCCAACGCCTTGATGCCGGGCGGGATCCGGACCGCGTTGCAGCGGCACGTGGCTGAGGACGTGCAGAGGGAGTGGGACCGCTTCTTGTGGAAGGCCGTCGAGCAGGGCGCGTCGACGTCGGTCCTGCTGGCCGCCTCGCCGCTCGTCGACGGTGTCACCGGCCGCTACTTCGAGGACAACAACGAGGCGCTGCCGTTGACGGAAGGCGATCCGATGCACGGCGTCGCGGAGTACGCGCTCGATCCGGAGTCGGCCACTCGGTTGTGGGAGCTGTCGGAGAAGCTGCTCGCACAGGTTTGATCAGAAACCGGCTCAGCTAGCGGCCCTGGTCGGGCTCCATTCGAGCGATTGCGGCGTCCAGGTGCGTGCATCGCGGTGCTTGAGGCCCGTCCTCGATGCGGTGTTCATCGTGGACGGGCCTCAAGTGCCGCGAGGTGCGTGCCTGGGCGTCGCAAGCGCCGAAGGGTGCCCGACCAGGGCCGCTAGGGATCACGTGGCTGGGCCGGTAACCTGACCCACCGTGAGTGACTTGAGCATTCGGACCATCTCCGCGGACGAGCACGCCGCCTACATCGCGGCCCAGCCGTCGGCGAGCTTCCTGCAGACGCCTGGGTGGGCGGCGGTGAAGAGCGAGTGGAAGGCGGAGTCACTCGGCTGGTACGAATCGGGAAACCCCGGCAACCTCGTCGGCGTCGGCCTGGTGCTGTACCGGCAGATGCCGAAAGTTAAGCGGTACCTGGCGTACCTGCCGGAAGGCCCGGTGATCGACTGGGACGCGATCGACCTCGGCACCTACCTGCGCCCGCTGGCCGCGCACCTGCTGGAGCGCGGCGCGTTCGGCATCCGGATGGGTCCGCCGGTGGCGACCCGGCGCTGGACCGCGCAGACGATCAAGGACGCCATCGCCGGCGGTCAGCAGCCGCGCCTCGGCGACGTCCGCCCGGACGTGATCGAACCGTCCGGCGCCACCGTCGCCGACAAGCTCCGCAAGCTGGGCTGGAAGGCGCCCCGGATCGCGGAGGGTTTCGCGGCCGGACAACCGCAGTACGTCTTCCAGGTGCCGCTGGCCGACCGCACCCCGGACGACCTGCTCAAGGGCATGAACCAGCTCTGGCGGCGCAACATCAAGAAGGCCGACAAGGCCGGCGTCGAGGTGACGCAGGGCGGCACCGAGGACATCAAGGCCTTCCACCAGCTGTACGTCGAGACCGCCGAGCGCGACCACTTCACGCCGCGGCCGCTGCCGTACTTCGAGAAGATGTACGCCGCGATGGCCAACCAGCCGGCCGATTGCTGTGACTTCCGGATCTACAACGCCCATCACGAGGGCGACCTGGTCGCGTCGACGATCTGGGTCCGGGTCGGCGGTCACTCCTGGTACTCCTACGGTGCCAGCTCGACCGCCAAACGAGACGTCCGCGGATCGAACGCGATCCAGTGGCGCATGATGTCGGACGCACTCGCGGCGGGTGCGTCCGTGTACGACCTACGGGGCATCACCGACACCTTGGACCCGAACGACCCGCATGTCGGGTTGATCCAGTTCAAGACCGGGACCGGCGGCGAGGCCGTCGAGTACGTCGGTGAGTGGGATCTGCCGTTGAACAAGGCGCTCTACACCGCATTCGACCTCTACATGAGACGGCGTTGACACACCATGCCCCTAGTCCTGCACGTCGATTCCGATCGATGGCGTGATCACCTGCGTTCCACGTGGAACCCCGACATCGTCCCGGTCGCCAAGGGCAACGGGTACGGGTTCGGCAACCACCGGCTGTTCGCAGAGGCCCGTGCGCTCGGCGCGCGAACGGTCGCGGTCGGCACGTACTTCGAGGTTCCCGCGGATCCACGCGAGGACGTCGTGGTCCTGTCGCCGTGGCGGCCGTTCCTCGAGGTGCCGCAGAGCAAGAACGTGATCCACACGGTCAGCCGGCTGGCCGACCTGGTCTCGATCCCGGCCGGCAGCCGTGTGCTGATCGAGGTGATGACCTCGATGCGCCGGCACGGCATCGGCGCGCGCGAGCTGCGGCACACGATGTTGCTGAACGCGCTCGACCGGATCCGGTTCGAGGGCTGGTCGCTGCACTTCCCGATGGGCGCCGGAGGTACGTCGGCCAACCTCCGCGAGGCTCAGCAACTGGCGAAGGCGGCCCTCGACGTCCGCAAGGGCACGCTGTGGGTGTCGCACGTGCCGGCCCAGAAGCTGGCCGACATCGGTCCCGACGTGAAGCTCCGGATGGGCACCGGGCTGTGGCTCGGCGACCGCGGCGCACTGTCGGTCCGGGCGACCGTTCTCGACGTGCACTCGGTCCGCCGCGGCGAGCGCGTCGGCTACCGGCAGCGCCGGGTCAGCGGCGACGGGCACATCCTGATCGTCTCGGGCGGTACGGCGCACGGCGTCGGGCTGGAGGCACCGACCGCAGCAGCGAGCGTCCGGCAACGCGCGATCGCGATGGCCAAGGGCAGCCTCGACGCGGCCGGCATGGCGCTGTCGCCGTTCACCATCGAGGGCAAGCAGCGCTGGTTCGCCGAACCGCCCCACATGCAGGCCAGCATGCTGTTCCTCCCGTCGTCGGTCGCCCCGCCCGCGGTAGGCGACGAGGTCGACCTCGACGTCCGCTACACCACCACGACGTTCGACAAGGTGTCGATGGATTGACTTCAGGTCCACCTGAAGTTGCAACGTGGACCGTATGAGCTTTCTGGAGCGGATCGAGGAGCGGCCCGGGGCAGCTGAGTTGCGTGCGGCGTCGTACCGGATGCTGGGGCTGAAACGCGGCGCGACCTGCGTCGATGTCGCGTGCGGAGCGGGTCATGCGGTCGCCGAGCTGGCGAAGAAGGGCCTGAAGGTGACCGGGGTCGACGCCGATCCCGACGCGATCGACGTGGCCCGGGAGCGGGTGCCCGGGGCGGTGTTTCACGTGGCACATTCCGACGAGCTGCCGCTCGAGGACGAGTCGATGGACGGCTACCGCGCGTTACGGCTGTTCCATCTGCTCGAGGATTCCGCTCCGACGGTGGCCGAGGCCTATCGGGTACTACGTCCTAGCGGGCGGATCGTACTCGGCGGGCAGGATTACGGCTTCATCCTGATCGACAGCTCCGACCAGGACCTGACCGACGTGATCCGCCTCGGCCTCGAGTCCCGCACGGTCTCTCCGCGTGCCACGCGCACCCTGCGTGACGTTCTCCTCGACACCGGCTTCACCGACGTCGAGGTCGCCGTACACACAGAAGTCGTCACCGATTACCAACAGATGGCTCCGCAGCTCAACAGCGCCGCGGAAGCCGCCGTCGACAAGGCCCTGATCACCCAGGAGGACGCCGCCGGCTGGCTCAGGGAACAGGCCGGCCGCGGCCGCCGGGACCGCTTCCTCGCCGTCCTTCCGACACTTCTTGTCGGAGGACGCCGGTAGCGTGCGGCAGATGGACCACAAATACGCGTTGAAAGGCGTCGTACTGGACGCGCCCGACCCGCGAGCGCTCGGTGAGTTCTACAGTCGGGTGCTCGGTTGGAAACTGAATGCCCACGACGACACGTGGGTCACGGCGACCGACCCCGACGGCACGACCGGCTTGTCGTTCCAGCTGGAGCCGAACTATCAGCCGCCCAGCTGGCCGAGTCAGACCGACATCCAGCAGATGCAGCTACACCTGGACATCCTGGTGGACGACCTGGAGTCGGCGCACCAGCGGGCGATGGACGCCGGGGCGCGGCTGATGGAGTTCCAGCCACAGCCCGACGTCCGGGTGTACGCCGACCCGGTCGGTCACATCTTCTGCTTCTTCACCGCTTGAGGTGGCCCTGCCAGCGAACTGTCGGCAGTAGCGCGGCTGCGTCGACGCGGTCCTTGTTGGCCGAGACGATGTCGAACATCGACTCGATCAGGGTGTCCGACAGCAGGTGCGGCTGGAGGCCGAGGCCGACCAGACCGGTGTGCTTGACGTTGTAGTAGTGCTCGGCCTGCTCGACACGTGGGTTGTCCAGGTGCTCGACCTGGACCGGGCCGGGGAAGCACTCGGCGACCAGGCCGGCGAGCTGCGACACCGAGTAGCTCTCGGTCATCTGGTTGAAGACCCGGAACTCGCCCGCGTCCGCAGGGTTCTCCACCGCGAGCCGGATGCACTCGACGGTGTCCCGGATGTCCAGGAACCCGCGGGTCTGCCCGCCGCTGCCGTAGACAGTCAGCGGCTCTCCGAGGACGGCCTGGATGACGAACCGGTTGAGTACCGTGCCGAACACGGCGTCGTAGTCGAACCGCGTCGCCAGCCGCGCGTCCATCACGGTCTGGTCGGTCTGCTGCCCGTACACCACGCCCTGGTTGAGGTCAGTGACGCGCATCCCCCAGATCCGGCAGCCGAACTCGAGGTTGTGCGAGTCGTGCACCTTACTGAGGTGGTAGAACGAGCCCGGCTTCTTCGGGTAGAGCATCCGGTCCTTGCGGCCGTTGTGCTCGACCTCCAGCCAGCCTTCCTCGATATCGATGTTCGGCGTGCCGTACTCACCCATCGTGCCGAGCTTCACCAGGTGGATGTCCGGGTTGGTCTCGGCGATGGCGTACATCAGGTTCAGCGTGCCGACCACGTTGTTGTGCTGGGTGTAGACAGCGTGTTCGCGGTCGATCATCGAGTACGGCGCGGCGCGCTGCTCGGCGAAGTGCACGATCGCGTCCGGCGCGAACTCCCGCACGACCCGGTAGACGAAGTCCGCGTCGAGCAGATCCCCGACGTACGCCGGGATCCGCCGGCCGGAGACCTCTTCCCAGGCCGCCACCCGGCTTTCGAGATCCTCGATCGGGACCAGACTCTGGACGCCCAGCTCGCGGTCGTAACCACGCCGGGCCATGTTGTCGAGCACGGCCGTGTCATGGCCACGGTCGGAAAGGTGCAGTGCTGTCGGCCACCCCAGGTAGCCGTCACCGCCCAGGACGAGTACGCGCACGGTTCGGCCGCCTTCCGTCGGGAAACGTCGTCACCCTCCTTCCTATCCCGAGTACCCACTCCAGTAACGTGACCAGCCCCACCTATTCGCTGGCAATCGGCTGAGAATTCCCGGCGTACTGCCGCTGGCTGGTGCGGGGGTGCACAATAGGCGGCGATGCGCGTTCTCACCAAGGCCTATCTCTCCCGCAGCCGATTGTTGCTGTGGGCGAAGTATTCGGCATCCTCCGTGATCGCCACCGTGGTCAGCCAGGTGGCGTTCGCTCTGTGTTACTGGTTCGGCACGGCGGCGATCGTCGCATCGCTGGTCGCCTGGCTCTCCGGTGCGATCCCGAACTACGTGCTGAATCGCCGCTGGACGTGGGGCCGCAGCGGGCAGAAGTTGCCGTACACAATCATCGTGGTCGGGTCGGCGGTCATGGCCGCGGTGGTCACGTCGGTGACCGACCACCTGGTGCAGCCGATCGAGTCCCACGCGTGGCAGACGCTGCTGGTGACCGGGTCGTACCTCGCGACCTACGCGGTGCTGTTCATTGTGAAGTTCGTGCTGTTCGACCGGCTGGTGTTCGCCAAGACTGTTTCCGACCCCGCCGAAGTACGTACTCCCGTAGCCACGTAGTCGTCATCACCCGCCCGTAGTTCGCGCCGTACACGACACCCGGGCCCTTCTTACTGCTCCCGTCGCCACGCCGGCGCATCGTCATCGGCAACTCGACCACGCGAGCACCTAGCGCGAGCGCGCCCAGAAGCAGCTCCGACGACTGGTATTGCGGCTCACGCAACGTCACCGCTGTCGCGAGTTCAGCTCTCATCGCGCGGAACCCGAACGACGTGTCGGTCAGCTTCTTGCGCGTCAGGATCGACGCGAGTACGGCGAACACCCGGACGCCGACCCAGCGCAGCCGGCTGTCCGCGTCCTCCGCCCCGAGGCGGCGCGACCCGGTGACGAAGTCGGCCCGGTCGAGCAGGATCGGCTCCAGGAGGGTCTCCAACTCGCCGTTGTCGTACTGACCGTCCGCGTCCGTTGTGACGACGTACTGCGCTCCGCCTTGTGCTGCCAGGTGGTACCCGAGCCGCAGCGCTGCGCCCTGGCCACGGTTGCTTGGGGCAACACACACGTACGCCCCGTGTTCACGGGCGATTTCGGCGGTGTTGTCGGTGGCGCCGTCCACGACGACCAGGACGTCGACCGGGAGGCCGGCGCAGGTACGCGGCATGTCGGTGAGCACCGGACCGATGCCGTCGGCCTCGTTGTACGCGGCGATGACTACGACGACCGGGGCGAAGTTCGGTGTGTCCTTTATTGCTTCGGAATCCACGGCGTCCGGGAAGTCCGCCATCGCAGGTCGTGCCTGGTCCTTGCCGAGCAGTGCCCGGAGACCGATGGCACCTGCTAACGGGAAGAACACCAGTCCGGGCAGTTGGTAGCGCCAGGAGAACTCGAACGCAGCTGAGCCGAGCAGGAGGATCACACCGGCCGCTACAGGGAACAGTGTGGCCGACCGGAACTCCTTAGCCCTTGCTACTGCAGCAAGAGCGATCAGCACGCACAGTGCGAGCAGTGTGCCGGACGTGTAGCCGCCGTGGAGCTGGTAGGCGCGCAGAATGACCGCAGGTACGTGGGAGACGTGTGGCTCGGACCCTCCCCATTTCACTGCAGCCTCTGTGGTGTTGGGGTCTTTGAGGTTCGGGTAGGTCAGCTGGAACTGCCAGCGGTCCAGCGGTACGTCGTCGGGTGAGGTGGTGCGTGTGGGCGCGAAACCCTTCGCGAAGTCCTTCAGCGCCGCCCACGTCACGTCCAGCGGCTGGTGCTTGATCACGAGGTGCGCGAACTCAGTCGCCAGTTGCCGCTTCGTCGTACCTGGTGGAAGCGGGCCGGGCCAGTTCGGGTCGCCGTAGTGGTTGTGGGCGTAGCTGTCGACGCCGAGGCGTTGGCCGAGCGGTTCCTTCGGGCAGAACAGCCGCGTGCCCTCGTTCAGCGGGAGCTTGTCGCAGTTGGCGACCGTGGCGGTCCGCCCGTACAGGACCTGGTTCTCAGCGCCGGTGAACCCCCAACGTCCCGTTTCCGCGTGGTAGTACCCGGCGTACGCGGCGAAGACGACACCGAATCCTGCGACGGCGGCAGCGGTACGGCGTACGACATCAAGGCGACGTTTGCGCCAGGCGACGATCAGGTAGAGCACTACTGCGATCAGCAGGACCAGGCCGATCGCGCGCACCGTGAAGGCTGCGCCGACCAGTACGCCGACGACGCCCGCGCGGCCCCAGCTCGGCACGCCCTTGGCGAGGAGGAGCCAGAGGATCGCCACCAGGATCACGTCGAACGTGGTCTCGGCCATGATGTTCTGCTCGATCTGCACCTGGTACGCGTCGAGCAGGATCGGTGCGGCGGCGAACGCGGCCAGCCAGCGGTAGACGGTGAGCCTGCGCGCCAGTGCGTAGATCGCGACACCGAGAAGCAGGCCGGCGAGGTGCTGGACGATCACGACGAAGGTCAGTCCGCCGATCGCCACCAGCGGGCCGAGCACGAAGTCGTACCCGATCGGGTTCAGCTGGTCCGGGCTCAGCTTGCCCATGTTGGTCAGGTACTGGACGGAGTCGGTGTAGATGATCGCGGGCCGGTACGCGACGGTCGCGAGGACACGCAGTACCAGACCCGCCACCAGGAAGACGGCCAGCAGCCAGTGCTTCCTCAGGACCCTTTGAATCACTGCTCTTTGAAGTAGTGCCACGTCCGGGCCAGACCGTCTTCCAACGAAACCGTCGGTTGGTAGCCGAGATCGTTGGTGATGTCCACGACCACAGCCGGCATCTCACCCGCCGGCGCGTCGATGTGCTCGGCCGGCACCGGGCATCCGGTCACCGCCCGCACCGCGTCGATCATCTCGAGCACCGACACCGACCGCCCGGACCCGATGATCGCCCGCCCGTCGTACTTGCTGTCGAGCGCGAGCAGTACGCCGTTCACCACGTCGTCGATGAAGACCAGATCCCGCCGCTGCTTCCCGTCGCCGTACACCCGCACGCCGGTCCCGCTCAGCGCCGCCCGCATCATCCGCGGCACGAAGCTGTCCTTGTGCGACATCCCCGGCCCGTACACATTGGTGAACCGCAGCGCCGCGGTCGCCATCCCGTAACTCCCCGAGTACGCCGACAGCAACATCTCACCCGCCGCCTTCGTCGCTCCGTACGGCGTCAACGGCCGCAACGGAAGGTCCGCGGTGATGGTCGACGTACCGACATCACCCACGACCGCATTGGTCGACGCCAGCACGAACCGGTCCACGCCACTACCGCGGCTCAACTCCAGCAGCACCTGCGTGATCGTCACGTTCTGCGCGAAGGTCTGCATCGGCGCATCCACCGACCGCAACACCGACGTCAACGCCGCCAGATGCACCACCGCCGTAGGCCGCGTCTCGAACGCCGCAATACAGGTCTCCTGCTCCGCAAGATCCCCCGTCACCACCTGCACCCCGTCATCCCACGAGGAATCCGGCGGCTCCCGATCCACCGCAGTAACCAACACCCCCCGCCCCCGCAGGACGGCCACCACGGCACGCCCGATGAACCCCGAGGCCCCGGTGACCAGCACACGTCCGTCCATACGCTCCAACCTACCCGCGCTCGTCTCAGGCCGAGAGCCCGGCGGCCACCTCTGCCCGGAGCGCGGGGATGAGTGCAGCGAGTTGCTCCAACTGGTCATACAGGCTGGGGAAGTCGAGAGCTGCCGGGCGGAGCACGAGGTGGCGTGCACCTGCGGCGAGATAGCGGGCGAGATCTCGCTGCACCTGTGCCGGCGTACCTGAGACCACGGCCTGAATCTTCTCGAGTTCCTCTGCCGGCAAGCCGTAGGTGGCTCGGGCGTACTCGTCGACAGAGTCCTCCCCGACGCGCACCGTGACGAACAGGGCGGGAGTGATGTCGTTCCCGTCACGACCCGCCTCCGTGGCGGCCAGTCGTACGTCAGCGAGACCGGCGCGGTAGTCCGCGGGATCGGGTGGATAGGGCAACCAGCCGTCGTACAGCCGGCCGGTTCGAGCCAGAGCCGCGGGAGTGGCGCCGCCGAGCCAGATCGGCGGACCATCCGGACGGTACGGCGAGGTCGCCGGCGGCAGGTCGTCGAAGCGCAGAATCTCCCCGTGGTACGAGCGTTCACCGGCCCAGAGCGCTCGCCACAGCGAAACCGTCTCGTCGAGCCGGGCGAAGCGACGCTCCCAGGGCACCTCGGACAGCGCGTAGAACGGCCGCCCGAACCGCCCGGGGAACCCGGCGCCGACGGCAACGACCAGCCGGCCGCCGGAGAGCAGGTCGATCGAGGCCACCGACTGCGCGACCTGGACCGGTCGGCGCAGGAACGGGAGCAACGCGCCGGTCCCCAGCGTCACCTGCTCGGTCGCGGACGCGAGGGCGGCGAGCATGGTCAGCGCCTCGATCCGCGGACTGATCAACGAGTCGTTGACGAACAACGAGGAGAAGCCCAGCCGCTCGGCGCGCCGGGCGAACGCGATCAGCTCCCGCGGGTCGCCACCGCCCCACTGCGCCTGGCCGGTCGGGAGAAGGATGCCGATGTCCATGGGCAGGATGCTCCTGCGCCCCGGGCATCGCCACAATTCCCTGCCGGGAATGGCGCTCCCACCGCCGCCGCGGCTATAACCAGTGCGTGGACTTCCCCGCCGCACTCCGTCAGCACCGCAACCGGCGGCGTCTCAGCCAGCTCGAACTGGCCGTGCGGGCCGGCACCACCCAACGGCACCTGAGCTTCCTCGAGTCCGGACGGTCCGCGCCCGGACGGAACCTGGTGGTCCGGCTGGCCGAGTCGCTCGAGCTGCCGCTGCGCGACTGCAACGAACTCCTGCTCACCGCCGGCTACGCCCCGGCGTCGCCCGAGCGCGGTCTGGAGGACCCCGACCTCGCGCCCGCCCGGGCAGCGCTCGGACACATCCTGGACAGTCACCTGCCGTATCCCGCCCTGATCGTCGACCGCGCCGGTGACCTGATCGCCGCGAACAGCGCGTTCGGCCTGCTGACCGAGGGCGCCGACCCCGGCCTGACCGGGCCCGGGAAGAACGTGTACCGGCTCGCCCTGCATCCGGACGGCCTGGCGCCGCGGATCGGCAACCTCGCGGAGTGGGCCCGCCACATCCTCCATCGGCTCGATCGCGACTCGGCGTTGTACGCCGAACTCTCGTCGTACGTTCCACCGCCGGACCAGGGCAGCGCGACGCTCGGTTTCGCCGTACCGCTGGAACTGCGGACGTCGCGCGGTGACCTCCGGCTGATGACAACGGTCACCACGTTCGCCACCGCCGTTGACGTCACCCTCAGCGAGCTGAAGCTGGAGGCGTTCCTCCCCGTCGACTCACCGACCGCGGAGGCGCTCCGGCAGTTCACCGCCGGGTAGATTCTGGTCCGCGACTGTCGGCGACGACGTCTTGACCAGGCGTGATCGGCGGGAGAGGATTCCCGCGAAACGCGGGCTGACAACCTTGTCATCGGGGCCGCGTGATCATTCGGTGCGCGGTCGGCCGTGGAACCGGGCGCCCGTGTGCCCGGCCGTACAAGGAGCGTAGATGGATCTCCGCCGCCCACTGGGGCTCGTCGCGTCGCTCGGGCTCGTTATGACAATGTCTACTGCCATGACGCCAGCGCATGCCGCTTCACCTGCTGCCTCGGAGCAGCCGGTGATCAGCGGTTCGTCGTACTTCACCTCGTTCGAGCCCGGCCAGCCGCAGCCGGGCTACACCGACGCCGTCGAAACCGGCCCGGACGGGAAGCCACGCACCGACGGGGTGCGCGGCCCGACGCCGACCGGGATCGGCGGCAGCGAGATGGACAAGGTCACCAAGGTGACCGCGAACGGTGAGAACACCGGTGGTGGCGAGATCGCCACGAACGTCGCCGACGGTGACAAGTTCACCAAGTGGCTGGTGTTCGAGCCGACCGGCTGGCTGGTCTACCAGACCTCGGCCCCGGTGGTGATCAAGAAGTACGCGCTGACCTCGGCGAACGACGCGGACGGCCGCGACCCGCAGAACTGGACCGTCTCAGGTTCGAACGACGGCACCACGTGGACCACGCTGGACACCCAGACCGGTCAGAGCTTCGAGAACCGGTTCCAGACCAAGGAGTACAGCTTCGCCAACGACACGGCGTACACGTATTTCAAGCTGGACATCACGCTGAACCACGGCGAGAACATCGTCCAGCTCGCCGACTGGTACCTGTCGAACGGCGCCCCGCTCCCGCCACCCGGCCCGGTCGCCGAGTCGCGCCTCGACTCCGGCCCGACCAGCGCCTACAACGCTCGCGCTCGCGTCGGCTTCACCGGCGTGAAGTCCTTCCGGTACGCCGGACACCAGGACGCAGAGGGCCGTGGGTACACGTGGAACAAGGTGTCCGACGTCGACCTGAAGGTGGGCAAGGACACCCGCCTCTCGTACAAGATCTTCCCGGAGCACGTCGAGGGCGACCTCAGCTACCCGAGCACCTACGCCGCGCTCGACCTGGCGTTCTCCGACGGCACCTACCTGAGCGACCTGAAGGTCAAGGACCACCACGGCTTCGAGCTCAGCCCACGCGGCCAGGGCGACTCCAAGGCCCTCTACACGAACCAGTGGAACAACATCGAGGCCGATCTCGGCAAGGTTGCCGCCGGCAAGACGATCACGCGGATCCTGGTCGGGTACGACAAGCCGTCCGGACCGGCCGAGTTCCGCGGCTGGATCGACGACGTCCGGATCGCCGCGGCGATCAACCCGGATCGCGCGGCGCAGAAGACCGCGGCCAAGCACCCGTCGGACCTCGCGCTGACCACCCGCGGCACGAACGCGACCGGCGGCTTCTCGCGGGGCAACAACTTCCCGGCGACCGCCGTACCGCACGGCTTCAACTTCTGGACTCCGGTGACGAACGCCGGGTCGACGTCCTGGCTGTACGACTATGCCAAGGGCAACAACGAGGCGAACAAGCCGACCATGCAGGCGCTGTCGATCAGCCACGAGCCCAGCCCGTGGATGGGTGACCGGCAGACCTTCCAGGTGATGCCCCAGAGTGTCACGCAGACGGCCGCCACCCCGACCGCGGACCGGAAGGCCCGCGCCTGGTCGTTCAGCCACGACAACGAGATCGCGCGTCCGTACTACTACGGCGTCACGTTCGACAACGGCAACGCGGCCGAGATCGCGCCGACCGACCACGCCGCGATGCTGCGGTTCAGCTTCCCGGCCGGCAAGGCGTCGCTGATCTTCGACAACGTGAACAACAGCGGCGGCCTCACGCTCGACCCGGCGACCGGTGTGGTCACGGGGTACAGCGACATCAAGAGCGGCCTGTCCACCGGCGCCGGCCGGCTCTTCGTGTACGGCGTCGTGGACCAGAAGGTGATTGCCTCGGGCAAGCTGTCCGACGGTGGCGGCGCCAACGTTGGCGGCTACTACACGTTCGACCCCAAGACCACCCAGGTCCAACTGCGGCTCGCCACGTCGCTGATCGGCACCGAGCAGGCCCGGAAGAACCTGGAACTCGAGCTTCCCGCAGGATCGAAGTTCAGCAAGGTCAAGGACGCGGCGCAGGCGCTGTGGGACAAGAAGCTCAGCACGATCGAGGTCGAGGGCGCGACGGCCGACCAGCTGACCACGCTGTACTCGAACCTGTACCGGCTGTTCCTCTACCCGAACAACGGATCCGAGAACACGGGATCCAAGGACAAGCCGGTCATCACCTACGCGTCGCCGACCTCGCCGAAGGTGGGCACCGACACCCCGACCACGACCGGCTCGAAGATCGTGGCCGGCCAGACGTACGTGAACAACGGGTTCTGGGACACGTACCGCACGGTGTGGCCGGCGTACTCGCTGTTCGCGCAGGACGAGGCCGCAGATCTGGTCAACGGATTCGTCCAGCAGTACAAGGACGGCGGCTGGATCTCCCGCTGGTCCTCCCCCGGCTACGCGAACCTGATGGTCGGTACGTCGTCCGACGTCGCCTTCGCGGACGCCTACCTCAAGGGCATCAAGGGGATCGACGTCCAGGCGATGTACGACGCGGCGGTCAAGAACGCGTCCGTCGTACCGCCGTCGCAGAACGTCGGCCGCAAGGGCATGGACCTGTCCACGTTCAACGGCTACACGGCCAACACCACCGGTGAGGGCTTCAGCTGGTCGATGGACGGCTACATCAACGACTACGGCATCGCGAACATGTCGAAGGCCCTGTACGACAAGGCGAAGAAGAACGACCCGCGCAAGCAGGAGTACCTGGACAACTACAAGTACTTCCTGAACCGGGCCCGCAACTACGTCACGCTCTACGACCCGACGGTCGGCTTCTTCCAGGGCAAGGGCCCGGACGGTGTCTGGGGCAACTCCCCGAGCACCTTCGACCCGCGCGACTGGGGTCACGACTACACCGAGACGAACGCGTGGAACATGGCGTTCTCCACCCCGCAGGACGGAGCCGGCCTGGCCGCGATCTACGGCGGGCGGGACGGTCTCGCGAAGAAGCTCGACGAGTTCTTCGGTACGCCGGAAGACGCGCTGCACACCGGCGGGTACGGCGGCACGATCCACGAGATGCTCGAGGCGCGTGACGTCCGGATGGGGCAGTACGGCCACAGCAACCAGCCGTCGCACCACATCACCTACATGTACGACGTGGCGGGGCAGCCGTGGAAGACGCAGGCTCTCGTGCGTGAGGCGTTGTCCCGGTTGTACACCGGCTCGGAGATCGGGCAGGGGTACCCGGGTGACGAGGACAACGGCGAGATGTCGTCGTGGTACCTGTTCAGCTCGCTCGGCTTCTACCCTTTGCAGGTCGGTTCACCGTCGTACGCGATCGGCTCGCCGCTGTTCACCAAGGCGACGGTCCGGCTGGCCGGCGGCAAGAAGCTGGTGATCAGCGCACCTCAGAACTCCTCTCGCAATACCTATGTGAAGAGCGTGAAGGTCAACGGCAAGAACTGGACTTCTACAGCGCTGCCGCACGACCTGATCGCGAACGGCGGCAAGATCGAGTTCGAGATGACCGACCAGCCGACCAAGTGGGGCACCGGCCGCAACGACGCCCCGCCGTCGATCACCAAGCCGGGCGAGGACCCGACGACCTGGCGGGACTCGACCTCCGACACCGGCGCGGTGATCGGTGCGGGTGGCGCCGACGTCTCCGCGCTGATCGACAACGACTCGAAGACACAGGTCACGCTGACCGGCGCCCAGCCGACGGTCACGGTCGCCCTGCCACAGGGTCGTCCGGTCGGCATGTACACGCTGACAAGCGGTGCGACCGGCACTGGTCCGTCGGCGTGGACGCTGGAGGGCTCGAACGACGGTACGACGTGGACGACAGTCGACCGCCGTACCGGGGAGAGCTGGGCGTGGGCGTCGTACACGAGGTCCTTCAGCATCAGCTCGCCCAAGGCGTACACGCAGTACCGGCTGGTGCTCACCCCGGCGGCGGGCGCCGACGGCGTCACGCTGTCCGAGATCGAGTTGCTCGGCACCCTGAAGGGCGTCGAGACCGGCACGCACCCGAGCGACAAGCGCGTCGCCGAGACCAAGCCGAGCCCGACCCCGTCGCAGTCGATCGACCGCAACTACGGCTGAGCATGACGCGAGGGCGACGGCCGGTGCCGTCGCCCTCGTGTGGTCCAGCCGGCGGAGCCTGCCCCTGAGAGGTTCCGCCGGCGGCACTTCACTGAAAGTAAGGAGGGGTGGCGGTCCCCGCCCGGACTGCCACCCCTTCACCCCTATCGACGCTCGAACCCTCCCGAGGGTTGCCTCACCCCAGAACTGTCCACATGCCGGACAATGACAGGAACCAGACCAGGTTCACGGCCAGCACTCCCGCCGTCGCGGCGACCGCGAACACCCACCCGAGACCGGCCCGGAGCGCCAGCACGGGCAGCGCCAGCGCCGTCGCCACACCACCGAGCTGTACGGCGAACAGCGCGCCACCGCTCTCCACGGCGCAGCTCACCCCGGTCGGCGGGCACAGCGGCGCACCGAACTGACGCATCAGCGCGTACGCGACGCCTGCCATCACGCCGACGAAGACCGCCTGCAGGGCGACCCTGCCGATCGTCCGGGCTTCCATGCGACCACGGTAAGTACGCGGCGGGTCCGGCGCCTGAGCAGAACTACTCAGCCGGACCAGCGGCCGGTGAAGAAGCCCGCCGCCCAGATGGCTGCCAGGGGTATCGCCACGGCCAGGTAGAGGCGGCCGATCCACGGTCTGCGTCTGGCCAGGACCGCGAGGCCGATCCACAGCGGCCACATGAGCAGGGTGGCCCGGGTGAGTGAGTAGATCCAGAACGACGTACAGAACGCACCGATCGTGGCGGCAACCCAGGCTGCCTCGCCCCAGGATCGGCGCCAGAACAGCCAGGCGAGCAGGATCAGCCCGACGAACAGCGCGACCAGCTCGGCCCGGAACATCCAGGTCCAGTCGCTGCGGTCAGCCGGGAAGTGGCCCTTGCTCGCGGCCTCGAAAGTGTGCATCAGCGAGATCCACGGCCAGGTGAACTCCCGCGCCCAGCCCTTCTCCTGCGCGTCCTGCCAGGCGAACCAGGAGCCGTGAATCTGCTTCAGGTACGCCATGAAGCCGAGCACCGGTATGACGGGCAACGCCAGCCACGGCAGCGACAACCAGTCACGCTTCTTCGAGGTGACGAACTCGACGAGCAGCGCGAAGATCAGGAAGAGCCCGGACACCCGCACCGTGCACGCCAGCGCGACGAAGACGGCGGCACGCGCCCAGCGTCCCTGCCGTGCGGCCAGCCAGGCGGGGAACGCGAAGGCGCAGAACAGCGCCTCGGTGTACCCGGCGGCGAGGAACACCCCGACCGGAGCGCCGTACCAGATCATCGCGGCGTTCGGGCCGATGCCTTTCAGCTCCGGGAACTCGTACTGCGCCAGGCGCGCGAGGTACACGCCCGCCGCGGCGCTGGCGACTGCCGACACCACGATGCCGGCGGCAACGTAACCGATGCCGGTGTAGTTGATCAGCCGGACCAGCAACGGGAAGCCCGGGAAGAACGCGGCCAGGGGTGCACCGGACGGCTCACCGTTGTTGTAGCCGAACTCGGCGACCGCCTTCAGGTGCCAGACGTCCCACTGCAGCCAGGCCTTCCACACGTTCGGGTAGTCGCTGCCCCGGTTGAACATGAGCGGCGCGGAGACCGACAGCACGAACAGCGCCACCCGGGTGACCAGCCACCACCCGAGCACCTCCTGGGCCAGCGGCGTCGGCATCCACCGCTGCCAGCCGACCCGGTCCGCCCGGGCTCGCCGAGCCCGCCCCGGCCTGGGCTCGCCGGCAGCCGAGCGCTCAAACACGCGCCCACCGCCGGCCACCACAGTCCACCCGAGTCACGCCCCCATCGTCCCTCATCCGGGTTCCAGTCGCCGTGCCCGGCTGGCAGGCACCGGTGCTACTGGCCGCCTGGTGTCCTCGTCGGTGTCTCGGTCGGTTGCGATGGCCCGCCGGTCGGCAGTGACGGAATGACCGGGGTCGTCGTCGTCTGCGTCGGCTTGGTCTTCGTCGGCCTGCCGGTCGGGGTGTTCGGCGGCGGAGTACTCGGCGGCGGCGTGCTCGGGGGAGGTGAGCTCGGCGGCGGCGTACTGGGGGGCGGAGTGCTCGGCGGCGGGGTGTACGTCGGGGTCGACGTGTCCTTGATGGCGTCCTCGTCCGGCTCGGGGAATTCCGCGTCCGGCACGCCGTCGAGGGCGGGCTTCATGAACGCCAGCCAGGTCTGCAGCGGCCAGTTCCCACCGAAGAACGCCTTGTCGTCACTGTACGGATCCAGGTCCGACTCACCGCTCTTGCCGGCGCGATACACCACGGCTGTGGACAGCTGCGGCGTGTACCCGGTCCACCAGGAGGTCAGCGTCGCCGAGCCCTCCTTGCAGCCGTCGCAGGCCTTGTTCTCGGCGCGGTCCTCGACAGCAACACCACCGGCCGTACCCGTCTTGCCGGCCACCGCACGGTCCAACTCCTTGGCGCCGGTTCCGGTGCCCTTCGTGACGACGTCCTGCAGGACGTAGTTCACGGTCCGCGCGATGTTCTGGTCGATGGCCTGCTTCTTCTGCTTGTCCAGGCTCTTCTCGCTCCACAGCACCTTGCCGTCCGGGCCCTTGACCTCCTTGATGACGTGCAGCGGCGCGTACACGCCGTCGGCCGCGAACGTCGCGTAGGCCTCCGCCATGTCGACCGCCGACGCGTACGGGTCCGGACCGAGCACGGTCGACGGATTGTGCCGCCCGGTCTCGAGGGCCTTCGTCTTCGGGATACCGGCTGCCTCGGCTGCGTTGACGAGCTTGTCCGGACCGTCGTCCATCTGGTTGTCGACCAGGTCGTAGAAGGCCGTGTTGATCGACTGCTCGGTGGCCTTCAGCAGAGTGACGTCGCCGTAGTCACGGTTGAACTCGTTGCCGAGTTTCTGGCCCTGGATCTTGATCGGGCTGTCACCCTGGAAGATGTCGTAGATGCTCTTACCGTCCTTGAGCGCGGCGGCCAGTGCGAAGGGCTTGAAGCCCGACCCGGGCCTTGCCTTCGACGTCGCCCAGTTCAGCTGACTCTTCAGGTAGTCAGGCCCGCCGTACATGGCGAGCAGGGCACCGGTGCCTGGCTGGACTGTCGCCATCCCGACGTGCAGATTGTCACGCTTCTCCGGCTGTTTGTTCGCGGCCTTGAGCATGTTGTTCTGCTGGGTGTAGTTGAAGGTGGTGGTCACCTTCAGGCCGCCGCCGGTGATCGCGTCCTCGTCGAGGCCCAGCGCCGCCAGTCGCTGCGCCAGTTCCTTCTTCGCCATGTCGAGCAGGAAGCCGTTAGGACCGGCGTAGCGGCTGCTCTTCTTCTTCATGTTCGACAGGTCCGGGAGCTTGTTGGCGTACTGCTTCTCCTGGGCCTCGGTGATCGTGCCCATCTGCTGCATGCCGTCGAGGACGTAGTGGTACCGCTCGACGATCCGCTTCTTGGTCCGCGGATCCGGGTCGTTGACGTCGAACAGAGTCGGGTTGTTCAGCACGGTGGCGAGCAGGGCCGCCTGCTGGACGCTCAGAAGGTTCGGGTCCTTCACCTGGAAGTAGGCGTCACCGGCGGCGGCGATGCCGTACGCACCTTCGCCGAAGTAGATCGTGTTCAGGTAGCCCTCGAGGGTCTTGCTCTTGTCCTGCTGCCGGCCGAGCTTCGTGGCGATGAACAGTTCCTTGAGCTTCCGCGAGACCGTCCGCTCCTGCGTCAGGTACATGACCTTGACGTACTGCTGCGTGATCGTCGAACCACCCTGCAACTGCTGGCCGCGGGCAATATTCACTCCCGCCCGGACCATGCCGGACGGGGAGATGCCGGGGTTGGTCCAGAACGTCCGGTCCTCGGCCGCGATCACCGCGTCCTGGACCCGCTTCGGGATCTGCGACAGCGGTACCGTTCGCCGGTTCTGCTCGTAGAAGGATCCCAGCGGGTTGCGTCCGTCGGCGTACATCACCGTGGTCGTGTTGGTGGCGAACTCCTTGTTCGGGTCCGGGATCTTGGTCGTCTGGTAGACGACGAAGAAGGCCGCGACCGAACCGATGATGCCGAGGAAGAGGAGTGCGGTCAGCCAGCCGAGCACCCGGAGCGCCCAGTGCTTCTTGCGCCGGGGCGGCGGGACGGCCTTCCTACGAGCTTCACTCACTGTGCAATCCTCGACGATCTCGCTGAAGTCATTGCCCCACAGACTACGGTGGGTGTGGTAACAGGCCCGAATCCGCTCCGGATGCTAGCAAGCAGGTCCTGCCGCACCCAAAGTCGGTGCAAGCGGTTACCCCGTGACGTGCGGTGCGAGCAATGTCACCGCGATCAGCGCGGCCGGGAAACAGGCCAGGAACATCGTGAACGTGTAGCCCATGATGTCGCGGGCCTTGAGGCCGAGGATGGCGAGCGTCGGCAACATCCAGAACGGTTGCAGCAGGTTCGCACTCGCCTCACCGAGGTCGTACACGACGACCATCCAGCCCGCGTCGACCTTCAGTTCGTTGGCGGCCTGCAGCACGTACGGCGCCTCGATCACCCACTTGCTGCCGCCGCTCGGGACGAAGATGCCGAGGATGCACGAGTAGATCGCGACCAGCGGCGGGAACAGGAACTGGTTGCTCGCCTGCACCAGCCACCCGGCGAGGCGCGCGGAGATCCCGGTGTAGGCGATCATCCCGAAAATCCCGCCGTACAAGGGGAACTGGAGCAGTACGCCGGCTGCCGCGGGAGCACCGTCGCGCACCGCACGTGCCATCCGCCACGGCCGCCAGTGCAGGAGCATCGCGAGCAGGAACAGGATCAGGTTGACCGTGTTGAGGTCCAGCGCGTTGAAGAAACTCTTGCCACTGAAGTAGCGGACCAGGTAGACCACACCGAGCAGGACGATCAGCAGACTGAACAGTGGTGAATGCTCGAGCCAGTCACCTGGCCTCCTCGTCTCGCTCCGTTGACCGTTGTACGGCGACCCGCGGCCGATGAGCGGTTTGAGTTCGATCCCGATCTGCTCCGCGGTCCGCGCATTGCCCTCGCCCGGCGCGATGAACCACGCCATCCCGACACCGACGGCGTACACGATCAACGTCGCCACGATCGCCTGCCAGGTGAAGATCGTGTCGCTGAGCGGGATCAGGCCGCTGGCGTGACCGCCGGCCTTGATCACCTCCTGCACCGGCGCCGGACTGCTGCTCGCACTCGCCACCTGCAGCGCCGCGGAGCCGGACAACCCCTGCGCCCACACGGTTCCGAGCCCGAGGAACGCCATCGCACCGAGCGCGCGGTAGTCCGCCTTCGGCACATTGCGCGCCACCTCGCGCGCCAGGATCGCCGCGAAGATCAGACTGAAGGCCCAGTTCAGGTACGACGCCAGCATCGCGACCGCGGCGACGAACGCGACCGCGGTCCGCGGGCTCTTCGGGATCCGGGCCAGCCGCGTGATCAACCGCGCGATCGGTCCGCTCGTGGCGACGGCGTACCCGCCGATGATGATCATCGCCATCTGCAGGGTGAACGTGATCAGCGACCAGAACCCGATGCCCCAGGCATCGATCATTCCGAAGCCCTTGGTCGCGGCCGGGTCGTCGGGGCGCTTCAGCAGCGGCTCACCGGTGACAAGCCCGAACAGCAGCACCACGAACGTGCCGACCAGGACGAACCCGAACGCGTCCGGCAACCACTTCTCGGTGAACGCGGTGAACCGCAGCGCCAGCCGGGCGAGCGCACCCTCGGCTTCCACGTCGGACTTGGCGTGCTTCCCATGACTGTCGGTCATTGGGCCTCCCGGCCTGGACTGAGGAGTGGAGGGAGCGAAGCGACCGGAGCGACGAGGGAAGGCCGGGAGTTAAAGCCCAATGACCCGCCGCGCCGGAGGCGCGGCATTGGTGCCGTCATTACCGTCCGCTCCCGGGCTACGACGCTGGGTGTCATTCGATTAACGCAGATCGGCGTCTGACGTAACAGGTTTCCTGGGCGTGCCGCTCGACCAAGGTGACAAAGGTCGGGTTTGTCAAGAGTTGTCCACAGCCACCGGGTCTGCTTACAGTGGCAGCACGATGTATCGAACCGATACATCACGTCATGACAAACTAGACTGAGGGAGGTGGCTCATGGGAAACCGCAGTGGGGTCCTGGAGCTCGCCGTACTCGGTCTGCTGCACGAAGCGCCGATGCACGGTTACGAGCTCCGCAAGCGCGTCAACGCCCAGTTCGGCTGGGGACGCGTGCTGTCGTTCGGTTCGCTGTACCCGTGTCTGAAGGCGATGCTCCGCAACGGGCTGATCACGGCCGACCCCGGGACACCGGAGTCGGGTCGCAGGCCCAAGATCGTGTACACGATCACCGCCGACGGCAAGGACTACTTCGCGCACGCGATGCACGAAGCCGGTCCGTCGGCCTGGGAGGACGACACGTTCGGCGTCCGCTTCTCGTTCTTCGGCCGGACCGATCCGGCCACCCGGTTGCGCATCCTCGAGGGCCGCAGGGCCCGGATGGAGGAGCGGCTGGCCAACTTCCGGGCGGCGATGAGCCGGACGGCGGAGCGGGTCGACGCCTACACCCTCGAGCTGCAACGGCACGGCCTGGAGTCGGCCGAGCGCGAGGTCCGCTGGCTGAACGAGCTGATCGACGGCGAGCGGCGGCAACAGCGGCCCCCTGACCAGCACTACCCGCCTACCCAAGGAGATTCCAGATGACCTCGATTCGCGTAGCGATCGTCGGCGTCGGCAACTGCGCAAGCTCGCTCGTCCAGGGCGTGCACTACTACCGTGACGCGAAGCCCGACGAGCGCGTCCCCGGTCTGATGCACGTCCAGTTCGGTGACTACCACGTCCGGGACGTGGAGTTCGTGGCCGCGTTCGACGTCGACGGCAAGAAGGTCGGCCTGGACCTCGCCGACGCGATCGGCGCCAGTGAGAACAACACGATCAAGATCTGCGACGTGCCGCCGACCGGTGTCACCGTCCAGCGCGGTCACACCCTCGACGGCCTCGGCAAGTACTACCGGGAGACCATCACCGAGTCCGAGGCCGAGCCGGTCGATGTCGTTCAGGCTTTGAAGGACGCACAGGTCGACGTCCTGGTCTGCTATCTGCCGGTCGGTTCCGAACAGGCGGCGAAGTTCTACGCCCAGTGCGCGATCGACGCGAAGGTCGCGTTCGTGAACGCGCTGCCGGTCTTCATCGCGGGCACCAAGGAGTGGGCCGACAAGTTCACCGCGGCCGGCGTACCGATCGTCGGCGACGACATCAAGTCGCAGATCGGCGCCACCATCACGCACCGCGTGCTGGCCAAGCTGTTCGAGGACCGTGGCGTCACCGTCGACCGGACGTACCAGCTGAACGTCGGCGGCAACATGGACTTCAAGAACATGCTCGAGCGCGACCGGCTGGAGTCCAAGAAGATCAGCAAGACCCAGTCCGTCACCTCGCAGCTGGTCAATGACATCGACCCGCGCAACGTGCACATCGGCCCGTCCGACTACGTGGCCTGGCTCGACGACCGCAAGTGGGCGTTCATCCGGCTCGAGGGCCGCAACTTCGGCGACGTACCGCTGTCGCTGGAGTACAAGCTCGAGGTCTGGGACTCGCCGAACTCGGCCGGCATCATCATCGACGCGATCCGCGCCGTGAAGATCGCGAAGGACCGCGGTATCGGCGGCCCGATCCTGTCCGCGTCGTCGTACTTCATGAAGTCGCCGCCGGAGCAGTACGCCGACGACGTCTGCCGCGACCTGGTGGAGAAGTTCATCCGCGGCGAGGTCGAGCGCTGACCTAGGCAGTAAGGACCGCCCCGACACCCATCCCGGGTGTCGGGGCGGCGTGCCATCATGACGCCGGATGACCGAGATCCGTGAGTACCGCGACACCGACGCCGCCAGCTGGCTGCGCTGCCGCCTGCTGAGCTTCTTCGGCACCGAGTACTACGACGACGTCGCGGTGCAGCGTAAGACGTTCGACAACCCGGCGCATCGACTCGTGGCCGTCGACGACGACATGGTGGTCGGCCTGATGGACGTCGAGATCTTCACGGACCGCGCCACCATCGACGTACTCGCCGTACATCCCGAACACCAACGCCACGGCCTGGCCACACGGCTGCTGGAGGCGGTTCTTCCTCGGCTTCAGGTCGACGTACTGGACGCATGGACGCGCGGGGATGCGTCAGCGAACGAGTGGTACCAACGGTCCGGCTTCACGGAGAACTTCCGTTATCTCCATGTCTACAAGTCCTCGCAGGACGACGCCGACGGCTTCGAAGCGCCAGGCCAGCTGGTGACTGCCTTCATGCATGCACCGATCTCGGCTGAGGCTTCGATGCGTGAGCGGTTCTCGCGTGTGCATGTCTGCAGGCAGTACGTTCGATCGCTGTGAGCATGCCGCTGTACGTCGGTTGCGCGCAGTGGACCCATGCTGCGTGGCCGCAGCCTTCGCGGGACAAGCTGCGTTCGTACGCCTCGTGGTGCAACGCGGTGGAGAGCAACACCACCTTCTACGCAACGCCGTCCGCGTCCACGGTGGCTTCCTGGGCCGCGCAGACGCCGCCCGACTTCCGGTTCGTGGTGAAGTTGCCGCAGGTCATCACCCATGAGCGCCGGCTCAACAACGTCGACGCCGACCTCCGCGCGTTCCTCGCCGCGATCGAGCCGCTCGGCCCGCGCAATCACGCGGTCTGGATCCAGCTTCCGGCCGCGTTCGCGCCGACCGACCTCGGCGCACTCGCCGCGTTCCTGCACCAGGCGCCCCGCGAACACCGGTACGCCGTGGAGGTCCGGCACCGCGACTTCTTCGACGATCCTCGCGCCGCAGCCAACCTCGAACGCGTGCTCGCGCGGGCGAACGCGGAATGGATCCCGTTCGACACCGGCACGCTCTTCGCCCGCCGCCCGACCAGCCTCGCCGAACGCGACGCCTGGATGAAGAAGCCGCGGGTCGCCCGCCGGACCCGCGCCCTGACCGGCCACCCGATCGTCCGCTACATCGGTCGCGACTCCGTGGACGAGACCGTCGCCGGCTGGGCGTACCTCGTCGAACTGGTCGTCGGCTGGCTCTCCGAAGGCCGCTCCCCGACGATCTTCCTGCACACCCCGGACAACGTCGAGGCCCTCAACCTCGCCCGCCGCTTCCACGCAACCGTCGCGGCAGCCGTCCCCACGCTCGCACCCCTCCCCGAGCCCATCGAATCCGAACCACCAACACTCTTCTAATCTCCGCGACAACCCGCGAGCACAAGACCGGTTGTCCGGCCCTTCTGACTGATGTGTGGGTGGTTGAGGTGCTGCCGTGCAGGGCGGCGCGTGCATTTTGGACAGGAGATGTCGGGTGGCTAGGTAGTGCACCTGAGCGTGATCGTGTTCGCGCGTACGGTGTCTCGCCGGTGCTCTCACCCTCACCTGGCGTCACGAGAGCCGGACTGCCCGTGTTTGTGGTCGGGGTGGTGCGGTCCGGTCCGGGGTTATCCACAGTTCCAAAGTGGCCTGCTGATTCGGGGTCTGATCTCCGTATGTTCTCCGCCGACTTCACGACTCGGGAGGACATCTCATGGAGCATTCGATCGGTACGCCGACCAACGCCACCCCGCACGCACCACTCGACCCACCGTCTGCCGCCACGCAGGCAGGAGCCGCGACGCAGGCACGCGCCGCGCGGCAGGCTCGCGCCGACTGGCTGATCACCGAACTCGGCCGGCTCGCGGCGCAGGCCGAGGACCCGAACGATCGCGTACGAATTCGCCGCACCGCCGACTCCCTCACCCGGCTCGCGGCCGCGTTCCGCCCGTGACGACGATGGCGGTTTCGCCGCACCCGACCTCGGTCCTCGAACTGCTGGCGATGAGCGGGGAGACGGCTCGCGCGCTCGCCGGCGCCGACCAATCCGCGTGGAACGGTCACATCATCGAGTCCTCCAGCGCGATGCTCGGCCTCGCCCACTGGGACGGCACCCTCTACCTCGACCGCGAGTCGATCGTCGACCCACTCCGCCACCTCTACGAACACGCAGGCGCGAGCCGTCCGACTCCGACACTCGTCGCCTACCGCGAATCCTTGGCCACCTTGCTACACGAGCACGCGCACTTCCTCGGCCCGGCCGACGCCACCCAGGAAGCCGCCCGCGAAGCCTTCACGAAACTCGGCGGCCGCCAGCTCGAGGAAGGTGTCACCGAAGCCTGGGCCCAGGACCACCTCGACGACTTCATCCACCGACTGGGCATCGACAAGGTTGCCCCTGGCATCGATTCCGTCCGCTCCAACGGTTACTACGCGGCCTTCGTCCCCGCCGTCCGCGAAATCACCACCGACCTGGACACCCGCAACGGCTTCCCACCCGGCGAGAGCCTCAGCCTCCTCAACCGCCAAACCGCCGCCGGGCAGTTCCCGCTCCTGGTCGACCTCACCTACAACGCCGCCCGTCTCCCCGACCTCGAACCACCCGGCACCGATACCCGATCCCGCCTGGAGTCGATCCTCCGCTCCGGCCTCGCCCACCTAGAAACCTACGAGCTCTCTCCGCCGGACCTGGCCACCACCAACTCCCTCGCCACTGCCAACCAAGTCCTGGCCCACCTCGACCACGAGACCCGCATCGCGGAAGCCAACAACACCTTCAGCCAGCCCGACCCCTGCGTCCTCCCACCTCCCACACGCCGCATCCCGTCCCCTCACGAGTCAGCCCTCTCCGGAGTAAGTCCCCCAAGCACCGCCCTACCCTCAGCCGCCCTGCCGTCAACTGCCCGCGCTTCATCCGCAACCCACCTCCACCCCGCCCACACCCACAGATCACCACGGTCCGCGCAATCGCTGGAAAGACATGGATAGCCTGCACGCGGTACCCACCGGTGCGGTCACAGCGCGCGGGTGGCGAGCGCGGTGACCGGGTGACGCGTGGCGGGGAATTCTGTTTCACTGGCGTCCATGGGGCTGGACAGTCACATCGTCAGTGGACCGGTGGGGCCGTTGACGCAGATCTGGTCGGCGGAGTGCGACAGTCCGACGGCCTTCAGTTCGCTGGCATCGGTGACGGCAGGGATCGGATTCGCGCGGATCAGGGGGACCTGGGCCGTGCACCTCCGCGGTCCGGCGACGAAGGCAACGACCATGGTGTGTTCGGCGGACTCGGAGTACTTCGGCGCCGACTTCCGGGTCGGCGCGTATCTGCCCATGTTCCCGCCAGGGCGGTTGACGAACCTGCGTGACTCGGTGCTGCCGACGCTGCCGGACGGTCGCATCCTGCTGGACGGCAGGGCGTGGGAAATGCCGACGCCGCAGAACATCGACGTGTTCATCGATCGGCTCCGGAAGGAGGGACTGCTACTGGTCGACCCGATGATCGAAGAGCTGCGGTACGGCGGCCTACGTACGATGCCGGCGCGGACGGCGCAGAGCCGGTTCGTGCGAGCTGTCGGCCTACCGCTGCGCACGCTGGGACTCATCGAACGCGCCAGGCGCGCTGTGCGGATGCTGCACGCGGGCCGGACGATCGCGGAAGTGGCGGTGGAGGCGGGTTACTACGACCAGCCTCACCTGACCCGATCGCTTCGGCGGTTCATCGGACATACTCCCGCGGAGGTGGCGCGAGGCAGCGTGATCCTGGGGCTGTGAGGTGCGGCTGCCGGCACGCGTGGGTTCGCTGCGCTTCGGTACAAGACGGTCCCTGAGCCGGGCCGGTAGCTTCCGTCGCCATGAGACTCATCGAATCGACGTACATCTCACTGGACGGCATGGTGACCGGCGATGCGTTCTGGGGCGCTCAGCAAGGTTTCCAGGGCGACGCTCACAACCAGCACGCCGCGACGTTGCTGGGGACCGCCGATGCGTTGCTGCTCGGCCGGCAGACCTACGACGTCTTCTCCGTGTCGTGGCCCGAGCGGCCCGGCGAACTCGCCGACCTGATCAACCCACTCCCGAAGTACGTGGCGTCGCGCACGCTGACCGAGGCGACCTGGAACACCAAGGTCCTGCACGGCGACGCCGTCGAGGCGGTCGCTGAACTCAAGAAGTCCCGCGAGGGGACGCTTCTGAAGTACGGCACAGGTTCCTTCAGCCGCGCCCTGGTTGACGCAGGCCTGCTCGACGAACTCCAGCTCTGGGTCCACCCCTTCGTCGCCGGCTCCGGAGAACGCCTCCTCCCAGGAATCTCGCCAACCCAACTGGCCCTCGCCGCCGTGACGGAGGTCGGCAACGGTGTCGTCATCCTGACCTACGCCCCGAACCACTAACGGGCCCCGCCGTCCGCTAGGAGTGTCCCGCGGTGAGGGGGTGGGTTGGTGGGATGAAGGTGGCGTGGTGACCGCTGGGGGTGAGGGTGTGGCCCAGGCGCTTGGGGAAGCGTGGGAGGAGCCAGCGTTCCTCGGTTCGCGCCGTCGGAAAGGCGCGGGCGATCTTGGTTTCGACGGCGTCGAGATCACGCAGGCTCCGGAGCCAGAAGGTGACGGCCAGGTTGGCGCGGTTGACCACTGAGCAGCACATCCGGGTCTCCGGCATCAGAGCGAGGCCGGCACCCACCATCTCCAGCTGATGATGCGGCACGCTGAACCACACCATCACAGACGCGTTGTAGCCGACGAGGTTGTGGGCGAAGTCGACCCGCGTCCGCGCCCACGGCGCATGGAGAATCTGCCCGATCGCCCGCGTGACAGTGGCGACGCTCCGGCCGATCTCGTCGGCGATCGAGGTCGCGGATCGGCGGACGTCGCCCGCGAGACCGTTGATGACCAGCTCGTGCAGGCGCGTCGGTATCGCGGGTGCGTCGATACCGGTCACCGGAAACGACTGCAGCGCCTTGACCTGACGTTCGCTGAGGATGCCGGGCCGCCAGCTCGTTCCTTCCTTGAAGAACGTGCGGGTGAAGTGGGTCCGGGTCCGCCGTACGCCGGGATCCGCGGCCAGCTCTGTGGCGACGTAGGCATCGACCTCGGCGACCGACGGGCAGGACAAGGTCAGGATCAGGTCGGGCCCACCCGACGTGCACTCGACGGTCAGCACCGATGGTGTCTTCGCGATACCGGCGATGACGCTCTCGCGGCTGCCCGCGGTGCAGTACACCTCGACCAGTGCGAGGACGCCGGTCAACGGGTGCACCACCGAGTCGAAGCGCCCGTCCGGGCGGTCCGGATCACCTGGGCTCACCGCGAAGCACGAGCTCCAGACCAGGCCGCTGTCGACGAGCCGGCTCCAGCGGCGCGACAGGGTCGACGCATCACCGCCGACGATCGCCTCGAGCTGGGACCAGCTCGCGCGCGGGCGGTGCTGTAAGGCGTTAACCAGCAGGAAATCTACGTCGTCCACAACTCAAAATCCCCGCATGCGTCACGGCGGTCACGCAAGTTCCCTGCGATGTCATGACAAGGATTTGATCGATTGCGCGGAGGGAGGAGCATCCTGAGTGCGCGGATGACAGTATCCAATGTCCAGAGCCAATATTCCGGCTCCGGACAGTGAGTTCTTCGACGCCCCACGGAGGATCGCTTGTCAGTTACTCCCCCTGTCACCGCGTCCACCCTGCTCCGGGTCGACGGGTTGAGGACCGAGTTCACGACCGACCAGGGTCCGATCACGCCGGTGGACGGTGTCGGTTTCACCGTGGCGGCCGGGGAGACGTTGTGCCTGGTCGGCGAGTCCGGCAGCGGGAAGTCGGTCTCCGCCCTGTCGATCATGGGGCTGCTGGCCGGGAACGGCCGGATCACCGAGGGCTCCGTGATGTTCGAGGGTCAGGATCTCGCCGGACTGCCGGAGCCGGAGCTGCGCCGGATCCGCGGGCACGCGATCGCGATGATCTTCCAGGAGCCGATGACGTCGCTGAACCCGGTGCTGACCATCGGCGACCAGTTGGCCGAGACGATGATCCTGCATCTCGGGCTGACCAAGGCGGAGGCCCGCCAACGGGCGATCGAACTGCTGGAGAAGGTCGGCATCCCTCGGGCGGGCGCGGTCGTCGACGACCATCCGCACCGGCTGTCCGGCGGGATGCGGCAGCGGGTGATGATCGCGATGGCGCTGAGCTGCCGGCCCAAGCTGATCATCGCGGACGAGCCGACGACGGCGCTGGACGTGACGATCCAGGCGCAGATCCTGCGGTTGATGCGGGAGCTGAGCGCGGAAACCGGTACGGCGACGATCTTCATCACCCACGACCTCGGCGTCGTCGCGGAGATGGCGGACCGGGTCGCGGTGATGTACGCCGGGCAGGTCGTCGAGGAGACCGACGTCTACACGCTGTTCGACCAGCCGAAGCACCCGTACACGGTCGCGCTGCTGAGGTCGATCCCGCACATCACCACCCCGGCCGGGGACCGGCTCACCCCGATCTCCGGTTCCGTCCCGAGCTTGCTGCACCTACCGACCGGCTGCCGCTTCCGGGAGCGATGTCCACACGCAATGGACCGCTGTACGACGGAACTACCGGCGCTCCGCCCACTCGGCGAGGGCGAGGGCACGCACTCGGTCCGCTGCTGGCTGTACGACGAAACCGGAACGGCGGTCTCGGTATGACGGCAGTGGAAGACGCCAGCCCCCTGCTGCAGGTGCGAGACCTCCGGCGGTACTACCCGATCCGCAAAGGCGTCATTGCCCGGACGGTCGGACATGTGCGCGCCGTCGACGGCGTGAGCTTCGACGTGTACCCCGGTGAAACGGTGGGCATCGTCGGCGAATCCGGATGCGGGAAGAGCACCACCGGGCGTGCCGTCGTACGGCTGGAGCCGCCGACCTCGGGCTCGGTGCTGTTCGACGGGACCGACATCGCGACGCTGTCGACCGCGAGGATGCGGCGGTTGCGGACCGAACTGCAGATGGTGTTCCAGGATCCGTACTCGTCGCTGAATCCGCAGATCCGGATCGGCGATCTGCTGGCCGAGCCGTTGGTCGCGCACAAGCGCCTCGATCGCGCCGGCGCGCGGGCGAAGGCCGCCGAGATGCTGGCCACCGTCGGGCTCCCGCAGCTCTCCCTGGACCGCTACCCGCACGAGCTCTCCGGCGGGATGCGGCAACGGGTCGGCATCGCGCGGGCGCTGATGCTCGAGCCGAGGCTGATCGTCTGCGACGAGCCGGTGTCCGCGCTCGACGTCTCGATCCAGGCCCAGGTCCTGAATCTGCTCAAGGATCTGCAGGGTGAGTTCGGCCTGACCTACGTGTTCATCAGCCACGGGCTCGGCGCGATCAAGTACATCAGCGACCGGATCGTGGTGATGTACCTCGGCAAGGTGATGGAGACCGCGACCACCGCGGAGATCTTCGCCCGGCCGAGGCATCCGTACACCGAGATCCTGCTCGACGCCTATCCCGAACCCGACCCGCGGCTGCGCGACCGGGAGCGGATCATCGTCGAGGGCGACGTGCCGAGCCCGGCGAATCCTCCGCCCGGCTGCGTGTTCCACACTCGCTGCCCTTACGCACAGGACATCTGCCGGACCGAGGCTCCGCCCCTGAACGCCGCGGGAGGTGCCAGGCATCAGGTGGCCTGCCACTTCCCGCTGGCTCAGGAGGCGAGCTGATGGTCACCTACCTCATCCGGCGCATCCTGATCGGAATCCCGGTCCTGCTCGGCGTGACCCTGATCAACTTCCTGATCATCAACCTCGCGCCCGGTAGCCCCGCCGACCTGTACCTCTCCCCGACCGCGACCCCTGAGGACGTAGCCCGCACCGAGACCGCGCTCGGTCTGGACAAGCCCGTCTTCGTCCAGTACCTCAACTGGCTCACTCAACTGCTGCACGGCAACCTCGGCGTCTCGTTCCAGAACCGCGAGCCCGTCACCCAGCTGATCGCCGACCGGATCGGACCGACCCTGCTGTTGATGGGTACGTCGCTCGTCATCGCCTACCTGGTCGCGATTCCGATCGGGATCTTCGCGGCTCGCCGGCGCAACACTGCGGCCGACTACGGCGTCGTCGGGGCGTCGTTCCTCGGCATCTCGGTGCCGCACTTCTTCCTCGGCCTGGCGATGATCTACGTCTTCGCGCTCACCCTGGGCTGGTTCCCCACTGGCGGCATGGTGACCCTGGGACGCGGAGGCGGGTTCGCCGACCGGGTCTCGCATCTCGTCCTGCCGGTCGTCGTGCTCGCCACCGGGGTCGCGGCCGGCATGGTCCGGTACGTCCGGTCGAGCATGATCGACGCCTTCGGCCAGGACTACATCCGGACCGCGAAGGCGAAGGGTCTCGGCGCGTCGGTCATCACCAACAAGCACGCCCTGCGGAACGCGCTGATCCCGGTCGTGACGGTGATCGGGATCGATCTGTCCGCGCTGATCGGCGGCGCGATCGTGACCGAGCAGATCTTCCAGTGGCCCGGGATCGGGCTGCTGACCATCCAGTCGATCGGCGCCCGCGACTACGCCGTACTGATGGGAATCAACCTGATCGCGGCAATCGCCGTGTTCGCCGCCAACCTGCTCACCGACATCGCCTACGCGGTGGTGGACCCGAGGGTTGCCTATGCATAAGCGGCTCGAGCCCGAGACCGGCCAGTCGTCCGCCCGGCTGATGATCCGGCGGTTCCGGCGGCACCGCTTGGCAGTCGTCGGGCTGGTGGTCGTCGTCCTGATGGTGCTGATGGCAGCGCTGGCGCCGCTTCTGGCACCTGACGACCCGAACCGGATCTTCGACAAGTTCGAGTCGTCGCCGTCGGGTGAACATCTGCTCGGCACCGACTCGGTCGGGCGTGACGTGCTCAGCCGGCTGATCTACGGCGCCCGGGTGTCGATGAGCGTCGGCGTCGGGGCAGTCGTTGTGTACGTCGTGATCGGCGTCCTGCTCGGTCTGCTCGCCGGGTACTACGGCGGCTGGGTGGACCAGGTGCTCATGCGGATCACCGACGTGTTCATGTCGTTCCCGTACTTCATGGTGATCCTGATCCTGGTCAGCGTGCTCGGGCCGAGTCTGCTCACGATCATCGTGGTGATCGGTGCGCTGGCCTGGCCGATGATCGGCCGGCTGGTCCGCGGCAGCGTGCTCTCGATCAAGGGCAGCGACTACGTGCAGGCCGCGGTGGCGCTGGGGTACCGCACGCCGCGGATCCTGTTCCGGCACATCCTGCCGAACGCGTTGTCCCCGATCGTCGTGAACGCGACGTTCGGCGTCGCACAGGCGATCATCCTCGAGTCCGGCCTGAGCTTCCTCGGGATGGGTGTCCGCCCGCCGGCGGCGAGCTGGGGCAACATGCTGAGCGAGGCGCAGTCGATCACCGTGCTGTCCAGCCAGCCGTGGATCTGGATCCCGCCGGGCCTGATGATCCTGCTCGCCGTACTCGCGATCAACTTCGTCGGCGACGGCCTACGTGACTCCATGGAGTCCCGCTCCGAGTCCTGACCCCCATCCTGTCGAGAAGGGACCCGCTATGTCTGCACGGACCACACACCGGCTCAGCGCCGGACTGGCCGCGATCGGCCTGTTGCTGATACCGACTGCGTGCACGGGCAATGCCGGCAGCGGCGGGGGTGGAGGTGACACGCTGTACGTCGGCACGGTGAACCCGCCGGCCAGCTTCAACCCGATCAACCAGTCCGACGTCGGCGGCCAGTTCGCCGTACGGTTCGCGATGGACACGCTCCTGGACCAGCCGGAGCCGCTGAAGTTCGTGCCGAAGCTGGCCGATTCGATCGAGAGCAAGGACAACAAGACCTTCACGGTGAAGCTGCACGCCGGCGCCAAGTGGAGCGACGGGCAGCCGATCACCGCGAAGGACGTCGTCTACACGATCAACCTGATCGCCAACCGGGACTCGCTTACCACGCTCGGCGGGAACGTCACCGCGCTCACCGGAGTCGATGCCACCGGCAAGCTTCCGAAGGGACAGGCCGCCGTACCGGGGCTGACCGCGCCGGACGACACCACGGTCGTGTTCACCACGAAGACCCCGGTGGACCCGAACTACGTCAAGGAGATGATCGGCACCAAGGTGGTGATCATGCCCGAGCACGTGCTGGCGAAGAGCACGCCGGCGCAGATCGACGACAGCAAGTTCGCGCAACTTCCCGACGTCACGAGCGGACCGTACAAGTTCACGAAGTACACCCAGAACGCGAGTATCGAGTACGCCGCCAACCCGGACTACTACGGCGGTGCTCCGAAGATCGGCAAGCTGATCATGAAGATCATGCCGGCCTCGAACCTGGCCGGTGAGCTGCAGACCGGGTCGATCATGATGAACTCCGGCGGCGGCATCGGGAACATCCCGTTCCAGGACCTGAAGACGGTCAAGGCGTTCAAGGACGTCAACACCAAGGTCAACCCAACGATCGGGTTCCAGACGATCCAGTTCAACGTGAAGACCTTCGCCGACCCGCGGCTGCGGGCGGGCCTCGCGCACGCGATCAACCGCAAGCAGATCGTCGACGAGCTGCTGCTGGGCAACGGCGAGGTGATCGACGGCCCGTACACCAGCCAGAGCCCGTTCCTGGACAAGAACCTGAAGACACTCAGCTACGACCCGGTCCTGGCCAAGAAGCTGCTCACCGAGGCGGGCTGGGACTTCAGCCGGAAGATCAACTTCGTCGTACCGACCGGGAACAAGATCCGGGAACGGTCCGCCGACATCCTGCTGCAGAACTTCAAGGCGATCGGCCTGAACGTCGTGCAGACCAACTACGACTTCCCGACCACGCTGGCCAAGGCGCGGGCGAAGGACCACGACATGGTGCTGATGGGCCTGACCTTCAACATCGACCCGGACGTGTCGAACATGTACTCCTCGACCGGTTCCTTCAACCTGACCGGGTACAACTCGCCGGAGAGCGACAAGCTGCTGCTGGCCGGCAAGTCCGCGGCGAAGCCGGAGGCCAGGCACCAGATCTACAACCAGTTGCAGGCGCTGTGGCAGGCTGACATGCCGGTGCTGACGCTGTACTCCGACCACGCCGTCGCCGCGACCAACAAGTCCGTGGCGGTGGGCGGAGCGACCGCGTTCTGGCCGGGAACCGTGGCCAACGTCGGCCAATGGGCATTCGAAGGAGCGAACTGATGAGTCTCGTCGAGGAAGCCACCGCGATCGCGCCGGGGCTGATCGAGCTGCGGCGGGAGCTGCACCAGGTTCCCGAGGTCGGCCTCGATCTGCCGAAGACTCAGGCCCTGGTGCTCGACGCGGTGGCCGGGTTGCCGCTGGAGATCAGCACCGGCAAGGAGCTGACCTCCGTGGTCGGAGTACTGCGCGGCGGCCAGCCCGGGCCGACGGTGCTGCTGCGGGGCGACATGGATGCGTTGCCGGTGGTGGAGGAGACCGGGCTCGCGTACGCCGCCGAGAACGGGAACATGCACGCCTGCGGCCACGATCTGCACACCACGGGACTGGTGGGCGCGGCGCAGTTGCTGAGTGCGCATCGCGAGGAGCTGAACGGGAACGTGATCTTCATGTTCCAGCCAGGCGAGGAAGGCCTCGGCGGTGCCGGGTACATGCTGCGGGAGGGTCTGCTGAGCGCCACGGGCGACAAGCCGATTGCGGCGTACGCCTTGCACGTCTGGTCGCAGGCGGCGAAGGGGACGTTCCAGCTGCGTCCGGGCACGATCATGGCCAGCTCGAACCAGTTGCACATCGCGGTGCACGGCAAGGGCGGCCACGGGTCGTCGCCGGACCGGACGATCGACCCAGTGCCGGTGGTGGCGGAGCTGGTGCTCGCGTTGCAGACCTACGCGACGCGGCGGGTGAACGTGTTCGACCCGGTCGTGATCACGGTGACGCAACTCGAGGCGGGCGTCGCGATCAACGTCATCCCGAACACGGCCCGGCTCGGCGCGACCGTGCGGACGTTGTCGGACGCGATGCTGGAGCAGCTGACCCGTGAGCTGCCGGCGCTGGCGGAGCGGATCGCGGCGGCGCACGGATGCACGGTCGACGCGCGGCTCGACCGGCAGTACCCGGTGACGGTGAACGACGCCGGCCGTACGGCGGAAACCGCGGACCTCCTCACCGACCTGTTCGGCGCGGAGCGGGTGCAGCAGCTGGACAACCCATTGATGGGCGCCGAGGACTTCTCGATGGTGCTGAAGGAGGTGCCGGGCACATTCGTGATGGTCGGCGCCCGGCCGGACGACGTCTCGGAGGAGGACGCTCCGTCGAACCATTCGAGCCTCGTCCGGTTCGACGACGCGGTCCTCGGTGACCAGGCGGCCGCTCTGGCCCAGCTGGCCGCCAAGCACTTGATCAAGTAGGTCCCGCGAGGTGGGTGTTGACCCGGTTGAGGAGCGCGAACAACTGGTCGCGCTCCTCGCGGGTCAGCGGCGCCGTGATGTGGGCGTTCACACCGGCAAGCACCTGATCCAGCTCGGCAAGCCGCCGTACGCCGGTGTCCGTGATCGTGATGACGTTGCGCCGTTTGTCGGCGGGGTCCGGCGTACGGCGGATCCAGCCGCCGTCCGCGAGCTCGTTGAGAACGGCGACGAGATCGCTCTTGTAGACGCGGGCGCGGCCGGCCAGCGCGGACTGGCTCGCCGGGCCGAACTCGGCGAGCGCGGCGAGCACCACGAAGTGGTCCTTGTGCGCGCCCACGGCACGGAGCGCGTCGCCGGAGGCGCGGGCGGTCTGGGCCGCGGTCAGCCCGACCAACCGTGACAGCTGCGCCTTGATGCGCTCCGGCGTGTCCGCGCCACGGTCGAAACGCAGTTCGTCGCCGTCCTCCATGGCGTCAGCATACCGCTTGCGTTAGTCGGACTAACGATCTACATTCATTGGTATCGCCAACGTTAGTCCAACTAACTATTCAAGGGGCCCAGAGATGACCGCCACCGAAACCCTGATCCGCGAGCTCGCCGACCGCAGTGAACTGGCCGACCTGGTCTCCCGCCACAGCCTGTGGATCGACGAGCACCGGTACGACGAGAGCGACCGCCTCTTCACCGAGGACGTCGTCGTCAAGTCCCGCGGCGGCGAGGCCATCGGCATCGAGGCGATCGTCGACATGGTGCGGGCGCGTCACGACGACTACGCCCGCACGCTGCACAACAAGTCGAATCTCGTGATCGAGGTCAGGGACGAGACCGCAACCGTGCGCGCGCACGACATCGCGATCTACGTCCTCGACGACAAGACGGAGGCGATCGCAGCCGCCGTACACCACTACGGCGCGCGCCGGACCGAGAAGGGCTGGCGCTTCGACCGGCTCGAGGTCAGCCCGGTCGCACTGACCGCGGCACTCGACCGCGAGCTCTAGAGGGAGCCTGTGGCTGGTCGGTCCGCCAGAGGCCGACCAGCCACAGGGTTCAGGAGGGCGAAACTCCGAGGGTGTAGGCGCCGCGACTGCCGTACGTCGAGTAGCCCGTGTTCAGCGGGTCGCCGTAGCCCACGTGTCGATCCGCAGGTAATACCTACCCGGCTGAAGGCTGCCGCTAACACTCGCACCGAGACCCGTCGGCGTACCGGCGTCGCTCTGTCCGGACGCCGGGTCGTTCGAGGCAACGACCGCGTAGTCGTCTTCCTTCTGCGCCGCGGTCAGACCGGGCTCGCGGAAGAACAGTTTGCTGTCGGCATCGATCCACGCGGTCTTGTCGGTGGCAAGAGTCTGCCGCAACTGGTCCGGCGAGGTGCCGTGCCGAGTGCCGCGCAGTAGGCGTGGGGCCGGGAGACACACCCTCAGACCCGGGGCCGTCGATCTCGGTGGGATCGGCGGCCCCGGGTGGTCAAGAGAGGTGTCAGCCGGCGGTGACGCGGACGGTGTAGGCGCCGCGGCTGCCGTACGTCGAGTAGCCGGTGTTCAGCGGGCTGCCGTACCCGGTGTTCTCGATCCGGAGGTAGTAGCGGCCGGCCGTGACCTGGCGGCTGAGGCTCGCGCTCAGCCCGGTCGGGGTGGCCGAGTTGGACTGCCCGGCGGCCGGGTCCGCGGTGGCGACGACACCACCCGACGAGTTCAGCAACTGGAGCTTGATGTCCAGGTCCGCACCGGACGCGGCTGCGGCGGCTGAGAAGTTGAAGGTGCCGGCCGCGAGGTCGATCCGGAAGGTGTCGACGTCGGAGTCGTTGGCGTACACACCCTTCACGCTCGTCCCGAGCGTCAACGCGGTGGCATCCGACGTGCCGTTGCCGTGGTCGTCGGCCCGCAGCGCCAGCCCGTTCTGGCCGACCACCGCGAAGTCGTCTTCCTTGTTGTTCGCGCCGGTGTACTCGCCCTTGCTCCACTGGCTGATCGCCTTCGAGTACCCGACGCCCATGATCGGCGCCCAGGCGCCGTGGCCGGAGTAGTACCCGACGGACGCGGTGCCGTCATGCGAGAGGCCGACGTTGTGGCCCGCCTCGTGCGACGCGGCCTCGGCGATGTTCTTCGCACCCGTCCCGACGCCCTTGGTGAAGACCAGAGCGGGCTGATAGTACGAGTGGTTGCTGGTGTTGTCGTACACCCCGACGTACGCGACCCCGCCGCAACCGCAGCCGGACTGGTACCAGGTGGTTGGGTCGATCAGCACCCGCGTCCCGTACTGCAGGTCGGACGCACCGGATCGCGTGATCGCCGCCGCGGTCGGCTGCTGCGTCGTCACGTCCACATCGAACGGCGCGTAGTCCTCCGCGACGCGAGCCCAGACATCGCGTACGACGTCCTGCTCCGCCGTACTCCAATTACTGGTGTTCCCGTCGGTGTCGTACGGCGTGACGTTCACGGTGGACGGCTTGCCGTTGGTGTTCCACGCCGTACCGGTGATCGTGTGGCCGTCGAAGTCCAGGTAGATCACCCGGTTCGACCCGGGCTTGCTGTGGAGCTCGAACGCCGGACCGGTCGCGGCGGCGACCGCCTGCGTGGCCCAGCGGGGAGATGCGGCGGCTCCGGTCTTCCGCTCGGTGGCGGTGGCGACCGGCTCGCGGTAGAACAGCTTGCCGCCGCGGTCCAGCCAGGCGGTGCGGTCGCTCGCCAGGATCTGCCGCAGGTGGTCTGTGGACAACTTGTTCTGGTCGGCGATCTCGGCGAGCCGGGACTGGACGCGGCCGAGTGCGGCCTTGCCCTGCAGCTCCTGGCCGAGCAGTTGGTCGATGGGGAGCGGAGCAGGCTGCTGGGCGTCGGCCTGGTTACCGACAACGACGGCCAGGGCTCCGAAAACGACAGCGCCGGCACAGGCGAGGCCTGCGATGCGGCGGGTCTTGGGGCGGGTACGAGGGCGGGGGCGGTTTGGCATGGGGCGGGAACTCCTCAGGTACTCCGGCGTGCCTCACTTGACATACTCACGAGCGGTGTACGCGAACTCGCTGTGCGTAGCCTGCCCGAAAGCCCACTCCGCTGTATAGATTCGTCTCGGGATTTAACGTCAACTTGGGAGGGTCCCGATGCGCTTCATGATGGTTTTCAAGGCCAGCGAAGAGTCCGAGGCAGGACAGCCGCCGAGCGAGGAGGGCCTGACCGCGATGGGCCTGGTGATGGCCGAGATGGCGGAGAAGGGCGTTCTGCTCGCGGGCGACGGGCTGCTGCCGAGCTCGCACGGCTTCCGGCTGCAGCTGGACGACGGTAAGCGCCGGGTGGTCGACGGTCCGTTCACCGAGACCAAGGAGCTGATCGCCGGGTTCTGCCTGATCGAGGTCGCGTCCCGCGAGGAGGCGGCCGAGTGGGGCTGGCGCTGTATCGCGGCGGACGCCCGCGGCACCGACGACCCCGAGAACTCCGGGCTGCTGGAGATCCGGCCGGTTCCCACCGCCGAATTCTTCGGTGACAACTACACGGACGAGGCCCGGGAACGCAACGACCAGACGTTCCAGAAGGCCGCCGAGAACCTTCAGAAGAGCAACACCTGACGGATCGACGCGCCGGCGGCCAGGTCGTCGAAGGCCTGATTGAGGTCATCGAGCCCGACCGTCGCGGTCAGCAGCCGGTCGACGGGTAGGCGGCCGGCTCGGTACAGAGCGACGTACCGCGGGATGTCGCGGGACGGCACCGACGAGCCGAGGTACGAGCCCTTCACCGTGCGCTCCTCCGCGACCAGGCTGACCGCCGGCACGCTGAACGTCTGCGACGGATGCGGCAGTCCGACGGTGACCGTGGTCCCGCCGCGGCGCGTCGCGGCATACGCTTGCTCGAGGACTTTCGCGCTCCCGACCGTCTCGAACGCGTAGTCGGCGCCGCCGGCCGTCGCTTCACGTACCTGTTCGATCGCGTCAGAGGAACGGGCGTCCACGGTCGCGGTGGCACCCAGCTCCTGAGCGAGAGCGAGCTTCGACGGTACGACGTCCACGGCGACGATCGGATGCGCTCCGACGAGAACGGTGCCGAGCAGCGCGGAGAGGCCGACACCGCCGAGTCCGAAGACCACCGCGCTGCGTCCGGCCCGGACCTGTGCCGTGTTCACCACCGCGCCGACGCCGGTCATCACAGCGCAACCGAAGAGCGCGGCGATCTCTGGCGGGAGCAACGGATCGATCTTCACGGCCGAACGCGCGGAGATCACCGCATGATCCGCGAACCCGGAAACGCCTAGATGATGGTGTACGCCGTGGAGGCGGTGGGTGCCGCTCAGCAGCGTGCCGGCTGCGTTGGCGGCCGCGCCTGGTTCACACAACGCTGCTCGGCCCTCAGCACAAGGACCGCAACCACCACACGCGGGCACAAAAGCACAAGCAACCACGTCGCCGACTGCAAACCCCGCGGCCTCGGACGCGACCACCTCACCGGTGGCCTCGTGACCGAGGAGCATCGGCATCACGCGCGGCCGCGACCCGTCGATCACCGACAGGTCCGAGTGACACAATCCGGCCGCGCGGATCCGGACGAGCAACTCCCCCGGACCTGGTGGCGCGAGCTCCAGCTCTTCCACGTGCAGCGGCCGCGACTCGGCGTACGGCGCCGGCAGGCCCATCTCCCGCAGTACGGCGCCGCGCACGATCATCCCGTGATCCCCTCGAGTGCCGCGCGAATCTCATCCGGTACCGGGACCGGGACGAGGTCCTGCCGTCCGACGAAGACGTGCACGAACCGGCCGGTCGCGGCCGGTTCGTCCGAGCCCTCACGGAACAAGGCGATTTCGTAGCGCACGCTGGAGTTGCCCAGCTGCCCGCACCGCAACCCGGCGTCGACGACGCCCGGGAACTCGAGCGGTTGCTTGAACGTGCACTGCGAGTCCACGCACAACCCGATCACGTCGCCGCGATGGATGTCGAGCCCACCGAGGCGGATCAGGAAGTCGTTGATCACGGTGTCGAAGAAGCTGTAGTACTCGACGTTGTTGACGTGCCCGTAGACGTCGTTGTCCTTCCACCGCAGCGTGATCGCGAGGTGGTGCGGGTACGCGCTGCGGATCACGGCTTGCGGCCGACACCCACCCACAGGCTGCACATGATGTCGGTGAACTCGCCCTTGTCGACGAGACGCTGCGTCTCCTCGTCGGGGTACCAGCGGAACGGCGAGACGACGCCGGGCTCGACCAGCTCGGTGCCCTCGAAGAACTCGGTGACCTCTTCCTTGCTGCGGACCTGCGCGTCGCCGCCGTCGGCCTTGTAGACGACCATCGCCCGCTCCCACAGCTCCGGCGCGAAGTCCGGGGTGCAGTGCGAGAAGATCAGCAGCGAGCCGGAGGCGAGCGGCTCGACCAGCTGACGGACCAGGTCGTACGGCTTCAGGGCGTCCGGCAGGTAGTGGAAGACGCCGACGATGCTCAGCGCGACCGGCTTGCTGAAGTCGATCAGTTCCTTGACCTCGTCGGACTGCAGGATCGCCTGCGGGTCGGTGACGTCGGCCTCGAGGTACGCCGTCCTGCCCTCCGGCTTGCTCACCAGCAGCGCCCGGGAGTGCGCGAGCACGATCGGGTCGTTGTCGGCGTACACCACGTGCGCCGCCGGGGTGATCTCCTGGACGACCTCGTGCAGGTTCGGGCTGGTCGGGATGCCGGTGCCGACATCGAGGAACTGCGTGATTCCCTGCTCGGCGGCGTACTTCGCGGCGCGGTGCATCCACATCCGGTTCGACAGGGCGGCGGTGCGGAAGCCCGGGAACGCCTGCAGCAAGTGCTCGGCGGCCTGCCTGTCGATCGCGAAGTTGTCCTTCCCGCCAAGGAAGTAGTCGTACACCCGGGCGCCGTGCGGCCGGTCGAGCTTCAACTGCTCGTACATCCGCGGGTCGACGTCGGCATCCTGCGATTCAGCCATGAAATTCCCATCCGCGCTGCGGCTCAGAACTGAGTAGCCATCGTAACCGGTGCACAACGGACTGTGACACCGGGCAGAAAAACACTACCGCTCCAGAGCGTCCATGCCACCAGCTCCGGCGCGTCCGCCCCTGGCCTTTACAGAGGATTGAATTCCCGCCCTCGTTCTGCCGTGGTGGACTGTCTGCATGGGTGAGGTGATTGCGGGGCGGCAGACGGCGGCGTACGACGGGGAGGTAGTCGTGTTCCTGATCGGGATGCGGGTCAACTCGCTGACCAAGGTGCGCGAGTGGATGCCGGTATTCCGTGCGATGGGGCCGATGCTGCGGGAACTGATGAAGGACAAGGAGAGCGGGCTGCTCGGGTTCCGGACGCTGCCGACGTGGCGTGGGATCACGCTGATCCAGTACTGGGAGTCGGTGGAGAAGCTCCAGGCGTTCGCGAACGACACCGGCCGCACGCACCGGCCCGCCTGGGTCGAGTACTTCCGCAACTCGTTCAAGAGCGGCGCGGTCGGCATCTGGCACGAGACGTACGTCGTACCGGCCGGCAACACCGAGACCATCTACGGCAACATGCCCCTCCTCGGCCTCGGCAAGGTCACCGGCGTCGAGCCGGTCGGCAAACGCGGAGACACCGCCGCTGAACGCCTGCATCAAGCGGACTAGACGGATCTCCAGCCCATCACAATCAGCCCCAGTGCAGACCGCATCCCAACTCGCCCCGGCGCCACATTTGCTGGGTCCACCACCGAAATGAGGGGTTTGTGACCCTGAGTCAGGGTCACAGACCCCTCATTTGCCTGGTTGACCCAGCAATTTGCCTGGTCAACCCAGCAAATGCGGCTTGGCCGGGGCGTCGGGGGCTGCGGTTAGAGTGCAGTCGTGCGGTTCATGCGGGATCTGCGGACGTTGTTGCGACGGCGCGATTTCCGGCGGTTGTTCGCGGTTCGGCTGACGTCTCAGTGTGGGGACGGGGTCTTCCAGGTCGCGCTGGCGTCGTACGTGCTGTTCTCGCCGGAACGGGCGCCGGACGCCGCGGCGATCGCCGGCTTGTTCGCGGTCTCGCTGCTGCCGTACTCGATCCTCGGACCGTTCACCGGCGTACTGCTGGACCGCTGGTCGCGCCGCCAGATCCTGTTCGCCGCGAACCTGACCCGGGCCGCGCTCGTCATCGGCGTCGGCGCGATCGTCGCGGCCGGCAACGCGGGCGCACTGTTCTACCTCGCCGTACTCCTCACCCTCGGCGTCAACCGCTTCCTGCTCTCCGGCCTCTCCGCCGGTCTCCCGCATGTGGTCGAGCGCGACGAACTGGTGATGGCGAACGCCGTCACCCCGACCTCCGGTACGGCGTCCTTCCTGATCGGCGGTGGGATCGGCGCCGGGGTGAAGCTGCTCGTCGACTCCGACCTGGTCGTCCTCGGGCTGACCGTCGTCATCTACACGGCCGCCGCTCTCCTCGCCCTCCGACTGCGGCGCGACCAGCTCGGCCCAGACCTGAACGGTGACGAGCCCGGCATCGCCGAGGCACTCCGCACGATCGCGTCCGGTCTCGTCGACGGCGGCCGGCACCTCCGGGAGCGCCGGCAGGCCGCGCTCGGTCTCGCCGCGATCGGATCGCTGCGGTTCCTCTTCGGGCTGATGACAGTCGCGATGATCCTGCTGTACCGCAACTATTTCTACGGTCCCGGCCAGCTGGATCAAGCGTTCGGTGGGCTCGCGATCGCAACCGGTGCGGTCGGTGCCGGGTTGTTCGTCGCCGCGCTGGTCACGCCGTGGGGCACTCGGGTGATGGCGCTGCGGCAATGGATCACGCTGCTGTTCGCGGCCGCGGCGGTGGTGAGCGCCGTACCGATCGGGCTCTACACCAAGCCGGCGATGGTGGTCGGCGGGTTCCTGACCGGGTTCTGCGCGCAGGGCATCAAGATCAGCGTCGACACCCTCGTGCAGACGGGTGTCGACGACGTGTACCGCGGCCGGGTGTTCTCGCTGTACGACATGATCTTCAACGTCGGGCAGGTCTCCGCGGCCGCACTCGGCGCGGCGATCCTGCCCGACAGCGGGAAGTCCTACCCGGTGCTGGCGCTGATCGTGGTCGGCTTCGCCGTGAGCTCCCTGGTGTACGGGCGTCTCAGTTCACGTGCCGCGCAACGCGGTGATCGGCTGGATGGCGGAGGCTTTCCAGGCGGGATAGGTGCCGGCGACCAGACCGATGAACGCACCCAGCAGGGGTGAACCGAACGCCAGCCGGTTGTCCAGGATCGGCGTCCAGTCGCGGACCCAGGACACGCCGACGGTCAGGATGACGCCGACCGCCGTACCGAGCAGTCCGCCGAGGAAACCGACGATCACGCTCTCCACCAGGAACTGCACCGCGATGTGTCTTCGGGCCGCGCCGAGTGCTCTGCGCAGACCGATCTCCGAGATGCGTTCCAGGACCGACAGCAGCGTGACGTTCGCGATGCCGAGTCCGCCGACCAGGAGCGCGACCGCACCGAGCAGCAGGAACAACGCGTTCAGGTCGGACTCCACACCCTTGCGTACGGCGCCCTGCTTCGGCGGAGCGTCCACGGTCAAGGTGCTCGGGTTGTTCGGCTCGATCGCGATCGGGGCCTGCTCCGCGATCAGTTGCGCGGCGCCGACCGCCGTACGGATCTCGACCGCGTCCGGCGACTCGAGCTTGTAGGCCTGCTTCGCCGTACCGTTCGGCATGATCACCGCGTCGTTCAGGTCGGCGCGGCCGGTGACCGAGTCGAGGATGCCGATCACCGTGTAGGCCTCGTCGCCGATGAACACGGCCGGTTGCGAGTCGACCCGGTTGATACCGAGCCGCTCCGCCGCATGTTTGCCCAGGACAACGACCTTGTCGGCACGCTGGTCGTGACCGTCGTCGAAGAACCGGCCGGTTTTGAGCACCGCGCGTACGGCGTCCCAGAGACCGGAGGATCCGGCCATCACCTGGAGAGCCTTGCCCTCACCGCCGTCCAGGCCGGTCACGTTCTCGACCAGGTCGTCACCGATCTCCAGGCTGCTGACGGTCCCGACCGCTTCCACGCCGTTCAGCCGCTTGATCCGGTCCGGCGCGTCCCAGGGCAGTTGCGTCGCCGCCTCCCCTTCCTGCCCACCTTTGTCGTCCGGCTGTACCACGACCCTCGTCGCTGCGGCCAGGTCGAACCGCTGCGTGATCTGCCCGGCCGCGGTCTGCCCGAGCCCGACCGTTCCCACCAGCGCAGCGACTCCGAGCACGGTGCCGAGCGTGGTGAGAATCAGTCGGGTCGGACGGGCGGCGACACCGGCCAGCGCCTCGTCGAGCAGGTCCCGCACAGCGGGACGAGATCTGAGCCGGCGTCGCCGGGAGGTGGACGGCCCGCCGGTCGGGTCCGGGGGGCCTGCTTGGGTTACCACTTGAGGGTTCCGTCGACGATGCGGACCTGGCGTTGCGCCCGGCGGCTCACGTTGTCGTCGTGGGTGATGACGGCCAGCGTCATGCCCTCGGAGTGCAGTTCGTCGAACACCTGCAGAATCGCCTCCGCGTTCGCACTGTCCAGGTTTCCGGTCGGTTCGTCCGCGAGCAGCAGACTGGGTTCCGCGACGAGCGCCCGCGCGATCGCGACCCGCTGCCGCTCACCACCGGAGAGCGTGGTCGGCGCGAACTCCATCCGGTGCGACAGCCCAACCCGATCCAGCGCCACCCGCGCCCGCGCCATCCGTTGCCGTCGCGGCACTCCGACGTACACCATCGAGAGCGCCACGTTCTCCAGGACGGTGCGATGGTCGAGCAGATGGAACGACTGGAACACGAACCCGATCCGCTCCCCCCGCAGTACGGCGCGCCGACGCTCGCGCAGGCTCATCGTGTCCACGCCGTCGAGCCGGTAGACCCCACCCGTTGGGTTGTCCAACAACCCGAGCAGGTGCAGCAACGTCGACTTCCCGGACCCGGACGGCCCGACGATCGACAGGTACTCCCCCTGCCCGATGATCAGGTCGATCCCGTTGATCGCCTGTACTTCGGGCGGCCCCGGAAAGAACCGCCGTACGCCGATCATCTCGACGACCGGCGCCGGCAACGCAACCGCGGTACTCATCGCCCGACCACCACCTGGTCGCCGTCGGACAACTTCGCGTCGCCCTTCGGCGTGACCTGCGCGAACCCGTCCGCGGTCAGCCCGACCGTGACCGGGATCAGCTCAACCTTCCCGTTCCGCAGGACCTCGACCCGCGAGGCGCCATCGGATCCGGACGACAGGGCAGCCACCGGTACGGCGAGCACCTTGCCGCTGGTGCTCTTGATCGGGATCGTCACCCGCACGTTCGCGTCCCGCAGCAGGGCCAACTGGCTCGCCGTCAACGCGTTCGGCGCGACCACCACGTCGTACTGGTTCCCGTTCTTCGTGACTCGGCGGACCTTTCCGGCGACGGACACGCTGTCACCGAGATCGAGCGTCGCCGCCATGCCGGCCTTCAGCCGCTGAGCGGTCTCCGCGTCGACCTTGACGGTGACGACCAGCGACGCACCGCTGGCCGACATCACCACGCCGTTCACCGTTCCGCCGCGCTCGACCTTCACGTCGTCGACGCGGCGCGGCAGCGTCTTCACGTAGACCACTTCGGATACCGGCAGCGGCGTACCGGCCTTGAACTCGGCCTCGTTCTGCGCTTCCTGCGCGTCTGCGAGGTTCTCTTCCGCGTCGTCCACAGCACCTTGCTGCACCGACGTGTCTTTCGCCTTCGCATCCTTGGCGGCCTTGAGCTGCGACTGGGCCTGACGGAGTTGCTTCTTCGCCGCGTCGACCTGCTTCTTCGACTGGTCGACGGCCTGCGTGAACTTCTCGTCCGGCTCGGGAGCTTCGTACCCGGCGTTCTCGTACAGCTCCTCCACCGCGGCCGACGTGTCCAGCGTGTACTCGTCGTCGACCGTCCCCGGGTCGTACCCGAGCCGATCGAGCGTCTGCTCCAACTGCAGCACGTCCGGACCCTTGGACCCCGGCGAGAGCGTCCGATACATCGGCAGTACGCCGGCCAGACCGATCACCGGCCGCCCGGTGATCTCGAGCAGCGCCTTGCCCTCGATGATCGTCGACCCGACCGCCGGCACCTTCCCGGTGACGATCGGCGGTGTCGTCAGCCCGCTGGTCTCGACCCGGATGTTCACCGCGCCGTCGAACGACGCGTCACCCCGGCCGACCACCTTGCTGGACAGCGCCTTCTTCGCCACCGGCACGGTGATCTGGGACGCCTTCGGTGCCGCGGTCTTCGCGGCCGCGTCCTCCGGTGAGCTGATCCGGCTGCCCGCGGCGACCCCGACTCCGAGCGAGACGGTGGCGACCGCGGACACCCCGACCAGCACCCGGCGGCGGGACTTGGGCGAAGCGGTCACCGGTTCGCCGTCTCGTCGCGGTACGCCTCGAGCTCGACCTTGTGCTGGTCGACGAACTCCTTCTCGGCGGCGTACTGCACCTTCTTGTACGCGTCGTCGTACCCACTGGCCTTGCACTTCTGGTCCGCCACCGCGAGGGCGATCTCGGACTTGCGCAGCTCGGAAAGCTTCGCCGAGTCGACCTTGTCGAACGACGGCGGGCCGGTGACCGTCTTGGACGGACCACCCTTCGTGGGCGGCTTGTTCCCTGTCAGCGTGTCGAGTTTCTGCTGGATCTGCTCCCGCGGGTCGTCGACCTTCTTGAATCCGGAATGCCCGGCGTCGGCCATGCAGTCGGTCCAGGCGCTGGTGGCGTCCACCACGCGCTGGTCGGTGTCGATCCGCTTCTGCAGCGCCTGGATGTCCTTGAACAGGCTGTCGAACTTCTTGAAGTCCATGCCGCGGTCCTCGCCGTACACCTGCTTGACCGCCTTGCCGCGACAGCCGAGATCCTGCTGACCGCTCGAGCTCGGGCCGTCCTTGCCGCCCTCGATCACGACGGCGCCGTTCCCGTTCGCGTTCGGCCCGTTGAGCGCCTTGTCGTACGCCTTCTGCGCGGCTGCCGACAAGGCGCTCCGGATCTTGGTGTTCGGGTTCGAGTCGTCGTCTGCGCCGGCCTTGGACCAGTCGATCGTGCTGACGCCGTACCCGTACTGCTCGGCGAACTTGTCCGGTGGCAGGCTGAACGCCTCCGCGAACTTGCTCTTCGCGTTCTGCTCCGGCGGTACGGCGACATACTCGAAGCCGGCCGTCTTCATGCAGGCGGCGGTGGCGTCTTCGACCTTGCGCTGCTTGGCCAGATCCTCCTCGCTCGGTTGCTGAGCGCCCCCGGCCCGCACCGCCATCTTGAACCCGCCGCCGGACGAACTGACGAAGCCGTCGCCCATGTACTCCGCGAGCGGACTCTTGTCGCTCTGCTGATCGGACGCGACCGGCGCCTTGTCGTTCCCGCAGGCAGCCAGCGCCAGAACCGCCATCATCGCGAGCGCTGTTCGTGAGGTCTTCATGGCAGTGGAGCGTGCCGCCGCGGCCGTGAAGAACCTGTGAAGGTCCCGTTTGCACCTGATGCTCTCAGCCGATCTTCATCGGATTCTCATCAAGTTCGGGGACATTGAGGACTATGCCAGCGCGGATCCTGGTCGCCGAAGACGACCTCAAGCAGGCGGAGTTGATCCGGCGGTACCTCGAGCGGGAAGGGCACCTGACCGTCGTCGTGCACGACGGCCGGGAAGCGATCGACGAGGCCCGCCGGCGCAGCCCGGACCTGTTGGTGCTCGACGTGATGATGCCCAAGGTCGACGGCCTGGACGTCTGCCGGGTGCTGCGGGCCGACGGCGATATCCCGATCATCATGCTCACCGCCCGCTCGACCGACGACGACCTGCTGCTCGGGCTCGACCTGGGCGCGGACGACTACCTGACCAAGCCGTACAACCCGCGCGAGCTGGTGGCACGGGTCCGATCGGTACTACGTCGTACCCGAAGCCGCGCCGAGGGCGAGGTGTACCGCGTCGGTGAGCTCGAGATCGACCCGAGCCGGCACGAGGTCCGGCTGACCGGGGAGCTGATCGAGCTGACCCCGGCCGAGTTCAAGATCCTCGCCTGTCTCGCGGCCTCGCCGGGGCGGGCGTTCTCGCGGCAGCAGTTGCTCGAGCACGCGTTCGGCTTCGACCACTACGTGTTCGACCGGACCGTCGACGTACACGTGATGAACCTGCGGAAGAAGATCGAGCCGTCCTCGGGCGCACCGGCGTACCTGAAGACCGTGTACGGCGTGGGCTACAAACTCGCGGACCAGGCGGTGAGCCATGCGTCGTAGCGTGCTGGTCCGGTTCCTCGGGCTGTCGCTCGCGGTCGCGCTCGGGGCCGTGATCGCCACCGCGGTGATCGCGACGTACAGCACGTCGGAGAAGCTGCAGGGCGAGATCGACGCGAACACGGGGCAATTGCAGGTCGACGGGGAGATCTACGGCCAGCTGTCGAAGTACGCCGCTGATCATCCGACCTGGTCCGGTGTGGACAAGCTGGTGCACGAGCTGGCCGACAAACTCGGCCGCCGGGTCGCGGTCACCGCCGACGACGGCTCGGTGATCGCGGACTCGGCCCGGATGCTCGGGGCCGCGCCGGAACTCCCGTCGGTGCCGGCGGCAACCATCGACGTCCGGAACTCCGGTGGCGCGAAGCTGGCCGGGGTCTCGAGCGTGATGAACGTGTACACCGCCCGCAAGACCGTGGCGGCCGGCGCGGCAGGCGGGTTCGTGACGACCGCGAACGCGATCCCGCCGTTCGTGGGCGCCCCCGACTGGGGGTTGACCGAGGAGGAGCAGCGGACCCAGGCAAAGCTCGCCCAGCAGGCAGCCGACTGCTACATCGCGAAGGGCAGGCCCGCGACCGTCGCGCAGACCGGCGCGGCGGTCCCGCAGGTGATGATCGAGTCGACGCAGTCGCTCGCCGGCGCGCGCGTGATGGAGAAGCCCGGTGCCGCTTCGAAGGACGACAGCTGCTACCCACCCGGACTGTACGCCCCGAGCGCCAAGGCCAAGATCGTCAACGACGACGAGGTCCGGCGCGCGGTCGCCTGCCTCGATGCCGCGAGCATCAAGTACCAGATCAACGACTTCGAGGGACTGAAGTCGGTCGAGCCCAAGGCCAAGGGCGATTTCACGGACAAGTTCGTCGACTGCACCACCCAGGCCCGCGTCCAGGCGTTGACGCCGTACGTCGCTCCGCCCGCGAAGCTGTACCTCGGGGCGAAGAGCACGTTCAACGTCTTCTCCGGTGAGGGACTGTTGCGGACGGCGGCGACCGCGCTCGGCGTGCTGCTGATCGCTGCGCTGGTGATGGTCTTCGCCGGACGTCGCCTGGTCCGGCCGATCGTGGCGTTGACGGGTGCGACCCAGCGGATGCGGAACGGGGACCACGCGGCGCGCGTGCCGGTGAGCGGAAAGGACGAGGTGGCGCGGCTCGGACATGCGTTCAACGACATGGCCGAGTCGATCCAGCGGCACGACTTCCAGCGGAAGGCGATGGTCAGCGACGTGGCGCATGAGCTGCGGACGCCGCTGGCGAACATCAAGGGATACCTGGTTGCGTCCGAGGACGGCGTCGTACCGCTCGATCAGGCGCTCGTCACGTCGCTGCTCGAGGAGACCGGGCTGCTCGAGCACCTAGTCGCCGACCTTCAGGACCTCGCTCTCGCCGACGCGGGCATGCTCCGCCTGCACCCGGCACCACGTGACCTGTCCGAGTTGGTGCAGCAGGTCGTCTCCGCCCACGGGCCCGCCGCGGACACGGCCGGGGTCACTCTCACCGCTTCGGTTGCCGGCTCTTCGCCCGCGGTCGTCGACGGTGCGCGTATTCGGCAGGCCCTTGGAAACCTGGTGTCGAACGCGATCCGCTACACGCCGACGGGCGGCCACGTCGTGGTCGGCGTACGGCCTGTGGAGTCTGGTGGCAAGGCTGGTTACAACCTCACGGTCACCGACAACGGCACCGGCATCGCACCGGAGCACCTCCCGTACCTGTTCGACCGCTTCTACCGCGCCGACGCCTCCCGCACCCGCACCACCGGCGGCAGCGGCCTAGGCCTCGCCATCACCAAACACCTGACCGAAGCCCACGAAGGCCACATATCCGTCACCAGCACTCCCAACACCGGCTCCACCTTCACCATCTGGCTCCCCGCCTAGACTCGGGGGATGGCGGCGCGGAGGGCTCGGGTGGGGGATGTGCATGAGGTCGCCTCGGGGATGCCGCATGTCACCAAGTGGGAGCGGGACGACGGGACGGATCGGCCTGTGTACCAGGTGGGCGGGAAGTCCTTCGTGTTCTTCCGTACGCCGCGACCCGACGCGGTGGATCCGGTGAGCGGGGACAAGTACGACGACGTGATCATGATCTGGGTCGAGTCCGAGAACGAGAAGCTCGCGCTGCTGTCGGACGACTCGAACCCGTTCTTCTCCACCCCGCACTTCGACGGCCACCCGTCGGTCCTCGTCCGAGCCAGCCGGCTGGGTGAACTCACCAAGCAGGAACTGACCGAGGTCATCCAGGACGCCTGGCTGTCCCGAGCCTCCAACAGGCGCGCAACGATGTGGCTGCGAGAGCACCGATTGAGCTGATCGCGCTCCACACTGAGCGTGTGAGCTCACCGCCTCCCGGCCCGAACTACAGCTGGCAGCCGCAGCCGGGCGACTACAAGTCGGCGCCGACGTACGGACGGCCCCCGCGGAAGAACCGCGGCGGGCTGATCATCGTGCTGATCGTCGTCTTCGTGTTGGTTGCCCTCGGCGCGGTCGGCGTACTCGCCTTCCGCCTCGTGAGCGACCACCGCACCAGCGACCCCGAGCCCGGCAGCGCCGCCGCCGCACCCCGCTCCACCGCCGGCAACCCGAAGCCCACCACAACCACCCGCCCCACTGCGGCGCGCCCAACTGCCGTGCGCCCAACCACCGCGCGGCCGAGCGCACCGCGGCCAGTGAGTGCGAGCGATCTCGCGCGCCGTTTCGTCACCCAACTCAACGCCAACAACGCCAAGGGCGCGGCCGCCTTCGCCTGCGAGGGCTCGGAACAACTGATCCCGTTGCTGATGCGCACTCTCGTCGGCCCACCGACCAAGCTCACCACCGGCACCCCGACCGGTCAGGCACCGACGTTCGTGATCCCCCTGTCCGGCACCTCCAAGGGCGCCGCCGTCACCGGAGTTCTGATCATCAACAAAATCGACCCAGCCCCCCTCTGCGTCCGAGCCTTCCAAATCACCACCACCCGCTAGCAGCGGCGGGTGAATGTACTGCAATGGATCGGCGAACCGGTCTCCGAGCACGGCGTCACCGAGCGCCGGTTCAACTTGATACGGGACGAAGGCGTTGTCCCAGGCATCATCTGGCTGCCCGCGCGCCGTGAGCGACCCGTTCCCCTCGTCCTCATGGGCCATGGCGGCAGCGGGCACAAGAGGGCCGACCGGCAGCTACTGCTGGGTCGGTGGTTCGCCGGCAAGTCACAGACCGCAGCCGTCGCAATCGACGGTCCGTACCACGGCGACCGGGCAACCGAACCGGCCGACGGTCCGCCGTACCAGGAGCGGATGGCAGCTGTCGGAATCGACACGGTCACAGACAGCACGGTGGAGGACTGGTGCAGATGTCTGGAAGCGGTCAGCGACCTGGACGTCATCGATGCCGGCCGCGTCGCCTATCTCGGCTTGTCGATGGGGACTCGGTTCGGGCTGCCGTTTGTGGCCGAGGCAGGTAGCCAGCTGCGCTGCGCAGTACTCGGCAAGTACGGAATGCGCCAGCCACCCGCGATGCCCGCCGCGGTGAACATGGCTTCGCGATTCACCCTGGACGCACCCCGGATCACCGTGCCGGTTCTGTTTCACGTTCAGTGGGATGACGAACTCTTCCCCCGCGTCGGACAGTTCGAATTGTTCGAGCTGCTGGGATCGCGTGACAAACAGCTGATTGCTTTCCCGGGGACACATCGAGTCGCGGCTCCGGCAGCAATCAGCTCATGGTGCGAGTTTGTCGTCCATCACCTCAAGAAATGATGCCTTCGGACTGTTGGGTGCGTAGATCCGGAGGCTCACCGACCCGTGGTGTAGAACTCGGCGAGGCGCTGAATGGCTTCTGCCTTCGTCATCGCCTGCACCTGAGCTTCCGGGACGTGTGCCTCGACGATGAGTACTCTGACGATTCCGACCGGGATCGTCTCGGCAGGGACCTGAAGCTCCTGTCGGTCCGGGAGAACCTTGTCCTCGACGCACGCCCAGAACTCTTCGGCGGTCACGGCGAGCTGGTCGCGAAGGATGTGCGACCAGATGGACGGGCCGTGGCCGGTGCGATCGACAGGATGACTGATCCTGGTGTAGAGGATGCGACCGTCTGGCAGGGCGAACTCGTAGTTGACGTGATGGGTTCCGCGCTTACCCGTCGCACGTTTGCGTTCGGCCCAGCCTTCGGTGATGCAGAAGTTCTCGTGGTCCGTCCGGGTGGCCGGCCGGCGTCGCTCGCTCATGACGTACGTCAGGCGAGCAGCCAGTCGCGCAGCTGCTGATCCGAAGAGAGCGCGACGATCTGGACAAGACCCCAGTTTTCGGCGTGGTTGGGCGCCAGGCGCAGGTGGTCGACCCATTCCTCGGCGTAGTCGCGGAGTGCGTCGATCATCTCTGCTACGGCGTCGTCGAGGGTGACCCCGTCAGCGGCAACGGGCAGCCCCGGAATGAAGAGCGACCAACTGTCGTTCTCGGCGACTACCTCGGCACCGGCGGGGCGGACGCGAGTCAGGAAGTGAACGAGCCGGTCTGCGTCGACGGCAGCAACCCGGCGCGAGTCGCGGGTCACCGTGGCCGGACGACCGTCATCGGCGGCATCGAGGATTTCCTTGAAATGCTCACGCGCCTCGCGCGCACTGCGGTACTCGATCCCGGAGCTCATGGCCGTCTCCCTCCTGTGGTGTGTACACAGCGTACACGCCAGAGGATGTCGCCGCCGACTCGGACCACTCAGCCGTCGCGAAGCAGCGTCCTCTCGTTGGCCGGCACAGTCCGGTCAGTGGGGCAGGTCGAGACATTGGCGGGCCAGGCTCATTCGCCAGGTTGCGTCCTGGGCGGGCGTTGGTGACACATCGCGGCGTGCAGTCAGCAGACAATGATTCGCATTGCGGGCGGCCATGAGTGTTGGCAGGTGTTCCTCGAGGCCCGCCGGTAGCGGCCGCGTGGTGCGATAGCCGGCCAGGAAGGCGTCTCGGAGCCGTGGGTAGGCAGGATTGTCCGCGATCGCACCCGGATACCCAGCGAGGTTGCCGAGTAGTGGGCACAGGTCGTAGAGGAAGTAGCCCCAGCCGCAGTCGTCGAAGTCGAAGACACTGACCTGCCACTCAGAGCCGGCCCGTTGCAGGAAGCAGTTCCCGAGGATGTAGTCGGCGTGGACGATGCCGTAGGAGTCGCCAACGGAGTCGAGGGCGGTGAAGACGGCCCGGGTGCGATCGGCGATCTCGTTGTACAGGTGGAGATCCCGCCGATCCAAGAGATCTTCGATCCCGAACTCCGGTTGGTACGGCGATGCCGATGGCAAGAACATTCCGTCGGCATCCCACCGGGGCAGCGCGAAGCCACTCGGTGGACGGAACTGCGCGGACAGGTTGTGCAGCGACGCCAGCGCCTGGCCCAGCCGATGGACGGTGTCCTCGGTCAGCCCTTGCCCGGGCACCAGGACCTCGCCGTCTACCCAGGTCATCAGGTCGCACGTGAGTGCCGCGTCCCCGGCCGCGACTACAAGGTCACCGTTCCGAGCGGTGATCGGCCAGGGAACGAACAGCAACGGCTGATCAGCCCAGCCCTCGGCGACGGATCGGACGAACCGCAGTTCGGACCGGACCTGGTCGCTGGTGCGGTAGCCGGATCGGTGTACCCGGAGGGCGTAGCGCTCGCTGCCCGCCGTCACATCGAAGACTGTGTTGAGGCCGCGGGCGTGCAGGCGGAGGTCGACCGGCCCGGCCAGCTCATAGGCCGCCAACGCAACCCGCGCCAGCGCCTCCAGGGGGACCTCATCCGCGGTCTCAGGCGGCATTGGGTGCCAGGGAGCGGGCGGTTTCGAGGAGGTTGGTGCCGGTGGGGAGGGTGGCGATGATGGGGGTGTCGAGGCCGTTTTCCACGTAGCGGTTGATGTGGGATCGGCATTCGGCGGGGGTGCCGTGGACTATCAGGGCGTCGATGAGGTCTTCGGGGATGGCGGCCATGGCGGCGTTGCGGTCGCCGGCGGCCCAGGCGTCGCGCATCGGTTTCATGACCTCGCCGCGGCCGAGCCAGTCATGGAAGGCGGCGTACCCGGGCACGGTCAGGTACGTCGCGATCAGGAAGCGGCCGATGTTGCGGGCCATCTCGGCGTCCTCGGTGACGCAGACGAAGATGCGGGCGGCGAGTTCCTTGTCCGGGCCGAGCTCCTCGCGAACCCGGCGTACGTCGTCGGCCGACAACCAGTTCGTGATCGCGCCGTCGGCCTCGCGCGCGGCCAGGCGCAGCATCTGCGGACGGAGCGCGGCGAGCATGATCGCGGGCGGTACGTCGGGCGCCTTCTCCAGCCGGAACCGCCGGATCGTGAAGCTGTCGAACTCCCCGTCGACCTTCTCCCCCGCGAACGCCTGCCGCAGGAACCGCAGTACGTCGCGGGTCCGCGCCAGCGGCGGGTCGTACGCGATCCCGTTCCACCCGGTCACGATCGTCTCCGACGACGCCCCGATCCCGAGCACGAACCGCCCCGGCGCGAGATCCGCCAACGCCGCCGCACTCATCGCCAGCGCGGCCGGACCACGCGTGTGCACCGGTACGACAGCCGTCCCCAACCGCAAGGAAGAGTCCCACTCCGACGCGAGCACCAGCGGCGTGAACGCATCCGCGCCAGCCACCTCCGCCGACCACAGATCCGTGTACCCCAACTCGTGCAGCTCCGAGATCAGCGCGCGGTGATCACGCAGCGGTACGCCGGTCAGCGGGACGGTCAGACCCCAACGCATTCAGATCATCCTCTTCAGCAACGGCAGCGGCGCGAACCGCATCACCTGGGCGAGCGGCCACCACGGCCGCGCCGGCACGTACGCCTTCGCCTTCTCCGCCTCGATCGCGGCGACCATCGCGCGCACCCCCGGCTCGGTGTCGACGATGAACGGCGCATGCTCCACCCGTTCGTTCATCTCGGACCGGATGTACCCGGGATAGATCGTGCTGACCTTGATCGGTTTGCCCAGCAACTCCAGCCGCAGCCCCTCCCCGAGCGAGGCGAGCCCGGCCTTCGTGGCGGCGTACGTCGTGACCGTCTTCGGGAATCCGCGCAGCGCAGAGATCGACGCGATCAGCACTAGGTGGCCGGCGTTCCGCGCCCGGAACAGCTCGAGAGCCGCCTCGGCCTGGGCGAGCGCACCGACGAAGTTGGTCAGCGCCGTGTCGCGGTTGGCGTCGAATCGGCCGGTGCCGAGCGGCGCACCCTTGCCGAGTCCCGCGTTCACGACGATCCGGTCCAGCGGCAGCTCGGCGTCGACCTCCCGGAACACCTTGAACACCTGGTCGTGATCGGTCACATCCAGGCTGTGGACAACGATCGTGGCCTGTGGATAACGCTCGGTCAGCTCGGCCTTGAGCGCATCGAGCCGCTCGGTCCGGCGCGCGGTCAGCGCCAGGTTGTGGCCCTTCGCCGCGAACTGCCGGGCCATCTCGGCACCGAGGCCGGAGCTGGCGCCGGTGATCAGGATGTTCCGTCGCATCGGGAGTCCTATCTGTACGTGAGCAGGTCGGCACCGACGTGGACATGCTCGTTGTAGCTCACCACAGTCAGTCCGCCGCGGCCGGACACGACCTTGGTGATCGCGGTGTTGATCGTCACCGGGTTCAGCTTCGCCCACAGCCCGTCGCCACCGGACAGCAGCCGGCCCACCACGGCCGCGATCGGCCCGCCGGACGTGAAGACGAGCGCCGTCTCACTCTTCCCGAGTCGCTCGGCGGTCCGCCGTACCGCAGCCTCGGACCGGTCGCAGAACGCCTGGAACGTCTCGGTGTACCCGTCGCCACCGTCGATCCACCGCTGGGTTGCCGCGGTGAAGACGTCCTGGAAGGCCCGCTTCGGATTCCCGGTACGCGCGAGGTGGGCCACCATCACCGTGTGCCGCTTGTACGCCGGTTTGTGCGCGACAAGCACCTCCTGGTGGTCGAACTCGTCGAAGCCCGGATCCACCTCCGCAGTCAACCCCGCCAGCGATGCGGTCTGCTGGTGCCGGTGCATCGAGCCGGCCACCACCAGCTCGGGCTGCACAAGAGCGAGCGTCTGCCCGAGCCGCTTCGCCTGCTGTTCACCGAGCTCCGACAGCTTGTCGTAGTTGCGTGCACCGAACGACGCCTGCGCGTGCCGAATCAGATAGATGACAGCCACTCACGCCTGCCGGATGATCTTGCGGCAGCGCCGCTCGAGGAGATTCACCGGAAGCCAGAAGTTCTTGAACCGCGGGTTGCGGGTCTGCTTGTGGTGGTAGCGGTAGTAGATCTGCTGCGCGATCACAGCCAGCCGGAACAGCCCGAACACCTCGTAGAACGCCCAGTTCTTCGCCTCGAGCCCGGACCGCTTGACGTAGTACTCCACGATCTCGTCCCGCGTGAGCATGCCGGGCGCGTCCGACGGTTGCAGCCGGAACCGGCGGAACGCCCAGTCGTCGTCGGCCTGCACCCAGTACGCGAGCGCGCCACCGAGATCCATCAACGGATCCCCTAGCGTTGCTAGCTCCCAGTCGAGTACGCCGACCACACGCAGCGGATCGTCCGGCGCCAGTACGACGTTGTCGAGCCGAAAGTCGTTGTGGATAACGCAGGTGCGTACGTCGGCCGGCTGATGAGCGGCGAGCCACTCCATCACGCGCTCGTAGCTCGGCACGTTCCACGTCTTCGCCTTGCGATAACGCTCGGACCAGCCGGTGACCTGGCGTTCGACGTACCCCGCACCGCGACCGAGATCGGACAGCCCGGCCGCCTCAGGGTCGACCGCATGGAGCTCGGCGAGCGTGTCGATCAACGTGAAGCCGAGCTGTCGGGTCTGCACCGGAGTGAGGTCGACGCCCAGCGCGTGATGGCCGGGGATCGTCCCGACCACCCGCTCCATCACGTAGAACTCGGAGCCGACGATCGTCTCGTCCTTGCAGTGGGCAACCATTTCCGGGACGTACCGGAACACGGGCTTGAGGCCGGCCTGGATGCGGTACTCGCGGCCCATGTCGTGCGCGCTCTTCGCCTTCGTCCCCGCCGGTGGGCGACGCAGGATCAGGTCATGGCCTGGATATCTCAGCAAATACGTCAGGTTCGACGCTCCGCCGGAGAACTGCTTGACCTCGGGAAGCCCATCCGGCAAAGAGGTCTGCGCTCGCAGCCAGGTGTCGACCGCCGGTACGTCGAACGCGTCCTCCTCGCGGACCGCCCGCGCGCCATCACCCATCCTTGCCCTCGGCCCGCTGCCGTGCCCGCGCCGCGATCTTCCGCATCTGCCGGTCGTACAGAGGCCGGGCGAAGCGCTTGGTGCGCCAGGCCAACGCAGCCGGCCGGTCGGGGATGATCAAGAACCGCTTCTTCTTGATTCCATCCAGGACCGCGGCCGCAATGTCGTCCGCGGACCGCGGTGACTTCTCGATCAGCTGGCGCGCGGTCGCGCCCATCGCGCTGTCCGCGCCGCGGATCGAGTCCGCGAGGTTGGTCCGGAAGAACGACGGGCAGGCCACCGACACGCTCACGCCGTACGGATGCAGCTCGTGCGAGAGCGTCTCGGAAAGCGCGACGACGCCGGCCTTCACCGTGTTGTACGAGCTCATCATCGGCGGGTGGACGAGACCGGCCGCGGACGCGGTGTTGACGATCTGACCGGAGCGCTGCCGTTTGAAGAGCGGCACGAACGCGCGGCAGCCGCGGACCACGCCCATCAGGTTGATGTCGACGACACGGTCCCACTCGTCGAGCGTCTCGACGTCGATCCGCCCGCCGGTCGCGATCCCGGCGTTGTTCACCAGGATGTCCAGGCCGCCCCAGTTCTGCTCGCACCACGCGACCGCCGCGTCCCAGTCGTCCGGGCTGCGGACATCGAGCTTCAGGTACGTCGTACCGCCGTCGGGACTGTCCTCGGCCAGGTCCGTGCTGAGCACCTGGTGGCCTTCAGCAACGAACCGCGCGACCAGCGCGGCTCCGAGCCCGCTGGCCGCGCCGGTGACGAGGACCCGACTCACTTGGCCTCCTGAGCGCCTGCGAGGTACGACGCGAGCTCGATCCTCGCGATCACCCCACGATGCACCTCGTCGGGGCCGTCGGCCAGCCGCAACGCGCGGGCGCTCGTCCACGCGGCCGCGAGCGGGAAGTCGTCGGACAGTCCACCGCCGCCGTGCAACTGGATCGCCATGTCGATGACGTCCTGCGCCATCCGCGGTACGGCGACCTTGATCTGGCTGACCTCGCTCAACGCGCCCACGAGCCCCTGCGTGTCCAGCAGGTACGCCGTCTGCAGCACGAGCAGCCGTGCCTGGTTGATCGCGATCCGCGCGTCCGCGATCCGCTCGCGGTTGCCGCCGAGGTTGACGAGCGGCTTACCGAACGCGGTCCGGCTGGTTCCGCGCTGCAGGGCGAGTTCGAGAGCCTTCTCGGCCAGGCCGATCAGCCGCATGCAGTGGTGCACACGACCCGGTCCGAGCCGGCCCTGGGCGATCTCGAACGCCTTGCCCGGTCCGACCAGGATGTTCGCGGCCGGCACGCGCACTTCGGTGAACGACACCTCGCCGTGGCCGTGCGGTTCGTCGTACCTGCTCATCGCGGGGAGCAGGCGCTCGACCTTCACGCCCGGGGTGTCCCGCGGGACGAGGACCATGGTGTGACGCTGGTACCGATGCGCCTCCGGCTCGGTGAGCCCCATGAAGATGAGGAGCTCGCAGTCCGGGTGGCCGACGCCGGTACTCCACCACTTGCGGCCGTTCAGGACGACCTCGTCGCCGTCCACGACGGCGGTCGCCTGCATGTTGGTGGCGTCGGAGGACGCGACGTCCGGCTCGGTCATGCAGAACGCGGAGCGGATCGTCCCGTCCAGCAACGGTTCGAGCCAGCGCTTCTTCTGGTCGTCGTTGCCGTACCGGAGCAGGACCTCCATGTTCCCAGTGTCCGGCGCGTTGCAGTTGAAGATGTACGGCGCGATGAACGAGCGGCCGGTCAGCTCCGCGATCGGGGCGTAATCGAGGTTGCTGAGGCCTTCGCCGTACTGCTCGTTCCCCGGCTCCGCGGGCGGGAGGAACAGGTTCCACAGGCCTGCGTCACGGGCTTTCGCCTGCAGGTCCTTGATCATCGGTTGCGGCTGCCACGGGTCACCGGCGGTGCGGATCGCGGTGTGCAGTTCTGCCTCGACCGGCTCGATCTCGGTGCGCAGGAAGGTCTCCACGCGCGCGATAAGATCCTGAGCCCGGGCCGAAGGTTCGAACCCCATCAAGACTCCTCCCTCTCGCCTTGACCGTAGCTCAGCCCCTAAGCAATGCTCAATGGCATGGATCACCGGATGTCAGCGGAGGACCGCAAGAAGCAACTGGTCAAAATCGGCCTGATGATGCTTCGCGACCAACCGATCCATGAGCTGTCCATCGACGCGATCGCCGGCGAGGCCGGGATCTCCCGCGGGCTGCTGTTCCACTACTTCCCGAGCAAGCGCGACTACTACCTCGCCGTCATCTCCGCGGCCGGCCGCCGCCTGCTCCGGGTCACGAAACCGGACGAGACGCTGGCGCCCGAGCAGCAGCTCCGCGAGATGCTGGTCCAGTTCGTCGCCTTCATCTCACGCCGCCGTGCCGCCTATATCTCGTTCGTCCGCGGTGCCGCCGGCGGCGACGACTTCGCGGTCAAGGTGTACGACGAGACGCGCGCGGGCCTGACGAAGCGCATCCTCACCTACCTCGGCACCCCCGAGGTCGCCGACGAGCCCGCGTCCCGCGAGTACCTCCGCATCCACGCGTGGCTCTCGTATGTCGAGGACCTGGCGATCGAATGGTCCGGCCTCCCCGAGTCCGACCGCCCGTACACCGCCGGCGAGCTCATCGACCACACGACCGAGGCCCTGTACCTCCTGCGCAAGCTGTAATTCTCTCCCACGCGCATCCATCTACCGACGAGCCCGCCCACGCCCCAACCAGCTGAGGCGCTGCACCCCTCGGAGGCCAGCCGGCGAATTCTCGGCGCTGGGAGTGGGTGCTCGAGCAGCATGCCCGCGACGCAGGTGGGTTGGGGAGGATTACTGCCCGATCCGGGTAGGAAATCCTCCCCAACCGCTGACTCCGAGGCGCGATCAGGCCGAGGGCAAGAGTTCTGGTAGGAGGTCCGGGTCGGCCATCTTCGGGTCGAAGGGGAAGAGGGGGCGGAGTACGCCGTGGTGGCCTAGGCGGAGGAGGTCTTGGTCTACGCCGCCGGGGGTCAGGGCCAGGAGCCAGTCGGCGGCGAGGTTGTAGAGCTCCGGTTCCAGGTAGCCGATCTTGACGATGACCAGGTCGGTGGCCGCTGGGTCGAGGCCGAGGAGGGTGAAGTCGGCGAGGTGGTGGTACGGCTTGCGGCGGGTGGTGAGGATCGAGTGCAGCCCACCGACCTGCACAACCGCGACGGTGCCGCCGACGGGATCCTCGGAGATCGAGAACACGGTGCCGGACAGCGCGACCGGACCGGCGGGACCGGAGTCGACCTTGCCGCCGGCGGTGACCTCGACCGGATTCCCAACGCCGGCCGCGACACAGGCGGCGACCGCCTCGGCGTCGGCGATGCTGGCGTGGATCGCGGTGGCCTTGCCGGCGGTCAGTTCCTCGATCGTAAGCAGCTGACCAAGAGTCCAGGACGTGTCGCCGGCGCCACCGGCGGTCGGGTTGTCGCCCGAGTCGCTGATCAAGAACGGGCGGGCGTCACTCGCGAGGCCGGCCGTGACGCACTCCTGCAGCGTTCCGGTCGGCGCGACGAAGGCGAAGCCGTCGCGGGCATCCCAGTAGGCCTTCGCCAACTCGGTGGCGCGCTCGGTGATCAGCGCATGGTCGTCGCCCGTAACAACCACGGCCGCACGACACCGCGGCTCGTCGGCCCACGCGTACCCGACCCACACAGCCGCATCCAGTACGCCGGGCTCGTCCGCGATCTCGCCCACGCGCCGATAGATCGACTTGGCCGGCTCGAGCCGCGTCGACGTCTTCTCACCCGGCAGCAGCACCGGCACCTGGACCCACGCCTTCCCCGGCTTCCCGAGTCCGGACCGCAGCCGCTCCACCAGGTTGCGCAGCGCCCGCTCGCGGCTCTCCATCGCGTCCTCGTGCGGCGCCATCCGGTAGCACGTGATCAGATCGACCGCCGTACCGAGCTCGCGGGACACGTTCCCGTGCAGGTCCATCGACGCCGACACGAGTACGTCGGGACCGAGCACGGACCGGATCCGCGTGGCCAGGTCAGCCTCCGCGTCCTGCCGCCCGACGACGCTCATCGCGCCGTGGATGTCGAAGAACAACCCGTCCAACGGTCCGGCGTCTTCGAGGCGCGTGATGATCTCCGCGGACAGGTCGTCGTACACCTCCGGCAGCACCGCGCCGCCGGGGAGGGACCGCGCATGCAGGAGCGGCACCCACTCGATGCCCTGCGCCCAGTCCTTGCCGAGGAAGTCGTACCGCTCCAGCAGGTGGTCCCCACGCCGTACGTCGAAATCGGCAAGGCCGGCCCGGTGAGGCGAGAACGTGCTGGACTCGATAGCGATCCCGGCAATGCCGATCCGAAGGTTCATGTCTAAAACCTGCCACAACCGAGCCGTTTCGCGCACTGTGTTCTAGGCGATTGTGGACACTCGCGGACCCGTCGACCCCCGGACGACGAGCTCGGTGGCTAGTTCTACGTGGAGGGCCTCGACCTCGTGGCGGTCCAGCAGGCGGATCAGCAGGCTGACGGCCATGCGGCCCATCTCCTGCAAGGGCTGGCGGACCGTAGTCAATTGGGGACTGGTCGCACGCGAAAGGTCGAGGTCGTCGAAGCCGGCGATCGAGACATCGGCGGGGACCGAGAGACCGCGTTCACGAGCGGCCTGCAGCGCGCCGATCGCGGCCTTGTCGTTGAACGCGACCAACGCGGTCGGCCGCGGATCGAGGTCGAGCAGCTCGCCGGCGGCTCGGTAGCCGTGCTGCGTGGTCGGCTGGTCGTGCCGGACCAGCGACGGATCGGGCAGGATGCCGACGTCCGCGAGCGCAGCAGAATGACCGCTCAGCCGCGCGTCGGCGGCGAGCCACTCGCGCGGCCCGGCGATCACACCGATCCGCGTGTGTCCGAGCCCGGTCAGGTACGCCGTGAGTTGCCGAGCGCCGGAGTGGTGAGCCGCGGACACGGACGGGATGTCCCGAGGCAACGCCGTACGAGGGTCGACGACGACGAACGGGAAGCGCCGCGAACTCAGCCGGACCAGGTCCTCGCTCGGCTCCGGCGGAAGGATCAGGATCGCGCCGCCGATCCCCCGGCGGGACGCCAGGCTCGCGAGCGCGGGATCCTCCTGCGTGGCCTCGCCGGCGTTGAGGACGACCTGCCGGCCGTGGCGATCCAGGGTCTCGGCGATCGACGACACGATCAGTCCGAAGTAGTCCGTCAGCACGTAGGGGCAGCGCACGTAGACGGCCCCGTCGACGGGTTTCGCCGTACCGCCGCGGGGTGCGGGCGCACGCAGGCCCAGGGCCTCGACCGCCTGCTCGACGAGTTGCCGCGTTTCGGGCGCCACGCTGCCCTGCTGGTTGAGCACGCGGGACACCGTCGCGATCGACACCCCGGTCGCGGCAGCGACGTCCCGCACGGTCGCTCTACCTCGCGGCATTTGTTACATCCTGATGTTTCACACTCAGCACTCTAGCTCCACGCTCCCAGACCTTGACAGTCCTTAGCGCCGAGCGTTCTCTGAGGACGTTTGTTTCATCCCGAGGAGTGTGCGATGAGATCACCCGCCTTCGGCGTCGCCCTTGCTCTCACGGTGGCGTCACTCACCGGGCCCGCCCAGGCCCATCCCCCGACGACTCAGGTCAACGTCTGGGTCACCACGCCCGACCGCGCCGAGCTGCTTCACGAGCGCGCGCCCGTCTCGTTCCAGGACGGCGCGAGCGACCGGACCACGATCACGGTCGACCCGCGGACGACGTACCAGACCATGGACGGCTTCGGCGCCTCGATCACCGACTCGTCGGCGAGTGTCCTGTACCGGCTCAGCCCGGCCGACCGCGAGCAGACGCTGCGCAAGCTGTTCGACCCGCAGCAGGGCATCGGCGTCAGCTTCCTGCGGCAGCCGGTCGGCTCGTCCGACTTCACGGCCGCGGCCGAGCACTACACGTACGACGACGTACCCGCCGGCCAGACCGACTTCGGGCTGCGGAACTTCAGCATCGCGCACGACGAGCAGCAGGTGCTGCCACTGCTCCGCCGCGCCAAGCAGCTCAACCCGGCGCTCAAGGTGATGGCCACGCCGTGGAGTCCGCCGGCGTGGATGAAGACCGGCGACTCTCTCGTCGGCGGGCGGCTGAAGGACGACCCCAAGGTGTACGACGCGTACGCGCGCTACCTGGTGAAGTTCGTCCAGGCGTACACGCGGGCCGGCGTACCGGTCGACTTCCTCTCGATCCAGAACGAGCCGCAGAACCGCAAGCCGAGCGCGTACCCGGGCACGGACCTGCCCGTCCGGCAGGAAGCAGCAGTGATCACCGCCCTGGGTCCACTGCTGCAGAAGGTCAGCCCGCGGACGAAGATCCTCGGGTACGACCACAACTGGACCACGCACCCCGGTGACGTCGCCTCCACTCCGCCTGGTGAGGACCCGGAGATCGACTACCCGTACAAGCTGCTGCAGACCTCGGCGGCGAAGTGGATCGCGGGTACGGCGTACCACTGCTACTCCGGCGACCCGTCGAAGCAGACCGATCTCCACAACGCGTTCCCGTCGAAGGGGATCTGGTTCACCGAGTGCTCCGGCTCGCACGGGCCGAACGACACCCCGCCGCAGATCTTCCGCGGCACGCTCACGTGGCACGCGCGCACGTTGATGCTCGGTACGACGCGCAACTGGGCGAAGTCGGTCGTCAACTGGAACATCGCACTCGACTCGACCGGCGGCCCGCACCTCGGCGGCTGCGACACCTGCACCGGCCTGGTCACGCTGCAGCCGGACGGGTCGGTGTCGACGGATGCGGAGTACTACACGATCGGCCACCTGTCGAAGTTCGTGAAGCCGGGCGCGGTGCGGATCGGGAGTACGTCGTACGGGACGACCGGATGGAACGGGCAGCTGATGTCGGCCGCGTTCCGCAACCCCGACGGTACGACGGCGCTCGTGGTGCACAACGAGAACGACGAGCCGCGGTCGTTCGCGGTGGCGGTCGGCGATCAGTCCTTCGAGTACGAGCTGCCGGGTGGGTCGATCGCGACGTACACCTGGGGGCGGACTTCGGCGGACGTGCCGCACGAGCTCTCGGTTGAGAGCGCGACGGCGAGCGTCAACGGGGCCGATGCTGGGCTGCTGGTCGACGCGGACGGGTCGACTGTGTGGCAGAGCAAGGCGGCGCAGGCGCCTGGTCAGTGGGTGCAGGTCGACCTGGGTAAGGCGCAGACGTTCCGGCAGGTCGCGTTGGACAGCGGCGGGAACCTCGGCGACCACGCGCACGGTCAGTCGGTTGCTGTCAGCAACGACGGGAGCAGTTGGCGGACGGTCGCCGTCGGTACGTCGAGCAGCCAGTTGACGACGATCGACCTACCGCCGACAAGCGCCCGCTACGTCCGGATCACACAGACCGGCACCGCAGGCAACTGGTGGAGTCTGGCCGACCTGCGCATCTACCGCTGAGCCTCGATCCAGCACGCGACCGCGGCCGCCTGTTCGTTGCTCGCAGCAATGACCTGGAGGCCGACCGGAAGGCCGTCAGCCGGAATCGGCAGGCTGACGGCCGCGTGCCTGGTGAGGTTCGCGAGGCGCGTGTTGGTGAGGAGCTGTCGGCGTACGTCGAGCTCGGGTGCGGTCAACGGCGGCGCGGTGGTGAGGACAGTCGGGGTGAGTACGGCGTCGACGTGCTGGAAGACCGCGTCGAGCTCGGCGGTGATCCTGGCGGCGTCTTCCTGTGCTCGTCGATAGTCCGCCGGCTTCACCTGCGCCGCCTCGATCAGACGCTGACGGACGTCGGGTTGGTACCGGTCCTGCGGGCGGCCGCGGTGGCTGGCCACAGCTTCGGGTCCTTGGAGGTTGGCTGCGGTCGAGAAACTGTGCGACCAGTCCGGGAGCCGCACGTCGACGGCGTTGAGTCCCGTTAATACAGCAGTCCACGCACTGCGGGCCTCAGGAGTGAGTTGCAGGTACTCGGGGTTCGTTACCACTCCGAGGCGAGGGCTGCGGGTAGTCGCAGATCCCATACCTGCCAGCACAGTCATGGCGTAGGCGGCGTCTGCTGCGGTGCGGGTCAGGACGCCTACGTGGTCGAGGCTCTTGGACAACGGGAAGACGCGATCGGTCGGCAAGGTGTCGTACGACGGTTTGAAGCCGACGACCCCGCACAACGCCGCCGGGATCCGCACCGAGCCCGCCGTGTCCGTCCCGAGCGCCAGCGGCACCACCCCGGCCGCGACGGCAGCAGCCGAACCCGAACTTGATCCACCGGTCATCCGCGACGGGTCGTGCGGATTCCGGCACGGTCCGACGCGGTTCGACGTACCCGTGCAGCCGTAGGCGAACTCGTGCGTGTGGCTCAGCCCGACCACGATCGCTCCGGCGGCGCGCAACCGGCGTACGACCTCCGCGTCCTGTTGCCCGACCTCGTTCATGGACGCGGACCCGCAGCGGTACGGCAGGCCTTCGACCTCGATGATCTCCTTCACCAGCACGGGTACGCCGGCCAGCGCACCGGTCCGGTCGTGAGCCGCGGCCGCCTTCCGCGCACCGTCGACGTCCAGGTGCACGATCGCGTTCAGGTCCGCCGCGTCGGCGGCCCGCGCCAGCGCGTCCTCGACCAGCTGCACCGGATCCAGCGCACCGTCCCGTACCCCGGCCGCGATCTCCTCCACCGTTCTCACTCGCCCATCAGACCACGGAGAGGAAACGGAAACAGGAGCGTCATGCCATCTTGCTACCGTCCGATGGATGGTGATCGAGGGAGTGGAACTGCGGCCGGCGCCGCCGACCGACGCGGAAGTGCTGGCCCTGACCACCGCGCAACAGGCCGAACTGGCGGCGATGTACGGCGAGGACCAGCCGCTCGTCGCCCTGCACCCCGACATCGCGTTCACGGTGCTGACCCTGGAAGGAACCCCGGTCGGCTGCGTCGGACTACAGCCGGTCGGGCCCGGGCTCGGCGAGATCAAGCGGATGTACGTCGTACCGTCGGCCCGCGGTTGGGGCCTGTCCCGCATGCTGCTCGGGGTGGTCGAGGAGCAGGCCCGAAGAGCAGGCCTCGCCAGACTCCGCCTCGAGACCGGCACCAAGCAGGTCGAGGCGATCGCCCTCTACACGAACCACGGCTACCACCCAACCCCGCCGTACCCACCCTTCGAGAACGAGATCGCCTCCGTCTGCTACGCCAAGGACCTCTAGAGGTTCAGGACCAGGTCTTCGCCTTCGCGGTGGAAGCCTAGGTTTTTGAGGTACGGCGTGGAGTCGCGCATTCGGGGTGGGGCTATGACCTGGTGGAAGCCCTGGTCGGTGAAGACGTCGCTGCGGCGGTAGACGAACTCGCCCGGAGTGAAGTCGCGGTACTTCGGCACCACGTAGTCGAGGTCGATCTGTGCGCGGCCTGTGCCTGCGTCGTGGGCGAGGACGACGCCGACGGTGCGGTCGCCGTGCTGGACCAGGAACGCGTACGGGCTCGCGGCGAGCGTGAATCCAGGGTTGAACCGGGTGATGTCCTTCTGATGCCGCTCCAGGACGTAGCCGAGATAGGCGTCAGCCGAGTTCACCGGGAGAACCTGGTACTCCGCCTCGTCGTGCCGGTGCCGCAGCAGTCGCCAGAGATGTACGACGTTGATGACCGCGAGGACCGCGTTCATACCGACCATCGGCCACACGCCGACGACCGCGTTGAACCCGACCAGGATCACGCACCCGATCAAGTTCAGGAGCCGCAACCGCAGGATCCGGGTCTGCAGCAACGACCACACAACAAGCGCGGATCCGCCCCACCCGATGATGCTCCAAACGTCCACACCGCGAGACTAGACGTCGTGAGCGATTTCCTGTTGCTGGACGGCGCCCTGTTACCGATGGTCGACCCGGTGTTGCTGCGAGCAACGTCGTACGGGCACTTCACCTCGATGCAGGTTCGCGACGGTCAGGTCGACGGGCTCGATCTGCACTTCGAGCGGCTGGACCGCAGTACGCGGGAGGTCTTCGATCAGCCGCTGCCCGAGGACCGCGTCCGCGCCGACCTCCGCGCGGCGCTCGATCAGGCAGGCTCCGGCGACCTCTCGATCCGCGTGAACGTCTTCGCCGACGACGAACTCCACCTACTGACCCGAGTCGGCCCGCCGGTCGTTGCCGGCACCCGTCCGCTCCGACTGCTCGCGTACCAGCACGAACGCACCGCCCCGCACCTCAAGCACACCGGCACGTTCGACCTCACGTACTACGCCCGCGCCGCCAAGCAGGCCGGGTACGACGACGCCGTCTTCCACACCGCAACGGGCGAGCTCTCCGAAGCCTCCATCTGGAACATCTGCTTCGCCCGCGGCCCGCGCATCGTCTTCCCCACCGCGCCGATCCTCCCCGGCATCCGCCAGCAGGTCCTCCAACGCGGCCTCAATTCCTTCGACACCGCCCCGATCCCCCTCACCGACCTCAGGACGTACGACGCCGCCTACCTGACCAACTCCATCGACCCAGCCCTCCCCGTCGAATCCATCACGACAGCCACAGGCACCACGACGTACGCCCCACACCCATCCTCAGCCACCACCATCACCAAGGCCTACGCGGGCATTCCCACCCAACCCATCTGATCGGGCTGGTCAGTTCTCAAGGTCCGCCCGCGCCGACTCATCCGCCTTCAACGACTGCCGTGGAGCCAGCAGCCGGTTCACCGGGACCTCCACCGTGAACGGGAGACCGACGCGGAGCACATCGGTCGACCGGGCATGAACAACGGGCGAACCGGACCTCAGGTCGAGAACGACGATCTCCACGCCGTCCGGCCCGAACTCGACACGCCACATCCACTGGATGCCCGACGCCGCGTACAGCTGAGGCTTGAAGATCCGGTCCATGGCAGCGTTCGACGGTGAAACCACCTCGACCACCAGGTGCACGTCCGCCGGCACCAGCGCGACGGAGTCCGTGAGCAGCGCCGAGGACTGAGCGACGATCACGTCAGGAACGAACAGCCGTCCCGTGCTCAGTTGCAGGTTGGTCGCTTCCACAACGTCGGCCTCGTCCGGCGCTGATTCGCGCAGGAAGACGGAAATCCGCCCAGCCACCAACTGGTGTCGTGGCGCAGGCGCCGGTGTCACAAGCAAACTCCCATCGATGATCTCGTAGCGCTGCCCGTCGTCGGGCAGGCCGGCGAGATCGTCCGTGGTCCACGGCCCGAAATGAGAGAGCGACTCGGTCATCGAGATACCTGCTTTCTGGGTGCTGGTCAGCACGCCCCGGCACACAAAGAGAATACGGGTTTCGCACCTCGGATCGACGCGAAGACGCAGGCCTGTGGAAAACCCCGCTCAGGAGCGGTTGGACCACCAGTTCAGGAGGGCTTCGCGGGCTTGGTCCTCGCCGAGGGGGCCTTGGTCGAGGCGTAGTTCCATCAGGAACTTGTAGGCCTCGCCTACCTCGCGGCCCGGGGAGATGCCGAGGGTCTGCATGATTTGGTTGCCGTCGAGGTCGGGGCGGAGGGCGTCCAGTTCTTCCTGCTCCTGGAGGCGCTCGATGCGGGATTCCAGGTCGTCGTACGCGGCGCGGAGGGACTCTGCCTTGCGGCGGTTGCGGGTGGTGCAGTCGGCGCGGGTCAGGATGTGCAGCCGCGCGAGTTGGTCGCCGGCGTCCCGGACATAGCGGCGTACGGCGGAGTCCGTCCACTCGCCGTCGCCGTACCCGTGGAAGCGCAGGTGCAGCTCGATCAGCTTGCTGACCTGCTCGATCTGCTCGTTGCTGAACCGCAGTGCCTTCATCCGCTTCCGGGCCAGCTTCGCCCCGACCACGTCGTGGTGGTGGAACGTCACCTTCCGCGGGCCCTCGAACTTCAGCGTCTTCGGTTTCCCGATGTCGTGGATGAGTGCCGCGAACCGAACGACGAAATCGGGCGTCGGAACAGTCAGACGCGATTCCAGATCGATGGCCTGATCGAGGACGGTGAGTGAGTGCTCGTACACATCCTTGTGCCGATGGTGCTCGTCCTTCATCAGCTGCAGCGCCGGCAGCTCCGGCAGCACGTGCTCGGCCAGCCCGGTCGAGACCAGCAGGTCGAGCCCGATCCGCGGGTGGTCGGCGCAGATCAGCTTCTCCAGCTCGTCGCGGACCCGCTCGGCGGACACGATCGTGATCCGGTCGGCCATCGCGGTCATCGCCGTCACCACGGCCGGGTCGGGCGTGAACCCGAGCTGCGCCGCGAACCGGGCCGCCCGCATCATCCGCAGCGGGTCGTCCGAGAACGAGTCCTCCGGCGTACCGGGGGTCCGGATCCGCTGGTGCGCGACGTCCTCCATCCCGCCGTACGGGTCGACGAACTGCCGCGACGGCAGCCGGACCGCCATCGCGTTCATCGCGAAGTCCCGGCGGGCCAGGTCGCCCTCCAGGCTGTCGCCGTACGACACCTCCGGCTTGCGCGAGGTGGGATCGTAGGTCTCCGACCTGTACGTCGTGACTTCCAGAACCCACTCGCCCTTACGAGAACCGATGGTGCCGAACGCCTTGCCGATGTCCCAGACATGGTCCGCCCAGCCGGACAGCAACCGTTCGATCACGTCCGGGTGCGCTGACGTGGTGAAGTCGAGATCCTTGCTCCCCCGGCCGAGGAGAATGTCCCGGACAGGACCGCCGACCAGGGCGATCTCGTGGCCTGCGTCGGCGAACCGGTGGCCCAGTTCGTCGACCACTGGAGCGAGTTCCAGCAGGGCCTGGACGGCTCGCCGCTGTGCGGCGGGCAACGATCCGGCGGAGGCTGACTGGTCGGCAAAGGGTGACACGGGGAACTAGGTTACGGTGACGGCGTGTTCAGACGGCGACTGAGGCTCTCCGCGGTAGCGGGAGCGTGCCTTGTGGTTGCTGCCTCGGCAGCGACTCTAGGCGCTCCGGCCGAGGCCGCGCCCGCCGACGAGCCGGCCGTCCAGGTCAGCATCGACCAGTTCGGCCCGACCGCGCCGAAGCCCGGCCAGCAGGTCGTGATCAAGGGCCGGGTGACGAACACCAGCTCGGTGACGTTCGAGGAACCGCAGGCGCTGGCCTGTATCGACCGGACCCGCCTGGCCAGTACGGCGGCGCTGGACGCGATCTCAGCCGAGCAGAACATCCCGATGAACGACCGCGACAGCTGCGGCAACCTGACCAACGACGAGCAGACCTTCCAGCCGTTCGACAAGCCGCTCGCGCCGAAGGAATCAGTCGAGTTCACGCTCACGGTGCCGTGGAAGGAATGGCGGATCGACGACCACACCGGCGTGTACGTCATCGGCGTCGCATTCCGGGGGCAGCCGCCGAACAGCTCGCGAATCATGGCCGGCCGGGCCCGGACCCTGATGCCGGTGCTCGGCAAGGAGCCGCTGACCCGTCCGGTCAACACCGCCCTCGTCGTACCGCTGCGGCATCGCCCGACCCAGCTCGGCGGCAAGAACTTCGCCAACGAGTCGCTGGCCACGTCGCTGGCTCCGACCGGACCACTCGGTCGGCTGCTCGCGCTCGGCAAGCAGCACCAGGTCACCTGGCTGGTCGACCCGGCGATGCTCGACGAGGTCCGGCAGCTGGCCAAGGGGTACGTCGTCGTTGGCGAGAACGGCCAGACCACACCCGGCGCCGGACAGGCCGCCGCGGCCACCTGGCTTCAGGAGTTCGACGCCAGCCGGACCCGCGGCAGCCAGGTCGTGCTGCTGCCGTACGGCGACCCGGACGTGGCCGGCCTCCTGGACTCGGGCGAACCGCTGAAGAAGCTCGTCGCGCAGGCCCGCACGAAGACCGAGCGGTCCGGTGGCGAACTGGCCCCGGGCTTCACCAACGGGCTGTCGCTCGAGGGCGGCGCCGCCGCTGGCCGCTACCTCGCCGCGGCATCCGGCGGTTTCACCGGTGCCACCGCCGAGGACCTGAACCTGGTCAGCAGCTCGTCTTGGTCGGCCTCGACCCGCCCGGTGCTGACCAGCACCCCCGTGTACGACGTACTCACGCCGGAAGGCCCTGACCAGATCGTCCGCACGGTGATCGCCAACTCGTCCCTGACCAATGGCGGCCCGGATCCGGAGACTGCCGAGAGCCCGCTCCAGGTCCGGCAACGGTTCGCGGCCGTCACCGCGCTGATCGCGGCCGGCGGCAAGGGCACCGCGTCCGTGGTCGTCGCGCCGCCCCGCGGCTGGGACAGCGACGGCCGCGCGACCGCTGCGCTCGCGGGCAGCCTGTCGCTGCCGTGGATCAAGGCCACCGACGTGGCCGGCGTGGTGGGTGCCAACCCGAGACCGCTGACCACCAAGGCACCGGCCGCGGCGAAGACGAACGGCGTACTGACCGAAACGCAGCTGGACAGCATCAGGCAACTCGACGACGCGACCACCACGATGCAGAACCTGCTCGTCGACGGGAACGCGTTGCCGGAGGTGATGACGCAGGCGCTGCTGCGGTCCACCTCGTCCGGCTGGAGCGGGTACCCGGAAGAGGCCCGCCACTTCACTGCGATCGAGCTCGGCTCGGCCAACCAGCAGCTCGGCAAGGTGCACCTGGTCAACGCGAGCGTCGACCGCGGGCTGCGCAAGGAGATCAAGGTCAACCTGGCCGGGAGCAAGGGCACGTTCCCGCTGACAATCACCAACGACACCGACTGGTCGGTCCGGGTCGGCATCGTGGTCAGCTCGGCGAACCGGTCCGACCTGAAGATCAAGGACCTGCCGACCGCCGTCCTCGCCCCGGGGCAGAAGTGGACGCCGCGGATCACCGCGAGCGCCGAGCAGAACGGCCTGATCCGCGCCAACGCCCAGGTGACCAACGCGGACGGAAGGCCGGTCGGCAAGCCGCAGGAGCTGCTGATCCAGGCCAGCCAGTACGGCAGCGTCGGCTGGATCCTGGTCGGCGCCGCCTGCGCCCTGCTGTTCGGTACGTCGTTCGTCCGCATCTACCGCCGCGTCCGCACCGAGCGCCGCAACACGGCCGCCGCGACCACCGGCGGTACCACCGACAGCACCACCGACACGACTCTTGATCCCGCCCACGATCGCCCCGAGGCGAACGGCGTACCCGAAGCTCCGGATGCGTCCCTGAAAGAAGGAGTCGGTTCGAAGGATGGCTGACCGCACCCTGCGCTCCGCGGCGGTGATGGCAGCCGGAACGGTGCTGTCCCGCCTGCTCGGATTCATCCGGATCGCCCTGCTCGCGGCCGCCATCGGTACGGCGCTGCGCGGCGACATCTTCACCGCCGCGAACACGATCCCGAACAGCCTCTACATCCTGCTGGCCGGTGGCGTCTTCAACACCGTGCTGGTCCCGCAACTGGTGCGGGCGATCAAGAACCACAGCGACGGCGGCCAGGACTTCACGAACCGGGTCCTGACGTTCGGCTTCGTCGTCCTCGCGATCGTCACGGTGGCCTGTGTGCTGCTGGCGCCGGCGATCGCCGAGCTGTACCTGCCGAAGGAGCTGCACGACCCGTCCCGGCTGACCGAGAAGGCGAACATGATCATGTTCGTCCGGCTCTGCCTGCCGCAGATCTTCTTCTACGGCGCGTTCGTCCTGGTCGGGCAGGTGCTGAACGCGCGGCGGCGGTTCGGCCCGATGATGTGGGCGCCGATCGCGAACAACATCGTCGCGTGCGCGTCGATCGTGGTCTTCCTGCTGATCTACCGGGTCGGCGACAACCCGCCGACGTACAGCCACGGCGAGGAGCTGCTGCTCGGTCTCGGGCACACGGTGGGCATCGCCGTACAGCTGCTGGTGCTGCTGCCTTATCTGAAGGCGAGCGGGCACACCTACCGACCGAAGTTCGGCCTCCGCGGAACTGGTCTGGGACACACTGCCCGATTGGGCATCTGGACAGTACTTTTCGTCGCCGTGAACCAGGTGACGCTGGTCGTCGTCACCCAGCTCGCGATCGCCGGTAGCGCCTCGAGCGACCCGGGCGCGAAGGCCGGTCTGTTCGCGTACAGCACCGCGATGCTGATCATCCTGGTGCCGCACGGCATCGTCACGGTCTCGCTCGCGACCGCGGCCCTGCCGCAGATGTCGGCGCTGGCGGCCGACGGCGACACCGCCGAGGTGGGGCGGATGTCCGCCCGGTCGATCCGGCAGACGCTCGCGATCGTCGTACCGGCGGCGGCCGCGATGATCGCGTTCGCCTATCCGATCGTGACGATCATCGCCGGGTACGGCTCGGGTAAGAACAACCTGACGCTGATGTCGTACACGTTGATAACGCTGGCGCTCGGGATCGTGCCGTTCACCGTGCAGTACTTCCAGCTCCGTACGTTCTACGCCTTCGAGGACACCCGTACGCCATTCTTCCTGCAGTGCGTGATCGCGGCGACGAACATCGCGGCGGCCGTGATCGGGGTCCGCGTGCTGCTGGACCAGGCGCACCTGCGGTTCAGCGGTGTGGTCCTCGGCGGGGCGTTCGCGCTGGCGTACCTGGTCGCCGTACTGATCTCCCGGCCGGTCCTGCGGCGCAAGGTGCCGCGGGTCCCGGGCGCCGGGATCGGGCTGCCGCTGCTCGCGATGGTGATCGCCGCGGTGGCCGGCGCGGGCGCGGGCCGCGTGGTTCTCTGGCTGCTGAGCCTCGCGATCGACTGGTCCGGACCCCTCGGCGCCGTCGTCCAACTGGCCGCCGCGGCGGTCGTGATGCTGCCGGTGTACGCCGCCGTGTCACGGGTACTCCGTATCCACGAGGTCAACGACGTGGTGTCCATGGTCACATCGAAGTTGCCGATCCGCCGCTGATCCGGTCCGCTTGTGCGTTAGTGCACCACCTGTCCGGTCAACGGGGCACTAACATGGGGCCTGCGATCAGGCCGCTGGGCATCAAGGAGGGCGAGAGACACCGTGTCGAACCAGACCGTGAGTCCTGGTGCTCTCCTGGCCGGGCGGTACCGGATCGCCGAATTGCTCGCGGAGATCGACGGCGCCCGGGTCTGGCGTGCCGTCGACGAGGTCCTCAGCCGCGCGGTCGTCGTCGACGTCCTGCCGGTCGGTGATCCCCGGACCAATCTGCTCTTCGACGCCGCCCGCCGGGCCGCCGCGGCGAACGACCCGCGGTTCCTGCGGGTGCTCGACTGCGACATGCATGACGGCGTGACGTACTGCGTTCGCGAGTGGGCAGGCGGCCGGACGCTGGAGCGGATGCTCGGCAGCGGACCGCTGACCGGGCAGCAGGCGGGCTGGCTGGCCCGCGAGGTGTCCGAGGCCCTCGAGAACCTGCACCGCACCGGCTACGCGCACGGAGCGATCAGCCCGGCGACCGTGGTGATCACGGACGCGGGCGCGATCAAGGTCATCGGTGTCGCCACCGAGGCGGCCCTGCGGTCGTCCGGCGCCGGTTCGCCGGAAGAGGACGTCCATTCCCTCGGCCAGCTGCTCTACGCGTCGCTGACCGGCCGCTGGCCCGGTCCGGCTCCGGCCTGGGCAATGCAGCCCGCGCCCGTCGAGCACGGCCGGCTGCTGAGCCCGCGCCAGGTGCGCGCCGGCGTACCGCGCTCGCTGGACGACATCTGCGACCGCCTGCTCGGTGACCCGCCGCGGCACCACGCGCCGCCGATCACCAGCGCGGCCGGCCTGTCCGCGGCGCTGTCCGGCGTCGTCGGCAGCTCGCACGAGCCGCCGAACCAGATGGACGAGACCGTCCAGGTCGCCCGGCAGAACGGCAGCGTCGACGACGCCACCCAGGTGGTGCCGCAGGCCCCGCCGCCGGCGCTCGACCCGACCCCGCAACCGGCGTACGACGCTGAGCAGAACGGCTACCGGCCCCCGCAAGCGGCGTACAACCCGGCCACCGACACCCGTCCGGTACGCCGGCAGTCACCGCCGCCCTCGAACGGGAACGGCCGGCGCCGGCACGAGGAGCCGAAGGCCAAGGGCGGCTGGGGCGGCCGGATCCTGATCCTGCTCGCGATCCTGGCCCTGCTGTCGGTGATCGCGATGGCGCAGTTCCTGCTCAAGGGCGCGATGAACAACGACCAGGGCAGCGACGGCGGCGCGAAGAGCAGTGCCCCGCCGCAGACCAGCACCACCCCGTCGGCGCCCACCGGCGGGAAGGCAGCGATCGCGGCCGCCAAGGACTTCGACCCGGACGGCAACGGCAACGAGCATCCGGACGACGTCGCGAACACCTACGACGGCAAGGCCACCACGACCTGGACGACGATGTCGTACAGCCGGCCGAACCTCGGCGGCGAGAAGCCCGGTGTCGGTATCTACTACGACCTGGGCTCGCCCACGAACGTGTCGAAGGTGCAGGTCGCGCTGAAGGGCGACGGCACCAGCGTCCAACTGATGGTCCCGAAGACTGCCGGCGGCGCCGCGCCGACGCAGGTGGACGGCTGGAAGCCGGTTGCCACCCAGGAGAACCAGCCTGAGGGTACGGTGACCCTTACCCCCTCGGCACCGACCGAGACGCAGTACGTGCTCGTCTGGCTGACGAAGCTGCCGAAGGAAGACGGTGGCAAGTACCGGGGCACGATCTCGGAGGTCACGATCCAGAAATGACCGCTCACGTGGACTCGGGCAATCCGCCGCCCCGGCCGGACGTCCCGCGCATCGGCGCGGACGGGCCGGTCCCGCAGGGCGCGGCGCAGCCTGCCCCAGCGAGCGGACCGGTGAACTACGACCAACTGGACGACCACGAGCTGCTGCGGATGCACGTGTCCGGCAACCCGGACTCGTTCGGGTACCTGGTCAAGCGGCACCGGGACCGGATGTGGGCGGTCGCGATCCGCACCCTAGGTGAGCCCGAGGAGGCCGCGGACGCGCTCCAGGAGGCGTTCATCTCGGCGTTCCGGCGGGCCGACTCGTTCCGCGGCGACGCGAAGGTGACCACCTGGCTGCACCGGATCGTGGTGAACGCCTGCCTGGACCGGATCCGCCGCCGCCAGGTGCGCGCCGCCGACCCGCTGCCCGAGGACGAGGATCGCGCCGCCGAGCTGGCCGGGCCGGCCGAGGACGACCCGGCCGAGGTCCGGGAACGCCGGCTGGACGTGCTGAACGCACTGAAGCAGATCAACGAGGACCAGCGTGCCGCGCTGGTCCTGGTCGACATGGAGGGCTACTCGATCGAGGAGGCGGCTGCGATCCTCGACTGTGCCCCCGGCACGGTCAAGTCGCGCTGCGCCCGCGGTCGCGCCAAGCTGCTCCCGCTGCTGCGTCACTGGCAGACGACCCGGCAGTCCGACGTACCGGAGAAATCCGCCGCGGAAGCGGTGGGAACCGAATGACCCGGTTCCCCGTCCTAGCGAAGTCGCCTGCCTCTGGCGACCGGACGACTGACGCCTTCGACCGGAGTTTTTCTATGACCACGCCGCTACGGCCGCGCACCTCCCGTGAGGAGGCGAGCCCCCGATGACCGAGCCCGGTCTGCCGACCAGTGAGCACCTCGAGCACCTGGACACGGACACGATCGCCGACCTGATCGAGAACCTGCTGCCTGCCCCCGAGGCGCACCGCGCTCGTGAGCATGTGAAGGCATGCCCCGAGTGCCAGCAGACGTACGACGCCCTTCTGCAACTGACCACCGACCTGGCCGAGGAAGGCCGCAGCGACATCCCGATCCCGGCCGACGTCGCCGAGCACCTGGACTCCGTGATCGTGTCCGAGTCGGTGCTGCGCGCATCGACCGTCGGGGTGCACTCGCTGGCCCAGATCCGCGAGGAGCCGCGCCGGCACCTGCCGAAGCTGCTCGGCGCCGCAGCCGGTGTGGTGCTGATCGCCGCGCTCGGCGTCGGCGTGGTGATCGCCACCAAGGACCAGGCGAACGACGGTGCCGCATCCGCGGACCAGAACACGCCACCGGCCGACGCGGTGGCGGTCAACACCCAGGACATCGGCTCGTCGACGAAGCGATGGCTCGACAACACCCCGAAGATCCTGCACGGCTCGACCGACGAGCAGTCGTGCGCCCGGTCGTTCGCGGCCGGCCGAGCGAATTCGAACGTCCGGCTGGTCCAGCCCGCCAAGATCGACGGCAAGCGATCCACGATCATCGGGCTGCAGGGTGCGAAGTCGCATGAGATCCAGGTCTACGCGGTCACCGGATGTAGCGTCCCCGGCGGCGTACCCAACTCGTTCTTCGAGACCACGGTCACGCTGCGCAACTGATGAGTCCACACGCCGTACGGCGATGCGGTACGGCGGCCCGGCGATGGGTACCGTGGGAATGGTCGGCCTCTAGGATCCGTTGAGTACGACGTCACTGTCTCGACGACACGAGGAACGCCTGAATGAGCGACTCCACCACAGTCCGCAACGTCATCATCGTCGGCTCCGGCCCCGCCGGTTATACCGCTGCGGTGTACGCCGCCCGCGCGGCACTGGAGCCGTTGGTTTTCGAGGGCTCCGTCACCGCAGGTGGCGCGCTGATGAACACCACCGAGGTGGAGAACTTCCCCGGCTTCTCGCAGGGCATCATGGGCCCCGCGCTGATGGACGAGATGCGCACCCAGGCCGAGCGTTTCGGCGCCGAGCTGGTGGCCGACGACGTGACCAAGGTCGACCTGACCGGCGAGATCAAGGTCGTCACCGACTCGGCCGGCACCGAGCACCGCGCCAAGACCGTCATCCTCGCGATGGGTTCGGGCTACCGCAAGCTGGGCCTGTCCGACGAGGACCGGATGTCCGGGCACGGCGTGTCCTGGTGTGCGACCTGTGACGGCTTCTTCTTCCGCGACCACGAGATCGCGGTCGTCGGCGGTGGCGACTCCGCCGTCGAGGAGGCCACCTTCCTGACCAAGTTCGCGAAGAAGGTGCACCTGGTGCACCGCCGCGACGAGCTGCGGGCCTCGAAGATCATGGCCGACCGGGCGTACGCCAACGACAAGATCGAGTTCCAGTGGAACTCCGCGGTCGACAAGATCCACGGTGACGACAAGCTCACCCACCTGACCCTGAAGGACACCGTCACCGGCGAGACCCGGGAACTGCCGGCCACCGGCCTGTTCATCGCGATCGGCCACGACCCGCGCTCGGAGCTGGTCAAGGGCCAGGTCGACCTGGACGCCGAGGGGTACGTACTGGTCAAGCCGAACACCACCGAGACCAACCTGCCCGGCGTGTTCGCCGCCGGCGACCTGGTGGACCACACCTACCGGCAGGCGATCACCGCGGCCGGCACCGGCTGTGCGGCCGCCCTGGACGCCGAGCGCTTCCTGGCCACCCTCGAGGACGCCGAGACCGCGGCCGCCGCCGCGGCCACCCAGCCCGTCTCTGTCTGAACCTGAACCTCACACATCACTGAAGGAGCTACCTACATGAAGGCCGTCACCGACGCCGAGTTCGACCAGACCGTCCTGAAGAGCGACAAGCCCGTGCTGGTCGACTTCTGGGCCGAGTGGTGCGGACCGTGCCGCCAGGTTTCCCCGATCCTGGAAGAGCTGTCCCAGGACCACGGCGACAAGCTCACGTTCCTGAAGATGAACGTGGACGAGAACCCGGTTACCCCGAGCAACTACCGCGTTACCGGTATCCCTACCATCAACGTCTACGTAAACGGTGAGCTGGCCAAGTCCATCGTCGGCGCCAAGCCGAAGGCGGCGCTGCTGAAGGAGCTTTCCGACTTCACGGCCTGAGCACCACCCCGCCGCCACGGCAAGGAGTACTGACTGATGGAATCCCCGCACGGCGTTTACCGGATCGGCGACAGCGGTGAGGCCGTCGCCGAGATCGTCGGCAAGCTGCAACGACTCGGGCTGCTGACCGGCGGCCACGACGTCTACGACGAAGCGACCGCGCACGCCGTCCGGGGATTCCAGCAGGAACGTGGGCTGATGATCGACGGGGTCGTCGGTCCGCAGACGTACCGGGCGATCGACGACGCGCGCTGGCGGCTGGGCGACCGGCTGCTGACGTATGTCCCGTCGCACCCGATGAGTGGTGACGACGTACTGAGCCTGCAGGCGAAACTGCAGGAGCTCGGGTTCGCGGTCGCCCGCATCGACGGGATCTTCGCCGCGGACACGCAGCGCGCGGTGACCGAGTTCCAGCGCAACATGGGTCTGCCGGCCGACGGCACCTGTGGGCCGTCGACGTTCAAGGCACTGCAGCGGATCCGGCCGATGGCGACTGGCGGCCGTCCGGACGCACTCCGCGCGCGGGAGGCCGTCCGCGCTGCCGGGCCGCGGTTGTCCGGCAAGACCGTGGTGATCGACCCGGGTCACGGCGGCTTCGACTACGGCTGGGAGGGCTACGGCCTGCGCGAGTCCGACATCGCGTACGACCTGGCCGCCCGGATCGAGGGTCGGCTCGGCGCCACCGGCGTACGGGCGTATTTGTCGCGTGGCCGCGATCAGGGGCCGGACGAATTGGCCAGGGCCGCGTTCGCGAACGAGACGGACGCGAACCTGTGCGTCTCGCTGCACACCGACGGGTCGATGAACCCGGCCGCGCAGGGCGTCGCGACGTACTTCTACGGCAACGACCTGCACGGCGCCACGTCGAGCGTCGGCGAGCAGTTCGCCGGCTTGGTGCAGCGCGAGATCGTCGCCCGCACCGACCTGCTGAACTGCCACACCCACGCGAAGACGTGGGACCTGCTCCGCCGGACCAAGATGCCCGCGGTGCGCCTCGAGATCGGGTACGTCACGAACCCGCACGACTCCGCCCGCCTCGCCGACCCAGCCTTCCGCGACGTGATCGCCGAGGCAATCGTGGTCGCCATCCAGCGCGTCTACCTCCCCCCGGACCAAGACGCCGCCACCGGCATGCTCCGCTTCGGCCAACTCACGGTCTAGCCAGTCGATTCCTGGGTGGGTTGTTCGTCAACTGAATGAGCTCGGTGATGGCACCGGGACTGTTCAGGGAGGGTTCATGGCGCATCCAGTTGTTCATGCCGAGATCAGGTCGGCGGACCCCGACAAGACTCGGGAGTTCTTCGCGGAGTTGTTCGGGTGGAAGATCGCGTCCGAGGGCGCGGTTCCGGGGTACACGTTCATCGACACCGGAGCCGAGGGCGGCCCGTACGTCGCCATCAGCCCGCGGCAGAGCGATGAGGACGAGGTGTTGTTCTTCGTAGCCGTCGAGGACGTGGAAGCCACTCTTGCGCGCGCCGAGGGGCTGGGCGGACACATCGTCCAGCCGACTCAGCACGTGCCCGGCACCAGCTTCGGTGTGTTCGCCGACGCGCAGGGCCACAAGATCGGAGTGGCCGCCACCGAGTGATGGGCTATTCCTTCTCCAGCGCGATCTTCGGGAGGACGCGCTCGAGACTGCTCGGTAGCCACCAGGCGTGGTTGCCGAGCAGGCGGAGTACGGCCGGCACGATGATGCAGCGGATCAGAAGCGCGTCGAGCAGTACGGCGGTCGCCAGGCCGAGGCCGAACTGCTTCAGCATCCGATCCGGACTCAGCAGGAACGCGCCGAAGACCACGATCATGATCGCGGCCGCCGCGGTGATCACACTGCCTGTCGTCGCCAGCCCCTCCCGCACCGCGACCTGTGCATCGCCCGTACGCCGCCACTCCTCATGGATCCGGGACACCAGGAAGACCTCGTAGTCCATCGACAACCCGAACACAATCGCGAAGATCATCACCGGCACGAACGCCTCGATCGGCCCGGACTGCGCACCGAACCAGCCCTGCTGGAAGACCAGCGTGATCACCCCGAGCGAGGCACCGATGCTGAGCAGATTGAGTACGGCGGCCTTCAACGGGATCAGCACCGACCGGAACACGGCCATCAGCAGCAACGCCGACAGGCCCACCACGACCAGCACGAAGATCGGCAGCCGCTTGCTCACCGCCGCCGCGAAGTCGTCCGCGGCCGCCGTCGACCCACCGACCAGGTACGTCGCTTTGGTCTGCGACTCCAGCGTAGGCAGGGTGTCGTCGCGCAACCGCTGCACGAGGTCGCTCGTCGCCGCGTCCTGCGGCGCCGACTTCGGGAACGCCAGCACCGTGGCGATCTTGCCGTCCGGCGTCACCTGCGGCGGGGTCACCGCAGCGATCCCAGGATCAGCAGCCAACGTCTGCCCAAGCGCCTGCGCCGCAGCCTGATCCCCCTCCGACACCACGACCAACGGACCGTTGAACCCAGGCCCGAACCCTTCCGCCAACAGGTCGTACGCCTTCCGGCTCGTCTTCGCCGGATCATCCGTCCCCGCGTCCGCGAACCCGAGCCGCATCCCCAACGCCGGCAGCGACAACGCCACCAACGCGAGCACGCCCAGCACCAGCGGCACCCATGGTCCACGCTGCACAACGCCGGCCAGTTTCCGCCAACCATCGCCAGGTGTACGTCGCTGCTTCGCGGCATGCTTCCGCACACTCCGCTCGATCCGCTTCCCGAACAGCGTCAGCAACGACGGCAGCAAGGTCACTGCGGCAAGCATCGTCATCAGCACTGTCAACGTGACACCGAGCGCAACGCCTTGCAGTGATCCGAGTCCCAACGCCAGCAGGCCGAGCAGCGCGATGACGACGGTGCAGCCAGCGAACATCACCGAACGCCCCGCGGTGTCCAAGGCAACGACCTTCGCGTCGGCCTCGCCGTTCAGCAACTCGTGGCGATAGCGCGAGAAGATCAGCAACGCGTAGTCGATGCCGACGCCGAGCCCGACCAGCATCATCACCGGCGTCGTGTACTCCGGCACCGTGAACAAGTGCGAGGCGAGCATCAGCAACGCGACCGTACTGCCGACCGCGAACACCGCCGTCAACAACGGAAGTGTTGCCGCGAGCAACGATCCGAAGAGGAACACCAGGATCACCAACGCAGCCAGGATTCCCGCCCCTTCGGACGCGCCACCAGAACTCTCGGCAGCGTTCCGCGCCAGATCCCCACCGGCCTCGACCTGGAATCCAGGCCGCGCGAAGTCCTGCGCCCGATGGATGATCGTCCGTACGTCGTCCACCGGCATGTCCGCCACCGCGACATCCAGTCCGACCGTCGCATACGCCGTACGTCGATCTGTCGACATGGCGCCCGGACCGGCGAACGGGTCCGCGACCGAGGCGACGTGCGGGAGACCGCGGACCACCGCGAGCATCGACGCGATCCGCGGCTTCTCCGCGTCGAGGCCGCCGTCGGCCTGGAAGACGAGCTGCACCGAGGCTGTGTCGCCCTTCGGCTGGTGCGCCGTGAAGATGTCCGTCACCCGCTGGGAGTCGGTGCCCGGCAACGAGTTGTCGTTCTTGTAGTTGGCGCCGACTACCGTCGCCGCGGCGGTGACCGCGGCCAGCACGAGCACCCAGAGCAGGAGCGCGAGGCCGGCGTGCCGCATCGCCCACCCGGAGACCCGGTGCAGCAGACCAGGCCGGTTGGCTTGTCGGATCTCGGTGTCCACGGTCATGGCGAATCCTTGATAAGTAGATTGGCTACATGTTGCCTCTCGACACTAACAGACATATGAGTAGACTGGCTACATGAAGGCGGATGCGCTGCGTGGACACCTCGACCCGATGATCCTGGCCGTCGTCGAGCACGAACCGCTGCACGGCTACGCGATCATGGAGGCGTTGCTGGAGCGCAGCGGCGGCGAGCTCGATCTGCCCACCGGCACGCTGTACCCGGCGCTCCGGCGACTCGAGCGCGCCGGTTACCTGGCCAGCGAGTGGAGCACGGTCGGCGGGCGGAAACGCCGTACGTATCAGCTCACCAGCGCCGGCACGAAGATGCTTGCCTCAGGCAAGCAGGAGTGGGTGACGTTCCGCGCTGTCGTGGAAGGGGTTCTACGCCCGGGCCAGGCGTAGGCCGCGGGCGGCCTGTACGGCAACCAAGGCCATCGGCAGGACGACGACACCGCCGACGACGGCAAAATCAAGTGATCCGATCGGGCTGTTGCTGGTCACTGGCATCGCGAGTCCGATGAGGCCGACCGAGACTGCGCCGGCGAGCGAGAACATCGCTGTGATTCGGCTGACATTGTCCCGGACGAGCGGGTGGCGCAATCCGATCCCGGTCCCGACCACGGCGAGCACGGAGCCGGCGATCACCACGGTGCCGACGGCGCGGACCAGCACCTGGAGGAGATGGTTCACCGAGTCCGGCGCGGCCGTGTCCTGGGTCCACGCCCAGACGCCTTGCCGCCAAACGATCGGCTGGATGATCAACGCCATGAACAGCAGGAGTGCAGTCCGCCGGCCGTGGCTGACCGCCAGCTCGGCCCGGTAGCCCGGCGCGACCTCTTCGAGCGTGCCGAACTCGGCCACCGCGTGCTTCTCCGCGTCGTACCTGTCCAGCCCGTCCGCCTCGAAGGCCTCGGTGGCGTCGGTCAGGTGGTCGCGGGCCTCGGCCAGCAGATCCGCCTTGCGGCGCCGAGGCCCCCAGAGCTCCTTGCTCAGGGCAGCCAGGTACTCGTCGATGGGCACGTCTCCAGTATGAGGAGGCCGCCGCCACCTCACGTCCGGGGTCCCACTGACTCACCCCTGAGCTTCGTACGGCGCCGTACGACGAAGAACCCGACGTACCCGATCACCACCAGGACGAACCCGACCTTCTCCGCGATCGGCGTCGCACCGTCGGGCCACAGCCTGCCGTCGAGGTAGTGCTGGATGTATCCGCCCGTGTACACGCTCTCGCCGCCCTCCCGGCGGAAGAACTTCTCGGTCGCGGTCACCGGGCAGCCGAAGTCGACCAGCACGATCACCAGGTTCCACACCACGATGCCGAGGTGGAGCCAGATCAGCTTCGGCCAGCGCCACGCGAGGAACGCGCCGATTGCGAAGAACAGCAGCAAGGCGCCGTGCACGATCATCACTACGTCGGCCAGCGCCCGCCAGATCATGGGGCCTCCCGTCCTGGACTGAGGAGCGGAGGGAGCGAAGCGACCGGAGCGACGAGGGAAGGACGGGAGTTCCAGCCCCATGATCCGCCGCGACGGAGTCGCGGCATATGCACAGCCATCGGGCTACTCCGGGCCTGATCTCAGGGCGTCCCGAACCGTCACCGGCCCGGACGGGGCCTGCTCCGGCCGGATCGCGCCCATCAGGCGCTCGACGGCGGCCTCCATCTCACTGCGCCAGGTGATCGCGGAGCGCAGGTCGAGCCGCAGCCGCGGATTGCGCGGGTGCTCTCGCACGACTGCGAAGCCCACCGCACGCAGGAACTCGGTCGGCCAGACACATCCCGGCCCGTCCCACCGCGAGTCCCCGAACGCCTCCACGGCGCGGAAGCCACGCTTCAGCACGTCCTTGGCGACCGCCTGGACCAGGATCTTCCCGAGCCCGAGGCCCAGGTACCGCGGCAGGATCCGGCCCGTCGCGAGGACGACGGCGTCCGAGCTGACGGGTGCGGTCGGAAACGCCTGGATCCGGGGCAGGTACGTCCCCGGCGCGTACACCGCGAACCCGGCCGGCTCGTCGTCGACGTACAGCACGATCCCGGCGGTCCCCCAGTCGAGCAGCAGCTGGGACAGCCAGGCTTCCTTCTCCAGCCCGGTGTCACCGTTGCGGACGGCCTGGCGCGCGGACACCGGGTCCAGTTGCCAGAACACACAGTCACGGCAGGGCACCGGAAGCTCGCCGAGATTGGCGAGCGTCAGCGGTTCCACCCGTCGGGCCATCAGCGCATCCGATCGGCCGTACAGGCTGTTAGTTTCGTCACGGTGCGTGTCGCCCGCACGCTCATCGGGCGGCTGGTTCGGCCGCCGGTTCGGGGACGGGGGCCGGAGTCCGCGCGTCCGTGGTGCGGGTCGCCTCAGGAGCGACGTACCGCTGCTGCACCTTCCCTGCGGGTTGCCGCCTGAACAGCTCGCCCGCGAACCCCGCCAGCACGCCCAGCACCAAACCACCGAGCGTCCAGCCGGCTGTCCTGCCCACGCTCATCCTTGATCCGCCTTCCGAGTCCACCTCTCAGGTCGCACCAGCCGGGCCGGCTGTCTCAGCAGCCAGATTCCGGCATGGTCGAACCTGCCCCTATAAGGCATGGTAGTGAGAGGTCACGCCGATCCCCAGCCCCGACTGGGGTCTGTCGACGTAACCTGGTGACTTCCCCCTCGATCACCGTTGGAGTGGCCCCCGTGAGTGCTGACGTGCCCGATGTCCGGCAGACCCGACTCGACAACTACGTCGAGGCGTATGCAGCCCGGACCAAGGGCATGACCGCATCGGAGATCAGAGCGCTGTTCTCGGTCGCCAGCCGGCCGGAGGTGGTGTCCCTCGCCGGCGGCATGCCGAACATCGGCGGACTGCCGCTCGACGTGGTCGGCGGCGCGGTCCGCGACCTGGTGGCCGACAACGGCGCCACCGCGATGCAGTACGGCTCCGGCCAGGGCGACCCGACGCTGCGCGACCAGATCTGCGACATCATGCGGCTGGAGGGTATCGAGGCCCATCCGGACGATGTCGTGGTCACGGTCGGCAGCCAGCAGGCCGTCGACCTGGTGACGCGGGTGTTCTGCGATCCCGGCGACGTGGTGATCTGCGAGGCTCCGTCGTACGTCGGCGCGCTCGGCGTCTTCCGTGCGTACCAGTGTGAGGTCGTGCACGTCGCGATGGACGACGACGGCGTCGTACCGGAGGCGCTGGAGCAGGCGATCGCGTCGGTGCGCGCGGCCGGCAAGCGGATCAAGTTCTTCTACACGATCCCGAACTTCCACAACCCGGCCGGGGTTTCGCTGTCCGACGAGCGACGGGCGCGGGTGCTGGAGATCTGCCAGCAGGCCCAGCTGCTGATCCTCGAGGACAACCCGTACGGGTTGCTCGGGTTCGAGGGTGAGCCGCAGAAGGCGCTGCGCGCGGCGGATCGCGAAGGCGTCATCTACCTCGGCTCGTTCTCGAAGACGTTCGCGCCCGGGTTCCGGGTCGGCTGGGCCGTCGCGCCGCACGCCGTACGGGAGAAACTCGTGCTGGCGCAGGAGTCCGCGACGCTGTGCCCGCCGACGTTCAGTCAGCTCGCCATCTCGTCGTACCTGGTCCGGCACGACTGGATGGGCCAGGTGAAGCAGTTCCGGGAGATGTACCGCGAGCGCCGGGACGCGATGCTCGCGGCGTTGACGGAGAAGATGCCAGCGGCAACCACTTGGACGCGGCCGCGGGGCGGGTTCTACGTCTGGCTGACGTTGCCGGAAGGGCTGGACGCGAAGGCGATGCTGCCCCGGGCGGTCACGGCGCGGGTCGCGTACGTGCCCGGAACGGCCTTCTTCGCCGACGGTTTCGGCTCCCAGTGCATGCGGCTGTCGTACTGTCATCCGACGCCGGAGCGCATCACCGAAGGCGTCGGCAGGCTCGCCGCGGTGATCAACGAGGAGCTCGAGCTCCGGCACACGTTCGGCCCGCTCACACCAGGCGCCGGCCACGGCTACGACGCCCCAGGGCCAGAACTGAGCTAGCTCCGGTTCGCAAAGGTTGCGCAAGGACCTGCGGGCGATCAGGGGTCGGTGAATCGGTAGGGGTACCGTTCCAGTGGGCCTCGGGACCGGCGACCGTGCCGGAGTCGCCCACGAGTGATCGGGATATTTGTGATGAGTGATCTGGGTCGAGTGCTGGTACTGGCAGGTGGACTGTCGCACGAGCGGGACGTCTCGCTGCGGTCCGGCCGCCGAGTGGCGGACGCCCTGCGCAGTGTCGGCGTGGAGGTCGAACAGCGCGACGTCGACGCGTCCCTGGTCGATCGTCTGCGCCAGGATCCCCCGGACGCGGTCTTCCCCGTCCTGCACGGCGTCACCGGCGAGGACGGCGCACTCCGCCAGGTCCTCGACCTGTACGGCGTTCCGTACGTCGGAGCCGACGCAGCAGCGTGCCGTACGGCGTTCGACAAGCCCGTGGCCGCCACGGTCGTCGGCGCTGCGGGACTGCACACGCCCGCGTCGGTTGTGCTTGGGCATGACACGTTCCGCGAACTGGGTGCCGCTGCGCTGATGGAGGCAGTGATCCAGCAGGTCGGACTGCCGCTGGTCGTGAAGCCGGCGCGGGGCGGTTCGGCGCTGGGTGCGTCGATCGTGCGATCGGCCGAGGAACTGCCGTCGGCGATGGTGAACTGCTATGCGTATGGTCCGGTCGCGTTGATCGAGCAGTACATCGACGGGACCGAGGTGGCCGTGACGGTCGTCGACGTCGGCGACGGACCGCGGGCGCTGCCTGCTGTGGAGATCCGGCCGGACTCGGGGTTCTACGACTACGAGGCGCGCTACACGGCTGGAGCGACGCAGTTCATCGTTCCTGCGCGACTGGAGCCTGAGGCCGCCGGTGCGTGCGCTGCAGCCGCTGTGCAGGCGCACCAGGCGCTGGGGCTGCGCGACCTGTCCAGGACTGACCTCGTGGTGGACGCGGCCGGTGTGCCGTGGTTCCTCGAGGTGAACGTGGCGCCCGGAATGACTGAGACGTCACTCGTCCCGCTGGCCGCCGAGGCAGCCGGGATCGAGCTCGGCGTGCTCTGCCGCGACCTGCTCGCCACCGCAGCAGCCCGCTGAGAAGTACCCATGCCCGGTTCTGCTCGGCCGCTGTGGCGGACGGCTCTGGCACCTCGGTGGTCCGGCCTTCTCCTGCTCGCCCTGGCGATCGCATCGGTCATGACCATCATGGGCGTGTGGCAACTGGGCGTGTATCGCTCGAAGACGGCCGACGCCACCGCGCAGCGCGCTGCCGCACCACCGGTCGCACTGCAGTCGTTGTTCTCGATCGACGAAGGGCTTCCGTCGAAGGCTGTCGGTCGCCGAGTGACCGTCGACGGCACCTGGGGTCCGGCCGCGGACCAGGTCCTCATCGCCGACCGCCTGCAGGACGGGCGGGCTGGACTGTGGGTCGTCTCGCCGTTGAAGCTGTCTGGCACCGACGCGGTGATGATCGTCCGCGGGTGGGTCGCTTCGCCTTCTGATCCGGCCGTCACGGCGCCCTCCGGCCCGGTGCGGTTGAGCGGGTCCGTGGTGGCGTCCGAGGCCGAGGACTCGTCGGACGACGCGGCCAAGGGACGAGTGTTGTCGTCGCTGCGGATCCCGACGATCGTGCACCTCGTGAGCTATCGGGTGTACGACGCGTTCGTTGTGCAGTCCGCTGTGGACTCAGGCGTCGTGCCGTCCCCTGCACCCGCGGTCGTCGTACCGCCCCCACCCCCGACGGACCACGCCGGCCTGCGGAACGTCGCCTACGCCGTGCAGTGGTGGATCTTCGCCGCCTTCACCCTCTGGATGTGGGGCCGCATGGTCCTGGACGCCCACCGCGAACCCGACGAAGAGGATTCGAGTTCGGGTGACCGCGCCGGAGAGGCTGTGGAGTCAAGCGGTACCGTTTCAGCGTGACTTCCTCTGCCGACCCCGCCACCTCCACCGGCTCGCAGCCGCTCACCCCGGCCGTCCGCGGCGCGCTGACCCGCTATCGCGTGATCGCGTACGTCGTCGGCGTGATGCTGCTCGTACTGCTCTTCGTCGCGATGCCACTGAAGTACCTGGGCGACAACCCCGCCGCGATGAACGTGGTCGGCCCGCTGCACGGCTTCCTGTACGTCGTGTACCTCCTCGGCACGTTCGACCTCTTCCGCCGGGTCCGCTGGTCCTTCCCGCGCCTGGTCCTGATGGCCGTCGCCGGAACGATCCCGTTCCTCTCGTTCTACGCCGAACGCAAAACCACCCACGAACTCCTCGGCCGCTAAAGCCACCGAGCGGTCCGTCCGGACCGCAGGCAATGTTTCACATGAAACATTGCCTGGTCGATGCCGACATTGATTTGTCGACATATCTCCCTGGCGATCTATTGCACTACTTCGCACTACGAACTAGCTCTGTGAGCGCGATCCTAAGCGCCTTCGACGAACTTACATCCCTGTGATTCCGGACGCCGAAGCCCCTGAGAGCTCCCCCAGCAACCCCGATCACGGCCCGTTGGCCCTCAAGTCAGCTCCGCCGTACGGCGTAGTGGAGGCGCACGGCGCCGGCGGCGTCCGTCTGCGCCGAGAGTAACTCCAGTCGCGTCGGAGGCTCACCGACCGCGAGTGGCGACCCGTCCATCACCGACGGAGTCCCGAGTCCACCGACCAGCGCAGGCGCCAGCGTCAAGTGCAGTTCGTCGATCAGATCGGCCCGCAACAGCGCACCGTTCAAGCCACCGCCCGCCGCCGACAGAATGCACGTGATGCCAAGTTCGGTTCCCATCGCGGCCACCGCTCGGCTCAGATCGACGCGCTCTTCGCCGACAACGAGATAGCAGATCCGTTCCCGACGTAGGTACCCGAGATAGTCCGCCGGAGTCGACTGCGCCACCAGGACCAGTGCGTCCCAATTCTCATGTCGTTCCGTCCAGCGCACCCGTCCACGACTGTCGACGACCGTGAACCACATGTGCGCCGGCGTCCGCTGCTCGATGACCTCCGCCGGAAGGAAGTCCTCGTAGAGCCCGATCGGGTCGCCGTCGTACGTGGGCAGCTGAGCGGGGATCTCCTCCTCGCTCACCAGGCTCCCGCTGCCCTCCAGGACGGCATTGCAGCCATACTGCTGCCTGACCACCTCGATGACGTCGATCGCGACCGAATCCGGTGCCTCCGGCGTCATCGATCCCCACAGCTCCGAACTCGGCTGATGCATCAGGAGCGCGTTCCGGGTGAGCGCGACCTTGCCGTCGACACTCGCCCCCACGTTGACGACCACGCGCGGTCGCTTCTGCACTGTATCCTCCCCCGGGTTCGCTGGACGGGTGGACACCAAGGTCTACCAGCGCCCACCGACAAAGCTGTGAGGCCCGGGGGATGTCAGGCGTCGGTGGACTTGCTGGGGTCCATCAGGCTGACGATGCGCTCCAGGTCGTCCACGGAGGCGAACTCGACGGTGATCTTGCCCTTGGTCTTGCCGAGGTCGACCTTGACCCGGGTCTCGAAGCGATCGGAGAGCCGGTCGGCCAAGTCGACCAGCCGCGGCGCGACCGGCTTGTTCCGGCGGCGCGCCGGGGTCGGGTCCTCGGCGTTCATGTCGCCGAGCGCAACGATCTCCTCGACCGTCCGCACCGAGAGTCCCTCGGCAACGATCCGCTGCGCGAGCCGTTCGATCGCGTCCCCGCTCGGAAGACCGAGCAGCGCCCGCGCGTGGCCGGCGGACAGCACACCAGCCGCGACGCGCCGCTGAACAGAAGCCGGCAACTTCAGCAGCCGCAGCGTGTTGGAGATCTGTGGCCGCGACCGCCCGATCCTCGTCGCGAGGACCTCCTGGGTGCACCCGAAGTCGTCGAGCATCTGCTGGTACGCCGCCGCTTCTTCCAGCGGGTTCAGCTGGCTCCGGTGCAGGTTCTCCAGGAGCGCGTCCCGCAGCATCGCGTCGTCCGACGTGTCCCGCACAATCGCCGGGATCGTCGCGAGCCCGGCCTGCTGCGTCGCCCGCCAGCGCCGCTCGCCCATGACGAGCTCGTACGAGTCGCCCTCGAGCCGACGTACGACGATCGGCTGCAGGAGACCGATCTCCTTGACGGAGTGGACGAGCTCCTCCATCGCCTCCTCGTCGAAGACCGTCCGCGGCTGCTTCGGGTTCGGCGTGATCTTGTCGACGTCGATCTCCGCGAACGAGGCACCGGGGACCGCGGCCAACTCCGGTCCCTGCGGCTCCGTCGAAATCGCCACCGGGGGTGCGCCCGGGATCGAGTTCGACTTGCTGCCCAGAGTCGTGGTGCCAGGCGCCGGCGAGCTGGGGATCAGCGCACCAAGTCCGCGTCCGAGTCGGGTGTTCATCGCGCTCCCTCGAGGTCGACATCCTGCTGAGCTACTGCTGGCCTACCACAACGCACACCGGACTCCGCTACTCCCGTACCGGCCCCCGTGTCCCGTTTCACGTGAAACGGGCGCGTCAGGCGTTGTTCCGCATCGCGATCTCGCGGGACGCCTCGAGATAGGACAGTGCACCGGCCGACGCCGGGTCGTACGCGAGCACGGTCTGCCCGTGGCTCGGAGCTTCCGAGATTCGCACCGAGCGCGGCACGGCGGTCCGCAGTACGGCGTCCTTGAAGTGCCCACGCACCTCCGCGGCGACTTCGCCTGCCAGCTTCGTGCGGGCGTCGTACATGGTCAGCAGGATCGTCGACACGTCGAGACCGGGGTTCAGGTGCGACTTCACCATGTTGATGTGGCGAAGCAGCTGCGAAAGCCCCTCCAGTGCGTAGTACTCGCTCTGGATCGGGACGAGCACCTCGCGCGCCGCGGTCAGCGCGTTCACCGTCAGCAGGCCGAGCGACGGCGGGCAGTCGATGAAGACGTAGTCGTACTTCTCACCGGCGGCCTCGGTCTCGGCCAGGTAGGCCTCGAGCACGGTCTTCAGCCGGCTCTCCCGCGCCACCAGGCTGACGAGCTCGATCTCCGCGCCGGCCAGGTCGATCGTTGCCGGGATCACCTGGATCCCAGGGTGTTCCGCGCACGGCTGGATCAGCTTGCCGAGCGGCTCACCTTCGATGACCGCCTCGTACACCCCCGGCGTACCTTCGGCGTGGTCGATACCCAGCGCCGTCGAGGCGTTGCCCTGCGGGTCGAGATCGATGACCAGGATCTTCGCGCCGTACAGAGCGAGGCCGGCTGCGACGTTGACCGTCGTCGTGGTCTTGCCGACTCCACCCTTCTGGTTGGCGACGACGAAGACTCGGGTCTGGTCGGGCAGCGGGAACTCGCGGCCCATCGTGCGTCCTTCATTCACCAGCAGGGTCCGTTCGGTCGCGGCGGCGATCGGAGTCTCGAGGAGTCGTCGCTGAAGCTCGTCCGACGTGGCCCGCGCGGCGATCTGTGCGGCAGTCATAGCGCCCATTCCAATAGGTGCGGGACTTGGCCCGAAGAGGATGTCGGTAGGGGTCGGGGCGGGTCTACCCCCAGCTCCGTCCACAGGCTTCTGTGGACGAATTCCCGTCTGCGGGGGCAGTTTCATGCGGTCGTCATCCACAGGCGGTGGAGACTCCGAAAGGTCCGGCTCGACGTCCACCAGCGACGCCGAGTCGGGCCCGGAACCATCATCCCGCATGTCCGGCGTTTCACGTGAAACGGACGCCGGATCGTCGCTCACCAGACTGTCGAGACCGGCTGCCGCAGCGGCCTGAAGTCCCGAGGTGTCGATCGGCGGCGACAGTGGCGGCTGCTCGGCAGCCGGTGTCGAAGAGGTCTGTGCCGGGGCGGGAGCGGGTTCTTGACTCACCACACGAACAGCGGAATCCGGTTCGGTCGGCCAGCCGATGCCCTGTGAGGACGTCGGCACGCCGGTGCTCTTCTCGGGCCATCCGAGGGCACGACTCACCAACCCGCTCACCTCCCGTGTCTTCCGTGCCGGGATCCCCCTGCAGCACGTCCGGCCACAATACTCACCACAGTCGTGGGGTTGGCCAGTTCATCGCCGCCGAGTTGGTGAATATGACAAAGCTCTGCGCCGAGCTTCATCAAATCGCGCTCTGAGGCGTCCAGTTCCTCCTCTGCAGACGCCCCTTTTATCGCCAGCATGAGTCCGCCCTCGACACACAGCGGCAGACACCACCTGGCCAATTTTGCCAACGGAGCGACCGCTCGAGAGGTCACCACGTCGTACGACGCCGGCGGCAGATCCTCGGCCCGCGCTCGTACGACGGTCGCATTCTCGAGCTGGAGCGTGTCGACTGCTTCCTCGAGGAAGGTGGTGCGTCGCAGCAACGGCTCGATGAGGTCGACCTGCAGATCCGGACGGACGATCGCCAGCACGATGCCGGGCAGGCCGGCACCGGTGCCGACGTCGGCGACCGATGACTCCTCCGGGATCAGGCGCTCGACGACGGCACAGTTCAGCAGGTGCCGGTCCCAGAGCCGCGGCACCTCCCGCGGGCCGATCAGTCCTCGGAGAGTCCCCTCGGTGGCCAGCAACTCGGCGTACACCGAAAGCGGCACCGCCGCCCGTGGAAACAGCTTGTCCACGAGCGGCGGTGTTTCACGTGAAACGTCCTTCATTGCGGCATCGTCATGGCTGGATCACCACGCGGCGCCGGGGCTCTTCACCCTCGGACTCCGACGTCAGACCGGCGGCCGCGACGACGTCGTGGACGACCTTGCGCTCGAACGGCGTCATCGGGTCCAGCCGCACCGGGGTGCCGGTGGCCTTCGCCTCCTCGACCGCCTTGCGCCCGACCTCTTCGAGTTCGGCCTTCCGGTTGGCCCGGTAGTTCGACACGTCGAGCATCAGCCGCGACCGCTCACCGGTCTCCCGGTACACCGCCAGCCGGGTCAGCTCCTGGAGAGCCTCCAGCACCTTCCCGTTCTCGCCGACCAGGTTGTTCAGTTCGGCGCCGACGATGGAGACAGCGGCGCGGTCCCCATCGATGTCCATGTCGATGTCGCCGTCGAGATCGGCGATGTCGAGCAACTCCTCGAGGTAGTCCGCAGCGATATCGCTCTCGGCCTCGAGCGCCTTCAGGCGGTCGTCACCGGAGTTCGTACCGGCGGACTCCTCCGCCGTGTCGGTGTTCTGCATGCCGTCAGTCACGGCCACTCCTTCACAATGTCGGGATCCGCCTCACGGGGACCCGGGGCATTCACAGGCAAAAAGGGGACTCGGGGTACGCGGTCAGCGCGAACCGCCGGAGCGCTTCTGCGCCGCCTTCTTCTGCGCGGCCGACTTCGCCGCGGGCTGGCGCTTGGCTCCCGTACCCTTCTTGCCGGCCGGCTGCTTCTTGGCAGCACCGGCCTGAGTCTTCTTCGGAGTGTCCTGCGGCCGCGGAGTGTCCTCCGGAGCGGACGAGGACGCCTGGCCGTTGTCCGACGCCGCCGCGCCACCTCCCGCCGGACCGGTGGTCTTCCGGTCGCTGCGCGACTGCCGCTTCGGCTGCTGCCGCTGCGCCGGACGACGGTCCGTGGTGTCGGTGTCGGTCTCCGCATCCGCCGTACCCGGAACGCCCTCGTCGGCCGACCGGCCGTGACGCACGTTCGCCTCGCGCTTGCGGGCCTGCATCGCGTCGTACGCCGGAGTGCCCGGAGCGGGGTTGCGGCGGATCACGTAGAACTGCTGGCCCATGGTCCACACGTTGGAGACGAACCAGTAGATCAGCACACCGATCGGGAAGTTGAAGCCACCGATGAGGAAGAAGATCGGGAAGACGTACAGCATGATCTTCTGCATCTGCGCGGCCTGGCCGGTGAGGGCCTCCTTCGGCATGTTCTTGCGCATCAGCTGAAGCTGCGTCGTGAACATCGTCGCCGTCATCAGGATGATCAGCACGATCGCGACGACCTTGACGTTGCCGGCGCCGTCGCCGTTCGCCTTCAGGAAGGTCTGCGAGATCTCGGCGCCGAAGATCTTCGCGTGCTGCAGCGACTGGACGTGCGGGTCCATGATGCTGCTGTGCGTCTTGCCCTTCGACGCGTAGTCGAGCACGCGGAACAGGGCCAGGAAGATCGGCGACTGCAGCAGCAGCGGCAGGCACGAGGAGAACGGGTTGGTCCCGGTCTCCTTGTACAGCTTCATCATTTCCTGACCGAGCTTCTCCCGGTCGTGGCCGTACTTCTTCTGCAGCTCCTTCATCTTCGGCTGCAGCAGCTGCATGTTCCGGCTGGAGCGGATCTGCCGGACGAACAGCGGAATCAGCAGGGTCCGGATGACGATCGTCAGGCCGGCGATCGAGAGCGCCCAGGCCCAACCGCCGTTCGGGTCGAGCACCTGGCTGAGCAGCCAGTGCCACCCGACCAGCAGTGCCGATACGGCCCAGTACAGCGGCGTCATCACCGTGTTGAACAGGTCTACGATCCCGTCCCACACCGCGAGCCCGGGGATGGCCAGAAGAGTCACTCACACACCTCGCTGCACAGGCCCGGCGTCGGCTGACGGTCCGGGCTGGTTGGCGGAGAGAGACTCTCCGCGCTGGTCGACATCTCTGGGAGGAACGGGGTCGTAGCCTCCGGGGTTCCACGGGTGGCAGCGAAGGAGTCGTCTCCCCGCCAGCCAGCTACCGCGCACCGCACCGTGGCGTTCGACCGCTTCCAAGGCATACGCCGAACAACTCGGGTAGAACCTGCAGACCTGCCCGTACAGCGGACTGATCAACAGCCGGTACAACTTCAGGAAACCGATGATCCCGCTGCGTGCGGGATTGATACGCATCATGGCCGCAGCACCCGGCCCAGGGCGCCGTCGACATCGGTCGCGAGCTCGTCGTACGACGCCGCAGCGGACGACGGGAGTGCGCGGACGACGGTCAAGCTACCGGCCGGGAGGTCGGACAGCCGCGTGGCCATGACAGCACGCAGACGGCGGTGGACCCGGTTCCGCAGAACCGCGTTGCCCACCGCCTTGTTCACAACGAATCCGACGCGCGCGGGGCCGGCTTCACCGGCCTGCGCCAGCACATGCAGAACCACCACGCGTCGCGCCGCGCGCCGTCCGGACCGGACGGCGCGACGGAAGTCGTCGGACCGGCGCAACCGGTTCGACGCGGGCAACACGAGGTGGTCACCGTCAAATGGGGCGCTCAGGCCGCGAGGCGCTGACGACCCTTGCCACGGCGGGCGGCGATGATCGCGCGACCCGCACGGGTACGCATCCGAAGACGGAAGCCGTGCTTCTTGTGCCGACGACGGTTGTTCGGCTGGAACGTCCGCTTGCTCACTGGAATGACTCCGGTTACTCGAGAACACAAAATGTCGACAAATCCACTGATTGGATCTGTCCAAGGTGCCTGTCCTGCACACCGTCGGAGAACCAGAGAACAGGTCCCGCAGGGAGCGCAGCACGAAACGGCCGGCTCAACAGCCGACCGATCCACGGTACGTGGCTCCTTGTGGACAGGTCAAACCAGGTATCCCCAGACTTTTCCACAGGCTTGTGGACAGGATAGTGGGCAACCGATCGGGCCGGTGTTCGTCACTGTCCGACCGGAACGACGACAGAGAGCGATTTCGAACCACGACTACGCTCCGGCGTCCACCCGACACGCCGCAGGTTGCCCCCAATTTGCTGTTCATAGCCTGTGGATGACGGCTTGAAGGTGCCTGCTCGGACTTGTTAGCGTCACTCCCTCACACCAGAGGTCCCACACCCCGCGATCGGTAACCAACCTGCTCCGGCGGTCGTTCACAACTGTGGACAACCGTGTGGACAGAGACCGTACGGTGGTCGGGTCGAACGGTCGCGCAGCTCGGGATCAACTCCGGATCGCGCCGGCCACCGCAGCGACGAAATCGGGGAGCAACGCGTGGTCGAGGACCATTCCGCCAGTGCGGAATTCACACCGGTGGAATTCACGGCCGAGTACCGGGCGGAGTACGGCGCGGACGGCCGGCAGGATCTTCGGCCCGAACCCAACGCCGACATCCGTCCCGAGCCCGAGGCGAACTTCCGCACGGAGGTCCGGCCCGTGCCGGAGCCGCTGCCTCGCGCCGAGACCGGACCGGTGACACCACTGCAGCCGCCGGCACCAACCCCGGCACCGGCCCAGACGCCGACGCCGACACCACGGATGGACCCGGGCGACTATCTGAGCCCGTCGCTCCCGATCCCGATGCCCGAGCCGCCGGCCGCGGGGTACCGCCCCGCGCCGCCCACGTCTCCCTACGGCTACCGCTCCGACCTGGAGCGCGCAGCCACTGATCTTCCGTCCGGCCCACCTCAGTCCACGGCAGGTACGACGTACTTCGGTGCGGCGCCGGCCGTCAACCAGTACCCCGGTGCGAGCAACGCCTGGGGTACGGCGGATTGGGGTACTGGCGGCGGCAATGCACCAAGCGCGGTACCCATCGAGGGGGAGGCACGTGTGGACGATGCAGCCACCAACCAGTGGTCACCCGACAACCGGCCAACGCAGGAGAGCGCGGCCGCGCACCCGACTGCCGAACACCCTCCAGCCGAGAACACTCTCCCTGAGCCCGCAGCTCCAGAGCCGGCCAGCGACCAACTCTTCCCCGAGGCACAGCTCCCGGAGCAGCGCCCGCAGGACCACCAGGTCCCCGAGCTCCAGGTGCCGACTCAGCAGGCGCCCGCCGAGCACACGCCTGACCAGCAGCAGGCTGAGCACAACGCACCGCAAGAGCATGTGACACAGCAAGAACACGTGGCTCAGCAGCAGGTCCCGCAGCAGCAGGTGCCGCAGCCTTCTGCTCAGCAGCCACCTCAGCAGCACGTGCCGCAGCAGCCCGGATACCAGCAGCCGGCCCAGCAACCGCAGTACACCCAGCAGCCCAGTCACCAGCAGCCAGCTCCGCAGCAGCCCAGCTCACAGCAGCCGGCCCCGCAACAGCAGACGCCGCAACAGCAAGCCCCTCAGCAACACGCACCCCAGCAGGGGCAGCCGCAGCAGGGGCAGGTGGCGGCGGTTACCGATCTTGGGGACGCTTGGGCTCGGGTGCTTGCCGGCTTGCCGCCAAACCAGCGGGCCTGGCTGACCAACTCGCGTCCGGTGACGCTGCACGAGAGCACCGCGATCGTCGCCGTACCCGACGACTTCACCCGCGGTCAGCTCGAGACGCGCCTCCGCCCCGACCTCGAGCGGATCCTCACCGAGAGCTTCGGTCGCGACATCCGGATCGCCGTCACCGTCGACCCGTCGCTCGACCCGGAACTCCGCGAGCAGCAGGCTGCCCAGCAACCGCAGTACACCCAGCAGCCGGTGCAGCAGCCACAACAGCACTCCCAGCACGCGCCACAACAGCAGCCGATGCAGCAGCAACCGATGCAGCCGGTTCAGCAGCAACCCGCCGTACGCGAACCGCTCCGTACCGACGGCGCGTTCCAGCCGACCATCCAGTCCGCCCTGACCGACCCGGACAACCAGTTCAGCCAGCCGGCCCAAGCGCCGCAGCACTATCAGCAGCAGCCGCAACAGTCCTCGTTCGGCCAGCCGCTCGGATCGGTCGCCCCGCCGCCGAACGGCTCGACGCAGTCGGCCACCGAAGCGCAGGGTGAAGCTCGGCTGAACCCGAAGTACACCTTCGAGACGTTCGTCATCGGTAGCTCGAACCGCTTCGCACACGCGGCCGCGGTCGCTGTCGCCGAGGCACCGGGCAAGGCGTACAACCCGCAGCTGATCTACGGCGACTCCGGTCTGGGCAAGACCCACCTGCTGCACGCGATCGGGCACTACGTCCGCAGTCTCTATACCGGCGCTCGCGTGCGGTACGTCTCCAGCGAAGAGTTCACCAACGACTTCATCAACGCGATCCGCGACGACAAGGCGTCCCAGTTCCAGCGCCGGTACCGCGACGTCGACGTACTGCTGATCGACGACATCCAGTTCCTGGAAGGCAAGATCCAGACCCAGGAAGAGTTCTTCCACACCTTCAACACGCTGCACAACGCGAACAAGCAGATCGTGATCAGCTCCGACCGTGCGCCGAAACGGCTGGAGGCGTTGGAGGACCGGCTGCGGAACCGGTTCGAGTGGGGCCTGATCACCGACATCCAGCCGCCCGACCTCGAGACCAGGATCGCGATCCTGCGGAAGAAGGCCGCCACCGAGCGGCTGACGGCGCCGCCGGAGGTGCTGGAGTTCATCGCGTCGAAGGTGCAGACGAACATCCGTGAGCTCGAGGGCGCCCTGATCCGGGTCACCGCGTTCGCCAGCCTGAACCGGCAACCGGTCGACCTGAGCCTCGCCGAGATCGTGCTGAAGGACCTGATCCCCGAAGGCAGCAAGCCCGAGGTGACCGCGAGCATGATCATGGGCCAGACCGCGTCGTACTTCGGTCTTTCGATCGACGACCTGTGCGGTTCGAGCCGCAGCCGGGTGCTCGTGACGGCCCGTCAGATCGCTATGTATCTCTGCCGCGAGCTGACCGATCTGTCGCTGCCGAAGATCGGTCAGCAGTTCGGCGGCCGCGACCACACGACGGTGATGCACGCCGAACGGAAGATCCGGCAACTGATGTCGGAACGGCGCAGCGTCTTCAATCAGGTCACCGAACTGACCAACCGAATCAAGCACCAAGCGAAGCAGCAATAACCACACAGGCTGGGGACACAGCTGTGGAAAACTGTGGGTATCGCCGTGGAAAGGTCCGGTTGGGGTGTGGATCGCCTGTGGGGACAGATTTCGCCGTCCACGGCCGTCCCCAGCACAAGCGAGCGTCGTCCACACGGCGTCCCCAGGCCAAAACAGGGTCTGACCTGCGAACTCGGCGCTTTTCCACAGTATCCACCGGTGCGAAGAACACTATGGAATCTGTAGAGAGATCGAAGGCCACAAAACGATCGAGCGGCCCGATCTGGGGAAAACCCCGATCTCGCGCCGGCTTGCAGGACCTGTCAGGCTGTTCCCGTAACACCGCGAACAGCAGTTCGCGGCCGAACAGGAACGACGCCGACGCGACCCGCCCGAAGCGCCACGTCAGGCCCGATGGGCGCACAGCACCTTTGTCCGTGGCAGGATCTGCCTGGCACACAGCCGAAACAGGAGGCACCCAGCGGTGAAGTTTCGCGTCGAGCGCGACGTACTGGCCGAGTCGGTGGCCTGGGCCGCGCGCAGTTTGCCCAGTCGTCCCAGCGTTCCGATCCTTGCCGGCCTTCTGGTCGAGGCCGAGGACGGGCAGATCACCCTGTCCGGCTTCGACTACGAGACCTCGGTCCGGGTCACGGTCCCCGCGCAGGTGGCCGATGCCGGCAAGTGCCTGATCTCCGGCCGGCTCGTCGCCGACATCTCCAAGAGTCTTCCGAACCAGCCCGTGGACGTCGCGGTGGACGGCGCGAAGGTCCAGGTCACCTGTGGCAGCTCGCGCTTCACGCTCCAGACGCTTCCCACAGAGGAATATCCGGCCCTTCCGGAGCTTCCGGCGGCCAGCGGCACGGTGAAGGCCGACGTCTTCGCCCAGGCCGTCTCACAGGTCGTGACCGCGGCCGGCCGCGAGGACACGCTGCCGGTGCTGACCGGTGTCCGGGTCGAGATCGAGGGCTCCACGATCTCCCTGCTGGCCACCGACCGCTACCGGTTGGCGATCCGTGAGCTGGAGTGGAACCCGCAGTCCCCCGATGCTTCGGCTGCCGCGCTGATTCCGGCGCGCGTGCTGTCGGAGACCGCGAAGGCGATGACCGGCTCGGACGTGATCGTCTCGCTGGCCGCGCCCGGCACCGGTGACGGCATCGTCGGCTTCGAGGGCGAGGTGGCCGGTGGCAGTCGCCGTGCGACCACCCGGTTGCTGGACGGCGAGTTCCCGAAGGTTCGCGGCATCATCCCGACCGACGCGGCGATCGCCACCCGGGTCCGGATCGACACCGCGACGCTCGTCGAGGCGGTCAAGCGCGTCGCCCTCGTCGCGGAGCGCAACGCCCCGGTCCGGCTGACCTTCGAGGAGGACACCGTGACGCTCGACGCCGGCAGCGGCGACGAGGCGCAGGCGTCCGAGTCGCTCGAGGCGCGGGTCGTCGGCGAGCCGGTGACCGTAGGCTTCAATCCGACGTACCTGCTCGACGGTCTCGGTGCGATCGGTACGCCGGTTGCGCACCTGGCCTTCACACAGGCCACGAAGCCGGCCGAACTGACCGGTGTGAGGGACTTCGACGGCGAACCCATCAGTGAGTTCCGCTACGTGCTGATGCCGGTCCGCCTGAACAGCTGAACACCAACAGAACAAGGGGATTCACGATGGAGCTCGGCCTTGTCGGTCTCGGCAAGATGGGCGGCAACATGCGCCAGCGGATCCGGAACGCGGGCCACACCGTGGTCGGATTCGATCACAACCAGGACATCTCCGACTCCAAGGACCTGGCCGACATGGTCGGCAAGCTCACCGCGACCGACCAGCCCAAGGTGGTCTGGATCATGGTCCCGGTGCAGGCGATCGACCCGGTCGTCACCGAGCTGGCCGAGCTGCTCTCCCCCGGCGACATCGTCATCGACGGCGGCAACAGCCGCTGGACCGACGACACCCGTCGTGCCGCCCAGCTCGCCGAGAAGGACATCCGCTTCGTCGACTGCGGTGTCTCCGGCGGTGTCTGGGGCCTGGAGAACGGCTACGCGCTGATGTGCGGCGGCGACCAGGAGACCGTCGACATCGTGATGCCGATCTTCGAGGCACTGAAGCCCGAGGGCGACTTCGGTTTCGTGCACGCCGGCAAGGTCGGCGCCGGACACTTCTCGAAGATGGTCCACAACGGCATCGAGTACGCGATCATGCAGGCGTACGCCGAGGGCTTCGAGCTGCTCGAGGCCGCGGACATCGTGGACAACGTGCCGGAGACGTTCGAGTCCTGGCGCGAGGGCACCGTGATCCGGTCCTGGCTGCTGGACCTGATGGTGAACGCGCTCAAGGACGACACCCACCTGGACAAGATCCGCGGGTACGCCGAAGACTCCGGCGAGGGCCGCTGGACCGTCGAGGCCGCGATCGACAACGCCGTACCGGTGCCGGCCATCGCCGCATCGCTGTTCGCCCGCTTCGCGTCCCGGCAGGACGACTCGCCGGCGATGAAGGCGATCGCCGCGATGCGCAACCAGTTCGGCGGGCACGCGGTGAAGGGCGCCGAGGCAGCCGACCCGTCGTACGCGACACCGCCGATCAAGCACTGAGGTGTACGTCACCGCCCTGGGTCTGCTCGACTTCCGGTCCTACCAGCAGGCGGAGGTCCAGCTCACTCCGGGCGTGACGTCCTTCGTCGGGCCGAACGGCCACGGCAAGACCAACCTGGTCGAGGCGATCCACTACACCGCGACCCTCGGTTCACACCGGGTGGCGAACGACGCACCGCTGGTGCGGGCCGGCGCCACCCGTGCGATCGTGCGCACGGAGATCCGCAGCCAGTACGACCGCGACGTGGTGGTCGAGCTGGAAATCAATCCTGGGAAGGCAAATCGGGCTCGGGTCAACCGCTCGCCGGTGCCGCGGCCACGCGAAGTGCTCGGACTGCTCCGCACGGTGCTGTTCGCGCCGGAGGATCTCGCGCTGGTGAAGGGCGATCCGTCCGAGCGGCGGCGGTTCCTGGACGAGCTGCTGACGCTGCGGTCACCGCGGATGGCCGGCGTACGGCAGGACTACGACCGGGTGCTCAAGCAACGGAACTCGTTGCTCCGGAGCGCCTCGCAGGCACGCCGGCAGAACCGCTCGAGTGCCGCCGACAGCCAATTGCGCACGCTCGAGGTCTGGGACTCGAACCTCGCGCGCGCCGGGTCCGAGCTGCTGGCGACCCGTCTGGAGTTGCTGGAGGCGCTGCGCCCGTTGGTGTCCAGCGCGTACGACGCTGTTGCCCGGGGCAAGGGTGATGCGCGGCTCGAGTACAAGTCATCCGTACTGCTCGAGCCCGGTGTCGTGTCGCGGGAGCAACTCGACGAGGTGCTGCTCGCGGCGGTGCGGGACAAGCGGCAGGACGAGCTCGACCGTGGTGTCTCGCTGGTCGGTCCGCACCGCGATGACGTCGTACTGGGGCTCGGGGACTTGCCTGCGAAGGGGTACGCGAGTCACGGTGAGTCCTGGTCGTTCGCGCTCGCGCTGCGGCTGGCGTCGTACGACCTGTTACGCGCGGATGGAGGTGAACCGGTGCTGATCCTCGACGATGTGTTCGCCGAGCTCGACTCGCAGCGCCGGGACCGGCTCGCCGAGCTGGTCGCGCCGGCCGAGCAGGTGCTGGTGACCGCAGCGGTCGCCGCTGACGTGCCCACTGAGCTGAGCGGGGCACGCTTCGAGGTGGGTGAGGGGGTCGTTCAGCGTGCCTGAACCCCCGAATTCCTCTGAGAGCGGCTCCGAGAGCGACGAAGCGATCGAGCCGGATCACGACAAGCAAGGGCTGGACCTGGCGAAGTCGCTGGCGGCCCGGCTGAAGCAGCAGGCGGCGAAGGGCGGCATCATGCCGGTCAAACGCCGCCGACGGCCGCGGATCGGCGGCGCCCAGATCAGCAGCGCCCGCCCCGACGACCGCGACCCGCAGAAGCTGACCAACACCCTCGGCCGGCTGATGCGCGACCAGGGTTGGGAGGTCGATGTCGCCGTCCACGGCGTGATGGCCCGCTGGCCGTCCATCGTCGGCCCGGAGATGGCCGAACACTGCAAACCGGAGTCGTACGACGACACAGTGCTGACCGTCCGTACGTCGTCGACCGCGTGGAAGGTCCAGCTCGATCTGCTGGTCCCGCAACTGCTCTTCCGGCTGAACGCCGAACTCGGCGAAGGAACCGTCTCCCTGGTGAAGGTCCTGGGCCCCAACACCTACACCTGGCGCAAGGGCCCCCGCACGGTCCGCGGCGGCCGCGGACCCCGCGATACTTACGGATGACGGCCTGAGTTGCTGGGAGGACCCGGCCCTCCCCTAGGATCAGGCGCGATGCGTACGCTCGTTGACGGCTTTCGCGAGATGGTCCACCTGATCGGAGATACCTTCCGGCTCTGGTGGAAGAACCTCCTGCCCATGACCACCTGGTGGCTCGCCGGCTTTGTCGGGTTCACGGTGTGCGCGCAGGGCGCGATCTGGCTGGCCAAGCACCTGCACTCGAGTCTGGGCACCGGCCTGTTCGCGGTCGGCGTACTGCTGCAGATCACCGCGGCGGTCGGCATGATCCGGACCTGTGCGATGTCGCTCTACCGCTGGCGGGACGCGGCGAGCAACGAGGCCGAGGAGACGTCCGACCCGACGCAGCGTGGCCTGCTGGAGTTGCTCGCGGTCACGCTGCTGCCACTGGTCGCGGTCTGGTCGGCGTGGGGCTTCTTCGACGATCAGGTCAGTCAACTGAGCGCGACGTACCTGGTCCAGAACGGGATGCAGGCCGGCTCGTCGTTCTTCAAGCTCGGCAATCACAACTGGCACGGCTACCTGCCCGCCCTCGCCGTACTGCTGGTGCTGCGCCGGGTGTTCCAGGCCATCGACGACCGGTGGCCGAGCCGTCCGGTGAAGTTCGCCCAGGTCTGGGCCGAAGCCTTCTTCGTGCTGCTCACGTTCGTGATCACGCCGTTCGCGATCGCCCAGGGCAAGGAGTGGTTCAAGGACCGCACCTTCTGGTACTGGTCGCTGGACCGGTGGGACGGCCTCAAGGACTTCTTCGAAAAGATCCACATCCCGATCCCGGCCGGTATCGAGTTCCTCTGGGGCTTCTTCTGGGAGTCACTCTGGCCGCTGTTCAAGCTGGGCGTCGCGGAGCCGCTGACGTGGCTGGCGATCTGCACCGTGGTCTTCGGTCACCGCGTGCTGTCGGGCGGCGGTGTCTTCCGGGGTACACGGCTCGAACGCCGACTCGGCGCGCACGCCGAGCAGCAGCAGGCGCCGCAGCGAGGCCGGCTGGCCGGCCTGACCTACAAGGCCCCGGACCTGCTGCTGGCGGGCGTGCGGGAGAAGTTCTACCCCGCGATCAACGCGTTCCGCCTCCTGGTCCGGGTCGGACCGGTGTTCCTCGGCGTGGTCTGCCTCGTCTACACGTTCTGGCTGCTCGGCAACGACTGGGCGTTCGTGGTGTTCCAGCGGATGTTCGGCATCCACGGGCAGCGCTGGGGCCTGATGTACCACGAGGTCGCCAACCTGATCCAGTCGCTGCTCTTCGAGCCGCTGCGGATCGCGCTCCTGGCCGCAGCCTTCGACCTGTGCATCTCGGTCGGCAACGAGCGTCGCGCCGAGGCGGCGGCGATCGCCGAGGCCAAGGCGCCGCCGGCCGAGCAGCCGGTTCCCGCCAACGCCTGACGGGTTCCCGCTCGCCGTCAGGGAGTGATCAGCACCCGTCGGTGGATGTAGAAGTCCTCGACGGTCAGACCGATCAGGTTCGGTACGACGCTCTTCGGGACGATGTAGACCTTGGCGACCTTGCCCGGCTTGTCCATCGTGAACGGGTGGTCGTCGTCGCCGCAGAAGGTCGGCAGCGGATAGCCGGTCGCCTGCGTGTCCTCCCAGATGTTGCCCTTGCTGTCCCGCAGCTTCGCGTCACAGCTGAATCCCTGGTCGTCGAGCTGGAGACCCTTCCGCGGCGTCACCGTGAGCGTGGCCAGCACGAACGTCGACCCGGCCGGTGCGTCGAGCTCGATCGCCTCGCCGTCCTCGTTCAGGATCGAGGTATAGACCTTCATCGAGTCCAGCTTCCACTCGATGTCCTGGACCGTCACCGGGCCCTGGCTGACGACCTCGTCGACCCGACCGCTTTTGTACAGGTCCTCGTCGTCGCTCAGATAGGGATGGACCACGGTGAACACCCCCAGGCCCAGCAGGGCGACCATCAGCGAGAGCTGAACGACCAGCCGGCTGGCCCGGCTCGCGAGGTTCACGAGGCCACCCGGGTGACGTCGTCGTTGATGACGTACTGGTCGACGGCGCCGTCGACCATCTGCTGGGCGATGGCCTCGGTCGGGACGCCCAGATCGACGCGGATCTCGGAGTTGTACACGTTGAAGAGCATGGACGGCTTGAGTCTCAGGGTGAGGCCCTTCAGATCGGCCGGGTTGGCCTCGAACACGACGGACCCGGTACTCGCGAAGCCGGCGTCGGGGAAGTCGATCCTGCTCTCGCTCGGGTCGCTGACCTTGGTGTACACGCTGCCGCCGTCGGTGATCAGCGTCGGCGTGAACGAATCCGGGTCCTTCACGCCGCGGACCGCATCCCACTCAACCGCCACGAAGACGCCGTTGGTCTCGAACGGCTTGTCGTCGTCGCTCGCATCGGCTTGGATGATCGACTTGGCGAACTTGATCCGGGTGACCTTCATCGTCGACCCGCTGCCCGCGTACGGAAGCGCCTCACCGATGGTGCCGTGCTCGACCTTCAGGTTCTGGTCCTCGCCGAACACATGGTCGGGACCGGCCAGCCGGGTCACACCGCCGAGCAGCACGAACAGCAGGCCGACCAGGATGGTCGCGGGGCGGTAGAGCTTCATCCGTCTTTCCCGTCATCGACAACAACGGTCGGCTTGAGCCGGACAACGGCGGCCGGGGTCTCGCGCTGCCAGTACGGCTGCTCGCTCAGTCCGAGTGCGCCGTTGTCGGCCTCGTAGTGCTCCTCGAAGACCCCGATCTCGACCATGTCCGCGGCGAAGTCCGGAGCGACCTTGAACTTGGTGCTGCACTCTTCCGGCGGCAGCCCGTAGACCAACTGCCAGTTCAGGCCGTCATGGCAGTCGCCGCCGTTGGAGTCGACCAGGTCCTCGCCCTTGCCCGGAACGAACACGAGGAGGCTGTTCTGCACCGAGTCGCTCGTGTGTTCCTCGGAGTCGATGTTCTTCGCAGTGAAGTACACCTTCAGCGTGGTCTCGGCCGCGCTGTAGTCGGTCTTCGGCTTCCGGACGATCTCAGCCTTGGTGAAGTTGAACTCGAACCGGCCGGCGGTCACCGTCGCCGGGGCCTCCATGGTCGGGACGACGCGGCCTTTCTTCTCTTTCCAGCCGCCGGTGGCCAGCACCACCAGGGCTGCCGCCACGATGAGGGCGATCAGCAGCAACCAGATCCGCCGGTGCCGGTGAATCACCCGGTCGGCGATCATGGCATCGATGACCTCGTCGAGACTTTCCACGGCTGCGATCCTAAGGGGCGGTGGGTGCGCGCCAGGCACCCGTCGTCCCCGGCCGCCTCGAACGGGCCTGAGCGGTCTGGACCGGTGAGTGCCGGAACGGTCAGTGGCGAAACAGCCGGAGGCCACTGAGTGCCCGTGAGCGCTTTCTGGCCCCCCACCCGCGAGAGGGGACATGGAGATGAGGGAGAAAAGACGCCCTGAGGTGAGTTTCGGGCGGCTGGTGGCAGGTTCTGCTTCGCTCGACGGGTAGAATGAACGGAGTAGAGCGAGCCGCGCCTCTGCCATCACCGTAGAGGGCGGCTCAACTGTGCCGCGATGCCTCGCGAACGCGGGGTCCGAGGAGGACAACAGCCGGTGACCGACGAGCCGACCGAGATCGACGCCAACCAGTCCGCCGACCCCATCGGCACCGCCGCATCCGGCGAGGAACTCCCCCCGATGCTCGACACCATCCCGTCGAACCTCGTCGAGCGCGAGTACGACGCTAGCGCGATCCAGGTGCTCGAGGGTCTGGACGCGGTGCGCAAGCGTCCGGGTATGTACATCGGGTCCACCGGTGAGCGCGGTCTGCACCACCTCGTCACCGAGGTGGTCGACAACGCGGTCGACGAGGCGATGGCCGGGTACGGCGACCGGATCGTCGTCACCCTGCTGCCCGACGGCGCGGTCAGCGTCGAGGACAACGGCCGCGGTATCCCGGTCGACATCGTCGAGTCCGAGGGCAAGCCGGCCGTCACCGTCGTACTGACGGTCCTGCACGCCGGCGGCAAGTTCGGCGGCGGTGGATACAAGGTGTCCGGTGGTCTGCACGGCGTCGGTGTGTCCGTCGTGAACGCGCTGTCCACCCGGCTCAAGGTCGACGTGAAACTGAAGGGCAAGCTGTACACGCAGTCCTTCACGCACGGCGTCCCGGACGAGGACCTCGCCGAGGTCGGTACGTCGGAGGCGAACGGGACCACCGTGACGTTCTGGGCGGACCAGGACATCTTCGAGACCACGACGTACTCGTACGAGACGCTGGCGACCCGGTTCCGCGAGATGGCCTTCCTGAACAAGGGCCTCGAGATCGTGATCCGCGACGAGCGTCCGGACCACACCGAGGACGGTCACCCGGTCGAGCAGGCGTTCAAGGCCGACAACGGCCTGGTCGACTACGTGAAGTACCTGACCGGCATTCGCGAGACCGTGCACCGCGACGTGATCTCGTTCGAGGCCGCGGCCAACGGCGAGAACAGCATGAGCCTCGAGGTCGCGCTGCAGTGGAGCGGCTCGTTCCAGGAGTCCGTGCACACCTTCGCGAACGCGATCAACACGCACGAGGGCGGCACCCACGAAGAGGGCTTTCGGGCCGCTCTCACCTCACTGGTCAACTCGTTCGGCGAGGACCAGGGCATGATCAAGAAGAAAGAGGATCGGCTCACCGGTGACGACATCCGGGAGGGCCTGACCGCGATCATCTCGGTCAAGCTCGCCGAGCCGCAGTTCGAGGGCCAGACGAAGACCAAGCTCGGCAACACCGAGGTGAAGGGCTTCGTCCAGCGGGTCGTGAACGACAGGCTGGGCGCCTGGTTCGAGCAGAACCCGGCCGAGGGCCGCGAGATCATCCGCAAGGCGACCGCCGCGGCGAGCGCCCGGATCGCGGCCCGCAAGGCCCGCGACCTGGCCCGCAACCGCAAGGGCCTGCTGGGTGGCGGCGGCCTGCCGGGCAAGCTGGCCGACTGCCAGTCGACCAACCCGGAGGAATGCGAGGTCTACATCGTCGAGGGTGACTCGGCGGGTGGCTCCGCGAAGGGCGGCCGGGACCCGAAGTTCCAGGCCATCCTGCCGATCCGGGGCAAGATCCTGAACGTCGAGAAGGCCCGGATCGACAAGGTCCTGCAGAACAACGAGGTCCAGGCGATCATCTCCGCGCTCGGCACCGGGATCCACGAGGACTTCGACGAGGAGAAGCTGCGGTACCACAAGATCGTGATCATGGCCGACGCCGATGTCGACGGCCAGCACATCCGCACGCTGCTGCTGACCCTGCTGTTCCGCTTCATGCGCCCGCTGATCGAGCGCGGCCACGTGTACGCCGCACAGCCGCCGCTGTACAAGATCCGCTGGAGCAACCAGCCTGACGAGCTCGCGTACACCGACCGGGAGCGCGACGGCCTGCTCGAAGCCGGCTACGAGGCGGGCAAGAAGCTGCCCAAGGAGAACCCGATCCAGCGTTACAAGGGTCTGGGCGAGATGAACGCGAACGAGCTGTGGGACACCACGATGGACCCGGCCAACCGGGTGCTGCTGCAGATCACGCTGGACGACGCGATCCGCGCCGACGAGACGTTCCAGACGCTGATGGGCGACGACATCGAAGCGCGGCGCAGTTTCATTCAGCGCAACGCCAAGGACGTCCGCTTCCTCGACATCTGATCTCGCCGCTGCTCACCGACGTACTGATCTGAACGGGACTTTTTCATGACCGAGACCCCCACCACGCCGGGCCACGACCGCGTCGAGCCCCTCGACCTGCAGACCGAGATGCAGCAGTCGTACCTCGACTACGCGATGGCGGTCATCGTCGGCCGCGCGCTGCCCGAGGTCCGTGACGGCCTCAAGCCGGTGCACCGCCGCATCCTCTATGCGATGTACGACGGCGGTTACCGGCCGGATCGCGGCTTCAACAAGTGCTCCCGCGTCGTCGGTGACGTCATGGGTCAGTACCACCCGCACGGCGACTCGGCGATCTACGACACCCTGGTCCGGCTCGCGCAGCCGTGGGTGATGCGGGCGCCGCTGATCCAGGGGCAGGGCAACTTCGGTTCACCGGGCAACGACCCGGCCGCCGCCATGCGGTACACCGAGTGCCGGATGGCGCCGCTGGCGATGGAGATGGTCCGCGACATCGACCAGGAGACGGTCGACTTCCGGCCCAACTACGACGGCAAGTCGCAGGAGCCGGTGATCCTGCCGGCCCGCTTCCCGAACCTGCTGGTGAACGGCTCGTCCGGTATCGCGGTCGGCATGGCGACGAATATCCCGCCGCACAACCTGCGTGAGGTGGCGGCCGCGGTCGACTGGGCGCTGGAGCACCCGGAGGCGACCCGCGAGGAGCTGCTCGACGCCTGCCTGCAGTACATCAAGGGCCCGGACTTCCCGAACGGCGCGCTGATCGTCGGCTACAAGGGCATCGATGACGCCTACCGCACCGGCCGTGGCTCGGTCACGATGCGCGCGGTCGTCGACATCGAGGAAGACGCCAAGGGCCGGACCAGCCTGGTCGTCACCGAGCTGCCGTACATGGTCAACCCGGACAACCTGGCGCTGAAGATCGCCGAGCTGGTGAACACCGGCAAGATGAGCGGCATCGCCGACATCCGTGACGACAGTTCGTCGCGGACCGGTCAGCGACTCGTCATCGTGCTGAAGCGGGACGCTCAGCCGCGCGTCGTACTGAACAACCTCTACAAGCACACGCCGCTGCAGGACACCTTCGGCTGCAACATGCTCGCGCTCGTCGACGGCGTACCGCGCACGCTCAGCGTGGATCTGTTCATCAGCCACTGGATCGACCACCAGATCGAGGTCATCCAGCGGCGGACCCGCTTCCGTCTGCGCGAGGCGGAGAAGAGCGCGCACATCTACCGCGGTTACGTGAAGGCGCTCGACGCCCTCGACGAGGTGATCGCGCTGATCCGGCGCAGCCCGGATGTGGACGAGGCCCGCACCGGCCTGATCCAGCTGCTGGAGATCGACGAGATCCAGGCGCAGGCGATCCTGGACATGCAGCTGCGGCGGCTGGCCGCCCTGGAGCGGCAGAAGATCATCGAGCGGTTGCAGGAGCTCGAGGCGGTCATCGCCGACCTCGAGGACATCCTGGCCAGCCCGGAGCGGCAGCGGTCGATCGTCAAGGACGAGCTCGCCGAGATCGTCGACAAGTACGGCAACGAGCGGCGGACCGAGATCATCGCGGCCGACGGAGACCTGTCGGTGCAGGACCTGGTGCCGGACGAGGAGGTCGTCGTCACGATCTCCCGTGGCGGCTACGCGAAGCGGACCAAGACCGACCTGTACCGGACGCAGAACCGGGGCGGCAAGGGCGTCCGTGGCGCGCAGTTGCGGGCCGAGGACGAGATCAACCACTTCTTCGCCACCACGAACCATCACTGGATGCTGTTCTTCACCACCAAGGGTCGCGTCTACCGCGCCAAGGTGTGGCAGCTGCCCGAGTCCGCGCGGGATGCGAAGGGCTCGCACGTCGCCGGCCTGCTCTCGTTCCAGCCGGACGAGGAGATCGCGCAGGTGCTGACGCTGCGCGACTACGAGCAGTCCGACTACCTGGTGCTCGCGACCAAGAAGGGCCTGGTCAAGAAGACGGCCCTGCGCGACTACGACTCGGCGCGGCAGAGCGGCATCATCGCGGTCAACTTCCGCGAGGACGACGACGAGCTGATCGGCGCCGACCTGGCCACCGCCGAGGACGACCTGCTGCTGGTGTCCCGGAAGGGTCAGTCGATCCGCTTCACCGCGAACGACGAGCAACTGCGGCCGATGGGCCGGGCCACCTCCGGCGTGACCGGGATGAAGTTCCGGTCCGGCGACGAGGTGCTGTCGATGTCGGTGATCCGGGCCGGCTCGGAGGAGGACACGCAGTTCGTCTTCACGGTCACCGACGCCGGGTACGCGAAGCGGTCGAAGGTCTCGGAGTACCGGCAGCAGGGCCGCGGCGGCCTCGGCATCAAGGCGGTCAAGCTGAACGACGAGCGCGGCTCGCTGGTCGGCGCGATCATCGTTGTCGACGAGGACCAGGTCCTGGCGATCAAGGCCAGCGGTCAGGTCGTCCGCAGCCGGGTCGACAGCGTCCCGGTGAAGGGCCGCGACACGATGGGCGTCCGGTTCGCCGGCGTCGGCGAGTCCGACGCGGTGGTCGCGATCGCCCGGAACACCGATCTGACCATCGTCGGGGAGGAATCGGAAGCGGCCGAGGAGGGTACCGTCGCTGGAGGTGCCCAGAATGTGGACGGATCGACAACCGAATCCACCTCTGAGAGCGTCCAGTCTGGTGACGAGCGTTCGACGGATGTGGACGGCGCGGCTACCGTCGAAGACGACGAAGCCGGCCAGGAGGGTGACTGATGACCAACCGCGCGAGGCCGACATGGCCTGAAGGTGCGGCCGACAGCTCCAACCCCCAGCGCACCGCGCAGGGTGGGAAGCCGTCAGCTGCCCCGGCCAACCCGGCTTCCAACGGTCGTTCCAACGGCGTTCCCGGCGCCAACGGCCAGAGGACAGGTACACCGAACGGCCAGCGGCCGTCCGAGTACCGACCGCAGGCCCCGGGGTCCGCACCGGTGCGGCCGCAGCAGCCCGCCCCGAGTACGCCCGGTCGCCCGGAGCCGTGGAGCCCTCCGTCGGTCGTCACGCCGGTCGGCGGCACCCCGTCGTACGGCGGGAACGAGGCGAAGACCGAGTCGTTCGGTGACCGGATGAGCTCGGCGCGTCAGGCCGTCCTGGACAAGGCCGCCGCGGTGAAGTCCGACAAGGCTGAGCGTGCCGAGGCCAAGCAGGAGCGGCACGCCGAGAAGGACGCCAAGGCGTCGGGCCGGCCGCAGACGCGCAAGGCGCGGCTGCGGATGTCCCGGATCGACCCGTGGTCGGTGATGAAGACGGCGTTCCTGCTGGCGATCGCGTTCGGGATCGTGACCTGGGTCGCGGTCTTCATCGTCTGGTCCGCGATCGGTGCGGCCGGGGTGTTCGACAACATCAACTCGACCGTCCAGGAGGTCCTCGGGACGCCGGCGGGCGAGCCGTTCCGGGTCGAGAACTACGTCAACACCGGCAAGGTGATGGGCTTCACCACACTGCTGGCGTGCGCCGACGTGCTGATCATCACGGCACTCGCGACCCTCGGATCGTTCCTCTACAACATCGCCGCCACGCTCCTCGGCGGCCTCGAAGTCACGCTGGCGTCGGAGGACTGACCTGGCACCTCCCGTTCCGGCCGGACCTGCTCCAGGCCCGGCCGGAACCGGTTTGGGAGTAGGGCACTTGGTGCGGTAATCTCTCCCGGGTTCGACACCGCAGTATGCGGGCCTATAGCTCAGACGGTTAGAGCGCTGCCCTGATAAGGCAGAGGTCACTGGTTCAAGTCCAGTTAGGCCCACCCTCACGTTGTTTCGCAGCCACATCCGAGGAGTCTCCAGTGCTGAGAAAGATCCTGCTGGTGCTGCTGGCCGGCGTCGGTGGATACTTCGTGTACAAGAAGACCCAGCAGTCCCGCGCCGAGAAGGACCTCTGGGCCGAGGTCGCCGACCCGGTAACCCCGGGCCACTGACCACCCCAACGGGGGCGTAGCTCAACTGGCAGAGCACTGCCTTTGCAAGGCAGGGGTTAGGGGTTCAAGTCCCCTCGTCTCCACCACCGCGTTCATGCAGGTCAGAGCGCGATTCTCGGCTCACGCCATCGTCCTCCCTTGCCTCGTTCAGAGGCGGCGTGCCCTCCGCGTGCTCTGACGCGTCGCCATCGACCTGGGGACGAGCCCACCAAGTCTTCCGTCTTAGGCGGCGCCGACCTCGTGATGATCAAGCGGAAACGGTGAGTTCTCCCAATCCATTTTTCCGCAGCTTTGGGCCGCAACTTCAAGACTTATGTTTCGGCGTCCAGCGGCGCAGACTCGTGTCCGCACAGCTGACGACTCCGCGCTCGGCCGGCGGAAGGAAGAGGTTCAACAACTGTGACCGCACCCATGCGTCTGACGTGGCCCAACTGCCTCAACGTCCGCGATCTCAGCGGTCTACCCACGAGTGACGGTCGCCAGATCGGTTCTGGCGCGTTGATCCGTTCCGACAACCTTTCACGGTTGACAGAGGCCGGCGTCCAAGCGGTGCGGGGCGCTTCTGTGAGCCGCATCATCGACGTACGGACTCCCCCGGAGTGCGAAGGTGACCCGTCACCCTTCGCATCCGACCCTCTCTACCGCAACATGCCGCTCTACAACGCAGACGATCCCTACGATCCGACGCAGAGCATCGACCAGCAGTATGTGGCGATGCTCGACCTCCACCCCGAGCTGTTCGCCGCCGCAGTCGGGGCGATCGCCGATGCGCCCGGCGGTGCAGTCGTCGTCCATTGCCATGCCGGAAAGGACCGTGCCGGGACCGTGGTCGCACTGGCCCTGAGCCTCGCTGGCGTACCGACTGAATGCGTCGCCGCCGACTACGCCGTCCTGGACGACCGCATGCGCGACCACCTCGACGAACAGCTCCTCCTCATCGACGATCCCACCGAGCGGAGCCATCTGGCTGAGTCCTTCACCGCCCGGCCGGAGACGATGCTCGCAGCACTAAAGCACCTCGAAGACAGGTACGGCGGGGTTGAGCCGTACCTTCGTCACGGAGGTCTGAGCGACAACCAGGCCAACGCGCTAAGAGCCCGACTCATCCGCGATGACCGGCCTGTCGGGTAGGGCCATCTGCGAGGCTTCCCGGATGAGTGCACGGTTCAAAGGTAGGCGGCTTTGTGCGGAGGCGGCGATCTCCGGCATCACCGCTTGGGCACAAGTGCAGACCGACGTACAGGGGCTCGCCTTGGTTGGTTCGTACGCATACGGCCGACCTCGGATGGCGAGCGACGTGGACATCGTCCTGGTTCCCGCAGACAAGGACCGCCACATCAGCGGAATGGAATGGGCACGTTCCATCGACCGCAGACCTCGACTGATTCGCTGCCAGGACTGGGGTCCGCTCACGGAGCGGAGGGTTCGCCTCAGCAGCGGGCTTGTTGTCGAGTTAGGGGTGGTCACCGAGGAGTGGCTTTCGACTCCTCTGGACCCAGGAACGGCGAAGGTTCTTCGCGACGGTTGCCGCATCCTGCACGACCCGGAGAGCCTCTTCGATGGCGCCCTCCGCATGCTCTAGCGAAAACCGGTTAACAGGCTCGGCGAGTCACCAGCGACATTGAACTGGACGAGCTCACGCAGTCACGCCTGGCTCTATGCCTGGACCGGGCCGTGTGGGTGGAGTCGTCTGTCCAGCCATCGAGGCCACTTCGGCCAACGGTTCTCCCAGTCGAGTTGCCATGACCGATTGGCGAAGCCGTCAGGGTCCAGCTCGATCCCTCGTTGCCCGATCAGCTCGCCGTACTCGCGCAGGAGCTCCTGCAACCTCGCCAGGTCCGCCTCGGCAGTCAACTCCAGGATGACGAGTCCATCCTCTGTCCTCATCCTGATGACCTGTCCGGTCTCTGTCATCGCGGCGGTGTACTCGCCGGCGTCAACGTCAACCGCTTCCATCCAGTCTTCGGCGGTGTCGAGTGACGGAAACATGTAGAGGTCCATGTCATCGAAGAGGAACACGACTCGCGGGTTGTCGTCGGCCATGGCCTCATCATCGCGCCGCGCCCTTCGCGTGGCGTCAGGTGGGCGTGTTCCACTCGTAGTAGTCAGGTTCGGGATCGGTTTTGAAGCGGACGGCGTTGATGGTTGTCAGGCCGTTGATCCAGGCTTTGGAGATTCTGTGGCCGCCGTCCATCAGGCGGCCGTCTGCGGACAGAATCACTGGGTAGCTGAGGTCGGCTTTCTGAATGAGCGCGGCGTGGCGGGCGACCATTCGGCAGGTGACGGGCCTGCCGCCGAACCAGCAGTCCTCGTCGAAGTCCGGGATTGCCTCGATCGGTACGGACTCGACAGGAAGACCTTCGGACAACTTCCAGAGGCGTTCGGTCAGGTAGAAGGCTCGACCGCCGGGCACGGGACGTGAGTGCTTTTCAGGCATCGGGTGATTATCACCCGTGATCCTGTCCACAGGCTTCCCCACAGGGGTGAACAAGTCAGTCCAGTGCGGCGGCCTTGCGTAGGAGGATTGAGCGTTCGGGTTGGTTGGTGCACAGGCGGGCTGCCAGTTCCAGTTCGGCGCGGGCCTCAGTGTGTCGGCCGAGGCGGGTCAGTAGTTCACCTCGTACGGTCGGGACCAGGTGTGAGCCGGGGAGTCGGTCCAGGGCGACCAGTTCGTCGACTATCGCGAGGGCCTGGGCCGGACCTGAGGCCATGGCTACGGCGACGGCTCGGTTGAGTTCGACCACCGGCGAGGGCGCGACCCGGCCGAGCGCTTCGTACAGCACGACGATCCGATCCCAGTCGGTCTCCTCCACCGAGCGCGCCGATGCGTGGGCGGCGGCGATCGCGGCCTGCAGACCGTAGGGGCCGAGGCCGCGGGGCGATGCCTTGACCAGTGCGCCCAGCCCGCGGCGAATCGCCGACAAGTCCCACCGCCGCCGATCTTGGTCCTCCAGGAGGATCGCCGAACCGTCCGAGTCGGTCCGGGCCGGGAAGCGCGCCGCCGTCAGCTCGAACAACGCCAGCAGGCCGTGCACCTCCGGCTCGTCCGGCTGCAGCGCGGCCAGTGTGCGGGCCAGCCGGATCGCCTCGTACGCGACATCATGCCGCACCAGCCGCTCGCCCGACGTGGCCGTCGACCCCTCGGTGAAGATCACGTAGAGCACGCTCAGTACGCCGCTCAATCGCTCCCGGCGCTCGTCCGCCGCAGGCAGTTCGAACGGCACCCCGGCTGCGGCGATCGTCTTCTTGCCCCGGGTGATGCGGGCCTGCACGGTCGGCACGGATACGAGGAACGCGCGGGCGATCTCCTCGCTGGACAGGCCTCCGACCACGCGCAGGGTCAGCGCCACCTGGGACTCGCGGGAAAGCACCGGGTGGCAGCTGATGAACATCAGCGCCAGGATGTCGTCGTCGATCCTGTCCGGGTCGATCTCGTCGTCGACGACCGATGCCGTCGCCAGCAGCGCGTACCTATCCTTCAGGGCGGTACGGCGGCGGATCGCGTCGATCGCCCGCCGCCGGGCCGTGGCCATCAGCCAGCCGGCCGGACTGGCCGGAGCGGCAACCGGCCACGACACCAGTGCCTCGGCCACCGCCTCCTGTGCCGCATCCTCGGCCAACCCGAAATCACCGGTGAACCGGGTCAGCGCGGCGACGATCCGCGCTGACTCGATCCTCCAGACGGCCTCGACGCCGGCCGCATCCATCAGCTCTGGCCGTTGCTCTGGCGGTAGGCGTCTTCCTTGACGAACTTCGCGCTGTCCTGCGGGACCTCGTCCTCGCCGGGCACCCGCCGTACCTCGATCTTGGATCCGGGCACCGCCGGGACCCGCTTGGCCCACTCGACCGCCTCCTGCTTCGAGGCGACGTCGAGCACGAAGTAGCCCCCGAACAGTTCCTTGGTCTCGCCGTACGGTCCGTCCGTGACGATCGGCGCCTCGTCGGTGAAATGCACGACGACGCCCTGGGCCGGATCGTCCAGGCCTTCGGCTGCGACGTACACCCCGGCCTTGTCCATCGCCTCGATGAACTGGCGCGTCGTGGTCATCATCTCGTCGATGTTGGCCATCATGGCCGCGTTCGTCTCGTCGGTGCCCCGCATGATCAGCATGTACTGCGCCATCACGTACTCCTTGTCCGACGGGGCCGCCTCTCGGCCCTCGCACCCCCAGGTCGAACGAGCGGCCCGCGGATCGACACGACCCCGAAGAAACTTCCCGCCCCCGCTCCCAAGCATGCCGCACAGATTGGTTGTGGGATGGTGTCGGATTGGGGTGTTGGCGTTCGTGGAGTTGGTGTGGCGGCCGTTCGGGTTGCCGCGCCGAGAGGAGATGACAGTGGCTGAATATCTGATCACGTTCAACGACGAGTGGGTGCCTGACCAGACGGCGGAGGACCTGCGCACCAAGAGCGCCGCTGGGAAGGCAGTGATCGCGGAGATGGAGGAGGCCGGAATCTTCCTCTTCAGCAACGGCGGGATCGACGCCTCCACCGCGATCTGCAGCGTCGAGGCGAAGGACGGGGAGCCGATCTTCAGCGACGGGCCGTACGTCGAGACCAAGGAGCACCTCGGTGGTTTCTGCGTCGTCGACGTACCGGACGACGAGACGGCCCGCTACTGGGCCGGCCGCCTGGCCGTCGTACTCAACTGGCCGCAAGAGATCCACCGCTTCCCCGGCCACGTACGCCACAACCGCCCGACCGAAACCATCTGAACCCGCGCGGATGGGCGAGCTACCCCGCTCGCCCACCCCGCGGCAGGTACAAACTCGCTGGTCAAGATATCGGGCCGTAGGTAGCCTCGCCGGGGTGTCGATCTGGAGTGTGCCTGAGCGGGTTGAGCCGCCGAATAATCCGATCGACGAGCGGTCCGCGCTCGAAGATCGTCTCGAGTTCCAGCGGACGACGTTGCTGCTGAAGTGCGGTGGGCTGACGCCGCAGCAGTTGGTGCTGCGGTCGGTGCCGCCGTCGTCGATGTCGCTGCTCGGCCTGGTTCGGCATCTGTCCGGAGTCGAGGCCTGGTTCCATGAGTACGACGGTCAACCGGATCACCTGTACTTCTGGGACTACGTGCCGGGGGCGGCAAAGGGATTCGATGTCGACCCCACGCGGGCCGCCGACGACCTGGCCAGCTACCAAGCGAGTGTCGCCCGGTCGCGTGCCGCTGTCGCAGGTCTCGCTCTCGACGAAGTCAGCCCCGGCGAGGACTACACGCTGCGGTGGATTTACCTGCACATGATCGAGGAGTACGCGCGCCATAACGGCCACGCGGACCTTCTCCGCGAGCGCATCGACGGCGCGACGGGCGAATAGCTCTCAGGTCGTGAAGGCCCAGGACGCCATCAGCGGGAACTCGGCCTGCCAGAAGGGATCGCCGTGGTCTCCCTCGCGTTCGGTGATGACCACGTCTGCTTCGGCGTCGCGGAAGGCGTCGGCCCAGCGGGCGGCGTTCTCCATGAACCAGGGCTCCAGCGTGCCGGCGACCAGGTACGCGCGTGGGAGCGGGCTCGGCATGACCTCCGGTGGCCGGTAGCCGCCACCAGGTGAGGCGGCGAAGATCGAGCCGTAGATGTCCGGGTGTCGAACGCCCATGGCCAGGGCGAGTTCAGCGCTCGCCGATACGCCACATACCGCGGTCCGTTCGGCCGGCAGCGCGACGCCGAAGCGGGAGCGCACCCAGTCGCGCACGTCCTCTACGAAGAACTTCTCGTGTGCCGCGAACCGTTCCTCGTTGAACGACGGCGAGTACTCCTCGATCCGCGCCATCTCGTCCGAGTCGTCCGTACGGTACGCACCGACCACCATCGTCGGCGGTACGTCGGCCTGCTCGAGATCCCCGCCCCACTGGGTGATCAGTTGGCCGTCACCCGCGAACACGATGGCTTCCGGTGGATCCGCCGGCAAGTAGACGGATACCTGCCGTCCACCGTCGTACTCGAACGTCTCGGTGACGAGTTCTCCCATTGATCTCACCGTTCCAGTGGGCACAGGGTCGCGAGGGCTGCGTCGATCGGGTACAGATCGGTCAGCGGCTCGCCTGGGGTCCACCAGACAGCCTCTGACATCTCCTCGTTCGGCGCGAACGGCCGGGGCGTGTCGACGTACCCGCGGTAGATGGCGAGGAACTCCAGCCGATCGTCGGGCGCGACCCGGATCTTCACCACCCCGGCGAAGTCGAGGGAGTCCGCACGCTGACCACTCTCTTCGTCGAGTTCCCGTACGGCGGCCTCGCGAGCCGACTCCCCCGGGTCGATCATCCCGCCGGGCAGCTCCCAGGCCTGATGGAACCGGTTGAAGACCATCAGGCACTTGTGACCCCACCAGAGCACAACGAGTGAGGCGGTCAGGGGCACGGAGGCCTCGAGGCTGCCGAGATCCTCTTCGTGGAGGCGGTCGAAGGTGAGGAGGACCGAACCGTCGGTGTTCTGGACCGGGAGGTCGTACATGGGTCACGAGTGTTGCAAGACTGGTGGGCGTGAGTGAAATGGATTTCAGTGGTTATCAGCAGGCGGCGGCGCGGACCGGTGGGCTGGTTGCGACCGATCATCCGATCGTGTACCCGACCTTGGGCCTGGTGAACGAGGCGGGCGAGGTCGCCGGCAAGGTGAAGAAGATCTTCCGGGATCGGCAAGGCGTGATCACCGAGGCGGATCGGCAAGCGCTGACGCTCGAGCTGGGTGACGTGCTCTGGTACCTGTCCGAGCTGTGCACCAGGCTCGAGATCCGGCTCGAGGACGTTGCCGAGCACAACATCGCCAAGCTCGCCGACCGGGCGTCCCGCGGTGTCCTCGGCGGCGACGGCGACCTGCGCTGAGTGCAGGGCCGGAGTCTATTCGCCGGTCGTGCCGTCGAGGGACTCGCGGAGGAGGTCGGCGTGACCGACGTGGCGGACGATCTTCTCGATCACGATGTCGTTCATGCCTCTCCGATGCCTGAGCCGGCCGGAGATCGACAGGTCTAGTGCTCGATCAGTCCGCCTGCTTCGACGGGCGGGACGTGACCGGTGAGCGGGCGGGACTGGGCCAGGGCGACGCCGACGTCGACCAGGGCGGCGCGACGGAGCGTCGGGACCTCGGCGATCGGGGTCCAGACGGATTCGGCGGTCTCACCGTTGGGTTCGGGGCGCGTGGTGCCGGCGGTGATCCGTACGGCGTAGAAGATTCCGATGTTCTGATGGTCATCGGACCCGGGACGACGACGTACGGCGGCCGGCACGATCCGCGAGTCGACCCCCAGCAGCCGCTCGACGACCGACTCGTACCCAGTCTCCTCGGCGACCTCGCGCGTCACAGTGTCGAACGGATCCTCACAAGGCTCGACACCACCACCCGGCAGAGTCCACCAACTCCCATCCCCGTACGGCGAGACATACCGAGCCAGCAACACCCGCCCGTCCTCGACACACACCGCGTACGCCGCCACCCGTCGACTCATCCCAGGACCCTAACCGGCGTCAGATGCAGAACGGGTGCCCTGCCGGGTCGGCGTACACGTAGTGGTCCGGTCCGGTGGTTTGAAGCGGTTGAGCGCCGACCGCCAACGCATGATCGCGCGCAGCAGGCACATCGTCCGTGGAGAGATCCAGGTGAACCTGCTGCGGGTACGCCGGGTCGGGCCATCGCGGAGCCGCGGCATCGGAACGCTGGAAGGCAAGCGCCGGCGAGTCGGCCACCACGACCCGGTCGGGACTATCGAGTTCGCGCTCAGGCAGGTCGAGGAGCGCGCTGTAGAACGTGGCCAGCGCCTGCGGTTCGGGGCAGTCGATGACGATCCGAGCGATCTTCGCCCGGTCAGTCGCCGATTCGCGCAGGCAGAACGGGTGGCCGATTGGATCGGCGTACACCTGCCAGGCCTGTGAGTCGTCGAGCAGCGTCGCACCGGGAACCTCGACCTGCGCGAGATCGGGTACGGCGATGTCGAGGTGCATCTGCTGTGGGTACGCCGGATCCGGCCACCGTGGCGGCTGGTAGTCGATCGGCCCGTCGCCGAACCCGAGGTTGAGTCGATCGTCGCCGATCAGGAACCAGTCCTCGCGGATCACGCGCATTCCCAGCAGTTCCGCGTAGAACCTCGCGATCGGCCGGGCCCCATGGTCGTAACTCTCAGGCGTGTTCCCGGGGCACGCGAACACGACGTTCTGAATCCCGAGCTTCATTCTCCAGCCTCCCAGTTGCCGACGGTACGCCGCCAACGCGCCGTACTGGCAGGCCCATGTGGAATAGGTTCGGTGCGGCGGGAGGTTGGGGCGGGTATGACAGTTGAGATCGGGGTCATTCTGCCGACGTCGTCGCCGGATCCGGCGCGGGCGATTCTCGGGGACGTGCGGGAGAGTGCGCGGTACGCCGAGGAGGTCGGGCTGGACTCGGTGTGGTCGACGGATCATCTGGTCGCGAGTGCGCCGATGCTGGACAGTTCCGTCGTACTGGCGACCGCGGCTGCGGTGACCGAGCGGATCACGGTCGGGTACAACGTGATGTTGCTGGCATTGCGGCCGGTTGCGTGGGCGGCGAAGCAGATCAGCACGTTGCAGCTCGTGTCGAACAACCGGCTCGTACTGGGCGTCGGGACCGGCAACCCTGCGCACGGTGATGTCGGCTGGCGGGCGGCCGGTGTCGAGTTCGCGGACCGCGGGCGGCTGACGGACGAGGCGCTCGCCGTACTCCCGGATCTCATCGCGGGCAAACCCACGACACTCGGGACGGACCTCGACGTGACGATCGCGCCCGGGTCGCCGGTGCCGCCGATCTTCGTGGCCGGGAACGGTGTACGGGCGCATCGGCGAGCGGCGGCGTACGCCGATGGATGGGCGACGATCGCGATGTCACCGGACGAGGTGCGGACGAGCCTGGAGCGGATCAACGAACTTGCCGATGGCAAGCAGTTGAAGGCGACCGTGGTCGCGCCGCAGCTCGACGGCGATCCGCTCGAGCAGCTCGCCGCGTACGAGGCAGCCGGTGTCGAGCGCATCATCCTGCCGCCCACCGGTGACTGGCACGACGACTACGACCGGGCCGCCGCGCTGAAAGTGGGCTGACGAAAGCCTCACGGATTGGACCTTTCGAGGGTTCGCGTCGGTGGGGAGACTGGATTTCATGTACGTTCCTGCGCACTTCGCCCCCGACGACGAGGCAGTTCTGGAGTTGCTCGCCCACCACGGGGCCGCGGATCTGGTGACGATGACGCCCGACGGGTTGACGGCGACGATGTTGCCGTTCATCCACGACCGCGAGCGGAACGTGCTGCTCGGCCACCTGGCGCGGAACAACGAGCACTGGCGCCTCCCCGTGATCGGCGACGCGCTGGTGATCATGCACGGACCGGACGCCTACGTCTCGCCGACCTGGTACGCCTCCAAGCGCGACCACGGCCGCGTCGTCCCGACCTGGAACTACATCACCGCCCACGTGCACGGAACGATGACCGTGTACGACGACCCTGCCTGGGTCGAGAACGTCGTACGGCGCTTGTCCGACCATCACGAGACAGGTCGGGCGGAGCCGTGGTCGGTGGACGATGCGCCGGCGAAGTACGTCAGCGGGCAACTGCGGGCGATCGTCGGCGTGGAGATCGGGATCAAGCGGATCGAGGCCAAGTTCAAGCTCAGCCAGAACCGCCCGGCCGCGGACGTCGACGGCGTGATCGACGGCCTCCGGGCCGACGGCGACGACCGGTCGGCCACAGCAGTCGCCCAGCACCGCCCTTCTTGACCTTGACCTAGAGGGCAAGGTTTACGATTCCCGCCATGTCTGGAGTTGTCGTGGTGGGAGTAGGTCCTGGGATCGGGCTCGCGGTAGCGCGCCGGTTCGTCCGGGAGGGGATGAGTGCCGGGCTGATCGCGCGCTCGGAGGCGACGGTGAAGGCCGCAGCCGAGGAGCTCGGGAGTGCCGGCGTACTGCCGGTCACTGCCGATGTGACGGACGAAGCCGGCCTCCGAACGGCGCTCGATCAGGTGGTCGAGGCGTACGGCGTACCCGAGGCGGTCGTCTATAACGCCGCGCTGATCCAGCCGGACCGGATCGGCGACCTCACCGCGCAGCAGCATCTCGACGCGTTAGCGGTGAACGTGGTCGGCGCGATCACCACCGCGGCGCACCTCGCGCCCGCGATGGCCGAGCGTGGCAGCGGGTCGTTCCTGATCACCGGCGGCATGCCCCTGCCGAAGCCCGACTACGCGAGCCTCTCCCTCGGCAAGGCCGGCGTCCGCGCGGTCATCACCCTTCTCCACCAGCAGTACGGCGCGGCCGGCGTCCATGCCGCGAGCGTCACGGTCAGCGGCGGCGTCTCCCCCGGCAGCGGCTGGGACCCGGACGACATCGCGAACCACTACTGGCGCCTGCACACCCAGACTCCGGCCGAATGGATCCACGAGATCGTCATCTGACCTCTTGTCGTATTGTTCAACAATCTCTATCGTGAGATCACCTGAGAGGGGGTCTCATGACGACGACTGCATCGCTCACTCCGGTCCAGGCACGGTCACTGTTCCGGGACGACTTCAGCGGGCCGACCACCGGTTGGGCCGGCGGCTATACGCAGACCAATCTGATCGCAGTCCCCGCGGACTGGGCGTACGACGTATTGCTGTTCTGCACGCGCAACCCGCAGGCCTGCCCGGTGCTCGATGTGAGTGATCCGGGCGATCCGACGACGCGGCTTGCTCGGGGCGCTGACCTCCGGACCGATCTTCCGCAGTACCGGGTCTGGCAGGACGGCGAGTTGGTGGCCGAGATGGCGGATGCGAGCGAGGTGTGGCGGGACGACCTGGTCGCGTTCTCGCTCGGGTGCAGCTTCACGTTCGAGACCGCGCTGGCGGCCGAGGGTATTCCGCTGCGGCACGTCGATCAGGGGCGGAACGTGGCGATGTACGTGACCGACCGCGAGTGCGAGCCCGCCGGGCGGTTGCACGGTCCGCTGGTGGTTTCGATGCGCCAGATTCCGGCGGACCGGGTCGACGACGCCGTACGGATCACGCGAGCGATGCCGGCGGTGCACGGCGGGCCCGTGCACATCGGGGACCCGAGCGAGTTGGGGATCACCGACCTCACGCAGCCGGACTTCGGCGATCCGGTCGACGCGGCCGACGGCGACGTACCCGTGTTCTGGGCGTGCGGGGTGACTCCGCAGGCAGCGCTGATGGCGTCCCGGCCGCCGTACGCGATCACGCACGCGCCCGGCTACATGTTCATCACCGACCGCCGCGACAGCGACTACCGCGTCTAGAGCAGGCCGCGTTTGAAGCCCGCCGCCACGGCTGCGGCGCGGTCGGAGACGTCGAGTTTGGCGTAGATGTTGAGCAGGTGCGTCTTGACCGTGGCCTCGCTGATGAACAGGTGGCGCGCGGCCTCGCGGTTGGTGTTGCCAGCAGCAACCAACTGGAGGACCTCGAGTTCCCGCGCGCTGAGCAGGTCGGCGACAGGCGGGGTGCGGACGTGGTTCATCAGCGTGTTGGCGACCGAGGGCGCAAGGACGGATTGGCCGTCGGCGGCGGCCCGAACGGCGCGGAGGAGCTCGTCGCGCGGCGCGTCCTTGAGCAGATAGCCGGTGGCGCCGGCCTCGATCGCGGGTACGACGTACCCATCGGTGTCGTACGTCGTCAGCACGAGCACCCTGGACCGTACGCCGCGCTCCACCAGCTGACCGATCGCTGCGAGACCGTTGACGCCCGGCATCTGCAGGTCCATCAGGATCACGTCCGGCTGCAGCGCCTCGGCCAGCCGGATCGCCTCGGCGCCGTCCCCCGCCTCGCCGACCACCTCGAAGTCGGGATCGGCTGCGAACATCCCGCTCAGCCCGTCGCGGACGATCGGATGGTCGTCGGCGATCACCAACCGGATCATGCCGGCCGTCCCGTCAGCGGCACCGTCGCGGAGATCGCCGTACCGAGGCCTGGCTCGGATTCGACCTCGAGCGTCCCGGCGAGCGCCTCGACCCGCTGCCGCATCGCGACCAGGCCGAACCCACCCGTCTCCGACGACGTGATCCGGTCCTGGTCGAAGCCGGCACCGTCGTCCCGAACGTCCAACGCGACCTGCTTCTCCATGTAGGACAGCGTCACCCCCACGCGAGTTGCCTGCGCGTACTTCGCCACGTTCGCCAACGCCTCCTGAGTTGCTCGAAGCAGAGTCGACTCCGCCTCGGGCGTCATCACCCGCGGCGTACCGGTCGTGGTCAGCTGTACGTCGATCCCGTGCACCGCCGACCACCGCCGTACGACGTCCGCGATCGCCTCGCTCAACGTCGCCGACTGCAGCGGCTGGGGTCGGAGCGCGTGTACCGAGCGGCGTGCCTCGGTCAGACTCTCGCGGGCGAGCCCGACCGCGGTCGTCACGTGCCGACGCCAATCCGAGGCGTTCTCGGCGGCCTGGAGTTGGGTGACGATCCCGGTCAGTCCCTGCGCGAGGGTGTCGTGGATCTCGCGGGCCATCCGCTGCCGCTCGTCGATGACGCCGGCGTCGCGGGCCTGGGTCAGCAACTGTTCGTGCAGGATCGCGTTCTCGGCGAGCGTGGCTTCGAGTCGGCGGTTGGTCTCGGTGAGCGCGTCGACCGCTTCCTTCCGTTGCCGGCTGAGCTCCTCGCCGCGGTGGCCGAGCCACGCGGCGAGACACATCCCGACCACGTTCACCCCGACCACGGCCACGTAGCCGAAGAGTCCGAGCACGTCCGTCTTCGGGATGTCGTACGACTGCGCCGTACCGGCGATGACCGCGACCGCCCCGACGCCGAGCAGTTGACCGGGCCACGGCAGCAGGATGAACGTGTAGAAGTAGCCGGCCGGGGTGAGGAAGCCGAACCACGGATCCCGCACCACCAGCACCGCGAGCAGCACCACGAAGCCGGCGACGAAGATCGCCATCGCACGAACGTTGGTCCGCCGGGCCGGGCGGAGCGTGAACATGCCGAGCGTCCACAGCGCGATCAACGCGCACAGCCCCAGGTCGACGGCCAGTGACCCGGGCTGATCGCGCTTGATCGGGATCGTGACGGCCGCGAGGCACGCGAGCAGCACGTACGGCACCACCGTCACCCGCAGCGGCCAAACCTGCTCGCCCATGTCACCCAGTGAACACCGAGCGAAGGTGTTTGCCGTTGACCAGCAGCGCAACGCCGAGCAGCAGCAGGCCGCAGATGGCCTGCTCCCCCTTCATCCACACCGGGAACGTGCCCGGCAGCGCGATGATGACCACGATCGCAACCAGCATCACCGCCGAGACGATCCGCAGCCGCAGGAAGCCCTTCCGGGAACCTCGCGCCGCGCTGCGTGCGAACAGGACAGTCAGCAGGGCGCTGCCGACCACGATCGTCCCGCGAACCCAGACCGCATCGTTGACCAAGGTCGCGTGGTGGCGCAGGACGATGACGGCGACGAGCGTCAGCACGCTGACCGCCAGATAGCCGGCCACCAGCAGTTGCACGCTCCGCAACGCCGCCGTACTTCGCGGGTGTCCGACATTCACTGAAGTAGTCATATCCCGACTGTCCCGCCGGGTCCCGAGTGGGCACATCGCCCACTCAGCCAGACCACCTCAACCGATCGGTTGATCCGTCCGGTTGCGCCACCGGAAATCGCAGACGACGGCCCGGTGGTCGGACGGGTAGATGCCGTCGACGGCGTCACCAGCGATCACGGCCGACTCGACGCTGACCAGCTGATCCTCGTGGCCCGGGCGGTAGAAGATGTGGTCGATCCGCTGATCGACCAGCTCCGGACCGGCCTCGAGCGGGGCCGACGGATGCGTCGACGGCAGCGTCACCACGTCAGGCGCACCGTTGCCCGCCGTCCAGGCGTCGATCAGTACTTCGCGCAGCGGACGGAGTACGGCGCTGTCCGCCGCAGCGTTCAGGTCGCCCATCACCAGGGACGGACTCGGGCCGTCGGCGGATGGATCGGTGCCGAGATCGGCGAGCAGCGCGGCCTGGGCGAGCCGGTCGTCGCTGAAGGTCGTCGCATGTTCCAGGCACGCCACCACGACAGGCACCGGACCGGCCGGATGAGCGACCCGGGCGCGCAGGGCGACCGGATCCCAGGACCGATGGCGGGCCGGCATGGCGATCGCCTCGTGGTCGGCGATCGGCCACCGGCTCAGCAGTGCGACCCCGAGCTCCACCCCGTCGTGGTCGGGCGCCAACGCCGGATCTGGGGACCGCGGGTACGACGGCGACGCGAAGACCGCGTGGAACCCGAGCGCGTGGGCGAACTCGTCCGCCTGCGTGGTGCCGTCGGCGCCCCACACCTCCTGCAGCGCGATCACGTCGGGCGTGAACCGCTCGATCGTGGCGAGGATCCCGGGCTGCCGTTCCCGCCAGCGCGGCCCGAATCGCCACCAGATGTTCCACGTCATCGCGCGAAGCTGCGGATCGACCACGTCTCTTCCTTCCGGCTCGGGTCCAATCCACTGGTACCCACTACCGGCAGGCACAAGATCGTTGCCCCGAGCACCTTTCTTCCGTGTCAGTTTGTGCACGGACTGTCACAGACTGTCACGACCGGTTTACGGCTGCGTGCAGATGTCCGGACAGGGCTGGCGGCAGTGGGAGCGGCCGGATGATCGTCGATTCAGGAACACGAAGTCCAGAAGAGTTCGAGTCAGGTCGACCACGGGAGGGTCCGGACACGTGCTCGAGACTTATCGCGGAATCCCACACCTGTTGGACACCTGGCTCGTACTGACCGGCATGACGCTGCCGATCGCCCTTTCCTCGTTTCGCCGCCCGGGCGACCTCGTCCCCCGGCTGGCCGCGTTCTGCCTGCCGGCTGCGTTCGCGCTGGTGATCGCGGCGACGCTCAGCCCGACGACGCATCGCCTCGGCCAGATCGGCGAGTGCGGCACGCACCTGACCACGACCGGCGGACTGACGTCGCTCCAAGGTCTGCTCAACGTCGTGCTGTTCGTGCCGGCCGCGGGCATGCTCACGCTGGCCAGCGGCCGCCCGGGCGACGGCATCGCGGCCGGGATCGGGATGTCGGCCGCGGTCGAGGCGGTGCAGGCCCTGCTGCCGCAACTCGGCAGGTCGTGCCAGTTGCACGACCTGATCGCGAACTCGCTCGGCGCCTTCTGCGGGGTCGGCCTGGCCGCCGGCCTCCAGACGCTGACCCGGAGCCTGGTCGCCCGGCCGGGCTTCCTGGTCGTCAGCCCGGCAGTGGTCGAGCACGCCGCGATGCTCGTCGTACGGCGGCCGCGGCATCCGGCCCGGCATCGGCGCGGAACCCTGGTCCCGGCCGGTCGCCCGGCGAGATATCACAGTACGAATACACAGTTATCCGGATAGTTATCCACAGGCTGTGGATGGGACCGTGGATGACCGCGTGATTACCTGGGGATATCCACAGCTCACGGTCGGACGTCGAGGCCGAGCGCGGCGGCTACGACCATCGCCTGGTTGACGTCGATACGGGCGTCCTTGAGGGTGACGGTCAGCGGATCGAGCGTCGACAGGTCGGAACCGCGCAGGTCGGCACCGGTGAAGTCGGCCTTCTGCAGGGACGCGCCGGACAGGTCGAGGTCCCGGAGCACGGCCTTCTGGGCCCGCAGACCGGTCAGATCCGCCTCGCGCATCTTCACGCCGGTGAACTCAGCGCCCTTCAGGTCCGCGCCGGGCAGCCCGGTGAACGACCAGTCACCGCCGGTCACCTTCATCAGGCTGTGGGCGCAGTCGTCGAACAGGCTGCCGACCATCTTGCACCGGGTGAACGTCGTGTCGAACAGCGAACACCGCACGAACGTGCAGTTCACGAACGCGGCGTCGGTGTGCGTCGACGCGTTGAACCGGACCCCGCGGAACGTGCACTCCTCGAACACCCCGGCGCGGTTCTCCACCTCGGTCAGGTCGGAATCCAGGAACAGCACCCGGCGGTACGTCTGCCCGGACGGGTCCGCGTCGTCCCACTCCCGGATCGTCGACTCGGTCTGCGCCGCCGGACGCCCGCCCACACGGTCAGCCATGACTCTCCCTCGCTCGATGAGCCCCCAGACTGCCACGCCGTGCCGACACTGTGATGCTGACGACGGAGAACGTACGGCGGACCGACAAATAACGGCCGCACGATGGAGGGGTGACCGGAACTGAGCGGGTGATGGTGTTCGGCGCGGGAGGTTTCCTCGGCGCCAGGATCTGCGCGCTGCTCGCCGACCGGGGTATCGAGTACCGCGGGCTGAGCCGGACCCGGAGCGAGCCGTACCGGCGCTGCGACCTGGCCGCGATGCACCCGTACGCGCTGGACACCCAGATCGGGATGTACAAGCCGACCGTGATCGTGAACGCCGTCGGCGCCACGATCGGCGAGCCGGCCGACCTGGTCCGGGCGAACGTGATCGCCGTCGAGGCCCTGCTCGGCTCGGTCCGCGACCACGCCGGCCATGCCCGGTTCGTCCAGCTCGGCTCCGCGGCGGAGTACGGCGGGGGCCCGCACGGCACCAGCCTGTCCGAGGAGAGCGCGCCGCGGCCGCTCGGTCCGTACGGCATCACCAAACTCGCCGGGTCCGAGCTCGTGCTTCGGGCGCAGCGGGCCGGCGCGGACGCCGTCGTACTGCGGATCTTCGATGCGATCGGGCCGGGAGCGCCGGACAGCACGCTGACCGGGCGGGTGATCCGGGACCTGCGGGCGCGACAGCTGATCGAGGTCGGGTCGCTGGACGTGTGGCGCGACTTCGTCGACGTCCGGGACGTGGCCGAGGCGGTGCTCGCGGTCGCGCTCGCGGACGGGAAGCTGCCGCCGGTGCTGAACGTCGGGACCGGTCGGGCGACGCTCGCGCGGGACATCGCCGGGCAGCTGTTCGAGCTCAGCGGTCAGCCGGCGACGATCGTCGACGACACCGAGCAGGAGACCGCGCTCGGCGCGCCGTGGCAGCAGGCCGACACCACCCTGATCGGAGACGCGCTCGGCTGGTCCCCCAAGATCGCCCTCGAGCAGTCCCTCGCCGACAGTTGGGCCGACCCGACCTAGCACAATCGGCCTGTGGAAATCCGAGCTCTCAGTGAGGCAGCGCCGGATCGGCGACCGCCGGCCGTCAACGAGGATCTCGTCCTGACCGGGCCCGACTTCGCCGTCGTACTGGACGGCGCCACCGCTCCGGCTGGCGTCGAGTCCGGCTGCCGGCACGACGTCCCCTGGCTGGTCATGCAGCTCGCCAGCCATCTGGCGCCTCCACTTCTCACCCGATCGCCCACACCTCTTCCCGACCTGCTCGCCGAGGCGATCGCCGGCGTCCGCGCGACCCATGCTGATACCTGCGACGTCAGCAATCCCGACAGTCCGTCGTCCACAGTCTCGATGGTTCGGCTCCACCCGGACCACGTCGAGCATCTCGTCCTGGCCGACTCACCTGTTGTCATGCGCGCATCCGACGGCCAGGTCACCGTCCACAGCGACGACCGGCTCGAGCTTCTCCCGGAGCGGACCCTCAAGTCCGTACGCCGGTTGCGCAACAAGCCAGGCGGCTTCTGGGCGGCGAGCACCGAACCCCAAGCGGCGTACGAGGCAGTCGTCGGGACGACGGACCGGGCCGACGTCGACGTGATCGCGATCCTCTCCGACGGCGCGTCCCGCTTCACCGAGCGCTACGGGCACTCGTGGGAGGAGCTCCTCGACGTACTCACGGCCGAAGGCCCACGGCGGCTGATCGACCTGGTGCGGGAACACGACGCCGCGTCGACCACCCCCGGCTGGAAGCGGTACGACGATGCGAGCGTCGTACTGCTTCAGGGGCCGTAGGTCGGGAAGCCCGGGCCGGGGTGCTGCTGGCGCGGGGCGTACTGCGGTGTCTGGCGCGGCGGCTGCACGAAGTCCTGTACCGGTGGCGGCGGAGCGAGCCGCGACTGCTGCCAGCTGCCGATCTGGAGCATCAGCAGTGACGCCGTGACCCCCGCGACGATGAGCAGGACCGTCGCGACCGTGAACCCGATGTCGACGGCCAGCGCGACCCGGACCATGTAGTCCTGGAGGTCGTAGATGTCGACGTACGAACCCTCCGCGTCGCTGTCCGCCACCTCGACCAGCCGGACGATCCAGATGACGAACCCGATCACCGCGGCCGATCCGCCGCCAACGATGATGACCCAGAAGCCGCACCAGGACACCCACCACGTGTACAGCAGGGCGCGGATCCGGCCGGATCGGGCGATGCCGGGTTGGTCGCGCGGCTCGCTGGCCCGGGCGACGTCCTCGACGACCTGCAGCGGGTACCAGAACTGCACGATCGGGCAGATCCACGAGCCGACGACCCACCCGGGCGCCCGGCGATGCGCGCCGTGGGTCGGGACGGTCGGGTTCGGGGCGAACGGCGAATAGAGGAAGTCGACGTTGTCGCGGGCGCGCCACAGCCAGATCAGGAACGCGATCCCGGTCCCGATCAGCAGGTAACTGACCAGGTTCAGCAGCGGGCCGGTGCCGGTGATCGACTCGACGCCGCGCTGGATCTCCTCGTCGGAGAGCAGCCCGTACACGAACCGCTTGACCTCGGAGTACGACCGCCAGAGCAGCACGCACTGGATCACGGCACAGAGAGCGGTCACCCCCATCAGCGCGATGCTGACGATCGCGAGCGCTCGCAACGGCCGGTACTGCGGCACCACCGGCATCGGCTGGTACGGCATCGGCTGGTAAGGCCCTGGTCCTTGATACGGCCCCGGCCCTTGGTACGGCTGCGTCACCTTCTACCTCCCCGCAGCCAAGTTAACCCCAAGACCGGAGTCACACCGCGGCGAAGGCCTCCCGTACGGCGGGCAGCGCGAGTTCCCGGTCCGCCGCCGACAGCCCGATCCGCGTCCGCCGATCCAGTACGTCGTCCTCGGTCAGCGCCCCCTCGTGTCGGACGGCGAACTTCACCTCGGCGTACGTCGTCCGCAGCCCCGGCGCGATCGGATGCTGCAACTCGGGCGGGCCTGCGATCACCTGCGGCGCCTCCACGCCGTACCGCTGGACGAACCGCGCCGGCGCCCGGACCGCAGCCAGGTGCACACGATCGGCCGCGCCCACGAGCGGGATCCGGTGTGTCTCACAGGAGCGCCGTACGTCGAGCGTCGACTGCGCGAGTGCCTTGTCGAGCGCGTCCTGTGCCATCCGGCGATAGGTCGTGAGCTTGCCGCCGACGATCGTCACCACGCCGTCCGGGCTGGTGATGACCGCGTGCCGCCGGGAAATGTCGGCGGTCGTGTTCTCGCCGTTGTGGTGACCTGTGTCGAGCAGCGGCCGGAGCCCGGCGTACGTGCCGATCAGGTCCGCGCGGGTCACCGGCTGCTGCACCGCGGAGCTGATCGTGTTCAGCAGGAAGTCGATCTCCGCGTCGGTCGCCTGCGGTACGTCGCTCACCGGGCCCGGCGCGTCCTCGTCGGTGAGGCCGACGTACACCCGGTCGTCGGGCGCCGGGATCGCCATCACGACGCGCCGCAGCTCCCCCGGCACCGGCACGGTCAGCAGGGCGGACAGCCCGCCGAACACGGACTGCGGCAGCACCAGGTGGGTGCCGCGGCTCGGCCGGAGCTTGATGCCGGAGGCAACTTGATCCGCCCAGATCCCGGCCGCGTTGATCACCACCCGCGCATCGACCGACCGCCGGTCCCCGGTCAGTTGGTCGACCAGGACCGCACCGCGGCCGGTGACCTCCGTGGCGGCGACGTGGGTCAGGATGCGAGCGCCGTACTGCGCGGCAGTCCGGGCGATCGCGACGACCAGGCGCGCGTCGTCGTACAACTGTCCGTCCCAGGTCAGGAAGCCGCCGCGCATCCCCTCGGGCTTGAGCGTCGGCGCGTAGCGCAGGATCTCGGCCGAGCTGACCCGGCGGGAGTGCGGCAGGTAGTCCTCGCTCGTCCGGGCGAACGTGCGCAGGACGTCGCCGCCGAGGAACGCCGACCGCAGCAGCGCCGCCTGCGCGAACCTTGCCTGTGGCAACCACGGCGCGATCTGCGGGATCGGGTGCACGAGATGCGGCGCGGTGGTCTTCATCAGGATGCCGCGCTCGACGGCGCTCTCGTACGCGATCCCCACATGCCCGGACGCCAGGTAGCGCAGGCCGCCGTGCACGAGCTTGGAGCTCCACCGGCTGGTCCCGAACGCCAGGTCGTGCTTCTCCACCAGGGCAACGGTCAGTCCGCGCGCGGCCGCGTCCAGCGCCACGCCGGCGCCGGTGACCCCGCCGCCGACGACGAGCACGTCGACCGCACTCAGCGAGTCGAGCTCACGGGAACGCCGCGCGGCGTTCAGGCTCGCGTTGCCCACGCTGATCATGGCGTCAGGTACCTGGTGAGCATCATCCGCAGCTCCTCGTCGAGCTTCGGGTACTCGTCCTTCTCCGCCATCACCGGACCCGACACCGCCGACGCCAGCGAGACCAGAATGATCTGCCGCGCCAGCCACACCGGATCGCCGTCGCGGATCGAGCCGTCGGCCTGCCCCTGGCGGATGCCTTCCTCGACCAGCGCGAGGTGGGCGACGGTGCTGCTGCCGCGGCGCTCCATCAGGTACGGCGTGAGGAACTCGGGGTCGAGCTCGATGATCTTGCGCATCAACGGGTGCACCCGGGTCTTCGCGACCACCTCGACGACACCCTCGACCAGGCGCGCCCGGCCATCCACGGCATCCGGCTGGAACGCGGACACCAGCGCGATCGTCCACTCCCGGGTCATCAACGCGGCGACCACGGCCTGCACGTTCGGCCAGCGCCGGTACAGCGTCGCGCGGGAGACTTCGGCGTGCCGGGCGATGTCGGCCATCGTCATCCGGCGCATCCCGATCGCGAGCAGCAACTCGTACGCCGCGTCCAGGATCCGCTCCTCGCCGATCGCGTTCGCCGGCGTGGGACGGGTGCTGGTTTCCTGATCGGATTCGCTGCTACGCTGAGACATCACACGTCAGAGTGTATCAGCGACTTTGCCATCCCGGAACTGTCGATGGGAGGTGGAGGCCAGGGGGTTCCACCTCCCATCGACGCTACCTCGCCGGACTCTTGATCGGGAGCTCAGATGACCGAATCCGACCTGCCGGTGGTGCAACTCACGCCCGGCCGCTGGGGCGACCCCGCCCACCCGGTCGACCTCCCGTCCGCCGCGGTCGACGCCCTGAAGCACCTCGGCGTACGGCGATCCGCCGCCGAGCCCGTCGCTCCGGCCGACCGGCCAGGGCTCACGCCTGACCAACTGTCGTTCCTGAGTCAGGTCGTAGGGACTGACCACGTGGCCTCGGACCTGGACTCGCGCTGGGCGCACACCCGCGGCTACTCGACGACGGACTTGCTCAAGGACCGCGCAGGCGACACTTCGGACATGCCGGATGCGGTCGTCTACCCCGCCTCACACGACGAAGTGCAGGAGTTGCTGACCGGTTGCGCCGAGCGGGACCTGGTCGTCGTCCCATACTCCGGCGGTACGTCGGTTGTCGGCGGCCTCGCGCCGTCCCGCCGATTTGTCACCGTGGACCTGCGGCGACTCGATCAACTGGTCGACGTCGACGAGGTCTCGCGAACGGCCACGCTGCAGGCCGGCGTCCGCGGTCCGGCGGCCGAGGCGTTGCTGGCCGAGCGCGGCTACACGCTGGGGCATTTCCCGCAGTCGTACGAGGGCGCGTCGATCGGCGGCTACGCGGCGGCGCGGTCGAGCGGCCAGTCGTCAGCCGGGTACGGCCGCTTCGACCAGATGGTCGTCGGCCTGACCCTCGCCACTCCGCGCGGCACGATCGAGCTCGGACGCGCGCCGATGTCCGCGGCCGGCCCGGACCTGCGCCAGCTCGTGCTCGGGTCCGAGGGCGCGTTCGGCATCATCACGTCGGTCGTCGTACGGATCCGGCCGCGACCGACCGAGCGGCACTTCGAGGGCTGGCGGTTCGAGAGCTTCGACACCGGGCTGGCCGCCGTACGACGGCTCGCGCAGGACGGGCCGTTGCCGACGGTGCTCCGGCTGTCGGACGAGGTCGAGACTGCGGTGAACCTCGCCGACCCGGACGTGCTCGGTGGCGGATCCGGCGGCGTGCTCGCGATCATCGGTTTCGACGGCCCGTACAACCAGGCGACCGCCGACGTCCTGACGGCCGCCGGCGGGAAGAACCTCGGCGCGGACCCGGGTGAGACATGGCGGGTCGGTCGCTACCGGGCGCCGTACCTCCGCGATCCCCTGCTCGACGAAGGCGCGCTCGTCGAGACCCTTGAGACGGCCGCGTTCTGGTCGCGCATCCCCGCCCTGAAGACAGCCGTCACCGAAGCGCTCGTCGGCGCACTGGGTGCCACGCCGCCGCTGGTCCTCTGTCACATCTCGCACGTCTACGAGACCGGCGCATCGCTCTACTTCACGGTGATCTGTGCACAGTCCGACGATCCGATCGAGCAGTGGCGGACCGCGAAGCTCGCCGCCAACCAGGCGATCGCCGACGCCGGCGGCACGATCTCCCACCACCATGGCGTCGGCACCGACCACCGCGACGCCTACGCCACCGAGATCGGTCCCTTGGCCGTCGAAACCCTGCGCGCGGTCAAGCAAACCCTCGACCCGGACAACGTCATGAACCCAGGCATCCTGATCCCCGAAGACTGAATCCGTCTCGGCAACGCTTGACTTCAAGTTTAGTTGAGGTATGACGGTAACGGCATGACTCCTGAACCGTCCGACCGTCCTGTTGCTCTCATCACCGGCGCGTCCGCCGGGCTCGGGCTCGCACTCGCGCACGGGCTGGCCGATCGCGGCTGGGCGCTCGTGATCGACGCGCGTGGCGCCGAAGCGCTCAAGGACACCGCCGACGCGCTGGCTGACCGCACCGACGTCGTACCGCTGGCCGGCGACGTCACCGACCCCGAACACCGCGCCGACCTAGTGGAGGCGATCTCCGAGCTCGGTCGGCTCGACCTGCTCATCAACAACGCCAGCTACCTCGGGCAGAGCCCGCTGCAAGCACTGGCCACGGCTGACCTCGACGAGCTCCGTCGCGTGTACGAGGTCGACGTACTCGCACCAATCGCACTCATACAGGCCCTGCTTCCCGCACTCACTACAGCGTCCGGTGTGCTGATCAACATCAGCTCCGACGCCGCGGTGGAGGCCTATGAGACCTGGGGTGGCTACGGCTCCGCCAAGGCCGCACTGGACCACGCGACTCGGGTCCTGGCCGCTGAGCACCCAGCACTGGCGGTGTACGCCGTTGACCCGGGTGATCTGCGTACTGCGATGCACCAGGCCGCCTTCCCCGGTGAGGACATCTCCGACCGGCCTGAGCCCGCAACCGTCGTACCGGCGTTCCTGCAGTTGCTGGACAGCCGGCCGGAGAGTGGCAGGTACCGGGCGGCTGATTTCGCACCTGCGGTGGCCTCGTGATGGTGCATCCACACACCAGATTCGACCTGCCGGAGGCGCTGAACGCCGGCGAACCACCGGAGGCCCGCGGCGTCTCGCGGGACCACGTGAAGCTGCTGGTCGCGGAGGGGCCGACCGTCACGCACACCCGCTTCGACCGCATCGGTGAACACCTGCGGCCCGGTGACCTGCTGCTGGTCAACACCTCCAGTACGTTGCCCGCAGCTGTGGACAGCTCGTCGTACACCGTGCACTTCTCTACACCGCTGGACGACGGCACCTGGGTCGTCGAGTTACGCAACGGCGGCGCACCGATGTTCGACGGTACGGCGGGCGACCGGGTGGACCTGCCGGAAGGTGCACTGACGTTGCTGGCGCCGTACCAAGGCTCGAATCGCCTGTGGATCGCCAAGCCACCGGCGGCCGACGTACTCGGGTACCTGCAGCGGCACGGGCGGCCGATCACCTACAACTACGTCGGCAAGCAGTGGCCGTTGGCGTCGTACCAGACCGTCTTCGCACGCGACCCGGGCAGTGCGGAGATGCCGAGCGCCGCCAGACCGTTCAGCTTCGAGCTGGTGAGCCACCTGGCGTCGCAGGGCGTACTGATCGCACCGATCCTGCTGCACTGCGGCGTGTCCTCACTGGAGAGCCACGAGCCGCCTCAGCCCGAGCGGTACGACGTACCCGCGCACACGGCCCGCCTAGTCAACTGGGTCAAGGCCAACGGCGGCCGGGTGATCGCAGTCGGCACCACCGCCGTACGCGCCATCGAATCAGCCACGACTCCGGACGGCACCGTCACGCCGGCGCACGGCTGGACCGATCTGATCCTCGGTCCGGAACGCCAGCCGTACGTCGTCGACGGCCTGATCACCGGCTGGCACGCCCCCGAGGCGTCCCACCTACTCCTCCTCGAGTCCGTAGCCGGCCCCGACCAGATCCAGCGCGCGTACGACGCAGCAGTCCAAGAGCACTACCTCTGGCACGAGTTCGGCGACAGCTGCCTCATCCTGCGCTGACCATCCGGCCGCAGAGGTCTCAGGAGGCCTTGGCCGGCTGCTGCTTCTGCTGGGAGATGCGGGTGGTGGTCTGAAGCGCCGTCACCGCACTAGGAGATTCCGGCGCCGACGGCCGCACGACCTGATGTTCGTTGCCGGGCCGGGCTCGCTTGTCCACTGCACGTGGGCTCATACCGATGTCCTAACCATTCGGTCCCCCGTCGGGACGTCACTTGATTAGACGAGCACAAGCCCTCGGCTGTCATGTCCTTTTATCCAACTGAGCAGAAATTGTGGCCTAGGCCGATTAGTTGCTTTTTGAATCGGCGGAGCCGCCTAGTGTCCCGCGCCCGAAGTTCGTGCCCTAAGTCCGGAGTCGGCCGGACTTGACCACGCCAGCCGCTGGCTCCCGGGCCCCAAACCGGTTTGGGGAGACCTACCTGCCCGAATCGGGCAGTAGCGCTCCCCGGTCGGAGGCAAGAGCCTCCCCAAACCGGTTTGGGGAGGCTTGTGGAGGGCCTGAGCGGACTGGGCGCGGGGAGCCGCGATCGCACCGGGCCGGACTTACGACGCTAACTTGCGGCGCAGCCCCGGTCCCGGACGCGACTGCCCCGCCGGTGTCACTCGGCCATGTTGTCCGGGCCACCCTCACTGCGCTGAGATCCCGACCCCGAGGAGCCGGGCCGGTCGCCCTACGCGACGTGGATCCCTTGTGCATCAGGGGTTGGAGCGAGATGCGGCCTTGACGACAGGTTCCGCTGCTCGCAGGGCAACGTCAAGCAAGACTCAAGACCAACGCACGAGTTCTAGCGACCAAGTTTCACTAGCGACCAAGTTTCACTAGCGCGGCGCGAAGTACTTCCAGGTCTTGCCGTGATCGGTGCTGGTGATGGCCTGGTCGCCGTTGTACTGCGGTCCGTAGACGAACTCGCCGACCCTTGCCAGCTCGCCCAGGTCGGCCGGCGGTGTGAACGGCGCACCGGCACCGGGCCGGAGGAGTTCGCGTTTCTTGCCCTGGAAGAGCGCAAGCCCGGTGCCGTTGTCGAAGGCAACGGGAGACGACAGGTACGGGGCGGTCCGGGCGGCCACTGTCGTCCAGTGTTCGCCGCGGTCGGTGGACAACCGCAGTGGCACCGGGTCATCCATCCTGCCGGGCTTTCTGCCCTGGATCGCCACCAGCGTCTTGCCGTCCGAGCTGACTCCCAGTTCGCCACCCATCCGGCCGGGGCTGATGACGGAGTGGCCCCAGGTCTTGCCGCGGTCGTCGGTCCAGTAGATGTTGCCGACGCCGCTGTTCTTGGCGTGCGCAGCCGCGCCTCCGGGTTGTCGAGCTGGGCGAGCCGTTGGGGTTTCTCGACGGCGCGGACGAACGCCTCCTGGACGGCGTCCTCGGCCTCGCCCAGGTTCCCGCAGATCGCGAACAGTTGCCCGACCAGCCGCCGGTAACACCCTTCGTACAGCTCGCGCACCGTGTCGCCGTCAGCCATCACCACTCCCCAGATCAGACCCTTTGCCTGCACGAGTCCTGGCGGGAGGATCCGGTTGCATCAGGTTCGGGTCAGCGGCTGGGGCGCTCGAAGATGAGCTCCAGGCCGTCCTCTTCATCCCACTGTTCGCCATTCTCGACGAAGCCGAAGCCGGCGAGGGTGGCCAGCGACGCCTGGTTGGTGGGGCTGATCGTGGCCCGGACGGTCCGTACTGCGGGTTCGGCCGCCGCACGTTCAAGGAGCGCGGTCACGATCGCCTTGGCGAAACCCTGTCGCCGGTACGGCGGGTCGACGGTGTAGCCGATCTCCACCATGCCGGCCTCGTCGGGCGGACCGTGGAAACCGGCGTAGCCGACCACGATCCCGTCGGCCACGGCGAGCTTGACGAGCCACCCGAAGGTGCTGGGATCCCGGGCCAGCTGATCGAGGCGGTACTGCCAGAGCCACTTGGCCCTGTCACTGAGGAACTCATCGCCGAGTTCGAAGCCGAGCTCGGTCTGCGCCGCGGGACGGTCGTCGGCCAGCAAAGCGCTCAGCGCAGTACTGGTCATCTCGACGAACCGAACCGCTCGGGCGGAAGTAGTAGTCATCCCACTCATCTTCAGCCCAGCTGCCCCACCAGACGAACCATTAACCAGCTCTTGTGATGCATGTAAGGGTGGGTTGGGCTGATCCGGCGACCTCTCGACCGCCGTGCCGCAGGCCCCCGTGGTCCTGGGACCAACCAAACGCCACGACTCGGCGCGATCCCGGACAAGGCAGGCGTTCTGCACACCGGAGTCCAAGGAGCGCCATCGGGACAGCCGGGGTTATCCCCTCGCGTGCTGGGTTCTCCCCTCGCATATCAGTAGAGAACCCACAACGCGAGGGGATAACCCGTCGTCTGCTCGACGAGCGCGGTCCGCCGGTGTACGCATCGGTCGAACGGCGACGGAGGAGCCGGGCGTAGCACCGCGTGGGGATTTAAGCGGATTGTTTGTTGCGGCGGTGGTCGGAGAGTCGTAGGTAGATCCAGGCGACTGCGGCGCCTACTACGAAGCCGCCTAGGTGGCCTTGCCAGGAGACGTTGGGGATGGCGAAGGACAGGAACGCGGTGACGGCGACGTACATGATGATCCAGGTGATGTCCCCGCCGCGGGCGCGGCTAATCACCAGGAGGGCGCCGACCAGGCCGAGGACCGCACCGGAGGCGCCGAGGGTCGCGCCGCCGGGGGCCGACAGGAACCAGACCGCGACACTGCCGCCGAGCGCGGACAGCAGGTAGAGGACCGTGAAGCGGAGCCGGCCGAGCATCTGTTCCAGAGGCGGACCGAGCTGCCAGAGCATGAACAGGTTCGAGAAGATGTGGAAGATCTGCACGTGCGTGAACGCCGACGTGAGCAGTCGCCACGGCTCGCTCTCGGTCAGCACCGGCACCATCACCAGGTCGCTGAGGAGCTGCGGGCTGCCGGTGCGGACCGCGATGAAGACGAGGACGTTCAGCGCCAGCAGCGTGTAGGTGATGACCTGCTGGCTGCCGCCGCGCTGGATGCCGCCGAGCGACGTGCGGGTCCGCGGGACCGAGCGGACGCCCTCGTTGAAACAGTTCGGGCACTGGAAGCCGACGGCGGCACTGTTCATGCACGCCGGGCAGATCGGCCGGTCACAGCGCTGGCAGCGCACCCCGGCGGGCCGATCCGGGTGCCGGTAGCAGACGGTCTCGGTCACGCGGGTTGCGTCCCTCCAATGAGAGAGCGGGACCGGGCGCGCGCCCGGCCCCGCTCCGAAAATCAGGCGTTCTTACGCTCGACGACGACCTTGTTGATCACGATCGGCTCGAGCGGCTTGTCGCCGGGCGCCGTGTCGGCGGTGGCGATCGCGTCCACGACCTTCTTCGAGTCGTCGTCGGCGACCTCACCGAAGATCGTGTGCTTGCGGTTCAGGTGCGGCGTCGGGACCACGGTCACGAAGAACTGCGAACCGTTGGTGCCGTGGCCGAACTGGATGCCGGCGTTCGCCATCGCGAGCAGGTACGGCTTGTCGAACTGGAGTTCCGGGTGGATCTCGTCGTCGAACTGGTACCCGGGCGTGCCGGTGCCGGTGCCGAGCGGGCAGCCGCCCTGGATCATGAACCCGTCGATCACCCGGTGGAAACCGAGGCCGTCGTAGAACGGCTTGGTGACCTGTTGCCCGGTCTCCGGGTCTGTCCACTCCTTGGTGCCCTCGGCCAGGCCGACGAAGTTGTCCACCGTCTTCGGCGCGTGGTTGGGGAACAACCTGATGACGACGTCGCCCTTGTTCGTCTGCAGGGTCGCGTACAGCTCTTCGGCCACGGGAGTCACTCCTAGTCGGATTACGGCTTACCCCTCGATCCTGTCATGTCACTCCAAGAACCCCGGCATCGACGCGGATGTGTACGGACAGTGCCGTGGGGGCACCGGGTTATCGGCTGGAAACGTCGTACGATGCAGATGAAGCCGGGTTTGTCCAGAGTCGTCACCAGAAAGAGCCCATGTCGCCGATGGGCGGGAGAGCTGTCCGCTGGGCGGGCGGCACCGAGGAGGGAACCGTGGGTTTGAGGAAGTCCAAGGGCCGGGTCGAGGTCGCTAAGGACCGGGTCAGGCCACTCGCCGAGTCGGCGTCGGAGAAGTTCGGACCGGCCGTCGGCCAGGTCCGTGACCACCTCGGGCCGGCTGTGGGCACCGCACGGGAGAAGGTGTCGCCGTACGCCGAGAAGGCTGTCGAGCGGGGCGCGCACCTTGCTCACCAGGCGGTGGAGAAAGCCGGTCCGGTGCTCGACGACGCGCTCGCCAAGGTCGGTCCGGCCACCGAGCACGCGGCCGAGAAGGCCCGCGAGCGGCTGAACGACGACGTACTGCCGAAGGTGACCGCCGCGCTGGCGGCCATGGCAGCCGCCGCCGAACCGGTCGTCGAGGAGACCGCCCGCCGGGGCAAGGCCACCAAGGCCGCGCTGAAGGGCGAGCTCGACGTGCCGAAGAAGAGCCACAAGCTCCGCAAGGTGGTGCTGTTCCTGGGCTTCGGCGCGCTGGCCGCGGCAGCAGTGAAGAAGCTGCTGACGCCGCCCGAGCCGGCTTGGCAGTCCACCCCGACCAGCGGTCGTGACTACAGTTCCGCCCCGGCGGGTACGTCGTCGCGCCCGACCGACACCCCGTCGTCCAACGGCAAGACCGACGCTGAGCCGGAGGCCGACACCACAAAGACCGACGCCACGAAGGCCGACGTGCCCAAGACCGACGGCCCGACGCCGGACGGTTCCAAGGCCGACGGTCCCAAGGCCGAGGCTCCGAAGGCGGAGACCAAGCCGGATGCGGCCAAGGACGAGGTGAAGGCCGCCTCGAACGGCGCCACGAAGAGGACCACCACCAGGAAGTCGACGGGCTCGGGCGAGTCCAAGCCCAGCGACTCCTGACACCACCGCAACGGCGAAGGTCCCGAACCCCGGCTGGGGTTCGGGACCTTCGTCTGTCCGGACGTCGCCTTGCGCGAACGACGTCAGTTGACCTGTGGCTCCGGGTCGTCGGACTTCGCGATCGTGTAGCGGCCTGCTGACAGCAGCTGGGTGGCGTACCGGTGCGTGATGCACGGGTAGGTGCCGCCGCAGCTCAGGCAGACCGCGTCGTTGCGGTGCAGCCAGGGGACGACCTTGAGCCGCCTGGTCCAGGTCAGTGGCTCCCGATCGGGGGCGTGCATCCGGAGCGCCGCGCGGGCAGCGTCCTGGATCTCGGGGGCCGACCATTCCTCGGCGCTCTTGTTCATCAGGGCACTGAGGTCGGAGTGGAGGTGGTCAGTGGTGCGGGCTTTGTTCATTTATATGTGTCTTCCAAGGCAGGTGGGAGGACGCCTGAATCACTCGCTTCAAACGTTAGTGCCCCTCTGTGGCCACCGCGCCTCGAATCTGCGCAGACCGAGTGTCAGATCTTCGTCAGGTCTCAGGTCCAGAGCGTCTCGAGGGTGACCCGTGCCTCGAGTTCGAGCAGGTGCCGCTTGGTCGGGATGCCGCCGCCGAAGCCGACCATCTTGCCGCCGGCGCCGACCACGCGGTGGCAGGGCACGACGATCGCGATCGGGTTCCGGTTGCACGCCGTACCGACGGCACGGGCGGCACCGGCGTCGCCGACGATCTTCGCGACGTCGCCGTACGTCTGCATCTCGCCGTACGGGATCCGGGTGAGCTGGGCCCAGACCGCGCGCTCGAAGTCGGAGCCGCTGCGGACCGACAGCGGCAGCGTGAACTCCTGGAGCTCGCCGGCGAAGTACGCCTTCAGTTGCTCGGCGGCCTCGGTCAGCAGCGGATCACTGCCGAGCGGCCGGTCGGTCGCGCCGAAGTGCAGCCGGCAGAGCCCGGTCTCGTCGACCGCGAGCGTGAGGTCGCCGATCGGTGAATCGACCACGGACCAGTCCATACGACCATCCTTCCTCTCCCCACCGACAGTTTCTGGCAGGAATGCGCCACGGAGCGGCCGCAACGTGATGTTCTCGCTCGGTCACGCCCTGTTGTGCTATGTCTGATCCATGCCGAGCCGGGCGTCGCAAGTACCGCAGGGGCGGTGGTTCAGTTCCGAGCGGGCCATGGGTATCGGTGCGTCGATCCTGATCGGAGTCGTCACCGTCACCACGTGGTCGACCGCGTGGTCGGACTGGAACCTGTACCGGACCCGCAAGGTGTACGGCGGCGACCCGGACAAACTGGCCGAGGCCGACCTGATCTCCGGCTCGCTCGGGATCGTCGCCGCACTGGCGCTGCTCGCGGCCGCGGTGGTGTTCATCGTCTGGCTGTGGCGGGTCCGCTGGAACGCGGAGATGTTCTGCCGCGGCGAGCACCGCTTCACCCGCGGCTGGGTGCTCGGGTGCTGGCTCGTGCCGGTGGTCAACCTCTGGTACCCGAAGCAGGTCGTCGACGACGTCGTCGCGGCCAGCGACCCGCGGACCGATCCGTTGACCCCGATGCTCAAGGACGTTCCGGGCACGCAGTTGGTCTGGGCGTGGTGGCTGAGCTGGGTGGCCGGTCTGGTCACCGGGAACATCGTGCAACGAGGTGTTCTCGTCGGCGCGTCGCAGCTCGGAGATCTGCGGACGAACGTCATACTGTCCTCCGTCTCGGCGCTGTTCACCACCGGCGCGGCTGTGCTCGCAGTCATCCTGATCCAGCGGATCGACGAGCTTCAGAGCATGCGTCCGTGGGTGCCGTGGTGGGCGGTCGGGACACCGCACAGTGGCTTCCAACCACCTGCGCGGTAAACCAAACCGTCACGCCCCGTCTTCTCCCTCGTTACCACTGGTGATGGGCGTACGAAAAGAACACGTTAAGTCGACACCCTCTGTGCTGGGGCCGACTGCCCTGGCGTACCTACTTCGTGGTATCAATGTGGCTCGGTCACGCGGGGGCAGGGCCAGGCAGAGACGCCGGACAGACGACGGAGTTCCAGCAACGCGAGGGACGCGAGACGTGAGCCACCCGCAGGCATTGATGACTGCTGTCGAGGATCAGGAAGAGTGGCAGCCGCACGCGGCTGAAGAGTTCCAGCAGGTCGGGACGGTCGGCAAGATCGCGATCGGACTGCTGGGCGCATCAACGGTCACCCACCTGCTGTCCACCTGGTCCGACTGGAACACGTACTCGGTTGTGCACCGCTACCTCGGCGGGATGCCGAACGTCGACGACGCGGACCTGAACCGCGCCGACGCGATCGCCAAGGTCACCGCCATTCCGAACGTGATCATCTCGGTCGCCGCCGCGGTCGTCTTCGTCATCTGGCTCTGGCGGGCCCGGGTCAACTCCGAGGTGTTCTGCCAGGCCGACCACCGCCGCAGCCACGGCTGGGTGCTCGCGAGCTGGTTCTGCCCCGGTCCGAACCTCTGGTACCCGAAACAGATCGTCGACGACGTCTGGCTCGCCAGCGACCCGAAGACCCCCGTGTACAGCGACGACCTGCGCCGGTTCAGGACGCCGACCCTCACCTCCGTGTGGTGGGTCGCCTGGATCGGCGCTCTCGCGTTCGACGTGGTGGTCCGCCGGTTCCTGATGTGGATGGAAGCCACCGTCGGGTCGCTGCGCGGTATCGCTCTGGCAGGTACGGCGTCCCTCGTGCTGACGGTCGTCTCCGCGGTCGCCGCGACGATGGTGATCCGCAAGATCAACCACATGCAGACCACGCGCCAGTGGGTGCCGTGGTGGGACCAGGGCCCGAAGCTCAGCGCCGTCCCGTCGTACGAGGTGGCGCAGGTTCCGTCGTACGCGAACGACGACACCGACGAGCAGCCCGCGATCTCCGAGCCGATCGCCGCCGGGCCCGCGCTGGGCCTGGTCCGCCAGCCGCAACTGGAGATGGCCGGTGCCCCGCAGGCGGGCAACCCGTTCGCTCCGACCCCTGCACCGCAGGCGCCCGTACAGAGTCCGTTCGCGCCGCAGAGCTTCCCGGGTGACGGCGCTGCCGCTCCGGCCGCGTTCGCCGGCGGTCCGTCGGCCGACGAACCGCCGAGGTGGAGCCCGTTCGCCCCGGTCGCCGAGAACTGGCAGGACGACGAGGCCGGTCCGGCCACCGAGCAGTTCAACCCGATCGAGACCTGGCGGGACGAGAGGCCTGTCGAGAAGCCGGTCGAGGAGACGACGTACGAGGCGCCGCAGCAGAGCTGGGAGGACTACCGCAGCTCGCTCACCGCGGACGTGCTCGGTACGACGAGCAACTGGCGTGACGAGGCCGCCCCGATGACCGTCGTACAGCCCGACCCGTACGGCTACCAGCCCCAGCCGGAACCGCAGCCGCAGCCCGCCGAGGAGCCGTGGGCGGCGCGCTACTCCGAGCCGTACTCGTACGAGTCCGACTACACCTCGACGGCCTCCCCAGCGGAGGCGCAGACCGCACCCGAGCCTGAGCCCGCGCCTGTTGCGCGCGCCGGCCGCCGGGCCGCTCGGGTCGCGGTCGACAGCCCGTCGGCGATCCAGCCGGCGGTGCCGAGCCACTCGACACAGCCTGCCCAGGACGAGACGTACTCGTCGTACTCGGACCACAACGTCTACGGACAGTCCGAGCACACGCAGCCGTCGTCGCACGTGACCGCGTCGTCCGGGTACTACGAGCCGACGCCGGCCCCGAGCTACCAGGAGCAGGACGACTTCCTGACCCCGTCGAAGCCGCTCCCGCCGGTGCCGTCGTACGGACCGGAGCCGACGTACTCGTCCGGTGACGGCTACTCCAACCAGGAGACGTCGTACACCTCGGACTACGCGTCGTCGTACAACTCCGAGTCCTACAACTCGAGCAACTACGAGTACGACGCCTATGGCAACAATGGCGGCTCGGAGTACAACAGCACCGAGTCCTACGAGACCTACAGCCCGAACTACGCCACCGAGTCGTACGGGTCGCAGTACTCGCCGGAGCCGGAGCAGACCGAGCACCAGCAGCAGTCGCCGTACGCCTACGAGCAGCAGCAGCCGACCGACCCCGAGCAGCCGACCAGTCCGCGGACCCAGCCGCGCCGTGGCCGCTGGATCTGATCAGATAGCAGCATGCGTTTAGGTTTCGCCACCCTCGGTTGCCCCGGAGCTGCACTCGAAGACGTCCTGGAACTTGCCCAGGGCAACAACTTCACCGGCCTGGAGCTACGGGCCGCGCCGGACGAGTTCACGCACATCGGCCTGTCGGCGGCGCAGCGCCGTGAGCTGCGGACCCGGATCGAGGACGCCGGCCTGGAGATATTCGCGGTCAGCAGCTACGTGAAGCTCTGCGCGGTCGAGGAGCAGCCGCTCGAGGCCCACCTCGAACTCGCCGCGGACCTCGGCGCCCTCGGCGTCCGCGTGTTCCCCGGTGACGATCCCGGTGAGGGTACGCCGGAAGGCCCGAGCGCCGGTGAGATCCGCGCGCTCGACCGCGTGACGACCGCTCCGAAGGACGTCCCGATCCTGCTGGAGACGCACGACTCTCACTCGACGGCCCGGCAGGTCGCCGCGTTCTGTGCGCTGCTCGACACCGACGTCCCCGGCCACAACGTGAAAGCACTCTGGGACACGTCGCACACCTGGTCGCACGGTGAGACTCTGGCCGAGTCGTTCGCCCTGCTGCGGCCGTGGCTCACGTTGGTCCAGTTCAAGCAGGCCGACTCGCAGCAGGACTACCGCCCGGTCGCGATCGACGCCGGCGACTTCCCGATCCAGGAGCTGCTGACGGTGCTCGACGGCACCGATTACCCGCTCTCACTCGAGTGGGAGCTCAAGTGGCACCCGCAGCTCCCGTCGCTGGCGGAGACGCTGCCCGCCGTTCACACCTGGCTTGGAGCCGGCGCGGTCAAGTAGCGGGCCAACGTCGGCCCGAGCCAGGCGACCACCTCGTCGTCAGGCATCGTCGCGATCGGCGGAAAGCCGAGGATGTACCGGCAGAGCGCGAAGCCGAGCACCTGACTCGCGACCAGACCGGCCCGTACGTCAGGTTGGTCGACTGCCTGCACCCGTAGCGTCGGCGCGAGCTGCGCCGCGAAGATTCCGCGCATGCGCTCGACCGCGACCTCGTTGGTGACCGCGGTCCGCAGCAACACCCGCAGTGAGTCGTCCGCCTCCCACCGCTCGAGGAAATGCCGCGCGAGCACCTCCCCCAGCGATTCCAGCGGTACGTCGCCGAAGTCCGGCAACCGGATGTCGAACTCGGCTGCCGCCGCGAACAGCTTCTCCTTGCTGCCGTAGTACCGCATCACCATCGCCGGGTCGATCGCCGCGTCCGCCGCGATCGCCCGGATCGTCGCCCGCTCGTACCCGTCCGCGCCGAACCGCTCGCGGGCCGCCGCGAGGATCGCCGCCCTGGTCCGGTCGGACTTCTTCTCCACCATGTCCCCAGCATATGCCAACACCTGTTGACTTTTCCCATTCCGACCCCTAACTTGAAAGTCAACAGGTGTTGACAAAGGGAGCGACGATGATTCCGAAGCAGGCAGAAATCGTGGTGGTGGGTGCGGGTCCGGTGGGGCTCGCGGTGGCGGTCGGGCTCCGGCTGCACGGACATGACGTAGTGGTCGTCGACCAGCAGGCCGCGGGGGCGAACACCTCACGGGCCTGCGTGATCCACCCGCGGACGCTGGAGGTGCTGGAGCAGCTCGGCGTCACCAAGCGGCTAGTCGACCTCGGCCTGGAGCTCGAGGACTTCGCGATCCGCGCCGGCGACCGCAAGCTGATCCCGGTCGGCTTCGCGGACCTGCCGACCGACTACCCGTTCGTGACGATGATCCCCCAGCCGATTACCGAGCAGGTGCTGCTCGAACGGCTCGAGGAGCTCGGCGGTTCGGTGCTCCGTCCGTACGCCGCGACCGGCCTGACCCAGACCGCCGACGGCGCCGAGGTCACGCTCGACAGCGGCGACGCGATCAAGGCGCAGTACGTCGTGGCAGCCGACGGCATGAACAGCACGATCCGCGAACTCGCCGGCCTCCGGATGCCCGGCAACACCCTGCAGATCTCGTGCAGCCTGGTGGATGTCCGCGTCGACGGCGGCCTGCCGGTCGACGAGGTCGCGCTGTACTTCGCGTCCGCCGGGCTGCTCGTGGTGGCGCCGCTGCCGGACGGAAGCTTCCGTCTGGTGGCCGAGGTGCACGACGCACCGGAGCACCCCGATCTCGCCTACGCGCAGCGGTTGCTGGCCGACCGTGGTCCGCGGAAGGCGCACCCGAAGGTCACCGAGGTGGTCTGGGGTTCGCGGTTCCGGATCCACGAGCGGGTCGCCGACGCGTACCGCACGGGACGAGTGCTGCTGGCCGGCGACGCTGCCCACACGCACAGCCCGGCCGGCGGCCAGGGCATGAACCTCGGCCTGCGTGACGCCGTCACCCTGGCGGACGCCCTGTCGACCGCGCTATCAGGAGACGAGTCGAGCCTCGACGCCTACGCCACGAACAGCCGTGCAGAAGCGGTCCGGGTGATCGGCCTCGCACACCGCCTGACCCGACTCGCGAACGTCCCGCGCGCGATCCGCCCGCTGCGCAACGCCGTCCTCAGCCTGGTCGGCCGGGTCAGCAAGACCCAGAACGGTCTGGCCAAGCAGCTTGCCGGCTTCCCCGAGCGTTAACCGCCGGTCGACTCACGGATCTGCAGGGTGTAGGGGACGGCGAGGTCGCGGTGGGCGGCGTCGCCGTTTCCCGCGATCCGCTGGAGGATCAGGTCGACCGCGTTCTCGGCCAGCCACTCGGTGTCCTGCGAGATCGTAGTCAGCGTCGGCGAGTGGTACCGGCCGTCCTCGATGTCGTCGAAGCCGACCACGGCGACGTCCTCCGGAACTCGCAGTCCGGAGTCGGCCAGCGTTCGCAGCGCGCCCAGGGCCAGGAGGTCGTTGAAGCAGAACACGGCGTCCGGCGGCTCCGGCAGCGCGAGCAGCTCGCGCATCGACGTGGCGCCGTCGATCCGGTGGTACCCGGTCCCGGCCAGCTCGAGCGTTGGGTCGTGCGGTAGACCGGCCGCCTTGAGCGCCTTGCGGTATCCCTTCCGCCGGACCGCTCCGGTACTGGTCCCGCCGACCCCGATCGCCGCGATCCGGCGGCGGCCGATCGAGACCAGATGCATGGTCGCGTCGTACGACGCCTGCACCGAGTCGACTGCGACGCGGTCGAACTGGCCGCCGGCTGGTCGTTCGCCGAGCAGGACCAGCGGCTTCCCGGTGTCCGCCGAGGTGAGCTTGGCCGGGGCGGTGGCGAGCGGGGAAAAGATGATGCCGTCGATCAACTGGCCGCGCATGCCGTCCAGGACGAACCGTTCGGCGGCGGACTCGCCTTCGGTCTGGTCGATCAGGACGGTGATCCCGCGACGCTTCGCGGCCCGGCTGATCGCCGCTCCTAGTTCGGCGAAGTACGGCGAACCCATCTCCGGGATGGCCAGTGCGATGAAGTCCGAGCGGCCCTTGCGCAGCGACCGGGCGCTGACGTTCGGCTTGTAGTCCAGGGCGGCGATCGCGGCCTCGACCTTGGCCCGGGTACGCGCGGTGATGTGCGGGTAGTCGTTGATCACGTTCGAGACGGTCTTCACCGACACACCGGCCCGTGCGGCCACGTCGCTCAGCCTGGTCGCCATCGGAGAACCTCCTGTCGCCGTCCCGTCGCCCGAGTGTGCCATTGCTCAGCCCTTTACACCGATTGTCAATCGTTGTAGACATCCACGTTAAACGTTGTAAACGACTCTGGGGAGGCCCTGTGGCTCGGCTCGTGGTTGACCCGGCGTTCGTGGTCGGGGCGCTGGACCGGCGGGTGTTCGGTTCGTTCGTCGAGCACATGGGACGTTGCGTGTACACCGGGATCTACGAGCCGGGGCATCCCACCGCCGACGCGGACGGGTTCCGGCAGGACGTGCTCGCGCTGGTCCGCGAGCTCGGCGTGACTGCGATCCGCTACCCCGGCGGCAACTTCGTCTCGAACTACGACTGGGAGGACGGCGTCGGGCCGAAGGACGAGCGGCCGCGGCGGCTCGACCTGGCCTGGCGGGCGATCGAGCCCAACCAGTTCGGCACCGACGAGTTCGTCGCCTGGTCGCGCAAGGCCGGCGTACAGCCCATCTGGGCGGTCAATCTCGGCACCCGCGGGATCCGCGAAGCCGTCGACCTGCTGGAGTACTGCAACCTGCCGGCCGGCACCGCGCTGGGCGATCGCCGGATCGCGAACGGCAGCCCGGAGCCGCACGACATCCGGATCTGGTGCCTGGGCAACGAAATGGACGGTCCCTGGCAGATCGGCCACAAGACCGCCGAGGAGTACGCGCGGCTCGCCGAGGAGACCGCGAACGCGATGCGCCGCGTCGATCCCGGCCTCGAGCTGGTCGCCAGCGGATCGAGCAACGCCGGGATGCCGACGTTCGGCGACTGGGAACGCGTCGTGCTGGAGCGCACCTACGACCTGGTCGACCACATCAGCCTGCACGCGTACTACGAGCCGCACGATGGCGACCAGGCGAGTTTCCTGGCGGCCGCCGAGGAGATGGACCGGATGATCTCCGCGGTGATCGCGACCGCCGATCACGTGAAGGCGCTCAAGCGCAGCGACAAGGAGCTGACGCTGTCCTTCGACGAGTGGAACGTCTGGTACCAGCAGCACTTCCCCGGCGAGCTAGGCCTGCCGATCCGCGAGGTCGGCCCACTGATCGAGGACACTTACACGGTCGACGACGCGGTAGTCGTCGGCAGCCTGCTGATCACGCTGCTCCGGCACGCCGACCGGGTGAAGATCGCTTGCCTCGCGCAACTGGTGAACGTGATCGGCCCGATCCGCACCGAGCCCGGTGGGCGCGCATGGCGGCAGACGATCTTCTACCCGTTCGCCTTGACCGCGCAGTATGCCGGTCCGACCGTGCTGCGGACCGCGATCACCGGAGGCCCTGAGCTCGACACCTCCGCCTTCGGCCGCATCCCGGCCCTCTGGAGCACAGCGACGTACGACGGGAACACCGGAGAGACCGCGATCTTCGTGGTGAACCGGAGCGAGACCGACAAGATCGACCTGGAAATCCCGGTGACCGGAAGTGTGATCCGGCACCTGGCGCTCTATGACGAGGACCGCTCCGCCGTGAACACAGCGGACGATCCGGACCGGGTCCAGCCCCGGACCGTCGACGCCACCGAAGTCGTCGACGGTGTCTGCCGTGCCACGCTGCCGCCCGCATCGTGGCACGTGATCCAGCTCAGCAGTTGATTCGAGAGGGGACCCGCCCGTGCCTTCGAAACGACTCCTTGCCGCAGTCCTGACTGTGGCTGCCGTTGCAGCCGGCACATCCGCTGCGACCGCCGCACCAGTGGTGACCACGACCAACGCCATCAGCTCCAGCTTCGCCGACACCTTCGCCGACCCGTCGATCATCCAGGGCCGCGACGGCTACTGGTACGCGTACGCCACCTCCGACCCACTTGTTGCCAACGGCCCGTTCGGCCTGATGCACACGGCCCGGACCAAGGACTTCAGCTCCTGGGAGTACCTCGGCACGGTCTTCAACGACCAGACCAAGCCGGCCTGGGCCGCGCCCGGTTCGTTCTTCTGGGCGCCGGACATCCGATACCTCGACGGTCACTACGTCATGTACTTCACCGTCACCGACACCGCGGCCAACCCCGGTGGCGATCCCGCGATCGGTGTGGCCACCGCCCCGACCCCAGCGGGACCGTGGACCGCCACCGACGGCCCGGTCGTCGCTCCGAAGCCGGACGGCAACGGCGGCTTCTTCGGCACTATCGACCCGGCGATGCTCACCGCCGCGGACGGCAAGCGCTACCTGTACTACGGCGGCTTCTACGGCGGCATCTCCGTCACCGAACTGAGCCCCGACGGCATGCACGCGGTCGGTGAGCCGACGCAGGTCACGATCGGCGACCGCTACGAGGGCTCGTACGTCGTCTACCGCGACGGCTGGTATTACTTCATGGGCTCGTCGATGAACTGCTGCGCCGGTCCGACCACTGGGTACTCCGTCTTCGCCGGCCGCTCGCGCTCTCCACGCGGCCCGTTCGTCGACGCCGACAGCGCCGCGCTCACCGACTCCCGGGTCGGCGGTACGACGGTCATCACGCAGAACGGCAACAAGTGGATCGGCCCCGGCCACCACGCGTTCATCACCGATGCAGCGGGACAGGATCACATCGTCTACCACGCGATCGATCGCGGTACGCCGTGGCTGACCAACCCGTTCGGTATCAACCGGCGGCCGATGCTGATCGACAAGATCGACTGGATCAACGGCTGGCCCCGCACCCGCGCCGGCCTCGGCCCGTCCGAGGGCCCGGTCCCGGCGCCGACCACCGGCTCGTCCCTCGGCATCGACTCCACCGACCCGGCTGCGGGTATCCAAGGCGCCACCAAACAACCGGGCGACTCGCTCGGCGGCCCCACTGCAACCATCAACGGCGTAGCCCAAACGCGCGCCGCGGCACCCGCCGGCTCGCTCCGAGTAGAGGCGGACGTCCGACTCGGCAGCTCATTCACCACGGTCCTGGGTAATCAGGTGGTGGCGACTGTCGCGAACAATCGCGTGACGCTAACGGTTGGCCGCCGTACGACCTCCGCGAACCTGCCGCCCGACTTCGATCGCACCCAGTGGAACAAGCTGGCCGTGCAGGTCTCCGGATCAACCGTGACAGCACGACTGAACGACGCCGGTCTCGGAGATGTCTATGCGGAGGCGCAACTGCAGGTGCCCGGATTGCAGCTGAAGGCGGCGCCGGTGCGGTGGCTCGGGTCGGCAGAGGTGGACAACCTGACCGTCCGCCCGGTAGCACGGCCGGTGACGAAGTTGGCCGACGTACCGCGGACTGGTGACCTGCTGTCCGGCGACGAATTCAACGGTCCGCTCGGTGCGGACTGGTCGTGGGTCCGTCAGGACGACAAGGCGACCGTTGCCGACGGCAAGTTGTCGTGGCCGCTGGAGAACGCCGATATGACCGGCTCGTCCAACAACGCCGGGCTGCTGTTCCACACCACACCGGCCGGGAACAGCTGGATCGCGGAGACCAAGCTCCACCTCGACACCGGCGAGGGCGACGTCCGCAACTACCAGCAGGCCGGCATGATCGCGTATCTGAACGACAGCGACTTCGCCCGGCTCGGCAGCGTGGCGATCTGGAAGACCCGCCAGACGGAGTACGGGCGGGAACTCGTGGCACGGCCGTCGGACGGCGCGACGTCGTACGGCGCGGCCGCGATCGGACGCTCGGCGCCGACGTTGTGGATGCGGCTCGCGTACCACCAGAACGCCGCCGGTGAACACGTCTACCGAGCCGGTACGTCGGTGGACGGGAAGAACTGGACCTGGGGCGCGTCCTGGGTGCTGCCGGAAGCGGCTCGCATTGGTCTCTATGCACACGGCGAGTTCACCGGCGCGAACCCGCCGCCGGTCGCCGCCTTCGACTACCTGAAGTTCTACGAAAGCAGATAATGGGCTTCTCCAATCCGGTGTACGACGGCAGCTTCGCCGATCCGCAGATCATTGCGGTCGGCAACGACTACTACGCCTTCGCGACCAACGGTCCGCTGGGCAACGTGCAGACGCTGACCTCCCGCGACCTGGTGTCGTGGGAGGCGGTGGGTGACGCGCTGCCGTCGGTACCGGATTGGACGTCCCCTGGACGGGTGTGGGCGCCGGAGGTCGCGGTCCACGCGGCCGATCGGTACGTCATGTACTACACGTCGCGGGATACCGCGGCGGACCGGCAGGCCGTCGGCGTCGCGGTGGCGTCCACCCCCACAGGTCCATATGTCGACAAATCGATGAAGCCGCTCATCAGCCAGGCCGACGAGGGCGGGTCGATCGACGCGTCGCCGTTCCAGGACTCGACCGGCCGGCGCTGGCTGTACTGGAAGAACGACGGCAACGCGATCGGCGTCGACACCTGGATCTACGTGTCCGAGCTGTCCGCCGACGGCCTCACGCTGACCGGGCCAGTGCATCGGATGATCAAGCAGGACCTGCCGTGGGAGGGCAACCTGGTCGAGGCGCCGTACATGGTCGAGCGGAACGGGAAGTTCCATCTGTTCTACTCCGGCAACGCCTTCGACAAGGCGACGTACGCCGTCGGCCACGCACTGTGCGAGTCGCCGATCGGTCCGTGCGTGAAGACCGGCGACCCAATCCTGAAGTCGAGCCCAGATGCTGCCGGGCCAGGACACAACATGGTGCTCGGCGACTGGTTCGTCTACCACGCGTGGGACCCCGCACAGGTCGGCACCGATCCGAAGGGCCGCACCATGTGGCTCTCGCACCTGACCTGGGACGGCGACACCCCGATCGTCCAACCGGCCCTGGCAAACAACCCCCTGGATCCGTAACTATCTCGCTCCCTCCCGCATCAAGATCTATGGAAGAACTAGATCCGGGGAGGGACCGTGAAGCGACGCAACGCTGTCTTCAGTCTGGCCGGTGCGGTGGTGTTGACCGCCGCGGCGTTCGTGCCATCCGCGAATGCCGCGGAAACCGCGACGGGCGCCGCAAGCGAGGCCTGCTCGATGAATCCAGGGTCGGTCACACCGACGGGCGCGCAGACCGGCGCCAAAATCACCGCCGGCACGCCACCGACGATGACGACCCCCAGCCCGACCGGCCCGCCCGTTTTCCCGGCCGGTCAGGTCCGTCTGAGCTCCACGTTCGAGGCCGAGCCCAACATCGCCGGCCTCGACCACACCGGGTACGCAGTGGTGGGTGACGCACTGTACTTGCGGTCCTACAACTTCAACTCGGGTATCGATCAGACCAACCGGATCGGCGGCGGCTGGTCGAACTTCACCGCGTTCGAGGTTTCGCACTTCCAGCAGACCAACGGCAAGGCCTGGCACTGGATGGCGTACGGGCTGCGCAGCGACGGGACGCTGTTCCGTTGGAACGTCGGTGCCGGCTGGCGCAGTGCCGGGTCGGCCCCCGGCTTCGCGGCGGTCAAGTCGATGGCGCTGATCAGCAAGACCCCGACGTACGACACGTTCCTCGCGAACACCCGCGGCGGTGCGCTCTACACCATCCGGATCCCGATCACGTCGCCGATGAAGCCGATCGTCACACCGGTCCGCACGAAGACCTGGCAGGGCTTCGAGGCGATGATCGCGAGCAAGTGCGGCAACTACGGCACGCTGCTCCTCGGCATCGACAAGGACACCGGCTCCGGCTACCTGTACGCCGTCGGTCACACCAACGGCACGTCGACAGTGATCAACAGCCTCGGCAAGGTCAACGGCACCTTCCCAGATCCCGTCTACTACCGCTGGGGCGTCGTCTGGTACCTCGACCCCCTCAACGGCGATTAGTGGACAACCTTTGCGGTCTGTCGTGCATCGGGGTTTGTGGAAGCGACGAGACTGGGGAGACATGGTGAAGCGACGGAGCATTGTCGGAGTGGTTGGTGCGGTGGCGTTGGCTGCGACCGCGGTGACTTCAGTAGCGCAGGCGAGTGAGACGAAGGCGGCTGAGGCGTGCAGCCTGAGTGCGGGGTCGGTCACTGCGGCCGGTGCGCATACCGCCACCGGGGTGACCGCCGGCACACCGCCGACCGCGGGCAAGCCCTACACCGTTCCGAACGTGTTCCAGGCGGGGACGGTACGCCTCAGCACGACGTTCCGGAGTGAGCCCAGCGTCGCGGGGCAGGACTCGTACGGCTTGGTGGTGCAGGGCGACAGCCTGTACTGGCGGTTCTACAACTTCAACCTGGGCATGGACGAGCACACCCGGATCGGCAGCGGCTGGTCGAAGTTCACTGCCCTGGAGGTCGCGCAGCTGGCGCACCTCGAGCAGGGGAAGCCGGAGCACAGTATCGCCTACGGGTTGCGCAACGACGGCACGCTGTTCCGCTGGACCACGAGCGGCAATACGTGGCGCAGCACCGGTTCGTACGCCGGGTTCTCCGCCGTGAAGTCGATGGCGCTGATCGCCAAGACCCCGACGTACGACACGTTCCTCATGAACACCCGGGGCGGCGCGCTCTACACCGTGCGGATCCCGATCACGTCGCCGATGAAGCCGATCGTCAAGCCGGTCCGGACCAGCGGCTGGCAGAGCTTCGAGACCCTGGTCGCCAACAAGTGCGGCAACTACGGCACGCTCCTGCTCGGCATCGACAAGGACTCCAAGAGCGGTTACCTGTACGCCGTTGGTCACGCCAACGGCACGTCGACGGTGATCAACAACCTCGGCAAGGTCGACGGGACGTTCGCCGATGCAGTGAACTTCCGCTGGGGCCCGGTCGACTACTACGACCCGCTCAACGGCGACTGACATGAAGAGTTGGAGAGCGCTGCCGGTGCTGGTGCTGGCCGGTGCTGCTGCGGTGTCGCCCGCGTACGCCACTGGCACGACCGCCGAGCGGGCTGCTGCGACGTGCGACGTCGCTCTGAGTTCCTTCGGCCCGGACGGCGACCCGGCAACCGGGCTCGGTCCGGTCCGGCTGGCGTCGACCTCGACCCAAGTGCCGAACGGGTACGGACTCGATCTCTCCGGCTGGGCGGTGTCGGGCGACAAGGCGTCCTACTGGTACTACTCGCTCACCAACGAGGCTGAGATCGATCCGGGCCTGCCGCGCGGCTCCCAGCCCGTCGGTTCCGGGTGGTCGACGTACAAGGCGCTGGAGGTGTCGCAGTTCGCGGCAAAGGGTGCGACCGCGCGCAACACGGCGTACGGACTGGCCGGCGACGGGACCCTGCGGCGGTGGAGCTTCGACCTCAACGTCCCGTGGCGGTTCAAGGCGACCGGGTCGGCGCCGGGATTCGCCGCGGTGAAGTCGATGGCGTTGATCAGCAAGACCGCGACGTACGACACCTTCCTGGCCAACACCCGCGGCGGCGCGCTCTACACGATCCGTATCCCGGCCGGCTCGCCGATGAAGCCGGTCGTGAAGCCGGTCCGGACCCGTACGTGGCAAGGGTTCGAGAAGCTCGTCGCGACCAAGTGCGGCCAGTACGGCACGTTCCTCGTCGGGATCGACTTCGACACCCGGACCGCGTATCAGTATGCCGTCGGCCACACGAACGGCACGTCCACGGTGATCAACGGCCTCGGCCGCCGCAGCGGCACGTTCCCGCCGCGTGCGTACTTCCGGTGGGCCACCAATCCCTACGAGCCGCTCAACGGCGACTGAGGATCTCGGTCAGGATCGTCAGGGCTCGGTGCAGGTCGGACGTCGACGGCGTCGCGTATCCGATCACGAGCCCTGGCGGTCCCGGCACGGTACGGCGGTACTCGGACAACGGTGCGACCACGACGCCGGCCTCACGCGCCGCGGCCGCGATCTTCAGATCGTCGGCGTCGTCGGGAAGCAGCAGCGTGATGTGCAGCCCCGCGTCCTGGCCGACGACCGTCCCGTACGGCGACAGCACCGCACATGTGTGGGTACGACGGTCCGCGTACAGCCGGCGCCCGCGGCGAACGGCCTGGTCGAGGTACCCGTCGCGGAGCATGGCGAGCATCGCGGCCTGCATCGGCCAGCCGGGCCAGTCGCCGGAGTCGGCCCGGAACGTGGCGAGCTGATCCACCATCGCCTCGGACGCGACCAGCCAGCCGAGCCGGAGCGCGGGACTCAACGTCTTCGACAGTGTCCCGAGGTGGACGACCCGCTCCAGGTCCAGCTGGGCGAGGGCGGGCAGCGGCGCGACGTCGTACCGGAACTCGCTGTCGTAGTCGTCCTCGATCAGCAGGCTCCCGGTGCGGCGTGCCCAGCGGACGAGTTCGTTGCGTCGGGCAACGGGCAGCCGGCCGCCGAGCGGGTACTGGTGCGAGGGCGTGACGTAGACGGCGGCGGCCTCGGTGAGTGCGTCGACCTGCAGGCCGTCCTCGTCGACCGGGACGTCGACGATCTCGAGCCGGTGGTCGCGGGCGGCGACGACCGCGTTCAGGTACCCGGGGTCCTCGATCGCGATCCGGTCGCCGGGCTGCCGCGTGACCGTGAGCAGTAGCCGCAGCCCGTGGACGGTTCCGTTGGTGACGAGTACGTTCTCCGGGCCGCAGGCGATTCCACGGACCCGGGCGACGTGGTCCGCCAGGGCGGCGCGCAGCGCGGGGAGCCCGGCCGCGTCGTCGTACCCGCCCGGTGGCGACTGGGTGGACACCTCCCGCCACGCTCGCCGCCAGCCCGGATCAGGCGTGGGCGCGATGTACGGGATGCCGGGACGCAGCGTCAGGAGTTTCGCGTCGGCATCGGGCAGGTGCTGCGTGCGTCGTCGTACGGCGGGTTGCAACGGGACGACGTCCGTGACGAAGGTGCCGGCGCCGGTCCGCCCCTCGATCCAGCCCTCGGCATGCAGTTGGTCGTACGCCGCCTGCATCACGGACCGCGAGACCCCGAGCTCCCGCGCGAGGTCGCGCGTGGACGGCAGCCGATGACCGGCCTGGAGCCGCCCGTCCAGCACCGCCGCACGGAACTGTTCCGCGAGCTGCAGGTGCAACGGCAGTCCGGCGGCCCGGTCGATCGTCAGCGGCAGCGAACTCTGCACCTCATTAGGATCGCAGTATGACCATGACCGCAGAGGACGTGTCTCGGTTTGAGGGCTCGAGGCGTCGGCTCGAGGCCATCGCGTACCGGTTGCTCGGCTCGGCGAGCGAGGCCGAGGACGCCGTACAGGAGACGTTCCTGCGCTGGCAGGCCACCGACACCGCCCGCATCGAGGTCCCCGAGGCGTGGCTGACGAAGGTACTCACCAACCTCTGCCTCAACCAGCTCGCCTCCGCACGCGCGCGGCGGGAGACGTACGTCGGTCAATGGCTGCCCGAGCCGCTGCTCGACGGCGATCCCATGCTCGGCCCGGCGGACACCGTCGAACAGCGCGAGTCGGTGTCGTACGCCGTACTCACGCTGATGGAGCGCCTCTCGCCGAACGAGCGGGCGGTCTACGTACTGCGGGAGGCGTTCGACTACCCGCACCGGGAGATCGCCGAGATCCTCGAGATCAGCGAATCCTCCAGCCAGCAGATCTTCCGCCGGGCCAAGCAGCACCTCGCGGACGGCCGGGCGCGTACCGAGGTCGACGAGGCCGTGGCGCGGCGGATCGTGGACGAGTTCCTCGCCGCCGCCACCAGCGGCCAGACCGACTCGATCGTGCGGCTGCTCACCGCCGACGCCGTCTCGATCGGCGACGGCGGCGGCAAGGTCCCGGCCCGGACCACCGCGGTCGCGGGCGCGCTGGCGGTCGCTCGATTCCTGCGCGGAATGTTCAAACCGACCGAGGCGAAGCGCCTGTACGTCGGCGGTTCGGCGGAGGTCTACGCCTGGCCGGCCAACAGCGAACCCGCGCTCGTGGTGGTCGTGAACGGCGAGGTCATCGGAGTCATGTGCCTCGAGGTCACCGCCGACGGTGTGACCGCCGTACGCACCCAGGCGAACCCGGACAAGCTGGCGCGCGCCACAGAGCTGTTCGCCGCCTCCGATCACGGGGAACCGCTGACGACGATCCTGTGACCTGCTTCACATCGCCTACCTGTCATGAATCGGCGGCCTGCCCGGTTCAAGGGGAGACACCGAATCCGACAGGAGTACGAATATGAAGCACCGCATCGTAGTTCTCGGCGCCGGGTACTCCGGAGCCGTCGCCGCCGGCCGTCTCGCCGCCCGGGTGTACCGCGACGAGGTCAGCATCACGCTCGTGAACGGCGAGACCGACTTCGTGGAACGGGTCCGGATGCACGAGGTGGCCACCGGCCGGGACCTCAAGTTCCGTCCGTTCGACGAGATGTTCGCCGGGACCGGCGTCGAACTGAAGTTCGCGAAGGTCACCGGGGTGGACGTCGACCGCAAGACAGTCGCGCTGGACTCGGAGGAGCTGGAGTACGACACCCTCGTCTACGCGCTCGGCAGTCGCTGGAATCCGCAGGGCGTTCCGGGTGTCGCGGAGAACGCCTACGAGATCGCGAGCCGGCCTGGTGCACTTCGGGTGCGTGAGCGCCTCGCATCACTGGCCGCCGGACAGACCGTGACAGTTGTCGGTGGTGGGCTCACGGGCGTGGAGTTCGTGACCGAGCTCGCCGAGTCGCGGCCGGATCTCGACGTCGCGTTCGCCGTCCGCGGTGAGCTGGGCGACTGGCTGTCGCCCAAGGGACGCCGGCACCTCCGCAAGGTCGTCGACCGGCTCGGCATCACCGTGCACGAGAAGGCGGCGGTGACGCGGGTCGACGCGGATCAGCTGACGACGGCCGACGGTGGAGCGATCCCGGCCGCAGTCACGGTGTGGACGGCCGGGTTCGCCGTACACCCGATCGTGGAGGCGACCTCGCTGGAGGTCAGCGACACGGGGCGGATCGTGGTCGACGAGACCATGCGATCCGTTTCGCACCCGGACGTGTACGCCGTCGGCGACGCGGCGTACGCGATGGGCTCGAAGAACAAGCCGCTGCGGATGTCCTGCGCCTCGGGTCAGCCGATGGCGTGGCAGGCCGCCGACTCCATCGCGGCCCGGTTGACCGGTGGCAAGTTCTCGCACGCGCCGCTGTTCTACTTCAACCAGTGCATCTCGCTGGGGCGCAAGGACGGGCTGATCCAGTACGTCACCACCGATGACCGCGCCGTCAACGCGGCTCTGCGCGGACGCGTGGCGGCCGTCTACAAGGAGCTGATCTGCAAGGGCGCCGCCTGGGGCACAGAGAACCCGACGATGGGCCTGCCGACCCGGCGCCGCCACGTGATCAGCCAAGCCGTCCCGCTGCACGAATGGACTAGCTGATTCGAGCCGCAATGGCCCGTGCCACCAGTCCACTCGCAGGTGAACCTAGTTACATGACCACTACGCCGTTACAGCCGACCGCCCGGACCTCGTTGCGTCGCTCGAAGGAACGTGCCGCCACCGAGCGGCAGGTGCTGTACGACGTACTGCTCGACGGCATGTTCTGCCACCTCGGCGTAGTGGTCGACGGCGATCCGCTCGTGCTGCCGACGGCGTACGGCGTGGACCTGGACCGCGGACCGGACGGGGAGCTGTACCTGCACGGCTCGGTCGCGGCCAGGAGCGTGGTCGCGGCTCCGGAGCAGACCGTGTGCGTGACCGTCACGCACACCGACGGCCTGGTGCTGGCTCGGTCCGCGTTCCACCACTCGGTGAACTACCGGTCCGCGGTGATCTTCGGCGTACCGCGGCTGGTCACCGATCCGGACGAGAAGCTGCACGCGCTCAACCGGATCGTCGACCACCTCGTCCCGGGCCGGTCGGCCGCCGTCCGCCCGCCGAACCGCAAGGAGCTGGCGAAGACCTCGGTGCTGGCGCTCTCCCTCACCGAGGCCTCGGTGAAGACCCGCTCCGGACCCGCCAACGACGACGAGGAGGACCTCGACCTGCCCTACTGGACAGGCGTGATCCCCCTCCAACTCGTCGCCGGGGCACCGGAGAACAACCCGGACTGCGACCTGATGGTCCCCGCCCACATCCGCAGCCGCGCGAACATCCTGGGCGCACCGTCCTAGGCGACAGTCCCCTTGTTGTAGCTCGACTGGGCCCAGAAGTACCCGACCACCGCGATCGCCACGCACCAGGCGGCGGCGAGCCAGCCGCTGCTGGTGTCCATCGGCGTCCCCAGCAACAGATGGCGCAGGCTGTCGATGATCGGGGTGAACGGCTGGTACTCGGCGAACCAGCGGATGCCGCTCGGCATCGCCTCCAGCGGGATGAACGTGTTGCTCAGGAACGGCAGCAGCAGGCTGATCGGCAGTACGACGTTGCTCGCGCCTTCCGGTGTCTTGCTGGTCAGCCCCAGCGCGATCGCGAACCAGGTCAGGCCGATGGTCAACCCGATCAACAGGACGGCCGCCAGGAGCCAGTCTCCGACCGAAGCGTTCGGGCGGAAGCCGATCAGGACCGCGAAGCCGACCACCAGGGCCAGGCTGACAATCGTCACGAGCACGTTGCCCAGCACGTGTCCGGTGAGCACGGCCGGCCGGAAGATCGCCATCGTCCGGAACCTGGCCACGATGCCCTCGGACATGTCCATGCAGACGGCGACCGCGGGCGACATCGTCCCGGACGCGATCGACATCAGCAGGATGCCCGGGGTCAGGAAGTCGATGTAGTCGAACCCGTTCGCGCCACCGCCGAGCCCAGCGGAGAAGGTGTCACCGAAGACCAGACCGAACAGCAGGATCATGATCACCGGCATCCCGAGGGCACCGAGCGACAGTCCGGGATAGCGCTGGGCGTGCCGCAGGTTGCGGCGCAGCATGGTGCCGATGTCGGCCATCGGGCGGACGGTTGCGGTAGTGCTCATCGTGCGGTCACCTCTTCGGACTTGGGCTGACCGGTGACGGCGAAGAACACGTCGTCCAGGTCGGGGGTGTGGACAGTCAGTTCGTCAACCTCGAGCGAGGCGTCGTCGATCCGGGCCAGCAGGTCGCGCAGCGCGTGCACGCTGCCGTCGTTCGGCACCTGCAGAACCAGTGCTTCGGGATTCGGTACGGCGGTCGGCAGCACCTGACCGGCGAGCGTGAACTCCTCCGGCGAGGTGAACCGCAGCCGGATGTGCCCGCCTGGCGCGAGCCGCTTGAGTTCTTCCGCCGTACCTTGCGCGACCAGTCGCCCGTGGTCGAGGACCGCGATCCGGTCGGCAAGCTGATCGGCCTCCTCCAGGTACTGCGTGGTGAGCAGGACCGTGACGCCGCCGGCGACCAGTTCGCGGATCAACGTCCACATGCGGTGCCGGCTGCGCGGGTCGAGACCGGTGGTCGGCTCGTCCAGGAAGATGATCTGCGGGCTGCCGACCAGCGTCATGGCGAGGTCGAGCCGACGCTTCATACCGCCGGAGTACGTCGACGCGAGCTTCTTGCCGGCCTCCGCCAGGTCGAACTGTTCGAGCAGTTCGTCCGCCCGGCGGCGGGCCTCCTGCTTGCCGAGGTGGTGCAGATCGGACATCAGGATGAGGTTCTCGCGGCCGGTCATCAGGCCGTCGACCGCGGAGAACTGACCGGTGACGCCGATCGCGCCGCGGACCGCTTCGGGCGACTGGTGCAGGTCGTGGCCGGCCACCCGGATCTCGCCGGCGTCGGCCGCGACCAGGGTGGACAGGATCTGCACCGCGGTGGTCTTGCCGGCGCCGTTCGGGCCGAGCAGGGAAAAGATGGTGCCTTCGGCAACGTTCAGGTCGATGCCGTCGAGCACGAGTTTCTCGCCGTAGGACTTGCGCAGTCCCCGGACGTCGATCGCTGCTGACATGAGGGATCCTTGGGTGATTTCGGGCAGGGTGAACCTGACCCGGGGTGGTTGACGGGTCTGCAGGAGGAGGATTTGGGCGTGCCTCACCAGCCGGACGGCCGGCGGTCGGCGTCCAGTGGTGGTGTGGGTTCAGTTAGATGTCGAGATCCTCGACCGCCGGCTGATCGGCGGCCTCCTCGACGAGTTGGTAGAGGTCCTCGGGGATCAGTTCGCGGAGCTCGTCGACCGTGTCCACGACATGCAGCGTGGCCTCGCCCTGCGCCATGCTCCAGGACTGGTCGCTGCTCCAGTTGCCGACCCAGGAACGCCACCCGGTGAGGTAGCGCTCGTCGTCGGCGTTCTGTTTGAACTGGCTGCGGCGGTCCGCGTGCAGGACGAACTTGCCGGTCCGGCTGCGGTAGACCTTGAAGGCCTCGTACCCGGAACTGCTCGACCGGCCGCCTTCCGCGAGCAGTACGCCGGAGAACCGTTGCTTGCGGCCGGTGCCCCGGCCCACCCGCACGGTGATCTCCTCGTACCCCTCGAACCGGCCTTCCTCCATCTCGACGTACTTGCGCAGTGCGATCGAGATCGCCGAGGACAGGTTCCCGGCCAGCTCCTGGGCCCGCTTGTACAGCGGCAGGTCGTCATCGGACACATAGATCGTCTTGTTCGGCATCGCTTGTCTCCTCCTACGTAGAACTATACGCACACGGGTGCGCACATGTCTACGTATATCCCTACGTAGAAGGAGACGGCCGCGACGGGATCCGTCGCGGCCGCCTCGGGTGGCTGTCTACTTGGGTGAGTACAGCCAGGGGTGCTCGATGTCGTAGAACTCCGGCGGGCCGGAGGAGAGACTGTTCATCTCGTCCATCTCCGCCTTCAGTTCCGGCGGCACCTCTTTCTGCTCGCCTTCACGGGCCTCGGCCTCGGAGGTGAAGTACATCGCCATCGTGTAGTCGCCGCTGTCGTACATGGCGACCTCACTGCCGAGGAGCTCGGGACGGAACGCGGCCCATTCGTCGCGGTGCTGACCCATCAGCTCCCGCGCGCGGTCCGGGTTGCTGCCGGCGCCCTGCATCACCTGGACGAATCCGGCCCTGTCCGGGTCGCCGTGCGTGTCGAGGACCACGTCCTCCGTGTCGTGGAAGGTGGCTCCGTCGCTGAGCAGCGACGAGAACTCGTGCCACCACTTGTCCTGTGCCGGGCTGTCGCTGTTCCGCCGCGCGGCGTCGGCGGAGTCGAAACGAGCCAGCGCGATGAACTTGCCGTCCGCGGTGACACCGGCGGTTGTCCCCAGCCAGCCGGACGCCTCGGGCGCCAGTTCTTCCATCCACCGATCCATGGCCGTGTGTGCCTGCTCGGCATCGGTGACCTGCCCCTGAATGACCTGAACGAACATCTGAGAACCCTCCCTGTCTCGCGGATCGTTCACTGGCGATTTCGACGTTACGCCCGGGCGTTCCCGGCGTCGATGGGGTCATTCGTGACGGTCCGCTGACGGCTGGTAGTGCGTGCCCGAGCGAGCATCAGCAGACTCGCGAGCACACCCGTGGCGCCGAGGGTGGTCAGGCGTACGTCGGCGTTCGACAGGCCGAAGAGGAGCCAGCAGGACAGCTCTCCGAGGACCAGCGCCCAGGTGCCCGGCGAGATCCCGGTCGGGTGCGCGGTTCGGTACGCCGTCCACAGCGACGGCGTCACCTGGACGATCGAGGCGGCGGCGAGCAGGGTTCCCAGCCCGATGCGGCCGCCGACGATCGCGCCGACCGCGAGCAGTCCCGCCCAGCACGCGATCCAGCCGACGGCGCGTGCGTTCAGCGCACCACGGCGTACCAGCATCACCGAGAGGGTGCCGGCGAGCGTTGCCGCGGCGGTGGAGGGCAGGCTCGCGGTCCAGTAGCCCGACGCCATGAAGTAGCCGAACCACGCCGCGTTGTTGATGCTCGTCAGCGTCGCCCAGGACCAGGAGACGCCGGCCGTGTCACCGGTCCGGCGCAGCTTGAGGAGTTGCGGAAGGTACTGCGGGATACCGAAAGCGGCGGCGATGACGGGCAGGAGGTCGAGCATGGCGCAAGATTACTGCCGAATCGCCGACGGTTTCGTGCGACTTTATGCCGGTTGGCTGCCTTGAGAGCTAAGATCTTTGCTGTGGATGCCATTGATCGCAACATCCTTGCCGTGCTCCAGGAAGACGGCCGGCTGACCGTCACCGAACTCGCGCAGCGCGTCGGGTTGAGTGCTGCGCCGTGTCATCGGCGGTTGCGGGAGCTCGAGCGGGCCGGGGTGATCCGTGGGTACCGCGCGGTCGTCGACGGGGCCGCGGTCGGGCACGGGTTCGAGGTGCTGCTGGCGGTGACGATGGACCGGGAGGAATCGGTCGCCGGGTTCGAGGCCGGGCTGGCCGAGATTGCCGAGGTGGTGCAGGCCGAGCGGCTGTTCGGAGAGCCGGACTACTTCGTCAGGGTCGTGACCGCGGACATCGCCGCATTCCAGAAGCTGCGCGACGAGCGGCTGGCGCGACTGCCCGGGGTACAGCGGCTGACGTCCACGATCGTGATGAAGAAGGTCGTGGACAACCGCCCGCTGCCGACGTGAACGATGTGGAAACTGCCCGGCTCAAACCTGACTTATCCACAGATTCGAGCCAGTTTCGGTCGCTTTCAGTGGAGAACTATCGCCCAACCTGGGGATAACTCACCGGAATCGGTGTGCACAACTGGGGATACGGATGTGGATAACTCGGTCAGACCCACTGGGTCGAGACGACGAAGCCGACCGCGATCAGGCCCATGCCGATCAGCAGGTTCCAGTTGTTGAGGTCCTTCATCACCGGGATGTCCTGGCCGGCCACGTAGAAGACGACCAGCCAGGCGAGTCCGAGCAGCCAGCACGCCAGCATCAGCGGCGCGACCCACACGCGACTGGTGGAACGGGGCTTCTTCGGGGTCTTCTCGGCCTTGACCTTCTCGGTCTTCTTCTTAGGGCGACTGCTCGACTCGGGCACGACTGAACTCCTTGTAAGGACGGACGCATAAGCTGACCGCTACGACCTGTGCGGGTCCGGTCCGGGTTAGCGTAGTGCAGAGAGCAATGTGGAGATCACGGGTGCGTAGGTTGAGGCGGATTTCGCTGTGGCGTGCAGGCGCGCCGCTGGCGCTGCTGTGCGCCGGTCTGCTGTTCGCGACCAGCGCCACCAACGCCCGGGGTACCGACCTCCGGCCCAGCCGTAACACTACGCTCGCGGGTCTCGTGGAGGAACAGAGCCGGCGCAGCGCCAGCCTGGTCCGGCAGCACGCGGCGCTGACCCAGGACATCGAGAAGCTTCAGGCGCAGCAGGGGTCGATCGACCCGGCGCTGGCCAAGCAGCTCAAGGACCTGTCCGACGCGGTCGGCACCACGCCGGTCACCGGGCCGGGGCTGACCGTGACGCTGAAGGACGCGCCGTCCGAGGTCGTCAAGGAGAACCCGGACGTCGACGCCGACTGGCTGGTGATCCACCAGCAGGACATCCAGGCGGTGGTGAACGCGCTCTGGGCCGGCGGTGCGGACGCGATCTCGATCCAGAACCACCGGGTCATCTCCACCACGGGGATCAAGTGCGTCGGCAACTCTGTCGTACTGCACGGCGTCCCGTACCTCCCGCCGTACAAGATCACCGCGATCGGGGACCGGCGGAAGTTGCAGAAGGCGCTCGACGACTCGCAGTACATCGAGAACCTGCAGGACTACGTGGTGAAGTTCCAGCTCGGGTACGACGTGAAGAACGAGTCGTCGATCTCGATGCCGGCGTACGAGGGCACCCTGGACCTGCAGAGCGCGACGGTTCCCGGGTTCCCGCGGACTCCCTCGACAAGCCCGACCGCCAGCGGGCGATAATGGACCGCATGCCGCGGATCCTTGTCGTCGACAACTACGACTCCTTCGTCTACAACCTGGTGCAGTACCTGCAGCAACTGCAGGCCGACACCACCGTGCTGCGCAACGACGAGGTCACCCCTGAGCAGGCCGGTGAGTACGACGGCGTGCTGCTCTCCCCCGGTCCGGGTACGCCGGAAGAGGCCGGCGCGTGCGTCGACATCGTGAAGGAGAAGGGCCGCGAGGTCCCGATCTTCGGGGTGTGCCTCGGCCTGCAGGCGATCGGCGTCGCGTACGGCGGGGTCGTCGGCCGCGCGGACGAGCTGCTGCACGGCAAGACCAGCCAGGTGTTCCACGAGGGTGCCGGCGTACTGTCCGGACTCCCGTCGCCGTTCACCGCGACCCGGTACCACTCGCTGGCGATCGCGCAGGACACCGTGCCGGACGAGCTCCAGGTGACCGCGCGGACCGAGGCCGGCGTGATCATGGCCGCCCGGCACCGTGACTTCCCGGTCGAGGGCGTGCAGTTCCACCCGGAGTCGGTGCTGACCGAGGGCGGCCACCGGATGCTCGCGAACTGGCTCGAGATGTGCGGCGACCCGGACGCGGTCGCCCGCTCCGCCGGCCTGGCCCCGGTCGTCAGCTAGTCCGTAGAACTGAAGAACCCCCGGAGCGCGGTCGCTCCGGGGGTTCTGTCGTCTATCCGCCGGGAATCGTGATGGCCGGCGACGTCGGTGTCGACGGCGGTGGCGACTCCGACTCGGTCGGAGTGCTCGACGGCGTGGTGGTCGGCTGGAGCTTGTTCACCGTGAGGGTGATCAGCGAGCCCTTCGGCGCCTTGGTGCCGGCCTTCACGGACTGGTTGAGGACCGTCCCCTCGGCCTGGTTCTGGTCGTTGCCGAACGTCTGCCCGACCCGGAAGCCGGCCTGCTCGAGCGTCAGCTTCGCGTCGTCGAACGTCTGGGTGACGACATTCGGTACGTCGACGTTCGTCTTGCCGCTGGAGATCGTCAGGGTGAACTCCTGACCCGACGGATACTGCCCGGTCGGGTCCGGGCTGACCGCGAGCACGATGCCCTTCTTCTGGTCGCTGTCCTGCTCGATCGTCTTGTCCTTGACCTCGAAGTTCGCGGACGTGCCTTCGAGCGCCTTGCGGGCCGCGGACTCCGACTTGCCGATCACATCCGGCACCGGGAACGCACTTCGCCCGGACGAGAACACCACGGTGACCGTCGAACCCTGCTCGGCCTCGGTGCCCGCTGGAGGGGTCTGCCGGATCGCGGAGCCGCGGCCGACCGTGTCGCTGGTCTCCGACGGTCCCTGCGCGAACTTCAGACCCTTGTCGGCGAGCAACGCGGTCGCGGCGGCGACCGACTTGCCGCTGACATCCGGTACGGCGACCTTGGCGGGCGGGGTGGCGGACGTCTGACCGCCGGCCTTGTCGTCCTTGTTCATGTTCGAGAACAGCGCGTACGCGCCGACCGCGATCGCGACGATCGCGAGGCCGAGCAGGAAGTAGGCCAGGCCGCGGTTGCGGCGGGACCGCGCGTCCTGCGCCTCGTCCAGGTCGTCGCCGCCCGGCGGCAGCAGGTCGTTCGCCGAGGTCTGGTGGTACTGCTGGGTCGCGGCCGTCGGCGCCATCGCGGTCGGTGCCATCGACCGGGTCTCCGCGACCGCCGCCATCGGCGCGGTCACCTGCTGGCCGGCCAGCACCCGGTGGATGTCGGCGCGCATCTCGGACGCGCTCTGGTACCGCTCCTCGCGGCCCTTCGCCAGCGCCTTCAGGACGACCGCGTCAACCTCCGGCGGAATGTCCGGGTCGAACGACGACGGCGGCAGCGGCTGTTCCCGCACGTGCTGGTAGGCCACCGACACTGGCGACTCACCGACGAACGGCGGGCGGCCGGTGAGCAGTTCGTACAGCAGGCAGCCGGTCGAGTACAGGTCGGAACGGGCGTCCACGGTCTCGCCGCGGGCCTGCTCCGGGGACAAGTACTGCGCGGTGCCGATCACGGCCGCGGTCTGGGTCATCGTGGAGGACGTGTCGGCGACCGCGCGGGCGATGCCGAAGTCCATCACCTTGACCTGGCCCTGCGGGGTCAGCATCACGTTCCCGGGCTTGATGTCGCGGTGCACGATGCCGGCCCGGTGGCTGTAGTCGAGCGCCTCGAGCACGCCGGAGGTGATCTCCAGCGCCCGCTCCGGCATGATCTTGCGGCCCTCGCGGATCAGATCCCGCAGCGTCTTGCCGGTCACCAGCTCCATCACGATGTACGGAATGGTGACGCCGGAGCCGTTCGGGTCCGGCTCCTCGCCGGTGTCGTAGACCGAGACGATCGTCGGGTGGTTCAGCGACGCGGCCGACTGCGCCTCGCGCCGGAACCGCGCCTGGAAGGTGGCGTCACTCGCGAGGTCGACGCGCAGCCGCTTGATCGCGACGCTCCGGCCGAGCCGGTTGTCGAGGCCCCTGCGGACCTCCGCCATGCCGCCGCGGCCGAGCGGTTCGCCTTCTTCGTACCGGCCGCCGACGAGACGTGCCTGCGATGTCATGACTCAGCCTTCCAACCTGTCTGCAGTAAAACCGTCAACTTGCCCACGGTAGCGGCCGCCACACGCGGATCCCCGGTGGAAAGACGCGCTGTCATCGCATCATTCCGTATGGTGCTCATCGGCTGTTCATTGGCCCAGCACCGCCTCCATCACCTTCTTGGCGATCGGAGCCGCCAAGGTGCCGCCCGCGATGTCGTTGCGCGGGATGTTCGCGTCCTCGATCAGCACCGCCACGGCCACCTTCGGGTCGTTGGCCGGCGCGAACGCGGTGAACCACGCGAACGGCGGGCGCTCCTTCGTGGTCTGCGCCGTACCGGTCTTGCCGGCCACCTGGACGCCCTTGATCTGGCCCGGCCTGCCGGTGCCGTTGTTGACGACGTCGACCATCATCGCGGTCAGCTGGGCGGCGACCTGCGGGGTGACCGCCTGGTGCAGCGACTCCGGCTTGGTCTCCGAGACCGTCTTCAGGTCCGGGGTCTTCACGTTCTGGACCAGGTACGGCTTCATCACCTCGCCCTTGTTCGCGATCCCGGCCGCCACCATCGCCATCTGCAGCGGGGTGGCGCGGACGTCGAACTGGCCGATCGCTGACTGCGCGGTCTGCGGCTGGTTCGGGTCGCCGGGGAACTGGCTGGTGGCCACGCTCGGCAGCTCGGTCAGCGGCCGGGCTCCGAAGCCGAACTTCGCGGCCTGCTCGTTCAGCGCGTCCGCGCCGAGTTCCATGCCGACGGTGCCGAACGCGGTGTTGCAGGAGTAGCGCAGCGCGATCGTCAGCGTCGCATTGTTGCTGCCGCCGCAGTTCTTGCCGTCCTCGTTCACCAGCGGGACCGTGGTCTGCGGGAGCGGCAGCTCGGCCGGCGAGTTCACCTTGCTCTCCGGCGTGAACTTGCCGCTGGACAGCGCGGCCGCAGCGGTGACCAGCTTGAACGTCGACCCGGGCGGATACAGCTCCTGCACCGCGCGGTTCGACAGCGGCTTGCTCTTGTCGGCGTTCAGGCTCTTCCAGGCCGCGCCGACCTTCTCGGTGTCGTGCGAGGCGAGCCGGTTCGGGTCGTACGACGGCCGGCTGGCCATCGCCAGGATCCGCCCGGTCTTCGGCTCGATCGCGACCACCGCACCGGTCTTCCCGGCCAGGCCGTTGTACGCCGCCTGCTGGGCGGCGGCGTTCAGGGTCAGGGTCACGCTGCCGCCCTGCTGCGGGCGGTTGCTGATCACGTCGATGATCCGCCGGAACGCCATCGACGGGTCCGAGCCGTTCAGCTCGGCGTTCATCGTCAGCTCGATACCGCCGCGGCCGAACAGGTACGAGTAGAACCCGGTCACCGGCGCGTACACCTGGCCGTTGGGGTACGTGCGCTGGTACTTGAAGCGGTCGTCGGACTCCTTGCTCTGCGCGACCGGCGTACTGCCGATCAGGATCGGGCCGCGGTTCACCGAGAACTGCGAGTCGCGGACCCGGTTGTTGTCGTTGCGGCCGTTGATCTCGTTCGCCCGGAAGGCCTGCAGGTACGTCGAGTTCGCCATCAGCGCGAGCATCAGGATGATCGCCGCCACGGCCAGTCGCCGGATCGCTGAGTTCATGCCTTCTGCACCGCCATCGCGATCGTTTCGTCGGAAACCGGAGCGGCCGGGGTCTGCGGCCGCCGGGCCTGGTCGCTGATCCGCAGCAGCAGCGCGATGATCGCCCAGTTGGCGACCAGCGACGTACCGCCCAGCGCCATGAACGGGGTGGCCAGACCGGTCAGCGGGATCAGCCCGGTGACGCCGCCGACGATCACGAACACCTGCAGCGCGAACGACATCGCCAGACCGGTCGCGATCAGCTTGCCGAAGATGTCCCGGCAGCCGAGCGCGGTCCGCAGGCCGCGCTCGATGATCAGCGTGTAGACCAGCAGGATCGCGATCAGCCCGGTCAGCCCGAGCTCCTCGGCGAACGAGGAGATGATCATGTCGCTCTGGGCGTACAGCGTGGCCTCCGGGTGGCCCTGGCCGAGACCGCGGCCGAGGATGCCGCCCCAGGACTGACCCATCAGCCCGAGCTTCACCTGGCCGCCGTCGATCGCCCACGGGTCCAGCCAGTCGGTGACCCGGCGGTGCACGTGGCCGAACGTCGCGTACGCGAAGTACGCGCCGCCGACGAACAGCACGCCACCGATGATCAGCCAGCCGGCCCGCTCGGTGGACACGTACAGCAGGAACAGGAACAGGCCGAAGAACAACAGCGACGAACCGAGGTCGCTCTCGAACACCAGGACACCGAGGCTGACCGCCCAGGCGATCCCGATCGGGCCGAGGTCGCGGGCCCGCGGCAGGTCGAGGCCGAGGAAGCGATGGCCTGCCAGCGTCAGGACGTCGCGTTTCACCACCAGGTAGCCGGCGAAGAAGACGACCAGACAGATCTTCGCGAACTCACCGGGCTGGAAGGACATGCCGGCCAGCCGGATCCAGATCCGGGCGCCGTTCAGGTTCACGCCGAGGCCGGGGATCAGCGGCAGCACGAGCAGCACCAGACCGGCCAGGCCGGCGGTGTAGGTGAGCGCCTGCAGCCGGCGGTGATCTCTGATCACGAGGATGACGACGAGGAACAGCACGATGCCGACCGCGGTCCAGGTGATCTGTTGCGGTGCCGCGGGCGCCTTCGGGGTGTTCCCCTTCGCCTCGGCGACGATGGCCAGGCCGAGGTCGACCCGGTGGATCATCGCGACACCGAGGCCGTTCAGCAGCACGGCGCAGGGCAGCAGCACCGGGTCGGCGTACGGCGCCCGGTAGCGGAGCGCGAGGTGGGCGATCAGGGCAAGCAGTCCGATTCCGGCCGCGTAGTACCCGGTGCTGGCCGGTACGGCGTTCTGCACGGTGATGCCGATGTTCACGTACGCGCCGACCGAGACCGCGATCGCGATCACGAGCAGCAGCAGCTCCACCCCACGCCGGGTACGCGGGATGATCTGAATGACGGACGTGGAGGCGATGCTCATCGGACCCCGTCGCAGTCGTCGGGGTCGACCGGCGTGCTCGGCGACGCCGTACCGGTCGGGGCCGTCGACGGGGGCGGCGAGGAGGCCGGCGGCTTCGAAACGGGCGGTGTCGAGACCGGCGGCTTGGAGACGGGCGGCTTCGAGGAAGGCACCGGCGTCGACGGCTTGGGGGTCGTGGTCGGCTTGGCGGCGCACTCGGCAGCGGTGTGCTGCAGCTCGGCCACGATCGAGCGGGCGCCGGGCAGGTTGTCCGCCTGGATGTTGGCCTCGACCTGCTCCCGGCTGTACGTCGGGAGCTTGTCGACCTGCAGCGTCTGCCGCTCGTAGACCTTCGACAGCGACAAGCCGGGGAGATCCGCCTCGATGCCCTTGAAGATCGCCACGTAGTCGCCGTCGGTGCCGACGTAGTACTGCTTCTGGGTCCAGCTGTAGGCGAACCAGCCGCCACCGCCGATCAGGCCGAGGACGACCAGCAGTACGGCGATTCGCCGCAGCCACGCGAACCTCTTCGGCGGGCGCGGCGCATACCGCAGCTCCTCCGGGTCGAGCCCGCCGCCGTGACCACCGCCGCCGTGACCGCCACCACCGGCAGTGCGGACCGCGACCGTCGGCTCGCCGCGCCCGGTGCTGCCTTGCGCCAGCTCGGCGGCGGCACCGACCAGTTGCGGCTGCACGCCGCTCGCGGGCTCGGTCTCGACGACGTCGGCGACGAGGACGGTGACGTTGTCGTTCGAGCCCGCCTCGAGCGCGTGCGTGATCAGGTCGACGACGACGGAGTCCGGCGTACCGGAGGCCATCGAGGCCGCGATCACCTCGTCGCTCACGTAGTCGGGCAGGCCGTCGCTGCACAGCATCAGCCGGTCACCGGCCTGGACGTCGAGCATCTCCAGGTCCGGGTCGGAGTCCGGGCGGCCGTCGAGGACGCGCAGGATCAGGTTCCGGTGCGGGTGGGTGAAGGCCTCCTCCTGGGAGATCCGGCCCTCGTCGACCAGCGACTGCACAAAGGTGTGATCGTGGCTCAGTTGGTACAGCTGCCCGTCCCGCAGTCGGTACGCGCGGGAGTCGCCCAGGTGTGCCAGGCCGAGCCGCTTGCCGTCGAACATCAGCGCGGTGACCGTCGAGCCCATGCCTTCGCGCTCGGGGTCTTCCTCGACCAGCTCGGACAGGCGCTCGTTGGCCCGGTGCACCGCGCCGGCCAGCGCCTCGATCATGTCTTCGCCGCTGATCTCCGCGGTGTCCAGCCGCCGGATCACCTGGACCGCCGCCGCGCTGGCCACCTCACCGGCCGCCGCGCCGCCCATCCCGTCGGCGAGCAGCAGCAGGTGCGGACCGGCGTACGCCGAGTCCTCGTTGTTGCGGCGCACTCGTCCGACGTCGGAGAGAGTGGCGTAGTCGAGCGACAGGGTCATCGAGGCAGGCCTACTTCGCGATGTTCAGCGTCGTCCGGCCGATCCGGATCGAACCGCCGATCTCGGCCGGGACCGGGCGGGTGACCCGCTGGCCGTCAAGGTACGTGCCGTTGGTGGAGCCGAGGTCCTCGACCCACCACTGGCCTTCGGACTGGAACACCCGGGCGTGCCGGGTGGAGGAGTAGTCGTCGTCGAGCCGGATCTGGCAGTCCGACCCGCGGCCGATGATCACCGGCTCGTCGCCCAGCGACGCACCGACCCCGGCCTGCGGGCCGTCCGCGATCGTCACCGACCCGGGCAGGCCCTTGCGCTTCTTGACCGGCTTCGCGGCCTTCGGCGTACGGGAGTTCTGCGGTACGGCGGCAGCCGCGGCCCGGCTGTCCACCTTCGCGCCGAACAGGTCGGACCTGATCACGGACAGCACCGCGAGGACGAACATCCACAACAGGGCCAGGAACCCCAGTTTGATCAGGGTCAGGGTCAGTTCCGACATGGAAGGTCAGTCACCACCCGCTGCTCGGCGGCTGGGCCATCGGCTCGTCCGCGAGACGCAGCGTCATGGTGGTGTTGCCGATCCGGACCGTCGAGCCGTCCACCAGTTCGGCCTCGGTGGTCCGGCGGCCGTTCACCAGCGTGCCGTTGGTGGAGCCGAGGTCGACCATCACCACCCGGATACCGCCCGGGCCCTCCGGCATCAGACGGATCTCGGCGTGCCGCCGGGAGACACCTGGGTCGTTGATCTGGATGTCCGCGTCGGTGCCGCGGCCGAGCACCACGCCGGGCGGGTTCACCGGGCGACGGCGGCCGTTCACCTCGAGCATCACCTGCGGGTGCCCGCGGCGCGGCGCCTGCTGCTGCGGCGGCGGGGTCTGCTGGAACTGCTGCGGTGGCGGCGGCGGGGTCTGCACGACCGGCTCGTTCGGCGGCACGTAGGGCTCCTGCTGGTAGGGCTGGGGCTCGTAGGGCGGGCGCCGCTGGGGCGTCCCGACCGTGGCGCTGACCACCCGGAACTTACCGGTCGGGAGATCATCCTGCTGGACCAGCTCGATGTCGATGGGCCCGGAGAACGTGTAGCGCTGGATGTCGGCGTGGTCCCGCAGCTCGTTGGCGAGCTCGTGGTTCAGGGTCCGGCCATAAGCGTTCAGTCGCTCGAAGTCGTCCGGACCCAGCTCGATGGTGAAGTGGTTCGGCACCAGCCGGCGGTCCCGGGACAGGATCCGCGCGGTGTTGTCGATCTCACGCTTGAGGGCGGCGGCCAGTTCGATCGGCTCGACGTCACCCTTGAAAGCGCGCGCGAAGACACCGCTCACAATGCCTTCCAGGCGTCGCTCGAAGCGCTGTAGCGGTCGCACGCCTCCTCCTCCACGGTCGGTACGCCAACAGATGTCCACCGGTCAGGCGGACACACCGGGTACGACGATCGATCGTATCGGGAGGTTCGACCGAACCCGCAATGTGAAGCACCGGTAGAACCCGTGCTACTGTTCCTTCTCGTCGCCAGGAGATGTATCAGGCGGCTGCGCGCGGGTGGCGGAATAGGCAGACGCGCACGGTTCAGGTCCGTGTGCCCGAAAGGGCGTGGGGGTTCAACTCCCCCCTCGCGCACAACGAAGTCCCGGTCGACTCGACCGGGACTTTTGCGTTGCCCGGGCAACTTTCGTCCTTTCGGAGGATCCTGCCCGGGTCTGCGGACAGCCGCTGGGGTCGGTGAACAGGGTATTGCCGGCGCTCAGTCCCCGGTGGTTGTTCCCAGACTCCGACCATGAATCTGTGCGATGTACGTTATTCTGTACAGCGTGAAGACGATGAGTTTTACCGAGACGCGCGCGAACCTGGCTGCTGCCCTCGACGCGGTCGAGAATGACGCGGAGGAGTTGGTGATCACCCGCGCCGGGCATGAGCCTGTCGTCGTTGTCACGCTGGCGGAGTACGAGTCACTGAAGGAGACCGACTACCTGATGCGGTCGCCGGCCAACGCGAGGCGGTTGCGCGAGGCGATCGAGCAGGACAGGGCGGGTGACGGCACCATACGAGAATTGGCCGACCCCGACTCCGCCGATGACCAAGGCACGGCGGGTGGCGCTGCATGAAGGTCGTCTTCCTCGACCGCGGTTGGGAGGACTACCTGTGGTGGCAGGCCAACGATCGCAAGCTCCTCAAGCGGATCAACCAGTTGATCGAGGACATCGATCGCAACGGCCACGACGGCATCGGCAAGCCGGAGCCACTGCGGCACGAGTTCGCCGGCTACTGGTCGAGACGCATCAACTCGGAGCACCGGCTCGTCTACCGGATCGCCGACGACGGAATCCACATCATCGCGTGCCGGTACCACTACGGTCCCTGACCTGGCCCTGGCACCGCGGCGAGTGGTTCGTGGTGCGACGGTTGGGGAATTCAGCGCACCTGACATGGCCAGTAGAACTCCCCACGCAAAACACGGCGGTCGCTGGCGTGCCTATGACCGCTCAGCCGGGCAGCTGAGGGATGGGTACACCGTCAGGGTGACGTGGGTGGGTGGGGTGGCAGTGGGTCGTGATCGTGCTGATGGCCGCGATCGGGTTGTCGATGTACGCGTACGGGGCCTACCTACTAGCGCGTGAAGAGGCGCGCTCCGGGCGGGTCGGGCGCGGTAGTCGCAGGGTGGGTGCGCCGCGGTGTCTCGCGGCCCGCGCGTTGGGCGCGACGGTGCGGTGGTTGCGCAGCATCCAGATCGCGACGGCGGCCGCGGCGATCAGGCCGGCGATGCCGGCGTAGTCGGTCAAGCTCATCATTGGGTCTCTTCTCCAGGGCGGTGGCGCTGGGCGGCTGGCGAGTTCCGCGGGCTTCTGACCGGAAAGTGACGGAGTCTCAGCGGCTCCGTGATGACACAGACGAGCCATGGCTCACCAGTGCCAATGGGAAAGCGCTCGCTTCCGGATCGCGAACCCTGATTAGGTGGTGCCCGGAGGTGGGGCGGATGCAGGAAGGCTCGTTGCTCGACGCGCGCGAGGAGCAGACCTACCGGCTGCTGGTCGGCCTGTCCGCCGCGCGGGCCGCCGAGCTCGCCGAGGTGGCCGAACTGCCGCAGCCGGAGGCCGACGAGGTGCTGCAGCGGTTGCAGGCCAAGGGGCTGGTGACGGCGCAGCCAGCCGACGATCCGGTGTTCCGGCCGTTGCCGCCGGACGTGGCATTCGGTACGACGCTGCTCCGCCGCCAGGAGTCGCTCGAGGCGGCCCGCAAGACGGTGAGCGCGCTCAGCGAGGAGTTCCGGGCCAGCGTGAGCCGGCGCGACGCGCACCACCTGGTCGAGGTGATCGTCGGCGCTGCCACACTCCGCGAACGGCTGCGTGACCTGCAGAACTCGGCCCGCGAGGAGATCCTCTGGTTCTGCCGCGCGAACCCGCTGGCGATGCAGGGCGCCGACAACACCGAGGAGTACGGTGCTCTGTCCCGCGGCGTCCGGTACCGCGCCATCTACGAGCGCGCACTGATCGAGACACCCGGTGAGCTGGACTCGATCGCCGAAGGCGTCAGCTGGGGCGAGGAGGCACGGGTCGTGCCGACACTGCCGGTCCGGATCGCGATCGTGGACCGGTCGACGGCGATCTGCCCCCTGGTCCGTGACGACGAGCAGAGCATCGGAGAGCCGTCCGCAGCGATCATCAGCCGCGGCCAGCTCCTCGATGCACTGCTGGCGCTCTTCGAGAGCTACTGGGAGCTGGCGACACCAGTGCGCCTGCAGGCCGAGCAGAAGCACGATGACGAGGGCTTGGACGACTCCGAGCGGCTCCTGCTCTCTCTGCTCGTAGGCGGCGTACCGGACAAGTCGATCGCCAACCAGCTAGGCATCAGCCGCCGCACCGTCCAACGCCGTCTCGACCGCCTCATGGCCCTCGCAGGCGTCGACACCCGCACCGGCCTGGCCTTCCAAGCCGCAAAACGCGACTGGCTCTAGCCAGGCCGGTGGGTTGCCGTACTACTACTTGACGCCGTACGCGCGGATCACCGTCTGGGTGACCTTCGCGCCGTTCGGGCCGGTTGCTGCGACCTTGAGCGACACGGTGTCGTGGGCGTTGGGGACGACGGCCAGGTAGTGGCCGACAGCACCGATTACCGCGAGGCGCTGCCAGGTCTTGCCCTCGTCGAACGAGGACCAGGCCTGCAGTCCGGTCGCCCGGGGCGACTCGAAGCCGACTACGTGCGTCCGGGCGCTCACCCGGCCGGTCAGGTCGACCGGGACCCTGTAGTCGACCTGCTGCAGTGCGAGCGGCGTTGCCTTGTCGTCCGCCTGCTTGGCCGAGCGGAACTCCCAGGAGGTCTGCGTGCGCGTCCCCCAGTTCCACTCGCCTTCCGTGTCGATGCGCTCGGCGGACAGGTCGAGCTTGTACGCCGCGTTGTCGCTGGAGGTGATCACGTCCTCCCACGCGTCCGGAAGCTCAGCCACGACCTGACCGTTGCGAGACAGCGTCGCCGAGTCCTTCGTGGCCTCACCGACCGTGTAGTGACCGCCTGCGTCCACGAACGACGGGATGCGGAGCGAGAGCCGGTCACCGGTGCGCGTGGACTGGATGCCAGGCGCAGCCGCGGGACGTACGACCGGACCGAACCACGTCTCGTCCGACGAACCGTTCCGGTAGCTACGCGGTACGGACGTCATACCGCCGGCCAGCGGGTTCATGGTGTCCCACGTGTAGAGGTGGTGCACCCGGTGCTGCCAGAGTGAGTCACCCGAGGTCACCCACTCCTCCCGGACCTTCGGCGTCTCGACGAACCGCTGGGAGTCGTTCCACGAGTACTGCTGCCACGGGCGCCACCCGAACCGCTGCTCCTTGGCCCAGTTGAACCCGCCGTTGTCGGCGTACCGCGTGGTGATCCGGGCGCTGTTCGTCGCCGTCACCTTGTAGAGGATCTTCGCCGGGATGAACCCGGTGGAGACCTGCTGTACGTCGTACAGGTACGGGCTGGACGTGGTGAGCGTGAGGTCGATGGTCGCGTTGCCGCGCCGTACCCGGTCGACGAGCTTCTGACCGTCCTTGAACGTGGTCACCATCGCCGGGATCGGCTCCCGGTCACCGACCGGTCGCCAGACCGTCCACGCGGAGAAGTCGGCCGGCCGGATCAGGATGACCGCCGCCGCACCGGCGGCCGCGGCCGCCTTGATCTGCTCGTCCTCGTCGTCGGAGTCGAGCACCACCAGGGCGCCCTTCGCGTCCTGCAGCGAGGTCACGAGCCGGAAGCGCTTCTTGCCCTCGTACGACGGCGACCGGTGCAGCAGGTTGATGTCGAGCGGACCGGACACTCCGGGGATCGACGCCTGGACCAGCGGAGCGACCAGTTGCCAGCGGGACGAGAACTCGAACGCGCCGTCCTTGACCGGCTTGGTCGGCGTCACGTTCACCTGCTTGACCGTGCTGAAGTGCATGACGCCGTGGCTGATCGAACGCCCGTTGCCGTACTCACGGTGCACGTAGTAGCTCAGGATCGCCTGCTGCTCCGACGGCTTCGGCGTCTCGATGGTGATCGGGACCGCCTTCCGCGCGTCGAGGACGATCTCGGTGTCCTTGTCAACCACGACGTTCGGGTCGGTGACCAGGCTGGCCTGCTCGTTCTGCGGGTCGCTGCTCTCCACCAGCGAGTGCAGCAGGTAGGTGCCTTCCTCGACCTCGGCGGTGTACGACGCGCCGTCCCGGATCCACGCCAGTACGTCGGACCGCGAGTTGTCGCCGTACAACGAGAACACCGGGACGCCGGTCGGCTCGCCATTGAGGTCGAGCGCACGAACCGTCACCTTGTGCCTCGGGCCGGCCCGGAGCGCGCCGACCGCGGTGTGCGTGACGACACCGTCGGGGCCGGTGGCAACGATCCAGCCGCTGTACTGGCCGCGGCCGAGCTTGGCCGGGTCCAGCGTCAGCGGTACGTCGGCGGTGCCGTTGGCCGGGACCGTGACGGTCGTCGGCAGGCCGAAGCCGTCGGTCTCCGGCTGCTTGTCGTCGAGGTTCGTCACCTGGACGGACAGGTTCAGCGTGACCGCGCTGCCGGAGTCGTTCCGGTAGGTAATGGTCCGGGTGCCCGCCTCCGCCGTCTGCACGCCGAAGTCCGCGACACCGCTGGCGGTCACCTTCTGCGCGACGGCCCGGGTCAGGTCGACCCGGCCGGCGCCCTGCGCGTACACGGTCTGCTCCGGCTGGGTCTTTGCGGTGCTGACCAGTGCGTTCTTCAGCTGGTCGGCCTTCCAATCCGGGTGCTGCTGCGCGAGCAGGGCCGCTGCACCGGCGACATGTGGCGTCGCCATCGACGTACCGGAGGCGGCGGTGTAGAGCTCGTCGACCGGGTCGCCCATGACCGTGCCGGTCGCGCGGGCGGCGATGATGCCGACGCCGGGGGCGGTGATCTCCGGCTTCAGGCCCGCGTCACCGAGCCGCGGTCCCCGACTGGAGAAGTCGGCGAGCTTGTCCTCGCGGTCCACGGCTCCGACCGTCAGCGCGGACGCCGCGGCGCCCGGCGTACCGACCGTCTCGTCCTGGCCCTCGTTGCCGGCCGCAACGACGAACAGCGTGCCGGTCTGCGCCGTGATGTCGTTGACCGCCTGGCTGAGCGGGTCGGTGCCGTCGGTGGCCTCGCCGCCGAGGCTCATGTTCACGACCTTCGCGCCTTCGGACGCGGCCCACTCCATCCCGGCGATGATCCAGGAGTCGTACCCGTACCCGTCGTCGCCGAGCACCTTCCCGACCAGCAGGTCGGCCTTCGGCGCCACGCCCTTCCGGGTGCCGCCGGCGCCCGCGCCGGTCCCGGCGATGGTCGCGGCGACATGCGTGCCGTGGCCGAAGTGGTCCTCGGTGCCGCTCGGGCTGCCGGAGAAGTCTTGGCTCTCCTTGACCTTGCCGTCCAGGTCCGGGTGCGTCGCGTCGACGCCGGTGTCCAGTACGGCGACCTGCACGCCGGAACCCTCGTACCCCGCCTTCCAGGCGTCCGGCGCGCCGATCTGCGGGACGCTCTTGTCGAGCACCGGACGGACCTTGCCGTCCAGCCAGATCTTGGTGACGCCGCTGTTCAGCGAGCGGGCGCCGACGCCGGGCTTCAGAGATTTCCACAGCTCCGGCAGCTGGTCCTTCGCGGCGGTCAGCGCGCGGCCGCCGATCGACGGGAGTTGCCGCGTCGTCGTCGTACCGGCGAGGTCCTGCGCGGACCGGACGCCGGGGGCGTCCTTGACGATGAGCGGGAGGCTCGCGGCTTCGCCGTACCCGTCAGCGATCAGCTCGTCGACGTCGAACAGGTCCACATCCAGGACGCCGCTCGACACGAACGGTACGGCGTCGCTCGGCAGCACGCGGAGCCCGCCGTCGGCCTCGACCGTGTGGAACGAGACGCCTTCGCGGCCGGCCGCCGGGCGGACCGTGGCGGCCTTCTTGCCGGCGCCGGCGTCGGTCACTTCGACCACGTCACCGGTGATCAGCGTGATCAAGGACGTCTTGCCGGTGGTGCCGTTCGAGGGTGGTGGTGCTGCGGCGGACGGGATCACCGTTGCCGCGCCGAGGGCAAGCACCGCCGCTGTGGTGAGCGCGGCGGCACGTCGGGGGGAGGACATAGGCGGAATTCTCCTTCGAGAGGTTTGGGGCAGGCACACCTCTTCTTCCGACTGAGTTTGCAATCACGTCACAGCAATCCGCCCTGTCCATCACTGCCGTCCCTGCGACATGGCGCAAGGACGCCAGCACCCGGCACCATTCAGTGCATGACACAACAGCTGGTACGCCGGTGGGCCTGGGCGGGGACGTTCCTGATCGGAGCGGGGCTGTATCTGGCCGTGCTGGCCGTGCTGACCGACACGGGGAACCCGAATCTGTTTCCGACGATGATCCTGCTCGGCGCGCTCGTCGTACCGCTGACCTTCGTGACGTTCGCCGCCGGTCGGTCCGGGCGGTGGCTGATCGACGGGCCGACGCTGGGCGGGTGCCTGCTGTTCGGCGGGGTGGTCGGGGTCGTTGTCGCCGGTCTGCTCGAGTACGACGCGATGCGTCGGCTCGGGACGTTGCCGATGGTCGGTGTCGGGCTGATCGAGGAGGCGGCCAAGCTCGTCGTACCGGCGATCCTCGTGGTGTTCTTCGGGCACCGGTACCGGACGTCGATCGGTCGCGGGATCGTCATCGGGGTCGCGGTCGGCACGGGGTTCGCCGTACTGGAAACGATGGGCTACGCGTTCGTCGCGCTGCTGCAGTCCAACGGAAACGTCGGCGCGGCCGAGCAGACGCTGTTCATCCGCGGCCTGCTCTCCCCGGCCGGTCACGCGGCCTGGACCGGCCTGACCTGCTGGGGCTTGTGGCGGTTCGTGCTTGAGCCGACCGGCAAGCGGTTCGCCGGCTTCCTCGGCATGTACGCGCTGGCCGTCGCGCTGCACTCCACCTGGGACGGTATCGGCGGCCGCATCACGTACGCCGTCGTCGGCGCGATCTCGATCGGCCTGCTGCTGTTCGGCCTCAAGCGCGCGCAGCGGGCCGAGGTACCGGCGACGATCTAGACAGATCGTCCAGTGTGGACTTAATGTCCAGAGATATGAAAGCTGAGCATCTGGCGCCCATCGGTGACGCCCTGGCGCGGCTGCTGTCGCCGCACGCCGAGGTCGTGCTGCACGACACCGGCACCGACGAGATCGCCGCGATCTGGAACCCACTGTCCGGCCGCGAGCCGGGCGAGCCGTCGCAGCTCGGTGAGCTGGACGAGCTGACCGAGACCGGACCGGACGTCTACGGGCCGTACCCGAAGACCCTCCCCGACGGCCGGCGGTTGTCCAGCGTGAGCGCGGTCGTCCGCGACGACGATGGCAAACCGGGGTACGTGCTCTGCGTGAACGTGGACCGGACCGCGTTCGAGGAGGCGAGCCGGCTGCTGGCCGCGCTCGCGGCGCCCGTGGCTGGGCAGCCGCGGGTGTTGTTCGAGCACGACTGGACCGAGACGCTGAACGAGCTCGTCGCCTCCTACGTCCGGGAACGTGGGGTCGCGGCTGACCGGCTGACCAGGGCGGACCGGCTGGAACTGCTCGGCCGGCTGGACGCCGCCGGCGTACTCAGCCAGCGGAGATCGGTGCCGGCCGTTGCTCGCGCCCTGCGGATCTCGCGCTCCGCGCTCTATCAGCTGCTCGGTCAAGCCCGGAAGGAACCGGATGCCGACTCTGCCTGATTTCCGCCTGGAGACCTACTTCGCACGGTGGGAGTTCAGCGCGCGCTACCACCTGACCGCGTCCGACGCGCAGACGCTGCCGATGTCCGAGCTGCTCGCGATGGCCGACGACGACGGCCGCGAGCGGTGGGAGTCGCTGGCCCTCGGCTACACCGAAACCCGGGGTCTGCCGGCGTTGCGCGAGGCGATCGCAGCGACGTACTCCGCGGCGCAGGCCGACGACATCCTGTGCTTCGCGGGCGCCGAAGAGGCGATCTACCTGGCGATGCGAACGCTGCTCGAGCCGTCGGATCACGCCGTCGTCCTGACTCCCAACTACCAGGCAGCAGAAACAATCCCGCTGTCGGTGTGTGAGGTGACCGGGGTGGCGCTGCAGCCAGGCGACGGTTGGACACTCGACGTCGACGCGATAGCAGCCGCCCTGCGCCCGAACACCCGGCTGGTGTCGGTCAACTTCCCCAACAACCCCACCGGGGCGCTTCCTTCGCCGGACGCCTGGTCGCGACTCGTCCAGCTGTGCGACGAGCGCGGCATCATCCTGTTCTCCGACGAGGTCTACCGTGGCCTCGAAGTGGATCCATTGCCTCAGGCAACAGATCTTTCAGGTACGGCGATCTCCCTCAACGTGATGTCGAAGGCGTACGGGTTGCCGGGCCTGCGGATCGGGTGGGTCGTCTGCCGCGACCGAACTGTCCTGGATCGGCTCGAACGGGCGAAGCACTACACGACGATCTGCAACGCGGGGCCGAGTGAGGTCCTCGCGCTGATCGCAGTGCGCGCCCGGGACCGCATCCTGGAGCGCAATCGGGGCGTTGTCGCGCGGAATCTGCCGCTGTTCGAGGAGTTCTTCGGGCGGTATCCGGAGTTGTTCGAGTTCACCGCCCCGGACGGCGGATGCGTTTGCTATCCGCGCTACCTCGGCGCTGACGGGGTCGAATCCATGTGCGCCGAGCTCGTCGAGCACGCCGGCGTGCTGCTGCTTCCGGCGGGTATCTACTCGTCGGAGCTGACCGCGACCCCGACGGATCGCTTCCGGGTCGGGCTCGGCCGGAGCGGGCCGGACGAGGCTCTGGCGGTCTGGTCCGACTGGCTGGAGAAGCGTTGGTGAAGGTGATCAGCTGACGCGGGTCCAGGTCGGGCCGTTGGCGGTGTCGGTGACCTGGACGCCCAGCTCGGTCAGCTCCGCGCGCAGGGCGTCGGCGCGGGCCCAGTCCCGAGCGGCGCGAGCGGTCTCGCGGTCAGCGACCAGTTGCTCGACCGCGGTCTCATCGAGCTCCGGCAGCCCGGTCGCGGTCGGCTCGACGTCCGCCGGGGTGAGCTGGCCGAACGGCAGCCCGAGTACGGCGGCGCACGCGGCCACAACCGCTCGCTGCCCCGCCTCGGACAGCGCCTGATCACGCAGCGAGTCCTGCAGCAACGCGAGCACGCGCGGCGTGTTGAGGTCCGAGCTGATCGCATCGTCGATCTGGTCGATCACCGCAACGGCCGCGGCATCGTCACCAGCCGCCGCACGAGCCTCGTCCGCTGTGGTCACGGACGGCAGCGGACCGAGCGACGACGTACGGCGGACCAACCGGCGCAGCGTGGACTGGGCGCTGTCGAGTCCGGCCATCGTGAATTCGAGCTGAGCGCGGTAGTGACCGCCGAGCAGGAACAGCCGATAGGCGAGCGGATGGAATCCCTGCTTGGCCAGGTCGCTGACGGTCAGGATGTGACCGGCCGACTTCGAGATCTTCGCCGAGCCGAGCTGCAGGAACTCGTTGTGCAGCCAGAACTTCACCCATGGCTGCCCATCGCCGAGGTACGCCTCGCTCTGGGCGATCTCGTTGACGTGGTGCAACTGCCGGTGGTCCACACCGCCGGTGTGGATGTCGAAGTGTTCGCCGAGCAGCAGCATGCTCATCACCGAGCACTCGAGATGCCAGCCGGGTGCTCCCCAGCCCCACGGCGAGTCCCAGCGCATCGCCCGCAGCTGCCCCGGAGCCTCCGCACGCCACAGCGCAAAATCGGTCTTGGCCCGCCTGCCGGGCACCTCCTCGACCCGAGCGCCCTCGAGCTGACCGCTCACGTCGATCAGACCGAGCTGCCCGTACGTCGGATCCTTCGACGTGTCGAAGTACAGCCCGGACTCGATCTCGTACGTGAAGCCGCGCTCGACCAGGCGTTCCGCAAACGCGATCATCTGCTCGACGTACTGCGTGGCACGCGGATAGTGGTGTGCGGGCAGGATGTTCAACGAGGCAAGGTCGGCGAAGAACGCCTCGGTGTACATCGCCGCGATCTCCTCGACCGACCGGCGTTCCCGGGCGGCCGCTACCTCCAGCTTGTCCTCGCCGAGCTCGGCCTCCGCGACCGCGTGGCCGACGTCGGTGATGTTGATGACATGCTCGACCTGGAGGCCCTTCCAGAGCAGGGCCCGGCGCAAGGTGTCCGCGAACGTGTAGGCGCGCAGATTGCCGATGTGCGCATAGCTGTAGACCGTCGGCCCACAGCTGTACAGCCGCACGACGCCGTCCGTGGCCGGCGCGAAGTCCTCCACGCGGCGCCCGAGCGAATTGAACAGCCGCAACGGCCTCAACACGGTCACCCGCGCGATGCTACCGGTCGGAGAGTGAGATGGCGCACACGAGCCATGGACAACGCGTGCTGGAATGAGTACGGTCCGTAAACGGCGTCCGCACCACGCCGACCTCGACGGTGAGGTGCCGCCCGCCAGTGGCGCCTCGCTGGTGCGTGGGCAGAGCAGGCTGCGGCTGTGCGTCTCGGCCTGATGGGGGCCCATTCACCCAGGTGGGGTGGTGAACGGCACTCACTCGTTCATCGCCCCACCGGTTCAACTCTTCATCAAGTGTTTGCATGCCGGAGGTTCGTCGGCTCGGCATCCGGGGCAGACTGACCTGCGTCCGGTCCCCAACCGCCCCTGGGAGTAGCCGTGTCCCGACTCTTGCGTCCGGCGCTGCTCGTCACCGCCGTACTGGCCCTGCTCGGTTTCGGCATCACGCCGTCCAGTGCCGCCACCTCGATCACGGTCGCCACGGCGATCGGCCGTCAAGACGGTTCGACCGCTTCGGTCACCGGGTACGTGGTCGGTCAGCCGACCGCCACCACCACCGTTGTCCGTAGCAACTTCCCGAACGACTACGCGCTGGCGCTCGCCGACTCGGCGTCCCAGACCAGCACGTCGTCGATGCTCTACGTCCAGATCCCGACCGCGTTCCGCGCGTCGTACGGACTGCAGAGCAACCCGAGCCTGCTCGGCAAGCAGATCACCGTCACCGGCACGCTGGCGGCGTACTTCTCGCACCCCGGCCTGAAGAACGCGACCGCCTTCACCGGCGGTGGCGGCACGGATCCGGGCCCGGATCCGGGTGACTACTATGCCGGCGCCGAGGGCAAGACCGGGCCTGCGCTGAAGTCCGCGCTGCACACGATCATCTCGAGCCAGACCAAGCTCAGCTACGACCAGGTCTGGGACGCGCTGAAGGTCACCGACCAGGACCCGAGCAACAGCAGCAACGTCATCGAGATCTACTCCGGCCGCTCGATCAGCAAGACCCTCAACGGCGGCGACGCCGACGACTGGAACCGCGAACACGTCTGGGCCAAGTCCCACGGCGACTTCGGCACCGCGACCGGCCCGGGCACCGACGTCCACCACCTCCGCCCCGAGGACGTGACGGTGAACTCGGCCCGCGGCAACCTCGACTTCGACAACGGCGGTACGTCGGTCGCCCAGTGCTCCGGCTGTACGGCGGACTCGGACTCGTTCGCGCCCCGGGCAGCGGTCCGCGGTGACGTCGCCCGGATGATCTTCTACATGGCCGTGCGCTACGAGGGCGACGACGGGTTCGCGAACCTCGAGCTGAACGACTCGGTCGGCAACGGCACCGCGCCGTACATCGGCAAGGTCTCGGTGCTGAAGGCCTGGGCCGCGGCCGACCCGCCGGACGCGTTCGAGAAGAACCGCAACGAGGTCATCTACAGCCAGTTCCAGCACAACCGGAACCCGTTCATCGACCACCCGGAGTGGGTCGCGTCGATCTGGCCGTAAGGGTCAGCGGTTCTGCTGCACGTCGTGTTTCGCGCCGAGGGCGGGCCGGTGGTCCACGGTCCGCCCTCCGGTCGTCGTGAGCTGCGCCTGCGACCTGACCGGTGCGGCGATGCCGGTCAGGGCCGTGGCCGTGCCGAGCCGGGTCTGTACCCAGTCCTGGAAGCCCGGGTCGGTGACGTGGATCCGGAAATCGGTGCGGGTCAGCAGGCCGCGTGAGATCAGTGTCTTGGACGCGTCGTCGAGGTCCCACCGATCCGGACTCGTAGTCCGGGACGGGATGGGTACGCCGTGAGACCCGTGCGCCGCGGTCTTCGCGAGCAACGCCATCTCGTGGTTCGAACAGTTGGCCCAGGCAGCGGCGTACAGGGCCTGGGATCGCGTGTTCAGCCGGGAGGCCGCGGTGACGGCGATCTCGGTGGTGATGGTGTTCTCACCGGCCTGAACGAGCTCGAGGGCCGCGCCGGCCAGCGTCCGCAACCTGCTCGGGTGGCCTTGTGCGCCCCCCACCAGTTTGTCCACAGCACCCGGATCGCACTGGACACCGGACTTGGACAGCGGCCGGACGAGTGCCCTTTGCATCTCGTCCGCGTTCAGCGGTACCAGCTCGCGGACGTCGAGCTTCAGCTCGGTCTCCGTCCCGGAGCGGCCACCCGACGCGGACAGCAGCCGGGACTCCATCTGGTTGCCGCCCGCCGCGATCAGGAACGCCGGTTTCCGGTTCTCGTGCAGGGTGGCCGACAGCCCGGTCAGCGCGACCAGATCGTTGTCCGAGGCGGCGTCCAGGTTGTCGACCATCAGCACGATCGGCTCGCGGCGCGGGCCGGCCATCGTGCCGAGATGTTCGCCGAGCTCGCTCAGGGTTCGGCCGACCGAGTCCTTCGTGACGCCTTCCCATGCCCGGTGGACGCCGATCTTCGGTCCGGGCGCGAGGCCGGCCCGGAGTTGCGCGGTGTTCATCGAGTTCTTGGTCCGGACCGCCATCCGGTTCAGGATCTCCTTCAGCTCCTTGACCTGGTCGGCCGGATACCGCCGCTTGAAGGTGTCCAGCTCGGACTGGACGGCGCGAATGATCCTGGCCTCCACCGACTCGCGTCGGGAGGCGCTGAAGCGGATCGCGATCCAGCCCTCCCGGTCGGCCAGAGCTTTGGTCCGGTTCAGCTCCTGGCTGGTGCCGATGCCGGGGGGTCCGGTGAACAACACCGTTGTTCCGATGGGGAGTCGCTGGTCCAGCGAGATCGGCCGGCCGTCCTTGTCCTTGCGGTCGATCTGCTCGACGAGCTGATCGGACGTGCCGAACACCCGGTTGACCGCAGCCCGGTCTCCGGCCAGGTGCACCGGCGCCAGGTTGGCGGAAGGCCGGCCGACTTCGGGCCCGCGGGCCGGTGCCGGTGTCTGGTCGAGGTGCTGGTTGAGCCAGTCCCGCAACCCCTTGTCGGGGATCGTCACGAGTTGGCCGTCGTGCTCCCGGAGCATTCCGCGGGCGACCAGTTCCTGGCGCGCCTTGTCGACCTGTTGCCACTCGCCCGACAGATCTGGCCGGGTCTCGGGCGGCATGTACAGACCGTTCGTTCCCTGCGCCGCAACCCTGGCGAGGAGATCCTTCTGGGCGTGCGTGGTCTCCGGCTGGTTCCACTTGCTCTGGTAGCTGTGTTCCGAGTCCGTCCAGACCCTGGTGGTCGCCGCTTCCGCAGCCGCCGCCGTGATCCCGCGCTCCGGGTCCCGCATCGCGACAGCGGCCAGGGCGAACTTCCGCAACTGGCTCGGGTTGCCGTTGGCGGCGCGGACCAGTACGTCGATGCCGGCGTACTCGTACGGGATCTGCGCGTCGTCGAGCGGCTCGGTGAGGGACACGGCGAGCTCCGCGTCGGACAGCGGCTCGAGCTCGCGGACACTGAACTGGTTGGTGATCGTGGTGGCGATGCCGGACATCCGGCGGGACGCGTGCATCAGCGAGCTCGTCGACTTCGTGCCGCCGGCGATGACCAGCCAGACGGGACGATCCAGTTCTTCGAGATGGATCGCCAGGTCGTTCACGCCCGCCTGGTCGTGCTCCGACGCCGCGTCGATCTTGTCGATCAGCAGCAGGATCGGCTCGTTCTCGTGGCCGGCGATCCGGCCGAGCTCGTCGGCGAAATCGTTCAGCGTGGTGCCGAGCTTGTCGTGCGCGGTGGTGTCCTTCTCGCGCTTACCGACGAACTCGACCGGTACGGGACCGCCGCCGAGCCGCGCTTCCCATCCCCACCGGGTGTTGCGGCCGCTCTCGGTCAGGTCGCGGACCGTCTTGCTGAGGCCGCGTACCTGGCGCTTGCCGAACCTGTCCTGCAGGTCGTCGAGCTTCTTCCGGAACGCGGTGGTCAGGTGGTGCTCGAGCGGGATGTTCTCGGACGCGGTCACCCTGATCGTGGTCCAGCCGTGGACCTCGGCCAGATCTTCCACCCGGTTCAGTTCGGTGGTCTTGCCCATGCCGGGCGCGCCCTGGAAGAGGATCGCCTTGCTCTCCGGCAGTACGCCGCTCAACGAGAGCGGCGTACCGAGCTGGTCCCTGCGCGTGATCCAGTACGCCGGGTGCCCGTCTGCTCCGAAGACCTGGCTCATCGCACCAGCGTGCGGACCGTAGCCGTCGCCGACGCGGTCGATGCGTGGCCGGTCGGTTAACAGTCGGCTCCCGGAAGTTGAATCACGGGCTCGCGGCAACCGGTCTACACACCGCGACCCGATCGCGCACACCTGAGCCGAAATGCTTGGAAGCGGCATGTACCGCTGTCACCCTCAGTGCATGAGAATCGGACGAGTGCTCGCGGCGCTGCTCGCCGTACTCCTCGCCGGCCTGCTGCCGGCTGGTGCTGCGCAGGCCGACCCGGATCCGAACCTGACGATTTCGCAGGTCGTCCTGGATCGCACCTCGGTCGCGGTCTCCGGGCTGAACACGTACCCGATCAACGTCACCGTCAAGGGCGGCTACAACTCCAGTGAGCCCGGGGACGCCGGCCTGGTGCTGAACGTCGTCCTGACGCGCACCGGCGGCACCGGACCGCGGGACAGCATCGTGTCCGCCGACCTGAAGCGGACCGGCGGAACGGTCCAGAACGGCACCTGGACCGGCCGGCTCAACGTCGCGTCCACGGCGAACGGCACCTTCAAGGTCACCGGCGTGATGACCGGCCCGTACGGCGCCCCGGACCCGGGGACCCCGGTCGACCCGACGCCGTACTCGGGCCAGACGATCACGGTGAAGGGCACGAACCTGCCGAAGATCACCGCGTCCGTGAACCCGCGCGTGGTGCCGTGGGACACGCCGTACTCGATCACCTGGGCGGTCACGAACACCGCGACCGGCAAGCCGTACGGCACCCGGATCCCGATCGGCCTCGGCGTCGACACGCCGTGCGCCGAGGGCGGCAGCCCGATGTACAGGACCGGGACGAACGGCCTGATCACCAAGTCGTACACGGCGTACGACGGCGGCGCGATGAACTGCGCGCACGTCTACGCCGACCCGTACTACATCGTCGGCCAGTGGCTGTTCGTCGCGCACCCGGCGATCGTGTCGGCGGTGCCGTCGAAGACCAGCGCCCCGGTCGGGACCGTTGTCCCGGTCAACGGTTCGGTCTACCGCGTGAGTAGTTGCCCTGTGCATCTACAGCGGCTGTACGGCGCCTCGCAGTGGCGGACCGTCAGCTCCGCGACGGTGCGGCAGTCCGGCCGGTTCACGGTCAACGCGCAACCGTCGTACAAGGGCCTGATTCCTTACCGGGCCTACTTCCCGACCTGCCACAACATCGTCGCGGGCGTCAGCAAGACGTTCTACATCCGAGGGATCTGATGATGAGAATCCGAGTTCTCGCTGCGCTGCTCGCGGCACCGCTGGTCCTGGCCGTCTTCCCGGCCGCGGCCCAGGCCGCCCCCGACCCCGACCTCAAGATCGACTCGATCACGCTGAACAAGACCAGCGTCGCCGTCAGCGGACTCAACACCGCACCGGTGACGGTGACGGTGAAGGGAACCTACGGCGCCGACACCAGCACGCCGGTGAACGTGATCCTCGAGCGGACCGGCGGCACCGGCTCGGAGCGGACGCTGTTCTCCACGAACCTGCCACGGCTCACGAACGGCACCTGGAGCGGATCGCTGCTGGTCCCGTCGACGGCGAACGGCACCTTCAAGGTGACCGGCGTACTGACCGGCCCGTTCTTCCCGGGTAGCGGGAGCATGACGGAACCGACGCCGTACGCTGGTCCGTCGCTCGCGGTCACCGGGACCCACCAGCCGAAGATCACCGCGTTGGTGTCCCCGAGGGTGGTGCCGTTCGGCTCCGGCTTCTCGATCAAGTGGGCCGTCACCGACGCGCAGACCGGCAAGCCGTACGGCAGCAAGCTCCGCGTCGTCCTCGGGACCGACAACACCTGCGCCGAAAACTGGGGTCCGGGCTACACGAACCTCACCGACACCAGCGGTGTGGTGACCAAGTCCTACCCGGCCTCGGATGCCCAATGGGTCAACTGCCTGCTGCTGCCCGGCGACCCGTGGTCGATCGGCGGACAGGGACTCAACGTCGCCCGGCCCGGCATCGTGACCGCGGCGCCGTCGAAGACCAGCGCACCGGTCGGCACGATCGTCCCGGTGAACGGCGTCGTCCAGGGTGCGCCGTCCGCCTGCAAGGTGTACCTGCAGCGGCTGTACGGCGCCACCCAGTGGAGGACGGTCAGCCCCGCAGGCAAGATCCGCTCCTACAGCGGAAAGTTCACGCTCAACGCGCAGCCGGCGTACAAGGGTCTGATCCCGTACCGCGTCTACTTCCCGAGGTGCTACAACTACCAGGCAGGCGTCAGCAAGGCCTTCTACATCCGAGGCCTGTAATCATGCGCCGAGCACTCACCGCCCTGCTCGCGGCGCCGCTGGCGCTGGTCGCCTTTCCGCTCGCGGCACAGGCCGAGCCCGATCCCGCTCTGCACATCACCTCGGTTGCGCTGAACAAGACGAGCGTCGCCGTCAGCGGGCTCAACACGGCGCCGGTCACGGTGACGGTCAAGGGCGTCTTCGACACCGGCTCGTCGACCGACGAGAAGGTCCCGGTCAACGTGATCCTCGAACGCACCGGCGGTACCGGCCAACTGCGGCAGTTGCTCTCCACGAACCTGATCCGCAACGAGACGACCGGCACCTGGAGCGGACCGCTCAACGTCCCGTCGACAGCGAACGGCACCTTCAAGGTCACCGGCGTGATGACCGGCCCGTTCTTCCCGCCCAGCCCGCCGATCACCGACCCGACGCCGTACGCCGGTCCGTCGATCACTGTCACCGGGACGCATCAGCCGAAGATCACTGCGGTGGTGACGCCGAAGGTGGTGCCGTTCAACCAGCCGTACACGATCAAGTGGGCTGTCAGCGACGCACAGACCGGCAAGCCGTACGGCAGCCGGATCCGGGTCGCGCTTCAGACCAACAGCGGCTGCGTCGAGTACTTCGGGCCGAAGTACACGAACACGACCGACACCAACGGCGTCGTGACGAAGGCGTACCCGGGTGTGTCGATCACACCCATCACCTGCCTGCTGCTTCCGGGCACTCCGGACGCGAACGGATGGCTCTCGTTCGTACCGGCCCGGCCGGCCATCGTGTCCGCGGCGCCGTCGAAGACCAGCGCACCGGTCGGCACGATCGTCGGTGTCAACGGTTCGGTCATGGGCGGGCCGTTCAACTGCCCGGTGCACCTGCAGCGCTTGTACGGCGCCTCGCAGTGGCGGACCGTCGGCTCCGCCGCGGTGCGGGCGTCCGGGCGGTTCACGCTCAACGCGCAACCGGCGTACAAGGGATCGATCCCGTACCGGGTCTACTTCCCCGCCTGCCGTCCGTACGTCGCGGGCGTCAGCAAGGTGTTCTACATCCGCGGAACCTGACCTGTTCGGGCGGGTGAGTTAGGCTTACTTAGGTAGCCCTAACTTATCCGCCCGAGAGGACCGTGGTCGAGTGACCAGCCCTGCACCCCGCCGTAATCGCGTCTGCAAGCGCGCGGTCGTTCTGAGGACCGAGCGGATCACCCCGCACATGATCCGGGTCGTGCTCACCTCCGACGACTTCGCGGACAACGGCTTCACCGATCACTACGTGAAGCTGCTGTTCTGCAAGGACGGCGTCGAGTACCCCGAGCCGCTGGACATGGGCGTGGTGCGGGAGACGTACCCGGCCGAGCAGTGGCCGACCATGCGGACCTACACCGTCCGGAGCTGGGACGAGGCGACGCGGGAACTGACCATCGACTTCGTCCACCACGGCGACGAGGGCATCGCGGGTCCGTGGGCGGCGTCGGCGCAGCCGGGTGACGTGCTGTGGTTCAACGGCCCCGGCGGTGCGTACGCGCCGGACGAGGCGGCCGACTGGCATCTGCTCGTGGGTGACGAGAGTGCGCTGCCGGCGATCGGCGCCGCGGTCGAGCAGTTGCCGCCGGGTGCGCGCGCGACCGTCCTGCTCGAGGTGGCGGACGAGACCGAGGAGCAGAAGTTCGGCGGCTCGGGCGAGGCCGACGTGCAGTGGTTCCACCGCGCGACCGCCGACGGTGAGCGCGGCGACGGTCTGGTCGCGGCCGTCGAGGCTCTCGACTTCCCGGACGGTACGCCGCAGGTGTTCGTGCACGGCGAGGCCGGATTCGTGTTCCGGATCCGCAAGAACCTGTTCCAGGAGCGTGGACTCAGCCGGGACCAGGTTTCGCTGTCCGGCTACTGGCGGCTCGGCAAGAACGAGGACGGCTGGCAGGCGGAGAAGGCTGAGACCGCCCGCCAGCGGTCTTCCTAGAGCCCTCGGATGTAGAACACCCTGCTGACGCCGGCCAGGTAGCGGTAGCACTTCGGGAAGTAGACGCGGTACGGGATCAGACCCTTGTACGCCGGTTGCGCGGACACCGTGTAGCGCCCGCTCTGCCGCGTCTTCGCGGTGCTGACCTGGCGCCACTGCGAGGCGCCGTACAAGCGCTGCAGCAGGACTGGGCAGAAGGCCGCCGGGCCGAGCACGCTGCCGTTGACCGGCACGACCGTGCCGACGGTCGCGCTCGCTTTCGACGGCACGGCCGACACGACGCCGGGCCGGATGACGGCGAGACCGAGACCGGTGATGTCGAGCGGGGTGCTCTTGATCCGCAGGCAGTTGACCCACTCGCCGGCACTGGACGGGTACGACTGGCTGATCAGACCGCCGGTCGTCGTCAGCACGTTGACCCCGCCGGCTTCCTCGGCGCACTGGTTGTCGACGCCGAGCATCGCCCGGACGCGAGTGCCGTAGGGCTTACCAGTGGTCCGGTCGGTGATCGCCCAGGTGATCGTGTAGTTCGGGCCGAACGGCACGACTGCCGGTGTCACCTTGGCGGTGACCTTCGGCTGATGCGTGCCGGTGATGGTCAGGGTCGGGCCGTCGACCGGTGTCGGGTCGGGCAGCATCCCGCCCGCCTGCCAGGTGAAGTACGGGCCGTACGAGACGCCGTACACCTTGTAGGTCCCGTTCGCGGTGGACGAGATGTGCACCGGGCCGGACCAGACCCCGTTCTGCACCGTGCCGGAGGTGCGTGGCAGATCGGTCGAGAGCAGCTCGGTCATCGGGCCGGTCCCACTGATCCGCTTGATGTACACGAGCAGTACCAGGTTGTTGTCGTCCGGGTTGGTCGTGTCGTACTTCGCCGCGACGGTCAGCTTCACCGGGACGGTGTTCAGCCCCGATACCGCAATCGACGTTCGGTCGGCTGTGACGCTCGTGACCGTCAATTTGGGATCCACCGCAGCGTCAGCTGCCGTGATCCCAGTCCCCACCACTGCCGACGCCAGAAGCGCCGCAACCACTCTGTGCCCCCACATGCAAGCAGGGTGACACTCTGCGAAGAACCTGCCTAGACCTCAACTGCCCCGGCGTTCGGCGAGTACGTCGATGAGCGTGCCGGCCTGGTTCGTCGGGAGGACCCAGTCCTCGCCGTTCGCCTGCAGGATCACGGCCGGGCCCTGGCTCGCGACCGCGTGGGTGACCGCGATCGGGAACTTGAGCCGTTCCGCACCGGAGAGCGAGAACTCGTACGTGCCGGTGATCTCGGTCAGCGGATACGTGCGGAACTGGTGCGCGGCGCGCGGGACCGGGTGCGACTGGACGGTGACCGAGTCCGCGCCGACGAGGACGGCGGCGAGCGGGATGCCACGGAGCCGGAAGACCAGCTCGTACGGCGTACCGGCGAGCTCGGGCACGAACGGGACCAGCAGCGCACGGTCGGCCGCCCGCGCCAGGGCGAGCCCGGCGACGATCCCGAGGATCAGGCCGGGCAGCGCGAGGATCGCCGGCCACCAGACGCCGACCGCCAACGGGAACAGCGTCACCATCAGACCGGTGAGACCGCCGAACAACCCGGCGACACCGAGCCACCACCGCGGCTGGTACCGATGCCGCTGCCGCAGCACGAACCCGATCACCAACATCGCGACCGGCACAACACACCCGATCCACGCCGCCGCCGTACCGCTCGACGCGATCAACGCGACGATCACCAGCAGCACCACGGGAATGCCCAAGTACGTCGCCGCCACGATCCGCTGAACCCGCCGATGCCTGCTCTCCACGGCAAAACCCAAGCACACCTTGCCCGAACCACCTACTCTGCGGGGGATGATCGAGATTCCCGCGAAGCTCATCCGGAACCACAGCGAGAAGGCCTCGGACTGGCTGGACGGATTGCCCGCTGCCGTCGAGCGGTACGTCGATGAGTGGCAGCTGACCGTGTCCGGCGACCCGTTGAGTGGCGAGGCGTCGCTCATCCTCCCCGTCGTACGGCGTGACGGGACCGAGGCGATGCTCAAGCTGCAGAGTGTCAACGACGAGTCCGAGGGCGAGGCGCTCGCGCTGCGCACGTGGAACCACGACGACGTCGTCGAGGTGCTCGAGGACGACCCGGAGACGTCGACGCTGCTGCTGGAACGGCTCGAACCGCGAACGCTCGACGACCTTCCCGATCACGTCGAGGCGACCCAGATCCTCGCCGAGCTCCTGAATCACCTGAGCGCCGTACCCGCCCCGCCCGGCATCCGCCACCTCTCGGACATCGCCGCCGGGATGATCGAGGACGCTCCTCGCCTGATCCCGAAGCTGGCGGACCCGGCCGAGCAGGCGTTGACCTGGCGGTACGTCGCACAGGTGACCGAGTTGCTGCCGGAACCCGGCGACCGCCTCCTGCACTGGGACCTGCACTACTGCAACGTGATGGCTGCGAAGCGGCAGCCGTGGCTGGTGATCGACCCGAAGCCGCTGGCCGGCGACCCGGCGTTCGAACTCATGCCGGCGGTGTGGAACCGGTGGGACGATCTGGTGGCGACCGGCGATCTCTCGCAAGCGATCCGCGACCGGTTCGACCTCATGCTCGAGGTGACCGGCATCGACCGGGACCGTGCGCTCGGGTGGACGGCAGGGCGGATCCTGCAGAACGTGCTGTGGTTCACCGCCGACGGCGATACCCGGATCGAAGCGGAGCTGAAGGCCGTCTCCGATGCCCTGCTCGTGTGATTACATGATTACGTGACTACTCCGACGCTGTACGAGTGGGCCGGCGGGCACGAGGCGCTGCGCCGGCTGACCGAGGTGTTCTACAACCAGGTGCTCGAGGACCCGATCCTCGCACCGGTCTTCGCGCACATGAGCGAGAACCACCGCGAGCACGTGGCGATCTGGCTCGGCGAGGTGTTCCGCGGCCACAGCCGGTACACCGACGAGCTCGGCGGCTACCCGGCGATGCTGTCGCACCACCTGAATCTCAAGCTGACCGAGGAACAGCGGTCCCGCTGGGCCGCCCTGATCGCGAGCAGCGCCGACCCCGCAGGCCTCCCGGACGACCCGGAGTTCCGGTCCGCCTTCGTCGCGTACGTCGAGTGGGGCACCCGGATCGCACTGGCCAACTCCCAGCCCGGCGCAACCCCGCCACCGAAGGCCCCTGTCCCGCACTGGGGCTGGGGCGAGGCACCGCCGTACCAGCCTTAGTTGCGGTCCCAGGTGCGGCGGGCGTGGCGGACGATCAGCAGGACGACGGTCGCCAGTACCGCGATGCCCCCAGCGATCCCGACGATGACGGCCACGGTGCGTCCGGCGCCGAACGTGTCCGCGACGAGGCCGGCCAATGCCCCGACGAGGACCGCCACGATCACGCTGACGAGCAGCGCGATACTCGACACGTACTGCGTGGCCGGGATCCGGGTCCGGCGGGTGCCGTAGGTTCGCATGATCCCAGCGATGTCCTCGCGGTGCCCGGTGATGAAGTACTCCTCGAGCTCGGGCGCGATGGCGAGGTAGCCCCGCCGCAACCGGTTCATCCCGATCACCAGCTCGACGTCCTCGCCGTTGAGCTGCACCAGGCGGATCACGGTGGCCACGCCGATGACGACCAGCAACGGGATGACCAGCAGCGCGAAGATCTGGAACCCGACGCCGAAGTCGGTGCTCTGCGCCACCAGGGCGAGCGCGACCATCGTCGCCGACACCACCGTCACGAACCAGCTCGCGCGGCTGAAGCTCTCGCTCCACGCCAGGCTGCGGGTGGCCAGCAGGCTCCAGTGCTCGGTGGACAGGATCTGCGCCCGAACACCGGGCGGAGTGGGTCCGTCGGGCTGGATGGACTCCTCGTCGGGCATATCAGCCTCCTCGGGCTGCGTCGGTCCGATCGTGCCAGTGTCGCGGACGGGCGCTGCTTCGGCGAACTGCGGGTTGGGTAGAGTCCCGGTTCACGTTGTGTCTGCCGGCGGGGATGCGAGGGTTTACCTGTGACCGCTCAGCTCGAATACCCCGACATTCAGGATTCTGACGCGCTGCTGTCCGTGCAGGGCCTGTGGAAAGTGTTCGGCCCGAAGGCCCAGCGCGTCCCGCGCCGGCCCGAGCTCGCTGCTCTGGACCGCGCCGCGCTTTACGCGAAGACCGGCTGTACGGCGGCCGTTCGCGACCTGAGTTTCGACGTTGCGCCCGGTGAGGTGTTCGTCGTGATGGGGCTCTCCGGCTCGGGCAAGTCCACGCTGGTCCGGTGCCTGACCCGCCTGATCGAGCCGACCGCCGGACGGCTGGTCTTCGAGGGCGAGGACCTGCGCGCAGCCGACGAGAAGCGGCTGCGTGCGCTCCGGCGGAGCAAGTTCTCGATGGTGTTCCAGCACTTCGGGCTGCTGCCGCACCGCAAGGTGATCGACAACGTCTCGTACGGCCTGGAGATCCGCGGCGAGAGCAAGCCGGACCGGCGGCGCCGCGCCCAAGAGGTCATCGACCTGGTCGGCCTGTCCGGCAACGAGCACCTGTATCCCGAGCAGCTGTCCGGCGGCATGCAGCAGCGAGTCGGCCTGGCGCGGGCGCTCGCCAACGATCCCGACGTACTGCTGTTCGACGAGCCGTTCTCCGCGCTCGACCCGCTGATTCGGCGCGAGATGCAGACCGAGGTCGTCCGGCTGCACCGCGAGGTCGGCAAGACGATGGTGTTCATCACCCACGACCTGTCCGAGGCCCTGAAGCTGGGCGACCGGATCCTGTTGATGCGCGACGGCGCCGCGGTCCAGCTCGGCACCGGCGACGAACTCGTCGGGGCGCCGGCCGACGACTACGTGCGCGAGTTCGTCCGCGACGTCCAGCGAGCCGACGTACTGACCCTGCGGTGGATCGCCCGGCGACCGCGCGACGGCGAGCCGTTGGACGGACCCGAGCTCGGTCCGGACGTCCTGGTCCGTGAGGCGACCCGCCTCGTGCTGGAGGCCGACCGGCCGGTCAAGGTCGTCTCGAACGGCACACTGCTCGGTGTGGTCGGTGACGAGGAGATTCTCGCCGTCGTCGCGGACAGCTGATGGCCGCCGTCACGAGTGACATGGAAGTCGAGGTACGTCGGCCGCGGCGCAGCGTGGTCGTCGGCGTGCTGCTCGTCGTCTGGGTCGCGGCGTACTTCGTCCTGCGCGGCATCGACACGCTCGTCCTCGGCGGGCAGGAGACCACCCCGCTCCATCGCTGGCTGACCGAACACCGCGACGATGTCGGTCAGGGCAACGTCTTCTTCGACGCGATCCGGATCGCGGTCGACCACTTCGTCGTACTGCTGCAGAACGTGATCTCGCAGCCGTCGTTCGACCGCCCGGTGCCGGTGATCGGGTGGCTCGGGGTGGTCGCGACCTCGGCGTACTGCGCTTGGGCGTTCGGCAACTGGAAGGTCGCCGTACTGACTGCTGCGGGGCTCGGCTTCGTCGGGTTGCAGGGGTTGTGGCAGGAGAGCATGGACACGCTCGCGCTGACCGTCGCGGCCGTGTTGCTGTCCTTGCTGATCGCGATCCCGCTCGGGATCTGGGCGGGACTGTCGAACCGCGCGTTCCGGGTCGCGACGCTGGTGCTCGACCTGATGCAGACGCTGCCGACGTTCGTGTACCTCGCGCCGTTGACGCTGTTCTTCGCGATCGGTCCGGCCGCGGCGACGATCGCCACCTTGATCTACGCGGCGCCGCCCGCGGTCCGGCTGACCGCGCACGCGATCCGCTCGGTGCCGCCGGAGAGTGTCGAGGCCGCGCGCTCGCTCGGCTCGACCCGTGGCCAGACGCTGCTGAAGGTCCTGCTGCCCATGTCGCGGTCGACCGTTGTCGTCGGCATCAACCAGACCATCATGGCGGCGCTCTCGATGGTGACCGTCGCCGCGCTGATCGACGCACCGGGCCTCGGCCAGACCGTGCTGAAGGCACTGCAAACGCTCGACGTCGGCGTCGCGTTCAACGCCGGTCTGGCGATCGTGGTGATCGCGATCGTCCTCGACCGGGTGACGACGGCGGCGGGTGACCGGCCTTGGCGTACGGCGAGTGTGCGGCGGAAGGTACTACTCGGCGCAGGCGCTCTTGCGGTGCTCGTCGCGGTCTGGTTCTCCCGCACCTACGTGTGGGCCGCAGACTTTCCCTCGGACGTCAACGTGGGCTCGCGAATCGCGGTGGTCGCCTCGGACGTGACCGACTGGGTGCAGAACGTTTTCGGCGGGTTCACGTACGGCCTGCGGGACGCGGTCACCATCGGTCTGCTGAACCCGCTCGAGGGGCTCCTGACCGGTTCGCCTTGGTGGCTCGTCAGCGCGGTCGTCGTGGCGTTGGCCGCCGTACTCGGAGGTTGGCGGGGCGCTGTGCCCGCGGCGGTGTGCCTCCTGTTGCTGGTGGCAACTGGCGTGTGGCAGGACAGCATGGTCACGCTGGCGTCGACGTTGCTCGCGACGGTCGTGGTCGTGGCCGTAGGGCTCGCGCTCGGTGTGTGGGCCGGGCGGAACCGTCGAGTCGACACCTGGATCCGGCCGGTGCTGGACGCGGGACAGACGATGCCGCCGTTCGTGTACCTGGTGCCGTTCCTGGCGTTGTTCGGGACCAGCCGGTTCACCGCGATCGCGGCCGCGGTGGTGTTCGCCGTACCGGTGACCACCAAGATCGTTGCGGACGGCATCAGGGCGGTGCCGGTCGCGACTGTGGAGGCGGCGAACTCGGTCGGATCGAGCGCCTGGCAGGTGATCAGCAAGGTGCAGCTGCCGGTCGCGCGGCGGGCGATCACGCTCGCGATCAACCAGGGGCTGATCTACGTGTTGTCGATGGTGGTCGTCGGCGGACTGGTCGGCGCGGGCGCGTTGGGGTACGACGTGGCCGCCGGCTTCGCGCAGAGCGAGCTGTACGGCAAGGGGCTGGCCGCCGGACTCGCTATCGTCCTGCTGGGCGTCATGCTCGACCGCATCACGCAGGCGGCAGCTCGTCGTACCCAGGATTTCCAAAGTAGAGGAGACAAGCGGTGAAGAAGCTCCGGTACGCCGGTGTGCTGACGGCGGTGGCGCTCGCGTTGACCGGGTGTGGCGGCGAGAAGATCGGTTCCCAGCCGCAACCGAGCGCCGGCAAGGAGTGCGGCACGTTCAACCTGACCGTGAGCCCGTGGGTCGGGTACGAGGCGAACGCCGCCGTGGTGGCGTACGTCGCGACCAAGGACCTCGGCTGCAAGGTGGTGAAGAAGAACCTCAAGGAGGAGATCGCCTGGCAGGGCTTCTCCACCGGCGAGGTGGACGTGAACCTGGAGAACTGGGGCCACGAGGACCTGAAGAAGAAGTACATCACCACCGACAAGGTCGCGGTCGAGGCCGGCTCCACCGGCGTCAAGGGCGTGATCGGCTGGTACGTGCCGCCGTGGATGGCCGCCAAGTACCCGGACATCACGGACTGGAAGAACCTCAACAAGTACGCCGCCCTGTTCAAGACGTCGGAGTCCGGCGGCAAGGGGCAGCTGCTCGACGGCGACCCGTCGTACGTGACGAACGACGAGGCGCTGGTGAAGAACCTGGCGCTGAACTACAAGGTCGTGCAGAGCGGCAGCGAGACCGCGCTGATCCAGGCGTTCCGGGACGCGGAGAAGAACAAGCGGCCGCTGCTCGCGTACTTCTACGAGCCGCAGTGGTTCTTCAACGAGGTCAAGCTGGTGAAGATCAACCTGCCCGCGTACAAGGCCGGCTGCGACGCGGTCCCGGCGAAGATCGCCTGCGACTACCCGCCGTACGACCTCGACAAGATCGTCTCGAAGAAGTTCGCCGACTCCGGCAGCCCGGCGTACGACCTGGTCAAGAACTTCCAGTGGACCAACGAGGACCAGAACGCCGTCGCCCGCATGATCGCCGTCGACAAACTCACCCCCGACCAGGCCGCCGAGAAGTGGGTCAAGGACAACCAGCCCAAGGTCAACGCCTGGCTCGGAAAGTAACAACCAACTGTAGTTTCAAGCGGCTCTCCTGGTCGGCCGCCACCCGCCAGCAGACGACGGGTTATCCCCTCGCGTGGTGGGTTCTCTACTGATATGCGAGGGGAGAACCCTGCACACGGGCGGATAACCCCGGCTCTTGTCCGGGATCGCGCGGCCGGAGGCCTCGGTCGCGCCGGCCACCCTTCGCCCGTGCAGACGCCGCGGGGTACGGCGCCGACGGCCTGAGCGCGCTCGTCGAACTGGTCAGGAAGCCCGACTAGGCCGTTGTGGTCAGCTTGCACTGGCCGTCGACGCAGTCGCGTTGGAGTTTGCCGCGGGAGATCGTTTCGATCAGGCCGATGACCCAGCAAGTGGGGCAGCCGCGGAAGGCAAGGAGGGTCACGGGAAGGAGCAGGAGGCTGGCTGGGCCTACTGCCAGCAGTAAGGCGAAGGCGGCGATCAGGCTGCCGAAGCCGATGACGCCACGGACCAGGTGCCGGGTCAGGGAGGTGCCGGCGAAGGTCATGTGGGGGCTCCCAGGGATTCGCGCACGGTGCTGCGGGCGCGGTGCAGGCGGGACTTCATGGCGGGGACCGTGAGGCCGAGGGCCTTCAGGGCCTCCTGCGCCGCGTCCTCGGCGTCCTCCGGCGTCGCGCACAGCGTCCGGGCGAACCGCCGTACGGTCGGATGCGAGTCCGCGACCAGCGCGGTGAGGGCGTCGACGTCGCCGTGCTGGGCGGCGCGGATCAGCTGTTCGTCGAGGTCAGCCACGGGCCCTCCGACGCAGTACGACGACGCTGCAGGTGCCGAGCAGCGCGACGGCGACGATTGCCGCGACGATCAGGGTGACGGTCATGGGGAGCTCCTTCATCGGATGCGATTTCAGGAGTAAGAGTCAGCGGCCGGCCGAAAGGATTCAGGCTGAAGTGGGGTTGAGCTTGTACACACGGGCTGGGGGCAACTATCACGATCTTGGCGGGCAACGCCGATGACACGCCGGATTTCGGGTCTGTCCGGGTAGATTCTCTCCCATGATCATCGTGACAGCTGCACTGAAGGGCGGGGTCGGGAAGACAACCACGTCGGTGTACTTGGCCGCGCTGGCATCTTCCAACCGTCGCACAGCCACTCTGATCGACGCCGATCCGCAGGGTAGCGCCGCGGACTGGATCGCGGAGTCCGAGGACGAACAACTGAACAGGATCGAGATCGCGGAGGCGCCGACCGAGCGCCTGCTGAGCAAGGCGGTGGACAAGGTCCCGCCGGAGGGTATCGGCATCGTCGACATGCCCCCGTCCCACGAACGGATGCTCAACAAGGCGCTCGAACGGGCCCGGATCGTGATCCTTCCGACGCGGGTCGGCGGCGTCGAGACTCCCCGGGTCAAGGCGGTGCTGGAGCTGGTTCCCGACCACATCCCGGTCGGCCTGGTGATCTGCTCGGCGCGGACCTACACGCGGTCGTACCAGGAAGCCATGCAGCAGTACGCGGAGGAGAACATCCCGGTCTGGGGCACCATCCCCGAGCGGGTCTCCATCACCGCCGGGCCGACGGGACCGCTCGCGGCCGACGGCCTCGAGTCCTACAAGAAGGTCTGGCGCAAGATCCTCGCCGCGGCCCGTAGCTAAGGCTTCGTCGGCAGTGCTCCGTTCAGCGTTGCAGGGGTGGTTCGCCCCGAACGTACGAGCGGAGCACTGTGGCCGCCGCGCCGCGGGCCCAGTCGTCGAAGGTGTGGGAGCGGAGCATCAGCCGGCAGTCCCCGGCCGCTCCGAACGCGTGCTCCGCGAAGGCGCGCCGCATCCGCTCCTCGTACAGGTCGTACTCCGCGACGCCCTCGCCGGCGATCATCACGAGCTCCGGCCCGACCAGGTTGACCATCGCGGCCAGCGCGGCGCCGATCACCTCACCGGCCCGGTCGAACGCCTCGCGCGCGTGTTCGTTGCCCTCGTGCGCCAACTTGATCGCACCGGCCAGATCCAGGTCCGCCTGCCCGGTGGTCTCCCGTGTCCGCGTCAGGATCGCGTCCGACGACGCCACGGTCTCCACGCAACCACGGCGGCCGCAGGTACACACCAGGTCGCCCGGCGCGAGCGGCAGGTGGCCGAGCTCGCCCGAGACGCCGTACGCGCCGGACACCACCTCGCCGTTGATGTAGAGCCCGCACCCGATGCCGGAGCCGATCGTCACGACGGCGAACGAGTCGGCGTTCACGCCGGCCCCGAACCAGTGCTCGGCCACGGTCAGCGCGCGGACGTCGTTCGACACCACGATCGGTACGCGGACCCGTTTGCCGAGCAGCTCCGCGACCGGGACGCTGCGCCAGCCCATCAGCGGTGAGTCCCGCACCACGCCGTGAGCCGCGTCGACATCGCCCGACACCGCGATCCCGATCCCGGCCAGCGGACCGGCCACCGCCGTACCGGACTTGAGCGCGGCGATCAGCGCCTTCACGTGCCCGGCGAGCTGCTCGATCACCGCCTCCGGGTCGGTGCTGTCCAGGTCCTCGTGCCGCACGTTGAGAATGCCCGCGGTGAAGTCGGTGGTGACGCCGATCAGGCTCGTCGGCGTGACCTTGACCCCGATCACCGAGACGCTGCTCGGTACGACGGTCAGCGGGCTCACCGGCCGCCCGATCCCGAGCTGGCTGTCGCCCTCGGTCGGGGCCGCCTGGTCGGTGACGAAACCGGTCTCGATCAGCGGCGCGACCGCCTTTGTCACGGCCGCCTGCGACAGCCCGGTCCGGCGCGCGATCTCCACCCGCGGGATCGGCCCCTGGGTCAGGATCTTGGTCAGCACCTCGACTCCCGCTGGAGTGGCCAACGGGAGTGGACGATGAGGACGCAGCGGCACGAGAACAACTTAGAGGACGGTCATGCCTCCGCGCCGGTTTCTGCCAGTGTTGGTGAGGCGAGGGCCCAGCGGATCGTTCTGGTGAGTCCGTCGCCTGCTGCCCGTACGACGGTCTGCTCGGCCAGCGGGAGGTACGGGAGCCGCAGCGGCAGTCTGGTCCACCACGGGAGCAGCCCGACCGCAGCAGCCGTCAGTACGCCGTACGCGGGTCGCACGGCCCACGGCACAGGCGGGTGCACCAGCATGAAGCGGGCCGCCTGGCGAGCTTCCGTCGTACCGCGTAGCTCGGGCTGGTACTCCTTCAGCAGCTGGTGCAGCTCGGCCACCGTGGTCGGCGGGTCGATCACCCCGAGTTTGCCCGCCACGAGCGCCGCATCCTCGACGTACTGGTCCTGCTCCGCCGCGGTGAGCGGATGCGCGCCGTACCGCTGGTGTGCGGTGAGGAAGCTGTCCACCTCGGCCAGGTGCACCCACTTGAGCAGGTGCGGGTCCGACGCCCGGTACTTCACCCCGTCCGGGCTGGTCCCGCGCACACGCTCGTGCACGGACCTGACGCGTGCGATCGCCTCCTCGGCGTCCGGGATCGCGCCGTACGTCGTGATCGCCAGGAAGTAGCTGGTACGCCGCAGACGTCCCCACGGATCGCCCCGGTACCCGGAGTGCGCCGCCACGGCAGCCATCGCCAGCGGGTGCAACGACTGCAGCAGCAACGCCCGCAGCCCCCCGGCGAACATCGACGCGTCCCCATGCACCCGCCGGATCGGGCTCTCCGGTGCGAACCAGCGCGGACCGGGGGTGTCATGCACTCGCCCACGCTCAGCCTGCGGATCCGGCCCCGCAACCTTCGTCAAAATCATCCGCGCGAGCCCGTCGCGCAACGGGCTCAACTGGGCAGCCATACGACCAGTGTCCCCACGACGCAACTACTGGACCACGTCGACGAAGATCGGGTTGGTGTAGAGCCAGGTATCGAGCCACGGGTCGCCGTCGTTGTCCGGGTGCTGAATCGGGCCGGCCGGGTCGATGCGGCTGCCCAGGTACCCGGGCCCGTTCCGCCTCCCGTCGCTGCCGCGCACCCGTATGTAGTGCGACCGCTCCGCACGTCCCAGCGGGATGCGGACCTCATAGGTCCCCGACTTCCGCCGCACGTCGACCTGCTCGACCACTCTGGTGTCAGGAGCCTTCCAGCTGTCCCGGTCCACGCTCGGACCGGTCACCACACCGCGGATGACGTCCACATGCTCCAGCTTCGGCAACAGGCCGTGGTAGTTCGGCCGGGACGCACTGGTCACGGTGACGCGCAGTTCGAGCCCCTGCGACTTCTGGACGCGCAACCGCCCGCCCAGCGTCGCACCGCGTTGCCGTGAGCCCACAGGTGCGAGTCGTACGTCGATACCGTCCACAAGCTGCCCATGGTCCACCCAGACGCGGCCGGCCCGCAGAGCGGCCATGACCTCGAGGTAGCCGTACCTGGTGACGCCGACGTGGGTCCTGCTGAACTGACCGGGCCAGAAGTCGCTGCCCGGCTGCGGTACGCCGGAGTCCGTCGGCGACGGCTTCCAGCCGAGGCTGTCGAAGTTCTGCCCCGCCGGGAACTCCCCGTCCTTCCAGGTGTCCCAGATGGTCCGGTGGTTGTCGCTGTTGGAGGTGATCGAGAACAGCCGGCCCTCGGCGAGCATGCTGTCCCACAGCCCACCGACAGTCGCGGTCGCCCAGTCGAAGCCGCCGTACGTCCGGTACGCGTCAGCCGGGTAGCCGACGTAGCTGCCGGTGCCTGGTGCGTTGGCGTACTCACCGCGCTGTGCACGCGTCGACCCGCGGTACGCGACCCACGCCGGGTCGGCGTCGCCCTGCGAACCAGGTGCGCCTTCCATCCCGATGCAGACACCGCTGTCCCGCCAGGCGCGCAGCTCGTGCGGCGCGTCGATGCCGAGGCGCATAGGGTGGTTGGCGAGCACCAGTACGTCGTCGACGTACTTCGCCTGCTTCTGCGCGGCCAGCCACTGCAGGGCCTTGACTGCGTGCAGTTCGTTGTCCGGTGTATCCGCAGAGCGGCCCGTCAGCTTGCCGTCGTACTCGCGCTCGAACTGCTGGAGCAACGAGACGTTGTTGGCGCCGGGCGCAACGAGGACAGTGCCGTGCTCGGCGGCGGGGATGTACCACTCGAGCCCCTGGAAGATCAGCATCCGCGGGTTCTCCGCACGAGCCTTCAGGACCTCGGCGTTCTCGGCCGCCGCACCCTTGTCGGCATGCCCGAAGTTGCTGTGCTCGGTGAACGCCATCCAGTCCAGCCCGTACTGCGCACCACGCTGCGCGAGCTGGCTGAAGTCGTACTTCGCGTCGTGGCTGTACCTGCTGTGGACGTGATGGTCCCCCACCAGATAGACGAGCTCAGGATCGCTCTCCGAGTACGCCGTACTCGCAGCCGCCTCCTGGGTCGTCACAGCGGCCGCCGCGAACCCTGCCCCGAGCAGCCCGGCCCCGCGCATCAGGGTCCGCCGCGACACCCCCTGCGGATCCAGCTCCCGATCCGGAATCTTCGGGTCTGCCCACTCCGGCACCTGTTGCGTCATGACGCGCAACCTTGCTGGTCCTGACAAACCAGGTCAAGGCTCCGGGTGGCTCCTGGGTGAATGTTCGGGTTCGAGGAGGGAGTAGAGGAGGGAGTCGCGCCAGGCTCCGTTGGTGAAGACGTGGTCGCGGAGGTGGCCCTCGTAGGTGAAGCCGAGGCGCTTGACGACCGCGATCGACGCCTCGTTCTCGGGGCCGATCGCGGCCGTGACCCGGTGCCGGCCGAGGGCGCCGAAAGCGAAGCCCAGCAGCACCCGGGCCGCGTCCGTGGCGTACCCGTGGCCCCACTGGTCCGCGCTGATCGCGTAGCCGAGCTTGGCGGTCCACGACCCGCTCGGCGCGATCCGGCCGAACCCGATCACGCGATCGTCGTCCGGCCGGGTCACGGCGAGCATGTAGTCGGGACGGTTCTCCTGCGTGGTCCGCGCCACGATGGCGGCCAGGCTCTGCTCGGCCTTGGCGCGGTCGTAGCTGTCGAACGCCATCCAGGTGGTGACGCGGTCGTCACCGGCGATGGCCAGGTAGTCGTCGAGGTCCGTTGTCCGGAATTCCCGCAGTACAGTCAGCCGTCCGCTGAGTGCCTCCATCCGCGCAGGCTACCGGGGGTAGGTCTGCATCGGAGTCCGGGTGAAGGTCTCGATCTCCTCCTGGAGCTCGCGCGCGTCGTCGGCGCGACCGGACTGCCGCAATGCCTGGTGAACCCGGCGGGCCGAGTGCACCACGCCGTTGATCCGGCGCTCGGTCGGCAGCGTCAGCACCGGGGCCAGCGCGTCCGCCGCGCCGTCCAGCTCACCGCTCGCGATCCGGGTGATCGCCATCGCGGCGTGGCTGCCGGCCGCGTCGCCGAAGGCCCACTCCGGGTGGTTCTGGTCGGTGTACGCGTCGACGGCCTGGCTCGAGTACCGCTGGGCCTGCTCGACCTCACCGGGAAGCTGAGCGAGCGCGTCGGCGGCGTAGTACAGCTGACGGTTGCGGCCGAACGTGCACAGGCCGCCCATGTCGTCGAGGTCGTCGTTGTGGACCGAGTTCCACGCCTCTTCGGCGCGCTCCAAGGCGGCCCGGGTGGCCTCCGGGTTACCGAGCGCGGCCCAGGCGCGGGCCTCGCTGACCGGGAGCCAGACGCTGGTGGTGCTGTTGGCCTGCTCGGCGTACCCGGCGCCGAGCTGCGCGTACCGCACCGAGTCGTGCGGGTTGCCGGCCCAGTAGGAGACCAGGGACTGCAGGCCGCGCACCCAGGCGCGCAGGCCGTGGTGGTCGGCGTTGTCGGCGCACATGAACGCGGTCCGCGCCTGGGTCAGCGCGGCGTGCGGGTTGCCGAGGTCGTGGGAAGCCTTGGCGAGCAGACCGCCGGTGACACCGGCCAGGAAGTACAGCTGGCGGTGGTGGTCCGGGCGCTGGCGGCTCTCCAGCAGACCGAACACCAGGTCCTGCGTCTCGACCAGCTGGCCGAGGATCTCCGGCAGTGGACGCTGCGGGTACGCCTGGGCGGCGTGGCGTACGTCGTCGTACACCTGTTCCATGGCCTCGCTTCCGAGACCGGACTGGGCCGCGAGGGCAAATGCCCTCGCGCGGCTGGCAGCCATGTCGAGAACCTCCATCTCATTACCTGTCGTGATCCGTCCACTCGCGGCAGGTGCCGGCACCACCTGGGCGGCCTGTTCCGGCACGTACGGCGCGAGGAGTTCCTCGACCGGCTTGCCGAACAGACGTTGCAGGGTGCGCCGGGTCTGAGGAGTGGTCCCTGCGCGCTCGCCCGATGCGAGGCGACGCAGGTGCCGCTCGGTGATGGTTCCACCCAGCTCGACGAACTCGGCGACGATCTCGGAGTAGGTCTGGTTCCGGCGCTGGATCAGGTGCGCCAGGACCGTCTTTGGCGCATACCTACTCGCCATCGTTCCTCCCGTTCACGTCAGTCAGACGTTGTCTCGACTTGTGCCCCACGACAAGGTGCTGTCCCCCAGATGTCCGCGAGAGGACCGGAAGAGGTCCGGCAAAGGTCCGGTCCAGGTCCTAGAGCGGTCACGTTGGGCTCGTGCACCATTACTGCCATGACAACCAGTAAGTCCAACTGGTTGCAAGGCCTGAGAGTTACGGGGTGAGAGGTTGTGACCATCGCGGAAATGACGTCGAGACAGCACCGGCGCCGAGTCCGGGTCTGGTTCGGCGAGCACGTGATCGCGCAGTACGTCGCGGAGGCGCCCTTGGCGGCCCGCTACGAGCAGGCGATGCGGCGCCGTTTCGCCGGTCTCAAGGTCACCAACGACCTGCTCGGCCCGCTCGACTCGAACGACTGAAAGACCGCAGATTTCCGGGTCCTCCTCAGACCCGGTCTGCTGACCCTGGAGTCTCCTCACGTTCAGGGTCGGCGCTTGGAAAGGTCCGGAGCACTCCTCAGTTCCGGACGAAACCGAGGTGCGGTCCGGAGCACTCCTCAGCTCCGGACCGCACCGCCCTCCCGACCCGGCTGGGCTTGGCGGCTGAGTTCCCTGTATCGCCGCCGCCCAGCCGTTCCAACCCACCTCCTGGCCGACACCTCGGGCCAGGCAGGGCCGAGTGTCCTGGGCGGTAGGACACCGGAGGCTCCCGACACCTCACCGGGAACCTCCCCCTTGAGGTGGCCGGCTCCGAGTGTGACCGCCGCGCCTGGGCGGTCACACTCGGAGCCTTTCACGCCAGGTTGGCGGCCATCCGGCGGAGCACGCCGACCGTCGCCAGGTACTCCGAGTCCGAGACCCCGGCAGTGACCCGCCGCCGCTGCGCCTGAACCTTCGTGCTCAGCGCCTGCAGCGCGCGCTCACCGTCCGCCGTGAGTGTCTCGCCCGTCAGCCAGCCACGCTCAACCAGCGGCCCGGTCACGGCAGCGAGCTCTTCCGCGCCGGACAGGAACGGGGCCAGCGCCTCGGCGATCGGGCTGGGTCCGGCCGCGGCGTTGAGTGCCTGCCACTGGCGCCGGGTGAGCCCGTCGTCGGCGAGGACCCGCTCGAACGACTCCTCGAGCAGGCGGTCGACCTCCTTCAGCCACCAGCCGATAGGCTTGTTGTCATCTGACATATACATGTCAATGAGCATATAGTTGGAGCCAGGCATGGACAAGACCGACCCGGTCGCCGAGGTCGAGGCCGCGATGATCGCGATCCGCCGCCGGCAAACCCGCCGTACCTTCGCCGTCCAGTCCGGCGGACCCGACCCGGTCCAGGAGGTCCTGGACGCCATCGAGGCAGCCGAGCCCAACCCCGTCGGCGTCAACGGCATTGCCACCGCCCTGGGCGTAGACCAGCCCCGCGCCAGCAAGCTGGTCGCCACCGCAGTCGCTGCAGGCCTCCTCCGCCGCGAAGCCGACCAGGCAGACGGCCGCCGCACCAACCTGGCCCTCACGCCCGCAGGCAGATCCCAGCTAGAAGCAGTCCACGTCTACCGCCAAGCCCGTTTCACGACCGCGATGGCGGACTGGACTCCCGAAGAACGCGCAACCTTCGCCAACCTCCTGACCCGCTTCGTGACCGCCCTGGACCGCTAGATGTCCGCTTCAGGTCCGGACCTCGACGTAGACCGCGAACGGGGCGTCCGGCTGTACGTCGGGTTCGCCAGCGGCCCAGCCCTCTGCGCGGATCTCGCCGGCGTATTGCATTCCGAGGCGCATCATCACGGCTTGGGATGCGGTGTTGACCTGTTCCGTCAAGGCGATCACGGATGAGGCGTTCAGGGTGGTGAAGGCGTAGTCCAGGCCGGCGCGGCCGATTTCCGTGGCAAGGCCGCGGCCGCGGGCGGACTCGACGAGGGCCCAGCCGAGTTCAAGGCCTGTCCACTCGGGTCCCACCAGTGCGGCGATGGCCTCGGCAGTCGGCGTACCGGCGGGGATCCGGGACATTCCGCCCCGCCCGGCCAGCTCGCCGCTCTCCCGCTCGTACGCGATCCACTTGCCCACCGAGTCGCGGTCCCAGCTCGCCTGCTGTTCGACGGCTCGCGCTGCTGCTTCCTCAGGTGACCACGACCCGTCGTACCACCGGGCCACCCACGGGTCCGCGTACATCCGCACCAGGTCCGCCGAATGTCCGGGCAGGACGCCGTTCGGACCAGTGATCGGCTCCAACCGGAGGCGGTCCGTGAATCGCGTCCGGACCACATGTGCCACCAGGTCCCGCAGCCGGCGGTCGCCGTCGGTCCGGTTCACCATCAGCAGGTCCAGGTCGCCCGGTCCGGCCCACGCGGACGCGTCGTGCTTTCCGACCTCGAGGCGCGGCCGGGTCAGGTCTCCATCGACGGTGACGAGGTAGTCGACCTCCCGCCGTACCCGGCCCTCCCACTCCCATTCCCAGTCCGCGACGGTCCTGACGATGTCGCGGACCTTCCAGCCGGTCTCCTCCTCGACCTCCCGCGCCAGCGCCTCCTCAGGTGTCTCCCCCGCCTCCAGATGCCCACCGACGATGTCCCAGATCCCCGGCAACAACCGCCGGTCCGCCGTACGCCGCTGCAGATAAACGCGATGCTGCTCGTCCCGGATCAATGCACCAACACAGTCGACCGCACGCATGCCGCCAACCTAACCCGTGGTGTCAGCGGTCGCGACGAACTGCTGGCGCTGATGAGCTAGCGGACCGGGTGTTCGGTGATGCGGTTGGGCATGAAGAGGACGGCTACGACGAGGAGGAGTGCGGCCGCGGCGGCGCCGTAGTAGACGTCGTGGATGGCGGGGGCCAGGATCCCGGCCGGCACCTTCTCCAGGTCCGCGTGGTCGTCTCCCAGCCGAGCTGCGACAACGCCGTTCGCCACCGCGCCGAAGACCGCGACACCGACCGCGCTGCCGACCGAGCGGGCGAACATGTTCGCCCCGGTCACCACACCGCGCGTCTGCCATTCGACGGACGACTGCGCCGCCACGACCGACGGTGACGCGGAGAAGCCGAGCCCGATGCCGATGATGAAGCAGGCCGCGGCGAGGTGCAGTACGGCGCTCGTGGCGCTGACCGTGAGCAGCACACCAGCTCCGAGTACGACGATCAGTGCGCCCATCGACATCGTCGTACGGAAGCCCACGCGCAGGTAGATCCGCCCGGCGAGCGACGCCGCGATCGGCCAGCCCAGCGTCATCGCGGCGAGCGTGAACCCGGCGACGAGGGCCGACGTACCGAGGACGCTCTGGGCGAACAGCGGCACGTACGTCGACAGCCCGATCATCAGCAACCCGATCAGCAACGCGGCCGAGTTCGCCGAGTTCAGCACCCGATGGCCGAGCACCCACAGCGGCAGGATCGGCTCGGCCGCGCGCCGCTCGACCAGCACGAACGCGATCAGCAGTACGACGGCCGCGGCCAGGATCACGATGCTCGTCGGTGAGTCCCAGGCCCACATCACGCCGCCCTCGAGCAACCCGAGCAGCAGTAGCGAACCGCCGACCGCGAGCAGGATCGCGCCGGCGTAGTCGATCCGGTGGCTGGTCTTCTCCGCCACCTTCTCGTCGAACCGGCGGACCAGCACCCAGGCGGCCGCCATCCCGAGCGGGATGTTCACGAAGAAGATCCACCGCCAGGAGATGAAGTCCGAGAACACGCCGCCGAGCGTCGGTCCGACGAACGACGAGATACCCCAGACGCTGGCGATGTAGCCCTGCACCTTGGCCCGCTCCGCGACCGTGTAGATGTCGCCGACGATCGTCATCCCGATCGGCTGGATCGCGCCGGCGCCGAGTCCCTGGATCAGCCGGAACGCGATCAGCGCGGGCATGCTCCAGGCGAACCCGCACAGCACCGACCCGAGCAGGAACAGCCCGACGCCGAGCAGCATGATCGGCTTCCGCCCTCGCTGGTCCGCGAGCTTGCCGTAGATCGGCACCGACACGGCCTGCGCGAGCAGGTAGATCGAGAACAGCCAGGGGAACTGGGTGAATCCGCCGAGGTCGGCGACGACGGACGGTACGGCGGTGGCGAGGATCGTCGCGTCGATCGCGACCAGCCCGACGCTCAGCATCACCGCGAGCAGAATCGGGCCCCGCTCCGACCGAAGCCCCACGCCCGTCCGGTCGATCCGTTCCGTAGTCATATCACCAACCAATGTATGTGAACCGACAACTGTTCCCCACTCGTAGCCCGCCCACTGGACGTCCCTGTGTACGACGAGGCAGGACGGTCGAGTGCAAGGCTGGGCGGAGGTGCGACGCGCCCGGCCGGGACGGTGGGCTCACGGGCGGTTACGCTCCGAGGGGTGAGGATGCGGGCCGTACTGCGTGGTGTCGTGCTCGTGGTGACTGTCTCGCTCGCACTGGTGCTGCTGCCGATCGCGATCAACGTCGGCACCGGCGGCACCGCACCGGCCTTTCTCGCGCCGTACGTCGGCTGGGTCTGGCCGGCGATCGGGGTGCTCTGGGTCGTCGCGGTCCTGACCGCACTGTTCGAGGTCCGCGACCGCCGCCTGCCGATCATCTCCAACCGCGGTGCCGACCAGCCGCGCAACCGCCCCAACGCCCTCGCCCGCATCGACCGGTACTTCTCCGAACGTCGTGCCGGCTCACTCGCGGCGCGCACCCGCGTCGCCCTGGCCCTCGACGAGCACCCCGGCGTCGTGGTCCGCCCGTACGACCTGGTCGTCCAGCCGCTCGACAGCGCACCGCGGCGCGTCCCGAACGAGGCGGACATCGCAGGTGTCTTCGACGAGCTCCAGGACTCGATGCTGATCCTCGGCGCACCTGGTGCCGGCAAGACCACGCTGCTCCTCGACCTCGCCCGGAACCTCGCCAAGCAAGCACATGCCAACAAGGACCAGCCCATCCCTGTCGTGGTCGACTTGGCCGGCTGGACCGCACAGTCGTCGTACCAGAACGACGACGACCCTGCTGACAGCCCACTGGTCGCGGGCTTCGTCCGCTGGCTGCTGTACGAGCTGGACGACCGCTACGGCATCCCGCCCGCTGTCGGACGCACCTGGTTGAGCAACGGCGAGCTGGCAGTTCTGCTCGACGGACTGGACGAGATCGCCGAACCGAACCGTGGAAAGCTCGCACCGGTCCTGGAGGAGCTCCGCCGCAACTACCGGATCGGGCAGCTCGCAGTCACGTGCCGAACGAACGACTACGAACGCCTCCCCCACAAGCTGAGGCTGTTCGGCGCTGTGCACATCAGACCGCTCACGAGAGAACAGGTCCTCGACTACTTCACCACTGTCGGACCGGCACTCGACGGTGCGCGCGCTGCGATCGAGCAGGACGACGCGCTCTGGGAGCTGGTCAACTCGCCGCTGATGCTCAACGTGATGGTCCTGGCGTACCAGGGTCGAGCACCGGAGGACGTGAACGCCCGTGGCGTCGCGGACCTACGCCGGGAGCTCTTCGACACCTACATCTGCGAGGTCCTCGCCCGAAACCGCCAGACCGCGAGACAGTACGACGCGAAGACCGCCGTACGGCGCCTGTGGTGTCTGGCCTGGTGGACTCGACGCCGTGCCGGTGACCGGACCGCCGTACCGCGGTGGATGGTGCCTGACGGGTGGTACGGGTTGTCGCTGCCGGAGGTGGACTACCTGACGCACGCGGTGTGCCTGCCCGCACTGTTCGCAGCACTGACTGCCGGCGTGACGCTGGTGATGCTCGCGCAGTACGGCGTACTCGCCGGACTGGCTGTGGCGGGCGCTGCGCTGCTACTCGTCCATCTCCTGCCGCACCCGTGGCAGAAGCGCGAAGGAAGCGGTCAGGATCGCGTACCGCTCTTCGCCCTCATCTTGTTCGCAGGTACGGCGATAACTGTCGCTGTGACTGTTGCCGCGCTCGGACTGGTCGAGCTGCTCACCGCCAAGCCCGCGCTCCTTGTCGAGGCCGTTGTGATCGCTGGAGCCTACGGAGTCGAACTGCTCGTGTTCCACGACAACCGGCGGCGGCTGCTCCTCGGCGTACGGCTGGCTGTGGTTGTGGTGGCGAGCTGGATCACCCTGAGCCTCGGCGACACCACTGCCTTCGCCTGTGGGGTGGCGATCGGCCTCCTGGTTGCTCAGGCAATCCGGATGGTGAAGTCGCTGCCGACCGACCACCTCCCCACCACAGCCGACAAGGGGTGGCGGATGGACCCGTGGGTCGCTGGTGGGGCTGTTGCCGCGTTCCTGGTCGCACTGGTCCTTGGAGCCGACCTGGCGTCGCCGCAACTGGAGGCGGTCGCCGGCATCGTGGTTGGCACAGTCGCAGCAAAGGCGTGGCGTCGTCGTCCACCTGTCCTGGCCGGACCGCTGTCCCGGCTGCTGCACGACTCGCTACTCCGCTGGACCGGGTACCTACCGTGGCACCGCCGAGCCTTCCTGCAGTACGCCGCCGACCGCCACGTACTCGCCCGCACCGGGCGTGCGCAGTACTCGTTCATCCACCTCCTCGTCCGCGACCACCTGGCCGAGTGCACACCGGACGAACTCGCGGCAAAGGTCGACCGCCGCATCACAGAACGCGCAGCCCGCACTCAAGCCGGCTCGTTCAGGGCATAGCTTGGTGCTGCTGGTTGATCCGACTCAACCGCGCGGAACAGTGGCTGCCGACGGCACCGCCCACCACCGCGCTCACCAACGTGACGAGCACAATCGCGACGAGTCCGACCAGCGCCGCCGCCGTACGATCGGTCTCGGCGATCGGTAGGGACGTCCAGTCGATCCTCGCGACGACGTCGTATTCGTGGACAGCGACGTACCCGAGACCGACGATCACGGCGGTGGCGCCCCAACTGAGCAGCCACACGTCCAGGCCTTGCCGTCCACCATGCGCCGGCACCATCCGTCCGCCGGCGTAGCCGCCCGAGAACGCACCGATTCCCAGCGCTACAACGATGACGATCCAAGCGCTGACAGCGAGCCACTCACTGTCCGCCCAGCCGGCAAGCCTGTCCCAGCCGATCACGGTGCCGACGGCACCGACCGACGCCAGCAGCAGTACGACGATGCCGCCGGCAACCAACCAGCCGAAGAAGGCGACGCCGAACGACACGCCCGACTCGTCCGCTCGCCACTCGTCGACGCCCCGATCGGCATCGTCCCCATCGCTGTCCGGGTCGGGATCCTGCTCCGTACGCTCGTAGCCGGCCTGCAACAACTCGTCCAGTCCGACCTCGATGACTCTGGGGTCCCCGTGGACCGCGCCTCGCCGACGCATCATGGTCACTCCCTGACAAGACCGCCTGTACCGACGGTGTGCTGTCAGCTACTTCAGCCGCATCCCGCGGCGCTTCCGCTGTATCTCCCGGTACCCGCAACCAATCGCGCTCAGCCTCAGTTCAAGCCGGTTCGTTCAGGGCGTAGCCGATCAGGCTGCTGCACAGGACGAGTGCGATCAGTGTGCTGAGAGCCAGGCGCAATGAGGTGTGCTCGGCGATCGTGCCGAGGACCGGCGTCGCCACGCCGCCGATGCTGACCGCTAGGCCGAGGGTCATGCCGCCTGCGGTGCCGACGCGGCCGGGGAGGAAGTCCTGGCCGAGTGTCACGTGCAGCGAGAACGGGATCGACATCGCGATCGCGGTCGCGGCGAGGAAGCCGAAGAACGCTGGCCCGGGTACGAACACCAGGCAGGCGATCGCGGGTACGGCGACGGCGTACGACGTCCGAAGCGTGCGGACCCGTCCGTAGCGGGTGGCGAGGCGGCCGCCGAGGAGCGTGCCGAGTGCGCCCGCGGCGAAGAGGACGAACAGCGCGATCCCGCCGGTCGTCGTACCGCCGCCGACCCGCTCGCCGGCGTACAGCGCGATGAAGGTGCCGAGGCCGACGAACACGATCGACCGGCAGATCATGATCAGCGACAACCGCAGGAACGACGGCCAGTCGTCCGTCCCTTCACCGCCGCTGCGGGTGATTGCGACGGCTGCACGTGAGCGGACGGCCCACGTGGTGATCGCGGCGCCGACCAGCGCGGGTACGACGAGCAGCGGCGTCAGCGACAACCCGCCCGCGGCGATGATCGGTGTGACCAGGACCGGCGCCAGCGCGAACCCGACGTTCCCGCCGACCGAGAACCAGCTCATCCCGACGTGGCTGCCACCGCTCACGACGCGGGCCATCCGGGCGGCCTCTGGGTGGTACGCCGCGACACCGAGCCCGGACAGCGCGGCCGCCAACCACATGAGCCAGTAGGTCTGGCCGACGCCGATGAGGGCGATGCCGAGACCGGCGGTGGTCATCGCGACCGGGATCAGCCAGGTGAGCGGACGGCGATCGGTCAGTACGCCGAACACGGGCTGGACGACCGAGGAGAGCAGAGTTGCGGCCAGCGTGATGCCCGACACCGCGACGTACCCGAGGCCGCGCTCGGCGACCAGGAACGGTACGAGCGCCGGCACGCAGCCCTGGTAGATGTCCACGCACGCGTGGCCGGTGGCCATCAGTCCGATCGGTCGAAGTCTCCGCACCACTCGATCGTCACGGCCGGGGCGGTTGTCCGGCTTCCGATAAAATGCCAATTGATGCCGGAAACCCGCCAACGTCCCGCGACCACCGGCCACCAGCCGATCCAGGCCGGCGGCGGCATCGAGCCGCACTGGCACGACCGGAACCAGATCGTGTACGCCGGCCGCGGCGTCCTCTCCGTCACCACCGACGCCGGCAGCTGGGTAGCCCCCGCCACCAGAGCCATCTGGATCCCAGCCGGCACCCTCCACCAACACCGTGCGTACGGCGAGACAACCCTTCACACGGTGGGGCTCCAAGAGAACCCACTAGAACTGGACGCCCCGTCAGCCCTGGTAGTCAGCCCCCTCCTCCGAGAGCTGATCCTCACGTACACAGAGCCTGCAGAGAACCAGCCCGATGAGACGCAGCGCCTGCGTGCAGTGCTACTGGACCAGTTGCGGCGCTCACCTCAGCGGCCCACCTATCTGCCCACACCACGTGACGCCAGGCTCGCGGCGGCCTGTGACGTGTTGCGGGAGGATCCTGCGGACACCAGAACGCTGACGGAGTTGGGGCGAGCGGTCGGCGCGAGTGAGCGGACGCTGAGTCGGCTGTTCAAGGTCGAGCTCGGGATGACGTTTCCGCAGTGGCGGACTCAGCTCAGATTGCATGAGGCGTTGCGGTTGCTCGCGGAGGGGGATTCTGTGACTCGGGTAGCGCACGCATGCGGCTGGGCGTCGACCAGTGCGTTTATTGACACGTTTCGGCGCGCCTTCGGTCACACACCCGGCTCACGCAGGGCCTGATCGAGGATTCGGCTCCACTGGCGCACGACGCCGCGCCGGCGTGCACTGTCGTCCGTCAACAGGTCGGCCAACCCAAGACCCCGCGCCATATCCAGCACCCCTTGCACGGTCTCCCGCACCCCAGGAGTCCGCTCACTGATGTCCAGCACCTCCAGCAGCGCCCGATGCGCCTGCCGACCCACATGTGACTCCAGCCGAACGATCTGCTGCCGCAGCGCCTCCTCGGTCGAAGCAGCAACCCACAGGTGCAGGGCAGCCCGGAACAGCGGCCCCGTGTAAACGTCCGCCAGCATCCCCACGATCGCCTCAGTGCGCCCAGCCCCGCTCGGCAACGCAGCAGCCTGCGCGCGGATCTCCGCCAACCGCACCTCGGTCATGTACTCGACCGCCGCCGCGAACAGGTCCGCCCGCGTCGGGAAGTGATGCTGCGCCGCACCCCGCGACACCCCGGCCCGCGCCGCGACGACCGACACCGTCGTCGCGGCGTACCCGACCTCGGCCAACGACTCGACCGAGGCCTCCAGCAACCGCTGCCGCGTCGCCCGCGACCGGTCCTGCTGAGGTGCTTTCAGAACTTCACTCACGCTTGGCCTCACGCGCCCGCAACTCCCGCCGCAGGATCTTCCCGGACGCAGCCTTCGGTACGGCATCGATGAACTCCACCTGCCGGATCTTCTTGTACGGCGCCACCCGCGCGGCGACGTACTCCATCACATCCTCCGACGTCAGCGTGACGCCCGGCATCGGCACCACGAACGCCTTCGGCACTTCGTTGCCGTCCGCATTGACCCCGATGACCGCCGCGTCCGCGATCCGGTCGTCGGTGAGCAGCACGGCCTCCAGTTCCGCGGGCGGCACCTGGTACCCGTGGTACTTGATCAGCTCCTTCACCCGGTCCACGACGTACAGGTAGCCGCGCGCGTCAACCCGGCCGATGTCGCCGGTGTGCAGCCAGCCGTCCGCGTCGATCGTCGCGTCCGTCTCCGCCTGCCGCCCGAGGTACCCCTTCATCACCTGTGGCCCACGGATCCAGATCTCGCCCTCGTCCGCGTCGTTGCCGTCGGCCCCGACCAGCCGCATCTCGGTCGACGGGAACAGCTTCCCGACCGCACCCGGCGGCGGATCCTGGTCGTCCTGCGGTACGGCGTGCGTACCCGGCGACAACTCCGTCATCCCGTAGGCCTGCAGTACGGCGTGCAACCCGAGCCGCTTCGCACACGCCTCGGCCAGCTCCCCATCGAGCGGCGCCGCGGCCGACGTCACATACTTGAGCCGCGACAGGTCCACCCCGTCGACGGCCGGATGTTTCGCCAACGCCAGTACGACGGGCGGCGCGACAAAGGCCCGCGTGATCCGCTGCTCGTCCAGCGTGGTCAGGAACTGCTGCAGGTCGAACTTCGGCAGGACCACGACCGTCGCGCCGAGTCGCAGCGGCAGGTTCATCAACACCGACAGCCCGTAGATGTGGAAGAACGGCAGGATCGCGATGATCCGCTCCTCCTCGCCGAGCCGGATCATCACCTCCGCCTGGGAGATGTTCGTCGCGATGTTCCGGTGCGTCAGCATCACGCCCTTCGCCGCGCCGGTCGTCCCACTCGAGTAGGGAAGCACCGCGACGTCCACCGCCGGATCGATCGTCACCACCGGCTCCGGACCCGTGGACGCGAACAGCTCTTGCACCGAGCGGTACCCCTCGGCCTGGTCGCAGACGAAGATCTGCTCGACCCCGGTGCCCTCGATCGCCGCGGTCGCGACCGGCAGGAAGAGCGAAATCGTCACCAGCAACTTCGCCTTCGAGTCGATCAACTGCTTGTGCAGCTCGTCCGCGGTGTAGAGCGCGTTCACCGTGGTCACGGTCGCGCCGGCGCGGGTGGCGCCGTAGAACACCACGGGGTACAGGATCGTGTTCGGGCTGTAGATCGCGATCACGTCGCCGTGCCGGACACCGAGCTCGGCCAGACCGGCCGCGACCCGCCGGGTCAGGTGGTCCAGCTGGGCGTAACTCAGCTCTTTGCCGGTGACACCGTCGACCATCGCCGGCCGGTCGCCGTACTCCTGGGCTCTGCCGAGGACGGCGTCGTGGATCGGTACGTCGAGCACCTCGACAGGCGGGAACTCACTGGTGATGATCATTGCCCCACTCCTTCTAGTACGACTTAGGCAGTCCGAGGCTGTGCTGTGCAACGAAGTTCAGGATCATCTCCCGGCTGACCGGCGCGATCCGGGTCGCCCGGGCCGCGGCGACGAGCGAAGCCACGCCGTACTCGACCGTCATGCCGTTCCCGCCGAGCGATTGCACCGCCTGGTCGGTGGCGCGGACGGCGACCTCACCCGCCGCGTACTTCGCCATGTTGGCTGCCTCACCCGCCGCGAGATCCTCGCCCGCGTCGTACAGCGCCGCCGCCTTCTGCATCATCAGGCGGGCCAGTTCGAGCTCGATCTTGATCTGCGCGAGCGGGTGCGCGAGACCTTGATGCGTGCCGATCGGAGCCTTCCAGACCTGCCGCTCCTTGACGTACGCCGTTGCCTTGTCCAACGCGTGCCGTGCGATGCCGATCGCGAACGCGGACGCCATGATCCGCTCCGGGTTGAGGCCGGCGAACAACTGCATCAGCGCCGCGTCCTCGGACCCGACGAGCGCTTCACGCGGCAGCTGTACGTCGTCCAGGAACAACGCGTACTGCTTGTCCGGGCTGATCAGGTCCATCTCGATCTGCCGGAACTCCACGCCCGGCGCGTCGACCGGCACAATGAAGAGCGCCGGCTTGAGCTTCCCGGTCCGTGCGTCCTCGGTGCGTCCGACGACCAGGATCGCCTTCGCGACGTCGAGTCCCGAGATGAACACCTTGCGCCCGGTCAGCGACCAGCCGTCATCGGTACGGCGGGCCGTGGTGGTGATCTGGTGCGAGTTCGAGCCGGCGTCGGGTTCGGTGATCGCGAACGCCATGATCGTCGTACCGTCGGCGAGACCCGGGAGCCAGTGCTGCTTCTGCTCGTCGGTGCCGAAACGGGAGATCACCGTGCCGCAGATCGACGGGGACACGACCATCATCAGCAACGGGCAGCCCGCCGAGCCGAGTTCCTCGAGGACGATCGACAGATCGGCCATGCCACCGCCTCCGCCGCCGTACTGCTCGGGGAGGTTCACGCCGAGGAACCCGAGCTTGCCCGCCTCCAGCCACAGCTCGGTGGTGTGACCGCCAGTACGAGCCTGCCGGTTGAACCACTCGTAGCCAAACTTCTTGCCGAGCTCGCCGACGACTTTCCGCAGCTCCCCGCGCTCTTCGGACTCGGTGAAGCTCATCGGCGTCCTCGCTTCGCTCCGGGCGCCGATGAGGCACGAATCACGCTGTGCTTTCTGATGAACTCGCTGCGCTCGTTCATGCATCCTCCCCAACCACGGCCAGTACGGCGCCGACCTCGACCTGTTGACCTGCATGCACCTTCAACTCACCGACGACCCCGTCAGCCGGGGCGGCGATCGTGTGCTCCATCTTCATCGCCTCCAGCCACAGCAGCGGCTGTCCTTGTTTCACCACGTCCCCGACCGCGACGCCGACCCGGATCACGGTTCCCGGCATTGGCGCCACCAACGACCCGGCGGCGACCTGATCGGCGGGATCCACGAACCGTTCCACCGGGTGCAACGCGACACTGCCGAGTGACGAGTCCACACACGTGATCCCGTCGTACGCCGCCACGTCGAAGGACCGCCGTACGCCGTCGACCTCCAGCACCACCCGCTCCGGGCTGCTGTCCAGGAGCGTGATGTTGCCGTCGACAACCAAGCCGTCACGGGTGTGTCGGTAGGCAACCTCGTGCACCACCTCGCCCACGCGATAGCTCTTGCGTTGCGGCTGCGACGCCAAGTTTCGCCACCCGCTCGGCACCCGCACCGGAGCAGCTCGCCCGGCCGCATCCGCCAACGCAGCAGCCAACGCCGACACCCGCACCATCGCGTCATCGGTCCCCGGCCCCACCCCGTGCTTGTCGAAGAACGCGGTGTCGGTGTCGCCCGCGAGGAACGCCGGGTGCCGGAGGATCCACGCCAGTAACTCGCGGTTCGTCCCGACCCCGTGGATCGTTGCGCGGTCCAGGACGCCGGCGAGTCGTCGCGCGACCGCGGTGCGATCGGGGCCGTAGGCGATGACCTTCGCCAGCATCGGGTCGTAGTACGGCGAAACCTCCGAGCCGTCCTCAACGCCAGAGTCCACCCGGATTTCCGGAACATTCCCGCCACCAGCTGACGAATATGTTCCGGAAACCACCCGGAAGCGCGCGAGCGTACCGGTTTGCGGACGCCAGTCGGCTAGCGGATCCTCGGCGTACAGCCGCACCTCGATCGCATGCCCAACTGTCGGAGGCGGATCCACCGGCAGCCGCTCGCCCGCGGCAACGGCGAACTGCAGCTCGACCAGGTCCAGGCCCGTCGTCTCCTCCGTCACCGGGTGCTCCACCTGGAGACGCGTATTCATCTCGAGAAAGTAGAAGTTGCCGGTCTCGTCCGCGAGGAACTCGACCGTCCCGGCGCCCACGTAGTTGATCGCCGCGGCCGCCTTCCGTGCCGCGTCGAACAGTTCCGCCCGCATCGACGGGATCCGTTCGACGAGGGGCGACGGGGCCTCCTCGACCACCTTCTGATGGCGGCGCTGGATCGAGCACTCGCGTTCGCCGACCGCCCAGATCGTGCCGTGCTGGTCGGCCATCACCTGCACCTCGATATGCCGCCCGGTCGCCAGGTACCGCTCACAGAACACGGTCCCGTCGCCGAACGCCGACAACGCCTCCGCCGACGCCGCGTCGATCTCGGCGGCAAGATCTTCCAGCCGCGACACCACCCGCATCCCACGCCCGCCACCGCCCGCCGACGCCTTTACCAGCACGGGGAGATCGGACGCCGACACCTCGGCCGGAGTCAGCTCGGCGAGGACCGGCACCCCGGCCGCCGCCATCAGCTTCTTCGCCTCGATCTTCGACCCCATCGACGAGATCGCATCGACGGGCGGCCCGATCCACGTCAGCCCCGCGTCGATCACCGCCTGCGCGAACGCAGCGTTCTCGGACAGGAACCCGTATCCCGGATGTACGGCGTCCGCGCCCGCCCGCCGGGCCGCGTCGACGATCAACTCGGTACGCAGATACGTGTCTCCCGGGGTGTTCCCGGGCAGATGTACGGCGGCGTCCGCCTCGTCCACGAACGGCATCCGCGCATCGGCCGTCGAGTAGACCGCGACCGTGGACAGGCCGAGCGCACGAGCAGTCCGGAAGACCCGGCGCGCGATCTCGCCCCGGTTCGCGACCAGTACGGAAGAGATCATTCGAGTCACATCCTGAAGACGCCGAAGGACGACGTACCTTCGACGGGGGCGGAGTGGATGGCGGACAGGCAGATGCCGAGGACGGTCCGGGTGTCGCGGGGATCGATCACGCCGTCGTCGTACAGGCGGCCGGACAGGAACATCGGCAGCGATTCCGCCTCGATCTGCCCCTCGACGTACGCACGCATCTGCTGGTCGGCCTGCTCGTCGTACGGCTGCCCCTTCGCGTCGGCCGCCGCCCGCGCGACGATCGACAGTACGCCGGCCAACTGCTGCGGACCCATCACCGCCGATTTCGCCGACGGCCACGCGAACAGGAATCGCGGATCGAACGCCCGCCCGCACATCCCGTAGTGCCCGGCGCCGTACGACGCCCCCATCAGGATCGAGAGGTGCGGCACGCGAGAGTTGGAGACCGCGTTGATCATCTGGGCGCCGTGCTTGATGATCCCGCCCTGCTCGTACTCCTGCCCGACCATGTACCCGGTCGTGTTGTGCAGAAAGATCAGCGGCGTGTTGGCACGGTTCGCCAGCTGGATGAACTGCGCCGCCTTCTGCGACTCCTCGCTGAACAGCACCCCGCGCGCGTTCGCGAGGATCCCCACCGGATACCCGTGCACCGACGCCCACCCGGTCGCCAGCGACGACCCGTACAGCGGCTTGAACTCGTCGAACATCGACCCGTCCACCACGCGAGCGACCACGTCCCGCGGATCGAACGGGATCTTCAGGTCCCCCGGCACGATGTCCAGCAGGTCATCCGCATCAAGCAGCGGTTCGTCGTACGTCGGCTTGGGGGCCGGACCCTGTTTGCGCCAGTTCAGCCGCGACACGATCTGCCGCCCGAGCCGGATCGCGTCCGGCTCATCGACCGCGAAGTAGTCGGCCAGACCGGACTTGCGCGCGTGCATCGACGCGCCGCCGAGCGATTCGTCGTCCGCGTCCTCACCGGTCGCCATCTTCACCAGCGGCGGCCCGGCCAGGAACACCTTCGCGCCGCCGTCGACCATCACCACGTAGTCGCTCATGCCCGGGATGTACGCGCCGCCCGCCGTCGAGTTGCCGAACACCAGCGCGATCGTCGGGATCCCTTCGGCCGACAGCCGGGTCAGGTTCCGGAACATCGCCCCGCCGGGGATGAAGATCTCCTTCTGCGTCGGCAGGTCCGCACCGCCGGACTCGACCAGGCTGATCACCGGCAGCCGGTTCGACCGGGCGATCTCGTCGGCCCGCAACGCCTTCTTCAAGGTCCACGGATTGCTGGCGCCGCCCTTGACCGTGGGGTCGTTCGCGGTGATCAGGCACTCGACGCCCTCGACCACACCAATCCCCGTCACCAGGCTGGCGCCGACGGTGAAGTCCGAACCCCAGCCGGCCAGCGGCGACAGTTCGAGGAAGTACGAGTCCGGGTCGAGCAACAGTTCGATCCGCTCGCGCACCAGCAACTTGCCGCGCTTGTGATGCCTCTCAACGTACTTGGGACCACCACCCGCCAGCGCCTTGGCGTGTTCAGCATCGAGCGCGGCCAGCTTCTCCAACATCGCCGAACGGTTCCTCATGCAGTGAACCCCAGTCGTTTGGAGGCGAGGCCGGTCAGGATCTCGGTGGTGCCGCCGCCGATGGCGAGGATCCTCTGGTCGCGGTACTGGCGTTCCACCTCGGCCTCCCGCATGTACCCGAGACCGCCGTGCAACTGCAGCGCCTGATCGCACACCCACTGCCCGGCCTCGACCGCGGTGTTCTTGGCGAAACACGTCTCGGCGATCACGTCCTCGCCCGCCTCAGCCCGCCGCGCCACATCGTGCACATAGACCCGCGCCACGGAGATCCGCCGCGCCATCTCGGTCAGCGTGTGCTGCACCACCTGCCGCGAAATCAACGGCCGCCCGAACGTGTCCCGCTGACGGCACCACTCGACAGTCAGGTCGAGCGCCCGCTGCGCACCGGCGTACGCCTGCACCGCCAACGTCAGCCGCTCGGCCACGAAGTTGACCGCGAGCTGCACAAAACCGGAGTCCTGAGCCCCCACCAGATTCTCGGCCGGAACCCGTACGTCGGTGAACGACAGCTCAGCCGTGTCCGAGCAGAGCCACCCCATCTTCTCCAGCTTCCGCGACACCGCGAACCCCGGCGTACCGCGCTCGATCACCAGCAAGCTGATCCCGTGCGCCCTGGCCTCACCAGTACGAACCGCTGTCGTCACGAAGTCCGCGCGACAACCTGACGTGATGTAGGTCTTCGCGCCGTTCACGACAAACACGTCACCCTCGCGACGCGCCGTCGTACGGATCGACGCCACATCGGACCCACCACCAGGCTCCGTGATCGCCAGCGCGCCGATCAACTCACCGTCCAGGGTCGGGCGAACCCACCGCTCGATGTGCTGCTCGTTGCCACCAGCAATGATGTGTGGAAGGGCGATGCCGCAGGTCAGCAGTGACGCGACCAGCCCGCCGGACCCGCCCGCGTAATGCATTTCCTCAACTGCGCCGAGCGCGTCGAGCAACGACCCACCCCCACCACCGACCGCCTCAGGGAATCCGACGCCCAGCAACCCCAGGGCGCCCGCCTTCTTGTGCAGCTCCCGCGGCAGCTCGCCGTCCCGCTCCCACTGATCCAGATGTGGCAACACCTCAGCCGCCATGAATCGCCGTACAGACTCCCGGAAGTCGCTCACAGCAGCACCTCCGGTACGTCGACGTACCGCGACCGCAGCCACTCGCCGAGCGCCTTCGCCTGCGGATCGAACCGTGCCTGCGCCGCGACGCCCTCACCCAGCAGGCCCTCGACGACGAAGTTCATCGCCCACAGGTTCGGCAGCAGGTACCGCGTGACGATCAGCGGCTGCGTCTCCGGGAGGAGCGTCTCGAAGAGCTCGACCGTGAGCGTGTGCGCGAGCCAGCGCCACGCCTTCTCGTCGCGTGCCCACACGCCGACGTTCGCGTCGCCGCCCTTGTCGCCCGAGCGGGCGCCGGCGATCCGGCCGAGTGGGACCTCGCGGGTCCGCGGCGGTCCGCTCGAGAGCTGCAGCAACGGCATCGGCGCTTCGATGTCGTCGACGGGCTGCAGCGGTTGCGTCTCCCGCGCAGGTTCGATGATCTGCCGCGACCCGTCGGGCAGTACGACGACGTGCTCCACCTCGTGGATGTCGACGTACCCAGCGCGGAAGACGCCGTACGGCGAACCGTCGCCGGGCGGCGCGGTGACGTGGAATCCGGGGTAGCTCGCGAGCGCCAGCTCGACCGCGGTGTTGCTGAAGGCGCGGCCGACGACCTTCGGATCGGGATCCTTCGCCGCGCACCGGAGGAAGACGCTCGCCTCCTCCTCGGACTCGGCGTTCGGCTTCTCGGTCCACGCCAGCGTCCACTTCAGCTCGGCCGGCCGCTTCGGCAACGCCTGCTCGAGTTGCCGCTGCACCAGCTCGGCCTTCTGCTCCAGCTGCAGCCCGGTGAGCACGAAATCGACCTCGTTGCGGAACCCGCCGACGCTGTTCAGCGAGACCTTGTACGTCGGCGGCGGGGCCTCACCGCGGACGCCGGAGATCTTGACGCGGTCGGGACCGTCGTCGTCCAGCTCGATCGAATCGAGGCGCGTGGTGACGTCCGGACCGGCGTACCGGGCGTCGGTGATCTCGTACAGGAGCTGCGCCTTGACCGTGTCGATCGTGACCGCGCCGCCGGTGTTGTCGTGCTTGGTGATCACGCTGCTGCCGTCCGCGTTGATCTCCGCGATCGGGAACCCGGGGCGCCCGAAGTCCCGGATCTCGGTGAAGAACGCGTAGTTCCCGCCGGTCGCCTGGCACCCGCACTCGATCACATGCCCGGCGACGACGGCCCCGGCAAGTTCGTCGTACTGCGTCCGCTTCCACCCGTGATGCGCCGCGGCCGGCCCAACGATCACGGAGGCGTCCGTGACCCGACCGGTCACCACCACATCGGCGCCTGCTTGCAACGCCTCCGCAATACCCCACGCGCCTAGGTAGGCGTTCGCCGTCAGCGGCTCGCCCAGCCCGAGCTCCTTTGCGCGCCCGAGCAGATCATCACCCTCGACGTAGGCGATCTTCGGATGCAACCCGAGCCGGTCGGCCAACTCTTGGATCGCCTGCGCGAGACCAGCCGGGTTCAGCCCGCCCGCATTGCTGACGATCTTCACACCCCGATCGAGCGCTTCACCCAAGCCGGTCTCGAGCTGCTTCAGGAACGTTCTCGCATAACCCAGTCCTGGGTCCTTCAGGCGATCGCGACCGAGGATCAGCATCGTCAGCTCAGCCAGGTAGTCCCCGGTCAGCACGTCGAGCGGCCCACCGGTCAGCATCTCCTGCACTGCGCTGAACCGGTCCCCGTAGAAGCCGGACGCGTTACCGATGCGGATCGGCTCAGTCATGTTGTCCTGCCTGACGACCCTTCCCGGGCAGGCCGGCGAAGGCCTGGATGATCCCCAGCCACTCCTCGGCGTCCGCGCCTTCGGCCCGCACCGCCAGGTCGTCCCGGTGTCGGCGTTGCGTGGCGAGCAGACAGAAGTCGACCGCCGGCGCAGTCACCCGCTGCGCGGCATCGTCCGGACCCCAGGTCCACACGTCGCCGTCCGGGCCGGTGAGTTCGACACGGAACGGTTCGGTGGGCGGCTTGCGGTTGTTGAGCAGGTACGCGAAGTCGCGCGTGCGGACCGCGAGGTGGGCGACATGCCGCAGACGGTTGCTCGGCTGCCGTTGTACGCCGAGAGCGTCGAACACGTCCTGCCCGTGCGCCCAGGTCTCCATCAGCCGCGCGGTCGCCATCGACGTCGGGCTCATCGGCGGTCCGTACCACAGCACCTTCTCGCCGGCCGGCACCTTCTTCAGCGCCTCGGCGACCTCGATCCGGGTCTCCCGCCAGTACGTCAGCAACTGGTCCGGCGGCAGTGCGGCAGTCTCCACTGCGCCGTCATCGACGTACGTCGTCGGACTCTCGGCCGCTGTCTGGAGGGACTCCTTGAACGCCTCGGGATCGGTCGCGGCCAGCTGCGTCGCCTCGTCGGTCCAGGCCAGGTGGGCGATCTGGTGCGCGATCGTCCAGCCCTCGGCCGGCGTCGGCGTCGACCACTCCCCGGCGGCCAACCCACCGACCAACCGATCCAGCTCCGCACTCTCGGCCCACAGGTCCGCCAGCACTTCGTCCAGTTGCACGCTGCACTCCCTCGCGAGGGGCTCGTGCAGCCGAGCGTCCCACGCCCGGGAAAAAGAATCAAGCGTGCTTGTTTTTGGTGACCTGGACCGCCGCGCAGGCAGAACTGCGGTTCTGCCCGCTGAAACCGGCGGTTGCGGGACTTATGCCTGCGTGGGCGTCCAACTGGTCGGGGACGGCGGGGTGACTGACATGTCATGGAGATTGGGTGGGGGAGGTCGGGCGTCACTAGGGTGCGTGGGTGGATATGGGATCGCCGATCAGCACGGTCGTGCCGTCGTTGGACGGCCCGGTGCTGCAGGTGCTGGCCCAGGCCGAGGACGGTCTGTCGGGGCGGCAGATTCACAAGCTCGCCGGCTCCGGAAGCGTCGCGGGTGTGCGGCTCGTACTGCAGCGGCTGGCGGCGACCGGGTTGGTGCATGTGGACGATCTGGGCAACTCGTTGCTCTATCGCCTCAACCGCAAGCACCTGGTCGCCTCGATCGTCGAGCAGCTCGCAAACCTCCGCAGTACGTTGGTCGCCCGGCTCGCCGACGAGATCAGCGGCTGGCGGATCCCACCGGTGCACACGAGCGTGTACGGCGCGATCGCGCGCGGTGACGGTGATCTCGACAGTGACGTCGACCTGCTGCTGATCCGTCCGGACCGGCACGAGTTCGAGGACGTGCTGTGGGAGGACCAGGTCGGCCGGCTGATGCAGACCGTCGTCGACCTCACCGGCAACCCGGCTCATGTCTTCGAACTGAGCCAGACCGAGTTCTCGGACCACCTGGCCACCGAGGACCCGATCCTCAACGACTGGATGCAGCCGAGCATCCAGCTCACCGGCGTCCCGCTGAACGTCCTCCTGAACGACCTCGAGGCAGCCATTCCCCGCTAACCGGAGCCTGTGGGTACGCTGCCTTTCATCATTGTCAGGACTATCCACCCGGGACCACCCAATGACCCGCATCGCCATCGACGGCGGCCAGTCGGCTCTCCGTCTTCGTGTCCTCCCGTCCCGACGTACCGGGAGTGGCCCCGGCTACACGCACGGACCGGACGCCGTCTCCAACCTCCTCGAGGCGATTCGCACTGCCGCGTCCGAGGCCGAGCTGACCGGTCCGGTCGAGGTCGTTGCTCTCGGCCTCACCGGCTACCCACAGGCACACGGTGCCGCGGAACGGTTCGCGGCCGACGTCGGTGCGGTGCTGAACGCCGACGAAGTACGTCTCACCCAGGACATGGTTACCGCGCACGCCGGCGCGTTGCCGGACGGGTACGGCGTCGTTGTTGCCGCGGGCACTGGGCTCGTCTGTCTCGCCGTGGATCGCGACGGCACGTGGCGCAAGCTCGACGGGCACGGGTACCTGTTCGGCGATGCCGGTAGTGCGTTCGCGATCGGCCGCGCCGGGCTGGTCGCCGTACAGCGGGCTCGGGACGGCCGTGGTCCGGTGACGAAGCTCGCGGACGCCGCGCTCGATCCGGTCGCGCTGTACCGGTCGTCCACGCTGGTCGATGACGTGGCCCGCTTCGCACCCGAAGTACTGCGGTGTGCGGCCGAAGGTGATCCGGTCGCGCTCGAACTCCTGGTCCGCGCGGCCGGCGACATCGCCGAGACGATCGGCGCCGCGGTCTACCAACTGGCCGGTGAGGGGCCGGTCCCGGTCGCTTGTGTCGGAGGCCTCTTCGACGGTGCCGGTGAGCAGTTGCTGACACCTGTCCGCGAGGCGCTGCCGTCGCGGGCCAAGCTGACGCCGGCAGCGGGCAACTCGCTCGACGGCGCGGAACGCCTCGCAAGCGGACCAGCCGGAACGTATGCCGATCTGATCATCACGCACCGTCGAGCGCGACCTCGATAATTACGGTGTAGGCCGTTATCTTGGCATGCATCGTCCGATCAGTGCCGGTACGACAGCTGGAGACTTCACGTGAACGAACTCCTCCTGGCCGCGACGTCCCTCGACGTCACCCCGCCGCCCGGCCATCGGCTCGACGGGTACGCCGCCCGCGCCGGGCTCTCGACCGGTGCCGCGGACCCGCTCCGCGCCACCCTGATCTGGTTGTCCACCGAGGACGATCTGGGCGTCCTGTGGCTGACGCTGGACGCGATCGCGGTCGGGAGCACGCTCTCATCGGAGCTCGCCGCGGCCGCCGGTGCCGCCGCCGGCATCCCGCCGTCGCATGTCGTGGTGTCCGCGTCGCACACCCACTCCGGCCCGTCCGGATGGACCGGTGAGATTCATCCCGTCATTCCGGCCGAGCGGGAACGGCCACTGGTCGACTCGCTGGTCGGTGCCGTACGGGCGGCCGCGCTCGAGCGGCACCCGGTGACGGCGAGTTGGCACTCGATCGAGGTGATCGGCGTCGGTACGAACCGGCATCGCAAGAACGGTCCGCACGACACCACCGCCGGCATCCTCGCGCTGCACGGGCTCGACGGTTCGCTCGACGCGGTGCTGCTGGACTTCGCGTGCCACCCGACGACGTACGGCCCGGAGAACCTGCAGTACTCGGCCGATTGGCCGGGAGCCGCGCGCGCTGCTCTCGCTCCCGCCGTGGTCGGTTTCCTGCAAGGAGCTGCGGGTGACGTCAGCCCTCGCTTCACTCGCCAAGGTCGCGGTGCCGCGGAGGTCGCCCGGCTGGGCGGTCTGCTGGCTTCACGAGTCCGTGAGGCGCTGGCCACCCCTGGCCTGGAACTACCTCAGTCCGCGCCGAGCATCCGACGTACCACTCTGACCCTGCCAGTGCGGTCCGTCCCACCCGTCGACGAGTCCGAGAAACTCGTGTCCGCCGTGGAGAGCCGCGTCAACGCCGAGCCCGTCGGCGGACCCTCAGGCCGCATCTCCCAAACCCTCCTGGAGGGTGCCCGCGGCCAGGCGCTGATGGCCGCCGCCGACCTCCCACCGGCGCTGGACCTGCCCGTCAGCACCGTCACCATGGGCGACGTCTGCTGGATCAACCTCCCGGTAGAACTCTTCGCCGTCCACGGCGCCTGTCTCCAGGCCGACAGCACACACCCCATCACCCGCGTCATCGGCTACACCGACGGCTACTACGGCTACGTAGTAGACCCGTCCGCAGCCGAAGCCGGCACCTACGAAGCCCTCATCACCTTCTTCGACCAACCCGCCACCAACACCCTCCTCCACGAAACCGCCACCTTCGTCAACAGCTAAAGCGCGAGCTCTGGTTGGAGCTTCTTGGCCGGCCAGACCCGTTGTTTGCGGGCGGCCAGGGTGGAGGCGGCCAGGGCGACTGCGAACCAGGCTGCCAGTGCGAGGAGGTCTCGGCCGAGGGAGGTGCCGGGGCCGCCGTACATGAGGTGGCGGACGCCGTCGATGGCGTAGCTCATCGGGAGGGCGTGGTGGAAGAAGTACAGGGGTTCGGGGATGGTCTGCCACGGGAACGTGCCGCCGGCGCTGACCAGTTGGACGACCATCAGGACGAGGCCGAGGAACTTGCCGACGGCGCCGAACCACGCGGACAGTGCGTGCAGGATCGCTACGAAGGTGAACGATGTCAGGATCAGGAAGCCGACGGTCAGCCACGGGTGGGCGGCGTGGATACCTAGCCCCAGGACGACCGCGACGAAGACGAGCGTGGCCTGGATCGCGCCGAAGAGCGCCGGAGGCAACCAACCGCCGAGCGCGACGCGGAACGGCGACTGTAGTGCGGCGAGCGCGCGCGGTGACAACGGCCGGACCAGCAGGAACAGGACGTACGCGCCGATCCAGCACGCCAGGCTGAGGAAGAACGGGGCCAGGCCGGCGCCGTAGCTGTCGGCCGTGGCCTGCGAGATGTTCTGCAGCGTGACAGGTGCACCCAGCGTCTCGGCGACCGCCTTGCGCTGGTCGGCAGACGGGTTCGGGATCTGCTTCACGCCGTTCTGCAGACCAGTGTTCAGCTGCGTCGCACCGCTCTTCAGCTGACCCACACCGGTCGTGAGGCTGTTCACACCGGTCAGCAACTGCCCCTGCCCGGTGACAGCCTGCTTCTCGCCCGCAGCAAGCTTCTGCGCGCCGGTCTGCAGTGTGCCCAGTCCGGTCTTCAGCTGCCCAGCACCTGTGCTGAGCTGATGCGCCCCACTGGACGCAGTACTGATTCCACGCGTCAGAGCCGGCGTCGCCTTGGCCAGCGCCGACGCGCCGTTCGACACCTTCCGCGCACCGGTCGCGAGCTGGTTGAGCTGCTTGGACGTCGACTGGATCTTCGTGTTCGCCTGTACGACGGGAGCACGCAACTTCGCCGTCTCGAGCAGAATCACCCTGATCTGGTGCTGGCTCAGCCCCTGCTGCTTCAACCGCGCAGCCAGCTGCGTGTCGAACGTCTTGAGGTCCTTCACCAACGTGCTGGACGCGGTTGCTACCTGCCGCCCCGTGCCGGCGATCTTCTCGTTGCCATCAGCAACCTGATCCGCTCCCGACGCCAACTGCTTCGTCTGGTTCGGCAGCGACGCAGTCTTCTCCTTCAACGTACCCAGACCGTTGTCGAGCTTCGCAGCACCGGTTGCCAACGACGACGCACCCTGCGACGCCTGTGCAGTTCCAGCGGCCAACTGTGTCGCTCCTGCTGACAACTGCTTCTGCGCAGTGTTGAGCTGCGTAGCACCGGACTGCAGCTTGGTGACTCCAGTAGCGGCCGACGTCAGCCCGGTCTGCAGCTGGGCAGCACCAGCAGCCGCAGAACTGACCTGCTTGTGGATGGTGTTGTAGCCGGCCAACAATTGCGAGGCTGCGGTCTCACTCACCTGCGACGCGACAGTCTTTGTCACCTGCGCCACGACCTGGTTGGCGATCGTGTGCGCGATGTAGTTGTTGGCGTCGTTCGTCAGGAGTTCCAGCTCCGCCTGCCGTGGCGTGAAGTCCGCACTCGACGCCAGGTCGGACGAGAACGACTTCGGCAGCACCAGCGCGAACTCGTACTTCCCGTCCGACACCCCTTTCGTCGCGTCCGCGCGGTTCACCTGATGCCAGTCGAAGCTCTTCGACTTCACCAGCTCGTCCGCCACCTGCGGTCCGACGTTGAGCTTCTCGCCGGTCGCGAGCGTCGTACCCTCGTCCTCGACGACGACCGCGGTCGGGATCTTGTTCAGTCGCCCGTACGGGTCGTGGTTCGCGTAGAGGTACAGGCCGCCGTACAGTACCGGCACCAGCAGTAGCGCGACCACGGCCAGCTTGGGTAGCCGCCCGGCCGTCAGGCGCCGCAACTCACTCAGGGCCATCCGCAGCGCGGTCACGCCTCTGTCTCCTCTTCTTCGTTCTGTTCTTCGTCAATGGGAGTAACTGGCTCGACTGGGGCGATCGGAGCGACCTGCACCGGGTCGGGCTGATCTGTCTCGCCCATCCGAGCGGCCTTGACGTCCAGCAGCCGTGCTGACGCGTCAGCACACGTGATGATCACGCCGTACCCCTGCGCCGCCAGCCCGCGCCCCAGCTCGAACCAGCCATGCGGATCGCCACCATGTCGGTCCGGCATGGTCAGAATGACCACCTGTACGTCGGTACGCGCCACAGTGAGCTCAGCGAGCAGCCTGGTCCGTACGGCGACCGGCAGGTGCTCGAACCGCTTGTCGGCGTGCTCTGCCGCGTCATGCTCGTTCAGCCACTCCAGCACGGCCTTGCGCCCCGCCTTGCGGCCGGCGATCGCCAGCTCCTCGCCCACCACCGTCTGAACAGGCAGTGCGTCGTCCGGCTCCGTGATGCCGGGTGCGTCGACCACGGCGACGCGGCGTCGCAGCAGGGCCGGATCAGTCTTGCCGTCGAGCCGGACTCTGCCGGTGTCGGGCTTCAGCCGCCCGGACAGGCCCAGCGCCGCGGCGACGTGCCCTGCGCCCGGGTACCCGGTCAGGAGCACCACCTGATGATCCGCGACCGACACCGACGTGGCGTGCAGCATCGGTGCGTGCGGTCCACGCACACTGATCCCGGCGGCCTCGAGCTCCATCCTGCATCCCCGTTCAATACGGTTGTGTATTCAATACAGAACTGTATCCTACTCGTATGGAACCGCCCAAGCGCCGCCGCTCCAACACCCGGGCCCGACTTCTCGAGGGGGCACTGGAGGTGTTCGCCGAGCGCGGGTTCCACGGCGCGTCGGTGGAGGACATCTGCGAGCGGGCCGGGTTCACCCGCGGTGCCTTCTACTCGAACTTCGGCTCCAAGGACGAGCTGGTCCTCGCCCTGTTCCAGGCCACGACCGACCGGCTCCTGGAGCAGATCGAGGCGCTGCTGCCCGAGTTGGCGAATCAGCCCGGCACGCTGCTGGACGCCGTACTAGGTCTGCTTGACGAGACCGCACCGGACCAGCGGCAATGGCATCTGATCTCGGCCGAGTTCACGCTGCACGCATTGCGCGACCCGGACGCCGCGAAGGCGCTGAACGAGCAACGGGCGATGTTCCGCGAGAGCCTGACCCGGCTGGTCGAGCAGATCGCCGAGACCGGCGGGCTGGAGCTCACGGTGCCGGCGGAGCAGTTCGTGCGCATGGTGATGGCGCTGCACGAGGGCGCGCGCTCACAGAGCCTGCTCGAGCCTCGCGAGGTGCCGGCCGGTTCGCTCGAGCACACGTTCCTGCCGATGGTGCTGGAAGCGGTCAGCCGACCTTCACGTTGACCGTGTGCAGGCCGGTCGAACCGTTCGGAGCGGGTGGCGCCGAGGACTCGACCTGTGGATTGCCCTTGGCGTCGAACGCCCGTACCTGCAACACATGCGTGCCGCGCGACGCGTCCCACGCCCAGTGCCACTGCCGCCAGGTGTCGATCGACGGATCCGCGGCCAGTGTGGCTTGTTGCCAAGGGCCCCCATCGACGCGAACCTCGACCTTGGAAACCCCGACATGCTGGTCCCAGGCCACGCCGGCGACGGTCACACGTCCCGGTTCGACCTTCTTCCCCAGCGGGGTGTCGATCCGCGACGACAACTTGATCGGGCCGAGCGCCGACCAGCCGCGGGGCGTCCAATAGCCCTCGAACCGGTCGAACCGCGTCACCTCGATGTCCACCAGCCACTTCGTCGCCGACACGTAGCCGTACAGCCCGGGTACGACGATGCGCACCGGGAATCCGTGCTCCACCGGCAACGGCTCCCCGTTCATCGCGAAGGCGAGCATCGCCTGCCGGTCGTCGAGCAGCGTAGGCAGCGGCGTACCGGCAGTGAAGCCGTCCTTCGACGTCGACTGGATCGCGTCCGCGTCCTGCGCGGGACCAGCCTCCTCGAGCAGGTCCTTGAGCAGTACGCCGGACCACAACGCGTTCCCGATCAGGTCGCCGCCGACCTCGTTGCTCACACAGGTGAGGGTGACCCACTTGTGGATGACCTGGCGTTTCAGGAGATCGTCGAAGGACAGTTCGAGCTGGTGATCGACCATGCCGTGGATGCGGAGCTTCCAGTCCGCAGGTACGATCTGCGGCACCGAGAGGGCGGTGTCGATGCGGTAGAAGTCGTCGTTCGCCGTGGCCCACGGTACGGCGCCGTCGGCCTGGACGCCGGCGGGCGGGTCAAGGGTCGGCGGCTGTGGAAGGGTGAGCTGTTTGCGGGCGTCCGCCACGGCGGCGCGGTTCCCGCCGACGACCTTGCCCAGAGCACCGATCGCCGCGGAGCCGAGGGCGACGCCGGCCGACAACTGCAGGAAGCCGCGGCGGCTGACGCCGTCATCGGGGAAGTCGAGTAGCGGTTCAAGTCGGCGGCTGAACAGGCGAAGAATGATGAGTGCGGTCACGCCGGCGAGTGCCGACGGGAGGAACCCGGTCTGTCCGGAGTCCGCGCGCGTCATGGCTGCGGCGACGGCGATGCCGGCCAAGGCGATCGTGATCAGGGCGCCTGCCCAATAGCGTCGTACGGCGAGGATGCCGCCGACTGCGGCGACGGCCGCGACGACGATCAGGATGCCTGCTCGGAGCGCGGTCTTGTCGTGCGTCCCGAACCAGGAGATTGCCAGGTCCTTCAGCCACGGGGGCACTCGGTCGATGAATGCGGACCCGATCGCGACGACGGGCGTCTGCGGCGTACCGAGGATGCCGGCTGCCACGCTCCCAACTGCCAGTCCGGCGAGGGCGGCGAATACACCACCGGCCGCCGCGCGCCAGCGGATCGCCTGATGCGCAGGTCGCCGTGTGGTGGGCAGTTGGTCCGAGGCTTGCTTCACTTCTCAACCATTGCGCGATGGGGCGCCCGACACCAGTCGGGCGCCCCATCCGTTAGTCGCGGGTAATGCTCTTGTGTAGTTGTGAGGTTGGTCAGATCCGGTCGGGTGTGATGGGCCCGAGCCCCGGGCGGCCGTTCGGCCAGCGGCGGGCGTTGTCCCGCACTCGACGGAGCTTGCCGAGAACGACGTCCTGCTCGTCGGCCAACTGGGACATCCAGAGGCTGTCGATCTCGAGGAGGTGGTCCGGCAGTGCGTCGCGCAGCCGCCGCTTTCCCTCCTCGGTCAGGACCGCGAACGAGCCGCGGGCGTCGTCAGGACAAGGCTCCCGGCGGACCAGTCCGAGGTTCTCGGCACGGTCGACCAGCCGGGTGATGCCGCCGGTGGTGACGGTCAACTCCCGGGCGAGGGAGGTAAGACGCTGCTTCTCCCCGTTGCTGCGGGCCAGCCGCAGCAACAGTTCGAACATTGCCATTTGCAGTCCACTGCGCTTCAGGGAATGACGCATCAGGTGATCCAGCTCGGCTGCTGCTTCTCGCAGCAGGCCGTAGGCCGTCAGCACGTCGCTTTCCCAGGGTTCGGCAGCGCGGGTGGGTTCTGCATCGGCGAGCGCTAGGGGCGAGCAAAGCGAAGGCGCGATGGTCATGCGCGGACTCTATTAGCTGACTAGGTCACTTCGCTACACGGGGTGACCTTTCGGCTACAGATCGACCCAGAACTGCAAGACCCTGAGCGTAACCGGGCGACCTCCGACAGATCTGGTCTAGAACGGTGAATTTCAGACTGCGGGGACGGTGGATCGGTGGGAGGATGACCGTTCGCGCTCGCTGGGGAGGGTACGCATGGCGGTGATCGAGGCGGCTGAGCTGGTCAAGGAATTCAGCCGGCCGGCCGTGCTGGAGGGCAGGCTGCCGCGGCTGCGGGCGCTGTTCAGCACCAAACGCGACATCACCCGCGCGGTGAACGGGGTGAACTTCGAGGTCGAGCCCGGTGAGCTCGTCGGGTACCTCGGCCCGAACGGCGCCGGCAAGTCGACCACGATCAAGATGCTGACCGGGATCCTCACCCCGACGTCCGGGGTCTGCCGGGTCGCCGGGCTGGAGCCGTCCCGGGACCGCGCCCGCAACGCCCGCAACATCGGCGTCGTCTTCGGCCAGCGGACCCAGCTCTGGTACGACCTCCCGCTCCGCGACTCGTTCGAGGTCCTCGCGGACCTCTACAACCTCGACCGAACGACGTACCGCAACCGCGTCGGTCTCTTCACCGAACTGCTCGACCTGTCCGACTTCCTGGACACGCCCGTCCGCTCGCTGTCACTCGGCCAGCGGATGCGGGGCGATCTCGTGGCCGCGATGCTGCACGAACCGTCGATCCTCTTCCTGGACGAGCCCACCGTTGGCCTGGACGTGGTCGCGAAGGCCCGGCTGACCGAGTTCATCGCCGAAACCAACCGATCCGCCGGTACGACGGTGGTCCTGACCACGCACGACATGGAAGACGTCGAGCGGCTCTGCCAGCGCATCATCGTGATCGACTCGGGCACGGTCCTGTACGACGGCGACCTGTCGCGGCTGAAGGAACGCTTCATGCCGTACCGCTTCCTCGTCCTCACCTTGGCCGAGCGCAGCATCCGCCGCGTCGCGGACATCCCGTTCGCGACCGAGGTGGAGACCAGCGCGGTCGGCACCGTCCTGCCCTACCCGGACCGCAGCGTCGTCCTGCGTTTCGACCCACGGGAGATCACCACACCCGAGCTGATCGCGCGGGTGTCGCAGGTGTACCAGGTCGACGAGTTGTCGATCGTCGATCCACGGCTGACCGACGTGATCTCAAAGTTGTACGACGGATTGCTGACGTGAGTACGGCGGAGCAGGTCAGGGCGTTCCGTGGGATGACCCGTGCCGGAACGCGATCCGTCCTCATCTACCGAGGCGATCTGATCACCGGCGCGGTGACGTTGGTGATCCAGGTCGTCCTCGCGATCGCGGTCTGGCGGATCGTGTACTCCGGGCGTGGGCCGGTCGACGGCGTGGACGCTCGTACCGCCGTGGCGTACGCGGCGATCGCGGCCTGTCTCCAATCGGTGCTCCTTCCGTGGCAGTTCTCGTCGTTGCCGATGCGGATCCGCAACGGGCAGATCGCGACCGACCTGACCCGGCCGCTCGGCCTGATCTGGCAGGTCTTCGGGCAGAACCTCGGCGTACTGCTCGGCCGGCTCCCGCTCGGCGCGATCGGCCTCGCGGCCGCGGCGATCCTCGGTGCATTGACGCTCCCACCGGGATGGGCTGCAGGTCTCCTCTCGCTGGTGGCGACGGTCGGCGGCGTACTGGTCGCGATGCTGTGCAACCTGATCGTTTCGATGGTGACGTTCTGGACGTTCGAGGTCAGCGGGCCGTTGATCGTGTACCGGTTCGGGAGTGCGTTCCTCTCGGGGTCGTTGATTCCGTTGTGGTTCATGCCGGGGTGGTTGCGGGCGTCGGTCGAGTGGCTGCCGTTCCAGGCGCAGGTGTATACGCCCGTGTCGATCTATCTCGGTCAGACGCGTGGTGGTCAGGCGCTCGCGCTGGTCGGTGTACAGCTGGTGTGGGTGGTCCTGCTGACAGTCCTCCTCGAACTGGTCTGGCGACGGGCGCGGTACCGGGTGGTGGTGCAGGGTGGCTGAGCAGACGTGGCTCCGTCAGTACGTCATCCTCGAACGCGCTGCACTGCGGGCGCAGCTGCAGTACCGGGTGAACTTCTGGACCACTCTGATGGGCGGGGTCGCGTACCAGGGCACGCAGTTGCTGTTCCTCGGCGTACTCCTCGGGAAGTTCGGCCTGATCGGCGGCTGGGGGTTCTCGGAGGTCGCGTTCGTGTTCGCGATGCGGCTGGCGTCGCACGCGTTGTACGTCGTCCCGTTCGGGTCGTTGCGGTTGACCGACGAGATGGTCCGCGACGGTGAGTTCGACCGGGTCCTGTTGCGACCGGTGAACCCGTTCCTGCAACTGGTCACGCGGATGTTCCCGCTGATGTCGCTCGGGGACGCGCTGCTCGGCCTCGGCGCGCTGGTCATCTTCGGCTTGCAGGCACCCGTCGACTGGACCCCGGCGAAGATCGGCTACCTCATCCTCGCGGTCATCGGCGGTGGTCTGGTCGAAACCGGCATCCAGACGTTCTTCTGCGGCCTGTCGTTTGTCGCCACGTCCACCTTCTCCCTTCGCATCTTCGCCGACACTTCGATCACCCAGTTCTCCGGCTACCCGCTGACCATGTTCGGCCGGGCGACCTTCTACGCCTTCTGCACCCTCTTCCCGATGGCCTTCATCTCCTTCCTCCCGGCAACAGTCCTCCTCGGCCGCACCTCCGACGTCCCGCTCCCCACCTTGCTGACCACCCTCTCCCCACTCGCCGGCACTGTCGTCTTCGTCCTCGGCTACACCTTCTTCACCAAGATGATGCCGAGATACACGAGCCCCGGGAGCTGAACTTCCGGGCCTGTGGATAACTTCCGCGGCGGTCCGGCGATTTTTGCGAGCCTTGATCCGTGAGGTTGTAGACCAACGGAGCGGGGAGTCGGATGAGCAAGGACACGGACGAGAAGTCGCCGTACGGCGCTGGATTCATCGCGGCGTGCATCGTCGTCGGTGCGGTCCTGATCTGCGGGATCGTCATCATCTTCGCGGGCGGGGGCCGCTCGACCCACGCGGTCGCCGCGGCCCAGCAGCCGGTCGACGCCGCCTCTGTTCAGCCCACGGAGGAGCCGGCCTCGGCGCCTGCCACACCCGACGGTGGTCCGGCACGGACCAACAGCTCCGGGGGCGAGCGGCGGACGGGTTCGTGCGGTCTTCCGGCCGGTGACCAGGCCGTTCCTGCCGAGGCGCCGGCGGTCGACGGTTGGGAGGTCAGCCGACGGGTCGTCGTACCGCGGTCCTCGAAGTACGGACCGGGCACGACCGACTCCGACGGCTTCCGGCACTGTTTCGCGCATTCGCCGACCGGCGCGGTGTACGCGGCGTATAGCGCGATCGCGGCGATCGCGGACCAGAGCAAGCTCGTCCCCACCGTCAAGAAGCTCATGGTTCCCGGTTCGGCGACCGACAGCCTGCTCCGCCAAGCCGCCACCGAAGACCCTGCGAGCAGCACCTCGACGGTTCAGGTCGTGGGCTACCGGGTCATCGACGCCGGACCGGACCGAGTGACCCTCATGCTCGCCATGCCTGTCGAGTCCGTGTACATGAGCGCCAACCTGACCCTGGTCTGGCACCAGGGCGACTGGCGACTCCAGCCGCCGACCCCCGGCGAGGCCGTCGGAGCCCCCTTCTCCCAGCACCGCGACCTGAGCGACTTCGTGAAGTGGAGTGGTATCTGATGTGCTCACCAATGGACATGAAGTGCCACGTTCAGGACGCCGTCCAGTCCGTCGCCAACAACGGAATCGCGACATTCGAGCGGATTACGACGGACTTCTTCTCGACGATCCTGAACTCGCTGGCGACGTTCTGGGTCAAGCCGGACACACCAGTCACGCTGGCGAGTTCCGCCGACGGCGGGCAGACCTGGACGGACAGCAAGACCGTCGCGTTCGTGCATGAGAAGACCCTCGGGCTGACCTTGACGATCTTCACTCTCGCGATCGTCATCGCAGGAATCCGGATGGCCTGGGAGCAACGAGCCAAGCCGGTCCAGGACCTGCTGAAGGCGATGCTGACCTTCCTGCTCGTCTGCGGTGCAGGAACGGCGGCGATGCAACTCCTGATCGCGTGGTCGGACGCGTTCGCCGTGAGTGTCGTACAGGACGCGATCGGAGGCCACTCGTTCATGGACGCCATGAAGAACATGGTGACCGAGCCGTCCGATACCGGTGGCGGCCTGGGGAACGTGCACAAATCATTGCTGATGATGCTGCTTCTCGGACAGGTGTCTGCGTGGGCTTCGCTGATCCAGATCGTGTTGATGTTGATCCGATCGGCGATGCTGGTGCTGCTCGGCTCGACGCTGCCGCTTGCGGCTGCTGCGACCAACACCGAGGTCGGCAAGGCGTGGTTCAAGAAGTACTGCGCCTGGAGCTTGGGCTTCATCGCCTACAAGCCTGCAGCGGCCCTGATCTACGCGGCAGCGATCAAGCTCAAGCAGGAGAAGATGCTCGGCCCGGAGAGTTCAGGCCTGCTGCAGTCCCTCACAGGCGTGATGATGATGCTGCTCGCGATCTTCGCGTTGCCCGCGCTACTGCGCCTCGCGGTGCCACTAACAGCGGCCGTCGGGGGTGGCTCGGCCGGGATGGGGAGCACTGGTCCCGAGATGGGGTCATTGGCGTCGGGCGCCGTCAACGTCGGCCCATCCTCCCGAAGCGGCAGTAGTGCTGGGGCATCCGGTGGGGCATCTGGGGCCGGTGCCTCGAGTGCGGGGGCGAGTGGGGCTGCGACGACTGGGGTCAAGGCGGCGGGTGGGGCGGCGCTTGGGCCGGCGGGTATTGCCGCGACCGCGGCGCGCAAGGCTGCGGGTGCGTTTGCCGGGGCGGCGGCGCACTCGGCGGGCGAGGCAGGTGGTGGCAGTTCGGGGGCGTCGATGCCTCGGTCGAGCGGCAGCCGGTCAGGCGGCGGTCGCGCGAACAGCCGGAGTGCCGGCGGACGGACCGGCCCAAGCCCCAGCCCCAAGGTTCCGGCCGGTTCCACGAGCGGTGGAGACACCGGCCCCTCCGGCAACTGGTAGTCACCTGGCGGGATGGAAGCATGACCCGCATGGGGCTGGATCGGATTGCGTTGATTTCGGATGTGCACGGGAACCTGACGGCGTTGGAGGCGGTGGTCGCGGATATTGCGGGGCGCGGGATCGAGCGAGTGTTCAATCTCGGGGACTACGTGGGCAAGGGGCCGCGAGGGCAGGCGGTGGTGGACCGTTGCCGGGAGGTCTGTGAGGTGAACATCCTCGGGAACTGGGACGACTTCCTGCCCGATCCCGAGCGTTCCGAGGACAGCGAAGGTCTGCGGTGGTGGAAGAACGAGCTCCGGGAGGACCAGTGGGCGTGGTTGCGGGGACTGCCGTTCTGCCACGACTTCCTGTTGAGCGGGCGGCAGGTGCGGCTGTTCCACGCCTCGTCGACGAGTGTTCATCACCGGATCGTGTTCGATCACGACGAATCGCAGTACGGGAGCTTCTTCGAGAACACCCCGGCGACCGGGGACGGGCCGGTGCCGACGATCGTTGGGCACGCCGATATTCACGACCCGTTCTACGAGGAGGACCGCGGGCGGACGCTCTTCAACACCGGCTCGGTCGGCAACAGTCTCGGTGATCCCACGCCGGGGTACGTGATCCTCGAAGGGGTCATGGACTCGCCCGATCCGGCGCCGCACTCGATCCAGTTCGTCCATGTCCCGTACGACGCACACGCCGAACTGGCGATCGCCCGCGACCTCGGGATGCCCGAGCTCGACGGGTACGAGGCCGAGATCATCCGTGGCGTCTACCGCACGACCTTCTACGCCGGCCGGGATCCGCGGTACCACCGGCGTACCGCCTGATCACAGTTGTCCCCAGGGTTATCCACAGCTGTGCATTGGGGGCTGTCAGCAACAATCTGCTGTGCGTTCACCTGCCGGTCACTTGACCAGCAGGGCCTCGGATCCGACCGGCTTGTAGCCGACCGCAAGAAAGGTGCGCAGCGATGCCGCGTTCCCCGGCGTGATCTGCGCCCAGATCGAGGCGTCCGGCGGGATCAACGCCCGGGCCGCCAACGCCAGCCGACGGCCGTTCCCTTGACCACGGGCGTCCGGTGGCACCTCGATCGCACACTCCAGCCGCCCGGCGAGGCCACGGCCGATCACCACGAGCCCGCCGTGCGCGTCGCCGTACACCCGAACGTCGTCGCGGTAGCGCAACGCGTGCTCGACCCGCGGATGATTGTGGTCGGTGAGCTCGGTCAGGCCTGCAACCGCGGCCGGGTCGGTGAGGGCCGGGGCGAGCAGCATCGCGTCGATCGCGTTGACCTGGCGGTCGGTGAACTCCTCGAGCGCGGCCAGGAACGGCGGGTTCGTCGGCGCGAAAGGATCGCCGTCCGGGACCCGCTCCGCGACCCAGGCCGGATCGACGTCCGCGGCGATCACGATGTGGCCGGTGAACGCGACCACGCACGACTCCCGCTCCGACGGCGCGGGTACGACGGTGAGCCCGAGATCCGGGGGCGGGAACACGCCGCGCTCGACGCCCCGCAGAATGTCAGCAAGAGATGTCATCACGAGCATTGTCACGGAGACCCCGTGTCATGCTCGACGAGGAGGCAGCACGATGCGCGAACCGCAGCTGGTGAAGGCCGACGGACTGCCCGACCGGGTCACGATCTACGAGGTCGGGCCCCGTGACGGGCTGCAGAACGAGTCGGCGATCGTCGACGTCGCGGTCAAGGCCGAGTTCATCCGGCGACTGCTCGACGCGGGTCTGACGACGGTCGAGACGACGAGCTTCGTGCACCCGAAGTGGGTCCCGCAGCTGGCCGATGCCGCCGAGCTGCTCGAACAGCTCGAGCTGCCGGACGGCGTACGCGCCCCGGTCCTCGTCCCGAACGAGCGCGGTCTCGACCGTGCGCTCGCGGCCGGTGTCCGTGAGATCGCGATCTTCGCGAGCGCGACCGAGACGTTCGCGGCGAAGAACCTCAACTCCACGCTCGACGACCAGTTCGCGATGTTTACGCCGACGATCCAGCGTGCGCTCGCCGAGGGTCTGTCGGTGCGTGGGTACGTGTCGATGTGTTACGGCGACCCGTGGGAGGGCGACGTACCGATCGACCAGGTGGTCAAGGTGGGCGCGCGGCTGGTCGATCTCGGGTGTCACGAACTCTCACTCGGCGACACGATCGGTGTCGCGACGCCGGGGCAGGTGGGTGCGCTGATCGCTGGGTTCGGAGCGGCCGGGGTGGGTGTGGACAAGCTGGCGGTGCATTTCCACGACACCTACGGGCAGGCGCTCGCCAACACGCTCACCGCGCTGCGCGACGGCGTGACCACGGTCGACAGCTCCGCCGGCGGCCTGGGCGGCTGCCCATACGCCGAGAGCGCGACTGGCAACCTCGCCACCGAGGACCTCCTCTGGCAACTCAACGGCCTCGGCATCGAAACCGGCGTTGACCTGGAGAAGCTCGTCACCACCAGCACCTGGATGGCCGAACAACTCGGCAAACCGTCACCGAGCCGAGTGGTCCAGGCCCTGGCCGGCTAAAAGTGTCGGTGGCGCCTGTCACTCTGGTCGGGTGAGTGCGCAGCGAGCTGAGCTTGGCGAGTTCTTGAAGGCTCGGCGGGCCCGGGTGGCGCCGGAGGACGTTGGCCTGCCGAGCGGCGGGAGGCGGCGGACGCCGGGGTTGCGGCGGGAGGAGTTGGCGCTGCTCGCCGGTGTCGGCGTGACTTGGTACACCTGGCTCGAGCAGGGCCGGCCGATCAACGCCAGCGGGCAGGTGCTGGACGCGGTCGCGACGACGCTACAGCTGACGCCGGTCGAGCGCGAGCATCTGTACCGGCTGGCCGAGGCGACGCCGGTGCGGCTGCCGCGTACGACGGACTGCGCGAGCGAGACCGTGTTCGACGAGATCGTGGCGGCGCTCGACCCGCTGCCCGCCGTGATCACGAACACCCGTTTCGACATCGTCCGCGCGAACCAGGCGTACCACGACCTGTTCCACGACTGGCACCAGCTGCCCTGCATCCACAAGAACCTGCTCTGGTGCATCATCACCGAGCCCGCCGCCCGCGAGCAGTTGCTGAACTACGACACCGAGGTCCCGTATCTCGTCGGCCGCCTGCGCTCGGCGTACGGCGAACACGTCGGCGACCCGGACTGGGAGACCGACCTCGAGCGCCTGCAGTCGATCTGCCCCGAGTTCGCCCAGCTGTGGTCACGCCACGAGGTGGCAGCGTGTACGCCGCGCCTGCGCCGGATCCTCAACCCGATCGCCGGCGAACTGCACCTCACCGTCACCGAGCTGGCAGTGTCGGCCCACCCCGACCTGGTCCTCTATGTCGAGACCCCGGCCGATGACGAAACCCGAGCCAAACTCCACCTCACCCGCAGGGAGGCTACGGCTCGATAGGTCGGCGGATGCGCCGTACCAGGCTCTTGTCCGCGAACTGACCGACGCGGTACGTCGTCCAGCCGTCGACGCCGGCGCCCACGGCACCACCGAGCAGCGGGATCCGGCGGGTGAAGGTCACCGCCATCCGCTTGCCGCTGATCCGCCCGATCAGTTCCGCGACGACCTCGCCGGAGACCTGCCGGTCCAGCTCGGGGTCGAAGACCGGCGCTGTCGCGATCGCCAACGGAGACGAGACCAGGCTCGACTTCCGTAGCCGAGCCGTCACGCCGTCCTCACCGAGCAGGCAGGTGATGACCGCCGTACGGACCCGCGGATCGTCGAGGTCGTACCCGCGCAGGTGCGCGATCGCCGCGACCATCCGGCACTGAACGACCGCGAGACCCGTCAGGTTGGCCGGCAGCGCGACGGGCAGTGTGACGAGACCGCCGATGCTGGTGACGAATCCCTGCACGCCGGCGAGCCGGATGTGCTGGTCGATCACTGCCTCGATCGCGTCCGTGACGTCGCCGTCGCACCGCTCGAGCTTGGTGTCCGCGATCCGCTCCGCGCCCGGGAACCGCTGGTACCCGTCGATCGCGATCTCGAGAATCTGGCGCAACACACCGCCCGCTGCCGTCGGGGCGAACCGCTGGGCGGCGGGCGCGAGACTACTGGCGACGAACCTGGCTACTCCGGCCACGGTGCTCCTTCCCGCCCGGCCCCACGCGTAAGAACGCGGACGTGCTTCAACTGTACGTGGCTCCCCGGCCCCCGGCACTCGGGACAAACCCTAGGTGTGCCCTGGTGCAGGATGGTGTCGTGCCGATCGAACCTGCTCCGTCCCAGTGGGACTTCCCGCCGGTCGGCGTGGCCGGGGCGAGTGATGTGGTCGCGGGCGGCGCCGACCTGGCGCCGGGGACGATCCTGTCGGCGTACCGGCGGGGGCTGTTCCCGATGCCCGACCATCGCGGTTCGGTGCTGTGGTGGTCGCCGGTCGACCGCGGTGTGATCGAGGTCGCCGGGTACCGGCCGGCCCGGTCGCTGCGGCGGGCTCGCGGGAAGTTCGAGATCCGGGTCGACACCGCGTTCGACCAGGTCATCCGCGCGTGTGCGGACCCCCGCCGCCCGGGTTCGTGGATCGACTCCGAGATCATCGCGTCGTACACCGAGCTGCACCGGCTCGGCTGGGTGCACTCGGTCGAGGCGTGGGACGGCGACGAGCTGGCCGGCGGGCTGTACGGCGTCGCGATCGGCGGACTGTTCGCGGGCGAGTCGATGTTCCACCACAAGACCGACGGCTCGAAGGCGGCCGTCGCCGGCGCGATCGAGCTGCTGAACGACGAGTACGCCGCCGACCGGGTCTTCGACATCCAGTGGGTCACCGATCATCTGGCCACGCTCGGCGCGGTCTCGATCCCGCGGGAGACCTATGTACGCCGCGTCTCGAAGGCGCTCGAGATCCCGCTGCCGAAGGCGTTCAGCTGAGCCCTACGAACGCCGCCATCTGCCGCGAGGCGGACGCGAAGAACTCGTCCGCCGGGTCCATCGACCCGACCAGCTGACCGAACAGTTCGAAGCTGAGCATCCCGAACAACTGCGTCCACACGATCACGGTCCGCACCAGCACCGCCGGCGGCACGTCAGGCGCCAACGCGACCAGCACCTCCGTCTGCTGAGCCAGCGCTCCGGACGGCGAAGGTGCGTCCGGCGGCGTCACCAGTCGCCCGGACGCCTGGGCGCGCTGCAACAACCCCAGCAACAGCAACGGCACCCGGGATGCTGGCTGCACCGTGGTCTGCGGCGCCTGGTAACCGCTGATCGGGGAGCCGTAGATCAACGCGTACTCCTGCGGATTGGCCCGCGCCCAATCGCGTACGGCGGCATAAACCGCGATCCAGTCGTCCACCGGATCGCCACCCGACGGCGCCGCCTCGGCCGCCGCGCCCAGAGCGTCGTACGCGTCGATGATGAGCGCGGTCAGCAGCTCGTCCCGGCTCGCGAAGTACCGGTACAGCGCCGACGACACCATCCCGAGCTCGCGGGAGATCGCCCGCAGCGACAGCGCCTCGGCGCCGACGGTGGCCAGCTGCTGCCGGGCAGCGGTCTTGATCTCCTCGGTCAGCTCGGCCCGGGCTCGTTCACGGGCGGTACGTCCGGCGTTCATGGAGCCAGTGTGCCACAGAAACGAGAGCAGTGCTCTTGACAGTGAGCGGCGATCTACTGTTCACTGATCACAACAGAGAGCACCGCTCTCGAAGAACAGTGAGGAACCACCGTGACCGAGTACAAGCAGACCTACGACAGCAAGCGCGTGATCACCGCCAACGAGGGCAGCATGCGGGTCTTCAACAAGATCGTCGCGCGGCTGACGAAGCTCGGTCTCAGCCTGATGGGCAGCCGGGTGCTCTCGGTCCAGGGGCGCAAGTCCGGCGAATGGCGCAGTACGCCGGTCAACCTGCTGGTGATCGACGGCCAGCGCTATCTGGTCGCGCCGCGCGGCCACACCCAGTGGGTGAAGAACCTCCGCGCCAGCGGCGAGGGCAGGCTGCAGCTCGGTGGCAAGGTCGAGACGTTCCGGGCCGAGGAGCTCGCCGACGCCGACAAGATCCCGGCGCTCCGGCTGTACCTGAAGAAGTGGGCCTGGGAGGTCGGCGCGTTCTTCGGCGGCGATGTCTCGAAGAACTCCCCCGACGAGGTCCTCCACCACATCGCCCCCGGCGTCCCGGTTTTCAAGATCAGTTAGTGATACGCGGCCGCCTGGATCCGGTACAGGTCCGCGTAGTGACCGTCGAGCGCCATCAGTTCCTCGTGCGTCCCGGTCTCGACGACGTGAGCACCGTCCAGTACGACGATCAAGTCGGCCATCCGCACCGTCGAGAACCGATGTGAGACGAGGATCGTGATCCGTCCGTCAGAACTGTCCTTCGCCGCCGCTGCGTACCGCTCGAAGAGTGCGTGCTCGGTCTCGGCGTCCAAGGCGGCGGTCGGCTCGTCGAGCACCAGCAGCAGCGGCCGGTCCCGCATGAACCCGCGGGCCAGCGCGAGCTTCTGCCACTGCCCGAAGCTGATCTCCGCACCGTCCGGCCAGGTCGAACCGAGCTGGGTGTCCAACCCCGACTCGAGCCGCTCCAGTACATCCTCCGCACCGGCCCGCCCGACAGCAGTGGTGACAGCCGGTACGTCGTCCAGTCGCGGCAGGTCGCCGAGTCCGACGCTATGCGCCGCGCGGAACTCGAACCGGAAGAAGTCCTGGAACGCACCCGCGATCTTCGAGCGCCACGCCTCCGCGGGGATGCGGTCCAACGGCTGATCGTCCAGCAACACCCGCCCACTACTCGGCTCGTACAGCTTGCAGATCAGTTTGACCAACGTGGACTTGCCCGCGCCGTTCTCACCGACGACCGCGATCACCCTGCCCGCCGGCAGCCAGAGGTCGACGTCCTCCAGAGCGGGACGCGAAGCTCCGGCGTACGAGAACGACACGTGCTCCAGGCGGATGCCGTCGACGAGCCGTTCGGGTGCAGGCTGATCCGCTGTGCTGTCGAACGAGGCCGCGTAGTTCTCCAGCCAGACCAGCCGCCGCGAGCCATCCAGCCAGATCCCGCGCAGGAACCCGATCTCGCCGACCGTCGCTCCGATGTACGCCGACAGCCGCGCGCCGGCCGCCAGGATGAGCAGCACTTCACCGACCGAACCCTGCAGTCCCGACGCGACGAACAGCACCGCGCCGACGTACGCCGCGCCGAACATCGCCCACGCGATCCCGTGCCACACCGCACTGGTCCAGCGGGCGGCGGCGATCGGTCCGTACCACTGCTCCCACTCGCGGCGACGTCCCGCGACGAGGTCGGGCCCGATGCCGATGACTCGGACCTCCTTGCCGGGCGCAGGTGTGGTCGCGGTCTTGAAGAGGTGATCGGCCAGCCGGCTGTGCGGTGCCATCTGCTCCTCCACCTCGCGCTCGACGCCCGGTCGCCAACTGGAGCTGACGACCGTTGGCAGTGCGAAGAGCAGTAGCAGCGCGAGAGCCGGATGGATGGACATGAGCAGGGCGACCGTCACGCCGAGCCGCAGGATCCAGCCGCAGGTGGAGAACAACGACATGTACATGTGGTCGAGCACGAAGACCTGTTTGCGCAGTACGGACAGCCGATCGAGGTAGTCACGGCGTTCGTGGTGCTCGATCGTGGCGACCGACGCCTGTAGCCGGGCGACGTGCGCCTCCAGCATGATCGTCACGCGGTCCCGGAACCGTCGTGAGATCCGTGTCGACAACGTCCGCAGGAGCCAGGTCGCCGTCACTGACAACGCCAAACCGCCTGCCGCCAGCAGTGCGGCCCGCCGATCGCCGTCCAGTACGCCGTCGGCGAGGATCTTGAGCCACAGCGCGAGCAACGCGTCCGGCACCGCGGCCAGCAGCGTCATCAGGAACGCGGCAACGAGCAGCCAGGGCTCGTGTTGGTACCCGAGCTTGCACAGGCGCCACATCGCCGGCAGTGCGCGCGGCAGGTCGTCAGAGCGTGTCATAGCTGAGCCCTTCCTCGTCGACCTCGGCCGTGAAGCGCTGCGCCTGAAGGTCGAACATCGTCCGGTATCGCCCTCCCAGCGCCATCAGTTCGTCGTGGCTTCCGAGTTCGACGACGTGGCCCTGCTCCAGGACGCAGATCCGGTCGGCGTGCCGGACTGTGGAGAACCGGTGCGAGATGAGGATCGTGGTGACGTCGCGGGTCGCGGTCAGGATCCGGTCGAAGATCGCCGCCTCACCGCGAACATCCAGCTGGGCGGTCGGTTCGTCGAGCAGTACGAGACCCGCACCCTGCCGTACAGCGCACAGTGCCCGCGCCAGCGCGACGCGTTGCCACTGCCCACCCGAGAGATCGGTTCCATCGCCGTACCCCGTAGCCAACCGGGTGTCGAGATCGGCCAGGTTGTCGGCACCCGCGTCTGCCAGTGCGGCGCGGATGTCGGCCTCGGGCGCACCGGCTGGTGCGACGTTGTCCCGCAACGGCAGCTCGAGCTTGAGGAAGTCCTGGAAGACGGCGGCGACGCGCGTACGCCAGGCGTCGACGTCGAGCTCCCGCAGGTCGTTGCCGTCGACCCGGATCGTTCCGGAATCGGGGTCGTACAGCCGGCAGAGCAGCTTGGCCAGCGTGGTCTTACCCGCACCGTTCTGACCGACGACCGCGAGCGACGAGCCGGCCGGGATCGTCAGGTCCAGCCCGTCGAAGACCTGACGATCGGCCTGTGGATAACTGAATCTCAGCCCTCGGAGCTCGATCTCGACCGGACCCCGGCCGGCCGAACCGTGCCCGATGCTCAACGCGCCGGCCGGCGCCATCGCGGGCTCCAGACGCTGTACGGCGGCGACCGGGGCGGCTGCTCCGTCCAACGCCCAGTTCAGCCCGCCGAAGGCGATCATGCCGACCCCGATCGCGACCTGGGCGAACACCACCAGCCGGTCGAGCGGAAGCCGCCCGTCGATCGCTGCCGTCCCGAGCGCCCAGAACACGAGACCGTTGGCCACCACCACGATCAGCAGACTCCAGATCATCGGGCGTTCACGCAGGCGCGTGGCGGCGTACTGCAGTTCGAACAGGCGTCGGCGGCGCTCGGTAAAGCGCCGTACGGTCCAGTCGGCGAGGCCGAACAGGCGCAGCTCCTTCGCCGCGTCCGGCTCAACGGCCAACTCGTACGCGTAGTTCGCATGCCGCTGCGCCGACCGGACCTCGGCCGTGTTCCGGTCCTTCCAGACGCCGCTCTCGCGGAGCAGCCAATGCGTCGCGGCCCAGGCGGCGACGAGCACCAGCGGCGCCCACCAGGTGAATCCGAACAGCACCACCGCGGACGCGATCCCGCCGACCAGCTCGACCAGACTCCCCGCGACGAAGTCGACGTTCAGGTACATCGGCGGCCCGGTCTGGCCGCGGTCGAACTCCCGCGCCACCGTCAGATCCTCACTCAGCTCCGGATCCTCGAGATGCCCGATCCCCGGCGGCCCGACACAAGCCTTCGCCAGCGCATCGTTCAGGTACGCCGACACGCGACTCCCCAGGTTGGCGCTGACGGCCTGATGCACCGGCGTCAGCACCTGCAGCAGAACAAACGTCGTACCCATCAAACCCAACGGCGCGGCCAACGACTCCCCATGCTGCACCGCGCCCACCAGCCACCCCATCGCAACCGCAAACACCGCCGGCAACACGCCCCGCGCCACCAACAGCACCCACCAGGCGGTCGCCAGCCCCCGATCCGCCCGCGGCAACACCCCAAAGAACCGCCACTCGGCCCGCTCCCGCAGTCGCCTCACCATCCCCTCACGATGACACCCCCACCGCCCCAAGTCTTGAACGTTTGCCGGGTACTGGAGATAGCCGCTGGGGTCTGGGAACACGCAATTGCCTGTTCCCAGTCCCCACCGAGGGTGCGCAGTTCGGCGAGACGGCTGCGAAGATGGCTGGATGATCAGTCCCGAGCAGCTCAACGCGGCGCCCAAGGTTCTTTTGCATGATCATCTGGATGGTGGGTTGCGGCCGGGGACTGTGGTTGAGCTGGCGGGGGAGATTGGGCATGCGTTGCCGCGGACTGATGCGGCGGAGCTTGGGGCCTGGTTTGTGGAGTCGGCGGACTCGGGGTCGTTGGAGCGGTATCTGGAGACGTTCGATCACACGGTTGCGGTGATGCAGACCGCTGAGGCGATCAAGCGGGTGGCCAGTGAGTGCGTGCAGGATCTTGCGGCGGATGGCGTGGTGTACGCCGAGGTTCGCTACGCACCGGAGCAGCACCTGACCAAAGGGCTCACGCTCGAGCAGGTCGTGGATGCGGTTCGGGAAGGGTTCGAGCACGGGATGGCGGTTGCCGAGCGGCCGATCGTGGCGCGGCAGTTGCTGACCGCGATGCGGCACAAGGCGCGTTCGATGGAGATCGCCGAGTTGGCGGTCTCGTACCGCGACGCGGGTGTGGTCGGGTTCGACATCGCCGGTGCCGAGGCGGGCTACCCACCCACCCGGCACCTCGACGCGTTCGAGTACCTGCAGCGCGAGAACGCGCACTTCACCATTCATGCCGGCGAGGCGTTCGGGCTGCCGTCGATCTGGCAGGCGATCCAGTGGTGCGGCGCTGACCGGCTCGGTCACGGCGTACGGATCATCGACGACATCACGTACGACGATGCAGGTGAGAAGGCGGAGCTCGGGCGGCTCGCGGCGTACGTGCGGGACCGGCGGATCCCGCTGGAGATGTGCCCGAGCTCCAACCTGCAGACCGGCGCGGCCGACTCGATCGCGAACCACCCGATCGGCCTGCTTGCCAAGCTGCGCTTCCGGGTGACCGTGAACACCGACAACCGGTTGATGAGCGGTACGTCGATGAGCCGCGAGCTCGCCCTGCTCTCGGAAGCGTTCGGCTACGGCCTCCCCGACCTGCGCTGGTTCGCGATCAACGCGATGAAGTCAGCCTTCATCCCCTTCGACGAACGCCTCGCGATTATCGACAACGTGATCAAGCCCTGGTATGCGTCAAACTGACCGTTGGTACGTACGGAAGGCTCGGGTGGAGAGCCAGCCGACTATCAGGGTGAAGGCCAGTAGATAGAGGCAGTGGCGGGACACCGAGGACCAGTCTGGGGCGGCGGCCAGGGACTGGCGGGCGGCGATGGTGGCCCAGTCGACCGGGTTGAAGCGGGCCGCGACGTTCACCCAGTGCGGTGCGACCGTCGGGTCGATCATGATCGACGACATGAACGTCAGCGGCAGCGACACGAACTGCGAGATCCCGATCAGGGCCTCCTGCTGACGCGTGAGCAGCGCGACCGCGTTCGAGAGCGACCCGAACGCCGTACCGACGAGCATCGACGCGACGATCGTGACCAGATACCCGAAGATCCCGCCGTCGTACCGCGCGCCCGCGGCGATCCCGATCGCGAACACCAGGATCGTCTGGATCAACGTGGTCGTCGCGTTGCTGAGCAACTGCCCCGCCATCAGCCCGCCGCGGCTGACCGGTGACGCGAGCATCCGGTCCATCACACCGCGCTCCATGTCCTGCACGAACGACGTACCGCTCCAGCCGCTCGTCATCAACGCCGTCATCATCACGATCCCGGGCGTCAGGAACGCGATGTACGACGAGTCGCCGAACCCCGGGAGCCGTACGACGCCCTGGAACAGCTGCCCGAACAACAGCAGCCAGATGGCCGGCTGCACCAACGTGAATGCGATCAACGCCGGCTGCCGGTACGACGCCCGCATCCACCGCCCGAAGACGAGGCCCGTGTGCGCAATCACGCCGCCTCCTCCGCCACGCGGAACGAGCGACCGGTGTGCTGAAGATACACGTCGTCCAGCGAAGGCCGCGACACCGTCACCGCGACAACCGGAATCGCCTTGTCCTCAAGGGCTCCGAGCACAGCCGGTACGGCGGTTGCGCCGCGATCGACCCGTGCGCGCAAAGTGTTGCCTTCAACAACGATCTCGCCGATGCCGGGCAACTGCCCGAGCAACGCCCGGACCGTACCGTCGGTGTCCGGATCGACCAGCTCGACATGTACGGAGTCGCCACGCAACGAGGCCTTAAGAGCCTCAGGTGTGCCTTCAGCAACGATCCGGCCGTGGTCGACGATCGCAAGCTGCCCCGCCAGCCGATCGGCCTCTTCCAGGTAATGCGTGGTCAGCAGCACGGTCAGGCCTTCCTGGCCGGACAGCCGAACTACTTCGTTCCACAGGTCGGCCCGGGCCTCGGGATCGAGTCCGGTGGTGGGCTCGTCGAGGAACAGCACCTTCGGCCGATGGACCAGGCCGAGTGCGACATCCAGCTTGCGCTGCATGCCGCCGGAGTACGTCTTCACCGGACGGTCGCCGTGCTCGGTGAGGCCGAAACGATCCAGCAGCTCACGAGCACGCTGCAACGACTCCTGGCGGGACAGCCCGAAGATGCGCCCGCTCAGCACCAGGTTCTCGAGACCGGTCGCCATCGGGTCCGAGCTGGACTTCTGCGGTACATAGCCGATCGAGCGCCGTACCCGGTCCGGCGAACGATTCACGTCGTACCCGGCGACCAGGGCGCTGCCGGAGTCGGCCCGGGACAGCGTGGTGAGGATCTTGACGGTGGTGGACTTGCCCGCGCCGTTCGGTCCGAGCAGGCCGAGTACGACGCCTTCTCCGACGCTGACGGTCAGGCCGTCGAGCGCGCGGAGCGGTGGGTTCTTGCGGCCGGCCGGGTACGTCTTGACCAGATCGACCGCTTCGACGGCATACGTAGCCATCACATGACTCCCTAAGGGATTGGGAGCCGGGCCGAGCTGGCTATCCTGATGGTTGTGCCCTTGGGTGCCAGGTTTTCGGACCGACTCGAGGACTGCGGCCCTTGACCCTGGTGTTGCCGCACCGTGGGTCGAGGGCCGTCTCTCTACTGAGCTTCCGGCGGTATCGCCTGCATCCAGGCGAACTCCTGCCCGAAGTACTTGACGGGGTCCTTCAGTTGCTCGGCCGGACTGATGCCCTCCTCCAGGTAGAGCTTCCAGGCCTGACGCCAGAACCCGGAGCCACTGAGCGTGTCCGTGCGAATCTCCTCCACGAGCTGGTGCACGTACGCCGACTCCGCCTGCAGCAGAGCCAGCCGGAACTCCGACTCGACCCAGAAGATCCGCGGGAACTCCAACGAGGCCATGTGGTCGTGAGCCGCTGTGACCTCCGAGATCTCCGTGTCGACCGCTTTGAGCCGCTGCTCGAGCAACTCGACAGCGCGGTCCGGCTGCAGACCGGGGAGGTACGCGAGACCGGCCTCCAGCGGGTGGAACTCGCGCGCCGGCGTACCGACGAGCTCCGCCAGCCAGTCGCCGAACTCGGCAGAGCCGGCCTCGGTGATCTGGTAGACGGTCCGCTCCGGCCGGTTGCCTTCCCGGACAGTCTCCAGCGCTTCGACGAAGCCGTGCTTCTCCAGCGCCGCGACGACCGAGTAGAGCGAGCCGTAGTTCACCTTGATGCTCTGGTCCTTGCCGCGGGCCCGGAGCATCGTCGAGATCTCGTACGGGTGCATCGGCCGCTCGCTCAGACTCCCGAGCACCGCGAACGCCAGCGGGTTCGCCACCTTGCGCCGCGCCATGCGCCCTCCTCGATCTCGATTACTCGAAATCGAGTATTAGTTCGTGAGTATCCGATGTCAAGTAGTCAGCCAGGCGAACGCCCGCGCCCCGAGGCCGCGGACGCGGAGGCTGGCGAGTGCGCGGTACGTCGGCTCCTCGACGTACTTCGTCAGCAGCCAGGCGAGCCCGATCACACCGATCACCGCGCCCGCGATCTGAGTGAGCCGGCCCGCGCCGAGCTCCATCAGGCGGTACGCGATCAGGTAGCCGACCACCTGGTTGAGCAGGTACAGCCCGAACGAGATCCGCGCCAGGAACTGGATCGGCCGCCGGAACCTGGAGAGCACTGTCCAGTCCGGGCCGCGCGCGGCCAGCGCGACGATCACCAGCAACACCCCGATGCCCAGCGACGACGGCAGGTCCGCGGTGTGCGCGTGCTGCGCGAAGACGGTCGCCGCGAGCAGGGCGGCGAGATGCACCACACCGATGCGTCGCTGCGCCCAGAGCCAGATCGCGATGCCGATCGCGAACAGTTGCAGGCGATGCAGTCCGAGACCGTTCCACGCCTGCTGCACCCAGAACGGGCTGTGGCCGATGCGGTCGTTCCACTGCAGCACGACCGGCGCGATGATCATGATCCAGAGCAGCGTGGTGATCCGCTGCCCGAGGCCGCGCGGCCAGAGCAGTGCCGCGGCGCCGAACGCCATCAGCTGGAGCGGCAGCGTCCAGTACGAGCCGTCGATCAGCTGGACGCCCGGGTCGAACGAGGCGGCCAGCGTCAGGTTGCTCCACAGGTCGCGCTGCGTCGGCAGGATCCAGTTGCTGGGCGCGAGCAGCACCACGACCAAGTAGGTGAACAGCACAGCGATCAGGTACGGCGGGAGCACGCGACACACCCGCCGCCACAGCCAGCGGTACGTCGAGCCCTTCCGGACCGTCACGCAGACGAAGTACGCGCTGATCACCAGCAGGATGCTGGCGCCGACCTGGAACGGGTACGGACCGAGCGGTGCGCCGAGCTCAGGGTGCAGGAACGGACCCATGTACGTCGTGTGCGTGAAAATCACTGCCAGTACCGCCAGGACACGCACCACGTCCCAACTCAATCGGCGTGCGGTCCTGCCCGGGGGGCGGTCCGGCGTCGTCACAACCACTCCATCTACATCGCTGTTACCCCCCTGTGACCTTAGGCAGAGCGTGGGGTGGCGATGCAAATCCGCACGGTGATGGATACCTCACATCGGGCGGCTCAGAGCGGTTTGACCCACCGCGACCACTCGGGCTGCGGCGCGTAGCCGGCGGTGGACCAGACGCGGTGCGCGGGCGCGTTGTCGTCGAGCACCATCGCGTCGGCGCGGGTACCGCCGTACGTCAGGAAGCGGGCCTCGGCGCGGGTGACGAGTTCGCGGCCGATGCCCTGGCGGCGATGGGTCGGCGCGACGGCCAGGCGGTACAGGTGGCAGCGCCAGCCGTCCCAGCCAACGATGATCGAGCCGACGACCGCGTCACCGTCGACGGCAAGGATCAGTGCCTCCGGATCGCGCTCGATCAGCCGTCGGACGGCGTCGGCCGAGTCCGGCGGGCGGTGCGAGTCCTCGGCGGCGGTCGCCCAGAACCTCAGTACTGCGTCGATGTCGGTCGCGGAAGCGTTGCGGTAGGCAACCATCAGCCGGTGGTCTGGAAGGTGCGGCGGTAATCCTGTGGTGGCACGCCCACCACCCTACGGAAGTGGTGCCGCAGCAGTGCGGCCGTCCCGAATCCTGACTCGGCGGCGATCTGCTCGATGCCCATCCGGGTCTGCTCGAGCAGCGTGCGGGCGCGCAGGACACGCTGGGTGGTCACCCACTTGAGTGGCGTCGTACCGGTCTCGGCGACGAAGCGGCGGGCGAAGGTGCGCTCCGACATCTGTGCGCGCCGGGCCAGTGCGGGCACGGTGTGGTCGACGGTCAGGTTGTCGACCATCCAGTCGAGGACGGGCTGCAGGCTCTCCCCGGACGACTCCGGCACCGGTACGTCGACGTACTGCCGCTGGCCGCCGTCGCGCTGTGGCGGGACCACCATCCGGCGGGCGATCCGGGTTGCGACGGCGCTGCCGAGCTCGCGGCGTACCAGGTGCAGGGCGGCGTCGATCCCGGCCGCGGTGCCGGCGCTGGTGATGATGTTGCCGTCGTCGACGAACAGCACGTCCGGGTCGAGCTTCGCGGCCGGGAACTGGTCGTGGAACTTGTCGATGTAGCGCCAGTGCGTCGTGCAGGCCCTGCCCTCGAGCAGACCGGCGGCCCCGAGGACGAACGCGCCCGAGCAGACCGTCAGCAGGATCGCGCCGCGCGCCTCGGCCCGCCGGAGCGCGTCCAGGATCCGCTCGTCGTACGCGTGCCGCCAGGTCGTGGCCGGGATGCCGATCAGGTCGGCGTCCTCGAGCTCTTCCAGCCCGTACGGCGCGACCACCTGGGAGTGGGAGCTCGTCTCCATCGGCACGCCCGGCGTGGTCGAGCACACCTTGAAGTCGAACGGCGGCACACCGTCGTCGGTGCGGTCGATTCCGAAGACCTCGGCCAGGACTCCGAACTCGAACAGGGCGACGTCCTCCATCAGGACGACGGCGATCTTCTGCAGCATCTCGCCAGTATGGCAGTAATTTGTCGGACTATGTCAATAGTGCCACTAGTGGCAGGATCTGATAGATGGAAGCATTACTGCCATGACCGGATACATCGTTCTCGTAGTCATCGTGCTGGCCGTGATCGCGGCTCTGGAGATCAGCAACAGGCGCAACTCGACCGGCCCGGCGGCCGGACCGCGGGGCGCCTGGATCGCCGACGATCGTGACGTGGCCCGGACCAAGCTGGACCTGCTCGCCCTCGGCGCAGCGGCCAAGCCCTTCAACCACAAGCCTGCTTCCACCACCGGGACCGTGCACACCATCCGCACGACCCGCTTGCACCACGGCCGTCACGCGGCCTGAAGCCGCCAGCTGGGGGTGGTCGCGTTGGTGACCGCCCGCAGCACCCCTTCGACCGGCCGTAGCGGAAGCTGCTGAGCCAGACATGGCTCAGCAGCACCTGCAGGACGAAGATGCCGACCGCGAGGCCCACCGTCTCCAATGGAGACACCTGACCCGCCAGTCCGAAGCCGACACCGGTGAAGATCACCATGGTCGCCACTGACTGCCCCAGGTAGTTCGACAAGGCCATCTGGCCGGCCGGCGCGAGTAGTTGGCGGATGTCCTGCCCGAGGTCCGAGTGCATGATCCGCAGCAGTGAAGCGACGTACGCCGCAGTCAGGAACGGTGCTGTCATCACACTCATCAGCACTGCCCTGGTATCGCCGTTACCGCCCGACGCGTAGACGAGCCCGCCGGTGATACCGATCGCGAAGCCGACCAGCTGGATGAGCCGCAGCAGCGCATCGGCCCCGTGCGTGTTCTGCAGCAGTCGCCGTCGACCGGACACCATGCCGATCAGGAACGCTGCCAGCGTGGTCGGGCCTTGCACTGTCAGCAGCGAGAGGCCGTACGTCGGGAGCGCGCGGACGTGCTCGCCGATGACATCGCTGAACGACCCCGCCAGGTTCGCAGTCGTCTCCTGTGCGGCTGCTACTGCCGTGGTGGGGTCCATGAACTGCGTGCTGTCGACGAAAAGCGCAGCGACAGCCAGGGTGATGAAGAGGTACACGTAGATGACTCCTGCGACCAGGAGCGCCGTACGGTCCTTCACTCGGCGCATGGCGAGCAGGACCAGGCCGATGATCGCGTAGACGCTCAGGATGTCGCCGGTGATCAGGAAGACACCGTGCAGTGCACCGAGCACGAACAGGCCGCCGAGCCGCCGCAGCATGCGCGGTCTGAACGCTGCACCCGCCCGCTGCGCCGCCTCCATCTGCAACTGGAAGCTGTATCCGAACAGGAACGAGAACAGCAGGTAGAACTTCATGTCCACGAACGCCGAGGACAGCCAGTGGACGGCGTGGTCGAGCCAGGAGTCGTACGCCGGATTCTGCGCCAGGTGGATCGGGAACCCGGAGGCGGCGAAGGTGATGTTCACGATCAAGATGCCCAGGAGGGCGAAACCACGCAGCGCGTCGATGTCCTGAATCCGCGTTCGATCGAGTACCTGGCTCATGCACTCCAGCACATCAGGGCAACCCTGAGTGCACAGTCGCGCTGAATCCTCCTCGAAGGTAGAGCTACCTCTACCCTCAAACGTGTGAGTGACTATCGCGAGGTCAACCGGGCGAACTGGGACGAGCGGGTGCCGGCGCACGTGGCGTCGCCCAGCTACCACGTGGACGACTTCCTCGCCGACCCGTCGTACCTCAGCGAAGTGGTCCGGTTCGACCGGCCGCGGCTCGGTGACGTCAGTGGGCTGCGCGGCGTACACCTTCAGTGCCACATCGGCACTGACACCGTGTCACTCGCGCGGCTCGGGGCGCGGATGAGTGCGTTGGACTTCTCAGAGCCGGCCGTCGAGCACGGTCGGTCGTTGGCCGCACGGCTCGGGTTGTCGGTCGACTTCCACGTGGCTGATGCGTACGACGCGGTGCGGGTGCTGGGCGCGTCGGCGTACGACTTCGTGTACACCGGGATCGGGGCGCTGTGCTGGCTGCCGGACATTGGCAGATGGGCGCAGGTCGTCGCCGGGTTACTGAAGCCGGGCGGGCGGCTGTTCGTCCGTGAGGGCCATCCGATGCTGGGCACCCTGGAGCCGGGTGAGCGGTACGCCGACGTGCGGTACCCGTATTTCGAGACCGCGGACCCGAGCGTGGTCGACGAAGGTGGGACCTACGTCGAGACCGACGCCGAGTTCAACAGCACCATGACGCACGAGTGGAACCACGGCCTCGGCGAGACCATCACCGCCGTCCAGACGGCCGGTCTGGTGTTCGACTCACTCACCGAGCACGACAGCGCACCGTGGAATGCCCTGCCCGGCCTGATGACCGAGGACGCCGAAGGTGAGTGGCGCCTGACGGAGAACCCGCACCGCCTGGCCGCCACCTACACCTTGCAGGCCCACAAGCCTCAGTGAGCCCTGCGCTGCTGCACCTTCTGAACCGCCTGCTTGATCTTCTGCTGGTTCTCCGGCTTGCTCAGTTCGCGCTGCGCGACCTGAACCAACTTGGCCACGACAGCTCCCTTGAGCATCGTCTTCACAAACCCCATCAGGGCCTCCCTACTCTGTTGCCCCCGAAACTACCGCCCGGCACAACCATCCTCCATGGGTGATCCACCGGAACTGTCCCTGGCGTCAGGCACACTAGGAGGGTGCCTGAGTTGCCGGAGGTTGAGTCGCTGGCCGTGTTTCTGCGGGAGCGGGCGGTTGGGCATGCCTTTGTGCGGGCCGACATCACGGCGATCAGTGCGCTGAAAACCTACGACCCGCCGATCTCGGCGATGGTCGGGTTGCTGATCGACGACGTGCAGCGGCACGGGAAGTTCCTGGACATCTCCGCGCAGGGCGTGCATCTGGTGATCCACCTGGCCCGGGCGGGCTGGCTGCGGTGGAAGGACGAGCAGTCGACCGGCCTGGTGCGCCCGGGCAAGGGGCCGATCGCGCTCCGGACGGTCCTCGACGACGGCTCCGGGTTCGACCTGACCGAGGCCGGGACCCAGAAGAAACTCGCGGTGTACGTCGTGCGCGACGTCGCCGAGGTGCCTGGGATTGCCCGTCTCGGACCGGACCCGTTCACGCTGTCGCTCGAGGACTTCGGCGAGATCCTGAAACGCCAGGGCCGGGTCCAGCTCAAGGGCGTCCTGCGGAGCCAGTCCGTGATCGCCGGCATCGGCAACGCATACTCGGACGAGATCCTGCACGTCGCGAAGATGAGCCCCTTCAAACCGGCGTCGAACCTGTCCGACGACGAGCTCCAGACCCTGTACGACGCGATGCGCGAAACCCTCAAGGACGCGGTCGACCGCTCCGCCGGCCTCGCCGTCCAGGACCTGAAGTCGGAGAAGAAGTCCGGTCTGCGCGTGCACGGCCGCAAGGGCCAGAAGTGCCCGATCTGCGGCGACATCGTCCGCGAGGTGAGCTTCGCCGACTCCTCCCTGCAGTACTGCGCGACCTGCCAGACCGGCGGCAAACCGCTGGCCGACCGGAGGTTGTCGAAGCTGCTCAAGTAGGTTCCCTCCTCATGCGGAAGATCTACGTGGCAGCAGACATCTACATGATTCTCGGCTTGCTCAGCGGGCTGTACTACCGCGAGTTCACCAAGCTGAACGACTTCACCGGCGACACGCAACTCAGCGTCGTCCACACCCACATCCTGGCGTTGGGCATGCTGTTCTTCCTGGTCGTGCTCGCGCTCGAGAAGGTCTTCACCCTGACCGCGGGCAAGCTGTTCACCGCGTTCTTCTGGGTCTACAACGCGGGCCTCGCGCTCACCGTCGGGCTGATGATCGTCCGCGGGTCCATGACCGTGCTCGGCCACGAGCCCGGCGCCGCCCTCGACGGCATCTCCGGCCTGGGCCACATCACCATCACCCTCGGCCTGATCTTCTTCTTCGTGAACCTCGGCAAGTGCCTCCACGCCCAGGAGAAGACCGAGAAGGTCGAAGCCGCCTGAGTCAGGAATCCGCCGTCCGCTGTCAACGTGTAATCCGGACTCCGGGCAGCCGCCTGCCCCCGGGTCTGACATGCTTGGGGGCATGTTCCGGAACCAGGAGATTCCTTCGGTCGTGGTGGCTGAGCTCGACGACGACCTGTTGACGAAGGCCTTCGTGCTCGACGTGCGGGAGCCGGACGAGTGGGACCGTGGGCACATCGAGGGCGCCACGCACATCCCGCTCGGCGAGCTGCAGGAGCGGGTCGGCGAGGTGCCGCTGGACCAGAAGGTGCTCTGCGTATGCGCGGTCGGCGGCCGTTCCGGCATGGCCACCCAGTTCCTGAACCAGCTCGGCCGCGAGGCGATCAACCTCGACGGCGGCATGCACGCCTGGCAGACCTCCGGGCGCCCCGTCGCCACGAACTGAGAAGAAAACCTTCCACACGGTGACCGCAGGGGTTACTTTGTCACCGGTCGGTTGATCGGCGTACACCTGCGGCTCATGAGGCGGTAGCGCGCGCGGCGTCGGATGACCGCGTCCGTCCACCGTGGGGAGGCTCCTGTGTCGCTCATCCGTCCCTTGACCACAGCGATCGGCGTAGGTGGCCTGTTGGCCGGCGTCCTCGTCAGTCCAGCTGCCGGCGAAACGACCACAGGCATCCCGGATGCCGCGATCGCCGAGACCGGCGTACTGACGTCACGTGACGACAGCCCGGTGGCGCCCGGCGTGAACTACACGTCGTTCGAGCGCCTCGACGCGAAGGGCTGGCAGCGCGGGGACATCCTCGACACCGACCTGGACAAGCACGGCGTGACCGTCGACCTGGTCAACAACGGCGGGAAGGTGTCCGGCGGGCAGCCGCTCAGCCAGCAGCTCGCCCGCAAAGGCGCGATCGCCGGCGTGAACGGTGACTTCTTCGACATCAACGACACCACCGCGCCGCTCGGTGTCGGCGTCGAGCAGAGCGGCAAGCTGCTCAACGCGCCCGCCGCCGGCCACAACGACACCGCGGTGATCGGCAAGGACGGCCTCGGCAGGATCGCCCAGCTGTTCCTGCAAGGTACGGCGACCGACGACGACGCCACCAAGCTCGAGCTGACCAACCTCAACTCGCCGACCGTCAACGCCGGCGGGATCGGCCTCTACACCCCGGAGTGGGGCGACGCGGCCCGGACCCGGACCGTGGACGGCCTGCCGACCGTGCGCGAGGTGATCCTTCGCGACGGTGTGGTCGTCTCCTCGGCAACCACTCCGGCCACCACCCCGTTGGCAGCAGGAGAGCAGGCGCTGATCGGCCGCGAGGCCGGCGCCGAGGCGCTCACCGCGTTCGAGGTGGGCGACAAGGTCGGCGTCGAGTACGGCCTGCGCCCGGACGCAGGTGAGGTGGCCGCCGCCGTCAGCGGCAACTACCAGCTCGCGAAGGACGGCAAGGTCCCGGACACCGTGCCGGACGCCGACCTCGCGCCGCGCACTGCGATCGGCTTCGACGCCGACGGGAGCCGGATGATCCTGCTCACCGTCGACGGCCGGGCCACCGGTTCGCGGGGTCTGTCGCTGAAGGAAATGGGCCAGCTGATGATCAGCCTCGGGGCTGACGACGCGCTCAACCTGGACGGCGGCGGTTCCTCGACGATGCTCGCCCGGACCCCGGGCAAGGCCGCGCCGGAGGTCGTGAACGACCCGTCCGACGGTGGCGAGCGACTGATCCCGAACGGACTGGGCCTGGTCCCGGTCAAGGGCTCCGGTCAGCTCAAGGGCTTCCGCGTCGAGGCCGTCGGCACGTCCGAGGAGAGCCCCGACACCGACCTCTCCCGCAGCTCCCGCGTCCTCACCGGACTCAGCCGAGTCCTCAGCGCCACGGGCCACGACGAGACCTACGCGCCCGCGACCGGTACGCCGTTCTGGTACGCCGGCAGCAACGTCCGCGTCGACCAGCACGGTGTGGTCATCGGCCGCCGCGCCGGCGACGCGATCGTCACCGCGACCCGTGGTGCGGCGAACGGAAGGTTCCCGATGACAGTCCTCGGTACGCCGACCCGACTGGCGCCCTCGACCCGGCAGGTGTCGCTCGCCGACGCCGCCGCCAAGGGCTTCTTCGAGGTCGACGGGTACGACGCCGACGGGTTCTCCACCTGGATCGAGCCGCGCGACGTCAAGCTCAGCTACGACCCGGCGCTGGTGAAGATCGTTGCGAAGGGCAATGGTTTCGAGGTCGCCGCGGTGAGCAGCGAGGCCGTCTCGGCCGTGGTGACCGCGACCGTCGGCACGCTCAGCACGCAGCTCAGCATCACGGCCGGCCTGACCAGCACGGTGGTTGACGAGCTCGACGACGTCACCAAGTGGGCAGCGAACGCCGTACCGGCCGGTGCCGCGACGGCGACGCGGTCCGCTGCGGAAGGGCATGACGGCGGGCAGGCGATCGCGCTCGACTACTCGCTGACGGGCAGCACTGCCACGCGAGCGGCGTACCTCTCGCAGACTCCGCAGCAGACACTGCCGGGGCAGCCGCAAAAGCTCGGCGCCTGGGTGTACGGCGACGGCAAGGGAGCGTGGTTGCGCGCCAACGCGTACGACGCGGCCGGTGGTTCGGCGCAGACGCTCAACCTGGCTCCCACGGTCGACTGGACCGGGTGGAAGTACGTCGAGGCGGACATCCCGTCCGGGCTGACGATGCCACTGCGCTTCTGGCGGATCTACGTCGTCGAGACCTCGCCGACCCGGCAGTACTCGGGCCGGATCGTCGTCGACGACCTGACCGTCCGCAGCGCGCCGCCGGTGACGATGGATCCGCCGGCGAAGGTGATCGACCCGATGGTCGTCACCGACGGGACCGTGACCACGAGCGGTCGCTGGCGGTTCGCGGTGATGTCCGACGCGCAGTTCACCTCCGACGACCCGAACTCGGACTACGTGAAGCAGGCCCGCCGGACGATCCGCGAGGCGCTCGCGCAGAAGCCCGAGTTCCTGGTGATCAACGGCGACTTCGTGGACCGCGCGTTCGGTCCGGACATCGCGCTGGCCAAGCAGATCATCGACGAGGAGGTGGCCGGCAAGGTACCGGTGCACTACGTGCCGGGCAACCACGAGACCTACGGACCGGGCGACCTGTCCGAGTGGAAGAAGGTGTTCGGCAACGCGACCAGCACGTTCGACCACCTGGGTACGCGGTTCGTACTGCGGGACTCGTCGCTCGGATCGCTGCGGGCCGGAGGGTTCGACCAGATCCTCGATCTCCGCAAACAGCTCGCCGACGCGGCGACGAACAAGTCGATCAAGAACGTCGTGGTGATGGCGCACCACCCGATCGACGACCCGTCGCCGACGCAGAACTCGCAGCTCGGTGACCGCAAGGAAGCCGCGATGATCGTGAAGTGGCTCGCCGACTTCCGCGCCTCGACCGGCAAGGGTGCGGCCTACATGGCGGCGCACGCGGGCACGTTCGCCGCGACCCGGACCGACGGCGTACTGCTCCCGCTGACCGGCAACTCCGGCAAGAGCCCCGCGGCGGCACCGGACGCCGGCGGCTTCACCGGGTGGGCACTGGTCGGCATCGCGACGGTGGCCTCGCCGGCACAACCCTGGTTCCAGGTCGAGCTGCGACCACACGTCGACTCCCTCGAACTGGCCGCGCCGGCTTCCATGCGCCCCGGCGAGACTGGTGCAGCGGCCGCGACCGTCGTACAGGAGAGCCGGCGGATCCCAGTGGCGTTCCCGGTGTCGGCTGACTGGTGGGGTTCGTCCACGCTGCACATCGGCCCGGCAAAGACCGCCCCGTTCTGGGCAGTCGCCTCCTACGATCCGTCCACCGGCGTACTGACCGCACTACGCCCTGGCACGGCCCAGCTGGGTGTAACGGTGAACGGGGTCTCCAAGAGCTCGACGTTGCAGGTCGGTTGGTAGCGTCGGCGGGGTGACTGACGTGGTGGTGCCGCAGCGGCTGCGGAATGGGGACCGGGTTGCTGTGGTGGCGCCGTCGGGGCCGGTGGATGCTTCGCGGCTCGACGCTGGAGTGGTCCACCTCAGGTCCTGGGGACTCGAGGTGGACGTGATGCCGTCGGTGCTGGCCGGGCACGAGCGGTTCAAGTACCTGGCGGCCGACGACAAGGCACGTGCCGAAGACCTGCGGAACGCCTGGCTGGATCCGCAGTACGCCGCGGTGTTCTGCGCACGGGGCGGGTACGGCGTGCAGCGGCTGCTCGAGTACGTCGACTTTGACGAGCTAGTCGCCGTACCGAAGTGGTTCGTCGGGTTCAGCGACATCACCGCGCTGCACGAGCCGCTGAACGCACGTGGTCTCGTGACTCTCCACGGGCCGATGGCTGCTGCTGTGGAGCAGTTGGACACGGATGCGGGGCGTGAGCGGCTGCGGGCGCTCCTGTTCGAGCCGGAGACCGTCACTGACCTGCTGGCACCAGCTGGGGCACGCACTGTGGTGGACGGCGTTGCCGAGGGTCTACTGCGTGGCGGCAACCTGGCGTTGCTGGCGGCAAGCATCGGTACGCCGACGTACGCGCCACCGGTGGGTGTCGTCGTACTCGAAGAGGTCAACGAGGAGGCGTACCAGGCGGACCGGCTGCTCACTCAGCTGCTGCGCGCCGGGTGGTTCGAGCAGGTGACCGGTCTGGTCATCGGTGACTTCAGCAAGGGCGGCGAGGGGCTCGGCGACACCATCCGCGAGCGGCTCGAGCCACTCGGCGTACCGACGGTGGAGGGTGCGGCGATCGGACATGAGGCGCTGAACCTCGCCGTACCGCTGGGACTGCCGGTACGACTCGACGCGACCGCCGCCACTCTCACCCCAAGTGGTCTCGCAGGAAGCTGAACGCCTGCGGGTACGCGTCCAGGCGGTTCGTGAGCTTGGCCAGACCGTGGCCCTCGTCCGGGTACACCAGCAGCTGGCACGGTACGCCGCGCTTCGTCAGAGCGTCCGTGATCTGCTCTGCCTCCGACAACGGGACCCGTGGGTCGTTGGCGCCGTGGATGACGAACAGCGGCGCCCGGATGTCGTCGACGCGGCTGAGCGGACTCGCCGACTCCAGGAACTCCCGGTCCGTCGCCAGGTACCCGTACTCGCGTTCCCGCATCGACCGCCGGTAGTCCGACGTGTTCTCCAGGAACGTCACCAGCGAAGCGATTCCGACGATGTCCACGCCGGCCGCCCACAGGTCGGGCTGGAACGCGACACCGGCCAGCACCATGTACCCGCCGTACGAACCGCCCCAGAGCACAGCGCGCTTCGAGTCCCCGTCGATCGTCGGCAGCCACGCGTTGATCGCGGCCAGGTCCTTCACCGAGTCCAGTCGCAGCTCGCGGTCGTCCAGCGAGTACCAGCGCTTGCCGTAGCCGGCTGAGCCGCGGACGTTCGGTACGACGACGGTGTGGCCCTCACCGGCCAGCGCCGAGATGATCGGGCTCCAGATCCGCATCGCGGCGCCTTCTGGACCGCCGTGCACGTGCACCACTGTGGACCCCAGGCTCGGACCGGTAGGCCGGAACACGAACACCGGCACCTGTTCGCCGTCGAACGACGGAACGCGCAGGCTCTCCGGGTGCTGCAGCTCGGCCGGAACCTCCACAGTGCGGATCGCCGTCAGTTCACCGCCCGGCACGAACCGGTACACGGTCGGCGGGACGACCGGGGAGTTGTAGGTGATCGCTGCGAACGAGCCGTCCGGCGACCAGATCGGATCTGGGTTGGCGTACAACAGGCCCGCGCAACCACCGGCGGGCAGGTCGAGCGGAGCGATCGCCGCCCCGTCCTCCAACCGGTGCAACGCCAGGGTGACCTCCCCGTCCTCCAGTACGCCGACCAACAGGTGCTCGCCGTCCGGTGAGGGCCACCCGGCGAGGTCGCGGGCGTCGTCCGCCAGTAGCTCGCTCCAGGTCGCGGCGCTGACGTCGTACCGGCGGATTGCCATCCGGTCGCGGTCGGCGTTGCTGGACACCAGGAACGCGGATGAGTCGGGCAGCCAGGCGACCGGACCCTGGTCGTTGTGCGCGTCCTCCGCGGTGAGCTCGGTGACGGACCGGCTTGATGTGTCGAGCAGGAGCAGCTGCATCGAGTTGGCCGGGCTGCTGGCCTTCGAGAGCACGACCCATTTGTCGTCCGGCGACGGGTCGACGCCCATCACCCAGCCGCCGCCGTCGTACAGGACGGTCTCGCGGCCGGTGGCCAGGTCGTGGGTGACGAGGTCGAAGTCGACGCCGTTGCGGCGGTTCGTCGTGTAGAGAACGCTGCCGGCGCGAGCTGCGACCAGGTGGTGGATGTACTCGGCGTCGTGGACCAGTGGGGTCAGTGTGGGCAGACCGGGTTCGTCGAGGTCGAGCAGCGAGAGCTGACCGCGCTCGTCGCCGCCGGTGTCGTGCTCGACGACCACGCGGCTGCTGCCCGGAACGAACTGGGCGCCGCGGCAGGTGTCGTCGAGATCTGTGAGTGCACGCCAGGTCCCGTCCGGGTCGACCTCGTTGACCTGACGGGTGCCGGTGCCGTCGTACAGGACCAGCATGCGGCCCTCGTCGTCGACGTCCAGGGCCATGGTGGTGGGCAGAGAGAAGAGCGTCGTCAGCAGCACGCCTTCATCCTCACACGACCAGGGGGTGTCCGACGGTGCTCCGCCGGACACCCCCGCCCGTCATCGGTCGCCGTGCCAGGAGTGCCAGAGCGCGGCGTACGCGCCCTGGGCGTCGACCAGTTCGTCGTGGGGGCCCAGCTCGACGATCTTGCCGTCCTCGACGACCGCGATCACGTCGGCGTCGTGCGCGGTGTGCAGCCGGTGTGCGATCGCCACCACGGTCCGGCCCTCCAGTACGGTCGCCAGAGACCGCTCCAGGTGCCGGGCCGCCCGCGGGTCCATCAACGAGGTCGCCTCGTCCAGGACCAGCGTGTGCGGGTCAGCAAGGACCAGACGCGCCAGCGCGACCTGTTGCGCCTGGGCCGGCGTCAGTGAGACCCCACCGGAGCCCACCTCGGTGTCCAGCCCGTTGTCGAACCCGGCCACCCAGCCGTCGGCGTCCACCGACCGCAGTGCCGCCCACAGATCCGCGTCGGACGCGTCCTGCTTGGCCAGCCGCAGGTTGTCCCGCACGCTGCCCACGAACACATGGTGCTCTTGGTTGACCAGGGCAACGTGACTACGGACCTGCTCGGCAGACATCCGGTCCAGCGCCGCACCACCCAAGGTGATGTCACCGACGCGTGGCGAGTAGATGCCGGCCAGCAAACGGCCCAGCGTCGACTTACCTGCACCAGACGGCCCGACAAGCGCCACGCGAGCACCTGGCTCGACCGTCAACGTGACCCCGTGCAGTACGTCGCGGCCCTCCAGGTACCCGAACCGCACGTCGTCGGCCAGCACCGTCCGCCCGTCCGGCTCGTCCTCGCTCGTCGTCGCGGCAGTCTCCACCTCACGGACGCCGACCAGCCGTGCCAACGACACCTGTGCCACCTGCAACTCGTCGTACCAGCGGATCATCATGTTGACCGGCTCGACGAGCATCTGGATGTACAGCGCACCCGTGGTCAGCGCACCGACTGTCAGCCAGCCCTGGATCGCGAAACCGCCACCGATGACCAGTACGGCGGCCAACGCGACCGTGTGGGTCATGTTGATCACCGGGAACAGGACCATCCGCAGGTACAGCGTGTACCGCTCCCAGGCGACCCACTGACCGATCCGGGTGTCGCCCACGGCGATCCGGCGGCCACCGAGCCGGTGCGACTCGACGGTCCGGCCGGCGTCGACCGTCTCGGCCAGCGCCGAGGCGACCGCGGCGTACCCGGCCGCTTCCGACCGGTATCCCGCTGGTGCGCGGCGGAAGTACCACCGGCCGCCGATGATCAGGATCGGCGCCGCGATCACCACTGCCACGGCCAGCGCCGGTGCGGTCACGATCAGCGCGCCGATCAGCAGCGACGCCCAGATGATCGCGATCGTCAGCTGCGGTACGGCGTCGCGCATCGCGTGCGACAGCCGGTCGATGTCCGTGGTGATCCGGGACAGCAGGTCACCCGTCCCGGCGCGCTCCAGCACGCCCGGCGGCAGCCCGACCGCACGGACCAGGAAGTCCTCACGGAGATCGGCGAGCATCTCCTCGCCGAGCACCGCACCGCGCAAGCGGGTCAGCCGTATGAACACCGTCTGCACCGCGAGGGCGATGACGAAGCCGATCACGACGTACGGCAGGTCCACGTCGGTGTGGCCCTCGGACAGCTTCTGCACCACGTTGCCGAGCAGCCACGGGCCGATCATGCCGCTCAGCGCTGCCACCGTGTTGACCAGCGTCAGCCACAGGAACTGGCGCCGGTGCCGGCGGAACAGCTCCTTGATGTAGGCACGGACGGTCGCGCTGCTGGCCACCGGGAGCCGCACTACCTCCTGCGGGGCTGCCGGGTCGTACTCCGGGCGCTTCACGCGAACTCCTCGAACTTCGGTTCTTCTTCACGGGTCACCACGGCGCGGTACCGCGCGTTGGTGTGCAGCAGCTCGTGGTGCGTGCCGACCGCGTCGACGTGGCCCTCCGGCACGAACACGACCCGCTCTGCCCGGTCCAGCATCAGCGGACTGGACGTGAACACCACCGTGGTCCGGCCGGCGCGTAGCAACTGCAGACCGTCCGCGATGCGCGCCTCGGTGTGCGCGTCGACCGCACTGGTCGGCTCGTCGAGCACCAGCACCTGCGGGTCGACGTACAGCGAGCGCGCCAATGCCACTCGCTGCCGCTGGCCACCGGACAGAGACCTCCCGCGTTCGGTCAGCACTGCGTTCATCGCATCGGACTCACCAGCAGGCAGCGTCTGCCGCAGTACGTCGAGGATGTCCGCGCACTGCGCCGCGTCCAGCGCCGTCTCGGGTGAGACCGCACCACTGGCCGGTACGTCGAACAGCTCGCGCACCGTCCCCGACAACAGCACCGGGTCCTTGTCCTGCACGAGTACGACGGTGCGCGCCGACTCCAGCGGGATGTCGTCCAGTGCGACACCGTCGAGCAGCACGGACGCCTCGTCGGTGGCTGACGGGCTGTGGCCACCCAGCCGGTCGGCCAGGAGACCGCCTGCGTCCGGGTTGCCGCTGACGACCGCGGTGAAGCTTCCGGCCGGGACGTGCAGCCCGGTGACCGGGTCGAGCACGTCGCCCTCCGGCAGCTGGGCCGCAGCGGTCCCCTTGGTCTCGTCCGTCCGCTGCAACGACAGCACGCGCGCGGCCCGGCGCGCGGACACCTTCGAGAAGATGAACGCGCTCGCGGTCTCCTCGAACGTCTGCAGCGGCACCAGCATGAACGTGATGAAGCCGTACGTCGTGACCAGCTCGCCGACCGAGATGTGGCCGGACGTCACCAGCCGGACACCCATCCAGACGATGAGCACCAGGAACAGACCGAACAGCAGCACCTGCAGGGCCGCGATCAGCGACCACATCCGGGCACTGCGGACCGCACTGCTCCGGTACTCCTGTGAGGCGTCGCGGTACCGCTCCAGGAACAGCTGCTCACCGCCGATGCCACGCAGCACGCGCAGTCCGGCGACGGTGTCGGCGGCCAGCTCGGTCGCCCGGCCGCCCTTGGCCCGCTGCTCGTCCGCGCGGCGCTCCGCGGGACCCATCAGCGGGACGATCGAGAACGCGAGCACCGGGACGGCGATCAGGACCACCAGACCGAGCTGCGGTTCGTAGAACAGCAGCCCGATCACGACGGCGAAACAGGTCAGCAGCGCGGCCACGAACCGGCCGAGGACCTCGACGAACCAGCCGATCTTCTCGACGTCGCCGCTGCTCACGGCGACCACCTCGCCGGCGGCGATCCGGCGGGTCAGCAGCGAGCCCAGCTCCGCGGCCTTGCGGAACAACAGCTGCTGCAGGCGGGAGGCCGTACTGATCCAGTTGGTGACCACGGCCTTGTGGAAGTACGAGTCGGCGCCGGCCTTGGCCGCGCCGAAGGCGAGCAGGAGCGCACCGGCCAGCATCAGCTTGGGCCAGGACAGGTCGATCGCCGCCTGAACGGCGAGACCGACGGCGACCGGAGCGGCTGCGATGCCGCCGAAATAGACGAGGCCCCAGAACACCGCGAGGATCTGCCCACGCAGTTGCTGGTGCTCCAGCCAGAGGATGAGTCGGAGGCCGGATCGGGTGTCCGGCACACCCGGGTCGGCGAACGGGACAAGGCGCAAAGACATGACGTCTCACAAGGAGGCATAGAAGGGTTGAAAGAAGGCACCTGACCAGGCGAATGGATCAAGCGTAGGCGGCCTCGCCGACAGTCCGTCAAACCGTTTTCGGCTACCGGTCCGGACCGTCCTCCCACCTGGTGAGAGACACTGCCGGAAACGTTGCCGGTTTGTACAGTGCAGAGCAGGGCGTCGAGGGGAGACGGGTGCAGGAGCTGAGCCGCAGGCGACGGTTGCTGGTCCTCGGGATCTGCTGCTCCAGCCTGTTCATCGTCGGGCTGGACTCCACCATCGTGAACCTGGCGCTGCCGGCGATCCGGTCCGAGTTCGGGGCCTCGGTCGCGAAGCTGCAATGGACGATCGACGCCTACACGCTGGTGCTGGCCAGCCTGCTGATGGTCTCCGGGTCGACCGCGGACCGCGTCGGGCGGCGGCGGACGTTCCAGGTCGGGCTGGTGCTCTTCGGGATCGGGTCGTTGCTGTGCGGAGTCGCGTCGAGCGTCGACCTGCTGATCGCGTTCCGGGTGCTGCAGGCCGTCGGCGGGTCGATGCTGAACCCAGTGGCGATGTCGATCATCACCAACACCTTCACGGACCCGCGCGAGCGTGCGCAGGCGATCGGTGTGTGGGGCGGTGTGGTCGGGCTGAGCATGGCAGTCGGTCCGGTCGTCGGCGGGTCCCTCGTGGACGCGGCCGGGTGGCGGTTCATCTTCTGGATCAACGTGCCGGTCGCGGTGGCCGCCGTACTGATGACTGCTTTCTTCGTGCCCGAGTCGCGGGCGGCCGTGCCGCGGCGGATGGATCCGGTCGGGCAGGTGCTCGTCGTACTGCTGCTGGGTGGTCTGACGTACGGGATCATCGAGGGGCGGTCCGCCGGGTGGGGGTCGCCGCTGATCATCGGGTGCTTCGTGGTGTGCGTGGTGGCATTGGTGACGCTCGTGTACTACGAACGTCGTCGAGAGCAGCCGCTGCTGGAGCCGCGGTTCTTCCGGAGTGCACCGTTCTCAGGAGCCACGCTGATCGCGGTGTGCGGGTTCTCGGCGCTGTCGGCGTTCCTGTTCCTCAACTCGCTCTACCTGCAGTCGGTGCGTGGTTTCACTGCGCTGCACGCCGGTCTGCTCACGTTGCCGATGGCTGCGATGACCGTGGTGTTCGCACCGGTGTCCGGTTGGCTGGTCGGCCACAGAGGTCCACGGGTGCCACTAGTGGTGGCCGGCACCATGCTGACCGCGTCCGGGCTGCTGCTGTCGCAGTTGACCACTACTACTGCCACTGTGCATTTGCTGATCAGCTACCTGGTCTTCGGACTCGGCTTCGGCATGCTGAACGCACCTATTACTAATGCAGCCGTCTCCGGTATGCCGCGAGCCCAGGCAGGTGTAGCCGCAGCCATCGCCTCCACCAGCCGCCAAGTCGGCGCCTCACTGGGCGTCGCTGTCGCCGGCACCGTTCTCACAGCCCGCCTGGTCGGCTCCTTCGAAACAGGCTTCGTCAACGCCGCCCTGCTCTGCTGGTACATCATCGCGAGCTGCGGAGCGTTGGTACTGGTGCTGGGGCTGATCACCACGTCCCGGTGGGCACGTCGTACGGCGGAGGACCTCGTCAGGGCTGGATGATCTCGGCCCGGACCAGTGCTTTCAGTCGGCCGCGGAGGATCTTTTGGCGGCGTTCCTCGTCGGGGAACAGGTCTAGGTAGGCAGGGCCCTTGGCGGCGAGCAGGTCGTCGTCGAGGCGTCGTACTGTGCCGGCCGGGGCTCGGTGCGTCATTGCTGCCTGCACTGCTTCGCTGTCGATACCTGTGAGGAGTTCGGTGAGCTGCTCCTCGGTGGTGACACCGAGGCGGAGCAGGACGCCCAGGATCCACGCGTAGTGCGTGGTCTTCGCATGCGGCGCGTCCGGGTACCGGCGGGTCAGGTACGTCGTCAGCGTGGCCGTCGTGAGGTCCAGCGGCGCCTTGTCCGACGCGGTCGCGGCCAGCTCGCGGTACAGCCGGTCGATCTCGGTGAACTCGTTGTCGGCGAGCTCCATCAACGCGGCGGCCAGGAGGAACCGCCGGTCGAACTCGGGCTTGCGGTCCGGCGGGATGTCCAGCTTGTACCGGATGTCGTGCTCGAACTCGGCCCACGCGTGCTGGACCGCCGTCCGGACCTGGATCTCCATCACCAGGTTCTTCAGTACGGCGTACTCCGGCAGCTCCCGGCGGTGATCGTTGAGCCGGACCAGGTAGTGCTTGCTGGCGTACCCGAAGACGCCCTGCGCCCGGGTGTGCGCGCCCATGTCGGTGTGCTCGACGATCTCGAACTCTTCCTCGATCACCTCGCAGACCCGATCCACCGCCTCGACCAGGAACGTGATGACACGGGCCGCGACCAGGTCGGTGATCTGGTTCAGCGGGTCGTCGTACTTCGGTCTCGTGGGGTCGTCGGGATGCGGCTTCGACGCCTTCGCGAGGAACGACTCGGGATCCTTGGCCCGCGCGGTGGCGGTCAGGTAGTTGATGCCTTCCTCTTCGCCGATCAGCTCGTTGATCAGCGACTCGAGCTTGCGCGCACCGCCGACGTACTGCTGGTGCACCCGCTCGTACAACGCACCAGCCTGCGGAACCCACTCCACCATGCCGGAACCATAGTGGTCTTGAGGTCGCTCGTGGTGTCTATCGGTTTCTAGTGATTTCACTAGAAAGCCGTAGAGATCTGTCGCGACACGCTCTGCCCGTTGATCGGTCAATCTACGGAAAACGCTAGACGGCCTCATACAGTGAAAGCATGGATCCGATCCGGAATCCCTATGCGCCCGGCGCCGGTCAGCGGCCGCCTGAGCTGGCCGGACGCGACACCGAGGTGCGGCAGTTCGAGGTGGTACTCGAACGGGTCGCGGCAGGCAGACCGGAGCGGAGCCTGGTGCTCAGCGGTCTCCGGGGCGTCGGTAAGACGGTGCTGCTCAACACACTGCGTTCGCAAGCGATCAAGCGGGCGTGGGGCACCGGGAAGATCGAGGCGCGACCGGACCAGAGCATCCGGTTGCCGATCGCCCAGGCGCTGCACACCGCGATGCGGGAGCTGGGGCACCGGCACCGCGACGACGAGAAGGTCGACCAGTTCAGCGCCGTACTGAAGGCCTTCGCGTTGCGTACGGCGGCGAACGACCGGAAGGGGATCCGCTGGCACCCGCCGGTGGATGTGGCCGCTGCGAAGGGCCGGGCCGACTCCGGTGACCTGGAGATGGACCTGATCGAGCTGTTCACCGACGCCGCGGATCTCGCGGGTGATCTGACCGTCGGGGTCGGGCTGTTCATCGACGAGATGCAGGACATCAGTACGGACGACCTGTCCGCACTGTGCGCCGCTTGTCACGAGATCTCGCAGCAGAGCGCGCCGCTGGTCGTCGTCGGCGCGGGCCTGCCGCATCTGCCCGCCGTACTGTCGGCCAGCAAGTCGTACTCCGAGCGACTGTTCCGCTACATCCGCGTGGACCGCCTGGCGCGGGAGGCGTGCGACCGGGCGCTCATGGTGCCGGCGGAGAGCGAAGGCGTGCAGTACGACGAGGAGGCGCTGGACGAGCTGTACGCGCAGACGGACGGGTACCCGTACTTCGTGCAGGCGTTCGCGCACTCGACCTGGGACCACGCGCCGACCTCGCCCATCACCATCAAGGACGTCGCCGTCGCGGGCCCCGAGGCATCGGCCGAGCTGACCGTCGGCTTCTTCGGCTCCCGCTACGAACGCGCCACCCCCGCGGAACGCGAGTACATGCGCGCCATGGCCGAGCTCGGCATCGGCGTCGACGACGGCTCCGTCCCCACCGCCGAGGTCGCCAGCACCCTCAACCGCAAACCCCAGTCCCTCTCCCCCGCCCGTGACGGCCTGATCAAGAAAGGCCTCGTCTTCTCCGCCGAACGCGGCACCGTCGCCTTCACCGTCCCCCACTTCGGAAAATTCCTGCGCACCAGGACGGCTTAACGAAACCGGGCTTTCGTGCTCTGGCACGTATCGGTAGGGTCAACTGTCATGACCACCCGGAGGAGCGGCCAGCGCGGACACACGTCTGGGCGGCGTCGGGGTGGGCGGCACAGTCGGCGGAAGTCGTACAAGGGGCAGTGGCTTGTGGTGACTGCGTTGGCGGTGCTGGGGACTGTGGTGGTGGCGCATCCGGATGTGGCGCACCGGAACAGCCTGGCGGCGCAGGCGGTTGCGGGAGTCAACGACGTTGCTCAGGAAACACCGGTGACCTCGGTCACGCCCAAGACGACGCCGGTTCCGATTGCCACGCCGACGCAGAAGTTCACCACTCCGTTGCGACCGGCACCGACCCTGACGCGCAAGCCGAAGGGTGCGAAGCCGAACGTGCTGGTGTCGACCGGGAAGCTGGCCGTGGTGCCTGGGTTCAACAAGGCGACCGGTGTGCGCGACAAGATGACGTACCGCGTGGAGATCGAGCAAGGGGTGTCGGTGAACGGTGCCGCGGTCGCGGCCGCCATCCACAAGACGCTGACGGACCCGCGCGGCTGGCAGGCGGTGCACGAGGTGAGTTTCGAGCGCACGGACCGCGTCGACGCCGACCTCCGGATCATCCTCGCCACGCCGACCCTGACCGACAAGCTCTGTCTGCCGCTCGACACCGGCGGTGAGGTCTCCTGCCGCGTCGAGGACCGCGTCGTGCTCAACGCGAAGCGGTGGCTCTACGCGATCCCGGCATACAACGGGAAGGTCGACCTGTACCGCAGCTACCTGGTCAACCACGAGGTCGGGCACGCGCTCGGCCACGGGCACTCGACCTGCACCACGCCGAAGACCCCCGCGCCGGTGATGATGCAGCAGACCAAGGGTCTGGCCGGCTGCCTGCCGAACGCCTGGCCGACGGTCAAGGCGACCTGAGAAGCTAGGTACGACGGGAGGGAGCACTCGATGTCGTCACAGGACTTCCCGACGTACGGCAGGGACGAGCAACCCGAGCAGCAGGGGTCTGGCGAGGAGCAGCACTACGCGCCACCCACGCCGTACGGCGGCGGCACGTACGGCGCCGGTCAGTCCGCCCCGCCGGAGCAGTTCCCGTATGCGCCGCCGCAGGCCTACGGAACGCAGCCACCGGCGCAGGGCAACCCGGCGTACCACCAGCCGCCGGTCTACCGTCCTGGTGCACCGTACGGCGCTCCCGCGAGCCCGGAGCCGCATGAGCTCCCGACGTACGGCCGCGGGGAGCACTCGCGTGACCCGCGTGCCGCTCGGGTCGTCGGCCTCGCCGCGTTCATCGCCGTGATCTACGGGCTGCTGGTCGTCTCCGTCCAGCGCGTCGCGCTCCGGGAGATCTCGCAGGCGCCGGGCTCGCCGCTCAACCACCCGCTCCGCACCGACGTGCTCGACGCGATCGGCCAGCTGCTGCTCGTGGTCGTCGGCACGGCTGGGCTGGTGATGTGGATCCGCGACGTGCTGGCCCGCCGCAAGGCCGGTGGTCGGCCCGACCCGGCCGAGCTGGCCGGTCTGCTCCTGGTCGCGGTCGCCGTGGTGCCGATCCTGGTCTGGCTGCTCATGGTGCTGTCCACAGGTCTCGGTGCCAGCGACGACGCGGTGCACCGGCTGCCGACGGCGTACGGCTGGGGTGGGTTCGGTCTGCTGATCCTCGCCCTCGGCCTCTTCCTCGGGTACCGCGAGCTGAAGCCCGACGTACCGAACCCGGTCGTCAAGGGCGCCCCGGCCAAGGCTCCCTGGGAGTGAACGCACCTGTCGTCCTCGTGCCCGGCCTGGGCCTCGGCCCGGAGTCGTATGCGCGGACGGTCGAGCACCTCGTCACGCCGTACCACGTGGTCACTCTGCCCGGGTACGGCGAACCAGCGGGCAGCCGTGAGGACCTGCACCCCCGTGCCCTCGCGGTAACGCTGGCCGAGAAGATCCGCGAGCGGTCCGTGCTGGTCGGCCACTCCGCGAGCTGTCAGATTGTCGTCGAGATGGCGATCCGCTACCCCGAGCTGGCCCACGCGCTCGTACTCGCCGCGCCGACCGGCGACGTCCGGCTCTCGAGCTGGGTCGACCGAGCGGTCCGGCTCGTCGGCTCGGCCATCCCGGACGCGCCGAAGCTGGTCCGGATCAGTCCGCAATACGCCCGTACGACGCTGCCGTCGATCGCCCGCGCCGGCGAAGCGTCGAGGCACCACGACCTAGCTGCGGTCATGCCCCACGTCCAAGCGCCGGTCGTCCTCGTCCGCGGCCGGCACGACCTGCTGTGTACGGCGGAATGGGTCGAACGGCTCGCCGAACTCAGCCACGGCGAGGCCCGCACGCTGGACTCCGGGGCCCACATGCCGGTCATCACGAACGGCCCGGAGCTGGCCGCTCTCATAGAACGAGCAGCCGCACTCCCGCAAAGTAGCTGACGAGTTAAACTCTCAGCAGCAACACAAACCTATGCGGGAGCTCGCACCGAGGATGCGCGGGCTGAGAGGGCGACAGCTGGGTCGCCGACCGCCTGAACCTGACCGGGTAATGCCGGCGTAGGGATTGGGGTCACTCATGACCGATACAGCTGTTCGACCTGCCGGTACCACCGAGGCGCCGCTCGTCCTTACCACCGATGCGCCGCGCACGCTCGGCTTCTTCGACCAGTTCACGCTCTGGGGCAACTTCGGCATCTCGCTGTTCGGTCCGGTGACCGGTGCGCTCGTGGCGGCGTATACGGGCTCGCTCTGGCAGGGGCTGCTCGCGGTCGTCGTCGGCTGTGGCATCGGTGCGTTGGTGCTCGGCGGCGCGGCCGTGTTCGGGTCGCAGACCGGTGCGCCCGCGATGGCGAGCCTGCGCGGTCTGTTCGGGCGCCGCGGCTCGATCGCGCCGACCGTGCTGAACATCGCGCAGAACGTCGGCTGGGCGACGATGGAGATCATCGTGATCTCGCAGGCCGCGGTTGCGGTCACGAGTGAGCGGTGGCGCTGGCTGTTCGTCGTACTCGCCGGAATCATCGCGACCGCGATGGCGGTTCGTCCGCTCGGCAGCGTGAAAATCCTGCGGAAGTTCATGGTCTGGCTGGTGCTACTCGCGTCGGTGTACCTGTTCGTGCAGGTGCTCAGCAAGCCGACGCACGCCTTGCCGCAGGACAGCGTGTTCGGCTTCTGGCCAGCTGTCGACCTCGCCGCTGCCGGGGTCGTGTCGTTCGCGCCGCTGGCCGCGGACTACACGCGGCACTCGCGGACCAACAAGGCCGCGTTCTCCGGGTCCGCACTCGGCTACGGCCTGGCGGCGATCGCGTACTACGCGCTCGGTGTCGTCGCTGTGGCGACGCTGCAGACCAACAGCGAGGACGTGATCACCGCACTCGTCACGCTGCCCGCCGGTGCGATCGCGCTGCTCGTGCTGCTGGTGGACGAGGTCGACGAGGCGTACGCGAACGTCTACTCGACCACGCAGTCCGCGCACAATCTGATCGGCCACATCGACCGCCGCTGGATCTCGGTTGCGATCGGAGTGATTGCCACCGGCATCGCGCTGTTCATCAACCTGGGCAACTACACCCAGTTCCTGTACCTGATCGGCTCGGTCTTCATCCCGTTGTTCGCGGTCGCGATCGCGGACTTCTTCGTGGTCAGCAAGATGAAGTGGGACGTCTCCGGTACGGCGAAGTTCCGCTGGCAACCGACCGCCGCGTGGCTGATCGGCTTCGTCGCCTACCAGTTGGTGAACCCCGGTACGGTCTCCGGCTGGTCCCCGTTCTGGACGAAGATCCAGCAGGCACTCTTCAATCACCAACCGGTGCCGGGTTGGCTCGGCGCGACGTACACCTCGATCATCGTCTCGATGGTCGCGGCGATTCTCCTCGGCCGGATCGGTCGCCGGCCGACCGCCTAGCGGTACTCGGGGTTCTCGAAGTCGAAGCGGCAGCCGGCGTCCCACTCGGAGCGCTGGTTGCCGTAGGCAGGAATCCCGCCGGCGTCCTTCAGGATCCTTGCCAGGTGCAACAGGTTCCAGGTCATGAACGTGGTGTTCCGGTTCGTGAAGTCGTTCTCCGGACCACCGGATCCTTCGTCGAGGTACGACGGCCCAGGGCCGGCCGCGCCGATCCAGCCGGCGTCCGCCTGCGGCGGGATCGTGTATCCAAGATGCTGCAGCGAGTAGAGGACGTTCATCGCGCAGTGCTTCACGCCGTCCTCGTTCCCGGTGATCAGACAGCCACCGACCCGCCCGTAGTACGCGTACTGCCCGTGCTCGTTGAGGACCGACGAGTTGCCGTACAGGCGCTCGATCACCTGCTTGGTGACCGAGCTGTTGTCGCCCAGCCAGATCGGACCGGCGATCACCAGGATGTCGGCGGCCATCACCTTCTCCTGGATCGCCGGCCAGGCGTCCGTCGGCCAGCCGTGTTCGGTCATGTCCGGCCAGACGCCGGTTGCGATGTCGTGGTCCACGGCGCGGATCACGTCGACCCCTACACCTTGTTTCTCCATGATCTTCCGGCTCACGTCCACCAGGCCCTCGGTATTGCTGGGCTCAGGTGATCGTTTCAGTGTGCAGTTGAGGAAAAGCGCCTGCAGGTCGTCGTACGTCGTCATGCTTTGAGTGTGGGTAAGCACGTGGCGGAGGCGCGAGAGTACGGCGATTACCGCTTGCTTTCCGAACCGTGACTGGAACTGACCCGTGATCACCGTGATACTTGCGGTCATGCTGAACTCCGCACTGCGTAGTCGGGCCGAGTATGCGGAACTCGGTGCCGACGGACTGGCCGCGCGTACGTCGCCCGAGCGGGACGCGCTGATCGTCAAGGCGGTGCAGGAGCTGCTGGAGGGCCGCGAGTCGGTGCTCGACCTGTGCTGCGGGTACGGGCGAATCGCGCTGCCGCTGCGCCGCGCCGGCAAGGTCGTGCGCGGGCTGGACATCTCGCCCAACCTGCTCGAGGCCGGCCGCGCGCAGGCCGCCGAGGAGGAGCTCGCGATCGACTGGGCGATCGGCTCGATGACCGATCTGCCGTACAAATGGGACTCGTTCGACGCGGTGATCTGCCTGTGGACGGCGTTCCACGAGCTGTTCGCCGAGGACGAGCAGATCTCCACGATCTGCGAGATCTCCCGGGTGCTGAAGCCGGGCGGGATCGCGATCATCGAGGGCCCGGTCTGGGGACCGGCGACCGCGGCCGAGATCGCCAACGGGATGCGGCAGGGCCCGGAGCACCGGATCGTCACCACCGAGCACGACGACGACCACAGCAGCGTGCACTTCATCCACGACGAGATCAGCTACGGCCGGCTCTGCGCGGCCGCCGGAATCGACGACTACAAGGTCTACAAACGTGACTGGGGCGGTCGTCGCCGGCTCATCCTGGAGATCCACCAGCCGGCAACTTCCTGACATGTCAACAGGAGCAGATCCCCACTCCACATTGGGGATCTGCTCCTTATTTCATCGAGTGTAAAACCATTCCCGGCAATTCCGGAAAACTCAGCTTTTTGCTTCGAGATTCAGCAAGAATCGTTTTGCGTCGAGGCCCCCGGCGTACCCGGTGAGCGCACCGTTCGCGCCGACGACCCGGTGGCAGGGCAGGACGACGCAGACCGGGTTCGCGCCCAGCGCCGTACCGACCGCGCGCGCCGCCTTGGGCTTGTCGATGTCGGCGGCAACAGTTCCGTACGTCGTCGTCGCGCCGTACCTGGTGTGTGTCGGCAGATCCGTGAGCACAAGTCGCTGGAACGGTGTCGCCAGCGCGAGGTCCACCTCCAGATCGAAGGCGTGACGACTGCCGGACAGGTACTCATCGAGTTGCCGTCGTACGTCGTCCAGCGGCCGAGGCTGCCGTAGTACCCGTGGCGAGACGGCCCGGGCGAGCCGCGTGGTCATCGTCTCCTCGTCGTCGAACGAGCTGGCGACGACCAGCCCGTGCGTGATCGCGAGCAGCATCGTCCCGATCGGGGTGTCGTGCAGTGTGTAGGCGACGTCGGCGTCGGGCAGGACGGGTGGTTTCAGGTCAGTGGTGCTGAGCCGGGTCAGCCGGCTCTCGAGATCAGTCATCGTGTACTCCGAGTTTCGTGCGCAGGGTCGCCAGCGCGTCGCTGACGAGCCGGCGCGACGCGGCGGGCGTGGTATCCAGAGCGGCGGCCACGCCGTGGTGGTCCAGGTCGCCGACGTACTTGAGCGTGATCGCGAAGCGTTGCCGCTCCGGGAGTTCGTTGACCGCCCGCCACAGGTCGGGATCCGGCCACGCCGCGGCCTCCGGTCCGTCGACCGCGACCGGAGGCGCCTCGTCCAGCGGGCGCTGCGGTTTCCGCGCCCGGTGTACGTCGGTCGCGCACCGGGCGGTGATGGTGAGGACCCAGCTGCGCAGGTTCTTCGCCGAGGTCAGCGCCGGGTACGCCGCATACGCCTTCTCCCAGGCGCGCTGCGCGACGTCGTCGCCGTCCTGACCGGCCATCGCCCGCGCCAGCCTGGCGACATCCCGCCAGTGTGCGTCGATCAGCGCCTGGAACGGCGGCAACCCGACCTTCTCCCGAGTCATCACGTAAGTAGAACGCACCGCGGCTTTCCGGTGTGAGTCCGGATCCCGAGATTGTCTAGTTAGCCGATAGACATTGATGCGAAGATAGCTGACATGACGACGACACTCCTCACCCGCCGTCGCGTCATCGATCTGCTGCGGACGGCGAGCGCCACCTGTCGGTGACCCGTTCTCTCATTGCCGCCTGCATGAGGCCTGTCTGATCACGCCTCTCACACACATCACCTGTGGTCCCTGCCCCGTTCCGAGGGAGAGACATGTCTGTACCTGCCCTGAATCGTCCTGCACTGGCCGTAGTACCCGATCGATCCGAGGAACGGGTGGTGGACGCCGACGTCTACCGCTCCGTGTTTCGTCGCCACGCCGCCGGCGTCGTGGTGATCACCGCGGACGCCGGGCACGGTCCCGTCGGCTTCACCGCCACTTCGCTGGTCTCGATCAGCCTGCTGCCGCCGCTGGTCTCGTTCGCGATCGCGACCAGCGCCTCCAGCTGGCCGACCGTGAGTACGGCGAGCAGCGTGGTGATCAACTTCCTGTCCGCCGACCAGCACGCGATCGCCGGCCGGTTCGCCACCAGCGGGATCGACCGGTTCGCCGAACCGACCCGCTGGTCGCGGCTGGCCACCGGCGAGCCCGCGCTCGACGACGCCCCGAGCTTCCTCCGCGCGCAGATCGCGCACCGTTTCGCCGTCGGCGACCACTACCTGGTCGTCGCTCGCCTCGCCACCCATACCGAACGTCGTGAGCACGAGCCGCTGCTCTACCACGACGGCCGCTACGCGAAAGCACACCATGTCTAGAAAACGCCTCTTCTCCGCCCTCGCCCTGCTCGCGCTCGTCACCGGTTGCGGCAGTAATGCTGCCGCGGACGGCGCCGCCAAGCTCTCGCTGGACGCTCCGCTCCCGACCACGGTCCCGGACGGCGCCAAGATCGTCGTCGGCGATCCCGCCACCGAGGTCGCCCTGAAGCTCTCGGGCCAGTACGACAAGGTCTCGAAGTACGTCCAGTTCGCCAACCTGAGCGGCGGTCCGCAGACCACCGAGGCGTTCCGGGCGCATGCGCTCGACCTCGGCTCGGTCGCCGAGATCCCGTCGATCCACGCGACCTGGACCGGTCTGCACGTCAAGATCGTCGCCTCCAAGTTCCGGCAGGACCCGATCGGCCACCCGATCTACAAGCTCGGCATCGCGCCGGGGGTTTCGGTGAAGACGCTCGGCGACCTGCGCGACAAGAAGATCGCCTACAGCCCTGGGCAGGCGCAGGGCGCGCTGATCCTGAAGGTGCTGAAGAAGGCCGGGCTGACCAAGGAGGACGTCAAGCTGGTCGAGCTGCCCAGCACCGGTGACGTCTACACGCAGGCCCTCGCCGGCAAGCAGGTCGACGTCGCGCCGATCGGCGGCGTACAGATCAAGCGGTATCTGGCGAAGTACGGCAAGGACGGCGCCGGCACGATCGACCACGGCCTGCGCGACGACGCAGGCCACCTCTACGGTCCGGTCGAGTCCCTCGAGGACCCGGCGAAAGCCGCCGCGATCCGCGCGTACGTCGCTGCCTGGGGTGTCGCCCAGAACTGGATCGACAAGCACCCCAAGGAATGGATCCAGGGGTACTACGTGAAGGACCAGGGGCTGAGCGCCGCCGACGGGCAGTGGCTGGTCGACAACGCCGGTCACCCGGACATCCCGGCGGACTGGAGCGACGCGATCGAGCGTCAGCAGCAGACCATCGAGCTGCTCGCCAAGGAGACCGGCAACAAGGTGATCCAGGCCAAGGACCTGTACGACCTGCGGTTCCAGACCGTGGCCGCGGACGCGATCAAGGGAGGCGCCAAATGAGCGCGACCACGCTGCCCGGACTGCGGCAGCGCACGGCCTCGGCTCCCGTCGTACGGCGCCGGCGTCTCGGACCCGGGAAGCCGATCAGGTTCGGGGCCGCGATCGGCCCGGTGCTGCTGCTGGTGATCTGGAGCATCGGATCCGCCACCGGTTGGATCGACCAACGAGTACTGTCCGCGCCGTGGACCGTGGTGACCACGGCCGGCGACCTGATCGCCGACGGCCGCCTGCAGTCGAACCTGTGGACGTCCGCGCAGCGGGCGCTGATCGGTCTCGCGTTCGGCATCGTGCTGGGCGTGGTCCTCGCGCTGATCTCCGGCCTGTCCCGGCTCGGTGAGGCGGTCCTCGACGGGCCGATCCAGATCAAGCGCGCGATCCCGTCGCTGGCGCTGCTGCCGCTGCTGATCCTCTGGCTCGGCATCGGCGAGTCGATGAAGATCGTCACCATCCTGCTCGGGGTGTTCGTGCCGATCTACATCCACACCCACAACGGCCTGCGCACCATCGACAGCCGGTACGTCGAACTCGCGCAGACCGTCGGCCTGTCGCAGTGGGAGTTCATCCGGCGCGTGGTCCTGCCGGGCGCACTGCCCGGGTTCCTGCTCGGGCTGCGGTTCGCGGTGACCGGCGCGTGGTTGTCGCTGGTCGTCGTCGAGCAGATCAACTCCACCAGCGGCATCGGCTACATGATGGAACTGGCCCGCACGTACGGGCAGACCGACATCATCATCGTCGGCCTGGTCGTCTACGGCATCCTCGGCCTGCTGTCCGACGCGGTCGTCCGCCTGATCCAGAGGAGGGCCTTGTCATGGCGACGAACGTTGGCCTCGTAACCGTTCAGGTCCGCGACCTGGTACGCCGGTACGACGACCGCGCCGTCCTGGACGGAGTGGACCTGGACATCGAACCGGGTGAGTTCGTCGCCCTGCTGGGCAAGAGCGGATCCGGTAAGAGCACGCTGCTGCGGGCCCTGGCCGGTCTGGATCACGACGTCGAAGGATCCGGTGAGCTCGCCGTACCGGAGAACGTCTCGGTCGTCTTCCAGGACTCCCGGTTGTTGCCGTGGGCAAGAGTGCACGAGAACGTCATGCTCGGTCTGAGCGGTGCGGACGAGCGCGGGCGGCAGAGCCTCGAGGAGGTCGGGCTGGCCGGCCGCGAGAAGGCTTGGCCGAACGAGTTGTCCGGTGGTGAGCAGCAGCGGGTCGCGTTGGCGCGGTCGCTGGTGCGGGAGCCGGAGCTGTTGCTCGCCGACGAGCCGTTCGGTGCGCTGGACGCGCTGACCCGGTTGAAGATGCACGTGTTGCTGCGGAAGTTGTGCGCCGCGCATCAACCCGCCGTACTGCTGGTGACGCACGACGTCGACGAGGCGATCGTGCTGGCCGATCGGGTGATCGTGCTCGACGCCGGCCGGATCGTCGCCGAGGAGACCATCACGTTGCCGGCGCCGCGCAGTGCGGCCGATCCAGGATTCGCCGCGGTCCGTTCGCGGCTTCTCGACGCTTTGGGAGTTTCGGTATGAGTAGGCAGTTGCACCTGAACGCGTTCCTGATGAGCACCGGGCACCACGAGGCATCCTGGCGGCTGCCGGAGGCCGATCCGTTCGCGAATACCTCGGTGGCGCACTACCAGGCCCTGGCGCAGCTGGCCGAGCGCGGCAAGTTCGACTCGATCTTCTTCGCGGACTCGCCGGTGCTGTTCGGCAACGTCGGGCGGCGCCCGGCCGGTTCGCTCGAACCGACCGTGTTGCTTACCGCGATCGCGGCCGCCACGTCCCGGATCGGGCTGATCGCCACGGCGTCGACGACGTACAACGAGCCGTTCAACCTGGCGCGGCGGTTCGCCAGCGTGGACCACGTGAGCGGTGGGCGTGCGGGCTGGAACGTGGTCACCACCGCGGGTCCGGAGGCGGCGCGCAACTTCAATCTGGCAGATCAGCCGGCGCATGCGGAGCGGTACGACCGCGCGGCCGAGTTCCTCGAGGTCGCGTACAAGCTCTGGGACTCGTGGCAGGACGATGCCGCGATCGCGGACAAGGCCGAGGGCGTCTGGGCGGTCCAGGACCGGGTGCAGCCGATCGACCACGTCGGCCGGCACTTCCAGGTTCGCGGGCCGCTGAACCTGCCGCGGTCGCCGCAGGGGCACCCGCTGATCGTTCAGGCCGGGTCGTCCGAGGACGGCAAGGGGCTGGCGGCGCGGTACGCCGAGGCGGTGTTCACCGCTCAGCAGACGCTGGAGGACGCGCAGGACTTCTACCGGGACCTGAAGGCGCGTACGGCGGCGCTCGGGCGGGACCCGGAGACGATCAAGATCCTGCCGGGAATCGTGCCGGTGATCGGATCCACGGTCGAGGAGGCCCAGCGCCTGGAGCGGCAGCTGGACGAGCTGATCCGGCCGGAGTACGCGCGGTTGCAGCTGGCGAAGACGCTGCGGGTGTCGCCGGAGGACCTGCCGTTCGATCAGCAGCTCCCGGCGGACCTGCCGGACGAGGACGAGATCGAGGGCGCGAAGAGCCGGTACACGCTGATCGTGACGCTCGCCCGGCGCGAGAACCTGACCGTCCGCGAGCTGATCGGCCGGCTCGGCGGCGGGCGCGGGCACCGCACGTTCACCGGTACGCCGGAGCAGGTCGCGGACGCGATCCAGCACTGGTTCGAGGCCGGTGCGGCCGACGGCTTCAACGTGATGCCGCCGGTGCTCCCGTCCGGCCTCGCGGCGTTCGTGGACAAGGTGATCCCGATCCTGCAGGCACGCGGCCTGTTCCGGACCGAGTACACCGGCACGACACTGCGCGAGCACTACGGCCTGGCGCGGCCCGCCGGCCGGACTCCTGAGCTGCAGGAAGCGACTGCCTGAGGTCGTCGTTGAGGGTCCCGTCAGGTGGCGGGACCCTCAACTCACTCGTACGACGAGCTTCCCGACCGCCTTGCCGTCCTGCATGATGCGGTGCGCCTCGCCGATCTCGTCCATCGTGAAGACGCGGTCGATCCGGATCGGGAGCTTGCCGGCCGCGACCAGGTCGACGTACCGCTGGAACGCGGCCGCGGGCAGGTCCGAGCTCTCGCCGCCGTACGCCGTCAGCCGGACACCGTTCGGGAGGTATCCGATCGGATAGAAGTCCGGAATCGTCCAGGAGTCGCTGAGCATTCCGGTGAAACACACCGTGCCGTGCACCGCGGTTGCCCGGAGCGTGTCCGGCAGGACATTCGTCCCGACCAGTTCGAGGGCCGCGTGAACGCCGCTCGGACGAATCTCGCGGACCTTCTGCGCAACGTTGCCGTCGTCAACGATCGGATGGTCGACACCGAGTTCCCGCAGTACGTCGACCCGCTGCGGATTGCGCGTCGTCGAGAAGACGGTCAGCCCGTGTTCCTTCGCCAGTACGGCGGCCGCCACTCCAACGGACGACGTACCGCCGCGGACCAGCAGCGCCTGCCCCGGCTCGATCCCGAGGCCGGTGTGGAGCGAGCCGTGCGCGGTCTGCAACATCTCCGGCAGCGCGCCAAGGGTCGCCCAGTCGAGGTCGGTGGTCACCGGGACCACCGACGACGCCGGTACGACGGTGTACTCGGCGTACCCGCCGTCGTACTCGCGGCCCATCCCGCCCATCATCGCGACCACCTGCTGCCCCGCCGTGAACTCGCCGCCCGGCGCCAGGTCGACCGTCCCCGCCGCCTCGATCCCGGGGATCACCGGGAACCGCGCGTTCGTCGCGAGCCCCGCGCGGAGGTGGTACTCCGACCGGTTCAGGCCGAACGCCTCCACCTTGATCCGCACCCATCCGTCCGGCGGCTCAGGCACCGTGACCCGCCGTACCCGAAGTTCTTCCGGCTCCACCGGCCCGTCCAGCACGATCGCCCGCATGTCCATGTCGGCAATCATCACCTGCCGTGTGAAAGAGTTTCTTCCATGGGGAAGCTCCCACGGGTGGTCGCGCACCGCGGTGCCAGCGACGTAAACCCCGAACACACGCTGGCGGCGTACCAACGAGCGATCGATGTCGGCGCGGACGGGCTGGAGTGCGACGTCCGGCTGACCGCCGACGGCCATCTGGTCTGCGTCCACGACCGCCGGATCGAGCGCACCTCGAACGGCCGTGGCGTGCTGTCCACGATGAGCCTCGACGAGCTGGAGAAGTACGACTGGGGCTCCTGGAAGCGCCCGTGGGCCGAGCTCGACGACGAGGCCGAACTGCCCGGTCTCGACGTCCGGAAGGTGCTCACGCTCGACACGCTGCTCGCGACCGTGCGGGACGCGGGCCGGCCGGTCGAGCTGGCGATCGAGACCAAGCACCCGACCAGGTACGCCGGGCTGGTCGAGCGGCGCCTGATCGAGGCCCTCGACCGCTTCGGCTGGGCGCATCCGAAGGTCGGAACGGAGTCGCCGGCCCGGGTGATGAGCTTCTCCTGGCTCTCCCTGCGCCGGATGCGTACGCTCGCGCCCGGCCTGCGCACCGTCCTGCTGATGGACCGCGTCCCGCTGCGCTTCCGGGACGGCTCGCTACCGACCGGTGTTTCGTACGCCGGACCAAGCCTGGAGATCGTCAGCGCACACCCTGAGTACGTCGATCGCGCGCACAAGCACGGACATCAGGTCCACGTTTGGACCGTGAACGCCGAGAACGACATCCGGCACTGCCACGAGATCGGCGTCGACGCCGTGATCAGCGACCGTCCCGACGTCGCGTTGCGGGTCCTCGCCGAAGGGTCGGAAGAGGTAGGACGCCGTACCTGACCTGCGGGTTTGTGACACGCCGGGACAAAATTGTGTGGCTTGTGTCACGCAGTCCGGATACGTAGCGAGGCGAATGCGGGCGGTTATTGCAACGTTCAATACCGTCGATTTCATCACGGTTTCCGAGTGTTTAGGCGTGATCTTCGCTCGTCTTTGTAACGGAATATCCGCGGGTGTTTTCCGGGCCGGGATCGTGGGGAGAAGTTCTGGTGGCTGAACCGATCATCGAGGAGACCCTGCTTGTCCTCTGCGACCCTGCCCGCCGACGTGAGCGTTGTGGACGTCGTACTGCCGCATGAAGTGTCCGCGGTAGCGGACGCCCGACGCCGTCTGGCCGCCTACCTGAAGCGCTACCGGGTCACCGAAGGCGCGCGTGAGGACGCGCAGTTGGTGCTCTCGGAGCTGCTCTCCAACGCGATCCGGTACGCGCCTCCGCTGCCGGCCGGTGAGGTGCGGGCCGCGTGGTGGATCGACCGGGCCGGGATCCATGTCGAGGTCACCGACGGACGCGGCGACACCGAGCCGCAGCGGATCACCGACCCGCATCCGGAGTCGGTCGGCGGCCGCGGCCTGGCCATCGTCGACGTCCTCACCTCCAGCTGGGACGTCCGCACCGCCGCCCGCCACCGCACGGTCCACGCGATCGTCCCGAGCTAGCGAGTTGGCCCTCACATACCCTCGGCTGTAAGACTGCGGGGTTATGGGAAAGAAGTCGCGGCAGCGCGCGAAGAACACGACGACGACCGTCACACTCGATCCGGCCGATCTGGTGGACGTCGGGCCGCGGGAACCCTGCCCGTGCGGTTCGGGCAAGCGATTCAAGCAGTGCCACGGCAAGGACCGGGCACAGGCCGCCGACACCTTCGTGGTGCGGCCGTTCGAGGGGCTGCCGTCGGAGTGCGACCTGATCGCGTTCCGCGAGATCGTCCCGTCCGGCACCGTGCAGGTCGAGCTCACCGGTGAGAACGCCGGCAAGGTGATCAACCTCGTCACCCTGCTGCCGATGGCGATGCCGGGCGTGGTGCGCGACGACGAGACGATCTGGATCGGCATGCAGACGCACGCCTCGTCCGGCGACCCGAGCCGCGACCTCGGCCACGCAATCACCACTGCGCTGCAGACCGACCCGGGCCACCCGGTCCAGGTCGGCGACCTGATGAAGGACGGCCCGCGGCTGCAGGACCTGATCGACACCAGCAGGCCGATCGAGATCAAGGTCCACGAAGGCTTCGAGTACTGGGTCGGCGAGAACGTCGAGGACCCGACCGGTGAGGTCGCGGCCGGCCTGGAGCGCGCGAACGCCGCGGCTGCTCCGACAGTCCGGCTGGAGTCGGTCGAGGCGGCGTACTGGACGCAGATCGGTGACCGCATCTACCTGCGCTGGGTCATGCCGCACACCGAGGACACGCTGCTCGACGCGCTCGCCCGGCTGCACGCCGCCGGTGGATCCGCGCTCATCGACGGCAGCCGCCTGATCGGCTCGTTCCGCGCCCTCGGCGTCCTCGCGCCGGTCTGGGAGCTGCCCGCCGGTACGGAGGCCGCCGACGTCGAGAAGCCGGCCGCCGACTTCGCCACCGCGCTGGAGAAGGCCCTCGCCACCGAGGCCCCGCTGAGCACCGAGGAGCGCGCCGCCCGCGCCGGCCTCGCCAGCCGCCAGCTCACCATCCGCTGAACAGCTGAACAGCAGAACGCCCGGCTGAATCATCAGCCGGGCGTTCTGTTCACTCAGAGTGGTCTAGGCCATGATCGTTAAAATCCGCCCAGAACGTGGACGGCCCAAGTCCTGCTGACGGGGGAGCAACAGGGCCTGGGCCTAGGCATGAAGAGTACTCAGGATGGTGGTCGGCCACAAGCCCCGATTTCACTCCGCGTGTCGTAGGGCTCACGTAGCCGTCGGTGCCCGCAGGACCGGGCACGACATGCACCGTGGCCCGCCCCGCCCGGAGCCGAGCTCGGAGCCGGAGATCCGGATGACCTCGATCCCGGACTCCTCCAGCCGCGCATTGGTCTCGACGGTCCGCTCGTACGCGATGCACACCCGCGGTGCCAGGGCCAGGGTGTTGTTCCCGTCGTCCCACTGCTCCCGCTCGGCCGTCACCGGGTCCAGGCCGGTGTCGATCCGCCGCAGCGTGTCGATGCCGAGCGCCTTCGCCGCCGCGACCAGGAACGGCTCGGGCTCCGCGACGTGCAGCTGGTCGCCGTCGGTCGTGACCGCGAGCGCCCGCATCTCCTCCGCCATGTTCGGGTACATCAGCACGGCGTCGGTGTCGACCATCGTGCAGACCGTGTCCAGGTGCATCGTCGCCCGCTGCTGAGCGATCGGTACGGCGAGAACGGTGTGCGCGAGCCCCTTCGTGAAGACCCGCCGCGCCAGCCGCTCCACACCGGCCGGCGTGGTCCGCTCCCCGACCCCGACCGCGAGTACGCCGGGACCGAGCGCGAGCACGTCCCCGCCCTCCACATGCTCCAACTGGTGGTCGTACACCTTGTCGGCGCCCGCGAACCGCGGGTGGAACGTGTAGATCAGCTCGGTCAGCTGCGTCTCGCGCATCCGGGCCGGCATCGCCAGCGAGGTGACGGCGACCGAATCCCGGATCCAGACGCTCGAGTCGCGGGTGAAGAGCAGGTTCGGCAGGGGGTCGATCAGGAAGTCCTCGTGCGCCAGCAGCGACGTGACCAACCCGCCTGCGTGCACCTCGTCGTTGCGTACGCCGGCCATCAGCGCCTCCGCCAGCGCAGCCGCATCCAGATCGCCGAGCGACGCCCGCAGGTAGTCGCGCAGGGTGTCGCCGAGGCGCAGGTCCTCGGTCGCGCCGGCGACCGCCTGGGCCCGGGCCTCGGGATTGTTGAGCGACTCCGTCAGCAGCTCGCCGAGGTACAGCACCTCGACGTCGCGGTCGCGGAGCGCCTGGGCGAACGCGTCGTGCTCGTCCTGCGCTCGGCCGACCCAGGGGATGCCGTCGAACAGCAACTTGTCGTTGTTGCGCGGGGTGAGCCGCCGGAGCTCGTTGCCCGGCCGGTGCAGCATCACCGTCCGCAGCGGACCGACCTCACTGTCGACGCCGTACGCCGTACTGCCCTGTCGCGTCTCGGTCATCCGTCCGCCCTTCGCTTGGCCGTGCCCACCACGCTACGACAACCTGACTAATGTGTCTGATTGTCCGACAATATGCGCGAGATGGCCAATCGGAGGTCAGGAGCGGACCCGGTCGTAGAGGAGGCACAGGGCGCCGGACTCGGTGGGGGTCGAGTCCGTGAGCTTCCACGACGTGGCCGGCAGGCCGTCCTCGAACAGCCGGGACCCGCCGCCGACCAGCTCGGGGTCGAGGGTGATGCTCAGCCGGTCGATCTCGTCGGCCGCCAGCAGCGCGCGGATCACGCTCGAGCTGGCCAGCACGATGATGTCGCCGCCGTCCTGGTCACGCAGCTGCTTGACGACGTCCGCGGGCTCGCCGTCGGCGATCCGGGAGTTCTGCCACGGCGCCTCGGTCAGCGTCGTCGAGAAGACCACCTTCTCGGTCTCGTTCAGCCAGCGGGAGAAGGCCCGGTCCTGCGGCGACGCGTTCTCGTCGTCGGCCACCGCCGGCCAGAAGCCGCCGAAGCCCTCGTAGTTCTTCCGGCCGAGCAGTGCCGTGGTGGCCGGCCCGGTCACCCGGATCATGTGGTCCCGAGCGCCCTCGGTGATCGCGTGCGGAACGATCCAGCTCATGTCGTAGTCGCCACCGGCGCCGTTCACCCGGCCGTCGAGCGAGAGCGAGATGTTGGCGGTCACAGTGCGGGTCATTTTCTTACCTCTTCCAGTCGGTTTTCCCTGACGCCGGAAATCCTGCCGCCGCTGCGACCCGGGAACATCTGCCACCTGGCCGATATCGATCCTGCCCTGGCCGACCCGTCGTACGAAAGGACGAGAAATCCGCGGGCAGCGGCTGCTGACGCGGTCGATCGGCTGGAGAGGAACTAGGCTGCGGTGCTGTGCCCGATGAAGACCATTCCCCCGAACCGTTCGAGCGTGCCGTCGCCTGCGTGATCCCGGCGAAGGACGAGGCCGACCGGATCGCGGCGACCGTCGACGCGGTGCACAAGATGGTCGGTGTCGACCTGGTCGTGGTCGTCGACGACGGCTCCACGGACGGTACGACGGAAGCGGCCGAGCGGGCCGGTGCGGTCGTCGTACGGCATGAGCGCAACCGCGGGAAGGCTGCCGCGATGGAGACCGGCGCGGCCGCTGTCGCGGAGCGGGACGGCGCCCGGCCGCGGCACCTGCTGTTCCTCGACGCCGACCTGACCGACACCGCCTCCGGAGCGGGTCCGCTGATCGAGCCGGTGCAGACCGGCCGCGCGGACATGACCATCGGGACGTTGCCGGCGCAGATCCGGGCCGACGGGTCGAAGGCCGGCGGCCACGGGTTCGTGGTCCGGCTGGCGCGGGCCGGGATCCAGGAGGCGACCGGCTGGGCGCCGGAGCAGCCGTTGTCCGGGCAGCGCTGCATCACCCGGGCCGCGTTCGATTCCGCCGTACCGCTGGCTGCCGGGTTCGGTGTCGAGACCGCGCTGACGATCGACCTGGGCCGGAAGGGTTTCCGGATCCTGGAGGTGCCGATCGAGGTCCGGCACCGCGCGACCGGGACGGATCTGCGGGGTCAGCTGCACCGCGCGAAGCAGTACCTGCACGTCCGGCGTGCGCTCGCCGCTCGCAGTGCGCTGCCCGCGGACGGTGGAGGGCCGTCGCTGCGCAGTCTGTTCCCGCGGAGACTGCGCAATGAGCACTGAGCTTGGCCTGAAGTACGGCCGCCGGGCTGTCGCTCTCTATCTGGCCTGTACGGCGCTGATCGTCGCCGTCGGCCTGCTCGGTCCGTCGGTGGTCGTGCTGACGCTGACGAACCGGCACGCGTGGCTCCCGTCGTACTGGTTCGACACCAAGCCGAACGACTGGCTCGTGTCGGTGATGATCTACGTCGCGATCGCACTCGGCGGGTACGGCGTTTTCCTTGCCACCAAGGCGTTGAAGCACGGCTGGGCGCCGCGTGTCGACCGATTGATTGCCTTGGGCATCGGTACGACGGCGGCGATCACGGTGGTGCCACCCATGGCATCGGGCGATGTGCTGATCTACGCGGCGTACGGGCGGATCATGGCGCTCGGCGGCGACCCGTACACGGCCTCGCCGGCGGACACCATCCGGCTCGGGTACGACCCGGTCATCACCGCGACCGAGCGACCGTGGCAGGGCGCGCGCAGCGTGTACGGGCCGATCGCGACCTGGATCCAGTGGCTGTCCTCGGTGATCGGTGGCAACTCCGCGCAGCTCACCGTGTGGATGCTGCAGTTGTCGGTCGCGATCAGCCTGGTCGTCACCGGGCTGCTGCTGGTCAAGCTGGTCGGCAAGGACCTACCGGCGAGGCGACGCGTGATCATGCTCAGCCTCGCGAACCCGCTGCTGCTGTGGTCGGTGCTGGCCGGTGCGCACAACGACGCGATCGCGGTGATGTTCGCGGTGATCGCGCTGGTGCTGTTCCGGCGGCACGTGTTCCTGGCCGGCATCCTGATCGGCGTCGCGGGCTGCACCAAGCTGTCGATCGGCCTGGTCGGCGTGGCGATGCTGTGGGCGCTACGTGCCGACCGTCGTAAGTGCCTGTACTTCTGCGGTGGCGGCGCGCTCGCGATGGGCGGGCTGTACGCGATCGTCGGGCTGCAGGCGTTCCAGCAGGCCCGCTCGCAGACGTCGTTCATCTCCACCGGTACGCCGCACAAGGTGCTGCTGAGCTTCTTCACCCTGTTCCTGCCGAACGGCCTGGTGCGGACCGTCCTGGCGATCCTCGCCTGGGTCGGCCTGATCGTGGTCGCGATCCTGCTGACGCAGGTGTTCCCGAAGTCGCTGGTGCCGCAAACGCATCCGGACGACCCGACACCGGCCGCGATCCGGTACACCGCGATCTACGCGATCGCGTGGGTGCTGACCGCGATGTACTCGCTCCCCTGGTACGACGTGATCGCCTGGGTCGCCCTCGCCGCGGTCGCCGCGTCCAAGGTCGACGGCCTGATGGTCGTCCGTACGACGATGCTCGCGATCGCGTACGTCCCCGGGCGAGATCCGCACGCACGCCAGGTCGCCGCGAGCCTGTCGGACTCCCTGGAGTTCTTCAGCGCGCGCCTCCGCGACACCCTCTGCCCGGCGATCGAGCTCGCCGTCCTGATCGGCCTGATCGTCTGGGCCCGCCGCAACGGCGCCCAGTGGTGGCCGTACGACTGGCCCCGCCGCAAACAGAAGTCCGTCCCGGAGAACGCTGCTGAGGCGCACTAACTCCAGAGGTCGTGGCCCGCTGCGATCGCCTTGGCGAGGACCGACTTCACGGGCTTCTTCAGGACGTTCGCGGCCGCGGCCACGTCGTCGTACTCCGGCTGCACGTTGATCACCTGACCGCCGTACCGCGCGATCTTCACGTGGATCGACTGGCCCTCGACGTCCACGGTGGCGAACTCGCGGTCCGCGGCGTGCTTCCGGATCCCGAACTCACGCAGACCGATCGCCGACGTCTCGGCCAGGATCACCGCCCGGACCGTCTCGGCGTTCGCACTGCCGACCAGGACCGACAGTGTGTGCGCCGGACGGCCCTTCTTCATCAGGATCGGGGTCAGCCACGCGTCGGCGGCACCGGCCTCCATCAGCCGGGCCAGGACCTGCGGCCAGATCCGCGGGTCGAGGTCGTCGACGTTGGTCTCGTACACGAGCTCAGTCGCCAATTCGTCGGCTGACGCACCGATCACCACGCGCAGGATGTTCGGCACCTCCACCGGGTCCCGGCCGCCCGCTCCGACGCCGGTCTGCTCGATCCGCATCGGCGGCAGCGGTCCGAACTCGTCCGCCAGGCTCGCCAGCAGGGCCGCGCCGGTCGGTGTCGTCATCTCGTACGGCGCTGGGCCGCCGGTGACCGGTGCTTCGGCCTCGGACACCAGATGGAGGACCGCGGGACCTGGGATCGGGATGCCACCGTGCTGACCGCGCACCTGACCGCCGCCGCCCAGCACGATCGTCGAAACCACGATGCGATCGAGATCGAGCGAGACCGACGCGGCGGCAACTCCGACGATGTCCGCGATCGCGTCCAGGGCGCCGACCTCATGGAAGTGCACGGTGTCCGGCTCCACCCCGTGAGCGGCAGCCTCCGCGCGGGCAAGACGCCCGAAGGTATCCAGCGCACGAGCCCGAACCGCGTCGTCGAGCCGCGCCTCCTCGAGCAACCGCCGAACCTCAGCCCAAGCCCGAGTAGGCCCATGCCCGGCTCCATCACTGTGCCCGTGCCCATGTCCGGCATCGTCGTGCCCGTGCCCGTGACCAGCGTCCGGGATGTTTTCCGGGTGGGGCTCGCCGTTGACCTCGACGCTGGCCTTGGTGGCGGCGATCTGGTGGCGAGCGGTTTGTGTGACGGTGACGGACAACGACGGGTCCACGGCAGCGACCGCCGCGTTCACCGCGTTCAGGTCAGCACCTGCCGAGAGGAACGCGCCCAGGAGCATGTCACCGGAGGCGCCGGCCGAGCAGTCGATCCAAGCGACTCTCATCACGCCTCCTTCGTCTCGCGAGGAGTCGACTGCCGCGCGACGCGTGCCGCGAACACTCCGGCCCCGAAGCCGTTGTCGATGTTCACAACCGTCACCCCAGGTGCGCACGAGTTCAGCATCCCGAGCAGCGCCGCCAGTCCACCGAACGAGGCGCCGTACCCGACCGACGTAGGCACCGCCACCAGCGGCACCCCGACCAGTCCGCCGACAACGCTCGGCAGCGCGCCCTCCATCCCCGCAACCACGATCAGGCAGTCAGCCCCGTCGAGCCGCTCCCGCACCCCGAGAATCCGGTGCAGCCCGGCGACGCCCACATCCGTGATGACATCCACCCCGGCCCCGAACACGCGAGCCGTCGTCGCCGCCTCAGCAGCCACCGGAGCGTCCGACGTACCAGCCGCCACGACGGCGACAGTTCCCCGCAGTGCCGGCGGTTCGCCGAGCACCGCCGTACGGCCGACCGGGTCCACCACCGCATCCGGCAGCGCCGCGGCCACGGCCGCCTGGGTCTCGTCCGTCAACCGGGTCGCCAGTACGGCGTGACCGGGGTGCGCGGCGTGCAGGGTCCGCAGCAGTTCCACGACCTGAGACGGCGTCTTGCCCGCGCCGTAGACAACTTCGGCGTCTCCCGTGCGTCCGAGCCGGTCGGTGTCGAGCCGTGCGTAGCCGAGGTCGTGGACGCCCGGTTGTGGGCCCTGATCAGGCAAATGTGTCACGCCGTGAATCTACGTTGCCCCGGCCCGAGGTACCGCATCCGTCCCCGGCCGCGCACGCTGTGCGATCACCTGAACACTCAGGCATAACACTCGATGCCTTAGGCTCTCGTGCTGTGTCTTCGACGTTAGCCGGTGCCTTCGGGGTCACCGCCCTCTTTGTGGCGGTGCTTGCCCTGGTGTTCGCGATCCAGGCCCTCCGGGCCCGGACGGTCTCGTCGAATCAGGTCCCGCCCGCCGCGCTCCCCGAGCCGGAGCCCCAACAGGCCCAGCCGGAAGCCAAACCCGGCACCGTGAAGTCAGAGCTGCGCAAGCTGGGCAAGGACCTCGAAATCACCCGCGGCGAACTCAAGGAAACCCTGCAGCACCTCGCCGTCGTCCGGTACGACGCCTTCGGCGAGACCGGCGGCAAGCTCTCCTGGTCGATGGCAATCCTCGACGACCACGGCGACGGCGTCATCCTCACCTCGATCAACAGCCGCGCCGACGCCCGCACCTACGCCAAAGAGATCAAGTCCTTCACCAGCGAATCCAAACTCTCCCCGGAAGAGGAAGAGGCCCTGGAAACGCTCCGCAAGGAGTCAGAGCAGCCCTAGCGGCGCTTGGGGACGCGGGCGGTGAGGGCTCCGGGTTCTATTTCGGTGGACAGGGAGCGGCCGGGGCCGATGGGGTCGCCGTCCAGTTGGCGTTGGACGTCTACGGCGGCGACGATCTCGACCTTGCGGCCGGTGAAGCGTTCCAGGTACATGTCGGCGCGGTTGGTGCGGGTCAGGAGCCGCCACACGACGATCGGCCACTGGGTCACGCGCCGCGGGGCGATCACGACGACATCCAGGAGACCGTCGTCGGGGCGGGCGTCGGGGAGCAGGGGGATGTTGGCCTGCAGCATGCCGACGTTGCCGATCACGACCGTCCGGACGCGGCGTTCGATGGTCTCGGCGTCGTCGATGGTGATCTGGACGCGGACCGACGGGTGGTTGATGTTCTTCGCCGCCGACACCAGGTACGCCGTCCAGCCGATCTGCTTCTTCAGGTGCGGCGGGGCGTCGGACATGATCGCGGCGTCCAGGCCGAGCCCGGCCATCACCGCGAACCGGTCGGTGTCGAGCTCGTCGCCGTGGACCCGGACCAGGTCGATCCGCCGGTCGCGTCCCTCGAGGATCCGCTCCAGCGCGTCGTCCAGGTCGAGCGGGATGTGCAGGTTGCGCGCCAGCAGGTTCCCGGTGCCGGCCGGGATCACGCCGACCGGGATCCCGGTGTGCGCGAGCGCCGAGCACACCACCCGGACCGTACCGTCGCCGCCCGCGACCAGCACCAGGTCGGACTCGTTCTCGATCGCCAGCTTCGCCATCGCGTTTCCGGCGTCGTCCACGCGGGTCTCCAGCCAGAGCGGATCGTCGTACCCGCGGACCGCGAGCGCCCGCGTCACCTTCCGCCGGAACGCCACGCCGTCGCCGACCTTGATCGGGTTCACGATGACCGCGGCCCGTGGCGGAGCCGCCGTACCGTCGTCGTCCGACGGGGTACGCCGACGGCGCCGCCGCAGCCCCGGCCGGAGGCCGAACCCGATCGACGTCGCGGTCAGGATCGCCAGCCCGAGCGCCCAGCCGCCGAGTACGTCGGACACGTAGTGGACGTTCAGCGCGATCCGGTCGGCCGAAGCGATCCACACCACCACGATCACCGGCACCAGCACCAGCAGCCGGAACCGCCGACGCCAGCCCCGCACCGACGGCAGGACGACGCCGAGCGCGCCGGCCATCACGAACGCGGCCGTCGCGTGACCGGACACGTACGAGAACCCGTCGTTCTCGACCAGCATCAGCGCCGGCCGCTCCCGCTCGAAGATCGCCTTGACCGCCTGCACCAGGCCCAGCTCGGCACCCGCGGAGGTGATCAGCCACACGGTCAGCAACCGGGCCCGGCGATGCCACAGGTACGCCGCGACGACCAGGATCACCGCCCGCGACGTCCAGGGCAGCACGACCGCCCCGACCACCTGCCAGAAGTCCACGACACTCTCGTGCGCAGCGCCGTACGACGCAGCTCGAGCGGCAACCGACTGATCCCAGCGGGCCAGCGGCGGCCACTGCCCGAACACGAGCACCGTGATCACCGTGAACGGCAGCGCACCCAGCACGACCGTGAGCACACGACCGATCGGACTGGGTGGGTGGTGGTTCATGGCCCGCTCAGATCCCCCTAGATGGTCACGTGTACCTAGACCATCATCCCGAATAGACTTCGCCGCTTCTGACACGCCCCGATACCCTCAGGGTGTGATTGACGCGAAACTGCTCCGTGAGACCCCTGATGTCGTGCGCGCCGCCCTGACCAAGCGCGGCGAGAGTACGGACCTGGTCGACCAGATCCTGGTCGCCGACGGGGAGCGTCGATCGTCCATCTCCGCCTTCGAGGCGCTCCGGGCCGAGCAGAAGTCGCTCGGCAAGCAGGTCGCCCAGGCCAAGGGTGACGAGCGCACCGCGCTGCTGGACCGGACCAAGACCCTGGCCGCCGAGGTGAAGGCCAACGAGGCCGCCGCGAACGACGCCGGCCGCCGCTTCGACGAGCTCGCCGCCGCCCTGCCGAACCTGGTGTCCGACGAGGCCCCGGTCGGCGGCGAGGACGACTACGTCGTGGTGGAGGAGGTCGGCAAGCCGCGCGACTTCGCCGCCGAGGGCTTCGAGCCCCGCGACCACCTGGCGCTGGGCGAACTGCTCGGCGCGATCGACATGGAACGCGGCGCGAAGATCAGCGGATCCCGGTTCTACTTCCTCAAGGGTGTCGGGATGCTGCTCCAGCTCGGCATGCTGCAGCTGGCCGTCCAGCAGGCGGTGGAGAACGGCTTCACCCCGATGATCACGCCGACGCTGGTCAAGCCCGAGGTGATGGGCGGCACCGGCTACCTGTCGGCGCACGACGACGTCTACCGGCTCGAGGACCCCGAGCTGTACCTGACCGGTACGTCGGAGGTCGCGCTGGCCGGCTACCACATGGACGAGATCCTCGACCTGTCGAACGGCCCGGTCCGGTACGCCGGCTGGTCGTCCTGCTACCGCAAGGAAGCAGGGTCGCACGGGAAGGACACCCGCGGGATCATCCGTGTCCACCAGTTCGACAAGGTCGAGATGTTCTCCTACTGCAGCCTGGAGGATGCGGCCGCGGAGCACCTGCGGCTGCTGGCCTGGGAGAAGGAGATGCTCGACAAGATGGAGCTGAGCTACCGGGTGATCGACACCGCGACCGGTGACCTGGGCGTCTCGGCGTACCGGAAGTTCGACTGCGAGGCGTGGGTGCCGACGCAGGGCCGGTACCGCGAGCTGACCTCGACGTCGAACTGCACGGACTTCCAGGCCCGCCGCCTGAACATCCGGCACCGGGACGCCGACGGCAAGACGCAGCCGGTCGCGACGCTGAACGGGACGCTGGCGACCACCCGCTGGATCGTCGCGATCCTCGAGACGCACCAGCTCGCCGACGGCTCGGTCCGGGTGCCGACCGCGCTGCAGCCGTACGTCGGCGGCCGCGAGGTTCTCGAACCGGTCGCCAAATGATCGAAGTACCGCGGCCGACGGCCGTTGCCCTGGACATCGATGGCACGCTGATCGACCACGACGAGGGGATGTCGCCCGCGGTCGTCGACGCCGTACGCCGTACCGCCGAGCAGGTGCCTGTGATCCTGGCGACCGGCCGGGCGTGGTCGACCACCAAGCCGGTGGCCGAGCGGCTCGGGCTGCGGTCCGGCGGATTCGTTGTCTGCAGCAACGGTGCGCGCACGCTGCGCTACCCGGACGGCGAGGTCGTCGACGAGCGGACCTTCGATCCGTCGACCGTGATCACCTCGGTGCGCAGGTACGCGCCGAACGCGCGGATGGCGGTCGAGGACCAGGACGGCAGCTACCTGGTCACCGCGCCGTTCCCGGACGGCGATCTCGGGGCGAACGCGCAGATCCGCGTGGTCGGCGACCACGAGCTCGCACCGCAACCCGTGACTCGGTTGATCATCCGGGACCCGGACCAGTCCGAGAGCGATTTCGTCCACCTGGCGGAACGCCTCGGCCTGCACGGGGTCAGCTACTTCGTGGGCTGGACCGCGTGGCTGGACATCGCGCCCGAGGGTGTGGACAAGTCGACCGGTCTGAAGGTCGCGCTCGCCCAGTACGACCTGGACCCGGCCGGCCTGCTCGCGATCGGTGACGGACGCAACGACATCGAGATGCTCACGTACGCCGGTCTCGGCATCGCCATGGACTCCGCCCCGGACGAGGTCAAGGTCGCCGCCGACGAGGTCACCAAGTCCGTCCAGGACGACGGCGTCGCCGCGGTACTGAACCGCTGGTTCTGAGGCAAGCGAAAGGCCCGGACTCCCTGTAATTACAGGGGGTCCGGGCCTTCGATCGATCAGTGTCCGATAGTCCGCTGGCGGGCCGAGTATCGGATCAGGCGACCCGGCTGCCCGTACGGCGTGGCTGGTGCTGCTGGTCGACCACGGTGTCGAACGCGTCCAGCACGGCGCCGACCTCGGGCCGCGGCCGCGGCGTCTTGGCTGCCGGGCTCTGGCCGCGACGGGCCCGCCGCAGGTGCCGCTTGACCGTCGACAGCGAGCAGCCCAGCCGCATGGCCAGGGACTCCAGGCTGTCGTTCGGGTACTGCGTGCGCAGCCGCAGAACTTCTTCGTGGCTGACCGGACGGCGGGTGCCCCGCGCGCCGGCAAGCTGGTCGAAGTCGTCCGCCTGCACCTCTACGTCGAGCAGGTTGCGGATCGAACGCCGTTGTACAGCAGTGGTTCCGGCGACGAAGCCGCTCACGTCGTGCTCGGCGACCGCGCTGTACAGGCAGTCGGTGAAGAGCGGGCACGACGCGCAGAGCGTCTTGGCCTCGCGGACAAGCTGCTCGTACCGCTCCCGAGTACGACGGGTGGCGGACGCCGGCGGCGGCTCCTCCATCAGCCGGTGCTGAAAGATGTCGGAACGAGCGATGCAGCCGGTCATTGCTCCCTCCCCGTTGGAACATGTGTCGACAGCCGCTCGGGAGCTACTGCCCCCCGGCCCCGCTAGATTGGCGCTGTTGACGATCATCAAGGCTCCCCAAGTATCAAGACCCGAATGAACGAACGGTGAACGTCGTTCGTCCGCACGGATCCGCTAGCTGATGGACCTGCGCAACTTGCCTGCCCACCGTGTCGTCCCGGGCGCGGGACGCACCGATCCATAACTGTTGACGTCGCTGCCGCGGTTTTGGTTGCAGCCAATTCCACAACAGTTCTTCGACGCTTCTGTGTGCTTCCGGAGGTGGGGCGGAATCAGTCGCGCTGATCCAGAACAGGCTTACGACGCGAACGAACAGCCCCCGGTTCCCCGCCAGACCACCGCATGAAATCACGCGCCAACGGGGTGGCGCAGGGGAACTCGCTGCCTTTGCAGCATCCTGCCGTAACGGTCTGATGACGTTGTCAAAAGCTCAATTAGATAAGTCAAAAAGACCTGAAACCAACGCCATACCGCTTGCGCCCGAGGCACTTGGAAGGGTAGTGCGCGACCGGCTCGTGCAACGGCACTGTGGCGATATCGTTACCCGGTGACGGCCCCGCGAAACCCCCGCCTGATAGCCACCGATCTCGACGGAACGCTCGTCCGCAGTGACGGCACCGTGTCCGACCGGACCCGTGCCGCGGTCCTCGCGGCGCAGCAGGCAGGAAGTGTTTTCGTGATGGTCACCGCCCGGCCACCTCGCTGGCTGCACGACCTGTCGTACCTGGTCGGCGAGCACGGTGTCGCGATTGTTGCCAACGGCTCCATTTTGTACGACGTCCTGCGCCGTAAGGCGATTCGGACCCGGTTGATCGACCCCGCGGTCGCACTCGAGGTGGCGCAGGCGATTCGCGCGGCGATTCCGGACGTGCAGTTCGCCATCGAGCGACCGGACCGCTACGGACAGGAACCGGTCTACCTGAATCGCTGGCCGAAACCGGACAATACCTTGATCGCCGCGGTGGAGGAACTGCTCGCGGAGCCGGCCGCGAAGCTGCTCGTCCGGCATCCGAGCATGCACTCCGACGAGCTGCTCGGGCTGGTGAATCCGTTGGTGGGCCAACGAGTGACGGCCAGTCACAGTGGAGGTCACGGTTTGGTGGAGATTTCGGCGAGCGGGGTCTCGAAGGCCACGATGCTGGCCGATTTCGCCGCTACACAAGGGATCTCGGCTGCTGAGACGATCGCGTTCGGTGACTCGGTCAACGATCTTCCGATGCTCGCCTGGGCCGGAACGTCGTACGGCGTCGCGAACGCACATCCCGAAGTCCTCGCAGTGGTGGACAAAATCGCCCCCGCAAACGACGAGGACGGCGTCGCCGCCGTCCTCGAGGAGTTCTTCCAGCCTTTGAAATAAGGCGTTACAAGTACATCCCGCCGCTGCCCGGGCCGTCGGTGTTACCGGCCTGCGGTGCACCAGGGAAGCCGGGGTGCTCTTCGCCGGGCAGTTGCTGACCGCCGGGCAGTGCGCGACGCATCTGCTCCAGCTGCTGACGCGCCGCCATCTGCTGCGCGAACAACGCCGTCTGAATGCCGTGGAACAAGCCTTCCAGCCAGCCCACCAGCTGCGCCTGCGCGATCCGCAGTTCGGCCTCGGTCGGCGTGCTGTCGTCGGTGAAGTCGAGGCTGAGACGCTCCAGCTCCTCGACCAGTTCCGGTGCGAGGCCGCTCTCGAGTTCCTTGATCGACGCCTCGTGGATTGCACGCAGCTGCGCTCGGGAGGCTTCGTCGAGCGGCGCCGACTTCACCTCTTCCAGCAGCTGCCGGATCATGTTCGCGACCCGCATCACCTTGGCCGGCTGTTCGACCAGCTCGGTCACCGAGCGCGGTTCCTCGTCGCGCTCGTCGTCGTTGTCGGAGCGCGGCGGTCCCTCGACGGCCATGCCGTCCGGCCCGACGATCAGCACCTTGCCGTCTTCGGTGCGCGCCCCGGCCATCGGAACTTCCTGGCCCTCGCTGCTGCTCTCGCTCATCTGCCCATCCTAGGCCGGGGTCATGAGGCGCGGGCACGGTGGCGGCGTACGGCGTCCCGGTTGGCGCAGGCCGGGCTGCAATAGCGCTGGCGTCCGGTGCGGGAGAGGTCGGCGTACACGTTGTCGCAGCCTTCGGTGGCGCAGCGGCCGAGCCGGGTGATGCCACGGCCGGCCAGGTGCAACGCCGTACCGGTGCTGATCAGTGTCGCGACCAGCCGCCCGACGGGCACGTTGTCCGGGCGGTAGTGCATGTGCCAGCCGTCGCCAGCGTGGTTGGTGAGCCGCGGATGCTCGGTGTACTTCGCGAGCATCGCGTTCACCAGGTCGACCCGCGCCTGATCGTCCGGTGCGTCCACCACCAGCAGCCACTCGTCGAGCGCCGTACGTACGGCGGCCAGATCCGCGGCGGTGACGTGCCGCTCGCGCACCAGGCGGCTCTCGACGCCGCTCTCCTCGCACCGCTCGGCCAGCTCGTCCGGTGTATTCGCCGGGCGGGTCACCAGATTCACCGCGAGCAGGACCGCGTCCGCGCCGTAAGGGTTGAGATGCATAATGCCATTACATCACGATGGATCCATGACCGACCTCCACCGCCATCGCTGGTCCCCGATCTCGAGCCACCACGTCAGCGAGGGGCTGGTCGTGTACCAGCGGTGTGCTTGTGGTCAATGGCGCATCACAAGCACACCGCCGTACCCCGTCGCCTACCCGGAGGTCGCCGCGACCGGCCGGTGAGAGCGACTGTTGTGGCTGGCAACCGTGTGTGTGGTTGCCAAGGGCAAGAAATTGTCAGTCCTCGTGGGTCAGGCGGCGGACGAGGCGGGCGGTGATCGCCTGCACGTCGTACGGGCGTCCGGTGCCAGGGGTCAGCTGGTCGAGGACCAGGCCGTCGATGGCGAAATGCAGCAGGCGGATCTCCTCGGCGCCGCCTGGCAGTCCGGCATTCGCGTTGAAGGCGACATCAGCGTCGAAGCCCTGCCGGAGCGTGCGCGACAGGATCTCGTGCAGGCCGGGGCGGCGGGCCGCTTCGAGGCGGAGTTCGAGCAGGGCGAGCGTGAGTTCCGGGCGGCCGAGCAGGCGCTCGACGATGTAGTGGACGTAGTCCGTCATCAGTTCGAGGCCCGGCTCCCGAGTGGCGAGCGGCTCGAGGACGGCCTCGTCCGGGGCGAGGCGCTCGAAGATCCGCTCGCCGAGCGCGCCGAGGAGCGCGTCACGGGTCTTGAAGTAGTTGGACGCCGTGCCGGCCGGGAGCCCGGCGGCGGCGTCGACGGCTCGGTGCGTCAGGCCGCGGGCGCCGGCCTCCGCGAGCACGGCGAGGCCGGCGTCGGCCAGTTGGGTACGGCGTTCCGGATTCCGGGGCATGTTGACAAGGCTAGCAGAGTTCCACTACAACTGTCGTACACAACAACAACAGCTGTAGTAGTCAGGAGACTCTATGCAACCCGCGGCATTCGGCGCGACCGTCGTCACCGACCACCCCTCGGAGGTCGCCGCCTTCTACACGCAGTACCTCGACCTGCAGGTCGGGATCGATCTCGGCTGGTTCATCACGGTTCGCCGCGGCACGGCGGACTGGGAGCTCGCGATCATGGAGCGCGGCCACCCGACGATCCCGGCAGCGGTGTCGGCGCAGACCGAAAGCACCAACGTTTTCGGCTTCGTCGTCGACGACGCCGACAAGATCGCCGCCGCGCTGCGTGCGGGCGGCGTGAAACTGGAGGGCGACCCGAAGACCGAGGTCTTCGGCCAACGCCACTTCTTCGTCCGCGACCCGGCCGGCACCTGGATCGACGTGATCCAACTGGTGGAACCCGACCCGGAATGGGTCGCCGCCAACCTGCCTACAGAGTGAGGAGGACCTTGCCCAGCTGGGTGGACTTCTCGAGGGTCTCGTGCGCCTTCGCGACCTCGGCGAGGGGGAACGTGGAGTGCACGACCGGGAGGACCTTCTGCTCCGCGATCAGCGGCCAGACGTGGCCGACGACCTCGGCGATGATCCGGCCCTTGTCCGCGACCGAACGGAACCGCAGGCCGGTGGCGATCACCGATCCGCGCCGGCTGAGCAGCCGCCCGAGGTCCAGTTCGCCCTTCGCCCCGCCCTGCATCCCGATCACCACGAGCCGCCCGTCGTACGCGAGCGACTTCACGTTGTCGGTCAGGTACTTCGCGCCCATGATGTCGAGGATCACGTCGGCGCCCGCGCCGTTGGTCGCCTCGCTCACCACGGACGCCCACTCGGCTTCCTTGTAGTTGATCGCGACGTCCGCGCCGAGCCGGGTGCAGAACTCCATCTTCTCCTTGGTGCCGACCGTGGTCAGCACCCGCGCGCCGTGCGCGACGCCGAGCTGGATCGCCATCGAGCCGATCCCGGACGAGCCGCCGTGCACGAGCAGGGTCTCGCCCGCCTTGAGATGCGCGGTCATGAAGATGTTGGACCAGACGGTCGCGACGACCTCGGGCAGCGCGGCCGCACTGACCAGGTCGAGACCGTCCGGCACGGGCATCACCTGCGGAGCGGGTACGACGACCTTCTCGGCGTACCCGCCGCCGGCGAGCAGCGCGCAGCACTCGTCGCCGACCGACCAGTCCTCGACCTCGGCGCCGACCGCGGCGATCCGGCCGGACACCTCGAGGCCGATCGTGCCGGGAGCGCCGGGCGGCGGTGGGTAGAAGCCCTGCCGCTGGAGCAGGTCAGCGCGGTTCACGCCGGCCGCGACGACGTCGATGACGACCTCGTCGTACGCCGGTTCCGGGTCCGGGATCTCGCCGATCCCGAGGACGTCGATTCCGCCGGCACCATGAACCACGACAGCTCGCATGCTGCCCAACCTACCCGCAGCGCTCGACCAGTTTTGCCAGGTCCTGCGCGATGGAGTCGAGGTAAGTGGTCTCGCCGATCGACTGGAACCAGTCCCATAGTTCGAGCGAGTGATAGAGCCGGTAGACGCCGATCCGGTCCTCGGGTACGGCGCCGTACCCGTCGGTGAGGCCGGCGAGCTTCTCGGGGTTGTCGTGGGCGGAGTACTGGATCGTCTTCGCCAGATCGATGAGCGGATCGGCGGCGATCGCGTTCTCCACATCGATGAACCCGTTCACGCGCCAGGTCGCGGGGTCCACGAGGATGTTGCCTTCGTGGAAGTCGTTGTGGCACAGGACGGCTGCCGGGTTGTCTGCGAACAGGTGCGCGTGCTGTTCGACATGAGTGGTGATCTCGGCGTGCAGCTTCGGGTCACCGCCGAGCTGCTCGAACTCCTGCAGCTTCTTCGCGAACTGCCGTCGCATGTACTGATCGTTGTCCGGCAGCGGGTCGAGGATCTGGTCGGTCAGATAGCCGTACGCCGGTTGCTCGATGCGGTGAACGCGCTGCAACAGCTCGCCGAGTTGCGCGTACATCGCCCGCCAGTCGGGCGGCTCGGCCTCGGACAGCGGAACGCCGTCGACCTTCGACAGCATCGTGACGCCGTCGCCGACGTGCATCACTCGCGGGATCGAGCCGGCGAGCTCCTGCTCCAGCATCCCGTAGACATGCACTTCCTTGGCCTGCTTCCAGAGCCACTCCGGCGCGTAGACCTTCACGATCACTGGTTCGGCAGACGTGCGCACCTCGTACACGGTGCTCAACTGCCCGCCGGTGCGCTGCACAACCTCGCTGACGTCGAGCCCGACGACGTCCCTCACCAGTTGCGCGACATCCATGCGTCGAATCTACGATCGACGTCCAGCGGTTTTCAGCCGTCCAGGTCCGACCAGGTGTCGACGTCGTCGCCCGCGTGGGTCGGTTCGGTCCAGGCGAGGTCGAGGCCGGCGAGCGTCCGGCGTACCGACTTGTCTCTGGGATCGCCTACGTCGTGGATCGCCTGCGCCAACGCGGTACGTCGGTACGCGGTCGCGAGCTGCTGCTCCTGGCCGTCGGTATCGCGCAGCCCGAATCCGTCGTGCTCCGCGAGCCCTTGGACGAGCGTCGTCACGTCGGCCTCGGTGATCCACGGTAGGTCACAACTCACCACCACGACGACCGGTGCCGTCCCGTGCTGGAGTCCAGCCGCCAGCCCCGCCACCGGCCCGCCCGACGGCGGGTCCTCCACCGTCCAGTTCACCTCCCGGTACGTCGTACGCACCGGACCCACCACCACGGTCGAGGCGGCCCCCGCCGTCGCCGTCAACACCCGATCCAGCAACGACATCCCGTCGAGAACGAGCATCGCCTTGTCCACCCCACCGAACCGAGTGGACCCGCCCCCCGCCAGCACCACCACGTCGAACTCCACCCCAGCAGTCTCGCATCCGGCCGGCCCCGTTTCTCCCAGCCGCTTCTGCGGCACCATGGGGAGATGAGGATTGCCGTGGTGCAGGCCGCCAGCAGTTACGACAAGGCCGCCAACCGGGACGCAGTCAGCCGTCTGGTCGCTGATGCAGCGCAGGGCGGGCCTGACCTTGTGGTGCTGCCGGAAGCGATGATGTCCGACTTCGCGGTCGAGGGGGAGTCGGTGGCGGAGGCTGCCGAGGCGCTCGACGGCGAGTTCGTCACGACGCTCCGGAAGGCTGCGGTCGAGAACGGCGTGGCGATTGTTGCGGGGATGTTCGAACGCAGCTGCGACCAGCATCGTCCGTACAACACACTCCTGGCTGTCGGCGCGGACGGCGCACTGCTCGGCGCCTACCGCAAGATCCATCTGTACGACGCGTTTGGGTACAAGGAGTCCGACCAGCTGACACCTGGTGACGTTGCCCCGGTCGTGGTCCAGATCGGCGGTCACTCGCTCGGTCTGATGACCTGTTACGACCTGCGCTTCCCAGAGCTCTCCCGCGCGCTCGTCGACGCCGGCGCCGAGGTGCTCGTCGTTCCGGCCGCCTGGGTCCGCGGACCGCTCAAGGAGCACCACTGGACCACGCTGCTCACCGCCCGCGCTGTGGAGAACACCTGCTACGTCGCAGCGGCAGCACAGAACGGTAAGAAGTACTGCGGTCTCAGCCAGGTCATAGACCCGCAGGGCGTCGCGCTGGCGTCGGTTGGTGAGGCGGACGGACATGCGTTCGCTGAGATCACAGCCGAGCGACTGGCCGACGTACGCAAGCGCAACCCGTCCCTGCAGAACCGCCGGTACTCGGTCACGCCCCGCTGACCAGAGCGCGGACCGGCTGGTCCGGGAAACTCGCTGACCCGTTAGCCTCCTGGGCGTGGCGGATGGGTTTGATCTGGAGCATCACGGCGATCTCGAGGTCGGTGAGGGGCTGGTCGACCTCGCCGTCAACGTCCGCGCGGGTACACCCCCGCCCTGGTTGCTCGACGCGATCACGGCGAGCCTGACCGAGCTGGCGGCGTACCCACGGCAGGACGCGGCCGTTGCTGCGGTCGCGCACCGGCATGGTGTCGCGGAGGAGCGGGTGCTGCTGACCGCGGGGGCCGCGGAGGCGTTCGTCCTGATCGCGCGGGCGTTCCGGCCGCGGCATCCGGTCGTGGTTCATCCACAGTTCACCGAGCCCGAGGCGGCGTTGCGTTCCGCCGGGCACCTGGTCGACCGGGTGATCCTGCGGCCCGAGGACGGGTTCACGCTGGACCCGTCCGCCGTACCGGCCGACGCTGATCTCGTTGTCATTGGTAACCCCACCAACCCGACGTCGGTGCTGCACCGCGCCGACGACCTGCGCGAGCTGGCGCGACCCGACCGGATCCTGGTCGTCGACGAGGCGTTCATGGACGCCGTACCCGGTGAGCCCGAGTCGCTCGCCGGCGCGTCGATCCCGGGGCTCGTGGTGGTGCGGAGCCTGACGAAGACGTGGGGACTCGCGGGGCTGCGGGTCGGGTACGTCATCGCCGGCGCGGGTCTGATCGAGCAGCTGGCCGCGGTACAGCCGCACTGGCCGGTGTCCACTCCTGCACTTGCGGCGGCAATTGCCTGCAGCAACGAGCGCGCCGTCGCGGAAGCGGCCCAGGCTGCCCTCGACATCGAACGCCAGCGTGTCCATCTGCTTGACAGTCTCGGAACGGTCAGCGGACTTTCGACGTACGGCGTGGCACGGGCGCCGTTCGTTCTCGTTCACGTGCCGGGGGCGGTGGAGGTGCGGGAATCCCTGCGTGCACAGGGGTTTGCGGTACGGCGTGGGGATACGTTCCCGGGTCTCGGGCCGGACTGGTTGCGGGTCGCCGTACGGCCTGAGGACGTGACCGACGGGTTTGTGAAGGTGCTGTCGGATCTGCTGCCGCCTAATCGAGTTGGCGCTGTAACGCACGGGGGGTTTAGCTGAGGTCCTCTTTGCGCACAAGATGACCAGTGCCCCGGTTGGTATTCCCTGGGCAACTTTCTGGTCGTTCGCGAAGGGAGCAGCACAATGGGTCTCAACGATGACGAGATGAACACCTCGTCCGAAGGTGGCGAAGGCGAGTACGGCGGCTCGACCGCTGCACCCGGTGGCGGGGGTAGCGGGTACGGCGGGGAGTCCTCGGACGGCGGCGCCGATGGTGGTGCCGATGGTGGCGCGGGCGGCGGCGAGGGGCCGGCCGACGGTGGCGCTTCGCCGGGTACCCAGGACGGTGGCGCTGACGGCGGGGCCGGTGAAGGAACCGCGGACGGCGGCGCTGCGCCGGGCACCCAGGACGGTGGCGCAGACGGCGGGGCCGGCGGCGAAGGACCCGCGGACGGCGGCGCTTCCCAGGGCACTCAGGACGGTGGCGCAGACGGCGGCGCCGGCGGCTACGGCGAAGGCTCGGGGTCTGGTGAGTCCGAGGGTGGCGCCGCGGGTGGTTCTGATGGGGGTGCCGATGGAGGCGCGGACGGCGGCGCCGGCGGGAACTCCGGAAGCTGGTGAACACCGTGCCGGAGGCCGGGCCGTTCCCGCAGAACAACCATCCGGCCGCGCAGTCGGCGGCCGATGGCGGTGAGCAGTTGCGAGACGAGCGCCCGGCACTCCGGCGCTGTGTAGCGGGGGATCTGGACGAGTTCGCGAACTCCTACTGGGGTTCGCGGGCACTGCTGTCCCGAGGTCCCGACCTCCCCGCGCCGTACGACGACCTGTTCAGTCTCGACGCCGTCGACGAGCTGCTGTCCCGCCGCGGCCTACGGACGCCGTTCCTGCGGATCGCGAAGAACGGGTCGGTGGTCGGAGACAGCCAGTTCACCGGACCGGCCGGTGTCGGCGCGGACATCGCGGACCAGGTACGAGACGACAAGGTAGCCGCGCTGTTCGCCAGCGGGCACACCGTCGTACTGCAGGCGCTGCACCGGACCTGGCCCGCGCTCGTCGACTTCTCCACCCAGCTGTCCGCGGACGCGGGTCACCCCGTGCAGATCAACGCGTACATCACCCCAGCCGAGTCGCAGGGTTTCTCCGCGCACTACGACGTACACGACGTATTCGTACTGCAAGTAGCCGGCGAGAAGCACTGGACCGTACACGAGCCGGTGCATCTCGACCCGCTCCGCAACCAGCCGTGGACCGACCACGCGCTCGCCGTTGAAGAAGCGGCACGCGACCAGGCACCGGTGATCGACGAGGTCCTGCGGCCTGGCGATGCGCTGTACGTACCCCGCGGCTTCCTGCACTCGGCCAAGGCACTGGGTGGTGTGAGCGCACACCTGACCGTCGGACTACACACACTGACGCGCTACCTGCTCGTACAGGAGTTGGCCGCACTAGCTGCGAATCAGGCGTCCCTGCGCACCGCACTACCTCTCGGCTTCGACCCTGGCGACCCAGAGCAACTAGCCCAGGTACTGCCGCAGGTGGTCGAACTCTTCACACAGGAGCTCCGTACGGCGACGCCGGACGCACTGGCCAACCGCCTCCGTCGCCGTACCTGGTCCAGCAACCGCCCAGCTCCGCTCCCACCGCTGGCACACGCCGCGTCCATCACCTCCCTGTCTGTCGGTACGACGGTCCGCCTCCGCGCCGGCCTCCGCTGCCGTCTCGTCCCCGGCGACCCGCTCGTCCTCCAACTCCCCGACCGAACCATCACCTTCCCGCCCGCCACGACCGCAGCCGTCACGGAACTCGTCTCGGGTGCCGACTGCAAGGTAGGAAACCTCCCCGGCCTCGACGACGCCGACCAACTCGTCCTGGTCCGCCGCCTCCTCACCGAGGCAGTAGTGGTCGCCACCGGCCAGTGACAATCGCGGGTGACCAGCTGGTAGTTGAAGTCGGCAACCGTATCGTGAGGTGGCGTGGACCTCGGTGACATCAGATACCGACCGGAGACCGGCTGTGCGGCGCAAGCCGACCTCCGTCGCGACTCCCTGATCGCGACCGCCCCGCCCGCCGAGCGCTGGCTCCTGATCGAGTCCCGCTCCGCCTGGCCTCGCCAGGCCCTGACCTCCCTTCGAAACAGCTCGTCCGGTGCCGAACTGGGCGATGTGGTTGCGCGGCGATGCCGCGAGTTGAGGATCCGGCCCGTACTGATCCGCCGGTACGGCCGCCTCGATCCGACGAGCTCCCGGCGATGGGCACTGGTGGACTGCCGCCCCGGGCGTGAACTCGTTCGCTGGGGCGACCTGCCGACGGACGAACACCTGCTGGACGTCCTCGCCGGCAAGGACTCGGGGCTGGTGAGCAACGCGCCGGTCTACCTCGTGTGTACGCACGGCCGACACGACGCATGTTGCGCCGTACGCGGACGCCCGGTCGCTGCGATGCTGACTGCCGCGTACCCAGAACGCACCTGGGAATGCAGCCACATCGGCGGTGACCGCTTCGCCGCGAACGTGGTCGTGCTGCCGCATGGCCTGTTCTACGGGCACGTCACACCAGCCCGCGCCGTCGAACTCGCTAAGCAGTACGACGAGGGTGCCGTCGTACCCGATCTCCTCCGTGGATCAGGTGCGTTCGCCCCGCCCGTCCAAGCCGCCCAGCACTTCGCCCGCGCCGCCGGTCATTCACCCGTGGTCGACAACCTCCTCCCGCAATCCTTTGAAGTCCTCAGCGAACACCGCTGGCGAATCCTCCTCGCATCCACCAACGGCCCGATAGCCGTCGAAGTCTCGGCACGCCTCGACACCGTCGACGCGCGCCTGACCTGCGCAGGTTCCTCTCCCGCCCAGGTCCGTCACTTCGAACTCCACAGCCTGACCACAGCTTGACCGGAGCCTGACTACCGCCTGACCGTCACCTGAAGGGTCAGGCCGGGTCTGCCGGGCGGTCCGAAGCATGTTCGCCGTAGAACGCTGACTGGCGCGCCATGATGTCGCGCATGGACGTACCGCGAGGCACGCCGTACACCGTGCCCGGGAAGTCCAGGTCGCGCTGGATCTGCCACAGCTCCTCGTGCCGGTCGGGGGAGAAGAGCTGGGCCGGGTCGCCGACGGCGATCCATCCGATCGGGAGGACCGCGCCTGCTTCCAGCCGCGAGTTCACGTGCAGCACGCTGTTGATCCGGAGTTCCGCGCCTGCGCCGGCGACAGAACCTGGGAACAACGCGGCGCCCGTGGCGATGAAGACTTCGTCCTCGACCGTGGCGCCGTTGACATGTGCATGGGGACCTACCAGGACCGCGTCGCCGATGAGCGCGGGATGGTCGGCCCGGCCGCGCACCAGGGCGTTCTCCATCACCACACTGTTCTCACCGAGCCGGATCTCGCCGTTCTCCGCCGTCAGCACCGCACCGTGCAGGACCCTGCTGCCTTCGCCGAGGACGACGGCACCGCAGAGCACGGCCGATGGAGCGACATATGCGGATTCGGGCACGACCGGTCGACGGCCGCGATGTTCCAGCAACATCTGCTGTCCTCTCGTCGCGTGATCACCTCGCTCCAGCTTGTACCAAATCGGTTGTGCGGACTCTCCACAGCCCGGGTCCTCACAACCCGGGCGGCGGTGTCCTCCGGGCCGTCCACATCGGGGGTGGCAGGCTCGGTCCGGCGGACAATCCGGGTGGAGAACCGCGAACTGAGCCAACATTAGAACAGATGTTCGATCAGATGCAACGCATCCTGACAGGTCAGGAATCAGTCGCTCAGATCCGCCCAGGGATCCGCTCAGATGCGTGCGGAACTCAACCGCGGAGCCACCCGGGCGAGCACGTAGATCGTCAGACTCGCGATCAGCGCGAGCACCGCGAGCGCCACCCACGGCAGCTCGTGCTGGACCTCGAAGAGCTGCGCGAAGAACGCCGGCGCCAGCACGCTCGAGAAGGTGAACGAGTACTGCCAGTAGGACAGGTACTTCCCCCGCCCAACGACCGGCGAGATCACGGCCGAGAGAGCGTTGTTCGTCGCCGCGTGCAGTACGTCGGCGAACGCGTAGCAGGCCGTGGCGAGCACCAGCACCGGCACAACCCATCCGGCCGCGATATGTACTTGCAGCGCCATCAGCAACGCCCACACGGCGTACGTGATCCCAGCGACCACCATGACGTTCGTACGACGCCGCTGCTCGGTGTGTCGTACGACGAGCGTCTGCCCGGTCGCCAATACGACAGCCGTCGCCGCGATCAATACGCCGACCAGCCACTTCGGCACTGTCAGCGCTTCAGTGACGTACACAGGTACGCCGACGCCGAGCATCATCGTGCAGAGCGCTAGCAACGTGTTGGCGCCGATCAGTGCCAGGAACGTCTTGTCCTTGCGCAGCAACGGCGCCGGACCGGTGTCCTGGTCGGTCCGCTCGTGGTGCGACGGGTGCAGCCGCAGGAGCAGCAGTCCGGCGAGGTAGAACGTCACCGCGTTGAGAGCCATCGCGAACAGGTACGGAGCGTCCCCGCCGATCGCCAGCAGCCAGCCGGCCACCAGTGCGCCCAGAGCGAGGCCACCGGCCTGCATCATCCCGCCCAGGCCGAACCACTTGTCCCGCTCGCCCTCGTCGGCGACGTCCGCAAGCAGGCTGAAGATCGCCGACCAGAACACCCGCTGGCCGGTCGTCGTGACCAGCGCGCACAAGAAGAGCAGCCACATCGACCGCCCGAAGAAGAAGCCCGTGAACGCCAGGCCCTGAGCGAACTGCGCAGCCACGACAATGTTCCGGGCCCCGACGCGGTCGACGACCAGACCCACAGCGGCCGGTGCCGCGATGGAGAACAGCGTTGCGACGGTCAGCATCACGCCGGCGGTCCCGAGTGGGATGCCGGCGACCTTGTTGAAGAACAGCAACAGCAGCGGCCCGGCGCAGCCGCCACCGAACGAGTCGATCGCCAGACCTGCCAGCAGTGGGACCCGACCGCGGACGTTCGGGAGGCCGAGTGACGCGGCTGCGGGCATGGCAAAGCGCTCCCATCGGGTGTTTTGGCGGCTGGCGAACCGTAGCAAGCGCTCGCCAGCCCATTCCATCCGATTTCAGTCAGTCGCGCCCACTCGTCGTACCGAGACGTTCCGCAGTGGGCGCCAGGCGACTGCTGTCATCACCACCATCGCCATGAAGGCGATCGCGAACGGCGCGGCCAGACCGTACTGCTGCGCCAGTACGCCGCCCAGCGCTGAGCCGATCGCGGCACCGCCCACTGAGGCCAGCAGGTACACGCTGTTCACCCTGCCCATCAGAGCGTCCGGTGTGGCCAACTGACGCGCTGTAGTCGACACGATGCCCCACACCACCGCGTGGACGCCGAACACGGCCATTGTCGCGCCGGCGACCCACGGGTTCCTGGTGAGCGCCAGGACGAGGTGGACCGTTGTCTCGATCACCAGTCCGGCGCGGAGGAGGGTCACGGACCCCACGCGCGGCTCCAGGAAGTGGTACGTCGGCATACCGAGCACAGCGCCCACGGCGCCGACCGACACGAGCAGACCGAACTGCGTCTCGCTGAGCCCTAGCTGCTCGCGCGCGAACAGCACCCAGGTCGCGAAGGCGGCACAGAAGGTGATGTTCATGACCAGGATCGACAGGGCGAGCGTCCGTACACCGGAGTGGTGCCAGAGCCAGCGGACTCCCTCGCGCACCTCACGCAACAGAGCTGCACGGGTGGAGTGGTCGGGTAGCGGAGGACGTACGGCGACGCGAGCGATCAGGGTCGCTGCGGCGGCAAAGGTGACCGCGTCGAAGACCAGTGGAATGCCCGCGCCCGCAGCGAACAGCAGCGCGCCCAGCGGCGGCCCACCGAGTTGCTGGAGCACGGTGCCGCTGGCGAACAGTCGAGCGTTGGCCTTACCGAGGTGGTCCTTCGGTACGGCGCTGACCAGCAATGCACCGGATGCGTTATCTGCCAGCGTTTCCGCCGTACCGAGAAGAAACAGTGCGAGGTAGACCGCCCAGAGCGGCGCGGTGTCGAGCAGTACGGCGAGACCGAGCGCGGCCAGGACGATCGCGCGAAAGGTGTCCGCGGCAACGATCATCAACCGGCGGTCGAGCCGGTCGACGAGGACGCCGCTGAACAGAGCGAACAGCAGCCACGGCAGCTGCTGGACGAAGGCGGCCGCACCGACCGCGGCAGGTTCAGTGGTGATGGAGGCGACGAGCAACGGGCCGGCGGCGATCAGGGCGCCGTCGCCCAGGTTGGAGATGATCGCGGCCGGGAAGATCTTGCGGAAATCAGGTCCGAGCTCGGACGGGAACGCGTACGCACCGAGGGAACGCATAGGAACTCCTGAGGGCATGACGAAGCGATGGACGCCGGCTGTGCAGCCGGCCGGTTCGCCCGGTCAGAGCGTCAGCGCGCTGACCGGCCGGCGTGTGCGATGCCCTCGAACGACCGAGACATTGCTCCCACCTCCGTCCGTACCCACCGCGGCGACCCGCCGCTGCGCCGACCATACCGGCCGCTCCCCGCCCCCGCACTCCGTTTCCACCCGGTATCCTCAACCCTCGGCGGCAACCGCCAGGAGGGTTCGCATAGTGGCCGAGTGCGCTGGTCTTGAAAACCGGTATGGCGGGTGACCGTCATCGTGGGTTCGAATCCCACACCCTCCGCTCAACTCGACGCTGACCTGCAGAAACGCACCCACGGAAGCTGCCTGCTGACAGTCCGGCGGTCTCCGGCTACGTCCGGCTGAAGACTGGCGGTTTCGGCCACTCGTGCCAAATACGTGCCATGAAGGCAGCCCCCAGCCGACTCCACCAATTGACCAGCACGAGCCGACCGCACTAAGCCACGGCGGGGTAAGAAATCGTCACCCAGTGACAAATAGTTACCCAGCTTTCACCGGTCGACCAGCGCCAGTGGTTCCGGCCGGCACCCGTGAACGCGGGTGACGCGTGGTCCGGGGAGGTCTACACACCTGGAACGACCAGTAGAAGTCCCCAACCAACCAGCCAGCAGACACCCGACGGCCTACCGGAGTGCGGTGCGCCAGTGGTGGTTTGGGAGGGTGAGGTTGAGTGCGTTGTCGAGCCAGGCGCGCTGCGTCGAGTCGAGCAGGGGGAGCGCGGCGCTGAAATCGATCTCGTCTTTTGGTAGTTGGTTCGTGGGCTTGGCCTTGTAGAACAGTTGGATTTCCGGAGTGAGGTAGGGCCATCCCTCGCTGGTTTCTCTGGCGAGGTCGGAGATCGGCCTGCGTACCCGCGGATCGCGGCGAGAGAACCAGTGGTTGCCGTCGGTGTTGTCGAGCATGATCTGGAGTCGCCAAGGGCCCGACGGACTCTCACGGCACCAGATGTCATGGACGTGCTGCGGTAGGACTTCACCCGCGGGCCACGGTCGGAGCTGCCCTGGCGGGTCCGCTGCCTGCACGTCCCATCCCGGCAGAATCTCGTGCACGACGTGTTGATCCTGGCGGAGCAGAAGTACGTCGATGTCGCCGTGGTCCCGAAGTTTGTGGCCGACGAACAGTTCGATTGCATAGCCGCCGGCGATCCACCAGGGCTTTCGCTCTTGTTGCTGATTCCACAGTTCTGCGACCTCGGAGGGCTGTAGCGGATGCCATGGACCAAGATGCGTCATCTGCTGGAGCTTGCCAGCAGTGACGAATTCCGTCGCGGCAATATCGCAGGTACGGGCGGAGTACGGGCAGTGGCGTGTTGATGGGTTTCCCTACAGTCCACCGACATGATTGCCATCAGGTCCCTTGTCCCTGCAAGTCGCCGTGGCCGTGTGCTGACGGCATTGTCCGGAGCGCTCGCTGTTGCTGCTGCCACGTTCGTGTTTTCCGTCAAGTCCGCGCCCGAAGCGGATGCCGCCGGATGCAGGAGCACCTACCTGAGCGTCGGTAGCCGTGGCACCTGTGTGGAACAGCTCCAGAGGCATCTGGGTGGCCTGAGCGTGGACGGTATCTACGGGACGGGGACTCAGAGTCGCGTCCGGTCGTTCCAGGACGACGCCGGGATCGGTGTCGACGGCAAGGTCGGGCCGCAGACCTGGGCGAAGCTGGCGAAGTACGGCAAGGCGGTGGCGTGGAGGGTCGGGTTCACCTTGTACCTGTGCAAAGACAGCTCGACGCGATTCCAGTACTCCGTGTGGAACAACTCCGGCAGGGAAGCCTGGTGGAGGATGTTCGGGACGGAGACCTACTTCGACGGCTACGCCATCAAGGACGACCGGATCGAGATCCAGGGCACGATCATCAGGTCCGAGCCGTTCGACAGCGAGAAGTTCTGGGTCTTCCACTCCACCGACGAGAAGTACTCCACCACCAACGTCCGTGACTTCTCCAGCAGGACCCTGCCTGCCTGCGGTTAGGTTCGTCAGCCACCCGCGATCGTGTCGAGGTCGCGGGTGGCGAAGCGGTAGTGCTCCCAGCCCTCTCCGAGGATCACGCGGAGGCAGGAGCGTGTGGTCTCGGGGTGGGGGCCGTGCGGGTTCTTGCGGGGAGTGTCGAGTTCGGCCGGGGTGACGGTGGCGATGAAGTCGCGGACCATGGCGAAGCGGCCGGCGTGGGCCTCGACAACTTCGGCGTACGGCGGCTTGTCGGTCAGCGCGTCCTGGGCGCTGTACCCGAGGCCGAGCGGATGGAACTCCTCGCGTTCGAGGATCGACCGGCCGAACCACAGGTCGATCGCGTGCACCAGGTGCCGCAGCGTCTGCGCGAACGACCACTCGCCGTCCACCGACACGTCGGTGGTGCCTGCCGGCATTCCCGCGACGCGTTCGAGCGCCGCCGCCCAGGTCTGCTCGAGCTTGGCCCAGGCGTCGCGGAGACCGTCGGGGTCCTCGGCCCGCCGTTCCGCTCGGCCGGGGAAGCGGCGGTTCAGTTCGGCGTCGACGTACGCCGCGACTTCGACACCGTTCACCTTCAGGCTGGCCCTGGGCTCGGCCAGCCACGGCGCGTCGATGTCCGCGCCCTGGATGTCGACTCCGCGCATCACCGCGCCGGACAGATCGGACTCGATGAACCGAGCCCCGCGCAGGTTCGCCTCGAAGAACTCTGCGCCTTGCAAGTCGTCGGACTGCCCGAACTTCGCCATGCCATCTCCCTGGTTCGCTTACGGTGCCGCGAGCTTAACGGTGACCTAGGACACAAAAGTCGTGCGCGCGACAGGCGGCCCATGGTGGGGTCGAGGAACAGACCGAGCGCGGCGAAGGGAACAGGTTGTGGACGTTCTGAGTGCGGCGGAACGAGTGGGCTTCACCAAGCGGGACCAGACGCGGTTCGAGGGCCTGGAGGTCGGCACCGACCCACAGTTGCCCGAGGACGCCGAGGAGTTGCTGGCGTACTGCGGTGTGCACCCGGCTGATCGTGACGCGATGCTGGCGGCGCGTCCCGACCCGGACCGCGACCCGGAATGGTGGGCGATCACGTGGGCGCTTGCCGGAGAGGTCGAGCGGGACCTGGATCTGGCGCTGCCGTCCACAGGCTTCAGGGGCTGGCCGGCAGTGCCGCGGAATGCGTCGCCGGTCGGATTGTTCGCGCTGGCGTGGGCGTTGCTGGCCAACCTGCCGAGGTTGCGCGAGCTCCACGCGCAGCGGGGCGTACCGGAGTCCGTGACTGCCGCAACAGTCGCGGCACTAGGTGGAGTGATGCAGACGCACCGGCACATCTTCGGCTGTGCGGGCGTCGGGCTGATGCCGCTGTGGGGTCCACCACTGAGATTCCGGGGTGCTGACTACGAGATCGGTCGGCATGACTTCACCCGTACCCACATGGGCCTGGGCGATGGAGTGTCCGGCCACGTGCTCTCCATCCACATCCCACCGAGCGGCCCGCTCGACGCGCAAAGGTCGGAGGAGTCGATTGCAACCGCAGTCGAGTCGTTCAAGCGCTGGTACCCGGAGGAGCCGCTCGCGGGGCTTGTCTGTCACTCCTGGCTGCTGGACCCGCAACTGGCCGAGTACCTGCGCCCGGACTCGAACATCATGCGCTTCCAGAGTCGCTTCGACATCCTCCCGCTCCTGACACCAGAGGACCCGACCGAGGGCGACCGTGAGCTGATGCGGCTAGGACTGCACCTCCCAGTACCTGATCATCAGCTGACCGACGAGGACCTCGACAGCGTCCCGCAGGAGACCACGCTGCAAAGAGCGTTCGTCAAGCACCTGCGGGCTGGCGGGCATTGGTACCCACGGACAGGCATGCTGAATAGATGGAACTGACGATTCCGGTTGGACAGGACACGGTCTGGGCTGAGCATCTCGCTGGCGACGGTGTGCCGATAGTGCTGTTGCACCCGGGGATCGGGGACTCACGCTCGTGGGACCTCGTGATGCCCGGGCTCAGCGGGCATCGGGTCGTCCGGTACGACGTCCGCGGCTACGGGCGTTCACCGCAGCCCACAGGTGAGTTCTCACTGCTCGGCGACCTCGAGACAGTCCTCGACCAACTGGACCTGGACCGCGTCCTGCTGGTCGGCTGCTCGAATGGTGGCGGTACGGCGCTCAGCTTCACGCTGGCCCACCCAGAACGAGTCCACGGCTTGGTGCTGTTGTGTCCGGGCGTCGGCGGCTTCCCGATGCCCGCGGAGCCGGAGCTGGATGCAGAGTACGACGTACTCGCTGCCGAGCGGGATGTGGAAGGTCTGGTGCAGTTCGGCCTGCGGCTCTGGGCTGCAGCGGGCTCTGACGACACTGTGGCGGCTCAGCTCCGCGCTGCTGTTCCAGCGTGGTTCGACCAAGGCGAGTACCTGAAGCCGGACCCGCCTGTCTACGACCGGCTGCACGAGATCCAGGTACCGTCCGCCGTCATGGTCGGGGATAAGGACCGCCCGATCCTCGCAGCCGTGGCCGGCGGCACTGCCGCGCGAATCCCCGGCTGCGAATTCATTTGGCTACCTGGCACGGACCACTTCCCGAGCCTCCGCGAACCGAAGCTGGTGACCGACACCATCCTGCGGTTCGCAGGAGCCTCACCGGTGAGTCCAGCGATCTAGTACTGCTGCTGCTCGGCCGCTGTCCACAGCCTCCCGACACCGCTCGAAGCAGTCAGCCAGCTGCTCCAGGCCTGACTCCAGCGACAGCGTCGCCACCGCGGCCGCAGCGTTCAGCAGTACGACGTCCCGCACCGGACCGTGCTCTCCGTCGACCAGGGCCCGCAAGAGCCCGGCGTTAAACGCAGCATCGCCACCACGCAGCTCCGCGAGCGAGGAGGGCCGTAAGCCGAGTGAACGCGGGTCGAACACCACCTCTGATGCAGAACCGCCATGCACCACCCAGAGCCGCGAGTACCCAGTAGTCGTGAGCTTGTCGAGCCCGTCGTCACCGCGGGCGACCAGTGCGGACCGGCCCTGTTTGGCGAGCGCACTGGCAAGTACAGGCAGCATGCGCGGGTTTGCTACGCCAACGAGTTGGTACTGCGGGTTGGCCGGGTTCAGCAACGGTGCGAGCACGTTGAACGCGGTGGGGACCGCCAGCTCACGCCGTACGACGGCAACTTGGCGGAGGGCTGGGTTGAAGCGTGGAGCGAACAGGTAGGTCAGTCCGACCTCCGCAGCCATCTGGGCGGCGTCGGCTGCGGACAGGTCGAGTGGAACGCCCAGGTGTTCGACCAGGTCGCCAGAACCAGCTGCTGATGATGAGGCGGCTCGTCCACCGTGCTTGACCACGGTGACACCGGCAGCGGCGACAACGACGGCTGCCATCGTGGAGATGTTCGCTGCGTCGGTCCGGTCGCCACCTGTGCCGACGATGTCCACGAACGGTCCACTGATCCGCACTGGCGTCGCGTGCGAACGCAGTACGTCGGCCAGCCCGTTCAGCTCATCCGCCGTCTCGCCCTTCGCCCGCAGGGCAATCAGGAACCCGGAGATCTGGGACGGCGAAACCTCGCCCAGCACCAGTTGATCCATCGCCCAGCCGGTGTCCGCCGTCGACAGGTCGGAACCGGCCAGGAGCGCGGAGATCAGACCGGACCACGTCCGGAGCGTTGTTGCCATCGGCATTCCTCAGGGTGCTGGGTCGCCCACGAGGAGAACATGACAACGGCCGCCTCGCAGGAGACGGCCGGGTGGGTACGCGCGGATTCAGGCCGTCAGGTCGACGGCCCACCACATACTCGCGCGCTGGATCATGCCACCGACCTTAGCGCACCCGGATGTGGTCGACGACAAAGCTCGGAACATGGTCCCGCCCGGATTGCTCCGGGAAGTCGAAGACCGCGAGCATCAGCTGCAGCGGGTACGTCGGAGCGCCCTGGCAGCTGCGGATCGCGGTGCCGTCGACGGAGAACGTCGCCGTACCGGCGGACCACTCGACCGCGTACGTGTGGAACTCCCGTACGTCGATCGGCAGCCGCACCGCCTCGAAGTCCTGCGGTACGGCGGGGTCGCGGATGGTCTTGAGGCCCATGCCGACCGCAGCGGACTCACCGGGAACGAGCGCGTCGCCGAACACCTCCATGACACAGATCTCGCCACAGCGATCCGGCTGATCCTCCAGCCCGACCATCCAGAGAGACACCATGGACCCCGGAGCGATGTCGGCGCCGGCCCGGAGCTCGACGTACCCACCGTCCGAGGTCAAGCCCCAGAACGGCTCCTGCTGCTCTCTAACGAGCAGACCGTCACGGTACGGCTGCTGACCGACCGTGCTGCCGACAGGACCCGAGTAGTTGCCCGACTGGATCCCAGAGACCCGCAGGTCCGGCTGGTGATCGCCAGCGCACCAGAGACCCTGCTCTACAGGGATGCTGAGCGTCAGACAGGAGTCGGCCAGCTGGTAGGTCGCAGCGGAGGCGGCGCGGGAGCTCCAGTGCGGTAAGTAGTACGGCGACCAGACCGACAGGTCCAGGGCCGGCGCGTCGAAGTCGTCCGTCATGACCCCATCATCGGCTGATCGGGCGCCTTGTCACATCATGGTGGGCTGATCCGTCAGGGCACTGAGGAGGTAGCGGTGGACGAGCATGAGCAGCTGGCGCGGCGGTTCGAGGAGAACCGTGGGCACCTGCGTGCGGTCGCGTACCGGATGCTCGGATCGCTGCCTGAGGCCGAGGACGCCGTACAGGAGGCCTGGCTGCGGCTGAGCCGTACTGACGTGACTGATGTCGGCAATCTGGCGGGCTGGCTGACCACGGTGGTGTCGCGGGTCTGTCTGGACATGCTGCGCAGCCGCAAGTCCCGGCGGGAGGACTCACTCGACACGTACGTGCCGGACCCGGTCATCGGCCGTGTGGACGGTGAATTGGGGCCGGAGGACGAGGCGGTCCAGGCGGACGCGATCGGGCTGGCGTTGCTCGTCGTACTGGAGACCCTGTCGCCGGCCGAGCGGCTGGCGTTCGTGCTGCACGACATGTTCGGGGTCGGGTTCGACGAGATCGCCACGATTGTGGACAAGTCGCCGGCCGCGACGCGTCAGCTGGCGAGTCGGGCGCGGCGGCGGGTCCAGGGTGCGCCGGCGAGTGACGGCGACGTCAGCCGGCAGCGGGCCATCGTCGAGGCGTTCATGGCTGCGTCGCGGGGCGGCGACTTCGAGGCGCTGCTAGCACTGCTAGATCCGAACGTGCTGCTGCGCGCGGACGCGGGCACGGCGAGCGCCGAGTTCGCCGGACCGGCCGTATCGAAGCTGGTCCGCGGCGCGAAGGCAGTCGTCGAGCAGGCGCTGATGTTCAGCCGTATGGCGCCGTACACCCAGCTCGCTCTGGTCAACGGGCTGCCCGGCGCGATCACGGTGGTCAACGACCGCTTGATGGGCGTCATGTCCGTCACCGTGACCGACGGAAAGATCACTCAGATCGACATCCTGGCCGACCTGGACCGCCTCGAAGTCATCCCGCTACCAGCCTGAGCATCCGCAGCGCCTGCGCCTCCGCGGTCCCCTGTGGATTGCGGTCGGCGCTCGGCCCGCCCGGCCCGATCAGCGTCAGCCAGAACCCAGCCCACAGGCCGCGCGCTGCCCGGAACCGCTCCGGGTCCACGGCGAATCGCCGTACCAACGGGGTCGGGTCGGTCTCTCGCCAGGCCAGGTGCTCGACCAGGTTCGCCAGCTCGACAGTGCGATCACCCATCCCGGCGTCCTCGAAGTCGACGATGCGGACCCGCGCGCCGTCCCACAGGTAGTTGCTGAGGTTGGGGTCGCCGTGGGCAACCACAGGATCATGTACGGCGGTCAGGTCGGGCGGCTCGTTGTCGAGCCAGGTACGGGCCGCCTCGGCGATCACGCCGTCGGTGTCGCGAAGCGCGACGAGTCCCGATCGGGTGCGGTCGACGAGCGCTTGCAGATCGATCGGCGCCAGACCCTCGGACGGGACCGACCAAAGCGCCGAGAGAGCATCGCCCAGAGCTGTGGTCTGGGCGGAGGTAAGAGAACCTCCGAGCGGTTCGCCGGGGACGACCGTCATCCTCAGCCACGGCGGGGGATCTGTGAACAACTCAAGAGGAGTGGGCCCGAGGCCGGGTGCTGCGCGGGACAGCACGGTCAGCGCGGCCCATTCGCGGGCCGGCTCGTCGCGCGGCCACGACGCGTAGCGCTTGGTCAGGGTGCGTCCGGAGATCTCGACCGAGTGAGTCATCGAGAAAAGTTTGGCGCACGTGTCGATCACCGGCGATCTCCTTCGACGTATGGGCAGGAAGCGGATACGGCGAAGGAGCGGGATCAGATGTCTACGCAGGCGATTGCAGCGGTTGCCAGTGACCTCGTGGCGGGACTGCTGGGGGCAGGTTTCAACGGCGCCGTCCGGCTGCCCGGAGAGCCGGAGTACGACGAGCAGCGGCGTTCCGTGATCCCCTCGGTGGACTCGCGCCCGCTCGTGGTCGCTGAGGCGCTCGGGCGGACCGACGTACAGGCAGCAGTGCGGACCGCTCGCGAATACGGCGTACCGATCGCTGTGCAGGCGACGGGCCACGGCACCCGGGTGCCCGCTGATGGCGGGATCCTGCTCAAGACAACACAGATGACCGGCGTACTGGTCGACCCCGAGCGCCGGATCGCCAAGGTCGCGCCGGGTGCTCGGTGGGGTGCGGTGCTGGATGCCGCGCGGCAGTTCGGGCTCGCCCCGTTGTCCGGGTCGCACCGCGACGTCGGCGTCACCGGGTACACGCTGGGCGGCGGAGTGGGGTGGCTGGCCCGGAAGTACGGGTTCGCGGCCGACAGCGTGATCCGCGCCGAGGTCGTCACCGCCGACGGTCGCACCGTCACCGCGAGCGCCGAGCAGCACCCGGACCTGTTCTGGGCGATCCGCGGCGGGACCGGCAACTTCGGCATCGTCACCTCGCTGGAGTTCCGCCTGTACCCGGTCCGCGAGGTCCACGCCGGCATCGTGTACTACGGCATCGACCGCGCCGCCGCGATCCTCCGCCGGTACCGCGACTGGACCGCCACGATCCCCAACGAACTCAGCACCGCGGTCGTGTTGACCCGCGTCCCCGGCACCGAGCAGCGCGCCGTCGCGATCAAGGTCCTGTACGCCGGACCGGCCGAGCTGGCCGAACACCTGCTGAAGCCGCTGTTCGAGATCGCCGGCCCGCGGCTCGCCGGTGAGCTGAAGACGATCGAGTACGCCGACGCCGCGATGGGCGGTACGCCCGCTCGCCACCTCGACTTCCTGGACACGCTGACCGACGAGGTGATCGACGTGGTCACCGAACTCGAGGATGCGATGGTCGAGATCCGTCACTGGGGCGGCGCGATGGCCCACCCGGGTCCCGGCGCCGGTCCGATCGGTCACCGCGAGGCGTCGTACTCACTGATCATCGACCGCGAGGTCGTGGGTCTCCCGAACTCGGGGCGGACGTTCGTGAACTTCCTCGGCGACCCGGGGCGCGCGGACACGGCGTACGGCGCGGCGGATCTGGAGCGGCTGCGCGAGGTGAAGCGGGCCTACGACCCGACGAACTTCTTCCACCTGAACGCCAACATCCGCCCATAGAAAAGCGGCCCGGGTCCCCGCCCCGGGCCGCTTCTCCTGTGTCGATTCTTTGGTGTCGATCAGACCGTGCCGGAGTTTCCGTAGACGCTCACGTGCACGTGGTCGTAGTGGTTCGCGGTCGTGCCACCGCGGTCCTCCATCGCGCGCCAGCCCTCGCTGCTGCGCTGGACCGTCCAGATGTGCTGCGACCAAATCAGCTCGCTGATACCGAGCTTCTTGTAGTTGACCTTCAGCCAGTCCGCGACCTCCTGGCCCTCGGAACCGCTGACCATGATGTCGAGCGCGCGGCCGGTGGAGTGCTCGGAACCGGAGTCGCCCGCCCGCAGGCCGCCGTACGACGAGATGTCCGGGAACTTCGCGCACACCGCCCGGTGCACCCGGATCGCGTCCTGGGTCAGGCCGTCCTCGACCGCCGAGCCGGACTCGCAGGCCGCCTGCGAGATCGCGCCGGCAACGCTGGCGACCGGCTTCGTGGCGGACAGGTACTGCGACTTCACCCAGCGGGACTTGCCGTCGCTGACGACCTCGGCCCAGATGCCGTCGACCTTGCCGGTGACCGAGACCTTGGTGCCCTTCGGCAGCACGTCCAGCAACAGGCCGGTCAGCGGCAGCGACCAGAGGTTCACGTCGGTGGTGGTGTACTTCGTGCCGGTGACCTTCGGCGGCGTCGCGTTCGCGTTCAGATCCTGCGCCGCGCGGGTCTTCACCGAGGTCGGCTTCGGGATCGGCGCCTGCTTCTTCAGGTGCTTGGCGGTCGGGCTCGCCTTCGGCTTAGGCGCCGGAGTCGTCGACGTGGTGCTGATCGGCGGACGCAGAGCGTCCCGGCTGATCGTGGCGTCGCGCGACAGCTGCAGGGACGAGCTGGCGATCGACGCGTCGAGCTGAATGTTCTGGCTGGGAAGTGCGGCGGCCGAACCGGTGGCAACCATCGCCACTGCTGCGCCCGGAATCGCTACCTTCACGAGACCTGGCTGGATCATCTTGACGCGGGATTGTCGGTGCCGCGCCTGTCTATGCCGTCCTGCAGCCACTTCTGGAACCCAATCTGCCGAGACCAAAACGTTATCGACCGGAGGAGTCAAGCACACTTCGCCGCGCCGGTTCGAATCGGCCCCTACTCTTAACGCATTACGAACATCCACTGGCTGGCGTCAGTCGTGATCTGCCCGCTATCCGGATGTGACCGTCCCGACATCAAACGCTTGGTCGGCAAATCGCGGTCGTGATCGCGGTCGCCACGTGGTCGCCGTACCGCTCCGGGGTCCAGTCGCGGAGCAGGACGAGCAACTCGTAGAGCTCGACCGAGATGTACGTCCACAGGACATCCGCGACCTCGTCGAGATTGATGCCGGGGCGGAGGTCGCCGGTCTCGAGCAGGTGCCGGCCGAACATCGTCATCCCGGTCAGCCGCTCGTCGAGCAACGTCTGCCAGGTCTCGCGGAGCGTCTCGTCGCCGTGCCGCCCGTCGCGGATCAGGATCTGTACGCGGGCCGACCGCTGCTGCCGCTCCACGAGACCGTCGACGTACCTCCGGATCTTCCGCCGTACGTCGGGTTCGTCCTGGATCGCACGCGCCTCGGGGCGCTCCGCGATCGGGACGGGTTCGTCGTCGCCGGCGATGACGAAGTCGAAGACCGCCTTGGCGAGCGCTGCTTTGGTGCCGAAGCCCTTGTAGATGCTCTCCGGTGAGACGCCGGCGCGCCGGGCGACGGCACTGATCGTGGTCGCCTGAAAGCCGTCCGCATCGAACAGCTCCTGCGCTGCGACCACGACGTCGCGCCGCCGCAGCCGGGCGCGCTCGCGGCGCGAGGTTGCGTCGTAGTTCCTCTTGACTTCCGCCATCACCGATCCGATGCTTTTGAGTACAGTCACACTGTATCTAATTAATGGGGGATCTGATGAGTACGACAACACAGGCCGGAGACATCGCCGTCCGCAGCATCCTGATCATGGCCGACGGGGAGCGATCCGACTTCGACGCACTGATCCACCCGGAGGCGAGGAACCGGGAGGACGTGGTGGGTCCGGCGGGCGGCCGGGGGCGGGGACCGGCCGCCTTCTACGCAACCGCGCAGTGGCTGCGGACCGCCTTCGAGGGCCTGGCGTACGAGATCGACCATGTGGTTGCCGACGGCAACCTCGTCGCGGTGAACTCCACCATGAAGGGCCGCCACGTGGCGCCGTTCGTCGCGTACGCCGTCGACGGTTCGGTGGACACGGTGTTCCCGCCGACCGGCAGGACCTTCGCCGTCACGCAGTCGCACTGGCTCCGGATCGAAGACGGCATGGTCGTCGAACACTGGGCGAACCGCGACGACCTCGGCCAGGCCAAGCAACTCGGCTGGGTCCCGCCGACCCCGGTGTACCTGTTCCGGATGGCCCGCGCGAAGTCCCGCGCCAAACGCGCCGCCTGACGCGGACCTCCAGGCCATCACAATCACGCACCGCACGCCGCTTCAGGCGTGGGCCGGCGCTGGAGAAGCAATTGTGATGGCCTGGCGGTCCGTGGGTGTGACCCACAGCGCGGCCGTGGTTGCGGTTGACTGCGCGCGTGGGATGAGGCCTTCACGCAGAAGCGGTCACCGAAGTTCGTCTGGCATCCCCGCTGAGATGAGGGTGCCGCGGAGCTCGACCCGGTCGCCGACTGCGGCCGAGACCCGGCCGGCGATCTCCTGCGCGCGCTTGTCGTCGGGTGCGTCGATCAGGAAGAACCCGGCCAGTTGCTCCTTGGCCTCACCGAACGGACCGTCGGTGACGACCTGCTGACCTTCCCGGATCTGCACGATCCGGCCGTCCTCCGGCGGTCGCAGGCCCTCCGAGCTGACCAGTTCACCGGAGGCGGCGAGCTCCCGTTCGAGCCGCATCAACCGGCTCAGGGCCTCGTCGTCGTCCGCGGTCCCCACCCGGTCGACACTCCGAAAGATCATCACGACGTACTTCATGGCCACACGGTAGTCACCCGCGCCGACAGAACCCCGCGGACGAGCCGCGGGGTTCTCGTGCTCTCGGCGATCAGTACCAGTGTGCTCGTCCGCCGACCGCGCGGCCGGTGGAGCCCAGAATCCACAGAACCGCTCCGACGAGGAGCAGCACGATGCCGATGGTCCACAGGATCGAGATGTTCAGCACGAACCCGAGGATCAGCAGAATCAGTCCGAGGATCAGCATGGAACCTCCTTCAACGGGGCCGCCTGACGGTGGCGGCTACGGACGTCCGGTGCCCACCTTCGGGAGGCCGAACCTCCAACAGTCGTTTGAGAAGGAGGCAGCCGGCCAGGCCGATCGCGAGGAAGATCCACACCGTCGCGAACGCGATCCGGTAGCCGTGGGTCAGGGCGACCGGCGTGACTCCCGACGTACTGGCCGTGGCGACGGCGGAGACTGCCGCGACGCCGACGGCGCCGCCGATCTGGAAGCTGGCGTTCTGGAGTCCGGATGCGACACCGGCGTCTTCGCCCGCGACGTCGCTCAGCGAGGCGATCGATCCGGCGACCGTGCCTGCGCCCAGTCCGGCACCGAAGATCGTCAGTCCCCAGAAGGCCAGCTCGAAGTACCCAGAGGTCGCGGTGAGCTGAGTCATCAGCGTCGTCCCCAGTCCTGCGACCACCAGCGACAAGAACGCGACCCGTCGTGGTCCGACCCGAGTGACGAGGTGCTGACCGACCATGGACGCCACCACCGCGGCTGCTGCGAGTACGGCGGACATGAAGCCGTAGCGGATCGCTGACGCACCCAGTGCGAGCTGTGCGTACTGCGTGTAGACGAAGTTGAGTCCGAACGCCGCCAAGCCCCAGCTGATCGTGATGAGGTTGCCGCCGACCAGTGCGCGTGAGTGAAAGATCCGGAGCGGTACGAGCGGTGCAGCCGAGCGCCTCTCCACTGCGACGAACAGTGCGAACAGAGCGGCGGAGACGAGCACCAGGAGGACGGTCCGCGTCGCCGACGACTCAGGTGCCTCGATGACGGCGTACACCAGGACGATGAGTGCAGCGGTGACGGTGATGGCACCGGCCACGTCGAACCCGCGGCGTCCCGGTCCGCGGCTGTCCAGCAACAGTACGGGCGCCAGTACGACGACCAGCACGCAGACCGGCACGTTGATGAAGAAGATCCACTGCCAGCCGAGTCCGTCCGTGACAGGTCCGCCGACGAGCGAACCCGCCGTACCGCCGACCCCACTGGTCGCGCCCCAGATCCCCAGCGCCTTGTTGCGTTCCGGCCCGGACGGGAACGTGGTCATGACGATCGACAAGGCACTGGGAGCCAGTACGGCGGCTGCCGCGCCCTGCAGCCCGCGTGCGAGGACCAGAGCGTCACCACTCCACGCGAGCCCACAGAGAAGCGAGGACCCTGCGAACAGCAACAGTCCGGTGATGAAGACGCGCCGGCGACCCAGCAGGTCGGAGATCCGGCCGCCGAGCAGCAGGAGGCCGCCGAACATCAACCCGTACCCGCTGGGCACCCACTGCGCGCCACCGGTCGAGAACGTCAGCTCCCGCTCGATCGACGGTACGGCGACCAGCACGATCGACGCGTCCAGGATGATCATGAATCCGGTCAGACAGAGCAACGCCAGCGCGAACCAACGCTTCGAATGCGAAACCATCAGGCATCTCCAGTACGGCGGGACGCCCCGGCTGAGCGTCACTCGGCAGAGACGTCGGCGCCGACCGGGTGCATTTCGACATTCCGGATCTGTCGAAGTACGGCGTACTTGCTTCGACGTACCTGTTAACTGGGGGTCACAGCGGCCTCCACTCGGTACAGGATGGTGACTGTGAAGTACATGCTGCTGATCTACAGCAACGCCGAGAGCTGGGCGGGCCTGTCGGCCGAGCAACGCGATGGCCTGTCAGAGGCGCACGAGGCCCTGTCACGGGAGCTGACCGAGCAGGGCCTGCTGGTCAGTTCGGCCGGTCTGGCCGACCCGATCACCACACGGACCGTTCAGGTGCGTGACGACACCACGACCACGACGGACGGGCCGTACGCCGAGGCGAAGGAGCACCTGGCCGGGTTCTACCTGGTGGAGTGCGACGACATCGACCAGGCGATCGGGTACGCGGCCCGCATGCCTGACGCGGAGTACGTCGCCGTGGAGGTGCGACCGGTCATGGACATGTCTGGGCTGGAGATGTGACTAGCTTCGAACTGCTGCTGCGGGAACAGACGCCGCAGGTGCTCAGCGCGCTGGTCCGCCACTACGGTCACTTCGACCTGGCCGAGGAAGCGGTCCAGGAGGCTCTGCTCGCGGCCGCGCAGCAGTGGCCGACGGAGGGCGTGCCGGACAACCCGCGTGGCTGGCTGATCCGCGTCGGGTCGCGGCGGCTCACCGATCTGCTTCGGAGTGAGTCCGCCAGGCGGAGGCGTGAGGAGAACGCGGCACAGCTTGCCACTCCGGAGGAGTTCGTCTCGTCAAGCCCGGAGATCGACGACCCGGGTGGCAGAGACGACACACTGACGCTGCTGTTCCTCTGCTGCCATCCGGCGTTGTCGGCGGCGTCGCAGATCGCACTGACGCTGCGTGCGGTCGGTGGTCTCACCACCGCGCAGATCGCGGCCGCGTTCCTGGTGCCGGAGGCAACCATGGCGCAGCGGATCAGCCGGGCGAAGCGGAGCATCAAGCAGGCGGGGAGTTCGTTCGAGATGCCGCCGGAGGCGGAGCGGGACGAGCGGATGGGCGCCGTACTGCATGTGCTCTACCTGATCTTCAACGAGGGCTACACGGCGTCGTCCGGTACGTCGCTGCACAGTGCCGAGCTGACGACCGAGGCGATCCGACTGGTGCGCGGTGTGCGGAAGCTGTTGCCGGACGACGGTGAAGTGGCGGGTCTGCTGGCGCTGATGCTGCTGACCGACGCGCGGCGGGCGGCACGGACCGGTGCGGACGGGACGCTGATCCCGCTGGCCGAGCAGGACCGCTCCAAGTGGAACCGGGCCGCCATCGTCGAGGGGGAGGCGATGGTGAGCGATGCGCTGTCGCGGACGCAGTTGGGGCCGTACCAGGTACAGGCGGCGATCGCTGCGGTACATGACACGGCAGAGCGTGCTGACGACACGGACTGGCGGCAGATCGTCGCGCTGTACGACGTACTCGAGCAACTGGTCGACAACCCGATGGTGAAGCTCAACCACGCGGTGGCGGTGGGGATGGCGGTCGGCCCGAAGGAGGGGCTCGCCATACTCGAGCCACTCGAGTCGGACGACCGCATGAACCACCGGCTCGAGGCTGTCCGTGCGCATCTGCTCGAGATGTCCGGTGACGCGGCCGCTGCGCGGGAGAGCTACCTACTGGCAGCCCGCCGTACGACGAGCATGCCGGAGCGGACCTACCTGCAGTCGAAGGCGGACCGGCTGACCTGAGGTCGCGTAGGTTGGATGTGTGGATCTCACCAGGGCCTCACTCCTCCGGGAGATGCTGAGCGGCACCGAACTGGGTAGCAGGACCACGCAGTTCGGTTATGCGCTGCGACGCTTCACCACCAGGCGCAGCGGGCTCATGCTGTTCGGACCGGTCGACGACGAGCCCTGGCACCTGACCGCACACCTGGACGACGAGCTGCACCGGGCGGGCGTCGAGGACCTGCGGCCGTCGCTGGTCCGCTGGGCGCCGCCGCCGGGCGCACCCCCGCACCTGTCGATCGGCCTCGATCGCTTGCGCGACGCAGGTCGTGGTGAGTCGTTGCTGGTCGTTGCTGAGGACGCACCCGCCGACAGGCTGCTGGAACGGATCAGCGACGTACGGCGACGCGGTACGACGATCTTCAGCATCGGAAACGGTGACAACGAACTGACGTCGCTCAGCCACGAGACGCTCGTACCCGAACTGCTCGTGCCTGACGGCTTCGGGTGGACGAGTCGATCGCTCGAGTACGAATACGACGAGCCGCAGTCGGCGCTGACCGAGGTGGACTCGCAGACCGACGAGAGCTTCGAGACGGCGCAGCACCTGGTCAGCCTCGCCGCCGCAGACGAAGAGGCCGGCCGCTCCGGGTGGCGCCGCCGGCTACGCAACGCCATCGAAAGGCTGAGTGGCGAGCCCGCCTGACCGAGCAGCACGCCGCGCAGCCCGGTTGATGCCATGCCGACCTCACCTTCAAGGAATGGCCGCTTGAAGGGTGAGGAACCGGGTGTGGATCAGAAGGGTGGTGGGTCGCCTGGGGACCGGCTCACAGAGTTGGGCGTGCTGGCGTGTGGGGTGATGGGACCGCGGGCTGGCGGAACGGTGGTGTACCGGTGACCGGTGGGGGCGGTGAGAGTCACCGAGCCGTCGGGGTTTGCGGTGCTCTTCCAGCCCCAGGCCGGGGTGTCCTTCACAACGTGGTGGTACTCGCAGTAGGGCACCAGCCCGGTCAAGCTTGTCCGGCCGGATTGCCTGAAAGGTGTGGCGTGGTCCCGGTCGCATTCGCGTGAGGCGCGATTGCAGCCAGGCCAGGCGCAGACCGGATGACGCGCCAACAGCGTCTCGGTGACCAACGCGCCAGGATCATGGCGGTGAGTAGAAGCCTCGAGCACGCTGCCATTGACGGGGTCGGTGAGGAGTCGTCGCCAGGTGCCGTCACCCGCGATCCGGCGGGCCATTTCCGCCGGAACAGGTCCGTACCCGCTCAGGTCGCAGGGGTCATCGTCCACCCCGAGGAGGGTGGTTATCGGAATCAGAACCTCGATGTGGGGCCGTCGTCGGTGATGGTCAGGTAACCGGCGGCCGAGCCAGTCGAGGCCGTTGTGCAGCATGTGCTCGAACACGTCAGCCACGACGTCGGCTCGCCGCTGCTCAGCGGTCCGCTCGTCCCTGATCCGCCCACCCGACGTCACACCGGCCGCGGTAGTGGCTTCGGTGGTCGTGGCTTCGCTGGTGGTGTGCGCGGCCGTTCCGGTGTCTGCGGCTGCGGGCGCTCCGGCCCTGGTGTGGTCGCTGTCGTAGCCGTCGGCAGTGCCCTGAGGGGCGTCGCTGGGGAGGGGGTGCCGCGTTTGGCGAGGTCGGCCATGGCTTGGATGACGACCCACATCTGCTGGATCTTGTCGGCGGTGTGCACGACCCACAGCCCGGCCATGCCATCGGCCAGCGGGACGATCTTGCAGGTGCGTTCGGTGACGGCGGCGCGGTGCCGTTCCGTGGTGTCGTGGGTGGTGTGTTTGGCGACCTGGCGGCGCAGTGATGCGTTGAGGTTGGCGTGGGTTTGGCCTGGGGCGCGGCGCAGCACGTGTGCTTCGACGGCTCGCGCGGCGGTGTCGGGGAGGGTGCGGGTGGCCTCAGAGATGGCGAGTGCCTTGGCGAAGCTCAGGGCGCCGCAACGCAGCGCGGTGTGGGTGGCCGGCAGCGTCCCGGTCAGGTGGAGTGCCGTGTCGATGTGCCGGGCCGCGGTGTCAGTGGACAGTCGCAGTGCGGCGCCGACTTCGGCGGCCCAGGATCGTTCCGGATCGACAGGCCGCCCGGAGGAGTCGATCTGGGTGGGGCGGGGGATCTCGGTGGCTTGGGCCTTGCGTTGGCGGTGGAACGAGGCCATCGCGGAGGTTTTGATGGCCGCCGCCCAGGCCTCCATCCGCGCTGCGGCCTTCATCGCCTCGATCAGCGCGATCGGCGACTCGCACTGTGGCCGCAGCTCCTCCAACGCCGCCGCCAACTCGGCACCCGGCGGCAGGAACACCCACGCCGGTGCCTTCCGGCGCAGCATCTCCCGCTCGGCCTCGTCCTGCTCCACCCCAGCCCACAGCTCCCATTCGAGCCCGTCTACGCGCGACATCGGCGGCAGGTCGTCGTACCAGTCTTCCTCGCCCAGGTAGCGCGGAGGGCGTGGGTCCGCGTGGTCGGGCAGGTCATCCGGCGGCATCAGTGCCCAGGCAGCCTCGATTCCGGCGAGTGTTCGCTCGCCGGGAGGCTGTGCCGTCCCCATCGCCGTCATGGATCTATATTAGAACATCTGTTCGATTGAGACAAACCGCGACGCCACCCTGAGGTGTGATGTCTCAGGACATCGGTGACGATTCTGCATCAGGACATCGGTGACTATGGATGTGTCAGGACTTCGGTGACGTTTCGGCCTGGTTTGGGCGCGGTCCACCGGGTCCGCCGTTGCCGATGTAGGTCGTGCCCCTGGGTGCATCGGGCGGCCAAGCTCATCCTTTAGGGCCTCTTCATGCCGCTCCGAGGGGTGGTCGGGGGTAGCGTGCGGTGGGGGCGCTGCAAGGCGATCGTCCGTGCTAAATTCATGCGAAAGCGCGAGCTTAGTCTCTAGTCGGGGCGCAACGGCGCAAGACGCCGAAAGGGCAAGGCCCACCTATTCCAGCTCAACGCTGGGAGGGACGCCATGCCCATACTCGAAACGTACAAGAAGCAGGCCAAGCAACTCCTGCGCTGGCACCGCGACCGCAACTACTCGGTCGGTGGCCGCATCCGCCAGCTGCCGCGATACCACGATGTGACGGATCACGAATCGCTCGCGCTGAACTTCAAGCTTACGGAGGCGCAGGAGATCATTGCGCTCGAGGCGGGCTACGGCAGTTGGGCCGCGCTGAGGGCGGCCGCCGAGTTCTACCGCGATCGCCTCGGGCTCCGTGTCGACTTTCTGCACGGGCATCCGCCGTTCTATGGCTCGGTGTCGCGTGCCTGCGCTGCCTTGCACTTGCGGTTCGTGCATGAGCCGGTGCTCGCTGCAGACACCGCGCGCGAGGAAGGGCTCATCATGGCCTTCATCGAAGCTCGAAACGTCAAAGAGTTGTACGCGGAGTATCTCGCGGCAGGCGTGGAGCTAGCCCAGAAGCTCACCAAGCATGCCTGGGGCGGCACGGACCTCACCGTGCGCCAGCTAGACGGCAACACAGTCGCCTTCGTCGGCTGAACGAAAGCCGCAAGCCGAGTCGGTTGCCTGACACCGGCATCGCCGCGACCCGGCGATCCCGTTCGTTGAATGCGACCGGCCCTCGCACTCGGAGCAGTCAAGATCCAACCGGCTAGGAGAAGCACAGTATGGCTGTGACAAAGGACGGGCATCCGACGCAGGAGTTGCACACGCTGATTGCGTCGGCACTAGGCAAAGAGCCGATTGACTGGCATCGACCGCACACCGGGCTGTCGGCCGCGTCCTTCGTGGTTGGCTTTGCTGACGGCTCGAGCGCCTTCGTTAAGGCTGCGGTCGATGACCAGGGAGCGAAAGGGCTCCGTACAGAGCATGAGATCGTCTCCAGTATCGATAGCGACCTGGTCGCTCGGGAGCTGGCCTGGCTCGAGGACGGAGATCGCCCGGTCCTCGTGATGGAGGACCTGCGTGCTGCGCATTGGCCGGCCGACCATGACCCGGTGACGTGGAAGCCCGGTCAGTTCGATCTCCTGTTCGCGGCACTGCGGCGGGTCGGTGAGCTGCCCCCGCCGGCATCCCTTCCGTCAGCCCGGGACGGATTCCGGCCGCAGTGGCCGTTGATCGAGCGCGAGGCGGATGACTTCCTGGCGCTCGGCCTGTGCAGCGAGGCCTGGTTCAGCGCTGCGCTCGATGGACTGGTGGAAGCGGAGGGCAACGTCCCAGTCGGGGGTGATGCGCTGGTGCACAACGACGTCCGGAGCGACAATCTGTGTTTCGTCGGTCGACGCGTGGTGCTGGTGGACTGGGCCCAGGCCATTCGTGGGAATCCGCAGCAGGACCTCGCTTCGGCACTCGCTACGTTGCCACTCGAAGGCGGCCCGGATCCGTTCGACGTACTACCTGAAGGAGGGCCTTGGGCGGCCCACATCGCCGGTCAGTGCGCTCGCCGGGCCGCTCACGAGACGCAGGCTCCGCAGTGGCTCCGCGTGGTCTTTCAACGTATCGCCGTGATCTGCCTCAGCTGGGCATCCCGCTCGCTCGACTTGCCACCTTGGACCGGAGCCCGCTGGAACGAGATCCGCTGACAATGGCCGCTGATCACACGCCGGTCAACAAGGTCACTCACCGGCAAGGTCGACCACAGGCACACGGCAGGTGCGGCGCGACCAGCGGGTCGGCTTACGCTCCCCTGACTTCCAAGCTGACCATCGCGGCTGAGCGCGCTCACTAACGCGGTTGCTAACAAGAGCCCTGGACATGACAGACGCCACCCTGAGGTGGGTGGGGGCCGATGCGCGGCGTCAGGCGTCGAGGTACAGGGCTGCGAGTCGCGGGAGGCGGGTTTGGAGAGCGTCTTCGTCGTCGAAGTCGATCTCCTTGCCGGCCGGGAGGTCCGGGGTGTCCGGGGCGTCGCGGTCGACTGCCTTCCAGTACGCCGGTTCGTCGCCGGTCAGGTTCTTGTAGGCGTGACTGCCGACGTGCAGCATCCCTTCGCCGTCGAAGCCCTCGAACCCCTCCGGCCGGTCCTCGTCCACCACATCCGCGAGCGAGTCCGGATCAACCAGCGCTGCGTCCCACACCTCCCGCCCCTGTGCGAGCAGCCAGCCCCGGAACGAGTCGAACCCGTCCTCCGAGGCGCCGGAGTTGATCAGGTACGCCGCCGCCCACAGATCCCAGCGGTACGACTCGACCTGCAACCGCGCGAGCTCGGTCCCGAACCCGACGATCTCCTCGGCCTCCGCCGTACCCAGCACCTTGGTCAGCGCGTCCGCAACGCCGTCCGGATCAGCCACGGTGTCATCCACCGAGGCTCGCGCATCCTCGACCAGACCCCAGAACGAATCCCTGTCCACCCCCAAACCATCTCACCGACCCCGGGTCCAGCGGGAGCGTTGATTGAGGATGATCTTCAGATAGATGGCTCAGGCGTTCCAGGCCGGCTACCTGCCAGGCTCGGAGACGGCTGCCCAGCACTGTCCGTGTCCAACGGATCGTCAGGAGTGTCCGGGCGGAGCACGTGACCGTCCTCGGGCTCGGCTCCGTCCTGTGAGGACAACGCGGTGGACGTCAGCGACGGTCGTTCGTCCGCTGTCTCCGGTACCTCGCGCAGTCGCGGCGGCGCCGCCGTCCAGGCCCGTAGGTCCTGCACTATGTCGCCGTAGAAGGAGTTGATCGCGTTCTCCACCGAGTCGATGAACGACCCGCGGCCCCGCCCACGCTTGCTTCCGATCGGAGATCCGAGTGCGATCCGGAACGAGCGCAGGTCCTTCTTCGGGTCCTCGATGAGCAACGCCGGCTGATCACGGACAGCACGCAGCAACTCCGCCGTACCGGCCCCTCGGCCATGCATCACGAAGGCTTCGACCCTCGTCGAGTCCGGTGCGTGCCTGAGTTGGCGCAGAAGCCAGTTGACCCGCGTAGTAGCCCGGCCGTCCCGCGGTGCGGCGATGTCGACGTGACAGGTGACAACCCCTGCACGGAGGTCCGTCGTGACGACCAGCGGTCCCACCGTGTTCGGGATGTTGATCGCTCCCTGAAGGGTCCCGTGCGTGCTCATCGAGTGCACCAGTGACTGCGAGCGCAGTGTGGGATCGGCCAGTTCCTTTCGGGACAGTGCCGGCGTGACATCGTCACCGAGCTTCCGCCCGAGTTGAAGGCTTACGTACGTGAGGAGTGCATCGAACCGAGCAGCGACCTCGGGTGCGCATTTGTCTCCGGGGCGGAGTGTGCCGGAGGCAACGGCTTCCCGGGTCGTCACCCACGAAGGACCCATGTCTTCGAATTGGAGAGCTCCTGACCGCGGATGCTCGAGGTAGCGGACCAGCTCGCCGAGGATCCACGCCTGGTCAGGGTCGGCGACGCCCCGATGTTCCTTCTGCAGCACGGCCTGCGCGAGGACCATCGACCAGGACCAGTGATGCAAGGCGACCCGCTTGAGCTTCCGCTTGTCGACCTTGGTCGGGTGCACCCCGGCGATGGCCGGAATCTCGTTCGAGATCGTGATGACAGCATCGAATCCCTGCTCACGGGCGATGTCGAGGTAGGCCTCGAGTTGTTCCGCGTCCAGTGCGTTGACGCCGGTCTTCACCTCGACGAGCGCCGTCCATTCTTTCTGGCCGCGCCGCGAACGCAGAAGTCCGTCCGGATACAGGCGCCGCTCGCCCAGGTAGAACGGCACCTCGATGTACGTCTCCAGTTGCGCTGCTGGTGCCCCCAACGACTGCGTCAGAACCCGGCCGAACTCGCGTACCGACGACATCACGGCGAGCAGAGCGGAGGTTGCCCGGCGCTCCTGTTCGTCGGCGCCGTTGATTCCCGACGTCGGTATCAGACGTGCCTGATTCCAGCTTTCCTCTGCCATTTGCCATCCCCCACGAACTCGCCACGGCAGACCCCCCACAGGTCGCGTCACCGTGTTCACCCCGTTGAGCACGGCACCCTACGCCTCTCGTTACGCAACGTGAAGGGATGGCGTCTTTACCAGACCTCGTCGAGTTGTTGGTGTTGGTCGGGGGTTAGGGAGAGGTGGGCGCCGGATAGGGCGGTGGTGAGGTAGGCGGGGGTGCTGATGCCGACGATGGGGGTGATGGCGGGGGTGCCTCCGGTGAGCCAGGCGAGCACTACTGCGGAGCGGGTGGTGTTGAGGCTGGTGGCGAGGTCGGTGAGGACCTCCAGGCGGCGGGTGGTGCCGGGGTGGTCGAACGCTGGGTCGATGGGGCGGTCGGCGCGGTTCTCGTAGGCACCGGACATCAGCGGGCTGTAGGCGAACAGCTGCTGCTCCGGGTTGTTCTGTGCGTAGTCGAGGACCTCGTCGGTGATCCAGCCGAAGCGGTGGTCGTGGATGTGGTCGCGGACGAACGGCCGGGGCTGCAGGTACGAGTAGCGCAGCTGCAGCGCACTCGGAGCCATTACGCCCAGCTCACCCGCCAGACCGCGCATCCGCTCCACCCGCCAGAGCGCGTAGTTCGACAGGCCGAGGCGCCCGATGGTGCCGGCCGCAGCGTGCTTGCCGAACGCGGCGACGGTCTCCTCGAGTGGTGTGGACCTGTCGTCGCGGTGTGCCCAGTACAAGTCGATGTGATCGACACCGAGGCGGCGGAGCGAGGTCTCGAGCGCAGCGTCGATCGCCTTGGCGCCCAGGCCTTCAGAGTGCTCGGGCCAGCTGCCGGGCCAGAGCGGTTCGCACCCGACCTTGGTCGCCAGCTTGACCCGGTCCCGTACGCCGGGCCGCTGCGCGAACCACCTCCCGAGCAGCTCCTCGCTCTGTCCACCGTGTCCGCTCGGGTCCTGCCAGAACGCGTAGCAGTTCGCGGTGTCGATCCACTCACCGCCGGCGTCAATATATGCATCCAGTAACCGGAACGAGGTCTCTTCGTCGATCCGCGTCCCGTACTCCATCGCGCCCAGCGCAAGATTCAACATGCACGAGATCGAACTAGCTGGAGCGCGGACTAGGTCAAGTCCGCGAACTCCCGCAGTACCGGAGCCAGCGTCGCCGGCTCGGTTCCGTGGTTCTCACCGGGGATCGCCTTCAGCGTCGCGGTCGGCAGGTGTGCGGCTACGGCCTGGGCGCCGGCGGAGAGCGCGGGCCAGGTCTTGTCGCCGTACAGAACCAGGACGGGTGCCTTCACGTCGGCCCAGCGGTCGGAAGGCAGCGGGTCGCCGGACATGGTGGTCCCCATGATGCGGCCGTCGTACGAGATCGTGTGCGCGATCTCCTCGACCGGCGCCCAGTACGGCGACTGCTTCATGCCCGGGATCGCCTCCGCGGGCAGCATCGCGGCCGCGGTCATGAAGAGCTCGGCGGCCTTGTCGCGGCGCCCCTCCGCGACGAACGCGTCGAGCTGCTCCACGTAGTCGGTCGGCAGCGGCGGCCGTACGTCGTCGACCACGACCGGCGGCTCGAACAACACCAGTCCGGCGATCGGCAGCCCCGCAGCCGCGGCGTCCAGCGCCAGCAGACCGCCCGACGACCAGCCGAACAGGATGGCCGGCTGGCCGCCGCCCTCCACAGACGCCGTCTCGATGAGAGCGGCGATGTCCTCGATCTCGCGCTGGATCGCGTACGGCGCGGTGTCGGTGCTCGCGCCGCGGCCACGCCGGTCGTACGCGTACGTCCGGTAGCGATCGGTCAGCAGCTTCCCGACCTCGGCGTTGACCGGGTTCACGGCCCGGTGCGCGGTCGCTCCGTCGATCAGGATCAGCGGTCTGCCTTCGCCGTACGCCTCGAAGTCGATCGTGGTGCCGTCGGCCGAAGTCACGGTGCTCATGGTCTTCTCCTCACTGGTTGGGAACTAGACCGTACAGTACTCGCCAGAGAACTGGACTGTCTAGTATGATTTTCGGCATGGAGCAGGCAGAGATCGAGGGACGGACGCCCCGCAAACGCCGCGCGATCCTCGCCGCGGCGACAGAGGTCTTCCTCAGCCACGGGTACCTCGGCGCGAGCATGGACGAGGTCGCGGCCAAGGCCGGCGTCTCCAAGCAGACCGTCTACAAGCAGTTCGAGAACAAGGAGCGCCTGTTCGCCGAGATCGTCCTCGGCACCAGCGACCAGCTGCTGGACGGCCTCCAGCAGGCGTACGTCGATACGCTCGAAGGGGCCGCCGACGCGCGCGAAGCCCTGCGTGCGTTGGCGCATCGCCTGCTCCAGAGCCTCACCGCCGACAGCGTCCTGCAGCTCCGCCGGCTCGTGATCGCCGAGGCGGATCGCTTCCCCGAGGTATGCGGCGCCTGGTTCAACACTGGCTTCGAGAAGTCCCTCGACGCGCTCGGGCAGGCGCTGAGCCGCCTGAGCGACCGCGGTCTGTTGAAGCGGCTCGACGACCCGACGCTGGCGGCGTACCAGTTCGCCGGGCTGGTGATGTACAAGCCGATGAACCGCGCCATGTTCGCGGGCACCCGGCAGCGCCCGAAGCCCGGTGAGCTCGAGAAGCTCGCCGACCAAGCGGCCGAAGTGTTCCTCGCGGCCTACGGACTAGAGGGTTCCACGCGTTGACGTGCGAACCACCAGCTCGGGCGTGAACGTCACGCGCTGGTGCTCGTGGTCCGGGTTCGACGACTCGTCCAGCAACAACTCGGCGGCCGTCCGGCCGAGCAGCTGCCGCGGCTGACGCACCGAGGTCAGCGGTACGGCGGCCGCCTCCGCGAACTCGATGTCGTCGTACCCGACGATCGCGAGATCCTCCGGAACGCGCAGCCCGAGACTCACGCACTGCTGCAGCAATCCCAACGCCAGCAGGTCGTTCGCGCAAAAGGCGGCCGTCGGCCGGCGATCCGCCGGCAGTCCCGCAAGTCGTTGCCCAGCGCCCCTACCTTCGGCGACCGTGAGGGCCCCGGTGGTCAACTCGATCAGGTTCGACATCGGCTTCCCGGCGGTCCGCAGTGCGCGCCGGGCGCCGTCGCGGCGGTCGATGACCTGCCCGATCGTGTTCGGCCCGCCGACGTACGCGATCCGCTCGTGGCCGAGCTCCAGCAGATGCGAGATCGCGAGCTCGCCGCCGAGGACGTCGTTCACCGCGACCGAGCAGTGCGAAGCGTCGTCGAGCGCGCGGTCGACGACGACCACCGGCGTACCGCGCGACGGCAGCTTGCGCAGGCGGGACGAGTTCTGATCGATCGGAGTGATCAGGATGCCCTGGACGCGTTGCTGCTCGAGAAGATCGAGGTACGCCGCCTCGCGGTCGGCGTCCTCGCTACTGGTACAGAGGAACACCGAGAGGCCGGCCGCCTGCGCCGCCTCCTCGACGCCCTTCGCGACATCGGTGAAGAACGGGTTGCCGGCGTCGAGCATCACGTACGCCAGGATCCGGCTGGATCCGGCCCGCAGTTGGCGCGCCGACTCGTTCCGGACGAAGCCAAGTGAGGCCATCGCGGCCTCGACCTTCGCCCGGGTCAGCGGGCTGACCACCTCGGGACGGTTCAGGACGTTGGACACGGTCCCCAGCGAGACGCCGGCGGCCGCGGCGACCGCCTTCACCCCGGCCGCGTGCGGCTTCGGCGCGCGGCGTCGCCGGGTGCGCTCGGGCAGGGCTTCCGCGTCATCCACCGACACGAGAACCTCCCTCCGCACGTGAAGCACTTGAAACGTCTTAGCGGGCGCAGAATACCCGCTCCCTGCAGATTCTCCGCAGTACCAGTCCGGGATCGGCCGCAAATCCCGGGCAGGCTCTTGACGGCCCCTGGGGCGCGAGCTTAGCGTCATGGCACTCTCTTGAAACCTTTCATCCAAACTCCTGGCCCGGGACGGAGGTGACCATGTCCGACGGTTCGCCGATCCTGCGGGTGCGAGAGGTGTCGAAGTCCTTCGGAGCGGTCGCCGCGGTCCGGGACGTCTCCTTCGACCTGTACGGCGGTGAGGCGCACGCCCTGGTCGGTGAGAACGGGGCCGGGAAGTCAACGATCGTGAACATGCTGGCCGGCGTGCACCGCCCGGACGCCGGGACGATCGAACTGGACGGCCGCCCGCAGGACCTGACCACCCCGGCCGACGCCAAGGCCGCCGGGATCGCCGTCATCTACCAGGAGCCGACGCTCTTCCCGGACCTGTCCGTCGCGGAGAACATCGCGATGGGCCGCCAGCCGCTGGGTCGTTTCAAAACCATCGACCGGGCCGCGATGGTCCGCCAGGCCGCCCAGCTGTTCACCCGGCTCGGCGTGTCGATCGATCCGAACCGTCCGGCCCGCGGTCTGTCGATCGCCGACCAGCAGCTGGTCGAGATCGCCAAGGCGCTGTCCGCCGACGCCCGCGTGGTCGTGATGGACGAGCCGACCGCGGCGCTGACCGGCGTCGAGGTCGAGCGACTGTTCGCGGTCGCGCGGTCACTGCGCGACGACGGCGCCGCGGTGATGTTCATCTCGCACCGGTTCGAGGAGGTCACAGCGCTCTGCCAGCGGGTCACGATCATGCGCGACGGCCGGCACGTCTCGACCGACCTCCTCAGCGACCTCACCGTCGACGGGATGGTCCGCAAGATGGTCGGCCGCGACCTCGGCGCGCTCTTCCCCAAGCAGGACGTCGAACCCGGCGCGGTCGCCGTCAGCGTCCGCAACCTGACCCGAGACCCGGTGTACGCCGACGTGTCGTTCGAGGTCCGCGCAGGCGAGATCGTCGCGCTGGCCGGCCTGGTCGGATCCGGCCGGTCCGAGGTCGTGCAGTCGATCTTCGGCGTCGATCCGCGCGACTCCGGCACGGTCGAGGTGGGCGGGAAGATCCTCCCGCCGGGTTCACCGAAGCGAGCGATGGCGGCCGGTGTCGCGCTCGTACCAGAGGATCGTCGCCAGCAGGGGCTGGTGATGGAGCTCTCGATCGAACGCAACGTCACGCTGCCCCGGTCGCGATCGCTGTCGCAGCTCGGCTTCCTCACCGGCAGCCGGGAACGACGGTCCGCGAAGGAATGGGCCGACCGGCTGAAGACGAAGTACGGACGGCTCTCCGACGAGGTCGGGACGCTCTCGGGTGGCAATCAGCAGAAGGTCGTGCTGGCCAAGTGGTTGGCGACCAAGCCGAAGGTCCTGATCGTCGACGAGCCGACGCGGGGGATCGACGTCGGCACCAAGGCCGAGGTCCACCGGCTGATGTCGTCGCTGGCAGCTGACGGCGTCGCGGTGCTGATGGTGTCGTCCGAGCTGCCCGAGGTGCTCGGGATGGCGGACCGCGTACTGGTGATGCGCGAGGGCCGCCTGGTCGCGGAGCTCAGCCGCGCCGAGGCCACCGAGGAAGCCGTCATGTTCGCCGCGACCGGGCAGGAGGCGGCCTTATGACCGCTGTCGAACTGCCTGCCCCGCGGCGCTCCTCGCTCGATGCCGTACTGCGTGCTCGCGAGCTCGGCATCGTCATCGCGCTGGCGCTTCTGGTCGCGGTGACGGCGACGTCCAACTCGCGCTTCCTGTCCGGGCAGAGCATCCGCGACATCCTGCTCAACACCGCGATCCTGGCCGTTCTGGCGGTCGGCCAGGCCGTGGTGGTGATCACCCGCAACATCGACCTCTCCGTCGGCTCAGTGCTCGGCCTGAGTGCCTTCACCGTCGGCACGTTGCTGCAAGGCAACAACCTCCCGGTGGTGCTCGCACTCCTGGTCGGCGCCGGAGTCGGTGTCGTGTGCGGCGGACTCAACGGGGTCCTGGTCCGCTACGGCAACGTCCCCGCCCTGGTCGTCACCCTCGGCACCCTGTATGTCGTCCGTGGTGTCACGTACTTCTGGGCGGGCGGCAGCCAGATCAACGCCGACGAACTGCCGTCCGGGTTCCTCGACTTCGGCAACGCGACCGCCATCGGGATCCCGTACCTCGTACTGCTGGCGGTTCTGGTGCTCGTGGTGACCGGCGTCGTCCTGCGCAACTACCGGATGGGCCGGGAGTTGTACGCGATGGGCTCGAGCCCGCATGCCGCGCGGCTCGCCGGCATCCCGGCCGGCCGCCGTACGGTCGGTGCCTTTGTCGTCAGCGGCGGGCTGGCCGGGCTCGCTGGCGTGCTCTTCGCCGCGCGGTTCGGCACGATCGACGCGGCGGCCGGGACCGGCTACGAGCTCAACGTCGTCGCGGCCGTCGTGGTGGGCGGCGTGGCAGTCTTCGGCGGCAGCGGCACCGTCTGGGGCGCCGCGCTCGGTGCGCTCCTGCTGACCACGATCGGCAGTGCACTCGCCGTCCTCGAGATCAACCAGTTCTGGCAGCAGGCGATCGTCGGTGCGCTGATCCTGCTGGCGATCGGCGCCGATCGTCTGGTCGCCGCCCGGGTCGCGGCGAGCCTGAAGAAGCGGAGCTCTCATGTCCGCTGAGCTCACGGCCACCCGCATGGCGCGGTTCGCGAACTGGAACGTCGCGATCATCGCGATCACCGTCGTCGTCCTGATCGTCGCCGCCGTGACCGTCGACAATTTCGGTACGTCGCAGAACTTCGGCTTCCTGGTCCTCGACGTCCTGCCGATCGCGATCATCGCGCTGCCGATGACGCTGGTCATCGTCACCGGCGAGATCGACCTGTCGGTCGCCAGCACACTCGGCCTGTCGAGCGCGGTGATGGGCTACCTGTGGAACGCGAACCAGCCGATCGAGACGATCATCCCGCTCTGCCTGCTGCTCGGCGCGGTCCTCGGCGCGGTGAACGGCTTCTTCGTCACGGTCCTCGGCCTGCCGTCGCTCGCGGTCACGATCGGCACGCTCGCGCTGTACCGCGGCCTGGCCTTCGTCGTCCTCGGCGACAGCGCGGTCGCCGACTTTCCGCCGGCGTACACCGACTGGGTGACCGGCACGATCGGCAGTACGCCGTTCCCGAACGTGCTGATCATCATCGTCGTCCTGGCCGTCGTGTTCGGCGTGGTCCTGCACGCGACGCCGGTCGGCCGGGCCGTGTTCGCGGTCGGCGCGAGTGAGCAGGCCGCGCGGTTCGCCGGCGTCCGCCCGGGTCGGCTGAAGTTCTGGCTGTACGTCGCCGGCGGCCTCGTCTCGGGTCTCGCCGGGGTGTTGTGGACGCTGCGCTACTCCAGCGCCCGCGCCGACAACGGCGCCGGCCTGGAACTCGCCGTGGTCGCCGCCGTCCTGCTCGGCGGCGTCTCGATCTTCGGCGGTAAGGGCGCGCTCGCCGGTGTGGTCGCCGGTGTCGTGCTCCTCGGCTCGCTGCAGAACGCACTGCGGCTGTCCGACGTGTCCAACGAGGCCCTCAACGTGGTGACCGGCGTACTGCTGATCGCCTCGGTCCTCGGCCCCAACCTCGCCAACCGACTGCGTCGTAATTGAAGGGGTGGAACCAATGACCAACCGGAAGAACCTGGCGGTGCTGGCCGTCCTCGCGCTGGCTCTGAGCGCATGCGGTGGTACGACGAAGTCCAGCACGGAAGGCCAGAACACGGCGGCGCCGACGAACACCTCGGCCAAAGCCGATCCGAACGCCCCGCTCAAAGAGGGCCTGAAGATCGCCTATCTGCCCAAACAGCTGAACAACCCGTACACCGACGTCGAGGTCGGCGGCGGCAAGGTCGCGGTCGGCGAGCTCAAGGGGGAGTACAAGCTGGTCGGCCCGAACGACGCCAGCGCGTCGTCGCAGGTCAGCTACATCAACACGCTCATCCAGCAGCAGCAGAACGTGATCGTGGTCGCGGCCAACGACCCGAACGCGGTCTGCCCGTCGTTGAACCAGGCCCGCAAGGCCGGGATCAAGGTCGTCACCTTCGACTCGGACGCGGCCAAGACCTGCCGGGACGCGTTCATCAACCAGGCCACCACGCAGGGCATCGGCGAGAGCCTGGTGAAGATGGCGAGCGAACTGGCCGGCGGTTCTGGTGAGATCGCCATCCTGTCCGCGACCCCGAACGCCACGAACCAGAACTCCTGGATCGAGGTGATGAAGACCGAGCTGGCCAAGCCGGAGAACGCCAAGCTGAAGCTGGTGAAGATCGCCTACGGCAACGACGACGACCAGAAGTCGTTCACCGAGGCGCAGGGCCTGCTGCAGTCGTACCCGAACCTCAAGGTGATCGTCTCGCCGACCACAGTCGGTATCGCGGCCGCCTCCCGCTACGTGAGCGCGTCGAACTACAAGGGCAAGGTGGCCATCACCGGTCTCGGCCTGCCGAACCAGATGCGCAAGTTCGTCAAGGACGGCACGGTGAAGAAGTTCGCGCTCTGGAACCCGGCCGACATCGGGTACCTGGCTGCGTATGCCGGCGCCTCACTGAGCTCCGGTCAGATCACCGGCGCCCAGGGCGAGAAGTTCAAGGCCGGAAAGCTCGGCGAGTACACCGTCGGCGCCGACGGTGAGATCGTCCTCGGCCCGCCGACCGAGTTCACCGCCGCCAACATCGACAAGTTCAACTTCTGAGGGCTCCTTCGTGAATCGCTACTGCTTCTGCCTCCAGGTCCGCCCGGACCGCCTGGACGAGTACGTCGAACGGCACCGCAACGTCTGGCCGGACATGCAGGCCGCGCTGCGGGACTCGGGCTGGCACAACTACTCGCTCTTCCTCCGCGACGACGGCCTGCTGATCGGGTACGTCGAGTCCGAGGACCTGGAGGCCGCGCAGAAGGCGATGGCGGCGACCGAGGTCAACACCCGCTGGCAAGCCCAGATGACCGAATTCTTTACCGGCATAGACGGCCGGCCGCCGGACGAGTCGTTCCTGCTGCTGCCCGAGATCTTCCATCTGACTGCATTGAATCCTGAAGGGGACCAACCATGACGACCGAAGCCGTGAAGGCCGCCCTCAGCCGGCAAGAGATCGAGCTGCCCTCGTGGGCGTTCGGGAACTCCGGCACCCGGTTCAAGGTGTTCAGCCAGCCTGGGGTGCCGCGGTCGCCGGAGGAGAAGATCGCCGACGCGGCCGTCGTCCACAAGTACACCGGGGTCGCGCCGAGCGTGGCGCTGCACATCCCCTGGGACAAGGTCGACGACTACGGGGCGCTGGCGGCGTACGCGAAGGAGCAGGGTGTCCGGCTCGGGGCGATCAACAGCAACGTGTTCCAGGACGACGACTACAAGCTGGGCAGCGTCACCAACCCGGATCCCGCGGTACGCCGGAAGGCCACGGATCACCTGCTCGAATGTGTCGACATCATGGACGCGACCGGGTCTCGCGACCTGAAGCTGTGGTTCTCCGACGGCACCAACTACCCCGGCCAGGACGACATTCAGGACCGGCAGGACCGGCTCGCGACCGCGCTGAGGGAGGTGTACGACCGGCTCGGTGACGATCAGCGGATGCTGCTCGAGTACAAGCTGTTCGAGCCGGCCTTCTACACCACGGACGTTCCGGACTGGGGTACGTCGTACGCGCACTGTCTCGAACTGGGGCCGAAGGCAACGGTCTGTATCGACACCGGGCACCACGCGCCGGGGACGAACATCGAGTTCATCGTGGCGTTCCTGCTCCGGACGAAGAAGCTCGGCGCGTTCGACTTCAACAGCCGGTTCTACGCCGACGACGACCTGATGGTCGGGGCCGCGGACCCGTTCCAGCTGTTCCGGATCATGAACGAGATCGTCCGCGGCGACGCGCTCGACCCGGACCGCGGGATCGCGTTCATGCTCGACCAGTGCCACAACATCGAGGAGAAGATCCCCGCGATCATCCGCTCGGTGATGAACGTCCAGGAGGCTACCGCGAAGGCGCTGCTGGTCGACCGCGACGTACTGCGGGCCGCTCAGCAGTCGGGCGACGTGCTGGGTGCGAACGCGGCCCTGATGGATGCCTACAACACCGATGTCCGGCCGCTGCTCGCCGAGTTGCGCGAGTCGCAGGGCCTGGACGCGGACCCGGTCGCGGCGTACAAGCGCAGCGGCTACTTCGAGCAGATCACCAAAGACCGAGCCGACGGCCAGCAGGCCGGATGGGGAGCATGAGCACCGATGACCGACACTGCAGCCGAGCTCGTTGCGCGTAGCAACCGACTGGGTGCCGATCCGCGTAACACGAACTACGCCGGCGGGAACACGTCGGCGAAGGGCACCGAAACGGACCCGGTCACCCAGCAGCCCGTCGACCTGCTGTGGGTGAAGGGATCCGGTGGTGATCTGGGCACCCTCACCTCGGCAGGCCTGGCTGTGCTCCGGATCGACCGGTTGAACTTGCTCGTCGACGTGTACCCGGGCGTGGACCGTGAGGACGAGATGATCGCCGCGTTCGACTACTGCCTGCACGGGAAGGGCGGTGCGGCGCCGTCGATCGACACCGCGATGCACGGGCTGGTCGATGCCCCTCATGTCGACCATCTGCACCCGGACTCCGGGATCGCGCTGGCGACCGCGGCGGACGGCGAGAAGCTGACCGCGGAATGCTTCGGCGACCGCGTGGTGTGGGTGCCGTGGCGCCGGCCCGGTTTCCAGCTCGGGCTGGACATCGCGGCCGTGAAGCGGGAGAACCCGCAGGCCATCGGCTGCATTCTGGGAGGCCACGGCATCACAGCGTGGGGCAATACGTCCGAGGAGTGCGAGGCGAACTCCCTGGAGATCATCCGTACGGCGGAACGCTTCCTGGCGGATCGCGGCGTCGCCGAGCCGTTCGGCGCGATCGTCCCCAGCCACCAACCCCTGCCCGCACAGGACCGCCGGGAGCGGGCAGCTGCCCTTGCGCCAGTTATCCGCGGGCTGGCGTCAACGGACAAACCACAGGTCGGCCACTTCACCGACTCGGATGCAGTACTCGAGTTCCTGTCGCGCGAGAAGCTCCAGCGGCTCGCCCAACTCGGCACGTCCTGCCCGGACCATTTCCTTCGTACCAAGGTCCGCCCGCTCGTACTCGACCTGCCGCCGTCCGCGTCGGTGGACGAAGCAGTTGCCCGGCTGAAGGAACTGCATACCCAGTACCGGGAGGACTACGAGGCGTACTACCAGGCTTTTGCCGAGGCGGACAGCCCGGCGATGCGGGGCGCCGACCCGGCGATCGTGCTCGTGCCGGGCGTCGGGATGTTCAGTTTCGGGAAGGACAAGCAGACCGCGCGGGTGGCCGGCGAGTTCTACGTGAACGCGATCAACGTGATGCGGGGCGCCGAGGCGGTGTCGACGTACGCGCCGATCGACGAGCGGGAGAAGTTCCGGATCGAGTACTGGGCGCTGGAGGAGGCGAAGCTGCAGCGGATGCCTCGTCCGAAGCCGCTCGCCACCCGCGTCGCCTTCGTGACCGGCGGCGGGTCGGGCATCGGCAAGGCGATCGCGCAACGGCTGGCCGCCGAGGGCGCGTGCGTTGTCGTCGCGGACCTCGACCAGGCTGCGGCCGAGGCGGTGGCGAAGGAGATCGGATCCACGGATGTAGCCGTCGCGGTCGGCGCGGACGTGTCGTCGGCGGACGCGGTCGAGGCGGCGTTGGGCGAGGCGGTGCTGGCGTTCGGCGGTGTCGACCTGATCGTCAACAACGCCGGGCTGTCGATCTCGAAGTCGTTGCTGGAGACCACGGATCGCGACTGGGACCTGCAGCACGACGTGATGGCGAAGGGCTCGTTCCTGGTCTCTCGGGCGGCCGCGAAGGTGCTCATCGACCAGGGGATGGGCGGCGACATCGTCTACATCTCCAGTAAGAACTCGGTGTTCGCGGGCCCGAACAACGTCGCGTACGGCTCCGCCAAGGCGGATCAGGCCCACCAGGTCCGGCTGCTCGCGGCCGATCTCGGCGAGTACGGGGTCCGGGTCAACGGCGTGAACCCCGACGGCGTCGTCCGCGGATCCGGGATCTTCGCCGGCGGCTGGGGCGCGAAGCGGGCTGCGGTGTACGGCGTACCGGAGGAGGAACTCGGTGCGTACTACGCGCAGCGGACCCTGCTCAAGCGTGAGGTGCTGCCGGAGAACGTCGCGGCCGCGGTGTTCGCGCTGACCGGTGGGGACCTGACGCACACGACCGGCCTGCACATCCCCGTCGACGCCGGCGTGGCCGCCGCATTCCTGCGCTAGGGGTGTCTGATGGTCAAGAGTCGGATCGGGTTGGTCGCGGGCGGCTTGGGTGCGTACTGGCCGCAGTTCCCGGACCTGCTGCCGCAACTGCAGGCCTCGGCTCGCCGGGTCTCAGAGCGGTTCTCGGCGCTGGACTGCGAGGTGGTGGACGTCGGGTTCATCTCCGACGCGCAGGAAGGTGCGGCGGCAGCGGAGAAGCTGCGGGCGGCGGACTGTGATCTGATCGTCGGCTTCCTCACGACGTACATGACGGCGTCCATGCTGGTCCCTGTTGCCCAGCGCAGCGGGGCGCCGGTGCTGTTGCTGAACCTGCAGCCGACCGAGGCCATGGATCACGCGACCTTCGACACCGGCGCCTGGCTCGCGTACTGCGGCGCCTGTCCGCTGCCGGAGATGGCGAACGCGTTCGAGCGGTGCGGGATCGACTTCCGGTCGGTGTCCGGCTACCTGGAGGACGAGCGGGCCTGGGCGCGGATCGACCGATGGATCCGGGCGGCCGGCGTACGGGCGGCCCTGCGGCACGGACGGCACGGCCTGCTCGGGCATCTGTATCCGGGCATGATGGACGTGATCACCGACCCGACGCAGGTGTCCGCGCAGCTCGGTGGGCATGTGGAGATCCTGGAGATCGACGACCTTCGGGTGCGGGTGGAGAAGGTCACCGACGCGGAGACGTCGGCCCGGATGGAGCTCGCCCGGGAGATCTTCACCCTCGACGACTCGGTGAAGGATGACGACTTCAGGTGGGGCGCCACGGTGTCGGTCGCCCTGGATCGCCTGGTCGAGGACTTTTCCCTTGATTCGTTGGCCTATTACCACCGCGGCCTCGACGGCGAGACGCACGAGCGGGTCGCGGCCGGGATGATCCTCGGCGCTTCGTTGCTGACGGCAAGGGGTGTGCCGGCGGCCGGTGAGTACGAGCTGCGGACGTCGCTGGCGATGCTGGTGATGGACAAGCTCGGCGCCGGTGGGTCGTTCACCGAGCTGCAGGCGCTGAACTTCCGCGACAACGTGGTCGAGATGGGGCACGACGGGCCGGCGCATCTGGCGATCTCGGCGCGGAAGCCGTTGCTGCGTGGGCTGGGGGTGTACCACGGCAAGCGCGGGTGGGGCGTGTCGGTGGAGTTCGACGTACAGCAGGGGCCGGTGACGCTGTGCGGTCTGGGGCAGCGGCGGGACGGGTCGTTCAACCTGATCGCTTCCGAGGGGACCGTCGTACCCGGACCGCTGCTGCAGATCGGCAACACGACGTCGCGGGTGGACTTCGGGTGTGATCCCGGGGAGTGGACCGACGCGTGGTCGGCGTCCGGGGTCGCGCATCACTGGGCGCTCGGGACGGGGCACCGGGCTGCTGACCTGGCCGCGGTCGCCGATCTGATGCACCTCGACCTCACGGTGGTCGCACCGTGAAGCGGGTCGCAGCGGTCGATCTCGGGGCCTCGAGCGGGCGGGTGATGCTCGGCGAGGTGGGCGCTGACGTCCTCGAGTTGCGTGAACTGAACCGCTTCTGGAACGGTCCCGTGAGGGTGAGCGGCCGGCTGCACTGGGATGTCATGCACCTCTACCGCTCGATCCTGGAGGGTTTGCAGGCTGCCGGACCGCTCGACGGCATCGGCATCGACTCCTGGGCAGTCGACTACGGACTGCTCGACGAGGCCGGTCGTCTGCTGGGCAACCCCGTGCACTACCGAGACTCCCGCACCGACGGCGTGATGGAACGCGTCCTGTCGACGATCCCTGCTGCAGAGCTGTACGCCGTCACGGGCCTGCAGCAGCTCCCGTTCAACACCATCTACCAACTGGCCGCCGAGAAGCTGCCGACCGCCGACAAGCTGTTGATGATCCCCGACCTACTGGGGTACTGGCTGACCGGTGAGGTTGGAGCTGAGCGAACGAACGCTTCGACCACGCAGCTGTATGACGTGCGCACGCGTGAGTGGAGCGATGAGCTGGTCGCGCGGGTGGGGCTGCCGCGGCGGATCTTTCCCGAACTGCGGGAGCCTGGCGACGTGGTTGGGACTGTCCTGCCGGACGAAACCGGGTTGGCATCGGGGATTCCGGTCATCGCTGTTGGGTCGCACGACACGGCCTCGGCTGTGGTCGCTGTGCCTGCGGTGGGTGAGCGGTTCGCGTACATCTCCTCGGGGACCTGGTCGTTGGTCGGGCTCGAGCTCGATGCACCGGTCCTGACGGACGACGCGCGGGAAGCGAACTTCACCAACGAAGGCGGCGTCGACGGCCGGACGCGGTTCCTGCGGAACGTGATGGGGCTGTGGATCCTGCAGGAATGCCAACGGGTCTGGGGCGACGACGACCTGCCCGGGCTGCTGCGGGACGCCGCCGCCGCACCGCCGTACGCCGTACTGATCGATCCGGACGCTCCCGAGTTCCTTGCTCCGGGCAACATGCCCGCGCGGATCGAGGAACACTGTCGCGCAACCGGTCAGGACGCACCACGGTCCCGGGGTGCGGTGGTTCGCTGCATCCTGGAGAGCCTCGCCCTCGCGTACCGCCGTACGTTGCGTGCAGCGCAGACGATTGCCGACCGAGAGGTCGACGTATTGCATGTGATCGGCGGTGGTTCGCAGAACGAGCTGCTCTGCCAGCTCACCGCCGATGCGTGCGGCATACCGGTCCTCGCCGGGCCCGTCGAGGCCTCCGCGTTGGGCAACGTCCTCGTCCAAGCTCGCGCTCTCGGCGAGCCCTTCCCGGACCTGAGCGCGATGCGCGCCCTGGTCCGGTCCACACACAGCCTGCGGCGCTACGACCCGCAGGGTAAACCGGCCGACTGGGACGCCGCCGAGTCCCGGGTGTTCGGAACAAGGTGATCAGCATGACCGTCCTCCCCCAGGAACTTCGACCGCTCGCGCGCCGGGTGCCGCCGCGCGAGATCAGCCACGACGACCTGCAACTCCTCCGCCTGCTCGCCACCGGCCTCCCGGTCGACGGCGTCGCCCGGCGCCTCGATCTGTCCGAACGCACCGTCCGCCGGCGCACCCGGCTGATCTGCGACCGCCTCGGCTTCAGCACCGCCATCGAAGCCATCGTCTGGGCCGCGCGCCGCGGTCTGGTCTGAGGAGGGTGCCGAGTTAGGCGGCGACGGCTCCGGGTACCGGGGGTTCTGATCATCGAGCCGAGGAGGACCGATGGACGGAATGACCATTGTCTGGATTGTCGTCGCGATCGCCGTACTGGTCATCGTGATCGCACTGATCGCGAGCGCGATGTCGCGCAAGTCGCAGCATCGGGCCCAGCAGCAGGCGTACGAGCACGAACAGCAGGCGCGAGCAACCTCGGCCCAGGCCGACAAGCAGCGTGCTGTCGCCGACGAGGTGGACGCGCGTGCCCGCAAGGCGCAGGCGGCCGCCGACGAGAAGACGGCCGAGGCGCGCCGGTTGTCGGCCGGCGCGACCGAGCGGCGCGATGCCGCCGAGAACGCCCGCGCGGAATCGGACGAGCATCGCACCCAGGCCCAGAACCTCTGGCCGGACGACGGCGCCCAGAACCGCGAGGGGCAACCGGTCGATCCGGACTGGGACGACGGCAGGCATCCGCACGACCCGCGGAACCCGAAGCACTCGCGGGGTTGAGCAACGTCAGATCAAGTACCTGAATTCTGGTGAGTTCGGGTTGATGCGCTCGATGTCGAGTGGGGCGGCCTCCATGCGGGACAGCAGCAGTGGGAGGTCGTCCCGGGTACTGATTTCGATGCCGACCAGGGCGACGCCGGTCTCGCGGTTGTTGCGCTTGACGTACTCGAAGAGCGTGATGTCGTCGTCGGGACCGAGCGTCTCGTCGAGGAAGGCGCGCAGGGCGCCCGGCTCCTGCGGGAACGTCACCAGGAAGTAGTGCTTCAGGCCCTCGTACACCAACGAGCGCTCGAGGATCTCGCCGTACCGGCTGACATCGTTGTTTCCGCCGGACAGCAGGCAGACCACGGTCTCGCCCGGGCGTACGTCGAGGCCGTTGCCGAGGGCACTTGTCGACAAAGCGCCCGCGGGCTCCGCGATCAGGCCGTCGGTCTGGTAGAGCGCGAGCATCTCCGAGCACACGAGCCCTTCAGGCACCGACATCAGCTCGACGCCGGCCTGCTGCACGAGTGGGAGGGTCGCGTCACCAACCCGGCGTACGGCGGCACCGTCGACGAAGCTGTCCAAATGCGGCAACGTCACCGGCTTGCCGGCCGCGACCGCCGCTGCCATGGACGCCGCGCCACCCGGCTCCACCCCGACGATGCGTACGCCGGGATGCCGCTCGGCGATCCACGTTGCAACCCCCGCAACGAGACCGCCCCCACCGACCGGAACCACGAGTACGTCGGGAGCGTGGCCGAGCTGCTCCACCAACTCGATCGCCACGGTTCCTTGTCCCGCAACGGTTCTCGGGTCGTCGAACGCCGGCACCATCGTCGCCCCGGTCGCGGAAGCTTCCGCGATCGCAGCGGCCGCCGCGTCGTCGTACGTGTCGCCGGTGACGATCACCTGGATCTGCTTGCCGCCGAGCGCCGCGATCCGGTCCCGCTTCTGGCGCGGCGTCGTCCGCGGCACGTACACCTTGCCGCGGACGCCGAGCATGTGGCACGAATACGCCAGCCCCTGGCCGTGGTTACCGGCGCTCGCACACACCACGCCGGCGGCCTTGGCCGCGTCGTCGAGCTGCGCGATCAGGTTGTAGGCGCCGCGAAGCTTGTAGGAACGGCCGATCTGCAGGTCCTCCCGCTTCAGCCAGACCTGGGCGCCGGTGCGCTCCGACAGGCGGAGGTTGCGTTCCAACGGTGTACGGACGGCGACGCCGTCCAAGCGCTTGATGGCGGCCTCGATCGCCGCCGCGTCGACGGTGCCGACCGTGCTGCCACCGGTCGATCGAGCGACTGAACCACTGCCCTGCATGACGTTCCTTCCCGTGCATTTGCACGATCTTCGCCGATTCGCTCGCTGCACAAGACGATTCGCGTCCACAGTCCGGACCGGCAGATACCTTTTGCGTTCCAGACTCTTGCACCAGGCGTGAAACGGCTCTTCACTGGGCAGTCTAGTTTTCATACGCTCACTCGGTGTAACGGCCACGGACCTGGGAGAGATAGGCCGTGTAGAGCCGGTCAGTGAGGACTGGAGGGCACATGGAACTGATTCCGTTCAGTCTGTGGGGCGACGCTTTGTGGTGCGGTCAGGAAGTCGTGCGGGAAGCCCCGCACGAGCAGGCGATCAGAAGCCTGTTCCCGGACCCCATCCCGGCGCGCGGCGCAGATCTGGACACCGAGGCGGACCTCGTCCCGGAACCGCACAACCGTTTCGACCCGCGGTCGATCGCCGTACGGGTGCATGGCAAGGTTGTCGGCTATCTGCCGAGGGACGACGCGCACCGGTACCACCCGGTGCTGTCAGAACTAGTGGCGCAAGGCCTGCAACCGCAGGTTCCGTGCCACCTGTGGGTAAGTGAGTGGGAGCCGGCGGACTGGGACGGCAAGGGCGCCCAGGGCACCGAGTTCCACGCCAGTGTCGCGGTCGCCCTCGGGCAGCCGCACATGCTCATGCCGGTGAATTTGCCCCCGCCGGGCAGTTTTCACCTGCTACCGCCCGGCAGCGGCATCGTCGTACCGGGCAGCGAGGTGCATCCCGACGTACTGGCGCCGTTCTTCCGCGCGGAGGGCGAGTGCTGGGCGTACGCCACCATGCACGCGATCGAGGAGGAGGACAGCTTTCAGGACCGGCACCGGATCGTGGTCGAGATCCGGCTCGACGACGAACCCGTCGGCCGGCTCAGCCCGCGGCTGAGCGCCGAGTTCCTGCCCGCGATCCATTACCTCGCCGACATGCGTGCCGAGACCGCCGCCCGGATCGCCGTCCGCGGCGACCGTTGCGCATCGGAGGTGACGCTCTACGCGGCGCGGAGTCACGACCTGCCGGCAACCTGGCCGGACGGGCTGGCCCGCTCCCCAGTCGCTTCCCCGCAATGGCACTACTGGGCCACGAAAGAGGCCAACTAGGCGGCTGCGCAGTACTGACCATGCCTCACCAGGCCGGCACTGCGGAGCTACTTTCAAGGCGCCGGGCAACTCTCCTCGGAGAGTTGCCCGGCGTTCTCCTTGCACCACGCGGAAAACGTGTTCGGCGCGCGTCCGGTCAGACGCCGTGCGACGTCGGTTCGCAAGCCGATCGTGTCGGCGTGCATGAGGGTCAGGCCCTCGATCAGGGCGGCCGCCAATTCGGCCGGAGCCCCTTCTGGATAACGGAATCGAACCGCTTCCTCGGGGGTCGCGATCGGGCGTACGTCGAGTGTGCGGTCGATCGCCGTACCGAGGATCGCGACCTGCTCGGCGACCGTGAACGCCTCGGGGCCGGTCAACGTGTACGCCTGCTTCTCGTGGCCGTCCTCGACGAGCACCGTCGCCGCGACCGCCGCGATGTCCGCCGGGTCGATCGGCGCGGCTCGTCCCGGCCCGATCGGGTCGAGCACGTACCCGCCGGCGCGGATCGTCGGCAGCCAGTCGAACGTGTTCGTCATGAAGCCGGTCGGCCGCAGGAACGTTGCCGCGATCCCCGAGTCCGCGATCAGCTGCTCACGCTCGTGGTGCCACCGTCCCATCGCGGGGATCGGGTCGCCGAGTACGGCGTACGAGGACAGGTACACGATCTGCCGGACGCAGGCGCGACGTGCGGCCGCGACGACGTTGGTCGTGTGCTCGAGACCGGTGCCGGGCACGAGCAGGAACACCTTGTCGACACCGCGCAGGTCGAGCGGTCCGTCGAGATCGCCGACGATCTGCTCGGCGGGCACCTCCGGCCGCGGGCTGCGGACAAGCGCGCGGAACTCGGCGCCGCGCCGATTGAGTTCCTCGACGAGCGCGCGACCGACGTGTCCGGTGGCGCCGGTGATCAACAACATGACAAACTCCTTTACCGGTTAACGAGTCGTCGAGAACGTTAACCGGTAAACGATTTGATCGTCAAGGAGTCTGCCGATGCCCGAGTTCCTGGAACTGCACAGCAAGACGTCCAAGTTGCTGCGGGCCGCCGCGGATGCCGCCGTACAGCGGCACGGACTGCGGCTCGGGCAGGACCACCTGCTCGCCGCGCTGTGGGCGGAGGACGGCCGTACGCCGGGGGAGATCGCCGCTGCGGTGAACGTGACCACGCCGGCCGTCACCAAACTCGCCACCAGGCTGGCCGAGTCAGGCCTGCTCGAACGCCGGCCCGATCCACGTGACAATCGCCTCGTGCGGCTGTGGCTGACACCGGCCGGCCGCGCGCTCCAGGCGCCCATCGAGGCCGAGCGCCAACAGCTCGAGGACCGAGTCACCGCGACGCTCACGAAGACCGAACGCGCCCAGCTGATGAAGGCGCTCGCGAAGATCAACCAGGTGTTGGTGGACGGGCCGTGAAGTACCTTGGCGGTATGGCGAACGTACCGGTCTGCCCGGTTTGCGGAGAACGGGGAGTGCCGATCCTTTACGGCCTGCCGACCCCGCTTGCGCGCGAAGCGGCCGCAGCCGGCAAGGTCCGCCTGTTCGGCTGCGTCATCCCTGCGGAACCCGACAACTGGACGTGCGCGCAGGACCACACCTGGCAGGCCGACGACGACGAGGTGCTGACCACCGCCATCAACGCCGCACTGCAGCGGGACTGAGTCATCGGTGCACCTTGTCACGCCGGATGCCGAGCTGCTTGTGCGCGCCGTCCGTACCTTCCTGAACACCGACGCCGACCCTGACTACCTAACCGCCCCCGGCACGCTGACCTTCGTGGCGACCACCGAGGACAAGGTCACCGGCTGGTGCTGGGGTTATCTGCTGCCACGGCCCGACGGTGTATCCATGCTCTATCTCCACAACCTGGCGGTCGTCGAGGCCTACCGAAATCAGGGCATCGGGCGCGCCCTGACGAGCGCGTTCATGGACGCTGGCCGGTCCGCCGGTGCTACCAAGATGTTCCTCACTACCGGGGCCGAGAATGCTCCGGCGCGCAAGTTGTACGACTCGCTGGGTGGAGGCCTGGCGACGCAAGGGGCGACGGTCAACTACTGGTTCCTGCTGTAGCTGTTTCGGTGTCCCAGGTTGAGAGACAGAACGGGTGGCCGGCCGGGTCGGCGTAGACGTAGCAGTGGTCGGAGTTGGGTTGGAAGTCGAGCAGTTTGGCTCCGGCGGCCAGGACTCTCTTGCCCGTCGCCTCGAGGTCGTCGACGAGGAAATCGAGGTGCATCTGCATCGGTACGTCGTTGCCGGGCCACTGTGGCGGCCGGAAGTCGTCGACCTGCTGGAAGGAGATGACCCCGTTGGGCCCCGAGATGGACGCCCAATGCGACGTACCGCGGACGACTCCACCGGTGATCTCAGCGTAGAACTGTGCCAGGACGAGGGCATCGGGTGCGTTGACGGTGATCCCTTCCAGGCTGATGTTGTCAGACATCGGTCCTCCGGTACGCCGGGGTGAGTTCGGTCCACCGCGCGTGCCAGGCCGGGGCAGGCGCCTCCGCCGACCAGCCGCCGTCGTGTGCTGGACCGTCATTCGCCAGCGAGCGGCCGAGGTCTTCGAGGTGGACCTGCCAGCCGGCTCCGTGGAAGTGGAGCGAACCGATGGGCAGGCCGCGCTCCTCCACCACCAGCTTGGTTTGCGACCCCATCGGAGTGAGCCAGGCCTCGAGTTGGCTCTCGTCGTCGGTGCCCGGTTCCGTGGTGAGTAGCAGGTGGTGCGGCGCCTCGCAGACCTCGATCCTGGCCGGACCGTTCCACGTGCTGGTGAAGACGGCTTGGATCGTCCCGCCTTCGTGCAGCGCGCCGGACACCTCGGCGATCCAGCGCGCGAGTCGCTCCGGCGTGGTGCATGCCGCCCACAGGTCGTCGATATCCGTGTCGTAGACGTCCTCGACGCGGACCGCGCCACGGGTGCGGTCCAAAGCCCGCATCGTTCCGGTGATCCTCACTGCGACGCCTTCTTCCCTCGTGCGATCTCGGTGTGCAGCGCATCCAGCCGGTTCCGCCACAGCGCGCGGTACCCGTCCAGCCACTCGTCCACCTCGACGAGCGCCTCCGGCCGCAAGGTGTAGATACGCCGCTGCGCCTCCTGCCGTACGTCGACCAGCCCGGCCTCCCGCAGCACCCGAAGGTGCCGGGACACACCCGGCCGCGCAATCGGTAGCGCATCCGCCAACTCACCGGCCGTCGCGGGATGATCTCGCAAGATCTCCAGCACCGTCCGCCGACTCTGATCAGCCAACGCCTGCAACACCAGGTCCATGACGGCTAATGTACCCACTCGGGTACGTAACCACAAAGGTACCTAAGGCGCCAGTGGCGGGTTATGTCACCGCTGGCCTCCTACATCCCGCCATCGGACACAAACCCGCTAGCGCGCAAACGACCACGGCGGTTGGAGCGGTACTAGCATCGAGCTGTGAGGACCCGAGGGTTCGCGATCGTGGGGGCCGGGGTGGCGCTGGCCGGGTCGCTGGTGACCGGGGCTGCGGCTGACGATCCCAAGGTGACGCCGCGGAATGAGTGGTCGGTGCCGTTGGATGTGACTGGTGACTGGGACCTGTCGGCGGAGCGGGATCGCCTGGCGGGCTTGCTCAAGCCGCTGGCGGCGTACGACGGGGGCATGTTGTGGAACGCGTCGACGAAGACGCTCACCGTGCAGATGACCAGCAGCGCAGCCCTCCTGCAGGCGAAATCCCTCATAGCGCGGAGCGCGACGCGGATGCGCGTCAACTTCGTCCGAGTCCAGTACTCCGCGAAGGACTTGGATGAGCTCGCCGCACGGCTCCTCCAGCACCAGCGCCGATGGGCAGGCGCCTCAGGTATAGGCGGCGGCTTCGATCCTACGATCAACCGAGTCCTGCTACAGGTCGATCCCGACTATGAGTACGCCGCCACACTGATCCGCGCCATCAACCGCCTCCACGACCCGAGAGTCGTCCTCCAAACCATCCGCTCCACAGGCGAAGGCAGCCCAGACAGCCCAGCGTTGGAGCCTGGGCCCGATGAGTAACACCGGCGATCCGAACTTTGCGCCGTACCCGGGCCGCTACGAGGTGGCGAGGACGAAAGGTGTCCCGCCGAACGAGGAACCGGTGCTGCTCGACATCACCGGCGAAGCCGACGTGGCGGAGCAGATCGACGCGATCCGTCCGATCGTCGAGGCCGGGCCGGTGCCCGACGGAGGGCTGTCCTGGGATCACCGGACGCGCGTCCTCACCGTCCGCCTGGTCGGCGCCGTCGACGGCTCCGAACCCGAGGTGGAGGCAGTGAAGCGGGCAGTCCTCGCTCAGCCGGCCGACTTCACCGTCGAGTTCGAGTCGGTCCGGTACTCCCGCGAGGAACTGCTCGAACTCGCCGACGACATCTTCCGCAACGCCCACGAATGGGGGCCGGCTGACGGTGGGCTGGCAGGATTCTGGGACACCCTCCGGAACCGGATCGTGGTTCTCATCGGCGACGAGCCCGAGGACCTGTCCCGAGCGTGGATCGCCGCCATCGAACGCCGGCAGGACGAACGCATCGTCTACGAGGTTGTCCGGCACTCGATGTACCAGCCATGGATCGTGCCCTAGAGCTTGGTGCCGATTAGTTGGTAGATGGCGTCGTGGGCGCCGGGGAGGTCGTCGTGGCCGAAGTCGGGGTACGTGCGGACTTCCTTGGGGGACTGGATCTTGTTGTAGGCGGCGAACTGGGTCGACGGCGGGCAGATCTGGTCCTCGAGGCCGGTGAAGAGGGTGATTTCGGCCTGGATCCGGGGTGCCAGGTTCTGGATGTCGATGTAGCCGAGCGTGGTGAAGATCTCCTCCTGGCGGAGGTGCCGTGGGTCGCGCTTGCGGAACCACGTGACGATCTCGTCGTACGGCGACGTCTCCAGGTTCAGGTCCCATGTCCGCTGGTAGTCCGACAGGAACGGGAACACACTCGCCACGTACTTGATCGTCGGTGTCAGCGCCGCCGCCACCAGCGACAGTCCACCGCCCTGGCTCCATCCGGTCGTCGCGATCCGGGCCGCATCGACCTCCGGCAGCCCGCCGATGAGGTCCGCCAAGCGCCGCGTGTCCAGAAAGACGTGCTTGTAGAGCAGCCCGTCCGGCCCGTCGTCGAGTCCGTGCACCAGGTGGTGCTGCAGCGAGAAGCTGTTCGACGCCTGCGACGGCGTACGGAAACCGACCTGCTCGCGGACATCCAGCGCCGCGACGGTGAACCCGCGAGCGGCGTACGGCAGCAGCTCGACCCAGGCCGGCTGCTCACCGCCGTACCCGTGGAACAGCAGCACGGCCGGCCCGGTCGGCTCGGCGGGACGCAGTACCTTCGCGTGGACCCGGTAGCCGCCGGTCCCGGTGAAGTAGAGGTGCTGCGCGGTCGCCGTCGTCAGCGGGAAATCGACGGCGTCGACGAACTCCGCCTCGGCCGGCAACGAGTCGAGATCGAGGAGCGCCTTGTCCCAGAACGCGTCGAAGTCCGCGGGCCGCGGGTTCGTGCCCTGGTAAGCCAGCAGTTCGTCGTACGACAGCTCGAAGGAAAGCACCGCATCATTCTGCGCTGTTGGTGTCCTCGGGCGCAGTCCCGTCCCAGATCGTGTACCCGTGGGCCGCGTTCAGCTTGTCCCGCAGCGCGGTCTCCAGGCTCTCGGCCTTCCCGGGCGCCAGCCACGAGATCGGCAGCAGAATCGGGTGGTCGGGATTCTTGGTGCGCAGCACGATCGCCTCGCCGTGGGTGGTCTCGACCCGGCCGACCTCGGTGATGTCGGTCCAGGGCGTGCGGAGGCCGCGGACCTCGAGGTCGCCGTCGCGGAGCCGCGCGACCTTCGGCGGCCGGGCCAGGATCCACAGGCCGGCCAGCGCGATCATCCCGCCGAGCGTGACGAACACCGATACGGCGACGCCCGGCAGTCCCAGTGCCCAGAGCACCGCGGCCACCCCGAGAATGATCAGCCCGGCGGCCAGGATCCCGAGGAACCGTCCCGACCGCATCCGGTACGTCGTACGCATCGCCACAGGATCTCATCCGCCCGGAGTGACCGGGTCAGAAGGCTTCCGTCTCGGACTCCGAGGTGTTGCCGGCCACCGACTTCAGCGTGAGCGACCACGAGTACGACCCGTCCAGGAACCGTTCGAGCTTCGAGTACGAGCAGTTCTCGGTGAACCGGTTGTTCTTCGCGTCCCAGTTCGTCCCGGTCTTGTAGTAGACCCAGTAGTCGCCGCGGATCCCGTTCAGCGTCGCCGACTTGTTAGCCCGGACGTAGATCGACGCCTGCGGCTTGCGCGGGCTGCTCGGGGTGACCACGACCACGATGTCCGAGCCGGCGTTGGTGATCCGCAGTGAGCCGGAGCCGCGCGAGCCGGACCGCTGGAAGACGTCGCCGTTCTCACCCCGGCCACCGAGCACGGCGGGTTGGGCCAGCTTCGCCGGCACCGACAGCGCACCGAACTTCACACCCTTGCCGATCGACTTCTGCACGCCCTGCGCGAGCTCGGCGAAGGCGAACCGGACGCCGCTCTTCGCCTCGTACAGCCGGACGTCCAGCGCCTTCGGTAGACCGCAGCTGGTCTTCGTCGTCCCGGCTCTGGTCAGCTCCGTGGCCACGTTCCCGGCATAGGCGTCGAAGGCGTCGAGGACCTGGGGATGTGCGGACACCAGGCCGCGTGGCGGCGTGATCTTCACGAGCTCGCTGCGTTCGAGTACGACGGCGCCCGCGAGCTGGGCGCGGGATGCGTCGAACGCGGCGACCGTCTGTGCGTTCATCACGCGCGCGACGTACGGCTTGAGAACCTTCTCGACATTGGTCAGCGCCCGCTGGTACATCGGCACCGAGAGCGCTACGGCAGTCGGTGTCGGTTTCGGGGCCGGCGTGGGAGCCGCCGACGAGGGCGGTGGTTCGCTGGTGCTGGTCGTCGTACCCCCTGCTGAGGGCGCGTCACCACTTTCCGACTTGCCGCTGCATCCTGCGCAGGCCAGGACCGCAATCCCGACCACAACCGCTACCGAACGCCTCACTGTCACCCCCAGGTGTGACCAATCTTCACTTTGGTCCAATACTTCCCTGGAAGGGGTTCACCAAGCCGGATCAGTTACCGCCGGTGCCGGTCTCGCTCGGGTTGTACGCGCAGGCGTCGTTCAGGTTCTCCGCGGCGCCCGGGGCGGTGGTCGTCTTCGACGGAGTGGTCGGCCGCTTCGTGGAGCCGGAGGTCGGCGCCTTGGTCGGCTTCGCCGTCGGCGTCGAGGCGACCGGGGCGGTCTTCGGGGCGATCGCCTTCTGGATGATCTCCTGCATCGCCGTGTAGTCCGGGTTCTTGCCGGTCGGGAAGTTCTTGTTCTTGTCGAGGTCGATGTTGGTGACCTTCGCGTTCTTCACCTTGAGTGCGAGCTGGATGAACGCCCCCAGGATGTCCTGCGGGATGTCGGTGCGCAGCAGCTGCTTCCCGGCCTTGGCGATCTGCTGGTACGACGTCACGAGCGCCTGCGGGTTCGCGCTGTTCACCAGCGCGTGGATCGTGCACCGCTGCCGCTCCTGCCGGGACGGGTCGCTCAGGCCGAAGCGGCCGCGCGCGAACCACAGCGCGTGGTAGCCGTCGAGCTTCTGGTTCGGACCCGGCTCGATGTACCCGCTCGGTTTCTTCTCGGTGTTCGATCCGGGCCCGGCGCCGTAGTCGCCGCCGATCGGCACCCGGTAGTTCACGTTCACCGTGATGCCGCCGAGCGCGTCGATGATCTGCCGGAACCCAGCCAGGTTGACCTGCATGTAGTAGTCGATGTCCAGGCCGAGTGCGGCGCTCGCGGCCAGCTTGACCGCGTCCGCGCCCTCGTTGTCGGTCTGGCCGAGGATCCCCGGATGCGCCTTCGGGATGTTCTCGTACATCGCGTCCAGGTAGTACTCCGGCTGCTCGACGTTGCCCAGGTTCGGGTCCCAGAAGCCGTCCGGGTACACCTTGTGCAGCGGCGAGTCCTCCGGGAACGGCATCCGCATCCAGTTTCGGCTGAGCGAGATCAGCGCGGTGTCACCGGTCTTGGTGTCGATGCTCGCCACGATCACCGTGTCGGTACGCGTCCCGGTCCGGCCGACGCCGTCGTCCGCGCCGAGCAGCAGCAGGTTCAGCCGCGGGGTGTTCGCCCACGGGTCCTTCGCGTTGCTGACCTTCGGCCGGGTCGCGCTCTTCGAGTTCCCCTCGGACTGGAACACGCTGCCGATCAGGTCACGCTGCGCCATCACGGTCTGCGCCGCGACGGTCGTCGGTACGGCGATCGCGAAGCAGAGCAGCCCGACGAACATCGAGCCGGCCAGCCGGCCCGTGTAGGTCATGCTGACCGGGCGGAGCAGCTTGTGCGACGCGACCACGGTCCAGATCCAGCCGACCCCGAGCAGTACGACGGCGCCGGTCGCGATCAGCAGTTGACGCGGGGAGACGAGCAGGGCGAGCACGGAGTCGCGGTGCGTGAGACCGACGTACGCGCCGATCAGCAGCAGTCCGACACTGATCGTCAGGATGAACGCGCCGAGCTTCTTCCGGCCGCCCATCAGCAGCCCCGTGCCGGGGACCAGGGCGCTGAGCAGCGTCAGGCTGATCGCCTTCGACGCCGTCCGGGCACGGTGCGTTCGGGCCCGGGACCGGCTGGCACGTGGCGCTGCCCTCCGACCGGCTGCGCGAGTACTCCGCGACATAGCTCCGTTCCCTGATCGACGACGTCACGACCATTCCGTCGGCCGCGCGAAGCGGTCCACGGTACTTCAGACGCCCACGACACCAACTTGGTTGACGCGTTGGTTGACGTGATGCTGGCGACCCCCGTCGACGTTCGCCAGCGTACAGGGGCTCCGGGCTACTACCGCAACGTGCCGTGTCAGCGACCGAGCGTGCTCGCCGACCCGCTTTGCTCCCGGACCGGTCGAGCAGATACTCTTGGCCGTCGTCGTGTCCGCTCCGTGAGTGGACCGTCGGAGGAGGCGTCGCCTAGTCCGGTCGATGGCGCCCGCCTGCTAAGCGGGTTGAGGGTTACCCCCTCTCGCGGGTTCAAATCCCGCCGCCTCCGCTCTTGGAGCTCCCTGTCTGCAGAAAGCGCAGAGCAGGGAGCTCCGGCCTTTTTCAGCTGGTCAGCTCTCGCTTTGCTTCTGCGATGCGTTCTATGGAGCGTGGGGTCATCGGTTCGGGGGAGATGATGAGGTGGCTGACGCCTAGCTTCTGGTACGCCGTTGCGGTCTGGGGGAGGTCTTGTACCGGGATTGCGTTGGGGTTGGGGTCATGGGCTGGTTGGTCCGGGTCGCGGACGATGATGCCTGCGGTGCGGGTTACTGCTTCCTGGGGGCGGTCGGCGGTAACCAGGGCTTGGCGGAGGGTTTCCAGGCGCTCTTCGACCTGAAGGGTCGGGGCGCCGTACCAAGCGGTGTTCCAGGCGTCGGCCCATTCGGCGATCAGTTGCATCATTCGGGGGCGGTGGCCGGCTACCAGGATGGGGATCTGGTGGGGTGGGGCCGGGTCCAGGTTGGCTTCGCGGACCTTGTAGTAGGTGCCTTCGTAGGTGACTGTCTCGCCTCGGATCAGGCGGGCGACGATCTCCAGCCACTCGGTGAAGCGGCCTACGCGGTGGTCGGTTGGCAGGCCGAACGCCTCGTACTCGGGGTCGTGCCAGCCTGCGCCGACGCCTAGGGTCAGGCGGCCGCCGGAGACCTCGTCGAGGGTCGCGGCCATTTTCGCGGTCAGACCGGGGTCGCGAAACGACGCGCAGAGCACCATGTTGCCGAGCTCGACCCGGGACGTGACCGCGGCGATCGCGCTCAGCAGGGTCCAGCTCTCGTGCATGCCGAAGACCTGCCCCTCCGGATCCCGGTAGAGGAAGTGGTCCGCGAGCCAGACCGAGTCCAGCCCACTCTGGTCGGCCGCCTCCGCGGCCGCCCGCACGTCCTTCCACCCAGCCATCCCGCCATCGGGCCCGTCGCCGGCTCCGAGCGGAAGCATCACACCGATCTTCATGCGCTCAACGTACCCACACCGCGGCCCGCCGATCGGGTCGAGGTCGTGACAGTTCGGTGCCGTGTCCGAAACATTTCCTGGGTACCAGCAAGCGCCCGGGGTGCGACGTCACGGTGAGGCGCGGGCATCGGATCTCGAGAGGTGATGACAGATGACCGTTCTCGCACCGCCGACGACCGCGTGTGATCCCCGGCCGCTGCTCGGCGTCGGCCTGCCCGCGCACGTGCTCGTCCAGCTCGAAGGCCGCTGGTCAGCGGCGTGGTTGATCGGCCGGTTGCACTGCGCCGACGGCTGGGTCGCGCTCGTTCAGTTCGTGGACCGCGCGGGGTCCGAGCAGACCGTCCGCGTCCCGGCCGATCGGGTCTGCTTGACCACGGCCCCACACAACTGACCCTCCCAAGGCGCCGCCGTCCGTGGATGATGGGCGGTATGAGGAGGCCGTACCCGGATCGGGCGGCCGCGGGCCGCGTGCTGGCCGACGAGCTCGGATCGGTCGGCGGTTCCGTGCTGGTCCTCGGGCTGGCGCGGGGCGGCGTACCCGTCGCGGCTCCGGTCGCGGACGTCCTGGACGCCGACCTCGACGTACTGATCGTGCGCAAGCTCGGGTTACCCGGTCAGCCGGAGCTGGCGATGGGCGCGATCGCCGGCGTCGGCGAGGAGTTGCACGTGGTCCGCAACGAGCCGATCGCGGCGGAGGTCGACCCGGAGACGCTCGAGGACGTACGCCGGCAGGAGGTGCGGGAGCTGCGCCGGCGCGAGCAGGCGTACCGGGGCGACCGGCCGCCGATCGACGTACGGGATCGCGTGGTGATCCTGGTCGACGACGGCCTCGCGACCGGCGCGACGATGCGGGCCGCGGTAGAAGCAGTACGACGCCATCGGCCGGCGCGCGTCATCGTCGCCGTACCCGTGGGCGGAATCGAGAGCTGCCGGCGGCTGTCGCGGGTCGCGGATCAGGTGGTGTGCGCGTGGATCCCGCAGTACTTCACCGCGGTCGGGCAGGCGTACCGGGACTTCTCACCGGTGAGCGACGACGAGGTACGGCGGGTGCTCGCAGAAAGTACAGCGCGGCGCCCCGGCGGATGATCCAGGGCACCGCGCTGTACTTGGCCCGGCCGCCGGCTTCCGACTCGGCGGCCGGTGTTCGTCAGGCCAGCCGGGCCTTCAGGTGGTCGAGCTCGACCTTGAGCTCGGTCGGAACGGTGTCGCCGAGCTTCGCGAACCACTCCTCGATCAGCGGGATCTCGGCCTTCCACTCCTTGACGTCGACGTCGAGCGCGATCTCCAGGTCCTGCGCGGTCAGGTCCAGCCCGCTGACGTCGAGCGCGTCCGCGGCCGGTACCCGGCCGATCGGGGTCTCGACGGCGTCCGCCTGGCCCTCGATCCGATCGATGACCCACTTCAGCACGCGGCTGTTCTCACCGAAGCCCGGCCAGACGAACTTGCCGGCCTCGTCCTTGCGGAACCAGTTCACGTAGAAGATCTTCGGCAACTGCGCCGCGTCGTGCTGCTTGCCGACGGTCAGCCAATGGTCGAAGTACTGCCCCGCGTCGTACCCGAGGAACGGCAGCATCGCCATCGGGTCGCGCCGTACGACGCCCACCTGGCCGACCGCCGCGGCGGTGGTCTCCGAGGACAGCGTCGCGCCCATGAACACCCCGTGCGCCCAGTCGCGGGACTCGGTCACCAGCGGGACCGTCGTCGCGCGGCGGCCGCCGAAGATGATCGCGGAGATCGGTACGCCGTTCGGGTCGTCGTACTCGTCGGCGATGATCGGGCACTGCTTGATCGGCGTGCAGAACCGGCTGTTCGGGTGGCTGGACAGCTCGCCCGAGGCCGGCGTCCACTCGCGGCCCTTCCAGTCGGTCAGGTGGTCCGGCGGGGTCGGCGAGTAGCCCTCCCACCAGACGTCGCCGTCGTCGGTGAGCGCGACGTTGGTGAAGACCGAGTTGCCCTTCTCGATGGTGCGCATCGCGTTCGGGTTGGTCTTCCAGCCGGTGCCGGGGGCCACGCCGAACAGGCCGAACTCCGGGTTCACGGCGTACAGCCGGCCGTCCTTCCCGAAGCGCATCCAGGCAATGTCGTCGCCCAGCGTCTCGACCTCCCACCCCTCCAGAGTCGGGTCGAGCATCGCCAGGTTCGTCTTGCCGCATGCGCTCGGGAAGGCGGCCGCGATGTAGTGGACCTTCTTCTCCGGCGAGATCAGTTTCAGGATCAGCATGTGCTCGGCGAGCCAGCCCTCGTCCCGAGCCATCGCCGACGCGATCCGCAGCGAGTAGCACTTCTTGCCGAGCAGCGAGTTACCGCCGTACCCGGAGCCGTAGGACCAGATCGCCCGCTCCTCGGGGAACTGGACGATGTACTTCTCGTCGTTGCACGGCCACGGCACGTCCTGCTGACCGGGCGCGAGCGGCGCGCCGACCGAGTGCAGGCAGGGGACGTACGACGCGTCGGTGCCGAGCTTCTCGAGGACGTCGGCGCCGGTACGGCACATGATCCGCATCGAGGCGACGACGTACGCCGAGTCGGTGATCTCGACGCCGAACATCGGCTTGTCCGCCGTCAACGGGCCCATGCAGAACGGGACGACGTACATCGTCCGGCCGCGCATCGAACCGCGGTACAGCTCCGTCAGCGTCGCCTTCATCTCGGCCGGCGCCATCCAGTTGTTGGTCGGCCCCGCGTCCTTCTCCTCGACCGAGCAGATGAACGTGCGCTGCTCGACCCGGGCGACGTCCGACGGGTCGGTGCGGACCCAGAACGAGTTCGGCTTTTTCTCGTCGTTCAGCCGGACCATCGTGCCGGCCGCGATCAGTTCGTCGGTGAGCTTGGCGTACTCCGCGTCCGACCCGTCGACCCAGTGGATCCGGTCGGGCTGCGTGAGCGCGGCGACCTCGGCCACCCAGGCCAGCAGGCCGGCGTGGCGGGTCGGTGCGTCGGTCAGGTCGTACGGTGCCTCGGCTTTGAGGGGCTCCTTGGCGACGGCGGGAGCGGCGGCTTCGGTATGGGTCGGGCTGGCGGTGGTCGTCATCGGCGGCTCATTCCCTCTCGGCTGTCGGCGCCGGCAACCGTGCGGCCCCTCGACGCTGAGGGGGTACGGCTCCGGCCGCCGGGGTCTCCGGCGGTTCGATTCAGCTGGCTGGCGGTGTGATCTCTCGCAGACCAGTGCGTCCAGTGGACGTATACCAGTGTGCAAGTGGTACTACGGTACGGGATCGACGCAAGTGCTGAGAACCCCTAGAACGTGAACCCGGTCACAAACTTTTCGCGACAATCGCTTTCCGGTTCAGCTTGTGAAAATGAGAACGGCCCGCGCTGTTCGCGCGGGCCGTTCCAGGAGATTTTCCGGTGCTTCAGCTGGTCTGCCGCCAGATGTCGTTCACGAGCCGCTGGATGTCCGCGGCCTCGGCCTGCTGGCCGTAGACCATCGCGCCGACCAGCCACCACTGCCCGCCGCTCTGGAACGCGCGCGTCATCGTGATCGTGTACGGCGTCTTCGTCGACACCGTCAGCCAGGTCCGCCCGTCCTTCGCGGTCGCCGGCGCGGTGGTCTTGTAGAGCTTCGTCCACTGCTGGTCGAACGTCGGCCGGTCGGAAAGGCACTTGGCCAGGCTCGCGCACGGATGCAGCGCGAACTGCGCCTGCATCGCGTTCTTCAGTCCGCCCGGTTCGTAGTCGTTCCTGGTCACGATCCGCCGCAGGATCAGCTGCGACGACTCACCGAGGAAACTCACCTGCGGCGGCCGCGGCCAGCCGACCGCGAACGGGAGCTCGGCGTTCGCGACGACCTGTACGTCGGCACCGGCCGCGTAGGTCGCGCCGAAGACGCCGGGTGATCCGTCGGACCGCTTGTACGGCGCGGTCGTCACGCGGTTGATCGGTGGGATCAGGACGCTCGAGGCGATCGGCTCAGGACTGACGGCCGGCGGCGGGGCGGCCTCGGCCGGTTCCTCCTTGACGCTCCCGCCGATCGCGGTGCCGATCGAGTAGGCGATGCTGAACACGATCAGCACGACGACCGCGACGACGGCGTAGATCCAGGCGCCGATCTTGCGGCGGTACTGGCGGGCGACCTCGATCTTCGACTGCGGCTGCGCTTCTTGTCCTTGTTCCGGTGACGTCTGCTCGGGGCGGTCGACGTACGACGGGATGCTGCCGCTAGGCGTGTTGTCCCCGGGCGGGAGGACCGGCGGCGTCGCGCCGTACCCGACGAGCTGGTTGCGGACGGCCTGCAGCGACTCGTCGTCGTTCCCGAGTACGCCGTCGAGCGGGTCGACGAGGCGCTCGGCTCCGGTCTCGCCGTGGACCAGTTGCGTGATCGCGTACGGGCGGCCGGAGTTGAAGTTGGCGGCCCAGAGCGGGGTCTCCTGCCGGCCGGGTTCGAGTGCGGCGTTGCGGCTCGCCTTGGTGAGGCGGTCGACCACGGTCGCGTTCCGGGCGCCTTCCTCACTGAGGACGAGTGCGATCACGTCCGTCCCGGTGAACGTGCGGCCGTGCCACAACTCCGCCAGCGGGTGCAGCAGGATCCGCTGATCGAACTGGTAGCCCGGGATCTCCGGCGTGCTGTTGTTCATCACTGTTTGCTTTCCCAGATCGCCCGGTCCGCGAGGGCCAGCGCTGCCTTCTGCGCCGTGTCCGCGTCCACGGGGTTGGCCTTGTAGTCCACCAGTACGACGATGTCCGCGCGCTGCACCAGCGTGTGCACGGTCCAGGACTCACCGGCCAGTCCGGTCGCGGTCCGGCCGACCTTGGTCGGGTACGGGCGGTTCTCGTCGTACTTGTTCAGCGTCGACCGGCTGAACGTCCGGTTCGCGACCTGGGTCGGCGTGAACGGCGCATTCCCCGCGCCGGCGTCCAGCCCGCCGTACGCCGTGATCGTGACGTTCACGCTCGCCGAGGTGTACGCCCGCACCTTCTGCCGCGAGCTGGCCGCCGTGCAGCTGATCGTCGTCGTCCCGCCCTGCGTCATCGTCACCGGACCGGACGATGCCTTGGGCAACAGATTCGCCACGTCCCCGATCCGCGCGCACAGGTCCGCCGGCAGCGCCCGCGCCGGCAGGATGTCCTTCGGCGTCACCGGCTCCCCGACCGCGAACCCGACCCCACCTCCCACCAGCGCGGCCACACCACACCCGATCGCCGTACCCCGCACCAGTCGACTACCCATGCCCGCGACCTTAACCACGCGAAGGTCCTCCCGCGGACTCAACACGGACACGCGCCGGTCGGAACTGCCTGCGTGGTCAGCGGTCAGCCGAGGAGGGTCTTCACCGAGCCGCCCGACTCGGTGAGCTTCGTGCCGAGCCCGTTCAGCGCCTCGCCGACCGTCGCGAGAATGCCGGACAGGTCCTGCAAGTTCCCGGCCAGGGCCTCGACCTCGGTCGCGACGCCGCCGATCTGGCCGCTCCCGTCGTTCAGCTTCTTCGCCGCGGCGTCTCCGACCCCGGGGATCTTGTCGAGCTCACCCGCGAGCCCGGCCAGCATCCCGGCCGCGTCGTGCAGCTTGTCCTTGGCCGCGTTCATCGTGCCGGCGCTCCCGGCCAGCGCCTTCCGCGCGCCGCCCTCGCCGTCGTCCCCGACCAGCGCGCCGGCCGCCTTCGCCGCCTGCTCACCGGCCTCCGCCAGCCCCGACCCGATCGTCTTCAGCAGCTCCGGCAGCTTCCCGATGAGTCCGAGTGCGTCGTCCGGCAACCCGCGCACCAGATTCAGCACCTTCTCGAAGTCGTCCGAGTTCTCCATCACGAACCCGACCGCCTTCTTCACATCCCCCAGATCCCGCCCACCGAGCAAGTCCGCAATACCCATGCGCGGATCGTAGAGCCCACACCTCGCATCCCCGGGTGCGCCGCACCGTACCCCCGCCGTACCCCCGAATTCGCCCCCGGAGACCTCCCTCCGGAGCCGATTGGCCTCCACCCGTCCCCTCCATGTATCGTTACTCGACGTTGTCCAGCGCTCGTAGCTCAACGGATAGAGCATCTGACTACGGATCAGAAGGTTGGGGGTTCGAATCCCTCCGAGCGCGCCAACAAAACCCCAGGTCACGAGGTGGATGACCTGGGGTTTCTTCTTGTCCGGGGCTGTTCGTCGGCTCTTGAAGGGTGTCCATGTCCAACGTGCCGGTTGCTCGCCCGAAGATCGTTTGTCTGTGCGGTTCCCTGCGCTTCAGCAGGGAGTTTGCGACCGAGCGCACGCGCTTGACGCTCGATCTGGCGATCGTCCTGGCTCCGGAGGCCACCGAGACGCCTGTGCTGGACCCTTTGCTCGTGCGGGCCTTGGGCCAGCTGCACCTCCGCAGGATCGACCTCGCAGATGAGGTACGAATCGTGAACCCCGGCGGCTACATCGGGGAGGCCACCCGCCGCGAGATCGCGTACGCCAACGCACTGGGCAAGCCCGTCACGTACTTCCACGAACTGGCGACGGGGGACAGCTAGTTCCTTGGAGGCAGCGGCAAAGGAATCGCGCTCAACGCCTCGTCTCGTACCTGGTCAGGACCACGCCGCCGGGAAACGTCCGCGTTTCCACCAGGTTCAGGTTCACCCAGCTGTCCAGCGCGGTGAAGAACGGACTGCCGCCACCCACCAGCACCGGATGGGTGACGATCTCGTACTCGTCGACCAGCCCGGCCCGCATGGCCGCTCCAGCGAGCGTGGCGCCGGCGACCCTCATCGGCTCGCCGTCGTCGGCCTTGAGTCGGGTGATCTCGGCTACAGCGTCGCCGGTGACCAGGCGGGTGTTCCAGTCGACCTTGTCGATCGTCGAGGAGAACACCACCTTCGGCGTGTCCCGCCAGTTCCGCGCGTACTCGATCTGCGCCGGGGTGGCGTCGGGCTGCTGGTCGCGGGTCGGCCAGCGGGAACTCATCCCCTCCCACAGCTTGCGCCCGTACATCAACAGCCCGATCGCCAACTCCTGGTCGAGCCACCACTGAAACAGCTCGTCGCTCGGCACGCCCCAACCGATGTCGTCGCCGGGCGCGGCGACGTAGCCGTCCAGGGTCAGGTTCATGCCGTAGATCAGTTTCCGCATGCGCCATGCCTTTCTGTCAGTCCGGCGGCCTTTCTCCGGCCGTCCGTCACCCCTACTACGAACGCCTCACTCCGGATCCGACAGGTTGGAGCCCGAAGTGTTCGCAGAGCACGGCGATGTCGTGTCGGTCGACCTCACGCAACTCGTAGCCGGTGTGGTTCTGCAAGGCGAACTCAGGACGTTCGCATCGAACCGAGACGCCGGCAATCTCGCCTACACCCGAGAGGTCATCGCGGGTGAACAGGAACGGCGCGTTGACGCTGCCGTAGTGGAGTCGGCCGTCGCTCAGGGTCTCGTAGAGGTGAAGATCTACGCGACGACTGTGGCCATCATGCAAGACGAAGTTCCACGGACGGTCGCCGGGCCAGGGGTGGAGCCGATCGACTCCTTGATCGGCGAAGGCTGCGACGAGACCTTCGAAGTCGACCGCGTCGACCCAGATGTCGAGATCTGAATGTTCCCGAGTCTGTTTCCCCACCAGTGCATCGACAGCCCAACCTCCGCCGACGCATGCTGCGACTCCGTGCCCCTGCAGGCCCGCAATCAACGTGCCCGCCGCTTCCGGCGGCATAGCGTATTCGGTCACGGCCTCAGTCTCTCAGCGCGGCGACGGTGGCCAGGTAGTGCCGGGGGATCTCGGCGCGGGCTTGGAGCTCGAGCGGATCGGCGTACGGGACGAGGCGTAGCCACGAGACGAGCTTGTGTACGCCGACCAGCGCCTCGGTCGCATCGAGGTCGTGCCGGAGGACGTGCGGGTCCGCGTCGAGGTGATCACGCCATACGGCCAGATAGGCGTCGAACAGCGCATCTCTGTGTGCATGCGACAACGGCGCGCCTGTCCACTCCACGACCGAGTCGAGGAAACCGTGCAGCGACACGAACGGATGACCCCAGACCGCGTTGCCGAAGTCGAAGAACCGCGGCCGCAGTACGCCGGTTGAACGGTCCGCGAAGATGTTCGCGGGGTAGACGTCGTTGACTTCCAGGTCGAGCGGAAGGACGTCGCTGAGGGACGCGGTTAGTCGATCGAGTACGTCGGCAGCCCGCGCAGCTCGTGCGAGCAGACCCGGCTCGAGCTGCAGCGGATGCCCGGGCTGCAGCGCCGCCCACTCCTGCGCTACAGCGCGTACTCGGTGGCCGGCCGTGGTGGGCGCCAGTTCGATGATGCCCGGATGCTCGGTCGCGTCGAGGCGGCCGAGGAGAGCGCCCTGAAGACGGGCCAGAGCTTGTACGACGGTGAGCCGCGTCGCCTGATCCGCAACGTCCGGATGCGTCAGCGTCGAGCCTTGGTCATCGGTGAGCAGCCGGCTGCGTTCGCGGTCCACTGCGATCGGCACGATCACGTCATCCGGCGCGAACTGTGCCAACGCGGCGACGAGACCCGCCTCGAACCGATGCCCCGGATTGTTCTCCTTGAACCAGACCAGGCCTTCGGCGGTCGGATAGCAGCGGACGACAGACCAGAAGCGAGCCCGGTAGGTGACCGGTACGCCGCTGATCCGGCGGCCGTACTCCGCGAGCCGGGCGCTCACCCAGGCGTCCGCGGTCTGCGTCCACTCCGGCGACAGCCAACGCTGAACCCACTGACCCTGGGCATCCGGGCCTAGTGGTCTCGCAGGCAGCATCCGGCGACATTAACGCCCGGCTCCGACAGTTACGGCGTAACTGGAGACCGCATGCCCAGCCATTGCTCGGCGCCCCAGGCCTCGAACCGCTCTACCTCCGTGAACCCCAGCTTCGCCGCGAGGCGCATCGAGCCGACGTTGGCGGTCTGGGTAGCGAGCACGACCGGCTCGCCAGGTAGGACGCCGTCGAACCAGTCGAGGGCAGCCGCGCACGCCTCGGCGGCGTACCCGAATCCCCAGGCCCGAGGCAGGAACAGGTAGCCGAGATCGGCCTTCCCCACGGCCGCCGGGCGATGCTTGGTCGCTCTCCTGAGCAGGATGTGGCCGATCATCGTCCCGTCGAGCTCAACGACGAAACTCCCGGGCCACCGCCCCGGCACCTCAGGCGTCTCGCGCTCGACCTCGTCACGTGGGCGGGGACCGCCGAGGTACGTGTTCACCTCCGGCGAGGCGAGCAGCTCGACGAACGCCGTACGGTCGCGCGCCTCGGACTCGCGGAGCACGAGTCGCTCGGTCTTGATCGGCTCGGGCGGCCACGCCACGTGTTCCAGAGGTTCCATCCGCGCACGCTAGCAGGGGATTTCTGACAGTGTGTCGGATCTGGAACGCGGCGTTCGTAGTACAGGTGAACGGCGGCCGGTCGAGGGCGCCAAGACAAGGAGTCAGGTATGCATCTTCTGCTCACGTCCGGAGGCATCACGAACCCGAGCATCCGCGACGCGCTGGTCGAGCTGCTGGGCAAGCCGATCGCCGAGTCCCGCGCGCTGCTCATCCCGACGGCGATGTGGGGCCATCCGAACTGCGGGCCCACCTTTGTGCGGGGCTCCGTCACCGGTGCACCTCCCTGGCACATGCCCAGCCTGGGGTGGGAGTCCGTCGGCGTCCTCGAACTCACCGCATTGCCCACCGTCGGCGAGGAGCAGTGGGTGCCGTGGGTCCGCGAGGCCGACGTACTGCTGGTGGACGGCGGCGACGCGACGTACCTCAGCCACTGGATGCGGCAGTCAGGCCTGTTCGACCTCATGCCGTCGCTGCCCGACACGGTCTGGGTCGGCGTGAGCGCCGGCAGCATGGTGATGACACCGCGGATCGGCGACGACTTCGTCTCGTGGCCGTCCGCGCCGGACGACCGCACGCTCGGCGTCGTCGACTTCTCGATCTTCCCGCACCTGGACCACGAGAGCATGCCGGAGAACACCCTGGCCAACGCGGAGAGCTGGGCGGCCGGCATCGAGGGTCCGTCGTACGCCATCGACGAGCAGACCGCGATCAAGGTCGCCAACGGCACCACGGAGGTCATCTCCGAAGGCCACTGGAAGGCCTTCCCCGCCTAGCCGTCAGACGTGCAGGGTGGGCCGGTAGGTGAGTTCTTGGGTGCGGCCGTCGAGCGTCCGGCTCTCGATCAGCTCGAGGTCGAAGTCGGCCGCACCCTGGAAGATCGGCTCCACCCCCGTCTGACCGGCGATCACCGGGAAGACCGTCACCTGGACCTGGTCGACCAGGCCGGCGGCCATCAGCGCCCGGTTCAGCGAGAGGCTGCCGTGTGAGCGGAGCGGTACGTTGGACTCCTCCTTGAGCCGGGCGATCACGTCCACAGCATCGCCACTCACGACGGTCGCGTCCGGCCAGTCGTACGGTCCTTCGAGCGTCGACGACACCACCGTGGTCGGCATACTCCGCATCCGCCCGTTCACCGGATCAAGCGCCTCATCCGGCACCTTGCTCGAGCCGATCATCTCCACGAACAGGCGAAACGTGTCGGCTCCGAAGACCATGCGCTGTTCCTCGCCGTACAAGGCAAGCCGCCGATCCAGAAACTCCAGGCCCTGCTTACCCCAGTACGGCCCCCAGTCGGCGTTGTCGTACGACGCGAAACCGTCGAGGCTGGCGAAGATGTCGAAGGTATATGTGGCAGTCATAACGCTCTCCTTGAACTCTCCAGCCGACCCCGTGGACAGCCGCTCACTCACACGTCGAACAACTCACCCCTGAATCGACAGCGCCTCCCAGATTTCCTCCGAGATCCGCCAAGTTCATCCGTTGCGCACGAACCCCAGTTCGTTGCCGTCGGGGTCCGCGATCGTGAATTTTCGCGTTCCGTAAGCCGTGTCGAAGAGTGGCTCGACGACCACGGCCAGGTCTTTCACCTTGTCCCACAGGGCGTCCGGGTCGTCAACGCTGAAGTTGAATCGCCCGCCTCGTCCCTCGGCTTCCATCACCGCGAACGTCGCACCAGAATGCGTCACGAAGTGCGCGTAGTTCGGTGCGTCCGGTGGCCAGTAGGCCTCCACCTCGAACCCGAGAACCCTCGCGTACCACTCGACGGCAGCGTTGAGGTCAGTCACATTCGCACGAACATGCTCAAGTCTCGTCCCACCCATCCCCGCAGCCTCCCACAACCTCAAACGTTGCGGGTGTCGGTCAGGCGGTCGTCAGGTCGCGGGCGGGGATGAAGATGTTGGCTTGTGCCAGGTAGTCCGGGGTTTGGTTGATGATCTCGTCGTGGTCCAGGAACGGGTGTTCAGGAATCCAGCGGTCGGGGAGAGGGTCGACCTTGGTCCAGTCCGGCGGGTCCTCGCCGGCTGCCTCGAATTCGTGTGCTGTCAGGACGGCGAGGAGTGCGTCGAAGCCTGCATGACCGGTCGTCCCCGGCGCGGCCTCCCAGGCTGCTTCGGAACCATCGCGACGGCCTAGCAGCAAGCGCAGGTGGTCGCGGCCCTGGAGCAGCATCCGCCATGCCCATTCCTCGTGGCTCGCCCTCGCGGATTGCCGTCGCGGTAGCCGGAGCCGTCATGATCCGATACTCATGCGCCGCCTGCAGGGCACGCGCAATCCGCCCAGCCGGCTCGGTTACCGCCTGACTGTCGTCGTCCATGTAGTACTCCGAGTGATTTACGGTTCGGGGATGGTTCGAAGGAATGACCTGGAGTTTGTTCGGTACGTCGTTGGGCGGCTCGAGGGGGCTGGGGTTAGGGCCTGGGTGTTTGGGGGATGGGCGGCGGAGTTGCTTGGGTTGAGTGCGCCGCGGGCGCATCGGGACGTGGATCTGCTGTATCCAGCTGACGGCTTCGAGGTTGTGGACGGGTTTCTTGCGCGTGGCGACGTACAGGAGATTGTGGCCAAGCGGTTCCCGCACAAGCGGGCGTTCGAGGTCGACGGGGTCATGGTCGAGTTGTTCCTGGTGCAGGCCGACGCGGCCGGTTCGTTCACCGATTTCTGGGGTGTCGCGCGGCATGACTGGCCTGCGGACGTGTTCGACGTCGAAGCCGACGGTCTCCGAGTAGCCAGCGCGATGGCCGTGAGTGGCTACCGGGCGGGTTGGGAAGAGCTGCAGGCGAAACTGCAGGACCGGCGATCCGGCTAGTGGTCGTACGGGAAGGTATGGGGCCAGTTGTCGGGGGCGGTTGAGAGTAGTTGCTGGGTCATGTCGTCGGCCGCGCGCGTGGGGTCTGTTTCGGGGCTCGAGTCCCAACGTGCGGACGGAGAAGCGCATCGACTCAGTCGAGGCAGAATTCGTTGCCTTCGACGTCCTGCATGTTGAGGCAGGACTCGTTCTCTTCGTCGGCGAGGAGGAGTTGGCCGCGTACTGCGCCGAGGGGGAGTAGGCGTGCGCATTCGGCCTCGAGTGCTGCGAGGCGCTCCTCGCCCACGAGGCCGGTGCCGACGCGCACGTCGAGGTGCACGCGGTTCTTGACGACCTTGCCTTCGGGAACGCGCTGGAAGAACAGCCGCGGGCCGACGCCTGTGGGATCGACGCAGGCGAACGCGGACCCCTGACGTTCGGGAGGCTGCGCGCGGTCGTACTCGTCCCAGCTCTCGAACCCGGGCGGTGGCGGCGGTACGACGTACCCCAGCACCTCACACCAGAAACGAGCGACGCGCTCAGGATTCGCGCAGTCGAAAGTGACCTGAACCTGCCTGACCGTTGCCATGCGACCACCGTAAAGGGTGCGGCGGCCAAATGTCTGTCGAGATAACGCGACCGGCCGGGCATCATGTCGGGCGTGGAAGCCGAAGAGGTACTGACCGGAGGAAACGTCGCCGACCGGGTCGTGCGGATCGGCGCGACGGTGCGGAAGCCCGCGCTCGTTCAGACGGCTGGGGTCGAGGCGGTGCTCACCCATCTTGCTGACTTCGACGGAGCGCCGCGCACGTTGCGGCGGGATGAGGAGGGACGCCACGTCCTCGAATTCATCCCAGGCGCGTTGGCCGACACGCTGCCTCCGTTCTCCTTGGACGAGTTGGCCCGTGTCGGTCGGATGATTCGTGAACTCCACGATGCGATGGAAAGCTTTCGACCGCCGGCCGACACCGTGTGGGATGCGGTGGTTCCCGACCCGACCGGCGGCGACCTGATCTGCCACAACGATCTCGCTCCGTGGAATCTGGTGCGCGACGGTGAACGCTGGGTGTTCATCGACTGGGACAACGCGGGGCCGGCGTCGCGCTTGTGGGACCTCGGGTACGCCGCTCACGGGTTCGTACCGTTTGCGGCGCGAGGCAGCGTCGACGTCGACGGACCGCGGCTGCGTGCACTGGCGGACGGGTACGGGCTCGACCCGGAGCAGCGCCGTGCCTTCCCGGCGCAGATCGCGGCGCACACACGCGGTATGTACGACCTGTTGGTCCACGGCCACCGCACCGGCAAGCAGCCCTGGGCCCGGCTCTACGCGGAGGGGCACGCTGACCACTGGGGGCCGACCGCCGAGTACATCGAGGCTCACCACGACGCGTGGGTCACAGCACTGCTCTCGGGTCAGGTGCCGTAACGCTTTCCGGGCGACGCCCGATCTAGCCGGTAGGGGGTGGGGGAATGACTGTGCTGCGGATGCTGCTCGCTGTGTTCTTCGTTCTCGCCGGACTTGGAGGCATCGTCTCGGCGGTTCGCCGGGGCAACCTGTTCGACCTCGTCGGAGCCGTGTTGCTCTTCACGATCGCGGCCGCGTTGTGGCCGCGGAGGGACCGAAGCCGCATTTAAGAACACTCCCCGAAATGCGTTTGCTGCGCTGGGTGCGCGGCGGGGATCGTTGCGGACATGACTCCCGAGCCGGTGGTGCGATCGGCGGCCGAAGCTGAGGAGGCCCAGTACTGGGCTCGCCTTTACGGGCGTTGGGAGCCGTTCGATCTGGCTCAAGCGGCGGCGTTCATGGACGGTTTCGAGCGGCCGTGGTGGGTGGTCGGCGGGTGGGCCGTGGATGCGTTTACCGGCGTACGTCGTGAGCACGATGACGTCGACGTGTCAATCCTCGCGTCCGACGTACCTGCGCTCCGCGAGCACGTAGGCGATCAGTGGCATCTGTGGAACTTGGCCGGTGGCGACATGCGGCCGTTGACGCACCAGCACCCGGAGGTGTTCAACTCGGCGAGTCAGCTGTGGGTACGCGAAGACGGCGATGCTCCGTGGGTACTCGATCTGCCGCTGACACCGGATCGCGACGGGCTGTGGACGAACAAGTTCGTGCCGGATCACACGGGCCCGATCGACGAGGTCACGTGGGTGGCGGATGATGAGATCCGGTATCTGAATCCTGAGATCGTCCTGCTGTTCAAGGCGCGGAAGCGGCGTACGAAGGACGAGAAGGACTTCGCTCGTGTGTGGCCGATGCTTGCGGAGGGCAAGCAGATCTGGTTACGCGAGATGATCCCCGGGCACCCTTGGTTGCGTTCAGTCGAGCGGTGACGACCAGTCGGGATCGGGCAGCAGGGTGCGCAAGGGCGTCGTACGGCGCCTGCCCAGGATCACCTCGGTGTCGAGGTTCGACGGGTCGATCTGACGGATGAACTCCCGGCAGCGGCCGCACGGAGCGACGACGTGCAGCGGGCCGTCGCCGCGCCAGACGGCGACGATCTTCGCGATCTTGTACTCGCGCGCGGTCACCATCGCGGCGATGGCGGCGTGCTCGGCGCAGAATCCCGTACCGGACGCGGTGTCGATGCACACGCCGACGTACACGTTGCCGGCGTCGGTGAGCAGCGCCGACGCCACATCGCCGAAGATCCGATCGTCGACGTGATACGGATGCAGCACGGCCGCGGCCGCATCGATGAGTTCGTCGTTGATCACCCTCGAGAACCTAGCAACGCTAGCGTCAGTGAAACCACCGGATTTGCGTGTGAGACTGCGGTGGTGGCCGAGTCGTACGTGGTGCTCAACGGGGTGCGGCACTGGGTGCGCGTCGTCGGTGATCCACACCTGGGTACGCCGATCGTCGTCCTACATGGCGGACCCGGCGGGTTCATCTACGACTTCGAGCAGCTGACGGGCCCGTTGCTCGAGGAACTCGGGCCGGTTGTGTACTACGAGCAGCGCGGCTCCGGCCGCAGCGATCAGGACGGGAGGTACGCCGTACCGCTGCTGGTCGACGATCTGGAACAGCTGCGGCGGCATCTTGAGCTACCGCGGATCACGCTGCTCGGCATCTCGTTCGGTGGGGACCTCGCGGCCGAGTACACCGTCGCGCACCCGGACCGGGTCGACCGGCTGATCCTCCAGGGCACCGCGCTGGCCGGCCCGCTCACTCCGTCGCCGTGGGGATCCGGGTTCGAGGCGGTCGCCACCAGCGACGAGATGCGGGCCGCGATCCGTACGGCGGTTGCGGAATCGGGGCCGCGCGCCGTCTGGGACGTCGTCGACCGACCGACCATCGATCGCTTCTTGTTCCATCAGCCCGCGGCCGCCCGGCGGGTCCGCGAACTGTGGGCGGAGAGCGGCCTGATCAACACGGGCGAGATGGCGGCCGCGTTGGCGAAGGAACCGCCGCGGCCAGTGCCGCTCGCCGACGAGCTCGCCGCGCTCGACATGCCGGTCCTGGTGCTGATCGGCTTCTGGGATCGCAACGCGGGCGTCGACGCATGCCGTGACCTGGCCACCCGCCTTCCGCGCGCGCAGCTCCGCGTGTTCGACGAGAGCGCCCACTTCCCGAACGTCGAGGAGCCCGAGCGGTACGCCGCCGAGATCGCCGCCTTCCTTCAAGCGGACTGACGCGGCAGGAACGGCTCAGCGGGGTCAGGCTGTACGGCGTCCTGCAAGTTGATCTCGTGTACGCCGCAGAACTCGACGTGGCGGGCGTGCGTGAGTGCCTCGATCACCATGCTGTGGCACACAGCAACGAACGGCTCGTCGTCGACGGCGGCCTGTCGATGGAGCGCTCCGAGCGCGCGTCGACGTACCGACGACTGCGGCTCCCACGTCCGCGTCTCGCCCGGCGGCCACTCGCCGCCGTGACGGTGGAAGTCGCCGGTTGCCGCGATCGCCTCCGCCGAACGCCAGGAGAGCGTCGCATCTGGAAGCCACTCGCGAAGATCGAACTCGACCGCCGTCAACGGAAGCCGTGTCTCCGCCGCGATCAGGCTCGCGGTCTGCATCGCCCGCGTCATCGGCGAAGCCACAATCCGCCGCGCCCCGCAGTCCCTGAGCCGCCGCCCAGCCTCCTTCGCCTGCTCGATCCCTCTCGCGGACAACGGCGACAGATCGCGCGCCGGCCCCCACCAGCCCTCCGCGTTCAGCTGACTGCCGTCGACCTCCCCGTGCCGAACGAGCAACACCCGAGTCAATCGCCTACTCCTCGCCCGAGAAGCGTTCCCAGGCGGACTGCCGGCTGATGCCGAGGGCCTCGCCGATCCGGGCCCAGGTGACCGAGCGGGAACGCAGGCGCAGTACCCGATCCTGTACGGCGGCCTCGACCTGCCCGCGCGACTTGTCAAGCCGCACCATGTCGGCCAGCAACTCCTCGTCACTCTTCCCGTCCAGCGGCGGGAACGACGGAATCGGCTGCTCGTTGATCACCTGCACCGACAGGTCCACGCACTCGTTGCAGATGAACACCCCCGGCCCCGCGATCAACCGCTCGATCTCGTCCTTGGTCTTCCCACAGAACGAACACCGCAACACGTTGTCCGGCATCTCCAACCCTCCAGTCTGTCAGGGTCTCCCTGACACGCCTGTCAGGCTAAACCTGACAACCCGACGGGTCAACGGGCGAGGCAGAATCTGCGGGGTGGATTTGTTTGTGCGGTATCAGAGTCCGGTGCCGGATCGGCGGGGCCGGCGGATCGGGATCTTCGGGTTGGTGAACATGCTCGGGAATCGGGGGTATCTGAGTGCGGAGGAGGAACGGTTCCGGCGTACGACGAACGACTGGTACGACGCGACGCACACGAATCCGGCGAGCGTCGACCCGACCGTCTATGCGGACAACCTGCTGGCGGCTTCGTGGTTCAAGACGTCGGCGGTGTTCCTGATGGAGCCGATCCCCGGGTATCTGGCGATCCTTGCCTCGCACAACCTTCCGTGCGAACGGTACGAGTCGGCCGCGCCGGGCCGGGTGCTCTACGAGGACGAGCATCAGGTGGTCGTCGTGCCGCACGAGGACCTCGACGTCACCTCGATGATGTGGCTCCGCCCGAAGCTGCCATGAGGTTGGTGTATCTGACGGGGTCCTCCGGGGTTGGGAAGACGGCCGTGGGCGAGGAGCTGCGGCGGCGGGGGTTTGCCGTGTACGACGTTGACGCGGACGGGCTGGCGCGGTGGTTCGAGAACGGGACGAGGGCCGAGGTGCGGATGCCGCCGTACCGCGACGACGCCTGGTTCGCCGAGAACAAGTACCGCCTGCCGGCCGAGACCGTGCGGCGGATCGCGGACGAGGCCGATGGGGTCGCATTCATCTGCGGGACGGTGGGAAACGACAACGAGATCTGGGACCTGTTCGACACGGTCATCAGCCTCAGCGTCGACGCCGCGACGCTGCGCCGACGACTCGTGGGTCGGCGTGGCGCATTCGGATCGAGCGGCCCGGAGCTGGAGCGCGTGCTCGCGTGGCACGCGCACGTAGACGCCGACAACAGCCGGTACGGCGCTCTCCTGGTCGACGCGAACGCCCCGATCCCCGACGTCACGGACCGCGTACTCGACGCGCTCGGTATTCGCTGACTAACCCGGGACCCAGCAGAGGCAGAATGGGTGGCCTGCTGGGTCGGCGTAGACCTGTACGCCGCGGGCTGCCGAGGTATCGTCGGCGGGTTTGAGGAGGCGGGCGCCGAGGGCGAGCGCTCGATCGTTTGCGGTGGCGTGGGCCTCGACGCCTTCGAAGTAGAAGTCGAGGTGGATCTGCTGTGGCGTGCCGTCCGGCCAGTCAGGTGGTACGTGGTCCGGGGCGTGCTGAACCCCGAGCGCCCACCCGCCGTCGACCCAGATCGCGTGCCAGCGATCGCTCCACCTGTCGACAGTGCCGTCGAGGAACGTCGCCCAGAAGCTGCTCTCGGCCTCGATGTCGGCGGCGTCGAAGACGATCATCCGGTGCTTGATGTCCATCCGGGCAGTCTGGTGTACCCGCCGGGTGGGGTGAAGTGGGCTGGTGGATCACTTACCGTGATCCTCATGGCGTTTGGTGCGAAGGGGAGCAAGGGGGAGTCGTTCCTTGCGGTGGTGGTTGGTGGTGGGACGGCGTTCGGGCTGGTGGTGCTCACGTCGCGGGCGTGGAAGGCGTGCAACGTAGACGTCACCGGGAGCGTGCCGAACGGGCTGACGTTGCTGTTCCTCGGCGTACCGATCGCGCTGATCGTCAACCTCGTGCTGTTCAACATCGTCTTCCGGTACGCCGGGAAGGCGTTCCTGTTCTCGCTGATCGCCGCCTCCATCGCGATCGCGATCGCCGACCTCGCGCTGTTCTCCTGGCAAGGCACCCCGGCCGCCTCACCCGGCACCTGCCCCGGCAACGTCCCGCCGTGGTGGCCGACCTGGATCCCGACCTGAACCGCCAGCACATCACAATCGCGCCGCCCCCGGCGTAGTCAGGCGTGAGCGCGGGCGATCGCGGCAATTGTGATGGCCTGGCGGTCCGCCTCAGAGCAATCGCAGGAGTGCGGCGGCCCGTTCGGGGTCGCCTATGTGGGCCGCAGTCGGGAAGAGGCGGGCCCAGGAGCCGGCGCGTGTTAGCTGGCTGAGTCGGCGGGCGAGGTCGGCCGCGCGGCGGAGGTCGGGCAGCGTGTGGCCGGTCCATGTTTCGAGGTATGCGTCCTCCAACCGCGCCATCACCTCCGGACCGTGCTCCTCGGCGGCGCGCTCGAGCGCAACCAGCAGACTGCAGAACGGATGCCCGACGTTCGCGTCGCCCCAATCGAAGAACGTGTACCGCCCAGCCCCAGCAACCAGGATCTGACCGTCATGCAGATCGGCATGATCCAGCGAATCCGGTACGCCGATCGCAGCCAGCTCCTCGCACCACGCGACCAACCGCGGCCGGAACACCCGCAACCGTTCACGGTCCGCCGCATCCAACGTCTCGTTCCCAGCGACAGCATCGTCGAAGACCGTCGGCAGCCCATCAATTCGAGCATCAGGTACGCCGAGACGCAGCAGTTCCTCCGCCCGCGGTACGAGCGCCCGCTGCAGGTCGGCGTACTGCGTCAACGCCTCCTCCCACTCACGCGGCCCAGCCCCGAGACCGCGCAGCACCGACCCGCCGGACGGCAGTAGTGACCACCCGCGCTGGGCGTCGACGGCGTACGGCGTGAGGACGTGCTCGGGCGTCCACCGGGACAGCGCCTCGCCCAACCCGGCCTCGAACGCGCTCCCGGGCGACGCCGCCTTGAACCACACCGGGTCCGCCGCCTCGACCCGGACGAGCACCGACCACGGCCGGACCCGAACCTGACGCGGTCCGGTCTCGCGGACGTCGAGCTCGTCGAGCCGGGCATCCAGCCAACCGAGCGCCGCCGTACGCCACGACGGATCCTCCCAAGGCGTCAACGCGTCCGGATACGCGCCGCGGTTGATGTCCATGCCGGGACCATAATCGAGGGATGACGCGCTGGCCGGACTCCCCGTACCGAGTAGGGATCTCGGGCTGGCGCTACCCGCCGTGGCGGAAGGTCTACTACCCCGACGGGCTGCCGCAACGCGCCGAACTCGAGTACGCGTCGTCCCGGCTGAACTCGATCGAACTGAACGGCTCGTTCTACTCCCTCCAGCGACCGACGTCGTACCAGCGCTGGTACGACGAGACGCCCGAGGGCTTCGTGTTCTCGGTCAAAGGCCCGCGGTTCGTCACGCACCTCAAGCGACTCGCCGACGTGGATGCGCCGCTGGCGAACTTCTTCGCGTCCGGAGTTCTTGCGCTAGGCAACAAACTCGGCCCGGTGCTGTGGCAGCTGCCGCCCAACTTCCAGTACGACGCCGACCGATGTGCGAGCTTCTTCGCGCAGTTGCCACGGACCACAGCCGAAGCGGCCGAGGTCGCCAAGCGGCACGACGAGCGGATGAAGGGCCGCGCACTGCTCGAGCCGAAGGTCGACGGGCAGCTGCGGTACGCGATCGAAGTACGTCATGACAGCTTCAAGACCAAGGGATTCATCGAGCTCTGCCGCGAACATGACATCGCGCTGGTCTGTGCGGACACCGCCGGCAAGTGGCCGATGTTCGGCGACGTCACCGCGGACTTCGCCTACGTCCGGCTGCACGGCGCCGAGGAGCTCTACGTGAGTGGGTACGACGACAAGTCGCTCGGCCGCTGGGCGCGCAAGATCCGCTCCTGGAAGTGCGACACGTTCGTGTACTTCGACAACGACGCCAAGGTGCACGCGCCGTACGACGCCGAGCGGCTGGCCGATCGCCTCGGGATCAGTTCGGCCGCCGACGAAGTGTGACGGCCTTAGCGTCGGCCACATGACACAGAACCCCGGAGAACTCGTCGAGCAAGCCGTCGAACGGTCTCTCAAACTCATCGTCACCTGGCCGGCCTGGGACGGCGAACCGCGGACGTCCGACGACGACCGCATTTTCACGCCGCACAAGGCGGTTCGCCGGATCGCCGACCACCTGATCGATCACCTGGCCGAGGTCGAGGCGCTGCTGGCCGGCGTACCGACGCAGCCCGACGAGTGGCACGCGAGCGCACTCACATCCGCCGCGGACCTCGCGCCGTTCACCGAGGAGGATGTCCGCGAGGCCGAGCAGCGACTGCAACGCCTCGGGCGGACTTTCGCTCTGCGGTACGCCGCCCTCGGCCCGGCCGAATGGGACAAGGACCGCGCCCCGAACTGGACCCTCCGTCAGATCGCGGAGCACCTCACCGAACTCGACTGGTACGCCGCCCAGATCGGCGACCTGTCACAAAAGGACTAGTTACAAAGCAACTAGAACAGTCGAGCGCCGACCGGCTCCTCCAGGTCCAGGAGGAACTGCTTCCGCTTCAATCCGCCGGCGTACCCGGTGAGCGACCCGTTCTTCCCGATCACCCGGTGGCACGGGACGACGATCGACAACGGGTTCTGCCCGACCGCCTTCCCCACCGCCTGCGCCGCGTGGGCCGGCTCCCCGAGCCGCGCCGCGATTTCGCCGTACGTCGTCGTCTCGCCGTACGGGATCTCCTCGAGCACCGACCAGACCCGCCGCTGGAACTCCTCGCCCTCCAGCCGGGTCGGCAGCTCGAAGGTGTGCCGCGAGCCGCCGAAGTACTCCTCCAACTGCGAGACGACGACCGCGATGAGCGGGTCGGACGCCTCGACCCGCTCACCCAGCGTCTCCGCCGTCGGCTTCACCCAGTGGTGCGGGAAGTAGACGCCGACCAGCACGTCCTCCGACACCACCACCGTGAGCTCCCCGATCCGGGTGCTGACCACCGCATGCCTGTTCATACAGATAGAACGCGTCAGCACCCGAACCTGTGAGGGCTTACGAACTGATGCGCTCCCGCGTACGACGACGGAAGTCGCGACCGATCTGCGTCGTCTCGGCGTGGTGCACGTCGGCCACCGCAAGTGCCGGCGATCCATCCAGTGGGGCCTGCGCTACCCACTCGCCTCGGGGATCGACGACGCCCGCCGTCAGCCCCGCCTCCGGGTTCGCCGGTACGGCGAGGCTGATCCAGGACGTGTTGTTCACTGCGCACCCACGCGCCTGCACCGCGATGTGCTCATGCCCCGAGACGCGGTGTGTCGCGTAGGACACCAGGACGCCGTCGGCGCCGAGCCCGTCGTACTCCACGAACAGCTCCGGGAACAGCACATCCAGTCCGAGCGCGAGCCCGAACCGGAACCCGTCGACGTCGAACGTCACCGGCTGCTTTCCGGCCGTGTACATCCACTTCACCTTGGTCGTCGACAGCGTGCGCTCGTCGTACCGGGCGACAACCTTTCCCTGGTCGGACACGACATACATGCTGTTGTGCGGGCGCCCCTCCGGCAGGTGGTGCACCGAGGGGATCACCACCCAGATCCCGAGCTCCCGTGCGAGTGCGTTGATCTGGTCGAGCTCGGATTGCAGCACCGACCACTGTGCCTTGGTCCAGTCGGAGGCGCCCACCTCGTCCGGGCCGAGCGAGGACATGATCTGCTTGCTCGGGAAGCAGATCGCGCCCTCGGTGAAGTGCACCAGGCGGGCGCCGGCCGCAGCCGCCTGCCTCATGAAGTCGCGGAGTTCGGCACCGCCCGCGCGCAGCTCGTCGGCGTTCGTCGGGTCGTGGCGCATTGTCGACTGGACGACGGCGACCCGCAGTGTGGTTTCTTCCGGCATGTCTGGTTCTCCTTGTGGAGTCGGACGGAAGTGCCGGAGGGCAGTCGTGTAGGACTCGCCGGTTTTCGCGGCGCGGGCTCGTACCCGTTGCTTGAAGTTCCTGTGCGCTGTCATCTGGCCTTCCACGCACTCGCACGTGATCCCCCAGCGATCCCGTCGAGGCGGCAGACCAGGACGAGCGGCCCGAGACAGGAAGTCCCTTTGCCTTCTCACTGTGACCGCGCTGGGGCCGGTCGACGAAGGTGAGGCGCGGGCCGCGCCGGACCAACATCCTCGCCGACCGTCACCAGCAGAGTCAACCAAGCACGACGGCGTGCCGTCAGCGCAGATGTACGTCGTCGGCCGCGTCCATCGCGACCCCGACCAGCTCCGGGTTGAGGTCGACGACGGTGTTCCCGTCGGCGTCCAGATGTCCGCGTTTGGCGATCGTGAGACCGATCAGCGCGAGCGTCCCGGCGCGCTGGCGACGTACCCGATCTTCCGGGCGCTCCGGCTCCGGTACGGCCTCTTCGGCGTCCCGCTGCCACGCGGCGACAGCCCGCTCCGCGAGTGCGGCCGGCACCGTGACTTGGATCGTCGGCAGCTGCGCTGCGCGGAACGTCGTACCGATCAGACCTAGCACTCGGGCTTCACTTGCATTCACGACTCTGGATGCTAGCGCGACCACGGGCGGCATAAAGTCGGACCTGGGCGCGGTTGTCTTCCGGAGTACGCGCAGACGACGTTTGGAGCAGAGGGTGAGTATTCGGGTCGGGTACAAGGCTTCGGCGGAGCAGTTCGGGCCGCGGGATCTGGTGGAGTACTCCGTTCGGGCCGAGGAGCTCGGGCTCGACAGTGTGACCGTGTCGGACCACTTCCTGCCGTGGCGGCACGAGGGCGGCCACGCGCCGTTCGCGCTCGCCTGGCTCGCGGCGGTCGGCGAGCGGACCAACCGGGTGCTGCTCGGTACGTCGGTTTTGACGCCGACGTTCCGGTACAACCCGGCGGTGATCGCGCAGGCGTTCGCGACTCTCGGCGAGCTGTACCCGGGGCGCGTCATGCTCGGCGTCGGCTCCGGCGAGGCGCTGAACGAGATCGCGGTGTCGGGGATGGAGTGGCCCGAGTTCAAGGAGCGGTTCGCTCGGCTGCGGGAGGCCGTTCAGCTGATCCGCGACCTGTGGACGAAGGACGGTGTCAGCTCCGAGGGGCCGTTCTACAAGACCGTCGACGCGTTCATCTACGACCGTCCGGAGACCCCGCTGAAGGTGTACGTCGCCGCGGGCGGTCCGCTCGTCGCGAAGTACGCCGGGCGTGTCGGTGACGGGTTCATCGCGACGTCCGGGAAGGGGATGGAGCTCTACACCGAGAAGCTGATCCCGGCCGTTCGCGAAGGTGCCGAGAAGGCCGGGAAGAAGTTCGAGGACGTCGACCGGATGCTCGAGGTGAAGCTCTCGTACGACCGCGACCCGGCGTTGGCGCTGGAGAACACCCGGTTCTGGGCGCCGCTGTCGCTCACCCCGGAGCAGAAGCACAGCGTGACCAGTGCAACCGAGATGGAGCGGCTCGCCGACGAGCTGCCGATCGAGCAGGTTGCGAAGCGGTGGATCGTGGCGTCGGACCCGGAGGAGGTCGTGAAGCAGTTCCAGCCGTACCTGGACGCCGGCTTCAACCACTTCGTCGTACACGGTCCGGGGAACGACCAGGAGCGCTTCCTCACCCAGTTCACCGAGGATGTCCTTCCGCTGCTGCGCAAACTGGGCTGACAATCACCCCGTGGCCGAATACGAGATCGTTCAGGAAGGCGACCCGCGGTGCGCCGAGCTCGAAGCAGCCGGGTATCGCGTGGTCGCCGAGTCCTGGGCGGTCCGGCTGTTCGAACCGGACCGTGAGCTGCTGGAGTCCGCCGTACGCCGGGTTACCGCCGGCGGACTCACGCTCCGCGAACTCGGGCCCGAGTCTGCCGCGGATCTGCATGCGCTGGAGAAGGCGAACGAGGCGGACTATCCCTACACGCCCGCGACCCATCGCGTGGTCGGAGAGTTCGCCGACGTCGCGGGGCTCTGGCCGGAGAACCGGGTCTTCGGCGCCTTCGACGGCAACCGGCTGGTCGGCGCGACGGTGATGCGCGAAAAGGACGGCTTCGGCGACACCGCCTTCACCTCGGTCCTCGCCACCCACCGCCGCCGCGGCGTCGCCCAGGCCGTCAAGGCCGCCTCCATCCTCGCCTTCCTCGACATCGGCATCACCCGCTTCAGCACCGGCGGAGCCGCCGCCAACCAAGCCAGCCTCCAAGCCAACCAATCCCTCGGCTACGAACTCACCGAACAATGGCGCACCTACGCCCCCTGACCTCTTGACCGCGCACTAGCATCGCGGAATGCCTCTGCTTGTGGATGCGGTTCTGGCTCAGGGTGCGTTGCGGGATGCGGCGCAGCCGCGGCTGGTGACAAACGACGGGCTGCTGCTGCGACCGTGGCAAGGGCGGGACGCGGACTCGGTGCGGACCGCGTTCGGCTGTCCCGACATTCAGCGCTGGCATGTCCGTCGGCTCGACACTCTCGAGGAGGCAGGCGAGTGGGTCGGACAGTGGGTCGACCGGTGGGACGCCGAGACCGCGGCGAGCTGGGCAGTCGTCGATCGAGATGACCAGCCGCTGGGTCAGGTCGGGTTGCGCGAGATCTCCCTGACCCAAGGTTCAGCCGCGCTGTCGTACTGGGTGACCCCGGCGGCCCGAGGACGAGCGGTCGCCGCGAGGTCTGTCGAGGCCCTGTCCACCTGGGCTTTCGGGTCGATCGGGTTCAACCGGCTGAACATCCACCACTCCACCACCAACACCGCGTCGTGCCGGGTCGCCGAGCGCACCGGATACCGCCACGAGGGAACACTCCGGCAGGCGATCATGCACGCCGACGGCTGGCACGACTGGCACCTCCACGGCCGCCTCCACACCGACACCTGATTCCAACCGCCGGCCGGTTAGTGCAGGTCGTCGGAGAGGGACTTGGCGGCTTGGGCCAGTAGGGGGATGGCTTGTTCTACGAGGGATTCGGTCATGCGGCCGGCGGGGCCGGAGATGGAGATGGCGAGGGGAGTGGGTGCGTCGGGGACGGCGACTGCGACGCAGCGAACACCCACTTCCTGTTCGCCTTCGTCGATCGCGTAGCCGAGGTCCGCGGCCTGGTGGAGCTGGGTGGTGAAGACGTCGGGGGTGACGATCGTGTTGTCGGTGTGTTTGGGCATGCCGGTGCGGTGCAGGAGGTCGCGGACCTCGGCGTCGGGGTACTGGGCGAGGATCGCCTTGCCGACCGCGGTGCAGTGCGGAAGGACGCGGCGGCCGACCTCGGTGAACATGCGCATCGAGTGTCGCGACGGGACCTGCGCGAGGTACACGATCTGGTCGCCGTCGAGCATCGCCATGTTGGCGGACTCGCCGAGCTCGTCGACGAGCCGGGCCAGATGCGGCCGGGCGAACACACTCAGCATGTGCGACGAACTCTCCCCGAGCCGGATCAGCTTCGGTCCGAGTATGTACTGCCGCGACGGCTCTTGACGCAGGTAGCCGAGGTCGACCAAGGTGCGAACCAGCCGGTGGATCGTCGGCAGCGGCAGGCCGGAGGCCGCGGCCAGCTGGGACAGGCCCATCATCCCGCCCGCGTCGGCCATCGTCTCGAGCAGCCCGAAGGCCCGCTCGATGGACTGCACGCTGCCGGTGCGTCCCTTGCCGTTCGTCTCCACCATGACAACCACCTTTCCGGATCACGGAAGTTTAGCGCCAGATCCCGGAAACGCGAGTGCTTGTGTCTTCCGCAAGGTAGATATTAGTCTCCACAATACGGAAAAGGAGGCGGCAGTGAGCCTGGATGATCTGGTGACCGAGCTTGACCGGCGGCTGGCGGCCGCGGATGCGGCGCTGACCGCGGACTATCGCGGCGATCGCGGGGTCCGGCAGCCGGTCCACACCGTGTACGTTCCGGCCGACCGGTACGACGTACGCACGGTGGAGGACTGGGGTGCGCAGGCGCGGGCAGCCCTCGACGAGTACGGCGGATCGGCCGAGGAGTTCGCGAAGGTGCTGGATCTGCCCGGCGAACTCGCGGACGACGTGTACGACCGCGTGCGGGCCAAGCTCGAGCGTGAGCCGATCGAGGACCTCCGTGTCGACTTCGAGGACGGCTACGGCAACCGGCCGGACGACGAGGAGGATGCCGCGGCGATCGCGGCCGCCCAGGTGTTCGCGACCAGCAAGCAGACGCCGTACCAGGGCCTGCGGATCAAGTCCCTGGAAGCGCCGACCAGGCGTCGCAGTGTGCGGACGCTCGACCTCTTCCTCAAGCACCTGGGCGCGATCGACGACGGCTTCGTCATCACGCTCCCGAAGGTGACGTCGGTCGAGCAGGTCGAGGCGATGGTGCTCGTGCTCGAAACGATCGAGCGCCAACGCTCGTTGCCGCCGCTGAGGTTCGAGATCCAGATCGAGACCCCGCAGGCGATCCTCGGCGCGGACGGCACCGCGCTGATCGCCCGGATGATCAAGGCCGGCGGCGCACGCGTCACGGGTCTGCACTACGGCACGTACGACTACTCCGCCTCGCTCGGCGTCGCGGCGGCGTACCAGAGCATGGAGCATCCGGTCGCCGACCACGCCAAGGACGTCATGCAGCTGGCCGCGGCCGGCACCGGCGTGTTCGTCTCCGATGGTTCGACCAACGTTCTCCCGGTCGGCGACGCGGTCCACGACGCCTGGCGCCTGCATTTCCGGCTGGTACGTCGTTCGCTCGCGCGCGGCATCTACCAGGGCTGGGACATGCACCCTGCCCAACTCCCGACCCGCTACGCGGCGACGTACCTGTTCTACCGGGAAGGCTTCGACCAGGCTGCCCAACGCCTCCGCGCGTACCTGGGTGACGGCGAATCCGGCTACCTCGACGAGCCCGCAACGGCTGCCGCGCTCGCCGGTTTCGTACTGCGCGGCATCGAGTGTGGCGCGATCGAGACGTCAGAGTTCGACGACAACGACCTCGCCAGGCTGGCGCGCAGAGCAGCCCCCATGCCCTAGCCTCGCGGCATGCGACTGGTTGCGGAGTTCACCACGGAACCCTTCGATGTGGAGGGGGCGCCGCCCGCGCACGCCACTGAGGCGTTGCGGGCGGCGGAAGCGGCCGGGCTCGATTGCGAGTTCGGCCCGCTCGGTACGCAGGTCAGCGGCGAGCAGCATCTCCTGCTCCCGGCGCTCCCGAAGGTCCTCGAGGCGGCGTTCGCCGGCGGCGCGAGCCAGGTGACCTTGCAGGTACGGCGCGATGCCTGAGCAGCACCCGCTGGTGCAGGCGATCGCGCCACTCGTCGAGCGGCTGAACGCCGAACTCGTCGACGCAGCGGACGCCCGCACGGACGACGTGACGCTTGAGTGGGACGGCAAGCCCGTGGTCGCCGTACGCCTGCCCTCTCCAGCTCCGGCTAAGGCGTCCGAGAAGGAGGGCGGCGTGCAGAGTCTGCTGGCCGCTGTCGCCGAGGAGTTGGGCGGTCCGCTGCGCGACCTGTCGCGGCACGACAAGCAGCAGGCCGTGCTGCTGCTGGAGGCGCGCGGAGCCTTCGAATACCGCAAGTCGGCCGAGATCGTCGCCGAGGCGCTCGGCGTCACGCGCTTCACCGTCTACAACTACCTGAACCGCGCTCGCTGATTTCAACAAACTGTTGACGGCAAGCGCGGCAGCTGCCACTCTCGTCATACGGAAAGTCGATTTCGGGATTCGAGAAGGTGTGATCCGTGGACCTGGAGGAGTTCAACTCCGCTCCGACCGACCGGCTCCGGCCGGCGCTGGCGGCCTGCTGCGACGTGCCCCGCTGGGTCGACGCGATCCTGGCCAAGCGGCCGTACGGCGATCTCGCCGCGCTGACCGCGGTCGCCGACCAGTCGCTCCGGGAGCTCGACGACAACGAGGTCGATCGTGCACTTCAGGCGCATCCGCGGATCGGTGACCGGCCGCAGGGCGCGGGCACCGAGGCCGCCTGGTCGCGGAACGAGCAGTCCGGTGTCGGCGACGACGCCGGCGTCCGGCAGGAGCTTGCCGACGGCAACCGTCGGTACGAAGAGCGGTTCGGCCGGGTGTTCCTGATCTGCGCCACGGGGCTGTCGGCGGCGCAGATGCTGGACAGTCTGCGGACCCGTCTCACGCACGACGATGCGACCGAGGCAACCGTCGTACACGAAGAGTTGCGCAAGATCGCGCTGCTCCGGCTGAGCAAGGTGGTGGCGGCATGAGTTCCCTGTCCACGCACATCCTCGACACCGCGCTGGGGCGACCGGCGCGGAACGTCCAGGTCCGGCTCTACCGGGGTGACGTTCTCGAAGCCACCGGTACGACGGACGACGACGGGCGGATCGGGGAGCTCGCGCCGACGTTGGAGCAGGGAACGTACCGGCTCTGGTTCGACGTCGCGGCGTACGCGGAATCCACCGGCCAGGACATCTTCTTTCCCGAGGTCTCCGTGACCTTCACGGTCGCCGACGAGCGGCACTACCACGTCCCGTTGCTGCTCAGCCCGTTCGCGTTTTCCACCTACCGAGGGAGCTGACCTCAGATGGCCATCCACCTGGGAGCCAACCAGTACGGCAAAGCCGAGAACCGCGTCGTCCGCATCTACCGCGACACGCCTCGCCACCAGATCCGCGACCTGAACGTGTCGACCGCGCTCCGCGGGAACTTCGAGGACGCGCACACGACCGGCGACCAGTCCGACGTACTCCCGACCGACACGCAGAAGAACACCGCGTTCGCCTTCGCCAAGGAGAAGGGGATCGGAGCGATCGAGGATTACGCGCTGACGCTCGGCGCGCACTTCCTGGACGCGTCGCCGGCCGCGCAGGGGGCGCGGGTCGAGGTCGAGGAGTACGCCTGGGAGCGGATCCAGGTCGACGGGCAGGAGCACGACCACTCGTTCGTGCGGACCGGCGGCGGCGTGCGGAACACGGTCGTCAACGTGGAGGGCCGGGGCGCGGAGCGGAAGTCCTACGTCGTGTCGGGGATCAGCGATCTCGTCGTACTGAAGTCGACCGGGTCGGAGTTCCACGGGTTCCTGAAGGACGAGTACACGACGCTGCCGGAGACGAACGACCGGATCCTGGCGACGTCGCTGGTCGCGCGCTGGCGCTACGACCACACAGAGGTCGACTGGGACAAGTCGTACGACGAGATCAAGGGACTGCTGCTCTCGCGCTTCGCCACGATCCACAGTCTTGCGTTGCAGCAGACGTTGTACGGCATGGGCGAGGCGGTGCTCGAGCAGCACCCGGAGGTCGCCGAGATCAAGTTCTCGGCGCCGAACAAGCACCACTTCCTGGTCGACCTGTCGCCGTTCGGCGTCGAGAACCCCGGCGAGGTCTTCATCGCCGCCGATCGCCCGTACGGCCTGATCGAGGCGACCGTGACGCGGGACGACGCCAGCGACGCGGGCAGCGCCTGGCACGCGACACCCGGGTTCTGCTGACCATGTCGACGATCGTGATCGAGGGCGCCTACGTGGCGACCCTCGATCCGGCCCGGCGCGAGTTCGTCGGGCACGTGGTTGTCGAGGGCAACCGTATCGTCGCGGTCGGTCCGGGACCTGCTCCGGCGTACGACGATGCTCGCGTCGTGGACGGACACGGCTGCCTGGTTACGCCGGGATTCGTGAACACGCATCAGCACCTGTACCAATGGGTTACGCGCGGCCTCGCCGCGGACGCGACCCTCTTCGAGTGGCTGACGACGCTGTATCCGGTGTGGGCGCGGATCTCCGAGGAGACCGTGTACGTCGCGGCGCGAGCGGCGCTCGCGCAACTCGCGCGGACCGGATGCACGACCGTTGCCGATCATCACTATGTCTTCCCCCGTGACGGTGGCGGCCTGCTCGCGGCAGAGATCGCGGCGGCGGGTGAGATAGGGCTGCGGTTCCATCCGGCCCGTGGGTCGATGGACCGCGGTCAGAAGGACGGCGGGTTGCCGCCCGATTCCGTGGTCGAGAACCGCGACGAGATCCTCACCGCCACGGAGGCCGCGATCGATCGCTGGCACGACCCGTCACCCGATTCGATGCTGCAGATCGTGGTCGCGCCATGCTCGCCGTTCAGTGTGAGCGGCGAACTGATGCGCGAGTCCGCGGAGCTGGCGCGGCGGCGTGGGGTGCGGATGCACACCCATCTCGCCGAGACCACGGACGAGACGGACTGGTGCCGGGAGACGTTCAACTGCACGCCTCTCGAGTACGCCGACCGCCTCGGCTGGACCGGTCCGGACGTGTGGTTCGCGCACGGGATCCACTTCGACGACGCGGAGATCAAGCACCTGGGCAGCACCGGAACCGGCGTCGCCCACTGCCCCAGCTCCAACGCCCGCCTCGGCGCCGGCATCGCCCGTACGGCGGACCTCCGGGCTGCGGGTTCTCCTGTCGGCCTGGGCGTAGACGGTGCCGCGAGCAACGAATCCGGGAGCTTGGTGGAAGAACTCCGCCACGCCCTGCTCTTCGCCCGCGCCCGCGGCGGCCCGCAAGCCCTGACCGTCCGCGCCGCCCTGGAGATGGCGACCCTGGACGGCGCTCGCATCCTGGGCCGCTCCAACGACATCGGCTCGATCGAACCCGGCAAACAGGCCGACCTGGCCGTGTGGAACCTCACCACTCTCCCGCACGCCGGCATCCCCGACCCGATCGCGGCCCTGGCCCTCTCCACACCCCCACCCCTGGCCCTCCTCCTCGCGAACGGCCGCCCCGTCGTAGAACACGACGTACTCCAAACCGCCGACGAGACAACCCTCGCCACCCAGGTCGCGCACACCCAAGCCGCCCTCCTCGGCTGACCTGCGATATCCCCCGGTGACTGGGAACTAGCAATTGCCTGTTCCCAGTCCCCGGGGGTTATTCACAGTTGCGGGATCGCCGGTCCGCGTGGCGTGTGAGACGTGCACGTTCTAGGGCATGAACAGGAGATTGGAAGTGATCGCGGCGGGCCGGGGCGGGTGGTTCACGCGCTCGGACGCGCTCGCAGCCGGCTACAGCGACAGTGAGCTGCGGCAACGCGTGCGCAGTGGGCAGTGGATCAGGTTGAGCTTCAACTCGTACGTCGACCCGCGGGCCTGGCCGACAGACGAACCGCCGTGGGAGCGTGCGACGAGGATCCACCTACTGAACGTGCGGATGGCGAGTGAACGGCTTGGTGACGTCGTCGTGAGTCATCAATCCGCGGCGCTGCTCCACGGATTGCCCGTCTGGGGAACCGATCTGTCGAGGGCACACTTCACTCGCGTGGCGTCCGGTGGGGCCCGCTCTGGCCGAGGGGTTCGGGTGCATCGCGGCACGACCTCCGCCGACGAGATCGTCGAATTGGGCGGCCTCAAGGTCACGACGGTGGATCGCGCGATCGTGGAGACCGCGTGTACGACGTCGTACGAGGTCGGCGTAGTCCTCGCCGATGCCGCCCTCCGGATGTAACTCACAAACAGGGCGTGCCTGGCAGCAGTCGCACGACGGCATCAACGGTGGCGCGGAACGCCGGCCGCGCACGCGGCGGTGCAGTTTGCGAACCCCCTGAGCGAATCGGTCGGCGAGTCACGCTTTCGCGTCCTGCTCGCGAACCACGGTCTGCCGACGCCGGAGTTGCAGGTTGAGATCCGGGACGCCGACGGACGATTGATCGGCAGGGTCGACTTCCTGCTCGGCGGCGTCCTGATCGTCGAGTTCGACGGCGCGATGAAGTACGGCGAGAACGCGGCAGACGCCGTACTGGCAGAGAAGTGGCGCGAGGACCGTCTCCGCGAGCGCGGCTACGGCGTAGCGCGAGTCGGCGGGGGCGACCTGAACCACCCGCACGAAACCGCGGAACGGCTGTGGCGCGCGTTGCGGGCACATGCCGCGGGGACTGGGAATAGGCAATTGCTAGTTCCCAGTCCCCGGCGGGGGTGATCAGTGGAGGAGGTCGCCGTTGATCCAGACGGCTTGGACGTCGGCGGGGGTGCCTAGGGTGAAGATTCGCGCCAGGGCTTCCTCGGTGTCTTCGGCGTGGGTGAGGCCCACGGCGAGGGGGGAGCCTTCGGCGGGGCGGAGGAGTTGGGCGTCGAAGTGGTGGCCTACCGAGAGGTGGCCTACCTGGGGCAGGTCCAGGGCCTCGGCGCCGGCGGTGCTGGCGAGGTAGAGCAGGTGGGCTGCCGAGAGCGGGCGGCCCTGGTCTCCTTGGAGTTGCTGGCAGAAGTACGCCTGGAGCCCCTCCTTCAGGAGCGAGAAGCCGGTGCCCGCGCCGACATCCGATCCGAGTGCCACGCGTACGCCGTACTGCAGGTGCCGCGTCAGCGGGAACAACCCGCTGCCGAGCGCTGCGTTGCTCGTCGGGCAGTGCGCGATGGTTGCGCCGCTAACAGCCAGCATCTTGAGCTCGACGTCCGTCGGGTGGACGTTGTGGGCGAGCACGGTACGCCGGTCCACCAGGCCGTGCCGGTCGTACGTCGTCACGTAGTCGCTGCCCCCGAACAGGTCGGCGACGGTCGCGATCTCGGCCTCGTTCTCGTTCACGTGTGAGGTGAACAGTGCGCCGGGGATCGCGTCCATCAGCTCACGGCACGTCGCGAGCAGCTCGTCCGTGCAAGAGAGCGAGAAGCGCGGCGTCACGGCGTACCGGTTGCGGCCGACGCCGTGCCAGCGGTTTGCGAGGGCGAGCGACTCGGCGTACGCGCGGACCGGGGTGGTGAGCAGCTCCGGCCGGAGCAGGCGGTCGCTCAGCACGAGCCCGGAGGTGATGCGGAGGCCCACCTTGGACGCGGCGTCGAAGAGCGTGTCGACCGCGTCGGCGTAGTGGGCGCCGAAGACGAGCGCCGACGTCGTCCCGGCCGCGGCCAGTCCGCGAACGAACTCGTTGGCCACGCCTGACGCGTAGTCGACGTCGGCCATCCGCGCCTCCTCGGGGAGGGCGTACCGGTCGAGCCATTCGAGCAGCGGCAGCCCGAGGCCGCCGACGGCGCGGATCTGCGGGAAGTGCACGTGGGTGTCGACGAATCCGGGTAGTACGACGCCGTCGCGCAGATCCACGACCTGCTCGGCGGGGTGTGCCTGGCGGATCTCCACGAACGGGCCACGGGCAACGATCATCCCGTCCTCGACCAGCAGTCCCGCGTCGCTGTCGACCCGCAGGCCGCCGCCGTCGAACGGATTCTCCGGCGTGTCGATGAACGTGCCACGATAAAGAGTCATGCTTTTGCCTCACGCTGAGCCGGCGTGGGGCGACGCACGGCAGAATGGGCCGACGCGGGATGCCGCTCGGCGACGAACTGCTGCAGGAGCCAGGCCGCGACGCTCACCGCGATCACGGCCGGCTCCTTGCCGGGAAGATCGGACAGACCGATCGGCGTGGTGATCCGCGCGATCGCGTCGACCGAGTTGCCGTCCTCAGCGAGCTTGCGCTGGAACCGGGTCCACTTCGCACTGGAGCCGATCAACCCGATGGTCGCCAGCTCCTCGTTACGAATCGCGGCGTCACAGAGCGCCGCATCCTCCGCATGGTCGTGCGTCATGATCAAAACGTGCGTACCGGGCGGCAGCTCGCCGACAACGAGCTCCGGCAACACCGGCACGTTGTGCACGTGGACGTTCGCGACCGCGTCATCTAGCGCTGCTAGCCGATCGCTCGTCAACTGATCGGCCCGCGAGTCGATCAGATGCAGCTCGAGATCATGCCGCGCGAGTACCCGCGCCAGCTCCAGCCCCACATGCCCGACCCCGAAGATCGCCACCGAAGGCACCACGGGCAACGGTTCCAGCAACAACTTCACCTCACCACCACAACACTGGACTCCGTGCTGGTACGGCGCTTTGTCGGACAACGCCGCCGTCAACACCTCAGGCGCCGTCACGTCGTCGGCGATCATCGCCCGCGAACGCTCCACGCCCAGGGCCTCCAGGTTCCCGCCACCCACCGTCCCCCAGACGTTGTCAGCGGCAACAACCATCTTCGCCCCGGCTTCCCGAGGCGCATGCCCACGAACGGACATCACCGTCACCAGCACGCCGGCCTGCCGGCCGGCCCGCAACCGCTGAACAGCCTTTACCCACTCCACGAGACACCTCCCCGCGCTCGATCGACCGCCCAGTAGACCGCCTCGGGTGTGGCCGGTGACGGGAGGTCGACGCTGATGCCAACCGGTCCGAAGGCTGCCGCTGCGTGACGCAGTGCCTCCCGGACGGAGAACGCCAGCATGAGCGGCGGTTCCCCAACGGCCTTGGAGCCGTAGACGGCACCTTCCTCGTGCGCCTTCTCCAGCAGCGTGACGTTGAAGACCTCAGGCATCTCGGAGAAGCTCGGGAGCTTGTACGTGCTCGCTGCCTGCGTGGACAAACGACCGCGACGATCGCCGGAACTCTCGTCCCAGCGAAGGTCCTCGAGCGTTAACCATCCGGCGCCCTGCACGAAGCCGCCCTCGATCTGGCCGATGTCGATCAACGGGCTGAGGCTGTCCCCGACGTCGTGCACGATGTCCACGCGCCGCAGGGTGTACGACCCAGTGAACCCGTCGACCTCGACCTCCGACGCCGCAACGCCGTACGCGAAGTATTTGAAAGGCTCGCCCCGCATCGCGTTGGCGTCCCAGTGCAGGCCCTCCGTCCGGTAGAACCCGGCCGCCCAGAGCTGCACCCGCTGGTGGTACGCGAGATTCACCAGTTCGTTCCAGTCCACGCCGTCCCCGGACAATCCGCGGACGACGCCATCCACGAACCGCACGTCCGACGGGCTGATCCCGAGCCGTCCGCCGGCGACCTGCGCCAGCCGTTCCCGGATCTGCTCGCACGCGTTCTTGATCGCCGCGCCGTTGAGATCAGCACCCGAGGACGCCGCCGTCGCCGACGTGTTCGGCACCTTGTCGGTCCGCGTCGGCGCCAGCCGTACCCGCGCCAGCGGCAGCCCGAGCGTGGTCGCCGCCACCTGCAACATCTTCGTGTGCAGGCCCTGGCCCATCTCGGTGCCGCCGTGGTTGATCAGCACCGAGCCGTCCTTGTAGACGTGCACCAGCGCGCCGGCCTGGTTGAACGCGGTCAGGTTGAACGAGATCCCGAACTTCACCGGCGTCATCGCCAGCCCGCGCTTCACATGGTCATGCGTCGCATTGAACGCAGCAATCTCAGCTTGCCGCGAGGCAACGTCCCCGGCAGCAAGGACCTGACTCCAGCACGACTCCAGCCGATCCGCGTGCCGCACCGGTTGTCCGTACGGCGTGGAGTCGCCCGTCTGGTAGAAGTTCCGCCGACGCAGCTCCGACGCGTCGTACCCGAGCAGCGGCGCGCACCGTCCGAGGATGTCCTCGATCACGAGCATCCCCTGCGGCCCGCCGAACCCCCGGAACGCGGTCTGGGACGTCTTGTTCGTCTGCGCGATCCGCCCGTCCACGCGGACATGCGGAACCTCGTACGCGTTGTCGATGTGGCACATCGCGCGCGCCAGCACCGGCTCCGACAGGTCGAGACTCCACCCGCCGTCGGACGTCAACGTGGCATCCAACGCGACGAGCTTGCCATCGGCCCCGAACCCGACAGTCCACGAGCTGTGGAACCCGTGCCGCTTCCCTGACATCGTCATGTCCTGCGTCCGGTTCAGCCGCAACCGCACCGGCCGCCCGGTCAACGTCGCGCCCAGCGCGGCGATCGCGGCGAACCCGTGCGGCTGCATCTCCTTGCCGCCGAACCCCCCGCCCATCCGCAGGCACTGAACCGTCACCGAGTGACTGGCCAGCCCGAGGACATGCGCAACGATCTCCTGCGTCTCCGACGGGTGCTGCGTGCTCGACTGCACGAAGATCTGCCCGTACTCGTCCACCAGCGCCAACGCCGCATGCGTCTCGAGGTAGAAGTGCTCCTGCCCAGCGAACTCGAACTCCCCGCTGAACACATGCGCCGCCCCCGCCAACGCCTCCTCGACATCGCCACGCTCCAGGTGCCGCCCGATGCCCTGGAAGCTGCCCGCCTCGATCGCCTCGCGCACGTTCACCAACGAAGGCAGCGGCTCGTACTCGACCTCGACCGCCAACGACCCGAGCCGCGCGGCCTCCAACGTCTCGCCGAGCACCCAGCACACCGCATGCCCGTTGAACATCACCTCACCCGGGAACAACGGCTCGTCGTGCTTCACGCCGGCGTCGTTCACCCCCGGTACGTCGTCCGCCGTCAACACGCGCACCACACCGGGTACGTCGTACGCCGGCTTCACCCTGAGTGCAGTCACCCGCGCGTGCGCATGCGGCGACTGCACTGGCCATGCATGCAGTACGTCGCGGGTGCGCATCACCAGATCGTCCGTATATAAGGCGGCCCCGGTCACGTGCAGCGCGGCGCTCTCATGCGGCATCGGTACGCCGACGACCGCAGCAGCAGGCCGTTCCGACAACGAGCTCATGCGCCGACCCCCTGAAAGTAGAAACGCAGTAGCGACTGGCCGAGCATCGCGGAGCGGTACGACGAACTCGCGCGGTGATCGTCCATCGGCGTACCCTCCGCGGCCATCACCCCCGCCGCGATCCGCACGGTCTCCTCGGTCCACGGGCGACCGACCAACGCGGCCTCGGTCTCCCGGGCGCGCAGCGGGGTCGCCGCGACGCCACCGAGCCCGATCCGGGCCTCGCGCACGACACCGTCCGTCACGTCAACGGCGTACCCGATCGCGACGCTCGAGATGTCGTCGAAGCGCCGTTTAGCGATCTTGTGGAACGCGGCCATCGGTGCCAACGGCAACGGGATCACGATCGTCCGGATCAGCTCGTCCGGATCTTTGACGGTCTCTCGGTAACCGGTGAAGTACTCGGCCAGCGGTACGACGCGCTCCCCCCGGCGGGACACGAGGACGAGCGAAGCGTCGAGCGCGAGCAGCGCCGGCGGGGTGTCGCCGATCGGGGAGCCGGTGCCGAGGTTCCCGCCGATCGTCGCGCCGTTGCGGATCAGCCGCGAGGCGAACTGGGGCATCAGCTGAGCGAGCAACGGGACGCGCCCCGCGAGCCGCCGCTCGATCTCGGTCAGCGTCAGCGCCGCACCCAACCGGACCTCGGAAGCGCCGAAGGAGAACTCGCGTAGCTCCTCCAGGCGGTCGATCGCGACGGTCAGCGACGGGCGGGAACCGAAGATGTTCACCTGCACACCGAGGTCGGTCGAACCGGCCACGAGCTGCGCGTCCGGCCGCTCCGCGATCAACTCCAGCACTCCGTCAAGCGAAGCGGGCCGAATGAACTCGCCCTCGGTGGACACCATCCCCGTCGCCGCTGGAGCGGGCGGGGCCGCGTCCTGTCGGGCGGCGAACGTGTCGTTCTCGGCGGGGGCATCGAGCGCGTACGCCGCGTCCCGGATCGGCCGGTAGCCCGTGCACCGGCACAGGTTCCCGCTCAACGCATGCAGGTCGAACCCATTGGCCCCGTGCTCGTGATCACCCTCGCCACAAGCGCGTCCTGGCCGGTAGTACTCCGCCGCCATGCTGCAGATGAAGCCTGGCGTGCAGTACCCGCACTGCGAGCCACCGCGCACCGCCATCTCCTGCTGAACCGGGTGCAGCTCAGCCGGAGAACCCAGGCCCTCCGACGTGACCAGCTCCTGGCCGTCCAGCGACGCGACCGGCAGCAGGCACGCGTTCACCGCGGTCCACTCGGTCTGCGAGTCGGTACCGGGCCGGGCGACCATCACCGAGCAGGCACCACACTCGCCTTCCGCACACCCCTCCTTGGCGCCTGTCAGGCCGCGGTCCCGCAGCCAGTCCAGCACGGTGGTGTGCACAGAGATGTCGCCAAGAGCGGTGAGCTCACCGTTCACGGTCAAGGCAGGTGCGCGGAGGGCTTGCGTAGTCATCGGTTGGTGCTCCATCGGGTGCGTGCACTGTGAATCGGGTTGGCGTCGGAGACGAAGTCGTCGAACCGGTACCCGGCGATCTTCGCGATCTCGAGCAGCGCGGCGGCGTGCTCCTGGTTCTCGCAGTTGCCGAGCCGCTCGCGGCCCTGCTCGACGATCCGCTCGTACGACTCAGCGTCGCGCACCGAGATCACCAGCGGGAAGCCGAAACGCTCTTCGTACGCCGACGTGATCGCGGTCAGCTCGTCCCGCTCCGGGTCGCCGAGGAACGTCAGGCCCTTGTCCGACTGGTCCCGCAGCGACGCCTCTCCGCTGAGACCGTCGGCGACGAACTGCGATCCGAGCTGCGGGTACGCCTGGATCAGCTCCACCTGCTCGTCGCGGGAACCGGAGAACAACGCCTCCTGGAATGAGCGCCGGAGCGCGTGCGTGTCGGCGTACGGCCGCATCTCCCAGGCCCGCTCGACGGCCCAGCGCGGACCCTGGAACAGGGCGCCGAAGGTCTCGACGAACTCCTCGCGGGTCATCTCGTTCACCTGGTCCAGCCGCACCGTGTCACCGGGCTGACCCGCCACCGCCGGGCCGAAGCTCTTGCCGACGTGGTGGAACAGGATGTTCAGGCCGATCGCGGTCAGGCTGCCGAGCGTGATGCCGCTGCCGAAGATGATCTCGGCCCAGTCCGGCACGGCCTGCGCGACCTGCGGCTGCGCGGTCACGTACATCGCCAGACCGACGCTGGTCGCCACGATCACGACGTTGCGGTGGTCGTGGAAGTCGACCTTCGCGAGCGTCTGGAACCCGACCACGGCCACGGTCGCGAACATCGCCAGCGCCGCGCCGCCGAGCACCGGATGCGGTACGCCGGCCACGATCGCACCGGCCTTCGGGACCAGCCCGATCAGGATCATGATCGCGCCCGCGGTCGCGACCACCCACCGGCTGCGGATCCGGGTCAGCCGGACCAGGCCGACGTTCTCGGCGAAGCAGGTGTACGGGAACGAGTTGAAGACCCCGCCGATCGTGGTCGCCAGGCCGTCGGCCCGCAGCGCCCGGGCGATGTCGTCGCGGCCGATCCGCTTCTCGACGATCTCACCGGTCGCGAACACGTCACCGGTGGTCTCCACCGCGGTGATCAGCATGACCACGACCATCGAGATGATCGCCGCGATCGAGAACTTCGGCCAGCCGAAGTAGAACGGTGTCGTCACGCCGGCCCAGGCCGCGTCGCCGACCGCGCCGAAGTGCGCGTCGCCGAGCACCCAGGCCACCAGGGTGCCGACGACCAGACCGACCAGGACCGCGATGGTGGCCATGAAGCCCTTGAAGACGCGCTGGATCAGGACGATCAGCGCGAGCGTGCCGAGTGCGTACGCCATGTTCTTACCGCTGGTCGGCGCCGCGGTCGGGCCGGCGCCGCCGACCGCGTCTCCGGCCGCGACCGGCAGCAGCGCCAAACCGATGATCGTGATCACCGAGCCGGTCACCACTGGCGGGAAGAACCGGATCAGCTTGCTGAAGAACGGGGCGATGAAGAAGGTGGCCAGCCCGGCGACCAGCACGGCGCCGTAGATCACCAGCAGACCGTCGGTCCCGCCGCCGGCCGCGAGGCCGATCGCGATCATCGGCGACACGGCGGTGAACGTCACGCCCTGGAGGAGCGGGAGCCGTACGCCGACCTTCCAGAAACCGACCGACTGGATGATCGACGCGATACCGCAGGTGAAGAGGTCGGCGTTGATCAGGTGGATGAGCTGCTCGGTGTTCAGTCCGATCGCACTGGCGAGCAGGATCGGTACGATCACCGCCCCGGCGTAGAACGCCAGTACGTGCTGAGCGCCGTACACCGCGAGCTTCCCAGGTGGCAGCACCTGGTCGACGGGATGGCGGTTGGTATGGCGGCTCGGTCGCAGGACTGCCTTCATCGGGACACGCTCCTCGGCTGCGGGCGGCGGGGATTTTGACCTGCACCCGAGCATTGACTTAGCGAGGGGTGGATTGCACCCCGTGAACCTCCGAAGATGAACTGCCGGAGAACGCTTCGTTTTGTGTGATCACACAACTACAGCGATTTGCAGGCGAGGAACACGTCCACCCGATCCTCGAGGGTCGACAGATCGCGTCCGGTCAGTTGCTCAACGCGTTCGATCCGGTAGCGAACGGTGTTGACGTGCAGATGCAGGTATTCCGCCGTACGGGTCCAGGAGCACGAGCAAGCGAGGAACGCCTGCAGCGTCATGAGCAGGTCGGCATGGGTACGGCGGTCGTGGTCGAGGACCGCACCGAGGACGCGGTTGCTGTACGTACGCCGTACGTCATCGGGGAGCGTGCCGAGGAGGAGGACGTGCGAGGCGACCTCGTCCGAGGTCACCACCGAGACCGGCGTCCGCGCCGCCCGGGCGGCCCGCTGCGCGAACCGGGCCTCCTCGAGCGCGCCGGCGAGCGCTTCGACCGACGTCTCTCCGCTGATCCCGACCGTGAGTCGGGACCGATTGAGGCCCGGGGCGAGACGTCCGAAAGCCCGTCGCAGATGCTCGGGAAGCTCGGGCGTGAAGGGCAGGAACGCGACCAGCAGATCGTCTCGGCCAGGCGCGACAACGGCCGGACCGACCGTGAAAGCGACGTCCTCGAGCAGGCTCAGAGCGACGTCGCCGGGGCCGTCTTCCCGCAGTTCGGCGACCGCGACGACCATCGGCCGTTCCGAGTGCGCGCCCGCCTGCCGGAGCCGCGCGGCGACCTCGGCCTGCGGGGCACCAGACTCGACTAACGCAAGTGCGTCGGCGACCAACGGACGCAGTGCGCGGCGGCCCTCGTCGCGGCGGGCGCGGTCCAGCGCGGCGATCGCGCTCAGCTCGTGCACCGCCTCGACGTGATCGCGGGGCCAGGTCGTGTGGTCGCCGTCGATGACCAGCACCCACGCGGTCAGCCGGTTCCCGAATCCCGATCCGACCGGGAACAAGCTGTACTCCGCTCCCGACTGCTTCGCCACAGCGGGCATCCGGTCCGCCGTCAGGAACCGTCGCGTCACCGCGTCCACCGTCTCGGCGTCGAGCTCGCTGGGCCCCGGTACGACGTGGCGCCCGGTCGGGGTCAGCACACGGCAGTCATGCCCGATCTCGGCGGAGATCCGCGCCGCGAGTTCGTCGAGACTGCGCCCGGCCGCGATCGACGACAACAGCTGCCGCTGGCGCACCAGGCTCGCCGACAATCGTGCGCCTGTCTCGGCCGATCCCGCTGCCGCGACGTACTCCGTCACATCCGCGAACGCGACCTCGATCGGGACCTCGACCAGCGTCACGTCATGCCGCCGGCACGCCTCCAGGAGATCCGCCGGTACGTCGCCGAGCTGCGCCTTCCCCGCCAGGATCGTGGTCGCTCCGCGGCTGGCCATCGACGCCACGAACACCTCGCTGTCGGCTGCCTGCCGGCGCCAGACCAGCCCGGTCAGCACCACTTCGCCGCCGCTCAGGTACCTCCCCGGCTCCAGCAGGTCGGTCGTCACGAGCCGCCCGATCGGCCGGTCCAGCGTCCCGCCCGCCGAGTGCATCAATCGCAACCCGAGCTCCGGCGCATCCAGCAACTCAGCCAGCAACACGACGTACCTCCGGCCCGGATCCCTTTAGAGGAACGTACAACGCGCGCGTACGCGTATGACAGCCCCCATCGCCGCCGGCGCCTTGACGACCATCGGCTCCGAGTTTATGGTCATTTCACAGAGCAGAAGTTAAGTTCCACAATGCGGAATTGGAGTCGGGATGAGTCACCAGCTGAAGTACACGGTGAACTGTTCTTTGCTCTTCACCGAGTTGCCTCTGCTCGAGCGGCCGGCGGCTGCTCGGCGGGCGGGATTCAGCGCGGTGGAGTTCTGGTGGCCGTTCGTCGAGGCCGTCCCGCCGGAGCGGCAGGTCGACGCCTTCGTGAACGCGGTCACCGACGCCGGCGTGCAGCTCACCGGCCTGAACTTCTTCGCCGGTGACATGCCGGGCGGCGACCGCGGCCTGGTGTCCTGGCCGAAGCGGTCGAGCGAGTTCCGCGACAACGTCGACGTCACCGTCGGCATCGGCGAGCGGCTAGGTACCCAGGGCTTCAACGCCCTGTACGGGAACCGCGTCGACGGGAGCAGCGATCAGGAGCAGGACGACGTCGCCGTCGAGAATCTCGCCCTCGCCGCCCAGGCCGCCGCGCGGATCGGCGCCACCGTCCTCGTCGAGCCTGTCAGTGGCGCGGACCGCTACCCGCTCAAGGTCGCGTCCGACGCGCTCGCGGTGATCGATCGCGTCCAGGCGGCGTACGACGACGTACCGAACGTCGGACTGCTCGCGGACCTGTATCACCTCGCGGTCAACGGCGACGACGTCGACCGGGTGATCGCCGAGCACACCGACCGGGTCGCCCACGTGCAGATCGCCGACAACCCGGGCCGCAATGAGCCCGGCACGGGCACCCTCCCGCTCGACCACCAGCTCACCGCCCTCGAGGGACGCGGCTACACCGGCTGGGTCGGGCTCGAGTACAAGCCGTCCACCACCTCAGAAGCAAGCTTCGGCTGGCTGCCGTACGAGCGCCGCTGATCCATCTAGGAGACGAACATGACGAACATCGCCTTCATCGGCCTCGGCATCATGGGCAACCCGATGGCCGTCCACCTCGCCAACGCCGGCCACACCGTCGCCGGCCTCGACCGTACGCCGGAGCGCGCGGAAGCCCTGATCGCCGCCGGCGGCCGGGCCGCGACCTCGATCGGTGACGCGGTCAAGGGCGCCGACGTGATCTGCGTGATGGTGCCGGACTCGCCCGACGTCCAGGACGTCCTCGAGGGCGAGAACGGCGTCTTCCAGAACGCCGAGACCGGCGCGCTGATCATCGACTTCTCCAGCATCCGCCCCGACGTCACGCAGCAGCTCGCCGAGCAGGCCCGCGCGATCGGCTTCCGGCTGCTCGACGCCCCGGTCTCCGGTGGCGAGGCGGGCGCCAAGAACGCCGCGCTGTCGATCATGGTCGGCGGTTCGGCGGACGACTTCGCCGAGGCCAAGCCGCTGTTCGACGTGGTCGGCAAGACCGTGGTCCACGTCGGCCCGAGTGGTTCCGGCCAGACGGTCAAGGCTGCCAACCAGCTGATCGTCGCCGCGAACATCCAGGCCGTCTCCGAGGCGGTCATCTTCCTGGAGGCGTACGGCGTCGACACGAAGGCCGCCCTCGAAGTACTGGGCGGTGGCCTGGCCGGTTCGACCGTGCTGAACCAGAAGAAGGAGAACATGCTGTCGCGCTCCTTCGAGCCCGGGTTCCGGATCGACCTGCACCACAAGGACATGGGCATCGTCACCGCGGCCGCGCGCGAGGCGGGCGTCGTCGTACCGCTGGGTGCCCTGGTGGCGCAGCTGGTCGCGTCGGCCCGCGCGAACGGCGATGGTGGCCTCGACCACTCCGCGCTGCTGCGTGGCGTGGAGCGTCTCTCCGGTAAGGCGGTCAGCTGATGGCCCGCATGCGCGCGGTCGACGCCGCCGTACTGATTCTGGAGAAGGAAGGGTCGACGCAGGCGTTCGGGCTGCCCGGCGCCGCGATCAACCCGTTCTACAGCGCGATCCGCGCCCACGGCGGGATCAAGCACGTGCTCGCCCGTCACGTCGAGGCCGCGTCGCACATGGCCGAGGGGTACACCCGGGCCAAGGCCGGCAACATCGGCGTCTGCATCGGTACGTCGGGACCGGCCGGCACCGACATGATCACCGGGCTGTACTCCGCCTCCGCGGACTCCATCCCGATCCTGTGCATCACCGGCCAGGCGCCGGTCGCGAAGCTGCACAAGGAGGACTTCCAGGCCGTCGACATCTCCTTGATCGCCAAGCCGGTCGCGAAATGGGCGGTCACGGTGATGGAGGCCGCGCAGGTCCCGGGGACCTTCCAGAAGGCGTTCCAGGTGATGCGCGAAGGCCGTCCGGGTCCGGTGCTGATCGACCTGCCGATCGACGTACAGCTCACTGAGATCGACTTCGACATCGACACGTACGAGCCGCTTCCGGTCTCGCGTCCTGCGGCCACCCGGGCACAGGCGGAGAAGGTGCTGTCCTTCTTGGCGGAGTCCGAGCGGCCGTTGATCGTCGCCGGTGGCGGCATCATCAACGCCGACGCGGCCGACCTGCTCGTCGAGTTCGCCGAGCTCACCGGTATTCCCGTCGTACCGACCCTGATGGGCTGGGGCGCGATCGCGGACGACCACCCGCTGAGTGCGGGCATGGTCGGTCTGCAGACCTCGCACCGGTACGGGAACGCGACGATGCTGGCGTCCGACCTGGTGCTGGGGATCGGTAACCGGTGGGCGAACCGGCACACCGGTGGGCTGGATGTCTATCGCGGTGAGCGGAAGTTCATCCACGTGGACATCGAGCCCACGCAGATCGGGCGGGTGTTCGCGCCGGACTACGGGGTCGTGTCGGATGCACGGGCCGCTCTGGAGATCTTCGTCGAGGTGGCCCGCGAATGGGCCGCTGCCGGCAGGCTGACGGACCGTACGGCGTGGGCCGCGGAGTGCCGCGAACGCCGTACGACGCTGCAGCGGAAGACGCACTTCGACGCGGTGCCGATCAAGCCGCAGCGCGTGTACGAGGAGATGAACCGGGCGTTCGGGCCGGAGGTCCGCTACGTCAGCACGATCGGGCTGTCGCAGATCCAGGCGGCGCAGATGCTGCACGTGTACCGTCCGCGGCACTGGATCAACGCCGGCCAGGCCGGGCCGCTCGGCTGGACCGTCCCGGCGACGCTGGGGGTCGCGGTCGCGGATCCGGACAGCACGGTGGTGGCGTTGTCGGGCGACTACGACTTCCAGTTCCTGATCGAGGAGCTGGCGGTCGGGGCGCAGTTCAACATCCCGTACATCCACGTGGTGGTGAACAACTCGTACCTCGGCCTGATCCGTCAGGCACAGCGGAACTTCGAGATGGACTACTGCGTGCAGCTGTCCTTCGAGAACATCAACAGCCCGGAGGTCAACGGGTACGGCGTCGACCACGTGAAGGTCGTGGAGGGCCTGGGCTGCAAGGCGTTGCGGGTCTCCGAGCCGGACGGGATCCTGCCGGCGCTGGAGAAAGCCAAGAAGCTGATGGTCGAGCATCAGGTCCCGATCGTCGTCGAGGTCATCCTCGAGCGGGTCACGAACGTGTCGATGGGTGTCGAGATCGACAACGTCATCGAGTTCGAGGACCTGGCGATCTCGCCGGAGGACGCGCCGACCGCCCTCGCGTTGCTGGACTGATGACGCGGGTAATCGTTGCCTCCGACAAGTTCAAGGGCACCTTGACGAGCGCCGAGGTCGCGGACGCGGTAGGCGCCGGGGTACGACGAGTCTGCCCCGACGCGACCGTGGTCTCGGTACCGGTGGCCGACGGCGGCGATGGCACCCTCAGCGCCGCCGTCGCCGCCGGCTACACCCACGTCCCGATCGTTGCCTCCGGCCCCACCGGCGAGCCGGTCCGGAGCGGGTACGCCAGGTTGGGCGACACCGCGGTAGTCGAGTTGGCGGACGTCTCCGGCCTGGTCCGCCTCCCCGACGGCATCCCAGCTCCCCTCACCGCCACGTCGTACGGCACCGGCGAACTGATCGCCGCAGCCCTCGACGCCGGCTGCACCCGCATCATCCTCGCCATCGGCGGCAGCGCCTCGACCGACGGCGGCCAGGGCCTTATCCATGCCCTCACCGGCAGCCAATCGTTGGATGCCCTTCACCGGTTGCGGGGTGTTGAGGTGGTTGTTGCTTGTGATGTGGACAACCCGTTGACCGGGCCTCGGGGTGCGGCGGCTGTTTACGGGCCGCAGAAGGGTGCGAGTCCGGAGCAGGTTGCGGAATTGGATGCCCAGCTCGCTCGATGGGCCGACCTCGTCGCCGAGCAGACCGGCAGCGATCTGCGGGACGTTCCTGGTGCGGGGGCGGCCGGTGGGGTCGGGTTTGCGGCGCTGGCACTGCTAGGTGCCGAACTCAGGCCCGGGATCGACCTGGTGCTGGAGATGGTCCGCTTCCGCGAACAACTCGCCGGCGCGGACCTCGTGATCACCGGCGAAGGCGCGCTCGACGAGCAGACACTGCACGGGAAGGCGGTCAGTGGGGTGTCGGCTGCGGCTCGCGCGGCTGGGGTGCCTGTGGTTGCCGTCTGCGGGGTGAACCAGTTGACGCCAGAGCAGTTGCGGGAGGCTGGAGTGAGCGCGGCGTACTCGCTCACCGACCTGGAACCCGACGTACGGCGATGTATCGCCGAGCCGCGCCCGTTGCTCGAACAGCTTGGCGAACGGATCGTGGTCGATCACCTTACGATGGCACGAACGGCGAAAGGGATCACATGAGCGCTCTGGATCTCGTGATTCGGGCCCGCCGGGTCGTACGGGCCGACGGGGAACAGCCGGCCGCTGTCGGCGTGCGGGACGGGCGGATCGTCGCGATCTCGCCGTACGACGCGGAGCTCGACGCCGCGACCGAACTGCGGCTCGGTGACGACGAAGTACTGCTGCCCGGCCTCGTCGATTCCCACGTGCACGTCAACGATCCCGGCCGCACCGACTGGGAGGGTTTCACGTCCGCGACGAAGGCCGCGGCAGCAGGCGGCGTGACCACGATCGTCGACATGCCGCTGAACAGCATCCCGCCGACCTGCGACGTCCCGGCGCTCACGCTCAAACGCAAGACCGCCGAGACCCAGTCGTACGTCGATGTCGGCTTCTGGGGCGGCGCGATCCCGGGTAACGTCCCCGACCTCCGCCCGCTGCACGACGCCGGTGTGTTCGGCTACAAATGCTTCCTCCTGCACTCCGGTGTCGACGAGTTCCCACCACTCGACGCGGACCAGCTCGAGGCCGCGATGCGCGAGCTCAGCACCTTCGACGGCGTGCTGATCGTGCACGCCGAGGACGCCCACCGCATCGACGAGGCGACCGCACCGAACGGCGCGAGCTACGACGCCTTCCTCAACTCCCGCCCGCGCGTGGCCGAGAACGAGGCGGTCGCCCACGTCATCGATCTCGCCCGTGAGACCGGCTGTCGCGTCCACATCCTGCACGTGTCGAGCGCCGACACCCTCCCGCTGCTCACGCAGGCCCGCAACGACGGCGTACGGATCAGCGCGGAGACCTGCCCGCACTACCTGAGCTTCACCGCCGAGGACATTCCCGACGGCGCCACGCAGTACAAGTGCTGCCCGCCGATCCGCGAGGCCGCGAACCGCGAGTTGCTCTGGGAGGGTCTGCGCGACGGCACGATCGACCAGGTCGTGTCCGACCACTCGCCGTCCACGATCGACCTGAAGCACCTCGACACCGGCGACTTCGGCACCGCCTGGGGCGGAATCGCGTCGCTGCAGCTCGGTCTGCCCGCCGTCTGGACCGAGGCCCGCCGCCGCGGCTTCACCCTGTCCGACGTCGTCCGCTGGATGGCCGCCGCCCCCGCCGCGCAGACCGGCCTGGCCACGAAGGGCGGGATCGAGGTCGGGTACGACGCTGACTTCTGCGTGCTCGCCCCGGACAAGACCTTCACTGTCGACGCGCAGCAGCTCCAGCACAAGAACGCCATCACGCCGTACGACGGACGCACGCTGACCGGCGTCGTCCGGAGCACCTGGCTCCGCGGCGAACCCGTCGACATCGCCGCCGACCCACGCGGCCGCCTGCTGACCCGAGGAGAACGATGAGCTACTACGCGCCGAAGGGCGGGCTGCCCCCGCAGACCGACCTCACCACCGACCGCGCGGTCTTCACCGAGGCGTACGCCGTCCTGCCGCGCGGCACCATGCGCGACATCGTCACCAGCCGGCTGCCGTTCTGGGACGACACCCGGTTGTGGGTGATCGCGCGGCCGCTGTCCGGGTTCGCGGAGACGTTCTCGCAGTACATCGTCGAGGTCGGGCCGGGCGGCGGGAGCGACAAGCCGGAGACGGACCCGGCCGCCGAGGCCGTACTGTTCGTTGTCTCCGGCAACCTTGTGCTGACGGTCGCGGGGGAGAAGCACACGCTGGCCGAGGGCGGGTACGCGTACCTGCCGCCGGGTGGCGACTGGACAGTGCGGAACACCAGCGACGCGGCCGCGACGTTCCACCTGGTGCGGAAGGCGTACGAGCGGATCGAGGGCATCGACGTACCGCCGGCGCTTGTCACCAACGAGGCGGACGTCGAGGGCCGGGAGATGCCCGGCACCGAGGGTCGCTGGAAGACGCAGCGGTTCGTGGACCCCGACGACGTACGGCACGACATGCACGTCAACATCGTGTCGTTCGAGCCGGGCGGGGTGATCCCGTTCCCGGAGACGCACGTGATGGAGCACGGCCTGTACGTGCTCGAAGGCAAGGCGGTCTATCTGCTGAACAAGGACTGGGTCGAGGTCCAGGAAGGCGACTTCATGTGGCTCCGAGCCTTCTGCCCCCAAGCCTGCTACGCCGGCGGCCCCGGCCCCTTCCGCTACCTCCTCTACAAGGACGTAAACCGCCACCCGAGGCTCACGCTGTGAGGTGGACCTGCATGCAGGCAGAACCCCCGAAAAACGCGGTCTCACCCCCGTCGTGACGGGGTTGTGCCTGCGTGGCGGTCCACCTAGCCGGTGATCCGGACCGGGCGCACTGGTGGAGGCAGCGGGTCCGTGAGCAGGCGGGCGTGGCGTTCTACGTCGTAGCGGGTGCCGTCGTAGGTGAGGCGTTGGCGTTCGACGCCTTCGGAGAGGAAGCCGGCGCCGGCGGCGACTGCGCAGGAGGCCGGGTTGTTGAGGCGGTGGCCGAGTTCGAGGCGGTACAGGCCGGCGTCGTGGTGGGCCCAGCCCGCGAGAGCGCGGAGGGAGTCGCGCGCGACGCCCTGGCCGCGGACGTCGGCGAGCGTCCAGTACCAGGTCCAGCCGACCCGGTGCCGGTCGATGTTCGTCACCCCCACGCACCCGATCGGATGATCGTCCGCGTCCGCGACGGCGTACACGTGCCCGTTGTCCAGGTCCGCGACCCGCCCGATCCAGTCGACGGCGGACGCCCGGTCCACGATCCCGCCCTGATTCACCATCTCCGGATCGTCGTGCGCGACCACCAGCCGCAGCGCATCACCAGTCCGCCACCGCCGGAGCCCCAGCTCCCCGAGCGCGTATCCCATCCCTCGAAAATACTCCCGCACGGCTCCCGCCATCCGGCCGTCCGGCGCGTTCACGCCGGCGCCGGGAGAAGATAGGCGGCATGGGATATCTGGATTTCAGCGATCAGGTTGTGGTGGTGACCGGGGCCAGTAGCGGGATCGGGGCCGCGGCGGCGGTCGGTTTCGCGGAGACTGGGGCGACTGTCGCGCTGCATTACCACCGGAACGAAGAGGGTGCGAAACACACCGTGGGTGCGGTGCAGACGGCCGGCGGTACGGCGTCCTTGCACCAGGCGGATCTGGCCGACTCGAAGGCTGCGGACGCGTTCGTCGACGAGGTGCTCGCGCAGCACGGGCGGATCGACGTACTCGTGAACAACGCCGGCGACCTGGTCAACCGGTCCGCGATCGCCGACGTACCGGACGAGGAGTTCCACCGGATCCTGGACGTCAACCTGACCTCGGTGTTCGCGCTCTCCCGGCGGATCGTGCCGGTGTTCCGGGCGCAGGGCGGCGGCTCGATCATCAACGTCACGTCGATCGCCGGGCGCACCGGCGGGGCCGGCGGGTCGGTGGTCTACGCGACGTCGAAGGGCGCGGTCAGCACGTTCACCCGCGGTCTCGCCAAGGAGCTGGCACCGGAAGGTATCCGGGTGAACGCGATCGCCCCCGGCGTGATCAAGACCCCGTTCCACGACCGCCACACCGGCGACGCCCAGATGCAGGCCATGCTCACCACCATCCCGATGGGCCGCACCGGCACCCCGCACGAGTGCGTAGGCACGATCCTCTTCCTCGCCTCCGACCGCATGTCGTCCTACGTCACCGGCCAGATCATCGAAATCAACGGCGGTCAGCTGACGCCCTGAAGACCGCGTTCCGGTCCAGCACCTCGCCAGTCGGCCAGTAACCACATTCATCCAGTACGGCGTGCAGCCGCGCGCTCGAATCGCTGCGCTTGTCCTCCACGAGCAAGGCGCGCGGCTGCAACCGCTTCAGCGTCCTGGTGGCGCCGGTGAGCGCAGCGATCTCGGATCCCTCGATGTCGAGCTTCACCACGTCCAGCCGGTCGAGCTCGTGCTCCCGCGCCCAGTCATCGAGGCGAACCACCGACACCTCCTGCACCACTTCGCCATCGCCGTAGAGCGACCGCACACCCGTGTCCGCCTCGTCGTACCGGCTGTCCGCCCGAAGCGTCGCCAGCGCCGGTCGCTCGCCCAACGCAGCCGGCACAACCTCCAGCGGTACGTCGTTACGCGCCGCACCGGCGCCCAACGCCGCCACCATGTCGGCGGCGGGCTCGAACGCGATCACCCGCCCGCCACCGAGCTCCTTCAACCGCTTCGCCGCGGTGAACGTATGTACTCCGATGTTCGCCCCCACGTCGAGCACGACATCCCCACGCCGCAGCTCGTTCAGGAGGAACCGCCGTACTGCGGGCTCGTAGCGGCCCGCGTAGTACAGAACGGCCTGCAGGTTGTCTCGGAGATCCAACTGCCACCGCAAACCCTGCCGCCGTACGTCGACTGTCGCCGCCCACCTCGGCGAGATCTTCACCAGACCCGGGTTCCGGTCCGCCAGCCGCGGCGAGACCCGCTGCGCAACGCGATGCACCCCGCCGTCAGTCACCCCCTCGAACCAGCCCACCACGCGCGCAGTACGACGAGCGGCACCGGCCCCGAGCACACGGTCAGCACCGTGCGCCAGGCCCCATGCCACCCGCCGTACAGCTCCGTCCCGGACGTCCACGCTCACCCGTTACCCAGGATCGCAATGCTCACGCGCCGCGGCTCACCTGGACAGGGTCCGGAAGCGATGCGCCGAGAGTGGCAGGAAGATTGCTGTCAGCAGCACAGGAGCTATGACAGCCGCGAGGCCGGCGTGGGTGCCGATCCAAGTGGCGGTGGCCGATGGGTCGGGGTTGCCGAACAGTGCGCGAGACGCCGTGGCGGTGGCGGACAGGGGGTTCCACTGGGCGACCGTGCCCAGCCAGTCCGGCATCGTCGACGTCGCGACGAACGCGCTGGACAGGAACCCCACCGGCCACACCAGCACCTGCACCATCGTCACGCTCTGCGCGTTCTTCACCGTGAGACCGATGAAGATCCCGACCCACAGCAACGCGAACCGCAGCAGCAACAGCAGCCCGAACGCGGCCACCGCCGACGGCAGCCCCTCGTGCCACCGCCAGCCGAGCGCCAGTCCGGTCGCGGCCAGTACGACGAGTGTCACCGTCGAGTCGAGCATGTCCGCGATACACCGCCCGAGGACCACCGCCGCCGAGCTCATCGGCAGCGACCGGAACCGGTCCGTCACTCCCTTCGAGACATCGGTCGTGACCGCGGTCATGGTTCCCTCCAGCCCGAAGAGCATCGACAGCGCGAAGATCCCGGGCACGAGCAGTTCGTAGTACGACGAACCGTCCGGGAACTCCATCGCCCCGCCGAGCAGCCCGCCGAACATCAGCAGCATCAGCACCGGGAAGAACCACGTGAACAGCACCAACCCCGGCTGCATCCGCCAGTGCATCAACGTCCGCCGCGCGATCGTCCAGCTGTCCGCGAGCGCCCATCCGAGGCCCGTCATGCCGCAGCCCCGGTCAGGTGCAGGAAGACCTCGTCCAGCGTCGGCCGACGCAATGTGAGGTCCTCCGGCTCGATCCTTGCCTCGTGCAACGAGTTCGCCATCGCCACCAGCGCCTTCGTCCGATCCTTCACCGGCACACTCACCCGTACGTCGTGCACCCGGATCTCCCCGTCCGCGAACGGTCCGGCCAGCTCCACGACACGCGGTACATCGGCCGGATCCGTGAGCACCAGATCCAGCCAGTCCGACCCCAGCTGCGTCTTCAACTCGTCCGGTGTCCCTTCCGCGACGACCTTCCCCTCCTTGAGCATCGAGATCCGGTTCGCCAGCTGATCCGCCTCCTCCAGGTACTGCGTCGTCAGCAACACCGTCGTACCGCCGTCGACCAGCTGCCGTACGGCGGACCACACCTCGATCCGCCCGGCCGGGTCGAGTCCCGTCGTCGGCTCGTCCACGAACAGCACCCGCGGCGCCACGATCAGACTCGCCGCGAGATCGAGCCGCCGCCGCATCCCGCCGGAGTACTTGCTCACCGCCTGACCAGCCGCCTCGGTCAGGCTGAACCGCTCCAGGAGCTCATCCGCCTTGTTCACTGCCTTGGCCCGCCCCAGATGGTTGAGCCGCCCGAACATCACCAGGTTCTGCCGCCCGGTGAGTATCTCGTCCACCGCGGCGTACTGCCCGACGAGGCCGATCCGCCGCCGCACCTCGCCACCCTGCTTTCGGACGTCGTGTCCTGCGATCGTCGCCGTACCGGAATCCATCTCCAGCAGCGTGGACAGGATCCGCACCGCTGTCGTCTTACCGGCGCCGTTCGGGCCGAGCAGGCCCGTCACCGTGCCGGCCGTGACCTCCAGGTCGAAGCCGTTCAGCCCCGCACCCTCCGTGCCGCCCTTGTAGTTCTTCCGTACGCCGGCGGCCTCGATCACTCGCTCCGTTGTCACGTCCCACCTCTCCGCATGATGCAGCCCGTTGAGCCGTAGAGTGTACCGTACATTGTACGGCTCAGGTACGATGCGTTCAACGACGAGCGGCAGAGGAAGGTTCCGGTGGCGGGAAGGAAGGCGGCGGCACCCGATCCGGCGCGCAGTCTGGCACTGCTCTGGGGGAGTCACACCAAACCCGGCCGCTCCGGCCTGACGGTGCGCGCGATCGTCGACGCGGCGATCGCGCTCGCGGACGTCTCCGGGCTCGAGGCGTTCTCGATGCGGACCGTCGCCGAGCGGCTGAAGGTCGGCACGATGTCGCTCTACACGCACGTCCCCGGCAAGGGCGAGCTGACCGACCTGATGTTCGACCAGGTGTACGGCGACCTATACGCGGACCCCGACGAGCCTTTGAATCAGCCCGGCGGCTGGCGCGGCGCACTCGAGTTCATCGCCCTCCGCAACTGGGAGGTGCTGACCGCGCACCCGTGGATTCACGAGGTCCCGACGATGCGAACCGCGCTCGGCCCGAACATCACGCGCAAGTACGAGACCGAGCTACGTCCCCTGGACGGCCTGGGCCTGACCGACGTCGAGATGGACTCGGCTCTGACCCTCGTCCTCACCCACGTCCAGGGCACCGCCCGGGCCGGCGCCGAACAACTCCGCACCCAACGCGACTCCGGTCTCTCGGACGAGGAGTGGTGGCGTCAGATCTCCCCGACGCTCACCACAGTCATGTCCGGCACCCACTTTCCCACCGCCGGCCGCGTAGGCACCTCAGTAGGCGAACACTTCCAGTCCGTCATAGACCCCGCCCACGTCCTGACCTTCGGCCTCACCACGATCCTCAACGGCCTCACCCCGTTGATCGAATCGCGATCAGCTGTTCAGTAGGTCCTCGAACGGGGTGGGGTTCTTGAACGGGTCGGCCTGCGTGGGGGTCTCGTTGTGGAGGGCTGCTACGAGTTCGGTGGCGGCTTGGGCGATGCGAGGGCGGAGGCCGGCGGCGTTCGGGCCCCAGTCGGTGGAGGCGGCGTACACGGCTGTCGCCACCGGGAGCGCCTTGAGGTAGGAGAACAGCGGCCGGAGGGCGAACTCCAGGACCAAGGAGTGGCGTTCGGTGCCGCCGGTTGCGGCGAGGAGGACTGGCTTGCCGGCCAGGGCCTGGTCGTCGAGTACGTCGAAGAACATCTTGAACAGGCCGGAGTACGACGCGCTGAACGTCGGACTGACCACGATCAGCGCGTCGGCGCCTGCCACGGTCTCGAGGACCTCGCGCAACGAGGCCGACGGGAAGCCGGTGAGCAGGTTGTTCGTGAGGTCGTGGGCGTGATCGCGGACCTCGATCAGCTCGATCCGCGCTCCGATCCCGCGTCCGGACAACTCGTCCCGGACCGCTTCCGCCAACTGGTCGGCGAGCAGCCGGGATGACGACGGCGTCGTCAGCCCGGCCGTCACCACTGCGATGACCTTCTCGTTCATTCGATCGTCTCCAGGTCGTGGGCGCGCTCGGCCGCGGCCTTCAGGGAAGCATGCGTCGGCGCGTCCGGAACGTGCGCCGGCTTCAGCGCGGCGAACTCCTTCCGCAGCACCGGAACGACCTCTTCGCCGAGGATGTCCAACTGCTCCAGCACCGTCTTGAGCGGCAACCCAGCGTGGTCCATCAGGAACAGCTGCCGCTGGTAGTCACCGAAGTGCTCCCGGAACGACAGCGTCCGCTCGATCACTTCCTGCGGGCTCCCGACCGTCAGCGGCGTCTCCCGGCTGAAGTCCTCCAGCGAAGGACCGTGCCCGTACACGGGCGCGTTGTCGAAGTACGGCCGGAACTCGCGCACCGCGTCCTGCGAGTTCTTCCGCATGAAGATCTGCCCGCCGAGCCCGACGATCGCCTGGTCCGCGGCGCCGTGCCCGTAGTGCTCGAAGCGCTGCCGGTAGAGCTCGATCATCCGCTTGGTGTGCGTGATCGGCCAGAAGATGTTGTTGTGGAAGAACCCGTCACCGTAGTACGCCGCCTGCTCGGCGATCTCGGGCGACCGGATCGAGCCGTGCCAGACGAACGGCGGTACGTCGTCGAGCGGCCGGGGCGTCGACGTGAAGCCCTGCAACGGCGTACGGAACTTGCCCTCCCAGTCGACGACCTCCTCGCGCCACAGCCGGCGGAGCAGCGCGTAGTTCTCGACGGCGAGCTGGATGCCGTTGCGGATGTCCTGCCCGAACCACGGGTACACCGGGCCGGTGTTACCGCGCCCCATCATGAGGTCCACCCGGCCGTCGGCCAGGTGCTGCAGCATCGCGTAGTCCTCGGCGATCTTCACCGGGTCATTGGTCGTGATCAGGGTCGTCGCGGTGGACAGGATGATCTTCGACGTCTGCGCGGCGATGAACCCGAGCTGGGTCGTCGGCGACGACGGCACGAACGGCGGGTTGTGGTGCTCGCCCTGCGCGAACACGTCCAGCCCGACCTCTTCGGCCTTCAGCGCGATCCGGACCATCGCCTTGATCCGCTCACCCTCGCTGACCGTGATCCCGGTCGTCGGGTCCTCGGTCACGTCCCCAACGCTGAACACCCCGAACTGCATCCGTCCTCCTCGGTAGGTAGTTCACTATTAAACTACTGATACCGAGGAGAACGCCAATCGTGAGTGAGTCATTCCGGGGGTCTGAGGTCCGCCCTCACACCGTGTGATGTTTCAGCAGCTCATCGTCGCCGGTCAGGGCGGCGGCGATGCGGCGGTGTTTGCCGGCCTCGTCGCGGCGGGAGAGCCGTTCGAGGGTGCGGGCCAGCATCAGGTGCGCGTAGTACTCGGTCGGCTCGCGGTCGATGACCTCAAGGAGATGCTCTTCGGCAGGCTTCAGCAGAGCTGCGTGGTAGTACGCCCGCGCCAGCAGCAGTCGGGTCCCGACGTCGTCGGGCGTCTCGTCGACCACCGGCTTGAGCGCCCGGATCGCACCTCGATAGTCCCGCTCCTCGAAGTACTGCTGTGCCAGTCCGTAGCTCAGTGCCCGCATGTCTTCCACAGGCCGCGCAACGCCGTACGCCGGAACCGTATTCCTGACGGATCAGGCGGCGTCGAGTACGGCGACCTGCTCGGCCGTGAGCTGCAAATCGACAGCGGTGTACGAGTCGCGGATGGTCTCGGGGCGGCTGGAGCCAGGGATCGGGATCACGTGCGGCGACTTCGCGAGCATCCACGCCAGCGTCAGCCGCTGCGGCGAGACGCCGAGCTCCGCGGCCAGCGTGTGGAAGGCCGGGTGCTTCGCGCCGAGGTCGCCGGCGCGCGAGATGCCGCCGAGCGGCGACCAGGGCAGGAAGGCGATGCCGAGAGAGTCGCACAGCTCGAGCTCCGGCTCGCTGGACCGGAACGCCGGCGAGAACTGGTTCTGCACCGAGACGAGCCGGCCGCCGAGAATCTCCTGAGCCTGCTTGATCTGCGCGGGGTTCGCGTTCGAGATGCCGGCCATCCGGATCTTGCCGGCGTCGAGCAGGTCGCGGATCGCACCGACCGAGTCCTCGTACGGCGTCTTCGGGTCGGGCCGGTGGAACTGGTACAGCCCGATCGCCTCGACACCGAGCCGCTTCAGCGACGCCTCGGCCGCCTCCGCGAGGTACTTCGGGGACCCGTTCAGCGTCCAGCTCCCGTCGCCGGGCCGGAGGTGGCCGCCCTTCGTCGCCACCAGGACGTCCGAGGTGTCACCGCCGTACGACGCCAGCGCCCTGGCGATCAGGCTCTCGTTGTGGCCGTCGTCGGTCGCGGTCAGGTGGTACGCGTCGGCGGTGTCGATCAGCGTGATCCCCGCGTCCAGCGCGGCGTGGATGGTCGCGATCGAGCGGGCCTCGTCGGGCCGGCCCTCGATCGACATCGGCATCCCGCCGAGCCCGATCGCGGACACGTCGACGTCACCGATCCTGCGGGTCTTGTTCGTGTCAGCTGCCATAGGTCCAACCTCCCGCGCGCGGACTGCGAAATCCAACAGGAATCTCCGCAGGGATTCAGCACCACGAGTGGTCAATGTAGTCAAGGGCTTACAAATCGCAGAGTTGTTACGTAAGAATATGGCGGAACTCGCCCGAGGAACGGAGCCGCCAGTGCCGTCCCGTCGTACCTTTCTCCAGCTCACCGGCCTGAGCGCGGCCTCGGTCACGCTCGGCATCGCCGCGCCGACCGCGGCCGACGCCACCCCGGCCCGCCCGATCCCGGACGGCGCGTTCGCCCTCGGCGTCGCGTCCGGCGACCCGCGACCCGACGGCTTCGTGCTGTGGACCCGGCTCGCCCCCACCCCGCTCGCCGTCGACGGCCACGGTGGCATGCCGGCCGGCGAGGTGCCGGTGCAGTGGGAGGTGGCCGAGGACAGTCGCTTCCGGAACGTCGTACGGCGGGGGCTCGCGATCGCCTCGCCCGACCTGGCGCACGCCGTCCACCCGGAGGTGCGTGGTCTCCGGCCGGGCCGCGAGTACTTCTACCGCTTCCGCGTCGGAACCCAGGTCAGTCCTGTCGGTCGCACCAAGACCCTGCCGACGTACGGCGAGCAGTTCACCTTCGCGACCGCGTCCTGTCAGGCGTGGTACCACGGCTACTTCGCCGCGCATCGCGACATCGCCCGGCGCGCTCCCGACGCGGTGTTCTTCCTCGGCGACTACATCTACGAGTACGGGATCGTTGCCGGTGACAACCTTTGGCGCGCGGGCGTCACGGTCGGGCCGGAGCACGGCGTCGAGATCGAGACGCTGGAGCAGTACCGCCTGCGCTACAGCCTCTTCAAGACCGACCCCGACCTCCAGGCGGCGCACGCGGTCGCGCCCTGGTTCCTGGTCTGGGACGACCATGAGGTGCAGAACAACTACGGCGCCGCCAACTCGCTGTACGGCGTACCGCCCGAGCTCTTCGTCCATCGCCGAGCCGTCGCGTACCGCGCGTACTACGAGAACGCCCCGCTCGCCCTCGGCAGCCTCCCGCAGGGTCCGGACGGCCGTATCTACCGCCGGTACGACATCGGCTCACTGGCCAGAGTCCACCTCCTCGACACCCGCCAGTACCGCGACCCGCTGCCCGTCGACGAGGCCGACCGTGTCTCGGAGCAGCGCACGATCATGGGCGCCGAGCAGGAAGCCTGGCTGTACGACGGACTTCGCGGCTCCCGCGCGCCGTGGAACATCGTCGCGGGCGGCGTCGTACTCAGCGCCGTCACCGACGACCGCACCGAGCAATGGGACGGCTATCCGGCCAACCGCCGCCGCGTCCTCGAGGCGATGGGCGGTGCCGGGACGTCGGTGATGCTCACCGGCGACATCCACCGCCACGTCGCGTCGGAGCTCAAACTCGACTTCGCCGACCCCGCCTCGCGGACCGTCGGGGTCGAGCTGGTCTGCTCGTCCGTGGGCTCGAACGGCGACGGCACCGACACCGACGCGTACGCGAAGGACTGGCTGCAGCACCCGTACATGAAGCTCTACAACGCCCGTCGCGGTTACGTGCACAGCACGATGACCCGTTCCGAGCTGACCACCGAGTTCGTGAACTTCCCGTACATCCAGGCCGACACGAACGCCCAGCCGAACGTCGTCGCCCGCTTCCGCACGCCCGTCGCCGATCCCCGCCTGGAGGCACTGTGATGCGTCGACCACCAGCAATCACCGGCCTGCACGGCGCCGGCGGCATCAGAATCGTGACGCTCGACTGGAAGCCCGTCTCGTGGGCGACCGTCGTCGACCACTACGCCGTGTACGCCGACGGGACCCTGATCGGCAAGACCGTCTACCCGCACTTCGTGCACCGCGGCCTCGACTTCACCGGCGTCACGCGGTCCTACTCGGTCGTCACAGTCGATGCCGCAGGCAACCGATCCGCACAGTCGGCGGCGGCAGCGGTCGCGAACCTGACGTCCGTCACAATCTCCGGTACGCCGATCGCGACCGTCGGCACGTTCGACGGCAAGGGCTCCGAACTCGCCCTCTCGCCCAAGGGCTACGCCGAATACCCGACCCGCTTCCCGTCGGACGTCGACTACACGTTCGGTACGTCGACGCCGTCAGCGGACTGGTCCTACCTGCTGCCCGGTCCCGGCGACAAGTGGGCCGGTACGAAGAACCACCGCGCCACGTTCCGCTTCGACCTCCCCGCCGTACCCGAGCAGGATCTCGACCTCGCGCTCTGGTTGATCGACAGCCACGCCAGCCTCGCGGCCTCGGCGCTCCTGACGATCAACGGCACCGAGGCCGGCCGCCTCACCTTCGCGAACGGCGCCACCAAAGGTTCGACCATTGCCGACAGCACCTACCCGGGATCGCCCCTCAAACCGTCGTACCTGGAGCTGCCGTTGCCGAAGGCCCTCTTCCGGTCGGGACAGAACGTCCTGGAAATCTTCAAGGACCAAGGTTCCTGGATCGCCTACGACGCCCTGGGCGTGTTCGCCCGACGCTGAGGCTCAGCCGGGCAGGTCGAGGCGTTGGGTGCCGACCACGGACAGCAGCTTGAGCGCTTCCTCCGACGGGGAGCCCGGAGTCGCGGTGTAGATGATCACCTGCTGGTCGCAGTCCGGGATCGCGAGCGCGTCACAGTTCACCGTCACCAATCCGACCACCGGATGCTGGAACGACTTGCACAGCGTCGGCTCGGCCGCGATGTCCCGGGCCTCCCACAGCTCGGCGAACGCCGTACTCCCGGCCAGCAGGTCGGCGATCAGTTCCCGGATCTCCGGGTCGTCGGGGTACCGGGCCGCGGTCGCGCGCAGCTGGTTGACCGAGCTCCGGGCGAAGCGGCGGCCGTCCACCACGGAGTACACGTGCTGGTCGCCATCGAGGAACGCCCGCCGGATCAAGTTCCGGTCGCGGCGGGAGCGGACCGAGAAATCCTCCATCAGCGCGGTCGCCAGGTGGTTCCAGGCGATCACCTCGTAGGAGGCCGACAGGACGATCGCGGCCGCGTTCGGCAGCCGGTCGAGGAGGTCGAGAATACTCTGCCGCACCTCCCGCGGCGGTCCGGTCGGCCGCACCGGCGGCACACCCGCCAGGTGGTGCAGATAGTTGCGCTCGGCATCGGTCATCCGGAGGGCCCGGGACAGCCCCGCCAGCACCTCGCTCGACGGGTGCGGTGCGCGAGCCTGCTCGAGCCGGGTGTAGTACTCGGTCGAGATGTACGCCAGCTGCGCGACCTCCTCGCGGCGCAGACCCGGCGTACGGCGTCGTCGCCCGGCGGGCAGGCCGACGTCCGACGGGGCCACCCGCTCCCGTCGGCTGCGCAGGAATGCCGCCAGTTCCGCCTTGTCCACGTCATCCAGTCTGCCTCGCTGCGCCGAGTTAACCAGGTACTACCGATGCCTGGTTACCGATGCGCGCAGCGCCAAAGCTCGAAGACATGGACAAACTGCTCGAGAACAAGGTCGTCTTCATCACCGGTGCGGGTCGCGGGATCGGCGCCGCCGCCGCGCGGCTCTTCGCCGCCGAGGGCGCTCAGCTGATGCTCACCGCCCGCACCGAATCCGAACTCGCCGCCGTCGCGAAGGAGGTCGACGCGCAGTACGTCGTCTGCGACCTGGCCGATCCCGACTCCGTCCGCGCCGCGGTCGACCGAACCGTGGCGGAGTACGGACGTCTCGACGCCGCCTTCAACAACGGCGCGATCGGCCAGCCGCCCGGTCCGATGGACGGACTCAGCCAGGAAGCCTTCGAACAGGTGTACGCCGTGAACCTGCGAGGCCCGTGGTCCGCGATCGTGGCCGAGGTCGCCGCGATTCGGGCCACCGCCGGGCACGGCAGCATCGTCAACACGTCGAGTGTCGGCAGCTTCGCCGGCAACCCGGCGCTCCCGGCGTACGGCGCGATGAAACGGGCGCTGAACAGCCTGACCGAGTCCGCCGCGATCACCTACGGCCCCGAGAACATCAGGGTGAACGCGATCGCACCCGGTACGACGCTGACCGAAATGCTGCAGGACTGGGACCAGGCGACGCCCGGTGTGATCGACGGCCTCGTCGCGCGGACGCCCCTCGGCCGCGGCGCACAGCCCGTCGAGGTCGCCGAGGCCGCCGCCTGGCTGCTCAGCGACCGGGCGTCGTACGTGACCGGTGCTGTGCTGCGGGTGGACGGCGGCCTCGGCGTCTGATGATGCTTTTCAGGCGGAGTGGACGTGCGGGCGGCGGTCTTCGACGACGTACGTCGCCCGCGTGCTGATCGTGGCGCCCGGTGTGTCGACGTACGGCACGACCCGGAAGTCGTTACGCCACTGGTGCTGGTCGATCGTGACGCGCGAGTAGCCGCGCTGGGAGTTGAAGAACTTCAGGTGCGGGTTCGCGGCCAGGAACTGCTGCCCCTGGTCCGTGGTGTCGGCGCCGTTGCCGCCGCTGGTGATCGACGTACCGACGAACTCGGTGCCGACCGTCGCCGAGTCCGGGTTCGCGAAGTCGCGCTTCAGTTCGAGCGCGTAGTTCTGGTGCCGGTCGCCGGTGATCACCACCAGGTTGCGGACGCCGCTGTCCTGCGCGGCCGCGAGTACCTTGTTGCGCTCGGCAACGTAACCGTCCCACGGGTCCAGCCAGACGTGCGTCTCCGGGCCCGGCGTCCAGTCGGTCTGGCCCATCGGGGTCTGGTTGCCGATCACCTGCCAGCGCGCCTTCGACCGGCGGAACCCGTCCAGCAGCCAGGCGCGCTGCTTGCCGCCGAGCATCGTGTTGTCCGGGTCGAACCGGTCGTCGCAGGTGGACGAGTCGCCGTCGCCGCACGGCTGGTCGCTGCGGTACTGGCGGGTGTCGAGGATCGTGAAGTCCGCGAGCCGGCCGTACGGGAGCCGGCGGTGGTAGCGGATGTCCGGCCCGGACGGCATCTGCTCGTGCCGCACCGGCAGGTTCTCGTACATCGCCTGGAACGCCTGTGCGCGGCGGGCGCGGAACACGGCCGGGTCCTGGTCCGGCTCGGTGTCGAGCTGGGAGAGGTCGCCGGCCCAGTTGTTCTCCACCTCGTGGTCGTCGAACGTGTGGATCCACGGGTGCGCGGCGTGCGCGGCCTGCAGCGGGGCCTCGGTCTTGTACAGCGAGTACTGCAGCCGGTACCGCGCGAGGTCGAACGTCTCGGTGTGGAACCGCGGGTCGGTGGTCACGCCGCGCTTGTTCGTCTTCACGCCGGACTCGTACAGGTAGTCGCCGAGGTGCACGACCAGGTCGAGGTCCTCGTTCGCCATGTGGTCGTACGCCGTGAAGTACCCGTCCTGCCAGGCGTTGCAGGACGCGAACGCGAACCGCAGTTCGCGCGGGTTCGCCAGCGGGTGCGGAGCGGTCCGGGTCCGGCCGGTCGGCGAGACCTCCTGACCGGCGCGGAAGCGGTAGTAGTACACGTGGTCCGGCAACAGGCCACGGACCTCGGGGTGGACGCTGTGCCCGAGTTCGGGGGTTGCGACGACGCTGGAGCGCCGTACGACATGGCGGAAGTTCTCGTCGTACGCGACCTCGTACTCGACCCGGACCGGGCGCGCGGGCATGCCGCCCTTCCCGTCGACGGCGTACGGATCGGTGGCGAGACGGGTCCACAGCACAACCCCGTCGTACTGCGGATCGCCCGAGGCGACCCCGAGCGTGAACGGGTTGCCGGTGCCGGACGGGGACGCGTACGTGGTCGAGGCGTCCCAGGCCCCGGTGCCGAGCAGTACGGCGGCAGCGCCCGCACCCCCGTACCCGAGGAAGCGACGGCGGGACACGGACATGGTTCCTCCAGATGACGGGCGGTCGGAGAGCGCTGTCAGTGTTCAGTCGGCGGGTGGCGGTGGCTTGACGCGGAGGTTAACGACTCAGTTCGGTAAATTAACGAGCGTGAGCGGTAGGAGCCGGGGCTTCGCTAGGCTGGGCGGAATTGCCGACTACACGGGGAGCTGACCTATGCCGTACGAACCGTGCCGCTACGCGCGCCGGTGGCCGGACCTTTTCGACCAACTCGACGACGAGCAGAAGCAGCGGGTCAGTGACGCGCTGGCGAACAACCGCCTGGAGGGCTGGGAGCCCGGCCGGGACGACGTCGCCGATCTGATCGATCGCGAACTGGGCCGGATCGACACCGCGGAGTACATCCGCCGGACGCTGTCGAAGGTGACCGGCGGCGGGCCGGAGTGACCGAGGAGGTCTCGCCGGAGGAAGCCGCGGAGGCCGCCGAGAGGAAGCAGCGCTGGGACGCCTACCTCTGGGAGCCAGGCAGCTGTCTGAAGAACAAGCTCGACATCAAGAACCCGATCGAGCTGCACTTCGCCGAGTACAGTCTGCGGGCCGTCCGGCAGGGCGAGATGGACCGCGGTGAGGTCGACATCCCGCGCACGTACGACAAGGCGCACCTGCAGGCGATCCACAAACACATGTTCCAGGACGTGTACGACTGGGCCGGGAAGTTCCGGGACGTGAACATGTCCAAGCAGGGCAACCCGTTCGTGCCGCCCGAGCGCCTGGACAAGTGGACCGAGAAGGTCAGCAACAAGGTCAACGAGAAGGACTGGTCGACGATGTCGCGCGAGGAGTTCGTGCAGAGCATCGCCGAGGTGTACAGCTACCAGAACCTCACTCACCCGTTCCGGGAAGGCAACGGTGCGACCGCCAAGCAGTTCATCAGCCACGTGTCCGAGATGTCGCCGTACCGCCTCGACTTCGACCGCGTCGAGCGGGACGAGTGGAACGCGGCGTCGAGTGCGTCGTACCCGGCGGACCTGGAGAAGAGCACGGACCCGGACCCGCGCAAGATGTATGCCGTCTTCGACAAGCTGACCGTCGAACGCGGCTCGGTGCTGCGCGCCGACCCGGAACTCGCGGCCGCCCTCCAACTCCAGAATTCGACGTACGCCGGAATCGACAAGTCCGAGCAGATCGACGTCGACGACAAACGCCCAGGCACCCGTGCCGTCGAGCTGGAAGCCGAGGCGGAGGCCGAGCACCAGACCTGACCGGTGCAGGATAGGCCGTATGCAGACCGACGAACGGATTCGCCGTGCCCGGCCGGAAGACGTCCCGGCGATCGTGGAACTGGTGTACGCGCTCGCGGAGTACGAACGTGCTCTCGAGGAGTGCCACCTGACCGCGGACCAGCTGCAGACGGCCCTGTTCGGAGACAACCCCGCGGTCTTCTGCCACGTCGCCGAACACGAGGGCCAGGTGGCCGGCTGCGCGATCTGGTTCCTGAGCTTCTCCACCTGGCGCGGCGTCCACGGCATCTACCTCGAAGACCTCTTCGTCCGCCCCGAAACCCGCGGCACCGGCCTCGGCAAAGCCCTCCTCACCGCCCTCGCCCAGGAATGCGTCCGCAACAACTACGAACGCCTCGAATGGTCCGTCCTCAACTGGAACACCCCCGCCATCAACTTCTACAAGTCCCTGGGCGCCAAACCCCAAGACGAATGGACCATCTACCGCCTAACCGCCCAACCCCTCAAAAACCTGGGTTCCTAAGGAACCGCTCTCGCAACTCGACCGGCAACCGTCCCTTGTCGACAAACGGCCGCGTCGCAAGCCAGACCGACTCGACCGCGGCATGGAACGGGTCCTCGTTGAAGGTGGCGGTGACCACCGTCTCGGTGTTCTCGAAGGGGTCGCGCTCGTCGAACCACCCGTGCACCTGGATGCCAAGCAGGGCGATTGTCGGGACCGGCTCCGTCCCCGGTTCGACCGGTGGCGGCGGCCCGTTGAGGGTCTCGAGCCAGCCCGCACCATGGTCCATGCGGTCCAGAACTCCGGCGATCTGCTCGTTGCCGCCGTACCCGGCCTCCTCGCACGCGCGCCGCGCCGCCCACCGCGCAATCGCACGCAGGGTCTGCGGGTCGGTTTGCTCGAGCGCATCCACCAACGCCCGGTCCAGCGCCGACAACTCCCGGGCGTATGGCGCGCCCTGCATCCGCTCACTCGGCGAGGCTCCGCCCCAAGCCGCCGCGTGCTCTGCGAGCCGCTGCTCCTCGGCCTGCCGCGCCCTCTCCTGCTTCATCTCGGCGAACTGGGCCGGTTTCGGCTGCTCGCGGGCGAACTTGTGCCTGTACGCCGCCTGCTTGCTGGTCTCCTTCACCACCCGATCCGGCGCAGGCCGCGCCGGCCAGAACTGCAGTAGATACCGGTCGACCAGCGGTTCGTCGTCCATCGGCGGCCCCGCCTGATGGCCAGCGTCCATGTTCCAGGCGGAGTACCGAACGCGATATTCCACTCCCGGCTCCAGCTCCAGCGGCCACGATCCACCGCTTCCTCCCCAGGTGACCAACGCCGCGTCACCGATAGGCCAGTACGCCGCTTCCACGACGTCCTCCGCGCTGTACTCGACCGAAGGCATCCTGTCGTGCACCTCGACCGTAAAGCCGACCTTCCCCGTGTGCAGCCCAGTCATCAGAAACAACTTCCCCGCCACCGCCGCCCCGCACAACCCGTTCCGCTGCCCGGCGAAACATTCGTGCATGTCGGCGTAGTCCTCCGCACTCTCCACATAGATCTGCGAGTACGCAACCCACGCCGGTCCCGTCATAACTGTCCGCATGATGCTCCCCCAGGTCCTACGACTGGGTCCTTTCAATCACATTCCACCGAACAGCGCTAGACACCGGCGCAGCCATCGATTGGATCCGGAACGGCGGGGGTTGGGGAGTCCTACCCACCCAGATCGGGCAGTTACTCGCCCCACTCCGGAGACGCGAGCCGAACCCACCACTCCTAGGGGCGGCGGTTCTTGGCGGTGTACATGGCTTGGTCGGCCTCGTGGAGGAGGGTGTCGAGGTCTGTCGTGGTGGGGGTGATGGGGACGGTGCCGACGCTGGTGGTTACTTCGACGGCGATGTTGGGGAGGGGTCGGCTGACGGCGGTTTCGAGGCGGGTTATGAGGGTGGTGAGGTCGTCGCCGGTGATGTCTTCGGCCAGTACGGCGAACTCGTCGCCACCTAGCCGCGCAACGGTGTCGCCGTGGCGGACCGCCGTACTGAGGCGGGTCGCGATCTCGCGGAGTGCGCGGTCGCCGGCCTCGTGGCCGTAGCCGTCGTTGACGAGTTTGAAGTGGTTGAGGTCGCAGAACAGCAGGGCCCCGGGGCGGCCGGTGGCGCGAGTCTGCTCGAGGACTTTGGTGAAGCGGTGCTGCAGGAGGCGGCGGTTCGGTAGGCCGGTGAGCGGATCGTGCGCGGCGTGGTGGCGGAGTTCGCGTTCGGCGTCCTTGCGGGCGGTCACGTCGTCGATCTGGACGAGGAGGATCCGCGGCAGCCCGGCGCCTTGCGTGACGAGCGCCGCCGTACCGGCAAGCCAGATCGCGTTCCCGCTCGGCTGCGTGAACACCCGCTCGAACCGGTAAGTACCGTTGCTAGCAGCAACCTCTTCCAAGTCGACCCGGGTCTGGTCCGGCTCCTCGTCGCGCAGGAAGGTCACCAGCCGCGTCCCGAGCAGCTGGTCCGGGGTGTAGCCGGTGATCCGGCAGAACGCGTCGTTCACCCGCAGGATCCGGCCCAGCTCCGGCCCGTCGAACGCGACCGTCGCCATCCCGTTCCCGGCGCCCTCGAAGACGAGCCGGAACGTCGCCTCGCTCGCCTCCAGCCGGGTCTTCTCGGCCAGCAGCCGATCGGTCAGCCGCGCCTTGTCGATCGCCAGCCCGGCCTGTGTCGCGAAGATCTCCAGCAGCTCCCGATGGATCGGACCCGGCCGGCGCTGGTCCTCGGGCAGGTCGACCGACAGCATCCCGACCAGGTCGCCGTCCGACGAGTACAGCGGCGCGAAGAGTGCGTCCAGCGGATGCCAGGCGTCCGGCGCGTCGGATACCGGTACGTCGGGCACCCAGCCGGTCACCTCGCCCTCCGGGAGCCGTTCGTGCGGTACGAACCGGAGCTTGCCCCACGCGTCCGCGATCGCGAACTCGGCGTCGAACAGGTCCGCCGCGCTCACCTTCCCGAGGAGCGCCGCCCGGGCCTCCGGCGACCCGGCGACGGCGATCACCTCGAACTTCCCGTCCGGGTGCCGCAGATTCAGTACGGCGATGCCGAAACCGAGCCCGTTCACGACGCCGTCGACGACCGCTTGCAGCGTCTCGGCAAGGCTGCGCCCGGCGCCCATCCGCGCACTCACTTCGTACAGGCGACGGACGGCAGACAGCCGGACCGCGGGCTCGTTCTGCACCCGTTGAGGATAGGCCGATTTCACGAGGCGTGAGCAGTCGTATCCACAGCTGACCCGGTTAAGCGTTTGTTGTCACAGGATTCAGTACCGGAGTTCGGTCAGTCCGCGGTAGCTGCGCTCGGCCGAGTGCCAGGCGTCCGTGGGCTTGTCGTGCTCGACCAGGTACTGCTCCACGCCACCCGACTCGGCGTGCGCGAACATCGCGCCGAAGTCGAGTTTCCCGGCTCCGACGTCCTCCCAGGACCCGTCCTCGGCCATGTCCTTGACGTGCAGCGCCGGGAACCGGCCCGGGTGCTCCTGGAACAGCTTCGCCGGGTCGTGCCCGCCGTCGACCGCCCAGTACAGGTCCAGCTCGAACCCGAGCAGCTCCGGGTCCACGTCCAGCAGGATGTCGTACAGCACCTGCCCGTCGACCTCGTCGAAGTCCCGGCCGTGATTGTGGAACAGCAGCTTCAGCCCGGCGTCCTGCGCCACCTTCCCGGCCTCGGTGAACGCGGCCGCGGCGGTCTTGAAGCCCTCGACCGAGTGCAGTTCGGAAGGAATCGACGGTACGACGGCCCACTGCGCCCCGAGCGTCTGTACGTCGGCCAGCGCGCCGGCCCAGTCGTCGCTCATCCGCGCGTATCCGACATGCTCCAGCACGATCGACAGCCCGGCGTCGTCCGCGAACCCACGGATCTCCGCCGCGCTGTGGTCGAACCGCCCACTCACGCCCACTGTGCGATACCCGATCCCGGCCAGCCGCTTCAGCGTCCCCGAATAGTCCTCGGCCAGCACGTCTCGCATCGTGTAGAGGTGCATCCCGATTCCGTCGGCAGGAATGGTCCGGTCAGTCATACAAACAGCTCCTTGTCAGAGAACGTGTTCCTGATACCTCGCCAGCGCCAGGTCGAAAACCTCCTGCCCCGGCGCGTCCCACAGTTGCTGGTTGAAGATCTCGACCTCGATCGGCCCGTCGTACCCGGCCGCGTCGCAGGCCTCGCGCAGCCGGCGCAGCTCGATCGAACCGTCGCCCATCAGGCCGCGCCCGAGCAGCGTGTCCTCGGGCAGCGGGACCACCCAGTCGCTGACCTGGTACGACACGATCCGCTCGCCGGCCCGCTCGATCTGCCGGTACACGTCCGCGTCCCACCACAGGTGGTACGCGTCCACGATCACGCCGACCTGCGACGCCGGGAACTGCTCCGCCAGGTCGAGCGCACCGCCCAGCGACGACACCACGCACCGGTCCGAGCAGAACATCGGGTGCAGCGCCTCGACCGCCAGCGTGACGCCGCGTTCTTCGGCGTACGGCGCCAGCTCGGCGAGCCCGTCGCGCACCATGCCGCGGGCACCGTCGAGGTCACGTGACCCGGCCGGGAGTCCGCCGCTGACCAGCACGAGGACCGACGTACCGACCGTCGCGGCCTCGTCGATCGCGCGCCGGTTGTCCTCGATCTTCGTCTTCCGTTCAGCCGGGTCGGTCGACGTGAAGAAGCCGCTGCGGCACAAGGAGGAGACCTTCAGACCCGCGTCCGCGACCAGACGAGCCGCCTTGTCGACGCCGTACTCCTGGATCGGCTCGCGCCACAGCCCGATCCACTCCAGACCGGCCTTCGCGCTCGCCCCGACGACGTCCTCGAGCGGCCAGTACTTCGTGGTCGCCTGGTTGAGGCTGTACCTGTTCACGCGTCGATCCCGCTCACGCGCAACAGCTGCCGGAACCGGTCGACGGCCAGCTCGGGATTCGTCAGTACGCCGGCCTGGTCCGCGAGCCGGAACGTGTCCGCGAGATGCGGCAGCGACCGTCCGGTCTGCAGGCCACCGACCATCGTGAACCCGGGCTGGAACCCGTTCAGCCAGGCCAGGAAGGCGATGCCGGTCTTGTAGTAGTACGTCGGCGCGGAGAAGATCTGGCGGGCCAGCGGGACCGTCGGCGCGAACACCTTCTCGTACGTCGCCAGGTCACCGTCGTCCAGCGCCTTGAGAGCAGCCGCTGCTGCCGGAGCGATCGCGGCGAAGATCCCGAGGAGCGCGTCGCTGTGCCGCTCACCGTCGCCGTGGATCAGTTCGGGGTAGTTGAAGTCGTCCCCGGTGTAGAGCCGGACGCCCTGGGGGAGGCGGTTGCGCAGGGCAACTTCATTCGAGGCGTCGAGGAGCGAGATCTTGATGCCGTCGACCTTTGACACGTTGTCGTTGATCAGCTCGACGACGGTGTCCGCGGCCGCGTCCACCGAGGTGCTTCCCCAGTAGCCTTCGAGCGCGGGGTCGAACATCGAGCCCAGCCAGTGCAGGATGACCGGTCGGGTCGACTGCGTGAGCAGGCGGTCATACACCTTCCGATAGTCGTCGGGGGACTCCGCCGCGGCGCACAACGCCCGGCTGGCCATCATGATCGGCTGCGCGCCAACCTCCTCGGCGACAGCGAGCTGCTCCTCGTAGGCGGCGACGACCGCGTCGAGGGGATGGGTGCCGCCGATGACGAGTTGGTCTGTGCCCACGCCGACCGCGATGCGGCCGTCGGGGGCTTCTGCGGCTGAGCGGCGGATCAGTTCCTGCGTCGCGGGCCAGTCGAGCCCCATCCCGCGTTGCGCGGTGTCCATCGCCTCCGCGACCGACAGCCCGAGCGACCACAGGTGCCGCCGGAACTCCAGCGTGTGCTCCCAGTCGATCACCGCGGGCGCGCCTGGCGAGTTGTCACCCAAGGGGTCGGCGACAACATGCGCCGCGGCGAACGCCAGCCGACTCGAAGCCGGTGAATAGGTGCCCTGAGCAACCGGCTGACCAACGAGACGATACGTCTCCAGTCCGTCGGCAGCAGGAAGATCGATCTCCATCAGTTGGCCTTCAGGCTCAGCTCGGGGACCTCGAGCTTGCGGCCCTCGTGCCAGGACTTGAGGCCGAGCTCGGCCAGTTGGACGCCCTTCGCGGCCTCGACGAAGTCCCAGGTGCACGGGGCGTCGTCGACCACGTGCCGCAGGAACATCTCCCACTGGACCTTGAACCCGTTGTCCATCGGCTCGTTGTCCGGCACCGTCGCCCACTGGTCGCGGAACTTCTCGGTGACCGGGAGATCCGGGTTCCACACCGGCTTCGGCGTCGCGGACCGGTGCTGGGCGCGGCAGTTCCGCAGGCCGGCGACCGCCGACCCCTCGGTCCCGTCGACGTGGAACTCGACCAGCTCGTCGCGGAACACCCGCGTGGCCCAGGACGAGTTCAGCTGCGCGACGATCCCGCCCTCGAGCTCGAACACGCCGTACGCCGCATCGTCTGCAGTGGCGGCGTAGTTGTCACCGTTCTCGTCGACCCGGGTCGGGATGTGCGTCGCGCCCTGGCAGTACACGGACCTGACCTCGCCGAACAGCTGGTCGAGCACGTACCGCCAGTGGCAGAACATGTCCAGGATGATGCCGCCGCCCTCTTCGGACTTGTAGTTCCAGGACGGCCGCTGCGCCTCCTGCCAGTCGCCCTCGAAGACCCAGTAGCCGAACTCGCCGCGGACCGAGAGGATCCGGCCGAAGAACCCGCCGTCGACCAGCCGCTTCAGCTTCCGCAGGCCCGGCAGCGACAGCTTGTCCATCACCACGCCGTTCTTCAGGCCGGAGTCGAGGACCAGCTTGGCCAGGTCGACGGCCGCGTCCAGGCTCTCGGCGATCGGCTTCTCGCAGTAGATCGCCTTGCCGGCCTCGACCGCGGCCCGGACGCCCTTCTCGCGCAGCTGGGTGAGCTGGGAGTCGAAGTAGATCTCCACGTCCGGCGCGGCCAGTGCCTCGGCCAGGTCGGTGGTGTACCGCTCCAGGCCGTACTGCTCGGCGATCCGGCGCAGCTTCAGCTCGTTGCGGCCCACCAGGATCGGCTCGGGGATGATCATCGTGCCGTCGGCAGCGGGGATTCCGCCCTGCTGCCGGATCGCCACGATGGAGCGCTCGAGGTGCTGGCGCAGGCCCATCCGGCCGGTGACGCCGTTCATCACGATGCCGATGCGTCGCTCGTTCACAGTCTTGCCTCTCGCGCTTGAGTGTCATAAACGTCGAGTCGTCCACACATGCCGTGCCGGCCGAACTCGGTGGGGGTGGGGAGTTGGTGGACCTCGGCGGACTGCAGATGCGGTGCGGTGCCGGCCTCCAGCGCGTCCAGCGCGGCGCCGGTCTCGTCCGCGAGCCGGCGGGCGCCCTCTTCCCAGCGCTTCCGCCAGTCCGCGAGCTGCGGCTGCACGAGCTGGATCGCCGCCGCGAAGAAGTCGTCCAGCGCCGCGGGTCCTTCCGCTTCGTACCGTTCCCGCAGTACGGCGTACCCCTGCAGCGCGAGGTCGCGCCGGGCCATCGCGGACGTCGTACGGTCCTCGCCCTCGCCGGTGAGGGTGGTTGCGCGCAGGTAGGCCTCGCGGTCGGTGAGGTGCTCGGGCGGCAAGGTCAGGACGGCGTCGCCGGCCTCGGGGAGTCCGGAGTTGGACATCAGCGTGAGGATCTGCAGAGCGCCGCCGTTGACCAGCCGGTGGATCGTGCCCGGGTCGAACCAGACCACGGTGCCGGCTTGTAGCGGCGTCTCGCTGTAACCCTTCGTGTTCAGGGTCTGTACGGCGCCGGTGCCGGCGACCACGTAGTACCCCTCGGAGCAGGCCAGGTGCACATGCGGAGTACCGCCGACCAGGCCGTCGGGAGCCTCGACGTCGTACACCGTCAGCTTCGAGATGCCGATACCGCCCGGCAGCGCCACGGCCGGTCCGGGCTCGAACTCACACATGTACGCCTCCCTCCGAGCCTTGGAAAGGGCTTTCCGCAGCTTGTGACCGTAACCATAGGTGGGCGAAAACCTCCCGTCAACCTGTAACGGAAAGCGATCTCCAACACCCCGGTGGAACGGCTGTGAGGTTGGCTACGTCGTAGCCCGTCAACAAGACATACGCCCTCCGGCCACGGTGCCGGACTCTTGCGGAGGTGGTCATGGCCCAAAGGATCAGTAGACGGCAGGCTCTGTTGCTCGGGGGTGGTGCGCTGGCCGGCGCGGCTACGCTCGGTTCGGTGGCCGCGGCCCAATCGGCATCAGCGGCCCGGCCGGCGGAAGCAGCGTCGGGAGCTGCGGCGGGGACGGGATGGTTCCGGCTGCCGGTCATCACGGCCAACATCGGACGCAAGCACCTCGACGCTCGGGAGGCGGCGATCCGGGCGGTCCGTGGTGGCGACCCGGGCAACCGGCCGTTCGTCGGCTGGCAGGAGATCGGTGAGGGCGACTCGGGTGAGGTGCCGATGATCACGCGGTACTTCGGGGGCAAGTACCGGAACGCGTTCCTGCGCGACCCCAAGTCCTTCCGGGTCCCGATCTCGGTCCCGGAGCCGTGGAAGATCGTGAACTCGAAGCAGACGTTCGTCCACGGCGGTATCGCCAACGTGACTCCGCCGCGCTTCATCAACGAGGTGGTCGTCGAGCACACCGCGCACCCGGGCCTGAAGTTCGCCCTGATCAACTCGCACTACATCGCGGGCGCCTACAACGGCGACAACAACCCGAACCTCCGCGACGAGTGGGAGCTGCACAAGAAGCTCCACCGCGAGCGCGTGATGGCCCACCACAACAACGGTCACCTGGTGATCTGGACCGCGGACACCAACAATCCCGGCTACGACCAGGCGACCGGCCAGGAGGCCGAGCACAAGGTGTTTGCCCACGGCATCGACCGGATCAACTGGCTGCCCGGCGACGGTACGGTTCGTCTCGATCTCGTCGGGACCAAGGCGATCCCGATGAGCGTCGACGGCCATGACGCCCGGCTGGCTGTGTTCCGGATCAAGCTGGCCTGACGCGCACCGAGGCGACCGCCTGGGCCCACTCGGCTCGACGCCGGCCACGATCGCCGGCGTCGGGACCGGGCTCGAACGTCCGGAAGGACCGCTTACCGGCCCAGCCGGTCGTCTCACCGAGCGTGGTCCACGCCAGCTCGGCCACCCCCAAAGCAGAAATCTCCGGTACGTCGGCAGCCTCGACCGGGTGTCCGAGCAGATCCGCCTGCGTCTGCATGAGCAGGCCGGAAACCGTCGCGCCGCCGTCCGCGCGGAGACTGCTGAGCGTGCCGGGAATGGTGTCCGTCATGTCGCAGATCTGGTGAGCGACCGCGTCAACCGCCGCCCGCGCGATGTGCGCCCGCGTGGTCGAGCTGCTCATCCCGGTCAACGCCGCCCGCGCTTCACGATCCCAGTGCGGCGCCCCGAGCCCCGCGAAGGCCGGCACCAGTACGACGCCCTCGGTCGAGGGGACTGTCGCCGCGAGTGCCGTCAATGCGCCAACATCTGGCAGTCCGAGGAGATCGGCCGTCCAGGCGAGCGCGGCCCCGGACGACACGATGTTCCCTTCCAGCGCGTACATCGGCCGATCGGTGAGCCAGGCGAGCGTGCACCCGCTCGGCACGAAGCCTGCGACCGGCGTCATCACCGACGAGCCGGTCCCGTACGTCGCCTTCGCCATCCCCGCTTGCGTGCAGCCCTGCCCGTACATCGCCGCATGTGAGTCCGCCAGCACAGCCACGATCGGGATCCCGTCGGCCAGCCCTGGTACGCCGTTCGTGACTCCGAAGCCGGCGTTCGACGGCCGTACGTCGGGGAGCGCTGGGCGGGGCACGTTGAATGCTTCGAGCAATTCCGTTGACCAGTCGAGCTCGACCGTGTCGTAGAGCAAGGTCCGGGAGGCGTTCCCGGCCTCGGTCAGGTGCTCCTGGCAACCAGTCAGCCGATGGATCAGCCAGGCGTCGACGGTGCCGACGTACGCGTCGGACCGGTCGAGGAGCCAGCGCATCTTGGGGGCGGAGAACATCGCGTCCACGCGCAGTCCGGTTCGTCGGCGGACCAGGTCGTCGACGGTCGAGGGGAGTTGAGCGCACCACTCGGCGGTCCGTACGTCCTGCCAGCCGAGAACGGGTCCGACTGGTTCGCCCGACCGGGTCCAGCCCACGACGGACTCCCGTTGGGTGGAAAGCGCCAGCCCCACGACGTCGACCGCGGTGGACGACGAAGTGCAGGCGGCGATTGCGGTGAGGACGCTCTGCCAGAGATCGCTCGCGTCCTGTTCGACCCAGCCCGGGCGTGGCGTGGACAAGCCGACCGGGGCGGAGGCGGTGGCGAGGACGTGGCCGGCGGCGGTGACCAAGGCGGCTTTGGAGTTGGTCGTGCCCTGGTCGACCGCGAGTACCGCCTGGACCATCGCCCCTCCAAGTTTCAACTGAGCTCTTGACGTGACTCTAGCCGCGTGGTGACACTCATGGCGACAGGCTATGCACTACTGAATATCTATTCGCAATCAGAGCCGGAGGAGACCGCGTGAGGCCGAGTAGACGCCGGGTGATCATCAACACCGATGCCAAGAACGAGGCGGACGACCAGTTCGCGATCGTGCACGGGCTGCTGTCGCCGACCTTCGACGTCCGCGGCCTGATCCCCGCGCACTTCGGCACCTGGCGGTCGGACCGCAGCATGGAGGAGTCCCGCGAGGAGATCGACCTACTGCTGGACCTGATGGATCTGACCGGTCAGGTCACCGTCGCGAACGGCGCCGCCACCGGCATCCCGGACGAGCAGACACCGCTCGACTCGCCCGGCGCGCGGCTGATCATCGAGGAGTCCAAGCTGGCCTCCGAAGGCGATCCGCTGTTCGTGTCGTTCCTCGGCCCGCTCACCGACATGGCGTCGGCGATCCTGCTCGACCCGGAGCTCGTGCACCGGAACGTGATCGTGGTCTGGATCGGCGGTCGCGGCTACAACGGCTACGCGGCCGACCACCGGATGGAGTTCAACCTGTCCAACGACATCCACGCCGCCAACGTGGTGTTCGGCTCCGGGATCACGGTCTGGCAGGTCCCGAGCGACGTCTATACGAAGGTCTCGGTCAGCTACGCGGAGCTCGAGGAGAAGATCGGCGACGCCGGTCCGCTGGGCAAGTACCTCATCGAGCAGCTGATCGAGTGGAACGCGACGTACCACGGCGAGCCGATCGAGTCCCGCTCCCTCGGCGACTCGCCTGCCATCTCCCTGATGCTCTACCCGCACAGCGGCAACTTCCGGACCCGTCCGGCGCCGCGCTTCGGTGTCGACGGCTGGTACCTGCCGGGCACCGACAACCCCATCCAGGTCTGCGAGCAGGTCGACGTCCGCTTCCTGCTGGAGGACATGTTCGCCAAGATCCGCCGTTTTGCCCGTCAAAGGAGCGCTTCATGAGCACGTTCAGTCGCCGTGGTTTCCTCGGTCTCACGTCCGCCGCCGCACTCGGCGCCGGTCTGTCCGCCTGCACCGGCGGTGGTACGTCGACCGGCGGGGGAGCCACCCAGGCGGCGTCGAACAATCTGCGATTGTTCACCTACGAGGGTGACGAGACGATCGGGCTGCTGAAGGCACAGCTCAAGAAGTTCGACGAGCAGAACGGTACGACGACGACCGTGGACAGCCTGCCGGGCTCCGGGGCGGCGGTCTATCCGGACAAGCTGCGCACGGAGCTGCTCGGCGGCAAGGGCCCGGATGTCTGGCGGATCTGGGGCGGTCAGATCGGAGCGCCCTTCGCGAAGGCGAAGCAGTCGCTCGACCTGTCGCCGTACTACTCCAAGTACGGCTGGGACTCGAAGATCAACACCCAGGCGATCGGCGGGATGACGTTCGAGGGGATGAAGGCCGGAGTGCCGTTCGTGTCCCTCGGAATCGGTGCCTGGTACAACAAGTCCTTGTTCGCCAAGGCCGGTGTGAGCGGACCGCCGAAGAGCTATGCCGAGCTGGAGGCGATCAACGACAAACTCGTCGCGGTCGGCGTGACGCCGTGTGGTCTCGGCGGGAAGTACGGCTGGGACATCATGCGCCTGTTCGAGTACCTGCTGGAGCACACCGCCGGACCTGAGCTGCACGACAAGCTGCTGACCGGGGACGAGAGCTGGGACCGGCCCGAGGTGGTCGAGGCGTTCGCCCTGTTCAAGAAGTGGCAGGACAAGAAGTGGTTGCCACAGGGTGCACTCGGCCTCGACCCGGCCGATATCGAGCCGGCCTATGTCCAGGGCAAGACGGCATACACGATCACCGGTCCCTGGACCGAGGCGGCGGCGATCCTGTCGGCCAAGAAGAGCTCGTCCGCCTTCGGCACCTTCGAACTGCCGACCGACAAGACTCCGGCCCGGCACTCCGGTTTCGTCGAGGGCTACATGATCAACGCGAAGTCCGGCAACGCGGACAAGGCCGCGGCGCTGATCGACTTCATCATCCAGCCGGCGACCCAGAAGGCGCTGCAGGTCACCGCCTCCACGGTCAAGGGTGCGGAGCCTGACCCGAAGACGCTGCCGCTCGCGGCCGAGTGGGCGCAGAAGTACGGCAGCAACCCGTTCTACACGATCCAGGACCAGGCGTTCCCGAAGAAGCAGGCGGACCAGTACTTCAGCGTGCAGAGCGACCTGCTGCAGGGCTCGGTCAAGCCGGACGCGGCGGCGAAGAAGATGCAGGAGATCGTCTCGGCCTGGGCGAAGAGCTGAGTATGGCAACGACAGTCGCGCTCTCCAAACCGAAACGTCGCGGCCGCTGGTCCCCGTGGTTGTTCGCCCTGCCTGCGCTCATCGTGTACGTCGGGTTCCTGGTGTACCCAGCGTTGTCGTCACTGTGGTTCAGCCTGACCAACTGGGACGGCCTGAGCGCGACGTACAAGTTCGTTGGCCTGGACAACTACCTCAAGATGCCCAGCGACCCGGTCGTCGTGACCGCGGTGAAGAACAACCTGATCTGGACCGTGGTCACGATCGCCGTACCGACCGTCATCGGTCTGCTGCTGGCGATCGCGCTCAACGGAAAGGTGCACGGCAAGCCGATCCTGCGGCTGATCTTCTACACGCCCGCCGTCCTGCCGCTCGTTTCCATCGCGAGCATCTGGGGCTGGCTCTACAACCCGCAGTACGGCGCGATCAACTCGTTCCTGCGGCTGATCGGGCTGGACGGACTGGCACAGCCCTGGCTCGGGCAGGACTCGACCGCCTTGTGGGCCGTGATGGTGCCGGCGATCTGGTTGCGGACCGGCTTCCCGATGCTCCTCTACTTGGCCGCGCTGCAGGGCATCCCGAACGAGCTCTACGAGGCGGCGACCGTCGACGGTGCGTCGAAGTGGCAGCAGTTCTGGAACGTGACGATGCCGAGCCTGCGGCCGGCGCACTACATCGTGCTGGCGCTGTCCCTGATCGACTCGTTCAAGGTCTTCGACATGATCTACGCGATGACGTACGGCGGCCCGGGTACGTCGACGCAGGTGATGGGGACGTGGATGTACTTCAACGTCTTCCAGTACTACCAGGCCGGTTACGGCACCGCGATCGCCGTCGTGATCACGCTCGTCGCCATCGCGGTCGGCATCCCGTACGTACGCTCGCAGACGAAGGAGGCGTCATGACGTTGACAGCTCCAGTTCGGGTCGACGTGCCGCTCGACTCTGCCGAGCCTACGAAGGCGCCGAGGGGCAAGCGTGGGCTGGTGATGACGCTGGTCCTGGCGGTGGTAGCGCTCTTCTGGATCTCGCCGCTGGCACTGCTGGTGATCACCGCGGTCCGCCCGCTGGCCGACTTCATCGGGAACGGGCCGTTGTCCTGGCCCGATCAGCTGACCTGGTCGAACTTCAAGGACGCGTGGGGGATCGGCAACTTCGCCACGACGTACAAGAACAGCGCCATCCTGGCCCTGATCAAGGTGCCGCTCGGCGTGCTGGTGTCGGCGATGCTCGGGTTCGCGCTGGCCAAGCTGCGGATGAAGTTCCGCCGGACGGTGATGTTCACGGTGTTCCTCGGGCTGACCATCCCGATCTACATCACGATCGTCCCGGTCTTCATCATGATGCGCTCGGCGGGTGCGACCGACAGCATCTTCGGGCTGATCGGGCCGTACCTGGCGTTCGGGATCCCGTTCGAGGTGCTGGTGCTGCAGTCGTTCTTCCGGCAGCTCCCGGACGAGATCATCGAGGCCGCCCGGGTGGACGGCGCCGGCGACTGGCGGGTGTTCTTCACGATCATCCTGCCGCTCTCGGTCCCGGCCCTGGTCACGGTGGCGATCCTGGACGCGGTCGCGACCTGGAACGAGTTCCTGTTCGCGCTGATCCTGCTGAACTCCGACGCGCACAAGACCATCCCGGTCGGGCTGCTGAACTTCCAGGGGCAGTTCGCCAACAACAACACCGGTCTCGCGGCAGGCATCCTGATCGCCGTGGTGCCGATTCTCATCGCCTACACGCTGCTGCAGCGCTGGATCGTCGGCGGACTCACTGCCGGCTCGCTCAAGGGTTGATCACATATGGAGGAAACATGACTGACATGCCGGTCTTCGGCGCAGGGATCTGGCACTTCGCGACGTACAAGGACCGCTATGCCACCGACGGGTACGGCGATCCCGTCGGACTGCTCGAACAGATCGACCGCGCCGGTGCGGTCGGCGACCTGTCCGTCGTCGACCTGAACTGGCCGTTCGCCGGGTACGACGGGACGCTCGACGAGGTGAAGGCCGCGCTGCAGCGGAACAACCTGAAGGCGATCGCGATCACGCCGGAGATCTACACCCGCGACTTCGTCAAGGGCTCGCTGACGAACCCGGACCCGGCCGTCCGCAAGCAGGCACTGGAGCTGTTGCATCAGGCAACCGAACTCGCCAAGGACCTGGGCTGCTCGTACGTGAAGCTGTGGCCGGGGCAGGACGGCTGGGACTACCCGTTCCAGGTGAACTACCACGCCATCTGGAACCTGGCGCTCGACGGCTTGAAGGAACTGGTGTCCGCACACCCGGACATCAACTTCGTGATCGAGTACAAGCCGCGCGAGCCGCGGGTGAAGATCATCTTCCCGAACGTCGCCCGCACGCTGCTCGGCATCGAGAAGATCGGCCTGCCCAACCTGGGCATCCTGCTCGACTTCGGCCACTCGCTGTACGGCCAGGAGACGCCGGCCGACGCGGCGCAGCTGGCGATCGACTACGGCCGGTTGTTCGCGATCGACGTCAACGACAACCTGCGCGGCTGGGACGACGACATGGTGGTCGGCTCGGTGCACCTGGTGGAGACGTTCGAGTTCTTCCACACGCTGCGCAAGAACAACTGGGAGGGCGTCTGGCAGCTCGACCAGTTCCCGTTCCGCGAGGACAGCGTGCAGGCCGCGAAGCAGGCGATCACCTTCCTGAAGGCGATCCACCACGCGCTCGACGTACTGGATGACGAAGCCCTCGCCGCTGCGCAAGCCTCGCACGACGCGCTCGCCGCTCAGAAGCTGGTCCAGAAGGTGCTGCTGAGTTCGATGGCGGAGCTGGCATGACGCTGACCGTCGAACACACCACGATGCCGGTGCTCGGCCGGCTGCCGGTCCACAGCAGTCGCGCCGAGCAGATTGCGCACATCGCCGAGGCCGCCAAACAGATCCGGATCCAGGACCTCAAGCTGGTCCACCACGCCGGCGCCGGGCACATCGGCGGTGACTTCTCCGCGATCGACATCCTGGCCACGCTGTACGGCGCTGTGCTCGACATCTCGCCCGCGACGGTGAACGACCCCGAGCGGGACCGTTTCATCCTGAGCAAGGGGCACGTCGCGGGGGCGCTCTACACCACGCTGGCGGCCTTCGGGTTCCTGCCGGTCGAGGAGCTCGCGACGTTCCTCAAGCCGCTGTCCGCGCTGAACGGGCACCCGAACCGGAACAAGGTCGCCGGCGTCGAGGCCAACACCGGTCCGCTCGGGCACGGCCTACCGATCGCCGTCGGTCATGCCCTGTCGGCGAAGCTCGACGTCTCGCTGCGCCGTACCTATGTGCTGGTCGGCGACGGCGAGCTGCAGGAGGGCTCGAACTGGGAGGCGATGATGGCGGCCTCGCAGTACCAGCTGGACCGGCTGACCGTAATCGTCGACCGGAACCGGCTGCAGCAGGGCGCGACCACCAAGGAGACCAACGACCTCGACCCGTTGCCGGAGAAGGCGGCGGCGTTCGGGTTCGCGGTGGTGGAGGTGAACGGTCACGACCACGGCGAGCTGCTCGACGTGCTGTCCGCCGTACCGTTCCGGCCGGGCAAGCCGACCTTCGTGATTGCCCATACGCACAAGGGCCATCCGATCTCGTTCATGAGCAACAACGTCGCCTGGCACCACCGTGTGCCGGACGCGGCGGAGTACCAGCAGGCGCTGACCGAGTTGGCGCGCTACGACAGGGGGCGGGTATGACGACCATCGTCCGTACGTCGATCGCGGATCAGCCGCGGTACGACTGCCGGGACGCGTACGTCGAGACACTCGCCGAGCTGGCCGAGGCCGACCACCGGATCGTTGGCGTGGTCAACGACTCGGTCGGGTCGAGCAAGCTGAACAGCTTCCGCAAGGCGTTTCCGGACCGGCTGATCAACGTCGGGATCGCCGAGCAGGACATGGTCGGCGTCGCGTCCGGGCTGGCCAACGGCGGCCGGATCCCGTTCGTGTCGGCGGCGTCCTGCTTCCTCACCGCCCGCGCGCTCGAGCAGATCAAGGCCGACGTCGCGTACTCGAACACCAACGTCAAGCTCTGCGGCATGAGCCCAGGCGTCGCGTACGGCGAACTCGGGCCGACGCATCACTCGATCGAGGACATCGCCTGGCTTCGGGCCATCGCCGGGATGAGGATCATCGTGCCCGCCGACCCGATCGAGACCGCGGCCGCGCTCCGTTGGGCCGCCTCCTCGGAGGGACCGGTGTTCATCCGGGTCAGCCGGATGAGCGTGCCGAAGGTGTACGCCGACGACTACGAGTTCCAGCTGGGCAAGGCGATCACGGTGCGAGAGGGCAACGATGTCACCGTAATCAGTAACGGGACCGTGCTGTGGCGGGCGCTGGCCGCCGCCGAACGGCTCGCGGAGGAAGGGATCTCGGCCCGGGTGCTGTCGATGCCGACGGTGAAGCCGCTGGACACCGACGCCGTGGTCGCGGCCGCGCGGGAGACGGCCGGCATCGTCACCGCCGAGGAAGCGGTGTCCGGCGGCGGCCTCGGCGGTGCCGTCGCGGAGACCGTCGTACAGCATCATCCGGCGCGGGTGTCGATCCTCGGGTTCCCCGAGTTCGCGCCCACGGGGTCGGCCGGCTATTTGCTGGACCGGTACGGTCTCTCCGCCGAGGGCATTGCGGACGCCGCCCGCAAGCTGTTCAAGACAGGTAAGTGACGAGATCCGCGATCGAGATCATCGCGAAGCCATGAGCGTCGGAGAACGCGCGCAGATCCGCGCCTGCCATCAGCGTGCCGTCGTCGTTCATGAGTTCGCCGATCACGCCGACCGGCGGCAGTCCGGCGAGCCGGACGAGTTCGACGGTGGCCTCGGTGTGACCGGGCCGCTGCCGGACTCCGCCGTCGACGGCGCGCAACGGCAGGATGTGACCGGGCCGGATCAGGTCCGCGGGCTGCGCCGAGGGATCGGCCAGCACGCGGACGGTCCGCGCCCGGTCCGCGGCGGAGATGCCGGTCCCGACACCGGTCGCCGCATCCACCGACACGGTGTACGCCGTACGCAGGCTGTCCTGGTTGTTCGGCACCATCAGCGGGAGCTCAAGACGGTCCAGGATCTCCGGTGCCGCGGGCGCGCAGACGTAACCGCTGGTGTGACGGACGAGCAGGGCCATCAGTTCGGGCGTCGCGAGGCTCGCGGCGAAGGTCAGGTCGCCTTCGTTCTCGCGGTCCTCGTCGTCGACGACCACGACCGGCCGTCCGGCGGCGAGCTCGGCGACAGCATGTTCGATGGTGTCCAGGCTGGTCACGGTGTTCACGATCGTTGTCCTCTCGGCAATGCATTCGTGAGCACTCCGGGGCAACGACAAGCTCCACGCCCCCGTTCCAGGGACGTGCAGCTGCCACGTGCGTCTTCCCATCCGGACTTTCACCGTCGGTCCCGGAGTTCCACCGGGTCAACCGCTCCTTCTCACGAAGTCACGGGTCGCGGACTGTTACCGCCGGCTCGGAATTTCACCGACCCCAGAGCACGTGTGTTCTTCTCACCATCAGCTTAACGGCAACGAGCATCCCTGGAGTGTCATGTCCATCTCATCTGTCTGGCAGGGGATCGAGCTGCCGGCTACCTCCGAGTGGGTCGAGTTCGAGCACGAGAGCGGCCGACGGCTCCGGCGCCCGGCGTTCTGGGACGGCGGTGACACGCATCGGGTCCGTTTCGCTCCGCCACTTGCCGGTTCGTGGACGTGGTCGGGCGGTGAACTGCACGTCGCCGAGGCTCCAACTGACGAGGCGAACCCGTTCTACCGGCACGGTTTCTGGCGCATGTCGCCCGGTGGTCGCAGCCTGGTGCACGCCGACGGGACGCCTGCTCTGCTGGTCGCCGACACCGCGTGGGCGCTGCCGTGGCGGGCGACCCCTGACCAGGTCCGCGAGTACGCCGCCGACCGGCAGGCGAAGGGGTTCAACGCAGTCCTGCTGATGACCGTCCAACCGGACATGCGCGCCGTCGGGCCGCGCGACCGGACCCAGGACGAAGGGTTCGCGATCGGCTTCGAGGATCTCGCCGACGGTCACCTGAACCGGATGAACGTCGAGTACTTCCAGTACCTCGACGTACTGCTCGACATCTTGGTCGAGCACGGTCTGGTACCGGTCCTGCAGCCGGTGTTCCACGGCTTCGGCTGGAAGGGCCTCGATGTCGCGGGCACCGTCGTACCGCCATCGGAGTACGCCGCCTACTGCCGCTATCTCGTCGCGCGGTACGGCGCTCGGCCGGCCGTCTACCTGGTCGGCGGGGACGGCTCTGGTGCCGAGCCGCAGACTGCCGCCGGAGGAGCCGAGGTGCACGCCGCCGACTGCTACGAGCAGCCGACGGGTATCCATTACCGGCCGCACATCCGCGCGCGTGCTCATCAGGACGCGGACTGGCTGGACTTCCAGTGGTGTCAGACCGGGCACACCGGCGAGCACGTGCCGGAACGCGTCGCGGACATGTGGCGGAACGAGCCGGTGAAGGCGGTCGCCAACGGCGAGCCGACGTACGAGCACACCGGCCGGACCGGCGTGGCTGAGGGCTGGTGGCAGGGCCACGAGGCGTGGAGCAACCTGTGTGCGGGCGGCACGATGGGCGTCGTCTACGGCGCGGGGAGCCTGTGGCAGTGGCGGCTGCACGCGGAGGAGCCGGGGCACTCCGACTTCTTCCTCGCGCCGGGCGCGGGCTGGCGCGAGGCGATCGACTTCGAAGGCTCGACGTACGTCGGACTGCTCGGGAAGATCCTCGACGGGGTGCCGACCACCGACATGGCGCCGGACTGGACCCGGACGATCTCGGGGCGAGCGCTGAGTACGGCGGAGGGCGGCCTGATCGTGTACCGCGAGAACGGCGGGCCGGTGATGGTGTTCGACCCCACCGTGCCGCTGGGCTACACGATCGTCGATCCGCGGGACGGGTCGGTGGTGGCGACCGGCAAACGGGACACGCCGCAGAGTCCATTGCCTGATGTTGGTGGCGCGCCGAGGGTCTACATCTGCCTATAGTCCAGGTTGATCGTCTTGAGAGGGGTGTCGTGAACAGCAACCGCGCGGTGCGCCAGCCCGGGCTGGACGAGCTGCGGCTGCTCGCGAAGGTGGCGCGGATGTACCACGAGAAGGGCATCCGCCAGCCGCAGATCGCCGCCGAGCTGAACCTGTCCCAGGCGCGCGTCTCCCGGATGCTGAAACAGGCCGTCGAGGTCGGCATCGTGCACACCGTGGTGACCATGCCGAGCGGCGTGCACAGCGATCTCGAGGACGAACTGCAGGGCCGGTACGGGCTGCGTGACGCGGTCGTCGTCGACACCCTTGGCGTGGGGGACGACGTACTGCCCGCGCTCGGCTCGGGCGCAGCGGCGTACCTGGACATGACGCTGACCGGCGGGCACGTGGTCGGGATCTCGTCCTGGAGCGAGACGCTGATCAGCGCGGTCGACCGGATGCCGCGCAAGAGCGTGCCGGTCGTCGACAAGGTGGTCCAGATTGTCGGCGGGCTGGGCGACGCCGCGGTGCAGATGCAGGCCACCCGGCTGACCGCGCGGTTCGCCGAGCTGACCGGTGGGATGCCGGTCTACCTGCCCGCTCCCGGACTGGTCGGGACCCCCGCCGTACGCCGGGCGATGATGAACGATGTGTCCGTTCGGGACGTTCTGGGCACCTGGGGACAGCTCACCGACGCCCTGGTCGGGATCGGCAGCCTCGAGCCCTCGCCGCTGCTGCAGCGAAGTGGCAACGCGGTCGCGGAGGCCGACCAGGACGAGTTGCGCCGGCTCGGTGCTGTCGGGGACGTGTGTTTCCGGTTCTTCGACGAAGAGGGAAAGCTCGTGCGCTCGACGTTCGACCAGCGGGTCATCGGGGTGACCGCGAAGGAGTTGCTGGCGGTGCCGCGCCGGATCGGGGTGGCCGGCGGCGACCGCAAGTACTCCGCGATCCGCGCGGCCCTGCTCGGCGGCTGGGTCAACATCCTGATCACCGACCTCGCGATGGCCCATCGCTTGCTCGATGGAGCCTGACGAGCAGCGGGAGGTTTACGCCACCATCGACCTGGCCTTGCGGGTCGGTGAGGTGCTGCTGTCCAGCGGCGCCGGTACGGCGGACGCGACCGCCACGATCCTCGGTGTCACCGCGGCCGGCGGACTGCGCGGCTGCGAAGTCGACATCACGTTCACCTCGATGGCGGTCTCGTACCAGGAGGCGCCGGACGTCGCGCCCGAGACGCACATCCGGCTGGTCCGCTACCGGTCGCAGGACTTCTCCCGGCTGACCGACGTCGACCGGCTGGTACGACGGTTCGCCCGCGGCGACGTGACCCGCGAGGAGGCGTCGCGCGAACTCGCCCGGATGACGTCGGCCGGTCCGCCGTACCCGCGCTGGAGTGCAGTGCTGGCCTGGGGTGTGATGGCCGGTGGGGCGACGCTGCTGCTCGGCGGTGGCTGGCTGATCACGTTGCTGGCGGTGCTGACCGCGATCGTGATCGACCTGAACAACCGGTGGTTCAACCGGCAGCGACTCCCTGCGTTCTACCAGCAGGTCGCCGGAGCGTTCGTGGCGACCGCGGTCGCCCTGGTCCTGTACGCCGTACACGCGCCGGTGAAACCGTCCCTGGTCGTTGCCGCCGGCATCATCATGCTGCTGGCCGGGATCGCCCTGACCGGTGCCGTTCAGGACGCGATCACCGGGTACTACGTGACCGCCGCGGCCCGGAGCCTGGAAGCGATGCTGCTCACCGGCGGGATCATCGCCGGTGTTTCGCTGGGTCTCACGCTGGGACTTAAGCTCGGTCTCAATGTCGGGATCGAACCCCAGACGATCCAGCTGGCGAACCTCCCGATCATGGTGATCTCCGGCGCGGTGATGGCGGTCGCGTTCGCCTACGCGTCGTACGCACCCCTGCGCGCGTTGCTGCCGGTCGCCGTGATGGGTGCGCTGGCCTCGCTGATCTTCACCTTGATGACGAGGGCATCTTTCGGGCCGGCCTGGTCCACTGCGGCCGCTGCCTTCGTCGTCGGTCTGGGCGGCTACTCCAGCGGCCGGCGGACCGGCGTACCGCCGCTGGTCGTGGTCGTCGCCGGATCGATCCCGCTGCTGCCGGGGCTCACGATCTACAAGGGCCTCTACGAGCTGATGGCCGTCGGCCAGCTGATCGGCATCGTCAGCCTCACGACCGCGGTCGCGATCGGCGTCGCACTCGCCTCGGGCCTGATCCTCGGCGAGTACGTCGCCCAACCCATCCGCCGCGAGGCGCGCCGTCTCGAGGACCGCCTGGCCGGTCCTCGCCTCGTCGGCCCCCGCCGTCCGATCCGGCGCCGCACCGGCCCGCGCCGCACCCGCCGCCGACGAGGGGCTGCTTAGCGGACCTCCTCCAGGGCCAAGTCATCGAGTTGCAGCCACACGTCCTGACCGTGACCGAAGAATCCGCCGTACAGCTGGATCAACGACTCCCGCCCGGAGTCGAAGTCGACGCTGACCTTCGTGTACTGCGGGTGCGCGCCGCCGGACTGTTGCGCGATCGTGCGTCCGCGCAAGGTGCGGACACCGAGCATCGTCTCGGAGTTGTTCTCCGCCGTCCGGATCCAGGCGGAGAGGCGGTAGCGGTGATTCGGGCGTACGGCAACGGTTTGCTGGATCTGGTGGGTGCCGATCGAGTCGCGGACGAACGCGTTGTTGGCGCCGGTGTGGCCGAGGTTCGAGCGGTCGATGCCGCCGGTGCCGCTCAGTTGCCAGGGTGCGGACGGCGTACCGCTGGTTTGGCTCTCGAAGCCGGGATCCGTGACCAGGTTGGTGATCTGGCCGTCGTCGGTGAGCTTGGTGCGCATCAGGAAAACGTTGTACGGGTCCCACTGCGACATCGTGAAGTACAGGTCCGGGCCTGACGACCAAGGATGCATGAACGATCCGTAGAGGCCTGGGTATTCGGTGCCTTTGACGACGACCTGTTCACCGCTCCACGGGCCGGTGAGGTCCTTCGCCGAGCGCAGCACGATCGCGGCGCGGTGCTCGTCGAGATACATCATCAGCCACTTGCCGGTATGGGCGTTCCACTGCACCGACACCTCGCCGATCGGGCCGACCGCGATCGGTACGGCGGCCGTCTCCTGCGGTGACCAGGTCCTGCCGTCCCAGTACCGCCAGGCGTTCTTCTGCAGTACTTGTTGCTCGGGAACCCGGGCCAGGTGCGCGCTGCCGAAGCGGCCGTTCGGCGTACCGATCATGTAGACGTAGCCCTTGTCCTTGGCCAGGGCAACCATCTGGAAATTGTCGTCCCAGGACTTGGTGTTCTGCCAGCGGGCGCCGGTGTCCTTGGTCCAGTTCTCGCCGTTGTCGTCTGAGTACGCGAAGCCGGAGTAGTTCGTGAACCAGCTGCCGGCCGGACCCCAGTAGTTGACCGACATGTACTGCACGTACTGCCGCTTGCCGACCGAGACCCCCGCGGTCGGGATCACCGTGTGCTCGTCGCGGTCGATCTTCTTGCAGGGCAGGAACTCCTTGGCATGACCGGGCCGGTCCTCCGCCGCCGAGTCGAGCGTCATCCCGTCGGCCAGGTTGCGGTCCTTGCTGCGGAAGAGCAGGTTGCACCGCCAGTCGATCGTCGCCTGGTCGCCTGCGCCGCCACCCGGTCCGGTCCAGCCACTGCCGTAGCTGTCGCCGAACGCGGTCAGGATCTCGCCGGACCCGTTGTCCCAGAGGACGCCGAGGTCGGTCGCCTTCAGGGCGAAGCGCGCCTCGGTGTCGTTGATCGACTCGGGACCGGTGAGCTTGGCGATCCGCTCGACGGGCGACGGTACGGCCGTTGCCTGGGCGGGTTGGGACTGGTCGGCAGGCACGACGGCCACTCCGATCAGGGCAGGCAGGACGAGCAACCATCGTTTCCGCATCAGGGTCTCCTCGGGCGGTTGCAGAGAGCTGGTTTGAGAAATCGATTTCCGACCACCGTAGCCGCGCGTTGTCGGGACGGTCAACGGGTGGCGTGTGGTTTATTGCGCGGGCGACCCGCTAGAGTTACCGACTGGAAACATCGGCTGATCGCCGACGAGGAGGATCGACGTGGCTTTGGGTAGGACGTCCCCACGGGACCTGCCGCTGTTCGCGGATCTGTCCGGACGCGACATCCGGGACATCTTCCGCGCCGGTGAGGAGGTCTCGGTACCGGCCGGCTGGTCGCTGATCCTGGAGCAGACGCCCCCGGACGCGGCGTACCTGATCCTCAGCGGTACAGCGGCGGTCCGCGAGAAGGGCCAGGAGATCGCCGAGCTCGGCCCGGGCGATATCGCCGGCGAGGTCGCGGTCCGGAAGAACACGTTGCGAACGGCAACCGTCACGGCGAAGTCGCGGCTGCAGCTGCTGCACTTCACCCGGGAGAAGTTCGACGACCTCACCCGCCGGCTGCCGGCGTTCCGGGACGCCATCGACGCCACCATCGCCGAGCGCCGCGGTGGCCACTGACCCTCGGGCGCCGGATCTGGCCGGGTTGACGCGGGAGTTCGAGCAGACACTCCTGGGTGGGGAGCGGAAGTTCACCCGGATCCAGGTGTCCGAGCGGGCCGGGATCTCGATCCAGCGCGCCGAACGGATGTGGCATGCGCTCGGGTTCGCGACCGTCCCGGACGACGAGGTGGCCTTCACCGACGACGACGTCGAGGCGTTGCGGCTGGTCGCGGCGCTCGAGGACGACGGGTTCATCGAAGCCGAGACGGAGTCGTCGCTGGCCCGGAAGCTCGGGCAGACGCAGTCCCGGCTGGCGTCGTGGCAGTCGGCGATGTTCCTGGACTTCCTCGGTGGGTCCAAGCTGTCCGCGGACGAGTCGATCGAGGTCGCGGGTTTGTTGCTGCCGGCCATGGAGCGGCTGCAGACGTACGTCTGGCGCCGGCACCTCGCCGCGGCAGCCGGGCGGGCCGTGGCGGGGTCCGACGAGCTGGCGCGTGGGGTGCGGGCGGTCGGGTTCGCGGACATCGTCAGCTACACGCGCCTGACGCGACGGTTGACCGAGGCCGAGCTCGGCGAACTGATCGAGCGGTTCGAGGGCATGGCCGCCGACGTAGTCGCGCTGAACGGCGGCCGGGTGATCAAGTCGATGGGCGACGAGGTGCTGTTCGTCGCCGACACCGCCGCGCAGGGGGCCGCGGTCGCGCTCGCGCTGCAGGACGCGGTGAACGCCGACGAGGACCTTCCCGAGCTGCGGATCGGGCTCGCGTACGGCACGATCCTGATCCGGCTCGGCGACGTGTACGGCGAGGTCGTCAACCTGGCCGCCCGCCTCACCACGGAATGCAAACCCGGCCGGGTCCTCGCCGACCGCGAACTCGCCACAGCCCTCGACGGCCACTCGTCGTACGCCGTCCACCGCCTCCGCCGCGTCGCCGTCCGCGGCTACCGCCATTTGGTCCCGTACGCGATCCAACGGGCAGAATGACCGCGTGCACGAGCTTCTGACGACCGCAGCGCTGGCAACGGCGGCTGCGGACGATCCGATGATCAATTGGGCCGCACAGGGTTTCGTCCCCGGCATCCGCGCTTGGTACGACGGGGATGCGGTGGCGGTCGCGTCACCGGACGTGTCGAAGCATGATCGGCTTGCGGTGATCGGTCCGGTTGACCACGCGGTGCGGTTGACCGCTGACGTGCTCGCCGAGGTCGGTCCGTCGTACCGGCCGTTCGGCGACGAGGCGCTGATCCGTGATCTGGCGGAGCGCGTGCCCGGCCTGAGGTTTTCGGCGGCGTTCGGGTGGATGGATGTGGACACGCTCCCGGACCTCACGACGACGGCCGCCTGGCTGGACGGGGAGGACGGCATCGAAGCGTTGCTGACCGAGGCATCGCCCTCGTCGTACGCGTGGCCCGGGCATCCCGGCGTACGGCGGTGGGCTGCGGTGACGGGTGACCGCGGTGAGCTGTTGAGCATCGCCGCGGATGCCTGGAGTGCGCCCGAGATCGGGTTCCTCGCCGGCGTTGCGACGCATCCCGTTGCCCGGGGCAAGGGACTGTCCCGGCAGGTGTGCGGCTTTGTGACCGCCGAGCTGGTGAAGCGCCACGGTCGAGTAGGCCTGATGGTGGACGGCAACAACGCTGCCGCAATCAAGGTCTACGAACGCCTGGGCTACACGTATCGCCGTGTCGCAGCGGCGTCAGCTACTCCGGCGGATCCGAAGTAGCCGACGCCTCAGCAGTCTCGGCCTGCGGCCAGGGATTGTTCGCGAGGGACATCCAGAGGAAGGCAACAACCAACGCGAGGAGAGCGGAGACCACTAGCCCGCCATGCGTCTCGTAGGAGTCGCCGCCTGACGCGGCCATGGCCAGCATGCCGATGCCGAGCGCTGCTATGACCAGCCCAATGGTGCGCGAAACCGGTGGGGAGATCCGATACGGCGGCCAGCACGCGGCCACGCCGATCGCGAGCATGAGTGTTATGCCCGTCACGAGGATCACCCGTTCCCAGCCTGTCATCAAGCCCGAGCCTCCGGAGCCGACCTGCGACCATCCGCTGTAGACCCGGGTGTCGGTTTCCCACCAGGTCGACGCTCCCGAGAAGGCGAGCGCGACCGTTGCTCCAACCAACAGAGTCCGCTGGTGGATGTGCTTTGCTGTTATCCCGCTCACGCTCGGGATGCTAGTCGTCGACGGGTCATGATGATTGACGGCCGGCGTCGGCGAGGATGTTGCGCTCGTCGGCGGTGGCTGGGCGGATCCACAGGACGCCCGGAATCTCGGAGGTCACCATCCTGGGCAGGATCATTCGCAGCAGGTCGAGCGGCGGCGTTTGCGGCTGCGCCTGGCGGGCAGCGCCGTATTGCTCGAGGACGCGGGCCAGGTCGAGCGCCAGGCGGTTGTCTTGCCGGCTCTCGTCGGTCGCGCGGATGGCCGCCTCGACCAGGCCGTCGCCGTTCCAGGACGCGCGGATGACTCGCCGGTCCGGGTGCTGCATGAGCACGTCCATCACCAGATCGGCGAAGGCGGACGTGTCCATCCCGTCCGCACCCTCGTCGGGGAACCAGTCGTGCCGCAGGTGCAGTACGCCGGGCTGCTCCTGGTCGGCGCACTCGTCGAGCAACCGCCCGACCGAGCTCATCGGGTACGACACGGCATCCGGGCCGAGGGCAACGAACCGGTCCGCCAGCAGGTACAGCGAGATGACGGTGTACGGCGCGAACAGCGTGACGTCGGCGTGCTCGCTGTGCACGGCGATCGGGCCGTCCTTGCTTCTGTGGTACGAGTGCAGGCCCTCCATCAGGGCCTTCTCCTGCTCCTCGGTGAGCTGGAACTCCCACTCCCACTTGCGCGGCACCGCGAAGTCCTCGTCGCTGTCCAGGTCGTCGTCAGGACCGCGCAGCAACCACCACAACACCAGACCGACGACTACGACGACGGCGGCAACTACACCGAGAATCCACACGAGCAGGTACCTCACAGAGCAGGGCGGGCAGCGAAGCCAGTCACCCTAGTCCGCGCGTTGGGTCACCTGGTCGGCTTCACAGTGAGCGTCACACCTGGGGTCGGTGTTCCCGAAGGCTTGACCGTGCTCGGTGTGGGCGACGTGGTCCGGGTGGCCGGGGCGGGCGGCGGGACGAACGGGGCTTTCGTGGTCTCCTTGCAGTTGTCCGGGCCGGTGTCGCCGTTCTCGTCGGGGACGACCACGGCCTGCGGGAACAGGTTGGTGGTGGTGTCCCGCGACTCATTCCCGTAGCTGGTCGCGCAGTCCTGCAGCTCCATGCTGATCGGGTTGCCGTCCTGGTCGTACAGCCGGACCGAGACCTGCTTGCCCTGGGCATCGAACGGGTAGATGTTCGAGACCGTGGAACCGTTCACCACCACGCCCTTGGCCGGTGGTTCGTAGCTCCGGGTGCTGCCGCGGTAGTCGTTGTAGTTGTCCAGGAACCCGAACGACGCACCGACGTACGCCGCGGCCAGGAACGCCGGGACCGCGACCGCCGCGACGACGTTGAGCGGTACGACGTACCACAGCCACCGCCGGTCCTGCTGGGTCCGGCGACCGATCCAGATCGAGACCGCCGCACCGGCGACGGCTCCGACCACGGTCACCGAGGCGGCGCCGAACAGCGCGAAGAACCCGCCCGCGCCGATCATGCCGCGCGCGACCCACCAGACCGGTTGGCCGATCGTCACCAGTTCGTGCCGGACGTTCGGCGGGAGCTGGTCGATCCAGCCACGCACGGCCGTCGCCCATTGCGCGCCCCGCGGGGTGTCCAGGACGATCCGCGGGTCGTTGCCGTGCAACGCCCGTACGCCGAGGAACGCCGCGACGAACAGCACGCCGAGCCCGAGCAGGCCGAAGAATGCCGTCTCGTCGTGCGACCACGCGAAGATGCTGACGGCAACGAAGAACGGGCCGACCGTGCCGGCGATCAGGCCCCAGCGCAACGCCTTCCAACCGGACGTGAGGTAGTCCTGGCTGACCGGCTCGGTGCGTGCCGGATAACCCGCCGCGGTCCGCAGCTCGTCGGCGTACTGCCGCGGCGTGCCCAGGCGCTCCTGCAGGTCGCTCGAGGTCGGCTCGGTGTCGAACTCGCCCGCTACCTCGGTGAGGTGGTCGGTGACGTCCTGGAGCACGTCCTCCAGTTCACCCGGCGGCAGGTCGCTGAGCTCGGCTCGCACCTGCGTCAGGTAGATCGCGACCGCTCCGGTCAGGGTGCTGTTCACGCGGCCTCCTCCTCCAGCAGCACCGACATCGTGTCGGCGAAGTGATTCCAGGTCTTGGTCGATCGGGCCAGCAGGTCGTGGCCGGTCTTGTTCAGCCCGTAGTACTTGCGGTGCGGGCCTTCCTCGCTCGGCTGCACGTACGACGTCAGCGCGCCGGCCTGGAACAGCCGGCGGAGCGTCCCGTACACGGAGGCGTCCGCCACGTCCTCGAGTCCCGCGGCGCGCAGCCGGCGGAGTACGTCGTACCCGTAGCCGTCGGCGTCCCGCAGAACGGCCAGCACTGCGAGATCCAGTACGCCCTTGAGCAGCTGGCTCGTGTCCATCGCGACCTCCTCCGGCACCGGCGGTGCTCCGCTGAGAAGACTACTACACATTGTGGAGTACTCCGTTAACCACTCAGACGTTCCGCAATTTCGATCAAGTCGGAGGCCGGGTGGTACGGGCACAGTGGTGGGCATGGCGGATGTGTTCGAGGAGTTCGTAGCGGTGGTCGCAGACGGTCTACGCGGTCTCGACGGTCCGGTGAACGGTGCCGGGCTGGCGGGACGGGTGCATCTGTCGCGGTTCCACTTCGATCGGGTGATCGGTGCGGTGGCCGGTGAGTCGCCGTTCGCGTTCCGGCGGCGGGTGCTGCTGGAGCGGGCGGCGTACCGGTTGCTGGCCGAGCCGGTCGCCGTACTCGATGTCGCGATCGAGGCCGGGTACGGATCGCACGAGGCGTTCACGCGGGCGTTCGCCAGGGCCTATGGGATGTCGCCACGGGAGTGGCGGCGGGAAGCGTCGCGGATGTTCTTCCTCGCGGCGCCGAGTGGAGTGCATTTCCAGCCGCCGGCCGGGCTTCGGCTGCCGGCTCGTAGAAAGGTGAGAGGCATGGACGTACTTGTCAGGATGGTCGAGCACCACGTGTGGTTGACCGGCGAGATGATCGAACGCGGCGCCCGCCTGGACGCCGCCACGTTGGACCGGCCGATCGAGCTCTCCGTCGAAGGGATCGACGACGACATCTCGATCCGCTACCTACTGGACCGCCTGGTCTGGCAGGAGGAGATGTGGCTGGCGTCGGTCGAGGACCGCCCGTTCCAGGTCCCCGAGTGCGGCCGCCAGGTCGTCACCCCGATCCCCGAACTCCGCACCCGCCACGCCGACGCCGGCGCCCGCTTCGTGGCCCTGGTCAACCAACTCAACGAAGACGGCCGCTTCGACGAAAGCTTCGTCGACACCACCTGCGAACCACCCAGAGTCTTCACGTACGGCGGAATGGTCGCCCACGTCCTGACCTTCGCCGCCCACCGCAGATCCCTCCTGGTAGGCGCGTTCCACACCGCCGGCATCACCGACCTCTCCTCCGGAGACCCAATGCACTTCGTAGCCGAAGGCAACTAGCTCAGTTCTTGGGGTCGTGGAGGTTGGGGCGTTGGGTGGGGGTTTTGATTTGGACGTCGATGGTGGGGATTTGGGTGGGGGCAACCAGTTTGCCGGAGGAGACCGGGATGTTGAGTTTGCTGCCGGCGAGGTCGATGTCGATGGAGGCGCCGGTGTTGTTGGGGGAGGTCCACTCGGTGTCGGAGAGGGTGATGGCCAGTCCGATGATGCGGCCCTTGGGGATGATCTGGTCCTGGGCGCGGAGGGGGACGTTGACGGTGGTCCACTGGCCGGGCGTCAACGGGGTCGGCTTCGAGAGCGACTTGCTGTGGGCGGCGTCGATCCAGCCGCGGCTGACGATGCCGTGATCGCTCTGGGTGGTGACCTTGTCGACGGTGAAGTAGCAGCTGTCGTCGTAGTCGGTGCTCGAGCCTTCACAGGTGCTTTCGTCGGTACGGCGTACGCCGGTGTACCGCGCGGCTTCGCCGTACTCGATGAGTCGCGCGGTCACCGGTGTCGTCGACGAGTCGGACTTCAGCCGGAGCGTGACCGACGGCGTGCCGCTGATCCGCAGCGGTGCGGTGAGCGGTGCGGACAGGAACATCTGCCGTCCCGCGATCACCTCCGACGGGTCCGCGACGATGTCGTCCTCGGTCAGCTCGGGATCGTCCGTGACCATCAGCGAACCCTTGCCCGCGGCACCTAGTTTGCCGACCGAGAGCGGCACCGACATCGGGCGGTTCACGGCCGGCCAAGTCTTGTAGTCGCGCCACACGTCGGGCGTCGTCTCGACCGAGACCATCGGCTCCTTCATCACACCGTTCTGCAGGCCCTGCAGCCAGTAGTCGAACCACTTGTGCAGTTCGTCCACCCACTCGTCGCGCCGGAACTCGAACGGGTCAACATGGTCCTCGAGACCCAGCCACAGCTTCCGGGGCACGTTGTTCCGCGTCAGTGCCGACCACCACTGTGAGAAGTGGTTGGTCTGCACGTTGTAGTCGCTGAGCCCGTGCGTCATGAAGACCGAGGCCTTCACCTTCGACGCGTTCTTCGTGTAGTCGCGCTCGGCCCAGAACGACGTGTAGTTGCCGGTGTCGTCATCGTCGTTGTCGCCGAGCTTGCCGCGGACCTCGTCGCAGGCCGCGCTGTCGTGACCGACGTACCCGCCCAGCCAGGGCATGTAGTCGTCCGAGTACGGTACGCCGCCGGACCGGGTGTAGTCGTACCACGACGAGATCGCCGAGATCGGCACGATCGTCTTCAGGCCCTTCACCCCGGTCGCCGCGACACCGTTCGCGAGCGTTCCGTCGTACGACTTGCCGATCATCCCGACCGCGCCGGTCGTCCAGGACGCCTTCACCAGTTGACCGTCGGCGGTGTGCGCGGTGTTGCGGCCGTTCAGCCAGTCGATCACGTCGACGACGGACTGGATCTCGTCCCGGCCGCCGACGTCACCGCAGCCGGTGGAGCGGCCGGTGCCGACGATGTCCACGCCGACCATCGCGTAGCCGCGCGGGACGAAGTAGTTGTCGTAGAACAACGGCATCTTCCGGATCACGCCGTCGCCGTCGTACGTCTTCTTCTCGCTCTCGTTGCCGCGTCCGCAGCAGGAGTAGTACGGCGAGGCGTCCATGATGACGGGGATCTTCGTGCCGGTGAGGGCGGTCTCGCTCGGCCGGACGATGTCGACCGCGATCACGTCGTCCTGGCCGTCGCTGTCGGTGTCCATCGTGGTGTCGACGTACACCGACTCGCGGATCGCGTTCGCGTAGTCGTAGACCGGCTGGGTGCTCTTGGTGCGCGCGTCGACATGCTGCGGCACACTGGAAGCTGCCAGGGCCGGCGTACCGGGCCCGTCCGGGATCGGACCAGCCATCGCCGGACCGGTGAGGGTCGTCAGGCTGAGCACGGCGGACGAGACCAGGATCGTCAACCTGGCGCGGACGGTCCTCATGGCTGGGAAGGCTAGTCACTCCCGCGCCGCAATGCCAGGTTCTGACCGGATTGGTAGCGACCTGCCCGATACTCAGCGTGAGAACGGGTGATTCGGTAGGGTGACCGCCACCGCCCCCGGGGGGACGCACGAAAGGGTAGGCCAGTGAATCTGCGAGCACCGGTGACATTGCTGGACGTGGCGCAGCGTGCGGGTGTGTCGGTCGCGACCGCCTCCCGTGTGCTGAACGGCGGGGACCGCGTGCCCCGTCCAGAGCTGCAGGAACGGGTCAAGGCCGCCGCCGTCGAGCTCGGCTACACGCCGAACGCGCAGGCGCAGGCGTTGGCCAAGTCGTCGACGAACCTGGTCGGCATCCTGGTCCACGACATCGAGGACCCGTACTTCGCCGCGATCGCGAACGGCGTGATGCGCGCCGCGGACGAGCGCAACCTGCTGGTGATGATGGCCAGCACGTTCCGTGACTCGGACCGGGAGATCGCCTACCTGTCGTCGTTGCGCGCGCAACGAGCCCGGGCCGCGGTGATGATCGGCAGCCGGCGGACCGACAGCGAGAGCCTGGCGCGGACGGCGAACGAGGTGGAGACCTTCCTCAACTCCGGCGCGGGTCTCGCCTTGGTCAGTCAGTCCGGGATGCCGGCGCATACCGTTGAACCTGACAACCGTTCGGGGTCGGCGGACCTGGCCCGCGAACTCGTCGGGCTCGGCTGGCGGAAGTTCGCCGTACTCGGTGGGCCGGAAAGTCTTGCGACCGCACGGGATCGGCGCGCCGGCTTCGTCGCGGGCCTGGCAGAGGCGGGGATGGAGCCGGTGGCTGTCGAGTCCGGCGACTTCACCCGCGACGGTGGGTACGCCGCCGCGGAGCAGTTGCTCGACCGCAAGGCCGACGTGGACTGCATGTTCGCGGTGAACGATGTGATGGCGGTCGGCGCGATGTCGGCGTTGCGTGCGCGTGGTGTCGACGTACCGGGCCAGCTGGGTGTCGCCGGGTTCGACGACATCGCGACGCTGCGGGACGTGTGGCCGGGGCTGACGACCGTACGGCTGCCGCTGGAGCAGATGGGCCGCCGCGCGCTGGAGCTCGCCATCGAGGGCGGCGACGCGACGACCGAGACGTTCAAGGCGGAAGTAGTACTGCGGGAGAGCACCGCCCGCGGCTGAAATATGCTCGCCGGGTGACCGTCTCCGAGATCTTCGACCCGTCGGCCTGGAAGCAGGTGGACGGCTTCGAGCTGACCGACATCACGTACCACCGCGCGGTCGACGCCGGTGTGGTGCGGATCGCCTTCAACCGGCCCGAGGTGCGCAACGCGTTCCGGCCGCAGACCGTCGACGAGCTGTACCGCGTGCTCGACCACGCCCGGATGTCCACCGACGTCGGCTGTGTGCTGCTCACCGGCAACGGCCCGTCACCGAAGGACGGCGGCTGGGCGTTCTGCTCGGGCGGCGACCAGCGGATCCGGGGGAAGGACGGTTACAAGTACGCCGAGGGTACGACGGCCGACTCCATCGACCCGGCGCGCGCGGGCCGGCTGCACATCCTCGAAGTACAACGGCTGATCCGCTTCATGTCGAAGGTCGTGATCTGTGTCGTTCCCGGCTGGGCTGCGGGTGGCGGGCACAGTCTGCACGTGGTCGCGGACCTCACGCTGGCGTCCGCGGAGCACGCGCGGTTCAAGCAGACGGATGCGGACGTGGCGTCCTTCGACGGCGGGTTCGGGTCGGCGTACCTGGCGCGGCAGGTCGGGCAGAAGTTCGCCCGCGAGATCTTCTTCCTCGGCGACGAGTACTCGGCCGAGGACGCGTACCGGATGGGCATGGTCAACAAGGTCGTTCCGCACGCCGAGCTTGAGGCCATGGCGTTGGAGTGGGGCAAGAAGATCTGCGCGAAGTCGCCGACCGCCCAGCGGATGCTGAAGTACGCGTTCAACATGATCGACGACGGGCTCGTCGGGCAGCAGTTGTTCGCCGGTGAGGCCACCCGCCTCGCCTACGGCACGGACGAGGCCGCTGAGGGCCGCGACGCCTTCCTGGAGAAGCGCTCCCCGGATTGGTCGCAGTACCCCTACGCCTTCTAACACTGTCCGGTGGTTAGTTAGCAGAAAAATATGCGCGAACTGATGACAGTTCGCGGTAAACGGCTTACGGTCGGGCGCTATGAACAATCTCTCCCGCCGTGGGTTGCTCGCTGGTGCCGGTGCAGTGGTCGTTGCCGGAGCCGTTGGTGTGCCCGCCTCCGCCAATCCGTTCACCCTGACTCCCACGCGGCGTTTCGCGCTCGACGGGCCGGGTGGCGAGGTGTTTCGCAGCAAGCCGCTGGCGGACGTGACGGTCATGCAGTCGATCGCCTTCGACAATGCGAACCAGCGGCTCTTCACCGGGCAGTTGCGGGCCGGATCGCCTTCTAACAGTGGTGATCTCACGCTGACGCAGCTCACGCTCGCCGGTGATGTTGTCGGGCACATGTACGTGAGCGGGTTCGGCCACGCGGTCTCGATCGGTGCGGAGACCGTCGGGCGTACGACGTACCTCTGGACCGAGACCGACGTGGACACGGCGAACGCGCGTGGCCGGCAGATCGCCCGCTTCCGTTGGCAGGACGGCGCGACGCTGACGAAGGACTCGCCGGGCCTGCGCAGTTGGAAGCCGGTCGCGGACGGTGCCGTGTTCACGCCGTCGGTGGATCAGCAGCACGGCCGGATCGGGATCCGGCACACGCTGGCCGACGGCTTCCACATCAACGTGTACTCGCTGGCCGCGGCGCGCGCCGGGGACTTCTCGCGGGTGCTCGCGTCGTTCAAACAGCCCGCGATGACAGCCGGCATCGACTTCCAGGGCTGGGCGCTCTACGGCTCGTACGTCTACCTGTGGGAAGGCGAGGCGTACGCCGGTACGCCCGATCCCGCGGTGGCGACGTCGAGGCTCTGGACGTACGACATCAACAAGGGCGAGGTCGTCGAGTCCGTGAAGATCGTGGACGGCGCCGACCTGGTCTACCGCGAAGCGGAAGGCCTTGGCGTGTACGTCGATCCCCTCGGCTGCCCGCGCCTGTGCTTCGGCTTCGCCTCCGGCGTGACGGGCGACCGCCGCGCCAACCTCTTCTACCGCAGCGCGCTCGTCTGATCGTCACCACACCTTGTACTGCCCGCCGAGTGTCCGCACCATGGTGCCAACGGCCGGGTCGACCTGGTCACGATCTCGTTGTGGGGCAACGACGCCAACGCATTCGTTGCCTCCTGCAACGGAAATGTCCAGTGCATCGTCCAGGGTGCGCCGGCCGCGATCGCACGCGTGGCGGGCAACCTGCGGGACATCCTGCAGACGCTCCGGACGGTTGCCCCAGACACCGAGCTGGTCGTGATCGGCGCGTACGACGTCCACCTCGGAGCCTTCGCGCTGACCGGCCCCATCTTCCGCGCGCTCAAGCAGGCGATGAGCGAGGCGGCCCGGTCGGCGCGCGCGACCTACGTCGACCCGATGCCGGCCTTCGACGCCGACGACGGTACGGCGCTGTGCACGTACACCCTGCTGTGCCGGGACGGCGACGCACACCCCTCCGACGCCGGGTACGCCGTACTGGCCGACCTCGCGGAAGCCGCTCTCGACTGACCTAGTGAGCGACGCCGTACAGGCGGTCGCCGGCGTCGCCCAGGCCGGGGACGATGTAGCCCTTTTCGTTCAGGTGGGAGTCCATGCCGGCGATGACGAGGTTGCACGGTACGTCGAGGTGGGTGAGTTCGTTCTCGACGCGTTTGACGCCCTCGGGGGCGGCGAGGAGGCAGATGGCGGTGATGTGGTCGGCGCCGCGGTCCACCAGGAACTGGATCGCTGCCGCGAGTGTGCCGCCGGTGGCGAGCATCGGGTCCAGGACGTAGCACTGGCGTCCGGACAGGTCCTCGGGAAGGCGTTCGGCGTACGTCGACGCGGTCAGGGTCTCCTCGTTGCGGACCATGCCGAGGAAACCGACCTCCGCGGTCGGGAGCAGCCGGGTCATCCCCTCGAGCATGCCGAGACCGGCGCGCAGGATCGGGACGACGAGCGGCTTCGGCGCGGCGAGCTTCACGCCCTGTGCTGCCGCGACCGGGGTCTGCACCGTGACCGGACCGGTGCGCACGTCCCGGGTCGCCTCGTAGGCGAGCAGCGTGACGAGCTCGTCCGTCAGCCGCCGGAACGTGGGTGAGTCCGTGTGCTCGTCGCGCAGCGCGGTGAGCTTGTGGGCGACGAGCGGGTGGTCCACGACGAGGATCTGCATAAGGCCGAACGGTACCGTCGGCGATTCGCGGCGGGAAAGCGCGCTCGCTGTCAGACTTGAAACTGCATTGGATTCGCCCTGTTCGCCCACCAGGGAGTAGTTCGATGACCGAGAAGACGCCCGAGCAGCTCGACCGGCTGCGCCGCCGTGCCGCCTTTCTGCGCGAGCTCGACGAGATGCGCGCGCTCCGCGACCGGATCGCGCCCCGGCGGGCCCGCGTCCGGCAGTTGCGCGAGGCGATGCGCAGAGCGACGTACCATCACTGACCGTTGACCGGTGTTGGCGCATCTGATATCGGCTTGAGATCGCCGGGACGCCGCAGACCTGCGACGATGATGCGGTGTCTGATGCCACGGTTACCGACCTGGACTTCGCGGTCGCTGCGTATACCGAGGACGGGAACTGGACCGTCACGCCGCTGGTACTGCGCGGTGAGCCCGATCTGTCCGCGTTGGTGTCCGCGCTCCTCAGGTATCCCGGTGAGGCCGGGGTGCTCGGCATGGTGTCGGTCGACGAGGACTTCTTCGTCCTGGTCCGGGTGCTGGGCGGTCGCGCCCGGCTGCTGATCTCCGACGTGACCGCCGCGACCGAGTGGCCGCTGGCCCGGCAGGTCGTGGACGAGCTCGACATCCCGCTGGCCGATGACGACGACGAGCAGGTGCCGGCCGGCGACCTGACGATCATCGCCGACCTCGGGATGAGCGCGATGGACCTCGGCGCGCTCTGCGACGACGTCGATCTCTATCCCGAGGAGATGCTCGAGGAGATCGCCGAGACCCTTGGCTTCGGCAACCAGTTCCACGACGCGATCGAAGCCGTTGGCTAGCCCGATCCTGCGGCAGGCGTGGTCGCGGTTGATGACGCTGGCCCTCGAGGAGGCGGAGCGGGCGTTGCCCGACGTACCGATCGGGGCCCTCGTGGTGGACGAGAGTGGCGAGATCATCGGGCGCGGACACAACGAGCGCGAGGCGACCGGCGATCCGACCGCGCACGCCGAGGTGCTCGCGATCCGCGACGCGGCCCGGCACGTCGGCGAGTGGCGGCTGACCGGCTGCACGTTGGTGGTCACGCTGGAGCCGTGCACGATGTGCGCCGGGGCGATCGTGCTGTCCCGGCTGGACCGGCTGATCTTCGCGGCGTACGACGAGAAAGCCGGCGCGGTGGGGTCGCTCTGGGACGTCGTACGGGACCGCCGGCTCAACCATCGGCCGGAGGTCGTCGGCGGCGTGATGGCCGACGAGGCCGGTGCCCGGCTCCGCGATTTCTTCATCGGCCACAGACCTTGATATTGTCCTCGGCGGTGGCGTGTCCGAGCGGCCGAAGGAGCGCGCCTCGAAAGCGCGTGACGGGCAACCCCCGTCCGAGGGTTCAAATCCCTCCGCCACCGCCAACCGCCCTCCGGGGCGGCCAGATAGGCCGGAGACCCTGATGCTGTGTGATGCGTCAGGGTTTTCGTCTCTCTGGACCTGACTCGGGACGCTCGACGAGAGGGCCCCTATGGATGTTGCGGAGCTCGACGGGATTCTGCTCGCGGGCGCGGCGATTCTGCTGGTCGCCGTGGTCGCGGTGCGGTTCTCCGCGCGGATCGGGCTCCCGTCGCTGCTGATCTACCTCGGGATGGGACTGCTCCTGGGGGAGTCGGGTCCGGGGCACATCCACTTCGAGGATGCGCAGCTGGCGCATGCGCTCGGGTTCGCGGCACTGGTGGTGATCCTGACCGAGGGCGGTCTGACGACCCGGTGGAACGAAGTACGGCCGGTCATGCCACTCGGGCTCGTGCTGGCGACGGTTGGGGTTGCGGTCAGCGTCGGTGTCGTCGCCTGTGTGGCGCATTTCGTCCTGGGGCTGAGCTGGCAGCTGTCGGTGCTACTCGGGGCCGTCACGTCGCCGACTGACGCGGCGGCCGTGTTCTCGGTGCTCAGACGGGTGCCGATCCGTCCAAGGCTGCGTGGGGCGCTGGAGGCGGAGTCCGGTCTGAACGACGCTCCGACCGTGCTGCTGGTGACGCTCGTCAGCACCGGCGAGGTCGGCGAGAAGGGCCTGCTGTGGTTCAGCGGCATGGTCGTCTACGAGTTGGTGGTCGGCGCGTTGTTCGGTCTGCTGATCGGGTGGGTGAGCGTCGGGCTGATCCGCCGTATGGCGCTCGGATCCGCCGGCCTGTATCCGCTCGCGGTGCTCTCCGTGGCGTTCATCTCGTACGCCGGTGGCTCGGTGCTGCTCCACGTGTCGGGGTTCGCGGCCGTGTACGTGACGTCGCTCGTGCTGGGACGGGCGGAGCTGCCGCACCGGATAGCGACCCGGTCGTTCGTCGACGGGATCGCCTGGCTCGCGCAGATCGGGTTGTTCGTGATGCTCGGGCTGCTGGCGTCGCCGGGGCGGTTCCGGTGGGACGACGTACTGGTCGCCCTCGTGATCGGCGTCGCGGTGACGGTCGTCGGGCGGTTCGCGTCGGTGGCGATCTCGGCGGCGCCGTTCCGGTTGTCGTGGCGAGAGCGGACGTTCATCTCCTGGGCGGGCCTGCGCGGCGCGGTGCCGATCGTGCTCGCGACCATCCCGCTCGCCGAGCAGGTGCCGCAGGCGCAGCGGATCTTCGACGTGGTGTTCGTGCTGGTGCTGCTGTTCACGCTGCTGCAGGGGCCGTCGTTGCCGTGGCTGGCGAAGCGGCTGAACGTGCTCGACGAGAACGCGGCGCACGAGGTGGACATCGATGTGGCGCCGCTGGAGTCGCTCGGCGCGGACATGCTCCAGGTGCATGTGCCGAGCAAGTCGCGGCTGGCCGGGGTCGAGATCACTGAGCTGCGGCTACCGCCCGGTGTCTCGGTGGCGCTGGTGATCCGCGGCGAACGAGCCTTCGTCCCGGATCGCAATACCGTGCTCCGGGCCGACGACAACCTGCTCGTGGTCGCGCCCAGCCCGGTCCGCGAACAGACCGTCCGCCGCCTCCGCGCGGTCTCCCGAGCCGGCCGCCTGGCCGGCTGGTTCGGTGAACGAGGCCGCGAGAACAGTTAGTTGGGGTTCTGGCCCGACGGGATCGGCTGCGGGCTGTGGATGACCGGGAGGCAGACCGTGGCGCCAGGGGCGACCGTGACCGACGGGATGCCCTTGAGCTTCACGGAGCCGAAACCGGCGCCGATGACCAGGTCGACGGTGTGGTCGGTGCGACCGTCGGCGATCATGACCGCCTTCTGGTTCAGCTGACCCGCGACCAGGAGCATCTCGGGCGCGTCGGCCGCGGCACCGCGCAGCGCCACCACGTCGACCTTGTCGCCCTTGGGCTCGTTCGCGACCTTGTCGATGTTGAACCCGCGCTGCTTGAGCGCCTCGGCCACCCGGCCGGCCGAGCCCGCGCGGGCGCCGCCGTTGTAGACGTTCAGCACGACCTGCTTCGGAACCAGACGGTTGTTCGTCAGCTTCTGCTCGGTGCAGGTCGGCTCGGCGCTGCTGTTCACCAGCGAGTTCCAGCCCCACCAGCCCCCACCGGCGAGGATCCCCAGCAAGATCACCATCGTGATCGGCGTACGCCACCGGATCCGCGAGTGCGGTCTCGGTTGCGTATGTATCGCTGTCATTTGCTCCACCCCCCGTGAGCGGCAGCCATTGGTCAGTCCACTACCAGTACCCGTGCGTGCAGGACTTGACGCTGCTGCAGCGCCGCGCGCAGCGCGCGGTGCAGGCCGTCTTCGAGGTACATGTCGCCCTTCCACTCCACCACGTGCGCGAACAGATCGCCGTAGAAAGTCGAGTCCTCGTCGAGCAGCGCGTTCAGGTCCAAAGTGCCCTTCGTCGTGACGAGTTCGTCCAGCCGCACCTGCCTGGGCGGCAGCGAAGACCAGTCCTTCGGCCGCAGCCCATGGTCCGGGTACGGCTTGTCGTCCCCGACACGCTTGAAGATCACCCCCCGAAGTCTAGCGGTGTCAAAGGTCCCACGAGGAGGTCATGAATGTCACCGGAATAGTCCGGTGCGCGGACTCAACCTTTCGGTGCCGTTGGACGTCCCACAGGAACAGGGAACAGTGAGCGCGGTTCCGCGCCCACGACCATGGGGGTGAACGGTATGCGAATTCTTCCGAAACTCGGCCTCGCGACCGCGGCGATCACGCTGATCGGGCTCGGTACGACGGCGCCGGCCGAGGCGATCACGGTCTCTCAGGTGAAGGCGGCCCAGACCCGTCTGAACGGTCTCGGCTGCACCTCCGGCCCCGTCGACGGCAAGGCCGGCGCGATGACCCAGGCGGCCACGGTCCGGTTCCAGTCCGCCAACGTCCTGAGCCAGACCGGTTCGCTGACCAGTACGACGTACGCGCGTCTGATGGCCTCGACCGCGAAAGGCTGTGACGTCCGCCCGGTGCCGGGCCGTTCGGGGACCGGGCGCCGGATCGTGATCAGCCAGACGCAGAACTGGGTGTGGCTGATCGACGCCCGTGGCAAGGTGGTCCGGCAGGGCGGGATCATCGACAACCCGACGTACCTGAAGGCCGGCACGTACACGAGCGGCTCGAAGTGCGGGCGAGCGGCGCGGGTACTGCGGAACACCGACGGCGGACGGCTCTACCTGAACCATTTCGTCCGGTTCGCACCGTGCGGGGTCGGGTTCCACCAGATCCCGACGTACAAGTCGAACGGGCAGCAGATCCACGCCGACTGGCTGCTCGGTACGAACTACCGGGCCTCGCACGGCTGCATCCGGGTCTCGGCCTCGATGTCGGTCGCCATCTGGTCCTTCGCGGCCGGCGCGACGCGTGTGGTCGTGATGCGGTGACAACGGAGGGCTAGCATTCGAGCGGGCAAGTCCGTCAACCGGGGAAAGGCGCGCTCAGATGGCCGAGAAAGCCGACGTCGTGGAGACCGTGAAGCAGGGGTACGCGTTCGAGGGGGCGGCGCTCGAGCTGGGCGCACTGCTGGTCGACGGTGAGCCGACACCGGACGCGGCGGTCCGGATTCCGCTGGGGATGATGAACCGGCACGGCCTGGTCGCGGGTGCTACCGGTACCGGTAAGACGAAGACGCTGCAGTTGATGGCCGAGCAGCTGTCGGCGGCCGGTGTCGCGGTGTTCGCCGCCGATATCAAGGGCGACCTGTCCGGCGTCTCGCAGCCGGGTGAGGGCAACGACAAGCTGCTGGCCCGGACCAAGTCGATCGGCCAGGACTGGACCGCGACCGGCTTCCCGACCGAGTTCTACGCGCTCGGCGGGCAGGGGGCGGGGATCCCGATCCGCGCAACGATCACGTCGTTCGGCCCGGTGCTGCTGTCCAAGGTGCTCGGGCTCAACGACGTCCAGGAGTCGTCGCTCGGGCTGATCTTCCACTACGCCGACAAGGCCGGGCTGACGCTGCTCGACCTCAAGGACCTGCGGGCCGTCATCACGCACCTCACGTCCGACGAGGGCAAGGGCGACCTGAAGGAGTTGGGCGGTCTGTCCGCGGCGACCGCGGGCGTGATCCTGCGGTCGTTGATCGGATTCGCGGACCAGGGCGCCGAGGCGTTCTTCGGCGAGCCGGAGTTCGACACCGCGGACCTGCTGCAGCAGCGCGACGGCAAGGGCGTCATCTCGCTGCTCGAGCTGCCGAACCTGCAGGACCGGCCGGCGTTGTTCTCGACCTTCCTGATGTGGCTGCTCGCCGACCTGTTCCACGACCTCCCCGAGGTCGGCGACGTGGACAAGCCGAAGCTGGTGTTCTTCTTCGACGAAGCACATCTGCTGTTCAACGACGCCTCGAAGGCGTTCCTGGACTCGATCGCGCAGACCGTCCGGCTGATCCGGTCGAAGGGCGTCGGCGTGTTCTTCGTGACCCAGACGCCGAAGGACGTGCCGGACGACGTACTGGCGCAGCTCGGTTCGCGGGTGCAGCACCAGTTGCGGGCGCACACGCCGAACGACGCGAAGGCGTTGAAGGCGACGGTGTCGACGTTCCCGAGTTCGTCGTACGACCTGGGTGAGGTGCTGACGCAGCTCGGGATCGGCGAGGCGATCGTGACCGTGATGAACGAGAAGGGCGCGCCGACCCCGGTCGCGTGGACCCGGCTCCGGGCGCCGCAGTCGCTGATGGCGCCGGCGTCCGCGGAGCAGCTGACCGCGACGGTGCAGGCGTCGGCGAACAACGCGAAGTACTCGCAGATGCTCGACCGCGAGTCGGCGTACGAGCTGCTTGCGGCGAAGGTGCAGGCCGGTGCCGCACAGGCCGAGGCCGAGAAGCAGCAGCAGGAGCAGGCCAGGCCGCAGGAGGAGTCGCGGCCGCGGGCGCAGAAGCAGGAGAAGTCGATGGTCGAGCAGGTCGTCGGGTCGTCCGCCTTCAAGCAGTTCGCCCGTTCGGCCGGCCGGGAGATCGTCCGCGGCCTGTTCGGCGCGGCCCGCCGCCGGCGCTGATTTCCCTTGCCCGCAAGGGAAAACCTGCGTTTGATTGTTGATCAAACGACTGAATTTCGAAGCATCGGCGATCGTTCTCAAGTCGTCATCCACAGCCGCGCCGACACCGATTGGGACCTGACGCCCGCACGCCGTACCGTGTGAAGGGATGGTTGCACAGAGTAGGCGAGCGATACGTTCCTGGGCGCTCTGGACCTTGACGGTCCCGGCGTTCGCCGTCGTCGTGCTCGTCGACCTGGCCGCGATCGGGTACGGCGTGCACGCGTTCACCGACCGCCCGAGCTGGCGCGGGCTGGACGTCGTGTTCGCGCTGACCGTCTCCGCGCTGATCTCCGTCGAGGGCGCCCGCCGGGTGGAGAGCCGGCGGCGGCGCGGCGGTGCACTGCACAAGGACTTCGCCCCGGCGTGGATGATCGCTGCGGCGCTCATCCTGCATCCGGCGCTGGCGATCCTGGTGGCGGTGCTGCTGCGGATCTGGTGGCGGATCCGGGCGGGCAAATGCATCCCGTACCGCTGGGCCTTCTCGACCGCCGTCCACGTCCTCGCGGTCGGCGCCGCGCACGCGGTCTTCGTCTCCGCGCGTGGCCTGACCGGCGACAGCGGCCTCGGCCTGGTCGTGTCGATGGTCGGCGGCGCGATCGCGTACGTCGTGACCGACACCCTGCTCTGCGGGCTCGCGATCTCGCTGATCATCCCGGGCAGCAACCGTCGCGAGACGGTCGGCGGCCTGGACGACCTGTGCACCGACGCGACCGCCGCCACCTTCGGCTGCCTGCTCGCGGCGGCCTGCCTGATCAGCCCGTGGTTCGCGTTCGTCGCGGTCCCGATCACGCTGACCGCGCAGCGCGCGCTGCTCCTCGGCCAGTTGGAGACCGAGGCCCAGACCGACCCGAAGACCAGCCTGACCCGGGTCGACTGGTGGCGCCGGCGGACCGAGCAGATGCTGCGCACCTCGCGGAACCAGCACGAGTCGATGGCGGTGCTGCTGATCGACATCGACCACTTCAAGCAGGTCAACGACCGGCACGGGCACCTGGTCGGCGACGAGGCGCTGCGCGCGGTCGCGACGATCCTGCGCAGCGCGATCCGGGCGAAGGACGTGATCGGCCGGTTCGGCGGCGAGGAGTTCGTGATCGCGCTCCCGGACACCGGTCTCGACGAGGCGACGGTGACCGCCGATCGGCTCCGCAACGCGGTCGCCAACAGCCCGCTGGCCGCGATGTGCGCCGGCGTACTCGACGACCCGGACCTGGACCCGGACACCTTCCGCCTGACTGTCAGCGTCGGCGTCGCGGTCTACCCGACCGACGGAGCGACCGTCGACGACCTGCTGCTCCGCGCCGACCGCGCGATGTACGCCGCGAAGGACGCCGGCCGGAACCGCGTGCGGCTTGCCGCGGACACCGTCCCGTTGCCCCGGCTGACCGCGTCGACGCAATTCTCGGAACAGACAGAACCTTTGGCGCCCGCTCAGCGTCCTGTGAGGTGAGGACGGCAGGACGGAGCGCACATGGCGGCAACGGGGAGTCGTGACGACGACTTCACGGCGTTCGTGCTGGCCAGATCCGCGCGGTTGGTGCACTTCGCGCGGGTGCTCTGTGGTGACGCCGGCCTCGCGGAAGATCTCGTGCAGACCGCGCTGGAGAAGGCGTACCTGCGCTGGGACCGGATCGAGATGGCCGACCCGTTCGCGTACGTCCGGCAGGCGGTGGTCAACCAGCACCTGTCCTGGGTACGGCGCCGGCCGTGGCGTGAGCGTCCCAGTGGCGACGCGGCGGAGCTCGACCTGCTTCTCGAAGCGGACGTCGATCCGAGCGGTGGGGTCCATCGGCGAGTGGCGGTCGGGGCCGCGCTCGCCACGCTGAGCCGGCGCGAGCGAGCGGTCGTCGTACTGCGGTACGTCGAAGACCTGACCGAACGCGAGACCGCGGCGGTCCTCGGGGTGGCGATCGGGACGGTGAAGAGCGCGAACGCGCGAGCCCTGGACAAGCTGCGGGCCGCGCCGGAGCTGAGCGGTGTGGGGGAGCGAGCATGAACGACGAGCGCGGGACGCCGGACGAGGAGCAGCTCCGGATCGTGCTGGCACCGGACGACTCCATTGCGCCGCTCGATCCGGCGCGGGTGATCGCTGGTGCGCGTCGGCGGCGGGTCCGGGGGCGGGTTGCTGCGGCCGGGGCTTCGGTTGCGGTTGTCGCTGTGGTTGCGGTCGCGGGAATCGCGGGCAGTGGGCAGCTGCGGGGCGACGTACCGCAGCCTGCGAACCCTGGTCCGTCGGCGACGGTCCGGCCTACGACTCCTTCTCCGACTCGCATGACTCCGACCACACCTGAGCCGACGCCGACGATGCCGCCTACCAGGCCGCCTGGGACGCCGACTGCGCGACCTACGAGTACTCCGAGTCTGACTGCGCCTGTGCGGCCGCCTGGGCGTACGCCATCCGGGTTGCCTACTCCGTCCAGTCCCACCCGCGCCCCGGGCTGAGTCCGGCAGAACCTTTTCGCTACCCGGCTGCGTCCTTCAGCCCGACCGAACATCAAAAGGTGCGGAGGGCAACAATGGACGAGGTAGGCCGGAAGCGGCGGATGACCCGGATACTGCTGAGCGGGCTCGCGGCCGCGGCGGTGGTGGGCGTCGCAGTCGCTGGTACGGCGATGGCGCGCAGCGGCAACTCAGCCGCCGACACAACCGCCCAAGGCGGACCAGCCGCGTCGACACCAACCACCTTGGCAGCAACCCCAACCGCAGCCACCCCGAGCGAGGTCGCAACCCCGACCCGCTCGCCATCGGCACGACCGGTCCCCCCGACCCTCCCACCAACCCCGACCCCCACCTGCGGCCCAACCGCGACACCGAGTCTCCCCCCGACCGCGACACCAACGCGGCGGCCGGTTCCCACGCCTACCCGCGCGCCGAGGGATTCTTCGTGCGCGACGCCGACGGTGTCGCCGACGCGGCCTCCGCGTGCGGTGCGGCCGACGCCGACTGTGCCGGGCACGCCGTCTGTCGCGCCGACCCGGACACCTGAGCCGACCGCGACGCCGTCGCAGCCGCCGACCGTCCCGTCGCGCGGTAAGTAGGGGCGGACCTCAGTCACTCACCAAGGGGATGGCCGCACGCCTACCGAGCAGTCGGTGAGCGTGCGGCCGTGGTGTTGGTGAGTGGCTGAGGTTCAGCAGGCGCCGAAGCTACCGGCTGACACCCACGCCTTCGCGACGTACATGCCGGCGTTGACCCGCAGCCACACATTGCTCGTGCCCTGCGACCCGGTGACGCTCTGCCCGGTCGTCTGGCACTCGACAGTGACCTGAGCCGACTTGCCGGCCATCCCGACGACCGCCCCGGTCGAGTTCGGCGCATTCCGCACGTTCAAGTACCCGGACGAGATCGACACCGTCCCGCGCCCGCCATCGCCGGTCCACAGGTACGTGACGTCGACCCACGAGTTGTCGGCCAGCTTCAGCGCGTCCCAGAACACGCCGTCCGCGAGGTCGATCCCCGCCGGGTTGGCGACGGTCCGGCCGAACTGATCCTTCCCGCCGTTGTAGCCGTCCTGGTACGCCGCCTGCGCTTCGGGCTTGCCCTGCGGCAGGTCCTTCCACATCTCGCGGGTCGCGCTCGGGTTCCAGTAGTCGTCCTTGGTGTTCCACGGGCCGACGTCCCACACCGGCTCGAACGCGCAGCGCGAGGCGGTGCAGACCTTCACCGAGTACGTGCCGGATCCGGCGCTGGACAGACCGCGCCGTGACGGTAGGGCGACGAAGTGGTCCCGGCTCACGATCACGTGGCCGTTGGCCGTCGTACCGCCGACCAGACCTTCACGCGTGGCGAAGACGTGCGACTTGAGCGGTGCCGCTTGGACCGTCATCCGCGGTACGCCGGCCTGGTCCGTGGGCTGCACCGTGACATCGCCGACCCACGGGCTCGCGCCGGTCGACGGTGCGCTGACGATGATGCGGACCTGGACCTGGTCGCTCGCGCCGGGCAGTGCGGTCGGCGTACCCGCTTTGGCGGCCGTCCACTCGGACCACCTGTTGTTGACCCACGACCGTACGTCGACCTCCGCCGACGAACCGTCCGGCGTACCGGAGGTGTAGCCGACGACAACGGCGGACGTGGGATCCGCGAACCGGACCGGCGTGAGCTCGGCCAGGCCGGAGCGTTGTTTGATCTCGGTCGATCCGATCGCGGCCGGGGCGTCGCCGAGGATGATGCGGCTGCCGTCGACCTTGACGTTGCTGGATCCGGCGACGGGCTGGGCCGCTACCGAGACCGGATCCGGTACTGCGGCGGTGCTGGGCAAGGTTGCCGTAAAGATCGCGGCGGTCATCGCCAGACAGGCGGTGAGCGCGGTTGTACGGGTGATACGCATGGGCGGAACCTCCGGGGCGGTGAAGGCTTGAGCACCCAATGTGACTCACAAACACCTCTTCTGCATAGCCCGTGAATAAATTTCTCGTGACTGCGCAGAACCCGATCGATCACCCAGCGGGTTTGGACCGGTGTGACAGAGGCTGAGGAGAATCGATGACCCGGACCGCGGACGCCGACTTCGAGCGATTCGTCGTGGCGCAGTCGACCCCCTTGCTCCGCTTCGCGGAGATGCTGTGCGGCGATCGGCACACCGCCGAGGACCTGGTGCAGCAGGCGTTGATGCGGTCCTATCCGAAGTGGCACCGGCTGGAGGGCGACCCGTTGCGGTACGTCCGGCGGGTGCTGGTCAACCGATTCCTCTCCCAGGCCCGCCGGCGCTGGAACAACGAAGTACCCAGCGACCCGGTGCAGAACGATTGGGACCAGCGAGCGGTGGCGGACTTCGCCGGGGCGGTTCAGACCAGGGAGGCCGTGCTCTCGGCCCTCAGCGGTCTGACCGTCCGGGAGAGAGCCGTGGTCGCGCTGCGCTACTCGCAGGATCTCTCCGAGGCCGAGACCGCCGAGCTGCTCGGCATGGCGGCCGGGACCGTGAAGAGCACGGCCTCCCGGGCGCTGGCCAAGTTGCGTCTGGCACCCGACCTGATCGATACCGGAGTTGGAGGAAACTGATGAGTGACGAGCAGCGGGTACACGACGCGCTCACGTACGAGATGGAGCCGTGGCAGCCGGACGCCGGCGACCTGATGCGGCGCGGCAAGCGGCTGAGCTGGCTGCGCCGGGGACTGGCCGCGGCGGGTGTCACCGCACTGGCCGGAACCGTTGCGACGGTGTCCGCCGCGGTCGGCGGACCGGCCCTGCCGGTGAAGAACCTGCTGGCCGGTGGCGGAAAGCCTCCGGTGCCGGCGGTGATTCCGGCGGGTACGCCGACGGCGCCGTCGGTGGACCCGACGTGTCTGCCGCAGAAGCCGGAGAAGCCGCAGTTGCCCAAGGCGACGGTCTCGGTGCACAAGACCATCGACCCGAACAACCCGCCGAAGCCGACCGTGCCGGGCAAGCCCAGCCTGCCGACGGCGAAGCCGACGCTGCCTGGCAAGCCGAGCCTTCCGACCACCCCGCCGTCGCTGCCTGGTAAGCCGCAGGTTCCGACGACCAAGCCGACGTTGCCGACGCCGAGCTGGCCGACCGACAAGCCGACTCTGCCGACGGCCAAGCCGACGCTCCCGGGAACGCCGACCGTGCCGACCGCCAAGCCGACGCTGCCGACGAAGCCGTCGCTACCAACGACGAAGCCGACCCTGCCAGGGAAGCCCACCCTGCCGACGAAGCCGTCGCTCCCGACGACGAAGCCGAGCCTTCCGTCGGCCAAGCCGGTCCCGACGCCGACGGTGCCGGACTGCGTGGACGGCGTACCGACCACGAAGCCGACCGCTCCGAAGCCGTCGCTGCCGACGGTGCCGGGCAAGCCGACCACCAAGCCGACTGTACCGTCCCTGCCGACGGTTACGGTCTCCGGTGGCGTCAAGGTGACCGTCGACCCGGGCAAGCCGCAGACCACGCAGCCGACGCTCCCGAGCAAGCCGTCGATTCCGACGACCAAGCCGACGTTCCCGACCCCGTCCGAGAAGCCCAGCATCCCGACGCCGAGCCTCCCGACGACCTTCCCCACCGGCCAACCCTCCTCCGGCCGGTAGGGCACCCCGCCACCGGCGAGTAGGTCACGCAGCCCTACTCGCCGGTGGCACCATCCACGAGTTCGCGGGCCACGTCCAGGTGGCCCGCGTGCCGTGCGTATTCCTGTAAGACGTGGAACAGGATCCAGTTCAGCGTCGGCCGATCGTCGGTCCCGAAGCGTCCACCCGCCGCCGCGATCGCCGCCGGATCCTCACCGGCGACCACGCTCCGGGTGAACTCGCCGCCCGCGTGCAGTTGGGCCAGCAGGCCTTCCAGGGTGTCGTTGGACTCGAGCGTCCAGGGGCTGTCCGGCTCGTCCGCGGAGTCGCCCCACGGATGGTCGACGGGTTCACCGATGAAGCCCCAGCGCAGCCAGCGGCGCTCCATGAAGACCAGGTGTTTCAGCAGTTCCAGCGGTGTCCATCCCGACGGTAGGCGACTGCTGCGCAGCTCGGTGTCGCTGAGCCCGATGAGCTTCTTCTCGATGATGCTGCGGTAGCGATCGAGGTACTGCAGATGCAGTTCGATCGTGTCGGCGAGGTCGCGCGGGGGCTTCATGACAGTGCCCGCAGGTATTTGGCGGTTGCGTCGTCGGCTGGGTAGAAGGACTCGATCATGAGTTCCGAGACCGTGACGTCGAGCGGTGTGCCGAAGGTCGCGATTGTGGTCAGGAGCGACAGTTCGCGGCCGTCGTGGGTGAGGTTGAACGGTACGACGACCTCGGCCGGCCCGGGTGGTGCCGGCATGTCGTTGACGGCGTACGTGCGAAGTTCGTCGTACAGGTCCTGGAGTTCGGGATCCGCGGTGCCGGCGACCTGTCGTTGCAGGCTCGCGAGCGCGGCGGAGCGGACCTCGGCGATGTTGGCGATCCGCCGGGCCAGGCCGTCCGGGTGCAGGGTCAGGCGGAGCGCGTTGATCGGTGCCTGTAGCAACTTCTCGTCGACGTCCGTGGTGAAGATCGCGATCCCGGCGTTCGCCTCGACGATGTTCCACCACCGGTCGACGACCAGCGCCGGATAGGGCTCGTGGGCCTTCAGCAGGCGGCGCAGCGTCGTACGGATCGCGAGCATCGACGGCGAGTGCAGCGATGCCTCGCTGTAGATCGGCGCGAACCCGCCGGCCAGCAGCAACTGGTTCCGGTCCCGGAGCGGTACGTCGAGATGCTCGGCCAGCCGCATCACCATCTCGCGACTCGGCTTCGACCGCCCGGTCTCCACGAAACTCACGTGCCGCGTGGACACCTCGACCCGGTTCGCCAGCTCGAGCTGACTGAGCCGCCGGCGCTCCCGCCAGCCGCGCAGAAGCTCACCGACAGGGCGCTGGAACGTCTCCTCGATCGTCGCTGCCATGTTCCGACCGTAGCGGGTCGCGTAGACATCACCATTACCTCTGAGGTCATCGACGGTACGCCGGGACTGGCGGCAAGGTTCTGGTCATCGCAACCGATCGAGGAGGAAACACCATGAACGCAACGACTCTCGCAGACCAGTACTTCGCGATGTGGAACGCCGCCGACGCCGACCGCCGCGCCGAGCTCATCGCCGCGACCTGGACCGACGACGCGACCTTCCAGGACCCGAGCTTCGAGACCACCGGCCACGACGAGCTGAACAAGCTGGTCGGCGCTGCGCAGCAGATGTTCCCGGGGCTGTCGTTCGTCCGCATCGGCGACATCGACGAGCACCACAACTACCTGCGCTGGACCTGGCACCTGAAGGCCGAGGGGCAGGACGCAGTCGCCGGCGGCACGGACATCGTCGTGCTCGACGCCGACGGCAAGATCCAGAAGCTGATCGGCTTCCACGACTTCGCCCCGGCGCACTGAGGCATCCACCTTCCGGCTGATTCTGGATCGCCGATCGGCGGATGCGAGGTGCTTCGTCCGCCGCCTAGGTTGGCGGGCATGTGGAAATCGTTGACAGCGGCATCGATAGTGGGGTCCTTGCTTGCGGCCGCCGTTCCGGTGAGTACGGCGGCCGCCGCGGGGACCCTGGACTGGAAGGCCTGCAAACCCGGCGCGGCCGAGCAATGCGCCACGCTGACCGTGCCGCTGGACTGGTCGAAACCGGCCGGTCCGACCACGAACGTGTACGTCGCCAAGGTCCCGGCGAAGGATCAGAAACACAAGCTCGGCGCGCTGTTCTTCAATCCGGGCGGGCCGGGTGGCGCGGGCGGCTCGATCTTCGCGGCGGGCCTTGCGGATGCAGTGCTGCCGCAGTACCGGGACCGGTATGACCTGGTCAGCTTCGACCCGCGCGGGACCGGGAGCAGCAGTCAGCTCGACTGCGGTCCGGTGCTGCGTCGCGGCGTACCGGTGTTCCCGAAGTCCAAGGCGCAGTACGACGCTTTGGTGGCGTCGAGTCGGGCTACTGGTGAGCAATGCCTGAAGCAGCACGGCGACCTGATGCGGAACCTGGACACGCGGACGGTCGCGCGCGACATGGACGCGATCCGGGCGGCGCTCGGCGAGTCGAAGTTCAACTACATCGGGCTGTCGTACGGGTCGTACCTGGGCACGTTGTACGCGCAGCAGTTCCCGCAGCGCGTCGGCCGGATGGTGCTCGACGGGATTCTCGATCACAAGCAGGGCCCGCTGCGGCTCATGCTCGACGAGGCGAAGGAGATGGAGGCCGGCTTCAACCGCTTCGCCGCGTGGTGCACGAAGGACACGTCGTGCGCCCTGCACGGGCAGGACGTCGGCGCGGTCTGGGATGCGACCGTGCGCAAGGCCGACAAGACCCCGCTGACCGGTCCGCACGGTCCGGTGAACGGCGACGTACTCCGGATGGCGCTGCCGACTTTGTTGCCGTTGACATCAATGGTCTCGGACAACTGGCCGGTGCTCGCGACCGCGCTGGCGAAGGCGGCGAAGGACGACGGCACCGACTTCGCGAACGTCAGCTACGTGGGTGATCCCGAGACTGCGTACGCCGCCGTGTCCTGCATGGATCTACCGGGTGAGCTGCGTGGGTACGCCGATGCGCGCGCCCGGCTCGCGCTCGCCAAGGCCGTCGCGCCGCGGGTCGGTGGTGCGGTCGAGGCCTGGGCAATCACGGCCGCCTGCGCCGGATGGCCGATCCCGCCGAGCAACCCGTGGGGTGCAACGCCGGTGCACGGTACGCCGCCGATCCTGATCACGTCGACGCTGCACGACCCGTCGACGCCGATCACCAACGCGCGCAGCCTGGCGCGGCAGATCGACAACAGCCGGCTGCTGACCGCCGACGTCTACGGACACACGGCGTACTTCAACTCGGCCTGCGCGCGGGACCGGATCGCCGACTACCTGCTGGACGGGAGGCTGCCCGCCAAGAGCTGTTAATTCGGTGGAAGGTGCTCGCCGGACGTGCGCAGGATGGAACATGCTCACTACCGAAGAGCTGGACGTTTTCGAGCGCGACGGGATCGTGAAGATCCCGTCCGCGTTCACCTCCGACGAGGCCGCGGGGATGCGGGACGTGCTCTGGAACGAGCTGTCCGCGCGGCACGACATGGATCGCGACGATCGTTCGACCTGGACGCCGTTGCGACCGACCGGTCTGAAGACCACCAAGCTCGATCGACGCGCCCACGCGATTCTCGGCCCGCGGGTGCGGTCGGTGCTCGACGGGTTGCTCGGCGAATGGGTCGAGCCGAAGCACCAGGGACAGGTGCTGGTCACGATGCCGGAGGGCGTGCCGTGGGCCGTGCCGTATCAGCAATGGCACACGGACGTCGGATTCGAGAGCGAGACCGGAGCTGTGAAGATCTGGGCGTTGTACGGCGATGTCGAGCCGGGTGGCGGCGGGACTCCGCAGGTCGCGGGCTCGCACAAGGTGATCGAGCGGTTCTTGACCACGACGGACGAGCGCGAGTTCAAGACGGTTCGCGAGCAGGTGCTGCGGTCGGATCCGTGGTTCCGCAACCTGACGTCGGAGCAGCGCACGGTGGACCCGATGGAGCCGACCGATCTCGACGGGCTCCCGGTCCGCGTCGTCGAGCTCACCGGTCAGGCCGGCGACGTGTACCTGACCCATCCGTGGATCCTGCACTCGATCGCACCGAACGCGGCCGACACCCCTCGGATGATGCGCAGCCGGTTCATCTGGGCTGCGTCGTCTAGGACAGGTCAGTGACCAATCGCGCGCACCGCACCGGGTCCTCGGTCAATCCAACGCCGAGTCCGTACAACCAGTAGTCCACGGTCCGCCACAGCACCCAGTCACGCGCCCGGTCCCGATCGAGACCCGCTTCCCGGACCGCGATGTCGAAGTACCGGACGATGTCGTCCATCTTGTCGAGGTCCCACCACAGGACCCGGCCGAGGTCGTACTCGATGTCCCCGCGGAACAGCACCGGGTCGACGGTCAGCCACTCCTCCCGTTGCCCGGCGAGCACCTGACCGGAGTGGAAGTCGCCGTTGACCGCGAGCGTCGAGGTGGTCTCGGACGGCGCGACGTCGAGCGCCTCGCGCAGGATCGCGGCGTCGAACGGCCGGCCGAGTCGCTCCCACTCGGGCTCCAGCTGCGCCGATCGCGTGGTCACGATGTCCGCGGTCGATCGCGCGTCGTCCGGCGCGGGTACGGCGAGTCTGCGCATCAGCTGCCCGAGTACGGCGACCGCCTCGTCGACCGGCCGGGTCGTCAACGGTGTGGACAACCGCTCCAGCAACATCGCGCCGGCCTCGACGTCGACGTCGTACAGCTGGGCCATGCCCCGACCTGCCCACCATCGGAGCGCCCAGGTCTGCTCTGCCACCTCCGCTCCGGGCGGCGACATCCGCAGTACGAACTCCTCACCGCCGCGCGTCACCGGTACGACGACCGCGTTCGACCCGTGTGCAACCGCTCCCACCACGGTCAGATCCCACCGTTGGCACTGCCGCTCGACTGCCATCGGGAGGTCCCGGAGCCAGTCCGCGCCCTCGGTCCACCACCGTGGCATCCGCAGGAACTCCTCGGGCAACTCGATCATCCGGTCACCGTAGCCGGGGCAACCCGGGGCATTCATCCGATTTGCAAATGCCCTCCCCGGCGGGGCGATCGAGGATCATGATGTTGGGCATGGGCGGAGAGGTTGACCAGGACGGGTTGCAGTTCGACGCGGGGGTTTCCCGGCAGATCGAGGCGGTCTACACCACATCTGACGTGGTTGAGCAACGGCGGGCGGTGCGGGCGGCGCTGGCGTTGCGGCCCGGCGACCGGGTGCTGGATGTCGGTTTCGGGCCGGGACTGCTGGCCGCGGAGATGGCCGGCGAGGTGGGGCCGAACGGGCGGATCTGCGGGATCGACGTCAGCGAGAGCATGCTGGCGATCGCCCGGACCCGCGCCGACGTCCCTGGCGGACCGGGCCTCGAGCTCGAACTCGGCTCGGTCGCGCGGATCCCGCACCCGGCGGAGAGCTTCGACGTGGTGGTGTCCACGCAGGTCTTCGAGTACGTCGACGACGTCGTGGCCGCGCTGGACGAGGTACGACGCGTGCTCCGGCCGGCGGGTCGCGTCGTACTGCTGGACACGGACTGGGGTTCGGTGGTGTGGCGATCGAGCGACGAGGAGCGGATGGCGCGGGTGCTGACCGCGTTCGAGGATCATCTGGCGGATCCGCATCTGCCCCGGACGTTGGCCGACGTACTGGCGAAGACCGGTTTCACCCCGACGCATCAGCAGGTGGTGCCGATCCTCAACACGGCGTACGACCAGCACACGTACAGCGGCGGCTTAATCGACATCGTGTCCGATTTCGTCCCCGGTCATGCCGGCGTGACGCAGGAGGAGGCGCGGGCCTGGGCTGACGATCTGCGCGGTCTCGGCACGAGCTACTTCTTCAGCCTGAACAGGTACTTGTTCGTCGCGTCGGCGCTCTGAGTTTCGGACCCCGGCGGGCGCATCCTGGGAGAGACACACCCGCCGGGCCGGTCGTTCTCCCGCCCCTCAGTGGGAGAACTCGCGGCTCGGTGAACACCACCCATGCCCGAATGGCACTGACCGAACCGCGGGACCACCTACAGGTACCCCACTTCGCGGTTTCGCACACACCCCGGCACGCGGTTCGGACGGAAAACTTCACATTCCTCAAACCTTCGCCGGTAGTACCTGACCTGACAGCGGCCTAGGCTGGTTCGCGATTTTCGCGCACCCGGGGTCGGTGCGCGGATGCCCAGGGGGAAGGAACAGCAATGCCGGAAGTGTTCGACGAAGAGTTGACCGAAGAGCAGCTGGACGAACTGGAGGCGCTCGGCGCGGCCGAGGACGCGGAGCGGATCCTCGGGGCCGAGGCCGGTGGGAAAGATGCCTGAGGCAAGGATTTCCTGGCGCGGCTTCACGATGAACAAGCGCACCGTGGCGATGGCCGAGGCCGCGGAGCAGCTGTACCACTCGAAGTTCGCGATCCTGCAGGGGTCGTACAACGCCGGCGGCGTGGACGCCTCCGCCGGCACTCACGACGGCGGCGGCGCGGTCGACGTCGACGTACGGACGAAGAGCGCCGCGCAGCGGGTCGCGGTGGTGAAGGCGCTCCGGCAGGTCGGGTTCGCCGCCTGGTTACGGACGCCCGCGCAGGGCAACTGGCCGTACCACGTGCACGCGATCGCGGTCGGCGACAAGGACCTGTCCCGCGGCGCCGCGCATCAGGTGGCGGAGTACCACCGGAAGCGGAACGGGCTGGCCAACCGCGGCCCGGACGACGGACCGCCCGGGTACTACGGGATGACCTGGGAGCTGTACCTGAAGGCACACCCGCCGAAGGAGCCGGTGCCGGACTCGACGATCTCGCTGGCCGCGATGGAGCACGCGCGGACGCACGACGCCATGACCGGCGTGTGGGGCGCGGACCGGGCCCGGGTGATCGCCTGGGCGGCGCACCCGCGGGTCGGTGCGATCACGAAGGCCGAGACGGTGCCGCCGGCCGGCGTACCTTGGCACCTGCATTTCCAGCGGGTGATCCGGAAGGTGCAGCTGCACTTCAAGCTCGAGGTGACCGGGATCTTCAACACCGCGGTCGCCGGGGTGATGAAGCGGTACGGGTACAAGATCGTCGCTTGACGGTGCTTGGCCAGGTACGGCGCTTGAGCATGCACAAGGCCCCACCGGTAGCAGCCGGTGGGGCCTTGGTGGTCCACTACCGCCCGGGCATCCCCGGTGCAGCTGTGGAGGTGGAGAGCGGAACCGACGCCGATGCAGGGGTCAAGACGTCAGCTCCGCTTGCCTGTGTGGAGTTATCTCGAGTCGGCCGCCCAGACGTGCGCCTGGTGGAACTCGAGGTGCTGCCGCATCGCCGCCGGAGTGTCGCCGGGGCTGCCGAACCCGAGGTGGTTCATGGTCGGTACGACGACAGCGTGGACGTCGGACCGCTTCACCTCGTCGAGCAGTGCGTGGAATGCCGCGGACTCGGCCGAATCGCGCTCGGTGTAGACGGTTCCGAGGGTGAACCCCTCGGCGCTGGCGAAGGCGACGAGTGAATCGGTCGCCGCGGCCAGCTCCTCGGCGCAACTCAGCGCGTCGGCCCGTACGTACCCGAGCAGCGTCGGCCGGGTAGTCATCGCTCTGCGTCCACCAGCACCGGCTCGCTCGTCACCCGGAGGGACGCGAACCGGCGGCGCATGGCTTCCTCGTACTGCACTGCCTGCTCCGCCATGGCGGTGTGATCCGCGATCGGGTGAGCGCCGAACCAGACCCGCACGCGACGGTGCGTTGTGGGGGTCTCCAGCGTCTCGGTCATCGCAGTTCCTTCGGCAGTCTCGATCGTCGGCCGAACGGCTTTGTCCGGCGTTGAGATAAAGAACACCTCACCGACGGGCACCTTCGGAACACTTTGGTAGGGACCTTTACAGAGGCCTAACGCAGAGTAGGGAAACCCTACGAACGCGCAGGTCAACGCCCTCTCAGCCGGATCGTCAGGCGGACCGGAAACTCTGTCAAGAATGTTTGCAGCTATTTGCAGATAACGATTCGGCGTCGCGAATTGTTCGACCGCCAAAGGAATCTGGATATCCTACTAACTGTTTGCACCGGTCCGCTCACGCACCGGAATGCAAGCCACCACAACACCGAGCACAGCGGCCGCCAGAGGTACCGCGAGTCCGGTGCGGAATTCGCCGGCGGTCAGCTCGTCGCCCGCCGCCAGAACCGCCGCCACTGCGGCCAGCCCGAGTGCGGATCCGAACTGGAACGACGTCGTCAGTACGCCGCTCGCCAGTCCCTGCTCGTCCTCGGCGACTCGCTCGGTCGCAGCGATCGTCAACGGCCCATAGGCGAGCGCGAACGCGAGGCCGAGCAGCAGGAACGCCGGAAGCATCGCCGCGAACTTCGTTCCCAGCGGCAGGAATGCCGTGTAGGCGAAGGCGGCCAGCACGAACCCGCCCAACACCACGCGGCCGTTGCCGAATCGGGTCACCAGCCATGGCGTGAGGGTCGGGGCGAGTACGGCGTCGATGCCGATCACCATGAGGGCTAGTCCGGTTTCCAGTTCGGACCAGGCAAGCAATTCCTGCAGATAGAGCACGGCGATGAACTGGAACCCGACGAACGATCCGACCAGGAGGATCGCGCCGAGATTCGCACGGATCAGGGCGGGGTTCCGCAAGAGTCCGAGCCTGATCAGCGGCGTGGTGACCCGCCGCTCGATCGTCACGAAGGCCCCAAGCAACATCAGCCCGGCAGCAGCAGTTGCCACTGTCTGTGCCGCCGGTACGTCGGGCGCCCGCACTACCGTTGCCACTAGCAACAACATCGAACCGGTCAGAGTGAAGGCCCCGGCCAGGTCGAAGCCCGCTTCTTGTTTGGCCCTAATGGTGTCCCGGGGGATCAGCGCGACGGCGCCGGCCAGGATCACGGCCGAGACGATCACCGGCGCGAAGAACACCCATCGCCAGTCGATCGCGGTGAGCAGTCCGCCCGTGACCATGCCCAGCGAGAATCCGCCGGCCGCGGTCCCGGCGTACACCAGCAAGGCCTTGTTGCGTTGTGGTCCCTCTGGGTAGGTCGTCGTGATGATCGACAAGCCGGCCGGAGTCATGAACGCGGCCGCGATCCCGGTGACGAAGCGGGCCAGGATCAGTACCCAGCCTTCGGTGGCAAACCCTCCGAGGCCGCTGAACAGCAGGAACACCACCAGCCAGCCGACGAACATCCGGCGCCGGCCGAGCAGGTCGGCGGCGCGGCCGCCGAGCAGCACGAACCCGCCGTAGCTCAGGGCGTAGGCGCTGACGATCCATTGCAGTTCGCCGGTGGTCAGGCCGAGCTCGGCCCGGATGGAGGGCAGGGCGACGCCCATCATCGAGACGTCGATGCCTTCCAGGAAGATCGCGCCGCAGAGAACGAACAGAACGGCCCAGGCGCGGCCGGTCAGCCGCTCCGGGGTGACGGTTGATGACACGTGAGACTCCCTCTCATGGTTACCTCTTGTAACTGACCCCATCATCAGGAACCATGAGGAATTGTGGAAGAAGGCACTTCAGAGGAACTGAGTCACTCCTGCTGCACCGAGGACGCGTTCCAGTGGGACACGCGGGAGGACTGCGACGTACGCCAGATCCTGGACCGGATCGGCGACAAGTGGTCCCTGCTGGTGATCGCGCTCCTGGACAACCGGTGTATGCGGTTCACCGAGCTGAAGAAGACGATCGACGGCATCAGTCAGCGGATGCTCACGGTGACGCTGCGCCAGTTGGAACGTGACGGCCTGGTCAGCCGGACCGTTCACCCGGTCGTGCCGCCGCGCGTCGACTACGAGCTCACCCCGCTCGGCGTCACGCTGCACGCGACGATCCAGTCGCTCGTTACCTGGACGGAGACCCATCAGTCGGAGATCGCCACCGCGCGGGCCAGGTACGACGCGCTCAGCTCCTTGTGAAGCTTGCTGGATGCTTTGGTACGACGAGCATCGTGAGGCCGGCGGCGCAGACAGCGAGTCCCGCGATGACGTTGAGCGTGACGGGCAGACCGAGCGCAATCGTCGCCGCGGGTGCGGCTAGCGCACCGATCAGCAGTGCGAGGGAGTCGGCGGCGAAGAAGATCGCGCCCACGCTCGCGAGTGCTTCTAGTGGGGCGGTGCGCTGGATCGTGGTCTCGGCGGTGATGAGGAGGATGCTGCCGGGGAGGCCGATGAGGGCCGCGGCGACGATCGCGATCGGGATGTTCGGGGCGTTGAATAGCCCGAAGAACGCTGCGGCTGTGGCTAGTTGGGTCAGGGTGAGGAGCTCGCGGATTCCCAGGAGGCGGGCGGCTCTCGTGCTCAGGGCGGCGCCGATCAGGTACCCGGCGCCGAGGCCGGAGATCAGGTAGCCAACGACGTACCCGGGCGCTTCCAGGCGGTCGACGGTGAACGGTACGAGGAGGGCCGTCAGGCCGGCGTTGGCGGTGAGGAAGGCCGTCTGGCCGATCAGGATGCCGCGCAGGGCGCGATGGTTTATGGCGGCCCGGAGACCTTCCAGTGGGCGCGGTGGTGGGTTGGTGGCCGCGTGCCGGCGGGTGCGGACCGTCGCGATGGTTGCTGCTGACAACAAGTAGCTGACGACGTCGACGGCGAGCACGAACTTGATCCCGGGGCCGGCCAGTAGCAATGCGCCTAGCGGTGGCGCGGCCAGGCGGATCGCGCTGCCGGTGACGGCGTTGATCGCGTTCGCGGTGGCCAGTTCTTTGCCCGTTCCGACGACGGCCGGTAGCAATGCGCGAGCGGCCGGACGGAACACCGTCGTTGCGGTGTTCTCGAGCAGAATCGCGAGGTAGATCCACCAGAGGTGGTCGCGGTCGGCGAACAGGATCAGCCCGACGGCCGCTGCGCTGACGAGATCGGCGATCCACATCGCCCGGGCCAGGTTCCAACGGTCCAGCAGTACGCCGGCCCACGGGCCGATGAGGAGTGCCGGAAGGGCCTCGAGTGCCAAGGTCAGCCCGGTTGCCACCGCCGACCCGGTCAACGCGAACACGTGGAACGGAATCGCGACCACCAGGAGCCAGGACCCGATCCCTGAGATCGCGCCGCTGAACCAGAGTCGCCGAAAGTCCCTCACGCCGCCGGAATCTATCTTGTCGAGATAGACAACGGCAAGAGTGTTCTGTGAAGATAGGTTGTATGGAGCTTGGTGACGTCCTGCGCGACCGGCGGAAGGCGGCCGGGCGGACGATCGCGTCGGTCGCCGTCGACGCCGGCCTGTCCGTGCCGTACATCGCGAACCTGGAGAACGGGCGCGGCAATCCCACGATCGCCGCTCTGGATCGGCTCGCGACTGCGCTCGGGGCGCGGCTCGACGTACGCATCGGCGATGAGGCTCCGATACCCTCGCCGTCGGTCGGCGCCGAACTGGTGGCGGGTTCCGAGCGGGTCGACAGGGTTCTCGCCGCGGTGGCTGGCGGAAGGTCTCGAGCCGCTACCCGGCGGGAGTTGATTGCGACGCTTGACGCGCTCGCCGTACTGCTGGGCCGTCCGCCGGGACCCGCTGACCTGAGCCGCCTTCTCGACCTGCTCCAGCTCGCCTGACCCGGTCGTGCGGTGATCTCGGTCGCGCGTGGTGATCGAAGCGCCGTAGGGTCGCGGTCATGGAGATCGGTGCGCGGATCGCCGCGGCTCAACTGACCGGAGCCGCGCGATCGAAACGTCAGGTGGTCGCGGGGCCTCTCGCTGGTCTGCTGCACGACAAGGACGACTGGTACCTGTCCGGCCTGCTCGCGGCCGAACCTGGTCAGCCGTTCTCGCCGGACGACCTCCCGTGGGCGCTCGACACGATCCGCCAAGCCTTCGCTGCCGAAGGGCGCTGGCTGAGCGCTGAAGTGGTCGAGGAGGCAAACCCCGGTCTGGCCGAGGCGCTCGCGGCGAACGGGATGACGCTCGTATCCCGCCTGCCGTTGCTCGTCGTCGAACCGGACGGCCTCATCGTGCCCGAGCTGCCGGACGGCGTGACGGTGCGCGTCGTGGCGTCGGACGAGGGTCAGGAGGTCGCGAACGCGGTGTCGGCGGAGGCGTACGAGATGGATACCGCCGGCTTCGCGTTCAAGCCGGATCCTTTTGATGGTGGGGCAGTTCTCGTGTACGCCGACGACGTACCGGTCGCGACTGCCGCGTGGACGGCGGTCGCTGACGGGGTGTCCGAGGTTGCTGGGGTCGGGACGATTCACAGTCGTCGACGGCGCGGGTTCGGTGGCATTGCGACGGCGTACGCGACGTTGAAGGCGTTCGAACTGGGCGGGGTGACGCTTGCCTGGCTGACGCCGGGGGATGACGGTGCGGACCGGGTGTACCGGCGGCTGGGATACGGGCCTAGGGCAACGGCCGTACACCTCGGCGACCCCGGCGGTCATCTGGCCGACATGCGCTGATCTTGGCGGTACGGGCGGAGATTGTTGCCGAGGACGGTCCGGGCTGGCTCCGGCCCCCCAGCTGCGCCAGCCCTCCAGAATCCGTCAACCGCACCCCACCGAACACGCCTCGGTCGCCGGCCACAGGAGCGAAACACCAAGGGCTGCCGGTACGTCCTCTACGGCCAGGTACCTGAGCTGCGCCGGTCGCTCCAGACCGACCTCCACTGCCCCGACCTTTTCGCGCACGCCGACCACGTCTTCGCAATCAGCGCCTCGATATAGCTATCGGCCCCGCATACACGTTTCTTGGTAGGTTGATCGTGTGACGTTTCCCCTTGTGGATAAGGGCAAACCGGCCGCCATCAACTTGCCCCACCCAGTTCGCCTGGCATAGAATCGAACGTATGTTCGAGGAAGATCTGGAGTCGCTGCCCACCCGGGACCTGCTGGAGCAGGCCGCGGAGTGCCGCACGGTGGCCAGCCGGGCCGACGCGCGGCTGCTGGAATCCGCCCAGATCTACGCCGACCGCTTCCACCCCTCCGTGTGTGAACCCCGCCCCACCCGCCGCGCCTGTGACGGCCGCGAACGCGCCGTCGTCCTGGGTGGCGAGGGCTGTCCGGAGATCGCCGAGTTCGCGATCGCCGAGTTCGCCGTCGTGGTCGGGGTCTCGCCCGGCGTCGGCCGCGACCTGCTCGCCGACGCGTTGGCGTTGCGGCACCGGTTCCCCCTGACCTGGGCCCGGATCCAGGCCGGCGAGGCCACTCCGTGGAAGGCCCGCCAGATTGTGCGGGCGTGTATGAACCTCGACCATGCCGCCGCCGAGTACGTCGACCGCAAGGTCGCCGCGATCGTCGACAGCATCTCGCCGTACCGGCTGGAGAAGATCGTCCGCGCGGCCCGCAAACACGCCGACCCGGCCCGCGCCGCGGCTGAAGCGGCCGAGGCGGCCGACGACCGCGGTGTCTATATCGGGCGCGGTGACGGTCACGGCAACAAGACCATCTACATCAAGGCCCCCGCCGGCGCGGTCAACCGGTGCAACACCACCATCACCGACATCGCCGAAGCCCTCAAGAAGTTCGGCGACACCCGCCCGTTCCAGCACCGCCGCGCCGACGCCATCGACATCCTCTCCGACCCCGCCTTCACCCAAGAACTCCTCGCCCAAGCCCGCATCCAACCCCAGACCGACCCGCCGGACCCGGCAACCAGCTCCACCGAACCCGAGCCAGCCACCAACCACGAACCCAGCACCCCCACAATGCCGAACAACCCGACGGCGCCGAACAAGCCGACGGCGCCGAACGACGCGGTGGTGCCGAAGAACAGGGTGGTGCAGGACGACTCGGTGGTTCAGGATCCGGTGGTGCCCAGCGGCGGGATGCCGAACGATGCGGCCCCGCTGGATGACGTGGTGGTACCGGGCGAGGCGGTGTTGCCGGTTACTGAGAGCGGCGGGGACGGGACGCACACCAGCCCCCTCGACCTGCCGCTTCCCGGCGCCCGACGCCTACCAGACCTGCTTGAGCCAGCGGACCCGCTGGAGTCAGCAGGTCCGCTCGAACCAGCGGTCCCGCTCGAGCCATCGGACTCGCTGGAACGTCCGGGGTCGCTCGAACTGGTGGAGCCGGCGGGTCCGCCAGACGATCCATGGCTGGAAGCCGCAGCGCCCTACGACCCCGACCCACCAACTGACCCGTATGACCGGCGAACACCACCCGGTCCCGCGGACCCACGGACCGAACCCGACCAGGGCTCGGCGATGGATCCTGCCGCGCTGCGGGCACTCCGCGTCCGGCTCGCGCAAATCAAGCAAGACGCCTACGCCAACCCGAGCTACCCCGCCCATCCCGGCAACCCCAACGCCCAGAACGGCCAGCCCGACCCAGGCACCCCAGCCCAACCGAATAGGCCACGCAACCCAGGTGCTCCTGCCCACCCGGGCAACTCACGTGACCCAGGCGCCCCTGCTCACCCGGGCAGCTCACATAACCCGCGCAGTCCGCATGACCTGGGAAGTTCAAGTGATCCGGGCAGTTCAGCCGAGCTCGAGTGCGCGGTGACTCCGGCACGACAGGATGACGGGACCAAGGGACAGGTGCGTCCACGGCGGGCGCGTGCAGGACAGGTACGTCCGGGACAGACCGAGGTCGTCGTACACCTCACCGACCACACCCTGGCCACTGGCTGCGGCGTGCTGCGCGCCGAAACCATCGGGCCACTGCTCGCGGCTCAGCTCACCGAACTCGTCGGTTACGGCCCGTACACGGTGAAGCCGGTCATCGACCTCAACGACGCCAAGAGCGTCGACGCGTACGAGATCCCGACCTGGATTCGTGAACGCGTCAAGCTGATGCACCCGGCCGAACTGTTCCCGTACGGCACTCGCGAGACCACCAACGCGATTGACCTGGACCACATCGAGCCATACGACCCGCACGGACCAACCGGGCAGACGAGCACCACGAATCTCGCGCCGCTCGGCAGGTTCGGGCACCGGGTGAAGACCCACGCGCGCGGATGGAGCGTGCGCCGGATCGACAACAAGACACTCGAATGGACCACGCCCCACGGGTTCATCTTCCACGTCGACCCCACCGGCACCCATCGAATCGACCCGTGAGTCTCTCCCGGGTCGCCGCGCCCAGCTGAGTCACAGCGCAGACCTCAACGAGCCACTGAGCCAGACCCGGATAGGTGGCGTGGTTGCGACGAGTTGGTGCCGCGAGCTCGTGCGATTGCAGCTCGAGTCTTGTCGGGCTGATCTGTGGGCAGTCTTGTCCGACTCGCCAAAGCGGGGCCAACCCAACATCTGCAGGGTCGAGGTGTGCTGCCGTCGATCACGATCCACATCCGGGCGCTTCGAGGTCGAGCCGGGCCGCACGTGCCGTCGGCGCCGGAGCGGTCCGCGAGCCGCGGTCGGGTTTCGGTGCCAGATAGATCAGCGACGGTGTACTCGCTCGATGCTGCCGTCCCGGCGCGACGCGGGATGGCGCTCCGGTACGCCGACACCGGCGACCATCGGTACGTCGCTAGCCGAACGGCGCGTCTAGAGCCGGCGCTTGGCGTGTGCCCAACCACGAGAGCACCGACGCCGTCCGGCGTGACGCGGAGCGACCTGATGCGGACGGGCCTGACGCGGGGTAGGACCGCACCGGGCAGCGTGACGGGTCGGCGTGAGGCCGGCCGGGGCGGGCGGCGTCGCGCAAGGCGAACGGGGTGTGGGGCTGGGCGGAGTGGGGTGGGGCAGGTTTGCGTGCGGCTTCTAGGTCGGTTGTAGGAGGCGGGTGATGGTTGTGTGGAGGGTCTTGTTGGCGGTTCGGGTGGTGAGGCGGCCGGTGGCTACGGATTCGCCGGCGGCGTGGCCGAGGGTGATGAGGGTGGTGACCAGCCAGTGGGCGGGGAGGTCGCGGGTGATCTCGCCGGCGCGTTGACCGCGGCGGATCAGGCGCTCTAGGCGGTCCGCTACCGGGTCGTGGCGCTCGTCGTGGGTGCCGGGCTGCGGCGTGTTGGGGGTGCTGGTGTGCGGTAGGTGTAGCAGGAGTGGGTGGCGTTCGAACGTTCGCCAGGCCAGGTCGATGAGGCGTAGTACGTTGCCGAGGGCCGGTCCTTGATCGAGGTCGAGGGCGTCGATCGCCTCCAGCGTCTCGGCTGTGAGTTCGTCGAGGGCGGCGTTCAGCAGTACGTCGCGGGACGAGAAGTGCGCGTACACGGTCTGTCTGGTGACGTGGGCCGCCTCGGCGATCCGTTCCAGGCTGGCGTCGGGCTGCTCGTCGAGGAGGACGATCGCCGCGGCCAGGATCGCCGCCCGGCTTCGGTCCGCGTCCGCTCGGCGCCGGCGTCGTACCGGCTTGATCTCTGACACCTTGTCAAGGTTAGTGGATCTGCTTATCTTTGACAGCATGTCAGATTTAAGCGCACGGGAGTTCGTCGCGGACTTCTTCGAGTCGTTCACACGGGAGGTCGTTGCGGGCGGCGACGCTGTGGCGGTCGTGGACAAGTACTACACGCCAGACATCGAGCAGATCGCCGATGGCATCACGCTCGACCGGCAGCGGCTGATCGATCACCTCCGCCCGGTGCGGAAGAACGTGGTTTCCTGCTCGTACGACGTACACGAGGCGATCCGTACGAGCGACCGGGTCGCTGCGCGGTTCACGATCCACGCGGAGTTGCGGCGCGGGCGGAAGATCGCGACCGAGGTGTACCTGTTCGGCGAGTTGGCGCCCGACGGTCGAATGCGCCGTACGACGCAGGCGACCCGGGACGTGAGCGCGTCATGACGACGTTCCGGGTGCTGGGTATGACCTGCAGCCACTGCGTCGGGTTCGTCACCGAGGAGCTCGAGACGCTGCCCGGTGTGGAGTCGGTCAGGGTGGATCTGCCGACCGGAATGGTTGCCCTGGTCACCGATCGGCCCGTCGACCCAACCGCGATCCGAACCGCTGTGGAGGCGGCCGGCTACGAGGTCGAGGGGTGACGAGACGCATTCCGACTGTACGTCGGAGCGGTCGTCACCCCCTCGGCGTCAGCGGACAGTGAAGCCGGCCTTGCGGAAGGCGTCGGCGAGAGAGGTCTCGTCCATCGGGGTCTCGGTCTGGTTGCCACGACCACCGGACCCCCGGTTGCCACCACGACCACCCTGACCACCCGAGCCGCCAGACCCACGCCCCTGACCGCCCTGACCGCCGGACCCTCCAGGACCGCGACCCTGACCGCCTGGCCCGCCGGACCCACGCCCCCGACCGCCGCCCTGACCGCCTTGGCCGCCACCTTGTCCACGGCCCTGGCCGCCCGCTTGGCGTCCGCCTGAGCCGAGCTCGTCGTCCAGGCGCAGCGTGAGGGAGATCCGCTGGCGCGGGATGTCGACCTCGAGCACCTTCACCATCACGATGTCGCCCGGCTTGACCACCTCGCGCGGGTCCTTCACGAAGGTCTTCGACAACGCCGACACGTGCGCCAACCCGTCCTGGTGCACACCGATGTCGATGAACGCACCGAACGCGGCCACGTTCGTGACCTGGCCCTCCAGCTTCATCCCCGGCTTCAGGTCCGCGATCTTGTCCACACCCTCGGCGAACACCGCGGTCTTGAAGGCCGGCCGCGGGTCCCGGCCCGGCTTCTCGAGCTCGGCCAGGATGTCGGTCACCGTCGGCAGACCGAACATGTCGTCGACGAAGTCCGCCGCCTTCAGCCGCTTCAGCTCCGCCGATCCGATCAGCGCCTTCAGGTCCGAACCGGTCGCGTCGAGGATCCGCCGTACGACGGGATACGACTCCGGGTGCACGCTGGACGCGTCGAGCGGGTCGTCGCCCTCGGGGATCCGGAGGAACCCGGCCGCCTGCTCGAACGCCTTCGGCCCGAGGCGTGCCACGTCCTTCAGCGCCGTACGCGACGCGAACGGGCCGTTGACGTCACGGTGCTGCACGATGTTGTCCGCCAGGCCGGGCGTGATGCCGGAGACCCGGGTGAGCAGCGGCGCGGACGCCGTGTTCAGGTCGACGCCGACCGCGTTCACACAGTCCTCGACGACCGCGTCGAGCGAGCGGGACAGGGAGTTCTCCGGGAGGTCGTGCTGGTACTGGCCGACGCCGATCGACTTCGGGTCGATCTTCACCAGCTCGGCCAGCGGGTCCTGCAGTCGGCGGGCGATCGAGACCGCGCCGCGCAGCGAGACGTCCATCCCGGGCAGTTCCTGGGACGCGAACGCCGACGCGGAGTAGACGGACGCGCCGGCCTCGGAGACGACGGCCTTGGTGAGCTTGAGTTCTGGGTGCTTGGCGATCAGCTCGGCCGCCAGCTTGTCAGTCTCGCGCGACGCCGTACCGTTGCCGATAGCAATCAGCTGTACGTCGTGCGCGGCCGCCAAAGCCGCGAGGGTGGCGATCGACTTGTCCCACTGGTTCTGCGGGACGTGCGGATAGATGACGCCGGTGTTGACGACCTTGCCGGTCGCGTCCACGACGGCGACCTTCACGCCGGTGCGGAAGCCCGGGTCGAGGCCCATCGTGGCGCGGGTGCCGGCCGGGGCGGCCAGCAGCAGATCGCGCAGGTTGGCCGCGAACACCCGGATCGCCTCGTCCTCGGCGACCTGCCGCAACCGCATCCGCAGGTCGATGCCGAGGTGCACCAGGATCTTCGTCCGCCATGCCCAGCGGACCGTCTCCACGAGCCACTTGTCGGCCGGGCGGCCCTGGTTCTCGACGCCGACCTTGCGGGCGATGGTGGTCTCGTACTCCGTCGGTCCGTCGACCTCCACGCCCGCGGGCAAGGGCTCGATGGTGATTGTCAGCACGTCTTCCTTCTCGCCGCGGAACAGCGCGAGGATCCGGTGCGACGGCATCTTCGTGAACGGCTCGTCGAACTCGAAGTAGTCCGAGAACTTCGCCCCGTCCGTCTCTTTGCCCTCACGGACGGCGGAGGCCAACCGCCCCTGCTCCCACAGTCGCTCCCGCAACGAGCCGATCAGGTCGGCGTCCTCGGCGAACCGCTCGACGAGGATTGCCCGGGCGCCGTCGAGTGCGGCCTGCGGGTCCGGGACCTCGGCGTTCACGAACACCGCGGCGGCGGCGATCGGCTCGACGTCGGGGTCGGCCATCAGCCCGTCGGCGAGCGGCTCGAGGCCGTTCTCGCGGGCGATCATCGCCTTGGTACGGCGCTTGGGCTTGAACGGGAGGTAGATGTCCTCGAGCCGCGACTTGGTGTCGGCCTCCAGGATCGACGCCTTCAGGGCGTCGTCGAGCTTGCCCTGGCTCTCGATCGAGTCGAGCACGGTCTGCCGCCGCTCCTCGAGCTCCCGCAGGTACCGCAGGCGCTCCTCGAGGGTGCGCAGCTGGGCATCGTCCAGCATCCCGGTGACCTCTTTGCGGTATCGCGCGATGAACGGGACCGTCGATCCCTCGTCCAGCAGCGCCACCGCTGCCCGCACCTGGTTCTCACCGACCTCCAGCTCGCCGGCGATCCGCTGCTCGATCGACTGCACCACCACGTCCGATTCCCCTCTACGCCCAACAACCGCCGAGCATTCTGCCCCGGCCAGGACCCATATCCTTCCCCATCCCACCCTCCACCCCGAAACTCGCATCTCATCCACCTGTGGACAACCCGTGCGATCATCACCATCGGGAGGGATCAGATGGGCCGAACCAGCAGGTACGTCGAGCGCATGTTCAAGCCGCCACCCGTCCTGCTGCGGGTGGTCAGCCTGGTAGTGCCGCTGCTTCTCGTCGTCCAAGCCGTCCATGGACCGACCTTGGAGAACATCCTGACGGCCACCTTCGCCACGGTTCTGATGCTCCCGACGGGCGTCGCGCCGAAGGCCTTCCCGGCCTGGGTGTCGGCCCTCGAGCGGAAGTACCCACTGCTCGGCTACGTCTTCATGTTCCTGCTGGTGGCTTGTGGGGCCTTCGTGCTCCTGACAGACGTTCTCGACCGCAGACCAAGCGCCCTCATCGCTCTCGCGCTCGCTCTGGTCCTCGTCCTCGTCAGCCATTTGTTCCGGCGTCGTCGGGGCGCCCGGGAATAACGAACTCCCCGAGACCACGGTGGTCTCGGGGAGTTCGGTGTACGTCGGTCACGCAGCTTCTAGGGCGAGTTCCTCTTCGACGACCTCACCCTGCTTAGCAGGCCTCATGACCGTGACGGCGATGGCTACTGCGGCGGCGACGATCACGGCGGCGATGGCGAAGGACAGGTGGTAGCCGTCGGTCAGGGCGTCCAGGGCGGGCTTGGTGTCGGCGACCGAGGCGGTGCGGGTCGCGGACAGCGTCGCCAGGACGGCCAGGCCGAGGGCGGCGCCGACCTCGCCCATGGTGCCGATGAGGCCGGAAGCCAGACCGGCGTCCTCGGGCTTCACGTCCGACATCGACAGGCCCATCAGAGCCGGGAAGCAGATGCCGCCGCCCAGACCCAGCAGCGCCAGTACCGGCAGGACGTGGACAACGTAGTTGCCACCGACCGGGGCCTGCGTGAACAGGGCCAGTCCGACCACGATCAGCACCAGTCCGACGATCAGCGGGCGGCGCGGGCCGAAGCGCATCACCAGCTTCTCGGAGTACCTCACCGACAGCAGCCCCATCACCACGGTGGTCGGCAGGAACGCCAGTCCGATCTCCAGAGCGTCGTACCCGAGCACGCGCTGCAGGTACAGCGAGCCGAGGAAAAAGATGCCGAACATCCCGGAGGCGGACAGTGCCTGGATCAGGTTGGCGCCGGTCAGGGTGCGGGAGCGGAAGATCCGCAGCGGCACCAGCGGGTTGGCGGCGGTCGCCTCGCGGACGATGAATCCGGCCAGCAGCACCAGCGTCACCGCAGTCAGCACCAGCGTCCGCGGAGCGGTCCAGCCGAGCTCAGCGGCCGGCTTGACGATGGTGAACACGCCGACCATCAGTGCTGCGGTGATCAGCACCGCGCCAGGTACATCGGTGCCCTTGCCGATCCCCAGGCCTTTGTCCTTCTCGATCAGCTTCACGGCCAGTACGACGGTCAGCACGCCGATCGGCAGGTTCACGAAGAAGATCCAGTGCCAGCTGATCGCCTGCGTCAGTACGCCGCCTGCCAGCAGGCCGATCGACCCACCGGCGGACGCGACGAACGCGTACATGCCGATCGCCTTGGCCTGCTCCCGCGGCTCGGGGAACAGCGTCACGATCATGCCCAGGATCACTGCGGAGGTCAGTGCGCCGCCAACACCCTGGATGAACCGGGCGATGACCAGCACCTCCTGCGACCCAGCCAGACCGCAGAGCACAGAGGCGGCGGTGAAAACAACCAGTCCGGCGACGAAGACGTTCCGCCGACCGAGGAGGTCGCCGAGCCGACCGGCCAGCAGCAGGAGGCCGCCGAACGCGATCAGGTAGGCGTTCACCACCCACGCGAGGGAGGAGCTCGTGAAGCCCAGGTCGTCCTGGATGGCCGGGAGGGCCACGTTCACCACGGTCACGTCGAGCACGATCATCAACATGCCCGCGCAGAGGGTGTAGAGCGCCAGCCGGCGCGAGCGGCCGCCCTGCGCAGCCGGCGCAGTCGCCAGGGTGTCGGTCGTCGCGTACATTCCGGTCTCCTTGTAGTTCGTCGTAGTGGCCTTACACCTCTACGTCGAACCAGGAGGGATCAGATTGACACGTCTTCAGAAGTTTTTTCGCGAGGCGGTCGTGAGAGCGCGTACGCCGTGAGCGCCGGGACCAGTCCGGACCCGACAAGAAGCAGTGTCGGCACCACGGACGACAGCGCGAACCAGGTGAGCAGTACGACGACTGCGCCGGCCACCGGGAGCGGTCGGCGCAGCAGGAACAGGTTCGCGGACCGGAACAGCGACTTGACCGTGGAGGTCTCCGGCGCCGCGGGCAGGATCGCCAGCCCGCTCAGGTACAGCCCCAGGATCATTCCGGTGAGCGGGATCAGGACGGCGAGCGCGAAGATCCGCGCCGGACCGTGCGCGTTCGCCCAGAAAGAGAGTCCGAAGGCCAGCAGGACTGCGCCGACCCACAGACCGAACGCGGGCAGCCAGAACCGCTTCATCGCCCAGCGGAACTCCTTGAAGAACCTCCGCATCAGCTTCGGCTTCTCCTGGCTGATCGCGTCCGGGACCACCCGCTGCATCGCGAACGCGGCCGGAAACAGGGTCAGGATGCCCAGGCTGATCACCACGAAGACCAGTTGCAGCATCAGCAGGTCGCCGACGACCGCGAGCCTCGACAGCACGCTGCTCGTCCGGTTGGCCTTCTCCACCGATCGTCTCCTCGTTCCGTACGGGCGGGTCCTGATCGTATGATCACGAACAATCACGTAGAGACCAGGGGGCTGCATGCTTGCACAGGAGCGCCACGAGCTGATCCTGCGTAGCCTGCGCCGGCACGGCCGGCTCCGGGTGGCCGACCTGGTCGCCGAGCTGGGCGTCTCCGCGATCACAGTACGCCGGGACCTGGCCGAACTGGACTCAGCCGGTCTGCTCCGCCGGGTGCACGGCGGCGCGATCGGCACCGGGACCGCCGACCAGGGGACGCACGGGAGCCGCCTGACGATCGGCATCGTCGTACCGAGCGCGACGTCGTACTACTCCGACGTGATCCGCGGCGCCGAGGCGATGGCCGACCGGTACGGCGCGCGCCTGGTCCTCGGCGTCTCCGGGTACGACGTGGCGACCGAGCGGGAGCGGCTCGACAAGGTGCTCGGGATCGGGGTCGCCGGGCTGATGATCAGCACCGCGCTCGGGGACGGCGACGCGGACCGGCTCGACGCGCGGCTGGACGACATCGACGTACCGGTCGTGCTGATGGAGCGCGCGTTCGGGTTTCCCCAGGTGGCCCGCGAGTACGACCACGTCCGCACCGATCACGCGTACGGCGCGATGCTGGCGCTGCGGCACTTCGTGGCGCTCGGGCATCGCCGGATCGCGATCAACCTGCAGGCCACGGTCACGGCGTACTGGCTGCGCCGGGGGATCGAGTCGGCCGCGAAGGCGCTCGGCGTCGAGGTGTTCCTCTCGCCGGTCGACCTGCCGATGCGCGGCGACGACCCCGGCGCGGTCGCGCAGCTGGACGCGTTCCTCGCCGAGTGCGAGTCGTTCGGGAGTCGCGCCGTACTGGTCCACTCCGACGAGCACGGCGCCCGCCTGGTCGAGCGCGCGATGGAACTCGGCCTCCGCGTCCCCGAGGACCTGGCCGTCATCGCCTACAACGACGTCACCGCCGCGCTGGCCGTCGTCCCGCTCACCGCGGTCTGCCCGCCGCGGCGTGCTCTCGGCGAAACCGCCTGCGACCTGTTGCTCCGCAAACTCCAGTCGCCGTCGATGCCCGTCCAGCACCTCAGCCTGCTTCCCACGCTCAACATCCGCACCTCCTGCGGGACCGCCACGACGGAACAGAACCTCGCCGCGTTCCGGTTCTGATCGAATGTGATCATTCGAGCGACGAGGTATTGACGAGGAAAGCCCTTTCCCATACTTTCGCTGCACTCGGGTGGGGTCACGAGCCCCGGCCGAAACAGTCAGCGAAGGAGTACCCCTGTGAGACGTGGAGTGGGACTGACCCTGCTGGCCGCTGCGCTCAGCGTCGTGGTCAGTAGTTGTGGCAACGGGGTGATCGACAAGAGCACGGACGGCGTACCGCCGGCCGAGGCGACCGGGACCTTGCGGGTGCTGCTGCCGTCGTTCCCGCCCAGTACCAAGGGCAAGGAGGCGTTCCAGAAGGTCGTCGACGACTTCCACAAGACCTATCCGAAGATGAAGGTCGAGCCGGACTTCGCGACGTACAAGAATCTGAACGAGAAGATGTCCACCTCGATCGCAGCGGGCATCCCGTACGACGTGATGGTCACCGGCGTCGGCTGGGTCCAGCCGTTCGCGTCGAAGAACATCTTCGAGGACCTCGGCAAGTACGGCGTGACACCGGACGTCATCAAGGAGAAGAGCACGCCGGCGCTGATCCCGGCGGTGACGTACGACAAGAAGCTGTACGCGTACCCGCTGATCGCGGACGCCCGTGCGGTCGCGCTGCGCAAGAGCGCCTTCCGCGAAGCGGGCCTGGACCCGTCGAAGCCGCCGAAGTCGCTCGCCGAGCTCAAGGTCGCGGCCGAGAAGCTGACCAAGCGGGACAAGGACGGCAACGTCACCCGCAGCGGGTTCGACCTCGCCTCGGCGACCGGGTTCCGGCAGTCCTTCACCACCTTCCTGGCCTCGACCGGTACGCCGCTCTACGTCGGCGGCGAGCCGAACTTCGACAACAAGGCCGGCCTGGACACGCTGCTGTGGATCAAGTCGATGATCAACAACGTCCAGCCGTACGGCCAGACGAACGCCGCCCAGCAACCGCTCGTGCTCACTGGTGAGGCCGCGATGGGCATCGTCAACGGCGGCGTCGACTGCTCCGCCGACGGCATCGGGCAGAAGAACTGCGACGACCTGGAGTTCTTCCGCTTCGACAGCGGCAAGCAGATCGAGTACGTCGGCGGCGACCTGGCGTCGATCGGGTCGCGCAGCCGGCACAAGGACGCGGCCTGGGGCTTCATCCAGACGCTGACCAAGCCGACCACGCTGGACGCGATCGCCAAGCTGAACAAGAAGATCCCGGCCTACAAGGACGCGAGCAACTCGCCCCAGGCGAAGTCGAACCCGTTGAGCCAGTTCGTCGCCGACGGCCTGGTCTACGCGGTCAACGAGAACGAAGTGCCGGCCAACTGGCTCGAGATGCGCGGCAACTTCGACATCCAGCTCACCCAGGCGGTCCTCGGACAGAAGGACCCCGCCAAGGTGCTGCACAACCTGGCAGGACAGTCGCGATGAGTACAACTCTTGAACGTCCAGCACTCGGCACGCCCCGGAAGGTGTCTGCGTCCAAGGACAGCCGGACCCTGCTGAAGAGCCAGATCCGGACCGGTTGGGCGCTGCTCGCGCCGGCGCTGCTGCACTCCGGCATCTTCATCGTGATCCCGGTGATCGCGGTTCTCGTCCTCAGCCTGACCAACTACAGCTTCGGTGACACCTGGGCCTGGGTCGGGTTCGGCAACTACGCCGACCTGTTCCGCGACGTCGACTTCCAGGCGTCGTTGTGGCACACGGTGCTCTACGCGATCGTGGTGATCCCGATCTCGATGGCGATCTCGCTCGCGGTCGCGATCGGGCTGAACCAGAAGATCCGCGGCCTGAGCTTCTTCCGGACCGCGTTCTACATCCCGACCGTCACCGCGACGGTCGCGGTGGCGACCATCTGGCTGTGGATCTACAACCCGGGCTCCGGGTTGGCGAACGGGTTCCTCAGCCTGTTCGGGTTCGCGCCGAACCGTTGGCTGGCCGACCCGGCGACCGCGCTGCCGTCGCTGATGGTGGTCGGCATCTGGCAGGGGCTCGGGACCAAGGTGATCATCTACCTGGCCGCGCTGCAGGGCGTCTCCCGCGACCTGCTCGAGTCGTCCGAGATCGACGGCGCCAACCGCTGGCAGAAGTTCGCGAACGTGACCTGGCCGGCGATCGGCCCGGTGCAGTTCTTCGTCCTGATCACGTCGATCGTGGGCACCTTCCAGGTGTTCGACCTGGTCTACGTGATGACGCAGGGCGGTCCGGGGTCGGAGACCCGCGTACTCGTGATGGACATCTATCAGAACGCGTTCCAGGACCTGAAACTCGGCTACGCGTCCGCCGAGACCGTGATCATGATGATCGTGATCGCGGTGTTCATCGGGGTCGGGCGCCTGCTCCAGAAGGCGGATGCCAATGACTAGCGCTACGTTGCCGGCGATCGGTTCCGCCAAGCCGTCGGCACTCCGGCCGGGCCGGGTCCTGTTGTACGTCGTGCTGACGGTCGGCGCGGTCCTGATGATCACGCCGTTCGTCTGGATGCTGCTGACCGCGTTCAAGAGCAACCTGGAGATCGCGAAGTTCGGCTGGCTGCCGAGCGAACTGCGCTGGCGCAACTTCAGCGAGGCGATGCAGACCGCGCCGTTCCTGCGGTACTTCCGCAACAGCCTGTTCATCGCGGTCGGTGAGACCGCGTTCACCCTCGTGGTGTGCACGATGGCCGGCTACGCACTGGCCAAGATGCCGCTGCGCGGGGCGAAATCGCTGCTGAACTACTTCATCGTGCTGCTGCTGGTGCCGTTCCAGATCATCCTGGTGCCGCTGTTCCTGATCGTGAAGTCGATCCCGCTGTTCGGCGGCAACAACATCCTCGGCCACGGCGGGATCGGCTGGCTGAACTCGTGGTGGGGCCTGATCATCCCGCTCGGCGCGGCGCCGCTGTTCACCTTCCTTGCCCGGCAGTTCTACGTCTCGCTGCCGGACGAGCTGGCTCAGGCGGCCCGGGTGGACGGGCTCGGGGAGTTCGGTATCTTCCTGCGGATCATGACGCCGCTGATCAAGCCGGCCCTGATCACGATCGCGGTGTTCCAGATCGAGGCGGCCTGGAACGGGTTCCTCTGGCCGCTGATGATCACCACGTCCGACTCGATGCGACCACTGCAACTGGGGCTGGCGATCTTCTCCCAGAACCCGGCGGAGATCCAGTGGCCGTACCTGATGGCCGGTACGGCGCTCGCGACGCTGCCGATGATCGTGCTGTTCGTGTTCGCGCAGAAGCGGTTCGTCGAAGGAATGGCGAACGTGGGGATCAAGGGCTAGCGGATCCAGGGGCAGATCCTCGAACAGGTGCTCACCCCGCCCCGGGTGAGCACCTGCGAGGCCCCTCCACATGCGGTGGTCCCGAAGAAACACCGGAACTCCCCACTAGGTCCCCCCTGCTGGGTCGTTCACCCGTTTATCGGCGGAGTGTGCTGCCCGTTACAGCATTCGTGAGTATTTTTCGCCGGTTCCCGAAATGATTTCCCGAAGACGGCAGGAAGTACGACGTACCGCGTGTGGACAGCGACGGTCTGTACACAATCAGTGCACGTGGCTGTGGACGACGTACCGGATGATCGGCTCGAGGTCCGTCGTACCGAGAAGTTCCAGGGCGTTGGTGGCGCGGAGCGTGGCGAGGCCGTGGATGTTTGTCCACAGGGCGGTGGCGCGGAGGCCGGCGTCGTCGGGGTGGATCCGGGCGACCAGGTCGACGAAGTTCTGGAACAGCGGGAGCGACGTCGCGCGGAGATTGCCGCCGGCGCCGGCCAGCAGGTCGTGGCGGAAGATCAGGTCGAACATCCCTGGGCGTTCGGCGGCGAACTCCAGGTAGTTTTTGGCAGCCGCTACCAATTGTTCCTCGGGCGGTCCTTCGGTCGTCTTGAGCCGGGCCGCGAGGTCCTGCAGTCCGGTGGCGGCGATCGCGGCCAGCAGCGCGTCGTGGGTGGGGAAGTAGCGCCGCGGTGCGCCGTGCGAGACGCCCGTACGGCGGGCGATCGCGCGCAGCGTGAGGTCGGCAAGGCCGTCCTCCTCGAGGAGTTCGACCCCGGCCTGGACGAGCCGATCGGGCAGTGCCACGTAGACATTGTCTCCTGTTGGGGTTGGCCCTGCGGCCCGGGTACGATCTCGGACGTGACTGCCGGGTCGGCCTTGAGCCATTCACGAGTTGGGTCCCCGGCTGCGCGCTGAGCGCCGCGCGGGCCCCGCCGCCCGCTTCTCTCTGTCTACGAACCCTTTCACGACACCAGAGAGAAGCGAATCCTGAACGATTTCACTGCACAACTCATTGCGGAGTTCAAGGCGAACGACGGGCGGGTCGGCGGGCCTTTCGAGAACTCCAGGTTGTTGCTCCTGACAACCACTGGCGCGCGGACCGGGCAATCGCGCACCGCGATCCTCGGGTACTACCCGGACGGTGACCGCATCCTCGTCGTCGGCTCGGCCGGCGGCAGTCCGAAGCACCCGGACTGGTATCACAACCTGCTCGCCGATCCGAAGGTCAGCGTCGACCTCGGGCTGTTCGACTATCCGGCAACGGCCGTCGTACTGCGTGGTGCCGAGCGCGACGAGGTCTTCGCGCGACTCGTCGAGGCTGATCCGGGGTGGGGCGAGTACCAGAAGCAGACGACGCGGACCATTCCGGTTGTGGCGCTCGTCCAGCAACCGGGACCACCCGCACGCGGGTCTTTTGCTGAGATGTTGAAGACCATCCACTCTGCGTTCCGGCGGGAACTGGCCCTGATCCGGCACGAGATCGCGACGTCCGGGACGCTGGGCGCGCAACTCCGCATCAACTGCCTGACTATGTGCCAGGGCCTGCACTACCACCACACCGGCGAGTCGACCGGGTTGTTCCCGGCCCTGGTCGAGCAGCACCCGGAGCTGACGGACGTGGTCGCCGTACTGCAGAAGGAGCACGACCAGATCGCAGTGCTGCTCGCTGAGCTCGAGCAGTTGGTCGATGCAAACGTCCTGGACCAGGTGGACGAGCTGATCGCTCAGCTCAACGCCCACCTGGACCGCGAGGAAGCCGAACTCCTGCCTTACCTCTGAGGCTGGGCTATTGCGCTGGCGGTGGCCGCTGGAACATGATCCGGCCACCGCCAGCGTGGCTTTTGGGGGAGCCTGCCCGCGGCACACGGAGGTCCATAAGATCGATCCCAAGGGGAGGAACCGTGAGCCGTTACGTCTTACGCAGAAAGGGTTTCGTCGCCACCAGCTTCCTGTTGGTCGCCGCCGGTAGCCTGACAACGTTGCCATCGGCATCAGCCGACACCGGAGTCCAGTCGACGTACGTCGTCCTGTACACAGCCGGGGCGAAGACCACCGGCGCGGACCAAGCCGTCGCGTCCGCCGGCGGCACGCTCGTCGCCAGCTACTCGGCGATCGGTGTCGTCATCGCCCGCTCCTCGCAGAGCGGGTTCGCGGCTGCGATGAGTCGCACCAAGGGGGTGGAGAGTGCGGTGGCCACCAGCGGCCTCGGCATCAAGGCTCCCGACATCTCCGCCGGCGACGCGGCAGGGGCGACCCCGCTCGCGGCGTGGGGTGACTCGCTGTCCGGCGCGCAGTGGAACATGCGGCAGATCAACGTGCCACAGGCGCACGCGATCACGCCGGGCAGCCGGTCCGTCCTCGTCGGTGACATCGACACCGGCCTGGACTTCACGCATCCCGACCTGGCTCCGAACTTCGACGCGGCGAACAGCACCGACTGCTCCAGTGGCGCACCGCAGAACCTTGCGGTGGGCAATGACGTCAGCGGGCACGGGACCCACACGGCCGGCATCATCGCGGCCGCGGCCAACGGTACCGGCGTCGTCGGCGTCGCACCGAACGTGCGGATCGCCGGGATCAAGTCCAGCAACGACGACGGGTATTTCTTCCCGGAGATGGTGATCTGCTCGTTCGTCTGGGCCGCGACGCACGGCGTCGACGTCACCAACAACAGCTACTTCGCCGACCCGTGGCTGTTCAACTGCCGCAACGACGCCGGCCAGCGAGCGATCTGGAACGCCGAACGCCGGGCCATCGGCTACGCGCAGTCCAAGGGCGTTCTGGTGGTCGCGTCGGAGGGCAATGACGCGACCGATCTGTCGCACCCGACGACCGACGTGATCAGCCCGGACTTCCCACCGAACTCCGAGGTCGAGCGCAACATCACCAACGCGTGCGCGGTGGTCCCCGTCGAGGTGCCTGGTGTCGTGGGCGTTACGGCGACCGGTAGCAAGCGGCTCAAGGCGTACTACTCGTCGTACGGCACGTCGACCGCCGATGTGGCCGCGCCGGGTGGCGACCGGCGGCTGCAGATCGTCGAGCCCGGAGGTGGGCGCGTGCTCTCGACGTTCTCCAGTGTCGGCACCATTTGCGCTGCGAACCTGACCGTGGTGGAGAACGGCGCGAAGTACTGCTACCTGCAAGGTACGTCGATGGCCGGACCTCACGCGACCGGTGTTGCCGCACTGCTGTTGAGCGCCCACGGCGACATGTCGCCAGGCGCGCTGTCCGCAGGAGTTCAACAGTCGACCAACGCACTCAGTTGCCCGGCCGACCTGTCCATCTATGCGCCGTTCCCGCAGAACAGCGGCGCACCGCAGAGCTGCCAGGGAGGTAGCGCGCACAACAGTTGGTACGGCTCGGGTGAGGTCGACGCCCTGAAGGCCGTGAGCTGATTCAGGTAGACGAGAGCGGCCGGGCCGCTCTGACCCGGCCGCTCTCGCTCATCGTTGAGCCAGGAGCGCGTACGAGTTCGGCAGGCGGCCAGACCAAGCGGCGGCGTTCGTGTCGTCCTGGGGGCGCCAGAACGGTTCGGCGTACTCCTCGAGGACCTGGAGCCGTAGGCCGGCTTTGGTGATCGCGGTGACGATCTGGCCGAGCGTCCACTGCCACTCCTGGGCGCCGTTGCCCGGGAACGTGTCGTTGATATGCGACTCGGCGAAGTAGCTCCGGTCCGGCCGGATCTGCGGCTCGTCCTCGTCCCAGGTCCAGAGTGGTACGGCCGGGTGGGCCTCGTACACGAAGAGGTGTCCACCCGGCCGGAGCAGGCGCGCCGCGTCGCGTGCCCACGCGTCGATGTCGCGCATCCAGATCAGTGCGCCCTTGCCCGTGTACACGAGGTCGACGGACGCGTCCCGCACCGGTACGCCGGGAACCTCTGCGACGACGTACCGACACGCCATGCCAAGCTCAGTCGCCCTCCGCTGCGCCGCGCCGGCCGCCACGGAGCTGTAGTCCACACCCACAACGCTCTTCGCCCCGGCTTTCACCAGCGCTACGTCATCCAGCCCATGCCCACTCTGGAAGTGCACCACCACCGGCCCCTCCTCCAGCACCGGCGCCAACAACTCCCGCTCCCGAGCGAACAAGCTGCCTTCCCCACGAGCCTCCTCGAGCAGCTCGTCATACTCCCGAACATGCTTCGTAGAAGCCCGCTCCCACACGACCCGGTTACCCGCCACCACCTCGTCCATCCACACAGTCAGCCCGATCAGCTGCTGTCGAGCAAGCGCATTTCACTCGTTGTGGAGGACTTGGGCGATGGTGGTTCGGGCGGCTGTGCGGGCGGGGAAGTAGGCGCCGGCGGCGGAGATGAGGATGCCGGCGAGGACCAGGAGAGCGAGCAGGCCGGCGGGGTAGACGTCGAGCATGAAGTCCGGGAGCTCTATCTGGGCTCCGTTGGCCATGGCGGGGACGACCAGGCGGTGGGCGATGATGCCGACCGGGATGCCTAGGAGGCCGCCAACTGCTCCTAGAGCGATCATCGACGTCACGACCATCAGGGTGACCTGTGCGGGCGTCATGCCGATCGACTTGAGCATGCCCAGGTCGCGGCGGCGTTCGCGGGTGTTGAGTACGACGGTGTTGAACACACCTAGCGCCGCAACGGTCCCCAGCATCAGCGTGAGCAGTACTACGGTCGCGAGTACGACGGCCACGAACGTGCCGGCGTCCTGACCCTCCGTCTCCTGCAACCCGGAGTCCTTCGCCTGCACGGCTTTGATCACCGCGTCCAGGTCCGTCCCGGGCTTCACGTTGACCTCGTACATGTTCGCTCGCAGGTCAGGTGCGATCAGCGCGAGAGTCGCCCAGTTGGACAGCACCTCGTCGCCGGAGTTGTACATCGCCTTCCCGACGATCTGCGCCCGTACGCTCTTGCCCTTCGACTGCAGCGTGATCGTGTCGCCGAGGGCCAGACCGCGTTGCTTCAGGAAGCGTTCCGACACCACCACCTGTCCCGGACCGTCGAACCAGCGCCCGGCGAGCATCCGGAAGCCGACCTGGTCGAAGTCCCCGCGGTAGAACGCCACGCGGAGGTCCGTCTGCGTACCAGCCAGCCGCATCTCCAGGTCCGCCATCGCCGCCACCGACGTGACGCCAGGCGCAGAACGCAGTACGGCCTCGTCCTCAGCGTCGGTCAGCTTCGCACCAGGTGGCGCACCTGGTCCCTCCGGCCCGGAGCCGTTCGGACCAGCGAAGATCGACAGGTCGACAGCGCCCGCTCGACTAGCTGCTGTCTGGTACGTCGTCAGCGACTTCCCCAGCCCCACGGCCAACGTCACGCTGGTGACGCCGAGCACCACAGCCGCCAGTGTCAACGCCGTACGGCCAGGACGAGCGAACGGCAGCCCCAGCCCCAGACTGACCGACCGGGGCATCCGGGTGCCGCTCAGCACCCGCTGCACCCGTAGACCCCTGCCAGCGCGCGGTGCGCTCCCAGCACTGATCGCCTGTGCTGCCGACAGGCTCCGGGCCCGCAACGCCGGTAGCAACGCGGAGAGTGCAACGAGCGCCGGTACGCCGAGCAGCGTGGCTACGTCGACCCAGATCGGGACGCTGGTCCCGCCGGCACCGTAGTTCTCGAAAGCCCTTGTCAGTAGGGATGTGGCGAGTACGTTGCCTAGGACAACGCCGCCGGCGCACCCGACGACAGCAGGGATCGAAACCATCCCGAGGTACACCGTCATCACCTGTGTTGGCGTGAACCCCAGTGACTTCAGCACACCGATGTGCTTGAACCCTGCGACCACTGCACCGCTCACGACATTCGCCACGATCAGTACGGCGACAGCGAGCCCCAGCCACCCGAACACCATCAGGAACGGCACAAACGTGTTGGGTTCGCCCGCAACCATCGCACGCAGGGCCAGGTACGACTGCGTGCCGATGAGCGCGTTGCTCGGCAGACCAGCCGTCACAGCCTTCTGCCCAGCCGTGACTTCGGCGTTCGTGGCGGCGTGGGTGAAGCGGTAGAGCATCTGCGTCGACGTCGGATGCAGTGCGTTCAGCTGCTCCGGCGTGACCCACGCATCCGCCGACTGACTCACGCTGTACGCGAATCCGACGATGGTGAGCGTCTGACCGCCAGCAGCCACTGTCCCGTTCAGCTGCGGCGTACCGCGGCCGCTGGACTCGGTCGGGTTCCGGTTGAGCACGATCTCGCCGGGCTTGGTCGCCCAGCGGCCCTTCCAGACGTTGAGCCGGTCGACGGCGCCACCTGGGTCCGCACGCCCCACTGTGACCAGTGACCCCATCATCTGGGGCTGAGCGAGGTCGAGCGTGGCCTGCGGGAACGGCCCGCTGACAGCCGCCGCACTCCGCGCTGCCTCAGTCAGCTGCGCGTCGGTCACCTTGCTACGGTCGTACGACGCAGTCAGCTGCGAACCGCTCTGCTTCGCGTACGCGCGGTCGAACGGACCGCTCGAAGCAGCCAGCAGGCCTAGCGCGACGACGATCATTGTGGTGGAGAGCAGTACGACCACGCCGATCACCACGGTCTGCACGCGACGCCGACGTACGGCTGCTCGCGCTACAGGCCAGACGGCGCTCACGCCGTACGCTCCAGGCTGCGTTCGCCGGCGATCTGCCCGTCGACGAAGTCGATGACCCTGTTGGCGCAGCGTGTCGCGAGTTGCTGGTCGTGTGTCACCAGTAGGAGCGTCTGGCCGATCTGGTTGAGGTCCAGGAGCAGGTCCATCACCTGCTCGCCGGCACGAGTGTCGAGAGCACCTGTCGGTTCGTCAGCGAGGAGAATGGCCGGGCGGTTCATGAGCGCACGGGCGACCGCGACTCGTTGCCGCTCACCACCACTCAGCTGCGAGGGGTAGGTGTTGCGGCGACCAGCTATGCCCAACTCCTCGAACAGCTCGAGCGCACGCTTCCGTGCATGCGCGGCCGACGTACCAGTGAGCTGTGCGGCCAGTGCGACGTTGTCAAGCGCGGACAGGTCGTCCAGCAGGTTGAAGAATTGGAAGATCATCCCGATCCGTCGCCGCCGGAACAGCGCCAACCCCTTCTCGTCCAGCTTCCCCAGGTCATCGCCGTGCACCACGACGGACCCTGACGTCGGTCGGTCCAGCCCGGCGACCATGCTGAGCAGGGTCGACTTGCCGCTGCCGGACGGTCCCATCACCGCGACCGCCTCACCGGCGTAGATCTCCAGCGACACTCCATCGAGTGCGGCGGATTCGCCGTACTCCTTGCGTACGGCGGTGAGCTGTACGACTGCCTGTCCGTTGTCGTCCGTCATGCTGCTCACGCTAGGGCCGGCAGGCGACCGCTGACGTCACCCTGCCGGGGTAATGTCTGCGCGCTGTCATCCTGGAGATGTACGGCGTGCGCCTGGCGGATGATGCGCTTGGGGGATCGGCTTGGGACAGTGGACCTCGTGATGTGGTTCCTTGTGGCGTTGCCGGCCGTGGCCGCTGGTCTGCTCGCGTTCGCGTACGTGCGGGCGCGGCGTGCCCACACGCGGGCGCTGGAGGAGCGCGGGTGGTTGCTGGAGCGCGAACGGGAGACAGCGGCGCGGAACGCGGTCGACGCGGAGCGGGCGCGGATAGCGCACGACCTGCACGACATCGTGAGCCACAACGTCAGTGTCATGGTCATCCAGACCGGTGCGGCCCGGCAGGTGCTGGCGACCGAGCCGGAGCAGGCTGAGGCGGCCCTACTCGCCGTAGAGGCCGCAGGCCGCGACACCATGGCCGAGCTGCGCCACCTACTCGGCGTACTCGCACCGAAGGCGGACGGGGTCGAGGACGACGCCTTGTCGCCACAGCCGAGTCTGACTCGTCTCAGCGAGCTCATCGACCGCATCGCGTTTGCCGGTCTACCTGTCGAGGTACGGATCTCCGGAGACCCGTACCCGCTTCCGACCGGCTTGGACGTCACGGCGTACCGCATCATCCAGGAGGCGCTCACCAACGCCCTCAAGCACGGCGACGGCGTGAAGGCCGAGGTGACCGTCCGCTACGCGCCGCACGCCTTGCGGGTCGAGGTCCTCAACTCCGGCCCGAGCGTCTTGACTGGTAGCGGTCGTTCAGTGGTCTCCGACGGCGAGGGCCGGGGTCTCCTCGGCCTCAAGCAACGCGTCGCTGTGTACGGCGGCCAGCTCGACGCCCGCCGGCGCCTCGGTGGCGGCTTCCGCGTCCGCGCCAAACTCCCGCTGGAGCGCCCATGACCACGCGCGTGGTGATTGCGGACGACCAGGCCCTGGTACGCACCGGCTTCCGAATGATCCTCACCGCCCGCGGCATCGAGGTCGTCGGCGAGGCCGCAGACGGTGCCGAAGCAGTCGACGCCGTACGGCGCCTACACCCGGACGTCGTCCTGATGGACATCCGCATGCCCACCATGGACGGCCTGGAAGCCACCCGCCGGATCCTGGCCACCCCGACCGACTGCCGAGTCCTGATCCTCACGACCTTCGACCTGGACAGCTACGTGTACGCCGCCCTGGCCGCCGGCGCCAGCGGCTTCCTCCTCAAGGACGTGACGCCCGAACACCTGGCCGCAGCCGTCCGCCTGGTCACCACCGGCGACGCCCTCCTGTCCCCCTCCATCACCCGCCGCCTGGTCGAACGCTTCGCCACCCCCGCAGCCGCCCAACCCGCCATCCACCGCGACCTCTCCAACCTCACGCCCCGCGAACTGGAAGTCCTCACCCTGATGGGCCAAGGCCTCTCCAACGCCGAGATCGCCACGGCCCTCACCCTCAGCGAAGCCACCGTCAAAACCCACGCGGCCCGAATCTTTGCCAAACTAACCCTCCGAGACCGCTCCCAAGCCGTAGTCCTCGCCTACGAAACCGGCCTGGTCACCCCCGGAGACCGTTAACCCTTGCTGATTGGCTTCCGGGTCAACTAGATTCGCCATCTTCTCAAACACGGGGGACGGGTCGCCATGAGTGACGAAACAGTATGCATTCTGTGTGCGGCGCGGGGACCTTTCCGCCGTCGCTTCACCAAGGACGATTACGGTATCGCCGAGTGTTTGGAGTGCGGCCTCGTTCAGCTCCAGCCCACGCCGACACCGGAGACCCTCCGCGCCCTGTACGAGACGGACTCGTACTTCGGCGGCGAGGGTTCCGGCTACTCGGAGTACGAGAGCCAGGAGCAGGAGTACCTCGCAACCTTCCGGGAGGACCTCCGCCGGATCGCCGAGTTCGTCCCGTCCGGCAAGGTGCTGGAGGTGGGCTGCGGTTACGGCTACTTCCTGCAGTGCGCCCTGCAGGCCGGGTACGACGCCTACGGCATCGATCTCTCACCGACTGCGGTCAAGTGGGCGTCGGAGCGGCTGCCGAACCGGGTCTTCTGCGGGTTGCTGGAGGAGGTGCCGGAGATCCAGGAACAGCAGTACGACGTGATTTTCGGATCGCACCTCATCGAGCACCTCACCGAACCGGGCGCGTTCCTCGAGCAAGCCGGCCGCCTGCTCCGGCCGGGCGGTCTGCTCGTCCTGGTAACGCCCAACATCGGAAGCTTGCTGTCGCGGGCGTCCGGCCGACGATGGGTGTCCTACAAGATCCCCGAACACGTCAGCTACTACGACCCCCGCACAATCGCAGCTCTCCTGGACCGCGCTGGTTTCTCCGTGCGCGCCGTCGACAGCGCCTACCAGTACTACGCACTCCCGTTCGTGGCCACCCGCATGCGTGAACTCCTTGACCCCGTCTCCCGCCTGATCCCGCCCATCGAGCGCCTCCGCGGCCTACGCACCCGCCGAATCCGCGTCACCAGCGGCTCCATGCGAGTAATTGCAGTCCGATAGCACGCTGCCCCCGGTGTACGGGTGAGGTACGGGCAGCGACCCGACAGGGCCGGTTCATAGCATCACCGGCGTCAACGGGCGGACTCGCAGAGAAGAGACAGTCAATTGAAGAAGAAGCTGAGAATCCTCACCTTGGCGGTGCTGTCCCTTGCGACGGTGCTGTCCGTGGGCGTCATCTCGAAGGCAGAGAAGAGTGACGCGGCGACGTACCTGGCTGAGGGAACGAACTATCAGTTCCGGGACAGCGTCATTTCCTATCGCACCTTCAGCGGGAACGGCGGCGTGATCAAGATCGCCTATTACGCTTCCTGCGACTACGGCGTGCTGTCCGCAGGCGGTTACTGGGACGTGAGACTGCAGAAGCTGGTCAACGGCGTGTGGGGCGATGCGAAACAGACGAAGGACGTCCCCTGCACCACCTACAAGACCGTGGACACCTTGTCCTTCGGGACCGTGGCCAGCGGCACCTATCGGGTCCGCTTCAACAAGGTCACCAAATCCGGCCTCGTGACCATCCACTCGTGGGGCGCCTACCGCGGCTAGGGCCTCGTTCCAGGAGCTCGAATGACATCGGACAAGGCACAGCGCAAGCAGGACCTTGCGAAGTTCGAGAAGCGCGGGACCAGGATCGCTGTAGGACTCGTCATCGCGGGCATCGTGCTCCCGTTGGTGGCCGGCGTGCTGGGCTCGGCCGAGATCTTCCCGTACGAACACACGATGACCGTGGCGCTGATCGCAATGCTCGTCCCGATCGGGGCGGCCCTGCTCATCGGTGCGATGGGCGGCTTGTACATCATGGGCGGCTGGAAGCTAACCCCCTTCGGCATCGTTTTCGTCGCCGGATTCGGGGCGTTGGTCTACGCGCTCATGACGGCCAACGAGAGGTGGCTCCTCGTCGGCGTCGGACTGCTGGCTGTCTCGGGAGCCGCGTTCTACGCCGCCGGTACGGCATCGGGACGTGCGCCACTCTCGGCACGCAAGACGTGGGGAAGCACCGGCTCCCTGGCCGGTGGCGCAGTGGTCACGGTCGTCGGCTACCTGACCGGCTACTGGTGGTTGCTGCTCCTCGGCGCGATGGCCGTCGGCTGCGGCACCGGCGCCCTCATCGGCCGCCGCCAGGCCAGCCGCAGATGAAGAAGGGCCGGACGCTGAGCGTCCGGCCCTTCCTCTCTCCAAAGAGACTGGCGGAGGATACGAGATTCGAACTCGTGAGGGGTTGCCCCCAACACGCTTTCCAAGACCGCCACTCGACGTTCAGCCGGGTCCGGGAAACCTTCAGCAGCGCCGATCTCGCGAACTGCGATCGTTGGTGAACGGTCCCGAACGGGGGCGGATGAGACCCACTTTGAGACCCTTCCCGCCCCAGGTCGACGCGGTGTACGAGGTCATCAGCGAGCCGAAGCGCTGGGGTGCGGCGTGGACGGCGACGGTCCGGCAGATCGAGGACTGCGTCCGGGGATCGAGTTCCGGGCAATGCTGCACATGGGGCGGAAGGTGGGCGGCTGACCCCTGGGTCAAACACGTGCTTCTCCGCGCCAGATCGTGCAAGCAGTACAGGTGATCGGAGCCTTCCACATTGCTGCGGGCAGCCATACCCTCAGTGGATGAGTGAGTCAGGGGGGCAACCCATATACGACGTTTGCCTATCTTTTGCGGGCGAACAACGCGACTATGTGGCGGATGTCGCGGCATCTCTTCGCGAGCGAGGTGTCCGCGTCTTTTATGACGACTACGAAAAGGCGACTCTTTGGGGGAAAGACCTTTACGAGCATCTCGATTGGGTGTACCGCAAGGCAGCGCGGTTCTGCATACTCTTTGTCTCGGAAGCCTATGCGCGGAAGGTGTGGACGACCCACGAGCGACGAAGCGCCCAGGCGCGGGCAATGAATGAGAACGCAGAGTACGTGCTGCCGGTTCGATTCGATGACGCCGAGGTGCCCGGACTACGAGAGACTGTCGGATATCTAAGCGGAACGTCTCTGACGCCGGATGAGGTGGCCGCGCTGGTTGTCGAGAAACTGGGACCACGAGCCCGCGAGAACTATTTTCCGCCGAAACCTGATCTGCTGTTCAAGGCCCTGGAGCTCGAAGATCCGGCTGAGCAAGACCAGGCGTACGCGGTGGCCACCAATTTTATGAATACGCTTCGCCGGATGTCCGAAGCTGAAAGACGACTCATCGCTCAACTGTTCGTTTATGGGTGCAAGTCCGAATTGCCGGAAAATGTTCATGACAGCCTGGACCTTATCCGCAGAGAGTTGGAGGTCACCCCCGCTGAGACCCTAGCCACCTTGCGCGGGGTTCGATCACTTGGATTCAAGGCTGAAGAGCGTAGCGATCCCGATGGGGAAGGAGATGACCTCGTCGTAGTGAGCTGGGACAACCAAGTCGTCTACGAGGACGACGCCATGGACGATTTCAACATGGAGTACTCGACCCTAGTTGCGGTCGAGATGCTCACAGTCGGCTCGGGTGATCGATGCGCCCAATGCGCCAGAAATTGTGTCGAAGCAATGGACTTCTCGAATTTGTCGAGTACGACGAGTTGATGCCGGTGCCCAGTCATGGCTAACGCTGACGAGTCGGATGACAAGCTCCGCAAACTAAGTGATCAACTCGACGCGATCGACGAAGCTCGCGCCGAGGCCGAGGGTGACCGGTACAACTGGTGGGCGGTCGTCGTAGGCCCGCTGCGATTAGCAGGCTACGTCGGCTCACAGCACTTGGGCTGGTTGTTCGCCGGGTTTCACCTGGTTGTCGCCTCCACCGGAATCTTGTTCTTCTTCCTGCCGGGCAATCTCCCGAATCTTGGGGCGGCGCTTGTTGTAGGCGCGCTGTTTGGATTTGGCGCATTCCTCGCGCAGATGTGGGCGATCCAGGTCGAGCGCGAAGCAGGGAGACAGGAAGACGAGTATCGGAAACTGTTGCGGGACCTAGATCTTCGTCAACAGTCTGTCGAGAGAAAGATACGTCGAGAGACTCGGCGATTAGAGCGCGGCTGACAGTCGCGTGGATCTAGCTAGCCGCGCGGCCGTTGGCGAACGCCTCGAAACTAAGCAGCAGCGGCGGGCTTCAACCAACCAAACATGTCAGCAGGATTCCGGCCACCAGTAACACGCCATAGAACGGCCCGATCGACCACGAAGCCCACACCGACGGCCCTGGAACGAGACGATCAATCCACTCCGGCATCCAAGCCGGCCAACCTTCCGGTGCCCGGTCGTCTGGAGACGCCAACGAATGGGAGGGATCCAGGGTGAACGCCTGGACACTGTTGGTTCCGGTTGCCACTGCCTTGTATAGCCGCCGATACGCCTTCTCTTGGCGAAGGTAATTGGCGTCAAGGAAGGCAAACAGTACGACGGCCCCAGTGCCAAGCAGAGCAACCGAGTTGGCGTGCTTGGTTATTGCGTAACCAAAGGTCGCCGCGACAACGGGAAGAAGCCAGCCTTTGGCGCCGGACGAAGCCGCCGACATTCGGGTCACGATGGCTTGGATGAAGTCGAGGTGCTTGCGTCTGTCCTCTGGATCGGACGCAGCGTTTCCCGGCTCTTCCAGATCAGGCATGGGACACGAGCCTCCTGCACTGTTCGCGGAGTCGCTCCCAGGCGTCGTCCTTCTGCGCATCCGTGAAGTGGGTCTCTGGCGGCCAGATGCGGCCAATACCGTCTTCCGTCCAACGCGGCACAAGATGCACGTGGAAATGGAACACGGTCTGCGTGGCGGCCGTCCCGTTGGATTGAATGATGTTCAAGCCCTCTGGTTGGACCGCCCGCTGTACCGCACCGGCGAGCCGTACGACGGCGCGCCCGATATATGCAGCGAGGTCCTCGTCCAAGCCCCAGATATCGGGGATGTGCTCACGGGATGCCACCAAGGTGTGTCCAAGGGTGGCAGGTTCCGTCGGGAAGAACGCGACCACATGCTCATCCCGGTACACCTCGCGTACGTCGGGGTCCACCCGTTGGATGATTTCGCAGAACGGACAGTCAGGATCGCTTGACGGCATTGTTAACCCATGTTGTCAGGTTTTCCTTGATGCTGGCATATACCGCTTGGCTATTCGAACCATTCGGGGAATACAGCGGCACATGGTCGCCCACGTTGTTCCCATCTTGCAAAATCACCTGACTGAACGGGTTCGCCCCCGCGCTGTCCGTGTGCCCGGCCCCGTCGGCCAATCCGTGGATACGGACACCGACGAGCGGCTTGTAGTTGTCCCAGGCGTAACCGATCTCGTACTTGACCCATGGCCGGTTCGCGGTCTGAGCGCCGACCAGGACAACCACGGCGCTCTTGTACTTCATCTGGTCAGCGATCCAATCTTTGATCGCCTGATCTCCTCGCCTCTTGACCTTCTCCCAGTCTTGGGCGCTCAAGATCGGCTGGCCCTCCAATGCGCCCATGTTGATGACCTGCTGGACCCGCCAGGCATCTCGGTCATAGTGAAAGCTGTAGAACACTGACTTCGCCACGAAGCCCCCTCCCTGGCGCAGTGAGCCGGGCTGGTCGCCCGTCGTCACCCTGCGTGGAAGGAGCCTAGCGCTCTGCACCACTATCCGGAACCCAATCCATGGCGGCCGGATATCGAGCAGGGGCGCCTCAGCGAATGGCCACCGCGACCACATTCATGCTCTCGACGACAACATCAGCTCCTGCCGTCGAGAGTGCGTCGGCCTTGCCAGGCTTGTTGGCGTAGCCGATTGTGTGGACCCCGGCCGTTCGGCCCGCTTCCATGTCGCTCGCCTGGTCGCCGATGAAGACGCAGGCGGCCGTACGCACACCGAGCGCCTTCGTAGCGTTCTCGATCAGGTGCGGGCTGGGCTTCATCAGCGTTGGGTCCGAGGGATCGCGGCCCTCGACGTGCGCGACTAGGTCGGCTAGGCCGGTGTGGGCGAGGTAGCGATTGACCGCCTGGGCGTAGTTGTTGCTCACGATTGCGACCAGCTTCCCGGTGCGTTTGCACGCTGCGAGGGACTCCACCGCACCCGGAGTCGGGAGGGCTGTCTCCACCGCTCTCAGCTCGGAGTCCTGTAGAGCCCTCTCAAGCAGCGCGGCGAGCTGCGGTTCATCGGCGGCTGCGAACAGCAATTCGTGCGGACCTGCTGCCTTCCGCAGAGCCTCGTCAAGGTCGTGTGGCACCGTGCCGGCCAACTCGCGCAGCTCGCTCGCGATGAGCTGGGCAGGGTAGCCGTCGAAAACGGAGCAGATTGGGCCGTCGAAATCGAAAAGGACCGCTTCCGCTGACGAGAATATTTGCCCGAGTGGATCGATGGTCACAGTTCGCGAACCTGCCCCAATGTGCCCCAAAGGCTCTCGAACCATCGCCGCGCCTGGTCGACGTACTGCGATCCTGTTGCTTGATCGTTGTCGGTGGTCGAATGATGGAAAAGGACCGTGTCTTTACCGACCGCGTCGAAGATCGGGACGGTTTCTCCGTCGATTTCCACCTCCCGCTCCCTGACCGGATAGAAGCCGAAGAAGATCTCTTCATCGTTCAGCGCGTAGAGCTTGAACATCATCGGGAGTCCTGCAACTACTCGGGTTTCGACATCAGCCTTGGGAACGAGTCCCATCTCTCCGAGTTCGCGAATGGACTGTGTGATCTCGCCCGCAGACCGGTGGGCAATCCCTGACACCCGAGCCCGGACGCCGGAGTCATCTCCTGGGTTATTCCCAGCCCGTGACGGCACGGCGATTGGCTGACTGAGATCCGGCAAGAGCATGCGGATATTGATCGACTGGGGAGTCAAGCGCCCGCGCCTAATGCGGTCGATTGGTTCCTCAAGCGCACCGAGGAGCGTTTCGCCGGTGAGGCCTGCGAAGTCGATACGTACGGTGTCCTGCTCGAACGCCTTTTCAATGTGCGGGCGCAGGCCGACCGCCTGGTCCGCCTGCTCGCGCACGTACACGCCGCTGCCGACGCGAGAGACGATCAGGCCCTCATCGCGCAAGATCCGTAGTGCTTGCTGGATTGTCATCCGGGCAACGCCGTACTGCGTCGCCAGCTCGTTCTGAGACGGGAGCTTCTCTCCCGCCTTCACCTTCTTCGTGAGGATCGCCGCGCGTAGAGCGTTGGCGACCTGCTTGAACGGCGGTCGCGGGTCAGACGGATCTAGCAGTGGCTCCATATCAACAAGCCTACTAGCTGACTAGGCAGGCTAGGGCAATCGCGTCCAGATGCTTGACCTGACTAGCCAGCCTATGTAGCTTTCTGTCTCACCAAATCTGGCTAGGCAGGCTAGGCCGACTGGCCAGGTGGCGTCCCGGCGGTGGCACCCGCCGAGACGCCTGGGTCGTACTAGTCATCTGAAGAGGAGCACAACCCATGAGCATCATCCACCTGTCGGCCGTCAGCAGCGAGGAGCCAACCGCTGCGGATCTGGCCGGTATCGAGGCGGAATGGCCACTGATCGCGGCCGAGCTGGACCTGTTGGACGCACAGATCGCGTGCATCAACGCCGGGCCGCACGCGTCGGAGCTGGAGACGCGCCGGATTCGGCGCGCAGAGCGTCGGGTGCTGGAGGCGGGCCGGGAGCTGGCCGTCCGTGCCCCGGAGACGGAGGGCGTGGCATGACCGCGCAGGTTGTCGAGATGCCCCTGCCGGATCTCATGCAGGTCGATCTGGGCTGGTGGAAGCTCGCGGGCTACGACCTCGTGCAGGTCGTCTCGCCGCGTACGGCGCTGGGGACAGCGTGGATCGTCTGGCACGGCGACCACGTCCTGCACACCGCCGACTCCCTGCCCGACGCGGGCGGCTGGGTCGCTAGCCACCTGACGGGAGGCGAGACGCGATGAGTACTCCGCTTCGCACGTCGTACCCGGTCCCGGTCGAGGACTTGATCCCGGCCGGACGCCGTCTCGCCGCCGAGCTGGGCGAGATCCCCTCGCAGAACCGGCTCATGAAGCACCTACGCGTTGGCAAGGACAAGGCCAAAGCCGTGCACATCGCCTTGACCGAGGAGCGTGCCGAGGACCGCCCGGAGACCCGGCTCCACTCGGTGCCGGACCCGGATGAGACCACCACGGAGACCACGGCCACCGACCCAACCCCTGACGGCGCTGCGGAGGAGTCTCCGCAGGTCACGCCGCCTGCAGACATGGTTTCGGCCGACGCCGCCGCGCCGGTCGAGCCGGTTCCCGCGGCTGCCAACGCGGAGGGCATCTCCCCGGCTTCCGAAGCGACCACGGACACCGCTCCTGAGACCGGGGACGAGATGCGCCCGGTTCGGTCGTGGCCGGTGCTGCTGCTGGCGCTGCCCGCGTTCGTCGCGGTCTGGTCCGGCTGGGTCGGGCTCGGTGAGCTGACCGGGTTCGGTGTCGTACATCCACTGCCGGGGATCGCGGACGGCTTCACCCTGAACTCTGCGATCACGCTTCCGATCGGTGTCGAGACCTATGCCGCGTTCGCGCTGCGGGTGTGGCTGTCCGGCTGCGTCCCGGTCCGTGCGCGCCGGTTCGCTAAGCGGTCCGCCCTGGCCGCGCTCGCGCTGGGCGCGCTGGGTCAGGTCGCCTATCACCTGCTGGAGGCCGCTGGCGTCACGGCCGCGCCGTGGCCGATCACCACTGCCGTTGCCTGCCTGCCGGTTGCCGTGCTCGGCATGGGCGCCGCGCTGGCCCACCTGATCCACACCCGCGAGAACGGGGAGAAGTGACATGACAGAACCCATGAGCAGCCAGAACAACGAGCTGGCCGACCCGATCGACCTGGACGCGCACCGCGCCCGGCGTGACGACGCGCAGGGGCCGGAGGATTTGGCCGGCGCGCCGGTGCCGGTGTCGCCTGCCGAGGTTGAGCGGATGGACACCGCCTACGAAATCGCGTTGGACGGCGACACCGACGACCCGGCGACGGGGAACGTGCTGGTGCCGGTGGACAAGCCGTCGCTGCCGGTGCCGGTGCAGTCGGGGGAGCGGCTGCCGATCGTTCCGGTGCATTTGCGGCCGAAGGCGCTGCCCGCGACGATGCGCCGAGCTGGCGGCCGGGCTGGGCACGTGACGGCGTTCCATGCGGTCCGTTCGCCCTGGTACGCAACGAAGTTTCTGTGGTTCGCCGGTCGTGGTCTGTCGCGGCTGATCGGGGCGCAGGTGCGGTGGTGGTGGGTGCCGAACTCGTTCGCGCTGGAGCAGAAGGCGGCCGACGAGAACGCGCTGAAGGAGTGGGAGCGGATCCACCGTCAGCTCAAGGCAACGCGGCTGTGGCGTGGCGGCGTTCTGGCCGTCCAGAACATCGCCGTCACCGTTGGTGCGCTGGTGGGCCTAAACATGGCTCCTGCGGCCGCTGTAGCCGCTGTGCTGGCCGGGCTGACTGCGGTGCTGGCGCACTACGGCCGCCCTGCCGGAAAGTCGCTGGTCGGAACGGCCGTAGTCGCACCCCGGTACCGCAAGCTCAACTCCGACATCGTGCTGCGCGCCTACTACGCGGCCGGACTCGGCAAGCCGGACAAGCCCGGCGACGAGGTGCGGTTCGGTTCCACCATGTCCCGCGACGCCCGCAACACCGGCACGCAGGTCACGATCGATCTCGGCTACGGCCGGACGTGGTCGCAAGTCCTGAACGCACGGGAGAAGATCGCTTCCGGCCTGGACGTGCACGTGAACCAGGTCTACCTGACCCCGAACAAGACCAGCACCAGGCGGCACACGCTATTCGTGGCCGACGTGGACCCGCTGACGATCCCGGCCGGGCGCACCGACATGCTGGACTGCAAGCCGCGTTCGGTGTGGAAGCCGATGCGGTTCGGCAAGGACGAGCGAGACGCGCTGGTGCTGCTGGACCTGCCGTGGTCCTCGATCATGGTCGGCGCTCAGCCGCGCATGGGTAAGACGTTCTCGGCTCGGCTGATCGCGTTGTACTGCGCGCTGGACCCGTACGTCAGGTTGATCGTTGCTGACGGCAAGAAGTCGAGTGACTGGCTGGCGTTCCGTCTCGTGGCGCACCGCTACATCGTGGGCGACTACCCGAACCCGCTGGATGACAACCCGATCGAGCACCTGATTGCGACCCTGGACGAGGTCTTGGCGCACATCGACAAGGTGAACACGATCCTTCAGTCGCTGCCGGTCTCGGAGTGCCCGGAGGGCAAGCTCACCCCGGAGCTGGCGCGTGACCCGCGCTACCCGGACCTGCGGGTCACGGTGATGATCATGGAGGAGTTCCAGATCTACTTCGAGACCGAGGACCAGGAAGCCAATAAGAAGATCGCGCAGAAGCTCTCGCGGATTCAGGCCACCGGTCCGAGTGCTGGTGTGTGGCTGGTGGACTCCACTCAGAAGCCGTCCGGGATCGGTGCGGGTGACGTGCAGCGGCTGTTCAATCGCTACCGCGACAACCACTCGGTGCGGTTCGCGCTCAAGTGCGGCAACCGTGACGTGTCCATGGCCGTGCTCGGTGGCGACGCCTACGCCGAGGGCTACGACGCGTCTTCGCTGCCGGTCGGCCCGGAGTACAAGGGTGTGGGCTTCCTGTACGGCGCGGCCAACGACACCCCAACGGTGCGGACGTTCCTGGCCGACCACGAGGACGCCGAGAAGATCCTGAAGGCCGCCCGCAAGCACCGCGAGCACGCCGGGAGCCTGACAGGTGAGGCGGCCGGTGAGGAGATCGAGCGCAGCACCCGCGACGTGCTGGCCGACATGCTGACCGTTCTCGGTGCCGACACGGCCGCGCACTGGGAGGCGATCGCCGGGCGGCTGGCCGAGCAGATGCCCGAGCAGTACGAGGGCACGACGGCCGAGGCGATCTCCGCTCAAGCCCGTGCTCTGCACGTGGACTCCCGCGACGTGAAGCGTGACGGCGTGGTCCGCAAGGGCTGCCGCGCTGTCGATGTGCGGGCCGCCATGGGCCGCCGTGACGGGACCAGCCGCTAACAGAGAGTTATCAACCGCGTTGGGGTGGTGGGACGGCTGAGGTAGCGGCCGGACCGCTACCGGTAGCGCTCGCGCTACCCGTCCCGCTACCCCCAATCTCCAACCTGACCAGGCCGTATTTCCGCAGGTAGCGGGTCGCGGCCACGGTCCCGCACGCCCAAAACCGGCTCCTGGAGGCTTCCCGTGCTTCACCCCGCCGCTACCCCCATCCTGACCGCCGCTACCCACGGTAGCGAGCTGGCCGCGACCATCCACACCGCCGAACAGGCCGCCACGGTGACACTCATCGTGACCGCCGTCGCCGGGTTGTACCTGCTCACCTGCGCTGTCTGGCCGTTCGGCAAGTGCCGCAAGTGCAAGGGCGTCGGCAAGTTCAAGTCGCCGTTCGGCAAGGCGTACCGGCACTGCCCGCGCTGCAAGGGAACCGGCCTGCGGGTCCGATTCGGACGCCACATCATCAACCGCATCCGCGCCACCCGAGGCGCGGGCACCAACTCGACCAGCAAGGGCGAGCGCTGATGTGCGCCGCGCTGGCAGGGCTCAGCCTCCACCCGGCCAAGTCGTGCTGGGTCGAGCTGTGGAACGGCAAACAGGCTCTCGGCTGGGACTACTACGGCACCCCGGTGTTCAGGTTCCGGTGGGCACCCGCAGGGCTGGCCACTCGCCGTCAGCTCCGGGCGATGCGCATGTCTCCGGGCGGACAGGAACCGTACGCGCTGCTCGTGTGGCGAGGCGGCAAGCGGTGGGCCTGGCTGTACAGGCTCGACCTCGCCAAGCCCTCCCGCACCCCGTCACCGGCACAGCTCAACGCGCTCGACAAGGCGATGCAGGCACGCCGGACCTGCCGCAAGTGCGGCCGCGTCGTCACCTACTGCGTCCCGACACACGACCCGCTCTGTGACACGTGCATGTACGCGTACGACCACGTAATCGGCGCTGACGCCGCCTAACCCACCTCGAGCAAAGGAACCCTGATGATGCGACTCATTCCCGCCGCCGTCGCGGCTGTCTTGCTCTGCCTGACCACCGGCTGTGCCACCGGCACCGTTGTAGACAAGGGCTACCGGACCGATCAGGTCGTCGTGAACGGCAAAGCCCAGTACCGGCCCTGCTGGTGGGTCAAGTTCCGCGACAGCGAGGGCAAGACCCACACCCGCTGCACCTCACACGCGAAGTGGAAGCACGCCAGCAAGGGTGACCAGTGGGGCGCGCAATGACCGCCCCGGAGCCGATCCTGACCGCCGCACTGGAGGCGGCCGGACGGGGCTGGCCGGTGTTCATGCTCGGTCGCTCCAAGCGGCCCGTCGCCAACTGCAACGACTGTCCTCGTGACGCGCACGACCCGGCGACCTGCGGACACCTGACCTGCCACGGGTTCTACGCCGCCACGACCGACCCCGAACGAATCGCGCACGTCGTGGCCGCCGTTCCGGCCGGACAGCTCGCCGTCCGGACCGGTGCCGTGTCCGGGCTCGTGGTGGTCGATGTGGACCCCGCGCACGGTGGAGGCGCGAGTCTGGCGGAGCTGGTGGCGCACGAGCTGGTGCCGCGCACGCTGTGGGTTCGCACTGGCTCCGGTGGCGTGCATCTGTACTACCGCCACCCTGGCCGCGAGATCGGCTCGCGCCCGATGCCGAACCGAGCGGGGATCGACGTGAAGGCAGACGGCGGGTACGTCGTACTTCCGCCGTCGATCCACCACCGCACTCACCAGCCCTACCGGTGGGGCGACGGGATGGGCGAACCGATCGAGATGCCCCCGCCGCTGATCGACGCGTGCCTGCCCCCTATGCCGGCCGATTCGACCACCCGCCCGGCCGGGCCGATCCGGACAACCCGAGCGGGGGGCATCTCGAACCCGCAGAGCCTGCTCACATCAACGCTCAATGCCGTACGCAACGCACCCGAGGGCAAGCGACGAACGACGCTCTACGGCGCCGCTCGCGGCGTTGCGCGGATGGTCGCGGCCGGTGCGATCACCCACGCCGACGCGATCGCCGCACTAACCGACGTGGGGCAGCAAGTCGAACAGACCGCCCGCGACATTCGAGCCGCGATCTCCGGTGGCTTCCATGACGAAGGGATCGCCGCATGACCACCCCGAACGACACCGCACCCGAGCGGATCGACGGTGCCGAACTGCTGAACGACGTTGCCGCCACCATCACCCGCTACGTCATCCTTCCCAGCCCGGCCGCGCTGATCGCCGTCGTGCTGTGGATCGCCGCTACCCACGCGGTACCGGCGTGGAACTGCGCGGCACGGCTGGTTATCCGGGCACCGCAGCGACGGTGCGGGAAGTCGCGCCTGCTGGACATGGTAGAGGCAATGTGTCACCAGCCGATGATGACCGCGAACGCCAGCCCATCAGCGGTTTACCGGTCGATCGGGCTCACCCCGTCCGACCCGCCGACGCTGCTGATCGATGAGGCCGACACGATCTTTGGCCCGAAGGCAGGCGACAACGAAGACCTGCGCGGACTGCTCAACGCCGGTCACCAGCGGGGCCGCCCAACCAAGCGATACAACGCCGGACGCGACCGCGTGGAGAGCCACGAGACGTTCGCAATGGCCGCCCTGGCAGGGATCGGCGCGATGCCCGACACCATCGAGGACCGCGCCGCCGTCATCCGGATGCGACGCCGCGCAGCCGGTGAAACCGTCCAGCCCTACCGCGTACGCCGTGACGCCCCGGCCCTGGCGGTAGTCCGTAACCGGCTGCACGAATGGCTCACCGCGCACCTGGACGAGCTGACCGACGCCATGCCCACGATGCCGCTGGAAGACCGCGCCGCCGACACCTGGGAACCCCTCATCGCGGTCGCCGACCTGGCCGGAGACCACTGGCCCGCCGACGCACGGCAGGCCGCGCTGACGCTACTCGCTGATCAGGAGGACTCCGCCGAGCTGCCGCTATCGGTGCGGCTGCTGGCCGACTGCCGCAGCGCGTTCCGCGACGCCGACGCGCTACCTACTGCCGACCTGCTGCAACGGCTCCTGGCCGACGAAGAGGCACCCTGGGCGACGCTCGGATCGGGCGGGCTGTCACCGATGAAGCTCGGCATGCTGCTCCGTGACTTTGAGATCCGCAGCGGCAACATCCGGTTCCCCACCGGACAGGCCAAGGGCTACCACCGCAGCGCCTTCACCGACGCATGGAACCGCTACTGCCCCGAACCCGAAACCACCACCGACGACACGGGTACGGCACAAGCCGTCCCAGCCGTCCCAGCCGTCCCAATGCAGGTCGCGCCGGGGACGGCTTCCACCCCTGGGACGGCTCAAGCCGTCCCACCCACCCAAGCCGTCCCGCACCTGACCAGCGAAGGGACGCCTGGGACGGCTGGGACGGCTTGGGCCCTCAGAGCCGTTCCAGACCTTGCCGACGACAACAACCGCACGGACTGCGCATGAGCGAACGCGACCGACTGACTGAAGGAGATCTCTTCCCGATGAGCATCGCTGAGGACTCGATCACCACCACTGCGCCGTTGTTGCTGACCGTGGAGCAGGCCGCGCAACAGCTCGGCATCGGCCGGACAACTGTGTTCGCCCTGCTGAAGTCGGGCGACCTCGAATCGATCCCGCTCGGTCGCCTGCGGCGAATCCCAGCGGAGTGCATCACCGAGTACATCGATCGTCTCCGGGCCGCTGCCCGCGACAGCCGACAGGCCGCCTAGGAAGGAATCCCCAGTGAGTGAAGAGAAAGCGAAGCGTCACAAGAACCCTGACGGCCGGTCGTCGATCTATCTCGGCTCGGATGGTTACTGGCACGGCCGCGTGACCATGGGCGTAAAGGACGACGGGAAGCCTGACCGGGCACACGTGAAGCGCAGGCGCAAGGAAGACGTGGTGGCACGCGTCAAGGAGCTGGAGAAGCAGCGCGACAGCGGCAAGGTACGCCGGACCGGGCCGAAGAAGTGGACGGTTGCGGAATGGCTTACGCACTGGCTGACGATCGCCCGGCCAACCCTGCGAGACGGCGCATACGACGCATATGAGGTCGCCGTGCGGGTGCACCTCATTCCCGGTCTCGGAGCGCACAAGTTGAACAAGTTGCTGCCTGAGCACCTGGAGCGCTTCTACACGAAGATGCAGGAGAACGGATCGTCGGCCGGTACAGCTCATCAGGCACACCGGACCATTCGGAGGGCGCTGGGTGAAGCCGAGAAGCGAGGTGCAATGACGGCGGATAACCCCGCTGAGTTGGCGATTCCGCCCCGGCTGGACTTGGAAGAAGAGGACGAGATCGATCCGTACACCGTCGATGAGATCAAGGCGATCTTGGTCGAGGCGAACAAGCGCCGAAACAGTGCGCGATGGGCAATCGCCTTGGCGCTCGGATTGCGTCAGGGCGAGGCGCTAGGACTGAAGTGGTCGGACGTCGATATGAAGACCGGAGTGCTACGGGTACGGCGAAGCCTGAACCGGCCGAAGTACAAGCATGGGTGCGAAGACGATCCGTGCGGCCGGAAGCCCGGATTCTGTCCGAAGCGTCAGAAAGCTCGTCCGGACGCCGCGCCGACGAAATCGCGGGCCGGTCGCCGGACGATAGGTCTACCGAAGGAACTGACGAAGGTTTTGCAGGCGCACTGGAGAGAGCAGGCCGCCGAAAGGTCCCGTGCCCGGCAGCTCTGGAAGGACGAAGGGTGGGTGTTCGCCAAGCGAACCGGAGAAGCACTCAGCCCGAACATGGACTACCGGGAGTGGAAAGCGATTCTGGCTGCTGCTGGGATTCGTGACGGCCGACTGCACGATGCCCGGCACACGGCCGCAACGGTCCTGCTGTTGCTCGGTGTACCCGAGCGGGCGGTCATGGACGTGATGGGCTGGTCCTCGTCATCGATGGTCAAGCGGTACCAGCACGTCACCGCGCCGGTCCGGATGGACATTGCCGAACGCGTCGGCGGCCTGCTCTGGGCGGCCACCGAGGCGGGGGAGGACGACGACCCGGACGAGGCAGCCGGTGGGGTTCTCGTGCCTGCCTGAGAGGGCTGTTGAGACCCTCGTTGAGACCCTGGGACATGAAGAGGGGCCGGACGCTCAGCGTCCGGCCCCTCTGTCGTTCGTGCCTCCGGAGTCCGAAACCGCGCCTTGACCTGCGGTTTCTTCAATCCTGGAGACTGGCGGAGGATACGAGATTCGAACTCGTGAGGGGTTGCCCCCAACACGCTTTCCAAGCGTGCGCCCTAGGCCTCTAGGCGAATCCTCCAAGGCGAGAGAATACCGAGGGCGCGCGGGAATCCGAAATCGGGGCGTCCTCGGACCTTAGGGTCGGGGACATGGGTGACTTGCTGTTGCGGGCGATCGGCGTGGGGGACGTGGGTGGGCTGCAGGAGTTGATTGAGTCGGATCCGGGGTATACGGAGCGGATCACGGGGTATCCGCCGGGGGAGTCGGATGCGCAGAGTCTGTTGATGATGCGGCCGGAGGGGCTGGCTGAGGACGCGAAGGTTGTGTTGGGGGCGTTCGCTGGGCAGCAGCTCGTTGCGGTCGTCGACCTGCTCAGGGGCTTCCCGAACGAGCGCACCGCGTTCATCGGTCTGCTCGAGGTGCACTCGGGTCACCAGGGTCGCGGCTACGGCAGAACGACGTACGAGCTTGTCCAGCGGTACGTCGAGACCACGTGGCCTGAGATCCGGACGATGCGGCTGGCTGTGGTGGACACGAACGCACAGGTCGCTACCGGTTTCTGGCAGCGGCAGGGGTTCGAGGCGACTGGTGAGGTACGCCCGTACCGCTACGACAAGCTCGAGTCGAGCGCCCGCCTGTACGAGAAGCCGCTACCCGAGTAGCGCGGGAGCTAGCGCCCGCCACTGCTCGATCGGCTGGGGTCCTGTCACTCCGGTGATCACGTTGACGGCCACGTGGTCTGCACCGGCGTCCAAGTGCTCGGTCAGCTTGGCCTTGATGTCCGCCGGACTGCCCCAGGCGGCGAGTGAATCGATCATGTGGTCAGGCAGCGAGGACAGGTCGTTTTCACTGAACCCCTGTCGTTTCAGCGAGGCAGCGTACCCAGGGATGCGCGGGAAGAAGCTGATGGTGTCCCGTGCGATCGCCCGAGCCCGGTCCGCGTCTGTCTCCAGTACGACGAGGTGGCTGACGGCAAGGAGCTTGTCTGGTCCCAGGACCTTCCGCGCCTCGGCGGAGTACGACGCACTGGTCAGGAACGGGTACGCGCCGGCGGATCGGTCCGCAGCGAGCTTCAGCATCCGCGGACCGAGCGCCGCGAGCACCCGGTGCTCCACAGGTACGTCCAGCTCGTCCAGGTACGCGTTGAGCGTGGCAATCGGCTTGGCGCCGTGCGCCCCACCCAGCCCGACCGTGAACCGTCCCGGGGCAGATGCCTCCAACGCGGCGTACGTCGTACTCACGTCGACCGCGCTGTACTTCACCACCGCCAGGATCCCGCTGACGAACTTGATCGCCGTCGTCGCGCCCACCAGATCGGTGATGGTCTGCAGCCCGGGCAGCGGCCCGCCGGACAGCCAGATCGCCGGGTACCCGAGCTCCTCGGCCGCCCGCGCCGCCGCAATGGACTCCGCACTGCTGTCGAGCCCGGTGGTGATGCCGAAGGGGCCGAATTGATGATCCGTCACCCACCAAGCTTGAACCTCGCGACGGGGCCGCGCACCCCTGTTCGCTCACAGCTCAGAGGCCGGCGAATCTGCCGGGTGGATTTCGGACGCGGTGTTGGGATCCCGTACACTCGTGGCTGGTTCCCCGCGTGGCGGTATCTCGCCCAATCCCCCCAGGGCCGGAAGGCAGCAAGGGTAAGTGAGCTCTTCCGGGTGCGCGGGGAATCCTCATGTCTAGGCTTGGTCCTCCCGAGACAGAGGAGTGCGATGAACCCCGAGAGCCGTTACCTGCAGGAACTGATCATTGCGGAGCTCGGTGTGCCCGCGACGTTCGACGTGGGCAACGAGGTCGAGCAGCGGGTCGAGTTCCTCGCGGACCGACTCCGGCGGAGCGGCGCGACGGCGTACGTGCTCGGGATCAGCGGCGGCGTCGACTCCGCCACGGCCGGCCGACTTTGCCAGCTCGCGGTCGAGCGGGTCCGGTCGGAGGGCGGTCAGGCGACGTTCGTCGCGATGCGGCTGCCGTACGGCGTGCAGGCCGACGAGGCGGACGCCCAGCGCTCGCTCGAGTTCATCAAGCCCGACGAGACCCTGGTGGTCGACGTGAAGCCGGCCACCGACGCCATGGTCGAGGCGGTGCGGCACTCCGGCCTGGGCGACCGTGAGGACTTCCACGTCGGCAACATCAAGGCTCGTCAGCGCATGGTCGCGCAGTACCTCGTGGCCGGCGCCCGCAGCGGTCTGGTGGTCGGCACGGACCACGCGGCGGAGGCCGTGATGGGCTTCTTCACCAAGTACGGCGACGGCGCGTGCGACCTGACGCCGCTGTCCGGGCTCTCCAAGCGCCGCGTCCGCGCGGTCGGCGAGTGGCTCGGTGCGTCACCGGACATCACCGGCAAGGTGCCGACCGCGGACCTGGAGACGAACAACCCGGGCGTCCCGGACGAGGCGGTCCTGGGCGTGACGTACGACGAGATCGACGACTTCCTCGAGGGCCGCGACGTGGACGAGAAGGCCGCGAGCACGATCATCGCCACGCACCGCCGTACGGCCCACAAACGAGCCGTCCCCCTCGCCTTCAGCTGAGGAACTCGGTCACCAGCCGGGCGAAGAGGTCCGCCTGCTCGGCGTGCAGGAAGTGCCCGGCGCCGCTCGCGTAGTAATAGGTGCCGTCCGGTACGTCGGAACGGAACAGCTCGATCTCCCGCGGGCTGGTGGCCGGGTCGTGCTCGCCCTTGATCAGGAGCGCCGGCTGGGTCAGCTGACCGAGATACTGCAAGACGGGCTCGACGAAGCTGGCTGACTTGGTGATCTCGCCGGAGAAATGGCCCGAGCGCTCGTGGTACTCGTCGGGGAGCTCGGTGTCGGCGGGCAGTCGCAGGTCCTGGGAGTCCGGCCCGAGGTACATCCCCATGCGCTTGTCGCCGAGCTGGCCGAGCAGTGCGATCCGCTCGTCCCACATTTGCTTGGTTGCCGGACCGGTGTGTGGCGGGAGCTCGGCTCCCGGGAGAAGTGGCAGTGCGGCGCGGACGAGGTTCTCGGTGGCGAGCGCCATGTCCCAGGCGGGGTTCTCGAAGACGACCCGGGTGATCGAGTCCGGGTGCGCGACGGCGTACCGGAGCGCCAGGCGGCCGCCGTACGAATGACCAAGCAGTGACCACTGCTCGATGCCGAGTTGCTCGCGTAGCGCTTCGAAGTCGGCGATCAGGTCCTGTTCGTCGACCGGACCGGTGAGTGCGTCGGACCGCTGCACACCGCGCTGGTCGACGCCGATCAGATGGAAGTCGCCGGCGAGCCGGTCGCCTTGGAACGCCATGAAGTCGTACGAGCCCGCACCGGGGCCGCCGTGGACGAAGAGCAGTGGCGGCGCGTCTGTGCGGCCGCGCTGGTCAACGTACAGCCTGGTGTCGCGAACCTCCGTCAGCATGAGCGGAGCGTAGTGCGCGTCTGGTTCAGGCGGTATGGGCGAGCTGTAGCTGGCGGACGCGGTTGGCGAGGCGGGCCAGGCGGATGGTGGCGATGTTGCGGTAGGCCGGGCGGAGGACGTTCGCGAGCGGGCCGGACTGCTCGAACGTGTGGGTGACGAGGCTGTCCGCCCCGATGGTCCACGTACCGACCTCGCGGAAGCCGGGGACCTGCCAGACGATCTCGACGCGGTCCACCTCGACCACGGTGTACTGCAGTTCGCCAGAGAAGCCTGGACGCACGCGGAGCGCATAGCGGGTCCCCGGGTTCGTCTCGCGGGGGCCGTCGATGGCGATGAACGCCTCGTTCCACTCCGGCAGGCCCAGGGCGTCCAGCAGCACCTGCCGGATCGTCGCCTGGCCGGCGTGGATGGTCTCGGTGGCCTTTTCCATGACTAGTTCTCCTGGTGGGCGAGTGCGGGACCCCGACGGCGGGCCAGGGCAGCCCCGGTCGGGAAGGCGTCGGCGAGCGAACGAAGGGTCGAGATCGTCTCGTCGAGCGCCTGGCCGGCGAGACGGTCGTCCATGGTGCGGTGCAGCCGGTTCTCCGCGGTGATGATGCGGCGGTGCAGCGCGCGGCCCTGCGGAGTCAGGCTGAGCGCGAGATAACGCCGGTCGATCTTGTCGATGCCGCGTTTGACCAGACCCTGCGCGACGAGCCGGTCGACGAGACGGCTCGGACTGTTGCCGGTCTCGCACACGAGCAGCCCGCCGAGAGCGTTCAGCGTCAGTGGGCCGTGGTCGCGGAGCACGCGCAGAACCTCTGCCTGGGAAGGCGTGATGCCGAGCGGCCGCAGCTCCGCCGCGAGCAGGCGGTTGCCCTCACGCTGGATCGCCAGCACGAGATAACGAAGCTCCTCGACAACCTTCATGGCAGATATATTACACGACACGTGTGTCATGTCATCTGTTGGCCGTGAGTGTCTCGCCGACTGTTGCCTGAGGCGACAGTTCTGGATGGGTTCCGGATGAGTTCCGGAGAAAGTCCGGTTGAGGTCATGGTCAAGGTGACATCGCGGCTGGCACAGTGTCTGCATGAAGGGTCTGATGCAGAGTTACCAGCTGTCCCTGGACACGATCTTCCGGCGGGCGGAGCAGTTCTACCCGGACAAGACCGTCTACACAGGCGGTCCGGCGCCGACGAAGGTGACGTACGGCGAGTGGGCGGACCGGACCAGACGCCTGGGCGGGGTGCTGGACACGCTCGGGATCAGCCCTGACGGCCGCGTCGCGACTTTCGCGTGGAACTCGGGGCGTCACCTCGAGCTGTACTTCGCCGCGCCCTGCACCGGCCGGGTGCTGCACACGCTGAACATCAGACTCTTCCCCGACCAGGTCGTTTACATCGCGAACCACGCCGAGGACGAGGTCGTGTTCGTCGACAAGTCACTGCTGGGGTTGTTCCTGCCGTTGCTGGAGCGGCTGCCGGAGGTTCGCCATGTCGTCGTGATGGACGACCTGCCGGCGGGGGCGCCGGCGGCGGAGATCCCGGACGACCCGCGGTTCCACGACTACGAGGAACTGGTCGCCGCGGCCGAGCCGGTGGAGTTCCACGTCGAGGACGAGAACCAGGCCGCCGCGATGTGTTACACGAGCGGTACGACGGGAAACCCGAAGGGCGTCGTCTACTCGCACCGATCCACCTGGCTGCATTCGATCGGCGTCCTGACCAACGCCGGGATCGGGCTCGACGAGACTGACACCGTGATGCCGGTCGTGCCGATGTTCCACGCGAACGCCTGGGGCCTGGCGCACGCGGCGCCCATGGCCGGCGCCTCGCTGGTGTTCCCCGGCCCGGACATGAGCCCGAAGGGGATTCTCAAGCTGCTCCAGGAGCAGGAGGTCACGCTGTCGGCGGGCGTACCAACGATCTGGCAGGGGTTGCTGCCGCTGCTCGACGGGGTGGAGTTGCCGAAGCTGCGGAGGATCCCGTGCGGTGGGTCCGCCGTACCGGAGGCGCTGTCGGAGGCGTTCCGTGCGAAGTTGGGCCGGCCGATCCTGCAGGCGTGGGGGATGACGGAGACGAGCCCGGTGGCGACGGCGGCGCACGTTGCCGCGCGGAACAAGGACCTTCCGGAGGAGGAGCAGGCGCATCTGCGGGCGCGGGCAGGTCTGCCGTTGCCGGGTGTCGAGGTGCGGATCGTGGAGCCTGGTTCGATCACGCCGTTGCCGTGGGACGACGACGTGACGGGCGAGCTGCAGGTGCGTGGGCCGTGGATCGCCGCCGAGTACTACCGGCCGGACGACGGGGTGCAGCTGAACACCGAGGACGGGTGGATGAAGACGGGGGACGTCGCCGCCATCGATCAGTACGGGTCGGTGCGGATCGTTGACCGCACGAAGGACCTGGTGAAGTCCGGCGGCGAGTGGATCAGCTCTGTCGAGCTGGAGAACCTGTTGATGGCGCATCCCGCGGTGAAGGAGGCCGCGGTGATCGGCGTACCGCATCCGAAGTGGGACGAGCGGCCGCTCGCCTGTGTCGTCCTCCAGGAGGGCGCGAGTGCGACGGGCGAGGAGATCCTGGAGTACCTGCAGCCGTTGGTGGCGAAATGGTGGCTCCCCGATGCGGTCGAGTTCATCGACGAGGTTCCGAAGACGTCAGTCGGCAAGTTCTCGAAGAAGGATCTCCGCAGCCGCTTCGCCAACTACCACTTGAAGTAAGGGACGGTCAGTCGAAGCTGACGTGGAAGTAGTTCTGGAGGTGCGCGAGGGTTACGTCCACGAACTCTTGAGGCCACTCGCCGCCGGTTCGTTTGGCGAGGGCCGTGCCGCGGGTGACGAACTGGCGGCAGATGTACTGGTTCGCCGCAATGATGTCGGCGAGGTCGGTGCCGGCCGCCGGGATGGACTCCAGGGTGGCGCGTTGCTCGTCGGACAGGAACGCGTTCAGGCGCTTGACTCCGCTGTTTCGACGTACGCCGCGTTCGGCGAGCATGAGCGCGACGAGTTGGTCGCGTACGACGCCGATGCCCTGGTTGCCGACGATCCGCTCGTCGCGTCCGAGGACCGTGACCAAATTTCCGAGGAAGTAGAAGAAGAGGTTCACGTTGGTGGCGGGCCAGTACGGTTCCCCGGGCTTGCCGCCCTTCGGCGCGAGATCGCCCTCTGGGAACAGGGCCCCGTCCCGGTCGAACAGCACCCGTACGCCGTCGTACTGGAACCGGTCGAACGACGTGAGCGGATGCACGATCAGATCGACGTGCAACCAATCGGCCGTGATCCCGAGCCCGCCGATCATCCCCGGCAGCCGCTCCGCCAGCACGGTCGGCCCGGCGAGCTCCCGCAGTACGTCGTCCCAGTGCTCTCTGAACCACTCGGTGCTGTCGTCCGTCACCACCAGATGTACGTCGACATCGCTGAAGCGGTCGGCGGCGCCTGTCGCGTAACTGCCGATCAGGTACACCCCCAGCACCCGCTCGTCGGCGCGCAGTACCTCTCCCGCGCGGGTGATCACCGCCTGCTGCCGCTCATCCCCAGTCGTCACCGGACCACCCTAGGACGCTCACCAGGGCGGGGGCGGGGAATTGTCCGCGGGCGGCGCTAGGGTGGCGGGCGTGGAAGCGCCCCTTGCCTTGTACCGCCGGTACCGCCCGGACACGTTCGCGCAAGTGATCGGGCAGGACCATGTCACCGCGCCGCTGCGGAACGCGCTGAGCAACAACCGGGTGAATCACGCCTACCTGTTCTCCGGGCCGCGCGGGTGTGGAAAGACCACCAGCGCGCGGATCCTCGCCCGGGCGATCAACTGTGAGAAAGGACCGATCGCCGAGCCGTGCGGGGTGTGCAAGTCGTGCACCGACCTGGCGCGCGGCGGGCCCGGCAGCATCGACGTGATCGAGATCGACGCGGCGTCGCACGGTGGCGTCGACGACGCCCGTGACCTGCGGGAGCGGGCGTTCTTCGCGCCGGTCGAGAGCCGCTACAAGATCTACATCATCGACGAGGCGCACATGGTGACCACGCAGGGCTTCAACGCCCTGCTCAAGCTGGTCGAGGAGCCGCCGCCGCACCTCAAGTTCATCTTCGCCACCACCGAGCCCGACAAGGTGATCGGGACCATTCGGTCGCGGACGCACCACTACCCCTTCCGCCTGGTGCCGCCGAAGGTGCTCGCCGAGTACATGGCGACGCTCTGCGAGTCGGAGGGCGTGTCGATCGAGCCGGCCGCGTTGCCGCTGGTCGTGCGGGCAGGCGCCGGGTCGGTGCGTGACTCGCTGAGCGTGCTCGACCAGTTGATCGGTGGCGCCGGGCCGGACGGCGTGACGTACGCGCTGGCGGTCGCGCTGCTCGGGTTCACGCCCGACTCGCTGCTCGACGCGTGTGTGGACGGGTTCGCGGCGCATGACAGCGCGGCGGTGTTCGAGACGATCGAGAAGGTCATCGAGACCGGTCAGGACCCGAAGCGCTTCGCCGAGGACCTGCTGCGGCGTCTGCGGGACCTCGTCATCCTGTCCGCCGTACCGACGGCTGTGACCACCGGCCTGATCGAGGCCGCCGAGGACCAGGCGGAGCGACTGCAGACGCAGGCCGCTGGGATCGGCCCGGCGGAGCTGACGCGGGCGGCGGACATCGTCGCGGAGGGTTTGCTGGACATGCGCGGGGCGACCGCACCTCGCCTGCAGCTCGAGCTGATCTGCGCCAAGGTGCTCCTCCCCGGCGCCGACGACTCCACGAACGGCATCCAAGCCCGCCTCGACCGCATGGAACGCCGCCTCACGATCGGAGTCCCCGGAGGCGGTGCGCCAGACGCTGCAGCAGTCAGCGCAGGTACGCCGGACTCCGCTCAGGCACCTGCAGGTACGCCGGACTCCGCTCAGGCACCTGCTGGTACGCCGGGCGCTGCCGCCACCAGCAGAGCAGCCGCCCGCGCTGCCGCAACCGCAGGCAACCGCCCAGCCCCCACGGACCCACCCACCGCGACGCCCACCCCAGCCAGCCCAGACGCCGCAGCCGCTCCGGGTAGCACGGCCGGTGCGAGCGATGGGGCTGGCGGCGGTTCGGAGGGTGCTGGCGGTGCGGGGCAGGCCGGTGGTGCAGAGCCGTCCGGTGGTGACGCATCTGCTGGGGCTGCGTCCGGTGCTGGGGTCGGTGGCGACGAGGTCAAGCGGTCTGGTGTCAGTGCTGGCCCCGCGGCGCAGGGCTCTGGTGGCGGGGCGCGTACGGGGGCCTGGGGCGACGAACCATCTGCGCAGTCCAGTTCACCTGCACAGTCCAGCTCGCAGCCACCGTCCAGTCCACCTGCGCAGGTCGTCCAGCCTCCGCAGTCGGGTCAGGCTGGGTCGGGTGCTGGGGCGGCTGCTGGTGGGGTTGGGGCTGTGGGGTTGGGGGACATTCGGCGGTTGTGGCCTGAGGTTTTGGAGGCTGTGAAGGCGCAGCGGCGGTTCGCTTGGATCATGCTGAGTCAGAACGCTCAGGTGATCGCGATTGACGATCAGACTCTGACGCTTGGCCTGGTGAATGCTGGTGCTCGGGAGAGCTTTGCGCGGTCCGGAAGCGACGAGATTCTTCGCCAGGCGATGATCGACACTATTGGCGTCGACCGCCGAGTCGAGGCAGTCGTCGACCCGTCGACTGACCCGGGTGCGGGGGGCGGCTCGGCCGGGCGGCCCAGTCCGCAGTCCGGCGGACCTGGTCATTCGGGCGGTTCCAGCCCGCAGCCCGGTGGCGCAGCAGGCTCCGGCGGCCCTGGAGTTGCTGGTCCCGGCAGCCCTGCAGCCGAGCCAGGCGGAGCAGCCACGAGCGGTCCAGGTGCAGGCGGACCGGGTGCAGGCGGACTCAGCATGAGCAGTCCCGGCGCCGGCGATTCAGGTGCGGGCGGCGCTGGTTCTGGGGCGGCGGTTGTTGCGGGCCCTGCGGGCGCGGGTAGCTCGCCGGGTGCGGTTGCTTTGCAGGAGCCGCCTGATTCTGAGTACGACGTACCGCCGGAAGACCCTTGGGAGGACGGGCCGGCGGCTCGGCCTGCGCGGCAGCAGTCGGCTCAGCCGGTGCAGCAGTCTGTGGCGGAGCGGCGAGAGGCGGGGAGTAAGCGTCGGGCGGCTGAGGCGGCGGTTGCTGCTGAGCAGGCGCGGCAGGCGGCTTCTGCGGCTACGGCTGCTCCTGAGGTGCAGCTGACTCCCGAAGAGGAAGCCGACTCGATCGGCGAGGACGACGTCGTGCTGGAAGAGGACTCCCGTTCGCACACGGACCTCCTCCGAGAAACCCTCGGAGCCCAGATCATCACCGAAGAACCCAACTGAACCTCAGCCGAGACACCACAACTGGCCGCCGCGAGAGCCACGACGGTGCTGCGCGACTCGTACGCGCGGGTTCGTGGCGGATGCTGGGCTCGTGACCGATGCGGACGTCGTAGAAGCGCTGGCGGGTAGCTTCCTCGGGAAGCTGCCGCCCGAGGTGGTGAGGCAGTTACTCGCGACCGGAGACTCCGCCGAATACCCGGCAGGCACCACGATCTACCGGGAGGGGTCGGCTCCGAAGGCGCTGCTGGTTGTCCACGGGTTGCTGCGCGTCTACATGGCCTCACCCCAGGGACGGCAGGTGACGGTGCGGTACGCGCGGGACCGTGACGTGCTCGGAATCGCGGTGTTGGTCGCGGGGCCTGCGGACGTCGGCGCGCAGACGCTCTCTGATTGCACGTTGTTCCGGATCGACGCTGCCACGTTGACTGCCGCCGCGCACAACGACAGCAAAGTCGCCTGGGCCTTGGCCGAAGAACTCGGCCGACGGCTGTACGAGAGTCTTCAACAGACGGCGATCAACACGTTCGGCACCGTCCGGCAGCGGGTTGCCGGTCACCTGCTGGATCTGGCGTCGGCACAGCAGCGTCCCCACGGCGACCTCGTCGCTCGGGTGTCTCAGCAGGACCTCGCCGATGCCGTCGGTTCGGCCCGCGAGGTGGTGGCTCGTGTCCTGCGAGACCTTCGACTGGCCGGCTTGGTCGCGACCGCGCCGGACCGGATCCAGATCCTCGACGCCGCGGGCGTGTACGACCAGTCGTGGAACCCGACCGAGCCGACGACAAAAGTCACAGACATGCGGAGACCGACGGCGAAAGACTGACTCTCTCGGCCACGAAGCGATCGTGCCGATCGCCAGTTGAGGAGATCACATGCAGTTCACCAACACGATCACGATCGATCGGCCACCGGCCGCGGTGTTCGAGTACCTGGCCGATCTCGAGAACGTGCCGCGGTGGAACTATGCGATCGGTGAGACCCGGAAGGTCACCAGCGGGCCGGTCGGCGTCGGCTCGCGTTACCTGCAGACCCGGACCATCCCGGCCCACGCCGAGGAAACCCTGGAAGTGACCGAGTTCGAGCCCGACCTGGGGCTCAGCCTCAGCGGAACGCTGAGCTCAATGCCTGCGCGGATCAGCTACACGCTCCGTCCCGAGGGGAATGCGACGACCCTGACCAACACCATCGAGCTGGAGCCGCCGCGCCACCTGGCGCTGTTGGCGCCCATCGCGGTCCGTCGGATCAAGTCCGCGGTCGCGGCCAACCTCGCAGTACTCCAGGAGATCCTCGAACGCGCCTGAGGGGGAAGTCCACAGCGGGTGGGGATCGATTGCGGAGGGTATCCACAGGATTCACAGGCGTGTGGAAGAACCTGTCCACAGGCCTGTGGACAAACTGGGGAGACCGGTCGGTTTCTGGGTGCGGGTGGGGTTGTCAGCGGGACCGGCTAGTGTTGAGGCCCGGGGTAGTCACGAGCGGTTGGAACGAGGAGATCGCAGTGTTCGACGGTGGCGGTGCTGGGGGCTTCGACATGTCCAACCTGCTCGCGCAGGCACAGGCGATGCAGAACCAGTTGATGGAAGCGCAGGCCGACCTGGAGGGTCAGGAGATCGAAGGATCCGCCGGTGGCGGTCTGGTGACCGCTCTGGTGTCCGGCACGGGCGAGCTTCTCAGCCTGAACATCAAGAAAGAGGCCGTCGATCCGGACGACACCGAGACGCTGGCCGACCTGATCGTCGCCGCGGTGCGGGACGCCTCGGAGAACGCCAAGCAGGCTGCGGCCGCCGCGATGGGACCGCTGGCCGGTGGGCTGGGCGGCGCGTTCGGCGGTGACGGCGGCTTCCCCGGCTTCGGCGGTGACGCCCCGGCGTCCCCGGCAGGTTTCGGCCTGCCCGGCACTCCGCCCGCGGTCGAGGCGGCCGAGCCGGCTGACGACCCCGACCAAGGCAAGCGTGACGACAACCGCGGCAACGTCGGGTTCGTGAACCCGGGGAATCCGGCCGGCGAGCCCGGCCAGAACCCGGGCTGACGTGTACGAGGGGGCCGTTCAGGATCTCATCGACGAGCTGGGGCGGTTGCCCGGTGTGGGTCCGAAGTCCGCGCAGCGGATCGCGTTCCACCTGCTCGCGGCCGACGAGACCGACGTACGGCGGCTCGCGCACGTGCTCGTGCAGGTGAAGGAGAGGGTCAAGTTCTGCGAGATCTGCGGCAACGTCTCCGAGGAGACGCAGTGCCGGATCTGCCGGGACCCGCGCCGCGACCTGAGCCTGATCTGTGTGGTCGAGGAGGCCAAGGACGTGGTCGCGATCGAGCGCACCCGCGAATTCCGCGGCCGGTACCACGTGCTCGGCGGGGCGATCTCGCCGATCGAGGGCATCGGGCCGGACGAGCTGCGGATCAAGGAACTCATGCAGCGGCTGGCGAGCGGTGAGGTGACCGAGATCATTCTGGCCACCGATCCGAACCTCGAAGGAGAGGCGACCGCGACGTACTTGAGCCGCCTGCTGCGGCCCATGGGGTTGCGCGTCACCCGATTGGCTAGTGGACTTCCAGTAGGCGGTGACCTCGAGTACGCCGACGAGGTGACCCTCGGACGGGCGTTTGAAGGGCGACGATCAATCGATGACTGAACCAACAGATATTGCAGAGCTGGCGCTGAGCACGGACTCCGAGGATCTCGAGGAGTTCGCCGAGCAGATCGCCGACCAGGTCCGGAGCTTCCTGATCTCGGTGCGGGACATCGCCGCGCAGCCGGACGAGGACGGGGTCGACGAGGGCCTCGCCTCGCTGCCGTACCTGCTGCTCGAGGTGAGCCAGTTGCTGCTCGCCGGCGGCCGGCTCGGCGCGTTCGAGGACTTCGTGCCGGAGGAGCGCTTCGAGAGCGACGCCGGCCCGGACCCCGACCTGGACGCGATGCGGGACCGGCTCGCGGTGCTGTTCGAGGGCCTGGACGAGTATGCGGAGGTCTTCGATCCGTACGCCGCTCCGCCGGAGATCACCGTCAACCGGCTCTCCGACGACCTCACCGCGATCGCGACCGACCTGGTGCACGGCCTCGCGCACTACGAGGAAGGCCGGGTCACCGAGGCGCTGTGGTGGTGGCAGTTCTCGTACGTGTCCACGTGGGGTGCTGCTGCGAGCGCCGTACTGCGGGCCATCCAGTCGCTGATCGCGCACGACCGGCTGGAGCCGGCGCACGACCCGGAGACCGAGGCGACCGACCGCGAGCTCGTCGAGGTCGCCGAAGAGGCCGTCCAGCGCCGCTGACGCGATGTCTGTTCTCGAACTCGTACGGCGGTTGCCCGAGCCGGCCGTCGTACGGCGGGTGAGTCGTGCGCTCGCGGTGCTCGATCTGGTGCTGAACGACGACGCGTCGACCAGGTACTACGAGTTCGACGCGCGCTGGTCCGGGACCGAGGAAGCTGCCCTGATGCGGGACGGGTCGGGGAACGAGTACTCGATCGTGTTCTCGCCGGACGGGGCGTTCGCATACGGGTTCGATCACGAGTCGTCGATGTCGCCGTACGTCAATGGGATGAAGCCCTGGCCCGGGCTGCTGGACGGCGTACCCGAGGTGTTCCACGCCCAGCGGGACGACAAGGCGTTCTGGGATGAAGCGCCGCGAGCGACGGTGTGCTTCTGGCGTACGACGGAAGACACAGCCTGGCGTTGTGGCCCGGTGGAGAACGCCGACGCGGACGGAGCGGACCGGTTGTTCGAACTGGTCGCGGACGGTCGGCCCGAGGCCTACCTGACGTTCGCCGAGGACTACTACGAACAAGCGCTGGATCTCGACGCCGTTCGGCACGTGTACGCGTTGATGCCGCTGACGGAGTACGTCGTCACGTCGCTCAATCGCCAGCGCCGCTTGGCCGATCTCAAGGAATCCATCGCCGAGATCGGTTACCCGCGCAGTTAGTCCGGGAGCATGGGCATCTCCAGGCCCTGGGACTTGCCGAGGAGGATGCCTCGGGTGATGGCGTTGGTGCCGAACTTGTCCTTGACCTGGTCGAGAGCGGAGTCGAGCTCGTTGTTGGCAGCCTTGTCGAAGGGGAGCGCCAACTGGAGCGCTGCCTCGTTCTCCAGGTTGCCGACCGAGATGCCGATCATCGTGAGGCCTTGGGTAGTGATCAGCGGGTTGGCCGCGCGGAGCAGCGCGCGGGCGGTGATCAGGATCGCGCGCGTCTGATCTGTTGCCTGGGGCAACGTGTGGGAGCGGGTGGCGCGGGTGAAGTCGTCGAAGCGCAGCCGCAACGTCACCGTCCGGCCCGAGCGGCCCGCGGATCGCATCCGGCGGCTGACGCGGTCGACGAGACCTGCGAGTACGGCGTCCAGCGTGGCCGGCGACTTCGGCGAACGTCCCAATGCCCGTTGCGATCCGATCGACCGGCGCCGTCGGCCCACCTCGATCGGACGAGGGTCCCGGTTGTGCGCGAGGGCGTGCAGATGCCGCCCGGAGGCCCGGCCGAGCATCGCGACCAGCGCCGCCTCGGGCAGCATCGCGACATCGCCCACCCTGGTCAGCCCGCGATTCCGCAGCTTCTCCGCGGTCACCTCACCGACGCCCCACAACCGCGAAACATCCAATGGGTGCAGGAACTCCAGCTCCCGGTCCGGCGCGACCTCGAGGAGGCCGTCCGGCTTCGCGACACCGCTCGCCACCTTCGCCAGGAACTTCGTCCGCGCCACCCCGACCGTGATCGGCAGCCCGACCCGCGACAGCACCTCGGCGCGCAGACGTCGCGCGATCTCCACCGGCGCACCGCGGATCTTCCGTAGGCCGGCCACATCCAGGAACGCCTCGTCGATCGAGAGCCCCTCGACCAGCGGCGTGGTGTCCTCGAAGACCTTGAACACCGCCTTGCTGGCCTCGGAATACGCCGACATCCGCGGCTCGACCACGATCGCGCCCGGGCACCGACGCATCGCCTGCCCGCCGTTCATCGCCGTCCGCACGCCGAACGCCTTGGCCTCGTAGCTGCAGGCGAGCACCACGCCGGCGCCCACGATCACCGGCCGGCCGCGCAGGCGTGGGTCATCGCGCTGCTCGACCGACGCGTAGAAGGCGTCGAGGTCGGCATGCAGGATGGTCGCCGCCTGCAGTTCGGGCACGAACATATGTTCGCATAAACCGTGGACAATTGAGATAGGGAGAATTCCCGACGCGGCGGACATCGATGTCAGGAAAGAATGATCCTTATGGACCTGACGGCGTACCGCGATCTCTGGAAGACCCAAGGCGTGATGGCGCTGCTCGCCTCGGCCTTGATCGCGCGGTTGCCGGTGCTGGCGACGATGGTCCCGCTGGCGTTCCTGGCCAAGGACGCGGCCGGCAACTTCGGCTGGGCCGGTGTGGTCGCAGGCGCCTACTCCGTCGGTACGGCGGTTGCGAGCGTCGTCTGGTCACGGATGGCTGACCGTAAGGGCGCTCGCAAGGTAGTGATCGGCACTGGGATGGCCTGGGGCGTCTGGATGGCAGTGCTCGCTCTGCTGCCGTACAGCTGGTACCGGCTGCTCCCGATCGCGGCCGCGCTGGCTGGTGTGTTCGTCGCGCCCGTCACGTCCGCCCTGCGCGCCAACTGGCCGCGGATCGTGCACGGCTCCCGCCTCCGTGCGGTCTACTCACTGGACGCCACAGCACAGGAGCTGCTGTTCGTCTTCGGCCCGATGCTCGGCGCGGTCATGGTCAGTTTCGCGAGTCCACGGGCCGGTCTGCTGGCCTGTGCGGTCACGGCGGCGGCAGCGATCTGGTGGTTCGGTCTGAGCCAGCAGTCCGGCGTACCGCATGACGAAGAGGCTGGTCCGCGTCCCACTGCCTGGCAACTGGTGTTCCATCCGCACCGTACGCCGATCTTGCTCGCCTGGGCGTGTCTGGTGATGGCTGAGGTGGCTGCTGAGCAGAAGGCTGCGTCGATGTCACTCGGCATGGTCGCTGTCGCGGACGAGCACGGCAACCGGCTGATCGCCGGCATTCTCGAGACGGTCGCAGCGGTCGGCAGCGTGACCGGCGGTGTGATCAACGGGGCCCTGCCCGGCGGACGTACGTCGGCCGTCTGGCGGCGGATGCTGTTGTTCGCCGGACTGGTCGCCGCCTGCATCTTCGTGACGTCGTCGGTGGTTGCGTTGGCGATCGGGATGTTCGCCGCCGGCTGCATGATCGCTCCGACGGTCGCGGCGCTCTACGAACGCATCGGCGCGCTCACCCCGAGCTCCGCGCACACCGAGATCTTCGGGTGGGCGCAGAGCGGTGGAATGGTTGGCTCAGCCATCGGATCCGCCGTCGCCGGCGCGGTGGTCGAGGCGTTCGGCGTTCGCTACGCGTGGGTCCTGACCGCGGGCCTCACCGTGCTCGCGACCCTGTCCCTGCTCCGGGTTCCGCCCCACCGGCCGCTCGACACCAGCGCCGTCGACGGCGCAGCGGTCGCCGCGTAGCGCACGCGGTAGTTCGCCTCCAGTACGCCGCCGTCGCGGGCACACATCGAGATCAGTTGCAGGTGCCGCCGGTCCAGGAGCATGCCGCGACCCGCGGCGACCGGGTGGATGAGCAGGGAGATCTCGTCGAGCAGGCGCCACCGCAGCAGCGAGCGGACCAGCGTGAGGCTGCCGATCACGCGCAGGTCGTCACCGGGCACCGCCTTGAGGGCGGACAGCACCCGGCGGGTGTCGCCCTGCAGCATCTCCGTGCCGGGGCGCGCGACGATGGGCCGGGATCCGACCACGAGGTTCCGGGTGTGTTCGAGACCCTCGAGTGAACCGGCGTACCGCTCGAACGTGCGCCGGCCCCACAGCACGGTGCCGTTCTCGGGTATCAGTTGCCCGATCGCCGGTCGCGCGAGCCATTGCTCCGGCCGCTCGACGATGCCGTCCTCGGACATGCACAACCTGGCCACGATGTTCCGCATACCAACTGAGATGCAGGTAATGCCTCGAAGGTTATGACCGGCGGCCGCGATGCAGCTCTGTCTCCAGGGCGTCGAGCCGGTTGGTCCAGAACTTGCGGTACTGGTCCAGCCAGCTGTCGATCTCCCGCAGTGGCTCGGGATCGACGGCGTACAGCCTCCGCGTGCCGTCGACGGTCACGGTCGCGAACCCGTTGTCACGCAGCACTCGCAGGTGCTGCGACACGGCCGGCTGGCTGATGCCGAACTCCGCGCCGATGGTGCCGGCGATACTGCCGGCCGGCAGTTCGCCGTCGGCGAGCAGCTCCAGGATCCGGCGCCGGACCGGGTCGCCGAGAATGTCGAACGCGTGCACCGGTACAGTATTTCAGCGATGACTTATATGGACAAGTGCGGCTGACCGGTTGCTGGTCAGCCGGTAGGCAACGGTCAGGTCACGGCTAGAATGAACCGAACGACTACGCCTGGTGCAACGCCGCACGGCGTACCGCAACCAGTGGTTTGAGGAGAAACACTGTGGGACGCGTCGTACACAAGTACGGCGGTTCTTCGGTCGCCGACGCCGATTGCATCAAGCGCGTGGCCCAACGGATCGTCGCGACAAAGAAGGCCGGGAACGACGTCGTGGTGGTCATCTCCGCCATGGGCGACACCACCGACGAACTGATGGACCTGGCCCAGCAGGTCTCTCCGCTGCCCCCGCCGCGCGAGCTGGACATGCTGCTCACCTCGGGTGAGCGGATCTCCGCCGCGCTGCTGGCGATGGCGATCGCGAACCTGGGCTACGAAGCCCGGAGCTTCACCGGCTCGCAGGCCGGCGTGATCACGACCGCCGCGCACGGCAACGCGCGCATCATCGACATCACGCCGGGCCGGATCGAGGACGCGCTCGGCGAGGGCCACATCGCGATCGTGGCCGGTTTCCAGGGCGTCGCCCAGGACACCAAGGACATCACCACGATGGGCCGCGGCGCCTCCGACACCACCGCGGTCGCGCTGGCCGCCGCGCTGGAGGCCGACTACTGCGAGATCTACACCGACGTGGACGGCATCTTCACCGCGGACCCGCGGATCGTGCCGGCCGCCCAGCAGATCCCGAAGATCTCCTACGAGGAGATGCTCGAGATGGCTGCCTGCGGCGCCAAGGTGCTGCACCTGCGCTGCGTCGAGTACGCGCGGCGTTACAACGTCCCCGTCCATGTGCGTTCCTCCTTCTCGCAGAAGGAAGGCACCTGGGTCGTCGATGCGAAGGAACTGGATCAGATGGAACAGGCGATCATCTCCGGCGTCGTGCAGGACCGCGGCGAGGCCAAGATCACGGTGGTCGGCGTGCCCGACAAGCCGGGTGAGGCGGCCCGGATCTTCGAGACGGTCGCCGGTGCCGACACCAACATCGACATGATCGTGCAGAACGTGTCGGCGGTCGCCACGAACCGCACCGACATCTCGTTCACGCTGCCCCGCTCCGACGGCGCCCGGGCGATGTCCGCGCTGGCGCGGATGAAGGACGAGGTCGGCTACGAGCAGTTGCTGTACGACGACCAGATCGGAAAGGTCTCCGTCGTCGGGGTCGGAATGCGCTCGCACCCGGGCGTTTCCGCGAAGTTCTTCTCCGCGCTCGCCGACGCCGGCGTGAACATCGAGATGATCTCCACCTCGGAGATCCGGATCTCGGTGGTCGTGGACGAGAACCTGGTGGATGCTGCCGTGACCGCGGCGCACACCGCATTCGATCTGGACGACGAGCACACCTCTGCTGTCGTGTACGGAGGAACGGGACGGTGACCCCTGTGAGCGCTGTGGAGAACACGATCGAGGACCGGACGGGTCTGCCCTCCCTGGCGGTGGTCGGTGCGACCGGCGCCGTCGGGACGGTGATGCTGACCTTGCTCTCGACCAGGCAGAACGTCTGGGGAGAGATCCGGCTGATCGCCTCCGAGCGCTCCGCGGGCAAGCGGCTCAAGGTCCGCGGCGAGGAGGTCGAGGTCGTCGCGATCAGCGAGCAGGCCTTCGACGGCATCGACGTGGCGATGTTCGACGTACCGGACGAGGTGTCGGCGCACTGGGCGCCGATCGCGGCCGCCAAGGGCGCCGTCGTGGTGGACAACTCCGGCGCCTTCCGGATGGACCCGGACGTGCCGCTGGTGGTCCCGGAGGTGAACGCCGAGGCTGCGCGGAACCGGCCGAAGGGCATCATCTCCAACCCGAACTGCACGACGCTGTCGATGATCGTCGCGATGGGCGCCCTGCACCACCGCTACGAGCTCGAGCAGCTGGTGGTCGCGTCGTACCAGGCCGCGTCGGGTGCCGGGCAGTCCGGGATCGACGCGTTGTACGACCAGCTCACCAAGGTGGCCGGCAACCGCGAGCTGGGAAGCACGCCGGGTGACGTACGGCGCGTGGTCGGCAACGACCTCGGCCCGTTCCCCGCCCCGCTGGCGCTGAACGTCGTACCGTGGGCCGGCTCGCTCAAGGACGACGGCTGGTCGTCGGAGGAGCTGAAGGTCCGCAACGAGTCCCGCAAGATCCTCGGCCTGCCGGACCTCAAGGTGTCCGCGACCTGTGTGCGGGTCCCGGTCGTCACCACGCACTCGCTGTCGGTGCACGCCCGGTTCGTCCAGGAGGTCGACGCCGACGGCGCCCGCGAGGTACTGCGGGACGCTCCCGGCGTGCTGCTCTTCGACAACCCGGCCGAGGGTGAGTTCCCGACGCCGGCCGACGTGGTCGGCACCGACCCGACCTGGGTCGGCCGGATCCGCAAGTCGCTCGACGACCCGAACGCCCTGGAGCTGTTCGTGTGCGGCGACAACCTCCGCAAGGGCGCCGCGCTGAACACCGCCCAGATCGCCGAGGTCGTCGCCAAGGAGTTCATCCCCGCCGCAGACCTGACAACGGCCTGAGCGGGTCTACAACCAGTTCTCCCGGGCCGCGTGCAGGGCGAGCTGGAAGCGGGTGCTGGCGCCGGTGCGGTTCATCAGGCGCTCCAGGTAGCGGAAGAACGTCCGGCGGCTGATACCGAGCGTGCGGGCGATGGTGTCGTCCGCGGCGCCGGTCGCCAGCAACGCCAGCAGGCGACGCTCGATCGGCTCCAGGCGGTCGTCCTCGGCGCCCACCGACGCGTGCAGTGGCAGCGCGTTGCGCCAGCACAGCTCGAACATCCCGATCAGCGCGGACAGCAGGCTGCTCGGCCGGATGATCAGCAGCGACCGGTTCACGTCGGTGTCGCGCGCGGACATCGACACGAACGCGATCGCGCCGTCGATGATCGTCAGCTTCGCCGGTACGTCGGGTAACACCCGCGCCTGCTCACCGGCCTCCACACAGGGAAGGATGTTCTCGGTCAGGTACCCCGGCACCTCGACCGATTCCGGCGAGTACACGACCCGGTAGGAGACGCCGCGGCGGAGCTGGTCGATCTCCTCCTGGTTCGGTCCGCCGATGTAGTACGGCGGGGAGTCGATGGCCAGGATCTCGCGCTGTACACCGCTCTTGATCTGGTGGATCCGCTCGACGATCGCGCTGCCGGTGACGACCTCGATCAGGTGTGTCGTGGACTCGTTGTGCACGGTCCGGCGGAACTCGTCGTACGCGTTCAGGACCTCGATCCGGGCCTGCTTCAGCTCGGACTCGCGACGCAGCGTCATCGCCTCCAGGCCCGCGTCCGGCGGCACCGGCAGATAGCGCGAGTGGTCCGAACCGGATCGCCTGGCCAGCCCGGCCTGCACCAGGCCGCCCAGGGTGGCGTCGATCGAGCGCTCGCGGTCGGGGACCGCCTCGCCCAGTTCGGTGATCGACGACGGGCCGGTCCGCAGCAGATGCTGGTAGACCTTGATCTCGTCGTCGTTGAGCCCGAGCACCTTCAAGTGGCCGACACGCTCCGTGTCCGTTGTGCTCACTACGCTCCCCTCCCTTCCGGCTGCTGTCACCGTCCGCTACCGCCCCTCCAGCCTAGACGGGGCGATCCAGAGCCGTCGGCACTGAACGTGTCGACCCAAATGCACGCAGCGATATTTGTTGTCCTGTCAGCATTGTTGTGCCGTGTCACCATCTGGCCACCATTTCCGCGCAGTCGTGAGCGAGAATTGAGGTCCAGCAGCCCGGCGACGGACCACCTGAGCGCCGCCGGGCTGCTGTTCCAATTCTGGCCCGAGTTGGCTGTCTCGTCAGCGGAGCCTGTTTCGGTTGGGTCTCGATCCCGGCGCATCGGTGCCCTCGCACTTCCGTGCCATCACTGGCTGTGCTGGAGGGTGTACAAAATGTGGCATCTCCAATCGTGAGGCCGATGAGGAGGAGTGCCCGATGCGACCGGTTCCGCCCTTTGCCGCCGACCGTACCGGTGCTGCCGTCCCCAGCGCCCGCGGGTCCCTGCAGGGATCCCGGCAGGCGTTGTCCTCCTGCGGTCTCCGGTCCGTCCCCACACCTGCTGCGCGCACCTGCCGGCGAACGCAGCACCTCTGGGGACGGACGCGAGGCGCGATGACCGCCGCCCTGGTCATCGTGCTGCCCGATCCGGCGCGGCTGTCCGCTACCGCCCACTGCGGACGTGCTCCCGGATCGACGGTGGAACCCCAGGGGGTGCTGAAGGGTGCTCCGTGGATGGTGAGGCTGTCCATGGGGCGCGCGGATGTGGTGTTGCGTGTCACGTCCGCCGCCCGGCACGCCCCGGCCAGGACGCACTTCCTGGGGTCCCGCTCATAACATCCGTGCCCGCTGACCCCTCTGGTCACGCGGCCGGTGTGACAGGTCACTCCAACTTCGCACGGCGGGGTAGCGTCGTACTTCGTGAATTGACCGCGATTTGACTTGGCTGGAAGGCGTTTTGGTCGTCCCCGGCTGTCAAATGTATATTCCGGATAACGATCGGCGAGGGACGACGCAGGTGTTGTGGATGCAGCGGGGTACGACGTTTGGTAGCCGTCCGTACGTCGTTGCTCACTAAGGAGGACCGCTGTGTCGTCGGCGTCCGTGTCGATCCGCTACTCTGCTTCCCGGTCTGCGTCGGCCATCGTGGATCCAACTTTCCGGCAGAGAGAGGCATCGCCTGAATGAACGCGACTAGCGTCGACGAGGAGTTCAACCCGTCGGTGCACGTGTACGAACCACACAAGGTCGGTCTGCCGGCACTGCGCCCGTACTTCAAGGCGCTGTGGCAGCGGCGGGAGTTCGCAGCGGAGATGTCCCGGACCAACATCCGGGCCGCGAACACGAACACCTTCTTCGGCCAGGTGTGGCTGGTGCTGAACCCACTGCTCCTGGCAGCGGTCTACTACCTACTGGTCGACATCATCGCCGGTGGGAGTTCCAAGATCGATGCCGGCGAGCGGTTCGCGCACATGTGCGGCGGCCTCTTCGCCTTTTACTACTTCTCGGGTGCCATGACAGCGGGCGCGGCCAGCGTCGTCGGCGGCGGCAAGCTGCTGATGAACCAGTCGTTCCCGCGGATGTTGCTGCCGCTGTCGGCGGTTCGGACCGCGTTCTTCCGCTTCCTGCCGACCTTGGTCGTCTATCTGGTCATCCACCTCGCGATGCGGCAGCGCCTGCACTGGGCGATGCTGCTGGCCCCGGCGTTCCTGATCATGCTGACGGTGTTCGCCGCCGGCATGGGGATGATCTTCGCGGCCCTACAGGTGTACTTCCGCGACACGACCAGCTTCCTGCCGTACTTCGTGCGGATCTGGCTGTACCTGTCACCGGTCCTGTGGTTCGCCGAGCAGGCGCCGGCGAAGTTCAAGGGCTTCATCCAGTACAACCCGCTGTACCCCCTGATCGGCGGCTGGGCGGACCTGCTGGTCCGCGGCGACATCCCGAAGTGGCAGATGTGGGCCGGCGGTGGGTTCTGGGCGATCGTCGCCTTCGTGATCGGCTCGCTGTTCTTCATGTCGAGGGAGCGTGAGTTCGTTGTCCGTCTCTGACACTGAGAAGAAGCCGATGCAGAAGAGCCCTTCGGACATTCCGGCCGTCAAGGTGCAGGACGTGTCCATCACGTACCGGACCACGTTCGAGCGGGTGCCGACGTTCAAGAGCGCCCTGGTGCGGTTCGGCCGCGGCGAGCGGGCGGTCCGTGAGGTCAAGGCCGTCCAGAACGTCTCGTTCGACGTCAACCACGGGACCACGATCGGCATCATCGGCGCGAACGGCGCCGGCAAGTCGACGCTGATGCGCGCGGTCGCCGGCATCCTGCCGCCGACCTCGGGCCGGATCGAGGTGCACGGCCGGGTCTCCACCCTGCTGTCGCTGGGCGTCGGCTTCAACGCCGCTCTGTCCGGCAAGGAGAACGTGGTCCTCGGTGGACTCGCGGCGGGCCTGAGCCGCAAGGAGATCGAGGCCCGGTACGAGGAGATCGCGGAGTTCGCCGAGCTCGGCGACTTCATGGAGATGCCGATGCGGACGTACTCGTCCGGCATGTTCAGCCGGCTGGCGTTCTCCGTCGCGGTGCACATGGATCCGGACATCCTGCTGATCGACGAGGCGCTGTCCGCCGGTGACGCGTCGTTCAAGACCAAGGCCGCGGCCAAGATGTCGGAACTGGTCACCAACAGCCGGACGATGTTCCTGGTCAGCCACGCGATGAGCAGCGTCCGCGAGCTGTGCAACGACTGCATCTGGTTGCACAAGGGCAAGCTGATGATGCGCGGCGAGCCGAACGAGGTCATCCAGGCCTACACGAAGTTCCTGCAGGTCGGCGAAGCAGAAGCTGTCTCACTCGAGGACCTCTGACCAATGTCACGCAGCACCGCGCCGGACGTGGGGATCATCACGACCGGCCACGACGTGGCCGATGCGCGCCTGCACAAGATCACCGCTGCCCTGCAGCACCGTGACCTGTCGGTCGAGCTGTGGGGCCTCGGCGACGCCGACGGAGGACCGGCGGGCGCGGTGGTGCACGCCGGGCCGCGCGGCAACCTGGTGCAGCGGCTGGCGCGCACCGCCGTACTGCCGTGGCGGACCAACGCCAAGGTCGTGATGACGGTCGACCCGGACATGATCCCGGTCACCCGGCTCGTCACCACGCTGCGGCGGCGCAAATTCGTGGTCGACGTGCACGAGGACTATGAGCGCCTGCTCGCCGATCGCGCGTGGGCGCAGGGTCCGGCGGGTCTGCCGGCCCGGCTGATCGTCCGCGCCGGCTCGAAGCTGGCCGCGGGCGCCGACCTCACCGTGGTCGCCGACTCGCATCTCGCACCGCACCAGGCGAAGCACCGCATCGTGGTGCAGAACCTTCCCAACCGCGGCTTCCTGGCCCCGTCCCCGCCCACCGGCGCACCGCGTGCGGTGTACGTCGGGGACCTGCGCAGGAGCCGTGGACTGTTCGACATGGTCGAGACCGTCGCCGCGGCGCCGGACTGGTCTCTCGACCTGGTCGGCCCGGTCGCACCGTCGGACCGGGACGAACTGGAGGCCCGGATCGCCCGGCCCGACCTGACCGGTCGGGTCCGGCTGCACGGGCGCCAGCCACCGGCAGAGGCATGGCAGCTCACCAAGGGAGCTTGGGCGAGCCTGGCCATGCTGCAGCCGACCCCGGCGTTCGTGGAAGCGATGCCGTCCAAGATCTACGAGTACCTCGCCAGCGGCCTTCCCGTGCTGTCCACCCGGCTGCCTCGGCAGACCAAGGTGATCGAGGAGTCCGGTGGCGGAGTCCTGGTGGACTCGGTGGCGGAGGCGTCCGAGACCCTGCGGCGCTGGTCCGCGGACCCCGGTGAGCTGGAGAAGCTGCGCGACCACGCGCTGCAGTGGGCGGCGGACCATCTGCCCACGACCACGCCGTACGACGACCTGGCCGACGCGATTCTCAAACTGCTAAAGGGAAGTGCATGACCGACCGCCCTCATCTGTTGTACGTCGCCTGGGGCTTCCCGCCCTGCCGTGGCGGCGGTGTCTACCGGGCCCTGGCCACGGCCAACCGGTTCGCCGCGCTCGGCTGGAAGGTGACCGTGCTGACGGCCGACCGCGATACGTTCTTCCGGTTCACCGGTGCGGACCTGACCCTCGAGGAGCGGGTCGATGAGTCCGTCGAGGTCGTCCGGGTCCCGTTCGAGTGGCCGATTCTCGAAGCCGACCTGCGCCGCTGGTCGAAGCGCCGGGCGTCGAACCCGAAGCTCTGGGCCAAGTGGCGTACGAAGCAGGACCAGATCCCGTTCCCGGAGAGCGGCTACGGGCCGTGGCGTTCGGTGATCGAGAAGGCCGCGGAGCGCATCCACCAGGCGAACAAGGTCGACCTGACGGTCGCCACCGCCAACCCGCACGTCGCGTTCACCGCGGCGTACCACCTGCACAAGAAGTTCCAGGTGCCGTACGTCATGGACTACCGCGACGCGTGGCTGCTGGACGTGTTCACCGGTGACCGGCTGCACGAGCCGAACAGCCGCGCGGCCAAGTGGGAGAAGAAGCTGGTCGAGTCCGCTCGCGAGGTCTGGTTCGTGAACGACCCGATCAAGGACTGGCACGAGAAGCTCTACCCGGCGCAGGCGAGCAGGATGCACACCGTCGCCAACGGCTTCGACCCCGACCTGGTGCCGGACACGCAGGACCGGGGCGCGGTCACCGACCGGCCGCTGGTCTTCGGGTACGTCGGAACGGTGTCGCCGAAGGTGCCGCTCGCGGACTTCGTCAAGGGCTGGCAGCTCGCCAAGGAGCAGTCCGAGGAGCTCGCCGGCGCGAAGGCGAAGATCTACGGCTACCTCGGGTACTACGCGCAGCCGCGGGCGGACATGCTCGCGACGATCAACGCCGCAGGAGAGGACGGGGTCAGCTACGAGGGCCCGGTCGGCAAGGCGGAGATCGCCAAGGCGTACGACGAGTTCGACGCGCAGCTGCTGATGCTGGGCAAGGGCCGGTACGTGACGAGCGGCAAGGTGTTCGAGTACCTCGCCACCGGGTTGCCGGTGGTGTCGGTGCACGACCCGGAGAACGCGGCGTCCGACGTACTGCGTGGGCATCCGTTGTGGTTCCCGGTCGCGGACGTGACGCCGGAGGCGATCGCGGCGGCGCTGATCGAGGCGGCGCACGCGGCCCGCACCGCGGACGAGGGGATCCGGGCGAAGGCGCGCGAGTTCGGTGCGTCGTACCGACGGGACCTGCAGCTGGATCCGCGGATCGAGTCGCTCGCGGCGAGCGTGAAGGGGGTAGCGGCATGAGCAACGTCGTTCTGCTGTCCACGCGCAAGCTGCCGCCGACGTACTTCGACCAGGTCCGTGAGGACCTCGGCGACCAGGACATCACCATCGACGTCGTCGGTTGGGTGGCACCGTCCGCCTGGGTGGCCGACAAGGTCAACACCTTCACGCTGATCGGCCCGGGTCGCATGCCGGCCGCGCCGGTCGTGGAGCCCGAGCCCGAGACGGTCACGGAGCCGACGGACGAGGCGCCGGACGCGGTCATCGCGCCGGAGGCCGTTGCCGATCCGGAAACTGTCGTCGAGGACGAGGCAGAGGTTGCTCCGGCGGCCGCGCAGGTTGCGGCCGCTGCCTCCACTCCCACTCCGCCTGCTACCCCGCCTCCTGCTGCGAAGCCGCGTCCCACCGGGGCCAAGCGGGTCGTGAAGGCCGTCGAGTGGCGCGCCCGGAAGGCGAAGAAGGTCGCCGGCCGGATGTTGCCCAAGGCAATCAAGACCTCGGCGCCGGTGAAGTTCCTGCGCGGCCAGCGGGCGACCAGCGATCTCGGCAAGACGTACTGGGAGCGGGTGCTCAGCCGTCGCGACGTGCTGTCGACCATCGACCAGGCCGATGTCGTGATCGCGCTCGACGCCGGCGCCATCTGGGCCGGCTGGAACCTCGGCCAGCGGAAGGCCAGCACGCCGGTCGTGCTCGGTCTGCCGGCGGCCCGCCGGGAGCTCGACATGATGAAGGCACCAGTAGGTAATGGGTGACACAGCGACGATGACGATCCGCGAGCACCTGCCTGCGCCATTGGCCCGGACCGCGGGAGCGGTCCGGCGGCGCCTGCGGGGCTTGCGGTACTCGTACGCGCAGCTGCCGGCGTTCCCGCCGGCAGCGACGACGCCGGTGCGGATGCTGGTCGGACCGACCAACTCCGCCGGTCAGGGGCATGCCTGGGCACAGGCCGCCAAGACCCTGCCGGACGCCAGCGCCGTCGCGTTCTCCCTGCACCGCAAGGGCCAGTTCCAGTTCGCCGACGACTACGGCGTACCGCTGGCGTGGTTCGGTCAGCCGCGCTGGCAGCGCGCCCAGCAGCAGTACGTCGTCGAGAACTACACGCATGTGATGGTCGAGTCGCTGCGTCCGATCTTCGGCGCCCGCGGCTTCTCGGACGCCTCCGCCGACATCGAGACTATGGTCGCCAAGGGCATCAATGTGAGTCTGCTCTTCCACGGCTCCGATATCCGCCTGCCCAGCCGGCACGCGAAGCGCGAGCGCTGGTCGCCGTTCGCTCCGGGTGACGAGCTGACCGACCGCCTCGAGCCGCAGGCCCGCCGGCACGCCGAGCTCGTCGAGTCGCTGCAGCTTCCGGTGTTCGTCTCCACGGTCGACCTGCTGGACGACGTACCGAACGCCCAGTGGCTGCCGGTCGCGATCGACCCGGCGCCTTGGCAGCAGGCCGCGCGGCCGTTGTTCTCCGGCGAGAAGCCGGTCGTCGCACACGTTCCCTCGAACGCGAAACTCAAGGGCACCGAGGAGATCGACGCGGTGCTGACCGGGCTGCACGAGAGCGGCGTGGTCGAGTACCGGCGGATCGCCGGCGTACTGCACGAGCAGATGGCCAACGTCATCGGCGACGCAGACATCGTTGTCGATCAGCTCCGGATCGGCCTGTACGGCGTGGCAGCCGCGGAAGCGCTGGCGGCCGGGCGGATCGTGGTTTCGTACGTCGGTGACGGGGTGCGCCACCGGGTGCGTAGTCTGGCCGGGCGAGAGGTGCCGATCGTGGAGGCGGATCCCGACACCCTGGGTGAGGTCCTCACCGGCCTGATCGCGGATCGTGACGCCGCCGCCGAGCGGGCGGCCGCCGGCCCCGGTTTCGTGGCGGAGCTGCACGACGGACGCCGCTCGGCCGAAGTACTGAGAAGTTGGCTCATTTCGAAGGAGACCCTGTGACGTCCCGCATCGCGCCATCCGCCGACGTCGACGACAGCGCCCAGATCGGCGACGGTTCGTCGGTCTGGCACCTGGCCCAGATCCGCGAGAACGCGGTCCTCGGCGAGAACTGCATCGTCGGCCGCGGAGCCTACGTCGGGACCGGGGTCCGGATGGGCGACAACTGCAAGATCCAGAACTACGCGCTGGTGTACGAGCCCGCGTCCCTCGAGGACGGCGTGTTCATCGGCCCGGCGGTGGTGCTCACCAACGACTACTTCCCGCGCGCGGTGAACCCGGACGGGTCGCCGAAGAGCGGGCACGACTGGGAACCGGTCGGGGTGACGATGAAGGAAGGCTGCTCACTCGGTGCGCGCAGCGTGTGCGTGGCCCCGGTCACCATCGGCCGCTGGGCGACCGTCGCCGCGGGTGCGGTGGTGACCAAGGACGTGCCAGACTTCGCGCTGGTCGCCGGGGTCCCGGCGCGCCGGCTCAAGTGGGTCGGCAAGGCCGGGGTTCCGCTGCTCTCCGTCGGGGACGGCGAGTGGAAGTGCCCGAACACGGGCGAGATGTACATCGAAACCGACGGACGGCTGCGGCCGGCCGGTGAAGCAATGGAGGAGAACTGATGGTGCAGCCGATTCCGGCCGCGAAGCCGATCATCGGGAAGGAGGAGCGCGAGGCTGTCGACCGTGTCATGCAGTCCGGCATGCTCGCCCAGGGTCCTGAGGTGGCGGCGTTCGAGCAGGAGTTCGGCGCGGCGCTGGTCTCCGGCCGGGCGTGCGTCGCGACGAACTCGGGCACGTCGGGTCTCCACCTCGGCCTGCTGGCCGCCGGGGTCGGACCGGGTGACGAGGTCATCGTCCCGTCCTTCACCTTCGCCGCGACCGCGAACAGCGTCGCGCTGACCGGCGCCACCCCGGTGTTCGTCGACATCGAGCCGACGTACTTCTGCCTGGACCCGGTCGCGGTCGAGGCCGCGATCACCGAGAAGACCAAGGCCGTCATGCCGGTGCACCTGTTCGGTCACCCGGCCAATGTCACCGCGCTGCAGGCGATCGCCGAGAAGCACGGCATCCAGATCTACGAGGACGCCGCGCAGGCCCACGGCGCCACGTGGAACGGCGCCCCGGTCGGTACGTTCGGTGAGTTCGCGATGTTCAGCCTCTACCCGACCAAGAACATGACGTCCGGTGAGGGCGGCATGAACTCGGTCGCGAACGCCGACCTCGAGCGCCGGATGCGGCTGTTCCGCAACCAGGGCATGCTCAAGCAGTACGAGAACGAGGTCGTCGGCCTGAACAACCGGATGACCGACCTGCACGCCGCCATCGGCCGCGTGCAGCTGACCAAGGTCGGCGGCTGGACCAAGCAGCGGCAGGAGAACGCGGCCTTCCTGGACGCGAACCTGCAGGGTGTCGCCGTTCCGGCAGTTGCCGCCGAGGCGACCCACGTGTACCACCAGTACACGATCCGCGTGACCGAGGACCGTGACGGCTTCGCGAACGCACTCCGGACCGAGTACGGCGTCGGCTGCGGCGTGTACTACCCGATCCCGAACCACCGGCTCCCGTCGTTCCAGCGTGAGCTGGACCTGCCGGAGACCGAGAAGGCCGCGGCCGAGGTGCTCTCGCTGCCGGTCCACCCCTCGCTGTCCGAGGACGACCTGAACCGGATCGTGGCCGCGGTGAACACCGTGGCGAAGGCTGGTGCGTGAGATGGCGAACCTGCGTGCGGGCCTGATCGGCCTGGGCATGATGGGCCGGCACCACGGCCGCGTCCTGGCGTCCCTCGAGGGCGTCGACCTGGTCGCGGTGGCCGACCCGGGCGGTGACAAGTTCAACGTGGCCGGCGGTCGTCCGGTGCACAAGACCATCGAGCAGCTGATCGCGGAGAAGCTCGACTACTGCATGGTCGCGGTGCCGACGCAGTACCACGCCGAGATCGCGAAGGCGCTGGCCGAGGCCGGCGTGCACGCGATGATCGAGAAGCCGCTGGCCGGTTCCTCGGCCGAGGCGACCGAGATCGCGAAGGCGTTCGAGGCGGCCGGTCTGGTCGGCGCGGTCGGCCACATCGAGCGGTACAACCCGGCGCTGCAGGCGCTGCGGGTGCGGCTGGAGGCCGGCGAGCTGGGCGATATCTACCAGATCACCACCCGCCGCCAGGGCCCGTTCCCGGCCCGGATCGCCGATGTCGGCGTGGTGCTCGACCTGGCCACCCACGACATCGACCTGACCGCCTGGGTGACCCAGTCGCCGTTCGTCTCGGTGTCCGCGCAGAGCGCCCACAAGTCGGGCCGGCAGTACGAGGACCTGATCGCGGTGACCGGCAAGCTGGCCGACGGCACCGTCACCAGCCACCTGGTCAACTGGCTGTCCCCGATGAAGGAGCGGCTCACCGTCGTCACCGGTGAGAAGGGCGCGTTCATCGCGGACACTCTGACCGCCGACCTGACCTTCCACGCGAACGGCACCGTCGTCACCGCGTGGGACGACGTCGCGCACTTCCGTGGTGTCAGCGAGGGCGACATGGTCCGGTACGCGATCAGCAAGCCGGAGCCGCTGCGCACCGAGCACGAGGCGTTCCGCGACGCGGTGCTCGGCAAGGAGGCGGACATCGTCACGCTGCAGCAGGGTCTGACCACCGTGAAGGTGGCCGAGGCCGTTCTGCAGTCGGCGTCCGAGGATCGAACCGTCAAGGTCGCCGGGGAGTCCCAGTAGCCATGAAGGTTCTGAGCGTTGTCGGGGCGCGCCCGCAGTTCGTGAAGCTGGCGCCGGTCGCGGAGGCATTTGCCGCGACCGAGCACCAGCACGTGATCGTGCACACCGGGCAGCACTACGACAAGAACATGTCCGACGTGTTCTTCGCCGACCTGCGGATCCCGGCCCCGGACGTCCACCTGGGCGTCGGGTCCGGCAGCCACGGTGTCCAGACCGGTGCGATGCTGGCCGCGATGGACGCCGTACTGGACGAGCACAAGCCGGACTGGGTGCTGGTGTACGGCGACACGAACTCGACGCTCGCCGGCACGCTGTCCGCGGTGAAGATGCACCTGCCGGTCGCGCACCTCGAGGCCGGGCTGCGCTCGTTCAACCGGCTGATGCCGGAGGAGCACAACCGGGTACTTACTGACCACGCGGCTGATCTGCTCCTTGCGCCCACGCAGGTGGCGATGGACCACCTGGCGAACGAGGGTCTGAAGGACAGGTCGCGGCTGGTCGGCGACGTGATGACCGACGTGTGCTTCCGGGTCCGTGACGCGGTCAAGGACAACGAGCTCGACCTGCCGTTCAAGCGCGGTGAGTACGTTGTCTCGACCATCCACCGGGCCGAGAACACCGACGACCCGGAGCGGCTGGCCGCGATCGTCGACGGTCTCGGCGCTGCCGGTACGCCGGTCCTGCTGCTGGCCCACCCGCGGCTCGTCGCGAAGTGCGCGGAGCACGGCATCAAGTTGGAGCGTCCGGACGGTTCGCTGCACGTCCGGGAGCCGCTGGCGTACCCGGAGATGGTCGCGGCCGTGCTCGGTTCGGCCGGTGTCGTGACCGACTCCGGCGGTCTCCAGAAGGAGGCCTTCCTGCTCGGCCGGGTGTGCACCACGCTGCGCACCGAGACCGAGTGGGTCGAGACGCTGGACGACGGATGGAACGTGTTGACATCCGACGTGAGTAAGCTGCCCGAGTTGGCTGCCCGGCCGACGCCCACGGGTGACCGCCCGATGCCGTACGGCGACGGCCACGCTGCAGAGCGTGTCGTTTCCACTCTCGCGGAGTAACTACATGACGAAGGCCGCCGAAGAGAACCAGACGTCGCCGACCCAGGAAGCCCCGGGGTCGGCCGCTGTCACGACTCCGCCTCCCGGCGCGCCCGTCAGTACGTTCCCCGGCGACGCGGGCCCACCGCGCCCCGGCAAGAGGTTGCCACGAGTCGAGTCGCTCACCGGTTTGCGCTGGTGGGCGGCCTTCTTCGTGTTCTGCCACCACATGACCCAGCTGGCGCCGCTGCCGGTCTGGAACTTCCTGAAGTACGGCACGTCCGGCGTCACGTTCTTCTTCGTGCTGTCCGGTTTCGTGCTCACCTGGTCGGCGCAGCCGGGGACGAAGATCAGCACGTTCTACCGGCGCCGGTTCGCCCGGATCTTCCCGCTGTACTTCCTCACCCTGGTGGCGGCCGTCTTCGTCTTCTACCGGTTCGAGCCGCCGGCCGGGATGTCCTGGATCAAGCCGGTGTCGATGACGGTGCTGGTGATGTCGGCGTTCCTGGTGCAGGGCTGGTCGAACAACCCGACCATCCTGTACGGCGGTAACCCGGCGGGCTGGACGCTGTCGGTCGAGGCGTTCTTCTACGCGTACTTCCCGTTCGTCTGGCGGGCCACGCAGCGGCTGAAGACGGTCGGCGGCCTGATCCTCTGCGTCTCGGTGCTCGTGCTCGGCGGGGCGTACCGCCTGGCGCTGTTCCACTACAAGGCCGACGTACCGGTGCTGCCGCAGCCGGTGCTGCACTCGGTGGCGTTCCTGTTCGGTATCGGCCTGGCGATCTCGCTGCGGTCCGGCTGGAAGCCGCGGATCCCGGTGTGGTTCGCGTTCCTGGTCACCGGCGGCGGGCTGTACCTGCTCTGGTACTCCGGCTTGCACCCGACCCAAATCCCGGGCGCGGTCACGATGGGCCTGTGCCAGAAGGAAGTCCTCACGTTCCTGTACGGCTTCCTGATCCTCGCGGTCGCCGCCCGCGACACCCGCGGCGGCCGGTCGGTGCTGCGCAGCAAGCCGATGGTGGCGCTGGGCCAGTGGTCCTACGCCTTCTACCTGGTGCACGCCACGATCCTGTACGCGATCAAGGAGTACCACGGCATCGCCGGCCCGATCGGCTGGTCCAACCTGACCTGGTACGCCGGTGTCCTGGTCATCTCGATCTTCGCCTCGGCGCTGCTCTACAAACTTGTCGAGCACCCGCTGGAACGGAAGCTCCGAGGCCCCCGATGAAGAATCACTACCTAGTGGAGTTCCTGTGCGTGTCAGTGTTGTTGCCTTAGGCAAGATCGGACTGCCGTTGGCGGTCCAGTTCGCGGCCAAGGGCCATCAGGTCGTCGGCGTCGACATCAACGAGAAGTTCGTCGAGCTGGTGAACGCCGGCCAGGAGCCGTTCCCGGGTGAGGCCCACCTGCAGGAGCTGCTCTCCGAGACCGTGGCCGACGGCCGCCTGCGGGCGACCACGGACTACGCGGACGCGATCCCGAACAGCGACGCGGTCGTCGTGGTCGTGCCGCTGTTCGTGGACGAGCAGACCGGTCAGCCCGAGTTCGGCTGGATGGAGAACGCGACCCGTTCGCTGGCCGAGCACCTGGCGCCCGGCACGCTGGTCAGCTACGAGACCACGCTCCCGGTCGGCACCACCCGGAACCGGTGGAAGCCGATGCTCGAGGAGATCTCCGGCCTGACCGAGGGCACCGACTTCCACCTGGTGTTCTCGCCGGAGCGGGTGCTCACCGGCCGCGTCTTCGCGGACCTGCGCAAGTACCCGAAGCTGGTCGGCGGCCTGTCCGAGGAGGGCGCCAAGCGCGCCACCGCGTTCTACGAGGCCGTCCTGGACTTCGACGAGCGCCCGGACCTGGACCGCGCGAACGGCGTCTGGGACCTGGGCTCGGCGGAGGCGGCCGAGCTGGCGAAGCTGGCCGAGACCACCTACCGCGACGTGAACATCGGCCTGGCGAACCAGTTCGCCCGGTTCGCCGGCCAGAACGGCATCGACGTGCACGCCGTCATCGAGGCGTCGAACTCGCAGCCGTACAGCCACATCCACCGGCCGGGCATCGCGGTCGGCGGCCACTGCATCCCGGTCTACCCGCGGCTGTACCTGTACACCGACCCGGACGCCACCGTCGTCCGGGCCGCCCGCGAGGCGAACGCCGGGATGCCCGACTACACGATCGGTCTGCTCGAGGGCGCGTTCGGTGACCTCAAGGGCGCCAAGGTCGTCGTGCTCGGCGCGTCGTACCGCGGTGGCGTCAAGGAGACCGCGTTCTCCGGGGTGTTCCCGGCCGTGGAGGCGTTGAAGGCGCGCGGCGCCGAGGTGTCCGTGCACGACCCGCTGTACACCGACGAGGAGCTCCAGGGTCTCGGCTTCACGCCGTACACGCTGGGCACGCCGGTGGACGCCGCGGTGCTGCAGGCGGATCACGCGGAGTACGCGCAGCTGAGCCCGGCCGACCTGCCGGGCGTGAAGGTACTCGTCGACGGTCGCGACCGCACCGACCCGGCCAAGTGGGCGGGCGTGCGTCGGATTGTGATCGGAAGGTCGGTCAGCCAGTGACACATGCCGACCTGCGGGTCGTGATGATGGTCGCCAACGACGTCACCAACGACAGTCGGGTCCGCAAGGAGGCCGCAGCACTGGCCGAGACCGGAGCAGAGGTGACTGTGCTCGGGGTCTCGGCCAGCGGTCTGCCGTCGAGGGAGATGCTCGACGGAGCGCTGATCGTCCGGGTGGCAGTGCCTTTCACACTGCGTGAGGAACGGAAACGAAGCCGCACGGCGCGCCGCAACTGGCGGCCGCCGCTGGTGGGGTACCGGTACCGAGCAACCTATGTGGCGCGCAGCCAGCGGATCGCGGCCGAGCTCAAGGAGCTCAAGGCGGACTCCGGGCACGCGATCGCGCGCGCCAAGGCGGGCCAGGGGAATCCGGTCAAGTTCAAGGCCGGCGTCGCCACCCGGCTGCTCCGCCGGGCGCGCTGGCAGGCCGCCGGGCGCGCCGCCTGGGTCCGCAAGGGCGTCGGCAACAAGGCGGACGGACCGTTCAAGTTCGGCTGGCGGGCGTACGACGGGGTGCTGCACCGGCTGCCCTGGCCGGCGCCGTGGCGCAAGCTGCACCCGGAGGCGCTGGACCTGGAGATCGCGTTCGGCGACCTGATCGACCGCCTCGAGCCGGACGTGGTGCACGCCCACGACATGCACGTGATCGGTGTCGCGACCCGCGCCGCCGGCCGCGCCAAACTGCGTGGCCGCAAGCTGAAGGTCGTGTACGACGCGCACGAGTACGTCGCCGGACTCTCGCAGTACGGCGCCCGTACCCGGCGTTCGATCGCGGCCTGGGCCAACCACGAGCGCGAGTACATCGGCGAAGCGGACCGGGTGATCACCGTCAGCCCGGCCATCGCGACCCGGTTGCAGCGCGAGCACAACCTGCGGCACGAGCCGGCCGTGGTGATGAACACGCCGAACCCTGCTGACGTGTCGGTCGAGGTGTCCGACATTCGCAGCCAGATCGGCCTGGCATCCGACGTACCGCTGCTGGTCTACAGCGGTGGTGTGACGCGGGCGCGTGGCATCCACACCGCCGTACAGGCGCTGGCGGATCTGCCGGACGCGCACCTGGCCGTCGTGTGTGTACCTGGTGTGGCGACGGATGCTGTCCGCGAGCTGCAGGCGCAAGCAGTGCAGCTGGAGGTGCAGGACCGCCTGCACTGCCTGGACCCGGTGAAGCCGGACGAGGTGGTCGCGTTCCTGCGGACCGCCGACATCGGCCTGATCCCGATCCTGCGCTACCCGAGCCACGAGATGGCGCTGCCGAACAAGCTGTTCGAGTACGCGTTCGCGGGGCTGCCGGTGGTGGTCAGCGACATGCCGAGCATGAAGGAGTTCGTCGACCGCACCAAGATCGGCGAGGTCTTCACCGCGGCCGACGCGCACGACCTGGCGTCGAAGGTCCGCACGGTGCTCGGCGACCTGGACAGCTACCGCGAGCGGGTTGCGGATCCGGCGTACCAGCAGGAGGTGTCCTGGGCCGGGCAGGCGACCAAGCTCCGTGAGCTGTACAGCGAGCTGACCGGGCAGCAGCTCGACGTCACGCGGCCGGGTGGCAAGATGCGCAAGACCGGGCGGCACCTGCTGCTCGGACCGGTCAACAGCGCCGGACAGGCATGGTTGTGGGCGACCGCGCTCGAGCGTGAGGTGCCGGACGTCAAGGCGGAGTCGCTCACCACGGGCAGTGGCGCGTTCGACTTCCGCGTGCACCGCACGGGCACGTACCGCCAGTACCGGTCCGACCTGCGCTGGCAGCTGGAGCTGACGTCGTACGCGTTGCGTGAGGTCACCCACGTGCTGTTCGAGGCGGGCCGGCCGATGTTCGGTCAGCAGCGCGGGCAGATGTGGACGACCGACGTACCGATGCTGGACCAGGCCGGGATCAAGCACGGTCTGGTGTTCCACGGGTCGGAGATCCGCGATCCTGCGCAGCACCGCGAGCAGTACCGGTACTCGCCGTTCCGCAACCCGGACGACGAGCTCACGGTGCGCCTGCAGGCCGCGAACAACCTGATGCGCCACCACCTCGACGGCTACAAGGGACCGGTCTTCGTCACCACGCCGGACCTGCTGGAGTTCGTCGACAACGGCATCTGGTTGCCGCTCGCCGTCGACGTCGAGGGTTTCGTGTCGACGCAGCCGGTGCTCGAGCGGGAAGTCCCGGTGGTGCTGCACGCGCCGTCGGCTTCAGCTTTGAAGGGTTCGGCGTACGTCGACCCGGTGCTGACGGACCTGGATGCACGGGGCCTGATCAAGTACCAGCGGGTCCAGGGTGTGCCGCATGCTGAGCTCGCCGAGATGGTGAAGAGCGCCGACATCGTGGTCGACCAGTTGCTGCTCGGTTCGTACGGCGTGTTCGCCTGCGAGGCGATGGCCGCCGGGCGAGTCACCGTCGGGCACATCGCGGACCCGGTTCGCGACCTGTTGCCGACCGACCTGCCGATCGCCGAGGCGAACCCGGACGACCTGGCGGAGGTGATCGAGCGGCTGGTCGCCGAGCGCGACACCGCCCGCAAGATCGCCGACGCGGGACCGTCGTTCGTCCGGGACCTGCACGACGGGCGGAAGTCGGTCGCGGAATTGCTGCCGTTCCTCAACAACGAACTGGTGTATGAGGACGAGAGCGAGTAAGTGCGGATTTTGATGATCGCGCAGTCCCCGATCGCCGGGGACTCGCGGATCCTGCGGGAGGCGACGGCGCTCGCCGCGGCCGGTCACACGCTGCATGTGATCGGCCGGGACGTCCCTGAGGGCTTCGAGGTGGGGCCTGGGATCACGGTGGAGTCGGTCTCCCGCTCTTCCGGTCTGCGGAGCGGGAACGGCGGGTTGACGGTCGGGCACGGGCATTCCGGGCCCAAGGTGCTGGCCAAGCGGTTCGGGCGGTGGCTGTTGCTGCCCGAGCACCGGAACCGCACCGAGAAGCAGTGGCGGATCGCCGCGGCCCCGCGAGTGGCCGACGCCGGTCCGGTCGATGTTGTGCATGCGCACGACTTCAACACGTTGGAACTCGCCGCCGAGTACGCCGAGAAGTGGTCGGCGGCGCTGATCTACGACAGCCATGAGCTGTGGTTCGACCGGGCGCTGCCGGGGCGGCCGACGCCGTTGTGGCGGGCGCGTGGGCGGCGGTACGAGGTGGCGTTGGCGTCGAAGGCGCGGGTCGTCCTCACGGTGTCGGACGGGATCGCGGCGCGGCTGCGGTCGCGTGGATTGGCCGATGTGCGCGTCGTACGGAACACGTTCCCGCGTGCGGACGACGTACCGCCGGCACCTTCGCAGCCCGAGGGTTTGCTGTACGCCGGACGCGTCGGAGCCGGGCGGGACCTGCCGACCGTGGTGGCGGCGGCTCGTGAGCTGGCGCCGTTCCGGACGGTGCTGATGGGGTCGGTGGATCCCAACTATCGCTTGGATCTGGGGCCGGTGGAGACCGTCGCGGAGCGGTCCATCGACGAGGTCGACGACACGCTGCGCTCGTACGGCATCTCGCTCGTCACCCTCACCAACACCTGCGAGAACCACCGCCTCGCGCTGCCGAACAAACTCTTCCACGCGGTCCGGGCCGGTGTCCCGGTCGTCGCGGCTGATCTTCCCGAGCTGAGGGCGGTCGTCACGCAGTACAAGCTCGGCGGCCTCTACGAGCCCGGCAACGCGCACTCGTTGGCCACGGCGGTCCGCACGGTGATCGACAACTACACGGCGTACACCGACGGAGTCCGCGCAGCCGCCGCAGAACTCAACTGGGAACACGACGCAGCCACCCTCGTCGCTGCCTACACCGACCTCCCCCAGTAACCCCATTTGCCTGGCTGACCCATCAAATGCGGGGTTTGTGACCCTGGATGAGGGTCACAAACCCCGCATTTCGCTGGTCTACCAGCCAAATGGGTTAGCGGGAGGCTTCGACCATCTGCTTCATCAGTTCGACCGGGTTCTTCTCCGGCTCGGGCTGGGCGAGCCTCGTGGAGGGGACTCTCGCCTGCGGTACCTCGGCTGTTTGGAGGGCTGTGGTGTAGCCCGTCAGCGGAAGGGTGAGGGACGAGCGCGTCGGGTCAAGCGTGATCGTCGCACCCGTGAACGGGACCGACGGGTTGTCCGGCTCGACAGTCAGAACGAGACCCAACCGGTGACCCGCGGCGAACACCACATCGTCCGCGTTCAGCTCGAACGTGAGGTCGTACCAACGATCCGAACGCAGCGATTCCTTCACGTATGGGGACTTGTAGTGCCCGACGTCTGCCAGCGTCCGTACGACGACGGACGTGTCGGAGACCGCGGTGTTGATCTGCGTCTTCGCGTAGCAACCGGTGTCGAGCGCGTTGCCGTCGCCCCAGCAAACACGCGTATCCGGCACGTTGGTGACGTTCACGTACCGGTTCGCCGTACCGTAGTCGACCAGCCGCGCCTTGATGCCTGAGGCAACCTTGTTGACCTTGACTCGGACCGACACCTTCCCGGTGCCGCTGACCCGGACCGCCTTCTCCAGCTCGTCGCTGAGGAACACCGCCCGATCGGTCCGCGGTGTCGTCGGATCGAGTACGACGGTGTCCGCCGACTCCTTGTCCGTCCCGGTGAAGCTGACCGGGTTGCTCGTGCCGGTCAGCTTGCTGAGCTTCAGCGTGGTTTGCGTGGCGCCGGCCGCCGGCCATTTCGCCTCGTCGACGAACGCCCCGTCCTCACGCTGGACCGTCGCCTGCGGCGTGTCCATCACGCCGTTCTTCAGGCCCTGCAGCCAGTAGTCGAACCACGGGTGCAGCTTGTCCACCCACTCGTCGCGGAAGCTGAACCCGTCCAGGTGTACGCCCTGGTGCAGGAAGATCTTCCGCGGCACGTTCTGCTTCGCGAGCTCGTCCCACCACTCGCCGAACTGGCGGGTCTTCACGTTCTCGTCGCCTAGCCCGTGCACGACGTACACGCTGGACCGGACGTTCGAGGCGTCGAGCCGGTAGTTCCGCGGGTCCCACCACGTGCTGTACGAGCCGGTGCGGGTGTCGGAGTCCTGCTCGATCTCGTTCGTCATCTGCTCGCACCGCGGCGAGGCGTCGTTGCTGACGTAGTCGTGCAGGAAGCCCATGTACTCGTCGTAGAACGGCACCCCGAAGCCGCGGGTGTAGTCGTACCAGCTGGAGATCGCCGCGATCGGCACGATCGTCTCCAGCCCGCGGACGCCGGTGCTCGCGACCGAGTTCGCGATCGTCCCGTTCCAGGACACGCCGATCATGCCGGCCTTGCCGGTCGACCAGTCGGCCTTCGCGGCGCTGCCGTCCGGCTTGTGCCCGGTGGTCCGGTTGTTCAGCCAGTCGATGACCGCCTTGGTGCCGAGCACCTCGAGATCCGCGCCGACGTCGCTGCAGCCGGTGGACCGGAACGTCCCGGGCATGTCGACGAACGCGACGGCGTACCCCCGGGGCACGAAGTAGTTGTCCAGCCAGCTCCCGAACACCTGCCGGGTGCCGGTCGCGTCGAAGTAGGTCGTCGGGTCGCCCGCGTAGTACGGCGACGCCTGGATGATCACCGGTACGTCGATGCCGGCCTGGGCCGCCTCGCCCGGCCGGATGATGTCGACCGTGATCTGGTCGGTGATCCCGTTCGCGTCGCCGTCGAGCCGGGGTACGTCGACCTGCACCTTCTCGTGGATCGCGTTGTCGTAGTCGTAGGCGGGCACCGTCGCGGTGCCCTGGACGAAGGGTTTGGACGGTACGGCGGTAGGCCCGGCGACCGCGGTGAGCGAGGCGGCCGGGGCCACCACCGCCGCGAGCACCAGGGCCAGCCCGGTACGTAACCGAGTTCTGCGCATGCGTGGATCTCCCCCTATGGGCGGTAGGTGAAGACCTATTCTGTGCACAGAACTCACCTGCCCGCTCACTTTTCGTGCACAGCAGGGGTAAAACTTCGCCCGCAACTTTCGCTGTCCGCCAGGTATCAAGTGGTGTGAGATTCCTCCGAAAGGACAGCTTGATGTTTCGTAAGGCTCGTGGGCTCGCCGGCGCTGCCGGACTTGTGCTCACCCTCGGTCCGACGCTCCAGCCTGCTGCTGCCGCGCCAGCGACCAACAGTGCGGTCGCGGCGGCCTGTGCGCTCGGGCTGGGCTCGTTCGACTCGGCCTCCGGCGTCAACAGCCGGGTCGTCAGTGCCACGGCGCCGCCGACCGTGAGCCCGGCCCTCAACACGCCGAATCTCTACACGACGCCGTACGCGGTGAGCGATCCGACCGCGTTCACTGCGGTCCCCGCCGGCAACGGCCGGACGACCCGGAGCGGCAAGGTCGTCTGGGGCGCCGGCTATCTGATGGAGAGCACCTACACCATCGGCAGCGACGGCAAGATCGTCGGTACGCCGGTGTTCAAGCGGATCGGCAACGGGTGGGGCGGGCGGTTCCTGATCCAGTCGCAGTACAAGGCGTCCGCGACCAGCAAGCCGACCCGGACGATGCTGTACTCGCAGGACATGTACGGCAAGTTCGGGCGCTGGACCGATGTCGGCAAGGGGTTCCGCAACACCGGGTACGTGACCGGGATGAGCACGATGAAGTCGTTCGCACTGATCGCGACGACGCCGGCGTACGACATGTTCCTGGCGAACAACCGCGCCGGCGGTCTGTACACGGTCAAGATCCCGACCAGCGTCCCGCTGAAGCCGATCATCACGCCGGTCCGGACGTCGAGCTGGCAGATCTTCGAGCAACTCGTCGCGGCACCGTGTGGCCGGACGGGTTCGATCCTGCTCGGCATCGACAAGGACGCGAAGACCGCCTACCTCTACGCGGTCGGGCACGCGAACGGCACGTCAACCGTGATCAAGAGCCTCGGCAAGGCGCCGGGAGCCATCACCGACTGGGAGTACTTCCGGTTCGCTCCGGCGTACGACCCGCTGAACGGAGGCTGACATGTGGTGGCGTGCGGCGGCAGTAGCGAGTTGTGCGGTCCTGGCAGTGGGCTTCGTGCCGACGTCTGCCGAGGGCGCGGGGCAGGCGGCGACCGAGGCGTGCTCGGCGGCGATCGGCTCGGTGACGGCGCAGGGTGAACACGTCATTCGCGGCCTGAAGGCGACCAACCCGCCTTCGCTCTCCGCGGGGTCTTCGGCCGTGAAGCTGTATGCGCCCGGGGTTGTCCGGCTGAGCACCTACTTCGAGGACTACCCGGGGTCCGGTGGCGGCACCTCGCGGAACGGGAACGTCGTCATCGGGGACAGCCTGTACGGCAGCTTCTACTACCTCGACGCCGGCGGCGAGTCCATGGAGCACCGGCTGACCCGGATCGGCGGCGGCTGGTCGAACTTCACCCAGCTGGAGCGGGCGACGTTCGACAAGCCGGTCGGGTCGGGGATCGTGCCGCGGAGCGACCTGTACGCGCTGCGCAAGGACGGTGTGCTGTTCCGCTGGCACCACACGTCCGCCGGCTGGCGCAGCACCGGTTCGTACCCGGGGTTCGCGGCGGTGAAGTCGATGGCCGTGATCAGCAAGACGCAGACGTACGACACGTTCATCGCGAACACTCGCGGCGGCGCGCTGTACACGATCCGGATCCCCACCACGTCACCGATGAAGCCGATCGTCAGGCCGGTCCGGACCAGCACGTGGCAGGGCTTCGAGACGCTGATCGCGGCGGCCTGCGGTCAGTACGGCACGCTCCTGCTGGGCATCGACAAGGACACCGGGAACGGTTACGCGTACGCCGTTGGGCACGCCAACGGAACCGCCACGGTCATCAACGGCCTGGGCAAGGTCAACGGCTCGTTCACCGACCCAGTGCAGTTCCGCTTCTCCGGCGTCTCCTTCTACGACTGGCTCAACGGCGAATGATCACGGACCAGCATGGCCGCGAGACGCGCCCTCGTGCTGTCGTCGGACGGCGTGTACGTGATGACGAACTGGCCGTCGTCGCCGGGTAGCTGGAGTGACTCCAGCGAGAAGGTGAGTTGCCCGGCGACCGGGTGGTTCAGGATCTTTGGGCAGTGGGAGCGGTTCTGGACGTCCTGGGAGGTCCAGAACCGCTCGAACTCGGGGCTGGCGGTGCGGAGCTCGTCGACCAGGGCCGCCAGCTCCGTGTCGTCGGCGTACCCGGCCGATGCCCGCCGGAGTACGGCGACCGCGTCCTGGGCGACGGTCTCCCAGTCGGCGTAGTAGTCGCGGGAACCCGGGTCCAGGAAGTACAAGCGGGCCAGGTTTTGGTGTGCCTCGAAGTCCGCGACCACCTCGAGAGCGGCGGCGTTCCACGCGAGGACGTTGCTCAGCCGGTCCACGACGATCGCCGGCAGGTCCTGCATCGCGTCGATCATCGCCTTCAGCTGTGGGCGGACAGGCGATTTCGGCGGTATGGCGGGCGGCGCCGCGCATGACAGCGACCGGAGGTGATCTCGCTCGGCCGGATCCATCCGCAGCGCGTCGGCCACCGCGGTCAGGACCGCCGTCGACGGGTTCCCGGCGCGACCCTGCTCCAGCCGGATGTAGTAGTCGACGCTCACGTTGGCCAGCAACGCGACCTCTTCGCGACGGAGGCCGGAGACCCGGCGATCCTGCCCGGGCCGCAGGCCGACGTCCTCCGGGCGCACCCGTGCCCGTCTGGTCTGCAGGAACTCTCCCAGCGCGCTCACCAATCCAGTATCCCCGGGAGGTTCAACCGACCGGGTGGTACTGCCAGACCTACGGTCGAAGCGGATCTTCTGAGCCGGCGCCGTCCGGCGGAGCGTGGAGCCATGAGCACTTCACGCATCGCACTTGTCACCGGCGCCGCCAGCGGAATCGGCGCCGCCATCGCCACTCGTCTCGCCGCCGATGGCGCGTCCGTCGCGCTGCTCGCCCGACGCCGCGATCGCCTCGAGAAGGTCGCCGCCCAGATCGCCGAGGCCGGCGGCACGGCGCTCGTCGTCCCGGCCGACGTCACCTCGGAGCAGTCCGTCGCCGAAGCCGCCGACCTGGTGCAGAGCCGCCTGGGTGACCTCGACCTGCTGGTGAACAACGCCGGGCTGATGCAGGTGATCCCGTTCGGCGACGCACCGGCCGCGGACTGGAGGCGTCTGGTCGACGTCAACCTGTCCGGCGTCATCAACGTCACGCACGCGTTCCTGCCCGCGCTGAAGCGGTCCGCCGAGACCCGGACGTCCGACCTGATCAACGTGTCGTCGCTGGCCGCGCAGCGGTTCCTTCCCGGGATGGCGACGTACGGCGCGTCGAAGGCGGGCGTCAGCTACCTGACTCGGGCGCTGCGCACGGAACTGGCTGATCAGGGGATCCGGGTGACCGGTGTGGAGCCCGGAATGATCGACGGCACCGAGCTCGCCGACAGCTTCCCGGCCGAGCTGCAGTCGATGGTGGACGACCTCCGCAGCACCCTCCCCGCGGTCCCGGTCAGCGAGGTCGCCGAGCTGGTCGCGTACGTCGTCAGCCGCCCACGAGACGTGAATCTCCCACACCTGATCATCCAGCCGTCGAAGGAGATCTAGCGACCTGGACAGGTTGGTGTGAACGCGCAAATCGGTGTCGAGGTTGGGGAGGATTTCTTCCCGAATCGGGTAGACGATCCTCCCCAAGTCGCCTCCGATGACCACGAGAGGCTCGCGGGCTCAGGTGATCATCCAGTCGTTGGAGGAAAGCTAGCGAGTGTTCACCATCGGTTCGTAGGGTCGCGGGCATGATTGCGACGCGACGCACGTTGTTGAAGGCCGGGGCTCTGGGGATCGGGCTTGCTGCGACGCCGGGGCTCTCGGTGGCTGCCCGGCCGCGGCGGACTCGGGTGCTGCTGGCAACGAACGAGCCTTGGGGGACGTACCACGCCCAACCGTTGCTGGCTGAGGCCGTACGGCGTGGTTGGGAGCTGGTCCAGGTCGTCCCGGATCTGACGCAGATCAAGCCGGGTGATCCGGTGCCGGTCGCGACGCTGAGCGACGTACCGCAGGCTGATCTGCTGGTGGTGAACGGGGCTTCGGACTGGCCGGCTGATGTGGCGGCGGCGCTGAAGCGGTTGCCGATGGCGGCGAGTTCGCTGGCGTATCTCAAGCCGGTGGAAGCGCCGCGGGCCAAGGAGTTCCGATCGCGGTTGGAGCTCGTGACGGCTGCGTCGCCGGCCGAGTCGGACGTGTTCGCGGCGTACCTCGGTTGGACGCATCGAGTGCGGATGGTGGGGTCGGCGCAGACCGACAACCTGCCGACGTACGCGCCACAGAAGGACCGGGTGTTGGTGCTGACCAGCGTCACGCACCCGGACCAGACCGGCGACGCGGCGCCGGGCACGCAGTTGCTGCTCGATGCGGCGGCGAAGTTGGAGGCGGCGGGCAAGCACATCGTGGTCGGCCTGCATCCGCGGGAGGACCGGACCCTTTGGGAGCAGTACGAGATCAGCGCTCTCGGTTCGGTGCCGGAGTCGGCGACCGCGGAATGCGCGGTGGGCATCCCCGGCACAGTGTTCCCGATCGTCGCGGCTGTCGGCGTACCGCTGGTTGGCTGCGTCGACCCGAAGCTGCAGGTGCCGGACTACATCCTGGACGTGTGTTCGGCGACGATCGACGCGCCCGAGCAGGCCGTCGACGCGATCGAGAACGCCAAGCCGGCCAGCCGTGGAGCGGTCTTCAACGCGGTCGGTCCGATCGGCGGATCGGCGCGGCGGCTGTACTCCGCGTGGCACGCCACGATTCAGACCACCAGGTGCAACTTGACCGCGGCGACGCCGATCTCGATCCGCTGACCCCAGCCGATACTCAAGGTGTCGGACTCCATCCCGTCGCCGAACACGACCAGGTCCGACTCGGCCGTGATCGTCAACGAATCCGGTGCCTTGAGCAACCCTTCGGTGTTGTCGGTGCCGGTCGCCGGTGACGGCCAGGCCTCGCGGACGAACCAGCACAGCACCGGATCGATCGGTGTTGGCAGCGCCAACGGACTGCGCCGTTCCTGCCAGGCCGATCGGCACCAGCCGGTCGAGCCGGTCCCGGTGCCGATCAGGATCCCGGATGACGACTGCCGCTCCGGCAATCCATCGGGCGAACTCAGCCGGTAGCGCGCGGACTGGTGTGTCCGATGGCCGACGTACACCTCGTTCAACGCGACCAGTTGCTGCCCGTCGTCGGTGCTCGCGGCAACCATCGTCCGCTCGGCGACCTGACGTTCGGCCAGGAGATCGGCGATGGCGGCGGGTTCGTGCGGCACGAGTACGCCGGGGTTGCGGGACGGCTCGGGGTTGATCCCGATCACCGGCTGACCGTCCAGGTACTTGGCCACATTCGCGACCAGACCGTCCTGGCCGACCGCGATCACCACATCCTCGGGACCGAAGCCGAACCGGTCCAGGTCGTTGCGCTCGGCAACGGCGCGGCGCCAGTCCAGCGGGATCGCCGCCGAGACCGTGGCGAGCGCGTCCTGCTGGGCCTGGTGCCGTGCGTCGAGTTCCGCCAGGTCCCGCCCGCGGCCGGCCAGGAAGAACCCGGCCTGCTGCCGCGTCCCGTGCCGGGCGACGAGTTCGGTCAACTCGGTCGCCCGATGCACGATCACCGCCCGTGGGGGAAGCGTCATCGCTGCTCGGCCAACCTTGTGAGGAGCGGCGTGATCAGGTCCGGGGTCACGTTGAGCGTGCCGATCTCCGGTAGTGCGCCCTGCTTGATCGCGACCGCGAGGATGGTCGCCTGGTCGAGTTCGGCGTACGCCTCCAGCAGAGCCTTCTCGGCAGCAGCCTCCGCTGCCCCGATCACCCGCTTGGCGTCGGCCTCCGCCTCGGCCAGCGCGCGCTGGCGACCGGCCGCGGCCTGCGTCTCGATCTGACCGGCGGCCGCGGCCTCGGTCGCACGCATGCGCTCGTTCTGACCGCGCTGGTTGACCAGCTGCTCTTCGCGCCGGGCGAGCTCGATCTGGTTCTGCAGTTCGTTCTCCGCGATCGACCGCTCCCGCTCGACGGCCATTGCCCGGCGTTCGTACGTCGCCTTGTCCGCGGCCTGCTGCACCATCTCGCGTGTCGGCGTCTGCAGCGCCTTCTCCACGTCCCGCTCCGCGCGTACGGCGACCACGCGCACGTCCTCGACGCCGATGCCGATCCCGGTCAGCCGCTGGTCCTCCCGCAGGCCGCTGCCCACCGCCTGGCGAAGCGCGGTCATTCCCTCGGACAGCGCCTCGGTGAGCGTCATGCGGGCGAGCAGGTCGAGTGCGGTCTGTTGTGCCAGTTCGGTCAGCAGCCCACCGAGTTGCTCGAGCGGGGTTGACCGCCAGAGCCCGGTGTCCGGGTCGATGCCGAAGTCCAGCCGGGCCGAGGCCAGCGCAGGGTCGGTCACCCGGTAGGTGACGGTGGCCTGCACCACGACGTCCTGGAAGTCCTGCGTGCGGCCGTGGAACAGCAGCGGCTGCTCGCGGTCGTCGACCGGGATCTCGCTCAGCGACGAGTTCAGGGCCCGGAACCAGAACGCCTGGCCGGCGCCGTCGTGCGCGACCTTGCCGTTGCGCAGGTGCCGCACGTGGGTGGTCGGGTTGGCCCGTAGGTGGCTGATGAAGCGGAACCGGGTGATGTCTGCCATCTCTTCGTTCTCCTTGTCGTCACTATGACGATAAGGGGTTGGGTGACTTCTCGTCAAGGTGACGATTAGAGTGGGGTCATGGACTTCGAGCCACTCGGCCTGGCCACTGACCTGGTAATCCTCACCGTCCGCGACGGCCGCCTCCAGGTGCTGCTGATCCGCCGCGGCATCCCGCCGTACCGGGGCCGGTGGGCGCTGCCTGGCGGGTTCGTGCGGCCGAACGAGGACCTGGAGACGACCGCGCGCCGCGAGCTGGCGGAGGAGACCGGGCTGTCCGCGGAGCGGATCCACCTCGAACAGGTCGCGACGTACGGCGCTCCCGATCGCGACCCGCGCGGCCGGGTGGTCAGCGTGGCGTACCTGGCCCTGGTGCCGGACCTGCCCGCCCCCGTCGCGGGCTCCGATGCCGCGTCGGCGAGCTGGGTCGACGCCACCGACGTACTGGACGACTCCGGCCGGCTGGCGTTCGACCACTACCGGATTTTGGCCGACGGCGTGGAACGCGCCCGCGCCAAACTCGAGTACTCACCCCTGGCCACCGCGTTCTGCCCACCGGAGTTCACCATCTCCGAACTTCGCGGCGTCTACGAAGCAGTCTGGGGCCTCCCCCTGGACCCCCGAAACTTCCACCGCAAGGTCACCAAAACCCCCGACTTCGTAGAGCCGGCCGGCACCACCACAACCCGAGACGGCGGCCGCCCCGCCCAACTATTCCACCGAGGCACAGCAACAACCCTCCACCCACCCATGACCCGCGGTTGAACTAGAGCTGACGGGTGCGGAGGGCTAGGTCTTCGGCGGTTATCAGGTTGGTGTGGGTGCCGGGGGAGGTGCAGGCCCAGCCGGCGGCTACGGTGCCGGCGGTGCCGGCGGCTTGCCAGGAGGCTCCGTCCAGGTAGCGGGCCAGGAAGGCGGCTACGTAGGCGTCGCCGGCGCCGTTGGTGTCGACCACGGGGCGGTCGGGGAAGGTGATCGCGGGGAAGTGGTGGACCGGTTCGCCGCGGACGTGGAGGTAGCTGCCGTCTGCGCCGGCCATGGCGACCACGACGTCGGCGCGGCCGTTGGCCAGGATCCAGTCGACGCCGTCGGGTGGGAGGGCCGCGGCGGAGACGAAGACGATGTCGGATGCGGTGGCGAAGTCCTTGTGGTGGTCGTTGCGGCCGTCCCAGTCGTGCAGGTCGGTGGAGATCGAGCGGTCGGCGGCGATCGCGTCCCCGAGGGCGTCGCGGGCGAAGTCCATGATCGAGACATGGACGTGCTGGGCGTGCCGGATCACCGGGCGCCAGAGGTTCGGGTCGACGCGGAGACCGCGCGGGTGGCGGCCGTCGTACATCGAGAGCCGTCTGCCGTCCGGGGCGACCAGGTTGACCGATCGGCGGGTGCCGCTCGGGTGCAGGACGACGCGCAGCGGGATGCCGAGTTCGTCGTACGCCCGGCGGATCCGCGCGCCCTCGGGATCGTCGCCGATCACGTCCACCAGCCCGGCGTTGAGCCCGAGCAGGTGACAGCCGAGCGCGACGCCGTGACCCGTGTGCGCCAGGTACGACTCGATCGGTTCGACCGGAACCGTGTCCACATCCGCCAACGGCAGGCCGGGCACCCGCACGATCGTGTCGATGCCTACTCCGCCGATCACCAGCACATCCAACTCCACCCGTCCCGTAATACCCGACTTTCGCCAGGGATCACAGGTGTCTTTCGCAAGCTGAACGGATAGTTGGTCTCCAGGCACAGTCGATCCATGCTCAACCGACGAATTCTGCTCACCTCCGCCGCCCTCGTCCCGCTCGCCGGCCTCGCCGCCTCCCGGACAGCGGAAGCAACGGGCAGTGGGGTGCCGGTTCCGATTCGCCTCCCGCGGCCGACCGGTCCGTTCCCGGTCGGTACGACCGAGCTGCACCTGGTCGACGCCGGCCGTGACGACCCGTTCGTTCCCGGTCGCCCACGCGAGCTGATGATCAGCGTCTGGTACCCGGCGAGCCGGCTGACCGCGCCCGCGTCGTACCTGCCGCCGTTGACCGCCGAGGTGTTCGGCGAAGGCGCCGCGATCGCCCTGCAGCAACCCGTCGGGACGATCGACTGGGCCGGCGCCAAGAGTCACGCCGGCCTGCTCGCCCCGGTCTGCCCCGGGAAGCGGCCGGTCGTGCTGTTCTCGCCGGGGTTCGGCGTGCCGCGGGGGCTCGCGTCGATCAGCGTCGCCGAGCTCGCCAGCCGCGGGTACGTCGTGGTGACCGTCGACCACACGTACGAGGTCTCAGGCGTCGAGTTCCCCGGCAACCGGATCGAAGTGCAGACGCTGCCGCCCGCGCCGTACGCGATGCTCGCCCGCACGACCCGCTTCGCCGACCTGCGCTTCGTCCTGGACAGCCTCACCCGGCTCGCCCGCGGCGAGAACCCGGACGCGGAACAACGCCGTCTCCCCAACGATCTCGGCAACGTCTTCGACCTCGACCGGATCGGGTCGTACGGGCACTCCGCCGGCGGCCTCAGCTCGATCGACCTGCTGGTCGCCGACCCGCGGATCCGCGCCGCGATCGACCTCGACGGCGAGCTCGGCTACGGGTACGACGACCCGGCCGACGCACCGACCGTCGCGAAGGGTACGAACCGCCCGTTCCTCCTGATGGGCTCGGGCGCGATCGGCCCGGGCCCGCACGACCACCGCACGGACCCGTCCTGGGGACTGTTCTGGGAGCACTCGAGCGGCTGGAAGCGTGACCTGAACCTCCCGAACGGCCGCCACTACAGCTTCGTCGACTACCAGGCGCTGATCCCGTGGTTCCAGCGGTTCTTCACCGTCCCGCCGGAACTGATCGCGAACACCGTCGGTACGGCGAACGCGGACCAGGTACTGCGCGCCATGCGCACCTACATCCCGGCGTTCTTCGACCAGCATCTCCGGTACCGCCCGCACAACTGGAGCCACGCGCTGCCGGAGACGAGGTTCATCGCGTGACTTCGAGAAGGTCTCCCGGCTGGCATCCGAGCGCATCGCAGATCGCGGTCAGGGTGGAGAACCGGATCGCCTTGGCCCGGCCGTTCTTCAGCACGGACAGGTTCACGACGGTGACGTCGATGCGCCGCGCCAGCTCGGCCAGGGTCATGTTGCGCTCGGCCAGCAAACGGCCGAGGTTGACCTGGATGCGGTGGTCGTCGTCCGGCATCACACCAGCCCTTCGGTGTCCGCACGGAGCCGTACGCCGACACGGAACGCTTCAGCGAGCGCAGCGACGACCGCGGCGATGCCCAGCGGCAGGAACGAGATCTGCAGCGCGAACGGCACGTGGTCCTCCAGCGGCGTACCGGCCACGAGGAGATGGTTGGTGAAGGCGGTCAGCACGCTGTCACCGAGCGAGCCGACAGCGATCAGGACGGCGATCCCGAACACGCGCCTCGGGTTCCGCGGCGCGAACGGATCGCCTGCCCTCAACGTGCGGGCGACCAGGAACAGCCAGTAGATCCCCAGCAGGATCGGCACCGCGTCGAACAGGCCTGGCAGGTCGAGCAGGATCCGCTGGCCGAGGTCGGGGTCGGCAACGGTCAGAGTCGCGGATTCGGCGGCGGACAGCTTGAGACCGCCGGCCTCGGCGAGCGCGGTCTCCAGACCGCTCACTCCGACGTCGCGGCTGCTCTGGGCGGTGAAGAGACCGACGACGTGCAGCGCCGGGATCAGTACGCCGATCACGGCCTCGACGGCGAACGCGAGACCGAGCAAGACGGTCAGAAGATTCGTGTCACCGCGGGTCCACCGGGAAGTCAGCATGCGACGCCTCCATATCGTTTATCGATGGTAACGATAAACGATATGGGGGTGCAGGAGAGCTACTGCTTGATCGGGGCGCCGGTCTTCTCCTGGAGTTCGTCGAAGGTGACGCCCTCGGCGAGCTCGACCAGTTGCAGGCCGTCGTCGGTGACGTCCAGGACGGCGAGGTCGGTGATGATCCGGTTGACGACGCCGCGACCGGTGTACGGCAGGTCGCACTCGGCGAGGATCTTGTGCGAGCCGTCCTTGGCGACGTGCTCCATCAGCACGATCACCTTCTTCGCGCCGTGCACCAGGTCCATCGCGCCGCCCATCCCCTTGACCATCTTGCCGGGGATCATCCAGTTCGACAGGTCGCCGGTGGCCGAGACCTGCATGGCGCCCAGGATGGCCGCGTCGATCGCTCCGCCGCGGATCATCCCGAAGGACAGCGACGAGTCGAAGAACGAGGCGCCGGGCAGCGTCGTGACGGTCTCCTTGCCGGCGTTGATCAGGTCGGGGTCCTCGTCGCCCTCGACCGGGTACGGCCCGACGCCGAGGATGCCGTTCTCGGACTGCAGTACGACGGTGACGCCGTCCGGGATGTAGTTCGGGACCAGGGTCGGCAGGCCGATGCCCAGGTTCACGTACGAGCCGTCCTCGAGTTCGGCGGCGGCCCGGGCGGCCATCTGCTCACGGGTGAGTGGCATCTCAGGCCTCCAGCTTCTCGCGCGCGGCCTCGTACGCCTCGCGGGGTTGGACCGTCCGCTTCTCGATCCGCTTCTCGATGTCCTTGCCGACGGCAACCACACGCTGGACGTAGACACCGGGCAGATGGATCGAGTCCGGGTCCAGCTCACCAGGCTGGACCAGCTCCTCCACCTGCGCGATCGTCACCCGCCCGGCCATCGCGGCGAGCGGGTTGAAGTTCCGCGCGCTGCGGTCGAAGACCAGGTTCCCGTGGGTGTCGCCCTTGAGCGCGTGCACCAGCCCGAAATCGGTGGTGATCGAGTCCTCCAGCACGTACGTCGTACCGTCGATCTCCCGTGTCTCCTTGGGCTCCGACGCCTTCGCGACCGAACCGTCCGCGTTGTACTTCTGCGGCAGCCCGCCGTCGGCGACCTGCGTCCCGACACCGGCCAGGGTGAAGAACGCGGCGATCCCGCAGCCGCCGGCCCGGAGCTTCTCGGCCAGCGTGCCCTGCGGGGTCAGCTCGACCTCCAGCTCCCCGGACAGGAACTGCCGGGCGAACTCCTTGTTCTCCCCGACGTACGACGACGTCATCTTGGCGATCCGCTTGTCGGCGAGCAGGATGCCGAGTCCCCAGTCGTCGACGCCGCAGTTGTTCGACACGACGCTGAGCCCGGAGACCCCCTTGTCGTGCAGAGCGCTGATGAGCTGCATGGGGTTGCCGCACAACCCGAAGCCGCCGACGGCCAGGCTTGCGCCGTCCCCGATGTCCGCCACCGCTTCCTGCGGCGACCCGTACGTCTTGTCCATCAGCTGCTCCGTTGCAGTGTCGAGGCCCGATTCGCTCCGACTCTAACCAGCCGACCCGCGTCCCGCGATGTGAGTGGTACCACTCGGGTATGTGGTCAGGTGCTACGCGGATGCCTCGGAGGCGTTCAGCGCCGCCAGTTCGTGCAACGCCTCGTAGTGCGCGTCGTCCAACTCGGGGATGGCGAGTACGGCGGACAGGTGCGCGCGAGCGGCCGGGAGATTGCCGGAGCCGCGCGCCGTACGCGCCAAACCGACCCGTGCCACTGCAACGGTCTCCGGCTGGTCGGCGTGCTCGCCGATCGACAGGGCCCGGCTGTAGTCCGCGTGGGCGTCTTCCAGCTTCCCCTGCCGTCGGTAGAGCTCGGCACGCTCGCACAGCAGCAGTGCGGTCTCGTCTGCGAGGCACAGGTGCTCGGCGAGCTCCAGCGCCTCGGTGGTGGCGTCCAGCGGCTCGTCGACGACCTGCCGGAGCGCGCTGAGGGCCAGGAACATGCCCCACCGGTCCTCGAGCATCCGGAAGCGGCCCAGCGCCGTACGCAGGCTCTGTGCCGTGTCACCGGGTGCAGCTGTCGTCAGACCGGGGTAGCCACGGCACAGTTCGACTGCTGCGCGCGTCCACGCGTCGCCGGCCTCGTTGCGCTCCAACACGTCCTCAACCACGGCGGCCGGTTCGAACGGTCCGAACACGAGTGACCACAGCAGCACCGTCACGGAGTACCGGAACGGGCCGGTCGTCGTCAGCACGATCTGCTGGGCCAGCTCCACCTGCTCCTGCTCAGCCGACGCCGCACCGTGGATGACCGCCAGCAGGTACTCCTCGTCCAGCCCGACCGGGACGGTCCGGCCGAGCATGCTGAGCACCCGCTCGGCCGCGGCAGCAGCCTCGTCCTGGAGCCCGTTCGACCACCAGTACGCCGAATAGCGCGCAACGAGCCGTAAGGCGGTCCGTAGGTCGCTCTCACACGCGCGCTCGATCGCGCTGACGACCTGGTCCGCCTCCAGACTGTGTGGTCCGCCGGAGCCCCCCAAGTTCACGTGCTTCATTGTCGCTCGCCCGTGTTAACGCCGTGTCACGGGGTCAGAAACGGAGTACTCCCCAGGTCGCCGGGCGGTGCATGTCCGCGACGCCCTGCGGGGACCAGACCCAGAACTCGCAGTCGTCGCCCTTCACGTACGCGCCGTCGACGACCTCGTGCGGCCACTCGCAGCGCATCAGGTTCATCCGCCACTCGTCACCCGGGTTCGGTGGGGTTGCCCGGCCCTTGTTGTAGGGAGCCAGCTCGGCCCACGGTACGGCGACCTCCGCCGACCACCCGGTGTCCGTGTCGGACGGGTCGTTGAGCGTGCCGTCGACGTGGACCGCGGTCCGCAGACCGGGCAGGTTCGTCGGGTCGATCGGCACGCCGCCGTCGACGTACGGCTTCGGCAGCGTGAGCTCCCAGATCGTCCCGAGCGGGTTGATCTCGAACTCGTAGTAGTTCTGCCCGTCGCCGTCCGGGTCGAGGAACAGCTCGAAGTTGTTCTCGTGGAACAGCTTGCTGTTGTGCTCGGTCATCGTCGCCCAGACGTGCGGCTCCTCGAGCAGGCCGCCGACGTACAGGTACTGGTCGTCGTACATCAGCTTCGCCCGGGTCCGGAACCGTGGCGTGGGGCCGTCGTGGATCGGGACGAAGCCGGTCGTCCACGGCGCGGCCTCCCAGGCCGGGTCGGTCAGGGTGCCGTCGAGGTTCGGCGTGGTGGCGGTCCGCGGGCACTCGTAGACGGGCAGGTCAGGCATCGGCACGCTCCAGCAGTCGGGCGAGAAGGTTGGCGAGCAGGAAGGTGACGGCGGTCAGCACCGGTACGACGGCGAGGATCCAGGGCGAGTCCAGGTGGCCGGTCAGGAACGCCACCACCAGCGCGACCATGAACGCGACGCCGAGGAACGGGATCAGCTTCGGGTGCGGCATCGCCAGCCGGCTCAGCGCCGTACCGCCGAGCACCATCGTGACGACCACGATCACGATCAGCAGCGGCAGCCCGAGGGCGCCGCAGTTCGTGGTGTCCCGGAACCGCTCGCAGCCGCGCTCGCTCAGCCACACCAGCGCGATGGTCGCGAACCCGCACAGCAGCCCGACGACGGCCAGGATCAGCCCCGGCGGCAGCGGCGGCCCGTCGTACCGCCCCGGGCGCTCCTCCTCCGCCTCGTCGTCGGCGGCCTCCAGCGCGGCTTCCAGATCGTCCGGCATCCGGTCGTCGTCGTCCTCCTGACCCATTGCGGCAGGCTATCGGGCTCCCAGGGAGTTCGCGATGGCATCGCGCACGTCGGCGTCGGTGGGCGCGGTCAGGCCCTGCTCCGCGGCCAGCTCGGCGAGCGAGACCATCGTGACGTCGTCCAGCCCGCAGCTGGTGAACGTGTGAAACACGGTCATGTCCGGGTCCACGTTCACCGAGAACCCATGGCTGGTCACGCCGCGCCGGATCCGCATGCCGATCGAGCAGAGCTTCCGGCCGTCCTCGGTCCAGACACCGACCAGGCTGCTCGCTCCCTTCGGCGTGTCCCGGCGTACCAGCGGGAAACCGAGTGACCCGAGGGCCTCGATCAGACCGTTCTCCAACCAGCGCACGATGTCGACCGGGCCGCGCTGGTGCAGGTCGATCACCAGGTACCCGACCAGCTGGCCGGGGCCGTGGTACGTCGCGTACCCGCCGCGGTCGACCTGCACCGTCGGGATCGCGGCCGCCTCCGCGGGCAGGTCGTCGAGGACCGTCCGCGGTCCGTAGGTGATCACCGGCGGATGACTCAGCAGGAACAGGCGATCCTCGGCCTTGCCCTCGACGCGCTCCTCGACCCAGCCACGCATGTCCTTCGAGGCGACGTCGTACTCCACCTCACCGAGATCAATCCGCTGCATACGTTCAGGTTAGGCCGTACGGCGCGCGGCGCAGGACGTCGTACAGCAGCCGGCGATCGACCACGTTGCCCTCCGGCTCCAGCCAGTTGAGGAGTTCACGGTCGGCGGACCGTGCCGACACACACGTCACGGCGGCCTCGGAGCCGGCCTGCGTCATGATCCCGCCCTGGCCGTCCACGGTCGGGTGAACGATCAGGAAGCCGCGTACCTCAGCCGTCCGGAGCCGCCCGCTCCAGGCAGCCACAGCGGACTCCAGCGCGGGCACCGGGCTGTCGATCGGCTGGCCGTTGAAGACGAGGGACCCGTAGGCGTCGAGCGAGTACGCGCCGGGAGGTCCGACCAGCGACACGATCAGAGCGACGCGGTGCCCGTTGAGCAGCATGTGATCGACGGCGACGGCACCGAGCTGCGCACCGTGCACCAGCTTCGCCGCGGGCAGTGCGCCGACCACAGGGTCGAGGAGGTTGGCCGTACGCCGCTGCAGCAGCACGTCGTACGCCGAGATCGGCGCAGCGAGCGCATCGTCGAGGAGCGGCTCGCCAGGACGGCCCCACAGGTTGAACTCGTACGTCGCGGTCCGGTCGATCGCCAGATCCAGCGCGTGCGCCTTCGACCAGCGACCGGTGAGGATCCGGACGACCACCAGACCCGCGACGACCGCGCCGAGCAGAATCCGGCTGACCGTGGACGCGCCGCTGTCCGCGAACGGATTGAACGTCAGGATCAGCGCCAGCAGGAAGAACGCTGCGGTGAGGACGCCGAGCGTCTTGAACAGGCCGCCGAGAGGCAGTCGCCTGCTCCAGTGCGGCGGCATCGCCACCACGATCATCGCGGCGGTGCCGATGCCGAAGACAACGTCCCAGAAGCCGTTGTAGCCGATGGTGACGAGGATCCAGATGACGAGTGCGCAGAAGGCGGTCAGCGCGATGAGGGCAGAGGTTCGCCAGCGGCCGAAGGACGGGCTGGCGTGGATCGGGCCCGCGTCGACCGGCTGGACCCGCTCACCGCTCGTCCTGGGCTGCTCCGGCTGCTCCGCCTGTTGGCTCGACGAGCTCGACGCGCTCGACCAGGGCTGGTCGGTCGACCAGGTCCAGGTGGGCTCAGGTTCGGGCTGCGGATCCGGCGCGGGCTGCGGACCCGGCTCGCGGGTGGTCGTCGTCGATTGGCCGGCCAGCAAGCGGTCGTAGGAGGCCCGCTTGGCCGGATCCGAGAGCGTGTTCCAGGCCTCCTGCACGAGGCGGAAGAGCGCCGCGTTGCCGCCCTGGTCCGGGTGGACCTGGCGGACGAGCTTCCGGTACGCGGTCTTGATCTCGGCGGCGGTGGCCGTGCGCTCGACATTCAGCACTTCGTAGTGATCGGCCCCGCTCACCCCAGCACCTCCGCGACACGACAGAACGCACTGAGGGTCAGTCACCGCAGTGACTGACCCTCAATGGTGGTCGGGCTGACAGGATTTGAACCTGCGACCTCTTCGTCCCGAACGAAGCGCGCTACCAAGCTGCGCCACAGCCCGAAGTCGCGAGTAGCTTACATGGGCTCAGCGTCCGGACGAAATCGGGTTATTGCGTGGGACGAGGGTGAGCAAGGTCGCCTCCGGGCGGCAGGCGAAACGGACCGGCGCGTACGGCGACGTACCGAGCCCTGCCGACACGTGCAGCGCTGCCTGACGACCGTCGTACCCCCAGGTCGACAGGCCCTTCACGCGGGACGTGTCGAGGTCGCAGTTGGTCACCAGCGCGCCGTACAACGGCACCGCCAGCTGGCCGCCGTGTGTATGACCGGCGAGGACCAGCGGATAACCGTCGCCGACGAAGCCGTTCAGGACCCGCTGGTACGGCGCGTGCGTGACGCCGATCGACAGGTCCGCCGTCGGGTCGATCTCGCCCGCGACCTCGTCGTACCGGTCGCGCTTGATGTGCGGGTCGTCGGTGCCGGCGAAGTCCAGGCGCAGGCCGTTCACCTTCAGCGTGGCCTTGGCGTTGTTCAGGTCCGTCCAGCCGGCGCCGCTGAACGCGCGGCGCATCTCCTCGTACGGCAGGTCGGGGCCGTGCGGCTTGTGGCGCTGCTTGTTCGCGGGCAGCAGGTACTTGCCCGGGTTCTTGAAGTGCGGCTTCCAGTAGTCGTTGGAGCCGAACACGAACACCCCCGGCAGATCGAGCAGATCGCCGTACGCACGGAGCAGCGGAGGGACCGAGTGCTCGCTCGCGAGGTTGTCGCCGGTGTTGACGATCAGGTCGGGCTCGAGCGCGGCCAGGTCGTTGACCCAGCGGATCTTCTTCTCCTGCGTGGGCATCAGGTGCAAGTCGGACAGGTGCAGCACCTTGAGCGGCGCGGTCCCTTCCGGCAGGACCGGCACCGTCACTCTGCGCAGCGTGAACCAGCGCACCTCGATACCGGCCGCATACGCGACACAGGCGGCGCCCACGGCACCGACCACAGCGGTGGTCTTGAGGGTGGTGGTGGCGATCCCGCGCAAGCTCATTTCACCAGCCTGCCACAATCATGGTCATGTCCAACTCCGGAATGAAGCAGCGCCTGCACGACGACATGACCGCCGCCCTCAAGGCGCGCGACGAGATCCGCAAGTCGACGCTGCGGATGGCGCTCACCGCGATCACCAAGGCGGAGGTGGCCGGCAAGGAGGCCCGCGAGCTCAGCGACACCGAGATCGTCGACGTACTCAGCTCCGAGGCCAAGAAGCGCCGCGAGTCGGTCGTCGCCTACCGCGACGCCGGCCGCGCCGAGCTCGCCGACAAGGAACAGGCCGAGGCGGACATCCTGGCCGACTACCTCCCCGAGCAGCTCACCGAGGACGAGATCAAGGTCCTGGTGACCGAGACCATCGCCGCCACCGGCGCCGCCGAGCTCGGCCCGCGCGGCATCGGCAAGGTCATGGGCGCCCTGCAGCCCAAGGTCAAGGGCAAGGCCGACGGCGCCGTCGTCTCCGCCGAGGTCAAACGCCAACTCGGCGCCTGACCGCCGCCGCTAGCGGCCGCGGCCGCCGCAGTTCGGGTACTTCGGATTCGTCGGCGGACAGTTCGGATTCAGCGTGGTCGGGGTGCCCGGCGGCTTCACGGTCTGCGTGGTCGTCGGCTTCCCCGGCTTGGCCTGCTTGCTGCCGTTCGAGACGTAGATCGTCACCAGCGAGCCGTCAGGGGCGCCGTCACGTTGCCGGGGGTCGGTGTAGGCGACCGTGCCGGCGGTCTCCTCGGAGTTGACGGTGCCGGAGGCGATCGCGACCTCGAAGCCTGCCTGCCGGAGCTTGTTCGCGGCGTCCTCGGGGTTCATGCCGTTCACGAACGGCAGGTCCTTCACGTTGCCTCGCTGGACAACGGTGGACGGCGCAACGAAACGCGTCGTCGGGTAGCCCTGCAGGGCGGCCTTCATCGCGGCCTCCCAGATCGGGCCGGCCGTCCCGGAACCTGACGGGTCGTTGATGGGCTTGCCGTTCAGGCTCTGGCCCTGCAGTTCCTTGTACGGCGGGGACGCGTCGGCCACCGTGGAGGCTGCGGCGAGCTTGCTCGAGTAACCGGCGTACCAGACCGCCTTGGCCTGGTTGATGGTTCCGGTCTTGCCCGCGAGGTCGCTCTTGCCGAACTTCAGCTTGCCGCCGGTGCCGTTCGGCTCCATGACCTGGTGCAGTACCGCATTCACACCGTCGGCGACCTCCTGCGACAGCACCTGCTTGCACTGCGCGCCGGGGATGCTCAGCGCCTTGCCGGCCGAGTCCTTGACCGAGGTGATCAGCCACGGCTGGCAGTACATGCCTCGGGCCGCGAACGCGGCGTACGCGTTGGCCAGTTGTAGCGGCGAGATCTGGTCGATGCCCAGCGTCATCGAGGGGACCTGCCGGAGCGGCTCCCCGGACTGGGCCTGGTACATCCCCAGGGAACCGGCGATCTTGGCGATCGGGCACAGTCCGGTCCGCTGCGAGAGCTGCAGGAAGTAGGTGTTCGTCGACTTCTGCGCCGCCTGGATCATCGTCGGGACCGCGACGTTCTTCGTCGAGTTCTTCGGGTCGTATTCCTCGAGGATCTTGTACGGACCGTCGCAGGTGCTGAACGTCTGACCGCCCAGCGGCAGCGGGCTCGGCGAGTTGATCTTGTAGTTGAGCGGGATGCCCTTCTGGATCGCCGCGGCGATGGTGAACGCCTTCATCGTCGAGCCGTTCTGCCAACCGCCGTACCCGCCCGGATAGCTCTTCGGGACGTTGTAGTTGTAGGAGGTCTGGCCCCGCTTGCTGCCGTACCCACGGCTCTGCGCCATCGCTTTCACCAGGCCGGTGCCCGGCTCGACGATCGTGATCGCGGCGACCGCCTGGTCGGTCGTCTGGGAGTGGGTGTCGATCGAGCGCTGCGCGTCGGCCTGGATCTTCCGGTCGAGGGAGGTCCTGATGGTCAGGCCCGCGGTCTTGATGTAGTTGGCGCGGTCGACCTTGGTCTTGCCAAAGGCCGGGTTGTCCTCGAGCAGCGAGACGACGTACTCGCAGTAGAAGGGGTACGGGCCGTTCGCGCACCCGAGTTTGTTCGGGCGGACCTTGGCGGGGTCGATGACCGGGGTCTTCAGGGCCGAGTTGGCCTGGGCGACCGAGATCACGTTGAGCTGCAGCATCCGGCGGAGTACGACGTCGCGGCGGTCCTTGGCGCGCTTGGCGTCGTTGGTCGGGTCATAACCGGTCGGGTTCTTCACGAGGCCGGCCAGCATCGCAGCCTGCGGGAGCGTCAGTTGGGTCGCGTTCACCGAGAAGTAGTGCTGGGCGGCGGCCTGGATGCCCCAAGCGCCGTCGCCGAAGTTCGCCAGGTTGAGGTACTTCTCCAGGATCTCGTTCTTCGAGAACTGCTTCTCGACCGCGATCGCGTACCGCAGCTCGGCGATCTTGCGCTGGTACGTGTCGGCGGTCGCCGCGGCGAGCTCGGCCGGGGTCTTCGCCTTCTCGACCAGGCTGACCTTCACGTACTGCTGGGTGATGCTCGAACCACCCTGCTGCACCGAGCCCGACGACTGGTTCTGCAGCAGCGCGCGCAGCGTGCCCTTCGCGTCCAGGGCGCCGTGCTCGTAGAACCGGTCGTCCTCGATCGCGACGATCGCCTTCTGCATGATCGGCGCGACGTCCTTGAGCTTCACCGGAACCCGGTTCTGCTCGGCGAGCGTGGCGATCACCGAACCGTCGGCGGCCAGGATGGTGCTCTTCTGCTTGAGTGGCACCTCGTCGAACTGCTGCGGCAGGTCCTGCAGCGTGTCGGAAGTCTTCTCCGTGGTGAATCCGGCGAGGCCGGCGAACGGGATGGCGAGACCGGCAGCCAAGGCCCCCGACAGCACGCTCACCCCTAGGAACAGAACCACAGATTGGACGACGCCGCGGTCGCCCTTTTCCCTGACGCGCATGGTTGTTAAGACTACGGGACCGCCGATAAGGGTTACCGCTCCGCGTGTGAGTTCGGTCACCCTGGCTGGACAAAGTTCATCCAAAAGGACGAGGGCCCGAGCAACTGCTCGGGCCCTCGTTCCGTACGACGGGTCAGGCGGCGAACTGGTGCGCGCCGACCTCGGCCGGTTCCAGCGCCAGATCCAGCACCTCACGGACGTCGCTCACCGGGTGCACGGTCAGCTCCGCGAGCACGGACGCCGGCACGTCTTCCAGGTCCGGCTCGTTCCGCTTCGGGATCAGGATCGTGGTCAGCCCGGCCCGGTGCGCGGCGAGCAGTTTCTGCTTCACCCCGCCGATCGGGAGCACCCGTCCGGTCAGCGACACTTCACCGGTCATCGCGACCTCCGAGCGGACCGGCCGCCCGGACAGCAGCGACGCCAGCGCCGTCGTCATCGTCACACCCGCCGACGGTCCGTCCTTCGGGACGGCACCGGCCGGAACGTGGATGTGGGCGTTCCGCTCGGCCAGGTCACCGACCGGCAGCCCCAGCTCCGCGCCGTGCGAGCGAAGGTACGACAGGGCGATCTGCGCCGACTCCTTCATCACGTCACCCAGCTGCCCGGTCAACGTGACTCCGGTCGGGCCGGTCTCCTTGTCGGCCAGTGACGCCTCGACGAAGAGCACGTCACCACCCGCACCGGTCACCGCCAGTCCGGTCGCCACACCCGGAAGCGCCGTACGCTCCGCCGACTCCGGCGTGAACTTCGGCGAACCTAGGTACCCCTTGAGGCCACCACCGTCGATCGTCAGGTTGCCAACGTCCTCGCCCAGGGCGAGCTTCGCCGTCACCTTCCGCAGTACCCGCGAGATCGACCGCTCGAGCTGCCGTACGCCGGCCTCCCGGGTGTACTCACCCGCGAGCACCCGGAGCGCCGAGTCCTCGATGGTCACCTCGTCCGCCGTCAGGCCCGCCCGCTCCAGCTGACGCGGGAGCAGGTGGTCACGGGCGATGACGACCTTCTCGTCCTCGGTGTACCCGTCCAGCTGCACCAGTTCCATCCGGTCCAGCAGCGGCGCCGGGATGGAGTCCAGCACGTTCGCCGTGGCCAGGAACACCACGTCGGACAGGTCCAGCTCGACCTCCAGGTAGTGGTCCCGGAAGGTGTGGTTCTGCGCCGGGTCGAGGACCTCGAGCAGCGCGGCCGTCGGGTCACCCCGGTAGTCCGCACCGACCTTGTCGATCTCGTCCAGCAGTACGACGGGGTTCATCGAACCCGCCTCGGTGATGGCCCGGACGATCCGGCCCGGCAGCGCACCGACGTACGTCCGCCGGTGGCCACGGATCTCGGCCTCGTCCCGCACGCCACCCAGGGCGACCCGGACGAACTTCCGGCCCATCGCCCGCGCCACGGACTCACCCAGCGAGGTCTTACCCACACCAGGAGGACCGACCAGCGCCAGTACGGCGCCACTGCGGCGACCGCCGACGACACCGAGACCACGGTCCGCACGACGACGCCGTACGGCCAGGTACTCCGTGATGCGCTGCTTCACGTCGTCCAGACCGGCGTGGTCCGCGTCCAGCACGGCCCGCGCCTCGCGAATGTCGTAGCTGTCCTCGGTCCGCTCGTTCCAGGGCAGCTCGAGAACGGTGTCCAGCCAGGTCCGGATCCAGCCGACCTCGGGAGACTGCTCAGAGGTCCGCTCGAGCTTGTCGACCTCGGCGAGCGCGGCCTTTTGCACGTGCTCCGGCAGGCCGGCCGCCTCGACGCGGGCCCGGTAGTCCTCTTCCTCGGACTCGGCCTTGCCGTCGAGCTCGGCCAGCTCCTTGCGGATCGCGGCCATCTGCTGGCGCAGCAGGAACTCCCGCTGCTGCTTCTCCATGCCTTCCTGGACGTCCTTCTGGATCGTCTCGGAGACCTCGAGCTCGGCGAGGTGGTCCTTCACCCAGCCGATCAGCTTCTCCAGCCGCTCGGAGACATTCGCGTTCTCCACCAGCCAGGACTTCTGCTCGTTGTTCAGGTACGACGCGTAGCCGGCCAGGTCGGACAGCTCCGCCGGGTCGTCGACCTGCTTGATCGAATCGATCACCTGGTACGCGCCGCGACGCTGCAGCACCGAGGTGGTCAGGGTCTTGTACTCACGGGCCAGCTCGACGGAGCGGTCGTCGGTGATCTCGTGCATCACCGTCGCCCCTACCCAGAGCGCCGCACCCGGGCCGGCAGTCCCGGCGCCGATGCGGACCCGCTGGGTCCCGCGGATCACAGCTGCCTGGGCACCGCCCGGCAGGCGGCCGATCTGCTCGATCTCACCGAGCGTTCCGGCCTTGGCATATTTTCCGTCCAGCCGCGGAACCAGGAGCACCTGGTCCTGACCTGCGGCCTGCGCGGCATCGATCGCCGCCCGGGCCTCGCTGTCTGCGAGTCGGACCGGCACGACCATTCCCGGCAGGACCACGACGTCGTCCAGCGGCAGTACAGGAAGATTCAACGTATCGGTCACGCTGTCACACCCTTTTCCAAGTTGAGTCTGATGGGCTCAACCACAGGTGTAAGTAAGTAATTCCCGGCCTTCATCGGGGTTCGCTGACGGTGAAATCAGGCGGTCAGCAACTCGCCGATCTGGCGTAGACCGGTCAGGTCGTGCACGTCGTCGGCCAGCGCGGGCACCTCGACGGTCCGGATCGAGCGGTGACCTCGCCGGAAGCGTTCCGCGCGTTTGTGGTCGCCCACGACCTGCAGCATCCTGTCCGCGTGCAACCGCAGTACGGCGGCCGTCAACGGCGACTTGTCCGCTTCCTCGAGCTTCTCGGCTGCAGCGAGTGACCGCTCGGCCGACAGTTCTGGCGCCTCCGTGTTCGTCACCCGGTTGAGCACGACACCGGCCAGCGGCATTCCCTCGGCCCGCAGCCGCTCCGCGAAGTACGACGCCTCCCGCAGCGCATCGTTCTGCGGCGCGGCCACGACGAGGAACGCGGTGTGCGGCTCCCGGAGCAGCGCGACCGTCTGCTCGGCCCGCTGCCGGAACCCGCCGAACAACGTGTCGAACGCTGCCACGAACGTCTGTACGTCGGTCAGCACCTGAGCGCCGAGGACCTTGTTCAGCACCGACATCGCCATGTTCACCCCGGCCGACATCAGTTTGAACGGGCCACGCGCCGGCGCCAGCAGCAGCTTGAGGAACCGGCCCTCGAGCAGCGACGCCAACCGCTCCGGCGCGTCCAGGAAGTCCAGCGCCGACCGCGACGGGGGAGTGTCCACCACGATCAGGTCCCACTCGCCGGTCCGCTCGGCCTGCCTGTGCAGTTGCCCGAGCTTCTCCATCGCCATGTACTCCTGCGTGCCCGCGAAGGACGAGGAAAGCGCTTGATAGAAGGGATTCGCGAGAATCTGCTCGGCCTTCTCCGGCGTCGCGTGCTGCAGGACGACGTCGTCGAACGTCCGTTTCATGTCGAGCATCATCGCGTCCAGCCGACCGCCGTTCTTGGCGTTCACCTCCGCCACCTTGCGCGGGGTGTTGTCCAGCTCGGTCAGCCCGAGTGACTGCGCCAGCCGCCGGGCCGGGTCGATCGTGAGTACGACGACCTTCCGCCCGCGCTCCGCCGCGCGCAGACCGAGCGCGGCCGCGGTCGTGGTCTTCCCGACCCCGCCGGAACCGCAGGTGACGATGATCCGCGTGTCGCCGTCGTCGATGAGCGCGTCCAGATCCAGGTTCATGCCCGGAACTCCTCAGCCAGGTCGATCAGCGTGCCTTGGTCGATCCCGTCCGGCTGCAGCGTCAGCTCCGTCACCTGTTTGCCCAGGGCATCGATCCGGTCGCGGTTCTCGCGTTCGAGCCCGACCCGGATCGCGTGGTCGTGCGCCTCGGTCGCGAGCGTCTTCACCAGGTCGTCGCCGATCGTGAGGCCGGCCGCCTTCAGGCCCCGGGTCAGCTCGGCGGTGGGCAGTTTCTCCTTCACCGCAAGGGCGAGCGCGTCGTCGTCGAGCGGGCTGTTGCGGACCAGGTTCACCACGATCGACCCGATCCGCAGGTCCAGCGCCTCCAGTTGCCCGACCGCGTCGAGGGTCTCCTGGACCGGCATCTCCTCGAGCAGCGTGACCAGGTGGATCCGGGTGATGTCCGAGCGCAGCATGCCCATGATCGCGTCCGCCTGGTTGCGGATCGGTCCGACCTTGGCGAGTCCGGCGACCTCGGTGTTCACGTTCAGGAACGGCGCGATCCGCCCGGTCGGCGGGGCGTCCACCACCACGGCGTCGTACGCGAGCTTCCCGTGCACCTTGCGGCGCGTGGCCTCGTACACCTTGCCGGTGAGCAGTACGTCGCGGAGCCCGGGGGCGATCGTGGTGACGAAGTCGATCGCGCCGACCTTCTCGAGCGCCTTCCCCGCGCGGCCGAGGTGGTAGTACATGTCGAGGTACTCCAGCAGCGCGGCCTCGGCGTCCACGGCCAGCGCGAACACCTCACCGCCGCCGGGGCCGTGCGCGATCCGGCGTTCGACGTACGGCAGGGGTGGTACGTCGAAGAGCTGGGCGAGGCCCTGACGGCCCTCGACCTCGACCAGCAGGATCCGTTTGCCCTGCTCCGCCAGCGCGAGCGCCATGGCGGCCGCGACGGTGGTCTTCCCGGTGCCGCCCTTGCCGGTCACCACGTGCAGTCGCGCCATAGGTCCCAGGGTAGGACGTGCTCCAGGACACACCGTTAGAGTCCCCTTCATGAAGAAGTTCGAGTACTTCACCGCGCCGCTGCTGGTTCACTCGACCAAGGAGATCCTGGACAACTTCGGCCAGGACGGCTGGGAGCTGGTCCAGGTCGTCCCGGGCATGAACCCGGAGAACCTGGTCGCCTACTTCAAGCGGGAGATCGAGGACAAATGAGCCACCCCGAGGAGAAGCTCGCCGAGCTCGGCCTGAAGCTGCCCGACGTGGCCAAGCCGGTCGCCGCGTACGTCCCGGCCGTCCGGACCGGTGACTTGGTCTATACGTCCGGCCAGCTGCCGCTGCGCGAGGGCACGCTGATCGCCACCGGCAAGGTCGGTGACGCGGTCACGCCCGAGGTCGCCAGCGAGTGCGCCCAGCAGTGCGCGCTGAACGCGCTGGCCGCGGTCAAGGCGGAGATCGGCGACCTGGGGAACGTGAAGCGGATCGTCAAGGCGGTCGCGTTCATCGCCTCCACGCCGGACTTCACCGGCCAGCCGCAGGTCGCGAACGGCGCCTCCGAGCTGTTCGGTCAGGTCTTCGGCGAGGCCGGGCAGCACGCCCGCAGCGCCGTCGGCGTCCCGGTTCTCCCGCTCGACGCCCCGGTCGAGATCGAACTGATCGTCGAGGTCGGCTGACCGCTCGTGCGGGACCTGAAGTCGCAGCTGATGACCGGCCGGATGGCCGAGGTCGCCCTCGAGTACGCCGAGGGCACCCGGACGCCGGCCGAACCTCGCCCGGCCTCCACGGTGATCCTGCTCCGCGACGCAATGCGCCCGGAGGTCTATCTGCTGCGGCGGCAGCGGACCATGGCGTTCGCCGCCGGGATGACCGTGTTTCCGGGCGGACGGGTCGACGCGACGGATTCGACGGTCGCGGACTCCTGGTCGGGGCCTTCGCCGGAGTGGTTCGGCGAGCGACTCGGCTGCTCGGCTGAGACGGCAGCGGCGTACGTCGCCGCCGCCGTCCGCGAGACCTTCGAGGAGTCCGGTGTCCTGCTGGCCGGACCGTCGAAGGACTCGGTCGTTGGCGACACCACTGGGGCCGATTGGGAGGCCGACCGGGTCGCCCTGGAGACCCGTGAGCTGGGGTTCTCTGAGTTCCTGCACCGGCGCGGGCTCGTCCTGCGCGCCGACCTGCTCGGCCCCTGGGCGCACTGGATCACCCCGGAGTTCGAGCCCAAGCGGTACGACACCGCGTTCTTCGTCGCCGCGCTCCCGGCCGGGCAGGTCACCCGGGACGTGACGAGCGAGTCCGACCAGGTCACGTGGATCCGCCCGGCGGACGCGGTCGCGGCCGTCGACGCGGGCGAGGTGCTGATGCTGCCCCCGACGTACATCTGCTGCCACGAACTCTCGCAGTACGACGATGTCGCGGCGATCCTGGACGCGGCCGGCGAGCGGGAGATCCGCGCGATCATGCCCACCGTGCGCGTCGACGGCGACCAGGCCTATCTGGAGACCACATGAACGTCACCGAGTACGCCACGCTGGTGCGGGCCGACAACCCCGGCCTGATGACGCTGGACGGCACCAACACCTGGATCCTCCGCGCCCCGGACGCGGAGCGGTCGGTGGTCGTCGACCCCGGCCCGATGATGGAGGACCACCTCCGCGCGGTCCTGGAGGCGGCCGGCAAGGTCGCCGTCGTACTGCTGACCCACAAGCACCCGGACCACTCCGAGGGCGCCGGGTGGTTCGCCAACCAGGCCGGCTGCGGCGTACGGGCGGTGGATCCCGAGTTCCGCATCCCCACCGACCACGCCCACGGCCTGTCGGAGGGCGACGTGATCACCGCCGACGGCCTCCGGATCGAGGTCCTCCCGACGCCCGGCCACACCCTCGACTCGGTCTGTTTCTGGCTGCCCCAGGACGGTTCACTCCTCACCGGAGACACGGTCCTCGGCCGCGGTACGTCGGTCGTCGCGTACCCGGACGGTGCCCTGGGCCCCTACCTCGACTCCCTGGAGAGCCTCCGGGCCTTCGCGAACTCACCGGCCGACGTACTGCGCCTACTCCCCGGCCACGGCCCCGTGATCGACGACCCGTCCGGCGTCCTCACGTACTACCTGGAACACCGCCAAGACCGCCTCAACCAGGTCAAAGCCGCCATAGCCGAAGGCCACACCACCCCCGAGTCCATCGTCGAACACGTCTACGCCGACGTACCCCAATCCCTCTGGCCCGCCGCCGAACGGTCCGTCCGCGCCCAACTCGACTATTTGGCTGGCTGACCCACCAATTTGGCTGGCTGACCCACGAAGTCAGGGGTTTGTGACCCGGAACCTGGGTGACAAACCCCTGATTTGGTGGGTTGGCCAGGCAAATGGGGTTATCCACAGATGCGACGGGAGACACCCCGGGACCGCGTGGCTCAGTTGATGCTGGAGGCATGAACCTCAGGCTGAAGGCGGTAGCCGACAAGCAAGGCGGCGTGTTCAGTCGTCGGCAGGCTCTCGGGTCGGGGTACACGCCCGATCAGATCCAGGACCGCCTGCGCGACGGCCGATGGGAACGAGTTCGCCACGGCCAGTACGTCGAGCGCACAGACCTGAACCACCTGCCGCCGTGGGAACGTCAGCTTCTGCTCCACCGGCGGCTGGTGTACGCGGCTGTCAACGCGATGCGTCCCGGTACGGCGGTAGTCAGCCACCACTCGGCGCTCGTCGTTCACAATGTGCCGGTCTGGGATGTGAACCTCAACGAGGTGCAGTTGACGAGGTCGAATTCGGCCCGCGCCGGCTCGGCTGCCGGGGTCAGACATCACCACGGCCGCCTGAGCGGCGACGTTGTCATCGAGTTCGGCAACCTGACCGTCACCTCGGTCGCTCGATCCCTCGTCGAGACCGCGGCCACAGCGTCCTTCGAAGCCGCGGTGGTGAGCGCGGACGCCGTACTGCGGAATCGCCTCGTGCCCGATGCCCAGTTGCGCAGCGTGGTCGCGCAGACTGAGTTCTGGCCCGGTGGCGGGCGTTCGCCCGGGCACGGGAGACGCACCAGGCTGGGTAACCCACCAAATCGGGGGTTCCGCACCCATATCAAAGGTGTGGAACCCCCGAACTCGCTGGTCAGCCAGGCAAATTGATGGGTTAGCCAGGCAAATTGGTGGGTCAGCCAGGCAAATGGAGGTGGGGTTAGCGGGCGCGGCGTTGGAGGCGGTCTACGTCGAGGAGGACTACCGAGCGGGGCTCCAGGCGGACCCAGCCGCGGGAGGCGAAGTCGGCGAGGGCCTTGTTGACGGTTTCGCGGGAGGCGCCGACCAGCTGGGCGAGCTCCTCCTGGGTGAGGTCGTGGTGGACGTGGACGCCGTCGTCGGCGGTGCGGCCGAAGCGGCTGGCCAGGTCCAGGAGGGCCTTCGCGACCCGGCCCGGTACGTCGGAGAAGACGAGGTCGGCCACCACGTCGGAGACCTTGCGGAGCCTGCCGGCCAGCTGCAGCAGCAGGCCGCGCGCGACCGCCGGGCGGCCGTCCAGCCAGCGGAGCAGTTCGTCGTGCGTCAGCGACATCAGCTGGGCGTCGGTGACGGCCGTGACGGTCGCGGACCGCGGTCCCGGGTCGAACAGCGACAGCTCACCGAACATCTGCCCCGGCCCGAGCACGGCGATCAGGTTCTCCCGGCCGTCGGCGGAGGTGCGGCCCAGCTTGACCTTGCCCTCGACCACGACGAACAGCCGGTCACCGGAATCGCCCTCGTGGAACAGCACCTGGCCGCGGCGCAGCCGGCTCTCGGTCATCGATGCGGCCAGGGCGTCGGCCGCCTCGTCGTCGAGCTGACTGAACAGCGGTGCCTGTCGGAGCACTGCGGCATCCACTTCTGGGCCTCCTAGGACCTTCGACCACGACTACGAACGTGGGATCCGCCACGTCCGTCGACCGATATGTGTACACCCGGTCGCCCCAAAACCGTAGCTCCTCCGGTGTCGGCACCGCCACGTAGCCCTGCCGAGACTCGCCGGAGCACCGCGCCGATCGGTCGAAGGATGGCCCAGGATTGGGCTCCCGGGGCGGACGAGAGGGCGAAATGGACGACAAGAGGGACACGGGCGAGCGGATCCTGCGGATCCTGGTCGGGGAGGGCCGGCTCGAGGAGGCCATCGAGTACGCGCAGGAGAAGATGGTCGCCGGCGAGGAGTGGGCGACCGACTGGGTGCCGGCCATTCGGCCGGCCGACCGCGATCAGGTCTCCGCGATCCAGTACTTCCTCACCAAGAGAGCCGACGAGGCTCTGCCCGCCCTGCTGGCGAACGAGCAGGGCGGTCGTACGAAGCTCTGGATGGCCGACACCGACTGGGCCGCGTACGGCGACCTGCGCGTACGCCGTACCGAACCCGGGCGGGCCGAGATCGCACTGGCGTGCTGGCACGTCTACACGGACCTGGCCCGGTACGTCGGGAACAACCCACCCAACGACGCCGAGGCCGAGTTGGCGCCCGAGGGCACGGCGGTCGTGGACCTCGCGTTGACCGTCGGAGTCATGAATGACCTGGCGGCTCGGTGTGAGGCGGTCGGCGTGCCGCGGCCGCTGGGCAACGGCAGCCATCTCGCCGTCGTCGTGCCGCTGCCGGCGTCCTAGCCGGGCAGAGCGGGGTGTCGGTGGGCGGACGTAGGCTGGCCTCCATGCCATCCCCGCGTGTCGCGGAGCCCCTTCTGGCGGTCCCGCTCAAGCTCCCCCGCAAGGCCCCGGTGTACGTCGACGAGACGCATACCCAGCTGGTCCGCCGGGCCCGGAAGATGCACAAGGTACTGACCGAGACCTACCCCGACGCGCACTGCGAGCTGGACTTCACCACCCCGCTCGAGTTGCTGGTGGCCACCATCCTCTCGGCCCAGACCACCGACGTCACGGTGAACAAGGTGACCCCCACGCTGTTCGCGAAGTACCCGACGGCGCGAGCGTACGCCGAGGCCGACCGGGACGAGATGGAGGCGATCCTCAAACCGACCGGCTTCTTCCGGGCGAAGACCAACAGCGTGATGAAGCTCGGCCAGGCCCTCGTCGACGACTACGACGGCGTCGTACCGAACAAGCTCGAGGAGCTCGTGAAGCTCCCCGGCACCGGCCGGAAAACGGCGAACGTGGTCCTCGGCAACGCGTTCGGCGTACCGGGGATCACCGTCGACACGCACTTCGGCCGCCTGGTCCGCCGGTTCGGCTGGACCGCCGAGGAGGACCCGGTCAAGGTCGAGCACATCATCGGCGACCTGTTCCCGAAGAAGGACTGGACGATGCTGTCGCACCGGCTGATCTTCCACGGCCGCCGGCGCTGTCACGCGAAGAAACCGGCCTGCGGCGCCTGCCCGATCGCCCAGTGGTGCCCGTCGTACGGCGCCGGCCCCACCGACCCCGAGGCCGCGGCGAAGCTGGTGAAGGCCCCGGCGTGAAACTCCGATCCGGTACGCCGTTCCGCAGCACGCGATCGCTCTCGGTTGGGGCGGTCGCGTTGGTGCTGTCGGTGACACTGGCGGCGTGTGGATCGGAGCAAGCAGATGACAGCGGTACGCCGTCGTCCGGACGGAGCACAGTGGCGGGCGCGGACAAGCTCAAGGCCTGCCCGTCGGCGCCGTCGAAGCCACCGGTCAGCAACGGGCTGCCGGACATCAGCCTGCCGTGTCTCGGCAGCGGTCCGGACGTCCGGCTCGCCGATCTCCGGGGGCCGCTCGTGATCAACGTGTGGGCGCAGTGGTGCGGCCCGTGCCGCGACGAAGCGCCGTACCTGGCTGCGCTCGCGAAGTCGGGCAAGGTGACGATGCTGGGGATCGACTACGACGACCCGCGGCCGGAGCTCGCGGTGAAGTTCGCCGCCGAGGAGGGCCTGGCCTATCCGCATGTCGTCGATCAGGACAAGGCGATCCAGCGGGCGCTGAAGGTCGGCGGCCCGCCGCTCACCGCCTTCGTCGACGACAAGGGCGCGGTCGCCTACGTGCACCACGGCGTACTGACGTCCCAGCAGCAGCTTGACCAACTGCTCCAGGAGAAGCTCGGAGTGACCCGATGATCTTCAGCGACGTCGGGATCCCGGACTGGCTGCGGCCGCTGGCGAAGGCTTCCGAGGACGTGGATCCGCACCTGTTGTCCCGGTTCCTGCCGCCGGACGACCCGTCGGTGCGGAAGTCCGCCGTCCTGATCTTGCTTGCTGATGGCAACGACGGGCCGGAGGTCCTGCTCACCGAGCGGGCCTGGACGCTGCGCAAGCACGCCGGGCAGATGGCGTTCCCGGGCGGCGGCGCTGACCCGGAGGACGGCCCCGGCGAGAGCGGTCTGGTCCGCACGGCGTTGCGCGAGGCCGAGGAGGAGACCGGCCTGGACCCGGACGGCGTCGTACCGTTCGCGATCTGGCCGGCGCTCTGGGTGCCGGTGAGCAACTTCGGCGTGTCGCCGGTGCTGGCCTGGTGGCGGGAGCCGTCGCCGGTCGCGGTGGTCGATCCGGCCGAGGTCGCGTCCGTGCACGAGGTGCCGATCAGCGCGCTCGCCGACCCGGCGAACCGGATCAGCTGCCTGCATCCGAGCGGCTTCACGGGCCCGGCATTTACCGTCGGTGACCTCTATATCTGGGGCTTCACGGCCGGGTTGCTGGACAAAATGCTGCAGCTCGGCGGGTGGTACCGCGACTGGGACCCCTCGAACGTCGTACCGTTGCCCGACCGACTGGTCGAGGCGGCCTGGCGGAGCGAGGGACGACGGCCGGAGGACGTGCGGCGGATGACCGCCATCGAGCACGATCTCGGCCGGACGCCAGGTGACAAGTCGGAAGGCGTGGAATGAGCTTGCTCGACTGGGTGGTGGTGGGTGCGGCGGTAGCGCTGGCCATCTCGGGGTACGTCGAGGGCTTCGTCGTCGGAGCGTGCGCCACGCTCGGCCTGCTCGGTGGCGCGGCTCTCGGCGTCTGGGCAGTCCCCAAGGCGCTCGACCACTTCTCACCGAGCGTCACCGTGTCGTTCGTCGCGCTGTTGCTGGTAGTGGCGCTCGCGTCGTTCGGGCGATGGCGTGCCGCCGTGATCGGTGCCTGGCTACGCAACAAGATGTCGTGGCGGCCGGTGCGCTTCTTGGATGCACTCGCCGGTGCGGCGCTGGCGGCCGCGTCGGCGCTGATCGTCGCGTGGGTGCTCGGGGTCGCGGTGAGCGGGGCCCGGATCCCGAGCGTGACGTCCGCCGTCCGCGGGTCCGAGGTGCTCGCGAAGGTCGACGAAGTACTGCCGAGCAGTGCCGACCGCGCGTTGCAGTCGTTCAACGACGTGGTCAACACGGACCTGTTCCCGCGGTTCCTCGATCCGTTCGTGCCGGAGCGGATCCGGGAGACGCAGCCGCCGGACAGCGCGATCGCCCGGCAGCAGTCGGTCCGGGACGCGTACACCCGGATCGCGAAGGTCACCGGCGTCGCCAGCTGCTCGCGCGGCCTGGAGGGCAGCGGATTCGTCTACGCGCCGAAGCGCGTGATGACCAACGCGCACGTCGTCGCCGGGGTCAGCTCGCCGCAGGTCGAGGTGAACGGGAAGAAGTACGACGCCAAGGTCGTGGTGTTCGACCCGGAGACAGACATCGCGGTGCTGTACGTGCCGAAGATGACCGAGGCCCCGCTGTCCTTCGACTTGACCGGTAAGGCCGACGACCCGGCGGTCGTGCTCGGCTACCCGGAGAACGGCCCGTTCGACTCCGAGCCGGCCCGGATACGCTCCGAGGAACGGCTCCGCGGCCCGGACATCTACGGCGACAAGACGGTCACCCGCGAGGCGTTCTCGATCTGGGCCTCGGTCCGCCCGGGCAACTCCGGCGGTCCGCTGCTGTCCGCGAAGGGCGTCGTGTACGGCGTGGTCTTCGCGGCCTCCGTCGAGGACAACCGCACCGGCTACGTCCTCACCGCGCAGCAGGTCGCGGCGGACGCCCGCGCCGGCGCCTCCGCCACCCAAGAGGTTTCCACCCAATCCTGCACCTGATGCAGCAGGTCGTGCCGGTCACCGCGTTGAAGAACTGTGGCGGTGACTGCGAGTGAGGTGGGGCGTGAGTTGTCGTTCGACGAGCTGGTAGCGGCGAACGAGCAACGGTTGCTGCGGTTCGCCGTCATGCTGACAGGCGGACGGCACAGTGCGGAGGACCTGGTCCAGACCGTGTTCACGCGGGCGTACCGCAAGTGGAGCCGGATCAGCGAGGTGGATCAGCCCGAGGCCTATCTGCGGCGGATGGTGCTCAACGAGTTCCTGAGCTGGCGCCGGCTGCTGAAGCACGGCGAGCTGCCGGTCGCCGAGCCCCGCGACGTACCCAGCGACGAGGACATCGGCGCCCGTCAGGCCCAACGCGACGCCGTCTGGCGACTGTTGGCCGGGCTGCCCCGCAAGCAGCGCGCCGTGCTCGTCCTGCGGTACTACGAGGACCTTCCGGACGACGAGATCGGCAAGCTTCTCGACGTCACCCCGAGCACCGTCCGATCCAACGCCGCCCGAGCCTTCGCGGCTCTTCGCAACCAACTGCCCGCAGAGGAGGCCTGACATGACCAAGCCGACCCGGCTGACCGACGAGGAGCTCGGCGACCTCCTCCGCGAGACCTTCGCCGAGCGCGAGACCCTGACCGACCACTTGCCCGCGGCAACCAAGCGCCGAAGCCCGGTCCCGGTGCTCCTCGCGGCCGCCGCCGTCCTCGTCGTCCTGGTCGGAGTCCTGTACGGCGTCCACCGCCCCGACCGCTCCAATCAGCCACTGGCAGCCACCCCGGCAGCGACGGCGGCGGACTCTGAGGACGGCAGCATCTGGGCTGCCGCCACCGTCTCGATCGTGCGCCTGGCCGAGCCGTCTGACGGCTGGCAGTTCGTGCAGGTGTTCGGGCAAGGTCAGCGCGCGTACACCCAAATGCACAAGGCGTCCCCGCCGCCCCCGGTCGTGACGTTCTCGGCCGCCGCGAAGACGCGGATCGAGGCTGCGGTCCGGCCGCTGGCGCCGGTCACGTGGGGTGGCGTGGACGAGGCCTGCACCGCCCGACGGGTTGCGACCGTCACACTCGGCCCCGTGGTCAGCAAGGCCGGCCACCAGGAAGTGCATACCAGCATCTTCTACGACTGCGGCCGCGGCTCGATCCTGACCTACCGGATCGAGAAGGTGGACGGCAGTTGGAAGGTCACCGGCACTGTCGGTGGCGTCACCGGTGTCCTGCCCGTGGGTGGATGTCCTTCAGCCAGTCCACGAGAAGGGTGTTGAACAGGTCGGGCGCTTCCTCGTGGGGGAAGTGGCCGGCGGGGGTGATGAGTTCGTGGCGCAGCGGTGCCGTGACCAGATCCGGGGGTGTGGTCACGGTTGGGGACACCGCTGCGTCCCGAGCTCCTTGGAGTTGCAGGACGGGTACGGCGACCGGCGTACGCATCTTCGCCGAGTACTTCCGCCCGTCCGGCCGCAACCGGGACCGCGCGAACCAGCGGTGGTACTCGAGCGCGCAGTGCGGCGCCGGCCAGACCTGTAGAGCGGCCCGGTAGCGCCGTGACGCCTCCGCGTCCGGGAACGTCCCGCCGGGCGCGGCCCAGGCGCGGAGCAGGCGCTCGATGTGTATCCCGTCCTGCGCCAGCAGCCGGCGCTCCGGCAGGATCGGCAGCTGGAACCACGCGCTCCGCGTCAGCGCCTTCGTCTGCCCGGACCGGGTCAGCAACAGCGGGTGCGGCGCCGACACAGCAGCCAGCCCTCGGACCTGCCGCGGCGTCAGTACGGCGGCCGACCACCCGATGAACCCGCCCCACCCGTGCCCGACGACAACCGCATCCGTCGCGCCGAGCGACCGGATCACCCCGGACACGTCGGCGGCCGCGGTGTACGGGTCATAACCACGAGGCGTCTTGTCGCTGGCGCCGTACCCCCGCAGGTCCATCGCCACCGCGCGGTATCCGGCGGCCGCGACGACGGGCAGTTGGTGCCGCCACGCCCACCAGAACTCGGGGAAGCCGTGCAGGAACAGGACGAGCGGATCCTGCGCCGCGCCACACTCCGCGACGTGGAACCGGGCCCCGTTGGCCGCGACCAGTGAGTGCGACCAGGGGCCGTCGACCAAGAGGTCGACGACTCCTGCCGGGCTCAGCGCCGTACGCCCGGCTCAGGCAAGGCGTACGTCTCGTCGTCGCCCTTGCCGATCGACTTGAGGGCCTCGACCGACTCCTTCGAGGTCTCGATGGCCCGCGTCGGACCCTTCGCGCTCTTCAGCGCCCGCATCCCGATGAAGACCAGGATCGCGCCGATCAGCAGGAACGCGCCGGCCACGATCAGGAACGCGATGGCCGGGTGCAGCCCCGCCGCGGTCAGGCCGTACGCCGCAGAGATGCACAGCAGGATGACCGCGAGCAGCGCCAGGAACGCGGCCGCCGCGAACATCCCGGCTCCGGTACCGGCCGCGATCGCGGTCTTCTTCAGCTCGGTCTTCGCGAGTTCGAGCTCGCTGCGGACCAGGCTGGACAGGTCCTTGCTGGCATTTGCGACCAGCTGGCCGACCGTGGGCTCGTCCCCGTTCATCGACATCGCGACTCCTTCCCGCACGTCCGTGCCTTGACACTACCGTCAGTGCCCGCGGGTCAATCGGTGTACGCGCGGTTCCGGCGAGCCAGGAGCAGTGCGGCGATCAGCGCGGCCAGCACCGAGGCGATCAGTACGGCCGCCTTGGCGCGCTCGACCTGGGCGGCGTCCGACCCGAACGCGAGCTGCGCGATCAGCAGCGCGACCGTGAACCCGATCCCGGCCAGTACCGACACCGCGGCGACGTCCCGCCAGGCCAGATCGGAGTTCAGTTCGGCCCGGGTGAAGCGCGCGGTCAACCACGATCCGCCGAACACCCCGATCGTCTTCCCGGCCAGCAACCCGGCGACGATGCCGATCGCGACCGGATCGGTCAGCAACTGCCGTACGGCGCTGCCGCTCAGCGTCACCCCGGCGGCGAACAACGCGAACAGCGGTACGGCGACCGCCGCGGACCACGGCCGCAGCCGGTGCTCGATCCGCTCGGCCGGCGCCTCGTCCTCACCGGGATCCGCGACCACCCGCGTGACGAGCCCGAGCGCGACGCCGGCGATCGTTGCGTGGATCCCCGACTCGTGCATGAACCACCAGGCCGCGATGGCGATCGGTACGTAGAGGAACGGCGTACGGACGCGGCGGCGCTGGAGGACGTACCAGAGCGCGATCAGGGCGACCGCGGCGAGCAGCTGGAACACGTGGAACCCGTGCGAGAAGAAAACGGCGATGACCAGGATCGCGCCGAAGTCGTCGACCACGGCGAGGGTGAGCAGGAACGCCCGCAGCGCGCTCGGCAGCGACGAGCCGACGATCGCCAGGACCGCGAGCGCGAACGCGATGTCGGTTGCCGTCGGCACCGCCCAGCCGTGCGGCTTGCCGTCGTCGGCCGCCAGGTTGGTGGTCAGGTAGATGATTGCCGGGAGCACCATTCCGGCGATCGCCGCGACCACCGGGACGACGGCCTCGTTGAGTTTCGACAGGGTGCCGACAACGAGCTCGCGCTTCAGCTCGACCCCGGCCAGGTAGAAGAACAGCGTCAGCGCGCCGTCGGACGCCCACGCCTCGACGGTGAGCGGGCCGAGCTGTGCCTCGCGGACGTGGTGGTACGCGTCCTGCCAGGGCGAGTTCGCCCAGACCAGCGCGACGACGGCCGCGGCGAGCAGCAGCAAACCACCGGTCGTCTCGGCGCGCAGCGTGTCGGCGAGGAACGCCCGTTCACGGCCGAGGATGCGGGGAAATGCGCGCTTGCGCTGCCGGATCCGTGGGTGCTGGCTCATCAACGGCCCTTCGTTTGGGGTCGGTCGGACGACTGCCGACCAGACTTCCCGGCGCACCAACGCCATTCTAACGTCTCCGAGCGCTACTCCTGGAGCAGTTCGGCCAGCGCCTCGAAGTCCGCGACCGTGTGGTCCGGCGCGCCGAACACCTTCGGGTACGGCGTGTTCCGGCGGTCGATGTAGAACCCCTGGAGCCCGGCGCGCTGGGCGCCGTCGATGTCCCACGGGTGCACGGCCGCCAGACCCATCCGTTCCACGGGCACTCCGCAGACCTCGGCGGCGTACCGGTAGGCATCGGGGTGCGGCTTCCACCGTTGCGGCACCGACACGTCGAGCCGGTGCTCGAGCAGCGGCAGGATGCCGCCGTCCCGGAACACGTTTTCGGACATCGCTGCCGAACCGTTGGTCAGGGTGACGATGCGTACGCCGGCGTCGTGGATCTTGTGCAGCCCCGGTGCGACATCGGCGTGCAGCGGGAGGCGGGTGAATCCGGAGAGTACGTTCCCGATGGTCTCCTCGGTGGGTTCGATCCCGGCGGAGACGAGTTGCGCCTCCAGGAGTTCGGCGGCCAGGTCGCGGAAAGCGGCATACGCGCCTACCGCGGTCAGCGCGAACCCGTCCCGCAAGGTGGCGGCGAACCAGGCCTCGAGACTGTGCCTGGGCAGGCCGGCGGCTTCGAATCCGTCCCGCAGCGGTTCCATATCGGTCAGGGTCTCGTTGACGTCGAGCACCAGTACGTCGATCATCACGACTCCTCGCTATCTTGGATCGGTCGTTCCAAGATATGATGCCGAGTATGCCGGATGTCAAACATTTCGACGAGGCGGAAGCGCTGGCCGCCGTCGAGCAGTTGTTCTGGCGCCGTGGGAGTGCGGCGACCGGGATCCAGGACGTGGTCGCCGCGACCGGGTTGAGCCGGTCGAGCCTCTACAACGCGTTCGGCGGCAAGGACGACCTGTATGCGGCGGCCGCGCGGAGGTACCTCGAGCACCGGTCGCGGCCGATGTTCGACGAGCTGGCCGCGGACGACCGAGGTCTCATTGCGGTGCGCGCGTTCTTCGAGCAGTTACTGCGGCTGCGGTGTTCGGGGGAGTACGCCGGCTGGGGGTGCATGATGGCAAACGCGAACGCCGAGAGCCCGCCGGACGCCGTACGGGCGGTGTTGTCTGAGCATCACGCCGTACTGCGGGATTCGCTGGCGGCCGCACTGAAGGTTGCTCAGAGCAACGGGGAGTTGCGGTCGGGGACCGATGTGTCGGGGGCGGCGGAGTTGCTGACGCTACTTGCGTACGCGATCAACTTGCGGTCGCGGTCGGGTGCGACCCGGGCGCAGTTGAGGTCGGCGGTCAACGCGGCGCTCGCTGCACTTGCTACCTGATCCAGGCCAGCGGGTCCGGGCCCTTCGGAACGATGCCGGTCGGGTTGATGTTGCCGTGGGTGACGTAGTAGTGCCGCTTGATCTGGTCGAAGTCGACGGTCTCGCCGAGGCCGGGGAGCTGGTACAGGCGGCGCGCGTACGCCCACAGGTTCGGGAACTCGGTGAGCTTCTGGCGGTTGCACTTGAAGTGCCCGTGGTACACCGCGTCGAAGCGGACCAGCGTCGTGAACAGCCGGACGTCCACCTCGCGGAACGTGTCGCCGAGGAGGTAGGTGCGATCCGCGAGCCGTTCCTCCAGTACGTCGAGCCGCGCGAACAGGACGTCGTACGCCTCGTCGTACGCCTCCTGGCTGGTCGCGAAACCGCAGCGGTACACGCCGTTGTTCACGTCCCGGTAGATCTCCTCGATCAACTGGTCCATCTCCGCGCGATCGGCCGGGATCAGCTGCGGGGCGTCGATCTTGTGGAAGTCGGTCCACTCGGTGGAGAGGTCGAGAGTGATCTGCGGGTAGTCGTTCGTGACCACTTCACCGGTCGTGGTGTCGACGATCGCGGGCACCGTCACGCGGCCGTCGTACGACGGGTCGGTGCGCAGGTACGCCTCGGACAGGTACTCGATGCCGAGCACCGGGTCGCGATCGTCCGGGTCGAGTGTGAAGCGCCAGCCGCGCTCGTCGCGGACGGGGTCCACGACCGCGAGGCTGATCGCGTCCTCGAGGCCGAGCAGCCGTCGGACGATGATCGAGCGGTGCGCCCACGGGCAAGCGAGGCTGACGACCAACCGGTACCGACCCGGCTCAACCGGCCAGCGGCCCTGATCGTCCGGGCCTTCGCCAGGTGCTGCCGTGGAGTCCCGGGAAATCCGGCCGGTGAATCTGTTGCCCTGCCGCTTCCACTCACCGGTCGACGACGTCTCCTGTACGAACTGTCCCGGGGTCATAGCGTCAAAACTACCCCCGCTGGGAATTGGCTGAGCCTGTGGATCGTCACTGGCCGTAAAGCGGCACCGGACGTTACAGTCAGGCTGACAAGGACGTCCGGGACAACGTGGTCGCGGGGCCCTTGCGCGGTACGACACACCGCGGTCCGCGCCCCCCGGCACTGGTTTGCCGGGCAAATTCCCAGGGATACTGACCTCATGGCCCGCCCACGGAACAACCCCGGTGATCTCGCCGAGCTCCCCACCGAGCTGCGGACCGATCGACCGAAGGGTGACCAGATTCGCGAGATTCTGGAGAACCTCACCCGCTCGCTGGCCGTCGGCACCGTGCTGCCGTCCGAGCGCGTCCTCGCCGAGCGTTTCGGCGTCGCCCGGATGACCGTCCGGCAGGAGGTCGACCGCGTCGTGGCCGAGGGCCTGGCCAACCGCCGCCCCGGCGGCGGCACCTTCGTCGCGGAGCCGCGCCCGTCCCGGATGCTCGCGTCCTCGTTCAGCCAGGACATGATCAACCGCGGCATCGAGCCCGGCGCCAAGGTCCTCGAACACCGCGTCGGCGCTGCGGACGAGCACCTCGCCCGCGAGCTCGAAGAGGCCGTCGGCGCGCCCGTCCTCCACCTGGTCCGCCTGCGCACCGCGGACGGCGACCCGATGGCGATCGAACGCACCGCCCTCTCCCTGAACCGCTACCCCGGCCTGGAGGAGATCGACTTCGCCGAGAAGTCCCTCTACACGATCCTCGCCACGCGCTACGGCGTCACGCTAGGCATGGTCTCCGCCTCCATCGTCGCCGCCCCACCCGAACCAGGCGACGCCGAACTCCTGGAGATCGACAGCTCCACCCCCTGCCTCATCATCACCTCGGCCCCCCGAACCGCCAGCGACCAGGTCATCGAATTCGGCCGCTCCATCTACCGCTCAGACCGCTACGACATAACAGTCGCCTACCGCGCCACCTGACTAGACGTTCAGGCTGCGGAGGACGTTGGGGGATTGGCCGCGTTCGGTTAGGCGGGTGACTACTTCTACGGTTAGGGCCTGGAGGAGTAGGGCGCCTACCAAGGTGGACGTGGCGCCGGTGGGTTCCGGGGTGCCGGGGACTTTGATGAGGGCGTCGCCTGGTACGCCGCAGTTGTCGATGACGACGTCGGCGGTTTCGAAGAGGCGTTGGCCGCCTGGGGCGCGGGAGGTTGTTGCGTTCGAGTGGGCTAGTGAGGTCAGCGCGATCACCTTCACGCCGCGGGCACGGGCGCCGAGGGCGAATTCGACGGGGACGGCGTTGCGGCCGGAGTTCGACGCGATGAGCAGTACGTCGCCTGCCGCTAGCGGATTGATCTCCAGTAGTACGTCGGCCAGGCCGGAGAGGCGTTCGAGGAGCGAGCTCTTCTGCAGGCCCTCGTGCAGCATCAGTCCCGGTTCGAGGATCGCCCGTACGTCGGCCAGCCCGCCGGCGCGGCCGTACAGCTCCTCGGCCAGCGTGTGACTGTGCCCCGTCCCGAACACCCAGAACTGCTTCCCGCTGGCGAGTGCGTCGACGACCAGCCCCGCCGCCACGCGGATCGCTCCCAGTTGCGTCTCGGCTGCCTGCTGCGCGATCGCCAACGCCTTACCCAAGTACTCCTCGGCCCCAGCCATACGCCGAACCTATCGTCCGTCGGTCGACGCCCGCGACCCACCCGTCTAGACCACTACCCCGATCGCCGCGCGGTGGTACTCCGGGCGGTCAATCTCGTCGACCAGCGCGACCGCGAAGTCGGCGTACGAGATCCGCTCCTGGGCATCCGCCGGCGCCACGCGATACGTGCCCTTGCGGGACGGATCCTCGTGGTCGAAATCCCCGGTCGGCGCGATCGAGACCCAGTCGAGGGACGACGCCGCGAACACGTCCAGCGCCGCCTGGTGGGCGAGGAAGAACGAGCGGTACTCCCGTGGATATCCCTCGGTGTCCATCAGCAACGTCCCGTCCGCGGTCGGGAGGATCGACGCCAGCCCGACCCACACAAGCCGCCGTACGCCGGCCTTCTCGAGCCCGTCGACGAGGGCCTGAGCAGCCCGCGGGAAGAACTCACCCGGGTCGCTCCCGCCGTCGTACACCCCCGCAATCACTGCATCGGATCCCACCGCCAACTCCGCAACCTGCCCCGCATCCGTCACATCCCCCACGACCAGGCCAGCATCCGTCGTCCGGGCGACGCCGATCACGTCATGCCCGCGGTTCTTGGCCTCTGTGACGGCCGCCGATCCGGCCCGTCCGCGGGCTCCGATCACCAGAATCTTGCTCACCGCAACCTCCTCGACAAAGTGGTACGGCGACCGTAGGAGGAAGGGTGGTTACCGATTGGATACCGTGGTGAGCATGGCGGCGCTGCGAGCGGACATGTTCGAGGAGATCTGCCCGTCGACGCTGCTCCCGTTCCGGATCGGCACCGACAAATGGGCGGGTATGGTGCTGCGCTGCCTGGAGGACGGCCCGCGCCGGTACTCCGAGCTGCGGGTCCCGCTCGCCCGGATCAGCCCGAAAATGCTGACCCAGTCGCTGCGGGGCCTCGAGCGTGACGGGTTCGTTCAGCGGACGGTGGGCGAGCGCCGCGTCACGTACGAGCTCACCGACCTCGGCCGCAGCCTGCTCGAACCGCTGCGCCTGATGTGCGCCTGGGCCGAGGACCACTGGGACGAACTCCTGGACGCCAAGGAATCGTAGGTATCGCCAACGTCGGTGGAAGCGAACCGTTGACGACCTAGACTGCGCGGGTGGATGAGCAGACCCCGACCGCCCTGACCGAATTGCCGAGCTGGTTGCTGACCCAGAGTGCGGGCCAGGCGCACCGGATCGTCACCGAGTCGTTCGCCGCCGGAGGTGCGCGGGCGTACCACTTCCGGCTGCTCGCGACGCTGGTGGAGTTCGGGCCTGCCAGTCAGGCGACCCTCGGGCGGCGCAGCTCGATCGACCGCAGCGATGTGGTTGCCGCGCTCAACGAACTCGAAGCCGACGGGTACGTCGAGCGCAGCGCCGACCCGGCCGACGGCCGTCGTAACGTCATCACGATCACCACGGCCGGCAAGCGCCAGTACCGGCGGCTGACGACGCTGGTCGGCAAGGCGCAGGAAGAGATCTTCGCCCCGCTGTCGGCCACCGACCGTACGCGGCTGACCACGATCCTGGGCAAGCTCCTCGCCTACCACCAGGAGTAGTTCAAAGCGGAAGCTGGGCGCGAGCCGCCTTCTGGGTACGGCGAACGCGCAGTTCGCGGGCGTGCACCCGGCGGCGCGCGGCCCGCGAGATCTTCGGGCGTTCCGCGGCGTCGAGAGTCGGGTTCTGGACCATCGGCTGCATCGGGTTCACGTACTGTCCGATGCACACATCGCCCGTTTGGTTCCGCCGTACGCCGGAAATCCGCGGCCGCCCGTCCTCCGGCGGCGGCTGTTCGGCGCAGATTCGGAGCGGCTGGGCGATACGCCGGTTCCCGTCGCGGGGTCGGCGTTGGTAGAAAGGTAACCGGGCGCTCCAGCGCGCCGAAGCCAGCGATGAGGAGTCGTCGACGTGACGAATGCAGAGTCACCCCAGTCCGAGGGCCAGTCCGAGGCACTCTCGAACCTGATGCACGAGGAGCGCCGGTTCGAGCCGCCCGCCGAGCTCGCGGCGAACGCGAACCTCAAGGCCGACGCCTACGACCAGGCCGCGGCCGACTTCGAGGGGTTCTGGGCCGAGCAGGCTAAGCGGCTGACCTGGGCGACCGAGCCGACCGAGACGCTGGACTGGAGCAACCCGCCGTTCGCGAAGTGGTACGCCGACGGCAAGCTGAACGCGGCGTACAACTGTGTCGACCGGCACGTCGAGAACGGTCTCGGCGACAAGGTCGCGTACTACTTCGAGGGCGAGCCCGGTGACACCCGCGAGATCACGTACGCGCAGCTCAAGGACGAGGTCAGCAAGGCGGCGAACGCGCTGCTCGAGCTGAACGTCCAGCCCGGCGACATCGTCGCGATCTACATGCCGATGATTCCCGAGACCGTGATCGCGATGCTCGCCTGCGCCCGGATCGGCGCCCCGCACACGGTCGTCTTCGGCGGCTTCTCCTCGGACGCGCTCAAGGGCCGGATCCTGGACTGCGACGCCCGCGTCGTGATCACCTCCGACGGTGGCTACCGCCGGGGCGCCCCGGCCGCGCTGAAGCCGGCCGTGGATGCCGCGCTGGTCGACTGCCCGGACGTGCGCAACGTGGTCGTGGTGAAGCGCACCGGCCAGGAGACCGAGATGGTCGAGGGCCGCGACCTCTGGTGGGAGGACTTCGTCGGCAAGCAGTCGGCCGAGCACAGCCCGGAGGCGTTCGACGCCGAGCACCCGCTGTACGTGATGTACACGTCCGGCAGCACGGGCAAGCCGAAGGGCATCCTGCACACCACGGGCGGCTACCTCGTCGGTACGTCGTACACGCAGTGGGGTGTCTTCGACCTCAAGCCGGACACCGATGTCTACTGGACCGCCGCCGACATCGGCTGGGTCACCGGCCACAGCTACATCGTGTACGGCGCGCTCGCGAACGCGACGACTTCCGTGCTGTACGAAGGTACGCCGGACACGCCGCACCAGGGCCGCTGGTGGGAGATCGTCCAGAAGTACAAGGTCTCGATCCTGTACTGCGCGCCGACCGCGATCCGGACGTTCATGAAGTGGGGCGCCGACATCCCGGCGAAGTTCGACCTGTCGTCGCTGCGCGTGATCGGGTCGGTCGGCGAACCGATCAACCCGGAGGCCTACGTCTGGTACCGCGAGCACATCGGCGGGAACAACGCGCCGGTCGTCGACACCTGGTGGCAGACCGAGACCGGGATGCACATGATCTCGCCGCTGCCGGGCGTGACCGCCGGTAAGCCGGGCGCCGCGATGAAGGCGATCCCGGGTGTCAGCGTGGACGTTGTCGACGACGCGGGCAAGTCGGTGCCGGACGGTTCCGGCGGGTACCTCGTCATCACCAAGCCGTGGCCGGCGATGCTCCGGACGCTGTGGGGCGACGACCAGCGGTTCGTCGACACGTACTGGTCGCGCTGGCCGGGCGTGTACTTCGCCGGTGACGGTGCGAAGAAGGACGAGGACGGCGACCTGTGGCTGCTCGGCCGGGTCGACGACGTGATGAACGTGTCCGGTCACCGGTTGTCGACGACCGAGATCGAGTCCGCGCTGGTCTCGCACCCGAAGGTCGCGGAGGCTGCCGTGGTCGGCGCGTCCGACCCGACGACGGGCCAGGCGATCGCCGCGTTCGTGATCCTGCGCTCGGAGGCCGGCGACGGCGGACCGGACGTGGTGCAGGAGTTGCGCAACCACGTCGCGAAGGAGATCGGCCCGATCGCGAAGCCGCGGCAGATCATGGTCGTCTCGGAGCTCCCGAAGACCCGCTCCGGCAAGATCATGCGCCGCCTGCTCCGCGACGTGGCCGAGAACCGCGAGGTCGGCGACGTCACCACCCTCGCCGACTCCACGGTCATGGACCTCATCAAGACCAACCTGGCCGCCGGCAAGTCCGACGAGGACTGACAACTCGAGAACACAGGCCCCCGGGTGCACCCCGGGGGCCTGTTGTGTTCAGAGGAAAGAAGGCATCTGCTCGAGCTCGACGACCGCGTCCGGCGGGAACGTCGCGGACGGCCCGTTGGGCCCTTCCTCCGCGCCGCGCAGGTACCGGTGCACGAACTGCTGGGTGGCGGTCAGAGCGTCCGCGCACTGAGCGGCCGTGATCTTGCCGTCCCTCAGGGCATCGCCCAGCTCTTCCAGATCCAGGACCTGGTACCGGGTCAACGCCGGCGGGAACAGCAGATCGACGTACATGTCGTGCACGATCAGGTCGTCCCCGGAGCGCTCGATCTCCACCAGGTCGACGTACCACCACCCCTCGACCGGCCCCTCGAACACGGCAGGCTTGGTGAGCTGGGCCGCCTCGTCGAGCAGCAGGTAACACCGATCGACAGTCGGCCGTCCGGCAACCTGGTACTCGGGCAGGATCCGTACGTCGTACGCGACAACTTCTCCGACCTGCCGCGCCGGACACCACTGCCCGGTCCGGTGCAGAACTCTCATACCGGCCGCGCACGAAAGATGATGATTCCGACGTACTGCGCGAGCCAGGCCTGCTTGTGCGGGTACTGCTGCTTCTTCTCCTCGGACAGTTGCGGTTCGAGGACTCGCTCGACCCGGAAACCGTTGTCGGTCAAGGAGTTGTGGATCGACGAGAACGTGTCGGTGGTGTGGGTGATGGTCACGTCCTCGTTCCACCGCGACGGGTACGAGTACGGGCCGACCGTGTGATACGCGTCCCCGAGCCGAAGCTCGTCCCGCTCGGAGCGTTCCACTGCCCAGCGGATGGGATGCGCCATCGAGACGACCAGTACGCCGTCGTCGGCCAGCAGCGACCGCACCGCGCGAAGGGTCCTTCCGCGGTCCTGCGCGTAGGCGAGGGACTGCAGGAACAGCACGACGTCGAAGCGGCGGCCGTTCAGCGCCGGGATCTCGTCGAGGGTCGACAGGTCTCCGGTCATCAGAGTGACGTCGGCGCCGTCAGGCGGTGTCAGGAACTGGGCGCCGACGTCGACGCCGACGGCTGCGGTCGCGCCGTGGTCGCGGACGAGTTCGATCGCCTTCTCGCCATTGCCGCAACCGATGTCCAGAACGGTCTTGCCCTCGACCGGGCCGATCAGGGAGCGTTGCGCGTCCCACTCCATCAGCTGGTCGAGGGAGTCTTCGCGGGCCCGGGATTGTTCGTAGTCGGTGGTCAGCGTTTGCCAGGGGTCCATACCGCGAGGCTACGACAGCCCCCGGGCTTCTCCGGGGGCTGTCGTCCAGACGTTGAGGTCAGACCTGGCCGGCCTTCTCCAGCGCGGAGCAGCAGGTGTTCACCAGCAGGCGTGTCACGTCGTACGGGTCGATGTTGGCGTTCGGGCGGCGGTCCTCGATGTAGCCCTTCTTGTCGACCTCGACCTGCCACGGGATCCGGACCGAGGCACCGCGGTCGGACACGCCGTAGCTGAAGACGTCGTGCGGGGCGGTCTCGTGCGCGCCGGTCAGACGTTCCTCGATGCCGTGTCCGTACCCCGCGATGTGCTCGTCGACCTTGCCCGGGGCACCGAGCGACTCGCAGGCGGTGATGATCGCGTCGTACCCCTCACGCATTGCCTTGGTCGAGAAGTTCGTGTGTGCGCCGGCGCCGTTCCAGTCGCCCTTGGCCGGCTTGGCGTCCAGCGTCGCGGCCACGTCGTACTCCTCGGCGATGCGGTACAGCAGCCAGCGTGCCATCCACAGGTGGTCGGCCGCCTCGACCGGACCCGCCGGGCCGATCTGGAACTCCCACTGGCCGGGCATGACCTCGGCGTTGATGCCGGAGATCGCCAGGCCTGCCTCGAGACACGCGTCCAGGTGCTTCTCGACGATCTCGCGGCCGAAGACCTCGTCGGCGCCGACGCCGCAGTAGTACGGGCCCTGCGGCGCGGGGAAGCCCACGGCCGGGAAGCCGAGCGGGCGGCCCTCCTGGAAGAACGTGTACTCCTGCTCGATGCCGAACCAGGACTCCTGCACGGCGTACTTCTCGGCGACCGGAAGAAGCTCGGCGCGACGGTTCGTCGGGTGCGGGGTGCCGTCCACGAGGTAGACCTCGCACAACACCAGCTTGTGGTCTCCGCCGCGGATCGGGTCCGGGCAGCTGAAGACCGGCTTGAGCACGCAGTCGGAGTTGTCACCCGGTGCCTGGTTGGTGCTCGAACCGTCGAAACCCCAGTCCGGCAACGCGGCGCCGTCGGGCAGAATCTTCGTCTTCGAACGCAGTCGCGCGCTCGGCTCGGTCCCGTCGATCCAGATGTACTCGGCTTTGTAGCTCACCCGTCGGTCCTTTCCTCACAGCCGAAGCATCGGGCGGTCCGGCCGGCCTGGTTCGACAGTCTCAACCGGCAATTTCGGGCCTGTTGATTCGATGTGACGGGCGTGTTAACCGCGACGTGACGTAGGCAACCCTGAAGGCTCTAGGGTCGTGGGATGACTGTGCTTCTGGCGATCGTTCACGCCGGCCTCGCCGCCGCCTGGGTGGGTGGGATGGCGTACTCGTTGTTCGTGGTGCAGCCGAAGCTGAAGAAGTACTTCGGGAAGGACCAGGAAGGCCGCGAGATGCTGACCGCGGTGATTGCCTCGGGCAACCGATGGAAGGTGATCGGGCTGATCGCCGCGATCGCGCTCACTGGTGGCGCGCTGCTCGCGATCAACCACGAGCACTGGTGGATCCACGCGATCAAAGGTCTCCTGCTGCTGATCGCCACAGCGATCTTCTGGTACGTCTCCTGGCGGCATTGGCCGCAGCGCGTGTTCGCGACCACGGCCGAGCTGCCGAAGCTGCAGGCGCGGCTCATCACGCTCGCGACGACGATGCTCGGTCTCGCGGGAACAGCCTTCGCGCTCGGCGTCCTCGCCGAACACCTCTAAGGACGCCGGCGGCGCACCGTAGCGTGCGCGGGCAGTTGTGGATCGTGGGTATTTTGACCTGGTGACCCGCCCCGCACATCCGTCGTCCACAGATCCCGCTGATCAACCCGCCACGTACGGCGAGGTGTTCGGCGTGGCCGAGTTCCGATGGCTGTGGCTGGCGCAGCTCGGGTCGGTGATCGGGGACCAGTTGGCCCGGGTCGCGCTCGCCGTACTCGTCTTCGACCGGACCGGGTCGGCCGGGCTGTCCGCGGTCACCTACGCGCTGACCTTCCTGCCCGACATCGTCGGCGGTCCGTTGCTGTCCGGACTGGCCGACCGCTATCCGCGCCGCCGGCTCATGATCGGCTGCGACGTCGCCCGGGCGGTGCTGGTCGCATTGATGGCAATCCCCGGCGCCTCGCTGTGGATCCTGTGCGTGCTGCTCGTCGCGGTGCAGTTGCTCGCGTCGCCCTTCCAGTCCGCCAGAGCCGCCCTGCTGCCATCGATCCTGAGCGGCGACAAGTACGTCCTGGCCAGCTCGGTGTCGAACATCACCGGGCAGGCCTCACAACTGGCTGGGTTCGTGACCGGCGGCACCCTGGTGGCGGCCTTCGGCGCTGGGAACGCATTGCTGGCCGACGCCGTCACCTTCGCGCTCTCGGCGGTCCTGCTGAGGCTCGGTGTTCGTGAACGCCCGTTGCCGGGGTCGACCGATGCGCGCCCGGGATGGTGGCCGTCGCTGTCGGCCGGCGCGCGCCTCGTCTGGGGCGATCGGCAACTGCGGTACCTGGTCGCGCTGGCTTGCGTCGCCGGTTTCTACGTAAGCATCGAAGGACTTGCCGCGCCGTACGCCGCAGTGGTCGGAGGCGGACCGGCCGCTGTCGGGATCCTGCTCGCCGCCAACCCGGCCGGGCAGATGGTCGGAATGCTGCTGCTGACGCGAGCCGCGCCGGCGCGGCGGCTCACGCTGATGGGCCCACTCGCGATCGGGTCCTGTGCGCCTCTGATCGGCTGTATCGCCGAGCCGGGACTGTGGGTGACCGTCGCGTTGTGGTTCGTGTCGGGGTTGTGTGCGTCGTACCAGCTGGCCGCGAGTGCGGCGTTCGTGCTGAACGTGCCGGACGCACAGCGCGGCCAGGCGTTCGGCCTGGCTCGCACTGCGCTGATCGTGTCTCAGGGAATAGGTGTGCTGGTCGCCGGGGCCGCTGCGGATCGGTGGGCGCCGTCCCTGGTCGTGGCGGCCGCGGGAATTCTGGGCTTACTGGTCGCGGCGGGCGCGGCGTACGGGTACGTCGGCGCCACGCGACAACCTGCATGATGGGTCACCAGTCGTTGTTCTGCATGGCGGCTGCCTCCTCTCGCGGGATCTGGGCGCATAGGTGTAAGCGCAGCGAGGTAATAACAGGGAAGCCATGACATTGCGTGCACATCACGGCTACTCTGTGACAAGGACCGACTGTGAGGCGGGGGTCTTTTCATGAGTATCCGGCATCGGCTGGCGCGCCGTCGCCTACGCCGACGTCAAGACGCGTCCTGGAGCCCGACCAGATGGGCATTGTGGTCGCAGCCCCGGAGCGTTCTCGGCTACGTCCTCGCGGTCGAGCTCATCACCGTCGTGGTCGTCGCTTCGACGTTCGACCTCGTCTCGGTCACCGGCGGTGACTGGATCCGGTTGCTGGTCCTCGCTGCCGGATCGGCGATCCATCTCGAAGCCGCCCGCGATATCGAGCGGCTGCGCAAGGTCGGCGCCGAAGGCATCCCGTACGTGAATCTCAAAGGGATGTGGACCTTCGCCGGTGTCCTCATCCTGCCTCCGCCGCTGGCGGTCGCGCTGATTCTCAGCACCTACGTGCATTCCTGGATCCGGGTACGCCGAGTTCCGCCGTACCGGTCGGTCTTCACCGCGACGACTCTCGTGCTCGCGGGCGCTGCAGGGGCCGTCGTCCTGGCGACGATCCGTCCCGGCGTCTACCCGGGCTACCCGTCCGGCCCGCTCGGACTCGTCGCCGTCGTCGCGGCCGGCCTGGCGTACTGGTTCGTGAACTACGCCCTGGTCGCCGGCGCGATCATGATGGCCAACCCCGACTCCCCGGGCCGCAACGCCCTCGGACGACTCTCGGACCAGCTGATCGTGGCCGGTTCTCTCGGACTGGGTGTCGCGACCGCCGCGTTGCTCCTCAGCCAGCCATGGGCCGTCGCAGTCCTGCTGCTCACCATCCTCGGTCTGCACCGCGCGCTTTTGGTCGAGCAGTTCCAGACGGCGTCACGCACCGATCCCAAGACAGGCCTGGCCAATGCAGCCTTCTGGCACGAGATCGCGCGTCGTGAGTTCGCCGGCGCCGAACGCACGAACTCCCGACTCGGCGTGCTCTATCTCGATCTCGACCACTTCAAGGCCATCAACGACACCTATGGCCACCTGGCCGGTGACGAGGCACTGAAGGCGGTCGCGGCCGAACTGCGCCACGAGGTCCGCGACAACGACCTGGTCGGGCGGCTCGGCGGCGAAGAGTTCGCCATCCTGCTCCCGCAGACCTCTGCGTCCGACACGGCGCTGGCCGCCGAGCGGATCCGGCGTCGCATCGCGGGTCTGACGGTCACCGTCGCCGCCCCCAACGGCCCGGTGCTGTGTGGCCCCATCACGTGCTCGATCGGCGCCGCGACGTACCCGGAGTCCGGTGCCAGCCTCGACGAGCTCCAGATAGCCGCCGACCTGGCCATGTACAAGGCCAAGGACGCCGGCCGGAATCGCGTCGTTGCCGCACCGGCCAACGGCGAGCTGCCGCCGTCCTGACCCCCGGCATCAGCCCGCAGCGGTAGGCGATGTTTGGGTGCCTGTGCCAGGATTGCGCTTCCCGACGGAGGTGATCTGGATGGCGCAGGAGGCATTGCAGCTGCTGGTCAGCATGCACCGAATCGTCAGACATCTGCGCCGGAGCAGGACCACCACGCTCCTGCACCCGACGCAGTTCCTGGCGCTGATGCTGATCGCCGACGAGCAACCGATCCGGATCGGCGAGATCGCCGCCCGGGTCCCGTGCTCGCAACCCACCGCGACCACGACGGTCGCGGGTCTGGAGGAGGCCGGTCTCGTCCGGCGCGAACCGGACCCCGTCGACGGTCGGGCGACTGCGGTCGTGCTCACCGACCTGGGTGCCCAGACGGTCGAAGCGTCCGGCCGTCAGGCCGCCGAGGAGCTCGCCAACCTCCTCAGCCGCCTCGACGACGCCGACCGCGCGCTGGTCCTGCAGGCAGGCGCGGTCCTGGCGCGCGTCACTGACGGTCTCTAACGCAGGCCCGGTACGACGGTCACCGTGTACGGCGGCGTACCGGGTGCGATGTCCAACTGGCTGTTCACCCACAGCAGCCGGCCGTTGTCGCGGGCGATCGTCGTCGGGGTCGCACCGGCCGCGCCAGGGCCCGAGTCCGCGACCAGCGTCGCCGCGGTCAGATCGTCGTTCAGGATGGCGAGCCGGGTGACGTACTTCCCGCCGCCGGCGTTGTAGACGGCGTACAGCCTGCGTCCTTCGAGCAGGTACCCGTCGCCGGACAGGATGCCGTTCGGCACGTCGAGGACGGTGACCTGCCGGGTGCGGAGGTCGATCCGGTACGTGACGTCCTGGCCCTGCTCGCCGACCAGGAGGACGCGTCCGTCGGTGACGATGCCGTTCAGGAAATACGGCGTCGGCTGGATCCGGTCGCGGGTGATCCACGGTTCGAGCTCGCCGAGGCCGTCGCGGGTGAGCGGCGCCCGCCAGATCTGGTTGTGCGCCGAATCGGTCACGTAGACGGCGTCGCCCGCGATCGTGAAGTCGTTCAGGAACGAGCCGTCCGACGCTTTCCGTACGTCGAGCAGCCGGCCGCGGGCGTCGTACAGGAAGAGCTTCGACGTACTCGCGCCGGCGACGAGGACCCGGCCCCAGCGGTCCAGGTGGATGCCGGTGGCCGCAGTACGTCCGTCGCTGCCGGCCGGCAGGAACAGGCTGAGGCGGGACGAGTGGGTGCTGCCGCGGTACACCGCGCCGGTGGCGACGCTGGTGACGTACATCGTGCCGCCGGGCGTCACCGCGATCCCCTCGAGGTTCTCGCCGGGGGTGGTCGAGACGACGTACTGCGTCGGTCGGTGGACGGCGCCGGCCTGCGCGGTGGCCGATGGGGTGGCCGCGGCGAGGACCAGGACGGTGAGGACTGCGAGACGTTTCATCGGGCCAGGGTGGAAGCGTACGGCGGCCGGTCGCGACCGGATTCGGCCTGAACCGAAGAGGTCTGGGCGGATGGCCTCGCGGCCGTCACAATCGAGGGATGTTCCGCGTCCACTTCACCGCGGCGGACCTCGGCCGGGTCACGTTCCCCACCGAGCCGCACCCGCTGTGGGAAGCCGCGCTCGCGGCCCGCGCGCTCGGTGACCGGGCGATGTCGCCGGTCGTACGACGCTGGCGGCGTACTGCGGCACCGCGGGTGCGGGGGTCGATGCGTCCGCTGTTCAAGCTGATCTCGCCAGGCGGGTTGTTCCCGGACTTCCTGATCCCGGAGGTTGGTGGGCCCGGTCTGGAGCCGGCGGTCGAGGCGTTGATGGAGACGCCGGCCTCCGTCATCCGGGACGAGTTGGAGCCGTGGCTGCCGCCTGAGATCGACCGGTACATGCGTGGGTTGCTGGACGGTCGCGCTGGTTCGCGGCGTGCGCTGGGCGGCGCGGTCCGGGACTTCCATCAGGAGGTACTGGTGCCTTCGTCGGGAGAGTTGCAGCGACGGTACGGCGCTGACCTCGGGATCCGGTCGCGGGCGGTCCTACACGGTGGGATCGATGCGCTGCTGTCGTCTCTGCATCCCGATGTCGAGTGGGCGACTCCGGTGCTGACGACGTGCGGGCCCGTCGACGACTGGATTGCGGACATCCACCTGAACGGCCGCGGACTCGAGCTCTATCCGTCCCCGCTGGTCTCCAACTGTCTCGCGATGGACAACCCTGACCGCCGTCCCGTTCTCGTCTACCCCTGCGCCGACCTGACCGAGCTGGACGATTCCGCCACCGACGCCCTCGCAGACCTCCTAGGCCGCACGCGCGCCGCCGTACTCCGTTCCCTCACCCACCCCGCCACCACAACCCAACTGGCCCGCCGAGTAGGCATCTCCCTGGCCTCCACCTCCGACCACACCAGAATCCTCCGAGCCGCCGCCCTGATAACCACCCACCGAACCCAAGGCACCGCCCTCCACGCCCTGACCCCCACGGCCCACAACTTGTTGACCGGGGCAACCGTCAAGTCTGTCGGCAGTCTTCCGGCACCCGCAGTCCCGCCATTGTGATTAGTTGCTCTCGACAAGATCCACAAGATGTTTCGGCTGTGGATAACAGAATCCCTTGGAAATAAGGGGGTTCTGGCTTTGAAAACTGTCGGTGGGGGTGTTTAGGCTTTGATGCATGGAGAAGCCGGCTGAGTTGATGAGCGATGCGGAGCTGGAGCGCGCTCTCGACCAGGCCGACGCCGACCTGGCCCGGATCGAAACCCGCCGGTTGCGGATCATCGCGGCGATGGACAAGTCCGGGTACGCCGAACGGGTCGGTGCCCGGGACATGGTCCAGTACGTGGAGTTCCGCTACCGCCTCGACCACGCCCGCGCCTACCGCGACGTCCGGCTGGCCCGTGCGCTGCCGAAGTATGCGGCGGTCGTCGCCGCGCTGCCCGACCCTGATGTGCCCGACGACGGTTCGGTGCCTGAAGTGCTGTTGCGGCCGGCGCAAGCCGAAGCGATCGTGACCGCCCTCGAAAAGGTCCCGACAACGGTGCCGGTCGCTGATCTGGAGTTCGCCGAAGAGGAACTGGTCCGCCTCGGCCGGCACTTGTCGCCGGCCGATCTGCGTGCGGCTGCCGAGCAGTCCCGCGACATCCTCGACACCGACGGCCCCGAACCGGAAGAGGACAAGGCCGCCGCCCGCGAAACCTTGACCTTGAAGACCGCGGACCGCGGCGTGAAGTTCACCGGCTACCTGGCCAACGAGAACGCCGAACTCCTCCGGACGCTCATCGTCACCGGCGCCCGCCCCCACAAGACCGTCGACGGGGAGCGCGACCCGCGCTCCCGCGAAAAGCGCCAGGCGGATGCCCTCAGCACCACGTTGACGCTGGCCGCCACCGCCCTCGACGCAGGCACCCCGTCCCCCACGATGCCGCGCCCCACCGGCAAACCAGCCAGTTCCCCGGAGACCGGCTCTCCGGAGACCGGCTCCACAGGGACTGGTTCCACGGCGTCTGGTTCTATTGCGTCAGGCTCTGCGGAGGCCGGTTCGCTGGCGACCGGCCCACAGCCTGGTGTGGCTGGTGATGTGGTGCCTGGGTTCGGGGCGAAGGCGAACCTCACCGTCACCATCGACTTCCAGGACCTGAAGGCGGCCACCGCGGACGCGATCGGGCAGACCGTCTACGGCAACGGGCTGTCGGCGGCCACCATCCGCCGATTGGCCTGCGACGCGAAGGTCATCCCGGTCGTGCTCGGCTCCAACTCCGAACCTCTGGACGTCGGCCGCTGCGAACGCCTCGTCACCAAGGCGATGCGCCGCGCCCTGAACACCCGCGACCGCGGCTGCGTCGTCTGTAATGCGCCGCCGGTCATGTGCGACGCCCATCACCTGATCTCCTGGATCGACGGCGGCGAGACCAAGGTCGAGAACCTCGCCCTGGTCTGTCGCCGCCACCACACCGACCTGCACCACGGCCACTGGACCATCACCATCACCAACGGCAAAGTCCACGTCACCAGACCCACCTGGGCCGACCCACCACCCCGCCATCCACACAAACCACCAGACGACGCAGCCCGGCCACACGAGCCACCGGGTGAGTCCCCCACGCCCTCGGATCCATCGGACGGCCAACTCACGTCCAGCGGCAACCCAAAGCCCCAAATCTCAACCCCAGCAGACGATCCGTGGGGTGACACCGCCACGCCCGCAGCCGCCGCACTCGGCGTGAGACCCAGCCGCTGGCACGCCGACGAACTGACCCGCGCGGAAGCCGCCCGGTTCGCGGTCTGGGGCGAGCGCACCCCGAACGACGCCGGCACCGGCCCGCCCTCCTTCGCCACAATCTGACCCCACCGGCTCTGCACGATCCTCGAGCAGGCCCGGCAGCCCGTCGCGCGCGTCCGTACCACGCCGCGCACGAGGCGTGCCGTGCCGGGACGTGGTGTGCACTAGTGGGTGGTGTGAGTGCGGGACTACGTCGGCGCCCGCAACCCGACTCCGGACGACGCGCACGCGCTACTCATCCCGCCGGGAGTGACGAACCCGAACCACCTACTCCTACCGTGCGACGTAGGCCGGGGAGGCGCGGGTGCTGTCGGGCGGGGCGTGCTGTTTCGGAGGATCGCGCAGTCCAACCGGTGGCGGTTTCCGCGGGGGATCGGATGATTGCCGACGTACGGCGGGCGCACCCGAGACCGCTCAGGTGCGCCCGTCGTACACAGGCCATGCGCTCAGGTGCCGACGGTTGCCGGCACCCCTGTTAGTTGCGGTTGAGGGTGAAGGTTGTGGTGGTGTTTTGGATGTCTTTGGCGTTGTTGGTGAGGGTTAGGTTGTTGAAGGTGACTGCGCCTAAGGCGGGGCCTTGGCCGGGTTCGGGGAGTTCGTTGGCCCAGATGCCGAAGCCGGACTTGGCGTCGAAGGCGTCGCCGGATTTGCGGGCGCCGGAGATGGTCGTGTTGGTGAAGACGGTGTCCGCGACCGGGAACTGCGGCTGGCCGCCGACGTAGTTCGTCTGGAACATGATCCCGCTGTAGGTCGGATCGACGATGTCCAGATCGTTGACGCGGATCCCCTGGAAGATCTTCGACGCCGAGAAGATCCACACCGCGGGGAACGCCTGGTTGCCCCAGAAATGCCCGCCGGACCGTACGACGGAGACGTTCTGGAACTGCGTCGGCGGAGTGGCTCCGAACCCGTTCATCGGGATCCCGAAGTCCAGGGAACTGATGGTGATCCCGGGGTACGTGAGCATGTCCGCGGCGTACAGGTTCCGGAAAACGTTGTTCGTCCCGCCGTACACCGCGAACCCGGCGGCTCGCCAGGTCAGCGTCGCGGACAGGTTCTCGAACACGTTGTCCCGGACCTCGCCGCCGCCGTTGTCGGTGGCGTTGAACAGCGCGAAGCTGTCGTCACCCGTCGACCGGGCGTCGTTGTTGCTGACCGTGTTGCCGGCCGACCCGTTCGTCATGTTGATGCCGTCGGCAAACGTGTCCCGGATCCGCGAGTTCTTGATCGTCGAGGTGTCGGTGTTCGAACCCCAGTACATGCAGACCATGTGCTCGACCCAGATGTTGTCGATGGTCATGTTCGCCGTACCCGAGAAGTCGAACACCTTGCCGGGCCCGTCGATCCGCGACGTGTAGTTGCCGAGGTACGCGAACCCGCTGAACGTCGACCCGTTCGCCGACGCCTCGGACCGGAACCCGACGTCGGTGTTGTCCTGCGTGGTCGGCGCGTGGAACCGGGTGAACCAGGGCCCGGCCCCGACGATCTTGACCGCCTTGCCGTACACCTGGAACTTCGACGACGTGTCGTAGTCACCGGCGGGCAGGTACACACCCTGCAGGTTGCTGTCCTGCCGCACCTGGTCGAGCGCGTTCTGCACGTCGTGATGGGTGAAGCCGGCCGGTGTGACGAATCCCGCGCCAGGGTTCGGGACCGGCGTCGCAGCCTCGGTGTCGAGGAAGTCGATCGTGTACGTCAGGCTGTTCGCCGGATCCTTCTGCAGCCGGATCTTCGTCCCGGCCGGGTAGGTCTGGCCGAGCATCAGGTTGGCCTCGTCGTAGATGTGCCGCGCCGGACCTGACCCCGGCGAGTTGTTCGGCGACGCCTCCGCGCCGTACAGCCAGGCGTGCTTCGAGGTCAGCGGCAACGTCTTCGCGAAGCTGCCGTTCACGTAGACGCTGATCGACGACGTCTGCCCGCCGCCGCCCGACGAGTCCGGCATCGAGAAGCGGGTGACGAGCGTGTTCGTGCTGGCGCGGGTGGTGAACTCGACGTACGCGCCGTTCGAGCCCAGCGTGACCGCGCGGCGCCCGGAGGCTTCACCGGCCAGGTCGCCGATCGTCCGGTTCGGTCCGATGACGGACGCGCCGCCGCCGACCGCGGCGTCTTCCGCCTCGAGGTGGTCGTACGGCATGTTCGCGCCGCGACCCACGAAGAACGGCCGCTCACTCGTGTTGTTCGAGCGCTTCACCGGCAACTCATTGGCGTCGTCCGCCAGCACCACACGCACGGTGTAGCGCCCGTTGGTGGCCGTCCAGTTGCCGAGAGCAACAGTAGGTGTGGTCGCGCCGGCCGCGATCGCACCGTTGTACGAGCCCGTCAACGTCGTCACGACGGACGATCCGTTCAGCACCGTCAGCGTGATCCCATGCGCACCAGACGCAGAGGCGACACTGCCTTGGTTCTTCAAAGACACGGAGAACGCGACAGCGTTGCCGGCGGACGGGTTCCCAGGCGTCCAGTTCACCGCCGCCGCGACGAGGTCGGAGCTCGCCACGGGGGTCACCACGAGCGGACCAGCAGCGGCCGCCGTGTTGTTCCCGTCGTTCTGCTCGATCACTGAACCACCCTCGTCGACCTTGGCGCTCAACGCGTACGAGCCCGCGTCGCGCGTCCCGATCGATGCGCTGACCGTCGTCGACGCCCCGGCCGCGAGCGCGCCGACAGCCGCCGTACCGACCTTGGTCGTGCCGAGGTAGAAGTTCACGTCGGTCGCCGCGGAGCCCGCCGTGCCGCCGTTGTTCACCGTCGCACGGACCGTGATCGCGTCGGTCTCGACCGGCGACGTGGGTGTCCACGAGACGTTGGAGGGCGTGAGATCCGGGTTCGGCGCCGGTACGCCGAGCACCTGCAGCTCAGCGACCTGCCCGGCCGGTGCGCCGGTGTTCCCGGTGAAGTTCAGCCGTACGTCGGCCACTCGCGCGCTGACCGGGATCGTCACGCTGTTGCCGCTCGCTGGGTTGAAGTCGTAGCCGGCCGAAGCAACGATCGTCGTGAAGTTCGACGAGCTCTGCTCCCGCCCGAGGATCGAGAACGTCTGCGTCCGCGGTCCCCACGCCGGATCGAGGCTGAGCCGTACGACGATCGAGCTGAGGTCCGCGTTCGCGCCCAGCTCGGTGGTGAGCGTGGCCGGATTGGCGTTGCCCTCCCAGTACGTCGTCACGTCGTCGTCGTTCGCGTTCGCCGGGACGTAGGTGAACGTCGACCCGGACGCGCTGATCGGCTTGTGCAGCGCCAGGTTGCTGCCCGGGCCGCCGCTGCTGTTGCGGGTGACCGTGTTGCTGTTCGCGGACTGGTTGCCAGCGGCATCTTTCCCTCGAACGGTGTACGCGATCGACACGTTGACAGGCTGGTTGTCCGTGTACGTGAGCACGTTGCCGGCCACGCTGGTCCGCAGCTGACCGTTCGCGTAGACGTCGTACCCGGTGACGCCGACGTTGTCGGTCGACGCGCTCCAGGTGAGTTTGATCTGCCCGGCGCCGGGTTCGGTGAAGGCCAGGTTGCCCGGGGCGGTGGGAGCCTGGGTGTCACCGGTTGCCAGTCCGTAGACCTCGAGTTCGGAGAGCTGTCCGGCGGGCCAGCCGGTGTTCGCGGTGATCCGGATCCGGACGTACCGCGTGGTGGCGGTGCCGTAGTCGACGGTCACCGTGTTGTTCGGCGGGCTGAACGTGCGCGCCGCGGACGCGGACAGGTCGGTGAAGTTCTGCCCGTCGGTGCTGCCCTGGATCGCCAGGGTCTCGTCGCGGGCGCCCCAGTTCGCGGTCGGCAACTTGAGCACGACCTGGTTGGTCGCGACCGACGTACCGAGATCGACCTGGACCCACTGCGGGAACGCGTTGTTGGCGCTCTCCCAGTAGCTGCTCTGGTTGCTGTCGGTCACGTTCGACGCGGCGTAGTTCTGGGTGCTGCTGCTGGCCGACGCGGCCTTACCGGCGGCGAGATTGGGACCGGCGAGTACGGCGGCCTGCGCGGCGGGCGCCGGCCGGACGAGTGGAGCGGCCGCGAGACTCGCGGCCAGCAAGGCGGTCAGCAACCGCCATTTCGGGATTCGCATGGGTCTCTCCTGGTGGGCGGGACAGGGAAGAGCCGCCGCACGGGAGTCCAAAACTTTCGCTGACTTGCTCAATTCTTGCGCGGCGATTGGCTCATTGTTACGGCACCATCAACCGTGCGTCAACGGCTCGTGACAGCGAAGGGCCGGCTCGCAGTGTGCGAGCCGGCCCTTGATGGACTGCGTCAGTGCTTGGCGGCACCTTCCGCGCCGGCGCCAGTGAGCGCGCGGACCGAGAGTTCGCTGTAGCGGGTCTCGCTCGACTTGTCCCGGCCGAGGTACGTGCCGAGTACGCCGAACAGGAAGCCCAACGGGATCGACACGATGCCCGGGTTCGACAGCGGGAACCAGTGGAAGTCCGAACCGGTGATCATCGACTTGTCGCCGTTGCCGGAGACGACCGGCGAGAAGACCACCAGGACGACGGCCGAGATCAGGCCGCCGTAGATGCTCCAGACGGCGCCCGAGGTGTTGAACCGCTTCCAGAACAGGTTGAACAGCAGCGCCGGCAGGTTCGCCGAGGCCGCGACCGCGAACGCCAGCGCGACCAGGAACGCGATGTTCAGCTTCTGCGCCGGGATCGCCAGCCCGATCGCGACCGCGCCGATCCCGATCGCCGCGAACCGCGCCACCCGCAATTCCTGCTTCTCGGTCGGCTTCTGCTTGGAGATGACGTTGGCGTACAGGTCGTGCGCGAACGACGACGCCGAGGTCAGCGTCAGCCCGGCCACCACCGCGAGGATGGTCGCGAAGGCCACCGCCGCGATCAGCGCGAGCAGGATCGCCCCACCGGTGGAGTCGGCTCCGCCGCCGACTGCTTCGGCCAGCAGCGGCGACGCAACATTGCCCTTCGACGCCTCGACCGCGGAACCCTTGGCGGTGTTCAGCAGTGCCGCGGCACCGAACCCGAGGGCCAGCGTCATGAGGTAGAACACACCGATCAGGCCGATCGCCCACTGCACCGACCGCCGCGCGGCCCGTGAGTCCGGCACGGTGTAGAAGCGGATCAGGATGTGCGGCAGACCCGCCGTACCGAGGACGAGCGCGAGGCCGAGCGACAGGAAGTCGATCTGGCCGGTGAGGTCCTTGCCGTAGAGCAGTCCGGGCTGCAGGAACGATTCGCCCTTGCCGGACTTCGAGGCGGCCGAGCCGAGCAGGTCGGAGATGTTGAAGTTGAACTTCAGCAGCACCAGGAACGTGATCACCACCGTGCCCGTCATCAGCAGCACGGCCTTGACGATCTGCACCCAGGTGGTGCCCTTCATGCCGCCGATCGTCACGTAGACGATCATCAGCGCGCCGACGAGCACGATCACGGCGGCCTTCAGGCCCTCGCTCTTCACGCCGAGCAGCAGCCCGACCAGCGAACCGGCGCCGACCATCTGGGCCAGCAGGTAGAAGATCGAGACCACGATCGTCGAGGTCGCGGCCGCCGTCCGGACGGGCTTCTGCTTCATCCGGAACGCGAGTTGGTCGGCCATCGTGAAGCGGCCCGAGTTCCGCAGCAGCTCGGCGACCAGCAGCAGCGCGACCAGCCAGGCCACGAGGAAGCCGATCGAGTACAGGAAGCCGTCGTACCCGTAGAGGGCGATCTGGCCGGAGATACCGAGGAACGACGCCGCGGACATGTAGTCGCCGGCCACCGCCAGGCCGTTCTGCGCGCCGCTGAACGAGCGGCCGCCGGCGTAGTAGTCGGCCGCGGTCTTGTTCTGCCGGGACGCCCACCAGGTGATGTACAGCGTCACGGCGACGACGGCGGTGAACAGCGAGATCGTCAGTGTCCGGTTGCCGGGTTCAGCGGCCAGCGGGACGAGAAGAACGTTCACCGGCGGCGCTCCCTCTTGTACTTGGCGTTCAGGCCGTGGGCCAGCGGATCGAGCTTGCGGTTGGCGAACCGGCCGTACAGGGCCGCGATCAAGAACGTCGACACGAACTGCAACAGGCCGAAGATCAGCGCGACGTTGATGTGGCTGCCACCCAGCCGGTGATCCATGAAACCGCGGGCCCAGTTGTTGCAGGCGACGTACGCCAGGTACCACGCCATGAAGGCGATCGTCCACGGTACGACGAAGTTCTTGTACCGCCGCTTCAGCTCTTTGAAGTCGGCTGCGTCGTGCACCGCCTCATAGGCGCGGGCGTCCCGCTCGCGCACCACTTCCTCGTCCATGCGTTCCCCTTCGGTGGACTAGAACAGGTGCACGTTAGCCCCTGGTTGCGCATTTGTGACCTACCGCAACCAAAACGTTCTAAAGGTGCGGTGCCACCGGGCCGTCGACCGTACGGCGATAGTTCGCGAACTCGCTGGGGTGGGCCCGGAAACAGTCGGTGAAGTACGGCATCCGCAACGCCTCCGGGGGCCGCGCGGTGTGCTCGTAGATCAGGTCGATCTGGTCCAGGACCTGGTCACGCCGGGTGTCCTTGAGTACGGCGACCCGCGAGTGCGACTGGGCCAGCTGCCGCAAGCCCGCCCGGTTCAGGTCGTGCCAGTGCCGGAACCGGGCGCTCTCCAGCAGCGTGAACAGGTTCGACTGCTCGATGACCTGCACCGGGTCGAAGCGGTCGGTCCCACCGAAGCCGTCACCCTGCATCACCTGGAAGAGCCGGCGGACCCACGGCACCACGGTGTCGGCGTTGTTCCAGAGCAGGCCGAGGACGCCGCCCGGGCGCAGCACCCGGGCGATCTCCGGCAGCGCGCGGGCGTGGTCGAACCAGTGGAAGGCCTGCCCGACGATCACCGCGTCTACCGAGGCGTGGGCGAGCGGGATCGACTCCGCAGCCCCGACCATCGTGTCGATCCCGGGCCGCCGGCGGCAGACCTCGAGCATCTCCTGCGACGGGTCGACGGCGATCACGTCGTGACCGAGTTCGGCGGCGACCGCGGCGAGCTTGCCGGTGCCGGCGCCCAGATCGAGCACCTGCAGGCCGCGACCCGGGCCCAGGATCCAGCTCAGCGCCTCGACCGGGAACGTCGGCCGGCCCGCGTCGTACGCCGCCGCGACGGCGCCGAACGACTTGGCCCGCGCGGCGTGCGCGCCGTTGTCCGGGGCAGCGGCGGAGTCCCCGGCCGGATCATTGGTGGTCATCACGGTAAATCATGCCGTAGCGGAGCGCTGGGAACCTGCTACTCGCCGAGTTTCTTCTGTTCGATGTGCGCGTTCAGCGCGGCCAGCTCCGGGTGCTCGTCCAGAATCGCGACCAGTTCGGCACAGCCGAGCCCGGTCCCGCCGAAGTCCTCGATCAGGGCATCGAGCAACTTCCAGTCGTCCGCGGTGTCCAGCGTGAGCCGGTACTGCGCTGCGCGGCCGGACGACGGAGCGCCGGACCACGGCAGGTTCAGCAGCCGCATCTCGCCGGACCGGTTCTGGTGCAGGTACGGCGTGACGTGCTCCCGGTCCGCCTTGAGCGTGGCGTTCGCCTCCGCGTCGTACAACCGGGCGGTGGAGAAGATCTCGAAGTCCATGCCCCGCGGATAGGTGCGCTCGAGACAGTTCGAGATGTAGAGGTCGAGATCGTTCTCGGCGCGCCAGCGATCGACGCCCGCGGCAACGATCTCGGGATCGATCAGCGGGCAGTCGGAGGTGACGCGGACGATGGCGTCCAGGTCGTGCTCGCGGGCGGCGCCGGCGAACCGGCTGAGCACGTCGTCCTCGCTGCCGCGGAAGACCGGGATGCCGTCCTCTTCGCAGACCTGGACGACCAGGTCGTCGTGGAGGTTCGTGGTGGTCGCGACGATCACCGGCAGGCCGGTGCGGCTCAGCCGGTCGAGGTGGTGCTCGAGATAGGAGCGCCCGGCAACGGCCAGCAGCACCTTGGCCGGCAGCCGTGTGCTGGTCACGCGAACCTGCGTGATGATGCCGATCTTCAGTGCTGGTGTCACGGGGTCCATCGGAACATCTCCCGAATTTCTGCGGGTCCGGCGACGTGGTCGACGCCCAGTTCGGTGTCGGTGAACTCACGGGCGACCGCCGGCGGGACGTACGGCTGGTCCATCTCCGGCCACAGCCGCTTGATCCGCGCCTGTCCGCCGAACGACGGGTGCTCGTTCTCCAGCACCATGGGATCACCGTAGACCCCCGCCCCCAGGCCGAGCGAGGCGCCGTACAGAACGGCGGAGCTGAGCCGGTTGGAGGCGACCCGTTCGTGCTTGCGGAGCTCGCGCAGTTGTTTCACCAAGAACTTGGCGTCGGTCTTTCGCCAGTGCAGGCCGCGGTAGCCGTGCGTGATGACCCGGAATCCGGCGTCCTTGTAGACGTTCCGGATCGCGGGCTTGTCGAACTCGTTCCAGTACAGGCAGACGGTCACCGGGCCGGTCTCGTGCTCGTTGATCGAGGCAACGATTCGGCCGTGGTCACCGAGTACGTGCTGGCCTTCCCAGCCGTGGAACGGGTAGAAGATGGTGCCCTTGGCCCGTTTCGACGGCGTCGCGAGTTCGGGATGGGTCTTCAGCAGGTACAGCCAGACCGAGCCGATCACCGAGTAGTTCCGCAGGCCGAGCGCGTGGCCGCGGCGGCGGACGCTGTCCGACCAGACGAACTTGGGCAGCCCGGGCGCGAAGTTCGTGCCGTGCGCGAAACCGTCGAGGATGTTCCAGCCGTGCTGCAGGTAGCCCCAGATCCGCGGTGGTTTCGGGAGTCCGGCGTACGTCGCCATGATGTTGGCGTGCCCGTAGAAGTGGTTGGCGTGGTGCATCAGCGCCGTACCTTCCGCAACACCCGCTTGAGGCGGCGGCGGATCACCCGTGCGGGATTGAGGACGGCGTGGCCGACGCGATAGGGGAGTGAGCGGCGGATGCCGCTGACCGTGCCCTCGAAGAGGATCGCGCGGGCGCTCGCGTGGGCGAGCTCGTCGGCGAGCCGGGCGACGGTGGTCAACTGCTCGGCGCTGCCGCGCGGGCGGACGACCTCGTCCGGGGTGAACTCCTGCTCCGGCACCGTGATCCCGGCCATCGCCGCGAGCCGTGCTGTCAACGCGTGCGGGTCGGCAGCAGCGGGCCATGGTTGCCGTGCGCCACTTTCCAGAGCTCGCCGCGCGAACCGCTGGAGGTGCTCCACAACATCCAGTTCCTGCGCCTCCCCGAACAGCCGGTACGACGTTCCGTCCAGGATCACGTTGTCGGGCGACCCCGCACCACGCGCACCCAGCCAGGCGACGTACGCCGGAATCACCCGCCGAAGCTCCGCCTGATCATCACAGCGCAGGGCCGTCAGAAGGTGCTCCTCCAGCAGGACGCCTTCGCCCGCCGGCACCACACCTGCAGGCAGTACGGCGGGTGCCTCCGCGCCGATCACGAAGTACCAAGCCGGCGCCAACTCGAAGGCAACTCCTGCTGCAGCCGCGTCCAGCACCAGGCGGTACGGGTCCAGCAACACCGGACCGTCGTTGCGCGAGGCAACTTCCCGCGCCGCGACGATTCCTGCGAACCCGTCAACTGTCGTGAGCGCGACATCTGCCCGCACCAGCGACGGGAAGACAGCAAAGGTCTGCAGGTCGGAGGTGTCGAGAGCGGAGAGGAGGGGCTTGAGACCTGCGGGCGCTCGGTCCGCGACGGCCCGGCTCCAGTCCTCGTCGCGCGGGAGCGCCGCCGTGATGTCCGGCTGAATCAACCGTTCGAATCCGAAGGAGTTCGTGGCGCCGAGGAGCAGTCGTCCACCCGGCCGGAGCCGCTCACGCAACCGATCCAGCGCCTGCACCCACGGGAAGCTCGCCGTATCGGGTCCGCCCAAACGCTCCAACCCGTCCAGCGCGACGATCACGTCGTACGTTTCATCCACTGCCCAACGATCGAGCGAGCCGCAGAAGACCTGCCCCTTGGCGTCGTCCAGTAGTTCGGCGAGTTCCTCCGCGTCGGGGGCCGAGCGGAGCAGGAGGTCGACCGACGTGACCTGCGCGACGGCAGCCGTGATCACGCCGGCACCGTGCGGGCCGGCGATCAGGACGGTGTCCTCAGGGTGGAGGGTGGCGGCCAGGAGTGCTGTGGCTGCGGGTCCGGCGGCCGCGGGACGGGCGTCGCCCGGGTGCAGGTCCGACCAGTTGAGCATCTCGCCGCCGATCAGATTCGACCGGGTCACATCAGTCACGTTAGCCAACCAAGTGCAGAAGGGTCTCGATCACCCGGTCGACGTCACTGTCGGTGAGGTCCGGGAAGAGGGGGAGGGAGAGTTCCTCGGCGTAGAAACGCTCGGCGTTCGGGCAGAGGCCGCGCTGGTAGCCCTGGTGGGCGAAGACCGGGTGCCAGTACACGGGGATGTAATTCACCTGTACGCCGATCCCCGCGGCGCGCATCGCCTCGAAGACCTCGCGTCGTCGGCCGCCGAGGACGCGGATCGGGTACAGGTGCCACATCGGGTCGACCCCGGCGCGCTGCACCGGCGTACGGAGTCCGTCGGCGTCGGAGAACGCCGCGTTGTAGCGGGCGGTGATCTCGGTCCGGCGGCGCTTGAACTCCCCGAGCCGGCGCAGTTGGGACAGCCCGAGCGCGGCGCCCAGGTCGGTCAGGCGGTAGTTCACGCCGTACTCGTGGACCTCCTGGTGCCACGGTCCTTCGTCCGTGATCTCGAAGCGCGAAGGGTCGCGGACCAGGCCGATGAAGTGGAACTCGTGGGCCCGTTGGGCGATTGCGGGGTCCTTGCAGACGACCGCGCCGCCCTCGCCGGTGGTCAGGTTCTTGGTCGGGAAGAACGACATCGTGGTGACGTCGGCGAGGTCGCCTACCGGGCGGCCTTCGGCTGAGCCGCCGACCGAGTGGGCCGCGTCGGCCAAAGTCCTCGCGCCGACTCGATCTGCCAGCGCCTGTAGTGCGGTGTAGTCGGCGGATTGGCCCGCGTAGTCGACTGCGCTGATGACCTTGGACCGGTCAGACAAAGAAGCTTCGACGGCGGCCGGGTCGATCAGGCCGGTGTCGTAGTCCACGTCCGCGAACACCATGCGAGCGCCGAGCATCGCGGCGCAGGAGGCGGTGGCCACGAAGGTCATGGGGGTGGTGACGACCTCGTCGCCCGGTCCGACGCCGAGAGCGGCGTACGCGATGTGCAGGGCCGCGGTGCCCGACGTACAGCTCACCGCCCGGTGTCCGCCGGCGAGCTCGGAGATCGCGTTCTCGAACGCGGTGACCGCGGGGCCGGTGGTCAGCCAGTCGCCGCGCAGTACGGCGGTGACCGCCTCGATGTCCTGCTCCGAGATCGACTGGCGCCCGTACGGAAGCACGTCAGGCGTCGCTCTCGAGGATCTTGCGGATCTCCTCGATCGAGTACCACTGGTCGTTGGTGTCCGACGCGTAGTGGAATCCGTCCGACACCGGCGTACCACCGGTCGGCGGCTGGTAGCCCCAGGTGGCGAGATCGGGCTGCAGGACGAAGCGGTCGCCGAGGGACAGCGCGCGGCGGCCTTCCTCCGGGCTGATCATCTCCTCGTGCAGCTTCTCGCCGGGGCGCAGGCCGACGTCGTGCATGGTCGCGCCGGGCGCGATCGCCTCGGCCAGGTCGGTCACCTTCATCGACGGGATCCGCGGCACGTACAGCTCGCCGCCGGTCATCAGGTCGAACGAGTCGACCACGAACTCGACCGCCTCCGGCAGCGTGATCAGGAACCGGGTGCAGCGCAGGTCGGTGATCGGCAGCGACTGGCCGGCCGCGTGCAGCGCGCGGAACTTCGGGATGATCGAGCCCCGGCTGCCCATCACGTTGCCGTACCGGACGACGCTGAAGCGGGTGTCGTACGCCGCCGCGTAGTGGTTCCCGTTGATGAACAGCTTGTCCGCGGTCAGCTTGGTCGCGCCGTACAGGTTGATCGGGCTGGACGCCTTGTCCGTGGACAGCGCCACGACCCGCTTCACGCCTGAGTCGATGGCCGCCTCGATGACGTTCTGCGACCCGATCACGTTGGTCTGGACGAACTCCCACGGGTTGTACTCACCGCTGTCCACCTGCTTCAGCGCGGCCGCGTGGACGACGTAGTCGACCCGGTGCATCGCCCGCAGCAACCGGGACCGGTCGCGGACGTCGCCGAGGAAGAACCGCAGCCGCGGGTCGTCGCCGAACGACTGGCGGACCTCCCACTGCTTCAGCTCGTCGCGGCTGAAGACGATGATCCGTCGCGGATCCAGGTGGTTCAGCGCGTGCCGTACGAACGTCCGGCCGAACGACCCGGTACCGCCGGTGACCAGGATGTCGGAGCCGGTAAGGATTGACACGCGAGCGGGACCCTTCTGACGGACAGTTCCGAACTGCACACACGCGGTGCGGACCTCGAAACAATAGCTGCCCCGTGAACGCCCAGCTCAATCCACCGTCTCAGCACAACGTGATCAAACGTACGCTGGGCCCGTGAAAAGGGTCGGGGTGCGCTGTGATGTGGGGCCGGCCCGGGGCATCGGTCACGTGATGCGGTGTCTGGCGCTGGCCGAGGAGGTACGTCGTCGCGACGTGGAGCTCGTCTTCGTCTGCGATGCGCGCACCGTGCCGTGGGCCGCGGAGCAGATCGCCACCCGGGGGATCGCCGTACAGCCCGCGGTCTGGAGACCGGCCGAGCACGTCGAGCTTGTCGACCGGTTGGAGCTCGACGCGCTGGTGTTCGACTCGTACGACCTGGACGCGGTCGTCTACTCAGCCGTCCGGGCGACCGGTCTGCCCACGCTGGCGATCGTCGACGGTGACTTCCGCGGCGCCGAGGCGGACGTGCTGGTGGACCAGAACCTCGCCGCCGAGCTCGACCACCCGCCGCTGCTACGCGACTCGATCCGGCTCGCCGGCCTGCCGTACGTGATGATCCGCGACGAGATCCTCGACCACCGTCCCGCCGCGCCGCCCATCGACCGTCAAAGCGCCGTACCGACGGTCTTCGCGTTCTTCGGCGGCACGGATGCCTTCGGCGCCGGTCCGTACGTCGCCCGCGCGCTGGCCGCGACCGGTCTGCCGTTCGACGCCACTGTGGTCGCACCCGGGTCGGATCTCGCCGCGAAGATCGCCGCCGTCGAGCTGCAACCGCACCAGCACCTCGACGTCATCGGGCCGACGGATCAGCTGGCGGCCCGTGTACGCGACGCTGATCTGACCATCAGTGCATCCGGTACGTCGACCTGGGAGCTGCTGTGTCTCGGGGCGACCGCGGGACTGGTGTGCGTGGTCGACAACCAGGAGATGGGCTACGAGCGCGCAATCGACACCGGCGCGGCGGCAGGGCTCGGCCTGTTGAGCGCGCTGCAGGCGGATCCGAACTCGGCGGTCCCGATGCTCAAGAGACTGCTCACCGATTCGGCCGAGCGTGGTCAGCTGGCGCGAGCTGGGTGGGAACTCGTCGACGGGCGCGGGCGTGAGCGAGTCGCCGACGCCCTGCTGCAGCTCATCTGAGTTCGTAGATCGTCGCGTCCAGCGTGGCGTGCCGCAGGCGGACGTAGTTGCGGAGCGCCGGTGACACGTACCCGGCCCGGTTGTCGGCGTACAGCCAGCGCACCCCGGCCTCCCGCAGGCGTTCGATCGCCGCCGGCGAGGGCGCCTTGAACGCGATGTCGTTGGCGGCGAGCTCCTCGCTGTTCCAGTACGGGATGAGGCTCGGGTTGCTGTCATTGGCGAGGGCGATCCGGTTCGCCTGGTTCGAGTACGACCAGCCCTCGATCAGCACCGGACGCTCGGAGAGTGCGGCGAGCCAGAAGTGCCGGCTGTCGCAGAGTCCGTCGCGTTCGATGATGCAGTGCGCGTTCGTCGCGATCAGCTCGCCCGGCGCGCTGTTGCGGCGCAGCCATTGCGCCGCGCCGGCCTCGGCTGCCGTCGCGCCGCCGCGGAACGGGCGGGCGAAGATCAGGTTCGATGCCTTGTCCGACACGAAGCCCTGCAACGGCACCAGGGCCGCGCCGATCATGCACGCCGCCACCGCACCGCCGAGCAAGGCAATGAAGAAGTTGCCCGGTCGCCGCGCCAGCTTCCAGATGACGGCCACCAGCACCGCGACAGCCGCCACCGCAGCGCCTGTCCACCCCCACGGGCCCTTGATGCCATGCAGATCGGCGGACTGCGAGCGCGCAACTGCGAGTGCCACCAGCCCGAGCAGCCCGGCTGCGCCGACGAGGACCACGGCCCGCCGGTCCCCGAGCCGCCCGACGAGATTCGCCAGCCCGACAGCCGCGAGTACGGCGATGACCGGGAAGGCTGTTCGCAGGAAGTACAGCTGACTGACTCCCGACTGGGTCGTCAGCAACGTGCCCAGCAAACCCGCGACAGCGACTCCGGCAAGGAACACCGCACCGGAGTCCCGCCACCTCCGGCCGAGGAAGAACAGCCCCGACGCGGCCAGCGCCCAGCTCAGCAGAGTCGTTGCCCCCGACAACAGTTGCGCGTGCGGGTTCGACACCAGCATCGGGTACGGCGCCAACTGGACGAACGTCTCGAACGGCTTGATCTCCGTCCCCCACGTACTCCCGCCGAAGATCGCGATCAACGCCGCCACGAACACCGTCAGCGAGAGCAGTCCACCGAGGAACGCCGGCCGTGTACTCCGCCGCGCCAGGCCCAGCTGCAGGAATGCGAACGCGAACCCCGCGCCGATCAACGGCAGGATCGTCGACTTCGCCCCGGCTGCGATCAGCGCGAGCAGCACCAGCAACACCCAGCGGCCGCGCGGCCTACCGTCAGCCCGCAGGAGGTCCACCGCCACCACGCAGAGCGCCAGCGCGATCAGGACCCCGAGGTTCTGCGTCGGACTCAGGTACGCCGCCACCGCGGTCGAGATCCCGCCCAGCCCGACGCCGGCCAACGGCTGCACGGCCCCACCGAGACCGGCGACGAACACCGCGAGCGGTCCGGCCCACGTGGCACCGGCCTCGGCAGTCGGGGCCAGCCGACTCGTGAGCGCGAACACCAGCCCGCACCCGGCGAGGAACAGCGGCAACCAACTCAGCGAATGGATCAGATCGGTCAGGTCGATCCGCGTCCCCCACTGCGTCGCGGCCGTCGCCTGGTGGAAGAACGTGTGGTACCTCATCGGCTCGCCACCGAGCCACAACGTCGAGATCGGTACGTCGTACTTCGCGCTGGCGGCGAGCGCCTGCTGGAAGGCGAGGTCGGGATACGCGCGCAGCGGATCGGTGTACGCCGGGAGGAACTGGCCCGGCCCGCGCCGGTACACGATCAGCAGCACGACCGCGGTCGACGCCGCGAGCAGCCAGGCCTGCAGCGGACGCAACGGACGCTCGACCCGCCGCCAGACCCGAGCCCGCGCGTCGCTGTCCACGAAGGCGATCACCAGAACGACGGGCGCCCACACCCACGACCACGCCTGCAGCCCGATCGACGCGCTGGCGAGGTAGACCAGAACCTGCCCGGCCGTACCCACCGCGAACCCGGCCGCGAGGTCCTCCACCAGGTTGCGCCGGTACCCGCCGATCAGTCGCCAGAGCGCGAACCCGGGCAGCGCCACCGCGACGCCGGTGAAGAGCACGAAGCGGACGACTTCGAAGACTGTCGCCTGCAGCGCGAGCAGCACGATCGCCAGCACCAGGACCGCGAGCCCGGCGACCAGACCGGAAAGGGAAGGCCCCGCAGTCCGCGGCCCCCGCCGCCTCGCCTTCGCGCGCATGTCGTAACACTAATGTGAAATCCGTCGCGCCACGAATGCAACGTGTCACTCCTTGTAAGGCCCGGGCGAGTAGGCGTAACCCTCATGCCTTAAGCTCTGCGCCCTATGAGTTGGTACGACGCCCTCGAAGCCGGTGAGTTGACCGTGCGTCCGTCCGTTGACGCGGCCAAGCGGTTCGGGGTGTCCATCGACCGGATGTCGGTGTCCGCCTCGGCCGGCACGCCGCTCGCCGAGGTGCTGTCCGCCGTCGAGAAGTCGACCGCGGACGTGATCGTGTTGCGCTACCCGGCGCGTGAGGCCACCTGGTTCGCCGCGCTGGCCGACGGGCCGCGTCAGGCATTGCTGGCCGACGCCGTCACCGGCTGGGCGCTGCCGGTCGGCAAGGGCCGGCGCCCCGCGCCGCTGGCCGGTTTCACCGCGCAGCTCGAGCCGGAGGTCGACGACGACCTGGTGGACGACCTGGTCGCGGACGTCTTCGGCGACTCCGGCAACCACTACTGCGCCAACCCGATGTTCGACCGGGCGCTCGCGCTGGCGGGGCGTCAGGAGTGGGCCCGGCGCCGGATCGCTGCGGCGGGCGCCGTCGTACTGCGGGGTCCGGATCGGCGGGTGCTCGCGCTGGCGGCCGTCGACGAGCAGCGGTCGTGGACCGAGATCCAGCTGGCCGGCGTCGTACCGGCCGAGCAGGGTCGCGGCAGGTACGGTCACCTGCTGGCCGCGATCGAGGACGTCTGCACGACGCGACGCCTGGTCGTCACCGCCCAGACCCATCAGATCGGCATCCAGCGGGTCTGGTCCCGTTACGGGTTCGAGCCCGTGCATAACCTCCTGACGGTTCACCTCGTTGCCGCTACGTAGATATTCGTAGCGACCGCGGAGGAGGGCCACCGGAGTGACCCCGCGGTTGAGCGTGGTGGTGCCCTTCTACGGCGTCGGCGAGTACCTCGGGGACTGCCTGGAATCGATCGCCCGGCAGGCCTGGTCCGACTTCGAGGCGATCCTCGTCGACGACGGTTCGCCCGATGACAGCGCTGTCGTCGCGAAGGAGTTCTGTGCCCGGGACTCCCGGTTCCGGCTGATCCAGCAGGACAACGCCGGCCCCGGTCCGGCCCGGGACGCTGGCATCCGCGAGGCCACCGGCGAGTACCTGGCGTTCGTCGACGGCGACGACCTGGTCTCGACGTACGGGTTCGCCGCGCTGGTCCGGACGCTGGACCGCACCGGTTCGGACATCGCCGGCGGCAACGCGCGGCGGTTCAACAACAGCTTCGGCGTACGGCCGTCGTGGCTGCACAAGCAGCCGTTCGCGCGGGTCCGGCACGCCACGCACGTCACCGAGTTCCCCGATCTGGTCCTGGACCGGATGCTCTGGAACAAGGTCTACCGCCGGTCGTTCTGGACCGAGTACGGCTACACGTTCCCCCCGATCCGGTACGAGGACTACCCGGTTGCGCTCAAGGCGCATCTGGACGCGGTGACCGTGGACACGATCACGCAGGCCGTCTACTACTGGCGCGAGCGTGAGTCCGGCGAGTCGATCACGCAGCAGAAGTTCCAGCTCGGCAACATCCGGGACCGGGTGACCTCGGCCGGGATGGTCCTCGACCTCGTCGAGGACGCCGTGCCGGTGGTCCGCCGGCGGACGCACGCGCATCTCGCGCAGATCGACGTACTGACGCTGGTGTCCGCGTTCGGCTCGGTCCCGAGCGAGGACGAGCAGGCCTTGGTGGATCTGTCCCGCGAGTTGCTCGACCGGCTCGACGAGGACGTTCTGGCCGCCACCCACCGGTACGACCGGATCCAGCACGCCGCCCTCCGGTCCGGCGACGTGGAGCTGCTCCGGCGGCTCGCGGACTTCCGGAACTCGGGCGGACTCCGCGGCGGAGCGCGCGCCGTACCGCGGCCGCGCCGGTCGCGACAGCTCGACTACAACTACCCGGGCCTCGGCGAGTCCGCCGTACCTCAGGCGCTTTACAAGCTCCGCGACCAGGACCTGACCCTCGCGACGAGCGTGCGCGAGGTGAGCTGGGTCGACGGCAAGCTGTCGGTCAAGGGCACCGCGGAGATCCGCCACCTGGAGACCTTGCGTACGTCGACCCTCGAGGTCGCACTGGCCGTCGGCAAGACGACGTACCCGTTGGAGGTACGTCGGTACGACGCGTTGGACCTGCACGGGGACAAGACGCTCGTCGGGTTCGAGGTGCTGCTGGACCAGGAGTTGCTCGGCGAGTGCACGGGTGCGCCGGCGCACTTCGAGGTGCGGATGCGGTCGGGGCGGCGGGAGCGGAAGGGCATGCTCGGCGGTCAGGGTCCCGGGAGTCCCGGCTGGCCGCCCGGTGCGTGGATCGACGAGCTGAACTGGATCCAGCCGGGGCCGGGGAAGTACGGCTGGTTCTCGCTGCGACGGCTGACGGACCCGTGCCGGTTGACCGCGGTCGAGCAGACGGCCGACGAGCTCGTGTTGCACGGGCGGGCCTCGTTCGACGAGCCGGAGTTGTATCTGAGCCGGCCGGTCGTCGGCGGCGAAGAAGAGGTTCCGTTGGAGATCGACGGGCGTGACTTCACTGCCCGCGTGCCGATCCAGGACATCCTCGCGGCCGCGAACCACGACGACCCGTTCGGCCAGCGGACGACCCGGGTGTTCCGGATGCGCGGGCCTGAGCGCCAGCAGCGCGTGCTGCTGTGGACCGCGAGCGACTCGGCGGTCTCGCGGGTCGTTGACGATCGGGTTGTCACGCTGACCCGCTCGACCGGCGGGTACGTGAACCTGCACGAGTCGCCGATCCGGACGACCGCTGTGTCGGCGGTTGTCGAGGGCAACCAGTTGACGGTGCGCGGATCGGAGGGTCGCGACGTCACGTTCGGCTGGCGGCGATACCTGGCCGACTCCGACGAGCATCTCGACGTCGAGTGCCGTCGTACCCTCACCGCCGACGGCTGGTCCGCGACGGTCGACGTGGACGCTTTGATCCCGGTGACCGCGGTGCAGGTCTCGGTCGATCCGCTGGCCGCGCTGGCCGACTGGATCCTGTTCGCCACCCCTCCTGACGGTGCGGCTCACGCCGTACAGTGCGAGCCGTTCCTGTGCAGCCGGTTGCCGTTGGCAATTACACATGGCACTCACGGGTCGCACGCGCTCGCTGTCCGACCCCATGCCGGCACTCTGCACGTCGAGGTGCGCTGATGCATCACCACAACCACTACTACGGTCAGACGCACATCCTGTCTCGCTACGCCGGGTTCGACTTCGACCATCCACCGCGGCTCCGGGGCTACCTGCAGCACGGCTGGAACATCGGTTGCGGCTGGAACCCGGTGCACGAGTTCTACGACGGCGCCTGGCGGTTCACCTGGAGCGATGCGCCGAAGCGGCGGGGGCACGCGCTCGGCCGGCGGAACTATCACAGCATCGGTGCGCCGTTCTTGTACCTGATGGAGCTCGAGCCGGAGAAAGAGGAGCCGGTCGAGCGCGAGGGCACCTTGTGGTTCCTCTTCCATGGGTGGGAGGGCGGCAAGATCCACGGCGACCACCAGCGGCTGATCGACGAGATCCGCGAGACCGAGCCCGGCCCGGTCACCTTTTCGTTGTATTACACGGAGTACGACCGGCCCGAGGTGCGCGGGTTTTACGAGGACGCGGGTTTCCGGGTCGTGTCGTTCGGGCGGCGTGGGTTCTCGTACGAAGGGACCGACCGGCGCTTTCTGTTCAAGCAGCTGGCCGAGCTGCGCAAGCACAAGCGGGTCGCGGCCAACCGGCTGTCGACCGCGATCTTCTACGGCGTCGCGGCCGGCTGTGAGCCGGCGGTGTACGGCGACCCCATGGAGATGGACGGCGAGAACCCGTTGTTCGGCGGCCAGAGCCGGATCGAGCGGCTGTGGCCGGAAATGCTCGGAAAGACCGTCGATCTCGAAGCGGCCCGGGCGACCACCGACCTCGAGCTCGGCAAACCCTGGATGATGCCGCCCGCGGAACTGCGAAGCCTGTTCGATTGGAGAGAGCGTGTCTGAGGTTCAGGTGGTGCGCGGCGAGATGCAGCCGTGGACCGATCACACGACGCCGCGGCCGGCGCTTGCCGCGCTACTGACCGACGTCGTACCCGCCAACCGGCGGACGCTGATCCTCGGGCCGCATGCCCCGCAGCTGATCGAGTCTGTGCTCGCGCACTCCGCGGACGTGACGATCCTGGTCCGCTCGGTCGCGGACGCGCAGCAGCTGGGCGAGGACTTCGGGCCGTGCCTGCAGGTGATCGCCGGTGCACTGGACGGTCTGCAGACCGAGCCGTACGACGTGATCATCGCGAGCGACGGACTCGATCGCGTGCTGGGGTACGACAGCGCGGACTTGTCGTGGACCGCTCGTCTGACCGCGCTCGCCGCGTTGGCCGCTCCGGACGCGGTCGTCGTACTGGGGCTGGAAAACGAGTTCTCGCTGCTCAACCTGCTGGACAGCCGCCCTGCGGACGAACGCCACGGCGACGACGAGTGGCGCCCGCTCCACGACGATCCGACCCGGCCGGTCTCGGTCGACCAGCTCAAGTCCGCGCTCCCGTGGGCCTCCGAGGTGTACGCCGACTTCGGTTCGCGGACCTTCGTCCGGGCCGACGTTGCGGCAACCGCTCGCCCCGGCGAACTGCCCACCCGCCTGGCCGGCGCTGCACTCGAGTCGGTCGACGTACCGCTGTTGTCGCCCGCAGCCGAGGGCGTGGACACCGCCGCCCGAGCCGGACTCCTTGCCTCGATCCCGACAGGCTGGCTGGCAATCACCGGCGCTGGCGTCACCCACGACGTGTACGCCCAATCGGCCCAAGCAGTCCTCACCGCCGACCAAAACCTCACCGGCTGGGACACGACCGTCACAGGCGACCCCAACCCAACAACCACGCTCGCCTTCGACCCTTCGGTTGTCCCGAGCGCGATCCCCGCGGGTGTGTCGGTTGAGAGTGTGCTGTTCCGGCTCGCGTCCGCCGAGGACGTGCCCGGTTTCCGCAAACTGGCCGCCGACCTGGGTGAGTGGGTGACCACCTCTCGGATCATCGTCCGCTGGGACGACGTGATCTACGACGGCGACTCCTTCGCGTACGGCGTCTCGGGCTGGGTAGCCGAGGACCCCATCGAGAAAGAGAACCTGCTGGCCGCCGCCTGGGCGCGATTCCACGATCGCCTGATCGGACAGCACCGCCGACACCCCTGGCCGCCGTGGATGCTGGGCGACGACCTCGTCTCCGCCTGGCTCGGCATGTCCGGCGTCGAGGCACCGGAGCCGACCCAGGCCACGAGCCCCGACACCCTCCCCGCCACCACCGAACAAGTTGCCCGCGGCAAAGAGCTCGCCGCTGCGCTGGACGTCGTACTGGAGACGAGCACCACCACTGTCGACGTACGCACGACCCTCGCCGAAGCCGAAGAGGCCAAGCAGGAGCTGTTCGAGTTGAAGGGCCACGTCTACGGCCTCGAACGCACACTCGGCTTCCGCAACAAGGCGATGAAGACCCGCGAGAACCGCATCCGCGAACTCCGCGGACAGCTCCAGCGGCTGACCACGGCCCACGAGCGGATCCGCGGATCCCGCACGTACGCCGTCTCGCGGGTGATCTTCCACGCAGCCCAGGTCCGCAAGCCGAAGGTCGTCGCCCGCAAGCTCGCCCGCCGGATCAGACAGCGGTGAGCACACCGCGCCCTCCTGCACGACTCAGCGTGGTAGTGCCGTTCTACAACGTGGGGGCCTATATCGGGGACTGCCTGGACTCGATCGCGCGGCAGACCTTCGGCGATTTCGAGGCGATCCTGGTCGACGACGGTTCGCCGGACGACAGTGCCGTGATCGCGAAGGAGTTCTGCGTCCGCGACTCGCGGTTCCGGATCGTGGAGCAGCAGAACGCGGGCCTCGGACCGGCGCGCAACACCGGTGTCGAGCACGCGTCGGGGGAGTACATCACGTTCGTCGACAGCGACGACCTGGTCACCCGGCACGGGTTCGGGATGCTGGTCCGGTCGCTCGACCGGACCGGTTCGGACTTCGCCGGCGGCAACGCGCGACGGTTCAACAACAGTTACGGCGTACGGCCGTCGTGGTTGCATGCACAGGCATTCACGGCCGATCGGCTGGCCACGCACATCTCCGAGACGCCGCAGCTGGTGCTGGACCGGATGGTGTGGAACAAGGTGTACCGGCGGTCGTTCTGGGACGAGTACGGCTACCGGTTCCCGGCGATCCGGTACGAGGACTATCCGGTCACGCTGAAGGCGCACCTCGACGCGGTCACCGTCGACACCCTCGCGGCACCGGTGTACTTCTGGCGCGAGCGCGAGTCGGGGGACTCGATCACCCAGCAGAAGTTCCAGCTCGCGAACATCCGCGACCGGGTCGTCTCGGCCGGTCTGGTGCTCGACGAGATCGAGGACGCGCCGCCGACGATCCGGCACCGGGTACATGCGCACTTCCGGCAGATCGACCTGCACGCGATCCTCTCGGCCTTCGGCACCGTCCCGCCGGAGGAGGAGCAGCACCTGGTCGAGCTCACCACCGAGCTCCTCGACCGGCTGGACGAGGCTGTGCTGGCGAACTCGCCACGCCTCGCTCAACTCCAGTTCGCGGCCCTGCGCGCGGGCGATCTCGAACTGCTCCACAAGGTCGCGCTCGACCCGGACGCGGCCCAGGAACACCTCGAACTCACCAAGAACGACCTGACGATGGCGACCAGCGTGCGCGAGGTGACCTGGATCGACGGCGCGCTGTCGGTCCGTGGCACCGCCGAGATCCGACACCTGCAGTCGAAGCCGTCGAACCTCCGCATCGACCTGGTGATCGCGGGCAAGAACTACCGGCTTCCGGTACGGCGCCATCCGGCGACCGACCTTCGCGGCGAGGAAAGCATGGTGGGGTTCGAGGTTCGCGTCAGTCGCGAGCTGCTCGCCAGATGCACAGCCGGCCCGTCGCACTTCGACGTACGGCTGCGGGTCGGTGGGGTCCGGCGGCGGGACCTGTTGCGCGGGCAGAAGGCCGGCAGCCCGGGGTGGCCGCCGGGAGCGTGGATCGACGGTACGAACTGGATCCAGCCTGGTCCGGGCAAGGACGGGGCGTTCGCGGTACGGCGGTTGTCGGATCCGTGCCGGTTGACGTCGGTCGAGCAGACCCCCGATGCACTGGTGCTGCACGGGCGATCGACGTTCGACGAGCCGTCGTTGTTCGTGAGCCGGCCGTTGTCGGGTGGTGAGGAACAGGTACCGCTCGAGGTGCGTGGCCGGGACTTCACCGCGTGGTTGCCGATCGGACCGATCCTCGCGGAGATCAATCCGGACGACCCGTTCAGTCAACGGACGACGCGTGCGTTCCGGGTCCGTGGGCCGGAAGGGCAGGAGCAGGTGCTGCTGTGGACGGCGGGCGATCGGCTGATCTCACACGCCGAGGGTGGGCGTGCGGTGATGCTGACCCGGTCGACCGGCGGGTACGTGAACCTGCACGAGTCCCCGATCCGGATGACCGCCACCGCTGCGGTTGCTGCGGGCAACATGTTGGTGGTGCGCGGGCCGGACTGGGGTGAAGTGGACTTCAGCTGGCGGCGGTACCTGCCGGATTCCGACGACCACGTGGACGTCGCGTGCCGACGTACCGTCTCGGACGACGGCTGGGCCGCGGTGGTGGAGATGGCGGCGTTGGAGCCGGCGGAGTGGATCCTGTTCGCCACCGCCCCGGACGGCACATCCCACGCAGTCCAGTGCGAACCGTTCCTCTCCAGCCGTCTCCCCCTGATCGCCAACCGAGCCGGCCGAACCCTCGCCATACGCCCCCTTGCCGGCACGCTGCACCTCGAGGTCACCTAGTCCAGCCAGCATCCGCTGGGTGGGCCAGGCAATTTGGTGGGTGGGCCAGGAAAATTGGGGGTTTAGTACCTGTAATCAGGGTGTGGAACCCCGCATTTGGCTGGCTCACCCAGCAAATGGGGCGCGGGACCCGGCCTGGCAGGTGGAGGCGGGGCAGGTGGAGGCGGGGCAGGTGGAGGCGGGGCAGGTGGAGGTTGGGGGGCTCGGGGCGGTTGGCGGGTCAGCGGCGGGCGATCATTAGTTGGTGGGTGACTGGCCAGTCGATGGGGTCGCCGTCGGGGGTGGTGATGGAGGCGACTGGGGTGATGCGGTTGTCGACGACCCAGTCGTTGCGCCAGGCGGTCGAGGACGGGTCGATGGTGAAGCCGGCGCGTTCGGCGACGGCGGTCCAGCCGGCGAAGTTCAGGCCGCAGAACTGTTCGTGGGTCTCGCTCAGCCAGTTGTCGACGTAGTCCTTCCGAGTGAGGAAGTCCATCGCGTCGGCGAGCCGCAGCACCAGTCCGTCGGCGCGGACGTCGTACCCGAACGGCACTTTCGCGTTCCGCCGGAAATCGTGGGCGAACTGGAAGAAGCGCGCCCGCGTCGACAGCTTGCCGACGTACGACGCGGGGTCGTCCAGGGACTCGAGCTCCGTGATGTCGTCCGGGTTCTCGCCGTCGCTGTCGGCCAGCCGCAGTACGACGGGTCGGTCGGGCTCGTCGGGGCCGCAGACGTCGGAGTTGATCCAGACACCGTTCGGAGCCGTGTGCGCGTAGAGCGCGTCGGCGAACCGCTGGACCGTATCGGGCCGCGAACCGTCGGCGTACGACCAGATCTCATGGGTGAGCGCGAGCGTCAGCGTGGTGTCGATCGAGCGCGCCGGGAAGACCGCGGATCCGAGCATGTTGCGCTGGTAGAAGTAGACGTTCGGGTTGCTGAAGAGGCCCTGTTCCTTCTTGTGCTCGCATTCGGCGAACAGGTGCCGCGCGACCTCCACGCCGATCAGATCCGACTCGTGGAAACGTGGGTCGCGGTCGACGAGTTGCAGGGTCGCACCAGTCGCGCAACCGATGTCGAGGATCCGTCCCGGATGCACGAAGTCCTTGATCTGCAGCCATTTCCGGTCCGCGGCGGTCTCGAACGCGTCGGCGTACGTCTTGTAGTCGCGGGTCGTGGTCAGTCCGCCGTCGTCACCGACCACCGGGTCGTTCACGCAGCGCGCGACGTGCGCGTCCAGGGCGTACCTCTCGAACACGTCCACGGTCGCCGGGTGCGTGAGCTCCTTCCACTGCTCGTTGCCTGCAGCAATCATCAGCAGCACGTCCCACGGCCGCGTCGTACCCTCGGGCTCGACGCCGATCACGGAGTACCCGAGCTGCTCGTACAGCTTGCTCACCTCGGGCGTCGAGCACGCCACGACCGTGTTCTCCGGCGTCAACCGCACAAGATCGTCGGTACCGGCCTCGATCGCCTTCACCGTCACCTCGGCGAACTCGTCCGTCGGCGGCGTATCGACCACCCCGACCACCAGCGACCGGATCCCCTCCGCCACACTGAACCGCTCGATCGCCGCCTCCCGCCGATCAAACGCCACCGGATTCCGCTTGGTCGTCCGATGATTAGCCGACGTCACCGCCCACACCACGGTCCGGTCCGCAAACTGCTTGAGAAACTGACCCTGAAACCGGGTCAGCACATGATGCCGCCCAGGGAACAGCAGGTACATCAGAGCAGGTCCCAGGTGAGAGGGGTGCCGGCCTTGGCGTCGGTGCGGAAGGGGCGGCCTTCGACCTGGGTGAACAGGTCGGGAGCCAGGCCGCCGGCGGGGCGGATGGAGCGGACGTTTTCGAAGGTGATGAGGTCGCCGGCGCGGACGTCCTGGGTGACGAAGAGGGAGCGGCGGAAGCGGAGGACGTTCTGTTCTGCTTGTTTCGGGCCGATGACCGGTTCGCCGAGCGACAGTTGGGCGACGCGCGTGCTCTCGACGAGCAGTTCCAGCTCCCAAGGTTCGAGCGAGAACGCCGAGTCGACGCCGCCGTCGACGCGCTTCAGCGTCACGTGCTTCTCGATCACCGTCGCACCGAGCGCGACCGCGGCCACCGCTGCGCCGATCCCCATCGTGTGATCGGACAGGCCGACCTGTACGCCGAGGGCGTCGCGAAGGACCGGGATGCCGCGCAGATTGGACTGCTCAGGTGGCGCCGGGTAACTCGCCGTACACGACAGCACGATGATCTGCTCGTTACCGGTCGACCGGGCCGCGCGCACCGCGGCGTCGATGTCGGTGAGGGTCGCCGACCCGGTGGAGATGATGATCGGCTTCCCGGTCTCCGCCATGCCGCGGACCAGTGGGAGGTCGCCGATCTCGTTCGACGCGACCTTGTACGCCGGGACGTCGAGCTTCTCCAGGAAGTCGATCGCGGTGCTGTCGAACGCGGACGAGAACGCGACCAGGCCGAGGGACTTCGCGAGCTCGAAGATCGGCTCGTGCCAGGCCCACGGCGTGTGCGCCTCCTCGTACAGGTCGTAGAGCCGCGCCTCGCTCCACAGCTCGTGCTCCGCCGGCAGCCGGAACGCCGGTAGGTCGAGGTCGAGCGTCATCGTGGCCGCCGTGTACGTCTGCAGCTTCAATGCCTGCGCACCGGACTCGGCGACCGCGCGGACGATGTCCAGCGCCCGCTCCAGGTCGCCGTTGTGGTTCCCGGACATCTCCGCGATGACGAACGGCTGGTGGTCCGGCCCGACGTTGACGCCGCCGATCTCGATGGTGCTCATACTTTCCCCTGGGTTCTACGGTCCTGCTTGCGCAGGCTGATCGGAATCACGGTGATCTCGCGTCCGCCGGCGTACAGCGTCTCCGGCGTGCCTTCGGCGAACCGGAACCGCCGGTTCATCTGCCGGACCACGGTGTTGTGTTCGAGGACCTCGCCGGTGAGCACCTCGAGGCCGAGTTCGTCGAACGCGTACGCCGTGGCCTCGCGCATGATCTCGATCCACGCCGGCAGCGTCTCGCCGCGCTCCGCGAGCCCGTCCGCGTCGAGGAAGAACCCCCACGCGCCGGTGGTCCCGTCGAGGTCGAAGAAGTTCACCACCCCGGCGATGCCGTCCCGCTCGTAGATCAGCACCCGGCGGCTGGGATCGGCCGAGGTCTTCGCCCACCACGCCGCGTGCTCGTCGGCGGTGATCTCGTGTGAGGTGATGCTGACGTCACGGTTCGCCTGCTGATTTCGCAACCGCCGGATCGTGTCGACATCGTCTTCGGTCGCGGCGCGCAGCATGCTCTTAACCTAGCGCCTTCTCTTGAGGTGCCTTGATGTGTAAACATCTTTCGACTTCACCTTGAATGACGGTCGGAGAGTGACATGAGAGTCTGGCGAGCGATGGGTGTCCTGGGCGTGACGGCGGGGCTGTTGATGGGCGGGCTGACCGGTACGGCGTCCGCCGCGGAGGCGGACGATCTGCAGACGTGTGCGCCGAACGCGTCTACGCCGCTCCGGCAGTTCCGGGCGAGCTGGGTCGCGTCGGTGGTGAACATCGACTGGCCGTCGAAGACCGGTCTGAGCGCCGCGCAGCAGCAGTCCGAGCTGATCGGCTGGCTCGACGACGCGGTGCGGCAGAACCACAACGCGGTCATCCTGCAGGTCCGTCCGACCGCGGACGCCTTCTGGCCGTCCAAGGTGGAGCCCTGGTCGAAGTATCTGACCGGCGTACAGGGTGGCGACCCCGGCTACGACCCGCTGGCCTTCGCGGTCGCCGAGGCGCACAAGCGGAACCTCGAGCTGCACGCGTGGTTCAACCCGTACCGGCTCTCGATGGACACCAACATCAACGGCCTGCTCCCGACGCATCCGGCGCGGCAGCACCCGGACTGGGTGGTCACGTACGGCGGGAAGCTCTACTACAACCCCGGCATCCCGGCCGCTCGCAAGCTGGTCGAGGACGCGATCATGGACGCGGTCTCGAACTACGACATCGACGGCGTGCACTTCGACGACTACTTCTACCCGTACCCGGTGGCCGGTCAGGTCTTCGACGACGCCGCGACGTACGCGCAGTACGGCGGCGGCTTCTCGAACCTCGCCGACTGGCGGCGGAACAACATCGACCTGCTGATCCAAGAGCTGAACCAGAAGATCCACGCGGCCAAGCCGTGGGTGAAGTTCGGCATCTCGCCGTTCGCCGTCTGGCGCAACAAGGCGACCGACCCGGAGGGCACCGACACCACGGCCGGCGTGCAGACGTACGACGACCTCGCGGCGGACACCCGCAAGTGGGTCCGCGAAGATTGGATCGACTACATCGTCCCGCAGGTGTACTGGGCCGGTGGGTTCGCGCCGGCGGACTACAACAAGATCGTGCCGTGGTGGGCGGAGCAGGTCCGCGGTACGCACGTGCACCTCTACATCGGCGAGGCGACGTACAAGGTCGGTACGTCGACGCAGTCGCCGGACTGGTCGGACCCGGCCGAGCTGAGCGACCACCTGGCGTTCGACAGCACGATCCCCGAGGTGAAGGGCAACATCTACTTCTCCGCGAAGGACGTCCGCGCGGACCGGCTCGGGGCGACCACGCTCCTCAACAACACCTGGTACACGCGGCCGGCGCTGATCCCCGCGATGCCCGCCCTCGACTCGCGAGCGCCGCTTCCGGTGCATGCGGTCCACGCGACGCGGACGAGTGACGGCGTACAGGTCAACTGGTCCAGGACGTCGCAGGACACCACGTCGTACGCGATCTACCGCCGGGAGCTCCGCGGCGGAGACCACTGCCCCGACAACGACGCCCGCAACCTGGTCGCCACGGTCCGCTCCACCGGCGCCGCGCAGTCCTATACAGACACCACGGCCACCCCGGGCACGGCGTACATCTACTCGGTAACCGCCCTGGACCGCCTCGCCAACCAAAGCATCCCCATCCCCGCGGTCACCCTCCGCTGAGTATCCTGCTAACGGTAGTGTAGAACGCCTGCTGATGGCAGTGTTTGATCCCTGCTAATGGTAGGTTGGGTGAGTGGATGAGTACCTGGAACGCGTTGTCGACGCAGAGTTGGACGAACTGCTCGCCGGGCTTCCCGCGGTCACGCTGGACGGGCCCAAGGGGGTCGGAAAAACCGCGACGGCGGCTCGGCGGGCACGGACGGTGTACGCGTTGGACGATCCGGCCCGGAGGCTGCTGCTCGACGCCGAGCCTGATCGGTTGGATCGCGCCGAGCCGCCCGTGCTGCTCGACGAATGGCAACTGCATCCACAGGTATGGGACCAGGTTCGGCGTAGCGTCGACCGAGACGTTACGCCGGGCCGCTTCCTGCTGACCGGCAGTGCGAGCCCGGTCAACGCGCCGACACATTCCGGCGCGGGCCGGATCGTCCGCTTGCGGATGCGCCCGATGTCACTGTCCGAGCGTGGGGTCGAATCGCCCACTGTCAGCTTTCGGAGCCTGCTGACCGGTCGCCGGGAGGCGGTGCAAGGCACCACGAACATGCACCTGACGGACTACACCGAAGAGATCGTCCGGTCAGGCTTTCCTGGCATCCGGCAACTCACCGACAGGCCCCGACGCGCACAGCTCGCGGGGTACCTCGATCGAATCGTCGAGCGGGACTTTCCCGAGCAGGGGTATCTGGTGCGACGGCCGGCGACGCTGCGGGCCTGGCTGGCTGCGTACGCGGCAGCGACTGCCACAACAGCTTCGTACAACGCGATCCTTGACGCCGCGACCGCGGGAGACGTCGACAAGCCCGCGAAGACGACGACCATGGCGTACCGCGACGTACTCAGCCAGTTGTGGTTACTGGATCCCGTTGAGGCCTGGTTGCCGACCAGGAACCGGCTCAGCCGTGCCGCCTCGTCTCCGAAGCACCATCTCGCGGATCCGGCGCTGGCGGCGGCGCTGCTCGGCGTTGGCGTGACCGCCTTGCTGGACAATGCGGTCAAGGGGCATCAACGGATCAGGGACGGCGTTCTGCTCGGGCAGCTCTTCGAGTCGCTGGTCACCCTCGATGTACGGGTGTACGCACAGGCTGCCGAGGCCGTCGTACGGCACCTGAGGACCAGGAACGGTGATCACGAGGTGGATCTGATCGTCGAACGCGCCGACCACCGGGTGCTGGCGATCGAGGTGAAGCTCGCGCCCTACGTGACCGACGACGATGTGAAGCACCTGCTCTGGCTGCGATCCGAGATCGGTGAGGATCTTGTGGACGCGGTGGTGATCTGCACCGGTACCGACGCCTACCGCCGCCAAGACGGCATAGCGGTCGTCCCCGCGGCCTTGCTCGGCCCCTGAGTCAAGGGACTAGGGGCTCTTCAAGCCCGGCGTGGTGGTGAGCTGCGTCGGGACGGGGCTCGTGGGGAACGTCGGGCTGGTGGGGAACGTCGGCGTGGTGCTGGTTGGTGGTGGGCCGGTCGGGACGGGTTGGGTCGACTGGCTGGGGAACTGCGTGCCGGTCGGGAAGCTAGGCGTGCTCGACGGGGAGCCTGGCGTCTCGGTCGGGAAGCCGGGGGTTGGGGTGCCTGTGGGGGACGGCGTTCTTGTGGGGAACGGGTTCTCCGGGGGCGGCGGGTAGATCTGGTAGACGCGGACGGTTCCCAGCTGGAAGCGGAGTTCGGTCAGTTTGTCCAGGTTCTTCGGCGGGGCGCTGACGCGCTCGTCGAGCAGTAGCCATTGGACGCCGTACGTCGTCCGCAGCGTCTCGATCAACTGGCGGCTCGGGTTGCTGAACACTTCGTCGTTCAGCCGCAGCTCGTCCTGGTTCCAGTACGGTCCCTGCACGCCCGCGGGGTAGGTGTCGTCGACCCGCGTCCGGTAGGCCCAGCCCTCCACGAGTACGCGGCGTTCGGCGTACCCGGAGATCCAGTACGAACCCGTCTGGCAGTGCGACGCCCGCGGCTGGTGGCAGTGGACGTTCGTGGCGATCCGGTCGTTCGAGCCCGAGTTCCGCCGGATGAAGCGCGCCGCCTCGATCCCGCCCGGTGCGATCGACTCGTAGGACGTCAGAGGCGGGTTCGCGAACCGCCGTACGGACGCCACCGTCGGCGACACCGTCGTACCGACCAGCACCGCGATTGCGATCACAGCCCAGGTACGTCGGGAACCGCGCAGGACCAGCCCGAATACGCCGATCCCGAGTACTGCGATCACGAGCGCGACCGTGAGGCCCTGCCCGAAGCAGTTGGCCGTCGTACAAGAACGAGGCGATCGGTAGCGGCCCCAGTAGATCGCTGCGACGCCGATCGCGATCGCGATCCCGGCGACCCAGTACTGCCGGCGCTCGAGCGAACCCAGCCCCCAGGTCGCGAGCAGTACGCCGAACAGGAACCCGGTCCGCACGAAGAACAGTTGGGTGTCCCCACGATCGGCCAGCAACGACGCGCCCAGCACCGCCGCCACGAACCCGAACACCAGGAACACCACCATCGGATCCCGGGCCACCCGCCGCTTGATCAGCAACGCGCCGACCAGGGGCATGACCCACCCGACGACGACCACGACCGCGATCACCGCGACCGCGGACCCACCACCCATCCGGTCCGCGAGACTCTCGAACGTCGCGCCCGGATCGAACCGGACACTCGACGCCGCGCCCCGCAGGACGAAGAAGAACGTCAAGGTATAGGCCGCCGCAACGCCGACGCCGAGCACCAGCGCACGCAGGTTCAGTCGACCTGCGCGGACCGTCAGATAGATCCAAGCGACCGCGAGCCCCGTCGCGTACACCGGCAGCGTCGTCGCCTTCGTCAACGCCAACGCGGCAACCAGCACACCCGCCGCGACAAACAGCCGGAACAACTCGGCCCGCGTCGTCCCGGCCCGTCGTCGCAACAGCAACGCCGTCACCGCGATCAACGGCAGCAACAGCACCGTCGAGAACGCCTGCGGCGGATTCGTCAGCCCACCGAGCGAGAACAGCCCGTCCGCGAACACCCGGTCCGACACGGCCCACGGCCAAGCCACCAGGTCGCCACCGGCCACCACGAGCCCGGCAGCGATCGGAGCGGCGACGGCACGACCGGTCAGCAGCATGCCGACCGCGGCCGCGCCCAGAACGGTCAGCAGGATCCAGGTGAACGGCGCCATTCGATGCGTCAGTACGTCGAGCGGCACGCTGGTGATCCAGTGCGTGGACGCGATGTGGTCGTACGCCGCCCAATGGCTCGTCAGCCACCCGCCATCGGCGTACGGGACCTTCGGCGGGAAGTGGTGCGTGACCTCACCGGCCAGCGCGAGATTGTGTGGAGCGTCCGAATTCGGCCGCAGCGCGTTCGATCCGTCGAGCGGAATGAGCTGCGAGCCGACCCGGACGAACCAGGCGGCCGCGACCCCGACCGCGACCATCATCCCGGCCAGCGACCACCACGGCGTCGGCCGCTCCGGCAGTTTGCGACGCGGCAGCGCGCGCCACATCCCGAGCGCCAGCGCCGGCATCAGCAACGCCGCGAACGGCATCTTGAACAGCATCCCGAGCGGGTAGAGCAGCGCCTCGACGGCCAGCCCGAACGCCGTACCCAGGATCACGTCCGCGGACAACCAGCCGACACCGCCGGTCAGTCGCCGCCAGAACATCGTGCCCGGTACGACGATCACGATCAGCAGGTAGGCGAGGTACGCGGCCGGCATCCACGGCGGGTGCTCCTGCAGCGCAACGAACCAGGCCAACGGCAGCACAGGCAAGCTCACCAAGGCCGCGGTTCGCTTGCCGCGCCCGGCCGCCCGCCGCTTCCCCGGTCTGATCACCGGCAAAGTGTATGAGTCCGACGAGTCGCCCTCGTGGCCGGTGAGCCGTTTACTGCCACGAACTTCGCATTTACACTCAGTAATCTCCCAGCCCCCGCAGCGTTCGGGAGGTTCGATGGTCGTGCAGCACATCGCCGGCCTGCCGGTGGAGGAGGTCCTGCTGGCGGCACTCGCCGCCGCGAGCCCGGTGATCGCCCTGATCGGCTGGGAGATCAGCAGCCGAATCAAACGCCTGAATGCGCGGGTACGTCGTCGCGGGAACGGACCGGACCCGGACACCGCCCCGGTGGGGGACGCTAGGCTTCGGACTTATGAGTTCGGTGGATCGGAGTCGGGTCAGGGAGTTGATGGGTGAGGTGATGACGGCCCAGGGCCGGGCATTGCCGGCCGAGGACACGGCGGACCTGCGCGAGATCGGGTTCCGATCGCTGGACTTCTCCGAGCTGGCCCTCCGGGTGGAGGACGAACTCGGTGACGAGCTGAACTTCGATGCCCCTGGGCTGCGCCGGATCGCGACGGTCGGCGACGTACTGGACTTCATCGAGCAACTCCAGTCGGCGTGAACACGCGGCGCCGGACCACCGCCTTGATCGGCGACGACAACACCGTCGTCGTCGCAGGCAAGCGCCTGACCTGGCGGACGCTGCGCAAACTGCCGCAACTGCCGTCACCCGCGGCCGTACTGGTCGACAACGGCGCCGACGCGCTCGCCGCCCTCCGCCACCACGCGGTGCATGGCACCGAGCTACTGGTCGCGACCGAGTCCCGCGTCGACGAGCGCATGCGGGAGGAACTGGGCGAGTCCGGTTTCGCGGTCGTCCTGCCCGATGGGGCAATCACTCTCCCGCGGCTGAAGCGGGTCGAGGAGTCCGGCCGCGCCTGGCTGCTCACTTCCGGCTCCACCGGCCGCCCGAAGCGCATCGGCCACACCCTGGAGTCCCTGACCACCGTCACCGCCGATCAACCGCCGCGCACCTGGCTGCTGCCGTACTCGCCGGGGACCTACGCCTGGTGGCAGGTCGTCACGCTCTCACTCACCCAGGCCGATCAGGGTCTGGTCGTGATCGAGCCGAGCGAACTCGAGGAATGGCCGAAGATCGCCACCGAGCACGGCGTCACGGCCGCCTCCGGTACGCCGACATTCTGGCGGCAGGCGATCTACCGCGACGCCGACGCGCTCGCCGACGTACCGCTGGAGCAGATCACGCTCGGCGGCGAGCCCGTCGACCAGGCGATCCTCGACCAGCTCCGGGAGATCTTCCCGACGACGCGGATCTCCTGGATCTACGCGTCCTCGGAGGTCGGCGCCTCGATCGTGGTGCACGACGGCAAGGCCGGGTTCCCCAAGGCCTGGCTCGATCGCGACCCCCACCCGGAACGCCCGGTCCTGAGCGTCGACGGCGACGAGCTCGTCATCCGCTCACCGCACCACGGCGCCGGTCAGATCGGTGCGGTCCACACCGGCGACCGGATCGAGTACGACGGGGACCGGGTGCTGATCACCGGTCGCCTGGACACCGACGAGATCAACGTCGGCGGGTCCAAGGTCTCGGCCGGTGTGGTCCGCAACGTGCTGATGGGCCACCCGGGCGTGTCCTGGGCGCGCGTCTTCGCCCGCAAGGCGCCGTTGGTCGGCCGGATGGTTGCGGCCGAGGTGGTCCCGAACCGGTCGCTCGGCCCGATCACGGACGCCGACCTGGTCCAGTGGTGTTCGACCCGGTTGCCGGACTACGGCGTACCGCGGCGGATCAAGTTCCTCGACCAGATCCCGCAGAAGGAAACCCTGAAGAGCGATGTCTGAAGCCCCCAGTGTCGTCCCGCCGGCCTCGGTCGTGCTGGTGTCCGGCGGTTCCCGCGGTCTCGGTCTGGCGATCGTCACCGACCTGCTCGCGGCCGGTATCAAGGTCGCCGCGTTCGCCCGTACCGTCACACCGGAGCTGACCGCGCTCGGTGAGAAGTACCCGAACCACCTGCACTACGGCTCGGTCGACGTCAACGACAGCGCGGCCGGGCAGGCGTTCGTCAAGGCGGTCGAGAGCAGGCTCGGCCCGATCGATGCCTTGGTCAACAATGCGGCGATCGGGCAGGACTCGCTGCACGTCCACACCTCGGCCGACCACCTGGCCGAGATCATCCAGACGAACCTGACCTCGCCGCTGATCCTCACCCGCTTCGTATTGCGCCGGATGCTGGCGAAGGGCCTGAAGGGCCGGATCGTCAACATCACCTCGATCTGCGCGCAACGCGGCTACCCCGGCCTGGTCGCGTACTCGGCGACCAAGGGCGGCATGGACGCGGCCACCCGTTCACTGGCTCGTGAACTCGGTGGCCGCATCCTCGCCAACGCCGTCGCCCCGGGGTTCTTCGCCTCGGAGATGTCCGCAGTCCTCGGCCAGACCCAGCTCGACCAGATCGTCCGCCGCACGCCGACCGGCCACCTGACCGAGCCGGAGGACGTACTTCCGGTCGTCCGCATGCTCCTGCTGGAGAACACGAACCTCAACGGCCAGGTGCTGGTCGTGGACGGCGCCGCTTCGATCTAGGGCCTGATGTTCTGGTTGCGGTGGAAGACGTTGTCCGGGTCGTACTTCTGCTTGATCTCGCGGAGCCGGTCGTACTTGTCGCCGTACGACGCCCGGATGCGGGCCTCGTCGGGCTCGGTCATACCGTTCACGTAGCTGCCGATGTTGATGGTGTGCGGCTGCAGGGCGTCCCAGAACGTCCGCACCCACGTGCGTTCAGCCTCGAGCGCCTCGCGGACCGGCGTCGTTGCGATCATGAACACCGCGTAGCGCTCGGTGCGCTGCCCGCTGAACGCGGTCGCGTCGTCCGCCGTCTCCAAGTAGCCGTGGTCGAGGTGGTAGAACATCGTGACCGACAGCGGCGACGTTTTCTGCGGGAACTGCTCGGTGATCACGTCGATCGCCTCGTCGGTCAGCGTCTCGAGGTAGGCGCCCTTCTCGTAGCGGCACATTCCCCATGCGTTCGGCTCGTCGATCGACTGCTGTACGGCGACGTACGGCATCGGCGTCGTGAACTCGAACAGCGGCGGCGGCAGCGTCCCGCGCAGTTGCCGCATCGCCTCGGCGTGCTGCTCGGGCGACCCGAATCCGACCGCGATGAGCGCGTATCCGACCTTGAAGTGGTGCTCTTCGGGGACGAACGGTGCCGGCGGCGCGTTCAGGCCGGCGATCACCACGTTCACCTCGCGCGGCAGTGCCGGGATCACCTCGCGGGCGGCCCGGAACAGTTCGACGCCCTGCTCCGCGCCCCAGAACGCGATGCCGTAGTTCACCATCGGCCCGGCCGGGTGCAACCGGAACTCGAACTCGGTGACGACGCCGAAGTTGCCGCCTCCGCCGCGGACGGCCCAGAACAGATCCGCGTTCTCATCCTCGGCCGCGCGCAGAATGCTGCCGTCCGCGGTGACGATCTGGACCGACTCCAGATTGTCGATGCTGAGCCCGTGCAGCCGGGTCAGTAGACCCATGCCGCCGCCGAGCACCAGCCCGCCGACTCCTGTGTGGCTGACGATGCCGGCCGGTACGGCGAGACCGTACTCCTGCGTCGCGGCGTCGAGATCCCCGAGCAGCGCACCACCGGCGGCACGCGCCCGGCGGGCCTCGGGATCCACCGACACCTGGTTCAACAGGCTCAGGTCGATCATCAGACCGTCGTCCACCGACGACAGCCCGGCCATGCTGTGCGCGCCTCCGCGGACAGCGATCTCCAAGCCCTCGGCGACCGCGTAGCGGACCGCGGCCTGCACGTCCGCGGCCGACCGTGGCCGCACGATCACCGCCGGACGGCGGTCGTGTTCGGCGTTCCAGAGCCGCCGCGCGTCGTCGTACCCCTCTTCACCCGGCCGCAGCGCAAGCCCCTCCAGGGTCGCGCGTAACGCGTCGAATCCGGTTTCCGCAAGTTGAGTCATTGCTTCCCCTCCCCGATGTGATGCCGTCAGGCTCGGTGCCTGACCCCCTGTTGACAGCAGTCGTTCGTGCGCTGTCTTGAGTTACTGTCGGGAGTCGCGGGGTTATCCACAAGGGGGTGGATTCCCGTTTTGGGCGGGAACTTCGGTGGGTGTCAGACTCGACGGCGTGAGTGACCAGGAAATCCTGCGGTTGTTGCCGATCACGGCTGCCGTCGTTGCTGTGCGTGACGATCGCGCCGACGCGCACCTGGCCCAGCTGGGTGCGTACGACGAGCGCGACCAGGCGCAGGTGGATCGGTGCGTGCAGGCGTTCCTCACCGGTCTGCTCCGTACCGCCTGGGAGCGTGGCTGGGCGCCGACCGATGTGGTCCAGCACGGCCGCCGCACACTGGATGCGGGCGTCGAGCCGTTGCTGCTGGCAGCGATCTCGGCTGAACACCGCGGTTACCGTCCGGCCACCATCGACCCTCGCTGGCTCGGCCAGCTGACAGATCTCGGCGTGCCGCAGCCCTTCACCGAGCTGAGCCTGACCGCTTGGGCGGCCGGCGCCCGCGTCGGCCGCTACCTCACGCTGCATCACGCCCTGTCCCTGGCCGGCTTCCTCCAGACCCTGCCGGTCGTGGCCCGGCTCTACCCCTTACCCGGTACGACGGTCCGCCGCACGCAGCCCGCCGTACCGGCGAACGGGAAGATGCTGGCGCGGATCCGCGGTCTGCTCGCGAAGGCGGAGGCGACCGAGTTCCCGGACGAGGCGGAGGCTCTGTCCGGTAAGGCGCAGGAGCTGATGGCCAAGTTCTCTCTGGACAGTGCCCTCCTGGACGCAGAGGTGGAGATCCCGGACGATTCCGCGGGGCGCCGGTTGTGGGTCGAGACGCCGTACGTCTCGGCCAAGGCACAGCTGGTCGGCGCGGTCGCTGCGGCGAATCGGTGCCGCACCGTCGTGATCGACGAGCTGGCCGTCGTCACCATCGTCGGCGCCGAAGTTGACCTCCAACACACCGAGATCCTCAGCACATCCCTGCTGGTGCAGGCGAATCGCGCGATGCTTGCTGCTGGCAAACACATCGGCCACCGGGGTGAGTCCCGGACGCGATCGTTCCGGCAGTCGTTCCTGATGGCCTACGCGCAACGGATCGGCGAACGCTTGGAGCAGACCGCTGCCGCGACCCAGGCCGCCGTACCCGAAGCGGCTGCGGACCGTCTGCTGCCGGTGCTGGCCAAGCGCGAGGAGCAGGTGGACGCGTTGTTCACCCAGCTGTTCCCGAACACGACTACCCGGCGGACTCGCATCACCAACGGCGCCGGGTGGAACGCTGGCGTGACCGCAGCCAATCAGGCGCAGCTCGAGGGGCGCAGGCAGGTACGCCGGTGAAGATCGAGGAGACCGCAATCCCCGGCGTACTGCGGATCGAGCTGGACGTGCAGCCGAACGACGACGGATGGTTCAAGGAGAACTTCCACCGCGAGAAGCTGGCCGAGCTCGGGATGGAGGTTGTGCAGCACAACGTCGCGCACTTCGAGGCGGCCGGGATCGTCCGCGGGATCCACGCGGAGCCCTGGGACAAGTACCTGTCGCCGTCGTCCGGGCGGGTGTTCGCCGCGATCGTCGACCTCCGCTCCGGCGACGGCTTCGGCCAGGCGGAGACGTTCGAGCTCGGTACGTCGGATGCGCTCTACGTGCCCCGTGGTGTCGGGAACTCGTTCTGCACGCTGACGCCGCACACGACGTACAACTTCCTCGTGAACGAGCACTGGTCGCCGGAGCGGATCACTGTGGACCTGTTCGATCCGGAGCTGGCGATCGCGTGGCCGCTCGAGCAGCTCAAGTACACCGAGCGGGACGCCGGGAACCCTTCGCTGGCAGCGCTCAGGAGGCAGCGGGCCTGAGTCCGCAGAGCACGATGTCCAGCAGGCGATTCGCCTGCTTCGGCTCGATGTCGCGGCCCATGTTGATGCCGCCGACCAGCCGCATCACGTCGGCCAGCTCCAGGTCGTCCCGGACCTCACCGGCCGCCTTCGCCTTGTCCAGGAGGAGATGCCCGGCCTCCTGCACGTTCGCCTTGCAGATCTGGAAGAACGGCGATTCCTTGCCCAGCGCAACGGTCAGTTCGCTGGCCAGGCTGCCCTTGGACAGTCCGTACCCGAGGAAGCTGCGCAGCCACGCCGCCAGTGCGTCGAACGGCTCCAGCTCCCGGTCGAAGTCGTACGCGCGGTCGCAGACGGACTGGATCTCGTCGACGTAGACCGCCTCGAGCAGCGCGGTCCGGCTCGGGAACCGGCGGTACAGCGTGCCGATGCCGACGCCGGCCCGGCGGGCGATCTCCTCGAGTGAGGTGTCGGTGCCGTGCTCCGCGAACGTCTCCCGGGCGGCCGTCACCAGGCGGTCGTAGTTCCGGGCCGCGTCCGCACGGGTCGGCCGTGCGCACGGCAAAGGTTGTGGCGCCATCCAGCCTCCTCGCAACTCCGCCCAACATTATCGCTTGCAAAGCGGAGGATGCCTCCGTATCGTATCCGGAGGAGCGCTCCGCTTTCTGTCTCAACTGTAGCCCCTCAGGGGTAAGGAGCAATATGTCGGCATCAGCCGCGGCGCCGGCCGGCGCCACCTCTGGCACGCCCGGACGGCGGCCGGGGGTAGTTCTTGCAGTCATCCTGGTCACCCAGTTGATGGTGATCCTCGACGCCACCGTCGTGAACATCGCCATGCCCCACATCCAGCAGTCCCTGCACTTCAGTCCGTCGAGCCTGTCGTGGGTGCAGAACGCCTACGCGCTCGCGTTCGGCGGTCTGCTCCTGCTCGGCGCCCGCGCCGGTGACCTGCTCGGTCGTCGCCGGGTGTTCATCACCGGTGTCATCGTCTTCACGTTCGCCTCGCTGCTCGGCGGTCTCGCGCCGAATGCGGAACTACTGCTCGCCGCACGGGTCCTGCAGGGCATCGGCGGCGCGATCGCGGCGCCGGCAGCTCTGACCCTGCTCATGCTCACCTTCCGCGAAGGCCCCGAGCGGATGAAGGCACTCGGCTACTACAGCCTGATCTCGTCCGGCGGCGGCAGCGTCGGCCTGGTGCTCGGGGGCATGCTGACGGACTGGGCGTCCTGGCGCTGGGGCCTGTTCATCAATGTCCCGATCGGTATCGGCCTGGTCTTCGCGGCCCGGCAGGTGCTGACCGAGACCGAGCCGGAGACCGGCCGGTTCGACGTGGCCGGCGCGCTCACCTCGACGCTCGGCATCACGTCGCTGGTGTACGGGTTCATCCGGGTCGCCGACGTCGGCTGGTCGTCGCCCGAGGTGCTGGTCGCGTTCGCGGCAGGTGTGGTGCTGCTCGTGTCGTTCGTTCTGATCGAGCGCCGGGTGAGCCACCCGATCGTCCCGCTGCGGCTGTTCAAGTCCGCTCAGCGGTCGGCGTCGTACCTGACCATGCTGCTGGTGGTCGGCACGATGTTCGGGATGTTCTTCTTCCTGACGCAGTACCTGCAGGGCGTGCTCGCGCTGAGCCCGCTCACGGCCGGTCTGGCCTTCCTGCCGCTCACCGGTCTGCTGTTCACCGCGTCGCGCATCGTGCCGAAGCTGGTAGCCCGGGTCGACGGGGCCAAGCTGATGCTGATCGGTTCCACGCTGGTCGCGCTCGGCACGGTCTGGCTGACCCGGCTCGGGTCGCACAGCACGTACCTGCACGACGTGGTCGGTCCGCTGCTGCTCTTCGGCGCGGGCGCCGGGATGATCTTCATCCCGCTCGTCGGCAGGGCCATCTCGGGCGTCGCGCCTGAGGACGCGGGGGCCGCGTCCGGCATGCTGAACGTTGTCCAGCAGGTCGGTGGCGCGCTCGGCCTGGGCATCCTGGTCACGATCTTCGGTACGGCGAGCCGCAACTCGACGTCGACGATCCCCCGGGAGGTGCTGGTCGACGGCGTCCACGCCGCGTTCGTCGGAGCGCTGGTCTACGCCGCGGTGAGCCTGGCGATGATCGTGTTCACGGTCCAGCCGTGGAAATGGTTCCGCGGCGCACCGGAGCCGGTCGAGACCCCAACAGTCGTGGACTCACACGTCTGACGGGATGGGCAGCGCGTAGCTGGTGAACTTGTTGTGAGTGATGAAACCGAGGTTCTCGTACAGGCCGAGCGCACCAGTCGGGTTGTCGGCGTCGACGCCGAGCCCAGCCCGCTGGTAGCCGGCCTGTGCGGCCTCGGTCAGCACCTTCGCGATCGTTGCGCGGGCCAGACCCCGGCCGCGGTACGCGCGCCGCGTGCCGACCTGGCCGATGTACAGCTCCCGGACGCCGGTCGCCTCGGTGTCCGCCTCCCACTCGTAGCCGTTGACGTACGCCGCGACGGTCTCACCGTCCAGCACCAGGTACGACTGCGCGGCACGGAACGCCCGCGATCCGACGTTCCGGGATCGCCAGACCTCCGGGTCCGGCGGCGCCCAGCCCCAGTGGTCGGAGAAGGCCTCGAAGTGGGCCAGCCGCAAGGCTTCCTCGTACGACGGGTCGTACGGCGTCAGCCGCAGTCCGTCGGAGATCGACGCTTCGGGCACCGCCTGGTCGAGCGACCGTCGCATGTCGAAGAAGAACCGCTCTGCCTTGAAGCCCAGGCTCTCCAGCAGGCTGATCGCGCTGACGTTGTTGCTGACCGCGCCGGCGCCGACCTGGCCGGGAAAGTCTGGATGGGTGGCGGCGTGCAGCTCGCCGGCGCGCTGGATCAGCCAGCGCATCAGCGTCGTACCCAGGCCACGCCGGCGGAACTCCGGGTCGATGGTGCCCTGGGCGCGCACCCGGTCGACGTCCACCACGGACGGCGAGATGTGGGCGATGCCGTAGCCGATCATCCGCTCGTCGGCCCACAGGCTGATGCTGTTCCTGGGCAGGTCGAGATTCGGGCGGTCCAGCTGTTCGGCGAGATCCTCCGCGCTGAAGTGTTCGCCCTCCTGGTCGACCTTCTCCGCGGCCGACAGCAACGCCGCCCACGCGTCGACGTCGCCCTTGTCCATCGGACGCGCTTCGATCCCCTCCGGCCAGCTCATGCCTCGAAGGTACGGCGTCGACGTACCAGCCAGCACTCCAATTACCGGCCGCGGAGTACGCTGACCGTCTGATGACCGTGGACGACGCAGTGATCGCACGCGGATTTTGGGGTCCGAGGCAGTCGCCGGACCGGGTCGCCGACAAGCTGGTTGCGTTCCTGACGACTCTGGATGACGTCGTGGGGGAGCGTATTCCGTGGGTCTCTCACAGCCTGCCGGGACAGTCGATTGCCGAGCGAGTAAACGCACTGCGGGTGATATCTGACGCGTTCCGGGAAAATACAGACGCTGCACATCTCGGGATCAGTCAGTCCTACAGGGCGCGCGGTCAGCGACTCGAGCAGGCTGCGATCACGATGAGTGTCGGGGGATATTCTGACTCCCCGAATGTGCAGAACGGCTTCATGGTCAGGTGGCGTGGGGTGGATGCGGCGGTGCTCGCTGACCCGATACTGCGCCGGCTTGTCTCGGTTTGGGATCCGGACTGGGCCGCTGTGACGTCGAGGTCCCTCATGGACGCGCTTGCCGAGGTGCAGCCTGCTGGAAAGCCAGGTCCAAAGGTCGGATACCTGAGCTACGTCTCTGAGGGGAGGGCGCAGGTCTTGCCGGATGGTTTGGAGAAGCACCTGCTGAGGATTGAGAACGGCGGTGTCATGATCGGCTCGGGCGAGAGCGATGGCCTCCTGCCTGTGGACAAGGTCAGCGAGCTCGCAAAGGTCCTCAGGCTCAGCGCCGCCTTCTCGCCGACGCCGACTTCTCGCAGCAAGTTCTGAGCTTCGCGCTCGACAGCATTCCGTAGTTCCACGTGGGTCACATCGCGTCGGGGGCCTCGATGCCCAGCAGGCCGAGTCCATCCTGCAACACCTTCCGTGTCGCCGCGCAGAGGGCGATCCGACTTGCTCTGGTCGCGCCCTCACTGCTCAGCACCGGGCACTGCTCGTAGAAGCTGGAGAGCGCGGACGCGACGTCGTACAAGTAGGTGCAGAGTCTGTGCGGCTGGAGCGTTTCGGCGACCTGCTCGACAGTCGCGGCGAAGCCCGTGAGCAGGAGGGCGAGCCGTTGCTCGGCCGGGTCCTTCAGTTCGGTGAGCTCACCTGTTGCCCCTGCTTTGGAGAGAAGCCGGGTGAGCCGGGCGTGCGCGTACTGCAGATACGGGCCGGTGTTGCCGGTCATCGCGACCATCCGGTCCAGGTCGAACACGTAGTCGTTGCCCCGGTCGCTCGACAGGTCGGCGTACTTGACCGCGCCGATCCCCACCGCCCGCGCGGTCGCGGCCCGGTCGACGCCCTCCCGGCCGGCCAGTAGCGCGTCGGCCCGGGCGACCGCGCTCTCCAGCAGGTCGACGAGCTTGACGGTGCCGCCTTCCCTTGTTTTGAAGGGCTTTCCGTTCGGCCCGAGTACGGTGCCGAACGAGACGTGTTCCGCCGGCACAGTTGTCGGGAGCCAGCCGGCGGTCCGCGCGAGCGTGAAGATCATGTCGAAGTGCAGGGCCTGCCGGTGGTCCACGACGTACACGATCCGGTCCGCGTGCAACGTGCTCACCCGATGCCGTACGGCGGCGAGGTCGGTCGCGCTGTAGCCGAATCCGCCGTCGGACTTCCGCACGATGACCGGCAGCGGATCGCCGTCGCGACCGAGGAATCCCGGGAGGAAGGCGCACATCGCCCCGTCGGACTCGGTCAGTAGCGCTTGCTGTTCGAGCTCGGCCACGACCCGCGGCAGGTCGTCGTTGTACGCGCTCTCGCCGACGACATCGGCTCGCTCGAGGTTGCTGCCGAGCAACTCGTACACCTTGTCGAAGTCGTCCAGCGACACGTCGACCATGTGCCGCCACATCGCCCGCGTCTCCGGATCACCCGACTGCAACGCGACGACCCGCAGCCGCGCCTTGCCGGCAAAGGTGCCATCGGCATCGAAGTGCTTCCGGCTCCGCTCGTAGAGCCGCTGCAATCCCTCCAGATCAAGGGACTCCGCCGCGATTCCTTCCTCCAGCAACTGCTCGATCATCATCCCGTACTGCGTGCCCCAGTCGCCGACATGGTTCTGCCGAACCACGTCGTACCCGGCGAACTCGAGCACGTTGCACAACGCGTCGCCGATCACCGTCGACCGGAGATGGCCGACATGCATCTGCTTCGCGACATTGGGCTGTGAGTAGTCGACGACGACCCGCTGTCCCTTGCTGGTAAAGGATTCCGGCTCGTTGACCGCCTTCGCCAGCGTCTCCGGCAGCAATGTCAGGTTGATGAACCCGGGGCCGGCGATCTCTGGTGTGCGGCACAGGTCCTCGATCCGCAGCGCGGCGACCAGGCGTGCGGCGACGTCCCGCGGCGACAGGCCGAGGGCGTTGCCGATCCGGAGTGCGAGATTGCTCTGGTAGTGGCCGAACTCCGGCTTGGTGCTCGACCGCAGCTCGGGATCGTACGACGTACCGAAGGCGGCCGCCGCGGCAGCGGACAGTCTGGTGGACAGGACAGGCAGAACTGCGGACATGACGAAGGTCCTTCAGGAGACGCGACTGGAACAGGCTGAGGTGTTCAGACAGTGCGTCGTCGCAGGCTGAAGCGCACGCGCCGGGCGTGGACAGGCTTCAGGCTGATCGACATGTCAGCCATTATGCACGAAGTACGCCGACGGTGCCGGTGACCGCTCGGCCAACGGCGTGATCGCCGGTACGTCGGTGTCGCCCAGGAACACCCGCCGTACGACGCGTTCTGCCGCGCGCCCGTCGTCGAACTCGCAGAACTTCTCCCGGTACAGGTGCCGGTGCTTGGCCGCCTCGGGTGCCGCGAACGCGCCGTTCCGGAGCGCGGCGTACAGCTCCTCCGCGGACCGTGCCACCACGCCGGGCGGGAACTCGGCAACGTCGAAGTACGTGTCACGCCGGCTGTTCTGATCGAGGTGCAGCAGGATCGGCCGGTCGAGGTTGGCATAGTCGAAGGTGATCGACGAGTAGTCGGAGATCAGGACGTCGGCCGCGAGCATCAGGTCCTCGATCCGCGGATGCTGCGACGCGACCAGGACGCGGGCGTGCTCGCCTGCGGCGGCCGCGAGTTGGTCCAGGTCGACCCGATCGGGGAGCGTCGGCGCGTACAGGATCACCAGGTGCGAGTCGTCGTACCCGAACCCGGCCCGGATCGCACGGACCTCGTCGAGCGTCGCGGTCAGCAGACAGTCGTTGCGCGGATAGCCGTACTCGAGCTCCTCGAAGTACGACGGGTAGGTGCGCTCCCAGATCTCCGACGAGTACCGGTTCGAGGACAGGTTGAAGTCCCAGCGGTCGACCTCGCGCATCACCTCGTCCTTGCCCTCGTCCGGGAAGGTCACGGTCTTCAGCGGCGTACCGTGCTGGGTCTGCAGGTGGATCTGGCCCGCGCGCTTGTCCAGGTTCTTCGGCCAGTTCATGTTGCTGACGAAGTACGTCGCCTTGCCGAGGAGCTTCTCGTACGCCGGGGAGTCCGAGACGACGTACTCGATGCCCTCCGGGATCGCGCCGACGTGCTCGTTGTCGACGACCCAGACCCCGCGCAGGTGCGGTGCCAGCTCGGCCGCCTTCTCGTAGATCGCGCGCGGGTTGCAGGCGTACTGCTTGAACCAGTAGGCGGCGTACGCGACCAGGTTCGGGTCGAGCTTGCCGCGCCGCAGCAGCTTGCCGACCGTCTTGCCCGCGCTCGGGACGTGGAGCATCCGGGCGCTCAGCTTGAGCGTCGAGTAGGTCGCGTAGTCGTCGTGGATCAGCAGCCAGCGCTTGAACCCGCGGGCGGTCCGGTCGGCGCCGTACCCCTCCGGCTTCCAGCGCTTGGCGAAGGCGTGCGCCGCGTGGAAGAACTCGGCCCGGTCGTCGGTGTCGATCCGCTCGGGCTTCGCGAGTACGGCGAGGATGTGGTCCAGCGACCGGTCGAACGTGAACCGGCGCCAGCCGGCCAGCTCCGGGTCGGACTGGATGAACGCGTGCACCCGGTCGTACTGGTCGAAGATGTCCCACTGCCGGCGGCCGCTGGTGGCGTGGATGTTGCCGCCGGTCCGGTGCTGCCGGTAGTGCACGACGACCCGGTCCAGGGTGGCGATCCGCTCCGCCGTCAGCATCGTCGAGTAGGTCCAGGGCGCGTCCTCGTAGAAGCCGCTCGTGAACGCGAATCCGTGCCGGGTCAGGAACTGGCGGCGGTAGGCCTTGTTCCAGACCACCTCGAGGAAGGTCAGGAAGATCGGCCGCTCGGCCGCCGTGAACACCCCGGCGCCCTCGCGCGCGAACGCGTCGTGCCGCTGGCTGCCCATGACCCGGCCGTCCCAGAAGACCCGCTCGTAGTCGAAGAGCACGATGTCCGGCTGACCCCGGTGGGTCGTCGTGGCGTCGATCCGGCCCGCGATCGCCTCGAGCGACCCCGGCGAGTAGACGTCGTCCGCGTCCAGGAACAGCACGTACTCGCCGCGGCACTCCTTCAGGCCGGCGTTCCGGGCCAACCCGAGGCCGACGTTCTCGTCCAGGTGCACCGCCCGGACCCGCGCGTCCGCGGCGGCGTACTCGTCCAGGATCCGGCCGGAGCCGTCCGGATCGGCGTCGTCCACCCCGATCACCTCGAAGTCGGTGAACGACTGCCCGAGCACCGAGTCCAGACACGGCCGCAGCCAGGCCCGCGAGGCATGGCAGGGGACCACGATGCTGAACCTGGGGACGGTGCCGAGCGCCATGCCTAGTCATCCTAGGGTGCAGCTATGAGTACTGATGTGTTCGAGCCATTGGCCGGTCTGGAGGGGGTCGGGTCTGCGGCGCGGGCGGCCCGGGACGCGGTCGACGTACTGCTCCGGGATCGCGGGCTGCGCCGGGTCGGTTCGGACATGACCGCCGAGGCCCTGCTGCGGGGCGCGCACGCCTCAGCGGCGCTCGCCGGCAGCACCTCCACGCCGGACGACGTACGCCGGGGTTCCGCCGACGGACTGGCCTCCGGCGCGGTCCGGATGACCAGTGAGCTGATGACGCTCGCGCCGCAGGTGGACAAGGCGCCGGTGCAGGTCTGGACCAGACTGCACCAACTGGCCGCGGCCGATCTGGTCGCGGAGGACCAGTTGGGCCATCTCCGGACCAGTGCGGAACCCCTGCCGGACGACATCCCAGGGCTGCCGCCGGCGCCCGGTGCCGACGAGATGTGGGAGCGGCTGAGCGCCCTCGCGCAGAACCTGACCCGTCCGACCAAGGCGCCCGGTCTCGTCGTCGCGGCGATCGTGCACGCCGAGCTCGCCGTACTGCGACCGTTCCCGGCGGCCAACGGATTGGTGGCCCGGGCCGCCGAGCGCCTGCTGTTGGTTGCCCGGGGCATCGATCCGGTGGCGGTCACGGTCCCGGAGGGTGGTCACTATGTGTTGCGGGCGACCTATGCGTCGGGTCTTACCGACTACACAGCGCAAGGATTGACCGGGGTTCGTGATTGGTTGCTGCGGTCCTGCGAGGTCGTGACAAAAGGTGCCGAGCTCTCGCCGCTGTCTTCCTGAGGGCGCTGCCGGGAACGTGCGAACGGCGCTCTCCAGTGAGAACGCCGTCGCTGGCACGTCACCCTGGTTACCATGCGTGCACCTGTCTGCCGCCACAGGACGAGCCTGGGTCGCGCTGCCCGTTTGGGATGGGCTGGTCGCCGCGTGGGTACCTGGGTTGCCGTGCAATCTCTACCGGACCCTAAGGCCCTTTGTTGATTCCTTTGTACTCCTGAAACCCCTTTCTGGGAAGGGGATGCGGAGTCCTTCATGGAGTTGAGAACAATGAAGCTAGCTTCAGCTTTCAGCTCGTCCGGGACCGCCGCCGGGAGGCCAGCAGCAGTGCTCCGGCGGCGATCGCCGCGACCAGGCCGGCTGCCAGTGCGGGGCGTCGTACGGCGGGGAAACCTGCCCGCTCGCCCGGCTCCGCGAACTCCAGGACGGGCCAGCCACGCTCGACCGCGACCCGGCGCAACGCCTTGTCGGGGTTGACTGCGTGGGGGTGCCCAACGGCGGCCAGTAGCGGCTCGTCGGTGATCGAGTCCGAGTAACCGTAGGAGGTTGTGAGGTCGTAGCCCTCGGTCGCGGCCAGGGCCTCGATCGCGGTCACTTTGTTCGGACCGTACGCGTACTCGGCGATCTCGCCGGTGTACTTGCCGTCGGCAACAACCATCCGGGTGGCGATCACCCGGTCGGCGCCGAGCATCGCGCCGATCGGCTCCACCACCTCGGCGCCGGACGACGACACGATCACCACGTCCCGGCCGGCCGCGTGGTGCTGCTCGATCAGCTCCACCGCCTCGACGTGGATCATCGGGCGGACGATGTGGTCCAGGGTGTCGGCGACGATCGCCTGCACCGTCGAGACGTCCCAGCCGGTGCACATCGCGGAGATGTACTCGCGCATTCGCTCCATCTGGTCGTGGTCCGCGCCGCCGAGCAGGTAGACGAACTGCGCGTAGGCGCTGCGCAGCACGGTCCGGCGGTTGATCAGGCCGCCGGCGTAGAACGGCCGCGAGAACGCCAGCGTGCTCGAGCGGGCCAGAATGGTCTTGTCCAGATCGAAGAAAGCCGCGGATCGAGCCGTCCCGGGATGCGCCATGCAGTCGAGGATAGGCAGCCGGGAGAAACGCCGGGGGACCCGGGCTTTTGCGTGGGCCGGTATCCCGTTAGACTAGTCGGCAGTGTGACAGTGACACTGGTCTGGAAGCGCCCTGTCGGGCGGGACTGGCGCCTGGGTGACACGTAATCGGTTGAAATCGAACTGAGATGTGTGAAGCCCAATCTCGGGGGGTACAAACTCCCTGACAGTGGCAGACTGTCGCCTCCTGAACGGCCCCCGGCTCCTCCCCCCGAGCCCGTGGCCGAAGACGGCCCCCGGTCACCCCCCCGCCGGGGGCCGTCGCCTTTCTCCGATCAGCCAAGTAAGCGTAAAGATTCTCGTTTTTCTGCGCGTGGGAGCGTTCTCACTTTATGTAGGGTCTTGACAATGTAATTGGGCAGTCACAGGTTGTAAGGCATGAAACCGCCTGCACACCGCCCCCAGGCAGCGGTCGTCATCAGCCTGCTCGCCGTTGTCATGGCCTTCCTGGTCCCCGGTTCCGCCTCCGCGGCCGCCAATCTCGTCACGAACGCCGGCTTCGAGTCCGGCACGCTCTCCGGCTGGTCGTGTCCGGCCGGCGGCGTCACGACGTCCGCGCCGCATTCCGGTTCGTACGCCCTCGAGGCGACGCCCAGTGGCGGTGACATCGCCCGGTGTTCCCAGTCGATAGCGGTCCAGCCCAATACGGCGTACACCCTGTCGGCGTGGGTGAAGGGATCGAACGTCTACCTCGGTGTGGACGGTGGTCCCTCGACGTGGACGACCAGTTCCGGCTGGAGCCTGTTGACCGTCCCGTTCACCTCCACGGGTTCTTCCGTGACGATCTACGTCCACAGTTGGTACGCGCTCCCGGCGTACCAGGTCGATGACGTCGTACTGGACGGACCTGGTGGGACGCAGGACACCACGCCGCCGTCGACCCCGGGTGGTCTGGCGGTCGGTAGCCCGACCTCGAGCTCGCTGAAGCTGACCTGGTCCGCCGCGTCCGACGCGAACGGCATCGACCACTACGACGTCGTCCGGGGGACCGGGGCCGCGCAGAGCGTCGGCAACGTGACCAGCTGGACCGCTACAGGGCTTACTGCTTCGACGAGCTACTCGTTCAAGGTTCGGGCGTGTGACACCAGCGGCAACTGCTCGCCGTACGGCGCGGTCGTGTCGGGCACCACGTCCGACGGCGGCACCAACCCACCCGTCGGCAACCTGCCCGCCCACGTGCTCACCGGGTACTGGCAGAACTTCAGCAACGGTGCGACGGTGCAGAAGATCTCCGACGTACCCGCGGCGTACGACCTGATCGCGGTGGCCTTCGCGGACGCGGACCCGTCGAAGCCGGGCGGCATCACGTTCAACCTGGACAGCGCCGGGCTCGGTGGGTACACGGTCGCGCAGTTCAAGGCGGACATTGCGGCGAAGCAGGCGGCCGGTAAGAAGATCATCCTGTCCGTCGGCGGTCAGAACGGCACCATCTCGGTCGCCGACCCGACGGCGGCGTCCAACTTCGCGTCGAGCGCTCTCTCGGTGCTGCGTGAGTACGGGTTCGACGGGATCGACATCGACCTGGAGAACGGGGTCAACGCGCAGTACATGGGTCAGGCGCTGCAGAGCCTGCAGAGCCAGTTCGGCAGCGGGCTGGTGATCACCATGGCGCCGCAGACGATCGACATGCAGAGCACGTCGTTCGAGTACTTCAAGCTCGCGCTGGCGATCAAGGACATCCTGACCATCGTCAACGTGCAGTACTACAACTCGGGCTCGATGAACGGCTGCGACGGCCAGGTGTACTCGCAGGGCTCGGTGGACTTCATCACCGCGCAGGCCTGCATCATGCTGCAGGGCGGCCTGCGTCCCGACCAGGTCGGGCTCGGCCTGCCGGCGTCGTCGCAAGCGGCCGGGAGCGGGTACGTGTCGCCGACTGTCGTCAACAATGCGCTGGACTGCCTGACCAAGGGCACCGGGTGCGGGAACTACAAGCCGAGCACCCCGTGGCCGTCGCTGCGCGGTGCGATGACCTGGTCGACCAACTGGGACGCGTCGAACGGCAACCAGTTCGCGACCCAGGTCGGCGGCCACGTGCACGCGCTGCCCTGATCATGCACAGCTATCGACCGGCTCCCCTGCTGGAGGCGCTCGGTGTCTGCTCAGAGGATGAGCAGCTCTACCGGGCGCTTCTGGCCCGCCCGGAGTCCACAGCGACCTCTCTGGCTTTGTCAGTCGACTGGCCGGCCAATCGCGTCGGCCGGCACCTCAGGTCACTACTGTCCCTCGGCCTGGCGTCCCGGACGCCAGGCCGGCCGGCCCGCTACGTGCCGGCCGTACCCGAGGCTGCGGTCGAGCTGCTCGCGCTGCGGAAGCAGGCGGCGATCGTGGAGGCCCGGCTGGGTGCTGCGGCGCTGACGGCCGAGTTCAGACAGCCGGACGCGTTCACGGTCATCCGTGGCGCCGAAGCGATCGCCCAGCGGTTCTACCAGGCGCAACAGTGCGCACAGGACGAAGTACTCGTGCTGGACCGGTTGCCGTACGTCGTGCTCGCCACCCATGGGGTGACCTACCGCATGATCTACGACATGGCCTCACTGTCCGAGCCTGGTGATCTGGTCGCGGCCCGGTCGTCGGGCTGCTGCCGGATGCTGCGCGACGTGCCGCTGAAACTGGTCGTCGTCGACCGGCGCACCGCTCTTCTCCCGACCGGGCCGGACGTCGTCGTAGAGCTAGGGCCGTCGAGCCTCCTGGACGCCCTGCTGTGCCTGTTCGACCTGCTGTGGCGACAGGCCAGTCCTCTCACCCCGTCGGTCTCCGAAGGTCCACTCACGGCGGACGACCAGCAGCTCCTGTCTCTGGCGGCAGCCGGACTGACAGACCAAGCCATCGCCCGCCGCTTGGGCGTGGCTCAACGCACCGTAGAACGCCGAATGCAACGCATCCTCAAAGCCCTGGACGCCACCACCCGCTTCCAAGCCGGCCTTCGGGCCGGGCAGCAAGGGCTGCTCGTCTAGCCGTTTTCAGTCGGTTACGTCCGCCACGGTGGCGCTCAGGGCCTTCGTCAGGGCCTCGGCGTCCACCGTGATCCCCACCCCATGATCCCCACCGCCGATCGAGATGGTGCCGGTGATCCGCTCGTCCGCGATCACCGGCCAGGCGCGCGTGCTTCCGAGCGGCGTGATCGTCCCGCGGACGTAGCCGGTGACGTCGAACGCCGTGTCCTTGTCCGGCATCGAGATCCGGTTCACGCCGAGCAGTGTCCGCAGCTTCGGCCATGCGATCTCGCGGTCGCCTGGTACCAGCACGAACCGGTAGTCGTCGTCGGACAGCCGCACCACGATCGTCTTGATCAGCCGCGCCGGCTCGATGCCGCGCGCCGCCGCGGCCTCCTCCAGCGAGTTCACCCGGCCATGCCTGGTCACCTCGTAGGTGAGCCCCAACTGATCAGCCGCATCGGTCGCCTTGGTCACCCGGCTAGTTTTGCACCTTGCTGGGAACATTCCGGAGCAGGACCGCGAGGATCAGCGTGATGAGGAACAGCCCAGCGGCCTCTCCTGCCACCCCGGTCCACTCGGCGCGGCTCCACGCCGTACCGGCAAGGCCCCCGAAGACCGAGGAGCCCAGGTAGAACGAGAAGAGGTACATGCTCGACGCCTGTCCGGTCCCGACGCCACTTGCATGCGCCCGGGCCGGTACCCAGCCGCTGGCGACCCCGTGCACCGCGAAGAAGCCCGCCGTCATCACAGCCAGCCCCAGCACGATCAGCCGCAGCGGAGCCGCCAGAGTGATCGCCACACCGGCCAGCGTGATCAGACACCCGATCGGCACCACGGCCCGCCGCCCGTAGCGATCGGCGAGCGTGCCAGCCGTAGCCGACCCGGCTGACCCGAGGAGATAGACACAGAAGACCAGTCCGGCCGCGCCGGCGCTTAGCTCGTACGGCGAACCTGACAGCCGGAACACCGCTCCGTTGTAGACAGCCACGAACGCGCCGACCGCTGTCGCAGCGATCCCGTACAGCGCGAGCAGCGCAGGGTCACGTAGTACGCGGAACAAGTCGTGTGGTCGCGCGGCGCTTGGGTGGAAGTTCCTGGACGCGGGCAGCAACAGCCAGACCACAGCCGCGCACAGTACGCCGACCACGGCGATCCCGGCGGTCGCGAACCGCCACCCGCCGACGTCCGACAACCCGCCCGCGATGAGGCGGCCCGCCATACCGCCAACCGCCGTACCCGCGATGTAGAGGCCGCTGGCGCGTGCATGGCTGTCCTGGTGCACCTCCTCGCGCAGGTACGCCATAGCGACCGCAGGCAGCCCGGCCATCGCGATTCCTTGCAGACCGCGCAGCGCGAGCAACAGGTGCCACGTCGGCGCGAACGCACTGAGCAGCGCGAACACGGACGTCGCAGCGACCGACCAGCGCATCAGATTGGTCCGGCCGAGCACCTCGGACGCCGGACCGGCGATCAACAACGCCAGACCGAGACCGAAGGTAGCGAAGGACACGCTGAACGCGCTCTGACTGGGCGAGATGTGGAACGCGTCGACCAGCTGGGGCAGCAGCGGCTGCGTGCTGTAGAGGAGAGCGAACGTCGCCAGCCCGGCCGCGAACAGTGCGACGGACAGCTTGCGGTACTCCGGGTCTCCGGGCAGGTACCCGGTCTGGCGGGCGACGGACTGGTGCATGTCTTCGACGGTCGCACGGCTGGAGCGATACGTAAAATGTCTATCTCAGCAGGATTCGATACGCTTCTCGCATGCATGTCGAGGATCTGCGGTGGTTCGTCGTACTCGCGGAGACCGAGCACCTCACCGAGGCGGCGGCCGCGCTGGGTACGAGTCAGCCGAATCTGTCCCGGTCGCTGCAGCGGGTCGAGCGGGCGTTCGGGGTGCCGCTGTTCGAGCGGGAGCGTCGCGGCGTACGACTGAATCCGTACGGGCGGCTGGTGCTGGATGCGGCGCGGGCAGGGACCGCGGCGGTGGACACGGCGAAGCGCCGGATCGACGCATTGCTCGACCCGGAGTCCGGCACGGTGCGGCTCGCGTTCCTGCACTCGGTCGCGACCAGCCTGATGCCGGACCTGCTGAAGGCCTTCCGCGCGGTGGCGCCGAACATCGGGTTCGCGCTGCGGCAGGAGCCGGCGCACGACATCGTCCAGGACCTGGAGAGCGGTGAGGCCGAGATCGCGATCATCGCGCCCCGGCCGGACCCGGCGCGCTTCGGCTGGCACCTGCTCGAGCGGCAGCGGCTGTATCTCCACGTGCCGCCCGGTCACGCGCTGGCGTCCCGGCGCCGGGTCGAGTTGGAGGCGGCGCAGGACGAGGCGTTCGTCGGTCTGCAGCCCGGGTTCGGCTTCCGGCGGGTGACAGACCGGCTGTGCGAGGAGGCGGGGTTCAGTCCGCGGCTGGCGTTCGAGGCGACCGACCTCGCGACGATCGACAGCCTGGTCGGCGCCGGTCTCGGTGTGGCGATTCTTCCGGCCGGTGCGGTCCGTGGGAATGACAGCGGCGCGGTGTCCGTGCCGTTGGCCGGCGTACGGGCCCGGCGGGAGATCGGTATGGCGTGGCGGCTGAGCATGCCGCTGACGCCGGCGGCCGAACGATTCCGTACGTTCGTCCGATCGCGTCCGGTGACGACCAGTTGACTGCATTGGCCGTGACTTCCGTAGCGTTCGTCCCAATTTCGCGGTGTCGACTTGCACAGAGAGGGCTTTCCCCCGCACCCTTGCCCTCGTGAGGAAGCGTCTGGGTTCGTTCCGGCCGAGTCGCCGGCTGCTGTTCGCGGCCGGGACCGCGGCGGCTGCGTCGACGGTCGCCGCCACTGCGGCGGAGGCGGTCCCAGGTTCCCCGGCAGCCCCCCTCGACACCGCGGCCGGGCAGCTTGCCCTCGGCGCCTACGGCTCGGGCGTGCTCGGTGCCTGGGAGCGCCAGGCGCGGGCGATCTCTAACGAGCAGCAGATCCGCAGGACCCGGGAGACCGACGGCGTCTTCATGTTCGGCGACAGCATCGGCGTCCAGGACGGGCCGGCGCTCGCCCGGCAGCTGACCCAGCTCGGGATCAGCATCGCCGTACACAACTGGGCCGGACGCCCGGTGACGCCCGCGGTCGACGCACTCGACCTCTGGGCGCAGCAGTACGGCCTCCCGCACCGGATCCTGATGTCGGTCGGGTCCAACGACATCTTCACGCCGCCGGCCGTCGAGGCCCAGGTCGACCGGACCATGAGGATCGTCGGCGAGGAGCGGATCGTCTACTGGGTCAACGTGCAGGCGGCCCGCACCGCGCACGGCCCCGACATCAAGGTCTCCGACCAGCGCAACAGCGCCTGGATCAACCTGCAGCTCGCCGACGCCCAGCGTCGCTACGACAACCTGCGGATCGTGCACTGGGCCGAGCACCTGGCCTCCAGCCCCAACCGCCTGGCCCGCCTGCTCCGCGACGGCCTGCACCCGTCGGTGCCACTCGGGCAGAACGCCCGCAACGGCCTGATCATCGAAGCGATCAGGGCCGGCTGAGTGCGGCGCTGACGCCGCACCCAGCCGTCTTGGTCAGAAGCCTGCGGTGATGCGGGTGAAGTCCCAGTCGGCCTGGGCGATGCCGCTGCAGTTGGACACCACGCCGCCGCCGGCGCAGCCGCGGTCACGGTTGACCGACCAGAACGCCAGCCGGCTGAGCCCGTTGCTCTTCGCCCAGTTGGTGATGTTCTGCCAGGTCGCGGTCGTGGTCATCTCCTGCTGGTCGGACAGACCGTTCATGCCGGAGACGCCCTGGTGCGCGTACGCCTCCGCGGTGGACCAGCCGAAGGTGGCCTTCAGCTTGTTGTTCAGGCCCTGGGACGCGCCGACCGTGTCGTTGTAGATGTTCGAGCTGCCGAAGTCGAACGGCATCAGCGTGAAGATGTCGATGTTCGCGCCGAGTTCCTTCGACCGGTCGATCAGCCGGTTGCCGTAGTACGTCGGACCGGTCGTCGACGTACCGAAGGTGAGGATGGTCTGGATCCCCGGGTTGTTCTGCTTGACGATCTTCAGCGCATTCAGGATGCGGTCCTGGACGGCCTCGTTCTCGAACTCGTCGGAGTTCTCGATGTCGATGTCGATCGCCTTCAGGCCGTAGGCGTTGATGACCTGCTGGTACGCGCCGGCCAGCGCCTCGGGGGTGCTGCAGTTCGGTCCGAGCTTGTTGCCGCTCCAACCGCCGATCGACGGCACGATGTCGCCACCGGCCGCGCGGATCTGGGCGATCGCGTTGGCATCGGCACTGCCCTGCAGCGGGCGGCTGCCGTCCCAGGCCGGGTCGCAGCCACCGGACGAGAGGATGAACGCCATGGTGAACCACTTGATACCGGTCGCGTTCATCACGGTCGCCGGGTTCGGCGGGTCGCCCCAGCCCATGTAGAGGTACGGCGCGGCCTGCTTGGTGCCCGTGTTCCCGCCACCGGTGCCGGTCTTGACGGAGATGGTGCTGCTCTTCGCGCCCTCACCGGCGCTGTTCGACGCACTCACCTGATAGCTGTACGTCGTGTTAGCGGTGAGCCCGGAGTCCGTGTACGACGTACCGGTCGGGCTGCCGACCTTCGCGCCGTTGCGGTAGACGTTGTAGCTGGTCGTACCGGACGCGGCCGACCACGTGAGGCTCACCGACGACGCGGACGACGTACCGGAGAGACCTGTGGGTGCACCGGGGACGGTGCCGCCACCGCCACCTGAGCACGAGCCGCCGTTCAAGCGGCACGCGGCGAGACCGGGGAAGTTGCCCGGGCTGCCGTTGAAGCCGAACGTGACAGTCGCGCCAGGAGCCAGCGGACCGGCCCAGCTCGGCGGTGTGAACGTGTGCGTCTGTCCGCTGCTGGTGTGGGTGGCGTCCCACGTAGAGCTGACGGTGTAGCCGGACGGGAAGTCCAGCGCGACCGACCAGGTGCTGAGAGAGCTGGTGGTGCCGTTGGCGACGGTCACCTTGCCCTCGAAGCCACTGCCCCAGTCGGACACTTTGGTGAAGCTGGCAGTGACACCTGCCGCGTTCGCTGCCTGTGCGGTCAGCAGGGCGATGACCACGGCCGTGATGGCCGCTATCGCCAAGGTGATGCGTTTCATGATGCTCCGATCAGTGGGCGGTACGTGATCAGACCCGGCCCCAGAGTGCGGGGACGTTCGGCGGCTCCCAGCCGGCCAGGGACGTGTGGCCCTGGATGCACTTGTAGGTGACGCCGTCGTAGCTCACGAGCGCACCGGTCGCGTACGTCGTGTTCGGGGCCCACGGGGTTGCCGTGCCGGGCGGTGTGGTCGGCGGCGTCGTCGGGGGAGTCGTGGGCGGTGTGGTCGGCGGCGTCGTGGGAGGCGTCGTCGGCGGAGTAGTGGGCTGTCCGCTGCAGCCGGCGGTGTCGGCGTTGACGGAGTCGACCACGTTGTTGAAGAGGGTGACCCCCGGGTCCAGCGCCTCGAGCGAGTACATCATCGCGCCGGCCAGCCCGTTGCAGTGCTGGTAGTCGGCCTTCGCCTTGATCGACTGGGCGTTGTCACCGGACCAGAACGTGCCGTTGCTGTAGAACCAGGACGACTTGGTGGCGTCGTCGAAGTGCGTGGCGGACGGGTTGTCCACGAAGCCGGTGAGCTCCTTGTAGAACGAGACCCCCGGCACGTTGCCGCTCAGCGCATGTCCGTCGGCCGGTCCGGTCGCGGTCTGGTACTTACCGTTGTCGGTAGCCGGCACACCCTTCCATCCCCTGTAGTAGAAGGGATATCCGATGCTCAGCTTGTTCGCCGGGAACCCACCCGGAATGCCGTACGCCGGGTCTCCGGTGGTCCACGCCTTCACCGCGGAGTCGACCGAGTACTTGCCCTGACCCGGTGGGATCGGGTTGCTCGGATCGTTCGGCGCCGTGTAGAGCGGGTCCTGGAAGTTCGTCGGCCCGGTGGCCTCCCAGCCGCCGTGCATGTCGTACGTCATCACGTTGTTGTAGTCGAGGTACTGCCCGATCTTGTCGGTCTCGATCGTGGCGATCTTGTCCTGGCCGGCAGGGGTCGCGGCGGTCAGGTAGTACTTCTTGCCGGTCTGGCCGCCGTACGCGTCCAGCTGTGCGCGGAACTCGGCCAGCAGCAGTGTGAAGTTCTGCTTGTCGGCGGCGCTGTAGTGGTTGCCGACGTGACCGTTGGGCGAGCCCGGGTATTCCCAGTCGAGGTCGATACCGTCGAAGATGCCGGCCGCCGTACCGGGACCGCCGAAGCCGTCGATCACGGGCAGGTCGCCTTTGAGGAACATGTTCACGCAGGAGCTGACGAAGGCCTTGCGCTTGGCGTCGGTGGAGGCGGCGTCGGAGAAGTACTTCGAGTACGTCCAGCCACCGATCGAGATCAGGATCTTCAGGTTCGGCACCTTCGCCTTGAGCTTCTTGAGCTGGTTGAAGTTCCCCTGGATCGGCTGGTTCCAGACGTCACCGACCCCGTCGACGCTGATGTCCGCGCCGTACGACTTGCCGTAGTCGGCGAACGCGTCCCCGGCGCCGTCACCGGCGTTCGGGTTGTTCTCGTCCTGCGACGCGGCCTTGTTGGCCATGAAGCAGGTGTGGTTGACCGGATCGATGTTGGCGAACGCGTAGTTCAGGAAGTCCAGCTTCGCGCCGGCTCCGGTGGTGATCAGGTTCTTCGGATAGAAGGCGTTGGCGTAGATCCCCCACTGGGTGAAGTACGCCGTCTTGACGCCGCCGCTGGTCGCCTGTGGCGCCGCGACGGCTGCGTTGGCCGGTGTGGCGTCCGAGCTCGCGAGAGAGACGCCGGCGGCGGTGATCAGGGCGGTGGCCGCGACAGTGGCTGTGGCGGCGAGCATGCGCAATCGACTCATCTGTTCCTCCGGAGCGATGGGGCGGAAGCGGTCCGGTGAAATTTAGTTAAAGACGCTTCGAAAGGAACCGTAACCGTTCCCGGCGGGTTGGTCGCGGGCTCGTCGTGGCGGGTTCCCGCTGCTGACGGAAACCCGACAATTCTTTGTCCACAGGGATCCGGTCGCGTTCCCGGAAGCGGCCCGGCGACGGCATGTTCTTGGTATGGACACGAACTCACCAACCCCATCGGTGCTGATGGCAACTACCAACGAAGCCCTGCTCGACGACCTGCTCCGGCTGGCCGCGGCCGCATCCGTCACGCCCCTCGTCGAGACCAATCTCCTCGACCTGCGGCGCAACTGGCATACCTGTTCACTGGTCGTCATCGGCCGCGACCTGGCCGAGCCGCTGGCCCGCGTTCAACCCGCGCACCGGCCGGGAGTGGTCGTGGTCGGCTCGACCTCGGACGGCGACGACCTCTACCGCTGCGCCTTCGACGTCGGCGCCGATGCCGTCTGCCGGCTACCCGACGACGAGCCGCTGCTCGCCGGCAAGCTGGCCGACGCCCTGGACGGTGTCGACCGTTCCGCCGTCACCCTGGCGTTCGTCGGCGGCTGCGGGGGAGCGGGTTCGACGACGCTCGCCGCCGCGGTGGCCGTCCTAGGCAACCGGCGCGGATTCCGCACGATGCTGATCGACGGCGACCCGCTCGGCGGCGGCATCGAGCTTGCCCTCGGCATCGAGCACGACCCCGGCGACCGCTGGCCCAAGCTCCTGAACGCCTCCGGCCGGGTTAGCGCCGCCGCTCTCCGCTCCGCACTGCCGTCGTTCGACGGATTGTCGGTCCTGTCCTGGGACCAGTCCGACGTCACCGTTCTACCGCCGGACACGATGAGCTCGGTCATCGGTGCCGCCCAGCGCAGCACCGACCTGGTCGTCCTCGACCTACCGCGCCGCGCGGACCCCGCCGTCGAAGAGGGCTTCATCCGCTCCACGGCAACTCTCCTGGTCGTCCCCTGCGACGTCCGCTCCGTCGCAGCCGCCAAACGCCTCTCCGGCCCCCTCCGAGCCGTCGCCGGCGACCTCCGCATAGTAGCTCGAGACTCCCGCCCCGGCCTCGCCCCCATCGACGTCGCCACCCACCTCTCCTTGCCCCTAGCAACAAAACTCGGCCACGTCCGAACCCTCCCCACCGCCATGGACCAAGGCCACTTCCCCCTAAGTCCCCGAAGCCCCCTGACCCGAACCGCCACCACCCTCCTGAACCTCTTCCCCCCACCCCAACCAACCCCCACCTAGCCCGGTTGAACCGCACAAGAGAGGTGTTCGCATGACCAACACCGTCGTACCTGCAGGCCTTCTGGACCGCGTCCGCAGCACCCTCGCACTCACCGGCGCCGAGCCAACCCCAGTGCACGTAGCAGCAGCTCTCCGCGCCGATGGCACCATCTGCGGCGATGCCATGGTCCTAGCAGTAGTCACCGCCCTGCGCAGAGAAGCCTTAGGAGCCGGCCCACTCGACAGCCTGCTCGCCGAGCCCGGCGTCACCGACATCCTGGTCAACGGCCCTGACGAGGTCTACATCGATCGTGGCCGCGGCCTCGAGTTCGTCGCCATCCGCACCGGAGACGAACCTGCCATCCGCCGCCTGGCCACCCGCCTCGCAGCAGCAGCAGGTCGGCGCCTCGACGACTCCACCCCGTACGTCGACGTCCGCCTCTCCGACGGCACCCGCTTCCACGCCGTCCTGTCCCCGATCGCCGCGCCAGGAACCTGCCTGTCCCTACGCGTCCCGTCCCGGAAGGTCTTCACCCTCGACGACCTGGTCGCCGCCGGCGCGCTCCCGCAAGCAGGCGCCGCAATCCTCCAAGACCTCCTCGACTCCCGCCTGGCCTTCCTCATCAGCGGCGGCACCGGCACCGGCAAGACCACCCTCCTCAACTCCCTGCTCTCATTGGCAAATCCCGCCGAACGCCTCGTCCTCGTAGAAGACGCCAACGAGCTCCGCCCCGATCACCCACACGTCGTCCGCCTGGAAGCCCGTCCGCCCAACATCGAAGGCATCGGCGAGATCTCCCTCAGAGACCTCGTCCGCCAAGCCCTCCGCATGCGCCCCGACCGCCTCGTCGTAGGCGAAGTCCGAGGCCCCGAAGTAGTAGATCTCTTGACCGCCCTGAACACCGGCCACGAAGGCGGCTGCGGCACCATCCACGCCAACTCCGCCTCGGACGTACCCGCCCGCCTGGAAGCCCTAGGCGCCCTCGCGGGCCTGTCCCAAACCGCCGTCCACAGCCAGGCAGCCTCCGCCCTACACGCCGTCATCCATCTCACCCGAACCCCCACTGGCCACCGCCGAATCAACGAGATCCACACCTTCACCAGGCCACCCAACGGCCCCCTGACGACCCACCCCGCAGTCACCTTCCACCCCAACAACACCCTCACCCTCCACCCCCCATCCCGCCTCTTCACCACCCCCGCTCAGGCAACTCCCGCAGGTGCCGCATGAACCCAGCCGCCCTCGCCGCCCTCCTAACCCTCTTCTGCTGCACCTTCGCCCTCCCACCCCGGTCCCCAGGCCTCCACCGCCTGACTCGTGCCGCCCGCCCACAACGAACCTGCAGGCACCTCAGATCCCCCGTCTCCCGAATCTGGCTCCTAGCCCCACCAACGGCAGCGGCCACCGCCCTCCTCGGCCCCCAAGCGCTCGTCACCGCGCTGGCAACAGTCGCCGTCCTCGCCCTGATCGCCCACCAACGAGCCCACCACCAACGCCAGAAATCCATCGCAACCCGCCGAGCCAACATCATCGAGGCTCTGGACGTGCTCTCCGCCGACCTCACCGCCGGCCGCCCACCCATCGCCGCCCTGGAAGGCGCCGCCTCCATCAGCCCCGACTTCGAACTACCCCACGCCGCAGCCAAACTCGGCGCCGACGTCCCCACCGCGCTGACCCGAGCCGCCGCCAAGCCCGGCGCAACCAGCCTCCGAGCCCTAGCCGCAGCCTGGCGCGTCACCGAAGAATCCGGCGCCGCCTTCGCCACCCTCACCGAACGCCTGGCCGACTACCTCAGAGCCGACGAAGCAATCCACCGCCAAACCGAATCCAGCCTCGCCGGCGCCCGCTCCACCGCCCGAATCCTCGCCATCCTCCCGGCCTTCGGCATTGCCCTCGGCTACCTCCTAGGAGCCCACCCCCTCACCTTCCTAACCACCACACCACCCGGCTGGCTCTGTCTAGCGACAGGCCTCGCCCTAACCGCAACAGGCCTCCACTGGACCACCCAAATAGCCACCCCCCAAACCTGACGCCCACCCACCGCACGCGAGACTCCGCATGCTCCACGCACTGACCGCAGCCACAGCTGTTGCCCTAAGCACCTATCTCCTGATCCCGCCCCATCCCAACCTCCGCCGACTCACACCACCGCGAGGTCGCGTCCGCAGCCGGTCCCCACGCTCCCACCGTCTAGTCGCCACGGCCGCGACTCTCGCCGCGCTCGTACTCATCGGCCTCCCCTGGGGCCTGATCCCAGCCGCGATCGCGTACTACTCCATCCCCCGAGCCCTCTCCCGCCTCGAACCAGCCACCACCAAACAGCGCAACGCCCGCATTGCCCGCGACCTCCCCCTCGCGATCGATCTCCTGACCGCCTGCCTACGAGCCGGCCGCCCACCCCAACACGCCCTGACCCTCGTAGCCGAAGCCCTCCCCGGCCCACTGGCCGACGTCTTCACCAAGATCGCCCACCACCTGGCGTTAGGAACGGACCCAACCACCGCCTGGGCCCAGCTACGCACCGAACCATCCTGCGCGCCAATGGCCCGAGCCATCACCCGCTCACTCCGCTCCGGAGCCCCACTCTCCAAAACCCTCGAACACCTCGCCGACGAAACCCGCCGAGCCCACCACCACACCGCCGACCAACAAGCCCGAGCCGCAGAATCCCGAGCCACCCTGCCACTGGGCCTGTGCTTCCTCCCCGCGTTCGTCCTCCTCTCGATCGTCCCAACAATCGCCGACGCCCTGATCCCCTACCTCCTCCACCCCTAACCCCGAGTCGTTATCCACAATCCAGAACTCCTTTGAAAAAAGGCGATCCAACAACGGCATGTTTATCGACAAGTCCTTCGCAGCGCCCCAGCCCACCCCGCAGGAGGCCCAAATGCCCAAGGCCGCAGCCACCAGCAACCGTCCACTCCCCACCGAACCCCAAGCCGCCCTCGTCCCCAGCGCAGGAACGGACCTCCTCCGCAGAACAGCAGCCGACCGCACCCGCGGCACAGGCATTCGTGTCCTCCGCGGCAAGGGCATCAACCGCCTCCGCAACCGCGCAGAACGCGGGGCCGTAACCGCCGAGTACGCCATCATGATCGTCGGCGCCTGCGCCATCGGCGGCGTTCTGGTCGCCCTCCTCAGATCCCCCGCCATGCAGAACGCCCTCAAAGCGATCATCAACTACGGCCTGAAAATCGCTGGCGTAGAAGGCGTACACATCTGACCAGAACCCTGTAAAGCCAGCAGGCCATTCGACCTTGACGAGCTGGCGACCCCTCGATCCGGCGGCCGGCCGATGTCCCCCTCCACGGCCGGCCGCCACCCCAAGGAGCCCTCATGCCCCACCACCCGGACTCGCCCACGCCGCGCACTCCCACCTCACAAACAACCACCCCAACCCGAGCCGACCCCGCGACCCGCACCAGCCACATGACCCGGGCCGAGCGTGGGGCTGTTACGGCTGAGATGGCGTTAGCCCTTCCGGTGTTGGTTTCTCTTTTGCTGTTGGGGATTTGGTCCATCGGTCTGGTCGTGCTGAACATCCGCTGCATAGATGCTGCCCGCGATGTAGCCCGGGCAGTCGCCCGCGGGGAGTCGCTCGATCAGGCGAAGGCGATCGGTCGCCGCACCGTCCCCACAGGCACGATCGTCATCAACCGCGACGCATCGGACATCCAAGTGACAGTCACTGCCATTCCTGCCCACAAGCCACCCCTCCTCGCCTTCCTATCTCCCACAAGCCTCACAGCAACCGCCACCCTCCAAGCCGAACCGGACACGCCATGACCCGTACCGAACGAGGCAGTGCCACCCTCCACACCCTCTTCGCAGCCGTACTCCTCTTCACTGCCCTCACCGCAGCAGTCCTCTGGTCGGCGATCTCCACCGCACGCCACAAACTCACCGCCGCAGCAGACCTGACCGCCCTGAGCGCAGCCCAATCCCTCGGTGCCGCCCGGCCCGTCCGGTCCAACGGTCAGTTCGAGCATCACGAGCAGTCTCACGGAAACGCTCCACCCGCAACGCCCTGTGCGACAGCGGCGCGGGTAGCTGTGCTCAACAAGGTGCAGCTCACTGCGTGTGTTGTTGCTTCCGACGCAGTAACCGTTGAAGTGTCGGTTGAGCTTGATCTGCGGCTGACGCGTCCAACTCTGACCGCGGCGGCGCGTGCCGGGCCGCTATGACCTCGCCTCGTCAACCACTCGTTGCGCGCTCGGTTCTGGAGTGATCGCGATCTGGTCGCAATCTGGTAGAGATGCCGCGTTGATGTGGACGACGTACGGGAGTGCGCTCCATGATCGGGAACCGAGTACTGCTCATCTTCCCGGACGTACTTCCCCGGCGCCCGGACGGTTACCTCGGAGGCTCGTTTGCCCAACCGGATTCGGCTGCTGCTGGTCGACGACCAGATCCTCAGCCGAGGCTTGCTTCGCAGCGGTCTGGAGCGTGAGCGCGATCTGGAGATCGTTGCCGAGCTCAACCGATCTGACGACGTCGTCGGTGCGGCCAAACGGCACCGTGCGAACGTCGCGCTGGTCGATGCGGGCGGCCCGGGCAGCGACAGCATCACCGTCACGACCAGCTTGCGTACGTCGATGCCGGAGTGCCGGGTCGTGATGCTCACGACGTACGGGCGGCCGGTGCACATGCGGCGCGGGCTCGATGCCGGGGCGAAAGGGTTCGCGTTGAAGGGCAGCCCGGCTCCGCAGCTTGCGGATGCAGTACGTCGGGTGCACCTTGGCCTGCGCGTGGTCGATGCGAATCTCGCGGCCGAGAATCTCAGGTACTCCGAGACTCCGCTGAACGCGGACGAGACCGACACACTGCGCGCGGCCCGCGACGGTGGATCGGTTGCGGTCATGGCGCAGGAACTCGATGTGTCCGAGCGCGTCATCCGTACTCGCCTCTGGTCGGCTATCGGTAAGACCGGCGCGCACACGCGCTCCGATGCTGTCGAGATTGCGGAACGAAACGGCTGGCTTCTCGACTAAGTGCCGTCGCTGGTCTGCGGCGAGGGGCAGACTGAGGTGGTGGATGGTGCGCGGAGTCAGGTCGTCGTTGTTGATGCTGCGAACGTGGTTGGGTCACGGCCGGATGGGTGGTGGCGGGATCGGGTTGGTGCGGCTCGGCGGTTGCTGACCCGGCTTGCGGCGCTGCAGGAGCGGTTGCCTGACACGGATGTGGTCGTGGTTCTGGAGGGCGCTGCTTGCCGGGCGGTGTCGGGAGAGGACGCGCCTGAAACCGGTCGTGTTCGGGTTGTGCTGGCGTCAGGGTCCGGTGACGACACCATCGTGAGCGTGACCGCGGAGGTTGTCGCGCAGTCGCATCATCCGGCAGTCACCGTGGTCACCGCAGATCGCGGGCTCCGGCAACGAGTAGAACCCATCGGGGCTACCACCACCGGTCCCCGCTGGCTCCTGGAGCAGCTGGACGCACTGCCCGGTTAGGTGCAGGTGGATAAGAGTTTGCCGGTGTGGGTTATGAGGAGGTGGGGGCCGGGGGTGGCGGGGAGGTGAGCTCTCTCGGTGCGGACGGGGTGGCGGATGCCGTCGGGCGAGATGACGAGTGAGTTCGGGGCGTCGAGGGCTATGAGCTCGTCGTCGGCTCGGACCAGTACGGGGGCGGTGTAGGACCAGGAGAGGGCGGTTCGGCCGGCGCCTAGGGCTTCGAGGGTGGCGGCGGGGAGTTCGTCGGGACCCTCAGCGGAGGCGTCTACCGCGATCCAGGTGGTGGGAGAGCCGGGTGGCGTGATCGAGGTTGGGTTGTGCCAGTCGCTGCCGCCGATGGGGGTGGTGCCTTCGAGGCCCCAGGCCTGCCACCACGCGATGGGGCCGCCCCAGGTGTGGTCCAGCCAGGAGGAGTGCCAGATCTCGGCGAGCGGTGGGTGCTCAGGGAGCGGATGGCGCCAGGAGCAGTCGCCGCCGAGTGGGTGGTTGATCGAGAGGAGTCCACCGCGACGGGCGACCTCCGTGACCCACGTGGCGGCGGGTTGGCGGAAGTCGATCGGGCCGGTGGCGCCGAACGCGTTCGCGTGGCCGGTGTCGGTGGTGACTTCCTGGCCGGGGATGAGGCCGAGGTCGAAGCGTTTGCTGAGGGAGGGGAGTTCGGCGTGGTGGGAGACGGTGTTGTGGTCAGTGACCGCTAGTACGTCGAGGCCGGCCGACACACCGAGCGCGGCGAGGTTGGCGACCGGGGTCGAGCCGTCGGAGTGGAGGGAGTGGGCGTGGAAGTCGCCGGCGATCCACTTCAGACCGGAGGATGCGGGGAGGGTACGGCGCGGTGGCCGCGGGGGTACGGCGATGGCAGCTGACACACCGGCGTACTCGGTGAGGCCGGGGATGGTGTCGACCGGGCCGGTCACTGCTTCGACGAGGAGCTCGACGCCTTCGACCGGTACTCGGTGCAGGCCAAGGACGACCCACCAGGTGCCTGGTTCGAGTTCGCCGGCGACGTAGCCGGGCGTGGCGGCGTCGGGGGTGATCGCGAAGGTTCGGCGGGCGCCGCCGGACCATCCGCGCCAGCCGGCTGCGCCTTCGCAGCCGATGTCGATCACGGCGCCTTCGACCGGCGGGACGGTGAGGGTGACGAGCAGGCCGGGGCAGTCGGCCGGGATGTCGACGGGCAGTGAATGCCAGACCGACTCGGCGCGGTCGTCGAGTGTCCAGCGCCGACGGTACGACGTGACAGCCATCAGGCGATCTCCCTGCTCACGAACGAGCCCTGGCGGTGCTGTCTGCGAAGGTGAGGAGTTCGCCGGTGTCCTGGGTGTAGAGGAGGACTCGGGAGGCGGGGGCGGTGAGGACCACAGGAGTGCCGGGGGTCGGTTCGGTTTCCTCGGGGACGGTGACCCCGATGAGGGTGCCGGCGCAGTCGACGCTGACGAGGGACTGGGTGCCGAGGTTTTCGGCGACCACGACCTCGCCGCGGAGGGCAGGGCCGGTGACGTCGCCGGTCGACAGGGTCAGGTACTCGGGCCGGATGCCGACCGTGACTTCGGCGTCAGCCGGAGTGGAGGAGGTTGAGGCAGGCAACGAACCGCCGGCCACGGTGACGGCGCCGTCGGCGGTGACCTTGCCGGGGAGGAGGTTCATCGGGGTCGAGCCGATGAAGTTCGCCACGAACGTGTTGGCGGGACGCGCGAAGACTTCACGTGGGGAACCCAGCTGCCGGAGCTTGCCCGAGTCCATGACGGCGATGCGGTCGGCCAGCGCGAGCGCCTCGGCCTGGTCGTGGGTGACGAAGACCGTGGTGATGCCGAGGTCGCGCTGGAGCTTCTTCAGGAAGGTACGGGCCTCGAGGCGGAGCCGTGCGTCGAGGTTCGACAGCGGCTCGTCGAGCAGCAGGACCTTGCCTTCGGACGCGATCGCGCGCGCGAGAGCGACCCGTTGCTGCTGGCCACCGGACAGTTGGCCGGGCTTGCGTTCCAGGAGTCCGTCCAAGGACAGCTCGCCGGCGGTACGAGAGGCGACATCGGCGCGGGTGGCGGCAGCGACCCGGCGTACCTTCAAGGGGTAGGTGATGTTCTCGGAGACGCTCATGTGGGGGAAGAGCGCGTAGTCCTGGAAGACCATGGCGACGCCGCGCTTGCCCGGCTCGGTGCGGGTCACGTCCGCGGCGTCGATGCGGACGGTGCCCTCGCTCGCGGGCTCGAGGCCGGCGATCGTTCGGAGCAGCGTGGTCTTGCCGCAGCCCGACGGACCGAGGAGGGCGAAGAACTCGCCGTCGGCCACGTGCAGGTCCAGCCCGTCGACGGCGCGGACGCCGTTCGGGTAGACGGTTGCGAGGCCTTCGATGTCGATGCCCGCCATCAGCTCTTGATCCCTCCGTGGAAGCGGAACCCGTAACGCGAGTTCACCAGCAGGTACAGCACGACGACCGGGATCGAGAACAGCAGCGAGAACACCGGCAGCACCTGCAGGTTCACACTGCCGCCTTCGTCGGTGAGGGTCTGCATCAGCACCGCACCGGGCTGCTTGTCGATCGACCGGATGAGCAGGAAGGGCACCAGGAAATTGCCCCAGGAGTTGACGAACGCCCAGACCATGATGGTCGCCAGACCGGGGCGTGCGACCGGGAGTACGACGTCGCGCAGGATCTGGCCGGTGGACGCGCCGAAGACCCGCGCCGACTCCTCGTAGGACTTGGGGACCGCGTCGACGAAGTCCTTCAGGATGAAGATTGCCGCCGGCAACAGCCCGCCGGTCATCACCAGCGCGACGCCGAACCGGGAGTCGATCAGCCCGAGCTGGAACATCATCACGAAGATCGGCACCATCGCTGCTGTGCCGGTGACGACCGAGGACAGCAGCAGCAAGCCGTACAGCAACGCGTCCCGGCCGGGGATGCGGACCCGTGACAACGCGTACGACGCCAACGCGGCGAACGCGGTGACCGCGACGGCGGTCGTCACGCAGATCAGCAACGAGTTGACCATCGAGTGCATCGCGTACGGATGGTCGAGCGTCTTCCGGACGTTTTCCAGCGTCCAGTCCGGCCAGTGCACGCCGAGGCCGGGCGAGGCATCGAACGGCGCCGACGCGATCCACAGCATCGGTACGGCGAAGAACAGCGTGATCGCGCAGATCAGGACGTAGAACCCGATCCGCCGCAGCACAAAGGCCGGAGTCATGACCGCCTCCGAAGCAACCGCAGGTAGACCAATGAGACCAGGAGGTTCGCGATCAGCAGCAGGAACGAGATCGCCGACGAGTACCCGAGCTCACCGCCCTGCAGCGCCACGTTGTAGATGTAGACCGGCACCGTCTCGGACTCGTGGTTCGGCCCGCCCTTGGTGAGCAGGAACGGCGAGAAATCGTTCGCCGTCCACAGCGAGATCAGCAGCGTGTTGGTCAGCACATGCCCGCGAATGTGCGGGAACACGATGTCCCGCAGCGTCTGCCACCCCGACGCCCCGACCATCCGCGCCGACTCGAGCTGTGACGGCGGGACGGCCTGCAGCGCGGACGAGTAGAGCATCATCGAGAACGCCGTGCCGCGCCACGTGTTGAACACCACGAGACACGCCATCGGGTAGTCGATGAGCCACGCGGTTCCCGGCGTACCCAGGATGCCGTTGAGGGTGCCGCCGTCCCGGTCGTAGAACGCGACCCACAGGTACGCGACCACGGTCGACGGCAGGATCCAGGCCAGCAGCGTGAAGGCCTCGACCGTACGGCGGACCACCGGTCGGGCACGGCGAAGAACCCACGCCAGCGTGAAGCCGAGGATGTTCTGCCCGATGATCGCGGAGCCGAGCACGAACAGCAGCGTCAGCCACAACGCGTTGTGGAAGAGCGCGTCGTTCAGCGCCTTCGTGTAGTTCGACAACCCGACCATCGACGGCGACACGGCCTCGACGCCGGTCAACCGGTAGTTGGTGATGCCGATGTAGATGGTCCAGAGCGCGGGGAAGATCAGGAACGCGCCGATCAGCAGCATCGCGGGCGCGACGAAGCCGAGTGCGCGGCCGACCCCGAGGCCCGCGACGTCCCGCGCGGGGGCCCGGCCCCGCGCGGGTGCGGTAGCAGAAGTCATCAGTTGCTGGTGACCTTGTCCTTGCCGCCGGCCGCGGTCTCGACGACCTTCTGGTACGCCGTCGCGGCGGCGTCGGTGCTCTTACCGCCGATCACGTCCGCTGTCGCCTGCTGCAGCGCAGCGGAGACCTTCGGGTACTCGGCCCGGCCCGGACGGTACTGCGTGATCGGCAGCACCTTCTCGGCGACGAAGCTCAGCATCGGGTCGCTCTTCAGCACCTCGCTGTTGACGTCGGACCGCTGCGTGATCTTGGCGGCGCCGGCCAGCGACTCCTTCACCATCTCCGCGGAGTTCATGAACTGCATGAACTCCCAGGCCTGCTGCGGGAACTTGGTGTTCGGGTTGATCACGGTCGCGCCGCCGCCCGACATCGAGACGAAGTCCTGACCCTTCACCCCGGCGCCCGGCTTGCTCGCCGGGATCAGCGCCCAGCCGACCGCGGCGTCCCGGTCGGCCATCTTCGCGACGCCGGCCTTGGGCTCGACGACGCTGCGCCAGAAGTAGTCGCTCTCGAGCAGGATGCCGATCTTGTTCGCGGCGAACTCGGCGAACGACTTGTCCCGGCCCTTGGCCTCGCGCTGCAGCACCGGGTCACCGAGGCCCGTCGAGTAGACCTGGTGGTAGAAGTCCAGCACCTGTCGGAGTTGCGAGGTGTTGCCCAGCCACTTGCCGTCGGAGTTCACTGTCGCGCCGGTGCCGACCAGCAGCGGCAGTACGCCCTGCATGGTGGTTGCCTCGCCCATCGCGGTGCCGGCGTTGATCTGGATCGGCGTCACGCCGGAGATCTTCTTGAGCGCCTGACCTGCGGAAATGATGTCGTCCCAGGACTTCGGCTGCCAGTCGGCGGGTAGTCCGGCCTGCTGGAACAGCTTCTTGTTGAAGTACAGGACCCGGCCGTCGGTGCCACCGGGTACGCCGTACCGCTGGCCGTTGTAGCTGCCGAGCGCCTGGACCGACTCCGGGATCTGCTTCCAGCCGTCCCAGCCGTCCACCTTCGCGGCGTCGCCGACGGTGTCGGTGAGCGGCTTGATGTAGTTGGCCTGGGCGAACTCGCCGACCCAGATGCCGTCGATCTGGAACAGATCCGGTCCGGACTTGTTCGACAGGTCGAGGGAGAGCTTCTGCTTGTAGACCTCGTCGTCGGAGCCGTCACCCTGGAACTTGACCGTGACGTCGACGCCCTTGCCCTTCTGGTCGGCGACGAACTTCGGGATCAGGACGTCCTGGATGAAGGTTGCCCCGGCGCTGCTCTTGCCGCCCTTGACCGAGTTCGACCCGAAGGTCAGCTCGACCTTTTTGGCCTCGGCGTTCCGGTTCGCGTCCTGGTCGCCGCTGCCGGAGTCGGACGAGCCGAGGCATCCGGTGAGCAGGGCGAGGGCCGCGGCGCCGAGTACGCCGGCGGTGGTCAACCGCGAGAGTGATCGCATCAGGGCTCCTTGCAGAAGTGGTCCAGCGACAGTGCCGGTCAAACATTGGCACTCATCCGCGACTATGTGAAGACTTTTTTCCAACCACGAGGAGAACGTTGTCAGGGGCTGTAGGCAACCAGCCGCGAACTGTCAAGTTCGGATCCCGCGTGATGCATTGCGGAAGAGTTAAAGGATGCTCAAGGTTCTGTGGCAACAGGTAGTTGAGTAGATACAGAGGGTGACTAGCGGAGCTACTGTCTAGCCGTTCGGTTCAGCGGATCGGAGGTGAAAGACGTGACACTGCTCCATGGAGTCGCTTGCCTTGTCGACAACCTGCTCGGGCATTGCTGGTGCTGGTGGTGACAGTGGCCGCGCGGTGACGACACCGGCCTCCCGCTGACGCGCAAGCAGCGGGACCTGCCGGATTCATCCCCGAGCACCGCTAGGCCCCACCGCGAGAGACAACGCGAGAGACAAGGAGTGAAAAACGGCCGGCCCCGACGATGTCGGGGCCGGCCGTCCTCTCGTTGGCCAGTGGTCGAAATCGACTCAGCTCTGAGCCAGCTCCATCATCTGCTTCGGCAGCGTCGTCATCTGGGCCGGGATCGGGAGCAGGCTGCCGATCGCCGACAGCAGGCCGGCCGCCGCTCCCGCGATCGGCAGCGGCAGGGCCAGGCCCAGCGATGCCAGCAGCGCGTTCACGAGCGCCAGTACCGCGCCCAGGATGTCCAGCCCCGGCACCGGGAGACCGCTCCAGGCCTGGATCGGCGTGCCGGCAGCGTTCATCGTGCCGGTCGGTTGTGCCTGCTTGGCCTTCCCCTTGCCAAGCAGTGACGTCAGGGCGAGCCCACTGGCTTCGTTCACGAACGTGCCGGTGTCCTCGTCGTAGTTCCACTTCTGCCCGTCGCCGCTACGGCAGGGCAGGACCAGCAGTGGAGCGGAAGCCGGCACCTTGGCCAGGTCCGCACCGCTGTCCAGGCAGGCTCCGGTCTTGGCAAGGGCGCCACCGACGCTCTTGCTCATCGCGACCTGCAGCTGGCCGGACTCGGTGTAGATCCACTCCTGGGTCTTGCCTTCCTTGCCCGGGGCGCACGCCATCATGACCGCCATCGGGACCTTTTGGGCCGCGACGAACGTCAGGCAGTAGCGCGTGTCGGAGCGAGTGGCGATCTGTTGTGCCACACCCACCGATACGCCCGGGGTCTTCGAACCACTGGGTGCCGGGTTCGCGGCTTGGGCCGGTATCGCGGTGGCGATGGCCACGCTGACCGCGAGCACCACCACGCCGGTGCGGCTGAACAGCTTTCGGATGATCAAGACAACCTCCAGAGGTCGTGCCATCTCGTGGCGTCAGGTCGTCGGGACCCGTGGCGCGAGCCGGGTATGCCGGCAGTGACTCAGCGCGACGTTGACGCCACAACCAGTAAGGCACAGGTGTGACCGAGGGGGTTATGCCGATCTTGCGAAACTTGATGCCAATGGCAACTAACTGCCACCCGAATTTCGTTGCGCAAGGCATCTACATCGAGTCGTCGGCTCGCTGTGCGATCGCCGTGCGGAGGCTGTGAGATGTTCGAGATCCTACGGTAATCCGATGGGATGCCGGAAGTCGTCAGTGCATGGTTGATGCCCTAGGCAACAGAGTGGTCAGTGGTGCTGTTTGGTGTCCTTGGGGTCCGGCGCCAGCTCCCGCTCGGTGGCCAGGCGCTCGTCGGTGGGGGCTTCGCGGGTGCTGTCGGCGCTGACCGGGAGGTCGGCGGATGCATCACTCTTCGTGATCTCGCCTCCGACCTCGTCACCGGGCGCAGTCGAGGTCACCGCAGGGGCGCCGTTCGTCGCCTGGGCGCGCAGTTGGCGCATCTCCTTGCGGCGGCGCAGATCGCGCCCGAGGCCCTTCTTCAGCAGCCACAGGGCCACGACGAGGGCGGCACCGGTGACCGCCCCGAGGAAGAACACGGTCGGCACCGAGACTCCGAAGTCGACGCCGAAGACCTCCAGCTTGGTGGAAGCGCTCGACGAGACCGAGACGCCCAGCCCGAACAACACGGCCAGCACGATCAGGACGATTCCGAGAACGGCCATGACGACCCGCCTCTCTGCCGGCTCACGCCGGCCCCTCAGGCCTCACTGCTCAGTAGTGCGGAGAGCAGCGCCACCGCGCCGCTCTTGTCGAGTGGGTTGTTCTGGTTCCCACACTTGGGCGACTGTACGCACGACGGGCATCCGTCCGTGCATTCACAGTGTGCAATCGCCTCACGTGTCGCCGTCAACCACTCGCGCGCTGCGGCGTACCCGTGTTCGGCGAAGCCGGCGCCACCGGGATGGCCGTCGTACACGAAGACCGTCAGTTGGCCGGTGTCGGCGTGGCGGGCGGTGGAGACGCCGCCGATGTCCCAGCGGTCGCAGGTGGCGAAGAGTGGGAGCAGGCCGATGGACGCGTGCTCGGCGGCATGGGCCGCTCCCGGTACGTCGTCCAGCCCGAGGTGCTCGACAACGGTGTCAGGCATGGTCCACCACACGGCCTTGGTCCGCAGGGTGCGCTCCGGCAGGTCGAGCGGCTGTTCGTCGAGTACGTCGCCGGTCGCGATCAGCTTGCGCTGGTACGAGATGACCTGGCTCGTCACCTGGACCCAGCCGCGCGACAACTCCGCCGTACCCCATGAGCACGTCTCCTCGGTTGCGAGGATGCTGATCTCGGTGACGTCCCGCGCGAAGGTCGTGTAGTCAGGAGAGGCCGGTTCGACGACCGCGGCGTGCTCCTCGAGGTCGAGCGAACGCACCAGGTACGACTCACCCGCGTGGACGTAGACAGCACCCTCGTGGACCGACGCGTGGGCCGAGCCACCGTCGACCGTGCCGAGTAGACGGCCGGTCTGGTCCTCCACGATCTGCACCGTCTTGCCGCCGGCCGACCGGATGTCGATGGCGTCGACGGCCCGCTCGCGGCGCGTCCAGAACCACCCGTGCGGCCGTTCGCGCAGCGCACCCTGCCGCACGAGCTGCGCGATCACCTGCGCCGTCGTCTCACCGAAGATCTCGAAGTCGTCGGGAGTAAGCGGCAGCTCCTGGGCAGCGGCACACAGTTGAGGCCCGAGCACGTACGGGTTCTCCGGGTTGAACACCGTCGCCTCGACCGGGCGCCCGAAGATCGCTGCCGGATGTCGCACCAGGTAGGTGTCCAGCGGGTCGTCCCGTGCGATCAGCAGCGCCACCGCGTCCCCACCGGCCCGCCCTGCGCGTCCAGCCTGCTGCCAGAGCGACGCGCGCGTACCTGGCCAGCCAGAGAGCAGAACGGCGTCCAGCCCGGCAATGTCGATGCCCAGCTCGAGAGCGTTCGTTGCCGCGACGCCAGTGAGCTCCCCGCTCTGCAGCATCCCCTCGAGCCGCCGGCGTTCCTCAGGTAGGTAGCCGGCCCGGTACGCCGACACCTGGTCGATCAGCGTCGGGTCGACCTCAGCCAGGTTCTCGCGGGCCGTCATCGCTACCGACTCGGCTCCACGCCGCGATCGGACGAAGGCGACCGTACGGACACCTGTGATGACCAGATCGGTCAGGAGGTCCGCCACCTCGGCTGTCGCGGACCGACGTACCGGTGCGCCGTTCTCGCCGTGCAAAGAGGTCAGGGGCGGCTCCCACAGGCCGAACGCGATGCCGCCGCGCGGAGAGCCGTCTTCGACGACCTCCACCATCGGTAGCCCGGTCAGACGCTCACCTGACACAGCCGGCTCGGCCACTGTCGCCGAGGCGCAGACGAAGATCGGATGCGCCCCGTACTGCGCGCACACCCGACGCAGCCGACGCAGTACGCCGGCCACGTGCGCACCGAAGACGCCGCGGTAGTGGTGGCACTCGTCGACCACGACGTACTGCACGCAGCCCAGGAAGCGCGCCCAGCGTTGATGGTTCGGCAGGACCGACCGATGCAGCATGTCCGGGTTGCTGAGCACGTACGTCGCGTAGTCGCGCGCCCAGTCCCGCTCGGTCCGCTCCGAGTCGCCGTCCAGCGTCGTAGCCCGCAGACCGGGCACGGTGTACGCCGAGACCGCGCGAAGCTGATCGTGGGCGAGTGCCTTGGTCGGAGACAGGTACAACACAGAGGCGGTACGGCGGTGTGGTGAGGCCGCCTGCGCGATGCTCAACGTCGCAAAGGCCGGCAGCAGGTACCCGAGCGACTTGCCGGACGCCGTCCCGGTCGCGACGACCACATGTTTCCCGGCGTACGCCGCCTCGGCCGTCGCCACCTGATGAGTCCAAGGGGCCGTGATGCCGGCGTCCCGCAGCTGGTCGAGCACCTCGGACGGGACCCAGCGCGGCCAAGCGCACGTTTGTCCCACTCGCGGCGGCACCGACTCGACATGCGTCAGCCGGTCGTCACGACCGGCGGCCAGGCGCTTCAGGACGGCAGCCGCCTCACCACCTGCACGCATACCGGCACCCTAGGCCCTGCCACGGACAGTTGCTTGCTGAGGACCAGCTGAGAGATGCACGTTCGGATGCACGCCCTTTTTCCGGACGGGAATCGACTTCGGGTGGGCGAGATGAAAGAGTTTTCGGCAACGGGTCTCACTCACGGTCCGTACATGGTTGAATGCAGCAGTTCACGGGATCGGAGGCCGAAGTGGATCTGTCGCTGACCGCGCGCGCCGAGGGCGGGCGCACCGTCATCGAGGTGGCGGGGGAGATCGACGTCTACACCGCACCGAAGCTCCGCGAGAAGATCGCCGCGCTCGTCGACGAAGGGGTCTACGACCTGGTCATCGACCTGGAACGCGTGGAGTTCCTGGACTCCACCGGCCTCGGCGTTCTCGTCGGCGGACTGAAACGGGTGCGCACCCACGACGGATCCCTGTCCCTGGTCTGCACCCAGGAACGGCTGCTGAAGATCTTCCGGATCACCGGCCTGACCAAGGTCTTCGACATCCACCCGGACGTCGCCTCGGCGATCTGACCCAGCGAAACGGTGTCCGCCTCACTACGTTCGGTGATCGTTCCGCCCAGGTACCGGCACAGGACTTGCCGGGGCGACCGGGTATGGCGTAGACCACCCTGTCGTCAGGTCTGGTCGGGAACCCGTTAGAGTAGCCCACCGCGCCAGGTCACTGGCGCTGTGTCGTATTTCCCCAACCCTTCGGTTGCGGCAGATGGGGGCCGTCAAGCCTGGATGGGTTGCCTACAAGGAGGACGGATGTCCGCGCTGCTTGCTGCACAAGCGGTGGATCTTTCGTCGAGCAACACCACACTGGTGATCGTCGTCGGGGTGATCGCGATCCTCGCGGTCGCCATCGCGATGGTCTTCCGGGGCCAGGTGCTTGCCGCGAACGATGGCACCGAGAACATGAAGACGATCGCCGCGGCGGTCCAGGAAGGTGCCTCGGCATTCCTGAGCCGGCAGTTCCGGACGTTGTCGATCTTCGCCGTGGTCGCATTTCTACTGCTGTTCCTGCTGCCTGCTCACACAGACGGCGCCAACGAGACCACGCTGAAGATCTTCCGCTCCGTCTTCTTCCTGGTCGGCGCGGGCTTCTCCGCCCTGATCGGCTACCTGGGCATGTGGCTCGCGACGCGCGCCAACGTCCGGGTCGCCGCGGCCGCGCGGGACGAGGGCCGCGAACCCGCGATGCGGGTCGCGTTCCGCACCGGCGGCACCGTCGGCATGGCGACCGTGGGCTTCGGCCTGTTCGGCGCCGCGCTCGTCGTACTGCTCTTCAAGGGTGACGCCCCGACCGTGCTCGAGGGCTTCGGTTTCGGTGCCGCGATGCTGGCCATGTTCATGCGGGTCGGCGGCGGTATCTTCACCAAGGCCGCCGACGTCGGCGCCGACCTGGTCGGCAAGGTTGAGCAGAACATCCCCGAGGACGACCCGCGCAACGCCGCCACCATCGCCGACAATGTCGGTGACAACGTGGGTGACTGCGCGGGTATGGCGGCCGACCTGTTCGAGTCGTACGCCGTGATGCTGGTGGCCTCGCTGATCCTCGGCAAGGCCGCGTTCGGCGAGCAGGGCCTGATCTTCCCGCTGATCGTGCCGGCCATCGGCGCCATCACCGCGGTCATCGGCGTCTTCCTGACCCGCCCGCGGACCGGCGAGAACGGCCTGCGCACGATCAACCGGGCGTTCTACATCTCTGCGCTGGTCTCCGCGATCCTCTGTACGGTGGCCGCGTTCGTCTATCTGCCGAGCAGCTTCAAGGAGCTGAGCGGCGCCACCGAGACGATCGCCGGGTACGACGGCGACCCGCGGCTGATCGCCACCGTCTCGGTGATCATCGGGATCGTGCTGGCCGCGGTCATCCTGGCCCTGACCGGTTACTACACCGGCACCGAGGACAAGCCGGTCCAGGATGTCGGCAAGACCTCGCTGACCGGTGCCGCGACCGTGATCCTGTCCGGTATCTCGGTCGGCTTCGAGTCCGCCGTCTACACCGCCGTGGTGATCGCGGCGGCCGTGTACGGCGCCTTCCTGGTCGGTGGTTCCGGTGTGGTCGCGCTGTTCGCGATCGCGCTGGCCGGCTGTGGTCTGCTCACCACCGTCGGCGTCATCGTCGCGATGGACACCTTCGGACCGGTCTCCGACAACGCGCAGGGCATCGCCGAGATGTCCGGTGACGTGGACGGCGAGGCGGCCCAGATCCTGACCGAGCTGGACGCCGTCGGCAACACCACGAAGGCCATCACCAAGGGCATCGCGATCGCGACCGCCGTACTGGCCGCCACCGCGCTGTTCGGTTCGTACACCGACTCGATCCGGACCTCGCTGGCCGACAACTACGCCAAGTTCGAGGCGGACGCACTGGTGTTCAACCCGGGCACCCTGGTCGGCATCATCCTCGGTGCGGCCGTCGTGTTCATGTTCTCCGGTCTCGCGATCAACGCCGTCGGCCGTGCCGCCGGTGCGGTCGTCTACGAGGTACGGCGTCAGTTCCGCGACATCCCCGGCATCATGGAGGGGACCGGCAAGCCGGAGTACGGCAAGGTCGTCGACATCTGCACCCGCGACTCGCTGCGGGAGCTCGCCACTCCGGGTCTGCTCGCGCTCACCGCGCCGATCGCCGTCGGCTTCGGCCTCGGTGCCGCGGCGCTGGCCGGCTACCTGGCCGGTGCGATCGGCGCCGGCACCCTGATGGCGGTCTTCCTGGCCAACTCCGGTGGTGCCTGGGACAACGCCAAGAAGCTGGTCGAGGACGGTAACCACGGCGGCAAGGGCTCGCCCGCGCACGAGGCCACCGTCATCGGTGACACCGTCGGCGACCCGTTCAAGGACACCGCCGGTCCGGCCATCAACCCGCTGATCAAGGTGATGAACCTGGTCTCGGTGCTGATCGCGCCGGCCGTCGTCGGGATGTCGTCGATCGGCGACGACACCAACACGCCGTTGCGGATCGTCATCGCGGTCGTCGCCGTGGTGATCCTGGCCGCGGCCGTGTACGTCTCCAAGCGCCGGGAGTCGGTCATCTCCGACACTCCGGCCGAGGTGAACGCCGCAGCCTGATCGCAGGATCTGCCCGATTCGGCCCGCCGGTTCCGACCGGCGGGCCGTTTCGTATGTCTGGACCCCGGAGCGTCCGCTCACTTACTGTCATGAGGTGAGGATTGCCAGGGTGCCCGCGCTGCTGCTCGTCGTTGCGGCGGGCGTTCTGGCAACGCTGCAGCCGGCGAACGCGGCGACACCGCAACCGGATGTCGCCTATCTCAACACCGCTCACCAGCTCAACCTGACCATCATCGAGGCCGCCCACACGGCGACGACCAAGGGTCGGACCTCCTGCGTACGGCGGGTCGCCGCGCAGCTGGAACGTGACCATCGCAAGCTCTCCGCACAGGAGCTCGACGTCGCCACGCGGCTCAGCATTCTGCTGCCGACGGCACCGTCGACGGCCCAGCGTCGCCAGCTCGACGTACTTGCGGCCAAGGCCGGTACCACTGCGTACGACGCGGCGTGGCTGGCCTTGCAGCGGCTGCAGCACCAGCAGTACCTGGCACTGGTAGAAGGTGAGCTGCCGATCAGCGCATCGCCAGCTGTCGAGGCAGTGGCCGACGGCGCCAAGCCCGTCATCCAGATGCACCAGCGCTCGATGACAGGTACCTGTCGCGCCGAGACGACCACTCCGGTGGTGCCTACCGGAGAGGGTGGCCAGCAGGCTGAGGCCAACCTGGCCCGCACGCGGGCCGCGCTGATCCTGATGGGTATCGGCGTGGTGCTGCTCCTGGTCGGCAAGTCGATCTCGCTGAAGCGGCGCGTCGTGGGGATCGCAGCACTCGCGGCGGGTCTCGTGATGATGTTCGGCGGGCAGCCCAACAACACCGGAAAGGTCCCGGATGCGGGCAAGTCGTCCACGGACCGGGAGGCCGCCGTACCGCCTGTCCGTCTGAAACTGCCCGGTGTGCTGGAGGCGTCGGTGCAGCCGGTTGCGACCGGCGGCGACGGTCGGCTGGAGGTACCTAAGTCGGCCGCTGACGTGGGCTGGTGGGCCGCGGGTGCGGCGCCGGGCTCTGTTGGTGGCACAGTGCTGCTCGCTGGTCATGTGGACACCGCCAAGGGGCGTGGAGTGTTCGCAGCGCTCTCCGGCGTACCGGTTGGGACCAGTGTCGCGGTGACGGGTGGAGACGGCGGCGAGCACTGGTACCGCATCGTTGCGCGCCGTACCTATAAGCAGGAGGCCCTGCCCGCCGACCTGTTCCACGGTGCAGCGAAGCCCCGGCTGGCGTTGGTGACCTGCACGGGCTCCTATGACCGTACGGCGCACCGCTACAGCGAGAACCTCGTCCTGTACGGCGTTCCGCTCGACTGAGCTTCTGGTAGTCACTTCCAGACCGAAGTACGTCGTACGTCGACTTTCGGCTGATGTGCGCGCCCGCGGCATGGGGGATCGTCGGGGTTGTGGTCAGGGGCATAACCGATAGCAGCCGCCCGCGGACCGGCGGCAGAATCAACCCACGGGTGGACACACCGGATCCGCCCGGGGTCCGATGCCCGGCACCCCTCAGGCCTCGATACTGATCTCATCACGACACAACCCGCCCGACTGGGGACAATTCACGCCACCGAATGAGGAGCACGGCGATGATCGAGGCAAAAGGCCTCACCAAGCGATACGGCGCAACAGTTGCCGTTGACAACCTGTCTTTCGAGGTGAAACCCGGCAGGGTGACCGGCTTCCTCGGCCCGAACGGGGCCGGCAAGTCCACCACCATGCGGATGATCCTCGGACTCGACACCCCGACGTCCGGCGAAGTCACCATCGACGGCCAGCGGTACCGCGACCTGCACCGGCCGCTGACCAAGGTCGGCGCGCTGCTGGACGCCAAGTGGGTGCACCCGAACCGCTCGGCGCGGTCCCATCTGAGGTGGATGGCCGCGTCGAACAAGTTGCCGAAGTCATCGGTCGACAAGGCGCTCGACATGGTCGGTCTGACGTCGGTCGCGAACAAGCGGGCCGGCGCCTTCTCACTGGGCATGTCCCAGCGGCTCGGGATCGCCGGCGCGTTGCTCGGCGACCCGGAGGTGCTGCTGTTCGACGAGCCGGTGAACGGTCTCGACCCGGAGGGCATCGTCTGGATCCGGACCTTCATGCACCGGCTGGCCGACGAGGGCCGCACCGTGCTGGTCTCCAGCCACCTGCTGTCCGAGATGGCGCTCACCGCCGAGGACCTGGTCGTCATCGGCCGCGGCAAGCTGATCGCGCAGAGCACCACCCAGGAGTTCGTCGACCGCGCCAGCGGTACGACGGTGAAGGTGCGGACGCCGCAGCTCGACCAGTTCGCCGGCGTGCTGAACGAGCAGCACCTGGCGACCCGGATCGAGGACGTCGAGGACCAGGGCAAGGTGCTGTTCGTCGAGGGCGACCTGACCACCGACCAGATCGGCGAGGCCGCCGCCGCGCACGGCATCGTGCTGCACGAGCTGACGCTGCAGCGCGGTTCGCTGGAGCAGGCATTCATGCAGATGACCGGTGACTCGGTCGAGTACCACGCGCACGAGGAGATCGCCGCTGTGACCTCGCTCGACGCACCCGACGCCGCCGAGGTGGCCGCGGGTCCGAAGGAGGACAACTGACATGTCGGTGATCGCAGTCGAGCGCATCAAACTCTTCTCCACCCGCTCGCCGTGGTGGTGCATGATCATCGCGGCCGTGCTGACCGTCGGGCTGTCCGCGCTCTTCCTCGGCCTCGCGCCCAGCGAGCAGAAGCTGCACGCCACCATCACAGACACGCAGGGCGGCGCCCAGCTCAGTCAGATGGTCATCATGGTGATGGCCGCGCTGGCCATCACCACCGAGTACCGGTTCGGCACCATCCGGACCAGCTTCCAGGCAGTACCGCAGCGGGCCGCTCTTCTTCTCGGCAAGACCTTCGTGGTGGCGATGCTCTCCGGTCTGATCGGCGTGATCGCGTCCTTCGGGGCCTGGGCGATCGGCGACCTGGTCAACAGCAGCGCCAACCTGGCCATCGACAGCGCCGCGGAGTGGCGTCTGCTGGCCGGCCGGGGCTTGATCTTCGCGCTGTCAGCGGTGATCGCCGTGGCAGTCGGGGCACTGATCCGCCAGAGCGCAGGCGCCATCGTGATCCTGCTCGTCTGGCCGCTACTGGTGGAGCAGCTGGTCCAGCTCATCCCCAAGGTCGGCGACGATCTGAACCGGTGGGCGCCGTTCACCAACGCGAACTCGTTCCTGTTCCAAGGTCAGGACGTCGGAGCAGGTGGAGGTCCCGGCGACGCCACCAGTTACGCGATGGGCCCGTGGTGGGCGCTGCTGTACTTCGCCGGCTGGGCGGCCGCGCTGATGACGATCGCCCTGGTGTCGGCGAGCAAGCGCGACGCATGACAAGGCCACCCCGGTCGGAGGTTGAGGGGCCCTGACCGGGGCAGGGGCCCGGCCGGGCTGAGGGGTCCTGGTCGCGACGGCCCGTGGTGCATCCGGTCTCCGGATGAACCACGGGCCGTTTCCCATGCTGATTCGGGGCTGGCCGGGTGGCCCGTCGACGGATTACGGTGCCGCGCATGACGGCACTGATGCCACGCCTCCGGCGCAGCGGGTCACGGGGCTGTGACTCCCGGCCTTCCCACGTCGCTCCGGTCGCTTCGCTCCTTCCGCTCCTCAGTCCAGGCCGGGAGGCCCCGTGACCAGCTGGGCGCAGGTGCGGGATGCGGGTTTCGAGGTTCCCGAAGGACGGCCGGTGGGCGAGATGGTGGCCGAGCTGGTCGGGATGCTGCGGTCCCCGGATCCCGTCGTACGGGATCGGCAGGCGTACTCCGTGCTCGCGACCTGGATCGGGCGCGGCGTGCTGTCGACGGACGAGCTGCGGGCGCTCGGCGACGAGATGGTGCCGCGGTTCACCGACCCGGAGATCCAGGCGCGGACGTTCGCGCCGTTGATCCTGGACGTGATCGTGACGAACGGCGTCTTCGAACCGAGCTGGGTGCCGCCGTTCGAGCGGTGGTACGTCGCCGAGGAGGACCTCCGGGGGTACGACGAGAAGCTCGGCTGGTTGCACGCACTGGCGCACGGTGCGGACCTGCTCGGGACGCTCGGGCAGCACGCGGCCGTGGAGCCGGTGCAGATGCTGCGCCTCGGGATCGGGCGGTTGCTGACGCCGACGCCGTACGTGCTGCGGGACATGGAGGACGACCGGCTCGGGTACGCGCTGGCGGCGACGCTGACGCGCGACGACCTGACCGGCAGCGACGCGACCGACTGGCTGGACCCGGCGATCCGGCAGCTGTCGAACCCGCCGGCCGAAGGGATCACGCCCGAGGTGACGAACACGGTCCGCACGCTGCGCGTGCTGTACGTGCTCGCCGACCACGGTCTGCGGGTCGGGGATGCGAAGAAACTCACACGGATTCCGCAGGCCGATCAGGTCAAGACAAAGCTCGCGGACGTGCTCCGGATCGTCACGCCGTACTATCTCTGAGCCTGAAGTGGTCGGCGGCAACTACCTGGTGGGGTAGGGCGCATCCGACTTTCGTCTGGACTTTCCCTGAATCCTCCCCGAGGAACGGCATGTCGCAGTCCAGGGCGGAGTACAGGTGGTTTCAGGTGGCAGTGGAGGCTCTGTCCGTGACAAGGTCTCTGCTGGCACGCCATGGCCCCCTCCCATGGTGGAGCCAACGCCACTACCGAAGTAGTGCAAACACCATCAGATCTGGTCCCCGGCGAGGTTAGCTTGGAGTTACAACGCCTGTTGGGGGCAGCGGGTTCTAGAGAGGGCGCGTGGAAGTCATGGTTGCGACATACCTGAAGAAATGGGTCGGCAACCGCATTCTGAGCAGGACCACCCGTAGAGGTGGTCTCGACCTGTCGAAGATGCGGATGTTTCCCAGCCAGGTTTCGATGCCGTTGCGCCGCGAGGGGCTCGATCCGGTCCCGGAGCTGGCCCAGGTGCGCGAGACCGAGCCGGTGCACAAGCTGGCTCATCTGTTCGGGCTGAACGTCTTTGTGGTGAGCGGTCATGCCGAGGCGAAGGCTGTGCTCGCCGACAGCACGAACTTCAGCAACGACATCCGGCCGCTGGTCGGCTCGGACCCGAACAAGCCGTCGGAGGGTATCGGGGGCCTCGGGTTCACCGATCCGCCGGACCACACGCGGCTGCGGAAGCTGCTGACGCCCGAGTTCACCAAGCGCAAGCTGGCCCGGTTGGAGCCGGCGATCGAGAAGATCGTCAACGACCAGCTGGACCTGATGGAGGCCAAGGGCCCGGTCGCCGACATCGTCGCCGACTTCGCCTTCAATGTGCCGTTCCTGCTGATCGCGGACCTGCTCGGCGTCGAGGAGTCCGACCGTGATCGCTTCCGTGCGCTCGGACCGGCCCGGTTCGACCTGTCCGGCGGTGGCATCGGGGTGTTCGGGTCGGCGTCGGAGTCGCGGGACTTCCTGTTCGAGATCGTCCGGAAGCAGCGGGAGAACCCCGGCGACGGGCTGATCGGGTCGATCATCCGCGAGCAGGGCGACGACCTCGACGACATCGAGCTCGGCGGGCTGGCGGACGGGGTGTTCCTGGGCGGGTACGAGACGTCCGCGAGCATGCTGGCGCTCGGCACGCTGGTGCTGTTGCGCGACCCGGCGAACTTCGAGCGGATCCGCAACGAGCCGGGTGCGGTCGACGTGATCGTCGAGGAGCTGCTGCGGTACCTGACCGTGGTGCAGGTCGCGTTCCCGCGGTTCGCCCGGCACGACCAGGAGCTGTTCGGTCAGCAGGTGAAGAAGGGCGATCTGGTCGCAGTGTCGTTGTCCGGGGCGGATCGGGACAAGCAGGTCTTCGGCGCGGACGCCGAGGACTTCTACCCACGTCGTACGGTGTCGTCCGCGCATCTCGCGTTCGGCCACGGCATGCACCGGTGCGTCGGCGCCGAGCTGGCCCGGATGGAGCTGCGCGCCGCGTTCACCGCGCTCGCGCACCGCTTCCCGGACCTGTCACTGGCTGTTCCCGAGGAGCAGCTCCGCTTCCGCGACTTCTCGATCGTGTACGGCGTCGAGACCCTTCCGGTCCGCCTCCACGCAACCACCGCCGAACAGGTCGCCGGCTGACCCGTGACATCGGAGTACGTAGCCAACCTGCCCCGGAAGAGGATGGCAGCCGGGGTGCTGTTCCGGTCGTCGGACGGGCGGGTGCTGCTGGTCGAGCCGTCGTACAAACCGAACTGGGAGATCCCCGGTGGCGCGGTCGAAGCCGACGAGTCGCCATGGGCCGCCGCGGCGCGTGAGTTGCTCGAGGAGCTCGACACGGAACGGCCGCTGGGGCGACTGCTGGTTGTCGACCACGTGCAGGCGTACGACGGACGGCCGGACGCCATGGTGTTCGTCTTCGACGGAGGTGTGGTGACCGAGGCTGAGGTCGCGGCCTTCACCTTCTCCGACGGCGAGATCCTGTCGGCCGGCCTGTACACGCCGCCACAGGTCCGTACCCTCGGCAAGCCGATGCTCGCCAGCCGCATCGAAGCCGCGCTCCAAGCGGTCGACGAGGGCGCCGTTGTGCTCTGTCAGCATGGCGAGCGGGTGGATTAGACCAACTGGAAGCGTTTGGCGAAGTGGGTTAGGTCGTCCAGGTCTGGGGTGGTTACTACCAGGCGTGTGACGCCTTGGGACTCGTAGGAGGCTACGGCTTCTGGGGTTAGGTCGATGGAGGCCCAGCGGGTGTACTCGAGGTTGTCGCGGGTTGATGCGGCCAGCTTCCACTGGGTCGCGCGTTCGGTCGGGGTTAGCGCGCCGCCTGGAAAGTACCCGTCGCCCCGGGTGCCTGCGCGGCGGGCAGCGGCACGGCTGGAGCCGCCGATGTGGATCGGCAACGGCGCCAACGGATGCGGGAAGCTGCTGAGGTCCTCGAACTCGAAGAACTCGCCCGAGTAGCTGACGCGATCACCTGACCACAGCAGCCGCAGTACGTCGATTGCCTCGTCCGTACGTCGTCCGCGCGACGCGAAGTCCACACCCACCGCCCGAGCCTCGCCCGGCAAGCTGCCCAAGCCGACGGTCAGCAACCGCATCCGTCCCTTCGACAGCACGTCGAGGGTCGCCAGCCGCTTCGCCAGCACCACCGGGTGGTGGTACGGCAGCAACAGCACAGCCGTCCCGAGCAGGAGCCGTTCTGTGGACGCCGCCACGAACCCGAGCAGCTCGAGCGGATCGCCGTACGGCAGGTCGGTCGGCATCTCGTACCCGCCGAAGGTGGCGCCGCGATACAGCGCCACGTGCTCCGGTACGTACAACCCCTCGAACCCGCACTCCTCCGCGCGCCGCGCGAACCTGACCAGCCGCTCCGGATCCATCCCGTACGCCGGCGTGCTGTAACTCACCGCGAATCTCATCACCGAACCGTAAAACCCTGTCCCCGGGGTCAAGGCAAACAAGACAAGACGGCTCTTGCGCCCGATGTGTGGGTGTTGTGCTGCCGGCTGACGGGTTATGTGTCCGATGACGGGAAGTAGCAGGCCAGCGGTGAAAGAACCCGCCAGCGGCGACCTGCCGGCGGGCCGGCAGGCGGACTCACCGGGGAAGCCGGCTGGGTGATCGGGTTGGTGATACGTCCTGTCGAGCTTGCAGATCTGGGGCTGGGCCCGCTGTCCGGTCCGGTGTGTGGGTCGTGGTGGCCGTATCCGGGGACTTGGGACAGGCCGTGGTGGGTTGGCACCTGACATGGCCCGTCTCCACCGACCATCTCCTATCTCCAGTCACCACTGCCGCGAGGACCGGGCATCCGGCGGGTGCGGGGAATGACCCGCGAATCTGGCAGAAGAGTCGAGAAACCTGTACGCCGAGTACGCCTGATGTGGCACTAGGTGGCCGTTGTCCGGATCGGGTCGTGACAGGACCCGGGGTGGGTGGTCACAATGGGCGGTCCGGCCCGAGGTGCGGGTGACGGAACAGGGAAGGGCCGTCGGCGGTATGGGGAATGGCGAGATTGCGGCGGACGACGCGCTGACCGTACGGATCGCCGCCGCGATGACCGCGGCGCAGTCGGGTGGGCATGCGACGGCGGCAGCGGAGATCGAGGCGATCCGGAACGAGCTGGGCGGCGTCCCGAGCTACCGGCTGGCGGCCGCGGAGTACGTCCGGGGCGTGACGGCGCACCATGCCAGCGACGCCGACGAAGCGTTGCGCGCGGTCGACGCCTGTATCGAGATCGCCCGCGCGATCGACGAACCGGGCTGGGAAGCGAACGCCCTGCCGATCCGCATCATCAACCTCGCCCGCAGCGGCCGCGGTGGCGACACGGTCAACGACCTGGTCGCCGCTGAAGCAGCCTTGAACCGCACCAGGGACGCCGGCCTGACCGCCTGGGCGCACACCGGCCTCGGCTACGCGTACGACGTCCTGCGGCTTTTCGAACTGTGCATTCCGCATTACGAGCTCGCCACCCAGTTGGACGAGGACGTGTTCGAGTTGGCGGAGTCGCAGGCGATCGACCGGTTGAACCTCGCCGAGACGCACCTGCGCTGGGCGCACGAACTCGAACGCCTCGGCGATCCTTTGTATACAAGGGAGATCGAGGAGCGCCTGGCGTCCGCGGCGTACTGGGCGCGCGAGGCCGAGCGGGTGGTCGTCGACGACGAGACCCAGGAGTTCTGGAAACTCAGCGCCCGGCTGTGGATCGCCGCCGCCGCGACCGCCGAGGACCCGGACCAGGCGGTCGCCGACCTGACCGAGATCCGCGACGAGATCAGCAAGCTGGGTGAGACCGAGCGACTCGCGATCGCCGGCGCCTACCTGGCCCGGGCCCTGCAGGCGCAGGGGAAGTCCGAGGAGGCCAAGGCCGCGGCGGACCGGGCGGCCGACGACCTGCTTCCGTTGGCCGACCCATCGACCCACGTTCTGGTGCTGCAGACCCGATCGGAGGTCGAGGCGGTCGACGGTACGGCGGGTGCCCTGGCCGGCCTGGCCTACGCGCGATCGGTTGCGCGGGGCTGGTGGAAGGAGCGGCAGCGCGCGCTGAACGCCGTACGGCATGCGCTTGCCGCGCACGACCTGCCGGCCCGGCACGACGCCGAGTGGCACGCGGCGCGGCAGGATCCGCTGACCGGGGTGGGGAATCGCCGCGCCCTGGACGAGCGGCTGACCGCGGCCCGGGACTCGGGCCGGGCGGTGACGTTGCTGGCGATCGACGTGGACGACCTGAAGCTCGTCAACGACACGTTCGGGCACGCCTGCGGGGACGAATTGCTGCAGGTTGTTGCAAATCTCCTGGTAGAACAGGCGCGAGCGACCGATGCCGTGATTCGATCGGGTGGCGACGAGTTCTTCGTGGTGCTCGACCAGCCCGACGCCAAGGGCGGTGCCCAGCTGGCCGAGCGGATCCGGATCGCCGTCGAGGCGATCGCGGCGGCGACGGACAGACCGTGGCTGCGCCGGCTCGGATTGAGCCTCGGGTACGCGGCGACCGCCGAAGGAATCGCCGTGGAGCAGTTGATCTTCCGGGCGGATGAGCGCCTGTACCGGGAGAAGCGTCGCAAGAAGTGACGAAGGGTGGGGAGCTGTGGTGCGGGAGACGTCCGGGGTGACGACGCGGATCGCGGCGGCGATGACGCGGGCGCAGTCGGGCAGTCCGGACGAGGCGGCGCTCGAGCTGCACGCGCTGCTCGCCGAGCTGGGCCCGGAGCCCACTCACGAACGGGCCGCAGCGGAGTACGTGCGGGCCGTTGCGGCGCATCACGCCACCGATTCGGTCGAGGCGCTGGACGCGGTCGACAGCTGCATCCGGGTCGCCCGTGCGATCGACGAGCCGGGCTGGGAGGCGAACGCGATCGCGCTCCGGATCGTCACCCTGATCCGGACCGGTGAGGGCGGTGACTCGGTTGCCGACCTGGTCGCCGCTGAGAACGCGCTGTCCCGGACCCGCGACCTCGGTCTGGCGGGCTGGGCGCACACCGGCCTCGGCTACGCCTACGACCTGCTCCGGCTGTACGAGCTGTGCATCCCGCACTTCGAGCTCGCCGCCGAGGGCGACCACGACCCGCTCGGCCTGCCCGAGGCGCCGGCGATCAACCGGCTGAACCTGGCCGAGTCGAACCTGCGCTGGGCCCACGAGCTCGAGCGGCTCGGCGACACGTCGTACGACGCGGAGATCACGGAACGTCGACGCGCCGCGCACCGCTGGGCCGGTGAGGCGGTCGAGGTGATCCTCGCCGCGGACCTGCTCGGGTACTGGCCGATGGCCGGGCGGATGTGGCTCGCGGCGAGCAACGACACCGCGGACGCGGGCGAGGCGGCCGTGATCCTGAAGGACTGCCGGGACCAGCTGGCCAAGCTCGGTGATCTCGAGCTCGCCGCGATCGCGGGCGCGTACTTGGCCAAGGCGTACATGGCGCGCGACCGGATCGGTGAGGCGATGGACGCCGCGGACCGGGCGGCCAGTGACCTGCCGCCGACGTCGGATCCGCCCGTGGAGGCGCTGATCCGGCACACCGCCGTACAGATCAGTGCGGAGTCCGGGGACACCGGTGCGTCGTCCGGACTGCAGTACGCGCGGGCGATCAGCCGCGGTTGGTGGGCGGAGCGGTTGCGCGGGCTGTACGCCGTACGGAGCGCGCTGGCCAACCACGAGCTGTCGATCCGGCACGATGCCGAGTGGCGGGCGGCGCGTGAGGATCCGCTGACCGGCGTGGGGAATCGGCGTGCGCTCGACGAGCGGATGTCGGTCGCGCAGGCCTCCGGCCGCTCGATCGCGGTGATCGCGATCGACGTGGACAACCTGAAGGTGATCAACGACAGCTACGGGCACGCCAGCGGCGACGAGGTGCTGCGGCGGGTCGGGACGCTGCTGACCGAGCAGTGCCGCGCGGAGGACGTCGTGGCGCGCGCGGGCGGGGACGAGTTCGTCGTCGTACTCGACAACCCGGACGAGCGGGGTGCGCCCGAGCTGGTCGAGCGGATCAAGTCCGCGGCGGATCGCGAGGCGGAGCGGGCGGAGGAGCCGTGGTTCGCGCTGCTGCGGTTGAGTGTCGGGCAGGCGAGCAGCACGGACGGTACGGCGGTTGCCGAGCTGCTGACCGAGGCGGATCGGCGCATGTACGCCGAGAAGCGCCGACGCCGGCGCACTGCCCAGTAGTCGCTGTTCAGTAGTCCAGGAAGCCTTCTATGACGAGGTTTCTGATCTGTGGGAGGTAGTCGGCGAGCACGTCGACGACTGGGCGGTCCATGAGGTCGGCCAGCGCGGCGAGGATCTGTCCGGTGCTCAGGTCGCCGTCACACGCGCCGACGAAGCCGGCCAGGACGGTGTCGACCTGCTCCGCTCTCCGCATGCCACGCTGCCGTCGGAGCACGATCGTGGCCGGGTCCTCGGCTCCTGGCTGCCCGGTGGTCTCCTGGATGACGTCGTCGGCCACGTGCAGATGCAGAGCGGTGAGGTCGGCCGGGAGGCCCTCGATGCGTTCGAAGCGGTGCAGGACGTGCGGGCCGATCGGGCGCTCGATCTCGTACGGCCAAGCTTCCGCGGCGAGGGAACCTTCGACGTTGTGCAGCGTGATCCAGCCCATGCCGATCGCCTCGACGTTGTGCTCGTCGAGATAGCGCATCCATTCGTCGTACCTGGTGGTGTACTGCGGCGAGCCGTGCAGGCCGGCGTCGCGGAGCCAGAGCTCGACGTACTCGGACGGGTCGAGCTGCTCGCGCTGGACCGCCCAGGCGGAGCGGTCGCCCGTCCAGGCGGCGATGCGGTCCTGCCAGTCCTCGCCGCGGACACAGGTCCAGTTGGCGAGCAACTGGCACCAGCCGCCGTCAGTCAGGTGGTCCGGCGCCTGGCGAACGAGCTGCTCGACCACGGCGTCGCCGGTGAACTCGGTCTCGCGGTAGGTGAGGTCGCCGCCGGGCGGAGAGATCACGTACGGCGGGTTGCTGACGATCAGGTCGAAACGCTCGCCGCGGACGGGTTCGTACAGGCTGCCGTCGCGAAGGTCGAGGTCGATGTGGTTGAGCGCGGCCGTCGCTTTGGCGAGTTGAAGGGCGCGCGGGTTGACGTCGGTTGCTGTCAGCTGGTTGACATGGTCCGCGAGATGCAGCGACTGAATGCCGCACCCGGTGCCGATGTCGAGCGCTCGGTCAGCCTTGATCGGGACGGTCAGGTGGATGAGGCTGAGGCTCGCTGGAGCGATGCCGAGCACGTAGTCCGACCGCATCGGCTCCCGGCGCCCGTCAAGCCCCGGCGTGAGGTCAGCCACCACCCAACAATCCTCAGCAAACGGCCTGACATCAACCGCCGCCCGAACCTCGTCCCCACTACGCTCCACGATGCCCAAGGCAACCAGATCAACTCCTGGAATCGCCTTGTTTACAGCGTTTTCCGGCACAGTTCGCTGGAGCAGGAACAACCGGATCATCGTGTCGAGCGCATCACCCGACGCCGTACGACGGGCCGCTGCCGCGGTCTCGTTCCGCGCCAACGCCGCGTTCGCCTGCACACCGAGCCGCTCGGCAACCCCGTCCGTGGTGTACCCCGCCCCGGCAAACGCCGTACGCAACCCCTCCACCACATGCCCCGTCAGTTCCAGCATGCCCGCATCCTCCCACCCCACGGCCGGGTGGCGGTGGGGTGGGAGGGCTGGGCGGTACTAGGGGTTGCAGGTGAGTTTGGCTTCGGCCCAGTCGCCGTGGTCGCTGGTGTTGCCGTCGCCGCCGTCGGTTACCTGGAGGGTGAGGGTTTGGGCGCCGGTGACGTCGACCGTGGTGGTGGCGGTTGGGGAGGTGCCGGTCAGTTGGTCCGACGTGTAGCGGGCGGTGCCGTCGGTGAGGACCTTGAAGGTGACCTTGCCGCGGTCCTCCATTTCGTCGTCGATGCCCAGTTTGCTGGTGAAGCTCGTGCAGTTGCCGCCGAGGCGAACGCTCACCGACGAGGGTGCGTGAGCGCCCAGCCCCTTCGCGTACTGGACGCCGTCGAGCGTGATCGGTCCGCCGTCGCCGGCTGCGTCCTCGCCGTTGCTGTGGTCGCGTTCGACCGGGCCCCAACCGTTGGTGGAGTCAAGGAACTCGAGGTCGCTGACCCAGCTCTCCCCGGTAGGTGCCGGTGGCAACGGTTTGTCGGCGATCGTGGCCGCGAAGAAGCCCAGTCCGCCACCCGGCAGCTTGATCGCCTTCACGGTCTTCCCGGGATCGAGCGGTACGGCGGTGTAGAACACCCGGTAGTCCGTCGTCGTGTTGCTCAATCCGGCCGCCGTGTAGCGGCCCTTGACCGACACGGCCAGCTTGGCGCCACCCGTCGTCGGATCCTGACAGCACCAGTTCGGCAACTGGAACGCGCTCTCGGATGTCGATCCGTCGGTGTAGATGACCGTCACCGTCCCGCGGGCGTTCAGACTCGCGCCGGCGCCTAGCAGTGCTAGATGCGATCCGGTTCCGGACACGAGGATCGGAGCCGACTGGTTCTTCACGAGGTTCGGCGTACCGGGCACCCCGGTCGGCCAGGTGAAGTCGGCGCCCTGCACGTTCACGGTCGCGCCAGGTGTGTACCCGGCCGCCGCCAGCGCCTCACCGTTGAAGCTGTTGCCCGACCCGTCGAAGTTCCCTTGCTTGTACGTCGTCGCATCGCTGACCCCGACCACGTTGGCGGCCTGCGACACCGAGGCGTACGGCAACTGCGCCGTACCCGTCGAGGTGTTCGTATAACTATTGCCCTGAGCAACGTACGACGCCTTCAATGTCAACGTGAAGCTCGCGGGTTTCACGTCCGCGCCGGGCGTGACCTGCAGTTTGGTCGTCACGGTTCGACCGGGATCCACCGACGCGAAGGTGTTCGCGCCGCTGATGCTCCACCCGTTCGGCACCTGCACGTCGAGCTGTACGTCGTGCGCCGTCGTCGCGGTGCCGTTGCGGAACGACGCGGTCACCTCGGTCGCCTGACCCGGAGCGTTCCACAGCGACGGCGTGGTGAGCTCAGGCGTCCCGAAGGTGTTCGTGACGTCGGGTCCACCCACCGCCGACGTTCCCGACAGCACCACGAGAGCGCTGCGGGAGGTCGGGATCGATGCGGTCTGCACGCGGACGATGCCATTGGCATAGGTGAAGGCAGCCGGACGCCCGTCGATCGTGACGTTGCGCGGCGCGGCGCCGGTGTGGACGGTCAGCTCGTACGGGCGGGTCGCCGGCTTGCCGTCGTACGACCCGGTGCTCGCGCCGATCTTCACGGTCACGTCACCGCGGGCCTGCGTCGGCGCGTCGACCGCGAACGTCTGCGTCGCGGACTTCCCGGACCGGGTCACGCGATCGTCCTCGTACATCGAGAACGACGACTTCCCGGACGGGTAGATGTCGACGCTCACCCGGTCGCCGAAACCCTGCTCGGCGGCGGTGTTGATCCCGGGCTTCCACATCGGCACGACCGCGCCCGCCTTCACGAACAGCGGCAGTGTGTCGAGTGCAGCGTGGTATCCGTTCACGGTCGTCGGGCCCTGGTACACGCGGCCCGTCCAGTAGTCGATCCACCGGCCCGCGGGCAGGTAGATCCCGTTCTTCACCTCGTCCGCGCCGTACATCGGCGCGACCAGGAACTCCTTCCCGGCCAGGAACTCGTACTTCGTCGTGTCGTCCCAGGTCTTCGGGTCGGTCGGGTACTCCAGTACCAGCGACCGGTTCAGCGGAGCGCCGGTCCGGTGGGCTTCGGCGGCGTACGTGTAGAAGTACGGCAGCAACCGCTCCCGCAGCTTCAGGTACTTGCGGTTGATCGAGGTGTACGGATCGCCGTACGCCCAGGGCTGCTTGTACGCCGGGGTCGACCAGCCGGACATGGTCATGAACGCCGGGTTGAACACCTTCCACTGCATATCCCGCACGTACGACGTCGCGGAGCCACCGAAGATCCCGTCCACATCGCCCGCGCTGTAGGCGATGCCGGAGTTGCCGGACCCGGTGATCGCCGGGATCTGCCACTTGATGGCGTCGAGTGAACCGCTGTGGTCACCGGTCCACTGCACCGCGCACCGCTGCGCGCCGGCCCAGCCCTCGACCATCCACGCGAACCCGCGGGCGTTGCTGTACTGCTCGATCCCGTCGTGCGCGGTGTCGCAGGCAGTCAGTGCGTACCGGTACCCCGGGCCGACCCACGCCACGTCGAGCTTCCGGACGCGGACACCGGCCTCGCCGACCTCGGCCGGCTGCCGGTCCAGGTTCGACTGCGTCCACAGACCCATCTGGATGTTGCGCGCCCGCAGGTCGTCACCGGCCTGCTTCAGCGCCGGGATGTCACGCTTGCCCCACCAGGTGCCGTCGACCTGCTCGGACTCGGTGTTGGCGGAGTACCCGCAGCCGTAGTCGTCGTTGACGAGCATCCATCCGCCTGGCATGTCCTCGTCCTTGAACCGCTGCGCGACCTTGACCGCGTCCAGCGTCGTCACCTTGTCCGGGTTGACCTTCCAGTCGTTGCTGGGGTCCGGATCCGTTCCGTAGTGACCGCGGTTGTAGCAGTCCGAGTCGCCGTACTCGAGCCCGTAGATCGGCGGCATGAACGGCCGGCCGGTGAGCTCGGTGTAGCGGTCGAGCGAGGTCTTCAGGTCGCCGACGAAGTAGTACGCGTCGAACCGCTTCTCGTCGTGCGTAGTGACAACGGGACTAGTGAAGTTGTAACTACCCGGGCTGAACGTGTTGCGGAGTACGCCGTACCCCGCGGTGCTCATGTAGTACGGCGAGGCGTTCGGGTTGCCGCCGTCCTCCCAGTTGAAGTCCCGCGAGATCTTGATCGTCTGGTCGCGGTGCGAGAAGCGGCCGTTCTGCATGCCGCCGCCGAAGAACTGCTCGTTCGCCCCGCGGCCGAGGGTCTGCGTGGTGGACGAGTCGGTCCAGGACAGCGGCGCTGCCTCGGACCAGACCAGCTGGCCGTTGGAGCGGTACACAGAGAACTTCAGCGGCTGCTTCTGCGCGCGGACCTCGATCTTTCCGGTGCTCAGCGAGTAGTACGTGCCGCGGTCCCGCCAGGTCGTCGGCGGCGTCCCGTAGTCGGTCTTGGTGACGATGTTCGAGCCTTCGCCGGTGTTGGCGGGATCGGTGAAGTTCCCGTCCGGCGCCATCCAGAGCCGGAACACGTCGTCCTTGAGGAACACGACCCGGACCTTCGCGGCCCCGGCGCTGAGGGTGTACGTCGCCTGGTCGGCGGAGAACCCGCTGACGTCACCGAGCGTGGTGCCGGCGGCCTGCGCGGAACCGGCCGTGTACACCAGCGCACCGGCTAGCAACGCTAGCGCGACTACTGAACGTTTCATGCGGACAAAGATGCTCACGACTGCCTCACTTCACGCATCAATGAACAAGATGCGCACATTGAAACGCACCGGCCGCGGATTGTCATCAGGTCAGCTTCATCAAGTTGAGACGGTGTCGCTATCACGGAGTGAAACTCCGCGATGACGATGAGTCGCATGGCGAACTCACGTCCCACCAGCCTCAGTAGTCACAGACTCACCAGGCGCCACCTGCTGGCGGCGGGCCTGACAGCGGGTCTGGCGGCGGGCGCGACGTCCGCCACGCCGGGCCTGGCGCAGGCCTCGCCGTTCGACCCGGAGCGGGCCGGGCGGATCCGGCCGAACGGCGATCCGGACTTCCATCCGGTGAAGTTCAAGCTGCCGGTGCCGAGCGGGCGGAAGGCGCTCGGGACGACCGCGATCCACCTGATCGACCGGTCCCGGCCGGATCCGAGCATGCCGAGCGGGCAGCGGGAACTGATGATCAGCCTCTGGTACCCGGCGGGCATGTTCGGACCGGCACCGTTCGCGAAGTACATGCCGCCAAGGACCGCGGTCGAGGTCGACGACACCTGGACGGGTGAGTACGGCCTCGCCTTGCCGAGCGGTTCGTTCGACTTCGCGAACACCGAGACGCATTCGCGTGTCGACGTACCGATGCAGCGGTTGCGGCATCCCGTCGTACTGTTCTCGCCCGGCTACCAGTACAGCCGGTTCGTGAACACCGCGCAGGTGGAGGACCTGGCGGGCCGCGGGTACGTCGTGGTGACGATGGACCACTCGCACGAGACGCCGGTGGAGTTCCCGGGCGGGCGGTTCCTGCCGGGCACGTCGACGGAAGAACCGGCCGGTCCGGAGGAGATCCGGAAGGCGGTCGAGACCCGGACCGCGGACGCGCGGTTCGTGCTGGATCAGCTGGAGCGGCTCGCCCGCGGCGAGAATGTCGATGCCGAGGGCAAGGATCTCCCGGGCGGGCTGGCGGAGGGGCTGGAGCTGCGCAAGGTCGGCATGTTCGGGTTCGCGCTCGGTGGGTACACGGCCGCTAACACGATGCTCGAGGACGAGCGGGTGCTGGCCGGGCTCGACCTGGACGGCACGTTGCAGGACGACCGGCTCAAGGGGCCGCTCGGTGAGGTCGCGGAGCGGGGGCTGGACAGGCCGTTCCTGCTGTTCGGCTCGGCCGGGACGCAGCGGACCGATCCGGGCAAGGAGTACTACGACAAGTCGTGGGCGAGTTTCTGGGAGGCACAGCGCGGCGGGAAGCTGAATCTGACGCTGGCGAGCACGAAGCAGCGGACCTTCACCGACTACCAGTTCATCTTTTCCCAGCTGTTCCACGAGATCTACGGCGAGGACCCGATCATCACGTCGGTGATGAAGGCTCTGGTGGGCAGTGCGAAGCCGGCGCGGAGCGTGCTCGCCCAGCGCGAGTACGTCGCTGCCTTCTTCGACCAGACGCTGCGCCGCCGCCCGTCTCTCCTGCTGCGCGGAGACTCCTCCAGATTCCCCGAGGTCCGGTTCGCACGCTGAGACGGCGTACTCTCGTTAGACGGCCCGGGGCAGTCTGTGGCAGTGTCGCGACTCGCGGTAACGGTGGGTTGTTCGCCACTTTCTGGAACCCTGAGGGGCATAAAGGGGGCCGCAGCGGTTACCGTGCGTTGAGAAATGCGTTGCCGTCGGCCGTACTCTGTCCTCGGGTGGGGTCGGTCTGTGCCCGGGGGAACAGACGACGGAGTAGGGGCGTTGTCGGCAGGTCGAGAGTAGGGAGCGCAGTGGCAGGGGCAGCAGGGACGAAGACAGCCGTAGGGACCCGTCTCGTGATCGTCGAGTCGCCGAAGAAGGCGCGGATGATCGCCGGTTTCTTGGGGTCCGGGTACGTGGTGGAGTCCAGCTTCGGCCACATCCGCGACCTGCCGAGCGGGGCGGACGAGATCCCCGCCAAGTACAAAGGCCTCCCGTGGGCCCGGCTCGGCGTCAACGTCGACGAGCACTTCGACCCGCTGTACGTCGTGCCCGCCGACAAGAAGGCTCAGATCCGCAAGCTCAAGGACCTGCTCAAGGGCGCCGACGAGCTCTTCCTGGCGACAGATGAGGACCGCGAGGGCGAGGCGATCGCCTGGCACCTGCTGGAGGAGCTGAAGCCGACCGTCCCGGTCAAGCGGATGGTCTTCCACGAGATCACCCCGAAGGCGATCCAGGACGCGGTCGGCAACGCCCGCGACATCGACGAGGACCTGGTCGACGCGCAGGAGGCGCGCCGGATCCTCGACCGGCTGTACGGCTACGAGGTCTCGCCGGTGCTGTGGAAGAAGGTCATGCCGAAGCTGTCGGCGGGCCGGGTGCAGTCGGTCGCGATCCGGATGGTGGTGGACCGCGAGCGCGAGCGGATCGCCTTCCGCAGCGCGTCGTACTGGGACCTCGACGCGACCCTGGACGCCGGTGAGAGCCGGACGCCGCGGCAGTTCGGTTCCCGCCTGGTCTCGGTGGACAGCAAGCGGGTGGCGCAGGGCCGCGACTTCAACTCGACCGGTGAGCTCAAGGGCGCGAACACGGTCCACCTGAACGAGCAGACCGCGTCCGCGCTGGCCGCCGCGCTGCGCGACTCGCAGTTCACCGTCCGGTCGATCGAGTCCAAGCCGTACACCCGCAAGCCGTACGCGCCGTTCCGAACCACCACGCTGCAGCAGGAGGCCGGCCGCAAGCTCGGCATGTCCGCGTCGCAGACCATGCAGGTCGCCCAGCGGCTGTACGAGAACGGCAACATCACCTATATGCGTACCGACAGTGTCACGCTGTCGGACACCGCGATCACCGCGGCCCGGGCCCAGGTCCGGGAGCTGTACGGCGCGTCGTACCTGCCGGACAAGCCGCGTGTCTACACCTCCAAGGTGAAGAACGCCCAGGAGGCGCACGAGGCGATCCGGCCGGCCGGTGAGGTCTTCCAGACCCCGGCGCAGACCGGTCTGAGCGGTGCCGAGTTCCGGTTGTACGAGCTGATCTGGATGCGGACGATCGCGTCCCAGATGAAGGACGCCGCCGGGAACAGCGTGTCGATCAAGATCGACGCGACCGCTTCCACCGGCGAGAAGTGCGACTTCACGTCGTCCGGCCGGGTGATCACGTTCCACGGGTTCCTCAAGGCGTACGTCGAGGGCGCGGACGACCCGTCCGCGGGCACCGACGACCAGGAGACCCGGCTGCCGAACGTCGAGGAGGGCGACGTCCTGCCCGCGATCGAGGTGCTCGCCTCGGGGCACGAGACGAAGCCGCCGGCGCGGTTCACGGAAGCGACGCTGATCCGGGAGATGGAAGAGCGGGAGATCGGGCGGCCGTCGACGTACGCCACGATCCTCGGCACGAACGTCGCCCGTGGGTACATCTACAAGAAGGGTCAGGCGCTGGTGCCGGCCTGGCTGGCGTTCGCGGTGGTGCGGCTGCTGGAGGAGCACTTCACCCGGCTGGTCGACTACACGTTCACCGCATCGATGGAGGATGTGCTCGACGAGGTCGCGTCCGGTGACCTGCAGCGTGAAGGCGTGCTGTCCCGGTTCTACTTCGGCGACGACAACCTCGAGGGCCTGAAGTCGATGGTGACCGACCTGGGCGACATCGACGCCCGGGAGATGTCGACCTTCCCGGTCGGCGGCGACGACAGCGGCATCGTGCTCCGCGTCGGGCGGTACGGGCCGTACGTCGAGGACAAGGACGAGCGGCGCGCGAACGTGCCCGAGGACCTGCCGCCGGACGAGCTGACCGTCGACAAGGCGCAGGAGCTGCTGGAGCAGCCGTCGGGTGTCGAGCACGAGCTGGGTACGGCGCCGGACACCGGTCTGCGCGTGGTGGCGAAGGCGGGCCGGTTCGGGCCGTACGTGACCGAGGTACTGCCGGAGGACGCGCCGAAGAGCGCGAAGCCGCGGACCGGGTCGCTGCTGAAGTCGATGACGCTGGAGTCGGTCGGGCTCGACGACGCGATGAAGCTGCTGTCGCTGCCGCGCGTGGTCGGGAAGGACCCGGAGTCCGGTGACGAGATCACCGCGCAGAACGGGCGCTACGGGCCGTACCTGAAGAAGGGCACGGACTCGCGGTCGCTGTCGTCCGAGGAGCAGATGTTCGACATCACGCTCGAGGAGGCGCTGGCGATCTACTCCGAGCCGAAGCAGCGGGGCCGGCGGGCCGCCGCGCCGCCGCTGAAGGAGCTGGGTGAGGACCCGGAGTCCAAGAAGCCGGTGGTGGTGAAGGAGGGCCGCTTCGGTCCCTACGTCACCGACGGGGAGACGAACGCGACGCTTCGCAAGGACGACTCGGTGGAGACCATCTCGCTGCTGCGTGCGGCCGAGTTGCTGGCGGAGAAGCGCGCCCGCGGTCCGGTGAAGCGTCCGGCGAAGAAGACGGCCGCCAAGAAGACCGCCGCGAAGAAGACGACTGCTGCGAAGAAGACGACCACCAAGAAGACAGCGGCCAAGAAGACCGCCGCCAAGAAGTCGACCACCAAGAAGGCGCCGGCGAAGAAGAGCTGACCGGCCTCAGCCGCCGACGCTGCCGAAGCCGCGGATGAGGAAGTAGAGCACGAACGCGAAGAACGCGGCGAAGAGGATCGCGGCCGGCACCGCCACCCACAGTGGCGGCCGCCGGGCGCGGATCGAGGCGCCGGTGGTCTGACTGACCACCTGCTTCGCGACGACGCGGCCGTTGCGCCACTTCCCGGCGACGGTCACCTGCTCGCCGTCGGCGACCTGACCCTCGAGCGACAGCCCGCGCAGCTCGACCAGCACGGGCTGCAGCTGCTTGCCGACGGCGTCGTGCTGCTCGAGCTGGAAGGTCAGCACTTGGACGGAGCCGTTCTCACCCCGCAGTTCGGAGCGGAACTGCACGTTCCGCACTACACCGCTCAGCTCGCCGGCGCCGCGGCGTACGACGGCGTTCGACTGATCACTCATCGCAGTTCCCCAAGGTGTGAGACGTCGTACGCGGAAAGTACATTGGTTTGGTTGCTCACCGGGTGACGGCTCGGTAGCTGAAGCCCGATTGCAAAGGAGCGCCTGTGACGAGTGCTGTCGAAGTCAGCGCGCAGCGGTTGCGGGAGCGGGGTGAGCGGGTCACGCCGGCGCGGCTTGCGGTGGTCGAGGTGCTGGCGGGGACCGAGGAGCACCTGAGCGCCGAGCAGATCGGTGAACGCGCCGAGCAGCTCCGCCCGGGCATCCACCGTGCCACCGTCTACCGGGCGCTCGACGCGCTGGGTGAGTTCGGTCTCGTCACGCATGTGCATCTGGGCCGGGCGGGTACGACGTACCACCTGGCCGGGGATCTCGCGCCGCGGCACCTGCACCTGCGCTGCTCCGGGTGCGGCACCGTGTACGACGCGCCTGGCGACGTCCTGGAGTCCGCCCGCAAGAAGCTCGCCCGCGAACTCGGCTTCCATCTCGCCCCCGAGCAGGTGGCCCTGGTCGGGGTCTGCAAGAACTGCCAGTAGCCGCTTGGCCCACTGCGGTCACACCTGTCCATATCTGTTCATCGGTGTGGATTCATGAACAGAGTTGGCTTAGGGTCAGGGTCTGTGACCTATGTCGAAGACTTTGCTTCCGGTGAGAACGTGCTGGCGCCGCGCGCCTGGCTGGATGACGACTCCGGGCGCGTGGCGCTCAGCGGGGACTGGAGCTTCCGGCTGTCCCCGACCGTGGCGGACGCGCCGGACGATCTGAAGGACCCGGACACCTCCGGCTGGGACACCATCGCGGTCCCGGGCCACTGGCAGCTGAACGGGTACGGCGCGCCGGCGTACACGAACGTGGTCTACCCGTTCCCGCTCGAGCCGCCGTACGTGCCGACCGACAACCCGACCGGCGACTACGTCCGGACCGTGACGGTGCCGGCGGACTTCGAAGGCGCCCGGATCGTGCTCCGGTTCGAGGGCGTGGACTCGCGGTTCGCGGTGTACGTGAACGGCGAGCGGGTCGGCTGGTCGTCCGGCTCCCGGCTGGCGTCGGAGTTCGACGTCACGTCGTTGGTTGCTCCGGGCAAGGAAGCGCGGATCGCCGTCCGCGTGCACCAGTGGTCGACCGGCAGCTACGTCGAGGACCAGGACATGTGGTGGCTGTCCGGGATCTTCCGCGAGGTCAACCTGCTCGCGCTGCGTCCGGACGCGCCGACGGACGTCTTCGTCAAGGCCGCGTGGGACCACATCGACGGCGCCGGCACGCTGCTGGTCGAGTCCGACGTACCCGGCACGGTGACCGTCCCCGAACTCGGGGTGGAGTTGGCGACCGGCGAGCACACCCGGGTCGAGGGCGTGCAGCCGTGGAGCGCCGAGGTGCCGCGGCTGTACGACGCCGTACTGCGGACTGCCGGTGGTGACGTGCGGCTGCGGATCGGGTTCCGGACCGTCGCGATCGTCGACGGGATCTTCACGGTCAACGGCAACCGGGTGCTGTTCAATGGCGTCAACCGGCACGAGTTCCACCCGGACCGGGGCCGCTCGCTGACCGAGCAGGACATGCTGGACGACGTACTGATCATGAAGCGGGCCGGGATCAACGCGGTCCGCACCAGCCACTACCCGCCGCACCCGCACTTCCTGTCGCTGTGCGACGAGTACGGGCTGTACGTGGTCGACGAGTGCGACCTCGAGACCCACGGGTTCGGGTACGAGCCGCAGCCGCCGAAGCTGCCGAACCCGGTGATGGACGAGCGGTTCCGCGACGACATGGTCGACCGGATGCGCCGTACCGTGCAGCGCGACAAGAACCACCCGTCGATCGTCCTCTGGTCGCTCGGCAACGAGTGCGGGATGGGCGACAACCTCAAGGCGATGTACGACCTGGTCAAGGAACTCGACCCGTCGCGGCCGGTGCACTACGAGCGCGACCGGGACGCCGAGTTCGTCGACATCTACTCGAGCATGTACACCTCGCCCGCGGGTGTCGCGGAGATCGGCGAGGACACGTCGTCGTACCGAGGGCTGCCGTTCATCCTCTGCGAGTACGGCCACGCGATGGGCAACGGGCCGGGCGGGCTGCTCGACTACCGCGAGGTCTTCGAGAAGTACCCGCGCTGCCAGGGCGGATTCATCTGGGAGTTCATCGATCACGGCCTGCGGACCACGATCGACGGCCGCGAGGTCTACGCGTACGGCGGGGACTTCGGGGAGACGATCCACGACGGGAACTTCGTCTGCGACGGTCTGCTGTTCCCGGACCGGACGCCGTCGCCCGGGATGCACGAGTACATCAAGGTGATCGAGCCGCTGCGTATCGTTGCTGACGGCAACCGCGTGTCGATCACCAACCGCTACGAGGTCCTCGACACCAGCCACCTGAGCTTCAGCTACGTCGTCGAGACCGAAGGCTCACGTGTTGATGGCGGGAGCCTGTCGGTTCCGGCGATCGCGCCTGGCGAGACCGTGACGGTCGAGTTGCCGTCGGTGGATGCCTCGAAGCCCGAGACCTGGGTGACCGTCACCGCTTCTTTGGCCGAGACGACGTCCTGGACCGAGGCCGGCCACCGCATCGCCTGGGGCCAGATCCGGCTGGACGAGCCTGCTGCCGCCGAGGTTGTGGTGAGCGGTTCGCCGGCCGCGGGTGAGGCCGGGATCGACGGGATCACCGTCGCCGGCGTGAAGAACGCTCGGCTGGATGTTTGGCGGGCGCCGATCGACAACGACGCGATCCCCGGCGTCGCCGCGGCCTGGCGCGAGGAAGGGCTGCACCGCGTGCAGCACCGGATCGTGTCGCAGGGCGAGCGCGACGGTGCCTGGGAGGTCGTCACCCGGACCGCGCCGCCGCAGTTGCAGTGGGGCCTGCGCAGCACCTGGCGCTGGACCGCTGTCGACGACGGCGTGGTGCTGGAGCTGAGCGTCGTACCGGAAGGGCTGTTCCCGGAGGTGCTGCCGCGGCTCGGCATCACGTTCGAGCTGCCGAAGGTGCAGCAGGTCGAGTGGTTCGGGACCGGCCCGAACGAGGCGTACGTCGACACCCGCGAGGCCGCCGCGGTCGGCAAGTACGCCGCCACGGTCGCCGAACTGCAGACGCCGTACGTCCGCCCGCAGGAGAACGGCCACCGCATCGACACCCGCTGGGCCGCGCTCGACGGCCTTCGGATCGAGGCGGTCGACCAGCTCTTCGGCCTGACCGTCCGCGACTGGACGTCGGCCGACCTGGAGAACGCGACCCACACCGCGTTCCTCACCTCAGGCGACACCACCCACGTCACCATCGACATCGCCCAAACCGGCGTCGGCACCGCCGCCTGCGGCCCCGCCCTCCCCGACCGAGACAAACTCAAAACCGCCGCGTCGAATCTCACGCTCCGCTTCACGACGCGGTGATGCCGGATCGCCAGGCCATCACAATCCCCGCAATCCGGCGCGCCCCCGCGTGAGTGCGCCTGCGAACCCCACTTGTGATGGCCTGGCGATCCGCTCAGACGGCGATGGCCGGTCGCGGGTGTACCCGGTCGGTTGGTGGGTGGTAGGCGGACCAAGCGTTGGTGAGGCGTCGGACGGCTTCGGTGAGGTCTTCTGGGCGGGCTCGGAAGTGTAGGCGGACGTAGGCGTCGCTGGCGCCGGTGACGTCGAGGCCGGAGCCGGGGAGGATTGCGAGACCGTGGCGGAGGGCGGTCTGGGCGAAGGACGTGCCGTCGCCGTACGGCAGGCGCGCCCAGAGGCACTGGCCGCCTGTCAGAGGTGTGGTCTGCCACGTGGGGAGGGCCTGGGTCAGCTCGGTGTGTAGGTGGTCGTGGCGGGTCTTGAGGGTTTGGTGCAGGGCCGGGCCGTCCAGGAGCGGGAGCAGGTGTACGGCGGCCAGCTGGGTCGGGACGTTGCCGCCTAGGTCGTGGACCGCGCGGAGGCGGGCCAGGCGGTTGATCAAGGGTGGTGCAGCGCGGATCCAGCCGATCCGCAGGCCGCCCCAGATGCTCTTGCTGAGCGAGCCGATCGAGATGACGGAGTCGCCGTACGCCGCGATCGGCGTGGGCAACGCCTCACCAGGGAACCTGAGGTCGGCCGGCACCTCGTCCTCGATCACCGGGATCCCTGCGCCGGCCACCCGCTGACGTGCGAGGGCGGACATCACCGAGCCGGTCGGGTTCTGGTACGTCGGGATCACGTAGGCGAGCGCCGGACGCCGCTCCCGGATCGCCCCCTCGAGCCCCTCGAGTCCCACCGGCAGACCACGCAGTACGGCGCCCTCCTCCCGGAACACCTCCAGCGCGCCCGGGTACGTCGGCGCCTCGACGAGCACCTGGTCCCCGGGCGACACGAGAGCGTGGGCCAGCAGGGACAGGGCCTGTTGACCGCCGTTCGTCACCAGAATCTGCCCAGGACCGGTTGGTACGCCGCGAGCCGTGTAGCGATCCGCCAGCGCCTCGCGGAGCGCCGGGTGGCCGTACGGGTAGTAGCCGATGTCGTCGGTGACGCGTGCGAGCTCGGGTGCGATCGTGGCGAACGCCTCCGCCAGTTGCGGTGGCGGATCACCTGGTGCGGCACAGATGGCCAGCAGTACGTCGTCATCCCGGGCCTCCAGGGAGTCCAGGAAGATCGGGTCGACCGGTGCGTCCTCGACCTGCCCGTTTCGAGGTACGTCGGCAACGCGTGTCCCGCTGCCCTGCTTGCGCGTGATGCGCCCTTCGGCCCGGAGCAGGTCGTAGGCGGCGACCACCGTCGTACGGCCGACCGCCAGAGCACCTGCCAGCGCGCGGTCCGGTGGAAGTAGTACGCCCGGCGGGAGTTCACCGTCGTCGATCAGTTGCCGCAGGCGGGCCGCGAGCAGCACGTACAGCGGGCCGCGGCCGGACGACCAGCGGCCCAATCGGTCGACTACCTCGATTGGTCTCATCTGCGAACCAATTCTGCCGGATTGGCTCTCCACCGACCAGTGCGAGTCCAGAACGATGGCGGTATGCCGACCTTCCCGAGCAACCCGATCATGTCTCTGACCGCCGAGCAGCCGCGGCACGAACTGGGCGAGAGCTACGGCCCGGATCTCCGGCTCGCGGACCTGCTCACGCCCGAGCTGGGCGACCTCGAACTCGGCTACGGCACGGCAGCCGGCGACGTTCGGCTCCGTACGGCGATCGCGGACCGGCACGGCGTACGGCCCGAGGACGTGGTCGTCACTGTGGGCGGGATGCACGGGATCTTCCTCCTCGCCTACCTACTGGAGGGAGAGGTGGTGACGACGGCGCCGCAGTTCCCGATGACGCGCAGTGCGTTCGACACGGTCGGTGCGTCGGTGCGGGTCGTTCCGCTGAGCTTCGACGCGGGCTACCGGCTCACTGCGGATGCGGTGCGTGCGCAGCTGACGTCGGAGACCATGCTGGTCAGTTTGGCGACACCTCAGAATCCGTCCGGTGTCGCCGTACCGCCGGAGACCCTGCGCGACATCGTCGATGCGATGAGCGAGATCTGCCCAGACGCGTACTTGATGGTGGACGAGACCTATCGGACCGCGGCGTACGGCGACGATCCGGTCGCGGACACAGCGCTCCGGCTCGGGCCGAAGGTGGTGTCCGTCGCGTCGCTGTCGAAGTGCCATGGGGCGGCCGGGTTGCGGATCGGGTGGGTGATCAGCACCGACGCTGGCCTGGTCGAGCAGTTGACGACGGCGAAGTTCAACACGGTGGTCACCGCGTCCACGGTCACGGAGGCGCTGGCGATTCGGGTGTTCGAGCAGGAGGACGAGATCCTCGCCGTACGACGGCCTTGGCTGGAGCAGAACCTGCTGATGACGCAGGACTGGGTCGACGCGAACAGCGAGCTTGTTGAGTGGGTTCGGCCGGATGCCGGGGCGCTGTGCGTGATCCGGCTCAAGCCGTCCGTCGATCTCGAGCGGTTCCGGCGTGCGGCGGCGGAGGGTGGCGTCCGGCTGGCCGAGGGGGACTGGTTCGGGGACGAGCCGCGGGTGTTCCGGCTCGGGTTCGGCTTCCTGCCGGCGGGCGAGTTGAAGGCCGCACTGGATGCGCTGGGCGAGGCTGTCCACGCTGCCCACTAGGCTTGCGGTGTGCCGGAGGCTTATGACCCGTTGACTGATCCTGCACCGGCGCACGACGTGCGGGCGGTGTTGCGGATCCGGGCGTTCCGGCGGCTGTGGATCGCGTTCGGGCTGTCGAGCCTCGGGGACTGGATCGGCCTGCTGGCGCTGACCGCGATGGCGAAGTCGTTCGCCGGCGACGACTACCAGGCGGCCAACTTCGCGATCGGCGGCGTGCTGTTCCTGCGTGTGCTGCCCGCGCTGGTGATGGGCCCGGTGGCGGGCTGGATCGCGGACCGGCTGGATCGGCGCTGGACGATGATTGTCGGCGACCTGGTCCGGGCCGCGTTCTTCGTCAGCATCCCGATCGTCGGCACGCTGACCTGGGTGCTGGTGGCAACGGTGCTGATCGAGATCGTCAGCCTGATCTGGGGTCCGGCCAAGGACGCCAGCGTGCCCAACCTGGTGCCCCGGCACCGGCTCGAGGCGGCCAATCAGCTCAGCCTGATCACGACGTACGGGACCGCGTTGCCGGCCGCGGCCATCTTCACCGCGATCACCCTGGTGTCGCGCTGGGCCGGCGACTTCGCCATCGACCTGGCCGTGTACGTGAACGCCGCGACCTTCGTCATCTCGGCGTTCGCGATCGTGTCGGTCGCCGAGATCGGCCGCGCGATTCACGAGCACGAGGACCATCCGACGCTGTGGCGGACCGTGGTCGAGGGCTGGTCCTACGTCACCGGCACTCCGGTGGTTCGCGGTCTCGTGATCGGGATCTCCGGCGCGTTCGCGGCCGGTGCGGTCGTGATCGGACTCGGCCGCACGTACGTCGAAGGGCTGGGCGCCGGCGACCCCGGGTACGGCGTGCTGTTCGGTGCCGTGTTCGGCGGTCTCGCGCTGGGCATGGGTTTCGCGCCACGGATCTTCTCCGGACTGTCCCGGCGTCGGCTGTTCGCGGCCGGGCTGGTCGGGTCGGGGATCTGCCTGGCCGGGCTGGCGTTGATCCAGCAGATCGAGATCGCCACGATGATCGCGGTCCTGCTCGGGTTCTGCGCCGGCGGCTCGTGGGTCTCCGGGTACACGTTGCTCGGTCTCGAGGTGCCGGACGCCGTGCGCGGGCGGACGTTCGCGTTCGTGCAGTCGGCCGTCCGGACGGTGCTCGCGGTCACGTTGGCGATCGCGCCGTTCGCCGCGGGCGCGATCGGCCGGCACACGTGGACGATCGGCGGCCGTTCGGCGACGTACAACGGCGCCTCGATGACGATGGTCGCGGCGGCGGTCCTGGCCGGGGTGATCGGCCTGCTCGCCTGGCGGCAGATGGACGACCGCCCAGGGGTTCCGTTCTGGCGCGACGTACGGCGAAGTTTCGGGAAGACGCGTGGCGACTATCCGACGACCGGGCTGTTCATCGCGCTCGAGGGCGGCGACGGCGCCGGTAAGTCGACGCAGTCCGCGCTCCTGGTGACATGGCTGGAGGAGCAGGGCCAACAGGTGCTGCTGACCCGCGAACCGGGCGCGACCGAGCTCGGCAAGACGCTCCGGCAGATCGTCCTCGACCCGGCGACCGGCGACATCTCGCACCGCGCCGAGGCGTTGCTGTATGCCGCCGACAAGGCCGAGCACGTCGACTCGGTGATCAAGCCGGCGCTGAAGTCTGGCGCGGTCGTGATCACCGATCGGTACGTCGACTCCGCGCTGGCGTACCAGGGCTCCGGCCGGGATCTGGATCTGTCCGACGTCGAGCGGGTGAATCGTTGGGCCACCAACGACCTCCGGCCGAATCTCACGATCCTGCTCGACATGCCGCCGAAGGGCGGGCTCGGCCGGTTCGCCGAACGGGACCGGATCGAGGCGCAGTCCGACGCGTTCCACGAGCGGGTGCGGAACGCGTTCCTCGAGCTGGCCGCTGCCGAGCCCCAGCACTACCTGGTGCTCGACGCGACCCAGGACCGCGAGGACATCGCGCAACAGATCCGCGCCCGGCTGCAACCGATGCTTCCCAAGGTGGGCCTATGAGTGTCTGGGACGACCTGGTCGGGCAGGAGCCCGCGGTCGCCGTACTGCGGAAGGCCGTCGACGGCGCTGCTGCCGCGCTGCGGGGCGAGCGAGGTCCCGCGGTCGCCGGGATGACGCACGCGTGGCTGATCACGGGGCCACCCGGATCCGGCCGGTCGAACGCGGGCCGGGCTTTCGCGGCCGCGCTGCAGTGCGCGAACAACGGCTGCGGCGAGTGCAACGAATGCCGTACGGCGCTGAGCGGCGCACACCCCGATGTGTCGCTGATCCGCACCGAACTGCTGTCGATCCGGGTCAGTGAGGTCCGCGAGCTCGTGCGTCGGGCCGCGATGAGCCCGACGCAGGGCCGGTGGCAGGTGATGGTCGTCGAGGACGCGGACCGCCTCACCGAGCAGGCCGCGGACGCGTTGCTGAAAAGCATCGAGGAGCCGTCGCCGCGGACCGTCTGGGTGTTGTGCGCGCCGACGGTCGAGGACGTCGTACCGACGATTCGGTCCCGCTGCCGGCTGCTGGTGCTGCGGACGCCGCCGGTCGCCGCGGTTGCGGAGATGCTGAGCCGGACCCTCGACATCGGCCAGGACCTGGCGTGGTTCGCGGCGCGGGCCGCGCAGGGGCACATCGGTCGGGCGCGGGCGCTGGCCCGCGACGAGGCGGTTCGCGAGCGGCGGAACAAGGTGCTCGAGGTGCCGTTCGCGCTGCGTGATCTCGGGGCCTGCCTGAAGGCGGCGCAACGGCTGGTCGAGGCCGCCAAGGAAGAGGCCAAGGCCAGCGCGGAGAAGGTCGACGAGAAGGAGCGGGCCGCGCTCGAGCAGGCGCTCGGCGTCGGCACGAAGGGCGCCCGGCCGCGCGAGGCGAACGCGGCGCTGAAGGAGCTCGAGGAACAGCAGAAGGCTCGCGCGAAGCGGTGGGAACGCGATGTTCTGGACCGTTCGCTGGTCGATCTGATGGCGCTCTACCGGGATGTGCTGGTCGTGCAGACCAGGTCCGGCAGCGAGCTGATCAACGCCGAGCTGCACCGCAACATCGAGCAGCTCGGGAGCCGGACGACACCCGAGCAGACGGTACGCCGGATCGACGCGATCTCGATGTGCCGGGATGCGATCGAGGCGAACGTGGCGCCGCTGGTGGCGCTCGAGGCCATGACGGTCGGACTGTTCGAGGGCCGCAGCGACGGCTTCACGATCCCGCGGCGCCCACAGCGCTGAGTCGTTCATCACGCCACGTCCGATAACTGGGCGGAACCTGTAACACCGAGACCAGCGGGTCCGATGACTGGGTAAACCGGGCGAACCGCTCGGCACAACTTGCCGAACGGACAAAGATGACCCAACCGCCCTCCCCGATCCAGCCTGTGCGGCCACCGTTGCCGTCGGCTGAGTCTTGGCTGGAGGGCATCCCGACGCCGAAGGGCCGGCAGGACGGGTACGCCGTCGCCGCGTTCGCGACGAGCCTGCCCGGGCTGGTGCCGATCGCGATCGTCCTGGCCGGAGTGGCGCTGCGGCGGATCAATCGCGCCGGCGGGCGCGGGAAGCGGCTGGCGTACGGCGCTTTGGCGGTGTCGCTGTGCTGGGTGATCGCGATCGGCGTCGCGGTCACGCTCAACCTGGTCGGCGAGCACCGGCGGGGCATCGGCAAGACCGTGTCGATCTCGCAGGTGGAGGTCGGCCGCTGCTTCGACGCGGACCTGGAGGCCGCGACGCTGCGGCTGGTACGGATCGCGGACTGCGCCGCGGTGCACACCGGTGAGGCGTACGCGAAGGTGCAGGCCGCCCTCGTCGGGTTGTCGACCGCGCAGACCGGGACCGTCGCGACACAGCAGTGCGCCGGCGCGTTCGTCGAGTTCGTGGGGACGCCGTACGAGCGCTCCGAGCTGGACATGTACTACGTGGTCCTCGAGGATCGCGCTGTTGCTGACGGCAACGTCCTGTGTCTGGTCGGCATGCCGGGGACCCATCTGACGGGTACGATGCGCGGATCACAGCGGTAATGCCCGCGGGGGATTCAGTGGGGGTAGTAGCGTGAGTCAGCCACCGTACGGCCCGGGGCCGGAACGACCACAGGACGACAGGCCACAGGACCGTCCGCACGATCCGACCCGTGCGTTCCCGACGTACGGACGGCCGCAACCGCCGCAGGCGCCTGGTGCGCAGGGTGGGGCGCCGTGGGCCGCGCCTGGGCAGCCGTCGCAGCAGGCGCCGTACGGACAGGCACCGGGCGGTCAGCCGTACGGGCAGGGGTACGGGCCCGGACAGTATCCGCCGGCCGGGCAGGCTCCGGGGCAGTACGGGTACGGCTATGGGTACGGCGGTTATGGGTACGGCGGTTCGGGTGGGACGAACGGGCTGGCCACCGCGGCGCTCGTGACCGGGCTCGGCGGGTTCGTCGTCGGGGTGTCCGCGCCGGTGGCGATCGGGCTCGGTATCGCGGCGCTGGTGCAGATCAGCCGGCGCAAGCAAGAGGGCAAAGGGATGGCGATCGCCGGACTGGTGATGGGCTCCCTGGTGACGCTCGGCTACACGCTGCTGATCGTCCTCGTGATCGCGCTCGGTTCGTCCGACGACAACTACAGCGGACCGGATCCGGTGTCGTCGTCGAACTCGGGCCCGACGACGTACGTCGATGAGTTGACGGCCGGGGAGTGCTTCGACGAGGGCAGTGAAGAGGACGAGGTGGTCCGGCAGCCCTGTCCGGACGAGCACGACGGCGAGGTGGTGGGGATCGTGACGCTTCCTGGTACGAAGTACCCGGGTGACAGCGCCATCAACAAGGCGGCTGACCGTGCTTGTGCACCCGTGTTCGGCACGTACGTGGGGAAGTCGCGTGACCAGTCCGAGCTGTACCTGGACTGGTGGACGCCTAGCAAAGGCGCCTGGGACGACGGCGATCACCGGGTCCTGTGCGCCGCGTTCGGCCCCGACGACGACAAACTCACCGGCACCGTGAAGAACAGCCACCGGTAGTAGGCCCTAACCTGCACCCCGTACTCTGACGGCGTGGGCATGGTGATGGCGGTGTCGTTCGAGCGGTACGGGCGGCTTTACTACCTTGACCCGGGTGAGTTTCGGCCTCGGGTGGGGGAAAAAGTGCTGGTGCCTACCGACGACGGCCCCGAGGTGGCGGAGTGTGTGTGGGCGCCGCAGTACGTGACCGAGGACATCGGTGGGCTGCCGTTGTGCGCGGGGATCGCGACCGCCACGGATCTGGACCGGGACGAGCAGAACCGGCAGCGGCGGGCGGACGCGCGGGTGATCGCCAAGCGGACGATCCGGGAGCACGACCTGCCGATGAAGGTGGTCGGGATCGATTTCGTCGATCGGCGGCCGGATATCGACCAGTTGGTGATCGTGTACTTCTCGGCGCCGCACCGGGTCGATTTCCGTGAGCTCGTCCGGGATCTGGCGCGGGCCCTGCGGGCGCGGATCGAGCTGCGGCAGGTCGGTGCCCGCGACGAGGCGCGGTTGCAGGGCGGTATCGGCCCATGCGGGCGGGACCTGTGCTGCGCGACGTTCCTGAAGGACTTCGAGCCGGTCAGCGTGCGGATGGCGAAGGACCAGGACCTCCCACTGAACCCGTTGAAGATCTCCGGCGCCTGCGGGCGGTTGATGTGCTGCCTGAAGTACGAGCACCCGCTCTACCAGGAGTTCAACGCGAAGGCTCCGGCGCTCGGGTCCGCGGTGGAGACCCCCGCGGGTGATGGAGTGGTGGTCGGGCACAACGTGCCGAGCGACACCGTGGTCGTCCGGCTCGCGGCCTCGGGCCGGCGCTGTGCGTGCAGCCGGGCGGACGTCTGCTCGCCGCGGCAGCAGTACGAGGCCTCCGGTACGACGACCCCGGACGCGGCACCCGTCGTACCGGAAGCGAGTGCAGCGCCCGAAGAGCCGGAGCCGACCGACGCCCGTGAGGAGCGGCGGGCGCGGAAACCACGCCGCCGGCGCCGCCTGCACCACGACGACGAGGGAGAAACCGCGCAGTGAGATTCCGCAGGTCGACCGTACTGGTGGCAACTCTGGCGGTGCTCGCGAGCGGATGTGGAGTAGCGAGTCGTGCGCAGGACGCCGACGGCGGTACGGCGCCCGGCGTCGGCAGCAACCCGCCCAGCGGACCGGTGGGCCCGATCCCGGCCGGGCTGGAGAAGTTCTACCAGCAGCAGCCCGACTGGGAGCGCTGCGGCTCCAACCAGCAGTGCGCGACCATCGAGGTCCCGCTCGACTACACCAAGCCGACCGGTCGGACCATCGAGCTGCGCGCCCGGAAGGTGCTCGCCAAGGACCGCGGCGGCCGGATCGGCACGCTGTTCATCAACCCGGGCGGCCCGGGCGCGTCCGGGCAGGACTTCGCCGCGCAGGCGCCGATGCTGTTCGGGTCGTCGCTGCTGCGGAAGTTCGACATCATCGGCTGGGACCCGCGCGGCGTCGGTGAATCCACCCCGGTGAAGTGCCTGGACACCGCGCAGTTGGACGCGATGATCGCCGCCGACGGGAGCCCGGACACCCCCGCCGAGGTCGCCGACGTCGACAAGCAGTCCAAGACCTTCGCGGCCGGCTGCAAGCAGCGCTCCGGCGAGCTCCTGCCGCATGTGAACACCAAGGACGCGGCCCGCGACATCGACGTACTGCGCGGCATCGTCGGGGACCCCCAGCTCTACTATCTGGGTATGTCGTACGGCACCTACCTCGGTGCGACGTACGCCGAGTTGTTCCCGAAGAACGTCGGCCGATTGGTGCTGGACGGCGCCGTCGACCCGGCGATCTCGTCCCAGCAGATGGGGATGGCGCAGGCGAAGGGCTTCGACAAGGCGCTGGACGCGTTCGCGGAGGACTGTGCGCAGCGCTCCTGCAAGCTCGGCAGCAGCAAGAACGAGGTGCTGGCCAAGGTCGACAAGCTGATCAAGGACAGCGATGCGAACCCGCTGCCGGGTGACGGGCAGCGGCAGGTCACGCAGGCCCTGGTCATCCTCGGCCTGGTCTACCCGCTGTACCTGAAGGAGTTCTGGCCGCGGCTCGAGGACGCGGTCGTCGACGGGCTCGCCGGGAACGGCGCGCGCCTGCTCGCGATGGCCGACGAGTACACCGACCGCAAGCCGTCCGGGTACTCCGACAACGCGAACGAGGTCCAGATCGCGGTCAACTGTTCCGACCGGCCGGACGTCACCTCGCTCGCTCAGCTCCAGGCGGAGGTGCCGGAGTACAAGGCCGCCTCCCCGCGGTTCGGTGAGTTCCTCGCCTGGTCGTCGGCGTCCTGCATCAATTGGCCGGTGAAGCCGACGGACAAGCCGCACCAGATCAAGGCAGCCGGCTCGAAGCCGATCATGGTCCTCGGTACGACGCGCGATCCGGCCACGCCGTACGAATGGGCGGTCGGCCTGGCGCACCAGCTCGAGAACGGCATCCTCGTCACCCGTGACGGTGACGGCCACACGGCGTACCTGTCGGGCAACGCGTGCGTGAAGAACGTCGTGGAGAGCTACCTCGTGCAGGGCAACACCCCCGCAGCCGACATCAAGTGCTAGTTCGGGCGGGTGTCGTTCGGGTCGACCGGGAGTTTCAGGGTGTCGGTGGCCTGCTGGAGGACGGCGCGCAGGCCGGCCTCGTCCTGCGGGCGGCCGCCGACGGTGATCTCGACCGCTGACGTCTTGCCGTCGTCGAGCGAGACCCAGCGCGACAGACCCATCCGGGGACCGCGGCTCTTGTCGACGTACGTGTAGACCAGCGTGCCGTTGTCGCGGCTGAGCACCTTCAGGCCGGGCTCGTCGATGCTGCGCTCACGGTTCGCGACCAGCTGGTCCGGGGTCTGCTTGCTGCCCCGCGTGTCGAACCGGATCTGCCACACACCGGTCGCGTCGATGAACTTCGGGCGGGTGCCGCTCTGAGCGCTCTTCCACCCGGTCGGGATCTCGGACGACACCGGGTCGTCGTCGGTGCCGAAGTTCTGTACGACGTACTGAAGGCCATCGGCCTGCAGCCCGTCACCACGGCTCGGGGTGCTGGACGGCGATGGACTCACGATCCCCACCGGCGTGTCGTGGGCGGTGAACGGATTGCCACCGTTCACGGCGACGACTGTGCCGAACACGGCGACGCCGACGGTCATTCCCGCCAGCGTCATCAGCAGCGCCTGGTGCCTGGGCGTGAGCATCCCGACCTCGCTTCCCTCTCTCCCGCCCGATTATCGCCGACGAGAGGGGCGTCACCGCAAACTGCCGCGTACGCTGGCACGTCGTGGAGATGTCCGACCCTGCGTTCCGGCAGGCCTTGCAACGCTACGACGACGGTACGGCGGAACGCGCCGACCTGAAACTGCTCACCAAGGAACTGTTGCAACGCCTGGTCGCGAAAGCACCGGGCCACGCGGTCGAGGTGCGGGTCCCGCCGTACGGCGCTGTGCAGTGCATCGAGGGCCCGCGACACACTCGCGGGACGCCGGGCGCGGTCATCGAGATGCCGCCGGGCCTGTGGATCGACGTGGCGCTCGGCCGCACCACCTGGCCCGATGCCCGGATGACCGGCAAACTCCGCGCCAGCGGCGAACGCACCGACCTGTCCGCGCTGCTCCCCCTGAACTAGCCGAAATCAGGTTCGTCCCGGCCGGTCGGGCCTGACACTATGTCTCGGTGGCAGCAAGTCTGAGCGCGCGGCTGGCCCGGTTGCGCGTCGATCTGACTCCGTGGCGTGGTTCCCGCGATTTCCGCATCCTGCTCGTCGCGGGGTCGGTCTTCTTCCTCGGCGGCATGGTCGGGTACGTCGCCCTGCCGTACCAGCTGTACCAACTCACCGGATCGAACTTCGCGGTCGGCGCGATGGGCCTGGTGACGATCGTCCCGCTGGTCGTCTTCGGCCTGTACGGCGGAGCGCTCGCGGACCACGTCGAACGCCGGACGCTGCTCGTCGCCACCGGCCTCGCGCAGGTCGTGATCTCCGCGCTGATGGTTGCCAACACGCTGCTCCCGAACCCGCAGGTCTGGCTGATCTACGTCTGCGGCGCCCTGAACGCGATCGCCACCTCGCTGCAGCGGCCTTCGCGGGAAGCGCTCCTTCCGCGGGTGGTGAAGCACGCGGAGATCCCGGCCGCGGTCGCGCTGAGCTCCCTGACCTCGCAGATCGGGCAGCTCGCCGGTCCCGCGCTGGGTGGCGTCCTGGTCGGATCGGTCGGCGTGACCTGGGCGTTCTCGGTCGAGCTGGCCGGCATCGTCTTCGCGACGCTGCTCTACGCCCGCCTCGGTTCGTACCGCGCCGGCGAGCACTCCACGGCGCCGAGTCTGCGGGCGATCGGCGGCGGCATCGTCTACGCGTTCCGCCGCAAGGACCTGCTGGCGACGTACCTGGTCGACATGGTCGGGATGTTCCTGGCGATGCCCATCGTGCTGTTCCCGGCGTTCGCGACGGACATCCTGAAGGAACCGAAACTGCTCGGCCTGCTGTACAGCGCGGAGGCGATCGGGGCGATGTGCGCCAGCCTGACCAGCGGCTGGGCGAAACACGTCCACCACCAGGGCCGGGCGGTGGTGCTGGCCACGATCGGCTGGGGCGCCGCGGTCGGGATCGCCGGGCTGGCGCCGAACATCTGGTTCGCGATCGCGTTCTTCGCGGTGGCGGGCGCGGCCGACATGGTGTCGGTGCTGTTCCGCTCGGTGATCTGGAACCAGACGATCCCCGACGAGATGCGCGGCCGGCTGGCCGGGATCGAGATGCTCGGGTACTCGCTCGGCCCGCTCGGCGGTCAGGCCCGGTCCGGGCTGGTCGCCGACCTCACCGGGGTCCGCACCGCGATCGTCAGCGGTGGCGTGCTGTGCGTCGCCGGCGTGGTCGCCACGTCCGTCTGGTTGCGCGAGTTCTGGCGGTACGACGCCCGTACCGACGAACACGCGGTCCGCGAAAGGGAGCTCCGGTCCGCGGGTTAAGGTTCCTGTCATCATGCGTATCCGCCGGGTAGTGACCGCCTCCGCGTTGACCGTCGTACTGCTCGCAGGTTGTGGTGGTCCGGCGGAGGAGACGTCGCCGAGCGTGCCGCCGCTGGTGTCGATGAGCACAGCACCGAACACAGCACCGAACTCGGAGACCCCCTCTCCGACGCCTTCGGTGACGCCGTCCGAGACGTCCAAGGTCGCGGACACGTTGTGCGTGCGGATGAACGCTGCCTTGGTGCAGACCATGCTCGCGGCGCCGGTCGCGAACATCCAGCCCAAGGCGCCGCCGCCCGAGTTCGACATCCCGACGTACGACGTGTGTCAGTTCGCGCTCAGCACCAGTCCTAACGGACCGGTGCTGAGGGTCGGGATGTCGGTGCTTCCGGCGACTCCGGCGACGCTGGCGGCGACCCAGAAGGCGTACGCTGCGCATCCGCGTGAGCCGGCCAAGCCCGTCAAGATCGGTCGGGGCGGGTACGGCACAAGTACGTTCCTGGTGTTCCTGTCGGCCGGCAGGATGTACAAGCTCTCCGGGCCGCAGGCGACCCTCGCGAAGTACGTCGCACTCGGCCAGGAGGTCGTGCGGCAGGCTGCCGGGCTGCCGGATGCCGATCGACTGATCACGCGCCCGGACTGTGACCGCGCTACGGCGACGGCCGAGAAGGTGCTGGGCGCACCGGCGATGGCCCGGCGCGACGGTCAGACCCTCGTCGGCGACCTGGTGTGCGGCTGGGTGACCTCGACGAGCGTGCTCTCGACGTCGGCACGCCGGGAGCCGGACGCCAAGGCGCTGATGGCCCCGATCCGCAAGCTCCCGACCTCGCAGTCCATCCCGCTCGGCGACGAGGGGTACGTCGACACCGCCACCGGCCGGGTGACGATCCGCGTCGGCGACGACAAGATCGTCGATCTGGTCCCGCTCCCGGCCCGCAAGATCAACCCGGATCTGATGACCCAGTTCGCCCTGGCGATCGCCTCGCGCTACACCCGCTGATCGAGCGGGGTCAGGTAGCCGACCAGGGCCTGGTTGAGTTCGGTGATCCACCGTTCGCGGTGGGTGGCGGGAGTGGTGACGATGGTGCCGAGCAGGGCGGCGAAGATCTGGGTCGCGACAGCCGCGGTGGTTTCGAGGCGGTCCGTCGGCAGCTCGGGGTAGCGAGCGGCCAGGACCTCGGCGACGCGGCCGGTGACGGCCCTCTGGAGCGCGCGGGTCGGCGCAGTGAGCTTGTCCGGAAGGTCGCCGCTGCCGAACAGGGCCTTGAACCCAGGGTTCTCCAGATTGACCTCGACCATCGGGCGGATCATCCGGTCGACCAGTTCGGGCAGCGGGAGTTGCGCCGTACCCGGGTCGAACGCCTTCTGGTGCGCGGCGGCCAGCTCGCTGCGGTAGCGCTCCGCGAGCGCCTCGGCGAGAGCCTCCTTGTTCGCGTAGAACTGATACAGCGTGCCCGGTGAGACGCCGGCCTGGCGGGCGATCGCGTTGGTGGTCGCCTTCGCGTAGCCGGCCTCGGCGAACACCACCGCGGCGGCGTCCAGCAGCTGAACCATCCGCCGCTGCCCGCGTGCCTGGCGACGCGGCTCCTCGGGCATGGATCGACCCTTCGTTGACAAACACGAGTAAATGCTCGTATTTTTCTCTATGCGAGCAACTGCTCGTGTTTGGTCATCCTACCCCCGCTCGTCCGGAGGTCCGCCATGCCCGAAGTCACTCCGCCCGACCTGCCTGCGGGTCTGCTCGAGCGCCTCGGGCGGTTGGTGGTCCGGCGCCGGCGTACCGTCGCGGTACTTTCGCTCGCGTGCACGGTGCTCGTGCTCGCCGTCGCGGCCGGCGCACTCAACGCCCTCTCGCTGTCCCGGATCGCCGATCCGGCGTCCGAGTCGGATCGTGCGCGCCGAGTGCTCGCCGAGCAGTTCCGGACCGGTCCGCCGAACCTCGCGTTCCTCGTGACGGCGAAGACGGGGACTGTCGACGATCCCGCCGTACGGGCCGCTGGTGTTGGGCTGACCAATGAAATCGCGGGGCAGTCAGGGGTTGCCGAAGCGGCGTCGTACTGGTCGCGTGACGACAGTCCGGCCTTGCGGAGCAAGGATTCCCGGCAGGCGCTGGTCCTCGTCCATGTGCCGGGCGAAGTGAACGAGGCGCGACAGCGGGTCGGTGAGCTCGCCGCGCAGTACGCCGGATCGCGCGATGGGATCACCGTACAGTCAGGCGGTCAGGACGAGGTGTTCCGCGAGATCGGGGCCCAGGCCCGTGCGGACTTCCTGCGCGCCGAGCTGGTCGTGATCCCGATGGTGCTCGGGCTGCTGATCTTCATCTATCGCAGGGTTTCGGCGGCTCTCGTGACGCTGGCGGTCGGGATCTTCGCGACCGGCGGCGCGTTGGCCGGGCTGCGGGCGATCGCGGCGTTCACCGAGGTCTCGACGTTCGCCGCCAACCTCGCACTGGTGATGGGACTGGCGCTCGGCGTCGACTACTGCCTGTTCGTGATCGCGAGGTTCCGCGAGGAGTTGGCGGCCGGCGCCGAGGTCGACGACGCCGTGGTGACCGCGGTGCGCACGGCCGGGCGGACTGTCTTCTTCAGTGGCCTGACGGTCGCGGTCTCACTGCTCGCGCTGCTGCTGTTCCCACTGTCGTTCCTGAGGTCCTTCGGGTACGCCGGTGTTCTCGTCGTCCTGTCCGCGCTGATCGGCGCGCTCGTCATCCTCCCGGCCGCGCTGGCGCTCCTCGGCCGCCGAGCGGTCCGTCCCGTGGCGACAGGCTCCGGTTCGGGCCGCTGGGCAGCGCTCGCGACCGCCGTGATGCGCCGCCCGGCACTCATCGGCGGCGCCGTCCTCGCGCTGATCTTGTTGCTCGCGTCACCTGCCTTGGGTCTGCGCCTCGGCCTGCCGGACGCTCGGATCCTCCCCGCCGACGCGAGCAGCCGGATCATGGCGGACCAGGTGCGCCAGAACTTCGGCCAGGAGGAGTCCGATGCCCTGTACGTCGTGATGCCCGAGACGAGCGATCCGGCGCGACTGGCGCCGTACGCGAAGACGCTCGGCCAGCTCGACGGGGTGGCGCAGGTCGACACCTATGTCCGCAACGGCGGGGCGTATCTGACGGTCATCCCGACCGACGAGGTGCTCGAGGGGGACGTCGGGCACCTCGTTGAACAGGTCCGCGCGGCTGAGGCGCCGTACCCGGCGATGATCGGTGGTTCGCCGGCCGAGATGTCGGACTGGCGTGCGGCACTCACCGAACGGATCCCGCTGGTGCTCGGGTTGATCCTGCTGCTCAGCGTGCTCGTCCTGTACGTCGCGACCGGCAGTGTGCTGCTTCCGTTGAAAGCAACCGTGCTGAACCTGCTCAGTCTCGCGGTGATGTTCGGCGTCATGGTGTGGGTGTTCCAGCACGGCAACCTGTCCGGGCCACTCGGCTTCACCGCGACCGGCGTACTGGAGGCCAGCATGCCGACCCTCATGTTCTGCATCGTGTACGGACTGTCGATGGATTACGAGGTGTTCATCGTGTCGCGGATTCGGGAGGAGTACCTGCGGACCGGGGACACCGAGCAGGCGGTGGCGACGGGGCTGCAGCGATCGGCGCCGTTGGTCACGTCCGCGGCCGCCGTACTCGCGCTGTCGTTCGCGGTCTATGCGAGCGGCGGGGTCGTGTACCTGAAGATGATCGGGGTCGGGATGGCGGTCGCGGTGCTCGTGGACGCGACCGCGATCCGAGGCATTCTGTTGCCGGCGTTCATGAAGCTCGCCGGGCGCGCGAACTGGTGGAGTCCGATCAGCGGACCTTCGCGATCGTAGCGATCGCTTCGGTGATTTCGGTGGGCGTGCGGGCGGCGTAGCCGAGGACCAGGCCGGGAGCGTGCGGGAGTTGGCAGTGCCACGAGAGGGGATGGGTTTTCACACCGGCCTCCAAGGCGGCTGCGGCCAGGGCGGTGTCGTCTCCCCCTTTGAAGGTGATCGTGAGATGGAGACCGGCGGCAGCGCCGTGGATGGTTGCGGTGGGCAAGTGATTGCGGATGGCGGTGACCATCGCGTCACGGCGGGTGCGGTGTCGGCGGCGGAGGAAGCGGAGTTGGCGCTCGAGTTCCCCGGACTCCATCAGGGCGGCGAGAGTGAGTTGCGGGAGACCCGCGTTGCCGAGGTCGGCCAGGCGCTTGCGGGCGATCAGTTCTTCCTTGTACTGCGGGGGCGCGAGCATCCAGCCGATCCGTAACGCCGGGGCGAGCAGCTTGGACACGCTGCCGGCGTAGATGACCTGGTCGGGCAGCATCGAGCGGAGCGCGGGGACAGGCGGTCGGTCGTACCGGTGTTCAGCGTCGTAATCGTCCTCGATGACCAGTCCGCCGTCCGTCGCCCACTGGATCAGCTCGCGACGACGTTCGCCGTCCAGTACGACGCCGGTCGGGAAGTGGTGCGCCGGGGTCACCATCACCGCGCCCGCGCCGGAATTCCGCAGTACGTCGACCTGCATCCCGCGATCGTCGACGGGGATCGGCGGCGTCTGCATGCCCCAGTTCTGCAGGTGCTGACGGGAGCCGAGCGAGCCGGGGTCCTCGACCGCGATCTCGTGGATGCCGTGCTGTTCGAGCATCTGGGCCACGAGCCCGATCGCCTGGGCCACCCCGGCCACGATGATCAGGTCGTCCGGGTTCGCGGTGATCCCGCGGTACTGCGCCAGCCAGGCCGCGACCGCGCGTCGCAACGTCGGCGTACCCGCGGGGTCGCCGTACCCGAAATCGGCCGACTCCAGATCCGCTAGCACTGCTCGCTCCGCGCGCAGCCAGGCGCTTCGCGGAAACGCCGCCAGATCGGGCACCCCGGGCGTCAGGTCGATCCGCGCCGGCAGACCCCGCAGCCGGTCGAAGACGTCGTCGGTCACGGCCAGGTTCTGACGTCCGACGAAGCGTGGGCCCTCGGACGTTCGGACGTCACCGATCATCGCGGCGGCGACGACGACCGTTCCGCGGCGGCCGTGGGTGGAGACGTGACCGTCCTCGGTGAGGCGCTGGTACGACTCGGTGACCACGCCTCGGGAGAGACCGAGGTCGGTCGCGAGGGTGCGGGTCGCGGGCAGGCGGGTGCCGACCGGGAGGTGGCCGGTGGAGATCGCTGTCCGGAGACGGTCGGTGAGCCAGTCCGCGAGACCGCCGGGTGGTGCTTCGGCCGGGTCGAGTTGGAGGAAGTCCGCCCCGCCATTGGACCTGCCACTTATCGCCGGATTGGACCTGTTCACAGGACCATTGTGGCGCGACCTTGGAGGTATGGGAACCGACTACGTCCACGGCTACACCCCGGCGGAGACCCGCCGGCTGTCCGACCAGGCCGGCACGCTCGCCGAGCTGCTGCATGGCGGCACCACGTACCCACCCGGCAGCCGCGTGCTGGAGGCCGGCTGCGGAGTGGGAGCACAGACCGTTCAACTGGTCACGCGAAGCCCCGGCATCGAGCTGGTCTCGATCGACATCTCCGAGGCGTCGCTCGCCCAGGCCAAGGCCCAGGTCGCCGAACACGCGCCGGACGCGAGGGTCGACTGGCGGCACGCGGATCTCCACGATCTGGCCGGCGAGAAGTTCGACCACGTCTTCGTCTGCTTCGTCCTCGAGCACCTCCCCGACCCTGTTGGGGCGCTCGTCGGGCTTCGCGGTCTCCTCAATCCCGGTGGCACGATCACCGTGATCGAAGGCGACCACGAGTCCGCCTTCTTCCACCCGCGCAGCGCACAGGCCCAGGCCGTCATCGACTGCCTCGTCGACCTGCAGGCTTCGGCGGGCGGCGACTCGCTGATCGGCCGTCGGCTCCAGCCGTTGCTCGAGCAGGCCGGGTACGACGACGTACAGGTCGGACCGCGCACCGTGTACGCCGACCAGAACCTCCCGCATCTCGTCGACGGCTTCACCCGCAAGACGTTCATCGCGATGGTCGAGTCCGTCCGCGACCGCGCGATCGCCGCCGGCCTGCGCACCGAGGCCGAGTGGGCCGCGGGCATCCGCGACCTCGAGAAGTCCGCCGGGCCTGGCGGCACCTTTCACTACACGTTCTTCAAGGGAGTGGGCAGAACATGATCGCCTTCCTCGTCCTGATCGGATTGATCTGCTGGGCTCTCAATCGCAACCGGCGCAGGCAGATCCGGCCGACGATCGGCGGCCGCACCGACCGCGATCTGCAGCGGCTGGTCGCCGATCTCAGGGCACTGGGGTGGTCTCCCGGCCCCACGCCTACTGCGGGGCACTCGGCACGGCACCTCGCCGCACGGGTGCAAAGGCCACGATGCTCCGCATCGAGACCTTCGCCCCCGCACGCCGATGCACCGCACCGAGCACCTCCTCGCGACGGCGTGGGGCCGGGAGACCACCCCTGTTCATGAACGCCTGGTAAACAATGGGTATGGCCCCGACTGAGCAGCTCGAGATCGAGACGAAGTACGACGTCGACACGAGCGCGACCCTGCCGGCGCTGCACGAGTTGCCCGGGGTCGCGAGCGTCGCGCAACCGGTCGAGCTCGAGCTGGAGGCGGTGTACTACGACACCGCAGCCCTCGACTTGGCCGCTCACAAGGTGACGCTTCGCCGACGTACCGGTGGCGAGGACGACGGGTGGCACGTGAAGTTTCCGGGGTCGTCCGGTGGACGGCTCGAGGTTCGGTATCCACTCGGCCGGTCGGTGCGCACCGTGCCGATCGCGGTCGTCCGCTCGGTCCGCGTGCATGTCCGCGACCAGCAGTTGGCGCCGGTCGTGACGCTGCAGACCCGACGCATCGTCCATCGTTTGCTCGACGCGGACGGCGGTGTCCTCGCGGAGCTCGCCGACGACCACGTGACCGCGACGGTCGAGGGCGGCGAGCCGGAGAGCTGGCGGGAGTGGGAGGTCGAGCTGGTCGACGGCGACGGCCTGCTGCTCGAGGACGCGGGTGAGTTGCTGAAGGCCGCGGGTGCCCGTCCGGCGAGCGGTCCGAGCAAGCTCGCAAGGGCACTCGGCGATCGCGTTCCGGCGTACGACGAATGGACCTTGCCGAAGAAGCCGCGGACGTCGGACCTGTTCCGCGCGTACGCCGGCGCGCAGGTACGGGCGATCCGCGAACGGGACCCCGAGGTACGGCGGGACGTCCCGGACTCGATCCACAAGTTCCGGGTCGCGACGCGGCGGCTGCGCTCGGCGCTGGCGACGTACCGTCCGGTGATCGATCGTGCGGTCGGCGACCCGTTGCGTGACGAGTTGAAGTGGCTGGCCGGTGAGCTCGGGGCTGCCCGGGACGCGGAGGTGCAGCGGGAGCACTTCGCGGCCGAGGTCGCGGATCAGCCGGTCGAGTTGGTGATGGGACGCGTCGCGGGGCGGATCGACGACCATCTGCGGCGGGTCTACAAGGACGGGCGCGCCGGGGCGCTGGCCGCGTTGGAGAATCCGCGGTACTTCCGGCTGCTGGATGCTTTGGACGAGCTGGTCGCGAAGCCGCCGGTGACTGACGACGACCGGAAGGCGAGCAAGCAGATCGGCGAACTCCTCGAACACGACTACAAGCGGATGCGCAAGGCAGTACGCCGTTCGCAGCAGGCCGACACCGTGGCGGAACAGGACCACGAGCTGCACGAAGTACGAAAGTCGTCGAAGCGACTGCGGTACGCCGCGGAGTCCGCCGTACCCGTCCTCTCCGACGAAGCCGCCGACCTGGCCGACCGCGCCGAACAGGTCCAGGAGATCCTCGGCGAACACCAGGACTCGGTCGTCTCCCGAGACCTCCTCCATCACCTGGCCCTGGAGGTCTACGCCGAAGGCGGCAACCCCTTCACCTACGGCCGCCTCCACGCCACCGAGGAAGCCCGCGGCAACACCTCCCGCGACGCCTTCTACCAACTCTGGCCCACCCTCAAGTTCCACTGAGCCTTTCCGGGAAGGGGCTGGGCGCGCGAGACGGACCCGGTGCAGGGGCCGGGTCCGTCTCGTGGGGCGGGGTGGGGCTGCCAGGCAGGACCGCGTCGGATCAGCAGGACCTGCCTGACAGGTCTTTAGTGTTTCACCGCCTTCTCGGCGCCGGCGCCGGTCAGGGAGCGGACCTCCATCTCGGCGAAGCGGTCGACGTCGACCTGCTCCTTGCTGGTGATCGTGCCGAGCCAGCCGAGCACGAACGCCAGCGGGATCGAGACGATGCCGGGGTTGTCCAGCGGGAACCAGTGGAAGTCGATCCCGGTGTCGGTGATCATCGACAGGCTCTTGTGAGTCTTCGCGTCGACCTTGCCGGAGACGACCGGGCTGAAGATGATCAGGATGATCGTCGAGGCCAGACCGCCGTAGATGCTCCACAGGGCGCCGCGGGTGTTGAAGCGCCGCCAGAACAGCGAGTACAGGATCGTCGGCAGGTTCGCACTCGCCGCGACCGCGAACGCCAGGGCCACCAGGAACGCGATGTTCTGCCCGTTCGCGAAGATGCCGCCGATGATCGCGACGATGCCGATCACGACCGCGGTGTACCGCGCCACACGGACCTCGCCGTCGCCGCTGATCTGGCCCTTCTTGATGATCTGGCCGTAGATGTCGTGCGCGAACGACGTACTCGCGGTGATCGTCAGACCGGCGACCACGGCCAGGATCGTCGCGAACGCGACCGCCGAGATCACACCGAGCAGCACCTCACCACCGAGCTCGAAGGCGAGCAGTGGCGCGGCCGAGTTGGCCTTGCCGGGTGCGGCCTTGATGCGGTCCGGTCCGACGATCGCGGCAGCGCCGTACCCGAGGACCAGCGTGAACAGGTAGAAGATGCCGATGATCCAGATCGCCCAGCTGACACTGCGCCGCGCCTCCTTGGAGTCCGGCACCGTGTAGAACCGCATCAGCACGTGCGGCAGGCCGGCGGTGCCGAGCACCAGAGCGAGCGCGAGCGAGATGAAGTCCAGCTTGGTGACACCGGTGACGCCGTACTGAAGGCCCGGGCTCAGCAGCTTCTCGCCGGCTGCCGGGCTCTTGTCGACGGCTGCACCGAGCAGGCCGGACAGGTTGAAGGTGTACTTCGCCAGCACCCAGATCGTCATGATTCCGGCGCCGATGACCAGCAGGATGGCCTTGACGATCTGCACCCAGGTGGTGCCCTTCATACCGCCGACGAGGACGTACGTGATCATCAGGATGCCGACCACCGCGATCACGATGCTCTGCCCGGCCCGGTGACTCACGCCCAGCAGGAGGGCGACGAGACCCCCGGCGCCTGCCATCTGCGCCAGCAGGTAGAAGAAGCAGACGCCGAGGGTCGAGATCGCGGCCGCCATCCGGACCGGCCGCTGCTTCAGCCGGAACGACAGGACGTCGGCCATCGTGAACCGGCCGGTGTTCCGGAGCAGCTCGGCGACCAGCAGCAGCGCGACCAGCCAGGCCACCAGGAAGCCGATGGAGTACAGGAAGCCGTCGTACCCGTTCAGGGCGATCGCGCCGGCGATGCCGAGGAACGACGCGGCGGACAGGTAGTCGCCGGCGATCGCGATGCCGTTCTGCGGGCCGGTGAACGACCGGCCGCCGGCGTAGAAGTCGGCCGCGGTCTTGTTGTTCCGCGACGCCCGGAAGACGATCGCCAGCGTGGCCAGCACGAACAGCGCGAAGATCGCGATGTTGACGGTCGGGTTACCGATGTCCGTTGCCAGCGGCAACATGAGCGGGGCGGTCACTGCGGTTCTCCCTCGATCTGGTGGCGCAGCTTCTCGGCGTCCGGGTCGATCCGGCGGTCCGCCCAGCGGACGTAGATCATCGTGATCGCGAACGTCGACACGAACTGCCCGAGGCCGAACAGCAGGGCCACGGTGATGTTGCCGCCGACCTTGTGCGACATGAAGCCGTGCGCGTAGTCGGCGAGCAGGACGTAGACGAAGTACCAGACCAGGAACAGCGCGGTCATCGGGAACACGAAGCGCCGGAACCGGCGACGCAGCTCGGAGAAGTCCGGTGACAACTGGACATCCCGGTACGTCGTCAGGTCGCGATCGCCAATGTCACTCATCGCGAGACCTCCAGAGAGGGGATAGTGCCGGGCGGATTGAGGCCGGCGAGGTTGCTGAGTCGTACTGTGGCCTGGGTCACGGCCCTCCCGACAGCACCGGCGCGCATCGGTCGCTCAGCGGAGCACACCAGTCGTTCGGTGGATCACTCAACTGCGGTGAGCGGTAGGAATCACGAGACGAACGGTCACCGGGACGGCAAGCCCCGATCGACGTCGACCGCTTCCGGGGTGTGCAACCGCACCATGCTGCGGGCCGTGCCGGCCGGGATGCGGTCCGGGGTCAGCTTGGAGACCACGATGACGGTGAGGAACGCGAGCGGCATCGTCCACGCGGCCGGCTGACCGACGAGCGCCCGCGGCCAGCCGCCCTGCGGCGCGCCGGACACGTTTACGAGTGCCGCCGCGCTGGCCGCGATCCCGCCGACGACCAGGCCGGCCGCGGCGCCGGTCGTCGACATCCGCCGCCACCAGATCCCCAGCACCAGCAGGGGACAGAACGTCGACGCGGCCAGCGCGAACGCGAGTCCCACGGTGTCCGCGAGGCTCAGTGCCCCGGTCACCGTGAACGCCAGATACGGCACGATCATCGCGATCAGCGCCGCGATCCGGAAGCTGTTCACCGCGACGTAGTCACCACCGGTCCACCGGTGTAATCGGCTCCGCAGCAGGTCCTGGTCGATCACTCCGGCGATTGCGACAGTCAGTCCCGACGACGTCGACAGGAACGCCGCGAACGCCCCTGCCGCGACCAGTGCACCGAGCAGATCCCCTGTGGTACCAGGGAAAACTCGCCCGGGCAGCTCGAGTACGACGGTGTCCCCACCCGCGCCCACCAGGTCGGGCGCGAACATCCGCCCGAGTACGGCGTACATAGGTGGGAAGAGGTAGAACAATCCGAGCAGTGCCAGTACGACGACAGTGGTACGCCGGGCCGCGCGGCCATCGGGGTTTGTGTAGAAGCGGACCAGGACGTGCGGGAGCCCCATCGTCCCGAAACAAAGGGCCAGGAGCAACGAATAGGTCGCGTACAACGGGTGGTCGCGACCGCCCGCGCGGGACAGCGGCTCGGCCCACTCGGCGGCCGCGCCGTGCAGCGAGTCGAGGACGCCGACCGGCTGGTGCCAGACGAGCAGGATGACGAAGATCGGCGTCGCGAGCGCGGTCAGCTTGAGCCAGTACTGGAAGGCCTGGACGAACGTGATGGACCGCATCCCGCCCGCGGCCACGTTGATCACCACGATGACCGCGACGATCATCGCACCCACCTGCGGCGGCGCGCCCGTGACGGTCTGGACCGCGAGGCCGGCGCCATGCAGTTGCGGTAGGAGATAGAGCGTCCCGATACCGACTACGAGCCCGGCGCAGATCCGTCGTACGACGGGGGACTCGAAGCGGGTCTCGGCGAAGTCGGGCAGCGTGTACGCACCGGATCGGCGCAGGGGAGCGGCGACCAGGACCAGCAGCATCAGGTAGCCGACGGTGTAGCCGACCGAGAACCACAGCATGTCGGCGCCGTTCACCAGTACCAGGCCGGCGACGCCCAGGAACGACGCTGCGGACAGGTACTCGCCGCTGATCGCCGACGCGTTCCAGCGTGGGCTGACCGCGCGGCTGGCGACGTAGAAGTCACTGGTGGTTCGCGAGATCCGCAGGCCGAACAGCCCGATCCCGATCGTTGCCAAGACCACCAATCCGATCGCGGTCAGGCTGAGCGCCGGCGACACGCTACTGCCGCCCCACGAACTCGGTGAACTCTGTTTCGATCCGCTCGGCCTTCCGGACGTAGATGCGAGCGGCGACGTACACGACTGGGTACACCAGGATGCCGAGGATCACCCAGGGCAGCGGCAGGCCCAGCACGGACAGCGTGCGGGCTGGAGGGACCAGCCAGAACAGCAGCGGGATGCTGCCGAGCACGAGCACTACGCTGCCGATGACGGCCAGCGTGAGCCGTAGCTGGGACTGGATCAGCGACTGCATGTAGACCTGGCCGAGGCGGGTCTGCTCGTCGATCTCGCGCGTACCGGTGGGCATGATCGGACGCCGGGCCGCGCTGGTTCGCGGGCTGGTGACGCGGACCCGGCGTGGTCCTTCCGGCGTACTCATGTCATCTCAGCGACGTCGAACGGACCAGGAGGTCGCGGAGCTCGCGCGTGTGCCGCCGACTGACCGGGAGCCAGTCGTCACCGACACGCACCGCGCAGCGGCCACCGTCCACCCGCATCTCGTCCACGTGCTGCAGAGCGACCAAGGTGCTCCGGTGGATCCGGGTGAAGCCGGCGTCCCGCCAGCGCTCTTCCAGCGTGCTGAGCGGGATGCGGACCAGATGCGAGTTCTGGCCGGTGTGCAAGCGGGCGTAGTCGCCCTGTGCTTCGACGTACCGGACCGTGGAGCGCTGGACGAACCTGGTGACACCGGCGAGCTCCACCGCGATCACCTCGTCGTCCGTCTCCTCTGGTGACGGCGGCGCAGGCGGTGCTCCTTGAGTGACTACGCGCTGGATCGCCTGGGACAGGCGTTCCGGCCGGACCGGTTTCATCACGTAGTCGGTGGCCTCCAGTTCGAACGCTGCCACCGCGTGCTCGTCGTACGCCGTGACGAAGACGATCTGCGGGCGGCTGGCGAACTTGGACAGCACCTTGGCCAGGTCGATGCCGTCCAGCCCGGGCATCTTGATGTCGCAGAACACCACGTCCAGGTCGCTGGCCTGCAGGATCTTCAGCGCGTCCGGTCCGTTGGACGCCGTCCGGATCTCACCGATCCGGGGGTCCTGGCTCAGCAGGTACACCAGTTCCGCCAGCGCGGGCTCCTCGTCGTCCGCAACGAGCGCGCGCAGTGGAGAGTCGGCCATAGGCGAACACTACGGCGACGCGTGCACTCAGGACAGCAGGTGCGGAGCGTGGTCGGGCTGGTGTTCCCACCGGAGTCGACTCGAGCCGAAGCCGGCGGCATGGACGCCGTCGTGGCCGAGCGGGCGCCGGCAGTAGTAGTACGGCGAGTAGAGGTCTCGGCAGGAGTCCAGGTACGGCGTGTAGGCGAACTCGAGGTCCAGCCGGCTGTCGCTGCTCATGAGGGTCGCTCTCGTGAAGGATTACCTTTCCTGCAGTATGGCCAGCGAGTTGTTACCGACACGTTTCTCCGCGGTCACGAGTCTGCGCGCTCTGCTGACGAATGGCGACGGGAGCAGGGCCGTGGCCCTGCTCCCGTCGGTCTGCCCGGCTACTTGATCAGTCCGTGCGGGTCGAGCACGTACTTGCGTGCCGCGCCGTGGTCGAACTCGCGGTAGCCCTCTGGTGCCTGGTCCAGCGGAATGACCGTGGCGTTCACGTTCTTCGCGATCTGCGTCCGGTCGTGCAGGATCGCCTGCATCAGTTGGCGGTTGTACCGCATGACGGGGCACTGACCGGTCGTGAACGCCAGCGACTTGGCCCATCCCAGGCCGAGCCGAAGCGACAGCGAACCGGTCTTGGCGGCCTCGTCGGCCGCGCCGGGATCCCCGGTCACGTAGAGGCCAGGGATGCCGACCGCACCACCGGCGCGGGTGACGTCCATGACCGTGTTCAGCACCGTCGCCGGACGCTCCTGCCGGGCGTCCGTACCGTGACCGTGCGCCTCGAACCCGACGGCGTCGACGGCCGCGTCGACCTCCGGCTCACCGAGGATCCGCTCGATCTGGTCCCTCGGTTCGCCCTCGGAGACGTCGATCGTCTCGCAGCCGAAGCTGCGAGCCTGTTCGAGCCGCTCCTTCTGCAGGTCGGCCACAATGACGACCGCCGCGCCGAGCAGGAACGCCGACGTCGCCGCCGCCAGACCGACCGGTCCCGCCCCGGCGATGTAGACGGTCGACCCGGGCCCGACGCCGGCGGTAACTGCGCCGTGGAACCCGGTCGGGAAGATGTCCGCGAGCATTGCCAGGTCACGGATCTTCTCGAGCGCCTGGTCCCGGTCCGGGAACTTCAGCAGGTTCCAGTCGGCGTACGGCACCAGCGCGTACTCCGCCTGACCGCCGACCCAGCCGCCCATGTCGACATACCCGTACGCCGAACCCGGCCGGTCCGGGTTCACGTTCAGGCAGACGCCGGTCTTGCCCTCCTTGCAGTTGACACACCGCCCGCAGGCGATGTTGAACGGGACCGATACCAGGTCGCCGACCTTGATGAACTCGACGTCCCGCCCGACCTCGGCGACCTCACCGGTGATCTCGTGGCCGAGTGCGAGTCCAGGCGGTGCCGTCGTCCGGCCGCGGACCATGTGCTGGTCGCTGCCGCAGATGTTGCTGGCGATCACCTTGAGGATCGCCCCGTGCGGGACCTGCCGTCCCACATTGGCCGGGTTGACTCCCGGTCCGTCCTTGAGCTCCAGCGTCGGGTAGTCGATCGTCTCGACCGCCACGTCGCCTGGGCCCTTGTAAATCACTGCCCTGTTGCCTGGCACGAGCGAATGCTCCTTCCAGGAGGCTCCACCGCAGACCGCCATGGAGCCGTGCGATTCCGCTACTGCGGGCCGCGACCGCCCGGAGAAGGCGGTCCAGTCGTCGCCTGCCCCGCCCAGGTGAATCCCGTTCCACCGGCGCTGCTCCCCGCGGATGCGCAGGCCAACGCCATCAGGGATCTCTTCCGACGCTAGTCCGCCCGACAAGCACCGTCAACGCGAGACGGCGTGCACTCCTGACGAGTATTTGGGCACTCGGAAAATCACCTTGGTTCCCGCATCCACGGCGGTCTCCACGACCAGGCCGTAGGCGTCGCCGTACACCTGCCGCAACCGGGCGTCGACGTTGCCGAGGCCTACCGAGTCGCTGCCGGACTCGCCGGACAGGGCCGCCCGGATCACCTCCGGGTCGCTGCCGGCGCCGTCGTCCTCGACGCTGATCTCCGCCTCGTTGATCTGGTCGCGCGCGCGGATCGTGATGTTGCCGACTCCCGTCGTACCCTCCAGGCCGTGGCGTACGGCGTTCTCCACCAGGGGCTGCACGACCAGGAACGGGATGACCACCGGCAGCACCTCAGGGGCGATCTGCAGCGACACCTTGAGCCTGTCGCCGAAGCGGGCCTGCTCGAGCACCAGGTAGCGCTCCACGTTGCGCAGCTCGTCCGCCAGCGTGGTGAACTCGCCGCCACGCCGAAGGGCGTAGCGGGAGAAGTCCGCGAACTCCAGGAGCAGTTCACGCGCCCGCTCCGGGTCAGTGCGTACAAACGACGCTATGGCCGCAAGAGCGTTGTAAATGAAGTGCGGGCTGATCTGGGCGCGTAGTGCGCGCAGCTCCGCCTCCATGGCCCGGGTGCGTTCCTTGTTGAGCTCTGCGAGCTCTACCTGACCAGAGACCCACCTGGCGACCTCCTCGGTCGCTCTGACGAGTGCTGCGGAGGTGTTGTTGCTGTACGCGACCAGTACGGCGACCACGCGCTCCTCGGTGACGATCGGCGCGACGACCGCCGTACGGATCGGGCATTGCGGGTCGCCGCACGCCACGTCATGTGCGCCGAGTACCGCCGTACGGCCGGAGCGGAGTGTCGTTGCGGCGAGGTCCTTGGCGTCGCGGCGGTGGTTGCTCTCGTACGGTCCACCTACGCCGTCCCACGCCAGTACGCCGGAGGAGTCGCAGATCGCGATGGCCGCCGTACCCAGGAGGTCTCTCAAGTGGCGGCTGGCCTTGCCGGCCGCGGCGGGTGTCAGGCCCTCGCGCAGGTGCGGGCTGGCCAACGAGGCGGTATGCAGGGTCGCATACGTCGCCTTGTCGGCCGGAGTCCCGAAATGCTTCCGCCGCCGCGCGAACACCCCCTGACGGTAACCGCTCAGCCCTCCGCGCGCGGCCTGAACGCCTCCAGCGCTTCCGTGTCGGAGTAGTTGTGCAGCAGGTACTCCGCGACCCACTCCGCACGTCCTGGGTACGTCGACTCGCTCTCGATCCTGGCTGCGGCTTTGGCCGCGTCAAGCGGTGCACGCCGCAGCTGTACGCCGTCCTCGGTCAAGAGCGCCCAACTCGGACCGGGAGCGCCGTACGGCATCCCGACGCTGCCGGCGTTCACCACCAACCGCCGATCGACCTGCCGAGCGAACGGCATGTGCGTGTGCCCGCAGACGACGGTCCTGACCTCCTCTGGCAGTCCCGTGAACACCTGCGCCCACCGGGAGATCGGGCTGTCCACGAGCACCATCTCCTCGTCGTCGCGCGGAGTGGCGTGACAGAACAACACGTCCCCGATCGTCACGGTCGTAGGCAGTCCGGCCAGCAGCTCAACCTGATCCGGCCGCAACTGCTCCGCAGCCCAAGGACTCACCGCATCCGGCGGCTTGGCGTCGTACGTCCCCCGAGCCATCTCCACGAGCTCCCGGTCCGCGTTACCGCGCACCCACACCACCCGCTCGCCCAGCCCCGTCAACAAATCCAGCGTCTCCACCGGTTGCGGCCCACTGGCGATGTCCCCAGCCAGCACGATCAGCTCGGCCTGCTGTGCATCTGCCAGCACCGCTTCCAGCGCAGGCAGCACGCCATGGATGTCAGCAAGAACAGCCACCCGATCCATCCGTTCAGTGTCGCCTGTGCGCGGTGGCTGCCGGATGTGTTTAGCTGTCGGCAGAGTCAGCCCAGGACGATCAGGTGTAGAAGGAGACCGAGCCGGTGCGTGCCGGGCTCAACCTCGAACCGGACACCGTCAGGGTCAAGATGTAGCGCTCGTCTTCCGGAATGCTGAGGTTCCCTGTGCTGCGGCAACCATCGCCAACGCTGGTGTCCGTGATGGAGAAGGTCGGTCCCACGCCGTCCGCGGGGCGGATCTGAGCCACTGCCTTGGTGTAGCTCCCGGTGCCGCCAAGACAGGCCTTGAGCGTGTCCACGGAGTCGGTCCAGGTCCCGTGGTGCACCTTGGCTGAGCCCGGAAGTGATGCAAGGTCGACCGAGGCGTCGTTTGCCGCGGCAGGAAGTGCTGTCGCACATATCAGCGCCGCAGCCCCCAACGTGATTGCCCCAGCGGTAAATGCTCGCATTTCTCGATTTCCTCCCCAGTACCGGTGTATGTCGAGACTTCGACGTACGCGGGAGTCTGCCCTGCGCAAAGACCGCTCGCAACGGTTCTTGCAGCAAGTGACATCTGCCCCTGAGGTCGGGAGGCGATCAGCTGCCGATCAGCAGCGCTCCTCTTGCAAGTGGCGTCGCTAGTTCGCAGGCGCCGGTGGTGATTGTGCAGCGGACGATGGATGCGGGCGTCTCCTCGCCGGTGTCCGCCAGCAGGAGGAGGTGCTGGTCGTCCTCTGCGACCGTCTGCCGGAAGACGCCGGTCCATTCGTGCAGGAGTGCACCTGTCTTCGCGTCCAGGGCGCCGGCGATGCCGTCGCCGTACCCGTCCTGGTACTTCGGTCCGGCGATCGCGGTGGCTCCATCTGGGGTGAAGCCGAGGATCAGGTAGTCGCAGGTCCGCCAAAGACGCTTTCCGCCCGGCACGGTGAGGAGGCTGCTGCAGCTGTTCTGGTCGGCCAGGGTGGTCAGCGAGCCCGCCGTACCTGCGCTCGACACCGCCATCGGCTTGGGGATGGCCTTGAGCTGAATGGGCTTCGAGGTGCCGGGCGTCCACTCGTACAGGAGGGTGCTCCCGTCCTGTGTCGTCGATCCGTCGAAGTAGACCTTGTCACCGACATAGCCGAGCAGCGTGGTGTTCCAGATGTCCGACACGGTGACCTTTTGAATGTCGCTCTGCTCGGCATAAATGGTCGCTCCGGGCAGATCCTCGCCGCTGTCCTTCGTGCGGGTGGCGACATATGCCGCGGCGGTCCTGTCCTCAGTCGTGGCGATCTGCTTCACGTCCGGCGTTCGGCGGATGACGTTGCCCTCACCATCGAGCGTCAGCATCTCGGTTCCGAAGCCCTTGCTGACAACCGCGAGAGATGACGATCCCAGCCGCGCGACCTCCTGGATGTCGGTGCTGCCGGGGATCTTGACGTCCTCGCCGGCGCCGCCGCGGATCGTCCGGCCGCTCAGGTAGGTGATCTGCGGGGTCCGGCCCGTGGTCAGCTTCTTCAGGTCGATCTTGGTCTTGATCGGGCCGGACGGGGTGCTCGTGACCGGGCTCGACGGCTTCAGGGTCGACGGCGTTGCGGTCGGCTTGGCCGTGGTGGTGCTCTTGGTCGGGGTGCTTGCCGCCGACGACGGGGAGCTGGACAGCGGGGCCGCGTCGGCTTCCGCGTTGGCCTCCGGGCCCTGGCGCCACGCGAGGGCTCCGCCGCCCGTGACGGCGGCGACGGCAACAGCTGCGACGAGGGCGACCAGGCGGCCGTTCTGCACTCGCATCGGCGATCTCCTCAACAGTTCATGGTCAGGTCACGGTTACGGACCGTGCGGCGGACCACGGCCGGGCGGGAGATCAGCATCCCGTTCTCGCAGATGTGACGCCGGAAAATACCGCTTTGTTCACTCCAGCGAACGGGTCGCAGAACGGATCGAGCATAATTACGCCATGGACCAGCCACCGCGGATCGGCCGGTACTCCCTGGTCCGCCGGGTGGGTGCCGGGGGTTTCGCGACCGTTTGGCTGGCGCGCGACGAGCAACTGGACGCCGAGGTCGCGGTCAAGATCCTCTCCGAGAACTGGGTCGAGGACGAGGACGTCCGCCGCCGGTTCCTGGCCGAGGGCCGGTTCCTGCGCAAGGTCGACTCGCTGTACGTCGTCGGCGTGCACGACATCGGCGAGGCCGACGACGGCCGCCCGTTCATGGTCCTCACCTACGCCGACGGCGGCACGCTCGCGGACCGGATCAAGGCCGGCCCGCTCGAGTTCGGCGAGGCGGTCCGGATCATCACGCAGGTCGGCCGCGGCCTGAAGCACCTGCACGCCCGCGGCGTCCTGCACCGCGACGTGAAACCGGCCAACGTCCTGTTCCGCACCGATCCGAACGGCGACCGCGCGATGCTGTCCGACCTCGGGCTGGGCAAGTCGCTCGCTGAGGTCTCCCGGATCACGATGCCCGGCGGCACCCCGGCGTACGTCGCTCCCGAACAGGTGATGGGCGAACGCCTGGACCACCGCGCCGACCTGTACTCGCTCGGTGCGGTCGCGTACGCCGCCTTCACCGGCCAGGCGCCGCACGGTGTGGCCAGCCTCGGTGCGGTGATGCAGATCGAAGCTCCACCGCCCTCGATGACCACACTGCGCGAAGACGTGACGGATGCGGTCGATGTCGTCGTACGGCGCGCTCTCGAGCCGGATCGGGACAAGCGCTGGCCGGACCTCGACAGCTTCCTCAACGCACTGCGCGAGGCGCACACCACGGGCAAGATCCCGGCGGGCCTCGTGCCGGCCGCAGAGATGCCCGCACCGAGCGCCGCGACCGGTCCAGTCGACCAGGCGACCGCACTGGCCAGTGCGAGCCAGTCCACCGTTGGTGCGAAACCCCAGAGTCGCGGGCGGACAGGTGTCTTCACGGCACTCGCTGCAGTGGTGCTGGCAGCAGGCGGCGGGTACGGCGGCTACCAGTACGTCTTGACCCGCCCGGTGATGGTTGAGCACGCGGGGCTGTCGGTAAAGGTCCCGCGGCAGTGGGGCGAGCAGGCGACCGCCGACAAGTCGCTGGTGGTCAGCACGGACACGTCAACGTGGAAGACCAACCCGAAGACCGAAGGCGTTTACGTAGGTCTGGTGAACGCCACGCAACTCCCGACGAGTGCCTCCGCTCCACCTGGCTGCACTGGAGGAAGTACCGGGGAGCAATCCGGAGATGTCGTCACCTTCAGGTACAACTGCAACGACGTGCCAACCGTGCTGGAGCAGTACAAGAAGGTGAACGACACGACTCTCCTCCGGGTCCAGGTACGCGACGACAACCCGAAAAGTCGGCAAGCAGTAGCGGACTCGGCGACGTACTCGTCCTAAGGAACCAGGGACGTCAGGGACGAGATGGTTGCCTTGTGCATGCGGGGAATGACGTTCAGCGTGGCGGGATCTGACGCGTACAGGTACGACCCGGACTCATAGACCAGGTACGCGGTGCCGTTGTACTCCGTGATGCCCTCGGTCATGCTCGGGGCGCGGAAGCAGCTCAGCGCCGCCGCGTCCAGATCCTTCTGACCGCGCTTCACGACGTAGATGTTGCTGCGGTTCCCACGCCCGTACGACGTGCTGTAGATGAAGTGGTTGGCGGTGATCGTCAGCCCCTGCGTCTTCGTCGGGACCTCCCAGGCGCCGGCCAGCGTGGTCAGCGTGCCGTCGTCCGCGATCTTGTACTCGTACATGGTTCCGCGGCCGGTCTCGTTGAACGTCCCGGAGAACAACGAGTCCCCGTAGCTCCCGATGAACGACGATCCGGCCACGTCACGCGCCGTACCGACCTGCCCGAGGTACGGCGTACCGGCGGCCTTCAACGCGTCGCGCAACTCCGTCAGCCGGTACTTGCGGATGCTGCTGCCTTGGCCGGACACGAACGCCCAGCCTTTGCTCACGGTGATCCCACCGACGTGGGACTCGGCGATCGCGACCACGCCGACCGTTGAGCCGGTGGACGGGTCGATGCCGTAGATCTGCGAGTCGGCGCCTTCGCGGTACGCCGCGATCAGGATCAGGTTCTTGCCGGAGCCGTCCCAGTTGTACCAGGTGCCGGCGCCTTGCGGGGTGTGCGTGCTGAGGTTGGGGATGCTCGCGCTGTTGCTGAACCGGGCGTCGTACTTGTAGGACGCCGATGGTCCGTCGTAGAACGTCGAACCGCCGCTGGTCGAGGTGTCGCAACTGATCGCGGCGTGCGCGGGCAGAGCGCCTGTCAGGGCGGCGGCTGTGGTGACGAGGGCGGTCGAGATGGCAAGAAAGCGCATGGTGACCTCACGAGGTTGGGCGGAAACCTACGAGATTTTCAGAGTAAATCGGCAATGAGTAACGCGCGAGGGTTCACCGGGCGTCAGCTTCGCGAACGGACGCCGTACGGTTGTCGCATGAGCGATCTGTCAGCGGCGATCGACCGCGTTCTGCCCAGCGTCCGTGCCGACCTCGAGGACCTCATCCGGATCCCGTCGGTCAGTTACGAACCGGCCCGCGCGGCCGATGTCCAGCGGTCCGCGGAGGCGACCGCGGCGTTGTTCGAGGCCGAAGGCTTCACGGTGAAGATCGTCCGGGCCGGTGAGGGCGCGCCCGCGGTCATCGCCAAGAAGGCCGCGCCGGCCGGCAAGCCGACAGTGCTGTTGTACGCGCACCACGACGTCCAGCCGACCGGGGCGGTCGAGCAGTGGACGTCGGACCCGTTCGAGCCGACCGAGCGGGGCGACCGGCTGTACGGGCGGGGCGCGGCCGACGACAAGGCCGGGATCGCCGCGCACCTGGCCGCCGTACGGGCCTTCGGCAACGATCTGCCGGTGGGCGTGACGGTGTTCGTCGAGGGCGAGGAGGAGATCGGCTCGCCGACCCTGCTGCAGTTGCTGGACGAGTACTCCGACGAGCTCGCCGCCGATGCGATCGTGATCGCGGACTCGGGCAACTGGGATATCGGCCGGCCGGCGCTGACGGTGTCGCTACGCGGTCTGGTCGAGTCGTACGTCGAGGTGCGGACACTGGATCACGCGGTCCATTCCGGATTGTTCGGTGGGCCGATCCCGGACGCGCTGTCGACGTTGTGCCGCCTGCTCGCGACGCTGCACGACGACAAGGGTGACGTCGCAGTGGATGGGCTGCACGCCTCCCGGGCGGCCGATGTGGAGTACCCGGAGGACCGGCTGCGGGCCGAGTCGAGTGTGCTGGACTCCGTCCGGCTGACCGGCTCGGGTTCGCTCGTCGACCGGTTGTGGACCCGGCCGGCGATCGCCGTACTGGGGATCGACGCGCCGTCCGTGGCAGAGGCGAGCAACACGCTGGTACCGGTCGCGCGGGCCAAGGTGAGCCTGCGGGTCGCGCCGGGCGACGACGCGATCAAGGCGAGCGCGGCGCTGAAGGCGCACCTTGAGAACCACGCGCCGTGGGGTGCGCAGGTCACCGTCACCGAGGGGCAGAACGGTCAGCCGTGCAGCGTGAACGCCCGCGGCGCCGGGTACGAAGCGGCCCGGGCGGCCTTCAAGACGGCGTGGGGTGTCGAGCCGATCGACATGGGCATGGGCGGGTCGATCCCGTTCATCGCGGAGTTCCAGCAGACCTTCCCGCAGGCCTCGATCCTGGTCACCGGCGTGGAGGATCCGGACACCCGCGCCCACGGCATCGACGAGGGTCTGCACCTCGCGGAGTTCACCAAGGTCTGCCTCGCCGAGGCGCTCCTGCTTCAGAACCTGGCAAACCAGGCGTGACCGGGCTTTTCGGCGACCCAGTGTTTGGCATAGGTTTCGGCGAGTGAAGATCGCAGTCGTACGGGAGACCAGACCGGCGGAGCGCCGGGTCGCGCTGGTGCCGGAACAAGTCGCGAAACTGATCGAGCTCGGGTACGAGGTCGCGGTCGAGCCGGCCGCCGGTGAACGCGCGCTGTTCTCCGACGACCAGTACCGCGACGCCGGCGCCGAAGTGGCCTGGGGCGCCGATCACGCGGCCACCATCGTGACGTCGGTGCAGCCGCTCGAACGTGAGCGTCTGCAACGGTTGCACGCCGGTACGGCGCTGATGTCGTTCCTGCCGACGAACCCGCCAGACGTGGTCCGGACCGCAACCCGGGCCAAGCTGACCGTGTTCGCGATGGAGCTGATCCCGCGGATCTCCCGGGCCCAGTCGATGGACGCCCTGTCGTCGCAGGCGCTCGTCGCCGGGTACCGGGCCGCGATCGTCGCCGCCGAACGGCTGCCGCGATTCTTCCCGCTGAACATGACCGCGGCCGGCACCGTCCCGCCGGCCCAGGTCCTCGTCCTCGGCGCCGGCGTGGCCGGCCTGCAGGCGATCGCCACCGCGAAACGACTCGGAGCGGTGGTCAAGGCGTACGACGTACGTACTGCCGCCGCGGAGGAGATCGCGTCGATGGGCGCCATACCGATCGAGCTCGAACTCGGCACGCTCGACGGACCTGGTGGATACGCCCGCGAGATGACCCCGGAACGCGCGCAGCTCCAGCGTGAACTGCTCACGCCGTACGTCGCCGCCGCGGACGCCCTCATCACGACAGCCGCCGTACCGGGCCGGACCGCGCCGATGCTGGTGACGCGGCAGATGGTCGAGCAAATGAAGCCTGGGTCGGTCGTGGTGGACCTGGCGTCCGAGCAGGGCGGCAACGTCGAAGGATCTGTCGCCGGGACCGAGCTGACGATCGGCGACGCACTGGTCTGGGGCGGCGCGAACGTACCGTCGCAGATGGCCGGGCCCGCCTCGCGGCTCTACGGTCAGAACATCGCAAACCTGATCCGGCTGATGACCCGGAACGCTGCCTTCGATCCCGACTTCGACGACGAGATCGTCCGCGGATGCTGCGTCACCCACGACGGCTCCGTACTCCACGAGCCCACCCGAGAGCTCTTGAAGGGCCAGGCATGACGGAATCCATCGCGCTGCTGACGATCTTCGTCCTCGCCGCGTTCGTCGGGGTCGAGGTGATCAGCAAGGTCTCCTCGACGCTGCACACCCCGCTGATGTCGGGGGCGAACGCCATTCACGGCGTCATCCTGGTCGGCGCCATCATCGTCACCGGCGCGGCCGACTCCGTGATCGTGGTGATCGTCGGGCTGCTGGCCGTCGTACTGGCGACGGTGAACATGGTCGGCGGGTTCGTGGTCACCGACCGGATGCTGGAGATGTTCAAAGGTCCGGGAGCTCGCAAGAAGGAGCTGCACAAGTGATCCCCACCTGGGCCCAGATCGGGTACCTGGTCTCCGCGGTCTGCTTCATCGTCGCGCTGAAGGCCTTGTCGTCGCCGCGCAGCGCGCGCACCGGCAACCTGATCGGCGCCGCCGGAGCTGCCCTCGCGGTGATCATCACGTTCGCGGCGTACAAGCCCGACCACCTGGTGCCGATCCTGATCGCGCTGGCGATCGGCACCGTCGGCGGTGTGATCGGATCGCGGCGGGTGCAGATGACCCAGATGCCGCAACTCGTTGCCTTGTTCAACGGCGTCGGCGGTGGCGCGGCCGCGCTGGTCGCCCTGGTCGAGCTCGGTGATGTGTCCTCCGACGCGACCGTCGCGGCGATCGCCACGGCGTTCACGATCCTGGTCGGCGCGATCAGCTTCTCCGGCTCGGTGGTGACGTTCGCCAAGCTGCAGGAGCTGATGACGACCCGTCCGGTGACGTTCCCGGGTCTGCCCGTGCTCTTCGTCGCCTCGCTGCTGGGCGGCATCGCGCTCGCGGCCTGGCTCGTGTCGGATCCGCGGGTGTGGGTCGGCGTACTGCTCTGCCTCATCGGTCTCGCGATCGGCGTCATGCTGGTGCTGCCGGTGGGCGGTGCCGACGTACCGATCGTGATCTCGTTGCTGAACGCCTTCACCGGTCTGACGGTCGCCGCGGGCGGTTACGTCCTCGGGAACACGCTGCTGCTGATCGCGGGCACGCTGGTCGGCGCGGCCGGTACGTTGCTGACCAAGCTGATGGCGGACGCGATGGGGCGGTCCGTCTTCAACATCCTGTTCGGTGCCGTGCGCGGCGGGTCGACGCTGGGTGCCGGTACGGCGTCCGACCGGCCGGTCATCTCGGCGGGACCGGAGGACGTCGCGATCCTGCTCGGGTACGCGAACAAGGTCATCATCGTGCCCGGGTACGGTCTCGCCGTCGCGCAGGCGCAGCACACGCTCCGCGACCTCGTCGACGAACTGCAGAGCCGCGGGGTCAAGGTCGACTACGCCATCCACCCCGTCGCCGGCCGCATGCCCGGCCACATGAACGTGCTGCTCGCCGAGGCCCAGGTGCCTTACGAGCAACTGCGCGAGATGGACGACATCAACGGCGACTTCAAGACGACGGACGTCGTACTGGTCGTCGGCGCCAACGACGTCGTCAACCCCGCCGCGCGCAACACCCCGTCGGCCCCCATCTACGGCATGCCGATCCTGAACGCCGACGAGGCCCAGCGGGTCATCTTCCTCAAACGCTCCATGCGCCCCGGCTTCGCGGGCATCGAGAACGAACTCCTCTACGACCCCAGAACCACCCTCCTCTTCGGCGACGCCCGAGACTCCCTCAGCAAACTCCTCGCCGCCCTGAAAACGGTCTAGCCCCACACCAAACGCAACGGCCGTCGGCCCCCGCTGAAGCGGCGCGCCGACGGCCGACCTGTTTTCCGGTAACTAATCGGCACCTGACGGCAGAAAGTTTCCGCAAAGCGGATGCGGGAGCAGGTGGCCGCCCCCGGCCAACGACCTCCCCCGGCCAGTGTCGCCCGTTGCCCGCGCCGCGTTCGCTCTGTTTGACTCTCGTACCGAGAGGCCGGGCGGCGCACCCATTCCTCTCGCCCTTCCCGTCCCACCGAGGAGAACACTTTGTCCTGCCTTACCAAGCCCCTTTCCCGAGCCTGGGACTGGGGCTAATCCACCCACCCCCGCTGCGCCGCCCGAACCCCCAGTTCAAACCGCCCCGAAGCCCCCACCTGCTCACTAAGCTTCGCCGCCATCCTGCGAACGGTACGCATAGAAACCCCCAGCTTCCGCGCCACCTGCTCATCAGTCGCCCCGTGCACCAGGAGCCGAAGAAACTCAGCCTCCTGCGCACTGATCCCGCCCTCGCGAGTTGCTGGCTGCTCCTTGAACGGGTCGACGCCTCGATCCCAGTAGCTCAGGTGCAGTTCCATAGCCATCCGCACCACGGCGCGGCTGTGATGTATGACAGCACCGACAGAGCTGTCCTCAGGGTCGATCGCCATCACGGCGGTTTCGCTGTCGAAGATGATTAATCGGAACGGAACCGATGGAGCGATTCGAATCTTGCCGCCAAGGCTCGCAATGAATTCCAGGAATTCACGCCCGCGAGGACGCTTGAAATACGACTCAGGATAGATGTACCGCATCTCGACGCCGCGCTCGAGATGTTTTCTGTCTGGAAAGGTCTCTGGGTCCCAAGTGAGTTGACCCGGGTCTCGGATCAATCCCCAAGACGTTTTCTCCGGTCGGAATCGCTGCATTCGCTGGTTGGCGAGTTCGCGTCCTTGGAGGATCTCTACGTCGCCTGTTGTTCTCTGAACCAGGAAATTCGCAAGGTCTGCGGTGAATCTGCTTGCGGTGAGCTGGTCTGCCCGGAGTTGTTCGCTCAGCGCGTCGATCTCCTGCTGTTGGCTTTCTGCCAGGCGACCGAAGGTGACCGCCGGATCCAGCGGATACTCGACGCCCTCGATCCAGCTCGGCACGACAAACCCGAGATCCCGCAATTTCTGTAGATCCCGGGACGTCTCGTCCTCGGTACGCCCCAACTCGGCGGCCAGTTCGCTCAGTCGTGTGTCACGGCCCAGCTCTGGCTGTTGCAACAGGACCCGGTAGACCGCGAGCAGGTCCTCCGTGAGCCCCGAGGAGTTGAACAAGTTCGTCAGACCCAGCCGCGCTTTGCGGCGGCCACCCCGAGTTCGAAGCGGCTGGCGGCGTCTAGGCGCTCGGAGAGGTTGGCGGTGATCCGGCGGGCTGTGCGGAGGGAGATGCCGAGCAGGCGGGCTACCTGCTCGTCCTTCGCGCCGCCGGCGAGGAGACGGAGCACTTCAGCCTCGTGGGGGGTCAAGGGCGTCTCGTCGTCGCGGTCGCCTGGTTCGAACATCTCGGACGCGCGGGACCAATAGGAGTCGAACAACGCCAAGGCCACGGACACGACGGCAGGCGTGCGGTGGATCACCGCACCGGCGGTCGGGTTCTCGGGGTCCATCGGCATGACCGCGATCTCCTGGTCGAAGAGGAGAAGTCGCATGGGCAGCGTCGGTGTCACCCGGACCTCGCCGCCGAGCCGGTGCATCGTCGAGACGTACTCCAGCGCCTGCTTCGAAGCAGTCATGCTCTGGAGGTAGAGGGTTCGCAGCTTGATACCGCGCTCGAGCAGCTCGAAGTCGGGCGACTTGAGGGATTGCGGGATCGATTCGTCGAAGTGCGCCGGCACCAGACCCCAGAAGGTGTCCTTGGCCTTCAGTGCGAGCTCCTCGATCCGGCGCGACGCGTTCGCGCGGCCCTTGAGTACCTCGACATCTCCGCTGGTTCGCGACGTGAGCAGTTCGTTGTACTGCTCGGCGATCACTTCGGCGGAGGCTTCGGCTTCTTTCAGCTCGCCGAGTTCCTTGTTCAACTCGGTCCTGCGCCGTTCGGCCAGGCCGGTCAGCCCGACGCGGGGGTGAACCGCGTGCTCACCTTCCGGGTTCGTCCAGGTCGGGACCAGGAGCTCGAGGCTTCGGAGCTTGCCCATCAGTTCCTGGACGTCGCTCGTTGAGCGGTCTACTAGCGCCGCAATCTGCTCGGGCGTACTGTCTGGATGGCTGAGCAGGGCGTGATAGACCGCGAAAGTGGCTTCGTCCACCCCCAGCGGCTCCAGCACGATCCTTCTCCTCCAGAAACTTGTCGGAACCGACCATATACAGAGTGCGTCGTAAATGAGCACTCAATGGCGGTTCGGATTCTTTCTGAAAGGACGATACGTGATCAGGAAGCTGCTGACAGTAGTTGGTTTTGCCGTGGTTGTGTTGATCCCCGCGCCGTTGACCGCGTCTGCCACCGGCGCCAGCCCGGCCTGCAACGTGCTCGCTGTCTGCTGGTAGGTGCTCGGTCTGCGGACCTGTCTGCGTCCCGTAGACTGCTGGTGTGGCTCGTGGCGATGGTCGGCTTACTCATGAACTCGACCCGCAGGATCTGGGTCCGCAGGACGCTTGTGGCGTCTTCGGGGTCTGGGCGCCGGGGGAAGAGGTTGCCAAACTCACCTACTTCGGGCTCTATGCCTTGCAGCACCGGGGGCAGGAGTCGGCCGGGATCGCGGTCAGTAACGGGAGTCAGATTCTCGTTTACAAGGACATGGGGCTGGTCAGCCAGGCGTTCGACGAGGCGACTCTCGCCTCGCTCCGCGGGCATATCGCGATCGGCCACTGCCGGTACTCGACGACCGGGTCCAGTGTCTGGGCCAACGCGCAGCCGACGTTCCGGTCTACCGCGACCGGGTCGATCGCGCTCGGTCACAACGGCAACCTGACCAACACCAGCGAGCTCGCCGCGAGCCTGAACGGCGAAGGGGAGCTGGACCTCGGTCTGGACGCCGACGTCGACCACGCGAAGGCGAACGCGAAGCACGGTGCGTCGAGCGACACCGACATCCTCACCTCGATGCTCGCCGGGTACCCGGATCTGACCATCGAGCAGGCGGCCGCGAAGATCCTCCCGAAGGTCAAGGGCGCGTTCAGCCTGGTCTTCATGGACGAGAACACGCTGTACGGCGCCCGCGACCCGCAGGGCATCCGCCCGCTGGTGCTCGGCCGGCTGGAGCGCGGCTGGGTGATCGCCAGCGAGACCGCCGCCCTGGACATCGTCGGCGCGAGCTTCATCCGCGAGGTCGAGCCCGGCGAGATCGTCGCGATCGACGCCGAAGGGCTCCGCTCGACCAAGTTCGCCGAGCCGGACCCGAAGGGCTGCCTGTTCGAGTTCGTCTACCTGGCCCGCCCGGACACCCAGATCTCCGGCCAGCGCATCCACTCCACCCGGGTCGAGATCGGCCGCCGGCTGGCGCGCGAGCACCCCGCCGACGCCGACCTCGTCATCGCCACCCCGGAGTCCGGCGTACCGGGCGCGATCGGGTACGCCGAAGAGTCGGGCATCCCGTACGGGGCGGGTCTGGTCAAGAACGCGTACGTCGGCCGCACCTTCATCCAGCCGAGCCAGACCATCCGCCAGCTCGGCATCCGGCTGAAGCTGAACCCGCTGCGCGAGGTGATCGAGGGCAAGCGCCTGGTCGTGGTGGACGACACGATCGTCCGCGGCAACACCCAGCGCGCCGTCATCCGGATGCTGCGCGAGGCGGGCGCCAAGGAGATCCACGTCCGGATCACCGCGCCGCCGGTGAAGTGGCCGTGCTTCTACGGCATCGACTTCGCCAGCCGCGCCGAGCTGATCGCGAACGGCCTGAACACCGAGGAGATCTGCCGCTCGCTCGGCGCCGACTCGCTCGGTTACATCAGCCTCGATGTTCTGGTCGAAGCCACCACCGTGCCGAAGGAGCGACTCTGCCGGGCCTGCTTCGACGGGGTCTACCCGGTCGCGCTGCCGGACCCGGAGCACCTCGGCAAGCACCTGCTCGAGCTGCCGGTGGCCACCGACGTCGACGGACTGGCCACGGTCTCCGGCGGAGCCGGCGCCGCGGACGCGCTCAGCCGCCCGTAGTACTTCTAGGGAGAACAGAACGTGAGTCAAGGCGCGAGTTACGCCGCTGCCGGGGTCGACATCGAGGCCGGTGACCGGGCCGTCGAGCTGATGAAGGAGTGGGTGGCGAAGGCGACCCGTCCCGAGGTGGTCGGCGGGCTCGGCGGTTTCGCCGGGTTGTTCGACGCAACCGCGCTGACGTCGTACCGGCGGCCGCTGCTGGCGACGTCGACGGACGGGATCGGGACCAAGGTCGCGATCGCGCAGAAGCTCGACAAGCACGACACGATCGGGTTCGACCTGGTCGGGATGGTCGTCGACGACCTGGTCGTGTGCGGCGCGGAGCCGTTGTTCATGACCGACTACATCTGCACCGGCAAGGTGGTGCCCGAGACGATCGCGCAGATCGTGAAGGGCATCGCGGAGGCGTGTGTCGAGGCCGGTACGGCGCTCGTCGGCGGAGAGACCGCCGAACACCCGGGGCTGCTGAAGCCGGACGAGTACGACGTGGCAGGCGCGGCGACCGGTGTGGTCGAGGCAGACGAGGTGCTCGGCGCGGAGCGGGTGCGCGAAGGGGACGTCGTACTGGCGATGGCGTCGTCGGGACTGCACTCGAACGGGTACAGCCTGGTGCGGCACGTGTTCTTCGACCGCGCGAGGTGGGAGCTGGACCGGGTCGTGCCCGAGTTGGGTACGACGCTCGGTGAGGTGCTGCTGACGCCGACGCGGGTGTACGCCAAGCACTGCCTGGAGCTGATCCAGGAGCTCAACGGTGGTGACGACAAGCCGCTGCACGCGATGTCGCACATCACCGGCGGCGGCTTCGCCGCGAACCTGGCGCGAGTGATCCCGGACGAGCTGTCCGTGCGGATCGACCGCTCGACGTGGACACCGGCACCGATCTTCGGGCTCGTCGGGCTCCTCGGCGACGTCGCACTGCCGGAGCTCGAGAAGACGCTGAACATGGGCGCCGGCATGGTCGCCGTACTGGATCAGTCGGCTGCCGACGCCGCCGTTCAGGCGCTGGCTGCCCGTGACATCCCCGCCTGGATCTGCGGCGAAGTCACCGCAACTCCTGGCGGCACCGTCACCCTCGAAGGCACCTACGCCAAGTAGGCCGCTGCACAGCCGCCGCCTGAGAGCGGGTCGCTATCGAGCCGTCCGACGCCTCGGGCTGCTGGAATCGCCGATCCGCCACAGGCGGTGCTGTGTGAAAACTCGTCGGGCGCACGGTGAACTGCTCAGGCACCCCTAAGGGCGCTTGAGCAGTTCAACCACGCTGGTGTGGCTTACCGACGGGGGTGGTAGTCGTCGGCGTCGTCTCCGTCGCCGTCGTTCTCGCCGTTTGCAGAACGGTCGCCACCCTGGTCACCGGACAGCTCACGCTTGAGCTGGTCCAAGTCGGTGTCCCAGGTGCGGTACTTCAGGTCGCGTGCGACCTTCGTCTGCTTGGCCTTTGCACGGCCGCGCCCCATAGCGTCGACCCCCTCGCACAAGTCAACCGGGTACGCTGCGTGGCGCCCACGGATCAGTCGTCAGTAATCGTGGTTCAAGGATACCCGGAGCGGCGGATCGACACACGCACCGCCCCCTGGCCGGACCCCGAAGAGGTCCGATCACCGCGTCGGCGGGGCGGGCCGATCCCCTCAAACCAGCCCGCCCCGCCGCCTTCGCCCCCGTTACTTGACCTCGCGACGTGAGCTTGCCCACAGTCCGAGGACAGTCGGAAGAACGATCCAGACCCCCACCGAGACCAGCGTCTCGGGCACCATCCCGTGCAGATCACGCTCCGCGATCCGGCCGAGCGCGCCGAACACGTCCAGCCAGTTCGCGTTGTCCTTGAACAGCGCTGGCCCGGCCAGCGACCAGGCGGTCGGCGCGATGAAGTACGCCAGGATCGCAACCGCGGTCTGCGGGATGACGGCACCGAAGGCGGCGCCCATCACGACGTTCAACGCGACGGTCAGGTAGGCACCGGCGAGCTGCCCGCCGAGTCCGGCGTACGACGCGGCATGGTCGGTGATCCCACCGGCGAGGGCGGTGCTCGCAAGCGCCAGCGCGACGACGGCGGTCATCACGACCACGCTCAGCACGACGGCCGAGACGAACTTGGCCAGCTGCACCCGGACCCGGCGCGGCGACAGCGTGAACGTGGTCAGCGCGGTCCGCTGGGTCCACTCCGACGTCATCGCCATCACGCCGATCACCGGCAGTAGCAGCATCACGCCGGTGGACGCGGCGCCGAGGAACCCCTCGAAACCGGCGTCGCCCTGCGGCAGGTGCGTGAACTGCCAGGTCAGCGCGGCGAGCGCGATCAGCAGGATCGCGGCGATCAGGACCCGGCCGCTGCGGGTGTTGACGGACTTGCGGAGCTCGATGGTGACGAGCTTCAGGAAGGACTGACCGCGCGCGGGCGGCAGGCTGGTCGCCACCTCGCTCCGGTGCTTGGCGGTTGTCGCGGGCGCGACGTCGGTCACGGTGGTCATGAAAGTCTCCAGAGATTCGAGGTGATCAGGCGGCTGCGGCGACGGGCTGTGACGGCTCAGCTGTCAGCTGGAAGAACAGATCCTCCAGGCCGGCGCCGTCGCTCTGGCGGAGTTCGAGAAGGATCTGACCGGCAGCGGCGGCGGCCCGCCCGACCTGCTCGGCGGTGGCGTCGACGCGGAGCACGCCGTCGTGCAGCGGCTCGAGGTTCAGCCCGGCGGCGGTCAGGGCCTCGTTCAGGCCGATCGGGTCGAGGCCGCGGACGAGCGTGCCGGATCCGGCCAGCAACTCCTCGAGCGAGCCGTTGGCGACGATCCGGCCGCCGCCGATGACGACAAGCCGGTCGACGGTCGCCTGCACCTCGCCCAGCAGGTGGCTGGACAGGATCACCGTGCCGCCGCGGGACGCGAAGTCCTGCAGCAGTCCGCGCATCCAGCGGATGCCCTCCGGGTCCATCCCGTTCGCGGGCTCGTCGAGGATCAGTACGGCGGGGTCGCCGAGCAGCGCGCTGGCGATACCGAGCCGCTGCCGCATACCGAGCGAGTACTGACCGACGCGGCGCTTCGCGGCGTGACCGAGTCCGACCGCCTCGAGCATCTCGTCGGCGCGCGTCTTCGGCACGCCGAGGAGGCTCGCGTTCAGCAGCAGCGTCTCGCGGCCGGTGCGGCCCGGGTGCTGCGCGGCGGCGTCCAGCATGACCCCGACGACCCGGCCCGGGTTCGGCAGGTCGGCGTACCGCTTGCCGGTGATGGTGGCGGTGCCGGAGGTCGGCGGCGTCAGACCGGTGAGCATCCGCAGCGTCGTGGACTTGCCGGCGCCGTTCGGGCCGAGGAAGCCGGTGATGCTGCCGGGCTGAACGGTGAACGCCACGTCCTGGACAGCCGTGGTGCTGCCGTAGCGCTTGGTCAGGTTCTCGACGGTGATCATGACATCGAGTCAACCGTGACCGACCCCGGTCGCACATCGGACGAGCGGCTGTCGTCGCCCCCTACGAAAGTCGTCGGGGACGGCCCTGAACCCCACCCGGATGGGGGACGTGATCGCGTCGGCCGTCGAACTACAGTGACGGAATGCGACGGTTGCGCCGGTGGTACGCCTGGTGGGTCAGGCATGCCCCGCGCCTGCGCGACTTCCTGTACGTCGCCTTCGGCCTGCTGACCATCGTCCTGCAGGCCGCGTCCGGCGCCGGCGGCTGGAACCCCAAGGACTGGTACACGCTGGGCGCCGGCATCGTCGCCTCCGTCGCACTGCTCTGGCGCCGGCGGTTCCCCGTGACCGTCACCGCGATCACCGTTGTCGCGATGCTCACCGGGTCGGTCTTCGTGCCGATGGGCCTCGCCCTGCTGACGCTCGCGATCCGCCGCCGCGACATCGCCCTCGCGATCCTCGGCCTGGCCGCGTACGCCGCCTACGTGCTGAACAGCTGGGGCACCGAGAATCAGATCTGGGTGTCGATCTTCACCGGACCGTTCCTGGTCGGCACCTGGATCGCCATCGGCGCGTACGTCGGGGCGCGTCGCGACCTGATGGCGTCGCTGCGGGATCGCGCCGAACGCGCCGAGGCCGAACGCGAACTGCGCAGCGAGCAGGCCCGTCTGGGCGAGCGCGCCCGGATCGCGCAGGAGATGCACGACGTCCTCGCCCACAAGGTCTCGCTGATCGCGCTGCACGCCGGCGGTCTCGAGGTGAACCCGTCCGTCGGTCCCGACAAGGTCGAGGGCTCGGCCCGGTTGATCCGCGAGACCGCCCGGCAGGCGATGGAGGATCTCCGCGAGGTCCTCGGCGTACTGCGGTCCGACATCAGCGTGGACGGGGCGGACCTGACGCCCGTCCCGAAGGCCTCGGACCTCGAGCGGCTCATCATGGCCTCGCGAGACGCCGGAGTCGCCGTGGGGTACGACGTCTCGCTGCCGGACGACGTGCCGGTGTCTGTCGGGCGGACCGTCTACCGCTTGGTGCAGGAGTCGCTGACCAATGTGCACAAACATGCGCGCGGTGCCGCGACCGACGTACAGGTCCATGGCGCACGCGGCGAAGGCGTGACGGTCAGGGTGACGAACGTCCGGCCGGTGGCTGCTGGTTCACTGCTGCCTGGCGCCGGTGCCGGGCTGGTCGGTCTGCGCGAGCGGGTGCAGCTGGTCGGCGGCCGGCTGTGGACCGGACCGACGTCGGAAGGCGGCTGGCGGGTGGAAGCCTGGCTGCCGTGGGCGGACGGCCGCGAACAGATATCGGACCAGGTAGAGGTGTTGCGCGGAGACGCGGTGTTGCACGGAGAAGAAGGAGAGCGATGACTCGGCTGCTGATCGTGGACGACGAGGCGCTGGTGCGGGCCGGGCTGAAGATGATCCTCGAGTCCGACGACGAGCTCGAGGTGGTCGCCGAGGCCGAGGACGGCGCAGACGCAGCGAGGATGGTGAAGGAGCACCGGCCGGACGTGGTCCTGATGGACATCCGGATGCCGCGGCTGGACGGGCTGGCCGCCACCCGGGAGGTGCAGGCGCTGCCGGATCCGCCGAAGATCGTCGTACTGACGACGTTCGACCTCGACGACTACGTGTTCCGGGCGTTGCAGGCCGGGGCTAGCGGGTTCCTGCTCAAGGACACGCCGCCGCGGGAATTGGTGCAGGCGATCAAGGTCGTGGCGGCCGGGGACGCGATGCTGTCGCCGGCGGTGACCAGGCGGCTGATCGGGCACTTCGCCGGGGATCCACGCGCCGACCGGAAGCGGGCCGCGCAGGAGCGGATCAACAAACTGACCGAGCGCGAGCGGGAAGTGCTGGTCGCGGTCGGCCGCGGCCTGCAGAACGCCGACATCGGCCGGAAGCTCTTCATGAGCGAGGCCACCGTGAAGGCGCACGTCTCGCGCGCCCTGGTGAAGCTCGGCGCGACCAACCGCGTCCAGGTCGCGATCCTGGCCTACGAAGCCGGCCTCCTCGACGACTGAACCAGTCGCACGAAGACGGCAGAAGGAAACCGGCCCGATCCGTCGGAGGGGTGGGGGCGACGGTTCGGGCCGGTTTCGGAAGTCAGCGTGCCTGGGGGGATAGGACGCTGACGACCGGCGGCGCCCAATGGGGGGAAGGACGCCGGCCGGTCAGGACTCAGACGCGGCCGAAGGCCACGCTGCTGGTCCAGATCTTCGCCTTGGCGACCGGGCGACCCGGCCTCGAGGAGTGCCACAGCATGTTGCCGCCGGCGTAGATGCCGACGTGGTACACACCGCCGCCACCGTTGCGGAAGAACACGAGGTCACCCGGCTTGGCGGCCTTGCGGCTGATGTGCTTGGTCGCGCTGTACTGCGCGCGCGACGTACGCGGCAGCTTCTTGCCGGCCTTCTTGTACACGAAGCCGGTGTAGCCGGAGCAGTCGAAGCCGCGGGTCGTCGTGCCGCCGTAGCGGTACGGCGTGCCCTTGAGCTTGGCCGCCTCGCGGAGCACCTTGGCGCGGAACGTGGTGGTGCCGCTGCTGGCGCCGTACTTGCCGTAGAGCACCTTGTGCTTGGCGGCCCAGGTCAGCCGGCCCCAGGTCTTCTTGTCCATGTAGCCGGTGGCCTTCAGACCCCAGGAGGTCTGGAACTTCTTCAGCACCCGGACGGTGCTGGTGCCGAAGTAGCCGTCCGGACCCAGGTGCAGGGCCCTCTGGACGAACTTCACGGTCGGGCCGCTGTCGCGGAACCGGAGGAGCGGCTTGCTCGGGATGCTCCAGTACCCACGCGGCGTCGTCGTCGCGGTGGCTGAGGTGGTCGCCGCGGAAGCAGCGGGGGTGGTGCTGACGGTAAGAGCGGCTCCACCGCCTACCGCCAGGCCGACCGTCAGAACGGCGGCGGCAGCCCGGGGAGTTCCCGGACGGGTGGACCTACGGTGCTTCGCCAGAGTCCGGCCGGTAGGCCGGTTCGTACTGGACTCAGCGGTCTGGCTGACGGCGCGCAGAAGCGACGTCCGTCGGGCAGTGACGGGCATGGTTGTCTCCCGACGCCTGTGAAGTTAGCTGTCGGGTTCGGGCTGGGATTCATAGCCCGGTCCGCTCCCGCGGACTTCACCCCAGGGTCTCGGCCACTCACGGTCGAGACCCAACTTCATGGGTCCCCCACCCCTGCCATGTAGTTCGAGGGGAGCACATGGGCCCTGGCAGGGCTCGGCGTTGACCCGTGTGCGGTTCGTGTTGTTTACCGAACCGCCGACGACTGTATAACAGAACGATCACGACGCAAACCCTCAGATCGACAAAGACGCTCCCAAATGGCCTTGAGGGGGCTGCTGACGGGTCAGGAAGCCGTGGTGAACACCTGGTGTCCTGAGCGCGTCTGAGCGGGGCTGAGGCGGCAAATGAGCGCTCTCATGTGACCTCGGTCACATTCCATGGTGGCTTTCTGTGACAACGGGCACAGAGGGTGGTCAGGGCACCCTAAAGTTCTTGCGTCTTCAGCTATTTCCGAGCAGCTCGTGGAAGCGCTCCAGCCCTACATTCCCGCCTGACAGCACCACTCCGACGCGCTCCGGCAGCCCGTGGATCCGTCCGGCCAGCAATGCGGCCAGGGCGCTCGCCCCGCTCGGCTCCAGCACGATCTTCAGCCGCTCGAACGCGAACGCCATCGCGTCCAGGATCTCCGCGTCGCTGACCAGCTCGAACGACTCCACCAGCCGCTGGTTCACCGCGAACGTGAGCTCGCCCGGCGTCGAGATCGCCTGCCCGTCCGCGATCGTCCGCGGTATGGCGATCTCCACCCGCTCACCCGCCGCCAGCGACCGGGCGTGGTCGTCGCCCGCGGCCGGCTCGACACCGATCATCCGGATCCCGGGCGACATCATCGTCGCCGCGGTCGCGCAGCCGGCCATCAGCCCGCCGCCGCCGACCGGGACCAGCAGCGCGCCGAGGTGCCCGACCTCCTCGATCAGTTCGAGCGCCACGGTTCCCTGCCCGGCCATCACGTCGTAGTGGTCGTACGGCGGAATCAACGTCCGCCCGCGCTCGGTCGCCAACTCCTGAGCCAGCGCGGTCCGGTCCTGCGTGTACCGGTCGTACGTCACCACCTCGGCGCCGTACCCACGGGTCGCGGCCAGCTTCGTCGGCGGAGCGTCCTCGGGCATCAGGATCACCACCGATGTCCCGGCGAGGCGTGCCGCCAGCGCGACGGCCTGTGCGTGATTGCCCGACGAGTACGCCGCCACGCCCGCTGCGAGCTGCTCCGGCGTGAGACGGCTGATCGCGTTGTACGCCCCGCGGAACTTGAAGGCGCCGATCCGCTGGAAGTTCTCCGCTTTGAGGAACACCTGCGCCCCGACGCGCTCGTCGAGCGTCCGCGACGTGAGGACCGGCGTACGGTGTGCGACTCCGGCGAGGCGATCCGCTGCGGCCCGGACATCTGTGAAACTCAGCTCGGTCATGGAATGAAGCTAGGGCATGTCAAGGTACGTCGGCCCGCTCCGTACTGATGGATAAGAGGCGCCCACCAACGGGGGCCGTATGCGAAGGAGACATCGTGAAGTACCTACTGGTCCTGAACGTCAACCCCGACGTGCTCGCCGCGCTGACCGAGGAGGAGCAGCAGGCCATCGGCGGCGGACACCAGAAGTTCATCGACACGATCAAGGCGTCGGGCGAGTTCCACAGCACGGTCGCGCTGCAGCAGCCGGCCGACTCCGCGGTGGTCAAGGTCCGCGACGGGCTCCCGGCCGTGACCGACGGGCCGTTCGTGGAGTCGAAGGAGTTCCTCGGCGGCTACTACCTGGTCGACGTGGCCTCCCGGGAGCGCGCCTGCGAGCTGGCCGCGATGATCCCGGACGCGAGCATCGAGGGCCTCGGTGTCGAGGTCCGCGGGGTCGAGTTCGCCGACGGTCTCTGAGACGACGAAGGAGGGTTTCTCCACAATATCGTGGAGAAACCCTCCTTGTTTTAAAGGGTTTTACAGGGTTTTGCAGAGGGGTTCAGTCGGTCTGGTCGTCGACCTTCGCGTCGGCCGCGTTCTTCTTGATCGACTCGATGCCGTTCTCGGCCGCGGCCTTGGTCGTGTAGCTCTCGCTGCTGGTCGCGATCACCTCGCCGTTGCCGGCCTTCAGACGAAACCGGAACTCGCCGGACTTGTCCTTGTACAGCTCGAACTTCCCCGCCATCGGTGTACCTCCATAGAGAGTGGTATCGCTCCGTTTCGGAGCGTAGTCCTCTCCGGCCGCCTCCGCCGCGCTCACACGCCCTAGGTTCGGGCCACACCGCGGATGCCGGCGACGACGAGTTCGAGGCCGAGGTCGTAGTACCGGTCCCGGGACGACGGGCAGACCAGCGCGCCCGCCGCGGACGTGATCAGCGGGTAGCGCTCGGGTGACAGGGCGCCGAGCGAGGCACGCTTTCGCCGCAGCGACGCCTCACGGGCCTCCGGGTCGTTCACCTCGCGGACGATCGGGTCGGTGGTGACCAGCGCGATCAGTGAGCAGATCGACTGCCGGCCGACCTCGGCCGCATCGTCGGTGGAGAATCCGCCCTCGATGAGCAGGCCCAGCGCCCGCTCGGCCAGCGCGAGTCCGGGCTCGGCGACCAGGATGCGGGACAGCGTCAGGTCCGCCAGCCGTGGGTGCGCGCGCAGTGCGGTGACGAACGCACCCAGCAGCGCCTGAAGCTGCACGTCCCACGGCTCCTCGGTCGGCTCCGGCAGTACGACGTCCGCGAGCAAGCGGTCGCCCAGCGCTGCCAGCAGGTCGTCCTTGTCCTTGAAGTGCCGGTACAGCGCCATCGGCGTCACGTCGTGCTGCGCGGCCAACTTCCGGAACGAGACCGCGGCCGGTCCCTCGTCGTCGGCGATGGTCAGCGCCGTGTCGACGACCTTCTCCGGATCGAGGCGGCGCGAGGTCTCTTTGGTGATCACGTTGACAAGTCTACACCGTAGACCTACCGTCTACTGCGTAAGCTTACGCCGTATACATACGGTGTAGACAAAATCTGTTTACCGAATGAGGTCGGCGATGCGACGCAATCCTTGGGCCACCCTGGCGGTGCTGGCTCTCGCGCAGTTCATCGTGGTGCTGGACGTGACGATCGTGAACGTCGCGCTGCCCCACATCCAGGCGGACCTGAACTTCTCCGCCGACTCCCTGCAGTGGGTGATCAACGCGTACACGCTGCTCTTCGGCGGCTTCCTGCTGCTCGGCGGGCGGATGGCCGACCTGCTCGGGCCGCGCCGGGTGTTCACCGGCGGCCTGCTGCTGTTCGGTGTCACCTCGCTGGTCGCGGGGCTGTCCAACTCGCCCGAGTTCCTGATCGCGGCCCGGGCCGTCCAGGGCCTCGGCGGCGCGCTGCTCTCGCCGGCCGCGCTGGCGATCCTGACCATGACCTTCGCCCACGGACGTGAACGCAACATCGCGATGGGCGTCTGGGGCGGTCTGGCCGGCCTCGGCGGGACACTCGGTGTCGTCGCGGGCGGCGTACTCGTCGACTCGCTGAGCTGGCAGTGGGTGTTCTTCGTGAACGTGCCGATCGTGCTCGCACTGGTCGCGCTGATCCCGGTGTTCGTCCCCGACGTACGGCACGCGACAGGTCGCCGTACCTTCGACACGCTCGGGGCAGTGCTCGCCACGACCGGCCTGATGGCAGTCGTGTACGGCGTCGTGCGGTCGGAGCCGTCCGGATGGGGATCGTTCGAGGTCGTCGGCGTACTGACCGCGGGTGTCGTCCTGCTGGCGGCCTTCGTCCTGGTCGAGAGGCGGTCGGCTGCTCCGCTCGTCCCGTTGCGGTTGTTCCGGTCGCGGGCGTTGAGCGTGTCAGGCGCATCGCTCGCGTTGAACGGTGCCGGGTTCCTGTCGATGTTCTTCCTGACGGCCATTTATCTACAGCAGGTTCGCGGGGACAGTGCGTTGGATGCCGGCATCCACTTCCTGCCGATGGGTGGTGCGGCGATCGTCGGCGCGGTCCTTGCGTCGCAGCTGGTGCAGCGGTTCGGGACGCGGACGGTTCAGCTCGCCGGTGCGGTGCTCAGCGTCATCGGGCTGCTTCTGCTGTCGCAGGCGGATGCCACCGGTAGCTACAGCTCGCAGTTGCTTCCCGGTCTGATCATCTTCGGATTCGGCATCATCGGCGTCGGCGTACCCGGTCAGATCAACGCGGTCTCCGAGGTCCGTCCCGCTGAGGCCGGTGCGGCGTCGGGTGTCGTCAACGCGATGTACCAGGTGGGCGGCGCGCTGGGGCTGGCGATCGTCACCACGCTCTCCATCACCCACACCACCAACGAACTCACGCACGGCGCGACCCAGCTCCAGGCGCTCCAGGCCGGGTACGAGCGCGGCCTGCTCGCGGCTACTGCGTTTGCCGTCGCCAACGTCCTGCTGACCTTCGCCACACCGCAGCTCCAGCCCACGCCGGAGCAGCTCGCGGAAGCCACCGCCGCGGCATAAGTTGCCTGCAGCAACGTCAGGGACCTCGCAGCAGCGGTACGGCGGGACGCGTGAGTATCTGCTGAACTCAGGGGCTACCACTGAACAATTGAAGGCGTTGACCAGTCGTCTGACGGGGTGAAACCCGGGGCGATCCCCGATGTTTGTGGAGTCCGCTGCCGGAAGGGTTGAGGCATCGGACACACAAGAGGAGATCGGGATGCTGGTGGCATTGGTGACGGCGGCGGTTGTCGGCTTGACGCCGGGAGTGGCTTCGCCGTTGCAGAAGGGGCTCGACGACGTGGCGGCGATCGGGGCGGTGGCTGAAGTGCGGGACGGCGGCGCGGTTTGGCGGGGGAGCAGTGGGGTTGCGGAACTCGGCAGTTCGCGAAAGGTTCCGGTGGCGGGGCGGTTCCGGATCGGGAGTATCACGAAGACGTTTGTCGCCACCGTCGTACTGCAACTCGTTGCCGAAAAGCGGATTCGGCTCGAGGACCCGGTAGAGCGCTGGTTGCCTGGTGTCGTGCCGAACGGCGCGAACATCACAGTGCGCCAATTGCTCAACCACACCAGCGGTTTGTACGACTTCAAGGACACGTTGCCGATGCCGCCGAGCGCGGAGTTCTACGCACTGCGCTATCGCACGTGGACCGCGCCCGAGCAGATCGAGCGGGCGCTCGCGAATCCGCCCGTGTTCGACAAGCCGGGCTCGCGGTACGACTACTCCAACACCAATTACCTGCTCATTGGCGAGATCATCGAGAAGGCGACCGGACGGACGTACGCCGAGGAGATCGAGCGCCGCCTGATCCGCCCGCTCGGGCTGCACGGTACGACGCTTCCCGGTACGTCGCCGTACATCAAGGGACCGCACGCGCACGGGTACATCCCGAAGGACGGTGCACAACTCGACTTCACCGAGATGAACCCGACGCTGTTCGGTGCCGGCGGCGACATGATCTCCACGACGCGCGACCTGAACCGCTTCTTCGCGGCCCTGCTCGGCGGGCATCTGCTCCCGGCCCGGCTGCTCGACGCGATGAAGACGCCAGGTACCTCGGACGGGAAGTACGGCCTCGGGCTGTCGTGGCACGACACCACCTGCAAGGTCAGGGTGTACGGCAACGACGGCGACGCCCTCGCGTACCAGGCCTACTCGTTCTCCACGGAGGACACCCGGCGGCAGGTCACGGTCGCCGTGACTCCGCACCTCCCGGACAACCCGGACAAGTCCGTCGACGCCTTCGTGGACCAGGCAATCTGCCGCTGAAACCGGTCACCGGATGTGACATTGTCCGCCCGGCTGTTTGGTGCTCGGCGGTTTGGTGATCGAGGGAAACGGCGACACTGGTATGGATGCCTTGTTGCCATCTCCCGAAGGGGTCCGGGACCTTGGAACTCGCCATACTCGGTGCCGACGACTGGCCGATCGCCCGGGACGTCCGTCTCCGGGCCCTGAAGGATTCGCCGTCGGCGTACATCGCCGACTACGAGGACGAGGTGACCGTCGGTGAGGACGGCTGGCGCGAACGTTTCACCCGCATGCAGTGGGCCGTGGCCCGCGCCGACACCCGGATCATCGGCCTGGCAAGCTCGGTCCGCGTCGCCGCCCGCCCGGCGTACGAACGCCACATCGAGTCGGTCTGGGTCGACCCGAGATACCGCCGCAACGGCGTACTGCGAGCGGTCCTCGGGCAACTGGCTGCGGTCGAACCCGACGTCACCGAGTGGCGCGTCTGGGTCCTGGACACGAACACGATCGCACGCCACGTGTACGAGCGACTGGGCTTCTACGCGACCGGAGAACGTCAGCTCCTAGCAGACGGCTCCGGCCGGCGCGAGATTCGTCTCCGATTCGGTGGGTCGGCCATAGCCACATGAACGCCAGCTCTGCAGCTGGAGCTCGGCCAGTGCGTCCCGCTCGCTCAGCCTCGAAGGGAGCCTGCTGAGCATCTGCTGCCAGCGCTGACCGTCCTCCTGCCAGCTCTCGATGAAGCTCACGCACAGGTCCGGAGAGATGTTGGCCGACCACTTGCGTGCGGTGGTCAACGACTCTTCCATGTTGTCGTACTCGGTCTGGCTGAGCCATTTACCGACCTGCTCGAGTGCGGTGAGCGTGTTCTCGATCGTTTCGAGCCGGACCTCTTTGTACTCCCGCCAGTGGCTCGGGTGCAGCGCGGTCCGCAGGTGGTCGTCGAAGCTCCGCCGCCCGCTCTCGAAGGCGGCGTACAGGCCCTCGGCCAGCAGGTCGCCGAACTCCTCGCGTCCCGCCCGCAGCGGATCCGCGAACGGGAAATACTCCAACTGACTGACCTCGCCGACCTTCGGCAGTGTCCGTTCCGCGGCGTGCCGGGCGAAGAAGAACCAGTCCTCGTTGTAGATATCGGCGAAGAAGGACAGACCCCGGTGCTGCAGGTTGACGCCGAGGGTGGCGCCGCTGACGAAGACGTCCTGTTTGAAACCGACCGTCCGGCGCGCGTGGCAGACCACCGAGTTGTCCGGGAACTCCCGGCTGACCATCGACGCAACCGGGCTCCGGTCGAGGTACCCGGCCAGGCGCGCGACATCGCGCGGGTTGAACCCGCGGATGTCGTCGTCGACGAACAGGATCTTGCTCCAACCGCGCAACCGGCCGAGGAGCAGACCGATGTTGCGTTTGACACTGAGGTCGCTGGACCGTTCGGCCGACGCCAGGTGGAACTCGTGGGCGGAGGTCAGTGGGGTCGGGCACGGAGGCCGGTAGCTCTCCGGTACCTCGATGACGAGAGCCTCGGCACCGAAGGTCCTCTCCACCCGGCGGACGACCTGCCTGAGCTGCGCCTGCCGACTGCACAGGATGACGAGCGGGACGGCCAAGGTGGCGGCCAGGCTGATGACGTGTTGCAACTCCGATGCCGGCCGCGCGGCAGGCACCACGATGGCGTCCAGCCGGGTGTTCGCGCTGCCCGCGACGGGCACCGACGCGTCGAACAGCAGGTTGGCGTGGGACTGGATCTGCTTGATCTTGCGATTCATTTGTCAGCGTCCTCGGGAGACCACTCGAAGAGGCGGTTCTCCGGGATTTCCAGGTCGGGGGTCACGGATTCGCCGTTGACCACCGGTACCCGCATCACGAGGCCGAAGACGCCGTTCGGGAACCTCTCGGCCAGATAGGCCTCGTTGCGTTCGCGGACCGCGTCGTCGGTCAGCATCCGGACCGCGCCGAGCACGCCCCTGCTGTAGACCCCGTTGCAGATGGTGATGGTGCGGCTGTGATTGAAGGGATTGGGCAGCCGGGCGAACAGGGCGACGTCCTCCACGAGCTCACGGGGGGTTTCGTCGCGCCACGCGTCCTGGGCCTGCTCAGCCTCGAGCTCCTCCTGCGACGGCGCCTCGTCCTCGGGGACGGGCTCCTTGCTTTCCTCCCAGATCGGCCGGTACTCCTGGCCGTCGCGGGAGCGGAAGATCTCGCCGTCGGCCAGATCGGGCACCGACAGCTGCCGGATCGGCAGATTGTCGAGCACCCGCAGCAGCCTGCTGGTGACCCGGTTCCAGGCGATACCGCCGATCAGGATGAGATGGCCGGACAGGTGGTCCGCGCTCACCTCCGTCGGCAGGCGGTGCCGTACGCGGAGCTCCGGGTTGGAGGCGCGTACGTGACCCCACATCTCGATCAGTGCGTCGAGGTCGGCGTACTTGTACAGCTTGGTGTGGTTCGGGTTCTTCTCGTCCGCGAGCGAGGAACGTCCCAGCTCGGGCACCTCCGGGCAGATCAACGTGATCCGGCCGGACTCGAAGTCGAAGGTGTACGAGCTGTTGGACGTCGGCGAGCCCGCCTGCTGGTGGCGGATGTCCTCCCGCAGCATGGTCAGCTCGCGATGCAGCGCGTTGAAACGCTCGCGCTCGGCTCCGCTCAGGTCCTGCTCGCGTGGCAGCCGTTCGGGTACTTCGGACATCGCGAAGAGCAGCGCGTACGAGCGCAGCCGCTCTTCCGGGGGAAGTTTCGGGTTGGTCTGCGACTCCCACGAGCTGATCGTCGCCACCGCGACGCGGAACTCGCCGGTGGTAAATCTGCGCGACACGTCCTTCTGAGTCAGTCGCTCGGATTCCCGGAGGTCCCGAAGTCGCCTGGCGAGTCGTACGGCCTCTGGAGAAGGGGCCACTCTCACTCCCGTAAATGGTCGACCAACTTGCGGGTGCGGCGGATCGGCTGATCCTACACCCCGCTCTACCCGACTTCACCGAGCCCTGCTGTACTGCGCACCGCCGGGGGTCACCCGGCCGTCCTGCTGTCCTAGGAATGGGGCTCTCTTATACGGCTCCGATCGCCATTGCTCCTGACAAACTGGCGATTGACCGCAGTTACACCGTGGATCTACCGTAATACTGAAGTCGACCTGAAGCCAACTGAAACCACGCGACGCGCGGAGATAGGAGCTCTCGAGGACCGGACGGGGTGTTCGTACCAACCTGAGCAGGTGCCCGATGCGCAGATCATCAGCCACACCGACGATCGCGGCAGGCGATCTCGAGGCGATCGGCGCATTGGAGTCAGGGAACTGGCGAACGGCCCTGCGGGTGCTCGGTGCGGGCCGCGTCGCGGACGCGTATCTGGGGACGAATCTGCGGACCGTGGCGCGGGCGATGGCGTTCCGCGCGGCCGGTGAGCACGGGCGAGCCTGGGAGACGCTAGGCGTCGCGGCAGCCGGTATCGCTCGCCACCAGCCAGGCGTACCGGTCGTGACCACCACCGACGTCGTACGGCTGGCGCTTCCACCCGAGCACGCGGGCCCTGCGTACCGGACTATCCGGCTGATCTGGCGGGAGCAGAGCGAGCTCAGCAACCTCCGTAGCCTCGCCGCGGACCGGCCGAGTGGGATGCGTCAGGACCGCCACATTCTGGTGCTGGCCTTCGTCGAGTACCTGACCTGGCTGGAGCTCGATCTCGACACCAGCCTGACCGAGCTGGCGACCGACGAGGGCCGGCCGCTCGTCGGTCAGCAGCTCAGTGAGCTACGCGATCGGCGCCGGGAAGGGTTCCTGCGCAGCGCGACGGACCTGCGACAGCTGCCGCTGCCACGGGCGGGCACGATGACGAAGACAGTCTGGGGCCGCGCCGGCGGGTACCACGGTCTGCGCCGGTTGGCCCTGCTGGAACTGGCGGAGCGGCCGGAGCCGCCGTGGACCGATTCGCCCGCGCCGGCGAGCTGCCCGGCGCGTACCGGTGCGCGGATGGCCTGGATGCTGGCACAGGCCGCCTGATCGGCGCTCGCTTTACACGGCCTTTACCAGGCGGAACTTGGGTCATAACCTTTGGAGATCGTCTCCATCCGATGGTGCGCTGTTCGAGATCGTTGACTTCGACAACGATGGCGAGCGCCGACCGTCCGCGTGTGAAGGAGGGTTCGACCTGATGTTGACCCTCCGGACTGCCCCAGGGCTCCCCGACGTACGGCTCTCCAGATCCACGCCGGCCGACCTGGTGCGGGCGACGGAACTGGCGCCGGGGGTCGCTGTCGAGATCGATCTCGCCGACCCGTCGCGCTGGCATGCGATCGACGTACGGCGCTGGGCCGCAGCGGATCGGGATCTGCTCGAGGCGCTGCTCGGGCCGGCCGCGGTACGGGAGGTGACCGGGCTGCTCGCGTCGGGTGATGCGAAGGTCGACGTACCGCTCGAGGTTGCGCCGGCCACGGTCTGGCGACGGCTTGCGGTCATCGATGCGTTGGACTGGTGGTTGCAGCTGCCTTTGAATCAAGGGCTGCTGGACGCCGAGCGTGCGATCGTCCGCGCTCGTGCTGCGACGACGCTTCGGTCGGGCGCGCTCCGGCGTACCTTTGTCGATCGTGCCGTTGTCCTCGCTCGCCGGTCGGCCGACGAGGTCAGCACGTACCTGAACGGGCTCGCCGGGGCATCGTTGCCTAGGGCACTCTTTTCAGGGCTGTCCCGATTGGCTAGCGGGTATGCCTCGTTGGCTCGTGAGGTTGACGGGCCGGACGCGGTGCTGGCCGCGGTACAGACCGCGTGGGAACGGGTCGCTCTGGCGCCTCTGAAGTCGGCGGCGCCCGTGGTTGGGGCACTCTCGGAGTTAGCAACCAGTGGGGTTGACCCGCGACAACTACGTGCCCGCATCGTCGGTAGCGACGTAAAACTGCTCCCACAAGGTACGGCGGTGCGCGTGGTTGTGCCTGCTTTCGCGCCGCAGCCGTCTCCTGTCGTCGCTGATCGGCTGATGGTGCGCCTCGTCGACTGTCGTTCCGGTGAGGCTCAGGTTCCGGCACTGCTGTCGCTACACACGAGCGCTGCTGGAACGCCCGTGTTCACCGAGGTTGTGCCGCTTCGTGGGGCGTCGGTCGAGGACCTGCGCGCGGATGTTTTCGACGCTGACAGTGCGGAGCCGGCCGCGTCCGACACCGACCTGCTACGTCAGCGGCGCGCACAGCTCGTTCTGAGCGAGTGGCGACGTGCGGCGGCGGAGTCGCGGTTGTCGCGCAGTCTGCGAGCCCGCAACCGCCGGCTCGTTCGCCTTCTCGATGCACTCGCTCCCACCACCGGACCGCTCTTCCACGGCGGTCCTGCTCGCTCAGACATCTCTGACCTCGTCAACGGCAGCAGCAATCACCCCTGGTTCAGCAGCACGGCTGCGACCGGAGGGCCCTTGGTGGCCGAGTTGGCCGCCGCGTACGACGACCACTGACCAGGTGGTGCCGTCGCGGCATCGATGTTCGCCCTGTGTGTGCAGGTCATCGCGTAATGGATTGCGCGACCGATCGACCTCCCGAGGAGCGAGCCATGACCGTCGTCTCTCGAGCTACCAGCCGCCGCACCCGCCCCGGCAACAACCGCCGTACCCGCACCACTCCCCGCGCCGGGCGCGGACCGACCCGCGGCCCGACTCGCAGTACCAGGCGCTATCTGGTGCCGGCATTGCTCTCGCGCACCTCAGACCGTGCAGTGGTCCGCAAGCGGTCCGACGTACGCGCCGCGATCGTCCTCTGGTTCCTGATGGCTGCCGACCTGGCCACGGTGATCTGGATGTACACGCTGGGCGAGTGGCTGGACCACGCCTCCAAGTTCACCGCCACCGCAACCCTAGGCGGCCACCACTACATCGTCCTGGTCACAGCCGCCGTAGCCTTCACCACCCTGGCCACAGTCGCCATCCTCTCCGACGGCTTCACCAAAACCACCCGCCTTCTGACCATGGCGAGCACCGCCGCCTGCATCCTGTCCCTAACGGCCCTGACCGGCCTGGTGGCTCTACTCCTAGCTGCCCTCGTAACCCGCCTATTAGTAGGCCCCCTTCGCCCCTGAAGGCCGCAACGATTTGCCATGCCCAGCGCGTCCTATGGGTATGAGGCCCATCAGTTGTCTAGTTGTGCTCAGCGCCCTGACTCTGTCGGCATGCGGGAACGAGGCAGCGTCACCCTCTACGGCAAGCAGTACAACGCCGACCTCCCAGCCGGCAACGGCTCATGACGCGATTCCGACGCCGATCCCGTCCGGCCCTGGGACTCCGGCGTTTGTCGACCGGGCGCGCGCTGTCGAACAAGCCGTCCGGACCGCAGGGATCCCGAAGCCTCCGGAGGGGATCTTCCTGTACTCGTCCCGAACGCCGGGCCTGGGCTTCGACACTGGTGAGCAGAAAGTTGCGTGGATGGCCGGGTACGTGGCCTTCGCGCCGGGCGTAAAACTCGGATCAGGTGGCACAACTCGCATCGATTTCACCGACGGACCGAGCGTCTCGGTGAACGTCCTCGATCCCCGGCCTGCGCTGACCGAAGCGATCGGAGACACGTACGACAACTGCGGACACCTAGCAGTACCGGTATCAAAGTGCGTACTCACGATCACCGGCGGCGCTTTGAAGACAGTTGACGTGGACACGAGCGCGGGCCGCGCGACCGTACCTGCGTGGTCCTTCACTGCGAAGGGCCTGTCGAGACCGATCGTCGCCTTGGCAGTCTCCGCAGCGGTACTCAAGCCCCTGGTCGACCCCGCCCCACTACCGGGCCTCGCCAAGCTCGACCCCAACCTCCTCACGGTCGGCAGGCTCACTCGCGCCGACGACAACACGCTCACCTTCAACCTTCACCACGGGAAGTGTGACCCCGACCTGCGAGCCCATGTCGTCGAGTTGGAGGACATGGTGATCATCGGCGGAAGCCACAGCCCGCTACAGGGCGGCTGCGTAGACGTAGGCCTCAGCACCACAGCCACCGTAACCCTCACCGCCCCCCTCGGAGACAGAGCCATCATCCGCGCCGACACAGGCGCCAGACTCACCCTCCACCCCCACCTCAAGTAGACGAACACGTCGTACGTCGGTCGTATTGTCGGCGCATGGTGTTTACGTCGCCCGTGGAGCGGGCCGTGCCGAATCGTCTGGCTGACGAGCGCGACGCGCTGACACAACAGCTCGACTTCCACCGCGCCACCCTGCTCCGCAAGCTGGAAGGGCTCGACGACGAGCCGCTGCGTCGGCCGATGACAGCGTCTGGACTCAGCCTGCTGGGGTTGGTGAAACACCTGGCCGAAACGGAGCACGGCTGGTTCCTCAAGATCTACGGAGGGTTGCCCGAGCCAGATCTGTTCCCGACCGACGGTGACTCAGATGCGGACTTCCGCGTAGGTCCCGATGAGACGGCCGACGTCGTTGTCGGGCAGTACCTACGGACCTGCGAGCGTGCCCGCGCCGTCGTGGCCGCGGGCGAACTCGACGACGTGGTCACGACGCCGTCGGGAGCGGAGGCCAACCTGCGGGCGGTCCTGGTCCACATGATCCAGGAAACCGCCCGCCACAACGGCCACGCCGACATCATCCGAGAGTCCCTCGACGGCACAACAGGCCACTGAAGCCGCTTCAGTCGGAAACACTGACCGATTCACGCTCAGCGATGGCGACCACGGGCGATCGCCGGTTGAACCAGTCCGGCGTCCACCAGTTCGCGTCTCCCAGCAGCTTCATCAAGGCCGGTACGAGAACCAGTCGCACGATCGTCGCATCGACGAGGACGGCGGTGGCCAGGCCGAGGCCGAACATCTTGGCCGTTGGGTCGTCGGCGAGGGAGAAGCTGACGAAGACCGCGATCATGATCAGTGCCGCCGAGGTGATCACGCGGCCGGTGGTGGTGATGCCGTGGATCGTCGAGGCGGTGTTGTCACCGGTCCGGACGTACTCCTCGCGGATCCGGCTGAGGAGGAAGACCTCGTAGTCCATCGAGAGCCCGAACACCACGGCGAACATGAACATCGGGATGAACGGCAGGATCGGAATGGTCGACTCCAGCCCGATCAGGTCCGCGGCCCAGCCCCACTGGAAGATCATCACCATGACGCCGAAGGACGCGCCGATGCTGAGCAGGTTCATCAGAGCAGCCTTCAGCGGTACGACGACCGACCGGAAGACCACGGCGAGAAGCACGACGGACAAGAGGATCACCGCGCCGATGAACCACGGCAGCCGATCGTTGACCTTGGCCCCCACATCCGCGAGGGTCGCCGTCTGACCGCCGACATGAGCCTTCGCCGGACTGTCCCGCAGTACCGAGGGAAAGACCTCCTCACGCAGTCGCTTGACTGTCGTCATCGTCGCAGCGTCCTGCGGTCCCGTCGTCGGTACGGCGATCAACGACGCGACGCCGGCCGCGGTATTCACCGAAGGAGGTGCGACCGACGCGATGCCCCGATCGGCCCGGATGGCGTTGGACAGCGGCTGTACGACGGCCGGATCCCGCGAGACGTCGATGGCGATCACCAGCGAACCGTTGCTACCGGCACCGAATCCTGTCGCGACCAGGTCGTACGCGCGGCGCTCGGTGCGTTGCTCAGGAAGCGCGCCGTCATCGGGCGTACCGACGCGGAGTGCGAGCACGGGGGCGGCCAGCGCCAGCAGCAGGACGGTGGCGCCGACGGCGTACGCCGCGGCGTGCTTGGACACATGCCCCGCCCATCGCTGCCAACCCATACCAGGAGACGACTGCACCCGGCGTACCCGAAGGCGGTTGATCCAGTGCCCGGCCAGGCCCAGGAACGCGGGCAGCAAAGTGATCGAAGCGAGCACCATCGTCAGCACGATCAGCGAGATGGCAATCCCGCCGGCGGTCATGAACGGTACACCGGCCACCACCAGCCCGAGGATCGCGATCACCACCGTGCCACCGGCGAAGAGCACAGCCTGTCCCGCCGTGGCGACAGCGCGCCCGACCGCCTCCTCGACCGCCATCCCGCGGGCCAGGTACTCACGGTGCCGGGTGACGATGATCAGCGCATAGTCGATGCCCACGCCGAGGCCGATCATGCTGCCGAGCACGGGCGCCCAACTGGGCAGGTCGATGAGGTAGGTGACCAGGGACAGCGAGCTGATCGCCAGCGCGAGTCCGAACACAGCCATCCCGATCGGGAGTCCCATCGCGATGATCGATCCGAACGCGAGCAGCAGGATGATCATCGCAGCGATCAGCCCGACCGCCTCGCCGAGACCGGCCTGGCCTTGTTCGAACGCGTAGAAGAGATCCCCGCCCAGCTCGATCCGCAGTGGCGATTCAAGCGCCGCGAGGGTCTTGAGCTGCTCGAGGTCGCTCGGTTCCAGCTTGTCCAGCACTGGGTATTGAAGCCGGATCAGCCCGACGCGCCCGTCAGGCGAGATGACCGGATCGGCGGCCCCCAGCACGTGCGGCAGCGAAGCCGCGGTCGACCGTACCTGCGCCAGCGCAGCCCGCAGTTCGGGTGAGGCAAGTGTCGCCGTCGAGTCGAGCGGAGTCACGACCACCTTCGCGGTCAGCCCGGCCTGATCCGCTCCCGCGGCCGACAGCAGGTCGGTCGCGTACTGCGAGTCCACGCCAGGCGCTCCGAACGACTCCTCGAGCTTCTTCCCAAACGCGCCGGATGCGGCGACCACGAGCGCTGCCACCACCAGCCACGCTCCGATCACCACCCAGGGCCGACGTGCGGCGTACCGGCCCAGCCTGTACAGATTCGACCTCATCGTGGATCCCCTTCAGCCAGAGTTGGACTCATCGTGTGGCCGAGGGGCCGGCCCGCACCTCGGGCGATGAGCCGGACTTGCCTCGGCCGAACAGCTGGGGCGCGTCCCGTACTTTGAGCCGATCCGATCGGCGCCCGGAGTCCCTACGCTGTGGTCATGTTGAGAAACGCCGTCCGCTCGCTGCTGGCCGAGCCGCGAGCACCCGACGCACCCAGGCGGGTGTGGCGCGACTGGGTGCTCGTCGCCGGCCTGCTGACGGCGGCCGTTCTCGAAGGCGTATTCCGTGAGGACGTCGTCTGGAGGCCCGTCGCGCTCGTGGTCGCTGCGGTGACCGTGTGCGCTCTCCTGTGGCGTCGTACGCACCCGTTGGCCGTGGTGGCCGCCGTGTTCGGCGTACTGATCGTGGTCAACGTCGTGGCCCTGATCAGTGGGGACGCGACCTTCGGCCTCTACACAATGATCTGTGTGGTGTCGCTGCCGTACTCACTCGTTCGCTGGGGATCCGGCCGCGAGATCCTCATCGGGCTGGCGTTCATCCTCGTGGCGCTGGTGCTGGGACTCGCCAGTGACTTCCCCGGGTACGGTGAGGCCGCGGCCGGCAGCATGTTCCTGCTCTTCCCCGCGACACTCGGACTCGCAGTCCGCTATCTGTGGACCGCCCGGAATCGTGAGCTGGGGCAGGTACGTCTCCGGGAGCGCGAGCTGTTGGCCCGGGAGCTGCACGACACGGTCGCTCATCATGTCTCGGCCATCGTCATCCGGGCCCAGGCCGGCCGAGCCGTCGCCGCCACTCGCCCGGACGCCGCGGTCGATGCGCTCGCCATCATCGAGGCGGAGGGTACGCGGACCCTCGCCGAGATGCGGGCGATGGTCGGCGTACTGCGGGATGACGGTACGGCGGCGCTCGCCCCACAGCCCGGAGTGGCCGACCTGGAACAGCTCGCTCGTAGCGTCGGGGACCGGCCGCGGGTCGAGGTCGAGGTGTCGGGCGACCTCGATGACCTCGGACCAGCGGTCGGCGCAGCGATCTACCGCATCGCGCAGGAGTCGATCACGAACGCCGTACGGCATGCCAAGCAGGCAACTCGCATCGACGTCCGGCTGACGTCGTACGACGACTCCGTCCGGCTGACTGTCCGCGACAACGGGGAAACGACCTCGAGGAACCCGGGAGGTTATGGCCTGGTGGGGATGACTGAGCGGGCCGCGCTGCTCGGCGGCACGTTCGCGGCGGGTCCTGATCCGGACCGCGGCTGGTCTGTTGACGTGGTGCTGCCTCTTCAGCGATCGGCTACCGGCCGATGACGATCCGGGTGCTCGTCGCCGACGACCAAGATCTCGTCCGGACCGGGCTCGCGATGATCCTCGACGCCCAGCCCGGTATCGAGGTGGTCGGTCAGGCCGCCGACGGTCTGGAAGCAGTGGAGTTCGCCCGCCGGCTGCGGCCCGACGTCTGTCTGCTCGACATCAGGATGCCCGGGATGGACGGGATCGCGGCGACCCGCGAACTAGCTGGACCCGGCGTCGTAGACCCACTGCCGATCGTGGTGATCACGACCTTCGATCTCGACGAGTACGTGTACGGCGCTTTGAAGGCCGGCGCGCGTGGATTCCTGCTCAAGGACGCTGGCCCCGACCTTCTCGTCCAAGCCATCCACGCCGCCGCCAACGGCGACGCACTGATCGCGCCGAAGATCACGGCGCGGCTGCTCTCCACGTTCTCCGAACCACCGACCGGCCGCACCCCGGTCCAACCCGTCGATCCACTAACCGCTCGCGAAGAACAGGTCCTGATCGCCGCAGCCACCGGCCGCACCAACGCCGAGATCGCTGTGGAGCTGCACATCAGCCTCAGCACCGTAAAAACCCACCTGACCAGCGTGATGGGCAAGATAGGCGCCCGAAACCGCGTAGAAATAGCCATCTGGGCCTACGAAACCGCCCGCATCAAGCCCTAGCCCTCCCAGAGCCTCTCCACCTTCTTGGTCTGGCTCTGCAAGTCGAGTTCGTCTACCTGGATGCGGTGATCAGCGGTCGGAGGATTCGCCACATCGGCTTCGTGAAGCATCCGAAACTCATCGTCGGTCAGCCAGACCTTGCGCGACGCCGCACGCCGCAACGCCTCCGGAAAGCCGACCGTCAGGTGCACAATCAGGCATCCGGGAAGCTCGCGCCTGTACAGACCGCAGGTCTCCGGCGTAAGCACGTCAGCGACGACGACTTCAATGCCCATGGCCACGAAGTTCCGAGCCAAACTGCAGGCGTTCCTCACGCCAAGGCCTTGCTGTCCCCGGCCTTCCTCGCCCTCCCACGGCGCAGCACCACCCGCGACAACCAGCTGCCGCACATCATCCACATCAACAAACGCACACCGCGGCCGCCCTCCCGCAAGCCCCCGCCCCGTCACACTCTTCCCCACCGCAGGCCCACCCGTAAGCACCAACGGCCGACGAGCCATACCTCAGCCGACCCATGTCACGTCGAAGATCCGGATCTGCGTGCGAGCATCGTCGACATGGAAGGACAGCAGCCCCAGGCCGCCGAAGGTGCATTGCCGAAAGCTCGGCTCATCTCGATCGAGGGCTTGCGTGTCCCACGGCGCGCCGACCAGCTTGGTGACACGTTCGACCAAAGCGTCGAATGCCATTGGAGGCAGCCCTTGCAGTTGGGCCAATGCGGATGCGTGAAACTCCACGCGGTAGCTCACAGCCGATCGGGCCAGCCCGGTATCGCCTGCTCAGCCGGTATGAACTCGTCAGCTCGATCCTCGCGGGTCGCTTGCAGTGCCTGGTCGAAGCCAGGATCGGAGTACGCAACCGCCCGCAGGTGCCAGAGGTGCAACACGTCCCGCAGATGCTGAAAACGCCATACCTCGTGGGCAGCGTCCAGAGCGCCGTGGTACTCGCTGAGGAACTGCTCGTGCCACTTCGCCGGTAATAGGCGGAGGATCTCGCTGGGGTCTTCCGGCGAGCTCTGCATCGGCTGAGCAGTCATGGCACTAGATTACTCTGAGCAGCCCCTCCGCGTGTCAAGGTTATCCACACCCACCGGACTGAGGGCGGTCCTGGCGAAGAGGCTGGCGATTCCCAGAAGCCGCAGGTGAGAAGAGTGGTCACGGACGGTCACGGCCCGTCAACCGCGGGGATGAATCTCTGAGCAGCCATGGCCATGGCCACACGACGAGGCAAGAGCCCTTCAGTCCTTGTCATGTGCTTGGGCCTGCGGCAGAGAAGCTCCTGACGGGGGCTTTACCGGGTCGCCGCGCGGCGATCATTCGTGCCAGAGGTTGGGGTCTGGTTTCGTCAGGCCACGAAGGGCGTCAGCCGCGTGGGTCGTACGGTCACGAGGCTGGGTGGGCCTCACTGCGCCGCGCCCACCTTGGTGATCTCGCATTCGATGCCTGCCGGTCCGATGGGAGCTTGCGCCGGGGTGGTTCCTCCGAATGTGGCCGTGTCGCGAACCTCGAAGGTCTGACCGCCGATCCTCTGCTGAGAGGCTGCATCCAGGACGTCAACGGTCACTGTGTAGCTCGACGCGTCGCCGGTGATCGTGCCGTTGATCGTTACCGTGCCCTGCGATCCGACTGTGTTCGCCTGGCAGTCGACGTTGGTCTTGTAGCTGGTCGCGTCGAGGACCGGAGTACCTTCTCCTGGCGCACCCGTCATGGAGCGCACGGCGAAGACGCCCAGGCACACCAGCACACCCAAGCCGATGATGATCTGAACCCTCCGCCAGGGGCTCCGCGGCGACCTGTATCCATCGTTTGCCGCGGTCCACTCGTGAGTCGGCATTCCCTGTCCCCCAGAACCCTGATCGATCGTGCTGCACGCAGCAAGCGCCGGTCAGCCTACATCGCAGTATGTGAAAGACGGCCAGTACAAATCGGTACGGCGACCGAGCCGGATACCTGCGGTACTCGTGTGTGACGTTGCTCCGACGGCTGGGGTGCCGCCGCACATCGTCCAGGCGATCGCTTCATGGAGCTCGTCGCCGGACAGGCGTTGCGGTTCAAGCGGGAGAGTCGACGATGCTGTCGACGCTCTGATCGGCTTGTGCCTCAACCACGGAAGTTGTGATTTCGACCTTCGAGCCCACGTCCTCGAATCCGACGACGTGGTAATCGTCGGCGGAACCCACGGTCGGGCGCCGATCGGCGGCTTCTGCCCGGGCGTCCAGCATCGGACGGCCGCAGTCCTCACCCTCGCCGCCCCCTCGGAGGCCGCGCAGTCATCAGCGCATCGACCAGCGTCAGGCGTACATCTTTCAAATAGTTCTTTGCAACAAACATTTGATGGCGCTGTGCGTTGTCAGGGTGTTTAGCCGCTCGCAATACTGCAATCCGAGGGGGCGCACCAGAGGCTTGTTCGCCGTGAAGGTGAAGCATTTCGTCGAGGTATTACAAGCAGAACGGGACGGCGGCGTGAGCGTGAAACCTTTTGTGCAGCCGGTGCTGGCGAAAGCGAAGTGGCGGTGCAAGACTCGGAAGAGGACGGAGCCCTAATCGTCGGCTCTGCGACCCTTGCACGACCTGGCACCGACGCCGGCCGCCGTTGATCGCGGACCGAGCCGGCCAGGGGAGGCAGGAGGGGCGGGATGCCTGATGATCCTAGAGTCCGCGCGGAGTTGCGGACCCAAATCGAAACTCGCCGGGCGGGCATCGCTGCCTTCCTGCGCGACGTGCGGCCGCGGCGCAATCGACTGACCAATATCAGCATCGTCAGCAGCGCCCTGGCCGCTGCCCTCGTGGCGGGTCCGGCGCTGGGAGGGGCGCCATTCACCAACGGCGTCAAGGACCAATTGTCAATCGGCAGCGCCGCGGATGTTTGGCGCCCGCTCTGTCTGGCCGCGTTGATCGTCTCATTGGTGTCGGTCATTTCCGGCAACCTGAGCAAATCGCAGGATCTTGCGGCCCGCGTCACTGCCGCAGAGGTCTGCAGTGCGGAACTCGAAGGCGTGCTGACGTCCCTCCAGTTCGGGCACCTCTCGGTGGAGGACGCCGTCGAGCAATACCACCACAGCGTCAGCAAGGTCCCGTTCGTCGAGGATGTGCCGAGCTCGCCGCCCTCGCCCGGCGAGACTTGACGACGTTCTCTCCGCCGGCTCAGGCGCGGGTGATAGCAAAGTCGATCAGGGCGTTAGTGGCTTCCCGTGCGCGGATCAATTGTGCGCCGGCCGAGCGCCACCATCGAGGCCACGTCGAACGCGAGATGCACCAGCCGATACCGCGCGCGATAAAATCCTTACCGCAACCCTCTCCCAGCCTGCGACCGCCTACTGACCGAGGCGGAGCTATAAAGCAGTACGGCGTGTCTCGGAACACGGTCCGGCTTGCGATGGGCGTGCTCCAGAACGAAGGCATGATCACCAGCGTTCAGGGCAAGGGCACGGTGGTGCGTGATCAGATGATGATCACCTACCACGCGGCCTGGGCCGAGAGCCGCGACCGGTTGGCCGGCGATCAGACCGACGCGTTGTACACCGAGATGCGGGACCAGGGGTCGGAAGGGCGAGTACCGCGACTTCGAGATGCGGTCTGCTCACGCCCCACGACGTGCCTGGCGGCGTCATCCGGGCGATGGCAGCGAAGGGCCACGAGGAAATCGGGTACGTCGACGAACTCACGACGCGCATGCCGCGACAGGATGAGGTCCGCAAGCTCGCTCTCTCGACCGGCTCAACGTGCGGTTCGCTGGCCAGTTTGAGCGGAACGATTCGGAGGTGGCTTCTCGGGCGAAGTAGGTTCCGGCCGAGTAGTCCGGCCACGCGATAAGGCTTGAGCAGATCCAGCTGGGCGGTCAGCCATCTGATACCTGCGTTGCTAGGCAGTCCACACTTGTGGGGTCTTTAGGCATTCAGGAGCTCCACCGACAGCGACCCACCGGCGAAGACGTCCACGATGGTCTCCTTGAGGCTGCCGGCCGATGGAGCGCCCAGGCTGAAGGTCGGACGGATTCCGAGGACAGCCGCCGGTGTGACCCAGCTGATGACGTCGAGTTCTTGGTCCTCGTCTCGGTGATACCAGCCGTGGGTCTGGAGAAGGTCGCGTGATCACACTGGCTGGCTCGGGTCATTGCGCTTGTTTCTGACGGCGGTGACGCCGCCGTAAATGCCTGAAATGTCACCAGAAATCAGGGCAGGATCGTCGCATGACCATTCGGGACCGACTCGCGCGACATTCCGCCTTCTCCGATCCGGGCCGCCACGGTCGGCTGCTCCGTGAGCTATCCGGGATCGAGGAGATCTGCGCGGCCGTCAGCAATGTCGTGCTCCATTATCGCGCCGAGGCGCACTTGCTCCGCGATGACCGTCGCGGCGAGATCAACTCGCGCTGGGTCTCGACCCTTCTGGACCTTGATCAGGCACGGCATCCCGGCCCGTTGTTGGATCCACGGCCGCCTGGCGACCGGGTAGCGGGGTGCTGTCGTGATCATTCCCTGCTCGCGGTCGCCGCTCTTCGCGAGCAGGGAATCCCGGCGCGGACCCGGGTGGGCTTCACCGGCTACTTCCCAGGACCTCCGGACTTCCGTGGTGATCACGTCGTCGCTGAATGGTGGAACGGCACGCAGTGGCAGCGGTTCGATCCCGAGCTCGAGGCGGGGAGTCGTTCGTTCGACGTCCGCGATCTGCCGACCGGTGAGGGCGCGCCCTTCGAGACCGCCGCGGAGGTCTGGACGGGCTACCGTGCCGGTCGCCTCGATCCCACGCGCTATGGCGTGGCTCCGGGGTCGGAGCTATCCGGACCTGGATTCATCCGTACGTACGTGATCATGGAAGTCATGCATCGGTACGGTCACGAGACACTCCTGTGGGACGAGGTCGGCACTGGGATCACAGATTCCGATACCGACGAGGTCGCCCGACTACTGCTCGCCTCCGACGCGGGAGACTTGGCGGCCGAAGACCACCTGGAGCGGCAGTTCCAGACCGACCCGAAGCTCCGACCGGCCTCAACGGTCACCCAACTCTCGCCGTACGGCGACCCACCGGTCACGATCGACCTCATCCCGCACCCTCGGCCCTGAGGTCGCCGCGGAGTGGAACTGTATTGCCTGTCCTGATGCTCGCCCTGACCGCATACGTGTTGCGGTAATCGCGGGAGGATCGGCAGTTCTCAGATCGAGAAACCGCAGGTGAGAAAGGTGGTCAGGGGCGGTCTCGAACCGCCGACCTTCCGCTTTTCAGGCGGACGCTCTACCAGCTGAGCTACCTGACCGGGGAGAAAGTTCGGCGGCGGTGTTGTTGACACCGCCGCCTTCTCCTGGCGACCCAGACGGGACTCGAACCCGCGACCTCCGCCGTGACAGGGCGGCACGCTAACCAACTGCGCCACTGGGCCAAATGACTCGATGATCTTACAGCATCTTCGAGGTACTTCTTGCACCGGTCTTTCGACCGTATCCCCAACGGGATTCGAACCCGCGTTACCGCCTTGAAAGGGCAGCGTCCTAGGCCACTAGACGATGGGGACTCGGACCCGCGGGAGCCGAAGCTCCAGGGACAGCCGTAAGCATAGAGGAGACCGCGCCAGCTTCCAAAACGAGATACTGGCGGGGTGATCGAGATGAGTCGGGGCGACTTCGAGGGGCTCGTGGCGCAGGCGCTGGACGAGGTGCCGGAGGAGTTGGCGGCGCTGATCGACAACGTGGCGGTGTTCGTCGAGGACGAGCCGCCGGCGAGCGATCCGGACCTGCTCGGGATCTACGAGGGCATCCCGCTGACCGAGCGCGGGCACGACTACGGCGGCGTACTGCCGGACCGGATCACGATCTACCGCAATCCCACGCTCGCGATCTGCGAGAACGTCGACGACGTCGTCGATGAGGTGAACATCACGGTGGTGCACGAGATCGCGCACCACTTCGGCATCGACGACGCCCGGCTGCACGAACTCGGCTACGGCTGACCCTAGGCCGATCGCGGCTGGGTGGGGTAGCCTCTGGCGGCCGGTTTCGGGGACCGGATCTCCCTACTCTTTTGAACGATCTAGTGAGGCTCTCGCCGTGAGCGATCAGCAACCGCCTGCCTGGAACCCCGACCACCGCCCGACCGGACCGTACGGCGCACCGCCGCCACCGCCCGGTACGCCGCCTCAGCCGTACGGCGCACCGCCGCAACACACCGCTCCGCTGCCGCAGTACGGCCAACCGCCGCAGTACGGCGGCCAGCCATCCCAGTACGGCAACCAGCCGCCTCAGTACGGCGGACAGCTGCCGCAGGGCCCGTACTCAGGCGGCCATCAGCCGCCGGGCAAGCGTCCTAAAGGTCCCTGGCTGCTGGCTGGCGCCGTCGCTGTGGTGGTAGCGCTGATCGGAGGTGCTGTTGTCCTGCTGACGGGCCGTGGCGACGACACCGCCGACGCAGGCGCCCCGGTCCCGACGGCCACGTTCACCGATGGGGTGTCGACCCCCACCGCCAGCCCGTCCACTGAGACCCCGACCACCGCCCCGTCCACCACGCCGAGCCCGTCGTACACCCCCAAGCCCACGCCCGCCGAGCGGCGCCGGACGCTGAAGGACGTCGACAAGGGCATAGCCGTGTACGACGACGTGTACGTCACCCCGGCCGCGGGCTGGCGGAAGAGCCGCTCGACGACGTACTCCGTCACGCTCGGCGCCACGACCCGAGCCGGTGCCGCCATGGTCGTCGTCAGCCCGGTCGGCCTTCCCCCGCGGACGGCGGTCGTCGCGGTCGCGCAGGCGCTGATCAAGGCCGACCACCTGAAGGCCGCCAAGCAGGGTCCGGTACGGACGGTCAGCCCGGCGAACTCGAACATCGGTGCCCAGGCCGAGATGACCTACTCGGGCCGCTATACCGCGCCGAACGGTGCCGTGTTCTCACTCGTCTCCAGGTGTACGACGATGACCGGCGTCGAGTCGATCCACAACGTGACGGTCACGCTGTGCGTCGCCGCCCGGAAGGACGCGCAGAAGCCGGTCTTCAAGGACGGCGATCGCATGCTCGCCTCCATCGCGCGTTCGATCTGATGTCGCAGCAGAATCCGGCGAGCGGCCGTGCGGTCGCTCTCCTGACGGCCGCTCTCGCCGTACTGCTGGTAGGTGTCTTCATGCTCGCCAGCCAACTGACACACCAGCAGGTCCGAGCGGCATCCCCCGAAAAGACGACTCTCAAGCCGACAAGGCCCAAGGCGACAGCGCACGAGCCGGCGCCGTCCGTGACGCCGTCGCGCAATCCGCGCCGAGAGGCCGACGTCGACCGCGGTACGCCGCTCGGTCAGGGCGTCTTCGTCGAGGTCGCGAACGGTTGGACGACGGTCCACTCGTTCACGAACGGCCTGGAGGTGACGTCCTGGGATCGCGGCGCGGACGCAACCTTCTCGTTGTCGCCGCGTCCGATGCCGTCGCTCCCATTGATGCTGCCGGCCGCGAAGGCGTTCGCCGACGAGCAGGCGATCTACGGGTTCCAGGCCGGGCGGGCCCGCGCGCTGCCGCCACCCAACGGCAACATCCTCGAGGCGGTCTCGATCGGTTTCACGGGCCGCCTTCGTCAGGACGACGTGACGTACTCACTGGCCGGCGAATGTGTGCGGCTGCGGGGTGCGCCGAAGACCAACGACGTCAGCATCAGCGTGTGCTGGGCGGCGTACGTCCAGGACCTCGGCACGGTGCGCGCCGAGGTCCAACGGATGATCGGGTCCGCGGCCCGGTCGATCTAGGAACGGCCGAAGAGGAGTTTCCAAGGCATCAGGGCCGACTCGAGCTGCACCTTCAGCGACATCTTGGAGACGCCTTCGGTGCGCTCCTCGAAGTGGATCGGGACCTCGGCGATCTTCAGGCCGCGCTTCACCGTGCGGTAGTTCATCTCGACCTGGAACGAGTACCCGTTGCTCTCGATCGACGCCACGTCGATCCAGCGCAGGGTGTCCGCCTTCCACGCCTTGAACCCGGCGGTGGCGTCCTTCACGTGCAGCCGCAGGATCGCGTTCACGTAGAAGTTCGCGAACGCGGACAGCGCCCGTCGGTGCCAGCCCCACTCGGCCGCGGCCGAGCCGCCCGGCACGTACCGGGAGCCGATCACGACGCCGGCCTCCGTGGTCCGCAGCGTCTCGACCATGGTCGGGACGACCGAGGCCGGGTGCGACAGGTCGGCGTCCATCTGGATGACGATGTCGGCGCCTTCGTCGAGCGCGCGGGTGATCCCGGCGACGTACGCGCGGCCGAGTCCGTCCTTCGCGGTCCGGTGCAGTACGCCGACCTTCTCCGGCGACTCCTTCGCCAGTTCGTCGGCGACGTCGCCCGTACCGTCAGGGGAGTTGTCGTCGACGACGAGAAGCTCCAGGCCGGGCAGGTTCAGGTCGGACAGCAGCCCGGCCAGCACGGGCAGGTTGTCCCGCTCGTTGTAGGTCGGTACGACGACCACGATCTTGGCTAGCTCACCCATGACTTTCCTTCGTCGGAGACACCGAAAGCTACCGTATCCGCGGTCAGAGCTGGGTGAGCGCCTCTGCGGCCGTGCTGTAGATGCGGAACTGACCGCCGAGGCCGGTGACGCTGAGCGGGCGGTCGATCGGGCGGCCGACGCCGACCAGCGCCAGGGTGATGTTGTGCTGCCCGGCCAGGTTGCGGGCCTCGACCAGGTTGCCGAGGCCGGCCGAGCTGCAGAACGTGACGGCTGACACGTCGATCAGCACCAGCCGTGCCGGTGGCGCGACCGCGGCGCGGATCGCCTCGGCGGCGAAGTCGGTGCTGGCGATGTCGATCTCGCCGGACATCCGGACCAGCAGTACTCCTGGTTCCAGCTCCTCGGTGACTGCGTCGAAGGTCGTCCTGACCATCTCGCCGTCCCGCGGCTCTTGGTGGCTGGTCACGCGGGTTATCTCCCCCGGGTAGCGCCACGAACGCGGTCCTGGCGGATCTGGAACTGCCCTGTCCTCACACCGTATGCCCCAACGCGCGAGCCGTACAACGGGTCCGCCGACGATGGACCCCGGAGCGTGACCTGAGGCTGTAAGCGCTGTCAGAGTAAACAAACGACGGACCTAGTGGGGTGGTAGACAAGGCGGTATGGGCGTTCTCGACGGTAAGACAGCGCTGGTCACCGGTGGTTCGCGGGGCATCGGTGCGGCGATCGTACGGCGGTTGGCCGCGGACGGCGCCGTGGTGACTTTCACGTATGCGAGCAGCGAAGCGGCCGCGGACGAGGTGGTCGCGGACGTGAAGGCAGCCGGGGGCCAGGCGATCGCCGTACGGGCGGATCAGTCGGACCTGTCCGCGATCGACGGACTGTTCGATCGCGCGGCCGAGCCGACCGGGACGCTGGACATCTTCGTCTGCAACGCGGCGCAGGCGATGGTGAAGCCGATCGCCGACGTCACCGTCGAGGACTACGACCAGCTGTTCGCGACCAACGTGAAGGGTCCGTACTTCGCGATCCAGCGCGCCGGCCGCGTCCTCCCCGACGGCGGCCGGATCGTCGCGCTGTCCACCCTCAATACCGTGATGCCGGGCCCCGGGATCTCGCTGTACGCCGCGAGCAAGGCAGCGCTCGAACAGTTCGTGAAGATCGCCGCCCGTGAGTACGGCCCGCGCGCGATCACCGTCAACACGGTGTCACCGGGCGCGACCGACACCGACATGTTCCACGACCACAATCCGCCGACAGTGAAGGATGCTCTGGTCGGCATCACGGCGCTCGGCCGGATGGGCGAACCCGCCGAGGTCGCGGACGTGGTCGCGTTCCTCGCCGGTCCGGACGCCCGGTGGATGACCGGGCAGAACCTCCGCGCGACGGGAGGGATGCTGGTCTGAGTACTAAGGACCTGATCGCCGACGTCGACGCTGCCGCGGATCCCGCGGTGGCGGAGGTACTCGCGCGCTACTTCAAGCTTCAACCCGGCGGCTACGGGTACGGCGACCAGATGATCGGCGTGAAGCTCTCGACGATCCGCGGCATCCTCAAACCGTACCTGCGCGCCGACCTCCCGCTGCCCGAACTGGAGCAGGCCCTGACCAGTCCGGTGCACGAGCATCGGCTCGCGATCCTCTGCGTGCTGGCCGATCGCGCGTCCCGCAGTCTCAAGCCGCGTACGGCGAACCCGCACGAGCTCACCGCGATCTACGAGCTGTACATGCGCAGTACGGCGTACATCAACAACTGGGATCTGGTGGACTGCAGCGCTCCCCAGGTCGTCGGCGGCTACCTGCTCGACAGGCCGCGCGATCCTCTCTACACACTGATCCGCTCCAATCAGCTCTGGGAACGCCGGATCGCGCTGGTCGCCACGCAGTACCTGATCGGCCAGGGGCAGACCGCGGACACCTACAAGCTGGCCGCCGAGGTCCTCGACGATCGGGAAGACCTTGTCCACAAGGCCTCCGGCTGGATGTTGCGGGAAGCGGGCAAGCGGGTTTCCGAGGACGAACTGCGCGCCTTCCTGGACCGGTACGCGACCCGGATGCCGCGCACCATGCTCCGCTACGCCATCGAGCGCCTCGATCCCACGAGCCGCCGGCGTTACCTCGCTCGATAAGTCGACAAATCAGCTCGGCGTGCGGCTGTCGGCGTACGGCGGGGCCTCGAGCGCGCAGTGTGTGTGGTGGTGTACGAGGTGGTGCTTGTGCGGTACGCCGCGATCGCCGAGGGTCACCCACGCGATCACGCCGCCGGCCGCCGCGAGGATGGCGGAGATCCACAACGCGTGCCCGAATCCGTTGTGGAAGGCAACGGGATCGCGGTACGCGTCGCCGGTGATACCGGCTGCCATCGGGATCGCCGCGACCGCCATCAGCTGCGCCGACCGGGCGACCGCGTTGTTCACCCCGGACGCGATCCCCGCGTGGTGGTCCTCGACCGACGACAGCACGGTCGCGGTCAGCGGCGCCACGGTCGCGACCAGACCGAGCCCGAGCAGAACGACGGCGGGCAGTACGGCGGTGTAGTAGCTCGTGCCGGTGTTGATCCGCAGCATCAACAGGAACCCACCGGCCATCAGCGCCGGCCCTACGGTCATCGGGATGCGCGGGCCGATCCGGTCCGCGAGGCCACCGGCGTACCCGGACAGGCCCAGCATCAGTACGGTCATCGGGAGCAAGGACGCGCCGGCCCAGAGGGCGGAGTAGTGCAGGGCGGTCTGCAGGTAGACGACCACGAGGAAGGTCGCCGTACCGAGGGCGCCGTACACGACGACGGTGACGAGGTTCGCGCCGGTGAAGCGGCGGTTGGCGAAGATGTTCAACGGCAGCATCGGGTACGAGCCGCGCCGTTCCACCTCGATGAACCCGATGAAGGCGACGACGCCGATCGCCAGGCTGGTCAGCACCATCGCGTCGCCGAAACCGTGGTCGCCGGCGCTGATCAGGCCGTACGTGATGCCGGCGAGGCCGACGGTCGCGAGGATCGCGCCGTTGATGTCGAGCTTGCCGGCGGCCTCCTCGTCGCGGGTCTCCGGGACGTGCCGGAGCGTGACCAGAACGGTCGCCAGAGCGAGCGGTACGTTGAGCAGGAAGATCAGCTGCCACGACCCGCTGTCGACCAGACTGCCGCCGACGAACGGGCCGACGGCCGCGGCGACCGAGGTGAGACCGGACCAGGTCCCGACCGCCTTACCGCGATCGGAGTGCTGGAACGTCGTCTGCAGGATGGCCAGGCTGCCCGGGGTGAGCAGCGCGCCGCCGATGCCCTGCAGGACGCGGCCCGCGATCATCACCTCGAGGTTCGGCGCGATCGCGCACACGACGGAGGCCGCGGCGAACCAGATCACGCCGACGACGAACGTCCGCCGCCGCCCGAGCCGGTCGCCGAGCGAACCGCTGAGCAGCACCAGCGACGCCAGCATCAGCATGTAACCGTTCACGATCCACTGCAGGCCGGCCATGTCGGCGTTCAGGTCCTCGCCCATCGCCGGCAGCGCGACGTTGACGACGGTTCCGTCCAGGAACGCCATGCCCGATCCCAGCGCGGTGGCGGCCAGCACCCACCGGCCTCGCGCCGAGCCCAGCGCGATCCGCTCATCACTCATGGGGTCAGCGTGGCAGATTCAGCTGCAGTACGACGAGGGCTTTGCCGGCCGGGATGCCAGGCCGGACCGTGAGGCGGGGCGGATCGCCGACCGCGCACCGGGGCTCGTCCAGCAACGGGCAGACCACGTTCAGCAGCCCGCTGGTGATCGTGATGTCGGTCGGCATGGCGCTCGCGGCGCTCGCGGTCAGGGGACGAATTGCCGCGCCGGCCCGGGATGTCTGCGACGGGGTGGCGCGCACCGTCGAGCCCGACAGCTTGTAGGTCAGCACGATCCTGGTGGCGCGGACGGACAGCGGAACGAAGTCGGCACCGGTGATCGTGGTCTTCTTGAGCGGCACGGGCTTGTCGTCGGCGAGCAGTTTCAGGCCGGTCACAAGTGGCGTCGTTCGGGCCATCATTCCGGGAAGGTGCTCACCGGATCCCGGCAGCTGCAACGGCACCCTGTCCGTGGCCGCGGGCAACCTCACGTTCTCGGTGATGTCGAACGAACCGTCCGGCCGCGGCACCGCGGTGAGCTTGATCCCCGGCTTGGCCTGCTCGGCGCTCGGCGCGACCGTCGTCTGAGGCGCACTGGTGACCGTCGCGGACGGTAGGGAACCGCTGACTCCCGGGCTTGGGGCGACCGGAGCACCGGACCCGTCCGAGCAGGCGACGGCCGCGCTGTACCCCAGCACCAGCGCGACCGCGGCCAGATAACGGGTTCGGGTGCGCCGAGGTTCCTCCACCCCCGATGGTCCGGCCGGGAGGAACCCGGGACGCCCGCGTCCTGACACGAAGTCACCGCCCCTCGAAAACGGTCCTGGCCGCAAAGAAGAAAAGGTTACCTCTGGCGGTCAAGTCGGACTTGCGCATACGATACGCCCGAATTCATGGGGTCGGGCGTTTGTTTCACAATTTCGCGGTGAACTCCGAGGGGGAGAAAATGCGGAGACAGAGTGTGTCCGGGCAATCCCGGGCAGTGCATGAAAAGGTTACGAGAATTCACGGTCCGGTAATTCGAAGGGTGCTTCCGCTGCTGCTCGCGGTGTTGATCGCGGCTGCACCGGCACTACTCACCGTGCCCGCCGAGGCAGCTGCGGGTGCCAACCTGTACTTCGTCCAGGGCCTGCCCGGGCGCACCCTCGACATCAGCGTCGACGGGCGTCAGGTCGCCACCGGGGTTGCCGGTGGGAAGCTCGTCGGGCCGTTCGGGGTCGCTTCCGGTAAGCGCATGATCACCGCCAAGCAGGACGGGAAGGTGGTGATCCAGCGGTCGGTTTCGGCGGGCTCCGGCGCGAGTCTGGACGTCGTCATTCATCAGCCGGTGTCGCCGACCGGCAAGCCGCTGATCACGACGTACGCAAACAAGCTGACCGCGGTGCCCAAGGACAAAGCCGGATTGCGGGTCGCGCACGATGCGGCGGTCGGGCCGGCTGACATCCGGGTGAACGGACAGGTACTTTTCAAGAACGTCGCGAACGGTGAATCCCTGGACGTGGTCGTTCCGGCGGGCACGTACAAGGTCGACATCGTGCCTACCGGTGCGACGTCTCCGGTAGTTCTCGGACCGCTGGATCTGCCGGTGCAGGCCGGGTATCTGACCCGGGTGTTCGCGATCGGCGCGCCGAGCCAGAAGACGATGACCGTCGCGCTCGGCACGATCAAGGTTCCGGCCACCGGGTCGGCCAAGCCGAGTGAGGTGAACACCGGAACCGGCGGACAGGCGGCGGGGCTCGACCAGGCGCAGAGCCCCCTCGGCCAGTCCGGGCTCTGGATCGTGGTGTTCCTCGCCGCGCTCGGAGTGGCAGTTGCCACGGGCCGGAAGGTGGTCCGTCGCTGAACCGGCGACTCGCAGGTACGGCGCTGTGCTGTCTCGCCTTGGCCGGCTGCTCGGCCGAGGCGGACGGCGCGGCGCCTACACCCACGACCACAGTCAGTTTCAAGCATGGCGGTACGCCGTCAGCCGCCGAGCCGACCGCTCCGAGCTCCGCACCGCCGGGACGCGTCGGTACGCCGGCACCAAGCCAGCGCATCCGTTTCATCCCGGCACAGGTCGTGCTGCCCGGGGGAGCCAGCGCATCGGTGCTTCCGGCAACTACCGTCTCCGGTCAGCTCCAGGTGCCGGTCAAGGCGCAACGGGTCGGCTGGTGGGACGGCGGCGCCCAGGCCGGTGATCCGTTCGGCTCGGTGGTGCTGGCCGGACACGTCGACACCAAGACCGAGGGACTCGGGTTCTTCGCCCGGTTGCTCGACGTACGGCGCGGTGAGGTCGTCGTACTGAACGGGGCCGGGCATACGGCGTCGTACCGGGTCGTGTCGGTCGTGTCGGTGCGGAAGGACGCGCTCGCGACGAAGAGCGGCGCGTTCGACCAGACCACCGACCACCGGCTCGTGCTGATCACCTGCACGGGTGCGTACGACGCGTCGCGCGGCGGCTACGAGGACAACTTGGTGGTGACCGCACAGCCCATCGGGCTCGCGCAGTAGGCTCGGCGGTCATGGCCAGGTATTTCGACATCCATCCCGAGAACCCTCAGCGGCGGTCGATCGGACAGGTGGTGGACCTGCTGCGTGAGGACGGGCTGATCGCGTACCCGACCGACTCCTGCTACGCCCTCGGCTGCCAGCTGGGTAACCGGGAGGGTATCGACCGGATCCGCACGATCCGGCAACTGGACGACCGGCACCACTTCACGCTGGTGTGCGAGAACTTCGCGCAACTCGGTCAGTTCGTGCACATCAGCAACGCGGTCTTCCGCTCGATCAAGGCGGCCACGCCGGGCAGCTACACGTTCATCCTGCCGGCCACCAAGGAAGTGCCGAAGCGGCTGCTGCACCCGAAGAAGAAGACCGTCGGGGTGCGCATCCCGGACCACGTCGTCACCCAGGCGCTCGTCGCCGAGCTGGGCGAGCCGCTGGTCTCCAGCACGCTCTTGCTACCCGGCGACGAGGAGCCGATGACGCAGGGCTGGGAAATCAAGGAAGAACTCGACAACCAGATCGACGCAGTCATCGAGGGCGAAGCCGGCACCGACCCCACCACCGTCATCGACTTCTCCGAAGACGTCCCCGAGGTCGTCCGCGTCGGCTCCGGAGACCCAACCCCCTTCGAGTGAGACGTCGTTCGACTCGCGGTTGCGGGATCAACCAATCGCCACGACTCGGCGTGATCCCGGACAAGCCCGCGCGACCGGGAGGTGTACTGGTCGTTTCGGGTGGGTGGGACTCCCCGGTCCGGGTCTGGGTCGCGGCCGTGGGGAATGCAGTGCACCTGGAACGTCCAGCAGGATTCCCCAGTTGCAGACCCCAGCCGAGTTGTGGAGTCCGGTCATCTCAACGCAGCCCCACCCGGCCACACATTCCCGGATATCCATTGCGGTGAAGGGTTCTCTATCCGTACACCAGGGGAGAACCCCCACGACCAGGGGAGAACCCCTGGCGTGGTGTCCACAGTGGGGAATCCGGGTGGCCGCCTGCGGCGCTGGTCCGCTCGGCTGTAGAAATGGTGGGGTGACCGAGATCCTGGATTTGAACCCCGACGAGCTGCTGACAACGACCCGTACCGTGCGCAAGCGGCTCGACCTCGAGCGGCCGGTGCCGATGGAGCTGATCCGGGAGTGCATCGAGATCGCGTTGCAGGGCCCGTCGGGGAGCAACCGCCAGACGTGGCACTGGCTGGTGATCACGGACGCCGAGAAGCGCTCCGCGGTCGGTGAGTACTACCGGCTGGCGGTGGAGAAGTACCTCGAGGGTCCGGGCGCGGCCGGGAAGCTGTACGCCGACGATCCGGTCCGTGGGCCGATCCAGCGCCGGATCGGCGACGGCGTCGCGTACCTGGGCGAGCGGATGGGGCTGGTCCCGGTGCTGGTGATCCCGTGCCTCCAGGCGAAGAACCTGCCCGCGGGGAACCAGGCCGGCCTGTGGGGTTCGATCCTCCCGTCGGCGTGGAGCTACATGCTCGCCGCCCGGGCTCGCGGCCTCGGTACGGCGTGGACCACCCTGCACCTCAACTACGAGCAAGAGGTCGGGGAGCTGCTCGGTCTGCCCGAGGACATCCGGCAGACGGTGCTGATCCCGACGGCGTACTCGATCGGGACGAACTTCAAGCCGGCGCCGCGGCAGCCGCTCGACGACGTACTGCATATCGACGGCTGGTGATCAGGAAGCGGCCATCTCCTCGATGGTGAGGCCGCTCAGGACCGATCGGGGCTCGGTGACGGTCAGGTCCAGCGACGGATCGGCGTCGGCGTCCTTCACCTTGACCAGCAGCCAGTCGCCGCCGGTACGGGTGAAAGCCCAGGCCCCGTTCAGCTTCACGCCATGCAGTTGCACCTTCAAGTGCCCGCGCTCGATCGCCTCGGCCGGGTCGACCAGCTGCCGCCGGTCGTCGCGGGTGAGGTTCGTGTAGACGCCGGCGTCCCAGACGATCACGGCGCCGCTGCCGTACTGCGCGTCGCGGTGCACCCCCTCGTACGACGCGTACTCGAGATCGTGGTCCGTGGTGAACACCGCGAGCCGTTTCACGATCGGATCCAGCGACGGCCCGCGCGGCACCGCCCACGACTTCAGCACCCCATCCACCTCGAGCCGGACGTCGTAGTGCAACCGCCGGGCATCATGCAGCTGCACGACGAAGATCGGCTTGGACAACGGGGCTCCCTGACGAATTCCAGTTACCGCTAACGGTCTGTCATGTTGCGGTTGTACGCTTGCGACTGGTTGGGAAACCGGCCCACAAACTTCCTCCATCATCCGCCCCTGTCCCTAAGCAGGTGCTCATGCCCGTAGCCCCCTCACCGGCGCGGCCGATCGCCGTCCAGATCCGCATCGGCGGACGCTGGATCGCGGGCCAGGAGCTGGGTCGCCGGACCGGGACGGCCGGGACCGACGAGGTTCTCGTCAGTCACCACGGCCATCTCGTCTGGATCGACCAGAGCTCCGTCCGCGCATCCCGAAGCTGAAGCAACCATATAAATAAAGGGTTTTCAGCAAAGAGTTTTCGCAACCAGGTTGCCGATCTCGACCGCCGACCCAGACCCCGTCGGATCGAACAGCGTCCTGGTCAGCGCGAACGCGACCCCCGAACGCGTGTCAGCCCACGCCACACTGCCACCCATGCCCGGCCATCCGAACGACGCCGGGCTCTCCTCCGCGGTCGACCCGAGCCGGCCGATCGCGTAGCCGAGCGCCAAAGTCGCCGGGTTGCCGAGCAGTTCGTCCTGTGCGACCAGCGCCGGCCCGGTGATCACCGGGACCGTCTCCGGCCGGACCAGCCGGACCCCGTCCACCTCGCCGATCAACCCGGCGTACAGCTTGGCGATCCCACGAGCGTTGAGGATTCCGCTCGACGGGTCCTCGATCGCGAGCTGCTCGGACTGGTTCAGTACGGCGGCCCGCGGCCGCATCGCCCGCGGTACGACCTTCTCGAACATCCCGGCCAGCATCGCGAACGTCTCCTCGGCGCCCTCAGGCTCCACGAGCTCGGCGAGCCGATGCCGCTGATCCGCAGGCAGCGCGAAGAACACGTTTTCCTGCAGGCCGAGGGGGGTCACAATGTCCCGCAGTACGTCGGAGATCGTCCGGCCGGTCGCGCGGCGGACGATCTCACCGACGAGCAGGCCGAAGGTCTCCGCGTGGTAGGTCATCTTCGTGCCCGGTTCCCACCAGGGCTTGCCAGCGGCGAGCCGATCCGCCTGCTCGGGGAGCGTTTTCCGCGTCGTGTCGGACGGTAGAGCGGGCAGGCCGACGGAATGCGTCAGCACGTGCCGCAGCGTCGCCTTGTCCTTCCCGTGCATGCCGAACTCGGGCCAGATCTCGACGATCGGCCGGTCGTAGTCGAGTACGCCGCGATCCACCAGCACGTTGGCGACCGTCGCGGACGCGCCCTTTCCGGTGGATGCGGCGAAATACAGCGTTTCCGAGGTCACGCCGTCTCCGGCCACCGCGTCCACGACGAGCTCGCCGTGTCGATACACCGCGACCTGAAGACCGAGCTCGGTGTCCACCAGTTCGTCGATCCGCCGCTGCACCACGTCCTGAAGCTCCATGCGGGTACGTCGGAGCGGCGGCGGATCGTTCGACACGCGTTTCTCCTATGTCAAGCCGCGGCTGCGAGGGTGGTTCTCGCGGTGGGTTGGTCGGTAGTGAGGTGGTTGAAGACGATGCGGGCGAGGCGGCG
>NZ_SGXJ01000005.1 GCF_004216905.1 Kribbella sp. VKM Ac-2569
GTACTGCGACCGGGAGGTCGTGGGAGAGTAGGACGCCGCCGGACATTCACACTGTTAAGGGCCACCCCACTAGGGGTGGCCCTTAACATTTGTGGAGGGTCGGCGGTCGCCGACCAGGACGTCACCTCCCGCTGCGGGCGCGGTAACGTTTGTCCGATTACTGCTCTTCAGCATCGTTAGGAGTCACCGTGGCGACGCCACCTCGCAATCCTCGGTCCGGTTCAGGGGACCGTCGCGGTTCGTCCGGAGGCGCCGGCCGCTCAGGCGGGTCCGGTGGTGGACGCTCAGACTCCGGTCGTTCGAACTCGTCCGGCCGCTCAGGCTCGGGCGCCGGCCGTTCGGGCTCTGGAGCGGGTCGCTCGGGCTCGGATGGCGGTCGTTCGGGTTCTGGATCCGGTTGGTCCGGCTCCGGAACTGGTCGTGGTGGCTCTGGAGCTGGTCGTTCTGGGTCTGGTTCCGGTGCGGGTCGTGGCGGATCTGGAGCTGGAGGTGGCGGTAGTCGTGGAGGTTCTGCGGGTCGTAGCGGTGGGGCGCCGAGCCGACGGGGCGGGATTGCCGGTGGGCGTTCGGGTGGCTCGGGTAATTCGTCGTACCGGGATCGGGATGAGAGTTCTTCCGAGAACAGGCGTGGGTTTGCCGGTTCTCGAGGTGATGACAAGTCTGCGCGCGACCCGTTCGGTGGGCAGATGTCCGGCCAGGGTGGGCGGGACGATCGGTCTGGTGGATACCGGCGCGACGATCGGGGTGGTTCGGGGCGCGGGCCCGGTGCGGGACGCGGCGTAGCCGGCTCCCGGCGGGACGACCGCGGCGGACGTGATGACCGTGGCCGCGACGACCGTGGCGGATACCGCCGCGACGATCGCGGGGGCGATGACCGCGGTGGATACCGCCGGGACGAACGCGGTGGCGCTAGCAGCGGTGGATACCGTCGGGATGACCGTGGCGGCGCTGGCGGTGGTGGATACCGGCGTGATGAGCGTGCAAGTGACGACCGCGGTGGGTTCCGGCGGGATGAGCGGTCGGGGGATGACCGTGGGGCTCGGCGGGATGAGCGTGGGGATTCTCGGGGGCGTGGACCTGCTCGGGCCGGTGGGCCTGGGCGGGGAGAGCGTGGTCCGTTCCGGCGGGATGAGCGGGGAGACTCGCGTGGGCGTTCGGGGGCTGGGGATTCGCGTGGGCGTTCTGGAGGTCGGGACGAGCGCGGTGGGTCCGGCGGGCGTGACGATCGGCGTGATGACCGGCGGGGTGGGCCTCGTCGGGAGGATCGTGAGGAGAGGGTCGGTCCGCGGCGCGATGATCCGAAGATTCCGGAAGGGATCACGGGTGCTGAGCTCGATCGTGGGGTGAAGGCTGAGCTGCGGTCCTTGCCGCGGACGTTGGCGGACCTGGTGGCGCAGCATCTGGTGGCGTCGGGGCGTTTCCTCGACGACGACCCGGAGCTCGCGTACCAGCATGCCCGGACCGCGCGGCGGTTGGCGGCTCGGCTTGGTGGTGTGCGGGAGGCTGTGGCGATCACGGCGTACCTGGCTGAGCACTACGACGAGGCGCTCACCGAGTTCCGTGCTGTACGGCGGATGACGGGTAACCACGAGGTCATCGCGATGATGGCCGACTGTGAGCGGGCGCTCGGGCGGCCGGACAAGGCGCTGGCGCTGACCAAGGACAAGCACGTTCACGACGTGTCGGAGGCGACGCAGATCGAGCTGCTGATCGTGGCGGCCGGGGCGCGGCGCGACAAGGGTCAGACCGCGGTGGCGGTCCAGATGCTCGACGTGCCGGAGCTGACGAAGCGGACTCGGGCTGAGTGGCTGCCGCGGCTGCGGTACGCGTACGCCGATGCGCTGGCGGAGGCTGGGCGGACCGATGACGCGCTCGTCTGGTTCCACCGTGCGGCCGGCGTCGACGGCGACGGTGTGACCGGTGCGGCCGAGCGGGCTGCGGAGCTCGAAGGCCTCGAGTTCACCGACCTCGACGACGAGGACCTGGACGACGAGGACGCAGAGGATCTCGACGCGGAGGATTCCGAGGAGTCCGAGGTTGGCGGGGAGTCCAAGGGCGACGGGGAGTAGGGCGTGGAGGGCGCGGCGGGCGACCAGCCGGTTGGGGTGCTGGTGGGAGGCGCGCTGGCCAAGGGTGCGCGGCGGCTCGAGAAGTCTGTCGGGATGGTGGAGAAGTCCGAGGACGACGCGATCCACCAGGTACGGGTGTCCTGCCGGCGGTTGCGGAGCGATCTGAAGCTGTTCCGCAAACTGCTGGCCGGCGACTGGGCGACCGAACTGCGAGCCGACCTGGCCGCACTCGCGCAGGCCTGTGGTGAGGCCCGGGACCTCGAGGTGATCGCGGCGCTCGTCCGTGAAACCGCCACCAGCGAGGACAACCAGGAACACGTCGACACGATCCTCACCACGCTCACCCTCGGCCTGGAACGCGCCGCGGCCCGCTCCGCCGAGGTGGTCCTGGGCGAGTCCACCAAGGACCTGCTCACCACCATCGAGGCAGTCGCAGCAGCCCCCGACCTCAACGCCAAGGCAGAAAAGCCCTGCAGCGAGGTACTACCGCAGCTCCTGCGGTCCGCCACCGAGAGGTTCACCCAGGCAGCCGACAAGCTCAAGCCCTGGACCTCAGACGACGACTGGCACGAGGTACGGCTGCTGGCGAAGCGAGTCCGGTACACCGCCGACACCAGCGCCGCCGTACTCGGTGACGAAGCACGGACGACCGCAGCGCACGCAGCGACGTACCAAGAGCTCCTGGGGCAGCATCAGGACCACTGCGCCGCGGCTGATGCTCTGACTGCCATGGCTGTCGATGCGGCAGCTCAGGACGACCCGGAGCTCTCCTTCACCCTCGGACGGCTCACAGAGCGCCACCGGGCCGCTCGCAAGCCCCTACGCGAGCAGTTCCTCAGCCTCTACCACCGCCCCTGACTCAGAGCGTCCGGAACAGCAGCCCCACTCGCGGCTTCGGCCCGAACGACGTGGCCTTCTGTGGCAGTACGACGCCCTGCGCGGCTGAACGCAGTACCTGGTCCATCCTGGGCGCTGCGAGCTCCACAGCGACCTGCTGAGGGCCGGCCAACGCCAGTGCGTCTGACAGCGTGTGGTGGAAGCTGAGGTCCTGCTCGACCACACCCCAGGCCGGAAACAGCACCTCATGCAGTATCGCGACCGTAGGTGTCTCGGAATCAGTGTGGAGAGTCAGCCAGCTGGAACCGTCCGTGATCGAGATGCGGTCCGGGTCGCCCTCCACTCGACCAGGCTGCATCTGCCAGCCAGCCGGCGTACGTGACTGCACAGTCATCAGGTCCAGACCCGGTACGACGCGGTGAATCGGGTCCAGCGTCAACGGGTGCCGGATGTAGTCGACCAGCATCGCCAGACCGGCCTCCGCGGTCGGCCGGTACGGCTCGCGCAGCTGACGCTCCAGGTACGCCGCATACCGGTGATGACCGTCCGCGATGACCGCCTCGTGTTTGGCCAGCTCCCGCTCGATCGTCGCCAGCACCTCTGGGTCGTCGATCCGCCAGATGCGGTGCTCGGCGCCGTTGTACGTCTCGGCCTCCACCCACGGTTCACCGGACCGTGCCGCGTCCACAGCATCACTTGCCGCGCCACCGTCGGCGTAGGCGAGCAGAATCGGCTCCAGGTCGGCGTCTGTTGCCTCCATCAGCTGCAGCCGGTCGTTGACCCAGTGCGGCATCACCTCTTCGTGCGGGAGCACAACTTGCCGTGTCGGGTCCAGCCGCAGTGAGCCGACCAGTCCGCACAGTACGGCGCTGCCCAGACGCTGCTCGTACACGTACAGCGCGGGCCGCTCGTCCTGGATCACCACACCGTCCCGCTGCCACCCGGCGAGCCGGTGCGCGGGTTCGTCGTACCGGCCGCGACCGAGGTCCGGATCGCGTGGAAGGATGAGCCTCACCATGTTGTGCAGATCAGAGTCAGTCAGCCGCCGGACGATGGCGGGTTCCAGCACGTCGTACGGCGGTGAGGTGACGGCGCCGAGCGCGCTGACCTTGCCCGCCACGAACCGCCAGGCACGCAGTGGGTCGAGTCTCAGCACCCCCCGAGGATCCAGCATGCGCGGAATCGTACGGGGTGAAGCGTGAGCGCGGAACGTACAGCGCCGCAGCCGCTCTCGGCGTGTGACGAACCGCTCGCGACCCGGTACGACGTGGCGCTGCTGGACCTCGACGGCGTCGTGTACGTCGGGCCGGATCCGGTCCCGGACGCGCCGGAGAACCTCCGCAAGGCCGCCAAGGAAGGCATGCGGATCGGGTACATCACGAACAACGCGAGCCGGCCGGCGGGGATCGTTGCCGAGCACCTCGCGTCGTTCGGGCTGGACGTGACCGCCGAGGACGTGGTGACGTCCGCGCAGGCGGCGGCGAAGCTGATCGCGAGCGAGTTCCCGAAGGGGTCTCCGGTGCTCGTGGTGGGTGGCGAGGGGCTGATCGTTGCGCTCGAGGAGTACGGGCTGACGCCGGTGCGGACCAGCGACGCGCGGCCGGTCGCCGTCGTTCAGGGGTTCCACCCGGATGTGAACTGGGTGATGCTCGCCGACGGCGCGCACGCGATCCACGAGGGCGCGAAGTGGTTCGCGACCAATCTCGATCTGACCATCCCCACCGCAGCCGGCAAGGCGCCGGGGAACGGCACGCTGGTGCAGGCGGTCCGGGCCGCGGTCGACGTGGACCCGGTTGTTGCCGGGAAACCCGAGCCGCCGCTGCTGGAGACGAGCATCGAACGGCTGGAAGCCAAGCGCCCGTTGATGATCGGGGACCGGCTGGACTCCGACATCGAGGGCGCGAACGCGGTCGGGATCCCGAGTCTGTGGGTCGCGACCGGCGTCAACGACGCGTACGACCTGGCGCGGGCGCCGAAGCACCAGCGGCCGACGTACATCGCCGCCGGCCTCGGGGCGCTGGCCGAGAAGCAGGCCGGCGTGACCGTCAGCGGCTCGAAGCACACGTCGGCCGGGTGGACCGCCGAAGTCGTGAACAACGCGGTCACGGTGAAGGGCGAGGGAGCGCCGTACGACGGATTGCGCGCGATCCTGTCCGCGGTCTGGACCGCCGTCGACGCCCCGGCCGAACCCGCCAAGCCCGCCAAGGCCACCTCCCGTGGCCGCCGCCCCCGCCCCAAGCCCGCGCCGACCGCCGAAACCATCGCCCTGGACGCCGCCCTCCACCGCATCGGACTCGACAAGTAGCGAGCCTCAGGCCTCGCGAGCGTGGGGCGGGGTGGTGTTGGGGCGGGGAGGCGATACCGTTGCTGGGAACGATGCGAGGAGGCAGTCATGGTGATGGACGCTGTGCGCGGCTACGTACAACTGGCGAACGGGTTGACCGAGGTCACCAAGCACAAGGCCCAGGCGGCTGCGAAGGCGTTGCTGCAGCAGACCGGGGCGGACGCGCTGACGACCAGGGCGAGTGACCTGGCCGACGAGATCGTTGCCACCAGCAAGAGTAACCGTCAGCTGCTGCAGGCGATCGTGTCGAACGAGGTCGAGGGTGCGGTGGCGCGGCTCGGGTTTGTTCGCTCCGAGGAGGTCGCGGCGCTGACCCGCCGGGTGAAGGCGCTCGAGACCGAGCTCGCCGAGGCGCAGGCGGCCGCGGCGGGGCCGGCTCCGGTCGTGGACGTCCCGGTGCCTGCCAAGAAGGCGGCGAAGAAGGCGGCTGCCAAGAAGACTGCGCCGGCCAAGAAGGCTGTGGCGAAGAAGGCGGCCAAGAAGGCTCCGGCGAAGAAGACGGCGAAGAAGGTCTGACATGACCGAGCATCCCGGCGAGCAGTTCCCACCGGACGTGGACCCGGACGTCGAGCCTGCTTTCGACCCGTACCAGTCCGAGGAGACGCCGTCCCACCCCGACTACGACACCGAGCCCGGTGCGCAGGACGCGGCCCAAGAGACAGTGGAGCATGTGGATCCCGCTGCGGTCGAGTTCGGCCCGGAGTTCGCGCGCGCCCCCGGCCAGGAGTACGAGCACTCCTTCGAAGCCGGCTCCGCCGAGGACCCGGCGTACGAGGACCCGGCGATCGACGAGTCGACCGAGGAGGGCGGGCATCCGTTGGTCGAGGAGACGATGGCTCGGCTGGACGAGTTGCGGGAGAAGCCGGTCAGTGAGCACGGTGAGGTGTATGCCGACCTGCACGAGCGGCTGCAGACCGCCTTGGTCGAAGCCGACGCCGAGCCTGGCGACCGGACCTAGCGGAAGAGCCGAGTGGCCAAGGGAGTCAAGCGGTCGCGGCTCGATGCCGAGCTGGTACGGCGCGGGCTCGCGCGCTCCCGTGAGCACGCGAGCGAGCTGATCGCGGCCGGCAAGGTGAAGGTTTCCGGGACCGTGGCCGGCAAGGCCGCGACCGGGGTCGGTGCGGACGCCCCGATCGTCGTCGACACCTCCGAGCACGAGGACCCCGGCTACGCGAGCCGCGGCGCGCACAAGCTGATCGGCGCCCTCGAAGCGTTCCCAGCTGTCCAGGTGAAAGGTCGCCGTACGCTCGACGCCGGTGCGTCCACCGGGGGATTCACCGACGTACTGCTGCGCAACGAGGCGGCGCACGTGATTGCCGTCGACGTCGGGTACGGCCAGTTGGTGTGGGCGTTGCAGACCGACGAGCGGGTCACGGTGATGGACCGGACCAACGTCCGGACGCTGACGCTCGAGGACATCGGCGGTGAACCGGTCGATCTCGTGGTCAGCGATCTGAGCTTCATCTCGCTCACGCTCGTGCTGCCGGCGCTGCTCGGGGTGGTGAAGCCGGACGGCGAGCTGGTGCTGATGGTGAAGCCGCAGTTCGAGGTCGGCAAGGAGCGGCTGGGCAAGGGCGGCGTGGTCCGGGACCCCGAGTTGCGGGCTGAGGCGGTCCGGAATGTCGCCGCCAAGGCACACGCTCTGGGCTGGGGAATCGAAGGCGTAGCGGCCAGCCCGTTACCTGGCCCGTCAGGAAATGTCGAATACTTCCTGTGGATACGCCGGGAAGCACCGGCCCTCGATGAGACGATGCTCCAAACAGCAATCGAGACCGGTCCACAGTGACGAGGGGGCAGGGTGGCTGAACAGGAGCCGCGGCGCGTGCTGCTGGTGACGCACACCGGCCGGGAGCAGGCGGTCGAGGTCGCCCGGGACGCGCACCGGTTGCTGACCGATGCCGGGATGCTGGTCCGGCTGCTCGGAGGTGAGGCCGAGGAGCTCAAGCTCGACCCGGTGGAGACCGTCGACGACCCGGAGAAGGCGGCGAACGACGTCGAGCTGATCATGGTGCTCGGCGGCGACGGCTCGATTCTGCGCGGCGCCGAACTGGCCCGCCCGCACGGTACGCCGGTGCTCGGGGTGAACCTGGGCCACGTCGGGTTCCTGGCCGAGGCCGAGGTCGACGACCTGGAGCGGATCGTCCAGGTGGTCGTGGACCGCAGCTACACGGTCGAGGAGCGGATGACGCTGGCCGTCGACGTACGGCTGGACGACGACCTGATCTTCGAGACCTGGGCGCTGAACGAGGCGAGTGTCGAGAAGGCGGCCCGGGAGAAGATGCTCGAGGTCCTGGTCGAGGTCGACGACCGCCCGTTGTCCCGCTACGGCTGTGACGGCGTCGTGGTTGCGACGCCGACCGGGAGTACGGCGTACTCCTTCTCGGCCGGCGGACCGATCGTCTGGCCCGAGGTCGAGGCGATCCTGATGGTGCCCCTGAGCGCGCACGCGCTCTTTTCCCGGCCGATCGTGGTGGCGCCGACGTCGCGGCTGTCGATCGAGCTGGTCCCGTCCTGGCACGGGCGCGGCGTGTTGTGGTGCGACGGCCGGCGGATGGTCGAGGTGCCGCCCGGCGCCGAGATCCAGGTACGGCGGGGTTCGACGCCGGTCCGGCTGGCCCGCGCCCATGAGGCGCCGTTCACCGACCGGCTGGTGGCGAAGTTCGACCTCCCGGTGCTCGGCTGGCGTGGCGCCGCCGAGCGCAAACGCAACGGAAACGGACACTGACAATGCTTTCGGAGATCCGCATCACTGGGCTGGGCGTGATCGAGGACGCGACGTTGGACCTCGACCCGGGTTTCACCGCGGTCACGGGTGAGACCGGTGCCGGCAAGACGATGGTTGTGACCGGGGTGAACATGCTGCTCGGCGGCCGTGCCGACAGCGGTCTGGTGCGGCACGGGACGCGGCGGGCGCGGGTGGAGGGTCGCGCGAGCAACGTACCGCGGGCGATCGTGCAGCAGGCCGAGGACCGTGGTGGCGAGCTGGACGACGACGAGTTGCTGATCGCGCGCGAGCTTTCGTCGGAGGGCCGGTCACGGGCGTTTCTCGGCGGCGCGTCCGTTCCGGTGTCCGTGCTGGGCGAGATCTCCGGAGATCTCGTCGCGATCCACGGCCAGGCGGATCAGTGGCGGTTGCTGCAGCCGGCGCGGCAGCGCGAGACGCTGGACACCTTTGCGGGCAAGCCGGTTCTGGTGCCGCTGCAGGAGTACGCCGCCGCGTACAAGCGGCATCGCGAGGTCGAGGCCGAGCTGACCGAGCTGACCACTCGCGAGCGTGATCGCCTCGCTGAGGCGGACTTGCTGCGGTTCGGTCTGGACGAGGTCGCGAAGGCGGAGCCGTTGCCCGGCGAGGACGTCGAGCTCGCGGCCGAGGAAGATCGCCTCGCGTACGCGGACGGTCTGCGCACGGCGGCCACGAACGCGTCGGACGCGCTCGCATCGGAGGACCTCGACTCCACGCGGCCGAACGACGTACTCGGCCTGCTGGCGTTGACGAAACAGGTCCTGGACGGTGAGCGCGAGCACGACGCGAAGCTCGCCGAGCTGGCCGACCGGGCGGGCGAACTCGGGTACCTGGCGGCTGATCTGGCTCAGGAGCTCTCGTCGTACGCCGCCGATGTCGACACCGATCCGGCACGGCTGGCTGTGGTGAGCGAGCGACGTTCGTTGCTCACCAACCTGGTTCGCAAGTACGGCGCTGAGAACGGCACTGTCGACGAGGTCATCGAATGGACCAAACGGTCGGCCGAGCGGCTCGCCGAGCTCGACGGTAGCGACGAGCGCGTCGAGCAACTGACTGGCGAGCTGGCCGAGTTGGACGCGAAGCTCGCGGACCTTGGTCAGCAGATGCGGGACGCCCGGATCGAAGCGGCGGCACGGCTCGGCGTCGCGGTGTCCGAGGAGCTGACCGGGCTGGCGATGCCGCACGCGAAGCTCTCGGTCGAGGTGCACGAGACCACTGCCGGACCGTTCGGCATCGACGAGGTCGAGTTCTGCTTCGCGGCGAACCCTGGGAGCCCGGCGCGCCCGCTGCAGAAGGCTGCGTCGGGTGGTGAGTTGTCCCGGGTGATGCTCGCGCTCGAGGTGATCCTGTCGGACACGCACCCCGTGCCCACGTTGGTGTTCGACGAGATCGACGCCGGGATCGGCGGCCGCGCGGCGGTCGAGGTCGGCAAGCGGCTGGCCCGGCTGGCGGAGAAGGCTCAGGTGATCGTGGTGACGCACCTTCCGCAGGTCGCCGCGTTCGCGGACCGTCATGCCGTCGTACTGAAGAGCGACGACGGATCGGTCACCACCAGCGGCCTGGTCGCTCTCGACGACGACGCCCGGCTGAAGGAACTCTCCCGGATGATGGCCGGCCTGGAGAACTCCGATGCCGCGCAGGCGCACGCCGAGGAACTGCTCGCACTCGCCGCCGAACGTCACAAACCGCGCCGGAAGAGTCGTTCCAAAGGATGATTTAACGCCTCGAAACACGCATAGTCACTGTTAATTCGGTGCGTGAACAAGGGCCGGGCCGGGTAAATGACCCGGGAAGGGGCTCTTGACATGGCAGGATGAGGGTGCGATGAAACTGCCCAGCCTGCGGAGAGCACGACCCACTGAACTACCCGGCGTCACCGGAGTGGTCCGGCTGGATCGACGTACCAAGAATCTCACCAAACGGCTCAAGCCGGGTGAGATCGCCGTCATCGACCATGTCGACCTGGACCGGGTGAGCGCCGAGGCGCTCGTCGACTGCCGGGTCGCCGCGGTGGTGAACGTGGCCGACTCGATCAGCGGGCGGTACCCGAACCTCGGTCCGGAGATCCTCGTCGAGGCCGGCATCCCGCTCGTCGACGGCGTCGGCCGCGAGGTCTTCTCGGTCCTGCACGAGGGCGAGCAGGTCCGGCTCGACGACGGCACGCTGTACCGCGGCCACGAGGCCGTCGCGAAGGGCATGACCCAGGACAGCAAGTCGGTCGCGGAGCTGATGGACGACGCCCGCGCCGGCCTGTCCACCCAGCTCGAGGCGTTCACCGCGAACACGCTCGAGTACCTGCGTCGCGAGAAGGACCTGCTGCTCGACGGTGTCGGCGTACCGGCGATCCACACGCCGATGGAGGGCAAGCACGTCCTGATCGTGGTCCGCGGGTACGACTACCGCGAAGACCTGGTCGCGCTGAAGCCCTACATCCGCGAGTACCGGCCGGTGCTGATCGGTGTCGACGGCGGTGCGGACGCGCTGGTCGAGAACGGATTCGTGCCGGACCTGATCCTCGGCGACATGGACTCGGTGAAGGACGAGACCCTGAAGTGCGGCGCGGAGGTGGTCGTGCACGCGTACCGCGACGGCCGCGCGCCCGGGGCCGAGCGGCTCGAGCGGCTCGGCGTGGAATCGATCGAGTTTCCGGCCACCGGCACCAGCGAGGACATCGCGATGCTGCTGGCCGACTCCAAGGGCGCCTCGCTGATCGTCGCGGTCGGCACCCACAACTCGCTGGTGGAGTTCCTCGACAAGGGGCGCCCCGGCATGGCGAGTACGTTCATCACCCGGTTGCGGGTCGGTGCCAAGCTGGTCGACGCCAAGGGCGTCTCCCGGCTGTACCGCAGCCGGGTCTCGACGTTCCAGGTGGTCGCCTTGATGGCGGCCGGCCTGTTCGCGGTCGGGGTGGCGATGGTCGCCATCGGGGCCGACGACGTCGTCTGGTCGATCCTGCGGGCGCGCTGGGGCGACTTCGTCTACTGGATCCGGGAGCTTTTCACGTGATCGACTTTCGCTACCACATCGTCTCGATCGTGGCGATCTTCTTCGCCCTGGGCGCCGGTGTGGTGCTCGGCGCCGGCCCGCTGAAGAGCACCGGCAAGGATTTCGTCGCCAGCCAGGCCGAGAAGGACCGTCAGCAGCTGGCCGACGCCCGCGCCGAACTGGTGCAGGTGAAGGCGCTCGACAAGTACCGCGACGACTACGTCGCCAAGGTGACCGCCGGGATGACCGCCGGCAAGCTGACGAACAAGAAGATCGCGATCGTCACGATGCCGAACGCGGACAACGACCTGACCAACAGCGTGCAGGACGAGGTGGAGAAGGCCGGCGCCGTCGTCACCACGAAGGTCGCGCTGGACGCGAAGCTGTTCGACACCGGTCAGCGGCAGCTGGTCGAGTCGCTGGTCAACCAGCTGGTCACCGCGGACATGCAGATCCCGACGGACAGTACGACGTACCAGCGGGCCGGGCTGCTGCTGGCGCGCGGGATCGCCGCCAAGGAGGACGGCAAGACCGGCGACGCGGACTCGACCAAGGTGATCAGCGGGATGACCGGCGCGAAGCTGCTGTCGCTGAAGCCGTCGCAGATCAAGGACCGGGCGACGCTGGTCCTGGTGATCGCGGCCAAGCCGCCGACGCCGGTGCCGGACAACTCGACGTACAACGACAGTGTCGACTTCCTCGAGGGCCTGGACACCGGCAGCGCCGGCGTCGTGGTCGCGGGGACGCCGCTGACCGCGGCCGACGGCGGAATCATCAAGGCCTTGCGGAGTGACTCCGAGGCCACCAAGATCGTTTCTTCGGTGGACGTGGCCGACATCCCCGCCGGACAGGCGACGGTCGTCTTCTCGCTGGTCGAGCAGGCGGAGGGCAAGGCGGGGCAGTACGGCGCGATCAACGCGAAGAACGGCGTCGCGCCGTCGGCCGTACAGACGAAGGACAACTGACGTGGGAATTCTGAGCGCCGCCATCGCGGCGGCCGCTACTGCCGCGCTCGAGCGTGCGGCGGAGAAGCTGCCGAAGGAGACGCGGGAGCCGTTCGAGCGGACCAATCACCGCGGTGAGCCGGTGACGCTGCTCGAGGGTCCCGTGGCGGTGCTTGGTGCGCTGGCCGGCATCGCGGCGTCCCGTGGCAGCGGCAAGGTGAAGGCGGCCGCGCTGGTGGCCGGCACGGTGTCGGGTGCGGTCGGTGCGTACGACGATCTGCGCGGAACCACGCAGGCGAAGGGCTTCCGCGGTCACCTGAGCGCGTTGAAGCGCGGCGAGGTGACGAGCGGTGCGGTGAAGATCCTCGGTGTTGGCGCAGCCGGTCTCGCGGCCGCGGCGTTGCTGCCGCGGAAGTCGCGTGGCGTGAAGGCCGTCGCCGGGGTCGTTGCCGACGGCGCCTTGATCGCCGGTACGGCGAACCTCACCAACCTCCTCGACCTGCGGCCGGGCCGCGCGCTCAAGGCCGTGACTGCCCTGAACGCACCGCTGGCCGTCGTGAACGGTCCGGCCGGTGCCGTCGTCGGCGCTGCCGCGGCGTCCGCCCCGTCGGACCTCGGCGAACGCTCGATGCTGGGCGACTGCGGCGCGAACGGCCTCGGCGCGATCACCGGTACGGCGCTTGCCGCATCGCTCCCGCGTCCGTTGAAGACGCTCGTACTGGCGGCTGTTGTCGGCCTGAACCTGGCCAGCGAGAAGGTCAGCTTCACCAAGGTCATCGCCGACACCCCGGTCCTCGACAAGATCGACCAGTGGGGCCGTCGACCCAGGTGAGCAGGCTCGCCCGCGCGGCCCTGCTTGTTGCGGCCGTCACCGTTCTGGCGCGGGTTGTTGGCTTCGGCCGGTGGTTGGTGTTCTCGAAAACTGTCGGTGCGGGCTGTTTGGCTGAGGCGTATACGACGGCTAATCAGCTGCCCAACATTCTGTTCGAAGTGGTTGCCGGTGGTGCGCTGGCGGGTGCGGTCATTCCCGTGCTGGCCGGGCCTGTCGCCCGTGGCGACCGGGTGGCGCAGGGGCGGATCATCGGGGCGTTGCTGTCCTGGTCGTTCGTGCTGCTGGCACCGGTCGCCTTGCTGGCCTGGGTTCTGGCGGGGCAGTACACCGACGTGATGCTCGACCCCGGCGCGGACTGCGCGAGCTCCACGGCGACCGCGACCCGGATGCTGGCGATCTTCGTGCCGCAGGTCTTCGGGTACGCCGTGGCAGTGGTCGCGACCGCGGTTCTCCAGTCCCACAAGCGTTTCGCAGCCGGTGCATGGGCTCCGCTGATCTCGAGCCTGGTGGTCGTCGGCACGTACTTCCTGTTCGCCGGCACCGCACCTGACGCGGACTCGGCCTCGCAAGGCTCCACCGATCTACTGGCCTGGGGTACTACGGCCGGCGTCCTCGCCCTTGCCCTCACAGTGCTCGTACCGATGCTCCTGCTCCGCCTGCCGATCAGACCGACCCTCCGCCTGGACCCGGGCGTCGGACCGGTACTGCGGAAGCTCGCACTCGCCGGCCTCGCGGTACTGGTCGCGCAACAGCTCACCTTCGTCGTCACGACGTACCTGGCCAACCACCGTGGCGTAGCAGGCAGCATTGCTGTCTACACGTGGGCCAACGCGGTCTACCTGCTGCCGTACGCGGTGCTGGCCGTGCCGATCACCACAGCTGTGTTCCCGCGGCTGGCAGCAGCGTTCGAGGCGGGGGAGGGCTTCGACCGCTACGCCGCGGCGTCCACCCGCGCCGTGATGCTGGCAGGTGGCGCCGGTGCCGCACTGCTCGTCGGTACGGCGGTACCGGTGGCCAGGATCTTCGCGTACGACGACGGCGTGGTGCAGGAGTCCAAGGCGACCTCACTGGCCAACGGGCTCCTCGCGTTCGCCCCAGCTGCCATCGGGTTCGCCGTACTCATGCATGTCGGCCGAGTGCTCTACGCCCGACACTCCGGACGTGAGGTGGCCGTGGTGACATCTGCGGCCTGGATACTCGTGGCTGTAGCCGGTGTGGTGCTCACAGCCCGTTGGGACGCAGTACCCGCGCTGGCTGCCGCGATGTCTGTCGGCATGGTCGCAGGCGCCGTCGTACTGCTGCTGGTCCTGCGTCGTGAGGCAGGACCAGCTGTACTGGCCGGAGTACCACGTGCCCACCTCACTGCACTAGCGGGCGCTGTGCTGGCCGGTGCGGCTGGCTGGGCGGTCGCACTGCCGGCAGGGGACGGTGGAATCGGCAAGGCAGTGGCGTTCTCCGTCCTCTCCGGGCTGGCCGCCGTCGTCGTGTACGCCGTGGTCGTGCTTGCATTGGATCGCGCGGACGCTCGCGCACTCGTTCGACGGGAGAAACCATGAGGATCGGGCTGCTGCTCGCGGAGTCGCGGGGCGGCATCGGGCAGCACGTTGCCTCGCTGGTGCCACGGTTCGTGAGTGCGGGGCACGAGGTGGTGGTGTGTGCTCCACCGGGCACGGCCGAGCACTTCGAGTTCGCCCCGGCGACCGTCGTCTCCCAGGCCGCCGGGCTCCGTGAGTGCGACGTCATCCACGCGCACGGCTACCGCGCCGGCATGACCGCGCTACGGGACAGGTCCCGGCTGCGCCCGCTGGTCGTCACCTGGCACAACGCGGTGATCGCGCCAGGACCACGTGGTCTCGTGATGCGGATGGGGCAGCGGCTGGTTGCCAGAGGCGCCGACCTGACCCTGGGGGCGTCCAGCGACCTCGTGGACCTGGCCAAGAGCCTCGGCGCCCGCAACGCGCAACTGGCACCTGTGGCCGCTCCGGCGATGCCACGGATCCGTTCACGGCGCGCCGCCGTACGGCGGGAACTGGGACTCGGTGACCAGCCCATGGTGCTCACCGTGGGGCGCCTGGCGCCGCAGAAGGACTACCCGACCTTGCTGTCCGTCGCAGCCCGCGTACACGAGTCGACTCCGGACGCGGTGTTCGTGGTCGTCGGTGACGGTCCGCTGCGGGACAACCTGCAGGCGCGGATCGACGCGGAGAAGCTGCCGGTCCGGTTGCTCGGTCACCGCAACGACGTGGCCGATCTGCTCGGTGCGGCCGATGTGTTTCTGCTCACATCGCACTGGGAGGCGCGCGCCCTCGTCCTGCAGGAGGCGATGCAGGTCGGCGTACCGGTGGTTGCGACCGCGGTCGGCGGCGTACCCGAGTTGGTCGGGGACAGCGCCGTACTGGCGTTTCCCGCTGACGCGGACGGGCTGGCGGACGGGGTACGGGCCGTCCTGGCGGAGCCCGAGACCGCGAACGCTATGCGGACACGCGGCCGGGAGTTGGCGTCCAGATGGATGGACGAAGACGCGGTGGCGAAGAATCTCCTCGACATCTACGCGGGTCTCGTCGCGACCGGTGGTTGACAAGAGGTAGGCTGGAGACCCGTGGACAGGGCTTCCAATTCGCAGCAGACCAAGCACGTATTCGTCACCGGTGGCGTGGCATCCAGTCTCGGTAAGGGACTGACAGCGTCCAGCCTCGGCAGTCTGCTGACGGCACGGGGCATCCGCGTCACGATGCAGAAGCTGGATCCGTATCTCAACGTGGATCCCGGCACCATGAACCCGTTCCAGCACGGCGAGGTGTTCGTCACCAACGACGGCGCCGAGACCGACCTGGACATCGGGCATTACGAGCGTTTCCTCGACCGGGACCTCTCCCAGGTCGCGAACGTCACCACTGGCCAGATCTACTCGAGCGTGATCGCCAAGGAGCGCCGCGGCGAGTACCTCGGCGACACCGTCCAGGTGATCCCGCACATCACGAACGAGATCAAGGAACGGATGCTCGCGATGGCGGGCCCGGACGTCGACGTCGTACTGCACGAGATCGGCGGCACGGTCGGCGACATCGAGTCGCTGCCGTTCCTCGAGGCGGCCCGGCAGGTCCGGCACGACGTCGGCCGCGACAACGTGTTCTTCCTGCACATCTCGCTGGTGCCATACATGGCGCCCAGCGGTGAGCTGAAGACCAAGCCGACTCAGCACTCGGTCGCCGCGCTGCGGTCGATCGGTATCCAGCCCGACGCGATCGTGTGCCGCGCCGACCGGCCGATCCCGGACAGCGTGAAGCGCAAGATCTCGCTGATGTGCGACGTGGACGTCGAAGCGGTCGTGGCCGCGGTGGACGCGCCGTCGATCTACGACATCCCGAAGGTCGTGCACGCCGAGGGCCTCGACGCGTACGTCGTACGCCGGCTGAACCTGCAGTTCCGCGACGTCGACTGGACCCGCTGGGACGAGCTGCTGCGGGTCGTGCACCACCCGAAGGACGAGGTCACGGTCGCGCTGGTCGGCAAGTACATCGACCTGCCGGACGCATACCTGTCGGTCGCCGAGGCGCTGCGCGCGGGCGGATTCGACAACGACGCCCGGGTGAACCTGCGCTGGATCGCCTCCGACGAGTGCGCCACGCCCGAGGCCGCGGCCCGGTTGCTCGGTGACGTCGACGCGATCTGCATCCCCGGCGGGTTCGGGGTGCGCGGGATCGAGGGCAAGATCGGCGCGATCCGGTACGCCCGCGAGCAGGGCGTCCCGATCCTCGGACTGTGCCTCGGCCTGCAGTGCATGGTGATCGAGGTGGCGCGTGACCTCGCCGGTCTCGACCAGGCGAACTCCAGCGAGTTCGACCCGGACGCGGAGCAGCCGGTGATCGCGACGATGGAGGAGCAGAAGCACATCGTCGACGGCGCCGGCGACCTGGGCGGCACAATGCGCCTCGGTCTGTACCCGGCGAACCTGGCCGACGGCTCGATCGTCCGCTCGCTGTACGGCGCCCCGTCGGTGCAGGAGCGGCACCGGCACCGCTACGAGGTCAACAACGCGTACCGGGACAAGCTGGAGACCGCCGGGTTGGTGTTCAGCGGCCTGTCGCCGGACAACGAGCTGGTCGAGTTCATCGAGCTGGACCGCTCGGTGCACCCGTACTTCGTGGCCACGCAGGCGCACCCGGAGCTGCGGTCGCGGCCGACCAAGCCGCACCCGCTGTTCTCCGGTCTGGTTGCGGCCGCGATTGAGCGGCAGCGCGAGTCCCGGCTCCCGGTCGAGGACCCGAAGCCGGTGGCCAAGAAGACCGCTGAGAAGCCTGGTGCCGAGAAGGCCAAGGCCGAGACGGTCAAGGCTCGATGACCGACTACCCGGAGCTCCGGTTCGGCGCCGGGCTGGCGGATCAGCCCGAGCGCTGGCCGGTCTCCGCCTCGGAGACCGTGCACGAGACCGGCCGGGTGATCTCGGTACGCCGGGACACCATCGAACCGCCCGGCGGTGAGTCGTTCGTCCGCGATGTCGTCGTACATCCCGGAGCCGTCGGCGTGGTCGCGCTCGACGAGAACAACCGGATGCTGCTCGTACGCCAGTACCGGCACCCGGTCGGCTACAAGCTGCTCGAGGCTCCGGCCGGACTGCTCGACGTCCAAGGGGAGCAGTACCGCCTGGGCGCCGAGCGCGAGCTGTGGGAGGAGACCGCGACCAAGGCCGCCGACTGGCGGATCCTGGTCGACGCTTTCACCTCACCCGGCCTGACGAACGAGGCGGTCCGGATCTTCCTGGCCCGCGACCTGTCACCCGCCGACGAGACCTTCGAACGCCTCCACGAGGAGGCCGACATGGAAACCGTCTGGGCGCCTCTCATCGACGTCGTCGGCGCCGCCCTCGCCGGCCACCTCCAGAACCCGATCCTCATCATGGGCGCCCTCGCCGCCTGGACCGCCCTCAACGGCCCCGGCTTCGACACCCTCCGCCCCGCCGACTCCCCGTGGCCGGCGAAGGACAGCTGAGGTTCCGGAACTTCGCGTAGTGCTTGACGTGCGTTCGGTAGCGGGGTATTTGTTGCTGACAACGATGTCACTCCGCCCCGTTCCGACGTCGAAGGTTGGCCGCCCATGCGCTTGTCCGCCGTACTTGCTGCTGCTCTGATCGCCGCGATCGCGCCTACCACTGCTCAGGCCGTGCCCACGCCGGGGCCGCCCGGATCCGGTGATCATCCGACGACGGCGACGCCGGCTGATCCGGTGGTTGGGGGTTTGCGTACGCCGGAGGTGGTCGGGAGTAGTCGGATCACCAGTAGTTCCTTGGATCCAACTGAGCAGGTGGATCCGTTGGTGGGTACGTCGAATGCGGGGAACGTGTTTCCGGGGGCCGTCGTGCCGTTCGGGATGTTTTCGTTCAGTCCGGAGACGAGTCGGGGAAATGCATACCGGACTGCTGCTCCGGGTGGGTACTTGTACTCGGCCAGCAAGATTCGTGGGTTCAGCCTGACGCACATGAGTGGTACCGGGTGTGCGGGTGGGTCGGGGGACATCCCGGTCTTCCCGTTGGCGGGTGAGGTGACGAGCTCGCCGCAGAGTGATGCGAAGGACGAGCTCTACGCGTCGACGTACAGCCATGCGAACGAGGTCGCGAAGCCGGGCTCCTACAAGGTCGGTCTCGACTCCGGCGTGACTGCGGAGCTGAGTGCGACCACGCGGACCGGGTCGGCGGCGTTCACGTTCCCGGCGGACAAGGCCAAGACCCTGATGTTCCGTACGTCGAACTCCGAGGTCGGATCCAGCGACGCGCAGGTCAGTATCGACGCGGCGCACCGCACGGTCAGCGGGTCGGTGACGAGCGGGAACTTCTGCGGCTACCTAGCGAGCGTCGGGCAGCGCAGCTACTACACGCTGCACTTCGTCGCCGAGTTCGACCAGCCGTTCAAGAGCCAGGGCACGTGGACCGACAGCACCGTCACCCCCGGGAGCACTCAGGCGACTGGTGGTACGACGTACGGCGCCGACGGGTGGATGCCGCCGAACAAGGGGTCCGGTGGGTACGTCGGCTTCGACAGCGACAAGGTGACGATGCGGATCGGCATCTCCTACGTGAGCACTGCCAACGCGCTGGCGAACCTGCGCGCCGAGAACCCGCGCGGTACGTCGGTCGCCGTCACGGCCGCGAAAGCCAAGCAGACGTGGCGAAAGCAGCTCGACCGGATCGAGATCACCGGCGGTACGACGGACCAGCGCACCATGTTCTACACCGCGCTGTACCACGCCCTGCTGCACCCGAACGTGTTCAGCGACGTCAACCGTCAGTACTGGGGTTTCGACCAGAAGCCGCACTACCTCTCGCCCGGGCAGCAGGCGCAGTACGCAACGTTCTCCGGTTGGGACGTCTACCGGTCGCAACTGCAACTAGTTACATTGCTCGAGCCCGAGCGGGCCGGAGACATCGCGCAGTCGTTGTTCAACCAGGCCACGCAGAACGACGGCATCTGGGACCGGTGGACGCACGCGTCCGGCAGCACGGCGGTGATGACCGGAGACCCGTCCGCACCAGCTGTGGCCGGCATCTACGCGTTCGGTGGTACGAACTTCGACGCCCGCGGCGCACTGCGCTCGCTGGTGAAGGCAGCGACCGTACCGACCGCGAAGGACCTCAGCTCGGCCGGCAAACCGGTCATGTCGATCGGGCAGCGGCCGTCGCTGGACAAGTACCTGGCACTCCACTACATCCCCACGAAGTCCAACGCCTGGGGTGGTGCGGTCGAAACGCTCGAGGACGTGACTGACGACTTTGCATTGGCTCAGCTCGCGCAACGGACCGGCGACACGTCGACGTACCAGAAGTTCCTCACCAGGTCGCAGTACTGGCAGAACGTGTTCAACCCGGCCAACGGCGGCTACATCCAGAACCGGGACGACAACGGTGCCTGGCCTGCTTTCACGCCGTCGACGTACGACGGGTTCGCTGAGGGCAGTAGTGCGCAGTACAGCTGGATGGTGCCGCACAACCGGGCCGGTCTGGTCGACGCGATGGGCGGCACGGACGCTGTGAACCAGCGGCTGGATGCGTTCTTCAAGAACCCGGACGGGACCTGGGCGCTGACCGGTGCGGGTGAACTGCACGCCGAGATGGACAACGAGCCGTCGATCAACACGCCCTGGATCTACAACTACACCGGCCGCCCGTACCAGACGCAGGAGACGTTGCGGCAGGCAATGAACCAGCTGTGGAACACGAGCACCGGTGGGATCCCGGGGAACGACGACCTCGGTGCGATGTCGTCCTGGTACGTGTGGACCGCACTGGGTCTCTACCCGGACGTACCGAGCCGTGCGGAGCTCCAGGTCGCGGCACCGCTGTTCCCGCGGGCGGTGATCCACCGCGACGGCAAGACCATCCGGATCAACGCTCCGGGCGCGGATGCGCAGTACGTGCAGTCGTTGAAGGTGAACGGGAAGACCTCAACGAAGCCCTGGCTGCCGGAGTCGTTCGTACAGAGTGGTGGGACGTTGGACTTCACACTCGGTACGACGCCCAACAAGGCCTGGGGTGCGAAGGACGCACCGCCGTCGTGGCGGACCGGCGAGATCCCGTTCCAGACCTCTACCGACACCAGCCGCGTAGTCATCGCTCCTGGCACTACTAGTGCACCCGTAGCCCTGCAGGCCCACCGACTGAGTGGTACGGCGCAGGACGTCAGCTACACGCTGAAGACACCTGCTGGTCTCACAGCGACTCCTACTACTGGCACGTTCCACGTCGACAAGGTCGGTAGCGCGTCGGTGACGATCACAGCCGCCGCTGGTACGCCGGACGGCCGCTACCCCGTCACAGTGGAGATGAAGGCCGCTGACGTAACCGCCTTGCCACAGGTCGGTTTCACTGTGGTCGTGGGTCAGCCGAACTCGTTCTTCGTACTACGTGAAGGTGTGGGCATCTCTGACGACAACAGCGACCACACCGAGGCGGACTACGACGGCGGCGGTGTCAGCTACTCACGTCAGGCACTGGCCGCGGCCGGTCTGACTGCAGGAGGCACAGGTACTGTCCAGGGCCTCAGCTTCACGTGGCCCGACGTACCAGCCGGCGACCCCGACAACGTGCCGGCCGACGGACAGTTGCTCAACCTGAACCTGCCCGCCGGTACGACGAAGCTGTCCTTCATCGGCAGTGCGGTCAACGGCAACCAGCAGACGACCGCAACGCTCAACTACGCGGACGGTACGACGTCGCAGGTCGATCTGTCCTTCAGCGACTGGACCCTGGGCGGTGGCGGCGACACCCTCCACTACGGCAACGTGATCGTCGCAACCACGCCGTACCGCAACGAATCCGGCGGTGGTAAGGACAACGTCACCACTCACATCTTCGCCACGGCACCTGTGACGTTGACGCAGACCCCGGTCAGCATCACGCTGCCCAAGAACCGTGACCTACGGCTCTTCACCGTTGCGGGAGGGAATTCTTGATGAGGAAGACCATCGTGATCGCGGCACTGACAGTGGCCGGCCTGCTGGTCGCCACAGCACCGGCCGACGCTGCCGGAACGCCAACCAGCACCAACGGACCATGTGGCTACACATCGACGCCGGACGAGCCGCCTGCCCGTCCGGTGTCGCTACCACCCGACCCGGAACACACACCGGACAAGGGGATCGTCAGGGTCGTCGTCGCGACCAGCCAGGGGCCGATGCTGCTGTCGCTGGACCGGGCGAAGGCGCCGTGCACGGTGCAGAGCTTCCTGCACCTGGCGAAGAGCCGGTTCTACGACTTCACCACCTGTCACCGGCTCACCCTGTACCCGACGCTGAAGGTGCTGCAGTGCGGTGATCCGAGTGGTACGGGCGAGGGCGGGCCGGGCTACTCGTACAAGGATGAGCTGCCCACCGACCTGCCGAACTGGCCGGACGACCCGACCGGGACGCGGAAGGTGTATGCCCGCGGAACCCTGGCGATGGCGAACGCCGGCCCGAACACCAACGGCTCGCAGTTCTTCCTGGTCTTCGGGGACTCGCGGCTGCGGCGGACTACACCGTCTTCGGCTCCGTCGACCGCCTCGGACTCGCCACGCTCGACCGGGTGGCCGCCGGAGGCATCGCACCGACGCCCGACAACCCGGCGCCGGTCGACGGCGCGCCGGTGCTCAAGACTGACATCATCGTCGCGCGGTCACTCGGCTCCCCCTGATCCAACGGCTTCGCCGCCGCCCTCCGCGAGGGCGGCGGCGACCAGGCGGATATTCGCGGTGAACTCGGCGGCGGGGATCTTCGGGAGCATGTCGTCCCAGGCGGCGATCATCGCGCCGCGGAGTTGCATCATGCCGAGGGGGCGGGCGAGGAACCACAGGTGGAAGTGCTGGCTGCCGTCACCCCAGCGGTTGAAGTGCGTCCGGCCCACGCTGTCGATGCTCTGGATCGCTTTCGCCACGCGTTGGATCACCGAGCCGAGGGTGGCGGTCAGCTCAGGTGGCAGATTGTCGAGGCGGTAGTGCTCGCGCGGCTCGAGGATCGCCACGAGCGGCAGGCCGGTCGGCTCGAACGCCTTCAGTGACCACTGCTCGTCGCGCCAGATCACGGACCCGTCCGGATCCGCACACTTCGGGCACGGCTGACCGCCGTCCTCACCGCGTCGCGGCGGTTCGGGCAGTACCGGATCGGCCAGCGGCACGACCTGCAGATCGCCCTCGAACGGGAAGAACGGCGATTCGAGCAACGGTTCGGCTGACATGCGTTCGCCGTACGGCAGACGGCGGTGGTACTCGGAGGGCAGCTCGGTCATGGACCGCACTCTGCCCGAGAATCGGGGCATGGAGAAGCCGGAGTTGGCCGCACTGCTGGATCTCGAACCGCACCCGGAGGGCGGCTGGTACCGGCAGACGTGGCGCTCGCCGGTCGAGTTCGAGCCCGAGGGGTACGACGGGACTCGGGCCAGCGCGACCGCGATCTACTTCCTGCTTGCGCCGGGGGAGGAGTCGCGATCGCACCGGGTGCGGTCGACGGAGCTTTGGCTGTGGCACTCGGGCGGGCCGTTGACGTTGGAGTACGACGATCAGACGGTCACCCTCGGGCCGGACGTGCGTGCCGGGCAGCGGCCGCAGGTGGTCATACCTGCGGGCGCGTGGCAAGCAGCCCGGCCCGTGGGTGACGAGGCGGTGCTGGTGTCGTGCATCGTGTCGCCGGGCTTCGACTTCGCCGACTTCACGATGCGTTAGACCCTGGCTCTACATCTGCGGGACGATGCCCTCGCCTGCTGTGACCTCCGGGAGGTGTTCGCGGACCATGTAGCCGCCGGCGCAGGCGATCCACACAGCCGAGAGCAGCAACGGGATACCGGTCATCAGGAAGCCGCCGGCAACGAACGCGCCGTCGGAGGCGAACACACCGAACGAACCGGCGAACGACACCACTGCGGCCAGCAGTGCCAGATAGCCGAGCCAGTTCGGCATCAGGTGCGTGCGCAGCACACCGAGGCCGGCCGCGGCCAACGGCAGCGCCGCGGCGAAGCCGATCATCGTGGTCATCACTGCGCTGAGCTCGTACATCGCCATCGTCAACCCGGCGTCCCGGCCGTCGATGGCGAAGGCGGTCGCACCGGTGATGGTTGCGTTCACGAAGATCGCACCACCCACCAGCACCGACCCGGCGAGCAGCGCCAGGTGCACATCACTGCGCTCGTCGCGCTCGCGCATCGCCTCGGCGAACGCGGACGCGAACCAGATCACCAACCCGCCCGCTGCGGCCCACATCAGCGCGCTGGTCAGGATCATGCCGCGGTTGTCGCTCAGCCACGCCGTGATCGTGCTCTGTGAATCGTCGACGGTCGGTGGATTGCCGGGCAGGAACCTGCCCAGGAGTGCCAGGACGACGAAGGCCAACCCGGCGAAGCCGCCCCAACGCAACTCGTGTCGCTCAGTCATGGGGAAACACCTCCAGTGTGCGCACCACGAAATATGGTGCGTCTACTGCTGATATTCCTCCGCTCTGGGCGGCCGTCAAGAGGGTGCGCACACCACTACTGGAGAACGGTTGCCAACGCCTCGTATCCGGGCAGCAGGTCGATGCCTTCGTGGCCCAGTTGCTGGATCGCGACGTGGTCCGCGCCGGCGTCCAGGTGAGCTTTCAGGCCCGTCGCGATCTCGACCGCGGAGCCGTGCAGCACCATCGCGTCGACGAGCCGGTCGCTGCCGCCGTCGGCGAAGTCGTCGTCGGTGAACCCGAGTCGCTCGAAGTTCGTCGTGTAGTTGCTCAACTGCAGGTACGGCGCCAACCGGTCGCGGGCCGTCGCACGCGCGATGTCGGGATCGGTTTCGAGCACGACCATCTGCTCTGGAGCGAGCAGCACCCCGCCGCCGAGGGTGCGGCGTGCTTCCCGGGTGTGCTCCGGAGTGGTCAGGTAGGGGAGCGCCCCGGCCGTCCGCGCGCCGGACAACTGCAGCACTTTCGGGCCGAGCGCGGCCAGCGCCCGCCGCTCGGTCGGCACCTTCGCATCGTCCAGTTCGTCGAGGTATCCGACGATCGTCTGGTACGGCGACCTGTACTCGCCGGTGGCCTCCCGGTGCCCGATCCCGACCCCGAGCAGGAACCGTCCCGGGTGCTCCTCCTCCAACCGGTGGTACGACGCCGCGACGTCGGCCGCCGGGGATTTCCACATGTTGACGATGCTGGTGCCGACGGCAACCGAACTCGTTGCGGCCAGCAACACCTCGGCGTCGCGCAGATCGGATTCCGGCGAGCCGCCCAGCCACAGCGTGCCGTACCCCGCCTGCTCCAGTCCCGCCGCGAGCTCCGGGCCGTAATGCTGGCCGCCGTGCCAGATCCCGTACCGTCCCAGTTCCATCGCCACTCCGTACTCCTTCTCGTCGGACGTCCCTCAACGTGCAACCCGGGGCGGGCGGGCGCCATTCCACAGCATCCCTGACGCCTACGAATGCCCGTCAATGATCGTTGCCACGTCAGCCTGACTCAGAGGTGCGCGGCGATCTCAGGAATACGGTCGCGAAGGTCGGCCAGCCGCCGTTCGCGGTGCTGATCCAGTTGCAGTACCCGTAGTCGTGGATGCAGATGATCTGGTCCGCAGCGAGTTCGGCCAAGTAGTTGAGAGGTGCATGAACGGCCGGACGATTTTTGCCGGAATGCTTCCATTGGATTAATGCCGGGGCACTCGCAGAGTGTCGCGTGACGATCAGACCATCCGATCGGCTGGTATGAACCCCGCGGGCTTACACTCGGCAGCGACCTAGCGGCACACCCCTCAACCGCCGGGCCGCGGACACAACGACGTGAGCCGCACACCTGGAGCGTGAAAGAAGGGCGAGTTGTGAAGGTCGGAGTACCGAAAGAAGTCAAGAACCACGAGTACCGGGTGGCGATCACCCCGTCCGGTGTGCACGAGTTCGTGCGCAGCGGGCACGAGGTTCTGATCGAGCAGGGGGCGGGCGCCGGTTCGCTGATCCCGGACGACGAGTTCGTCGCCGCCGGGGCGCGGATCGTGCCAGAGGCGGACGATGTCTGGGCCGACGCGGAGCTGGTGCTCAAGGTGAAGGAGCCGGTGGCGGAGGAGTACCACCGGATGCGTAAGGAGCAGGTGCTGTTCACCTACCTGCACCTTGCCGCCAGCCAGGACTGCACCGACGCGCTACTGAAGTCGGGTATCACCGGAATCGCCTACGAGACCGTGCAGCTGCCGGACGGCACTCTGCCGTTGCTGGCGCCGATGAGCGAGGTTGCCGGCCGACTGGCGCCGCAGTCCGGTGCGTACCACCTGATGGCGCAGGGCGGCGGCCGTGGCGTGCTGCTCGGCGGTGTGTCCGGCGTACACCCGGCCCGAGTGGTCATCCTCGGTGCTGGTGTCTCCGGGATGAACGCGGCCGCGATCGCGCTCGGTATGCAGGCACAGGTGCAGCTGTTCGACCGCAACATCGCACGGCTGCGGCAGGCCGACCAGATCTACCAGGGCCACCTGCTGACGATCGCGTCGAACGCGTTCGAGATCGAGAAGGCTGTCCTCGAAGCCGACCTGGTCATCGGTGCGGTGCTGGTCGTCGGCGCCAAGGCGCCGAAGCTGGTCACCAACGACATGGTCAGCCGGATGAAGCCGGGCAGTGTGCTGGTCGACATCGCGATCGACCAGGGCGGCTGCTTCGAGGACTCGCGTCCGACCACGCACGCCGACCCCGTCTACAACATCCACAACTCGCTGTTCTACTGCGTCGCGAACATGCCCGGTGCGGTGCCGAACACGTCGACGTACGCGCTCACCAACGTGACGCTGCCGTACGCGATCGAGCTGGCGAACCTCGGGTGGCGGGAGGCGCTGAAGCAGGACCACAGCCTGGCGCTCGGCCTGAACACGTTCGACGGGCACGTCACGTACGGTCCGGTCGCGGACGCGCACGACCTGTCGCAGCTGAAGCTCGACGAGGTGCTGGTCTGAGCAACATCGCACGGGCGGTCAGCGCGTACCTCGACCACCTCACGGTCGAGCGCGGCCTGGCCGCCAACACGTTGGCGTCGTACCGGCGCGACCTGCGCCGGTACGGCGGCTACCTCGCGACCACGGAGATCGACGACCTCGGCCGGATCACGGAGGCCGTGGTCAGCGACTTCCTGATGCGGTTGCGCGAGGGCGACGCCGATCACCCGCCACTGACCGCGTCCAGTGCGGGGCGGACCGTGGTCGCGGTCCGTGGCTTCCACAAGTTCTGTGTGCGCGAGGGACTGACCGCGGTCGACCCTGCGGCGGCTGTGAAGCCACCTGTGCCGCCGCAGCGGCTGCCGAAGGCCCTGTCTGTCGACGAGGTGACCAGGATCCTCTCAGCGGCCGCTGGGGCAGAGGCGGAGCCTGCCGTGCTGGCAACGCGGGATGCGGCGTTGCTGGAGTTCCTGTACGGCACTGGCGCCCGTATCTCGGAGGCCGTCGGTCTGGACGTCGACGACATCGACCTGGACGCCGGCGCGGTACTGCTGCGAGGCAAGGGCAGCAAAGAGCGGGTAGTACCTGTCGGCACCTACGCCCGTGAAGCGCTGTCGGCGTACCTGGTCCGTGGGCGCCCTGAGCTGGTGTCACGCGGTCGCGGAACCCCTGCGCTCTTCCTGAACGCCCGCGGCGGCCGCCTGTCCCGGCAGAGCGCTTGGACGGTACTGCGTCGTGCTGCCCAGCGGGCCGGGATCTCGAAGGAGATCTCCCCGCACACGCTGCGGCACTCGTACGCGACACATCTGCTCGACGGCGGAGCCGACGTACGTGTGGTCCAGGAGTTGCTGGGACATGCGTCCGTCACGACGACACAGGTCTACACACTGGTGACGGTCGACAAGCTCCGCGAGGTCTACGCCACCTCACACCCGCGGGCGCTCTCCTCCTGAGAGCTACCCCGGTGGGTCGAGTGCGTGGACGGTGTGCGATCATCTCGTCACGGTCGGTGATCCGGGGAGGGTGATCGGCCGAGTTCGGAGCTTTGTCGACAAACAGCCCCACCCCGGTGCGGAGTGGCTGGTTGAGAGTGCTTGAATGCACGCTTACAGTCGCTGGGATCGCCCGTATCGGTTGAAAGGTTTGACGAGTCATGAACGAGTCGACATTCCCGGGCACCGAGCACGTGATGGGCCACCTCCAGGACCGCCATTCGGCCCCGGAGCCGGCCCAGCCGATCAGCACGCCACCCAGCAGCCCACCCCGGCCGGTTACGCCGCCGCGGGGCCTGCCCGACAACTATGCGGAGATGCCGAAGCCGACGGCCAAGCTCACCGCGGAGGACCTTGCACCCGTGAACGACCCGAACGGTCCGCGTCACAAGATCGGGCCGACCGGCCGGCCGCAGCCGGACCTGCCGGTGCCGCAGCCACCGACCAAGACCGGCCCGGCGCAGGTGATCGCGATGTGCAACCAGAAGGGCGGCGTGGGCAAGACCACGACCACGATCAACCTCGGCGCGGCGATCGCCGAGACCGGTCGCAAGGTGCTGCTGATCGACTTCGACCCGCAGGGGTCCGCCTCGATCGGTCTCGGCGTCCAGCCGCACGACCTCGAGCTGTCGGTCTACAACCTGCTGATGCAGCGCGACATCACCCCGGACGAGGTGATCCAGCCGACCCGGGTGGAGAACCTCGACCTGATGCCGGCCAACATCGACCTGTCCGCGGCCGAGGTCCAGCTGGTCCAGGAGGTCGCTCGCGAGTACACGCTGCAGCGGGTGCTGGACCCGATCATCCCGCTGTACGACGTGATCCTGATCGACTGCGCCCCGTCGCTCGGTCTGCTCACCGTGAACGCGCTGACCGCGTCGAACGGTATCGTCGTACCGCTCGAGTGCGAGTTCTTCGCGCTCCGCGGCCTGGCGATGCTCACCGACACGATCGCCAAGGTGCAGGACCGGCTGAACCCCAAGCTGGAGATCGTCGGGATCCTCGGCACCATGTTCGACGGGCGTACGACGCACGCCCGGGAGGTCCTCGACCGCGTGGTCCAGGCCTTCGACGAGCGCGTCTTCCACACCGTCATCCGGCGTACCGTCAAGTTCCCCGAGACCACGGTCGTCGGCGAACCGATCACGACGTACGCGCCTTCGTCCCAAGCGGCTACGCAGTACCGCGACCTTGCCAAGGAGGTGCTGGCGCGTTGTCCCGCCGGGTGAGCCTGCCAGGTGCCAGTGAACTCTTCGGGGGTGCGGCACCGAAGCAGACCAGACCCGAGAAGCGCACCACCACCGACGGACCGTCTTCGACTGTGCGGTCCAGTACCGCGGTCGTCGACGACCGGAAGTCGAGTGGTCGGATCCGTCACGACACGAAGATCACCGTGTACGTGACGGAGGAAGAGCTGCTCGGCCTGGAACAGACCAGACTCGCGCTGCGCGCGGAGCACGGCCTGACGGCCGACCGGGGCCGGATCGTCCGCGAGGCGATCGACGTCCTGCTCGCCGACTTCGTCGACCACGGGCCGGACTCGGTGCTGGTACGGCGGCTGAAGGCGTCGGAGTGACCGTGTCCTCCTCGGACTCGTTGCCTTTGGACCTCGGAACCGACGCTGCCCCGGCTGTTGCCGAGGGCAAGGGGTTCAGTGTTCACCTGGTGAACTTCGAGGGGCCGTTCGACCTGCTCCTGCAGCTGATCTCGAAGCACAAGCTGGACATCACCGAGATCGCGCTGTCGGTGATCACCGACGACTTCATCGCGCACATCAAGGCGCTGGGGTCGGAGTGGGACCTCGACCAGACGTCGGAGTTCCTGCTGATCGCGGCGACGCTTTTGGATTTGAAGGCGGCGCGGCTGCTGCCGAAGGGCGAGGTCGAGGACGACGAGGATCTCGCGCTGCTGGAGGCTCGGGATCTGTTGTTCGCGCGGTTGTTGCAGTACCGGGCGTTCAAGCAGATCGCGGCGTTGATACAGGAGCGGATGGCGGTCGAGTCGCGTCGGTTCCCGCGGGCCGTGGGGGTGGAGCCGCGGTTCGCGGAGCTGCTGCCTGAGGTGTTGCTGGGCCTCGACCCGGCTGGGTTGGCGGCGTTGGCTGCGAAGGCGATGGCGCCCAAGGACGACGTACCTCCTGGGGTTTCGCTTGCGCACTTGCACGCGCCGGCCGTCACTGTGCGGGAGCAGGCGGAGGTGATCATCGACCGGCTGCGGCGGCAGCGGAGCACCACGTTCCGGTCGTTGGTGGCTGATTCGCCTGACACGGTCACTACGGTGTGCCGGTTCCTGGCGTTGCTGGAGCTGTTCCGCGAGGCGGCTGTGACGTTTGATCAGGTCACGCCGTTGGGGGAACTGACCATTCGGTGGACCGGGACGGATGAAGGTGAGATCGCGGTCAGCGACGAGTTCGACGAGGAACAGAAACCCGCCGACGAGACCGGCGAGGCACCGGTCGTCGAAGAGGAAACGCACTTCCTCGAACCCGGTGAGAGTCTCACCGACGAATCCGACATCCACGAACCCGCCCCAGACGAATCCGAGACGGCAAACCAGTGACCAACTCCCACCACCCCTCCACCCCGGAGGACACCACCCCCGACGCAACCACCACTCCCGATGCCGTGGAGGAGTCGGCGGCGTCTGACGAGGTGGTTGGGGAGGGTTTTGCACCCGAATCGGCAGGTAATCCTCCCCAACCCGATGAGGTGGGCGGGGAGGACGAGGAGCATTTGCCGCCGGGGCAGACTGCGGTGCCGGTGGGGGACGAGGTTGTTGTCGACGACGAGACGATGCGGCGGGCGCTCGAGGCGATCCTGATGGTGACGGACGAGCCGTTGCCGGTACTGACGATGGCTCGTTCGGTCGGCCGGCCGACGGGTGATGTGGCTGCGGCGCTCGAGGAGCTGGCGGCGGAGTACACCGAGCAGGGGCGTGGATTCGACCTGCGTGAGGTGGGCGGCGGCTGGCGGTACTACACCCGCGCCGAAGCCGCGCCGTACGTCGAACGCTTCGTCCTCGACGGTCAGCAGGCGCGCCTCACGCAGGCTGCGCTCGAAACCCTTGCCGTGGTCGCTTACAAGCAACCTGTCAGCCGGGCTCGCGTCTCCGCGATTCGTGGGGTGAACGTGGACGGCGTGATGCGTACGCTCGTCGCTCGCGGTCTGGTGGAGGAGGCCGGCTCGGACACGGAGTCGCAGGCGACTTTGTACCGCACGACGACGTACTTCTTGGAACGCATGGGCATGCAGTCCCTCGACGACCTCCCCGAGCTGGCCCCGTACCTCCCCGACATGGACGACATCGAGGACGAACTAGCCGCCCAAACCCTCCCACCAGCCCCCACCCCCGACCCGCAGCCGTCGCCAGATGCAGAGTCCGGTGAGGCTGAGACAGCACCCGCGCTGGACAGCACCTCCACCGAGGAAGCCACGGACGCCGAGGAAGCAGCTGAGGTCGAGGAAGCGGCTGACGCCGAGGAAGCGGCTGACGCCGAGGAAGCGGCTGACGCCGAGGAAGCGGCTGAGGTCGAGGAAGCGGCTGAGGTCGAGGTGACCGAGGACGTGGACGTCGAGGATGAAGTAGACGTGGACGTCGAGGATGCGGCGTTGGGTGTGGAGGCGGGGGTGCGGGATGGGGGATGACGGCGGGGTTCGGTTGCAGAAGGTTTTGGCTCGGGCGGGGGTGGCTTCTCGGCGGAGTGCGGAGATTCTGATCGAGGAGGGGCGCGTCGAGGTCGACGGGCGGGTGGTGACTGAGTTCGGGGTTCGGGTGGATCCTGAGACGGCGGTCATCCGGGTCGACGGTGCGCGGATTCCGCCGGTCAGCGCGAACGTGTACCTCGTCCTGAACAAGCCGCGCGGCGTCGTGACCACGATGTCCGACCCGCAAGGGCGCCCGTGCATCACCGACTTCGTGGAGGACCGGCCGGAGCGGCTGTTCCACATCGGCCGGCTCGACACCGACACCGAGGGTCTGCTGCTGCTCACGAACCACGGCGAGTTCGCGCATCGCCTCGCGCATCCGTCGTACGAGGTCTCCAAGACGTACGTCGCCGAGGTCGAGGGCAACGTCAAACCGGCGGTACTGCGCGCGCTCCTGGACGGTGTCGAGCTCGACGACGGCCCGGCCCGCGCGGACACGGTGAAGATCGTCTCCACGGTGCCCGGCCGCACCCTCGTGGAGATGTCCCTCCACGAGGGCCGCAACCGGATCGTCCGCCGGATGTTCGACGCGGTCGGTCACCCGGTGAAGCGGCTGACCCGTACCGCGATCGGCCCGGTCCGCCGCGGCAACCTCCACACCGGAGAACTCCGCGAACTCGACCCACCCGAACTAGGCCAACTCCTCGACCTCGTAGACCTCTGAACGGTTACTCGCCGTAGAGGAGCCACTCCGCTTCTGAGCTGCCGGGGTAGTGGCGGAAGTACGTCTTGTCCTCGGGTGCGGCCAGCTGGTCGCCCACCCTGCCCAGGCCCTTGATGACCGTGGCGGTGCCGTTGGCGTGGCTGACGGCGTACAGGTAGCCGCGCCGCGTGTCCTTGTCGATGGCGAGCAGCAGCGTGCTCTGGTTGCCGCACTTCTCGGCGATGAGTGTCTCGAACCCCTGCCACGTCGACCCACGCACCTTCTTCACCACGGGCTTGCCGGAGAGCGGGATGCGGATCGTGTACAGCGCCCCGCCGCGCGTGTTGGCGAGGAACGTGTCGTACGTCGCGGTCTGACTGATCAGTGTCATCGTCTTCACCGCCGAGAACCCGGTGTACGTCGATTTGCTGCGCCAGACGGACCCCTCCACGGTCCAGCGCGTGACGACGTCACGCTGCAACGCATACGCATTGGTGCGAGTTGTAGTCCCGTAGTACGTCGACTGCTCCAGGTACGTCTGGTGGATCCAGCCGCCGCCCACCTTCGTCTTCTGGACCGAGTCAGGGTCGAGCTGACCAGACGTCGTATCGGTCACGTACCGGAACCGGTACAGGTCGGTCCCGATCGTCACGTAGCCCTGATGCGCCATGCCCGACGGCGGATCCGGCTCCCAGCCGACGGAGGTCGCGAGCCGCACCTGGTCCACCGGGAACAACGCTTTCGGCCCGACGCTCGGCGGCGATGCCGTCACGGGCGCGGTCGCGGTGATCCGCTGGAACTTGTGATCGCCCTGCACGGTCACCGTGCCCAGCGTCATCGAACAGGCCGCGCTCGCCTGCCCGGCCGCAGCCTGCACCGGTACCGGCACCAGCGCTGCCGCCGTCATCGCCGCGCCCAGCGCACCCGCGGCGATCCGCCATCTGGTCATGCAGCCCCCTTCGAGGAGTCGTGTCATCCACCTCGATGCCGACTATCCCGAAAAGGTTAGGGACCGATCGAAGAACTCCCGAACCAATCGCCGTACGGCGGGTACGCCGCAGCGCGACGCACCGACGAGCCTGGCCCGCGCGGCCGCCGTCATCAGGCCGGCGGACTGCAGTTGCGGTGCGAACGCGGCGTAGTCCGTCCAGATCCAGTGGTTCGCGTCGGACAACTGCACCCGCCGTACCGGACCGCCGTGTGAGAGCACGGCTGACCACGTGCGGTCGAAGCGCTCGTCGCGGAACCCGTCCGTTCCAGCGAGCAGGAGTGGCTTGCGGGTGCCGTGCTGGGCGACCGGGTAGAGCTCACCGTCCAGCGTGTCCAGGTAGCCCTCCAGATTGGCGGCTGCGCGGACATGGGGGTGCTCCAGCGACACTGCGGCGGTCGCACCACCAGCTGAGTGCCCGTAGACGCCAACACGACGCAGGTCGATCGACTCATGCAGACCCGACAGGTGGTCCAGCACGAACCGCATGTCGGCGAAACGCGTGTCCATCATCAGCCGCGACCGCACCGGGTCCGTCTGCACGTCCGGTCCGATCTCGATGACCCGTAGCCGTCCGTCCGGGAACACCACCTCACTCGCCTCACCCGGGTGGTCCAGCGTGAGTACGACGTACCCGTGGCTCGCCAGCTCCTCCGCCACGGAGGTGCCGATGGTGCGTGGGTCTGCACCACCTGGGCTGTAGAGGAGCGTGGGCCGCCGTCCGGGCAGTGCCGGTGCGTCGACGTACGAGTGGGTCAGGGTGCCGGCCCAGTTCACTCCGCTGGTCGGCAGCTCCGGATGGAGTACGCCGGCGTCCAGGCCCTTGAAGACCGCTGCTGCGGCTGGTGCGAGCTGTGGTGCGCGTTGGTACCCGCGTACGACGGTGGCGGGGTAGAAGACCGTCAGCGCGAGCTCACGGGTGGGTGCGCCGTTCCAAGGGTCCGGACGCTGAGAGTCGACCAGTGCGCGGGTCGTCGTACCGACGGGCCAGCGGCCGGTGGGAGCGGGCAGTCGGAGTGTCAGGTCGGTTGCCGCGGACGCTGAGAGCGGGAGAGCACCTGTCATAGCGGAGGCGGCGGTGGCGGTGAGGAAGGTTCGTCGTCTCATGCCGACGACGTTGGCACGTTGTAAACCACCGGTCAGCTGAATCAAAAGCGTCTCCACCCGGACATCCAGCTCCGGGTGGAGACGCCGGTGGTGGTCAGGCGCCGGTCAGCTGGGTGCCGGCTGTGTAGTAGCGGAAGTACGAGTCCTCGGCCGGGAAGGTGGTCGGGACCTTGCCGAGGCCCTTGATGACGGTGGCGGTGCCATTGGCGTGGCTGACGGCGTACAGGTACCCCGCACCGGTGTCCTTGTCGATGCCGAGCAGCAGGGTGCCGTAGATGCCGCACTTCTCCGCGATGAGCGTCTCGAAGCCCTGCCAGGTGGAGGTGCGGATCTTCGTCACCACCGGCTTACCGGAGCCCGTGGGCACCTGGACTGTGTAGAGCGCGCCACCGTTCGTCGTCGCCAGGAACGTGTCGTACGCACGACCCTGACCGATCAGCGTCATCGTCTTGACCGCCTTGAACCCGCCGAAGGTGGTGTAGTACTTCCAGCCGCTCGGGGTGACCGTCCAGCGAGCGATCAGGCCGTCGGTGAACTGGTTGATCAGCGAGTAGACGTTGGACCGGCTGAAGCCCGCCACGGAGTACTGGCTGAGCTCGACGTACTTGTGCAGCTCGTCCCAGCCGCCACCGACCAGGGTCTGCTTGACGGTGCCCGGTACGACGGAGACTCCGGTGCCGTCGGTGATGTAGCTGGTGCCGTACATACGCGGCCCGAGAGCTACCAGGCCGGTGCGCTGCTCGCCGGCCGGTGCCACCAGTTCTGTGCGCACTGCAGTGGGCAGGTGGGCCTGGCCGTCCGGATATAGGTTCATCGGCCCCAGCCGCCGGACACTGGCGGAGGGGGCCGCGGTAATGGTCTGCAAGGTGTGGTCACCACCAGGGGTGACCGAGCCCAGCCGCAGCGAGCAGGAAGCGGAGGAGGAGGCCGGTGCTGCACCTGCAGGTGCAGCCACGAAGCCTGCTGCGAGCAGGACCCCGATGGCGAGGACTCGCCCGTATTTGATCATCTGAAATCCCTTCGTCAGTGGCCAGATGCGGGCGGACGCCCCATTGTTGCGGGCATCAAAGGGATAACGCCGTACGACGGCGCGCCTGGGACAGCACCCGGTTGTCGGAAGTGCGCCGTAGTGTGGGTGATGTGAACCGGCGAATCTTCGGTCTGGAGAACGAGTACGGCGTCACCTGTACGTTCCGCGGGCAGCGGCGACTGACCCCGGACGAGGTGGCGCGGTACCTGTTTCGGCGGGTCGTGTCCTGGGGGCGGAGCAGCAACGTCTTCCTCCGCAACGGGGCGCGGCTCTACCTCGACGTGGGCTCCCACCCGGAGTACGCGACCGGGGAGTGCGATTCGGTCACCGACCTGATCGCACACGACAAGGCCGGCGAGCGGATCCTCGAAGGCCTGCTGGTGGACGCGCAGAAGCGGCTGCACGACGAGGGCATCTTCGGCGACGTCTACCTGTTCAAGAACAACACCGACTCGGCCGGCAACAGCTACGGCTGCCACGAGAACTACCTGGTCAGCAGGCACGGCGACTTCGCCAAGCTGGCCGACGTGCTGATCCCGTTCCTGGTCACCCGGCAGCTGATCTGCGGCGCCGGCAAGGTGCTGCAGACGCCGCGCGGCGCGGTGTACTCCGTGTCGCAGCGCGCCGAGCACATCTGGGAAGGCGTCTCCAGCGCGACCACCCGGTCCCGGCCGATCATCAACACCCGCGACGAGCCGCACGCTGACGCCGAGCGGTTCCGCCGGCTGCACGTGATCGTCGGCGACTCGAACATGTCCGAGACCACGATGCTGCTCAAGGTGGCCAGCACCGACCTGGTGCTGCGGATGATCGAAGCCGGCATCGTGATGCGCGACCTGACCCTGGACAACCCGATCCGGGCGATCCGCGAGATCAGCCACGACATGTCCGGACGCCGCGAGGTGCGGCTGGCGAACGGCCGCGAGGCGAGCGCCCTCGACATCCAGACGGAGTACCTGACCAAGGCGCGCGACTTCGTCGACCGCCGCGAGCTGGGGACGCCGGCCGTCGAGCGGGCGCTGTCGCTGTGGGAGCGGACGCTGAAGGCGATCGAGTCCGGCGACCTGTCCGGGATCGAGCGCGAGATCGACTGGGTGATCAAGTACCGGCTGATCGAGCGGTACCGGTCGCAGAACAACCTCGGTCTGGCGAGTCCGCGGGTGGCGCAGCTCGACCTGGCGTACCACGACATCCACCGGCCGCGCGGGTTGTACTACCTGCTCGAGCGCCGGGGTGCGGTCACCCGTGTCGTCGACGACCTGCGGGTCTTCGAGGCCAAGTCGGTGCCGCCGCAGACCACGCGGGCGCGGCTGCGCGGCGAGTTCATCAAGCGCGCTCAGGAGCGGCGCCGGGACTTCACCGTCGACTGGGTGCACCTGAAGCTCAACGACCAGGCGCAGCGGACGGTGCTCTGCAAAGACCCGTTCAAGTCCCACGACGAGCGCGTCGAAAAACTCATCGCCAGCATGTAGCTCCTGGCTAAATGGGGTGCTTGGTTGCCTTGTGCTGCTTACAAAGGGCACATGGCGATCGAGATCCGGCCCGTATCTCCGGCCGAGACGAAGGAGTACTTGCGCGTCCTGCCGTACGCGAACGGGTTCCCGCAGGAGGAGCCCGAGCCGTCGGCCTGGTACGCCGGTAGCGCGGCCTGGCCACCACAGGTCCAGAAGACGGCGGAGGAGCTGGGGCGGGACGCCCAGGAGTTGCTGACGGACTGGTTCCGGCCACAGGCGGCGTTCGTGGACGGCAAGATCGCAGGTGCGTCAGCGATCGTGTCGGTGCAGGTCACCGTCCCGGGCGGACACCAGGTAGCCCTTGGTGGCGTGACGGCGACCGGTGTGCTGCCGACGTACCGGCGGCGTGGACTGCTGCGGAAGATCATGTCGGCGATGCTGGACGACTGCCGCGAGCGCGGTGAGTTCCTGGCCGGGCTGAGTGCGAGCGAAGGAACCATCTACGGGCGGTACGGGTTCTCGCCCGCGACGTTCCAGCACCGGTGGGAAGTACGGCGTACCGACGTCGCCTTCCGCTCCGAGTTCACGGATCCGGGTGCGCTCGACCTGGTGGACGGAGCGGAGGCCGCGAAGGCGTGGCCGGTCTTGCACGAGCAGGTGCGGGCCGAGCGGGTCGGAGAGATCAGCCCGCTGCCGGGCAAGTGGGACGGGCTCGCGGGCGGTGCGTTGCCCGCCGACGGGTCTGGACCGGCGCATCACCTGCTGCATCGCGACGCGACCGGCGCGGTGGACGGTGCCGCGATCTTCCGGTTGCCGTGGTCGCCGGATCCGGAGCAGGCCGGCGTACTGCAGGTCGAGGCGTTCGAGGCGCTGACGTCGGATGCGTACCGTGCCTTGTGGGGATTGCTGCTGGACTTCGACCTCACGAAGCGCGTCGTGGCCGCGAGGCGACCGGTCGACGAGCCGCTGCGGTGGATGCTGACCAACCCGCGAGCGCTCAAGCTGACCCGTACCCGGGACAACCTCTGGCTGCGCGTTCTCGACGTACGGCGTGCTCTCGAAGCCCGCACCTACGCAGCAACCGATTCACTCGTGCTGGACGTGTCCGACGACCTGTACGGCGCGGGTCGTTGGCGGCTGGACGCAGCACCCGACGGGGCCATCTGCACTGCAGTCAACGCAGAGGCGGACCTCAGCCTGAGCGTGAACGAGCTGGGCTCGCTGTACCTCGGCGGAGTCCGCGCAAGCGAGCTGTCGTACGCCGGACGCATCGTAGAGCGCACACCCGGCGCAGTGTCCCGTCTGGACGCGCTGCTGCGCCCGGACCGCGCCCCGCACAACGCCGTCGGTTTCTGAGCCGCTGTGACCGTACGTGGTGTGACGCAACGGTGACGCACGCACCCGATCCCCCAGTTGAGTCCGCAAGCTAGGGTGGTCCGCGTTGTTGACCGGAGGCAATCGGCGCGCTCGGCGCCGGGATGGTTCGAGGTGCTGGTTTCGTGCGCAAGTTGTTGAGTTTCGTCGTAGTCGCGGCGCTGGGGGCGTCCCTGGTGGCGTGTGGCGATAACGGGTTCGGGGCCGGCGGTATCAAGGTGACCTCGGACTTCGGGCAGAAGCCGACCATCACCCACCGCGAAGGTGACCCGGAGAAGCAGCTGGTGACCGAGGTCCTCAAGGAGGGCGACGGCCCCGAGGTCAAGAAGGGCGAGCTGCTCACCGCGAACTACCTCGGCCAGATCTGGCGCGACGGCAAGGTCTTCGACAACTCCTACGACCGCGGCGCGCCGTCGTCGTTCCCGATCGGGACGGGCAGCGTCATCGGCGGCTGGGACGAGGGCCTGGTCGGCAAGAAGGTCGGCAGCCGCGTGCTGCTCTCGGTCCCGTCCGACAAGGGATACAAGGCCGACGGCAAGCAGGAAGCGGGCATCAAGGGCGACGACACCCTGATCTTCGTCGTCGACCTGGTCGCCGCGGCCGGCAACGACACCCCGCTGGACGCCGACGCGGTCACCCCGTCGACGCCGAGCAAGATCAAGATCTCCGGCCCGCTGAACGCCGCACCGACGGTGACGGTCCCGGCCGGCACCAAGCCGCCGGCTAAGCCGGGTAAGCCGGTCGTGTTCGCCGTGGGCAAGGGCAAGCCGATCGAGAAGGGCGACCAGCTGGTCGGCCGGTTCGTCATCTACGACTACACCGGCAAGAAGCAGGCCAGCACCTGGGACGCCCAGCCCGCGACCCAGCAAAGCCCCGCGCAGCCTGCCGCGCCCACCGACCAGCTCCCGCCGGTCGGTCCGACCAACGGCCAGGCAGGTCCGCTCGACGGCTTCGCCGGAATCACGATCGGCAGCCGCGTTCTGGTCGAGCTCCCGGCCTCCAAGGACCAGGCCGGCAAGGCCGTCAACGCGTTCGCCGTGATCGACGTCCTGAACGCCTTCCCGGCCGCGAAGCAGACCGGCCAGTAGTCGCAGCCTGAAACGTCGAAGGACCGGCTCCCACCTCGGGAGGCCGGTCCTTCGACGTTTCAGCGGGTACGCCGGACCGGTCGGCCGCTGAACCATCGGTTCGCGTCGGCGTGGAAACTGAGGACGATCGCTGTGATTACCGCGGTGACGTGAACGCAGCGGATCGCGCCGAAGGCGATGAACGACGCGGACCAGTCGAGCGCGCCGAAGTCTCCGTCGCGGAAGAACCAGTCGACCGGGCCGACCGCCAGCGAGGCGATGCCGACGGTGCCGAGCAGGACGGTGAGCAGCCAGCGGGACCAGCGGACACCAGGGCGGAAGTAGCGGTCGATGACCACGAACAGGCCGCCGTACACGATCGCGCGGAAGGCGACCTGGACGAGCAGGCCGAGGACGGAGGAGCCGTCGGCGATTGCGCCGGCAACTCCGAGCACGGACTCGGCGACACCGGCACCGACGGCTGCGAACCACAGGGTCGTCGCGCCCCGGACAGCCAGCGGCGGCTGAGGACGGGCGACGTCGTGAATCGTGAGATCGCGGTGCTTGGTGCTGTTCATACCACCACTGTGGCCGCGGGAGCCCGTCCGGTCAGGAGTACTGCGACCCCACTGCAGGTGGTGGTACATCCACCAGGCGCGCGGCGTGCCGGCCTGCGGCGGCGGCGGCCTCGAAGTAGGCGCGGTCCTCGTCGAGGGCGCGGCCCATGGTCGACAGCTTGATGGGGGCCGCCTGCAAAGCGTCGTACAGCCCGTCGACCCCCACACGCACCACGCGGTGCCGTGCCTTCAGCGGCTCGGCAGCGTCCCGTATGGCGTCACCGAAGTCGCCGGAAAGATCCGGTACGACGACATCGGCCGGCTGGAGTGCCACGCGGCCGTACGCGGTGAGGCTGTGGTGGGAGATGCCGCGGTGGCGTGGACGCGGGTCCGCCTCCGAGATCCGGAGAGAGGCGACGGCACGGCCGCCCAGTGTGCCGATCGCGTTGACCGCCTCACCTGACTGCACGCCGGAGAACCCCCAGCGAGTGCCTGTGCCCAGGTTGCCCGGGCCCTGAGTGATGACGACCAGCTCCGCGGCCAGGACCTGTACGGCGGTCAACAGCCCGGTGTGGACAGTCACCGCCTCGCGGTCACCGCCGTACGCCTGGCCGACCGTCACGGTGCCGCTGAGCCAACCGGCGTCGCGCAGGGTCGCGACACTCCGCGAGAACGCCAGCGGCAGCGCACCGCCGTCTGTCATCACGTAGACGACCCGTGTGGTCGGCCGCGCCTCGTAGACACCTGCCAGCACGGCCGGGAGGGCGGAGTGCAGGTCCGCGACCACTACCGGCGTACCGAAGAGGTCGTCCGCGTCCCGCAGTACGTCGTGGTCGGGGGAGTCCTGCTCGTCCGCACCCAGCACCATCGCCTGCAGCGGCGTGTACCGCGCCTTCACCAGGTGCCCGCGCTCCGGCGGGTCCTCCGGCAACCTGTCCGGTACGGCGACCACCAGCGCGTACCCACCTGTGCCGAGACCGCGGTCCAGCGCGCCCACGTTGAGCAGCACGCGGTCACCGGCCACCGGCGTACCGACCAGGTCCGGGTAGGCCAGCGCGCGCACAGGCTGCTCGCCGACCATCACTGTCAGTTCCAGCGCACCGGCCCAGCTCCGCCCGACCTGTGCCACCACACCGTCCCGCCACCGAATCACAGGGTGACACTAGCTGGTCGAAGAGGTGTTCGAAGTTCTGGTGCGGAAAGGCGGGTTTTGGACGCCCCGAGGCCGTAAGGTGGTCGGGTGTCGGCGCGGAAGAGTGAGCGACTGCTCAACGTGGTCATCTGCCTCCTGGTCGCGCGCACCTATGTGACCAAGGAGCGGATCCGCGAGGTCGTCGAGGGGTACGCGGGACAGACCGACGACGCCTTCGAGAAGATGTTCGAGCGCGACAAGGACGAGCTGCGCGACCTCGGCATCCCGATCGAGATGGGCACGATCGACAAGTTCTTCTCCGACGACGTCGGCTACCGGATCCGCCGGGACGTCTTCGAGCTGCCCGAGGTGCACCTGGAGCCGGACGAGGCCGCCGTGCTCGGCGTCGCCGCACGGGTCTGGCAGCACGCCGGTCTGTCCGAGGCGACCACCTCGGCAGTGCTGAAGCTGAAGGCGGCCGGGATCCAGACCGACCAGTCGGCGCTCAGCGCGATCGAGCCGCATGTTGGCGCATCGGAGCCGGCCTTCGACCCGCTGTGGGCCGCTGTCGTGGCGCGGCAGGCTGTGCGGTTCCAGCACCTGCGCAGCGGCGCGTCCGAGCCGATGAGGCGGACGCTCGAGCCGTGGGGGATCGTCTCCTGGCACGGCCGCTGGTACGTCGTCGGGCGGGACCGCGATCGCGAGGCGACCCGGATGTTCCGGATGTCCCGGATCGGCGGGGACGTGAAGACGGTGGGGGAGCCGGCCGCGTACACGGTGCCGGAGGGGACGGACCTGCGGTCGCTGGTGACCGAACTGGCCCCGCCGCGGCCGACCTCGGAGGCGAAGGTGCGGGCGCGGACCGGGTCGTGTGTGAGCCTGCGGCGCCGCGCGAACGCAATCGAGCCGTACGAGGAGGGCTGGGACCTGCTGCACGTCCCGTACGCCGACTCGTCGGTGCTGGCCGAGGAGATCGCGTCGTACGGACCTGACGCGGTCGTCGAGGGACCCGGCGACGTGCTGGACGGGGTGCTCTGGCGGCTGCGGACGGTGGCCGGCGCATGAGCAATGCACGTGACCAGGTGCAGCGGTTGCTGGCACTGGTGCCGTACCTGCGTGAGAACGACGGTGCTCGCGTCGACGACGTCGCCAAGGAGTTCGGCGTACGGCCGAAGCAGATCATCGCGGACCTGAAGGTGCTGTGGTTCTGCGGGCTGCCGGGTGCGCAGATGGGCGATCTGATCGAGATCGACATCGAGGCGGCCGAGGGTGACGGGGTCATCCACATCAACAACGCGGACTACCTCGCGCGACCGCTGCGGCTGGCCGCGGCGGAGGCGCTGGCGCTGCTGACCGCGCTGCGGACGCTGCGCGAGGTGACGGGTGGTCCGGACCGGGACGCCGTCGACCGCGCGATCGCGAAGCTCGAGCGAGCCGCCGGCGAGGCAGCGGCGGCGAGTGAGGGTGCGGCCGCGCACGTTCACGTCGAGCCGGCCGCACCGGAGATCGCCGAGATCGTGAACCGCGGGCTGGCCACGAAACGGCGGTTGCATCTGACCTACGACGTACCGTCGCGGGACGAGACGACCGAGCGCGACGTCGACCCGATGCGGCTCGTCGTGTCGGAGGGGCGCACGTACCTGGAAGCCTGGTGCCGCCTGGCCGAGGACGTCCGGCTGTTCCGCCTGGACCGGATCGCCGCGGTCAAGCTGCTCGACCTCCCGAGCGAGCCGCCGCCGGAGGCGACGCCGCGGGACCTGTCCAACGGCATGTTCCAGCCGTCGGAGTTCGACCTGCTGGCGACCCTGAGACTCGCTCCGCCAGCCCGCTGGGTCGCCGAGTACTACCCGAACGAGTCCGTTGAAGAGGGCCCCGAGAACTCCCTCATCGTGAAACTCCGCGTTGCCGACACCGCCTGGCTCCAGCGCCTCGTCCTCCGCCTCGGCGGAGCCGCCACGGTCCTGAACCCGCCAGACCTCACCACCCAAATCGCAGCCACAGCCCGCGACGCCCTCTCGGCGTACGACGACTAACCCTGGCTGAGTTGCTTTTCGAGGGGGGAGCGGAAGCGGGGGGTGACGCGGACTCCTGCTAGCCAGGTGGTCCAGCGGGCGGCTTCGGACTCGACGAGGGCCGTGGTGTCCGCGCCTACGTCTTCCAGTAGCTGGTAGCGGACCTCGCCGGACTCGGGTTGGCCCCAGGCGCCGATGATCCGGCCGTCGGACCAGACGCTGGGGCCGATGTTGCCGGTGTTGTCGAAGAGCTTCGACTTGTGCGGGCCCAGGAACCACTCGCGTTCTTTCCAGCCCATGGGCGTCGCGTCGAGACCCGGCAGGAACGCCACCCACGGGTCGACGGGGCTCTCCGGCGCCTCGTCGCCCGGGAGCACGTACCCGACCTGACCGTCCAGCTCCACCTCGACCGCTTCGACAGCCGTCAGCGCCTTCCGCGTCTGGCCCAATGTCCACCCGGCCCACCACTGCAGATCAGCCGTCGTACCTGGGCCGAACGATGCCAGCCACGCCCGCGCGAGCGTCACCCGCGCCTCCTCCGCAGCCGGCTTGTCGCCGAGCCCACCGGGCAGCCAGTCCACAGCAGGTGACCACTGGTGCTGTCCGCTCAGCCACGTGCCCAGCGGGCGCCCCCGCACGATCCGTCCCTCAGCTGCCAGCTGGAACAACACCCGGCTCGTCACGTACGGCTGCGCGGCGTATGCCTTCCCGAGCGCCATGTTGAGCCGCGTCCGCAACCGCGGCTCGTCAGCAGACAGCTCCTGCGCCGTCGCGGACCCCCGCAGCGCCAGTGCGGTCGCCGTCGACTCCTCGACCGCCGCCAGCCACTGCCCGCAGGACTCGACACCGTCCGCGATCCCCGACTCGGACAGATGCTTGACGAGCAACTTCCGCTGCTTCACGGCGATGTCGTCCGTGCACGCCGCCTGGATCACAGGCGCGAACGGCGTCGGTACGACGAACACCGTGCGCCGCATGCCCAGCATCCGGATCAGCGAACGATCCTCGTACAGTGCACGCTCCGTGCTCGCGACATCACTCCCTGGTACTCGAGCGGCGACGCTCAGATGCACCGTGGCCGGATCGGTCGCGTGCAGCGCCACCATCGACGCGGCCGCCTCGACCGGATCGGCCGCCTGGCAGCCCGCTCCGAGGCGATGCCGCCGCCCGAGCCGCGTCCGCCGCTCCTCGACCCCGATCCGCACCATCCACGACCCCTAGCCTCGCCCCGAACCACCTGTGCATCCGCTGTGCACCCACTCTGAACCAGCAGTGAACCAGCTCCTGAGCCCCGCCGTACCACCCTGCGGGACACTCGGTTTTACCATCACGTTCCGACACCGTTGTCCGCCGAGACCCACCGCGGGACGTGGGCGCCGGGCCGGAACCGGCTAGGCTCCTGGGTATGTTCTGGTTTCTGCTCTTCCTCGCGGTGGTGGCGGTGTGGCTCCTGGTCCTCGCCCTGCTCGCGCTGAAGTTGTGGCGCCAGGTCAAGGCACTGACGCGTGAGTTGGTCGCCGCCCAGTCCAAGCTGGACGCCGCACAGTCCGAGGCCGGGTCTGGACAGACCCGTGAGGATGTGCGCGCTCCGGCGTAGTATTCGGCCACGAACTCAGGCTCGAGTCCCGAGTTGATGTTGATGGTGAAAGGGAGATCGACATGGCAGCACCGCTCATCGGTATGCCCCAAGGCGCCGAGTGGCTCGTCATCCTCGCGATCGTCGTGCTGCTGTTCGGATCGGCCAAGCTGCCGGCGCTGGTGAAGCAGCTCGGCAAGTCGAAGAAGATCTGGGAGGAAGAGGTCGGCCCGAAGAAGAAGGACGCGGAGCTGACCGAGGAAGCCTCGCAGCCCCCGGCGCAGCAGGCCGCGCAGCAGACGCAGGCCCAGCCGGCTCAGCAGCCGAACCAGGTGAACGGCCAGGCGCCGGGCGACGGCCTGCCGCCGACGCACACGGCCAACTGAGCCGAACGCGCCACTTGTGTCGATGGTGAGGTTCGGGCGGCGGAAAGAGAAGAAGGACAGCCTCCCGAAGGACCCAGAGGGTCGGATGACCCTGCGCGAGCACATTGTCGAGCTCCGTAACCGGCTGCTCATCAGTGTGCTCGCGATCGTGCTCGGAACGGTCGTCGGCTGGATCTTCTACAACCACGCCTTCGAGTTCCTGACCAAGCCGTTCGTGACCAGCGTGGCCGAGATGGCCAAGGACGCCGGTCAGAGCAAGACGCCGCAGCTGACCTTCCCGGGCGTCGGCAACGCGCTGACGTTCCGGATCAAGATCTCGGCGCTGTTCGGCCTGGTGCTGGCCGCGCCGGTCTGGCTGTACCAGTTGTGGGCGTTCGTCGCGCCCGGACTGCACCGCAGCGAGCGCAAGTGGGCCTACATCTTCTCGGCGATCGCTACCCCGCTGTTCGCGGCCGGTATCGCGGTCTCGTACTGGACGCTGCCGAAGGGCATCGAGATCCTGCTGGGCTTCACCCCGCTCGACATCCAGAACCTGGTCGAGCTGCCCGACTACCTGGACTTCGTGCTCCGCACGATGCTGGTCTTCGGTGTCGCGTTCCTGATCCCGCTGGTGGTCGTGCTGCTGAACATGGTCGGCGTGGTGCCGGCCGCCGCGCTCGGCAAGTTCCGGCCGTACATCATCCTGGTGATCTTCGTGTTCGCCGCCGTCGCGACGCCGTCCGGCGACCCGTTCACGATGTGCCTGCTGGCGATCCCGATGTGCGTACTGTTCTTCGTCGCCGAGATCATCTCGCGGTTCAACGACCGCCGCCGGGCCCGCCGTACCGAAGAGATCCTGGCCGACTGATGACAGTGTCATGGCCGCGACTCCGTCGCGGCGGGTCATGGCGCTTGTGCGCCCGGCCTTCCCTCGTCGCTCCGGTCGCTTCGCTCCCTGCGCTCCTCAGTCCAGGCCGGGCGGCGCCATGACCGGGAGGATTGCGCTGGTGGTCAATCCCACCAGCGGTCGCGGACGTGGTGCGCGGATCGCGCCGGCGGTTCGTGAGCGGCTCGCCGCCGCCGGTCTGACCGTCGACGTGCACACCACCACCTGCGCCGAGGATGTCGGGAAGATCGCCGCCGAGGTGGTCGCCTCCGGGGCGGATGCGGTCGTGCTGATCGGTGGCGACGGCACGATCCACCTCGGCGCCCAGGTGCTGGCGAACTCCGGGATGCCGTTCGGTGTGATCCCGGCCGGCACCGGTAACGACTTCGCCCGCGGTATCGGCGTACCGCTGAAGGATCCGGCCGCGGCCGCCGACCTCGTGGTGGCCGGCCGGACCCGGCGGATCGACCTCGCGGTGGCCAAGGACGAGTTCATCACCACGGTCGTGGCGGGCGGATTCGACTCGCTCGTCAACAAGCGCGCGAACGCGATGCGCTGGCCGAAGGGCAACGCGCGCTACACGGTCGCGACGTTCGCCGAGCTACGCACCTTCAAGCCCCTCGAGTACGTCGTGGCGGTCGACGACGAGGTGATCGAGACCAAGGCCATGCTGGTCGCCGTCGGCACCGGACCGACGTACGGCGGGGGCCTGCAGATCTGCGCCGGCGCCGAGCTCGACGACGGGCAGCTGGACATCACGATCATCCAGCCGGTGTCCCGGTTGATGCTCCTACAGATGTTCCCGAAGCTCTCCAAGGGCACCCACGTCGGCCATCCGGCGGTGCGGACGCTGCGCGGCAGGTCGGTCCGGATCGAGTCGCCCGGCATCACGGCGTACGGCGACGGCGAGGTGCTCGGCCCGCTGCCGGTCGACATCGGCATCGCCCCGGGTGCCCTGACCGTGTTCGCCTGAGACACAACTGACATGAGCTGAACTGTTCTCATGACTGTCCTCCGTCTGATAGGAAAGCTTCCTAACAGTTCATTCCTCGGACGCCCCTCGGAGGACCACATGGAGTACCGCCCCACGCGCCGGACCACACTGCTGCTCGGCCTGTCGCTCGCCGCCGTGCCGGCCACCGGGTTCGCCGTCTCCCGCTACGCACCGCACGCCGATGCGGCGGTGCGCTCGACGGTGCAGGCGACCGGGCTCGACGACCCGGCGAAGAAGGAGATCGCGATGCAGATCGTCTGCAGCGCGGAGAACTCGTCGCTGGACTGGAAGGCGCAGTACAAGTACATCGAGGACATCGACGACGGCCGCGGGTACACCGCGGGCATCATCGGGTTCTGCTCCGGGACCCACGACATGCTCGAACTGGTCGAGCTGTACGCCGACCGGAAGCCGAACAACGTGCTGCAGAAGTACCTGCCGGCGCTGCGCAAGGTGGACGGCAGCGACTCGCACGCGGGTCTCGACCCGAACTACACCAAGGACTGGAAGACCGCGGCCAAGGACTCGGTGTTCCAGCAGTGCCAGAACGACGAGCGCGACCGGGTGTACTTCAAGCCGGCGGTGAGCCGTGGCAAGTCCGACGGGCTGCGGACCCTCGGGCAGTTCTGCTACTACGACGCGATCGTCATGCACGGCGACGGCGACGACGCGACCAGCTTCGGCGGCATCCGCAAGCGCGCGCTCGCCAAGGCGAAGCCGCCGGCGCAGGGCGGCAACGAGACGACGTACCTGAACGCGTTCCTGGATGCGCGGGTCTGGGCGATGAAGCAGGAGGAGGCGCACAGCGACACCAGCCGGGTCGACACCGCGCAGCGGGTCTTCCTCCGCAACGGCAACTTCACCCTGAACACCCCACTGGACTGGAAGGTGTACGGCGACCCGTACCACATCGGCTAGTCACCAAGAGGCGCGCAGCCGGGCTCTCACCGGACCACCAGGGACGAGAACCCGGCTGCGTCAGGTCCGTGAACGTGTTGTGATATCAGTCACGGACTCGAGGAGACGGCGATGAGCGCTGAAGAACGCGCAGCAGCACGCAGCATGATGGAGAAGGGCGAGCTGGGCCGGAAGCCGGAGGAGCAACGGGCCGAGTTCGACGAGCGGTTCGGCAGCCTCCCGCTCGGCGACGACGTGACGCTCGCCGAGCGCACGCTGGGCGGTGTGCCGGCGCTCGATCTCCGCGTCGAGGGGGCGGACGGGGACGGGATCATCCTCTACCTGCACGGTGGCGGGTACGTCATCGGTTCGGCGCGGACCGGCGCGAACCTGGCCGCGCAATTGGCCCGCCGCAGTGGCGTTTCGGCGGTCTCACTGGAGTACCGCCTGGCGCCTGAGCATCCGTTCCCGGCCGGAGTCCACGACGGGCTGGCGGCGTACCGGGAGCTGGCGGGTCAGAACGTCGTGATTGTTGGGGACTCGGCCGGTGGTGGGCTCGCGTTGGCGGTGCTGCTCGCGGCCCGCGCGGAGGGGTTGCCGCAGCCGGCCGGGACGGTGTTGTTCTCGCCGTGGACCGACCTGACGCTGACCGGGCCCAGCATCGACGCGCGAGGCGACTATGACCCGCTGTTCAGTCGCGCGAACATGGTTGAGACCGCCGACCTCTACCTGGGTGGCGCGGACCCGCACAACGAGCTCGCCAGTCCGGTGTTCGCGGACCTGAAGGGTCTCTCGCCGCTGCTCGTGCAGGTCGGTTCGGCGGAGGTCCTGCTCGACGACGCGCTCCGCCTGGTTGCGCGTGCCGCGGAGCAGGAGGTGGACGTCAGCCTCGACGTGGTCGCCGGTGCGCCGCACGTGTACCAGTACTTCGCCGGCCTGATGCCGGAGGCCGACGAGGCCCTCGACCACGCCGCCACCTTCATCAAGAACCGGCTCCGCGACAAATCTGTGGGTGGCGTCGCATAGATTGGGGGGCATGAGCACTCCGTCCGAGAAGTACGCCACGTTCCGCTCGGACCAGGAGCATCCCGCCGTGAAGGACTTCCGGGGGCTCTACGACTTCGCGCTGGACGAGTTCCAGCTGCGTGCCTGCGCCGCCCTCGAGGACGGTCACCAGGTGCTGGTCGCGGCGCCCACCGGCTCCGGCAAGACGCTGGTCGGCGAGTTCGCCGTCCACCTGGCCCTGGAGCGCGGCCAGAAGTGCTTCTACACCACCCCGATCAAGGCCCTGAGCAACCAGAAGTACGGCGACCTGGTGAGCCGGTACGGCGCGGACAAGGTCGGCCTGCTCACCGGTGACAACTCGGTCAACTCCGACGCCCCCATCGTTGTGATGACCACCGAGGTCCTCCGGAACATGCTGTACGCCGGATCGCAGACCCTGCTCGGTCTGTCGTACGTCGTGATGGACGAGGTGCACTACCTGGCCGACCGGGCCCGTGGCGCGGTCTGGGAAGAGGTGCTGATCCACCTGGCCGACTCGGTGTCGGTGGTCTCGCTGTCCGCGACCGTGAGCAACGCGGAGGAGTTCGGCGACTGGCTGGAGACCGTCCGCGGCAACACCGTCGTCGTGCTGGAGGAGAAGCGGCCGGTGCCGCTGTTCCAGCACGTCATGGTGGGCAAGCGGCTGCACGACCTGTTCGCCGGTGAAGCGCCGACCGCGAGGGTCGGCGCTCCCGCGAAGGCGTCCAAGTCGGGCAACCCGGCGAAGGAGGTCAAGGCCGATCTCAGGGATCTGGTGAACCCGCAGCTGGTCCGGATCGCGCGGGACGACAACCGGATCTTCCGCGACGATTCACGCAAACCACGCCGGCGTCGTGACCTGCCGAAGGGGCGGCCGGCTCGGAGCCACTTCACGCCGTACCGCTCGGATGTGGTGGAGGAGCTGGACGCCGGCGCGCTGCTGCCCGCGATCTTCTTCATCTTCTCCCGCAAGGGCTGTGAGGACGCGGTCGTGCAGTGCCTGCGGTCCGGCCTGCGGCTGACCAAGCCGTCGGAACGCGACGAGATCAAGCGGGTGGTGGCCGAGCGTACGGCGGACCTCCCGGACGAGGACCTCGGCGTGCTCGGGTACCACGACTTCGCGGAGGCGCTCAGCCGCGGCATCGCCGCGCACCACGCGGGCATGCTGGCGGCGTTCAAGGAGGTCGTCGAGGAGCTGTTCGCGCGCGGCCTGATCAAGGTCGTGTTCGCCACCGAGACGCTTGCCCTGGGCATCAACATGCCGGCGCGCACCGTCGTACTGGAGAAGCTGTCCAAGTGGAACGGTGAGGCGCACGTCGACATCACGCCGGGGGAGTACACGCAGCTCACCGGGCGCGCCGGGCGGCGCGGGATCGACGTCGAGGGGCACGCGGTCGTGCTCTGGCAGCCCGGGTTCGACCCGCGGGAGGTCGCAGGTCTGGCCAGCACGCGTACGTATCCGCTGCGGTCGTCGTTCTCCCCGTCGTACAACATGGCCGTCAACCTGGTGCGTCAGGTCGGGCGGATGCGGGCGCGGGACATGCTCGAGCTGTCGTTCGCGCAGTTCCAGTCCGACCAGGCGGTGGTCGGGCTGGCGCGGCAGGTGCAGCGCAACACCGAGGCGCTGGAGGGGTACAAGGAGTCGATCGAGTGCCACCTCGGCGACTTCCTCGAGTACGCCGCGCTGCGCCGGCGGATCGGCGATCGCGAGGCGTCCGGCTCGAAGCGGCGCAAGCTCGACCGCCGGGTCGAGGCACAGGAGTCGATCGAGAAGCTGAAGACCGGTGACATCATCCGGATCCCGGCCGGCCGGAGCGCGGGCTGGGCCCTGGTGCTCGACCCGGGGATGCGGTCGGAGCGGGAAGGGCCGCGGCCGACCGTGCTGACGCTGGACCGGCAGGTGCGGAAGCTGTCGATGGTGGACTTCCCGACGCCGGTCGAGGCGATCGGCACGTTGCGGATCCCGCGGAAGTTCAACCCGCGCAACCCGCAGCAGCGCCGTGAGCTCGCCCAGGTGCTGCGGACGCGGACCGACCTGCTCGGTGAGGACGGGCCGCCGTCACGGTCCCGCGGCAAGGATGCCGTCAGCCACGCGGACGACCCGGAGCTGCAGGAGATGCGGGCGGAGCTGCGCGCGCACCCGTGCCACGGCTGCTCGGACCGTGAGGACCATGCCCGTTGGGCGGAGCGGTACTTCCGGCTCGACCGGGAGAACCGTGACGTGCAGCGGAAGATCGAGCAGCGGACGAACACGATCGCCCGCCAGTTCGACCGGGTCTGCCAGGTGCTGGACGCGTTGCACTACCTCGACGGCGACAAGACGACCGAGGCCGGCGACCGGCTGGCGCGGATCTACACCGAGCTCGACCTGGTCGCGGCTGAGTGCCTGCGGCAAGGAGTTTTCGACGACCTCACCGTGCCGGAGCTGGCCGCGTGCCTCGCTGCGCTGGTCTACGAGTCGCGGTCGAAGGACGACCCGACCTCACCGCGGTTGCCGCGTGGCGACGTACAGGAAGCGATCGAGCGGATGGGGTCGATCTGGCGGGACCTGTCCGCGCTGGAGCGGGACATGCGAGTGGACTTCCTGCGGTCGATGGACCTGAACTTCTGCTGGCCCGCGTTCCGCTGGGCGTCGGGCGCGTCCCTGGCCGAGGTCCTGTACGAGTCCGACCTGGCAGCCGGCGACTTCGTCCGCTGGGTCAAGCAGCTCATCGACCTCACCGAACAGATCGCGGACGCCGCCGGTGACACTGCGCTGCGCAAGACAGCGCGCTCGGTCGTCGACCAGATCCGTCGCGGCGTGATCTCTTACGCATCGATGGTCGAGTAGACCTCTTCGGGTGAAAGACTTCCTTCTGCACAGTACGCAGTTGTAAACCCCTGCCCTGTAGGAGGAATCGTCCGTGGAGTTGTCGCGCCGGAATCTCGGGAAGTTGGCTGTTGCGACTGGTGCTACCGCTGCGGTGGGTACCGGTGCCGGCTATCTGATCGGGCGGCCTGCTGATGCTGCCGCGACCTGGAAGACGACCGGGACCGCGGTGTCGGCGTTGGCCGGTTTCGACACCCAGATGAAGGCGTTCATGCAGGCGCGCGGAGTGACGGCCGGGCAGGTCGCCGTCACGTACAAGGGGCGCCTGGTGCTTGCCCGCGGCTACAGTACGTCGACCGCGCTGACCGTGCAGCCGACCTCGCTGTTCCGGATCGCGAGCCTGTCCAAGTCGTTCACCGCGGCCGCGATCGTGAAGCTCGTGCAGGACGGCAAGCTCAGCCTGTCCACGCCGGTCGCGAACATCCTCGACATCACGCCGGCGAGCGGGCTGACCCGCGACGCGCGCTGGTCGACGATCACGTTGTGGAAGCTGCTGCAGCACCTCGGCGGGTGGGACCGGGACGTGTCCGGTGACCCGAACTTCAAGGACGCGGTCATCTCGCGCACCCTCGGCGTACCGCTGGAGCTGCAGCACGCGGACGTGATCAAGTACATGGCCGGGCAGAAGCTCGACGTCGACCCGGGCACGAAGTACGCGTACTCGAACTTCGGGTACCTGCTGGCCGGCCGCGTGATCGAGAAGGTCAGCGGCCTGAGCTACGAGAGCTACGTGAAGCAGAAGCTGCTGGCCCCGTTGAAGATCAAGCGGATGTCGCTCGGCTACTCGATCGCGAAGCACAGCGGCGAGACGTCGTACGAGTCGCAGTACTCCGGACCGACCGTGCTCGACATGACCGGCAAGACCGTGGCCGCGCCGTACGGCTCGTTCAGCATGCGGATCCAGGACGCGAACGGCGGCTGGATCGCGAGCGCGCCGGACCTGGTGCGCTGGGCAAGGATGTTCGACGCACCGTCGAGCGTGCTGAACAGCACGTCGCTCGGCCATGTGTGGGCGAAACCGTCCACCGGTGTGAACGCCGACGGCTGGTACTACGGTCTCGGTTGGCAGATCCGCCCGGTCACCGGCGGCACGGGTCGCAACACGTGGCACACGGGCAGCATGCCCGGCACGTACACGCTGCTCGTCCGCACGTCCGGCGGGCTGAGCTGGGCCGCGCTCTTCAACCGTCGCGACGACGCCAGCGGCAAGTCGTACGGCGATATCGACGCGGCCATGTGGACCGCCGCCAACGGCGTGAAGTCCTGGCCCACCCACGACCTCTTCCCCCAGTACTTCAGCTGATCAGAACATCAGCGCGCGGAAGTGCGGCGTGCTGATCTGGGTTTCGCCGGCCATGTCGGTGAGTACGTCGCGCAGGGTGTCGACTGCTTCGTCGCCGAGGCGTTTGCGGAGCCGCCGCTCGTAGGCCTGGTGGAACTTCCGGGCGGCGGCGAGGGCGCCCTTGCCGCGCTCGGTGAGGTGCAGCAGGCGGGCGCGCGCGTCGGTCGGGTCGGGGCGGCGTTCGACGTACCCGCGGCGCTCCATGTCGTCGACGATCTGGCTGGCGCCCTGCTTGGTGATGTCGAGCCGCTCGGCCAGGCCGGTGATCGTGGTCGGGCCGTCGTGCAGCGTCCGGAAGACGAAGCCGTCCGACCGGCCCTGGTCGTCGTACCCCTGGGCGGCCACCTGCTCGCGGAGCTCGCGGACGAACTCCTGCTCGGCGAGGAGCAGGAGGATTCCGATATCAGGCTTGCCCGAACGCGTCATACCCGTCATGATAGTCAAGCTGACTTGGTCAAGTCAGCTTGACTAAATGAATGGGGGAACACATGCACGTCATTCACGAGGCCGAGGCGCCGCGGTTCCAGCTTCCGGGTGTCGAGTTCACCGTGTTCGCCGCGCCGAGTCTCGGGTCGGCGGGGCTGTGCGCGTGGCGGCTCACCGTCGACGTGGGGCACGGCGGCGACGCGCCGCACACGCTCGACCGCGACGAGATCTTCACGGTGCTGAGCGGCTCGGTGCAGTTCGGCCCGGACGGCGACAAGCTCGGTCCTGGCGACTCCGTCGTGGTCCCTGCGGGTGAGCCGATCTCGCTGACCAATCTCGGCGAGGACAAGGCGGAGCTGATCGTCATCATCACGGCCGGCTTCACCGGCTACATGGCCGACGGCACCACGGTCCAGCCGCCCTGGTCCAAGTAGCCGTCAGCAGCGCCGGATCGGGACGGTGTACGTCGTCTTGCTCGCTGTGGCGACGTAGTAGTCGGTGACCCAGCTGCCGTCACTCAGCCGGTCCCAGACTGCCGTAGTACCGACCTTCGAGCCGGGCGCCTGACAGGTGACCCACGCCAGCGAGCCGATCGGCAGAGTGCTCGGGTACGTCGAGTAGGCCGTACCCGGGCCGTGCCGCCGGGTCAGATTGTTGATCGTGGTCTGGAACGGGAAGCTGCAGCCGGGCAGCGGCGCGCTGTACCCGGTCTTGTTCGGGGTCCGCACGTAGTAGTCGGTCACGTAGGTGCCGTCGATCAGCTTGTCCCACACCGTGGTGGTACCGATCTTCGGTCCGAAGGTCTGGCAGACGATGCGGAGCGAGGTGTTCGCCGCGATGGTCGAGCGGATCGGGTAGGCGGTCGACGGGCCGCTGTACGAGTGGACCGACGTACGGACGGTGTATCTGTAGGCAACACTCGCCACCGGTGCGTCGAAGCGGTCGCTGTCGATGTTGAGCGTCACGCCCCCGTACGTCTCGTTGTGGTCGCCCTGGTACTGCTTGCCGCGCTGCCCGACCGCCCAGAACGTATTGGGGATACCAGCCCACCCTGTGAGCAGGCTGCTGTTGTCCCAGCGTGCGATCCACAGCGCGTCCGGCCGGGCGTACGACGAGGAGTTGTACGCCGCAGCGAGGTCGAGGGCCCCTGAACTCAGGTTGGCATACACGCCGGACATGTAGCGCTGCAGGTGCAGTTCCTTCGTCCAGGCGGACAGATAGTGCAGGACGGCGGAGCGGCAGACCGCGTCGGCGCGGTTGTAGTTCTCCATGTCGTTGTAGAGCGCACTGCCAGGCAGGAGGCCTAGTGCCTTGGCCTTCGCGACCGCGTCGGTCGCGTCCCGGACGGCGTCGCGGTTCGACGAGGCTGTCGACATCTTGTACGTCCGGGTGCCACAGGGTGCTTGAAGTCCTAGATAGATCGGGACGAGCCGCCATCCCATCGCGGTGACGGACGCGACCCATGCTGGGGTCAGCTGTGGCTGGGCACACGACCGGTTGACGCCACCGAAGTAGATACCGATCGCCTTGTACGGCGAGGCCTTCCACGCGGTCATCTGAGCGAGTGTCGGCGCCGTACAGGTGTCGAACGCGAGACCGGTGAACCGCGTGGCCGTCGTACCGGCGTTGTAGGTGATCGGCGTAGTCGGCTCAGCCGCGGCGGGTAGTCCGACGAGCATGAGTGCGAGAGCCGCGACCAGGACCTTGAGTTTCAGCATGATGTCCCCCTGCTCTTAGTAGACGCCCGGCGCGGGCCCTCCGGTAGGTTGTGGCCAGTATCGAGTTTCGGGAGGGCTGTCGTGATGCCGGAGATCGTTGAGGTTGGGGAGCGGCCGTACGTCGCTCTGCGAGGCAAGGTCGCGATGGACGGGATCGGGGCGTTCGCGGACCGGATGGGCGAGGTGATCGACTGGCTCGCCGCCAAGGAGATCGCGCCGAACGACGCGCCGTTCTTCAAGTACGACGTGGTCGACATGGAGGCCGGGCTGGTGCTCGAGATCGGGTTCCCGGTCGACGACCTGCGCTCCGGCGAGGGCGAGATCGTCACCGGCGTACTGCCGGCCGGGCGCTACGCGACCGCCACCTACCACGGTCACCCCGACGGCCTGCTGGGAGCCACCGGCGATCTGCTCGCCTGGGCCGAGGAACAGGGCCTCGAATGGGACGCCGACGGCGCCCACTGGACCGCCCGCCTGGAGATCTACCGCTCCGACCCCCGCGAGGTCCCGGACATGAACGACTGGGACACCGACCTCCAGTTCAAACTGAAGGATTGAGTGCCGACAGTTCTCGCAGGCGTTGGCCGGCTCGAGCCCGAGCGGATTCGTCATGTCGCCTCGCCGCTGATCGAGCTCGGCTGTGCACTTCATGTGCTGGCCGAGCCTGCCCACCATGACCGCGTGGACTGGGCGGCTGCGCTCCCGCTGTCCGCTGAGCTCCGTGAAGAGCTGGCGCAGTGGAGCTGGACTGTGCGCGCCGTACGGGCTCGCTTCTTCGCCACCAGCGCCGCCACTGGCGTACCCACCTGGTCCGACGAGCTCTCCGCCCTCCGCGAACGCCTGCCCGAGGAGGTGGCCACGGAGCTCGTCAGGCCGTTGCGTGGTCGCCCGCTGAGCAGCCGCTCCGTCGACACGGACGCCGTACAGCACTGGGCTCGCAGCCGCGGCCGCTCCGTCGCCGAACTGGTCGAGGCCCTCCTGACAGCACCCGCTGGGCCGGTACGCCGTTTCCTCGACGTACTGGATGCCTGCTGGCACGAGTGGTTCGGTGCGCTCTGGGAGGAGTCCCGGGATTCGCTGGCTGCCCGTGGACGGCACGACCGGGACCTGGCAATCCGGGACGGTGTGGGGACCATGCTGCGCTCGCTGGACAGTGCGATCGACCTGCGGGACGCGGACAGCGTTGTTGTACAGAAGGTGCAGAGCAAGCGCATCGACATCAGCAGCCGTTCGCTGTTGCTTGTCCCGAGCAACTACATCGCACCGCACCTGTTCGTGGGTGAGGTCCCTGGAGAGCCCGTCACGATCCTCTACCCGGCCACAGGCCGCGCGGCCGCCGTACCGACCGCGCAGCAGATCCGTGCCCGTCTGGATGCGCTGGCGTCCCCCGACCGCCTGCAGGTCTGCCGCGCCGTGGCCAGCGAGCCACGCACCGCCGGCGAGATCGCTGCCCTCTGGGGCCTGCACCCGACCCAGGTCACCCGCCACCTCCGAGCCCTGACCCGAGCCGGTCTGGTCACCGCCGAACGCCAGGGCCGCTTCGTCGCCTACCGCCTGAACAACGACGCTCTCACCACCCTCGGCGCCGACCTACTGACGCTGATCATGCGCTGATGGACTGACGGAAGTCCGCAGTCCAACAGCGACGCCAGGAAACCGCTTGTTGGATGAGCAGCTGTGACCTCATCTCTTTCGCCTGCCGTACGGCGGCTGATCGCCGCGACGCTCGTCAACACTCTGGGAAACGGCGTCTATGCAGCAGTCGGGGCGCTCTACCTGACCCGCGCCGTGGGGCTGTCGGTTGGTCACGTCGGCATTGGGCTGACCATCGCCGCGATGGTCGGCTTGGTGGCGAGTACGCCGCTCGGCGTCGTCGCTGACCGGCTGGGGCCCAACCGGGCGTACGTCGGGTTCCTGTTGCTCCAGGCCATCACCATGACCGCCCTGACCCAGGTGCAGTCGTTCGGGTGGTACGTCGCTGTAGCGGCGGTGACTGCGATCGCGGACTCGGGCCAGCGTGGCGCGAAGGGGGCGCTGATCGCCGGAGTCGCACCGGCTGACCAGCGCGTGCGGACGCGGGCGATCCTCCGGGTCGTCACGAACATCGGCATGGCCGTGGGAATGGCAGCCGCTGGTGTGGTGCTCGCGATCGACCGGCGCGAGGTGTACGTCGTAGCACTACTAGCGAACGCAGCGACGTACGTGGTCACGGCCGGCTTGGTGCGGTTCGGAATGCCGGCCGTCGCGCGAGTGTCGGCCGCGGCGGGGCCGTCGGGGCTGACTGCGGTGCGGGATCGCCGGTTCCTGGTGTTCGTCGGGTTGGACGGCGTACTGAGCATGCATGGTGCGCTCGCGCAGATCGGCATTCCACTGTGGGTGGCCACTGCGACCGATGCGCCGCGGTGGATGATCTCCGTGCTGCTGGTGCTCAACTCCGCTGCGGTGATCCTGTTGCAGGTACGCATCTCGCGCGGCACAGAGCGTCTCACCGGCGCCGCCCGGGCTGGGCGACGAGCAGGAGTGCTCTTGGCGATCACCTGTCTCGTGCTGGCGCTGAGCGACGCGACATCCGGTGCGGTGACCATCGGTCTGCTGATCGCAGCGGCGCTCGCGCATGTCCTCGGCGAGATGCTGCAGTCCGCCGGCGGGTGGGGGATCAGCTTCGAGTTGGCGCCACCTGGTGCCCAGGGGCAGTACCAGGGCGCCTATGCGATGGGGCATCAGATCGGCGACCTTGTGGCACCGCTGCTCATTACGACGGTCGCCGTGTCGTGGGGCTGGCCGGGTTGGTTGCTGACGGCAGGTGTCTTCCTGGTCGCCGGGCTGTTCGTACCGGTCGTGGTGCAGGAGCCGGAGCCCGTTATGCAGCCAGCGGTCTGAGGAGGTCTCGCAGTGAGCGGGCGGCGGTGAAGCCGGCGCGGTTGGCGCCGATGGTGCTGGCTGAGGGGCCGTAGCCGACGAGTTGGATGCGCGGGTCGGCGACGGTGGCGGTGCCGTTCATGCGGATGCCGCCGGACGCCTCGCGGAGATGCAGTGGCGCGAGGTGGGCGAGGTCGGCGCGGAAGCCGGTCGCCCAGAGGATGGTGTCGACGTGCAGGCTGCTCCCGTCGGTCCACTCGACACCGTCCGGTGTGATGCGCGAGAACATCGGCAGGCGGGTGTAGACACCACGTGCCCACGCAGCCTGCTCCTGTGGTCGCAGGTGCAGGCCAGTGACGCTGACAACGCTCCGAGGCGGCAGGCCGGCGCGGACGCGTTCCTCGACACGGGCCACGACCTGGCGTCCGTACTCGGGGGTGAAGTCCTCATCGGTACGCCACTCCGGCGGTCGACGCGTCACCCAGGTCGTAGTCGCGACCTCGGAGATCTCCGCGAGCACCTGCACAGCTGACGCTCCACCACCGACAACCAGGACCTGCTGTCCAGCCAGCTCAGCAGCACCGCGGTAGTCGGCGGTGTGCAGCTGACGCCCCTGGAAGGTCTCGATCCCCGGGTACCACGGGATGAACGGCCGGTCCCACGTCCCGCTCGCGTTCACGATCGAGGCGGCGCGATAGAGGCCCTTGGACGTGTCCAGCTCGAACCCGTCGTCCACCGAGCGGACGCTCTCGACCGCAACAGGACGCAGTACCGGCAGGTCGAACTGCTTCTCGTAGTCCGCGAAGTACGCCGGCACGAACTCGTTGGCTCGTTCCGCGCCGGCACTGGACGGCACTGGTACACCGGGCAGGTTCGCGATCCCGTGGACGTCGTGCATCGTCAATGAGTCCCACCGGTGCTGCCAAGCGCCACCGGGCTCCGCGTTCCGATCCAGTACGACGACCTCGTCGTGCGGCGTGAACCCCATCCGCACCAGGTGGTACGCCGCGGACAGTCCCGCCTGTCCCGCTCCGATCACTGCTACTTCCAGCACACCAGGAGCAACGCCGGACCCGGTCCGGGTCTTCCCGGCTACCGTGGACGACCATGGATCTCGGCGCGATGTACGGCGTAAAGTTGGACTGGATCGTCAGCTTCGTCGCAGTCGCGCGCTACGGCGGGTTCTCCGCCGCCGCGAAGGCGGTGTACCGAGGCCAGTCCCGGATCAGCGAGCATGTCGCGGAGCTCGAACGCGCGCTCGACGTACAGCTCTTCGACCGCACGGCCCACCCGCCGCGCCTCACTCCCGAGGGCCGCGTGCTGCTCCCGCAGGCAGAGGAGATCCTGCGCCGCGTGCAGAACCTGTCCGCCGGGGGAGCCGTCCGCTTCGGCGCCTACCCGAGTGCTGCGGCGTGGCTGTTCCCGCAGGTCGTACGACGCCTCCCGGACAGCATCCGCCTGCTCCTGGTCGAAGGGCCGAGTGTGGACCTGGAGGCCGCACTGGTCCGCGGTGACATCGATCTCGCCATCCGTCCAGTGCACCCGCTCGTTGCTGACGAGTCCCTGGTCCACGAGATCCTCTGGCGCGAGCCGCTCACCGCAGTCTTTCCGGAGCACCATCCACTCGCCGCCCACGAGTCAGTCGCTCTAGGGCAGCTTGCTGAGCTGCCGCTGATCTCGATTGGGGAGAGCGACGGTCCGCGACAGTTCGAATCGCACCTGGCATTCGCCTCGAAGGGACTCAGCCCCGAGTCCGCCTTCCGCACGAACCAGCCGCAGACCCTGCTGTCACTGGTCCGCCACGGTCTCGGTGTCGGCGTGACCAACGAGCTCGCGGTCAGTACCGCCAACCTGGACGGCGTCCGCCTCGTCCCCATCCACGACGCCGGCGTGGAACGTCAGGTGGCCCTGTTCACCAGGCGCGACCGCCCCGCGTCACCTGCCCTCGACGCCGTGATCGAGGCGGTCCGGAAAGTCAGCGGATGAACTGGTCCACGTAATCGGTGCCCAGGCCGTTGGCACCGTAGTGGTCCCGGCAGAGCTGGATCTTGGTGAAGGTGTCCTCGTACCCGATCTGGTTGCCCGCATCGTCGACGTAGATCATCGCGCCGGAGATGTTGAAGAACGTGATCATCTCCGTGCACTCCTCCGGGACGCGGAGCGTGTGGATCTCGCCGGGCGGTTCGTACACGAACGAGCCGGCATCGGCGACCCAGTCGTGTTCGTCGTACTGCCACTTGCCCTTGATGACGTAGCCGAAGACCGCGCTCGGATGCCGGTGCCGGGAGACGATGCCTGCCCGGGTGACCTTGAGCAGATTGCACCACTGACCGGTGACCGTGTTCAGCATCAGCGGCCGGAACCACACGTCCGGGGCCTGCGGCACCCAGAGCCGCTCGTCGTCGGGGACCGCCTGGACGGCGATCTCCGCCGGCACACCTGCGGATACCGGGATCATCGCGTTCTCCTCACATGCTCAGATAGCCGCCGTCGACGGGTACGACGGTGCCGGTGACGAAGCCTGCGTCCGGGCCGGCCAGGAACGCGATCACGCCCGCGACCTCGTCGGGCGTGCCCCACCGCGCCATCGGCGTACGGGACAGGATCCGGTCGGAGGCGACCGGGTCGGACTGCAGCGCGGCGGTGAGGTCGGTGGCGATCCAGCCGGGCGCGACCGCGTTCACCCGGATCCCGTCCGCCGCCCACGCGACCGCCAGCGACTTGGTGAGCTGCACGATCCCGCCCTTGGACGCGCTGTACGCCGGAACGAGCGGTCCACCGAAGTAGCTCAGCATGGACGCCACGTTGACGATGCAGCCCCCGCTCCCGGCGAGCAGGTCGTGCGCAGCCTCGGCCGCCCGCATGGCTCCGGTCAGGTTGATCTCGACCACGTCCCGGAACACGTCCGGCCGGTGCTCGTCACCCCTCCGGATGATCCCGGCAGCGTTGACCAGTACGTCGAGACGCTCGAGCGACCTGATCAACTCCTCCACCGAGCCGTCGTCCCGCAGATCCAGCTCGACCTGCTCAGGACCCGCGCCGAGGCCCGCCGCGACGACGCGCAGTCCGTCCGCGGCGAGCCGCCGTACCGCGGCCGCACCGATCCCGCTCGTTCCTCCGACGACCAGCGCGGTCCGTGTCATGCCGCTCAGCTTGACGGTCGCTCGTGCGTGCGGCCAGCGTCACCCGGAAGCCGGATCGGACCGATCCGCAGCGAGATATGGGTACGGGTGCTCGGGGGAGCGGTGCTGGAAGGAGAGGATGCCGGGATTGCGGATGGTGCCGGCCTCGATCTCGATCGCCCGGCTGATGGTCGGGTCGGCGTGCCAGGCGGCGGGACCTTCGAGCACGGTGCGGATGAACGGCAGCAGGGCCTCGCTGATCTCCCAGGTCGCCGAGTTCCACAGGTACGACGGGCTGTGGTCGACGCCGTAGTACGTGATGTTGTCGCCGACCACGAACGTCGGGTCGTCGAACCCGGTCGGTCGCGCCCAGCTGAACCCCATGCCCAGGTCGCAGGAGACGTCGACGATCAGGCTGCCCGGCGCGAAGTGCGCGAGATCCTCCTCGATCAGGAACGTCAGCGGCGCATCCGGGTCCTGCAGCACACAGTTCACGATCACGTCGTGCTCGGCCAGGAACCCGGCCAGCGGCACCCGGCCATCGTCGGTCAGCGCGTGACTGCGGCGCGGATCGAGGGCGGCGCCGGGCTCGACCTCGTCCTGGTCGTACTGGACCATCCGCGCCGAGTGGATCGGTGACGCGACCGCGGCCACGTCACGGCCGGTGAGTACGTCGACGTCGTGGATGCCGTGCGCGTTCAGCGCGGTGACGGCTCCTCGGGCGGTCGCGCCGAACCCGATCACCACCGCCCGCAACCGGCGCCCGTAGTCGCCTGTCGAGCCGATCAGCTCGAGCGCCTGCAGTACGGAGCAGTACCCGGCGAGCTCGTTGTTCTTGTGGAAGACGTGCAGACTGAACCGGCCGTCGGAGGTCCAGTGGTTCATCGCCTCGAACGCGATCAGCGTGAGTCGGCGGTCGATCGCGAGCTGGGTGACCTCGTCGTCCTGGACGCAGTGCGGCCAGCCCCAGAGTGTCTGCCCGTCCCGCAGCCCGGCGAGATCCTCGGGCTGCGGCTTGGGCAGCACCACGACATCGGCGACGGCGATCAGTTCGTCCCGGCCGACGACGCCGGCGACCGATTTCGCCAGGTCCTCGTCGGAGATCCCGAACTGCTCGCCGTACCCGGTCTCGAGGAAGATGTGCTGGCGCAGATCCTCGTCGATCCGCTCGAAATGGTGCGGATGAATCGGTAGCCGATGCTCGTTCTCCTTGCGGGAACGACCGACGACACCGAGCGTTAACTGGTCCACGTGGGCCCCTTTGGTTACTCCCCGTTGTAGCACAGGGGGCTTGCGGAGCGGTTCAGTCTGCGCTGGTATCGACGCGGTGGTAGCGTCGGCCGGCCTTGCCGCCGAGCACTGCCGCGACCAGCGTGATCAGCGCGGCGGCGCCCACCGCGATCAGACCGCCCAAGGTCAGTGTCTGGTCCGCGATCGGCACCGACGGCAGTTTCATCCGGTCCAGTACGTCGTACTGCGAACCTGCCGTCGCCGCGAGCAAGGTGACGATCGCGGTCACGACGATCCCGATCAGCCAGACACCGAGCCCGTGCAGGGCGCCTGCGGAGCCGGCCAGCCGTCCGGCGACGTATCCGCCGTGGTAGTACGCGAACCCCAGGATCAGGAGCAGGAGCGCACCGGAGACGATCCCGATGGTGCCGGCCGTGTTCGCGCTGTTCATGGCGTCGTACCAGTCGAAGGTGCCCGAATAGTCGACCGCTGCCGCGATCGCGCCGGCGATCCCGGTCAGCAGTGCGGTCAGCCCCATCGCGACCAGCCAGCCGTAGAACGTCCCGCCGCCACCTGTAGGGCGCCTGTGTACCCGGTCCCGGACCCGGACCCGGACCGGAGCGGCGCTCCGCTCCTCCTCGTACAGCTCGGACGGGCCGAGCCGGTCGACGCGTGTGTCTTCCTGATGCTGCTGCTGGGTCATGTCAGCTTCTCCTCATCGGACAAGCCCCGTGTACCTCCCCGGTACCCGGCCAGAAACCGACAGACCGTTTACTCAGAGCAACTGGTCGATGCGGTCGTGGTAGCGCCTGCCGGATTTGCCGCCGAGGATCGCGGCCAGGAGCGTCAGGACCAGCAAGGTGGCCGCTGCTGCGATGCTGCCGAGCAGGAGGGTGTTGTCGGCGAGCGCCACGTTCGGCCGGTTGATCTCGTCGACCAGGCCGTACTGGCTGTCCAGCACCCAACCGGCACCGCCGGCGAGCGCTCCGACGAGCAGAGCGATCATCCAGACGCCGAAGCCCTGCCGTCCGCCGTCGAAGCGTGCGAGCCGGCCGGCGACGTACCCGCCGATGTAGAACGCCAGCGTCAGCATGAAGATCGTGACACCTGCCGCGGTGAGCGAGGCCGCGCCGGGCTGCGCCTTCGCGTCGCTGGTGGTGTAGTCCAGGATCTCGGCGGTGCCGAGCGCGGCGGCGGACACGGCGGCCATCAGCAGCACCGACATCGAGATCGCGATCAGCCACCCGAAGAACGCCGCACCGAACTTGAACCCGCGGTACGACAGCAGGTCCGGATCGAGGTCCTGCTCGGCCGCCGCCGGAGGCGTCCGCAGCGGCTGGTCCGGGATCGAAATCGTGCTCATCGCCCGGCTCGCGGCCGCGCGCGCCTCCTCGTACTTCTGCGTGCTGGCGTCGCCGGCGGGCGTGGTGATCGTGGCGGTGTCGCCGGGGTACTGCTGACTCATCTCCGCTGGCTCCTCAGGTCGGCTTCGGGGCGGTCCCTACCCGTCCGCACTGCGCCTGACACGGCCGGAGTGCTGAATTTAACCGACTCCTGGGGTGGCTTCACTCACCGTCGCCGGGTATCGGCGTGGAGTGAACACCAGCGAGCCGGCCGGCCGGGGCACAGTACGGGTCTGTGACGAGCCGACCAGGAGCAGGCACCGCATGTCAACCGTTTGAGGATCCAGTTCCGCCAGTGTTGTCACAGTGATCGACTCCTCCGGCCCGCCCACGTCGCGTCCGACCACGACCGGCGTACCGGGGGAGCGGTGCTCCAGGAGCAGGTCCCGGGTCGCCTCGACCTGCCAGGTCCGGGACCTGGAGGCGGGGTTGTAGATCGCTATCGCCAGGTCTGCCTGCGCTGCCGCGGTCAGGCGCTGGGCGATCACGTCCCACGGCTTGAGCCGGTCCGATAGCGACAACACGCAGTAGTCGTGTCCGAGCGGCGCACCGACCCGGCTGGCGACCGCCTGTGCGGCCGTCATGCCAGGCAGCACCCGTACGACGATGTCGGCGTACTCCGGCTCCGCCGCGATCTCTGTGACCGCACTGGCCATGGCGAACACCCCTGGGTCACCGGACGAGACCACAACCACCGTGGAGCCCTTACGAGCCAGATCGAGGGCGAACGCGGCCCGCTCCGACTCAACGCGGTTGTCCGAGCCGTGCTTGCGCTGACGGGCCCGGTCCGGCAAGCGGTCGACGTACGTCGTGTAGCCGATCACGTCGTCCGCACTGGCGATCGCGGCGCGCACCTCCGGCGTCATCCACTCCGGGCCGGCCGGACCGAGGCCGACGACGGTGACTGAGCCTTCGGTGGCGGTCTTGGTCACGGGTGCGGCGAAGGTGTTGTTGATGGGGCTCGGGAGGAGGGCGAGGGAGAAGTACGGGACCTCGTCCGGGTCGACCTCGTTGAGCGGTGCTGTGCGCTGAGCGTCGGTTGTCGCGCGTTCGACGTACCAGGCCTCGTCGGCGCGACCTGCGAGCTCGAAGGCTTCGCGGACTCCGGCGAACGTGCGGCCGAGCTTCATCACGGCGGCTGCGTCGGTCGAGCGGAGGCGGTCCGCCAGTACGTCGGGTGGCAAGGTGCCGGGCAGGACGGTGAGGATCTCGTCGCGCTCGCAGAGCGGGCGGCCGAGTACGGCGGCTGCGGCGCTCACAGAGGTGACGCCAGGGACCACCTCGCACGGGTAGCGGTCCGCGAGGCGCTTGTGCATGTGCATGTACGAGCCGTAGAACAGCGGATCGCCCTCCGCGAGGACGATCACGTCCCGGCCCGCGTCGAGATGCGCGGCGAGCCGGGCGGCGCAGTCGGCGTAGAAGTCGTCCATCGCGCCCTGGTACCCGCCCGGATGGTCGGTCGTCTCCGTGGTGAGCGGGTAGACGAGGTGCTCCTCGAGCTGCCCGGGCGTCAGGTACGGCGCGGCGACCGACCGCGCGATGCTCCGCCCGTGCCGCGCACTGTGGAACGCGATCACGTCCGCAGCCCCGATCAACCGAGCCGCCTTCACCGTCACCAGCTCAGGATCCCCAGGCCCGAGCCCGACCCCCCACAACCGCCCGGTCACTCTGCCTCACTCGCAATCGCGTTGATGGCGGCAGCGGTGATCGCGCTGCCACCCCGGCGTCCTCGGACGACGAAGTACTCCAGTCCGAGCTCGTTCGCCGCCAGCGCTTCCTTGGACTCTGCCGCGCCGATGAACCCGACCGGAATGCCCAGCACCGCTGCCGGACGCGGACCGCCGCCCGCGATCACCTCCAGCAAGCGGAACAGTGTGGTCGGCGCGTTTCCGATAGCAACAACTGCGCCTTCCAGATGATCCAGCCAGAGGTCGACGGCCGCTGCACTCCTGGTGGTTTCCAGTTGCTGCGCCAGCTCGACCGTGCGCGGGTCCTGCAACGTGCAGATCACCTCGTTGTCGGCCGGGAGCCGTCGCCGGGTGATGCCGGCCGCGACCATCTGCGCGTCGCACAGGATCGGTGCACCGTTCTGGAGCGCGGCGCGGGCGTTCTTCACCACGTTCGGCGACCAGGCGAGGTCGGCGACCAGGTCGGTCATCCCGCACGCGTGAATCATCCGTACGGCGACCTGTGCCACGTCGGCCGGCAGCCCGTCGAGCGCCGCCTCGGCCCGGATCGTCGCGAACGACCGCCGGTAGATCTCCGCGCCGTCCCGCTCGTACTCGTAACTCACACCCGTTCCCCGTCCACCAGATAACCGTTGCCTATCGCAAGAACATCGACGAACCCGGCGCCCGGCTTCCCGCACCGCCGCTCACAACCCGACCAGTGCACCCGCCGCCCAGGCCCAACCACTCGCGCCAACTCACCTAGCATCCTGGTCGCGTCTGCGCGCACATCGGCCAGTGCCTTCGCACATCCGGGCTGGCCTGCGCAAGCCGTGACACCTTCCCAGACGGAATCGGGCGTGGTCACCAGTCCGACCTCTTCCAGGCCGGTGCTACCCGCCGGCACCACAACAGAGCGCCACGGCGTGACCCGAACCTCATCGCCAACCCGCACCAACGCGGCAGCCTGCTCCTGCGTCAAACTTCCCAGCGGAACCGTGACAACCAGCGCCGTCCCATGCACACCAGCAACGACCCGCTCCGTCTCAGCCGGCAGCATCTCAGTCGCCCGCAGCCCAAGCCGCTCCAGGACCAGCTCCTCACCACGAGCGACCTCAGCGATCCGCCACTCCTGGTCGCGCACCGCCAGGAACGCCTCCGCCGCAGCCAGCATCAGCTCCGGCACCATGTCCCACTGAACCCGCACACCGCGGGTCCCGAGGCTCAGCAAGGCAGTCCGCTCGTCCAGGGTTCGCACAGCAACATCTGGTGCTAGTTCGGCCAGGTCCCCGCGTCCATCGTCCAGCGCGAACAGGAACCGTCCCGGCAGGTCAGCCAACGCAGGGCGGTCGCACAGCGCCCGATCCAGCGCAGTGGCCACAGGAAGTACGTCGTACCTCGACTGTTGGTCCAGACCGGAGAGCGGTGACGCCAGGATGTTGCGGACGCGTTCATGTGCGATCGACGGCAGCAGACCGGCCGTAAAGAGGCGGTCCGACAGGTCCTGCGGCCCGTCGGCCTGCAGTCCGCGGAGTTGTACGTTGCCCCGCGACGTGAGCTCCAGTCGCCCGTCACCCAGTTCAGCGGCAGCAAGACGGAGTACGTCAAGCTGCGTCGTCGTCAGCCGTCCACCGGGGACCCGTACGCGTGCGAGACCGCCGTCTGCCGCTTGGTGCACTGCCAGCACACCAGGGCATCGATCGACTTCAGTCCTCGCCACAGCCGTGATGCTACGTCCCCGGAACCTGGTGTGTTCTGGCCCACAGCAGGAACCCGACCGCCAGCAGCGCACACCCGCCTCCGGCCACCATCGCCATCGGCACCGACCACGCATCCACCACGAGCCCACCGAGTAGCGCCCCGGCCGACAGCACCGCCTGGAACGAGGAGGTGAACCACACGGTCGCCGCCTCCGGCGACTCGGGCACGGCCTGCGCGAACATGCTCATGGAGCAGACCGGTACGCCGCCGTACCCGAGTCCCCAGACCACGAGAATCAGCAACGCTCCCGCCGTACTGCGGCCAGCCACCGGCATGAGGAGCGTCGCTGCGGCTATCAGTGCGGCACAGGTGGCGAAGGTGATGAGGAGGTTGCGGGCTGCCCACAGGCCCGCGACGACGTTGCCGATCAGACCTGCGGCGCCGTAGACGAGCAGGAACAGGCCGATGAGCTCTGGACGCACCACCTCGCGCAGGAACGGCGTGACGTAGGTGTAGGTCGCGAAGTGTGCCGTGACGATCAGGCAGGTGACGATGAGGGCGGTCCGACTGCTGCGGAAGGCCTTGCGGAGTACCGCGGCGTGGGTGACCTGCAACGGCGGCAGTGGCGACACGGTGGTGCGAAGTGTGACCAGTGCGAGTAGGGCGAGTACGCCGAGCGCTGCGAACGACGTACGCCAGCCGGCGAGCTCACCGACGAACGTTCCTGCAGGTACGCCGAGCACTGAGCCGAGCGGGACTGCCGAGAAGATGACAGCTGTCGCTCGCGGCGCCCATCGCTTCGGTACGAGTCGTCCGGCGAGACCGGCGCCGATGGACCAGAAGCCGCCGATAGTCAGGCCGACGAGGAATCGGGCGACCAGTTCGAGCCAGAAGACCGGTGCGGCTGCTGCGAGGAAGCCGGCCACGGCCAGCAGGACCATGAGGGCACAGAGCATGAGGCGTCGGTCCAGCCGAGCTGTCGCGAGTGTGACGACCGGTGCGGCGACAGCGGCGACCAGACCGGGCATCGTCATCAGCCAGCCGGTGCGGCCCGGGGTGAGCGCGAAGTCGGCGCCGATCGGGCTGAGGAGGCCGATCGGGAGGATCTCGGTGGTGACGATCGCGAAGATCCCCAGCGTCACCGCGCCGACCCCGAACCACTGGACGGCCCGTGGTGCAGTCTGGGTTGTCAGAACAGTCATGCATTCCAGGCAACTGTCCGTGACGCCGACCGGCTCGCGGTTTTGCGACAGCCCGCTCGAGAGCCACCAAGCCGTCGCATTTCCGCGCACGGGGAATGATCCGGCTCGGGATGATCTCCGGACAGATGATCCGAGCTAGTCTCGAAGGTATGGCGCAGCTTCCGGAACGTACCGTCCCCGACCTCACCGGCTACCTCACGCACGCCGGCCATGTCCTGGAGACCCAGCTGTCCGCGGCGCTGGCGGAGATCGGCCTGACGCTGCGGATGCAGTGCGTACTGCGCCACGCACTCGAGGCCGAACGCACGCAGATCCAGATCGCCGAACTGTCCTACATGGACAAGACCACGATGGTGGTCACCGTCGACGCACTCGAGAAGGCCGGGTACGCCGAACGCCGGCCCTCCGCGACCGACCGCCGCGCCCGCATCATCGCCGTCACCGACGCCGGCGCCGAGATCGCCGCAGCCGGCCAGCAGATCGTCGACCGCGTCCACGCCGAGGCCCTCGAAGCCCTCACCGCCCCGCACCGCAAGACCTTCGTGGACTCCATCACCACCCTGGTGGACGGCCCGCTGGCCACCCCGACCACGGCGCAACCCGTACGCCGCTCCCGCCAGCGCACGAGCTGAATCAACCAGGCGGGCAGCTCATTTCAGGAGTCATCCAATAAGAGATCGTCTGTTACAGGACTATCTGTTATGGTCTCTCTCATCGGGCTACGTGATGGGAGAGAGCTGTGGCTGTGGTGGAGTCGGTGGGGGTACGGGCGCGGGGAAAGGCGCTCGTTGTCCTGTGCGTGATGCAGTTGATGATCATCTTGGACGGGACCGTGGTGACGGTCGCGTTGCCGACTGTTCAGGCGGAGTTGGGGTTTTCGCAGGCAGGGCTGGCGTGGGTGATGAACTCGTACCTGATCGCGTTCGCCGGCTTGCTTCTGCTGGCGGGGCGGATCGGGGATCTGATCGGGAGCAAACGAGTCTTCGTCGCAGGGCTCGGGTTGTTCACCGCGGCGTCGTTGTTGTGCGGGGTGGCGGGCAGTGCGGAGGTGCTGATCGCCGGCAGATTCCTGCAGGGCGTCGGCGGGGCGCTGGCCTCGGCAGTGATCCTGGGCATGATCGTGAGCCTCTACCCGGCTCCCGGTGAGCAGGCGCGCGCCATGGGTGTCTACAGCTTCACGGCCGCCAGCGGTGCGTCGATCGGGCTCATCTTCGGTGGTGTGATCACCCAGACCGTCGGCTGGCACTGGGCGTTCCTGATCAACGTCCCGATCGGTGTGCTCGCGCTCGTGTTCGCCGTACGGCTCCTCGCGCACCAGCCGGGACTCGGCCTCGCCAACGGTGCTGACGTACTGGGCGCCGTACTGGTGACCGCAGGTCTCTCGCTGGCCGTCTACACGATCGTCCAGACCGCAGAACCACAGGCGACGCTGACTCGCACGCTGGTGCTGGCCGCGGCGTCGCTACTGCTGCTGACCGCCTTCGTCGTACGCCAGGCGCGCATCAAGCACCCACTGCTTGCCCTGCGCATCTTCAGGCGCCGTCAACTCACCGTGGCCAACGGTGTGGTCGTACTGCTCTTCGCAGCCGGTTTCGGCTTCCAATTCACCACTGCGCTGTACGTACAGCGCGTACTCGGCTACGACTCGCTCACCACCGGCCTCGCGTTCCTGCCCGCGCCGCTCATGAACGGGCTGATGTCCCTGTCCCTCGCACCACGCCTCACCGTCCGCTTCGGCCCACGCAAGATGCTGATCGCCGGACTGGTCGTCTTCCTGCTGGCGCTGCTCTGGATCAGCCGTGCACCAGTAGACGGCTCGTACGTCGTCAACGTCGGACCAGTGCTCGCAGTGATGGGTGCCGGCATCGGTGTGGCGATCCCAGCGTCGATCATGCTCGCGATGTCCGGTGCGGACGCCAGCGACGCCGGACTCGCCTCAGGACTCAACAACACCGCTCAGCAAGCTGGTGCAGCCGTCGGCACCGCCGTACTGGCCACGCTGGCCGCATCCACCACCTCACACCGCCTCACCGAAGGTGCCGGCGACCTGCTGGCACTACGTGACGGCTATGGCGCCGCGTGGCTCGCAGCGGCCGGATTCGTACTGGCAGCCCTCCTGCTGTCGATCAGTCTGCTCCGGATCGGACACCGCTGACCGCTACTGTGGCGGCCGTGAGTATGTCGAGAGACCCCGACCGCCTGGTTCTGTTCACCGATGCGGTCGTGGCGATCGCCATCACGTTGCTGGTGCTGCCGCTGGTCGACCTCGTACCCGAGGTGAAAGCGGAGGGCGGTGACGCGGTCAGCGTGATCAGCGAGCACCGCCAGGAGATCTTCACGTTCCTGCTGAGCTTCGTGGTGATCGCGAGCTTCTGGCTGGGGCATCACCGGCTGTTCGAACACGTCCGCGCGTACACCCCAGCCATGATGCGGGTGAATCTGCTGTGGTTGCTCACCATCGTCGTACTGCCGTTCCCGACCGAGATCGTCGGTGCATTCGAGAGCGACCGGTTCACCGCCGGTCTCTACATCGGCACGATCCTGGCGCTCAGTGTGTGCCAGTCCGCGCTCACATGGATGGTCCGTGGTCACAAGGAGTTGGAGAGCCCGGACAACCCGATCGGGCAGCAGGAGCTTGTCGGCTCCCTGCTGCTGACCGGGTTGACCGTGCTCGCCTACCTCCTGGCGTCGCTGGTGCCAGGCGTGCACTTCTACGCGATGTTCCTGCTGCTGCTGTCGCCGATCTTCATGCGGGTGTGGAAAGGCCGCTCCAGAACCCGCACTGGTGCTCAGCAGTCAGATTGACTCGCTGGATGCCGCCCTGGTCCGTCGGTGCGAGTGAGAGCCCGTTGACGCCCTGTACGCCGGTCGGCGACCAGTGCGGCCGGTTCGGTCCGTTCGGGTTGCCCGTCCGCGCGAACGCTGTCCAGTAGTCGATCATCTGGTTCGACAGCCTCTGCTGCGTCTGCGACATCGGGAAGTCGTACCCGCCGAGCCGGAACAGGTACGGGAGCTCCATAGCGTGTGCGGCTCCCAGCCCGGGTGCCGCGATCGGGGAGTGCTTGTCGGCGAACTCGTACGCGTACACCGGGACCTTGCGCGCCGCCTGCTGATCCGTCGCGACCTGTGTGCACGACCAGATCCGGTCCGTCGTCACAGCACCCCACGCTGCAGCTGGTGACTCGTAGCGCGACTGCGGGTACTGCCGTAGTACCTCAGCCGCCTTCGACGCACCGACCATGGTCTTCACCAGCGCCGGGTAGTCCTTGATGTCCCCGAACGCGGCCAGCCAGCCGTTCGCCTCATCGTGGTTGTTCCCGGAGATGATCGGCACCTGGTGGAACAGCCCGGCCTTCATCGCCTTCGCCGGGCTGAACGGTACGACGGGAGTCCCGCCGTACCCGACCTGCGTGAACTGGAGTGTGTCGTCCACCAGTACGTCGGCCTTCACGTCGCGCAGACAGTCGAGCGTCGTGCAGTGCTTGCTGTCGGCCCACTCCTTGCCGTTCGCCTGCACCCGGCTGACCGGGACCCAGGGCGAGTCAGCGGCCTGACCCGGGTACTGGCTGTTGTCGGCCCAGTTGAAGGCACACGAGCCGCTCTGCATGATCGCCTTAGCGAACAGCCCGATGGCCGTCGGTGAGGTCAGCTGTGCGCACACGCTCATCCCGCCGGCGGACTCTCCCGCCACCGTGACGTTGCGCGAGTCGCCGCCGAACGCGCCGGCGTTGCGCTGCACCCAGCGCAGGGCGGCCTGCTGGTCCTGCAGGCCGAACGTGCCGGAGCCCGGCAGGCCCGGGTACCCGAAGAAGCCGAAGATGCCGAGGCGGTAGTTGACCGTGACAACGACCACGTCACCGCGGGCGGCGAACTTCGACGCCTCGTAGCTGCTGCCGGCGCCGGAGAAGAACCCGCCGCCGGGGATCCACACCACGACGGCCCGTGGTTTCGTGGACGGCTTGGCGGGAGTCGTCACGTTCAGATACAGGCAGTCCTCGGCTGTCGAGCCGTCCGGAGCCTCGGAGTTCGCCTGCTGCGCACACACGCTGCCCGGCTTGGACGCCCGTACGCCGCTCCACGCCTGCACCGGCTGCGGCGCCTTCCACCGCAACGCCCCAACGGGCGGAGCAGCGTACGGAATCCCGTCGTACACCAGCGCATCCCCAACGCTCTTGGCCGCAACCAACCCTTTGTCGGTCCGCACGGCACCCGGTTCAGCGGCCTCACCCACCCCGGCAAACGCCACCAACAACCCAGCCGGAGCCACCACGGCCGCAATCATCGCCAACAGTCTCTTCTTCGTCATACCGGCACCCTCCGCCAGCAGACGCGCCCGCGACTTCGGCCCAGCGGCCAAAACTGTTAAGACTTTGGTCTAGTCCTGCGCCGCGAGTTCGCGTCGTCAGTCCGGCCCGGTGCGATCGCGGCTCTCCGCGCCCAGCCCGCCCAGGCCGGACCTCGCGCTCCACAAGCCCCCCAAACCGGTTTGGGGAGGCTCGGGCCTCCGACCGGGGAGCGCTACTGCCCGATTCGGGCGGGTAGGCCTCCCCAAACCGGTTTGGGGGCCGGAGTTCAGGGGCGGGCGTCCAGCTGACCGCGGACTGATCGCACGAATCTCCGGCGCGGTCCTGGCAGCATGGAACTAAGCTTCCGGGCGTTGTCTCCGCAGCAGATACGTGTCCATGATCCAGCCTTTCCTTTCCCGCGCCTCGGCGCGGACCTTCTCGATCTCGGGGGCGACCTCGCGCAGCGGACCCGAAATCAGGAGCTCGTCCGGCGTGCCGAGGTACGCGCCCCAGTAGATATCAGCGTCCTGGTCGACATGCTCGGTGAACGCGGTCTGGGCGTCGAGCATCACCACGAGGTCGTCCACGCCCTCCGGCCACTCCTTCGCGAGCCGCCTGCCGGTGGTGATCTGGATCGGGCGCCCGACCTGGTTCAGCCCGACCCGATGCCGCGCGGCGAGTGTCGACACGCTGCTGATCCCGGGAATCACCTCGACCGAGAACGCGAGCTCGCCCCGCGCCAGGATGTCGTCCAGGATCGCCAGCGTGCTGTCGTACAGCGACGGGTCGCCCCACACCAGGAACGCCCCGACCTGGTCCTCGCCCAGCTCGGTCGCGATCAGGTCCGCGCACACGTCGGCCCGCCGCCGCCGCCAGTCGTCGACCGCCTCGACGTACGCCGACGTCGTACGATCCCGCTCCGGGTCCCGCCCGACGACAACCCGGAACTCCTTCGACGTCGCGTACCGCCGCAGGATCTCCGACCGGAGATCCACCAGCTCCTGCTTGACCTCGCCCTTGTCCAGCACGAAGAACACGTCGACCCGGTTCAGCGCCGACACGGCCTGCATCGTCACCTGCTCCGGATCACCCGCACCGACCCCGACAACCACAATCTCCCGCATGCGCGGCAGCCTATGTCAGACAGTCAGTAGCAGTCCGGCTGCGATGACACATCCCACAACGGCGCCGCCGTAGCACAGCACCACGATCGGTACGGCGTACCGCTTCAGCTGTAACCCGTCGTACAAGGTGTAACGGAAGCGGTGGGCCCAGTGGAACAGCGCCAGCGCACACAGGCCGAAGAGCACCAGCCGGGTCAGTGGGTTGTGCAGTACGGCGTACAGGTGGGCATGGGATGGCGTCGACAACAGGCCGAGGGGGAACACGATGCCGAACAGGAACAGCAGGATCGGCACCATCAGTGCGGCCACCATGCCGCCCGAGCTGAACAGCATCCACAGCAGGGGTTCGGGGGAGCGGCGGCGGTTCATCGCACTACCAGCCACGCGACGGCTGCCGACAACACCAACCAGGCCAGGTAGTGCGCGGCAACGATCTGCTTCGCCGGTACCCGGCTCCCGCGCACCTTGATCGCCATCGCCCGCGGTGCCAGACCGAACCACGTCACCACATGCAGCAGTACGAACAGCATCGCGAGCACGTTGATCGCGACCATCCACCACTGCCCACTCCAGTCGAGGAAGCGCTGGTACGACGCGGCGCCGTCGCTGATCGCATTCACCAGCAACAGCAGGAACACCACGAACCACGCGACGAAGACGCTGCTGAGCTCACGCAGTACGAACAGCACATACGCACGGCGTTCGAGCCACCAGAACAGGTGCACCGGCCGCTGGTACACGCTCACCCCTTGCTCCGGGGAATCAGACTCCGCGGCATCAGCAGTTCCTTGATCGACTGCGTCGCGGCCGTCAGTTTGTAGCGCTGGATCGCCCCAGCCGGATCCACGCCCTTCGGGCAGACGGCACTGCATTCACCCACGAACGTGCAGGCCCAGATCCCTTCTGGCGAAGACAGTACGTCGCGACGCTCGTCGGCGCCCTCGTCGCGCGAGTCGAGGTTGTAGCGCTGCGCCAGGGCGATCGCCGCCGGGCCGAGGAAGTCCGGTTCGAGGCTGTAGACCGGGCAGGCCGAGTAGCACAGCATGCAGTTGATGCACATGCTGAACTGCTGGCACTCGTCCATTTCCTCCGGCGTCTGCAGGTACTCGCCCTCCTCGATCGGACTCTGCACCTCTCGAATCACCCACGGCTTGACCTTCGGCAGCTTGGTCATGAAGTCGTCGATGTCCACGACCAGGTCGCGGACGACCGGGAAATTGTGCAGCGGCTCGACCCGGATCGGACCGGGGGCGTAGTCGGTGAGGAAGGTCGCACAACTCAACTGGGGTTCGCCGTTCACCGTCATGCCGCAACTGCCGCAGATGCCCATCCGGCACGACCACCGGAACGACAGCGTGCCGTCCAGGTGGTCCTTCACGTAGGTGAGACCGTCAAGGATCGCCCAGTGCTCCCGCAGTGGGACCTGGTACGACTGCAGCACAGGCTCGCTGTCGACTCCTGGCCGGTAGCGGGCGACCTCCAGCGTGATCTCGGTTGCTGCCATCGCTATCTCCCGTAGATCCGTTCGCCCGGCGGCCAGCGGGTGATCGTCACCGGGAGGTACCCGACGCGGCTGGTTCCGTCCGGTTGGCGTCGTACCAGCGAATGCGCCAGGAAACGGTCGTCGTCGCGCGCCGGGAAGTCGGTCCGCTGGTGCGCGCCGCGCGACTCCTCCCGAAGCGCTGCGCTGTCGATGATGCACTCGGCAACATCCAGCATGAACCCGAGTTCGAGCCACGCGATCAGCTCGGTGTTGAAGTTGGTGCTGTGGTCGTCGATCCCCGCGTGCTGGAAGCGCAGCCGGAGCTCCGCCAGCTCGTGGGCGGCCTTGGTCAGCGAGTCGCCGTCCCGGTAGATCCCGGCCCCGTTCTCCATCGCGGCCTGCATCTCGGTCCGGATGTCCGCGATCCGCTGATGCCCCTCGACGCGCCGGCCCAGCTCGGCCGCCAGCCGGCGCTCCTCGTCCCGGCCCTGCGCGATGATCGACGCCGGCACTTCGCGGTGATACCGAGCCGCGAACACCGCGGCAGCACGGCCGGCACGGTTACCGAAGACCAGGCACTCCGGCAACGAGTTCGACCCCAGCCGATTGGCGCCGTTGATGCTGACGCAGGCCACCTCACCGGCGGCGTACAGGCCGTCGAGCGGGGTCGCGCCGCGAATGTCCGTGTGAACCCCGCCCATCATGTAGTGCACGACCGGGCGCACCGGGACGAGCTCAGTCACCGGATCGATGTTCTGGTACTTCGAGCACAACTCCCGGACGAACGGCAGCTTGGCGTCGATCAGCTTCGCTCCCAGGTGCCGCAGATCCAGAAGGACGACCGGTCCGTACGGCGTCTGGATCGTGCGACCCTTCTCCACTTCGTGGACGAACGCCTGCGACAACCGGTCGCGTGGCCCGAGTTCCATATTGCGCAGGACCGGTTCCGGCGTCGGAGTACCGAGGTCGTAGTCCTGCAGGTAGCGGTAGCCCTCCTTGTTGATCAGCCACCCGCCTTCGGCCCGGGCCGCCTCGGTGATCAGGATCCCGGTGAACGGCAGGCCGGTCGGGTGGTACTGGACGAACTCCATGTCCTTGAGCGGGGCGCCGGCACGATAGGCGAGAGCCATCCCGTCGCCGGTCTTGATGTTGGCGTTCGTCGTGAACGGGAAGACCCGTCCGCAGCCGCCGGTGCAGAGGATCACCGCGTTCGCCGTGATGGTCTCGATCCGCCCGGTCGCGAGTTCGATCGCGACCACGCCGTACGCGCGTCCGTCGTCGACCAGGATCTTGGTGACGTACCACTCGTCGTACCGGACGATGTCCGAGTAGGAGAGCGCGGTCTGGAAGAGCGTGTGCAGCAGGTGGAACCCTGTCCGGTCGGCGGCGAACCAGGTGCGCTTCTTCTTCATGCCGCCGAACGCGCGGACGGCGATCTTCCCGTCCGGTTGCCGGCTCCACGGGCAGCCCCAGTGCTCGAGCCGCAGAAGCTCCCGAGGGGCCTCGGCGACGAACGCCTCGACGGCGTCCTGGTCACACAGCCAGTCGCTGCCGGACACGGTGTCGTACGCGTGCTCGTCCAGCGTGTCGTCGGGCGCGGCCACGGCCGCGGCACCGCCCTCGGCGGACACCGTGTGGCTGCGCATCGGGTAGACCTTCGAGATCACCGCAACGCGCAGTGCCGGGTTGGTCTCGGCCACCGCTATGGCAGCTCTCAACCCGGCACCGCCACCTCCGACCACGACCACATCGTGATAGTCAGCCATGGTCAGGCTTCGTGATCGCCGCTGTGCTCGTCCATCAGCACTTTGCCGTCGTGCCGCACAGTCCGGATCCGGACGCTCCCGTCGTGGAACTCGTGCCGCATCTGCCGGCACCCACAGGCAAACCGCACGTCGTCGAGCCGGAAGCCCTCGAAGTCGTCTTCCTGGCTTCGATCGGCATCTCCGAGCCGCCCACAGGGCGCCCGCTCCCCAGTGAGATGCGTCTTGGTCCCCGTCATTCGCCCACCTCCTCGCCCTCCGAGGTGTTCGTGACTTACATCACACCTCGATAGTGCGCCTGCCGGGCGAGGACGGCAATGGGTTACTGCTTGGCCTGGCGCCACTCGCGTTCGAAGGGCAGCCGCCAGGCGCGCGGGGCGATCAGCTGGTGGATCGCGTTCGGTCCCCAGGTGCCGGGTTGGTACGGCTTGACCGGCGGCGGGTCTTCGAGCAGCGGCGCCGACCGGTCCCACAGCGACTCGATGCCCTCGGCCGTCGTGAACAGCGTGTGGTCGCCGCGCATCGCGTCCAGGATCAGCCGCTCGTACGCCTCCAGTACGTCGCCTGCGCTCCCGGTCTCCTGGGTGGAGAACTGCATCGACAGCTTCTCCAGCCGCATCCCCGGACCGGGACGCTTGCCGTAGAACGACAGCGACACCCGCGACGAGTCGGCCAGGTCGAAGGTCAGATGGTCCGGGCCTTCCGAGCCGACGCCGGAGCCGGCCGGGAACATGGTCTTCGGCGCCTCCTTGAAGGCGATCGAGATGATCCGCTGGCCCTCGGCCATCTTCTTGCCGGTGCGCAGGTAGAACGGCACGCCGGCCCAGCGCCAGTTGTCGATCTCCACCTTCAGCGCGATGAATGTCTCGGTGTCCGAGTCCGGCGCGACACCCTCCTCGCTGCGGTAACCGGAGTACTGCCCGCGGACCACGTCGCCCGGGTTGATCGGCAGCATCGACCGGAAGACCTTGTTTTTCTCCTCCGAGATCGCCCGCGGCTCCAGGGCGGTCGGCGGCTCCATCGCGACGAACGACATCACCTGCATCAGGTGCGTGACGACCATGTCCTTGAACGCGCCGGTCGGCTCGTAGAAGGTGGCGCGCTGGTCCAAGCCGAGCGACTCGGGGATGTCGATCTGCACGTGGTCGATGAAGTTCCGGTTCCAGATCGGCTCGAACAGGCCGTTCGCGAACCGGAACGCGAGGATGTTCAGCGCGGCTTCCTTGCCGAGGAAGTGGTCGATCCGGAAGATCTGCGACTCGTCGAACGTCTCGTGGACGAAGTCATTCAGATCGATCGCGGTCGCCAGGTCGTCGCCGAACGGTTTCTCCATCACCACCCGGGCGCGTTCGACCAGGCCGGCGTCGCGAAGCATCGCGATCACCGCCTGCGCCGCCTTCGGGGGCACCGACAGGTAGTGCAGACGCCGGGCATCCGGGCCTAGCAGCTCCTCGGCGGCCTTCACCGCGGACGCCAGTGCGTCTGGCCCGGCGGTGACCGGCACATACTCGAGCCGGTCGGCGAACTGCGCCCACTCCTGGTCGCTCATCTTGTGGGTGCCGAACGTCTCGACCGCCTTCCGCGCGCGCTCGCGGAACTCGTCGCTGGTCAGGTCCTCTGTGGCGGTCCCGATGACCCGGACATCCGGTGTGAACTTGGACTGCTGCAGGTACGCCAGGCCGGGCAGCAGCTTGCGCTTGGCGAGATCGCCGGTGGCCCCGAACAGCACGATCACGTGCGGCGCCAACGGCTCCGGGTCCCGCCGTGACGGCCGCGACCCGAGTGCCGGATACGCAATGGTCTGAGTACGGTCAGGCATTCAGTCCTCCCGAGGACGCCACCGGAGCCAACCCTTCGAAGTCTAGGTGCCTCCGGTGACGCCCAAGGGTCAGGCTGATTGCCAGAGACCGAGAATGTTGCCCTCCGGGTCCTTGAAGTACCCCGCGAAACCCATGTCGCCGACAGGCAGCTTCTCGCCGACCCGTTCGCCGCCGAGGCTCTCGATCGTCTTCCAGGCCGCGTCGATGTCCGGTACGTCGACCGTCAGCATCGGCCCCTTGAGATCGTCGGTGCGCTGGAACATCCCGCCGTTGATGAAGCCCGGCTCGGCCGGCATGGACTGCTCGTCCACCGGTCCGGTCGACGCCATCGTGTAGTCCATTCCGGGCATCTCCATCAGGTTCCACCCGAACGCTTCGCGGTAGAACGCCCGCGCCCGGTCGCCGTCGTCGTACGGAACCTCGAAGTGCACGATCCGCCCTGTCATCGCAGCCCCTCCCGTTGGTACGCCACTACGGCCCGACGCTAGACCCGGTACGCCGTACCGGCCAGGGCTTGCACTACACGTCGTACGCCGCGGTGATCTTCAGGAGTTCGGACACGTCGCTGCCGGACGCGATCTCCTCAGGATCGGCGCCGCGCCGGAACAGCCGGGCGCCGGCCGGGATGCCGCCGAGGGTGAGCGTGTCCGCGTGCCGCCGCAGCCACGTCCCCTCCCGAAGACCAAGCACCGGTACGTCGTTCTCCTCGAGGAATTCGGTGATCCGTAGCTCCCGCGTCTCGCCCTGGTGCGTGGACTCCGGGTCCGGATCGAGGTAGTGCGGGTTGAGCTGGAACGGCACCAGCCCGAGCGTCTCGAACGACGGCGGTTGCACGATCGGCATGTCGTTGCTGGTCCGCAACGATGGCCCGGCCAGGTTCGTCCCCGCACTCGATCCGAGGTACGGCGTCCCGTTGCGGACGCGATCCCGGATCACGTCCAGCTGTCCACTCTCCTGCAACGTCTTCACCAGCCGGAAGGTGTTCCCGCCGCCGACGAAGATCGCAGCCGCCGACCGGAGGACGTCGGTATCGGTGTGGGCGCCGACGACGGACACCCCGAGCGGTTCCAGGGCGGTCCGTACCTTCGCGGTGTAGCCGTCGTGGTCGGCGAGCGCGTACGGGACGAACACCACCTCGCGGACGTCGCGCAGGATGTCGCGCAACGCGTCCAGGGCGTGCTCGAGGAACGGCCGGCCGTGGGTGGCGGAGTTCGAGAGCAGGAGCAGTTCCACAGGTTCTCCGATACTGGTCAGCGACGGCGGGTGCGGGCCGCCGGCGTACGGTGCGCGAGCAGGTTGCTCAGTTCTTCGGTTGCCTCCAGCAACCGTGGGACGTGGTCCCGGATGTCGCCGGGCAGTTCCTCGGACTTGCCTTCGACCACGGTCAGCGAGCCGATCGGGCGGCGGCCGAGCCGGACGGGTGCCGCGATCGCGCGGGTCGCGGCGTCGTACTCGCCGTCCGAGAACGCCCAGCCGGTCTGCACGGTGTCCTCGAACACCCGCTCCAGCGCGGCCTCGTCGACCTCGGTGAGATCGGTGAACCGCGCGAACGGCCGCCCGGACAGCAGTGCGCGGCGTTCGTTGCGGTCCAGGAAGGCGAAGTACGCACGGGAGGTCGCGCCGGCATGCGCCGGGTACAAGTCCCCGACCAGCGGGTGACTGCGCAGCGGACCGCCGCCGCCGTCGACCGCCGCGATACAGCGCACGTGGAAACCGTCCGGGATCGTGAAGGTCGCCGTCCGCTCGGTGTCCTGGGCCAGCCGCTCGAGCACCGCATCGGCGAGCGCGGCCAGCCCGCCGGTGCGCTCCCACAGCGCGGCCATCCGCCACATCGTCGGGCCGAGGCTGTACCGGCGACTGATCGGGTCCGGGCGGAGGAATCCACGGAACGCCAGCGCCGCGAGCAGCCGCTGGGCCGACGACTTGTCGATCCCGAGTTCGTCGGCGAGCTCCATCACACCCCAGTCGCGGCGCTGCTCGGAGAACGAGATCAGGATCTGCAGCGCCCGGTCGACGGTCTGCAGCGGTGACCGTACGTCGTCATCCAGAGAATCCACGGTGAGAACGGTAGCGCACTGACCCGATTATCGAATTGGTCTCTCATATAACGGGAAGTCGTTGCAGATGTCGCGCGTTCTCCTCGAATCTCTTCCGCATGAACCTCGTCCTGCGCCGCGTGGCCGCGATGCTGCCCGCGCTGATCGGCGTCGTGGTGTGCATCTTCGTGCTCACCCGGGTGCTGCCCGGCGATCCGGCCCGGACGCTGGCCGGCGACCAGGCGGACCCGAGCGTGGTGGCGAAGATCCGCACCGACATGGGCCTCGACCAGCCGCTGCACCTCCAGCTGGTCCGGTACTTCACGGACCTTCTGCACGGCAACCTCGGCTTCGCCTGGCACACCGGTCACAGCGTGGCCTCCGACTTCGCGTCCCGGCTGCCCGCGACCGTGGAGCTCGCCCTGGTGGCGCTCCTGATCGCGCTGCTCGCCGGCATCCCGCTCGGGGTGATCAGTGCGACGCGCCGCGACCGCCCCGTCGACCACGCCGGTCGGGTGTTCTCGCTGCTCGGTGCGTCGATGCCGCTGTTCTGGCTCGGTCTGATGGTGATCGTCGTCTTCTACAACAAGCTCGGCTGGGCGCCGGCGCCGCTCGGCCGGGTGGCCGAGGGCATCAACCCACCGACCGGCATCACCGGGCTCTACCTCGTCGACTCGCTGCTCACCGGCGACTTCGTGGCGTTCCGCTCGGCGCTGTCCCACATCATCTGGCCCGCGCTCTGCCTGGCGACCGGCAGTACGGCGATCATCGCGCGGATGACCCGGTCCGCGATGCTCGAGGTGATCGGTCAGGACTACGTCCGGACGGCGGTCTCCAAAGGCCTCAAGCCGTCGGTCGTGACCCTCAAACACGCGCTGCGGAACGCGGCCCCGGTGATCGTCACGATCTCCGGCCTGCAGTTCGGCCAGCTGATGGGCGGCGCGGTCATCACCGAGACCGTCTTCACCTGGCCGGGCATCGGCTCGTACGTCGTGCAGTCCGTGCTGGCCACCGACTACGCGCCGGTGCAGGCCTTCACGCTGGTCGCCGCGGTCGTCTACCTGGCGGCGAACCTCGTCGTCGACCTCGTCAACGCCCGCCTGGACCCGAGGATCGCCGATGCCTGATCTCAAGTCCCGCCCGACCACCACCCTCAGCTTGCTGCTGCGCAACCGTCTGGCCGTCGTCGGTCTCGTCTTCATCGCCCTGTGGACGCTCGGCGCTCTCCTGTCCGGTCTCTCGCCGTACGGCGCGTCGGAGCCCGGCGCGGGTGATCTGCTCGCGGGGCCGTCTCTGGCGCACCCGTTCGGCACCGACAACTTCGGTCGTGACCTGCTCACGCGGGTGCTGGCCGGCGGCCGCATCTCGTTGTGGACCGGCCTGATCGCGATCGCGATCTCGCTGCTGATCGGCGTACCGCTGGGCGCATTCGCGGGCTTCGTCCGCGGTCGTGCCGGCGGTCTGGTGATGCGGTTGATGGACATGCTGCTCGCGTTCCCGTCGCTGGTGCTCGCGATGGCGATCGCGGCCGCGCTCGGCCCCGGCATGGTCAGCGCGATGGTTGCCGTCGGCATCGTCGGGATCCCGGAGTTCGCCCGGATCGTGCACGGCCAGGTGCTGTCGCTGCGGGAGCGCGACTTCGTCGAGGCCGGGCACGCGATCGGCCTGCCCGGGAGCAGCATCCTGATCCGGCACATCGTGCCGAACGCCCTGGCGCCGATCCTGGTCCGGGCCACGCTCGGCATGGGCTACGCGATTCTCACCGCCGCCTCGCTGAGCTTCATCGGCCTCGGCGCCCAGCCGCCCGACCCGGAGTGGGGCGTGCTGATCTCGGACGGCCGCGGCTACATCATCAGCGGCGAGTGGTGGATGACCACGTTCCCCGGCCTGGCGATCGCCACCTCGATCCTCGGCTTCAACCTGCTCGGCGACGGCCTCCGGGACGTCCTCGACCCGCGCCTGCGGACCAGCAAATGACAAGGAGACCGCGCATGAAGCGGACAGTTCTCGCCCTCGCCGCGGCGGCGGCACTCGCGGTTTCCGGCTGTGCCGCGAACGCGAACAGCAACAGCAACAGCGGCGCGGAGGACGCCGGCGACACCCTGGTCGCGGCGTACTCCGAAGGCGGCAAGACGCTCGACCCGGCCGAGGCGAACGACGTCACCTCGGACACGTTCGTGGTGGCGGCGTACGACCAGCTCGTCACCTACGCCCGGACCGAGGACGGCGGGAAGCCGAAGGCGAAGACCGACCAGATCGTGCCGATGCTGGCCGAGTCGTGGAAGGCGAGTGCGAACAACACGTCGTACACCTTCAAGCTGCGGGCCGACGCGAAGTTCCAGGACGGGGCGCCGGTCACGGCGGACGCGGTGGTGAAGTCGTTCGACCACATCAAGGCGTCCAGCTCGGCGAGCTTCCTCTACAAGATGGCCGGCATCGCGAAGGTCACGAAGGTCGACGAGCAGAACGTGAAGATCGATCTGACCGCGCCGAACCACCTCTTCCTGCAGATCCTGCCGATGTACTCGTTCTCGATCATCGACATGGACAAGGTGGCGCAGAACGGCGGACCCAAGTGGCTGGCTACGAACACGGCCGGCTCCGGCCCGTACAAGATCACCAAGTGGGACCCCTCGACCGAGGCAGCGATGGCCCGCAACGACTCGTACTGGGGTGACAAGCCCAAGCTGCGTCAGGTGAACGTGAAGTTCATCGCCGAGGCGTCGAACCGGGTCCAGCTGCTCAAGAAGGGTGAGGTCGGCCTCGCACTCGAAGTACCGCCGAAGGACGTGCAGTCGCTGAAGGCCGCCGACGGCGTGACGATCGACTCGCGGGCCGGCAACAAGATCCTGTTCTTCGCGATGAACAACCAGATCAAGCCGTTCGACGACCCGCGGATCCGCCAGGCGGTCTCGTACGCGATCCCGTACGACAAGCTGCTGAACGACGTGATGAAGGGCCAGGCATCCCCGATGAAGTCGTCGGTGGCCAGCTCCACGCCGGGCTTCAGCGACGCCGGCTACACCTACAGCCACGACCTGGACAAGGCCCGCGCGCTGCTCGCCCAGGCCGGTCTGCCGCAGGGCTTCAGCTTCGACTTCACGCTCGGGTCCGGCTTCGACGACTGGAACGACGACGCGGTGCTGATCCAGGCCGAGCTGGCCAAGATCGGCGTGAAGATGAACATCAAGAAGATGGCGCGGCCGCAGTTCCTCGAGGCGCTGGAGACCAAGAAGGTCCAGTCGTACATCACCCGCTGGACGTCGTTCGTCAACGACCCCGGCTACCACCTCGGCCTCCTGCTCACCAGCCAGGGCTCGAGCAACTACGCCAACTTCTCCGACCCGGTGGTGGACAAGGCCTGGCAGCAGGCGTCGACCGAGCCGGACGTTGCCAAGCGCAACAAGCTGTACGACGCCGCGCAGCAGGAGATCAACACCAAGGCGCCGTGGGCGTACCTGTACGAGTACAACATCGTGGTCGCACACCGCGCCGGCCTCGACGGCTACACGTCGTACCCCGACGGCATCGTCCGCTTCTTCCAGTTGAGCGTCACCAAATGAGCTGGGAAGAGACGGTCCTCGCGGAGATCGAGCGGACCGCGGACGAGCTGATCGAGCTGGCCGGTGACCTGATCCGGATCCCGAGCGAGAACCCGCCGGGGGACTGCACCGCGGTCGGTGAGTTCATCGCCGCCGTACTGCGGAAGGCGGGCGTCGAGGTGGAGATCCTCGACGCCGGCCAGGGCCGCCTGAACGTGGTCTCCCACCAAGGCGAACCAGGCGACCGGCATCTCGTGCTCGCCGGCCACTCGGACGTCGTACCGGTCGGTGACGTGAGCCGCTGGAGCTTCCCGCCGTTCGCCGGTGACGTGGTCGACGGGTACCTGCGCGGCCGCGGGGCCAGCGACATGAAGGCCGGCCTCGCCGGGATCATCCACGCGTACGTCGTGATGCACCGGCTCGGCGTACCGCTGGGCGGACGCTTATCGCTCGCGGCGGTACCCGACGAGGAAGCCGGTGGGCCGCTCGGTGCGGACTGGCTGCTCGACCAGGGCGTGCTGGACGGTGCGACCGGTGCCGTGATCGCGGAACCGGCCGAGCGGACGCACCCGACGATCGGGCAGAAGGGCAGCAACTGGTTCCGGCTGACGGTGTCCGGCCGGCCTGGGCACGGAAGCCTGCAGCCGTTGCACGGGACGAACGCGAATCTTCAAGCAGCTAAGGCGATTCTCGCGTTGCAGTCGCTGTGGGAGATGGTCCCGGACGCGCCGGCCGAGGTACGGGAGCTGATCGCGCGGTCGCAGGTGTTCGCCGAGGAGCGGGAAGGGTACGCGCCCGGGATCGGTGCGGCGTTCGACCACGTGACGATCAACGTCGGGAAGATCACCGGCGGGTCGGCGACCAACGTCGTCGCGGACAAGTGTGTCGTCGAGATCGACACCCGGGTCCCGATCGGACTGAGCCGCGCCCAGGTGCTCAAGCGGGTCGACGAGCTGCTGACGGAGGCAGGCGTCGAGGCGACCGTGGAGCCGCTCGGGTTCCGCAGCGAGCCGAACTGGACGCTGCCCGACGACCCGATCGTGGTCGAGCTGGTCAGTGCACTGCGCGAGCTCACCGGGGAGCCCGCGGAGGGCGTGCTGCAGTGGGCGTCCTCCGATGCGCGGACGTTCCGCAGCCACGGCATACCGGTGCTGCAGTACGGCCCGGCTGAGTTGTCGACAATCCACGGCTTCGACGAGCGCGCGCCGGTCGCGGACGTCGTACTGGCTGCGAAGACGTACGCGCTGACCACACTTTGCTATCTGGGCGTGACCGATGAGTGATTTGTTGACCGTCGACAATCTGACGGTACGGATCGATACCTCGCGCGGGCCGATCACGCCGGTGCGCGACGTCAGTCTGCGCATCCCCCGCGGGAAGATGCTCGGGCTGGTGGGGGAATCCGGCAGCGGTAAGAGCGTGACCGCGATGACGATCACGCGGCTGCTGCCGAGGCGGTCCGTGCACGTGACCGGCGGGCGGATCGAGTTCGACGGACGGGACCTCACCAACCTGTCCGACAGGTCGCTGCGGGCCGTGCGCGGCAAGGAGATCGCGACGATCTTCCAGGAACCGATGACCGCGCTCAACCCGGTGCTGACCATCGCCGACCAGATCATGGAGCCGCTGCGCGTGCACCTCGGGCTGTCCCGCAGACAGGCCGCGGACCGTGCGGCCGAGCTGCTCGACATGGTCGGCATCCGCGACACCGCCCGGGTACTGCGGGACTACCCGCACCAGCTGTCCGGCGGCATGCGGCAACGCGTGATGATCGCGATGGCGATGTCGTGCGAGCCGAAACTGCTGATCGCGGACGAGCCGACGACCGCGCTCGACGTCACCACTCAACTGCAGATCCTCGAACTCGTGATGGACCTGCAGCAGAAGCACGGTACGTCGGTCTTGCTGATCACCCACGATCTCGGAGTGGTCGCGCAGACCTGTGACGAGGTCACGGTGATGCACGACGGCCAGGTGCAGGAGACTGCACCGGTCGAGCAGATCTTCGAGGCACCGCAGGCGGACTACACGAAACGGTTGCTGAGCTTCCTGCCGTCCAGCCGGCCGCGAACGCGGGAGTCCCGGCCGACGGACGAGGCGCCGCTGCTGGAGGTGTCGGATCTCGTCAAGGTGTTCCCCGGCCGACGTCGTCGTACCGAGCCTGTGACCGCTGTTGACGGGGTGAGCTTCAGTGTCGCGCCGGGCCGGACGCTGGCGATCGTGGGTGAGTCCGGGTCGGGCAAGTCGACGACCGGTCGGGCGCTGCTCCGGTTGCACGAGCCGACCTCCGGAGCCGTGACGTTCGACGGCGTCGACCTGCTCGGGCTGTCCGCCGCGGAGCTGCGGGCGATGCGGTCCCGGATGCAGATCGTCTTCCAGGACACGTATGCGTCGCTGGATCCGCGGTGGACGATCGAACGCACGTTGGCCGAGCCGCTGCGAATGCACACCGACCTGGACGCGGCGGGGATCCGGGAGCGCCTGGTCGAGGTGATGGAGCTCGTCGGGCTGGAGGCCGAGCATCTGGAGCGGTTCCCGCACGAGTTCTCCGGTGGTCAGCGGCAGCGGATCGGCATCGCCCGGGCGTTGCTGCTCAACCCGTCGCTGGTGGTCTGCGACGAGCCGGTGTCCGCGCTCGACGTGTCGGTGCAGGCGCAGGTGCTGGAGCTGCTCAAGGACCTGCAGGATCGGCTCGGTCTGGCCTACGTCTTCATCTCGCACGACCTGTCGGTGGTGCGGCTGATCGCCGACGACGTACTCGTGATGAGCCGCGGCAAGGTCGTCGAGCACGGCACGGTCGACGAGGTCTTCGCCGCGCCGAAACACCCGTACACCAAGGCGTTGCTGGCCGCGGTGCCTTCGCCCGACCCGCGGGCGCGCCTGGACCGCGCCCAGCGCCGCGAACTCGTCGAAGCCGGAACAAAGGAGGCCGTCGCATGACCGTTCTGGGTGTTGTGACCATCGGGCAGTCGCCGCGGAGCGACATGTTCCCGGAGATGCTGCAGTGGTTGCCGGCGTCGGTCGAGGTCCGCGAGCGCGGGGCTCTGGACGGGCTGTCCGCGGCGGACCTGAAGGCGCTGGCTCCGCAGCCGGGTGACGAGACGCTGACCACCCGGTTGCGCGACGGCTCGTCGGTGGCGATCGGCCGGGCCGGGATTCTGTCCCGGCTGCAGAACGCGATCGACATCCTGGAGTCGGGGGGAGCGGACGTCGTACTGATCGTCTGCACCGGTGACTTCCCACCGTTCCGCCACAGCCGCCCGCTGCTGCTTGCGGGTCCATTGCTGACCGCGGGTCTCTCCGCGCTGGCAGGTGACGCGCTGGTCGGGGTGGTGTGTCCGTTGGCGGAGCAGGAGCAGCAGTCGTACGAGAAGTTCGGGCACCTGGAGCAGAAGATCAAGGTCGCGTGGGCGACGCCGTACCAGCCTGGTCTGACCGAGTTGGAGGACGCCGCTCGCTCGCTGGCTGCGGAGGGCGCGCAACTGCTGGTGCTCGACTGCATGGGGTATACGCAGGAACATCGTCAAGCAGCCGCGACCGCGTCCGGGCTTCCTGTGGTCCTGTCACGGTCCGTCGTCGCACGTCTAACCGCGGAGCTGACATGACCATTCCTACGAAGCCACAGACCAAGCACCCGCGGGCGTTCGAGCCCGCGACGCTAGCGCTGCTAGTTATCTGCGCGGCCGTCGGCTCGGTCATCGGCCTGCAGATCATCACCACGCTGGGCGTCACGCCGAACACCGCCCTGATCGGTGTCCTGGTCGCGGTCGCGCTCAGCCGGGTGCCACTCGCCGTACTGCGTCCTTTCCGGTCGGTGCACCGGCAGAACCTGGTCCAGTCGACGATCTCCACCGCGACCTTCGCGGCCGCGAACTCGTTGCTGCTGCCGATCGCGATCCCGGTCGTCCTCGGCCGGCCCGGCCTGGTCTGGCCGATGCTGATCGGCGCCGGACTGGCGATGCTGATCGACTTCGTGATGCTGTACTGGCTCTTCGACTCGAAGGTCTTCCCCGGATCGGGCGCCTGGCCGCCAGGGGTCGCCGCGGCCGAGGCGATCAAGGCCGGTGACGAAGGCGGCAAGCGGGCCGCGCTGCTCGGCGCCGGTACGGCGGTCGGCCTGCTCGGGTCCTGGCTCGGCGTACCGATGTCGGCGTTCGGCGTCGCGTTCATCGGGAACGTGGTCGCGCTCACGATGTTCGGGGTCGGGCTGTTGGCACGGGGCTACAGCGCGGACCTGTTCGGCGTGGACATCGCGGCGCACTACATCCCGCACGGGCTGATGGTCGGCGCCGGTCTCGTCGCGTTGATCCAGGCCCTCGTGGTCGTCTTCCGCGGTCGTCGTACGCCGGAGCCGGCCGAGTCGGCTGTGGAGCGCACGACGTACACCCGCGACGACTCCACCGCCGGCCGCGGTCTCGCCCGCGGCTTCGTCCTGTACGTCGGGGCGGCGATCCTGCTCGCGATCACCGGCGGACTGATCGGCGACCTGGGGTTCGGGGAGCTCGTGCTGTGGGTGCTGTACGCCGCAGTGTCGTGCATCATCGCCGAGTTCATCGTCGGACTGTCGGCGATGCACTCCGGCTGGTTCCCGTCGTTCGCGACCTCGCTGATCTTCCTCACGATCGGCATGCTGCTCGGGTTCCCGCCGATCGCGCTCGCCCTGCTCGTCGGGTTCATCGCGGCCGGCGGGCCGGCGTTCGCGGACGCCGGGTACGACTTCAAGGCGGGCTGGCTGCTGCGCGGCCGGGGAAGCGACCCGGCGTTCGAGCTGGCGGGGCGGCGGCAGCAGCTGTTCGCGGGCGTCATCGGGATGGCGGTCGCGGGCGTGGTCGTCGCGCTGACCTACCACGTGTACTTCGACCGCGACCTGTTCCCGCCGATCGTGCAGGTCTACGCCAAGACCATCCAGGCCGGTGCCGACCAGGGGCTGATCGGCAAGCTGCTGCTCTGGGCCGTGCCCGGCGCGATCATCCAGGCGCTCGGCGGCGCCAAACGCCAGATGGGCATTCTGCTCGCCACCGGCACGCTGATCGTCAATCCGATCGCCGGGTGGACGGTGCTGGCGGGGATCGTGCTGCGGGTCGCGTACCGCCGCTGGAAGGGCCCCGAGGCGGAGTCGCAGATGACCATCGCTGCGGCCGGTTTCATCGCGGGCGACGCGCTGTACGGCTTCGGCAACAGCCTCGTCAAGACCAAGTTCTGAACCATCAAATCTCTGAGCCATCAAATCAAGGAGACACAGCAGATATGCCATGGCGTGAAGTGCTCGACCTGTACGACCTGCTCGACGACGCGTCCGCGTCCGGCGAGGCAGTCGCGGCCTGGTTGCGCAAGAACGGCGTCGCCGACGTCCAGGTGACCACGGTGACGGGTGACAAGGGCAGCACCGACTTCGTCCGGGCGGTCATCCCCGGCAGCCGCGGCCGGCTGGCCGGCGGCGACGCGCCAACGCTCGGCGTCATCGGCCGCCTCGGCGGACTCGGCGCCCGGCCGGAGCGGATCGGGTTCGTCTCCGACGGCGACGGCGCGCTGGTCGCGCTCGCGGTGGCCGGCAAGCTCGGCACGATGCGCCAGCGTGGCGACCAGTTGCCGGGTGACGTGATCGTCGCGACGCATGTCTGCCCCGACGCGCCGACCCGCCCGCACGACCCGGTGCCGTTCATGGACTCGCCGGTCGACGTCGACGCGATGAACCGGCACGAGGTCGAAGACGCGATGGAAGCGATCCTGTCGGTCGACACCACCAAGGGCAACCGGGTCGTCAACCACCGGGGCTTCGCGATCTCGCCGACGGTCAAGGAAGGGTGGATCCTGCGCGTCAGCGAGGACCTGCTCGACCTCGCGTCCCAGGTGTCCGGCCGGCTGCCCGTCGTACTGCCGCTCACCATGCAGGACATCACGCCGTACGGGAACGACGTCTACCACATCAACTCGATCCTCCAGCCCTGTACTGCGACGTCCGCGCCGGTGGTCGGTGTCGCGATCACCACCGAGACCGCCGTACCGGGATGCGGCACCGGCGCGACCGATCTCACCAGCGTCGAGTCGGCCGCCCGCTTCTGCGTCGAAACCGCCAAGACGTACGGCGATGGCACGGCGTCGTTCTACGACGAGGCCGACTTCACCCGCCTCACCGGTCGCTACGGCACCATGCACCACCTCCAGGGCATGGGCTGAGTCGTTCTACCGTAGGGGTGTCTGTTCTCGCTCGAGCCGTTCGTCGGTGGAGTGAAGACACCCCTGGAGGAGGACCGTGAAGTACTTGCTGATGATCTGTGGCGACGAGTCGGCTGCTGCGCATGCCAACGACGGGTGCGGTGGCTGGACGGAGGAGATGGAGTCTCGCGGGGTCGTGGCCGGTGGCGCCGGGCTGCGGCCGCCGGACGAGGCGACCACGGTGCGGGTGCGGGAGGGTGAGCTGCTGCTGACGGACGGGCCGTTCGCGGAGACGAAGGAGCAGATCGGCGGGTTCGTGCTGATCGACTGCGCGGACCTGGACGAGGCGATCGAGATCGCGTCGAAGCACCCTGCGGCCGGCTACGGCACGATCGAGATCCGGCCGGTCTTCGAACCGCCGGTGCTGGAACCGCCGGTGTGACGTTCGAGGAGATCTACCGGCAGGAGTGGGGTCAGGTGGTCGCCACTCTCATCCGGGTCACCGGCAACTGGGAGCTGGCCGAGGAGTGCGCGCAGGAGGCGTTCGCCGCGGCTTTGGAGCGGTGGCCGAGCGACGGCGTACCGGATCGGCCTGGTGCGTGGCTCACCACGACTGCACGCAACCGTGCGATCGACTGGCTGCGTCGCGAGGCAGTGGGTGCACAGAAGCTGCAGGAGGTGGCTGCGATGACGCATGACTCAGAGCCGCCGTACGACGTACCGGATGACCGGCTGCGGTTGATGTTCACCTGTTGCCATCCCGCACTGGCGATGGAGGCCCGGGTGGCGTTGACGCTGCGGACACTGGCCGGTCTGAGTACGACGGAGATCGCGCGAGCGTTCCTGGTGCCGGAGACGACCATGTCGAAACGGCTGACCCGCGCGAAGCAGAAGATCCAGCACGCGGGCATCCCGTACCGCGTCCCGCCCGCACACCTCCTGCCGGAGCGGACACCCGCCGTACTGGCTGTCCTGTACCTCCTCTTCAATGAGGGGTACTCCGACGTTGTCCGGAGCAACCTGAGTGGTGAAGCGGTCCGACTGGCCAGACTGCTCGTGCAACTCATGCCGGACGAACCTGAGGCCGCTGGACTGCTCGCACTGATGCTGCTGCACGATGCGCGCCGCGACACGCGCCTGGCACCGGACGGCGCACTGGTCACGCTGGACGAGCAGGACCGCACCCAGTGGGACAACACGCGCATCACCGAAGGCGTGGACCTCCTCGACTCCGCACTGCGCCGCGGCGAGCCCGGCCCGTACCAGGTCCAGGCCGCGATCGCGGCCTGCCACGCCACCGCCCGGACCGCAGCCGACACCGACTGGCCGCAGATCGCCGCCCTCTACGCCCAGCTCCCGCAGACGCCTGTGGTCGCCCTCAACCGCGCTGTGGCGATCGGCATGGCAGACGGCCCAGCCGTCGGTCTACGCCTGGTCGAAGAGCTAGCCGCCGGACCGCTGCTCGGCTACCACCTCCTCCCCGCCACCCGAGCCGACTTCCTCCGCCGCCTGAACCGCCGCACCGAAGCCGCCACCGCCTACCGCGAGGCCTTGGCCCTGGCCACCACAGACGCCGAACGCCGGTACCTGGAGAGGCGGCTGCGAGAGGTGTCTGTCCGGGGCTGAGCCGTTCGTCGGTGAGGTATGACGGATATCAGGAGTGCTGTAGCGGGAGAGCGGGCCGAGTTGGCGGAGGTGCTGGCCGGGCTGCGGGAAGAGGACTGGGACAAGCCGACGTTGTGTGCCGGGTGGCGGGTGCGGGAGGTGGTCGCCCACATCACCATGCCGTACCGGATCTCGGTGCCGCGGTTCCTGGCCGGGATGGTCCGGGCCGGTGGCAAGTTCAACCGGTATGCCGACCGGCAGGCGCGACAGGATGCGGCGGAGCTGACGTCGGCGCAGCTGGTCGAGTGTCTGCGGCAGAACATCAACCACCCGTGGAAACCACCCGGTGGCGGCTATGAGGGCGCGCTGTCGCACGACGTGATCCACGGCCTCGACGTGACCGTTGCACTGGGCATCGGTCGGCAGGTGCCGTCCGAGCGGCTGCGGATCGTCTTCGACGCGATGAGGCCACGCCACGCCAAGTACTTCGGCGTCGACCTGACCGGCGTACAACTGCAGGCAACCGACCTCACCTGGACCTACGGCAGCGGCACACCGCTCACCAGCACGGCACAGGACCTCCTGCTGGTCCTCAGCGGCCGTAGCCTCCCACCCAACCACCTCTCCGGTCGCGACGCCGACCGCTTCACCGCTGGAGTGACCCGATGATCATCTGTCTCCCGATCGAGGACCGGCCGCGCTCGTACGCGTTCTACCAGGAGGCGCTCGGCCTGACGCCGGTCGGTGAGCCGGCCGAGGACGGCATCCCCGAACCGCTGCAGTTCCAGCTGGCCGACGACGTCAGGATGATGCTGATCCCGACCGAGGGCTTCGGCTGGGTCCTGGGTGATCAGCCGGCCGCACCTCATGGCCAGAGCGAGTGCATCCTCAGCGTGGAGGTCGACAGCGAGGAGGCTGCCGACGCGCTGGCTGCCAAGGCGGTCGCCGCCGGGGCAGTGCAGGTGACGGCGCCGACTCGCAAGCCGTGGACCTACATGGCCACATTCACCGACCCCGACGGGCACCTGTGGATGGTCACGGCTCCTTGAGCTCGAGGGCGTAGTCGCCGTGGGTCGCGGTCCGGAGCAGGATCCGGCCGGAATCGACGGCCAGATGCGTGATCGGGTCGTCGACGTACAACCCGGCGATCCGGGTGCCCGCCGCCGGATCCCACACCGCGACGTTGCCGCCGGTCGAACCGGTGACCAGCACGGTCCGCGTGTTGAGCGACCCGATGGCCACACACTGGACCGCTGAGGCGCGGTCCGCCGGGTTCTCGATCCGCTTCCCGTCCGTGATCGTGTACACCCGCGCCCGCCCGCCGCACGCCACAGCGACGATCGCGCCGTACCCGGGAACGTTGCCCAAGGCCACAGAGGTCGCCTGCTCCAGGTTCGGCTTGACGTACAGCAGGTCCCAGCCCTGCTCGAGCACGTACGACGGCAGCTCGACGAACGGACCGGCGATCGCGCGGGGACGCTCGCCTTCCCGACTGGCGGGGGACAGGGTTCGCCGGTCCCAGACCCAGACGGCGCCGTCGACCGATCCCGTCGCGATGACCGGCACTCCGTCCAGTTCACCGGCCGCCGCGACCGACTGCGGCCAGCCCTCCGGCCGGTCAGGGTCGAGTGGCCGAGGGCGAAACGCGGTGCGCGACGGCTCATTGCCTAGCTCCTCCGGGACCTTCGTCGGCATGAACCGGTCGTAGCGCCACTGTCCCGTTGAGGCACTGCCAAGCCGCGAGAGCGTAACACCGTCACGGTTCGCGACGTACTCGAGTTGCTGCAACTGCACCAGCGCGGTGCCGTCGAGGTCGGGCGCCGCCGCGACGATCGGATGTCCGCCGACCACGCCGATCGCGATGGCCCGGGCACGCTCGTCGTACGGCGACTTCTCGACGTGTGCGTGCCCTTCGGTGAACCAGAACAGACTCCTCCCGATCCCCGCGGCGACCACGAACGGCGCCCCGATCGGGGCGCCGGCCATGACGTCCAGGTCGCTGCCGCTGTCGAACTGGATCGGATCGGTCCGCCACCCCTCACGACCGTCGACGGGATTGATCAGCAGAATGCGATGGGCGCGGTCCGGAGGAGGCTCGTCCTGCACCGCCAGGAGCACCAACGCGCCGTCGTCCTCGATCCCGAAGCCTCGTACGTCGAGGGCTTCGAGCGCCGGCGGAAGGTCGAAGGACCGCAGGGTCACCGCGTCGACCATCTTCAGCGAGCGGCCGAAGTCGACGCCGGCGATGACCTGCCGCCCGTCGACCCGGCCGACCCCGATGGCGTGACCGAGGCCGACGTCCGCCGCGGCGATCCGTTCCTTGGTACGGGCGTCCCACACCTCGACGATCCGGTCGTACCCGGCCGAGGTCACCACGACCGACCGACCATTGATGACAGCCATCGCGACAGCGGTCGCCCGGTGGTCGAGCACGATCATCGACAGGGGATCGGGTACGCCGGTCCGCGGATCCCACAACTCGATCCGGGTGTCGACCGCGATGGCGACCACGGGAAGGTCGTCGACGTGGCCGAAGCCAAGTCCACGGACCTTGCCGGTCGTGCCGTAGGTCGACTCCAGATCTGCCCTCCAGTCGAGGCTGCCCTCGACCATCCGCAGCCAAGGTGTGGTCGAGAGCCGGCCGACCGCATCCCCCAGCCCGGTCATCGAGGCGCCGGGGTACTCCTTCAACCGGGCGTGCAGCTGCCCCGGGAGCTGGGTGGGGTCGCGAGTGAGAGTGGTCCGGCTGCGGCGGAGGGTCCGTTCGACCACGTCGACGGGCTGGAACGTCGTCATCCACCGGACCGTCGCATCGACGTCGTTGCGGGACGCGTCCTGTTCCATCACGAGTTTGGCCGCGGTGATGACCGCATCGGTCTGGTCGACGCCGAGCAGGTCGACCGCGCGGGTCAGCCAGCCGGCATCGGTCACCAGGTCGACGACCGCCGCGGAAGCCGGTGCGATCCGGTCCGCGTCGGCCACCAGATGCTCGGCCAGGTAGCGAACCGCGTAGAAGTTCGCGTCCGCCCAACCGTCCAGGGCCGCCCGCTGCCGCGTGGCCAGCGCTCGCGCGATCCGTCGGTGGCCGGCGGCGTACGACGGCTGCGCGTGGAAGTGCTCCACGAACGTCTGGTGGGCGAGCCGGTAGGTGCTCTGGCCGTGCTCCCCGTCGAGCATGACGTACGGCGCCGCCGCGACCAGCAGGTTGTCGAGGTCGGCCTCGCCGGGCCGGCCGTCCGTGAACGCGCCGGCGGCGGTCGCCCAGGTGCCGTCGGCGCGCGGGAGTCCCCGGCCACGGGCATGGCCAAGAGCCTCGAGCAGCGGACGGAAGTTGCGGTTGGCAACCGTCAGCCGGTCCACAGCGGTCGCGAACAGGCCGCGGTTGTCCTGCTGCAGCAACTCTGCGAGCTCGGGCTGGGCGTCAGCGGTCAGCAACTCGGGCCGGGCGAGGATCTCGTGCACGGCCAGCCGGGCGTAGAGGAAGTGCCGGTTGTGCGCGCCGACGCTGCGTGCGGCCGCGGCCGCGGTACCTGGGTCGATCGGCAGTGCACTCAACCGATGCTCGACGTACCTCGTCACCGCTTCGGGATCGAGGTCCACCGTCACGGTCGCGATCGGTTCGAGCGCGTCCAGCAGGTTGGTGTCGACCGGCTCCAGGCGGTCGAGTCCTTCGTTGGTCGAACGGCGAGTGCCGACGACGACCCGGCAGCCGGGGACCTCGGACAGTTGCCGCAGTACGGCGGCCACCGCCGGCGGATCCTGGGCCTCGTCCAGCGCGTCGACCATGACCGTGCTGCCCTCGACCACCGTCCGCAGACCTTCGAGCGTGGTGGAGACGTCTGGCTCGCCTTCAAGGTCTGCCGCCAGCCGGTTGATCACCTCGGTGGTCGTCAGACCGGTGAGCAGGACTGTGGCATTGAAGACGTCGTCCGGTGGCTGCTCCGGCGCGGCCAGCCGCTTAACCCGGTCGGTGCGGATCAGCAGCTCGCGCAGTGAAGGGTTGCTGTGTACGACGAGGTTGCCCAGGACGGCGGACTTGCCTGAGCCGGCCGGCCCGGTGACGGCGAGCAGTCCGGAGCTGGTCGTGCGTAGCCACTCGGTGATCTCGCGATGTTCCCGGCTGCGCCCCTCGAAGTACCAGGTCGGCTCACCGAGCTCCGCCCCCTGCGCCTTGGGCACGAAGAACTTGCGCTGATCCTTCGGCAGACCGGCGAGGAACGCCTCCAGTTCGAGATAGACGTCCTGGGTGGCGGTGACACCCGCACCGAGCGGCCGCGCCGGCGGGGTCAGCGGCCGGGCCTGGCCTAGCCCGATCGGGATCGCGAAGCCGAACGCCAACTGGTCCTCCAGCCGGCCGACCAGGTCGGCCACCCGGATCACCTCGTCGTTGGCCGTGAAGGACTTCAACACCAGGTCCAGAGCCTTCGGCACCGCCTCGAGGAAGCCCGATCCGGTGCCGCCGCCACCGAGCAGCGCGAAGCGTTTGGCCGGATTCGTCGTGGACAGGATCTTCGCCGCGAGCAGTTGGACGAACCGCTCGGCGCCGCAGGCCTCGATGACGACCAACGTCCACGCCCCGGGGTCATCGCTGCGGCCGGCCCATTCGTCCGCCAGGTGAGTCGCCAGTTCCTCCGCGTGGTGGCCGGAGCCCTTCATGTGCTGCGTGCTGTTGTACGAGGCCAGCCAGGCATCCTCCGTGTCCGACTCGCCATGGCCCACCCAGACCAGGACCGAACTCCGCGGCCCGTCCCGATCCGCCCAGGCGCCCAGCTCCTGCTGCACCCAGGCGGCATCCGGCCGGCCGTCGGTCCAGGGATGCACAACCCCGCCGTACGGCGTGAGCAGGTCGGCGATCGCCTTGGCGTCGTCCTCGGCCGGGATCGACGCGAACGGCCGCCGTACGTCGGGGCTGTAGGCAGCGATCGGGATGGGATAGATGGTGAAAGTCGGCTCGCTCATTGGCCCGCCTCCTCGGGTGGGACCGCCAGCACCTGTTCGGTGACGGCCGACGCGCCGCCGCCCTTCACCTCGACCCGGTAGACGCCCGGCTCCCGGAGGACGACCGATGCGGTCAGCACCCCGGCGCGACGCTCCAACGGCGGCACCGCGACCTGCCAGCGGCTGAAGGCGTCGACGACCCGGCACGACGTACCGGTCGCGTCCGCGCCGGACACCGTGATCGTGAGCGGCTCGTCGACCGACACGACATCGGGTACGTCGATCCCGATCTCACCGGGGCCGAGTGGGGGACCGGCGGTGTCGTTGGTCAGGACGTCGCGCACATGCGAGATGGCTTCCTCGGTCGCGGCAACGGCGCCATGGGACTGCGGGAGCGTGCCGGGGGACAGGCCGAACCCGGCGGCCGACCGGCGGAACACCGTGCCGTCGCCGCGCAGATCCAGCCGCTCCCGGATCACTCCGGCCGGATCGGTGATGCACGTGTGCATGAGGGGCGTCAGTACGCCGTCGCGCATCGACAGACTCTGCATCGTCGGCTGTTCGACGCCGATGAGCAGCCGCAGACCGCCGGCATCCCCCTGCATGAGTTTGTCGTGCCGCAGAAGGGATTCCTCGGCAAGTTCGCGGTCGCCGTCGAGACTCGCGATGTCACTGGGTTCGAGCCGGCGGGCGGTCGCGCCCTCGTCGACGCACCGGTAGAAGGGCAGTAGGTCGTACAGCCCGGGCATGTGCTGGACCAGCTTGCGCAGCCGCTTGCGGGGAATCGGAAGTCCGTCTCCCGAGCTCAGGATGTACGCCGACTTCACGGAGCCGTAGTACGGCGTGCCGAGGGTGACCGTCGTACGGACGTCGGACGCACCGCCGAGCACGTGCAGGTAGTAGCGGGCGACCAGGCCGCCCATCGAGTGTGCGACCAGGACGACCTTCGCGTCGGCGCTGCCCGACGGATGCGCCCGCCACTGGGACAGGTGCCGGTCGACCAGTCGCTCGAGTTCGTGCGCGTTGTGTTCCACGGACAGCCGCCAGTCGTACGGGAACTCGCACAACGCATCTGGATGTGCGAGCACCCGTCCGATCCCGGTCAGCAACTTCGTGTACGGCTCGAAGCCCTTCAGCACCGGCGCGAACGCCGGGAAGCGCAACAGCCCGGTGGCACGGACGCGGCCGGTCCGGCCGGCCCGTTCGTCATCAGTGACGGCCAAGCGTTTGAGCGCTCTTCCCGTCGTCCACGCGCTGACCCACCAACTCGCATCGTCGAGGCCCCACAGGACATCACCCGACTCGACGTCGACCAGCGAACTCCCCATGATTCCCGGGATCACGATGACGGCATCCCGGAACACGGCCCCCACTGCGTCCATCCGAACCCACCCCCGGACTCAGTCTCGATCCGGGCCGGGCGAATTACCAGACCGTGGCGGGGTGGCGAAGCTTGGCCGCCCGGAACGCCTTCTTGGTGGCTGATTGACGGCGGAACAGGCGGCCGCCGTACCGCAGCCACTCGACCTGTCCGTCGCTGCCGCGGACGAAGTTGGCGCGGACGTGCGTAGGCGTGCCGTCCGGGTTCTGCGCGAGCACGTAATCCTTGCGGTAGAAGGCGAATCGGAACAGAGCCTGTCCGCCCACGCCGGCGACCAACTCACCGCTGTCAGCGGTGAGGTCGAGACCGAGCTCCTCCGGCTTACCGTCGAAACCGATCTGCTGAGACACGTACGTGCCCTCGTAAGCAGCCAACTTCCGAGGCGGCAGCTCCTGCGGTACGGCGGGCAGGTTGGTGACGCCGGCGAACTCCTGAAGTGCCCAGTCGTCTGCGAACAGCTCTGCCACCAGAGACGGCCCGCTCTCGGAGTTGGTGAGCAAAGTGATGGCGAAGTCCCGCTGCGGTACGAACAGGAAGCCGGAGTGCTGACCTGACCAGTCCCCGCCGTGCTGCACCACCTTCGGACCCTGAGCAGTCGGCCGCAGCATCCAGGTGACACCCACCCCGTTCAGCTCCACGAACAGCGTGCCGCCCGGTCCCGGGTGCGACTGCATAGCGAGCCTGCTGCGGTCGCTGAGCAGCTGGGGGAGGTCCCGGTGCCCCAGGTGGTACCGCGCGTACCGGAGCTGGTCCCGTGCGCTCGAGATCAGGCCACCGACCGAGTGCAGCGCACGTGGCATCGCGTCGAACGAGGGCTCGACGACCGGCTTGCCGTCGACGATGTTGTGCGACGCGGCGACGCTGAAACCGTCGAGCTCGCTGCGGAAGAACCGGCTGTGCGCGAGTCCGAGCGGATCGACGACCAGCTCGCGGGTGGCGGTCTCGTACGGCTTCCCGGTCACCACCTCGATGATCCGCCCGGCCACGCCGATCGCCGCGTTGTTGTACGAGAACACCTTCCCGAGCGGCGTGAGCTGCGGGACCTTCGTCATACCGGCGACGTACCGTGCGAGCGCTTCGTCGCCCTGTCCGGTGTCCTCGAAGTAGTCGCCCTGCCAGCCGGCCGTGTGGTTCAGCAACTGCCGGACAGTGACGCGTGCCGCGACCGACGGGTCCTGCGTCGCGAAGTCCGGCAGGTACGCGCGGACCGGCCGGTCCAGGCTGATCCGGCCGCGCTCGACGAGCCGCATGATCGCGGTCGCGGTGAACGTCTTGGACGTCGAACCGATCCGGAACACGGTGTCGCCGGAGACTGGTGCGCCGGTGTCCACGCTCGTGACCCCGAAGCCGCGGACGTACTCCCGGCCGCGGTACCAGACGCCGAGACCGGCGCCGGGGATCGCGTACTTCGCCATCCCGGCCTCGATCTTCTCGGCCAGCCGCCCGATCGCGGCCGGTTCCCTGCTTGTGGTGGCCGATGAGGGCAGAGTGGTCAACGCAGCAACCGGAACGGCAGCGGCCGCGGACTTGAGCACGGTACGACGGGTGAGCGACACGTCAACGTCTCCTCGGGCGAGTAGGAATGCTTCCGATTCCGCTATTATTACCAACATTGGTATCAATGGATACCCTGAAAGATCCCTGATGGAGAGCCGATGGAGGAGTCGCCGACCCCGGTGCTGGACGTTCTGCTGCACCCGATCCGCTGGCGCATCGTGCAGCGGGTGCTGGGCCGCGAGGTCACCACCACGGACCTGAAACGCGACCTCCCCGACGTCTCCACCACGACGCTCTACCGGCATGTCGCCGCGCTGATCGACGCCGGCTACCTGACGGTGGTTCGCGAACGAAAGATCCGCGGCACCACAGAACGCACCCTCACCCTGGACCAAACCAAGGTGGGCCGGATCGACGAGCGCGAAGCCCGCGCGATGACCCCGGACCAGCACCGCCAGGCCTTCCTCATGCTCCTGACCCGCCTAGCCGCCGACTTCGACCGTGTGGTCGAGAGCGGCGACCTCTACCCCCGCCTACACCAGTTGGGCTACTCACAACTAGCCCTCTACCTCAGCCCAGAGGACATGACAGCGTTCCGGTCAGCCTTCGAAGAACTGATCACCCCTTACCTGGCAGAATCCCCAGGCAAGGACCGCGTAGTCCTGTCGATGTTCTCGCTACCCGACAGCTGACCCCACTCCGTTCCGCAGCTCCAGGTGCCGGTGCAGGAGTTGCGAGCCGCGCGGCGCGAGGAGCTGGGCCGATCGATCCAGCGGCTCCTCGAGCGAAGGTGTCGCAGGTGCCGGTGTCCGTCGAGTCGTGGGGTTTGGCGGTGCCCCGGAGGCTGAGCTGTCGCGTCGGCCCGCGTGAGCTGTCATGGCGGGGAAAGGAATCGTCGCCATATGCAACTTTCTTTCCCCGCTCTTTGGATTTGGCCCGGATCGGCCAGGAATCCTCCCGTTGACCCCGAACGGCCGCTCCGCCAGTCGGCCGACGGTGTGCAAGTTCGACAGGTAGAGCACCAGCGAGACACCGTACGCACGACCACAATCACGCTCAGGTGCACTACCCAGCCACCCGACACGTCCTGTCCAAAATGCACACCCCGCCCTTCACGCACCACCTCAACCACCCACCACACATCAGTCACAGAGCCGGATATCCCCTCGCGTGCAGGGTTCTCCCCTCGCGTATCGATAGAGAACCCAGAACGCGCGGGGATAACCCGTCGTCTGCTCGACGCGCGGGCAGTACGTCCGTGGGCGGCGCGACGGCCGGGAGTGGGGACAGGCGCTGGTGACTGGGGATAGGCAATACCAGGTGCCGACCCACCATTGCCTGTCGCACGAGCCCGGATCGGGCTGGTCACCACCCCCACATCGGACAAGAGAGCCGGGGTTGTCCGTTCCCGTTCCGCGACGTGCGAGCGGGTCCTGTGCGCGCCGGGCCAGTCCACTGCTCGGGCCCCGTCGGTGGTGAGCATGCACCCCAGAAAGCACGACGGGCGATCCAGGTCGACGCTTTCCGTCGGCACAGATCGCCCAGATTGTTCGCGCCCCCGGCAGGATTCGAACCTGCGCACCCGCCTCCGGAGGGCGGTGCTCTATCCCCTGAGCTACGGGGGCTCAGGAACGTGCAGAACAGTAGCAGGAAGTTCACCGAAATCCCGAATTGGAGGCCGGTGTACTGCGAGCCCTGTCGATCGTCGTACGGGGGACCCTGAGCGGACCCTGGAACACCGGCCGGGTGGGATCAGATCCGTCGTGGGCACCGTCATAGTGGACGTAAGCCCAACGGTGGAAAGGAAAACGGTACTCATCATGGCAAGCTCTCTGGTCCGCCCGTCACACGATCGCTGGATCGGCGGTGTCTGCGCCGGTCTGGCTCGCCGGTTCGGTATCTCGGCCAACACGATGCGCCTGATCTTCGTGATCAGTTGCCTCCTGCCCGGCCCGCAGTTCCTGATCTACATCGCGCTCTGGATCCTGCTGCCGTCGGAGGACTGACCCCGCTCACCGACCGTCACGGCGTACCTGGCAACCTGACTCTCCATGAGAGCAGGCAGGTGGCGCCGGGCGGTCGGTACGGCGGCGGCGCTGCTCCTTGCGAGCAGCGTGGTGGGTGGTTGTCAGGTCGGCCCCGCGCCGCCGGCAGTTGCTGACCTCCGGACCGGCGCACCGCCCTGGGACGCTCCCCGGGACGCGGTCTCGTACATCGACAAGGCCGGGTTCGAACGGCTCCCGCTCGACTTCTCCGGCCCTTCGCCGTACACGCTGAACATCGCGGTCACGGTCGACGGCAAGCCGGTGCAGGTCCCGGCCGGGATCGGCGTCGACAAGCTCCGCGCCGAACAGGCTGCGGTCCATACCCACACCACCGACGGACAGGTCTGGGTCGAGGCCAAGACCGCCTCCGAACGTCCCACCCTCGCCCAGTTCTTCACTCTCTGGGGCCTCCGGTACGACGCCAACTGCCTCGCCGACGCCTGCACGGACCTGAAAGTCACCGTCGACGGCAAACCCGCCCCCTGGAACACCCCTCTCACCCGCAACAGTCACATCGTCGTCGCAGTCGGTCATTGAGCATTGAAATCACTGCTATCATTGCTGACAGGGAGGTGGTCATGATGGCGGCAATCACAGTGCGCAATCTCGACGACAAGGTAAAGCACCGGCTGCGGGTCCGAGCAGCGAGTCACGGCCGCTCGATGGAGGCGGAGGCTCGCGCGATCATCGTCGAAGCCGTCGGCGGGGACGAAGAGGAACCGAACATCCTGCAGCGGCTCCACGAGCGGTTCGCCGAGCTCGGCGGCGTCGAGCTGGACATCCCTCCGCGGAGCAGCAAACCCCGGGTCGTGGACTTCGACTGATGATCGTGTTCGACACCAACGTCGGGTCCGAGTTGATGAAACCCGCACCGGACAAAGCTGTCGTCGACTGGTACGCGGCTGAGCGCTCGAAGGGTCTCTGCACAACGGCGATCACCGTTGCCGAGATCCGGTACGGGCTCGAGCGAATGCCGTCCGGACGCCGGAGGACGGTGCTGTCGGCGGCCGCCGACGAGATCTTCGCCGAGTTCGCCGACTCGATCCTGTCGTTCGATGGCTCGGCTGCCGCGCTGTATCCGGAGGTCGTGATCGGACGTGAGCGTGCAGGCCTGCCGATCGAGCACCCGGATGCTCAGATTGCGGCGATCTGCCGGGTCGCGGACGCCACACTTGCGACCCGCAACACCAAGGACTTTCAGGGGACCGGCGTAGAGCTGATCAATCCCTGGGAGTGAGCGGCGTACCGGGCTGTGGATGGTGAGTCAAGGGTTTGGGGGACTGGCCATTAGGCTGATCCGGTGACCCCGGAACAGCTCGCTGAGAAGATCCTGCAGGCCCTGGCCGCGCTCGCCGCCGACGGCGCCATCACCGTCGAGGGCGGGCTGCCGCGCGAGCTGAAGGTCGAGCGACCCAAGAACCCCGAGCACGGGGACTACGCGACGAACGTCGCCATGCAGCTGGGCAAGCGGGCCGGGATGAATCCGCGCGCGTTCGCCGAGCTGCTCGCCGCCAAGCTGCAGGGCGACGAAGCCATCACCGCGGTGGAGATCGCCGGGCCCGGTTTCATCAACCTCCGGGTCGCGGCCGATGCCCAGGGCAAGGTCGCGCAGGCGATCCTCGACGCGGGCCCGAAGTACGGCACCAGCGACAGCCTCCAGGGGCGGGCGATCAACCTCGAGTTCATCTCGGCGAACCCGACCGGCCCGCTGCACCTCGGCCACACCCGCTGGGCCGCCGTCGGTGACGCGCTCGGCCGGGTGCTGGCCGCCGCGGGCGCGAGCGTCAGCCGCGAGTTCTACATCAACGACCGCGGCAACCAGATGGACAAGTTCGGCGCCAGCCTGCAGGCTGCCGCGCACGGGCACAAGATCCCCGAGGACGGGTACCACGGCGAGTACATCCTCGACCTGGCGAAGCAGATCGCCGAAGAGGTCCCGGACATCCTGACGTTGCCCGAGGACGAGCAGGTGATCGCGTTCCGCGAGGCGGGGTACGAGCGGCAGCTCAAGGAGCAGCAGGACCAGCTCGAGCACTTCCGGACCAAGTTCGACGTCTGGTTCTCCGAGCGCAGCCTGCACGAGCAGGACGGCGTACCGCACGCGATCCAGAAGCTCCGCGACCAGGGGCATCTGTACGAGGCGGACGACGCGCTCTGGATGCGGACCACGGACTTCACCGACGACAAGGACCGCGTGCTGATCCGGTCGAACGGCGAGCCGACGTACTTCGCCTCCGACGCGGCGTACTACGTGAACAAGCGCGAGCGTGGTTTCGAGACGTGTATCTACATGCTCGGCGCCGACCACCATGGGTACGTGAACCGGCTGAAGGCGATCGCGGCCTGCGCCGGCGACGACCCCGAGCACAACATCGAGGTCCTGATCGGCCAGCTGGTGAAGATCCTCAAGGGTGGCGAGGAGATGAAGCTGTCCAAGCGGGCCGGCACCATCGTCACGCTCGCGGAGCTGGTCGAGGAGGGCGGCGTCGACGCGCTGCGCTACACGCTGTGCCGCTACCCGACCGACTCCCCGCTGACCCTGGACATCGAGGAGATGACCCGGCAGGCCAGCGAGAACCCGGTGTACTACGTCCAGTACGCACACGCCCGCCTGGCCTCGATCGTCCGGAACGCCGACGAGCTCGGTATCAAGCTCGACGAGTTCGACCCGGGCCTGCTCAGCCACGAGCGTGAGGGCGACCTGCTCCGCGCGCTGGCCGAGTTCCCGCGGGTCGTTGCGACTGCCGCGGAGCTGCGCGAGCCGCACCGTATCGCGCGGTACCTCGAGGACACCGCGTCCGCTTTCCACAAGTTCTACGACAGCTGCCGCGTGCTGCCGCGCGGCGACGAGGAGGTGGAGCCGGTGCACAAGGCTCGCCTGACCCTGGTCTCCGCGACGCGGACCGTGCTCGCCAACGGGCTCGACCTGCTCGGCGTCTCCGCACCGGAGCGGATGTGAGGGCGCACGAGGCGGGCGCGCTGCACGCCGACATCGGTCACAAGGCTCCGCAGTGGCTGCGCGCACCGCGTGACCCCAACGACCTGGTCGCCGCGCTCTGGTCGCACACGGCCAAGAAGAACGGTGAAGGCGCCCTCGAGGTCGGCGGCGTCGACGTCCGGGAATTGGTCGCCGAGCACGGCAGCCCGGCGTACGTGCTGGACGAGGACGACTTCCGTTCCCGGGCGCGCGCGTTCAAGCACGCCTTCAAGGACTTCGACGTCTACTACGCCGGCAAGGCGTTCCTGTGTACGACGGTCGTCCGCTGGGTGATGGAAGAGGGCCTGAACCTCGATATCTGCAGCGGGGGAGAGCTCGCCGTCGCGCTGCGGGCCGGCGCCGACCCCAAGCGGTTGGGGTTCCATGGCAACAACAAGTCCGAGTCCGAGCTGGCCCGGGCGCTGGACGCGGGCGTCGGCCGGATCATCGTCGACTCGCAGTACGAGATCACCCGGCTGATCGAGCTCGCCGCCGAACGCAACGTGGTCGCCCCGGTGATGGTCCGGGTCACCGCGGGCGTCGAGGCGCACACCCACGAGTACATCGCGACCGCGCACGAGGACCAGAAGTTCGGGTTCTCGATCACCTCCGGCGCCGCCTTCGAAGCCGTTGCCCGGGTCAACGAATCCTCGGAGCTGGAGTTGCTCGGACTGCACTCGCACATCGGCTCGCAGATCTTCGACTCGTCCGGTTTCGAGGTCGCCGCGAAGCGCGTGATCGCCTTGCACGCAAGGGTTTCCGACGAGCTCGGTGTCGACATGCCGGAGCTCGACCTGGGCGGCGGCTTCGGGATCGCGTACACCACCCAGGACGACCCGTCCGACCCGGCGCAGCTGGCCACCGAGATGGGCAAGATCGTCGAGCACGAGTGCCGTGCGTTCGAGGTCGAGATGCCGAAGGTGTCGATCGAGCCCGGCCGCGCGATCGTCGGCCCGGCGATGTGCACGGTCTACCTGGTCGGCACGGTCAAGGAGGTCGAGCTGGACGCCGGCGCCGCCCGGACGTACGTGTCTGTCGACGGCGGCATGAGCGACAACATCCGCACCGCGCTGTACGACGCCGACTACTCGTGCACGCTCGCCAACCGGTACTCCGACACCCCGCCGACGCTGGCTCGGGTGGTCGGCAAGCACTGTGAGTCCGGGGACATCGTCGTGAAGGACGAGTTCCTGCCCTCCGACGTCCAGCCGGGCGACCTGATCGCCGTCCCCGGCACCGGCGCGTACTGCCGGTCGATGGCGAGCAACTACAACCACGTACCGCGGCCACCGGTGATCGCGGTCAAGGACGGCCACATGCGCGTCGTCGTACGCCGTGAGACCGAAGACGACCTGCTTCTCCTCGACATGGGGGCCGCCGAATGAACGACACCGTGAACGACGACAAACCTCTCAAGGTAGGCCTGCTCGGTTGCGGAGTGGTCGGCACCGAGGTGGTGCGGATCCTGACCGAGCAGGCGGACCATCTCGCGGCCCGCGTCGGCGCCCCGCTGGAGATCGCGGGCATCGCCGTACGACGTCCCGGCCGCGCCCGCGACATCGCCGTCGACCCGGCCCTCATCACCACTGACGCCCACGCGCTGGTGTCCCGCGGCGACCTGGACCTGGTGATCGAGGTGATCGGCGGTCTCGAACCCGCCCGCAGCCTGATCCTGACCGCGCTCGAGCACGGTGCCTCGGTCGTCACGGCGAACAAGGCGCTGCTCGCCGAGGACGGCCCGACACTGTTCGCCGCCGCGGAGAAGTACCAGCGCGACCTGTACTTCGAGGCCGCCGTCGCCGGCGCGATCCCGATCCTGCGGCCGCTGCGTGAGTCGCTCGCCGGTGACGACGTGACCCGGGTGATGGGCATCGTCAACGGCACCACGAACTTCATCCTCGACAAGATGGACAGCACCGGCGCCGGTTTCGACGAGGCGCTCGAAGAGGCCCAGGCGCTCGGGTACGCCGAGGCTGACCCGACTGCCGACATCGAGGGCTTCGACGCCGCCGCGAAGGCCGCACTGCTGGCCAGCCTGGCGTTCCACACCCGGGTCTCGATCGCCGACGTGCACCGCGAGGGCATCACCGAGGTGACCGCGACCGATATCGCTTCGGCCCGCGAGATGGGCTGCGTGGTGAAGTCGCTGGCGATCTGCGAGCTGGACGAGGCGACCGACTCGGTGAGCGCCCGGGTGTACCCGGCGATGATCCCGCTCACCCACCCGTTGGCCAGTGTTCGGGACGCGTACAACGCCGTTTTCGTGGAGAGTAAGGCAGCCGGACGGCTGATGTTCTATGGTCGTGGTGCCGGCGGCGCCCCGACGGCCAGTGCAGTCCTCGGGGATCTGGTGTCCGCCGCGCGCAACCGGCTCAAGGGCGTGCCGGGGGTCGGCGAGTCGTCGTACACCCAGCGGGCCGTGCGGCCGATGGGCGACGCGATGACCCGCTACCACGTGTCGCTGGACGTGGCCGACAAGGCCGGTGTGCTGGCGGCGGTGGCCCATGCCTTCTCGGAGCACGACGTGTCCATCCAGACCGTCCGCCAGGAGGGCCGGGGCAGTGACGCGCAACTGGTGGTGGTCACCCACACCGCGACCGACGCCGCGTTGTCCGCGACCGTGGAGTCCTTGCGGGACATGGACATCGTCCGTGAAGTCAGCAGTGTGATGCGGGTAGAAGGCGAGTAACACCACATGGTTCAGCAGCGTCGTCATCAATGGCTAGGCGTGATCGAGGAATACCGTGACCGGCTGCCGGTCTCGACCGATACCCCGGTCGTCACGCTCGGCGAGGGCGGGACGCCGCTGGTGGCCGCGCAGTGGCTGAGCGAGCAGACCGGCTGCGAGGTCTGGCTCAAGGTCGAGGGCAACAACCCGACCGGCTCGTTCAAGGACCGCGGGATGACGGTGGCGATCTCGCTGGCCGCACAGGCTGGTGACAAGGCGGTCGTCTGCGCCTCCACCGGCAACACCTCGGCGTCGGCGGCGGCGTACGCCGTTCGCGCCGGGATGCTGCCGCTGGTGGTGATCCCGGCCGGCCGGATCGCGAAGGGCAAGCTCGCCCAGGCGGTCGTGCACGGCGCGAAGCTGGTGCAGATCGACGGTGGGTTCGACGACTGCCTGCGGATCGTCCGCGAACTCGGCAAGAACTACCCGGTCGCGCTGGTGAACTCGGTCAACCCGGTCCGCCTGGAAGGGCAGAAGACCGCGGCCTTCGAGGTCTGCGACGCGCTCGGTGACGCGCCGGACCTGCACCTGCTGCCGGTCGGTAACGCGGGCAACATCGCGGCCTACTGGAAGGGCTACCAGGAGTACGCCAAGGACAAGCTCGCCACCCGGACGCCGAAGATGTGGGGTTTCCAGGCCGAGGGCGCGGCGCCGATCGTGCGCGGCTCCATCGTGGAGAAGCCGGAGACCGCCGCGACCGCGATCCGGGTCGGGAACCCGGCGTCATGGACGCTGGCCGAGGCCGCGCGGGACGAGTCCGGCGGCCGGATCGAACTGGTCACCGACGAGCAGATCCTGACCGCGCAGCGTGACCTTGCCGCCCGCGAAGGTGTCTTCGTGGAGCCGGCTTCGGCGGCGGGCGTCGCCGGGCTGCTGCACGCCAAGGCGCAGGGCTGGTTGCCGGGCGGTTCGACGGTCGTGATCACCGTCACTGGTCACGGCCTGAAGGACATCGACACCGCGCTCGGCCACGCGACCTTCGAAGAACCCCCCATCACACCAGCGGACACCGACGCCGTTGCCCGCATCGCCGGCCTCGCCTGACCGCCATGGGCGAGCACAAGCCATGTGACCAGGTCCGGGTTCGCGTTCCAGCCACGAGCGCGAACCTCGGCCCCGGCTTCGACGCGTTCGGTCTCGCGCTGACCTTGTACGACGACCTTGTCGTCACCCCGTGCGGCTCCGGAGTAACCGTCGAGGTGACGGGGTGCGGCGAAGGCGAAGTACCGCTGGACGAGACGCATCTGGTGGTGCGGTCGATCCGGGCCGGGCTCGAGGCGCTGGGTGCTCCGGTGCCCGGATTCACCCTGCGGTGCGAGAACCGGATCCCGCACGGACGCGGTCTGGGGTCGTCGTCGGCCGCGATCGTCGGCGGGCTCGCGGCGGCGTACGCACTGGCCGGCGAACCGGTCGACCGCGAGCGTCTCGTCGTACTGGCGAACGAGCTCGAGGGACACCCCGACAACGTGGCAGCGGCCGCCTTCGGCGGCTTCACGATCGCTTGGACGGAAGGCACAGCGTCGTTTGAAGAGCGTGGCCGCGCGGTCAGGTTGGAACCGGCGGCCGGAACGGCTGTAGTTGCTTACGTACCGGACAATCGCGTGCTGACCAAGGAGGCGCGCGGACTCCTGCCGAGCGTTGTTTCCCACAGTGATGCGGCGGCCAATGCAGGGAAGGCTGCTCTCCTTGTCGCGGCGATGACAGGGCGGCCGGAGTTGCTGCTCACCGCGACCGAGGATCGCCTGCACCAGGAGTACCGCGAGCCGGCCATGCCGGAGAGCCTCGCGCTGGTGCACAAACTGCGCGGCAGCGGACTCGCCGCGCTCGTCAGCGGTGCCGGTCCGACGGTCGCCGTACTCGGCAGTCAGGACGGGAAGAGCGCAGGTCAGGACCTGTTTTTCCGCGGTACGCCGGATGCGCCGGACGGCTGGACGAAGTACGAGCTGGAGATCGATCCAGTCGGCGTACAGGTCTGGTCGATGGAAGCCGGCTGATCCGGGAATGCCGGGCCGCTGACACGCGTTGTAGGCCTCGAGTCGGCAGAAGGACCTGTAGTGGTGCTAGTCTCGACTCACCCGATCCCCTCCAGGTGATCGGCGTGCTCTCGCCACGATCCGGGCTGTGCTCCCGGCACCCTGTGTTGTGTGGCGACCCCCCTGTGGATGTGACCTTGCGCCGCCTGCGTCGGAGATGTCCGGGGGACTCAGATCGAGCGAGAGACTCTTGTACACCACGTGCCCGTTGTGCGGCCGTGGGTGGAATGAAATTGGTCGATGAGCCGTGTCGGACATCGACGATCCGTGTGGGAAGGACCTCACGTGACAGAAACTGTTGAAGCCTCCAGTGGAGCTGACGCCGCGGCGACCGCCGCGACGCGTCGCCGGAAAGCCGGAGGCGGCCTCGAGGGCATGCTGCTCCCCGAGCTCAAGCAGCTCGCCGGGACGCTTGGCATCAAGGGCACCGGCGCACTGCGCAAGGGCCAGCTGATCGAGGCGATCAAGGCCGCCCAGACCGGCGGGTCCGCCGGTTCTTCTGCGGGCGGCTCGACGAGTGGCTCGAAGGCGAAGGCACCGCGGTCGACGCAGCCGACGCTCGACGAGGCCGCAGAGGCGCCGGCGGCGAAGACCGCGGCGCCCGCGAAGCGCGAGGGCGGCAGCCGCCGGACCCGCGCCGCCGCCCAGAAGGACCCGCAGAAGGACGCGACCACCGACGCCGCGCCGAACGGTGCTGCCCCCGAGGCCGCCGTCGAAGCGCCGGCCGCGAAGGTCGTGCAGCCGGAGACGGCTGCCCCGAACGGTGCCCAGAGTGGTGCCGTCGAGCGGGTGGAGACCCGCACCGAGGAGCGTGCTGAGGACCGCGGCGAGAGCCAGGGCCGCACCCGCGAGCGGAACCGCGACAACGCCCGCGAGCAGAACCGGGACAACAACCGGGACAGCCGCGACGGTAGCCAGGGCCGCGACCGCAACCGCGACGGCAGCCAGAACCGGGAGCAGAACCGCGAGCAGAACCGGGACAACAACCGGGACGGCCAGCGCGACGGCAACCGGGACGGCAACCGTGACGGGAACCGTGACACCAACCGGGACAACCGCGGTGACAACCCGCGGAACCGGCAAGACCGTCAGGACCGGCAGGACCGGCAGGACGACCGGGGCGAGGAAGGCGAGGGCCGTCGCCGGCGCCGCCGGGGTCGCGACCGGGAACGCACCCGCGACGGCCAGCCGACCGGCGGCCGTGACGGCGGTCGGGACAGCGGTCGCGACACCAGCCGCACCCGCGGCCGCGGCGAGCGGTACGACACCGAGCCGACGATCAGCGAGGACGACGTACTCGTCCCGGCCGCCGGCATCCTCGACGTACTCGACAACTACGCGTTCGTCCGGACCAGCGGCTACCTGCCGGGCCCGAACGACGTGTACGTCGCGCTCTCGATGGTGAAGCGCTACGGCCTGCGCAAGGGCGACGCGATCACCGGTGCGGTGAAGCAGCCGCAGGAGGGCGAGCGCAAGGAGAAGTTCAACCCGCTGGTGCGGATCGACACCGTGAACGGCGCTGACCCGGAGATCGCCAAGCAGCGGCAGGACTTCAACAAGCTCACCCCGCTGTACGCGACCGAGCGGCTCCGCCTGGAGACCGAGCCGGGCGTGCTGACCACCCGGATCGTCGACATCGTCAGCCCGATCGGCAAGGGGCAGCGTGGCCTGATCGTCTCGCCGCCGAAGGCCGGTAAGACGATGGTGCTGCAGGCGCTCGCGAACGCGATCACCACGAACAACCCCGAAGTACACCTGATGGTCGTGCTGGTGGACGAGCGGCCCGAAGAGGTCACCGACATGCAGCGCACGGTCAAGGGTGAGGTCATCGCCTCGACCTTCGACCGCCCGGCCGACGACCACACCACGGTCGCGGAGCTGGCGATCGAGCGCGCGAAGCGGCTGGTGGAGCTCGGCCACGACGTCGTCGTACTGCTGGACTCGATCACCCGGCTCGGCCGCGCGTACAACATCGCGGCGCCGGCCAGCGGCCGGATCCTGTCCGGTGGTGTCGACTCGTCCGCGCTGTACCCGCCGAAGCGGTTCTTCGGTGCGGCCCGCAATATCGAGGACGGCGGCTCGCTGACCATCCTCGCGACCGCGCTGATCGAGACCGGCTCGAAGATGGACGAGGTGATCTTCGAGGAGTTCAAGGGCACCGGCAACATGGAGCTCCGGCTGCGCCGCGAGTTCGCCGACCGGCGGATCTTCCCGGCCATCGACGTGGTCGCCTCCGGCACCCGCCGCGAGGAGCTGCTGATGTCCAAGGACGAGACCCAGGTGGTCTGGAAGCTGCGCCGGGTGCTGTCCGCGCTCGACGGGCAGGCCGCGCTGGAGCTCCTGATCGGCAAGCTCAAGGAGAGCAAGTCGAACATCGAGTTCCTGCTCCAGGTCAACAAGACCACCCCGTCGACGGGCACCAGCCACAGCACCACCAACGGCGACTGATAGGCGACTGAACGACCCTCGATTACCGGTTTGCCGCCCTCGGGTGGCAAACTGGTATGTCGGTTCCGGTTCACACTCGCACCGTGCGGGCGACCCGGGGCACCTGAAACCTAGGAGACTGTCTTGAAGAGCGACATCCACCCGACGTACGTCGACACCACGGTGACCTGTACCTGTGGCGCCACGTTCACGACGCGCTCGACCGCGGAGAACGGCGTGATCCACGCCGACGTGTGCTCGCAGTGCCACCCCTTCTACACCGGCAAGCAGAAGATTCTCGACACCGGTGGCCGGGTGGCCCGCTTCGAGAAGCGGTACGCCAAGAAGTAGCTTTCCTGCCGCGCGCCGGTCTCGCCTGTCATGGGCGGGACCGGCGCGCGGTTTGTGTTGTCAGCAGGTTCCCGAGAGGAGGAGTGCGGCATGTTCGAGGCAGTCGAGACGCTGAAGGCGGAGTACGCCGAGCTGGAGCGGCAGATGTCGGAGCCGGAGCTGCACTCCGACCAGGCCAACGCCCGCCGGGTCGGCAAGCGGTACGCCGCGCTGGCCCCGGTCGTCCGGACGTACCACGAGTGGTTGCAGACCGGGGACGACATCGAGGCCGCGCGCGAGCTGGCCCACGAGGACCCGGCGTTCGCCGAGGAGGCGGTCCGGCTGACCGCCCGGCGTGAGGAGCTCGCCGAGCGGCTGCAGACGCTGCTGGTTCCGCGGGACCCCAACGACGACAAGGACGCGATCCTCGAGATCAAGGCGGGTGAGGGCGGCGACGAGTCCGCGCTGTTCGCCGGCGACCTGCTGAAGATGTACCTGAAGTACGCCGAGTCGCAGAACTGGAAGACCGAGGTGCTCGACTCGGCCGAGTCCGACCTGGGCGGGTACAAGTCGATCACGGTCGCGGTGAAGGCGAAAGGTACGCCGGAGCCGGGCGAGGCGCCGTACGCGAAGCTGAAGTTCGAGGGCGGCGTGCACCGCGTCCAGCGGGTGCCGGTGACCGAGTCGCAGGGGCGGATCCACACGTCCGCGGCCGGCGTGCTGGTGCTGCCGGAGGCCGAGGACGTCGACGTCGAGATCGACCAGAACGACCTGCGGATCGACGTGTTCCGGTCGTCCGGTCCGGGTGGGCAGAGCGTGAACACGACCGACTCCGCGGTCCGGATCACCCACGTCCCGACCGGCATCGTGGTCTCGATGCAGAACGAGAAGTCCCAGCTGCAGAACCGTGAGCAGGCGATGCGGGTCCTGCGTTCCCGCCTGCTGGCCGCCGCGCAGGAGGCGGCCGACCAGGAGGCGTCGGACGCCCGGCGGTCGCAGATCCGGACCGTCGACCGTTCGGAGCGGGTCCGTACCTACAACTTCCCGGAGAACCGGTTCTCCGACCACCGCGTCGGCTACAAGGCGCACAACCTCGACCAGGTCCTCGGCGGCGAACTGGCGCCGGTGATCCAGGCCCTGACCGAGGCCGACCTGACCGCCCGGCTCGAGGCCGTCGATTCGCAGTGAGCGCCAAAGCTCTGGTCTCCGAGGCGGCGGCGCGGCTGCGGGAGGCGGGGGTTGCCTCGCCCGATTTCGACGCCGCGGAACTGCTCGCCTTCGTCACCGGTTCCAGCCGGCTGCACCTGCGTGAACCGACGCCTGACCAGCAGGTTCAGTACGACGCCTTGATCGCGCGACGGGCCGCGCGGGAGCCGTTGCAGCATCTGACGGGTACGGCGGCGTTCCGGTATCGGGAGTTGGCGATCGGGCCTGGGGCGTTCGTGCCCCGCCCGGAGACCGAGGTCATGGTCGGCTGGATCCTCGAGCGGATCGCCGGCGTTCGCGATCCGTTGGTTGTCGATCTGTGTAGCGGATCGGGGGCGATCGCGGGCGCGGTCGCGACCGAGCGTCCCGACAGCACGGTGCACGCGGTCGAACTCTCATCGGACGCGGTCGTTTGGGCTCGCCGCAACTTGGAGGGCACAGGCGCGGTCCTGCACGAGGGCGACATCGACGGGTGCCTCCCGGAGCTCGACGGTCAGGTGGACGCGGTGATCTCCAACCCGCCGTACATTCCGTTGACCGCGTGGGAATCCGTGACGGCCGAGGTGCGCGACCACGACCCGGCCCTTGCGCTCTGGTCCGGTGATGACGGTCTTGACGAGATCAAGGTGGTCGCCGCGACCGCAGGCCGGTTGCTCAAGCCGGGCGGCTGGTTCGCCTGCGAGCACGCCGACGTCCAGGGCGAGTCAGCCCCCGCGGTCTTCGCCGCGACCGGCCTCTTCACCGAGGTCCGCGACCAACTGGACCTCTCCGCCCGCCCCCGCTTCGCAACTGGCCGCCGGATCTAGGCCTGGCCAGGTCCTGTTCGCGGATCCGGCCGATCGCCGGTGCCTCGGGTTGCCGGCGCGTGAGCCGGCAGACGACCGGGAAGTGATCCGCGCCAGGTACCTGCACGACCTCGACCTCGCGCGCGACCAGATCCGGTGTGGAGAACAGCCGGTCGATCGAACGGCCGTCCGGGGTGGTGACAGGTGGCGGGTCGCCGAACGCGTCGACCAGACCGAGCGTCTCGCCGAAGAACTCCCGCGGGTTCGGCATGTTCAGATCACCCGCCACAACCGCCCGACGAACACCGCGCGCCGCCAGCTCGTCCCGCAGGTACGCCGTCATCTGCGCACCGAACTCTCGCCCAGGGCCCTCGCGATACGTGTACTCGACCGCTGAGGCGCTCCGGAACATGTGGATCGGACACACCTGTCCGCCGACGAGGTCGACCTCACCGAGCGCCCCGAAGTCACCCCGCGCGACCAGGAAACCCTTCGGATGCGGGTCCATCGGCTCACCGGTCCGCCAGTGCAGGAAGTCGATCGACGGATTCGGCAGGTCGATCCGCTCCAGTTCGGTCAGCGGGTACGTCGACGCGATCCCCACCCCCAGCCGCTCCACGCCAGGGATGTGCGAGTCCGAGAACCCGTGCTGCAGGCCGTACGTCTTCCGCCCCGGCATGGCTGCCGCGGTCAGCCGTTCGAGCTGATCGCCGTCCGGGTCCAGCTCGGTCACGATCAGCACATCCGGCTGCAGCCCCGCGAGCGCCTGGCCGAAGTCCGCCGTACGGTCGGCGTCGTCGTAGCCGTCGGGGCCGACCAACCGACCACCGGCGATATTGGCGAAGGCGATCGAGATCATTCGTAGACCACCAGTTCTGGGCGGGGCTTCAAGGCCAGCACCTGGGTGGGGGTCATCAGGGGACCGTGGCGGGTGTCCTCGGTGTAGAAGAGCTTGAAGCCGACGTGGACCGACGGTGGGAGAGCCGTGGTGAGTTTGGTCCACGTCTTGAGCTTGTCCGTGTGCGCGCCGATCCCGTCGACCGACTTGATCGTCACGACTCCGGGATGCGGCTTCAGTGCCTTCTCGCCGGTGACGATCCGCGGCGACAGTTGGTGGAACACGAACACCTTCTCCGGCAGGCCGTTCGCCTGCACCAGCCCCGAGAGGTACGCCGCGATGCTGTCGAGCTCCGCGCCGGTGGTGTGCCCGAACACCCGGCCAGGCACCTGAGTCGGGCCGACCGCCCACTCGGGGTCGAACGCGAGCCCGACGTCCGGTTCCTTCAGCCATCGCTCGAGCCGCTGCACCTCGGGCAGGATCTTCGCGCGCCCGGGCTGGATGTCGAGCAGCAACAGCATCTTGTGCTTCCGCGCGACCGTCAGGTACTGCTCGATCTTCGCGTCGTCCAGCCGCCCGCGGTACAGCCCGTCCTTGCCGCGCGATCCTCTCGCGACAACGGCGATCAGCTCCATCACCGGCAGCGGCGTCCGCCCTGCTGCGTAAGCGCGCGACAGCCTGTCCAGCTTGGCCGCCTTCGCGTCCAGGTCCTTGTCCAGCGGCCCCAGCGCGGGCGAGCCCGGCAGTCCGACGTACGCGACCAGCTGGTACTTCGGGAAGATCACTCGCCCGCCGCGTGGCAGTCCGTCCGGTGCTGGTGGGAGCGCGGGTGTGGAATGCGCAGTCGTCGGAGGTGGCGCGGCCGGTGCGGGCTTGTCGTCGCTACACGCCACCAGACCTAGCAGTACGACGGCCAGCGCCCCACAGACTTTCCGCACCGCACCAGCCAATCACACCTCAAGCGGCGGCGGCGGTCCGCTCAAGTCCACCGGCGGCGCGCAACACCATCGACTCCGGTCCCTCGTCGAGCGCTAGCTCCAGTGCACGCGCAAAATGCGGTCGTGCCTGTGTCAGATCGCCCTTCGCCAGCAGTGTCTCGGCCAGCCGCAGGTACGCGTTCTGCTGCGACTGCTTCGAGTCGCTCTCCAACGCCAGCTCCAGCGACCTGCGTCCGACGTCGATCGCCTCGGCCCACTGGCGCTGCCGTGCGTACGCCGTACCCAGGAACGCGTACGTGTAGATGAGGCTGTAGTCGGCTCCCCGTTCCACCCCGAGGTCCCTGGCTATCGTCAGAGCCGCCACAGCGTCGTCCACGCGGTCCAGCTCGAGCAGGCACTCACCGATCCCGTTCAGCACCTCTCCCCGTACGGCGGGATCACCCAGCTCCAGCGACTCCTGGTACGCCGACAGCGCCCGAGAGAACTCCCCGCGGTCGCCGTACGTCACCCCGAGGTACGCCAGCACCCGTGATGCGATGCCGACCTCACCAGCTTGCCGAGCGACCTTCAACGCCTCATCGAGTACGCCGAGCGCCTCCTCGTCGGGATGCAGCTTCGCCAGGCTGTAGCCGATCGACGCGAGCAGCCGTGCCCGCAACGCCAGATCCGCGTCCTGCGGCAGCCTGTCGCGTGCGTCCTGCAGTGTCCGCAGACTCGCCTCAGCGCCGAGGCGGTAGCGCCCGAGGCTGCCGATCGACAACAGCACCCGTGCCTCTACCGAGGCGTCCGGAGCGGCACGCAGCGCGAGCTCCAGCGCCTCGTCCATCTCGTAGACCCGCCCGCGTTGGAAGAAGCAGGACGCCACGGCCAGACCGAGCCGCCACGCGTGTTCGGACGCACCACTCGACTCGGCGAACCGGATCGTCGCCAGCACGTTCGCACCCTCTGTATCGATCCACTCGAGTCCGTCGGACGCCGACGTGAACTCAGGCAACCGCACCGGCACCGGCTCCGGCAGCGGTTGCAGCTGGCTGCTGAAGATCGCCGTACTCGCGGCTGACGTCGCGTAGAGGTAGTAGTCGAGCAAACGGCGTACTGCGTCCGGCTCGGGGTCCAGTGTGCGCGCGTACTGCCGCAGCAGGTCGTGGAACTGGAAACGGCCAGGACGCAGCTGCAACACCAGGTTGGCGTCGACGAGCTGCTCCAGCAGGTCCTCCGCGTCAACAGCGTCCACATCGGCCAGCGCCGCAGCGGCGTACATGTCGACGTCCTGACCGGTCATGGCACCGAGCAGACGGAACAGGCGCTGCTGGTCGGACGGCAGATGCTCGTAGGACAAGGCGAACGCGGGGGAGACGCCACCGCTGTCAGTGCTGAGCTCGGCCAGCCGCCTGTCCTCGGCGGCGAGTCGTTTGCTGAGGTGCTCGATCGTCCAGCTCGGCCGATGCCGCAGCCGCGAACCAGCCACCCGAATCGCCAACGGGAGGTGCCCGCACTGGCTGACCACCTGTGCCGCAGCAGCTGTGTCACCAGCACGGTCCGGTCCGACGATCTCTGCAAGTAGCTCCCGTGCGTCCTTAGGCCGCAGTACGTCGAGTGCCAGCCGAGCAGTCGCGTCCAGACCGGTCAGCTGTCGCCGACTGGTCACCAGCACGCCACACTGCGGGCTCCCGGCCAGCAACGGCCGTACTGCGGCACTGTCGGGTGCGTTGTCGAGTACTACGAGGATGCGCCGGCCAGCCAGCTCAGAACGCCACAGTGCGGCCCGCTCCTCGAGGTCAGCGGGGATGCGGTCCGCCGGGACGGACAGCGTGCGCAGCAAGCGATCCAGGGCCTGCAGCGCCGACACCGGCTCGTTGCCGGGCGTGTAGCCGTGCAGATCGATGAAGAGCCGCCCGTCCGGGTACACGTCCGCCAGCTGACGTGCAGCGCGTACAGCGAGCGCAGTCTTGCCAACACCCGCCATACCGTCGATCGCAACGACCGCAGGTCCTGGTGTGCGCAGTGCGTCGACCACCTGGCTCAGTACGTCGTCACGGCCGACGAACGCCGCACCGTCGTACGGCAGCTCGTCGCGGAGCACCGGACGGGCAACCGGCTCGTCGTTGCGCAGAATGCGTTCGTGGATCGCCCGGAGCGACGGACCGGGCTCTACACCGAGCTGCTCGACCAGCTCCTCCCGTGTCCGGGTGTAGGTGTCGAGCGCTTCGGAACTCCGGCCGCTGCGCCAGTACGCCAGCATCAGCTGTCCGGCGAACTGCTCACGCAGGCGATCAGCCTCGACCAGCGCGACCAGCTCCGGTACCAGGTCGCCGTACCGGCCGCGCTCCAGGTCGAGGTCGATCCGCTCCGCCAGCACCTTCAGCCGGCGTTCCGTCAGCCGGTGCCGCTCGACACCGACGTAGTGCCCGGGCAGGCCGCCCAACGGCTCACCCTTGAACAACGCAAGGGCTTCCGACAGGTTCGCCGCCGCTTCGTCGAGGTCGTCGGTCGCATGCGCGGCGCTGACGAGATGCTCGAACCTGGTCAGGTCGAGCGCGTCCGGAGCGAGCCGCAGGCTGTACCCGTCCCGCGAGCTGACCAGCACGTCCTTCGGCAGCAACTGCCGCAACCGATACGCGTACGTCGGAACGATCCGGGTCCCGCTGCTCGGTGGCGCGTCGTTCCACACCAGGTCGACCAACTCGTCGGCCGGAACCACCTGGTTCGGACGGAGCGCCAGCACAGCCAGGAAGGCCTGCTGGCGCAGCGGTCCGAGCTCCAGCCTGCGGTCGCCCGACCAGCCGCGCAGAGGACCCAGCAGGTCGAGCCGCAGGTCCTCTGTCACGGAAGACAGTCTGTCAGCTACACCGCGTTCTCACCTAGGTAGGTGTCGATCTCGGACAGCAGGGCCGACTTCACCGAGTCCTCGGCGAACGACACCCGAACAGCGGTCTTGGCCAACTCGCCGACCCCGGCCTCGTCCAGGTCGAGCAGCCGCGCCGCGACGGCGTACTCGTTGGTGAGGTCCGTCCCGAACATCGGCGGGTCGTCGGAGTTGATCGTGACGACCAGGCCGGCGTCGACCATCGCGCGCAGCGGGTGCTCGTCGTACGACGCGACCGCGCGGGTGGCGATGTTGGACGTCGGGCTGACCTCCAGCGGGATCCGGTGCTCGCCGAGGTAGTCGACCAGCGCCGGGTCCTGCATCGTCGACGTACCGTGGCCGATCCGCTCGGCCTTCAGCAGCCGCACCGCGTCCCAGATCGTCTCCGGACCGGTCGTCTCGCCCGCGTGCGGGACGCTGCGCAACCCGGCCGCGACCGCCGCCTCGAAGTGCGGCTGGAACTGCGGCCGCGGTACGCCGATCTCCGGCCCGCCGAGCCCGAACCCGACCAGGCCCTCGGGGCGGATCTTGGTCGCGATCCGCAGCGTCTCGTCGGCGGCCGGGAGGCCTGCCTCACCGGAGATGTCGAAGATCCACCGCAGTACCAGGCCGAACTCCTTCTCGGCCGCGACCCGCGCGTCCTCGATCGCCTCGCAGAACGCCTCGGCGGCGATCCCGCGGACCACCGACGTGTACGGCGTGACGGTCAGCTCGGCGTACCGCAGGTTCTGCTGCTCGGCCATCTCGCGGGCGATCTCGTAGGTCAGCAGCCGGACGTCCTCGGGCGTCTTGATCAGCTCGACGACGCTCAGGTAGATCGCGATGAAGTGGGCGAAGTCGCTGAACCTGAAGTACTCCGCCAGCAGGGCCGGATCGGTCGGCACCGGCGACTCGGGGTGCCGGGCGGCGAGCTCGGCGACGATCCGCGGCGACGCGGACCCGACGTGGTGGACGTGCAACTCGGCCTTCGGCAACCCGGCAAGGAACTCACGCGACACAGTCATGCGGGGGATCTTAAAGAGAACCTCGGCCGTTCGGGTGCAAAGCTGACAATCGTTTGTCAGTAACGACCCGGTTAGGGTCCGGGCCTGCGTGAGTGGCACGATTCACTCCGTGAGTGAGCGCTTCGACTTCACCGGGGACGAACTGGCACCGGCGTACCGCGCAGCGGTGGACGCCATCGAGGCCGGCGACCTGGTCGTGCTGCCGACCGACACCGTGTACGGCCTTGCCGCCGACGCCTTCAAGGCCGACGCGGTCCAGCGGCTGCTGGACGCCAAGGGGCGCGGCCGGGACATGCCGCCGCCGGTGCTGATCTCGGTGGTGGAGTCGCTCGACGCGCTCGCCACCGATGTGCCGGACAACGGCCGCAAACTCTGCGAGGAGTTCTGGCCGGGGCCGCTGACTGTGATCTGCCACGCGCAGACGTCGCTGATGTGGGACCTGGGGGAGACCCAGGGCACGGTCGCGCTCCGCGTGCCGGACCACGAGAACACCCGCGAGCTGTTGTCGCGGACCGGGCCGCTCGCGGTCAGCTCCGCGAACAAGTCCGGGCAGCCGGCGGCGCTGGACGTGTACGACGCCGAGGAGCAACTGGGCGAGTCGGTCGCCGTGTACCTCGACGGCGGCGAGGCAACCGGAGGACAGCCGTCCACCATCGTCGACCTCACCGGCGACACCCCCCGCGTGGTCCGCGTCGGCGCCCTCACCCTCGAACAACTCCGCGCAGTAGTCCCCGAGGTAGCCGGCGAATCCGACGAGCCGCCCGCCGAACCCGACGAGAAGCCGGACGAGACCCTCGACGAAAAGCTCGACGAGACGGCTGAGGAGAAGGTCGAGGACGAGGCCGACGAGAAGGTCGAGGACGAGGCCGACGAGAAGGCGGAGCCAACTGAGGAGCCGGTTGTGGCGTCCAAGGAGGACGAGGCGAAGACCGATCCCGATGTGAGGCCTGCCGACTAGTGCGCGAGTACCTGCTGGTCCTGTTCGTGGCGATGGCCACGACCTTCCTGCTGACCGGCGTGGCCCGGCAGATCGCGCTGCGGTACGGCGCGGTCGCGAAGGTCCGGGCCCGGGACGTGCACAAGGTCCCGATCCCGTACTTCGGCGGCCTGTCCATCCTCGGCGGCCTGATCGCCGGCTTCGCGGTCGCCTCGAGCCTGCCGTTCCTCGGCAACAGCCTGCAGGTCGCGCACGACGCCCGGGCGATCCTGGTCGGCGGCGTGGTGATCTGCGCGGTCGGCGTGGTCGACGACCTGTACGAGCTGGACGCGATCACCAAGCTGGCCGGCGAGGTGCTCGCGGTCGGCGTACTCGTTGTCCAAGGCATCCAGTTGTACTGGCTCCCGCTGCCCGGCGGCGTGATCTCGCCGTCGCCCGCGCAGCTCGCCGTCCTGACCGCGGGCATCCTGCTGGTGTCCTGCAACGCGGTGAACTTCGTCGACGGCCTGGACGGTCTCGCGGCCGGCGTCACCGCGATCGGCGCGACCGCGTTCTTCGTCTACTCGTACCTGCTGAACGTTCACGAGAACCTCGACCGCGCCACCACCTCGACTCTCATCACGGTCGCGCTGGCCGGTGCCTGCCTCGGCTTCCTGCCGCACAACTTCTTCCCCGCAAGGGTCTTCATGGGCGACTCCGGCGCCCTGCTGATCGGCCTGATGCTGGCCGCGTCGACGATCAGCCTGACCGGCCAGATGGACCCGAACGCGGTCCCGTACGAGGTCGGCGGCTCCAGCCTGCTGCCCGCACTGCTGCCACTGGTGTTGCCGATCGCCATCCTCGCGATCCCCGCGCTGGACCTGACGATGGCCTACGTACGCCGTACCAAGGCCGGCCGGTCACCGTTCGCCGCGGACAAGCAGCACCTGCACCACCGCCTGATGCAACGCGGCCACTCGCACCGCCGGGCGGTCCTGCTGATGTACCTGTGGACCGCCTTGATCGCGTACGGCGTGGTGGTCCTCGGCCTCGTCCTGACCTGGTGGACCGCCCTCGTCGTCCTGGCCGTCGCGGTCACCGCGGTCCTGCTCACGACCGGTCTGCCGAGACGATCCGGGAAACCGCTCGCCAAAGTCTGAGTCCCCGCTGAGAGGGACCAGACCACTCGTCGGTGTGGCCTACCGATAAGGTGTGGCTGTACAGCGGCAGGGACCTCGTTTTGCTGACCATGCAGACTTTGTGCTAGTTTTCACAAGCACCAGCAAAGATCAGCGACACCCCTGACCCCGCCCACCCGACGAGCTGGCCGCGAGACCAGCACGCCAGCAGGACGGAACCACCAGATGGCTCCTTCGGCCCACAGCCCGAAAATCGCCGGACAAGCGACCAAGCACCCGGCGTTGGCGATGTTGCGTGGCGCTCTGGTCGCCGCGCTGGTCGTCGGCGTGAACGCCGCCGCCGTGTCCACGGTCGCCGCCGGAGTTCCCGGCCTCCTGGGTGCCCTGCTGGGAATGCTGACGGTCGTCGTGTTCTCCGGCGCCGGGCTGATCGCGCTGCACCTTTCCCGTAAGACTTCCCCGACCATGCAGCTCGCCGTCGCGATGGCGTCGTACACCGGCCGGATCGCGATCTTCGGTGGTCTGCTCGCGCTCGCGCTGAACTCGGACGGCCTGGCCAGGCACGTGAATCTGACCGTGCTCGGCCTGGTTGCCATGGTTGTCGTGATGGGCTGGATGGCCGGCGAGATCTGGGCCTGGTCCCGGCTCCGCGTGCCGATCTACGACCTCGACAAAGAGGTGACGGCGTGAGCACCCTCGGTAACGATTTCCCTGCTGTGGTGGAGATTACGGGGCCCGATGTGACCGTCGATGTCACCAACTGGTACGTTTCGGGTGCCAATGAGCGAGCATCAGGATCCGAAGCCATCACCCCCGAATTCGGGCGACGGCTGGCGGGTCCTGTCCTACTTGATCGGCGGTGTCCTGGTCTACGGGGGCATCGGCTTCGGGCTGGATCGCCTCTTCGGCACCGAATTCTTGCTTCCGGTGGGCATCGTCCTCGGTGCCGGGCTCACCATCTTGATGTTGCACTTCCGGTACGGGTCGCGGTCCTGACCTCGGATCTGGTCCCTACGATCTTGACCGGGTCTGACGTTGTTGACCGCCCCCTGAGCTGCACTGCCCTGAGCCGCCCTGCCCCTGACTTCCAGGCGTCCGACTTGAGCACGACGCGAGAGGAGACCCGGTGACCGCCGGCGTTCCGACCGAGTTCAATCCACCCGGTCCACAGAACTTCGAGACCCCCCCGATCATCCACGGTGTCGACTGGTTCACCAAGCCCGTGCTGGTGGCCGCGCTGTCCGTCGTGGTGATCGTCTGGTTCTTCTGGGGTGCGTCCCGCAAGGCCGCGATCGTGCCGAGCAAGCTGCAGTTCGCCGGCGAGCTCGGCTACAACTTCGTCCGGAACTCGATCGCCCGGGACGCGATCGGCAGCGCGGACTACATGAAGTTCGTGCCGTACCTGACCGGCCTGTTCTTCTTCATCCTGCTGAACAACGTCGCCGCGACGATCCCGCTGATCCAGTTCCCGACGTTCAGCCACATCGGCTGGGCGTACGTGGCCGCGATCATGAGCTGGGTCATCTACAACGCGGTCGGGATCAAGAAGAAGGGCCTGTGGGGCTACTTCAAGCACCAGACCATGCCGGCCGGCGTGCCGATCTGGCTGATGCCGCTGATGATCCCGATCGAGTTCATCTCGAACATCCTGGTCCGGCCGATCTCGCTGAGCCTGCGGCTGTTCGCGAACATGTTCGCCGGTCACATCCTGCTGCTGGTGTTCGTGCTCGGCGGCGAGTACATGGTCTTCGAGTCCGGCAGCATCGCGATCGGCGGTGTCGGCATCATCACCTTCCTGATGGCGCTGGCGATCGCCGGGCTGGAGCTGTTCGTCCAGGCCATCCAGGCCTACATCTTCGTCGTCCTCACCGCGCAGTACATCGGCAGCGCGATCGCCGACGAGCACTGATCCGCACCACCCCGCAGTACCCCTAGACCGGTAGTAACGGAATCCCGGATAGCCGCTATCCGTACTGAAAGGAAACACCGCAATGGTGAGCAACATGGCTCTCGCAATCACCGGTGACATCGCCGTTCTGGGCTATGGCCTCGCTGCCATCGGCCCGGGTGTTGGCGTCGGCCTGATCTTCGCCGCCGTGATCAACGGCACGGCGCGTCAGCCCGAGGCTCAGAGCAAGCTGCAGTCGATCGCGTGGATCGGCTTCGGCGTCACCGAGGTGCTCGCGATCATCGGTATCGCCCTCGCCTTCGTGTTCAAGGGCTGACCCCTTCCCCCTGACTGACAGGACCCAGACATGCTGACGTTACTTCTGCCGCTGACAGAGGCCGCGGACGAGGCGCCGAGCCCGCTGCTGCCGCACACGGCCGAGATCATCTTCGGTTTCGTCTTCCTGGTCCTCTTGGCCATCGCCTTCGCCAAGGTCGTCGTACCGAAGTTCGAGAAGGCGTACGCCGATCGGACCGCGGCGATCGAAGGCGGGATGAACGAGGCCAAGGCGGCCCAGGCCGAGGCGAAGGCGGCTTTGGACAAGTACAACGCGCAGCTGGCCGAGGCCCGGCAGGAAGCTGCGAAGATCCGCGAGGACGCCCGCGAGCAGGGTGCCCAGATCATCGCGGAGATGCGCGAGCAGGCGAACGCCGAGGCCGAGCGGATCGTCACGCACGCCCGCGCGCAGATCGACGCCGAGCGGACGCAGGCGGTTGCCTCGCTGCGCGGTGAGGTCGGCACGATGGCGACCACGCTGGCCGGCCGGATCGTCGGCGAGTCGCTCGAGGACGAGGCCCGGCAGCGCCGGACCGTCGAGCGGTTCCTGGCCGAGCTGGAAGAGTCGGAGTCCGCCCGTCAGGCTGTCGGAACGGACGGCTGATGCGCGGCGCGTCGAACGATTCACTCGCCCGGGCCGAGCAGGCCCTGGCGGGTGCGACCCCGGCCGAAGGGCTGGGCGGCGAGCTGTTCTCGATCGCCAAGCTGCTGGACGGCAGCGGCGCGCTCCGGCGCGCCCTGACCGACCCGGCGCGGCCGGCCCGGACCAAGGCCGCACTGGCCGAGCAGCTGTTCGGCGGCAAGATCTCCCCCCAGGCGTTGGAGATCCTGTCCGTCGCGGTGTCCGGTCGCTGGGTCAGCGGCCGGGACCTGGGCAACGCCCTGGACCAGCTGAGTGTCGAGGCCGAGGTGGCCTACGCCGACACCCGGCGGAAGCTGGACGAACTCGAGGACGAGCTGTTCCGGCTGGACCGGGTGGTCGCTGCCGAGCGCGCCCTGGCCGAGAAGCTGGGCGACCGGGGCATCCCGGCCGAGCACCGGCAGGAGCTGATCCGCGGACTGCTGCAGGGCAAGGCCGACGCCACCACGGTGCGGCTCGCCGAGCGGGCCGTGGACGGCCGCGGCCGCTCCTTCGCGGCGTCGATGCGGTCCTACCAGGTCGCCGCGGCGGCCCGGCGGAACGCCAGCATCGCGACCGTGCGGGTGGCCACCGACCTGACCGAGGCGGAGCGCACCCGGCTCGCGACGGCCCTCGGACGGCAGTACGGCCGGGACATCCAGCTGAACGTGATCGTCGACCCGCACGTGGTCGGCGGCGTCCGGGTGGACATCGGCGACGAAGTGATCGACGGAACCATCGCGGCCAAGCTCGACGACGCGCAACGGCGCATCGCGGGCTGAACCCCCTTAACGACATACAGCGGCGCTAAGGGTCGGGAAAGCCTCTTAGAGCCACAACAGGCCAGCAAGGGTCAAAGGAAGCAGGAAACACAATGGCTGAGCTCACGATCAGGCCGGAGGAGATCCGGGACGCCCTGGATCGGTTCGTCACCGAGTACCAACCGGCCGACACCGCCGCCGAAGAGGTCGGCACCGTGGTCGACGCGGGTGACGGCATCGCGCACGTCGAGGGGCTGCCCTCGGTGATGACCAACGAGCTGCTCGAGTTCGAGGACGGCACCCGGGGTATCGCGCTGAACCTCGACGTCCGCGACATCGGTGTCGTCGTCCTCGGTGAGTTCGACGGGATCGAGGAGGGCCAGCAGGTCCGCCGTACCGGTCAGGTGCTGTCGGTGCCGGTCGGCGAGGGCTACCTCGGCCGCGTCGTCGACCCGCTGGGCAAGCCGATCGACGGCCTGGGCGAGATCCAGGGCATCGACGGTGACCGCGCGCTCGAACTCCAGGCCGCCGGCGTGATGCAGCGCCAGGAGGTCCGCGAGCCGCTGCAGACCGGTATCAAGGCGATCGACGGCATGATCCCGATCGGCCGCGGCCAGCGCGAGCTGATCATCGGCGACCGCAAGACCGGTAAGACGGCGATCGCGGTCGACACGATCATCAACCAGAAGGCGAACTGGGACTCCGGCGACCCGAAGAAGCAGGTCCGCTGCATCTACGTCGCCATCGGCCAGAAGGGCTCGACGATCGCGTCGGTCCGCGGTGCGCTCGAAGAGGCCGGCGCGATGGAGTACACCACCATCGTCGCCTCCCCGGCGTCCGACCCGGCCGGCTTCAAGTACGTCGCGCCGTACACCGGTTCGGCGATCGGCCAGCACTGGATGTACCAGGGCAAGCACGTCCTGATCGTCTTCGACGACCTGACCAAGCAGGCCGAGGCCTACCGCTCGATGTCGCTGCTGCTGCGCCGCCCGCCGGGCCGCGAGGCGTACCCGGGTGACGTCTTCTACCTGCACAGCCGCCTGCTGGAGCGCTGCGCGAAGCTGTCCAACGAGCTCGGCGCCGGCTCGATGACCGGTCTGCCGATCATCGAGACCAAGGCGAACGACGTGTCGGCGTTCATCCCGACCAACGTCATCTCGATCACCGACGGCCAGATCTTCCTGCAGTCCGACCTGTTCAACGCCAACATCCGGCCGGCCATCGACGTCGGTATCTCGGTGTCCCGCGTCGGCGGCGCCGCGCAGGTCAAGGGCATGAAGAACGTGTCCGGCTCGCTGAAGATCGACCTGGCGCAGTTCCGCGCGATGGAGGCCTTCGCGATGTTCGCGTCCGACCTGGACGCCACCTCGCGGCGCCAGCTGGACCGCGGTCAGCGCCTGGTGCAGCTGCTCCGTCAGCCGCAGTACTCGCCGTACCCGGTCGAGGACCAGATCGTCTCCATCTGGGCCGGCACCAAGGGCCACTTCGACGACGTACCGGTGAACGACGTGCTCCGCTTCGAGCGGGACTTCCTGGACTACCTGCGCCGGGAGAGCAAGGTGCTCGACGCGATCCGTGAGTCCGGGCTGTTCGGCGACGACGAGGCACAGGCCGTCACCGACGCGCTGAAGGCGTTCAAGCCGACGTTCCAGACCTCCGAGGGCACGCTGCTCGGCACCGAGGCGGAAGCCGAGGCGATGGACGAGGGCGACGTGGAGCAGGAGCAGATCGTCCGGCAGAAGCGGGGCTGATCGACCGTGCCAGCCAATCTGCGGGAGCTTCGCGATCGCAAGGCCTCGGTCTCGACGATCAAGAAGCTCACCCGGGCGATGGAGCTCATCGCGGCGTCCCGGATCGTCAAGGCGCAGCAGCGCGCCCAGGCGGCCGGTCCGTACGCGCGTGAGCTCACCCGTGCCGTGTCGGCGGTGGCGACGTTCTCGAACGTCGACCACCCGCTGACCACCGAGAAGGAGAACCCGCGCCGCGCCGCGGTGCTGCTGATCACCTCCGACCGCGGTCAGGCCGGTGCGTACTCGGCCAACGTGATCCGCGAAGGGGAGCGGCTGAACCAGTTGCTCCGCGAGGACGAGAAGCAGATCGTTCCGTTCATCAGCGGCCGCAAGGGCATCGCGTACTACACGTTCCGGCAGCGCGAGGTCGCGCAGTCGTGGTCCGGTGACTCCGACAACCCGAGCTTCGCCCGGGCGCGGGAGATCGCCGACGCGCTGATCGAGGCCTTCCTGACCCCGACCGAGGAGGGCGGCGTGGATGAGATCCACATCGTCTTCACCCGGTTCGTGTCGATGCTCACCCAGCGCGCGGACGTGATCCGTCTGCTGCCGCTGGAGGTCGTCGAGGGCGAGGAAGCGCCGGCCGCCGACGACGTACTGCCGCTGTACGAGTTCGAGCCGTCGGCCGAAGAGGTGCTCGACGGACTGCTGCCGAAGTACGTCGCCAGCCGGATCCACTTCTGCATGCTGCAGGCGGCGGCGTCGGAGCTGGCCAACCGCCAGCGGGCGATGAAGTCGGCGACGGACAACGCGCAGGACCTGATCGAGAAGCTCACGCGGGACCTGAACCAGGCCCGCCAGGCCCAAATTACCCAGGAAATCAGCGAGATCGTCGGTGGCGCCAGCGCGCTGGCCGACGCGAACGCCGGGAGCGAGTGAGAGAGATGACTGCCACGGTTACCGAGAAGAACAACGAGGCGGGTGCCACCGGCATCGGTCGCGTCGCCCGGGTGATCGGCCCGGTCGTCGACGTCGAGTTCCCAGCGGACGCGATGCCGGACATGTACAACGCGCTCGAGGTGGACATCACCCTGGGCGACCTGACCCAGACGATCACCCTCGAGGTGGCGCTGCACGTCGGCGACAACATCGTCCGGGCGATCTCGATGAAGCCGACCGACGGCCTGGTCCGCGGCACCGAGGTGCGCGACACCGGCGCGGCGATCTCCGTGCCGGTCGGCGCCGTCACCAAGGGCCGGGTCTGGTCCGTGACCGGCAAGTGCCTGAGTCAGGACGAGTCCGAGTTCGAGATCACCGAGCGCTGGCCGATCCACCGCAAGGCGCCGGCCTTCGACCAGCTCGAGTCGAAGACCGAGATGCTCGAGACCGGCATCAAGGTGCTCGACCTGCTCACGCCGTACGTGCAGGGTGGAAAGATCGGTCTGTTCGGCGGTGCGGGTGTCGGCAAGACCGTTCTGATCCAGGAGATGATCTACCGGATCGCCCACAACTTCGGTGGTACGTCGGTGTTCGCCGGCGTCGGGGAGCGGACCCGTGAGGGCAACGACCTGATCACCGAGATGGACGAGGCCGGCGTCTTCAAGGACACCGCGCTGGTCTTCGGTCAGATGGACGAGCCGCCGGGCACGCGCCTGCGGGTCGCGCTGTCGGCGCTGACGATGGCGGAGTACTTCCGCGACGTCGAGGAGCAGGACGTGCTGCTCTTCATCGACAACATCTTCCGGTTCACCCAGGCCGGTTCCGAGGTCTCCACGCTGCTCGGCCGGATGCCGTCGGCGGTTGGTTACCAGCCGAACCTGGCCGACGAGATGGGCGTGCTGCAGGAGCGGATCACGTCGACCCGGGGTCACTCGATCACCTCGATGCAGGCGATCTACGTACCCGCGGACGACTACACCGACCCGGCGCCGGCGACCACGTTCGCCCACCTCGACGCGACCACCGAGCTCTCCCGCGACATCGCGTCGCGTGGTCTGTACCCGGCCGTCGACCCGCTGACCTCGACGTCGCGGATCCTCGACCCGCAGTACATCGGCCAGGAGCACTACGACGTGGCCGTCCGGGTGAAGCAGATCCTGCAGAAGAACAAGGAACTGCAGGACATCATCGCCATCCTCGGTGTCGACGAGCTCTCCGAAGAGGACAAGATCACCGTCGCGCGGGCGCGCCGGATCGAGCAGTTCCTCTCCCAGAACACCTACATGGCGGAGAAGTTCACCAACATCCCGGGTTCGACGGTGCCGCTGAAGGACACCATCGAGTCGTTCAAGAAGATCGCCGACGGCGAGTGCGACCACATCGCCGAGCAGGCGTTCTTCAACGTCGGTTCGCTCGACGACGTCGAGCGCAAGTGGGCCGAGCTGCAGAAGGAAAACTGAGATGGCCGACGATTCCGCGAAGCACCTCGAGGTAGCCCTCGTCGCGGCGGAGCGGACGGTCTGGCAGGGGCAGGCGAGGATCGTCATCGCCCGCACCACCGACGGTGACGTCGGTATCCTGCCCGGCCACGCGCCGTTGCTGGGCCTGCTGCAGGGCGGCACCGTCCAGGTGCGGACCGTCGACGACGAGTACTTCGTCGCGGCCGCGCCGGACGGGTTCATCTCGGTGGCGAACGACCGGGTCTCGATCCTGGCCGAGAACGCCGAGATGGGTCACGACATCGACCTCGAAGAGGCGCGTCGCGAGCTCGATCAGGCGATGGCGGCCGGCCTGGACGACGCCGACGCCGACGAGGTGCGACTCGCCGAGGCCAGGGTTCGGGCCGCCGAGCAGACGTCCTGACTCGACCTGCCATAATCGAATATCGTCACTGGCAGTACGGTTCTCCGGGGTGCCCGGAGCAGTACCAGAACACGGGCACCGGAAATGGGGTCGGCAAGGTATGAGGATAGTCCTCGATGTCGTCGGGGTCTGTCTGCTTGCCGCCGTACTGTTCATCGCTCTTGTCGCGTTCCGCCGTCGCTGGTTGTCCAGGGACGGCGGAACTTTTGATTGCAGCCTGCAGCTCGCGCAGAAGGAACACGGCCGCGGCTGGGCGCTCGGACTGGCCCGCTACGTCGGCGACGACCTGCAGTGGTTCCGCGTCTTCAGCCTCGCCTGGTGGCCGAAACTCGTCGTCAACCGCCGCCAGCTCGAAGGCGTCACCACCCGCCGCCCGATGGGCAACGAGCCGCTGGTCACGTACGCCGGCCACGTCATCGTGGACGCCGACCTCCGCGACCGCACCGTCCACTTCGCCATGACCGAAGAAGCCCTCACCGGCGTTCTGGCCTGGATGGAATCCGCCCCACCGAGCACCCAGACCTACCTCTGAGCCGACTCAGCTGACACCCCTCGCCGAAGTCGGTGACCTGAGGGACATCGGATGAAGCACGGGAACGGGCCAGGTCCACAGAGGAGGGGTTATCTGCTGGTGTGCTGTATCCGTGGTTGGCCGATCGCGCCGGATCCCGCACGCATGGTCTCCGGAACATTTTCGTCACCTGCTGGCACATTTGTTCCGGAAACCACCGCCCGCATCACCCGTACGTCGAGCGGGAGAGACCGAAATTCGGTGGGCGCCGGCGTTCGGCGCGTGTCATCATCTCCGCCATGGAGACATACTTCTTCCGCGTGGGCTAGCTTCCGCTGGCCTGTTCGAGGTTTCCCGCGGTCAGCGATGCGGGAGTGACCGGTTGGTTGTTCCCGGGTGCTATCCGGGAGATTCTCCATGCAGTTGGTGCTGGTGCGGACCGTCACGGGTTTGGAGTGGTTGGCGGCCGAGGAACTGGCCGTCGCCGGGCATCGGGTCGTCGAGGTCGGCAAGCGACAGGTTGTCGTCGAGCCCGCGTCCGAGTCGATCGCCGGGTCGCCGCCACGGTTGGCGGACGACCTGTTCGTTGTGTACGCCGCGATTGCGGATCCTGGGCATACGAAGGCCGCGCTTGCCGGGGCGGCCGATGAGCTTCGCCGGGTACTGGAGTCGCCAGGTGATCGCAGCACGTTCGCCGTGTCGGCGTCCTGCGTAGGAGTGCGAAACTTCAACCGCTACGACGTCGAAGACCTGGTAGGGGAGCAGCTGTCCCACCTGACCGGCGGCCGCTACCACTCACGACGACAGGGCGTCGCCCCACCGGACGAGCGCTCCGAATGGCGCGTCGTACTGGACGGAAAGACCCTGTGGGTCGCCCTGCGCCCGTACGCCGTACCACTCCATCGGCGGACGTGGCGCCAGCAGACAGTACGAGGAAGCCTCCACCCACCCGTAGCCGCCGCAATGGCGCGCCTCGCGGACCTTGCACCCGACCACAACGTCGTAGACCCGTTCTGCGGAGCCGGAACATTGCTCCTCGAAGCACACCAACTCGAGCCGCAGGCGGAGTACGTCGGCCTGGACCATGACCCGGCCGCGATCGCCGCGGCCAGAGCAAACGCTGCCGGCAGACGGATGCAGTGGAGGTGCGCAGACACCCGCAGGCTCACGACCGGTGCGGACCGCATCATCACGAACCCGCCGTGGAACAGGCGGGTCCAGATCGGCGACCTCGCGCCGTACCTCAGAGCCTGGAGACGGGTGCTCGACGGGCGGCTCGTCGCGATCCTCACGCCGGAGCAGGCAACCCGACTGGGCCGCGGCTGGCGGGTTCAGGCGCGGTACGACGTCACCGTCGCGGGGCGGCACCCGGTCATCGTCGTCGCGGAGGTGTCGCGCGGTTGATATCGGATTGTATGAAACACATTCACCGAATCTGGGTATAAACAAGCACATGCTTTCCGGTGTCTGCGAGGTTGTTGCCGCCTGAGCCTTGGAGGACCTGTGACGCGTTCCCGACCGGTTCGTCTGATCGTCGCGCTACTTGCCTGTGCGCTCGTGATTCCTGCGGTTCCGGCGTTGGCGTCGCGGGAGGTGACGCTGGAGGTCCTGTCGAGCCGGCCGGACAAGGTGACCGGCGGCGATGCGCTTGTGCACGTCGCCGTACCGGATGCCGACGAGCCTGTCCAGGTGACGCTGAACGGCAAGGACGTGTCGTCGGTGTTCACTGCTGACGGCACCGGTCTGACCGGACTGGTCGGGAACCTGCGGCTCGGCTCGAACCTCCTCCGCGCCGAGACGGAAGGACGGGGTACGACGCTGGAGGTGCAGAACTACCCGCGGCAGGGGCCGGTGTTCTCGGGGCCGCACGAGCAGCCGTTCTTGTGTGAGACGGCCAAGTTCACGATCCCGGTGATCGGTGGCACGCTCGGCGCTCCGCTGGACGCGGACTGCACGGTCGCGCCGCGGGTCGACTACTTCTACCGGACCACCGCGGGCCAGTTCGTGAAGTGGCCGGCCGGTGCCACGTCGTACCCGGCGGATCTCGCGAAGACGGACTCTGGTGATCCGTTCATCGTGCGGATGGAGACCGGCAGCGCGAACCGGGCCGTGGTCCAGACCAGCATGCTGCACGACCCGTTGCGTTCGGCGGCGCCGACCCCGACGCGGCGTTCGCCGAGCTGGAACGGCCGGGCGATCTTCACGCTCGGCGGTGGGTGCGCCGGTGGCTGGTACCGGTCGGGTACGACGACCGGCGGGGTGACGGACGCGTTCCTGCTCGGTCGCGGGTACGCGCTGATGTCGTCGTCACTGAACGTGTTCGGCCAGAACTGCAACGACCTGACCGCGGCCGAGTCCGCGATGATGACGAAAGAACTGTTCGTCGAGCACTACGGACGCCCGGACTTCACGGTCGGCTTCGGGTGCTCCGGCGGCTCGTACCAGGCGCATCAGATCACCGACAACTACCCGGGCATCTTCGACGGCATCATCGTCGGCTGCTCGTTCCCGGAGGTCGGGTTCGGCACGGTCTCGTTCATCAGCGACTCGTGGCTGCTCGACTCGTACTTCACCAAGTCGAGCCTTCAGTGGACGCAGGAGCAGAAGCGTCAGGTCGCCGGTTTCCAGACGTACGCGACGTTGCCGAGTATGGCGGTGAGCGCGAACCGGATCGACCCGCGGCTCAACTGTTCGCACCTTCCGGTCGAGCAGCGCTACGACCCCGCGACGAACCCACGCGGCGCCCGCTGCGACGTCTTCGACCACACGATCAACGCGTACGGCACCGATCCGTCGACCGGGTTCTCCCGTCGGCCGCTCGACAACGTCGGCGTCCAGTACGGGCTGAAGGCGCTGAAATCCGGGGTGATCACGCCGGCCCAGTTCCTCGACCTGAACGAGCGGGTCGGCGGGTTCGACGCGGACGCCAACCTGGTGCCGACCCGGACCGTGGCGGATCCGCAGGCCACGCGTACGGCGTACCGGACCGGGCGGCTGACGTACGGCGGGGGCGGGCTGAAGGACGTGCCGATCATCGACTACCGGGCGTACTACGACACCCAGTCGTACGGCGACATCCACGTCCGATACCACACGTTCTCGATGCGCGCCCGGCTGCAGAAGTCGAACGGTACGGCGGCCAACCAGGTGAGCCTGCTCGAGGATGCGACGTACGGACTGTTCAGCACCGCGAGCCCACTGCTGCAGCACGCGGTCGACGAGATGGATCGTTGGCTCACGCAACTGACCGCGGACACCACATCGCGGCCGCGGATCGACAAGATCGTGGCGGCGCGGCCGTCCGGGCTGGTCGAAGGGTGCCGTGCTCCCGAGGGCTTCGTCGCGCAGCCGTTGGACCGCGATCCGGCGTCGCGCTGCGAGAAGCTGTTCCCGTCCGCATCGTTCCCGCGTGAGGTGGCCGGGGCCGGGGTGGCGGCGGACGTGATCAAGTGCAAGCTGCGTGAGCCGGTTCGGTCGGAGTACCCGGGGTTCACCGACGCGCAGTGGAACAAGTTGCTGACGATCTTCCCCGGCGGGGTGTGCGACTGGTCGAAGCCGGGGATCGGCCAGCAGCCGCTGGCCGGCACGTGGATCAGCTTCCCAAGCTGAGAATGCGCTGTGGTAATCTCGACGTCGCAGGCGCGGGTTCGAACCCGGTCGTAGGGCGCAGCGGCAGCAAGCCGAAAGGGCAAGGCCCACCTACTTCAAGACCGAAGAGGGAGCGCCATGCCCAAGCTCGAAACCTACAAGAAGCAGGCGAAACTGCTCGTTCGCTGGCACCGCGGAGAGAATTTCTCGATCGGCGGTCGCATCCGACAGCTCGAGCGCTATCGCACGTTGTCCGACCGCGAAGCACTCGCGCTGAAGTTTCCGCTCACCGAAGCCCAAGAGATCATCGCCCTCGAAGCGGGCTTCGCCAGCTGGGCCGAACTCAAGGCGAGCACGGAAGAGGCCCCGCCCACCAGCGAGCAGCCGGAGACTCAGGACACGGCAGTCGCGAGCGCCAAACCGGTGCTGTACGTCGCCGACGTCGATGCCTCGGCCACGTTCTATCGGGACCAGCTCGGCTTCCGGATCGACTTCTTGCACGGCAACCCGCCGTTCTACGGATCGGTGTCGCGCGACGGCGCGACCTTGCACCTGAAGCTCGTCGACGAGCCGGTGTTCGCGGCCGGTGCCGCCGAACGCGAGGGGCTCATCATGGCGTTCGTCGATGCGCCGAACGTCCGCGAACTCTACACGGAGTATCAGTCAGCTGACGCCGAGATCGTGCAGAAGCTGACCAAACAAGCGTGGGGCGGCACCGACTTCATCGTGCGCGACCCGGACGGCAACGCGATCGCGTTCGTCGGCTGAGACTCGACGCGGCCTAGGCACGACCGGTTGCGGTTCCCAAGCTGAACCTGAAGGCGTGTTTCTGCGGTTGCAGGTCGTGCGGCGGCAGGATCGGCGCGCCGCTCGTAGGACTTCCTAGGCCGTGCTGCAGGGCATCCAGCGTGATCCAGACCCGGTCACTCGGGCGCAGGTCCGCTGGGTGCTCGGCGGCGGCCAGGTCGGCTGTCGTCCAGCGGCGTGCCGTCAGCGCGAAGTGTGGATCGCCGGTCAGCCGGAGCTTGCCGGCCGCCCCGGAGAGCTCGGCCCAGCGAACGTCACCGCGGGCGCCGTTCTCCTGCGGATACAAGTACGGCACCTGGAAGTCGTCGATCGTGCTTGTATAGCGGCCGATCCGCGCCGCCGAGCGGGAGTCCGGGTAGGCCTGCCCTGGCCCCAGCCCGAACCACGTCAGGCCGTGAAACCCCGCCGGCACACCGAACGTCACCCCGAGCCGAGCCCAAGGCACCGTCCACTCACCCAACGGTTCTACCTCGACCTCCGCCATCAGTCGCCCGCCGTCGGTCCTCCAGGTGTACGTCGTCAGCACCCGAGCATCCGTCGCCGCGGCCCCCACCATCGTCGCCACAACCAGCTGATCACCTGAGGCCTCGACGGACACGGTCCGGTACCGCAACCGATCCAGCCCGGCGTTCGCCCACCGGGTCTTCCGGTCGAGCGTCGTGGCATCCCAGGTCCGGGCGTCATGCTGCGTAGGCGCCCGCCACAACTCCAGCGGAACATGCTCGATCGCCCATCCATCGAGCCCCACCAACCGCCCAGTCCGCTCGTCGAACCGCCCCGGCCCCACGATCACCACTCCACCCCGATTCGCGAGAGGGGAGATAGTTGGTTTGGTGGGCTCAGCCGGTGCGAGCTGTGATTGCGTGAAGGCGACCTCGTGGCCGGCTGGGGCCCAGGCGCTGTCGTTGGTGAGTACGGCGCGGATTGTCAGCCAGCGTTCGCGGTTCTGGAGCGCCGCGAGTTCGGGAAGTTGTACGGTCGCGGACTGGCCGGCCGGGATCACCGGGAGGTCGAGGGGGCCGCGGGCAACTACCTCGCCTTCGTCGGCGACCTCCCAGTGGAGGGACAGGTGCGAAGTGTCCAGTACGTCGTACCGGTTGGTGATCGTGAGGACGTCACCGGCAACGGAGAGGCGGACCGGCTCATAGACCTTGTGGACCTCCGCGAGCACCGGTTGCGGGGTCAGATCGGGGAAGACCAGGCCGTCTAGGACGTACGTACCGTCGTGCAGTTCTTCGCCGAAGTCACCGCCGTACCCGTAGGAACCGTCCGCTCGCAGGATGCCGTGTTCCATCCACTCCCAGAGGAACCCGCCCTGGCAGCGTTCGTAGGTGTCGAAGAGCGCCTCGTACTCCGACAACCCGCCAGGACCGTTGCCTCCGGCATGCGAATACTCACACAGCACGAAGGGCATCGAACGCCGGCGCGCATCCAGCACCGGATCCTCCAACGGCTTCTCCGCACGCTTCCCGATCGCCTCAACTTCGGCGTGCGACGCGTACATCCGGCTGTACACATCCACATCCGCACACGACAGATCGCCCTCGTAGTGCAGCGGTCGCGACGGATCCCGATCCCGCGTCCACGCGGCCATCGCGGTCAGGTTCGACCCGACGCCGGCCTCGTTGCCGAGCGACCACATCACCACGCACGGGTGGTTCTTGTCGCGCTCCACCGTCCGCCGCATCCGGTCCAGCGATGCGTCCAGGAACCGCGGGTCGTCGGCCGGGTTCCCCTGCCAGTCGAGCAGCATGAACCCGTGCGACTCGTAGTCGCATTCGTCCATCACCCAGAACCCGAGCTCGTCGCACAACTCCAGCAACCGCGTGTCCGGTGGGTAGTGACTGGTCCGGATCGCGTTGATGTTGTGCCGTTTCATCACCAGCAGCTCTTCACGTAGCCGCTCAAGAGGTACGGCGCGACCGAACACGGGATCGTGCTCGTGCCGGTTCACCCCGTGGAACAGGATCCGCCGCCCGTTGACCCGCAGTACGCCGTCGACGATCTCCACCGTCCGGAACCCGATCCGCAGCGCGACCCGCTCACCCGGCAGTTCCACGACCGCGTCGTACAACCGGGGTACCTCGGCCGACCACGGATCGACGCCCGGGATCGTCACCGTCTCCCCGCACGGCACCACCACATCCAGCGATGGGATCCGCACCACCGCACCCGGCACCGACTCGACCATCAACACACCGGCACCGTCGACGTAGTCCGCGTGCACGAACACGTCCGCGTCCACCGGGCGGGCGATCAGCGTGACGTCCCGGAAGATCCCCGGCAGCCACCACATGTCCTGGTCCTCGAGGTACGAACCGGACGACCACTGATGCACGCGCACCGCCAGGACGTTCCGTCCCGGCCGCAGTACGCCGCCGACCGCGAACTCGGCCGGCAGGCGCGAACCTCGCGTCACCCCGAGCTCGACCCCGTTCAGCCAGACCCGCGCGCACGAGTCCACTCCGTCGAACCGCAGTACAGTCGAACCACTCCACGACTCCGGCAGCTCGAAGGTCAACCGATGGTCGCCGGTCGGGTTCTCGTCCGGCACGTACGGCGGGTCGACCGGGAACGGATACTTCTGGTTCGTATACGCCGGACTCCCATACCCATGCATCGGCCACGACGAAGGCACCGGCAATACATCCCAGTCCGAGTCATCGAAGTCAATGTCCTCGAAGCCGGTCTCGCCCACTGAAGGCGACAGCCGGAACCGCCACTGCCCGTTCAGACTCATCCGAGGGGCATCCGATCGCACAGCTGCCCGCGGCGGCAGCACGCCGTACCCCGGACCCGGATCTTCCCAATAGTTCACGCGTCCTCCCGGATCCACACGGCCATCGGGCCGACTTCCCGGTTCGCCCAGGCGTAGTAGGGGATCGCGGTCAGCGTGCCGTCCCGTGTCGGTACGTCGACCGTCGTCACACCGCCGAGCAGGTCCGGCTGCTCGCGCTCGATCAGCTCGCCCGCGACCACGGCCGCCGAGTCGAGTACGACGTCTGCGTCCTGCTGTTCGAAGCAGTACACCAACGGGCCGCGCTCGATCGCGATGCAGCCACGCACCGAGTCAATCCGCTCGTCGGGCGTCGTACGGCGGGCCGCGACCGGCAACTCCAGCACGACCTCGTCGCCCACCTCCCACACCCGCCGCAGCGGTCCCTCGAACCCGTTGACCGTCAGCCGATGACTATCCGCCCACGCGGGGATCCGCAACCCCAGCGTCCACGGCGTGTCCGGCGTCGAGGTGATCCGCACCCGGACAGTCCCGTGCCACGGATACTCGGTCTCGACATCGAAGCCGATCGGCCCGACCCTCACCGAGGCCGGCGCATACAGCTGTACTTGCACCCCGTCGTCGTCCGAGGTCGCGACCAGCTGATCCAGTGACGACAGCGTGCGCATCACGTTCGGAGGGCAGCACGCCGTACCGAACCACGGCTGCCGCCCACCCACCGCGGAACGCTGATCGTCGGCGAAGGCGTTGTTCCGCACCTTCAACGTGTTCACGTAGAAGAACCGGTCACCGTCGAGCGACACCCCGGAGATCACCGCGTTGTACAGCGTCCGCTCGATCAGGTCGGCGTACTTGCTCTCACCCGTCGCGAGCAGCAGCCGCCAGCTCCACTGCACGCTCGCGATCGCGGCACAGGTCTCGCAGTACGCCGCATCCGGCGGCAGCTCGAACGGGTCGCCGAACGCCTCGCCGTACCACCTCGCTCCGACGCCACCGGTCAGGTACGTCTGGCTCTCGACCATGGTCGACCACGTCGCCTGCAACGCGTCGAGCAGCTCGTCGTCGCCGGTCTCCACCGCGACGTCGGTCGCACCGGACGTGAGATAGAGCGCCCGGACCGCGTGCCCGGCGATCGTGCGGACCTCACGCACCGGCAGGTGATCCTGGAAGTACGCCGGACCGTGGTGACCCGGGGGAGTGAGCAGCCCGCGCCCGCGCGCCTCGACGAAGTACGACGCCAACTCGAGGTACGCCGCCGTACCGGTCTCGCGGTAGAGGTCGACGAGCGCCATCTCGATCAGCGGATGCCCGTCGACTCCTTCCAGCCGCCCGGGGCCGAACGTCTTGCACAGATGATCGGCGAACCGGGACGCCACGTCGAGCAACGTGCGATCGCCAGTCGCCCGTACCTGCGCCACTGCCGCCTGTAGCAGGTGTCCCGCGCAGTACAGCTCGTGCCCCTTCTCCAGGTCGCCGTACCGCTGCCCGTCGAGCGCAAGCCGCGTGTAGGTGTTGAGGTACCCGTCCGGGTCCTGCGCCGCGGCGACCAGAGCGCTCGCAGCGGACTGCCGGTCAGCGAGGTCGGTGGACGGCTCGCGGGCCTGCTCCCAGGCAACCGCCTCGAGCCACTTGTAGACATCGGTGTCGGCGAACAACTTCCCTTCGAAGCCGCCTGTCTGCTCGTCCGCGGCCCGGCGGAAGTTGTGGAGCGTACCGACTTCTTCGAGGCGCTGCGCCGCGGCCGGGATGGTCGTCTCCCGGTTGATCCGCTGCCGGTCCGGCCAGAACCCGCCGGTGAGAACGGTGGAGCCGAGGGGGAGTGCACGCAAAGGCATGGTGGCAAGGTAACCACCGTCGCGGACGCCGAGGCAAGACTTCGTGCAAACGATTGCGGCCACGATAATCACTTCGTGCAAACGATTGCGGTTTTGTCGGTGTCACGCTCTTGACATCGCCTCGTAACCTCCGTGACCATGAGGGCCGGTCGTTCCATTCGGACGTGACTAGATATTCAGACTGCGCAATTCAGCAGCCGCCCACCGCACCGATTGCGAGGCATGGACGATGACCGAAACTCTTCCGGGCGAATCCCCAGGCTGGTCCAGGCGTGGATTCGTCGGAACCACTGCGGCCGCCATCGGTGTCGCGTCGCTGGGGATCACGCCGACGGCGAGCGCCAGGACCGCCGTCGGCACGAATGTGAACGACGACCGGCTGCCTGCCTTCCCCGGTGCCGAGGGCGCCGGCAAGTGGGCCAAGGGCGGCCGCGGCGGCTCGGTGTACGAGGTGACCACGCTGGCCGATTCCGGACCCGGCTCGCTGCGGGACGCGGTCTCCGCCTCCGACCGGACCGTCGTGTTCAGGGTCTCCGGGACGATCCACCTCGAGACCGGCCTGATGATCTCCGGCAACAACCTGACGATCGCCGGACAGACCGCGCCTGGTGGCGGGATCTGCGTGGCCGGTCACGGCACCGGGATCAAGGGCGGCGCGCACGACATCGTGATCCGCTACCTGCGGTTCCGCCTCGGGGACCTGACCTCGGTGGTGGGCGACGCGTTCGAGACCAACGTGCCGGGCTCGGTGAGCCCCGAGATCCGCAACCTGATCATCGACCACTGCTCGTTCGGCTGGGCGGTCGACGAGTGCCTGTCGCCGTACGGGAACTACGACGTCACCGTCCAGTGGTGCATCGTCTCCGAGGGCCTGGCGCTGTCCACGCACCCGAAGAACCGGCACGGGTACGGCGGTATCTGGGGTGGTGAGCGGAACACCTACCACCACAACCTGATCGCCCACCAGGGTGGACGGCAGCCTCGCTTCGGCTACACCGAGGGCATCAACCTCGAGGTCGACTACTACAACAACGTGGTCTACGACCACGGGTACACGTCGGTGTACGGCGGTGAGTGGGCCAACGGCATCAACATCATGAACAACTTCTACAAGCCGGGCCCGACCACGCTGGACGAGGTCGCACCGGTCGTGGTGAGCGCGAACCGCGGCGGCCAGTGGTACGTCGCCGGCAACGAGGTCGAGGGCTACCCGGACGTCACCGCGCACAACCGCCGCGGCATCCGGTACCCGATCGGCGGGATCGTCGAGCTGGCCGAGCCGCAGCCGATCCCGGGCCGCGGCGACCTGCAGGCGGCGAGCACGGCGTACGAGGCGGTGCTGGCCGGGGCCGGCGCGATCCTGCCGAAGCGCGACGCCGCCGACGCCCGCGTCGTCGAGGAGGTCCGCAACGGCACCGGCCGGCTGATCAACTCGCAGAAGCAGGTCGGCGGCTACCCGGAGCTCGTGCAGACCGAGGCGCCGGTGGACTCCGACCACGACGGCATCCCGGACTGGTGGGAGAAGGCCAACGGCCTCGACCCCAACGACCCGTCGGACGCGCAGAAGATCGCGCCGAACGGCTACACCTACCTCGAGAACTACCTCAACTCGCTGGTCCCGGACCCGGTCGGCAACCCGGCCGTACAGATCACCAGCCCGGCGCAGAACACGACGGTCGCCGGTCGCACCGCGCCGACCGTCACGATCAAGGCCGACGCGTCCCCCGCGAAGGGCGGGCAGCTCGCCAAGGTCGAGTTCTTCAACGGAGACCAGGTGATCGGCACCGCGACACAGGCGCCGTACCAGGTCCAATGGACGAACGTTGCCGACGGCTCCTACTGGATCACCGCACGGGCCACCGACAAGAACGGTACGGCGACCCAGTCGACCGCCGTCCAGGTGCACGTCAACCGGCAGGCCGGTACGACGGGCTGGACGTCGGCGTCGATCGGGAAGCCGCCGGTGCCGGGCTCAGGCAGCCTGGACGGGGGAGTGCTGACCATCAAGGGCTCCGGCCGGATCTACGGGCGGACGAGCAACTTCCACTACGTGTACCGCAAGCTCCAGGTCGGCGGCGCGGGTGCGGTCTCGCAGATCACCGCGCGGCTGGACCAGATCAGCAAGATCGCCAACGGTCTCACCGCGGGCCTGATGATCCGCGACTCGCTGGACCCGGCCGCGCCGTACATGTACGGCGGTATCGGCTTCGGTGTCGCGGGCGGGTACGGCACGGTCAACGACAACGCGAGCGCCGCGCCGACCGCCACCGACGACGGCGGCATGAAGGCGCAGGCGATCCGGATCCAGACCGACGGGTCGGTGCCGAGTGTCGGCCCGTGGCCGTGGGACGACAGCTACCTGGACCCCACGAAGGTGTACTGGCTGCGGCTGCTCCGGCGCGAGCGCCCGCAGGCCCGGGAGGTCGAGTTCGAGGCCTTCATCTCCACGGATCAGGTCAAGTGGGACCGCTTCGGCTACGAAAAGATCATGATGCCGAGCCGGTCCTTCTACATCGGCTTCGCGATCGACGGCGGCAGGGTCGACAACGCCCTCGTCGACTACGGGACCGCGCAGTTCAGCAATATCACGCTCGAGCAGCAGTGAGGTAGAAGACTATGTCTAATAGGTCAGAACGCATGATCGACCGGCGCAGGCTGCTGCAGGGCGGTCTCGGCCTGCTGGCCGTGGCGACCATCCCTGGGTGCGGCTTCTTCGACACCAAGCCGGCCGGCTCCGGCGCGCAGGCCGCAGCGGTCGGCGAGAAAGAGTCGCCGATGCTGAAAGCCCTGGTGGACAAGGGATCGCTGCCCCCACTGGCGGACCGGTTGCCGAAGAACCCACCGGTGATCAAGCCCCTCGCGGGCAAGGCGCAGTACGGCGGAACCTGGCGGTCGGCGATGCTGACCCAGGAGGACACCCAGTGGCTGTGGTACGCGATGCGGTACGAGCCGCTGCTGCGCTGGAAGCCCGACAAGGTCGGCAAACCCGGGTACGACGAGATCGAGGCGAACGTCGCCGAGTACACGGTCGATGCCGAGAGCAAGGTGTACACGTTCACGCTGCGCGAGGGCCTGAAGTGGTCCGACGGCAAGCCGTGTACGGCGGACGACCTGATGTTCACGATCCTCGAGGTGCAGTGCGACACGGGGCTGCACCCGGACGGCCTGTACGACGCCTTCACGTCGCCGGACACCGAAAAGATCGCGAAGATCGAGAAGGTCGACGAGCGAACGATCAAGATGACCTACACCTCGCCGCAGCCGTCGCTGCTCGTGCAGATCGCCGACGCGATCTTCGAGCGTGAAGGCGCCTACGGGATGCTGCTGCCGAAGCACTACTTCCAGCAGTTCCACCTGAAGTACAACAAGAACGCGAACGCACTGGCGAAGAAGGCCGGTGTCGGCAGCTGGACCGATCTGTTCGCGCAGAAGCAGAACCCGTGGACGAACGCGGAGCAGCCGACGCTGGCGCCGTGGAAGGTGACCACCGCGCTCGGCAAGGGCTCCGCGGTCACCCTGACCCGGAACCCGTACTACTGGAAGGTCGACGACCAGGGCCGCCAGTTGCCCTACATCGACAACTGCCGCGTCGAGGTCGTCCAGGACGCCCAGGTCGAGCTGCTCAAGGTGATGAACGGCGAGTTCGGCATGCAGTACCGGAACTTCGGTACGCCGCAGAACAAGCCGGTCGTCGCGCAGAACCGGGAGAAGGGCGGCTACAAGCTCTTCGAAGTTCCGACCCAGCTGACCAACACGATGGTCCTCGGCCTCAACCTGACGCACAAGGACCCGGTGAAGCGGGCGCTGTTCTCGAACAAGGAGTTCCGGGCCGGCCTCTCGCACGCGATCAACCGCAAGGAGGTCATCGACGCGGTCTACGCCGGTCAGGGCGAGCCTTGGCAGGGTGCTCCGCCGAAGGACTCGCCGTACTACAACGAGCAGCTGGCCACGCAGTTCCTGGAATTCGACGCGGCCAAGGCGAACCAGCACCTGGACGCGGCCGGGCTGACGAAGAAGTCGGCGGACGGCAAGCGGCTCGGCGCCGACGGGAAGCCGGTTTCGGTCACCGTACTGGTGAGCGAATCGTTCCCGGACCATGTCGAGGCGATCGAGTTCGTCAAGAAGCGCTGGGCCGCGGTGGGGATCGAACTGCGCACCCAGGCGGTCAGCGAGGACCTCTACAAGGAACGGGTCAAGGGCAACGACCACGACGCCGGGACCTGGACCTGCGGCACGTTCGTACTGCCGACCGGTACCGGTGGTGACCACTACTGGGTGCCGACCAACGACGGCAGCGCGCGGTACGGCATCGGCTGGGCGCAGTGGTACCAGTCGAAGGGCGAGGAGGGCGTGAAGCCGCCGGCGGAGATCCAGAAGCAGATGGAGCTGTTCACCCGGGCGCGGCAGGAGCCGGACCCGGCGAAGACGCTCGACCTCGGCAAGCAGATCCTGCAGATCGCCGCCGACCAGTTCTACTACATCGGCGTCAGCTCGGTGCCGAACACGTACGGCGTCGTGAAGAACGACTTCCACAACGTGCCGGAGAAGATGAGCGAGTCGGTCGCCCCGGGCATCGTCCACCCCGAGCAGTTCGCGATCGGTCAGTAATGCTGCGGTTCGTGGCCCGGCGGCTGGTCTGGATGGTGATCACGCTGGCGGCGATCTCGTTCGTCACCTTCGTGGTCATCAAACTGCCGCCGGGCGACTACACCACCACGGTGATCGCGAACGCGGAGGCCCGCGGCCAGGACATCCCGGACTCGCAGATCGCCGAGCTGAAGCGGCACTACGGGCTCGACAAGCCGTTCCTGGTGCAGTACTTCACCTGGATCAAGGGGGTGGTGCTGCACGGCGACCTCGGGCAGTCGTTCGCCTGGAACCAATCGGTCGCCAGCCTGATCGGCAACCGGGTCCTGCTCTCGATGGTGCTGTCGATAGCGAGCCTGCTGTTCGTCTGGGCGATCGCGTTCCCGATCGGCATCTACAGCGCGCTGAAGCAGTACTCGGGCGGCGACTACCTGGCGTCCTTCCTCGGTTTCATCGGGATGGCCGTCCCGGAGTTCATGCTCGCGCTGGTGATGATGTACATCGGGTTCCGGTACTTCGGCCAGAGCGTCGGCGGACTGTTCTCACCGGAGTACGCCGACGCGGCCTGGAACCTGGGCAAGCTGCTCGACCTGATCTCCCACCTGTGGGTCCCGATCGTGGTGGTCGGGGTCGCCGGTACGGCGGGGCTGATCAGGATCACCCGGGCGAATCTGCTCGACGAGCTGCACAAGCCGTACGTCGCGACCGCCCGGGCGAAGGGCCTGCCGGAGTGGAAGCTGCTGCTCAAGTACCCGGTCCGGATGTCGCTCAGCCCGTTCTTCAGCACGGTCGGCTGGCTGCTGCCCGGCCTGATCAGCGGCGAGACGATCGTGTCGGTCGTGATGAGCCTGCCGACCAGCGGCCCGCTGCTGCTCGGGGCCGTGAAGAGCCAGGACATGTACCTGGTCGGCAGCTTCGTGCTCATCCTCAGCACGCTGACGGTGATCGGCACGATGCTCAGCGACCTCGCACTGGCCTGGTGGGATCCGCGGATCCGCACCCGGTTCCAGAAGGGATAGATCTGAATGGTCCAGCAGACCGAGGCGATCGCACCCGATACGCAGCACGAGGCCCCACCGGAGGTCGTGAAGAGCCTGCGCGACCACGGCGCGCTGCCGCAGTGGCGGCTGATGTGGCGGCAGTTCCGCCGGCACCGGCTGGCGCTGATCGGGTTGATCGTGCTGATCCCGATCTACTTCATGGCGGTCTTCGCCGGCTTCTTCGCGCCGTCCAGCGCCGACACCGCGCACACCGCGCTGCCGTACGCCCCGCCGCAGCGGGTGCACATCTCGGCCGAGCACGGGATGTTCGTGTACGGGTACTCGTCGACGCGTAACCAGGAGACGTTCGAGCAGACCTTCACCGTCGACAAGTCGAAGATCGTCGACGTCGGGTGGTTCGTGCGCGGCGACGAGTACTCGGTCGTGGGCCCGATCAAGTCGAACATCCACCTGATCGGCCCGACGAAGGCCGGCGAGGCGTTCTTCCTGGTCGGCGCCGATCAGTCCGGCCGGGACCTGCTGTCCCGGCTGATCCACGGCGCCCGGGTGTCGCTGTCGATCGGTCTCGTCGGCGTGTTCGCGAGCTTCCTGCTCGGCATGCTGATCGGCGGCATCTCCGGTTACGTGGGCGGCCGGGTCGACAACATCATCCAGCGGATCATCGAGTTCATCATGTCGGTCCCGACGCTGCCGCTGTGGATGGCGCTGTCGGCGGCGCTGCCCGGCAGTTGGGGTCCGTTGACGCGGTACTTCGCGATCACGGTGATCCTGTCGCTGATCGGCTGGACCGGACTGGCGCGGGACGTCCGCGGCCGGTTCCTCAGCCTGCGCGAGGAGGACTTCGTGATGGCGGCCCGGCTCGACGGCGTCGGGCGGACCGGGATCATCTTCGGTCACATGGTGCCGTCGTTCGCCAGCCACATCATCGCGTCGATCTCGATGGCGGTGCCGCGGATGATCCTCGCCGAGACCAGCCTGTCGTTCCTCGGCCTCGGTCTGCAGCCGCCCGCGGTCAGTTGGGGTGTGCTGCTCGAGGGCGCGCAGAACATCCGCGCGGTCGCCACCGCCCCGTGGCTGCTGACCCCGGGCCTCGCGGTCGTGGTCGTCGTACTGGCCATGAACTTCGTCGGCGACGGTCTCCGCGACGCCGCGGATCCCTACAAGTGAGGACCTGACATGCAACCTCTTCTCGAAGTTCGCGAGCTCAGGACCCACTTCGAGCTCAGTGACGGTGTGGTCAAGGCCGTCGACGGCGTCAGCCTGTCCGTACCCCGCGGCCGCACGCTGGCCGTGGTCGGTGAGTCCGGGTGCGGCAAGAGCGTGACCGCGCGGTCGATCCTGCGGCTGGTGGAGAAGCCGGCCCGGATCGTCGGCGGCGAGATCCTGCTGTACGACGACGCGCCGGACACGAAGCCGCTCGACCTGCTGGCCGCGAAGGACAAGCGGCTGCGGCAGGTCCGGTGGGCCGATATCGCGATGGTGTTCCAGGAGCCGATGGCGTCGCTGAGTCTCGTGCACACGATCGGCGACCAGATCATCGAGGCGGTCCGGCTGCACGAGAACGTCGGCAAGCAGGCCGCCCGCGACCGCGCGATCGAGATGCTCGACCGGGTCGGGATCCCGGACCCGAAGCGCCGCGTCGACTCGTACCCGTTCCAGCTCAGTGGTGGCATGCGGCAACGAGCCATGATCGCGATGGCGCTGTCCTGCCGTCCGCGGCTGCTGATCGCGGACGAGCCGACGACCGCGCTCGACGTCACCACGCAGGCGCAGATCCTCGACCTGCTGCAGGATCTCCAGCAGGAGTTCGGGATGGCGATCATGCTGATCACGCACGACCTCGGGGTCGCTGCGCAGGTCGCCGACGAGGTCGCCGTGATGTACCTCGGCGAAGTGGTCGAGCAGGGCCCCGCGTCCGCCGTACTCAGTAATCCCAAACATCCGTACACGCAGGCATTGGTGCGGTCGGTGCCGCGGCTGGGTCTGCGCGGGAAGGACCGGCTGGTCGCCGTACGGGGAACCGTGCCGCCGCCGTACGAGCGTCCGACTGGATGCCGCTTTCATCCGCGGTGCGACTCGTTCATGGCGGGGAAGTGCGACGTGACTGTGCCTGTCCGTGTGCGTAGCGACGAGATCGATGTCGCCTGCCTGCTGTACGGCGAGGAGGAACGATGAGCTTGCTGGAAACCAAGGGTCTGACCATGCACTTTCCGTTGCACGGCGGGTTTCTCGGGCGGAACCGCGGCTTCGTGAAGGCTGTCGACGGTGTCGACCTGTCGATCAAGGCCGGCCGGACGCTCGGGCTGGTGGGCGAGTCGGGCTGCGGCAAGACGACGCTCGGCCGCTGCATCGTCCGCGCGTACGAGCCGACCTCGGGCAGCATCATGTTCGACGGTGTCGACCTGGCGCCGTTGAGCGAGAAGCAGCTGAAGCCGTACCGTGCGCAGGTCCGGCTGATCTTCCAGGACCCGCACTCCTCGCTCGACCCACGCACGACGCTGCGCGACATCATCGCCGAGCCGCTGCGGGTCCAGGAGTCGGGTTCGCGCGACGAGATCGACGACAAGGTTGCCTCGCTGCTACGGCGCGTCGGACTGCGAGCGGAGTACGCGCACCGCTACCCGCACGCGTTCAGCGGCGGCGAGCGGCAGCGCGTCGTGATCGCGCGGGCCCTCGCCACCGAGCCGCGGCTGGTGGTCGCGGACGAGGCGGTCAGCGCCCTCGACGTCTCGGTCCGGGCCCAGATCCTCAACCTGCTGCGCGATCTGCAGGAGGAGTCCGGCCTCACCTACCTGTTCGTGTCCCACGACCTCGGCATCGTCGAGCACGTCGCCGACGACGTCGCGGTGATGTACGTCGGCAAGCTCGTCGAGAGCGCGTCGACCGAAGAGCTCTACTCCAAGCCCTTGCACCCGTACACCGAGGCGCTCCTGAGCGCCGTACCGGATCCCGACCCCGCCTCCCGCGGGCAACGCGAGCGGATCAAGCTGCTCGGCGAGATCGCGGATCCGTCCAGGGTGCCGGCCGGCTGCCCGTTCCATCCCCGGTGCGGGTACGCCGAAGCCCGGTGTGCGTCCGAAGTCCCGCAGCTGCGCGAGATCGGTGGCCGCAAAGTCGCGTGCCACCTTGCCGAGCAGCTGGATCTGATGGGTGTCCTCACGGCCACCACCGCCCCGTAAGAGAGGTCTTCTCATGTCTGAAGGAAACATGTCCCGTCGTGGACTGTTACGCAATGGCGCCCTGATCGGTGGACTCGCCGCGTTCGGCGGTGCTCTGCAAACATCCCCCGCGGCCGCCAGCTCGACCAGTGCGATCCCGCGCGCAGCTGCTCAGTCCGCGGCCGGTGTCGTGGACATCCCGAACAAGTACAACGTGCCGTTCTCGGTCGCCGACGACGAACTGTTCGTGTTCGCCGCCAACTTCAAGCCGTTCGAGCTCGGCGGCAACGACGACGGGCGGGAGGCGCACCGGTACTTCGACGCCGTGTTCGGGGACGCCATCCGGGCCAAGTTCCCGAACATCAAGCTGAAGTACGCGACCTGGGACTACCCGATCCGGTACGAGGACATCGCCAAGGCCGGCCGGGTGCCGGACCTGATCCTGGAGGACCCGCGGCTGCGGATCGACCGGGACCTCGAGCCGCTCGGCTGGACGCAGGACATCACGTCGCTGGTGCAGGGCGCCGGCATCGACCTGACCAAGCTGAACGTCGGCTCGGTCGAGCAGATCAAGTCCCGCTCCGACGGCGGCCTGTACGGCGTCCCGCTGTGGATCGACGAGAGCCTGCTGTTCTACAACAAGCTCATCTTCGACAAGTTCGGGGTGCGGTACCCGACCTCCGGGTCGACGTACGACGACATCTACAAGCTGGCCCAGAAGCTCACCCAGCAGGTCGGGATCGACCACTACAAGGGCTACATGCAGCACCCGGACAACTACCTCGCGATGAACCAGCTCGGGCTCTACCCGTTCGTGCCCGGTTCGAGCGAGCAGCCGGCGCCCGAGGACGTCAAGGTCAACCTGACGAGCGCGGAGTGGAAGTCGGTCGCGAACAACCTGCACCGGTTCCTGATGATCCCGCGGAACAACTTCACCACGGTGGACGACTTCTTCAAGGGCGACATGAGCTTCCCCGGCCACCTGGCGATGGCCGTGAACAACCTGTCGAAGCTGAACGCGTACGCGCTCAGCTCCTACTACGTCGAGGAGGACGACGCCGCGCAGTTCGCCGAGTGGGCGAAGAGCGTGAAGATCGGCGTTACCTCGATGCCGGTGCTGTCCCGCGGCTCGAACACGATCTACCAGCCGGACACCCGCGCGGCGTTCATCCCGCCGCAGTCGAAGCTCCAGTCCCAGGCGCTGGACGTGGTCAAGTACCTGGTGTCGGAGGAGATGCAGACCCGCATCTCGTCGTACGGCATGAAGGGAGTGCTGAAGACAGACGCCGTCGTGAACGCGTTCGGCACGGCGATCCCGGAGCTGGCGGCCATCGACACGTCGGCCGTGTACTGGGGCGAGAACGCGGTGATCAAGAACTACCAGAACACCGAGTACTGGGACATCCCGCTCTACAAGGTCTTCCGGCAGCACGTGCTCAAGGACGGCATGGACGTCGACTCGTCGCTGCTGGTCACCGAGACGCAGGACATCCCCGACTACATCAAGGCGCAGGTCGCCCGCGGACTCACATGGTGAACGACCCCAGGTTCGACGGCCGCATCCGCGAGGGTGCGGCCCTCCTGCCCACCATCCATCCGGGCGACAGCCACGCCGCGACGCTGGTCGAGACGGCGAACGGCGACCTGCTGTGCGCCTGGTTCAACGGCCCGGGGGAGGGCGAGCCGGACACCAACATCGTCCTGTCCCGCCTCCCCGCCGGCATGGACACCTGGCTGCCACCCGAGCCCATGTCCTCCGACCCACGCCGCTCCGAACAGAACCCATTGTTGTTCGTTACTCCGGACGACGACGTCTGGTTGCTGCATACGTCCAACGAGCCGCACGACCAGTCGACCTCACGGGTGATCCGCCGCGTGTCCCACGACGGTGGTCTGTCGTGGGAGCGGAGCGAGGTGTTGTTCGACCATCTCGGCAGCTTCATCCGCAACCCGGTCGTTGTGTTGAGCAACGGTGACTGGTTGCTGCCGGCGTACGACTGCGACAAGACCGCCGAGCGGACCGTTCTCCAGCTCAGCACCGACCGCGGTGAGACGTGGTCGACAGTGGACTTGCCGGACGCGGTCGGCCAGGTGCAGATGAGCGTCGTCGAGCTGTCGCCCGGTGAACTCCTGGGGTACTTCCGCAGCCGTGCCGCCGACCGCATCCACCGGTCGGTGTCGAAGGACAACGGCCGGACCTGGACCTCGCCGGAGCGCACCACCCTGCCGAACAACAACTCGGCGGTCCAGGTGCTCCGGCTGGCCGACGGGCGGCTCGTGATGGTGTTCAACGACTCGTCGGCGGATCGCGACCAGTTCCGTTGGGTCGACGACGGCAAGGGCGGCGTACGGCGGAAGACCTTGCGGACCCCGCTCACGCTGGCACTGTCCGAGGACGACGGCGCCACCTGGCCGTACTGGCGGAACCTGCAGGTGCAGGACGAGGAGTACCGCGAGAACGAGTTCGGCTACTCGTACCCGACGCTGCTGCAGACCCGCGACGGGCATTTGCACGTCGCGTACTCGTACCTGCGCAAGACCATCAAGCACGTGATCCTGGCGCCCGAGTGGATCCAGGCAGGAGACCGATTGCCATGAGTATCGAGAAGTGGGGCCTGCACGAGCTCACGCTGTCTGGGCCTGCTGAACTGTCTGGCGGGAACCCGTTCGCCTTGGAGTTCCAGGTCACGTACCAGTTCCGGAACCGGATGGTGACCGTCGACGGCTTCTACGACGGCGACGGGACGTACCGGGCGCGGTTCTCGCCGGACCGGGAGGGGGAGTGGTCGTACATCACGTCGAGCTCCGCTCCCGAGCTCGACGGCCAGCGCGGGAGCTTCGTGTGCACCCCGCCGGGGCCCGGGAACCACGGACCGGTCGACGTACTCGGCAGGCACCACTTCTCGTACGCCGATGGCACGCGGTACGACTGCATCGGTACGACGTGTTACCACTGGACGTACGAGTCGAAAGAGCTCCAGGAACTGACGCTGGAGTCGTTGCGCTCGGCACCTTTCGACAAGGTCCGGATGTGTCTGCTCCCCACGGACGGGATGCGACCCGAGCGCACGCCGTTCGCCGGATCGACGCCTGGTTCGGTCGACGTGGATCGGTACGACCCCGTGTTCTTCCAGGAGTTCGAGGCGCGGGTCGCGGACCTGCTGGCCATGGGCATCCAGGCGGACCTGATCCTGTTCCACCCGTACGACCGCGGCGTGTGGGGCTTCGACCGGATGACGCCGGCGCAGGACGCGGCGTATCTCCAGTACGTCGTCGCGCGGCTGGCGGCGTACCGGAACGTCTGGTGGTCGCTGTCGAACGAGTACGACTTCAACCACGAGAAGACGATCGCGGACTGGGACCGGCTGCTGCAGCTGGTGCAGCGGTACGACCCGTACCAGCGGCTGCGGTCGATCCACAACGGGACCAAGATGTACGAGGTCTTCACGCCGTACGACTTCGGCAAGCCGTGGATCACCCATCAGAGCGTGCAGCACTGGGACGGCGCCGAGGTCGCGGCCTGGCGGGACTGCCCGAAGCCGGTGGTGATCGACGAGATCGGTTACGAGGGCAACGCCGGCCGCCGCTGGGGGAACCTGACCGCGGACGAGATGGTGCACCGGTTCTGGCAGGGCATGTCGCTCGGCGGGTACGTCGGGCACGGCGAGTCGTTCGTCGACCGGGAGACCCGCGCGTGGATCTCGATCGGCGGCCGGCTGTACGGCGACAGTCCGGAGCGGATCGACTTCCTCCGGGCCGTGTTCGCCGGACTGCCGCGGCAATCGGACGGCGAGGTCGACGCGGACCGCTGCGTCCTGCACTACCTCGGGGACCGCCAGCCGTCCGCGGTCGAGCTGGATCTGCCGGACGGCTCCCCCTTCCACTTCGACCTGATCGACACGCGGGCGATGACCATCACCCCGCTGGCCGAGTACTCCGGCCCGAGCCACATCCCACTGCCCGCCACCCCGTACCTCGCCCTGAGAGGGACCCGATGACGTCAGTAGCACGCTGGGACGTGCTCGAACTACCTGTGCCCGGTCCGGCCGGCGTGCTGTTCCGTCACGCGTCCGGCGCCACCGCTTACGCCGAACCGTTCCAGTCGGGTGACGGGTGGGTTGTCCGCTACAGCCCCTCTCTGGAAGGCGTTTGGTCGTACGACGGTGGTTCGCTGGAGTGCACGCCCGCGACCTCACGTGGTCCTGTCCGGCGTGCCGGCACCACGCTGCGGTGGGCGGACGGTACGCCGTACCGCCCACTCACGACCGCGTGGTTCGGCGACCCGCAGCAGTGGGCCGCTGCCCGCCCCGCGCTCGCGGCCTCGCCGTTCAACCGCGTCCGGTTGCGGGTGTCCGACGGCATCGAGGAGCAGGTCCGTGACCTGCTGGCCGCAGACATCGTCGCTGACATCGTCCTGCCGACGGACTCGTCTGTTGTTCGTGCTGCGGTGAATCGGCTGGCCGCCTACCGAAACGTCACCTGGTGCCTGGAGTCCGCTGACAAGTCGCGGGAGCTGGCCGAGCTGATCGCTGAACTCGACTCCAGCCATCACTTGATCTCGATGCATGAGGCAACCGATCCGGGACCGCCCTGGCTGACCCACCTGAGTGTCCGGTTGGAGAACCTCCGTGGTGTGTCGGCGTTGCGCCTGGCTCACGACAAACCTGTCTTCGTCGACGCGTGTGGCCACGAAGGCAACGGCACCACCCCCGACACCAGTCTCCGCCCTGAGGAGATGCTGACCCGCATCTGGGAAGGGACGGTTCGCGGAGCGTACGTGACGCACGGCGAGTGGTACGTCGACCCGTCGTCCGTGAGCCTGGTGCCGTGGTCGGACGGTGGCAGCCGGCCTCGTGGCGTCGTCGCGCAACGGCTGCGGCTGTTGCGGGAGGTGCTGGACGAGTTGCCCGATGGTGTGGAGCCTATTGACGACTACCGTGACGCTCCGACGCTGGCGGTACCCGGCTCGTACTACCTCCAGTACCTCGGGGAGCACCAGTTCCCGGACCGGACGTTCTCGCTGCCCGAGGGCGAGTACGACGTCGACGTACTGGACGTGTGGAACCACTCGGTACGCCGTACTCGCGAGAGCGTCGCTGGTGCTGGCACGTTGACGGTTCGGTTGCCCGGCACGCAGTACCAGGCCATTCAGATCCGCCGGACGTCCTGATGCCCGCGCTGACGTCTGGTCCGCGCCAGGCTTCGTTGCGTCGCACACCGGACGGTGTGGTGCTGGAGCTCGGCCAGGTCGACGGGCCGCTCTACGTGGAACGCGCGCTGGGCGACCTCCTCACCTGCTCGGCCGGTCACCCCTGGCAGCCCAGCCCGCTGGCGCCTCCCGACGGGTGGTGGATCTCGCGGCGGCCGGGCGAACACCGGGCGGGCTGCCGGACCGGACCGCTCGCAGTCGAGGTGCGGTTGGCGTTCGACGACGGCGACCGGCTGGATCTCGAGCTCCGGTGGCGCAACACGAGCAAGCGCCGCGTGGCTGACCTCGCCGTCGGGCTGCTGCTCGACCTCGGCCGGGTGAAGGACAGCCAGCTCACCATCCCCGGCCTGATCTACAACGACAACCCGTCCGCCGACCCGGCCCGCGCCGTACCGCGGATCGGGCCCACCCCCGGCGGCGGCTTCGTCGCCGAGGAGGACCGGCTCCCGATCCCCGGCGTCAACCTCGAATGGCGCGAGGGTCGCGAACGCCGTTGGTTGTCCGTCATCTCGCGCCCGCAAGCACGCCGCTCGGGCGACGGCCAGGTCCGGTACGGCTCGCTCGGCGCGATCCGGCAGGACGGTCCGGTGATCGCCGCGCTCAGCGGCGTACTGATGTTCGACGGCAAGCAGGACGTGCGGTACGTCAGCAAGGCCGAGACCGAGGCGACCGACGACGGGTACCTCACGCTGCGGCCCGGTGAGGTCTACGCCCAGCGCTTGGTCCTCGACTGGGGACCCCAGGAGCTCCGCGGTCACGCGTTCCGGCACCTCGTTGAGAGTGCCCGCACGCTCTTCACCGCCGATGGTGCACGCGGCCTGGCTCTCGACGAGCTCATCACCTTGAAGACGGTTGCCCTGGACAACCGGTGGTGCCAGTCCGGGACCGTGGCCGGCTACACCAAGTTCAGCGACATCCCCGGCAACGGGCCGCGCAAGTCTCGGCATTTCATGTACGGCTGGACCGGTCAGGCGTTGAAGCTCGCGTGGTGCGACGCCCAGGTCGGCTTCAACACCCGGGACCGGCTGCGCATCGACCGCTGCCGCGCGGCCGTCGAGTTCTACCTGGCCGGCAGCCCGACACCGACTCCGGGCCTACGCCACAACGCGTACCAGGTCAGCACCCGCCGCTGGACCAGCTTCCGCACCGGCAATCGCCCAATGGTTTCCAGCCGAGCGTACGGCGAAACCATCAGCGACCTGGCCGACGTCATCACCCTGTTCCGCGACCACGACGAACCCGTCCCACCCTCCTGGCTCAACGCCCTCGAAGAAGCCATGACCTTCCTCCGCGGCACCGCTCAGTTGGCTGACGGGACCTTCCCGGTGGGATGGCGACTCGACGGCACCCCGGCTGCGACGACGATCTCCGCGGCGGGCATCCCGTGCGTACTAGCTGCTCTGAAGGCCTCGTCAGTCCTCGACTCTGCCGAGCTGTTGGCGGAGGCAACCATCTGGCTGTCCCGCTACCACGACCAGCACGCGCGGACCTTCGACCGCCCGTTCTCCCGCTCCACCCTGGACGCGGCCTGCGAGGACAAAGAAGCCGGCATGTACTACTTCATGGCCGCCTACGAACTCTTCCGCCGCACCGGAGACCCGCTGTACGCCACCTGGTGCGAAGTAGCCGCCGACTGGCTCCTCACGTGGGTGTACGTCTGGTCCCCGGAACAGGACGAGGACTCACCCCTCCACGCTGCAGGCTTCAACGCGATCGGCTGGCCGACCGTCAGCGTCCAGAACCACCACCTCGACGCCTTCTTCCCGACGTACGAACTCCTCTCCTTCGGCCTGAGCACCAACCGCCCCGCGTACGTCGCCGCCGCGCGAACCACCCTCCACGCGTTGAGCCAAAGTGTGGCCACCGCCCCGAATGACTGGAACTTCCCCCTCCCCGGCGAACAAGGCGAAGCCGTCTTCCAGACCCACTGGCAACGCCGAGGCCACACCAACACCTGGAACCCCAGCTGGGTAATCGCCGTGCCCTTGGCCAACGCCCTCCGAGTCCAGTCGCTTGAACCGACCGATGACTGACTACCTGATCACCGACTACGGAGGCTGCGCCGACGCCGATTGCACTGCGGCGATTGCGAAGGCGATCGACGCGTGTGCGCTGACCGGCGGGCGCGTCGTCGTACCCGACGGTGAATTCGTCACCGGGCCGATCCGGCTTCGCAGCAACGTCGAACTGCATCTGTCCGCCGGCGCGACGCTCCGGTTCCACACCGACCCGACGGCGTACCCGATCGTCCGCACCCGTTGGCAAGGAATCGAGTGCTTCAGCCACTCACCTCTCATCTACGCGTACGACGAATCGGACATCGCGATCACCGGCACCGGCACCCTCGACGGCGGTGCGAGCACAGACAACTGGTGGAGCAACACCCGCCCACGCACCGACTGGGAGCGCCTGCTCCGCATGGTCGAAGCCGATGTACCCGTCGAGGACCGCATCTTCGAACCCGGTCACGGCTTCCGCCCGAGCTTCATCCAGCCGCACACCTCCCGTCGCGTGCGCATCGAAGACGTACGGATCGTCAACGCCCCGATGTGGGTAGTACACCCGGTCTTCTGCACCGACGTACTCGTCCGCGGGATCACCGTCGACTCCCTCGGCCCGAACAACGACGGCTGCAACCCCGACTCCTGCGAGAACGTCGTCATCACCGGCTGCTCGTTCACCACCGGCGACGACTGCATCGCCATCAAGTCCGGCCGCGACGCCGACGGCCGCCGCGTAGGCCGCCCGTCCCGGAACATCCTCATCGAATCCTGCCGCTTCACCACCGGCCACGGAGCCCTGACCATAGGCAGCGAAGCCTCCGCCGGAGCATCGAACATCCAAGCCCGAGACCTCCACATCACCACCCCCGCGGGTGGGCCGGTTGTTGGTGCGGGGGTTGACCATGCATTGCGGATCAAGACGAACTCTTTGCGTGGGGGTGTGATCGAGCACGTCATCGTCGAGAACGTCGTCGCCGACGCGGTCACCACCTCCGCGATCCTCATCACCACCCGGCACGCGGAACCGGAACAGTTCGGCGGCCACGCTCCCGTCGTACGCGACATCACCGTCACCAACCTCGCCGTACGCTCAGCGCCCCGAACCGTCGAGATCCACGACACTCCCCAGGCACGCGTCGAATCCTTCACCCTGACCACCTCTGAAACTCCGTGAACAGGTCGATGTCGCCCAGCTGTCCCGGCTTCAACAACACCTCCAGGCCATCAAGGGCCGGCACCGCAGAAGCCGCCCGACACAGATGCACCCCTGGCGAGATGGGCCGCGGAGACCCAGCGAGCTCGAGCGCACTAATCGCGAGCTGCCGCAGCACCTGACCAGACGTATCCCCACCAGCCACAACAACCCGCCGTACGCCGGCGCCCGCAGTCACGCTCCGAACGACCTCGGCCAGCGCACTCGGCACCCGCCGGAGCTCATCGGGACCGAGCTCATTCGTGTGTACGACGACACCCTCAGCACCCGCCGAAAACGCAGCAACCGCCCGCACCGAGGCCTCTTCGCCGAGCGGCAGCACCGTCCACCCGGCAGCCCGCGCATGCTCGATCTGCTCGGCAGTACGCCTCGACTGACTACCCGACACCACCAACACCGGTCCGCCGACGCCAGACGTACCCGAGCCAACAGCCCCACCACCAGGCCGAAGGGCCAACCCCAACGCCCGAGACAGCCCACCCGACCCGATAGCAAACGTGACTTCGGCCGCGGTTCTGTCCCGCAGAATCACTTTCCCGAGAGCCCGCAGATCCTCGTCAGTCAACGCATCCAACACCACCGCACCAACCCCACCGGTCGTAACAGGAGAGTGGGTAGTGGGTCGAGTGGGTTGGGGGTTGGTGAGGGCTGTGTAGGTGGTGGGGAGGTTGGGGTAGGCGGTCAGGTGGAGGGCGGTCAGGTGGAGGGTGGTTTGGCTTGCCAGGTGGTGGCGGAGGTCGGATTCGTGCATGGGGGTGGAGGGGTGGGTGGACATGGTGGGCTGGCGGTCGAGGCGGTGGATGGTGCCGGCTTCGGCGGCGAAGTGATGGCTGAAGACTGTGTAGCGGCCCAGCTCCGGTTGCGCGATGAGGATGGGGACGACACCGGGACCACAGACCTCACGTCCGATCTCCAGAGCGCGTCCGATACTGCCGCGGGTGGGGGAGGAGTCGGCGGTCGAACAGACCTTGTACTGCAGTACGCGCGGCCCAAGATCCCGCAACGCCTCGAGCACCGGCCGCAGCTCGGTCTCCTGTTCGTCCGGCGGCAGCGATCGTGCGATTCCAGCGACCCCGATCACGTCGTACCGCTCGGCCAGCTCCCGCAACTCAGGTGCCGACGGCAACGTCACGAGCAACACCGCCCGCAGCCCGACCCGAGCGAACTGCACCATCGCATCCGTCGACCCAGTGAAGTCGTCCCCGTAGAACGCCGCCTCAACCACGACTACTCCTGGACCCTGGTGTACGGCGAGCCGAACTTGTTCAGGGCTTCTTGTAGTGCGGGGACTTGTGCGGCGGCTGCTTCCAGGGGAGTGCCGGAGGTGGCTGCGGACCAGGCGGCGCGCATTGCGGTGACACCGGCGCTTGGGCCGCTCGGGTGGCCGTGGATGCCGCCGCCGGCGAGTACCAGGAGATCAGTTGTGTTCGTGCGGCGGTATGTCTCCGGGGCCAGTCCAGGTGTCTGGCCGGAGGAGAGGACGGGCAGGGTTTCATAGCCTCCCAGGAGTGGTGTGCGGACGGCGGTGATCGAGCGGAGGACCTCCTCGTCGGTTTCGTAGAACTTGTTGGACAGGCCGTTGGTGTGCAGATGATCCGCCCCGGCAAGCCGGGCGAGTTTGGACCAGGCGACGTAGTCGATGCCGAGCTGCGGCGCTCGCGTGTAGACACCGGTCATCGCGCGGTGACCGTGGATCGGTAGGGCGCAGCGTTCGCGCAGCCAGGCGAGGGCGCTGAAGCCGACGAGGTTCACGCACACCATCACGCAGGTGCCGCCGGCCGCGTGGACCAGGTCGTGGTTGGCGGCCATGCGGTCGAGGTCGTCGGTGATGTTGAACGCGTACATGGGTCGCCGGCCGGTGCGGGCGGCGGCCTTGTCGAGTTCCTCGGTGACGACCGCGACCCGGTCGGCGAGTGGTGAGTGTGGCGGGTTGCCCATCAGCTCGTCGTCCTTGATGAAGTCGATGCCCGCCTCGGCGAGCTCGCGGACGACGAGCCTGAGTTCTTCGGGAGGCAGCCCGATGCTCGGCTTCACGATCGTGCCGAGCAGGACGCCGTCCGGCCGGTCGAGCAGTTCGCGGGTCCCGCGGACGCCGTACTGCGGACCGGGGTAGCGCTGCGCGAACGGCGCCGGAAGGTCGAGGTCGAGGAGCCGGATTCCGGCGAGTTGCCGGAGCTCGAACAAGTTGCCGGCCACCGCGGCGAGCAGGTTGGGCAACGACGGCCCGAAGTTGTCCAGCCCGAACGCGATCCGCACCCGAGCGCTCCGCTTCCCAGCATCCCGCGACCGGGTTGTGCCTGGCAGGTCGGCGTTACCGGTGGGCGGGAGTTCTTCGACGGAGAGGACGCGAGCGGCGAAACGTTCGCGGAGTTCGGGAGTTTCCCGGGCGACGGCCGTGAAGGTGCCCGTCGACTGTTCGCCGGCTATGGCTTCGGCGGCCTGTTCCAGTGGGAGGTAGGTCTCGACCAGGTACGTGGCGACGACCTCTGCGGCGCTCATCGGGTCGGGTCGATCTGTGTCTTGAGGTGCGCGGCCCCACCGTCGATCGCCAACAGGGTCTCCGGTGTTCGGCCGAGTGGGACCACGTCGGAGATGTACGGGCGTACGTCGAGAGTCCGCGTGTTGACGAGCCGCGCCGCCGCGGCGAAATCGGCAGGTGTGTAGATCGTCGAACCCTGCACTGTGACCTCCTTGAGAACTACCGGATTCAGATCAACCGTCAACGCCCCGCCGAACATCGGCAGCAGCACCACCTGCCCGCGCGGTCTGCACAACGTCAAGGCCTCCGCGAGGCAGCTCGGATGCCCGGACGCCACCACGACCACGTCGAACCCGTCCCCACCGCTCACCTCGATCCCGAGCGGCACGAGATCCGCCGAGCGCGGATCGACCACGGTCTCAACGCCTTGTGACATGAGGAACTCACGGTTGTGCTGCTGGATGTCGCTCACCAGCACCGTCCGCGCTCCACGGTGCCGACTCACCGCCGCCGCAAGACTTCCGATCGCTCCACCACCGAGGACGGCGACGGCATCTCCGGCCCGCACCGCCGACGTGGAACGCCACGCCACCGCGACCGGCTCGATCATCGCGCCCTCGCCGTACCCGATCTCGTCGTTCAACGGCATCAGCACGCGCCCCGGCGCGACGAAGTACTCGCTCAGCATCCCCGGCCAGCCCAGGCCGGGCACGCGTTTCTGCTTGCAGAGATGAGGATGACCGGCCTCGCACCGCGTGCACTCCCAGCAGGACAACGCCGGCAGTACGGCGACGCGATCGCCTGCGCGGAAGCGTGGATCACCCGACGACACCACCTCGCCGGCGCCCTCGTGCCCTAACACCACAGGCGGTTTGCGGAACGGATGGAGCCCGCTCCAGGTATGTAGATCGGAGCCGCACAGCCCGACCGCACGCATCCTGAGCAGCACGTCGTCGCCCACGACCGGATCCGGTACGTCGGTCACCGAAACCTGCCGTGGCGCCTCCAGAACGGCTGCTCGCATCAGGCACTCTCCTTGCTCGGGTCCGACCAGTCTCCGCCAGTAAACCTCAAGAAAACAAGGCGGATCTGCCAGCCTGTGGATAGCCGGTTGACTTCGCGGGCGCAGGAGGCAAAGGTTTACCTCATGGCGACGATCCCTGCGACTCTGCTGCTCGAGGACCGGGCCGCGCTGGCGATGAACGCGGTGACCGGCCTGGCCGACGACGACCTGGACGGCATCCCGTTCTTCAGTGCGAACCTGCTGGCCCGTCCTGCCCGCATGGACCACGGCGACTGGGACTACGGCTCCAGTCACGGCCGGCTCACCGATGCGATCCTGCTGACCCGCCAGATGACCGGCGGCAAGGACTGGGACCCGCGCTGGGACACGATCGCCGATCGCTACCGGCAGCGGCTGTTCGCACTGCTCGCCGACGACGGCCTCACCTACCGTCAGACGCACCCCAAGGGCCACTGGCTGCCGAATGCCAACCTGATCGACCAGCGCGCCACCCTGCTCGCCATGACGACCGCAGTGGTCGCAGCCGACGATCCGCAGGCACAGCGGGCCGCAGACCGCCAGGTGGCCGCGCTGAAGCGGATCGCGATCAAGGAGCGCGACGTCTGGTTCTACCCGGCGTCGGAGTACACGAAGGACGGCTGGCCGTCGTCGAACGCGATTGACCTGCATCTCGCGCCCGACCCGGCCTCGTTCTCCGGCCGCCTGATCATGCCGCTGTTGCGCTACCACCAGGCGACCGGCAACACCGACGCGCTGGAGCTGTGCGAGTGGTTCGCCCGGTTGATCGTCGAGAAGAGCGGTGTCTTCAACGCTGACGGGAGCTTCAACCCGGCCCGTGCGTACCGTAGCGGCCACTTCCACACGCGGGTCGGGACGCTGGAAGGATTGGCCCGGCTGGCCAGGCACACCGGTGATCACGGGCTGACCGAGTTCGTGCGACGCAGCTACGACTGGGTGCTCGGCGAGGCGACCCGGTTCGGCTGGACACCGGGTGACCTTGCTGACCAGCAGTACGAGCACGAGACCTGTTCCCTCGTCGACCTCATCGGTCTGGGTACGACGCTGGCCGGCAACGGACTCACGGAGTACTGGGCGGTCGTCGAGCGCTTCGTCCGCAACCACCTGGCCGCGTCGCAACTGCAGGACGTCAGCTGGGTGGAGTCCGCACCGGACCGCTCACAGGACGAGCCTGGTTGGCGGACGTACGTCGACGTGGGCGAGCGCGTCCTCGGTGCCTTCTGTGGGTACGGCGCCCCGAACGACTACGTGTCCGACGTACCACTGGGGCGCGGCCACACCAACGACGTACAGGCGTGCTGTGTCGGCTCCGGCGTCCGTGGACTGTTCTGGGCGTGGAACAGCATCGTCACCGGTGACCACCGGTTGACGCGAGTCAACCTGCTACTCACGCGCGGCCACCACGGGGTCGACGTCATCAGCCACCTGCCGGTCGAGGGGAAGGTCGAGTTGCACGTCAACGAGCCGATGGACGAGCTCCGCGTGCGCATCCCCGACTGGGCCGGGTACGCGCGGCTGAGGCTGCAGCGCGGAGATGACGAGTGGACTGGGGCCGAGCGGATCTGGGCACCCGACGGCTACCTGTCGATTCCGAGGCCGCAGCCGGGCGAGCGCATCACCGTGACGTTCCCGATGGTCGAGCAGACCACCACAGAGCTTGCGGCCGGCAACGAGTTCCGGACCACCTGGCGTGGCGACGACGTGATCGCGATCGACCCGCCAGGCACGTCCCGCCCGATGTACGGCGACCGCCCGGAACACGCCGGCGGCCTCCGTGAGTACGAGCTCCACCGACCCGAGACGGAGTGGTCCTGGTGACAACTGACTGGGTGCTGTCCGAGCCGCCGAGTGCGACGGCGCTGACGGCGTACGACCTGCGCTGTGAGCACCGTGTCGATCCGCTCGGGATCGGTACGGCGCGACCGCGGCTGAGCTGGCGGTTGGCGTCGCCGACCCGTGGCGATCGGCAGGATGCGTTCCGCGTGCAGGTGCTGCGCGACGCCGTACAGGTGTGGGACAGCGGGTGGCGGAGCGAGCGGGACACGTACGTCGACCACGGTGGTGCTCCGCTGACATCGCAGACTGACTACGTGTGGCAGCTCTCGGTGCGGGACGCGGCCGGACAGGTCTCGTCTGCGGAGGCGACCTTTGCGACCGGTCTCTTCCACGACGACGAGTGGGAGGCGCACTGGATCGAGCACGACTACGAGACCGATCCGTACTTCGAGCCGCCAGTCGATCGCGCGGAGCCGCGGACGGTGCGGCAGGCAACCATCGCGCCGCCCCGCTACTACCGGCGCTCGTTCGAGCTGACCCAACCGGTCACCAGGGCGCGGGTCTATGCGACTGCCCACGGGCTCTACCAGTTCAGCGCCAACGGTCAGCGGGTCGGCAACGACGAGCTGACACCGGGCTGGACCGACTACCGCGAGCGCGTCGCCTACCAGACGTACGACGTGACCGAGGTGTTGCACGAGGGCGAGAACGTGATCGGTGCCGTCCTCGGCGAGGGCTGGTGGTCCGGGTATGTCGGGTGGGACACGCGAAGCCATGCGCACCACTACGGCAAGAAGCCGCAGTTGCTCGCGCAACTCGTCGTCGATCACCCGGACGGTTCGCGGACCGTCGTCGCGACCGACGGCCGCTGGGTCGAACGCGTCGGGCCGATCAGGTTCGCCGACCTGCTGATGGGCGAGTCGCACGACGCCAGGCACGAGCTCGGCGCGTGGTCCAGCCCGGGGTACGACGCCGGCGACTGGGCGCCTGCCGGTGATCTCGGCGGTGACGTGCCGACGCTGATCGCGGCGACGACCGACCCGGTGCGGGTGACCGAGGACGTCGCGGCGACCGCGGTGACCGCGCTCGAACCAGGACGTTTCATCGTCGACCTCGGGCAGAACGTCGCCGGTCGCGTCCGGTTGCGGGTGCGTGGCGCTCAGGCGGGGGACCGGATTCGGCTGCGGCACGGCGAGATGCTGCAGGCGGACGGCGAGTTGTACACGGCCAACCTCCGCACGGCCGATGCCACGGACTACTTCGTCAGCGCAGGCGCGGGCGAGGAGTTCTTCGAGCCGATCTTCACCGTGCACGGCTTCCGGTACGTCGAGATCGACGGCTATCCGGGTGAGCTGACCGCGGAGGACGTGACCGGGCGGGTGCTGCACTCGGACACGCCGGTCGCGGGGCGGTTCGAGTGTTCGGATCCGGGCGTCAACCAGCTGCTCAGCAACATCCGCTGGGGGCAGCGGGGCAACTTCGTCAGCGTTCCGACGGACTGTCCGCAGCGCGACGAACGGCTCGGGTGGACGGCGGACGCACAGATCTTCCTGCCCACAGCGGCGTACCAGGCCGACGTCCTGACGTTCTTCGAGAACTGGTTCGCGGATCTCGCGGTGGCGCAGACCGATGATGGTGCGATCCCGGATGTGATCCCGCACGTGATCACCGGTCGGCACGGTACGCCGGCGTGGGCCGACGCGGCGACGATCGTGCCGTGGACCCTGTACCGGATCTACGGCGACGAGCGCGTACTGCGGACCGCGTGGCCGGTGATGCGGCGCTGGGTCGACTACGTGCACCGCGCCAACCCCGACCTGATCTGGCGGAACCGGACGAGTGGTCACTACGGCGACTGGCTGCAGGTCGGCGTACAGACCGATCGGGATGTTCTCGCGACCGCCTACTTCGCGCGGAGCGTGGAGTTCACGGCGGCAGCCGCTCGGGTGCTCGGGCTGGCGGACGAGGCAGCGGCGTACGGCGAACTGCACGAGACGATCGCGGCGGCGTTCGTGGCGGAGTTCGTCGATGCCGAGGGCAAGGTTCGCGGCGACACCCAGACCGGGTACCTGTTGCCGTTGGCGTTCGGGTTGCTGCCCGAGCAGGCCGAGCAGGCGGCGGTGAAGCATCTGGTCGCGGATCTCGAGCTGCGCGGGCGATCGTTGACGACCGGGTTCGCCGGGGTGGCGCTGCTGTGCCCGATCCTGACGAAGTACGGGTACACCGAATTGGCGTACGACCTCTTGCACGACGACCGGTATCCGTCCTGGGGGTACTCGATCAAGCACGGCGCGACGACCATCTGGGAGCGCTGGGACGGGTGGACGGAGGAAAACGGGTTCGGGCCGGTCGCCATGAACTCGTTCAACCACTACTCGCTCGGCTCGGTCGGCGAATGGCTGTACGGCGACGTCGCCGGCATCAGCCAGTCGCCCGAGTCCATCGGCTTCCGCGACCTCGTCATCAAACCCCGCCCCGGCGGTCGCCTGAACTGGGCCGAAGCGTCGTACGACACCCCCACCGGCCGAGTCACCACCCGCTGGCAACAGTCCGACGGCACCCTCACCCTCGACGTCACCATCCCACCCGGCGTCAACGCCACCATCCACATCCCCACCACAAACCCCAACGCCACCGAGGAATCCGGCCGCCCCCTGACCCAGGCGAGTGACCTAACCCTCCTCGACCCCACCCCAGACACCACCATCTGCCGCACCGAATCCGGCACCTACCACTTCACCACCCCCGCCTGATCCCCAACCCACCCGCCGCACCCCTGCGAACCCACCTGCATCTCGTGGGTTGACGTCCGAGATGCAGGGTTAGCGCCGGGGATCTCGGCCGCGAACCCTGTATCTGATGGGTATACCCACCAGATGAGACCGCACCGGCGGAGCGGGGGCCAGGGTCGGGTAGCGGCGGCCGGGTCAGCGGGGTCAGCGGCGGCTGGGTGGGCGGGCTGTGGAGGCGCGGATTACCAGTTCGCCTTGGACGTGGGTGGTGGCAGTGGTGACTCGAGGGGTGAAGCGTTCCCAGGCTTGGCGGCCCAGTTCGACCGTGGAGACGGCGTACGTCGTGAGGCCGGGGTCGGTGTGGGCGCTCATGGGGGCGTTGTCGATGCCGGCGACGGAGATGTCGCCGGGGACGGACAGGCCGAGTTCGCGGAGGCGGCTGAGGACGCCGACGGCGACGTGGTCGTTGAAGCAGATCATCGCGGTGGGCTTGTAGGTCAGCGCCTCGTCCACCGCATCCCGTCCGTCGACGAGCGTCGAGCCGCAGGGCACCCGGAAGATCGTGAGACCGGACGCCTCCGGTGAGCGGAAGCCGCGTTGGCGTTGCTGATCGGACCAGGCGGCGGTCGGGCCCTGCAGGTACGCGATCCGCTTGTGGCCGAGTGACGCGAGGTGCTCGCACAGTGCGCGGACGCCGAGGTGGTAGTCGACCACGACCGAGCCGACCGCGGAATGCCGCAGTACCCGGTTGATCAGGACGAGCCGGCGCGCGGCCTCGGCGACCTCGCGCAAGCGGGGCGTACTCATCCGTGGCGCGCACAGCAGCAGCCCGTCGACCCAGCGGGCGAGCTCGATCGCGGAGCGGTACTCCTGCTCCGGGTCCTCCTCGGTGCCGGCGACCAGCGTGTGATGGTCGGTGGCGGCTGCTTCGGCGGCGACGCCCTTGAGGATCTCGGCGAAGTACGGGTTGCCGAGGTCCGGTACGACGACGCCGACAGTCCGGCTGCTGCCGCGCAACAGCGTTTGGGCCGCCGGGTTCGGCCGGTAGCCGACGTCCTGGGCCGCGACGCGGACCCGGTCGGCGACCTCCGGCGACACCGGCTTGCCGCCGCTCAGCACCCGCGACACGGTCGCCGTCGACACCTCGGCCAGCCGCGCCACGTCGTGGATCGTGGCGCGGGCAGCACGGTCCGCAGCGGGCTCCGAAGATCGATACCGTCTCACCGGCCCATTGGACCATGATCCCGGCGCAGATCGCTGCCGGTAGAGCGATGTAAACCTTTTCCCGATTTCCTGCGGCGAACCCTTGACGTCACCGCGCGACGCTGCGACGGTAACGAGGAAAAGGATTACCCGCCCACCGCCCCGGGCTCTGTTGCGGCGGTCCGCGCGAGGAGAACACCGTGCGAAATCGCCTGTTGAGCCTGTGTCTGGTCCTGCTCGCCGGAGCCGGCCTCCTGACGATGTCGGCAACCACAGCAACGGCAGCGAACCCGGCGACGTACGGACCGTTCGACCCGCGGATCGAGCTCGACGGGCACTGGGGCCGTGACGACGACGTCGCGATCACCGTCAACTCCGGGTCCTCGGTCCGCTTCAGGTTCACCGGCTCGCACCTCGGCGCACTGCTCGACACCGCGTCGATCACCGTCCCGGCCCAGTTGTACGTCGCGATCGACGGCCAGGCGCCCGTACTGCACAAGGCGGACGCGGACCACAAGGTGTTCGCCGACGACCTCGACCCGACCGTCGCGCACACCGCGGAGATCGTGGTCAAGGACGTCGACGAGTACGAGAACCGTTGGAACGTCCCGCTGCAGACCGGTGTCGTCCTGGAGAAGATCGAGCTCGCCCCGGACGCCAAGCTCATTCCGCTGCAGACGACCGCCGAGCACCGCATCGAGTTCTACGGCGACTCGATCACGCAGGGCGTGATGGCGCTCTGTGCGGAGCTCGGGACCGACTGCGCGGACGGCACCAAGGCGTACCCGCACCTGGTCGGGGCGGCGTTCGGCGCGGACACCAACCAGGTCGGCTTCGGCAAGCAGGGCATCATCCAGCCAGGTCACGGCAACGTCGGTACGGCGTCCGAGTCGTTCGGCTGGAACCTCGCCGGCTTCCCGGCCGCACCCTTCGACCCCGGCGCGGTCGTCGTCAACTTCGGCACGAACGACGCGGCGTCGACGAGCGCCGAGTTCACCCCGGCGTACCTGGCCTATCTGCAGAAGGTCCGCACGGCCGACCCGCAAGCGCTGATCGTTGCCCTGCGCCCCTTCAACGGCACGCACGCCGACGACATCAAGGCAGCGGTCGCGGCGACGCAGGACCGCCGCATCGCGTACGTCGACACGACAGGCTGGCTCGGACCAAACGACTTCAACGGCAGCACGCACCCGAGCGTGCAAGGCCACGAGGTCGCCGCGGCCAAACTCACCGCGGTGCTGAAACGTCTGACCGGCTGGTCCACCGGACCCAGCGGTACGCCGAAACTCGCGCCGCAGGGTCTCGAGGACGCGACGTGCTCGGACACCCCGCTCAGCCTGACGTACCAGGGACCGGTCCGCCTCGGTGTGACCGGCAAACTGAACATCCACGCGGCGGACGGCGAGGTCGTCGACACGATCAGCCTCGCGGACCTCACGTCGTACCACCGGACTGTCGGGGACGCCCGCACGGACTACGGCGAGCTGCACACCTGGACGTACCAGGCGGTCGTGGTGGACGGACGGACGGTCAAGATCTATCCGCATCAGCGGCTCAAAGCCGGCCAGGTGTACTACGTCACTGTCGATCCCGGGTTCGTGCAAGGCGACCCAGGGATCACGAAGGCCGACGGCTGGCGGATCCGCACCCGCCTGGACCCGACCTCAGACGCCCAGCTGACCGTAGGACCTGGCAAGGACTTCTGTACGGTGCAGGCAGCGATCGACTTCGTGGGCGAGGGGCACCAGGCGACGATCGACGTCGCGCCCGGTCTGTATCGCGAGCTCGTCTGGGTGCCGCCGACCAAACCCGGTCTCACGATCCGCGGTGCGGGCGCCGGCAAGACCGTGATCGGGTACCCGAACAACAACCTGCTGAACGGCGACTCCGCGATGGGGAGCGTCCCGATCGAGCAGTCGTACTGTCAGCGCCGCGTCATCCCGCAGTCGGACCGGTTCAACTGCTGGCGGTCCGCGATGGGCGTGTTCGCCGACGACTTCACGATGACGGACGTGACCGTGCAGAACCTCACGCCGTACCGCCGGTCGCAGGCCGAGGCGTTCTTCGGAAACGGGAGCTGGATCGTGCTGGCGCGGGTTCGCATCCTCGGATACCAGGACAGCCTCCGTCTGCAAGGACAGGCGTTCGTGACGAACAGCTACGTCGAGGGTGACGTGGACTTCGTCTGGGGGACCGGCGGTGTGTTCATGCAGGACTCGGAGCTGAAGGCGCTGCACGAGGGCTACTACAACCAGGTCCGCAACATCGACAACGGGCCCGGCAACATCTTCGTGCGGGTGCGGCTGACCCGCGCGCCGGAGGTGGCCGACGACAGCGTGTTCCTCGCGCGGGCCGAGCTCAGCCGGTTCCCGACCAGCCAGGCCGTCTTCATCGACTCCGCGATGGACAGCCACGTGAAGAAGACCGGCTGGCAGATCACCAGCCCCAACGACTGCGCGGCCGCCGGCCAGATCCGGTTCTGGGAGTACCACAGCACCGACCTGGCCGGTCAGCCGCTCGACACCACCACACGACTGGCCTGCTCCCGGCAGCTCGGCGACGAGGAGGCAGCACAGCTGCGCGACCCGTCGTTCGTGTTCGGCGGATGGCACCCGGTTGTTCCCCGCCTCGAAAGGTGATCCATCATGAAGAACGTCAACCGTCGGGCCATTCTCGGAGGTGCTCTCGCCGTGACAGCCGGCAGTGCGACCGGATGGCCGCTCAACGCCGCCAATGCGGCCGCGACGGAAGTCCCGGCGGGCGGTGTGCTGCCGCATCCGGCACCGCGGCCCGTTGCGCCGGTGAACGCTGAGATCGCGGCTGCCCACGCGGCGACGTACAAGACGCTGCCGCAGGTCGTCGTCGGGGTGGACGTCGAAGAGCTGATGAAGATCCACACAGCCGCCGACGCGGACGCGCTGCGGCCGCAGCTGGTCGCACAGGTGTGGAAGGACACTGGCGTCTTGCCGACCGGTCTGCCGACGGTGACCCGCGACGTCGGTGTACCAGCCGTGCTGCCCGAGTTCACCGGCGTACGGCGCTACGACAAGCTGGACGTGGCGATGCCGTTCGGGTACGTCGCCACAGTGTTCGTACTCGAGCCGACGCTGAGCACGCACCGGCGCGTCGCGTTCTACCACAACGGGCACGGCGAGGGTCTGGACACGATGCAGCGGGTCGCACAGGGCCTGCTCGACCACGGGTACACCGTGCTGCTGTTCGCGATGCCGTTCTACCACTGGAACCCGAAGACGCTGCAGGACCCGGCCGACCCCACCAAGCAGCTGCAGCCGTCGCACAACGACCTGCCGCTGTGGGCCTCGGACACGTACTCACCGCTAGCACTGTTCCTCACACCGTTGGCTGTGGCGATGAACTACGTGCAGGCGACGTACCAGCCGTCGTCGGTGCAGATGATCGGGCTGTCCGGCGGTGGCTGGGCGACGAGTGTGTACCCGGCGCTGGACACGCGGATCACCCGGTCGTACCCGACTGCCGGCTCGCTGCCGTTCTTCGTTCGGCCTGGGTCGCCGAAGCCGAGCCCGACGCGCGGCGACTGGGAGCAGCGGCTGGACATGCAGCCCGGGTTCTACGGGCTGGCCGACTTCCCGGACTTCTACGCGCTCGCGTCGGTCGGGCGGAACCGGCGGCAGATCCAGATCCTCAACCGGTTCGACGATTGCTGCTTCAACGGCGTCGGGCACCGGTCGTACGAGGCCGCGGTGCGGCAGCGGATCGCCGTGATCGGGACCGATGCGGTGAGCAACGAGTCGAACGGCCACTGGGAGCTGCTGGAGGACGCGACCCACGGCGACCACACGATCAGCCCGTACGCGCTGTCGGTGATCCTGTGGGACCTGGACACCAACTGCGCGCACCTCCCGTAAGGTCAGCGGACTTGGTGAACGTCCTTCACCGGCTTCCCGTTGATGGTCACGTTGTCGAAGGACAGAGCCGCGTGGTGGACCGTGCTCGGCTGGTCGACTGTGAAGGTGCAGTCGACCAGCCGGAAGTCCTCGATCCGGGAGTTCCGGTAGCCGCGGAGCAGCAGCGCATTACGTGCGTGCTCGACCTTCACACCGCGCAGTTCGACGTTTCGGACGTACGGCGTGAGCGGTCCGGCATCACCCTCGCCGCGGTGGAAGTTGCACTGGACAACTTCCTTCAGGACATCGGAGACCGTGATGTCGCGCAGGTAGACGTTCTCCACGAAGCCGCCGCGGACCGCATTGGTCTTGATGTACAAGGCGAAGTACGGTCCGCCGATCCGGCAGTTGCGGACGTACACGTTGCGGATGCCGCCGGTGAGGTCCGAGCCGAGCGTGATCGCGCCGTACTTGACCCGCAGCTCGCAGTCCTCGATCAGCACGTCCTCGGTCGGTACGTCGACCCGTAGGCCGTCCGCCTCGCGACCGGACTTGAGCGCGATGCAGTCGTCGCCGGCGTCGATGACACAGCCGGAGACGACGACCGAGCGGCACGACTCGAGGTCGATGCCGTCGTTGTTCGGTCCCTGCGAGTCGATGACCAGGTCGCGGATCGTCACGTTGCGGCAGAGCACCGGGTGAATCTGCCAGAACGGTGAACGGACGACGGTCACGCCCTCGATGAGCACGTTGGTGCAGTTGTACGGCTGCACGAAGGACGACCGCAGCCGGTCGCCGGCATCACGGTCTGCCAGCGGTACGCCGTACCAGCTCTGCTCGCGTAGTCGCTTGAAGTCCTCGTCGCACTCGTGGAACCACTGCCACCACGTGTCCCACGATCCTTGCCCGTCGAGCGTCCCGGTGCCGGTGATCGCGATGTCGGTGCAGCCGTTCGCGTAGATCATCGGCGAGTGGTTGAGCACCTCGAGACCCTCGTACCGGGTCTCCACGACCGGCAGGTAGTCGGCCGGATCGGTGCTGAAGAGCAGCGTGGCGCCCTCGCTGACGTGCAGCTCGACGTACGACAGCAGGTGGATCTTTTTGGTATGCCATTTGCCGGGCGGTACGACGACGCGACCGCCACCGGACTCGTGGCAGGCCTGGATGGCGGCCGCGATCCCGGGACCGGCGTCGCTTTCGACCGCGCCGTACGACGTGATCGGGAAGTCGACGGCAGGAAAGGCGGGTGGCCGGACGTCGGCCAGGATGCGATCGACTTCAGCCCAGCCGACGGTCACGTGAGCTGCGCCGGATCCGTGATGAGCTGACCGTTGACGTGGAAGTTCTGGAACGTCAGCTCGGTGTCCTGGATCGAGCTCGCGGCATCGATGCTGGTATATGTGCAGTCGATCACGCGGAAGTCCTGGATCGGCGACCGAGGGTACCCGAAGATCGAGAACGCGTTCCGGGCGTGACCGACGTTGACGTTGCGCAGCTCGACGTTCCGCACCCGCGGTGTCAGCGGGCCGACGTCGCCCTCGCTGCGGTAGAAGTTGCAGGACACGACTTCCTTGGTGAGGTTCGAGATGTCGAGGTCGCGCAGGTAGATGTTCTCGGCGAAACCGCCGCGGACCGAGTTCGTCTTGATGTACAGGCCGAAGTACAGGTTCGGGCTGCCGATCGTGCAGTTGCGGACGAACACGTTGCGGACACCGCCGGTCATCTCGCTGCCGATCGTGATCGCGCCGTACCGGATGTTCAGCGTGCAGTTCTCGATCAGGATGTTCTCCGACGGCACGTTCACGCGCAGACCGTCGGCGCCGCGGCCGGACTTGATCGCGATGCAGTCGTCGCCGCAGTTGAACGTGCAGTCGTGGATGTGGACGTACTGCGAGCTCTCCGGGTTGACGCCGTCGTTGTTCGGGCCGCGGCTGTCGATGTGGAGGCCGCGCACGGTGATGTTGCGCGACAGCACCGGGTGCACCTCCCAGAACGGCGAACGCAGGATCGTGACGCCCTCGATCAGCACGTTGCGGCAGGACTGGGTCTCGATGAACGCGGCGCGCAGGTGGTGGCCGGCGCCGAACACGCGGTCCTCGACCGGTACGCCGTCCGCCGCCATCTGCTGCAGCGCCTGGGCGTCGGGGCCGGACGGGGTGACCCAGGACCACCAGTTGTCCCAGGTCGCGCCGCCGTCGAGGGTGCCGTTGCCGGTGACGGCGATGTTCTCGCAGTTGCGGGCGTAGATGAGCGGCGAGTAGTTCATGCACTCGGCGCCCTCGAAGCGGGTCAGTACGACCGGGAGGTACTGCGCCGGGTCGGTGCTGAAGAGCAGCGTGGCGCCGTCGGAGACGTGCAGGTTGACGTTGGACTTCAGGTGGATCGCACCGGTCAGGAAGGTGCCGGCGGGTACGACGACGCGTCCGCCGCCGGAGCGGTGACAGGCGTCGATGGCCTTCGCGATCGCGTCCGTGGCGAGGGTCGTGCCGTCGGCAATCGCCCCGAAGGTGGTGATCGAGAAGTCGCGGGCGGGGAACTGCGGTGGACGGGTGATACGCAGGATCTCACCGACGTACCCCCAGCCCGGGCCGGGATCAGAGGCGGCCGCCACCTCGCCCGCGGTGGTTGCCTCCGCCGGGGCGGCGCCGGTGGCGAGGCCTGCGGTTGACGCCGCTGCTGCTGCGGCGCTCATGCGGAGGAAGTTCTTACGGCTCAAGTTGTCCATGGGGGCTCCTTCAGTTGTCGACGCGGGCGCCGTTGATCCAGACCTGGTCCAGGCGCAGTCCCTCGACGTTCTCGATCACGTTGTCCTCGGTGATCGCGTCGAAGCGGCACTGGTGCAGCTGGATGTCGCGTAGCGGGTCGTCGGTGAGGCCGAGCAGGTTCAGGGCACGCGGCGCGGACGCCACGGTGAGCTGGCTGATCGTGATGCCGTGCACGTCCGGCGGGTACGCCCCGGTCGTCACGTTCGCGTAGTTGAGCACGATCTCGATCGCCGAGTCGGCGGCCTGCCCGACCGTCACCCGGCGTACGTCGATGTTCGTGATCGTCCCGCCGCGGGCCGGGTTGCTCTTGATCCGGATCGCGCGCTCGAGGTGCGGGCTGCTCATCCGGCAGTCGCGGACGAAGATGTCCATCACGCCGCCGCTGGTCTCGCTGCCGGCCGTCACGCCGCCGTTCCCGTCAGCCATCTCGCAGTTCCGGACGACGGCGTACCGGGCCGGTACGTTCACCCGCCGGCCGTCGGCGTCCTTGCCGGACTTGAACGCGATGCAGTCGTCACCGGTGGAGATCGTGCAGTTCTCGATCAGTACGTCGGTGCACGACTCCGGGTCGATGCCGTCGTTGTTCGGTCCGTCCGGGCTGTCGACGGTGACGCCGCGGATCGTGACGTTGCGGCAGAGCACCGGGTGGATGTTCCAAATCGGCGAGTCCTTGACCGTGATGCCGTCGAGCAGCACGTTCTCGCAGCGGTTGAACTGCAGCAGGTTCGGCCGGAGATTGTGACCCGCGCCGAACACCCGCTCCTCGACCGGAACGCCCGCCGCGGCCATCTGGATCAGCAGCGTCTTGTCCGGTCCCTCGTTCGGCGGCGGTCCGCCGGTCCAGTCCCACCAGTGCGTCGCGTCGGCGCGTCCGTCGAGCACGCCCTGACCGGTGACCGCGATGTCGCGCTGACCGTACGCGTATACGAAGGCGGAGTAGTTGTAGCACTCCGTCCCCTCGTAGCGCGTTGCGACGACCGGGAGGTACGCCGCCGGGTCCTGGCTGAACGCCAGTCGCGCACCGGCCTCCAGGTGCAGGTCGACGCGGCTGAGCAGGTGTACGGCGCCGGTCCGGTAGTCACCCGCCGGTACGACGACGTGTCCGCCGCCGCGCCGGTGACAGGTCTCGATCGCCGCGCGGAGTGCCGCCGTACAGTCGGTCGCATCGTCACCGACGGCGCCGAAGTCGGTCACGTCGTACCAGCGGTCCGGGAAGCGCGGCGGGCAGATCCGTTGCAGGATCGCGACCACTTGCGCGTCCGGTGCGGTTTCGGCGGCGGCCGGGGCGGTACCGCCGCCGAGCAGGGATCCACCGGCGAGAGCAGCTCCACCGGCGAGCAGGACAGTACGGCGACTAACGGGGGCGGTCATCCGCGGCTCCTTGAGTGCAAACGATTGCAACCGATCGTGCCTGTCGCGCGTTGGACTGTCAACGGGTGGCTGTGGACAAAGACTTTGACCGCCCCGAAATCTCTTGGATACTTGCGGGCAAAGCTTTACCTCATCCGTCCCTGAGGAAGGTTCTCCGCCCATGCGCCCCACTCGTCGTCAGCTGCTAGGTGTCTCACTCGGAGGAGTGGTTGCTGCAGGCATCGGACTGCCCGCGGCCGCCGCTGATCAGGAGGCTCTCGTCAGATCGCGGATCCGGCCGCCGCGGTTCCGGGACGCCTGGTTCCCGATCACGGCGTACGGCGCGACGCCCGACGACGCGACAGCCGGGATCGCCGCGGCGATCTCCGCCTGCCATCACGCCGGCGGCGGGCATGTCGCCGTACCGCCGGGGGTGTGGCAGACCGGTGCGATCAACCTGCTGAGTCACGTCGACCTGCACCTGGAGGAAGGCGCGACGCTGCGGTTCAGCACCGACCCGGCGGCGTACCTTCCCGTCGTGCGGACCCGTTGGCAGAGCGTCGAGGTGTACAACTACTCGTCGCTGATCCGCGCCGAGAGGCAGACCGACATCGGCATCACGGGTAAGGGCACGCTCGATGGCGCCGGCGACAACGAGCACTGGTGGTACCTGATCGGCAGCGGTCAGTACGGCTGGCACACGGGCCTGCCGAACCAGCGCGCTGACTGGGGCGAGCTGGAGCGGATGAACAATGAGCAGGTCCCGGTCGAGCAGCGTGTCTTCGGCGCGGGGCACTACCTCCGTCCGAGCTTCATCCAGCCGTTCCGGTGTACGAACGTGCTGATCGAGGGCGTGACCGTCAAGGACTCGCCGATGTGGACGATCCATCCGCTCGAGTGCCGCAACGTGACTGTCCGGGGCGTCACGGTCAGCAACCTCGGCCCGAACGGCGACGGCTGCAATCCGGAGTCCTGCACCGACGTACTGATCCGCGACTGCACGTTCGCGACCCACGACGACTGCATCGCGATCAAGTCCGGCCGGGACTCCGACGGCCGCCGGCTCGGGCTGCCGTCGCGAGGGATCATCGTGGAGGACTGCACGTTTCTCAGCGGTGGCGCCGCGGTCGCTGTCGGTAGTGAGATGAGCGGCGGCGTCGAGGACGTGTTCGTACGCCGTCTGTACGCGCCGGCCGATCCGGCCGCGGACGAGGCGTACCTGCAATGGCTGCTCTGCGTGAAGTCGACCTCGACCCGCGGTGGCTATGTGCACAATGTCGATGTCCGCGACGTGGATTCGCGGGCCTGGATGTATCGTCCTTTGGAGGTTACTTTCAGCTACCAGGGAGGTGGCGACCAGTCGCTGTTCCCGGACGTGCGCGACATCCGCTTCGACCGGGTCCGGGTGGCCCGCGCCGAGCGGGCGTACCGCATCGTGGGAGCGGAGACGAAGCACATCACCTCGGTGGCGATCACCGACAGCCGGTTCGACGAGGTCGCGGCGGAAGCTGTCGTACAGTACGCCGACGACGTGACGATCCGGAACGTGCGGATCGGCCAGACGTAAAGGGATCACAGGGCTGAGGGGAAGACAGTGGCGGAACGGGTTCGGTTGATCGACGTCGCACGCGAGGCCGGCACCTCGGTCTCGACGGTGTCGCGGGCGCTGAACGGTTCGGACCTGATCTCGCCCGAGGTGGTCGCACATGTGCGCGCGGTGGCCGGCCAGCTGGGGTATCGCGCCGACAAGCGGGCGCAGGAGTTCAAGCTCGGCCGCCCGCTGACGGTCGGCGTGACGGTGCCGGACCTGACGAACCCGTTCTTCTCCGAGGTCCTTAAGGGCCTCAACGCCGCCGCCCGCGCCGGCGGGTACCGGCTGCTGATCGGCGAGAGCAGTGAGGACCCGGCCGAGGAGCTGCGACTCGTTGACGAGCTCGTCGACTACTCCGGCGCGTTGGTGCTCTGCAGTTCGCGACTGACGCGGGCCGGCCTGGAGAAGGCGCTGGCGCAACCGGTGCCCGTGGTCTGCATCAACCGCACCGTGAAGAACGCCGGCGTGGTCGCCATCGACTACCGCGCGGCCTCGCGATTGCTGCTCGAGCATCTCACTGGTCTCGGCCATCGCCGGGTGCTTTATGTCGGCGGTCCGGCCACCTCGTGGTCCGACGGGGAGCGCCGTCGGACGTTGCGTCGTACGGCGCGTGCACTTGATGTGACTTTGGACGAGGTCGACGGGGGCTGGTCCGGCAACCACGGGTACGACGCGGGTCCGACCGTGCTGCACAGCCGGGCGACCGCGGTGATCACGTTCAACGACCTGGTCGGGATCGGCCTGCTCAGCTGGATGTACGACAACGGCGTCGAGGTGCCGTCCGAGCTGTCGGTCGCGTCGTACGACGACATTCCGATCGCGGCGTACTCGCGGCCGCCGTTGACCTCGTTGCGCAACGAGCGGGCCAAGCTGGGCGAACTGGCCTGGGAGCAGCTGACGAAGAGGCTCGGCGGCGCCGACTGGCCCGCGCCGGACCTGCTCACACCGGAGCTCGTGGTGCGTGCCAGCACCGGCCCGGCTCGGCGGCGGGCCCGGATCCGGGCGAGCTGAGGCCCTGCGCGCCAACTCGTCGCGTTTGGCCTCTGCGCGCAATTGCCTTTGTGCAAACGATTGCACGAGTGTCGTTGCGTCGGTTAGCGTTGGCGCATGCTGCCGCCACATGTCGTGCTGGGGACGGCCTACTACCCGGAGTACCTGCCGCGCTCGCTCGGTGATCGGGTCCCGACCGACCTGGACCTGATGGTTGCGGCCGGCATCACCGCCATCCGTGTCGGTGAGTCGGTCTGGTCGACCTGGGAACCACGGGACGGCGTCTTCGACCTCGAATGGATCCGCCCGGTACTCGACGATGCTCGCGACCGCGAGATCGGCGTGATCCTCGGTACGCCGACGTACGCCGTACCGCCGTGGCTGCAACGCGCGCACCCGGAGATCGCGGCCGAGCGGCACACCGGCGTACCGGTGCCGTGGGGGATCCGGCAGGAGATCGACTACGGGCAGCCCGCGTTCCTGTTCCATGCGGAGCGGATGGTGCGGCGGATCGTGGAGCGGTATCGCGATCATCCGGCGGTGATCGGGTACCAGGTCGACAACGAGCCCGGTGTTCTGCTGGCCCACAACTCGGCCGCGTTCTCGGACTTTGTGGCTCGACTGCGTCGGACGTACGGCGAGGTCGAGGCGCTGAACGAGGCGTGGGGGTTGACGTACTGGTCCCATCGGTTGAGCGACTGGTCCGAGTTGTGGCGGCCGGACGGGAACAGCACGCCGTCGTACGACCTGGCCTGGCGGCGCTTCCAGGCGGCGCGGACTTCTGAGTTCATCGGGTGGCAGGCCTCGTTGCTGCGGGGGTTGCGGCGGCCGGGGCAATTCGTGACGACGTGTCTCGCGTACGACCGGCCGGCGGTGGCCGACGTACCGCTGACGTCGCAGCTGGACGTTGCGGCGGGCAACATTTATGTCGACGTCCAGGACGGGTTGGCGCGGCCTGGGGATCCGTCGCGGGTGGAGCCTGGGTGGATCGGGCGGAGTGTTGCCGAACTGTTCCTGGCCGCGGATCGGGTCTACGGGTCGCGCGGGGAGCCGTTCCTGGTCACCGAGACGAACGCGACGTCGATCGGCGGCTCGCACCAGAACCGGCCGCCGTACGACGGGCAGCTCCGGCAGCTCGCATGGGCGATGGTGTCGCGGGGTGCACGGATGGTCGAGTACTGGCACTGGCACTCGATCCATCACGGGGCGGAGACGTTCTGGGGCGGGATTCTCGGGCACGGGTTGGAGCCAGGTCGGGTATACCGCGAGATCGCTGCGATCGGAGCCGAGTTGGCGGCGGCCGGGTCGTCGGTGGTGGATCTGACGCCTGATGTGGACGTCGCGGTGCTGTGGTCGAACGAGAGCGACTGGGCGATGCAGTGCCAGCCGCCGTTGGCGACGCGGGGCGGTATACCGGACAAGGCGTCGTACCGGACGATCGTGGAGGCCTTCTACACGGGGATTCTGGATGCCGGGTTGCGGCCCGGGGTCGTTCCGGTCGAGCGGCTCGAGGCTGCGTTGGCGGCTCCGGTGGTTGTTGCTGCTGGGCTTTACGTCGCGTCGGACGCTGTGCTGGATCGGTTGGTCTCGTACGCGCGGGACGGCGGGCATCTGATCGTCGGGCCACGGACCGGGTATGCGGATCTGGAGGCTCGCCCGCGCGCTGAGGTTGCGCCGCCGCGGTTGCGGGAGGCGGCCGGAATGGCATACCAGGAGTTCGAGAACCTGGAGTCGGCGATGCCGGTGAGCGGGTTGGACGGGCATGCCACACGGTGGGCGGAGACGTTGCTCGTGGGCGATGCCGACGTACTGGCGTCGTACGAGCATCCGACTGGACGCCGGCCGATCGTCACTATCAAGCGGTTCGGTGCTGGGCGGGTGACGTACGTCGGGACGGTGCCGGATCGTGCTTTGGCTGCGGCGCTGTACGGGGAGTCGCGGTTGTGGGCTCCGTCGGTGACCGCGCTGTCGGCGGTGAACGCGGCGGGGGAGCGACTGTGGTTCGTCCACAACTGGTCGGGGACGGCGGTGGTCGTCGAGCCGCCGATGGCTGTTGTGCCGCTCGTGCCCGTGGAGTCGGGGCAAGTCACGTTGGCGCGGGTTGAGTTGGGGCCGTGGGATGTTCGGGTGCTCAAGGAGGCGCAGTGAGGTACTTCGAGGATCTGACTCCGAGCACTGGGGCGCGGGAACCGCGGGCGTGGTTGCGGTCGTCCCGGCCGCGGCTCAGCCTCAACGGGCGCTGGAACTTCAAGCTCTGGGAGAGCGCGCCGGATGGTATGCCAAAGGTCGAGGCGGACTGGGGCGAGTTGACCGTTCCCGGGCACTGGGTACTCCAGGGACACGACCGACCGCGGTATACCAACACCGCGTTCCCTTTCCCGATCGATCCGCCGTACGCGCCGGACGCGAACCCGACGGGCGACCACGTCCGGACGTTCGAGCTGCCGGACGACTGGCCGATCGACGGCGCGGTACTGCGGTTCGAAGGCGTCGACTCGTGCTTCAAGGTCTGGGTGAACGGCGTCGAGGCCGGGACCGCGAAGGGGAGCCGGCTGCCGAGCGAGTTCACGGTCGGCCACCTGCTGCGGCCGGGACGGAACACGCTGGCCGTGCGGGTCCACCAGTGGTCGTCTGGTTCGTATCTCGAGGACCAGGACATGTGGTGGTTGCCGGGCATCTTCCGGGACGTGACTCTGCTCGCGCGGCCGTTGATCGACGACGTCTTCGTACATGCGTCGTACGACCACCTGACCGGCGCCGGGACACTGCGAGTCGACGTCGCGTCGGGACCCGCGCCGGGTGCGGTTGTGCGGGTGCCGGAGCTTGGGGTGGTCGTTGAGCCTGGGGTGCCGGTGACGATCAGTGGGGTCGAGCCGTGGTCGGCCGAGCTGCCGCGGCTGTACGACGCGACGGTTGAGGTGCCGGGGGAGACGGTTGAGCTGCGGATCGGGTTCCGAACCGTGGCGATGGTCGACGGGCTGTTCACCGCGAACGGACAGCCGTTGTTCTTCCGCGGCGTGAACCGGCACGAACACGACGAACGGCGCGGCCGGGCGATGACGGTCGACGCGATGCGGCAGGACCTCGTCCTGATGAAGCAGCACAACATCAACGCCGTACGGACCGCGCACTATCCACCACATCCCGCGTTCCTGGACCTGTGCGACGAACTCGGCCTGTGGGTCATCGACGAGTGCGACATCGAAACGCACGGTTTCATCTACACCGACTGGCGCGGCAACCCGGCCGACGACCCGGACTGGGGGCCGATGATGCTCGACCGGATGCGCCGGATGGTCGAGCGCGACAAGAATCATCCGAGCGTGGTGATCTGGTCGCTGGCCAACGAGAGCCACCGCGGCCGGAACTTCGGCGAGCTCGCAGCCTGGACGCGGCAGCGGGATCCGGAGCGCGCGGTGTTCTACGAGCGGGACCGGACGTACGAGTTCTCGGACTTCTACAGCCTGATGTACCCGCTGCTGGAGGACCTCGAGGCGATCGGGACGCGGACGGAGGACGTGCCGGAGGAGACCGCGGAACACCCTTCGCTCGAGGCCAGGCGGCGCGCCCTGCCGTTCATCCTCGCCGAGTACGCCCATGCCATGGGCAACGGTCCTGGTGGGTTGGCCGACTACCAGCGGATCCTGGAGCACTACCCGCGCCTCCAGGGCGGCTTCCTCTGGGAGTGGATCGACCACGGCCTGCTGTTGCCCGGCGCAACCGACCACGTCTACGGCGGCGACTTCGGCGAACGCCTCCACGGCACCAACTTCTGCATCGACGGCCTCCTCTTCCCCGACCGAACCCCGTCCCCAGGCCTCACCGAATACAAGAAGGTCCTGGAACCAGTACGCATAACCGGCCCCGACCCCCTGACCATCCACAACCACCGAACCTACACAGACACCACCGACCTCCAATTCCACTGGACTCTCGCCCAGGACGGCCAAGAACTATCCACCGGCCACCTCCCCCTCCTACCAATCCCCCCAGGCCAATCCACCACCATCCCCCTCCCACCCACTGCAAGTGCTGTTTCTGCGGCACCTTCTAATGGAGAGCGGGTGCTGACCTTGCGTGCGGTGCTGGCGAAGGACGAGGCGTGGGCGACTGCGGGGCATGAGGTCGCCTGGGCGCAATTCGTGCTGGACCAACCCGCCGAGGAACCTGCTCCTGTGGTGCACAGCGCTCCCGTGGTGGACACCGGAGACGTGCTGACACTCGGTGGGGGTGAGTTCGACCGTCGCACCGGCAAGCTAATCCGCCTGTTCGGGCAGGTCGTCGACGGACCCGAGCTGGACCTCTGGCGTGCCCCAACCGACAACGACAACGGCCAGGGCGGCCGGAACGGCGTAACCCAGGAATGGCGCGCCGCCGGCCTCGACCGACTGCTACACCGAGTCGACGCCGTGGATGTGCAGGACAACGAGCTAATCGTGCGCACGAGAGTCGCCCCCGAAGGCCTCGGCGTCAGCGTGCGTACGACGTACCGCTGGACCGCAAACGAACACAGCCTCCAACTGACCGTCGACGTACAGCCGGAGGGCGAGTGGGCCGGCACAGCGGTCACCCCACGCTGCGGCAGCTGGCCGCGCGTCGGCGTACGGCTGGTGCTGCCCAAGGAGCTGGAGAACGTGCAGTGGTACGGCGGCGGTCCCGGTGAGGCGTACGCCGACAGCCGCGAGGCGGCCCGCGTGGGACGGTACGCACGCACCGTCGACGAGCTGCAGACACCGTACGTCGTACCGCAGGAGAACGGCTCCCGCATCGACGTACGCTGGGCCGAACTGACCGATGCCAACGGCAACGGCTTCCGCGTGACCGGTACGCCGCACTTCCAGCTCACCGCCCGCCGCTGGACCACCGAGGACCTGGAACGCGCCCGTCACCGCTCGGATCTCACGCCTCGCGACCACATCTACCTGAACCTCGACCTGGCCCAGAACGGCCTGGGCTCAGCCTCCTGCGGCCCACCCGCCACCCAGCAAGACACCCTCGAAGTAGCGCCGTACACCTTCACGCTCAGGTTCCACCCATACAGTTGAGAGCTGCACCGAATCTCCTTGAAAATAAGGGGTTGTGGCTTTGAAAACTGTCGGTGGGGGTGTCTAGGCTTTGATGCATGGAGAAGCTGGCTGAGTTGATGAGCGATGCGGAGCTGGAGCGCGCTCTCGACCAGGCCGACGCCGACCTGGCCCGGATCGAGACTCGCCGGTTGCGGATCATCGCGGCGATGGACAAGTCCGGGTACGCCGAACGGGTCGGTGCCCGGGACATGGTCCAGTACGTGGAGTTCCGCTACCGCCTCGACCACTCCCGCGCCTACCGCGACGTCCGCCTGGCCCGTGTCCTGCCCAAGTATGCGGCGGTCGTCGCCGCGCTGCCCGACCCCGATGTGCCCGACGACGGTTCGGTGCCTGAGGTGCTGTTGCGGCCGGCGCAAGCCGAAGCGATCGTGACCGCCCTCGAAAAGGTCCCGACAACGGTGCCGGTCGCTGATCTGGAGTTCGCCGAAGAGGAACTGGTCCGCCTCGGCCGGCACTTGTCGCCGGCCGATCTTCGTGCGGCCGCCGAGCAGTCCCGCGACATCCTCGACACCGACGGCCCCGAACCCGAAGAAGACAAGGCCGCCGCCCGCGAAACCTTGACCTTGAAGACCGCGGACCGCGGCGTGAAGTTCACCGGCTACCTCGCCAACGAGAACGCCGAACTCCTCCGGACGCTCATCTTCACCGGCGCCCGCCCGCACAAGACCATCGATGGTGAGCGCGACCCCCGCTCCCGCGAAAAGCGCCAGGCCGACGCCCTCAGCACCACGTTGACGCTGGCCGCCACCGCCCTCGACGCCGGCACCCCCTCACCCACCATCCTCCGCCCCACCACCAAACCAGCCAGCTCTACGGAGGCCGGTTCTACTGGTTCTCCGGACGGTGGAGCAGAGGGTGCTGCGGTAGGCGGTCGGGCCGGTGGCGTGGGTGGTGACGTGGTGCCTGGGTTCGGGTCGAAGGCGAACCTCACCGTCACCATCGACTTCCAGGACCTCAAGGCAGCGACCGCGGACGCGATCGGACAGACCGTCTACGGCAACGGACTGTCCGCGGCCACCATCCGCCGCCTCGCCTGCGACGCCAAGGTCATCCCGATCGTGCTCGGCTCCAACTCCGAACCTCTGGACGTCGGCCGCTGCGAACGCCTCGTCACCAAGGCGATGCGCCGCGCCCTGAACACCCGCGACCGCGGCTGCGTGGTCTGCAATGCACCGCCAGTCATGTGCGACGCGCATCACCTCATCTCTTGGATCGACGGCGGCGACACCAAGCTCAACAACCTGGCGCTGGTCTGTCGCCGCCACCACACCGACCTGCACCACGGCCACTGGACCGTCACCATCACCAACGGCCAAGTCCACGTCACCAGACCCACCTGGGCCGACCCACCACCCCGCCATCCACACAAACCACCGGGCGAGTCCCCCACGCCCTCGGACCCATCGGAGCCATCGGACGGCGGACCCACGTCCACCGGAGAGCCAAAGCCCCAAATCTCAACCCCACAAGATGATCCGTGGGGTGAGACCGCCGCGCCCGCAACCGGCGTGCCGGGTGTCAGACCGAGCCGCTGGCACGCCGACGAACTGACCCGCGCGGAAGCGGCCCGGTTCGCGGTCTGGGGTGAGCGCGCCCCGAACGACTCCGGTGCCGGCCCGCCATCCTTCGCGACGATCTGACCCACCGGGCGTGCATGATCCTCGGGCTGGCCGCCAGCCCCGTCGCGCGCGTCCGGGGCGCGCCGTGCATGGGACGTGGCGTGCCGGGACGTGGCTGGGCCCAGGATGTCTCGTCGTTCACACCGTGTCGGCGTACGTCTGGTTCTCGTGACGGGCTCGGGCGGCTTCGATGTCGGGGACGTGTTGTTCGGCCCAGAGCCGTACCGCGCGAAGCGGAACGAGGAGGGAACGTCCTAGGGGTGTCAGGGCGTATTCGACACGTGGCGGGTTCTCGGCGTACTCGTGCCGGCTGATCAGGCCGTCGACTTCGAGGGAACGGAGGGTCTCGGTCAGGACCTTCGGGGTGATGCCCTGGATGTGTGCCTTCAGGTCGGTGAAGCGGCGCGGGCCGTCGGCGAGGGCGTTGACGACGAACACGGTCCAGCGGGCGCCGATGCGGTGGAGCACGGTTCGACTCGGACAGGTCGCCGCCATCACGTTGTACGCCTTGCCCATGGGTGCTCCCAGTTCCGTTGAAGATACCGGTATCAAATCCATACCGTGAGATCCGATCCTACGAGAGGGAGTGACGACAGTGGAACGGACGACAGTGGAACGGACGACAGTGGAACGGATCCTGGTCATCGGCGGTGCACGGGCGCTGGGGGCGGCAGTCTCGCGGCGTGCGGTGAAGGACGGGTACGAGGTGGTGATCGGTGCACGTGATCTGGCTGCCGCCGAGGCGCACGCTGCCGAGATCGGCGCGACCGCGGTCCGCATCGATCTGCAGGACGAGACGACGATCGCGGCCACGGCCGGACGGCTCGCGGACGGGATCGACCACATCGTGTCGACCGGCTCGGCGCCGCACGATGTTCGGGCTGTTGAATTGGATCACGACAAGCTGATGGCCGCGTTCACGGCGAAGGTGATCGGACCGATGCTGGTCGCCAAGCACTTCGCGCCGGTGCTGCGGCCGAACGGATCGATCGTGTTGTTCTCCGGGGTCGTCGGGTGGCGGCCGGGGCCGGGCTCGCTGGTCAAGGGAGTGACCAACGGTGCGGTCGAGTACGTCGCTCGCCACCTCGCGGCAGACCTCTCCCCGATACGGGTCAACGCCATCTCGCCCGGGGTCGTCGACTCGGGTGCCTGGGACCGGTTGGGCGACAGCAAGGCCGGCTTGCTGAGCAAGAGTGCCGCTGGGACGCTGGTCGGACGGTACGGCGAGTCCGACGACGTCGTCGACACGGTGATGTGGCTACTTCGCGCGGGCTTCATCTCCGGCGAGACAGTCCACCTCGAGGGCGGCGCCCGCCACAAGACCTCCTGATGGCACGCGAGCCCGTCAGTTGCTGAGCACCCCGCGGAGGCGGTCGATGTAGGGGGCTCGTTGTTCGGGGGTGGCGGGGGTCTCCAGATGGCGGGTGTTGTAGAGGTTGTCGTTGGGATAGCGGGGGAAGACGTGGACGTGGTAGTGCCAGGCGTCCTGGTAGCCGGCGGGTTCGTTGTGTTGGCGGGTGGAGATTCCTTCGCAGTTGTAGGTGCTGCGGATGGCGATGGCGATTTCGCGGACGACGTCGTGGACGGCGTGGCCGGATTCGGGAGTCAGGTCGTACAGGTTCTCGTGGTGGGCGGTCGGGACCACGAGAACGTGGCCCTTGTTGTTGGGCCACCAGCGGGAGGCTACGAAGGCGAGTGCGTGCTCACGGCGCAGCACGATGTCGTGCTGCGCCGTGAGGTGGTCCCCGCCGCCGGCGGCCAGTCGGCAGAACGGGCAGTCGTAGCCGTCGGGTGCGTGGTTGAACATGCTCAGCGTGGTACCACAAACGTGATGTAGGTGGAGTTTCCCTTGCCTGCCACACCTGAGTTCGGGCCCAAAAAAACCTGCCCGGCGGGTACGTCGCGTTTGAAGAGGACCAGGCGCTGGTCCGTCGTACCGACTGTCTCACCAGTGCGAGTGAACGAGGACAGCCACGACGGCCACCACACGCTCTCGCCGCGCGGGTCGAAGGCGACGTACACGGTCGCCGGCCGGGTCAAACTCAACGTCAGGTAGTCGGGCGGTGTGGTTGCCTTGGAGTCGTCGTTGGAGCCCTGTACCAAGGCCTGACCGTTCAACGCCCCAGGCAGCTCAGTGACTGTGTAGCTGCGATCCACGTAGATCGGTGCACCGACCTGAGCCTTGACCAGGTTGCTCAGCTTCTCCGGCGCCTGCACCGACACCAGGTCGCTCAGCAGCGGCGGCTCGCTCCGCGTGATGCCTAGCACCCGGTTGCCGACCGTCTTGACCTCAGACGCCGGCTGACCGGTCAGCGGGGCGAAGGTGAAGGACGACAGCGGTACGGCGACGCGCTCGAGCGTGTACGACCCACCAAGAGCCGTCGGCAGCGTGACGACGTCGGCGCTGGTTCCACCGACGACAACCTGTCCGTGAGAGTCGACCACGCGGACCTGCTGGCCTGGCCACGGGTTGCGCAGCTTCAGCGTGTCGCGACTGCCGGCCTGGATGCCGACCACGTTCGGTACGCCGTCGTGCACCTCGGTGCTGATCCGGTGCCCGCCCTCGATCTGCACAGACCCTGAGACGTCCCAGTCACGCGGCCACGCCGGCGCGACCTGCACAGTCCCGCCGTACGACTGGACCAAGGCCTCCTGCAGGCCGGTGGTGAGTACGCCGCCCCACTCGTTGTAGAAGCTGCGGTTCCGGACTGCTTCCTGGCCGGTGCGGTGCACGGTGAAGCCGTTCGGGTAGATCTGGAAGTCCGCGATCCCCTTCAGCAGCAGGCGCTTCACCTCGTCCGAGAGCCCGAGCCGGGCGGCCCAGGTGGAGTCCATGCCCCAGTCCTTGTCCTGTGGATACACCCGTTGCCGGTACGTCGCCTGCATCAGCTTGGACGTCTCGTCGAACACGCCCCACGGCCAGAGCGCCTCCATCTCCGGGTTCTGCGTGTTGTGCGACTCCTCGTCGGTACCGGACCACGCCAGCACCTCTTCGCCGCCACGCTGCACGGTCCGGAACGGCGGCAGCTTGCTCACCGCGTCCCGCAACTGCTTGGCCAACGCTGTATCTCCTTGCGCCGTCGCCAGGTTGGCAACGAGCGGGAAGATGACCCGCATCGCCGCCACGTCCGGCACCGGGTCGGTGGTGTCCCACTGCACCTCCAGAGCGTTCACATGCTCGAGGTGCAGGTAGCCGTCGGCACCGGTGGTCATGGCTGACAGGTAGAAGCGCGCCACGTCCCGCATCAGCGGGTAGCTCCGGTTCAGCAGGGCCGTGTCGCTGGTGTACCGGTACTGCTGCCAGATGTTGTTCACCAGCTCCGGCCCACTGGTCAGGATCCGCCGTGTCCAGCTGGGCTCCTGCATGTTGTCGCAGCCGTCGCCAGTGCCGTCGTACCGCATGAACTCCGGCAGGCAGAGTCCCTCGCCGCCGATCCAGTGGGTTCGCGTCCACTCGCGCATCAGCTCGGCGCGGTCCAAGTAGAACTTGAAGTACGGCGAGTTGAGCTCACCGATGCCCGCACCGAGGTTCGCGGACACCAGCATCCGCAGGTTGAAGTGCCAGTACGAGTCCTGCGCCCAGTCCGCCTGGTCTCCCGAGGACGAGAACATCCGTACCACCGCACCATGTGTGCTCGGTACGTCGCCGCGCATCGACGCGGCCATCGTGTACAGCTGCAGCGTCCGCAGGTTCTCGACGTACTCACCGGACCCGTCAGCCGACGTGATCCGCATCGGCGCCGCCTTGTCCCAGAACGCGTGCCACCACTCGAGGTGGTGACTGGGCGACTCGACCACGGCACGTCGCGCAGCTGACCGCAGTTCTCCACCGCGGTACGACGGTACGCCGACCACGAGCCGGAAACTGCCGTCCGCCCGAGGCCGGAACGTCAGCCGCACCGTCAGCGGGTCCACCACCGACGCGGTGACGCCCTGGGCCTGTGCCGTCAGCGCAGCAACCGCACCGGTGATGCTGCCGGACGCCTCGTCGTGGAACGTCTCCGCGAGCGCAGCAATGCCATCGGCGGCACTGACCGCCGGCGTACGACCGGCCCACAACTTCAGGTCAGCGGTCTGCACCTGCGAAGGATCCGCACCAGTCACCTCCAGAACGAACTGGTCGGAGTCAGCACGCACATAGGAGCGCGCAGTAAGACCGCCCCCGCTCTGCACGACCTGACCGTCGTACAGCGCCAACCGCCCGCTGTAGTCGTCAGCACGCATCAGAGAGTCCAGACCGGGTACGACGAGGCGCCCGGCCGACTTGAGGTCCGGGAACGTGTCCACGCGGTTGAGCTGAGCGCTGTAACCCTTCTCGGCCCACACCGAAGCACCGAGGACACCGTTCCCCAGCGGCATCGCCTGGTACGAGCGCCACGCAGGGCCCTCCTGGACGAGGTCGGACCGCGACACCAGCCCTGCAGTGTCGCCCTGCAGCGCACCGTCATGCCAGGCGGTCTTCCCCTGCTCAGCAGGCGTACTGCTGGCAGCTGGGACAGAGGCGGCGCCCACAGTGAGCAGCGCGGCCAGCAACGGCAGTGTCAGCCGAAGACCAGTCATGCGCGCACCTCGACGAAGTAGTCGACGCCGGGGCGGGTGCGGAACTCGACCACGCCGTCCTCCGGGCGGGCGAACGCCACCGGGCCGATGGACGACCTGACATCCACCAAAGCGCCGGTCCGCAGCCGCAGCCGGTTGCCGAGCAGCGACCGAACCGTTGCCTTGGTCAACTTCCCGCCGGACCACGAGAACTCCAGGTCGAAGCCGCCGCGGGCACGCATGCCCCGCACGCTCCCGGCCGGGAACGCCGTCGGCAGGCACGGGAGCAGCGCGACCTCGCCGGAGTGGCTCTGCATGATCATCTCGGTGATCCCGGAGACGCCGCCGAAGTTCCCGTCGATCTGGAACGGTGGGTGCAGGTCGAACATGTTCGGCGCGGTACGACCCGGAGCCAGCAGCTGGGTCAGGTGCTTGTACGCGTTGTCCGGCTCGAGCAGCCGGGCGCGGAGGTTGAGCTTCCACGCCAGCGACCAGCCGGCGGTGACAGCCGGACCGCGCAGTTCCAGCGATTTGCGGGCCGCGTCGGCGAGTTCCGGCGTACTGCGTGGCGTCACCTGGTCGCTCGGGAAGACGGCCCACAGGTGTGAGACATGTCGACTCGACTCCAGCGCGGCCTCCTCCCAGTCGATCAGCCACTCCTGGATCTGGCCGAGGTACCCGATCTGGATCGGTGCCAGCTTCGACCGTGCGTCCGCGGCGGCCGCGGCCATCACGCTGTCGACACCAAGCACCGCAGTCGCTTGCCCGAACACCTTGAACAGGTCGTGCAGGATCTCGGTGTCCATGGTCGGTCCTGCGCACATGCTCACGCCGACGTTGTCGTAGTCGTGGTGCTTGACCTCGGGGGAGTGCGACGGGCTGGTCACCAGCCACCCCGTCTTCGCGTCGGTCTGCAGTTGGTCGAGGAAGAACTCCACAGAGCCACGCAGGACCGGGTAGTACTTCCGCAGCATCTCCAGGTCGCCGGTGTACTCGTACCGCTCCCAGAACAGCAGCGACAGCCACGCACCGCCCGTCGGCCAGACCCCGTAGTACGCGAAGTCGACCGGTGCGGTCCCGCGCCACCCGTCCGTGTTGTGGTGCGCTACCCAGCCCGGTGCGTCGTACATCGTGGCCGCAGTACGCGCGCCGGACTCGGACAGCTCGCTGATCATCTGGAACATCGGGTCCCAGCACTCCGCCAGGTTGGCCGGTCCGGCCGGCCAGTAGTTCATCTCGGCGTTGATGTTCAGCGTGAACTTGGACTGCCACTCGGGCAGCATCTTGTAGCTCCAGATGCCCTGCAGGTTCGCGGGCTGGCCCGGGGTGCGGGAGCTGGAGATCAGCAGGTACCGGCCGAACTGGTAGTACAGCGCGGCCAGCTGCGGGTCGCCGCCGTTGCGGAACGCCATGACTCGCTGGTCGGTCGGCAGCGCGATCGAGTCCGACGTACCGAGGTCCAGATCGAGGCGGCCGAAGAGCCGTTGGTAGTCCTCAACGTGCTGGTGCCGCAGTGCGCCGTACGACGGGCGTCCGACCGCGGTCAGCGGTGCTACGGCGCGAGCGACCTGGTCCGCGCCGACGTCTAGGTAGTTGCGGTAGCTGGTGCCGACCGAGAACAGCAGCGTGACCTCGTCCGCGCCGGCGACCGAGAGTTTGCCGTCAGCAACCGTCGTACTGCCGCCCTCGGTGAAGGCGCGGAGCAGCGCGCAGAACTTGACCGAACCGGTCAACCCCTCGGCGTCACCGCTGATCCCGTTGAGCGCCAGCGTCTGCTTGTCGTACGCCGCAGGTGTCGCGGCCTGCTCCGTGCTGTACGTCGCGTCGAACGTGAGCGCACCGCGCTGGCTGGCCGTCAGACGCATCACCAGCACCTGCGCGGGATGGCTGACGAACACCTCCCGCGTGTAGCGCACGCCCGCGTGCTCGTAGCTGACCGACGTGATCGCCGTGGTCAGGTCGAGCTCCCGCCGGTACGCCGTCACCGCGGTCGCGTCGATGCCCGGAAAGGCCAGCGAAAGGTAGCCGACCGGCTGGTACTGCATCTGCTCGTGCGGTAGTCCCATGAAGTGCTCGTCGGCGAGGTTCTGCGCGTCGAGGTACTTCTCCTCGGCGATCAGCCGCCGGATCTCCGGGAGGACGTCCTTGCCGACCGGGTCGTCGTACTGGTGTGGACCGCCGGCCCAGATCGAGTCCTCGTTCAGCTGCAGCTGCTCGGTCGCGGTGCCGCCGTACACCATGGCGCCGAGGCGGCCGTTGCCGATAGCAAGTGCCTGGAGCCACTCGGTGGCGGGCTGGGTGTACCAGAGCTTGAGCGGGTTGGTGTCGCTGCCGGGCGGTGAGTCGACGGCGCCGGCGGTCAGGGGGTTGGTGAGCGAGCCGGCGACGACTGCGGTGCCGGCTGCGGCGCCGGCGGTCCGTAGGACCTGGCGGCGGGTGTACTCGGTCATGGGGCGGTCTCCCTGGAGCGGTAGATGCGCTGGGCGGTGCCACGGAACACGTCGTTGTGCGTGGCAGGTGGCAGCAGTGCGGTGGTACGGCGGATCACCTCGGCGCGGGTGGCGGCCAGCGTGCACACGGGCCAGTCCGAGCCGAACAGCAACCGTTCACTGCCGAAGAGTTCGAGGGCGACGTCGACCAGTGCACCGAGGTCGTCGGTCGCGAGATGGGCGGTGCCGGAGAGCTTGACGGTCACGTTCGGGCACTCGGCGAGTGCCTGCATCCCGGACCGCCACTCGGCAGTCGCAGCTGTCGGATTGCCGAGGTGGTCGAGCACGAGACGGGCGTCCGGTACGGCGGAAGCCAGCCGGGCGGCGCCGATCAGGGCGGAGGGGCGGAGCAGGAGGTCGATAGCGAGGCCGGCGTCGGCGGCGGCCCGCACGCCCCGCAGATGCGCGGGAGCTGTCAGCAGATCGGGATCGGTCTGGTCGACCGGTGGACTGCGCACGCCGACAAGAAGCGGGTCGTCGGGTAGGCGGTCCGGGAAATCGAGGAGGTCGAACCAGCCGACCACACCAAGCACAGCCGGGTTCTGCTGAGCCACCGCCAGCAGGTCGTCCACCTCAGCTGGGTCGGCATCGGCCTGCACCAGCACAAGGTCAGGCAGGTCGGCGAGGTCGGAGAGGGTGAAGTTGCGGCGGAGGGGGTGGTCGGGGGCCAGCCAGGGGAGGCGGCGGCGGGGCAGGTCCCAGACGTGGATGTGGGCGTCAATCATGGTGTCCGGCCGGTCTGGTGATGGAGCTTTCGCCGCGGGCGTGGGCGGCGAACAGGCGGGCGGAGTCCTCGGGGTCGGTGCCGGCGAGCACCTCGATCAGGTCCAGGTGGCGGCGTGCCATCAGGCCCCAGTCGCCCGCATACATCGCGTTCGACACCACCTGCAGGCTCCACAGCGCCGGCTCGAGGGTCCGCCACACGCGCAGCAGCATCGAGTTGCCGCTGGTCGCCAGCACCTGCCGGTGGAACCGCAGGTCAGCCTCGCGGAACGCGCCGATGTCGTGGTGGCCGGCCGCCTCGATCATCCGCTGCACCTCGATCCGGAGCAGGTCGAGCTCCTCCGGCGGCGCGTGGCCGGTCGCCCGGCGCGCGGCCGCGGACTCGAGCAGTACGCGGACCTCCCGCGCCTCCCGGGCCTCGACCTGCGAGATCTCGGTGACGAAGTTCCCCAGCCGCGGCCGGTACGTGACGAGCCCTTCGTGCGCCAGCCGCCGTACCGCTTCCCGGGCCGGGGTCTGGCTGGTGCCGAGCACCCGGGCGATCTCGGACTCGACCACGCGCATCCCGGGTGCCAGCTCGCCGGACAGGATCCAGCCGCGGATCGCCTCGTGCACGCGGTCGGACAGCAACTCTGGGTCACTGGGCGGCGGCGGAGCGGGATGGCTGGGCGCCACACTCAGTCCAGCACCGGAGCGGTAGTGCTGGACCTCCTCCCGGCGCCGCCGCGAGACCGTCGACTGCGAGACGCCGTACGCCGCCGCCAGTTCGCGGGTTGAGGGGCGTTGTCCGGAATCGGCCATCGATGTTGTCGCAACGGCACCTAATTGCACCCGGTCGACCATCCGCGGTCGTCCGCTGCGCATCCCGTCGTCGAGACCGGCCATGCCCATCCGGAGGAACCTCCGGCGCCACTTGCCGACCGTGCCCGGGGTGACCTCGAGCAGGTCCGCGACCGCCTTGTTCGAGCGTCCCTCGGCGCTGGCCAGCACGATCCGGGCCCGCAGCCGCATCGCGTCACTGGTCCGCGGGGCGGCCGCGAGCTGGCTGAGCGCGGTCCGCTCGGCCACCGACAGTGTCAGCGGCGACTTCGGTCTTCCGGCATCGGGCATGGCTGCATGGTGACCCGGTTCACAGCGTTCTGCCAACCCCATATGGCGCGGACTTCTGACTCAGAACGTCCACTTTGCCGTTTAAACGTTGACACTTGAGCGTCGCGCTCTGCATCGTCACTCGATAACGACGCCCGGCCGCCCCCGACGCCGGGACGATCCGAGGAGGACCCGGAAATGGCTCGTTCGGTACGCAAACCAGGGCGCAAGCTCGGCCTGCTGACATCCGTTGTGATCCTGGTGGGCGCGGCGGGCTGCGGTGGCGGCTTCAGTGACGACAAGGGTGCTGCTGGTGACAGCACCGGCGAAGTGCGGATGCTGGTCAACATCACCCCCAACCTGACCAAGAGTTACTGGGAGGGCCTGGTCAAGCCCTTCGAGGACGCCAACCCTGGTGTCGACGTGAAGATCGAGGCGCCGACCGGTTCGGGTGTGAAGGACACGCTGCCGCAGCTGCTCGCGGCCGGCAACGCGCCGGATGTCGTCGAGACGCTGATGGCCGACAAGGTGCTGGCGCCGCAGATGCTCGACCTGACCGACCAGGCGTGGACCAAGGACACCCCGCTCGTCGAGCAGGCCTCGCTCGACGGCAAGGTGTACACGGTTGGTGTCGGCCAGCAGGCGCAGTCGCTGGTGTTCTACAACAAGGACGCCTTCATCAAGGCCGGCATCAGCGCCCCGCCGAAGGACCTAGACGAGCTGACCGCGGCCATGGGCAAGCTCAAGGCAGCCGGCTACCTGCCGCTGCAGACCGCCGGCGACTACGTGACGGGTCTGCAGCTGCTGCAGCTCAGCGACCCGTCGATCGCCACCAAGTACCCGGACTGGTACCAGCAGATCAGCTCCAAGCAGGCCAAGGTCGGCGAGACGATGCTGCCGCTGCTGGAGCGCTACGAGTCCTGGATCAAGAACGGGTACGTCGACAAGAACGCGCTCGGTCTGAAGGACGTCGGCGCGCAGACCAACTTCCTGTCCGGCAAGGCCGGTATGTACATCATGGGCAGCTGGTTCGTCCGGACCGCCGACGACGCGAAGCCGAAGTTCGACCTCGGCGTGTTCGCGGCGCCGACCGAAGCGGGTCAGCCGTCGCCGGGTCCGCAGGGTGTCACGATGGCCGCGCCGTACATGGTGCTGAAGTCGACCAAGCAGCGGGACCTCTCGGTGAAGCTGGTGCAGTGGCTGGTCACGGACAAGACCGCCGTCCAGAGCCAGCTCGCGCAGGACGGCAACTTCCGCAAGGGCTACACCGACAAGCTGTCGCCGCTCGGTAAGCAGGTGCAGGACATCCTCGACCAGGCGCCGAAGCAGGTCGCCCAGGGTGAGGGATACGGCGCCAACACGCTGCCGCAGGGCTTCAACGGCGAATGGAACAAGGCGGTCCAGAGCCTCTACACGGGGAAGAGTGCGAAGGCCGTCGCTACCCGCATCGACAGCTGGATGGGCTCGAAGTCGTGAGAGCCCGTCTGACGACCCTCAGTATGGTCGGCCCGGCGCTGGTGCTGTTCGTCGTCATGCTGGTCGTCCCGGTCTGTCTGTCGCTCTACCTCAGCCTGACCGACTGGGACGGCTACAGCGCGAACCCGGCGTTCGTCGGCCTGAAGAACTACGTCAGCCTGACGCACAGCGCCGAGGCGATCCGGGCGGGCTGGGTGACGCTGCTGATCGCGGCTGTCGGCACTGTCCTGCTCAGCGTGTTCGGGCTCGGGTTCGCCCTGCTGGTGAACGGTGCGTCCCGGCTGAACGCGTTCTTCCGCATCGTGCTGTTCTACCCGCACGTGCTGAGCGCATTGGTCGTCGGCTTCCTGTGGAGCGCAGTGCTCGGTACGTCGGGTGTCGTCAACGGCTGGCTCACGTCGAAGGGCGCCGAGGTACTGCCGTTCCTCTCCGACCCGAAGTGGGCTCTCGCGAGTCTGATCGCCGTACTGGTCTGGGCCGGGTTCGGTGTGAACGTAGTGCTCTACCTGGCCGGGCTGCAGACGGTCTCGAAGGACCTGCTGGAGGCGGCGCACATTGACGGTGCATCGAAGCGGCAGACGTTCTTCAACGTCACGCTGCCCGCACTGGCACCCGTGGTGACGGTCAACCTCGTGCTGTCGCTCGTGACGCTGCTCAAGACGTACGACCTCGTGGTGTCGCTGACAGGAGGTGGCCCGGCCGGGTCCACCCAAACCGCGGCGTACCTGATCCTGTGGGACTCGTTCCACAACAACGCGCTCGGGTTCGGCTCGGCGCAGAGCGTCGTACTGATGCTCATCACCGCAGGTCTCGCTCTGACCGTCGCTCGGCTGCGAGCGCGTGCTGACCGAGGGGTGCAGGGATGAGCGCGCTCCGGATGCCACGGGTGGCGAGCGTGCAGTTCAAACCGTTCAAAGCAAAAGGCTGGGGGCGGATCGCGTTCCTGGTCGTGACCAGCGTGCTGATGCTGGTGCCGATGTACCTGCTGATCATCAGCGCGTTCAAGTCGCAGCAGGACATCCTGCAGCACCCGTTCTCACTCTCGCCCGACCAGCTGACCATGGAGTACCTGCGGAAGGCCGCGACGAACCCAGACTTCAACATCCTCAAGGGGTACGCCGTCACGATCCTGTTCGTGGTGTCGGTGAACGTGCTGTCCGTCGCCCTGGCCGGCCCGGTGTCGTACGTGATCGCGCGGCGCAGCGAACGCCGGTACCGGATGCTCCTGCTGCTGTTCGTGGCCGGGACGTTCATCCCCAGCCAGGTGCTGGTGATCCCGGTCGTCTACACGCTGAAGTTCCTCGGGCTGATGGGCACCATCCCCGGGTTCGTGCTCTTCGAGACCACGCTGACGCTGCCGTTCTCGATCTTCCTGTACGCCGGCTACATCATGACGATCCCGGCCAGCCTGGACGAGGCAGCCGCGGTCGACGGGGCCGGTAAACACCGGGTGTTCTGGTCGATCGTGTTCCCGCTGATGAAACCGGCCGTGGTGACGATGGTCATCCTGAACACCTTCTCGGTGTGGAACGACTTCGTGAACCCGCAGATCATCCTCGGACCGGGCAGCGGTCTCTACACCGTGACGACCGGCGTGTACGCCGCGGTGAGCCAGTACTCCACCGACTACACGGTGGTGTTCCCGACGCTGCTGCTCGCAGTGGCTCCGTTGCTGGTGGTCTTCGTGCTGCTCCAGCGGCACGTGATCAGCGGCCTGACCGCGGGAGCGACCAAGGGATGACCACCACAACCATTCTTGCCGAGACTCCGATCGGCGCGCCGCCCGCCTGGGCGATCATGCAGCGCCGCCTGTTCGACGTGATGGACGAGGGCTGGTGGCTGTTCCGCGAACGCTACTGCCTCCCCGACGGCAGCCTGCGGTACGCCGGTCCGGTGCAGAGCCGCGACGGTGCGGACGACTTCTACGAGGCGTTCGTGAACTGGCCGGTGCTCTACCAGCTCGGTGGTGCGGACGACCTGATCGACGTGTCGAAGTGGCACTGGGAAGGCGTCACCCGGCAGCTCACCGACCTGGGGTTCCTGGTCGACGAGTTCGAGCGCGGGTACGACTGGTTCCACATCGGCGAGTCGATGATCTTCTTCTACTCGCTGTGCGCGGCCGACCCGACGGACGAGGTGTTCCGGGAGCGCGCGTACCGGTTCGCCGAGCTGTATCTGCCGGGATCGCCGGCGGCCAACTACGACCCGGCGACCCGGACGATCCGCGCGCCGCACAACGGCGCCGGCGGTCCGCGGTGGGGCATCAACGACGAGTGGCGGACGTTCGGCGCGAACCAGGAGCGGATGCGGATCTTCGGGCTGCCGCTGTCCGGCGTACCTGGGATCAGCGGTTGGGACGACCTGAAGGACCCGGCGAACGCGGACCTGATGGGTGCGGAGATGATCCGCCGACTCGGTGCTGGTGACACCGCAGTCAACCTGGCCGCGACGACGCTGACTGCCAACGCCTGGCTGTACGACCACAGCGACCGGTTCGCCGCGTGGACGCTGGAGTACCTGGACGCGTGGGAGGAGCGGGCCAAGGCGAACGGCGGCCTGCTGCCCGACAACGTCGGCCCGAACGGCATCGTCGGTGAGCTCCACGACGGCCGCTGGTACGGCGGCAAGTACGGCTGGAACTGGCCGCACGGTGTGTACAGCGTCGGCTCGGCCGCCTGCGTCGCGGCGTTGAACGGCGTCGTACTCACAGGCGACTCGAAGCGGCTGGACTTCGCTCGGCAGCTGCTGGACCACCTGTACGACCGTGGCGTCAGCGGTGCGGTCGACGAGACCGATATGAGCATCCGGGACCGGTGGCAGGCCGAGCTCGGGGACGACTGCGCCAACCCGACCCTGCTGATCCCGAACCGGCACAGCGACGACGGGTGGTTCGACTACCAGCCACCACAGTTGGGACTGCCGATGTGGTTGTGGCAGGCATCCTTCGAGTCGGGTGACCGCGACCGGTTGAGCAAACTGCGTGAGCTCAGCGGCTACGACTGGCGTACGGTCCGCGACTTCCGCAACAAGGAGGACGCCGGCCACGAGGCACCCTGGCTCGCCTACCTGGCCGGAGACAACCCCGGCTATCCGGAGGCAATGCTGGGCGTCGCACTGTCGCAGGTCCAGCGCCGCATGGACCTGATGGCCGTCGACACCGTCGACCCGGCCGAAATGAACATCCACCACTGGCAACGGCACAACCCGGTCGCCACCGAGGCACTGCTGCAGCTGACCACAGGTACGCCGCAACTGCTCTACAACGGCGGTCTACTGCCACTGCGAGTGCTCTATCTGGACGCGGACCGCGGCCGTCCCGGTCTACCACCTGACGTCGCCGCACTGGTCGACACAGTGGAGCCGGAGCGGACCGGTCTGCAGCTGGTCAACCTGTCCGCGACCCAGACGCGCCGCGTGATCGTTCAGGCCGGGAGCTTCGGCACGGACCGGATCGACGAGGCCACGGTGTCCACCGCCACAGGTGAGTACCCCGGCCCGTCACCGGCGTACACCTCGACCCCACCAACACCTGGAAGCCGGACGGTCGTTGTCGGCGGCAACAGGCTTGAAGTGACGATGCCGCCTGGCCGAACGATCCGGCTGGACCTTCGGCTGACCAGAAACACCTACCGCGCCGCACATCTGGCGCTTGACTGAGGAGACATATGAGCAGCACGGAACAAGCTCCGGTGAAGCCGGTCTGGGACCTTCCGGTGCGCGGCGACACCCCGCCGGCGCCGGATCCGGACCTGGTGTCGCGGCTGTCCGAGATCGGGTCGGCCACCGCCTGCGCCCGGTTGCACAACCAGGGCATCCGCCGGACCTTCGTCGACGGTCCGACCAGCATGTTCCCCGGCAAGAAGGTGGTCGGCCGCGCGCTGACCCTGCAGTTCATGCCACAGCGTGAGGACATCGCCGACGGGCAGACCCAGGAGTACATCGAGCGCAGTACGGCGCTGTGGGCCGTGCTCGACGAGATCCAGCCCGGCGACGTCCTGGTGGTCCAGGCGTACGGCAGCCACACCACCGGCTGCTTCGGCGACATGCTGGTCCGCTACTTCAAGCTCCGCGGCGGCGCCGGCATCGTCGTCGACGGCCGGATCCGCGACGTACCGCGGGTGTCGGAGCTCGACGTCCCGATCTGGTCCACCGGAGCCACCCCGCACTACGCGTCCCAGTCCGAACTGTTCCCGTGGGCGTACAACGTCCCGGTGGCGGTCGGCGGCGTCCTCACGCTGCCGGGGGACCTGGTGCTCGCCGACGACGACGGTGCCGTCGTCGTACCCCGTCAGCGTGCGGAGTCCGTCATCCAGGCGGCCGCCGAGCACGACGAGTGGGAGAAGTTCAGCCGGCGCCGTATCGACGAAGGCGCCCCGTTGCGTGACTACTACCCCCTGACCGAGAAGACCCGTCTCGAGTACGAGCGCTGGCGCAGCCGGAACGGCAACGCCGGCGACTGATCCCTCCGAGAGAGGACCCCCGCCCAACATGTCCAGAAGAACCAGGCGTACGACGCTCAGCGTCGGCGCCGGGGTGGTCGCGGCTGCCCTGGTGACCGTCGCGGCCCTCCAATTCAACGCCCAACCCGCCGGTGCGGTCGACTGCAGCAACTTCTGGGTCGCCCCCGATGGCAACGACTCCGCGAAGGGCACCGAGAAGGAGCCCTGGAAGACCGTCACCCGGGCCCGCGACGAGATCCGGAACAACGATCTCAACGACCGGATGAACTGCGACATCACCGTCAACCTGAAGGCCGGCAACTACCCGGTCGCGTCCACGATCGACCTGAACGAGCAGGACTCCGGCAAGAACGGCCACCGGGTCGTGTACCGCAGCGTCGACGGCCCCGGTAAGGCGCAGCTCCAGGGCGCCGAGGAGCTCACCGGCTGGACGCCGACCGCGAACGGCATCTACAAGACCAAGTTCGACGCGTCCAAGCCGTTCTACACGCTCTTCGAGGACGGCAAGCGCGCGACGAACGCCCGCTACCCGAACCGGGGCACCGACGACACCTGGTCGCCGTACATGACGTCGATCCTCTACGAAGAGGACAAGATGGATGTGCGCAACTGGCTGTGGGGCACTCCGGGGGACTGGGACCCGACGTGGGACATGAGCCAGGCGTCGGTGACGATCTGGTCCGGTGGCTCCTGGTCGTGGTTCACCGACACCATTCCGCTGCTGGACACCAACTTCAAGAAGACCCAGACGACGCTGAAGTACTGGACCCGGTACGCGATGGTCAACAGCCGTGGGGGCTCCCGCTACTTCTTCCAGAACTCGCTGAGCTTCCTGGATCAGGCGGGGGAGTACTACGTCGACAACAAGGCCGGTGAGGTCTACTACAAGCCACGCGCCGGCACCATGGACGGCGTCAAGGTACTGCGGCCGACCGTGAAGACCGTGCTGAACCTAGCCGGCAAGTCACCGCAGGACCGGCTGCGCGACGTCACGTTCGACGGGATCGGTGTGCAGTACTCCGACTTCGTCAGCTGGTACCGCAACGGCTGGGTGGCCGGCGGTGACGCGGGTCTCGAGCACAAGTACCCGGAGTACGACCGGCAGATCGAGATGCCGCGGAACCGGTTCGGCGCGATCACGCTGACCAACACGAGCAACATCGACCTGAGCCGGCTGCACCTGTCCGACACCGGGTTCACCGGCATCTACCTGCTCTTCGCCAACGATCACACCAGGATCACCGACAGCCTGCTGGAGAACATCGGTGCCGACGGCATCAAGGTCGAGGGCGGCTGGCCCGGTGAAGGCGACCTGAGCAACCACCACACGATCTCCAACGTGTTCATCGACCACATCGGCGAGCTGGTCCCAGGTGACTCGTCCGGCGTCGAGCTGATGGACACCGGCAACAACACGATCCAGAACGTCGAGGTGAAGCACAGCGCCCGCTACGGCATCAGCCTGGAGTCGCGGCCGGAGGTGAAGGACGGCGACCAGTACGCGAGCGGCAACACGTTCAAGTACATCAAGCTGGAGGAGATGGGCCTGGACAGCGGCGACATGGGCGCGTTCTACACGTACGGCGTCGACAACCAGGATCCGCACCCGGTGCAGAACACCGTCGACCAGCTGGTGATCGGGGACGTCATCCCGGACCCGTCGATGCCTGACGCCGGCGGTACCCGTGGCGTGCACATGGACGCCGGCGGCTGCGGGTTCGCGTTCAGCAACGTGCAGGTCGGGAAGGTGACCGACCAGAAGTACCAGTCGTACCAGTGCAACGAGGTGACGAACGCCGACTGGGTCGAGGGCTTCGACGCGTCGAAGATGGAGTACGACAAGATCGGCGTACTCCCCACCTTCCCGTACGACGTCGCGGGCCGGTGAACCGGATGAAGCTGCTGGGTGGAGTGGTCATCGGTGTTGCCCTGGCGGTCATAGGCGCCGGTACGGCGCTGGGTGCGGGGCCGGAGAAGGACGCCGCAGCCTGTGAGGGCTTCTGGGTGTCGCCCGACGGCGACGACTCTGCTGCGGGGACGGAGCGGAAGCCCTGGAAGACCGTCGAACACGCCAGGGACGCTCTGCGGATCAGGGCGCACGCCGGTTGCACCACGGTGGTGAACCTGAAGGCCGGGACGTACCAGGTGGACAAGACGATCACGTTCGACGACCGGGACTCCGGTGTCACGTACCGGAGCGCGGACGGGCCGGGCAAGGCCGTCTTCGAGGCAGGGCGGGAGGTGACCGGTTGGACGCCGTACAAGGACGGCATCTTCAAGGCGCCGGTCGACGTCAGCCAGCCGTTCTACAGCCTGTACGCCGACGGCAAGCGTGCTACGACGGCCCGCTACCCGAACCGGGAGTCCGACGACAAGTGGGCGCCGTACCTGCGGTCGATCCTGTTCGACCCGACCAAGGAAGCGGTGCGCGACCAGATCGGGTTCAACGCCGGCGACATCGACCCGTCCTGGGACCTTCGGCTCGGTACGTCGTGGCCCGCGCAGGTGACGGTGTGGTCGGGCGGTTCGTGGTCGTGGTTCACCGACACGATCCCGATGCTCGACATCAACTTCACGAAGAAGCGGACCACGCTGGTGTACCCGGCGCGGTACGGCTTCATCAACTCCGGCGGCGGTTCGCGGTACTACGTGCAGAACTCGCTGAGCTTGCTCGACCAGGCCGGTGAGTACTACCTGGACTACCCGGCGAAGACGCTCTACTACAAGCCGGCCGGCGGCACGATGGACGGTGTCAACGTCTACCGGCCGACGCAGACGCAGGTGTTCTCGATCGAGGGCGCGTCCCCGAACCGGCGGGTGGAGAACCTGACCCTCGACGGCCTGACCATCCAGCACACCGACTTCATGGACTGGTACCGGTACGGCTGGAACGGGACGGGCGACTCGGGCCACAAGCACAAGTACCCGAAGTACGACACCCAGATCGAGCTGCCGCGGAACCGGTGGGGTGCGATCACGCTCACCAACACCCGCGGGGTGAAGCTGACCAGGCTGCACATCCAGCAGACCGGGTTCACCGCGATCGAGTTGCTGTTCGCGAACGAGAAGACCACGGTCTCGGACAGTCTGCTCGAGCATCTCGGCAACGACGGCATCAAGATCGAGGGCGGCTGGCCCGGCGAAGGTGACGTTGCCCATGGCAACACGTTCACCAACAACTACATCCATCACATCGGCGAGCTGGTGCCCGGCGACTCGGCCGGCGTCGAGATCATGAACAGCGGCGGCAACGAGGTCAGCCACACCGTCGTCGAGCACGGCGCCCGGTACGGCATCAGCATCGAGTCGCGGCCGGAGATCCCGAACGCGGACAACTACACCGGCGGCAACACGGTCAAGTTCGTCCGGCTGTCGCACCTGGCGCAGGACAGCGGCGACACCGGTCCGTTGTACGCGTACGGCGTCCGCAACGAGCCGCCGTACACGCCGGACGCCTCTGTGTCGCAGCTGATCATCGATGACGCGAACGCCGATCCGTCGATGCCGGACGCGAAGCCGTACGGCGTGCACATGGACTTCGGCGGCTGCGGGTTCGCGTTCGCGGACATCAAGGTGACGAACACCGAGAGCGACCCGTACCACGGACCGTCGGCCGGACCGTGCGACACGTTCGCGAACGTGAGCTGGGAGGCCGGGTTCGACGACTCCAAGATGCAGTACGACCAGATCGGCGTACTGCCGTCCTTCCCCTACGAGAAGCCCTGAGGGTTCTGAGAGTTCTATGGATATCGAGAGGTTCAAGGGCAAGGTCGCGCTGATCACCGGAGGTGCCTCCGGGATCGGCGCGGCCACCGCCCGCCGGATCGCGGACGAGGGCGGCGCCGTGGTGATCTGTGACCGCGACGGCGCCGCCGCAGTCGACTTGGCCGCGCAACTAGGCGGCCAGGGGTACGAACTGGACGTGACCGACCTGGATCGGACGCTGGCGGTAGTAGAGGCGGTCGGCGACGTGCACGTCCTGGTCAGCGCGGCGGGCGTGGACGTCTGCGACACCGTGCCGAACACGACGCCCGACGAATGGCGGACGATCCTCGACGTCGACCTGACCGGTGTCTACAACTCGTGCCGGGCCGTCCTGCCGCGCTTCGTCGCGCAGGGCGGCGGTGCGATCGTCACGATCTCGTCGGCGATCGGGACGGTCGGGGAGCGGAACAGGTCGGCGTACTGCGCGGCGAAGGCCGGCGTGGAGAACCTGACCCGCGCGATGGCCCTCGACCACGGACCGGCCGGCGTCCGCGCCAACTGCGTGGCGCCCGGGCTGATCGACACGCCGCTGATCCGCAACGGCAAGGTCAGCGGCGCGGACGATCCGGGCGCGATGCAGGCGATGGTCGACCGGCATCACGCGCTCGGCCGGATCGGTCAGCCGGCCGAAGTGGCGTCGGCGATCGCGTTCCTGGCGAGCGACGACGCCTCGTTCATCACCGGCGCGATCCTGCCGGTCGACGCGGGCTGGACGGCACAATGAACATCCTGGGCGGTTACCGAGTACTCGACGTGTCGGTGGCGATGGCCGGGCCGCTGGCGGCGATGCGGCTCGGCGACCTCGGCGCGGACGTGGTCAAGGTCGAGCCGGTCACCGGTGAATGGCAACGCCACACGGCCGCCGGTGGCGCGACCGGCAATCAGGTCAACGCGTCCTTCCTGTCGCTGAACCGCAACAAGCGCAGTCTGGCCGTCGACCTCAAGTCCGACGCGGGCCGCGAGCTCCTGTACGAGCTGGTGCGCACAGCGGACGTGTTCCTGCAGAACTACCGGCCTGGTGTAGCTGCACGCCTCGGCGTCGACTACGACACCCTGCGCGCACTGAAGCCCTCGCTGGTCTACGTGTCGATTTCTGGTTACGGCGAGAGCGGTCCGTACGTCGAGTGGCCCGGACAGGACCTGCTGGTGCAGGCGATGAGCGGTGCCCTGTTCAGCGCCGGCCGACCGGACGAGCCACCCGTCGCCGCGCCGTACTTCCTAGCTGATGCGGTCACGGCGTACAGCGCGTTCGAAGGTGTGCTGGCCGCTCTGCTGCATCGGGAGCGGACTGGTGAGGGACAGCTCGTCCAGGTGAACATGCTGGACGCGGTGATCGCCCTACAGATGCAGGAGCTGTCGGTGCACACCGTTGGCGGCGTACCGCAGACGCGGTCGCAGGAGGTGCATGCGCACAGCTACATCCGTGCGCCGTACGGAATCTTCACCACTGCGGACGGGTACATCTCACTGGCGTTCGCGAACCTGCCTGTGCTGGCCGAGGTGCTGGACGCGCCACAGCTGGCCGGACTGGACGCGGAGCGGGACGGGTTCGCACGCCGCGACGAGATTGCCGCTGCGGTGTCTGCTGCGCTACGACGAGAGACGACCGAGCACTGGATGCTCAAGCTGCGTGAGCGCGGCGTGTGGTGCGGTCCGGTGCTCTCGTACGACGACGTGCGCACGGACCCGCAGGTGCTGCACAACGAGTCGTTCGTGACGTACGAGCACCCGACCGAGGGCACTGTGACGACACCTGGGTTCCCGTACCGCTTCAGCCGCACGCCTCCCGACGTACATCGTCCTGCTCCGCTGGTTGGCGAGCACACCGATGAGCTGCTCGCCGAGCTCGGTGTCTCACCGGCGAAACGACAGGCGCTGCTGGACCAAGGCGCGGTGGTAGCCCCGTGACGGCGGACGGGCAGATCCGCTTCGAGCAGGACGGGTACGTCGGCGTACTCACCCTGGACCGTCCCGCGAAGCTGAACGCGGCCACCCGGTCGATGAGCGCCGAGCTGCTCGAGCTCATCCCGCGCATCGACGAGGACCCGTCGATCCGTGCGGTCGTGGTGACCGGAGCGGGCGAGCGTGCCTTCTCGGTCGGCAGCGACATCGGCGAGCTCGACCGGTACGACGGCCCGTGGCACTTCCGGAACCGGCGGGACTACTGCGACGCGCTGCGCTCGTTGCGGACGCCGGTGATCGCGGCGGTCAACGGGTACGCGTACGGCGGCGGACTGGAGCTCGCGCTGTCGTGTGACATCCGGCTGGCCTCGGGGACCGCGAGCTTCGCGGCGGCGGAGATCAAGCTCGGGTGGATCGGCGGCGGGGGAGTGACGGCGCTCCTCGCGGCGTCGGTGCCGGCGAGCGATGCGGCGATGATGCTGCTCACCGGCGATCCCATCGATGCCGTCGAGGCGCTCCGCATCGGGCTGATCAGCGAGATCGTGGATCCTGAGGACCTGTTGCCGACCGCAACCGAGTTGGCGCACCGGATCGCCGCCCGCCCACCGGTCGCGGCGGCTGCGGCGAAGGCGAACCTGCGCGCGGCCTGGTCCATGGGACTGGAGGCCGCCATTCAGTACGAGCGCGAGCTGCAGGCCGTTGCCCTCGGCACGCAGGACGCCGCCGAAGGACGAGCAGCCTTCGCGGAACGACGTACCGGAACCTTCGAAGGACGGTGAGGTTGTGGCTGAAGAGATCGCTCCGGGTATCCACCGGCTGGCGACCGACTACCCGCACGTGTGTGGACTGCCGCTCTGGCTGCACGTGATCGACGCCGGCTCCGAGCTGGTGCTGCTCGACGCGGGCATCGCGTCCACGCCCGAGTCGTCGACCGCACCGGAGCTCGCCGACGTCGGGCTGGGGCTGTCCGATCTCACCCTGGTCGTCAACAGCCACGCCCATCCCGATCACATGGGCGGCAACGCCGTACTGCGGAAGCACAGCGGGGCACGGTTCGCGGCGCCCGCGTTGGAGGCCGGGTGGCTGGAGGACAACGAGCGGCTGCTGACCGAACTGTGGGGCTCGGATCCGGACGCGCTGGACCTGTCGGAGACCGAGCGGACCGAGCTGCTGGAGATGCTCGACGAGCGAGTTCGCATCGACGTCCTGCTGCGCGACGGGGACCGTCTGCCCGGTGAGCGGCCGTTGCAGGTGATCACGACCAGCGGCCACAGTCCCGGGCACATCGCCGTACTCGACGAGACCTCGCGGACCCTGTTCACCTTCGACGACGTGCAGGGCCGCGGGCGCCCGTACCTCGACAGCGAGCTCTGGCTGGCGCCGCTCTACACCGACGTCACCCGGTACACGAGCGGTCTGACCCGGCTCCTCGAGCTGGACTTCGACGCGCTCGTCCCGTCGCACGGCGACGCGATGGACGCCACCGCCGGCCGGAAACTGATCGAGGAGAGTCTCGAGTGGGTCGCCGGCGTCGACGAGCTCACCATCGGCCTGCTACGTAGCAAGGGTTCGCTGACTGTCCGTGACCTGGCCGATGCCATCGGCACCGAGTTGGGAGCGTACGGCGGCATCAACCTGCAGACCGTCCGGATGGCCCGGGCGCACCTCGAACACCTGGCCCGCCGCGGCGGCGCCGAGACCCGCTGGCACCCTCCCGCTGACCGGTTTCAGTAAAGACACTCCGACCAAAGCTGCGTGACTCCCCAAGACGCGACACAGTCGAACAAAGGAGAACGGGAAAGCGCTCTCCACCTGTGGGGGGCTACGACCTGGGAGTGTCGCGTGGCTCAAACAGAACGAATCCCCAGCCGACAGACCACGGCCGGAAAACCGACGGGCTCCGGACCGCCGGGCACCGTTACGGACAGTAGATCCTCGGGGCGCTCGGCGGGTAAGCCGCTGTCCTGGTGGGCGCGCGCCCGGCGGGACAAGATCCTGCTGCTGATGGCCCTGCCCGGGCTGGCGCTGCTGCTGGTGTTCCACTACCTGCCGCTGCTCGGGAACCTGATCGCGTTCCAGGAGTACCTGCCGTTCGTGCCGCTCGGCCGCAGCGCGTGGGTCGGGTGGGACAACTTCGCGGTGATCTTCAACGGCGACGCGGAGTTCCTGAACGCACTCAAGAACACGCTGCTGATCACGCTGGTCCAGGTGATCTTCGTGTTCCCGGCGCCGATCGCGCTGGCGCTGCTGCTGAACAGCCTGCTGTCCGAGCGGATCAAGCGGGTCGTGCAGTCGGTGCTCTACCTGCCGCACTTCCTGTCCTGGGTGATCGTGATCGCGATCTTCCAGCAGATCCTCGGCGGCAGCGGCCTGATCAACAACTTCCTCCGCGAGCACGGGATGGGCACGATCGACTTCCTCGGCAACCCGGACGGCTTCATAGCGCTCCTCACCAGTCAGGTGATCTGGAAGGACACCGGGTGGGGGACGATCCTGTTCCTGGCCGCGCTGACGCAGATCGACCCGGGGTTGTACGAGGCCGCGCGCGTCGACGGCGCGTCCCGCTGGCGGCAGTTGTGGCACGTCACGGTGCCCGGGATCCGCGGACTGATCATCCTGCTGCTGATCCTGCGGCTCGGCGACTCGCTGACCGTCGGGTTCGAGCAGATCATCCTGCAGCAGAACCTGGTCGGGAGACCGGCGAGCGAAGTCCTCGACACATACGTCTACAACAACGGCGTACTGGCCGGCCAATGGGGCGTTTCGGCCGCGGTCGGACTCGTGAAGGGCCTGGTCGGCGTCGCCCTGGTGCTCGGCGCCAACAAGATCGCCCACATCTTCGGAGAAGCGGGGGTGTACAAGAGATGACAACACCCAATCTCACGGTGCAGAAGGGGATCGACGACGGTCCCGGGATGCCGACGCGGGCGGTGAAGGGCGTCGTACTGCTGGTCTGCTGTGCGGTCGTCATCATCCCGTTCATCGGCGTGGTCGCGACCAGCATCGCCAGTCAGCAGCATGTGACGAACTCTGGTGGGTTCGTCCTCTGGCCGGACGGGCTCAACCTGGACGCGTACAAGGCGATCTTCAACGGCGGCGTGGTGCAGCGGGCGCTGCTGATCAGCGTCGTGATCGCCACCTTCGGCACGCTGATCAGCCTGGCCGGCTCCACGATGCTCGCGTACTCGCTCAGCCGACCGGGTTCCTTCGGGCAGCGACCGATCCTGATGATCGTGCTGTTCAGCCTGTTGTTCAGCCCGGGCCTGATCCCGAACTACCTGGTGGTGAAGGAGTTCGGGCTGCTCGACTCGTTGCTGGCGCTGATCCTGCCGACGGCGATCAGCGGGTTCAACGTGATTGTGCTGCGCTCGTTCTTCATGGGCATCCCGGACTCGGTGCTCGACTCGGCCCGGATCGACGGCGCCGGCGACTTCCGGATCTTCTGGTCGATCGTGCTGCCGCTGTCGAAGGCGGTGCTGGCGGTCGTCGGGTTGTTCTACGCGGTCGGGTACTGGAACGCGTTCTTCAACGCGATGCTCTACATCAACGACACCGCGAAATGGCCGCTGCAGCTGGTCTTAAGGACGTACGTCATCAACAACACCGAGCTGAGCAGCGGTGATCTCGGCGGCGCGTCGGCCGACCAGTTGCCGCCGCAGGAATCGATCCAGATGGCGATCCTGGTGGTATCGCTGGTGCCGATCCTGATCGTGTACCCGTTCCTGCAACGGCACTTCGCCAAGGGCATGCTGACCGGGGCGGTGAAGGGATGACCGGGATCAGCAGAAGAACGCTCCTCGGTGGATCGCTGGCCGCCGCGGCCGTCGGCCTGAGTGGCTGCTCCACCGTGACCAGGTCGACGGATATCGCGGCGTTGAACAAGCCGGTCGCGCTCCCGACGTACAAACGCTTCGACGGCCCGAAACCGGACCTGCCACGCAGCCATCCGCTGATGCCGGACTGCTTCTACCGCTTCCCGGAGCACCCGGCAAAGGTCACCGACGGCGCACCGGCCGATGGCAGCGACCTGTCCGGTTCGGTGCCGACGTCGAACCCGATTCCGCCGACCGCCGATCGCAACCTGTACTGGCAGGAGCTGAACCGGAGAATCGGTTCGCCGCTGTCGCTGACGATCACCTCGGCCACCGGCTCCGATTTCACCAACAAGTTCGCGACGTCGGTGGCCGGAGACACGCTGGGTGATCTGTTCAACGTCGACGGCAAGTTCTCCTATCTGCCCCAGTTCCTCGAGGCCCGGGCCCAGGACCTGACCGAGTACCTGTCCGGCGACGCGATCCTGGAGTACCCGTTCCTGGCCAACCTGTCACCCGACTCCTGGCGCGGTTGCGTGTTCTCCGGCGGCATCCGGGCAGTCCCGATCCAGCGCGGCGTCATGTCGTCCACCTTGCTGCTGGCGCGGCAGGACCTCCTCGACCAGTTCGGCGTCGAGCTCGGCTCACCTACCATCGACGAGCTGAACGCGGTGGCCAAGGCGGTCACGGACCAGAAGAAGAACCGCTGGGCGTTCGCGGTCCCACCTCAGGCGGCGGTGAGCGCGATGCTGGGGTTGCCGAACTTCTGGGAGGTTCGCGACGGCCGCCTGGTGCACAGCCGGGAGCTCCCGGAGCACAAGGAGATGCTCGCGATCACCGCGAAGATGCAGGCCGACGGGCTGATCCATCCCGACGGCGTGGCGAAGAACAACCAGAAGGTGTGGTTCAGTCAGGGGTCGGCGGTGATGACGCAGGACACCTATTCGTCCATCCAGAGCTTCTACCGCCGCGCGGTGACGAAGAACTTCGCCATCTCGCTGCCGGTCGTCCGGGACAGCGCCGGGAAGGTCGGCCGGTTCCTGCTGGGTTCGCCGAACAACTCGATCTCGGCGATCAGGCCCAGCTCGCCGGAGCGGACCAAGATGCTGTTGCGGGTGCTGAACTGGATGGCCGCGCCGTTCGGCACCGAGGAGTACCTGTTCCGCAAGTTCGGCCTGCCCGGGCGGCACTACACCCTGAAGGGCACCGACCCGGTCCTGACCAAGGACGGCAGCAGTGAGGTCTGCCTCGGGGAGTTCCCGATCCAGTACCTCGCCGACGGTGGATATCCGGTCTACTTCCCGGGTCATCCCGAGGCGGTCGATGTCGCGTACAACCACCTCAAGGCGATCCTGCCGACCGCGATCCTGCAGCCGACGTACGGGCTCTACTCCTCGACCGACTCGACGAAGGGAAAGGTCGCCGACAAGGACTTCGACTCGCTGGTCAAGGAGATCCAGCTCGGCCGCTCCGATCTGTCGGACTGGGACAAGGCGGTGGCCAACTGGCGTAAGTCGACCGGCGACGCGATCCGTCACGAGTACGAAGAAGCAATGGCCGCCCAGGGCCGGAAGTAGCCGGAGGCAACAACCGCCGTACGCACCGCCCGCGAAGCGATGCGTACGGCGGTTGCCTGTCAGCCGCAGCGGAGGGAGTCGAGGTTCGGCGCGTCGCCCATCGCCTGGTTGCCGGCGTCGTTCGGGTGCAGGCCGTCGCCGCCGTCGTACGCCGCTGCAAGCCGGGACGGGTCTGCCGGGTCGCGGGTTGCCGCGTCGAAGTCGGCCACGCCGTCGAACTCACCGCTCGTGCGGATGAACGTGTTCACCGCCTGCCGGATCGCCTCCTTCTCCGGTGTGTACACGAACGAGCTGCCCATCGGCGTCAACGTCCCGCCGACGATGCAGCGTCCGGACGCGTGCACCCGTGCGATCAACTGCCGGTACCCGGCGACCAACTGCTCGGTGGTCGCCCCGGCGTAGATGTCGTTGATCCCCTCCAGCACCAGCACCGTCCGTACGCCGGGCTTCGTCAGCACGTCCTTGTCCAGCCGGGCCAGCGCGCTCGCCCCGGCACTGCCCGCCTTCGCGACCCCGCCGAGCACCCGGTTCCCCGAGATGCCCTCGTTCGAGATCGCCAGCCGCGCCGGCTCCGGCAGTCGCGCGTACCTGGCCGCGAGGATGTCCGGCCACCGCCGATTGGTGTCGATCGTCGTACCGACCGACGACGTGATCGAGTCGCCGAGCGTCGCGACCGTCGCCACGTCCCGCGTCGCCTCGACGATCGCGGCGTTCAGGAAGAACCACGCCGAGGATTCCGTCTGGTACGCCGTACTCGACTCGTCGGCCGCGTGATCGCCGGATGTCGACTTGTAGCTGTGCTGCATCGCCCGGTTGTGCGCGGTGATCACGCCCGTCGTCCCGACCACATGCAGGCTGACCGTCAGGCTCGTCAGCGCCGGCACCACACCGGGCAGCGGGTCGCTGATCGCCATCGCACCGGGCGGGATCGTCACCGTCGTACTGCCACTGAACGTCAACCGCCGGCTCGACCCCGGCACCACACTCGCGCCGCTGTCCTGCCGCCCGACGTACACCGAGTCCGACACCAACGGCTGATCTCCGTTCGCGTTGGAGATCCGGATCCGCAGGTCCTTCCCGCCCACCGACGTCCGCAGCACGTTCCGCACCGTCATGTCACTCAACGACCCACCGGCGATATCGTCCGCCGCACCCCACGTCGTAACCAGCCCACCTCCACCTCCGGTCGTCGCCGCATCGTCCGGTGCGGCCGCCACCAGACCCGCCGCACCCACCGCCGTCACCAGCAAACTCGCGCCCATCCGGCGCCACGAAAGGTTCATGCCCATCAAGTCACCCCCGAATAGACATGCTTGCAATCGTTTGCACAGATTTCATCGCCGAACGGTCCGCACCGCGAGCCGAACGGTAGATATCCCGGGCGGCGGGTGGATTGGCTGGTCAGGGACAATGGGTAATGATGACGCTGACCGAGATGTTGCCGGGGACTACTGGGCCTGATGACCTGTTCGATGCCTTTCAGGGGTGGGTGGGGGAGCAGGAGATCTCGCTGTACCCGGCTCAGGAAGAGGCGTTGATCGAGGTGATGACGGGATCGAACGTGATCCTGTCGACGCCGACCGGCTCGGGGAAGAGTCTGGTGGCGACCGGCGCGCACTTCGCGGCGCTGGCGAACGGGCAGCGGACGTTCTACACGGCGCCGATCAAGGCGCTGGTGTCGGAGAAGTTCTTCGCGCTGTGTGACGTGTTCGGCGCGGAGAAGGTCGGCATGCTGACCGGCGACGCCTCCGTCAACGCGGGCGCGCCGATCATCTGCTGTACGGCGGAGGTCCTGGCGAACATCGCCCTGCGCGAAGGGGCGGACGCGGACGTCGGCCAGGTGGTGATGGACGAGTTCCACTTCTACTCCGAGCCGGATCGCGGCTGGGCGTGGCAGGTGCCGCTGCTCGAGCTCCCGAAGGCGCAGTTCGTGCTGATGTCCGCGACCCTCGGTGACGTCGAGCGGTTCAAGATCGACCTGTCCCGCCGTACCGGCCGTGCGACAGCGATCGTCGCGTCCGGCGAGCGCCCGGTCCCGCTCATCTACAAGTACGTCACCACGCCGCTGCACGAGACGCTCGCCGAGCTCCTGGTGACGCACCAGGCCCCGGTGTACGTCGTGCACTTCACGCAGGCCGCTGCCCTGGAACGCGCCCAGGCGCTGACCAGCATCAACGTCTGCACGAAGGAAGAGAAGGACAAGATCAAGGAGCTGATCGGGCACTTCCGCTTCAGCCCGGGCTTCGGCAGGACGCTGCAGCGGCTGATCATGCATGGGATCGGGGTCCACCACGCCGGCATGCTGCCGAAGTACCGGCGGCTGGTCGAGCAGCTGGCGCAGGCGGGGTTGCTGAAGGTCATCTGCGGCACCGACACCCTCGGTGTCGGCATCAATGTGCCGATCCGCACCGTCCTGCTGACCGCTCTGAGCAAGTACGACGGACGTCGGCAGCGGATCCTCAAGGCACGCGAGTTCCACCAGATCGCCGGCCGCGCCGGCCGGGCCGGGTACGACACGTCCGGAACCGTCGTCGTCCAGGCGCCGGACCACGTCGTGGAGAACGTCCGGTTGCTCGCGAAGGCCGGCGACGACCCGAAGAAGCAGCGCCGGGTCCAGCGCAAGAAGCCGCCGGAGGGGTTCGTCACCTGGGGTGAGGACACCTTCGACCGGCTCGTCGCCGCCGACCCCGAGCCGCTGCAGTCGCGGATGCGGGTCAGTCACGCGATGCTGCTGAACGTGATCGCCCGCGACGGCGACGCGTTCGCGAGCATGCGGCACCTGCTGCAGGACAACCACGAGGACTCCCGGGCACAGATCCGGCTGATCCGCCGCGCGATCCAGATCTACCGGACGCTGCTCACCGCCGGTGTCGTCGAGCGCCTCGACGAGCCGGACGAGAACGGCCGGTCGCTGCGGCTGACCGTGGACCTGCAGAAGGACTTCAGCCTGAACCAGCCGCTGTCCACCTTCGCGCTGGCCGCGCTGGACCTGCTCGACCCCGAGGACCCGGTGTACGCGCTGGACGTGGTGTCGGTGGTCGAGGCGACGCTGGAGGATCCGCGCGCGATCCTGATGGCGCAGCTGCACCACGCCAAGGGTGAGGCCGTGCAAGGGATGAAGGCCGACGGCATCGAGTACGAGGAGCGGATGGAGCTGCTCGACGAGATCAGCTGGCCGAAACCGCTCGAAGAGTTGCTCGAGGCAACCTTGGAGATGTACCGGCAGACGCACCCGTGGGTCGCCGAGGCCGGGCTGTCGCCGAAGTCCGTCGTACGGGACATGTTCGAGCGGGCGATGACGTTCGGCGAGTTCATCCAGTACTACGGCCTCGCGCGCTCGGAGGGCATCGTCCTTCGCTACCTGAGCGACGCGTACAAGGCGCTGCGGCAGACAGTCCCGCCGGACAAGGTGAACGAGGATCTCACCGACCTGATCGAGTGGCTCGGTGAGGTGGTCCGCCAGACCGACTCCAGCCTGCTCGACGAGTGGGAGGAGCTGACCAACCCCACCGACGTCCCGCAGGCCGAGGTGGTCCCAGCGGGTCCGCGCCGGATCACCTTGAACACCAGGGCTTTCCGCGTCCTCGTCCGCAACGCCATGTTCCGCCGCGTCGAGCTACTCGCCCTGCACCGCTGGGCCGAACTCGGGCAGCTAGACAACGCAGCCGGCTGGGACGCGGGCCGCTGGGCCGAGGCCGGTACGGCGTACTACGCCGAGCACGACGTCGTAGGCACCGGCCCCGCCGCCCGCGGCCCCGCCCTCTTCATGGTCGAGGAGCACCCCGGCTACTGGGAAGTCCAGCAAATCATCGACGACCCCGAAGGCAACCACGACTGGCGCATCACCGCCAGCGTCGACCTCAACGCCTCCGACGAGGCCGGCGAACTAGTTCTTGAAATGGTGTCTTTCAAGCCTTTGTAGGCCACTCCACGTCGACTTCGGTCTCAGCGGCGTAGTCCACGTCCGGTACGTCGAAGCCGTACAGGCGGCGTACCTCGGTCAGGAACCACGCGGCGTCGGCGACGTCGGCGATGTTGTCCTGGGTCGCCGACTCCCACTGTGTGCGGACGGCGGACTGTACGTCGTCGTTGAGTTCCCAGCGGTCGAGCCGGATGCGGCCCTCGTCGTCCAGGTCGAGCGGGGACTCGCCGGTGAGCTGGTCCCACAGCGCGATCGACTGCTCGACCGGCGTCTGCAGGCCGGTCACCTTGTGGAGGAGGCTGACGTACAGGCCGATGCCCGGGATCGCGGACGACGCCTGCGTGACGGCGGCGCCGTTGACCGACGTCATCGCGGTCACCCCGTCCGCGGCAAGCTTCAGCGCGGTCTGCTCCAGGTCCGCCTTGGCCGCGCCGATCGAGCCCTGGCGGTAGAGCGGACCGGTCAGCTCGGAGCCGATGTAGGTGAGGGCGACGGTGTTGAAGCCGGGCTTGAGCAGGTCGCGGTCCTGGAGCGCGGTGATCCACCGGGTCCAGTCCTCGCCGCCCATCACCTTCACGGTCTGCGCGATCTCGTCGTCGTTCGCGACCTCGATGCCGACCTCCTGAAGCACCGGCGCACCGTCGTCGAACGCGAGGCTCTTCGTTGTGTGCTCGGCACCGATGGCCTTCAGCACCGACTGGTACGTCTCGCCGGTGCGCGGGTCCGTGCGGCGCGGTGCGGCGACGCTGTAGACGAGGTGGTCGATCCCGCCGAGCTGCTCGGCGACCAGGTCGAGTACTTCGTCCTTGGTGGTGTCCGCGAAGGCGTCCGCGTTCACGAAGCTCCACGAGCGGCCGAGTTCGGCGGCGAGCGCGGCGGTCTCCGCGGTGCGGTACCACCCGGCGGTCGCCGTACGTCGTGCCGTCGGAGCCTTCTCGAAGCAGATGCCGATGCCGTCGATCCCGTACCGCGCGAGGCCGGCGATCGTGGTCGCGAGCCCGTAGCCCGAACTCGACCCGATCACAAGCGCCGTACGGCGCTCCGGCGTACGACGCTCGACCTCCGCCGCCATCTCCCGCACCACCCGCGCACACCCCGCAGGATGCGAATCGAGAAACAGGAATCCCCGCCCAACCGGCTTCACCACACGCTCAGTCATACGGAGACCCTATTAGCTCCAGTACATCTCCGCATCGTCCGGCTCGACCACGACGTCCGCGCCGAGGCGGCGGAGGTTGCCGGCGAAGTCGGTGTAGCCGCGGTGTACGTGGTGGGCGGCGGACACGAGCGTCTCGCCCTCGGCGGCGAGACCGGCCAGCACCAGCGCCGCGCCCGCGCGGATGTCGGAGGCGACCACCGGAGCGCCGGAGAGCCGCGGTACGCCGCGAACCACGGCGTGATGCCCGTCGGTCTGGATCTGCGCACCCAGCCGGGTCAGCTCCTGCGCGAACGTGAACCGGCCCTCGAACAGGTTCTCGGTGACCATCGCCGCGCCGTCGCTGATCGCGTTCAGCGCGATCACGAACGCCTGCAGGTCGGTGGCGAACCCGGGGTAGGGGAGCGTGACCACGTCCACCGGCTTCGGCCGGTCGTGCATCCGGACCCGGAAGCCGGGGTTCAGCACGGTGATCTCCGCGCCGGCCTTGTGCAGCTTGTCGAGCGGCAGCTCGAGGTGTTCCGCGTGCCCGTTGGTAATCGTGATGTCACCCTTGGTGATGGCGGCCGCGAACGCCCAGCTGCCGGACACGATCCGGTCCGGGACGACAACGTGGTCGACCGGCTTGAGCAGGCCGCTCACGCCGGTGACCTCGATCCGCGGCGAGCCGGCACCGTCGATCTGCGCGCCCATCTCGACCAGCATCGCCGCGATGTCCTGGATCTCCGGCTCGCGGGCGGCGTTCTCGATGATCGTCGTGCCGCGCGCGAGCACGGCCGCCATCATGATCGTCTCGGTCGCGCCGACGCTCGGGAAGTCCAGCCAGACCTCGGCGCCGTGCAGCCCCTGCGGGGCCTCGGCGATCACGAAGCCGTGCTCGATGTGCACCTTCGCGCCCATCGACTCCAGGCCCGCGACGTGCATGTTCAGGCCGCGGGAACCGATGTTGTCGCCGCCCGGCAGCGCGACCTCCGCCTGACCGCAGCGGGCCAGCAGCGGACCGAGCACCGAGATCGACGCGCGCAGCTTGCGGACCAGGTCGTAGTCGCACTGGTGCCCGATCGTGCCCGGTACGGCGATCGTCGCGAGCCGCTGCTCCGCGTCGACGGTCACCTCGCACCCGAGGGTGTCCAGGAGTTGCGCCATGAACGTGACGTCGAGAATGCCCGGCACCTGCCGCAGCGTCGTCGTACCCTCTGCCAGCAGCGCTGCCGCCATCAGCTTGAGCACACTGTTCTTCGCTCCGGCCACCTCGACAGTGCCGTCGAGCCGTGCCTCACCCGCGATCCGAAACCGTTCCACCGGTCGACTGTAGCGTTTGACCGCCCGAGGCTTTGCGTAGAGTCCTGGCATGGCTGTGAACTTGACGCGGATCTACACCCGCACCGGAGACGCGGGCGAGACCCGCCTCGGCGACAACTCCGTCACCTCGAAGACGGATCCGCGGCTGGCGGCGTACGGCGAGGTGGACGAGGCGAACTCCGCGATCGGCGTGGCCATCGCGGCCGGGCACCTGAACACTGCGCTCGTGGTCCTGCTGACCCACGTCCAGAACGACCTGTTCGACGTCGGCGCGGACCTGTGCAACCCGATCGCGCCCGATCCGGAGTATCCGACCCTGCGCATCACCCAGGACTACATCGACCGGCTCGAGGGCTGGTGCGACGACTACAACAGTCGTTTGACCAAGCTCCGCTCGTTCATCTTGCCCGGTGGCACCGAGGGCGCGGCGTACCTGAACGTCGCCCGCGCGGTCGTCCGCCGCTCCGAGCGGGCCGGCTGGGCCGCCGTCGAGGCGCACGGCCCGTCGGTCAACCTGCTTGCGATCACGTACCTGAACCGGCTGTCCGACCTGCTCTTCATCCTCGGCCGCGTCGCGAACCTGTCCTCCGGCGGCGACGTCCTCTGGGTCCCGGGCGGCGAGCGCGGTTAGTTAGTTGATCTCCCAGCTGAAGGGCATCCGGAGTACGCCGGCCGGCGGCAAACCCAGCGCACTGTAGAGACCGGTGGTCAGGCCGTCGAGCGTCAACGGCGCCGCACTGACAGCCAGATCATCGGTCGTCGTAGGCGCCTTCAGCTGACTGAGCAGGTTGCGGTGCGGTACGGCGGTCACGGCGATCTCGTCGCGGTCCAGACCGGCCCGGTTGCAGGCGAGCGTCAGCGCGTGCTGGAAGCCGCCCAGCTCGTCGACCAGTTTGTGGCTGTGCGCGTCGGCACCGGTCCAGACCCGTCCGCGGGCGAGCGACTCCAGCTGCTCCTCGGGCAGGCCGCGATCCTGTGCGGCCTTGGCGACGAAGTCCTTGTAGATGCGGTCGAGTGTCTCCTCCAACCGCGCCCACTGCTCGTCGGTGAACTCCTCCTGCGCCGAGTACATCTGTGCGTTCGCGCCCTCGGACACGGCCTCGCGGGAGATGCCGATCCGCCCCAGCGCATCACGTACGACGCCCTTGCCGGTGAGGACTCCGATCGACCCGGTGATCGTGCCGGGCTGCGCGACGATCACGTCGGCCGGCATCGCGACGAAGTATCCACCGGATGCGGCCACACCGCCCATTGACGCAATCACGGGTCGTCCCGTTGAGCGCAGCCGCAGTACCTCGTTGCGGATCGCGTCCGAGGCGACGTACGAACCACCTGGGCTGTCGACTCGCAGCACTACTGCCTTGACGCGTTCGTTGTCCGACACAGCCCGCAGTGCGGCTCCGACCGTGTCGGAGCCAGAGCCAGGACCACCCATCGGGCTGTTGGAGTTGCGGCCGACCGAGATGCCACCTGTCACGCGGACAACTGCCACCAGCGGCTTCTGCGGCCACGGGAGGTTCTTGCGTACCTCGTCGAGCGTCCGCGGACCACGCCGGATGTACCGCTCGGCCAGCAGCCTGTCGTCGTACTGGAGCTCCTTCTCGAGCTCGTCGTACACGTCCGACCGGTAGCCGAGGCGATCGACCAATCCGGCGTCCAGGCCGTCCTGTGCGGGCAGTGGCGCACTGTCGACGAGCTCTCGGACCCGTGCACTGTCCAGACGCCGCCGCACGGCGATGCCCTCGACGATCTGCTCGTACGCCGACTCCGCGAGCCGCGACGCCATCTCGCGAGCGGGCGCGGTCATCTCCCGCTCGGTGAACGTGTCCGCAGCGGTCTTGTACTCACGCCGCTTGCCGAACTGGGGGATCACACCGGCCTTGTCGAGCGCGCCGCGGACGAAGACCGCCTGCACGGACACACCGGTGATGGCCAGGTCGCCGGACGGCTGCAGCCAGATCTCGTCGAACGCCGTCGCCAGGTAGTACGGCACGGTGCCCTGTCCGGTCTCGCCGAACGACTCGGTCCACGCGACGGCCGCCTTGCCCGACGTACGGAAGTCCGCCACCGCCTCACGCAGCTCCTGCACCTGGGCGAGTGACAGCCGGTTGCCGCCGATGTGGGCCACTACGCCGACCACACCGTCGTCACGGGCCCCCTTCCGCAGCGCGCCCACCAGCTCGCGCAGTGTCGGCAGGTGGCGCGCACGGAACGCCGCCACAGGCGAAGCGGGCGGCGTCTCGAGTACGCCGCGGGTCAGGTCCAGCTCGAGCAGAGTCCCCATACCCCGACCCTAGACCCACACCAAAGTGCCGGTTAGCGGACGGCAGTAGAGGGCGGTGTCGGCTTGTCGTCGGTCCAGCCGGACTCCAGCACGACCGTCGAGCCCGTCTTGAGTCCGCGGACCGTGGAGCTGAGCAGGCGGCCGCTGGCGGGGTCGATGATGTAGGTCACCGCGGTTCCAAAGCTCGTGGTGCCGGGCCTGATGTGGCTCGTGGTGGTGCTGACCTCGGTACCGGTGCGGCCGATGGGGTCCTTGGCACCGGTGCGGATCTGAGTGCCTGGTAGCGCAGCCAGTACCCGCAGTGCGGCGCCGCGGAGCTTCGGTGGCGACGGCATCTCGAACAGGAGTCGTCCGGCTGCTGAGAAGACAGCGAAGTCCTGGTCGGCTGAGCTCAGTCCTGGCGTCAGGAGGGCCCTGCGGAGCGCTGCTGGATCGGTCGGCAGGGCAGCGATCTGCTTCGCGCTCAGCGGCTTGTCACCGGTCAGGTAGTACCCGGGCGGGACGTCGCGGAACGACATCTTGTTCACCACAGGTACTGAACCCCTGTCGTTCAGATCCACCCAGCCGAACCAGGACGCGACGCCCGGCTTCATCGGCATCCAGCTCTCGGTAATCGATCGGCGCGCGTACTTCCCCGTCGTGAGCTGCAGGCTCCGCACACGGAAGTACTTGCCCGACACCTTCTCGTCCTTCTCCTGCCGTACGGCGAGCGCTATCAACACCTCGGCCGCAGCCGTCAACCGCGGCGCAGTAGTAGTCGCAGGCCCAACCGGCACCGCACCCTCCTGCCCGTCCCGGCCCAGCACCAGCGCCCCTGCCCGAACCGCCCGGCGGGCACGCGACAGCCGTGAGCACACTGTCCCGTACGCGATCCCGAGCGCGTCTGCCACCTCGTCGTACGTCAACTGTCCTAGCGCCACCAGCAAGAGGACTTCCCGGTCCTTCGCGTTCAGGTTCGCCAACGCGGCCGCAAGCTCACGAGAGGCGCCTTGTGCCGTCACCTGGGCGGCCACCCGGTCCTCGTGCGCTCCTGCAGGTACTGGCGCCGGCAGCTTCGCGGCGGCCCGCCACGCCCGTACCTCGTCACGCCGATGCCGCCGGATCAGGTTGGTCGCGATCCCGTACAACCACGCCCGTACAACCCCGCTTCGCCGGTCGAACCGGTCCCGCTGCCGGAACGCGATCAGGAACGTCTCCGCCGCCAGATCGTCGGCGACATCGGTCCCCAGCCGCCGGGCGACGTACCCGTGCACCTGACCGAAGTACCGGTCGAAGATCACCGCGAATCGCTCGGGCTCGCGTACCGACGCCTCCAGCACCCATCCGTCGTCCGTCTGTGCGGGTGCGACGTCGCGCCACGGAAACGCGAGCCCAGCTTCTGACGTCATGGTGGAGTGACGCCTGAGACCGCTCTCAGGAGGACAAGGTGCTCAAGGAGTTTCCAGCAGACCGCGGGCGGCGGCCTCGTCCTTCGGCCAGACATAGACCGTCCAGCCGTCGGTGGTGCGGGCCGCGGTGGCCTTGATGCCGAAGTCCCTCAGGCGGCTGACCAGGACGCGGGCGTCGTTGTAGTTCGGCACGGTGCGGATGTCGATGAGCAGGCCGAAGGCGTCCCGGTCGGCCGGGCGATGGTCGACCCGGCGTACGAGCGACCCGCCCTTCGCCTTCGAGAAGGCCCAGCGGCACAGCAGTACCATCAGACCGGCCAGGGCGATGGCCACCACCGGGAACAGGAAGTAATCCTCGGCGAACACGGACACCATTGTCTCGCGAAACAAAAGATCCTGAGCTCTTGGCAACCTTCCGTGTCTCCGGGGAGTCTTTACCATCACAGACGCTGCCACGCGGCCGATCAACTCGGGGGCCGCCGGAAGAGCGGGAGGGCACGGACATGCTCGCACCGACCCACAGCAAGCCTGACAACGTCGTACACCTGACCGGCATCCTGGACGTGCGCACTGTCGGCGACGTCCGTCAAACTCTCAACGACCTGATCGACGCCTCCGACGGCGACGTGATCGTCGACCTGGAAGAGGTCGACGCGGTCGATGCGACCGGCCTCGGCCTCCTGGTCGCCACCCACCGCCGCACCCAGACGCTCGGCCGGCAACTGGTCCTCTGGCACCCGATGCCGTCGGTCGTCCGCATCCTCGCGGTCACCCGCCTGCACCGCGTCCTCAATGTCGAGAGAACACCCCTGCCCATCAGTGCGTGAGTGTGATCCACGCCCCTGGTGACACCAGTCACGAGGTGGCGACTCACAAGGGCACAGAGTCCTACTCTCGGGTACATGGCGACCGACAAGGATCGACCCTGGGTGATGCGGACGTACGCGGGCCACTCGTCCGCGGCGGAGTCCAACACGCTGTTCCGGCGGAACCTCGCGAAGGGCCAGACCGGGCTGTCGGTCGCGTTCGACCTGCCGACCCAGACCGGGTACGACGCGGACCACCCGCTCGCGAAGGGTGAGGTCGGGAAGGTCGGCGTACCGGTCGCGCACCTGGGCGACGTACGGGCGTTGTTCGACCAGATCCCGCTCGCGCAGATGAACACGTCGATGACGATCAACGCGACCGCGATGTGGCTGCTCGCGCTCTACCAGGTGGCCGCGCAGGAGCAGGGTGCACTGCCGGACGAGCTGACCGGGACCACGCAGAACGACATCGTCAAGGAGTACCTGTCGCGCGGGACGTACGCGTTCCCGCCGGACGCGTCGCTGCGGCTGACGACCGACCTGATCGCGTACACGGTCGCCACCATGCCGAAGTGGAACCCGATCAACATCTGCAGCTACCACCTGCAGGAGGCCGGCGCGACGCCCGTGCAGGAGCTGGCGTTCGCACTGTCGACGGCGATCGCCGTACTCGACCGGGTGCGGGACGGCGGGCAGGTCGCGCCGGAGCGGTTCGGAGACGTGGTGCAGCGGATCTCGTTCTTCGTGAACGCCGGTGTGCGGTTCATCGAGGAGACGTGCAAGATGCGTGCGTTCGTCCGGCTCTGGGACGAGCTGACGCTGCAGCGGTACGGCGTGACGGACGCGAAGGCCCGGCGGCTGCGGTACGGCGTACAGGTGAACTCGCTCGGGTTGACCGAGGCGCAGCCGGAGAACAACGTGCAGCGGATCGTCCTCGAGATGCTCGGGGTCACGCTGTCGAAGAACGCGCGCGCACGGGCGGTCCAGTTGCCGGCGTGGAACGAGGCGCTCGGGTTGCCTCGACCGTGGGACCAGCAGTGGTCGCTGCGGATGCAGCAAGTGCTGGCGTACGAGTCCGACCTGCTCGAGTACGACGACATCTTCGACGGGTCGCACGTGATCGAGGCGAAGGTCGACGAACTGGTCGCCGGCGCGCAGGAGGAGATCGACCGCGTGCAGGCGATGGGCGGTGCGGTCGCCGCCGTCGAGAGCGGATACCTGAAGCAGGCGCTCGTCGGATCGCATGCCGAGCGGCGGCAGCGGATCGAGTCCGGCGAGCAGATCGTCGTCGGGGTGAACAAGTTCGAGAACACCGAGCCGTCGCCGCTGACCGCCGACCTCGACACCGCGATCCAGACCGTCGACCCGGCGGCCGAATCGGCTGCGCTGGAGTCACTGCAGAAGTGGCGCAGCCTTCGCGACGCGTCGGCGGTCGAGGCGGCGCTCGCGAAGCTGCGTGCCGCTGCGAAGACCACCGACAATCTGATGCCCGTGACGCTCGAGTGCGCTCGCGCCGGCGTGACGACCGGGGAATGGGCCGGCGTACTGCGGGAGATGTACGGCGAGTACCGCGCACCGACCGGTGTCGCCGGATCCGTCGGGGTATCTGGTGGTGGCGCCGAGATCGCCGCGGTCCGTGAGAAAGTCGCCGCCACGTCCTCCGAGCTGGGCGGGCGCCTCCGCTTCCTGGTCGGCAAGCCCGGCCTGGACGGCCACTCGAACGGCGCCGAACAGGTCGCGGTCCGCGCCCGCGACGTCGGCTTCGAGGTCATCTACCAAGGCATCCGCCTCACCCCCGAGCAGATCGTCGCCGCGGCCGTCGCCGAGGACGTCCACTGTGTCGGCCTCTCGATCCTGTCCGGATCCCACATGGAACTGGTCCCGCAGGTGGTCGAAGGCCTCCGCGAGGCCGGCCTGGAAGACGTTCCGGTCGTCGTCGGCGGCATCGTCCCCGAAGCCGACGCCAACTCGCTCCGCTCCGCCGGCGTGGCCGCCGTCTACACCCCCAAGGACTACGACCTCACCGGCATGATGTCCGACGTCGTCGACGTGATACGCCACGCCAACAAGTTGTAGGGCGTGGTAGAAGGAATGCATGACCGCTAATACTCGGCAGCTGTCCAATGGAACTGAGATCCCGGTGCTTGGGCTGGGGGTCTGGCAGGTGGATGACGGGGCGGAGTGCGAGCGCGCCGTCACCTGGGCGCTCGAGGCCGGCTACCGGCTGATCGACACCGCGCAGGCCTACCGGAACGAGGCCAGTGTCGGGAAGGCGATCCGGGAGAGCGGGGTGCCGCGCGAAGAGATCTTCCTGACGACGAAGTTCTACCCGGGCGGGAAGGACGCGCGGGTCGAGGCGGAGAAGAGCCTCGAGCGGCTCGGGACCGACTACCTCGACCTCTACCTGATCCACTGGCCGCAGGGCGGGCCGACCTGGGCCTGGCCGGCCATGGAAGCGGCCGTGGACGCTGGCCTCACCAAGGGCATCGGCATCTCCAACTTCAGTGCCGCCGAGCTGCAGGAACTGGGCAAGATCGCCCGCATTCAGCCGGCCGCGAACCAGATCCAGTTCAGCCCGTTCGAGTACCGCAAGGACCTCGTCGAGGCCTGCGAGGAGGCGGATGTCGTCGCGCAGGCGTACAGCCCGCTCGGCACCGGCCGCCACCTCGGCGACCCGGTGATCGCCCGGATCGCCGAAGCCACCGACCACACTCCCGCGCAGGTCCTGATCCGCTGGGCGATCCAGAAAGGCCTCTCGGTCATCCCGAAGTCCATCCACCAGGACCGCATCGTCGAGAACTTCAACGTCTTCGACTTCGAGCTGGACGACGCGGCGGTCGCCGACCTCGACGCGCTCGACACCACGAACCTGACCGCGGACGCCCTGTCCCAGAGCGGCAAGTGGTGGTCCTGATCACGGCACGCCTCAGACGAGCAAGCTCCTGCTCTTCGCCATCTTCTCCCTGAAGGCGCGCCACTTCGTCTCCGGCACTTCGGGCGGGCCGGGGAGGAGCTTGCGTACGACGGTGGCGCCGGGAGCCCACGCGGCGCCGGGCAGGGTCCCCAGCACGTCGGCGTACACCGACCGGAGGACCTCGGCCTGCGCGGCCCAAGAGAACCGGTGCTGCAGTTCGGGGTCGTCGGCGATGCGCTGGGCGATCCGGTCGCGGTCGGCCAGCACCGTCCGGACTGCCAGCACGAGGCCGTCGACGTCGCCCGCGGGGTAGACCGCGCCGAGGTCGAGCTCCTTCACCAGGTCGGCCTGCGCCGGGGTGTCGCTGGTGATGATGGGCAGCCCCGCGCCGATGTACTCGCAGAACTTGTTCGTCACCGCGATGTCGTGGTTCGGCGCGTGCAGCAGCGGGCTGAGGCCGATGGTGGCCGAGCGCAGGTACAGCGGCACGACCTCGGCAGCGACGAACGGCGCCAGGTGCACGCGGTCGGCCACGCCCAGTTCGACGGCACGGGCCTCCAGTTCCACGGTGACGGAGTTGGGCCGCGCGACGATCGCGAGGTGTACGCCGGGCAGTTGGGTCAGCGCCTCGACAGCCGTCCCGACGCCGCGGGCACGGTTGACGCCGCCGCCGTACACCAAAAGCGGTACGTCTTCGGGCAGCCGCAGCTGCTCGCGCAGACCGATGACCTCGGCGTCCTCGGGCGGCTCGACCGGCGCATTGAGCACGACGTCGGGCAGGCTCGCCAGCTTGTGGTCGCGCTTCAGCCATTGCGCCAGCGGCTCGGACACCGTGATGACGCGGTCGGCGTCGCGGATGAACTCGCGCTCGAGATCGCTGTACGCCGCGACTCGCCGCGGAGCCACCACCGGCACACCCGGGATGTACTCGTGGGCGTCGTAGATGATCTTGATCGTCCGCCCGTCGAGGGCTGCCCGGTGCGCCGCGCGCGCCGCGATGCCGAGCATGAACACGTCGTGCACGTGGATGACCTCGATCAGGAGGCGGTCGAGCAGCGGGCCCAGCGTCAGCTCCTGGTCGACCAGCTCGGGCATCACCCGGCGCCAGCGGCCCGACGGCAAGTAGCGATAGAGCCTGAGCATCCGCTCGCGCCGCTTGCCGATGCCCAGGTCGGTGATGTCGACGGCGCGCTTGGTACGCCGGAACGAGTACGCGCGGGCCTGCAGGATCGCGCGGTGCAGTCGCAGGGACCGCCAGCGCATCGCCCGCTGCAGCCGATCGAGGAAGGACCGCTTGGGCCCGGACTCGCCGCCGGCGCGCTCATGGTCACGGCGGTCGCGGCCGCGGTCGCCGCGCAGCTCGCGACTCGCGTACTGCCAACGGCCGTAGGCCAGCATGTACTCGGCCTCGGTCCTGAACCACGGCCTCAGGTTGGTCTTGAGGTTGGCCAGCCGCTTGCGCCACCCCGTCAACAGCACCTTCGACGGGATGACCGGGCACAACACCTGCACTTTGCCGAAGTAGCGGAGGCCCCTGAAGCGGCGTCCGGGGAGGCCGATGCAGGTGACGTCGAGGTCCCAGTTGGCCACCGTCTGCGCGTACTTGAGCACGCGGGCGTCGACGACGATGTCGTTGCCGGCCATCATCACGACCTTCGGCCGGATCCACGACGGCTTCCAGTCGACCGGCACTGGACTTGATTGGCTCGACTGCTCGACAAGCGCGGCCAGCGCGTCGGCCGACCAGCTGCCGTCGTGCACCAGCTCGACGAAGTCCGGTCCGCGCGCGGCGATCTCGCGGCCGCGCTCCGGGTGCGCGATCAGGTCGAGCACGACCTGCTCGACGGTGTCGGGGGTCGCGTCCACGATGGGCAGGTCGAGCCCGGTGTCCGCGGTCACGCGATCCCGGACGTCCTGAGCGATGTGCCCCACCACGATGCGGCCCGCCGCCATGGCCTCGCACGCGGCGACGCCGTAGCTGCCGATGCGGAACTGGTCGAGGACGATATCGGCGTCGCGGTAGACGGCCGGCATGTCCGCCGGGTCGACACCCTCGACGCGGCGATAGGTGATCAGGCCCCGCTCGGCCAGGCTCTCCATGATCGGGTCGATCAGCTCGGAACCCTTCATGGCCGACTTGCTCGGCGCGTGCGCCACGACCGGCTTCTTGTGCTCGAGCACGGGGGAGTCGCTGCGCCAGGTGTCGGGGTCGACGATCACCGGGCACCAGACCGCGTTGGGGACGTAGTCGAGGAGGTCGGGCGTGGAGACGTACACGCGGCCCGGGTACGACGTGAACAGCTCGACGGCACGGGTGGAATTGCGTTCGAGCAGCTCGACGGTCTCGTCGTCGAGGTCGGGGAACGGTGACCACGGCTCGGTCTCCGCGTGCCGGCTGGGAATGCGCACGTCGGAACCGTGGGCGATGAGCCCCACCTGCAGACCCTTGGCGAGCAGGTGCGGGATCTCGAAGGACCCGTCCGGTCCGTGCAAGGGACCGAAGATCGGCCTGGCCGCCTCGAGCAGCACGTGCGTGTAGTTGCGCACGACATGGTTGTAGAAGTTCAGCCGCCACCGAGGATTGCGCCGGTACGTGCGCGCCGGCACGCCGTAGTCGACCTTGTAGTCGAGCACTCCCTTGAAGAAGGCGAACGAGGTCGCCTTCGTGGCGGGCACCCGCTCCTCGAGCGCGCGGGCCCACCGAGTGCCCTGACCCGCGAAGTTGGCCGGACCAACGAGCAGCCGGACGGGTGCGTCGAGCCGCGCCGGCATTCCGTCGCGCGGGTCCGAGTTCCGATCCACAGTGTCTTCCCCCCACCAGATCGCCTGTCCAGTCTTGACTTTTAAGGACTAGACCGGTATTAGGACAGACCACTCCCATGGCCTGTGCGGTTGTTCCGAGTCCCCCCGGACTCAACCTATAGATGCAGTGGGACTCTCAGTTGGTTGCCAGGAATGCCCATTTGTTACCGAAGGGCACCGCTGTAGCGCAGGAGGGCGGGCGTCCAGAGGCCGAGGGTGGCGACGGCGGCGACCAGGAGTACGGCGCTCACGAGCGTGGTGATGCCGACGCCGTAGTGCTCGGCGAAGGCGCCGATGGCCAGGGAGGCGATGGGCATGATGCCGATCGCCAACTCCTGCACGCCCAGGGCGCGGCCGTGCAGAGACTCGTCGGTGGTCATCAGGAGCAGCGTCGTCTGCAGTACGCCGAACGCCGCGCTCATCACCCCGATCGCGGTCATCAGCACGAACGACACCACCGTGTCGTGGGACAGCGCGAACAGGGACCACAGCGTGCCCCAGATCGCCGTACCCACCACGAACATGCCGCCCTTGAACCGGAAGTCGCCGAGCCAGGCGATCACCAGCGAACCGGTCAGCCCGCCGACGCCGGCGCAGGTCAGCATCCATCCCAGTCCGGCCGCGTTCAGCCCTAGCGACGGCGACTGCGCGAGCCCGATCGCCAGCCCGCCGACCACGAGCACCCAGTACGACGCCTTGCCGAGCGACGCCGGCGTGGCAACGGCACTGACCGCCACCAGCGCCCACGACGCCGCGACGATCAGCAGGCGCACCCGGTTGTGCCGGTCCGCGAAGGCACCCCCGAACGGACCGAGCAGCAACGGAGCCAACCGCACCGCCGTGTAGACGGCGACCAGGAAGTCAGAGTGCGTGGCCTCCCAGGCGAGCCACCCGAGCACGAGCGTCTGCGTCCACACGCCACCGAAGAAGAACAGGTTCGAGAACCAGAACAGCCGGAACGCCCGGTTGTCCCGGAGCGAGCCCAGCGTCCGCCCGACAGCAGTGCCGGTACTCACACCTGGAGTTCGCCGTCGCGGACGACGACCTGCCCGCCGGCGATCACGTACTCACGACGCGGTGCGCGGACCAGCACGTCCGGCGCGTTCTCGGCGTCGAGGAGCACGATGTCGGCGCGAGCGCCCACGGTGAGGCCGTGGTTCTCGCGGTGCACGAAGGAGGCGCCGTACGTCGTCGCGAGCTCGACCGCGTACGTCAGGTCCTCGTCAGTGCGGAGCCCGTGCAGCCGCGCGAACCCGCGGGCGATCTGCAGCAGGTCACCATCGCCGTACGGCGACCAGAGGTCGCGGATGCCGTCGGTGCCGAGACCGATCGGGACGCCCGCCGCGCGCATCTCGCGGAACGGCAGCGGTGCCGAGGTGGCCGGAGCGACCGTGGTCCAGGAGATCCCGGCCTCGCCGAGTTGGTCTACCATTTCGCTCTGTCGCGCCGGGGCCAGCTCGCCGAGGGCGAACCCGTGCGACACGTTCACCTTGCCCTGCAGGCCGGCCTGCACGGTTCGCTCGGCGATCAGTTCGTACTGGAACGCGCCGAGATCGCCGTGGTCGTGCAGGTGCAGGTCGATCCCGACCCCGCGTCGGGCCGCGATCTCGAACAGCGCGTCCAGCTGGCCGACCGGGTCGCGGTCGATCGTCGCCGGGTCAAGCCCGCCGATGCTCGTCGCCCCTTCGGCCGCGGCCTTGTCGAGCAGGTCGAGTACGCCGGGCCGCCGGAGTACGCCGTCCTGCGGGAACGCGACGATCTCCACGTCGATAGCGCCGCCCAGCGCCGCCGCGGCCTCGAGAACGTTCGCGATGCCACGTAGTTCGACGCCGAGGTCGACGTCGACGTGTGTGCGTGTCGCCGTCGTACCGTGCCGGAGGAACTCACGCAGCACGGCCTTCGCCCCGTCCACGCTCGGGATGCCGTACTTGTCCCGCTCGGCGCGCTCGTGGGCGATCCGGCCCTGCGTGGTCGGCTGGCCGCCGTACGACACCCACGGCTGGCCCCACCAGCTCTTGTCGACGTGCGCGTGCGCGTTGACGAACCCCGGAAGCGCCAGCAGCCCGCGCCCGTCGATGCGCTGCTCGGTCTCCGTGCTGCTGTCTGTGCTGTTCCCGGCGGGAGAGAGGTCCGAGATCAGGCCGTCGATGATCGTCACGTCGACCGCGTCGCCGCCCCAAGGGCGCACGTCAGCAAGCAGCAAAGAGGTCATGCCGAGAATGGTATACCAAACTGAGAGGGCTCTTCAGTCCATGCCGCGGCTGCTCCGGAACAGGACGTGCGACTGGGCGAGGTGCTCGGTCGCGAGTCGTTCGGCGGCCGCGACGTCCCGGTTGGCGATCGCGGTGAACAGCTCCAGGTGCTGGCCGGCGACCGCGATCAGGTCGTCGTGCTGGGTCAGCAGCCAGCGCATCCGGCTGCGCAACGGACGCTCGATCTCGACCAGCAACTCGTTGGACGCCAGCTCGGTCACGATCTCGTGGAAGTCGGCCGCCTTCCGCCGCGCGACGACGGCGTCCTTGGCCCGCGCCGCGGTCAGTTGCTCGTCCAGAACCGCCCGCAGCCGGTTGAGTCCTTCCCGGGTACGCCGTTCCGCCGCGAGCCGGAACGTCAGCGGCTCGAACGCCTCCCGGACCTCGGTGAGATCGGCGATGTCGGAGTCGGTGAACGTCCGCACCACCGCCCACGAGCGCGGCCGCAACGTCACCAAGCCCTCGCTGACGAGCGCCTTCAGGGCCTCCCGCACCGGCACCCGGCTGACGTCCAGTGCAGCGGCCAACTCCCGCTCGACGAGCCGCTCACCGGGCCGCCGTACGCCGTCGAGGATCTCGCCCCGCAGCTGCCGCGTGACCCGTTCGGTCTCGGACTCCCGACTTTCGCTCATCGACCCTCTCCAGCTTTTGGTATGCCATTCCAAGGATGGCGTACCGACGGCCGGCCGGGCGAATCAGCCGGCCGACTTCTCCTTGATGAGGTCCTCGACGGCCTTCGGAATCGTGGTCTCGAAGTCGAGCAGCTTGGCCCATGTGAGCGTAACCGTGATCACGACCATCTCGTCGTACAGGGCCTTCACGCCTTCGACCCAGCCCGGGTACTGCTCGTCGGTCATGACCTTGTGGCCGGCGATGAGGTAGCCCTCGGGGACACCCGGGACGGTGGTGAGCTCGGCGGTGCCGCGGAGCAGCAGCACCTTGGGCGGGAACGCGCCGGTGTCGATGGTGAGCGCGACCTTCGGGTTCTTGCGGAGCGCGGCGACCTTGGCGGCCTTCGGCACGGTGGCGATGACGATCTGGTCGCCCTCGACCCAGAACCCGATCGGGATCACGCGGGGGTCGCCGTCCAGGCCGTCGTACGCGAAGCGGGCCGGCTCGGAGCCGTTCAGGAGCTGCTGCGCGTACGGCTTGGCGAGGATCTCGGCAATCTGCTGCTGGTTCATCTCGGTTTCCAATCTGAGGAGGCTGGTTCTCATCAGGGGGACGGAGCCGCCGCACGGTTCTCGACATCGATAGGTTGGCGAATCGTGGAAAGTTTTGAATTCGGTCGCGGAACGGTCCAGCTCGCCGACGACGGGTCGGTCGCGCAGGTGCTGCACCCGGACGGGCGCCGCGTGCTGCTGGATGAGGGCGCTGATGGTGCAGTGCACGACAGCCTGCATGCCTGGGGCAAGGGCTTCGTGATCACCGGCCGCGGCGCGCACCGGTTCGACGCCCCGGCGTTCACCCGGTGGCGGAGCAGCGGCATCGACCTGATGTACCGGTTCGGCGGCCTGGAGCTCCGCGTCGGCCGTCGCTTCGGAGAGCAGTGGACCGAGACGTACGAGCTCCGCAACACGAGCGAAGACACCATCGAGATCGGATCCCTCGCGATCAGTACGCCGTACCGGGATGTCTACACGTCGAGCCGGGAGAGTCTGACCGGCGCGGTGCACGCGCACGTCTGGACCGGCGGGGCGGACGCGTGGGTCTGGGCGGTGCCGATGGACGGCAGCGGACCGGGGCTCGGGCTGCAGCTCGTGGAGGGCGAGCTCTGGGCGTACTCGGTCGAGTCCCGCGAGCCCGGCACGAGCAGCAACATCCGCGGCCACCTCTACCTCCACGTCACCGACCACGCACGGGTACCCGACGCGATGGGTGGTCAACCGGCGATCACGCTCGCACCGGGAGCGTCGTACCGCTGGACCTGGCAGCTGGCCTGGTACGACGACCTGCCCGCCTTCCACGCGGACCGCACACCGCTCATCGACGCCGACCGCCTCGCCGCCGAGGTCGACGAGACGATCCAGCTCCACGACGGGCGCGAGATCACCAGCACCGAGCCCGGCCTCAAGTACGTCGAGGCGCCCGACGGCAGGTCCCGGATCGCGGTCCTCTTCCACGAGCCGCTGCGAACGATCGCCGAGCGCCGCGTCCGCTTCGTCCTCGACCGTCAACGGCGACCGGAGCTTCCCGACAGCCGTCAGTACGCGTTCGTGCCGTACGACAACGAGAGCGGTCTCACCGTCCTGTCGAGCGCCTGGCGCGACTGGTCCGATGCCCGCGAGCGTGTCGGGATGGCCCTTCTCCTGCAGGAGGTCCGCGACCGCGGCTGGGGCGACCGTGCTGAGTTGGACGAGGCGCTGGCCGGCTACGAGCAGTTCGTCCGCGAGCATCTGCTCGACGAGCAAGGCACGATCCAGGACGACAGCATCCACCAGAACGCCGTACGGCTCTACAACTTCCCGTGGTTCGCGCGCTTCCTGCTCGGCCAGGGCGATCGCGCCGGCGCGACCCGCATCCTGAACCGGTACTACGAACTCGGCGGCGACCACTTCCTCGCCTTCGACCTCGGCCCGCTGCTGAGCGAACTCGGCCTGCACGAGCACCTCGTCCGGCACACGAAGACCTTCATCGGGTACGGCGACGAGCTGCCGCCGCACGAGGTCAACTACGAGCAGTCGATGGTCGCCCCGCTTCTCGAGCTGCTCGTTTCGGCATACCAAATCGCGCCGGACCAGATCGACGGCGCCGAGCTGACCCGTCGCCTCCCGTGGCTGACCGCATTCGCCGCCGACCAGCCCGACGTACGGCTGCGGCACGTGGCGATCCGGCACTGGGACGGCTACTGGTTCGGCCGGCTGCGCCTGTGGGGCGATGTCTTCCCGCACTACTGGTCCGCGTTGAGCGCGGTCGTGTACGCCGCTTGGCCGCGGGAACTCGTGACGCCCGAGCAGGCCGCGTGGCTGGATCGCGCGGAGGACGCGATCCTCCGCGCGAACCTGGTCAGCTTCGCCGCGGACGGATCGGCGACCTGCGCGTTCGTGTACCCGAGCTGCGTCAACGGGCAGCCCGCCCACATCGCAGACCCGCTCGCGAACGACCAGGACTGGGCCCTCGTCTACGCCCTCAGAGCAGCGCGGCGTTCTGACGTTCGAGCACCTTGACCGGACCGCCTGCCCAGCTCGGAGCCAGCCCCGCGGACAGGGGATCCGGGAAGATCTCCTCCTCGCCGGCCGCGACGCCGTCGAAGATCGCCCGCGCGACCGACGCCGGCGGCGCCTTCGGCAGGTCGAGGTCCCGCGACATCTCGGTGTCGGTCGGGCCGGTGAGGACGGCGTGGACCCGGACACCCCGCGGAGCGAGCAGTGCCCGCTGCGACTGAGTGAGCGAGAACGCGGCCGCCTTGGAGATCGAGTACGCCGGGATGATCGGGATCGGCGCGATCGCCGCCATGGACAGCACGTTGACGATCGATCCCTGCGCCTCGACGAGGTGGGGCAGGAACGCGGTGGTGACGGCATGTGGCCCGAAGAGATTGACGGCCAGATGTTGCTCGAGCAATGCGCGGTCCCCGAGGTCGTCGTACGCCGCGAGGCCCGCGTTGTTGATCAGGACGTCGAGGGAGTCGACGGTCTTCGCCGCTGCCTCGATCTGGGCCTCGTCGGTCACGTCCAGGCTCAGATAGGTCACGCGTGCGTCGGCGTGCGTGAGGGGGACCCGCGTACCGGCGTACACGTGCTTGACGCCTCGGCGCAGGGCTTCCTCGACCAGCGCACGCCCGATGCCTCGGTTGGTTCCGGTGATCAGGACGCTGCGGTCCGCGAAGGGGTTCGGCATGATGTCTTCTCCGTTCAGTTCTCACGGTGCTTGCACAGGAGACAGACGGCGGTGCAGACATGAACTGGTCGTTCGAGGATCGATCAGTTCGGGGAAGCCGCGGTGTCAGAACCAGTGCGAGGAGAATGACGACGGAGGTGACGAATGCCTGACGAGCTGCTCCAGCGAGCGCGCGAAGGTGACCGGGAAGCGTTCGCGGCGCTGGTCGAGCCGCATCGCGGTGAGCTGCAGGTGCACTGCTACCGAATGCTCGGGTCGCTGCAGGACGCGGAGGACGCGTTACAGGAAACGTTGCTCTCGGCATGGATCGGGCTGAGCGGCTTCGAGGGGCGGTCCTCGGTCCGCACCTGGCTCTACCGCATCGCGACCAACCGGTGCCTGAACGCACTGCGGTCGACGTCGCGCCGACCGGTGCCCGCGGTCCCGCTTCCGGTTCCGGTTCCGGCGCCGGAACCGTCACGGTCAGGGGAGGTGCTGTGGCTGCAGCCGTATCCGGATGTCCTGCTGGAGGGCCTTCCGGATCAGTTACCGGGGCCTGAGGCGCGGTACGAGTCCCGTGAGGCGATCTCGCTTGCTTTCATCACCGCGGTACAGCTGCTCCCTCCGAATCAGCGCGCCGTACTGCTGCTGCGCGACGTACTGGGCTATCGGGCGAGTGAGACGGCGGAACTGCTCGGTCTCACCGAGGCCGCGGTGAACAGCGCGCTTGCTCGTGCCCGGGCGACGATGGACGCGAAGGCGACCGACCGATCGCCTGTGCACGGTGGCACGGACGAGCGGGCGTTGACCGACCGGTTCGTCGAGGCGTTCACGGCGCAGGACGTCGATGCGCTCGTCGCGCTGATGACCAGTGACGCGTGGGTACGGATGCCGCCGCTGCCGTTCGAGTACCAGGGCACCGAGGCCGCGCACCGGTTCTTCACGGCGCTGGCCGGGCACCGGCGGCAGATCGCCGCCATGGTCCCGGTGGGCGCGAACTGCCAACCGGCCTGGGGCGAGTATCTGCGTGACCCGGTCACCGGCGGCCTGCACCTGATCGGGGTGCTGGTGATCGGCATCGCCGGGGACCGGATCGACGAGATCACCCACTTCGAGACCTCGGTCGCGCCGTACTTCGGTCTACCGCGGACCCTCGCCGAGAGTTAGGAGCAGCTCCCGGAGCTGGGCCATCACGTACTCGTGCACGCTCGTCCCGTAGGAGATCCGCGTCGCGCCAGCCGCGGCGAGCTCGGTCGGCGTCGGTCCACCGGTCTTCGCATGCCCGTTGATCGGGCCGCCGACGGCCTCGGCCACCTGGGCCAGCTGGTCGAGCGGCGCGAGGATCGGATAGACACAGTCCACTCCGGCGCGCCGGTACTCGCGCCCCCGCCGTACCGCCTCTGCGACCGGGTCGTCCACCGGTCGGACGAAAGTGTCGACGCGCGCATTGATCACCAGCTCGGCCCCCGCGGCGGCGCGTACTTCGGCCAGATAATCCGCCTGCTGGGCGCTGTCGACCAACGCGCCATCGACCGAGTCCTCGAGGTTGCAGCCAACCGCGCCGGTCTCCAGCAACCGCTCCGCGAACTCCTTGGGCGGCAGGCCGTACCCCGCTTCGAGGTCGGCGGTGACTGGTACGTCGACCGCGCGGACGATCCGCGCCACGGCCGCGAACATCTTCTCCGGCGGGGTCAGCTGCCCGTCGTCGTACCCGAGGACGCGGGCGACCGCGCCGCTGCTGGTGGCAACCGCGGAGAAGCCGGCCTCGGCGACCAGGCGTGCGCTCACCGGGTCCCAAGCGTTCGGAAGAACGAGGGGAGTGCCGCCGTGATGGAGGGCCCTGAACAGTTCGGCGGTCATGGCTTGTAGTGGCCGGGTTCCATCCGCCCGGTCACCCCGATCCGGGTCCACATGTTGATGGTGATGATCAGTGCGATCAGCTGCGCCAGATCCTTCTCGTCGAACGCCTGCGCGGCAACCTCGTACACGTCGTCCGGGACGTGGTCGATGCTGATCAGCGTGATCGCCTCGGCCAGCTGCAGCGCGGCCTTCTCCTGCTCGGTGTAGAACTTCGGCGCCTCGCGCCACACCGGGAGCAGCGTGATCCGCTGCTGCTGGTCCTCGCCGAACTGCAGCAGGTCGAGCGAGTGCATGTCGGTGCAGTATGCGCACCCGTTGATCTGCGAGACCCGGATCCGGACCAGATGCGCGAGCTTCGGGTCGAGCCCGTCGTCCGACACCCGGTCCAGCTCGATCATCGCCTTATAGAAGTCCGGCACCAGGTTGGCGAGCTTGACCCGCCGTGTTGTTGTGCTCATGCCTTCAACCTAGACATGAACCGGCCCAACCCCATGGTCCAATCCCCGCAGAGATCAGGGGGCCAATTGTCAGGCCTTGGGGCGACGCACCAGACGGCGCCAGGAACGGCTCATCGGGTTCCCCGCCTGCCTCTGGATCGGCTTGAGGAGCTCGTCCACGGCCGACCCCAGCGGTGCCAGGTCGTCGGTCGGCGGCGGCGCGGGCACTGTGGCCGCGGGCTCGGGTGTGGTCGGAGTACGACGAAATGCAGACATGACATCCCCTGGGGGGAGAGGGCCGGTGCGGCCGGCACCTCAAGCGGATGTCAACGGATTCCGGAACTACCTCGACACTACTCCTGTCTGGTCCGGAAAGCGCTAGCCGCGGGCAGTAATGCCGCGCTCAGGCCGTCGAGGATGAGGTTGAGGCCGAACTCGAACTCGTCGCCGAAGTCATAGCTGGTCTTGAAGTAGTAGCCGGTGGCCAGTTCGACGAGGTGGGGATACGCGTCGGCGTCGAAGTCCTGCATGATCGACTCCGCCACGTCGGCCACGGTGTCGGGCCCTTCGAACGGCAACGCGGCCTCCTGGAGCGCGAAGCCGTAGGTGTAGCTGTCGATCAGGGCGTAGGCGTGCGCGGTCATCTCGAGGGAGAAGCCGGCCGCCCGGAGCGTGGCGATGACCGCGTCGTGGTGGCGCAGGGTGGCAGGGCCCGGCGAGGTCCGGGATTCCATCAGGCTGATCGCCCAGCGATGACGCCGCAGTACGTCCCGCGCCGACGCCGCCCGCCGCCGCAGTTCCGTCTGCCAGTCGCCGTCGGCGGACGGCAGTTCGATCTGGCTGAAGACGTGGTCGATGATGCCGTCGAGGATCTCGTCCTTGCCGGCCACGTGGTAGTAGACCGACATCGGCTTGGCGCCGAGCTCCTGGGCCAGCGAGCGGATCGTCAGTCCCGCCAGTCCACCCGCGTCGGCCACCTCGACGGCCGCTTGCAGTACCCGTTCCCGGCTCAGTCGCGCCCGCTGCTTCGGCTCGTCCACAACTGGATCATAGCCGTTTCGTACAAAGTACGATACGTTGGCCGTACTTAGTACGAAGCCGGTGCACTGGGGGCGCCTCGATCCACCAGGGGACCCAATGGCTACGACCACCACGACCACCATGCGGGCGTTCGTCCAGGACGGGTACGGCTCGATCGACGTCCTGCGTCCCGACCACGTCGCCCGGCCCGAACCAGGCGCCAACGAGGTGCTCGTCCGCGTGCAGGCCGCCGGTCTCGACCGCGGCACGTGGCATCTGATGACGGGTACGCCGTACCCGCTCCGGCTCGCCTTCGGACTCCGCCGGCCGCGCAATCCGGTCCTGGGACGAGATGTCGCCGGCACAGTCGAGGCAATCGGCTCAGGAGTGACCACGCACGCGGTCGGTGACGAGGTGTACGGCGTCGCACCCGGCTCGTTCGCGCAGTACGCCGTGGGGCGCGCGGACAAGCTCGTGCGGAAGCCGGCGAACCTCTCCTTCGAGGAAGTCGCCGTCGTACCGATCTCCGGACTCACCGCGCTGGAAGCGTTGACGGTCGGCCGGGTGTCGCCTGGTCAGCACGTGCTGGTCATCGGAGCATCAGGTGGCGTCGGCAGTTACGCCGTACAACTCGCCAAGGCTTTCGGCGCCGAGGTGACCGGGGTGGCGAGTACGTCCAAGCTTGACCTGGTCCGGGCGCTCGGGGCCGACCACGTCATCGACTACAAGCGCGAGGACTTCGCCGAGGGTCCGCATCGCTACGACCTGATCATCGACATCGCAGGCAACCCGACACCTTCCCGGTTGCGGCGCGCGCTGACTGCCACCGGGACGGCCGTCATCACCGGTGGTGAGGACGGCGGTGGCCCGACCGGCGGCATGAACCGGCAGTTGCGTGCCGTGGTTCTCTCGCTGTTCATCCGTCAGCGCCTGGCGACGTTCGTCAACAAGGAGCGCGGTGCCGACCTGGCTCGCCTGACCGAACTCATCGAAGCCGGCCAGGTGGTGCCCAGCCTGGACCGCACGTACCCGCTGGAGCAGGTCCCGGACGCGATGCGCCGTCTGGTCACCGGCGAGGCCCGCGGCAAGATCGCCATCACCGGGTTCGTCGCATGATCACCGTCGAAGGACTCACGAAGAAGTACGGCACGACGCTTGCCGTCGACGACGTCAGCTTCACCGCCTCCGCGGGCCGCGTGACCGGGTTCCTCGGTCCGAACGGGGCCGGCAAGTCGACCACGATGCGGATCATGGTCGGACTCACCCGCGCCACGTCCGGGACCGCCACGGTCTTCGGGCGCAGGTTCGCGGACCTGCCGAACCCCGGGCTCGAAGTGGGCGTCCTGCTGGACGCCTCCGCACAGCACGCCGGTCGCACCGGCCGAGAGATCCTGACCTTGGCCCAGCGACTGATGGGCCTGCCCAAGACCCGGGTCGAGGAGATGCTGGCCGCGGTCAGTCTCACCCCGGACGAGGCGTCGCGGCGGGTAGGGGAGTACTCGCTCGGTATGCGCCAACGGCTCGGCATCGCGGCCGCGTTGATCGGCGATCCCGGCGTACTGATCCTCGACGAACCCGCCAACGGCCTGGATCCGGCCGGTATCCGCTGGATGCGGGACCTGCTGCGCGGGTACGCCGATCGCGGCGGAACCGTGCTGCTGTCCTCGCACCTGCTGCACGAGATCGAGGTCATCGCCGACGACATCGTGATGATCGGCCACGGACGGATCGTGTCCCAAGGAGCTAAGACCGATCTGCTGCACGCGGCCGGCACCGTCGTTCGCGCGGCGCACCTGGCTGGGCTCGAGCAGGCGTTGAAGGACTGGGGACTCACCACCAGTGCGACCGGCGACGGCGCGCTGCACACCGACGCGGACGCGGCCCTGGTCGGGACGGTGGCGCTCGAGGCGGGTATCGCTCTGACCGAACTGCGGGCCGCCGAAGGCGCCGGCCTGGAAGAGATGTTCCTCGAGCTCACCTCCGCCAGTCAGCGCGAAGGAGCGCCGGCATGACCGCCATCGCAGTTCCAGCAGTCCAGCCGCGCCGTACCGACGTTCGCACGGTCCCGCTGAGCCGGATCATCTCCGTCGAGTTGCGCAAGATGTTCGACACCCGATCGGGCTTCTGGCTGATCGCCAGCATCGCGATCTCCGCCGTACTGGCCGCCGCCGGCGTCATCCTGTTCGCCACGGACGACGAGCTCACCTACTCCACGTTCGCGACCGCGATCCGCTTCCCGGTGGTCGTCATCCTGCCGATCGTCGCGATCCTGGCCGTCACCGGCGAGTGGAGCCAGCGCACCGGCCTGGCCACCTTCACGATGATCCCGCACCGGAGCCGGATCATTGCCGCCAAGGCGATCTCGTCGGTCGTCATCGCGATCGCGGCGATGGCGCTGACCTTCGCGGTCGGGGCCCTCGGCAACCTGCTGGGCGCCGCCGTCACCGGCACCACACCGCGGTGGGACGTGACGATCACCCAATGCCTGTACTACGTCCTCGGCATGGTCCTCAGCCTGCTGGTCGGCTTCATGCTGGGCGTCCTGATCCGGGCCTCGATCGGAGCGGTCGTGGCGTACTTCGTCCTCACCTTCCTGCTGCCCACGATCTTCAGCCTGCTGGCGGCCGGCTCGCGGTGGTTCAGTGAGGTGCAGCCGTGGGTGGACATCCAGTTCGCCCAGAGCGGCCTGTTCGTCTTCGACAAGTCCTTGACCGGGGAGCAGTGGGCGAACATCGCCGTCACCGGGACGGTGTGGCTCGTCGTACCGCTGCTGATCGGACTCCGGCTGGTGATGCGGTCCGAGGTCAAGTAGGCGCGATACAGTCCGGTTTCATGGTGCCTGCCGACGCCGAAGACATCGCCATCATCGGATTCACCGCATGATGACCTGACCTGGGCCGTCACCCGCCGCCGACGGCGGCGGCGATCTCTTCCGCGGGCAACCACGTGGTGGTCTCGGGTTGGCCCTCTTCGTCCTGGTACTGGACGAGGCCGTGCCACCCGGACAGCTGGTGGTCGGAGGCGATGAGCCATCCCGATCGCCAGTCGCCGTGGATCCGGATGTGGACGTGGGCGGGCAGTTGCAGGTGGTCCAGCCGGTAGGTGTCGTGGTCGACAGGTTCGGTCATGAGGTCTGCACCGCCCCGGTCGGCAGGGCCGCCGCCTGGCGAAGGTGCTCGCCGACGGAGTGCATATGGCGCAGACCTTGGGCGTACGAGTCGATGACGCCTGTGGACAGGTACGGAACTCCGACGCGTTGACAGTAGGCACGGACGGCACCCTGTGCGTGCCGCAGGTTGGCCCGCGGCATGTTCGGGAACAGGTGGTGCTCGATCTGGTAGTTCAGGCCGCCCATGAGCCAGTCGGTGATCGGGTTGCCGTTGACGTTCCGCGACGTACGGACCTGCTTCTCCAGGTGTCCCCAGCCGGTCTCGCCGTCCGGCATCTCCATGCCCTTGTGGTTCGGGGCGAACACGCTGCCGAGATGCAGCCCGAAGAGGGCGTGGTGGATCAGGGCGAAGACGATGGCCTTCTGCGGCGACATGATCAGCAGCAGCCCGCCGAGGTACACAGTCAGGTGGGCGGCGATCAGGCCGAGTTCGATCACGGCGGTGCGCCGCGGCCGGCGGCCGAGCAGATACGTGATGCTGGAGATCTTCAGGCTGATGCCTTCGAGGGTCAGCAGCGGGAAGAAGATCCGGGCCTGGTTACGGCTCAGCCAGCCGTACAGGCCGGTGCGGCCCTCGGCCTGGTCGAGCGTCCAGACGAGTACGCCGGCGCCGACATCGGGATCCTTGTCCGTGTGGTTCGGATTCGCGTGGTGGCGGTTGTGCTTGTCGTTCCACCAGTCGTAGCTCATCCCGAGCAGCAGGTTGGCGTGCAGCCGGCCGACGGCGTCATGGAGACGGCGCGAGCGCCCGATCTGCTGATGTCCCGCGTCGTGGCCGAAGAACGCCGCTCGCGTGGTGAAGAGCGCGGCAGGCACGGCGAGCAGCAGCACCAGCCACGAGTTGCCGAGCAGGATCAGCCCTGCGACGACCGCGGCAAGACACAGCAGGTTGACCGCTATCGAGACCAGGTACCTGCCGGTACGCCGTTCCAGGAGGCCGGACGTCTTGATCTCGCGGAGCAGCGGCGCGAAGTCGCTGCCTTTGGATCGTTTGGGGTGGTTCAGGAGGGTAGCCGGAGCCATGGAGATCCTCGAATCGTCGGGCCGGGTCGGGCCGATGGTGTTCCACGGCGGCATTCCAACGCGGGTCCGGGCGCCGTCACGAAGACGAGAAACTCTGGTCTGAAGGTTTCAACGTTCCGGGGCGGAGAGAAATTCCGGTGCCGACCGAGGAGGCCGCCTGATCGCAACTTTCGGCCCCCCGATCGCATCAATCTCAGTAGATCAAGGGGGCTTCGATGAAGATCGGATCGAGAACGACAGGGGTGCTGGGTGCGGCCGTTCTTGCGGCGGCTCTGCTCCCAGGAACAGCGATCGGAACAGCCTCGGCGCCTAGTGCGGCCTCGGCACAGTGCAAGGTGGGCCTGGGTTCGGTGTCGGCGACGGGTGACCACCAGTGGCAGGACGTTGTCGCGACGTCGCCGCCGACGAACGGGGGCGTCAGCGTCATCATCGGTGACCTGTATCCCGACGGGCAGCCGCGGCTCAGCACGACCATGGTCGAAGAGCCGACTCCCGGCGGCCTGCGGGTTCACGGCTACGTGGTCATCGGCTCGGCGTTGTACAGCACGGCGTACGACAGTCTGGTTCCCGAGTCGGTCAGCGTGGCACGGATCGGTGGCGGCTGGGGACCCTTCATCGCTCTGGCGCAATCTCGCTACGAGCCGTACCGCGGAACGGGTCAGCGGACGAACGAGTACGGGCTGCGCAACGACGGCGTCCTGTTCCGGTGGACCCACGACGCCAACGGTGTCTGGGGCAAACGCACGTCCGCCCCGGGATTCGCCGCGGTGAAGACGATGGTGCTGATCAGCAAGACGGCGACCTACGACACGTTCCTGGCCACCACCAGGGGCGGCGCGCTCTACACCATCCACATCCCGACGAGCGCGCCGATGAAGCCGGTGGTTAAGAAGGTGCGCGGCTCGACGTGGCAAGGTTTCGAGTCGTTGGTCGCGGAGAAGTGCGGTAACCAGGGCACGCTGCTGGTCGGCATCGACAAGGACACCCATTCGGCGTACCTGTACGCCGTTGGCCACGCGTCGGGCACGTCTACGGTCATCCAAGGCCTCGGCAAGATCCCGGGCACCTTCGACGCCCCGGTCTACTTCCGCTGGGCCACTCTGGACTTCGACGCACTTTTCGGCGAATAACTCATCACCGGGCAGGTTCGCGGCTAAGGTCCCCTTCTATGGAGGACGGAGGCGCGGACCTGCATCTCGAGTTGACTGCGACCCGGGGGCGTGGCGACCTGGTGCGGGCGTTGCACGAGTCGATCCGGAGTGGGCGGTTGGCGGCGGGGACCCGGTTGCCGTCGTCGAGGTCGCTGGCTCGCGATCTCGGGATCGCTCGGAACACGGTGGCCGATGCCTACGGGCAGCTCGTGGCCGAGGGGTGGCTGACGGCGCGGCAAGGATCCGGGACAGTGGTCGCCAACCGGGCCGCCGTACCACCGTCACCGGTGGTTTCGTTGCCCGAGGCCCGGAGTTTTCGGTACGACCTGACGCCAGGGTCACCGGATGTGGCGACGTTCCCGCGGACCGAGTGGCTGGCCGCGGCGCGGAAGGCGTTGACCGCGGCGCCGAACGAGGCGTTCGGGCTGGGAGATCCGCGCGGCCGGATCGAGTTGCGGCGGGTGCTGGCGGACTACCTGGCCCGGGCGCGCGGGGTGCGGGCCGATCCGGAGCGGATCCTGATCTGCTCGGGGTACGTGCAGGCGCTGAGTCTGCTCAGCGAGGCGATCAAGACGCTCGGCGGTACGACGATCGCGGTCGAGGAGTTCGGGTACGGGCTGCATCGGGACGTGATCCGGGCCCGCGGGCTGGACGTGGTCGCCGTACCGGTCGACGAATTGGGTGCGCAGACGACCGGGTTGACCGGGCAGGGCGTGCTGCTCACGCCGGCGCATCAGATGCCGACGGGCGTGCCGCTCGCGCCGGAGCGCCGTACCGCTGCTGTCGAGTGGGCGCGGGAGTCGGGGGCGGTGCTGATCGAGGACGACTACGACGGCGAGTTCCGGTACGACCGGCAGGCGGTCGGGGCGTTGCAGGCGCTTGATCCGGAGCGGGTTGTGTACACGGGTACGGCGAGCAAGAGCCTCGCGCCGGGGCTGCGGCTCGCGTGGATGGTGCTGCCGCAGCGGTTGATCGAGCCGGTGGTCGCGGCGAAGCGGACGGCGGACTTCCAGACCGCGACCCTCGAACAGCTCGTCCTCGCGGAGTTCATTGCCTCCGGCCACTACGACCGGCACGTACGACGTTCTCGCCTGCACTACCGTCGCCGCCGCGACCGCCTCGTCGAACTGCTCGCGGTCCGCGCACCCACAGTCGAGGTCGCCGGCATCTCAGCCGGCCTGCACGTCCTGCTCGACGTCCCCGGCGACGCCGAAGACATGGTCGCCCGAGCCGCCCGCCAGGGCCTCGGCCTCGCCACGCTCACGACGTACCACTTCAACCCCACCCCAGCCACCCGCCAAGCAGTAATCGTCGGCTACGGCACCCCACCCGACCACGCCTACCCCGGAGCCCTAGACCTCCTCTGCCAGGTCCTAGGCGTCTAGCCCGCCGCGCCGCCAACCGGGGGTTTGCACAAGAACTGGGGAAACCACACAGGAATCGCGCTTCCTGCCGGAGGTGCGGGTGCTTGTGTTGCCGGCTGGCGGGTTATGTGTCCGATGGCGGGATGTAACAGGCCAGCGGTGACATAACCCGCCAGTGGCGACCTGCTGAAGGCCTGAGCTGGGGCTGCCGCACCGGGTTGCCGGCTGGATGGTCGGGTTGGTGGCGGCTCGGCTGGTCGCGGTGGTGTGATGTGCAAGCTCGACAAGTAGTGCACCGGTGAGACGGTGTACGCGCGGGCGCGTTCACGCTCAGGTGCGCTACCCGTCCACCTGACACATCCTGTCGAGCTTGCACATCACACCAGGCCCGGCGCCGGGTTGGATCCCGTCGATCACCCGCTCACCGGTCGCAAGAGCCGAAATGGCCTGTGCTCATCCACCAGTTCCGCTGCGCGCCCCGCGAGCCGTGGCACGTCGATTGCCCGTCCGCGTTGCGCACCCCGCGATCTCCGGAAACTTCTCGGCACCAGGTGACTTTTATGTTCCGGAAAGATCCGTTGCGAGGGCGCGGATGTCATCCGGCCCGACTCGGCAGCAGCCTCCGATGTATGTCGCTCCTGCCTCCACCCACCCGGGTGCGAGGGCTGCCGGGCCTGTGCCGTTGCCGAGCCAGGTGCGGGCGATTGCGTCCCAGGACTCGCCGTGGTTGGGGTAGGCGATCGCGGGCTTGCCGGATACTGCGACGGCTGTTTGTACGGCGGCCCGGACGTCGGTGGGTTTGCAGCAGTTGATGCCTACAGCAACAACTTGCGGAATGGCCGGGATCGCGAAGGCTTCCGTGAGTGGTTGGCCCGCGCGGGTGTGGTCGCCCTCGATCGAGTACGAGAACCACGCGGGGAAATCGAGTTCGCGCAGTAGCTCCACCAGGACCTCGGCCTCCTCGGCGTCAGGGATGGTTTCGACAGCGAGCAGGTCGGGGCCGGCCGCGGCGAGGAGCTCGAGGCGCGGGCCGTGGAAGTCGCGGAGGACCTGCGAGCTCACGCCGTACCGGCCGCGGTACTCCGAGCCGTCGGCGAGCATCGCGCCGTACGGACCGACGGACGCGGCCACAAGCCGTCCGGGGAACTCGTCGCGCACGGCGAGGGCGATGTGGATGCTGCTTGTGATCAGGCGTTCGGCCTCGCCGCGTTCGACGCCGGCGCGTTCGAAGCCGACCACGCTGGCCTGGTAGCTCGCTGTGGTCGCAACCATCGCACCGGCCTCGTAGTACGCGCGGTGTACGGCGGCGATCTCCGAAGGCGCATCACGCAGCAGGCGGGCCGACCATAGTGCGTCGGACAGGTCGTGGCCGCGGTCCTCCAGGGCGTTCGACAGACCGCCGTCCAGGATGACCAACTGGTCAGACGCTTTGGACAAGTTCGAACACCTCGTCCGCGCAGCCCCAGGAGAGCGTGACGCCGGAGCCACCGTGCCCATAGCAGTGGATGATCGGCTCGCCGGAGCGGGTGCGTACGAGCTCGCACCGGATCGCCGGTCGCGCCGGCCGCAGCCCGACGCGTTGCCGGATGATTTTCGCCTTGCGCAGTTGAGGAACCAGCTCGGCCGCCCGCTCCATGATCTCCGCGGTCGTCTTCGGGTCGACGGCCATGTTCCAGTCGCCGGGCTGGCTGGTGCCGCCGACGACCACGTCGTTCTGGCGCGGAACCACGTACGTCAGCTCGTCCGGCGAACGGTCCGCGACCAGCCAGTCGGTCAGCCCACACGGCTCAACCGTCAGCACCTGTCCACGAACCGGCGTCACCGTCGGATCGCTCGCGGTCAGCCGCGCGCCCAGCCCGGTGCAGTTCACCACGAGATCGGCCCCGGTCGGCAACGCGGACAGCGCGGCCCGCGTCAGGGTCCCGCCGGCAGCTTCAAGCCGTTTCACCAACGCAGGCAGGTACGCCGGCATATCGATCACCGGCGCCGTGAAGGCCCACCCGTCCACGAACCCGGCCGGCGGCGACGCGACCCGCGTGAGATCCGGCAGTACGTCGGCCCAGCGCGGATCCGGCGTCCGCTCCACCAGGAACTCGCGCCCGTGCCGCAGTTGCACCGACGGCTCGATCTCCGCCAGCTTCGCGAACTCCTCGTACGTCGCCCGCGACCAGCCGGCCACCCGGTCCTCCGGCGCCGACAGGTACGGGTACCAGATCGCGGCCGCTACGGACGAGGTCGTCTCCAACGGCAGATCGCGGGCGAACACCGCCACGTCGTACCCGCCCTCGGCGAGCCGGATGGCACAGCTCAGCCCGATCACGCCCGCACCCACCACGATCACGCGCATTCCCACAGTCTTACCTACACACCGTGATCACGCCAGGAATCGCTAGTGGAGGTCGACGGCCAGGGAGTAGAAGCGGGTGATCTGGGTGGCGCCGTTGTTGTCGTCCGACATCAGGAACAGCTGCCGCCGTCCGCCCGGCAGGTACCCGCCGAGCGCGAGCGCCTCGACGTTGTCCAGCAACGGGTTCGGCTGCGGCTGCTTCGCGACCGCGCCCGACGGCGGGCAATCCACCAGGTCGAACAGCAGCTTCTTCTCCAGGAAGACGGATGACGGCGCATCTGCCAGCGAAGCGACCTTTGTGACATCGGTTGCCCGCCGCAGCGACACCGTGAACACCCGGATCGTGTTCCCGACGCCCGGCGTGTACGTCCGCTCCATCGACACCAGTTCGGTCGGGCTCGCCGACGCGAGCTCGACGAGCGCGAGTCCCGGGTCCGGCTTGTACGCGTACTGCGCGACCGGCCGGTACTCGTGTCCGGGCAGACCGAAGTACCGGATGATGCGGTTCCGCGTGCGGTTGTCGGCGTCGGTCCCGTCCGAGGCGAGCGGGCCTTCCATGCCGGCGTACAGCGACAGACCGTCACGGCTGACCGCCAGCGACTCGAATGTCGCGTTGCTCGTCGCCTCACCGGCCGGCGCGACCTGGAAGCGGGCCGGCACCGGCAGCTGACCGATCTGCTTGCCGTCCGACAGCCGGAAGCGACGGATCGACGGCTCCCGCTCCGACGTCGCCAGGATGGTCCGGTCGCCCCGCTCGACGACGAGCCCTTCACCGTCGAAGTCGCCACCGTTGTACGGCGTACCGTCCGGACGCCGGAGAATCGTCATCCCATCGACCTGCACCGAGGTCGGCTCGCTGTTCACCTTCAGATCGAACACCCGGGCCGGCGTGGTCGCGACGTTGTCGACGAGCGCGACCGCGCTGTGCGGCCCGGTCACGTTGAGTGCCGACAGCCCCGCCACCGGCTGCCCGTCGTACGTCGTCTTGTCGAGCGCATCGCTGAACCCGAGGAGCGTCGCGTCCGACGAACAGGCACCGCCCTGCTGGACCGGAGTCGCGGACGCGGTGAGCGTCGTGGTGAGGGCGGTCAGGACGACTGCTGCGGCCAGCGGCTGGTGCCAACGCATTCCGGACTCCTTAGGGGGTGTCGACAGCTGCGATCAAAACCTATCCCGCGCAACGGCAGTTGAACGCATGGTTACTCGCTGACGCCGCGACTGAGCAGAACGGTCGCGATGAAGGTCCGGTACAGCTGCAGCGGGTCATCATTGCGCAAGGCAACGACCTTCTCTTCGCGCCGCTCGACGCCGCGCAGCTCACAGGCCAGCTCGGCGAACGCGCCGTTGTGGAAGCGAACGGTCAGCTCGGCGGGCAGCGGGATGCTCGGCAACCGGATGTCGCTCAACCGGGCGAGCGCGCGGCGGGCACCGTCGTGGATCAGCTCCCGGGCCCGTTCCGGATGCACCGACAGGGCAGCGTTGTGCGAGACCGAGTCCTTCACCACGACCGATTCGATCTCCGGGCAGAACGCCTGTGCCTCGTCGATCGTCACCCGGTCGCCCGAGATCAGTACGACGGGAACGCCGTGCGCCAGCGCTGCTAGCGCGTTGATCCCGGCCTCACCGGTGATCGCGCCGTTCAGCCGGACCTCGGCGATCGCGCGCGGGTTGTACGTGTGGTGCAGCACGGACGACGTCGACCCCGCCGACCCGTGGTACGAGACGAAGAACGCGGCGTCGAACGAGTCGTCGAGGCCTTGCATCATGTACAGCGGCTTGTGCTTCCCGGACAGGTAGCTCGCGCGGCCGTGCAGCTCGTCCGGACGCAGGTTCTGCATCGTCGAGTGCGAGTCGTTCACCAGGAACTCGGTCCCGCCCGCGGCCAGCGCGCCGTCGATCGCCGCGTTCACCTCAGCCTGCAACTGACCCCGGTAGTACTCGTACTCCGGACCGGGTCCGCGACACTGGCTCCAGTCGACGACCCCCGCCGTACCTTCCATGTCCGTTGACAAGAAGATCCTCATCTACCGCACCATACAAGGCCGTTTCGGGTCGAACTCCCAGTCCTCGATCAGGTACTGCATCGCGATCGCGTCGTTCCGTGCGCCGAGGCCGTGCTCCAGGTACAGCTCGTGCGCGGTCGCCAGCGCGTCGTGGTCGAGTTCGATCCCGAGCCCGGGCCGCGTCGGTACGGCGATCTCGCCGCCGGCGATCTGCAGCGGCTCCTTCGTCAGCGCCTGCCCGTCCTGCCAGATCCAGTGGGTGTCAAGCGCGGTGATGTCACCCGGCGCGGCCGCGCCGACGTGGGTGAACATCGCCAGCGAGATGTCGAAGTGGTTGTTGGAGTGCGAACCCCAGGTCAGCCCGAAGTCGTGACACAGCTGGGCGACCCGCACCGATCCGGCCATCGTCCAGAAGTGCGGGTCCGCCAGTGGGATGTCGACCGCGTCCGTCCGGATCGCGTGCGCGAGCTCGCGCCAGTCGGTCGCGATCATGTTGGTCGCCGTCCGCAGACCGGTCTGCCGCTTGAACTCGGCCATCGTCTCGCGCCCGGAGAACCCGGACTCAGCGCCGCACGGATCCTCGACATACGCCAGTACGTCGTCCAGACCCGAGCAGACCGCGACGGCCTCGCGGACCAGCCACGCGCCGTTCGGGTCGACCGTGATTCGCGCCGACGGAAACCGCTCGTGCAGCGCCCGGACCGCGTCCACCTCGACATGAGGATCGAAGACGCCACCCTTGAGCTTGAAGTCCGCGAACCCGTACCGCTCCTGCGCCGCCTCGGCCAGCTCGACAACTGCCTCGGCGGTCAGGGCAGGCTTCCGCCTGAGCTGCGACCACCTGTCATCGTCACCATCCGTCCGGTAGGGCAAGTCCGTCCGCGTAACGTCCCCCACATAGAACAGGTATCCGAGCACCGGGACCGCGCTGCGCTGCTGCCCGTCACCGAGCAAATCAGCGACCGGTACGCCGAGATGCTGCCCGAGCAGATCGAGCAGCGCCGACTCGAGCCCGGTCACCGCATGCACCGTCGTCCGGAGGTCGTACGTCTGCAGCCCGCGGCCACCGCTGTCGAGACCCTCGAAGGTACTGGAGACCGAGCGGATCAGCTGCCGATGCCTGCCGAGTGATTGGCCGACGAGAAGCGGAGCGGCGTCGCGGATCGTGGTGGCGATCTTCGCGCCGCCAGGGACCTCGCCGAGGCCGGTGTTGCCCGCGCTGTCGGTGACGATCACGACGTTGCGGGTGAAGAACGGACCGTGCGCGCCGCTCAGATTCAGCAGCATGCTGTCGTACCCGGCAACCGGTACGACCTCCACCGACGTGACGGTAGGCGTCATTTCACCTTCTTGATCAACTCGGCGAGCTGCGCGAGCTCCGCATCGCTGAGGTCCTGCAACGGCGGCCGGACCGGACCGGCGCCGCGCCCGATCACGTTGACGCCGGCCTTCACGATCGAAACGGCGTACCCCTTGGTCCGATCGCGGATGTCGAGGTACGGAATGACGAACTCCCGCAGCTTTTGGTAGACCGAATCGCGGTCCTGGGCGATCACGTCGGCGTAGAAGCCGAGCGCGAACTCAGGCACGAAGTTGAAGATCGCCGACGAGTACGTGCTGTACCCGAGCTGCAGCAACGGCAGCGCGAAGGTCTCCGCCGTCGGCAGCCCGCCGACGTACGTGAGCCGCTCGCCGACCCGCGCGTACGTCCGCGTCATCTGCTCGACGTTCCCGACCCCGTCCTTGAGGCATACCAAATTCGGGTTCCGGTCCGCGAGCTCGGCCACCGTCACGTCGTCGAGGATCGCATTCGCCCTGCTGTACACCGTCACTCCGAGCGATGTACTGCGGCACACCGTCGACACATGCTCGATCAAACCACGCTGACCGGCCTCGGTCAGGTACGGCGGGAACAGCAGCACCCCGTCCGCACCAGCCGCCTCTGCCGCCTGGGCGCCCGCCACCGCGGAGGCGGTTCCACCGGTCGCCGGCGCGATCACCGGGACCCGCCCGTTCACCTCCGAAACAGCGGTCCGTACGACGGTGTCGATCTCCGCCGGCGTCAGCGAGAACCCCTCGCCGGTCCCGCCAGCGGCGAACAGGCCCGCGACGTCGAACTGGCTGAGCCAGGACAAGTGCTCGCGGTACCCAGCCTCGTTGAAGCTGAGGTCCGCGTGGAAGTGCGTCACGGGGAACGAGAGCAAGCCGGTCTTGAGCTGGGCGGCGAGTTCGGTGGGGGAGTAGTGGGTCACGCCGCTCAGCGTAGGAAGCCGCGTGGATACCTGTCCAAGATCGATTTTGGATCTAATGATGCTCTGGGAGCATCGTGAGGACGCGCTGCAGGACCGGGCTGGTCGCGTCCCGCCGCCAGATCGCATGCAGCTCGACCGCTTGGCCCGGCCCGTCCAGGGCGCAGTACGTCACGCCCTCGACGCCGAGGTGCCGTGCCGACGCCGGTACCAGCGCGACGCCGCGACCGGCGGCGACCAGCAGGATCACGGTGAGGATCTGCTGCACCCGCTGCTCGATCCGCGGATGCGACGCGGCGAGGAACCGCACAGTCAGCTCGTGGAAGTACCGGGCCTGGGTCGGCGAGTAGCTGATCACCTGCTCCCCGCTGAAGTCCGCCGAGGTCAACGGCCGGCCGAGCGCGGCGAGCCGATGGTTGCCGGGGACAACAGCACACAGCGGTTCGCGGAAGACGATCCGGGAGTCCAGTACGTCGGAGTCGAACGGCGGCCGTCCGAGCCCGAGATCCAGCTCACCGCGCAGGAGCCCGTCGATCTGCGCGGGAGTGACCCGCTCGTGCAGGATCACGTCGACGTCCGGCAGTTCCTCGGACAGCCGGCGCAGCAGCGGCCCGAGGGTTCGGATCGCCGACGTAGCCGTGAACCCGAGCCGCAGCGTCCCCGCCGCGCCCTGGTCCACTCGCCGCGCGAGATCACCCGCGGTCTCGACCAGCGCGAGCAGGCGGCGCGCCTCGGTGAGGAACGCCTGCCCGGCCTCGGTCAGCTCGACCTTGCGGTTGTCGCGTTCGAGCAGCCGCGCACCGACGGCCCGCTCGAGCTTCTGCACCTGACGGCTCAACGGCGGCTGGGTCATGTTCAGCCGGTCGGCGGCGCGACCGAAGTGCAGTTCTTCGGCGACCGCGACGAACGCGCTCAGCTGGTCGAGCGAAAACATGATGCAGGAAAGGTATCACTCGATGCCACATCGGCCTTGGACACGCATGATCGAGCGTCCCTACGCTCACGCAATCGAGCTGGACGACCACTCTCCGCGGAGGAGGATTCCGATGCTGTTCAAGCTCAACCGCCAGGTCCTGGTGATGGCGGTCAGTGCTTCTGTCCTGCTGGCTACCGGTTGCGGTGGGGTCAAGACGACCTCCACCGGCGGCGAGGGTGACTATCCGACCGGCAACATCCAGATGAGCGTCGGTGCTTCTCCCGGCGGTAGTACCGACCTGATCACGCGAGCGATCGCGGAGGGCGTCGGCAAGGAACTCGGTGTTTCGGTGCCGGTGGTCAACAAACCCGGTGCGAACGGCGCGCTGAACGCCAAGGAACTGCAGGCCGCGAAGCCGGACGGCTACAAGATCGCGGTCCAGAACGCGTCGCTGTTCACCATCACTCCGCTCGCGGTGTCGGCCAACGAGGTGGTGAAACTCGACGACTTCGACCTGCTCGGCGGCATCTCGCAGGACGACTACGTGCTGATCGCGCCGGTCGGCTCCGGCTACAAGACGATCGCCGACCTGAAGAAGGCCGGCAAGAACATCAAGTACGGCACCACCGGTGTCGGCACCGGCGCGCAACTCGCGTCCGCCTTGACGTTCAAGCAGGCCGGCATCCCCGCAACCGACGTACCGTTCGACGGCGGCGCCCCGGCGCTCACCGCGTTGCTCGGCAGTCAGGTCGACGTGGCAACGATCCAGGTCGGCGACAGCATCGAGCAGATCAAGGCGAAGAAGGTCGTCCCGCTCGCGGTCTTCTCGGGCGAGCGGATCAAGTTCCTGCCCGACGTACCGACCGCCAAGGAGCAGGGGTACGACGTCGTGGTGTCGCAGTACCGCTTCCTCACGGCGCCGAAGGGTACGCCGGACAACGTCAAGACGAAGCTGGCCGACGCGGCGAAGAAGACCTACGCGACCGATGCGTACAAGAAGTTCAACGACGCGCACTGCCTGACGCCGATCGAGGTGTCGCCGGACGAGGTGCGGAAGATCCTCGACGGGTACGCGACGAAGTACAAGGGACAGCTCGAGCAGTTCGGGATCTCGCTGGCGGCCAAGAAGTGAGTGAAGCCGCTCTGCGGGAAGAGCTCGCCGAGGATCGGCCGCCGCACGCGGGCCCGTGGTCCCAGCTCGGGGCTGCGGTCGTCGCCGCTGTCGTCGGCATCGCTGGAGTGATCGGGTCGCTCGCGCTCGGGTTGGGTCGGTTGACCCAGCCGGGGCCGGGCCTGTGGCCGTTCGTGGTCTGCGTTGTCGTGACCGTGCTGTCGATCGCCCTCGCACTGGTCGGTCGGCACGGGACGGACACCGAGAAGTTCTCGCGGGCGAGTGTTCAGACGGCGGTCGCCGTACTGACGCTCGTGGTCTTCGCGGCCGTGCTGCCGTTGATCGGGTTCGAGATCCCGTCGCTGCTGCTGACCTTCGTCTGGCTGCGATTCCTCGGCAAGGAGTCCTGGGTGTCGTCGGTCGCGATCAGCGTGGGCACGGTCGCCGCGTTCTACGTCCTCTTCGTGCTGATCCTTCAGATCCCGCTGCCCAGGTTGATCTGATGGGCGGCTTCGTTGATGGTTTCGGCGTCGTCCTGGAGCCCGCGAACCTCCTCTACTGCCTGATCGGTGTCGTGATCGGCATGCTGATCGGCGTCCTCCCCGGGCTCGGCCCGGCCGCGACGATCGCGATCCTGCTGCCGATCACGTACGGCGTGGAGCCGGTGTCCGCGATCATCATGCTCGCCGGCATCTTCTACGGCGCGCAGTACGGCGGCACGATCACGTCGGTCCTGCTGCGGCTACCGGGCGAGGCGTCGTCCGTGGTCACAGTGTTCGACGGACACGCGCTGGCCAAACAAGGACGAGCCGGTACGGCGCTCGGCATCGCAGCGATCGGATCGTTCATCGGCGGCACGGTGTCGATCATCGGGCTGACACTGCTCGCACCGGTGGTCGCGAGCGTGGCCCTCGACTTCGGTCCGCCGGAGTACGCCGCCTTGTCGTTGTTCGGCGTACTGCTGGTGGCGACCGTGGGGAACGGCAGCCGGTTGAAGGCGGTGATCGCGGCAGGGTTCGGGTTGCTGTTGGCAACGGTCGGGCGGGACACGTTCACCGGGGCGAGCCGGTTCACGTTCGACAGCCTGAATCTTGCCGACGGCATCGACTTCGTGCCGATCGCGATGGGTCTGTTCGGGCTCGGCGAGATCCTCTACAACCTGGAGGAACGGCACCACAAGGTGCAGGCGCCGGCGGCGGTCGCGAATGTCTGGCCTTCCCGGGCCGACCTGCGGCAGGCGCGCGGCGCGATCGGCCGCGGCTCGGTGATCGGTTTCGTGCTCGGCGTACTGCCAGGTGGTGGCGCGACGCTGTCGTCGCTGGTCGCATACGCGGTGGAGAAGCGGCGGGCGAAGGAGCCCGAGCGGTTCGGTCGCGGCGCGGTCGAAGGGGTCGCGGCGCCGGAGACGGCGAACAACGCCGCCGCCACCTCGTCGTTCATCCCGCTGCTGACGTTGGGGATCCCCGCGAACGCGACGATGGCGTTGATGTTCGGCGCGCTGCTGATCCAGGGAATCGCGCCAGGTCCGCAACTGGTGACCGAGCACCCGGATCTGTTCTGGGGTGTGATCAACTCGATGTACCTCGGCAACATCCTGCTGCTGATCATGAGCATCCCGCTGGTCGGGGTGTTCGTGAAGATCCTCAAGGTGCGGCCCGCCGTACTCGCGCCGATCACGGTGCTGATCACGCTGCTCGGCGTCTACACGGTGGCGAACCAGGTGTTCGACATGTTCCTGGTGATCGTGTTCGGCGTCCTCGGGTACCTGATGAAGAAGTTCGGGTTCGAGCCGGGGCCGCTGGTGCTCGCGTTCGTCCTGGGTAGCGTGATGGAGACCGCGGTCCGGCAGTCGCTGCTGATCTTCGGCGGCAACCCGATGGGCTTCTTCACCCGGCCGATCTCCGGCACGGTCCTCGTGGCGCTGATCATCGTCCTGACCCTGCCCGCGGTGCGTGTGCTGGTACGTCGACGTAAGGAAAGGGAACTCGTATGACAGTACTGATGCCGCGACTCCGTCGCGGCGGGTCATGGGGCTGTAACTCCCGGCCTTCCCTCGTCGCTCCGGTCGCTGCGCTCCCTCCGCTCCTCAGTCCAGGCCGGGAGGCCCCATGACCAGGATCGCCCGCGTCGAACTCACCCCGGTCGCGTTCGCGGACCCGCCGCTCCTCAACGTGGTCGGTGTCCACGAGCCGTTCGCGCTGCGGACGATCGTCCAGGTGGGGACGGACGACGGGCTGGTCGGGTTGGGGGAGACGTACGCCGCCGACGATCATCTGGCGCGGTTGCGTGCCGTCGCCGACGTACTGCCCGGGCTGGACATCTTCGACGTGAACGGGCTGCGTCAGCGGGTGAGCGACGTACTGACCAGCGGTGGTGGGGCGCAGGTCGGGGGGATGCTCAATCTGCAGGACCCGGTCGACGTGGTGTTGTCGCCGTACGAGGTCGCGTTGCTCGATCTCCAGGGCAAGCAGTTGGGGCTCCCGGTGGTGGACCTGCTCGGCGGAGCAGTCCGGGACGAGGTGCCGTTCAGTGCGTATCTGTTCTACAAGTGGGCCGCTCATCCAGGTGGTGAAGCGGACGCGTGGGGCGAGGCGCTTGATCCGGACGGGATCGTGCGGCAGGCCGAGAAGATGATCGGGGAGTACGGCTTCACGGCGATCAAGTTGAAGGGTGGCGTGTTCCCGCCGGCGCAGGAGGCCGAGGCTGTGCGGGCGCTCGCCGAGGCGTTCCCGGAGCACAAGCTGCGGATCGATCCGAACTGTGCGTGGACCGTGGACACGTCGGTGGAGGTCGCTCGGGAGCTGAGCGGCGTACTGGAGTATCTGGAGGATCCGACGCCTGGGATCGACGGTATGGCGGCGGTTGCGCGACAGACCGAGATTCCGTTGGCGACCAACATGTGCGTGATCGCGTTCGCGCACTTGAAGCCGGCGGTGCTCGCGGACGCTGTGCAGGTGGTGCTGTCGGATCACCACTACTGGGGTGGGCTGCGGCGGTCGCAGTTGCTGGCGGGGATCTGCGACACGTTCGGGATGGGGTTGTCGATGCACTCCAACTCGCACCTCGGGATCAGTCTCGCCGCGATGACGCATCTGGCCGCGGCGACGCCGAACCTGACGTACGCCTGCGACACGCACTACCCGTGGAAGACGGAGGACGTGATCAAGCCCGGCGTACTGGCGTTCGAGTCCGGCAGCGTGCGGGTGCCTGGTGGGCCCGGGCTGGGCGTCGAGTTGGATGTCGATGCGCTGGGGACGTTGCACGAGCAGTACCTGGCGTGCGGGATCCGGAAGCGCGATGACACGACGTACATGCGCACGGTCGACCCGGAGTTCAGCCCTAATACGGCACGCTGGTAGTCAGCAACCGGTGTCGCGTGCTCGACAGATGCACCCGCATCGCCGCTCGCGCCGCCTCCGGCTCGGACCGCGCGATCGCCGCGCTGATGTTCTCGTGCTCGTGCACCACGCGGGTCAGGTGCTCCGGGTCCGACATCTCGTACGCCGGGTCGAGCCGGGTCCGCGGCAGCATGATCATCATCGGCCCGAGCTCCCCGATCAGGTCCCCGTAGAACCGGTTGCCCGAGGCAACGGCGACCTTGAGGTGGAACGCGAAGTCGGCCTCCACCGATCGCCCCGGATCGTCGCCGACCCGCCGGAAGTCGTCCAGCGCCCGCTCGATCCCCTTCAGCTGATGGTCGGTACGCCGTACCGCCGCCAGCCCCGCCGCCTCGCTCTCGACACCGATCCGGAAGTCCATCAAGTCGAGTACGTCGCGGTGCGACCGGACCTCGCGCAATCCAGGCGTACGTTCCGGGACCTCCAGCACGAACGAACCACGCCCCTGGAACGTCTCCACCAGCCCGGCCGCCTGCAACCGCGAGACCGCCTCACGCACGACGGTCCGGCTGACCCCGAACTCCTCGACCAGACCGTTCTCACCCGGCAGCTTCTCGCCCGGCGCGATCCCGCCGCTGAGAATCCGTCGCTTCAGATCCTCGACGATCTGATCCGCCAGACCGCTCACCGGAACTCGCAGCTGTCCACGGTCCAGCGCGCGCACTGCTCGGTCGTCGTGTACCCGAGACCCGGCCGGTCGGGGACGAGCATCCGCCCGTCGACCGTCTCGAGACGCTCGTTGAACAAGGGATTCAGCCACTCGAAGTGCTCGACCCAGGGCTCGCGCGGGTACGCCGCTGCGAGGTGCAGATGGATCTCCATCGCGAAGTGCGGCGCGAGCTGCAGACCGTTGTGGTCGGCCAGCGTCGCGAGTTTGAGGAACGGCGTGATGCCGCCGATCCGGGGCGCGTCGGGCTGGATGATGTCGGCCGCGCGGGCCTCGATCAGCCGCACGTGCTCGCCGACGCTGGACAGCATCTCGCCGGTCGCGATCGGGGTGTCGAGCGCCGCCGCCAGCTCCGCGTGCCCGAGCGCGTCGTACGCGTCCAGCGGCTCCTCGATCCAGACCAGACCGAACTGCTCGAGCACGCGGCCGATCCGCAGCGCGGTCGGACGGTCCCACTGCTGGTTCGCGTCCACCATCAGCGGTACGTCGTCGCCGAGGTGTTCTCGTACGGCGCGAACGCGGTCGAGATCGATCCGGCTGTCGGGCTGGCCGACCTTGATCTTGATGCCGCCGATCCCGTCGGCGAGCGACTTCGACGCGCGCTCCTTCACCTCCTCGATCGGGGCGTGCAGGAACCCGCCAGAAGTGTTGTACGCGCGGACCGAGTCGCGGTGCGCGCCGAGCAGCTTCGCGAGCGGCAGGCCGGCGCGCTTCGCCTTCAGGTCCCACAGCGCGATGTCGATCGCGGCGATCGCCTGCGTCGCGACACCGGACCGGCCGACCGAGGCGCCGGCCCACAGCAGCTTGTCGTACACCTTCCCGATGTCGGACGGATCCTCGCCGATCAGGTTGGCCGCGATCTCCTTCGCATGGGCGTACTGCGCCGGTCCGCCGGCCCGCTTCGAGTAGCTGAACCCGACGCCGTGCTGATCGTCCGAGGTCGCGATCTCCGCGAACAGGAACACCACCTCGGTCATCGGCCGCTGCCGCCCGGTCAGCACCTTGGCGTCACTGATCGGCTGGTCGAGCGGGAGGACGACGGACGAGAGCTTCACCTGGCGGATGCGGTCCATGGGCAGTGATCATACAAGTAGTCAACTTGTCCTACAACGGGCTCGTTTGACGTTGCCGTAACACCAGGTGACTCCCCTGGAAACACGAGAAAGACAAGCTGCTGCGCGCCGACAGAGTGGTCGTGCGCGCCCGCCTGCCGCCATCTGGGGAAGGAAGCAGCCAATGGACGTTTCGGAGAAGCTGCTCCGGTCGTACGTGGAGATCGACGAGGACGGCGACGGCCGGATCTGGTCCTGGGAGTTGCTCAACACGCTCGGTCGGGCGGGGATCATGCCGGACGATCCGCGGGTCCGTGCGGCGCTGGACGGCGTCCGTGACGCCGCCGGCCGGCCGGCGATCACGCCGTACGCCCAACCGGTGCAGCTCGACTTCGACACGTTCGCCGAGGTCGCGCAGCACGCGGTGATCCAGCGAACGCTGACGGGTGAGCTCGCGGTTCCGGGGGACGAGTTCGAGGAGTTCGCGCGAGCGGTGGAGCGGATCCACACCGACCTGCTGGACGAGCGGTCCGGTGCGGTCGCGGACTACATCCCGACCCTGCGCGACGCCGATCCGGAGAAGTTCGGGATCGCGATCTGCACCGCCGACGGCCAGGTGTTCTCGATCGGCGACACCGCGGAAGAGTTCAGCGTGCAGTCGACGTCGAAGCCGTTCAGCTACGCGATCGCTTTGGAGCAGCTCGGCCCGGAGGAGGTGCACCGCTGGATCGGCCAGGAGCAGAGCGGTGGCCCCTTCAACGATCCCTTGCTGTCGCTGAGCCGGGACGGCAGACCGCACAATCCGATGATCAACGCCGGAGCGATCGGGACGCTCGCGCTGGTCGACTCCGGCCGGGATCTGTCCGACCGGTTGACCACCGTGCAGGAGGCGTGGAAGGGGATGACGGGCGATCGGCCGCAGCTGCTCGGTGCGACGTTCGCGGCCGAGCGGGACACCGGATTCGGCAACGCAGCGTTCGCCAACGCGCTGGCGAAGGCCGGGAAGCTGTACGGCGCCGCTCCGACGGACCGGCGTGCTCCGGAAGACGCCAACGAGTTCTACACGATGGTCTGCTCGCTCACCATGAACGCCGATCGATTGGCCAGGGCCGGTGCCACGCTCGCGGGCGGTGGCGTCGCGCCGTTGAGCGGCCGGCAGGTGTTCTCTGCGGAGACCGCCGCCCGCGTGCTGTCGGTGATGGGCCACAGCGGGATGTACAACGACTCCGGGCAGTTCTCGAACCAGGTCGGACTGCCGGCCAAGAGCGGGGTGTCCGGCAACATCATGATGGTGGTGCCGTCGAAGCGCATGGCCGTCGTGGTGTTCTCACCGCGGCTGGATGCGGTCGGCAACTCGGTGCGTGGGGTCGAGGTGTGCAAGCGGCTGGTCAACGAGTTCGGCCTGCACCCGTACCAAGGCATGAGCGCCGGCCGGGTCGCCGCACACGGGATCGGCGGCCACATGAACGAGGCCGACAAGCGCGCCGAGCTGGCGAGCGCCGCCGACCGCGCACTCGGCGGCGTGGCCCGGGCCGGGTCGGGCGGCGTCGCGGTGAAGACCGCCGACGGGGCGAAGGCCGGAACCGCGGGGCGCCGCGCCGAGCAACCTGGTCAGCAGCTCTGATCCCCAGGCCATCACAAATGAACGGCCCCCGCCACGCTGAGCGTGACGGGGGCCGTGGTGTCGCAGTTGTGATGGCCTGGCGGTCCGCTACTCGACGGTGACCGACTTCGCCAGGTTGCGCGGCTTGTCCACGTCGTGGCCAAGCGCGACCGCGGCGTAGTACGCGATGATCTGCAGCGGGATCGTCAGCAGGATCGGGTCCAGCTCGGGCTCGTTCTTCGGTACGACGATCTTCGCCGCGACCCCGTCCGGAACCTCGACACCCGGGTGCGTGACGACGTACAGCGGGCCGGAGCGGGCGCCGATCTCGTGCAGCGCGCCGATGTTGCGGTCCAGCAGCTCGTCGTCGGGGACGATCGCGACACTCGGAACGTCAGGCGAGATCAGCGCGAGCGGGCCGTGCTTCAGCTCGGAGGTCTGGTACGCCTCGGCGTGCCGGTACGAGATCTCCTTCAGCTTCTGCGCACCCTCGCGCGCCACCGGGTACCCGCGGGTCCGACCGACGAAGAACAGGCTCTCGTGCTTGGCGAGGCGGCCGGCGATCTTGGCCAGCTCCTCCTCCTGGGCGACGATTGCGGCGATGTCCGCCGGCAGCTTCTTCAGGCCCTCGATCAGCCGGCGACCGTCGGCGGGGGAGACGTCCCGGATCCGGCCGAGGTGGATGCCGAGCATCGCGAACCCGACCGCCATGTTGGTCAGCGCCTTCGTCGACGCCACCGAGACCTCCGGGCCGGCGTGCAGGTACACGCCGCCGTCGACCTCACGCGCGATGCTCGAACCGACCGCGTTCACCAGGCCGATCACGCGACCGCCCTTGCGCTTCAGCTCCTGCACCGCGACGAGGGTGTCGAGGGTTTCACCGGACTGCGACACGGCGACGTACAGCGTGTCCCGCTCGACCACCGGGTTGCGATACCGGAACTCGGACGCCGGCTCCGCGTCGGCGGGGATCCGCGCGACCTCCTCGATGAACTGCGCGCCCATCTGACCCGCGTAGTACGCCGAACCGCAGCCGAGGATCTTGACCCGCTTGATCTCCCGCGCCTCGCGGGCGTCCATGTTCAGGCCGCCGAGGTGCACGGTGTGGAAGCGCTCGTCCAGACGGCCCCGGATGACCCGGCTGACCGCGTCCGGCTGCTCGTGGATCTCCTTCATCATGAAGTGCTCGTGCAGACCGCGCTCGAACTCCTCGGCCTCCCACTCGACCGTCTTCGCGGTCTTCGTGGTCGGGGAGGCGTCCTGGGTGAAGGTGCGGTAGCCGTCGGCGCGGACGGTGGCGAGCTCGCCGTCGTCCAAGTAGACGACCTGGCGGGTGTAGCGGATCAGCGCGGCCGCGTCGGAGGCGATGTGCATCTCGCCGTCGCCGATGCCGAGGATCAGCGGGCTGCCGTTGCGGGCGACCACGATCCGGTCCGGGAAGTCGAGGTCGATCACCGCGATGCCGTAGGTGCCCTCGATCCGGCGCAGGGCGGCCATCACCTTCTCCTCGAGGGTGGCGCCGTCGGCCTGCTCGATCAGGTGCGCGAGCACCTCGGTGTCGGTCTCGGAGCGCAGCTTGACGCCGGCGTCCTCGAGCTGCGAACGGATCGCACCGGCGTTGTCGAAGATGCCGTTGTGCACGACCGCGATCCGCTCGTTACCGCTCACGTGCGGGTGCGCGTTGTCCTTGCTCGGGCCGCCGTGGGTGGCCCACCGGGTGTGGCCGATGCCGAGCTTGCCGCCGAAGCGCTTCGGCAGCGACGCCTCCAGCTCACGGACCCGGCCGGCGTCCTTGTGCACCTTCAGCTCGCTGGACCCGAGGACGGCAACGCCCGCCGAGTCGTAGCCCCGGTACTCGAGGCGGGCCAGTCCGTCCACCAGGATGGGCGCGGCCGGCTTGGTGCCGACGTACCCGACGATTCCGCACATGTAGTGGTGCCCCTTCGTAGGTCTGCGTGTGCCCCGTGATTTGCCCCGGGATTTGCTCCGTCAGCCGTAGACGATCCGTCGTAGCTGGCGGGCGGAGAGTTCGGGTGAGCGGACCGGCCAGTGCCGGAGCTCGGTGCCGAGACGGGCGAAGATCTCGTCGTTGCGGGCGCCGTACGTCTGTAGCTCACGGTGCCGGCGCCGGACGTACTCCTCGGTCGTCTCGGTGAAATAGGCCAGTACGTCGGCGACCACGCGCCGCGCGACATCCGCCGACAGTCCGGTCGTGCGGCTGACCTGATCGGCCAGCTCGTCGACCGGCTCCGCCGCCGCCTCACTGATCACGCGTCCACCATGCAGTCTTTCCGGGGCCAACGCCAAGCATCTGCCCGAAATCGGGCAAAATACCTGCTTTGTCAGGAGCTGATGTTCAGAAGAGGCGGAGGACGTCGGACTCCATGCCGCGGAGGGCGTCGTAGTCGACGGTGAGGCAGTCGAGGCCGCGGTCGGTGGCGAGGAACTGTGCCTGCGGCTTGATCAGCTGGGCGGCGAAGATCCCGCGGACCGGGGCCAGCAGCGGGTCGCGGTTCAGAAGCTCGACGTACCGGGTCAGCTGCTCGACGCCGTCGATCTCGCCGCGGCGCTTGATCTCGACCGCCACGTGCTTGCCGTCGGCGTCGCGGAGCAGCAGGTCGACCGGGCCGATCGCGGTCGGGTACTCCCGGCGTACCAGCGTCCAGCCCTCGCCGAACGTGTGGACGTGCTCGGCGAGCAGCTCCTGGAGGTGCGCCTCGACACCGTCCTTGATGAGGCCGGGATCCGTCCCGAGCTCGTACGCCGTGTCGCTGTGCACCTCCTCGATGGTGATGCGGAGCTCTTCACCAGCCTTGTTGGTGACGCTCCAGACCCCCTCGTCCTCCGTCAGCTTGCACGGCGGCGACATCCAGTTCAGCGGTTTGTACGACCCGCCGTCGGCGTGGATCAGCACGGATCCGTCCGCCTTCACCATCAGCAGCCGGGGCGCCATCGGCAGATGAGCCGTCAGCCGCCCCGAGTAGTCAACAGAACACGTAGCAATCACCAAGCGCACGAGAAAGCACCGTAGTGCACTGGGCTCCCGGAGTGGGAAGGTGGTGAGCATGATGCCGAAGGTGAGCGACGAGGCGGTCGCGGCGTACGACGCGGTTGCGGCCGGGCTCGAGGCGGCCGGAGTGGTCCGCGGCAGCATGTTCGGGATGCCGTGCCTGAAGATCGGCAAGAAGGTCCTCGCCGGCATGTACGGCGACGCGATGACGTTCAAGCTCCCGCCCGAGCCGCGGGAGAAGGCGCTGGCGGTCCCCGGCGCGGAGCAGTTCGATCCTGGGATGGGTCGGCCGATGAAGGAGTGGGTAAGGATCCCGCTCGACCAGTCCGCCGTCTGGCCGGACTACGCCGCCGAGGCCCTGGAGTACGTCGCTCAATGAATCTCATGTGTCCAGCTCGGATCTTGCTGCTGCCCGGTGACGTCCAGGACGCGGTGGTCGGTGAGCGCGTCGTGCAGGTGTACGCCGGTTCGTTCGAGGCGGCTGCGGGCGCTCGGTTGGCCGAGGCACTCGCGGTGCGGCTGACCGTCGTACCCGAGCTGACCCAGCGGCCGGACGCCGAGCTGCAGTCGATCGCGGACCTGCATCGCGGCGAGACCGTCGTCGTCCTCGGGCTGGATCTCGGTCTCAAACTGCCCGCCGTCGTCGAGCACACCGGCGACGGCTGGACCCGGGTCGCGTCGGACAACGAGCTCACACTCGCGGCGTACGAACAGGCCGCCGGCAAGTTCCGCGACTCGATCCCCAAGGACCCCAACCGACTGTTGATCGACCTGCTCGCCGAACGCCTCGCGCCGGGTAGTCAGGTGCTCGAACTCGGCAGCGGCACCGGCAAGGACGCGATCGAGCTCGAGAGCCGTGGGTACGTCGTACGCCGTACCGACGCGACGCAGGCGTTCGTCGACATGATGCGATCCGACGGGTACGCCGCCGACCACCTGAACGCGCTCACCGACGGCTACGGCGGCCCGTACGACGCGGTGTACTCGAGCGCGGTGTTCCTGCACTTCGATCGCGCCCAACTGGCCGCCGTACTGCGGAAGGCGGCCCGTTCCGCGCCGATCCTCGCGTTCGCGACCCGGGAGGGCAAGGGCGAGGAATGGTCGAACCGGCACCTGGATCTGCCACGACATTTCGTTCTCTGGCAGGAAGATCCGCTCCGCGAATTGCTGACCGCGACCGGCTGGACGGTCGCGCGGCTGGAGCGCGGCGACTCGAGGATCGGCACCTGGTTTCAGATCCTGGCGACGCGATCGTGATCCGCGCCGGCGTCGTACTGCTCAGCGAACACGGGATCGCCGCGATCGAGCGGGTTCGCGACGGGCGGACCTATCACGTGCTGCCCGGCGGTCAGGTCGAGGACGGAGAGAGCCCTGCGGAGGCCGCGCGCCGGGAGGTCCACGAGGAACTCGGCCTACTGGTGAAGATCCGTGCTGCCGTCGCGGTCGTCCACTTCGGCGACAGCACGCAGCACTACTTCGTCGCCGACATGATCGGCGGCGAGTTCGGCACCGGGGACGGTCCGGAGCTGGACAGCCCGGTCGACTCGGAGCGGGGGAGTTATCGCGCCGTGTGGCTGCCGGTGACAGACCTCGCCGCCTGCGACCTCCGGCCGCGGCCGATCGCGACCGCGCTGCAGACCGCGCCCGACCCGTGGTGGCTGCTCGAAGGGTGGATGGAGACCCCGGTGGTCCTGGAGGAGTCCGGCTGACTCAGCCTCGCCGGTGATCCAGCTCCGGGGCGCTGGTCTCCTCGGTCCTGGTCCCGTCGGTTCTGGTCCAGGTCCGGGCGATCGTCAGCGCCAAAGGTGGCCCGGCGACGGCGAAGGTCAGCAGGGCGATGCGCAGACCGTAGTCGTTGGCGGCCGAGCCGATGGCCGCGACGGTCACGACGGCGACGAAGCAACCCCAGAGGTACCTCCTCCGGGCGACGGCCCGTTCGAACCAGGCCGGCGCCACCTGGCGGCGCGCGACCACGACAGCGATCAGGTACAGCAGCAGGGCACCCGCCAGCCAGAGGTGTGGTCCGGCGGACAGCGAACCGATGGCGTAGCCGGCCTTGCGGGTCACGACGTCGATACCGCCGCCGTTCAGGAGGTCTTCGACGAACCGCCCGGCGTGTGAGCGCGAGGTGGCCGGGCGAAGCCAGTCGAGCACGCTGATCATGGCCACCGCGGCGACCGCGGCGGCGCCGGTGAGCAGCAGGCGGCCAATCCCGATCCGCCGGCCGAGAACGTCGAGCGTGAGCAGGGCGAAGGCCGGGACGATCGCGAAGCCGCCGCCGACGTCCGCTCCCCAGGTGGGCCACGCGTCGACGGCGACTGTGACCAGACCGATCGCTGCGACGGCACCGGCCGCGACTGACGCACCGGAGCGGGCCCTCAGCCACCTGGCGACGCCGGCCGCGAAGATCACGGCATGGACGGCGAACACGACGAACGTGGTGTTGCCGAAGCCGTAGTACCGCCCGCCCGAGAGTGGCGACGGTCCGAGCGGACTCCCGTGGTGCAGGACCGTGCCGGTGACCGCGTCGAGGGCGAGGACGGCGACCGTGACACCTGACAGGACAGTGACGGCTCTTGGCAGCCGCCGGAGGACGAGCGCGGTCGCCACCGCGCCGAGGAGCATCCCCAGCCACAACGCCACCAACGGCACGGGCCAGCGCCACCACTGGATGAGCCGGACCAGGTACGAACACAACGGCAGTGCGGCGAGCACCAGCAGGCCGAACTCGGCCGCCCGTGGATTGCGCCCGGAGCGCCGGAGCAACGCCAGTGCACCGATCGCCAGCAGGACGGCCGCGGCCAGACCGTTGACGAACCAGCCCGAGCTCCGGCGCAGATCGCGGTCACGTTGCGTGATGTCGCCGAGCTTCCTGGCGGTGTCCTCCGCCGAAGGGCGGTGACCTGCGGCGATCAGTGGTGCGCCGGTGAAGTCGTTGGGCTCGGTCACGCCGACGGCGTCAACGATCGTCGAGGGGATGTCGAGCAACCGGACGATGCCCGGCCACCGCGTCGACTGCGCGGTCAGAAGCTGGTCGCCCTTGCCGGGGCCGGTGACCAGTACGGCGCTCATCGCCAGCGTCGAGTGCACCGGCTGGGAGACGCCGAGGACGATCACGGTCGCATCGGACGGCGCACGCTCGAGCACCTCGCGGACCGTGTCATCGGCCTGCCGGAGCGCTCGTCCGGGGTCGCGGCGGCGATCGAGTACGCCGGCATCGACCACGGTCACCGGGCAGTCCCACCGGGCGGCCTGCGCGGTGGCGTAGTACCTGGCCACCCGGCCCTGCCGGTCGGCAAGGGCCGCCGCGGCGCCAGGACCGACTGCGGAGGCGCAGACGTTGCTGGCGGCAAGCGTCGTACCGAGCAGGCCGATTGTCGGGTCGTACACCGAGGCATGCTGTGCCGTGACCAGCCTGGCCCAGCCGTCGACGGTGCCGGCGGCCACCGGTGGGATCGCCGTACAGTCGCGGTCGCGGTGGGGTTGCGGATCGGTGGCCGCCCGGCCGGCCGACAGGGAGAGCCAGCCGTCCAGCGGACACGGCGGTGAGTGCACGGTGCGGACCGTCATCGCCGCGGCGTCGGCCCCGTCGCCGAGCATCCGCCACAGCGTCGGTGCGCCGTCCTCGGTCAGGTTGTCCCAGGTGAGGCCGGCGATGCCGACGACCACCACGGGCGCGGTGACCACCGCGCCCGGAACTGCCGAGCCTGGGACCGCTGAGCCCGGGTCCGCCGCGGCCGCCGCCGTTGCGGGCAGGCAGAGGGCCGCGGCAGCGGCCAGGATCCGGGCGAACATGCGCACAACTATCGGCCGCGGCGAGGTCAGGCGGCGTGTGAGGTTGACCTCCCCGGTGACCCAGCTCATGGGCTTACCAGTGCCTGGACTGGCATAGTGCACGGCATGGCTCGGGAATTGACGACGGTGGGTGTGGTGGGTCTCGGCACGATGGGCGCCGGGATCGCCGAGGTGTTCGCGCGCAACGGCCTGACGGTCGTCGGTGTCGAGCGTGACGAGGAAGCCGTCGAGCGCGGCCGCGGGCACATCCAGCACTCGACCGACCGGGCCGTGAAGCGCGGCAAGCTGTCGGTCGAGGATCAGCAGGCGCTGTTCGACCGAGTCACCTTCGCCACTTCACTGGAGGCGCTGGCGGACTGCGACCTGGTGATCGAGGCCGTCGTCGAGCGGCTCGAGCTGAAGCGCGAGATCTTCGCCGCACTGGACAAGGTCGTCCGCGACGACGCGATCCTGGCCACCAACACCTCGTCGTTGTCGGTCACCGAGATCTCCGTCGCCACTCAGCGCCCGCGGCGCGTGGTCGGCATGCACTTCTTCAACCCGGCGCCGGTGCAGGAGTTCGTCGAGGTGATCAAGACCGTGGTCACCGAGCCGGACGTGGTCGAGGACGTGCAGGCGCTGGCCCGCCGGCTCGACAAGGTCCCGGTGGTCGCCGCGGACCGCGCCGGGTTCATCGCCAACGCGCTGCTGTTCGGGTACCTGAACCACGCGGTCTCCATGGTCGAGTCCCGCTATGCGACCCGTGAGGACGTCGACGCGGCGATGCGGCTCGGCTGCGGGTACCCGATGGGCCCGCTGGCGTTGCTCGATCTGATCGGCCTCGACACGGCGTACGAGATTCTCGACACGATGTACAAGCAGGGCCGCAACCGCCTGCACGCGCCGGCCCCGATCCTCAAGCAGATGGTCACCGCGGGCCTGCTCGGCCGGAAGACCGGGCGCGGCTTCTACACCTACGAGTCGGCGGACTCGCCGGTCGTGGTCGACGACGAGAACACCCCGCACCGCAACGGTGACGAGATCGCTGTCCGGCCGATCAAGCAGGTCGGCGTCGTCGGATCCGGCACGATGGCGGTCGGCATCGTCGAGGTCCTCGCCAAGGCCGGGTACGACGTGCTGTACGTCGCCCGCGGTACCGAGAAGGTCGACCGGGTCCGCGGCGTGCTGGAGCGCTCGCTGGAGAAGGGCGTCCAGCGCGGCAAGCTGTCCACGGAGGAGCGGGACGCGGCGCTGCGCCGGGTGACCGGTACGGCGAAGCTCGACGACCTCGCGAGTGTCGACCTGGTGATCGAGGCCGTCGTCGAGGAGCTCAGCGTCAAGCAGGCGCTGTTCGAGACGTTCGACGAGATCTGTAAGCCGGGCGCGATCCTGGCGACCACGACGTCGAGTCTGCCGGTGATCGACCTGGCGATGGCGACCAAGCGGCCGAGCGACGTGGTCGGGCTGCACTTCTTCAACCCGGCACCGGTGATGCAGCTCGTCGAGGTCGTCAGTACCGTCAGCACCGCACTTGAGGTCGCCGACACGGTGGCTGCCGTTGCTGTTGCCGCAGGCAAGCACCCGGTGCGCTGCGGCGACCGGGCCGGCTTCATCGTGAACGCGCTGCTGTTCCCGTACCTGAACGACGCGGTCCGGATGCTCGAAGCGCACTACGCCGGCGTCGACGACATCGACGCCGCGATGAAGCTGGGCTGCCGCCTGCCAATGGGCCCGTTCGCCCTCCTCGACGTGGTCGGGCTGGACGTCTCGCTCGCCATCCAGCGCACCTTGTACCTGGAGTTCCGCGAGCCCGGGTTCGCCCCGGCCCCGCTGCTGGAGCACCTGGTCACGGCCGGCTACCTCGGCCGCAAGACCGGCCGCGGCTTCCGCGACTACAGCAATTGATCGCTAGGCTGGCTCTGTGCCGGACGAGCCGCGGAAACACCTCACCGAAGCAATCGGTGGGCGGTTGGTCGAGCCGCTGACGCACGAGCAGCGTGAAGAGCAGGAGCGCGTTCGCAACCTGATTCGCGCGGTGCTCGCGTGCTACAACTCGCTCGTCAGCGAGGAGACCGACGACTCTCGCCGTACCGAGTTGGAGGCGCAACGCGCCGTCCACACGGAACGGTTCCGCGGCCGGCTCACGCTGTCGGACGCGGAGCGCCGCGAGATCCTGGACACCTACCCCGACCTGCTGGTCCGTCTGCGCGCCGACCTCGACGGATGACCTCGCTGACCCTGTCCCCGGCCGAGTCCGAGGAAGTCGTCAGCCGGCGGATCGCGGAAGTCACGCCGCCGCGACGCCCGGACCGGCGTCCCGGCGTGCCGCCGGTCGCTGTCGTGATCGGCGGTCAGCCGGGCGCGGCCAAGTCGACTGTCCAGGACCTCGTCCAGACGGCACTCGGACCTGACACCGCCGCGTCGTACGAGGCCGACGACGATGCCGGGGCACATCCGCGGTACGACGCCGTGCTGCGGGACGGCGGTATCGATGCCCACAGCAACGTGGTGCGGAGCCTCCCGCCGGACCTGAGCGAACGGTGTCTGGACAGCCTGCTGTCCGCCGATCCGCCGTACGACGTGGTGACCAGCGCGTGGCTGGAGACCGGGGATCGGGCGAAGCCGATGGGTGGACCTCGATCTGCACGACCAGGTCTACCCGGGCGTACCGGACGCGGCGCACGCGGTCGAGGCAGGAGGGTACGCCGACGACATCTACGTCGTGGACCGGGCGGGCAACGTGCTCTACGAGAACCATCGCAACGCCGACGGCACCATGCAGGCACCGCTCGGGGCCAGGGCGGCGCTCATCGCCGAACGGGATCGTCCGCCGACGCTCGAGGAGCACCAGCGCTTCGTCGACACGGCGCGCTCGCTGCGTGCGCGAGGCGACGAGTTGGAGCCGCAGGTCGACGAGATGGTCCGAGCCGCCCGACTCGTCGGACGGCTCTCGACGACCGGGTGGACGGTCGGCACCGGGGCAGTCGCGGGAGCCTGAGCTCAGGGCTCCATCTCGGCGTACTCGCCGCAGGGGCCGCCGCCGATGGCTTCGGGGAGGACTGTTTCGCGGCGGTCGGGGCGGACCAGGGGGTTGTAGAAGGCCGCGATCTCGACGCTGTCCTCCGGGATGTAGTGGAAGATCAGCGAGCGCCGGAAGCGGTCGTCGGTGGAGTTCGGGCGGGAGCCGTGGACGACGCTGCCGTGGAAGAAGAGGACGTCGCCGGCCTTCATCTTCGTCTGCACCTTGCTGAGGCCGTCCGGCACCGGGACCTCGACGCTGGTGAAGGATTCGGTCAGGTCGGCGGGCTCCGGGCAGACCAGTTCGGTCTTGTGCGAGCCGGGGACGACCGCCAGCCCGCCGTTGTCCACGTCCACGTCGTCGACGGCGATCCAGGCCGCGAGGCAGGTCTCCGGGTCGGCGCGCAGGAACGTGTTGTCCTGGTGGAGCGCCTGCCCGCGGGCACCCGGCGGCTTGAAGTAGAACATCGACTGGGCGCCGAGCGCGGGGCCGATCAGCGCCTGCACGACATCGAGGATCCGGTCGTCGAGCATCAGCTCCATCGCGACCTTCCCTGCCTCGGTGTCGCTCGCCCGGTGCGGGTGCACGAACCGCGGGTACTTCGCCAGCGGGTCGTCATCCGGTACGCCGTCGTCGATCGCGAGCGAGTGGTCGACGGCGACCTGCTCCATGAAGACTGTCTTGATCCGCTCGACCTCGTCGGGTTCGAGCAACTGGGGGACCTGGACGATGCCGTCCCGCTGGTAGATGTCCACGACTGTCATGTCTCCAGGATGCGGCGGCCGAGCCGGGCGCAGCGATAAGCTATCGAGCTGTGAACCTTCGATATCCTGCTGAGGCGCCGCATCCGGTGGTTCGCCGGCTGGTGACCGGTGAGTTCGACGAAGGCCCTGACTACGCGACGTATCGGCGGCGCGGAACGACCGATTGGCTGCTGGTCCAGACCCTCGACGGCCAGGGACGATTCGGTCAGGTCGCGGCCGCGCCGGGCAGCGTCACCCTCGTCCGCCCGCGCACCCTGCACGACTACGCCACGGTCGGTGACCGCTGGCATTTCCGGTACGCGCACATGCACCCGAAGCCGGACTGGCTGCCGCTGCTCGACTGGCCGGAAGTTGCTCCCGGCATCGTTCAGCTCCATCCCGCCGCGCCGACCTTCGAGCGCATCGCCGACCACCTGCGCGACGCCGTACGGCATCAACACAGCGTCCTGCCGCAGGCCGAGCAGCTCAGCGCCAACTCGCTGGAGGCGGCGCTGCTGTGGTGCGACACCCAGAACCCGAAGGCCGTGCAGATCGACGACCGCCTGTTGCGCGCGATCGAGCTGATCGACCAGGACCTGACCGCGAGCCTCGACGTACCGCGGCTGGCTCGTGCCGTGAATCTGTCGGTGTCACGGTTCGCGCACCTGTTCCGCGAGCAGCTCGGCGTCAGCCCGCAACAGTTCGTCGAACGCCGCAGGTTGGATGCCGCGGCGCGGCTCCTGGAGCTCACCAGCCGGTCGGTCGCGTCGGTCGCGGCCCAGGTCGGGTACGCCGACCCGCTCTACTTCGCGACCCGCTTCCGTCTGCACACTGGATCAAGCCCCACGGCGTACCGTCGCAGGTCTTAGAGTTCTGCCCATGAGAACGCGTGCTGTGGTGGGGCTGGCGGTACTGGCGGTCGTGGGGCTGGGGGCGTGTGCGCCGGAGGAGAGCTCGTCCGGGTCCTCGACGCCGTCGGGGGCGGATGCCTGTGCGAAGGACAAGCTGGCGGTGAAGACGGCCGGCACGCTGACGGTCGGCACCGACAAACCGGCGTACGAACCGTGGTTCAGCGGCGACGACCCGAGCAACGGCAAGGGATACGAGTCGGCGGTCACCTACGCGGTGGCGAAGAAGCTCGGGTTCGAGCAGACCGCGGTGAAGTGGCAGACCGTGCAGTTCAACACCGCGTTCGCGCCCGGCCCGAAGGCGTTCGACCTGGACGTGAACCAGGTGTCGATCTCCGAGGACCGACGCAAGGCGGTCGACTTCTCCTCCGGCTACTACGACGTACGCCAGACCGTGATCACCACCGCGGGCAGCAAGATCGCGAACGCGAAGTCCGTCGCCGACCTCGCTGATGCGAAGCTCGGAGCCCAGGTCGGTACGACGAGCTATACCGCGCTGCGCGACCAGGTGAAGCCGAAGCAGAAGCCGGCCGTGTTCGACACCAACGACCTGGCCGTGCAGGCGCTGAAGAACAAGCAGATCGACGGCATCGTTGTCGACCTTCCGACCGCGTTCTACATGACCGCGGCGCAGCTCGACAACGGCAAGATCGTCGGGCAGTTGCCGGCCGGTGGGCAGGCGGAGCAGTTCGGGTTCGTGCTCGAGAAGAACTCGAAGCTGACCGGTTGCATCACGCAGGCGGTCGACGCGCTCAAGTCCGACGGCACCCTGGCGAACCTGCAGAAGCAGTACCTGACCGAGTCCGGCGCGCCCGAACTCTCGTGAGTACCTGGCAACCGTCGGCGCTGCAGCGCGAGCGGATCGCGTACCGGCGCAGGCGGGCGCGGCGGTCGACGGTGATCGCGGTGGTCAGCTCGGTGATCCTGCTCGCACTGGTTGTCGTGGGCATCGGTTCCACGCCGGGCTGGCCGCGGGTCCGGGCGACGTTCTTCGACGTCCACCGCGGCTGGGAGGCGTTGCCGGTCGTTGCCGAGGGCCTCTGGCTGAACGTGCGCGTGATGCTGGTCTGCGCGGTGCTGATCGTGGTGTTCGGGCTGACGCTGGCGATCATGCGGACGTTGCGGGGGCCGATCTTCTTCCCGCTGCGGGTATTCGCGGCCGCCTACACGGACGTGTTCCGCGGTCTGCCGTTGCTGCTGGTGATCTTCCTGCTCGGCTTCGGCGTACCGGCTCTGCAGTTGCGCGGCTTGCCGAACCAGGCGGTGATCTGGGGCGGCGCGGCCCTCGTCCTGACCTACTCGTCGTACGTCGCCGAGGTGTTCCGGGCCGGCATCGAGTCGGTGCATCCGTCGCAGCGGGCGGCGGCGCGGTCGCTCGGGCTGACCTACCGGCAGACGTTGCGCTTCGTCGTCCTTCCACAAGCCGTACGGCGAGTGCTGCCGCCGCTGCTGAACGACTTCGTGAGTCTCCAGAAGGATTCCGGGCTGATCGCGGTGCTCGGTGTCATCGATGCGATCCGGGCCGCGCAACTGGAGACGGCCGAGGACTTCAACTTCACGCCGTACGTCGTCGCCGGGCTGCTGTTCGTCGCGCTGACGATCCCGCTGACCCGGCTGACCGATTACGTCGCCCGACGACAGGGCTGGTACGGCGGGGGAGGCGGGCCGGTATGAGTTTGCTCAGTCTCCGCGGTGTGCGGAAGGCGTACGGCGAGAACGTCGTACTGGACGGAATGGACCTGGAGGTCGCGGCGGGGGAGTGCGTCGTACTGATCGGGGCCTCGGGGTCCGGGAAGTCGACGTTGCTGCGGTGCGTGAACCTGCTGGAGACGGTCGACGACGGCGTGATCGAGCTGGCCGGCGCGGACATCACGGATCCGCGGGTCGACGCGGACAAGGTGCGGTCCGGGATCGGGATCGTGTTCCAGGCGTACAACCTGTTCCCGCACCTGACCGTGCTGGACAACATCACGCTGGCGCCGATCCGCGTGCACCGGGTGCCGCGGGACACGGCACGGGCCCGGGCGCTGGAGATGCTGGAGCGCGTCGGCCTCGCGGACAAGGCGTCGGCCAAGCCGGACGAGCTGTCCGGCGGTCAGCAGCAGCGCGCCGCGATCGCTCGCGCGATGGTGAACTCGCCGCAGCTGATGCTGCTCGACGAGGTCACGTCGGCGCTCGACCCCGAACTCGTCGGCGAGGTCCTCGACCTGCTCCGCGAGCTGAAGTCCGAGGGGATGACGATGCTCGTCTGCACCCACGAAATGGCCTTCGCCCGCGAGGTCGCCGACCAGGTCTGCTTCCTGCACCACGGTCGGCCACTCGAGATCGGCCCACCCGCCCAGGTCCTGGACGCTCCCCGCGAGGCCCGCACCCAGGAGTTCCTGCGGCGGGTCAGCGGGACGACAGGTAGGTGAGGACTGCCATCACGCGACGGTTGTCGTCCTCGGACGGGGGCAGGTCGAGCTTCGAGAAGATGTTGTTCGTGTGCTTGCTGACGGCCTTCTCGGTGACGAACAAGGCTGCGGCGATCGCGGCGTTCGAGCGGCCTTCGGCCATCAGGCCGAGGACCTCGGACTCGCGCGGCGTGAGCCGGCTGATCGGTTCGTCGCGGGTGTTCCTGGCCAGCAGCTGACCGATCACGTCCGGGTCCATCGCGGTCCCGCCGGCGGCGACCCGGCGTACCGCGTCGAGGAAGTCCGCGACGTTCGACACCCGGTCCTTGAGCAGGTACCCGACACCGCCTCCGCCACCGGTCAGCAACTCCCGCGCGTAGAGCTGCTCGACGTACTGCGAGAGCACCAGGATCGGCAGCCCCGGGACCTGGCTGCGGGCCTCGATCGCGGCCCGCAGGCCCTCGTCGGTGAACGTCGGTGGCAGCCGTACGTCGACCACTGCGACGTCCGGGCGGTGCTCCACGAGCGCGGGCACCAGCCGGGGCCCGTTGTCGACCGCCTCGACGACCTCGAAGTCGTGCGCCTCCAGCAGGCGGATCAGGCCGTCCCGGAGGAGGGCGTGGTCTTCAGCGATGAGGACTCGCAAGGCAGCTCCATGATCACGGTGGTCGGCCCGGCGCTCGGGCTCACCACGGTCAACGTACCGTCGAAGGCGGCCAGCCGCCGCTCGATACCGTACAGACCGCCACCGGGCCTGATCACGGCACCTCCGACGCCGTCGTCGCCGACGATCATGTGCAGCTTCTCGTCCTCGTGGGTGATCTGGATCCAGGCGGTGGTCGCCGCCGAGTACTTCACCGCGTTCGCGAGGCATTCGGCCACCGCGAAGTACGCCGCTGACTCGACCGGCGCGGGCGGACGGCCCGGTACGTCGAAGGTGACGTCCACCTTGAACGGGACGGACATCGCGAGCGCCTTGACCGCGCCGTCCAGACCGCGGTCGGCGAGCACCGGCGGGTGGATTCCGCGGACCAGGTCACGCAGCTCGGACAGCGCCGTACTCGCGGATTCGCGGGCCTCGGTGAGCAGTGCAGCCGCCTGGGCCGGGTCGCGGGCCACCATCTCCTCGGCCATGCCGAGGTTCATGCTGAGCGCGGCGAGCCGGGCCTGGGCGCCGTCGTGCAGGTCGCGCTCGATCCGGCGTAGCTCGGCCGCCTGGGTGTCGACGGTCTCCGCCCGGGACTCGGCCAGCTCGCGGACCCGCATCGCCAGCTTGGCGCTCTCGGTCGGGCCGAGCAGCGAACGAGCCACGAACGCGTTCGCCTTCAGCAGCCGCTCACCGGCGGCCTGCCAGATCACGAACGCGATCAGCGCCACCGGCATCACCAGGAAGCTGGTCCAGAAGTTCACCGTGAACAGGCCGCCGAACGGCTCGGTGAACACACCCTCCGGGGTGACGCCGACGAGCAGCGGGTAGACCAGGTAGAAGAGCCCGGCCAGGAACAGTACGGCGCTCAAGAGGCACAGCGTGAACCCGATGACCGCGTTCACCAGCAACCAGACGATGTCCCGCCAGGTCTGCGGATCGGTCAGGATCGTCCGCAGGCGCATCAGCATGCCGGGCATCGGAGGCTTCTTGTACGGGCGCGGGATCCGCTCACCGAGGAAGCCGGCCAGCAGCGTGCGGTGGCAGTTGGCGAACCACCGCGCAGCCGGTACGACGACCAGCAGCATCGGGATCCCGACCCACACGGCGATCAGTGGGACGGACACCACGCTGAGCACGAACAGGGCGATGCCCAACTCGGCCAGGATCGCGAGGAACAGCGCGATCCACGGCTGCGCAAGCTTCGGGTAGCGCATCGGCGGCGCTTCAGTCGTGGCAACGGTGCTCATCCACGTCCTCGCTTCGCTCCGGGCGCGGATGAGACACGAGATGCGCTGTGCCTTCTGATGAACTCACTGCGTTCGTCCATGTCTCCATCATGACTCAGCGTTTCCTCAGGCGCGGTGGAGTTAACTCCCCTCCAGCCGGAGGGCTGTCACCCCCCGGTATTTGGGTAGTAACTCTCATGCTTTCGGAGGTTAGGGCGACGAGGCTTGATGCATTACGCTGGCCGCGGCTGTACGCCTAGGCCTTCCCCCGCTACCGAGACGAGGACCTGATGGCACAGCCTGTCGCGTCACCTGCTGCTACCCGCCGTTCCGAGTTTTCCCCGCTGTTACGGGAGATCAAGGCCGCCGGCCTGCTGGAACGCCGTACGGCGGCCTACGCGATGGCGATCGGTATCAACGTGGTTCTGCTCGGCCTGACCTGGGCGGCCGTCGCGGTGATCGGCAGCTCGTGGTGGGCATTGCTGCTGGCGCTGCCGATGGGGATCCTGACCACCCGCGCGGCGTTCTTCGGGCACGACGCCGGGCATCAGCAGATCGGCAGCTCGCGCAAGCTGCACGACTGGATCGGGATGCTGCACGCCAACCTCATGCTCGGCATGAGCTACGGCTGGTGGAACGACAAGCACAACCGGCACCACGCCAACCCGAACCACACCGACAAGGACCCGGACGTCGGCGAGGGCGTACTGGTCTGGACCCTTGAGCAGGCCTCCGGCCGCAAGGGCCTCGAAGGCTGGCTGACCCGCAACCAGGCGCGGATCTTCTTCCCGCTGCTCACCCTGGAGGGCTTCAACCTCAAGGTGTCGGGCATCCGCTTCCTGCTCGCCCGCCGGCGTACGGAGAAGACGGAGATCGGCCTGATGGCCGCGCACCTGGCGCTGTACTTCACCGCGCTGTTCCTGATCCTGTCGCCGGGCCAGGCGGTCGTCTTCGCGGTCGTCCACCACATGATCTTCGGGCTGCACCTCGGCAGCGTGTTCGCGCCGAACCACAAGGGCATGGAGATGCCCGACGACGACACCAACTGGGGCCACCTGGAGAAGCAGGTGCTCACCTCACGCAACGTGAACGGCGGTCTGGTCACCGACTGGATGATGGGCGGGCTGAACTACCAGATCGAGCACCACCTCTTCCCGAGCATGCCGCGCGCCAACCTCCGGTTCGCCCAGCCGATCGTGCGCAAGTACTGCGAGAGCATCGCAATGCCCTACGTTTCAACGAGTCTGATCGATTCGTACCGAATGGGGTTGCGCCACATGCACGACGTCGGCGAGGAACTCCGCGCGAGCTGAGCTCTGCCTCCTGCCGGAGTGACCTGGCTCATACGGATAGCCTGGAAGAGCTATGTCGCGCAGAAGGCCTTCCAAGTGGCAGCGGCCGGTCAATGACCGGCCGCTCCTTGGTGGTACCCAGAGCCGGGAGGCGAAGGCCGACGGTGAGTGGAACGTCCGGCGGGTGTCCGGCTCGGCGTCCGCGAAGTCGTACCGCTGCCCGGGCTGCGACCAGCAGATCCTGCCGGCCACCCCGCATGTCGTGGTGTGGCCGGAGAACCCCAGCCTGCTCGGTGCGATCGGTGGCAGCCAATCGCTGGACGAGCGGCGCCACTGGCACACGGCCTGCTGGCAGCGCAGTCGGTGAAGGTTGCTCGGTGAAAGGTTGTTGGGCATGAAGCTTTCGGTCACGGCGTACGGCGAGACTGGTACGCCGGTCGTGGTGATGCACGGGTTGTTCGGCTCGGGCCGGAACTGGATGACCGCCGCGCGCCGGCTCGCCGACCGGCACCGGGTGTTCGCGTTCGACCTGCGCAACCATGGGACCTCGCCGCATGTCGAGACGATGAGCTACCCGGAGATGGCCGACGACGTCCGCGAGACGATCGAGTCGCTCGGGGTCGGGCCGGTCGCGCTCGTCGGGCACTCGATGGGCGGCAAGACCGCGATGCTCACCGCGCTGCAGTACCCCGTGGTGGTCGAGCGGCTCGTCGTCGTGGACGCGGCGCCGGTCGCGTATCCGCCGGCGTTCGTCGAGTACGCCCGCGCGATGCGGAACGCCGACCTGTCCTCGATCACTCGTCGCGCGGAGGTCGACGCCCAGCTCGCCGACGCCGTACCGACGCCGGGGACGCGCGCCTTCCTGCTGCAGAACCTGATCCTCGACGCCGACGGCGCCCGGTGGCGGCCGAACCTTCCCGTGATCGAGGCCGCGCTGCCGGCGATCTCCGGCTGGCCCGCGGTCGAGGGGCGGCGGTACGACGGGCCGACGTTGTTCATCTACGGCGGTAAGTCCGACTATGTCCAGCAGGACCACCGCGCGACTATCGCGGCGTACTTTCCGCACGTTCGGTACGCCGAAGTTCCCGAAGCCGGCCACTGGGTGCACGCCGAGCGCCTCGACGACTTCCTGGCCGCGCTCACACCTTTTCTCGGTTAAAACGGCTGTAAGTAATCCATTGACCTCCACCTGAACATATCGGTAAGTTTTCAACCCAGTTCCTGCAGGATCCACGATCTGGGTTGGTGGTAGCGATGGTGGTCCGGACCGGCGCGCAGCGTCTGGCCGAGGACCCGGGGTTGGTGCCGGACGGGCGCCTGGGACTGATCACGAACTTCACCGGCGTGCTGCCGGACCTCACGCCGACCTCGGTCGCGTTGCGTGCGGCCGGGTTGCCGCTGACGGCGTTGTTCGGTCCCGAGCACGGCCTCCGCGGTACGGCGCAAGCGGGTGAGAGCGAAGGCGAAGGCGTCGACCCCGACACCGGGCTGCCGGTGTTCGACACCTACCGGCGTACGGTGGCCGAGCTCGACGACCTGTTCTCCGGTGTCGACGTGCTGCTGTTCGACATCCAGGACATCGGGACGCGGTTCTACACCTACGTCTGGACGATGTACGACTGCCAGCAGGCGGCTGCCCGCCTTGGTATGCCATTTGTGGTGCTGGACCGGCCGAACCCACTCGGCGGCGTACGGGTCGAGGGCCCGATGCTGCAGCCCGGGTTCGAGAGCTTCGTCGGACGGGCGCCGATCCCACTCCGGCACGGGCTGACGGTCGGCGAGCTCGCCCTTCAGTTGGGTGCGGCAACGGTCGTCGAGGCGGAGGGCTGGAGCCGTACGTCGACCGGGACCGGTCTGCCGTGGGTGCCGCCGTCGCCGAACATGCCGACACCGGAGACAGCTTTGGTATACCCCGGGACCGGCCTGTTCGAGGGCACGAACCTCAGTGAGGGCCGCGGTACGACGCGACCGTTCGAGACGATCGGGGCGCCGTACGTCGACGACCGGCTGGTGCCGGCGTTGCGCGCGTGTGGGCTGCCCGGGGTGATCTTCCGGCGGACGTGGTTCGAGCCGGTGTTCCACAAGTACGCGGGCCAGGCATTGTCCGGCGTACAGCTGCACGTCGTGGACCGCGATGCGTTCGAGCCGGTGCGGACCGCGTTGGTGATGCTGCGGGTGCTGAACGAGCTCTATCCCGACGACTTCGGTCTGCTGCCGTCGCTCGACAAGCTGTGGGGTTCGGACTCGCTGCGGAAAGCGCTGGAGGCCGGCGACGACCCGGTCGAGCTCTTGCCCGCGGCAACCACACCGGCCGAGTGGGTACGCGATGGCGTACTGCTCTACGAAGGGACTGCCCGATGATCCGTTCGTTCCAGGTCGGCGACGGGCCGGCGCTGGCTGCGGCCTGGACCGCCGCGGCGCCGGCCGACCCGATCAACTACCAGCGGTTCCGCGACCTGTTCCTGCTCGACCGCAACTTCGACGCGGCCGGTCTGCAGGTAGCTGTGATCAATGATCAGATCGTCGGGGCAGCGTACGCCGTCCGCCGGCTGATCGCTGTCGACGCCGACGACCTGGAGCCCGCCTCGGGCTGGATCCCGTTCTTCTTCGTGCATCCGGAGCATCGCGGTCGCGGCCTCGGGCGCGAGTTGTTGTCTGCGGCAATGGACTGGCTCCGGTCCCACGGACGGTCCGAGGTGTACTTCTCGTCGTACACGCCGAACTACTTCCTCCCTGGCCTCGATGCGGACCGGTATCCGGCCGCGGCCCGGCTGCTCGCCGGCCTCGGCTTCGAGCGCCGGTACGACGCGGTCGCGATGGACCGCAGCCTCGTCGGGTATGCCATTCCGGACGAGGTCCGCAAGCGGATCGACGCGCTGACGGCCGAGGGCTACAGCTTTGGTACACCATCCGGCGACGAGCTGACCGCGCTGATTGCGATCGCCGGCGCGGAGTTCAACCCGGACTGGGCACGCGCGATCCGCGAAGGCGCCGTGTCCGGTCTGCTACTCGACCGCATCGTGATGGCACGCGACCCCAGCGGAGCGATCCTCGGCTGGGCGATGCACGGGACATACGAGGCGGTGATCGACCGCTTCGGACCGTTCGGCGTCCTGCCGGCCTCCCGCGGCACCGGGCTCGGAAAGGTGCTGCTGCACCTGACACTCGAGCGGATGGTCGCCGCCGGCGCGCACAGCGCCTGGTTCCTGTGGACCGGCGAGAAGTCCGCCGCCGGGCAGCTGTACCTGAAGACAGGTTTCGACATCACCCGCACGTTCACCATCCTCCGGGCGCCCCTGCCCCCGGATGGCGGGAAGGAATGACATGAGGATTTCCAGAGGTCTGCGGCTTGCCGTTGCGCTAGGACTGTTCGCCACGGCCGCGGCCTGCGGCGGTGGCGGCGATGCGGGCGGCAGCGGTGACAAGGTCGAGCTGACGCTGCTGAGCCACTACAGCGACGGCCCGTCCAAGGAAGGGCTGGACAAGATGATCCAGCAGTGGAACAAGGAGAACCCGAAGGTCCAGGTGAAGGCGCAGGTGGTCAAGTTCGACGACCTGCTCACCACGATGACGGTCCGCCAGACCGGCGGCCGCGGCGCCGACATCGTCAGCGCGTACGGCCTGTGGGGCGGCCAGTTGATGAAGGCGAACGTCGTGGCCAAGGTGCCGGACGACATCGCGACGAAGATCAAGGCTGAGTACAGCCCGGCCGCGCTCGGCGCGGTCACCACCGGCGACACGCTGCTCGGCTACCCGACCGAGCTGAACACCTACGTGCTCTTCTACAACAAGAAGATCCTCGCCGCGGCCGGTGTCAGCAAGCCGCCGACCACCTGGGCCGAGCTCGCCGACGCGGCCAAGAAGACGGTCAAGCGCGATGCCAAGGGCAACATCCAGGTCGAGGGCCTGAGCCTGATCCAGGACGGCGACAACAAGTCCGTGCACCCGTTCCTGTCGCTGCTCGACGCCGCCGGCGGGAAGTTCCTCGGCTCGGACGGTACGGCGCAGTTCGACAACGCCCAGGGCAAGGCGGCCCTGAAGTTCGAGGCCGACCTCGCGGCCGCGAAGGCGACCAACCCCTCGATCATGCCGACCAAGCAGTTCCGCAGCGGCGGTGTCGCGATGGCGATCCAGGCCGGCTGGTGGATCGGCAGCCTGAAGACCCAGATGAAGGACAAGTACTCCTCCGACGTCGGCGTCACGGCGATCCCCGGCCCGACCGCGGGCAGCAAGGGCTCGCTGGCGTACGGGTTCTTCATGGGCGTGAACCAGCGCAGCAAGCACGGCGACGAGGCATGGAAGTTCCTCACGTGGATGAACGAGCACAAGGCCGCCGACGGGACTGTCACGGAGACCGGCAAGTGGCTGGCCGACCAGGGTCTCATCCCGCCGCGGACCGCTGACCAGGCGGCGTACAAGAAGACACTGTCCGACCCGAACATGGCGCCGATCTACGACGCGGCGACGTACGCGATGGCCGAACCGAACCAGCCGGGTGCGTACGAGGCGAAGACCGCGCTGCACAACGCGATCATGGGTGTGCTTGCCGACGGCAAGAATCCGGACGACGCGCTGTCGCAGGCCGCCAAGGCGGTCAAGCCGCAATGACGTCCGCGGTCGGCAGGGTCGGCACCTTGGCGGTGCCGGCCCGGCGGGTCGGCAAGCTGCAGCGCGAGGGACGGGCGGCGTACCTGTTCCTCGCGCCGGCGCTGGTGTTCTTCTGCGTGTTCCTGATCCTGCCGTTCATCTTCGCGATCGTGCTCGCGTTCTCGGACTGGGGCGGCTTCGATCTCGGGACCCTGAAGTGGGCCGGTACGGCGAACTTCGGCGACGTCCTGAGCTTCGACGGGACGTTCGTCAAGCCGATCCTGGTGAACACGTTGCTGTTCGCCTTCGGGTCGGTGTTCCTGGCGACGTTCGGGTCGGTGCTGGTTGCCTACTGCATCGATCGGCTGGCGTTCCAGGGGTTCTGGCGGGTGCTGTACTTCCTGCCCGTGGTCGCGACGGTCGTGGCCATCGGCAACGTGTGGAAGATGATGTACCAGCCGGCCGGGCTGATCAACGGCGTCCTGAACAAGCTCGGCGTGAACAGCATCGGGTTCCTGTCCGATGCGTCGTACGCGCTGCCGTCGGTGACCGTCGTACAGGCCTGGGCCTCGATCGGCGGCGCCGTCCTGATCCTGACGGCCGGGCTGAAGGCGATCCCGGAGATGTACTACGAGGCGGCCGAGGTGGACGGGGCGAACTCGTGGCACATGTTCTGGTCGATCACGTTGCCGTTGCTGCGGCCGGCCCTGCTGTTCGTGCTGATCACGCAGTTCATCGGCGGGTTGCAGTCGTTCGCGCTGATCATCGTGATGACGGGTGACGGCGGGCCGGTGAACGCGACCAACGTCGCGGCGTTCGAGATGTACCAGCGGGCGTTCAAGTACGGCGCGTGGGGTACGGCGAGCGCGATGGCGATGGTGCTGTTCGTGATCATCCTGGCGATCACCTTGCTGCAGCTGTGGATCGCCCGGCGGCGCGGAGAGGAGACCTCGTGAGGCGGCATGGCAAGTTCCCGTGGTTCGCGTACCTGGTCGTGATCCTCGGCGGCGTCGCGATGGTGATGCCGTTCCTCGACATGGTGATGAGCTCGTTCAAGGGCGCGGGCGAGTACGGCGTGATCCCGTACAAGCTGCTGCCGGAGTCGTTGAACCTGAACAACTATCGCGAGGCGTTCTCGCAGCTCGAGCTGCCGCGGTTGTTCCGCAACAGCGTGATCGTCACGGTCAGCGTGACGGTGTCGGTGCTGATCACGTCGGCGCTGGCCGGGTACGCGTTGGCCAAGCTGCGGTTCCGCGGGCGGGCGGTGATCTTCCGGTTCATTCTCGCGACGATGATGCTGCCGCCGTTCCTGCTGCTGATCCCGACATTCCTGATCATGCTGAACTGGCCGCTGGCCGGCGGCAACGACTTCCTCGGGCGCGGCGGCGACGGCGGGCTGACGACCAGCCTGCTCGCGCTGATCCTGCCGTTCACGGTGTCCGGTTTCGGGATCTTCCTGATGCGGCAGTTCATGATCTCGCTGCCGGACGAGATGCTCGAGGCGGCCAAGATCGACGGCGCGAACCAGTGGCAGATCTGGCGGCTGATCGTGCTGCCGCAGACCAAGCCGGTGGCGATCACGCTCGGGCTGATCACGTTCATCGGCACCTGGAACGAGTACATCTGGACGCTGCTGATCTCGTCGTCCGACCCGTCGTTGCAGACGCTGCCGGTCGGGATCCAGTTGCTGCAGAGCTTCCTCGATCCGGACCGCACCATGCCGATCGTGATGGCCGGCCTGGTGATCAGCACGCTGCCGGTGCTGGTCGTGTTCCTGGTGTTCCAGAAGTACTACGTGCGTGGCGTCGTACTCAGTGGCCTGAAGTGAGGAGACCGTTGTGACCAGATCAGTGCTCGCCATCGGGGCGCACATCGGCGACATGGACCTGACCGCCGGGCCGACGCTGGCCAAGCTCTTCCTGGAGGGCGCGTCGGCGACGATCGTCGCGCTGACGCCGGGGGAGCGCGGTCACCCGCGGCTGACGCCGACGGACTACAAGAAGCAGAAGATCGCAGAGGGTACGGCGTTCGCGGAGGCGATCGGCGCGGACTTCATGGTCCTCGACCACAGCGACGGTTTTCTCCCCGACACCGACGACGTGGCCCTGCAGCTCGCCCAGATCATCCGCGAGAAGCAGCCCGACACGATCATCACGCACTGGAAGCACTCGATCCACCGCGATCACGAACACACCGCCGTGCTGGCCGAGCGCGCCCGCTTCCTGGCCGGCCTGCCCATCGATCCCGCGGACGATTTCGCCGCCATCACGCCGTACGCCGCACTTGCTGAAAAGCTCGCCGCCCTGCCGCGGCACGGTGTGCGCTCGTTCCTGCACGCCGAGAACTGGGAGGACATGGAGGGCTTCACGCCTTCGCTGTACGTCCCGATCTCCGACGAGGCCTTCTACCGCTGGGTGTCCGCGATCCGCCACCAGGCCTTCGCCCGCGGCGAGACGTACGGGTTCCGGTACATCGACTACTACACCGCGCTGATGACTACCCGCGGCTGCCTGGCGTCGTACCCGCGGGCCTGCGCCTTCCACACCAATCAGTCCCCAGAGGTCACCAAACTCGCCGGACCATAGGAGATCTGTCGGCGTTTGGTCGTACGGTCGGTGGTGGCTCTGTCGGCGGATGGTAGGAGTGGGCGTGGCTCAGGTTCAGTTGGTTGTTCAGGGTGACGACTTCGGGATGTGTCATGCGGTCAACGTGGGGACGGTGCAGGCGTTTCGCGAGGGGATCGTGACGCAGGCGTCGACCATGGCGGCCTGTCCGTGGTTCACCGAGGCGGCGGCGCTTGCACGCGAGTTCGCGATCCCGGTGGGCGTGCATCAGACGCTGACGTGCGAGTGGGACTTCCTGCGGTGGCGCCCGTTGACGGACGGGGCGTCGTTGGTGGGGGAGGACGGCACGTTCCGGCGTACGGTCGAGGAATCCAAGGCTGCGGTCAGTCACGCGGACGCGGTACGGGAGTTGTCGGCGCAGGCGGCGAAGTTCGCGGCGGAAGGGCTGACGCTCGAGTATCTCGACGTACACATGGGTCAGGCTGCGCCGGCGGCGTACGACGAGGTCTCGGCGGCACTCGGGAAGCCGTTCATCTACGGGCCTGAGGAGTCGAAACGGTTCGCGTCGATCGAGACGCTCAGCGATCGGGATGCCGCGGACAAGAAGCCCTGGCTACTCGACTACCTCGACAAGCTGACCCCCGGCGTCCACCTCCTCGTCACCCATTGTGCCGCCGCACAACCAGAACTGGCCGCGATCCACCGCCCCGGCTCCTACACGTACCGCTGGGCCGAGGAATACCGCCTCACCGACCAGGCAATGGTCCTCGACCCCGAAATCCGCCAGGCCATCGAGTCCCACAACATCGAACTCACGACGGTCCAGGCTGCCTTCTGATTTACGCGCCGTTGATGCGCAGGGCGCCAGGTGGTGAACCGGTGGCGGCTTTGATGTGGCGGGTGAGGTGGCTGACTGAGTGGTAGCCGGTGAGGTCGGCGATGGCCTGGAGTGGGAGCGTCGAGTTGCGGATGTGGGCGAGCGCGTGGCGTAGGCGTACTGCCTGAAGGGCGGCCTGTGGGCTGGTGTTGCGGAGGCGGGTGAACGCGGCCCGGAGGCCCGACTGCGAGACGCCGAGGTCGGCTGCGACGTGCGCGATGCGGAGACCGGCCGCGAAGCGTTCCTCGAAGAGCTGTTCGGCTTGGGCGACGAGTTGTTCGGCGGGCGTTCTGGGCGGGGTGTCCGCGGCGCGGCGGAGGCGGAGGTCGAGTTCGGCGAGGAGGAGCGAGCGGAGGTCCTCGCTCTCGGTTTCACGGACCAGTGCATCGAAGACGCGGCGCAGGGTGTGGTCGGTGTCGTCGTAGCACAGGCGCGGCCACGGGTGGGTGGTTGCGGCGTCGACCTGGAGGAAGCGGTTCGCGTACCCGGTGCGGCTCTGCTCGGCGTGCCAGGTGTGCGGCGGGGTGAGGAGCACGGTTCCCGGAGTGGCGTCGTACGTCTCGTCGCCGACGGGGCAGGTGATCCGGCCGCGAACGTAGTACACGAGCTCCCATGACGTGTGCGCGTGTGACGGGTAGTCCTTGCCGGGCGCGGCGGTGTGTACGCCGGCGCCGAGCAGTCGTGGCGATTTGTGCATAAGCCCTGTCGCCTCCTGCATTGATTCCCAGGTACGTCGGAACGATGCTGGCATCGATTCGTGCATCTGTGAAGGAGCACTGCGATGGATATGGCTACCGCCTTACGCGATCTCGGCGTCACGGACGACGTACTCACGCAGGACGAGAAGGACCAGCTCGACCGCGACGGATTCCTTCCACTGAAGGGGATTCTCACGGCGGACGAGGTGGCCGCGATCAACGAACGACTGGCCGAACTGACCGCGGCCGAAGGGGATCGTGCCGGCCTCGAGGTGCATCAGGAGCGGGGTACGGACCGGTTGGCGGATCTGGTGAACAAGGATCCGAGGTTCGAGGTGTGCTTCAGTCACCCGCGCGTACTGGCCGCGATGCAGCACGTGCTCGGCGAGTTCAAACTCTCGTCCCTCAACAGCCGCGCGGCACTACCCGGTGAAGGGCACCAGGGCCTGCATGCGGACTTCGGACATCCCGTCCAACCGGGCGAGTACGAGGTCTGCAACTCGATCTGGCTCCTCGACGACTTCACCCCGTCGAACGGCGCCACCCGCGTAGTCCCCGGCTCGCACCGCCGCGGCACCATGCCCGGCGACGAGATGCCCAACCCGGGCGCCGACCACCCCGACCAAATCCAACTGACCGGCGAAGCCGGCACGGTCGTCATCTTCAACAGCCACCTCTGGCACGGCGGCACCCAGAACCACACCAACAACCCCCGCCGAGCCCTGCACTCCTACTTCGCCCGCCGCCACCAACCCCAACAACTCGACCAACAGACCTACATCCGCCTCAACACCTACAACCGCCTAACCCCCGCCCAACACTTCATCCTCGACGTCAGGTAGTACCAACGGCTTGGGGAGAGTTCCTGCCCGGATCGGGTAGGTAACTCTCCCCGAGTGGGTGAGTTCGTCGGTTAGGAGGCGTCGGCTTTGCGGACCCAGACTTCTCGGATGATGAGGAGGATGGCGGCGGCTGAGGGGATGGCGAGGAGGGCGCCGACCACGCCGAGGAGGGCGCCGCCGAGGAGGGCGGCGATGACGGTGACGGCGCCGGGGATGTCGACGGCCCGGCGCATGATGCGCGGTGCCACGAAGTAGTTCTCGACCTGCTGGTAGATGACACCGTAGACCAGGCAGGCGAGGCCGATCCCGACGCCGCCGGTGAAGCCGATCAGCGAGACCACGACGACGCCGATCAGACCGCCGACCATCGGGATGAAGTCGCAGAACATCACCACGATCGCCAGCGCCACGGCGTACTCGCGCAGCCCGACGATCTCCAGGAAGATGAACATCATGACACCGGCGGTCAGCGCCACCAGGAACTGGCCGCTGACGTAGCCGCCGACCCGGCCGAGGACCTCGTCGCCGAGGATCGAGACGCGGGTACGGCGGGTGCGGGGGACGAGGCTGTACGCCGCACGCTTCACCGTGGGGAGCGAGGCGAGGAAGTACAGCGTCAGCACCAGGATCGTGAACGTGTTGAACAGCGCGCCCGCGACCACCTTGCCGACGCCGAGGATCCCGCCGAACGCGCGTTGCGCCAGCGCCGGGTCCTGGATGTAGTCCTGCGCCTTCTGGATGAAGTGGTACTTGTTGTCCAGTTCGTTGAGCGTCTTCGACTTGGTCAGCAGGTCGAGCCACTCGGGCGCGTTCTTGATCAGGCTGTTGATCTGGTCTGAGACGACCGGGACGATCGCGACGGCGACGCCGGCGACCGCGAGGATCATCAGCAGGAACACCACGCCGACGGACAGGCCGCGCTTCAGGCCGCGGCGCATGAACCACTCGACCAGCGGGTTCAGGCCGACCGCGATGAACATCGAGACCAGGAGCAGGATCAGGACCGAGCGGGCCTGGCCGGCCGCGTTCCACAGACCCAAGGCGACGAGTACGCCGAGTGCCGCGAAGAACCCGAACGTGAACGGGTTCCCCCGGCGCAGCGGCGGACCCGGCGTACCCATCCCGACCGACGGGTGCCGCTCTTCGATCAGCAGTTCGTCCGCGAGGTTGGTGTCGCCGTCCTCATGCTCGGCGGCAGCAGCAGCGGCAGCCTTGTCAGCTGCGTCGTCCGCTTCCTCGGCAGCCCTGTCAGCTGCATCGTCGGCGTCGATTGCGGCTTGTTCGCTCTTGTCGGCGGCGGCCTGGGCTTCCGCGGCGGCGGACTTCGCTTCGCGCGTGGCGTCGGAGAGGTCCTTGTCGGGGGTCGCTGTGGAGGTGTCGTCGCCGGATGGCGTCACATCTTGTCCTTCGGGGATCGCGCGCGCGAGGTGGCCACATCGGTCTTCTCGTCGTCCGCGGGCGACTCGTCGTCGGAGGACTTCGCCGACCTGGAGCGCCGCGTCTGGACACGAGTCTCGTCGCTCGCGAGGTCACCCAGCCGGAACTCGTCCACCATCGTCGAGTCCTTCGGCTCCTCGTCCCCGTCCGAATCCTTGGAGCCGGCCGTCTCGGCGAGGTCCTCGTCATCGGCAAGCGCGGCAAGCTCAGCCAGGTCGGCGGCGTCGGCAGCAGGGTCGGCCGGGCCGCCGGCGGTCTTGCTGGTCTGGCCGGCGAGGTCGCCGACGTCCTTCGGGTCGATGCGCAGGCCGGTGTCGATCCGGGTCTCGTCGACGCGGGCGTCCCCGGCGCCGATGCCGACGAACGGGCTGGAACCGGTGAACGGTCCGTCGGTGTCGTACGACGCCTCGCGCGAGGATCCCGCTGCCGGCGTCGCCCCCGGGAACGGGTTGTCAGCCGGCGTCGTCGCCGGGAAAGGGCTGTCGTCATCCCCCGAGTCGGACGGCGCCGGGTCGGACGGAGTTGAGTCGGACGGCGTTGAGCTGGGGGCTGACGACTCGAAGGTGGAGGCGGGTGGGGCGGAGGAGAACGCCGCCGAGGGGTCGGCGGCGAAGGGGCTGCCGGCGCCCGTGCCCGGCGCGTCGAGCGGGGTCCGGGGGGACTCGGCCGGCCGCGCGAACGGGTTCACGTACGGGGCCGCGGCAGTCTCGGAGTCCAGTTCGGCGGCCTGCCGGGCGATGTTGCTCGCGATCTCGTTCAGGCCGGCGATCTGGGTGAGGATGCCGTCGCGCCGCTTCGCCAGACGCTCGGTCTCGCGAGCGACGACGGTACGGGACCGCTCCGCCTCGTCGGCCGCGTTCGCCAGCTCGGCCTCGGCGCGGGTGCGCGCGGTGGTCAGCAGTTGCTCGGCCTCCCGGCGGGAACGCGCGAGCGTCCGCTCGGCCGACTCCTCGGCCTCGGCACGGATCTTGCGAGCCTGCTCGGTCGCCTCGGCCACCCGGCGCTCGGACGCCTCGGCGGCCTCCTTCATCTGGGTGGTCAGGCTGTCGGTGTCGGCCGCGATCTGCTGGTGCTTGTCGGCCAGTTCCTTCGCCTGCTGCTCGCGCTCGTCCGCCAGCCGCGCGCGCAGCGCCGCCGACTCGCGCTGGATCGCGGTCCGGATCTTCTCGGCCTCGTGCAGCGCGCCGTTCTTCAGCGTGCTCGCCTGCGACTCGGCGGTCAGCTGCAGCTGCTCGGCCTTCCGCCGGGCCGCCTGCAGCACCTCGGCCGCCTCGGTCTCCGCCGTACGCCGCAGCTCGGCCGCGTCACCCTCGGCGGTACGACGCATGCTGTCCGCCTCGTTGAGCGCGACGGTCCGGATGTCCTCGGCCTCACGCTCACCGGTCGCCCGCGCGGCGGCAGCCTCCTTGGCCGCGTTCGCGCGGAGCTCCTCCGCCTCACGCTTGGCTTCGTCGAGCGCCTCGGACGCCTGGTCCTGGGCGAGCCGGAGGATCTGCGCGGCCCGGTCGCCGAGCCCGGCGTACGACGGGTTGGCGCTGGCCTCGAGCTGGCGCCGCGTCTCCGCGAGCTGGTGCTGCATCGGCGCGACACTCTGCTGCAGCTCGTCGGCGCGGCCGCGTGCCTGGACGAGTTGCATCTCCAGCGCGCGGACATAGTCGTCCACGGCCTGCTTGTCGTACCCGCGGCGACTGACCGGGAAGCCCCCGGCCGCTGTCGCCGTGCGGTCGAAGAACGGCAGGCTCGACTCGTCAGGCATTCTCCCGAGGTTCCCTTCTGGCGGCTCAGCGTGAATCCCCCACCATAAGCCTGTCAGAACCCACCCGAAACCAGCCAATCGGGAGTCGGCGGCAACTACCTGTTGCGGAAGCGATTAATGGCGTCCAGATGTTCCTCGCGCAAAGCGGTGTCGCGGACGCCCAGTCCTTCGGCCGGAGCCAGGGTCAGGACGCCGACCTTGCCCTGGTGCAGGTTGCGGTGGACGTCGTACGCCGCCTGCGCGGTGTCCTCGAGTGGGTAGACCTTGCTGACCGTCGGGTGCACCATGCCCTTGGCGATCAGCCGGTTCGCCTCCCAGGCCTCGCGGTAGTTGGCGAAGTGCGAGCCGATGATTCGCTTCAGGTTCATCCACAGGTACCGGTTGTCGTACTCGTGCATGAACCCGGACGTCGACGCACACGTCACGATCGTCCCGCCGCGCCGCGCGACGTACACCGAGGCGCCGAACGTCTCCCGTCCCGGGTGCTCGAACACGATGTCGGGGTCGTCGCCGCCGGTCAGCTCCCGGATCCGCGCCCCGAACCGCTTCCATTCCTTCTGGTCCTGGGTGTGCTCGTCCTTCCAGAACTTGTACCCCTCGGCCGACCGGTCGATGATCAGCTCCGCGCCCATCGCGCGGCAGATCTCCGCCTTCTCCGGCGACGACACCACGCACACCGGGATCGCCCCGCCGTTCAGCGCGAACTGCGTCGCGTAGGAACCCAGACCGCCGGACGCGCCCCAGACCAGAACCACGTCGCCCTGCTTCATGTTGGCGCCGTTCGCGGACACCAGCTGCCGGTACGCCGTACTGTTCACCAGCCCCGGCGACGCCGCTTCCTCCCACGTCAGGTGGGCCGGCTTCGGCATCAGCTGGTTCGACTTCACCAGCGCGATCTCGGCGAGACCGCCGAAGTTCGTCTCGAATCCCCAGATCCGCTGCTCGGAGTCGAGCATCGTGTCGTTGTGCCCGTCCGGCGACTCCAGCTCGACCGACAGGCAGTGCGCGACCACCTCGTCGCCCGGCTTCCACGCGTTCACGCCGGGTCCGGTCCGCAGTACGACGCCTGCCAGGTCGGAGCCGACCACGTGGTACGGCAGATCGTGCCGGGCCGTCAGCGGCGACAGCTTCCCGTACCGCTTCAGGAACGAGAAGGTCGACACCGGCTCGAAGATCGACGTCCAGACGGTGTTGTAGTTGATCGCGCTGGCCATCACCGCGACCAGCGCCTCACCCGGCCCGAGCTCGGGCGTCGGTACGTCGTCGAGGTGCAGGCTCTTGCGCGGATCCTTCTCCTTGCTGTCCAGCCCGTCGAACATCGCGGCATCGTCGGCATGGACGGTGATTCCGCGGTAATGCTCCGGTACGTCGAGCTCTCCGACGGCGGCGTTGTCGCCGGAGAGGATCGCCTCAAGGATCTGCTTCACGAAAGTACCTCCTGCAGCGGCGGTCCCGTAACAAATCGGTGAGCGGAACTTACCGTTGAGTATGCGCCCGTGGCTGTGCGCTGTAACACAGGGAGCGACGGTTGAGACGACCGTCACTTTTCCAGTCCACCGTTGTCAGTGGTCTTATCGCCTCGACGTCACCGCAGTCTGGTGTGGAGCCGTACTTGGGTGAAGTCGTCACCCGACCGCAGTTGCGCCAGGTCGCACAGCTGATTCGCGAGCCAGACGCCCCGCCCGCCGAGCCCGTCGAGCGGCGGCAGCACCCGTCCGACGAGCAGGTCGTCGATCCGTCCGCAGTCCAGTACGTCGCAGATCAGCGTCCCGTCGGCGATCCACACCGCGAGCCGCCCGCGCCCGCCGCCGAACCGGATGCTGTTGGTGCAGATCTCGTGCAAAGCCAGCGACAGGTCCTCGAGCCGGTCCCTCGACACGCCGTGCGAGGCGGCCTGCCCACTCAGCCACTGCCGGATCTGGCCGAGCTCGTCGGACCCGAACTCCCACCGCTCGGCGCGATCCGGTACGTCGTCGAGCGCGGTCCGGAACTCCTTCTCCGCAACAGCTTCCGCGCCAGAGTGCGTCACGGTCGGGTCGATGCCGACGGACGCCTCGTACGCGCAGTACAGCCGGAACGCCCGGTCCTGCGCGAACGCGATGTCGGACAGCGCCTCGTGCAGCAGCACCTCGTCGTACGCCGCTGCGCTCCGTCCCGGGTACGCCGGCTCGCAGAGTCCGCGCACCGGTCCGGGTTGGTGCGCGATGACACCGCGCCAGTACGGGATCAGCCGCGCAGGGTTGCCCCCGGCAACGGTCATATCGTTGAACCGGACATGATGGTGCAGCGGTCCAAGAGCGTCGCGCAGTACGGCGATCCGCTCCGGCGGTAGCACGGCCACGATGGTTTCCCCCGCCGCCAGACCCTCCTGTACGAGCGCAGCGGAGCGCTGCACGAACTCCTCGTCCGACACGTGGACAAAGGCGTCGTGCAGGAATCCGGCCGGCGCACCGTGCAAGGAGTCGGTGGCGCTGTCCTTCAGCACTCGATCAGAGTAGTCCGCCAACGAGGCCGAGGAGACTCGAATAGCGCGCCGTCACCGCTAGTGCGAGGTCGATGGCTCCACGAGTTCGACGAGGACGCCGCCGGCTGACTTCGGGTGGATGAAGTTGACGCGGGAGCCGGCGGTGCCTCGTTTTGGTTCGTCGTACAGGAGGCGGGCGCCGCGGGCGCGGAGGACCTTCGAGACCGCGTCGAGATCGCGGACCCGGTAGGCGAGCTGCTGGATGCCCGGACCGCGCTGGTCGAGGAACTTCGCGATCGGCGAGGCGTCCGACAACGGCGCCAGCAACTGGATCGAGGAACCCGAGTCGCCGACCGAGAGCATCGCCTCCCGGACGCCCTGCTCCTCGTTGATCTCCTCGTGCGCCACGGTCATGCCGAACACGTCGGCGTAGTACCGGACGGCCTCGTCGAAGTCGGGCACCGCGATGCCGACGTGGTCGATCGCGTCGAACAACTGATCCATCCCGCCAGCGTGGCGCACGCCGGGCCCGCGAGACCATCGAAAGTGGCCCAGTCGACACGATCCGTGTGACCCGTCTGACGTCATCGAGCAGCGGCGTACCAGTGCGCTCGCAGGTATCGTGACAGCATGTCTGACACGCGGAACCACAGCGTCATCGTCGCCGGTGCACGGACCCCGATCGGGCGGTTGCTGGGTGGCCTCAAGGGCTTCACCGGAGCAGAGCTCGGCGGGTTCGCGATCAAGGGCGCACTCGAGAAGGCCGGCGTCGCGCCGGACCAGGTCGAGTACGTGATCATGGGCCAGGTCCTGCAGGCCGGCGGCGGTCAGATCACCGCCCGCCAGGCCGCGGTCAAGGGCGGCGTCCCGATGGACGTGCCGGCCATCACGATCAACAAGGTCTGCCTGTCCGGGCTGAACGCGATCGCGCTCGCCGACCAGCTGATCCGCGCCGATGAGTACGACATCGTCGTCGCCGGCGGCATGGAGTCGATGACGAACGCGCCGCACCTGCTGCCGAAGTCCCGCGAGGGCTACAAGTACGGCGACACCACGCTGGTCGACTCGATGGCGTACGACGGGTTGTGGGACGCGTTCACCGACCAGGCGATGGGCGCGCTCACGGACCAGGCGAACAACGAGCGCCAGAAGCTGAGCCGCGAGGAGCAGGACGAGTTCAGCGCCCGTTCGCACCAGCGCGCCGCCGAGGCCTGGAAGAACGGCCTCTTCGCCGACGAGGTCGTGCCGGTCGAGGTGCCGCAGCGCAAGGGCGACCCGATCGTGGTGGACAGCGACGAAGGCGTTCGCGGTGACACGTCGGTCGAGGTACTGGGCAAGCTGCGGCCGGCGTTCGGCAAGGACGGCACGATCACGGCCGGTTCGGCGTCGCAGATCTCCGACGGCGGTTGTGCCGTTGTCGTGATGAGCAAGGCGAAGGCCGAGGAGCTCGGGCTCAGCTGGATCGCCGAGATCGGCGCGCACGGCTCGGTCGCCGGACCGGACTCGTCGCTGCAGAGCCAGCCGGCCAACGCGATCGCCAAGGCCTGCGCGAAGGAAGGCATCCAGCCCGCGGACCTCGACCTGATCGAGATCAACGAGGCGTTCGCGGCGGTCGGGATCGCGTCCGCGCGCGAGCTGCAGGTCGGCGACGACAAGGTGAACGTGAACGGCGGCGCGATCGCGCTCGGCCACCCGATCGGCATGTCCGGCGCCCGCCTCGTGCTGCACCTGGCCCTCGAGCTCGGCCGCCGCGGCGGTGGAGTGGGCGCGGCTGCGTTGTGCGGCGGTGGCGGTCAAGGTGACGCCCTGATTGTTCGTGTACCGAAGAACTGATGCCACGACGTACGGCGCCGGTCGGTGAGCTGGTCGAGCGGGCCCGGGAGGGCGACGCCCGGGCCGTCGCTCGGCTGATTTCGCTGGTCGAGGACGAGTCCCCGCTGCTGCGCGAGGTGATGGCCGAGCTGGCGCCGTACGCCGGTCACGCGCACATCGTCGGCATCACGGGCTCGCCCGGCGTCGGCAAGTCGACGTCGACGTCAGCCCTCGTGTCGGCGTACCGCGAGACCGGGAAGCGGGTCGGCGTACTCGCGGTGGACCCGTCGTCGCCGTTCTCCGGCGGCGCGCTGCTCGGGGACCGGGTGCGGATGCAGGACCACGCGACCGACCGCGGGGTGTTCATCCGGTCGATGGCGTCCCGCGGGCATCTCGGCGGGCTGTCGTGGTCGACGCCGCAGGCGCTGCGGGTGCTGGACGCGGCCGGTTTCGACGTGGTGCTGGTGGAGACGGTCGGGGTCGGGCAGTCCGAGGTGGAGATCGCCGGGATGGCGGACACGACGCTGGTTCTGCTGGCGCCGGGAATGGGCGACGGTATTCAGGCGGCCAAGGCCGGGATCCTCGAGGTCGGTGACATCTACGTCGTCAACAAGGCGGACCGGGACGGCGTCCAGTCGGTCACCCGGGACCTGCGGTCGATGCTGGCGCTGGCCGAGCGGTCCGAGGGTGCCTGGTCGCCGCCGATCCTCAAGACGGTCGCGTCCCGCAACGAGGGGATCGCCGAGGTGGTGCAGGCGATCGAGGACCGGCTGGAATGGATGCGCGGGAATGGGGTACTGACCGAGCGTCGCCGCAGTCGCGCGCGGGACGAGATCGAGGCGATCGCGACGACGGCGCTGCGGGCCCGGTTCGCGCACCTGCACGGGGACGCGCGGCTCGACGTACTCGCGGCGAAGGTCGCGGACGGCGGCACCGACCCGTATTCGGCGGCCGACGAGTTGATCGCCGCTTTGTGACACTTGTCTCGCCGTGGAACAATCGACCACGTTGTGTCACATGGTGTCTTTGCAATTCGTTCACCGGATGTTGTGCCGATTTCGGGCAAATGCCGCAGGATTTCCGCCGGGTACGGCGATCTGCGTCTCAGGGCGGCGCGCCGATGGGTGCCGTGCCCCCGGATCCGTTACAGAATGGACCTTGTAGCTGGTGAGCATTGTGCGGTGGGCTGTGTTCAGTCAGTGACAATTGGTCACGGTCCGTGATACAAACTCAAACACAGTCGACCGAGTGGTTAGGAACAAGGAGTGGCGACATGCCGAAGAAGCTGTTGATCTGGTCGCTCATCGCCTTTGCCGGGTTTTACCTCTTCACCCAGCCGACCAACGCGGCCAACGCGGTGGGTGGAGCGTTCTCGGCCGTCGGTGACGCCTTCGGGAGCGTCATCCAGTTCCTGACGGCGCTGTTCAGCTGATCTGTCGCCTCTGTGTCCCGTTGCACGTCGTCGTGCGGGACACTTGAGTCGTACGGGGTCACACAACAGCGTGACAGGGGAGTGAACGGATGGCCGGAATAGGCCTGTTCCGGATCTTCGACCCGAAGGTCCGGCGCCATCTGATCTCGGACGAGGGCGAAGTCGTCATCGACGAGGTGCGGCACCACTGGGTGGTGTTCACGGTGCCGATGCTCGAGGTCGTGCTCGCGGCGGCGCTGCTGCTCACCATGGCGACCACCGCGATCGGCGGGCAGCCGGTGCTGCTGGCGATCGTCCTGGTGCTGCTCAGTCATGCCTTCTGGCAGTTCCTCACCCAGCATCGGGACCGCTTCGTGGTCACCAACATGCGGGTCATGCGCATCCGCGGCGTCTTCTCGCAGACCGTCGCGACCACCCCGATCGCCAGGGTCCTCGACATCACGCTGCAGAAGCCGATCATCGGGCGGATGCTCGGCTACGGCCACTTCGTCTTCGAGTCGGCCGCGCAGGACCAGGGCTTCCGCGAGATCAAGTGGGTCAGCCGGCCCGACGACCGCGACCTGACCATTCAGCGCGTCATCCAGCGCACCGGCCTGCGGGCCTCCGCGAGCGTCGACGTACTGCAGGGGGACGAGGACTCCGACGACGACGGCACCGGTCCGATCGGGATGGACTCGGCGCAGGAAGTCACCGCGAGCACGCCGGCCCCGGCCGCCTCGCAGCCGAACCGACCCGCATCCCCGACGTCCTCGTCCGCCTCGAAGTCCATCTTCAACAGCGAACGCGGCAACTGGACCGACAACGAATAACCCTCACGTCTTCGCGCGGTCGCGGAAGTAGTTGCGGCGGCGTTCTCGGTGGGGGCGTTCGGGGTGATTGGGCGGGGCTGTGTCCAGCGCCTGCTGCAGCTCGTCGGCGGCTTCGGCGTAGCGAGAGCGGCGGGCGAGGAGTTCGCCGCGTACGGCGTACTTGCGTGAGCTGGTCGGGATCTCGTCGAGCAGCTTGAGGGCCGTGTCGACCTCACCGGTTTCCGCGATCGCGACGACTCGGGCGAGTTCGGCGGCGGGGCTGGGGGAGACCTCGACCAGCAGGTCGTACAGCCGGACGATCTCGCGCCAGTCTGTCGCGGTATAGCTGGGTACGCGCGCGTGCTCGGCCGCGATCGCGGCCTGCAACTGGTACGCGTCGGCCCGCCGAGCGGACCGCTCCAGCGAGTCGTTGAGGAGCGCGACGCCACGGCCGATGAGGTCCTGATCCCACAGCGAGCGGTCCTGCAGATCGAGCGTCACCACCTCGCCGGCGTCGTCGACACGGGCCGGTCGACGCGCCTCGGTCAGGAGCAGCAGCGCCAGCACCGCGGTCGGTGTCGGCTGATCGGGGAGGAGCGAGTGCAGAAGCTCAGCCAACCGGATCGCCTCCGCACACAGATCGACGTCGTACGCCGCCTCGCCCTCGGTCGGCGCGTGGCCCGCGGTGTAGAGGCTGTGGATGACGGCGCAGACTGCGGGCAGTCGTTCGGGTAGCTCGGCCTCGGCCGGCACACGGTACGGGATGCGCGCTGCGGCGATCTTCTGCCGTGCACGGACGAGCCGCTTCGTGGTGGCGACCTCGGTCGTCAGCAGAACGCCGGCGATCTGTGCGGGTGAGAGGCCGCAGAGCGTTCGGAGCGCGAGGGCCACGCGGGTCGGAGGCGACAGCGACGGGTGGCAGCAGGTGAAGATCAGTCGCAGCAGGTCGTCCTGAACGACGGCTTCGGTCTCGACCTCACGCTTCGTCAGCTCGATCAGGTCCGCGCCGTCGCGCTCCTTCGTGCCGCGGGCCTGCTCGCGGCGGATGATGTCGATCGCCTTCCGCCGGGCCGTCACGGTGAGCCAGGCGCGCGGCTCGGGTGGTACGCCCGTCACCGGCCACGCGCCGAGCGCCGCCAGGGCCGCCTCCTGGACGGCGTCCTCGGCGAGCTGGACGTTGCCGACGGTCCGGATCAGGGTCGCGAGAATCCGCGTCCCCTCGATCCGGATCGTCTCGGCGACCACGTCGTACCGCTCGTTCACGGGACCTGCCCTACTTGGCCGCGATCACCGGCCGGACCTCGACCGCGCCGCCCCAGGCCGCCGGGATCCCGGCCGCGACCCGCACCGCCTCCTCGAGGTCCTCGGCCTCGATCAGGTAGTAGCCGGTCAGCGCTTCCTTGGTCTCGGCGTACGGTCCGTCGGTGGTGACCACCGGCCCGCCGCGGGCACCCTCGACCCGGACGACGGTCGCCGTCGAGGTCGGATGCAGTACGGCGCTCGCCTTCACCTGCTCGGCGAACTCGACGCCGAACCTCCGGTACTCGGCCAGCTCCTCGGCCTGCTCGGGCGCCCACCAGTCGACGTCAGCGGTGTAGGTCAGTGCAAGGTACTGCGCCATCGGAGTCCTCCTTCTCGCTGAGACCACTGTGGTCTCTCGTGAAAGGAACGAACAGCCCACCTCCGAGAGGACATCGTCATTGCGAGGCCTCCGAAAGTCGTCCGCGGAACGCCCGCACGACATTCGGATCGCCGACCGTCTCGATCGCGTCCTCGCCGACCCGGCCCCACAACCACAGATAGACCTGCGCCGGATCCCCGGACACCTCCGCCGCCACGTCCCCCTCAGCCCCTTGCCGTACGTCGACACTCGTCGCGTCGGCGTACACGGTCCACGACCGGCCTCCCGCGGTCAGTCGAACGGCCGCGTCGATGGGGTAGGCGGTGTCGCCCTCCTCCCACCACGGGCCACCGAGCGTCGGGTAGAGGACCTCGTCGATCCCGTCGAGGGCCAGTTCGGGGTCGATCGGCGTGACGACGTCGTGCGCCTGCTCGACATCGATCCGGTGGATCACGGTCTCGTGCGCCATCCGCCGGTACCAGAACGCAGACGTGCGGTCGCGCGGGCTGAACGTCCATGTCTGTGTCTCGGCCCCGGCCGCTTCCAGGGCGTCGACGATCCCCATGCGCGCATCGTCGTACCACTCCAGCGAAGCGAGCCCGGTGAAGTCCGGCGGCCACGGGTCGGGGCGGGTGCCGAGTTTCAGCACCTCGACCTTGTGGACGTACACCATCGCGACGTGCCGCACCACGTCGTCCACCGTCCACCCCGGGCAACTGGGCACGGGCGCGTCGAGCCCGGTCCGCGCGACCTCGCCGAGCCGGGCGCTCTCGGCCCGCACGTGCTCCAGAAATCTCATGTCCGCACCCTGCCAGAGCCCATGGACAGTTTCAGACGCTCCGCGCCTTCAACGCCGCCTCCCAGTCCTCGGTCTCGGAATAGCTGATCTCGACGACTCGCTCGGCGAGCAACTTCACCGGTTCGCCGGCCTTGGCGTACCGGCCGGCCTTCTGCGAGTAGAGCCAGGCCTCGTTCCGCAGTTCCTGCGCGGTCCGTGTGTACGTCGGATACGAGTCCTTGAACCCGAACAACGTCCGGATCCCCTCGGCCAGCGCGATCACGCCACCGAGCGAAGGAGCGAGCCAGATGGGCGCCTTGATGGCGACCGAGATCGCGATCACCACGGCAGCGATGAGTTGCACGGTGCCGAGGGCGCGGTACCAGATGCGGGCACGCCGGGCTTGTGCGGCGTACCAGCGAAAGCGGATGCTGATCAGTTGCTCGGCGGGCGCGTCCGTCCCGAGGGCAGGAAAGTCCGAATCTCTGAGTCGCGGCATAGTCAGACAAGTGTCGGGCTAAGGTTCCGCTCATGGCCAGGAAGAGGGCGTTGCCGTTCGATCCGATCGACGAGGCGTCGCGGCAGTGGGGGCGGCGTTGGGGTGCCGTCGAGCAGATGCGGGCCGTGACGTCGCTGATGCGGGCGCAGCAGATCGTGATCAACGAGCTGGACGAACTCCTCCGCAAGCACGGGCTGACGTTCGCCCGGTTCGAGGCCCTGGTGCTGCTCACCTTCTCCCGGCGCGGGTCGCTGCCGCTCGGGAAGATGGGGGAGCGGCTGCAGGTGCACCCGACGTCGGTGACCTCGATCGTCCGCAGGCTCGAGGCGGCCGGGCTGGTGACCCGGACGCCGCACCCGGACGACGGCCGCGCGGTGCTCTGCGAGATCACCCCCGAGGGCCGTGACCTGGTCGAGCGCGCCACCGCCGACCTGGTCGCCGCCGACTTCGCCCTGTCCGGCCTCACCGACGACCAGCTCAAGATGCTCTGGTCCGTCCTGGAACCCCTCCGCCACAACGCCGGCGACTTCAACTGACCGGAAGCCGGGCCTGACCGAGGGCGCCTTGTGTTACGCCCGCGCTAAAAGTTCATTTCCTACTGAAACTTCCCAAGTTTCCCTATTGCCAGGTAGTGGGATCAGCGTCCAGGATCGGAGACGAGTCGGCCAACCCTGCAGGCCGGCACACGTCCCTGGAGGACCTCATGAAGCGTGCTGCCGCTGTTCTCCTCACCGCCACCGTGGCCCTGGGCGGCTGCTCCGGCGGCGGCGGATCCGGGTCGGCCGAGGGCGCGACGAAGTCGGTCTCGTTCGCGGTCTCCGACCCGGTGACCCTCAACCCCGGTCGCCAGACGATCGCGTTCTCCCAGGTCAAGGAGCTGTTCTCGAGCCTGACCTTCGTCAAGAGCGACGGATCGCTGACCTATCTGAACGCCGAGTCGGTGAAGTCGTCCGACGCCGTGCACTGGACCGTCAAGCTGCGCCCGGGCTGGACCTTCCACAACGGCGAGAAGGTCACCGCCGAGAGCTACGTGAAGGCGTGGAATACGGTCGCCTACGGTCCGAACGCCTGGGAGAACAGCGGCCAGCTGGTCAACATCGCCGGGTACGACGCCCTGAACCCGGCCAAGGGCAAGTCCACAACGACCCAGTTGTCCGGCCTCAAGGTGGTCGACGACCTCACCTTCACGGTCACCCTGAAGAGCCCGGACGGTCAGTTCCCGGTGCAGCTCTCGCAGGCGCAGAGCGGGTTCTTCCCGCTGCCGGAAGCGGCGTACAAGGACTTCGATGCCTTCGGCAAGCAGCCGATCGGCAACGGGCCGTTCCAGATGGTCGGCAGCTACGCCGAGAACGAGCCGATGACGGTCAAGCGGTACGACGCGTATCAGGGCCCGAAGCCCACCGTCGACGAGATCGTCTTCAAGCCGTACACCGACATGACGACGGCCTACACCGACGTACAGGCCGGGAACACCGACATCCTGTTCGTGCCGGCGGCCCGGATGGCGCAGGTGAAGAAGGACTTCGGCGATCGTGCGTACGTCTTCCAGGGCCTGGGCATGAACTACCTCGGTCTGCCGTTGTGGGACAAGCGCTACCAGGACGTCCGGGTGCGGCAGGCGATCTCGATGGCGATCGACCGGCAGGCCGTGAGCAACGTGATCTACGGCGGCATCTGGGAGCCCGCGACGGCGCTGACTCCGCCGGGCGAGCCCGGTACGCCGAAGGACCTGTGCGGCGAGCTGTGCACGTTCAACCCGACCAAGGCGAAGCAGCTCCTGGCCGAGGCCGGCGGCTTCAGCGGCAAAATGGAGATCCGCTACCCGGGTGGCTCGGGCCTGGACGACCTCTACAACGCCTACGCCAACCAGCTCCGGCAGAATCTCGGGATCAAGGACGTCACCGCGACGCCGACGACCGACTTCCCCGAGTTCCAGAAGCTGCGCAACGACAAGAAGCTGAGCGGCCCGTACTTCTCCCGCTGGGGTGCCCTCTACGCCAGCCAGCAGAACACCCTGCGCTCCTTCTACACAAAGGCCGGCGGCTGCGTGAACTGCATCCCCTACTACACCCCGCAGGTCGAGCAGCTGCTCGCGAAGGCGGACGCACAGGTCGACCCGCAGAAGGCGATCGAGGGGTACGTCGACGTACAGAAGGCGATTCTGAAGGACTTCCCGGCGCCGCCGATGTTCTTCGAGAAGTACACGTACGCGACCTCGGACCGGATCGCCAAGCTGGCCGAGGGTGCGGGCAGCCTCGAACTCGAGAACACCACCCTGGTGGACAACTGATGGCGGTTGTTGCCGACGGCCCGCTCCAGGCGATCCTGGAGCGGGCCCACCGCGTCCCCGAGCTGACCCATTTCCCGGGCGTCGACGAGATCACCGCGCGCCTCGACGCCCTGACCGACGAGCACCCCGACCTCGTCACCCGGCGCCGGATCGGTACGTCGAGACTCGGCGACCCGATCACCATGTACTCGATCGGCGACGGCCCCGACCAGGCCCTCGTGTACGCCGGCGTCCACCCGAACGAACCGATCGGGTTCTGGACCGCGATCCACCTGGCCGAGGACCTGTGCGCGGATGCCGATCTCCGGGCGACCTGCCGCTGGAACATCATCGGCTGCATCGACCCCGACGGCACCCGCCTGAACGAAGGCTGGTTCGACGGCCCGTTCACCCGGGTCCACTACGCGGCGAACTTCCACCGCCCGGCTCCCGGCGAGCAGGTCGAGTGGTCGTTCCCCTTCCAGTACAAGGGCGCGTACTTCGACCAGGTGTTGCCGGAGACGCTCGCCCTGATGCGCGTGATCGACGAGCTGAAACCGATCATCGCGGTGTCGCTGCACAACACCGAGGTCGGCGGCGTCTACTACTACCTCACCAAGGAGCTCGATGGCTTCGTCGACGAGCTGCACGCCGTCGCCGCGTCCTTCGGGCTTCCGCTCGACCTCGGCGAGCCCGAGACCCCGGTCGCCCGGCCGATCGGTCCCGCGGTCTTCGAGATGATCTCGCAGCGGGCCATGTACGACTACGCCGAGGATCGGGGCCTGCCCACGCCGAACGAGTCGGGCAGTTCGTCGGCGGCGTACGCCGAACGGCACGGCACAGCGAGCCTCGTCGCCGAGCTGCCGTACTGGACTCACCCGTCGGCCGACGACCAGACGCCGACGGACCAGGCGTACCAGCAGGTGCTGTCCGGCGTGGCGGACGAGCTCGAGGACAACCTGGCGGTGATGGACGAGATCTTCCGGGCGGCGCGGCCGTACCTGTCCGACGACTCCCAGCTGGTCCGCGGGGTCGCGTCGTTCCTGCCGTACCTGCTCCGGCGGCCGGGCCGGGAGCGGGCGCGGGCGACGGAGGTCGACCCGGGCCGGCGGGCGACTGTCTCCGAAGTGTTCGGTCTGCGCGACACGGTCCGCCTGTACCGGCTGCGGTACGGCGGGATGCTCCTGCGCGCGATCGACGGTGAGATCGCGCGGGGCGGCGCCGCGGCCGCGCTGCATCCGCTGGCCCGGCGCTTCCGCGAGATCTATCGCGAGTGGCAGGACGAGGCTGCGAGCCTCGACGAGGAACTGCACACCGTGCCGATCAACGACTGCGTCGGAGTCCAGTACGCCGCTACCTTGGCGCTGCTGAACGCCGTACGCCGAGAGGCCGGCTGATGGCGCGCTTCACGATCCGGCGGTTGATCGAGCTGGTGCTGGTGTTCTTCGGCGTCACGTTCGCCATCTACGCGGCCGTCTTCGCACTGCCCGGTGACCCGATCTCCAGTCTCGGCGGTGATCAGCCGCTGTCGCCGGCGGTGGTCGAACGGATCCGGAATCTGTACCACCTCAACGATCCGCTCTGGTCGCAGTACCTGCGCTATCTGGGCCATCTGCTCACCGGCGACCTCGGCGTCGACTTCCGCGGCCGGTCGGTGGCCGAGCGGCTGGCGAGTCGCTGGCCGGTGACGATCCAGTTGGCGCTGACGGCGTGGGTGATCCAGGTGGTGATCGGCGTCGGTCTCGGTCTGATTGCCGGACTGCGCAAGAACACCTGGATCGATCGCGGTGTGCTGATCCTGACGATCCTGATCGCGTCGGTGCCGATCTTCGTGATGGCTGTGACGGCGCAGCTGGTGTTCGGCGTGAAGCTGTCGCTGCTGCCGATCGCGGGCGTGACGGACGGCTGGCCGACGTCGTACTTGCTGCCGGCAACGGTTCTGGCGATCTACGGGCTGGCCGCGGTGGCGCGGCTGACCCGGGGGAGCGTGGTCGACACGATGAGCTCCGACTTCGTCCGCGCGCTGTGGGCGAAGGGCCTCAGCAGGCGCCGCGTCATCGGTGTCCACGTGCTGCGGAACTCGGCGATCCCGGTGTTGACGTATCTCGCGATCGACCTGGGCGCGTTGCTCGGCGGGGCGGTCGTAACGGAAGGCATCTTCAACCTGCCGGGCGTCGGGCAGTTGCTGTTCGAGTCGATCCGGGTGCACGAAGGGCCGACGGTGGTCGGCATCGCGACCGCGCTGATCCTGATCTTCCTGCTGACCAGTCTCGTCGTCGACCTGCTCAACTCCCTCCTCGACCCGAGGATCCGCCATGACTGACGCAGTGCTCCTTCAGACCGTCGATGAGGACGTGATCGCGCGACGCGGTGTCTGGGCGACCGTTCGCCGCCGCGTGCTCTTCTGGCTGCCGCTAGCAGTGCTAGCGGTACTGCTTCTGATGGCGCTCGTCCCGCAGTTGTTCACCAGCGCCGACCCACGCGCCTGTGATATCTCGGCCAGCGCCCGTCCGTCCTCGCCCGGCCATCCGTTCGGCCAGGACCTCCAGGGTTGCGACGTCTACGCGAGCGTCGTCCACGGCGCCCGCGCGTCGCTGTCCGTCGGCCTGGTGTGCACGTTGATCGCCCTGGTCATCGCCGTCGGCGTCGGAACGATCGCCGGGTACGTCGGGGGCTGGGCGGACTCGATCCTGGCCCGGTTGACCGATGTCTTCCTCGGCTTCCCGTTCCTGCTCGGTGCGATCGTCGTACTCAACAGCCTCGGCAAGCGGTCGGTCCTGTCGGTGTCGCTCGTCCTCGCGGTGTTCTCCTGGCCTACCCTGGCCCGGATGGTGCGGACGACGGTCCGCGCGACCCGGGACGCGGAGTACGTCCAGGCCGCAAAGGCGATGGGGTTCCCGACCACCCGGATCCTCACGCACTACGTGCTGCCGAACTCGATCGGCCCCGTGCTCGCGGTCGCCACGCTGACCGTCGGCGGCGTGATCGTGGCCGAGTCGACGCTGACCTTCCTCGGCCTCGGCCTGCGCGCGCCGTCGATCTCGTGGGGCCTGCAGCTCGCCACCGCGCAGTCGCGCTTCCAGCAGGCGCCGCACACACTGATCTACCCGGCGATGTTCCTCGCCGCGACGGTACTGAGCCTGATCACCCTCGGCGACGTGCTCCGCGACGCGGTGAACCCGAAGGGACGCTCCTGATGACCAACCATGACAGAACGGACGCCGCCTTGTTCGACCCATCTATTGCCAGGGAAGCCGCTCCCGCCATCGAGAGCTGGCTCGAGTTCCAGCGCCGCTACCTGCGGACGCCGGGAGTCCAGGCGGCGATCCGGGTCGGCGACGAGCTCGTCCTCTCGACCGCCCTCGGCCACAGCGACGAGGTCGCCGGTACGCCGCTGCGCACGGACCACCTGTTCCGGATCGCGTCGCACAGCAAGACCTTTACGGCGACCTCGATCCTGCAACTGGTCGAACAGGGCAAGGTCCGGCTCGACGACCCGATCGATACGTATGTCCCCGAATTGGCCGAGAGCGCCTTGGCGCCGGTCACCGTGCGCGAGTTGCTCGGTCACCAAGCAGGCGTGATCCGGGACGGCGTGGACAAGGACTACTGGCAGCTGATGGACCCGTTCCCGGACCGGGACGCGCTGATCGAGCTGTGCCGGTCGGCCGGTCAGGTGTTCGAGCGCAACGAGTACTTCAAGTACACGAACATCGGCTACTCGCTGCTCGGCCTGGTGATCGAGTCCGCGAGCGGATCGTCGTACGGCGATTACGTCGCGGCGAACATCGTGGATCGGCTGGGACTGACCAACACGGGCGCCGAGTGGGAGCGTGCGCGGGCAGGTCAGTACGCCGGCGGTCATACCGGGCTGCTCGACGGGAACGACGTACGCGAAGTCATCCCGCACGTGGACACCCGGGCGATGGCGGCGGCCACTGGGTTGTACTCGACCGCGGAGGACCTGGCCGTCTACGGTGCCGCGCACTTCTTCGGGGCCGACCAGCTGATCGGCGACGCGAGCAAGCGGCTGCTGCAGCGAGACGAGAGTCTGGTGAACGCCAACGGACGCGAAATCGGGCGGTACGGGCTCGGCATGGACATCGTCACGATCGGCGGACGCCGGTTGGTCGGGCACAGCGGTGGATACCCGGGGCACATCACCCGGACCTTCATCGACCCCGCCGACCAGATCGTCGTGTCGGTGCTCACCAACTGCATCGGCGGGCCGGCGGGCGCACTGGCCACGGGCGTGGTCAAGCTGCTGAACCTCGCGGCCGAGCCGCCGGCCGGTACCCAGGTGCCGACCGACATCGACGCCCGTCGGTTCTGCGGCAACTTCGCGAACTTGATGGGCGTGCTCAGCATCTCGCTGCTCGGCGGGCGACTGGTCGCGTTCTTCCCAGCCGCACCGGATCCGGTTGAGAGCTATGAGGAACTCCAGGTCGTCGACGAGAACACGCTGGCCGTCGTACCTTCGGCGGGGTTCGGATCGATCGGCGAGAAGGTGGAGTTCACCTGGGACACGGCCGGCCGGCCGTCGCTCGTCCGGTACGGCGGGAGCTCGCGCTGGCCGGTCGAGGCGTTCCGGGCACGCCGTACGGCGCAGATCGCGGGAGCCGTTGTGGGAGGTCGGGATGAGTGACGAGACGCTGCCTGACGACGCGTGGGAGGAGGACCCACGCCGCGCGGACTTCGTCGAGCAGTTCGCCCTGCTAAGAGAGCTGGCAGGCTCGCCGCGGATGGAGGGCCGCGTCCTCGGCTACCTGATGGTGAGCAACAAGCCGTACGTCGCGTCGGCCGAGCTGACCCGGGCGTTGTCGGCGAGCGCCGGCTCGATCTCGAGCGCGACCCGGCGGCTGATCGATCTCGGGTTCATCGTGCGGCACGCCGTACCGGGTGATCGCAACCACTACTTCAAGGTCGAGGACGACGTCTGGGGGAGCTTCCTGGCGGGGGAGCGGCGGTCGCTCGGCAAGCAGCAGCGGCTGTTCGAGGACATGCTCGCCGAGCTTCCCGAGGGGATGCCCGGTCCGGCCAAGCGACTGCGGAACGCGCGCAACTACTTCGAGTGGCTGGCCTCGTACCACCGCAAGATGCTCGCGGACTGGCAGGAGCACCGCGACAAGCTCGAAGCGGATCAGGGGGAGGGCGAGTGAGCGACGAGGTGCTGCGGTTCGAGGAGTTGACGGTCGACTTCACCGTCGGCGGTACGACGCAGCGCGCGGTCGACGGGGTCAGCTTCGAGGTCCGGCCGGGCGAGGTGCTCGCGGTCGTGGGTGAGTCGGGATCCGGGAAGAGCGTCACGGCGCTAGCAGCGCTAGGTTTGCTGCCCTCGAACGCCCGCGCCGGCGGGCGGATCAGCTTCGGCGGCGCCGACGTACTGGAGATGTCGCGGGCCGAACTCACCGCGCTCCGCGGCCGGCGGATCGCGATGATCTTCCAGGATCCGTCAGGGGCGCTCGACCCGGTGTTCACGATCGGCGCACAGCTGGTCGAGATGATCCGCACGCACGAGCCGTCGCTGTCGCGCGGCGCGGCGCGGGAACGGGCGATCGAGTTGCTGCGGATGGTCGAGATCCCCGAGAACCGGCTGAAGTACTACCCGCACCAGCTGTCCGGAGGGCAGTGCCAGCGGGTGATGATCGCGATCGCGCTGGCGTGCGACCCGGAGCTCCTGATCGCGGACGAGCCGACCACGGCCCTCGACGTGACCGTGCAGCGGGAGGTGCTCGACGTACTGCTCGCGATGCGGTCGAAGATCTCCGGCGCGATCATGATCATCACGCACGACATGGGCGTGGTCGCGGACGTGGCCGACCGGGTCGTCGTGATGCGCAAGGGCTCGGTGGTCGAGACGGCCGAGGTGCACGAGCTGTTCGATCACCCGACGCAGGAGTACACGCGGGCCCTGCTGGACGCCGTACCGCGCGGCGGCCCACGTGAGTCGACTTCTGTGGACGCGGATGTTGCGGCGCTGAAGATCGACGATCTCGTCGTCGAGTATCGCGGTCGCCGGGGCCGTACGGTGCAGGCGGTCGATCACGTGGACCTGCTGCTGAATCCCGGTGAAGTCGTCGGTCTCGTCGGGGAGTCGGGATCCGGGAAGTCCACGATCGGCAAAGCGGTGCTCGGTCTCGCACCCATCACCTCCGGCGAGGTCCACGTGGCCGGACAGGCGCTCACGTCCGCGTCGGCGTCCGACCTCCGCAAGACCCGGGCCCGGATCGGTGTCGTCTTCCAGAATCCGGCCGGTTCGCTGAACCCGCGCGGCACCATCGGGCAGTCCGTCGGCGAGCCGCTCGCCGTCCATCGCGGCGTCCGTGGTGCCGAGCTCCGTCGCCGTGTCGAGGAGCTGCTCGACAGTGTCGAGCTGCCGGGTGCGTGGGCCGGGCGGTACCCGCATGAGCTGTCCGGCGGTCAGCGCCAGCGGGTGTCGATCGCGCGGGCGATCTCGCTCGATCCCGGGCTGCTGATCGCGGACGAGCCGACGTCCGCACTCGACGTCTCGGTGCAGGCCACCGTGCTCGAGTTGCTCCGCTCGCTGCAGGACCGGCTGCACTTCGCCTGCCTGTTCATCAGCCACGACCTCGCCGTGGTCGACCAGGTCTGCGACCGCGTCGCCGTGATGAGCCAGGGCCGCCTCGTCGAGCAGGGCGACCGAGAGTCCGTCCTCCGCGCACCCCAGGACCCCTACACCGTCCGCCTCCTCGAGGCGGCCCCCGTCCCCGATCCGCGAGAGCAGGCCCGCCGGCGCGGGCTCAGGTTGGCTGGGTAGGGGGTGGACGCCCACGCATGCACAACTCGCCTTCAGGCGGGCTGATGGGGCGCGGAGTGGGGGTTGTGCCTGCATGCACGTCCACCCCGGTTGGAAATAGTTGGACGTCCTAGTATTTTGGGACCAGTTCCCTAGGAGGTCTGACTGATGGATGCCGAGCAGATCGCGGCCGGCCGGAGCCGGTGGCAGCAGCGGTACGACGCCGCGCGCAAGCGGGAGGCGGACTTCACCACGCTGTCCGGCACCGAGGTCGAGCCGGTGTACGGGCCGCCCGAGGGTGTCGCCGACCCGCGGATGGAGCGGATCGGCTGGCCGGGGGAGTTCCCGTTCACCCGCGGTCTGTACGCGACCGGGTACCGCGGCCGCACCTGGACGATCCGCCAGTTCGCCGGCTTCGGGAACGCGGAGCAGACCAACGAGCGCTATCGGATGATCCTCAACGGTGGTGGCGGCGGCCTGTCGGTCGCGTTCGACATGCCGACGCTGATGGGGCGCGACTCCGATGAGCCGAAGTCGCTCGGCGAGGTCGGCCATTGCGGCGTCGCGATCGACTCGGCCGTCGACATGGACCGGCTGTTCAAGGACATCCCGCTCCAGGACGTCACCACCTCGATGACGATCTCCGGTCCGGCCGTGCCGGCGTTCTGCATGTACCTGGTCGCCGCCGAGCGCCAGGGCGCGGACATCTCCAAGCTGAACGGGACGCTGCAGACCGACATCTTCAAGGAGTACATCGCGCAGAAGGAGTGGCTGTTCCCGCCGGAGCCGCACCTGCGCCTGATCGGCGACCTGATGGAGTACTGCGCGACCACGATCCCGGCGTACAAGCCGCTGAGCGTCTCCGGGTACCACATCCGCGAGGCCGGCTCGACCGCCGCGCAGGAGCTCGCCTACACGCTCGCCGACGGCTTCGGGTACGTCGAGCTCGGGCTCTCCCGCGGGCTCGACGTCGACGTGTTCGCGCCCGGCCTGTCGTTCTTCTTCGACAGCCACCTGGACTTCTTCGAGGAGATCGCGAAGTTCCGGGCCGCCCGCCGGATCTGGGCGCGCTGGCTGCGGGACGTGTACGGCGCCAAGACCGACAAGGCGCAGTGGCTCCGCTTCCACACGCAGACGGCCGGGGTGTCGCTCACGGCGCAGCAGCCGTACAACAACGTCGTACGGACGGCTGTCGAGGCGCTGGCCGCCGTACTCGGCGGGACGAACTCGCTGCACACCAACGCGCTCGACGAGACGCTGGCGCTGCCGAGTGAGGAGTCGGCCGAGATCGCGCTGCGGACCCAGTCGGTGCTGATGGAGGAGATCGGCGTCACGAACGTCGCCGACCCGCTCGGCGGATCCTGGTACGTCGAGGCGCTGACCGACGAGATCGAGGCCGAGGCCGAGGCGATCTTCGCGCGGATCAAGGAGATGAGCCCGGACGAGACGATGACCGGCGGCATCCTGCGCGGGATCGAGGACGGCTGGTTCATGGCCGAGATCGCCGACGCCGCGTTCGAGTACCAGCAGAAGCTCGAGAAGAGCGAGAAGAAGATCGTCGGCGTCAACACGCTCACCGACACCGTGTCCGGCGAGCTGGAGATCCTCCGGGTCTCGCACGAGGTCGAGGTCGAACAGTGCCGCGTCCTCGCGGAACGCAAGGCGCACCGCGACGAGGACCGGGTACGGCGTACGCTGTCGGCTCTGGTGGAGGCGGCCAGCGGCACTGGCAACCTGATCGAGCCCATGCTGGAGGCAGTGCGTGCGGAGGCCACGATGGGGGAAATCTGTCACGTTCTTCGGGAACAGTGGGGAGAGTACCGAGAGCCCGCCCGGTTCTGAGGAGCCGCCACCGTCCGGGCGAGAGGCCCCTGGTGCGGCCGATTCCCCGGACGGACGGCGCGTGGTGGTCTGCGGTTCGGACCGCACGATGCTGCGGGTGGTCACCGAACTGGTGAGCTCGGGCGAGCGGGTGACCGCGATCGTCAACCCCGCGTCCCGTCACTACGACCGGATCGGTGAGCTGGGCGCGACCGTGATGGGCGCCCGGGTGATCAGCGAGTCGTTGCTCCGGCGGGCCGGTGTCGACGCAGCCGACGACGGTACGCCGTCCACCGCGCGCGCACTGGTCCTGCTGGACACCGACGACGTACACAACGTCCACACCGCGCTGACTGCGCGGGACATGGATCCGGAGCTGCGGATCGTCGTACAGATGGTGAATCCGCGGCTCAGTAAGCAGCTGAACAGCCTGCTCGGCGACTGCGTGGTGATCAACGGGCCGTCGCTGGCCGCGCCCGCGTTCGTCTCGGACGCGCTGGAGGACGACGAGCTGACCTGGATGGAGCTCGGCGGTCAGCGGGTGGTCGTGGGACAGGCAGATCTGATCCGCGAGCCTCATGTGACCGTGCTCGCGGACACGACCTCGTCCGCGACGCCCCAGCTGTTGCCGATGGCCAGCGCCGACCCGGACGGTGACATCGTGCTCGGCACCGGCGTACGGACGATCTGGCGCAGCCGCGACGTACGCCCGGCCGGCTGGTTCATCGCGCTGCGCGACATCCTGGACAGCCGGGTCCGGAAGATCGCCGCGGTGATGGCGTTCCTGGTCGCGGCCGGTACGGCGGTCATCCACTTCGTCGGTGGGATCGAGTGGTGGCGGGCGGTGTACATGGCCGCCGGCGCGGTGACGTCGGCGGGCATCGAGGACAACGCGTTCTCCGACGCCGACCCTTGGGTGAAGGTCGCCGCTGTGGTGGTGCAGCTGACCGGCATCGTGCTGATGGCCTTGCTGACCGCGGTCGTGGTCGACTCGCTGATCGGCGCGCGGCTGTCGCGGATCATCGGCGGAGTCCGCGGGCGGCCGCGCAACCATGTGGTGGTGTGCGGCCTCGGTACGGTCGGCGCGCGGGTGCTGGAGATCCTCACCGAGCGGGGCGTCGCGGTCGTCGGTGTCGATCAGGACGAGGACGCGCCCGGCATCCAGGTCGCGCACCGGCTGAAGATCCCGGTCGTGATCGGGGACAGCAGCAACGAGGAGACGCTGCGGTCGGCCGGCGTACAGCGGTGCCAGTCGGTGCTCGCGATCACCGACGGCGACATCACCAACCTGGAGTCGGCGATGGTGGCCCGGGACCTGAACCCGGACGCCCGGATCACGATGCGGATGTTCGACCACGACCTGGCGCAGCGGGTCGAGCGGCGGCTGGGCCTCGGCCACAGCCGGTCGGTGTCGATGCTGGTGGCGCCGGCGATCGCTGCCGCGGTCGCGAACCGGCGCAAGCAGGTGACGATCCCGGCCGGTCGCCGCGTGCTGCTGCTGACCGAGGTGACCGTCGAGCCAGGGTCGGTTGCCGACGGTCGACGGCTCGGCGAACTGAACGAGGCCGAGGGCCTTCGGGTGCTCGCACGACAGGATCGGCACGGTCCCTGGGAGTGGAGTCCGGCGTCCGAGAAGCAGGTCAAGGTAGGGGACCGGCTGGCGGTCGTGGGGACCCGGGCAGGCCTCGCTCGGCTGCTGATGGTGACCCGGGCGCAGCGTAAGTCGGCCGCGTCGTAGAGGATGGACCTGTGAACGTACGGAGTGTGCACGGAATGCGAGGACAGTGGTGAGCCAGTCCAACTTCTCCCGTCCAGGGGCGGTCGACCTGTCGTCCCTCCGTAAACCGGCCGGTGCGCCTGGCGCACCTGGTGCTCCCAGTGCTCCAGCGGGTGGTGGCGCCGCAGGTGCGTACGCGCTGGAGGTCGGCGAGGCCAACTTCCAGTCCGACGTCATCGAGCGCTCGCTGCAGGCCCCGGTCGTGGTCGAGCTGTACTCGCCGCGGGCGCAGGGCTCGAACGCGCTCAGTGCGGTGCTGGTCCAGCTGTCGACCGAGTACGCCGGGAAGTTCCTGCTGGCCCGGATCGACGTCGACGCGAACCCACAGGTCGCCCAGGCGTTCGGCGTACAGGCTGTGCCGGTCGTCATCGCGATCCTGCGAGGTCAGCCGGTGCCGCTGTTCCAGGGCGTCCTCGGTGAGCCGGAGGTCCGGCAGTACCTCGACCAGCTGCTGACGGTCGCGGTCGCGAACGGGATCACCGGGCGCGCCGAGCCGGTCGGCCCGGTGGCCGAGGCCGTCGAGGAGGAAGAGGCACCGAACCCGCGGTACGAGAAGGCCGAGAACGCGGTCGGCGCGGGCGATCTGGACGGCGCGATCGCGGCGTACGAGGAGCTGCTGAAGGAGACGCCGAACGACGCCGAGGCGAAGTCGGGGTTGGCCCGCGTACAGCTGGTGAAGCGTACGCAGGACGTGCCGGCCGACGTCCGGACACGGGCGGCCGACAACCCGACCGACGTCGAGGCTCAGCTGCTGGTGGCCGATGTGGACCTGATGGGCGGGCATGTGGACGACGCGTTCGCACGCCTGATCTCCACGGTCCAGGCGACCGCGGGGGACGAGCGGAACGCCGTACGGCTGCACCTGCTCGAGCTCTTCGAGGTCGTCGGTGCGGACGACGAGCGCGTCGTCAAGGCTCGCCGCCGGTTGATGGCTGCGCTGTTCTAGCTTTTCAAGATCGGGTCTGTTGTCAGGGCCTCTGAGACCCGGGCGAGGAGGGTGCGGAGGGTTTCCGCTTCCTCCTCGCTGAAGGCGTCGGCGAGTCTGCGCTCGACGCTGGTTGCGCGCTTGTCCGCCTGTTCGAGAGCTTTTCGGCCGGCTGTGGTCGGGCGGGTCTCGATGACGTGCCTGTGCAGTGGATGCGGGGTGCGCTCGATCAGGTCGGCCGACTCCAGGTTGCGCAGGATCGTCGTCATCGTCTGTGGCGTGACCAGGCAACGGCGGGCGAGCTCGGCGGCCGAGATTCCCGGCTGCTCGTCCAGGACGAACAGGGCGGCGTACTGCGGCACGGTCAGCCCGGCCGGCTTCACGGCGGCCGCCTTCACGGCCTGCAGTTCCTGCTCGACCCGCTTGAGGTGACTCCCGAGCCGTTCGTCGAAGGACATCCGCATGATGACCATCGTACGAACGACGTCGGTGATATATGCATTGACGATCATCAGAGCTCTGATTAGTCTCTGTGGTCGTATTGGACAGAAGAGAGGCCCTCCATGAGATTCCGCGCACCAACAGCAGCCCTACTGACCATGACGGTCGCCCTGCCCGCCGCCGGCATCACCACCGCATCTGCGGCCACTGCCACCGCCACAGCCACCACCGCCACTACCGCGGCGGCGGCCGCCACGTCGATTCCTGCGGCGTTGCGCCGGGTCGCGCAGTTCGACGGGCGGACGAGTGATCGGTATCCGGAGGGGATCGCCTGGGATCCGAGCCGGCGGGCGTTTCTGATCGGGTCGATGGCGACCGGCCGGATCTCCGTGGTCGGTCGCGACGGCGTACCGCATCCGTTCGGCATCGCACCCGGCGTCTCCACCTTCGGCCTGCACGTCGACGCCGTACGCAACCGAGTACTCGTCACGTACGCCGACATCGGCAACGGCGAACGGTCATCGGAAGCCACCACCTACAAGCAATCCGGCATCGCCATCTACAACCTGCGCACCGGCCAACTAGAGCAGCGCGTCGATCTGAACACGCCCCGCCTGAACCCGGCCGGCGGCCACCACGGCGCCAACGACCTGGCGATCGATGCCGCAGGCAACGCCTACGTCACCGACCCGGCATCCGACGCGATCTACAAGGTCACCCCGGCGGGCGTAGCAACAGTCCTGATCCGCGACGAGCGTCTACGCAGCGACACGATCGGCGCCAACGGCATCGTCTGGCACCCGGCCGGCTACCTCCTGACGGTCCGCTACGACACCGGCACCTTGTTCCGCATCTCGCCGCGTGGTGAACTGAGTGTTACTGGTCTGACCAGTGCACTGGTCGGCGGAGACGGCCTAGCGCTCAGGCCCGACGGCCGCCTGATCGCGATCACCAACAAGCTCGGTGCTCCCGGCGTCGAGCAGGCGACCGTGCTGAGCAGCCGCGACAACTACCGCACCGCACAGGTCCGATCAGTCGAGCCATGGCTCGTCGCCGGTCCGACAACTGCCGCAGTCACGCCGTACGGCACCTACGTTCTGAGCGGCCGGATCGACGTACTCCTCGCCGGCGGCTGGTCCGACCAGTTCACCATTCGACGGATGAGTCGCTGACTGGCCGGAATCGGACACTGTGAATCCTTGTAATTGTGGTTGACGTGCTCTGAGAATTCTTTACATGAGTGCTGTCGAGTCGCCACCGCCGAGTCTCGAGGCGCGGATCCACGGCCTGCTGCCGGCGCTCAGCCCGGCGCAGGCGCGGATCGCCGCCGAAGTGCTCCGCGACCCGGCGGCGGTCGCCTCGTCGACGATCGGCCAGTTGGCGGCCCGCTGCGGTACGTCGCTGCCGAGCGTCACCCGGTTCTGCCTCGCGCTCGGTCTGTCCGGGTACGCCGAGTTGCGGCTGACGCTGGCGGCCGAAAGTGGTCGGACCAGTCCGAGCTGGGAGCGGGGGACCGGCTCAGAGGTGGGCCCGGACGACTCGCTGGACGACGTACTCCGGACCCTGCTGCGCGCCGACACCCGCGCGCTCGAGGACACCGTCGCTGCACTCGACGTCGACGCTCTCGGCCGGGCGGTCCGGGCGATCTCGGACGCGCGGCGGATCGATCTGTACGCCGTGGCGGGGTCGGCGTCCGTCGCCGAGGACCTGCGGTTGCGGCTGCACCGGATCGGGCGCGGGGCGAGCACCTGGAGCGACGTACACACCGCGCTGGCCAGCTCCGCGTTGCTCGGCACCGGGGACGTCGCGATCGGAATCTCGCACAGCGGCGAGACGATCGAGGTACTGGAGCCGATGACCCGGTCCGGCCGGCAGGGCGCGACGACTGTTGCTATCACCAACTATCCCCGCTCGCCGCTGGCCCGGATGGCGGACATCGTTCTGGTCACCGCGGCCCGCGACGTCACGTTCCGCACCGGGGGACTGTCCGGACGGCACGCCCAGATGATCGTCCTGGACGCCCTGTATCTCGGCGTCGCCCAACGCGACTATCCCTTGGCAGAACAGGCCTTCGACGCGACTGCCGACGCAGTGTCCACGCACCGGCAACGCCCCTGAACAACCCTCGCCACTCCGTTCGACCGCCTTTCGAAGGAGAGACATGCAGAGTCCGCACCAGACCCTCGGCCCGAGCCGCCGCGCCTTGCTCCTCGGCGCCGGCGCCACCGCCCTCACCGCAGCATCCGCCGCCACCACATCCGCCTCAACGGCCTCCGCGTCAACAGCCTCGGCCGCGGTCGCCGTACCGTCGCCTGACGCGTTGCCGTTGACGGGTGGGGCCGACTTCCCGATCGGGTTGTTCTGGCCGCCGCACCCGTACGCGAGTACGGCGGAGCGGTTCGGCGAGATCAAGAACGCCGGGTTCGACTTCGTCATCTCCGGCAACTACGCCGGTGACGGCAACATCTTCCAGTACCAGCTCGGGCTCGCCCGCGACGCCGGCCTGAAGATGCTGATCTCCGACGACATCCAGATCCGCAACATGTCCCGCTGGTTCTCGATCTCTGACACGCCGTCAGATTTCCTCAGCGTCACTCCGGCCGAGGCCAGCGCGCTCTACATCCGGGCGCGCGACGCGTACGGGCCGTACTCCTCGCTGGCCGGCTTCAACTTCTACGACGAACCCGGCGCGGGCTGGTTCGCGACGCTGGCGAAGGCACTGTCGATCTCCCGTGAGCTGGCACCGCAACTGCTGCCGTACATCAACCTGTTCCCATCGGACGACGCGTCGTACTACCGGAGCTTCGTCGACGTGGTGAAGCCGTCGCTGATCTCGTTCGACCGGTACCCGCTGCTCTCCGAAGGCCGCGAGGACGCGAACTACTTCCACAACTGGGCGATCGTCCGCGACGCCGCGCTGCACGGCGACATCCCGTCCTGGGTGTTCATCCAGACGCTTGCCTACAACAACCATCGCGAACCGACCGCTGCCGAGCTGCTCTGGCAGGTGAACATCAGCCTCGCGTACGGCGCGAAAGGCATCCAGTACTTCACCTACTGGACGCCCGAAGCCGCCCGCGGTGAAGGCTTCGGGCCGGCGCTGATCACCGTCGACGGGGAACGGACGTCGCGGTACTACGCGGCGAAAGAGATCAACACCACCTGGCTGCACCAGGTCGGCCGCGAACTCAAGCCGCTCGTGTCCGAGACCGTAGAGCACGCCAACGAAACGCCACTGCCGAACGGGGCCGCCGGCTTCACCCCGACGAACCTGGTGTCGGGAATTACCGGCGACGCGGTCGTGGTCGGCACCTTCCGATCCCGCGACGCCGCGTCGAGCGATCGCTGGTTGCTGGTCGCCAACCGCTCGCACAGCGCGAAGACCCGGGCGCTCGTGACGGTGAACGAGCAAACGGTTGGCTCGATCGGAGTCTTCCAACCGGCCCGCCAGAAGTACACCCCACAACGTGTAGCCCCGGTCCCCATCTCCCTAGCCCCCGGCGCCGCAACTCTCCTCAAACTAACCACCAAGTAACCCCACGTGTGGTTGTTGGGTTAGGTGGTTTGGCCGGTGTAGATGCCTAGGGTTCGGAAGCGGAGGGCGGGGGCTGCGTATTCCTCCAGGGCGTGGGCGGTCCAGCCGATCATGCGGGCCAGGGCGAAGAGGGCGTCGCCGGCGTCGGGGCGGAAGTTGTAGGCGTGCATGACGGCCGCGATCGCGAGGTCGCTGTTGGGGAAGGTCGGCGTACGTTCGGCGATCGCGTGGATCGTGCTCACGATCGGGTCGTCGCCCAGGAGTTCGAGCAGTACGTCGGCGCGCGGGTCGCGGTGCTGGTAGATGCGGTGGCCGAAGCCGGGGATCGGTTCGCCGGAACGCAACTGGTCCGACAGTGCCTTCAACGGGTCGTGTTTCGCTCGGTCCAGGAACTCGTAGGCGAGGGTCGGCGCGGCGCCGTGGTACTGGCCGTCGAGTGCGCCGAGTCCTGCCGAGATCACCGCGTACAGGTTCGCGCGTGCGCTGGCTGCGACCCGGGCCGCGACGGTGGAGACTGCGAGTCCGTGGTCGGCCAGGAGGATGAGTGCGGCGTCGAGTAGCTCCGGTCGGGGTTCTGCGTCCGAGAGCTTCGGCCAGAGCTTCCCGCCCAGCGTCGTACGCGTGACGATCGGCCCCGGGAGTGCTGCGACCAACGTCCCGATCAACCTCCCGGCCGCGGCAGTCACCGACCCCGCCGACAGGTCGAACCGCAACGGATCCGCAGCCCCTAAGACCGCCACGGCCACCCGCAACCGATCCGTCAACCGAGCCCCCGCCGGCACCACCTCCATAGCCGCCCGAGCCAGTTCCACCCCCTCCCGCTCTACCCCAAACAAGTCCGCCTCCACCCCATCCGGATCTGTTGGGGGTTGGCCGGTCCAGAGGAGGGTGGCTACTTGGGCGAGGGTGGCAGTGGTGGCTAGGGATTGGGCGGAGTGGCCTCGGTAGTAGAGGTTGTCGTCTTGGAGGAGGGTCAGTTCGGACTCGATGCGTTCGACTACGCCGGAGTGTTCTACCGAGCGAGCGGCCAGGCGTTCGACGTCGGCGGCAGGGAAGAGGCTGCCGCGGCGGCCGCGGGCTCGGACGCTGGTGAGGAGGCCGCGGCTGACGTAGGCGTAGACCGTCGCCGGCTTCACCTGCAGACGGCGCGCCACCTCGGCGGTGGTCAGGTAATTCTCGTCACCTTCGGATGGCATCCAGCGCTCCTCGGACCATTCATGTTGACTGGATCAATATTGACAATCATTGATCGCCTGTCAACTCTGAAGATATGTCAACAACGATCAATGTTCCGCCTGGCCTGCGCAACGTCGTCGTCACCGAGACGACCCTCGGCGACGTCCGTGGTGACGAGGGTTTCTACCACTACCGCGAGTACTCGGCGATCGATCTCGCCAAGTCCAAGACCCTCGAAGACGTCTGGTACTTGATGTTCGAGGGCCACCTCCCGACCGCCGCGGAGCGCGACCGGTTCGTCGCCGAGATTGCCCCGCTGCGCGTCCTCCCCGACGAGGTCAGCGCGGTCCTCCCGGCAATCGCGACCGCCGGTACGACGTTCAACCCGCTCGCCGGTCTCCGTACCGCGCTGTCGCTCCTGGCGGCCGTCCGCGGTCTCCCGCCGCTCTGGGATGCCGACCAAGCCCGCCGCAAGGCCGATGCGATGCTGGTCTGCGCAGTGACGCCGACCATTCTCGCGGCCCTGTACCGGCTCCGCGAAGGACAGCAGCCGCTCGAGCCACGCGCCGACCTGTCGGCGGCCGAGAACTGGCTCTACCTGGTGACCGGCGCCGAACCCACCGCTGTCCACGCGACCGCGGTCGAGCACTACCTGGTCTCGACCGTCGACCACGGCTTCAACGCGTCCACCTTCACCGCCCGCGTCATCGCGTCCACTGGTGCGGACGTGGTTGCGGCCGTCGCGGGTGCGATCGGTGCGTTCTCCGGTCCGCTGCACGGCGGTGCACCGGATCGCGCACTCGCGAGCCTCGACGAGATCGGTACGCCGGACCGCATCGACGACTGGGTCCGCGCGAAGGTGTCCGCCGGCGACCGGATCATGGGGTTCGGGCACGCGGTATACCGGACCGAGGACCCGCGTTCGCTGATGCTGCGCGACATCGCCCGCGGGATCGGCGGCGAGCTCGTCGACTTCGCGACGACCGTCGAGCAGCGCATCGTCGACGTACTCGCCGAGCTGAAGCCGGGCCGCAACCTGTACGCCAACGTCGAGTTCTACGCCGGTGTCGTGATGGAGCTGTGCGGCATCCCGCGCGCCATGTTCACGCCGACGTTCGCGGTCAGCCGCATCATCGGCTGGTCCGCCAACATCCTCGAACAGTCCACCGATCCGAAGATCATTCGTCCGGCCGCGACGTACGTCGGCCCGCAGCCTCCCGCGCCCGTCCCTAGCTGAACTGCATGACGCCGTCGTCGACGCGGTTGTAGCGGAGGGTGATGAGGTCGCGGGGGTAGTTCTGGCGGAGGCGCCAGGGGCCTTGGGTGCCTTGGCGGGGGAGGATCTGGGCGGCGCGGCGGATGTAGCCGGAGGAGAGGTCGACGACAGGGCGCGGTGGGGCGTCGTACTCGGACGGGTCGACCTCGGGGAGGCAGACGCGGGTGCCGGTTGCGGTGAGGTGGTTGAGCAGCCGGCACACGTACTGCGAGGTGAGGTCGGAGCGCAACGTCCACGAGTTGTTGGTATACCCAATGCACCAGGCGAGATTCGGTACGCCGCTCAGCATCATGCCCTTGTAGACGAACGTGTCGTGCGGCGCGACCGGCCGCTCGTCGACCGTCACCTGGATGTTGCCGAGCGCAACCATGCGGAGGCCGGTCGCGGTGACCACGAGATCGGCCTCCAGTTCGCGTCCGGACCGCAGCCGCAGCCCGGTCGGCGTGAAGCGGTCGATCTCGTCGGTCACCACCGAGGCCGACCCGTTGTGCAGCGCCTTGAACAGGTCCGCGTCCGGTACCAGGCAGAGTCGCTGATCCCAGGGCTTGTACCGCGGCGTGAAGTGCGGATCGACCGGGATCGACTCCGGCAGTTGCTTCGCCACGGCGCTGTTCAGCAACCAGGCCGCATGCGCCGGCCACTTCCGGAACGCGTTGTAGATCGCAGTGCTCGCGACAACGTTCTTCCCACGGATCAACCGGTGCGCGAGATTCTCGGGCAGTACGGCGCGCATGCGGTCCGACAGCGCGTCGTGGGCGGGGCGAGAGGCGACGTAGCTCGGCGATCGCTGCAGCATCGTCACGTGTTCCGCCGTACCCGCCATTGCGGGCACCAGAGTCACTGCGGTCGCGCCGCTGCCGATCACCACGACGCGCTGGCCGGCGTAGTCCAACTGGTCAGGCCAGTGCTGCGGGTGCACGATCCGCCCCTGGAAATCATTCTTTCCGTCGAAGTCGACGACGTACCCCGAGTCGTAGTCGTAGTACCCGCTGCACACGTAGAGGAACGAGCAGGTGTACGCCGCGTCCGCCGTCTCCACGGTCCACAGCGCGTCCGCCGACGACCACGAGGCCCGTACGACGCGTTGACCGAACCGGATGTGCTTGTCGATCCCGTACGTCGACGCGGTCTCGTGCAGGTAATCGAGGATCGACGGCCCGTCCGCGATCGCCTTCGCCGCCTTCCACGGGTGGAACGGGAACCCGAGCGTGAACATGTCGGAGTCCGACCGGACCCCGGGGTACCGGAACAGGTCCCAGGTACCGCCGAGCGCCTCGCGGCCCTCCAGTACGGCGTACGTGCGGTCCGGGCACCGGGTCTGGATCCGGTACGCCGCGCCGATCCCGGACAGGCCTGCGCCGACGATCAGGACGTCGAGGTGCTCCATGTACCCCACGGTAATAAAAATTCTTTCCGGGTGTTGTCGATTCCGTGTCGCGACATTCGTCAGCAAGATGTCCAAGTAGAAGACATCGACGAGGGAGCCCGAGATGGCGCAGTACATGTTCCTGCTGTTCGACAGCGAGGAGTGGTACGACAACCTGACGCGCGACGAGTGGCAGCAGGCGATGAAGTTGCACGGGGAGTTCGCGGCGGCGGTGGAGAAGGCCGGGGCGCGGATCCTCGGCGGGGAGGCGCTCGAACGGTCCAGTACGGCGAGCACGGTCAAGAACCGCGAGGGGGCCGAGCCGCTGGTCACCGACGGGCCGTTCATCGAGACGCGGGAGGCGCTCGGCGGGTACTACGTGATCGAGGCGCGTGACCTCGATCAGGCACTGGAGCTGGCCAAGCTCTGCCCGTCCGGCAACATCGAGGTCCGGCCGGTGATGCCGACATCCGAGGACGCGGCGCCGCCGGCCTGACCGGCGACCGCGATCGGACGATCGTCCGATCATGCCGTTCGACCCGGGTACGCCGACGCTCGATCCCGTCGGCGTACCCACGGGCAGGGGGACAGGGGAGATGGTGAGCGAGGCGGTCGAGGTCGCGCGGGTGGTGGACCGGGCGCACCGGGAGAGTTGGTCGACGGTGCTGTCGTCCGTGGTCCGGCTGACACGGGACCTGGATCTCGCCGAGGACTGCACCCAGGACGCTTTCGTCCAGGCGCTGCGAACCTGGCCGGACGGCATACCGGACAATCCGGCCGGCTGGCTGACGACAGTCGCTCGGCGGCTGGCGCTGGACCGGCTGCGGCGGGAGACGAATCTCCGGCGGAAGCTGCCCCTTCTGGTAGAGCAGCCTGACGATGCTGAGCAGCCGACGGATCCGTTGCGGCTGGTGTTCACGTGCTGTCACCCGGCGTTGGCGCGGGAATCGCAAGTGGCGTTGACGTTGCGGCTGATCTGCGGATTGACCACGCGGGAGGTCGCCGCGGTGCTGCTGATCGGCGAGGCGACGGCCGCGGCGCGGATCACCCGGGCGAAGAAGAAGATCGCGGCAGCCGGGATTCCGTATCGCATCCCGGCGGATCACGAGTTGCCGGCGCGGATGGATGTGGTGCTGACCGTCGTACACCTGGTGTACACGGCGGGGTACGTCGCCACGGGGGTGGAGCTGACGCGGACCGATCTGACCGGGCGGGCGATCGAGCTGGCGCGGATGCTGGAGCGATTGATGCCGGACGAGGCTGAACCGCTAGCACTGCTAGGGCTGCTGCTGATGACCGAGGCGCGTGGTGACGCGCGGGTCAGCGCGGACGGTGAACTGGTGCTGCTGGCGGATCAGGATCGGTCGCGGTGGGACGTGAAACTGTTGGCGGAGGGCGTCTCACGGGCGACGGCGGCGTTGCAGCGGGGCAATGGGAGGTTCGCGTTGCAGGCGGCAGTTGCCGGTCTGCATGTGACGGCGCCGTCGTGGGAGAAGACGGACTGGGGGCAGGTGGTCCGGATGTACGACGCGATGATGGTGAGCTGGCCGACTCCGATCGTCGCGCTCAATCGGGTGGCCGCGCGCAGCCTGGTTCCCGGGGCTGACCTTGAGGCGGTACTGGTCGAACTGGATGCCTTGAGCAAGGAACCGGCCCTCGCGACGTACGCCTATCTTCCGGCGACCCGGGCCGATGTCCTCACCCGGCTCGACCGTCCCGGGCAAGCGGCCGAGGCCTACGAACAGGCGATCCACCTGACCGCCAACGAAACCGAACGCCGCTTCCTCACCACCCGCCTCACCAACCTCAACCGCTGACGCCTCCTAGGAGGTTGAGTTACTCCCGGGGCGCCCAGAGTTGGTCGGCGTCGCCGGCTTCCATGCGGCCTCGGTAGACGTCGATCTTGTGGTCGATGAGTTCGAGGCTCTCGGTGAGCTCGGCCAGTTGGGTGAGGATCTCGGCGCGGTGGGTCTCGAGGAGTTCGAGGCGGTCCTTCTCGTTGCCGCGGCCGGCGGTGACGAGTTCGGCGTACCGGCGGATGGTGCGGATCGGCATGCCGGTGGCGCGGAACTTGGTGCAGATCTTGATCCAGTCCAGGTCGATCTTGCGGTAGCGGCGGCGCCCGCCGGCGGTGCGGTCGACGGTGGTGACGACGAGGCCGGCGCGCTCGTAGTACCGCAGCGTGTGGACACTGACGCCGGTGCGTTCGGCGGCTTCGGCGATGCTGATCCCGCTTTCATTGACTTCGAGCACGCTCTAAATCCTAGCGTTGCTGGTATGACCCTTCCAACGCTCGAGGACACTGGTCTGACCAGTGCCCGCCGGTACGCCGTCCTCGCGATCTGCTGCGCGAGCCTGCTGATCTCGGTGATGGACATCTCGATCGTGAACATGGCGCTGCCCGCGATCCGGGACGATCTCGGCGCCTCGACGGCCGGCCTGCAGTGGACCGTCGACGCCTACACGCTGGTGCTCGCGAGCTTCCTGCTGCTGGCCGGCTCCACCGCCGACCGGTACGGCCGCAAGCGCATGTTCCGCCTCGGTCTGACCGTCTTCGGCCTCGGCTCGCTCCTTTGCAGCCTCGCCCCCAGCATCGAAGCGCTGATCGCCGCCCGCGCCGTCCAGGCCGTTGGCGGCACGCTCCTCAACCCGGTCGCGATGGCGATCGTGGTGACCGTGTTCCCGGAGCGCGCCGAGCGGGCCCGCGCGATCGGGATCTTCGGCGCGACCGCCGGCCTCTCGCTCGTCCTCGGCCCGATCCTCGGCGGCGCGCTCGTCGACGGTCTCGGCTGGCGATCGATCTTCTGGGTGAACCTGCCGATCGTCGTCCTCGCGGTGATCTTCACCAGCCTGTACATCCCCGAGTCCCGAGCCGCCCACGGCCGCCGCTTCGACCCGATCGGTCAGCTCCTGGTCGTCGTGCTCCTCGGCAGCGTGGTGTCCGCGATCATCGAGAACAACGGGTGGCGTACGCCGTTGATCGTCGCGGCCGCCGTCGCCGCGGTCCTCCTGATCGCGTACGAACACCGCCGCACGGAGCCGCTGCTCGAGCTCCGGCTGTTCCGCAGCGTCCCGTTCAGCTCGGCCGTGGTGATCGCGATGTTCGCCTACACCGGGTTCGGCGCGTTCCTGTTCGTCACCACGCTCTACCTACAGAGCGTTCGCCACCTGTCCGCCCTGGACGCCGGCCTGTGCCTGCTGCCTGTCGGTCTCCTGATCTGCGTCCTCTCACCGCTGACGGGCCGGGTCGTCGGCGCGCGCGGCCCACGCTTGCCACTTGTCGTCGCAGGTACGGCGCTGACGCTCGGAGCGCTCGCCTCCCTCACGATCCAAGCGTCCACGCCGCTGCTCAACGTGCTCGCGGTCTTCCTGTTCTTCGGCGTCTTCCTCGGCACCATCAACCCGCCGATCGCGAACTCGGCGGTGTCCGGGATGCCCAGGTCGATGGCCGGTCTGGCCGGTTCGCTCGCCTCGGTCGGCCGGCAGACCGGTACGTCGCTGGGTGTCGCGATCGCCGGATCGATCGTCGGCGCCACCGCGACGACCGATCCGCGGCGGTTCGTCCGCGCCGAGCACATCGTCTGGTGGCCGACGCTCGCGATGGGTCTCGTCGTACTGGCGCTGGCTCTCATCAGCACGAGTCGCCGCGCGCGTCGTACGGTGCAGGAGCTGTAGGGGGCAGACCGAAGTACGTGACGAGGCTCGGGGTGCTGAAGACGTGGATGTGGGTGAGTCCGGTCGGAGTGGGCGTGAGTACGGCGACGCCGTACGGGTCGCCCTTGAAATAGGCACCTACCGCGGGCTGGCCGTTCGCGATGAGCGGGATCATCCGCCAATCGCCCGGTGCGCCGACCGCGGAGGCGAGGAGTTGCATGCACATCACGCGGCCGTTGAACCACGCCGTCGTACCGACCATTTCGATCGCGGCATCCGCGCGGAGGGCGCGTTCCAGGGCTGCGGTGTCGGCGTTCTCGAAGCCGGCGATGTAGTCGTCTAGCAGTGCTAGCGATTCGGGGTCGGTGGGCGCCGAGACTTCACCCTGTGACGGCGCCGTGGAATCCAGGCGGGCACGGGCGCGTTGCAGCGTGCTCTTCACAGCCGCAACCGAGGTGTCGAGCATCGTGGCGACCTCTGCGGCCGGGAACGCGAGGACCTCTCGGAGGATCAGTACGGCGCGTTGCTTCGGCGGCAGATACTGCAGCGCAGCAATCAACGCCAGCCGCAGGCTCTCCCGGACGGTGACGATCGACGCGGGATCCGAGACGACCAGTGCCTCGGCGATCGGCTCCACGAACCGCACCGCCGGATCGTCCGGCGGCACGCCGGGACTGAGATCGGTGGCAGGTGCTCCCAGACCGGAGGGCAGAGCACGGCGGCTGCGCTGCTCGAGCGCGGTGAGGCTTACGTTCGTCGCGATGCGGTACAGCCAGACCCGCACGGACGAGCGGCCCTCGAAGGACGACCACGACCGCCAGGCCCGCAGGTACGTCTCCTGCACCGCATCCTCGGCCTCGTGCACGGACGCGAGCATCCGGTAGCAGTGCGCCAGTAACTCCTTGCGGAAGGGCTCGGTCCGGTCGGCGAACTCGGCCTCATCCTCCATCACAGCTCCCTGAGTCATCGCGTCTCCAGCCCCAGCAGCGGCCGGACCCAGAGTGCCATGCGTTGGATCGCATCGTCCGCCTCCGGCGCGCGCCCGGCCGCCATCTGGAACGTGTGCTGCATCTCCGGGAACACATCCAGCTGCACCTCGACCCCGGCCTTCTCCGCGGCGGCCGCGAGTTGTTGCGCGTCATCCAGCAGTACTTCGTCCCCGCCGACCTGGATGTAGATCGGTCCGAGCCCGGTCAGGTCGCCGTACAACGGGTTCACGAACGGATCCCGCGGCGAGCCGTCCGGTCCGAGGAACATCCACGCGAGTCCGCGGACCAGGTCTCGGTGGAAGAACGCGTCGCGGTCCCGGTTGGTGTCGTACGACGCTCCGGTCGCTTCGAAGTCCACCGCCGGTGAGAACGGCATCGTGCCGGCGGGAAGGGGCAGGCCGACCGATCGGGCGCGCAGCTGGGTGGTGATGGCCAGGCCACCGCCCACCGAGTCACCCGTGAACACGATGTGCTCAGGCGCGATGCCCTGGCCGAGCAGCCAGCGGTACGTGTCGACCGCGTCGTCGACCTGGGCCGGATGCGTGTGATCGGGCGCCAGCGGATAGTCGAAGACCAGCGCGCGCGCCCCGACCGCGCGGGCGAGGTGCGCGAACAGCTTCCGGTGGGAGTACTGCGATCCGCCGATGAAACCGCCGCCGTGCAGACACAGCAGCACCCGGTCCGCGGCGGCGCCGTGCGGCACGAGCCACATCGCCCGGCGTCCGGGCACCGCCAGGTAGTCCACCTCCGCCGGCTCGGTCGTCAGCCCGGCCCAGCGGTGATCGGCCAGCTCCTGATCGCCGTCCTGGATGTTCTCCTCGGCAGCCTTCCGGTTTGCGGCCCAGTGCCGCCGAACCGCTTCCGACTCCTTGCTCGCCATCGTGCGTCCCTTTCGTTGCAGGTCTGTCACCGGTACAGACCGAAGACACCGCGAAAAGGAATCGGTGTGCTTGACTGGACTATGAGCACGCCGCTGTCAGGCTCTGAGGAACGCACGTGGGCGATGGTCGCGCACATCGGTGTGCTGATCGCGGCCTGGCTGGCGATGGGGTTCCTGTGCCCGCTGGTCATCTGGCTCGTCTTCCGGGACCGCTCGGACTTCGTACGGCGGCATGCCGTGGAGTCGCTGAACTTCCAGATCTCGCTGCTGATCTACTCGGCGCTCTCGGCCGTGCTGATCTTCATCACGTTCGGCCTCGGGGTGCTGATCGTCGTACCGCTGGTCGTGATCGGCGCGATCGCGGCACTGGTGGTGATCATCCTCGCGACGATCGCGGCGTCCGGTGGGAACGACTACCGCTACCCGTTGACGATCCGCTTCATCCGCTAGGACCTATAGGGTCGGCCCGGTGGAACTCATCGGGCAGGGGATGGAAGGGGCCGTCTACGATCTCGGCGACGGGACCGTGCGGAAGGTCTGGTTCGACCGCCGGCCGGAGGACGTGCGGCCGTTGCAGGCGTTCCTCGACGAGTTGCCGGAGTTGCCGTTCCGGACGCCGCGGATCCGGGAGATCACGGCGGGGGATGACGGGCTGGCGGTCAGCGTCGAGGACAAGCTGACCGGCGTGGCCTTGCACGAGGCCGGGCTGCCGGAAGACGTCGCGCTGGACTCGTTTGTCGCCGTGGTGGAGGCGTTGCGCGAGGTGGAGCCTGGGCCGGCGAGCAAGCAGATGCCGGTGCTGGGGCAGCCGTTCTGGGGGCGGTCCTGGGGTGAGAGTCTGGCGGGCTTGGTACGACGTCGCGCCGAAGCATCCAGCGTCCACCTGGAGCGTGATGTCGCCGGTTTCCCAGAACTGTTGGAGGAAGTGCTGGACGGCCTGGCCCAACTGGGGGATGCGTCGAGCGTTGTGCACGGGGATATTTGTCCGCCCAACGTGCTGATGGATGGGCAGCGGGTGGCGGCGGTGCTGGACTGGGGGTTCCTGTCGACCGCGGGAGACAGCACGTTCGAGGCGTCGCTGGCGGCCGGGTTCTTCGACATGTACTCGCCCAACGCGCGCCGTCTCGACGACCTGCTCACCGCCCGGTTCGAGGACCTCGGACACGATCGAGAGCAGATGCGGCTCTACCGGCGGGCGTACGCGATCATCACCGCCACGATCTACGACGAGAACGCCGCCGACGGCCACTACACCTGGTGCGTCAGCCAGCTCACGAGGTGATGGGGGAGCCGTTTCGGAGGTTGTGCAGTTGGTCTGGTGCGTCCAGGAGCATCGGGAGGCGGCGTGCGTTGAGCGGCGAGACCAGTCCGGCCAGCTTGTCCGGCGCGTGCCAGGAGATGCCCCGGATCTCGAACCCGTCCGGCTGCAACCGGTCGATCAGCGACGGGTCGTGTACGCCGCCGTCGTACAGGATCTCGACGGCGTCGCCCCAACCCTCCCAGCGCGGCAGCCAGTCGATCGCGAGTACGCCGAGCAGCGGGAGCGCCGTACCGAGCTCCTCCTCCATCTCGCGGGACGCACCGGTTGCCGGGTCCTCGTCCGGCTCGACCACCCCGCCCGGCAGCTCCAGGTCCTTCTTGTAGCTGACCTGGCACAGCAGCACCCGTCCACCGGTGTCGCGTACGACGACGTGCGCGATCACCCGCTTCTTCGGCAGCGTCGAGTCCATCAGCGCTGTCCAGCCCGTCACCGTGTCCGGACGCGGATCGTCGATGCGCATCCCGTACACGGCGACGTCGCGGCGCTCGCCCTCCACCAGCGCGGCCCCGCGCAGTACGCCCTCCCGCCGGAAACCGGACCGCACCGCGACCCGGGCGGAAGCATGCAGCGAAGGATCCACCTCGACCTGCAACCGCTCCAGACCGAGCTCACCGAACGCGTACTCGCTCACCAGCCGGAGCGCGCGCCGCGCCGCGTCGGAGTTCTCCACCGCCCAGACCACCAGGCCGACGCCAGGTGTGGTCCGGCGTACCTCGACCGTGCCGACCGGTGCGCCGTTCTCGACGTCGAAGGCGATCACCTTCGGATCTTGGCGCAACAGTCGCAGGGTCAGGTCACCATCGGTCAGCGGCGGTACGGCGGTCACGCCGTGAACGCTACCCGGTGAAGCGCAGGTACACCGTCGCCAGGGGTGGCACGGACAGCTCGGCACTGGACTTCATGCCGTGCCATTCCGGTCCGTCGGCCTCGACAGCGCCGAGGTTGCCCACACCGGATCCGCCGTACGAGGTGGCGTCGGTGTTGACGACCTCCTCCCAGCGACCGGCGTACGGCAGGCCGAGACGGTAGCCGTGGTGCGGGAGCGCGGAGAAGTTCGCGATGCATGCGACGGTCGGCTCGCCCTCCTCGCCGTACCGGACGAAGGAGAACACGTTGTTGCCGGCGTCGTTCGCGTCGATCCAGCTGAACTTCCCCGCGTCGTGGTCGGTCCGCCAGAACGCCGGGTTGTCCTTGTAGACCCGGTTCAGGTCGCGGACCAGGTCCTGCAGGCCCTTGTGGTCGCTGTGCTCCAGCAGCCACCAGTCCAGCTCACCCTTCTCCGACCACTCCGACTCCTGGCCGAACTCGCAGCCCATGAACAGCAGCTGCTTGCCCGGGTGCGCCCACATCATCGCCAGGTACGCGCGGAGGTTCGCCAGCTGCTGCCAGCGGTCGCCGGGCATCTTCCGCAGCAGCGACCCCTTGCCGTGCACGACCTCGTCGTGGGACAGCGGGAGAACGAAGTTCTCGGAGTACGCGTACATCATCGAGAACGTCAGCTCGTGGTGGTGGTACTGCCGGTGCACCGGCTCGTGCTCCAGGTAGCGGAGCGAGTCGTTCATCCAGCCCATGTTCCACTTGAAGCCGAACCCGAGTCCGCCGAGATGCGTCGCGCGGGTGACACCCGGCCAGGACGTCGACTCCTCCGCGACCGTGATCACGCCCGGGACCCGCTTGTAGAGGGTCGCGTTCATCTCCTGCAGGAACGACACGGCCTCGAGGTTCTCGCGGCCGCCGAATTGGTTCGGCACCCACTGGCCCTCTTGCCGCGAGTAGTCCAGGTAGAGCATCGAGGCGACCGCGTCCACGCGCAGGCCGTCGATGTGGAACTCCTCGGCCCAGTAGAGCGCGTTCGCGACCAGGAAGTTGCGCACCTGCGGCCGGCCGAAGTCGAACACCAGCGTGCCCCAGTCGGGCTGCTCGCCGCGGCGCGGGTCCGGGTGCTCGTAGAGCGGCGTACCGTCGAAGCGAGCCAGTGCCCAGGCGTCCTTCGGGAAGTGCGCCGGCACCCAGTCGACGAGTACGCCGATCCCGGCCTGGTGCAGCCTGTCGACCAGGAACCGGAAGTCGTCCGGGTCGCCGAACCGCGAGGTCGGCGCGAAGTACGACGTGACCTGGTAGCCCCACGAGCCGCCGAACGGGTGCTCCATCACCGGCATGAGCTCGACATGGGTGAAGCCCATCTCGTTGACATAGGCAACGAGCTCGTCGGCCAGCTCGCGGTACGACCTGCCCTTGCGCCACGAGCCGAGATGCACCTCGTACACACTCATCGGCTCGGCGTACGCCTCCGCGCCGGCGCGCTTGGTCAGCCAGTCGGAGTCGCTCCACTCGTACGTCGACTCGTGCACGACGGACGCGTTCGCCGGGGGAGTCTCGGCCAGGTTCGCCATCGGGTCGGCCTTCTGCCGCCAGACGCCGTCCCGGCCGCAGATGTCGAACTTGTACCTCGTACCCGGGCCGACGCCGGGCACGAACAGCTCCCACACGCCGGAGCCGCCGAGCGAACGCATCGGATGCGCGCGGCCGTCCCAGAAGTTGAAGTCCGCGGTCAGCCGGATGCCCTGCGCGTTCGGGGCCCAGACCGCGAACGACGTACCGGTCACGGCTCCGGTCGGGCCGTCGTACCGCCGGACGTGGGCGCCGAGCACGGTCCACAGCTGCTCGTGGCGGCCCTCGCCGATCAGGTGCAGGTCGACCTCGCCGAGCGACGGGAGGTACCGGTACGGGTCGTCGACCTCGCTCGCGGGACCGTCGGTGTAGGTGACCTCGAGGCGGTAGTCAGGGACCTTGTCGATATCGAGTACGCCGACCCAGATCCCGTCGTGCTCGTGCCGGAGCTCGAGCCGCTGGCCGTCGTACAGCACTGTCACGCTGTTCGCGTACGGGCGCAGCGCGCGGACGGTGACGCCGTGATCGCCGAGATGCGGGCCGAGCACCTGATGAGGATCGTGGAACGTGCCGGCGACCAGTCGCTCGAGATCGGTCCGAGCGACCGGAACCGCTGTCACCACAGGCTCGTCGGTCGCCACCACCGGCTCCTCAAAAGCTTCACGCTCTCCCATGAACACCATCCTGCCCGATCCAGACCCTCTACACCGCACCCCCGTACCCGTCGAGTCCCGAAGTACACAAACTCAATCGGTCAAGCGGCGCGGACGATGCTGCGGCGGGTGATTACTGTTCGGCCAATTGGGCGGCAGCCGACAGGGGGATCTGCAGCCAGCTCGGGCGGTTGCGGGCCTCGTACAGCGTTTCGTAGATGACCTTGTCCGCGAGGAACGCGTTCAGCAGCACGCTCTGCTGGCGCGGATCGCTGCCCGCCGCCTCGGCGTACCCGTCGCAGAAAGCCTGCTGGTTGCGGTTCACCCACTCCGCCGCGCGGTACGCGATCTGCTGATCGCCCTGGTGATCGGCCAGCAGCGACCGGGCCGCGTAGTCGAACGAGCGCAGCATCCCGGCGATGTCCTTCACCTCGGTGTCCAGCGCCCGCCGCTCGACCAGTGACTTGGCCGGCTCGCCCTCGAAGTCGATCAGCTTCCAGCCGTCGATGGTCCGCAGCACCTGACCGAGATGGAAGTCGCCGTGGATCCGCTGCACCGTCACCGGCTGGTTGTACGCCGCCAGCGCGTCGAACGCCCGCGCCAGTCCGTCGGCGTACGGCGCGAGCTCCGGAATCGCAGCAGCGGCCTTGTCGAGGCGGCGGCGCATCGCGTTCGCGTGCTCGACCACCTTGGCCGGCTCCCAGACGTCGGTACCGAGCGCCTTCGCGAGCTCGGAGTGCACCTGCGCCGTGCTCGCGCCGAGCCGGTGCGACTCGGCCGCGAAGTCACCGCCGACCTCCTCGGCGTGCAGGTCGGCCTCGGCGTACAGGTCCCGCACCGACGAGGTCGCGAACGTCCAGCCGTCGGTCGCGTTCTTCTGGAACGCCGTCATCATCGCCAGCTCACCGCTGTCCGTGCCGCCGCCCGCGCGCGGCCACCGACCACGCGCGGACCCCAGCACCTCCGGGACCAGATCGGACCCGGACTCGGTGAGCGCCGACTCGATCTCGACCCCGGGATTGCTCCCGGGCTCGAGGCGGCGGAACACCTTCAGCAGCGCGACGTCGCTGAACACCAGCGACGTGTTGCTCTGCTCGACCGTGAGGACCAGCGACTGCGCGTCCTCCGGCACCTCGATCGAGCCCTCCGGAGCCTGGACGGGATGGAACTCCAACCCGTCCAGCTGCCGTCCGTGCGTGAGCCCGTCCAGCCAGTACGGCGTCGCTTCCTTGTCGTGCAACGCGTCGTACACCCAGACGTCGGTGTCGCCGAGGTCCGGTTCGGTCCACTCACCGACCAGCGCGTGGCCGAGGTTCTCGACCGGCGCGCGGTGGTAGCTGAGCGGCAGCTGGTACACCCGGATCGGGGATTCCGCTCCGGGTGGCCCCGCACAGTAGACGAACCCGATCCGGACCGCGGGCCAGGCGTCCGCGTCGGAAAGCCACGTCGAGGTGGCCACCGCTTCGACGTGAACGTCGTGTCCCTTCTCGCCGAACCACCTCTGGCTCGCGCAGAAGGACTGGACCTGGTCCAGATGGGAAGTCACTTAAATGCTCTCCTCGTGGTCTTCCGGCTTCGCCACCGGCAGCCGGAACCAGTAGAAACCGTGGGCGCCGAGGGTCAGAAGGTAGGGCAACTCGCCGATCGTCGGGAAGTGCACACCGCCGAGCAGTTCGATCGGCTCCACGCCCTGCCACTGCCGCAGGTCCAGCTCGATCGGCTGCGGGAACCTCGACAGGTTGTTCACGCACAGCACCACGTCGTCGCCGAACTCCCGGACGTACGACAGCACGCTCGGGTTGGAGCCGCCCAGGTCGGTGAAGGTGCCCATACCGAACGACGGGTGCTGCTTGCGGGTCTGGATCATCCGCCGGGTCCAGTGCAGCAGCGACGAGGCGTTCTCCATCTCGGCCTCGACGTTCACCGCCTGGAAACCGTAGACCGGGTCCATGATCACCGGCAGGCTGAGCTTGCCCGGCGTCGCGGTCGAGAACGAGGCGTTGCGGTCCGGGGACCACTGCATCGGGGTGCGGACGCCGTCCCGGTCGCCCAGCCAGATGTTGTCGCCCATGCCGATCTCGTCGCCGTAGTACAGGATCGGGGAGCCCGGCAGGCTGAGCAGCAGCGCGGTGAACAACTCCATCTTGTTGGTGTCGTTGTCCAGCAGCGGTGCGAGCCGGCGGCGGATGCCGATGTTCGCCTTCATCCGCGGGTCCTGCGCGTACTCGCCCCACATGTAGTCGCGCTCTTCGTCGCTGACCATCTCGAGAGTGAGCTCGTCGTGGTTGCGCAGGAAGATGCCCCACTGGCAGGTGTCCGGGATCTCCGGCGTCTGGGCCAGGATCTCGGAGATCGGGAACCGCGACTCCCGCCGTACGCCCATGAAGATCCGCGGCATCACCGGGAAGTGGAACGCCATCTGGCACTCGTCGCCGCCGGAGTCCCGGTCGCCGAAGTACTCGACCACGTCGGCCGGCCACTGGTTCGCCTCGCAGAGCAGGACGCGGTCCTCGTAGTTCGCGTCCACCTCCTTGCGGACCCGTTTGAGGAACTCGTGGGTGCGCGGGAGGTTCTCGCAGTTCGTCCCGTCGACCTCGAACAGGTACGGCACGGCGTCCAGCCGGAAACCGTCGACGCCCAGGTCGAGCCAGAACTTCAGCGCCTCGATCATCGCGTCGCCGACGGCCGGGTTCTCGAAGTTGAGGTCCGGCTGGTTCGAGTAGAACCGGTGCCAGAAGTACTGGCTGCGCACCGGGTCCCAGGTCCAGTTCGAGGACTCGGTGTCGACGAAGATGATGCGCGCGTCGGCGTACTTCTCGTCGGTGTCGGACCACACGTAGAAGTCGCCGTACGGACCCTCCGGGTCCTCCCGCGAGGCCTGAAACCAGGGGTGCTGGTCCGAGGTGTGGTTCATGACGAAGTCGACGATCACCCGGATACCGCGGGCGTGTGCCTGCTGCAGGAACTCCGCGAAGTCGGCGACCGTCCCGATCTCCGGCATCACCTCGGTGTAGTGCGAGATGTCGTAGCCGCCGTCGCGCAGCGGCGACGGGTAGAACGGAGGTAACCAAAGACAGTCGACACCGAGCCACTCGAGATAGTCGAGTTTCTCGGTCAGGCCTTGCAGGTCGCCGATGCCGTCGGCGTTCGAGTCCTTGAAGGACCGCACGAGGACCTCGTAGAAGACGGCCCGCTTGAACCACAGCGGGTCACTCTTCGTCAGTCCGTGGTGCTGCTCCGGCAGCATGTCGGTCACGCTCACCTCCATCGGGTGTCATCAAACCTTAGGACCCGTACCCCGTTCGGGCGCACCTAAAAGGGGAGGGCAGTGCGTTGCGCCCGGACAACTCCCGGGAGTACAGCGGTGATGTGGTGACGCCGTCGGCCGGACGGGTCCGCAAGGCGTTCCGCACAGTCTGGCGGCCCTTTGCCAGTACAAGCAAATAGGGCTCGCGATCCGGCTGTACTGCGATTCGATGACGGCAGTTGCGACGGGCTTCGGCGCGGTCGGTTCACCGCGGCAGGATCACCGCCGCGGTGACCGCTCGTCACGCTGTTTCGCGGTCTGCTGGGCTGGACCACTGCGACCACCACCACGCCGGTACCGCCGCAACAGACCCCGGACGTTCACCGACTGCAGGCCTGGGTACGCCTCGTCTGCATTGACGTTCCGCCCCTCCTGCCCTTCCCCCGGAAGAATGACGGCGTCCGGCGTCAGTACGTCGTCCGGCCCCTGGGTGCCAGGACCGGGGTCGCTCCGGGACAGCTCCTCGCCCATCAGCCGGCCTCCTTCTCTCAGTCGGTCTCAACCGTGACGGTCAGCTGATCGGGTATGCCGGTCTCCGCGACCAGGAGCGCGATCGCTTCCCGGAGGTCGGCGATCGCGGCGTCGCGGGTATCGCCTTCGCCGTTCGCGAACGCTTCCGAGCTCAGCGCCGCCGCGGCGCACCAGGCGCCGTTCTCGTCCTGTACGACGGTGAAGGGCACAGTGATGTCGCGCTGCACTCCGCCTCCTGGTGACTCGGTGTTGCCGAAATCGTAGGACTGTTGTGGGTCAGTTGTCCGGGACGTCGACGTCGACGACGAGCTGCTCGGGGGCGCCGGAATCGGCTACTACGCGGGCGATCTGGAAGCGGAGGTCGTCGAGGGAGGCCTCGCGGGTCTCGCCCTCGCCGGAGACGAAGATGTCCGGGGTGAGCGCGGCCTCGGCGATCCAGGTGCCGTCCTCGTCCTGGCCGACGATGAAGGGAAGGTGGAGCTGGCGTCGCACGGTCTCTCCCTGGGTGATTCGCGCGGGTCAGTCGCGCGGGTCCGCGGCCTTGCGCGGACGGCGGGTGTACTTGGTGAAGCCGGCCCGCTCGGCGTCGGCCTCGGTGCGGAACCAGACCTCGGGCTTGGTGCGGCCGTAGTACGGCGAATCGGGCGTGTGGAACAGCATCGACCCCGCGTTCCCCTTGATCGTGAACCCGTCCGGCGGGCCTTGATGCGGCACCGCGTCGGCCGACCCCTCGCCGTACCGCCCAGCTGGTACGTCGGTTGGCGCGTCCGGAGCCGTGTCAGCAGTCGGCTGGATGTGGTCGAACAACGTCGCCTCCCCACCCATCAACTGCGAAAACACCGGCTGCTCAACCTCCCCACGCGAACCTGCAGGAGCTGCAGGAGCTGGCGCGGCTGTGGGAGGTGCCGGAGCTGCCGGAGCGGGCTCGGGCGCCGGGCTCGGCTGGGCCGGCGCGGCTGTCGGTGCCGGAGTGGCTCGCTTGGCGGGCGGCGCGGCTGGTGTTGGGGGAGCGAGGGTGGGGATTGCGGGGGCGGGGCGGCGGCGGTCGAGGAGGACCCAGGTGATGCCTGCGCCTACGACGAACGCGAGGAGGGAGCCCAGCCAGTTGTCTCGTAGTAGCCAGCTCATCAGCGTGCTCCTCCAGCCGAGTGGCGGACGAGTCTGTGCACCAGCCAGGCGGCCGCGCTTCCCAGTACGAACGCGACCAGCAGCAGAATCCAGGTCTCGGCGATCAGCCAGCTCATTCGTTCCCCTGCACTACTCGGATCTCGGCGCGGCGGTTCGCGACCCGCCCGGCGCCGGTGGCGTTGGATGCGATCGGGAACGCCTCGCCGTACCCGTGCGCGAGGATCCGGTCCGCACCGATCCCCAGCCGCACCAGTTCGGCCTTCAGCGCGGCGGCCCGGCGCTCGGACAGCGGCAGGCTGGTCGCGGGCGATCCCAGGTCGTCGGTGTGACCCGCCACCTCGACGCGCACCGTCGTACACGACTTGAGGACGGCGGCGGCCTTCACCACGGCGGGCTTCGACGCGTCGTTCACGATCGACGTCCCGGACAGGAAGTTGATCGGGTACTGCCGGCTGAACTGGGCCAGCCGGCTCGGGAAGGTACGGCACGGCTCGCTGACCGCGCTCTTCGGCGGCGCCGGGACCGCCAGCTCGTCCGCGATCACCGCGCCCGGAACGGCAGTCGCAGCGGCCCGGCCGATCGTCGCCTTGGTCGCCTGGTCCGGTACCTGACCGGACAACGTCACGGTCTGCCCGTCGTACCGCACCGAGGCGTCACCACCGCCGATCGCCAGCGCCCGCAGCAGCGCGGACACCGTCGACGCGTCGGCGAGCCCGTTCGCGGCGTCGATCGTCGTGCGGTCGTCGTACTCACGGTCCTCGCCGAGCACCTGCTCGACCTCGGCGGCGATCGCGTCTTTGACCGCCTGGCTCCGCACCGGCGCCTGGACCCGGATCGACCGATCCGTCCGCCCGACCTCGAACGCCGGTACGTCGGACTGCGGCGGCGTACTGCTGCTCGTCGGAGCAGGTGTCGGCGTGGTGCCGGTCGCCTGCCCGTTCACGAGCTCGACCGAGCGCACGCCGTCGACGCCGGAGACAACCTCGCGGACCACCGCCGGATCGACTCCGGACGGTACGGTGACGCGCGCGTTCCGGCCGTCGAAGTCGACGCCGCCGGCCTCGATACCGCGTGCTTTCAGGGCGGCCGTGGTGCGTTCGCGGAGGTCGTCCTCGGTGGTGCCGGCCCTGGCGGGAATCAGCACAGCCGTCAGCAGTACAGGGACTGCGAGGGCCGCGAGCAACCAGATGACGAGCGGCCGTCGAACGAGACCGGGCACTGTTCCTCCGTGGATGCGGTCAGAGTGACCGTGCGCGAGGAGACTACTCCGCTTGGCGGGCCGATCGCACACCTGTCCGGGGAGCGTCGCGAGGTTTTGCCAAGGTTTGCCTGTCCTGTCTCGGACAGGACGCATATGTGCCAGCCCGGCGGGCGGCGAATCGCTTGACTTAGTTCGCGCCGTGAACCGTACTTAGGTCCTGTCTGGGGAGGCCGGTTCGACTGGGAGGGGCGAGCTTGTGATGCCGATCGAGAGGCCGTCCGATTCGTCATTGATCATCGGGGTGGCCGCGTCCACGGCCGAACGAGTACACCTGGCCCGCCTGCTGGGCGGAGCCGACGCGCTGCTCCTGGTCTCGAACGCCGACCAGGCCCGCGCATTCCTGGAGCTGACCGGCGTCACGGTCGCCCCGAGCGCGGCGATCAGTGCGGCAGGCGGCGTACCGGATGTGCCGACCGTGGCGGCTGGCGAGCGCCGGATACAGGCGGTGCGTGAACCCGAGCCGGTCGCCGAGCTGCGCCTGGACGTCCACCGCCGGGTGGTCCGCTGGAAGGACCGCGAGATGCCGCTGACCCGGCTCGAGCACGACTTCCTGCACTGCCTGGTAGCGGAACCCGGCCGGGTCTGGACGTACCAGCGCCTGCACCACGCCGTCTGGGGCAACGAACACCTCGGCCACGGCTCGCACATCCACTCGGTCGTCAAACGCCTCCGCCAAAAACTCACCAACCTCGGCGCCACAGTAACCATCCACGCCGTCCGAGGCGTCGGCTTCCACCTCCTCCCCACCACCTGACCGGTTCGTAGTGGGGAATCCAGCTGGTCAGTTCAGGTTCGCTGCATTACCCAACCCGATCGGGCACTCGGGGCCGCATGCGGTGGGGAGGCCGGGCCAGCCGCGGGCGCGGAGGACCGTGGCGACCTGGACTGCAGCACCGCACGGATCACTCACGATCTGGTAACCGAACCGAAGGGTCGCCTTCGCCGCCATCAGCGCCGTGTTGTCCCTGGTCATATCGCGCCAGCGGGAGCGGGCGTCCTCATGTCCGGTACGACCGTCCAGCTCGACGATCAGGTCGTAGTCGTACTCCGTGTCGCGATAGACCACACCGTCCTCGCCGGCTACCCGAACCTGTCGCCTGGCGGCCGGAAGCCCGTGCGCTCGTTCGACCTTGCGTAGGTAGAAGAGCTCCAGGAACGACTGGACTCCGTCCGCGGCGTCACGCAGTACCTGGACGAGGAGGCCGTGCCGGGGGAGCTGCTGCATCCGGGCCAACTCGGCGAGCAGACGTTGTGGCGTCGTACGACGTTGACGACATACGTCGAGCACGAGCGCCGCCGCATCGTCCGGCCGGGACCGTCGACTCGCGACCGTCAGGACAGCGACTTCGAGCCGGACCATGGGCGGCTCCCGCGATCCGAGCACCCGGTCAGCGAAGTCGCGAGTTCGAGTGATGACAACTCCGGCCTCACCGCGCAACCTGCGCCGGTGCGGTATCTCCAGCTGGATCACCTCGCTCTGCGCCCGGTCGATCCCGTACTGCCGAAGCGCCGTTTCGCCGGCCAGCGCGGCCTCCGGCCCGTACGCCAGCCACGCGGCCCACAGCCGCGTCTCCCAGGGCACCGGCCCGGAGAAATGCACGTATGCCCCGCGATAGAGCCGCTGAATACGTCCCGCCCGGCTCCTCGCCGCGAGCGACCGGTCTGACATCCCCGACGCGTTCGCCTGTGCCCGGCTGAACGCACCCAGTTGCCGCCGCAAAACCTCTTCGAATTCCCGTTCCACCTCCAAGAACATGCACCGATCCCCACCACCAAACGCCCCCCAACCTCCCTCCTGTGCATAACTCCAGAGGACGGGGAGTCCTACCTGTCGTCCCAGGTGCGGTGGATTCCCCACCCCCTCGCAAAAGGGCTCGGCCCCCGGGCCAGAGTGGTCCGGGGGCCGAGCTTTGCTGCTTGGTTACTTGATTGACTTCAGGGCGAAGTCTTCGGTGACGGGGGTGCCGGCGACCAGCTTGGTGGTGCGGGTCTGGGGCTTGTAGCCGTCCTTCGCGGCGATCAGGGTGAGCGGGTTGTTGCGACGGTCGAGCCAGTAGGCGTACTTACCGTCCTTGTCGGTGATGAAGGTGTAGGACTGGGCCCACGAGTCCACCTGCACGATCGCACCCGGGAGGGCGGCGGAGGCGCCGGACGAGCTGACGCCCGTGACGGTGCCCTGCAGCTTGCTCCAGGTGGTGGGCGGGGTGACGTTCATCGTCACGCCGACCGGAGCGACCGTGTAGGGGGTGTTCTCGCCGATCGTCACGGCACCGCTGTAGGTGCCGGGCTGGTCGACGCTCGCGGAGAGCGTGACCTTGACGGTCGCCGACTGTCCCGGGGCCAGGGTGACCTCGGTCTGGTCGATGGACAGCCAGCTCACGTCCGCCGACGACTCGGAGCAGTCCTCGAGACCCGGCAGAGCCTCACTGTCCACAGTCGCGTTGAAGCTGCCGGACGAGCCGCCGATCTTGTAGAAGCCACACGCCGCACCACCGCGGTACCGCGGCAGGTTGGCGTTCGGCAGCGCGGTCCAGCTCTCGGACGACGGGTCGTACGAGAACCCGGCGTTGGTGACCGCACCGGCCTGGACACCGCCGACGATCAGCAGCTTCCCGCCCGCGACGGCGTACGACGCCGCCCAGTGGTCGGCCGGAGCGTCCGCGATCGCGGTCCAGGAGTCGGCTCCCGGGTCGTAGACGTACGCCGCCTTCAGCGAGTTCGTGCCGTCGTTACCACCGGCGCAGTACAGCTTGCCGTCGATGGCACCGCAGGACGCGAACGCGACCGACTGCGGGTAGTTCGCCAGCGTCTCCCAGGCGTTCGCCGATGCGTCGTACCGGACGACCGTGTTGCTCATCGGCAGACAGCCGGCGGTGGTGCACCCGCCGACGGCGTACAGCTTGCCGTCGAGCACGGCCTGACCGGCCGCGGCCCGCGGGGCCGGGTTGGCGGCCAGTGCGGTCCAGGCGTTGGCGGCCGGGTCGTAGGACCAGGTCTCCGGCGCCGGGCCGGACGGTCCCCAGCCGGAGCTGGCGATGATCTTGCCGCCGATCACACCGACGCTGATGGCGTTGCGAGCACCCGGCAGCGGGGCGATCGCGGTCCAGGCAAGTGTCGCCGGGTCGTACACGTAGCTGTTCCCGGTCGACGCACTACCGTTGCCACCGGCAATCGAGTAGGTCTTGCCCTCGAGGCTGACCACCCGGTTGTCCATCACGGACGCGGGGTAGTCGGCGATGTCGGCCCACGGAGCCGCCATCGGCTTCGCGGCGGCCGGCGCGGCGCCGGTCTTGCCGGTCAGCATCCGGGCGAACGAGGTGTCCACGGCGAGCCGCTGCAGCGGTGCGCCGGGCCCGTTCTCCACCTGGGCCTTGGTCGTCGTGCTGCCGTTCGCATTCTGCAGGACGAAACCGCTGTCCTTCTCACCGAACTTCACGTCGACGTCCGCGCCGCCGGTGTTCGTGACGTTGAACGACTTGGTCACCTTGCCGGTCGGCAGCTTCAGGTTGCCGGTGACAGTGCCCGGCGTGACGGCCAGCTGGCCGGCCTTGAGTGTGTAGTCGGCCGCGGTCGTCCAGTCGGCCTCGACCCCGACGGTCGCGGTCGAGCTGACGTAGTTGCCGGCCTTGGCGGTGAAGCTCTGGTTGCCGTCCGCGGACGAGTAGAGCCAGTAGAACCCGTCGTTCAGACCGGTGTCCTCGGGCGTTGCCACGGTGGTCGCGGACTCGCTGCTGCCGTCACGCGTGACGACGGCACCGTTCACGAAGCCGCTCGTGTTGGCGTCCTTGACGTTGCCGACGACGATGCCGCCGCCGGTCGGCACACAGCTGATCTGGCTGCCGACGAGGACGTTGTCGACCTCCCACCACCATTCGTACGACGCGTTGTAGTAGTGGAACCGCACCTGGACCGCGGACTTGCCGGCCGCCTGCGGAATCGCGATCTCCTTGACGCCACGCGCGTCGACGGACTGCGTGAGCACGTTGCTCCAGGTGGCGCCGCCGTCGATCGACAGGTCGACGTCGCCCTTCTCACCGCCGAGGTAGTTCAGGTCCTGGTTGAACCGGATCACCGGAGCGGTGACCGAGGTCAGGTCCACGACCGGGCTGACCAGCGACGTGTCCTGCGACCCGCCACCGCCGTACTTGTCACTGTCGATGACGGCGAACTTGCCGCTGCCGCCGGCCAGGTTGCCCCGGTTGCCCGGGTCGTCGAACTTCCAGACCTGACCGTTGCCCTTGTTGTCGACGACGGTCCAGCCGCTCGGCGCGGCACCGGAGTCGAAGGTCTCGTAGACGCCGTCCGAGCCCCACTTGTAACCGGGCGCGGTGGTGCACGAGGTGCCGTCGGCCGGTACGGCGATGTTCTGCGTCAGGTTGCCGCTGCCGACCGTGATCGGCTGGCTGATGGCCTGGTAGCCCGGGTACTTCGACTCGACCTTGAGCGAATACGCCGCACCGGACGGGACCTTGAGGCTGTACCGGCCGTTGCTCGGGGTCGTGTAGTCGAACACGCCACCCGGGCCCTCGACCGACACCTTCGCGTACAGCGGCCAACCGTGGCCGGAGCCGTCCGTGACGGTGCCGCCGACGCTCACCTGCGGAGTGCTGACCAGAGCGAAGTTCTTCGTGGTGGTCTGACCGGTGGTGATGGTGGCGGTGGCGGTCTGCGTCGCGTAACCGAACGATGCGACAGTCAGGTTGTAGTCGCCGGCCGGCAGCACGGAAGAGAACGTTCCGTTGCTGCTGGTGGTCAGCGTCTTGTCCGGCTGGCCGTCCGCCTTCACCGTCACGCTGGCGCCGGCGAGAGCAGCACCACCGGTGGCGGCGGTGACGGTGCCGGAGAGCGTGCCGGTGTCGCCGATCGGCGCCGCGTTCAGGAGCGCGAGCGCATCCAGACGGCCCTGACCGAAGACGTTGTTGTTCGCGTCGGTGCCGCCGCACTGGCTGTTCGGCGTGTCGATCGCGGTCGAGTCCAGCAACGCCCGCGTGGCGGCGACGTCACCCTTGAGGGACGGCGAGGCCGACCACAGCAGGGCCACGACGGCCGTCAGGTGCGGTGTCGCCATCGACGTACCGTTGAACGCGCCGTACGTGTTGCCCGGCAGGCTCGAGCGGACGTTGACACCCGGGGCCGAGATGTTCGGCTTGATGGTGCCGCCCTGACCCACGCCGCGGCCGGAGAACGACGCGATGTTGTTGTTGATGTCGTAGGCGCCGGCCGAGTAGTTGCTCGTCAGGCTGCCCGGTGAGCCGGAGGTGTTGCAGCCGCCCTCACCGCTGTTGCCGTTGGCGAACGTCCCGAAGATCCCGGACGCGGTCCAGGCCAGGGTGATGTCCTCCATGAACGGGTCGTTCGACGGCAGCGTCGAGCCCCACGAGTTGTTGATGACGTTCGGCCGCTTGCTCGCGTCCGGGTTCTGCCCGGCGAGGTCGGTCGGCTCGAGCATCCACTGGCCGGACGTGATCAGCGCGGCGTCGCTCGGGCAGCAGCCGTTCGCGGCGATCCACTTCACGCCCGGGGCGACACCGATCTGGTTGCCCGCGCCGTCGTCGCCGACCATGGTGCCCATCGTGTGGGTGCCGTGGCCGTTGCCGTCGGCCGGCGCGTTCGGCGAGGTGCCGGCCGCGTCGAACCAGTTGTAGTTGTGGTTGAAGGTGCCGTCACCGTTGTTGCCGCGGTACTGGTTCACCAGCGCCGGGTGGTCGTACTGCACACCGGTGTCGATGTTGGCGACGACGATCCCCTCGCCCTTGTCGCCGTACTGCGACCAGACCTGGTTCGCCTTGACGTTGGCGACACCCCACTCGACGGCCTGGATCGCCTTCTGCTGCTGGCCCGGCGTGACCTTCGGTACCTCGATCTGCACGGGCGCGTACAGGCCCTCGACCTCGGTGTGACCGGCCAGGTTCTGGGCGAGTTCGAGCGAGCCGCTCTCGATGCGGATCGCGTTCGTGCCCCAGAAGGACTGGTACTTCACGTGCTGCGCGTCCAGCTCGGCGCGGATCTTCGCCTGGCTGTCCGCGGCGGCCTTCTTCAGCGCGGCGGCCACTGCGGTGCCGCGCTCGTTCCAGTTGGTGATCTTGCCGGCGGCGGTCAGGTCGGCCTTGGCCGCGAACCGGACCCAGTAGTCCGTCGCGGACTTGGCGTCCTTGCCGTCCAGCTTCTCCAGCAGTTCTGGCTTGATCTTAGAAGCCGGTGTTGCTTCCGGCTTGGTGGGCGGTGAAGCCTGGGCCTGGCCGGCGGCGGCCAGACTGGTTGCGACGACTGCCACCGTCGCGAGGGCACCCACCAGTGATCTGGCGAGTCCCTTTCGGTGATGTGACATCTCTGCAGCCCCTCACTTGAAACGACCCCGAGTCGACTCCCCCGAGTCATTTGCTGCAGGAGGGCGTGAAAGAACGCTCCGTGCCCCCCAGGTCGCGGCGTGTGACACCGCAAGCCTGACGTGGACCTTATGTGTCAGAACAACGTGGTAACAAGCACACCTGGTGAGCAACTTGTGACTAGCTGTCGCGCCGATCGAGGCAACCTGGGCAAACGTTGGCATTCCGTTGACGATCCGAGGCAGATGTTGACATCGTGATCAGATGGTCACCGCCCGTGTCGATCTGACAGCGACCAGATCCGAACCGTTCCCGCTGCTCATCGCGGTCGCGGCCTCACCCGAGCAGCGCGTCCGGCTGGCCGAACTCGTCGACGACGTCGCGCCGCTGCTCCTGGTCTCCAGCCTCGACGAACTGCGCAGACTGCTGGTTCCCGCTGAACAACCACCGCCCGCCGCACCTGGGCAGCCCGAGCCGCCGGAACCCGATGCGGTCGAGGCCACTACCGTCCGGGCAACCGGCGAGGATCCCGAGGCCGACGTACTCACCATCGATCGGGCTCGTTCGGTCGCGCGCTGGCGGGGTGACGAGATCCAGTTGACCGAGCTCGAACAGGAGCTGCTCAGTCGGCTGATGTCCGCGCCGCTGCGCGTCTGGTCGTACGACGCTCTGCACCACACCGTGTGGCGGGACCGGAACATCCGCGGCACCGCCGACGTGCACTCGGTGGTGAAGCGACTGCGCCGCAAACTCGACGACCTCGGTACGACGGTCACGATCGACGCCGTCCGCGGCATCGGGTTCCGGCTCACCGATCACCAGCGCCCGATGATCACCGATCTACGCGCGGGGTAGTTTCTGTTGTCGTGACCTTCTCCGCACTGACTCATCTCGAGTGTCCTCGTTGTGGCGCCACCCATGACGCCGATCAGATCATCGGCCTGTGCCCGTGCGGGTCGCCGCTGCTCGCGCGGTACGACGTACCAACGCTTCGCAAGGAGGACCTGGCCTCGCGGGCGCCGGATCTGTGGCGGTATCACGAGCTGCTGCCGGTGCGGTCGTCCGAGAACGTGGTGACGCTGGGGGAGGGGATGACGCCGCTCCTGCCGTTGCCGCGGTACGGCGCTGAGCTCGGGGTGGATCGCCTGCTGATGAAGGACGAGGGCCTGATCCCGACCGGGACGTTCAAGGCGCGGGGCGCCGCCGTTGGTGTGTCCCGCGCGTACGAGGTCGGCGTCCGGAAGATCGCGATGCCGACGAACGGGAACGCCGGGTCGGCCTGGGCCGCGTACGCCGCGCGCGCCGGGATGGAGGCGTTGATCGCGATGCCGATCGCCGCGCCGGAGATCTGTCGGCGCGAGGTGACGGCGGTCGGCGCGCGGCTGCAGTTGATCGACGGGCTGATCGGCGACGCGGCGGCGTACATCCGGGAGCAGTCCGGGTACTTCGACGCGTCGACGTTGAAGGAGCCGTACCGGATCGAGGGCAAGAAGACGATGGGCCTGGAGATCGCGGAACAACTCGGCTGGCAGTTGCCGGACGTGATCGTGTACCCGACCGGCGGCGGCGTCGGCATCATCGGCATCTGGAAGGCACTGAACGAACTCCGCGACCTCGGCTGGATCGACGGGCCACTGCCGCGCCTCGTCGCCGTCCAGTCGACCGGCTGTGCGCCGATCGTCCGCGCGTGGGAGAAGGGCCTCCCCGAGAGCGAGCCGTGGGTCGGCGCCAACACGGTTGCCTTCGGCATCACTGTGCCCAAAGCCCTTGGCGATTTCCTTGTACTACAGGCGATCGCGGAAACCGGCGGCTGCGCGATCGCGGTCGACGACGAGGACATCCTCGCCGAGCAACATCAAGTAGCTCGGATGGAAGGCGCCTTCATCTGCCCCGAAGGCGCCGCCAACTTCGCCGCAATCCGCGCACTCCGCGAATCCAACTGGATACAAGCCAACGACCAAGTAGTAGCCCTGAACACCGGCGCAGGCCTCAAATACCCGGAGACCGTCCCGCTCTAACTGGGGATAGTTCCTGGGGACTGGGCAGAGGCTATTGCCTGTGCTCAGTCCCCAGCGGGTGTCGCATGTTCGGCGGACTAGTTCAGGCTTGGCCGCGGCGGACGGCGAGGATGTGGGCGGGTTCGCCGTTGGGGTCTAGTTTCACGTAGTTCTGTTGGCCCCAGCGCCACGTGGCCCCGGTGATTTCGTCGTACACGGTGAAGGTGTCTTCAGGGCGCATGCCGAGGGCGGTCATGTCGAGGTGGACCATCGATTCGCGGACCGAGTGCGGGTCGGTGTTCACGACGACGATGATGGTGTCGCTGTGGCCGTCGGGTGCGGTGGAGCGCTTCGAGTAGCACATGATCGCTTCGTCATCGACCGAGTGCAGTGTCAGGTTGCGCAGTTGCTGCAGGGACGGGTGCCGGCGACGGATGTTGTTCAGCAGCGTCAGGTATGGCGCCAGCGAGCGGCCCTCGGCCTCCGCGGCCTCCCAGTCCCGCGGGCGGAGCTGGAACTTCTCGGTGTCCAGGTACTCCTCCGAGCCGGGCCGCAGCGCGACGTGCTCGAACAGTTCGTACCCGGCGTACACGCCCCAGGCCGGTGACGACGTCGACGCGATCGCCGCGCGGATCTTGAACGCGCCGGGACCGCCGTACTGCAGGTACGCCGTGAGGATGTCCGGTGTGTTGACGAAGAAGTTCGGCCGCAGGAAGTGACCGGTCTCCTTGGTCAGCTCCTCCAGGTACTCCTCCAGCTCCCACTTCTCGTTGCGCCAGGTGAAGTACGTGTACGACTGGTGGAACCCGACCTTCGCCAGTTCCTGCATCATCGGCCGCCGGGTGAACGCCTCGGACAGGAACACCACGTCCGGGTCGGTCTTGCGGATCTCGCCGAGCAGGTACTCCCAGAAGTTGACCGGCTTGGTGTGCGGGTTGTCGACCCGGAACACCGTGACGCCCTTGGAGATCCACAGCCGGACGATCCGCAGTACTTCGGCGTAGATGCCTTCGGGGTCGTTGTCGAAGTTGATCGGGTAGATGTCCTGGTACTTCTTCGGCGGGTTCTCGGCGTACGCGATCGAGCCGTCGGCGCGCTCGGAGAACCACTTCGGGTGTTCCTTCACCCACGGGTGGTCCGGCGACGCCTGCAGGGCCAGGTCGATCGCGACCTCGAGGCCGACCTCGCGGGCCCGGCCGACGAAGTACTCGAAATCCTCGAACGTGCCGAGCTCCGGGTGGATCGCGTCGTGGCCGCCGTCCTCGGAGCCGATCGCCCAGGTCGAGCCCGGGTCGCCCGGCTTCGGGTCGAGGGTGTTGTTCGGGCCTTTGCGGAACGAGTGGCCGATCGGGTGGATCGGCGGCACGTAGAGGATGTCGAAGCCCATCTTCGCGACCGCTTCGAGCCGCAGCGCCGCGGTTCGGAACGTCCCGGACTTCCACTGACCGGCTTCTTCGTCGTACTCCGCACCTTCGGAGCGCGGGAAGAACTCGTACCAGCTGCCGTACAGCGCGCGGGTCCGGTCGACCCACACCGGGTACGTCTCCGAGGAGGTGATCAGCTCGCGCACCGGGTAGCGACCGAGGGCCGCCCGTACCTGCGGGGAGATGCCCGCGGCCAACCGCGCCTCCGGCGGCAGCGCGCCGTTCGCCAGTGCGTGCGCGGCATCGCTCAGCGTGCCGCGGTCCGCCCGTACGGCGGGTGGTACGCCGGCGGCCGCGCGGTCGAAGAACGCGGCGCCCTCGGCGAACATCAGGTCGACGTCCAGGCCGGCCGGGATCTTGATCTCGGCGTTGTGCCGCCAGGTCCCGTACGGGTCGCTCCAGCCCTCGACCGCGAACGTCCACGCGCCCTGCTCCTGCAGCGTCACGTCGACGGTCCAGCGGTCGCTGCCCTGACCGACAGGGGCCATCAGCATCCGTCTGGTCTGTCCCGACGGCGAGGTCAGTACGACGTTCGCGTTCACCGCGTCATGGCCTTCCCGGAAGACCGTGGCCGCGATGGTGAACGTCTCGCCCACCGCGGACTTCGCCGGATAAGCTCCGGCGTCGACGGTCGGGGTGACGTCGGTGATCGGGATGCGCCCAGTCATGGCGTAGACGAACCTGCACTCTCCGATAGAGGAACCGTCGGATTGTGGATCCGGCGGTTGGGTAAGTACGTCGGGAACTGCACTGCTGACGTTATCGGTTCCCAGAGCCTGTCCGTGACATGCAGAGCTGCAAATTCTTGCTCGCGTTGCAAGATCGATGCATCCCGAAGGTGTTCTACGGCCCGAGGGCCGGTACGGTGTCCCGGTGCGAGCGATACGACGATTTTCCGTCCGCCCTGTCCTGCCTGAGCAGCTGACCGGGCTGGGCACCCTGGTGAACAACCTCCGCTGGGCCTGGCACCCGGAGACGCAGGACGTCTTCGAGGCCGTCGACCCGCAGTTGTGGCGGAGCACCGGCGGTGACCCGGTCAAGCTTCTCGGTGAGGTCCCGGCGGCCCGGCTCGACGAGCTGGCCAACGACCATGCATTCCTGCGCCGGCTGGAACTTGCTGTAGCCGACCTGGACAGCTATGTGACCGAAGACCGGTGGTTCCAGACCGCGGGCGGTTCGCCGCTCGACGCGGTCGCGTACTTCTCCCCGGAGTTCGGCATCACCCACGTGCTCCCGCAGTACTCGGGCGGTCTGGGCATCCTTGCCGGTGACCACCTGAAGGCGGCCAGCGACCTCGCCGTACCGCTGATCGGCGTCGGCCTGCTGTACCGGCACGGGTACTTCGCTCAGTCGCTGAACCGTGAGGGCTGGCAGCAGGAGCGTTACCCCCTGGTGGATCCGGACGGGCTGCCGATCAGCCTGCTCCGGGATGGTGACGCACCGGCGACCGTGACCCTGACGCTGCCCGGCAACCGCGAGCTGCACGCGCAGATCTGGGTCGCCCAGGTCGGCCGGGTGCCGCTGCTGATGCTCGACTCCGACATCGAGGAGAACGAGCCGTCGGAGCGCGAGGTGACCGACCGGCTGTACGGCGGTACGACCGAGCACCGGCTGCTCCAGGAGCTGCTGCTCGGCGTCGGTGGTGTCCGCGCGGTCCGCACGTACTGCCGGATCACCGGCCACGCGGCGCCCGAGGTGTTCCACACCAACGAGGGCCACGCCGGCTTCCTCGGTATCGAGCGGATCCGCGAGCTCGCCGCCGAGAAGGATCTCGACTTCGACACCGCGCTCGAGGTCAACCGCGGGGGCACCGTGTTCACCACGCACACCCCGGTCCCGGCCGGTATCGACCGGTTCCCGGTCGAGCTGATCCAGCAGCACTTCTCGCCCGACGTGTTCGGCCCGGAGGTCCCGGTCGACCGGATCCTCGAGCTCGGCGCCGAGGACTTCGAGGGCGGCGACCCAGCACTGTTCAACATGGCGATCATGGGGCTGCGGCTGGCGCAGCGCGCGAACGGCGTGTCGAAGCTGCACGGCGTGGTCAGCCGCGGGATGTTCGCGGGGCTGTGGCCGAGCTTCGACTCGATCGACGTGCCGATCACCTCGATCACCAACGGCGTGCACGCGCCGACGTGGGTGGCGCGTGAGGTGCACGACCTGACGTACGCGAACTACACCGCCGACGGCGACTCGGTGTTCGAGGGTCTGGACAAGACCACCGACGCGCAGATCTGGGAGACCAAGCGGCTGCTCCGGCAGCGCTTCATCGACGACACCCGTTCGCGGGTGCGGCAGTCCTGGATCAACCGCGGCGCGAGCGAGGCCGAGCTCGGCTGGGTCGACTCGATCCTCGACCCGGACGTCCTGACGATGGGCTTCGCCCGGCGGGTTCCGTCGTACAAGCGGCTGACGCTGATGCTGCGCGACCCGGAGCGGCTGAAGGCGCTGCTGCTGCACCCGGAGCGTCCGGTGCAGATCGTGATCGCCGGCAAGGCGCACCCGCACGACGAGGGTGGCAAGAAGCTGATCCAGGAGATGGTCCGCTTCGCCGACGACCCGGAGGTGCGGCACCGGATCGTGTTCGTGCCGGACTACGACATCGCGCTCGCGCAGCCGATGTACCCGGGCACCGACGTCTGGCTGAACAACCCGCTGCGTCCGTACGAGGCGTGCGGCACGTCCGGGATGAAGGCCGCGCTCAACGGTGGACTCAACCTCTCCATCCGCGACGGGTGGTGGGACGAGTGGTACGACGACGAGTTCGGCTGGGCGATCCCGTCCGCCGAAGGGATCGAGGACACCGACCGCCGCGACGACCTCGAGGCGCACGCGCTGTACGACCTGATCGAGAAGCAGGTCGCACCGCGCTTCTACGACGGTGACGTGCCGACCCGCTGGATCGAGATGCTGCGGCACACGATCAAGGAACTCGGCCCGAAGGTGCTCGCCACCCGGATGGTCAAGGACTACGTCGAGCAGCTGTACGTGCCGGCGGCGCAGTCGTCGCGGGCCCTCAATTCGACGTACGACGGTGCTCGTGAACTGGCCGCGTGGAAGCAGAAGGTCCGGGCGGCGTGGCCGCAGATCCGGGTCGACCACGTGGAGCTCGAGGGCCTCGGCGACGTACCGCAGCTGGGCACGACCGTCGGGATCCGCGCCTTCGCGGCGCTCGGCGACCTCGCCCCGACCGACATCTGCGTCGAGGTGCTGCACGGTCGCGTCGACACCAATGACGAGATCGCGGACCCCGTCCGCGCCACGCTCTCGCTGGCCGAGACGTACGAGGGCAACCGGCATCGGTACGAGGGCGAGCTGAAGCTGGACCGCACCGGGCCGTTCGGTTACACGGTCCGCGTCGTCCCGAACCACACCGGCCTCGCGAGCGTCGCCGAACTCGGCCTCGCCGCCGGCCCGTCCGACCCGGACGACCCGTCCACCCCCGACCTCCCCGCCGGCTCGGAGTTCTGAGCCTCCACCACAAAAGACACACCTCCGCCTGCCTCACCAGGCGGGGGTGTTTTGTGTTTGTGCTCAGTCCCGACTCCTGGCGATGCCCCAGGCAACCAGTGCGGCGGCGAGAGCGGTGAGGGTGAGGCCCGCGGTGGTGGTCGCGTGGTGGAACTGGCTGGTTTGGTGGGCGGTCCAGTTCGGAGTGGTGATAGCGCCGGTGAACATCGTGGCGAGGATCGTGCCGGTGATGGCGATGCCGGCGCCGGAGGTGACTTCCGTCGCGGTGTCGGTGAGGGCTGCGCCGATCGTGGTGCGGTTCTTCGGGAGTCCCCGCAGTACGTTGACTCCGGCAACGACTCCGACGACGCGCATGCCGGCCGCGACCAGGACGAGCGCGATCGCGACCCACACGTAGCCGTACCGGCTCAGCCCCCCGAAGACCGCGAGCCCGAACACGACCGCCGCCGCGCTCATCCACGCCGCGTTCTCGAGACCGACCCGCTCGACGAACGGCCTGATCAAGGCACCACCGGCGACCAGGACCACCACCTGCGGCAGCATCCCGATCGCGGCGAGGGCGGGCGACCAACCCCAGTCGAGCTGGAGCTGCAGCGTCACGAGGTACCCGAGCCCCGCCGTCGCCAGACCGGCCGCCGCCTTGAATGCGAGTCCGCTCGACACCAGCGGGTGGGCAACCAGCTTGGGATCGAGGAGCGGGTACGTCGCTGAACGTTCGCGGACGTAGAACAAGGCAGCCCCGACAACCGCCGCGACCGTGGCCGCCCACGGACTCCACGACCCGGCGCCCTCGTTGACGAACAGCGTCGGCGCCACGAGCGCCAGCACGATCGTCGCCGTACCGAGCACGGCACCCGCGATGTCGATCGGATCGCGGTGCAGCTCGGCCGGTACGTCGGGGGAGATGCCACGCCGTACGCCGATGATCGCCAGCACTGCTATCGGTACGTTGACGAGCAGCAGCACCTGCCACGGCGCGATCGCCAGCACGAACCCACCCGCCGTCGGACCGACCGCGAGCCCGACCAGCCCCACGGTCGAGATCAGCGTCGTCGCGCGCACCCGGACCCCGTCGTCCTCGAACAGCCGGAAGCTCAGCGCGAGCGATCCCGGTGTAGTCATCGCGGCCGCGACACCCATCGCGACACGGACGGCGATCAGCTGCTCGACCGTGGAGACGAACGCAGTCGCGAGGCTCGCAACAGCTAGCAGTGCTAGCCCGACGAGCATGATCCGCCGGCGGCCGAACCGGTCGGCGATCGCCCCGAAGGCGAGCATCAGTCCGCCGAACACGACGGCGTACGCGCCGGTCACCCACTGCAGCGCGGTCGTCGACGCGTGCAGCTCGCGCCCGATGGTGGGCAGCGCGACGTTCAGGATCGAGTTGTCGAGCATCTCGAACAGGAACACCGCCGACAGCCCGGCCAGCGCGACCCACGCCTCCCGCAACGAGCGGGGAGAGCCTGCTATGACAGTTGTCTGATCGGAGGACATGCCACTAGGTTAAGTGACTAAACTTAGTGACACAAGAGAGTGAGGTCCCATGCCCAGAACCGCAGCCCGTGGCGGACCGCAGACACGTGCGCGGATCTCGGACGTCGCCACCCAGTTGTTCCTGGAGCGCGGTTTCGACGCCGTGACGGTCGCCGAGGTCGCGCGGGAGGCCGGGGTCTCGAGCGTGACGGTCTTCAAGCACTTTCCCCGCAAGGAGGACCTGCTCCTCGATCGCGCCGACGATGCGACGGACCTGCTGCGTACGGCGGTCCGCGACCGCTCGGGTGCGGTCGACGTACTGACGTCGCTCCGGGAGGCCGTCCTGGGCCTGGCCGACGACCGCCACGCCCTGTCCGGACTCAAGGACGGCTCGATCCCGTTCTTCGTGACGGTCGCCGCGTCGCCGGCGCTGATCGCGCGATCCCGGGAGATCGCGGACGAGATCCAGCAGACGCTAGCCGAGGAACTGTCCGGCGACGCCGCGCTCGAGGGCGATGCCGCGCTCCTCGCCGCGTTCTTGATCGCCGGCTACACCACAGTCCTCACCGGAACCGCCCGGCGCCTGATGGCCGGCGACATACCCGACGATGTCGCCGAGGATCACCGCGCCCGGGTCGACCACCTCTTCGACAAACTCCGCAACGGCTTCGCGGGCTAGCCGAGGTCCTTCCAGGCGAAGGGGCCGCCGGCGGGAGAGGTGACGAAGGCGCGGCCGGCGTAGGTCAGGCTGGGGTCGGTGCGGTACAGCTCGTTGACCTCCTTGGTTGCCGCGTCATCTCCGTTGTCGGAGGCAAGCATCAGGTCCGCGATCCGGTCGGTGAGTTCGACGTCGGCGCCGTCCAGCGTGTCCGACATGGACCCCCAGTTGTCCCAGAGCAGGAGCTCGTCGCCGTTCAGATGCGCGAGCTGATAGTGCACATAAGTGCGGATGAACCAGCCACCGTGCAGCTTCAGCGGAGCGTCCGGATTAGGGTCCGCGCCGAAGAGATCACCGTTGAGTTCACCGGCCCGGTATCCCTGCCACACCTCGGCCGCGGACCGGAACGGCCCGGCCGGCATGTCCGCCACGTCGAACGTGAAGCGTGGATCAGCCGGATCCATCTCGGCGTCGATCATCACCCACCGGTCGCCGTTCCAGTACTCGGCCACCACGTGGTCGTTGTTGAAGCCCTCGGTGAAGTAGTTCCCGAACCCGACCCGGCTGCGTGCCGGGATCCCCTTGTGGCGCAGGATCGAGACGAACAAGAGCGTGTAGTCGCGGCAGCAGCCGACTACCCGGTCCACCGGCTCCCGCGGCACCGCGAGCGCCGTACCGTTGCGTTTCTGGTCCGTGGCGAGGATCGCCGACACCCAGCGGTTGTCGATCTCGGCCAGTCGTTCGCCGGTGAACTCGATGCCGCCGCCGCGGTAGTGGATCAGCAGGTTGCGGACCACCGCGGCGATCTCGGTGACCTCGTCCGGCAGTGCGTCGAACAGTCCGGCATGTACGCCGGGATCGCTGAAGCGGGTCTGAATCGCGTAGTCCATCACAGGTTCCTCTCGAGAATGGGCAGGGCGATGTCGACGGCAGGTTCGTCGCGGGGGAGGAGCTGGCAGTCCGGGCGGTAGACCTCCCGCGGCGGACCCGCTTCGGGGCTTCCGGATGCCCGCACCGAGTCGAAGACGAGGTCGTACGCGAGCATGATCCGCGGGTACGCGCACTCGTCCATCGTGATCGTGCAGTACGCCTCCCGGTGGGCCGGCTCGACCCGGATCCCGATCCGGCCGGCCGGGTCCACCAGGCCCTCGAACGGCACGCACACCTCGACCGTCGCCTCACCCTCGGGCGTCACCGCGCCGTGGTAGATCACCCACGACCCGACGTTCGCCGTCGCACCGGCAGCCCGCAGGTACGACGTGAGCTCGTCGGTGCACGTCACGATCACCCCGATCAGCTGCTGCTGGTTGGTGTCCGCGCGGATCGACGCGATCTTCGTCGCCGGCACGTCCCGGGTGTGCACCGGTCGCGGCGCGAGTCCCGTCGTACCCGAGCGCGACAGCCGGTCCCGCAGATACTGCAACGTCGCGCGCCGGGACGCCGTGGTCGCCTCCTCGGCGGCCCACCACCGGTTGAGCCGGATCAACGCGTCCTCATCTGTTCCGGTGAGGACCTCAGCGATCGTGGTCAGCGGCATGTCCAACTGCCGCAGCACACTGATCCGTCGCGCCCGCTCGAGTTGGTCCTCGTCGTACAAGCGGTACCCGTTCGCCGGGTCCACCTGCGCCGGCGCCAGCAGCCCCGACACGTCGTACAACCGCAGCGCCTTGTGCGAAAGCCCGGCCCTCCGCCCGAACTCACTGATCGTCAACACCCGACCATCACACTCCCTGCCCTTGGGGCAGAGTAAAGGGGAACGCCTTGATGTCCGGCTCCACCCACCCGGTCCGCGCGGCCGGAGATGCCAAGGCGCGTGAGCTGTAGAAGCGGGTCAATAGCCGCTTGTCCAGGAGCCCCGGGTTCCGGCGTACCAGCTCTTCGAAGTCTTCGTCCGGCGCCTCGGTCATGTGGTACGCCGTCAGCTCGACCCACGCCCTGCTGACCGTGGCGTTGTACTTCTGTGGCACCCCGGCGTACCGAGCCGTCTTCTGGATCCCGTCACTGATCAGCTCCACTGCTCCGGCCGTCCCACACCGCCGTACGGCGAGCCACGTCAAGTGGACGTGCTCCCGATGCCCGAACCGCTCGGCGGTCGCCATCAACTGACCCATCAGCTCGTCGAAGACATTCATGATTCCGCCAGCGCCTTCAGCACCCGCCGGGCCTGCTTGACCGCCGACGCCGGTACGCCGTCCAATGCGCGCACCTCCACCGCTTTGAACGCCTTCGCGACCCGGTCCGCACTCCGGGCACCGGCCGCGGTCAGCGAGATCTCCACGGCACGCCGGTCCCCGCTGCGTGCCGTGCGAGTCAGCAACCCCTTGTCGGCAAGCCGATCGAGTACGCCGGTCAGCGTCGTGGGCCGCACACCCGCCGCGACCCCGATCTCGGACACCGTCCGCGGCCGGCCGTCCGCGAGGTTCGCCAGCACGTTCCGCTCGGAAGCCGTCAACCCCAGGTCGGCCAGCTCCGTCCCCAGCACCTGCAACGTCACATGCGTCGCCCGCTGCAACAGCACCAACAGCAATTCGTCACTTTCCACGAATCCAGATTATCCGAAACCGTAATATCCGTCACCGGAATTCCGCGGCGGCCTCAGGGCATCGGCGTGTGATCCCGGCGCCGTCGCCCGCCCAGGCCGAGCCAGGTCAGGGCGATCCCGCTCGCTGCTCCGACCGCGACCGAGGTTGCGTCCAGACCGCCGTCGCGGTCGGGCGTCTGAGCGCTGAAGTTCGCCGACGCGCCCTCCGGCCGCGGATGGTTCGCCGCCGTGGCCGGGACCGTTGCGATCAGCGGCGCGCTGCAGACTGCGACGGCTGCCAATCTCCCCAGCCAGGTCGTGATCGATCGCTTGCTTGGTGGCGCCTGCGTCCGTTCTGCTCGTGCCGACATGATCTTCCCCCTTGGCGTCACGAGTCTGCTCCGGCCAGGTATCGGTGCGGTATCGAGTGCCGGTCTTGACGCGACGCGCCGCCCGATCGACAGTCGAGAGGTGGGTATCGCTGTTCTGGGCCCACTCATGGTCGATGGGGGGCAACATTTAGGCCGGCGTGATCGCGTCGTCCTGTCTGCGCTCGTGGTGCATCCGGGGGACGTTGTCAGTGCCGACGTACTCGCGGACGTCCTGTGGGGTGACGAACTCCCGGCCTCGTGGACCAAGATCGTGCAGGGCTGTGTGGTGCGGTTGCGCAAGGCGCTGGGCAATCGCTCGATCGAGACGTCGCCGCGCGGCTACCGGCTGACGGTCCCGTGGGACGAGATCGACGCCCAGCGGTTCGAGCGAGCCGTCGAGCGGGCCGGCGTACTGATGGCGACCGATGCCGAGCGCGCAGCAGTGGTGCTGTCCGGTGCGTTGCGTCTGTGGCGGGGCCGGCCGCTGATCGAGGCCGAGCGCTGGGATGCGGCCCGGATCGAGGCTGCGCGACTCGAAGAACTGCGGCAACTCGCGCAGGAGACGGCTGTCGAGGCCGCGTTGCGGTCGGGCCGGCACAGCAGCGTCCTCGGTAGGGCGCAGGTCTTGGTCGACGAGGCCCCGCTGCGTGAGCGGCGGTCGATTCTGCTCGCCACAGCGCAGTACCGATCCGGCCGGCAGGCCGAGGCGCTGGACACCGTACTTCGGTTGCGAGCGGTGCTGAATCGCGAGCTCGGTGTGGATCCGGTGGCGGAGATCGATGAGCTCCAGGAGGCGATCCTGCGGCAGGATCCCGCGCTGTTCCCGACCGAGGCGGACGCCCTGATGTTGCTTGCCGAGGAGCTGCATTCAGCCGCTCGGCAGGTCGACCGCAGCGGCTCGGAGGAGCAACGCACCGCGGCCGCCAAGATCCTGGCCGACGCCCGCCGCTTGCTGCACCTGCTGCTCGCCGACGCCTGAGACCTGCATCACGCAGCGGACGTCTCGACTTGTCTTGGAGACAGTAACGATATATCGTTAGTGTCATGAAGAATATCGAGGAGGAATCTATGAACACCCCCAACGAAATCCGAGGCCGCCGACGCGGCCACCACCCCCGGCGCGGCGGACCGCGGATGGGCGAAGGCATGCCGACGCACCGCGGACGCGGTGGCCGAGGCCCCAGTCGTGGTGCAGGACGTGGCACAGGCCGCGGTCGAGCCCCGCGCGGCGATGTCCGAGCGGCCGTCCTGATGCTGCTTGCCGAGGAGCCGATGCACGGCTACCAGCTGATGCAGGCCATCGCCGACCGCAGCGACGGGCGCTGGACCCCCAGCCCCGGCGCGATCTACCCGACCATCAACCAACTGGAAGACGAGGGCCTGGTCACCGTGACCGCCGAGGCCGGCCGCAAGCTCGTCACCCTGACCGACGCCGGCCGCGAGTACGTCGAGAAGCGTCGCGAGACGTCGATCGATCCGTTCGCCGGTTTCGCGAGCACCGAGCCCGCGACCGACCTGCGCGCGCTACTCGAGGAGCTGCACTCAGCGACTCGGCAAGTTGGCCGCAGCGGCTCGGAGGAGCAGCGCACCGCAGCCGCCAAGATCCTCGCCGAGGCCCGTCGCTCGCTCTACCTGCTGCTCGCCGACGCCCCGGTGATCCCCGAGACCCCGAAGGCACCCGAAGCCTGAGACCTGCATCACGCAGGGAACGTCTCGGACGAACGACTCCTCTTGGGAGATGTCACGCACATCTGAGAAGGAGTCGAGATGGATTCTCGAAAGCTCTCCGCGAGCGCACACATCCTGCTTGCGGCAGTGCATGCCTACTGGGCGACAGGCGCCACTTGGCCCGCAAGTGATGAGCGCAGCCTCTCGCTGACTGTCCTCAATGCGGAGGTCAGCTTCAGTCCCGGAGTCGTGCTGCCACTGGCCGCACTGCACCTCCTGCTAGCAGGCGCCATCCTCACCACCGCGAGGTGGAGGCTCAGCAGGCTCGTGGTTGTCGGGCTGGTGGCCGGGCTGGCCGCTCGGGCGGCTGTTGGGCTGGTCTGGATCACGGGCGCGGTTGACACGAGTACGGCGTTCTACTGGCTCAACCTGTTCCTCTACACCCCGCTCTGTGTCGCGCTGTGCGTAGCTGATCTGAAGCTCCTCCGAGCACGCCGGCCGCTGGTGCCAGAATTCTCCAGATGATCGAGGAACATCTGGTTCGCGCGGCGCAACGTGGCGACACGGTCGCGATGAACGGGGTGCTCGACGCGTTGACGCCGTACGTCGGGAAGATCTGCGGGCCGATCGCGCTGAACGACGGACCCGATGCGGCGCAGGAAGCACTCATCGCGATCTTCCGCGGGCTGCACGGCCTGCAGGAGCCGGCGGCGCTGTTCGGCTGGGCGCGGGCGATCGCCGTCCGCGAGGCGGTTCGGGTCGCGCGCCGCGGGCAGCGGCAACGGCCCGCCGAGCTCACGGACCTGCCGGCCGCGGACGATCCGCAGCTCGCGATCGACGTACAGGACGTCCTCAGGAGGCTGTCGCCCGAGCATCGGGCCGTCCTGGTACTGCGGGATCTCGAAGGAATGGACGAACAGGCAGCGGCCGCCGTACTCGATGTCCCATCGGGTACGGCGAAGTCGCGGCTGCACCGGGCGCGGGCAAGCTTTCGGAAGGCATGGAGCTCATGAACTGGCCACAGGCTGAACTGACGGACGTCGAGCGGTTCCGGGCGCTCGCGGCGGGCGTGCCGGGCGCAGCCGTCACCGAACGCGTGCTGCCACAAGAACCCGATCGGGTGCAGGCGATGCTCGCGGACCTCGACGTGTTCGCCACCATCCAGGCGGACCTCGTCTCGGCGACTCTTGAGGAGCGCGACGGCGACCGCGTCGTCGTACGGGCGAAAGGCGCCAGAGGACAACGCGCGCGGCTGGTAGGTCAGCTCCGCCCAGGGTGGTGCTGGTTGCAGAGCCGCTTCCTGATCATCGGCATGGCAGTCGCCGCCGAGCCAGGTGGTGGCACGCGAGTGGCCCTGACCGGCGGCATTCGCGTTCCGGGCCGCGCCGCGATCATCCCGATCAGAGTGCGACAGGAGAGCAGCAAGACGCTGGACCGCCTACAAAAGCTCCTCAGGGATCGCGGCGAGTAGGGCGTCGGCGTGCCGGCGGTAGCCGAGGTTGTTGGGGTGGAAGGCGTCTGGGGCGAGCATGCCGCGCCAGGGTGGGCGGGCGTAGCGGGACACCTCGGCAACCGGGAGGCCGCGGGAGGTGGCTGTGTTGCTGATCAGCTGGTTGATTCCGGAGACATAGGGGCTGACGGCTCCACCGATCCGCCAGAAGCGGTCTGGGACGGTCAGGTCCATCACGACGGATGAGGAGGGGAGCTGATCGATCACCTGGCGGAGGTGGTCGCGGAAACGCTTTGGTGGCGTCGCGAGGACGTCGTTGGTACCGATGCCACAGGTGACCAGTGCGGGTGTCAGGCCGTCCAGCAACGGGAGCTGATCCTCAAGTACGTGCCGCGTCTGCGCACCGGACTGCGACAGGTTCAGCACTCGCCACGGCGTTCCCTTACGGCGCAGGGCATTCAGCACCTGGCCGACGTACCCGTGCAGCGGCGACGAAGCGCCCAGCCCTTGCGCGGTTGAGTCGCCGAGCACCACCCAGAGCGGTCCCTCGGCCGACAGTGTCAAAGAGTTCTGCTGCGTCCAGTACTCCGCATACGTCCGCGCCTGTACGTCGACGTACGCCACGCCGTCCACCCAGCGCTGGATCGCCAGCCGCGAGCTGGTTCGCTCGGCCTCGCCCCAGCGCATGATCGCGCGATGCATCGCCCCGATCGGCGTGGTCCGTTCACGGTCCCCTCGGCGCAGCAAAAACATCGGTCCCCCCAGACATGAACAGAAGGTGACCGCCGAATGTACAGGTGGAAGGTTAACGACCTCAGAGAGCGCGCAGCAGCACCAAACAGCGTGGACCGAGCGGCACCGTCGCACCGGCCTCCACCTCGGTCACCATGCTGTTGCTGGTGTCCAGCACCACCTCGTACGCCGGCGCCCACGACGCATCCGGCACGACGACCCGTCTGGTTTCCGCGGTCGCATTCAAAGCGAGCAGGAACGAGCTGTCGGTCAGGGCGTTGCCCTCCGCGTCGGTGGCCCGCAACGCGTCGCCGCGCAGGAACATGCCGATCGTCCGCAGGTTCCCGTCGAACCAGTCCGCGTCGGTCATCTCCCCACCGTGCGGAGCGATCCACGACAGATCCTTGCGGCCACCGGACACCACAGGCTGCCCGGAGAAGTAGTGCCACTGCCGCAGCGCGGGGTGTGCGGCGCGGAGGGCCAGCAGCTTCTTGGTCAGCTCGAGGTGATCGGACCAGGTGCTCGGCAGTGACCAGTCGAACCAGGAGATCTCGCTGTCCTGGCAGTACGCGTTGTTGTTGCCGTCCTGCGTCCGCCCGCATTCATCGCCGGCGGTGATCATCGGCACGCCGGTGGACAGGATCAGCGTCGACATCAGGTTCGCCATCTGCTGCTTGCGCAAGGCGATCACGCCGGCGTCGTCGGTCTCGCCCTCGACGCCGCAGTTCCAGGACCGGTTGTCGTCGGTCCCGTCCCGGTTGTCCTCGTGGTTCGCCTCGTTGTGCTTGTGGTTGTAGCTGACCAGGTCCCGCAGCGTGAACCCGTCGTGCGCGGTGAGGAAGTTGATCGACGCGTACGGGTAGCGGCCGTCGTCGCCGTACAGGTCGCTGGACCCGGAGAGCCGATAGGCGAGGTCCTTCACACCGTCAGAGGTGTTGCGCCACACATCGCGGACGCTGTCGCGGAACTTGCCGTTCCACTCCGACCACGGTGGCCCGAAGTTGCCCACCTGGTAGCCGAACGGGCCGACGTCCCACGGCTCGGCGATCAGCTTCACCCGGCCGAGCACCGGGTCGGCCGCGACCTCGGCCAGGAACGGGTGGTCGGGGATGTCGACCTCGTGCCGCTCGTTGCGCACCAGCGTGACGGCGAGGTCGAACCGGAACCCGTCGACGCCCATCTCCTCGACCCAGTACCGCAGGGAGTCCATCAGCAGTTGCCGGACGTGCGGGTGCGAGGTGTCGACCGAGTTGCCGGTGCCGGTCACGTCGTACATCGCGGCCCCGTCGGTCAGGCGGTAGTACGCGCGGTTGTCGATCCCGCGGAAGCTCAGCGTCGGTCCGTCGAAGCCGCCCTCGGCGGTGTGGTTGTAGACGACGTCGAGGATCACTTCGATGCCCGCGGCATGGAACGCGGCGACCATCGCCTTGAACTCGGCCACCTGCTCACCGCGCGAACCGGACGACGAGTACGGCGCGTGCGGTGCGAAGAAACCGAGCGTGTTGTAGCCCCAGTAGTTCGGCAGGCCGCGCGCCGCGATCGCCGGCTCGGTGAGGAAGTGGTGGATCGGCAACAGTTCGACCGACGTCACGCCGAGCTCCGTCAGATACTTGATCACCGACGGATGCGCGAGACCGGCGTACGTGCCGCGCTGGTGCTCGGGTACGTCGGGATGCTGCTTCGTGAATCCCTTCGTGTGCAGCTCGTAGATGACCGTCTCGCCCCAGTGCACCGGCTCGCTGATCGGTGGCGGCGGCGTGGAGTCGGCAACCACCACGCCGACCGGGACATGCCCGGCCGAGTCGCCGTCGGAGGAGTCGTAGACGAGCGGGCTGTCGAAGTCCAGTGAGCCGTCGACGGCCCGCGCGTACGGGTCGAGCAGCAGCTTCGACGGGTTGAAGCGCAGACCGTGCGACGGGTCGAACGGACCGTGCACGCGGTACCCGTACCGCTGGCCGGCACCGACGCCCGCGACGAACCCCGTCCAGAACTCACCGGTGTGCGTGAGGTCCAGGTTCCGCTGGCTGCCGTCGTCGGCGATCAGTGCGAGTTCGACCCGCTCTGCGGCCGGAGCCCAGAGCGTGAAAGTGGTCCCACCGGTCTGGACCACTGCCCCTGGATGCGGACCGGTCGCGGGAGACTGGGCTGGAGCGCTCGGGGCGGCCGTCGCTTCTTTCACCGGGTCATTCTGCACAGTACGGCGTGAGTTCACGACAATGAGGTGGTTGTGTTCGTGAGACGGTAGTTGCGAACGCCTGTGCGCAGTGATACGCAAGGACCGTTACTAATTTACCCACCCCCAGGGGAACACATGTCGGAAGAGTTGGCCGGTCTGACCGTCGGTCTGATCGGCGCGGGCAACATCTCGCGCATCCACGCCGAGTCCTGGAAGGCCGTCGGCGCCCGGGTCCTGGTCTATTCACTCGACGGCGCGAAGGAACTGGCGCAGAAGTACGGGCTGGAGGTCGTGGCGTCGCTGGACGAGATCCTGGCCGCGGTCGAGTTCGTCGACATCGTCACGCCGTCGGCGACGCACAAGGAGATCACGCTGGCCGCGATCAAGGCGGGCAAGAACGTCATCTGCGAGAAGCCGCTGACGCTCACGGCGGCCGACTCGCACGAGGTGATCGACGCGGCAGCGGCGGCCGGCGTCCGGCTGTACCCGGCGCACGTGGTGCGGTGGTTCCCGGCGTACAAGGCGGCGTACGACGCGATCCAGGCCGGGCGGATCGGTGAGGTCGCGGTGGCGCGGTTCTACCGTCAGGCGTCCTCGCCGGCCGGTGCGGGCTGGTACCGCGACGTGGCCCGGTCCGGTGGCGTGATCATGGACCTGATGGTGCACGACCTCGACCAGGCGCGCTGGCTGTGCGGCGAGGTCACCACGGTGTACGCCGTACAGAACCCGCCGACCGTGGACGGCGTCAGCCCCGTCAACGTGGCTGCGCACGTGACGCTGACGCACGAGTCCGGTGCGATCAGCCACTGCCGCGCGACCTGGGGAGCGACCGGTACGACGTTCCAGACCGGCTTCTCGGTCGCGGGTGCGAGCGGGGTACTGAAGTTCAAGTCCGACGGCGACACGGGCTACAAGGAAGAGCTCCAGAACGGCGCTGCCGTCGGCGACCTGCTGATTCCCGAGTCAGCGCTGGGCGAGAGCCCGTACCTGACCCAGCTGCGGGAGTTCGCGATCGGCCTGCGCGGTGGACCGGAGCCGCGCGTTCTCGCGTCGGACGGTGCGACCGCGGTCTACCTGGCCGAGGCGGCGCGTGCGTCGATGGAGTCCGGTCAGCCGATCGACATGAAGACCTTCGTCTCGACGGGAGCAGTGGCATGAGCCTGAAGGTTGCGATCGCTTCGTTCGCACACGTCCACGCGGGTTCGTACGCGCACCTGCTCGCGTCGCTGCCCGACATCGACGTACTGTCCGCCGACCCCGATGGCGCCGGGGCGCCGGATCCCGGCCCGCGCGGTGCCGAGTTCGCCGCGCAGTTCGGCATCCCGTACGTCGACTCGTACGACGAACTGTTCGCGTGGGGACCCGACGCGGTCGTGGTGACGTCCGAGAACTCGGGCCACCGCGAACTGGTCGAGCGCGCTGCCGCTGTCGGTGCGCATGTCCTGTGCGAGAAGCCGCTGGCGACCGAGGTCGCGGACGGCGAGGCCATGCTCGCGGCGTGCGAGGCGGCCGGGACGATCCTGATGATCGCCTACCCGGTCCGGTTCGCGCCGGCGTACGCGCAACTGCGGGCGAACGTCGAGGCCGGCCGGCTCGGTGACGTGTTCGCGATTCTCGGCACCAACAACGGGAAGATCCCGTACGCCGCCCGCCAGTGGTTCACCGACGCGAAACTCGCCGGTGGGGGAGCGCTGGTCGACCACACCGTGCACTGCGCGGACCTGATCGACGGCCTGACCGGCGGTGCGACCGCGACCCGCGTGTACGCCGCTGCGAACCGGATCCTGCACCAGGACAAGGGTGTGGAGGTGGAGACGGGCGGTTTGGTGACGATCAACTACGACAACGGGCTGCTGGCAACCATCGACTGCTCGTGGAGCGTTCCGGACAACGGTGCGACCTGGGGTGGCGTGTCGCTGCAGGTGACCGGCACCAACGGGTCCGTGGAGATCGAGCCGTTCGTCGCGCACGTCGGCGGCACGGACGCCGCGGGCGAGGTCTTCCTCGCGATCGGCGGCAACCTGGACGCGTCGTTGCTCGACACGTTCCTGGACGCCGTCCGTACCTCCGGCCCGGCACAGCCTGGCCAGGCGCCGGCCGTCGTACCGCAGCCGGACGGCGCGGTCGGCCTCCGCACGCTGAAGATCGTCGACGCAGCCCGCCGCTCGGCGGCCTCCGGCCAGGCGGTGGATGTTTAAGGTCCTCCTCCTGTCAGGTACGGTTCCCGGGGATGTGACCGACCGGTAAGCCCCGGGAACCGTAAGGAGTGGACGCTATGGGCGAGTTCGTCAACCTCACCGTGAGTGAAGGTGTTGGCACGATCCGGCTGGATCGGCCGAAGATGAACGCGCTGAACGTCCAGGTCCAGGAGGAGATCCGGGCCGCGGCGGTCGAGGCCACGGCCAACGACGACGTACGCGCCGTGGTCATCTACGGCGGCGAGCGGGTGTTCGCGGCCGGCGCGGACATCAAGGAGATGGCGGACATGTCGTACGCCGACATGGCCAAGCGCTCCGGTCCGCTGCAGTCCTCGCTCACCGCGGTCGCCGCGATCCCGAAGCCGACCGTTGCCGCGATCACCGGGTACGCGCTCGGTGGCGGCTGCGAGCTCGCGCTCTGCGCCGACTACCGGATCGCCGCCGAGGACGCCAAGCTCGGCCAGCCGGAGATCCTGCTCGGCATCATCCCGGGCGCCGGCGGTACGCAGCGGCTGTCCCGCCTGGTCGGCCCGTCGAAGGCCAAGGACCTGATCTACACCGGCCGCTTCGTGGATGCTGCCGAGTCACTGCAGATCGGCCTGGTCGACAAGGTGGTCCCGGCCGCCGACGTGTACGTCGCGGCCGTTGCCTGGGCGTCCCAGTTCTCCCGCGGCGCGGCGATGGCGCTGCGTGCGGCCAAGGAGTCGATCGACTCCGGGCTGGGCGTCGACCTGACCACCGGGCTGGAGATCGAGCGTCAGCAGTTCGCGGCGCTGTTCGCCACCGAGGACCGCGCGATCGGGATGAAATCGTTCGTCGAGAACGGACCCGGCAAGGCTGAATTCAAGGGAATCTGATGTCTGCAACCTCCAAGCCCGCTGCCTCCGCTGAAGACATCGAGGCGGCGTGGAACGACAACAAGCTCGCCCAGGTGCTGTACCACGACTGGGAAGCGTCGACGTACGACGAGAAGTGGTCGATCTCGTACGACGAACGCTGCGTCGACTACGCCCGGGACCGCTTCGTCGCGGTCGCCGGAACCCGTGGCTGGCCGTACGGCAAGACGCTCGAGATCGGCGCCGGCACGGGCTTCTTCACGCTGAACCTCAAGCTGGCAGGCGTTCTCGACGAGGCGCACGTCACCGACCTCTCGCCGGGCATGGTCGAAGCCGCGAAGAAGAACGCGAAGACCCTCGGCTTCGCGATCGAGGGCAAGGTCGCCGACGCCGAGAAGCTGCCGTACGACGACAACACGTTCGACCTCGTCATCGGGCACGCGGTCATCCACCACATCCCGGACGTCGAGCTGGCGTTCCGCGAGATGATCCGGGTCCTCAAGCCGGGCGGACGCTTCGTGATCTGCGGCGAGCCCACGCGGTACGGCGACTTCGTGGCCCGGCGACTGTCCCGGTTCACCTGGTGGGCGACCACCAACGTGACCAAGCTGCCTGCGCTCGCGCACTGGCGGCGGCCGCAGGAGGAGCTCGACGAGTCCTCCCGGGCTGCTGCGCTGGAAGCGGTCGTGGACCTGCACACGTTCGACCCGGACACACTGGCCCGGATGGCCTCGCGTGCCGGTGCTACGGACGTTCGCACCGTGACGGAGGAGCTGCTGGCGGCATGGGTCGGGTGGCCGATCCGCACGTTCGAGGCCGCCGTACCGGAGCAGAAGCTCGGGTTCGGGTGGCGGATGTTCGCGTACAAGTCGTGGCTGCAGCTGTCCAAGGTGGACAAGGCGCTGTCGGCCGTCGTACCGGACGAGCTGTACTACAACGTCTCGATCACGGGGATCGCAGACAAGCAGTAGGGTGTGTTGATGCGGTTACTCACCGCGGCGAATCTGGGCTGGGTGGTGCGCCATCGGGCGTGGACGCCGTACTACCTGAAGCGCTACTGGCGGTTCGCCTGGTTCAAGCTGCGCCACCCGCACGTGATCACCGAGGGTTTCGTGTTCCTCGGCAAGCACCTGGAGATCGTGGCGCGGCCCGGTCACGGGCGGATCGTGCTCGGCAAATGGGTGCATCTCGGTGACGAGACCCGGCTGCGCGCGCACGAGGGGACGCTGCGGATCGGCGACAAGGTGGTGTTCGCCCGCGACGTCACGGTGAACTGCTACCTGGACGTGGAGATCGGCGCGTCGACGCTGATCGCGGACTGGACCTACATCTGCGACTTCGACCACAAGACCGAGGACCTCGACCTGCCGATCAAGGACCAGGGCCTGGTGAAGTCGCCGGTCCGGATCGGCCCGGACTGCTGGCTGGCCACGAAAGTCACGATCACCCGGGGCGCCGACATCGGCCGCGGCGTAGTGATCGGCGCCAACAGCGTTGCCCGCGGCAACATCCCGGCGTACGCGATCGCCGGCGGCGTTCCGGCCAAGGTCATCGGCGACCGCACCGCCCGGTACGCCGCCAATGCCGAGCGCCGTAAGTACCTGGCCGGACTGGCCGCGGCGAACACCCGCACCGCCGGCCTGCTCAAGTCCGGTGAGACTCCCGTCGCGCCGTCCCAGCGCGTGGCGCCGGGGGATGCGGGTGGTGATGAGGTAGAAGCAGATGGTGAAAAAGAGAGCCTGAGGGGTTCTCAAGTTACTCACCAGTCGGGCACTATGGCCCCCACATCCGGTCGGACGCCCACGACCGGATGAGCATCGGAGAGGAGAAGTAGCGTGGCTGACCAGGCTGCGATTGGTCCGGCCGATCAGGCTGCACCGTCGCTGCTCGACCAGGCCGCGGCCGACAACTCGATCACGCAGGCGAGGACCCGCGCGGTCGACCCGGTGCCGATCGTGGCCGAGCCAGTGGTAGCCCGCAGCGCTACGTTGGAACCAGTGCTTGAAACGAGCGAGTCAGACATGGGCGTGAACAGCAGCGTGAACCCGGAAGCACAGGCAGTGGACGGCAGAGTGGTCGACAGCACGGCAGCGGCGCCGGTGGCGGGCGCGCGCCGCCGGTTGTCGCCACGCCCGGTCCCGGTCAGCCGGCGTAGGAGACCGCCGGCCGAAGCGACCGAAGCGACCGCAGTGGCCACGGACGAGGAACGGACCCCGGCTGAGGAGATGGACGACGTGGGTACGAAGGACGAGAAAGCGACGGCTGCCGAAGCCGACAAGGTAGAGACCAGTACTGCCACCGAGACCGGCGCGGGCGGTTCGGGTACGGCGACCGCGACGAAGACTGCCCGGCCGAAGACCGCGGCGGAGATCGTGGCGGAGCAGCGGGCCCGGGAGAAGGCGGCGGCCGAGGCCCCGGCAGCGGACGCGGCCGCCTCGGAGGATGCCGCGCCCGCTCGAGCGGACGATGCTTCGAAGGATGTCGGGACGAGTGCCGCCGACAAGGCGCCGGCTGCCGCGGCTACTGGTGCGGGTGCCGCGGCGGGCAAGCCTGCCGCGAAGCCGACCGGTGCCTCAGGCAACAAACCGGCGGCCGCGAAGAGTGGCTCGGGATCCGGGATGGGCAAGCAGGCGCTGACCTCGGTCGGCTCCGGTGTCCGGAAGTTGCGCAATCTGATCGCGTCGCTGATCTGGCTGGTCGCGGTGCTCGCGGCCGCGGTCCTCGCGCTCGGTGCGCTGTTCACCGCGCTCGACCAGACCAACCAGAGCAACGAGATCGTGCGCTGGATCCTGGAGCGCGGTCACGACCTGGTCGGCCCGTTCAAGGACCTGTTCCGGCTGGAGACCGCGAAGAACACCCTGCTCGTCAACTGGGGGATCGCGGCCCTCGTCTACTTGATCGCCGGCAAGATCCTCGAAAAAATCATCCGCCCGTAGCTACCAGGATCAGATCGAGAGATTCGTCCAGGTCTCCTGGGCGGATCTCGAAGTCGGCGTACGTCGTACTGTGCACGAGCCCGGCCAGGTTGTCGTCCCACTGGTCGTGCTCGGCGGCGAGCTGCGCGTCGACACAGGATCCGTACTGCGTCTCCCAGGACGTCAGCCGGTCGCCGTGGTGGAGTCCGAGCGCCTGCCTGATCTCGAAGTGCGGCTCGAGGAGTTCGATGAACTCGGCGGCGGTGAGTTCGCGCGTGTGGTACCAGTTCCCGCTCGGGAAGGTCAGGCGGTTCGGCGTACTGAGGACCAAGGTCCCGCCGGGCGCGAGAATGCGCGCGCACTCGGCGACGAACCGCGGCTGCTCCCAGAGATGCTCGATCGTCTGCAGTGAGGTCACGGTCTCGAAAGCGTTGTCCGCAAAGGGCGTCTGCACGAGATTGCCGCGCGCGACCTTGACCTGTGGATAAACGCGGCGGACGTGCCGCAACGTCGTATCTTCATAGTCGAGACCGGTCACCTGGTTCGCCCCGGCGAGTCGGAGCAGTTCCGCGCCGTACCCCTCGCCGCAGCCGGCGTCGAGGACCCGGCCGGTCCCGATCGGCAGTTGGGCCGTGATCCAGCGATAGGCGGCGTCATGGCGCGCGAACCAATAGTTCTCGTGCCAGATCCCGGGCGCAGTCCTCTCGCCGGTCAGCGGTAACGTCTCGCTCACTGACTCAGCCTAGTCGTCCACGAGACTGTGATCGGACTCGCACCGCAGTTATGTTTCTCGCGAGTAACATCCGTGGCAGGCTTGGCAGAGACCGTTAACCAGAAGGGGTCCCACACGCTATGAAGATCGTCGTCTGCGCGAAGTTCGTGCCGGATGCCACCGCGGACCGCCGCTTCCGCTCGGAGGACAACACGGTGGACCGTGCGGGTGTCGACGGGCTGCTGTCCGAGCTGGACGAGTATGCCGTCGAGACCGCCCTCACCGTCAAGGAGGCCGGGGACGCCGAGGTGACCGTTCTCACGGTCGGCCCGGAGCAGGCTGCGGACGCGGTGAAGAAGAGTCTGCAGATGGGCGCCGACGCCGGTGTCCACGTTCTCGACGACGCGATCCACGGTTCGGACGCGGTTGCCACCTCGCTGATCCTGTCCAAGGCGCTGGGCAAGCTGGAAGCGGACCTGGTCGTGTTCGGCATGGGTTCGACCGACGGCGGCATGGGCGTCGTTCCGGCGATGGTGTCGGAGCGGCTCGGCCTGCCGGCGGTGACGCTGGGCTCAGAGGTGACCGTCGACGGGCAGACCGTACGGATCCGCCGTGACGGTGACACCGCGAGCGAGACCATCGAGGGCACCCTGCCGTTGGTGCTGTCGGTGTCGGACCAGGCGAACGAGCCGCGGTACCCGTCGTTCAAGGGGATCATGGCCGCGAAGAAGAAGCCGGTCGAGACCTGGTCGCTGGCCGACCTCGAGCTGACCCCGGAGCAGGTGGGCGGCTCGTCGGCGTGGACCGAGGTGGTCGAGGTGACCGCCCGTCCGGCGCGAACCGCCGGCACGATCGTCACCGACGAGGACGGTAGCGGCGCCGCCGGCCTGGTCGAGTTCCTGTCCACGAACAAGTTCCTCTGAGGGGTGCGGGTCTAGTTATGTCGAACGTTCTGGTTCTCGTTGACCACACCGCGGGCGCGGTCCGCAAGACGACCGCCGAGCTCCTCACGATCGCCCGCCGTCTCGGCGAGCCGGTCGCTGTGTTCGTCGGTGAGGGTGTCTCGGATGCGCTGCCGGCTCTGGGGCAGTACGGCGCGACGAAGGTGATCGCGTTGTCGAACCCGGAGCTCTCGCAGTTCCTGGTGGCGCCGAAGGCCGAGGCGCTGGCGCAGGTCGCGGCGAAGATCGAGCCGTCGGCGATCCTGATCTCGTCGAACGCCGAGGGCAAGGAGATCGCGGCGCGGCTCGCGGTCAAGCTGGACTCGGGTCTGATCACCGACGCCGTCGACGTTGTCGCTGCCGATGGTGGCGCGGTCACGACGCAGTCGGTGTTCGCGGGCAACTTCACCGTGCAGGCGAAGGTCACGCACGGCACGCCGATCATCACGGTCAAGCCGAACGCCGCCACTCCCGAGGCCGCCGAGACCTCGCCTGAGGTGGAGGAGTTCGACGTCACGATCTCCGACGTCGCGAAGACGGCGCGGATCGTGGAGTCGAAGCCGCGGGAGGCGACCGGTCGTCCGGAGCTGACCGAGGCCGCGATCATCGTGTCCGGTGGCCGCGGTACCGGCGGTGACTTCGGCCCGATCGAGGCGTTCGCCGACTCGCTCGGTGCCGCTGTCGGTGCGTCGCGCGCGGCGGTGGACTCGGGCTGGTACCCGCATGCCTACCAGGTCGGTCAGACCGGCAAGACGGTGTCGCCGCAGCTGTACGTCGCGGCCGGCATCTCCGGCGCGATCCAGCACCGCGCCGGCATGCAGACCTCGAAGACGATCGTCGCGGTCAACAAGGACCCCGAGGCCCCGATCTTCGAACTGGTCGACTTCGGCGTGGTCGGCGACCTCCACAAGGTCCTCCCCACCGCCACCGAAGAGGTCACCAAGCGCAAGTCCTGACCCGCAACACCAACAGCCCGGCTCGGCACCCCGAGCCGGGCTGTCACATTCCTGGAGAACGGATTCGCTGACTCAGGTGGTTAGTTGTTGGCGGATTGTGGCTAGGTCGTCGGTGATGGCGGCTTTTCGGGCTTCGGTGGTGTTGAGGTAGTTCGCGAGTGCGGTGGCGGCTGTTGCGCAGCGTTCGTTGAGGTTGGCTACCTCTCCGGCGGCTCGGGTCTTGTCGACGTTGATGGCACGCCGCAGCTTGACGTAGCTGTTGAGGCCGAAGGCCATCACCACCAGGCCGACCACGATCCAGAACCAGTGCAGGAGCAGCCCCAGCCCGATCGCCACGACCGCGCCGCCCACCAGCAGTCCGATCGGAGTGGCGCGCTGTTCGATGGTCATGACGCCGGCGGACGCGGTGAGCGATGACGTCGCCTTGCCGAGTTCGAGCTGGTCGGGTCCGTCCGAGCGGATCGTGATCGTTTGTGTGCCGCTCTCGATGGAGACCTCCGACGGGCCCGGGAGCTCGGCGGTCTGCGCCACGGTCTCGACCGCGGGCAGGACCAACGGACCGACGACGCGCAGCGCGGCGGTCGACAGGTGCGGGTCGGCGGACAGACTGAGGTCCTCGGTGAGCAGCGCGTCGACCGTGCCGGCAGAGTCGTCGAGCGCCTGGGCGGCGGGCTCGGCGGCCCCGCTCACCCGTGCACGCAGTACGGCGATCCGGGCCAGCGTCTCGCGCTCCGGCTCGCTGCCTTCGGAGATCAGCAGCCGCAGCATGCCCGCGGCACTGTCCTCGGCCGGCTCGTTGTCGGCGTCGGCGGGCGACTTAGCACCGCGACGGGACGACTTGGCGTCGTCCGGGGTGCTGTCGGTCTTACGGGTCTCCGGGTAGTTCAGATCGGGGTCGGGCTCGCGGGCCTCGGTGTTGCTGAGGATCGTCTCGACAGCGTTGCGGATCCGGCTCAACCGGTTCGCGGCCTCGTCCTGCTGTTCGGTCTCCTTGAGACGCGGCCCACTCGAGCGGCTCGAGCTGCCGCGGTTCTCGAGTCGCGACAGCCACCCGCCATCGGGGGACGCGGCCGACTGCAGCCGCTTCACCACGAGCTCCAGACCGTCCGCCCCGAACCCACCACGCGCAGCTGTCGTCCACAGCACCCGCTGCACCCGGGTCAGCGTTCCGTCCGCGGCCGGTACGCCGAACGCGACGTCCAGCCACTCGTTCTGCACCTGGTGCCGCTGCCCGAGCACCGCCAACGCCAGCGACAGGTAGATCGACGTACGGCGCTGGTCGAGCTCCATCGCCGCACTGATCGCCTGCTCGTCCGGCGTGGAGGCGTGCAGGGAGATCAGTGCCTGGGTGGCGGGGCTCAACCAGTACCGGGCGACGGGCCCACCGGCCTCCGGCAGCTCGGTGCTGGACGCCATCGCGGAGAGGACCCGGGTGGCGTAGCGGCGGAGTTCGGCGGCGTCGACGAAACCGGCCGTCTCGTGGCGGAGATCGGACAGCTCGACGAACGCGTCGAAGGCACGAGACATGCTCTCCACGCGGCTCTGCAGGCTGCCCTGGATCCGGGACAACTGGGACCGGAGACTGGAGGCCTCCTGGCGCGCATACGACATCTCGCTCTCCAGGTTGGAGAGCTGCTGGTTCTGCTTGCGTTCGGTCCACCAGTCGCTCATGCTTCCTGCCTTCCGCTCAACCAGACATTGCTCCCCGGAAGGATTGCGTGTCAGCGGGTCATCCGGCCCACACGGGTCGCCGCGAGTCGAGCCCGGTGCCGTACTCCGGGTCGCCGCCCGTGACCAGAATCCAGTGCTCGGTGGCGCTGGCACGGTACAGGCGGAGGTCGTCGCGCAACTGGTCGGCGGTGTACGCGCGCAGCTCCGCGTAGCGCGACGAGAAGAGCGTCGCGGACGCTTCCAGCTCGTCGTCCGGGACGAGAGCGGCCTGCGCCCGGAAGTACACCGCCGACGCGCCACCGATCGGCACGGTCGAGTCGAACATCGCGATGCTCACGTCTGGCCGCTCGGCGAGGTTGCGCGAGTGCAGCGAGTTCGGCGACGACGCCCAGTAGAACGTGTCGTGCCCGTCCGGCGTGAAGTAGACCGGCGTCACCCAGGGCAGCCCGTCGGCTCCGACCGTCCCGAGCGCCATGTACTTGTTGGCTTCGATGACCGCCGCAGCCCGCCGGTCGAGGATCTCTTGTGTCATCACTGCTCCTGATGAGGTACGTCGTACGTCAGGTGGGTCGCGTTCGGTGTGCTCGTAGTGTCTCGTGGCACCAGCCGGATCGGGGTCAGCGTGGTCCGCTCGAACAGTGGGGTGCCGTCGCCGAGAACGATCGGCGCGACGTGGACCCGCAGTTCGTCGACCAGCCCGGCGTACAGGTACTGGCGGCACAGGTGCCCGCCGCCCATGATCATCACGTCTCGCGCCCCCGCGGCGGCCTGTGCGAGCTTGAGTGCGGCCTCGATCCCGTCCGGCACGAACTCGAACCAGCCGTCCAGCCGGACCCGGCTCGGTGGATTCGACGTCACCACGTGGATCGCCGGCCGCTCGCCGCTGAACCCGTCGGCGCTCCACCCCTGCGGCCCGTCGATGAGGTCGAACGTCCGCCGTCCCATCAGCACGGCGCCGATGTTCGTGCTGGTGCGCTCGAACGCCTCGCGGTCGGCCGCCTGCTCGCCGGCGATCCAGTCGTGCAGGGGATCGCCGCCGATCCCGAGACCGTGCGTGAGGTCCGCTCCCGGCCCGGTGACGAATCCGTCGAGCGACATCGTGATGTCCAGCAGTACGCGTCCCATGGTCTTCTCCTGGTTCCGAGGTTGTGCCTCCACAGTCGGCGCGGGCGCCACGGAAAGTCGTCCGTACCGGCCACGGAAGGACCACGGATCCCGCATGATGGGCGAATGGCTGGTCCGAAGGACGTGTCGGCGCGGGAGGCCGAGGTGCTCGCGGCGCTCGCCGGCGACCGCTCGAACGCGCAGATCGCCCGGCGGCTGCACATCAGCATCCGGACCGTCGAGAGCCACATCTCCTCGTTGCTGCGCAAGTACGGCGTCGCGGACCGGCATGAGCTCGCCGCGCTCGCGGACGTGGCGGAGTCCCAACCACCGGGCTTCAGGACGCCGGCTGGACCAGGTACGACGTTCGTCGGCCGCGAACAGGACCGCGCAGAGCTCACCAGGGCACTCGGCAGCAACCGCCTCGTCAGCCTGCTCGGACCTGGTGGTGTGGGCAAGACCCGTCTGGCGCTGCGGGTCGCAGCGGACGTCGCCGACAACTACCCGTACGGCGGAGCGGTCGTCGATCTCGTCCCGGTACGTCCTGGTTTTGTGGTCGCTGCGGTTGCCGAAGCACTCCAGGCCACCGAACAACCACCGCAGACCCTTGCGGACGCCGTACTCGAACGACTCAAGCGCGGGCGCACTCTGCTCGTACTGGACAACTGCGAGCACCTGCTGGACGACGTGGCCGGTCTGGTCGCCCGCATCCTCACCGAGGCGACCGAAACGGCAGTACTCGTCACCAGCCGCGAGCGTCTCGGCGTGGCGGGGGAGCGGCCGGTACAGCTCGGTCCGCTGACGCTAGGAGCCGAGGCAGAGCAGCTCTTCCGGGACAGGGCTGCTCTGGTCGCGCCTGAGTTGGCGGATGACAGTGAGCTTGCGCAGAAGGTGTGTGCCGAGTTGGACGGCGTACCGCTGGCTATTGAGCTGGCTGCGGCTCGTGCCGGGTCGCTGGGGCCGGACGGTCTGCTGGCTGCGTTGGACGACCGGCTGCGGCTCCTGGCCGGAGGACGTGGCCCGAACGAGCGGCACAACTCATTGGCGCAGGTGATCGGCTGGAGCTACGACCTGCTCGGTGACGACGAGCGCGGGTTGTTCCGGCGGCTGGGTGTGTTCGTTGGTGGGTTCGACCTCGCTGCTGTTGCTGGTGTGACGCCGGGCCTTAGTAGGGGCGAGTTGAGCGACCTCCTGGGGCGGCTGACCGACAAGAGCCTTCTGCACCGCAGCCAGCACGCGGGGATCAGTCGCTGGCGGATGCTGGAGACCGTGCGGGTCTTCGCGCTCGAAGAGCTCAAGGACGAGTACGACGAGGTTGCTGCGCTGCATGTGACGTGGGCCGATCAGTTGGCCGCCAAGCTGGAGCAGCAGCTGGAGGCGGGGGAGGAGTGGCAGCAGGAGTTCGACCTGCTGGCTCCGGACCTGCGGGTGGCGAGTGGCGGCGTACGGCTCCTTGCCCGCAAGCTTGCGCATCTGACGTTTGCTCGGAGGCGCTTTCTGGAGGCGCGTGAGCATTACCTGGTTGCTGCCGGGCAGGCTGCGGACGCGGCTGAGCGGTACGACGATCTGCGTGATGCTGCTGATGCCGCGATGGTTGTCGCGGACGGCGGACACGCCTACCAGTTGATGATGCGGTCGGCCGCGGATGGGACCTTGGACGCCGCGGGGTACGCGGTGACGATCCTGAACCGCTACGAGATGACCCGTCCGGCCGAACTACCCGAAGACCGAGGAGCGAGTCTGCTCCCTGACAACGCTGAAGACAGCGTTCTGGTTCGGGTGGCGCGGGCTTGGGTGGATCGGTTCGGGGTCGCGTCGGCGGAGGCTGCCGTGGCCGCTGCTCGGCGGGCGAACCAGCCGTTGGATCTGATGAGTGCGCTCGACGCCTACAGCACTGCGGTCGCCGCCGCCGGGCGGTTGCGCGAGGCCGACGCGGCGTCGAAGGAGCGGATGTCTCTGGCCGCAACCCTTCCTGCGCACGACCCGCGTGCGGCGGCCGAAATCGTTGACGCCTTCCACGTCGCCTCGACTACGGCGATCGCGGTCGGTGACATCGTCGAGGCCCTCCGGCTGGCGCAGTTGATCGACGACCCGGTGCACGGTCACCCGTACATCACGGCCCCGCGCAAAGTGCGTGCCTACGCGCTCGCCGGAAGGTTCGAGGACGCCGTACAAGCGGCCGATGTGATGTGGAACGGCTGGCGGGCGGCGGGGTGTCCGCCGCGGGCCTGGATGGCCTCGGCTGCTGCAGCGGCCGCGCTCGCCCACGGACTGCTCGGGAGCGGTCAGGACGCGGTCTGGCAGGCCCGCGCCCTGGAGATCGCCCGCGTCACCGACGCAACCGACGACCCGGGCCTCGCCGCCCCCGCCGCCTTCGTCGAAGCCCGCCTCGCCGTCCACCACCACAAAATCGACGCTGATGTGGTTGAGCGGGCGTTTGCGGCGTTTACCGAGCCATGGTGGATTCCGTATGCCCATGCTGCCGGTGCGGAGCTGGCCGTGGTGTCGGGGCACCCCGATGCGGCGAGGTATCTGGAGCGGGCCGTGAGCGAGAACGCTTGGGCGGAGGCGGTCCTCCGAAGGGCCCAGGGCCGCCTGACGGGGGACCGTGACGCGCTCGTGGAAGCGGCCGGGATGTTCCACCAAATCGGGGCCCGGTTCGAGGAGCGGTACACGATCGGTCTCGCGCGCTGACTCCCGGGGAGCGGGAACATCCGTGCCGGACATACCCTTGAAACCGATATGACTGCTTCCGACCGTCGCACGGTGTACCTGGACCACGCGGCGACGACCCCGATGCTCCCGTCCGCGATCGAGGCGATGACCTATCACCTCTCGCGGACCGGTAACGCGTCGTCACTGCACGGCTCCGGCCGGTGCGCCCGGCGGACGGTCGAGGAATCCCGCGAGTCGATCGCCGCGGCCCTCGGGGCGCAGCCGAGCGAGATCGTGTTCACCTCCGGCGGCACCGAGGCGGACAACCTCGCGCTGAAGGGCCTGTGGTGGTCCCGCCTGGCGGCCGATCCGCGCCGGCGCCGGATCCTGCTGAGCGGCATCGAGCACCACGCGGTGCTCGACCCGGCGGTCTGGCTCGGTCAGCACGAGCACGCCGAGATCGAATGGCTCCCCGTCGACGAACTGGGTCGTGTGCGTCCGGACGACGTACGGCGGGCTGTCGAGCGCGACCCGGAGTCCGTGTCGTTCATCACGCTGATGATGGCGAACAACGAGGTCGGCACGCTGCAGCCGGTCGCCGAGGTCGCGGCGATCGCGCAGGAGTACGGCGTACCCGTGCACACCGATGCCGTGCAGGCGATCGGACAGGTGCCGGTGGACTTCGCTGAGCTGGGCGTGGACGCGATGACGGTGTCCGCGCACAAGCTCGGTGGTCCGTACGGGATCGGGGCGCTCGTCGTCCACAAGGAGACGCAGCTGACGCCGATCCTGCACGGCGGGGGACAGGAGCGCGACGTACGGTCCGGCACGCTCGACGCGCCCGCGACCGCCGGGTTCGCGGTGGCGGCCGAGCACGCGGTGAAGCACCAGGCGGACGCGGCCAGCCGGCTGACCGAGCTGCGAGACACCCTGATCACCGGCATCACCGGCACCGTCGAGGGAGCGCTGCTGTCGGGGGACCCGACGGACCGTTTGCCCGGTAACGCACACTTGTCCTTCAGCGACTGCGAGGGCGACTCGCTGTTGCTGCTGCTCGACGCCCGCGGGATCGAGGTCTCGACCGGGTCCGCGTGCAACGCCGGGGTCGCCGAGCCGAGTCACGTGCTGCTGGCGATGGGGTACGACGACCAGCGGGCCCGGGGCTCGCTCCGGTTCACCCTCGGGCACACGAGTACGCGCGCCGACATCGACGCCGTACTGGAGAACATCGGGCCGGTCGTGGAGCGGGCGAAGTCCGCCGGCCTGCAGAACGTGGGAAGGAACAGCTGATGCGGGTACTCGCAGCCATGTCCGGCGGAGTCGACTCCGCCGTCGCGGCCGCGCGGATGGCCGAGGCCGGGCACGACGTGACCGGCGTGCACCTGGCGCTCAGCCGCAACCCGCAGTCGTACCGGAGCGGCGCGCGGGGCTGCTGCACGATCGAGGACTCCCGTGACGCCCGCCGGGCCGCGGACGTGATCGGCATCCCGTTCTACGTCTGGGACCTGGCCGAGCGGTTCCACGCCGACGTGGTCGAGGACTTCGTCAGCGAGTACGCGGCCGGCCGCACGCCGAACCCGTGCCTGCGCTGCAACGAGAAGGTCAAGTTCAGCGCCGTACTGGAGCGAGCCCTCGCGCTCGGCTTCGACGCGGTCGCCACCGGGCACTACGCGCAAATCGTGGACACACCTGAAGGTCGCGAGCTGCACCGAGCCGTGGACCCGGCCAAGGACCAGTCGTACGTGCTTGGCGTGCTGACCCAGCAGCAGCTCGCGCACGCGTTCTTCCCGCTCGGCGACACGGTCAAGACCGAGGTGCGCGAGGAGGCCGAGCGGCGGGGGCTGTCGGTGGCGGCCAAGCCGGACAGCCACGACATCTGCTTCATCGCGGACGGCAACACCGCGGGCTTCCTCAGCGCTCAGCTGGGCGAGGCACCCGGCGACATCATCGATGCGCAGGGCAACAAGCTCGGGGAGCACCAGGGCGCGCACGGCTTCACCATCGGCCAGCGCAAGGGCCTCCGGATCGGTACGCCGGCCGCCGACGGCAAGCCGCGCTTCGTCCTCGACATCAGCCCGGTCGACCGCACCGTGACCGTCGGATCCCGCGAGGAGCTGGCCGTCGCGCACCTCACGGCGTCGAAGCCCCGCTGGTGCGGCCCGGCTCCCACAGAGGAGCTGCAGGTGAAGGCGCAGCTCCGTGCGCACGGCGAAGAGGTCGCTGTCACCGCACAGGTCGACGGCGACGAGGTCCAGGTGACCTTCGACCAGCCGACGTCCGCGGTCGCCCCTGGACAGGCGGTCGTCCTGTACGACGGCACGCGCGTAATCGGCTCCGCGACCATCGACACCGTCGAGCGAGTCACTGCTGCGGTATGACAACAACTGGCCTGGGCTCGCTCCCCGGCGATGACATCCGCGAGTGGATGCGCGCCGTACTCGAGCTGGTCGACCTCCCGTTCCTGCCTGAGCTCCCGGCGCGTCCGTACGGCGACATGATCAGCCGGACCGTCGCCGTACTGACGGGGTTGGCTGCGGACCTGCAGCCGGTCGGATGGCGGCTGACCGGTGGCGGGGACTCACGGGCCAGTCTGGACCAGCGGCGGGCGCGGGCGCTGCTGCACGAGGACCTGGACGTGCTGGAGGAGTACGCCGACGGGTACCAGGGGCCGCTGAAGGTACAGGTCACCGGGCCGTGGACGCTGGCTGCAACGGTCGAGCGGCCGCGCGGGGACAAGGTGCTGGCGGACCACGGTGCGCGGCGGGACCTGGCGCAGGCTCTGGCGGATGGTGTGCAGCAGCACGTGGCCGACGTACGGAAGCGGGTGCCGGGAGCAGAGGTCCTGCTGCAGGTGGATGAGCCCGGGCTGCCCGCAGTACTCGCGGGAGCTGTACCGACTGCTTCCGGCTGGAGCAAGCACCGGTCTGTCGACGGGCCTGGTGCTGTCGAGCTCCTCAGCCTGTTCACCACGGGTGCACCCACCGTCGTCCACTGCTGCGCGGCCCGCCCTCCGATCGAGGTCTTCACCAAGTCGGGAGCCACTGGGGTGGCCGTCGACACGGCCCTGCTGAACACCGCGGCGTGGGACCAGATCGCAATCGCCGCCGAGGCGGGCACCACGATCTACGCGGGCGTCGTACCCACCACCGGAGCGCTGCCGTCCGCCGAGAAGGCAGCAGATCCGCTCGTACGCCGCTGGCGCGAGCTCGGCCTCGACCCGGAACTGCTGAAGAAGGTCGTCATCACGCCCGCCTGCGGGCTTGCGGCCGCTCCGTCACCGGCCGATGCCAGAGCGCGGTTGAAGCTCCTCCGCGACATCGTCGACGTCGTCGGCGAAGCCGCCGATTCCTGAGCAGAAATGTCGGTGAATCCCTGTAAATTCACCTCATGAGCGAGATCGTTGAGGCGCCCGCGGACGTGCGGACACGGCACGCGGAGCTGAGCCAGGAGATCGAGGACCACCGGGCGCGGTACTACCTGGCCAGCCCGATCATCTCGGACGCGGACTTCGACGCGCTGATGCACGAGCTGCAGGGCCTCGAGGAGCAGTACCCGGAGCTCCGGACGCCGGACTCGCCCACCCAGAAGGTCGGCGCGCCGATCTCCACGCTGTTCACGCCGGTCGACCACCCGACGCGGATGGAGAGCCTCGGCAACGCGTTCTCCGCCGAGCAGATGGAGGCCTGGGCGAAGCGGCTGGAGCGCGAGGTCACGGTCAAGCAGATCCACGACAGCGGCTTCCTCTGCGAGCTCAAGGTGGACGGCCTCGCCCTCGACCTGGTGTACGAGAACGGCAAGCTGGTCAGCGGCGCGACCCGCGGCGACGGGCGCACCGGCGAGGACGTGACGCCGAACGTCCGGACGATCAAGGGCATCCCGGAGCAGTTGCGCGGCGACGACCTCCCGACGTTCATGGAGGTCCGCGGCGAGGTCTACTTCCGGGTCGAGGACTTCGAGGAGCTCAACGCCCAGCTCGTCGAGGCCGGCAAGGACGTGTTCTCCAACCCGCGGAACAGCGCGGCCGGATCGCTGCGCCAGAAGGACCCGCGGATCTCGGCCGGCCGTCCGCTGCGGTTCGTCGTGCACGGCCTCGGCAAGGTCGACGGCTATCACGTCGGCCGGCTCTCGGAGGCGTACGACCAGTTGAAGGCCTGGGGCCTGCCGGTCAGCGACCGCGCCCGCCGGGTCGGCACGCTCGACGAGGTCAACGAGTTCATCGCGTACTACGGCGAGAACCGGCACTCGGTGGACCACGAGATCGACGGCGTCGTGGTGAAGGTCGACGAAGTCGACCTGCAGCGCGCGCTCGGGTCGACCTCGAGCGCCCCGCGCTGGGCGATCGCGTACAAGTACCCGCCGGAAGAGGTCAACACCAAGCTGATCGAGATCGAGGTGAACGTCGGCCGCACCGGCCGGGTCACCCCGTTCGCGCACATGGAGCCGGTCCGCGTGGCCGGTTCCACGGTCGAGTACGCGACCCTCCACAATGCCAAGGAGGTCGCCCGCAAGGACGTCCGCCCGGGCGACACCGTCGTACTGCGGAAAGCGGGTGACGTGATCCCCGAGGTCCTCGGACCGGTGGTGGACCTGCGTCCGAAGGGCCTGCCGGCGTGGGAGATGCCGACCCGGTGCCCGTGGTGCGACACGGTGCTGGCGCCGGCCAAGGAGTCGGACGTCGACATCCGCTGCCCGAACTCGCAGTACTGCCAGGGCCAGCTGCGGGAGCGGCTGTTCTACCTGGCCGGGCGGTCCGCGTTCGACATCGAGGGGCTCGGGTTCAAGGCGGCCGACGCGCTCATCCGCGGCGGGCTGATCGCCGACGAGGGCGACCTGTTCGCGCTCACCGAGGAGAAGCTGGCCGAGAGCGAGTTCTTCACCACGAAGGCCGGCGCGCTGTCGGCGATCGCCCGCAAGCTGCTGGCGAACCTCGAGGAGGCGAAGACCAAACCGCTGTCCCGGGTGCTGGTCGGGCTGTCGATCCGCCACGTCGGGCCGACCGCGGCGGTGGCGCTGACAGAGGTGTTCCGGACCATCGACGAGGTCCGGGCAGCCAGTGAGGAGCAACTGGCCGAGACCGAGGGCGTCGGGCCGACCATCGCGCAGGCGATGATCGAGTGGTTCCAGGTGCCGTGGCACCAGGCGATCGTGGACAAATGGCAGGCGTCCGGCGTGGTCATGCGCGAGGAGCGCACCGGCCCGACGCTGCCGCAGACGCTGATCGGGCTGTCGGTCGTGGTGACCGGGACCGTCGAGGGGTTCAGCCGGGACGAGGCGACCGAGGCGATCGTCGGGCGCGGCGGGAAGGTCGCGAGCTCGGTGTCGAAGAAGACGTCGTTCGTGGTCGTCGGCGATTCGCCGGGATCGAAGTACGACAAGGCCGTCCAGCTCGGCGTACGGATTCTGGACGCCGCCGGGTTCCGGGTGCTGCTCGACGACGGCGCCGAGGCGGCCTCCGCAGTGGCGACCACGCCGACGGCCGACGAGTCGTAACGATTTCGGCACGCCACGAACCGGATGGATCCAGCGGCGGCGCTGAGCCGTCCGACTGTTAACTTTGCACGTCGACACCTGGGTCAGAAGGAGCACATATGACGACGCCGCCGCAGGGACCATGGGGTCCTGGGCAGCCGGGGGGCCAGCCAGGCGGGCAGCACGGGGGACAAGGCGGCCAGCCGCCACAGCAGGGTGGCTGGGGACAGCAGCCCCCGGGCCAAGGCCAGGGCGGCGGCTGGGGACAGCCCCCGCAGCAGCCGCAGCAAGGCCAGCCCCCGCACGGTCAGCCCCCGCACGGTCAGCCGCCGCGACAGGACCAGCCCCCGCAGCAGGGCGGCTGGGGTCAGCAGCCCGGGCAACCGGGGCAGCCTGGCCAACATGGACAGCCGCAGCAGGGACAGCCGCCCGCGAGTGGCTGGGGTCAGCCGCCGCAGCAGGGTGGCGCGTACCAGCAGCAGTCGTGGGGCCAGCGCCAGCAGCAGCAAGGCGGATGGCACCAGCAGCAGGGCGGTCCGGGCCAGCAGTGGCAGCCGGGCGGTCCGGGTTCCAAGGGCCCGGGTGGCATCAGCAAGGAGAAGCTGCCGCTGGTGATCGGTGGCGGTGTGGTCGGTCTCATTGTGATCGGCCTGCTGGTGTTCCTCGGCATCCGCGCGTTCGCTGGTGACGACGAGACCCCGACGTCGAACCCGACGACCACCGAGCAGCCGACGGGTGAGCCGACCGGCCAACCGACGACCTCCACCTCCGGCGGTCCCGGCCAGAACGGCGAGCTCGGTAACGCGACCGGCCAGGCCAAGACCGCGACCGAGAAGTTGCAGGGCCTCGGCTTCGGCTGCAGCGACCTGTTCAACACCGGTCAGGGCGCGCACCGCGGCTGCTTCAAGCAGGACGGCCGCAAGGGCGCCGAGGCGATCTTCCAGTTCCAGTCCGACGGCAGCATCATCGCGGTGCGGCTGCAGGCCGAGGACGACGACAACTTCAACAACGCCCAGGTCGCCTTCGACCAGGTGCTGCAGGCGCTCGGCAACGACACGTTCGGCGCCGACCAGGTGAAGAAGGTCCAGGACGCGGTGAAGACCGGTCAGCGTTCCGACGAGGTCGGCACCACCTGGGGCGAGTTCCAGCTCAGCAACCAGGGCCAGAGCGTCCGGCTGACCGGTCACAAGTCCGGCGAGGACTCACTGGACCTGCCGGACCAGTCCTTCGACACCACCCAGGCACAGTTGGTGACGACGCTGAAGGCCAAGGGCTACGTCTGCACGACCTCCTGCAAGAAGGACATCGGCAAGTACGGGTACCAGCGGGTCTTCTTCTACGCCAGCAGCGGCAAGGGCATCAAGGACATCGAGATCAGCGCCTCCGGTGAGGCCGAGGACGCCAAGAAGGCGCTGCCGGCCGCGCTGGGCGACGCCTTCGGTGCCCTCAAGGGCGGCAACGTCGCAGCCGTGAAGGCGTACGTCGACGCGCACAACGACGGGAAGCCGTACTCTGCTTATGTAGGCGGCTGGAAGGTCGAGATCAGCGGGAACACCTCGGCGAGCTACACGTCGCAGCAGGTCTCGATCCAGTACGAGTCGTTCTACGCCTGATCAGCACCACTTGGCAGTAGAGAGCAGCACGGAGGACGGATTGAAGTTCCCCCGGGAGAAGCGGGAGTCTCGGACGATGGCCCAGCCACCGCCCGAGGCGGTCCCGCGGGTCGACGGCGGTGGGGCCTGGGGTCCCACCCAGTTCGACCTCCCGGACCGGAACGGCAGCAACAGCCAGGCGATCCTGATCGTCAGCCTGATCGGCGTCGTCGTCCTGCTGATCATCGCGGGCCTCTGGGCCCTCGCGTACTTCCAGTTCACCTGAGACACAGCAAACCCCCGCTCGCAGAGATTCGGCGAGCGGGGGTTTTCGCGTTGGGTCAGGCGGTGGCGCGGATGGTGACGGCCAGGGAGGCCAGGTAGGAGAGGCGGGCCACCTCGGAGCCGAGGAACTCGGGCCCACCGCGGCGGCCGATCACGAGGACACGCCGGTCGGAGTCCAGGGGCGCGGCGACCAGCACCGACTCGGACAGGCCCTTGTGGTCCGGGGCTTCCAGCGTGGTCGCCTTCTCCAGCGGGAGCCAGGCGCCTGCCATGTCACCGAACTCCGGCGTCGCGCTGGTCTCGAGCGCGACCTTCACCTCGCTGCCGGTGCCGTCGAGCAGCGCCGCCCAGTCCGCGTGCAGCACGGCCGGTGACTGCTCGACCAGGATGTCGATCGCGTCCGCGGGCGCCGAGGTCATCTGCTCGACCGCTTCCAGGTCCATGTGCAGTCCGCCGCCGGCGCCGTACCGCGAGAACCAGATGACCTCGACGTCGGGTACGCCGTTGCAGGCGGAGACCAGGCGGTCCGGGAGCACGCCCGGTGGCAGGTCGACCACGATGTCGTCGACGGCGGTGCCGTTCTCCCGCCGGTGCTCGACGATCTCGATCGCGTGGATGTCGGCGTCCACCTCGCCGAGGGCCGTCGCCACCACGCCCAGCGAACCGGGCCGGTCGGGGATGATCAAGCGCAGCAGGAACACCGAACGATCATCTCCCAGCCGATCACCTTGCGCGTAACGCCTTGTCGCCGCCCATGTTACAGAGCGGTAGGCAGAGACACGCCGACCCATCTCATCCCGCCGTTGTCCACAGCCCAGGGGGCGACGCAACGTGCCTGTCACAGCGGCCCACTAGGATGGCTCGGGTCGCGGCGGAACACGCTGCGGAAGTCCTGCGAACCATTGGATCAGTTCATGCCATCGATTACCCGCGAAGAGGTCGCCCACCTGGCGCGACTGGCGCGGATCGAGCTCTCCGACGACGAGCTCGACCACCTTGCGCCGCAGCTCGACCAGATCATCACCTTGGTCGGGCAGGTCAGCCAGGTGGCGGCGGACGACATCCCGCCGACCTCGCACGCCCTGCCGCTGACCAACGTGATGCGCGCCGACGAGAACGTCCCGTGCCTCACCCCCGAGCAGGCGCTGTCCGGCGCGCCCGCCGCGGAAGAGCAGCGTTTCCGGGTGCCGCGGATCCTGGAGGAGGACTGACGATGAGTGACCTCACCAGGAAAACCGCCGCTGAGCTGGCGGAGTTGATGACGTCCGGGCAGGCAAGCTCGGTGGAGATCACCCAGGCGCACCTCGACCGGATCGCCGCCGTCGACGGTGACGTGCACGCGTTCCTGCACGTCGACACCGAAGGCGCGCTGGCGCAGGCGAAGGCGGTCGACGGCAAGCGCGCCGCGGGCGAGCAGCTGTCCCCGCTGGCCGGCGTACCGCTGGCGCTGAAGGACGTGCTCACCCAGGAGGGTGTGCCGACCACGGCCGGTTCGAAGATCCTCGAGGGCTGGAAGCCGCCGTACGACTCGACGGTCGTGAAGCGGCTGAAGGCGGCCGGGATCGTGATCCTCGGCAAGACCAACATGGACGAGTTCGCGATGGGCTCCTCCACCGAGAACTCGGCGTACGGCACCACCCACAACCCGTGGGACCTGAACCGGATCCCGGGTGGTTCCGGCGGCGGTTCGTCGGCCGCGATCTCGGCGTACGAGGCGCCGCTGGCGATCGGCACCGACACTGGCGGCTCGATCCGGCAGCCCGGCGCGTTCACCGGCACCGTCGGTGTGAAGCCGACGTACGGCGGGACCTCGCGGTACGGATTGATCGCGCTGGCGTCATCGCTGGATACGCCCGGTCCGTGCGCGCGGACGACGCTCGACGCGGCGCTGCTGCACGAGGCGATCGCCGGCTACGACCCGATGGACTCGACCTCGATCAACCAGCCGGTCCCGGCCGTCGTCGAGGCCGCCCGCAACGGTGACGTCGCCGGTCTGCGGATCGGTGTCGTCAAGGAGCTCGGCGGCGAGGGGTACCAGCCGGGTGTCGAGGCCCGCTTCCACGAGGCGGTCGAGCTGCTCACCAAGCTCGGCGCCGAGGTGGTCGAGGTCTCCTGCCCGCACTTCGAGTACGCGCTTCCGGCGTACTACCTGATCCTGCCGAGCGAGGCCTCGTCCAACCTGGCCAAGTTCGACGCGATGCGGTACGGCTTGCGGGTCGGCGACGACGGCACCAACAGCGCGGAGACGGTGACGAGCCTGAGCCGCGAGGCCGGTTTCGGCGCCGAGGTGAAGCGCCGCATCATCCTCGGCACGCACGCGCTGTCGAGCGGGTACTACGACGCGTACTACGGCCAGGCGCAGAAGGTGCGGACGCTGATCGCACGCGACTTCGCCAAGGCCTACGAGCAGGTCGACGTACTGGTCTCGCCGGCCACGCCGACGACCGCGTTCGCGATCGGCGACCGGATCGACGACCCGATCGCGATGTACAAGAACGACCTGTGCACGATCCCGTCCAACCTGGCCGGTAACGCGGCTGCGTCGTTCCCGTGCGGCCTCGCCGACGAGGACGGCCTGCCGGTCGGCTTCCACGTGATGGCGCCGGTGATGCGCGACGACCTGCTCTACACGGTCGGCGCCGCGCTGGAGTCCGCGCTGGCCGAGCAGTGGGGCGGCGTACTGATGACCAAGGCTCCGGAGCTGGAGGTGACCCGATGACTGCCGCGGTATTGGAGATCGACGACGCGCTGGCGACCTACGACCCGGTGATGGGTCTCGAGGTCCATGTCGAGCTGAACACGAAGTCGAAGATGTTCTGCGGCTGCCCGACCGAGTTCGGCGCCCCGCCGAACACCCAGACCTGCCCGGTCTGCCTCGGTCTGCCGGGCGCGCTGCCGGTGGTGAACGCGAAGGCCGTCGAGTCCGCGATCAAGATCGGCCTGGCGCTGAACTGCGAGATCGCCGAGTGGTGCCGGTTCGCCCGGAAGAACTACTTCTACCCGGACATGCCGAAGAACTTCCAGACCTCGCAGTACGACGAGCCGATCGCGTTCAACGGCTGGACCGAGGTCGTCGTCGACGGCGAGACGTACCGGATCGAGATCGAGCGCGCGCACATGGAGGAGGACACCGGCAAGTCGACCCACGTCGGGGGCGCGACCGGCCGAATCCACGGCGCTTCGCACTCCCTGGTGGACTACAACCGGGCCGGTATCCCGCTGATCGAGATCGTCACCAAGACGATCGAGGTGCCGCCGGCGAAGGCTGCGGCGGTGGCGCGTGCGTACGTCAGCATGCTGCGTGACCTGCTGTTTGCGCTGGGCGTCTCCGACGTGCGGATGGACCAAGGCTCGCTGCGCTGCGACGCGAACGTTTCGCTGAAGCCGCACGGCTCGACCGTTCTGGGCACGCGGACCGAGACCAAGAACGTGAACTCGTTCCGCTCGGTCGAGCGCGCGGTGACGTACGAGATCACCCGGCAGGCGGCCGTGCTGTCGTCCGGCGGCAAGATCCTGCAGGAGACCCGGCACTGGCACGAGGACACCGGCATCACCACGTCCGGCCGGGAAAAGTCCGACGCCGACGACTACCGGTACTTCCCGGAGCCCGACCTGGTCCCGGTCGCGCCGTCGCGCGAGTGGGTCGAGGAGCTGCGCGCGACCCTGCCCGAGGCTCCTTCGGTACGTCGTGCGCGGCTGCAGGAGGACTGGGGTTTCACCGACCTGGAGATGCGCGACGTCATCAACGGCAACGCGCTGGAGCCGATCGTGGCGACCATCGAGCTCGGCGTCACGCCGGCGGCCGCGAAGAAGTGGTGGCTGGGTGAGCTGGCCCGCTCGGCGAACGAGTCCGGTCACGACCTGGACGCGCTGGGAGTCGGGCCGGCCGAGGTCGCCGAGGTGCAGAAGCTCGTCGACGACGGCACGCTGAACGACAAGATCGCGCGGCAGGTGTTCGAGGGTCTGCTCGCCGGTGAAGGTACGCCGGCGGAGATCATCGAGAAGCGTGGGCTGGCGCTGGTGTCGGACGACTCGGCGCTGCTCGAGGCGATCGACCGCGCGATCGCGGCGAACCCGGACGTGGTCGAGAAGGTCAACTCCGGGAAGCCGGCCGCGGCCGGCGCGCTGATCGGCGCGGTCATGAAGGACATGCGCGGCCAGGCCGACGCCGCCAAGGTCCGCCAACTCCTGAACGAGAAGCTGGGCATCTGACTGACCGAGGGGGTGCAGTTCGCTGCACCCCCTCGCCGTCAGGCTGCGTCCTTCTCGGGTTCTGGGGCGTCAGCTATTACTCCGCGGTCTACTCGGCCGTCGTCCACGTCTGCGGCGTCGGCGAGTAGGGTCTGGGCGACCGTCAGCTCCTCGGCCGGGCAGCGGACCTCGTAGCGGGTCGGCAGGATCTCGGTGCTGACGAGCTCCGGCCGATTACGCACGAGTCCGCGGAACAAGCCCCAGAGGGCTCCGACGAGTACGCCGTACACGAAGCCCCAGACCACGACCGCGAGACCGGTCAACGTGGTCTCCGCGACCAGGGTGATGAAGACGGCCGCGAGGACGCCGAGCAACGCGCCCTGCAGCGCGGTCGTTGCGGTGAGCCGGACGACCGGGACCGCTCTGCGTCTGGTGGCTTGCCGGAGTCCGGCGCCGACGATCTCCAGGTTCGCCGCGTTCATCCCATAGCTTCTGAGGTACTCGACTGTTCGCTGAGCATCGTCGAACCTGCTCACCGCTGCGATCACACTGCTGGGGACGCCAGACGCCTGGCCGGTCGGCATACCGATCTCCTCCTCAGGTCACTGTTCTTCAACAAGTACCAGACGACCGAAGAACCCAAACGGTTGACGGATCAGGAGGTGCTGATTGTCACCCGGAGGATGCGGTCGTCGCCGTCGCGGGTGCCGCCGCGGCCGTCGGTGTTCGACGTGGTGACCCACAACGAGGCGTCCGGTGCGAGTTCGACCGTCCGCAGACGCCCGTACTGGCTGGTGAAGAACGCCTGCGGCTCGCCAACTCGTTTGCCTCCGGCAACCGGTATCGCCCAGAGCCGCTGGCCGCGCAGCGACGCCATGAACACGTACCCCTTGGCGAACGCGATCCCCGACGGCGACGCATCGGCCGTGTGCCATTGCGCGATCGGGTCGGTCATCCCGTCCAGCTGGCTGATGCCCTCGGCGGCCGGCCAGCCGTAGTTCGAGCCAGGAGTGATCGCGTTGAGCTCGTCCCAGGTGTTCTGCCCGAACTCGGCGGCGTACAACTGGTTCCCGTCGAACGCGAGGCCCTGGACGTTGCGATGGCCCTTTGTGATCCAGACACGGCCGTCCGGGTTGCCCGGTGCCGCCTTGCCCTCGGTGGTGATCCGCAGGATCTTTCCGCCCAGCGAGTCGTCGTCCTGCGAGTTCGGCCGGTCCGACCCGTCGCCGGTCCCGGCGTACAGGAATCCGTCCGGCCCGAACCGGAGCCGGCCGCCGTTGTGGATCGCCGCCGCCGGAATCCCCTCCAGGATGACCTGCTGGTCCGACAGCTTCCCGTCCTGGTAGGTGATCCGCGCGATCCGGTTGTCGTCCCCGCCCGAGTAATAGGCGTAGATGTACGGCTTCCCCGGGTACCCCGGATCCACCGCCAGCCCGAGCAGCCCGCCCTCCGACGACGACTTCACGTCGTCCACAGTCCCGACGTCGGTCACGTCCTGCCCGGCGATCCGCTTGATCTTCCCGGAGTCCCGCTCAGCCACCAGCGCACTCTTGTCCGGCAAGAACGCCAACCCCCACGGCACCTCGATCCCCGTCGCCACCGTCCCCGCCACCGTCAGCTGGAGCGTGCCCGTAGGCGCCGCCGTACCTGAACTGGCCGGAGCCGACGTCGACGGGGAACTGGTCGGCGCCGCATCCGAACACCCGCTGACCAACGCCAACGCAGCCACCACAGCCGTCGCCCGCCCGCCGCCCATCGCCGCTCCCTGAAGTCGTCCTGTCCCCAAGCTAGCGGCCCACACCAGCCCGTACGGCGGGAATCACCCGGCGCGCGATGAGTTCGAGGGAACGTACGGCGGCTTCATGGGAGAGCGTGGGCAGCCGGAGCCAGTGGGCGAAGTGGACGAACCGGGTGGCTGCGTGCAGGTCGATCAACCGGGCGGCGACGTCGTCCGGCGTACCCACGAGGTAGTCCTCGCGGTGCAATGGCGGCGGTTCGGTCCCGCCGTATGACGCGATTTCGCCTTCCAGGTAAGCGATTCCCGGCGCGGCCTCCGCCCAGGCACGATCCGCGTCGTCGTCCACATGCATGATCCCGGTGCAGATCAGCGGCGGCGGATCGTCGACGACCTCGTCGAGCAGCTTCCGCCGCGCGATCAGGTCGGCCGGGGTCGCACAGTAGATGATCACGCCGTCACCCAGCCGCGCCGCTCGGCGGAGGCCGGCAGCGGTCACGCCCGCGACGAAGATCGGGATCCTGCCGTGCGGTCGCGGGGCCGCCTCCGACCACGCCGTACGGATGGCCCGCACACCCTCCTCGAGCAGCGCCCCGCGTCGTCGCCGGTCGACCCCGAAGGCGGCGAATTCCCGCTCCGAGTACCCCTGCCCGACCCCCAGCGCCAGCCGCCCACCGGACACCAGGTCGACCACGGCCGCGTCCTCGGCCACCCGCAACGGATGGTGCAGCGGCAACACGAGAATGTTCGTCCCGATCCGGATCCGATCGGTCCGCGCCGCCAGCACCCCGGCCATCACCAACGGCGCCGGCAACATCCCGTCCCCCGTCAGGTGATGCTCCGACACCCAGACGCCGTCGAACCCGAGCTCCTCGGCAATCACCACCTCGCCTATCCGCTCCCCGCAGTACCCACCCTCCCGAACGTCCATCAGCACACCGAACTCGATCACCCGACCAGCCTCACCTCACCCGAGTGCCGAGGTCCAATGCCTGTCCGGCGCGCTTTTCATGCGCGCCGGACATGAGCTCAGCTTCCCCAGTTGGGGCGGAGGGGGAAGTGGGCGTCGGCTTCGGCGTCGAGTTTCACGGCGAGGATCTGGTGGAGTTGGGTGGTGTTGCGTTCGAAGCCGACGCGGCAGGCGGCCAGGTAGAGGCCCCAGATCTTGGCGGTTGGGTAGCCGACTTCGGCCACGGCCTCGTCCCAGTTCGCGCGGAGGTTGGCGGACCAGCCGGCCAGGGTGAGGGCGTAGTGCTCGCGGAGGTTCTCCTCGTGGCGGACCTCGAAGCCGGCGTCCTGGGCCTCGGCGATGATCCGGCCGGAGCCGATCAGTTCGCCGTCCGGGAAGATGTAACGGTCGATGAACGCGCCGGTCGAGCGGAACCGGTTGTCCGGCCGCGTGATGCTGTGGTTGAGCAGCCGGCCGCCCGGCTTCAGCCGGTCGAGCAGGAAACCGAAGTACGACGGGTAGTTACGGACGCCGATGTGTTCGGTCAGGCCGATCGAGCTGATCGCGTCGAAGTCGCGCTCGGCGACGTCGCGGTAGTCGAGGAACCGCACCTCGGCGCGGTCCTCCAGGCCATCCCGCTTGATCGCCTGGGTCGCCCACTCCGCCTGGGCCGCGGACAACGTGACGCCGAGCGCCTGGACGCCGTACTCGCGGGCCGCGTGCCGGACCATGCCGCCCCAGCCACAGCCGACGTCGAGGAGCCGTTGCCCCGGTTGCAGGTCGAGTTTGCGCGCGACCAGGTCGTACTTCTCCGCCTGCGCCTCCTCGAGCGTGGCACCGGCCGACGGGTAGACCGCGCACGTGTAGGTCATCGACGGTCCGAGGATCAACTCGTAGAACCGGTTCGACACGTCGTAGTGGTGGTGGATCGCCGCCTTGTCCCGCGCCTTCGAGTGCCGCAGACCCTCGAAGGTACGACGCCATTTCGGCAGGTGCTCCTGCGGCGGTGGTGGCGGTGGCTTCAGGTGATTCCAGCCGAGACCGCGGACGATGCGCAGCGCTTCGCTGGGCGTCGGACGGTGGAAGTGGAACTGGTTCAGCATCATCCGCATCAGGTCGTACGGGTCGCCCGGATGCACACCGGTGATCTCCAGGTCACCCATCACGTACGCGCGGACCATACCGAGGTCGCCAGGCGCGGTCAGTACGTACGAGAGTCCACGCTCGGAGGCGAGATGCATGTGCACGAGGGAGTTGTCCGGTCCGGCCGCGCTGCCGTCGTACGCCGTGAACCGGAACGGCAGCCCGTCCGGAGTCACGGCCGTGAGGGCTTCGGCGATCGAAACCTGGGTCGCTAGCGTCGTCATCGCCGCGTCACCGCCTTTTCGTAGAGCCCGGTGAGCCGGGCGTCCGGGTCGTAGCGTTTCTTCACCTTGTCCAGCGCTGCGACGTTGTAGAGCCGGTCGAAGGTGTCACGGTCGTAGTAGGCGTCGGAGTACAAGGACTTGTGGCCGCCGAAGTCGGTGACGGCCTGCTCGATCTGCCGGTTGACGTCCCCGTCCGCGGCGCCGGGGACGATCGGGACGGTGCCCCAGAAGCCGACGTTCACGTACGTCTCGCCGGGCTGCAGTGGATAGAGCGGCCAGGACTCGGATCCTCGCAGTCGGAGCGGGCACAGCCACACCGGGCGCATGCCCACCTGAGTGTCGAACCAGCGCAGGAAGTCCGCGAGCCGGGCGACCGGGATCTCCACGTCCTGCACCACGCGCTCGCGGTCAGGCTTCCCGCGCCGACGGTCCAGTCGGGCGGCGACGTGATGCCGGTTCTCGAAGCCGACGATCTTGTGGAACACGTCGCTACGCCGCCAGCGCTTCGGCCACAGCCGACGTACGACGGGATGCTGTGCACCGAACGCTGCCGAGCACCAGAACCAGTCGGTGTCCCAGCGCCAGAGGTAGTCGTGCGCGGTGAGAAAGTCCTTCTGGCGCTGCTGGATCGACCGGTAGTAGATCTGCTGACCGGTGTAGTCGCTCGTCTTCACTGCGGCGTCGCTGTTCCGGCCGAGGGTCAGGTACGCCTCCGACGGGCTGAACGCGACGCCGTCGACGAAGTGCACCGGCTCACCGTCGTACGTGCCTGAGGCAACGATCTCGTCGACGGCCGGGGCCAGCGCGTCGAGGCCGAGCCGGATGTGCCGGAGGGCGACGTACGGCGAGATGCGGTCGAGCTCGATGCGCAACCGGGTCGCGTACCCGAGCGTGCCGTACGAGTTCGGGAACATCCGGAACAGGTCGGCGTGCTCGCCCTCGGGACGCGCCGTGACCAATGAGCCGGCGCCGGTGAGGATGTCCAGTTCGAGCACGGACTCGTGCGGGAGGCCGGCGCGGAACGACGACGACTCGATGCCGAGCCCGGTCACCGCGCCGCCGAGCGTGATCGTCTTGAGCTGCGGCACGACCATCGGCGTCAGCCCGTGCGGGAGGGTCGCCGCGACCAGGTCCTCGTACGTGCACATGCCCTGCACGTCGGCCGTCCGCGCCACTGGGTCCACGCTGATCACGCCGGTCAGCTTCGAGACGTCCAGCCCGGGGCGTTCGAGATCGGTGCGCGGCCGGAAGAGATTCGAGCTGCGCTTCGCCAGCCGAACGGGCTCGCCCGGCGGAATCTGCTCGTACGACTCCCGCAGTCGCCCGACGGCTTGATCGTGCGCGACCACCACCGCCATGTCCGATGTCGAAGGCACCAATCCAGAGTACGACGGCACCTCGGGCTCAGGCACGCGAGTTCAGAACTGTCCAGGGTCGCGAGTAGGTTCGTGTCATGGCTGATGTGGTGAAGGCATGGCTCCCGTGGGAGGACCCGGACGCGTTCCTCGGCGGGGTGCCCAAGGGGTACCACGTGGACTTCTACTCCGGTAGTGAGCGGCCGAAGTCGCTCGACGAGGTGGAGTTCTACGTGCCCAGCTACATGGGCGGTGGTGACGTGTTCGACGTCATCCGTGACATGCCGGCGCTGAAGGTCGTGCAGCTGCAGACCGCCGGGTTCGAGCACGCGCAGTCGCGGCTCGCCGAGGGCGTCACCTTGTGCAACGCGCGCGGCGTGCACGACGCGTCCACGGCCGAGTTGGCGGTCGGGCTGATCCTGGCGTCGTACCGGAATCTTCCGCGAGCCGTCCGTGACCAGGAGCAGCAGGTCTGGCCGGGGTCGTACGACGAGGTCGACGACTCGCTCGCCGACCGGACGGTGCTGATCCTCGGGTACGGCGCGATCGGCGAGGCGCTCGAGCGCCGGCTGACCGGCTTCGAGTGCGACGTGATCCGGGTCGCGCGGCGGGAGCGGGACGGCGTACACCCGATTTCCCAGCTGCCTGAGCTGCTGCCGCGCGCGGACGTCGTCGTACTGCTGACGCCGGCGACGCCGGAGACCAAGCGGATGGTCGACGCGAAGTTCCTGGCGAGCATGAAGGACGGCGCGCTGCTGGTGAACGTCGCACGCGGTGTCGTCGTGGACACCGACGCGTTGCTGACCGAGCTCGGGACGCGGCGGATCCGGGCCGCGCTGGACGTCACGGATCCCGAGCCGTTGCCCACCGGACATCCGCTGTGGTCTGCTCCGAACGTACTGATCAATCCGCATCGCGGCGGCGCCTCGACGGCGTTCGCGCCACGGGTGGCCAGGCTGGTGCGCGCGCAACTGGAGCGCTACGCATCCGGGGAACCGTTGATCAATGTGGTGGCAGGTCCGCCACGCTGAAAGAGGAGGACAACGATGTCCGAGGCCGTACTGCTGATCGGGACCAAGAAAGGTCTCTGGATCGGCCGGAGTGACGCTGCCCGTAAGGAGTGGCGGCTCGACGGACCGGTGCCGGAGTTGGAGATGCAGGGCGTGTATGCCGTGGGCATCGATACCCGCGGCGACAGTGCCCACGGAGCCCGGCTGTTCGTCGGCGGCACCAGCGAGCACTGGGGCCCGGCGGTCTTCCACTCCGACGACCTCGGCGCGACCTGGGCCGAGCCGCCGGAGGGCTCGATCGGGTTCCCGGCCGACGCCGACGCCTCCCTCGAGCGGGTCTGGCAGATCCAGCCGGCCCCGGCCGGCCAACCGGGCGTCGTGTACGCCGGGACGCAGCCGTCGGCCCTGTGGAAGTCGACCGACGGCGGAGTGACGTTCGAGCTGGTCACCGGCCTGTGGGACCACCCGCACCGCAAGGAGTGGGGCGCCGGATTCGGCGGCCAGGCGGTGCACACCGTGCTGCCGCATCCGACTGACGCCGACCGAGTGAGCGTCGCGATGTCGACCGGCGGGGTGTACCAGACCACCGACGGCGGGCAGTCCTGGTCGCCGCGGAACCAGGGGATCCAGGCGAAGTTCTTCCCGGACCCGTATCCGGAGTTCGGTCAGTGTGTCCACAAGCTGGCTGCGCACCCCGACGTCCCTGATCGGATGTTCGCGCAGAACCACCACGGCGTGTACCGGTCGGACGACGCCGGCGCGATCTGGAAGTCGATCGCGGACGGCCTCCCGTCGGACTTCGGGTTCCCGATCGTGGTGCACCCGCACGAACCCGAGACCGTGTACGTCTTCCCGCTGGTCGCGGACGCGAACCGGATCCCGACCGAGGCGCAGTGCCGGGTCTACCGCTCCCGCGACGCCGGCTCGACCTGGGAGCCCTTGGCCGCCGGGTTGCCCGACGTCTCCTACGCGCCGGTGCTGCGTGACGCGATGACCGTCGACACCGCCGATCCGGCCGGTGTGTACGTCGGCACGCGGGACGGCTGCATCTACGCGAGCGCCGACGCCGGCGACAGCTGGACCGAGGTCGCGCGCCACCTTCCCGACGTACTGACGGTGCGCGCCGCGGTCGTCGGATGATCGCGGTCCGCCTACCCACGGTGCTGCGCCCGTTCGCGGGCGGCGCCGAACGCGTGGAGGTCGAGGTGGACGGTTCGCCGACCGTCGCCTCGGTCTTCGCGGCGCTCGAAGCCGAACACCCGGCGCTCCGCCGCCGCCTCACCGACGAGCAAGGTGCGGTCCGCCGGCACGTGAACATCTACCTCGGCAACGACAACATCCGCGACCTCTCCGGGCTCGAGACCAAGCTCACCGAAGGCGACGAGCTCCTCGTCCTCCCGAGCGTGGCCGGCGGCTGACGTCCGGCGCCGGCGAAAAGAAAAGACTGCCGTTCGGCGGCGTGCTTGGTTAGCGTCGGGTGGCATGAGCAACGTCCTCCTGCTGACCGGCCCGTCGGGCTCGGGCAAGACGACCGTGGCCCGGCTGGTCGCGACCGACGCGCCGCGGCCGACGATGCACCTGACGACCGACGAGTTCTACCGCGGCATCCGCACCGGGTTCATCGCGCCGTACCTGCCGGGAGCGCACCGCCAGAACGAGGTCGTCGTCGACGCGATCGTCGCGACCGTGAGCGTGTACGCGCGCGGCGGGTACGACGTGGTCGTCGACGGCATCATCGGGCCGTGGTTCCTCGCCCCGTTCCGCGCGGCCGCCGCGGCGGGGGAGTGGACGATGTCCTATGTCGTACTGCGTGCTGACCTGGAGACGACATTGGGCCGTGGACAGGCGCGCCCCGAGTCAGAGCTGACCGACGCCGACGCGCTGACCGGTCTGCACGGCGCGTTCGCGGATCTCGGCGTGCTCGAGCCGCACGCGATCGACACCACCCGGCTCGATGCGCCGCGGACAGCAACCGAGGTTCGCAAAGCCGTTGCCTCAGGTAACTACCTGCTCAGCGCCTGAATCTCAGTGCCTGAACAGGCGCATCCCGGTTTCCGACCACGTGATCCGGGCCGCCGCGCAGGCGGCCACCACCTCGGGCGAGCGGATCGAGCCACCCGGCTCGGCAATGTGCGAAACACCGTACCGCTGGGCCTCCACGACGTTGTCGGTGAACGGCAGCGCACCGTCGGAAACCATCGAGACACCGGTGAGCGGATCGGCCGAACGGCGGGCCCACCAGAGCGCCGCCTTCTCGCCGGCGAGCCTCGTACAGTCCACCCGCGACTGCTGCCCGGCGCCGATGCCGATCGTCATCCCGTCCTTCACCATCACGACCGTGTTCGATTGCGTATACCGGGCGACGATCATCCCCAGCACCACATCGTCCGGAAGGTCGCGGGGCATCGGCAGCGCATCACGCTCCTGCGTGAGCCGTACGCCGAACACCTCGCGGACCTCCTCCGCCGGCGGCTCGAACTCCGGGTCCACCTCCAGCACGAGGTAGGTCCCGCGCTTCTTCGCGGCAAGGATCTCCACCACGCCCTCGTCGTACCCGGGCGCGATAATCCCGTCCGACACCACCCGCTTCAGCACCATGGCCAACTCGAGATCCACCGGATGCGAGACCGCAACGAAATCGCCGTACGACGACTTCGGATCAGCGTCCCGCGCACGGGTGTACGCGGCCGTCACCGTCTCGCCGAGCGCAGCACCCGCCGGCGACACATGCTTGTACGACGCCGCAGCCGGTACGCCGAACCGCTCTGCAGCCTCCCGCACCAACTGCCACCCGGTGAGCGCATCGAGGACGTTGATGTAGGACGGTTCGCCCGCGACCACCATGAAGGGTGGCTTGAAAGGTGGTGCGTCGATCGTGGCGGCTTGGTGCGGGTTCATTCCGTAGCGCAGACGCATCGGGACCTCCGATTGGGATCGGAGGCGCCCAGGCGGACGACGCCCTACAGGAACACATCCGCTCCCCGGTGGTACTCCACCCTCGCCAGTCGCGGTGCGCCCAGCCTACTTCGTCGCGCGCACCACCAGCAGGCGTGATGCCTCGGTCAACGGTTCCCCGTGCCAATCGCCCTCGATGACCACGTCCGAGAAGCCCGCCGCGAGCAGGTCGGCCGTGATCTCGTCAGCAGACCGGAAGTACAGAACGTTCCGGTAGACCGCGTCACGCCCGTCCTCGAAGACGTTGTGCGCGTCGAACGTCACGCGCCCGTTCGCGATCTCGATCAGCTCGAGCCACTCCTTGAGGTGCCCGGCCACCGTGTCCCGTTCGCCGTACGTCGCCTCGCTCGTCCACTGCTCCCACGCACGCGCCGCCGGATTGCGCGACTCGAAAGCGAGCACCCCACCCGGACGCAGCGCGGCCGCCAGCGCAGCGACCGCGGCCGCGTGCTCCGCGACGTGCATCATCGTGTTGCCGCTGCTGACCGCGAGATCCACATCGCCGGTCGGCTCCACCACCCGGTGGTCCCCGTCGATCCAGGTGACCGCGTCGGCGCCGGGCTGCCGGCGCGCGTACCCGAGCATGGTGGGACTCGGGTCGACGCCGATCACCACCCGTCCGGGCACGGCCAGCGACCGGGTGAGCAGGCCGGTTCCACAACCGAAGTCCAGGACCTTCGCAGTCCCCTCGGCCAAAGCACGGTAGTAGTCATGATCCTCGCCGGACGGGTTGTCCAGGTCGTAGAGCTCCACCAACTGCTGGTCGCCGTACGGGTCATCGATCACGCCCTGCACCTTACTGGGCCGCTACCCAGCCACCGTGGTGATGCTCCCGTCGGTGCCGTCGGCGGAGGAATAGGGTGGGCGGCATGGTCGATGTGAAGCCCCGCAGCCGGACAGTCACCGACGGATTGGAAGCGACCGCCAGCAGAGGCATGCTGCGCGCGGTCGGGATGGGGGACGACGACTGGGCCAAGCCACAGATCGGCGTCGCGTCGAGCTGGAACGAGATCACCCCGTGCAACCTGTCGCTGGACCGGCTCGCCAAGGCGGTCAAGGACGGCGTGCACGCGGCCGGTGGATACCCGCTCGAGTTCGGCACGATCAGCGTGTCGGACGGCATCTCGATGGGCCACGTCGGCATGCACTACTCGCTCGTCAGCCGCGAGATCATCGCCGACTCGGTCGAGACCGTGATGGAGGCCGAGCGGCTGGACGGTTCGGTTCTGCTGGCCGGCTGCGACAAGTCGCTGCCGGGCATGCTGATGGCCGCGGCCCGGCTCGATCTGGCGTCGGTCTTCCTGTACGCCGGTTCGATCATGCCGGGCAAGCTCGGCGACAAGGACGTCACGATCATCGACGCCTTCGAGGCGGTCGGTGCCTGCGTCCGCGGCCTGATCACCCAGGACGAGGTCGACGCGGTCGAGCGCGCGATCTGCCCCGGCGAGGGCGCCTGCGGCGGGATGTACACCGCCAACACCATGGCCGCGTCCGCCGAAGCCCTCGGCATGTCGCTCCCGGGCTCGGCCGCACCACCCGCGGTGGACCGTCGCCGCGACGGGTACGCCCGCAAGTCCGGCGAGGCGGTCGTCGGCCTGCTGCAGAAGGGGATCACCGCCCGCCAGATCCTCACCAAGGAAGCGTTCGAGAACGCGATCGCCGTGGTGATGGCGCTCGGCGGCTCGACGAACGCCGTACTCCATCTCCTCGCGATCGCTCGCGAGGCCGAGGTCGACCTGACGCTCGACGACTTCAACCGGATCGGCGACCGGGTCCCGCATCTCGGTGATCTCAAGCCGTTCGGCCGCTATGTGATGACGGATGTCGACCGCGTCGGCGGCATCCCGGTGATCATGCGCGCGCTGCTCGACGCCGGCCTGCTGCACGGCGACTGCCTGACGGTGACCGGCAAGACGATGGCCGAGAACCTCGCCGACATCGCGCCACCCGATGTCGACGGCACCATCATCCGCGCGCTGGACAAGCCGATCCACGGCACCGGCGGCATCACGATCCTGCACGGCTCGCTCGCGCCCGAGGGCGCCGTGGTGAAGAGCGCCGGCTTCGACTCGGACGTCTTCGAAGGTACGGCGCGGGTGTTCGACGGCGAGCGTGGTGCGATGGACGCGGTCGGCTCACTGAATCCCGGTGATGTGGTGGTGATCCGGTACGAAGGCCCGAAGGGCGGCCCCGGCATGCGCGAGATGCTCGCGGTCACCGGCGCGATCAAGGGCGCGGGCCTCGGCAAGGACGTCCTGCTTCTCACCGACGGCCGCTTCTCCGGCGGTACGACGGGGCTCTGCGTGGGTCACGTGGCGCCGGAAGCCGTCGACGGCGGCCCGATCGCCTTCGTCCAGGACGGCGACCGGATCACCCTCGACGTCAAGAACCGCACTCTCGACCTCCACGTCGACCCCGAGGAACTCGAGCGCCGCCGCGTGGGCTGGACCCCGAAGACCCCAGCCATCACCAAGGGCGTCCTCGGCAAATACACCCGCCTGGTCCGCTCAGCCTCCGAGGGCGCTGTCTGCATCTGACTTGCCGGCCTATCGGTAAGACGGGCGTCTCATTACATGGGACGGACGGGTGCCGAACTTGACCCGGTCGCGGTGCGCAGGCGAATAATGCCTACATGCGATCGATTCTCCTCGTACTTGTGCGGCGCGCCGACTGACGCGACCACAGAGTCGAGCGCGCCCCCTTCAGCCCACCCGGCGGAGGGGGTTTTTTGTTGCCAGTGCGACTATCTGCGACCCAGATGGCGCGAAGCGACAGCCACGAGCGAGGATGGATCGGTCGCGAAAAGCCATCAAGGCCACATCGTGACAGGACTGAGGGAAGGCACTCATGAGTGAGCAGCTGACCGGGGCACAGGCTCTGATCCGCGCACTGGAACATGCCGGGGTCGACACCGTCTTCGGCATCCCGGGCGGCGCGATCCTCCCGGCGTACGACCCGATGCTCGACTCGACCCAGATCCGCCACATCCTGGTACGTCACGAGCAGGGCGCCGGTCACGCCGCCCAGGGGTACGCCGCGGCGTCCGGGAAGACCGGCGTGTGTATGGCGACCTCCGGGCCGGGCGCGACCAACCTGGTGACGCCGATCGCCGACGCGTACATGGACTCGGTGCCGCTGGTGGCGATCACCGGCCAGGTCGCCGGGGCCGCGATCGGTACGGACGCCTTCCAGGAGGCGGACATCCGCGGCATCACGATGCCGATCACCAAGCACAACTTCCTGGTGACCGACCCGAACGACATCGCCACCACGATCGCCGAGGCGTTCCACATCGCCTCTACCGGCCGCCCCGGCCCGGTGCTGGTCGACGTCACCAAGGACGCGATGCAGACCCATGGCGTCGACTTCCAGTGGCCGACCGAGCTGTCGCTGCCCGGCTACCGGCCGGTGACCCGCCCCCACCCCAAGCAGGTGCGCGAGGCGGCCCGCCTGATCGTCGCCGCCGAGAAGCCCGTCCTGTACGTCGGCGGCGGTGTGATCCGCGCCCAGGCCAGCGCCGAGCTGAAGGAGCTCGCCGAGCTGCTCGGGATTCCGGTGGTCACCACGCTGATGGCCCGCGGCGCGCTGCCCGACACCCATGACCTGCACTTCGGCATGCCGGGGATGCACGGCTCCGTCTCGGCCGTCGGCGCCCTGCAGCGGTCCGATCTGCTGATCACCCTGGGCGCCCGGTTCGACGACCGGGTGACCGGCAAGCTCGACTCGTTCGCGCCCGAGGCGAAGGTCATCCACGCCGACATCGACCCGGCCGAGATCGGCAAGAACCGCGCCGCCGACGTGCCGATCGTGGGTGACTGCAAGGAGGTCATCACCGACCTGATCGCGGCCCTCAGGACCGAGATCGCGAGCGCCGGCCGCACCCCGTCGTACGACGCCTGGCGTGGTCAGCTCGAGTCGGTCCGCGCGAAGTACCCGGTGGCGTACGACGACCCCGAGGACGGCACGCTGTCCCCGCAGTACGTGATCGAGCGGATCGGCAAGATCGCCGGCCCGGACGCCATCTACACCGCCGGCGTCGGCCAGCACCAGATGTGGTCCGCGCACTACCTGCCGTTCGAGAAGCCCCGTCACTGGCTGAACTCCGGCGGTCTCGGCACCATGGGGTACGCCGTGCCGGCCGCGATGGGCGCCAAGGTCGCGCGGCCGGACAAGACCGTGTGGGCGATCGACGGCGACGGCTGCTTCCAGATGACCAACCAGGAGCTCGTCACCTGCGCGCTCGAGGGCATCCCGATCAAGGTTGCCGTGATCAACAACCAGTCGCTGGGCATGGTCCGCCAGTGGCAGACGCTGTTCTACGACAAGCGCTACTCCAACACCGACCTGCACTCGGCCCGGATCCCGGACTTCGCGAAGCTCGCCGAGGCGATGGGCGGCGTCGGGCTGCGCTGCTCCGACAAGGACTCGGTCGACGCCACCATCGACAAGGCGATGTCGGTCACCGACCAGCCGGTCGTGGTCGACTTCGTGGTGCACCGCGACGCGATGGTGTGGCCGATGGTCGCCGCCGGTGTGAGCAACGACGAGATCCAGATCGCCCGCGACATGGCGCCGCAGTGGGACGGGGAGGAACTCTGATGTCCAAGCACACGCTGAGCATCCTGGTGGAGAACAAGCACGGTGTGCTGGCCCGCGTGGCGGCGTTGATCTCGCGCCGCGGGTTCAACATCGATTCCCTCGCGGTCGGCCCGACCGAGCATCCCGAGGTGTCCCGGATGACCATCGCGGTCAGCGTGGACGAGCAGCCTTTGGAGCAGATCACCAAGCAGCTCAACAAGCTGGTCAACGTGATCAAGATCGTCGAACTCGAACCCACGCAGACGGTTCAGCGCGAACTGCTGCTGGTGAAGGTCAAGGCGGACACCCTGACCCGCGGACAGGTGCTGGAGACCGTCCAGCTGTTCCGTGCGAAGGTGGTGGACGTGGCACCGGACGCGATCACGATCGAGGCGACCGGCAATCCCGAGAAACTCGAAGCCATGCTCCGGGTGCTGGAACCCTTCGGCGTCCGCGAGCTGGTGCAGTCCGGCATGGTCGCGATCGGCCGGGGCAGTCGCTCCATCTCCGACCGCACCCTGCGACCGGTCCCGGTGCCGCCGCCGCACGTGCAGACCGGACCCCCGAACGTACAGGCGCGGCCTGCCAGTTCCAGTGCCGGCGCCAGTGCCAGTTCCGCGCACCACCCGGTGCCGGCCCCGCCGCCGGGCCGTACCGCCGTCGTACCGAATCAACACTAAGGAGAAGTGCCCGAAGTGGCTGCTGAAATGTTCTACGACGACAACGCCGACCTGTCGGTGATCCAGGGCCGGCACGTGGCCGTGCTCGGCTACGGCTCCCAGGGCCACGCCCACGCGCTCTCGCTGCGCGACTCCGGCGTCGACGTCCGGGTCGGTCTGCCGGAAGGCTCGAAGAGCCGGGCCAAGGCCGAGGCCCAGGGCCTGCGGGTCGTCACCCCGGCCGAGGCGGTCGAGGAAGCCGACGTGATCGTGGTGCTCGCCCCGGACCCCGCCCAGCGCAAGCTCTACAAGGAGGCCATCGAGCCGAACCTGGTCGACGGTGACGCGCTGGTCTTCGGTCACGGCTTCAACGTCCGGTTCGGCTACATCAAGCCGCCGGCGGGTGTCGACGTGTTCATGGTCGCCCCGAAGGGCCCGGGTCACCTGGTCCGTCGCGAGTACACCGAGGGTCGCGGCGTACCCGTGCTGGTCGCGGTGGAGCAGGACGCCACCGGCAAGGCGTGGGACCTGGCGCTCTCGTACGCCAAGGGCATCGGCGGTCTGCGGGCCGGCGGTATCAAGACCACCTTCACCGAGGAGACCGAGACCGACCTGTTCGGTGAGCAGGCCGTCCTCTGCGGTGGTGTGTCGGCGCTGATCACGGCCGGCTACGAGACGCTGACCGAGGCCGGCTACCAGCCCGAGGTCGCGTACTTCGAGTGCCTGCACGAGCTGAAGCTGATCGTCGACCTGATCTACGAAGGCGGCATCGCCAAGCAGCGCTGGTCGGTGTCCGACACCGCCGAGTACGGCGACTACGTGTCCGGCCCGCGGATCATCGACGCGTCGGTGAAGGCCCGGATGAAGGAGGTCCTCGGCGACATCACCGACGGCACCTTCGCGGCCCGCTTCATCGCCGACCAGGACGCCGGCGCGCCGGAGTTCGCGGAGTTCCGCAAGAAGAGCCAGGAGCACCCGATCGAGGCCGTCGGCAAGGAGCTGCGCGGCCTGATGGCGTGGGTCAAGTCGCACGACGACGACTACGTCGAGGGCAGCGCGGCCCGCTGACGAGCGACCCCGCAGCTGACTCGAGGGTCCGGACCATCCAGGTGGGTGGTCCGGGCCCTTTTGTTTGACACAATGTGTGACGGTTGTGGTCTGTACTGGTGATTCTGGGAATTCTGGGGGAGGCGAGCGGTGGAGGACGGCAGGAGCGGGACTCCGCGGCCGCCGCGGCGGGTTCCGGCGGGTGCCGGCACGCTGACCCAGCTGGAGGCTCCGAGCCGCTCGTCCGGAGCCACGCCGCCACCTCGGGGTCCGTGGATCTTCGGCCGGATCCTGGCCGGCCTGCTCGTCCTGATCGTGATCGTCGCGGGCGGCGCCGGTGCGGGCTGGTTCATCCGGCAGGAGAGCCTGCAGCTGAACACCGACGAAGTGCTGAAGTCGGTCGGACCCTCTGTCGTCCGGGTGCTCGCGTCGACCTGTGCGGGGTCCGGCGAGGCCTCCGGCGTACTGATCGACAACGGCCGGATCCTGACCGCGACGTCCGCGGTCGAGGAACCGCGATCGATCGTGGTCGTGATGCCCGACGGCCGGATCCGGCGCGCCAACCTGCTCGGCACCAGCACGGACGGCGTCGCCGTCCTGCAGTCGATCGGGTTCGACGGCGAGCCGCTGCACCTGCCGCCGACGAATCCCGAACCGAAGGCCGAGCGGGCACTGGTCGGCTACACGGCGGCGGGCAAGCAGGTCATCAACGCGATCGGCTCGGCGGCCGACCCGACGGCGCTCGGCGAGGTCATGAACGCGGCCAAGCTGGGCGGCCCGGTCGTCGACAAGTCCGGCGGACTCATCGGCCTCGTCGTCGGCGACACCGTCCAGGCCAGCACGATCGTCGGTCTCGACAAGCTTCGCGGGTACGTCGCTCCAGCGCCGACAGGCCTCACCGTCGGGGCGGGTGGAACCTGTGAGCAGTCGCACGGTTCGCAGGCCGCGATCGCGCCGGTGCTGCAGGTCGCCAACACACCGCTGGCGGTAGAGGTCCAGAAGATGCTCGCCAGCTACCTGACCCTGGAGAACCGCCAGGACTTCGCCGCGCTGCGGCCGTTGTACTCGCCACGGCTCGCCCGGAGCCTGAGCGAGGAACAAGACAGGGCCAAGCACCTGACGTCGTACTTCTTCGGCCCCAAGCTCACCGATCTGGCCGCGGACGGGTCGTACGCGCGGATGTCGTACAACGTGCTGTTCGCTCCTACAGCAACGGGCGCCGCCGGGCAGAACTGCAGCCGGTTGGACACAAAGTTCGAACTGGTCCGCTCCAAGGGCAAGCTCGTGATCGACCGGACCTCCCCGATGGCACCCGCAATCCCCTGCGACAGCTAGTGACCGGCATTCGGGTCCCCGTTCACGGTGCGGAGTGGACGGGGTACCATCGAAGCAGCGGGCACAGCGCGGTGCTCTGTTCTTGATGAGCCCCTACCGCTTCTGCAGGAGATTCCTCCATGACTGACGTAACCCGGCCCGTCGTCCTGATCGCCGAAGAGCTCAGCCCGGCCACCGTCGAGGCGCTCGGCCCCGACTTCGAGATCCGCCAGACCAACGGCGCCGACCGCGCCGAGCTGCTCCCGGCCATCGCCGACGTCGACGCCATCCTGATCCGCAGCGCCACCAAGGTGGACGCCGAGGCCCTGGCCGCCGCGAAGAAGCTGAAGGTCGTCGCCCGCGCCGGTGTCGGTCTGGACAACGTGGACGTGAAGGCCGCCACCCAGGCCGGTGTGATGGTCGTGAACGCGCCGACCTCCAACATCACCAGCGCCGCCGAGCTGGCAGTCGCGCTGCTGCTGGCGTCCGCGCGCCGGGTCCCGGCCGCGAACGAGTCGCTCAAGAAGGGCGAGTGGAAGCGCAGCAAGTACTCGGGTGTCGAGCTGTTCGAGAAGACCGTCGGCATCGTCGGCCTCGGCAAGATCGGCGTCCTGGTCGCGCAGCGGCTGGCCGCCTTCGGCATGAACGTGATCGCCTACGACCCGTACGTGCAGGCCGGCCGGGCCGCGCAGATGGGCGTCCGGCTCGCCACCCTGGACGAGCTGCTGGCGACCAGTGACTTCATCTCCGTGCACCTCCCGAAGACCCCGGAGACCATCGGCCTGATCGGCGACGAGCAGCTGCACAAGGTCAAGCCCGAGGTCATCATCGTGAACGCGGCCCGCGGCGGCATCGTCGACGAGCAGGCGCTCTACAGCGCGCTCAAGGAGGGCCGGGTGGCCGGCGCCGGTCTGGACGTGTTCGCGTCCGAGCCCTGCACCGACTCGCCGCTGTTCGAGTTCGAGAACGTCGTCGTCACGCCGCACCTCGGCGCGTCCACCGACGAGGCGCAGGAGAAGGCCGGTATCGCGGTCGCCAAGTCGGTCCGGCTCGCGCTCTCGGGTGAGCTGGTCCCGGACGCGGTCAACGTCCAGGGCGGCGTGATCGCCGAGGACGTCCGCCCGGGCATCGGGCTGACCGAGAAGCTCGGCCGGATCTTCACCGCGCTGGCCGGCGGCGTCGCGCAGCAGCTCGACGTCGAGGTCCGCGGCGAGATCACGCAGTACGACGTGAAGGTGCTCGAGCTCGCCGCGCTCAAGGGCGTCTTCGCGGATGTCGTCGAGGACAACGTCTCGTACGTGAACGCGCCGCTGCTGGCCGCCGAGCGGGGCCTCGAGGTCCGGCTCGTCACCGACCACGACAGCCCCGAGCACCGCAACCTGATCACGCTCCGCGGCACGCTCGCCGACGGCGCCCAGGTGTCGGTGTCCGGCACGCTCGTCGGCGTCCGGCAGTCGGAGCGGCTGGTCGAGATCGACGGGTACGACCTCGAGATCGAGCTGTCCGCGCACCTGGCGTTCCTCACCTACGAGGACCGGCCGGGCGCGGTCGGCCAGATCGGCCGCATCCTCGGCGACGCCGACGTGAACATCGCCGGCATGCAGGTCAGCCGGGACCGCAAGGGCGGCAAGGCGCTGGTCGCGCTGTCGGTCGACTCGAAGATCGTGCCGACGGTCCTCGACGACATCGCCGTCGCGGTTCAGGCCGATACAGCCCGCACGGTGGACCTCGAGGCCTGATTCACCCCAACGACTGATTTACTGGAGGCGGTCAGCCGCCCGCAGGCGCATGGCGGCTGACAAGGGCCCGAGCTCCATAGCTCGGGCCCGCTTCACGTCTGCACCCCACCCACCACCCCGCCGTACCCCGCCCCGCCGCCCTGCCACCACCACCGTCCCGCCGGGCGTCCCGTGGTCCGATTTGCTGGGTGGGCCAGCCAGTTTGCTGGGTAAGCCAGCCAGCTAAGGGGTTCTACACCCTCAACCAGGGTCCGTAACCCCGCATTTGATGGGTCACCCAGCCAATTGCCGGAGGAGGAGGGGCGCTGGGGGCCGAGGTACGGGTGGTGCGGTGGTCAGTGGCGTGTGGCCAGCAGGACGGCGGCGTCGGGGGCGACCATTACCTCGACGGTGGTGAAGCGCTTGTCCATCAGCCATTCCTGACGGAGCGTGTCGACGCGCCCCTCGTACATCGGCGGCCAGACGGCCGAAGGCGTGAAGTCGTCCAGTACGACGAAGCCGCCAGGCTCCACCACGTCCGCGATGATGTCGCGGGCGGACAGCTTCGCCTCGCGGGCGTCCACGAACAGCAGCGCGAACGGGCCGCGCTCGATCAGCGCGGTCCAATCGGCGGAGACGACCTCGATCCGCTCGTCGTCGGCGAACAGTTCCGCGACCACCTGCGCGAGCTGCGGATCGCTCTCCGCGGTGACGATCGACGTGCTCTCGCCGGCGCCGCTGCGCAGCCACGCCGAGCCGACGCCGCAGCCGGTCCCGAGCTCACCGAGCAGGCCGGTCTTCGAGGCCGCGAGGGTGGCGAGCAAGCGGCCGGTCTCGTTCCTGGTGGAGCTGACGAATCCGCGCCGGCCGGACAGGCTGAGGGCCGCTGAGACCAGCGGCGGCAGTTCTGGAGGAGCACTCACCGGCTGAGAGTCGCACAGGTCCGGTCCAGTGACCGCACCCGGATCTCATATTCCGGGACAAGCTGCCCGCATGGTGGAGAAATAGTCGGATGTGCGAGTAAATTCGTGCGCATCCTGCCGCCCACGACATATTTGGGAGCAGCTGCATGTACGACATGTATCCAGCCAACTGGCCCTCGATCGACGCGCGCGAGCGCAAGGCGACCCGGCGTCGCCGCAGCACGCGCCCGGTGAGCGACGAGGTCAAGGCTGTCCAAGAGGCCATGAACCGCCGTGACAATGGGGGAGAACCCAAGAAGTGAGCGAGACGAAGAACTTCACGCTGGCCGTCGTCCCCGGTGACGGGATCGGACCCGAGGTGACCACCGAGGCGCTCAAGGTCCTCGACGCGGTCGCCGCACAGTACGGCGTGACGTTCGAGCGGACCGAGTACGACCTCGGCGCGAAGCGCTGGCACGCCACTGGTGAGACGCTGCCGGACGCCGAGCTGGAGGAGATCCGCAAGCACGACGCGATCCTGCTCGGCGCGGTCGGGGACCCGAGCGTCCCGTCCGGCGTCCTCGAGCGCGGTCTGCTGCTCAAGCTCCGGTTCACCCTCGACCACTACGTGAACCTGCGGCCGTCGAAGATCTACCCGTCCGTCGGCTCGCCGCTGGCGAACCCGGGCGAGGTCGACTTCGTCGTCGTCCGGGAAGGCACCGAGGGCCCGTACGTCGGCAACGGCGGAGCGCTCCGGGTCGGCACGCCGGCCGAGATCGCCACCGAGGTGTCGGTGAACACGGCGTACGGCGTCGAGCGGGTCGTGCGGGACGCTTTCGCCCGCGCGCAGGCCCGCCCGCGCAAGAAGCTGACGCTGGTGCACAAGAACAACGTGCTGGTGCATGCCGGCCACCTGTGGAAGCGGACCGTCGACAAGGTCGCCGAGGAGTTCCCGGAGATCACCGTCGACTACCTGCACGTGGACGCCGCGACGATCTTCCTGGTCACCGACCCGGCCCGGTTCGACGTGATCGTCACCGACAACTTGTTCGGCGACATCATCACCGACCTGGCGGCCGCGATCAGCGGTGGCATCGGGCTGGCCGCGAGCGGCAACATCAACCCCGACCGGACCGCGCCGAGCATGTTCGAGCCGGTGCACGGCTCCGCGCCGGACATCGCGGGCCAGCAGAAGGCCGACCCGACCGCGGCGATCCTGTCCGCTTCGCTGCTGCTCGAACACCTCGGTCTGACCGAGGCGGCGCGCGCGATCGAGGACGCCGTCACGGCGGACATCGAGGAGCGCACGGGCGCTGCCCGCAGTACCGCGGAGATCGGTGACGCGATCGCCAAGCGCGCGGCCGGCTGAGAAAGGCGGATGCTCGCATGACCAGTCAGCCGAGAGGTACGGTGCGGTTATGAGCGCCGATCTGCAGTTCTCAGTTGAGCCGAACACCCAACCGGCCAGCGACGACCAGCGCGCCCAGATCCTGGCGAACCCGGGATTCGGGCAGTACTTCTCCGACCACATGGCGATCGCCACCTGGACGGCCGAGAAGGGCTGGCACGACGCACGGATCACCGCCTTCGGACCGCTGGAGCTGTCTCCCGCGACCTCGGTGTTCCACTACGCCCAGACGATTTTCGAGGGGATGAAGGCCTACCGGCATCCCGACGACTCGATCCACCTGTTCCGCCCCGAGGCGAACGCGATCCGGTTCCAGCGGTCCGCGCACCGGCTCGCGCTGCCGGAGCTGCCCACCGCGGCGTTCCTCGACTCGCTGCACAAGCTGGCCGAGATCGACCGGGCCTGGGTGCCGGGCGGCGGCGAGACGTCGCTGTACCTGCGGCCGTTCATGTTCGGCTCGGACCCGTTCCTAGGCGTCCGCCCGTCGGCCCAGGTCACGTACTGCGCGATCGCGTCGCCGGCCGGGTCGTACTTCGCGAACGGCGTGAAGCCGGTCCGGATCTGGCTGAGCGAGGAGTACACCCGCGCGGCCCCCGGCGGCACCGGCGCGGCGAAGACCGGCGGCAACTACGCCTCCTCGCTGCTCGCCCAGGCCGAGGCGATCGAGCAGGGCTGCGACCAGGTCGCGTTCCTCGACGCGGTCGAGAAGAAGTGGGTCGAGGAGCTCGGCGGGATGAACCTGTACTTCGTCCTCGACGACAACTCGGTCGTCACGCCGGAGCTGTCCGGCACGATCCTCGAGGGCGTCACCCGGGACTCGATCCTGAAGCTGGTCACCGACCTCGGCTACACGGTCACCGAGCGCAAGATCTCGGTCGACGAGTGGCGCGAGGGAGCGGCCTCCGGCAAGGTCAAGGAGGTGTTCGCCTGCGGCACCGCCGCGGTCGTCACCCCGGTCGCCTCGCTGAAGTGGAAGGACGGCGAGACCCAGATCGGCGACGGCAACGGCGGCCCGATCACCGCAGCCGTCCGCACCGCCCTCCTCGACGTCCAGTACGGCCGCACCGCAGACCCCCACGGCTGGATGACCCGCATCTCCTGAAGCAGGTGACGAAGGCCCGGCGATCTACCGCCGGGCCTTTGTCATGACCGGGGCCTGGTCTCGAACCAGCCGATGGTGTTGATGACGGCCAGGAGTAGCCAGAGGCCGAGCGCGAGGATCGGCGCCCCGGTCCAGCCGATGTCGGTGTGTCGGCTCCCCTCCGGCTTCAGCAGCATGATCACGATCGTGTCCACGAGCCCGGCGTACGCACAGGCGAAGGCGGCGATCCTCGTCGGAGTCGCCAGTGCGACCAGCACCAGGACGATGTACGCGATGAACAGAAGGTTGGCGGCGCTGCCGAGGATCGTGGCGTCGCGGGCCATGCCGAATCCGGTGTACAGGTGGGGGCTGCTGCGGCTGTACTCCCGGGTCAGCCAGGTCGGCGTGAGCGTGACCAGCACCGCAAGCGCGGTGGCGTAACCCAGCAGCTGGAACCGCAGCCGTTGCAGGGGATCTCTTTCGCCCCGCGGCGGCAACGGAGCCTTCAGGACGTTCAGGTCGGCCTGGTCGTCGGGCTCACTCACTTGATGGTTCCCATCTCTCCAGCGGATGTTTCATAGGATCTTTTCAGGTTTGAGGGTTGGACTCGTTGTCGCTGTCCACAGGTTCGGTTCGATAGGGTCGGGCGCCATGAGCAGCTTCCCGGACGACGTCGAGGGCTACTACGCCGAGTTGGCCGAGCGTCGGGGATGGTCCTCCGAGACGTCCGCCGCGATTCGGGCGACGGTCGAGCTGATTCGGGATCTGGATCGGGGGACGGCGTCGCGGACGTACGGCGCGGCGGTCGACGACTACGGGACCGACTGGCTGTACGAGGCGGTCTGGCACGAGCGGGAGTGGGTCGTCGTCCGCCAGCTCGGGGTGGGGGAGGACGGCGACGTACGGCGGTATTGGTGGCAGCGCCTCGAGGACGACGAGGGAATGCTCACCGACAAGTCCCTCGACCGTGAGGACTGGGGCCTGCGCCCGCTCACCCGCGAGGACTTCTACACCGCCTGGGACGACCCCGGCTGGTCCCTCACCGCCTGAACTCCAGTACGCCTCCGCGTACTGAATGTTCGTGATGCGAGACGGGCCCCTCATGGTCCGGACATTGTGTGGCAGACTGCGAAACGTCATGAAGCACTATCGGGTGATTATTTCCTAGGCGCGCTCGGCAAGCTGTACCTGAGCGCGCAGACCTCTCGCACCTTGCGGGAGGTTTTTTGTTTGCCCGTATCGACGCCGCACACCCCTCCGGAAGGCCGACCCCCATGACTATCTCGGACGATTTCCACGTGTACGACACGACTCTGCGCGACGGTGCGCAGCAGGAGGGTCTGGCGCTGTCCGTGGCCGACAAGATCGCCATTGCGCAGTACCTGGACGAGCTCGGGGTCGGCTTCATCGAGGGCGGCTGGCCGGGCGCCGTACCCAAGGACACCGAGTTCTTCGAGCGGGCGAAGACCGAGCTGCACCTGCGGCACTCCACGTTCGCGGCCTTCGGCGCGACCTGCAAGCCGGAGGCCGTTGCCGCCGACGACCCGCAGGTCGCCGCGCTGCGGGAGTCCGGCGCCGGCGTCGTCACACTCGTTGCCAAGAGCCACGACGCGCACGTCGAGCGGGCGCTGCGTACGACGCTCGACGAGAACCTCCGGATGGTCGCCGACACCGTCCGGCACCTGCGGGAGAACGGTCAGCGGGTCTTCCTCGACACTGAACACTTCTTCGACGGCTACCGCGCAAACCGTGCCTACGCGCTCGAGGTCGTACGAGTAGCCACGGAGGCCGGCGCCGACGTCGTCGCCCTGTGCGACACCAACGGCGGGACGCTTCCCCGGGAGCTGCAGGACGTCGTCCGCGACGTACTCGAATCGACCGGGGCCCGGCTCGGCATCCACTGTCACAACGACGCCGGCTGCGCGGTGGCGAACACGATCGCCGCTGTCGAGGCCGGCGTCACGCATGTCCAGGGCACGATCAACGGGTACGGCGAACGCACCGGTAACGCCGACCTGCTGGCGATCGTCGCCAACCTCGAGCTCAAGCGCGACCTGAAGCTGCTCCCGGAGGGCAATCTCGCCGAGTCGTTCCGGCTCGCGCACGCGATCGCCGAGGTCACGAACGTGCCGCCGTCGACCCGGCAGCCGTACGTCGGGGTGTCGGCGTTCGCCCACAAGGCGGGCCTGCACGCCAGCGCGATCAAGGTGGACCCGGATCTCTACCAGCACACGGATCCGGCCAAGGTCGGCAACGACATGCGGATGCTGGTGTCCGAGATGGCGGGCCGGGCGAGCGTCGAGCTCAAGGGCCGGGAGCTCGGGTTCGACCTCGGCAGCGACCGCGAGCTGGTCAGCCGGGTGACCGATCGGGTGAAGGAGATGGAGTCCCGTGGGTACACGTTCGAGGCCGCGGACGCGTCGTTCTCGCTGCTGCTGACGGAGGAGGTCACCGGGCAGCGGACATCGTTCTTCGACGTCGAGTCCTGGCGCGTGATCACCGAGTCGCGAGCCGACGGCGAGGCGGTGTCGGAGTCGACGGTGAAGCTGGTCGCGGGCGGCGAGCGGGAGATCGTCACGGGCGAGGGCAACGGCCCGGTCAACGCGCTCGACCACGCGCTGCGGACCGCGATCGAGCGTGCGTACCCGGTGGTGAACAAGTTCGAGCTGGTCGACTACAAGGTCCGCATCCTCGACCAGGGGCACGGGACGGACGCGGTGATCAGAGTGCTGATCGAGACCGCGGACGGCGAGGGCTCGTGGGTGACGGTCGGGGTCGGCCACAACATCGTCGAGGCGTCCTGGGAGGCGCTGGTCGACGGCTTCACGTTCGGTCTGCTGCGCCACAAGGAGGTCGTGCGATGAGCCTGCTGGCGGTCGAACGCGCCGTCACGGTCTTCACGGCGCGGGTGGTCGAGGTCGAGGGCCTGCTGGCGCGGGTCGCCGTACTGCTGAATCCGTACGACGTCCGCGAGCTCACGCTGTCGCTGGACGCCGGCGAACTACGGATCGTCGTCGAGGGCAATGGGTTCGACGCCGACCGGGTCGCTGCCCGCCTCGACCACGTCATCGGCGTCCTCGAGGTCACCGTAAGCCACAACTGATCAGTTCAAACTGGACAGTTCAGACTGTCTAATTTATTGTGATGCGGTGAGCGAACGAGTTTCCGCGTCCGCGACCCAGGCCGCCAGTGAGGTGCGGGTTGTGTTCGGTCGGGTCAAGCGGCGGTTGAAGGAGTTGGCCGAGACCGATGATCTGACGCCTTCGCAGTCGTCGGTGCTGAGTCGGTTGGACAAGGACGGGCCGGCGTCGGCGAGTGAGTTGGCGGCGGCGGAGCGGATTCGGCCGCAGTCGATCGCCGCGATCCTGGCCGCGCTGCGTGAGGCCGATCTGATCCAGCGGCACCCCGATCCCGAGGACGGCCGGCGGCAGGTCGTGTCGCTGACCACGGCCGGGCGGCATCGGCTGCAGGGGGATCGCAAGGTCCGGCAGGAATGGCTGGCGCGGACGTTGCAGGACCACTGCACGGATGCCGAGCGGCAGACCATCATCAAGGCGCTCTCGCTGCTGGACGACGCGATCGAGGCGGCGACCGGGCGTTGACCCAGCGCTTCAACCGCCACCTGATCGCACCGATGCTCGTCGGGTCGATCCTGAACCCGATCAACTCGTCGATGCTCGCGGTCGCGCTGATCCCGATCGGCGCCGCATTCGGCGTACCGCCGTCGCAGACCGCCTGGCTGGTCACCGGCCTGTACCTGGCCACCGCGGTCGGTCAGCCCGTGATGGGCCGGCTCGTCGACCTGTTCGGTCCGCGACCGCTCTACCTGTTCGCCACCTCGCTCGTCGGCCTCGCCGGTCTGCTCGGCGCGCTCGCTCCCAACCTCGGCGTACTCGTCGCTTCGCGTGTCCTCCTCGGTCTCGGTACGTCGGCGGCGTACCCGGCGTCGATGTCCTTGATCCGCAGCGAGGCCGACCGGACCGGGATGGATACGCCCGCCGCGATCCTCAGCAGCTTGTCGATCGCGAACCAGGTGATCGCAGTGATCGGCCCGACGCTGGGCGGACTGCTGATCGGGCTCGGTGGCTGGCACCTGATCTTCACCATCAACGTCCCGCTGTCGGTGATCTGCGTGGTCCTCGGCGCGCTCTGGCTGCCGCGCCGTGCACGTTCGCGGGGCGCCGGCGGACTGGACTACGTGGGCATCGTATTGTTCGCCGGCACGTTGGTCTCGCTGATGTTCTTCCTGATGCAGCCTCGGGTCTCGCGCTGGTACCTGCTGGTGCTCGCGATCGCCCTCGGCGCGGCGTTCGTGATCGTGCAGTTGCGGGTCGTGGCGCCGTTCATCGACCTGCGCGTACTGGGCGGCAACCGGCCGCTGATCCTGACCTACGCACGACAGGTGCTCGCGTTCGTCGGCGCGTACTCGTTCCTCTACGGATTCACCCAATGGCTGGAGGAGGCCCGCGGACTAGGTGCGTCCTCCGCCGGACTGCTGCTGCTGCCGCTGTCGCTGGCGGCCGTTGTGATCACCGCGTTGACCGGCCGGCGGGCGGTGATCCGCGGCAAACTCGTTGCCGGGGGCCTCTTTCTGCTGCTGGCTGCGGCGGCGCAGTTGTTCGTTGGCCCGAGTACGCCGATCTGGATCCTCGCCGTCGTCGGCGTGATCGCCGGCGTACCGCAAGGCCTCAACAACCTCGCCAACCAGACTGCCCTGTACAAGCAGGCCGATCCGGTCCGCATCGGCTCGTCCGCGGGCCTGCTGCGAACCTGCGTGTACGTCGGCGCGCTCATCTCCGCCGCGGCGAACGCCCACTTCTTCCAGTACGGCGCAACGACGGCCGGACTGCACGACCTGGCGATCTTCCTGCTCGTCGTCGCCGGACTGCTCTTGCTGGTCACCTTCCTCGACCTACCCGAATAGAGAGGTTCGTCCGTGCCTGTCACCACCCTTGACCCGAAGACCGCCCTCGTCGTCATCGACCTGCAGAACGGTGTCGCCGTACTGCCCGGTGCGCCGCATCCCACCTCGGATGTCATTAGCAAGACCGTCGAGCTCGCCGACGCCTTCCGTAAGCACGACCTTCCTGTCGTCCTGGTCCGCGTCAGCTTCGCCGCGGACGGTGCCGACCGGCTGACCGGCCGGACCGAGCAGCCGGCCCGCTCAGGTGGAGGGACGCCGCCCGCCGGGGCAGACCAGATCGTCGATCAGTTGGCCGGTCACGCCGAGGACATCGTCGTGACGAAACGCAACTGGGGCGCGTTCCACGGCACCGACCTCGACGTGCACCTGCGCCGGCGCGGCATCACGCAGATCGTGCTGACCGGCGTGGCCACCAGTATCGGCGTGGAGTCGACCGCGCGAGCGGCGTACGAGCACGGCTATCACGTCACCCTCGCCACCGACGCGATGACCGACCTGAACGCCTCCGCCCACGAGAACTCACTGAACTGGATCTTCCCGCGACTGGGCGAGACCGGCTCCACGGCGGAGATCCTCGCCCTACTCGGCTGAGTCCGGGGCGACGACCGCCCGCCGGAGCCCAACTACTTCTACGCCTGGAACTCCCCACCCACGCCAACAGCCCCCGCTGAGCAATCTCCTCGATTGCTGGGTGTCGGCGATGCCCCGGGACTAGCATCGCAAGCATTCCGAGTCTGAGGAGGGGGACTATGTCGCTGACTGATCGCGAACGGTCGGAAGTCGAGGGGGCCAACGCGTCCGGCAAACAACCTGTGGTGTTCGTCCACGGTCTCTGGCTGCTTTCCAGCAGCTGGGACCGTTGGCGCCGGTTGTTCGAGGAGAACGGCTACAGCACCATCGCACCTGGCTGGCCGGACGATCCGGAGACGGTGGCCGAGGCGCGCGACCACCCCGAGGTGTTCGCGCGCAAGATGGTCCAGGCCGTCACCGATCACTACCTGGAAGCGATCGGTGGCCTGAACCGCAAGCCCGCCGTCGTCGGGCATTCGTTCGGCGGGCTGATCGCGCAGAAGATCGCCGGTGAAGGCGCGGCCGCCGTCACCGTGTCGATCGATCCGGCGCCGGGTCGCGGCGTACTGCCGCTGCCGCCGTCCGCGTTGAAGGCCGGCTCACCGGTGCTGGGGAACCCGGCGAACGCCCGCCGGTCGGTGACGCTGACGTTCGACGAGTTCAAGTACGGCTGGGCGAACAACCTCGACGAGGAGGAGGCCCGGCAGTTGTACGACGAGTTCCACGTCGCGGCGTCCGGCGTACCGATCTTCCAGGCCGCGGTGGCGAATCTGAACCCGTTCAGCGAGACCAAGGTCGACTACAAGGCGGACAACCGCGGTCCGATCCTGCTGGTGTCGGGGGAGAAGGACCACACGGTGCCGCACGCGATCACGCATGCGGCGTACAAGCAGCACGCCAAGAACACCGGTATCACCGAGTTCGTCGAGCTTCCCGGTCGCGGTCACTCGCTGGTGATCGACCACGGCTGGGAAGAGGTCGCGCTCACCGCACTCGAATTCATCCGCAAGCACGACCCGACGGTCTGACAGCAGGGCAGGAGGCCCGCGGAGCGGCGAGTTGCACCGCGGGCCTCCCGCTCTGTGATGGTCCTGAGTTGGTCCCGGGCTGGTTCAGTCCCAGCTGAGTCCGCTGGCGGACTGGTACTCGATGACCCGGGTCTCGAAGAAGTTCTTCTCCTTCTTCAGGTCCATCACCTCTGACATCCATCCGAAGGGGTTCCGCGTTTCACCGAAAATCGGTTCGATACCGATTTGTTCCGCTCTGCGGTCCGTGACGAAGTGCATGTACTGCTCGCAGAGGTCCGCGGTCAGGCCGAGCATGCCGTTGGGCATGGTCGCGCGGCCGTAGGCGACCTCCAGCTCGCACGCCTCGGTCAGCATCTGCCGGACCTCGGCCTGGAACGCGGTCGTCCACAGGTGCGGGTTCTCCTGTTTGATCTGGTTGATGCAGTCGATGCCGAAGTTCAGGTGGATCGACTCGTCGCGCAGGATGTACTGGTACTGCTCGGCGATCCCGACCATCTTGTTGCGCCGGCCGAGCGACAGGATCTGCGCGAACCCGGTATAGAACCACATCCCCTCGAACACGACGTAGAACGCGATCAGGTCGCGCAGGAACGCGGTGTCGGTTTCCGGCGTACCGGTGCGGAAATCCGGGTCCTCCAGGTGTTGCGTGTACTTCAGCGCCCACGCGTCCTTGTCGGAGATCGACGGCACCTCGCGGTACATGTTGAACAGCTCGCCCTCGTCGAGACCGAGCGACGTGCAGATGTACTGGAAGGTGTGCGTGTGCACCGCCTCCTCGAACGCCTGGCGGAGCAGGTACTGCCGGCACTCGGGGTTGCTCAGCTGGCGGTACACGGCGAGCACGATGTTGTTCGCGACCAGGGACTCCGCGGTGGCGAAGAACCCGAGGTTCCGCTTCAGCATCAACCGCTCGTCGTCGGTGAGGCCGTCTTTCGACTTCCACAGTGAGATGTCGGCCTGCATCGAGACCTCGGTCGGCATCCAGTGGTTGTTGCACCCGGCAAGGTACTTCTCCCAGGCCCACGTGTACTTCAGCGGCAGCAGTTGGTTCACGTCCGCACGTGAGTTGATCATCGCCTTGTCGGAGACCTGCACCCGCGATGCGCCAACGGTGATCTCGCTCAGTCCGGTGGTCACTGGCACGCCTCGCAGTCCGGATCGTCGATGGAGCACATGGCCCCTGTGGGTTCGGGGATGGACACGGGTACGGCGTTGAGCCGGCCGTCGGTGCCCTTCAGCGTGGACTTCTCGACGTGGGTCGCTGACTGGGAACGCAGGTAATAAGTCGTCTTGAGGCCATAACGCCAAGCTGACCGGTAAAGCTCGTCGAGCGCCCGGCCGGACGGCTTCGCCATGTAGAGGTTCAGCGACTGGGCCTGGTCGATCCACTTCTGCCGCCGCGACGCCGCCTTCACCAGCCAGAGCGGGTCGATCTCGAACGCCGTCGCGTACAGCTCCCGTAGGTCGGCCGGGATCCGCTCGATCCCCGCGACCACGCCGTCGTGGTACTTCAGGTCCGACACCATCACCTGGTCCCACAGCCCGCGCGCCTTCAGATCGGCGACCAGGTACGGGTTGGCAACGGTGAACTCGCCTGACATGTTCGACTTCACGAACAGGTTGCTGTACGTCGGCTCGATCGACTGGCTCACGCCGCAGATGTTCGAGATCGTCGCGGTCGGCGCGATCGCCATCACGTTCGAGTTCCGCATGCCGTCGCGCAGGACCTTCGCACGCAGACCGTCCCAGTCGAGTTGCGTGCCGCGGTCGATGATCACGTCACCGTCGCGCGCGGTGTGCAGCAGGTCGAGCGAGTCGATCGGCAGGATCCCGAGGCTCCACAACGATCCGTCGTACGACGAGTACCGGCCGCGCTCGGCCGCGAGATCACTCGATGCCTCGATCGCGTGGTAGCTGATCTGCTCCATCGAGCGGTCCGCAAACTCGACCGCGGCGTCGGACGCGTACGGGATCCGCAGCGTGAACAACGCGTCCGCGAAACCCATCAGCCCGAGGCCGACCGGGCGATGCCGCTGGTTGGCGCGCTCCGATTCCGGGGTGGTGTAGAAGTTCACGTCGATGACGTTGTCGAGCATCCGCACCGCGGTCTTCACGGTGTCCCGCAGGAGGTCGGTGTCGAGACCGTCGTCGGTCAGGTGGGCGATCAGGTTGACCGAGCCGAGGTTGCAGACAGCGGTCTCTTCGGTCGTCGTGTTCAGGGTGATCTCGGTGCACAGGTTCGACGAGTGGACGACGCCGTCGTGCTGCTGCGGCGAGCGCAGGTTGCAGGCATCCTTGAAGGTGATCCACGGGTGCCCGGTCTCGAACAGCACGGTCAGCATCCGCCGCCAGAGGTCAACGGCCTTGACCCGCTTGAACACCCGGATCTCACCGCGATCCGCAGCTGCCTCGTACGCCGCATACGCCTCGGCGAACGCAGCGCCGTACAGATCGTGCAGGTCCGGCACCTCGTTGGGGGAGAACAGCGTCCAGTCCCCACCGGACTCCACCCGCTGCAGAAACAGGTCCGGTACCCAGTTCGCCGTGTTCATGTCATGCGTACGCCGCCGCTCGTCGCCGGTGTTCTTCCGCAGATCGAGGAACTCCTCGACGTCGATGTGCCACGTCTCGAGATACGCACACACCGCGCCCTTTCTCTTTCCGCCGTTGTGGGCCAAGCCGGCGACAGTCATGTACGACTCGTCGACGTCGACGACGAGGTCGTGGACGACGGGAACCATCGCGGTCCTGCGGACCTCGCGCACGCGTGAGAAGACCATGCCTCCGTGCGAGATCCAATTGAGTTTCTGGATCGGTGCGGCTCCCACTAGCTCGGCGATCCCCGGCACGGCAGGAATGCGGAGATCAAAGGCTCGAACGGGCTTCGAGAACATCACCTCCGATCCGTCTGAGCGTCGACCGATGTGCGGCGTGTCTCGGACCCGGTACTGACCGGCAGTTGGAATTCCGAGTCGCAGCATCTGGTAGCGCAGACCGATCGCGAGAGCCTGGGAGGTACTGGTGAAGTAGATCTCCTTACCGCGCGACACACCGCCGTCGGTTTCGAGGAGACCTCGGACAAGTGCGAGTGTTTGCGGGATCGGTAGGTGGGTGAGTCGAGGCGCGATGCGCTTCGAGTGATTCTCGTCGTACAGATCCTCATGCGTGAACGGAAGGGTTGCGTCGCCAGGGCCGGCGATGCGCCCGGTCTGTGGGTCGCGTCGCGGGCCACGGCCGGCAGACCAGTGGATCTGCACGTAGGTGTCTCCGCGTTGCGTCTCCCAGAAGTGGATCTCTCGAGCGGCGAGATACGCGCGGACGAACGACAGATGCGTGTCGCGCTTCGGGTTGCCGGACACGCCCCACTGGTTGCCGTTCTTCGAGAGATGTCCGTCTCCCAGCAGGATGCCGTAGAGCCGTGCGTCGTCGTCGGTGAGACCACGCACCGGAACGATCTCGTCCGGAACGACCTGACCGATGTAGTCGCCCTTGCTGATCATTCCCGCTTCGACCCAGCCGGCCTTGACCTTGCCGTTGCTGATCCACCGGAGCGTTCGCTCGCTACTCTGCTCCATCGGAACACCTTGGATCGCGTAGAAAGGGTGCCCGGACGTAACTACCAGCGTGTCGATCGAGTGTTTCACGTCGACCTCCACCATCGGACCGTCTTGGTCGTACGTGAATGTCTTCGTTACCTCGCGATATCGACCACTCGCACCGAGAACCAGGTCGCCGACCTTGACGTCGCGGATTGGTGTGGCGCCTGTTGCGGTGTAGAGGAGAGTCTCAGGTGCGAAGCACTGATTCACAGCTACGGCGGTGTCGTTGGCGATCTTCAGGAACGGGACGACGCCCTGGGACTCGCCGTTGGTGCCGCGGATGTGGGCGCCGATGCCGCGGACCGGGGTCCAGTCGTTGCCGAGGCCGCCGGAGTACTTCGCGAGCAGGGCGTTGTTGCGGATACCGGTGAAGATGCCGGACAGATCGTCCTCGACCGTGGTCAGGAAGCACGACGACAGCTGCGGCCGGGTGGTGCCGGAGTTGAACAGCGTCGGCGTCGACGACATGAAGCGGAACGAGCTGAGCAGTTCGTAGAACTCGATCGCCCGCGCCTCGCGGTCGTCCTCGCGCAGCGCCATCCCCATCGCGACCCGGAGGAAGAACGCCTGCGGCAACTCGTACCGCACCTTGTCGAGGTGCAGCAGGTACCGGTCGTAGAGCGTTTGCAGGCTGAGGAAGGTGAAGTTCAGATCGGCCTCGGGCTTGATCGCCGCGGCGAGCCGCTCGAGGTCGAAGCGGCCGAGCTCTGGGTCGAGTTGCCCGGCCTCGATGCCGAGCTGGATGTAGCGCGGGAAGTAGTCGACGTACGTCGTGGTCATGTCGGCCTGACTGGCCTGACGCGGCTCGCCGTGGACGCGGCCCAGTGCCTCGCGGCGGATCTGGTCCAGCAGCAGGCGGGACGCGGCGAAGCTGTACTGCGGCTCGGTCTCGACGTACGACCGCGCGGCCATTACCAGCGCGAGCTCGACCTCGTGCTGCGCGATGCCGTCGTAGCAGGCGCCGAGCGTCTCGTTCAGGATCAGTTCGGGGTCGACCGCGTCGAGTCCGGTGGCGGCCTCGGCGACGATCACGCGGAGCCGGTCGACGTCGAGCGGGGACCGGCTGCCGTCGGCGGCGCGGACGGTCAGCGCCGGCTTCTCGGTGACGCCGGTCGGGTCGGCGGGGGTGCGGGCCTTGGTCCGTTCCTCGCGATACAGCACGTAGGCGCGGGCGACCTGGTGCTCGCCGGTGCGCATCAGCGCCAGCTCGACCTGGTCCTGGATGTCCTCGACCTGCACGCTGCGGCGGATGTCGCCGCGGCTGGTCAAGGCGGCGACGACCCGGCCGGTCAGGTCGGCGACCAGGTCACGGACCCGGTGGGTCGCGCCCGCATCGGCGCCCTCGACGGCGAGGAACGCCTTCGAGACGGCGACTGAGATTTTGCTGGCGTCGAACGGCGTACTGCTGCCGTCGCGGCGGATGACGGTGAGCTCCGTTCGAAGCTCCGCCGTTGAGGAACCAACAGATGAGGAAGCAATGGTCACAGGTGTGCGCTCCAGAAGAGTTCGGGGACCCGGGACCACCGCGAGCGGGCGCATGACGGGACCGGCGGCACCGGCCGGGAACACTGCCGTCACGCCCTGCGACCCACCCGCGAGATCTCGGACCGCGTGCACCGGCGGTACACGCACCGGTGGCAGGTATCCGGGCTCGCGGACCAACATCTTGTGGTGTCGACCGCCCCGAACCACCAGTGGTAGTGATGCTAGGCGGATGGCTCTACATCTTGTGGTAGCGCCGCGCCGCGTGTCGCACATCTTGTGGTCCTCGCCCTCGTGTCACGCTGCGACCGCGTAGAGATCCTGGAGCGTCATGATCTCCGAGCCGTGATGGATCAGCTCGCGATTCAGCCGCAGGACGACGTGGCCGAACGGCTCGGCGGCATCCAGTTCGTTGGCCTGGCTCAGGCCGATCGTCATCGCCGCGTCCTCGTCCAGACCGGCGATCGCGTCCTGCCAGGCCTCGACCCAGTAGGTCAGCCAGGCGACCGCGTCGCGGGCGTTGCCGTGCAGCGTGATGTCGGCCCGTCCCTGCCGGCTCTCGCCGAACGTCCACTCCCAGCGCTCGAAGAACATCTCGGTCAGATGCGCGATCAGCCAGGCGATCGTCCGCGGTCCGCGATGGTCCGGTTCGTCCGGCCATTGCGCGACCCACTCGCCGGATCCGAGCGGCCGGAATTGCCCGGCATAGTGCCGCCGTACGACGGTGAGCGACTCACTGCTGGGTCGCCAGAAGTACTGCTCGTCGGTCAGTTGGGCGAGCCGCCCGGACAGCACCATCCAGCTGAAGCCGAGCTGGCCGCGGACCATCGCCATCGCTGACGGCCGGTGCAGGATGTCCCAGTCGAACGCCTCCGGCATCACAACTCCCCTGTACGATCGAACATATGTTCGAATTCTTGCTCGATCGCGACCAGAAAGTCAAACTCCCTAGTGTGTCGGTTCTGGCCTCGCGGGGACCGGTCTGCTAGGCCGTTCGATCCGGGTGTCCGCTGCCGGACTTGCGAAGCGGCGCTCCAGCAACGTGAAGGCGTCGATCAGTTCGGGCGCCTCGTAGACGCGGTTCCGGCGCCCGTCGGTGATCTCGCGCAGGATGCCTGTCTCGACCAGCCGCGCGAGGCCCTGGTTCGCCGCCTGCTGGGAGCGGTCGATGAGCTGGGCCGCGGCCGCGAGCGTCAGGACCGGTGCGGCGGGCAGCGCCTCGATCAGGAGTTCGGCCGCGGAGCCGGCGCGGACCGGTGCCGCGCGTTCCCGCCATTCGGCCTTGAGGTCTGCGGCGCTCTGCTCGAAGCGTGCGGCTTCGGCGGTCGCATGCGTGCAGGCCTTCGCGAACATCCGCAGCCACGGGTTCGCGGCCGCGCGGGCCTTCGCGGTCGTCGCGCGTCCGACGTACCGGAAGTCGGTCAATGTCTCGACGTACTCCGCGGAATGGGTGGCGAGCGCGAGCGAGACCGGCGGCACGGTGCGTGTAATCAGGCCGTCGGCGCGCAGGATCAGGTGGATCAGCGCGCGCCCGGTCCGGCCGTTGCCGTCGGCGAACGGGTGGATCGTCTCGAACTGCGCGTGCGCGATCGCGGTCTTCGCCAGCACCGGCAGTCCCGACTCGCGGACGAACGTCATCAGGTCCGCGAGCAGTTCGGGGAGCAGTTGCGCGGGCGGCGGCACGTAGTACGCCTCGGCGGGGGAGCGGCCGCCGATCCAGTTCTGCAGGTAGCGGATCTCGCCGCCGTACTCCGGGTGCGGCGACTGCGCCATCAACCGGCGATGCGCCTCGAGCAGATGGTCGACCTCGAGCTTCTCCCCGGCCTGGACGGACTCGGTCACCCATGTCATCGCGTCGACCGCGCCGAGCACCTCCTCGGCGGTCACGTCGCTGATGCGATCCCGCAGTACGTCGGCCTTCAGCAACCTGCGCGCGCCGACGACGAGCCCTTCGATGTGCGACGACCCGACCGCTTCGGCGCGGAGCAGCAATCGTGCCAACGCCTCGCTGTTCGTCAGTACGGCGGCCGTCGCGTCCAGGCGGGCCAGATCGCCGGCGGCGTCCTCGAGCAGCGCGAGTACGTCGTCGGACAGGTCGAACTCACGCCCGACCAGCGGGTCGGGGAGATACAGCTCGTACGACCCGCCTAGGCGCTCCGCCCGGGTGAACCCGTCGGGGTGCCCGGGCCACCGATGCAACTCAACCCGTGCCATACCCTTATTCAACCTTATCCACAAACCTTGAACAAGGTCTGTGGATAAACAACCCGAACTGAACCCGGTGGTGGGGAGACTGCTGGGTGTGACTCTGGATGCGCAGACGCAGCAGATGGTGGCCGCCAATCAGGCCGACTGGAACGCGCGGGCGCCGCTGCATGCGGCGAGCGAGTTCTACGACCGGCCCGCGGAGTTCTGGTTCGCCGACTACGAGTGGGAGGATCTCGGGCCGCTCGACGGTCGCGACGTACTGCATCTGCAGTGCCATCTGGGGACCGAGACGATCGAGTTCGCGCGGCGGGGTGCGCGGACCAGCGGACTCGACCTGTCGGAGAAGTCGCTGGAGGCCGCACGGCGGATCGCTGCCGAGGCAGGTGTCGAGGTCGACTACGTGCACGCCAATGTGTACGACGCCTTGGACGCGGTCGACGGACGGCAGTTCGATGTCGTCTACACCGGCAAGGGCGCGCTCTGCTATCTGCCAGAGCTGAAGCAGTGGGCCGAGGTCGTCCGCGACCTGCTCAAACCCGGCGGCATCCTCTACATCGTCGAGTTCCACCCGCTGCTCAACGCGCTCCGCGAGGTCTCCCTACCCGGCGAGTCCGAGGACCTCGTGCTCCGCGCCGACTACCTCGAAGGCCGCGGGCCGATCGCTCACGACTCCACCGTCACCTACACCGGCGACGAAGTACCCGGCCGGCAGACCAGCTACGAATGGCGCCACGGCCTCGGCGAAATCACCACGACCCTCGCCGACGCAGGCTTCCAACTCACCAGCCTCCGCGAATCCGAAGTACTCCCGTGGCCCCGCTGGCCATCAATGCAACAGACCCCCAACGGCTGGTGGCGCCTCCCGGACAACGCCCCCCGCATCCCCCTCCTCTTCGCCCTGAAGGCCACAAAACCATGAGCCGCGCAGAACGCGAACAGGACCTCATCACCTACTACTCCAACGAGATCCAGGATCGCGTCGAGCGTGCCCTTCCCGAGCCGCGTGTCGCCCGGCGTACGGCGTACCTCGAACAACTCCGCGCCGAAGGCCACGACACCGTTCTCGAACTCGGCTGCGGTCCCGGCCGCGACGGAGAAGCGATCGCGGCGGCCGGTTTCACTTACACCGGCGTGGATCTGTCACCGGCCAGCGTCGACGCCTGCCGCGAGCTCGGCCTGCGCGCGGAGGTCGCGTCGGTCCTCGACCTGCCGTTCGACGACGCGACGTTCGACGCCGGCTGGACGATGAGCACCCTGCTGCACGTCGCCGACGAAGATCTCGACCAAGCGCTGCAGGAGATCATTCGGGTACTGCGCCCAGGAGCGCCACTGGCCGTCGGACTCTGGGGTGACGTGAACGCAGGCGAACACGTCTGGGAGGACGGCAAGGGCTACGGTCCGGGCCGGTTCTTCAGCATCCGCAGCGACGAGGGACTGCGCGAGGCGCTCGGCCGGTACGGCGCGGTGGAGCAGTGGATGACCTGGGACGACGACCGCGTCATGCACTACCAGTGGGCTGTGCTCCGGCTCAAGGCGTGCTAGGGACGGCAGCTCGACAGTACGTATACGTCCACTGAAGTGAAGCGCCCTGTCAGCTGAGCGCCAGGGCCGGCTCGTTGAGATGACACATCCTGTCGAGCTGCTGATCCACTGGCCGGCCGGGCCGACTTGGGGAGCGCTACCGACCCAAATGGGCAGGAAATCTCCCCAACCCGGCTAGTTGCGCTTTCTGGGGCCGCGGATTGCGACGTAGAGGAGGGAGACGCCGAGCGCGGCGACGATTGGGCCGATGGTGGCCCAGAGGGTGCTGCCGGTCATTGAGCTGCCTTTGAGGTAGCCGAGGCCTTGCAATGTCCAGACGCCGCCGATCGCGATGAGGAGTGCGGCGAACGCGATGGCGACGATCTTTCCCATGCAGGGAGGTTAGCGGAGTAGTTCGTCGCAGAGGGTCGTGAGTTGTTGGCGGAGGGGGCGGGCGCGGTCGGCGAAGGTGCGTTGGGCGGCGGTGTACTCCGCCTTGCCTTCAGGGGTTTCGATCCGCACGGGTGAGTAGCCGAGGGGAGCCAGGTCGTACGGCGATGCGCGCATGTCGAGGGTGCGGATGTCGCGGGCGAGCTCGAAGCACTCCAGGAGCAGTGAGCTGGGCGTGAAGGGCATCAGCTTGGTCGCCCATTTGTAGAGGTCCATGTTCGCGTGCAGGCAGCCGCCCTGTTCCAACGCGGGCTGGGATTCGCGGTCGGGCTGGAGCGTGTTCAGTGGGCGAGCAGGAGTCGTGAAGAACCGGAACGCGTCGAAGTGCGAACAGCTGATCTTGTGGGACTCGACGACCTGATCGGTGCCGTCGGCACCTAGCCGGAGCGGCCAGGAAGCGTGCCGTACGTCGGGAGTCCGGTAGACCATCGCCCACTCGTGCAGACCGAAGCACCCGAACTGGGCCGGCCGATCGAGCGTCGACGCGAGCAGCCGGCGGATCCACGTGATGCTGTCTGCGCGGCGCTCGATCTCGGCCGGATCGAGCGTGGCCGTCCCGTCGACGACGACGTACCCGCGCCGATCGCCGTAAGAGGCCGCATCTTCCAAAAGGATTCCAGGCCCCGGGTGCCAGACGCGGAGCTGGTTCGGCCGCGTCGGGTAGTAGGTGAAGAGGAAGTCCTCGACCGGATGCGCTTCCCGCCGGCGCCGCCGTTCCAGGTGGCCTGCCAGGAGTACGTCGACGCGCGCGGCGTGATCCTCGGCGTACGACGACCACTCCGCAAAGGGCAGCGTGATGCTCATAGGTCCAGGGCGAACGCGTACAGATCGACGCCCGGGATGGGGGACCAGTCACGTTCGGGCAGGCGGACGAAGCCGAGGCGTTCGTAGATGCGGTGCGCCGTGGTCATGTAGACGGCGCTGCTCATGACGATTCGCCGCTGCCCGAGCTCACGCGTTCGCGAGATGCAGCGCTCGGTCAGTGCGGTCCCGATTCCCAGGCCCCGCGCGCGACCCGCCACACCGAGCATCCGGAACTCGCCTTCATCGTCCCGCCCGATCTCGCGGTAGACCGAGCCGACAGGACAGTAGGTAACAGTGCCCAGCAGACCGGACGAGTCGGCCGCGACCCACAGCTCCGCCTTCGCGGCCCGGTCCGCGGCTGCACGCAGCGTCATCGCGTACTCACCCTTGACGAAGCCGTCGTGCGAGTACGCCTCCACGGTCAGCTCGCCAACCGCGTCGTACTCCGCAGGAACGGCCTGCCGGATCTCAACAGTCACCGCATAACTGTCTCATCTCATGCCCCGGTAGGCTCGGCCCGTGCGTATCGCCAGATTCTCCGTGGACGACGAGCCCAAGTACGGCGTCGTCGAGACCGACGACCCCGAAGGCCTCGTCGGTACTGTCAACGTTCTCGACTCCGACCCGCTCTACCGGTCGGCGCAGTTCACCGGGGAGAAGCTGCAACTCGCCGACGTCCGGCTGCTGGCGCCGGTGATCCCGCGCAGCAAGGTGGTCTGCGTCGGCCGCAACTACGCGGCGCATGCCGCGGAGCTCGGCAACGAGGTACCGCAGCAGCCGATGATCTTCCTGAAGCCGAACACCAGCGTGATCGGCCCGCGGGACGGCATCGTCTACCCGGAGCAGACCAACGACCTGCACTTCGAGGGCGAGCTGGCGATCGTGATCGGCCGGATCTGCCGGGACCTGCCCAAGGAGCGGGTCAACGAGGTGATCTTCGGCTACACGATCGCGAACGACGTGACCGCGCGCGACCTGCAGAAGAGCGACGGGCAGTGGGCCCGGGCCAAGGGGTTCGACACGTTCTGCCCGCTCGGTCCGTGGATCAGCACCGAGCTCGACGTGTCCGATCTGCGGGTCAGCACCGAGCTGAACGGTGAGCCAAAGCAGGACGGACGGACGTCGCAGTTCATCTTCGACATCCCCGAGGTGCTGGCCTACATCACCTCGTTCACCACGCTGCTGCCCGGTGACGTGGTGCTGACCGGCACGCCGGCCGGCGTCGGCCCGATGCTGCCCGGTGACGAGGTCTCGGTCAGCATCGAAGGAATCGGAACCCTGACGAACAAGGTGATTGTGCGTGACTGACGCCGTACTGGGCGATCTGGAACCGAGTGCCGTGCGGGTCCGGTTCCCACCGTCCCCGACCGGCCTGCTGACCGTCGGCAACATCCGCAGCGCGCTGTTCAACTGGGCCTTCGCCCGGCACTTCGGCGGCAAGCTCGTGCTCCGTATCGAGGACACCGACACGGCCCGGAACACTGCGGAGGGCTACCGGTACACGTACGACGCCCTGCGCTGGCTCGGCCTGACCTGGGACGAAGGCCCCGAGGTCGGTGGCGACTTCGGCCCGTACCTGCAGTCCGAGCGGATGGACATCTACGCGGACGTCGTCGCGAAGCTGATGGCGGCCGGCAGGGCGTACCACTGCTACTGCTCGCAGGAGGAGCTCGACCAGCGCCGCGAGGCCGCCCGCACGGCCGGTCAGCACAGCGGGTACGACGGCCACTGCCGCAACCTCTCGCCCGAGCAGGTCCAGGCGTACGTCGACGAGGGTCGGCGGCCTGTGGTGCGGCTGCGGATGCCGGACCACCCGATCGTGTTCGACGACCTGGTCCGCGGCGAGATCACGTTCCTGCCGGAGAACCTCGGCGACTACGTCCTGGTCCGCGCGAACGGTTACCCGCTCTACCCGCTGGTGAACCCGGTCGACGACGCGCTGATGGAGATCACCCACGTGCTCCGCGGCGAGGACCTGCTGCCGTCGACACCCCGCCAGATCGCCCTGTACGAGGCGCTCGCGGACATCGGGGTCGGCAGCGGACGTACGCCGCGCTTCGGGCACCTGCCGTTCGTGATGGGCGAGGGAAACAAGCGGCTGTCCAAGCGGGACAAGGGATCCGGGCTGACGGAGTACGTCGACCGCGGGTTCCTCCCCGAGGGGCTGCTGAACTACCTGGCGCTGCTCGGCTGGTCGATCGCCGAGGACCGCGACGTGTTCACGATGGCGGAGATGGTCGAGGCGTTCGACATCCGCAAGGTGAATTCGAACGCGGCCCGCTTCGACCCGAAGAAGTGCGAGGCGATCAACGCCGCGCACATGCGGCTGCTCCCGCAGGAGGAGTTCGCGCAGCGGATGATCCCGTTCCTGGCCGCCACCGGCGTGCTTCCGGAGCAGCCGTCCGAGGAGCAGCTCGCGGTACTGCGGGCCGCCGTACCGCTTGTGCAGGAGCGGATGAACACGCTGTCGGAGTCCGACGAGATGCTCGGGTTCCTGTTCGTCGACGAGGACGCGTTCAGGGTCGATCCGGACGCTGCCGCGAAGGTGCTGACCGGTGACGCGCACGCCGTACTGGACGCGGCCGCGAAGGCGCTGGCCGACCTGGGCGACACGGAGTGGACCACCGAGGCGATCGAGGCCGCGCTGCGGGCGTCGCTGATCGACGGGCTCGGGCTGAAGCCGAAGAACGCGTTCGGCCCGGTCCGGGTGGCGATCTCCGGCCGCCGGATCTCGCCGCCGCTGTTCGAGTCACTGGAACTGCTCGGGCGGGAGAAGTCCCTGCACCGGCTCGAGCGCGCTCGCCGTACGACGTGATGAGCAAGCAGACGACGCCGTACCAGCGGCTGCTCGACAACGACGTCACGCCGCGCGCGTTCGTCGTCCTCGGCTCGTTCACGATCCTGGTCGGCTGGATGATCACCGGCGTCGTGATCCAGGGCGTGCAACTGTCGATCCACAAGGACGCCGAGGGGACGCTGTCCTGGTTCGGGTTGCTGGGCGTCAACCTGACCGTGATGTCCTTGATCCCGCTGTCGATGCTGATCGCCCGGGCGTTGAACAAGCAGACACCGGGACTGCTGTCGTCGGTGGTCGGCCGGCTGCGGTGGCGTCCGCTGGCCTGGTTCGCGCTGGTCTCGATCGGGCTCGAACTGATCGCGTTCACGATCATCCAGGTCGGCAACGTCCCGCTCGCCACCGGCGAACGCCATGGCGGTGGCGTGGCGCCAGACGCGATCGCGGTCATCGCGGTCGCGTTGCTGACCTCGCCGATCCAGGCCGCGGGGGAGGAGTACTTCTTCCGCGGGTACCTGCTGCAGGCCGTCGGGTCGTTCGTCCGGACCGCGCTGGTGGCCGTGATCGTCACCGGAGTGCTGTTCACCGCCGCGCACGGGATCTGGCCGTGGCAGAGCCCGGCGCTGTTCGTCGACCGGCTCGTGTTCGGCCTGATCGCGGGAATGCTCGTGGTCCGGACCGGCGGACTGGAGGCCGGTATCGCGTCGCACGCGGCGAACAACGTGGTGACGTTCGTGTTCGCGGCGCTGACCGACACAGTCGGGGCGAGCCTCGGTGTGAAGGACGCACCCTGGCCGCTGGTGACGATCGACGTGGTGAAGTTCATCGCGTTCGGCGCGATCGCGTGGTGGATGTCCGGGCGGATGAAACTGGAGCGCAGTTCCGAGTTGCCGTTGACCGCGCTGCCGGTCGCCGGCCCGGGACGGGTGTGACGGGAGTGACAACCCGCCGGAGGGGGCCCGTTTTGCTGTCCGGTCCCTGCCTCGGGTAAGCTCTCCGAGCCGGGTTGGTGAGGGCGGAAACAAACTCTCGACCCAGTGAAATGCCTTTGGGGTATGGGGTAATTGGCAGCCCGTCTGATTCTGGTTCAGTTAGTCTAGGTTCGAGTCCTAGTACCCCAGCGGATTGGACCGCACCGGTGAAAATCGGTAGAGTTCAACCTCGTTGCCCGGCCCAACAGGTCCGGATGACACACCTCTGGCCCCGTTGTGTAGCGGCCTAGCACGCCGCCCTCTCAAGGCGGTAGCGCGGGTTCGAATCCCGTCGGGGCTACCAGAGTCAAGCGCCTCCCACCACTGGTGGGAGGCGCTCGTGCGTTCGGGACCGGACCGCCGCGGGTCTCCGGAAGTTTTCTCGCACCAGGTGCCAACGATGTTCCGCAAAGCCGGCCGGATCCTGGACAGCCGTGGATCTAACCGCTTAGAGTCTAAGCGCTTAGATCTTCTCCCTGCTCGTGGAAAGGGGAACGCTGTGCGGCGGAACCTCTTCGCTCTTCCGGCCGTGGTGGTTGCCACGGCCTTGCTGCTGGCCGGCTGTGGCGACTCGTCCGGGTCCAACGCCCAAGCCACGGCCGCCCCCGGTCCGGAGACCGGGACCATCACGTTCACGGGTACCGACAACGCAGAGACGTACCAGCCCGTGATCAAGGCCTTCGAGGCGAAGAACCCCGGGATCAAGGTGACCTACACCCAGATCCCGTTCGACCAGTTCAACGCGACCATGCAGCAGCGGCTGAGCGCGAAGGACGCCGGCATCGACGTCTACACGGTCGACGAGCCGCGGGTCTCGCAGCTCGCCGCGAAGGGTTTCCTCACCGATCTCAGCGACCTCGACGCCAAGGCGAAGACGTCCTTCAGCGCGACGGCGTACAAGACCAATCGCTTCCGCGACAAGCTGTGGTCGTTGCCGATGTGGAACTCGACGCAGTTCCTCTTCTACAACAAGACCGCGCTCGCGAAGGCGAAGGTGACGCCGCCGACCGCCGACCCGGAGCAGCGCTGGACCTGGGAGCAGGTCGAGGCCGCCGGCCGGAAGGCGATGCAGTCGGGCGGCACGAAGTACGGCCTGTTCATGGAGCAGCCCGAGGCGTACTACCAGCTGCAGCCGCTGGCCGAATCGCTCGGCGGTGGATCCGGGATCGAAGGCGATGACGCCCTCACCCCGGCGGTCGAGACCGACGGCTGGAAGAAGGCGATGCAGTGGTACGGCGCTACGTTCGCGAGCGGACTGTCGCCGCGTGGCATCGGCGGGTTCCAGACCGGCCCGGTGTTCGCGGCCGGTGATGTCGCGTTCTTCGTCGGCGGCCCGTGGGACCTGAAGATCTTCGGCAGCTCGAAGGTCGACTGGGGCGTCGCCCCGATGCCGTACTTCCAGGGCGGCAAGCCGGTCACCCCGACCGGTTCGTGGTCGCTCGGCATCAACCCGGCGTCGAAGCAGCAGGGGATGGCGCGCAAGTTCGTCGAGTTCGCGGCGCTGGACCTGGCGGGCAACCTGGCCACCACGAGTACGACGACGATCATCCCGGCGAACCTCGAGGCGCAGAAGCAGTACACCCCGCAGATGGACAAGTTCTCCGGCGCGAAGACGGCCGGTGCTGCCGCGATCACGACGTACGAGAGTGAGCACACCGCGGTGTCGCGGCCGGTGAGCGTCGGGTACATCCAGTTCGAGGAAGTCATGGGCAAGGCGTTCGCCGATATCCGCAACGGGACCGACCCGAACACCAGGTTGCAGGAGGCGACCAGGCAGCTCACCGACGCCTGGAAGTCCATCAAATGAAGCAGCGGCAAGGGCTGATCGCCCTCGCCTTCCTGGCCCCCGCGCTGGTGTGTCTCGCCGTACTGCGGATCGTCCCGGCGATCTCGGCGGTGGTCGAGAGCTTCTACACCGAGAGCCTGCTGCGCGGCGGGCGGGTGTTCGCGGGCCTGGGCAACTACACGGATCTGCTGTCGAACAAGGACTTCCGGCAGTCGGTCGGCGTGACGCTGCTCTTCACCGTGCTGGTGAACCCGATCCAGGTCGCGGTCTCGTTCCTGCTCGCGGTCCTCTTCACTCAGAGGGCCGCGGGCGCGAAGCTCTGGCGCACGCTCGTGATCCTGCCGATAGCCACCCCGCCTGCGGTGTCGGCAGTGATCTGGAGCGTCATCTACCGCCCGGACGGCCTCGCGAACGGCGTACTCGAACGGCTCGGCCTGCCCGCGCAGCCGTTCCTCACCTCGCCGAGTCAGGTGCTGCCGTCGCTGATCGTCCTGCTGTCCTGGATCGGCGTCGGGTACTGGATGCTGTTCCTGATCGCGGGAATCCAGGAGGTCCCGGAAGAGGTCCGCGAGGCCGCCCTGCTCGACGGTGCGGGCCCGTGGCGCCGGATGGTGTCGGTCGTCCTTCCGCTGGTACGTCGTCCGCTCGCGTTCGTGCTCGTCGCCGACACAGTGTCGAACCTGCTCGTGTTCGCGCCGGTGCAGATCCTCACCAAAGGCGGCCCGAACGGCAACAGCAACCTGCTGATGTACGACGTCTACAGCCGCGCGTACGCCATCGGCGACATCCACGTTGCCCAGGCCGAGGTCGTCATCCTGGTCGCGTTGACGCTGGCGATCGTGGCCGGACAGTTCCGGCTGCTGCGAGGTGACCAGTGAAGCGGGTCAGCCTCTCGGTGCTCGGCGGGGTCGTCGGCATCCTGTTCTTCTTGCCGTTGCTCTGGGTCGTCACGAACTCGCTGCGCCCCGGCTCGGAGACGTTCGCCAACCTCAACCCGCTGTCCTGGCAGACGTTCCTCGAGCTGCGTCCCACCCTGACCAACTACTCTGCCCTCCTGAACAGCGCGATCGGCCGTGCGACGCTCAACTCGATCCTGGTCAGCGCTGCCACGGTCGTCATCGGCCTCGCGGTCTGCGCGACCGCGGCCTTCGGGCTGGCGGCGTTCCAGTTCCGCGGCCGCGGGCTGGTGTTCGGCATCGTCGTACTGAGCTTCCTGGTGCCGTTCGACGCGATCGCGATCCCGCTGTCGACGATGTTCCGGGACTGGCACCTGACCAACACGTTCGCGGGTCTGGTGCTGCCGGGGATCGGCAACGGGATGGCGATCTTCCTGCTGCGGCAGTTCTTCCTCGGCATCCCGGCCGAACTGGTCGAAGCCGGCCGGCTCGACGGGCTGGGCTGGTTCGGGGTGTTCCGCTGGATCTACCTGCCGCTGTCGAAGCCCGCGCTGATCGGCGCCGGCCTGATGCTGTTCCTCTTCCAGTGGCAGGCGTACGTCTGGCCGCTGCTGATCGGTACCGACGCCAAGCACATCCTCGGCCCGGTCGCGCTGTCCAACCTGCAGGGCCAGAACTTCACCGACTACGGTCTCGTGTTCGCGGGCGCCGTGGTCCTCACCGTCATCCCGCTGGCCGTCATCGCCGGCTTCCAGCGGTACTTCGTCCAGTCCGTGTCGAGTACCGGACTCAAGTAAGGAGATCTGTGCGATCCATCATTCTCGATACCGATATCGGCTCCGACGTCGACGACGCGATGGCGCTCGCCCAGCTCCTGGGCAGCCCGGAGCTCGACCTCGTCGAGGTTCACACCGTGTACGGCGACACGCGGCTGCGGGCCCAGCTCGCCAGGCGGTACGGCGTACTCGCGGGACGCGAACTGGACGTCGTACCCGGTGAGACCGAGACGTTGTCGGGGCGGAAGGTCTGGTGGGCCGGGCATGAGGGCACGCTGCACGACGACCTGGAACAGGAGACGATCAGCGCGGACAGCGCGCCCGAACGGCTGGTCGCCCGGCTCCGCGAGCAACCTGGTGAGCTCGACGTGGCCGCGATCGGACCGCTGACCAACGTGGCGGCTGCTCTCGCCCTCGAACCGCAGGCGGCCTGGTGGATCCGGCACCTGTGGGTGATGGGTGGATCGTTCGGCGACGACGTGTGCGAGCACAACTTCAAGTCCGACGACGTGGCTGCGCAGGCCGTGCTGAGCGCTGGAATTCCGACCACGATCACCGGGCTGGAGATCACCCAGCAGGTCACGATCGAGGCGGCCCGCCTGGAGTGGATCCGCGCCGCCGGACCGCTCGGTGCCGCGCTCGGGGCGGACATCGAGCAGTGGTGGGCGTACTGGAACGAGACGTGGAACGTGCCGCATGACCCGGTCGCGGTGCTCGCACTGAGTCGCCCGGAACTGTTCACGTTCTCCAAGCTCGGACGGGTGTCGATCGAGGTCGGGGGAGAGCGGGCGGGGCACAGTACGTTCGCGCCTGCTGCGGACGGCACCGTGCGGATCGTTACCGCGGTGGAGGCCGAGCAGGTGGCCGAGGAGATCACGACGCGGATCGTGGCCGCCGGCACGGCATACCCTGTGGCTCGTGGGGAGATCGATGGCGACCGCACGTGACGTCGCGGAACGCGCCGGCACGTCCACGGCGGTCGTCAGCTACGTCTTCAACAACGGCCCCCGGCCCGTGTCGGCGGAGACCCGCCGGCGCGTGCTGGAGGCCGCGGCGGAGCTGGAATACCGGCCTAACATCCTCGCCCGTGCGCTGAGCGCGGGACGCACGTACTCGCTCGGACTACTCATCCCGCAGATCCGCAACCCGTACTTCGCCACGCTCGCCGAGCACCTGGAGAACTACGCGCGGCAGCACGACCACCTGCTGCTGATCGGCGACTCGGCCGGCGATCCGGAGCAGGAGTCGGCCCACATCGGCTCGTTCATCGAACGCAAGGTCGACGGCGTAGTCCTCGTCTCGTTGCTGGTCGCGCCCGCGATCCAGCGCTTCGCGACCGCCGGCGTACCGGTCGTGGCTCTGCACCCAGTGCCCGACGGCGTGACGGTCTCCACGCTCTCGATCGACTACGTCGCGGGCTCTGAGGCGTCGGCGGACCATCTGCTGTCACACGGCTACCGAACCCTCGGCGTCGTCACCGGCCCCGAGGATTCACCCGGTACGGCGGAACACCGGCGCGGGATCGAACGGGCGCTGGACAAGCACCCACGGGCGTCGGCGCGGTACGTGGCCAGCCCGGTGTCGCGGTTCGCTGCACGGGACGCCGTACGGCCGTGGTTCGCGCAGAAGCGGCCGCCGCGGGCGATCTACTGCTCGACGGACGAGCAGGCGTTCGGCGTTCTGTTCGCGGCCTGGGAAGCCGGACTGCAGGTGCCGGACGACGTGGCTGTGATGGGTTTCGACGGCACCAGTGAGTGCACCGTGACGATCCCGCCACTCGCCAGCGTCCGCCAGCCGATCGAGGAAACCGCACGCCAGGCCGTCGAACTGTTGCTCGACCGCACGAACCCACCGGCAGCCCGCCACGTCCTCGACTACGAGTTGGTTCCCAGCATCTCCTGCGGCTGCACAGAATCCGAGTAGCCTGAAGGAATGGCTGTCGAGTTCAACCACACCATCGTGAACTGCACCGACAAAGAAGCCTCGGCGCGGTTCCTGGCCTACATCCTCGGGATCGGCGAACCGAGCAGTTTCGGGCCGTTCGCCGTGGTGCAGCTCGGGAACGGCACGACGCTCGACTTCGCCGAGGGCCAGGGGCAGCCGCACCGGCAGCACTACGCCTTCCTCGTGAGCGAGGAGGAGTTCGACCAGATCCACGCCCGGATCGTCGACCGCGGGCTGACGTACTGGGCCGACCCCTTCCACCGCAGCGAAGGCGAGATCAACACCAACGACGGCGGCCGCGGCCTTTACTGGGACGACCCCGACGGCCACAACCTCGAAATCCTCACAGTGCCGTACGGCGGCTGGAACCAGGGCAACGCACTCGGTTAGTTGCTCGTCAGGCCGGCGACGGGCTCGACTGAGTCGGACCGGGTGGGGCTGAGAGCGCGCGCCGCATCGACCATCCGACGCCGATCAGGACCACGCCCCAGATCAGTGCCGTGATGCCTAGCAGTACGGCGATGCTGACCGCGCCCGCACCGGGATTGGCGGCGAACAGTACGCCGATCAGGAGCGACAACAGCCCGTTGAGCACGAGCAGCCGGCGCGGCATCACCTGGTGGCTGCTGAAGGCGCCCGCGAGCTCGAAGACGCCGCGGATGATCAGCCAGATCCCGAGGATCCAGGTCAGCGTCTTGGCGGTCATGCCGGGACTGGTGATCGCGAAGAACGCCGCGAGCAACGCGATCAAGCCGAGCACGACCAGCCACAGCCGACTGCCCCGGGACTCGGGCTGGAAGGCCTGAACGATCGATCCGATCCCGTCGGTGAGGGCCCAGAACCCCCAGAGCAGCGCCAGCGCGATCGCCGTGGAGATCGGCCACGCGATCGCGAGAATCCCGAACACGATGCCGATCGCACCGCGGACGAGCAGCATCTTCCACCCGAGAGTCAACCAGTCCCGCTCCATGTCGGACCTCCTTGAGGGCTCGTTCTCCTCATGGTGATCCGATTGCTCACTCACGGCAATCACCGACCTACTGTGGTCGTGTGGCACTTGCCGTCTGCCTACTCTTCGATCGCCGCACCGACCGGCTCCTGCGAGCGCTGTGGGACCGCTTGGAGAATCTCGGCGTACCGACGCTGAAATCCCACACCCATCGCCGACACGTGCCGCACCTGTCGCTTGCAGTACTGCGCGAGTGGGACCACGACAGAGTGCAGACAGCCGTCCAACCCCTGCTGAACGAACAGTCTGCCGAGTTGTACTTCGATGCGCTCGGCACGTTCCGCCGCGGCCGAGCCTGGCTGGTGCCGGCTGTGGGAGTGGAGGTGCTGCAACTGCAGGCGACCGTGGTGTCCGCGCTGAGGGCGGCGGATGCCGAACTGCATCGGCACTACCAGCCGGGGCGGTGGGTGCCGCATTGCACTCTTGCACCGCGGGTCCCGCTGGCCGCGCTGCCGGTGCTGGCGGCAGCGGTGTACGACGTACTCCCACTCGAAGCCACCGCCGACCACGCCGCCCTCATCGACAGCAGCACAGGACAACTCTGGCCCCTCACGTACGTTGTGTAGCCGCACCGTTTTCCACAGATCGGCTCCGACGCCGATTTTCGTCGGTGCAGGTCGCTACAGTCTTCCTATGAGCGACAGCTACTCCTTGGCCGATGGACCGGCTGAACTCGGCGCCCTGGTGGCGCGTGCCGCTGGGGCGCACGAACGGGTAGACCTCACCGACGAAGACACCACCGTTGCGGTCATCATCTCGTTGGCCGACTACCAGGAGATGCAAGCCGTGGTCGACCAGGCCGACATTGCCGAAGCCGAGGCGATCAAGGCGCGAGGCGAATGGATCTCCCACGAGGATGCCGTCAGGCTCCTGGAGATCGGGGAACCCGATCCGTCGTGACCTACACCATCATCTGGAGCGGCGAGGCCATCAGAGCGCTCAACCGTCTCCGGGTGCGGATCCGGACACGGCGAAGATTCTTGTCGGCGCGATTCTGGGTCTGGCGACCAATCCACGTCCTACCGACAGCAAAGTTCTGGGTGGCACGGATCTTCGAAGACTCCGGCTGGGCGATCACCGGATCTTGTATGAGATCTCGGAGGCCCAGGTGTCCGTCCACGTGATCACTGTGGGTTCAGTCAAGCGTTGACGGCTGCATGTGAAGGGTTCTTGGGCGTCCAGGAACCCTTCGGCTTTCTTGGGACTACTCTGAGGCGCGGCGGAGGGCTTCGGAGAGGCGTTCGGCGGCGGCCATAACGGCAGGGGCGTGCATGCGGCCGGGCTGGCGGGACAGGCGCTCGATCGGGCCGGAGACCGACACGGCGGCGATCACCTTGCCGCTGGGGGAGCGGACCGGGGCGGAGACGGACGCGACGCCCTGCTCGCGTTCGCCGACCGAGTGCGCCCAGCCGCGACGCCGTACGCCGGCCAGCGCGGCAGCGTTGAACGATGCGTTGTGCAGACCGCGGTGCATCCGCTCCGGGTCTTCCCACGCAAGCAGTATTTGAGCGGCCGACCCGGCCGCCATAGTCAGCTGGCTGCCCACCGGGACAGTGTCACGCAGACCGGACGGACGCTCAGCCGCGGCGACGCACACCCGGTACTCACCCTGGCGGCGGAACAGCTGCGCCGACTCACCGGTGATGTCCCGCAGTCGCGCCAGCACCGGGCCGGCGGTCGCGAGCAGCCGGTCCTCACCGGCCGCCGAGGCCAACTCGCTGAGTCGCGGCCCGAGCACGAAGCGTCCCTGCATGTCGCGGCCGACCAGGCGGTGGTGCTCCAGCGCGACCGCCAGCCGGTGGGCCGTCGGACGGGCCAGGCCCGTGGCCGCCACCAGGCCGGCCAGGGTCGCCGGCCCGGACTCGAGGGCGGACAGTACGAGGGCTGCTTTGTCGAGAACACCGACTCCGCTAGAGTTGTCCATGAGACGATATTGCCGTCTCGAATCGTGGAACGCAAGTCGCTTCAGCTGCCCAATCGAGAGCACTGTGAGCGAGAGCACTTCACCACACACATCCTCGAAGGAGAGTCTGATGGGTAGGACGTTGTCGGAAAAGGTCTGGGATGCGCATGTCGTGCGCCATGCCGACGGAGAACCCGACCTCCTCTACATCGACCTCCATCTGGTGCACGAGGTGACCAGTCCGCAGGCGTTCGACGGCCTCCGGCTGGCGAACCGCCCGGTCCGGCGGCCGGATCTGACGATCGCCACCGAGGACCACAACGTCCCGACGTTCGACGTGGACAAGCCGATCGCCGACCCGGTGTCGCGGACGCAGGTGGACACGCTGCGCAAGAACGCCGAGGACTTCGGCATCCGGATCCACACCCTCGGCGACCCGGACCAGGGCGTCGTGCACGTGATCGGCCCGCAGCTCGGTCTGACCCAGCCCGGGATGACCGTGGTCTGCGGTGACAGCCACACCTCCACCCACGGCGCGTTCGGGGCGATTGCCTTCGGCATCGGTACCAGCGAGGTCGAGCACGTGCTGGCTACGCAGACGCTGATGCAGGCCCGCCCGAAGACGATGGCCGTCACGGTCGACGGCGTACTGCCCGACGGGGTCTCGGCCAAGGACCTGGTGCTGGCGCTGATCGCGCAGGTCGGCACCGGCGGCGGCCAGGGCTACATCGTCGAGTACCGCGGCGAGGCGATCCGGGCGCTGAGCATGGAAGCCCGGATGACGATCTGCAACATGTCGATCGAGTGGGGCGCGAAGGCCGGCATGATCGCGCCGGACGAGACCACGTTCGCGTACCTGAAGGACAAGCCGCACGCGCCGCAGGGCGTCGACTGGGAAGCCGCCGTCGAGTACTGGAAGAGCCTGGCCACCGACGAGGACGCGAGCTTCGACCGTGAGGTCGTGCTGCGCGCCGAGGACATCGCGCCGTTCGTCACCTGGGGCACCAACCCCGGCCAGGGCGTTCCGCTGTCCGCGGTCGTGCCGTCGCCGGACGACTTCGACAACGAGAACGACAAGGTCGCCGCCGAGCGCGCCCTGGAGTACATGGGCCTCACCGCCGGTACGCCGCTGCGCGAGATCCACGTGGACACGGTGTTCCTGGGTTCCTGCACCAACGGCCGGATCGAGGACCTCCGCGCCGCGGCCGGCGTACTGGCCGGGCGGAAGGTTGCCGAGGGCACCCGGATGCTCGTGGTCCCGGGTTCCGGCCGGGTCCGGCTGCAGGCCGAGTCCGAGGGCCTGGACGCGATCTTCAAGGACGCCGGCGCCGAGTGGCGCGGCGCCGGATGCTCGATGTGCCTGGGGATGAACCCGGACCAGCTGGCCCCGGGGGAGCGCAGCGCTTCCACCTCGAACCGGAACTTCGAAGGTCGCCAGGGCAAGGGCGGCCGCACCCACCTGGTGTCGCCGCTGGTCGCCGCCGCGACCGCTGTCACCGGGACCCTGGCCGCACCGGCCGACCTGCCGCCCGTCGCCGTACCTGCGAACGCCTGAGGAGCAACGGAATCATGGACGCCTTCACCCAGCACATCGGTACGGCGGCTCCGCTGCGCCGCAGCAACGTCGACACCGACCAGATCATCCCGGCCGTGTACCTGAAGCGGGTCACCCGGACCGGATTCGAGGACGGGCTGTTCGCAGCCTGGCGCAACGATCCTTCCTTCGTTCTCAACCAGCCTGAGTACGACGGTGTCTCGGTTCTCGTGGCGGGACCGGACTTCGGCACCGGGTCGTCCCGGGAGCACGCGGTCTGGGCCCTGCTCGACTACGGGTTCCGTGTCGTCGTGTCGTCGCGGTTCGGCGACATCTTCCGCGGCAACTCGGGCAAGGCCGGTCTGCTCGCGGCCCTGGTGACGCAGGACGTCGTGGAGCAGCTGTGGACCGCGATCGAGGCCGACCCGGGGACCAAGGTCACGGTCGACCTGGAGAACAAGACGATCTCGGCCGGTGACGTCTCGGCTCCCTTCGAGATCGACGACTACACGCGGTACCGGCTGCTGAACGGTCTGGACGACGTCGGCATCACGTTGTCGCACGCGGACGAAATCGCTGCCTACGAAGCGACCCGGCCGTCGTTCAAGCCGGCAACCCTGCCTGCGAAGGCCTGAACATCCACCAGAGTTGTCGCCGCCGTAACGTCTGCATGGTCGGCGGCGATAACTCTGGTGTTACCCTTGCGTGGTTGTCAGAACAAGGCTTGCGAGACCGAGGAGGTGAGGCGCTCATGACCAACAGCAGCAGCGATCCCTCCAGACATACCGGTCTCGCTCGGCCTGTGGGGGCTTCCTTCTTCTAGAAGTTGCAGAGTCTCTAGTAGTTGCAGGGTCGGGCAGACGTGCGTTCATCACTCACCTGATCCACCGCACCTGGAGGACTCATGTCCGACCTGCGCCTGCGTTCGCTCCGCGCGTTCAGCCGCACCCCGTCACTGCGTGCCGCCGCCCGTAAGCACGCCGCATCCGTTGCCGCGACCGCGATCGAGCCGGCCGAGAAGCCGTCCCGCGATCCGCAGAAGCCCAAGGGGCACAGCGTCGTCGACAGCGCGATCTACTGCGGCGGCAACCGGATCGCGTCCCCGCACTCGCTCGCGGACACCTATTCCGCGCTGCACACGTCGCCGCAGAGCCTGGCCTGGATCGGCCTGTACCGGCCGGACCGCCGCGAACTCGCCTCGCTGGCGCAGGAGTTCGACCTGCACGAGCTCGCGATCGAGGACGCCAACGAGGCCCATCAGCGGCCGAAGCTGGAGCGGTACGGCGACACGTTGTTCGTCGTACTGAAGGCCGCGCGGTACCGGGACGCGACCGAGGAGGTCGAGTTCGGTGAGGTGCACGTCTTCGTCGGACCGGACTTCGTGGTGACGGTCCGGCACGCCGAAGCGCCCAATCTGGCAGCGGTACGGCGCCGGGTCGAGCGCGACCCCGAACTCCTCGGCCGCGGTGCCGAAGCGGTGCTGTACGCGATCATGGACAAGGTCGTCGACGGGTACGCGCCGGTGGTCGCCGGTCTGGAGAACGACATCGACGAGATCGAGACCGAGGTGTTCCGCGGTGACCCGAAGGTGTCGCGGCGCATCTACGAGCTGTCCCGTGAGGTGATCGAGTTCCAGCGCGCGACCCGGCCGCTGGTCGGCATGCTCGAGCAGCTCCGCGGCGGTTTCCAGAAGTACGGCGTCGACGAGGAACTGCAACGTTCACTACGGGATGTGGCCGACCACGTCACCGAAGTGGTGGAGAAGGTCGACGGTTTCCGGGAGCTGCTGCGCGACATCCTGACCGTGAACGCGACCCTGGTGGCCCAGCAGCAGAACGAGGAGATGAAGAGCCTCGCGATCGCCAGCAGCGAGCAGAACGAAGAGGTGAAGCGGATCTCTGCCTGGGCGGCGATCCTGTTCGCCCCGACGCTGATCGGCACCGTCTACGGGATGAACTTCGACAAGATGCCGGAGCTGCACTGGGAGTACGGATACCCCTTCGCGATCGGTCTGATGGCCTTGGTGTGTGGAGGTCTGCACCAGATCTTCAAGCGCCGCGGTTGGCTCTGAACCACCCCGAAAACCCTGTCTGAGTGCCGAATCGGGCCAAATTGTGGCACGAATCGCCTAAAACAAGGCCGAATTGCCGCGTTGGTGTTTGTGAACGGCGTGTTGAGTCCATAACGTTCCTGTGAGATCGAGCGCTGTGCTCGACGCCTACGTTCACGGAGGGAAGCAGTGAACAAGAGCCAGTTGGTCGAAGCGCTCGCAGTGCACTTCGACGGAAACCGCCGCCAGGCCCAGCACGCGTTGGAGTCGGTGATCGACACCGTCCAGCGTGAGCTGACCAAGAAGGGCGGCAAGGTCGCCATCACCGGTTTCGGTGCCTTCGAGGCCATCGAGCGTGGCGCGCGCATCGTGCGCAACCCGCGGACCGGTGAGACCAAGCGTGCCAAGAAGACCACGGTTCCGAAGTTCCGCGCGGGTGCGGAGCTGAAGGCCGTTGTCTCCGGCGCCAAGAAGCTGCCGAAGCTGGTAGCCCCGAAGCCGGCCGCGACCGCCACCAAGGCGGCTGCCCCGGCGAAGAAGGCCGCTCCGGCCAAGGCCGCTGCGACGAAGACCGCCGCTGCGAAGAAGACGGTCGCGAAGAAGGCACCGGCCAAGACGGTCGCCAAGAAGGCTCCGGCGAAGACCGTTGCCAAGAAGGCCCCGGCGAAGAAGGCCCCGGCCAAGAAGACCGTTGCGAAGAAGGCGCCGGCCAAGAAGGCCCCCGCCAAGAAGACCGCGGCGAAGCGTACCGCCCGCTGATCTTCACGCACTGCGGCATACCGCACAACAGCGAAGGCCGGTCATCCCATTCCAGGGTTGACCGGCCTTCGCCGTGTCCGGAGAAGTGTCCGGAGGTGCTGACGGCAACTACAGCGTGGTGCCGAACTCCAGCTTGGTGATCGCCAGCCCCGCACCCGAACCGGTGGTCTCGATCCGCACCCGTTGGCCCACCCGCAGATGACGGACCGGGGTGTCCGAGACGGCGTGCACGGTGAACGGGAGCTCGATCCCGGTGTCCGTCAGCACCGCACCGGAGAACGTCTCGCCGTCGTAGCGGCTCACGGTTGCCTGCATGTCAGCAGGCTAGTCCTTCGGTCCCGGTCGCGGCACCGAGAACCAGCGACATCACGTCCGCGGTCGCCGGACCGACTCCCAGTTGTACGGCGTGCGCGAGATCGGCGGCCGTGTCGACGTCACGCCGTACCGACTCGATCGCGGTCAGCTCGATCGGCATCGCCCCCGACGCCTGGTGCGCCAGGGCGGAACCCACACCGAAGCGCGGATCCAGCGCAACCCCGGGCGCCGCGGCGAGCAACGTCGTACCGGTGCCGGGCTGGTCGATCACGAACGAGCGCGGCGCCGTACAGGCTGCGAGGACGGCGGTCAGCTCTGCTGGGCGCAGGGCGGGAAGATCAGCTGAGAGGGCTGCGATTCCGTTGCCTCCGAACTCGGCAGCGGCCACAGTGGCTCCATGCAGCAAGGCTTCGTTGAGACCGGCGGCGGGCAGGTCCGGGACCACGTGCGCTCCGGCTGCGGTCACGTCAGCGGCGACCAACGGGTCGTCGGTCACCACCAGGACCGTCTGCACCAGAGGAGAACCGAGAGCGGCCGCAGTAGTGTCGACAGCGAACGCGCGGGCCAGTTCGGGACGGTGCTGAGGGTAGGCCGGAGCGAGCCGGCTCTTCGCGATCGCCGTACGCTTCACCGGGATCACCAGGGTCCAGGGAGCGACCTGTAGGTCTGCCATCAGGCAGGATTCTCCCATGACCGACGGCCATCATGAGCACCAGGAGGCAGCTGTGGACGCGAGGCAGGCGGACCCACGGCCGCCGCGTGGGTTCTGGTTCGGGGTGATCGTCGCGATCGTCAAGCCGTTCATGATCGTGTTCACCAAGTGCCGGTTCACCGGCCGGGAGAACATGCCCCGCACCGGCGGTGTGGTGTACGTGCCGAACCACATCTCGCATTTCGACCCGGTGCTGCTCGGGTACTTCATCTGGGAGTGCCGGCGGATCCCGCGGTTCCTCGGAAAGGCATCGGTGTTCAAGATCCCGGTGGCCGGGAAGATCATCAGCGGCGCCGGGCAGATCCCGGTGTACCGGGACTCCGCGCAGGCCGTGGACGCGTTCCGGGACGCGGTGGCGGCGGTCGAACGCGGCGAGTGTGTGGGCGTTTACCCGGAGGGCACGATCACCCGCGATCCCGACCTGTGGCCGATGACCGGCAAGACCGGCGCCGCGCGGATCGCGCTGATGACCGGCTGCCCGGTGATCCCGGTCGCGAACTGGGGCGCGCAGGAGATCATCCAGTCCTACACCGGCAAGATCAGGTTCCGGTTGCTGCCGCGCAAGACCCTGCAGGTGCGGGCCGGTGCGCCGGTCGACCTGAGCGCCTTCGCGGGCAAGCCGCTGACCAACCAGCTGTTGCACGAGGCAACCGAGGTGATCATGGCCCGGGTGGCCGAGACCCTCGGCGAACTGCGCGGCGAGACCCCGCCCAAGGAGCTCTACGACCTGCGCAAGGCCCGCAAAGCTCAAGGTGAGGAGAAGGAATGACCAAAGTCGCGGTGTTCGGTGCGGGATCCTGGGGTACGGCGTTCGCCGTGGTGCTGGCGAACGCGGGAAACCAGGTGTCCCTGTGGGCCCGGCGGGAGGCGTTGTGCTCGGAGATCAACTCCGCGCACGAGAACCCCGACTACCTCCCGGGACTGCGATTGCCGGACGCGATCACCGCGACGCACGATCCCGCCGCGGTGGCCGACGGGGCGGAGGCCGTCGTCCTCGCGGTCCCGTCGCAGTCGCTGCGCGAGAACCTCGTGGACTGGGCCGGCGTGCTGCCGAACGCCGTACCGCTGGTCAGCCTGATGAAGGGCGTCGAGCTCGGTACGACGAAGCGGATGAGCGAGGTGATCGCGGAGCTCACCGGCGCCGGTCCCGAGCGGATCGCGGTGGTGTCGGGGCCGAACCTGGCGCGCGAGATCGCCGAGGGACAACCGGCCGCGTCGGTCGTCGCATGCGCGGACGAGGGTACCGCGGCACGGTTGCAGAAGTTGTGCCATTCCCCGACGTTCCGCCCGTACACGAACAACGACGTCGTCGGCTGCGAGCTCGGCGGCGCCTGCAAGAACGTGATCGCGCTCGCGGTCGGGATGGCGGTCGGTCTCGGGTTCGGCGACAACGCCCGCGCGTCCGTGATCACCCGCGGGCTGGCCGAGATCGCCCGTCTGGGTACGGCGTTGGGCGCGGACGAGCACACGTTCTCCGGGCTGGCCGGTCTGGGCGACCTGGTGGCCACGTGTTCGTCGCCGTTGTCGCGGAACCGCACCTTCGGAGAGAAGCTCGGTCAGGGCATGAGTGTCGCGGAGATCGCCGGCGGGACCCGGCAGGTCGCGGAGGGCGTGAAGTCCTGCGCGTCGATCAGCGAACTGGCGCACCATCACGACGTGGAGATGCCGATCGCCGAGCACGTCACCAAGGTGGTCGCCGGCGAGATGACCCCGAAGGACATGCTCTTCAGCCTCGTGTCACGCTCGGCGAAGTCGGAGCGTTGGGGTTGATTCCGGCGGCGTTCGCGGAGAGCACCGTCGCACGCGAAGGTGACGCCGGGGCGGCGTGGTTGGCCGAGTTGCCGGGGATCATCGAGGATCTGCTGGCGCGTTGGGGCTGCACGGTCGACGGCGAGGTCGCTTACGGCCAGGTGGGTGTGGTCGTGCCGGTGCGCGATGCTGCGTTGAAGGTGTCGTTCCCGCACCCCGGCAACGATCACGAGCCGGATGCGTTCGAGGCGTGGGGCGGTCGTGGGGCGGTCAAGCTGTACGAACGCGACGACGCCCGCTACGCCATGCTCCTCGAACGAGCGCATCCCTCGACGCTGTCCGAGCACGACCAGGACGTCGTCACGATCGCCGGCGTACTGCATCGCCAGCTGACCATCCCGGCTCCGGACGGCCTGCCGCGGTTGTCGGAGCAGGCCGACGGGTGGGCGGAGGAGCTCCGCAAGGACGACGCCGAGCTGGATCATCCGTTGCCCGCGGCGGTGGTGGACGCGGCACTCGCGGTCGTCGACGACCTCGGCCGCAATCAGCCGGAGATCCTGATCCACGGCGACTTCCACCCGCGCAACATCCTCAGCGCGGACCGCGAACCGTGGCTGGCCGTCGATCCGAAGGGCCACGTCGGCGACCCGGCGTTCGACGCCGCGATCTTTCTCCGCACCCGGGCCTACCACCTGTTCGTCGGGGGTCTACTCGCGGACGACCTGCTGCGGCAGCTGCGCGCCGAGTCCGGGCAGTTCGCCGAGGCATCAGGCATCGACCCCGAACGCATCGGCCGCTGGCTCCAGCTGATCGCCGTACAGTCCTCGTTCGGGGGCCGCCGCCACGGCTTCGGCCGAGCCCGAGGCGGCAGCCAGCTCGACGAGATCCTCCGCCTGATCGATAAGCTCGCCGTCAGCTGGACCGCATAACCCACCAGCCCACACGTTTGGCCAGTGTCCTGCGCCTCCCCAAACCGGTTTGGGCAGGCTCTTGCCTCCGATCGGGGAGCACAACTGCCCGATTCGGGCGGGTAATCCGCCCCAAACCGGTTTGGGGCCGGGCCCAGTGGCGGGTGCCCGGCCGGCTGACTCGGGACTTATTGCACGAATCTCCGCGCCTTCACCAGGTGAAAGTGTGGTTGAGGACGAGGGTGGTGGCGCCCAGGAGGGCTGCGTCGTGACCGGCTTGGGAGCGGACCACGCGGAGGTGGGTTGTGGCCAGCGGCAACGATCTTGCGTAGATCGCTTCGCGGAGGCCGGCCAGCAGGCTGTCGCCGGCCTGGGAGAGGGAGCCGCCGACGACGATCACGGACGGGTTGAGCAGGCTGACGGCCGCGGCGAGGACGGTGCCGATCTCACGGCCCGCTTGGCGTACGGCGGTTGTCGCGGTCGTGTTGCCTGCTCGGACAAGGTCCACGATGTCCTGGCTGGTCTCGACGCCGAGCTTGCCGGCGAGTGCGGCCGCGGAGGCGATCGCTTCCAGGCAGCCGGTGTTGCCGCAGCGGCAGAGTTCGGTGTGTCCGGGCGCCTGGATGTGGCCGATGTCGCCGGCTGCCCCTTGTGCGCCGCGGTGCAACCGGCCGCCGCTGATGACGCCCGCTCCGATGCCGGTGGCAACCTTCACGAACAGCAGGTGCTCGACATCCGGGTACGTCGTCGCGTGCTCGCCGAGCGCCATGATGTTCACGTCGTTGTCGACCAGTACGAGCCCGGGGAGCTCCTGGCTCAGTCGACCCACCACGTCGTACGAGTCCCAGCCCGGCATGATCGGCGGATGGTTCGGCCGCCCGGTGCTGTGCTCGACCGGTCCGGGCAGCCCGACCCCGGTGCCCGCCAGATCGTCCGGTGATCTCTGGGCCTCGCGCAGCAGCGCGTGTCCTGCCCGGGCGACTGCAGCGAGTACGACTTCGGGTCCTTCGGCGATCTTGAGCGGCGTCGTCGACCGGTGCAGGATTTGGCCGGCCAGGTCCGTGAGGGCGACGGACAGGTGCGTCGCGCCGACGTCCGCGGCGAGTACGAGTCGCGCGGTCGGGTTGAACCGGAACCGCGCGGGCGGCCGGCCGCCCGTCGACGCCGCCTCACCCGACGGCACCACGAGCCCTTCCGCGAGCAACGCCTCGATCCGCCCCGTCACGGTGGACCGTGCGAGCCCACTGCGCTCGATCAGTTCGGCGCGCGTCCGCGGTTGCCCGTCCAGGAGCAGCCGCAGCACCGCATCCGCCGTACCGAGAGCGCTCATCACCGGACTTTCGTCGTACTGGCCGTGGACTTTTGCTTGACAGGGTTCAAAAGGGTCCCATAGCGTCCTACGACGTGTCCACCAAACGGCTCAGGGTAGGGATCGTCGGCGGCGGCTTCATGGGCCAGGTCCACGGCAGGTCCGCGTTGGTTTCCGGCGCCACCGTGGTCGGCGCAGTCGGCTCGTCGCCTGCCAGAGCTGAGGCCGCGGCCGCGGCGACCGGTGCCGAGCGCGGCTTCGCGACCCTCGACGAGCTACTGGCCGCCGACATCGATGTGGTCCACATCTGTACGCCGAACAACACGCATCGCGACGTTGCGCTGAAGGCTCTCGAAGCGGGCAAGCACGTGGTCTGCGAGAAGCCGCTCGCCACCTCGGTGCAGGACGCGGCCGGTCTGCACGCCGCCGCGGTCGAGGCCGGGCTGGTTGGCGCGGTGCCGTTCGTGTACCGCTACCACCCGATGGTCCGCGAGCTGCGCACCCGGATCGCCGCGGGCGACGCCGGCGTGATCACCAGCCTGCACGGCTCATACCTGCAGGACTGGCTCGCCGGCGCGGACGACCAGAACTGGCGCGTGGACGATACGACCGGTGGACCGTCGCGCACGTTCGCCGACATCGGTTCGCACTGGTGCGACCTGACCGAGTTCGTCACCGGCGACCGGATCGCGGCGATCAGCGCCCAGCTGCGGACGGTACGGGCGCAGCGCGGCGGCGGCGTCGACGTACGGACCGAGGACCTGGCCACGGCACAGTTCCGGACCGAGGCCGGTGTGGTCGGGACGATCGTGGTCAGCCAGGTCGCGGCCGGCCGGAAGAACCGGCTGTACCTGGAGGTGTCGGGCACCGAGTCGAGCTTCGGCTTCGACCAGGAGGACCCGGATCGCCTGTGGGTCGGCCGTCGCACCGCCTCGCAACTGCTGACGCGCGACCCCGAGACCTTGAGCCCACCCGCCGCGCGGGTGAACCGGCTGCCGGCCGGGCACGCGCAGGGGTACCAGGACGCGTTCGACTCGTTCGTCGCCGACAGCTATGCCGCCGTACTGGGTGATCGCCCGGACGGCCTGCCCGATTTCGCCGCCGGAGCGCGGTCCGCTCGCGTGGTCGACGCCGTACTGCGGTCTGCCGCGCAGGACAGCGCCTGGATCACCGTCGACAACTCTTAGGAGCCTTATGCCACGCCCGATCACGCTGTTCACCGGTCAGTGGGCCGACCTGCCGTTCGAGGAGGTCTGTCAGTTCGCCTCTGAGGCTGGGTACGACGGCGTCGAGATCGCCTGCTCTGGTGACCACTTCGACGTCCAGCAGGCCGTCGACGACGACTCGTACGTCAAGGGCCGTAAGGACATCCTGGAGAAGTACAACCTGCAGGTCTTCGCGATCTCCAACCACCTGGTGGGGCAGGCGGTCTGCGACGACCCGATCGACTTCCGGCACCAGGCGATCGTGCCGTCCCGGATCTGGGGCGACGGCGACGGCGAAGGTGTCCGGCAGCGCGCCGCGGAGGATCTGAAGAACACCGCCCGCGCGGCCAAGAAGCTCGGTGTGAACACCGTCATCGGCTTCACCGGCTCGTCGATCTGGCAGTACGTCGCGATGTTCCCACCGGTGCCGGCGGAGCGGATCGAGGCCGGGTACAAGGACTTCGCCGACCGGTGGAACCCGATCCTCGACGTGTTCGACGAGGAGGGTGTCCGGTTCGCGCACGAGGTGCACCCGTCGGAGATCGCGTACGACTACTGGACCACCACGCTCACCCTCGAGGCGATCGGCCACCGCGAGGCGTTCGGCCTGAACTGGGACCCGTCGCACATGGTGTGGCAGGACATCGACCCGGTCGCGTTCCTCTGGGACTTCAAGGACCGGATCTACCACGTGGACTGCAAGGACACCCGGATGCGGGTCGGCGGCGGCCGCAACGGCCGGCTCGGCTCGCACCTGCCGTGGGGCGACCCGCGCCGCGGCTGGGACTTCTACTCCACTGGGCACGGCGACGTGCAGTGGGAGGACTGCTTCCGGGTACTGAACTCGATCGGCTACGACGGCCCGATCTCGGTCGAGTGGGAGGACGCCGGCATGGAGCGCAAGGTCGGCGCGGCGGAGGCGGTCAACGTCATCCGCGGCCTCGCCTTCGACAAGCCCGAAGCCGCCTTCGACGCCGCCTTCGCCACCGACAAGTAGCAAATCTGGACCTGTGTGCATGCATAACCCGTGGACGACGAGTTGCGCCACGCTCAGCCTTCACGCACCGCGCAGGTTGTGCATGCACGCAGGTCCGCCTAGGCCGGCCGGTTGTCCCGGCCGGCTACGAAGCCGAGGGTGAGTTGTACGGCGGCCAGGATGGCGAAGACGGTCAGCGTCGTGCTCCAGCCGCCGGTCACCTGGGTCAGGTAGCCCGCGACGACCGGACCGGCGGCGGCCAGCGTGTAGCCGACTGCCTGCGCCATCCCGGACAGCTGCGTGGTCTCGTGGTGCCCGCGGCCGCGGAGGCTGATCAGCGAGAGCGCGGCGACCAGTCCGGCGCCCTGCCCTAGTCCACCGACGATCGCCCAGACGATCGCCAGGTGCGGCGCCAGCAGCAGACCTAGCAGTGCTAGCAGAATCGGCACACTCGCGGTCATCAAGCCGGCCCGCTGGTTGGTCGGATGCTTCAGCAGGAGCGGAATGCTGAGCCCGCCGATCAGGCCGAACACCTGGAAGACGAACAGATGCACCCCGGTGGACCGCTCCGAGACGCCGCCGGTCGCGATCTCGATGGTCGGCAGCCAGTTCACGAACAGGTAGAAGCTCGTCGACTGCAGGCCCATGAACCCGGTCACCAGCCAGGCCATCGGCTGCCGCCAGACGCTGACCGGGGGAGGGCCGTCATCCGTCGTTGCCGACGGCATCGGCTCCGGCGACAGCGTCCGCGGCAGCCAGATCACGGCGACCAGTACGGCGAGCCCGCCCCAGACCGCGAGTGACAGCCGCCAGTCGACCGCGTCGGCGATCGGTACGGCGAGGATCGAGGCGATCGCGGCGCCGCCGGTGATGAAGGCCGTGTAGACACCGGTCGCGCGGGACACGTGCGCGGCGTAGTCGCGTTTGATGATGACCGGCACCAGCACGTTGCCGACTGCGATCGCGGCACCGACCACCGCCGTACCGATCCAGAGACCGGCCTGGCCCGTGTACGGGCGGAGCGCGCTGCTCGCCGCGAGCACCAGGAGCGAGACGAACACCACCCGCTCCATCCCGAACCGCCGTGACGCGAGGTGGACCAGGGGAGAGGCGACTGCGAACGCGAGCAGCGGCAGCGTGCCCAACAGGCCCTGCGCCGCCTCACCGAGGTGCAGATCGAGCCCGATCCGCGGCAGCACCGGACCGACCGCGGTCAGTGCCGGCCGCAGGCTCAGCGCGACCACGAAGGCGGTCGCGGTGATCAGCGCCGACCGCTCTCGAGCCATTGGTTCGGACAGTACCGCCACAACACACCTCTCTCCTGTGCAGATGTCCTACATTTACACTGTACGCTGCGTGTGAAGGGAGTACGTCGTTGAATGGGTCACTCAAGGGGCCGGTGCGGCAGGTGCCGCTCGTGCTGCAGGTCTCGGAGCGGTTCCGGGCGCAGATCGAGTCCGGGGCGTGGCCGCGCGGGTCGCGGATCCCTGGTGAGAATCAGCTCGCCAGCGAGCTAGGGGTCAGCCGCGGAACGGTGCGGGAGGCGTTGCGGTCGCTGAGTCTGACCGGCCTGCTGGAGCCGCGCGTCGGCGACGGCACGTATGTACGGGCGACCAACGAGATCAGCGGCGTACTGGTCCGGGACGAGCTCTCAGCGTCGCTCACGCATGTCCTCGACGCCCGCGCCGGCATCGAGGCGGCTGCTGCTCGGCTGGCCGCTCAGCACGCGGATCCGGCCGGTCTGACGCCACTGTCCGACGCGCTGGAGGCTCGCGGTGCTGCGTTGGCGGCGGGGGACCTGGACGCGTTCGTGGCCGTCGACACGGACTTCCACCGCGGCGTTGTCGTCGCGAGCGGGAACCCGTTGCTGCTGCGGTTGTACGACGCCCTCGCCGAGGTCCTCGCCGAGTCGATTCGGGAAACCGCGACGATCCCCGAGGATCATCGGATCCTCGACGCGCACGTCGACGTACTGGAGGCGATCCGGGCGCGGGATCCCGAGGCGGCGAGTCAGGCGTCGTACGCGCTGATCGAGTCCGTCAAGGTCGCGGGATCCGGCCAGTAGTACCGGAAGCAGGCGGGCCGGCCGTTGAGGCGGCGCGGTTCGCCACCCGGCGGCGGGACCTCCTTGCGGTCGCCTTGGATGCCGCCGCGCGCTTCGTAGAAGCCTTGTGCGGCGGTGTTCTGCTCGAGCACCCACAGGTAGATCCCGGTGTCCGGCACCGTCTCGGCCGTGAGTGCGAGCAGTCGCGTGCCGATCCCTTGCCGCTTGCGCGGTGCCCGGACGTGCAGGTTGTCGACCAGCGCGCCGAACTTCGGATCCGCGTCGTACACCACGTGCGCGAGTCCGATCAGCTGCCCGTCGTACTCCGCCACCGTCGTCCACGTGCCGTCGCGCGCCGCGAGCCGCTTGGCCCACATCGCCCCTAGATACTCGGGCGACTCGTCGTCGAGGAAGGCGTCCGCATAAGCGCCCCGGTAATGCCGCCGCCAACTATCTCCATGTAACTCGGCAACCGCCGCCGCGTCATCTGCCCCAGCTACTCGAAAAGTCGTCACCTGATGATTCGTATCACCGTGGAAGGACGTCGCCAGGTGCTGTCCGCTGGGTGGGTGCGAGGACCCGCGCGAAGACGGCCAGGCCGGCGGCGAGGGCGGTGACGACTATGAAGGACATGGTGAGGTTGCTGGCCTGGGCGATGCCGCCGATGATCGACGGGGCGACCAGGCCGGAGGCGTAGGTGATGGTCGCGACGCCGGCGATTGCCTGGCTCGGGTTGGGGCCGGTGCGGCCGGCGGCGGCGAAGGCGAGCGGTACGACGACCGCGATGCCGACGCCGATCAGGCCGAAGCCGGCCATCGCGAGGATCGCGTTCGGTGCGAGGACGACGAGCAGGCCGCCGAGGGTCGCGATCACGCCGCTCCAGCGCACTGTGCGTACGGCGCCGAACCGGTCGACGACCGCGTCGCCGGTGATCCGCGCGATCGCCATCGTCAGCGCGAACCCGGTCGTCGCGCCGGCCGCGACACCCGCCGAGCTGTCCAGGATGTCGCGCAGGTACACGGCCGACCAGTCCAGGCTCGCGCCCTCCGCGAACACCGCGCAGAACCCGACCGCCCCGATCAGCAACGCCGACTTCGGCGGCAACGCGAACCGCGCCGGCGGCTCCTCGTCGTCCTCGGGATGGATGTTCAGCACGAACTGACACACCACCGTACCGACGACGGTCAGTACGACGGCAGCGACCGTGTGATGGATCTGCGCACTGAGATTCGCATGCGCCGCGACCGTCCCGACCGCGGATCCGAGCAGCGCGCCCACACTCCACAGGCCGTGCAACCCGGACATGATCGACTTCTTCAGCCGGTGCTCGATCTCGACGCCGAGGGCATTCATCGCGACATCGGCCATCCCCGCCGTACCGCCGTAGATCAGCAGCGCGGCGCACAACGTCAGCAGGCCGGGAGCGAACGACGGCAGGATCAGGGCGAGCGTCCAGAGCGCGAGCAACCCGCGCAGCGCGGTGCGGGTCCCGAACCGGTGACTGACCCGGGCGGCGAGCGGCATCATCAGCGCCGCTCCGAGGGCCGGGAACGCGAGCGCCAAGCCAAGTTGGCCCGCGGACACCCCTGCATGCTCCTGGATCCAGGGCACTCGGGTCGCGAACGACCCGGTCACCGATCCGTGCACGCAGAAGACGGCGGCCACGGCGTACCGCGACCGCTTGACGAGTGTGGTGTCTTCAGTCACAAGCAAACACACTATCTGTTTGAACGATCAGGCGGATGGTAGTTTTCTGCGCATGAGAAGTGCGGAACGGCACCAAGTGATCGTAGAACGACTACGAGTCGTTGACCGAGTGTCGGTCCAAGAACTGGTCGAAGCGACCGAGGCCTCGGACATGACGGTCCGCCGCGACCTCGATTTCCTGGCGGCGCAGGGTGTCCTGAAGCGCGTTCATGGCGGCGCGGTGTCCGCGATGCCGTCAGGCCTGGAGCCGCCGCACTCGCTGCGTGCCCAGGCCGCCATCGCAGCCAAGCAGGCGATCGCTCGCGCCGCCGTCGAGCACCTGCGAGACGGCGAGACGATCGTGCTCGACAGCGGTACGACGGCACTCGAGACCGCGAAGCTCTTGCACGATCGCGCGATGACGGTGATGCCGCTCTCGCTGCACGTCGCGCACGAACTGGCCGACGCGCCGCGGATCCGGCTGCTGATGCCGGGCGGCGAGGCGCGCAAGGGCGAGCTGTCGCTGGTCGGTCCGCTGACCGTTGCGTCGCTGCGTGCGCTGCGGTTCGACGCCGCCGTACTGAGCCCGTGCGCGTTCAGCCTCGACGCAGGACTGACGGCCTTCGACCTGGGTGACGCCGAGGTCAAGCAGGAGGCGATGAACGTTGCCACTCGCACCATCGTGCTCGCCGACGGCGCCAAGTGGGACCGCGCCGCCCTCGCCTACGTCTGCCCGGCAGATCGCCCAGACCTGATCATCACCGACGACTCCGCACCCGAGGACCAACGAATCATGCTGACCCAACGCGGCGTACTGGTCGAGGTAGCGCCTTGACCGCCACCGACGTACAGCTGCAGGCCGCACCGCCCCGAGCCGCTCGAGTCGCCACCTGGTTGTACTTCGGTCTGAACGGGTTCGCCGTCGGGATGTGGGTCGTGCACATCCCGAGCATCGAGCACAAGACCGGGATCACCCACAGCACCCTCGGACTGCTCCTGCTGGTCCTCGGCGGCGCCGCGTTCATCGGCATGCAGGTCGCCGGGCCGCTCGTCGACAAGCTCGGCCAACGTCGGCTCGTCCCGGCGGCCGGCATCCTGCTCGGCATCGCGCTCGCCGGACCCGGCCTGGCCACGAACTGGTGGACGCTGGGTCTCACGCTGATCCTTGTCGGCTTCGGCAACGGTTCGATCGACGTCGGGATGAACGCGCAGGCCGTCGTGGTCGAGCGCGGTTATCCGCGGCCGATCATGGCCGCCTTCCACGCGATGTGGTCGATCGGCGGGGCGATCGCCGCGGTCATCGGCGCGGCCACGCTGAAGGCCGGCGTACCGACCGAGCTCACGCTCGGCCTCGCCGGCCTGGTCTGCATCGCGATCGCGCTGGCCGCCAGCCGATTCTTGCTGGAGGCAACGATCTCTGATGAGGACTCGGATGAGGAGACCCCGCGGGAGAAGCCGCCGGCCAAACTGGTCTGGGCGCTCGGCGGGCTCGCGTTCGGCCTGATGCTGTCCGAGGGCGTCGCCAACGACTGGGCCGCGCTGCACTTCCGCGACATCCTCGGCACCTCGGTCAGTACGGCGGCCTTCGCGTACGGCGCGTTCGCGGTCGCGATGACCGTGGGTCGGTTCCTCACCGACCGGGTCGCGGCCGTCGTCGGTCCGGCGGCGATCGTGCGCTGGGGAGCCGCGATGGCCGCGGTCGGTCTGACGCTGGTGATCGTCGTACCGTGGGTGCCCGTCGCGCTCGTCGGCTGGGCGATCTTCGGCCTCGGCCTCGCGGGCGGCGTACCGCAGTTGTTCACCGCCGCCGGCAACCTCGACCCGCGCTCGTCCGGCGCTCTGATGGCTCGTGTCGTCGGCCTCGGGTACGTCGGCCTGCTCGCAGGTCCCGCACTGATCGGGGGCCTCGCGCACTGGATGCCGCTGAACATCGCGTTCATCCTGCCGGTCGTGCTGTGTGTGCTGACGTTCTTCGGCGGCCCGGTCCTCAAGAGCAACCGCTGATGGGTAAGCGTCCGAGATGCCGGGTTCGCCCACCAGATCCCGGGCGCCAACCCTGCATCTCGGACGTCAACCCATCAGATGCGGAGGGTCAGCGGGCGAGGGCCTGCTGGAGGTCGGTCCAGAGGTCGTGGGGGTGTTCGATGCCGACGGACAGGCGGATCAGGTCCTCGGGGATCGTCGGGACCTCGATCGGCCAGCGGCGGCGGCGTTCCAGCATCGACTCGACGCCGCCGAGGCTGGTCGCGTGCACCCAGAGTTCGGTGCTCTCGCAGACTTTCTGGGCGCCGGCCGCGTCACCGCCGAGCTCGAAGGCGAGGATCGCGCCGAAGCCGGACATCTGCGCCTTGGCTCGGTCGTGGCCTGGATCGTCCGGTAGTCCCGGGTAGCGCACGCGGCTGACCCGCGGGTGCTCGCGCAGTCGCTCGGCCAGGAACGCGGCGTTCGATTGGGCTCGCTCGAGGCGGAGTGCGAGCGTGCGCAGGCCGCGGAGCGCGAGCCAGGCCTCCATCGGGCCCGGGACCGCGCCGAGGCTGCGGCGACGCAGGTCGATCGCCGACCACAGGTCGTCGTCCGCGGTGACGACAGCGCCGAGGAGGACGTCCGAGTGACCGGCGATGAACTTGGTTGCCGAGTGCATCACGACATCCGCGCCGAGCTGTAGCGGCTGCTGGAGCAGGGGAGTCGCGAACGTGTTGTCGACGACAACGGTCGCGCCGGCGGCATGACCGGCCGCGGCGAGGGCCGGGATGTCGGCGACCTCCATTGCGGGGTTCGTCGGTGATTCGATCCACAGCATGTCGGCGCCGTCGACCGCTTGGATGGCCGCGTCCGTGTCGGCGATGTCGACTCGGTCAACCTTCAGGCGGCCAGTCGCGGCCTGCTGGTCGAGGAGCGCGAGTACGCCGGAATACGCGTGCTGCGGCGCGACCACGCGGCCACCGACCGGGATCAGGTCGATGAGGGCCGCCGCGGCCGCCATGCCGGATGCGAACGTCAGCGCGCGGCCACCCTCCAACTCGCCGAGGGTCTCCTCGAGTGCGGTCCAGGCGTCGTTCCCGAACCGTCCGTAGCCGCGATCCCCGCCGGCGACGTACGTCGAACTGAAGACCGGGGACTCGCCGACCGGAGCATTCGGCACCCGCTCCGGCCGACCTGCGTGGACGACGACGGTGGACGGATCGAGGTCAGGAGTCATGCCTTGAATTCTTTCAGGCGTTTTGTGCGCCCGGGAGCGGGACGCCGCCGGTGGACAGCAGTCGCATCGCGCGCCGGGCCAGCGCCTTGGCCTCGACGGCGTCCGGGCTGTCGACCCAGACGCGGACGACCGTCTCGATGATGTTCATCGCGATCCCCGCGGACAGGGCGGCGACGAACTCCGAGCGGCGCGGGTCGTCCGAGGGCAGACGACGTACCAGTTCGTCGGCGAGATCGGTGCGGAAGCGCCAGATCAGCTCGTTGAGGTGGGCGCTCACGGACCCGGTCTGCTCGGCCAGGTCGAACACCGCGCGAATCCGGTCCGGGTTGCTCTCGAGTTGTTCGAGGACCCTCTCGATCACCGCGCGGAGACCGTCCGGCAGGTCCATCGCGGGCTGCTGGTGGAACCAGTCGACCGCGTCGGCCAGGCAGTCGTCGACGAACTCGAGGACCAGGCCCTCCTTGGTCGGGAAGTACCGGTACAGCGTGCTCGGCCCGACCTCGGCCGCCGCGGCGATCTGCTCGACCGTCGTCCGGCCGAACCCGTTGTCGCTGAACAGCTCGAACGCCTTGTCCGCGATCAGCCGGCGGGTCCGCTCCCGCTTCACCTCGCGCAGTCCCATCAGCACCTCCGCGGGCAGGGTATCGCCTCCGACGCGCCGCAGGCTGTTCCTTATCGGAAGCGTCAGCCATATGGTAGTCACTACCAAATTCCCACGAGAGGCGCGCGATGACCGAGAACTTTCCCGTCCGCAGGCCGTCCGGTTGCCCTTTCGATCCGGCGCAGGAGTACGCCGCGTTCCGCCGTACCGAGGCGCCCGCGAAGGTGTCCACGCCGGCCGGGGTCGACGCGTACGTGATCAGCCGGTACGACGACGTCCGCACCCTGCTCCGGGACAGCCGGCTGAGTTCGCGGCTGGCGCCGTCCGATCACGTCGTACCGGATGCGGATCTGGACCGGGAGGTGGAGTCGGGGTCGATCCTGCAGGTGGACGGGGCGGCGCACAAACGCCTGCGCAGGATGTTGGCGACCGAGTTCGCGGTCAAACGGATGGAGGCGATGCGGCCACGGATCGCCGAGATGATCGAGTCGCGGATCGACGCGATGCTGGCGAGTGGCGGTCCGGTGGATCTGGTGCAGGAGTTCGCGTTGCCGATCCCGTCGCTGGTGATCTGCGAGCTGCTGGGCGTTCCGTACGCGGATCGCGACGAGTTCCAGGAGCGGAGCGCCCTGCTCGTCCGGGTCGACGGGTGGACCGAGGAGATCGGGCGGGCCAGTGACGAGCTGAACCAGTACATCGTCGGGCTGGTGCTCGCGAAACAGGCGCATCGCGAGGACGACCTGCTGTCCCGGCTGATCACCCGCGGCGAGGAGCTCGGTACGCCGCTGAGCCTGGAGGAGCTCGTGACGGTCGGGGTCACGCTGCTGATCGCCGGCCACGAGACGACCGCGAACATGATCGCGCTCAGCACGCTAGCACTGCTAGCGAATCCTGCTCAGCTCGATGCGCTGCGGGCCGATCCGTCACTCGCACCGGCCGCGGTCGAGGAGCTCCTGCGGTACCTGTCCGTGGTGCACTTCGGACTGTTCCGCTACGTCACCGACGATCTGCCCGTCGGCCCGTTGACGATCGACGCCGGCGGTTACCTGATCGCGGCGCTGTCCTCGGCCAACCGCGACGAGAGCGTGTTCCCGGATCCGGACCGGCTGGATCTGGAGCGGAACGCGGCGGCGCATGTGGCGTTCGGGTTCGGCCCGCACCAGTGCATCGGCCAGCAGCTCGCGCGGGTCGAACTGCAGGAGGTGTTCACGCGGCTGTTCGCCCGCATTCCGACGCTGCGACTCGCCGTACCGTTCGAGGAGATCGACTACCGAGACAACACGCTCGTGTACGGAGTGACAGCGTTGCCAGTCACCTGGGACGAGTCGCTACCTACTGCGATCTGAAGGGTTCTTAACCGAACCCCGGTCGGAACCTGATCTCCGGGCCGCTACAGTCGAGCCGGTGAGTGAGTACTCGGAAAGTCAGCGTAAGCCCCGTGTCGCCGTCGTGTTCGGCGGCCGGTCGAGCGAGCACGCCATCTCGTGCGTGACCGCCGCGAACGTCCTGCAGGTGATCGACCGGGACAAGTACGACGTGGTCCCGATCGGCATCAGTACCAGCGGGCACTGGGTGCTCGAGAGCGGTGACCCCGAGCGGCTGTCGATCACCGACGGCAAGCTCCCCGAGGTCGACGTGACCGCGATGCCGGTGCTGTTCGGCGCGAACCGCGAACTCGTGGTCAGCGAACCCGACCAGGTGCCGAGCACGCTCGGCGAGGTCGACGTGGTCTTCCCGCTGCTGCACGGCCCGTGGGGCGAGGACGGCACCATCCAGGGCCTGCTCGAGATGTCCGACATCCGGTACGTCGGTTCCGGCGTCCTCGCGAGCGCCGTCGGCATGGACAAGCACTACATGAAGGTCGTCTTCCAGGCCGCCGGCCTCGAGGTCACGCCGTACGTCGTGATCCGCGACCGGGACTGGATCCGGGACGCCGACGCCTGCCGCGCGGCGGTGGACGCGCTCGGCTACCCGGTGTTCGTGAAGCCGGCCCGCGGCGGGTCGAGCCTCGGGATCAGCAAGGTGAACAGCCTGGACGAGCTCGACGAGGCGGTCGCGGTGGCGCGGGCGCACGACCCGAAGGTGATCGTCGAGGCGTCGGCGAAGAGCCCGCGGGAGATCGAGGTCGGGGTCCTCGGCGGCCTGAACGGCGGCAACGCGGAGGTCAGCGTCTGCGGCGAGATCGCGGTCTCGGGCGGCGGGCACGACTTCTACGACTTCGAGACCAAGTACCTGCCGGAGGGCGAGGAGTACACGGCGCTCTCGGTGCCGGCCGACCTGCCGGAGGAGATCGCCGCGGAGGTCCGCGCCAAGGCGCTGACCGCGTTCGACGCGATCGAGGCCGAGGGGCTGGCGCGGGTCGACTTCTTCCTGGACGCCGACAACCGCGTGGTCATCAACGAGATCAACACGATGCCCGGGTTCACGCCGACCAGCATGTTCCCGCGGCTCTGGGCGGCCTCCGGCAAGGACTACGCTGCCCTCGTCGAGCATCTCCTGCAACTGGCCATGAGCCGCCCCACCGGCCTCCGCTGACCCACCGGATGCCGCTCGTCAGCACGCAGTACGGCCCCGTCCTGGGAACCGATGCCGACGTGCTGTCCTTCAAGGGCATCCCGTACGCCGCGCCGCCGGTCGGCCCGAACCGCTTCCAGCCGCCGCGCCCACCGGAGCCGTGGACGTCGCCCCGTGACGTGCGCGGTTACGGGGCGACGCCGCCGCAGACCCGTAGCGAGGGTCTGATGGCTGAACTGATTCCGCGGACGATCATCCCGGGCGACGACTACCTGAACCTGAACGTCTGGACACCGGGCCTGACCGGGCGGGCACCGGTCATGGTCTTCATCCACGGCGGCTCGTTCACGAGCGGGTCCGGAGCATTGTCCGTGTACGACGGCACGCGGTTCGCCCGCGACGGCGTCGTACTGGTGACGATCAACTACAGGCTGGGCGCTGACGGGTTCCTGTGGTTCGGTGACGGTACGCCGAACCTCGGGCTGCTCGATCAGATCGCCGCCCTGACCTGGGTCCGCGACAACATCGACGGCTTCGGCGGCGACCCGGGCAACGTGACGATCTTCGGCGAGTCGGCCGGTGCGATGAGCGTCTGCACGTTGCTCGCGATGCCCGCTGCCGAGGGCCTGTTCCATCGGGCGATCGCGCAGTCGGGTGCCGGTCACAACACGATCGGGCCCTCGTCCGCGCGCCAGGTCGGGGCTCGTTTGGCCGCGGTGCTCGGTACGGCGCCGACGCGTGAGGCGATCGCTCGGGTGCCTGTCCCGCAGTTGCTTGCGGCGCAGGACAACCTGAGCCAGCAGGTGGCGGCGAAGCCGCGCGCCAAGCTATGGGGTGACGTTGCCCGCACGCTGCTGCCGTTCAGCCCTGTCGTCGATGGTGACTTCCTGCCTGGCGCGCCCCTCGACCGCATTCGGTCCGGCGCTGCGGCTGATGTCGACCTCCTGATCGGCACGAACAGCGAGGAGGCGCGGCTCTTCCTCGTTCCGACCGGCGTCGGCGCCAGGATGAACACGCCGTTCCTGTACGCCGCTGCCGCGCTCCGCTTCGGGTTGCCCGTGGGCGGCGTACGTCGCTACCGCGCCGGCCGCCCCGGTGCCACGGCGGGTGATGTGCTGGCGGCGGTCATGACGGACTCGTACTACCGCATCCCCGCGATCCGTCTCGCCGAGGCCCACCAGGGCACGTACGTCTACGAGTTCGGCTGGCGATCGCCCGCCTGCGACGGCACTCTCGGTGCCTGCCATGGTCTGGAGCTCGCGTTCGTCTTCGACAACCTGGACGACCCGTCGGCGGCAGCGATGCTCGGTTCCGCGCCACCGCAGCACCTGGCGGATCTCGTACACAAGTCCTGGGTGGACTTCGCGGTCAGCGGCGACCCCGGCTGGCCGCCGTACACCCGGCAACAACGCATCAGCCGCCACTTCAACACCGCCTCCGGCACCACCACCAACGACCGCCCCGCCGAACGCCTAACCTGGCACAACCGCCGCTGACCCGCCTACAGCCTGCTCGCGCGGGCATGCAGGTATCGCTGCTGTGGAACGCTTGTCGTCCGACTTGCTGCCTCTTCGTACGCCGCTCTTGCGCCCGCCGTCTCACCGGACATCTCCAGGAGATGCGCCCGGACCGCTGACAGCCGGTGGTCCTTGGCAATCCGGTCGTCGTGCTCGATCGAACCCAGCAACGCGAGCCCTTCGTCCGGACCTCGCGCCATCGCGACCGCAACTACGTGGTTGAGGGCAACCATCGGGTTGTCGGTGAGCTGCAGCAGCACCTCGTACAACGCGACGATCTGCCGCCAGTCCGTCTCGTCGGCCGTCGGCGACTCGTCGTGCACCGCCGCGATCGCCGCCTGCAGCTGGTACGGCCCGACCGGCCCCCGCGGCAGCGTCTTCGTGATCAGCTCGACGCCCTCCCGGACCAGCTCCGGAATCCACAGCGACCGGTCCTGCTCGGCCATCGGCACCAGCTCGCCGAGCGGCCCCGTCCGCGCCGGCCGCCGCGCGTCCGTGAGCAACAACAAGGCCAGCAACCCGGCGACCTCGGCGTCATCCGGCAGCAACCTGTGCAGCATTCGCGCCAACCGGATCCCCTCGGCGGCCAACTCGACACGTTGCAGACTCGGGCCCGTCGTACTCGCATAACCCTCGTTGAAGATCAGGTACACAACCTTCAGCACCGCGCCCAGCCGCTCGTCGCGATCGGCCGGCATCGTGAACCGCGCCCCACTGTCCTGCACACTCGCCTTCGCCCGCGTGATCCGCCGCGTCATGGTTGCCTCCGGCACCAGGAACGCCCGCGCGATCTCCGCCGTCGTCAGACCACCGACCGCCCGCAACGTCAGCGCGATCTGCGACGCCGGCGACAACGACGGATGGCAGCACAGGAACAACAACACCAAGGTGTCGTCCGCGTCCCCGACCGGCTCACCCTGCAGCGCCCAGGACGCGACCCGGTCCTCCCGCCGCTGACGGGCCTGCTCCCGCCTGAGCAGGTCCGTCAGCCGACGAGAAGCGACCGTGATCAACCACCCGCGCGGACTGTCGGGCACTCCGTCCACCGGCCACTGCTGCGCCGCCGCGAGCAGCGCCTCCTGCACCGCGTCCTCAGCCGTGTCGAAGTGCCCGTACCGCCGGACCAGCGCCCCGAGAACCTGCGGCGCCAGCTCCCGCATCAGATCCTCGACAGCACCAGTCATGACAAGTCATTCCACCAGGTCGTCGCGGCCCTCGACGAGCGGCCGGACATCCGCGTACGCCGTCGCGCGGACGAACTCGGGCACCGGCGTGTCGGCGAGCCGCGACGCGATCTCCGTGGCCCGGTCGAACGACTCGCACTCGACGATCCAGTACCCCGCGAGCACCTCCTGCGTCTCGGCGTACGGCCCGTCCGTCACCACCGACTGCCCGTCCTTCGACCCCAGCCGCCGGGTCAGCACCGGCGCCGCCAGCCCGCGCGTCTCGACCAGCTCGCCCGACTCGATCAGCTCGTTGTTGAACTTCTCCATGAACGCCCCCATCGCCGCGAAGTCCTCCGGCTGCCAGGCAGGCTTCCCCGTGTCCTTCCCCGCCATCCCGTCGTAGTCCTGCTGCGACGCGTACGTCAGGATCATGTACTTCATCGATCACTCCCGTCATCCGGGCACCCACCGCGGGCGCCTCCACCCGTGACGTCGCACCCGAGATCCCCAACCGGACACCACCGGCCGACGAATCCAGCCTCACCAGCGAGTATGCCGGTGGGAACCGTGGCACAGCGATCGCGTCGGCGGTAGATCGCGGCACGGTACTAGTTGAATGAAGCAACGACCACAGTTGATTGCCGAGCGCCCGCATCGGACTGTTGACAGTGAGTCATCACTGACCTAGCGTCAGCTCCAGTAACGAATTGTGATCGGCGTGAGACGGCCCTAAGGCCGCCGCTGATCGAACGGGACGCCAGCACGATGGCGGGGCAGCGAAGGTACTGCTCCCCGTGGCGATCTCCCGATGTCCTGTTACCGGGCCTGGACCTGTCCCGGATCGCTCGATGTCGTTCTTGCGACCGCGGATCCTCCTGAGACGAACTGCCCGAACAACAAGTCGTCCTGTCACCGATCAGGCGGCTTATCGATGGACTGAGGGTGAAACCGATCATGAAGTTGCCCACCTCTGCGCCCACACTCGGCCGGTTGCGGCTGAGCGTACTGGCGATCTCCGCTGCACTCGTCGTATCCGCGGGCGGTTTGCTCGTCACCGGAAGCGATGCGGAGGCCGCCGCCGTGGCGGTGCCACTCGGCACCGCCGAGAGTTTCGTCGTCCTGGCCGGGGCGGGAATCACGAACACCGGACCGACCGTGCTGACGGGGGACATCGGCAGCTTCCCGAACCCGGCGATCACCGGCACCGGAACGATGACGATCACCGGAACGAACCACGCCGGCGACAACGTGACCCAGGAGGCGAAGAAGGATCTGGTCACGGCCTACAACGTCGCCGCCGGGGAGTCGCCGCCGACGCCGATCACCGACGACCTGGGCGGCAAGACGCTGACCCAGGGCGTCTACAACTCTGCCTCTTCGATCGGGCTGACCGGCGCTTTGACTCTGAACGCCGAAGGCGACGCGGGGGCGGTCTTCGTGTTCCAGGCGGGCTCCACCCTGACCACCGCGTCCAGCAGCAGCGTGGTGCTGACCAACGGTGCTCAGGCCTGCAACGTGTTCTGGCAGGTCGGCAGCTCGGCGACGATCGGTACGGCGACCCAGTTCCGCGGGACTGTCCTGGCGCTGGCCTCGATCACGATGAACACCGGTGCCACTGCGGTCGGCCGGATGCTGGCTCGGAACGGGTCGGTGACGCTGGACACCAACACCCTCACCAAACCAACCTGCAGCACGACCCCGCCGACCACTCCGCCGACGACACCGCCGACCACGCCGCCGACGACACCGCCGACCACGCCGCCGACGACACCGCCGACCACGCCGCCGACGACACCTCCGACGACCCCGCCGACGACACCTCCGACGACCCCGCCGACGACACCTCCGACGACCCCGCCGACGACACCTCCGACGACCCCTCCGACCACGCCTCCGACGACCCCTCCGACCACGCCTCCGACCACGCCTCCGACGACCCCGCCGACGACCCCGCCGACGACCCCGCCGACGACCCCGCCGACCACGCCGCCGACGACCCCGCCGACCACGCCGCCGACCACGCCGCCGACCACGCCGCCGACCACGCCGCCGACCACGCCGCCGACCACGCCGCCGACCACGCCGCCGACCACGCCGCCGACGACACCCCGGACGACGCCGCCGACGACACCCCGGACGACACCCCCGACTACGCCGCCGGTGCCGACGGTTTCGCCCAGGCCGCCGCAGGTCACCAGGACCCCGGGAGGCTCTGTCGGGACAGGTGATGCGTCCGGCCCGTCGATCTTCCTCGTGGAGCCGCCGACCTTCCCGTGGTTCTGGTGGAGCCTGGCCGGCACCCCATGAGGACTGGCGCGGCGGTTCTGTTCCTCGCGACCACCCTCACTGTGGCCGGATGTAGCACTGGGTCGGGCACGGGGCAGACTCAAGGCGCAAGCTCGGCCGAGGTCGCGAGCGGAGCCGCCGCGCCAACCACCACCGTCATCACACCCACGCCCAGCACACCCACCCGGAGCACACCCACCCCGAGCACACGGAACACGGGCGCACCGACCGGGAAACACACCCTTGCGGTAGGCAAGGACAGTCCAGCACTCCGCACGGAGCCATCCGCCGAACCGTCGCGCCGATCACCCCACGGTCAGGGGCGCGGAAAGCCGGCCTCGCTGCGGACGTCCACCCCGATCCGGGTGAGGATCCCCGCGATCGGGGTGGATTCACGGCTGATGCGCCTCGGCATCACCCGCAACGGCAGTTTGCAGGTGCCGCCGAACGGCTTCCCAGCTGGCTGGTTCACCGGTGCCCCCACACCCGGCGAGACAGGCCCGGCCGTCATCGCCGGCCACGTCCGCTGGTCCGGCCGGCCCGGTGTCTTCGCCAGGCTGGCCTCGCTGAAGCCCGGCGACAGGATCATGGTGGCCAGGCAGGACCACTCAACCGCGACGTTCCGGGTGAGCCGGGTCCAGGAGTACCCGAAGACCGGCTTCCCGAGCGCCGCGGTGTACGGCGATATCGACCACGCCGGGCTGCGACTGATCACCTGCGGTGGGCTCGATGCCGTGTCGGAGAAGTACGAGGCCAATCTGGTGGTGTTCGCCGACCTGATCGGCTGACGCGCAGTCGTCAGGTGCAGGGGGTGACGAGCTTGTTGTGCTTCTGGACAGCGTCGGAGACGTCGGTGAGGGCGTTGGCTTCGGGGGTGTACTTGTCGGGGACGGCGACCTCGAAGTAGAGGGAGCGGCCGATGGTGGTGAAGATGAAGCCGTTCTCGACCTGTTTGGCGAACCAGCCGACGCCGTTGACCTCGAAGCACTGGGACTGGGCCTCGGCCATGCCGGCCGGAGGTGTGACGCCACAGGTCATTTCGATCGGCGGGTCGCCGTACGCCGCGGTCAGTGGGCTCGTCGGGGAGGCCTCGCGGCGTTCGGCGTCGAGGACCTTGGCGGGGAGCGCCTTGACCAGCTCGGCGCAGGCAGCGGCGACCTCGGGCGCGGGGGAGGGCACAGGCACAGGCGTCGGCCCAGGACTGCACCCGGCGATCAGCAGCAGACAGAGTGCAGCGCCAACGGTCCGGACACGGGAACGGGCCGGTCCGGCGGATAGGAGTTCGGGCATGCTGAGAAGTGACGGGTCCCGGTGCCGGAGAATCAGATGTGGACGACGGGGCAGGTCAGCGTGCGGGTGATGCCGGGAACGTTCTGGACCCGGGCAACCACCAGTTTGCCCAGTTCGTCGACGTTGCGGGCTTCCGCGCGGACGATCACGTCGTACGGACCGGTGACGTCCTCGGCCAGGGTGACGCCCTGGACCTCGGCGATCTGCGCCGCGACGTCAGCCGCACGGCCGACCTCGGTCTGGATCAGGATGTAGGCCTGGACCACCACGTCGTTCTCCACTCAGTCGTCCTCAGCTGGCTCCGGTCACCCACAGGCGTACTGCGGGAGCGCCGGGCGTACTCTTCGTTGCCCGGTCACGGTACCGCCTAGACTCCGCCTAGCGATATGGGAGGTCTGCTGACGTGACAGAGACGTTGGGGAGCACGGGTGAGTTCGGCCTGATCGCGGCCGTCACCAAGGGGCTGTCCACAGGTGAGGACGTCCTGGTCGGTCCCGGTGACGACGCGGCCGTGATGGCGGTGCCGGACGGCCGCATGGTGATCACGACGGACCTGCTGGTCGAGGGCCGGCATTTCCGCCGCGACTGGTCGTCCGCGTACGACGTGGGCCGCAAGGCCGCTGCACAGAATCTGGCCGACGTGGTGGCGATGGGTGCCCGCCCGACCGCGCTCGTGGTCGGTTTCGGCGGCCCCGCCGACCTGCCGACCGCCTGGGCGCTGGAGCTGAACCAAGGCCTGGTCGACGAGTGCGAGCTGGTCGAGGCGAGCATCATCGGCGGCGACACGGTCCAGTCCGACAAGATCGTCGTCTCGGTGACTGCCTTCGGTTCGCTGGACGGCCGTCCGCCGGTGCTGCGCTCAGGTGCCCGCCCGGGTGACGAGGTCGCGTTCGTCGGCCGGCTCGGCTGGGCCGAGGCGGGCTGGGCAGTGCTCGCTCGCGGGTTCCGCTCACCACGGGCCGTCGTCGAAGCGCATCGGCGCCCGCAACCGCCGTACGCCGAAGGTCCGCGGGCCGCGCTCGCCGGGGCCTCGTCGTTGTGCGACGTGAGCGACGGCCTGCTGTCCGATCTTGGCCATATCGCGGCGGCGAGCCAGGTGATCATCGACGTGCATACGAAGGCGCTGACGGTGCCCGAGCCGCTGCAGGCGGTGGCCGCGGCGACCGGTGTGGACGCGCTGAAGTTCGTGCTGACCGGCGGCGAGGACCACGCACTGGTCGGTACGTTCGAGCCGGCCGACGTCCCCGAGGGCTGGACCGTGATCGGCTCGGTTGCTGAGGGCAACGAGGAACGACCGGCCGGGACGGTGACCGTGGACGGCGCGCCGTATGCTGCGGACACCGGACACGCCCATTTCAGGAGTTGAGATGCCGCCCCCCAGAGTGCTGACGATCGCCGGTTCCGACTCCGGCGGCGGGGCCGGGATCCAGGCGGATCTGAAGGCGATGCTTGCGAACGGTGTGCACGGCATGAGCGTGCTGACCGCGATCACGGCGCAGAACAGCGTCGGCGTCCAGGGTGCCTGGGAGCTGCCGGAGGAGCAGGTCCGCGCCCAGTTCCGCAGCGTAGTGGACGACATCGGGGTCGACGCGGTGAAGACCGGCATGCTGGCGTCCGAGTCGATGGTCCGCGTCGTCGCGTCGCTGCTGCGGACCCTGCCGCCGGACGTGCCGGTCGTGGTCGATCCGGTGTCGGTGTCCAAGCACGGCGACGCACTGCTCGCGGCCGACGCGATGGAGGCCGTACGCACGGAGATCGTCCCGCTGGCCACAGTCCTCACTCCGAACCTCACTGAGCTCGGACCGGTCTCCGGCATCGACCTGGAGACTGTAGAGGACCGGGAGCTCGCTGCGAAGGCTCTGCTGGAGGCAGGTGCGTCCTGGGTGCTGGTGAAGGGCGGCCACGACGTCGGTACGGCGTCCGTCGACGTGCTGCACGGTCCAGGGGTACGGCGTTCGTACAGCGCCCTCCGGGCCGACAACAGGCACACCCACGGCACGGGATGCACGCTGGCCAGCACCATCGCGTCGTACCTTGCTCGTGGGTACGACGTACCGGGTGCTGTCGGTGCTGCGAAGGAGTATGTGACGGGGGCGATCGCGGCCGGGTTCGCGCTCGGCGACGGCATCGGCCCGGTCGATCATGCGTGGAGATTCAGAGGGAGTAGCAGTTGAGCAAGCAGCAGCCCCCGGTCGACGGGTACTGCGAGCAGTGCGGTTTCAACTACGACACCGGGACCTTGCAGGGCACGGTGACGCTGCTCGTTCGGCAGTCGGCGGACTGCAGCATGGCGTTGACGAAGGCCGCCGCCGGTCCGGACCCGAACGTCGTGCGCCTGCGACCGGAGCCGGACGTGTGGTCGGCGATCGAGTACGCGTGCCACGTGCGCGACGTACTCGAGGTGCAGCGGCACCGGATCGCGCAGTGCCTGGCTGAGGATCGGCCGGTGTACGCGCCGATGGACCGGACCGGGCGGGTGAAGCAGGAGAAGTACGAGCTTCAGGACCCGATGGAGGTCGCGGCCGCGCTGGTGCGGTTCGCGCGCGAGTTCGGGGCGGCGGCGCGGGTGCTGCAGCCGCAGGAGCTGGGGAAGCTGGGGCTGTACAACTACCCGGTCCGGGCGCCGCGCACGCTGGGCTGGGTCATCAGGCACACCGCTCACGAGATCCAGCACCACCGGCACGACATCCTCGAGATCCTGGCGAAGGTAGAACCCCCGATCGTCCCCAAGCCCCGCGTCGAAGAGGCTGAAGAATCCGAAGAGGCAGCGGAAGCGGAAGAGGTTACTGACTAGCGTTGGGCGGCCCAGGCTGCGATGGCTGGCTCGCTGGTGAGCTGGTCGAGTGCCAGCGCGGCAGCGCCACGTAGCGGCCCATCTGGCTGGTGCCTAGCCGGCAGCACCGGTGGGGGAGCACCGCGATGGAACGTCATCAGACCGCTCTCGTACGCCTCTGCAAAGGTCTCCTCCGCAGCCGCCCGCAGGGGGATCGCCAGACCACCGATCGTCACCACATCCGGGTCATGCGCGTTCACGAGACCTGCGATGCCGTAGCCCAGTGAAGCGACCACCCTCGTCACTGCAGCGCGTGCAGCCCGATCACTACGCCGGAGTACCTCTTCCGTGTAGGCAACTGGGTCGTCCGGCGTCGGCTGCTTGAGATAACGCGCCAGCGCCCGTCCATCAATCTCCAGGTCCCAGCAGCCACGCGCACCGCACGGACAGGACCGGGACCGGTCACCGAAGGGCATGTGGCCGTACTCGCCGCCTGCTCCCGACGCGCCCTGTGCCGGCACCCCGTCGATCAGCAGCGTCCCGCCAATACCTACCTCGATGATGAGGTGTACCGCCGTACCAGCTCCTGCAGCAGCGCCAGTACGCGCCTCTGCCACCCCACTCAGCGTCGCGTCGTTGCCAGCAAGCAGCGGTACGCCGGTGTCGCCAGTGACTTGTGCAAGATCCAGCTCCACCCACTCCAGCGTCGGTGCCTGCATCAGGTGGTTGTCACGGACAGTGCCCGGTACGGCGAGGCTCACCATCTGGAGCCGAGCGCCGTACCGCTGCTGTGCCTGCTCCACCTCACGCCGCAGGTTGTTCAGCACGACCTGTGCACGCCGACTCCGGTGCCGCCTGTACTGCGGCTCCTGCAGCGACCCGTCGAGCGCTACGACCGCACTCCGCCAACTGCTCTGCCGCAGATCGAGTACGAGCACCACAGGTCCCTGCGGATGCGGCTGCAGCACCGTGGTCGGCCGACCACGGCCCTGACTGGGCGCAGGTACCTCAGTCAGCAGGTGTACGTCGCGTAGCCGAGCAGTCACCTCGGTCGCCGAACCCGTGCTCAACCGCAGCGCCCGCGCGACCGCCGCCCGCGTGATCCCGGGCTGACGGGTCAGCTGGGTCAGTACATCGGCAGCCGTCTGCCACTGTCCACGCCGTACTGGAGTCATAGCAGCCCTTCCGGTTATGCTCGGAGGACGAGTTTAATGGGAGGCGTCATGGAGATCCGGGACATCCGCGCGGTCCTGTTCGACATGGACGGCACTCTGGTCGATTCCGACGCGATCGTCGACCGGAGCTGGAGCCGCTGGGCGACCGAGTACGGCGTATCGCCGGCCGAGGTGCTCGCTGTCGCGCACGGGAACCCCGCGGTGGCGACCGTCGCGCAGATGCTGCCCGACGCGACGCCGGCCGAGCGTGCCGCGGCGGGGGCGCGGGTGCTCGATCTCGAGGTCAACGACGTCGACGGCGTGGTGCCGAAGCCGGGTGCGCTGGACCTGCTCGCCACGCTTGACCGGATCGGCCTGCCGTGGGCGGTCTACACCAGTGCGCCGGCCCAGCTCGCGAAGGTGCGGCTCACCGCGGCCGGGATCGCGCCGTCGGTCCTCGTCACGGTCGACGACGTCAGCCGTGGCAAGCCCGATCCGGAGGGGTACCTGAAGGCGGCAGAGCTGCTCGGCGTACCCGCGACGCAGTGCCTGGTCGTCGAGGACACCGTCGTCGGGTTGTCGGCCGGCCAGGCGTCTGGTGCGCTGACGGCTGGTCTGAAGGGCATTTCGGCGGACATCGAGCTGGTTGATCTGCACCGGCTCGACGCGCTGTTCAAAGGTCTGGAATGACCGCGGGCGCACAGGCCCCGCCGCAGACCAAGGCCCGCGGCGATGAGATACGCATCGGCATCGCGCTGTCCGCGATGGGGTTCGTGCTGGCCGGGCTCGGCGCGTGTGTGGCGATCCTCGCGCGGGATCTCGACGAGCCGACCAGCCGGCTGGCGCTGATGTCCTCAGGGTTCGCGGCCGGGCTGCTGCTGGTCGCGGTGATCGGTCCGCGAATGCTCAAACACTGGCCGATGCCGACGGTCCTTGGACTCGGTTCAGTCGTCTGCGCGGTGGGCGCGGTGCTGATCGCGGTCGCCCCGACGTACGCGGTCGCCATCGCCGGCGGGCTGCTGGTCGGCCTCGGCGGCGCGCTCCTCGTCCTGGTCGCACCGCTGATGCTCAACGGCCCGACGGCCGCTGCCCGCCTGAGCCGGGTCAACGCGGTCGCCAGCGGAACCGGAATCCTAGCGCCGCTAGCAATCGGCACCCTTGACGGTCTGGGCCCCAGCGGGCGCTACGCCATGCTCGCCGCGGCTCCTCCACTGCTTTTCCTAGCGGTGCTAACGCGGCGCTCTCGACCGCCCCAGCCAACGGCGGCGCGCGGCGCAGGCGCGCCTCAGTGGGACGCGGAAGGCGAGCGGCTCAGCGTGCCGGTGTTGATTGATTCGGCTCCGGCTGTTGGGCTCGGGCGGAAGTGGAGGCGAGTGGGGCGGCGCGTCGTCATGGATGTCGGCGCGGGATGGCTGCGGGTCGTGCTGGCGGTGTCGGTCGAGTTCTGCTTCGTGGTGTGGGCCGTGGCGCGGTTGGTGGCCAGCGGGTTGCCCACTGCAGCTGCCGCGCTGCTCGGCAGTGCGTTCCCGATCGGTATGGCGGTCGGCCGCGCGATCGGACCGATCCGCTACCGCGGCTGGTCGCCGGTGTTCCCGTCCGGCGCACTCGCCGCCTGCGGCACGTTGCTGGTGAGCCTGTTCGACGCGCCGGCCCTGGTCGCCCTCGGCCTGGTCGTGGCCGGTCTCGGGGTCGCCCCGCTGTACCCGGTGACGCTCGCAGCCCTCGTCGCGACCCCCGGTCTCAGCTCGGCCCGCCTCTCCGCGGTCGGTGCAATGGCCTCCGGTACGGCGATCCTCATAGCGCCGGCGCTCCTCGCCGTACTCGCACGCGTCGTCGATCTGCGTACGGCGTACCTGGTGACGTTGCCGTTGATCGCAGTACTTTTTCTGCTGAGCCGTCGATCTGACCGGGCCGCGTTCGTGTAGGGGGTGAACGAGCCCGAAACGACGAACGAGGTGACCTGATGAAGCTTCTACTGGACGGCCTGGCCTTTCCCGAAGGCGCGCGCTGGCACGACGGCCGGTTGTGGTTCTGCCACTGGATCGAGCAGCAGATCGTCGCTGTCGACGCCGACGGCAAGACGGAGTCCTTCGAGGCTCCGGTCGAACGCCTGATGGGCTGGTCCGTCGACTGGCTGCCGGACGGCCGGATGCTGACCACCGGTGACAAGCTGCGCAGGTACGAGCCCGACGGCTCGATCACCGTGCTCGCCGAGCAGGGTGCGAACGAGATCGTGGTGGATGCCCAAGGCAACATCTATCTGGACGGCGCGGACTTCGACTTCTCCGGTGGCGAGGAGCCGGTTCCCGGCTGGATCAAGCTGGTCACGCCGGACGGCCAGGTGCGGCAGGTCGCGGACGACATCCAGTTCCCGAACGGAATGGTGCTGACGCCGGACGGCCGGACGCTGGTGATAGCGGAGTCGTTCGCGGGGCGGCTGACCGCGTTCGACGTCGAGCCGGACGGCGGGTTGTCGAACCGTCGCGTGTACGCCGAGAACCTCGGCCCGGACGGCATCTGCCTCGACGCCGAGGGAGCGATCTGGTGCCAGACCGGCGGCGAGGGCGTGGTCCGCGTCGCGGCGGGCGGCGAGATCCTCGAGCGCATCGACGTACCCGAGAACCGGGCGCCGTTCGCGCTCGGCCTGGTCGACTTCGACGGCCCGACGCTGTGCATCCTGACCGCGGAATGGCGGATGGCCGACAGCATCGCCGACAACCTCGGCCGGCTCACCAACGGCCCGCGGACCGGCCAGATCCACACGGTTCCGGTCGCCGTACCGCCGGTCGCTCGCTAACATCGCGGACATGGAGTGCTTCGCCGCCGGGCGTACCCGGCGCTGATCCCGGCCCACCGCCGCCTGCGCGCGTGCGGTGAGCCGGTCGCGCCTGCCCGGATTCTCCTTCGCTCGCGAGAGGCACACTCCATGCACATTCGTTCGTACGTCGACGCTGACCTGACCCGGCTCATCGACCTCACCATCGACACGTTCGGGCCGTTCTACGAGGAGTCGTTCCGGCCGCTGGTCGGCGACCTGATCTTCACCCGCCAGCACGGCGACTGGCGCGGCGACTACCGCAGGCAGGTCGCCGGGTTGCACGATCCGGCCGCACACAAGTACGTCGCCGTTGCCGTCGTTGACGACGTACCTGCCGGGTACGTCGCCTGGCATCTCGACACCGCCCGCCATCGGGCCACTGTCGAGATCTTGGCGGTCGCGCGCGAGCACCGCCGCTCCAGCATCGCCACCGCGCTCTGTGAGCACGCGTTCGCGGCGATGCGGGCCGAGGGCGCGGAGTACGTCGAGATCGGCACCGGAGGCGACGATTTCCACGCGCCGGCCCGTGCGTTCTATGAATCAATCGGATGTGTGAAATTGCCGGTGGCGGTGTACTTCCGTGAGCTGTAGTCGAACCTCACGCGCCGGAGCATGATGAAGGGATCAGGGCTGGGGGCTTTCATCGTGGTGAGGGGGAGGCATTGCCATGACCGACAACGGGCGGCCGTCGCTGGAAGAGTTGGACGAGTTGCCGGACGAGATGTCGCAGGAAGAGCAGGCCGGGTTGCTCGTCGAGCCGAGCTTCGACCATGACATCGAGAACGAGGCGGAGGAACTGGAGGCCGAGTTCGGGCCCGCCGAGGACGGAGAGTACGGCCGGGCGCGGGTAGCCGACGCGGAACCGACGTACTCCGGCGGGGCCGGATCATGAGCGGCCTCGAGGACATGATCCACACCGCCGAGCTCGACATCGGTCTCGGCGAGCCGAACAAGATCCAGAAGTGGTACCGCGACCGCAACGGCGCGGCGTTCAACGGCAACTTCGCGTGGTGCGACGCGTCGATCACGTTCTGGGCCTGGAACTCGGGCAACCAGGCCGCGGTGACGTTCGGCGGCGACTTCGCGCTGACAACGGCACACGCGAAGGCGTTCAAGAACCACAGTCAGTGGCACGTGGACATCGCGGGGATCCGGCGCGGCGACATCGTCTTCTTCGACTGGGACGGCACCGATCTCAAGTCGAGGATCGATCACGTCGGTCTCGTCACCGGGGTCAGCGGCTCGAAGGTCTACACGATCGAGGGCAACTACAGCAACAAGTGCGGCCGGCACACGCGGATGTCCAGCACGATCGCCGGCTACGGGCGGCCGTCGTACGTGCACTCGGCCGGGCCGCGCACCGGTTTCGTCACGTTCCCGGGCAAGTCGTTCTTCGTGATGGGCCGCAAGAGCCCGATCATCGCGGCGATGCACGAGCGGCTCGTGGCCGTCGGGTGCAACAAGTACGAGACCCAGACGAACAAGGACACCTGGGGCACCGGCGACCTCAAGTCCTACTCCGCCTGGCAGAAGAAGCTCGGCTTCTCAGGCTCGGTCGCCCAACCCGGCTCCGACGCCGACGGCATCCCCGGCAAGGAAACCTGGGACAAACTCAAGGTCCCGCGCACCTGACCCAACGACCCCTACGGTTTGGCGTTTTTGGCGACCATCCGGACCAGCGTGTCCGGCGGGATGACCTTGACGTGTGGGGCGAGGCCGTTGACGACGGTGAGAACGTCGTCGACGGACTTGCTCCACGCGTGCCAGACGACGATCGAATAGCCGGCCGTGGAGAACGGGTTGCGGGTCGCGGCGTTCAGTTCCGCGGTGACGGACGCTTCGTCGGCGCCGTCGAGACCCTCCCAGAGCATGGTCCGGGCGGAGATCACCGGCTTCCCCTCGGACCAGACCACTTTGCCCTTGAGACCGTCGTACCTCGAGTACTCGAGATAGATCAGACCGTCGATCTCGGGGCGTTTGAGGTACGACGACCACAGCCGGGTGTTCTCGAACGCGTCGAAGTCGATGATCTGCGCGACCGAGAGATCGGCCCGCCCCATGGCCCGGGCGAGGGACGCGGTGTGCTTGTCCAGCGCGGCGGTGGGGTAGCGGCTCGGGTACATGTAGCCGCCGCCCGACGGGCCGACCACCCAGCGGTCCTTCCGCGACTGGTCGTAGAACCAGCGCATCACCGACGGCGCGAGATCGATCAGCGACGGCGAGATGCCCCAGCCGAGGTCGACCTCACCCCGGCGCGGACTCCCGAACCACCGCGGATCGGTGGGAAAGTCGCCAAGAGCCCACTGAATGTTGTCGCCATCGGTGATTAGGAAGGTGACGTAATGCGCGTCGGGGTCCAGAGTCGGAGCTTGCGCCGGGACGTGCTGCGTCAGGCGGTCTTCGGAGATGCCTGACAGCACCGACAGGTTGCGGGCGTGGTCAGCGGGCAGCGCTTTGACGCCGGTGGCCGAGTTCACGCCGATGAAGGCGTCCTCGCCCGCCGAGGCATCGCCCCAGCCGATGACTGTGCCGTCGTCGTCCAGCGCGTCGACCACGTCGGCGCGGAACTCCGAGTTGCCGTCGAAGAAGGCGAGCGTCCCCGCCATCGTGACGTAGTCCCGGAGCCGCTCCGGGATGTCGGCGCGCTGCTCGACCACGACGTCGTGCCGCAGCCGGGGCCAGTACGTCTCGAACACCCAGCGGTCGTCCTTGTCCCGCACGTCCAGGACCTTCCGCAACCCGTTCCGGATCGCGAGTGCCTCCAAGCTTTCCTCGATCGCCACGGCACCCGTCACGCCGGCGAGCGTGGTCGCGACGTTGACCGACGGGGTGCCCGTACGAAAGAGAACATATCCGGGAACGCCGGACCGCTTGACGGTTTTCCACAGGTCTCCGGGACGCACCTGGACGCCGTACCGCGACACCAGGTCGTCGAGCCAGTGCTGGTACCCGAGCGTCGGCAGGTTCAGGTACAGCGATTCGCCGCCGCGCCGCGCCATCAGGCCCTGCAGCGTCGTCGCCAGGGTCCGCTCGGGCAGGCTCAGCGAATCCTCGGCGAACACGTTCAGCACCCGCGGCCGCTGTCCTTTGGGGTACGCAGACGGGTACGCCGACGTAGCAGACGCCGCTCCCGAAGGCGACTGACGCGAGACGGTCGCGGCGAGCCCCAGGCCTGCGGTGAGGCCCAGCGCACTGCGGCGGGAGAGCGTGCGGCGGCGATCGGACATGTGGTGCCTCCAGGGAGCGGCTGGTGGAATGTCCTACGTTGTCATCTGCCCGGCGACGATGTCACAGCCTTCACGCCATCACAAGACCTCAGCCCGGAATCGGCAGGTCATGATGCCGAAGCAGCTCAACCAGCGCCGGCACGCCGGCCGCCAGGTCGTACACCTCGGCGCGCAGCCCGACGCTCGAAGCGCTCGCCACGTTGTCCACGTTGTCGTCGATGAACAGCACCGACGAGGCGGGCAGATCCAGCGCGCCGAGGATCGCCCGGAAGTACGCCGGATCCGGCTTGGCCAGGCCGACGTCGCACGAGTAGAACGTCCGATCGAACCAGGCGCCGTACCCGCGCTCGTCCTGCATAATCGCCCGCCGGTACGCGTGCTGGTTGGTCGCCAGATGGCACCCGATGCCGGCCGATCGCAGCGACTGGATGAGCGTGATCACCTCGGGCTCCGCGACGAACCAACTCCACGGCTCGAGCGCCTCGTCGACGGACGCCGGCGAGTTCCAGCGCCGCAGTACGTCGGCCAGCGCGTCGCGGAAATCGACTTTCCCGAGCAGCGCCGGCTTCTCGGCCGCCATCAGGTCCGCGACGAATCCGTCGCCGTCCGCAGGTACGAGCGAGGTCAGCTGCGACCACCAGTCGCGGTCAGGACGTTGCACAACGCCATCGGCATCGAAGAGGACTGCGCTGGGACTCATGGAACCCAATCTTGTCATCGGAGGCTTGACCGGTTCAGTCGGTATGCGCTTACCTTGATGGCTACGTAAACATATGTGGACACCTTCCGGCGAAATCCAACAGAAAGCGCCAGGTGAGGCTATGACCTTGAGCAGAAGGCACTTCCTCGCGGCCGGCTCCGCCATAGCCGCCGCGGGTCTCACCGGCTGCGGTTCCCGCAGCTCGCTGGGCGGCTCGCACGAGCTCAGCATGTGGACCTGGGTCGGGTCCGTCAACGACGACCTGATCGGCCAGGCGGAGAAGTCGATTCCCGGGTACGACGGCATGAAGCTGGCGATGACCCGGATCGGCTCCAACTACAAGACCAAGGTACTGACCGCCCTGGCCGGCAAGTCTCTCGTCCCGGACATCGTCGCGATCAACGACGACGTCGCGACGTACTTCCCGAACGCCGACCAGTTCCACGACCTGAACGAGCTCGGCGCGAAGGACCTGGAGAAGGACTTCCTGCCCTGGAAGTGGAAGTGGGGCGTCACGCCGGAAGGCAAGATGATGGCCTACCCGATGGACACCGGGCCGACCGCGCTGTTCTACCGGACCGACGTCTTCGAGAAGGCGGGGATCGACATCGATCCGGCCGCGGTCGCGGAGCTGGCCCCGGACTGGGACACCTACATCGCGCTCGGCAAGAAGGTGAAACAGGCCGTGCCCGGCTCGTCGATCACCGACAACATCACGAGCATCTACAGCTACCGGATGGCCCAGCAGCCGAAGCGGTACATGACCGAGGACGGCCAGTACATCGGCGACCAGGACCACGTCCGCGAGGCGTTCGACCTGGCCGTCCGGGTGGTCAAGGAAGGCCTGTCCGCCAACGCGCAGAACGGTTCGACCGACGCTGACGCGGTGGTCACCAACGGCAAGCTCGTCGTGTTCAACGCCGCGGTCTGGTGGGCGCAGCTCGGCCCGAAGAACGCGGCTCCGAAGACGAAGGGACTCTGGCGGGTGACGGCGGCTCCTGGTGGTGCCGGCAACCGCGGCGGGTCCTTCCTCGCGATCACGAAGTACTGCAAGAACCCCGAGGCCGCGTTCGCGTTCATCAGCTGGCTCGAGTCGGCGAAGAACCAGGCCCAGGCGTTCCTCGATCCGGTGCTGTTCCCTTCCACACCGGCCAGCTACACCGATCCGAAGCTGTCGGCGCCGGACCCGTTCTTCGGTGGTCAGAAGATCGTCGACGTGTTCGCGGAGTCCGCGAAGAAGTACCCGGGCGCCTACTTCTCGCCGTACGACTCGATCATCGGTACGCCGATCAGCAACGAGCTGATCAACGTCGAGACGGCCGGCAAGAACCCGGACCAGGCCTGGGCCGACGCCCAGCACCAGATCGAGCGTGAACTGACCCGAGCGGGGGCGATCTGAGATGGCTGTCACCAGCAAGACTGCCCCGGCCGCGGTCACCAGGCCGTCCACCACCTCGGAGAAGCCGCCGAACAAGTACAAGCAGGCGCTCCCGCAGTACGCCGCTGTCTCGCCCTTCTTCATCCTGTTCGCGGTCTTCGGCGCGTTCCCGGTGCTGTTCTCGATCTGGATCTCGTTCCACTCCTGGGACGGCATCGGCCAGATGAAATGGGTCGCGCTCGAGCAGTACAACTACCTGCTCTCGGACCCGACGTTCTGGAAGGCGATCGGCAACACGCTGATCATCTGGGTGCTGTCGACCGTGCCGATGCTGCTGCTCGCGCTGGTGATCGCCAACGCGCTGCACAACGCCACCCGCTTCCGGACCTTCTACCGGATCGCCTACTTCATCCCGAACGTCACCTCGGTCGTCGCGGTCACCCTGGTGTTCGGTTCGATCTTCAGCAACAACTTCGGCCTGCTGAACGCCTTCCTGGAGTCCATAGGTGTCGGCAAGATCGAGTGGCTCACACAGCCGTGGGGGATCAAGATCGCGATCGCCACCATCGTCACCTGGCGCTGGGTCGGCTACAACGCGATCATCTACCTGGCCGGGCTGCAGGCGATCTCGGCCGACGTGTACGAGGCCGCCAAGGTGGACGGCGCGAGTTCGCGGCAGACGTTCTGGCGGATCACCGTGCCGATGCTGCGGCCGGTCATCCTGTTCACCGCGGTCACCTCGACCATCGGCGGACTGCAGATCTTCACCGAGTCCCGGGTGCTGTTCGGTGACACCGACAACATCGGCGGTCCGGGCGACGCCGGCCTGACGATCGTCTCGTACCTGTACCAGAGCGCGTTCATCAAGAACCAGTTCGGGTACGGCGCCGCGATCGGCTGGGCCCTGTTCATCCTGATCGTGCTGTTCAGCATCATCAACTGGCGGCTGATCGGCGGAAACGACGACGAACGACTGACCCGACGCGCCGCACGACGGGTGGAACGCCGGATCGCAGCCCAGAATGCCAAGAGGGAGGCCGCAGATGTCCGTTGAGCGCATTCGCACCGCCGTCGGTCACATCGTGCTGATGCTCGGCGTGCTGGTCTCGCTGTTCCCGTTCTACTGGATGGTGGTGATGGCCTCCAACACCACCCCGGACATCTTCGCCTACCCGCCGAAGCTCCTGATCGGCTCCCACCTGTTCGAGAACATGGGCAAGGTGCTCGACAACGTCGACTTCTTCGGATCGATGCTGCTCACCCTGATCGCGTCCCTCGGGGTCACGGTGCTGGTGCTGTTCTTCGACTCGCTGGCAGCGTTCGCCTTCGCGAAGTACGAGTTTCCCGGCCGCAACTTCCTGTTCGGCCTGCTGCTCGCGACCTTCATGATCCCGGCCCAGCTGTCGCTGGTGCCGCAGTTCGTGACGCTCGCCGAGTTCGGCTGGATCGGGTCGCTGAAGGCCCTCATCATCCCGGGCGCGGCCAACGCGTTCGGGATCTTCTGGATGCGCCAGTACGCCAAGGGCGCCATCCCCGACGAACTCATCTCGGCCGCCAAGGTCGACGGCGCCGGATTCTTCCGGCAGTACCTCACCGTCGGCCTGCCGGTGCTCCGGCCCGGTCTGGCCTTCCTCGGCATCTTCACCTTCATCAACGTCTGGAACGACTACCTCTGGCCGTTGATCGTGATGACCGACCCGAACCGCCTCACCCTCCAGGTCGCTCTCGACCAGCTGAACGGCATCTACGGCACCGACTACTCGATGGTGATGGCCGGTGCGTTGATGAGTGTCATCCCGCTGATCGGCGTCTTCCTGATCGGCGCCCGATCCTTCATCGCCGACCTGGCGGCGGGGGCCATGAAATTCTGACCTGCAACCACAATCACAACGGGATTTCTTTTGACTGACCACAAGCTCCGCTGGGGCATCATCGGCACCGGCAACATCGCTTCCCGGTTCGCCAGCCAGGTGCCGACGTCGAAGACCAACGAGGTCGTCGCCGTCGGCAGCCGGTCCCTCGAATCCGCGAACACCTTCGCCGACAAGTGGGACATCGCCAACCGGCACGGTTCGTACGACGACCTGCTCGCCGACAGCACAGTCGACGCCGTCTACATCGCCACGCCGCACCCGATGCACGTCGAGTGGGCGATCAAGGCGGCCGAGGCCGGTAAGCATGTGCTGTGCGAGAAGCCGCTCGCGATCAACCGCGCGTGGGCCGAGGCGATGATCGAGGCCGCCGTACGCAATGACGTCTTCCTGATGGAGGCGTACATGTACCGGTGCCTGCCGCAGACCAAGCTGATCGCCCAATTGGTCCGCGACGGCGAGATCGGCACCGTCCACCAGATCCAGGCCACGTTCGCGTTCGCGGCCGGGTACCGGCCGGAGAGCCGGATCTTCGCCGACGACCTGGCCGGCGGCGGCATCCTCGACGTCGGCGGTTACCCGGCGTCGATGGCCCGCCTGATCGCCGGCGCGGCCACCGGGCAGCCGTACGCCGACCCGGCCGCCGTCAGCGCGGTCGGGCACGTCGGTGAGACCGGCGCCGACGAGTGGACGGTGGCGACACTGTTCTTCGACGGCGGCGTCACCGCTCAGGTGAGCACCGGCGTACGGCTCGCCGATCAGAATCAGGTCCGGATCTTCGGCAGCGAGGGATACCTCGTCGTCGAGGACCCGTGGTTCGGCGGCGACGGCAAACCGACCCACGTCACCCTGCACCGGGTGGGGGAGGAGCCGCGGGACATCTCCGCGGAGCCGGCGTTGATCTACACGGCCGAGGCCGAGGCCGTCCAGGCGGCCATCCAGTCCGGGGCCAAGCAGGCGCCGGAGATGACCTGGGCGGACACCCTCGGGAACCTCACGGTCCAGGACCAGTGGCGGGCCGCGATCGGACAGCAGTACGCGAGCGAGCGGGACGACGCGATTATCCCGACCGCGACCGGACGGCCGCTCACCCGCCGCGAGGACGCCCCGATGACGTACGGCAAGGTGCCGGGCGTCGACCGGCAGGTGTCCCGGCTCGTCATGGGCGTCGACAACCAGCAGACGCTGCCGCACGCAGCGGTGGTCTTCGACGACTTCGTCGAGCGCGGCGGTACGACGTTCGATACGGCGTACATCTACGGCGGCGGACGCGGCGAGAAGCTGCTCGGGCAGTGGATGAAGTCGCGCGGCAACCGGGACGACGTCGTGGTGATCGGCAAGGGCGCGCATACGCCGTACTGCGACCCCGAGTCGATCACGCGGCAGCTGCACGAGAGCCTCGAACGGCTGCAGACCGACCACGTCGACCTGTACTTCATGCACCGCGACAACGAGGACATCCCGGTCTCGGAGTTCGTCGACGTCCTCGACGAGCACTTCAAGGCCGGCCGGATCAAGGCGTTCGGCGGCTCGAACTGGTCCACCGCGCGCTTCGACGAGGCCAACGCGTACGCCGAGGCGAACAGCAAGCAGCCGTTCACGCTGCTGAGCAATCACCTCAGCCTCGCGCGGGCGTACGACGTACCGTGGGCCGGCTGCCGGCACGTGGCGGACGACGAGTCGCAGAAATGGCTGCGTGAGCGGCAGGTCGCGCTGTTCCCGTGGTCGAGCCAGGCGCGCGGGTTCTTCACCGGACGGGCCAAGCCGGAGGACATCTCGGACCAGGAGCTCGTGCGCTGTTTCTACTCCGACGAGAACTTCCGTAGGCTCGACCGGGCACGGGAGCTGGCGGCCGCCAAGGGAGTCGAGCCGACCGCGATCGCGCTGGCCTGGTTGCTGCACCAGCCGTACCTGGTGTTCCCGCTGATCGGGCCGCGGCACGTCAGCGAGACACGGACCTCCACACCGGGTCTGTCGGTGACGCTGACGGACGAGGAAGTGGCCTATCTCACTGCCTAACTCATTGGCTAATCGAAGGCAGGCAGCCGAATTGGTCGTGTGCTGACACGCATGTAACATGGTCTGTCGGTGTCACGACCCTGAACACGGAGAATCATGTCTAAGAAGTGCGATGTCTGCGGCAAGCAGCCGACGTTCGGCAACAGCGTTGCCCGCCTGGGTAAGGGCGCGATGATCCGGCGGGTCAAGGCTCGTACGCCCCGCCGGTTCAACCCCAACATCCAGCCGGTCCGCGCGATCATCAAGGGCACGCCCACCAAGATGAAGGTGTGCACCTCCTGCATCAAGGCCGGCAAGGTCCAGCGCGTCGTCGGCTGATCTGAAGCTTTCCTCCGTGTAGGGCCTTTCGATAGGCGCCCGGGTCTGACCCGGGCGCCTATTCGTGTCTCCTCGCGACGACCGTGATCTCGTTCCGGTTGTGGTGCAGCTGCCGGGCGTGCAGTACGTCGTACCGCTCGCCGAGGACCTCGATGCCGCGGCGGGCGCCGTCCAGCGGGTTCTTGCCGCCGCCCTTCAGCGTCACGACCGCGAGGCCGCCGCGCCGCAGGTGCGCCGCCGCGTCCAGCATCATCCGCGCGCTCGTCACCTGGTCCATCCGCATGTCGTTCACCGCCACGTCGAACCGGACCCGGTTCGCCGCGAAGAACCGGCCCGCCGTCGTCGCCTCGTGATGGATCCGGCGATCACCGCGCAGCCGCGGATCCAGCGAACCCGGGTCGACCGACCACACCTCCTGCCCGTGCAGCCGTAGGATCCGCGTCCACCCGCCCGGTGAGGCGCCGAGGTCGACCGCCTTCCCGCCCTGTGGCAGCTCCAGCCCGAAGGTCGCGATCGCCTCTTCCAGCTTGAACTCGGACCGCGACACCCGCTCGTCACCCCGGGCCAGCCGCATCCGCCCGCCCGGCCAGTCCGACAGGCTGTCCGCAAGCCGGTTCAGCCCGAGCAGCACCGCCTTCCGCCCCGTGAAGCACGAGACGACGTACTCCTGCCCGGAACGCGTGACGGCCACCCCGCGGCCGGCCAGCGCCTCCTCCAGACGGTGGTAGTACGACCCGCCGGTGCCGGCCGCATCGGTCCAGGCCTGTACGGCGAGCGCCTTCGGGTACTCGGGCAGCTCACCCAGCACCACCTCGGCCAGCTCGTACTCCGGCGGCAGCTCCTCGAAGCTCGCGATCTCCACCGTCAGATGCCGGACGAACATGATCCGCCCCGCATCACACGCCGCCGCGAACGCCTCTACAGACGGCCCATCCACCCGCCCGAGCTCGGCGCCGACCCGCTGGACCCGCACGTCCCGCCCGAACTCGCCCCGGATCTCCCGCACAGCCAACTCGTAACTCTCGGCCGCGGCCGAGAACAACACACTCCTGCCGCCGCTCACCCGCGAACCGTATCGAACGTCCACGCGTTAGCCTTCCGGGCGTGGAGGAATTGACCGTTGACGTGCTGCGGGCCTGGGCCCGGACCGCACTGGCCGACCTGGCCCGGGCCCGGACCGAGATCGACGAGCTGAACGTGTACCCGGTGCCGGACGGCGACACCGGCACCAACCTCTACCTGACCTGGGAAGCCGCCTGCGAGGCGCTGCCCAAGGGCGAACTGACGTTCACCGAGGCGATCCAGGCCTTCGGCCGCGGCGCCCTGCTCGGCGCCCGCGGGAACTCCGGCGTGATTACCTCCCAGCTGATCCGCGCCTGCGGCCTCCGCCTCGACGAGAACCTCCCGCACCAGCAGACGGACGGCGTCCTCGCCGACCCGCGGATGAGCGAGGCAGCCGCCTTCGCCGATGCCCTCAAGTTCGCCGCCGACGCCGCGTACGGGGCCGTCGCGCAGCCGGTCGAAGGCACGATGCTCACCGTCGCCCGCGCCGCCGCCACCGGCGCGATGACCGCTGCCAACGACGGCAAGACCCTCGCCGACGTCTGCCTCGCCGCGGTCGCCTCCGCCCGCCAGGCCCTCACCAGGACGACCGACCAGCTCGACGTATTGCGGCATGCGGGCGTCGTCGACGCCGGAGGAGCAGGCCTCGTCGTGATCCTGGGCGCGATGGAATCTGTGCTCACCGGGCAGCACGTTAGCGTCGACGTACCGGCGAGAGTCGAACCGCAGGGTGAGAGCGCCGAGAGCCAGGACGGACCCGCGTACGAGGTGATGTACCTGCTCGACGCGCCCGACGACAAGGTCGGCGACTTCCGGCAGACCCTGGCCGCGCTCGGCGACTCCGTCGTCGTGGTTGGCGGCGACGGGCTCTGGAACGTCCACGTCCACACCGACGACGTCGGCGCCGCGATCGAACAGGGCATCGACATCGGCCGCCCGCACCGGATCCGGGTCACCCACTTCGACGACCAGGCGCACCACCACGAGCCTGCGCCCGGCCGCGCGGTGATCGCGGTCGTCGCCGGCGAAGGACTCGCCGGGCTGTTCGCCGAGGCCGGTGCCCGGATCATCCGCGGCGCCCCCGGCCGCCGCTGCTCCACCGGCGAACTGCTCCAGGCGATCGAGCAGTCGCAGGCGCCCGAGATCGTGATCCTGCCCAACGACCAGGACTCGATCGCGGTCGCCGAGGCCGCCGCCACTGCCGCCCGCCAGGACGGGATCCGGGTTGCCGTGATCCCCACCCGCGCCCAGGTACAGGGCCTCGCGGCGATCGCCGTCCACGACCCGGACCGCAGCTTCGACGACGACGTCGTACACCTCTCGGCCGCCGCCGGACAGACCCGGCACGGCGCCGTCACGATCGCGGTCAAGGACGCCTGGACGATGGCCGGCCGGTGCCGGATCGGCGACGCGCTCGGAGTCGTCGACGGCGACTTCGCGCTGATCACCGGCGACCTCGAGGAGGCGGCGCTGGAGGTCGTCGACCGATTGCTCGGCGGCGGTGGCGAGCTGCTCACGATCGTCACCGGCCGCGACGCCGATCCGGCTCTGGCCGAGGCTGTGGAGCGGCACGTACGCCGGCAACGCAAAGATGTCGATGTCGTGGTGTACGACGGAGGACAGGACAGGTATCCGCTCCTGATCGGGGTCGAATGAAAACGGACATGGACCGCAAGCTCCGGGACTTCCTCGGTGCCAAGACCGCCAAGACCTTCTCGGACGTGCTCGAGATCGAGACCGTCGGCGAGTTGCTGCGGCACTACCCGCGGCGGTACCTGAAGAAGGGCGAGCTGACCCCGTTCGACGAACTCGAGGTCGGCGACCAGGCGACCGTCAACGGGCGGGTCAAGAAGGTCACGGCCCGGGCGCTGGACACCAAGGTCGAGATCCGGCCCGACGACGTCCACAAGTTCCGCAAGAAGCGGACGATCACCAAGGTCGTGGTCACCGACGGCCGGAACGACATCGAGCTGGCGTTCTTCAATCAGCCCTGGCTGCTGACCAAGCTGACGCCCGGCACCGCCGCCCTGTTCTGGGGCGAGGTGACGATGTTCCGCACCACCATGCAGCTGAAGAATCCCGGCACCGAGGTGCTCGACGAGGAAGACCTCACCGAGGCCGAGATCGAACGCCGGGCACGGCCGTTCCGCCCGCTCTACCCGGCCACCTCGAAGTTGCCCACTGCAACGATCGAGCGGTCGGTCAAGATCGTCCTGGACAGCCTCGACGACCGCGTCGACGACCCCGTCCCGGACCTCGTCCTGCGCAATGAGAAGCTCATCGGTCTCCGGGATGCCCTGCAGAAGGTGCATCTTCCGGACACCGAGAAGGACATCCACGACGCGCAGCAGCGGTTCCGGTTCGAGGAGGCGCTGGTGATGCAGACGATCCTCGCCCAGCGCCGCGCGGTGATGGACGCGCAGAGCGCCGTACCGCGGCCACGGCAGGCCGGTGGGCTGCTCGACGACTTCGACCAGCGGCTGCCGTTCGAGCTGACCGAGGGCCAGACCGAGGTGGGGGAGGAGATCTTCGCCGACCTCGCCCGGGCGCACCCGATGCACCGGCTGCTGCAAGGCGAGGTCGGCTCCGGCAAGACCGTGGTCGCGCTACGGGCGATGCTGTCCGTGGTCGACAACGGCGGCCAGGCCGCCCTGCTCGCGCCGACCGAGGTACTGGCCGTCCAGCACCACAAGACGCTCACCAAGATGCTCGGCGACCTGGCTGAGCAGGGCATGCTCGGCGGCGCGGAACATGCCACCAAGATCGGTCTGCTGACCGGTTCGCTGAACGCGGCCTCCCGCCGTACGGCGATGCTCGACGCGGCCAGTGGCGCCGCCGGGATCGTCGTCGGGACGCACGCGCTGCTCGAGGACAAGGTCCAGTTCGCGGATCTCGGGCTGGTCGTGGTCGACGAGCAGCACCGGTTCGGGGTCGAGCAGCGGGCCGCGCTGAGCGCGAAATCCGGCGAGAACACGCCGCACGTGCTGGTGATGACCGCGACACCGATCCCGCGGACGGTGGCGATGACGGTGTTCGGCGACCTCGCGGTCTCGACGCTCACCCAGCTGCCGGCCGGGCGGTCGCCGATCCAGTCGTCGGTGGTCCCGGCGAAGGAGCGGCCGGACTGGCTGCAGCGGGCGTGGGTGCGCGTCCGCGAGGAGGTCGGCAAGGGCCACCAGGCGTACGTCGTGTGCCCGCGGATCGGGGACGACGTCAAGAACGCGAAGGACGAGGAGGGCGAGCTCCTCGAGACCGATGAGGGCGGGAAGAAGCAGGCCCGCCCGCCGATCTCGGTGATGCAGGTGTCCGAGGCGCTCGCGGAGATCCTGCACGACCTGCGCGTCGAGATCCTGCACGGGCGGTTGCCGGCCGAGGAGAAGGACGCGGTGATGTCCCGGTTCGCGGCCGGCGACATCGACGTACTGATCGCGACCACGGTCATCGAGGTCGGCGTCGACGTACCGAACGCCTCGACGATGGTGATCATGGACGCCGACCGGTTCGGCATCTCGCAGCTCCATCAGCTGCGCGGCCGGGTCGGGCGGGGCAAGGTGCCCGGGCTGTGCCTGCTGGTCACAGACCTGTGGGCGGGTTCCAAGTCGTACGGGCGCCTGGAGGCGGTCGCGTCGACGACCGACGGGTTCGAGCTGTCGCGGATCGACCTGGAGACCCGCCGCGAGGGCGACGTGCTCGGTGTCGCGCAGTCCGGGCGACGCAGCAGCCTCAAACTGCTCAGTGTGCTGCGGGACGAGGACATCATCCTCGCGGCCCGGCACGAGGCCACCAGGATCGTCGGGGTGGACCCCGCCCTGTCCGAGTTCCCGGAGTTGCTCGCGATCGTCCGAAGCGCCCTGCAGTCCGAAACCACCGAATACCTGGAGAAGCATTGACTGTGTTGAATGCCGCGCCTCCGGCGCGGGGGTCACGGGGCTTTTACTCCCGTTCTTCCCTCGTCGCTCCGGTCGCTTCGCTCCCTCCGCTCCTCAGTCCAGAACGGGAGGCCCCGTGACACGGATAGTCGGGGGAGTGGCTGGTGGGCGGCGGATCGACGTACCGGCGGGGAGTGGGACGCGGCCGACGGCGGATCGGGTGCGTGAGGCGTTGTTCTCGTCGCTGGAGTCGGAGTTCGGCAGCTTCCACGGGCTCGCGGTCCTCGATCTGTACGCCGGATCGGGCGCGATCGGGCTGGAGGCGCTGTCCCGGGGGGCCGCGAAGACCGTGCTGGTCGAATCGGACCGGAAAGCGGCCGAGGTGATCGCGGCCAACATCAAGGTCGTAGGGCTGCCTGGAGCGACGCTGCTGACCCGGCCCGTGGAGAAGGTGACAGCGGGTGATGCTCCTGCGGTGTTCGACCTGGTCTTCGCCGACCCGCCGTACAAGCTGGAGACGGCCGAGCTGCAGGACGTGCTGACCGACCTGGTGGCGCACGGCTGGCTCGCCGACGACGCAGTCGTGGTCGTCGAGCGCGGGAAGCGGGAGCCGTGGGACTGGCCCGAGGGGTTCGCCGCGCTGCGCGACCGCAAGTACGGCGAGGCCCGTCTTTGGTACGGTCACCGCCATGGTTAAGGCGGTCTTTCCAGGGACCTTCGACCCGCCGACAGTCGGGCACCTCGACATCATCACCCGGGCGGCTGCGGCCTTCGACGAGCTGATCGTCGCGACCGGGGTGAACCAGTCGAAGAACCGGCTGTTCGGGCCGCAGGAGCGGATCGAGATGCTCACCGAGCTGGTCGAGCCGTTCCCGAACGTCCGGATCGGCTCCTTCGAGGGCCTGGTGGTCGACTACTGCCGGGCCGAGGGCGCCGGCGTGATGGTGAAAGGCCTGCGCTCGGCGGCCGACTACGACTACGAACTGCAGATGGCGCAGCTGAATCGGCGGATGACCGGCGTCGACACGTTCTTCCTGCCGACCGCGCCGGAACACGGCTTCATCTCGTCCAGCTGGGTCAAGGAGATCGCCCGCCTCGGCGGCGACGTCAGCACGTTCGTGACGCCGGCTGTTCACGCACGGTTACTGAACACGCTGTGAGTGTCCCCGGATTGGGCGCAACGCCGGGGAGTTGGTAGTGTAGATCACCGGTCTCGACGAGACCGAGTTCTTGCCTGCCCACGCCTGAGGGGGATGTTCTGAGCGTCTTGGACCCGCGGTCCCCACTCGTGATCGATACGCACGAGCTGAGCCGCCGCGCAGGGTCCCAACGCGAAGTCACCTTCTCGAGCCCGGCGCCGGCGGAGCTCGGAATCGACGTGATCGGCGTCCCTGAAGGCGATCCGATCCAGTTCGATCTACGGCTGGAATCGGTGGTCGAAGGGGTGCTCGTCACCGGAACGGCCAGTGGTCGTCTGGTCGGGGAGTGCGCGCGGTGCCTGGTCGATATCGAGGACGAGTTCCTCGCTGACGTCCAGGAGCTGTACGTCTACCCGGAGAGCGAAGCCGAGCCGGACGAGGCCAGCCGGATGGAGGGCGATCTGATCGACCTCGAGCCGGCGCTGAGGGACCAGGTGGTGCTCGCACTGCCGTTCCAGCCGTTGTGTACGGACGACTGTCCGGGTCTGTGCCCCGACTGCGGGGTACGCCTGGCGGACGAGCCCGGCCACAAACACGAGGACGGGTCCGACCCACGCTGGGCCGCCCTCGGCGGACTGCTCAGGCAGGACGAGCAGGACTGAAACAGCTCCACCGCAACACCGAAGTACCGCACCACTGAAAACGTCAGACTGAGCCGGCCGGGTCCACCAGCCCCCGGCCGAACCGAGGAGTCATAACCGTGGCCGTTCCGAAGCGGAAGATGTCGCGCAGCAACACCCGGAGCCGCCGGGCGCAGTGGAAGACGACTGCCCCGTCGCTGGTCACCTGCGTGAACCCCGCCTGCCGCGCGAAGCACCTGCAGCACACCGTCTGCCCGAACTGCGGCCAGTACGGCGCCAAGGGTGAGCGCCGCCAGGTCGTCGAGAGCTAAACGGCAACCTTCACAGTGAACTCTGCCAACGAAACGGGGCTCTACGCCGAGCTGAACCAGCGGCTCGGCGTATCGCTGGCTGACGAACTGCTGGAGCACGCCTTCACCCACCGCTCGTACGCGTACGAGAACGGCGGGCTGCCGACCAACGAGCGGCTGGAGTTCCTCGGGGACTCCGTGCTCGGCGTCATCGTCACGGAGTCGTTGTTCCGGAACCACCCTGACCTGTCCGAGGGCCGACTGGCCAAGCTACGGGCCGCGGTGGTCAACATGCGTGCGCTCGCGGGTGTCGCCCGCGAGCTCAAGCTGGGCAAGTACCTGCGGCTCGGCCGCGGCGAAGAAGCCACCGGCGGCCGCGACAAGTCGTCGATCCTTGCCGACTGCGTCGAGGCGCTGATCGGTGCCGTGTACCTGGACCGCGGCTTCGAGGTCGCGGGCGGCGTCGTGCACCGGCTGTTCGACGACCTGATGGAGTCGTCGGCCCGGCTCGGCGCCGGCCTGGACTGGAAGACGTCGCTGCAGGAGCTGGTCGCCCAGCTCGGCGTCGGCGTCCCCGAGTACGTGATCGCGGAGTCCGGACCGGACCACGCGAAGACGTTCGAGGCACGGGTCCGGATCGGCTCCGACACCTACGGCCACGGCATCGGCCGGAGCAAGAAGGAAGCCGAGCAGCAGGCCGCCGAGACCGCCTGGAAGGCCCTGCGCGCCGCGCATCCGGACAGCGTGGACCCCTCGCAGTCCTGAAGTGCCGGAGCTGCCTGAGGTAGAAGTCGTACGGCGGGGTCTGGTGGAGTTTCTCGCCGGACGGACCATCGAGACCGTCGAGGTGCTGCACCCCCGCCCGGTACGGCGTCATGCCGCCGGGCCGGAGGACTTCGTCTCGCGGCTCAAGGGGCAGGTTTTCGCCGAGCCGGCCCGGCGCGGCAAGTACCTCTGGCTGCCGTTGACGTCCGGTGACGCGGTATTGACACACCTCGGAATGAGCGGTCAGTTCCGGGTCCAGCCGGTCGGCGCGCCCGACGAGCCGCATCTCCGGGTCCGGTTCCGGTTCGCCGACGACGGCGGAGAGGTCCGTTTTGTGGACCAGCGGATGTTCGGTGGTCTGTCGTACTCCGAGGGCGGTGCCGAACTGCCCGCCGAGATCGCCCACATCGCCCGTGACCCGTTCGATCCTCTGTTCGATCCGGAGCTGGCGACGGCGAAGATCCGCCGCCGCCGGACCGGGCTCAAACGAGCGCTGCTGGACCAGACCGCGATCAGCGGAATCGGCAACATCTACGCCGACGAAGCGTTGTGGCGGGCCAAGCTGCACTACGCCCGGGCGACAGAAACGCTGAAACCCTTACAAATAAGGGGAATCCTGGAGCAGGCGCAGGCCGTGATGGCCGAGGCACTGACCGTTGGTGGCACCAGCTTCGACGCCCTGTACGTCAACGTGAACGGGGAATCCGGGTACTTCGAGCGCGGCCTGAACGTCTACGGGCAGGAGGGATCGCCGTGTCCGCGGGACGGCCGGCCGATCCGTCGCGAGCCGTTCATGAACCGTTCGTCGTACCGGTGCCCGAAATGTCAGCCGGTCCCGCGCCATGTCCGCTGGTGAGCGAGGTATCGTTAATAAACGTGGCCCAGGTTGACCCGTCGCCCTCGCCGGTGTCACCCTGAAAGACGGCACACATTTTCGGCGCTCCCTGATGACCCCGATACGGAGCGCGACCGGCCAGAACCCTTCCGGAGGACAGCACAATGGCCAAGGCTCTTCTAGGGCATCTTGGAGGCACTGACCCGCGCATGCTCGAGCAGGTTCGTCTGCTCAACCGGCGCGTCGCAGATCTGGAGGCGCACGTGATGCGGCTCCAGGCAGAGAACGACCACCTGGTGGCCCAGATCCACGAGGGTCGGCTGCTCACCGTCGACGAGGCCCTGCGCACTCCTGCTTCGGTCTGACGCCAGCAGATTCAATCTCGACCGTCCGCACTACGCTGCAGAACGGCGGTGGCCCCCGTCCGGGCCTCCGCCGGTTGTAGGTTCACCGATTGTTGTGCACCCAAACCACTTGCCGGCCATCTCTCAACGGCCTGGCCTCCGCTGGATTCCGCGGATCTCTTTGTAGACTGCGAAGCGGAACACCTTCCCCCGGGTAGCGGCAGCGTGACGTACAGCTACGGCGGTTCCTCCGGTACCGTCTGTCCTTTCACGGGTTGGAGAGCTTCGCCTTGTACCTGAAGAGCATGACGCTCCGAGGCTTCAAGTCGTTCGCGTCCGCGACGACGATGAACTTCGAACCAGGCATCACCTGCATCGTCGGGCCGAACGGCTCCGGCAAGTCCAACGTCGTCGACGCGCTGGCCTGGGTGATGGGTGAGCAGGGCGCCAAGTCGCTGCGCGGCGGCAAGATGGAGGACGTCATCTTCGCCGGCACCTCCGGCCGCGCCCCGCTGGGTCGCGCCGAGGTGGTGCTCACCATCGACAACGCCGACGGCGCCCTGCCGATCGAGTACGCCGAGGTGACGATCAGCCGGACGATGTTCCGCAACGGCGGGTCCGACTACCAGATCAACGGCCAGAACTGCCGCCTGCTCGATGTCCAGGAGCTGCTCAGCGACTCCGGGATCGGCCGCGAGATGCACGTCATCGTCGGTCAGGGCCAGCTGGACTCGATCCTGCGCGCCACGCCGGAAGGCCGCCGCGGGTTCGTCGAGGAGGCCGCCGGCGTCCTGAAGCACCGCAAGCGCAAGGAAAAGGCGATCCGGAAGCTGGAGGCCACCGAGGGCAACCTGCACCGGCTCGGGGACCTGATCCAGGAGATCCGCCGTCAGTTGAAGCCGCTCGGGCGCCAGGCGGAGGTGGCGCGCCGGGCGGTGACCATCCAGGCCGAGGTCCGCGACGGCCGGGCTCGGCTGCTCGCCGACGACATCGTCCAGGCGCAGTCCGCGCTCGAGGCGGAGCTGCGGGACGAGGCGGCGCTCACGCAGCGGCGTACCGAGACCGAGGCGAAGCTGCGCGAGGCCCGCGATCTCGAGGCGGAGCTGGAGGACGCGCTCCGCGAGGACGCGCCGGCCCTGCAGGCCGCCCAGGACACCTGGTACCAGCTGTCCGGCTTCGGCGAGAAGATCAAAGGTACGGCGCGGATCGCGGCGGACCGGATCCGCTCGCTGAACGACGAGGCCGAGGACGGCCCACGGTCGGGGCGGGACCCCGAGGAACTCGAACTGGAAGCGGCCCGCGTCCGCGAGACCGAGGCGCAGATCGAGGCCGAGGTCGAGGCGCATTCCGAGCTGCTCGCCGAGTCCGTCGAGCGCCGCCAGCAGCTGGAAGCCCAGGAGGCCGAGGAGGAGCGCCGGATCTCGGCGCTGATCCGGGCCGCCGCGGACCGCCGCGAAGGACTGGCCCGTCTGACCGGCCAGGTGAACGCGCTGAAGAGCCGCGCGGCCGCCGCCGAGTCCGAGATCGGCCGGCTCGCCAACAACCGGCGTGAGGCCGAGGAACGGGCCGCGAAGGCTCAGCACGACTTCACCGCGCTGGAGACCCAGGTCGCCGGGCTCGACGCCGGCGAGAAGGGGCTCGACGACCAGTACGAGGCCGCCCAGGCCGTGCTCGACGAGATGGACGAGCGGCTGGCGAAGCTGCGAGCCGAGGAGCGCGACGCCGAGCGTGAGCGCACCGGTCTGGCTGCCCGCAAGGAAGCGCTTGAGCTCGGTCTGAACCGCAAGGACGGGGCCGGCGCGCTGCTGGCCGCGTCGGAGCAGGTCAACGGGCTGATGGGCTCGGTCGCCGCCCTGCTGAGCGTGCGGTCCGGGTACGAGACCGCGATCGCTGCGGCGCTCGGCGAGGCCGCTGACGCGGTCGCCGTCACCCACACCGACGCGGCGCTGCACGCCGTCGGCCACCTCAAGGAGCACGACCTCGGCCGCGCCGGGATGCTCCTCGGCGACGCCCCGGCCGACGACTACGCCATGTGGCCGGCGCTGCCGTATGGCGCGTCGTACGCCGTGGATGTCGTGGAATGCCCGGAGACCCTGCGGCCCGCCCTGCGGCGGCTGCTGCGCAAGGTCGCGGTCGTCGACGACGTGGACGCGGCACGATCCCTGCTGCGGAACCTGCCCGACGTCACGTGTACGACGCGTGTCGGCGACGTACTCGGAGCTCATTTCGCGTACGGCGGGTCGGATGCGGCGCCGAGCCTGATCGAGGTGCAGTCCGCGGTCGACGAGGCGACGGAGAAGCTGACCGAGGCGACGGCGCGGAGCGAGCGGCTGCGGTTCGAGCTGCAGGGCCTTGAGGACGAGCGGAGCCGCCAGAAGGAGTCCGTCGAGATCACGCTGGCCCGGCTGCACGAGTCGGACGCGTCGATGGCGGCGGTGGCCGAGCAGCTCGGGCACTTCGGATCGCTGGCGAAGGCGTCCCGCGGCGAGGCGGAGCGGATGGCCGAGGCGATCGCGGCCGCCGAGGAGGAGCGCGACCGGAACCTGTCCGGTCTGGCCGAGCTCGAAGAGCGGCTGACGGACGCCGAGGCGTTCGACGAGGACGGCGACGAGCCCGACACCTCGCAGCGCGACCGGCTGGCCGAGGAGGCCAAGGCGGGGCGTGCGGCCGAGATGGAGGCGCGGCTGGCGTTGCGGACCACCGAGGAGCGGGCCCGGGCGCTGTCCGGTCGCGCGGACTCGCTGGAGCGCGCGGCCCGGCAGGAGCGCGAGGCGCGGGCCCGGTCGATCGCGCGGGCAGCACGCCGGGCGCGGCAGGCCGAGGCGGCGAACGCCGTACACCTGGCTGCTGGTCACGTGCTGGCGCGGCTGGAGTCGTCGCTGCAGCTGGCGGCGGCCGAGCGGGCGGCGATTCAGGCTCAGCGGGCCGACCGTGAGCAGGCTCTCGCCCAGGCGCGGTCCGCGACGCGGAACCTCAGCTCCGAGCTGGAGCAGCTCACCAACACCGTGCACCGGGACGCGCTGGCCCGAGCCGAGCAGAAGATGCGCCTGGAGCAGCTGTACGAGAAGGCGCTCGGCGAGCTCGGTATCGAGGTGGACGCGCTGGTCACGGAGTACGGACCGGACCAGCTGGTGCCGCCGGTGCCTTCACAGGACGAAACCTTGGAGCTCGAGGCGGAGCCGTTCAACCGGACCAAGGTCGAGAAGCGGCTCAAGCAGGCCGAGCGTGCGCTGAACCAGCTCGGCAAGATCAACCCGCTCGCGCTCGAGGAGTTCGAGGCGATGGAGGAACGGCACCGGTTCCTCTCCGAGCAGCTCGAGGACCTGAAGAAGTCCCGGCGCGACCTGATGGACATCGTCAAGGAGGTCGACGACCGGGTCGAGCAGGTCTTCACCGAGGCGTACCGGGACGTCGAGATCGCGTTCGAGCACGTCTTCAGCCGGCTGTTCCCGGGTGGTGAGGGCCGGCTCGTGCTGACCGACCCCGACGACATGCTCTCCACTGGTATCGACGTCGAGGCGCGCCCGCCGGGCAAGAAGGTCAAGCGGCTGTCGCTGCTGTCCGGTGGTGAGCGTTCGCTGGTCGCGGTCGCGTTCCTGGTCGCGCTGTTCAAGGCCCGCCCGTCGCCGTTCTACATCCTCGACGAGGTCGAGGCCGCCCTGGACGACACCAACCTCGGCCGCCTCCTGGAGATCTACGAGGAACTCCGCGAGAACAGCCAGCTCCTGGTCATCACTCACCAGAAGCGCACCATGGAGGTCGCCGACGCCCTCTACGGCGTCACCATGCGCGGCGACGGCGTCTCCGCCGTCATCTCCCAACGCATCCGCGAACCCGAACCGGTCTAGGAGCGGCCGATCAGGCCGTGATCGTCATCGAGGCCAGTTCGTCGTTCTTGGTCTCGAAGGTGAAGTGGGAGGGGCCGTTGAAGCCGTCTCCGCCTACCTGGGTGAGGATTGTCAGGGGGTTGCCGGGGGTGGTGACCTGGGTGTCGGTGAAGGTGACGCGTTTGCCGATCAGTTCGTTGTCGCTCCAGGAGCGGATCCGGTCGTGGCCGCGGAACTCGCGGCCCCAGTCGTTCACGTAGCCGTCCGCGGCGAACGCCGCCACGAACGCGTCGTTGTCCAGGGCGTCGATCGCGTCGAGCGCGCGCTGAACCGCTGCGGGAATCTCTTGGCTCATGCCGACGACGATATCGCTCCAGGGTGAACCGATCGGCGGATCGGCACGTATGGCGGGTGACGTTCGGACCCGATCGGGGGAGCCTGTGATGAAGCCTGTTGTGAAGCGTGTGATGAGCGGTTTGGCTGTTGGTGTGCTCGGGCTGTCCGGGTTGACTGCATGCGGCAGTGACGACTCGCCGACCTCGAGCAGTTCGTCGAGTGCGGCCGCAGTGAAGTTGGCGACCGCGACGGTCGGCGACTACGGCAAGGTCATTGTCGACGGCAACGGACGGACCGTGTACGTGTTCGACAAGGACACCTCCGGTACGTCGAACTGCTCGGGCGACTGCCTCGCCAAGTGGCCGGTGGTGCCGGCCGGTGACGGTACGCCGCAGTTCGACGGCATCGACGCCTCCCTGGTCAGCACCGTCACCCGCGCCGACGGCACCATGCAGCTGGCGATCAATGGGCTGCCGCTGTACCTGTTCGCCAGCGACAGCGAGGCCGGTGAGGCCAAAGGACAGGCCGTCGGCGGCGTCTGGTGGGTCGTCGGCGCGAACGGTCAGAAGATCACCACCGAGCCGGGTGGTTCCGGCAATGGCTACGGTTACTGATCTGGCTGGTGCTGTCGTGGTGTGGGCGCCCGCTGATCCCGGTATCGTGCGGTCGGTGGCTGACAACCCAGGGCCGCACGACGCCGAGACCCTGATCCGGGCGCTGTACGCCGAGCACGGCCGCAGCTTGCTCGCGTATGCGACCCGCCTCACCGGCGACCGGGCCGCGGCCGAGGACGTCGTACAAGAGACGCTGCTGCGGGCCTGGAAGCACGCGGACGACCTGACCAGCGGCAGGGGGTCGGTGCGGGGCTGGCTGCTGACGGTGGCGCGCAATCTGGTCACTGACCGGGCACGTGCTCGTGCGGTGCGTCCGACCGAGGTGGCGGACGTGGTGGACAGGCCACCGGTCACAGGGGACCACTCCGAGTCCGTGGTGAACACCATGGTGGTGATGGACGCGCTCGACAAGGTGTCGCCCGAGCACCGCGAAGTACTCGTGCAGCTGTACTACCGCGGCCGCTCCGTCGCAGAGGCTGCCAAAGAGCTGGGTGTTCCACCCGGTACCGTGAAATCGCGTTCGTATTACGCCCTCCGAGCTCTGCGCGCGGTGATGGCAGGGAAAGGAGCGGAGGTGTCCTATGAGTGAGCACGACCGTACGCAGTTGGGCGCCTACGCCCTCGGCGCTCTGGAGCCGGCCGAGGTAGCGGCCGTGGACGAGCACCTGGCCACCTGTGCGGAGTGCCGCGCGGAGCTGGCTGAGCTGACCGAGATGAAGGACTTCCTGGGAGAGGTGCCACCGGAGGCGTTCCTGGAGGGACCACCGGAGGGTGGCGACCTGCTGCTGCAGCGCACGCTGCGCGAGATCCGCGAGCCCCAGCGACAGGAGCCCCAGGCCAAGCCCAAGCGGCGCTCGCGTTGGCTGCTGATCGCGGCCGCGGTTGTCGTGGTGGCTGGTGCGCTCGGCGGAGGCGTCGTACTGGGCCGGTCTACTGCACCGGACACCGATCAGCCTGTCGCCGGCTCCAAGCAGGTGACGACGTCGGACACGACCACCGGTGCCACCATGGCCGCCACAGTGGAACCACGGGCGGGCTGGAGCTGGGTGAGGGTGCAGGTGAGCGGTCTGAAGGCCGGGGACCAGTGCGAGATGGTCATCACCGATAAGGCCGGCAGGAGCTGGGTGGCGGGCAGTTGGCTGGTGTCCGAGAAGGCTGCCAAGAGCGGGAGCGCGTTCGGCGGCGGTGTGCTGACTCCGATCGACCAGGTGCGTTCTGTGGAGATCAGGACCGTGCAGGGAAAGCACGTGGTGACGGCCACGATCTAGCCCCGTTGAGCGGCGCGAGAGGATGGAGCTGTGGCTACTACCTCCGAGGACCTGCGAGAGCGCCGGAAGAACGCGGCGGACAACTGTGAGCGTTGGCTCGGCCAGCGGCGGGTGCCCGCAGCTGACCGGCTGCGTCACCTTGCAGATGTCGCAACCGACGATCTGGTCGATGCCTACGGCAACGGTGGTGAGGTAGCTGCGCTGGAGCAGGAGGTGGCCGAGCTGCTGGGCAAGCCGGCCGCGGTGTTCCTGCCGACAGGCATCCTCGCTCAGCAAGGTGTGCTGCGGGTGTACGCCGACCGTGCGGGCATCAGCCGGGTAGCGGTCCACGGGCTCGCGCACCTGCTGGTGCACGAGCTGAACGCGCTGGAAGAGGTGCACCACCTGCGGATCGAGCGGCTGACGTCAGAGCCGCGTCAGCCGCGACCGGACGAGTTGGCCGCGATCCCGGGCAAGCTGGCCGCGGTGACGTTGGAACTGCCGCTACGCGATGCGGGGTTCGTCCTGCCGACCTGGGACGAGCTGGTCGTCTTCTCGGAGTCCTGTGCGGAGCGCGGTGTACCGCTGCATCTGGACGGCGCGCGGCTGTGGGAGAGCACGCCGTACCTGGAGCACAGCCTGGCTGAGATCGCAGCGCTGGCGTCGACGGTGTACGTGTCGTTCTACAAGGTGCTGGGCGGTATCAGCGGTGCAGCGCTCGCCGGGCCCGAGGACGTGATCGCAGAGGTACGGCGGTGGCAGCGGCGCCTCGGCGGCAACCTGTACTCGCTCTTCCCGTACGCCGTGTCCGCGCGACACGGCCTCCGGACGGTACTGCCGCTGATGGACGACCTCCACCAGCGGGCCGTCGAGGTCGCAACGGCCTTGCAGGGCGAAGGTTTCCGCGTCTTCCCGGAGCCGCCGCACACCAACTCGTTCCGGGTCTACGCGCCGCGTGCCGCCGAGTCGATCGAGCAGGCTGCCGTCGAGCGGATGGAGCGGACGCACGAGTCTCTGTGCGGTCCGTGGCAGCCGGCCGACGTACCTGGGTGGTCGTGGGTCGAGCTGGTGATGACGCCGGCGTCGCTGGAGTGGCAGATCGACGAGATCGCCAAGGCGTTCGGGGAACTTCTGGCGCGCTGAGAACGTCAAGCACTGTGTTGGGTGTGGGGATCTGGGGAGAGAAGTGCTGACATTCGTCGTCACCATGGTGGTTCTGCTGGTTCTGTCAGGGCTGGTGCTCCTGGCTGTAGCAAGGGGTGAGGGGAAACATTTCGGGTAGCCTCGCTGGATGAGGCGGCTGATTTTCCAGGAGTACGTGACGCTCGACGGGTACGCCGCGGGGCCGGACGGGGGACTGGAGTTCTTCGACGCGATCAGCTCGCAGCCGGACGACGACAACCTCGAGCTGCTCGACAGTGTCGACACGATGCTGCTGGGCGCCGAGACGTACCGGTTGTTCGCAGGGTTCTGGCCGACCGAGGCGTCGGCCGGCGAGCCGATCGCCGAGAAGCTCAACGCGCTGCGTCTGGTCGTCGTGTCGACGACGCTGCACAGCGCGCCGTGGGGTCCGTACGAGCCTGGTCTGGTGGTCCGGGACCTGGACGCGGTGCGGGCGCTGAAGGCGGAGCAGACCGGCAAAGACATCATCCTGTGGGGCAGCATCACGCTGTTCCAGTCGTTGCTGCGGGCCGGGCTGGTCGACGAGGTGCAGCTGCGGATCTGCCCGGTGCTGCTGGGGGTGGGCAAGAGCGCCTTCCCGTCCGGCGGTGGTTCGCCGGTGGGCCTGGAGCTGATCGAGGCGCGTCCCTGGGGTGCAGGCGGCGTACTGGTGCGGTACCGGCCGGCTAGCTGACTGCGTCGACGATCGCCTTCACGATCGGTGCGGCGATGGTGATCGTCGGCAGGATCAGGAGTACGGCCGCTGCGGCGTACGTGACAGCGGAGAGCGTGGATTCGTTGGGGGCCGGGCCGGCCAGGCGTTGCACTCTCAGGACCGTGGAGGACTTGGCTGCTGCCAGGGCAGCCTCTGGTGCAGGTGAACCGGCAAGGGCGACCAGGGCGCGCGCCAGCGGGCGTGGACCGTTGCGGCGGCGAGCGTCGTCGTCGGCGAGCAATTCGACCAGTGTGCGTGCCTGCTCCAGCGCAACATCGCTACGTACCCAGCGTGGGAAGGCGTGGTGCAGCGCGGTGAACTCTTCCAGCACCAGGTCGTGTCGCGCCCGCAGGTGCGCCTGCTCGTGTGCGAGAACAGCCTTCAGCTCACTGTCGTCCAGCCGCTCCAACGCGCCGACGGAGACGACAACTCGCGCGCCACGCAGGGCCGGCAGACAGTAGGCCAGCGGCGTCTCCTCCGCCAATACCCGCAGTCCTGGGATCAGCCCGTCCGGTGTCGCCAGTACGTCGACCAGATCGCGATGCCGCTTGCGCCGTGCCCGAGTACCGACCGCTACTCGCCCGATTGCCCACAGCAGTCGCACTACGACCAGCGCGACCATGGCGAGGATCGCTGCGGCCACCAGGTCCCGTGCCGACGACGGATCGAACCGTGGTTCACCAGGGCGACCAGCAATCGAGTAGGACAACGCGATACCAGCACCAAGTGCAGCCAGTACGGCGGCCAGTGCGATTGCCTGCCACAGGATGACGGCGGCGCGGGGGACCCGGTAGGGCCAGTCGGAACGAGCCAGCAGCGCCGGTGCCGGGCCGGTGAGTACCAGCGCCAGAACGGCCAGCAGGACCGGGGTGGTCACCCCGTCTGCTCCTGGTCGTCCAGCTTGGACAGGGCCTCGCGGAGCAGTGCCGCTTCCTCATCGGACACCTGACCCACGAAACGGACCAGGGCCTCGCGCCGATCGCCGGCACGGTCGAGTGCGTCCCGCATGAGGTCGGCGGCCAACTCCTCACGTGGCGCGGCGGCCCGGTAGCGCCAGGCCTTGCCGTCGCGCTCGCGCTCGGTCAGCTTCTTCTTCGCCAGCCGGTCCAGAACGGTCATCACGGTGGTGTAGGCGAGCTCACGGGTGCCGGCCAGCCGCTCGTGCACCTCACGCACGGTCAGCGCGGCCGGAGCCGCCCAGAGCTGCTCCATCACCAGGCGTTCCAGGTCGCCCAGGGGACGTGGACCCTTCTCCTCACTCGCCACGTGACCAGTATAACTACACGTCGTAGTAGATCCGCGCTAGCATCTACTACGACACGTCGTAGATGGGCTGGGGAGGCCTTCCGATGGACACCCTGGATCTGGCGCGGTGGCAGTTCGCGATCACCACCGTGTACCACTTCTTCTTCGTGCCGGTGACGATCTCGCTGGTCGCGATCACCGCCGGCCTGCAGACCGCCTGGTACCGGACCGGGAAGGAGAAGTACCTCCGGCTGACCAAGTTCTACGGGAAGCTGTTCCTGATCAACATCGCGATGGGCGTCGTCACCGGCCTGGTGCAGGAGTTCCAGTTCGGGATGAACTGGAGCGACTACTCGCGGTTCGTCGGCGACGTGTTCGGCGCGCCGCTGGCGCTCGAGGGCCTGCTCGCGTTCTTCCTCGAGTCGACGTTCATCGGCCTGTGGATCTTCGGCTGGGAGCGGTTGCCTCGGTTGGTCCACCTCGGCTGCATCTGGATGGTGGTGCTCGGCACGCAACTGTCGGCGTACTTCATCCTCGCGGCCAACTCGTGGATGCAGAACCCGGTCGGCTTCCGCTACAACGCTGATCGTGGTCGTGCGGAGCTGACGGATCTGTGGGCGGTGCTGACCAACAAGGTCGTGCTGGTGACCTTTCCGCACACGATCTTCGCCGCGTTCATGGTCGGCGGCGGGTTCGTGGCGGGTGTGGCGTTGTGGCATCTGATCCGTCGGCCGGGCACGGACCGGGATGTGTTCCGGTCGGCGCTGAAGATCGGCGCGTCCGTCGTCCTGGTGGCCAGTGTCGGTGTCGCGATCAGCGGTGACCTGCAGGGCAAGGTGATGACCGAGGTGCAGCCGATGAAGATGGCGGCGGCCGAGGCGTTGTACGAGACCGAGAAGCCGGCGTCGTTCTCGGTGTTCACCGTCGGCACGCTGGACGGTTCGAAGGAGATCTTCTCGATCAAGCTGCCGTACCTGCTTTCCTTCCTCGCCACCGGGCACTTCGACGGTGAGGTAAAGGGGATCAACTCGCTGCAGGACGCGTACGAACAGCTGTACGGACCGGGGTCGTACAAACCGAACATCCCCCTGACCTACTGGACCTTCCGGTTGATGATCGGCGTCGGGATGGCGTCGGCCGCGATCGCGCTCTGGCTGCTGTGGACCACGCGCCGCGGCCGAGCTCCTACCCGCTGGCTGGTCTGGCTGGCGGCCCCGTTGCCGTTGCTGCCCCTGGTGGCGAACACATTCGGCTGGATCTTCACCGAGACCGGTCGGCAGCCGTGGCTGGTGTTCGGCCTGTTGCCGACGGCGTCGGGCGTCTCACCCAGTACGACGAGCGGCGAGGTGATCACGTCCCTGGTCGGGTTCACCGCGCTATACGGCGTACTCGCGGTGGTCGAGACCAAGCTGCTGCTGCGGACGATCCGGGCCGGCCTGGCGGGGACGGATGCGCCGCCGGACACGGCTCCGGATCAGCCCGACAAACCACTGTCGTTCGCGTACTGAGGGGCCTCTGATGGAACTGACGACTGTATGGTTCGTCGCGATCGCGACGCTGTGGACCGGGTACTTCGTGCTCGAGGGCTTCGACTTCGGAGTCGGGATGCTGTACCGCGTGCTGGGCCGGAACGAGCCCGAACGGCGGGCCGCGATCAGCACGATCGGCCCGGTCTGGGACGGGAACGAGGTCTGGCTGATCATGGCCGGTGCCGCCACGTTCGCGGCGTTCCCGGAGTGGTACGCGACGCTCTTCAGCGGGTTCTACCTGCCGTTGTTCGCGATCCTGGTGGGGCTGATCGTGCGCGGCGTCGCACTCGAGTACCGCGGCAAACGGGACGAGCCGGCGTGGCGCGCGCGGATGGACGCGATGATCGTCGTCGGGTCGGTGCTGCCGGCCCTGCTCTGGGGTGTTGCCTTCGGCAACATCGTGCGCGGTGTGCCGCTGGATGCCGATCACGAGTACGTCGGCGGCTTCGGCACGCTGCTCAACCCGTTCGCGCTGCTCGGCGGCCTGACCTTCGTCGCGGTGTTCGTCACCCACGGCGCGATCTTCCTCGCGCTGCGCACCACCGACGAGCTGCGCGTTCGCGCCAACCGGCTCGCCACCCGCACCGGTGCCGTCGCCGCGGTGCTGACGATCGCCTTCCTCGCCTGGGCGCAGGCGTTGCGCGGGGACACCGTGTCCGTCATCGTGACGATCGCCGCGATCGTCGCGTTCGCCGGCGGCCTGGTCGCGAACCTGCTGCGCCGCGAGGGCTGGGCCTTCGTCGGTACGACGCTTGCCATCGGACTGGCCGTGGTGTCGTTGTTCGTCGCGCTGTTCCCGGACGTGATGCCGTCCACGCTGGATCCCGGGTCGACGCTGACCGCGGTCGAGGCAGCGTCCTCGGCGTACACGATGAAGGCGATGACGATCATCACGGCGATCTTCTTCCCCCTGGTACTGGTCTATCAGGGGTGGACGTACTGGGTCTTCCGTAAGCGGGTCGTGGTCGCATGAAGCCGCTCGACCCGCGGCTGCTGAAGCGCGCCCGTGGTGCCCGGGTCTTCCTGTTGGCGTCTGTCCTGATCGGCGTTCTTAGCGGTGTGCTGATCATCGTGCAGGCGGTGCTGCTCGCACACGGCATTGCAGGCGTCGTACTGCGGGGCAGCGGGGTGACTGCTGTCGCCTGGGGTCTGGCTGCAGTCGTTGCCGGGCGGGCATTGCTGGTGTGGGCGCAGGAGGTGGTCGCACAACGCGCAGCCGCCGCAGTGAAGTCCACGCTGCGGCGGCAGGTGCTGGAGCACTCACTGAAGCTCGGACCGGTCTGGCTGAGCGGTGAACGCAGCAGTGCGCTGACAACCCTGCTGACCAAGGGCCTGGACGATCTGGACCCGTACTTCGCCCGCTACCTGCCACAGCTCATCCTGGCCGCCACTGTGCCGGCCGGCGTGATCGGCTGGATGGCAACCGGTGACCTGATCGCTGCTGGCACAGTGCTGATCACCCTGCCGCTGATCCCGATCTTCATGGCACTGATCGGCTGGGTGACGCAGGCGCGCAGCCGGCAGCGTCAGCACGCCTTGGCCGTGCTGGCGCATCACTTCGCGGATGTGGTCAGCGGACTGACCACACTGAAGCTGTTCGGCCGCGCGAAGTCGCAGGAGTCCGCCGTACGACGGGTTACCGACCAGCACCGGGCTGCGTCGATGGGGAGCCTGCGGCTGGCGTTCCTGTCGTCGTTCGCGTTGGAGCTGTTGGCGAGCCTGTCGGTCGCACTGGTTGCTGTGGGCGTCGGTCTTCGGCTGGTTGACGGGAAGCTCGGGCTCGAGACCGCGTTGATGGTGCTGATCCTGGCGCCGGAGGCGTACCTGCCGTTGCGACAGGTGGGCATGCAGTTCCACGCGAGCGCGGACGGGGTCGCGGCCAGCGAAGAGGTGTTCCGCGTGCTGGAGACGCCGCTGCCTGTACGTGGCGAGCGCACCGACGTACCCGATCTTCGGGTGAATCCGCTGTACCTGTACGACGTGACAGTGACCTACCCGGGGCGGGACGTGCCTGCGCTGGAGGGGTTCGATCTGGAGTTGCGGCCGGGTGAGGTGGTGGCGCTGACCGGACCGAGTGGCGCTGGGAAGTCGACGGCGCTGGCTGTGCTGCTCGGATTCGTCGCGCCGGAGCGTGGGGTGGTCGTCGCCGCTGGCAGTGCCGCGGACGAGTTCGATCCGGCGGAGTGGCGGCGGCAGTTCGCGTGGGTGCCGCAGCGTCCCGGCCTGCGGCTGGGAACTGTGGCCGACAACGTGCGGTTGGGCCGGCCGGATGCATCGGACGACGAGGTCCGCTTGGCACTCCTCGCCGCGGGTGCTGCCGACCTGCCGCTCGACAAGGCGGTGGGGGAGCAGGGACAGCAACTCTCAGGCGGTCAGCAACGTCGGGTCGCACTCGCTCGCGCGCTCCTCACCGACGCCCCGGTGCTGCTGCTCGACGAACCAACAGCCGGCCTCGACCCCGAGACCGAAGCCAGAGTCATCACCGCCCTCCGCTCGACCGGCCGCACCGTCCTGATGGTCGCCCACCGTCCCACTCTGATCGCAGCCGCCGACCGGACAATCACCGTAGAACCAGCGGCACCAAGAGAGTTGGTGAACGCTTGACGTCCTCCCTGCTGTCAATGGCGGGGATTCCAACGACTACGCGGAGGTAGCGAGTTGAGGTTCACGCTTCGGCGAGACTCGTGGTGGCGTCTCTTGGCGTGCGCTGACGGCCCGTCCGGCCGCGATGTTGACTGCCGCGTTCACGTCCGCGTTCGCCTGGTGTCCGCAGGCTACGCATCGGAAAACCGCTTGGCTCTCGCGGTTCTCCGACGCCCTATGCCCGCAGACGCTGCAGGTCTGCGACGTATACGCAGGATTCACCTTCTGGACTCGTCCTGTGGCCTTGTCCTCGAGTCGTCGGACGAGGTGACCCCAACCGTTGGCCAGGATGCCCCGGTTGAGCCCGGCTTTGGCGCGGCGCCGGTTCGGCAGGTGGGCGCCCGATCGTTCGGGATCGGGCTTAGGCTTGGGACGTCTGATCATCTGTGGGATGCGCAGATCCTCCACGCGGATCACGTCGTACCGTCGGGCGAGGTCTGTGCTGGTCCTTTCGACCCAGTTCTTGCGGCGGTCGGCGCCGCGAGCATGCAGTCTGGCGATCGCGGCCATCACCCGCTGGCGGCGATTGGAGCGACGACGGCAGCGCGCGAGGCGGCGCTGCAGGTGCTTGAGGCGGTCCTGCTCGGTCTCCGACAGCCCTGGGCACGACAGGAGTTCACCGGTGGACAAGGCCGCCGAGACGGTGACACCGCGGTCCACGCCGACCACTTCACCCGTCCCGGGCGCCGGAATCGGTGCCGGGATGACGGCGAAGGCGATGTGCCAACGGCCGGCCCCATCGCGGGTGATGCGGTACGACTTCGCATCCGATATGGCACGGGACAGGCGGAACCGGATCCAGCCGACCTTCGGCACCAGCACTCGCGCCCACGTGCGGTTCAGGTTCTCGACCCGAGACGCTTGGGTTCCGACGATTCGGAACCCTTCGTGCCGTCCGGCTTTGCGCCACGTCGGTCGCCGGTGGGTTCCTGCGTAGAAGTACCTGACCGCTTGGTCGAAGTCTCGCAAAGCCTGCTGCTGGACGGTTTGCGACCCAGCCCGCAGCCATCCGAACACGGCTCGCGCCTCCGTCAATTGGCGCGCCTGCTCGACGTACCCCGGCGTTGGCGGTTTGTCGCGGGTCCACATCAACCATTGCTCAAGCGCCAGGTTCCACACATGTCGCGCATGTCTGCAGTGCTCGAGCAACGCAGCCTGCTGCTCGGCAGTTGGGCACATCCGGAACCGGGACATGCTACAAATCCAAACAGCTACCGCCGACAACTTGCCCGAGTCTGCGAAGCGGGCCAGTCGCGGTGCCTCGCCACCCTGGAACACCGCGCTTCAATCTGGCCAATCCAATGATCGACCTCGTGCGCCCGGCGGATCGGGCGTGGTGGCAGCTGGGCTTGGCTTTGGGGCTTGGTGTTTCGGCGGCCGGGTCAGCTGTCGCTCTGCTCGCCACGTCGGCCTGGCTGATCACAGCGGCGTCGGCACAACCACCTGTGCTGTTGCTGATGGTCCCGATCGTCGCGGTGCGCGCCTTCGGTGTCGGGCGCGGCGTCTTCCGGTACGTCGAACGGCTCGTCGGACACGATGCGGCGTACCGGGTGCTGGGGGAGACCCGTGCGCGCATCACTGGGCGTCTGGAGAAGCTCGCGCCACTCGGTTCGCAGCGGAAGGGCGATCTGCTCGCCCGCCTCGTGCTGGACGTCGATGCGGTCCTCGACCTCTGGCTGCGAGTGCTCCTGCCCGTTGCAGTCGCAACCGTCACAGCAGCCGCCACGGTGGGTCTCCTCGCGGTGCTGCTTCCAACAGCCGGTGCCGCCGTCGCACTGGCGGTCCTGATCGCGAGCACCGTCGTACCGTGGCTGACTGCCCGGACCGCTGAGCGAGCCGAGCGCAACGTCGCTGGTGCCCGTGGGGACGTCGCAGCCACCACCACCGAGGCCCTGCTCACAGCAGCGGATGTGGTCGCCTACAACGCGATCGACTCGGTGCTGGACGACTTCAGCCGCCGCGACGCGCACCTGGCCGCCGCCGAACGCCGGTCCGCCTGGAGCGCCGGCTTAGGCAGCGCCCTGCTCGTCCTGTGCGTCGGCGGCGCCAGCGTGGCTGCCCTGGTCCTCGGCAGCACGGCGAACATCACCGGCGCGGTCTTCGCCGTACTTGTCCTGACCCCGCTCGCCCTGGCCGACGTACTCGGCGGAATCCCGGCTGCCGCCCAGCTGGCGATCCGGGTACGGGCGTCCCTCGACAGAGTGCAGGAACTCGTAGACACCCCCGCGCCGGTCACCGAGCCGACCAAGCCGCTGCCCCTCCCAACCGGACGCGACCTGCAGGTGAACCTGCTGCGAGCCGGGTACGACGGCCCCGACGTGCTGGATGGACTCAGCCTGGACATGCCGGCAGGGAGCCGTGTGGTGATCACCGGCCCGAGCGGCTCGGGTAAGAGCACGCTGGCCTCGGTCCTGCTCCGGTTCCTCGATCCGCGCGGGGGAGAGGTGCTGCTGGACGGTGTGGATCTCGCCAGGCTCGAAGGCGACCAGGTGCGGTCCGTCGTCGGGTTGCTGACCCAGGAGAGCCACGTGTTCGACACGAGCATCCGGGAGAACCTGCTGCTCGCGAAGCCGGGTGTCAGCGACCTGCAGGTGTGGAAGGCGCTCTACCGGGCGCGGCTCGGGCTGCTCGTCGAGAAGTTGCCGGAAGGCCTCGACACCATGGTCGGGGAGCACGGTGCGCGGCTGTCGGGTGGTGAGCGCCAGCGGCTCGCGTTCGCGCGGCTGCTGCTGGCCGATCGCGACGTACTGGTGCTCGACGAGCCGACCGAGCACCTGGACGAGGAAACCGGACGGGCGCTGCTGGCCGACCTGTTCGCTGCGGCGGGCGACCGGACCGTGGTTCTGCTGACTCATCGCCCGGAGTTGGTGCCTCCTCACGTACCGCGACAACTGGTTTGCCTGACGTGACAAATGCGGGCGGCGGGCCGGGCGTCTGTCAAGATGGGGAACCGTGTTGACCCCACTGCTCGTTTCACTGCTCACCGACCAGGCTCTCATCACGATCGTCGTGGTCATCGCGGTCGTTCTGGTCGTCGGAACCACCGGCCTGGTCGTCACGCGGCGGCGTCGCGCCGAACTCCCGCCGAAGGCTTCGAAGCCCGCCGTGGAATCCGCGGAGGTCGCCGAGCCGAAGGTCGGTGACGACGCGGAGGAACCGCGGGACACGCCGACCCGCACGCTGGAGGACACGGAGCTACCGGAGCCCGCAGCGACCGAGACGGTCGAGAAGCCCGAGTCCGCGCAGGGCCGGCTGGTCCGGCTCCGCGCCCGTCTGGCACGTTCGCAGGGCTCCCTCGGCAAGGGGCTGCTCGCGCTGCTCTCCCGCGACAAGCTCGACGAGGAGGCGTGGGAGGACATCGAAACCACGCTGATCACCGCTGACGTCGGTGTGGCGCCCACGCAGGAGCTGGTCGAGAAGCTGCGCACCCGCATGCGCGTCGAGGGCGTCGGCGCCGCACAGGCCCGGGAGATCCTCCGCGAGGAGTTGGTGGCGCTGGTCGACCCGTCGCTGGACCGCTCGCTGAAGGTGAGCCGCAAAAACGGGCAGCCTTCCGTCATCCTGATGGTCGGCGTGAACGGCACCGGCAAGACCACGACCGTCGGCCGGCTGGCCCGGGTGCTGATCGCCGAGGACAAGCACGTCGTCCTCGGCGCCGCCGACACCTTCCGTGCGGCCGCCGCCGATCAGCTGCAGACCTGGGGGGAGCGGGTCGGTGCCCGCACCGTCCGGGGACCCGAGGGCGGCGACCCGGCCAGCATCGCGTTCGACTCGGTCAAGCAGGGCATCGAGGAGGAGGCGGACGTCGTCCTGGTCGACACCGCCGGCCGCCTGCACACCAAGACCGGCCTGATGGACGAGCTCGGCAAGGTGAAGCGGGTCATCGAGAAGTCCGCCGAGGTGGACGAGGTCCTGCTCGTCATCGACGCCACCACCGGCCAGAACGGCCTCACCCAGGCCCGGGTGTTCGCAGAGGTCATCGACGTCACCGGCCTGGTCCTGACCAAGCTGGACGGTACGGCGAAGGGCGGCATCGTGATCGCGGTGCAGCGCGAACTCGGCGTACCGGTCAAACTCGTCGGCCTCGGTGAGGGTCCGGACGACCTGGCCCCGTTCGACCCCGAAGAATTCGTCGACGCCCTGCTGGACTGATGTAGAGAACCCGCGACCGGCTCCGTCTCCGGGTAAAGGCTCTACGAAGAGGAGAAGGACATGACCAAGTTCATGCTGCTGATGAACATGGACGGCGGAAACAGCGACACCCCGATGCTGGAGTGGGACCAGGCCGACATGAAGGCCCACATGGACCACCTCGGCGAGGGCATCGAGCGACTGCGGAAGAGCGGCGAGCTGGTCGAGGTGCAGGGGCTGACCTGGCCGGCGCACGCCAAGGTGGTGCGGGCGGCCAGTGTGAGCGCGCCGGTGCTGACGGACGGTCCGTACGCCGAGTCGAAGGAGGTCCTGGCCGGCTACACGATGATCGACGTGGAGTCGGAGGAGCGGGCCTACGAGATCGCGGCGTGGCAGTCCGCCGCACCCGGACCCGGCGGCGTACCGCTCGAGCAACCGATCGAGGTCCGCCGCGTGATGGAGTCGGATGCCGATCTCCACGACTTCTGAACCGGACGGCGAGCTCGAGGACCTGCTGCGGGAGTTGACGCCGCGGGTCCTCGGCGCCGTCGTGCGTTGGTCCGGTGATTTCGCCGCGGCCGAGGACGCGGTCCAGGAGGCACTGCTCGCAGCAGCGACCACCTGGCCGCGGGACGGCCGGCCGGACAATCCGAAGAGCTGGCTGATCCAGACGGCCTCACGGCGGCTGATCGACGAGGTTCGCCAGCAGCAGGCCCGTCGGCGTCGCGAGGAGCGGGCGGCGCTGCGGGAGGTGCCGGCCGGCGAGGTCGAGGAGCACGACGACACACTGCGGTTGTTGTTCCTGTGCTGCCACCCGACGCTCACACCGGCGTCGGCGATCGCACTGACCTTGCGGGCGGTCGGCGGTCTCACCACGGCCGAGATCGCCACGGCGTACCTCGTGCCTGAGGCGACGATGGCGCAGCGCATCAGCAGGGCGAAGTCGAAGCTCAAGGGCTCCAGCTTCGAACTGGACGCCGACCCGGATCGGCTGCGCAACGTGCTGCATGTGCTGTACCTGATGTTCAACGAGGGCTACACCAGCACCAGTGGCCCGGAGCTGCACCGCAGCGACCTCTCCAGTGAGGCGATCCGCCTGACTCGCGCTGTACGGACTCAGCTGCCGGACGACGGACAGGTCACCGGACTGCTCGCTCTGATGCTGCTGACCGACGCTCGTCGCGCAGCGCGGACCGGTAAGGGCGGGGAGATCATCCCGCTGGCTGAGCAGGACAGGTCGCAGTGGGACCACGACGCCATCACAGAAGGCGTGGCACTCGCGGTCGACGCGTTCAACACGCCTCCGCTGGGCGAGTACCAGATCCAGGCAGCGATCGCCGCACTGCACGACGAGGTGGACCGCGCCGAGGACACCGACTGGCCGCAGATCCTTGGGCTGTACGGCCTCCTCGAGGACCTGTCCGGAAACCCGATGGTGAAGCTCAACCGCGCGATCGCCGCCGCCATGGTGGACGGACCGGACGCCGGCCTGAAGCTCCTCGCACCGCTGGACGACGAGCTGGCCGGCCACTACCGCCTCGACGCCACCCGCGGTCACCTCTACGAGATGCGCGGCGACCGCGAGACCGCCGCCGAGCACTTTCGGGCGGCGGCCCGCGGTACGACGAGCTTGCCGGAACGCGACTACCTGATGACCAAGGCCGCGTCCCTGAGCTAGCTGTACTGCGCGAACGCCGCGGCGAGGTCGTCGTCCGTTGCCAGGAGCAACCGGAGCAGGATGCGCGCCTTGTACGGATCGAGGAACCCGCCGTCGATCAGGCCGCGCTGCAACAGGTCGGTCTCCGAGCCGGGGGAGTCGTACGTGTTGCGGACGATCGAGCCGGCGCCGGTCCGTGACGTGAGGACGACCGGCATCCGGGTCGCCAGCTCGCCGAGAACCGGTGCGAGCGTCGCCGGCACGTGTCCGACGCCGTACCCGGCGACGACGAGCCCCTGGTGTGTGTCGGCCAGGCCCTGCAGCAGCAGACCGTCGTCGTCCAGCGTGACGGTGTAGAGCGCGACGTGGATGGTGTCGAGCTCGGCAGGTTCAGCATTGCCCTGTACGCCGTCCAGCCGCAGCGGGCGTGTGAGTACGCGGACCTGGTCTTCGACGACGTGGCCGATCGGACCGGTGTTCGGTGACACGAACGTCGCCGTACTCGTGCTGTGCGTCTTGCGCACCCAGCGCGCCGCGTGGATCTCTTCCTTGAAGACGACCAGTGCGCCCAGGTCACGTGCTGCGGGGGAGCAGGCGACGCGCAGCGCGGCCAGCAGGTTCGCAGGGCCGTCGGGACCGGCCAGGGTCGGGTTGCGCATCGCACCCGTGAACACGAGCGGCTGCGGGTGCGGCCAGACCAGGTCGGCGAGGAACGCGCTCTCTTCCAGGGTGTCGGTTCCCTGGGTGACGACGACTCCCGCGGCTCCAGCGGCGACGGCCTTGGAGGCGGCGTCGACGACCTCGAGCAGCTTGGCGGCCGTGAGGTTGGCGCTGGGAACCTTCTCGATGTCCTGGATCTCGACCGCATGGCCAAGCTCGGGGAGCCCGGGCATCGCGGCGGTGAGGTCGTCACCGGTAAGGCGACGGGTGCCGGCCATCGAGATGGTCCCGCCCAGCGTGAACAACGCGACGCTCACTAGGTCTCTCCTCATGTAGTGCGAGCTCTGACGTGCATCCGCTCCCCCTGCGGGCCGTAAAGACATAGCACCTCGGTCGGTCCAGGTCCCGGGTTGGAGAACCAGTGCGGCACCCGGCAGTCGAACTCGACCGCCTCACCCTCCTTGACGATGAAGTCCTGGTCACCGAGCTTCAGCCGGATGCGGCCCGAAAGCACGTAGAACCAGTCGTAGCCCTCGTGGGTCTTCTGCACCACGTCATTGCCCGGATAACCCGCCGGCAGGATCTGCTTGAACGCCTGCAGCCCGCCCGGCCGCCGACTCAGGGGAACGTGAATGGTGCCGTGACGCTTGATCGGTTTCTGGTAGATCCGCGGGTCTCCGGTCGGCGGTGCGTCGACCAGTTCGTCCAGCTGCACCTGGTGCGCCCGGGCCAGCGGCAGCAGCAGTTCCAGCGTCGGGCGGCGCTGCCCGGACTCCAGCCGGGACAGTGTGCTGACCGAGATACCGGTCGTCTCGGACAGCTGGGCGAGCGTCGTGCCACGCTCGCTTCGGAGCGCCCGCAGCCGCGGTCCGACCGACTCGAGAACGTCCTCGTCGTTTGCCATACCGGCAACAATACTTGTCGAAAATGAAAATCACGACGCATCCTCGGTTCAGACGCTAGAAGAGAGGAGTCCAGAGATGACGAAGTACGACGTGATCGTGATCGGCGGCGGCGCGGCCGGGCTGAGCGGGGCGCTGGCACTGGTCCGGTTCCGCCGGTCCGTGCTCGTGATCGACGACGGTACGCCGCGCAACGCGCCCGCCGACGGCGTGCACAACTTCCTGACGCGTGACGGCGTACCGCCCGGGGAGATCTACGCGATCGGCCGCCAGGAGGTGCAGGGGTACGGCGGTGAGTTCGTCGACGGCACGGTGACCACGGCCCGGCGCGACGACGATGGGTTCACGGTCGAGTTGGCCGACGGTACGACGTACCGGAGCAGGCGACTGCTGGTGACGACAGGGCTGACTGACGTGCTGCCCGACGTACCTGGGCTGGTGGAGCGGTGGGGAAAGGACGTGGTGCATTGCCCGTACTGCCACGGGTGGGAGGTACAGGACCAGGCCATCGGCGTACTGGCGACCAGTTCCATGGCAATGCACCAGGTGCAGCTCTTCCGGCAGTTGAGTGATGACGTGACGCTGTTCCTGCACACCGCGCCGGAGCCGACCGAGGAGCAGTGGGAGGCGCTGGCTGCTCGCGGAATCGCCGTAGTACAAGGGAAGGTCGAGCAGGTCGAGATCACGGACGACCGGATCACCGGTGTACGGCTGGAGGGCGGCACGGTCGTTCCGCGGCAGGCGCTGGCGATTCAGACGACCATGCGGGCACGCGCCGGCTTCCTGGCCGACCTGGGCCTGGAGACCACTCTGGTGGAGTCGAACGGAGTAGAGGTCGGTACTGCGGTCCAGGTCGACGCCATGGGTGCCACGGAAGTCCCTGGTGTTTTCGCGGCCGGCAACGTCAGCAACCCGATGGCGCAGGTCATGCCGTCCGCAGCGGCCGGATTGGCGGCTGCTGGAGGTATCAACTTCGACCTGATCACCGAAGAGACGCGTCTGGCAGTAGCAGCGCGCAGTAGTTGAGGAGTTGAATAGGGGCCGGGAGGGTGGATGCAAGACACGGTCGACCCGGACTTCGCCTCGTTCGTCGATGCGCGGCAGGGCAGATGGCTCCGTTCGGCGTACCTCGTGTACGGCGACCTGCACCGAGCCGAAGAGCTACTGCTGCGCGCCTTCACTCAGCTGTCCGTGCGCTGGACCAGGGTCGACGACCCGGACGCCTTCGTCCAGCGCATGCTCTACCAGCCGGCCCTGCGTCCGTGGAACCGGGCGAAACCGTTTCCGGACGAGGAAGACCCGGTGAAGCTCGCACTGGCCGAGCTGACGCCCGCACAACGCACGGTGTTTGTGCTGCTGCACCTGGAGGAGCTGACCGAGTTCGAGGTGTCCGAGCTGCTCGGTCTCTCGCACACCGCCGTACACGCCCACGGCATGAGCGCCTTCGGCCGCTTCCGTACGGCGATGGGCGCGGGGGACTGGCGTGATGCCCGATGAGGCGGGAGGACGTGCAGCCTCTGCTGCTCCAGGCGGCCGACCAGCTACCTGAGCCTGAGCTGGCCGACGCAGCGTGGGCAGCCGGCGTGAGAGTCAGCCGGCGTCGGCGCCGTACCGTCGTGATCAGCGTGATCGCCTTCATCGTGCTGGCGATCGTCGCGTCGATCCTGATCGAGGTCGGTACGTCGGGCAACGCCGACATCACACCCCCGACGACTCCGCCCGGGTACATCGAAGCGTCCGGCAAGATCAGCGGGATCGACTACTGGGTCGCGCCGCCGCCGGGCAGCGAACGCTTCCTCGACCGGCTCGATACTCCGCTCGGCGATCGCCTGGAGTTGCCGGACAAGGTCCGTCCACTGGCGAAACACACGCTCGAGACCGTCGCTGCCGTCGTTCTGGTGAAGCAGGGCGATCGCTATGCACCGGTGCTGCTCGGCGCGGACGGGTCCTGGGCCAAGGCCGACGTCGGCCTCGTCACGGTCGGCGGCGAGTCGCCTCTCAGCCCGGGAGCGATCTCTCCGTACGGTCGGGTCGTCGCGTTCCCCCAGCCGGGTGAGCTGATCACGGTGAATGCGACGACGGCCGAGATCTCGCGCATTCCCCTGCCCGCCGGTGAGTTCCGCAGCGTGTCCTGGGTGCAGGACGAGCAGCGCGTGCTGATCAGCGGGCCGGGCGCCGCCTACCAGGTGGTCGTCGGAGAAGGTGGTGACGGAGAGCAGGCAGTGATCCCGGTCTCCGCGACGGACGACCCGGAAGAGATCACGTCGCCGTACCGGATCCAGACCGGCGCCGTCATGCGGTACCTGTTCAACGGCCGGTGGATGGAGGACGGTCCTCTCACCCTGCCCGTCCGGTCCTGGCAGGGGCAGACGATGTCGTCGAACTCCGCCGCGGCGCGCCTCTTCATCGCGGAGAAGCTCCCGGAGGTCCCGACGAGGGTGTCACAGCCTCAGGTGCTGGCCGCGATCTCCACGCTGCGGACGCTGCCCAGCCGGCTGCTGGTGCTCGGAGAACCACAAGACAATCCCCCGACCTACGAGGGGGCGGGGGATCGTCCGTTCGTGCGTGTGGCAGGCTGCTGCGCCGTACTCGGCTGGTACGACGACAGCAACGTGCTGTTCCGGGTCCACGGCTGGGTCTTGGCCTGGAACCTTGAAAGCGGACGGGTCCGACGCGTCACCGAGATGCGCGTGGACCAGGTGGCTCTGGGCCCCGGACTACGGCTCTGAGACAGGCAACTCGAGTACTGCGCGCAGTGTGATGTCGGCCAGGCGATCGGCATCGTCGGGCGGCGGCATCGGTTGTCCGGTCAGGGCTCGGATCACGAACACCCCGGCCATCCACTCGACCATCAGCACCGGGTCCGCGGTGCTCTTGATCGGTTCGCCACGCTCCCGTGCGCGCTCAAGTGCTTGCCGGGTGAGCTCGATCCGGCGTTCCAGTACACCTCGGTAGATCGCGGCGGACCGCTCGTCGCGGTTCGCCTCCGAGACCGCCAGGCGAATCATCGCCCGGCCGTACTCGCTGTTCGCGAACGCCAGCGCGACGCGGTAGACCTGGCGCAGGTCACCCGCGATCGAACCGGTGTCAGCGTCCGGGATCTCCAGGTCGAACAAATCGGCCATGGCGTCGTTGGCGAGCTGCTCCTTGCTGGCCCACCGCCGATAGATCGTCGCTTTGCCGACCCCCGCGGCCTCGGCGACGTCGTCCACCGTCATTCCTTCGAATCCCCGCTCCAGCAGTAGTTGCACGGCGTACCGGCGGATCCTCGGCTCCGCTTCCGGGTCCCGTGGTCTGCCGCGGCGCGGCCTCACCCCGTGGTTCGGCTCCATTTCGTCGTTCCCCAGCTCAGACGGGTGCAGTGGCGCGGCTGCTGCCCGTGTGGTCCAGGCCAGAGTGCCACATGTTGGCCTTCGGTGAGCCATGTCACCTCGATGTCACCTGGGAGCCCGCTTTGTCACATGCCTGAAACAAACGGACCGATCGGCTGAAACGGCGCGCCGACACCGTGTGCGTTGTGGCCAGCGGCGGGCTCCCCGGCGTTGTGGAGACCTCCCCGACTGAGGACGCCGGCCACCCCCAGTTCGATGGAAGGGATGACGTTGATGGAGATCAACGCCGGCGATACCGCCTGGGTTCTGGCAAGTGCCGCCCTGGTGATGCTGATGACCCCGGGCCTGGCTTTTTTCTACGGCGGCATGGTGCGCGTGAAGAGCGTGCTGAACATGATGATGATGAGTTTCGTCACCATCGCCGTCGTCACCATCCTCTGGGTGGTGGTCGGCTACTCGCTGACATTCGCCGGTGACACCGGGCACGTGATCGGAGACTTCTCCGAAGTCGGGCTGAAGGGCCTGCTCGCACCCGAGGCGGTGAGCGGGACGACGCCCACACTCGCTTTCGTCGCCTTCCAGCTGATGTTCGCGATCATCACCCCCGCGCTGATCTCGGGCGCGATCGCCGACCGGGCCACGTTCCGCGGCTGGATCGCGTTCGTGGTCGGCTGGACGCTGCTCGTGTACTTCCCGGTCGCGCACTCCGTCTGGTTCCTGGACGACGGCAACGGCGGCTGGATCGGCGACAAGCTGAAGGCTATCGACTTCGCCGGCGGTACGGCGGTGCACGTGAACGCCGGTGCTGCCGCGCTCGCGCTGGCGATCGTGCTCGGCAAGCGGATCGGCTGGAAGAAGGACCCGATGCGGCCGCACAGCCTGCCGCTGGTGCTGCTCGGCGCCGGCCTGCTGTGGTTCGGCTGGTTCGGGTTCAACGCCGGCTCCGCGCTGAGCGCCGGTACGACTGCTGCTGTCACCTTCGTCAACACCCAGGTCGCCACCGCTGCCGCGGTGATCGGATGGCTGATCGTCGAGCGGCTGACGCACGGTAAGGCCACCACGCTGGGTCTGGCGTCCGGTGCGGTCGCCGGTCTGGTCGCGATCACCCCGTCCTGTGGTGCTGTCACCCCGGTCGGCGCGATCATCCTCGGCCTGTTCGCCGGTGCCATCTGCGCCTTCGCGGTGTCGCTGAAGTACAAGCTCGGCTTCGACGACTCGCTCGACGTGGTCGGTGTCCACCTGGTCGGCGGTCTGTTCGGCTCGCTGGCGATCGGTCTGCTCGGCTCGGCGGCGGCGCCGTCCGCGGTCGACGGCCTCTTCTACGGCGGTGGAGCGTCCCAGCTCGGCAAGCAGGCGGTGGCCAACCTGGCGGTCGGTGTCTACTCCTTCGCGGTCGCGTTCATCCTCGGCAAGGTGATCGACAAGACGATCGGCTTCCGGCTCAAGGAGGACGACGAGGTCACCGGTGTCGACCAGACCGAGCACGCGGAGACGGCGTACGACTATCTCAGCGCCGGCGGTCTGCGCGGCGCGCTGGGGCGCCCGGCGCCTGCCGAGACCGAGAATGGAACCACTGAGGTCTCGGAGAAGGAAGGTGTCAAGGCATGAAGCTGATCACCGCGGTGGTCAAGCCGCACAAGCTGGAGGACGTCCGGGCCGCGCTGGAGACGTTCGGCGTCACCGGCATGACGGTCACCGAGGCAAGCGGCTACGGCCGCCAGAAGGGCCACACCGAGGTCTATCGTGGCGCGGAGTACGAAGTGGACCTGGTGCCGAAGGTGCGGCTCGAGGTCGTCGTCGAGGACGGTGACGGCGCCGACGTGGTCGATGTGATCGTGAAGGCCGCGCAGACCGGCAAGATCGGCGACGGCAAGGTCTGGGTCACCCCGGTGGAGTCGATCGTCCGGGTCCGCACCGGCGAGCTGGACGGAGACGCACTCTAGATGCTGGATCGAGCAGAGCAGCGGCGCGGTCGTGCCGAAGAGGCCGACGCGCTGCTGCAGTTGCTGCTCGCAAAGGCTTGTGACGCCCTCGGTGTACCTACCGAGGGCGTCGCCCTGGTTGCGGTGGGCGGCTACGGGCGTGAGGAGCTGTCGCCGTACAGCGACCTCGACGTGATGCTCGTGCACGCCGAGGGGTACCCGCGGCTCGACGAGCTGGCTGCCCAGATCTGGTACCCGCTGTGGGACTCGAGGACCAAGCTGGACCACAGCGTCCGCACCCTGGCCGAAGCGCGGCAGGCCGCAGCAGACGACGACCGCGTGGCCCTGGGACTGCTCGACGCACGACATGTCGCGGGGGACACGCATCTGACGCTGCAGCTGCGTTCGGTGCTGATGGCGGACTGGCGACGTACTGCGAAGTCCCGGCTGCCCGGGCTGGCCGAGGCGTGCCGCGACCGGGCGTCCACGGTCGGAGAGCTCGCACACCTCGCGGAGCCCGACCTGAAGGAGGCGTACGGCGGTCTGCGCGATGCCGTCGTACTGCGGGCGTTGGTGGCGTCGTGGTTGGTCGACGTACCGCATCCTGTGCTGGAGCGCGCACGGCGGGACCTGCTCGAAGTCCGCGACGCACTGCACGAGGTGGCTGGTCGCGCGACCGACAGGCTTGTCGCCGACCTGGCCGGGGAAGTGGCGGCTGGGCTCGGGATGTCGGGGCGGGACGAGCTGCTGCGGCACGTGTACGCGACGGGTCGGACGCTCGCGCACGTGTGTGACGTGTCCTGGCGGCGCGTCGAGAGCTTGATGACCAAGCCGCCGCGGTCCCGGCGTCGTCAGCGGAGCGGTGGGCCGTTGCTGCTCGCACTGGACGAGGGTGTGGGCCAGCACGAGGGCGAAGTCGTGCTGATGCCGGACGCGCGTCCGGAGCGGGACCCTGTCCTCGGACTGCGTGCTGCTGCAGTTGCTGCGGACCGTGAGCTCGTGCTGTCGCCTGCTGTCTGTGCGCGGCTGGCAGCGTCGGCTGCGGACCTGCCCGAGCCGTGGCCGGGGGAGGCGCGGCGGTTGCTGTGCGCCCTGCTCGGTGCGGGCAGCGGATTGCTTGAAGTGTGGGAAGCGCTGGATCAGGCCGGGTACATCTCCCGGATCCTGCCCGAGTGGGACGCCGTACGGTTCCGGCCGCCGCAGTCGGCGATCCACCGGTTCACCGTCGACCGGCATTTGCTGGAGACCTGTGTCGAGGCGTCCGCGATGGTGCGCGACGTACGGCGACCTGACTTGTTGCTGGTGGCTGCTCTGGTGCATGACCTGGGCAAGTCGCTCGACGGCGACCACAGCGTCACCGGTGCCGGCATCGCGGCTCGGGTGGCCCGTCGCATCGGCTTCAGCGAGGCCGACGCCGACACGATCACGCTGCTGGTCCGACAGCACCTCATGCTCGCGCAGGTCGCCACCCGGCGAGACCTGGAAGACCCGATGACCGTGGACATGGTCGTCGGCATCGTGCGCAGCACCGAGACGCTGGACCTACTGGAGGCCCTCACGTACGCCGATGCGCGGGCAGCCGGTCCGGCTGCGTCGTCGCCGTGGCGGATGCGCCTGGTCGGTGAGCTCTGCCGGCGCGTGCGCGGTGAGCTGGCTGGTGGTGGCGAGGGCATGTGGACCGAGGCACCGCCCGTTGCGGTGCCCGTGCTGCATCAGGTGGTTGGTGTGGGGCGGCTCGGCGTCACAGTGTCCGACCATCACGGCGACCTGCGAGTGAACGTCGCCGTACCCGATCAAGTGGGGACGCTGTCGACCGTTGCCGCCGTACTCGCGGTGGAGCGGCTGGCGGTCCGGTCCGCGGTCATAACGTCTGTTGACGGGCTGGGCATTTCGCAGTGGACCGTCGCTGGATCGCCTCCCGATCCGGTGCGGCTACGTGACCGGCTCGCGGTGGCGCTGCGTGACTCGACCGACGTCGTACGGCGGTTGGCCGCACGGGACTCGTCGCGCGCTCGTGTCGCGAGTCGCGTGGACCTGTTGCCGGAAGCGTCGGAGACAGCCACGGTGCTGCAGGTGCGTGCCCACGACCGTCCGGGCCTGCTGTACGACGTCACGGCGGCGATCGCCTCGACTGGTGCGGACATCCGCTCCGCACACGTCAGCACCCTCGGTGCAGAGTGTGTGGACGTCTTCTACCTCACCGACAGCCACGGTGCGCCGCTCGAATCCGAGGACGCGCGGACGACCGCAAAGTCAGTGCTGGATCGACTGACCTTCTAGTCTCGGCACGTGGATGTTGTAGAGGCTCTCCAGCGACAAGCGACCGCCTGCGAGGACCTGGGGTCCCCAATGTATGCCGAGCTGCTCCGGCTGCTCGTGGACGACTACGAGGTCGGCGGGGTGTCGGTCGAAGTACTGGCCGGGTATGAGGGCCGTTCGTTCGGTGAGGCGATCGGTCTGCGCTTGCTGGCAGCTGTGCATGGCATGGTGCTGTCCGGTACGGCGCCTGAGCTGGCAGCGTTCTACCCGAGCGTTGGCGGGACGTGGGACCCGGTGCTCGGCTGGGAGGCGTTCGAGCAGGTACTGCAGTCGCGGCTGGGCGAGGTGCGGTCGCTACTGACACAGCCGCCGCAGACGAACGAGGTAGGGCGGTCGGCTGCGCTGTACGGCGGCCTGCTGCAGCTGGTCGAGGCGGTGCCGCTGCCGGTGCGGCTGTTCGAGATCGGTGCCAGCGGTGGTCTGAACCTGCGGGCCGATCAGTACCGGTACGTGACGGACGAGGCGTCGTACGGGCCTGCTGACAGTCCGGTGGTGTTTGACTCGGCTTGGTCCGGACAGGTGCCGTCAGTGGAGTTGCGGATCGCTGAGCGGGTGGGGTGCGACATCGCCCCGGTGAACCCGCTGACGACGGACGGTGCGCTCACGCTGACGTCGTACGTGTGGCCGGACATGGCTGATCGCCTGGAGCGGCTCCGTGGTGCGCTGAAGGTCGCGCGGGATGTGCCGGCCGACGTACGACGGGAGGACGCGGTCTCGTTCTTGCGCGGGCTGGAGCTGTCGTCGGGGCATGTGACTGTCGTGTGGCACTCGATCATGTGGCAGTACCTGCGCCGCCCGGACCGAGCCGCGATCGAGGCGCGCCTGGAGGAGCTCGGTGCAACGGCCACCGCGTCCGCACCACTGGCCCGTCTGCGGCTCGAGCCGCACCAGGTGATCGCCCATGGTCCCGGCGCGACCGGCTGGGAGTACCGCGTCGACCTGCAGACCTGGCCGGGCGGAAAGCGCCAAGTCCTCGGGCACGCCGAGCCACACGGCCAGGGCCTCGTGTGGGGATCGGAAGAGATCAGCTGAGTGCTGCGACCAGTGTGTCGGTGAGTTCGGTGGCGTAAGTGCCGTCGGGGTCGAGGTCGGGGTCGAAGATGCCGATGTCGACCCCGACGCATTTCGGGGACGCGAGCAGTGGCTGGAGGAGCGCCCGCAGCTGCTCGCGGTCGACCCCGCCCGGGTCGGGGCTGTCGACGGCCGGCATGATCGCCGCGTCGAGGATGTCCACGTCGAGATGCACCCAGAACCCGTCCAGCTCGGCCAGGTGCGCCAACGTTCCTTGGGCGGCCGCATTCGGGTCGTCCGCAATCTTCGAGGCCGGCCAGACCGGTATCCCGGCCTTCTCGACATCGCCGACGTACTCGTCGTCCGCCCGGATCCCGAGCAGCACCGCGTCGCTGTCCCGCGTGTACGGCCCCAGCCCTCCGAGATCGGTCAGGTCCGCCTGCCCCCGGCCGGTGACCAGCGCCAGCGCCTCACCGCCCGCAGCCCCGACGTACGGCGAGTTGTCGACGGTCCGGAAGTCCGAGTGCCCGTCGAGGTACACCACGCCGTACCGCCCGAGCCGCTTCAACGCCAACGCCGGCCCGAGCAGGTTGCTGCACTCACCGCCCAGCAACACCACGAACTTCCCCTGCCCGACGAACCCGGCAACCCGATCCGCCAGTTGCACTGTGTACGACGCCATCGCTGCCGCGTTGAACACGCCGTCCCCGGGTTTCCAGTCGTGCATGTCGTACCGCGGCGGCGTCACACACCCACCGTCCTCCGCCCCGATCCGCCCCAAGAACCCCCGATCCCGCACCGCCCCCGCCAACTTGTAACACCCCGGCACCACCCCCGCCTTCGGCGCCCGCAACCCCAAATTAGAAGGCCCGTCCACCACAACCCGCACCCGAGTCTCCTAACCTGTAAATATCATCGAATTGGTTAGATCCTCGATCCTGCATCCCACCCTGTCAACCAGCTCAGTCGCCCCATCTGCGCGGGGATTCACCAGGACCGCGCGACCGCACCGTCGCAGTCCCACGCTCAACCGCCGCCCGCGATCCGTCCCCCAGCGAGGGCCGCTGTCCCAGCGCTCCGGCAGCCGGCGCAACACCACTCAAGAACCGCGCCGCCGGCACCTCCGACTGCTTGCTGTCCCGTACGGGCGTCGGCTCCACAGCCTGCTGCCGTACGCCGTCCGCCGCAGGTTCCTGCACCGTGTGCTGGAACCTCTGCCGAATCTCGTCCACCTTCGCGTTGAGTGCCTTGCCGATCTCGCCGGCCACATGCTGTCCCGCTTCGGGTGATCGCTGAGCCAACGAGTCCCACTGCGGGTGCAGCATCGTCGTGATCAGTTCGCGTCGAACTGCCTGCCGGTCCGCGCCCTCGGATGGAGCGACTTCCTGCAGCCGGTTCCGTACGACGGCCTCCGCCAGTTGGTCGAAATGCATCACTGCCGGCCCGTTGTTGAGGCGGTTGATCAACTTCAGACGATCGACGCTCGGGCCCGAGGCTTGCTGGATCAGATCGTTCGCAGCGACGTACGCGCCGGATTGCTGAGTGCCGTCGAACGCCAGGTGTGGGTATCCGGCCGATCTGGTGAAGACGTCGAAGTCGTTGGCGGCCCGGACCGCCGCCACGCCCTCGTGCAGCCCCTGGGACTGTGTCGTCCCGACGGCGTTGACCTCGCCCGGTGCGTCCACCTCCATCCCGGCCTGCGTGACCCGGTTGAGAACCGTCGCCAGTGCACGCCCCTGCCGTCGAGGGTTGTCAGTCGGATTCCTGGTCAGCCCGGCGCGAAGCAGCGGCTCGTGGATCCCGATCGCACCGGTCCGCTGGTCGAGGCCGCCGGGTCCGCTTGTTGCGTACAACTCGCGGTTCCAGCGGTCGACGCCGGTGGGGCGGAGTTGCCGCGCCAGGTCGTACAGCCGGCTGAATTCGCGGTACGTCGGCGAGTCCTCGGGGACGCGCTGAGCGGACTCAGCCATTGGGGAACGGTGTATCGGTCAGCGGGACCGGTGGGTCGCGGAGCCAGTCCTCCATGGACTTGAGATCCTCCGTCATCGCGCGGATGTCGTCCTCCTCGTCCGCGGTGGCGCGATCGGCGATTTCCCAGATCCTGCGGCGCCCTTCTGCCAGCATCGCCATCTTTTCCTCGGTGGTCCCCTTCGGTGGGTAGACAGCGATGTGGATCCGCACTGCCTCGCGGTACAGGTCGCTTCGGACAGGCGGCGGAGGTGGTGGCTCGGCGAGGTCGTCGATGAGCTGGGTGGTCCAGGTGCGGTCGTGGTCCGACGCGTCAGCAGGTACGAGCGCTCGCAGCTTCTCCTGCTCGGCTGCCACGTCCACAGCTTGTACGCCGCCGCGCACCCGATCGCGGGCGCGCCCGAACGCGTCGTTGAAGGCGGGGAGGTCGAGGGGCATCGTGCGGCTCCTTGGGGGATGTGGGGAATGGGAGCACGGTAGCGAGAAAGAGGCCTGCGTTGCCGGAGTTATCCACAGGTTGGGGGGCCGGTAGACTCGGGGAGTTCATCGCTTCGAGGAAACGGACTGTTTCTCGTGTTCGACACGCTTTCCGATCGGCTCTCCACCGCGTTCAAGAATCTGCGGGGCAAGGGCAAGCTGACCGACGCCGACATCGACGCGACCGCCCGGGAGATCCGGGTCGCGTTGCTGGAGGCCGATGTCGCGCTGCCCGTCGTGCGGGAGTTCATCGCGGCGGTCAAGGAACGTGCCGCCGGGGCGGAGGTGCGGGGCGGGCTGAACCCGGCGCAGCAGGTCATCAAGATCGTCAACGAGGAACTGGTCAACATCCTCGGCGGCGAGACCCGCGAGCTGCGGATGGCGAAGCGGCCGCCGACGGTGATCATGCTCGCCGGTCTGCAGGGTGCCGGTAAGACCACCCTGGCCGGAAAGCTCGCCAAGTGGCTGAAGGAAACCAAGCACCAGACCCCGATGCTGGTCGCCGCCGACCTCCAGCGGCCGAACGCGGTGACCCAGCTGCAGGTGGTCGGTGACCGCGCCGGCGTACCGGTGTTCGCGCCGGAGGCCGGCAACGGCGTCGGTGACCCGGTCGACGTCGCCCGCAGGGCGATGGACGAGGCGCGCACCAAGCAGCACAGCGTGGTCATCGTCGACACCGCCGGCCGGCTGGGTGTCGACGAAGTGCTGATGAAGCAGGCTGCGGACATCCGCGACGCGGTCAGCCCGGACGAGATCCTGTTCGTCGTCGACGCGATGATCGGTCAGGACGCGGTCACCACCGCGCAGGCCTTCCTGGACGGAGTCGGGTTCGACGGTGTCGTGCTGTCGAAGCTCGACGGTGACGCCCGGGGTGGTGCCGCGCTGTCGATCGCGCAGGTCACCGGCCGCCAGGTGATGTTCGCCAGCAACGGCGAGAAGCTCGAGGACTTCGACGTCTTCCACCCCGACCGGATGGCGTCGCGCATCCTCGGCATGGGCGACGTGATGAGCCTGATCGAGTCCGCCGAGCGCTCCTTCGACGCGGAGGAGGCCGCCAAGACCGCGGCCAAGCTGCAGAAGAAGGGTGGCAAGGACTTCACCCTGGACGACTTCCTCGCCCAGATGCAGTCGGTCCGGAAGATGGGACCGCTGACCAAGATCTTCGGCATGCTGCCGGGCGCGAACCAGTTCAAGGACCAGCTGGAGAACTTCGACGAGCGCGAGATCGACCGGATCGAGGCGGTCATCCACTCGATGACGCCGGCCGAGCGGAACGACCCGAACATCATCAACGGCTCCCGCCGGGCCCGGATCGCGAAGGGTTCCGGGACGGAGGTGTCGACCGTCAGCGGCCTGGTCGAGCGGTTCTTCGAGGCCCGCAAGATGATGTCCGCGATGGCGTCCGGCAAGGGGATGCCGGGAATGCCCGGGATGCCGGGCATGCCGGGGATGGGCGCCGGCGGCCGGAAGGCCAAGCAGCAGCAGAAGAAGGGCAAGAAGCGCGGCTCCGGCAACCCCGCCAAGCGGGCGAACCAGGGCAACCAGCAGCCGCAGGCCCCGCAGCCGGGTCAGCTGCCGGCCGCGTTCGGTGGGCAGGACGGCGGCGACTTCGAGCTGCCGGACGACCTGAAGAAGATGCTCGGCGGCAACTGAACCCTTCCCGAAAGGGCACATCAGCGGTTTGGTGGGTAGGGGTGAACTCTGGGCGGCCGACGCCTGAACAGCGCTGGCCGGTACCCGGTGACGGTGGGGAGCGGCGCACCGTCAGCGGTTGTCGACGACCCGGTGACGGCTAAGATCGACCCTACGCCCGAGAGACACACCACCTGCGGAATGCGTCGAGGACGGTTCGGATGAGGCAGCAGTTCAAGAACCTGGACACGTGGCGGGGAAAGCTGACCGCCACCTGGGTCTGCCTGGCTCCGCCCACCGCCATGGTCGCCGTGTTCGTGGTCGGCGGAGTCACCTCGAACACGTTCATCGTCGACGCGCACGCGCTGGCCGCCCCGCGGCAGGACGCGGTGTTCGACGATCTGGCCGACGCCGTGCCGAACCAGCCGGGTGTCGACGGCAGCCTGCCGACCCAGGAGAAGTCCACCGTCCAGGTCCCGATCACGGGGACGACGGACGGCACCGTGAAGCCGATCCCCGGCGTGTTCGGGGACGCTTCGGGGATCCCGGGCACCGTGCTGGCGGCGTACCAGAAGGCTGCGCGCGACCTCGCGATGTCGATGCCGGGCTGTCACATCACGTGGCCGCTGCTGGCCGGCATCGGCAAGGTCGAGTCCGGGCACGCCAGCGGCGGCAAGGTGGACGCGAACGGCAACACCCGCGGCAAGATCCTCGGCCCGGTCCTCGACGGCGGCCCCGGGATGGCGTCGATCGCCGATACCGACCAGGGCGTGTACGACGGGAACGCGACGTGGGACCGCGCCGTCGGGCCGATGCAGTTCGTGCCGGGCACCTGGAACGCGTTCGGTGCCGACGGCAACGGTGACGGGCTCAAGGACCCGCACAACGTGTTCGACGCGTCGCGGGCGGCGGGCGACTACCTCTGCTCCGGCGGCGCGAACCTGTCCGACCCACAGGGCCTGGTCCAGGCGGTGCTGCGCTACAACCACTCGATGGACTACGTGTCGACGGTCCTGCGGTGGATGCAGACGTACAGCAAGGACACCGTGACGATCCCGGACAAGCCGGGGATCATCGACGCACCGGACGACGACGGGAACAACGACGAGCGGGATTCGACCCGTACGACGACCTCGACGTCGACCACCGCACCGACGTCGGCGCCCACGACAGTCCCGACCACCGTGCCCACCACGGCGCCGGCGACCACGCGGCCGACGACCGTCCCGACGTCACCTCGCCCGAGCGCGACCGGTTCGACGACGCCGACCCCGTCCGTGACGAACAGTCCCGGCACGACGAACCCGACGACGAAGCCGACCAGGCCACCGCTGAGCCCGCCGCCGTCGACGCCGACCACGACCACACCGGCGACGACCACGCCGACGACCACCACGCCGACGACGCCGACTCCGACCGACCCGACCTGTACGCCGACGCCGACTCCGACCGGGACGCCGACCACCACGCCGACGGTGACGCCCACGCCGACTCCGAGCCCGTGCAGCTCCACCGCCCCGGAGTCGAACCCGAGCGAGCCGGCGTCCAGCCCGAGCGACGCCCCGGCTGCCGGCTGAGCCCGCCTGCCGGCAGCCCCGTCCGGGATCGACCTCAGCGATTGGTGTCCGGTCGCTGACGTTCGGTAGTGTGAGGTAGCGGCGATCGTTACCTCGGTGCCGGTTTTCCGAGGGGTTTCTGGGCGCCGTAACTTTGCGTCGTCTTGATGTAACTTTCTGGCGCATGGTTCGTTGAAGGGGCTATGCGCCTAACCCGTAGTGGTAACCGTCGGGTCAAAATCATCATCGCTTCATTGTGTACGGCCCCGCTCCTGGTCGGGGCCATCGTGACCGTCGCCTCGGGCGGAGCCGGTGCCTCCGGACCGCTCACGGCAGGCAACCCGGTCGCCCCATCGCCTGGGGCCGGGCTGAACAGCGGTGAGTTCGACGAACTGACGATGATCGTGCCGCAGCGTCCCGGAGTGGACGGCCGGCTCGGATCCGACAAACCTGCCCGCGCCGACGTCCCCGTGCAGGGGGCCACCGACGGCCGATCGGTCGTCCGTCCCGGGCGTCCGGGTGCCGTGAACGGCATCCCGCGCGGGGTGTTCCCCGCGTACCGCCGCGCCACCGCCAACCTCGCGGTCGTGCGGCCGAACTGTGGGCTGACCTGGCCGCTGCTGGCCGGGGTCGGCAAGGTCGAGTCCGACCACGCGAGCGGCGGCCGCGTCGACGTGGCCGGCACCACCCGCGGCCGGATCCTCGGCCCGGTGCTGAACGGCCGGCACGGCAACGGCCGGATCACCGACTCCGACAAGGGCAAGTACGACGCGGACTCGACCTGGGACCGCGCGGTCGGCCCGATGCAGATCATCCCGCAGGTCTGGGACGAGTACGGGGCCGATGGCAACGGTGACGGCTACCGCAACCCGAACAACGTGTACGACGCGGTCACCACGGTCGCTGTCGTGCTCTGCTCCGAGGGCGACGACCTGCGCAGCCCGCGTGACCTGGTCGCCGCTCTGCTCCGCTACCAGCACTCCAAGGACTTCGTCGCCACTGTGCTGAAGTGGATGCGCGTCTACAGCAAGAACGCGGTCCTGGTGCCGAACGCGAAGGGCAACATCGCGAGCGCCAAGACGGACGGCAACGCCGACCGCCGGGTCGACCCGCGGGACGTGCCGGACGTGCCGGACGACACCAAGACGCCGACGCCGACCCCGACCGCGGTGCCGACGACCACGCCGACCGCGGTGCCGCCGTCCACGCCGTGGGCGACGCCGACGCTGCCGAAGCCGGTGGACACGCCGACGAAGACGCCGACCCGGACGCCGACGACGACGCCGACGAAGACCCCCACCAAGACGCCGACGAAGACGCCGACGCCGACCCCGACTCCTACCCCCACGCCGACGCCGACCCCGACCCCGACGCCCACACCGACCCCGACGGCCACCCCGTCCGGATCGCCGTGCGCCGGCAACGAGACCACCACCCCGACCTGCACACCAGGCACTGGCTCGCACGGATAACAGTTCGCCGGATACGGTCGCTCCATGAGTGATTCCGGCGTACTCAGGCTGGTCGGCACCGTCTTGCCGGCCGGTGAGCAGCAGGAGCTTCACCTCAGCGGTGGGCTGGTCGTCGACCGGCCCGCCGCTGCTGATGTGACGACCGTGCACACCGGCGGCTGGATCGTGCCGGGTCTGGTCGACGCGCACTGCCACATCGGCCTCGACCAGCACGGCGGTGTCGGCGAGGAGATCCAGGAGCAGCAGGCGATCGCCGACCGCGAGGCCGGTGCGCTGCTCGTCCGGGACGCCGGTTCGCCGGTCGACACCCGCTGGATCGACGACCGCGCGGACCTGCCGAAGATCATTCGCGCCGGCCGGCACATCGCCCGCTCGAAGCGGTACATCCGGAACTACGGCTGGGAGATCGAGCCCGACGAACTGGTCGCGTATGTCGAGCAGGAGGCCCGCCGTGGTGACGGCTGGGTGAAGCTCGTCGGCGACTGGATCGACCGCGACGCCGGCGATCTGACCCCGTGCTGGCCGGCCGAAGCGCTGAACGCCGCGATCGCACGCGCCCACGAGCTCGGCGCCCGGGTAACCGCGCACGTCTTCGGCGAACACGCCCTCCCGGATCTGCTGGCCGCGGGCATCGACTGCCTCGAACACGGCACCGGCATCGAGCCCAGCCTGCTCAGCGAGATGGCCGAGCGTCAGGTGGCCGTCGTACCCACCCTGATCCAGCTCGAGAACTTCCCGCAGTACGCCGACCAGGCCGCGGCCAAGTTCCCGATCTACGCGGCCCATATGCGCGATCTGTACGAGCGCCGCCTGCACCGGCTGCGGGACGCGTTCGAGGCAGGCGTCCCCGTGTACGCCGGGACCGACGCAGGCGGTGTCCTCGGACACGGACTAGTCGCGCAGGAGGTGCAGGCGCTCACCGAGATCGGCCTGTCGGGGGAGCAGGCGCTCGCCGCCGGGTCGTGGGCGGCCCGCGCCTGGCTCGGTGCGCCCAGCGAGCTGCGCCTCGGCGATCCGGCCGATCTGGTCGTGTACGACGAGGATCCGCGCGCGAATCCCGCCGTACTGACGCATCCGCGGCTGATCGCACTGCGTGGAAACGTCGTCTTCTCCCGGTGACGGGAAACAATTCACTCAAACACTGGATGGAACGGAAGATCTTCCCTTAGCGTGGCTCTCGGGACCGCCGACGCCCCTCGGCGGACCAGACACGGGAAGGAATCCGCCCCGATGGGTAAAACTGCCCTGATACCCGCAGTCCTGGCCGTCGGCGCACTCGCGCTGACCGCCCTTCCGAGCAACGCCGCCGAGCCGGCGCAGCCCACCGGTCAACCGGACCTCGCGGCCGCGTTCAAGACGGCGTCCGCGAAGTACGACGTACCGCGGGAAGTGCTGATCGGTGTCGGCTTCGCCGAGACGCATCTCGACGGCCACAACGGCACACCGAGCCAGGCGAACGGCTACGGCGTGATGCACCTGGCCAGCAACAACGTGAACAAGACGATGTCCGAAGCAAGCAAACTGACCGGGGTGCCGGTCGCCGAGCTGTCCAAGGACGACACCTCGAACATCCTCGGCGCCGCAGCCGTGCTCGACTCCTACGCCGATCAGGCCAAGCTGACCGACAGAGACAACCTCAGCAAGTGGTACGGCGTGATTGCGAAGTACTCGCACTCCGCCGACGCCCCGACCGCGCGGCTGTACACCGACGAGGTCTACCGCGTGATCGCCCGCGGCGTCCGCACCGCAGGCGTTTCGACGGACCCGAAGAGGGTCACACCGGACCGTGGCGCGTACGCGAAGGCCGCGCCGCTCGGGACTGCCGCCGTCGACTACCCGGGCGCGATCTGGAACCCGGCCAGCACCAGCAACTACCGCGTCGGCCGGACCGCGGCGATCACGACGATCGTGATCCACGTGACCCAGGGCTCGTACGCCGGCACCATCAGCTGGTTCAAGAACCCGTCCGCACAGGTCAGCGCGCACTACGTGGTCCGCTCCAGCGACGGCGAGGTCACCCAGATGGTGGCCGAGAAGGACACCGCCTGGCACGTCCGGACCGAGAACCCGTACACGGTCGGCATCGAGCACGAAGGGTACGTCGACCAGCCGTCCTGGTTCACCGACGCGATGTATCGCTCGTCCGCGGCGCTGACCCGCAACATCGCCGACCGGCGAGGCATCCCGAAGGACCGGGCCCACATCAAGGGCCACAGCGAGATGCCGAACAACGACCACACCGACCCGGGACCGAACTGGAACTGGGACTACTACATGCAGCTGGTGAACGGCGGCGACCCGAACCCGCCGGAGTACAACTTCACCACCTGGGGCAGCGGCGTGAACGTCCGCTCGGCGCCGAAGCTGTCCGCGTCGGTCGTGACCACGCTGGCCGGCCCGACCCGGGTGTTCGTCGAGTGCCAGGTCCAAGGCGACACGGTGACCGCCGGCGGCTACACCAACAACTGGTGGGCCAAGCTGCGCGACCAGAAGGGCTACATGACCAACATCTACATCGACGACCCGAACGCGAAGCTGCCCGGCGTACCGGACTGCTAGAAGTCGAAAGGTAGAGCCTGCTGTACCGACAGGTCCGGCTGCCTGGCGGAGGATTGAGGCATGTTGACCAAGATCCTTGCGCGCGGCGGCCGGGCCAGTGGGTACCTGGCGATCCGGTACGTGCGGTCGCTGCTGCTCTTGCTGGCACTGCCCAACGCCCTGCTGCTCGGCTGGCTGATCCCCGCCTTCACCGGCGGTCTGGTGCGGCTGGCCAACAGCGAGCGGGATCGCGCGGCGAAGTACCTCGGCCAGCCGCAGGCAGAGCCGTTGCCACCCGCGCTGCCCCGCCGGCCTGGGGACGTGGTGACGCTGTTCCGGGACAAGTCGTTCAAGCGGAGTCTGCGCTGCCTGCTGATGCCAGTGGTGATGATCCCGGAGCTGTTCGTCGCAGTGATCGCGGTGGTCGGTGCGCCTGCAGCGGTGCTCGGCATGCTGCTGTGGAAGTTTGACCCGGGCAACTTCAGCCTGATGGGCGTCGGGGTGGACAGCTGGCTCGAGGCGCTCACGAACGGTCCGATGCAGATCCTGGTCAGTCTGGGCTTCCTGGGGTGGGTAGCGCCCGCTGTGGCCCGTGGCCATGCCCGGACGGTGCTGAGGACACTCGCACCGAGTCAGGAGCAGCTGGAGACAGCCAAGCTGGAGCAGCGCGTCGAAGAGCTCACCAAGAGCAGGGCAGGTGCTGTCGACTCACACGGCGCTGAGCTGCGCCGTATCGAGCGAGACCTGCACGACGGCACGCAGGCGCAGCTGGTGTCGCTGGCGATGCGGATCGGCGTTGCCAAGCAGATGATGGCTGACGACCCTGAGCGGGCCGCCAAGCTACTGGACGACGCCCGTGACGGCGCAGAGCAGGCCATGACCGAGCTGCGCGGCGTACTGCGGACCATGTACCCACCGATCCTTGCGGACCGCGGTCTGACCGGGGCAGTCTCCGCACTGGCTGCTCGCTGCCCGCTACCGGTTGAGCTCCGCATCGGCGAGCTGGGTGAGGTCCCGGCAGCAGTAGAGGCCGCCGCGTACTTCGTAGTCGCGGAGTCCCTCACCAACATCACCAAGCACAGTGCTGCGGGACATGTCGACATACAGCTCGAGCGACGCGGTACTGAGCTCTACCTGGCGGTCACGGACGACGGGATCGGCGGAGCGCGAGTCAGCGAGCAGTCCGACCTGCTGGGCCGGGGGAGCGGTCTGCATGGCATGCTCCATCGCGTGCAGGCGATCGACGGTCACATGGAGCTGAACAGTCCGATCGGCGGGCCGACCACCGTCGAGGTGATCCTTCCGTGCGGGTGATCATCCTCGAGGACAATCCGATCCTCGCGGAGGGCCTGAGTCTGCTGCTCGACAACTCCGGCTTCCAGGTCGCCGCCGTCGCCACCGACGCGGACGAGTTCGCCAAGGCGATCGACGAGCACCAGGTGGATATCGCGATCGTCGACGTACGGCTGCCACCGACCTTCACCGACGAGGGTCTCCGCGCCGCGATCGAGGCCCGACGCGTCCGGCCGGGGCTGCCGGTGCTGGTGTTCTCGCAGTACGTCGAGGAGGTGTACGCCGCCGAGCTCCTGGCGGCCGGTAGCGAAGGGGTCGGCTACCTCCTGAAGGACCGGGTGTCCCGCGTCGACGAGTTCCTGGAAGCGGTACGCCGGGTTGCGGGCGGAGGGACTGTGCTGGACCCGGAGGTGGTCCGCCAGCTCATGGTGAAGCGGAGCAGCCCGCTGGACCGGCTCACAGCGCGCGAACGCGAAGTACTCGCACTGATGGCCGAAGGCCTCGGCAACACCGCGATCGGGGAGAAGCTGGTCATCTCCGACGGCGCGGTGCACAAGCATGTCGGCAACGTGTTCCTGAAACTCGACCTGCCGCCGACCGACTCCGGCCACCGCCGTGTCCTGGCCGTTCTCGCCTACCTCGGACTCTGAACTCTTGACGCGCCTGACAACGTAGGCCACTCTCGACCTGAGAGCGCTCTCATCCACCGAACCGCCCCTAGGTGAGGAGAGTTCCGATGAAGGTCCTACTGGCCGCCGTACTCACGGCGGCTGTCCTGACTGTGCCCGCGCAGGCGTTGGCAGCACCAGAGCCGCTGGCTGTGCCCGGCCAGTCTGCCGCCATGCAACGTGACTTCGGGCTGACCGAGCAGCAGATGCAGCAGCGCCTGGCCGCCGAGACCTCGGCGGCCAAGCTGTTGCCCGCGGCCCAGAAAGCGGCCGGCGCCGCGTTCGGCGGAGCCTGGTACGACGCGACCACGCAGAAGCTGGTCGTCGGCGTGGTCGGCTCAGCGCGCGCGGCCGCAGTACGCGCCACAGGTGCGCAAGTGGCCGCCGTACCGGTGCCGGCAAAGGCGCTGGATCAGCAGAAGGCAGTAGTCGACAAGCTGGCCGGCAAAGCGGTGCCTGCTGCGGTCAGCGGCTGGGCTGCCGACCCGCGCACCGGCAGCGTGGTGATCAACGTCCAAGCAGGCAAGCGTTCCCAGGCCGTCGACGCGTTCGTCGCCAAGGTCGCCAAGGCCGGAGCGGTCACGGTCAAGGAGGTCGCGGCGCAGGCGCCACGCACCTTCGCGGCCGGCACCGTCGGCGGTGACCCGTACTACGTCAGCAACATCCGCTGCTCGATCGGCTTCTCGGTGTACGGCGGATTCGTCACGGCCGGACACTGTGGTCGCAGCGGCACGGTCAGCGGCTGGGACGGCTCGGCCATCGGGTCGTTCCAGGGCTGGTCGTTCCCCGGCAACGACTACGGGTGGGTCTCGGTCGGCAACGGCTGGTGGACCGTACCGGTCGTGCTCGGCTGGGGACAGGTGAGCGACCAGCTGGTCCGCGGGTCGTGGGAGGCGCCGATCGGCTCGTCGGTGTGCCGGAGCGGTTCGACGACGCACTGGCACTGCGGGTCGATCCTGGCCAAGAACGAGACGGTGAACTACGGCAACGGCCAGCTGTTCTACGGCGCGACCAAGACCAGCGTCTGCGCCGAGGGCGGCGACTCCGGTGGGTCGTTCATCACCGGTGACCAGGCGCAGGGCGTGACGTCCGGCGGCTGGGGCAACTGCAGCAGCGGCGGCGAGACGTGGTTCCAGCCGGTCAACGAGATCCTGCAGGCGTACGGCCTGACCCTGCACACCGCCTAACGGACTGTGGGATCCCCTTGCGTGCAAGGGGATCCCACAGGTGCCAATTGTCAGGCGGTTTCGTCCGGAACCGGCTCCAGTTTCGGGGTCTCGTCCTTCTTCGTGGCCAGCGAATCGATCAGCTGCTTGGCCAGTGCGAAGCCGGAACCTCCCATCGTGATGGTCTTCACCAGGGTGTCCTCGATGCCCTGGGCACCGTTCAGCACGACCATGTTGCCGACCTTGTCGAACGAGCTCGCCGCGGCGGTGACGATCGCCGGGTAGGCCTCGGCCAGCTGCTGCGCGACGACGGCCTCGGTGTTGGTGGCCAGCGCCTCGGCGCGCGCCTTGATACCGGCCGCTTCCGCCATCGCCTTGGCCTGTACGGCGGACGCCTCGGCCTTACCGTTCAGCTCGGTGGCCTTCGCCTGCGCCTCACCACGCAGCTGGACCTCCCGGGCGTTCGCCTCGGCGGCCGCGATCTGCGCATCCCGGGCGGCCTGGGCCAGCGTGCGCTGCCGGTACGCTTCGGCGTCGGCCGGCTTCAGCACCGTGGACTCCAGTTGCTTCTCCGACAGCGACGCGTTCAGCTTGGCGGTCTCCGTCTCGGCTACGACGACCTGCTGGCGGGCCAGCGCCTCGGCCAGCGGACCGGACTGGGATGCCTTCGAGTTCGCCTGGTCGACCTCGGCCTGGTAACCGGCCTGGGCGATCGAGCTCTCCCGGACGGCCGCGGCCTTCTTCGCGGCAGCCGCCTGCTCGCGTTCGGTCGCCTCCCGGTCCCGCTCGGCCTGCGCGATCCGGGCCGCGGCCTCGACCGCGGCGGCCTGCGGACGGCCGAGGTTCTTGATGTAGCCGGACTCGTCGTCGATCTCCTGGATCTGGAGCGAGTCCACCACCAGGCCGAGCTTCTCCATGTCCCCGGCCAGCGAGCCGCGGATGTTGGTGGTCAGCGTCTCCCGGTCGTGCAGCATCTCCTCGACCGTCGTGGAGCCGACGATCGCCCGCAGATGACCCGCGAACAGCTCGTGGATGGTGCTCATCACCTGCTCGTCGCTCTGCTCCAGGAACCGCCGGGCCGCGTTCGCGATCGAGCCGTAGTCGTCACCGACCTTGTACGCCGTGACGCCCTTGATGTGCAGCGGGATGCCCTGGCTGGACACACACGTCACGGTCAGCGGCGTCGCGCGGATGTCCAGCGGCAACCGCCGTACCGTCTGGAAACCCGGTAGCACCGCGGTGCCGCGGCCGACGACGATCTTGAAACCGAGGGTCTCGTTGACCTGCTCGGTGCTCGAGTGCGCGCCGAGGCCGGAGATGATCAGCGCCTCGTTCGGCTCCGCCACCCGCCAGACCATCCGGAACAGGATCAGAAGGACGACCACCGCGATCGCCGCGATGATCAGGTACGTCCAGAGCATTTCCCCTCCAAGGGAACTTCAATTAAATGGCGCGAGCGACGTACACGGTGCGGGGTGGGTCGAAGTCGACGACGACGACCTGCGTCCCCACCTCGAGCACCTCGTCGGTCGCCGGGTAAGCGTAGAAGGCCTCGGTGGCACCCCGGACCGGCAACATCACCTCGCCGACGATCCCGGGTGCGATCCGGCCGATCACCCGCCCCCGCTTGCCTACCATGTTGCCCCTCCGACGCACGTCCGGCTGCTGCAGTTCCCCGAATGCTAGCTGGCTGTGCGTCTTGTCGCCGGGTCGGTGCAGGAGGATGGTGGAGGAGTCGGTTCGGCCTGGGGGATGGGGGAGGGGGCCATGGGCCACGACGTACTCGTGGGTGTCGCCGAGGAGGGCGCGGACGACGCGCGCCTCGAGGATCTGGCACTGCTGTTGCGGCGGGAGCTGTTGTCCCTCGAGGTCCGCGCGGTCGAGCCATATCGCGAAGGCCAAGCGCCGGACGGGACTCGCGGCGCGCTGGCCGCGATCGCCGGCGTGCTGAGTGTTTCGCTCGCCCCAGGTCTGCAGGTACTCGGTTCGGTGGTGGCTGTCGTGCGGGAATGGCTGCGGCGGGCCGGGGACGGCCGGACGGTGAAGCTCACCATCGACAACGACGTGATCGAGCTGACCGGCACCAGCGACGAGCTGCAGCAGCAGCTGGTCGATGCCTTCGTACGCCGGCATGCCGGGGCGGACGTGTGAGATGGACGGTTCGCGCGTCGCGCTCGTGGTGGCGAACGATCAGTACGACGATCCCGGTCTGAAGCGACTGGTCGCGCCGGCGCAGGACGCTGCCGCGCTCGCGGAGGTGCTGGCGGATCCGTCGGTCGGGGGCTTCGAGGTCCGCGTGCTGCACAACGAGTCCGCGCAGGAGATCCGGCTCGCCGTCGAGGACTTCTTCGCGGATCGGGCGCCCGAGGACCTGTTGTTGCTGCACTTCTCCTGCCACGGGCTCAAGAACGCGGCGGGTGAACTGTTCCTGGCGGTCGCGGACACGAAGCCGGCCCGGCTCGCGTCGACCGCTGTGGCCGCGGACTTCGTCAACCGGCAGATGGCGGACAGCCGGGCGCAGCGGATCGCGCTGTTCCTCGACTGTTGTTACGGCGGCGCGTTCCCACGGGGCATGGTTGTCCGCGCTGCCGGTGAGGCGCAGGTCCGGGACGCGTTCGCGGGCCAGGCCGAGGTCGGCGGTGGTCGAGGTCGCGTGATCGTCACGGCGTCCAGCGCGATGGAGTACGCCTTCGAGGGTGGCCAACTGGCGACCGACGCGGCGAAGCCGGCGCCGTCGGTCTTCACCGGCGCGGTCGTGGACGGTCTGAGCACCGGTGAGGCGGACAAGGACGGTGACGGCTGGGTGGGCCTGAGCGAGCTGGTCGGGTACGTCACCGACCGGATTCACCGGGTCACGCCGAACCAGAACCCGCAGATGTGGACGTTCGGCTCGCAGGGCGAGCTGCTGATCGCCCGCAGCCGGGTCCGTCGGATCACTCCCGCTCCGCTCGCTCCGGCACTGCTCGAGGCGATGGAGAGTCCGTTGCCGGCAGCAAGGTTCGGCGTGGTCGACTACCTGCGCGAACGTCTGTACGACGCCGACCTCGGTCAGGCCTACGCCGCCTGGCAGGCGCTGCACCGGATGATCGGCGACGACAGCCGCCGGGTCTCCGACGCGGTGGCCGGCGCGATCGCCGGAGCCGAGCTGGTCGTCACGCCGCCCGAGGTGGAGCTCACCGGCGAGACGGCGGAGCTGCGGCTCGAGGGACCGCCGATCGCCTTGACGGCCTCGGCGTCGGCGAGTGTCTCCTGGCTGAAGGTCGAGCAGGACGGTGCGATCGTCCGGGTCCGCGCCGACGAGGCGGGCGATGCGTCGGTGATCCTCAGCGGGCCGATCGGCGAACGCACGATCCCGGTCCGCGCGACGCTGCCGGACACCGAGTCCGAACCGCCGGCGCCGCCGCCCGAGCCGGAGCCGGAGCCCGTACCCCGGCCGGCTCCCGTACCCGAGCCACCACAGACCGAGCCACGACAGACCGAGCCACCACAGGCCGGGCCGCTCCCCGAGCCGGCCGTCGAGACAGGTCGACCTCCTTGGTGGCTGATCGCCGTACTGATCGTCGGGTCGGTGCTCCTGATCGGGATCAACTGGCCGGGTGAGGCCGAGTCGAGCAATCTGTGGTACGACGTCGAGACGACCGGCTGGCACGTGTACCGGAGCTGGCACGATCCGGTCTTCCTGTCGTCCGTCACAGCACTCGTGGTAAGCCTGATCTCCCGGTGGGCGGGACCTGTCGCTCTCGGTGTCGTCGCGGGCGCGGTCGCCGGCGTCCTCCAGGACGCGATCCTGATCCTCGGTGCCGGCATCTGGGAGAACGACACCGAGACGCCGTGGTCCTGGCTCGCGGTGCTCGGGATCGGCTTGGTCCTGGCCGCCGTACTCCTCGTCGTGCTGAGGCCCGAGCGATGGCGCCTCCGGCCGGTGCCGGTCCGGAGCGCGGCCCTGGTCGTTGCCGGCGGCATCCTCCTGCTGGCGAGTGGGCTCATCAATCATCCAGACGGCTTCGCCTTCGTCGACGTCACGGTCCTGGCCGTGCTCGAGCCGGTCGTGGTCGTCGCCCTGGCATGGCTCGCACTGGCCGCTGTCGAGGCACGGGCCCTGACCTGGCTTGTCGCCACAGCGACGACGTACGCCGTGATCAGCGCGATTGCCGCCGTACCTGCGCTGACCGGAGGGGACGCACCGGTCGTCTTCCTCGCCGCGCTGCTGGGCAGCGCGCTGATCGTAGCCGGAGTTCTCAGCCGCGTACTGCGCCTTCAGTCGCGCCCTTGATGAACTGGCGAGCGAAGATCGCGAACACGATCACCAGCGGGATCATCGCCAGCAGCGCGCCGGTCATCACCATGCTGTAGTCCACGCCGTGGGAGCGGTTCAGTGTCGACAGGGCGACCTGCAGCGTCACGTGGTCCGGGTTGGTCAGCACGATCAGCGGCCACATGTAGTCGTTCCAGGAACCGACGAACGTGAAGATGCCGAGGAACGCCAGCGCCGGCCGCGCCGACGGCAGCGCGACGTGCCAGTACGTTCCGAAGAAGCCGCAGCCGTCCAGCGTCGCGGCCTCGATCAGCTCGTCGTGGATCGAGTTCTTGAAGTACTGACGCATCCAGAAGATGCCGAACGCGTTCGCCGCGCCGGGGATGATCAGCGCCTTCAGCGAGCCGACCCAGCCGAGGATCGCCATCGTCTGGAACTGCGGTACGGCGGCCAGTTGCGCCGGCAGCAGCATCGTCGCCAGCAGGATCACGAACAACGCGTTCCGCCCCGGGAACCGGAACTTGGCGAACGTGAACGCCGCCAGTGAGTCGAAGAACAGCACCAGCAACGTGGTCGAGATCGCCACGACCGCGGTGTTCGCCATCGACTGGAAGAACGCGACGTTCTCGAGCACCTGACGGACGTTGTCGCCGAAATGGCCGCCGAAGCTGAACTTCGGCGGGAAGCGGTAGATGTCCGCGGTCGTGTTGGACGCCATCACGATCGTCCACACGAACGGGAACATGAACACCAGCAGCGCCAGCACGAGCGCCGCATGCAGCGCGACGCCGCGCAGCCGGTACCGCGTCATCGGTCCTCACCCCGTCCACGGAAGATCCGCCAGTTGATTGCCGTGAACAACAACACGAGCGCGAAGATGCTCAGCGCGATTGCGGCGGCGTACCCGTAGTCGTTGTCCAGGAACGCGGCCCGGTAGAAGAACAGCACCACGGTCATCCCGCTCTGCCCGGTGCCGCCGCTGTTGCCGACCATCACCTGCGGTTCGGTGAACGTCTGCAGTCCGCCGATCGTCGACATGATGACGGTGAACAGTACGACGGGACGCAGCTGCGGCAAGGTGATCGAGAAGAACGTCCGTACCGCTCCCGCGCCGTCCACCTTGGCGGCCTCGTACTGGTCCTTCGGGATCGCCTGCAGACCGGCCAGGTAGATCAGCGTGTTGTACCCGACCCACTGCCACACGATCATCGTGGAGATCGCGATCTTGATACCCCACGGCTGCCCGAGCCAGTCCTGCTGCGGGATGCCGAGCGACCGCAGCGCGGCGTTCACCAGACCGAAGTTCGTGCTGAAGATCGAGCTGAAGAAGATCGCCATCGCGACCAGCGAGGTGACGTTCGGGATGAAGTACGCGATCCGGTACACGTTGGTGAACCGGACCGCCGACTGCAGCATCACCGCCAGCAGCAGCGCGAGCACCAGCGTCGGGACCGTCGACATCAGGAACAGTACGACGGTGTTCTCCAGCGCCGTCCAGAACGTCGGGTCCTTGACCAGGAACGCGAAGTTGTCCAGCCCGGTGAACCTGCGGGCGCTCAGGCCGTCCCAGCGCTGGAACGCCAGCAAGATCGTGGACAGCATCGGGTACAACCCGAACACCGCGAACAGGACGTAGAACGGCGACAGCGCCAGGTAGAACCGCCAGTACGACCAGACGTTTCGACCGCGCCGCTGACCGGTAGAGGATCCGGTCAGTGGCGCAGTCCGCACTGTTGTCAATCCGGTCACTGGACTCCCTGGCGCTTGGCGATCGCCTTCGCCTTCGAGACGGCGGCGGACCACGCCGCGTCCGAGGTCTTGGCGCCGGACTGCACGGTCTTCAGCTCGTCGTGGAACGGCGCGGCGACCGAGTCGTCGAACGGGCTCTGGTACGCGACCGGGATCTCCTTCGCGGCCGGACCGAAGATGTCGATCGGGACCTGGCCGCCGAAGAACGTGTCGGCCGCCTTGAGCTGCGGCTTGTCGTACGCCGCCGGCGTCGACGGGAAGATCTGCGCGTCGGCGAACGCCTTGGCCTCGTTGTCGGCGCTGAGCATGTACTTGATCACGTCGAACGCCTTCTGCGGATCGGCGGCGTTCTTGGTGATCGCGAGGAACGAGCCGCCGAAGTTCGCCGGGCCGCCCGGCGTCGGCGCGAGCCGCCACTTGCCCGCGGTCTTCTTCACCGCGGACTTGATGTCCAGCGCGACCCAGGCCGCCCCGATGTGCGCGGGCACCGTGCCCTGGTCGAGGCCGGCGTTCCAGTCCGGCGAGCCGCTCGGCGTCTTGCCGTCGATCTTCATCGTCATCGCCTTGACCGAGGTGTCCCAGGCCTTGCGGATGTGGTCCTGGTCGCCGATGAACTTGTTGTCCTTGGAGATGTACCGCTCGGTGCCCTGGCCGACGACCATGTCGTAGAGGTCGGTGGCGTCCCAGACCAGCAACGCCTTCGGGTTCTTCGCCTTCAGCTGGACACCGGCGGCGAAGAAGTCGTCCCAGGTCTTCAGCTGCTCGGCCACCTTCGCGGGGTCGCTCGGCAGCCCGGCCGCCGCGAAGACGTCCTCGCGGTAGTACAGCGCGGTCGGGCCGACGTCGATCGGCAGACCGATGACCTTGCCGTCCAGCGTGGTGGCCTGCTTGACCTTCCACTCCAGGTAGTCGCCGAGGATCGAGTCCGCGCCGACGGTCTTCAGGTCCACGAACCGCTCGGCCTGGGGGAGCAGCGACGCGATGTCCTCGCCCTTCAGGCCGGTGATGTCCGGGATCGACGTACCGCCGTTGAAGGTGGTGATCAGCTTCTGCTTGAAGTCGCCGCCGATCTCGGAGTACTTGATCTTCGGGTCCGGGAAGTGCGTGATCGTGTCGTCCAGCACCGACTTGCCGAGACCGCCCGGCCAGCACCACATGGTGAGCTCGGTGGCGACGTTCTTCTTGGCCGGCGTATCGGTGCTGTTCATTCCTGACGAGCAGCCGACCAGCGACCCGCCTGCTACGGCTGCGAAGCCCCCGAGCAATGTCCGACGTGAGAGCTCCATGGTTCTACCTTCCTGAGTGTGCGCTGATCAGCGCCTGGAGGTGGTGGTCTTCGGGATGCGCGGCCTGCCAGGCCACGAGGTCCGCCCAGCGCGGTGCGGCGTCCGCACCACCCAGCCGGGTGACAGAGAGCGCCGCGGTGAGTGCTGCGAACCGCACCCGCTGCGCCAGCGGCAGCTCCCAGAGCGTGGCGGCGATGAAACCGGCGGCGAACACATCACCCGCCCCGGTGGTGTCCGCCGCCGGGACGGCATACGCAGGTACGACGACCTGCTCGCCAGTACTCGCGTCGAGTGCAGTCGCGCCCGCAGCGCCGTTGGACACGACCACCAGCGGCACCTGCTCCGCCAACTGGCGCATGGCCTGCTCTGGTGAGTCCGTCCGTGTGTACTGCATGGCCTCGTCGGCGTTCGGCAGGAACACGTCGCAGTGCTGGAGCTGGTCGAGCACTGCCGGGTCCCACTGCTCGGTCGGGTCCCAGCCGACGTCTGCGAACACCACGCTGCCGGCCGCCTTCGCCTTCGCCAGCCACTCGTTCGGCCAGGATCCGATGTGGGCGGCGACGGCTCGAGCAGCCGGCGGCGTGGTGATCAGCTCGTCGGCTGACAGCAGGGGAGGGGTACCCCGGGTGACCAGTGCCCTGTCGTTGTCGTAGGCAAGGGCCACGGTGAGGGGCGTCTGCCAGCCGGCGAGTCTTCGGGAGAGTGTCAGATCGATGCCCTCGGCGGTCAAGTACGTCCAGACGCGGTCACCGTCGGCGTCCGCCCCGAAGACGGCGGCCATGCCCGTCCGCAGACCGAGCCGGGCGAGCGCGACCGCGAAGTTCGCGATACCGCCCGGGCTCTCGTGCGACTCGGTGGCCCAGACCTCGGTGCCGGGACGCGGTGCGGTGGGCAGGCCAAGCACCAGGTCCTGGAACACCAGACCGGACACCACAACGTCCAGCTCGTGCATGCTTGGCACACTCCTGCAGGGTCGATCAAACTCGTGCATGAATCTTGAAACTCTTGCTCAGGATCCGCAATACCTGATCAGAAGATTGACTGAAAATGACGGAGTTTGCGTGATACGGTCTCTCTGTGTTGCCGAAGCAGCGTCAGGATCAGATAGTCCGCGCGCTCCGGGCCGACGGGGCCGGGGGCGTCAAGGTGCTGGCCGGGAAGCTCGGCGTCAGCGAGGCCACCATCCGGCGCGACCTCGAGCAACTGCACGCCGAGGGTCGTCTGACCCGCGTGTACGGCGGTGCGCTCGCGGTCGACGGCGGTGACGAGCCGTTCGCGGACGTCAACGCCGTCCATGCCGAGGAGAAGGACCGGATCGCGCTACGTGCTGCCGAGCTGGTCGCCGACGGCGAGTCGGTGCTGCTGGACATCGGTACGACGGCACTCCGGGTCGCACAGCACCTGCACGGGCGGTCGTTGACCGTGGTGACCAGCAATCTCGCCGTACTGGAGGAATTGCAGTACGACGAGCAGATCGAGCTGATCGTGCTGGGCGGGTTCGTACGGCGCAGCTACCGGTCGCTGGTCGGCTACCTGACCGAGGAGAGCCTGCGGCAGATCCACGTCGACTGGCTGTTCCTGGGGACCAGTGGGGTCCGGCCGGACGGCCGGGTCATGGACAGCACGATGATCGAGGTGCCGGTCAAGCGGGCGATGATCAACGCCGCCGACCGGGTGGTCCTGCTCGCGGACCGGACGAAGTTCCCGGGCCACGGCGTCGCCCGGGTGTGCGAGCCGGGAGAGCTCTCCATCGTCGTCACCGAACCTGACTCCGACGCGGCAACCCGTGCCCAACTGACCGAAGCTGGAGTAGAGGTGGTTCTGGCGTGAAGCTGACGATCCTGGGTGGGGGCGGCTTCCGGGTTCCGCTCGTGTACCACGCGTTGCTCGGAGACGGTGGGCCTGGACGGATCACCTCGGTTGTCCTGTACGACGCCGATTCATCCCGCCTGTCCGCCATCGCCGCGGTCCTCCGCCAGCAGGCGGCCGGCTCAGAGCGGCCCCCGGTCGTGACGGAGACGACCGACCTGGATACGGCGTTGCGCGGCGCCGACTTCATCTTCTCGGCCATCCGTGTGGGCGGCCTCGAGGGGCGCACCGTCGACGAGCGAGTCGCCCTAGGCCTCGGCGTACTGGGGCAGGAGACCGTCGGCGCCGGCGGGATCGCCTACGGGCTGCGGACTCTCCCGGTTGCCATACAGATCGCTCAGCGGATCGCGGCGGTTGCTCCGGAAGCGTGGACCATCAACTTCACCAACCCGGCCGGGATGGTGACGGAGGCGATGATTCCGTACCTGGGCGACCGGGTGATCGGCATCTGCGACTCCCCGTCGGGGCTGGGGCGCCGGGCGGCGCTGGCACTCGGTGTGGACCCGTCTACTGCGTTCTACGACTACGCCGGTCTGAACCACCTCGGATGGCTGCGCGGGCTGCGGTCTGGCGGCGTGGACCGGTTGCCGGACCTGCTGCAGTCGGCTGACGCGTTGGCCTCCTTCGAGGAGGGCCGGCTGTTCGGTGAGGACTGGCTGCGGTCGCTGGGGTCGATTCCGAACGAGTACCTGCACTACTACTACTTCGCGCGCGAGACGCTGGCCGCCGTACAAGGGGTGCGGCAGACGCGTGGCACGTTCCTCCTGGAGCAGCAGTCCGCGTTCTACGCCGAGACCGGCGAGCACCCCGAGCGGGCGTTCGAGCTGTGGCAGAAGACCCGGGCCGAGCGCGAGTCGACGTACATGGTGGAAAGCCGTGAGGTCGCGGACGCGGGGGAGCGAGACGAGCGCGACATGGCGGCCGGTGGGTACGAGCAGGTCGCGCTGTCGCTGATGCGGGCGATCGCGCACAACGAGCGGGCCTCGCTGATCCTGAACGTCCGCAACCGCGGCGTACTGCACCACCTCGACGACGACGCCGTGGTGGAGATCCCCTGCACCGTGGACGCCAACGGGGCACTGCCAGTGACCTTGTCGCAACTGACCGATCATCAGGCCGGTCTGGTCAGTGCTGTGAAGGCTGTCGAGCGTGCCACGATCGAGGCTGCCACCACTGCCTCCCGGGCCACCGCTGTGAAGGCCTTCGCCTACCACCCGCTCGTAGACTCGGTGACGGTCGCCCGGAGCCTCCTGGACACGTACGTCGACCAACTCCCGAACCTGGCCTATCTACGTCCCTGAGGCCAATTGGTTGGGCAGCGTGGTTTCTGGCACAATGGCCTGCTGAGTCCGTCCAGGTTCGTGCAGCCCTCTAACTCCACTGCCCGGCCGGCCCATCGAGCTGTCACTGCGTTGTCCCCACGACGCGTCGTGCAGTTCATCAAGACAGTAATTTCCAAGGGAGACCCCACAAACGTGGCAGTCAAGATCCGTTTGAAGCGCATCGGCAAGAAGCGCACCCCGCACTACCGCATCGTCGTGATGGACGCCCGCGCCAAGCGGGACGGCCGCGCGATCGAGGAGATCGGGATCTACAACCCGAAGACCGAGCCCTCGTTCATCCGCGTCGAGTCGGAGCGGGCGCAGTACTGGCTGGGCGTCGGCGCGCAGCCGAGCGAGGCCGTCGAGGCGCTCTTCAAGGCGACCGGCGACTGGCAGAAGTTCAAGGGCCTGGACGCCCCGGCGCCGCTGCGGGTGGCCGAGCCGAAGCGGGACAAGCAGGAGATCTTCAACGAGGCGCTGGCCGAGGCCCACGGCTCGCTGAAGACCGAGGCGGTCACCGCCAAGAAGACGGCGAAGAAGGCCGAGAAGAAGGAAGAGGCCGCCGCCGAGGCGCCGAAGGCCGACGAGACTCCGAAGGCTGACAAGGCTGACAAGGCGGACGACGCGAAGGCCGCGGCCAAGGCCGACGAGCCGAAGGCCGACGAGGCTGCGGCCGAGACCACCGAGGCCTGACGATGATGGAGACCGAGGCGCTCGAGCACCTGGTCCGAGGCATCGTGGACAACCCCGACGACGTCAGCGTCCGGGCCCGGACGCTGCGGCGTGGCCGCACCCTCGAGGTGCACGTCCACCCCGACGACATCGGCAAGGTGATCGGCCGCAACGGCCGCACCGCCACCGCGATCCGCACCGTCGTCGGCGCCCTCAGCTCCGAGTCGTCCCTGCGCATCGACTTCGTCGACGAGTTCAACCGGCGCCCGCGCCGCTGACTCGGTAGTCCACAGCAGTCCTGTGAGGGGCCGCACCCGGTCTGGGGTGCGGCCCCTCTCTCGTACAAAGGAGTAATGCAGGTGTTGGTGACTGTCGGTCGGATCGGCCGCGCGCATGGGATCAAGGGCGAGGTCGGCATCGACGTGCGTACCGACGAGCCGGATCGCCGGTTCGCCGACGGCGCGACCGTCGTGACCGATGCGAAGGTGTCGCGGACGCTGACGATCGCTTCGAGCCGCTGGCACAGCGGGAAGTTGCTGGTGAAGTTCGCCGAGGTGCCGGATCGGACCGCGGCGGAGCAACTGCGCAACCTGGTCATCCAGTGCGAGATCGACGAGGACGAGCGCCCGGAGGACCCGGAGGAGTACTACGACCGCGACCTGATCGGCCTCGCGGTCCGCACCACCGACGGCGCTGACGTGGGCGAGGTGACCGACGTCGTGCATCTGCCGTCGCAGGACCTCCTGGAGATCCGGCGTACCGCGGGCAACCTCGTGCTGGTCCCGATGGTGGAGGAACTCGTCCCGGAGATCGACATCGACAAGCGGTACGTCGTCGTGGCGGACCGCCCCGGCCTGCTCGACCCCGAGGGCGCAGAGGTGGTCCAGACCGAGCCGGGGGACTGACATGCGCCTGGATGTCGTCACGATCTTCCCGGAGTACCTGGCGGCCCTCGACGTCTCCCTGGTCGGGAAGGCGGCCAAGAGCGGGCTGCTGGACATCCACCTGCACGACCTGCGGGAGTGGACCCATGACCGGCACCGGACCGTCGACGACACCCCGTACGGCGGGGGAGCGGGCATGGTGATGAAGCCAGAGCCCTGGGGACAGGCGCTGGACGCGATCGCCCCCGTGGACGGTCCCGCGCAGCCGCGGCTGATCGTGCCGACACCAGCCGGGCGGCCCTTCACCCAGGAGCTCGCGTACGAGCTCGCCGCCGAGCCCTGGCTCGCGTTCGCGTGTGGCCGGTACGAAGGCATCGACGCGCGTGTGGCGTCGTACGCCGGCGAGCGGATGCGCGTCGACGAGGTGTCCATCGGCGACTACGTGCTGAACGGCGGTGAGGTCGCCGTACTCGTGATGGTCGAGGCCGTGGCTCGCCTGCTGCCCGGCGTGATCGGCAACCCGGAGTCGCTGGCGGAGGAGTCCCACTCGGGCGACGGCCTGCTCGAGTACCCGGTCTACACGAAGCCGCCGAGCTGGCGTGGGTACGACGTACCTGAGGTCCTGCTGTCCGGGAACCACGGCCTGATCGCCGACTGGCGCCACGACGAGTCGGTACGGCGTACTGCGGAACGCCGGCCGGACCTCCTGGCCGCGTGGGGCGACGTGGTCGCTCAGAAGGAAGACGCGACCTCAGCGGTCCGCCTGCTGCCCGCTACGGCTGCTGACGCAGGCGAGATCCACGTACTGCAGCTGGCCGCGTTCCTGTCCGAAGCGCAGCTGTACGACGACTACACGATTCCGCCGCTGACAGACGACCCTGCCGCGACTGCCGCCCGCCTGGAGCGGGGGACCGTCCTGAAGGCCGTCGCCGGCACCCGCATCGTCGGATCGGTCCAGCTCCTCGTCGACGACACGGTCGGACAGATCGAACGGCTCATCGTCGCCCCGGACTGGCAGGGCCGCGGGCTCGGTGCCCGCCTGCTGCGTGCCGCCGAGCAGGTGGCCCCCGCCGAAGTCACGTCGTACACGCTGAACACGGGCGCCCTGAGCGACCGGAACCTCGCCTTGTACCGGAAAGCGGGCTATCGGGAGCTCAGCCGGGAGCCCCAGACGCCGAAGGTCGACCTGGTCCGGCTCGGCAAACGCAGACGCCGTAAGTGATCACCCTGCGCGGTCGACGGGGCACCGGATTTCGTCGCCGTGTGGGGCGTGTGGCAAGATTGTCTGTTGCTGCCCTTCGGTGCTCCTGCCACAGGGGGTGACCACCGACCGGCAGCCTTTTGATGACTTCATCACCACCGACATTCGTGGGTGACCTGTGGCACGCGCGAGGAAGAGACACCTGATGAGCAACATCCTGAACGAGCTCGACAACGCGAGCAAGCGCGACGACATCCCGGCCTTCCGCGCCGGTGACACCGTGAACGTGCACGTGAAGGTCGTCGAAGGAAACCGGTCCCGCGTCCAGGTGTTCAAGGGTGTCGTGATCCGCCGCCAGGGTGGTGGCCTGCAGGAGACCTTCACGGTCCGCAAGGTCAGCTTCGGCGTCGGCGTCGAGCGGACCTTCCCGCTGCACACCCCGATCGTCGACAAGATCGAGGTCGTGACCCGCGGCGACGTCCGCCGCGCCAAGCTGTACTACCTGCGCGAGCTGCGCGGTAAGGCGGCGAAGATCAAGGAGAAGCGCGAAGTCCCGGCCTCCTGACGCCCGTAACGACGACGGTCACCTATGGCGCCGAGCACTGCGACTCGCGCTCGCCCTCGACCGGTATCCAAGAGGGCACGTCGCAGCAAAGGACGTCACCGCAGGCTGAAGCAGCGGAATCCGCTGCTCAGCCTGCTCGTCGAGATGAGCACCGTCACGGTGCTCGCGCTCGTCATCACGGTGGTCCTGCGGCTGTTCGTCGCCGAGGCGTTCTACGTCCCGTCGGAGTCGATGTACGACACCCTGACGAAGGACGACCGGATCCTCGCCGAGAAGATCAGCTACCTGCACCGCGACGTCGACCGCGGTGACATCATCGTCTTCAAGGACCCGGACAACTGGCTGAACGAGGAAGAGGTCAAGCCGGGCACGGTGCGCCGGATCGGTGAGTTCGTCGGCATCCTGCCGCGCAGCGGCGAGGGTCACCTGGTGAAGCGGGTGATCGGCATCGGCGGCGACCGGGTGGTCTGCTGCAACAAGCAGGGCCAGATCACCGTCAACGGCATCCCGCTGGACGAGCGGGAGTACCTCCTGAAGGACGCCAAACCGTCCGAGCTGCCCTTCAACGTGCTGGTTCCGGCCGGTCACCTGTGGGTGATGGGCGACAACCGGGCCGAGTCCGCCGATTCCCGCGCCCACATGGGCGGCCCCGGCGGCGGATTCGTGCCGGTCGAGAACGTGGTTGGCCGGGCCTGTTGCGTAATCTGGCCGTCTGACCGGATGACGATGCTGCGTCCTCCGGAAACCTTCAAGAAGCCGGGGCTGAAGAAGTGACCGATACACCGACCAAGACGGACGCCAAACCTGCCCACCGCTCGGGCTTCGCGGCGGCCGCCCGCGAGTTCGTGCTGATCGTGGTCGGTGCCCTGATCGTTTCCTCGATCCTGCGGGCGTTCGTCGGGCAGATGTTCATCATCCCGAGCGAGTCGATGGAGAACACCCTGCTGGTCGGCGACCGGGTCGTGGTGGAGAAGCTCACCGACGTCAAGCGCGGTGACGTGGTCGTGTTCGAGGACCCGGGCGGCTGGCTCGGCGCCGAGGAGAGCGGCCAGAAGCGCGGCTCGATCGGTCGGTTCTTCGAGATCGTCGGCCTGCTGCCGGACTCCAGCCACGGCCACCTGATCAAGCGCCTCATCGGCATGCCCGGCGACAAGGTCGCCTGCTGCGACGCGAAGGGCCGGCTGCTCGTGAACGGCCAGCCGCTCGACGAGACCAGTTACCTGTATCCGGGCGACGCCCCGTCCCAGATGGACTTCCAGGTCACCGTCCCGGCCGGCCGGATCTTCGTGATGGGCGACCACCGCTCCGCCTCCGGGGACTCCCGCGTGCACCTGCAGGACCTCGACGCGAACGGCGGCAACCAGGGCGACGCGGCGTTCGTCCCGCTCGACAAGGTCACCGGACGGGCGATCATGATCGTCTGGCCGGCGGGCCGCTGGGGCAAACTCGGCGTACCGGACACGTTCAAGGCGGTGCCGGCGGCCGGTCCGGCGCCTGACAAACCTTCGATATCGCTCACGCCACCACCCAAGTAACCGTTCTGTCGCCTCGGACGCCTAGGGTGAGTTGTGTGATGCGGAGGGCTGGATGAGCGCGTTACCGCGCGGGAGCACGGTACGGCGGGACGCCGGGCTGTACGGGTACGAGCGCGCGCTGCGCCGCGTCGGCCTGGACCCGATCGCCGGTGTCGACGAGGCCGGTCGTGGACCGTGCGCGGGACCGCTGGTGGCTGCCGCGGTGATCCTGCCGGAGGGCAAGCGCGGTCAGATCCCGGGGCTGGCCGACTCGAAGCTGCTCACCGCGAAGGCGCGGGAGCGCTGCTACAAAGAGGTCCGCAAGCGTGCCCTGGCCTGGTCGGTGGTGTCCATCGAGGCGGACGAGTGCGATCGGCTCGGTATGCACGTCGCGAACGTGGAGGCGCTCCGCCGGGCGCTGTTCCGGCTCGACGTGCGGCCGTCATACGTGCTGACCGACGGTTTCGGTGTCGACGGTCTCGGCGTACCGGGCCTGGCGATGTGGAAGGGCGACCGGGTGGCCGCCTGCATCTCTGCCGCGTCAGTGATCGCCAAGGTGACGCGGGATCGCGTGATGGAGCACTGGGACAAGGTGTACCCGCAGTACGGGTTCGGGATCCACAAGGGGTACTGCACCCCTGAACACCAGGCGGCACTGGACGAATACGGCCCGTGCCCACAACATCGACGCCGGTTTGAGAATGTCCGCCGCAGTCTGCGGCCCGTTATGGGACAGAATGTCACCAGTCCCACCGGAGTGGAGAACCGATGAGTGCAGACGACCTCGAGAAGTACGAGACCGATATGGAGCTTCAGCTCTATCGGGAGTACAAGGACGTCGTCGGGATCTTCAAATATGTCGTGGAGACCGAGCGGCGCTTCTACCTGTGCAACGCGGTCGACCTGAAGGTCCGCACCGAGGGCGGCGACGTGTACTTCGAGGTGACGATGGCCGACGCCTGGGTCTGGGACGTGTACCGTTCCGCCCGCTTCGTCAAGAACGCCAAGGTCGTCACCTTCCGCGACGTCAACATCGAAGAGCTCGCCAAGTCCGACCTGGAAGTCCCGAAGGACTCCGACTTCGGCCGCTGACGTCGTCCACAGGCGCGCGGTTGTCCACAGTTTGAAGGTGAGGTCCGTTTCCGAGGCCTGATCCCGGCATCTTCTCTGCCGGAGGTGGTCATCGATGCGGACCAGGAACACCGTCGGACGGTACGGCGAGGATCTCGCCGCGAGGTATCTCAGCACCCACGGTTTCGCCGTGCTCGAGCGCAACTGGCGCTGCGAGTTCGGCGAGATCGACATCGTCGCGCGCGAAGGCGACACACTTGTCGTCTGTGAGGTGAAGACCCGGCGCGGGCTGAACTACGGCACCCCGCTGGAGGCGATCACCTACCGGAAGCTGGCCAGGCTCCGGAGGCTAGCCGGCCGCTGGCTGCAGACTCATCAGCTCAGACCCGCCGAGATCCGGATCGACATCATCTCGATCCTGTTCGACCACAACACGCCACCGACCGTGGACCACGTCCGAGGTGCGATCTGATGGCCCTCGCACACACCTGGTCCGTCGCCCTGGTCGGTCTGGAGGGTCACCTGGTCGAGGTCGAGGCCGACATCGCCCAGGGCCTGCCGAAGACGACCCTGATCGGTCTTCCCGACACATCCCTGTCCGAAGCCCGCGACCGTGTCCGCGCCGCCGTGGTGAACAGCGGCGAGCGGTTCCCCGACCGCAAGCTCACGATCGGCCTGTCACCCGCCACTCTGCCCAAGACCGGCTCGCACTACGACGTCGCCATCGCTTTGTCGCTCCTCACGGCGGCCGGCGCGGTCGATCCCGGCGCGCTCCGCCGTACGGCGATCATCGGCGAACTGGGCCTCGACGGCCGCATCCGCGAGGTCCGCGGCGCGCTCGCGATGACCCTGGCCGCGTCCCGGGCCGGATTCGACCGCATCGTCGTCCCCGACCTCAACGTCGGCGAGGCCCGCCTGGTCCCCGGCATCGAGGTGTACGGCGCTCGCTCGCTCCGCCAGGTCCTCGCCCTGCTCCGTGGCACCGAGATCCCCGACGAAGCACCACCCCGCGCCGAGCCACGCCTGGTGTCGGAATCGCTGATCCGACTGCCGGCGGTCGATCTCGAGGACATCATCGGCCAGCAGGAGGGTCGACGCGCGATCGAGGCCGCAGCCGCCGGCGGTCACCACCTGTTCCTGCACGGCCCACCAGGGTCCGGCAAGACGATGCTGGCCGAGCGCCTGGCCGGGCTCATGCCTGACCTCAGCACCGACGACTCGCTGGAAGTTTCAGCCGTGCACTCACTCGCCGGCCTGCTCACCAACGACGCCGAGCTGGTCCACCGACCACCATTCATCGCGCCCCACCACACGGCGTCCCTGGCCAGCCTGGTCGGCGGCGGCACCGGCGTGCCGAGACCGGGCGCCATCAGCTGCGCGCACCGCGGCATCCTCTTCGTCGACGAGGCACCCGAGATGCATCCACTGGCCCTCGACAGCCTCCGGCAGCCACTCGAATCGGGATTCGTCGAAATCCACCGGGCGGCGGCCGTTGCCAAGTTCCCCGCCCGCTTTATGCTCGTCCTCGCCGCGAACCCTTGTCCGTGCGGCATGTCCGGTACGAACCAAGGCATCTGCAGTTGCACACCACAGCACCTGGCGCGGTACCGCCAGCGGATCAGCGGCCCGATCAAGGACCGCCTCGACATTCAGCGCCAGATCCTGCCGGCCGCCCGCACCGTCACCGACGGCCAACCCGTGGAGTCGACTGCCGTCGTCGCCGCTCGCGTCCAGGCCGCCCGCGATCGCCAGACGCACCGCTACCGCGAGACCGCCTGGACCCTCAACAGCGAGATCCCCGGCCCCGTCCTGCGTCGCGAACACCCGCTGGACGACGCCAGCCAGAAGCTCCTGGAAGACCACTACACAGCCGGCCGCCTCACCGCCCGAGGCTTCGACCGCGTAGTCCGCCTCGCCTGGACCTTGACCGACCTAGCCGGCGCCACCATCCCCACAGTCGACGAAACCCACGAAGCCTTCCAACTCCGCTCAGGCGAACCCCTAACCCACCTAGCCGACCTCCGCCCCCTCAAAGGATCCACCCCATGACACCCACCTACGCACTCACGACCGAAGGTTCCGGCTCCGGGCGAGGGGCGGATGGCTACGAGTCGGTTGCTAGCGGCAACGGAGATGAGGAGCGTCTGGCGCGCGCCGGCCTGTCGCGGGTGGTCGAGCCAGGCGACCTCGCCGCCCTGAAGGCCTTCGACGGCCTTCCCCCGTTGGAGATCTGGGACCGCCTCCAGCACAACGCCGCCGGCCTGGAGCGCTGGTCCACCCGACTCGCCACGGCCGACCCACACCGAGATCTCGAGCGAGCCGCAGCCGCTGGCGCTCGGTTCGTGATCCCCGGCGACGACGAATGGCCGGCCGAAGTCGAGGTCCTCGACGAAGCCGGTCAGCTGACCCGGCGAGCCGGCGTACCGTTCGGCATCTGGGTCCGCGGCCGCGCGAACCTCCGCCACGCCCTAACCCGAGCCGTCGCCATCGTCGGCGCCCGCGCCTGCTCGTCGTACGGCGAACACGTATCCGCCGAACTGTCCTCGGGCCTCGCCGACAACGGCCTCACGATCGTCTCCGGAGGCGCCTACGGCATCGACGCGGCCGCACACCGCGGAGCCCTCGCAGCCGCCGGCACGACAATCGCAGTCCTCGCCTGTGGCGTCGACGTCAGCTACCCGAAGCGAAACTCCGCCCTGCTCAGCCGCATCGCCGAGGACGGCCTGGTCGTCGCCGAACTCCCACCCGGCTGCGCCCCGACCAAGCTCCGCTTCCTCGCCCGCAACCGGCTCATCGCCGCCATCACCCAAGGCACCGTCGTCATCGAGGCCGCAGTACGCAGCGGTGCCCTCAACACCGCCGGCTGGGCCGAACAATGCGGCCGCCCCGTCCTCGCCGTCCCCGGCCCGATCACCTCGCGAATGTCGGCGGGCAGCCACCTACTCGTCCGCGAACGCAATGCCGTCCTGGCCACCAACGTTGCCGACATCATCGAAGCAATCTCCCCCTTCGGCACCAACCTCACCCAACCCCCAAGAGCCGCCCCAACCCTCACCGACACCCTCGACCCCGACCTCCAACGAACCCTGGACGCCGTCCCGGTCCACAACCCCGCCCCCACAGACCGCATAGCCAGCACCGCAGGCTTGGACCTCCCCACCACCCAGCAATGCCTACAAACCCTCACGACCCTGACCCTCATAACCCAAACCCCCACCGGCTGGCGCCTAACACCCGCCACACCATGCCCGTAACAACCAGGAGATCAATCCACCGACTCGCCCACCTCTGCCGGTCCCGCAGGGCACCCATTCGGAGGTGGTCAGGAATCGAGAAGCGGGGCGCGGTCTGGCTCCCTAGTTTGGAGACATGACAACTCTTCACAGTGTGGTTCTCGAAGTGGCCGACGGTGCATCGGCGGAGCGGTTCCTGACGGATGCTTTCGGGCTGACTGATCAAGTACGGGTGCGTGAATCCAGCGCGGAAACGGCCGGTTTCCGTGACTTCACGTTGTCCCTGACGGTGGCCCAGCCGAGTACGGTGAGCAGCCTGTTCGAGACGGCGGTCGACGCCGGCGCGACGGTGGTGAAGCCGGTAACCAAGTCGCTCTGGGGGTACGGCGGCGTCGTCCAGGCGCCCGACGGCACGACCTGGAAGGTGGCCACCTCGGCGAAGAAGGACACCGGTCCGGCGACACGCGCGATCGACTCCGTCGTACTGCTGCTCGGATGCGCTGACGTTGCCGTGAGCAAGAAGTTCTATGTGGACCATGGGCTGTCCGTGGCCAGGAGCTTCGGACGCAAGTACGTCGAGTTCGCCACCACGGGCCCGATCAAGCTGGGCCTGTACGGGCGAAAGGCCCTGGCCAAGGACGCCGGCGTACCGGCCGACGGCAGCGGCTCGCACCGGATCGCCGTGAGCGCGGACGCGGGCACCTTCGTCGACCCGGACGGATTCGCGTGGGAACCCGTGCCCTCATCGGTCGATGAAGGTCTGACGAGTCGATGAGTTGGCGGCGACTCGTCTGCAGTCGGCGAGATTTGTTGTCGAGGGGCTAGTTGCGCATGTGTTTGCCGCGGGTGGGTTTGTGGGGTTGCTGTTGGGGTGGGGTGCGAATGGCGCGGAGTTCGGTGGGGCGGTCGTGGTCCTGGCGGACGGCCTGGAGGCCGCCGGTGCCGGGGTCGGTGTCGCCGAGGTCGAAGTCCCAGCTGTCCTCGTTGGCGAGGCGGCTGTGCCAGCGGCCGTAGAGGCCGTAGATCGCGATGCCGATGACCATCCAGATGCCGAACTTGGTCCAGGTGCTCGTCTTCAGGTTGAGCATCAGCCAGACCGTGGCGGCGAGTGAGAGGAGTGGGATCAGCGGGACCATCGGTACCCGGAAACCGCGCTCCAGGTTGGGCTCCGAGCGACGCAGCGTGAGTACGCCGACCGCGCAGAACGCGAAGCAGAACAGGGCGCCGATGACCAGCAGCTCCTCGAGCTCGAGCACCTTCGGATAGAGCGTGAGCGCCAGCGCGGCGAGACCTGCGAAGGCGGCGGCGCGGGCGGGGGAGGAGTACACGCGGCTGACCCGGCCGAGGCTCTTCGGGAGCAGGCCGTCACGGCCCATGTTGAACAGCACCCGGCTCTGCGCGATGAGGACCACCATGATCACCGTCATCAACGCGAGCAACGCACCCAGGTTGACCACTTTGGCGGCCCACCCGACCCCAACTGCGGCCAGCGCTTCGGAGACCGGCGCACCGCCGCCCAACTGGCCGTACGGGCGCATGCCGACCAGGACGACTGCCATCGCGATGTAGAGGATCGTCACCGCGCCGACGCCGAGCAGCATGCCCTGTGGGACGGTCTTCCGCGGGCTGCGGGCGTCCTCGGACGCGGTCGCGATCAGGTCGAAGCCGATGTAGGCGAACACGATCGTGCTCGCGGCCGTGAAGATGCCCATCGTCCCGAACGAGCCGAACGACGAGTCCAGGATCCAGCCCAGCAACGTCGGGCTCGCGGTCGCGGGCGCGGCCCGGGACGGCGGCACGAACGGGTGGTAGTTGTCCATGTTGATGTGCGCGGCGCCGACAATCACCACCAGCAGGATCACCGCGACCTTCGCGATCACCACGACGGTCAGCACGCGGGAGGAGAGCTTGGTGCCGGTCACGATCAACGCGGTCAGGATCAGCAGCAGCAGCGGGGCCACCAGGTTCAATTTGGCCTCGGGGCCGAAGAACTGGGCCACTCCGGCGGGCAGCGTCACTCCGAAGCCGTCGAGCGTGGCCAGGAAGTACGCCGACCAGACCCGGGCGACGATCGCCGCCGCGGTGACGAGTTCGAGCACGAGCGCCCAGCCGACCAGCCACGCCCACGCTTCGCCGAAGGTGACGTAGCTGAATGTGTACGCGCTACCGGAAACCGGGATGGTGGACGACAGTTCGGCGTAACAGGCCGCGGCCAGCAGACAGACGATCGCGGCGATGACGAACGACAGAATGACTGCCGGTCCGGCGACATTCGCCGCCTGAACGCCGCTGATGCTGAAAATGCCGGAGCCGATCATCACGCCCAGGCCGAGTACAACCAGGTCGCGACGACCGAACAAACGCGGCAGACGGTGCCGCGCGTCCTCGACTCGAGTGAACGCCGACTCGACCGGCAGGCGCCGGCCTACGGTCTGTCCGTTCGCTGAGGGGGCCATGGTCAGGGGTGCCTCCGTTGCTACTAGGGCAATCGGGCCGAACAGTAGTCGACCGTTGGGCTATCGACCAGCCCTCCTCTCGTCGGTCCCGCGCGGTGGCTTGCGATGCAGGGCCACCTCACGCATCGTCGAGGTATGACGCCGGACGAAGTCAGCGGAAACCGTTCCTGGCCGGAGGGTTTCGCTGTGTTACTGGCCGACTACGAAAGGCATCTGACGGCGGAAAGAGACCTCAGCACTCACTCGGTGAGAGCCTACATCGGAGATGTCGCGGATTTACTCGATCATTTGATTCGGCTTGGTCACGATGATCTCGGGCAGTTGGATATTCGGAGCCTGCGGTCATGGTTGGCCAAACAGCAAAGTCTGGGGAAATCCCGCAGCACGATGGCTCGCCGGGCGACGGCCGCAAGGGTGTTCACCGCCTGGGCGCAGCGGACCGGGCGGATCGATACGGATCCCGGAGCGTTGCTGGCCAGCCCGAAGGGGCACAAGACCCTTCCTGGGGTGCTCGGTCAGGCTGACACCCGCGCGGTGCTCGACGCTGCAGCGGTTGCGGCGGACGACGGCAGTCCGGTCGGGCTGCGTGATCTCGCGATCATGGAGTTGCTCTATGCAACCGGGATCCGCGTCGGCGAGCTGTGTGCCCTCGACGTAGACGACGTGGACGACTCGCGCCGCGTCGTACGGGTCTTCGGTAAGGGGCGGAAGGAGCGGTCGGTTCCGTACGGCGTACCGGCTGGGCAGGCGCTCGAGCGGTGGCTGGTCGAGGCGCGGCCGAAATTGGCGCGCGAGGGGAGTGGGCCGGCGGCCTTTCTCGGGGCGCGGGGCGGCCGGATCGATCAGCGGGCGGTACGGCGGATGGTGCATGAGCGGCTCGCTGTCGTCGACGTACCGGATCTCGCGCCGCACGGTCTGCGCCATACGGCCGCCACTCATTTGCTGGAGGGCGGCGCGGATCTGCGGAGCGTGCAGGAGCTCCTGGGGCACGCGTCGCTCGCGACGACCCAGATCTACACCCATGTGTCCACGGACCGTCTCCGCCAGGCCTACCAGCAGGCGCACCCCAGGGCATGACATTCGCAGGGGATGCGGCGCGTGGGCGCCGGGATGCGGCAGACTGCGGGACATGCGGGTTTCGGCGAAGTCTGACTATGCGTTGCGAGCTCTGATCGAGATCACCCAGCGGTGGGTGGCCGGCGATGCTGCTGTGGTGTCGGCCGAGGAGCTGAGCCGGGCGCAGGGCATTCCGCACGGGTTCCTGCAGGGCATCCTGGCCGATCTGCGGCGAGCCGGCGTCCTGTCCAGCCAGCGTGGGCAGTCGGGTGGCTGGCGGCTGGCCGTCGACCCCAACGAGATCTCCGTCGCCGACGTGATGCGCGCGGTCGACGGCCCGATCGTGAGCATCTCGGGTGTCCGGCCGGAGAGCGTCACGTACAACGAGCACGCGGTCGTCCTGCAGCGGGTCTGGATCGCCGCCCGCGCGAGCCTCCGGGACGTGCTCGAGAACACCACGCTGATCGATCTCGCCAAGAACAAGCTCCCGGCCGGCGTCGAGCGCCGGTCGAAGGACGAGGACGCCTGGCAGGCCCGGGTCCCCGGCAGCTGACCGCATGTTACAGTCGTGACTTATATAAGCAGCGACTGTAGGAGATGAGCGATGCAGCAGATCAAGACGTTCCTCATGTTCGAGGGCGGTGCGGAGAAGGCGATGACCTTCTACCTGTCGCTGTTCGAGGACGCCGAGGTCGTGTCGATGGTCAAGTACGGCGCCGAAGGGCCGGGTCCCGAGGGGTCTGTGATGGTGGCCGTGTTCCGGCTGGCCGGGCAGCAGTTCATGTGCAGCGACAGCTATCAGCATCATGGCTTCACCTTCACTCCTTCGATGTCGTTGTTCGTGGACTGTGCGGACGAGGCGGAGCTCGATCGGCTGTACGGCGCGCTGGTCGAGGGCGGGAGCGCGCTGATGCCGCTGGGTGACTACGGGTTCAGCAAGAAGTTCGGGTGGGTCAACGACCGGTACGGGGTGTCGTGGCAGCTGAACCTGCCGCACGCGTGAGGCTCATTCGCGCCTGATCAGCAGGCCGGCGGTGAGTGTCAGGGCCGCGGTGGCAGCGATGACGAGCTTGGCCGCGCGTCCGTTGCTGTCCGGCGGGCCGTCAGGTGCCGGGGCGGGCGGCAGATCGCGCGACAGGTCAGGCGACGTGCCGCGGGGTGCGGCTGCGGCCGGTTGGCTCTGTCGGTCGGTGAGTGGGAGCAGGCGGACCGGGCGGTTGGGGAGCAGGGTCAGGGGGTTGAGGTACTGCTTGCCCTGGAGCAGGCCCCAGTGCAGGCAGGATCTGGGCAGGCAGTGCGAGCCCGCGGCGGACAGGCGGCCGATGACGGTGCCGGTCTTGACCGTGGTTCCGACCGAGACCGCGGGGACAACGGGTTCGTACGTCGTACGGCGGGGACCGGTGGTGATCGTGACGACGCCGCGGCCGGCGAGTGCACCGGCGTACGTGATCGTGCCTGGAGTGGCTGCGAGGACGGGTTGGCCGGGGCGGCCGGCGAGGTCGACGCCACGATGGCCGGGTAGCCAGGGTTTCGCGGGTAGCTCGAAGCCGCGCACGACCTCCGGGCGGGGTTGGAGCGGCCAGGCGGCGACGGCGTGCAGGGGTGGGCTGGGTGTGGGTGGCGGGGGCGGGGCTGCGAGGGGGAGCAAGGCGAGGTTCATGCCAGGGAAGATGCCGGTTTCGGGGTGGCTGCGGACCGGCGATCCGGGATTTGTGGACAACCTGACCCGGTTCGCGTTGGGCGTGCGTGGTCCCGTACACTTCCGGTGGCGCCACACCTAGGTGGGGCGACTACGCATGCCCGCACAAGAGCGTCGAATCCAACGGTCCCGGAGCGATCCGGGTGGATTCGTGCGACGGGCATCAGGAGCCACGGATCATCCGGTCAGTGGCGAGACAACCGAGTAGACCCGGAGAGCACTCCGGGTCGCAATAAGGAGACCACCTCATGGCCGTCGTGACCATGAAGCAGCTGCTCGAGAGCGGCGTGCACTTCGGGCACCAGACCCGGCGCTGGAACCCCAAGATGAAGCGCTACATCCTCACCGAGCGCAACGGCATCTACATCATCGACCTGCAGCAGTCGCTGTCGTACATCGACCGCGCCTACGAGTTCGTTCGTAGCACGGTCGCCTCCGGCGGCGCGATCCTGTTCGTCGGCACCAAGAAGCAGGCCCAGGAAGCGATCGCCGAGCAGGCGACCCGCGTCGGGATGCCGTACGTGAACCAGCGCTGGCTGGGCGGCATGCTGACGAACTTCCAGACGGTGAACAAGCGCCTGCAGCGGCTCAAGGAGCTCGAGCTCATCGACTTCGACGACGTCGCCGCCTCCGGTGTCACCAAGAAGGAGCTGCTGCAGAAGCGTCGCGAGCACGACAAGCTGCTCAAGACCCTCGGCGGTATCCGCGACATGGCCCGGGTTCCGGCCGCCGTGTGGATCGTGGACACCAAGAAGGAGCACCTCGCCGTCGACGAGGCGCGCAAGCTGAAGCTGCCGATCATCGGCATCCTGGACACCAACTGCGACCCGGACGAGGTCGACTACCCGATTCCGGGGAACGACGACGCGATCCGCTCGGTCGGCCTGCTCACGCGGGTCGTCGCCGACGCCGTCGCCGACGGCCTGATGGGCCGCTCCGGCCAGGGCTCCGCCGCCGCCGGCGAGGAGCTGGGTCAGGAAGAGCCGATGGCTGCCTGGGAGCGCGAGCTGCTGGAGAGCCAGAACGGCACCGCCAAGGCCACCGAGACCGCTGAGGCCGCTCCGGCCGCCGAGGCTGCCCCGGCTGCTGAGGCCACCGAGACCGCCGAGGTTGCTCCGGCCGCTGAGGTTGCCGAGGCCGCTCCGGCGACCGACGTCGTGACCGAGCCGGTCGCGACCGACGCCGAGGTCACCGAGGCGAAGAAGGACGACGACGCTCCGAAGGCCGACGAGGCCTGACAGCCCGCTGGTGCCGCCCGGGTCGATCCCGGGCGGCATCACCAGCTGCCGCGGCCCGGCCGCCGGCGCTGCCCGCCCACCCAGCCGCATCAGAACAAGACGAGAGATCGAGGAATGGCGAACTACACCGCCGCTGACGTGAAGAAGCTCCGCGACGCCACCGGCGCGGGCATGATGGACGCGAAGAAGGCGCTCGAGACCACCGACGGCGACTTCGAGAAGGCGATCGAGGAGCTGCGCATCCACGGCGCGGCCAAGGCGGCCAAGCGCGGCGCCGAGCGGTCCGCCACCAACGGCCTCGTGGCCGCGGCGGAGAACGCTCTGGTCCAGCTGAACTGCGAGACCGACTTCGTTGCCAAGAACGAGCAGTTCCAGCAGCTGGCCGCCGACATCGTCGCGCACGCTGCGGCGAGCAAGGTCGGCGACGTCGAGGGTCTGCTCAGCGAGAAGCTGACCGACGGCAAGTCGGTCGCCGAGAACATCGAGGCGCTGGCCGCGGTCATCGGCGAGAAGCTGGAGCTCGGCAAGGTGGCCGTCTTCGACGGCAAGGTCACGGCGTACATGCACAAGCGCGCCGCGGACCTGCCGGCCCAGGTCGGCGTACTGGTCGAGTTCGAGGGCGACGACGTGGAGGCCGCCCGTGGCGCCGCCATGCAGGCCGCCGCGATGCGCCCGCTGTACACCACCCGCGACGAGGTCCCGGCCGAGACGGTCGAGAACGAGAAGCGGATCGCCGAGGCGACCGCGCGCGAGGAGGGCAAGCCGGAAGGCGCCCTGCCGAAGATCGTCGAGGGCCGGGTCAACGGCTTCTTCAAGGACGTCGTGCTGCTCGAGCAGCCGTCGGTCACGGAGAACAAGAAGAGCGTGAAGGCTGTGCTCGACGCCGCCGGTGTCACCGTGAAGCGGTTCGCCCGCTTCGAGGTCGGCGCCTGATCCCGCGAAGGATCTGAGCGCAGGCACCGAAGTACAGGCAATGAACGAGGAGGCCGGAATCGTGACGGAAACCCTGGGTACCGAGACGAGTCCGGCCTCTTCGCCGTCCTCGCCCGCCTACCACCGTGTGCTGCTGAAGCTGTCGGGGGAGGTGTTCGGCGGCGGCAAGCTTGGCGTCGACCCCGATGTGGTGAACTCGATCGCCAAGCAGATCGCGGACGTGGCGCGGGCGGGAGTGCAGGTCGCCGTGGTGGTCGGCGGCGGGAACTTCTTCCGCGGCGCCGAGCTCCAGCAGCGCGGCATGGAGCGGAACCGGGCCGACTACATGGGCATGCTCGGCACCGTGATGAACTGCCTGGCGCTGCAGGACTTCCTCGAGAAGCTCGGCATCGAGACGCGGGTGCAGACCGCGATCACGATGGGCCAGGTCGCCGAGCCGTACATCCCGCGCAAGGCCGAGCGGCACCTGGAGAAGGGCCGCGTGGTCATCTTCGGCGCCGGCTCCGGTATGCCGTACTTCTCCACCGACACGGTCGCCGCCCAGCGTGCGCTGGAGGTCGGCGCCGAGGCGCTGCTGATGGGCAAGCAGGGCGTTGACGGTGTCTACGACTCCGACCCGAAGAAGAACCCGGACGCGGTGAAGTTCGACCAGCTGTCGTACGACGACTTCCTGGCCCGCGGTCTCCGGGTCGCCGACGCGACCGCGATCAGCCTGGCCCGCGACAACGCGCTGCCGATCGTGATCTTCGGTCTCGAGGAGGGCAACATCGCCCGGGTGATCCACGGCGAGAAGATCGGCACGGTCGTCTCCCGGGGCCAGTAACTGGGCGTACCCGGCATTACTCGGTACCCGCCCGTACGACTAGGATCGTCGGACACGGGTGGATGTCCGTTATCTGGTAGACCCGCGTTCGTAGGGTAGGAGTGTGGCCGCGCCGAGGTGGCCCAGAGGAAGCGAGGAATGTCGTGATCGACGAAGCTCTCCGCGATGCCGAGCAGAAGATGTCGAAGGCCGTGGAGGTTGCGAAGGACGACTTCGCCGCGATCCGCACCGGCCGGGCGCACCCGCAGATGTTCGCCGGCATTCTGGCCGACTACTACGGCAGCCCGACCCCGCTGCAGCAGCTGGCCGGTTTCCAGGTGCCGGAGCCCCGTACCGTGCTGATCTCGCCGTACGACAAGGGTGCGATGGCGGCGATCGAGAAGGCGATCCGCGACTCTGACCTGGGTGTGAACCCGGGCAACGACGGCGCGATCATCCGGGTCGTGCTGCCGGCGCTGACCGAGGAGCGCCGCAAGGAGTACATCAAGGTCGCGAAGACCAAGGCCGAGGAGGCCAAGGTCTCGGTTCGCAACATCCGCCGGCACGCCATGGACCAGGTGCACAAGACCGTCAAGGACGGTGACGCCGGCGAGGACGAGGGCAAGAGTGCTGAGAAGCGGCTCGACGGGTTGACGAAGAAGTTCGTCGACTCCATCGACGACCTGCTCAAGCACAAGGAAGCCGAACTGCTCGAGGTGTGATGGGCGTCGACAGCACGCCTGCGCCGAGTCCCAGCCCGAGCCGTGCCGGGCGCAATCTGCCCGCGGCGATCGCGGTGGGGGTCGGGCTCGGCGCACTGATCCTCGGATCGCTGTACTGGCAGAAAGTCCTGTTCACCGTCCTGGTGCTGGCCGTCGTGCTGGTCGCCGTCGACGAGATGATCAAGGCGCTGCGCACCGGCGGGGCGGTCATCCCGCGGATCCCGCTGTTCGCCGGTACGACGGCGATGCTGGTGGCGGCGTACTTCGGTGGACCGATGGCACTGCTCGTCGCGCTCGGGATCACCGTGCTCGGGACGATCTTCTGGCGGATGCCGGGCGGGTCGGTCGGGTTCGTCCGGGACGTGAGCGCCGGGGTGTTCCTGATCGGCTACGTGCCGCTGCTGGCCGGGTTCGCGATCCTGCTGGTCCAGCCGGAGGCGGACGGTCCCGGACGGGTGGTCACGTTCTTCGGGGTCGTGGTCGCCAGTGACGTCGGCGGATACGCGGCCGGCGTGCTGTTCGGCAAGCACCCGATGGCGCCGACAATCAGCCCGAAGAAGTCCTGGGAGGGCTTCGCCGGCTCGACGCTCGCGTGCATCGGCGCCGGTATCGCTGCGGTCGTCTTCCTGCTGGACGGTCACTGGTGGGTCGGCGCGATCGTCGGCGCCGTCGCAGTCCTGACCGCGACGGTCGGTGACCTCGGCGAATCGATGATCAAGCGCGACCTGGGGATCAAGGACATGTCGAACCTGCTGCCCGGTCACGGCGGCGTGATGGACCGGCTGGACTCGCTGCTCGCGACGGCGCCGATCGTCTGGCTCCTCCTGCACTTGCTGGTGAAAGCATGACGGTCGCACCGGACGGACGTTCCCTGGTCGGCGACGTCGTACGTCTGGACCGGTTGCAGGAGTCCGACATCGACGAGTTGTACGCCGCAATCGCCAACGAGCAGGTGTATGCGGGCGGTTTCGGCGGCGGCCCCGCCGCGATGCCGACCAGCTCGGAGGACATGCGCGCCAAGTGGATCCCGGCCGCGGCCAAGCGGTTCGCGTACGTCGTCCGCTTGGTTGCCGATGGCACCGTCGTCGGTACGTCGAGCCTCGCCGACGTCGACGTGGCGAACGAGGAGATCCACCTCGGCTACACCGGCTACGCGCCGGCCGTGTGGGGGACCGCGGTCAATCCGGCGGCCAAGCTGCTGCTGCTCGAGCACGCCTTCGAGACCTGCGGATTCGGGCGCGTGAAGATCCAGACCGGCTCGAAGAACACCCGCTCGCAGGCCGCGATCGCGAAGCTCGGTGCGACCCGCGAGGGCGTGCTGCGGCGGCACAAGCGTATGGCTGACGGCTCGTTCCGCGACACGGTGGTGTTCTCGATCCTGGCCGACGAGTGGCCGGACGTTCGGAAGCGGCTCGAGGACCGGATCAACCGGTGAGCTTCGCCAGCGCCGCGTAGGTCGCCAGCAGCGCGGCGCGGTCGTAGGTGTTCGTGGTGATCAGGAGCTCGTCGGCAGCGGTACGACGTACCAGGTCGTTGAGCGCCTCGTCGACGTCGGCGGGCGTGCCGTAGATCTGACCGCGGAGCGCGTTCTCGAAGAACTCCTGCTCGCGCGCGGTCATTTCGTCCGGTACGTCGGGCCGCAGCGGAGGGAACACGCCCCGTGTACGCGAGTACGCGCTGGCCCATGCCTCCGGCAACAAGAGCTCTCGCGCTGCCTCGGTGGAGTCAGCTACCGCAGCGGTGACCGCGAGAATGACGTACGGCTCCGACGCCCATACAGACGGGCGGAACGTGCTCCGGTAGTCCTCAAGCAGATCAGCCGAGTCTGAGCGCGCCGCCAGCACCACGGGCAGCCCCAGCGATGCCGCGATCGTCGCGCCTTCGCCGACAGCGAGAACGAACGGCGGGATGCGCAGTCCCTCACCCGGTCGCGCATGAACCTGGTCGGTCGACGTACCGGCCAGATACCCGAGGAGCTCCCGGACCTGCGCGGTGAAGTCGTCCGCTGCGTCCTTCTCGACACCGAGAGCCCGCCGTACGCCGTTGGTGAAGCCGACCGAGCGGCCGAGACCCATGTCGATCCGGCCCGGGTACAGCGACTCCAGTACGCCGAACTGCTCCGCAACGACGAGTGGTTTGTGGTTCGGCAGCATCACCCCGCCCGTGCCGACGCGGATCTGATCGGTGCGAGCGGCAACTGCCGCAGCCAGTACCGTCGGCGCAGAGCCGACCACTCCTGGCACGCTGTGGTGCTCCGACACCCAGAAACGCTTGTAGCCAAGCTCTTCCACCTGCTGCGCCAGTGCGACGGTCGCGCGCAGTGTCTCCGCCTCTGACTCGCCTACTCGCGTCCGGGAGCGGTCCAGGACTGACAGCGGGACGGAAAGCATGCAGAGTCCAACCTGCTCGCCGGAGCGCTCATTCCCCGAGGAGCAGCCTCAGGTCGTCGCGGAAACGGTCCGCTGAGGACAGGGGAGCGAGGAACTCCCGCTCCACCTCCAACCGGATCCGTTCCGCGGTCTCGAACGTGGACTCGCCCAGCGGCGTCAGGACGACGACGTTCCGGCGCCGATCCTCCGGGCTGCGCCGGCGTTCGACGAAGCCGCGTTCCTCGAGCCCGTCCAGCAGATCGCCGATCGACGTCCGGTCCACCCGCAGCCGCGCGGCGACCTCGAGCTGCGACAGCGGCTCACCGGACACGATCGCTGCCAGCACCGCCAGGTCACGTCCGTTCAGGCCGTGCGGCGCCAACGCCGATGTCTGCGCGTCGGTGAGCTGCGCGAGGACGTGTTTGAGCAGGTACCCCAGCCGGTCGGACGCCATACCGGCAAATCTACCGGGCAACTGATCGTCAGGAGAGCTGATCATCAGTTATCCTGACGATTATGGAACCGACCTTCGGTCTGAAGACCACCCCGATGCATGTCCCGTACGCCGACATCCGCCGCGTCTGGCTCGAGGCCGACGAGGTGCCGCAGATCCGCGACGCCTGGCTCTGGGACCACTTCCTCCCGCTCGCCGGCCCGAAGGACGGCGACGTACTCGAGGGCTGGACCCTGCTGACCGCGCTCGCCGCACAAACCACGAGGCTCCGTCTCGGTCTGCTGGTCACCAGTAACCGGATCCGCCCGCCGGCCGTTCTCGGCAAGATCGCGAGCACGCTGGACGTGATCTCCGGCGGTCGGCTGATCATGGGCCTCGGCGCCGGAGGCACCCACCAACCGGCCGGCCAGAGCGGCATCCCGGGCCCGAATCCGGCGATCGAGGAGTACGCCGCCTATGGGCTGACGCTCGTCCCGCCGGGGGAGGGGGTCGACCGACTGCGCGAGACGATCGAGATCCTGCGCCGGATGTGGACCGAGGACGAGTTCGACTTCCACGGCACGCACTACACGCTCGAGCGGACCCGCAACGCGCCGAAACCGGTTCAGAAAGATGGTCCGCCGCTGCTGATCGGCGGCTGGGGCAACCGCATGCTGCGGCTCGTCGCGGAGTACGCCGACACCTGGAACATCAGCGGCCCGCCGCACGTCGACTTCGACACCCTTGCCGATCGCGTACGCCGTTTGGACGCGGAATGCGAGCGGATCGGACGGGATCCGTCCACGCTCAGCCGCTCGCTGCAGCAGATCGTCTCGTACGACGACCCTGCCGAGACCCGCGCGATCGTACGAAAAGCCGTTGAACTCGGCTTCGACCACATCGTCCTCTCGCTGCCGCGCCCGTACCCGGAACACGCCGTGCGCTGGCTGGTTCGCGAAATCATCGACCCTTTCCACTGAGATGGAAACGAGTGGTGATTTTTTCACCACTGCTCAGCGCGCTGTGTCAGGATCAAACACAGGACGATCCGCCCCGGTCGTCCAGTGAGGAGCTGACATGACCCCCACGACGAAGTTCAAGGCCGCCATGAGCGGTCTCGCCCTCATCGCGGCCGCGGTGCTTCCGATGAACGCGGCTACCGCCGTACCGCAGACTGTCTCGGCCGAAGCGGTCGCGGCGACCAAACCGGTCCCGAAGCTCGGCTACTCGACGCAGACCGTCAAGACGCTGAACATCGACTTCCAGTACCAGCAGACCGGCTACTGGTGCGGCCCGGCCGCGACGCGGATCGCGCTCTCGGCCCGGATCTCGCCGCCGAGCCAGCAGCAACTGGCCAACGAGTTGCCGACCACAACCAACGGCACCGACTGGATCGGCCAGGTCACCCGGGTGCTCAACAACCACCTCGGCACCGGCTGGTACGAGACCAAGGAGATGCCGAACGACCCGCCCACCCAGGCGCAGCGCGATCTGCTCTGGCGGGACGTCGTACTGGACATCGACAACAACTATCCGATCGTCGCCAACATCGTCGCCCCGGCCAGCAACCACCCGCCGGGCTACCCGAACTACACGATCTACCACTACTTCACGGTGATCGGGTACGACGACAGCGACCAGACCGTCCTGATCGCCGACCCAGCCGGCTTCGCCCCCACGGCGACGTACTGGCTCACCTTCAACCAACTCGCCACCCTCATCCCCCCGAAGGGCTACTCCGCCTGACGCACTTTGAGCACCCATCGACCGTTCTCCGGCGCCCGGAACGGTTGGTGGGTGCTCAAGGTTGGGTCCGGGATACTGGTGGGTGTGAGTCGAGTGCCGCGGTTGGAGATCGAGTACTGCACGCAGTGCCGGTGGTTGATGCGGGCGGCGTGGACCGCCCAGGAGCTGCTGACCACGTTCCCGAAGGAGCTGGGGGAGGTGGCGCTCGTTCCGGGGACCGGGGGAGTGTTCGACGTCAGCCTCGACGGGGAGCTGCTGTGGTCGCGGAAGGCGGAGGGCGGATTCGCCGAGATCCCACTGCTGAAGCAGCTGGTCCGCGACCGGATCGCGCCGGACCGCAAGCTCGGCCACTCGGACCGCAAGGAGAGTGATCCGCAGCACGCCGGGGATGTGAATTTGTGAAGCGCCGTACCGGCGGGCGACAATAGGTCGGTTATGTCTACCTCCCTTCCCCTTGTGTTCGATGAGCCGCGCCGTGCCAAGAAGCCGCCGCGGCACCTGGCCGATCTCACCGGGGAGGAACGGCGTACGGCGGTCGAAGCGCTGGGCGAGCCCGCGTTCCGGGCGAAACAGCTGTCCAACCACTACTTCTCCCGGCTGGTGTCCGACCCGGCCGAGATGACCGACCTGCCGGCCGCGACCCGCGACAAGCTCGTCGCGGACCTGATGCCGCCGCTGCTGACCCGGGTCCGCGACCTGGAGTGCGACAACGGCGAGACCCGCAAGACGCTGTGGAAGCTGCTCGACGGTTCGCTCGTCGAGTCGGTCCTGATGCGGTACCCGGGCCGCGTGACGATGTGCGTGTCCTCTCAGGCCGGCTGCGGGATGGCGTGCCCGTTCTGCGCGACCGGCCAGGGCGGCCTGACCCGGAACATGTCGACCGCCGAGATCGTCGAGCAGGTCGTCGACGGATCGCGGGCGCTCGCGCGCGGCGAGGTCGCGGGCGGGCCGGGACGCGTCTCGAACATCGTGTTCATGGGCATGGGCGAGCCGATGGCGAACTACAAGGCCGTCATGGGCGCCGTACGGCGGTTCACGGACCCGTCGCCGGAAGGTCTGGGGATCTCGGCGCGTGGTGTGACCGTGTCGACGGTCGGGCTGGTGCCGCGGATCAACCAGCTGGCGACCGAGGGGATCCCGGTCACGCTCGCGCTGTCGCTGCACGCGCCGGACGACGAGCTGCGGGACGAACTGGTGCCGATCAACAACCGCTGGAAGGTCGACGAGGTGCTGGACGCGGCCTGGGGGTACGCGCAGCAGACCAAGCGGCGGGTCTCGATCGAGTACGCGATGATCCGCAACATCAACGACCACGCCTGGCGGGCCGATCTGCTGGCTGAGAAGCTCAACGCGCGCGGCGACTGGGGCTGGGTGCACGTCAACCTGATCCCGCTGAACCCGACGCCGGGCTCGAAGTGGACCGCGTCCGACCCGGCCGACGAGCGCGAGTTCGTCCGCCGTCTCGAGGCCGGCGGCATCCCGGTCACGGTCCGCGACACCCGCGGTCAGGAGATCGACGGCGCCTGCGGGCAGCTGGCCGCCTCGAGCAAGTCCTGATGCTGAAGCCCGCGTTCAGCGTGCGCCGGCTCGGTGACCGCTACGACCGCGGTGAGGTTGACGCATTCGTCGACCGCTTGATCGCCACGGTCGAACGCCGGTCGGTCGGTCCGAACGTCGCGGTGGACGACCTTCGCAACGCGGCGTTTCGTGCGCCGTTGCTCGGCCCTGGTTATCGGGCCGACGAGGTCGACGACTTCCTGACGGAGGCGGAGCGCTGGCTGCCCGATCGCCCGGTGGCTCGTCCGGCGGGGTCGGTCAAGGGGGAGCGGACGGCGCCGCTGTTCACGCCGGTGCGGTTGCGCGAGGGCTACGCGCCGTACGAGGTCGACGAGTTCATCGACCGATTGATGGCAACCGTGAACGGGCAACCGGTCAAGCGGCCGGTGACGGTACGGGAGATCCGGCATGTCCAATTCACACCGGTCCGGCTGACCGAGGGGTACGACGTGGCGGAGGTCGACGCATTCCTCGACACCGCCGAGGAATGGCTCAGCTAAGCGTCCAAGACGTTGGGCCGGTCGAGGATCCACTTCCAGGTGCCGTCGGGTTGGCGGCGGGCGACCTCGGCGGTGGCGGTCGTCGGACTGAGGACGGTCGAGGTCAGCGCGAGGTCGCCGGTGACCAGCGCGGGGGACTGCCTGCCGACCTGGAAGATCACGTCGCCGGGTAACGACGCGTAGAACTCGCGGATCGCGTCGCGGCCGACCGCGAGTGATCTGTCCGGCAGCGCGAGTACGGCGTCGTCCTCGTACAGCTCGACCATGCCGTCGATGTCACGTGCGTTGAACCGCGCGACCAGCAGTCGCGCCAGGTCGTCCGGTGTCTGCGCCGGCATTCAGTCCACCTCGGTGAGGATCTTCGCGAGCGCTGCGGGCTGGGAGAGCATCGGCCAGTGGCCGGTCTGCATCTCTCTCAGGTGCCACTGCGGTGACCTCAGCTGTTCCTGGACGTCGGGCGAGGGCGTGTCTCCTGCCATCAGGCACTTGATGTACGTCGTCGGCAGCTCGCCGATCGGCCTGGGCAACCGTGCCGGTTGCGTCAGCGTCAGGCCCGGGTGCGGCGTACTGCGGGACACCAGCTGGCTGATTGCCTCGTCGGACAGGTCCTGGTCGACGAAGTGCTCCGCCTCGGCCGGCAGCCACGTGCCGTCGCCCTCGATCAGCTGCTCCGCCAGCCACGCCCGCTCGTCCTCGGGCCAGCCGTCGGCGAAGGACAGGCCGTCAGCCGGAATGCTCGAGTCGACGTACACGACCCGTTGCAGCCGATCGCCGATCCGACCGGCCGCCTGCCCGACCGGGATCCCCGAGTAGCTGTGCCCGACCAGCACCACGTCGTACAACTCGTTGCCCTCGACCACCGAGACGATGTCGTCGACATGCTGTTGCTGCCCGGTCCGATCCCCGTCCGGCCCGCCGCGCTCCGCCAGCCCGCTCAACGTCACCGCGTACACCGCATGCCCGGCACTCCGCAGACTTTCCGCGACGGCGTCCCAGGCCCAAGCGCCCAGCCGGGCTCCCGGCACCAGTACGAACTCAGCCATGCCGCGCACAGTAGACCAAGCCGGCGACATTCTCAGTACTGCGCGCAGCCGGGTTCGGGGGCGGTGGGATGATCGGGCGGTGAAGATTCTCTCGATTCAGTCGGCGGTTGCCTACGGGCATGTGGGTAACTCGGCAGCTGTGTTTCCGCTTCAGCGCATCGGTGTGGAGGTGCTGCCGGTGTACACGGTGAACTTCTCGAACCACACGGGCTACGGGGCGTGGCGTGGTCCCATGATCAGCCCGGACGACGTGCGAGAGGTTCTGCTCGGGATCGAGGACCGCGGAGTCCTCCCGCAGATCGACGTGGTGCTCTCCGGCTACCAGGGTGGCGAGGGGATCGCCGACGTGATTCTGGAGACGGTGAAGCGGGTGAAGGCGGCCAATCCTGCGGCGGTGTACTCGTGCGACCCGGTGATGGGGAACGCGAAGTCCGGATGCTTCGTCGCTCCCGCGATCCCGGTGCTGCTGCGCGATCGGGTGGTGCCGGCAGCCGACATCATCACTCCCAACCAGTTCGAGCTGGGCTTCCTGACCGGCACCGAGCCGGACACGCTCGAGTCCACGCTGGCCTCGGTGGAGCTGGTCCGCGCGACCGGGCCGCGCACGGTGCTCGTCACCAGCGTCGAGCGCCCCGATCGCGAGGACGGCACGATCGAGATGCTGGCCGTCGACGACAGCGGCGCGTGGCTCGTGCAGACGCCGTACATCCCGATGAAGGCGAACGGCTCCGGCGACGTGACGGCCGCGCTCTTCACGGCGCACTACCGGCGTACGGGGGATCTCGCGGAGGCGCTTGCGCGCACGACCTCGAGCGTTTTCGATCTGCTCACGCGCACCCACGAGTCGGGGGAGCGCGAGTTGCAGTTGGTCGAATCACAGGAGGCGTACGCCGACCCGCAGATGCAGTTCAAGCCACACCAGGTCGCCTGACGAACCCAGCAGCAGCGCTCAGGATCTGCGCGAGAGCTGCGGGTTGGGAGAACATCGGCCAGTGCCCCGTGTTGAGCTCCGCCAGCTCCCACACCGGGGACTTGAGCTGCTCGAGCACGTCGGACGAGGGCGTCGTACCGTCCATCAGGCATTTCAGGTACGTCGTGGGCAGTTCGCCGATCGGCTTGATCAGCTGAGCAGGCTCCGAGATCGAGCGCCCCGGATGCGGCGTACCGCGCTCCAGGATCAACGCGACGGCCTCCTCGGAGAGGTCCTGCCCGACGTAGTCCTCCGTGGTCAGCGGTGGCCAATATCCGCCAGACTGCTCCATCTGCTCGCGCACCCACGCCTGCCCCTCGTCGGACCAGCCGTCCACGAACGACTTCCCGTCGGTCGGGATGTTCGAGTCGACGTACACGACCCGCAGCAACCGGTCCCCGATCCGCCCCGCCGCCTGCCCGACCGGGATCCCGGAGTAGCTGTGCCCCACGAGTACGACGTCCTGCAGGTCCTGCGACTCCACCACCGCCACGATGTCGTCGACATGCTGCTGCTGACCCGCATCCACACCCCGCCGCTCAGCCAGCCCACTCAACGTCACCGGGTAAACCCCATGCCCCGCACCACGCAGCACCCCGGCAACCTCATCCCAGGCCCACGCCCCCAACCAAGCCCCCGGCACCAACACAAAGTTCACCATGCCCCGCACCGTAAACCACCCCACCGACAGAACTAGCCGACGAGCTCGGCTGCCTCGTCGATGGTGTCTACGAGGTGGGTCGAGTGGGTCATGGGGCGGTTGGTGGCTAGGGATTGGAGGAGGGGCCAGACCGGGAGTTGAGTCGTCCAGTGGTCGACGCCTACGAGGACGAGGGGGATTTGGGTGGCTGCGTCGCCGTAGTAGTTGGGGGTTACTGCCTGGAAGACCTCTTGGACGGTGCCGGCGGCGCCGGGGAGGTAGATGATGCCGCCGCGGGCGCGGCCGAGGAGGACGTCCTCGCGCTGGGCGTTCGAGAAGTACTTCGCGATCGAGCCGGCGAACACGTTGGGCGGCTCATGGCCGTAGAACCAGGTCGGGATCGACACCCCGCCGTTCCCGGGGAACCGGGCGCGCACCCCCAGCCCGGCGGCGGCCCACGCGCCGATCGACGGGCGGAACGACGGTACGGCGGCCAACTCGGAAAGTGCGGCGTCGACGTCAGCCTCGTCGTACGACGCCAGGGACGCACCGAGGTTGGCGGCCTCCATCGCGCCCGGCCCGCCGCCCGTGACGACCAGGTGGTTGCGCCGGGCAAGCGTACGTCCGAGCAGTACGGCGGCGCGGTAGTTGCCGTCGCCCCGCAGTACGCCGTGACCGCCCATCACCCCCACCCACGGCTCGTCGTAGGGCAGTTCTGCCAACGCATCCCCGATCGCGTGGTCGTGGAGCGCGGTGGCGAGCGTACGGCTCGTGTCGCCCTTCTCGTCGTGCTGGCGGGACCACGCGTAGATCCGGGCGTCGGGCGTGGCGTCGTACCCGTTCTCGAGACCGGCGTACAGCTCGTCCGCGTCGTACAGCCGCCCGCGGTACGCGTCGAACGGCAGCTCCGGGATCGCGGGGAACACCAGCCCGCCGCCGTCCCGGACCCATCCGTCCGCCTTGTCCTCCAGCACGCAGCCGAGGAACACCGAGCCGGTCGGCTGCAGCCCGAGAAGTTCCGACGTACGGCCGGTCAGATCCACTGACTGCACCCGCCACCCGGCCATCGCGGTGGCGCCCGCGGCCAGCAGCCGGTCGAACTGCTCCAGCGACTCGATATCGACATGCGGAATGCTCGGCAACGTCACGGAGAGCACACTAATAGACGCCTGCTATCGGCTGAGGTAATGCTTAGGGCATGACACATGCGGAGCTCTGGGAGCGTCACAAGGCCGTTATGCCGGCTTGGCTCGCGTTGTACTACGAGGAGCCGATCGAGATCGTGCAGGGGTCCGGGCGCCGGGTGACCGACGGTGAGGGGAACACGTACCTCGACTTCTTCGCCGGCATCCTGACCAACGCGATCGGGTACGACATCGCGGAGATCTCCGATGCGGTGCGGGAGCAGCTCGGGTCCGGGATCGCGCACACCTCGACGGTGTACCTGATCCGCAAGCAGATCGAGCTGGCCGAGAAGATCGCCGAGCTGTCCGGGATCCCGGACGCGAAGGTGTTCTTCGCGAACTCGGGCACCGAGGCGAACGAGACGGCCCTCCTGCTCGCCACCCAGAACCGCCGCTCCAACCAGGTGCTGGCGATGCGCAACTCGTACCACGGCCGCGCGTTCGGCACCGTCGCGATCACCGGCAACCGCGGCTGGTCCGCGAGCAGCCTGTCGCCGGTGAACGTGCAGTACGTCCAGGGCGCGTACCGGTACCGCAGCCCGTTCCGCGACCTGCCCGACGCGGAGTACATCAAGGTCTGCGTCGACGACCTGCGCAACGTCATCGAGACCACGACCGCGGGCGACGTCGCCTGCATGATCGCGGAGCCGATCCAGGGCGTCGGCGGGTTCTCGTCGCCGCCGGACGGTCTGTACGCCGCGTTCAAGGAGGTCCTGGACGAGTACGGGATCCTCTTCGTCTCCGACGAGGTGCAGACCGGATGGGGCCGCACCGGCGACCACTTCTGGGGGATCCAGGCGCACGGCGTCGTACCGGACGCGATGACGTTCGCGAAGGGCCTCGGGAACGGGTTCGCGATCGGCGGCGTGGTCGCGCGCGGCGACCTGATGGACAGCGTGAAGGCGAACTCGCTGTCGACGTTCGGCGGCAATCCGATCTCGACCAGTGCGGCGAAGGCCACGATCGACTACCTGCTCGACAAGGACCTGCAGGCGAACGCGGCGAAGCGCGGCGCGCAACTCGTCGACGGCCTGCGCGGCATCTCCGACGAGTTCCCCGAACTCGGCGACGTCCGCGGCAAGGGCCTGATGCTCGCCGCCGAGCTGGTCAAACCGGACGACAACAGCCCGGACGCGGCCGCCACGGCCAAGCTCCAGCAGGAAACCAAGAACCGCGGCCTCCTGGTCGGCAAGGGCGGCCTCTACGGCAACGTCCTCCGGATGGCCCCGCCCATGACTCTCACAGAGGAAGAAGCCGCCGAAGCCCTCGACATCATCCGCGACTCCTTCAACACCCTGCGCTGAACAAGAATCGAGGGCCCCTCCACGCGGAGGGGCCCTCGATTGTCAGACCGGAGCTCCTTCGCTCGGGTCATTGGCCAGCGGCAGTGGTGGCGGGGCGCCGGTGATCTTGCGACGGCGCCTCGAGCGGCCCTCCAGGTAGCGGGCCAGCAGCGACAGCAGCGAGCACAGGCCGATGTAGATGACCGCGGTCACGATGTACGTCGGGATGTACGGGAAGCCGTACGTGAGCCGGCCACCCATCTGCTTCGCGACGTACAGCAACTCGCCGTACGTGATGATGAAGCCCAGAGCGGTGTCCTTCAGCAGCACGACCAACTGGCTCACGATCGCCGGCAGCATCGCACTGATGGCCTGCGGCAACAGCACCAGGCGGACGACCTGGTTCTTCCGCAGACCGAGCGCGTACGCCGCCTCGCGCTGACCCTTCGGTACGGCGGCGATGCCGGCCCGGAAGATCTCCGCGAGGACCGACCCGTTGTACAGGGTCAGACCGAAGACGACCGCCCAGAACGGGCCGAGTCCGAGGCCGAACTGGATGTTGCCGAAGTAGAAGTAGAACATCAGGATCAGCAGCGGGACGGCGCGGAACAGTTCGACGATCAGCGTCGCCGGGGTCCGCAGCCACTTGTGGTCGCTGATCCGCGCCGCGGCGAACACCGCACCGAACAACAGCGCGAGAACAGCCGCCAGCCCTGCGGCTTTCAGCGTGTTGAGCAGACCGTCCAGCAACTGCCGCTGGATCGACGAGTACTGGAACTGCCGCCAGAGCCGTCCCTCGAACTGGCCGAACGCGTACATCCGGTGGATCAGCCACGCGATCGCGCCGAGCAGCACCAGCAGGACCACCACGTTGGAGATCCGGTTCCGGAGCTTCGCGCGCGGCCCGGGCGTCTCGTACAGAACTGCGCTCATCAGGCTACCGCCGTCCGTCGTTCGGCCCACCGTTGCAGGAAGATCAGCGGCACGATCAGGATCAGGAACCCGATCGTGATCCACAGCAGCGTGAGCAGCTGGTTCTCACCGCGCTCGGACATCGCTGCCGGGATCGAGCCGGCCTCCACCACCGAGAAGCCGGCGGCGATCGTCGTGTTCTTCAGCAAGGCGATCAGCACACTCATCAACGGCGGGATGATCGCCCGGAAGGCCTGCGGCAGCACCACGATCGTGAGCACCTGCGGGAACGACATGCCGACCGCGCGCGCCGCCTCGGACTGGCCCGGAGCGATCGTGTTGACGCCCGACCGGACCACCTCGCAGATGAACGCCGACGTGTAGATCGTCAGCGCGCCGACCGCGGTCCAGAACGGGTTGGGCAGGGCGAGGTCCATCTTGGCGGCGCCGAAGAACAAGAACGCGAAAACCAGCGTGAGCGGGGTGTTCCGCAGGATGTTGACGTAGCCGGTGCCGAAGCCGCGCAGCGCAGGCACCGGGGAGACGCGGAACGCTCCGAGCGCGGTGCCGATGATCAGGCTGAGTACGCCGGACACCAGGAACAGCCTGATGGTCAGCCAGAAGCCGTCCCGGAACAACGGCCAGTTGTCGGTGAGGACCGAGAACATCGCGACCTTCCTCTTACCTGCCTGTGCCTACAGGAACAAAGTCCGGCCGCGGAGCCCAGTCGAGGACACCGCGGCCGGCTGCTGGATCAGTACTTCTCGAGCGGCGGCGGGGTCGAGTCCGAACCCGACTTGCCGAGCGTCTCGCCGTAGATCGCCTTCCAGGTGCCGTCGGAGGCCGACGTCTCCAGGATGGAGTTGACCTTCTCGCGCAGCGCCTTGTCGGCCAGCGGCAGGCCGATGCCGTACTTCTCGGTGCTGAACGGCTTGCCGACCACGCGCAGCTCGTCGGGCGCCGTGGCGGCATACCCCTTGAGGATCGCGTCGTCGGTGGTGACCGTGTCGACCTTCTTGTCCAGCAGCTGGGAGACGCACTCCGAGTAGGTCTTGAACTCGGAGATGTTGCTCGCCTCGGTCAGCTGCTCGTCCTTGACCCGCTGGATCGGGGTCGAGCCGGTCGCCGAGCAGACCTTCTTGCCCTTCAGAGCGGTCTTGCCGGCGTCCATCGACGGGTCGTCCTTGCGGACCAGCAGGTCCTGACCGGCGACGAAGTACGGGCCGGCGAACGAGACCTGCTTCTTGCGCTTGTCGGTGATCGAGTAGGTGCCGACGTAGTAGTCGATCTCACCACCGGCGATCGCCGTCTCGCGGTTCGCGGACGGGATCTCCTTGTACTCGATCTTGTCCGGGTCGACGCCGAGGCCGGCTGCCACCATCCGGGCCACCTCGATGTCGAAGCCGCAGCGCTTGCCGTCGGCATCCTTGTAACCAAGGTTCGGCTGGTCGGCCTTGACGCCGACGGTCACCTTGCCGGCGGACTTGATTTTGGTGAACGCCGTGCTGCCGGGCACGTCCACGCCGGTCGCGGCGGTGAACTTGTGCAGCTCGCCGCAGGAGTCGGTTGCGTTGCCGCCGCTGTTGCCGCCGCCGGCGCTCGGCTCGTCCTTGCCACAGGCGGCGGCGGTCAGCGCGAGCGCTGCGACGCCGCAGGTGGCGACGAGGGTGCGCATTCTCATGATCGGGTTCCCCTTCGTTTCGTTGCTGGGTACGGCTGCGGGCGGACGTCAGTGCTTGAGGATCTTGCCCAGGAAGTCCTGGGCACGCCTCGAGGTCGGGTTGGTGAAGAAGGTCTCCGGGGTGGCCTCCTCGACGATCTCGCCGTCGGCCATGAACACCACCCGGTTCGCCGCGGTCCGGGCGAAGCCCATCTCGTGCGTGACCACGACCATCGTCATGCCCTGCTTGGCCAGGTCGATCATCACCTCGAGGACCTCCTGGATCATCTCCGGGTCGAGCGCCGACGTCGGCTCGTCGAAGAGGATGACCTTGGGGTCCATGGCCAGGGCCCGCGCGATCGCGACGCGCTGCTGCTGGCCACCGGACAGCTGAGCCGGGTACTTCGAGGCCTGGTTGGCCACCCCCACCCGTTCCAGCAGCTCCATCGCCCGCTTCTCGGCCTGCTTGGGGTCGGTCTTGCGGACCTTCAAGGGGCCGAGCGTGACGTTCTGCAGGATCGTCTTGTGCGCGAACAGGTTGAACGACTGGAAGACCATGCCGACGTCGGCACGCAGCTTGGCGAGGGCCTTGCCCTCGCTGGGCAGCGCCTGGCCGTCCAGCAGGATGCTGCCGGAGTCGATCGGCTCCAGCCGGTTGATCGCGCGGCAGAGCGTCGACTTACCGGACCCGGAGGGGCCGATCACCACGACGACCTCGCCCTGATCGATGGACAGGTTGATGTCCTTCAGGACGTGCAGCTCGCCGAAATGCTTGTTGACGCCGGTCAGCGCTACCAGACCAGTTTTCGTCAGCGTGTCGGAATCGCTCATGGCCAGAACCTAGCGGAGGCGGGGGTGCGGTCGCAGGCCCGGGTGGTTCCACGGTGGTAACGATCTGCAATAAACGAAGCGGATCGTGATGCTCCGGTCACAGACTGCTCGGGTTTGTCCGTTTCTGATCGGGGCGCCGCGTCAGGTGACGATTCCGTACTCGCGGATCTTGCGATAGATGGTCGCCCGGGACATCCCGAGCGCGGTGGCCGAGGCCTTCTTGTCACCGTCGTACGTCGACAACGCGTCGACGATCGCGTCCCGCTCGAGCGCTTCGATCGGCGTCAGCTGCCGCCGGGTCGTGGCCCGGCACTCGGGCGGCAGATCCGCCAGCTCGACCACGCCGGACCGGCGTCGCCTGGCCACCGCTGCGAGGACCGAACGCAGATGAGTGATGTTGCCCGCCCACGGCAGCCGCATCAGCTGGTTCATCGTGGCGGTGGAGAACGTCAAGCCGTTGATGCCGGCCTTCGCGAGCAGCGACCGGACCAGTGCCGGAACGTCCTCGACGTGATGCCGCAGCGGCGGCACCTCGACGGTCCGCGGGAAGAAGGCCAGCAGCTGGTCGGCGATCTCGGTGCGGTCCGCCGGCAGCGTGAGCGCGACCCAGGCGTCCCCGGCCGTCGCGCCGTCGCGGGCGCTCTGCAAGAGCTCGGTGAAGCCGTCGAGGGCCTCGCCGGTCAGCAGATGCGCCCGCCGGATGATCAGGTCGGCGCCGGACTCCAGCTCCGCGCGGGCCTCGGCCACCAGGTCTTCGCCCGTCACCGCCGGATCGAGAACCGCAAGCCGCCGGTCAGGTGCCACGTGCCTGCGGACAGCGCGCAGCAGCGACAGCTTGCCCGCACCCGGCTCGCCGTCGGCGATAAGCCACTCGGACCGGCTGCACGCATCCAGCATCTCCTGGATGATGTGCTGCCAGACCGCGCTGGTTCCGGTCGTCCCGGGGACCAGCGGGACCCGCGTTATCTGGTGTCCGCGGGCCGGGAGACGTTGCTCCTTGATCTGGATCACCCCGCCGGCCAGGGTGTCGCCGACGAAGGTCGGCCGATAGGCCATCCGGGCGGTTGTCCCGCTGGGCAGATCGGTGAGGAAGATCTGTGGCTTCGTGCCGCCGCGCGCGTCCCGGGTCCGATCGATCAGGGCCGCCTGGTCGATGGCGTCGAAGCGCGCCTGCGCGTAGGCGTTCATCATGAAGACTTCGTCGCCGAGCGCGAGCACCGGGCCGCCGCTGTGCCGGCAGGCAGCGTAGTAGTCGCTCAGCAAGGCGTGGTCGAGAGCGTTCGCCTCCTCGACGACCCGCTCGTGGATCCGCCGGGCGGCGAGTTTGGCGAACGACAGCAGGATCGAGTTCGAGTTCCTGGCCTGGGTGGTGATGTCCAGTACGCCGAGCAGACCGCCGGTGACCGGATGCGTGATCGGTGCGCCGGCGCAGGAGAACATCCGCAGCTTGCCGTTGTAGTGCTCGGCGCCGTCGACCAGGATCGGCCCGCACACCTCGAGCGCCGTACCGATCCCGTTGGTCCCGACCGCGGACTCGGCGTACTGGAAGCCGGGTGCGAGGTCGACCGAGTCCAGTCGCCGGAGCAGGGCGGGGTCGCCGCCCCGGCGGTCGAGGACGACGCCCTTCGCGTCGGTCAGGATGATGCAGACCGGCTCGTTGTGGAGCTCCGCCGACAGTGCGTCGATGACCGGCCGGGCCGCCCGCATCAGCGTGGTCTCCCGGTCGATCCGGTCGAAGTACACGGGCGCCGGGCGGTCGACGTCCACCCGGGAGGCGTGTGAACGCTCCCATGAGACCCGGATCGGATCCCGGACTGGCTGTGCAGCGCCCATGGGCCGTCTCCTTCACGTCCGTCACCAGCGGAACTGCTCCCACGGTAGCCGCCTGACGCGGGAGCGCCATCTCACATTGAGACACAGCGACGTCCGATCCGCGGCTTTCATCACTGTTCAACCCCGATGATGGAGGCCCACATTGAGCAGGCAGAGTCTTACCAAGGCGCACGCCAAGATCACCGAGTTGTCCTGGGAACCGACCTTCGCGACCCCGGCGACCCGCTTCGGCACCGACTACACGTTCGAGAAGGCGCCGAAGAAGGACCCGCTGAAGCAGATCATGCGGTCCTACTTCCCGATGGAGGAGGAGAAGGACAACCGCGTGTACGGCGCCATGGACGGCGCCATCCGCGGGAACATGTTCCGCCAGGTGCAGCAGCGCTGGCTGGAGTGGCAGAAGCTGTTCCTGAGCATCATCCCGTTCCCGGAGATCTCCGCCGCGCGGGCGATGCCGATGGCGATCGACGCCGTACCGAACCCGGAGATCCACAACGGGCTCGCCGTACAGATGATCGACGAGGTCAGGCACTCGACGATCCAGATGAACCTCAAGCGCCTGTACATGAACAACTACATCGACCCGGCCGGGTTCGACATGACCGAGAAGGCGTTCGCGAACAACTACGCGGGCACCATCGGCCGGCAGTTCGGCGAGGGGTTCATCACCGGTGACGCGATCACCGCCGCGAACATCTACCTGACCGTGGTCGCCGAGACCGCGTTCACCAACACGCTGTTCGTCGCGATGCCCGACGAGGCGGCCGCGAACGGCGACTACCTGCTGCCGACCGTGTTCCACTCGGTGCAGTCCGACGAGTCGCGCCACATCAGCAACGGGTACTCGATCCTGCTGATGGCACTGGCCGACGAGCGCAACCGGCCGCTGCTGGAGCGCGACCTGCGGTACGCGTGGTGGAACAACCACTGCGTCGTGGACGCCGCCATCGGAACGTTCATCGAGTACGGCACCAAGGACCGCCGCAAGGACCGTGAGTCGTACGCCGAGATGTGGCGTCGCTGGATCTACGACGACTACTACCGCAGCTACCTGCTGCCGCTGGAGAAGTACGGGCTCACGATTCCGCACGACCTGGTCGAGGAAGCGTGGAACCGGATCACCAACAAGGGCTACGTGCACGAGGTGGCGCGGTTCTTCGCGACCGGCTGGCCGGTGAACTACTGGCGGATCGACGCGATGACCGACAAGGACTTCGAGTGGTTCGAGCACAAGTACCCGGGCTGGTACTCGAAGTACGGCAAGTGGTGGGAGAACTACAACCGGCTCGCGTACCCGGGCCGGAACAAGCCGATCGCCTTCGAGGAGGTCGGGTACCAGTACCCGCACCGCTGCTGGACCTGCATGGTGCCGGCGCTGATCCGCGAGGACATGGTGGTCGAGAAGGTCGACGACCAGTGGCGGACGTACTGCTCGGAGACGTGCTACTGGACGGACGCGGTCGCGTTCCGGGGCGAGTACGACGGCCGTCCGACGCCGAACATGGGCCGCCTGACCGGCTTCCGCGAGTGGGAGACCCTGCACCACAACAAGGACCTGGCCGACATCGTGCAGGACCTCGGGTACGTGCGTGACGACGGCAAGACGCTGATCGGCCAGCCGCACCTCGACCTCGACGACCCGAAGAAGATGTGGACCCTCGACGACGTCCGCGGCAACACGTTCATGAGCCCGAACGTGCTGCTGAACGAGATGTCCGACGCGGAGCGCGAGGCCCACGTGGCGGCGTACCGCGCGAACGGCACCACCGCGGCCTGAATCCGAAACCGAGTATCAGGAGGAGGCCGACATGGCCGACACCCACCGGATCCGCTTCGAACCGGTCGACATCGAGATGGACGTCACGGAGGACGACAAGATCCTCGACGCGGCGTTCCGGCAGGGCATCCACCTGATGCACGGGTGCCGGGAGGGGCAGTGCTCCGCCTGCAAGTCGTACGTCCTGGACGGTGACCTGCAGATGGAGCGCTACTCCACCTTCGCCTGCAACGACGCCGAGGTCGCCGAGGGGTACGTGCTGCTCTGCCGGGCGCATGCCTTCAGTGACTGCACGATCGAGCTGCTCAACTTCGACGAGGACGAGCTGCTCGGCGGCGTCCCGATCCAGACAGTCGGCGCCCGCGTCGAGGCGATCGATCCCGTCACCCGGGACATCGTCTCGCTCCGGCTGCGAACCGAGCGACCCTTCGAGTTCCGGCCGGGGCAGTACGCCGACATCACCATCCCCGGCACCGACGAGCACCGATCGTTCTCGATGGCGACCACCCAGTCGACGCCGGACGAGATCGAGTTCCTGATCAAGAAGTACCCGGGCGGCCGGTTCTCCGCCCTCCTCGACGGCGAGCTCGCGGTCGGCGACGAGTTGTCGCTGACCGGGCCGTACGGCTCGTCGACGCTGAAGGACGGCCATGTGCTGCCGGTGATCTGCGTCGCCGGCGGGGCCGGGATGGCCCCCATCCTGTCGATCCTGCGACACCTGCGGGAGACCGGCAGCACGCGTCCGGTCCGGTTCTACTACGGCGCCCGTACGGCGGCCGACCTGTTCTACCTGGATGCGATCGAGGATCTCGGCGCGGATCTCACCGGCTTCGAGTTCATCGCCTGCCTGTCCGAGTCGGCTCAGGGCTCGGACGGGCTGCAGGTCGAGCAGGGCAACGTCACCGACATCGTCGAACGGCGGGAGCCCGATCTGCACCGCAGTGAGGTGTACCTGTGCGGCCCGCCGCCGATGGTCGACGCCGCCTTGGCGTTGCTCGAGGCAAGCAACGTGCCGAAGGACCAGGTCTTCTACGACAAGTTCACCAGCCCAGCGACCAACGATGGAGCCTGAGATGACAGAAACCAAGCAGCGCAGCTTTCCGACGATCGAGTTCACCGACTCCGAGGCCGGCGCGCTGGAGTTCCCGAGCTCGACCAGCCGCGCGTACAACTACTACAAGCCGGCCAAGCTGCGCGCGACGATGTACGAGGACGTCACCGTCGACGTGCAGCCGGACCCGGAGCGGCACCTGAGCCAGGGCTGGATCTACGGCTTCGGCGACGGTCCGGGCGGCTACCCGAAGGAGTGGACGGCCGCGAGGTCGTCGAACTGGCACGCCTTCCTCGACCCGAACGAGGAGTGGGACCAGACGATCTACCGCAACAACTCGGCCGTCGTTCATCAGGTCGACCTGTGCCTGCAGAACGCGAAGCGGGCCCGTGCGTACGACAGCTGGAACCCGGCCTGGCTGAAGTTCATCGAGCGGAACCTGGGCGCCTGGATGCACGCCGAGAACGGCCTCGCCCTGCACGTGTTCACCAGCATCCAGCGGTCCGGCCCGACGAACATGATCAACACCGCGGTCGCGGTCAACGCCGCCCACAAGATGCGGTTCGCCCAGGACCTCGCCCTGTTCAACCTGGATCTGTCGGAGGCCGACGTACCCTTCGACGGCGCCGCCCACAAAGAGGTCTGGAAGAGCGCACCGGAATGGCAGCCGACCCGTGAGGTGGTCGAGCGGCTGACGGCGGTGGGGGACTGGTGCGAGTTGTTGTTCGCCGCCAACATCGTCTTCGAGCAGCTGGTCGGGTCACTGTTCCGGACCGAGCTGGTGATGCAGATCGCCGCTCGTAACGGCGACTACATCACGCCGACCATCGTCGGCACCGGCGAGTACGACTACGACCGCGACCTCGGCTACACCCGCAACCTGTTCCGGCTGCTGACCCGGGACGCCGAGTACGGCGAGACCAACAAGGTGCTGTTCGGCGAATGGCTCGCGACCTGGGTGCCGCGCTGCCTCGATGCCGCGCACGCGTTGCAGCCGATCTGGTCGCAGCCGGCCGAGAAGTCCGTCACGTTCGCATCCAGCCTGGACGCGGCCAAGCAGAAGTTCCGTTCGCTGCTCGAGGATCTCGGGCTCGACTCTCCGAAGGAGCTGGACCAGTGAGCATGCAGTTCGGATCGGCCACCGAGTTCTCCAACAAGTGCGGCGTGACCCTGATGAACACGCCGATCGGCCGGGTCGTCGCGGAGGTGATGGGCGCCAAGGAGGGCGTCGAGCTCACCGAGTACCCCTCCATGATCCGGGTCGACGGCGTGGGCCTGCTGAACTTCGACTACGCCGAGCTGACCGACGCGCTCGGGTCGGAGTTCGACGGCTCGGTCTTCGAGGAGATCAGCTCGACCCACTACGGCCGGATGGTCCACCTGGACGACAAGACCATCCTGTTCGCCAGCCCCGAGGACGCCGCCGAGTACATCGGCTTCGACCTCACCACGAAGTGAGGCCGGGATGTACGAGAAGAACGGCGAGAAGTACTTCATCGTCGACGCGCACATCGCCCTGTGGGACGCGCGCGCGGCGAACCAGAAGAACATCCACGGCAAGCAGTTCATCGACTGTTTCTACGACTACCACAAGAACCTGAGCCCCGAAGAGGAGGTCTGGGACTACGACACCTACACCTACTACGGCGGGCAGCGGTTGCTGAAGGACCTCTTCGAGGACGGGTACGTCGACCACGCGATCTTCCAGCCCGCGATCCTGAGCGACTTCTACGTCAACGGTTTCGGGCAGACCGAGGACGCACTCGCGCTGACCCGGGCCAACCCCGGCAAGCTCACGTACAACCACGCCTGGGACCCGCGGCACGCGGAGGCCGGGCTCGAGCAGCTGCGCAAGGACGCCGCGCGGATGAACCTGCAAGGCGTCAAGCTCTACACCGCCGAGTGGTACGGCGACTCGCGCGGCTGGAAGCTGGACGACCCGTGGTCGCGGCGCTATCTCGAGGAGTGCCTCGAGCTCGGGATCAAGAACATCCACGTGCACAAGGGCCCCACGATCAGGCCGCTGGACCGGGACTCGTTCGACGTCGCGGACATCGACAAGGTGGCGACCGACTACACCGACCTCAACTTCATCGTCGAGCACGTCGGCCTGCCCCGGCTGGAGGACTTCTGCTGGATCGCGACCCAGGAGCCCAATGTGTACGGCGGTCTCGCGGTGGCGATGCCGTTCATCCACACCCGGCCGGGCTACTTCGCGCAGATCATCGGTGAGCTGCTCTACTGGATCGGCGAGGACCGGATCCTGTTCTCCAGCGACTATGCGCTCTGGACGCCGAAGTGGCTGGTCGAGGCGTTCGTGGACTTCCAGATCCCGGTGGAGCTGACCGAGTACGCGCCCATCACCGTCGAGCAGAAGAAGAAGATCCTCGGGCTGAACGCGGCAGCGCTGTACGGCCTCGACGTACCCGAGGAGCTCAGGCTCCCCGCGGGTGCCGGGTCGAGGGAAGAAGCCGTGGCGTCATGATCGCGGTCGCCCAGTCGCTGCAGTCCGAGGTCGTCGCGGCCCTGGCGACCGTCGTCGACCCTGAGCTGGACCAGCCCATCACCGACCTCGGCTTCGTCCGGTCGATCCGGATCGACCGGACCGGTGTGACGGTCCACCTCCGGCTGCCGACCTCGTTCTGCGCACCCAACTTCGCCTACCTGATGGCATCCGACGCGGTCGACGCCCTGCGTCGGGTGCCCGACGTGGGGAAGGTGACCGTCCTGCTCGACGATCACCACGACTCCGACAAGATCAACGCCGGCCTGGCCGCGGACGCGGGGTACGTCGGCACCTTCGGATCCGAGGCCGAGCAGGACCTGGACGAGCTGCGCCGGATCTTCCAGCGCAAGGCGCACACGGCCGCGATGGAGCGCAGCGTGATGGCGCTGCTCAGATCCACCGGTACGACCGTCGAACAGTTGCCCGGGCTCACGCTCGGGCAACTGCCCGGCGGCTCCCACAAGGACGCCCTGCTGCGTCGCCGCGCCGCCATCGGGCTGGGCATCCGGCCGGACGACCTGGTGCTGGTCGACGACGACGGCGTACCGGTGCCGCCCGACGCCGTGCCGGCGCGGTTGCGTTTCGCCAAGGCCGTACGGATCTCGGTCGAAGGCAACGCGCACTTCTGCCGCGGCCTGCTGGCCACCAGGTACGACAACGAGCCGGGCGGCCTCATCACCGATACGAGGAGGACCACATGAGAGCGGTGCAGGTGATCGGGTATCACACCAAGCTTCAGCTCACCGAGATCCCGGAACCGAAGATCACCGGACCGCTGGACGTCATCGTGCGGATCGGCGGCGCGGGCGTCTGCCGGACCGATCTGCACATCCTCGAAGGCCAGTGGGCCGAGAAGAGCGGCGTACGGCTGCCATACACGATCGGGCACGAGAATGCGGGCTGGGTGCACGCGGTCGGCGACGCCGTCACGCACGTCTCGGTCGGCGACAAGGTGATCCTGCACCCACTGATCACCTGTGGTCTGTGCCGGGCCTGCCGCTCGGGCGACGACGTGCACTGTGAAGCGAGCAGCTTCCCGGGCATCGACACTGACGGCGGGTACGCCGACTATCTGCGGACGACTGCCCGCAGCGTCGTACGGATCGACGATCGCCTGGAGCCGGCCGACGTGGCGGCGCTGGCCGATGCCGGGCTCACGGCGTACCACGCCGCGGCCAAGGCGGCGCGAGCACTCCGGCCCGGCGCCGTCTGTGTACTCATCGGCGCCGGCGGGCTCGGGCACATCGGGATCCAGGTGATGAAGGCGATCTCGGCGGCCACGCTGGTTGTTGTCGATCGCAACAAGGCGGCGGTCGATCTGGCGGTGGAGATCGGTGCCGATCACGGAATCGTTGCCGATGGCACGCACGTCGAACAGGTCCGGGAGCTGACCGGTGGTGCCGGCGCGGAGGCGGTGATCGATTTCGTCGGTGAGGGCGGCGCGACCGCGGACGGGGTGGCGATGCTCCGGCGGGCCGGCAACTACTACGTCGTCGGGTACGGCGAGAACCTCGACGTACCGACCATCGACGTCATCTCGACCGAGATCAACTTCATCGGGAACCTGGTCGGCTCCTACAACGACCTGCAGGACCTGATGGAGCTCGCGGCGCAGGGAAAGGTCGCGCTGCACACCACGAAGTACCCGCTGGAGGACTTCCAGCGGGCCCTCGACGACCTCGACCGCGGCCTGGTCCGCGGCCGGGCGATCCTCATTCCCTAGCAGGAGGTTGACCATGGCGAAGGAACTGCGGTTCAACACCGACGCCCGGCGGTTGCTCGAGTCCGGCGTGAACGCGCTGGCCGACGCGATCAAGGTGACACTCGGGCCGAAAGGCCGCAACGCGGTGCTGGAGAAGCTCACCGGCCCGCCGACCATCACCAACGACGGTGTCACGATCGCGCGGGAGATCCAGCTGCGCGAGCCGTTCGCCAACATGGGCGCCCAGTTGGTGAAGGAAGTCGCGATGAAGACCAACGGGGTGGTCGGCGACGGCACCACCACCGCGACCGTGCTCGCCCAGGCGATGGTCCGCGAAGGGCTGCGCGAGGTCGACGCCGGCGCGAACCCGATGCGGGTACGGCGCGGCATCGAGCAGACCGTGGCGGTCGTGATCGAGACGCTGCGGAGCTGGGCCGTCGAGGTCGGCGGCCGCGACGAGCTGCGGCACATCGCGACCCTGGCGGCCAGCGACGACGAGACCATCGGCGCGGTGATCGCGGACGCGGTCGACTGGGTCGGGCGCAACGGCGTCGTCACCACCGAGGAGTCCGACACGCTCGGGATGTCGGTGGAGGTCGTCGACGGCATCGAGTTCGATCACGGGTACGTGTCGGCGTACATGGTCACCGACCGGGAGCGGATGGAGACCGTCTACGACAACCCGGTGATCCTGCTGACGAACAAGAAGATCACCCAGGTCCAGGACATCATGCCGACCGTCGAGATCGCCAAGCGCGCGGACCGTCCGCTCGTCGTCCTGGCCGAGGACGTCGACGGGCCGGCCCTGCAGTTGCTGGTCGGCGGCAACATGCACAACACGATGCGGTCCGTCGTCGTGCACGCTCCCGGCTTCGGGCACCGCCGGATCGCGGAGCTGGAGGATCTCGCCACCGCGCTGGGCGGCACCGTGATCGCGAAGGACACCGGCCTCGACCTGCACGAGGTCAGCCGGGACCACCTGGGCTCCTGCGACCGGATCACGATCACCGAGAACAGCACCACGATCGTCGGCGGTCACGGCGACGCGTCCCTGGTGGAGGCGCGGATCGCCCAGCTGGAGAAGCAGTTCGAACGGGCCAAGATCGACGCCGACCAGGACAGCCTGCAACTGCGGATGGCGCGGCTGGCCGGCAAGGTCGCGGTGATCCGGGTCGGCGGCGCGACGAGCGTCGAGCTGAAGGAACGGATGCTGCGGGTCGACGACTCGCTCGCCGCGACCCGCGCCGCACTCGAGGAGGGTGTCCTCGCCGGAGGCGGAACCGCCCTGGTCCAGGCACAGGCGGCGTTGTCGAAGCTGGAGCTGAGCGGTGACGAGGCGATCGGACGGGAGATCGTCCGGCGGGCGCTCCCGGAACCGCTGCGGTGGATCGCGATCAACGCCGGGTACGACGGCGACGACGTGGTCGCCCAGGTCGCCGGACTGCCGCGCGGCCACGGCTTCAACGCACTCACCGGCCAGTACGGCGACATGATCGCCGAGGCGGTCATCGACCCGCTGAAGGTCACCCGGGCGGCGCTGGAGAGCGCGGCCTCGATCGCGGCGCTGCTGATCACCACCGAGACCGCGGTCGTCGAGGAGATCCTCGGCAATCCCGGCGCGATCATGGCGCCCGGCTTCGGCGACCTCGCCGAGGGTATGGTCCGCCCGTCCAACATCTACTGAGCGGGACCCAAGGAGCGCGTGGACGCATGATCGAGCCGACCTCGCCACAGCTCGCCACCGCGGCCAGGACTTTCGGCCTGTTGCTGGCGCCGGTCCGACTGCACCTGGTCGCGTTGGCGAGTTGTGGCGAGTACGACGTCGGCACGCTGGCTGCCCGGGTGGGCGTCAGCGTGCCGACGGCGAGCCAGCACCTGGCCAAACTCCGCCTCGCCGGCCTGGTGACTGCCCGACGCGAGGGCCGCCGGCAGTTCTACACCGTCCAGGACCCCCACGTGATCGCACTGGTCGAGCAGATCTTTGCCCACGTCGCTCCCGACGGCTCCCTCGCGCCGGACCCGCCCAGGCTGGGAGCCGCAGGTTTTCCCTTGCCTGTTGCGGAGCGCGACCAATTACTTCCGTGGCCGATACAACGGACGTATGGTCTCCGCGGCTCTGTGCGTTGACCCAGGGCTACGGGAGCGCCGCCTCGGGACGGCGACCCGCCAAGAAACATCCGGAGTACGTGATGCGAATCTCGCTGGCCACACGCAGTCGCAAACTCATCGCCGGCGGCCTGGGGGCCGCCCTGATCGCCGCCGGGATCGGCGGCTACGCCGGCCGCTACGAGCTGAAGGAAGAGTGGCTCAAGCACCAATGGGCCGGCCGGCACTACAACGCCGCCGTGATGGAGAAGGCCCTGATGATCGCCGGCGGCAATCCGTCGGAGATGCAGAGCGAGTCCAAGGAAGCCTTCACGATCGCCGACGAGTTCGAGCAGGCCAGGACCGCGCCGGGCGGCATCGTCGCCCCGGGCGCGTATTCGGCCGCGTTCGCCCAGCTCACGGCGCTCCCGCACACTGCGGGGACCTGGCACGACGTCACCAGGGTCCCGTACGACGCCGACGACGCCCGCTACCGTGACTGGTACTCCAACTCCAGTGGCGGCGCTGGCTACGTCACCGGCCGCATCACCGGTCTGGCGGCCGACAACGCCAACCACGTGTACGCCGCCGGCGCGAACGGAGGCGTGTGGCGCTCCACCTCGGGCGGTGGCAACTGGACACCGCTCAGCGACTCGCTGCCGTCCCTCAGCGGTGGCGACCTGCAGCTCGCCGGTGACGGTTCGCTCTGGTACGCGACGGGCGAGGCCAACACCGGCGGTACGTCGTACGTCGGGTCCGGTGTCTACCGTCTCGCGAACCCGGTGACCGGAACCTATTCGCCGTCCGACCGGGTCGGCGGCAAGGAACTGGAGTCGACCACCGTCGGGCGGCTGCGGTGGGGTGGCGGGCAGGTGTTCGCCGCGACGAACCGCGGCGTCTGGTACCACGACGCGTCGACCACCGCCGGCGCCTGGAAGGTCGCCTACTACCCGAACCCGGACTTCATGCCGGAGATCAAGGACGATGCCGGCAACGTGCTGGTACCGGCCGGCAGTCAGACCGGCGGCGCGACGAACGCGGCGTACAAGAACATCGTCAACGACATCGCGATCGACCCGAAGAACCCCAAGCACATCATCGCTGCCATCGGCTGGCGCTCGGGCGACACCTACAACGGGTTCTACGAGACCAACGACTACACCGCCGGACCGTCGAGCTGGAAGCGGCTGAGCGTGGTTCTGGGCGGCATCAAGAACAGCACCGACGTCGGCTACACGACGTTCGCGTTCAGCAAGACCGGCGACCGCCTCTACGCGCTCGTGCAGCAGCCGAGCAAGATCAACGGCAGCACGAGCCTGGCCGGCATCTTCGTCTCCAAGACCGGCAGCCCGTCCGGTCCGTGGAACAAGATCGCCGATCCGCAGATCCTGCACAACAGCGGCTCCGCACTGGACCGCAAGGGGTACGCCGTCGGTGTGCAGGCCTGGTACAACCAGTTCCTGACCGTTGATCCGGCCAACGCCGACCACGTGTGGGCGGGCCTGGAGGAAGTGTTCGAGACGACCGACGCGGGGTCGCACTGGGCCACCGTCGGGCCGTACTGGAACTTCGGCTTCTCGTGCTGGAACATCGACGACGCCAAGAACACCTGTCCGATGGCGCCGCACTCCGACCAGCACTCGGTCGCCGTGGGTACGTCGGGCGGCAAGCCGGTCGTCTTCGTCGGCAACGACGGCGGCATCTACAAGCGTCCGGTGAACGGGCAGGTCAACGCCAACCACAACGGCACCGACTGGTCCTCGCTGACCGCGGACGGCACCATGGATGCCCTGCAGTACTACTCGGTGTCGGTCGGCAAGGACACCAAGAACGGCGGCGTGGTGGTGTCCGGCGGCCTGCAGGACAACGGCGTCTCGAACCTGTTCGGAGTGCAGCCGAACGGCAGCAACACCGACACCAAGATGGGCTCGAACTTCGGCGGTGACGGCGGTGACGGCGCGACCGATCCGCAGAACGGCTGCAACCAGCTGCAGGAGTACGTCGCCCTGGCCGTCAAGATCACCAACAACTGCGCGCTGAACAAGGGTGCGTTGAGTGAGGCCGAGGCAAGCTCGTGGAGCCTGGACCCGGGTGATCCGAGCCCGCGGTTCATCGCCCCGATCGCGATCGACTCCGCGAACTCCAACGGCTTCATCGCGGGTGGGCAGTACGTCTACACCTCCACCAAGGGCTGGGGCATGCGGAGCGCGTCCGAGTGGACCAAGGCGTTCGATCTCGGCGCCGGACACTCGGCGACGGCGGTCGCGATGCGCGGCGGTACCGGGTGGGTCAGCTGGTGCGGGCCGTGCAACAACGCCGGCTTCGCCCGCGGTCTGGCCACCAACTCGGGCGGCACCTGGCATCAGGTGACCTTGCCGTCCAGCTTCCCGAACCGCTACCTCGCCGGCGTCGGGATCGATCCGGCCAACGGGCAGCACGCGTACGTCGCCGTGAACGGCTTCTCGCGCCGCTTCACCGAGGGCCCGGGCGCGGGCGTCGGCCACGTCTACGAGACCAAGGACGGCGGCACGACCTGGTCGGACATCTCCGCGAACCTGCCGGACATCCCGACCAGCGCGGTCAAGCAGCTGGCCAACGGCGCGCTGGTGGTCGGGTCCGACCTGGCCACGTTCTACCGCGCACCCGGTGCGACGAACTGGCAGGTCCTGGGCACCGGACTGCCGACCACCACGGTCATGGACATCGAGTCCGGACCCGACGGCAACATCTACGCGGCAACCCACGGCCGCGGCATCTGGAGCATCACTCCGCCCGCCTGATCCGCCCGGTCAGACGACTTTGAGCACCCACCAACCAAGAATCGGCGAGGAATCTGGTTGGTGGGTGCACAAAGAGGTGCTCGAGCGAGGCGGTGGGCCCCGGCCTCGACGAGGTGTGCGAGCAACTCACGTACTCTTGGTGGCTGTTATGCGTACTTATGAGGTCCGCACCTACGGGTGTCAGATGAATGTTCACGACTCCGAGCGGCTGCGCGGGCTGCTGGAGGACGCGGGCTATGTCCGCGCGCCCGAGGGCGACGAGGCCGATGTGGTCGTCTTCAACACGTGCGCGGTCCGGGAGAACGCCGACAACAAGCTGTACGGCAACCTCGGTCACCTGGCGCCGGTGAAGGCGCGCAAACCCGGCATGCAGATCGCCGTTGGCGGCTGCCTGGCGCAGAAGGACAAGGCGTCGATCACGAAGAAGGCGCCGTGGGTCGACGTCGTCTTCGGCACCCACAACATCGGCGCGCTGCCGGTGCTGCTGGAGCGGGCCCGGATCGAGCAGGAGTCGCAGGTCGAGATCCTCGAGTCGCTCGACGTGTTCCCGTCGACGCTCCCGACCCGCCGCGAATCGCCGTACTCCGCCTGGGTGTCGGTCAGTGTGGGCTGCAACAACACCTGCACGTTCTGCATCGTGCCGGCGCTGCGCGGCCGCGAGAAGGACCGCCGGCCGGGCGAGATCCTCGCCGAGGTCGAGGCGCTGGTCGGCGAGGGCGTGCTCGAGGTGACGCTGCTCGGCCAGAACGTGAACTCGTACGGCGTGGAGTTCGGCGACCGGTACGCGTTCTCGAAGCTGCTCCGCGCGTGCGGGGAGATCGACGGGCTGGAGCGCGTCCGGTTCACCTCGCCGCACCCGCGGGACTTCACCGCCGACGTGATCGAGGCGATGGCCGAGACGCCGAACGTGATGCACTCGCTGCACATGCCGCTGCAGTCGGGTTCGGACACGGTTCTGAAGGCGATGCGGCGCTCGTACCGTCGGGACCGGTATCTGAAGATCATCGAGGACGTGCGGGCCGCGATGCCCGATGCGGCGATCACGACCGACATCATCGTCGGGTTCCCGGGGGAGACCGAGGAGGACTTCCAGGGCACACTCGACGTGGTCCGGCAGGCGCGGTTCGCGGGGGCGTTCACGTTCCAGTACTCGAAGCGTCCCGGGACGCCGGCCGAGTCGATGGAGGACCAGGTCCCGCGCGACGTCGTCCAGGATCGGTACGAGCGACTGGTCGCGCTGCAGGACGACATGGCGTGGGCCGAGAACAAGCTGGTCGTCGGCCGGTCCGTCGAGGTGCTCGTGGCCGAGGGGGAGGGGCGGAAGGACGCCGCCACCCATCGGCTCAGCGGTCGCGCCGCGGACAACCGGCTCGTCCACTTCGCCGTACCGGAGGGTGTCGAGGCGCCGCGGCCGGGTGACATGGCAACGGTCGAGGTCACGTACGCCGCTCCGCATCACCTGGTTGCGGACGTGTTCGGGGCCGTACGCCGGACGCGCGCCGGGGACGCGTGGCAGCGCTCGGTGGACACGCCTGCTGCTACGCCCGGTGTGATGCTCGGGATGCCGACCGTCGGCGCCAAGCCCCTCGAGCCGGCAGTCGGCGGCTGCCAGGTCGGATGAACCTGCCGAAGGACGCGAAGCCGATCGCGTTCGGCAGAGACGCGGATATCTACTCGATCGACGACGAGTGGGTGCTGCGGCGGTATCGCGACGGGCATCCGGTGCGCGACGAGGCCGACTTCATGCGGCACGTGGCGCGGTACGGCTACCCGGTGCCCGCGGTGCGCGATGTCGAGGGTGCGGACATGGTGCTGCAGCGGCTCGACGGGCCGACGCTCGGCGAGGCCGCGATCGCGGGCGAACTCAGCGCGACCGAGATCGCCTTGATCCACGCCGACCTGCACCGCCGGCTGCAGGCTATCCCGGCCCCGAGCGGTACACCGGGTCGCGTTGTCGTGCACGGTGACCTGCATCCACTGAACGTGATGGCCACCGCCGACGGCCCGGTCGTCATCGACTGGGGGAACGTGGAGGAGGGCGCCGCGGAGTTCGACGTCGCGATGACCGCGATCATCTTCGCCCAGGTCGCCCTCGACCCTGCGTACGAGAACCTCACGGACCTGTTGCGCGACGCGCTCGGGACGTACCTGGCCAACTCGATCGACCCCACACCAGGGCTTCCCGACGCACTGGAGCGGCGCGGCAACAATCGGACCTTGACGTCCGCCGAGCTCGCCATGCTCCCCGCCCAGGAAGCCCTGATCCGGTCCCACCTCTAGGCGTTCAGGAACTGTGACGGCTTGAGGGCGCGGGTGACGATGCGGAGTTCGCCGATGTTCCCCGCGAAGCCCTGGTCGATCGTGTTCGCGTAGTGCCCGGCGCCGACCAGCCACGGCTTCCCGGCTGTCGCGAGACCGTTCGACGGGGTCGCCGGGTTTCGGAGCAGCTCGGACGAGTCGACGTACACCGTGCTGTGTCTGCCGTCGTTCACGATCGCCAGGTGGAACCAGCGGCCGGCGACCATCTCATGGCCCCAGTTGGTGAACGTGTCGTTCTTGTCGACCGGGTACACGGCCCACTGCAGTTCGAGTCCACCGGAGAAGCCGAGCTTGACCGTCGGCTCGTCCGGGTCGCTGCCGGTCTTGCCCGCGTCACGTCCCGTGCCCAGCCGGCAGAGCAGCCCTTCCCAGGAATGGTCCTGACCGTCGTCGGCAAGCTTCACGAACGCCTCGATCGTGTAGCCGTTCGCGAACGTCAGCTGGTTCAGCGGCGCGTTGTCCGCCGTCTTCAGGTACCCGCCGCGGGCCGGGTTCTTGCCGCCCGGGAACAGCCAGCTGGCGTGCCCCGGCTGGTCCGGGTGGAACTCGGCGCTCGCCGACGGCGCCGTACCGGCGAGCAGCACACGGGTCAGGTGATTGCCCTTACCCGACTGGTCGACGACCTGGTCGGCGGCCGGCCCGTCGAATCGCCAGTACGCCGCTGTGCCGGGGATGACCAGTTGCGACGCGGGCCGAGCCGGACGCACCGCGACCGGCGCGAACTTGGCGAACCGCTCGGCGAAGTCGATCGGGACGCTGAACCGGTTGGTGTCGTCGGTCAGCTCGATCTCGGCCTCGGCCAGCTCGTTCCGCTTGGCCGGGTCTTGGTCCATGATCCACGGCGAGACGGTCTCCACGTCGATCGTGTTCCGGGCCAGGTCGAAGTGGTAGAGCCGGACCATCCCCGATCCGCCGTAGAACCGGTCCTGGTAGTTGGTGATGTGCAGGTGCACGTCGTTGCCGGCGGCATTCTTCCGGATCACCCGGCCGGGCGGCCAGTAGTGGCCGTTCAGCGTGAGGAAGATCTGGTCGCTGTCGTTCACCAGTTGCTCCCAGACCCGGTTGCCGTGGTCGCTGAAGTACGCGACCGGGTTGCCGTGGTCGGCGTTCACCAGCTCGTGGATAGTGAGGATGACGGGCAGTTTCGGGTGCTTGGCGATGACATCTCGCGCCCAGGCGAAGCTCGCGTCCGACGGCCGCCAGTCCATTGCCAGCAGCAACCACTGCTGCCCGGCGGCGCGGAACACGTGGTACGAGTTGTAGCCGTTCGGCGTCGATCCGCCGTACGTCGACATCCGGCGGAACCGCTGCGGCCCGAACGTGTGCAGGTACGGCGAGTCGCCGCGCGTGTCGTCCTTGGACCCGTCGATGTCGTGGTTGCCGGCCAGCACGGAGTACGGGACTCGGGCCCGGTCCAGGATCTTGAAGACGGGGTCGGCCTGGGCGAACTCCATCGCCAGCGCGTTCTGCACCACGTCACCGAGGTGCGCGACGAAGACGATGTTGTCGGCCGACCGCTGCTCGATCAGCCACTCGAAGCTCGCGGTCAGCGGCGCCGGGTCGCCCCGGTCCTCGTCGTACTGGTACTGCGTGTCCGGTACGACGGCCAACGTGAAGCGCGGGTGCTCGGTATCGATCCGCCCCGCGCTCTTTGTTGTGCTGCCCCTCGTCCCGTTGACGCTCGCGGCTGCTTCCCCGGCGCTGAGCACGCCCGGCATGATCACCGCACCGGCGCCGACCGCGCCCGCCTGCAGGAGCCGCCGTCGGCTCGTCCCGTCGTTCTGCTGATCCATTGCCGCCTCCACAAGGTCACTGACACCGCAGCGAACACTAGAGCGAGGCGACCCACAGAAGTGTGAACTCAGGCGAAACCCTGGGCGATCACCGCAGGAAGCGCATCACCGTCGGCCACCGCGCCGAGCACTCGCGCCTCGTGCGGCACCAGCGGGTCGGGCAGCTTGTCCAGCGGGTACCACTCGAGGCCTGCGGCCTTCTCCGGCTCCATCAACCGCGGCTCGCCGGTCCACTTCGACACCATGAAGAAGAAGTCGACCCGCTCGTCGATCGGATCGCCGTTCCCGCCCGTCCGATGCATCGCCGTCACCGGCACGAGATCCGCCGCGTCGACGTCGAGCCCGACCTCCTCCTTGAGCTCCCGCACCGCCGCCGCCACCGCCGACTCCCCATGCTCCACATGCCCGGCCGGAACCGCCCAATGCCCATCCATATAACCGGTATTGGCCCGAAGCAACAACAACACCTCGTCCCCACGCCGAACAATCACATAAGCCGCCGGCACCACCCGAAACCGATCCATACAAGCACCCTAAACACCTCCACCGACACCAACGACACCGCTCCGCGGCGGCTGTCTGCGGTGTACTCGGCGGGCAACTGTGGTGAAGGCGGATCGGACATGGCTCACCGAGTCGTGGGATTCGGTTGTGAAAACCGGCTGTCACCAGCCTCGATCCACGACTCGACGAGACTCCCCAGAGCCAAACCACACGATTCGGCGAAATGGCGGGCTCCAGTTCTATGGCTTTGGGCGCCAGGACTGTCTGGGTGCGTAGCCCTCGCGGCGGAGCCAGTGTTCGGTGTAGACGATTCGGTCGGGGGCGATGACCACCAGCGGTCCTAGTGGAGGTTCGTCGAGTGAGTTGCCGCGTTCGACATGGTCCGACTGCCAACGGAACGCTTCCCAGTAGTCGGCGAACTTGTCGCTGTCAGGGGTCAGGACCTGTGCTCGACCGAAGAACTGTGCGCCGCGACTGCTCGCCTGACCGACCAGCGGCGCGAAGATCCCGACCGAGACCCGCGGATCCGCAGCCAGGTTCCGCATCTTCGGTGATTTCGCGGAAGCCGTGAACATCAACGCGAAATCCAGGTGGTAGTACCGAACCGGCGTCGCCAACGGCCCGTCCGGACCCGCAGTCGCCAGTACACACATGTTCTGGCTCGACAGCAGGTTCAGGATCCGTTCGGACAGCCGGTCATGCGGAAGCTTCGTTGTCGGAGCCGGACCGGACAACCACGGATTCGTCAGCGCCATGACAGATCTTCGCACGACGCGGCGACGTTCGCCGGGGACTGGGAATAGGCGCTGGGGAGTGGGCACGGGCAATAGCCGGTTCCGGGTCTCCGCTGCCTGTCCCGAGTCTCTCGGCCGCCGCACAACGGGTGGGCATGGCGAAGGGCCGCAAGCGGGGTGCTTGCGGCCCTTCGGGGTACGTCAGGCGGGCTTGGGTCCGTCGGGGATGTCGTCGTTCTGGCCGTCCAGGTTGTCCAACCCGTCCTTGGCCTTGTCGACGCCTCCGTCGATCTTGTCGCCGTACTTGCCGCCCGTCTTCTCGTCGACGAAGTCGCCGGCCTTGTCCAGACCTTCACCGACCTTGTCGCCGTGGCCGTCGACCAGGTCGGAGGCCTTGTCCTTCAGGTCCTCGGCCTTGCCCTTGAACTTGTCGAAGATGCCCATCTCGGGGCTCCCATTCCTGCGTAGTTGAGTGCTTACAGACAGCTAACGGCGATCTTCGCACCTGCAGCGCCTGAACTGTGGGATCTCCGCGAGCGCCGTACCCAAAACGATGCCGGACGGGACTTACTCTACGTCGCCGCCGCTGTCCGTCGTGCCGCCGCCGGATTCGACGTCCCCGCCCGACTCCACATCGCCACCCGACTCGACGTCGCCGCCGGATTCCACGTCGCCGCCGGATTCCACGTCGCCGCCGGATTCCACGTCACCGCCGGACTGGGCGTCCGCCTCGTCCCCCAGGCCGAGCGCGTCCTTGGCCGCGTCCTTGGCCGCGTCGGTCCCTTCATCGAACGGATTCGTCACTTGGGTTCCTCCCGTAGAAATGTCTCGAACTCCAGAGTTTCCTACCGCTCTTCCCGGGTCATCCACAAGGCTGGTACAGACCTCTTGGCCAAGTCTTGAGCGGGGAGCTGCCAGACTGGAGCGATGCCTGCTGCACTCGTCGTCGCGGTCGTCGGTCCCACCGCGGCCGGGAAGTCCGACCTTGCCGTCGCCCTCTCTCAACGTCTGGGTGGCGAAGTGGTGAACGCGGATGCCATGCAGGTGTACCGCGGCATGGACATCGGTACGGCGAAGATCAGTACGACGGAGCGCGCCGGCGTACCGCACCACCTGCTGGACATCCTGGACGTCACCGAGACCGCGACCGTGGCCGAGTTCCAGGAGCTCGCCCGGCAGGCGATCGACGACTGCATCGACCGGACCAAGGTCCCGGTGCTCGCCGGCGGCTCGGCACTCTACGTGCGCGCGATCCTCGACGACTTCGTCTTCCCCGGCACGGACCCGGCCGTCCGCGCGCGACTGGAGGCCGAGCTCGAGGTGAAGGGCTCCGGAGCCCTACATCAGGAGTTGGCCGCGCGAGACCCGAAGGCGGCCGAACAGATCCTCCCGAGCAACGGCCGGCGGATCGTCCGCGCCCTCGAGGTCATCGAGATCACCGGCGGCCCGTACGTCGCCACGCTGCCGGAGCACCATTACGTCTATCCGGGTGCGATCCAGCTCGGTCTCGACGTACCGCGGCCGGTTCTCGACGAGCGGATCGACCGCCGGGTGGACCGGATGTTCGACGCCGGATTCGTCGCCGAGGTGCGAGGTCTGCTGAACAAGGGTTTGATTGAAGGAAGGACCGCCAACCGCGCACTCGGGTACTCGCAGGTGATCGCGTTGCTGAACGATGAGATCGACGAAGAGCAGGCCCGGGAGCGGACCGCCCAGGCCACGCGCAGGTTCGCGCGCCGGCAGGACTCGTGGTTCCGTAAGGACCAACGCATCACGTGGCTCCCGTACGACGCCCCCGATCTCGTGGAGAAGGCACTTCAAGTGATAGCCCAAGGCAACCGCGAAGGCGCCCCCGGCGTAGTCGAGGTGAACAGAGGCCCGGGCCAGGATGCAGGGGCCGTAGATGCGAGGGGGTGACCGTGAGGCCGAGTTCCGTGAGTACCTGCTCGCGGACCGTACGCGGCTGATGCGCACGGCGTTGCTGCTCACCGCGGGGGATGTGCACACCGCCGAAGATCTGGTCCAGACCGCTTGCACCCGTGTGTACGTGCACTGGCACCGGATCAAGCACGAAGGCGCCGGACCGTACGCGCACCGCATCCTGGTCAACGCCTTCCTCGACGAGCGTCGCAGGGCCGGCCGCCACCCGGAGGTGATGACCGCGGACGCGGTCGAGCCGCGGTTGACCGACGTACCGGACCAGACGGACACGCTGGCCATCCGCGACGCGTTGCTGGATCTCGCGCCGCGGCAGCGGGCAGTCCTGGTACTGCGGTATTTCCAGGATCTCGATGTTGCCAGCTGCGCGCGGATCCTGGAATGCACCGAGGGCACTGTGAAGAGCCAGACAGCCAAGGCGCTGAAGCGCCTGAAGGAACTGATGACGGAAGAGACGGGGAGTAGCTGAGACCGCCGATGGACGAGGTCAAGAGGTTGTTGGAGGGGTTCGCGGACCAGGCCGCCGAAGGGCTGCCGGACGCGGATATCGACGCGGACGTGACCCGCGGGCGGATCGCGCTGCGGAGGATCAAGCGCCGGCGCCGGGTCACCGGGGTGCTGTGCGTCGCGGCCGCGTCGGCGCTCGTGCTCGCGATCGGCAACCTGAAGTGGTGGGGGAACGGCAGCGAGGTGGCCGGCGGTCCTCCCGAGCAGGAGACCGCCGCCGCGTCCGCGACTCCCGCGACTCCTGCGTCGAAGCCGCGCACCGCGCCGTCGAGCACTCAGACGATGTCGATGTTCGGCGCGTCCGTCGTCGAGCTGGTCGCGAACAAGGAGGCGTGGAGCACGTTCAACTGCACGCTGGCGCCGAAGGGATGGAGTCCCGAGACTCCGATGACGGCAACCCGCGTCGTGCTGTCCCAGCCGGAGATGCGGACCGCCAACAGCGCCGCCAAGGTGGTGCTGCAAGCCGCGCCGCAGGCCCGCAGCCTGTCGAATGTCCGCGTCGCCGACGCGAGCGGCAAGACTTTCCACATCGGCACCCTCGACGGCCGCCTGACCGGTCAGGTGAAGCTGTCCGACCAGTGGTTGCTGGTCGAGCTCCCGACCGGCACGGTCGAGTGGCCGGACGACGTACTCCGCCGCTTCCTGGACTCCTGCACGGTGAACTAGACGCGCTGCGACTGGCGCGCGACCTCCACTTGAGATAGGCAGGGCTTGTCCCTGTCCCCGAGTCCGTGTGGGGGAACTCGTGAAAAAGCTCGTCGCAACTCTGTCTGCAGGCACCCTCGTTCTCACTGCCTTCACCGCCTCAACCACCGCAGAAGCGCAAGCTCCAACGCGGCAACCGACCTCGATCGGGTACGGCGGCGCGGTGTCGTCGATCGACCCCGACGCGACCAACATCGGCCTCGACGTACTGCGTCGTGGTGGTAACGCCGTCGACGCCGCAGTCGCCACGGCCGCCGCGCTCGGCGTGACCGAGCCGTACTCGGCCGGCATCGGCGGCGGCGGATACTTCGTGTACTACAACGCCAAGACGCACAAGGTGTCGACGATCGACGGCCGCGAGACGGCGCCAGCGACGATGCCGCCCAACGCGTTCGTGGATCCGGCCACCGGTGCGGCGTACCCGTTCGCGCAGCTCGTGACGTCGGGGGTGTCGATCGGCGTACCGGGAACGCTCGCGACCTGGGACAAGGCCCTGAAGCAATGGGGTTCGCTGTCACTCGGCAAGGCGCTGAAGCCGGCCGCGGATCTGGCCGACCGCGGGTTCGTGGTGGACCCGACGTTCCGTCTGCAGACGTTGGAGAACAAGGACCGGTTCGCGCAGGTCGTGCCGACCGCGAAGCTGTTCCTGCCGAACGGCGACGCGCCTCTGGTCGGCTCGCTGTTCAAGAACCCCGAGCTTGCCGCCACCTACAAGCTGCTCGGGCAGCAGGGCCCGTCGGCGTTCTACAGCGGTCCGCTCGCCGGTGAGATGGCGGCCGTCGCCAAGAACCCGCCGAAGACACCGGACGCGACGTTGCCGTTCTTCCCCGGCTACTTGGAGACCGGCGATCTCGCGTCGTACAAGGCGATCGACCGCGCCCCGACCAAGGTCAGGTACGACGGTCTGGACGTCTACGGCATGCCGCCGTCGTCGTCGGGTGGCAGCACCGTCGGTGAGGCGTTGAACATCCTGCAGCCGCAGCACCTGCGGCAGCAGTCGACGACGCAGGCGCTGCACACGTACCTCGAGGCGTCGGCACTGGCGTTCGCGGATCGCGGCGCATACGTCGGCGACCCGGCGTACGTCGACGTACCGCTGAATGAACTGTTGTCGCGAGGGTTCGGGGCCGAGAGGTCCTGCCTGATCGACCCGCAGCACGCGGCGACCAAGCCGGTGGCTGCGGGCTCGCCGGACGGCCAGTACTCGCAGTGTGCCGAGGGTAGTGCGGTTGAGCAGCGCCCGGATAGCGAGGGACGTTCGACGACGCACATGGTCGCGGCCGACAAGTGGGGCAACGTGGTCTCGTACACGTTGACGATCGAGCAGACCGGTGGCAGCGGGATCACCGTGCCGGGGCGTGGCTTCCTGCTGAACAACGAGCTGACGGACTTCTCCGCCGTACCGAGCCCGACGGACCCGAACCGGGTCGAGGCCGGGAAGCGGCCGCGGTCGTCGATGTCGCCGACGATCGTGCTGCGTGGCGGCAAGCCGTACATCGCGCTCGGTTCGCCGGGCGGCTCGACGATCATCACGACCGTCCTGCAGACGTTGACCAACCGTCTCGACCGCGGCATGACGCTGCCGGAGGCGATCGCGGCACCGCGGGCGGCGCAGCGCAACACCGCGTCGGTGACGGCCGAGCAGGCGTTCATCGATAGGTACGGCGCATCGCTGGCGCCGTACGGTCACACGTTCATGGCGCCGGGTCTGCCGGGGAGCTCGGCCGCTGAGATCGGTGCGGTCGCGGCGCTCGAATTCCTGCCCGGTGGTGCGATCCTCGCGGCGGCCGAACCGAGCCGACGCGGCGGGGGAGCAGCGGGAACGGCCTGGCCCTTAAAGTGACGCGATGATCGCGGCGACCAGATCGGCTCGTTCGGTCAGGGTCGCCGCGATCACCTGCTCGTGGACGGCATGGGCGCCTTTGCCGATCGGGCCCAGGCCGTCCAGCGTTGGGATCCCCAACCATCCGGTCAGATTCGTGTCGGCCGCGCCGGTCGCGGCCGCACCGCCGACCTCCTGACCGACGGACCGCCCGGCCGCGATCACCTTCGCCAGCAACTCGTCAGTCGCGGCCGACGGTTGCCAGGCCGGCCGGTTCGACAAGACGCGCACCGTCAACTGCGCGTCCCGCACCGGCTGTAGTTCGGTGACGGCCTGTAGCACGGCCTCTTCTGTCGCCGGATCGACGAAGCGGAACCCGATATCGGTCGCCGCCGATCCCGGTACGACGTTCGTCCGCCCGCCACCCGTGATGGTGCCGACGTTGCACAGCACCTCGTCGTGGTCGGAGGCGATCCGCCGTACGGCGATCAACTGGTCGACGAGTTCATCGATCGCGGACACGCCGCTTGCCGGATCGAGAGCGGCATGCGCCTCGCGGCCGGTGACCTCGATGCGCACCCTGGTGCTGCCCCAGCGCGACGTCTTCAGGTCGCCGTTCGGATGCGGCGGTTCGAACCCGAATGCGGCGTACGCACCCTTCGCCTCGGCCGTCACCAGTGAACGTGCCGACGGGGAACCGATCTCCTCGTCGGCGACCACGACGACCCTCAGCGGTCGGTGGTCGCGGCCGGCGACCTGCTCCAGGGCGGTCTCGAAGACGACGAGGCCGCCCTTCATGTCGAAGACGCCGGGGCCGTGGATGACACCGTCCTGCTCGCGCCAGGGCATCGCTTTCTGCAGTTGCCCGATCGGCCAGACGGTGTCGTGGTGCGCGAGGAAGAGCAGTGGAGCCTCGCCGGTGCGGCCCGGGAAGTCGGCCACCAGGTGGTCGCCGGTCGGGGTCGGCACGCGGCGGATGGTCGCGCCGAGCTCGGCGTACCGCGTTTCCAGCCGGTCGGCGAACGCGTTCAGCGCGGCCACGTCGCCGGTCGGGGTCTCCGCGCCGACGTACTCCCTGAGTCGCTCGATCATCATAGATAGTCAACGTATCATCATCCGATCAGCGATTGACCAGCAATGACTGCCGAGGGATAGGATCAAGATATGAATCGTATCTCTGAGGTGAGCTTTCGCGCGGTCTCGCTCACCACGGCGTCCCGGTTCGCCGAGGCCTCGACGCTGTACCGCGAGGTCTTCGGCTACCTCGACCCGGCGTACGGGCTGAACCCGCGGCTGCTCGGCGCGCTGGCGAGCAACGGCGGCTCGGTGGTCGGCATCCTCGACGAGAGCGACCGGCTGGTCGCGTTCGCGTACGGCTTCTGCGGCACCGACCGGCGCGGTTTCTACCACTACTCGCAGTCGGCCGTGGTGGCCGCCGGGCAGCAGGGCCGCGGCCTCGGCCGGATGCTCAAGCACGCCCAGCGAGAAGTTGCCCTCAGCCACGGTATGTCGCGGATGCGCTGGACCTATGACCCGGCGCAGATCCGCAACGCGCACTTCAACCTCGACGTGCTCGGCGCCCGCGGCCGCTGGTTCGCGCCCGACATGTACGGTCCGGGCACCGACCGCGTGGTCATCGAGTGGGACCTGACCCGCGAGCACCCCACGACCCCGGATGCTTTGACCGAGCTGATCGTGCCGACCGATCCGGCCGAACTCCGTAGGTCGTTCGAGGAACTGCTCGGCAAGGGACTCGTCGCCGTCTCGTGCCGGCAGCTCCCGGACGGCAATGGCGCCTACTACTTCGGGCCGGCCGACCATGCCTGAGGATCCCCACAACCGCGAGCTCGCGAGCCCCCACGAGCGGTACGACGCCCGGCTGCAACGCCGATCGTCGACGCTGCTGCAGCGTCGCGTGGTCGAGCAGGAACGCGCCTCGATCGACGATGCCCTGGACCAGATCCTCACCGACGAGTCGATCGCGCAGGCCGCGGCCCGGATCGTCGCCGCCCGCCGGCGCTTCATCATCGGCTCGGCGAAGTCGTACTCGTACGCGTCGCTGCTGGCGTTCGACCTCGGCGTCGGCCTCTCGCAGGTGACGCTGATCGACGGCACCGTCGTCCGCGGCGTCGACGTCCTGTCCGACGTCCGGTCCAACGACCTGATGGTCGCGTTCTCGTTCCGCCGGTATCGCCGCGACACCGTCGAGATCGCCCGCCGGTTCGTCGAGGCCGGTGGTGAGCTCGTCGCGGTCACGGACTTCGAGGACGCGCCGCTGGCGAAGCTCGCCGACCAAAGCATCTACGTCGCGACCGGGAGTGCGTCGTACGTCGACTCGCCGACAGTCGTCGCCTCGGTGCTGCACGTGCTCGCGACGCTGACCACGGCGAGCTCGAAGGGCGCACGCCGACGGCTGATGGAGCGGGATCGGTTGAACACGGAGCTGGGCCTGTATGTCAACTGAGCTGAAGATCGTCGCCGCCCGGCTGCATCGGGTGCGGATGCCGTTGGTGCACGAGTTCCAGACCAGCTCGCACCGCAAGACGTACCTCGATCACATCCTTGTCCAACTGGAGGACGCGTCGGGCGCGATCGGGTGGGGCGAGATCGCGTCGTCCTCGGATCCGTACTACGCGCCCGAAACGGTCGAGTCCTGCTGGCACATCGCCACGCAGTACCTGCTCCCCGCCGTGTTGGGCCGACCGTGGAGGCACCCCGACCAGCTGGCCAAGGTGTGGTCCAAGGTCCGCGGCAACAACTTCGCCAAGGCCGGTGTGGACATGGCCGCGTGGGTCCTGTGGGCCGAGACGCAAGCGGTGCCGCTGGCAACCGTCCTGGGTGGTACGCGGACCGAGGTTGTCGCGGGTGTCTCGCTGGGCATCGAGCCGACGATCGACGATCTGCTCACCGAGGTCGAGCGCCAGGTCGCCGCCGGGTATCCACGGGTGAAGCTGAAGATCGCTCCGGGCTGGGACGTAGAGCCGGTCCGTGCCGTGCGTACGGCGTACCCCGAGCTTGATCTGCATGTGGATGCTAACGGGATCTACACGGCCGACGACCTGACTGATGTGCGGAAGCTGGACGAGTTCGGGCTGACGATGATCGAGCAGCCGTTCGCGCCGCGGGACCTGCTCACGCACGCCGCGCTGCAACGCACGGTCGGTACGCCGGTGTGTCTCGACGAGAGTGTTGAGACCGTCGACGACCTGGAGACCGCGCTGGCGTTAGAAGCGCTGCAGATCCTCAACATCAAGGTGTCGCGGATGGGCGGCCTCGGCGCGGCGCGCGCGGCGCACGATCGGGCGCAGCAGGCCGGGATCGGCGTCTGGTGCGGCGGCATGCACGAGTTCGGCATCGGCCGGCTCGCGAACGTCGCCCTCTCCAGTCTCCCCGGGTTCACCCTCCCATCGGATGTGTCCGCCTCGGAGAAGTACTACGCCCGGGACATCGTCGTACCCGCCGTGGTCGCGGTCCAAGGCGTTGTACAGGTGCCCGAGGCAACCGGTCTCGGTCACGCCGTGGACCGCGGACTGATCGTAGCCAACACGGTCGCTGAGCAGTCCTTCGGACCAGAACAGGAGTGATTCGATGCGCGTGGCACTGACCGGCGGCCTGATCGCGGACGGCACCGGGGCCGAACTGGTGCCCGGGACGGTGCTGGTCGAGGGCGAGCGCATCGCCGCGGTGCTGCCACCCGGTGAGCCGGTCGCCGAAGCCGAGGTCATCGATGCCACGGGCAACATTGTGGCACCGGGGTTCGTCGATCTGCACTCACACGCGGATTTCAGTCTCGGCGCGAGCCCGGCCGCCGAGTCGCAGCTCGCCCAGGGCGTCACCACGCTGGTCGCGGGGAACTGCGGCTGGTCGCCGTTCCCGATCACCGACCTCGAGACGCTGCGTGCGGGTACGGCGTTCCTCGATCCGAAACACGACTGGTCGTGGACCGACCTCGCCGGGTTCGCTGCAACCCTGCAACCGGCGGTGAACCTGGCGCTGCAGGTCGGCCACTGCACGCTGCGGATCGCCGCGATGGGCAGCGCGAAACGGCTGCCGTCGCCCGACGAGCTCCGGACGATGCAGGACCTGCTGCGGGCGGCCGCCGATCAGGGCGCGGTCGGGTTCTCGACCGGGTTGATCTACGCGCCGGGCGCGTACGCATCACCTGAAGAGGTGGCCGCGTTGGTCGCCACCGCTGCTGAGTGCGGGCTGCTGTACTCGACCCACATCCGCAACGAGGGCGCGGGTCTGCTCGCTGCGCTCGACGAGGCGATCGCGGCGGCGCGGGCGGGAGGCGCGCGGCTGGAGATCTCGCATCTCAAGGCCGTTGGCAAGGCCAACTACGGTCTCGTCGACGCCGCGCTCGAACACCTGGACAAGGTTGATGACGTCGACCTCGGCTGGGACGCCTACCCGTACACCGCCACCAGCACAACCCTCACCACCAGGCTCCCGACCTGGGCCCTCGCCGGTGGCACCCTCCTCGACCGACTCGCCGACCCGGCCGAACGCGCGCGGATCGCCGAAGCCCTCCGCGCCGATGACTTGCTCTCGCCGGACTCGGTCGTGATCGCATCCCTCCCGCCCGGCCGCTACGAGGACAGCCGCGGCCTCAGCCTCACCGAGATCGCGCAGCGCGACGGGGTCGACGCCGCGGAGATCGTCCTTCGCATCCTCGAGTCCCACCAGGCCGCGGTCAGCGTGGTGAACCACGCGATGAGCGAGGAGGACGTGACAACCGTCCTCGAACATCCGCGAACGGCAGTCGCCAGCGACGGCTGGATCATGGACGCAACCGGCCCGGGACATCCGCATCCCCGCAACTTCGGCACCTTCCCCCGCGTCCTCGGCCACTACGCCCGCGACCGCGCCATCCTCACCCTCCCCGAAGCCATCCGCCGAATGACCTCACTCCCCGCAACCCGTCTAGGATTCTCCGACCGGGGCATCATCAAACCAGGCGCAATCGCCGACCTAACAGTCCTGAACCCCGACAAGATCACCGACAACTCGACGTACGACGATCCGTGGCAACTCTCCACCGGCATCAACCACGTCCTCCTAGCCGGCCAAGCGGCTCACACCGGCAGCGGTCGCGTCATTTCTTGAAGCGCTGGGGTGCGTTCGGGAGTGGGGGAGGGGCGGTGGCTGAGCGCTCCGTGATCGTCTCGATCCAGCCGTCGTTCTCGGACAGCAGTTCGTCCAGGACGGCCTGATCGACGTCCCGCAGTACCACCATCCACGGGTGGTCTTCGTCGTCGTCCTCGCCGTGGAAGCGCCCACGCCGTACCTCGCCGTCCAGTAGGTCGGCGACAACCGCTGCGTCCTCCTGCTCCCAGAAGTAGGCGATCAGCTCCATGGCTGACACCGTACGCTTCTCCCATGAGCACGTTTCCCTGGTTGAAGGGGCATGGGACCGAGAACGACTTCGTGATCCTGCCCGATCCCGATGGTTCCGTGCACGGCGAGCTGGACGCGTCGGTGGTGCGGTTCCTCTGCGACCGGCATGCTGGGCTCGGCGCAGACGGTGTACTGCGGGTGATCCAGGGCGACAAGCAGTCGTACGTCGAGGACGGCGGCGACTGGTTCATGGACTACCGAAACGCGGACGGGTCGATCGCGGAGATGTGCGGGAACGGCGTCCGGGTCTTCGTGAAGTACCTGGCGGAGGCGGGCCTGATCGACGGCAAGCCGGTCCGGGTCGGCACCCGCGCGGGCGTCAAGGAGGTCGCGCAGAACGACGACGGCACGCTGACCGCCGACATGGGCGAGCCGAAGATACCCGACGCGGCCGGGATCGTGGTCGAGGCCAACGGTCACCGGTGGCCCGCCGTGCACGTCGACATGGGCAACCCGCACGCGGTCGCGTTCGTCGACAACCTGAACGAGCCGGGCAATCTGTGCGATCAGCCCACGTGGTCGCCGGCCGATGCGTTCCCGCACGGGGTGAACGTGGAGTTCGTCGTACGGCGTGGTCCGCGCGACGTCCAGATGCGGGTGCACGAGCGCGGGTCGGGGGAGACGCGGTCCTGCGGCACGGGGACCTGCGCCGTGACCGTGGCGGCCGCGCGGGCGGCCCGTGAGGAGCGCCCGGTGACGTACCGCGTCGGCGTACCGGGTGGTGAAGTGAGCGTGACGTGGCGCGCGGACAACCACCTGGAACTGACCGGACCGGCCGTTTTGCACGCTCGTGGCGAGTTCGACCGCGCGTGGCTGGGAATCTGATTCCTGCGTGGGGCGTTGACTCCTGGTAAACGGGTCGCTTGTACTTGAGGCCCGTGCCACCATGGAAGGTATATGACGACCCATTCACACGCATACGAAGAGACCACCGACGTCGAAACCGACCTCATCGAGGGCGATGACTCCGGCGATTCGTTGACGGGTCACGATGAGTATGACAACGAACTGACCACCGAGGGCCTCGAGCTCGAGGAGCGCCAAGCGCTCCGGCGCGTGGTTGGTATGTCGACCGAGCTGACGGACATCAGCGAGGTCGAATACCGCAAACTGCTGCTCGAGCGGGTGCTGCTGGTCGGCGTCTGGACCGAGGGCAGCGCCGAGGACGCGGAAAACTCGCTGGCCGAGCTGAAGCTGCTCGCCGAGACCGCCGGTTCCGAGGTACTGGACGGCGTGATCCAGCGGCGGAAGAAGCCCGACCCGGCGACCTTCATCGGTTCCGGCAAGGTGGCCGACCTGCGCAACCTGGTCGCGTCGCTCGGTGCGGACACCGTGATCGCCGATGGCGAGCTGGCGCCCGCGCAGCTGCGCAACCTGGAAGACCGGCTCAAGGTCAAGGTGGTCGACCGGACCGCGCTGATCCTGGACATCTTCGCGCAGCACGCGAAGAGCAAGGAAGGCAAGGCCCAGGTCGAGCTGGCCCAGCTGCAGTACATGAAGCAGCGCCTGCGTGGTTGGGGTGGAAACCTGTCCCGCCAGGCCGGTGGACGCGTCGGTGCGGCCGGCGGTGGTATCGGCGGCCGTGGTCCCGGTGAGACCAAGATCGAGACCGACCGGCGCCGGATCAACACCAAGATCGCGAAGCTGCGCCGGATGCTCAAGAACATGAAGAGCACCCGGTCGACGATGCGCCAGGAGCGTCGCCGCAACCTGGTCCCGTCGGTCGCGATCGCGGGGTACACCAACGCCGGCAAGTCCTCGCTGCTGAACCAGATCACCGGCGCGGGCGTGCTGGTCGAGGACGCGCTGTTCGCGACCCTGGACCCGACGACCCGCCGTACGACGACTGCGGACGGCCGCGTGTACACGCTGACCGACACGGTCGGTTTCGTCCGGCACCTGCCGCACGACATCGTCGAGGCGTTCCGCTCGACGCTGGAGGAGGTCACGGACGCCGACCTGCTGCTGCACGTGGTCGACGGTTCGCACCCGGACCCGATCGCGCAGATCCAGGCGGTCCGCGAGGTACTGGCCGAGATCGCCGCGACCGACGTACCGGAGATCGTGGTGATCAACAAGGCCGACGCCGCCGACCCGCTCGCGCTGGCGCCGATCCTGCACCGCGAGCCGGGCGCGATCGTCGTGTCCGCCCGCACCGGCGAAGGCATGGACAAGCTCCGCGAACTGATCGAGGGCGCCCTGCCGCAGCCGCACGTGGCCCTTGAGGTCCTGCTGCCGTACGACCGCGGCGACCTGGTCTCCCGGATCCACTCCGAGGGCTCGGTCGAGCAACTCGAACACACCGCGGAAGGCACCCACCTGACCGCACGGGTCCACCCGGCCCTCGCCGGCGACCTCACGCCGTACCAGGTGGCAACGGCTTAATAACACACAGCGTGAGCGCGACGTCGATCTCTTGGCGTCGCGCTCACGCTGTGTCATCCTCCGGAACAGGGGTGGGGGATGACAATCGGCATCAACATCGGCGTCGCCTGGTCGACGCATTTCCAGCGGCAAGGTCTCGACAAGCTCTGGTACCGGCGGCTGCGCTACGCCTACCGGGCACCGGCGCTGTTCCTCGAAGGGATGCTCGCGGCCGGCGCGAACGTCCGGTTCGTCAGCTTCGACGAGAACTTGGTCGACCAGGATCTCGGCCAGGGCGGCGAGGCGCAGCAGGTCGACATCCTGTACGTCGCCACACACGGGATGAGCGGTCCGTCCGGATACGAGCTCGCACTGCACGCCGACGACTGGCCGGTGCTCGCGGGCGGATTCGGCGACCAGGGCCCGTCGATCGTGATCTTCGACTGCTGCGACCTGGCCGATCCGAGCGTGAGCGGCTGGGACCAGGCCTGGCGCACCGACAAGATCGGGCCGCAGCTCCGGCTCGTCCTCGGCTTCGCGTCGCCGGCCTCGGTGTCCCGGCAGGCCTCGATCCGCGGTACGGCGTTCGCGCAGGAGCTGGCCACGAAGCCGGTGACCGACGCGTGGTTCACGTCGATCCAGGCCGGTAGCTACGTCGGCACCGACAAACCGATCGCGATCGCGTTCGGCGACGACGACGTGGACGCGCAGAAGGTCCTCGACTTCGCGTCGGCGGGTTCGCCGCCGGGACCGCGGACCAGCCAGGTCCCCAGCCTGGCGTGGAGGACGTGACATGTACTGGGACGACTTGATGCCGACCGACACGGCCGACTGGGCCGCTGACCAGATGCAGGGCCGGGAGCCACCGCCGAATCTCTTGTTCGCGCCACCGGGAGAGCAAGAGGCCGCGGCCGAGCGCATCCGGTACGAGTTCGACCGGCGGATCGAGATCTCGCCGCGGACCGGCACCGTCCGCATCGCCGGGCCGGTCGACGACCTGCCGATGGACGGCATTGTGGAGTTCTTCCTCGACACCGCGACCTTCCATCGCGACCCCGACCCCGAGGTCGAGCTGAGGACCGACGAGCAACCGCCGAAGTTCGTCCAGCGGCAGCTGCTGACCAGAATCGAAGGCATCCGGTCGGTGGGTCCTGGCGGCCGCGTGACCTGGTTCAACCTGCCGTCCGGGGACTTCGTCGACCTCACGGTCCGGCCCCGGGCAGAGCGGATCCGCGCTGCGGGGTGGCGTGATCCGCGGGAGGTCGCGGCGGCTGTCAACGGCATGGTCGGGGACGCGCGGGGCTTCCGGTTGCGTGGGGCCTTCGGCTACAGCGAGCCGTCGGGCTACGAGGTCGCCGGGTTGTGCCGGCCGTCGTTCGTCTTCGTCCTGGACGGTCCGCCGATGGAAGGGCGTCCGCATTGGCGCGTGAGTATCGCCGTACCGGCCTCCCGGGACGGCGACGGCGACGACGGGAACGCCGGTCGCGGGCAGGACTCGGATTGGTGCGTCTGACAACTGGATCTGACAACAAGGGTGGGGGAGTGGTGGGGATGGGTGCGTTTCTCGGGATCACGCTGGGTGTGCTGATCGCGGTGGTGTATCCGGTGCTGAGGGGCTACATCAGGAAGGAGTTCGGGCCTGTCGCGGTGCCCGGGCTGCCGCCCTGGGTGAAGAAGTACGCCGCCTTGTTCGCGTTCTGCGCGGCGAGCGCGCTGATCGTGCTCGCCGTCTTCAAGTCGGCGAAACCGGACACCGAGATCAGCTTCTGGATCGCCCTGGTGATGGGCTTCGGCTACGAGGCCGTCGTGGAGAAGGTCTTCGCGAAGCCGCTGACCGCCTAGACGGACCGGCGGCCCGGGAGCAGGACTCCCGGGCCGCCGGTACTACTTGTTGCTCAAGGCACTACTTGCGCTTCGAGATCTCGATCTTCATCGTGGTGCCGGTCTTGGAGACGACCTTGATGTTGACGCCGTTGTTCGGGACCTTGACGCTGCTCGTCGGCTGGTCCGCGGTCCAGTACGACTTGCTGTCATTGAAGGTCGGTACGGCGTTCTGGCCACGGATGTAGCTCGCCTGCCCGTTGATGTGCAGGGTGAACGAGTCCGCCTTCTCGAGGCCGAACGGAGCGTCGTACCCGCCGACGCGCGGACGCCACAGCTGGCCGTCGATGCGGTTGATCGGGACCGGGTGGCTGTCGACCGGCAGGACCAGGCCCTCACCCGGGTGGGTGTTGGTGTTGTTGTTGCGCTGCGACGTGTCCCAGTACCAGACCAGCAGACCGTCCTGGTACGGGAAGTGCTCCACCTTGTCGCCCAACGTGCTCGCCCAGCCGAAGTTGTACGGCCCGGTCTTCAGGTGCTGGTCGTACGACACGTAGTTGATGTTCGAGGCGAGGTAGTAGTTGTCGTACGGCGTCGTGATGGTCGCACCGACCGAGCTGAAGCCGTTCAGGGTCCAGCCTTCCGGCGTCGCCTCGGCACCGGAGTCGACCAGCGTGGTCGAGCCCGAGATCACCTTGATGTCGTCGGCGAAGAACCCGTAGCCACCGGTGTTCGCGTCGGTCGAGTAGCGCAGCTGCAGGCCGATCGTCTTGCCCTGGTAGGCGGACAGGTCGAACTCCGCCGCTTCCCAGCCGTCGCTCTTGCCGTCGATGCCGTTGCCCTCGGCCGCCGTGGTGATCGAGCCGGCGATCGGCTTGTAACCGGTGCCGTCGTCGACCTCGACGTACGCGTAGTCGCACGCGTCGGGGCCGCAGTCCTCGATGTCCCAGTTCGCCTGGAACGTCAGCTTGGTGGTGCCGGCCGGTACGGCGACCTGCCGGTTCATCGTGTGGGTGAACTCGTCGCCTTCACCGCTCCACCAGGACTTGGTGCCGACCGGGGGTGTCTGCAGCGGCGTGGTGACCAGCTTCTTCGGCAAGGTGACGACCGCGGCCTGCGCCTTGGACGAGTTGTACTCGTGCGGTCCGAGCTCGAGCGTCCTGTTCTGGCCCGCGTTCACGATCTCGTAGTCGAGCCAGCCGAGCTGCAGCTTGTCCCAGACACCGAAGTCGGCCGCCTGCTCGCCGATACCGCCGTCAGTCGGCTTGCCGACCCGGCTCTGCGCCATGATCGTCCACCAGTTCACGCCGTTCTCGACCGCGGCACCCGAGGTGTCGTAGTGGTCAGGCAGGCCCAGGTCGTGCCCGTACTCGTGGGCGAAGACGCTGATGCCGCCGTTCTCCGGCTGGATGGTGTAGTCGCCGACGTAGAGCCCGGTGTCGCCGACCTGGGCGCCGCCGGCCGGGTTGTTGGACGGGCCGCCGGGGAAGCCGGCGTACCAACGGTGCGACCAGATCGCGTCCTCGCCCTGCTGCGGGTCGCCGTCGGCCTGGTCGCCACCGGCGTGCACGATCTGGAAGTGGTCGATGTAGCCGTCCGGCTCGTTGAAGTTGCCGTCACCGTCGAAGTCGTAACGGTCCCACTGGTCGAAGGTCTTCAGGTCCGCGGTGATCTGCGCCGTGGTCCGCCCGGCCGCTTTCTGGTCGACGACCCACTGGTTGACCGCGTCCTGGACCAGGTTCCAGGTGTTGCTGCAGACGTTGCTGGCGCACGGGAAGCCGTTCGAGCGGCCGTACCGGGCCTCGTTGTACTTGACCTTCACCCAGTCAGTGACCTCGCCGGACACCGAGTACCGGCCGGACGACTGCTTCTCGTAGTACTTCTTCACCGAGTTGCCGTTGCCGAAGTACAGGTCCGCGAAGTGCTGCTGGTTGTAGTCGGCCTGCCAGACGGTGGAGTTGTCCACCGAGCGGTCCGGCTCCGGGATCGCGTTGTGCAGCGGGCCCTCGAAGGTGGCCGGGCCGGGGATGGTCGGCGCCTGGTCCTTGTCCGGGTAGCTCGGGTGCCGCTCGTTGCCGAACTCGGCCAGCACCACGAAGATCCGGTCGGTCTTCTCCCGGGAGAGTTCGACGTACTGGTCGACGCGGCCCGTGGCGGTCTTCACAGCCTTGGCGCCGAGGACGCCCTTCGTGCCGGCCGCCTTGGTGCCGAGCTTGACGACCGTGCTGCCGTTGCGCTTCTCAGGCTTGGCCTGACCGTTGATGACCTTGGTGAGAGCCTCCTGCCGCAGCTCGCGGCGCTTGTCCTCGAGCGGGCTGGGCAGCTCGTCAGATGCTGGTGCGGCCTCACTTGCGCTCGGCGCAGACCCTTGCTTGGACGGTGTGGCGGCGTTCCCGGCCGTAGCTGCGGCGATGCCGAGCCCGGTCGTCGCCGCCAAAGCCAGGCTGAACAGCCCAGCGGGTAGCTTGCGCACGATTCCCCTCCGTGTCTGATAACGCAGTGTGTTCGTAGCTCCCCCGAGCGTGTTTGCGCGAGAGTACGGGGAAATGAGCGTCAGCTGAAGTGGAACTGAGGAAATGCTGTGAAGGAGCGGGGAAACCTGCACTCTGAGTAGAAGGGCTCACGCATTCCACCCCTGGCACTTGGCAGACTGATGCGCGTGGAGCGCGAGACCGTGGACCTGCTGCAGCCGCTGTGGCGTGCGCTGGTCGTGTTCCGCCTGCTGACCTGGGCGTTCGCGTGCTTCGGCGTGTGGACTCGCTGGGACGGCATCGTCCGCCCGTTCGGCGCGGTGCTCCAGCTGGCCGTGATGGGCATCTGGACGCTGATCTCGTCGTACGGCTACAGCCGCCGCTGGGGCCGCCGCAACACGCGGCTCGCGTTCGCGGACCTGATCGTCACGGTCGGCTGCATGTTCGCGACCTTGTGGGCACAGCCATTGCTAGACATCCGCGCCGGCGCCTCCGTGCTGACCTCGGTGTGGGCGGCTGGGCCGGTCCTCGCGCTCGCGATCTCCCGCGGTCGCGACGGCGGCCTGCTCGGCGCCGCCACGATCAGCCTCGCGCTGCTGTCGCTGCGTGGGGTCGAGAACGTGTCGAAGATCCTCAGCAACGTCCAGCTGCTGCTGGTGGCCGGTCTCGTCGTCGGGTACGCCGCCTCGACCATGCGGCAGGCGGGCGTTCGGCTGCGCGAGGCGATCGCTACGGAGAGCGCGACCGCCGAGCGGCTGCGGCTCAGTCGTTCGATCCACGACGGCGTACTGCAGGTGCTGGCCCAGGTGCAGCGTCGCGGTACGGCGATCGGCGGCGAAGCGACCGAACTGGCCCAGCTGGCCGCCGAACAGGAAGTTGCCCTCCGCACCTTGATGTCCACCCGCCCGACCGTCGCGGCGGGCAATCGCGTTGATCTGTGTGGATTGTTGTTGCCACTGGCCACGACCCGGATCGACGTCGTCGTACCGGCCACGCAGGTCCTGCTGCCCGCCTCCACGGCCGAGGAACTGGTTGCCGCGGTCAAGGAAGCACTCAGTAACGTGTCGAAGCACGCTGGCCCCGACGCCCGGTCGTGGGTGGTCGTCGAGGACTTGGGCGGGGAAGTCGGCGTGTCGATCCGGGACGACGGAGTCGGTACGACGCCCGCGCGCCTCGAGCAGGCCCGCGTGAACGGCCACCTGGGCGTCAGCCAGTCCATCCGCGGCCGGATCGCCGACCTGGGCGGCACCGTCACCGTCCGGACCGCCCCCGGCGAAGGAACCGAATGGGAGCTGAAAGTGGAGGTTTCGTGACGCGAATAATGATCGTCGACGACCATCCGATGTGGCGGGAGGGTGTGGCGCGCGACCTGGGAAGCCGCGGGTACGACGTGTGCGCGACCGCCTCGGACGTCGCGAGTGCGGTGAAGATCGCGCTGGCGACCCGCCCGGACGTGGTGGTGATGGACCTGCAACTCGGCGACGGCTCCGGCGTGGACGCGACCCGCGAGATCACCACGGCCCTCCCCGACACGCGCGTCCTGGTCTTGTCGGCCAGCGCCGAGCAGGACGACGTACTCGCGGCCGTCAAGAACGGCGCGTCCGGGTATCTGGTGAAGTCGGCGTCTTTGGACGAGTTCGACGAGGCAGTACGCCGTACTGCCGAGGGCGACGCGATCTTCAGCGCGGGCCTGGCCGGGCTCTTGCTGGGGGAGTACCGCCGCCTGGGCGAGACCGGCCCCGAGGTCCCGCACCTCACCGACCGCGAAACCGAGGTCCTGCGCCTGGTGGCCCGCGGCCTCACCGCCAAACAGATCGCCACCCGCCTGGTCCTCTCCCACCGCACCGTCGAGAACCACGTCCAGAACACCCTCCGCAAACTCCAACTCCACAACCGAGCCGAACTAGTCCGCTACGCCATAGAACACGGCCTGGACGCCACGGAGTAGTCCGGACCATGCGACACGGTCGCTTGTGGGTTTGTGTGGTGGGCCGGTTGAATGGCGTTCGTACACTGTGCGTTCCACGTCCGCGTGGATGCTCTCTGTCACGACACCTGCACTGCGGGTGCCTATCTCCGGAGGATTCGGTGAACCGGTCGTCCCTTGTCCGCGCACTTCTCGCCTTCCTGATCCTGGCGGCGTCGACGTACGTCACGCTGACGGCGAAACCACAGCTCGGTCTCGACCTGCGTGGCGGAACGCAGATCGTCCTCCAGGCGAAGGACTCGCCGACGGTCAAGGCGACCAAGGAGACCACCGACAAGGCCACCCAGGTCCTGCACCGGCGGATCGACGCGCTCGGCGTCAGCGAGCCGAACGTCACCCGCCAGGGCGAGAACCGGATCATCGTCGAGCTGCCCGGCGTCCAGGACCCGCGCGAGGCCGCCAAGGTGATCGGCAAGACCGCGCAGCTCACGTTCCACGAGGTGCTCGACCAGGTCGCGGCCAAGCCGGCCAAGCCCGCGGCGGGGGAGACCTACCTGCCGCCCGAGAGCGGCCAGGGCCTCCTGCGGCTCGCCAAACCCGCGATGACCGGCGAACTGGTCAGCGGCGCCGAGGGCCGGCTCGACCCGCAGCAGGTCGCGCAGGGCTGGTTCGTCGAGATGAACTTCAAGGGCGACGGCGGCAAGACCTGGGCGAACATCACCGGCAAGGCCGCCTGTAACCCGGTCGGCACCCCGCAGCGGCTGATCGCGATCGTGCTCGACAACGAGGTCATCAGCTCGCCGCAGGTCGACCCGAACGGCGGCAACCAGCTCTGCAAGATCGGTATCGCCGGCGGCAGCACCACGATCTCCGGCTCCTTCACCGAAGCGGGTGCGAAGGACCTGGCCGCCCTGATCTCCGGCGGCGCACTGCCCGTTCCGGTCGAGGTGATCGACCAGCGCACGGTCGGCCCGTCGCTCGGTCAGGACGCGATCCAGGCCAGCGCGCTCGCCGCGATCATCGGCCTCGCACTGACCGCGCTCTTCATCATCGTGGTCTACCGCCTCGTCGGCCTGATGGCGGTCATCGGTCTCGTCGGGTACGCCGCGATGTCGTACGCCGCGCTCACCGCGCTCGGAGCCACCCTCACCCTGCCCGGCCTGGCCGGATTCGTGCTCGCGATCGGGATGGCGGTCGACGCGAACGTCCTTGTCTTCGAGCGCGCCCGCGAGGACTTCATCGCCGGCCGCACCGACGGCCTGCGCAGATCGCTGCGCAGCGGCTTCCAGAATGCGCTGTCCGCGATCGCCGACTCCAACATCACCACGCTCCTGGCGGCCGGCCTGCTGTTCGTCCTGGCCGCCGGTCCTGTCCGCGGGTTCGGCGTCACGCTCTCGATCGGTGTGATCGCGTCGATGCTGTCGGCTCTCGTGGTGACCCGCGTCCTCGCCGAGTTCGTCGTGTCGCGCGGGTTCGTCCTGCGCCGCCCGGGCCTGAGCGGGATCGCCGGCCACGGCCGGGTCCGGACCTGGCTGGAGGCCCGGCAGCCGTCGCTGATGAAGCACAGCCGCCGTTGGCTCGTCATCACCGCCGTCGCGATCATCGTGAGCGTCGCGGGCGTCGCCGTCCGCGGCCTGAACCTCGGCATCGAGTTCACCGGCGGCCGGCTGATCGAGGTCAGTACGGCGCAACGGATCACGCCGGACCAGGCGCGCGCCGCCGTCGCCGAGGCCGGGTACCCGACCGCGGTCGTGCAGGCGTCCGGGACCGACGACATCACCGTGCGGACCGGCACGATCAGCGACGACGAAGCGGTGAAGATCAAGGAGTCGCTGGCCCGGATCGGCGGCGACGCCGAGGTGATCCGCAACGAGAGCATCGGCCCGTCGCTCGGTGAGGAACTGCGGAACAAGGGCCTGATCGCCCTCGGCATCGCCCTGCTCGCTCAGTTGGCGTACCTCGCCGCGCGGTTCCGCTGGACGTTCGGCGCCGGCGCCGTTCTCGCGCTGCTGCAGAACGTCGCGGTCGTGGTCGGTGTCTTCGCCTGGACCGGGAGGCCGATCGACGGCATCTTCCTGGCCGCGCTCCTGACCGTCATCGGCTACACGGTGAACGACTCGGTGGTCGTCTTCGACCGGATCCGCGAGACCCGCAACGCCCGGGCCACCGACAACCTCGGCACGACCATCGACACCGCGATCGTGAACGTCCTGCCACGAACCGTCAACACCGGTATCTCGACCCTCTTCATCCTCGCCGCACTGCTGTTCCTCGGCGGCGACTCACTCGCCGACTTCTCCCTGGCGCTGCTGCTGGGCATCCTCGTCGGCACCTACTCGTCCAACCTCACCGCAGCGCCTTTGCTCCTCGAACTCGAACGCCGCTATCCGGCCCCACCACCGCGCCCCAAGCGCTCCCAGGTCGATCGCGACGCCCAACCCGACCGCGGCGCCGTCGTCTAGCAGACGACGGGTTATCCCCTCGCGGTGGGGGTTCTCTACTGATACACGACGGGAGAACCCTGCACACGAGGGGATAACCCCGGCTCTCCCGACCGCGCCGAGTGGTGGCGTTTGTGTGGTCCCAGGACCACACAAGATGCCTGCGGCTCGGCGGTCGAGGGGGGCGCCGGATCAGCCCAGCCCACCCACACATGCATCACAAGAGCCGGTTATCCACAGCTGCGCCTGCCGGAGCGTAAATCTGTCCGGGGTGCGGGCTAGGGTATGGCGGTGGGTGTTGATGTGCGGGATCTGCTGGAAGCTGCCGTGGCCGGGATTGCCGGTCAGACACGGCCGGGGCAGGTGGAGATGGCGCAAGCCGTCGACACCGCGATGCACGACGGATCGCATCTGCTCGTCCAAGCAGGCACCGGCACCGGCAAGTCCCTGGGGTACCTGGTGCCCGCGCTGTTGCACGCGATCGAGGACCGTCGCGTGGTCGTCTCCACGGCGACCCTCGCGCTGCAGTCCCAGCTCGTCGACCGCGACGTACCTGCGTTGCTCGACGCCACCGAGAAGCTCCTGCCGCGCAGACCGAAGTACGCGATCCAGAAGGGGCGGAACAACTACGCCTGCCTGCACCGGATCCGGGAGGGCGCGCCGGACGACGACGGCATGCTCGTCGACGTGCCGCCGTCGGGGGAGGTCGGCCGTCAGGTCGTCGAGCTCCGCGACTGGGCGGAGCAGCAGCTCGCCGACGGCGAGGCCGGCGACCGGGATCACGCCCCGTCGCACCAGTACCAGGCCTGGCAGCAGGTCGCGATCAGCGCGCGCGAGTGTCTCGGCGCGCAGAAGTGCCCGTACGGCGAGGAGTGCTTCGCAGAGAAGGCCAAGGAACACGCCCGCAAGGCCGACATCGTCATCACCAACCACGCCCTGCTCTCGATCGACGCCTTCGAGAACCGGACCGTCCTGCCCGAGCACGACGTCATCATCGTCGACGAGGCGCACGAACTGCCTGCCCGAGTCACCGGTGCGGCCGGCGACGAGCTGTCCCCGCAGATGGTCGAGCGCGCCGCCAAACGCGGCCGCCGGTTCGTCGACGACGACAAGGCCGACGACCTGATCGACGCCTCCGACGCGCTCCGCGCCGCGCTCGAGGGCACTCGCGAAGGCCGGATCGAGGGGTCCAACGCGCCGGTCCTGGAGGCCGCCGCCCTGGTCCGCGACGCGGCCCGCAGCATGTACTCCGACCTGAACAAGAAGTCCGACGACAAGGACGACGACCCGGACGGCGCCAAGCGGCAGTCCAAGGGCGCGGTCAAGGAGATCTTCGACGTCGCCGAACGCGTCGCCGCGCTGAGCGACGCCGACGTGGTCTGGATGATCGACCGCGACCGCTTCGGCCGCGAGCTCCGGATCGCCCCGCTCACCGTCGCCGGCCTGCTCCGCGAACTGGTCCTCCGCGACCGTACGGCGGTGCTCACCTCCGCGACGCTGACGCTCGGCGGCGACTTCGACGCGATCGCCCGCCAGGTCGGCCTCCGGCCGTCCGACAAGCTCGCGGACGACGACGAGATGCCCGAGCTGGACGACTCCTCCGAGACCGGTCCACTGCCGTGGCGCGGTCTCGACGTCGGCTCTCCGTTCGAGTACGAGAAGCAGGCGATCCTGTACGTCGCCAAGCACCTCCCGCCGCCGCACCGCGACGGACTGGGCAAGAAGCAGTTCGAGGAGATCATCGACCTGGTCACCGCGGCCGGCGGACGGACCCTCGGCCTGTTCTCGTCCCGCCGCGCGGCCGAGGCGGCGACCGCCGCGGTGCGCGAGGCCACCGACCTCAAGGTGCTGTGCCAGGGCGACGCGCAACTCGGCGAGCTGGCCCGCGAGTTCGTCGAGGACCCCGAGACGTCGCTGTTCGGCACGTTGTCGCTGTGGCAAGGAATCGACGTACCGGGGTCGACCTGCAACCTGGTGATCATCGACCGGATCCCGTTCCCGCGCCCGGACGAGCCGCTGATGGCGGCCCGCCAGCGGGCCGTCGACGAGGCGGGCGGCAACGGGTTCATGTCCGTGGCCGCGACGCACGCCGGACTGCTGCTCGCGCAGGGCACCGGCCGGCTGATCCGCCGCAGCTCGGACCGCGGCATCGTCGCGATCCTCGACCCCCGCATCGTCACCCAGCGGTACGGCGCGTTCCTGCGCGCCTCCTTGCCGCCGATGTGGCCGACCGCCGATCGTGAGAAGGTGCTCGGCGCGCTGAAGCGGTTGCAGACCACATGAGCCAGTCATGAGTCCCGTGACCGGTCCGCCGGCGCTGCCGATGATGGCGGCCCTGGGGCAGATGCCGTCCGGAGCGGGCTGGTCGTACGAGATGAAGTGGGACGGCATCCGCGTCATCGCCGAGGTCGACGACGGGGTCTGCCGGCTGTGGTCGCGGAACAGCCACGACGTGTCCGGCGGCTACCCCGAACTGATCGGCCTGGCGGAAGCGCCGGGGCTGCGGCTGCCCGCCGTACTGGACGGGGAGATCGTCACGCTGGACGAGAACGGAGCACCGTCGTTCGGCCTGCTGCAGCGGCGGATGCATGTCCGCGACCCGCGCCAGCTCCGGCACCTGATCACCGAGGTGCCGGTGTCCGTGCGGCTGTTCGACCTGCTCCGCTTCGACGGCGAGTGGTTGCTAGAGGCAACGTACGACGAGCGTCGCGGACTGCTCGAGTCGCTGGACATCGGCGACCCGTTCTGGGAGGTGCCGCCGGCGCTGCTGGACAGCGACCAGGCGCTCGAACAGTCTGCTGCGCAAGGGCTCGAAGGGGTGGTGGCGAAGCGGCGCAAGTCGCGGTACCTGCCGGGGCGGCGCAGCGCCGACTGGATCAAGATCAAGCCGGTGCTGACGAGAGACGTCGTGCTGTGCGGCTGGCATCCGGGGGAGGGCAACCGGGAAGGGAAGATCGGCTCCTTCTACTGCGGTGCGTACGCCGACGATGAGCTGGTGCTGATCGGCAAGGTTGGCTCCGGACTCGACTTCGCGACGCTGGACCTGCTGAGCGCCGAGCTGACCGGTCTCGAGATCGATCGGCCGGCGTTCGACCCGTCGAGCATCCCGATGACGGACCGGCGCCGCGCGCACTGGCTCGACCCTGCGCTGGTCGCCGAAGTCACCTACTCCGGCTGGGGCGGCGACGGCCGGCTGCGGCATCCGGTATGGCGCGGTTTGCGCCTCGACATCAACCCGGGATCGGTCCTTGTAGAGCGCGCCTGAATGCATTCGGGACATGCGGCCACCGACCGAAATGTTTGAAATGCGGAGAATGTTCTGCGGCGCTGCGACATTCTCTGTTCAACTGTCGCAGAAAATGACCTAATTTCAGTCGTTCGTTTCCCGGGACGGCGCCGGCACCGCCAGTGCGGACTCGATCTTGTCGACCAGCTTCTCCGGCGAGTGCGTCGGCGCGTAGCGCGCGATCACCCCGCCGTCACGACCGAGCAGGAACTTGGTGAAGTTCCACTTGATCCGGCCGCCGAGCAGGCCGCCCTGCTCGCGTTTCAGCCAGTTGTACAACGGGATCGTCCGCGACCCGTTGACCTCGATCTTGGCGAACATCGGGAAGGTGACGTGGTAGATCGTCGAGCAGAAGTTCGCGATCTCGTTCTCGTCACCAGGCTCCTGGTGGCCGAACTGGTCGCAGGGAAAACCGAGCACCGAGAAGCCCTGCCGACGGTACGTCTTGTAGAGCTTCTGCAGACCCGTGTACTGCGGGGTCTGGGCACACTGCGAGGCCGTGTTCACCACCAGGAGCACCTGGTCGCGGAAATCGGCAAGAGACTGTTCATTGCCTTCGATCCGCGTGGCGCTGAAGTCATAGACAGTCGTCATAGCTCAATGCTGACACGACACGCCCGACTTCGCTCGCCGTCCGATATGTCAGACTCGCCGCAGAACTGTTACGACCTTTCCGAGAATGACCGCGTCCTTGCCGTCGATCGGCTCGAAAGCGGGGTTGTGTGGTAGCAGCAGGATCTCGGTCTTGGTCTTCTTGAACCTCTTCACGGTCGCCTCGCCGTCGATCATCGCGGCCACGATGTCACCGTTCTCCGCGGTCTGCTCCTGCCGCACGACCACCCAGTCACCGTCGCAGATGGCCGCGTCGATCATCGACTCGCCCTTGACCTTCAGCATGAACAGCGTGCCCTCGCCGACCATTGCCTTGGGCAACGGGAAGACCTCTTCGATCTCCTGTTCGGCAAGGATCGGGTTACCGGCGGCGATCTGGCCGACCACCGGCACGTACACCGCGTCCGGGTGCGCGTCGCCGGCCCCGGTCTCGTCGTACGCCGTCTGCCGCACCGAGCCGACCGCCGACCGCCGGGCCGCCGCGTCGAGCTCGCCCGGGTAGCGGACCTCGATCGCCCGCGGCCGGTTCGGGTCGCGGCGGAGCAGGCCCTTCTGCTCGAGCACCCGCAGCTGGTGTGACACCGAGGAGGAGCTGGTCAGGCCGACCCGCTCACCGATCTCGCGCATCGACGGCGGGTAGCCGCGGCTGTCCACCGAGTCGCGGATCACGTCCAGCACGCGGCGCTGGCGCGGGGTCAGCCCGGTCGCGTCCGCCGGTCCGTCCGGCAGCTCCGCGACGGTCCGGTCCGCCTTGCTGCGCGCGGGCCCTTGCTGCCCCGCCCCACCGCCCCGGTCATCTTTGCTGGAACCGCTCGGCGTCCTGGCCATCGGTGGTAACTCCTCGGGTCGGGCCGGCGATCGTCCCACCGGCCGAAACTTGCTCGACTGAGTTGACCGTAGACCGAATCCTGAGATTCTTCAAACATCTGTTCGAAGGCGTGTCGGTTCGCATGTTTGTTCGGGTGTCAGGTTATAAGGCGTACGCGGAGTGCTGCCGCGGCAGGGAATTTCCTGGGCGTGTCCTGGTTGGAAGTGGTTGCGCGAGGGGCGGCTGTCGGTTAATCATTCGTACAGGCGTTCGATCGAACAGGTGTTCGGGTCGGTTGAACGGGCTGGTCTCCAGAAACTGTCGGAGGCAGCCGATAGACAGGACTCGACACCGCAGGACGCGCACCGAACAGAGGTCTGGAGGACCCGATGAGCACAGCAGCCGTAGCGGCCGACGCACTGGGCCGACACCGCTCGCCGGAGGCCACCCCGCCACGCCGGCGGTCAGCGCCCGCTCACCTCAAGGCCGTCCCGGCCGCACCCGCCGAGTCGCCGGCCGCACGGGCCGGTTCGCCGGTAACTCCCGCCCCGACGGTGGCGCCGCGCCGGCGTCCGCGGATCGAGGGTGCGACCACCGACCGGATGCCGGTTCGCGGGTGCTCGGGTGAAGAGCTCGGTCGCCGGGCGTCCGTGCAGCCCGAGCCGGCCGCCCTCCGGCTGACCCGACGCGGCCGGATGCTGCTGACCGCCGTGTCCGTCCTCATCTTCGGCGCCGCGATCCTCGTCCTCGGCCTCCGGGTCGCCGGCGTCCTCGAGCCCGGCCCGCACTTCACCCACACCGTGCCGGTGCAGGTCGCCCCGGGCCAGAGCCTCTGGTCCATCGCCCAGGACACCAACCCCGGCCAGGATCCCGCCGCGGTCGTGGAGAAGATCGCCAACCTCAACAACCTCGCCACGCCCGCGGACATCATCCCCGGCCAGACCCTGCAGATCCCCGTCGCCGGCTGATCGACCCCGCCTGCTGATCAGCCCCGCCCGGCGCGCCATTCGTCCTCGAGCAACGCATACGCGTACTCGTTGCCCCACTCGCCCTTGAACTGCGAGGCATGCAGGTGATGCGCCTCGCGCCGCATCCCCAACCGCTCGAGCAGTCGCGCCGAGGCAGTGTTCCGGTCGTCGAGAATCGCCACGATCCGATGCAGTCCGAGTTCCTCGAAGCCGACCCGCAGCATCTCCCGCGCAGCCTCGGCGGCCACCCCCTTGCCCTGGTAGTCGGTGTGCAGCGCGAACCCGATCTCGCCCTGGCGATCGGCCTCGCTCGCCCACTTCAGCAGCACCTCGCCGATCACGGTCCCGGTCTCGCGCAGTTCGATCGCCAGCACCAGCCACTGACCATCCGCGGTCAACTCACCTTGCGGGAGCTTCCGCTCCAGTGCGGCCCGTGTCTCCTCCCGGTTCCGCACCGGCCACGGCGTGTACCGCACGACCTCCGGCCGTGAGTGGAACGCGAACAGGTCGTCCAGGTCGTCCATCCGATGCGGCCGCAACTCCAGCCGCTCGGTCAGCAGCGGGTACGCGGGTCGGAATCCAGTCACGGCACCATCCTCGGCTAAGCTGTCTAATGACGTTAGACAGTACCCACCATCCACGACCGGGGACAACAGATTTCGTGACCAGACGGACAACGGATCTCGTGACCAGGCGTGACCCTTCGTCGCATGCGGCGGCCGGTATCACCGTCACCTCGATCGCCGACGCCGCCCTGGCGATCATCCACGCCGACGGTGTGGACAGTCTCACCATGCGCGCCGTCGCGGAGCGTCTCCAGGTTCGCGCCCCGTCGCTGTATCACCACGTCCACAACAAGTCCGAGCTCCTCGACCTGGTCGCTCGTAACGCGTTCGACCAGTTCACGGCGGACAACACGGCGTACGAGGAACTCACCACCGTCGACGAGTGGATCGAGCTCACCAGATCCGGCTCGCTAGAGCTCCGCGCCTTCTACACGGACCATCCAGGGCTGGCCGGGCTGATGCAGTCGAAGGCGACGCCGGACCGCGACCAGGGTGCAGGCTCGCGAGCCGAACTCATCCGCGCCCAGATCGACGCCCTGGTGCGTATCGGCGTACCGGAGCCCGAGGCGCGTCACCTCTTCGAAGTCACCGCGCGCTGGAGCCTGGCCGCCGTCGTCGCGGAGCACGCCGACGACACGGACCTGTTCGCCGACGGCCTCGACCTGTTCCTGTACGGCGTACGCGCCCGGCTTCTCGAGCTGGTCAGCTGACGGTCGCCAGCCACAGCTCGGCGTACCGCTTGCCGTCCACTGCCGTCGCGACCCGGATCGTCGCCGCTGGTCCCTGTGGATCGTTCGCGACGTCCGACGCGCCCCGCGTGTCGACGATCGTCCGCCCGCGCGACCAACTCCCGGACAGCTCGATGCGTACCGGGTACTCCAGCGTCGTCAGGCCCGACGGATCGATCACCGCGCACACCGCGCCGCCGTCGCCGATGCTGCCGCCGTCCGACTGGTACCGCTCGCTGCGCTTCTCGATCAGCTTGCACGCCAGCTCCGCCGAGGGCGATCCGCTCAACGCGCGCGCCTGATCGAGCGTGACCACGACGTCGTAGAAGACATCCAGCCCGTACATGGTCACCGGGATGCCGAGATCCTTGGCCGCGGTCAGCGCGATCGCGGCTGCCTCCGGATCGGTCCAGATGTTGAACTCCGCCGCGGCTGTCGCGTTCCCGATCCCGGCGGCGCCGCCCATGAACACGATCTCGCGCAGCCCGCGCGCCGCCTCCGGATACGTCCGCAGCAACAGCGCGATGTTCGTCAACGGCGCCAACGGGATCAACGTGATGAGCTCACCAGTCGCCGCCGCGTCCCGCAGTACGTCGCGGAGGAGTTCGACGGCATGCCGAGGGTCCGTCGACCGCGTCGACCGTGGCCAGTCGAGATCCCCGAGCCCGTCCTCGCCGTGGACATGCCGCGCCGACCGCACAGGCTGGATCAGCGGTACGGCGGCACCGCGGGCAACCGGGACATCGGGACGGCCCGCGGCGTCGAGGACCGTGAGCGTGTTGCGCACGACGTCGTCGATGCCGACGTTCCCGCCGACGCAGGTCACTGCCTTCAGATCGAGCTCGGGATGCCGTGCCGCCAGCAGCAGCGCGCACGCATCGTCCAGCCCTGTGTCCACATCGAGAATCACCGGCTTCATGCGCACATCCTGATGCACGCCGGTCAGGAGCGCACCAGCCGTGCGATCGCAGCGGACGCTTCTTTGATCTTCGCATCGGCCTCCGGGCCGCCGGCCGCGGCGGCGTCGACCACGCAGTGCGTGAGGTGGTCGTCGAGCAGACCGAGCGCGACGGACTCGAGCGCCTTCGTCATGGCCGAGATCTGGGTGAGGATGTCGATGCAGTACTTCTCGTCCTCGACCATGCGCTGCAACCCGCGGGCCTGGCCCTCGATCCGCTTCAGCCGCGCGAGGTACGCCTTCTTGTCGCCGATGTAACCGTGCTGCGCATGCTCGTCGACCGGTTCGGTCACGCTCACCACATCCTCCCTGGGTCCCGCCGAACCCTATCCCGCACCGGTCCCGGGGAGTGGTCTGTGCGGGCCGTAGTTTGCGCCTCGAAAGGGTCGCCGCGGTGGCGCCACGCGGGAGTACACGGGGCCGCGCGAGTGTTGAAACCTATGACACGCGCGGGCAACCGGGGCGTGCTTGCAAACTGTCGGAGCAGCGATCTAGGATCCCTAGATGTAGTGGTTACACGGGTGTAATTTTCCACAGGTAGTGGTTAGTTGCACACAGGTTCTACACAAGTTGTCCCCAGGCTGATCCACAACCCACCCCTCGCGGGTGGCACGGGAGGAGTGATTCGTCGTGCACTGTCCGTATTGCCGACATGCCGACTCCCGGGTCGTCGACAGCCGGGTGGCCGAGGACGGCGGAGCGATTCGCCGCCGCCGGCAGTGCCCGGTCTGCGAGAAGCGGTTCACCACTGTCGAGCAGATGCAGCTCACGGTCGTGAAGCGCTCCGGCGCGACCGAGCCGTTCAGCCGGGAGAAGGTCATCAACGGGGTCGGAAAGGCGTGCAAGGGCCGGCCGGTGAACGCCGACCAGCTCGCGCGCCTGGGTCAGAAGGTCGAGGACGCGCTGAAGGGCAGCGGCTCGCCGGAGGTGCCCGCGCACGAGGTCGGACTGGCGATCCTCGGGCCGCTGCGGGAGCTCGACGAGGTCGCGTACCTGCGATTCGCGAGCGTGTACCGGCAGTTCGAGTCCGCCGACGACTTCGAGACGGAGATCGCGCTGCTGCGGGCCGAGAAGGAGCCGCAGGGCACCGAGCCGGACCCGCTGAAGCCGACCCAGCAGACATAAACCGGGGGAACGGTAGTTCCAGGTAGTTCAGGCGTTACAGGCGTTACACCAACGGGGCGGTCCCGACAGACCGCGGTAGTAGACACAGGGCGAGGAGCAACCATGACAGAGACGGTGACCGGCCACTCGGGGTCGACCAAGCGGTCGGCGGCCGGGTTCCGAGGGCGCAAGAACGCGCCCACGGGACTCACCATCGAGCGCGTTTTCAGCACCGAAGGCGTCCACCCGTACGACGAGGTGACGTGGGAGCGCCGCGACGTCGTACAGCAGAACTGGAAGACGGGTGAGACGGTCTTCGAGCAGCGCGGAGTCGAGTTCCCCGACTTCTGGAGCGTGAACGCGTCGACCATCGTCACCACGAAGTACTTCCGTGGCGCGATCGGTCACGACAACCGCGAGTGGAGCCTCAAGCAGCTGCTCGACCGGGTCGTGAAGACCTACCGCAAGGCCGGCGAGGAGCACGGGTACTTCACCTCGCCGCAGGACGCGGAGGTGTTCGAGCACGAGCTCACCTGGATGCTCCTGCACCAGTACTTCAGCTTCAACTCGCCGGTCTGGTTCAACGTCGGCACGTCCTCGCCGCAGCAGGTGTCGGCCTGCTTCATCCTCGCCGTGGACGACTCGATGGACTCGATCCTGAACTGGTACAAGGAAGAGGGCCTGATCTTCAAGGGCGGCTCCGGCGCCGGCCTGAACCTGTCCCGGATCCGCTCCTCGAAGGAACTGCTCCAGTCCTCCGGCGGTACGGCGTCCGGCCCGGTGAGCTTCATGCGCGGCGCGGACGCGTCGGCCGGCACCATCAAGTCCGGCGGCGCCACCCGGCGCGCGGCGAAGATGGTCGTGCTGGACGTCGACCACCCCGACATCGAGGAGTTCGTCGACACCAAGATGCGCGAGGAGGAGAAGATCCGGGTCCTGCGGGACGCGGGCTTCGACATGGACCTCGGCGGTCGCGACATCACCTCCGTGCAGTACCAGAACGCGAACAACTCGGTCCGGGTCTCGGACGAGTTCATGCGGGCGGTCGAGGAGAGGGGTGAGTTCGGGCTGCGCGCGCGGCTGGACAACTCGGTGATCGAGACCGTCGACGCCCGTGAGCTGTTCGACAAGATCTCGCACGCGGCGTGGGCCTGCGCCGACCCGGGTCTGCAGTACGACGACACCATCAACGACTGGCACACGACGCCGGAGACGGGCCGGATCACCGCGTCCAACCCGTGCTCGGAGTACATGCACCTGGACAACTCGTCCTGCAACCTGGCCTCGCTGAACCTGATGAAGTTCCTCCGCGACGACGACCTCTTCGACTCGGAGAAGTTCGTCAAGGCGGTCGAGCTGATCATCACCGCGATGGACATCTCGATCTGCTTCGCGGACTTCCCGACCGAGGCGATCGGCGTCACCACCCGCGCGTACCGGCAGCTGGGCATCGGGTACGCGAACCTGGGCGCGTTGCTGATGGCAACCGGTCACGCGTACGACTCCGACGGCGGTCGCGCACTGGCGGGCGCTATCACGTCGCTGATGACCGGTACGTCGTACAAGCGCTCCGCCGAGCTGGCCGGCATCGTCGGCGCGTACGACGGCTTCGAGCGGAACAAGGACGCGCACACCCGGGTGATGCGCAAGCACGCCGCGGCCAACGACGCGATCCGGACCATCCACGAGATCGACAAGGACGTCCAGAAGCACGCCACCGCGGCGTGGGAGGGCGTGCTGAAGATCGGCACCAAGAACGGCTGGCGGAACGCGCAGGCGTCGGTGCTCGCGCCGACCGGCACCATCGGCTTCATGATGGACTGCGACACCACCGGTATCGAGCCGGACTTCTCGCTGGTCAAGTTCAAGAAGCTGGTCGGCGGCGGGTCGATGCAGATCGTGAACCAGACGGTCCCGCGGGCGCTGCGCCAGTACAACTACACCGAGGAGACCATCGAGGCGATCATCGAGTACATCGCCGAGAACGGTCACGTGGTCGATGCCCCTGGCCTGAAGCCGGAGCATTACGAGATCTTCGACACCGCGATGGGCGAGCGGGCCATCAAGCCGATGGGCCACGTCCGGATGATGGCGGCGGCGCAGCCGTTCCTGTCCGGTGCGATCTCGAAGACGGTGAACCTGCCGGAGACCGCGACGGTCGAGGAGATCGCCGACGTCTACTTCCAGGGCTGGAAGCTCGGCCTGAAGGCGCTCGCGGTCTACCGCGACAACTGCAAGGTCGGTCAGCCGCTGGCGGACGGGAAGTCTGCTAAGAAGGCTGCCGCGGACTCGGTCGAGCCCGCCGTCGCCGAGAAGATCATCGAGAAGGTCATCGAGTACCGGCCGACCCGGAAGCGTCTGCCGAAGTCGCGGCCGTCGCGGACCACGTCGTTCACGGTCGGTGGCGCCGAGGGTTACATGACCGCCGGCTCCTACCCGGACGACGGTCTGGGCGAGGTCTTCCTGAAGATGGGCAAGCAGGGTTCGACGCTCGCCGGGGTGATGGACGCCTTCTCGATCGCGATCTCCATCGCGTTGCAGCACGGCGTACCGCTGGAGACCTACGTCCAGAAGTTCACCAACCTGAAGTTCGAGCCGGCCGGTCTGACCGACGACCCGGACGTCCGGATGGCACAGTCGATCATGGACTACATCTTCCGCCGCCTGGCCCTGGACTACCTGCCGTTCGACGAGCGGGCCGCCCTGGGCATCTACTCGGCGGACGAGCGGTCCCGGCAGCTCGACACCGGCTCGTACGAGCTGGCCCCGGTCGAGGTCTCCGAGCCCGAGTCGCTGAAGACGGTCGAGCCGGTCGCCGAGGTCGCCTCGGAGGTTGTCGACAAGCCGGCCGATGCGGCAGCGGCCAAGCCGGTGAAGGGCGAGGCCCACACCACCGCCGAGATGCTGGAGCTCATCACCGGCACCTCGGTGGATGCCCCGCTCTGCTTCACCTGTGGCACGAAGATGCGCCCCAGCGGTTCCTGCTACGTCTGCGAAGGCTGCGGCAGCACCTCCGGCTGCAGCTGACCTGCCGCTGACCATCAGCTGATAGCGCCACGGCCCCCGGGAACTTCCCACTTCCCCCGGGGGCCGCAGCGCGTCTACCGTCGAGTCGTGGAGGGGATCGACGGTCTCCTCGCAGCCGGGGAGAAGGCGCTCGGCGCCGGGGACTGGGTCGCGGCTCGGGCCGCGTTCGGTGACTCGGTCGGGATCTCGGCAACGGCACGGGGCCTGGCCGGGCTGGGTGACGCCCAGTGGTGGCTCGGCGACGTCCGTACGGCGTTCTCCAGCTGGGAGCGGGCCTATGCCGAGTTCCGTCGTACCGACCCCGCACAGGCTGTGTTCATTGCCTTGGGCCTGAGCCTTCTGTACGACGCCAACTTCGGCGACCGCGCCGCGGCGCGAGGCTGGGCCGCGCGGGCAGTACGCATCGCGTCGCAACTCGGCGATCCGGTCGTGGGTGCCTGGGCGTCGCTCGCCAGAGCAGGTTGTACGGACGACCCACCACAGGTCGCTGCCTGGTCCGAAGCGGCGTACGAGATCGCGGCCGAGGCCGGCGATCGCGACCTGGAGTTGTGCGCGCTGAGCCTGTGGGGAGCGGCCCTGATCAACCAAGGACAGGTGCTCGAGGGTACGGCGCTGCTAGACGAGGCGCTCGCGGGCGCGCTGGGCGGTGAGGGCACCCGGCCCGACACGGTGGTTTTCACGAGTTGCCTGCTGATGCGGTCCTGCGTACGCGGCGCCGACTTCTCGCGCGTCGTGCAATGGACCCGGTCGCTCGACGGCTTCATCGCGCGCTACGGCTGCCCGTACCTGCACGCGACGTGCCGGGCGTCGTACGGCGCTGTTCTCGCCTGCACCGGTGATTGGCCACGGGCCGAGATCGAACTATCCGCGGCCGCGGAACTCGCACAGGACGCACTGCCGGCTGTCCAAGCGGAGGCGGCCGCGTTCCTCGCTGACCTTCGGCTGGCGCAAGGGCGGCTGGCTGAGGCTCGTCGACTCCTCACCGGGTTCGAGGACCGCACCATCGTGCAGCCGGTCCTGGCAGCCATCTACTTGGCCGGCGGAGAGGTGGCGTCGGCGACTTCGCTGATCCAGCGCCAACTCGGTCAGACCACGCCGCTGGAGGAGGCCCGGTTCCGCGAGGTTCTCGGGCAGGCGTGTCTGATGACCGGTGACACCACCGGTGCTGCTGCGGAAGCTGCGCGGCTAACCGCGCTCGGTTCGGCGACCGACAGCGGGCTGATCGCGGCGCGCGGTGCACGGTTGTGCGGACAGACCTTGGTGGCCGAAGGCAGGTCTCGCGAAGCGGTGCTGCGGCTTTCGGCGGCACAGACCTGGTTCGGTTTGCTGGAGATGCCACTCGAGGTCGCGCGGACCCGGATGATGCTGGCCGGCGCCATGTCGTCCGCCGACCGGGCGCCCGCGGTCGCCGAGGCGCGGATGGCACTGGCGGTGTTCGAGGATCTCGGTGCCGCGATGGACGCCGACGCGGCGACAGCCTGGCTTCGGGCAGCGGGCGCGAGCGCGTCCCGTCTCGGATCTCGTGGTGCCGGATTGCTCACGAAGCGCGAGCTCGACGTGCTGACGGTCCTCGCGGAAGGCCTGCCGAATCCGGAGATCGCGGCCCGTCTGTACATCAGCCGTCGTACCGTCGAGCACCACGTGGCGAGCATCTTGTCCAAGCTCGGCGTACGGAACCGGACCGAAGCGGCCGCCTACCTCACCCAGGTCAGCGAATAGGCGAATTCACCGATGCCCGGTGCCGTCCCTCGGAGACATGCTGCTCTCGGAGGTAACACCATGACCGAAGCATTGCTGGACACCACCCGCATCGAGACTTTCGGTGCGCGGATGGGCGACGTACTGAACGACGGGATGCTCGCGCTGCTGATGAGCATCGGACATCAGACCGGCCTCTTCGACGCGCTGGCGGAGTTGCCCCCGGCGACCAGTCACGAGATCGCCGGCGCGACGGGACTGAACGAGCGGTACGTGCGTGAGTGGCTGGGCGCGATGACCGCGGCCCGAGTGGTCGAGTACGACGCCGGTCGGACGACGTACTGGTTGCCGCGCGAACACGCCGCGTTTCTGACGCGGTCAGCGGGACCTGACAACCTCGCGGGCGCGACTCAGTTCATCGCTCTGCTGGCGGGAGTCGAGTCACAGCTTGTCGAATGCTTCCGTCACGGTGGCGGTGTTTCGTACGCGGAGTTCACGGAGTTCCATCGGCTGATGGCCGAGGACAGCGGCGCCGTCTTCGACGCCGCCTTGCTGGATTCGATCCTCCCGCTGGTGCCTGGGCTTCCCGACCGATTGGTCGACGGCATCGACGTCGCCGACATCGGATGCGGCAGCGGCCACGCCATCAACCTGATCGCGTCGGCGTACCCGCGCAGCCGGTGCGTCGGCTACGACTTCTCCGCCGAAGCCGTCGCCGCCGCTCAGGCGGAGGCGTCCGCGCTGGGACTCGCGAACGCGGAGTTCGTCGTCCGGGACGCCGCGACGCTGGGGGAGTTCGAGCGTTTCGACCTGATCACCGCCTTCGACGCGATCCACGATCAGGCTCATCCCGCCGACGTCCTGGCCGGCATCGCGGCGGCGCTCCGGCCGGGCGGCGTCTTCCTGATGGTCGACATCGAGGCGTCGAGCAATCTCGAGGACAACGTGGAGCACCCGTTCGCCACCTTCCTCTACGGCATCTCGACCATGCACTGCATGACGGTGTCACTCTCCCTCGGCGGCGACGGCCTCGGCACCGTCTGGGGCCGGCAGAAGGCACTCGAGATGCTGGACGACGCCGGTTTCGCGTCCACCGCCGTGACCCACATCGAGGCCGACGCGTTCAACGCGTACTACATCGCCCGCAAGGGCTAGTGGCCGGAGCGGTCCGAGTCGGCCGGGGGCCGGCCGGTGCCGTCGAGGGCTGCCAGCGACGCGAGCTCGCTGTCGGTCAGGTCGAAGTCGAACACCGCCAGGTTCTCCGCAATCCGCTCCCGATTGGCTGACTTGGGGATCGGTACGACGTTCTGCTGCGTCTCCCACCGCAAGACAACTTGTCCCGCGGAGCGCCCGTGAGCCTTTGCGATCTCCTGAACCGTCGCGTGGCTCAGGAGATCCGTGCCTTTCCCCAGCGGGCTCCATGCCTCGGTCACGATGCCGTGCCGCTCGTGGAACGCACGTTCGGATGCCTTCGTCCACACCGGGCTGAGCTGGACCTGGTTCACCTCGGGCGCGACGCCGGTGTCGTCGATCAGCCGTTGCAGATGCGTGGGCTTGAAGTTCGACGTACCGATCGCGCGGACGAGGCCGGCCTCCCGGAGCGCGATGAGTCCTTGCCACGCGTCGACGTACCGGTCCTGCTCAGGATTCGGCCAGTGGATGAGCAGGAGGTCCAGGTACTCGACGCCGAGCTTCTCCGCGCTGGCCTCGAACGCCTGGCGCGGCCCGTCGACGCTGTGCCAGCGTTTGTTGAACTTCGACGTCACGAATACCTGGTCGCGTGGCGCGTTCCGCAGCGCCCGTCCGACGCCGACCTCGTTCCGGTAGTTCTCCGCCGTATCGATCAATCGGTACCTGAGCTCGAGCGCCGTACTCACCGCCCGCTCGGCGTCCGCGTCGTTCAGCGGCGATGTCCCGAGCCCGACCCGCGGCATCGCGGTTCCGTGACTCAACGTGACTGTTGGTACCTGACTCATCCGGTCTCCTCCTTCGGCGTACGCGCCCAGCCACGATAGGCCGATCACCGTCCGCACCCGCCGCCGCGGTCACCCGAATCCGCCGTACGGCGTACGGCTGGAACCGGCTGTCTCAGCGCCGGGATATCCGTACGCGAACTGTCGGATCCGTGGGTCATCATGGTGCGACGGGCGACGAAAAGCGTTGGAGGGGTGGGCTTATGAAGAATCGGCTGGTCACTCTCGTGGATCTCGGTCTGGACACTTCGTTCGACGCGTCGATGTCGTTCGTGCAGGGCATCACCGGCAACATCAACGCCGGCTGGGACCAGCCCTTCATCGACGTGAACTTCGTCCGCACCCGCGACCACGAGACCGCGTTCTCAGCCCTCACCACCCCGTCGACCGTGCTGCACGTGATGGCACACGGTGATCACAGCGAGGAGCCGTCCTTCCTGTCCACCGACGGCAAGACCCAGGTCTCCCTGAAGTCCCTCGCCGACTGGTTCCTCGACCACCAGTGGGGTATCGCCAGCGGCGTCGTCATCGCCGACGGCTGCAAGACCGGCATCGGCAAATGGCAACGCGCCATCCGCGACTGCATCCAGGGCGACGTCACCTACATCGGCACCAGCACCGTCATCGGCTGGTACGAAGCCACCGTCTTCTGCTCCGCCTTCTACGGCGCCCTGGTCCGCAACCGAGGCCTCGGCCGCACCCCCGCCGAACAAGGCTGGGACGCCGCCAACCGAGCCATCCGAGCCTACGAAACCCTCACCGACAAACCCTGCCCCTACAAACCAGTCCTCCTAACCCCCTCCCGCCAAGCCCTCCGCTCCCTCACCGGCTGACCGACACGCGCCCGGAGGTTACTTTGCGTTAGTCGTGTGAGACTTTTGGAGACTCGTCGTCCGCTCGACGCCGGTGAAGGAATGCCGCCATGAAGCTGCACCGGAACTCTCTCCTCACGGCTGCCGCGATTGTGCTGGTTCTGTACGTCGTTTCGCTGGTCGTTGGGCTGCCGGCTTGGGCGGCTGTGGTTCTGAGCGTGGTGCTGTTGGTGTTGCTGGCGGTTGTGTGGAAGCAGCCCGACGAGCCTCGTCCTGTCGTCGCGAAGCAGACGCCGGCGCCTTCCGTCGTACTGCCGGCTCCGGACCCGGTCTTCTCCGGACCGCCGTCGAGGACGGTCGCCGATGTGCGGTTGCCGTCGGCTTCGCCGGACTTCCAGTTCAGCTTCTCGGCCGTCGTGCAGTGGTCGACGGTGCTGTCGGGTTCGCGTCACGCGGATCTCGGCGCCGTCGCAGTCGACGCCTTGCTGGACAGGGCGCGAGCGCTGACCGTACGGCAGCAGGTGACCGAGGAATCCCTCAACCAGCACCGCTTGGCCGCGCTTCTCGGCGAGCCGGCGTTGGACGAGAAGGGTCAGGTCCGGAGCTGGGCGACCGAAGTACGGCTGCGGCTGCCGGACGCGGATCAGAAGCACCTCCAGCACCTCGCCGCCCTGCATCGCCGCGAGCAGACCACACTGCTCGAACGCCGGATGGAGCAGGACAAACGCGCGTACCTGAAGGACGACGTCTTCGCCACGCCTGGATCGGCCGCGGTCTGGTGGATGGTCAATCATCCGGGTGAGGTCGAGACGGCCCTTGGCCTGCTCGACACCCTCGCCGAACTGTCGGCCGCGGCGAACGATCTCCCGGTACGGCGGACAACCGCCGAGGAGATCGAACGCCGACGGCCGACCCGCGCCGAACTCGCCTTCAGCACGGCAATCGAGGACCTGACCGAGGCCGACCAGGACGACACTGCACCGAGCCAGGACAGCACTGCTCCGAGCCAGGACAGCTCCGGGGAGACGGAGCAGCGTCCGGTGCCGAGGCACGCAGGCGCCGGCGAGGACGGCCGTCATGAGACCGGTCCCGTCCGGTCCGAACTGAACGGCTCCAAGTCCGAGCCGGGCACGACGTACCGGGAACAGTTCTTCACCGAGTAGGCCGCCGAGGGGAGGCCGGTGAGGCGGGCTGTCTGCAGGGTGGGCCCGCCCCACCGGAGTCGAGTGCGCATGGCTAGTCGTCGAGCCAGCGGATCGTGGTCGCACCGTTGTGCCCATGGATGCTCAGCAGCGCGTCGATCCCGTCCTGCCACACGGTCGTGGTCGGGTAGTGGCCGCGCCAGCGCAGTGCGACTGTCCCGTCGCTCCACTCGACTCCCTCCGCGACAACGCCCGTACCGCTGACACCGGAGACGTCGCGGTAGCGGACCAGCTCGAAGCGGCGTGGTCCGGACTTGCTCGCGATGCGCAGATGACGCTGTCGCGTGGTGCGCAGCAGCGTCGCGGTTCTCCCGCTGATCTCGTCCATGGCTCAAGTCAACGCGCGGCCGGGCGTCTTCACCAGGAACTCAACCGGTATCCACAGCGCACAAATTCTGCCCTCAGGCGGTCACCGAAACGAATATTCTCAATTGCAGGGAGTAACTGACACGCAAGGGAGAGCACGGATGACAGTCATCGAGGAATGGACCGGCCGGCATGCGCACGCCTTGCGTACGGCGCTGCGGCTGACGAACGAGGCGTTCGCGGAGCAGCTCGGCATCTCACCGCGCACGCTCACGAAGTGGCGCGAGAGACCCGAGCTCGTGCCTAGTCCCTTTCTTCAGGAGGCCCTCGACACCTACCTCAAGAAGGCGCCGCCCGACGCCCATCTCCGGTTCGCGGCGAACCTCGGCCTGGACCAGGGCCGGGGGCCGATCGACAAGACAGTGCTGACTCAGCTCAACACGGCGCTCGGTGACCTCACGCGCGTCCTGGCCCGCCTGCAGGCCGAGGATCCGGAGCGATCGCCCTCGCCTTGACCGCGGGAACGGCAGACTGGGCGGCGCAGTGCGAGCGCGGAAGGAGCCGCGGATGAGGCGACGCCTGGTGAACTCGTCGAGTGTGCGATCGGTCGGATGGTCCGACGGCACGCTGGAGCTCGAGTACGTCAACGGCTACATCTACCAGTACTTCGACGTACCGCAGCCGACCTATGCGGCGCTCCTGGCCGCACCGAGCATCGGCGCGTACGTCAACCAACACATCAAGCCGCATTACGACGTCCGCGAGATCTGAGTTTCTGTCACGTTCGCAGCGGGCACCTGAGGTGGGTCGCACGGGGGTTCGTCCACGGCAGGAGATGGACATGCCTACCCGCAGAATTTCCACGTCCCGTTCCCGGGCCATCATGATTGTCGTGCTCGTCTGGCTGCTCATCGGCCTGGCGGCTGCGGCCCAGCGGAACTACTTCGAGAGCTCGCGCACGTCGTGCGCCAAGGTTGGCACCGTGCTCGTCACAGTCGTCGCGGGACCGCTCAACTATGTCGGGGCCAACCCGAAGATCGACTGTTCGGCACCTCAGCCGTCGCGATAACCGGCTACCGCGAGCCCGGGGCTTTCCAGGTCAGCCTGTATCGCCAGAACAGGCTGCGGCTGAGCCGGGCGCCGGGGAGGATGCGCTGAGCGGCGAGGGCGATCTCCTCGAACGATTCCGCGGCCATGGCGGTCGGTGCGGTCATATGCGCGGGAACGGTGTGTGCTCGTCGCGGGTGCTTGGCGATGCCAACGACCGGATTCAGGATCATCGAGGCGATCGACCACGGAAGATCTCCTCGTGCTTCCCGGCTGACGCCGACCACGACGAGTCGGCCGCCCGGGCGCAGCAACTCGCGTGCCTTCTCGAGCGTGGCCTCCAACGGCAGGTGGTGCAGCACAGCCACGAAGGTGATCAGGTCGTAGCTGCTTCCGTGGAACTCGTCGAACGGTTGCGTCAGGATGCGGACGTTGGCGAGGTCCGCGGTCGTGTGCTCAGCCTGCTCTGCGGTTGCGGCATCGCGCTCGAGGCCGGTGACTGCGGGAACGACACCGGCGAGCCGGCGAACGAGGTTTCCTGTCCCGCAGCCCACGTCAAGGGCGTCCGTGCCGCCGGCTGCGCGGACGCGACGTGCGTGGTGGAGTACGAGCGTCGCATAGGCGTCGTTGTGGGACCAAGGGTGCGCGTCATTGAAGCGAGCCAGGGTGGTCAGCGCTCTCTGGAAGGCACGAGACATAGCGCGACAGTATCGACGGCTCGGGGCGCGGTTCGCACGGTCAGCTGTGTGGGAATAGGTCGTGGGGGAGTGGAGTTACACCTCATGCCGTCCGGAACATGACCCCGGGCCTCAACCTAAGCCGCTACGAGCGGCCACTCGCCGAGAGGCGTCTGCTGGACGGTGCCGTACGTGACAGGTGGGAGCCGACTGGCTCCCACCTGGTCGTCTTCCCATCGTCTAGTGCGTCGTCTCGTACGTCGCCTGTCTGGGTGTCTCCCGTGCTGCGTGGGGGTCCCGCCGAAAACGACTTGTGCGGGTGCGGCATGATGGAAGTGTCGCTCGCGGAGACGCGTGCGAGTGGAGTGACCAGAGGGACCAGCACTGCTTCCCTCGACGCCGGATCACGGTGTCGAGGGCAGGTGCCGGGAGGCTCGGACGAAGGTCCGGGACCCCGATTTGCATCTGCACCACGAATGTCAGTAATGTTCTTCTTGTTGGAGCGAGGCGCAGGACGCGAAAGCGGCCGGCCCTTCAACAAACTCCCTGAAGGTCTCGGAAGCCGAAACACGCCTCGGCGGGTTTCGGACACTGAGTCGCGCAGGGAGACTGGATCGAAAAAGGCCGATTTGACCGGCTGGAAGCGAAACAGTAAAGTTGGGCGAGTTGCCCCGGAGCTTCAAACGAAAGTCTGAAGCGCGGTGTGCGTCCGATTCTTGAGAACTCAACAGCGTGCCGAAAGTCAATGCCGAAATTGAAGTATCCCCGTTCACAGGCATTGGGCATTTTCTTC
>NZ_SGXJ01000006.1 GCF_004216905.1 Kribbella sp. VKM Ac-2569
GCATCCGGATCCCCTGCATCACTCCGGTCGTTCCGATTCGGTACGACGTCCCGCAGCCGCTCGATCAACGGACGCAGCGCGGCCTTCTCGACCGCTCTCTCCACCGCCTGCACCGTGACAAACCTCGCCAGACCCAACGGGTCCAACTTGCCGAACGACTCGCGGTAGTCCGTCAGCAGTCCCTTCGCCACCAGCTGCAGCAGGACCGTGTTGTCGCCCTCGAAGGTCGTGAACACATCGGTGTCCGCCTTCAGCGTGGCCAGCCTGTTCTCGGCCAGGTACCCCGCGCCGCCGCAGGCCTCCCGGCACATCTGGATCGTCTCGGTCGCATGCCACGTCCCGAGCGCCTTCGTCCCGGCCGCCTGCGCCTCCAACGCCCGCCGGTCGTGCTCGCCCTGGTCGTCGTTGAACACCCGGGCGAACTCTTCCACCAGCTCGGCCTGCGCGAAGTGGAGTGCATACGTCCGCGCGAGCAACGGCAGGAGCCTGCGTTGGTGCATCCGGTAGTCGAGCAGGATCGCCTCCTCGTCGCTTCCCGGAGCGCCGAACTGGCGCCGCTGAGCGCCGTACCTGATCGCGATCGTCAGCGCCACCTTGCTCGCGTTGATCGCCGCGCCGCCGACCGACACCCGGCCCTGCACGAGCGTGCCGAGCATCGTGAAGAACCGGCGGTCCGGGTTCTCGATCGCGCTGCTGTAGTTGCCATCCACATCGACCTGGGCGTAGCGGTCGAGCAACGCCTCCCGCGGCACCCGAACCTGGTCGAAGACGATCCGCCCGTTGTCGACACCGTTCAGCCCGAGCTTCGGCCCGCAGTCCGACAACGTGACGCCCGGAAGCGCCGCACCGTCCGCACCCCGGATCGGCACCAGCAGGCAGTGCACACCGTGACTCTCGCCGCCGACGATCAACTGCGCGAACACGGCCGCCATCCGCCCATGACGTGCCGCGTTGCCGATATAGTCCTTCCGCGCCGCCGTCGACGGCGTGTGCACGACGAACTCTCCCTTCGCCTCGTCGTACGTCGCTGTCGTGCCGAGGGCCTGCACGTTTGACCCGTGACCGGTCTCGGTCATCGCGAAGCAGCCGAGCAGCCGTCCGCTGACCGCATCCGCCAGATACCGCTCGTGGTGCTTCTCGGTCCCCAGGTGCTGGATCGCGCCGGCGAACAGACCGAACTGCACACCGGCCTTCACCATCAGCGACAGGTCGCCGAACGCCAGCGTCTCGAACGCCGCGATGAACCCGCCCAGGTCCCCCTCGCCGCCGTACTCCTTCGGATAGCCCCGCGCGGGCAGCCCGTCCGCCGCCGACTGCAGCAGCAGGTCGAGGATCCGGTCCCGGTACTCGTCCCGCGGCAGCCGGACCGCGAGGTCACCCAAGTCAGCGTGCGCTCCCAGCCCTGCCCGCACGACGTCCCGCGCCGCCCTGTGCGGCCCGTCCAAGTAGTCCCGCATCGCCGATGTGCTCATGTCCTATAACTTACGAGGAATCGCCACTACTTTCCGTCACGGCCTCGTGACTGTGGAAAACCTGGCATCAATCCGCATCTGCGGCGGTAGGCTGTCTCCCGTGCCGAACTTGCGGGTCAGCGAGGTGGCCGCGCTTCTGGGGGTCAGCGACGACACGGTGCGTCGCTGGATCGATCAGGGCCGGTTGCCGTCGAAGCAGGAGAACGGGCGGATGGCCGTCGACGGGCGAGCGCTCGCCACGTTCGCCCAGGAGCTGGCGGACTCACCGGAGCCCGGTCACACCGCCGCGGCGTCGGCGCGCAACCGGATGCGAGGGATCGTCACCCGGGTGCTCAAGGACGGTGTGATGGCCCAGGTCGAGATGCAGGCCGGGCCGTTCCGCGTCGTGTCGCTGATGAGTCGTGAGGCCGCCGACGAACTCGGCCTGGAGCCCGGGGTGGTGGCCGTCGCCTCCATCAAGTCCACCCACGTCGTCGTCGAGATCCCGGAGGCATGATGTTCCGCCGTACCGCGTTCGCCGTCCTTGCCGCGGCCGCCGCGCTTGCGCTCGCCGGGTGTGGCGACGACACCCCGGCGGCATCGTCTCCGTCGAGCAGCTCGTCGGCCTTGTCGGGCACGGTGAACGTGTTCGCCGCCGCATCGCTAACTGGCACGTTCACCCAGCTGGGCAAGGACTTCGAGGCCGCCCACCCCGGCGTGAAGGTGACCTTCAACTTCGCCGGCAGCTCCGCGCTCGCGAAGCAGATCAACTCGGGCGCGCCCGCGGACGTGTTCGCGTCGGCGGCGCCGAAGAACATGGACGACGTCAAGGACAAGGGCGCATCGACGAACTTCGTGAAGAACACGCTGGAGATCGCCGTACCGAAGGGCAACCCGGGCAAGGTCACCGGGATCAAGGACTTCGCGGACAAGAACAAGAAGATCGCGATCTGCGCCGCGCAGGTGCCGTGCGGCGCGGCGGCCGCGAAGGTGTTCGCGGCGGTCGGGATCACCGCGCAGCCGGACAGCCTCGAGCAGGACGTGAAGGCGGCGCTCACCAAGGTCAGTCTTGGTGAGGTCGACGCGGCCCTCGTGTACAAGACCGACGTACTGTCCGCCAAGGACAAGGTCGAGGGCATCGAGTTCCCGGAGTCGAGTAAGGCCGTCAACGAGTACCCGATCGCCACACTGACCAAGGCTCCGAACCCGGACGGCGCCAAGGCGTTCGTCGACTATGTCTTGTCGGACAAGGGCAAGGCAGTCCTGACCGCCGCGGGCTTTGACGCACCGTGAGTCGTCGTAGCAGGAGCACTAGTGGGCGGCTGCCCCTAGTACTTCTGCTGCCTGCTCTGCTCGGGTTGGCGTTCCTGCTCGTCCCGTTGGTCGGTCTGCTGATCAAGGCGCCTTGGTCGACGTTGCCGGGACGCCTGTTCAGTGCCGATGTGTGGCAGGCGTTGCGGCTGTCACTGGTGTGCGCGACTGCTGCTACTGCGTTGTGCTTGCTCCTAGGTGTTCCGCTGGCCTGGTTGCTCGCCCGCGGCGGGCTGCCTGGGCGGAGTGTGATCCGGGCGTTCGTGACGGTTCCGCTGGTGCTGCCGCCGGTGGTTGGTGGCGTTGCGTTGTTGCTGGTACTCGGACGACGCGGTCTGGTCGGTCAGCACCTCGACACGTGGTTTGGCATCTCGCTACCGTTCACGACTGCCGGTGTGGTTGTTGCAGAGGCCTTTGTGGCTATGCCGTTCCTGGTGATCTCTGTGGAGGGCGCACTGCGTGCTGCTGACCCGCGGTACGAAGAGGCGGCCGCAACACTCGGTGCCGGACGGTGGCTGACGTTCCGGCGGGTGACGCTGCCTTCGATCGCACCTGGTGTTGTTGCCGGGACAGTGCTCTGCTGGGCGCGTGCCCTGGGTGAGTTCGGCGCCACCATCACGTTCGCCGGCAACTTCCCGGGCCGTACGACGACCATGCCGCTGGCCGTGTACCTGGCGTTGGAGACTGACCCCGATGTGGCCGTCGTACTGAGCCTGGTGCTTCTGCTGGTGTCTGTCGTCGTACTGGCGTCTCTCCGCGAGCGCTGGATCGGTGGGCTCCGTTGACTCTGTACGCCGATGTGCAAGTGAGCCGTGGCTCCTTCGAGCTCGCGCTGGACCTGACTGTCGAGCCAGGTGAGGTTGTCGCGCTTCTCGGCCCCAACGGCGCCGGCAAAACCACAGCGCTCCGTGCCATCGCCGGACTGCTTGCATTGGACCGCGGACGCATTGCCCTCGACGACACGGTGTGGGACGAGCCGCCGCGCACCTTTCGTACGCCGGACCGCCGGCCGATCGGCGTGGTGTTCCAGGACTACCTCCTGTTCAACCACCTGAGCTGCTTGGAGAACGTGGCCTTCGGTCTTCGCGCCCGCGGCGTGGAGAAGCAGACCGCCCGGATGGAAGCCACGCGCTGGCTCGAAACAGTCGGCTTGTCGGAGTACGCCCGTACTCGTCCCCGCGCTCTGTCCGGCGGACAGGCCCAACGCGTGGCCCTGGCCCGGGCACTGGCCACGGACCCCGAACTCCTGCTGCTCGACGAACCACTAGCCGCACTCGACGCCGGTACGACGCTTCACGTCCGAGCCGAACTGGGCCAGCACCTCAATCGCTTCGAAGGCCGCACCCTGCTGGTCACCCACGACCCGCTCGACGCCATGGTCCTGGCCGACCGCCTGGTCATCATCGAGAACGGCCAGGTAGTCCAGGAAGGCAAACCCACCGAGGTGGCCCACCGCCCCCGCACCGACTACGTAGCTCAACTGGTAGGCCTCAACCTCTACCGCGGCGACGCTTCAGGCACCACAGTCAGACTGCCCGAGGGCGGCACGATCACGCTTGCCGAACCAGCCACCGGCCCAGTCCACGTAGCGTTCCCGCCCACCGCGGTCAGCCTCTACGTGGAGCCCCCGTCCGGCAGCCCCCGCAACACCTGGCCCGCGGTAGTCACCGGCATAGAACAGCACGCCCACACAGTCCGAGTCCGCCTGGATGCCTCCCCTACCGGCCCCGCCGACCTCCTCGCCGACATCACCCCCGCCGCAGTAGCCGACCTCCACCTGACCCCCGGCCAACCCCTTCACACCACCCTCAAAGCCACCGAGGTCCACACCTACCCGGTCTGACCGCGGCGGCGGTACGAGGCAGCTGGCTCGGGGTTACGGGCTGTGATGTTGTTGCTGTTGATTGACATGCCCTCGCGGGGGGATTCACGCTCAGGATTCGCGGTTCGGTAACAAAGAGTGCTTAGTTACTCACTCGTAGTGCGTGGGTTCTTCACACGAGAGTGATGACATCGTGCACTACGCCGACCCCGGTCGCGGCGCCCAAGATGTGGCGGGGCCACGAAAGGGGGGTCGGACAGTCATGCACGAGAGTTACGAGTTCTACTGCCTTGCGGATCGGCGGTTCTACGAGACGCCGGCCAACCGTGGTGCGCAGCATCCGGATTTCGCCATCACGCAGCGGCCGGTGCCGACCGGGTGGCAGCACGTGCCGGGTGAGCAGTGGATGCACTACGCGCCTGACGGTCTCCGGCTTCCTCAGCAAGGCTGGAAGATCCACGTCTCGGCACAGCTCAAGGATGTCGAGCGGACGCTCGAGGCCGTGTGGGAGTACTGCGTCCCGCGCGGCATCGCGTTCAAGTTCCTGCGCAACGAGGCCGTCCTCGTGATGACGAACTCGAAGGCCGCTCCCCGCGGGTCGAGCGGCAAGCTGGTGACGATCTACCCGACCGACGACACGCAACTCGAGCTCGTACTCAAGGAGCTCGACGAAGCACTTCACGGCGTCGAAGGCCCTTATATCCTGAGCGATCTGCGCTACGCCGAAGGTCCGCTGTTCGTCCGGTACGGCGCCTTCGTCAGCAGGTACTGCCTCTCCCCGACCGGGGAACGCGTCCTGGCAATCGAGGACGCCGAGGGCAATCTCGTCCCGGACCACCGCGGCCCGACCTTCGTCCTGCCGCCCTGGATCCAGCTCCCGGACTTCCTGAAGCCGCACCTCGACGCACGCAACGCCGTCACCACCAACGACCTCGCATACACGATCGACGGCGTCATCCAGTTCTCGAACGGCGGCGGCGTGTACCTCGGCCACCACAACGAGACCGGCGATCGCGTCGTACTCAAAGAGGGCCGCCCGCACGCGGGTCTCGACATGGCCGGCCGGGACGCGGTCGCGCGGATCGCCCACGAGCGCGACATCCTCGAGCAACTCGACGGCCTCGACGCCGTACCGAAGACGCACGACTACCTGCAACTGGGCGACCATCACTTCCTCGTGCAGGAGCACATCGATTCGGTGTCGCTCCAACGCGAGCTGGTACGCCGTTACCCGCTGACGCATCCGGACGCGACCGAGGCCGACAAGGCGACGTACGCCGAATGGGCGACCGCGATGATCGCCAAGGTCGGCGAGGCAGTCGGCCAGCTGCACGAGCGCGGTGTGGTGTTCTGCGACCTGCATCCGGACAACCTGCTGCTCGATGTGAACGGCAAGCTGACGCTGATCGACTTCGAGGTCGCGACCAGGGCCGAGGACCACGCCCGGTCCACACTCGCCCATCCCGGGTACGCCGCTCCGCAGGACCGGCAAGGTGTCGACGTCGATCGGTACGCGCTCGCCTGTATCGCACTCGGTGTTTATGCGCCGCAGGCAACGATCCTGCTGAATCTCCATCCCGGCAAGGCGTTCCAGCTCGCTGACATGATCGCCGACACCTTCCCGGTGCCGCGCGCCACGCTCGATGAGGCCGTCCGGACGATCGTCGGCGCCAACACCACCAACGAGCTCGAAGACCTGGCGCTGCCCGGCAAGGCCGAGTGGACCGACGTACGCGCGGCGCTCGCCAAGGCGATCGTCGCCGCAGCGACCCCGGAACGCACCGACCGCCTGTTCCCCGGCGACATCGCGCAGTTCCGCGACGGCGGCGGCATCAACCTCGCCACCGGAGCAGCCGGCGTCCTCTACGCGCTCGCTAGGACAGGCGCCGGGCGCTTCCCGGAGTACGACGACTGGCTGCGCAAGCAAGCCCTCAACACCGCGACCGGCCCCGGGCTGTACGACGGTCTGCACGGCGTAGCCCACGTCCTCGACGAGCTCGGCCACCGGCAGGACGCGCTGGACCTGGTCGAACGAACCCTCACCGACGACTGGAGCTCCCGCGAGCTCGGGCTGCACTCCGGCCTGGCCGGCATCGGCCTGAACCTCCTGCACTTCGACACCGAGCCGGCGCTCCGAGCGAAGGCAGTACGCGTCCTCGACCTGGTCGCAGACCGGCTCGACCACGACGTACCAGAAATCAGCGGCGGTCAGCACGCCCGCGCCGGCCTCATGTACGGCTCCTCTGGTCCGGCGCTGCTGTTCCTCAACGCGTTCGAGCAGCTCGGCGACACCGGTCTGCTCGATCTCGCGGAGATCGCGATCCGGCAGGACCTCAAGCGCACCGTGCTCACTGAGGACGGCATGCGTCAGGTCAACCAGGGCTGGCGGACCCTGCCGTACCTCGAAGAGGGCTCGGCCGGCGTCGCGCTCGTCCTTGAGCGCTACCTGCGGCACCGCCCGTCCGAAGAGCTCACAAACACCCTCGACGAACTGAAGCGCGTCACGCACTGCTCTTACTACGTCCAGCCTGGCCTGTTCATGGGTCGCGCCGGTGTTCTCCTGGCCGCCGCCTCACTCGGTGACCAGGTCGACGACCTGGTGCACGGCCTCGGCTGGCACGCGATGCCGTTCGAGGGCGGCCTCGCGTACCCGGGCAACCAGTTGCTCCGTCTCTCGATGGACCTGGCCACCGGATCGGCCGGCGTCCTGCTGGCTCTGGGTACGGCGCTGCAGGACGCGCCGGTGTCCCTCCCGTTCCTCGGACCTCCCCAGTGGTCCGAGTCCTCATCCCGACGACTTGCACCGAAGGAGGTGTAAACACATGGCACTTCTCGACCTTCAGGGTCTGGAGACCCCGGGTTACGGCCACGGCGGCCACCACCACGGCGGCTCCACGCTGACCGTGCTGGGCTGCGCTTCGCAGACCCCGAGCAACCTGAGCCTGCTGCTCTGCCACTGATACGGCACCTGTATGTCAGGTAGTGAGGCCCTGGGTGGGCGCAGGCCTACCCAGGGCCGACCTGTCTCCGAACCGGTAGCCCCGAGCCCGCGGGCTCGTTGTGTTGGTGGACAAGGAGAGAGTGAGGTGATTGTCTCCGTGCAGTCTTATCCATGCGCCGAGCGTCTGACGCTCGTGGAGCAGGTGCACGGTTGTACCGTCGCGGACCCGTACCGCTGGCTCGAGGACCCTTCGGCGTCCGAGCACTGGCTGCGGGACCAGGACGACCTGTGGCTGACGTACGCCGCGTCGCTGACCAACCGGTTCCGCTGGAAGAACCGGGTGAGGCAGTTGTCCGACGTCAGCAGCGTGTCCACGCCCGTCTGGCGCGGCGACCGCTGCTTCACCCTGCGCCGTGAGACCGGGCAGCAGTACGCCGTGCTGAACGTCGACGAGACGCCGCTCATCGACCCGAAGCAACTCGATCCGAGCGGTCTGACCACGCTCGACGCCTGGCAGCCCTCTCCGGACGGCACCAAGCTGGCATACCAACTCTCCCGCGGCGGTGACGAGCGTTCGTCGCTCCACGTCCTCGACGTGCTGTCGGGCGAGCTGATCGACGGCCCGCTCGACGGCTGCCGCTACTCCCCCGTGGCCTGGCTCCCGGACAACGAGACCTTCTACTACGTGCGCTTCCGTCAGGTACGCCGCCACCGCCTGGGCGACCCCGACGACGCCACGATCCTTGCCGACGAGGCGTCGTACGGGCTGGAGATCAGCGCGAACGGTCGCTGGCTGACGATCTGTACGACGACCGATGTGTGGCTCGCCGACCTGACAACGAACGCGCCCCCACGGCACCTCCCGCAGGACACGACCACGATCATGTCGGTCGGTCCGGACGGCCGTTTGTACGTCGTCACCACCCAGGACGCGCCCACCGGTCGGATCTGCGTCGGCGACCCGACCGAGCCGACCGTCTGGCACGACTACATCCGCCCGAACGCACCGCTAACCGGTCTCGCCGTCCTCGACGACGTCGTCCTGGTCAGCACGGCAACCGAGATCGCCGTCCACGACCGCCCAACCGGCCGTCGGCTCCGTACCCTCGAATTGCCCGTCCACGGGTCCATCGGCTCGCTCACAGCGCACGGCAATCGCGCCTGGTTCAGCTACACCGACAGCGTCACGCCGCCGACGGTCTGGTGCTACGACGCGAGCATGGGGCAAACGACCGGCCGGTCAGAGTCACAGGACCTTGAGACACACCAGCTGGCGACCAGTTCCGGCGTCGAGCTGCGGGTCATCGGCAAACCAGGGCCGCGTCCCACGATTCTCTACGGGTACGGCGGGTTCGGGCAGGCGCTCACCCCGACGTACTCCGCCTTCGCGCTGGCCTGGGTCGAAGCCGGCGGCTCGTTCGTCACTGCGACCGTCCGCAACGACACCCGCCACAACAAGCAGAACAGTTTCGACGACTTCATCACCGCCGCCGAGCACCTGATCGCCGAAGGCTGGACGACCGCCGACCAGCTCGCCATCTGCGGTGAGTCGAACGGCGGTCTCCTGACGGCGGCAGCACTCACCCAACGCCCGGAACTGTTCGCCGCCGCGGTCTGCTCAGCACCGCTGACCGACATGATCCGCTACGAACTCTCGGGTCTCGGCGAGCGCTGGACCGCGGAGTACGGCTCGGTCAAGAACCCCGACGACTTCAAGACTCTGGCGAGCTACTCGCCGTACCACCGCGTCGCCGACGGCGTGAAGTACCCGGCCGTGCTGCTGACGGCGTTCGGGAACGACACCCGCGTCGACCCGCTGCATGCGAGGAAGCTGTGCGCGGCGCTGCAGCACGCGACGGCGAGCAGCCGGCCGGTGCTGCTGCGGTTCGAGCCGGACGCCGGACATACGACCGGCGGCATCAACCTGGCCGCCGACATCCTCGCCTTCGTCGCCGATCAGACGGGCCTGGGCTCATGATCAGCTTCGGAGAGGTGGCGAAGCACGGTCGGGGCTGGTTGCCGTTGATCGGGGTCAACGCACTCATCGGCAGCGCCGTCACGCTCGCACTGCCGACGATCCTCGGTCGTTCGGTCGACTCGATCGTGGCCGGCACCGGCTACACGCGCTGGCTGGTCGTCGCGGCCGCGCTCATCGGACTCGGGATCGCGGCGAGCATCGTCGACGCGTTCGCCGGCGCGGCCTGCGTCGCCGAGACCACCGCCTGGCTGCGCCATCGGCTGGTCCGGCACGTCGTCCGCGGCGGTCCCGGCGGTACGCGCGACTTCGAGACCGGCGACCTCGTCACCCGCGTCTCGGCCAACGCCACCGACGCCGCCCAGGCCGGACCGGCCGCGGTGACCGCGATCGCCGCCATCGCTCCCCCGCTTGGCAGCCTCGTACTGCTGGCAGTGATCGACCCCTGGCTCGCCGCCGCGTTCTTCGGCGGCGTCCTACTCGTGGTCGTCGTCCTCTGGACCTTCGCCAAACGGACCGCCGACGTCAGCCTCGCCTACCAGGAGACCCAGGGCCGTATCGCTGCCCTACTGTCCGAGTCGCTGACTGGCATCCGCACCATCACGGCCGCCGGTACGACGGAGCGCGAGGAGCGCCGCATCCTCGGTCTGCTCCCCGAACTGCACCGCAACGGCGTCGTCACCTGGCGGATCCTGGCTCGCTCCGGCGCGCAGGCCGCGGTCGTCGGCCCGCTCGTTTTGGTCGCCGTCCTGGCCGTCGGCGGACTGCAACTCGTAGCCGGCAACATCACGGCGGGCGAGCTGTTCGCTGCCTCGCAGTACGCCGTTCTTGGCGCCGGTCTCGGCAACCTGACCGGTGTGCTCGGCGAGCTCGCCCGCGCCAAGGCCGGCGTCCGGCGGTCCGCCGAGGTGATCGGGGTCGAGCCCGTCGCCCACGGCACCTTGACGCTGCCGGCCGGTCCCGGGCAACTGACGTTCGACGGGGTCAGCGTGGTCGCCGACGGGAACGTCCTGCTGGACAACGTGAATCTCGATCTCCCGGGTGGGATCACGATCGCCGTCGTCGGCCCGAGCGGAGCCGGCAAGTCCGTCTTCGCGGCGGTCGCCGCGCGGCTGCGGGACCCGTCGACCGGTCAGGTCTCGCTGGACGGCGTACCGCTGCAGGCCGTCAGCCGGCGTGCGCTGCGCAGCGCGGTCGGGTGCGCGTTCGAGCGTCCGCAGTTGGTCGGCCGGACGGTCGGCGAGGCGATCGACCCGCACACGGTCAGCCCGGTCCGTACGCTCGCCGCCGCCCGCGCCACGCACGCCCACGACTTCGTCAGCCGCCTGCCCGACGGGTACTTCACTTCGTTGCGCAAGGCACCGATGTCCGGCGGCGAACGGCAACGCCTCGGCCTTGCCCGCGCCTGGTCGGCCGGTCGCCTGCTGGTCCTCGACGACGCGATGTCGAGCCTGGACACCGCGACCGAACGCCAGATCAGCCGCACCCTCACCGAGGACCGGCACCACCGCACCCGCCTGATCGTCACCCACCGCCCGGCTACCGCCGCCCGCGCAGACCTGGTCATCTGGCTCGACCACGGCCAGGTCCAAGCCATCGCTCCGCACGCCGACCTCTGGCACAACACGTCGTACAGATCTGTCTTCGGATGAGACGAGAGCTGTCGTACGGCGCTGCCGCGCTGCGGAAGCGGGCCACGGTCAAGTTGATCGGGTGGTCGGTTCCGGAGATCCTGCCGACGGCGGTGTACGGGATCGCGGTGGCGCGGGCGACGGACAGCTTTCTCGATGGACACGCGTGGCAAGGAATCGCCTGGCTGGGTGGGTTGATCGTGACGGCTTGCCTGGGGGCGGCCGGCGCGCGGCAGGTGTACGGGCGGCTCGGTGAGCTGGTCGAGCCGTTGCGGGACGATCTGGTACGCCGGGTTGTCGGCGGCGCGCTCCGGTCCGGGGACGACGGGGCGGTCGCGCGGCTGAACCGGCAGGTGGAGATCGTCCGCGACACGTTCGCGGGTCTGGTCCTCGTACTGCGCAGTTTCGCGGTCACGCTGTTCGGCGTACTGACCGGGCTGTTGTCACTCGCTCCGCTCGTTGCCGCATTCGTCGTACCGCCGTTCTTGCTGGGGTTCGTGCTGTCGCTCGCGGTCCTCGGGATGGCAGCAGACCGGGTGCGCGCGTCGCTGACCGCGGACGAGGAACTCGCCGCGTCGGCCGGGATGGTGTTCGGCGGGGTGCGCGACATCTCCGCGGCCGGCACCGAGGAGTACGCCGAGTGGTTGGTCGGCCAGCCGATCGAGGCCCACGCGGCGGCGGAGCGCGCGCTGGCGAAAGTGTCGGCGCTGCGGACGTTGTGCTTCGCGGTCGGCGGTTGGCTTCCGTTGCTGATCCTGCTCGCGGCCGGGCCGTGGCTGGTGGGGCGTGGAGTCAGCACGGGCACGTTGCTCGGGGGCCTCACCTACGTTCTGATCGGCTTGCAACCGGCGCTGAACACGGTGATGAACGCTCTGGGCGACAGCGGCCTGCGGTACGTGATCACGCTCGGCCGGATCCTCGACGCCTCGACACCCGCCGAAGAACCGCGACCGGTCGACGAATTGAACGGCTACCAGGTCCGGCTGCGTGGGCTGACGTTCGCGTACGGCCCCAAAGCCGAGCCGGTGCTCGACAACCTCGAGCTGACGATCCCCGAAGGTGAACACCTCGCCGTCGTCGGCCCCAGCGGCATCGGCAAGTCGACGCTGGCCGGCCTGGTCTGCGGAATGCTCACGCCGACGGCCGGCCGATTGCTGCTGGGCGGTGCACCACCAACCGATGTCGCCACCGATCGACTCGCGCAGACCCGGGTCCTGATCCCGCAGGAGGCCTACGTCTTCAGCGGCACCGTTCGCGACAACCTCGCCTACTTGTTGCCCGACGCAACAGATCACCAGCTCGAGCTCGCCGCGAAGACCATCGGCGCCGAGCAACTCGTCGAACGCATCGGCGGCCTGCACGCCACCGTCCGGCCGAACGAGCTCTCCGCCGGCGAGAAGCAACTGCTTGCGCTGGTGCGCGCCTATCTGTCACCCGCACCGCTCGTAGTGCTCGACGAGGCGACCTGTTTCCTCGACCCCGAGGCCGAACGGCTGGCCGAAGAGGCGTTCGCGAAGCGGCACGGAACGCTCATCGTGATCGCGCACCGCATCAGTTCCGCCCTGCGCGCGCGCCGCATCCTCGTCCTGGACGGCAACCAGGCCACCCTCGGGACCCACGCCACCCTGATGCGAACGTCCCGCATGTACCGCGACCTGCACGGCAACTGGACGCCCGGCGCTCAGATCCAGCCGGCGTCCTGAGCCTTCCGGATCGCCTCGATCCGGCTGCGGGATCCGGTCTTGGCGAGGATCCGGGACAGGTAGTTCCGCACGGTGCCCGCGCTGAGGCTGAGCGTGCGGGCAACCTCCTGCGCCGTCGCGCCGGTGGTGACGTGCCGCAGTACTTCGCACTCACGATCGGTCAGCGGGTTGTCACCAGCCTTCAACGCCGCCACAGCCAGCCGTACGTCGACCACGGGCAGTCCTTTCGCGACATCGCGCACCGCCTGCACGAGGAGGTCCGTGGTCGCATCGGTCGCGATCAGCCCGATCCGCGGCGCCTGCTTCACCAGCGCCAGGCTGGTCGCCGCGATCGCCTCGTGGTCGATCAGCACCAGCACGCCGCGCCCGGCGAGTTTGCGGCAGAGTTCCTCGATCCGGATGCGGCCGGGCAGTTGCGGGTCGAGCAGGAACACGTCCGGACGCCGCCCGGCCACCTGGAGGACGTCGTCCGAGCGGTCCAGCTCGGCCACCACGTCCAGGTCGTTCTCCCTTGCCAGCACCGCGGCCAGTGCACCACGCACCAATGTGCCGCGATGGCCGAGAGCCACTCGGATCAACGCTTCTGCCCCCATCACATCCGTCGCCTCATCCACTGGCTGCCGCATCCCGATCGCCGGACGGCGGCACCCGTGTCTCGATAACGAGCGAACTGTCCGGACGACACGGGACAGCGCCGTCGAAGTGGCCCCGGAAAGCCGTTTTCAGGCGGTGGTAAACCGATCGGTTCCGACCATCGGCCATCGGCGTGTCGAGCCCGGAAACCGTTCTGTTGTTGGGGTTTCGGAATGTCAGGCCCTGGAAAAAGTTCGGGGCAGATCGGAATCCGGGGTTGCGTTTCCGCCGAACGTCCCACAGGATGACTCAGGTCACGCCGTTACCGGGGCGTGACCGTTCGGACGCCGTCCTGTGACCTGTCCGAGTGCCCCTCCCCTGCACGGGGGGCCTGGTGCGTCCCACCATGCCCAAGCTCACAAGGAGCGCTTTTCAGATGTCCAAGGCCCGACATGCGCGCACCCGGCGAAGTACCCGCCGGGTGGCTCGAACCCTCTCCATCGCCGGTCTGGGAGCCGGCATCACCGCGGCCGGCGCCGGTGCGGCGTTCGCGACCGACTACCAGGTCAAGTCCGGTGACACCCTCTCCGAGATCGCCCAGGCCAACGGCGCCGACTGGCACGAGCTGGCCCGGATCAACAACCTGAAGGACCCCAACCTCATCCTGATCGGGCAGACCCTGTCGCTGGACGGCGTGAAGAAGGCCGCCACCTCTGCGCCGAAGAAGGTCACCAAGAAGGCCGAGAAGAAGACCTCGAAGTCCGAGAAGACCGAGCGCAAGGCCCGGTCCAGCCGTTCCGAGGACCGCCCGGCGACCAGGAGCGGCAAGGCCAACCTGAGCGGTGCCTGGGCCAAGGTCGCGAACTGCGAGTCCAGCGGCAACCCGCGCGCGGTGAACCCGGCCGGCTACTACGGGCTGTTCCAGTTCGACCTCCGGACCTGGCGCAGCGTCGGCGGTTCAGGCAACCCGGCGAAGGCCTCCGCGGCCGAACAGTTGATGCGTGCGAAGAAGCTCTACGCGCAGCGCGGCGCCTCCCCGTGGCCCGTCTGCGGCAAGTACCTCCGCTGACCCGGCAGCCGGGCGGGCCGGTGGTAGACCGTCCTCCCACCACCTGCCCGGCACACCCCTGGACGCTTCCCGCTCATCGTGGCGGGTAGGCGCAAACTCATCCGTGAGCGCGATGAGCGGGAAGCACCAGTGGATCAGGCGCGCTTGATGACGAGCATCTCGTCGGCGCCGACCTGGAACTCGAAGGGCACCTTGCGGATCTCGTAGGTCACGCCCTCGAGTGAGTCCAGCAGTTCCGGCAGCCACGGGATCGGTTCGCCGGCCCCCTGCAGCACCAGCGGGAAGATCCGCACCTCGGCGTTGCTGACCCGGATCAGTTCACGCAGCGCGGTCTCGTGCCAGTCCCGGTCGTACTTATCTGCCCAGGTGAACAGCAGGTGCGAGCACAGCACCAACTCGAACCGCCGATCGCCGAACGGCAGATCCGGCAGTCCCGCGGCGACGTACCGCTCCGGCGCGGCCGCGACGTCCTGCAGGAACCGGTCGGCCGCCTCGATTCGGAGCTGGTCCTTCCGCTCCGGCGATCCGTACCAGTGCCAGACGAAACTGCCCTCGTGCTCGCCGATGATCCCCGACGTCGCCGGCAGGCTGCGCCGGACACTGTCGACGAGTTCGGGATGGTCCAGCTCGTACGCCGGATCGACGGCGATCGCGTCCACGCCGCGGGCCGCGGCCTCGGCGGTGAAGCCGGCGCCACCCGCGCAGCAGTCGAGCACGGAGTCGGGGAGTTCCTTCAGGTCGAACATCGCTTCGTACTCGGCGTACGAGCGCGAGGTCACCAGCACGGGTCTACCTTTCGACGGTTGTCTTCCGGCGCAGCCTGCCGTCGAGGGTGGTCGCCCCCGCCGCCAGAGCCAGGAACAGTACCGCCACCAGCAGACAGTTCAGTAGCACCCGCCCGTAGCCGTGCTCGTCGACGTTCACGAACGGGTACGGGTAGAAACCGACGAACGCGCCGCGCACCAGCGTGAACACCAGCCACAGCACCGGGTACACGATCGACCACCCGACGACCCGCCAGTCGGTGAGACCGCGCGGCCCGAACAGCAGCCAGCCCAGTACGCCGACCACCGGCGCGGCGGTGTGCAGCAGCAAGTTCGCGACCGACCCCCAGCCGTGCAGGTCGTCGGTCCCGGCCAGTACGGCGTGGTAGACGATCCCCGTCACCGCGATACAGAGCACGCCATTCAGCCGGAGCGTCTTGAACAGCTCGTCACCCGACCGGCCCGGCTGCACCGCGAGCATCAACGCCGTCCCGCCGAGCAAGAGGTTCGACTGGATCGTGAAGAAGGCGAACACGTTGAACACCCGCTCCGGGTTGTCCGGGAAGAACCCCTCGCTCCCGTTCGCCGTCACCGCCAACTGGATGACGATCCCGCACACCACGATCAACCCGGTGATCGCCGCCCAGACCCGCCCGACCTTTGTCATGCCGAGAATGTACGACGAGTCACCGTGTGATTCCGGGAGGTCAGACGGACTGCTTCTCCCGGGACGCCCCGTCGAACGAGTAGCTGAACGAGACGACGGCGTCGATCGCCAGCACGAGCGTCCAGGTGCCGGCCGGGGCGAGCACCGCGTCGTACCCGCGACCGGAGAGCAGGCCGAGGCCGATCATGATGCCGACGCCGACGCCGTACGCGAGCAGGTGTCGGAACCAGCCGGCGCGTTCGCGGCGGGCGCGCTCCGGACCTTTCTTCGGCGGCTTCACCGGACGCGGCGCGCCACCCATGAAGTGTGCGGCCCACTGGTCCGCCCACTTCAGCGTCTGGTGCCCGAACCCGACGCTGACGCCGATGAAGATCGCGGCCAGCGAGTGCTTGAACGAGGGCTCCGCTCCCCGGTGGATGTCCAGGACGCTCGCGACCAGCATCACGACGTCGACCAGGGGTACGCCGGCCAGCAGGACGAGACCGGCCTTCGGCTGCCGCAGCAGGTAGCGCGTCACCAGGCCGGCAGCGAGCAGGACCCAGAATCCGATCTCACACGCGGCGATCACAGCGATCAGCACAGCGTCCCTCCCGAGAAAGTTTTCAGTACGACTGTGTTGTAAAACGAGACTAACACAGGTGTGCTAAAAAGGACGGCATGCCGAAGATCGTCGACCACACCGCCCGTCGCGAGGAGATCGCCGAGGCGCTGTGGCGGGTGGTCCGCCGGGACGGGATCCGGGCGGCCTCGGTCCGCACCATCGCCGCCGAGGCGGGCTGGTCCGCGGGCGCGGTGCGGTACTACTTCCCGGACCAGGACGGGCTGCTCAGCTTCGCGATGGACCTGGTCTCGCGCCGGGTGACCGAGCGGATCAGCGCGATCGAGCACAAGGGCAGTGTGCAGACCATCGTGCTGCGCTACCTGGACGAGGTTCTCCCCTTGGACGCCGAGCGCCGAGCCGAGTTCGACATCTGGCTGGCGTTCACGGCGCAGGCCCGGGCCGAATCCGACGCCGGCGCACTGCAGGAACACCTCGACACGGTGCACAACGGACTGCGCAAACTCTGCGAGTCGCTGCTCCGCTCGCTCGCCGATGCGGGCGTGCTGAAGGACGGTCTCGATCTGCGCCGCGAGGTCGACCTCCTGCACGCCGTACTCGACGGCCTCGCACTGCACGCGGCGATCCAGCCCGAGCGCACCACACCGTCGCGGCTGCGGCAGCTGATGCGCCACCATCTGGAGTCGCTGATGGCCGAAAACCCCTGACAAACCTGGGGTTTTCGAAGAAGAATCGCCGAGACCGGACTAAAACGTCGCGGCACGTGGCACGATCACCGCATGGAGTCCGAGGGGGTGATCGTCGTCAGTGGAATCATGGCGGCGGGGAAGTCGTCGGTGTCCCAAATGCTCGCCGAGAGATTCCAGTACGGCGTGCATCTTCGGGGGGACGTTTTCCGGCGAATGATCGTCAGTGGTCAGGCCTCGATGGCCGACGACGTACTCGAGGCACAACGCCAATTGCAGCTGCGCTACCGGCTGGCCTGCCTGTCCGCCGACGAGTACGCGAACGCCGGGTTCACGGTGGTCCTGCAGGACGTGGTGATCGGTGAATTGCTGCGCGAATTCCTGGACGGCATCCAGACCCGGCCGCGGTACCTCGTCGTACTGACGCCGCGACCGGAGGTCATCTCGACCCGGCTCGGCGGCGCGCACCATCTGGTCGACGAGCTCGACTACGAGCTGCACGCGTTCAGTCCGCGGCGCGGGTTGTGGCTGGACAACTCCGATCTGTCGGTCGGTGAGACCGTGGACGCGATCCTCGGACGTCTCGACGAGGCGCGCTTCGACTGATGCGGCTTTCGCTACCCGAGGGTAGTTTGAGTGGATGACCGTACGGCGGACGTCCTGCAATCTCTGTGAAGCGATCTGCGGTGTCCTGGTGACCGTCGAGGACGGCAAGGTCACCGACATCCGCGGCGACGAGTCCGACCCGCTGTCGCGCGGTCACATCTGCCCGAAGGCGGTCGCACTACGCGATCTCCAGGACGACCCCGATCGGTTGACGACGCCGGTACGACGTACTCCGGACGGCTGGCAGGAGATCGGGTGGGAGGCGGCGTACGAGCTCGTCGTCGACAAGCTCACCGGGATCCAGCGCGAGCACGGGCGGAACTCGGTCGGGGTGTACCTGGGGAACCCGAACGTGCACAGTCTCGGCGCGCTCACGCACATGCCGACGATGGTCCGGCAGTTGCGGACCCGGAACCGGTTCAGCGCGACCTCGATCGACCAGTTGCCGCACATGCTGGCGTCGTACCTGCTGTACGGGCACCAGTTGATGGTCGCGGTGCCGGACATCGACCGGACGTCGTACCTGTTGATGTTCGGGGCGAATCCGCTGGCGTCGAACGGCAGCATGATGACCGCGCCCGGGTTCGGAAAACGTTTGAAGGAGTTGCGGAAACGCGGCGGAAAGCTGGTCGTCATCGACCCCCGCCGGACCGAGACTGCAGCGGTTTCCGACGAGCACCATTTCGTCCGTCCGGGAACGGATGCGGCGTTTCTGCTCGCGGTCATCCATGAGGTGATCACGCAGGGCTCCGCGCGGCCGGCGGCGTACGTCGACGGGTTCGAGGCCGTGGAGGCAGCGGTCGAGGCGTGGACGCCGGAGCGGGCGGCGGGGATCACCGGGATTCCCGCGGACGTGATCCGGCGGATCGCGCGGGAGTTCGCGGCGGCCGAGCGAGCGGCCTGTTACGGGCGGGTCGGGGTGTCGACGCAGCAGTTCGGCGCGGTCTGCCAGTGGGCGATCCAGGTGCTGAACATCATCACCGGCAACCTCGACCGGCCCGGCGGGACGATGTTCCCGCGGCCGGCGGTGAACCCGTTGCTCGGGCTCGGGCGCGGGCATGTCGGCGTCTGGAAGAGCCGGGTGCGCGGGTTGCCGGAGTTCGGCGGTGAGCTGCCGGTGTCGACGATGGCGGAGGAGATCCTGACGCCGGGCGAGGGCCAGATCCGGGCGATGGTGACGGTCGCCGGGAACCCGGTGCTGTCGACACCGGACGGGCGGCGGCTGGACGAGGCGCTCGAGTCGCTGGACTTCATGGTCGCGGTGGATCCGTACATCAACGAGACGACGCGGCACGCCGACGTGATCCTGCCGCCGGCGCCGCCCCTGGAGCGGGACCACTACGACATCGTGTTCCATCAGCTCGCCGTACGGAACACGGCGCGGTGGAACGACGCCGTACTCCCGAAGCCCGCCGAGGCGCGGCACGACTGGGAGATCTTCCGGGATCTCGGGCTGGCTTTGGTACGGCGTACTCCGTGGAGCCGGCGCCGGGTCGAGACGACGGCCCGGCTGCGGTTGTCGCCGCGACGGATCGTGGACGCGGGGTTGCGGATCGGGCCCTATCGGTTGTCCGTCGGGAAGTTGCGGCGTTCGCCGGGCGGGGTCGATCTGGGGCCGTTGCAGCCGGCGTTGCCCGGGGCGTTGCACAAGAAGTCGAAGCGGATCGATCTCGCGCAGCGGATGATCCTGGACGACCTGCCGCGGCTCGACGCGTTGACCACTGTTGCGGTCGACGAGCTCCTGCTGATCGGCCGCCGGCACCTGCGCAACAACAACTCCTGGATGCACAACTCCGCGCGACTGGTGAAGGGGAAGCCGCGCCACCAGCTCCTGATGCATCCGCACGACCTGGCCGACCGCGACCTCGCCGACGGCCAGGTGGTGACCGTTACCTCCGCCGCCGGGTCCATCTCGGTGGAGGTTGCCTCCAGCAACGACATCATGCCGGGTGTGGTCAGCCTGCCGCACGGCTTCGGCCACAACCGGCCCGGCACTCACCTGACGGTCGCCAATCAGCTCGCAGGGCCGAGCGCCAACGACATCACCGATCGCAACCGCATCGACCCCACGTCCGGCACCGCGGCCGTCAACGGAGTCCCCGTGACCGTTACCGCGGGGCAGAGCTCTCCCGAATGAGCAGCAGCGGCGTCGAGTACAGGTGGGACTGAGGTTGGGCGCCTGCCAGGACATCCAGCAGGCGGTGCATCACCTCGGCGCCGTAGCCGACCACGTTGTGACTCAGAGCCGTGAGGGTCGGATGCGTGATCCGGCAGAGGGCCGAGTCGTCCCAGGCGACCAAGGTGATGTCGTCCGGGATGCGTAGGCCGAGCGCCTGGATGACGGCCATACCGGCCACTGCCATCAGGTCGTTGTCGTAGATGATCGCCGTCGGCCGTGGGATAGCGGCCAGTACGTCGCGGGTCGCATCGGCACCCTGCGTTGCCGAGTAGTCGGTGTGATGGATCGAGGCTGTCAGCGCGAGCCGGCGGGCAGCCACGTCGTACGCCTGGTCACGGATCCAGACGTCGCCGAACTCGGGCGGACCGGCGACCCGCGCGATCACCCGGTGCCCGAGGGACTCCACATGATCGAGCGCCGCGGTCATCGCCGCGGTGCCGTCGGTCCACACGCACGGCATCCCGTCCGCGAGGGCGGGATCACCGACCAGAACGGCCGGCAGACCGAGCTTGCGCAGTACCGGGATCCGGGGATCGGCGACGCGGAGGTCGACGACGATCACGCCGTCGACCCGGCGCTCGGCGGACCACTTCCGGTACGTCGCGATCTCCTCGTCCAGGTCGGCCACGACCTGCAGGGCCAACGCGAACGACTTCTCCGACAGGACCGATTCGACGCCGCCGACGAAGCCCATGAAGTACGGCTCCTCGATCAGCGTCTGCGCGGACCTGGCGAGCACCAGCCCGAACGTCTCACTGCGCGCGGCGGACAGTTGCCGCGCGGCCCGGTTCGGCACCCACTCCAGTTCGGCGGCGACCTTCAGCACGCGCGCCCGGGTCGCCTCCGACACACCGGGCTGGTTGTTGAGCGCATACGACACCGCTCCTTGGGAGACCCCACAACGCCTGGCGATCTCTTTGATGGTCACACGAGACACGACAACACCCTCCTCACGGGCGGCCGGATCGCTGACGGTCGATCCAGCACCCTTCAGTGTTGCGCCGTTTCAACCCTCTGTCATCACCTGGGCACACAAAGTGACCGTTTGATCAAACCCGTGGCACCCGGCGAAAACTGACGGTTGCGGCTGTTGGTGACCGCCCAGTCGTTGGGCGGAGGGTGGTGTGGACGGGGCCGATTGGGATACGGTTTCCTTCGTTACTTAACCGGTTCGGCTTATCAATCGGCGTTGACCCCAGGGCAGCGGGTAAAGGCGCCGCCGACAAGGAGAAACCATGGTCGCAAAGGACCACCTGTCCCTCCAGCTCTACACGGTCCGGGGCAAACTCGAAGAGGACTTCGACGGCACCCTGGCCCGGATCGCGGAGATCGGCTACACCAAGGTCGAGCCCTTCGGTGTGACCGCCTACGCGGATCGTCTGGCCGAGGCGCTGCCCAAGCACGGACTCTCGGCCCCGACCACGCACGCCGGCCTGCTCCGCGAGGACAGCGCCCCGATCTACGCCGCCGCCGAGCGGCTCGGCATCACCACGGTCATCGACCCGCACACCGACCCGGCGCGCTGGCAGTCGGCCGACGAGATCAAGGTCATCGCCGACGGCCTGAACAAGGCCGCGGTCGAGGCCGCCGGCCACGGCATCACGGTCGGGTACCACAACCACCAGTTCGAGCTCGAGTCGAAGATCGGCGGCGTGCACGGCCTGGAGATCCTGGTGGACAACCTGTCCGACGAAGTGATCCTCGAGGTCGACACGTACTGGGCCGCGGTCGGCGGTGCCGACGTACCGGCGCTGCTGAAGAAGTTCGGCGACCGGGTCACGGCGATCCACGTCAAGGACGGCGACGGCACCCTGGACAACAAGGCGCAGGTCGCGGTCGGCGACGGCATCATCGCGGTCCGGGACATCCTGGCCGCCGCTCCGCAGGCGCTCCGCGTGGTCGAGCTGGACGACTTCTCCGGCGAGATCCTCGACGCGGTCGCGGGCAGCTACGCGTTCCTGACCGGAGAGGGTGCACCTGAATGAGCCCGGTCGGTGTAGGTGTTGTCGGCGCCGGAGTGATCTCCGACGCCTACATCAAGAGTATGCAGAGCTTCCCGGACCTGAAGGTCGTCGCGATCGGCGACCTCCGGCCGGAGGCCGCCAAGGAGAAGGCCGAGCAGTACGGCATCGAGACCCACGGGGGTCCCGAGGCGGTGCTGAGCAACCCGGACGTCGAGATCGTGGTCAACCTGACCATCCCGGTCGCGCACGTCGAGGTGGCCCTCGCCGCGGTGGCAGCCGGTAAGCACGTCTGGAGCGAGAAGCCGTTCTCGCTCGACCAGGAAAGCGGCCTGAAACTGCTGGCGACGGCACAGGACGCGGGCGTGCGGCTGGGCTGCGCACCCGACACGATCCTGGGCCCGGGTCTGCAGGAGTCCCGCCGGATCATCGAGCGCGGTGACATCGGTACGCCGTTGACCGCACTCAGCCTGATGCAGTCCCCCGGTCCGGAGTCCTGGCACCCGAACCCGGCGTTCCTGTTCCAGGAGGGCGCGGGTCCGCTGTGGGACATCGGCCCGTACTACCTGACCACGCTGGTCCAGCTCTTCGGTCCGGTCGCCGCGGTCGCGGGGCTCGGCTCGAAGTCGCGGGAGAAGCGCACCATCGGCTCCGGTCCGCTGGCGGGGACCGACTTCGACGTCACCGTGCCGACGCACGTCAGCGCGATCGCGAAGTTCGAGTCGGGTCAGTCGTCGCAGAGCATCTTCAGCTTCGACTCGCCGCTCCCGCGGGCCGGGTTCGTCGAGATCACCGGATCCGAGGCGACGCTCGCCGTACCGGACCCGAACGGCTTCGACGGTGCGATCAAGATCCGCCGTCGCGGTGCGGAGGACTGGGAGACGATCGCCGACACGAAGGCGGTCGCGCAGCGCGGTACCGGCGTACTCGAGATGGCACGCGCCATCCGGGCCGACCGGCCGCACCGGGCGACCGGGGCGCTGGCGTTCCACATCGTCGACGTGATGGCCTCCATCACCGACTCGATCGACACCGGCGCGTTCGTGGACGTGAAGAGCACGGTCGAGGTCGCGGCGATCCTGCCGGACGACTGGGACGTCACCGCGGCCACCCTCTGACGACCGTGACGAACATCCTCCTCGATCCCCGGCGGACCGTCGTGTTCGCCGGGGACTCGGTGACCGACTGCGGCCGCCGCACCGACCCCGACGGGCTCGGCGACGGCTACGTCCGCAACCTGTACGACGATCTCGGCGAACGCCAGCCGGCGATTGTCAACGCCGGCATCAGTGGCAACCGGGCGGCCGATCTGGCCGCCCGGTGGGCCGCCGACGTACTGACCCACGATCCGTCGCTGGTGTCGATCATGATCGGGATCAACGACACCTGGCGGCGGTACGACGAGGACGACCCGACGACACCTGAGGACTTCGAGGCGTCGTACCGGTCACTGCTCGACCCGCTGTCGTGTCCGGTGGTCCTGATGGAGCCGTTCCTGCTGCCGGTGAAGGACGGGCAGGAGGAGTGGCGGGAGGACCTGGACCCGAAGCTCGACGTGGTCCGGAAGCTGGCCGTCGAGTACGGCGCGATCCTCGTTCCCACCGATGTCGAGCTGACCAAGCAAGCAGGATCCGTCGGGCCGGCGGCGCTGGCCGGCGACGGCGTACACCCGTCCGCCGCCGGACATCGTGCCCTCGCCGATCTGTGGCGACGGTACGTCCTGGACGCCTGACGTTCACCGCTCCCCGGTTTTCGCGGGGAGCGGCGCTGTTCTACTAAACCGGTTCACCTGGGAGCCCGACTGTGACATCACTCAAGACCTTCGACCTGACCACCGACGGCGGTGCGGCCTGGACCGTGCAAGCGGTCGAAGGTCCGGCACCTGACGGCCTGATCGGACGCGCCGTGGCCGCGACCGTGCCGGGCGAGGTGCACACCGACCTGCTCGCCGCCGGTGAGATCCCGGACCCGTTCGACGGCGACAACGAGTCGGCGCTGCACTGGATCGGCCGCACCCGCTGGAGTTTCCGGACCACGTTCAGCTGGGTCGCCGATGGCAACGAGCGGCAGGAGCTGGTGGCCGAGGGTCTGGACACGGTCGCGACGGTCACGCTGAACGGCCAGGAACTCGGCCGGACGGCGAACCAGCATCGCTCGTACCGGTTCGACGTCACCGGCGCACTGGTTGCCGGGGACAACGAGCTGGTGATCGAGTTCGAGGGGCCGGTGGCGGCGGCCGAGGCGGAGCGGGCGAAGGTCGGCAGCTGGCCGCACACGAACCTGCACCCATACAACGAGCTGCGGAAGATGGCCTCGAACTTCGGGTGGGACTGGGGACCGGACGTCGCGACCGCGGGGATCTGGCGGCCGATCCGGATCGAGTCCTGGTCCGGCGTACGCATCGACTCGGTCCGGCCGCTCGCGGGCGCCGACGGTGTTCTGAACACCTTTGTCTCATTGGTCTGGACCGACACCGCCGCCGAGTACGCCACCGTCACCGTGGACGTCGGCGGGACGACGCAGTCCGTGAGCGTGAAGCCCGGCACCGACACCGCCGTCGTCACCAACAGGGTCCCCGCGGTGGATCTCTGGTGGCCGCGAGGGTATGGCGAGCAGCCGTTGTACGACGTGACGGTGACGCTGGCCGACGACGCGTGGACCGGCCGGGTCGGCTTCCGGGATATCAGCGTGAACGTTGCCCCGGACAACGACGGTACGCCGTTCGTACTGTCCGTGAACGGCAAGCCGATCTATGTCCGCGGCGCGAACTGGATCCCCGACGACGCGTTCGTCACCCGGCTGAACGCGGACACGTACCGGACGAGCATCGAGGACGCGGTCGACGCCGGCATGAACCTGCTGCGCGTCTGGGGCGGCGGGATCTACGAGAGCGAAGACTTCTACGACGTCTGCGACGAGCTGGGAATCCTTGTCTGGCAGGACTTCCTGTTCGCGTGTGCGGCGTACTCCGAGGACGAGCCGCTCCGGAGCGAGGTCGAGGCCGAGGCGCGCGAGGCCGTCACGCGGCTGAGCCGGCATGCCAGCCTCGCGGTGTGGAACGGCAACAACGAGAACATCTGGGGGTACGTCGAGTGGGGCTGGCGGGTCCCGCTCGCCGGGCGGGCGTGGGGCGCGGGGTACTACCTCGACCTGCTGCCGAAGATCGTCGCGGAGCTCGACCCGCGGACGCCGTACTCGGCCGGCAGCCCGTACTCGTTCGACCAGTTCATCCACCCGAACGACGACCGGCACGGGACCATGCACATCTGGGACGTCTGGAACCAGGTGGACTACACGACGTACCGCAAGTACAAGCCGCGGTTCGTGTCAGAGTTCGGGTTCCAGGGGCCGCCGGCGTGGTCGACGCTGACGTCGGTCGTGCACGACTCGCCGCTGGATCCCTACGGCGATCAGATGCTCGTGCACCAGAAGGCGTTCGAGGGCAACCTCAAGCTGGAGCGAGGACTCGGCGATCACCTGCCGATCTGGAAGAACATCGACGACTGGCACTGGACGACGCAGCTGAACCAGGCCCGGGCGATTGCTTACGGCATCGAGCATTTCCGCAGCCTGTTCCCGTTGAACACCGGCGCGGTCGTCTGGCAGCTGAACGACAACTGGCCGGTGGTCTCGTGGGCGGCTGTCGACGGGCACGGGATCCGGAAGCCGTTGTGGTACGCGTTGAAGCGCGTGTACGCCGACCGGCTGCTGACCGTGCAGCCGCGGGAGGACCAGCTGGTCGTTGCCGCGCACAACGACACCGACGCGACCTGGTCGACCGAGGTGACCGTCACGCGCCGTTCGACCGCGGGCGATGAGGTGCTGGCCCGAGAGACATTCGCGATCGAGATCGCAGCCCGGTCGGCAATTGTCAGCGAGCTTCCGGAGTCGGTTGTGGTTGCGTCGAACCCGCGCGCCGAGTATCTGGAGGTGCGTGGCGCTGACGACGTCACGGCGTACTGGTACTTCGTCGAGGACACCGAGCTGCAGCTCGCGGGCAACGCCTACACGTCCACGGTCACACCGACCGAAGGCGGGTACGACGTGACGGTCAGCGCAACCGCACTGGCGAAGGACCTGGCACTGTTCCCGGACCGGCTGGACCCGGAGGCACGAGTCGACTCGTGCCTCATCACCCTCTCCGCAGGCGAGACCCACACCTTCCACGTAACGGGCGCCGCCGCCCCGGAGGAGGTCGCCGTACCGGTCCTGCGCTCGGCAAACGACCTACTGAACTGACGGCAGGAGATACGCTGCGGGGGTGGTCAGTCGACGTTGACGGCGACGTACTTGACGTCCAGGTACTCGTCGATGCCGACGGTGCCGCCCTCGCGGCCGACGCCGGACTGTTTTACGCCGCCGAACGGTGCGGCGGGGTTGGACACGATGCCCTGGTTGAGGCCGATCATGCCGGCCTCGAGCCGTTCGGACACCCGGAGCGCGCGGCTCAGGTCCTTGGTGAACAGGTAGGAGACCAGGCCGAACTCGGTGTCGTTCGCCATCCGCACGGCCTCGTCCTCGGTCTCGAACGCCGTCAGCGGCGCGACCGGCCCGAAGATCTCCTCCTTCTGCAGCCGGGCACTTCGCGGTACGTCGGCCAGCACCGTCGGCTGGAAGAAGTACCCGTTGCCCTCGGCAATCGTCCCGCCGGTCAGCGCGCGGGCGCCCTGCGCGATCGCGTCGGCGACCAGATCGGCGACCTTGTCCCGCTGCTTCCCGTCGATCAAGGGCCCGACGTCGACGCCGTCCTCGGTGCCGCGGCCGACCTTCAGCGCGGACATCCGCTCGGTCAGGCGGGCCGCGAACTCGGCCATCACCGACGACTGCACGTAGATCCGGTTGGCCGCCGTACAGGCCTCGCCGCCGTTGCGCATCTTGGCCAGCATCGTGCCTTCGACGGCCTTGTCCAGGTCCGCGTCCTCGAACACCAGCAGCGGCGCGTTCCCACCGAGCTCCATGCTGGTCCGCAGCACCTGTTCCGACGCCTGCTCGAGCAGCTTGCGGCCGACCGGGGTCGAGCCGGTGAAGGAGAGCTTGCGGGCACGGCCGTCACGGATCAGCGGTTCCATCACGCCGCCCGCGTCGTGCGTGGTGACCACGTTGAGCACGCCGGCCGGGAGCCCGGCCTCGGTCATCAGCTCGGCCAGCTTGAGCATCGACAGCGGCGTCTGCGCAGCCGGCTTGATCACCATCGTGCAGCCGGCAGCGACCGCCGGGCCGATCTTGCGGGCGCCCATCGCCGCGGGGAAGTTCCACGGCGTGATCAGCAGGCATGGGCCGACCGGCTGGCGCATCACCAGGAAGCGGCTCGCACCGTTCGGCGCGATCTGGTAGCCGCCGTCGATCCGGACCGCTTCCTCGGCGAACCAGCGGAAGAACTCGGCCGCGTAGGCGATCTCGCCCTTCGATTCGGCGACCGGCTTGCCCATCTCGAGCGTCATCAGCAACGCGAGGTCGTCGACCCGCTCGGTCATCAGCTCATAGGTACGGCGGAGGATCTCGCCACGTTCCCGTGGTGCGGTTGCGGCCCACTCGGCCTGTGCGGCGACCGCGGCGTCCAGTGCAGCCAGGCCGTCCGCCGGGCTTGCATCGGCCACGTCGCAGAGCGTCGTACCGGTGGCCGGGTCCTCGACAGCGAGGGACCGGCCGCTGTCGGCCGCCACCCACTTGCCGCCGATGAACAACTCGGTCGGACACGCCTCGACGACTTCCCGCTCTCGTGACATGAGCCTGCCTCTCGACTAGTCGGCAGTACCCACATTAGGCCGTGGCTATGAGGGGCGGTGCAGACCTCGGGACCGTGCGGACGACCCGGGTCAGCGCGGCTGCGACGTTGCGCAGGATGGACGACCGGATCAGTCCGTCGAAGGCCAGCGGAACGAGCATGAGCTCGTCCGCGGTCGTCTCGATGACCAGCTCGCCCAGCGCGGCCGCCACGGTCGCACGGGAGCCGACAACGTGCCCCGGGTAGTCCAGCAGCCGTTCAGCCCGGCCGCGCTCGCGTCCGGTCAGCGGGGGCTCCAGCAACGCCATCAGCTGCCCTGGCGTCGCGCGCGGTCCCGCAGCGGCGAGGCGCGTCTGCACCCGAACGTACTCGGCGAACCGGATGAGCGCCTCCTCATCCGAGTCCGCTGCCACCACTCCGACCGTGGCAGCGATGTACGGCCGCGTTTTCGGCCCGGTCGGCTCGAAGTGCTCGCGGTACGCCGCCATCGCAGCGGGTGTCGTCTCTGCCGCGTAGTGATGCGCCAGGAACACCGGCAGTCCACGTGCGGCGGCTGTCATCGCAGCAGCCGGGCGATCGGCCAGTACGAACACAGGTGGTGGCTGCCCGGCCAGCGACAGCCGTACGTCGCCTACCGGTGCCCGTCCTGGCGTTCCGTCGCGCAGGAAGCCGCAGAGCTCGTCCAACCGCTGCGGAAACGTGTCGCGTGCACCACCGGCGAGTGCAGCCGCAGTGCTAGGTGCAACGCTGCTTTGCTCCGCTACACCGAGGTCGATCCGACCCGGGTACGCCGCAGCGAGCGCAGCGAACTGCTCAGCAACGACCAGCGGCTGGTGGTTGGTCAGAAGGAGCCCGCCGGCTCCCACCCGGATGCCGTCCGTGCGCGCGGCCAGAACGGCTGCGAGCACAGCCGGCGCGGCACCGCCGACACCTCGGACGCCATGCTGCTCCCCTAGCCAGAATCTGCGGTATCCGAGGTCGTCGGCGGTCAGTGCCACCTCCGCGGTTTCCCGGAGCGCGGCCGCAGCCGACTGACCGGGCAGCTGCGGTACGACGTCCAGCACAGAGTGAGCCGAGACTGGCAGTCCGGGAGCGACAGGGGTGAGCACCCGACCACATTCGCAGTGGCGGTCCGGATCCCGCATGGGGATTCGGCCCCCATCTTCCGGCAGTTATGCCCCCATCCGGAACACGCGGCCCAGCACCCGAATTTGGGGGTTCGCAGCCCTTGCCGCAGCCCTCACCGCGCAGGCAGTGTTCCCGGCGTGCCGGCGGACCGTCACCCCTAGGTCGTCACGCCACGACAGGCACTGATTGCGGAGGAAATATGGGGGCCGACTACCCATGCCCGCACCCAGGGGGCGGTGGCAGCCTGAGCGCGTGCTCAACTCCGCGATCCGCACCGACCAACCAGATGTCTGGTGGTCCGCCGGCCTGCGGCCGCACGAGCTGATCCACGCCCTCACCCGGTCCGCACCGGCCTGGGCGGAGTACGTAGAACGCAGCATCTCTCTCCCACCGAGCGCGCCTGCCGCCGGTCGAGACCCTGCAGGGACCGGTGTCACCGGCGGCCACACTTCAGGTGGGGCGGCCAGGACAGCGGGTGGGTCCGGCACGGACTGGCGGCAGGCGCTTATGCGTTGCCTGGAGCCGTTGCTCGACTCCGCTCGCCAGGACCTGACCGCGGCCGGGCACACCGGAGCCGTCGCCGAGGAGTTTCTGCAACGGCAGGGGCTCCGGCTGGTGCAGCTGGCCTCGCGGACGCTCGTCCTGGAGCTCGCCCGCGCCCGTGACCGCGGCGAGCTGGCCGGTGACACCCCGGCCGAACGCTTCCTGGACTTCACCCACCGGCTCGTCGGAGGGAGCGAGCTGGCGGAGTTCCTGGCCGCCTATCCGGTGCTGGCCCGGGTCCTGAGCGAGTCGTGCCGGCAAGGCGTCGAGGGACACCTCGAGCTGGTGGCACGACTCGCCGAGGACCGCGAGTCGCTGGTCGCCGGGCTGCTGGACGGCAGGGACCCCGGCGCCCTGACTGCGATCGAGCCCGGCGGCGACCCGCACCGCGGCGGACGCAGCACCGCGATCCTCACCTTCGCGGACGGTCGGCGGGTGGTCTACAAGCCCCGGTCGCTCGAGCTGCACAACCACTTCAACACGTTCGTGGATTGGCTGAACTCGCGATCCGCGCTGGGCATCCGCACAGTGCGGCTGCTCCCCCGCGACGGCTACGGCTGGCTGGAGTACGTCGTCCACGAGCCGTGCACCGATCTGGCCGGCGTACGGCGGTTCTACCACCGGCAAGGCGCGCTGCTGGCGTTGCTGTACGTGCTCGACGGCACGGACATGCACTTCGAGAACCTGATCGCAGCGGGCGACCAGCCGGTGCTGGTCGACCTGGAGACGTTGTTCCACCCCAGTCAGCTGCCGCTGACCGCAGTAAGCCTTGATCCGGCGTACCGCTCGCTGGTCGGCTCGGTCTACCGCACTGCGTTGCTGCCGCTGCTCGTGGCGGGTGAACACGGTATCGCGGACGTGTCCGGTCTCGGCGGGGACGACAGCTCGACGGCCCCGATGAGTGTGGTCGACTGGGCAGACGCCGGGCTGGACTCGATGCATCTGGTACGGCGTCCTGGACGGACCAAGAGCGCCGCCAACCGTCCCGCGCTCGACGGACAGCTGATGGAGCCGCGGGATCACGAGACCGCTGTGCTCACAGGGTTCCGGGCCGCGTATGAGGCGATTGCCCGGCACCGTGACGAGTTCCTCGGACCGGACGGTTTGCTGGCGCAGTGTGGTGCTGACCAGATCCGGTTCGTGCCTCGCAGTACGCGCCTGTACACGAGCTTGCTGGACGAGTCGACGCATCCGGATGCACTGCGTGACGCGGCGGGCCGGAGTCAACTGCTCGACCTGCTGTGGGATGCGGACGAGTCGCTGCACGCCATCGTTCCGTTCGAGTTGGCCGACCTGTGGGCGGGCGACGTACCGCTGTTCACCGCGCGGCCGGACAGCCGGGACGTGTGGGCGTCCGACGGCACTCGCATCGCGGACGTGCTGGCCATCCGGGGCCTGGCTGCGGTGGAGGCGAAGATCGCGAGCCTCGACGACATCGACGAGCAGCGGCAGGCCTGGCTGATCTCCGCATCTCTCGCCACGCGCCCAGAGCCGATCACGCACGCCAGCACGACCTCACGACCACACGTCGGGGCGACCGAACCGGACCCCGAGCAACTCCTGTTCGCGGCCGCGGACATCGCCGACGAGATCGTGGCGCAGGTGGTCAGCGAGAAGGGCGGTGCGGCCAACTGGCTCGGCCTCGAACTGCTCGACGACCACCACTGGGCCGTCCGTCAGATGGGCGCCGGCCTGTCCAACGGCTACACCGGTACGGCGCTCTTCCTCGCGCAGGTCGGCGTACTGACCGGCGCGAACAAGTACTGCGAGTTGGCCCGCGATGCGATCCGTCCGATCCCGCAACTGCTCGAGGCCCTCGCCGGCGACCCGGAGTCCGCCCAACTGATCGGCCCTGGCTTCCACGGGCTCGGGGGCATCAGCTACGGGCTCAACCGGCTGTCCGCACTCCTCGGCGACTCCGACCTCGCCAACTGGCTGGCCGCGTCGCTGGAGCTCAGTGAACGGCTCGAGCCGGGTCCCACCGAATTCCCGTCGTACGCCGAAGGTGCGGCGGGTGGGCTGGCCGCAATGCAAGCAATGCAAGGCTTTCCGGCCGCCGGCCGGCTGGCCGAGCGCTACGCGAATCACCTGGTGACAACCGTCGAGAGTGGGCTCCGTGGCCGAGTAGCAGCGGACCACGGCTTCGCTCGCGGCTTCCAGGGAATCGCGTGGTCGCTCGGCCAGTACGGCGTACCCGGCGACCGGTACCTGGACGCAGCTCGCACGGCGGCCGATCTGGATCGCCGCGACGGCCGCAGTGGGCACGGTGGACCAGGCTGGTGCTCCGGTGACGCTGGAACCGCGCTGGCGCGCGCCGCGACCGGAGTACCCGCGGACCTCGACGCCTACCTGAGGGCCGCAACAGAACGCCCCGTGCTCGCCGACCTGAGTCTGTGCCATGGCGAGCTCGGCGCGGTGGAGCCACTCGTGTGGCTCGCCGGACGTGAGTACCCAACTGCAGAGGCGGCACGGCGACGTCGTGCCGGGTTGGTGCTCGCGGCTGTGCAGCAGTACGGACCGCAATGCGGGACACCCCGTGCCATACCGTCTCCAGGCCTGCTGACCGGTCTGGCAGGAATCGGCTACGGACTGCTCCGTCTTGCGTTCCCCGACAGGGTTCCGTCCGTGCTCTTGCTCGAACCAACCAACGGGTCGAGGTGTGGCACAGCACCAACGCCCACACTGTGACAAGGGGAACAGCATGACCGCCCAGCACCACGATGTTCAGTCAAACCTTCCGGCCGACCAGCACTGCCCGGAGCCGGAGAGCACCGACCCGCTCGGCCCGATCACGTTGCCGAAGCGGAGCAAGGTCGGCGCGCGGGCGATGGCCCTCGCGGGGACCGTCGGCCTGAGCGCGTTCGCGGCCGCGGCCGTCGTCGCGGCGCCCGACAGCATTCCCTGGACGACGATCTAGGTCCAGTCGTCTACGAAACGTTTGACGGAGTGGCCGGCTGCCGTCCGAAAGCGGTCGGCCCCCCGTCGAACAACCTGCGCCGACAACCATCCGTCGTTACAGTTGGCAACCATGCAGACCCGCTCGCCGACTGTCGTCGGCAGAGACCTAGAGATCGAGAGCCTTGACCGCCTGCTGGCCGGAGCCCGCGGCGGTCACGGTGGTGCGATCTTCCTGGTCGGCGAGCCCGGGATCGGCAAGAGCCGGCTGGCCGCGACAGCCACCGCCCAGGCCCTCGACGCCGGTATGACGACGCTGCGCGGACGGGTCGGTGCGATCGGGACGATGGTTGCGTTCCGCCCGTTCACCGAGGCACTGCTCTCGCTGATCCGGCGCCGCGAGATGCCCACGACGGAGAGCCTCGGTCCGTACCGGCAGGTTCTCGGCCGGCTGGTGCCGGACTGGGACGACGGCAGCGCACATGCCACCGCTGCGTCACCGGTTGTACTCGGTGAGGCAGTACTGCGGCTGCTTGCCCTGGTGGGCCGGGACCGCGGTTGTCTGCTGGTTCTCGAGGACCTGCACGGATCCGACCCGGAGACGTTGGCCGTGATCGAGTACCTGCTCGACAACCTCGACGAGCAACCGATCGCACTGGTCGCGACGATGCGGTCCGAGACCTGCGCGGCGTACGAGCTGGCACAGTTGTCGGCACAGCGCGGTGCGGCCGAGCTGACCGAGCTGCACCCACTGGGCCGGAGCGAAGTGGCGGAGCTCGCCGCGGGTTGTCTGGAGGTTGCGGTCAGCGGCGTGCCCGAACAACTGGCGGACCAGTTGTGGAGCGACAGCGCCGGAATCCCTTTCATCGTCGAGGAACTGCTGCAGGAGGCGAGCCGCAGCGGACAGCTGCTGTCCGGTCCGGACGGCAGCGTGCAGATCGTCGACGACCTGCAGACGAACGTCCCGCCCGCGGTGGTGCGCAGCATCAGCAGCCGTACGGCGCAGCTCGGGTCGCAGTCGCGTGACATCCTCGTACTGGCCGCTGTGATCGGGCACCGGTTCCCACTGAGCGTCGTGCGCAAGGCGACGGGGACGGACGAACGGTTGCTGCTGGCAACGCTTCGGGCCGGCGTCGCCGCCCAGCTGGTCGGTCCGGACGAGCCGGTGCCGGACTGGTACGCCTTCCGGCATCCACTGACCGCCGAATCGCTGCTCGCCGGTCTGACGCCGACCGAACGCTCTACCTTGGCCAGTCGCTGCGCGGATGCGGTCGAGGAATTGCATCCCGGTCTGCCGGGCGAGTGGTGCCCGATGGTCGCCGAGCTGGCCGAGACCGGTGGCGACCCGATCCGCGCCGGGCGGCTGTTCGCACTGGCCGGGCGCCGGTCGTTCGACGACGGCTCGACCGGGTCGGCGGCCAACCTGCTCGACCGTGCGAACACCCTGCTCGCCGCCGATCCCGACATCAGCCACCGGGCCGACGTTCTCGGTTCGCTGCTGCTCGCGCTGAGCGCGACCGGCCGCTTCGAGCACATCGCCGCACATGCCGCGTCGGTCGACGAGCTGGCGGACCGCAACCTCGACAGCCGTAAGGTCGCCGCGCTGCACGTCCAGCTCGCGAACGCCGAGATGATGGCCGGTCGCTGGTCGGCCGCGCTGGCGCACGTCACGACCGCCCGGTCCCTGCTCGGCAGCAACGCCGGCGACGCCGACCTCGCGCCGGTGGACGTCGTCGCGGCGAACCTCGAGCTGGCCCGCACGAGTCCCGGCCGGCTCCGGGCCGCCACCGAGCTCGCCACCCGCGCGGCCTCGGCGGCGGAACGCGCGAAGCTGCCCGAGGTCGCCTGCGAGGCGCTGCAACTGCTGGGCATCCTGGCCCGCGAACACGACCTCGACGAGTCGATCGACTACTTCCACCGGGCACGGCAGGTCGCCGAGGACCACGCGATGACGTTCCAGCGGGTCGTCTCGCACATTCTCCAGGCAGGCACCATCTGCCTGGCAGGAGGCAGCATCCTCGAGCTCGAGCGGGCCCGTCAGCAGGCGCTGCGGATCGGCGCCATCCCGTTGGTGTACGAGGTGGACGGGATCCTCGGCCAGCAGGCGATCCTGCGGTCGGAGTACTCGCGGGCCGCCGAGATCATCGACGAGTGCCTCGAGGTCACCCGCCGGCTGCGGATGGGCCGGTCGGCGACGTACTTCCTGGCCACCAAGGCGATCCTCGAGGCGCACCAGGGCCGCCGGTCCGCGATGGAGTCGACGCTGGCCGAGGTCGCGAACTGGGGCGGCGAGCGCGCGTCGTACGAGCTGCCGTACTCGTATGGACTGGCGCGGGCGTTCTGCGCGCTCCTGGAGGAGAACCGCGAGCTGGCCGACTCCGAGATGGCACAGGCCCTCGCGTACGACGCACAGAACCCGACCACGCTGCACACAGCGGGAAAGAACGGTCTGGGGTTGTTGCTCGGCGTACTGTCCGGCCGGAACGGCTGGGCGCACTTCGAGGTCGTCACCGCGACCGCTGCCAGTGGGATGCGGTGGAACAAGCAGTTCGTCCAGCTGGCTCATGCCGTTCTGCTCGGGCGGGACGGACAGGTGGAGGCGGCGAACGCGATGGTGCTATCGGCGACGGAGACCGCGTCGCTGTACCCGATGGCGCACCACCTCGGTCTGCGTCTGGTGGCTGAACCCGCCCACGCGGACGGTTGGGGTGAACCGGTCACGTGGTTGCGGCGGGCCGAGGACTACTTCCACAACGCCGACGTCCAGGCAGTGGCGAGCGCGTGTCGCAGCCTGATGCGGCAACTCGGTGCGACAGTGTCACAACGGCGGAGCGGTTCGGAGCAGGTTCCGGCGTACCTGAGGCAGATGGGTATCACCACCCGCGAGTACGAGGTGTGCCGGTTGCTGGTGGACCGGATCGGTAACAAGTCGATCGCATCCCGGCTGCACATCTCGCCGCGAACCGTCGAGAAGCACGTGGCCAGCCTGATGACCAAGACGCAGCAACCGGACCGGGAGGCGCTGAGCAGTTTCGCCCGGACCGTACTTCAGGACTAAGTTGTCGACTCACGCACCGGTATCCGCCAATCGGTGGGTCAATGGACAGTATTTACGAACGCTCGCTATCTATACTGTGCGAGTGGCAGGCAAGGGGTCGGACATGAGCAAGGGAACGGTCGGCGGCGGCGGTACGACGATGCTGCGGCGGATCAACGTGGCCGCGGTACTGGACGCGGTTCGCCGCTCCGCGCCCGCGCCGTTGCGCGTCGCCGAGCTGGTCGAGCGCACCGGTCTGGCCAGGCCGACGGTCGCCCAGGCCGTCGACGAGCTGCTCGACGCCGGCTGGCTGCAGCAACACGGCCCCGACTCCGCGGACCGCTCGCTCGGTCGCCCGGCCATCCGCGTCTCGCTGCGTGGCCGCGCCGCGCCGGTGCTCGGACTCGACGTCGGCCCGCACCGGGTCACCGTCGGCGTCTCGGACCTGTCCGGCCGCAAGCTGTCGCTGGTACGGCGCTCCGGACCCGGATGGACCGCGCAGGAGTTGCTCGGCGTCATCGGTGAGGTCATCAACGAGGCCCTGGCCGAGGCAGAGGTGCCGGCCGAGGACATCGCCGCCGTGGTCGCCGCGAGCCCTGGCATCGTCGACGAGCACACCGGCCGGGTCCAGCTGGTCCCGAGTGTGCCGGGCTGGTCCGCGATCGACCTGATCAAGCACGTCCGCGGTCTGCTCGACTGCCCGGTCATGCTGGACAACGACGCCAACCTGGCCGCGCTGGCGATCGCCGCCGCACGCGGTGGGACCGGCACGCTGCTCGCCGTCCAGTGGGGTGAGCGGCTCGGTGCGGGCATCGTCATCGACGGCCGGTTGCACCGCGGCACCGGGGCGGCCGGTGAGATCGGCTTCATCGCCACCGACACGGACGACGTGATCAACCCGGAGGACAGCCGCGGCCCGTTGGAGCGTGCGGTCGGTTCGGAGGCGATCGCGGCGCTGGGTCGCCAGGCCGCGCTGGACAACCCGCAGTCGCGGCTGGCCGAGCTGGGTGGAGAGCAGCTGGACACCGCGGACGTGTTCGCCGCTGCGGCGGAGCGTGACCCTGTGGCGCAGGCCGTCGTACAGCAGGTCGCCCGGACGTTCGCACGCGCGCTGGCGCCGTCCGTGCTCGTGCTGGATCCGACTGCGGTGGTGATCGGCGGCGGTGTCGCCCGCGCCGGCGCCGTACTGCTGGACGCCATCTCGGACCAGTTGCGCCTGCTGACGCTCAACCACCCGAAGCTGGAGCTCTCTGCCCTGGCTGAGGATGCCGTCGTCACCGGTGCCATGCGCATGGCTCTCGACGAGGTCTGGCAACGCAAGCTGCCGACCCCGGCGATGACCAGCACTACCTAGCCGCAACAGGTCCCTTCACGACCTTCGCACCGGGCGCACCACACCAACAGATGTAGGTGAGCTCGTAGAGCACCTGTCCCGCCAGATCTACCCGGCGGTCCAGGCCCGTCACCATGCTCATCGGCAGCAGCATGCGCCGGTCACACGCCGAGCAGGTGATGACGATCATCGCCTGCCCCAGCTGTATGCGCGGCTGACGTAGAGGCGGTGGATCCGACGCCAGTGGGTCCAGGCGTCGTCGAGGAGCCAATGCCAGCGGAGGCTTGCCGGTATGCGATCACTCATTGTGCACATCCACTACAGAGTTACTGCCACGACTGTTTCAGTGGAATGAGCGTAAAGCACTCCGGCCGCTGAGTGGAAGGGGTTATCCGCGAACTACGGCGGCGATGGCGTCGGGGCGGTCGAGATGGACCAGGTGAGCGGAGTCGGACAGGACCTCGACTGTTCCGCCCAGGGCGTCAGCCAGGCGTTGCTGGCCGGCCAACCAGCTGCCGGCGGTGAAGCGCGACGTACCGCCGGTCGCCACCAGGAGAGACGTCGGAGCGATTGCACCGACCGGGCCGGCGACCAGCTTGGCCACCTCTGCTGCCAGCTCCCAGCTGCCCGCGAGCTCGTCCCAGAACAGCAGCCACGACGTGTCCCCGCCGTACCGTGCCTTGGCCGTTGCTTTGGACAACAGGTCATGGTTCGACGTGCTGCCGAGGCGCACGATCAACCGTCGTACCGCAGGACCGAACAGCTGCGGTACGCCGACCCGCCCGAGGAACCGCGCCGCCGCGCGAACCACGCGGTCACCACGCTTCCCGGGGTAGAACGCACGCCACCCCGTCTCCGACGTGAGGCTGCTGTCGACCAGCACCAGCCGGGTCACCTCGAGCGGCCGTGTCAGCGCCCAGCGCAGTGCAGCCAGTCCGCCGATCGAGTGCCCGATCAGTCCGATCTCCGCATCAGGCCGTACGCCGACAGCCGCCCGCAACGCGTCCACGTCCGAGGTGATCGGCGTACGCCACGGATCGATGACGCGAACATCCTCGTCCGGGAGCAACTCAACGAGCCGGCTGAACTCCTCCGGAGTCTCAGCCAGCCCAGGCACCACGATCCACGTCACGCTCATTGAGATAAAGCGTGCCTTAATGCTGGTAACACTGTCCCCAGCATTAAGCAGACAAGCGCGATCGAGACCCGCTGCAGGATGCCCGGAGCATCCAGTTCGTTGCCGGTGAGGACATCGCTCCCGGTCTGGACACCGAGCCACGTCTGCGTCACTGCGACCGCTCCGGCCAGTACGGCGACTACCTTGGCCCACGGTCCACCCCAGCCGAACCGCCGGAGTACGAGGACCGCGAAGACGCCCATGGCGATGCTGCCGAGACCTGCGAGGGTGGAGGTCACCTCGTGGAGCACCATCGCCACCCCGACCTGTCCGTTCGCCTCTGCCGCTCGGCAGGTCGCACTGGCCGACGGTGCGCAGTCCATCGGCGAGAACGAGTCGAACAACGTGCCGAGCCCGAATACCGCCGTACTGATCAGCAGACCGGTCAGCTCCCGCTGCGACCGAGCCGCAGGCCTGGCCAGCAGTACGGCGACCAGCAGCAACACGCCCGTGGCCAGGTCCATCCCGCGCGCGTAGAGACTCGTGGACTGGTCCCGCGCCCCCAGCTCACTCAGGAACGAACTGTGGACGTCCAACGGGAAGCCGGCCGCCGCCTCGAGCAGCAGGCTGCAGTAGAGCACGCCTGCGGCAAGCATCAGGTTGCGGACGAGGCGGTAAGGGACGGCGGCCATACACAACACCGTCGCATGTCAACCTAAGTATTGACTGTGGCGTCAGCTGTACTGTCGAGGTAGTGCTAGGTCGACCGAAGTCGCAGCGAACTAGTGGGATGATCGGCTGGTGCCGTCGGAACAAGTAGCAATGATCCCGGCGTGGCAGCACCGGGCCGCGGGCTGGGTGGGCCGCGTTGTCGTGCTCGCCTCGATATGGTCGTTCATCGCCATCCCGCTGCACGTGGGCGCGCCGAGGTTCGTCAAGCACGTCGACTTCGCGTTCGACTTCGTCGGTATCCCGGCCGGGCACACGATCTTCTCCGCCGTCTACCTCGCGGTGGTCGGCAGCGCGTTGCTGCGCGGTAAGCGAGCGGCACTGCTCTGGGTGCTGTGGGTCTTCGAGGCGCTCTGGTTCCTCGCGCAGGTCGCCGGGATCGCGTTTACCAGCGTCCGGCTGGCCAACCCGACGGACGCGGACCTGCTCCGCGACTTCGGGCCGGCTAGCGTCGAGGACCTGGAGTGGGGCATCGTCCAGGCGGTCGTGGTGGCTGCGATCGTCATCCTGCTGTGGAAGATCCGCGGCGCGTTCCCGGCCCGGCTCGCACCCGGTAGCCGGCGGCTCGCGGTCGGCGCGCTGGTCTTCGGCATGCTGATCTCGATCGCGGTCAGCGTCACCCTCACCCAGATCTTCCCGCGAACCCTCGACGGGCAACGGCAGAAGATCGGCTGGGCCGTGATCGCCGCGCTCGGCCAGTCGCGCAGCAAGATGGGCGGGCACGAGGGCCACGGCTGGATCGGTCTGACCGTCGGCGCGATCTCGGCGGCCTCGCTGGTGCTGGCGTTCTGGATCTTCCTCCGCTCGGTGCAGCGGGTCCGGTACCTCACGCAGCCCGAGGAGCTCGAGGTACGGCGCCTGCTTCTGCTGCACGGCGAGCGGGACTCGTTGGGGTACTTCGCCACCCGCCGGGACAAGGCGGTCGTGTTCGCACCGGGCAACGACGCCGCGATCGCGTACCGGGTGGTGAACGGCGTCAGCCTGGCCAGTGGCGATCCGCTCGGCGACCCGGTCGCCTGGCCGGCGGCGATCCAGCGCTGGCTCGCCGAAGCCCGCAGGTACGGCTGGTCACCGGCGGTCTTGTCGGCGAGCGAGGAGGCAGCGCAGGCGTACGTCGACGCGGGCCTGCGCGCACTGTCGATGGGCGACGAGGCGATCATCGACGTCGCGGACTTCACCCTCGAAGGCCGCACGATGCGACCGGTGCGCCAGGCCGTGACGCGGGTCCAGCGGGCCGGGTACCACGCCGAGGTCGTGCGGCACGGAGACCTGTCACCGGAGACGCTGGCGCAGTACGTCCACCTGGCGGAGAAGTGGCGTGGGGCGCGGACCGAGCGCGGGTTCTCGATGGCACTCGGGCGGCTCGGCGATCCGGCCGACGCGCGCTGCGTGATGGTGATCGCGCGGGACGCCGACGGCGTCGTCCGCGGGCTGCTGTCGTTCGCCCCGTGGGGTGTCCGGGGGGTGTCGCTGGACCTGATGCGGCGCGATCCCGAGTCCGTGAACGGGTTGATGGAGTTCATGGTCACCTCGCTGATCGACGCCTCCGGCGATCTCGGCGTACACCGGATCTCGCTGAACTTCGCGATGTTCCGGGAGATCTTCAGCGACGCCGAGCGGGTCGGCGCGGGACCGGTACTGCGGCTCACGAACGCGTTGCTGACCGCGGGATCGCGCTTCTGGCAGCTGGAGAGTCTGTACCAGTCGAACGAGAAGTACTTGCCGCGCTGGTCGCCGCGGTTGATGTGCTACTCGCGGGGCGCGTCGCTCGCGCAGGTGGTGCTGGCGGCCGGTACGGCGGAAGGCTTCCTGCCGGCGCCGCGGCCGTGGACCCGCGTCGACAGTGTCGAGGCTGCGGAGCGGCACGCGATCATGGCTGCGGACGGTCGCGCGTTCGCAACCGCCGTACACGACCAGGAAGTGGACTTGCTGCGGCCCGCGTTGCCGACGCGGAAGCTCACCGAGCAGGAGCAGATCCGGCGTTCCAAGCTCGCCGAACTCGTTGCTGCGGGCATCGATCCGTACCCGGTCGAGGTGCCGCGGACGGAGACGCTGGAACGCGTCCGGGAGCTGTACCCGAACCTGCCGCCGGACCATCACACCGGGCACACGGCGTCCGTGACCGGCCGGGTGCTGCGGATGCGGAGCCACGGCGGTCTGGCGTTCGCGCAACTGCAGGACGGGCTCACGCAGTTGCAGGTGATGCTGACGGCCGAGTCCTGCGGCGACGTACCGCTGGACCAGTGGCAGCGGCTGGTCGACATCGGCGACCACGTGAGCGTCACCGGCGAGGTCGTCACGAGCCGCCGGGGTGAGCTGTCGATCGCCGCGACGTCGTGGGTGATGGCGGCGAAGTGCCTGCACCCGCTGCCCGACAAGCGGAAGGGTTTCACCGACCCCGAAGCGCGCGTCCGGCAGCGGCACCTCGACCTGGTGATGAACCCGGATTCGCTGCGGATGATGCAGCAGCGCAGTGCCGCAGTACGGGCCCTGCGCAACGGATTCGAGGGGCGTGGGTTCATCGAGGTGGAGACGCCGATGCTGCAGGCGGTGCACGGCGGCGCGAACGCGCGGCCGTTCGTCACGCACATCAACGCCTACGACACCGAGCTGTTCCTGCGGATCGCGCCGGAGCTGTTCCTGAAGCGGCTGAGCGTCGGCGGGATGGGCAAGGTCTTCGAGCTGAACCGGAACTTCCGCAACGAGGGCGCCGACGCGACCCACAACCCGGAGTTCACGTCGGTCGAGGCCTACCAGCCGTACGCCGACTACCACGTCATGCGCGAACTCACCCGGGAGCTGCTGATCGAGGCCGCGACCGCGGTGCACGGCAAGCCCGTCGTACGCCGGGACGGTGAGGAGCTCGACATCTCGGGCGAGTGGGCGGTCGTCACCGTCCACGACGCGGTCGGCCTGGCCGCCGGTACTGCGATCGACTCGGAAACGCCCGCGGACCAGCTCCGGGCGTTGTGCGCGGAGCACGGCGTCCACACGACGTTCGAGATGTCGGCCGGTGAACTCGTCCTGGAGCTGTACGACGAGCTCGTCGAACCGAACACCATGCTGCCGACGTTCTACACCGACTTCCCACTCGAGACGTCCCCGCTGACCCGCAACCACCGCACGAATCCACGGCTCGCCGAGCGCTGGGACCTGGTCGCGTTCGGGGCCGAGATCGGTACGGCGTACTCCGAGCTCGTCGACCCGATCGAGCAGCGCCGCCGGCTCACCGAACAGTCCTTGAAGGCCGCCGCCGGCGACCCGGAGGCGATGTCGCTGGACGAGGACTTCCTGTCGGCGCTCGAGTACGCGATGCCTCCGACCGGCGGTCTGGGCATCGGCGTCGACCGGGTCATGATGATGCTCACCGGCCAGAACATCCGCAGCACGCTGGCGTTCCCGTTCGTCCGTCCCGCACCACGGGATTGATGCCTTACCCTTACAGCTCACGGGTTGGGGACCTGGGGGGCTGGGGTGGGGATGAAATGCTGGGTTGCGCTCTGTGCCGGGGTGGGTCTGGTTGCGGGTTGCGGTGGGGAGCCGAAACCTGCGCCGAGCCCTGTCGCGACTTCTTCGAGCAGTAGTGCCGCGCCGGCGCCGACGTCATCGATGCCGGCTGCGGGGCCGTTGAGTCCGGCGGGCTATCAGGCCGAGCTGACCCGGATCGACCAGGTGCTGGCCGGGCCGACACGTGCGCTGACCCGGGTCCGAACGGCCGAGGGTCTGAGCGAGGCGATGAGCACACTCGCGGAGTCGCTCAACACGATCGCGATCCGGCTGTCCGCGCTGACGGTGACGTCCCGGCTGACCGGCGTACACGCGCTGCTGCAGGAGCGCGTCGGTGTGGCGGCGACGCGGCTGACGAGCTCGGTAGAGAAGACCGAGGAGGATGCGCGCTGCGGTGGTACGGCGTACACCTCGCAGAAGGTGCAGCGGCAATTGCGTGCCGACCTCAGCACCGCACTCGTGCAGCTGCAGCGGGTCAAGCTGACGTTCGGCCGGACGCTGCCCGATCCCGGGCCCGCACCGAAGCAGGTGCGTCCCGACAACGGCGACGTCCTGGTACGGCGTGATCTGGAGGGGATGGGCCGGCTCAAGATCACCAACGGCACTACGAAGGACGTCGCGATCTCGATCGTCAGCGACGGCAAGCCACCGGGTACCCCACAGGTGATGGTGTATCTGCGGGCAACCCAGTCCGCGACCGTGAACCAGATCGGCGGCGCGTACCGCCTCTACTTCAAGAGCGGCACGGACTGGGACGCCGAGCACCGCAAGTTCCGGGCAGACTGCTCCTTCAAGAAGTTCGACCAGACCTTCGGCAAGAACCAGGCCTGGCAGGTCAACCTGCAACCCCGCCCAGGCGGCAACGCCGACACCACCGAGGTCGAGGCCTACTAGAGCCCGAGCTTGTCGAGCAGATTGCCGAGGATGCCGCCGAGGAGTCCGGGGTCGTCCGGGTCGTCAGGCGGTGGTGGCGGAGGGGTCGGGGTGGTGGTGGGCGGCGCGGTGGGCGGCTTCGTGGGGGGCTTCGTGGGGGGCGCGGTCGGGGTGCTCGACGCGGTCGGGCGACTTGTCGGCGCGGTCGTCGCCTTCGTCGGAGGCGCGGTCGGGACCGTCGGGGGTCGCTTGGTCGCGGGCGGGGCCGTAGGTCCGGTGGTCTCGACGATCTGCGGCGTCGGCGTACCGGGGACGATCGTCGGGTACGGCGTACTGGTGGCACCGACCGGTAGCTGCGTCTCGCCCGGCTTGGTTGCTGTCGGCAACGGCGTCGCGACGGCACTGGGTGTCACGCCGGGCGTGGGAACCGGAGTCGGGCTGGTCCGGGGCGGGAGTCCAGGGATGTTCTGCGTCGGCTCGCCGGGCTGTGGGCCGGCGATCGGCGCGGCCGGCTTCGGCCCGCCGCCGGGCAGCGGCAGGAACCCGGCGCCGATCCGCGGGCCGCCGAGCAGGGCGATGAAGACCAGCACGAGGTAGCCGAGCAGCAGAATGCCGGCGCCGGCGGCAGCCTGGCGGCGACGCCGCGGGTTCTGCCAGGGCGGGCGGCGGAAAGCCGTGGCAGACATCGGTTTCACAAGACCCGCAGAGTATCGGCAGATGAGTCGTTTCAAACAGACCTTGGAACAAATTCCACGCCAAACAGATATGTTCCGGGAATTCGGTGCCCTTTACGCGACCGTAGGAATGCAGTGCGTTAGCTGACAACGCGCCGACCGGCGCGCAACGGCCGCATTCCTCTGCCAGCCTGCTCTCATGGCGAATCTGGTGCTGCTGCACGGTCTCGGAGCCAACGGCCGCGTCTGGGACACCTGGCCGCACACCAAGTACGCTCCGGACCTCCCGGGCCGCGGCTCGGCTGCCCCGCTCTCGACGTACACCTTCGCTGCCATGGCCGAGGCAGTCGAGGCCGTCGACCACGTCCTGCTCGAGCAGGACGGGCGCTGGCGTCTCGCCCTGGATCCCGGAACGTTCGGCGTCGGCGCACCGGACATGCCCGCGCTGATCGCGGCGAGTCAGGCCGACGTCGTGCTGGCGCGCGGCGAACGGGATCCCATGAACAGCGACGCCGAACTGCACGCCCTGCACCATCGGGCCGTCACGCTACCCGGCCTCGGGCACAACGCTCAGGTCGAGGATCCTGCGGCGGTGGCGGCGCTGCTCAGGTGAGTGCCTGCAGACCGATCACCGACAGCAGGCGGAGCTTCTCGGCGGCCTCGGTGTTCGGGGCGGCGGTGTAGACGACCATCCGCAGGTCGCTGCCCGGGACCGCGAGTACGTCGCAGTCGATGTCGAAGGTGCCGACCTCCGGGTGCCGGATCGTCTTCCGCTCGCTCTGGTGGAAGCGGACGACCGGCCGCTCCCACAGTTGCGCGAACTCGTCGTACCCGGCACGGAGCTCCTCGATCAACGCCTTGAGATCCGGATCGCGCGGATACCGGGCGAGGGACGCGCGCAAATCCGTCACCATCGCGTTCCGGAAATTCTGCTGCTGCTCCGGCGTCATGACGACGCGGTCGCCCGGATCCACGAAATGCCGGTAGACGATGTTCCGCCACCGCCCCTGCCACGGCGAGAAGTCGCCGATCAGCGCGGCGAACATCGGGTTCCAGGTGATCACCGTCCAGGCGGCGTCGGTGACGCACAGCGGCGCGCCCTCCAACTGGTCCACGATCCGCTGCACACCGGGCGGGATGTACGCCGACACCCGCCCGGGCGACGGCTCGACCTCGCCCGCGAGCACGAACAGATGGTTGCGCTCGGCATCGGACAACCGGAGCGCGCGGGCCAGCGCGGTCAGTACCTGGGCCGACGGCGAGTCCGACCGGCCCTGCTCCAGCCGGACGATGTAGTCGACCGACAACCCGGCGAGGTGCGCGAGCTCCTCGCGCCGCAGCCCGGGAGCCCGCCGCTTGCCACCGGCCGGCAGTCCGACCTCCGAAGGCGCGACCCGATCACGCCACGCGTGCAACGTCCGCCCGAGCTCGCCCATGTTCCCCAGTATCCCGGGCGGCACGCGTTTCAGCCTGGTACTGCTGTTCCCAGGCTGGCTAGCACTCGATGACGTTGACGGCGAGGCCGCCGCGGGACGTCTCCTTGTACTTGACCTTCATGTCGGCGCCGGTCTCGCGCATGGTCTTGATGACCTTGTCGAGGGTGACCACGTGGACGCCGTCGCCGTGCATCGCCATCCGGGTCGCGTTGATCGCCTTCACCGACGCCATCGCGTTCCGCTCGATGCACGGGATCTGCACCAGTCCGCCGACCGGGTCGCAGGTCAGGCCGAGGTTGTGCTCCATCGCGATCTCGGCGGCGTTCTCCACCTGTTCCGGCGTACCGCCAGAGACCTCGCACAGCCCGGCGGCGGCCATCGAGCAGGCGGAACCGACCTCGCCCTGACAGCCGACCTCGGCGCCGGAGATCGACGCGTTCTCCTTGTAGAGCACGCCGATCGCACCGGCGGCCAGCAGGAACCGGACCACGCCGTCCTCGGTCGACCCGGGCACGAAGCGCCGGTAGTAGTGCAGTACGGCGGGAATGATGCCGGCGGCACCGTTCGTCGGGGCGGTGACGATCCGGCCGCCCGACGCGTTCTGCTCGTTGACCGCGAGCGCGAACAGGTTCACCCAGTCCATCACCTTGAGCGGATCGACCGACCACGGGTCCTGGGTGAGCTTCTTGTGCAGGGCGTGGGCGCGGCGCGGCACCTTGAGTCCGCCGGGCAGGATGCCCTCGGTCTCGCATCCTTCGCGGACGCAGTCCTGCATCACCTGCCAGATGTGCAGCAGCCCGTCCCGGACCTCGTCCTCGGTCCGCCAGGCGAGCTCGTTCGCGAGCATCACCTCGCTGATCGACAGTTGCGACTCGCGGCACCGGTCGAGCAGCTCCGCGCCGGTGGTGAACGGGTACTTCAGCGGGGTCGTGTCCGGCACGATCCGGTCACCCGCGGCGGCGTTCTCGTCGACGACGAATCCGCCGCCGACCGAGTAGTAGGTGCGTTCCCGCAGTACTGCGTTGTCGGCGTCACGGGCGACGAACATCATCCCGTTCGGGTGGTACGGGAGCGCCTTGCGGCGGTGCATGAGCAGGTCGGTGTTCTCGTTGAACGTGATCTCGTGGGTGCCGGCCAGCAGGATCCGGCCGCGCTCGCGGATCGTCTCGACGCGGGCGTCGACCGAGTGCGTCGCGACGGTCTCCGGGTCGGCGCCCTCGAGGCCGAGCAGGACGGCCTTGTTACTGCCGTGCCCGTGCCCGGTGGCGCCGAGCGAGCCGAAGAGCTGGGCCTCGACGGTTGTCGTCGCGGCCAGCAGGCCGTCGTCGGCGAGACCGCGTGCGAAGGTGCGGGCCGCACGCATCGGTCCCACGGTGTGGGAGCTCGACGGGCCGATCCCGATACTGAACAGGTCGAAGACGCTGATCGCCATCGTGTGGAGGTTCCTTCCGGTCGCCGTTGACCGTTTGGTGTCCTCCCCGCTCTGTCAGGCGGATGCCTTCCAGAGGTGCCTCGCCCGCGCGGTGAAGGTGCCTGAGAGATTCTTGGGGAGAGTTGCTCCTACGGCGCCCGGTTCGTGCCCGGGTCTCTCCCGCACGGGTTCATGCGGCTGTTGAGTTGACTTCTGCTGTGGACGGTACGGCGGTCTCCCGGCCGGCGTCAATCCGGCCCGTGCGGACTGCCCAGATCTCGAAGAACCAGGTGAACAACGGGGGAATGCTGGCCGCCAGCGCGACCAACGTCACCAGCCAGGACCACCGCAACGGGCCGCGCACGGCCAGCACGGTGACCACGTAGGCGATGAAGATGCCGCCGTGGATCGGGCCGAAGATCTTCACCCCGATCTCGTTGTCGGACAGCACGTACTTGAACAGCATCCCGACCAGCAGTCCGGTCCACGAGATCGCCTCGGCGATCGCCACCGTCCGGAACCACGCCGCATGTTTGGTACTCATCAACAGCGACCCTAACAAGCCCCCCAAGCCGCGTTCGGGGTCGCACGGGGGCGGCTCCCTGATGCCGGTAGCAAGCGATTGCCGAAGGATCGGCGCATGACGTTCACCCAGCGCGCCGTCACCGGCGCTGTACTGCTCGGCGTCGCGACCGCCGGGCTGACAACACTCCCCACAGCAGCGACTACGACCGGGGTGCAGTGGGCCGACTGCAAGCCCGAAGGCAAGGACGACCCGGCCGAGGTTCGCGGCTCGCAGTGCGCGACGCTCAAGTTGCCGATCGACTGGCGCGACCCCGACGGCCCCACGTTCGAGTTCGCGATCGCCCGCCGTACGGCGAAGGTGCCCAGCGAACGCGTCGGCGTCCTGGTGTTCGGCCCAGGTGGTCCCGGCGACTCGGGAGTCGACCGGATCAAGACCGGGATCGACCGGTTCAGCACGGACGTGCAGGACCGCTTCGACATCGTCAGCTTCGACCCGCGCGGTGTGGCGCGCAGCAACCCGGTGCGCTGCTCTGCCGAGCTCCTCAACAAGCAGCCGTCGCCGATCATCAAGAGCGCGGCCGAGTTCACCTCCACGATCACCTACAACCGGCAGCTCGCCACGGACTGCCGCGAGCACACCGGTCCGCTGTACGACCACATCGACACGTGGCAGACGGTGCGCGACGTCGACGCCGTACGGCGAGCGCTCGGCGAGTCCACGATCTCCTTCCACGGCAGTTCGTACGGGACGGTGCTCGGAGCGCAGTACGCCGAGACGTACCCACACCGGGTCCGCGCGATGGTGCTGGAGAGCGTGAGCGACCACAGCTCGTCCAGGGCAGGTGACTTCCTCGACGACCAAGCGGCCGCGGGACAGGACTCGTTCGACGAGTTCGTGAAGTGGTGCGACGCCACGACGACCTGTGCACTGCACGGGCGCGACATCCACGCTCTCTGGGCGGATCTGCTCGCCAAGTCACCTGACCCGTTCACACTGAGCTTCTCCGTGTTCCGGGCGCTCTACGGACCGCAATGGTCGGCGCTGGCCGAGATGCTGAAGGCCGGCGGCACTCCCCCGAAGCCGGTGCAGACGGGAGTCGCGCCGTACCCGCTGGCGGTGTTCTGTCAGGACTGGAACCTGCCGGTCCGCAGCTACCGCGAGTACGCCGGACATCTGCAGCGGCTCGCACGCAATAACCAGGACCTGCGCTACCCCGGTCAGCTGATGGCTGTGTCCATCTGTCTCGGCTCACCGCCCGCGAACAACCCGCAGCACCTGCTGAAGGTCCGTGCGCTCAAGACGCCTGTACTGCTCGCCAACGCGATCCACGACCCGGCTACTGGCTACGCCTGGGCGCAGAGCGTGGAGCGGCAGCTCGGACGGTACGGCGTACTTCTGACGTACGAGGGTTGGGGACACGGGAGCTACTCGAAGAGCCCGTGCATGCAGAGCACGATCGACTACTACCTGATCGCGCGGGACGTACCGAAGCGCGGCAGCAGCTGTGCCGCCGTACCGCCCGCCGGCTGACGGGTCAGACCGGTACGCCGGTCACTTCGAGCACCCGGTCGAGGTGATCACCCCGAACCAGCCGGCCGGACATCAGCCGGAGCTCGGCGCAGGCGCTCTGCAGCGCCTGCGTCTGAGTCCGGCAGTTGTCTACGAACCAGAACGGATCGTCCGGTTGCGGATCGTCGGCGTCGTCGATGTCGGCGTACCAGTGCCGGCTTCCGCAGTTCATGACTCGCACTCGTAGGTTCATGCTGATTACTCCCCGTAACCCGGGATCCTGGGTCCCCCCTGGCCCCAGTCCGGGACCGAACCGGCCGGCGCGGGCATCGCGGCCCCCCACTGCCACGCGCCCAGCCGAGTTCGACCCTCCCCCGACCTGTACATCGTCGGCCAGCGACGAACGTTACTGCTTGTGACGAGTAATTTTGATTACAGGGCGTTGAGGTGCGACCGGGTCCACTGCTCGAGGCCGTCGGTGGTGATCGGGAGGTCCTCGGTGAGGATCTCCAGCCGGTCCTGGTGGACGACGACGTTGTCCTCGATCCGGATGCCGATACCGCGCAGCTCCGGCGGGACGGTCTCGTCGTTCGGGTGGAAGTACAGCCCCGGCTCGACCGCGAGCGCCATACCGGCCTCGATGGTGCCGGCGAAGTACGCCTCCGGCCTGGACGCGTCGCAGTCGTGCACATCGAGGCCGATGTAGTGACCGGTCCCGCAGACGATGTACCGACGGTGCTGCTGCCCGTCCGGGCCGAGCAGCTCGTCGAGCGAGACGTCGAGCACTCCCCAGTCCCGCAGCCCTTCGGCCAGCACCCGCAGCGCTTCGTACTGGAAGGCGCGGTACGGCGCTCCCACCTTGACCGCCTCCAGCGAAGCGAGCTGTGCCTTGTGCACCAGGTCGTGCACCTGCCGCTGCGCCGCGGTGTACTCGCCACTGGCCGGGAAGGTCCGGGTCACATCGGCGGTGTAGAGCGTGCGGGTCTCGACGCCGGCGTCCAGCAGGATCACGTCGCCTTCGTTCACGGCGCCGTCGTTGCGGACCCAGTGCAGCACCGGCGCGTGATTGCCGGCCGCAACGATCGACGCGTACCCGACGCCGTTGCCCGCGGTCCGCGCGCGCCGGTCGAAGGTGCCCTGCAGCCAGCGTTCGCCGCCGCCACGGATCGCCTCGGGCAGCTCCCGCGCCACGTCACCGAACGCGAGCACACTCGCCGCGACAGCCTCACGTAGCTGGTCGAGCTCCCAGTCGTCCTTGATCCGGCGCAGCTCGGCGAGCGTCTGCCGCAGCGCGTTGCCGTCGGTGGGCGACGTCCGTACCAAGGCGTCCAGCATCGGCTCGACACCGGGCACCGACAGCATGAACGGGACGGCGCCCCGGACCGCCGCCGGCAGCTCCTCGATCGGGCGGCAGGCGATCTGCAGCGCGTCCGACCAGTCCTTCAACCCCGGCACCGGGCCGATCCATAGCTCACCGTCGCGCGCGTTCGAGAAGAAGTCCGCCTCGTCCGGCCCAGCAGTCTCGCGGAGGTAGAGCGTCGCGTCGCCGTCCGCCGAGATGACCAGGACGGAACCTTCGGCCTGGCAACCGGTGAGCCAGACGAAGTCGCTGTCGGCGCGGAACTGGAAGTCGGTGTCGTTCGACCGGACCGGCGCACGACCGGCCGCGAGCGCGATCCTGCGGCCCGGCAGCGCAGCGGCGAGCTTGCGCCGGTGCTCCGCGGCGGCCTCCGCGAGCCCCTCCGGCACCGACACCGAACGGTCGACCGGCCCCCAGCCACGAGAGATGAAGTCCCGGAACCCCTTGGCGTCGATAGGGCGGTAGGACTTCGGCGTCTGGTCGGTCCGGGCGTCATCGGTCATGAGCTGTGCTCCCCTTTGCAGCTGACGTTGTCAAGGGCGTGTCTGATGGTGCAGCGCCGTAGCGAGGAGGTGCTCGGTGCGGTGCATCGGCGTGCGGGGGCGAAGGTCTCGATGCGGAGCATCGTGGCCTTTGCACCCGTGCGGCGAGGTGCCGTGCCGAGTGCCCCGCAGTAGGCGCTGCACCATCAGACACGCCCTCACATCAACTCAGGTTGTCGCGGGCGGGCGCAAGCCCTTATCCCGGAACGCGGTGAGGATGCCCTGTTCGGAGTCGAGCAGGTATTGGTGCAGGTCGGCGGCGGCCTGCTCGTACTTGCGGGCCTCGAGCAGTTCGAACAGCCCACGGTTCCGCGCGATGTACGGCTCGTGCAGCTCGCGCGGGGTCGCGATCACGTGGAAGAGAAGCCGCAGCTCCGCGAGCAGCCGGCCGGTCATCGCGTCCATCCGCGCGCTGTCGGCGAGCCCGATCAGGTGCTGATGGAAGCGCATGTTCGCCGTACCGACAGCCGGCCAGCGGTCCGCGCTGGCGGCGGCCTCGGCGGCTTCGACATCGTCGTGCAGGGGCTCGAGCCGACCGCCCGGAAGCTCCGGATCACGGTCGGCCAGGCCGCGTACGACGTCCACTTCGAGGACGCGCCGCAGCCGGTACAGGTCGATCACGTCGTGCTCGTCCAGCTCCGGCACGAAGACGCCACGGTGCAGCTTGTAGACGAGCAGGCCCTCGTGGGTCAGCAGCCGGAAGGCCTCGCGCAGCGTGTTCCGGCTGACCTCCAGGACCTCGGTCAGCTCGACCTCGGAGAGCTGGGCGCCGGGCGGCAACGCGCCTTCGGTAATACTGCGCCGCAGGATGTCCGCGGCGCGCTCGGCCGAACTGCTCCGGTCCAGTCGCGCGACATCGGCGGCGACGGTCCGCAACCACGCCTGCCGTCCGGTGTCCGTGTCCGCTGCAGTGTCCTCGGCCCCACCCGTACTCATGTCCGCATCATCTCAGCTGGGCAGGAAAAGTGGAACAAGCCTCTTGCAGGATTGTTCAACAATCCCTACGCTCGGGGCCAGGAGGTGGCACATGGACCTCAACGCGGACATGGGTGAAGGATTCGGCTCCTGGTCGATGGGGGACGACTCGGCGCTGCTCGGCGTCGTGACCAGCGCGAACGTGGCCTGCGGCTTCCACGCCGGCGACCCTTCGATCATGCGCCGGGTGACGGCCGAGGCGGTCGAGCGCGGTGTGGCGATCGGTGCGCATGTCGGGTACGCCGACAAGGCCGGCTTCGGGCGCCGGTTCGTGGACATCGAGCCGGCCGCGCTGCGCGACGAGGTGGTGTACCAGATCGGCGCGTTGGACGCGTTCGCCCGGATCGCGGGCGATCGGGTCAGGTACGTGAAGCCGCACGGGGCGCTGTACAACACGATCGGCCACCACACGGAGCAGGCCGCCGCGGTCGTCGCGGCTGTCGCGGAGTACGACAAGACCCTTCCGGTGCTGGGGCTTCCTGGCTCGGAGTGGCTCCGGCTCGCGGCCGAGGCCGGTCTGACCGCAGTACATGAGGCCTTTGCGGACCGCGCGTACACGCCTGCCGGCACGTTGGTGTCCCGACGCTCGTCTGGTGCGGTTCTGCACGACGCGGACGAGATCGCCTTGCGCTGTACGGCGATGGCGACCGGGCAGCCGATCCGTGACATCGAAGGTGGCTCGCTGGTGGTCGACGCGGCGTCGATCTGTGTGCACGGCGACACCCCTGGTGCTGTGGACATCGCCCGGCGGGTGCGGGGTGCCCTGGGGGGAGCGGGCGTCGAGATGCGCCCGTTCACCGGCTGATGCGTCTTCTCCCGTCGGGTGATCGGGCGCTGCTGGTCGAACTCGACGATCTCGACGAGGTGCTCGGGTACTACACAGCGCTGACCGCGGATCCGCCGGCGGATGTCGTGGACGTCGTACCGGCCGCGCGCACGGTGCTGGTTACGACGTCCGGCAGTCTCGACGTACTGTCTCGAGCTCTGCGCGCGGTCACCCCAATCGCCGGGGCGCAGACGTCGGGCGATCTGATCGAGATCCCGGTCGTCTACGACGGCGAGGACCTGTCGGATGTGGCGCAGCTGCTCGGGTGCTCGGCGGCCGAGGTGGTCGAGCGTCATACCGGGGACGAGTGGACGGTGGCGTTCTGCGGGTTCGCGCCTGGGTTCGGTTACCTGACGTCGGCCGGTTCGTGGGACATCCCGCGGCGGGAGTCGCCGCGGACGAAGGTGCCGACGGGCGCCGTCGCGCTTGCGGGAGAATTCAGCGGTGTGTATCCCCGTGAGTCGCCGGGCGGGTGGCAGTTGATCGGCCGTACGTCGGTGCGCATCTTCGACTCCTCCCGCGAACCCGCCGCGCTGTTCCACCCCGGGCGCCGGGTCCGGTTCGTCGACGCAGGTCGTGGATGAGCAGCCTGACCGTTCTCGAACCGGGGCCCTTGGCAACGATCCAGGACCGCGGACGAGCCGGCCAGGCGGCGCTCGGCGTACCGGCGTCGGGCGCATGCGATCGAGCGTCCTACTCGTTGGCGAATCGGCTGGTCGGCAACCCTGACGGCGCGGCCGCGATCGAGGTGACGTACGGCGGTCTGGTGGTGCACGCCGACACCGATCTCGTCGTCGCCATCACGGGCGCGCCGTGCGCCGGCGTACCGCTCAACGCGCCGACGACGCTGCACGCGGGTCAGGTACTGCGTCTTGGAGCGCCGGCGAGCGGGCTACGGACGTACGTCGCTGTCCGCGGCGGGATCGACGTACCCGCGGTTCTCGGCTCCCGCTCCACTGACTTGTTGTCCGGTCTCGGGCCGGCGCCGCTCGTCGCGAATCAGACGCTGCCGGTCGGGTCGTCGGTCGAACCGATGCCCGGTGTGGATCTGGCTCCCGTCGCGCATCCGGCCGAAGGGAACGTCGTACTGCGGGTTACGCCCGGGCCGCGGCGGGACTGGTTCACCGACGCGGGGTGGGCGTCGCTCGTTGCGCAGACCTATCACGTGAGCAGCAACAGCAACCGCGTCGGCGTTCGGCTCGACGGGGAACCACTCGAACGCGCCCGCACCGGCGAACTCGCCAGCGAAGGCATGGCCCGCGGCGCAATCCAGATCCCGCCGTCCGGCACGCCGGTCATCTTCCTCGCGGACCATCCGGTCACCGGCGGCTACCCGGTCATCGCGTACGTCGCCTCGCCGGACCTGGACGCGTGTGCCCAGGTCCGCCCCGGCCAACCGGTGCGACTGCTCAGTTCTTGATGCGCCTGCGCATCTCGTCGGCGAAGGTGGCCTGCGCGATGCGCATCTTGGCGGCCTCATCGGGGTCCGCGAACAGGGCCGCGACGGTGCTCGGGTCGACGTCATCGAGGTGGGTCTGCAGCCACCAGATGTTGCCCAGCGGATCCCTCACCCGGCCGCCGCGGTCGCCGGTGATCCCGGAGTACATCAGCTCGGTCACGACGGTCGCGCCGGCGTCGATCGCCCGCTGGAAGGTCCGCTCGACGTCATCGACGTACACACTGAGGAAGCTCGGGGTGTCCGGCCAGTCCGGCGCCGCGTCGAACGTCATCAGAACCGACGCGCCGACAGTGATCTCGGCGTGGCCGACCGTGCCGTCCTGGTTCGGCCATCGTCCGCTCGTCCGGACCTCGAACGTCTGCTCCACGAAGTCCAGGAACTTGTCGGCGCCCTTCACCGCAACGTACGGCGTGATGGTCGACTTACCGCCAGGGATCTGCTGTGTTGTCATGTCTCCAGTCTGGACAAGGAAGCGGACAGGTTCTGTCCTCTACAATTTCTTGTCCGGGAGCCCGGGGACGGGACAGGATGGGCGGTATGACGGAGAGTTCTGGAACGCCAGGCATCGACAGCACAGTTCCCCCGACCGGCACCGGATGCGTTGAGTGTCAGCAGGCCGACGGCTGGTGGTTCCACCTCCGCCGGTGCGCGCAGTGCGGTCACATCGGCTGCTGCGACTCCTCCCCCGCCCAGCACGCCTCCGCTCACGCGAGCGAGACCGGGCACCAGATCGTCCGCAGCTTCGAGCCGGGCGAGGACTGGTTCTGGCACTACGGCGAGTCCCAGTACTACGACGGCCCCGACCTCGCGCCGCCAGCCTCCCGCCCCGAAACCCAACCCGTCCCCGGCGGCAACGTACCCACCAACTGGCAATCCCAACTCCACCGCTGAGGGACGTCAGCCAACGACCTACTCGCCGTGCCCGCGTGCCTCGTCGGCCGTATACGTGAGGTCGACGTGGCTGCGGGCGGCCAGGTCTGGGGCTGGGGGATTGCTACTCACCTGCAGTGACCAGCTAGTGTCCCCAGTCGCCCGGCTGGACAGCTGCAGTTTTCGAGCATTGGCGAGCCGCAGTTTCGGCGGACTGCGCCTGCAGTGAGCGTGCCCCGGGGGAAGAGACACCCGCCGGGGGCCGTGGACAAGGAATACATGGTCCCAACCCACTAGAACCTGTCTCACGGCCCAGCAGTCCGCCCACACCTCGGACAGCAGAGCCGCAATAGCCTTGGCTCCCCACCATTTGCTTTCAGTGGACCTGGTCGCCAACCGAGGCCGGGGCTCTTGGAATCGGTCGGCTAGAGGACGAAACCGGTGGGGAAGGGGTCGTCGGGGTCCAGCAAGTAGTTGGCGGTGCCGGTGATCCAGGCTCGGCCGGTGACTGTGGGGACCACAGCGGGGTGCGGACCGACTGTGGTTTCTTCGATCAGGCGGCCGGTGAAGCGGGTGCCGATGAAGGATTCGTTGACGAAGTCGGTGTCGAGGGCGAGCTCGCCGCGGGCATGCAGTTGCGCCATCCGTGCCGACGTACCGGTCCCGCACGGCGAACGGTCGAACCAGCCCGGGTGGATCGCCATCGCGTTCCGGGAGTCGGCGCCGTCGAGACCGGGTGCGGTGAACTGCACGTGCTTGCAGCCGTTGATGCCGGGATCGAGCGGATGCACCGGACGGTCGGTGGCGTTGATCGCGTCCATGATGTCCAGCCCGGCCTTCAGGATGCGATCCTTCTCGGCCCGATCGAACGGGATCCCGAGCTGCTCCAGCGGCAGGATCGCGTAGAAGTTCCCGCCGTACGCCATGTCATAGGTGACCTTGCCCAGCCCGGGCACCTCGACCGAGGCGTCCAGAGCATGCGAGTACGACGGAACGTTGCGCAACGTCAGGTGCTCGGCGCGACCGTTGCTCACGGCAACGTCGACCACAACGAGGCCGGCCGGCGTGTCCAACCGAACCTCGGTCACCGGCTCCGTCACCTCGACCATCCCGGACTCGACCAGCACCGTCGCGACCCCGATCGTGCCGTGCCCACACATCGGCAGCAGTCCGGAGACCTCGATGTACAACACGCCCCAGTCCGCGTCCGCCCGCGTCGGCGGCTGCAGGATCGCTCCGCTCATCGCCGGATGACCACGCGGCTCGTTCATCAGGAACAACCGCAGGTCGTCCAGGTGCTTGATGAAGTACTCACGCCGCTCGGCCATCGTCGCGCCGGGCACCACGCCGACCCCACCGGTGACGACGCGGGTCGGCATGCCCTCGGTGTGCGAGTCGATCGCGGTGATCGTCCGGACGGACCTCATACCAGTGACTCCACTGCTTTCTTCATGTCCTGCTCCAACTGCGCGACGTGCTCGGGAACCAGCGGCCCGCGCGGCGGCCGGCACGGTCCACCGAACCGTCCGACGTAGTCCATGCCGTACTTGATCGCCTGGACGAACTCGGTGCGCGAGTCCCACCGGAACGCGGCGACCAACGGCTCGTACAACGCGCGGGCCTCCTCCAGCTTGCCCTGCGTGGCGAGCTCGAACAACTGAACGGATTCCTTCGGGAACACGTTCGGGAAGCCGGCGAACCAGCCGGTCGCACCCATCAGCAGTGCTTCGAGGGTCAGGTCGTCGGCCCCGGCGATCACGGCCAGGTCCGGCGCCAGCTCGCGGATCTCGAGGATCCGCCGTACGTCACCGGAGAACTCCTTCACCGCGACGATGTTCTCGATCTGCGCGATCTCCGCGAGCAGGTCGGGGGTCAGGTCGACCTTGGTGTCGAGCGGGTTGTTGTAGACCATCACCGGCAGGCCGGCCTTCGCGACCTCGGTGAAGTGCGCGATCACCTCGCCCCGGTTCGCGCGGTACATCGTCGGCGGCAGGCAGAGCACACCGTCCGCGCCGTCCTCGGCGGCCTTCTCCGCCCAGGCGCGGGCCTGGTGGGAGCCGACGCCGTGGACGCCGATCACCACGACACCGTCGTCGCCGACGGCCTCGATCGCGGTCTTCGCCACGGCGCGACGCTCGTCGTCGGAGAGCGACGAGTACTCACCGAGCGACCCGTTCGGCCCGACGCCACGGCAGCCGTTGTCGACCAGCCAGCGGCAGTGCTCGGCGTACTTGTCCAGGTCCGGGCGCAATCCCGCCGGCGCCGACGCGTCCTCGGCGTACGGCAGCGCGGTCGCGACGATCACGCCTTCCAGCTTCTCGCTCATTGTTCCTCCATGGTTTCCAGCATGGTGTCCAGCACGGTTTCTGGTGATTCCGCGACCTCGGCGTCCGCCAGATCCCGCAGCCTCACTGGTACGGCGATCGGTCGTTTCATGCTTGGTTCCGGTACGTCGCCCGGCGCGGCCAGCAACTCTGCGACGGTGCGCGAACACACCCGCCCCTGGCACATCCCGAGCCCAGCACGACTGCTCAGCTTCATCGCCCGCCCGTCGTCCAGCCCGCGCTCCTGCGCTGCGGCTTCGATCTGTCCGCGGGTCACTTCCTCACAGCGGCAGACGAGCGTGTCCGCAGTACTCCAGCTCTTCCACCCGTCCCGCACGGGATAAGCCCGAGCCAACGCCCCTGCAAACCGCCGCCCCCGCTCAACCGCACCGCGAACCGCCGCAACGTCACTCGCTTCTGATCCGGTGAGGGCGTGGTGGGCTGCGGTGGTGCCGGCGAGGGTGCCTTCTGCGGTGGAGAGAGCGGCGCCGCCGATACCGGTGAGTTCGCCGGCTGCGAAGACACCGGGGGTGCTCGTCTGCTGGTTGGCGTCGACCGCCACGGCCGGGCCGCCGTTGGGGCCGGTGGTGATCGTGCAGCCGGCGGAGACGGCGAGCTCCAGGTTCGCGGTGAAGCCGAAGCCGACGCAGACGGCATCGACCTCCACCCGGCGTTCGCTGCCACGGATCGGACGCCAATCGCTGTCCAGGCGTGCGATCGTGGCTGCCTCGACGTGGTCGATGCCATGCGCGGCGATCACGGTCCACCCGTGGCGGAGCGGGATGCGATGGCGGGCGAGCAACGCGCCGTACCCGACGGCCTCCCGGAGCTTGCTCGGGGCAACCAACGGATCGCTGGACCAGCCCTTGCGGACCGTTGTCAGCGAGTTGGCTTCGAGGAGCGCGACGACGTGTGCCCCGACGCCGACCAACGACTCGGCGACCGGCAGCAGGAACGGGCCGGTGCCGGCGACGAGGACACGGTGGCCGACGGCGATCCGCTGCCCCTTGGCGAGGGCTTGCGCGGCACCGGCGGTGTAGACGCCCGGAAGATCCCAACCAGGAAAGGGAAGCACGCGATCGTACGCACCGGCAGCCAGCACGACGGACTGTGCGTCGATCGCGAACGGTTGCCGGCCACTGGCGTCTGCCGGACCGGTCTGAGCCCAGAGCCGGAGTCCTTCGATTGCCCACACCGAGGTGTCGGGCAGGTACGTGATCCGCGGATGGCTGACGAGCCGGTCCCGCTGCTCGGCGAACACCTTCCACTCATGCTGCAGCCGATCCGGCCGCCGAGCAGCAAACTCCACCGGCAACTGCCGGTTGTACTGCCCCCCGACCGCCCGCCCGCTGTCCACCACAAGCACTTCAGCGCCCGCATCCCCCGCCGCAACCGCAGCCGCAACCCCCGCCGGCCCAGCCCCCACCACCACAACCTCAACAACCCTGCGCGTCTGCTCCCCCGCAGTTGCTGCTGCGGACGAGGTTGTGGGTAGGACTGCCCCTGTCTGGGTTGCTATCGCGTCGCCGGGGGTGATGGTGCGTTGGCAGGCGCGGACGTCGGGGAGGCCGTTGACTGTGACCAGGCAGTCCTGGCAGGCGCCGATTCCGCAGAAGACTCCTCGAGGGCGGTCGTGCAAGCGGGTGGTCCGCCAGGTGTCGCGACCGTTGGCCAGGAGTACGGCGGCCACCGTCTGACCCGCCTGAGCCGCGACCGGATGCCCGTCGACGGTCACGTCCACGGCCGTCGGCGTACCGATCTCGGCCGGATCACCCGACCGCGGGCGGAGGTATGCGCTCATGCGGCGATCACCGCCGGACGGTCGACGCGGAACGGGGCTGGATCGACATGCGGGGTGAGGCCCAAGAACTGTTCCGTGATGAGGCGGCCGGTAGAAGGAGCCAGACCAATACCCGCACCCTCATGTCCCGTCGCGTGCCACAGCCCGTGCACGCGCGGATCCGCGCCGATAACCGGCAAATGATCCGGTGCATAAGGGCGAAACCCGCCGTACGTCCGCATCACCGGCACGTCGCCGAGGAACGGAAACAATCCGACAGCCTTCCGCGCCAACTCCCGCAGCACCCGGACGCGAACAGCATCATCGAACCCGATCCGCTCCCGGCTCGATCCGATCAGTACAGTCCCGGCCCGCGTCGACTCGACCACGGTGGACGTCTGCAGGTCGGCGTCCCCGCTGCCGACCGCGCCGACGTAGTCCGCGTCGTACACCTTGTGGCGCACGCACTCCGGCAGCGGCGCTGTCACGAGGATCATCCCGCGCCGGGGCAGCACCTCGATCGGCGCACCGGCCGCAGCACTGAACGCGCCCGCCCACGGCCCGCACGCGTTGAGCACCGCACCACAGGCAATGTCGCCGTCCGACGTGTCCACACCGACAACGCGACCACGCGACTGCCGGATCCCGAGCGCGGTGACCCCCGATCTCACTTCGCCACCGCGCTCGCGAACTGCTGCCAGCAACGCCGTTGCCGCCAGCACCGGCTGCACCTGCGCGTCATCCGGGTAATGCACCCCGACCGTCACCCGTGGCGTGACCAACGGCTCGAGCTCGAAGACCTCCGCGGGCGTGATCACCCGCGCGGTGACTCCGGCCGCGCGCTGCTTCGCCGCGAACGCGGTCAACGGCTCCGGGTCACCGGTCGCCACCACGACGCCGCCCTTCGCCTCCCACTCCACGTCGGCGACCCATTCGGGCAGCCGACCGCGGACGATCTCCCACTCGGCCCGGGATGCGATGGCGAGCTCCAACTCCGGCCCCGGCTCCTTGTCCGACACCAGCACGTTGCCCTCGCCGGATGCCGTCGTGCCCGCGGCCGGGCCGTCGCGGTCGATCACCAGCACCCGCACGCCGGCCGCCGACAGCGCCTCCGCGCACGCGGCCCCGACCATGCCTGCGCCGATCACGACCACGTCGGGTGTCGCGGACCGGTGCATGGCGGGCCTCCTCGGCAGGCGTTCGCTAAAATGAACGATACCGAGCGTACGCGTGCTCCGGGCGGCCGGTCAATGCACGCAACCGGACCTCATCCGGACCTTTCCCGGAACTATCCCGGCAGGTGCGGCCCGCCGGCCGCCGTCGGGTACACGTCCGGCGGGTACTCGAGCAGCAGCACCGACCGCACCGGCCCGTCCACAGCCTCGTACGAGTGCGGGCCGGCCGCGCGGAACGCCAGGTAGTCGCCGGGCCCGAGTTCCTCGATCTGCCCGTGAGCGTTGATCCGCAGGCATCCCGACTGGACGATGTGATGCTCGGTCCCCGGATGACCGTCGGACTGCTGGACCGCGTCCGGCCGGATCTCCTGGTTGTAGATCTCGAACAGCCCGCCCGGGTGCTCCAGCCGCCGCAGCATCCGCAGGTCGATCGCGTCGCCGGACAGTACGTCGACGTCCGCGGACCGCACGAGCACCACGTCGGAGGCCGGCGAATCGGCCAGCAGCGCAGACACCGGTACGCCGAGAGCGTTCGACAAACTGAACACTGTCTCGATCGTCGGGTTGCCCGCGCCGGACTCGAGCTGCGACAGCGTGCCCTTCGCGATCCCGGACCGCCGGGCGAGCTCGGACAACGAGATGCCCTGTTCGTCCCGCCGCGCCCGCAGGTTCGTCCCGAGAAGTTTTCCCGCACCCATCGCCGTCACAGCCCGGAGCATGCCACATGGAAGCGGTAACTTCGGATCCGTTGCGCGCATCAACCTCATCGAGAGGAATGGTGACGATGATCTACCCGAAGCTTCTGCGAGGCCTCGCGGCGCTCGCTTTGCCCTTGTCCCTGCTGATTTCCCCGAGCTCTGCGACGGCCACGCCGACCGCGACCGCCTGCACCATGGACCTCGGTTCCGTGACCAGCCAGGGTGTCGTTCAATACCGCACCGTGACCGCCACCCAGCCCCTGTCCGTCTCCGCGGTCCAGCGGCAGGTCAAAGTCTTCAGCCCCGGCGAGGCTCGGTTGAGCACGATCTGGAACTGGAGCAGCAACCTGCCGTCGCTCGAGTCCGGCATCGCGGTCAAGAACACAGGTGTCATCGGACAGGCGTCGTACAACTCCAACACCGCCGAGCCGGCGGACCCGACGTTCACCCAGATCAGCGCCGGCTGGGGCGGGTACTCGGCCATCGGCCTGTCGGTCGACGAGGACCGCCGTACGGCGCGGAACCAGTTCTACGGGCTCAGCAACGGGACGATCCGCCGTTGGGTCATCAACTCGTTCGGCTGGACCCCGACCGGGCAGACCGGTGGCTTCAGCGCCGTGAAGACGTGGGCGTTGCTCGGCCAGTCCACGACATACGACACGTTCCTGGCGACGACCCGCGGGGGCGCGCTGTACACGGTCCGGCTGCCGCTGACCAAGACGATGACGCCGGTGGTCAAGCAGGTCCGTTCGCGGACCTGGCAGGCGTTCGACTACCTGATCGCCCAGCGATGCGGCCAGATCAGCACGCTCCTGACCGCAATCGACAAAGACACGGGCGCCGCGTACCTGTACGCCATGAGCCACGCGAACGGCCCGTCGACGGTCATCAAACTGCTGGGCAAGCTCCCCGGCACGTACACCGACCCGATCTACTTCCTCCGCACCCACGGCACCTATCTACGCGGCGAGTGACTACGGGATGATGCGGCGGCTGCGCAGGTCGGCGAAGATGGCGTAGAACATCTGCTCGGTGTCGACGTACTCGTGGAAGCCGGCCCGGCGCGACTTCGAGGCGTCGGCGAAGAAGTCGTAGTCCCACCCGAACACGAAGTCGGCGAACGGCCAGGACGACACCTCGGCGAACGACGTCGAGGTCAGGTCGTGGGACGCCTGCAGCTGCTTCCAGACCGGCTCCTTGTCCGCCATCACGTCCTGCAGTGACAGCTGCAGCGGGGGCGCAACCTCCAGCCCGAACCACGCGCCGAGCTTGGGCCACAACTCGCTCCAGCGGAACAGGTCGCCGTTCGTGATGTTGAACGCCTGGTTCGCCGCCGCCGGCGCGGTCGCCGCCCAGACCGTTGCCTTCGCCAACAATCCGGCGTCGGTCAGCTCGAGCAACGAGTGGTACGCGCCGGGCTTGCCGGGGAAGCGCAGCGGTACGCCGAGTTCCTTCGACAGCGACGCGTAGACAGCGATCGCGACCGCGAGGTTCATCGGGTTGCCGAGCGCCGACCCACCCACTACGGACGGGCGGAGCGCCGACCACGTCCACGTCTTGCCCTGCTGACGTTCCTCCAGGAAGCGCTGCTGATCGACGTTGAACTCCGGCGGCAGGTGCGGCGGATCGTCCTCCCGGGCGGGTGTCTTGAACGGCCCGAGATGCGCGCCGTACACCTTGTAGCCCTGCATCAGGCTGACGTGCCGCAGTCCGCGTGCGACCGGCTCGATCGCGTCGACGACGTTGACCAGCATCGCGAGGTTCGGCGCGACGAGCTCGGCCCAGGTCGGCCGATCCTGGTAGGCGACGTAGAAGACGTGCGTCACGTCGGTCAGCCCGGACAGCTTGTCCCGGGTGTCGTCCGGGTCCAGCAGATCGACGGCGACCTGCCGCACCCGCCCGGGGACGTCGGTACCGCCGCGACGCGACAACCCGATCACCCGCCAGTCGGGCAGCGACGCCAGATGCTCGACCAGATTCGTCCCGATCACGCCTCGGGAACCGACCACCAACGCAACGTTCTCCATGCCAACAGCCTCGCTGACCTGCGAAGATAAAACCAACGCATAGTTTTCACCGAAGCCATAAGCTGAAGTCATGGCAACGCTCAGGCAGCTCGAGTACCTCGTCACCGTGGTCGACCAGGGCTCGTTCACGAAGGCAGCCGAGCTCCTCCACGTCACCCAGCCCGCGCTCTCACACCAGATCCGCACCCTCGAACGTTCGGCCGGCGGACCGCTGCTCGAGCGACTTCCTCGCAGTGTCCGCCTCACCCCGACGGGCCGCGCGATGCTTCCGCACGCGCGCGCCACACTGGCCGACGCAGAACGGGCTCGCTGCGCCGCCCGGCAAGCCGCCGGACTCGAGGTCGGCGAGCTGCAGATCGCGACGCTCTACTCGATCACCCTGGGCGTGCTGCCGGCCGCGCTCCGCGAGTGGCGACGGACCCGCCCGAACGTCGGCATCCGCCTGTTCGAGCACCGGCATACCGACGAACTCGTCGACGCGATGAACGCCGGCGAAGCAGATCTCGCCGTCGGCCCCGAGCCGCCGCACTGGCCCGGCGTCACGCGCGCGCTCGGCACCGAGGAACTCGTCGTCGTGGTCGCCGCCGACGATCCGGCCGCGACCGGAGGAGACACCGTCAAACTGCAGGACCTGGCGGACCGCTCCTGGGTCCACTACGCACCAGGTCACGGCCTCGCCGACGTCCTCGACAACGCTTGTGCACAAGCAGGATTCGAACCGCGCATCGCCGTACGGACCGAACAGACCGCCGCGGCGCCCGCGCTGGCTGCGGCAGGTCTCGGCCCCGCTTTGGTCCCCGACAACATCCTGCCGAAGGACTTCGACGGCCACATCCTGCACCCGGAGCCGGCGGTACGTCGGACGCTCACGGCGTACACGCGCGGCGAACCGGATCCGCTCGCCGCCGCCTTCATCGACGTACTGTTTCGATCCGCCGGCATCCGGGCACGCGAAGGTGATGGCTGACGAAGCGTCGGACGCCACAGTCCTCCTGGCCGGTACGGCGAATCTCGCGATCGCGATCGCGAAGGTCGTCGCCGGTCTGCTCTCCGGCTCGACCGCGCTGCTCGCCGAGGCGGCGCACTCGGTCGCCGACACAATGAATCAGGCGTTCCTGCTGACCGCGCTACATCGGAGCCGTAAGCCTGCCGATGCGCGGCATCCCTTCGGCTACGGGATGGAGCGGTACTTCTGGTCGTTGCTCGCCGCGGTCGGCATCCTCGTGCTCGGCGCCGGCTTCTCGATCACGGAAGGCGTTCGCTCGCTCCTCGACCCGCAGCCGATCGCGGCGCCGCAGGTGATCTACCCAGTGCTCGCTGTCTCGTTCCTGTTCGAGGGATCGTCCTGGCTGCGCGCCGTACTCCAGTTGCGGCGAGAGGCCCGCGAGGCAGGCATATCGCTCCGCCAGCAGCTGCGCATCGCCGAACCGGCCGTCAAGACGGTCGCCTTTGAGGACTCGGCCGCGCTGATCGGTCTGCTGATCGCCGCCGTCGGCGTCACCATGGCCTTGGTCACCGGCGAACATCTCTGGGACGGTGCGGCATCGATCGCGATCGGCGTTCTCCTGATGGTGGTCGCATTCACGCTCGGCCGCGACAACAAGGCGATGCTGATCGGGCGCGCGCTACCGGCCGAAACCCAGAGCGGGCTGCGCGAACTGATCGGCAGCAGGCCGGGCATCGACGCAGTCGTCGAGCTGCTCACGTTGCAGTTGGCGCCGGACCAGGTCCTGGTCGTCGCGACCGTCGACCTGAACGACTCCGAGACCACCGGCGCCGCCATCGAGCAGCTTGCCGAGCAGATCGACAGGGACGTGCGCGAGGCGTTCCCGATGGTGCGGCACCTCTACCTCGACCCGACCCCCGCGGACGTGCGTCAGCGTTTGTCGTGACCCCAGTTCGCGACGATGGCGGCGACCGGAGGGAGTACGGCGGCGACTGCGCTCATCCCGACGGCTGCCGGGATCGAGAACAGGCGCACGACGAACCAGGCCAGGATGATCAGCGTCAGGCAGCTGCCCATCAGCAGGATGTAGAGCTTGCGGTTGTCGTAGCGGCGCGCCATGTCACACCGTCAGCGCGAGCTTCCCCAGCGCGGTGACCAGCGGGGACAGCTCAGGTAGCTCGGCGGCACGCTCCAACGCAGACGTCAGTACGGCGTCGTGGGTCGGCTGCGCCTGGTCGAGCAGCTCGCGACCGGCCTCGGTGACCTCGGTGTAGATGCCACGCCGGTCCGTCGGGCACAGGTACCGCTGGAGCAGCTTGCGGTCCTCCAGCCGGTTCACCAGGCGGGTAGTGGCGGACTGGCTGAGCACCACCGCGTTCGACAGCTGGTTCATCCGCAGGTGGTAGTCGTCCTGCCGCGCCAGCACGTCCAGCACGCTGTACTCACTCACCGACAGCCCGTGCTGCTTCTGCAGCGCGCGCTCCAGCTCGTCCTCGATCCGGGCGTGCAGCGCCGCCAGGGTTCGCCACCCCTGCGCCCGCGCCTCCGCAGCGTCATCCGGTAGTCCCACGGCACCTCCACTTGAACTTCACACTTGCATGCGCAATCATAGCGCTTGTGCAATAGCCCGCGTGTGCAACTATCGCGCACGCCGGTAATAGTCATCAGCTTACCTTCGAAGGAGCGTTATGCCAGCGGCTCTGCTCGCACTCGCGATCGGTGCGTTCGGGATCGGCACCACCGAGTTCGTCATCATGGGGCTGCTGCCCGAGGTTGCCACCGACTTCGGCGTCAGCATCCCGTCCGCCGGACTGCTCATCTCCGGGTACGCGCTGGGGGTCGTGGTCGGCGCCCCGCTGCTCACCGCGATCGGCTCCAAGGTGTCCCGCAAGACCGTGCTGATCGCGCTGATGGGCGTCTTCATCGCCGGCAGCCTGGTCTCCGCGGTCGCTCCGTCGTACGGCGTTCTGATGACCGGACGGATCGTGGCGGCGCTTTCCCACGGGGCGTTCTTCGGCGTCGGGTCCGTGGTCGCGGCGTCGCTGGTTCCGAAGGCGAAGCAGGCGAGCGCGATCGCTTTGATGTTCACCGGGCTGACGGTCGCCAACGTGCTCGGCGTGCCGGGTGGGACCGCGCTCGGTCAGCAGTTCGGCTGGCGGTCGACGTTCTGGGCGGTGACTGCGCTTGGTGTGATCGGGCTGCTCGGTATCGTGCTCCTGGTGCCGCGGCAGGACACTGCGGAAGGTCCTGGGCTGCGCAGCGAGCTGGCGGTGTTCAAGAACCTGCAGGTGTGGCTGGCGTTGGCGATGACCGCACTGGGCTTCGCTGGGGTGTTCGCGTCGTTCACCTACATCGCACCGATGATGACCGAGGTCGCGGGCTTCTCCTCCGGTGCGGTGACCTGGCTGCTCGTGCTGTTCGGCGGTGGGCTTGTCGTAGGCAACCTGCTGGGCGGTCGAGCAGCGGACCGCTCGCTGATGCCGAGTCTGTACCTGATCCTCGCGCTACTGGCCGCCGTACTGGTCGTCTTCGTGTTCACCGCGCACGCCAAGCTCCCCTCTGCTGTGACGATCGCGCTCTTCGGTGCTGCTGGGTTCGCCACAGTCGCTCCGCTGCAGAAGCGGGTGATGGACAAGGCGCAGGGCGCTCCGGCGCTGGCGTCCGCGGCCAACATCGCCGCGTTCAATCTCGGCAACGCTGCCGGCGCGTACCTCGGTGGACTCACCATCGAGCGCGGCCTCGGCTACACCGCGCCCAACTGGGTCGGAGCTGCACTGGCTGTCGCCGGTCTGCTCGTCGCCCTCGCCTCCGGTCTGCTCGACCGCCGTCACACCAGCCAAGCTCCCGCACTAGTACTTGAAGGAAGCCACTGATGATCCCCACTGTGAAGCTCAACAACGACGTCGAGATGCCTCAGCTCGGGTACGGCGTCTTCCAGGTCCCGAGCGACGAAACGGCCGCTGCCGTGACACATGCACTCGAGGCCGGCTACCGCAGCATCGACACTGCAGCGGCGTACCAGAACGAGGCAGGTGTCGGGCAGGCGCTCGCTGCGTCCGGAATCGACCGGAGCGACCTGTTCATCACCACCAAGCTGTGGAACGCGGACCAGGGGTACGAGTCCACCCTGAAGGCGTTCGACCAGAGCCTGTCCCTGCTGGGCCTGCAGTACCTGGACCTGTACCTCATCCACTGGCCGACCCCAGCACGCGACCTGTACGTCGACAGCTGGCGCGCACTGGAGAAGCTGTACGCCGACGGTCGCGTCCGCGCGATCGGCGTGTCCAACTTCCAGCCGGAGCACCTGGATCGTCTCGCGCAGTCCTCCCGCATCACCCCGGCCGTCAACCAGGTCGAGCTGCATCCGTACCTGCGACAGGACGCGGTCCGCGCGTACGGCGGTGACTTCGGCATCCGTACCGAGGCCTGGAGCCCGCTGGCGAAGGGCGGCACACTGCTCGACGAGCCGGTGATCGCCAAGCTGGCAACGCTCTACGGCCGCACGCCGGCCCAGATCGTCATTCGCTGGCACCTGCAGCTCGGCAACATCGTCATCCCGAAGTCCGTCACCCCGTCCCGCATCCGCGAGAACCTCAACGTCTTCGACTTCACCCTCACCGAAGACGACGTCACCGCCGTCAGCAATCTCCACCGCAACGAACGCACCGGCCCCGACCCGGACACCTTCAACGTCGCTTAGTGGTCCAGTTTCGCTACGTCGTGGGGACGGCAATCACAACGGCGTTGCTGAGGTAGCCCGTGCCGTCCCAGTCCTCGCAGGTGACGAGCACGAGTCGCCCCGGGACACCCTGGCTGAAGACCTGCTGGGCCCGCTTGGCCAGGGTCTTCTTGCGATAGATGGCCACCGCCGTGACGACGTACTTGATCGTCCCGTGCCGAGTCGTCACGGAGACCGCGTCCCCCACGCCTAGCCGGTCCAGATCGTCGAACGCACCTCCACCGGTGTGCACGGTGTGACCGGTGATGACCGCGGAACCCTTGGTCGCTCCGGGCCGGGCGCCGTCGGACCACCAACCAACCACCCGCGGGTTCGACGGCGGGATGAGCGAACCACCACGGGCGCGGATCGACAGCACGCGCGCGGACACTCCGAGACTGGGCACCGACAGCGAGATCGGGTCCCCAGGCCGGACCGGGGCCGTGCTCAGGACCTCCGCCGGGGGTGTGTCCTGCGGCGTGGTCGGTTGCGTGGTCGGTTGCGTGACCTGCTTCGAGGTGGAGCCGGACGACGTCCGGCCCGGTACGACGGATGTCGTGCCGGGCCGTTGCGTCGCCGAGGACGGGCCGGCAGTGGTCTGCTGCCGACCCTCGTCAGAGTTGTTCATCCTGATCTGGACGTAACCGCCGACCAGGAGGAGTACGACGCCGACCGCCAGAGCCGAGATCGTCAACCACGACGACCGGGCACGACCCTGGCGGCGGCGTTTGCCGGATACCTCAGGCAGAGTGCTGCCCGCTACGCTGCCGGAACTTCAGAACACCGGCGAACACGAGCAGGCCGCCGAGGGTCAGCAACGCGATACCCCACGCGCTCTGGCTGCTGGTGGTCGCAGACGCGTTCTTCATCCCACCGGACAGACCAGCGTCGACATCGGTCGGAACCCCGACCGGGGCGCTGCTGGTGGTGCTGGTCGGGCTGACGGTCGGCGACTCCGACGGCGTCGCCGTCACAGTCGGGCTCTCCGAAGGCGTCTCGCTCGGGGTCTCGGACGGCGTCTCGGACGGAGTCTCCGAAGGCGTCTCGCTCGGCGTCTCCGAAGGAGTCTCCGACGGGGTCTCGCTCGGGGTCTCCGACGGCGTCTCGGACGGAGTCTCCGAAGGCGTCTCGCTCGGCGTCTCCGAAGGAGTCTCCGACGGCGTTTCGCTTGGGGTCTCCGAAGGAGTCGTGGTCGGGGTTTCCGTCGGAGTCGGAGTCGGAGTCGGCGTGGTGCCCGGCCCGACGCAGAAGCTCAGGTGGCTGAGGCCGTAGTACTTCACGCCGCCATTGCCGCTCTCGTTGACCGGCGTGTGCAGGCCGGCGCCGACGATCGTCCCGCCTGGACGGTAGTCGTAGAAGTTCGCGTTCGGGCCACCTTTGACGATGGCGCCGAGCACCGTGCCGCCGGTAGCGGTGAAGTTGATCAGGTCCCCGGTCTGGGACCAGATCACCGTCACGCCCGCGGCCGAACCCGAGCCCGAGGTGGGCATCGGCTTGTCCTCGAACTTGATCTCCGTCGAACCCGGGATCAACGTCGCGCACTTCGGGTTGCCCGAGATCGTCGTCACCGTCTCGGCCGACGAAGCCGACGGGGCCGTCGCGAGGGTCACACCTCCCACCGCGAGTGCGAGTGCTCCGGCGCCGCCGAGCAGGGCGATCACGCGTGAGTTCTTGAGGCGCCCGCTTGCGCCTACCGATGTGTCTTTCACAGTCTCCCCTAGGTTGAATCCGGTCTCTCGCGACCGGCAGCTCGCCGGCAAACCCCGAGCTTCATCTCCAGGGCTGCACCAGGCGGGTCCGTTCGTCGTCCTTCGATCCGGTCGGATCGGTCCCCCGACAGAACTCGACCTTGGCGATTGTGGTGATTCGGATCACCGGACGCAAGTCTCACGACCCCGACTCGCCGTGTTCATTACATTTCGCGACACACCGTTGCCGATGTGGACGAGGAGTAGTTGCCAGTCGCTACTAATACACCGTTTTAGGATCTGAAACGCCGTATTCGCTATGCTCCGGCGGATGGCGCGCGAAGCGGATCGACGGACCGCCCTGGGATCGGTGTGGCTGCGCGAGGAACCACCTCCGACGCGGGCGCGGCTGAGCCGGGAGGACATCGTCCTGACGGCGATCAAGGTGCTGGACCGCGAAGGTCTGAACACGTTCTCGATGCGGGTGATGGCGGCTGAGTTGGGTACCGCCGCGACGTCCGCGCTGTACTGGCGGATCGCGACCAAGAACGACCTGCTCGAGCTCGTCGTCGACACCGTGCTCGGCGACGCACTGATCCCGGCGGAGGGCGACTGGCGCGAGCAGGTGACTGCTGTCGTGCAGGCGGCGTACCGGGCGCTGTGGGAACACCCGTGGGCCGCGCAACTCCTGCCGACGCACGCGGGGCTCGGGCCGAACTACCAGGCGCTGACCGAACGCGTGCAGTCCATCCTCAACGACGCCGGCTTCAAGGGCACCCACCTGGACTCGGCGGTGTCGGCGATCTTCCACTACCTGATCGGGTCGGCGGTGACCGATTCAGCCTGGCTGTCGGTCGTACGGCGAAGCGGGCTGAACGAACTGCGCTGGGCAGACAGGTCGGCGGACCGGATGGGGGTCGATGCCGCGCACCTCGCCGCGTACCTCAACCGCGAGAGCACCGCCGGCCCGGAGGCACGCTTCGCCTCCGGGCTGCGGGTAATCCTCGTCGGCCTGCGGCCTCGCGAGATCTCCTAGAGGTCGGCGAAGGCGGACGCGGGGTTCTCGAAGGCGTCGGCGACGAAGCGGAGGAAGGCTGCTGCCGTACCGCCGTCGCAGACGCGGTGGTCGAACACCAGCGACAACTGGGTGAGCTTGCGGATGGCGAGCTCACCGTCGACCACCCACGGACGGTCGATGATCCGGCCGACGCCGAGGATCGCGACCTGGGGGTGGTTGATGATCGCCGCACTGCCGTCGACCCCGAAGCTGCCGTAGTTGTTCAACGTGAACGTCCCGCAGGTCAGCTCCTGCTGAGTCAGCCGACCGTCGCGCGCCGACGCGGTGAGGCGGCGGATCTCGGCGTCCAGACCGCGCGTCGTCAGCGCGTGAGCGCCCGCGACAGCCGGGACCATGAGCCCGCGATCCGTCTGCGCCGCGAGACCGAGGTTCACGCCGTCGTACTGGACGAGTTCCTCGCGTTCGGTGTCGACGTACCCGTTGAGCTCCGGATACTTCAGCAGTCCCGCGACCACGAACCGCGCCATCAGCGCGAGCAGCCCCGGCCCGGGGTCCGTTGCCGATCGCAACGATTCGCGGAGGTCGATCAGGGCGGTCGCGTCGACATCGACCCAGGTGGTCGCCTCGGGGATCTCGGCCCGGCTCCGGCTGAGCGTTGCGATCACGGCCTTACGGAACCCACTCATCGGAGTACGCCGCAACTCAGGCAGGCCGGTCCGCGACTCAGCCGACTGCACTACAGCAGGTTGGGGTAGGGCGGGCTGCGGCTCCGTTTGGAGGCGGCGGGCGATTTCCAGCTCGACGTCGCGGCGGACGATCAGGCCGTCGGGGCCGGAGCCCGTCAGCGCGCGCAGATCCACCTCGGCGTCGCGTGCCAACCGGCGTACCAGCGGGGAAACCACCAGGGGAACGCGGTTTTCCGGAACCTTTTCCGCAGCAGGCGCCATATTTCTTTCGGAAACCCGAGGCCGACGCCGGCGCCCAGCCCCGGAAGACTCGGACGTCCCATACCCGACCAGCACGTTCCCCGACCCGGCCCGCTCCTCAGCGCGGTACGCCGCACCATCCGGATCTCCCACCGTGATCAGCGGCTTCCCAACCGGGACCGTCGTACCAGCCTCGCCATGCAGCTCCTCGATCACCCCCGCATACGGACACGGCAGTTCGACGATCGACTTCGCGGTCTCGACCTCTGCGATCGGAGTGTCGACCGCGACCACATCGCCGACCTTCACGAGCCACCGGACGATCTCCGCCTCGGTCAGACCCTCGCCGAGATCCGGGAGAAGGAACGTGTTCACGAGTCCTCCCACTGCAGGTCGTCGACCGCGTCGAGGATCCGGTCGACGCTCGGGAGCTGGTACTTCTCCAGCTTCGGCGGCGGGAACGGGATGTCGAACGCGGTCACCCGCCGCACCGGAGCGGCCAGCGAGTGGAAGCACTTCTCGGTGACCCGGGCAACGATCTCCGACGACACGCTCGCGAACCCGCTCGCCTCGGCCACCACAACGGCCCGTCCGGTACGCCGTACCGCCGCGCACACCGTCTCGTCGTCGAACGGCACCACCGACCGCAGATCGACCACGGTCAGCTGCCGCCCCTCAGCTGCGGCAACCTCGGCCGCCTCCAACGCGACCGGAACGGCCGGACCATAAGCAATCAACGTCGCGTCCGCACCATCCCGCCGTACGACGGCCGTGCCGATCCCCGGCTGCGACTCGGTGAGGTCGACCTCTTCCTTGGCCCAATAGAGCTTCTTCGGCTCCATGAAAACAACAGGATCCGGAAACTCGATTGCCCTACGCAACAACCCGTAAGCGTCCGCGACGGTTGCCGGCGTCACCACAGTCAGCCCGGGCGTGTGCGCGAAGTAGCTCTCCGACGAGTCGCTGTGGTGCTCGACGCCGCCGATGCCGCCGCCGTACGGGATCCGGATCACCATCGGCAGCTGTACGCGGCCGCGGGTCCGGTTGCGCATCTTGGCGACGTGCGAGACGACCTGCTCGAACGCCGGGTACCCGAACGCGTCGAACTGCATCTCGACCACCGGGCGCATCCCGTTCATCGCCATCCCGACCGCCATGCCGACGATGCCGGCCTCGGCCAGCGGGGTGTCGAAGCACCGCTTGTCGCCGAACTCCGCGGTCAGCCCGTCGGTGATCCGGAAGACACCGCCGAGCGCGCCGACGTCCTCACCGAACATCACCACCGACTCGTCGGCCGTCATCGCGTCCCGCAGTGCCTGGTTGAGCGCCTGCGCCATCGAGATCTTCGTGTGCGTCATCAGGCCTCCTCGCGGGCGAGCTCGTCGCGGAGGAATGCAGCCTGCTGCTGCAGTTGCTGCGTCTCCGCGGCGTACAGGTGGGCGAACAGATCCGCCGGATCCACCTCCGGCTCCGGCATCAGCCCGTCACGCAACTGCGCGGCGACCTCCACTGCGCCGGCCTCAGCAGTCACCCGAACGTCGTCGTCCAGCCAGCCCTGCTGCTCGAGGTACGTCGTGAGGCGCTCGATCGGATCGCGGTCCAGCCACGGGGCGACCTCGTCGTCCTGGCGGTACCGGGACGCGTCGTCCGCGTTGGTGTGCGCCTGTACGCGATACGTGTGCGCCTCGATCAGCTGCGGGCCTTCGCCGGCGCGGGCCTTGTCGACGGCCTGTCCGAGTACGGCGAGGAGGCCGGCCAGGTCGTTCCCGTCGGCGCGTTCGCCCGGGACGCCGTACCCGATGCCCTTGTGCGCAAGGGACGGCGCGGCGCTCTGCCTCGAGAGCGGCACGGAGATCGCGTACTCGTTGTTCTGAATGAAGAACACGACCGGCGCCTGGAAGACCGCCGCGAAGTTGAGGGCTTCGTGGAAATCGCCCTCGCTGGTGCCGCCGTCGCCGACGAGCGCCATCACGACCGTGTCCTCGCCCTTCAGCCGGGCCGCATGCGCGACGCCGACCGCGTGCGGGAGCTGGGTCGCGAGTGGGGTCGCCTGCGGCGCCACCTTGTGCTCGTACGGGTCGTAGCCCGAGTGCCAGTCGCCGCGGAGCAGCGTCAGCGTCTCGATCGGGTCGACGCCACGGCTCATGATCGACACCGAGTCGCGGTACGTCGGGAACAGCCAGTCGCCGTCGCGCAGCACCATCGTCGCCGCGAGCTGACAGGCCTCCTGACCGAAGGACGACGGGTAGACCGCGAGGCGGCCCTGGCGGACCAGAGCGCTCGCCTGGTCGTTGAACCGGCGGCCCCGGATCAACTGTGTGTAGCCGTCGAGCAGGGCTTCCTTGGTGGGCAGCCGGTACGACGGGTGGTCGTGCGGTACGCCGTTCTGATCGATCAGACAGACGGGTTCCGCGGAGGGGAGCAATTGCTCCTCGACGGTGGTCATGAACCCTCCAGCGCAGGAGACGGACGGTAGCCACATCGTCGTCCCTCCTGGCCAAGTGGATCTATAGCTGGAATTATTGAGAGACGTTTGGCCCGCATCCGAGCCGAGGAGGTCGTGCGAATGTCCGACGAGGTGATGGTCCACCGGGCTGGTCCTGGACAGATTGTCGTCGCTCCAGCGCTCGACGAGATCGATCGACAGATCATCGAGGCGCTCGGCCGGGACGGACGGCTGTCGATCCGGGCCCTCGCCGACGAGGTGCACATCTCCCGGGCGAACGCCTACGCGCGGGTCGAGCGGCTCACGAACACCGGCGTGATCACCGGTTTCACGGTCACCGTCGACCCGCTCAGACTCGGTCTGGCAACGTCGGCGTACGTCACTCTCAGTCTCCGCCAGAGCTCCTGGCGCACCCTCCGCAAGCAGCTCCAGGCGATCCCGGAGATCAAGCACATGGCGCTGGTCGGCGGTGACTTCGATGCGATCCTGCTGGTCCGCGCCGCCGACAACGAGGGCCTCCGCCGCCTCGTTCTGGAGAAGCTTCAGGCGATCCCCGAGGTCCTCGCGACCCGTACGGCGCTGATCTTCGAGGACGTCGGGACGCTCTAGCAGCCGCAGGACCTGCGCAGGATCAGTTCGGTCGGCACGGTCAGGGCCTCCATCGACTCCTCACCGTCGATCAGCCGGCGGACGGCCTCGCGCGCCACCAGCTCGACCGGTTGGCGTACGACGGTCAGCGGCGGCCAGGTGTACTCCGTTTCAGGAGTCCCGTCGAAGGCCACGACCGCGATGTCATCCGGCACTCTCAGGCCCGCTTCATGGAGGGCTCGCAGTACACCGATCGCCTGCAGATCCGAGCTCGCGAAGATCGCGGTCGGCTCCGCCTCCAGCAAGGTCTGCGCTGCGCGGTACCCGCCTTCACGAGAGAACGTCGTACGCGCGATCGGACCCTCCTGCAGACCGGCGGCCGCCAGCGCGTCGCGCCAGCCGAGCTCGCGTTCGGGGTGGCCCGCGCCTCCGATCACCAGGCCGATCACGCGATGACCGTGCGAGATGAGGTGCTCGACACCCGCCCGGGCGCCGTCGCGGTACGCCGGCCGCACCGAGCTGACCGTCGGCAGCACGCGGTTGATCGCGATCACCGGAACCTCGACGTCGTCCAGCGACGGATCCGCGGTGGGCGCCACCAGCACGAGCCCACTGACCTGGCGCGTGAGCAACTCGGCGATCTTCGCCCGCTCGGTGACCGGGTCCCCGTCGGCGCTCGTCTGCAGTACGACGTACCCGCGCGCCGCCGCCTCGCGGTCGATCGCCTTCGCGAGCTCCGCGAACAACGGGTTTCCCCCGTCCGGCGTGATCAGCCCGAACGTCCGCGTCGTACCCATCCGCAACGCCCGCGCGGTCGCGTTCGGCCGGTACCCGAGCGCGCGGATCGCGTCGAGCACCCGCTCCCGGGTCTCCGGGGCGACCTTCCGCGGGCCCTCGTTCACGACGTAGCTGACGACGGCCGTACTGACTCCGGCGTACTCCGCCACGTCGTTGCGGGTCACCGGATCCTTGGGCATGCAGTGATGGTACGACGGTTGACCGGTCTGGAAAGCGATTGCTAGCGTCGGTGTCTACACGAGTAGAAGGAGTCCACCGTGGCCAGACGCTATGCAGTCGCCGGGACCGGTTCGCGAGCGCAGTCGTACATCCGCGCGATCCTCCAGGAGCACCCCGAGGAGGCGGAGCTGGTCGCCCTGCTCGACCCGAACCCGGGCCGGCTGGCGTTCCACCAGGGCAAGCTGACCGAGCTCGGCGGCCCCGAGCTCCCGCAGTACGGCGCCGACGACCTGGAGCGGATGGTCAAGGAGCAGGCCGTCGATCGTGTCGTCGTGACCAGCCCCGACTACACCCACGCGTCGGTCGTGTCGCGGCTGCTGCGGGCCGGTGCGGACGTGATCGTCGAGAAGCCGCTGACCATCGACGCGGACGGGACCCGGCAGATCGTCGACGCGATGAACGAGTCGGGCAAGTCCGTGGTCGTCACGTTCAACTACCGCTACTCACCGCGGAACAGTGCGCTGCGGCAGCTGATCCAGGACGGTGAGATCGGGCAGGTCACCAGCGTCGAGTTCCAGTGGGTGCTCGACACCCGGCACGGCGCGGACTACTTCCGCCGCTGGCACCGCGAGAAGAAGAACTCCGGCGGTCTGCTGGTCCACAAGGCGTCCCACCACTTCGACCTGGTGAACTGGTGGATCGCCTCGACGCCGACCCGCGTGTTCGCGTCTGGCGGGCTCGCGTTCTACGGCTCCGAGAACGCGGCGGCCCGCGGCCTCGGCGAGCGTCCGGCGCGCGGCACGATCGACGGTGCCGCCGACGACCCGTGGCTGCTCGATCTGCGCACCGACGACACGAACCGGCAGTTGTACTACGAGAGCGAGAAGTACGACGGGTACCTGCGCGACCAGGACGTGTTCGCTCCGGGGATCACGATCGAGGACAACATGTCCGTGATCGCGGAGTACGCGAACGGCGCGCGGCTGAGCTACTCGCTGAACGCGCACTCGCCGTGGGAGGGGTACCGCGTTTCCGTCAACGGCACCCTCGGCCGCGCCGAGCTGGAAGTGGTCGAACGGGCTGCGGTCGTCGACGACCAGATCGACCCGAGCTACCCGTCCGACCGCGTGATCGCCGGTGACGTTCGCACCAACGGCGAACGGCTCGTGCTGCAGAAGCACTGGGCACCGGCCGTCGAGGTCGAGATCCCCCGCGGCGAAGGCGGCCACGGTGGCGGCGACAAGCTGATCTACAACGACCTCTTTGTTGGCCCCGGCAACGATCCGCTGGGTCGCGCCGCCGACGTCAACGACGGCGTCCGCGCCGTCGCGGTCGGCATCGCAGCCAACCAGTCACTCGCCACCGGCCAGCCAGTCGTCGTCACCGACCTCAACCTCGGCGGCTGGGGCGCCTAACCCGGTCTCCCGAAGGATCTGCTGGACGGTCACGTCGATCACCGTCTCGCACGGCCACTCCAGCAGATCCCTCGGCCGGGTACCTCAGGCGGCTTCTCGCCTTGCTGCTCGTTGGCGGCGGAACCAGATCGCCAGGGCGATGCACGGGATCAGAAGTCCGCCGACGCCGAGGACGATGAAGTCCCATTCGGCTCCGATGTGGTCGACGAGCCAGCCGAAGTTCTGGCCGAAGAAGCCGGTGACGAAGGTCAGTGGGAGGAAGACCGTGGCGAGGATGGTGAGCTGCTCGATCGTCGCGTTCTGCCGGACGCTGACCTTGGTCTGCTCGACACCGATCACCGCCATGTTCGCCTCCAGGACGGTGGCGAGCAGGTCGCGCTGAGCGGCGACCTCCTCGTTCACGAGCACGAGGTGGTCGTGCACGTCCCGGAAGTAAGGCAGCAGGGCGGTGTCGCGGGCACCGCGCTCCAACGTGGCTAGCACTGCTAGCAGCGGGTGTACGGCGCGGTAGAAGTCGGTCACCTCGCGGCGCAGGAAATAGATCCGCTCGGTCGGGGCGACCGACCCGGCGAACACCGTCCGCTCGACCTCCTCGATGTCCCGCTCCAGTTCCGCGACGACCGGGCCGTAGCCGTCGACGACCTGGTCGAGGATCGCCCAGAGCACCGAACTCGTGCCGCACTCCAGCAGCTCGGGCCGCTGCTCGAGCCGGATCCGCGCGCCGTGCAGGTCACTGGCCACGCCCTGACGGACGGTGATCACGAACGCCGGCCCGACGAAGACGCTGACCTCGCCGAAGTCCACTTCCTCGCGCTCGTCGTCGTACCGGGCGGTGCGGAGGATGACGAGGCGGATGTCGCCCTCGTACGGCTCGACCTTGGGGCGGAGGTGAAACGTTTGCGCATCCTCGACGGCCAGCTCGTGCAGGCCGAAACTCTCCCGGACCTCGGTGAGTTCCTCGGCGGTGGGCTCGTACATGCCCAGCCAGACGAACCCGCCGGCCCGGCAGCTCGCGGCGGCGTCCGCGACCGACATCGCCTCGACGTGCTGGCGGCGTCCGTCCCGGTAGTAAGCGCAGTCGATGATCATGGTGGCCTCCTCCCCTGATCGTCGTCGCTTTGGGCGCCGAGGCAACAGTGGCTCGGGCGAAGCGGGGGTGAACATCGGGTTCCTGTCCAGGCCGTGAGAAATCCGGGTCGGGTTGCTGGTCCGGCCGCAGATGGTCGACAAGGATGAAGGCATGGGACTACCAGTCGTACTGATGCCAGGACCGATGCACGAGGCCGTCGCCCCCGGGTTGGACGGTCACTGCGAGCTGATCCGGCTCTGGGAGGAGAGCGACCCGGACGCCGTACTCGCGGCCCGCCGGGACGAGATCGTCGCCGTCGCCACGGGCGGTACGGCGATCGACGGCCCGTACCTCGACCGCCTGCCCGCGGTCCGCCTGGTCGCGAGCTTCGGCGTCGGCTACGACCGCATCGACGCGACCGCCGCTGCCGAGCGCGGGGTCATTGTCACCAACACTCCGGGCGTCCTGGACGACGAGGTCGCGGACACCGCACTAGGTCTGCTGCTGATGACCGTCCGCGAACTGGGCCAGGCCGAGCGGTACCTCCGCGACGGCAAGTGGGCCGGCGGCGGACCGTACCCGTTGACCCGCGCAACCATGCACGGACGCCGGATGGGCATCCTCGGCCTCGGCCGCATCGGCCAGGCGATCGCGGACCGCGTCCAGCCCTTCGGCATCACCGTTGCCTACCACAACCGCAACCCGAAGGACGTCTCGTACCAGTACTACCCGTCGCTGGTCGAGATGGCCGCCGACGTCGACGTACTGATGATCGTCATCCCCGGCGGCGACACCACCCGCCACCTCGTCAATGCCGAAGTACTGAAGGCCCTGGGCCCCGACGGCATCGTCATCAACGTCGCCCGCGGCACGGTCGTCGACGAACAGGCTCTCGTCGACGCCCTCCGCACCAACACCATCCACGCCGCCGGCCTGGACGTCTTCGAACACGAACCCAAGGTCCACCCCGACCTCCTCACCCTCCCCAACGCCGTTCTCCTCCCCCACGTAGGTTCCGCCACCATCCCGACCCGAACCGCGATGGCCAACCTCGTAGTCCAAAACCTCACCACCTACCTATCCAAAGGCACCCCCGTAACCCCCGTCCCCGAGTCCACCGCCCTACTCCCCTAACCGCAGTCGGGGTCCGGGTGGGGAATGCAGCGCACCTGGAACGTCCAGCAGGAGTCCCCGGTCATTGCTGCGCAAACAGCTGTAGTCACGGCGAGGTTGGGTGGCCGTACTGCGTGACGTACGACTGCTGGTTCGGGGTCAGCGGGGTTCGGTCGACTGCGGTTCGGTAGAAGATTTCGTTGTCCATCCACCAGCGCCAGGTGAACTCGGCGAACGAGTTGGCGACTACGACGTACTCGCTGGGTTCCTGCTGGTCGTCGTCAGGGTCGGGGGTGAAGCCGGCGGAGGACGTTGTGCCGACCACGGCGGAGGTGCCGTCGTCGCCGAGGTAGAGCAGCCAGTGGTAGACCCATTGGGAGTCCGAGATCAGGTGCAGGAGGCGGCCGCCGTCGACTGGGACGGTGAAGTCGCCGAGGTCGAAGTACGAGTCGGTGGCACTTCTCAGTCGGTCACGTAGCCCTTCGTCCAGGAACCGTGCGAAGTCGTCGGGCACGGTCGCGCGATCCCCGAGAAGATCAGCCACAGCCTGCACCGACAGATCCCGGACGGCATCTTCGGAGGCACCCGCCAGGTAGTCCTCGGGATGGCGGGGCGCGTCGCGCAGCCATCCGAGGTCGGCGACATCGATGGGCGTGGGCGGGAGCTCGTGGTAGCCGACGTACGTGGCGAGGATTCGCTCCGAGTACGTGCCGGGGACCTGGATGGTCACCCATCGACGCGGCAACTGGGCCAGAAAAAGCACAGGCCTACCGTCCCACAGCGTTGTTAGTGTTCCTGGATGCCTGCCCTGTTGCCGCGCTCGACGCCCACCGCGGCGGGCGTTTCGGCCCGTTCGATCGTCGAGCTGCTGGATCGGCTCGAAGCAGAGTCCGTCGAGTGTCACTCGATCATGGTCGTACGTCGCGGTCACGTCGTCGCGGAAGGCTGGTGGGCGCCGTACTCGGCCGAACGCCCGCACCTGCTCTACTCGCTGACCAAGTCGTTCACCTCGATCGCTGTCGGGCTCGCGATCGCCGACGGACTGCTCGCGCTGGACGATCGGTTGGTCGACGTACTGCCCGACCACGTTCCGGATGACGTCTCCGAGCAGGGCCGCCGGATCACCGTTCACCACCTGCTGTCCATGACGGCCGGCCACGCCGAGGACAGCCTCGAACAGGCCTGGCAACTGGAGCCGGGCGATCTGGTGAAGGGCTTCCTCCGTACGCCGTTCGCCGCGCCGGAGGGAACGCAGCACACCTACGACAACTCGACCACGTTCATCCTGGCCCGGATGGTGGAACGGGTCACGGGCCGCGACCTCCGGGAACTGCTCGACGAACGCATCTTCCAGCCGATGGGCATCGACCACGCCGAATGGGACCGGGTGGCGAGCGGCGCCGCGTTCGGATTCCACGGGCTGCACCTCACCACCGAGGCCGTCGCCGCCTTCGGTGAACTGCTGCTACGCGGCGGCCTCTGGCACGACCGCCAGCTCGTCCCGCGCGAGTGGGTGGAGCTGGCGACCAGCCGGCACATCGAGACCCTGCAATTGGCGGACGGCTCGCTCGACGCCGACTCGACTGCCGGATACGGGTACCAGTTCTGGATGTCGCGTGACGGGTACCGCGGCTACGGCTCCTTCGAGCAGCTTTGCATGGTCTATCCCGAGCAGGATCTGGTCGTCGCCGTGACGGCCGGCGATGGCCCGTCAGGGGCAACGCCCAACGCCGTTCGGGAGTGTCTGCTGCCCGGCCTGGATGACGCCGGAAGCACCCGGGACGACGAGATCCTCGCCGATCGGCTGCGGCAGTTGTCGTTCGCACCGGTGCCGGGTTCGGCCGCCCCGGAGCGTTCTGTCAAGGCGAGACTCGACGGCTCCGCAGCGGATTCGCCGCTGCCCGACGGCACCACCGTGACCGTCGATCCCGTGGGCGGTGGATGGCGACTGCGACTCGGGCCTCTCGACTTCGAGGTCGGTCACGGCGAATGGCGGGAGAGCTCGCCGCTCGGCCGTCCTGTGATCGCGACCGGCGCCTGGCAGGACGACACGTTCGTCGCCGAACTGTTCGTCATCACCACCCCGCACCGGGTCCGCCTGGCAGTAGAAGCGGGGACCGCGGTCGCGACCTGGAACACCGTGCCCCTGACCGGTCCCAACCTGGTGCTGCATGTGCAGTCGCCATTGATGACCCGGCCTGACGTCTCCTAGCGCGTCAGGAAGGTCTCTTCCGTGAGGTGGGCGAGCTTGGCCGGATTCCGTACGGCGTACAGCCCGGCGATCTTGCCGTCTTCCACGTGGAGAACGGTGACCGTGTCCACCTCGTCGGTGAAGCGGAGGATCAACGCGGGTTGCCCGTTGATCTGGGTGATTTCGAGGGAACCTTCGGCCAGACGTTCCACGGCCAGCGCGAGGAGGCGGGCGACCTTCTCGGCGCCGACGACCGGCCGCGGAAGGGCCTGGACCACGCCGCCGCCGTCGCCCAGGAAGACCACGTCAGGGGCGAGGATGTCGACCAGGCCCTGGATATCGCCGGTGTTCACAGCGCGCTGGAACGCTTCCAGGGCGTCGCGGGTCTCGTGGGCGGAGACAACGCCGCGCGGGCGGCGGGCGGCCACATGGGAACGGGCACGGTGGGCGACCTGGCGGACGGCTTCGGGGGTCTTGTCGACGGCCTTGGCGATCTCGTCGTAATCGAGGCCGAACACCTCGCGGAGCACGAACACGGCGCGTTCCGTCGGCTTGAGTGTTTCGAGGACCAGCAGCATCGCCATCGAGACGCTGTCCGCGAGTTCGACGTCCTCGGCGACGTCCGGGGCGGTGAGCAGCGGTTCGGGTAGCCAAGGGCCGACGTACGACTCCTTGCGGCGACCGAGGGTGCGGAGGCGTTGGAGGGCCTGGCGGCTGGCAATCCGGACCAGGTACGCGCGGTGGTCCTGCACCGTGTCGAGGTCCACCTTGACCCAGCGCAGCCAGGTCTCCTGCAGTACGTCCTCGGCGTCCGCGGCCGAGCCGAGGAGTTCGTAGGCGACGGTGAACAGGAGGTTGCGATGGGCAACGAAGGCCTCGGTGGCCCGGTCCGTACCGGTCATGGTCTGGTCTCCTCGTACGCGCGTGTGTCACCCATCAGATGCCGCTCGGCCGGATTCTGTGACATCTCCGGCGGTATGGCGCTCGTCACGTTGTCAGGTCGTCACGGGAGTCGCGCCGGCGGCATCTCGTGTTCGTCCAGTACATCCCATGAGTGAGGACGACGACGATGGAACCCCGTATCGACCTGATGCAGAACGCACTCGGCGGCAAGCTCGCGAAGCGGCTGTTCGCGGTCCACACCCTCCTGCAGGAGACCGGCCTGCCGACTGCGACCCAGAACCTGGTGATGCTGCGGGCCAGTCAGATCAACGGCTGCGGACACTGCATCGACATGCACGCGAAGGAGGCCGCGGCCGAGGGTGAGACCGCGACTCGCCTGAACCTGGTCGCCGGATGGCGCCACTCGACGGTGTTCACCGAGGAGGAGCAGGCTGCGTTGGCGATGACCGAAGAGGCGACCCGGCTCGCCGACGCGTCCGAGGGGGTCTCGGACGAGACCTGGGCCCGGGCCCAGAAGTACTACGACGAGAACCAGCTGATCGGGCTGGTCACGCTGATCGCCATGATCAACGCGACCAACCGGATGGCCGTCACCCTCAACCAGCTCGGCGGCTCCTACGAAGCCGGCCTGGCGGCAACCGTGATCAGCAGCTGACCTACTCCGCCGCGGCGGCCGCCGGAAGGTCCCAGATGCGCTCGGTCTCCCAGGCGTATTCCCAGGCTTGGATGTCGGGGGGCTCGATGCCCATGCCGGTGAGGATGGCGCAGACCTGTTCGCGGTGGTGGTTGGCGTGGTTGATCGCTTGGGCGACGAAGATGCCGGCGCGGGTGCCGCGGGTGTTGTCGTCGACGATGATCACGCGTTCGACGTCGAACGGCTGCGTCAGGAAGACCTCCCACAGTGCACCCAGGTCGGCATTCCAGCGACCGAGGGTTTCCAGGTCGGTCGCCGGTTCGCCGTCGACGAATTCGACCGGCCGGTCGACGATCCGGCGCAGGTAGCTGCCGTCGCAGCGGACGATGTGGTCCAGGGTCGCGAGAATGCCGCCGTACGTTCCGACGCCGGTCATCTCGAGTTGCTCAGCGGTCAGGTTCTGGGCGAGGCAGAACCTGATCAGGCTCCCGGTCGCCCAGTTGTTGTGCCGGATCGGGTCGTACAGCACGTCGTTGAGTCCCATACCCGACCAAGGTAGCCGCGCGACGCTCCCCGGGGACACCGAATTTCCCCGGGGAGGCGGGTGTCAGCTCGCCGCGATGTTGACCATCCAGTTGATGCCGAACCTGTCGGTGACCATGCCGAACTCGTCGCCCCACATCTGCTTCTCGAGCGGGACCGTCACCTTGCCGCCGTCGGCGGACAGCTTCTCGTAGTAGCCGCGCAGCTCGTCGCCGTCGCCGCTGAGGCTGATCACGATGTTCTCGCCCGGGTTGTACGGCATGCCCTGCGGCGTGTCGGCCGCCATCAGGGTGAACCCGCTCGGGGTCTCCAGCTGGCTGTGCATCAGCTTCTCGTCGTCGTCCGGTCCGTGACCGGCGCCGAACTCCTTGAAGGTGTTCGAGGACACCTCGCCGCCGAAGACCCCCTGGTAGAACTCCATCGCCGCACGCGCGTCGCCATCGAACTGGATGTACGGATTGAGCCGAGATGCCATCGAACTGTCCTTCCCCCAAACGGCCGGACCCTCTGGCCCGGCGCCCTGTTCCGCACAGTAGACCCGGCCGCCGACAGTTCGCGACCCCCTGAAACCCGCCGTCCGGTTAAGGTCTCGGCATGTTGCTGCGACACATCACGATCGATGCCGGAGACCCCTACAAGCTCGCGCAGTTCTGGAGTACCGTGACCGGCTGGCCGGTGGCCGACGGGGACGTGCCCGGAGATGACGAGGTACTCGTGCCGGCGCCGGCGCCGGTTCCCGGGCTGCTGTTCATCAAGGTCCCGGAAGGAAAGACCGTCAAGAACCGGGTGCACCTCGACTGGGGCCCGACGGAGCGTACGCGGGACGAAGAGGTCCAGCGGATCCTGTCGCTCGGCGGCACGATCTACGAGGACCACCGGGTCCCGGACGGCCGTGGCTGGGTCACGATGCACGACCCCGAGGGCAACGAGTTCTGCGTCGAACGCAGCGAGGCGGAGCGCGCAGGCTGACCTACTCGTCCCGCAATCTACCCAGGATTTGGGTCTTCGGGGATCCTGGTGTGGGGAACCGGGGGGTTCGCTCCGGGGTGTTGGGGGTAGGAGCATGCAGCGAATTCGGGGGTCACCGCGTCATGTGTGTATAGGGACACGGCGACGGAGGCTGGGGGGCGTCAGGATGTTGCATCAGGTACGGGAACAGCCGGGTCACGCACAACATGGGAAGCCGTCCGCGCTGCGGGCGTTCCTGGGGTCGGTCGTCGCGATCGTCGTGACGCTGCTCGTGGTGGCGTTGCTCGGCGGCGTGCTCGTCGTACTCGATCCGCGGTCGACGAGCGCCGACACCACGGTCGGCGGGTCGTACAGCGTTCCGTCGAGCGGGCCGGGGCGCTACGGATCGGGCACGCTCGGCCCGTGGCAGAAGCTGATCCACCGGATCAGTCCCGAGGACCAGATCCGCGAGGTGCTCGCGTTCGACGGGGTCTTCATGTTCGGCGACAGCATCGCCGTACAGGACAGCTCCGCGCTCGAGCGGTTGCTGGCCGATCGCACCGGCGACTCGATCGCCTTCCACGACTGGTCCGGGCAGTCGGCGTCGGCGGCGGTCGACGCACTCGAAGAGTGGTCGCGTAGCTACGGTCTGCCGCGGCGGATCGTGATGGCGGTCGGTACGAACGACATCTTCGACCCACCCGCGTTCGCGGCACAGGTCGAGCGCGCGCTGCGGATCGCGGGGCCGGACCGGACGGTGTACTGGGTGAACGTGTACGTGGACCGCACCAAGCATCCGGCCGCCGTACGGGATGCCGATCTCGCCAACAGCGCGTGGATCAATCAGCAGCTGCAGGACGCGGCGCTCCGGCACCCGAATCTGCGGATCATCGATTGGTCCGGGTTCCTCATGTCCCGGCCGAACCGCCCGGCGCAGTACCTGCGCGACGGCGTCCACACCAGTCAGCCGGTCGGCGGCTCCGCCCGCAACGAACTGATCGCGGACGCCATCCAAACTCGCTAGCCCGCGTGCCAACCGCAGGGCCGACCTCCGCGTGAACAGAGCTGAGGAGGTAGGCATGTTCATCAAACGCTGGTCGGCCTCGGCCGCCGTCATCGTGGTCCTGACCGCGTTCCTCCTGGCGCTGCTGCATCTCGAAGCCCCGTCCGCGCATGCGAAGGCCGCCGCACCGGTCGTCAGCTCGGGAACGTACGGATCCGGCGCGCTTGGATCCTGGCAGGCGAACAACCGCGTGATCTCGAGCAGCACGGAGGTCCGCCACGTCGTCGCCGCCGACGGCGTAGTCCTCTTCGGGGACAGCATCGCCGTACAGGACGGCGCGGCTCTCGGGCGGCTCCTCGGACAACAGCTGGGTACGTCGTTCGCGCAGTACAGCTGGGCCGGCCAGCCGACGTACGCCGCTGTCGACGCGATGGAAGCCTGGGCTCGCGAGTACGGCCTCCCGCGGCGGATCGTGATGGCGGTCGGGTCCAACGACATCTTCGACCCACCCGCGTTCGCGGCACAGGTCGAGCGCGGGCTCCGGATCGCCGGCCCGCAGCGGACGGTGTACTGGGTCGACGTACAGGTCTCCCGCACCGACGAACCGACCGCGGTCCAGCTCGCCGATCAACGCAACAGCGAGTGGATCAACCTGCAACTGGCGCAGGCGGCACTGCAGCACCCGAACCTGCGGATCGTCCATTGGGCCGAGTTCCTCGCAGCACGTCCCGACCGGCTGCACACCGACCTGCGCGACGGCCGGCACACGACCGTGCCGGACGGCCAGAACGCGCGGAACGCCCTGATTCTGCAGGCGATCCGGCCCAGCTGACGCTGCCCTTCCGGGCAATCGGGAACCGAAGTCGCCGATCCGCGCAACTTTTCGGACCACTCGCGACATCTATGAGGTAGAGGAATCAATCTGACCTCGGGGGGAACCGATGGCGACGTACCTGACAGGAGCTGACCGGCAGATTTGATGCCGGGTGCAACCTTCGACGACTCGCTCCGCGTTTTCCGAAGTACCGCGACTCAGCGACACAACCACCTGACTCTGTCCCGGGGATCGCCCCACCCGAATTCAGGTCTAGGCCAGAATAGTCATGCCTTCGGGTATAGGGGGAGGACCACGATGCCTGCGAGACATCTGCGCACGTCCAGTACGACGCTGCGACTCACGATCGCGTTGCTCGCGAGCGTCGCCGTGCTGGGCGCCGTACTGGTGATCCCGTGGGGCAGCTCCGAGCCGGAGGCCGCTCCGGACCCGACCGTGAGTCACACGCCCGAGCCGCCGACCGCCCCACCGGCGCCGGTGCGGCAGAACGTCTACACGTGCCCGGCGTACAGCGGAATCGACCACAAGAACCCGGTCGCCAACCTCTACAAGGACACATTCACGTGGGGTACGACGGCGCCGACCAAGGTCGGTGACGGCAAGGGGAACATCAACTGGCGGATGAACCCGCCCAACAACCCCAGCTGGTACATGTGGCTGCACTCGCTTCGTTGGCTGGGGCAAGGAATCGACGCCGCCGCGGCCGGCGACAAGGCCGCGCTGCAGCGGGTCAGCGCGATCACCCACGACTGGGTCAAGGACAACCCGTACTCATGGAAGTCCGACGTCGGCGCGTACGAGTCGACGATGCACCGCACCAACGTGCTGATCTGCCTGCGGCAGGCGGTTTTGTCGGGGCTGCACGTGGCGCGGCTGCCGCTGACGTACGCGTGGCTGGACAAGGCGCTGATGCAGCACGCGTGGTTCCTGCAGAAGAACTACAGCGGCGACTGGAACCACGGCACCGACGAGAGCCTGGCGTTGTTCGGGATCGGGTGCACGCTGCAGCGCGACGATCTGAAGAAGATCGCGTCCGACCGGCTGACGAGTGCGATCAAGACGTCGATCGACACGCAGGGTTCGACGAACGAGCAGTCGACGGCGTACGCGCAGTTCAACTACGTGCTGTGGGGACGGGCGATCGACGTACTGCGTAAGTGCGGAGTCGACCCCGGTACGACGATCACGGCACGCCGGCGGGAACTCGCGAAGTGGCTCGCGCTGGCGACCAACTCGCTCGGGAACCTGCCGCAGCTCGGCGACTCCGAGGTGGTGCGCACGGTGCCCGTCACCGGGACGGTCCTCGAGTACGCCGGTACGCTCGGCGCCCGCGGGATCCGGCCGACGCAGCGGATCGGGATCTTCGACGCCGGGTACATCTTCGGACGGACCGGATGGGGCGAGAAGCGGCCGTTCACGCAGGAATCGACGTACAGCATCCGGTTCGGGCCGTCGCAGAAGCTGCACGGGCACAACGACCACACGTCGATCACGTACACCTCGCGCGGGCGCGACATCCTGATCGACGGCGGGCACGCCGGGTACAAGGTGGACGACTGGCGGTTCTGGGCGAGGAGTCAGTTCGCGCACAACGAGATGGTCGTGAAGTCGGCGACCGGGCATCCGGAGACCAAGCTGGTGCGGTCGTCGATCAAGGCGACGTCGGAGTTCTACGAGCTGCACGACTCGCCGGGCGCCGGGATCGACCGGACGCGCGACGTGCTGGTACTGAAGGATCCCGATCTGATGGTGGTGCTGGATCGCGGTTCGTCGGCTGCGGAACAGGAGTACTCGACGCTGTGGCATCTGCCTGCGGACCAGAAGGTGGTTATCAGTGGCAACGATCGGGCGGTGGCCGCGCGGCCGGGTGACAAGGTGAAGACGACGCTGCTGCAGATCCCGTTCCAGCAGGAGACGACGCCGATCGAGGTGACGACCGGGCAGCAGGATCCCATCCAGGGCTGGCACTACACGACGATCGACAAGCGGCTGCCGTCGCCGGTGGTGAAGTTCAACCGGTCCGGGCAGAACGCGAGCATCCTGTCGGTGATCGCACCGACCCGCACCAACGCGACAGTGTCGTACACGACGTCCTTGCAGGGCTCGCGGATGATCGTGAACCTGACGGTCGACGGCGTGACGACGGTGATCGGCGTCGCGGCGAACGGGACTCTGCAGCGGATCAAGTAGTCGTCTTGGGGCCGACCGGCTTCCAGTCGCTTGGCGGGTCCTCGCCGACGCGGCCGTCGACGGCTTCGCGGATCAGGTCGGCGTGGCCCGTGTGGCGGCCGTACTCCTCGATCAGGTCGCAGACCAGGCGGCGGAGGCTCGCGTGCCGCCCGTCCGGCCAGGTGATGTCGGCCGGCTGGTCGAGCCCGCCGTCGGCGATCGCCGCCGTCAACGTCTCCCGGGACCGCGCGACCGCACCGTCCCACAGGGCGTACAGCTCGGCCGGCGAGTTGTCGGCGGCGGAGTTGAACTCCCAGTCGTTGTCGTCGCGCCAGCCGTTCTCCAGCCACGGCCCGCTCATCGGCTTCCCGCGGAACTTCACGTCGAACATGTAGTCCTCGTTCGCCGCCAGATGCTTCATCAACCCGCCGAGCGTGATCGACGACGCCCCGATGCGGGTGTTCAACCCGTCCGCGTCGAGCTCGTCGACCTTGTACCTGAACGTCGTACGCAACCGGTCCAAAGCCCCCACCAGGTGCTCGACGTCACTCCCCGCCAACGGCGGCTCCCACCACGGCGAAACCCACGCATTCTCACTCATGACAGCACGGTAGATCCGATTCCGGACGCTCCCCTTCCGGAACTGCAATACTCGCCCGCATGCAGCGATATGCCGGTGTGATCGCACGGTACGACGGGATGGTCGCGGTGGTCCGGGAGCGGTACGAGGCCTGGGATGCGCCGTACTGGAATCTCCCGAGCGGGGCCGTCGAGGACGGTGAGAGTCCAGCGGAGGGGGCGGTGCGGGAGCTGCGCGAGGAGTCGGGGCTGGTCGCCGCGGCGGGAGATCTCGAGCTGGTGTGGACGACCCGGACGACAGCTGAGGGTCGCGTGACGTCGCGGTCCTGGAACTACGTCGTGGACGTGAGCGATCCCGCGTTCGCGGTCGACGATCCGGACGGGTCGGTGATGGAGGTTCGGTGGGTCCCGGTCGAGGAGGCCGTGCTGCTGTTGGGCAAGATGCCGTACCCGCCGATCGCCGTACCTGCGGTCGACTACCTGGCGTACGGCGTCCGCGGGCGGGACTGGGGATTCACTCTCGACGGGGAGACGTGGAGCTGGAATCAGTGAGCCAGCCGGTGCGTTCGTAGATGTTGCGGTCGCCGAGCCAGTCGCGGTATTCGTCGTACGACGATGCGCCACCGTCCAGCACCGCCTGGTACAGCCAGTAGCCCCGTGCGCGCTCGCCTCGGGTCGCGGCCTCCTCTTTGATCGCGAGGATCGTGTCGCGGGTGGCCGGCGTGAGTACGTCTCGGAGCGCTTCGGCCAGCGGTCCGCCGCCGATCGCCTCGGGGCCGAACACCCAGATGTCCACTGTCCACGTGTCATCGGGCGTTTCGTATTCGAGCTTCCAGTACTGGCCTTGCTCGTGGCGGTCGCGCGCGTCGAGATAGGTGATCCGGCGTACCTGCGGGAGCTCCGCGAGGACGCTCATCACGGCGAACCCGTCCGCGACGCATGGCTCTTCCGAGCGGATCTCCAGGTCGATGTCCGGGTCCACGACTAGCTCGATCGCCACGGAGCCGACGACGGCCACCTCGCCGTACGCGCTCCACCGCTCGATCAGGTCCAGGTTCCGCAGCAGCTCGTGCGCCGCCTGCAGTCTTGCCTCCGCGCGGGCGGCGCGGGCTTGGGCGTTCACAGGCTTCGGCGTACGACGACGTTGCGTTTGGCCGACGTACGGTCCTCGGCGTACGTCGTGAAGCCGGCGGCGAGGAACGTGCTGAGTACGCCGCGGCCGGGATCACCGGGCAGCGCCTTCACCGGGTACGCCTCCACGATCCGCGCACCCGAGTTCCGCGCGTACTCGACGGCCGCGTCGACCATCGGCGAGGTCAGCCCTCGCCCGCGGTACCCAGCCTTCACGAACAGGCAGTTGATCGCCCAGATCGTCTCGTCGTCCGGCTCGTCGATCGGCAGCGTCCGCGAGTGGACGATCGCGTAGTACTCCGTCCGCGGGGCGACGGCGCACCAGACCGCCGGGCGTTCATCGACGTACCCGATGAGCCCGACCGGGACGCCCGCCTCGACGAAACCCTCAAGTGTGGCGCGGTTCTCGGCGTTCCCGTTCGCGGCAACTGTTGCTGCTGGCAGCCGACGGGCCATGCACCAGCATCCCCGCGTCCCGCCGCTCGGCCCGAACAACTCGACCAGGTCCTCCCACCGCGCCTGATCAACCGGGTGCGCCTCCATCCGCGCATTCAACCACGCACCACCGGCCTGCTTCGGGTGATTTGCGGCGTCGTGTCGGATCCTGGGTTCGCCGTTCGTTGCAGGGGTGAGCGGCGACCAAAGGAGGTCGCCGAGACGAGGAGTGACGAGATGCCGCGATACCTGATCTCGTTCGAGAAGGGCGCGATGGACCACATCCCGGAGGAAGACTTCCCCGAGGTGGGCAAGGCCTCTCGCGCGGTGTGTCAGGAGGCGAAGGACGCCGGCGTGTTCCGGTTCGGCGGCGGGCTGAGCTACGACGACGGCGACGTCGAACACGCGGTGGTCGGCACCGACGGACTGGTAACGGACGGCCCGGACCCGGAGAGCAAGGAACTCATCGGCGGCGTCCTGATCGTCGACGTCCCGACCCGCGAAGAGGCCCTGAACTGGGCCGCCAAGATCGCCACCGCCTGCCGCTGCCCCCAGGACGTCCGCAAATTCATGTACGACCCCGACCCGATCGAGTGACGCGCGGCTAGGGTGGCGGCGATGAAGAGCGAGCTCGAATCCGTCGCCTGGCCGCCCGACCCGATCAAGACCGCGCGCCTCGTGCTCCGCGAGCCCGAGGCGCGCGACCGTACGGCGATCATCGAGCTGCTCGCCTCGCCGGAGGCAGGCACGTACATCGGCGGCCCGCAGTCCCGCGACGATCTCGAGCGCACGATTCCGGAGGTACCGCGGCGACGTACCGGCCTGTTCGTGGTCGACCTCGACGGAGCGATGCTCGGCATGGTCACCCTCTACCAACGCGACCCGAACCACCCCGACCAGGTCCGCCCGGAACTCGCGTCGGTCGAACTCGGCTACCTCTTCCTACCGTCCTCCTGGGGCCACGGCTACGCCGCCGAATCCTGCGCCGCCACCCTCACCTGGTTCACCACCGCCCGCCCCGGCGAACCCGTGGTCCTAACCACCCAGTCCGCCAACCTCGCCTCAATGCGCTTCGCAACCAAACTCGGCTTCACCGAGGCAGCCCGCTACGAAGCCTGGGGCGCCGAACAGTGGCTCGGCCTCTGGACTCCGCCCAACAACTGACAGACCCCAGGTCAGGAGACGTCCACGCGAGTTGTGGTTGGCTGGCAGCGTGAGCGATGACGGTCATTTCACCGCGAGACTCCCAACCAAACGTATGGCTGCCGACTGCTTGATCACGGATCAAGCGAACCGGTTGCTCGTGCTCAAGCCGCCTTACAAGCCGACCTGGGATATCCCGGGCGGAGTTGTCGAACGCGATGAGTCGCCGCGCCTCGCCGCCCAGCGTGAGGTTGTGGAGGAGATCGGTCTCTTGGTCGAGCCAGGCAGGCTGCTCGCCGTCGATTGGATCCCGCAGTCAGGAGACTTCACGGAGATCGTCGCGTTCCTGTTCGACGGCGGGGTGCTGGCACCGGCCGACATCGAGCGGATCGTGCTCCAGCCGACGGAGGTCACGTCCTCCAGGTTCGTCACACTCGATGAGGCCGCGCATCTTCTCGACCCAGAACAGTTCGCACGCGTCGCGGCCGGCTTCAAGAACCGACGGACGCCGGACGCCGTGTACCTCGAGAACGGCGTTGCGAGTACCTCGGCAACCGTCGTACGCGAGGATTGTGGCCATGGAGATCAGTCCGCGGCTAACTCGCTGGATCAATCGTGAGTTCCTCGAGGGCACTGCGGAGATGGTGTTGGCGGAGCTTCGTGAGTTGCCCGAGCAGGTGATCGGCGGCCAGGACCCTGAACGAATCCACGCTGCACTCGTGATCCGCACAGCCGGCGACTGGTACCGGTTCCAGCAGTACGTCGCTCTCGCCAAGTCGGACTGGAGAGACCTCTTGATGGGCGCCGACCTGGGCCACGAAGACTGGCCGGATCGGCTCGACGCAGTGCTTGGAACCGACAAGTAGGCGCATCACCCTGTTAGCGCCAGGCGTCGCCAGGGGTCCGGGCGTAGCGCCGCCAGGTGTAGCGCCACGGGATGACGGCCACGATGAAGACGACGACGGTGCAGTTGATCAGGACGCCGCGTGCTTCGGTGCTCAGGTCGTTGGCGATCAGGTGCGGAATCCCGACCGTACCGACCCAGATGACCTTCCAGGCCACCTCGAACAGCAGGATCGGCAGCATCCGCACCGGGTACCTGAGCCCGAGGAAGGCCAGCAACGACATGCCCGTCAGCAGACAGGCGACAACTCCTTCCATCACCGGCAGCGATCGAACGTCCTGAACCACAATCGGCCACTTGACGATCGCCAGCCCCACCCCCATCAACGCGTACCCGAGCCGCATCACGTTCATCCGCCGGACAGTCAGTTCCTGGTCGCGAGGTGCGCCGGGCGCCCGTACGCGCGGTTCGCCGCTAACGGCGGTGTTGTCTCGTGCACTCATGACGTTCCCTTCCTAGTGATGGTTGCGGGTCAGCAGGCGCCGGCGCAGCCGGTGCAACTGCGGCATCAGCCCGTAGATCACGATCGGTACGGCGATGGTCGCCAGGACGAACGTCCGCACGACCGGCGTCAGCGTGCCGAGCCAGTCGCCGAGAACGAGGTTGAGAGCGGTAAGGGTCGGGAACACGGCCAGCCAGATCATCAGGGCCAACTGGTGCTTGGACGGCGGTCCAGGTGTGGCGGACTGCGACGTCGGAATGGGCTTCGAACCGAGCGATGGTGTGGTCATGGTCCAAGGCTGGCGCTGAGTCGGAGGTTCGGCTACGAAGGTTGCTGTTTGTGGGAAATGGGCGTCAGATGAGCTTGTGGAGGACACCTCAGCGGCGGAGATCGCCGCGGTGCTCGAGAGGGTCGGGGGACGGCTCAAGCGACTGCGCGCGCAGCGCAGGATGACCCTGGCCGAGGTTTCGACAGCGACGGGGATCTCGAAGAGCACGATGTCGCGGCTCGAGACCGGACAGCGGCGGCCGACCCTGGAACTGCTGCTGGCGTTGTCGCAGGTGTACAGAGTGCCGCTCGACGACCTCGTCGCCGCGCCGGTGCAGGGCGATCCGCGCATCCGCCTCAAGCCGGGTCGCGTCAAGGGCCGGACAGTGATCCCGCTGACGCAACAGGCAGAGGGCACGCAGGCGTGGAAGATCGTCATTCCGAGCAGCAAAGGCACCCCCGAGCTCAGGGCCCACGACGGCCACGAGTGGATCTACGTGCTGTCCGGCCACATGCGCCTCGTCGTCGGCGACGACGACTGGGTGCTCGGACCCGGCGAGGTCGCCGAGTTCAGCACCCAACAGCCGCACTGGTTCGGCAGCACCGGCCACGAACCCGCGGAGATCCTCAGTATCTTCAGCCGCCCCGGAGAACGGATGAGTGTCCGGGAAACGACACCGCACGCTTAGCGCAGGTGGCTCAGGGTGTGCCGCCCGGAGCCGCGTCAGCGTCCGACGCCCTGAGCATGTGCTCGGAGCTTGGGTCGCGTGATGGAGGCGGTACGGCGAGGATGGGATCGCTGCCGCCTTGGTCGAGGCGGAACGGCGGGTACACATCGGTCATCAGGGCCGCGTAGCCCGCGACCCGGAGAGCCCAGCGGTTCATTCCCAGGATCACGTCGTACAGGGATCGAGGGTAGGCGCCGGTGAAGGCCAGGATGACGGCGGCGATGATCACCAGGATTCCGACGAGGCCACCGCTGCCGCCGATGTTCCATTGCCAGTTGTCGGACCGGTTCGCAGCCCACATTCCACCGCCGACGAAGATGCCGACGATGATGTAGTGCGGTATCGCGAGCAGCCACCACTTCACCAGAACGAGGCCTCGGGACAGGTGTTCGGGGTAGTCGACCGACAGGTGCGCGGGATAGTCCTCGACCTCGGCCAGCGTGAACGGCGGGTACTGGTCGGTGCCGAGTGCTCCATAGGCGTAGTAGTTCACGCGCCACGACCACCGCATCACGCCGACGTTGTAGTTGAAGATGGCGCGTGGATAGCGGCCGGTGAACAGGATCGCGAAGAACGCCACGACCGAGCTGACCATGAAGCCGATCCACAGGAACAGCAGGACGACGTAGTGCGGGATCACAAGGATCCACTTGACCAGCCAGAGCCACCTGGACGATTTCGGATCCGGCGCGGCGTTCACATGCACCGGGTACACAACAGATGTTGTCATCAGAACCATTTCTCCAAAGGGCTTGCACAACGGATGAAGCGGGGTCGTCTGCTTCTCACCCCAGAGGTACCGGGGTGTGTCCTTCGACCTCAGGAGATCTCGTCGCTGTGACCGTTGACGGCTTGAAGCCCTTGGCGATGAGCCAGACGGCAAAGCTGACCTTCTGAGCTCCCTTGCAGGCAGCACAAGACCCCGGCGTCCGTGTCCGTCAACGACGAACACGCCCGACACCCCCACCCACATACGCCCCGTGTTGCTCACCATCCTCGGGAGAACCATCCCTGTCAACGTTGAGGTCAGCCGTCCGAGGGAGGGCTGGGCGGTGGGTTGACGCGTGCTGGTCACGGACAGAGTTGATGGTGGGGCCCATGCTGAGGTCAGCGCGGTCAGATCTTGCGCTGAGTGACCGTCAGGTCGCCACAGCCTCTTTGGCTCGGTCTGGTCGCGAGTGCTCTGTACTTCTTCAACCAGGGCGACATCTTCGCCACGGCCGTGTCCGGATTCCCTGTCCGGGGCAGCCTCTTCGGCAGCTACCTGTGGCTGATCCTGCTCGGTGTTACCGCGCCATACGCATCACAATCCAGCCGGCTATTGCCGAGCTCAGGAGTTGAGCACGATGAACGGAATCTCTACACCACAACCAAGCTTCCTACGTACCTGGCTGCTCTGGACCGCAGGCTTCCTCGCCTTCCCCATCGCAGGTATCGCCGGCGACCTGGCAGCGGGCCGCGTCAACGACGCCGTCGCCGCGTTGCTCGGTGGCGTGGTCACCGGCGCCGTACTCGGCACCGGACAGGTACTGGTCAGCCGCCGACGGCTCGACCCACGCCGGTGGATACCGGCCACCGCGATCGGCATGGGCCTCGGGCTCCTCCTCGGCGCGGTCGTGGTCGACTACGGCACATCGCTCGGCGACCTCGCTCTCATGGGCTTCCTCGCCGGCATCGTCCTGGGCGCGGCGCAGACATTCGCTCTACCGGCTCAGATCCACCGGCGGTGGGCATGGGCCGCCGCCCTGCCGCTCCTGTGGGCGCTGGGCTGGACCGTCACCACCCTCGGCGGCATCAGCGTCGAAGACCAGTTCACGATCTACGGCGCTTACGGAGCAGTCACCTTCTCCGCGCTGTCCGGCGTACTGCTCCACTACCTGCTGCCGTATCGCGCCGAGGCCGGCCCGACTCCGACACAGCCACGGATCGAGACCAAGGCATGAGCACACCCCAGCACGTCATCTTCGGCGCCGGCGCGATCGGCCTCGCACTGCTCGACGCGCTACGGCAACGCGGCGAGACCGCCCGGCTCGTCAACCGTTCCGGACACGCACGCGTACCCGACGAGGTCGAAGTCGTCGGCGGTGACGCCCGCGACCCCGACTTCACCACAGCCGTCGCCAAGGGTGCGCGTGTCGTCTATCAGACCCTCAACCCGCCGTACCCCGAGTGGACCGCGCAATTCCCTGCCCTGCAGGCCGGTGTGCTCGCCGCAGCCCAAGCCTCCGGCGCGCGGATGGTCAGCATGGAGAACGTCTACATGTACGGGCGTCCCGACGGTCGCATCCTCACCGAAGATCGCGCGTACGACGCACACACCAAGAAAGGCCAACTCCGGGGACGCATGGCACACGAACTCCTCGCCGCCCACACAGCCGGCCGCGTCGAGGTCGCTATCGGCCGCGCATCCGACTACTTCGGACCCCGCGGCGGAGCGCAATCCAATCTCGGTGACCGCGTCTTCCCTGCCGCCCTGGCCGGCAAGACCGCCACGGTCCTCGGCGACCCCGACCAGCCGCACACGTACACCTACATCCCCGACATCGGCGAAGCGCTCGCCGTACTCGGCGAACACCCCGACGCCCCCGGTCAGGTGTGGCACATCCCGAACGACCCTGACACCCGCAGCACCCGACAGTTGGTCGACCTCGCCTACCAGCACGCCGGACAACCCCGCACGAAGCTTCGCTCCATGCCACCGCTGATGCTCCGCGCTCTCGGCCTGTTCAATCCAACAGTCCGGGAACTCACCGAGATGCAGTACCAGTTCGACGAACCCTTCATCGTCGACAGCACCAAGATCACCAACAAACTCGGCGCCCACGCCGCACCGATAGACCAAGCCCTGATCAACACCCTCGCGACCTACCGAGCCTGACGACGCCCGTCACAGCGATCGGGGCTGGGAACGACGAACCCCCAGCCTCAGAGAGTGCCCTCTGACCTGGGGGTTCGTGTGGAGCCGCCTGTCGGAATCGAATCGACGACCGGTACTGCAACTGCATCGTGGACGGTCCGGTGGCCTGCCGACTCCTCTTTCCCCGTTGCTCGCTGTGGCTCGGGCCACGGTCTGGAGCGGTGGGCCGCCGGACGTGCTATCGCACCGGCGGCACGGGCGCCCGTACCACGGTGGCGGTGCCGTCCGGGTCCGTCACCGTGCAGCTGACCGCGTTCGAGGCAAGGCCAGTCTTCTTGCCAAATGTCTTGGCGACGATTTCTACGCCCCCGGTAGGCGTAAAGGTGATTAATAGCAAGACCATGTGCTGGTCGTCGATCCACCGGCTCGCCGAGTCGCCGGGCGTGCCGACGACGGTGATCGCGCCCTCTGCGCAGGCGACGGTGAACGTCTCCAGACCATGTCCGGGCGGGGCGTCGGCGACGGCTGGCAACGCGGGCAACGCGACCGCGGCGGCCGTTAACGCGCCAAGTGCGAGAAGTCGCGTCATGTGTGTTCCCCTCCGGTGAGTGTGGCTTAGGCATCCACTATCCCGCGGGCAACGTGTTCCAGTCGGTCAAGTCTCGGGTTTGAGCGGTGCTGATTGAGCTCGGCGTACACGTCCGGATCGTGCAGGAGATCCTCGGCCACTCGGACATCCGACTGACGCAGCGGTACACACACGTTGCGTCACCGATGGCGGTTGACGCAGCCCAGCAGATGGGCCGCGCGCTCTGGGGCGGTACACGGTGAGAGTGACCGAACTGCAACTCGAACTGCAACCGGGCCGGCTGCCCGGTCCCGCGTCGAACCGGGTTTGCGCAGGTCAGCGCGTACTTCTAGTGGAGCCGCCTGTCGGAATCGAACCGACGACCTTATTACGAGTCCGTTGCCGTAAGCACCAACCATGCGACGACTCCCGGCCTGGGGCTGTGATCGTGCCTAGTGGCCAGGGGTCGTTGACGGCTGTTTAGGGCAGTCCGGGGGCATCTCGGGGGCACCGCTCCCCCTCGGCGTAGCCAGTTTGGAAGTGCGGCCGCCCGCCCGCGTAGCGGTAATCTCGGCGCCTGAAACCGATGCCTACAGCACCCCCTGAGTGACCGCCACTGACCACCGGTTAGGGCACGATGCACGCCCTGGTCGTCATTGCGAACTCAAAGGACCAGTCACGGTGTCTTCGTTGGAAGCGGCATCCACAATCGGACCTCATCGAAGACGAGACCATCGTGATCGTGGTAGCCGCCGGGCAACTGACCCCACACCTGGAATCCGAGTCCGATGTAGGCCTTCTCGGCATGAGTGCCGCCGCGACAGCTGACCTCAAGGATCGAGCAACCCCAGTTACTGGCGTGACTGCCCGCAGCGTCCACAATCCTTCGAGCGAGACCTGTCCCACGAGCGACGGGAAGAATGACAAGGCCGCCCAGCTCGGCCCGATGCCTGCACAACCGATGCTCCAGGCGCTTTACCGTGGTCATCCCCACCACGCCGCCGTCCTTTTCGGTCGCGACGAGAAAGCGGAATTCGCGCCCGTGTTCCTCGTCGATCGCCGACAGGACCAGTGTGGGGGTCTCGTCGATGGTGAGCCCGCACAGACGGTTTTGGTGAAGGCTCTCAATGTCGCTCTCACGAACGGGGCGAATGATCACTTGGCCGACGATAGTTGCGCTGCCCCGAGCGTGGCCAAGGACTTTCGTCCGTCAGCGTCTCCACACCTGCCCCGTCCCCCTCATAGCTGCCAAACCCAGGCCAGCGCGGCGCATGTCAAGAGTCGGCGGCGAGCTCGACTGTCCTCCGTAAGGTGATGGGCGACACTTGTCCGCCAGGTGATCTGCGACTGTCGAAAGCACGGATTGCGGCATGTCCGTGCGTTCAGCCGAGCGCGACCCGTTCTGCGTCGATCTGATCCGCAGGCCAGACGGTGTCGGCAGAATCGACGAACCAGATGGGCGCATCAATACCTCGGGCCAGGATCTCCCCCACCTCTGCCACCCAAGCGGCGGAGCGACACTCAAGCACCAAGGTCGACATGGTTCGCGGGTCAGGCATTCCACCTGTCGAGTCCCAGTCCTCCCATTCGGCGGGGTTCACGTCGACGGCATAGATGTTCGTCAGTGGTGCGGCTGCGCCGTCACAGTGGATGGTGTCGCCGGCGTCGATGAACCGACTGTCAGCCAAGAGGGTCCGTCGCACGTCGCCGAACAGGTCGGCGTTGCTGCCGAGGACGATCACGTATCGGGACACGCACGGAGGATATCGAGCCGGACCCGCATGTGATCGGCATAAGCACGATCCGCGGCATGTGCGGACGATTCGTGGAGCGAACGGATGCAGCCCCGGCGAGTTCTCGAGAGGCCCCCGGCGAGGTCAACCTAGCGGCCGCATCATCCAATGCCACGCACTGTGCGGGGTGTAGCCGAGTTGGTCATTGACGTGACGGATGCCCGCGTTGCTCTCCTCGTTCTCGGTGAGTGCCATCCGGATGCCCAGGCCGTGCGCGTGGGTATGCAGGAACGCCTTGGTCCAGCGGGCCAGGGCTCGACCCCGCTGGCTCGGATCGACTCCGGTGTACATCAGGTGCATCTGGTCGCCGTCGGCCAGGGCAAAGGAGATCGCGCCAGGTCGCCCCTCGACCCGGGTGAGCACCGCCAGGGGCCGTTGTCCGGGCGCCGCGGTCCCACGCAGGCCAGACAACGTGAGGACCAGCCCGAGATCGGCCTCGGGGTTCGTCTGGCTGGCGAGAAGCATGGCCTCAACGGCCTCCTCGTCGTCGAAGACCAGGTCGTCGCACACCTCGACGGTCACACCACCGGGCGGCGCGACGGACACCGCGTCGTCGAGGACACACGCGCTGGTGATCGACGTCTGTTGGCGCTCGAATCCCCAATGCAGCGCCACGTCCATGGAGACCTGGTCTCCGTCGAGAACGCACCCCACCAGACGAGTCACGTCGTCGCCCGGCTCCGCCCGCGCGGCCGCGAACAAGCGCGCGCCGAGACCTCGCCCGCCGCGGTCGGCCCGGGTGCTCACCATGACGAAGAGCGCACCCGCCGGCAGGGTGGCAGCGGTCTTCGCGACAGCCACGCCTGCCAGCGCACGGTCGGGTTCACGGGCCACCATCACACGGAGGCTTCGTGCGGTGCCCTGGTCCAGATCCGAGCGGAGGATCGCCCGGTCCTGTTTCGGGGTTCGCTTCACCACGAATTCGACGATCTCGTCGACGTCAACCGGAAGACGAGCCTCGGTGATCTCCATGTGTGCATCCTGACGGACTCGGCTGACCGCGATCCACCAAGCCGCGCAACACATGACGCTACGAGGCATCTGCTCATCGGCAGATCCGTGCGCTCGCCGGGTCCTTCAGGGGGCGCCCGGAAGATCGGGGGGACCTCGGGGGCACGGCGGGCGCTTGAGGCTGGAACGACAGAACCCCCAGCCGAGGAGAGTGCCCTCTGACCTGGGGGTTCGTGTGGAGCCGCCTGTCGGAATCGAACCGACGACCTTCTCATTACGAGTGAGACGCTCTGCCGACTGAGCTAAGGCGGCGGGTGCCGAGGCAAGAGTGTAGCGGGAGGAGGGGGAGGATTCCGAATCGGATCCTTGGGGAGGGGTACGGCGGGGTGCGGGGTGTGGTCGCGGTCACCCCGGGAGGACGGGCGGGCGATCGCGCCGTACGCCGGAACCCGGGGTGGGCCGGCGTGCCGGAACCAGTATGGGGCGGCGTACGTCGGAGGGGCGTTGGAATAGCGGGGGAATGATTGTTTTGGGAAATGCGTTGACTTAGTTGTCGGTGTTGGGTCAGACTATTTCCCGCAAGACCAAAGACCTTGAGGAGAAGATCGTGTACGGAACGGACATCCTGAACGAAGCCTGGCGGCCCGGCCGCATGGCTTTGTCGGCGTGCCTGCGATCCGTGGGCGACGAGGCCTTCTACCACCAGCTCAGCCCGAGCATGGGCGGTTCATCTGGGTGATCTCCTACTGGGGAGACCTCCAGAAGCCGTCTGAGCCGGGCACCGGCAGCAGGCGGCTCTTTTCTTTTGCCCGAACCACGGGCCATCGCCGATGTGCAATGGTTGCGGACCGGACTCCAAACCCGCGTCATGAGGGTTCGATTCCCTCCATCGGTGCTTTCCGGTATTCACGGATATCGGCACGAACAATGACAACTGGACATTCATCGCATTTCTCCCGGCCCTTCGCGGAGCCGGGAGAGGACCAGTTGTAGGCCAGCGGCCAGGCCACCTCATTTGGGTTGAGGGGATCGGGGGTTCGAGTCCCTCCAACTGGACCAGGCGCCCGCAGGATGCTCAGCTACCGGCCGAGCGGGCGCCACAAGCGTGCCCTGCGACGGAAATCCGCAGTACATCCGGCGCAGGGCACCGGACGCCCGTGGCTCAACCGGACAGAGCGCCTGCCTACGAAGCAGGAGGGTGCAGGTTCGAATCCTGCCGGGCGTGCTGTGTCCGAAGCAGAAGCGGGCGATGCGCCGGGACGTGACCCCGGAGAAAGCGGGTTCGAGCCCCGCCGGACACCCTCGAGTACGACGTGCTCACGCAGCGTACGTCGTACGCCCGCGGCTCTGGCCCAACTGGGAGAGGCACCTGGCTTAGAACCAGGAGGTTCAGGGTTCGAATCCCTGGGGCCGCACCGACTGACCGACACCGAGATCGCCGACCTGCTGACCGCGGGTCGGGCACACTGGAAGGGAGGAGGAACCAGATGAGCGGTGTGATCGTTCTGAACGCCTCGTACGAGCAGCTGCACGTCGTGTCGATCCCGCACGCCATCCGGATGCTCGTCCGGGAGGTCGCCGTCGTCGAGGAAGCGCACGACGGCGCCAGCATCGGACCGTTCCCCCTCCCCCGCGTCCTGCGTCTCGTCCGGTACGTCGTGATGAAGTGGCGCTACGCCTCCGGCCGGCTGCAGTACACGCGGGCCGGCGTACTGAAGCGCGACAAGTACACCTGCGCGTACTGCGGCCAGCTCGGCGCCACCACGATGGACCATGTGATCCCACGATCACGCGGCGGTCGAGGTGAGTGGCTGAACGCCGTCGCCGCGCACGCGGGGTGCAACGAGAGGAAAGGCTCGCGAACACCGGAAGAGGCCGGCATGCCGCTGCTCTGGCAGCCGTGGGTCCCTTCCCGTGCCGAGATAGCGCTCTGACGCGACACCCACCGGTGCCGCCGACGAGCGCGATGCCAGGTGGGCGCCGGTGACCCACCCTCGGTTCTGACCCGAGGCCCCGCAGGTTCGACCCCTGCCCTGGCAGCCGTACGCCGTACTCAATGACCTGAACCGGGGATCGCGGGATCTCCAGCGTCAGCGAGCCAGCGGGAGCTCTTGGACCACTCGTAGATGGGCCACGCTCGCGCCCCTCGGCGCTGCAGCAGCCAGGGAAGGATCTCTGGTAGTACGCGTCGAAGGTTGCCGCGGCCACGGATCGCCAAGAGTGTCGCCGGCTTCCAGTGCTCCTTGCGCGCGGCCTGGTGGTATAGGTCGCCACCGGTCAGGTCGTGCACTCGCTCGACGATGTAAGCATCCGTCGAGCTCTGATCAATCCGTCCACCATGACGCCTCGTCAAGCTGAAGCAGCCTTCACCCTCCAGAATGCCCGCAACCCACGCCGCAGCGGGACCAGACAGCTCGATGGGAGGTACGGAGATCTCCGGCCATGAGACCTGCCGGAGTGTCTTGCAGGACGCCATCTGGTCCCGGCGACGCGACCCCATCAGCGGCCACAGCAGTTTGGCGAGTGGCTCGAGATGCTCTCGTCGTTTCACCTGCCACCCATAGGCCTGCTTGTGGTGCGGCTTCCTGCTGGCGATGGACCGGATGTACCCGACGCCGGTGATCCGCTCGATCCTCTCGAGTACGTCCAGATCGGTCATGACCACTCGCAGAACCGACGAGGAGGTCGAGTTGGTGAAGGTCCCCTCGCCCTCAACCAGGCCTGCAAGCCAGGCCAGCGCCGACGGGGACATCTCCCGCACCGGTGGTTGCGGGCCGCCGTTGGCACAGGTGCGGCACCGCGCGGCGGTACGGGATCTGCGGCCGCCACAGTCGGGACATGACGCGTGCCCCAGGGACGACTCGCGGCATGGCCAGCACATCCAACGTGACCAATTTGTCACGAAGACATCGCCGCACAGACGGCAGGTTCGAGACTCTGGAGCGGGGAGGCGAGAACTCATGGTCAAGTACTACCGATCGCCACCGACAGTTTCTGTGTTTCAGATCCCTTGAAAACAAGGCAGGAACGGACGATTCAGAAGGAGAGTGGGGAGATGAACGTGGAGCTTCCTGTTGAGTTGAGTGGGGCCAAGAGCTCCACGCTCATGTGGGCGCAGGAGTACGACGTGGATGCGAAGGCGCTGCAGCAGCTGCGGAACATTGCGGCGCTGCCGTGGGTACACGGGGTCCGGGTGATGCCGGACGTGCACCTCGGTAAGGGTGCGACCGTCGGGTCGGTGATCGCGATGAACCAAGCCGTGTCGCCGGCCGCGGTCGGGGTCGACATCGGGTGTGGGATGGAAGGTGTCCTGACCTCGCTGACGGCTTCTGACCTTCCGGACGACCTGTCGGCGATCCGTTCGCGGATCGAGGCCGCCGTACCTGTGGGCTTCCGGGCTCACGAGAACCAGATCGGCGTACGACGGCTTGGGCTGGACCCACGTCCGTGGGACAAGCTGTGGGGCGAGTTCACGAGTCTGCACGACGGGGTGCAGGACCGGGAACGCAAGGCCAAGCAGCAGATGGGTTCGCTAGGCTCCGGCAACCACTTCATAGAGGTCTGCCTCGACGACGAGGACCGCGTGTGGCTGATGCTGCACTCCGGTAGCCGGAACATCGGCAAGGAGCTCGCGGAGCGGCACATGCGGATCGCCCGGGACCTGCCGCACAACGCGGACCTCCCGGACCGTGATCTGGCGGTGTTCCTGTCCGGTACGCCGGAGATGGACGCGTACCGTCGCGACCTCACGTGGGCCCAGGAGTACGCCGCCCGGAACCGGGCCGTCATGCTCGCGCTGGTGATGCAGGCGGTGCGGGAGTCGTTCGAGGTCGACGTACGGTTCGAGCAGCCGATCTCGTGCCACCACAACTACGTGGCCGAGGAGCACATCGACGGGCTCGACCTGCTCGTCACCCGCAAGGGTGCGATCCGGGCGGGGCGCGGGGACCTCGGGCTGATCCCGGGGTCGATGGGCACGGGTTCGTACGTCGTCCGTGGGCTCGGCTCGGAGCGCTCGTTCTACTCGGCCTCACACGGGGCAGGCCGGCGGATGAGCCGCAACGAGGCGAAGCGCCGGTTCACCGTCGACGACCTGGTCGCTCAGACGACCGGCGTCGAGTCCCGCAAGGACGCCGGCGTCATCGACGAGATTCCGGCAGCGTACAAGGACATCGACTCGGTCATCGCCGCCCAGTCCGACCTGGTCGAGGTAGTGGCCCACCTCAAGCAGGTCATCTGCGTCAAGGGCTGAACAGGTTTCTGCCGTGGTCAGGGAACGCGGCAGGAACCTGTGGTGAGGTCCGCCTGTTGGTAGGGGCAGCGGTTTGCTAAACCGTCGGTCGGCTGACATGTCGGCTCGCGAGTTCGAATCTCGCTCTCACCGCTGGGCGGCCGGGAAAGACCGGCCGCCCTGCCAGCTGGTACGTGGTTGTTCGCAGTTCCGCGCACAGTGGTTTGGGTAGTTCTTCCGAAGCGGATGTACGTCAACGAGTCCTACGTTGATCTCATGATCGAGCGTGAGCGGCTGCTCCAAGGCCTGCCGGTCGACGAACGGCGGATCGACGTCAACGACGTGTCGACAGTCGTTCTCGAGGGCGGGGACGGACCGCCGCTCGTTCTCCTGCACGGCGGTATCGAGTGTGGCGGAGCGTATTGGGCGCCGGTGATTCCACGGCTCGCGGAGCAGCACCAGCTCGTCGTACCTGATGTGCCAGGGCTGGGCCAGTCCGATCCGGTCGCTCGGTTGGACCAGGCGACGTTCGACAGCTGGCTGAGCGCGCTGCTCGAACTGACCTGCGATCAGCCGCCGACCTTGATCGCGCACTCGCTCGTCGGGACCTTGGCCGCACGGTTCGCGGCGACTCACGGCGAGCAACTGCAGCGGTTGGTGCTCTACGGCGTACCTGGGGTCGGGCCGTACCGGTTGCCGATCGGGCTGCAAGTGATCGCTGTCCGGTTCGCGCTGCGTCCGTCCGAGGCGAACATGGAGCGCTTCGAACGGTGGGCGTTCCACGATCTCGATTCCGTACGACGCCGCAACCCGGACTGGATGCACGCCTTCAGCACCTATACGCGGAGCCGCGCCCGCGTACCGCACGTCAAGCGGACGATGCGCTACCTGGTCACCACCTGCACCAAACAGGTCCACGACCAGATCGATGTCCCCACGACGCTGCTCTGGGGTGCGAAGGACCGATTCGTACCGCTGCGCCTCGCCGAGGAGGCACGCACCAGGCTCGGCTGGCCGCTCAAGGTGATCGGCGACGCCGGGCACGTCCCGCACATCGAGCGACCCGCCGCATTCCTCGAGGAAGTCACACGAACCGCCAGCTGACGAACATCCCGATCCCCGAAGCCAGTCTGGCCGGGATCGCGGCCGGCCTCGCGCTCGAGCAGGTACGCCCGTGGCGAGTCGGAAAACACCCCGCCGGATGGTCGCTCATCGCCGCCGGAAGCCTGGTCATCGCGACCGCGGTGCGAGCAGCACGAACCACTGACCTCTCCAGCCCCGAAAGGCTCGTCACCAGCGGGCCGTATGCACTGAGCCGAAATCCGATGTACGTCGGATGGGCGCTGGCGTACCTGGGCATCGGACTGGCGACCGGGTCGGGGTGGACGTTGGCGACCCTGCCTGCCGCTGGCCTGTGGATCCACCGGGATGTTGTCCGGGAGGAACACCGGCTGCAAGAGAGTTTCGGGGACGAGTACGAGCGCTACTCGGAAAGGGTCGGTCGCTACCTCCCCAGGCGATGAGCAGAAGCGCCGTCGTTGGAGAGGCGGGGCGGGCTGTAAACCCGTTGCCACGCGCTGAGCAGGTTCGAATCCTGCCTTCTGCACGCAAGACCAACAGATATGACAAGAGAGGAGGACCGGCCATGGCCGACCTCAGGAACAGGAAGAGAGTGCCTGGCGGCAGGACCGGTGCTCCAGTGAAGCAGGGTCATGCGCTGCGCCGGGTACGGCTTGCCTGCGGGCATGTGCAGCGAGACCGGATCGCCCACGCCGGCGATCACGTGTGGTGCGAAGCCGACTGCTCCGACTGGACCCGCGTCGTCGCCGTCGAGGAGTAGTCACTCGGTCACGCCCCCCAGCAAAAAGAAGCCCACCGCAACTTTCTCCGCCCTCTGACCATCGTGGCGGGTGTACAGGTTGTCACCGCCGGCTGGGGGGCCGCGGGCGAGCGGGTGGGGAAAACGCATGATCAGATGGTTGTCGGTGTTCGGGCTGGTCGCCGCGGGGCTGGCAGGCGCCGGCGGAGCCGCAGCGGCCGGGCCCGAGCCCGGGATCGCGATCGCCGCGGATCTACCGGAGCCGGAGGCAGCGCAATTCGTGCCGGGGGCAACGAACGTGATCCCGGCGACCGGCGTGTCGGCGAAGAGCGCCCAAGCGGCAACTGCCGGGGCAGGCGGTACGTACACCTGCCCCGGCTTCAGCACCGTCGACGACGCGACACCGCTGTCGTACGTCCTGCAGGACACCTACTCGTGGGGCGGATTCAAGCCTTACAAGGTTGGTGACGGCGCCGGCAACATCAACTGGAAACTCAACCCGTACAAGAACCCCAGCTGGTACATGTGGTTCCACTCGCTTCGTTGGCTCGGCCAAGGAATCACCGCCGCAGGACAGGGTGACGCCGCCGCGATCGACCACGTGACGACGATCGTCAAGGACTGGGTCCGCGACAACCCGTACTCCTGGAAGGCAGACATCGGCGCCTGGGAGTCGACGATGCACCGCACGAACGTGATCATCTGCACCCGGCAGGCGGTCCTCGCCGGTTTGCACATGACCACGCTCCCGCCACAGTACGGCTGGCTCGACACGGCGCTGCTCGACCACGCCAGGTTCCTGGTCAACAACTGGAGCGGCGCCTGGAACCACGGCACCGACGAGAGCGTCGCGCTGTTCGGCGTCGGCTGCACGCTCGACCGCTCCGACTACATGACGCTCGCACAGCAGCGCCTGAACGCCGGCATCACGACCTCGATCGACAGCGAGGGTTCGACCAACGAGCAGTCGACCGCCTACGCGCAGTTCAACTACTCCCTCTGGGGCCGTGCCGTCGACGTACTGCGAGCCTGTGGCGCCGACCCCGGTACGACGATCCCCGCACGCCGCGCCCTGCTGGCGAACTGGCTCGCCCTGGCCACGAACTCGCTGGGCAACCTGCACCAACTCGGCGACTCCGAGGTCGTCCGTACGACGGCTGTCGCCGGAACACCTCTCGAGTACGCCGGAAGCCTCGGCGCGACCGGGATCGCGCCGACCCAGCGCGTCGGCATGTTCTCGGCGGGCTACGTCTTCGGCCGATCCGGGTGGGGCAAGTTCGCGGACCAAGCGTCGTACAGCATCCGGTACGGGCCGGCGCGGCAACTGCACGGTCACAGTGACCACACGTCGCTCACCTATACCGCCCGCGGGCGGGACATCCTGATCGACGGCGGTCACGCCGGCTACCAGAACGACGTCTGGCGGACCTGGGCGAAGAGCCCGTTCGCGAGCAGTGCGATGACGACGCCGCTGTCGGCCGACCTACTGCCGGCGACGAAGCTGACCCGGTCCCAGCTGAAGCCGAACGCCGACTTCTTCGAGTTCTCCGACGTACCCGGGACCGGCATCAGCCGCGTCCGCGGCGTCCTCGTGCTCAACAATCCGGACCTGGTCGTCACGCTCGACCGCGCATCCTCCAAGACCGCCCAGCAGTTCCAGACGTTGTGGCACCTGCCGGCGGACCAGCAGGCGACGGTCTACTCGCGGACGACTGCCCTGGCGAGGAAGCCGGGTGAGGACACCCGGACGATCCTGTTCCAGGTGCCGTATCGGCAGGCGCTGCCGCCGGGGGCGATCCTGCTCAAGCAGGCGCAGACGCAGCCGATCCAGGGCTGGACGTATCCGAACATCAACACCCGGCTGTCGGCGCCGACGCTGATGTTCGCGCGGTCCGGCACCACGGCGTCGATCCTGTCGTTCATCGCACCGGTCAAGGCCTCTGGTGCTGTCACGTACGCGACCCGCTGGTCCGGTACGACGTACGTGGTCGACCTGAGCGTCGCCGGCGTACGCACTTCGATCGGCATCACCGCAGGCGGCGCGCTCGTCCGCCTGACCTGAACCCCCCTGGTGACGGAATCTCGCCGGGCCCTCCGAAGGCTCGGTTCCTGGTTCGACTCCAGGCAGGGGGACTCAGCGGTCGGACAGCAGCGGGTCGAAGTGGACCGCCAGGGAGACGGCGGTCTCGGCGCGGGCGGACAGGACGCGCACCCGTACGTCGTCCGGCGTGATTGGTGAGTCCAGCGTGAGCAGCCGCCGATGGCCGATCGTCGTACCGCGGGCGATCTCGGTCCACGCACCATCAACCAAAGCGTCCACGGCGAACGATTCGACCTGCTGACCGGCCGTGATGTCCTCGCGCAGGTCAAGCACGTTCACCTCGCCCGGCAGCGCGACCGGGGTGTTGTAGTACTGCCGCACCGCCACACCGAACGCGGCCAGCGCCTCCACATCCGGATCCGCGAACAACCCACGGCGATCAGGCGGGATGTTCAGCAGCAGTGCGGCGTTCCGCCCGACCGACTTGCGATAGATGTCCAGGAGCTCCGGCAACGACTTCACCGCCGCGTCCTCGGACGCGTGGTAGAACCACCCGGGCCGGATCGACACGTCGACTTCAGCCGGATACCACCGCAGCTCGTCAGCCTGAGCCAACTCATCAGGCCCGGCCACAGAACGCGCCGTCTGATCAGCCACCATCTGCCCGTTCAGGAACGGTACGACGCTCCACTCCGTCTCCCGCGCGAACCCGTCCTCGTTGCCGACCCACCGCACGTCCGGCCCACCGATCGCGATCGTCGCGTCGGGCGCGAGCCGCCGGATCAGATCGAACCACGCCTCGTACGAATAGCTCTGCGCACTGCTCGTCGGATTCGCCCCGTCCAGCCAGACCTCGGCGATCGGCCCGTACGACGTGAGCAGTTCGTGCAACTGCTGAAGATAGAACCGGTTGTAGTCGTCCACGACGTACGAGAATTCGCCGATCTGCGAAGCGACAGCAGGACTGCCGTTGCCGTAGTACCCACCAGGCGCCTTCTCCTGATAGAGGTCCGCCGGCGACAGATACACCCCGAACCCGAGCCCACCAGCCTGGCAAGCGGCCGACAGCTCCGCGACGACATCGCCCTGATACGGCGACGCGGCAACGGTATGCGGCAGGTACTTGCTCGGCCACAAACAGAACCCGTCATGGTGCTTGGCCGTCAGGATCACGCTCTTGAACCCCGCGGACACCAACGCAGCAACCCACTGCGAACAGTCCAGCGACGAAGGATCGAACACCGCCGGATCGTCGACGCCGGTCCCCCACTCCAGGTCCGTGAAGGTGTTCGGCCCGAAGTGCACGAACGCGGTCTGCACCTGCCGCTGCCATGCGAGCTGCCGCGGCGACGGGCGTACGGCGGAAGCATCGATCACAGCAGCACCTTTCCAGGATTGAACAAGTTCCCGGGATCGAACGCAGCCTTGATCCGCCGATGCAGTTCGAGGCCGACCGGCCCGAGCTCGGTCTCCAGCCAGCGCGCCTTCAGAGTCCCGATCCCGTGCTCGCCGGTGATCGTCCCGCCGAGCCGCAGCCCCAGCTGCATCACCGCGCCGAACGCCTCCAGCGCCCGCGCCTCAGCCGCCGCGTCGGCGGGGTCGAAGACCACGGTCGGGTGCATGTTCCCGTCACCTACATGCCCCGGGCAACAAATCAGTACGTCGTACTTCGCGCCGATCTCCGCGATCCCGCGCAGCAGCGTGATCAGCTGCGACCGCGGTACGGCGACGTCGTCGATCAGCGTCGTACCCAACGGCTCCAGCGCGGAGTTCACCAGCCGGCGCGCCTCGAGCAGCATGCCGGACTCTTCCGCGTCGGACGCCTCGGCGACGTCGATCGCGCCGTGCGCCGTGCAGATCTCCGCGATCCGCCCGACGTCCTCGGCAGCACGCGACCCACGGTCGGACTGGGCAAGCAACATCGAGCCGACATCCTCCGGGAGGCCCATGTCCCGGTAGTCCTGGATCGCCCGCAGCGTCGGCTGATCCAGGAACTCGAGCAACGACGGACGCAGACCCGAGGCCATCACGGCCGCAGCGGCCGCGATCCCGTCCTCGACGGAACGGAACGTCGCCGCCGCGGTCAACGCCGCCTCGGGCGCCGGGCGCAACGCCAGCGTCGCCTCGGTCACCACCCCGAGAGTGCCCTCGGACCCGACGATCAGCCGCGTGAGGTCGTACCCGGCGACGCCCTTCGCCGACCGCCGCCCGGTGCGCACCACCTCACCGGACGCCAGCACCACTTCGAGGCCGCGCACGAAGTCCGCGGTCACGCCGTACTTCACGCAACACAACCCGCCCGCATTCGTCGCGATGTTCCCGCCGACCGTCGACATCTCCCACGACGACGGATCGGGCGGATAGAACAGGTCCTGGTCCAGCACAGCGCGCGACAACTGAGCGTTCACCACGCCCGGCTGGACCACCGCAACCTGGTCCTCGGCCGAGATCTCCAGGATCTGCGCCATACGCGACGTCGACAGCAGCAAACACCCGTCGATCGCATTCGCCGCACCCGAAAGCCCGGTACGCGCGCCCTGCGTCACGATCGGGACGCCGAGCTCACCAGCAGCCCGAACCACCTCGACGACCTCCGCGGTCGACGACGGACGCACGAGCGCCCGCGGTACCCCGGCGGTGCAGAACTTCGCGTGATCGTTGCGATGACTGTCCAGTACGTCGGGATCGTCGACGACAGCGTCATCTCCGAGGACCGACCGCAGCCGGTCCACGAGCTCATCCCTCATCTTGCTCCGCGAGCAACCGCAGGATCAGCTCCGCTCGCCGGACACGTTCCCGTCCGAGTGCTTCCGCAGTACCGATCAAATGCGCCCCGACCGGGTAGATGTTCGGTGCGTTCCGCAGCCCCATCTTCAGATAAACGGGCGCCGCGGTCCGGACGATCTCCGGTACGTCGTAGAAGCGGACGTGGCCGCCCTGGTCGTCGGGGACCTCGATGTACATGTCGATCGGGACCGTCGTCACCGACCGGATCTCCGCGAGCACCGGCACCGGCAGGTCGGTCGATACGTTCAGGCTGGTCGCGCCAAGACGCTCGTACAGCCGAGCAGTAGGTGCATTGGGCAACGGCATCAACACCGAGGTCTTCAGCACCAAGTCCGCAGGCAGCTCACCCTCGATCTTCAACTGCCCCAGGATCTCGAGTACGCCGATATCGCCGACCAGCAAGCTCCGTACGCCGAGCTCGACCGCGCGGAACGCGTCACACAACGATGCCGCCACCTGCTCGTTGCCCCGCGCAACACCACCGACCGCGGCCGACACCTTCGCCTGACCGCCGATATCCCAAGAACCCCGCGGCCCGAGGAACAGACACACCTCGACGCCCGACGAGGCGCCGAGCGACAGCATCTCCTCGATCTCGCCGTCGGTCAGCATCATCACGCCGCTGCCCTGCGACACCCGGTCGATCGTGATGCCGCGAGACTTGGCCTCCTCCAGCACCGCAGTCATCACCCGCGGCCCTTCACAGGAAGGGATCTCGACCTTGTACGGCGACCCGTCGGGGAACGTACGGGTCGACGTCTCGCCCGGCCGGAAACCACGATCGGCAAGCAGGGCACGTGCTTCGCGAAGATTCATGTCTCGCTCCAAGGTCCGAGTCGCCCGGCCGACGTCAGGTCCCGCGCCGTACCGGTGATCTCCAGGTCGAATCGTTCGGCCGCCTCGGTCAGCAGCGCCGGCGTCACCATCAACTCGTTCGGCGACAGCGTGTCCTTGATCCGGGCCAGCCGGAGCTCGGACCAGTCCCGCCGTCCGCACATCGTCACAGCCGCGAGTACGGCGGCCTCGTCGTCCTCCATCACCATCGGCAACCGCGAACGGCGCGCACCGCCGGCGCCCGACGTCAGCGCGTTCACGTAGCTCGCCCGCAGGTCGATCTGTTCCAGCAACCGGGCCGGGATCGCGTCGGCGAGGCCGAGCCCGGAGGCGTTGCCGTGCGAGGCCGGCGACAGCGAATGCACGCTGATCGCGGCGATGGTCGGCGACTCGAACTCGGGGATCCCGTGCACCCAGCACCGGCCGATCACGTTGGTGTCCATGCCGGCGCCGGACTTGTCCTTGCCCAGTTCGTCGACGACCAGGACGTCGAGCTCGTCGAACGGCAGCCGTCCGAGCAGGCTGGAAGCCCTTTGCAGCAACGCGTTCTCGGCCGCTTCGGCAATCCCGTCGGCCGCGAGCAGCTCGACCGACGCGGTCTGCTCGCGCGCGTTCTCGAGGATCGCGAGGCCGCCGAGGATCTTGCCTTGTGCAACCACCATCCGGGCAGCGGCCTCGATGTTGGCGCCGAGCGACGGGATGCCGCCGGCGTGCAGGGAGGCCGCGCCGAGATGGTTGCCAAGTCCGATCGCGAGGATCTTCGCGATCCCGCTCTCGATCGGGCCCCGGAAGTCGGTGTGCGGTTTGACCCGGTTCACCAGCAGTACGCCGTCCGCCTTGGCGGCGATCGCGTCGTGGTGGACCTCGGTGCCGTCCGGCAGCGCGCCGACGACCACGGTCTCCATCGTGGCTTCGATGGGACAGCCAACGGTCTCCGGGGTGATGCCGAGGCCTTCGAGCATCTCCCGCTGGCCGTCGGCGGTCGCGCCACCGTGTGAACCCATCGCGGGGATCACGAACGGCGCAGCGCCGACGTCCCGCAGCCAATCCACGGCCGCCTTCACCACCGGTACCAGATCGTGAATCCCCCGGCTGCCCGCGGTCACCGCGATCCGGGCGTCCGGCACGATCCGTCCCCGGAGCGGTTCGAGCGCCGCACGCGCGTCGGCGTACGGGTCGGCCGACACCGGCAGATCCGAGAGAATCCGCCGGATCGGCGTCACCTGCGGGAGAGTCCCCGACGGCCGCAACCCTCGGATCGCCTCGAACGGTCCCCAGCTCATCAGTGGCTCTGGCGGGCGACTGCGGAGCCGGTGCGGCCTACTAGGAAGTCGAGGTCGCAGCCCTGGTTCGCCTGGGTCACGTGGTCGACGTACAGGCGGGCCCAGCCGCGATCCGTCGGCGGCGCGGGCGGCTGCCAGTCGGCGCGCCGCTTCTCCAACTCCTCGTCCGGTACGTCGAGATGCAGCCGCCGCGCCGGTACGTCGAGCTCGATCCAGTCCCCCGTCCGCACCAGCGCCAACGGCCCACCAACGGCAGCCTCCGGCGTGACGTGCAGTACGACGGTGCCGTACGCCGTACCGCTCATCCGCGCGTCCGAGATCCGCACCATGTCGTCGACGCCGATCTCGGCGAGCTTGCGCGGGATCGTCATGTTGCCGACCTCGGGCATCCCCGGGTACCCGCGCGGCCCCGCGTTCTGCAGGACCAGCACAGTGTCCTCGTCGACGTCGAGATCCGGATCCTCGACCGCCTTGTCGTAGTCCTCGATGCTGCTGAACACAAGCGCCTTGCCACGGTGCCGCGACAACCGCTCGGACGCCGCCGACTGCTTGATGACCGCACCGTCCGGGGCGAGATTCCCCTTCAGTACGGCGGTTCCCGCGCCACTGCCGAGCGGATCGCCGACCGGGCGGATCACGGCGTACGTCTCGCTGCCGGGAGCGGCACCGGGGTACGTCGCCTCGATCCGCTCCGCGTTGGCGACGTTCTCGCCGATCGTCTTGCCGGTGACCGTGATCGCGTCGGTCTTGAGCAGCGGCAGGATCTCCTTCAGCACCGCGGGCAGGCCGCCGGCGTAGTAGAAGTCCTCCATCAGGTACTTGCCCGACGGCTGCAGGTCGACCAGCCACGGGACGCCGCGCGCCCACTCGTCGATGTCGTCCAGCGTCACGTCGACGCCGACCCGGCCGGCGATCGCGAGCAGGTGGATGACGAAGTTCGTCGAGCCGCCGATCGCCGCGTTCGCCCGGACCGCGTTCGCGAACGCGTCGCGGGTGAGGATGTCGCTGATCTTCAGGTCTTCCTTGACCATCTCGACGATCCGCTGCCCGGACTTCTGCGCGATCACATACCGGCGGGAGTCGACCGCCGGGATCGCCGCGGACCCGGTCAGCTGCAGGCCGAGCGCCTCGGCCATGCAGGCCATCGTGGACGCCGTGCCCATCGTCATGCAGTGGCCGTTGCTGCGCGACTGGCCGGCCTCGGCCGCCGCGAAGTCCTCGGCCGACATCCGGCCGGCGTTGAGGTCCTGCGTGAAGCGCCAGACCGCCGTACCGGAGCCGATGTCGCAGCCGCGGAATTTACCGTTCAACATGGGACCGCCGGTGACGACGACGGTCGGCAGATCGACGCTGGCCGCGCCCATGATCGAGCCGGGCGTCGTCTTGTCACAGCCGGTCAGCAGGACGACGCCGTCGATCGGGTTGCCGCGCAACGACTCCTCGACGTCCATGCTGAGCAGGTTGCGGAACAGCATCGCGGTCGGCCGCAGCAGCGTCTCGCCGAGCGACATGACCGGGAACTCCAGCGGGAACCCGCCGGCCTGCCAGACGCCGCGCTTCACCGAGTCGGCGAGCCGGCGCAGGTGCGCGTTGCACGGGGTGAGCTCGGACCAGGTGTTGCAGATGCCGATCACCGGGCGCCCGTCGAACGCCTCCTCGGAGAAGCCCTGCGACTTCATCCACGACCGGTGGATGAAGCCGTTGCGACCGTGCTCACCGAACCAGTGGTCGAAACTCCGCCGTCCGGTCGACGCCGGAGCCCCTTCACCGGCCAGGACGTCACCCTCGGCCGGGTCGTTGGTCGGAGGTACATCAGTCATCGCGACACCTCACCTGTGGTCACGGTTCCGTTCACCCGGCGCGTGATCCCGGCCGGGTTCGAGTCCTTCAGTACGTCGGGCAGCACCGCATCGGGAGCGTCCTGGTACACGACCGGACGCTGGAACCGCCGCGCCGCGGTCACCCCGACGCTGGTGTGGATCGAGCCGACCGTCGACGGGAACGGCCCGCCGTGATGCTGGGCCCACGACACTGCGACCCCGGTCGGCCAGCCGTTCCACAGAACGCGGCCCGCACGAGCGGTCAGCAGCGGGAGCAGGTCGCGCGCGAGCTCGGCGTCCGCGTCCTCCGCGTGCAGCGTCGCGGTCAGGTTGCCGTCGAAAGCCTCGATGGCTGCGCGCAGCTCGTCGGGCGAGGAGTACTCGACGACGACCGAGACGGGGCCGAAGCACTCCTCGAGGATCTCTTCACGGCGGGCGAGCAGCTCGGTCACCGTGGTCTGCAGGAGGGTCGCGCCGCCGGAGGCCCAGACGCGTACGCCGTCGACCTTCTCCAGCCGGTCGAGGCCCGAGGTGAAGCCGTGCTTGATGCGGTCGTTCAGCATCGGCGCCTCGGCGACGGCACCGGCCGCCTCGGACAGTTGTTCCTGCAGACCGTGGCCGGCCGGGAGGAAGAGCAGGCCGGGCTTGGTGCAGAACTGTCCGACGCCAAGCGTGAACGAACCGACGTACCCGCTCGCGATATCCTTGCCGCGGGCATCAATCGCTGCCTGGGTGACGAAGACCGGGTTCAGGCTGCCGAGCTCGCCGTAGAACGGGATCGGCTCCGGGCGCGTCACGGCGATCTGGTGCAGTGCCTTGCCGGCCGGGACGGAACCGGTGAAGCCGGCTGCGGTGATCCGCGGGTCCTTGAGGGCCGTGACGCCGACGTCGAAGCCCGCGATCAGGCCGAACGTCCCGTCCGGCGCACCGGCTGCCTTCAGCGCCTCGATCATCACCTCGGCGGTCCGGGCGGACAGCTCCGGGTGACCCGGGTGCGCCTTGACGATCACCGGGCAACCGGCCGCGAGCGCGGACGCGGTGTCTCCACCGCAGACGCTGAACGCGAACGGGAAGTTGCTGGCGGCAAACACCAGCACCGGGCCGAGGGGGACGAGGACGCGGCGGAGGTCCGGGCGCGGGACCGGCTTGGCCTGCGGGTCCAGGGTGTCGATGGTGACTTCCAGCAGGGAACCTTCTTCGAGCGCGTCTGCGAACATCCGCAGCTGGCCGGTGCTGCGGGCGACCTCGCCGGTCAGACGCGCCTGCGGCAGCGAGCTCTCACGCATCGCGATCGGCACCAGTTCGTCGGAGGCCGCGTCGAGCGCGTCCGCAACGGCGCGGATCCACCCGGCCCGGACGGCCGGCTCCGACGTACCAAAGGCAGGTGCCGCCGCAGTCGCCGCTGCCAGGACATGCTCGAGCTCGGCGGGGGTGGTGTCCTGCGTCATCGGATTCCCTCCAGGTTGTCGGTTGCCAGGAACGCGAACGGTTCCCGGCCTGCGGCCACGGTATTCGTGAGGGTGCCGACCTCGTCGATGGTGATCGTGATGACATCGCCCTCGGCCAGTGCGAAGTCCAGCTCGGGGACGATCCCGGTGCCGGTCGCGAGGATCACGCCGTCGGGGAAGTCGTTCGGCAGGAACAGTGCGTCGATCAGGTCCTGGAGCTCGCGGACCAGCTTCTCGGTGGACGTCGTACCGGTGAACACCTCGTCGCCGCCACGACGGATCACCAGGTTGATGCCGAGCTTCTTGGGGTCCGCGACCTCCCAGACCGGCCGGATCCCCGACGCCAGCGCACAACCGCCGGCGAACAGCTTCGCCTGCGGCACGTACAGCGGGTTGACGCCTTCGATCGACCGCGAGCTCATGTCGTTGCAGACCGTGAACCCGACGATCTCACCGTGACTGTTGGCAACGACCGCCAGCTCCGGCTCGGGTACGTCGTGACCGGAGTCGGACCGGATCCCGACCGGCTCGCCGTCGACGACCACCCGCCAGGCCGGCGCCTTCTGGAACAGCTCGGGCCGGTCGGCGGTGTAGACCTTGTCGTAGACCGACTGCTCGCTGCTCTCCTCCATCCGGGCACCGCGCGAGCGCTCGTACGTCACGCCCGCGCACCACACCTCGCCGCGACCGTCGATCGGCGGGAGGAACGTCAGCCCTTCGACGGGCACCGCCTCACCGGCCTTGTCGACCTCCGCCTGCAGCTCCTCGCGGGTGAGCCGGAGCAGTTCGGCGAAACTGTTCACGCCCGGCAGCGAAGCCACCGTGTCCCCGGTGCGCACACCAGGGGTCGGGCGGCCGTCGACTGGGGACAGATAGCGGACCAAATGCATGGACAGGCCTTTCACATTGACGTACCGAGCAGACCACGGGTGATCTGGAAACCGACGTTGCCGGAGGCAACCGCCTTGGGAACGAGCCGGCGACCGGCGACCGCAGCCACGATGTCCAGCCCGATCCGCGCCTGTTCGGACGCGTCACCGGTGGCCACCGCGTCCAGGTCGTCGCCGTACGTCGCGACCGTCTCCGGGTCGTTGCTGAACTCGACCACCGGAACGAACCGCTGCGCGGACAAGGTGCCGCCCGCGACATGCGCCAGAATCTGCTGGACACCCGTCGCGCCGAAGCCGGTCGCGGTCTCCATCCAGTCCGTCCCCGGCATCCGCATCACGTGCCACCCCGGCTCCGCGAACCGCTGCCCGTGCGCGACCGTCGGGCCCACCGGGTCCGCCGATCCGAACGCCGCAGTACGGAATCCGTCGTGCGCCAGCAACGCGCCACGTGACGACAGTACGACGGAACCGCCGGAGCCGACGATCTCGCGGCCGATCAGCGCGAGCGCCTCGGCGGTCTCGTCCGAGAACGGGCCGCGGGCCTCTAGGCCGATCGTCAGCGCCCCGAGATCACCGGACTGCGCGACCGGAGCCGACAGGTCGAAGCTGCTGAACCAGTCCCGAACCCTGCCGCCGACCGCTTCGAGACCGCCGTCCGCCTGGATGCTCGCCCAGCCGAACCGGGACGGATCCTTGCCCGCCTCGACGAGCCGGGACCGGAAGTAGTCGTTGTGCGTCTTCTCGCAGCCGTGCTCGAGAAGCAGGGCCATCCGCGTGTTCGGGTGCAGAAGGTAGCCGAGCATGATGCGCGCGAACGTCTCCTCGGACGCGCCGCCGCTGCTGCCACAACCCTCGGTGTGCGGGAGCGCCACCATCCGCGTGACGGCGTCACCGGCCCACTTCTCCAACTCCGCCTGAGCCGCGATCCGCAGGGCCACCTGGCCGGAGCAGAGGCTGGTCGGCAGGATCAGACCAACTGCCTCAGGCACCAACCGGTCGTCGACCTTTAGCAGCTCGGCGAGCGTGCGGCCGTCGGAGGTCAGGCCGCGGTGCGGGAGCCCGTCGAGCGGGGCGTCGCGGTCCTCGCCCGGGAGGTCGGAGAGCTTTCGGCTCATTCGGCCGTCGGTGGTGATCGAGATGCCCTCGCGCGGGCCGGTCTGCTTCCAGTTCCGCCAGATCGACACCTGGCTGTGGCCGGCCCGCTCGCCCGCGCTCTTCTCACCGGACGCGACACGCACCACGAGATCGAAGGTCTCCGCGGTCAGGTCCGCCATCGACGTACCGGTCAGGTACTTGCCGGCGTCGACGTCCATCTCGGCGTGCAACCGCTCGTACCGCGCGCTCGTGGTGACGAACTTCAGCGTCGGGACGAACGGGAAGTTGGTGATCGACCCGTTGCCGGTGGTGAAGAAGATCAGGTTGCAGCCGCTTCCGATCTGGCCGGCGACCGACTCGAGGTCGTTGCCAGGGCTGTCCATGAAAATGTAGCCGTCGCCGGGCAGCGGCTCGCCGTAGTCGATCACGTGGTCGAGCCGGACCTCGCGCGGCAGTTTGCGCGCGGCGCCGATCGACTTCAGCACGATGTTGTAGAGCCCGCGGTACACGTTGCCGCCGGACGGGTTGCCCTCGGCCGTGTGCCCGTGCCAGCCGACGCGTTCCTTGAACGACTTGATCGTGGCCAGGAAGCGCTTGGCGGTCGCGAGGTCGCGGACGTTCTTCAGCACGTACGGCTCGGCGCCGATCAGTTCGTCGGTCTCCGCGAGCACCGCCGTACCGCCGTGCCGGATGACCTCCGCGCTGACCTGACCGGCGAGCGGGTTGGCCGAGATACCGGAGAAGGCGTCGGATCCGCCGCATTGCAAGGCGATCTTGAGGTCCGCGAGCGGGACCTCCTCGCGCTGCTGCGCGTCGACGACCGGCAGCCACGGCTCGATCAGCGCGCCGGCGGCCGTCAGGTCGTGCTCGAAGCCTGCGCTGCGGGTGAAGTAGGCGTGCGGCACCTTGATCGACGGGTAGCCGTTCTCGGCCAGGAAGTTCTTGATCGCCTCGCCGGAGACGACATCACCCTCGGTGTCGACGATCAGGACGGCGCCGACGTTCGGGTTCAGCGTGAAGCCGCCGAGCGTGGCGAGCAGGAAGTGCAGATTGTTCGGGACCTCGTCCTCGCCGCCTTCGGTGTGCGCCACCGGTACGACACCGTCGCCCGCGGCCGCACCGTCGAAACGCCGGGCCAACTCGGTGACGAACCCGCTGCTCCGCGAACTGGTCGCCAGCAGTACGACGTGATTTCGCGTCCCGGCCGGGCCCTGCTCACGGGGGTAGCCGAGGAACGTGCCGGACTGCTCGACGCTCGTCACCTGGGCGCCGAAGTGCAGCGCCGACTCGTCCAGCTCGAACGGGTCGAGCGGCTCGTTGGTCGCACTCGGCGCCTCGGGCAGGCCGTCCACACCGCGAGCGGTAACCGCTGCGAGGCTGGTCGGCGTACAGACGTAGTCGCCTGGGATCAGGTCACGGGAGGCGCGCGCGAACGCGGTGTTCCACGAGGTCAGCGCGTCGCCGGTCGCAACCGGAACGACCACGAAGCGGTGCCCTTCGAGCACGGTGTGCGGCAGCGTGATCGTCGTACCGTCGAGCTCAACCTCCGTGCCGGCGTCCAGCCGCCGGGAGGCGATCGCGACGTTGTCGCCGGGCTCGGGCAGGACGCCGATCTGTTCGAACCTCACCATCGTTCGTGCCTTCCCATAGCTTGCTCTCGCCCGAATCGTGCATGATGCATGATTACCAGTGTTACCCTGCCGAAACCGAACGGTGGGGTCAACCCCGCGACCAGATTCCGGAGACACCAGATGAGCGAGCCAGTGGCACCGGTGGACCGGCGGCTGCTCCGGCGGCAGATGCTCGCCGACGACGTGTACGAGGCCATCAAGACGATGCTGATGGACCACGTCATCCGGCCCGGGGCGCGGATCTCGATCGACGGGCTCGCGCGGGAGTTCCAGGTGTCGTCGACACCGGTGCGGGAGGCTCTGGCCCGGTTGGAGTCGGAAGGACTGGCGGTCAAGGAGCCCCTGAAGGGTTATCGCGCCACTCCGCTCCTCTCGCTCGAGGAGTTCGACGATCTCTACCGGTTCCGGCTCCTGCTCGAGCCGTGGGCGGCGCGGCGGGCGGCCGAGCTGATCTCCCCCGAAGGCGTGGAACGGTTGCGCGCCGAGCTGGCGAACGCGGTCGAGCCGACCTCGATCGACTACGCCGGGTACAAGTCGCTGACCGTGCACGACAACCGGTTCCACTCGCTGATCGCGTCGCTGTCCGGGAGCGAGCAGGTTCGATCGGCCTTCGAGCGGACCCACTGCCACCTGCACATCTTCCGGTTGCACTACGACCGCGACATCGGCCCCGAGGTCCTCACCGAGCACCGCGTGCTGGTCGAGGCGATCACCTCGGGCGATCCGGCCGCGGCCGAGTCGGCGATGACCCGGCACATCGAGAACTCGATGACCCTGCGGTTGCGCCGCCTCTACGAATGACCCGTCGCCCTTTCCCGCTGGCAGTGCCGCCGGAGCTCACGGCGTACATCCTCGACTTCCACTGGGACGTCGAACGGCTGCACGCCCTCGACCTGCCGACGGTTGATCTGCGGGTTGCCGGCCTGGCTCACCATCTCGACCTGCCGTTCTGGGCGTACGACGACCGGCCCTTCCAGGTCACGCCCCGCCAGGTCGCCGCGGATCCGGTCACCTACCGGGCGCAGTACGAACGCACCCTCGCCGCCGACCTCCGCCACCCCATCGACGTCGTCCACCGCCCCGACGACCGCATCACCATCCTGGACGGCGTCCACCGACTACTCCGGGCAGAACTCGAACACCACCCGAGCATCACCGCGCGAGTCCTGCAGTGGTCCGAGCTGGACCACATCGCCGTACCGTAACGTCACTCCACCGGCGCGCCGCCGTACGAGACCTCGTTGCCGTCCGGATCGTAGAAGGTCGCATGCCGTACGCCGTTCTCGTATGTCTCCCGTACGGCGGGCTCCAGGCCGCGCTCGGCGATCGCACCGAGCGCGGCGTCGAAGTCCTCGACGAACAACGTGTGCTGCGCATGGCCGGCATGCTCCGGAACGACCTCGATGTAGAGGTACCGGTGCTCCCCGACCTCCCACACCGCCTCGATGTCGTTCGGCAGAAAACTCGGCGGCGCCCCGAGAAGCTTCTCGTACCAGGCGACCGCGACGTCGTAGTCCCGAACAGAAATCCCGGCGAACAGATCCATACCGGATCTTATCGGCAGGAGATCACTCCGGGGCGTCGCCGTGGTCGGGGATCTCGAGTTGTACGCCGCCTTGCAGGGCGGACTGGTGGGCGTAGATGCCGGGGAGGGTGTAGCGGGCGGAGACCCAGGCGTTGATCGGCGGGAGGGTCTTGTCGGCGACCGCGCGGACGAAGTCGTCGGCGAGGAAGTGGTGCGAGCCCTCGTGACCGTTGTGCAGGCCGGCGAACTCCTCCGGGAGGCGGGAGCGGTCGTGGACCGGGGACAGCCCGGATCGGAACGCGTCCCGCAGCGCCGGGTCGACGTTCGCCAGGTCGGCGTCGTCCCCGGAACCGCTCGGCTTCGTCTCCATCAGGTGGCTGACGTCCTCGACGCCTTGCTTGTTCTGCCACAGCGTCGTGGTGGCGAGCTGCTCGAAGCTGCCCTCGGTGCCGAACACCCGCAGCCGCGACTCCCGGATGTGCGACGGGTACCCGACGCGGCGCATCTCGTTCGTCCGCATGATCCCGCCGTCGGCGAGCTTGAACAGCGCGGTCGCGTTCGAGAAGTCGTTGTCGAACTGGCTGATCTCCTTGTCGAAGACGCCGTCGCCGCGGTCGTCCTTGACGCCGATCGCCGACACGTGGGTGGCGTGCTGACCGGTCACCGAGAGAACGTTGCCGACGGCGTGCGTCGGGTAGAGCAGCGGCGGGAACGACGCGGTCTTCTTCCAGTCGTCGCCGCCGGAGTACTGGTACGCCGCGTAGAACCCGAGGTCCATGTCGTGGACGTAGTCGCCCTCGGTGTAGAACACCCGGCCGAACTCGCCGTCCGCCAGCTTCTTCCGGCAGTACACCGACGACGGGTAGTAGTAGCTCGTCTCACCCATCATGTAGGTGAGGCCGGTCTCCTTCACCAGCTCGATGATGCGCGCGATCTGGTCCGCCTCGATCGCCATCGGGACCGTGGAGTACACGTGCTTGCCGGCCTCGAGCGCCTTGATCGCCATCTCGCCGTGCAGCCACCGCTGCGTGAAGATCGCGACCGCGTCCACGTCCGACTCGAGCATCTCCTCGAACGACGCATGCGTCACCGTGATCCCCTGCTTGGCGGCCATCTCCGCCGTCCGCTCCGGGACGACGTCGGTCAGTCGCACATCGGACACGTCCGGATGCGCGGACCACAGCCGCAGGAACGAAGGGGCGAACTGGCCGGCTCCGACCACACCGATGCTGATTCCCATGCGGAAGAGCCAATCACACATTTATGTTCCACGGAAGAACATATTCACACGTTGAAACGTGTGACCGCGACCACGCCGCCCACCCGCCCGAGGCACCTTGAGCACCCACCAACCATTCTCACGGCGTCAAAACGGTTGGTGGGTGCCCAAAGTTGGGCGGGGTGGGTTAGGGGTGTGGGAGCAGGTGGGGGTTGTCGGTGGTGATGCCGTTTACGGCTAGGGCGGTGGCCTTGGTGAGGGTGTCGGCGTCGGGGACGGGCCAGGCGGTGACGGAGAGGCCGGCGGCGTGGAGGTCGGCGACGGCTTCTGGGGTGAGGCCGGCGATGCCGCAGAGGGACCAGCTCGCGCCGGCTGCGCGGGTACGGGTGATGACCTCGGCGGTGTCCGGCGTACGGCCGAAGATGTGGCCGGTCGTCACGTCCGGGAACGCCTCACGGACGGCGAGCAGGATCTCCGGGTGGAACGACGTCACCAGGGTCCGCTCGGCCAACGCCGGGTCCGACTTCAGCGACTGGGCGAGCAGCGGTACGGCGGCCTCCGCCTTGACCTCCGCCTGGAACCGTACGTCGATCGCCGCGACCGTCTCGGCCCACGTCGGGACCTGCTCCCGAAGACCGGCATCCAAGGCCCGCAGCTCGGCGAGCGTCAGCTCCTCGACCGCACCCGAACCCGACGTGGTGCGGTCGACGGTGGCGTCGTGCATGATCACGAGTTCGCCGTCCGCGCTGACACGGAGGTCGAGCTCGATCTCGTCGCAGCCGTCCGCGACCGCCCGGCGGAACGAGCGCAGCGTGTTCTCCGGTTCGGTCCCGAGTGCGCCCCGGTGGCCGGTGATGATCACAGCACCTTCTCCTCGTAGAGACGTTTCACCTCGTCGCCGATCACGTCGAGCCGGCGCGCGACGGAGGCGAAAACCTTCTTCGGCTGCGCGTTGTCGGCGTAGATCTGCTGCAGCCCGGTGTAGATCTGCACGTTCGCGTTCCGCCCGTACAGCCGGATCGCATCCTGCTGCCGCGCGTTCTCCAGCTGCGCGATCGCGACGCCGTAGTTCGGCTGCTCCGCGATCAGCTTCTTCAGCTCGGCGTCCTCGCGGGCCTTGTTCACGACCGGAAGGTAGCCGGTCTGCGTCGTCCACCACGCCGAGTTCTCCGGCAGGGCGAGGAACTGCAGGAACGTCGCCGCGGCCTGTTTCCGCTCGGTCGAGATGTTCCGCAGCATCCCGATCCCGCCGCCGCCGGTGGCGATCCCGGCCGCGACCTCGGACGGGATGAACCCGGCGCCGACCTTGAACTTCGCCTTGGAACCGATGGTCTTCATCGCACCGGTCGACTCCTGGATCACGCCGACCAGCCCGTTCGCGAAGTCCGTACTCGGGCTGCTCGCCATGTACGCCGCCCCGAGGTCGTGCACCATCTCCCGCTGCCAGTCGCCCGCGGCGACCGCACCGGCCTCGTCGATGGTGACGTCGAGGCCCTTGGAGTACGCGCCGCCGAACTGCCACACGTTGCCCTGGAACTGCCAGTCGCCGTCGATCTTCGCGAAGGCGATCGTCCGCAACGACCGCCCGCCGGACTGCACCTTCGCGAGTTCGGGCACCCACGACCGCAGCTCGCTCCAGGTCCGCGGCACCCGGTCCGGCAGCCCGGCCTTCGCGAACGCGTCCCGGTTGTAGTACATGATCGGCGTACTGCGGGCGAACGGAACGGCCCAGCTCTGCCCCTTCACGACGTACTCCCCGAACAGCTTCTCCTGGAACACCCCAGGCCCGAAACCGTCGGTGAAGTAGCCGTTCAGCGGTTCGAGCGCGTCGTTCAGGAAGAACCGTTCCCAGGTGACGTCGGACAGTACGGCGAGATCGGGCGCCTGCTTCGCGACCAGCGCGGCCGCGACCTTCTGCGCCACGTCGTCGTAGCTGCCCTGGAACTGCACCTCGACGTACACGTCCTGCTGCGAGTCGTTGAACTTGGCAACGAGCTTGTCGACCGCCTTGCCGTTCACGCCGCCGTACGGCGACCAGAACACGACCCGCGTGCGGTTCGCGTACTGCTTCGGAACGGACCCGGCCGGCTGCGAGTAGATCGCGTCCACCGAACGGTAGCCGCAGCCCGCCAGCGTGGCGCCGGCCGCGAGCCCCAGGAACATCCTGCGCTTGAGCATGCTCATCCCTTCAGAGCTCCGGCCGTGATCCCACCGACGATGTAGCGCTGGGCGATCAGGAAGATCAGCAGCATCGGTGCGAGCACCAGCAGCGTGCCGGCCATGATCGTTCCCCAGGCCGCGAGGCCTTCCTCGTCCTTGAGGATCAGCAGCCCGACGGGCAGCGTCCGCATCGAGGCGGTGTTGGTGACGATCAGCGGCCAGACGAAGTTGTTCCACTCCTCGACCGCGGTGATCACCACGACGGTGATCAGCATCGGCCGCGACATCGGCAGGACGACGCGCCACAACGTGCGCAGGTGTCCGGCGCCGTCGACAGCGGCCGCGTCCGTCACCTCTGTGGGCAGGGTGAGGAAGTGCTGCCGCATCAGGAACGTCGCGAAGGCGGACCCGATACCGGGGATGATCAGGCCGGCGTAGGTGTTGATCCAGCCGAGGGTCGCGACGGTCAGGTAATTCGGCAGCAGCGTCACGTGGCCGGGCACCATCATCGCGCCGAGCACCGCGAAGAACAGGATCTTCTTGAACGGGAACCGCAGGTAGGCGAAGGCGTACGCCGTCAGCACGGCGTTCACCACCTTCAACGCGGTCCCGATCACGGTGATGATCGTGGAGTTCAGGAAGAACCGGTCGAACGGCGCGGCCTTCCAGGCCAGGCTGAAGTTCTCCCAGGTCAGGTGCGGCCACCAGGCGGGCGGCCACTGGTAGATCTGGGTCGGCTGCTTGAACGCCGTGGACAGCAACCAGTACAGCGGTCCGAGGAACACGGCCGCCACACCGATCAGTACGACGTACTGGATCGCGCGTGTCTTCATCGGTAGTGCACCCGCCTCTCCATCACCCGGGCCTGCACCGTGGTGACGACCAGCAGGATGACGAACATGATGATCGACAGCGTCGCCGCGCGGCCCGCGTTGAACGCCTGGAAGCCCTCGTTGTAGATCGACCAGCTCAGCGTGGTGGTGGCATCACCAGGGCCGCCACCGGTCATCACCGCGATCACGTCGAACGCCTGGAACGTGCCGATCACCGTGGTGATCAGCAGGAAGAAAGTGATCGGGGCAAGCAACGGGAGCTTGATCGACCGGAACCGCGTCCAGGTCGACGCGCCGTCGATCGCGGCCGCCTCGTCGAGCTCCTTCGGCAGACTCTGCAGGCCGGCCAGGTAGATCAGCGCGGCGAACCCGACGTTCTTCCACAGGTAGACGATGACCAGACCCGGCAGGGCCCAGTCGGAGCTGTTCATCCAGTCCGGCGGCTCGGCGCCGAACGGCTCGATCAGCGCCCGCATCAGGCCGTACCCGGGGTCGAAGATGAACGCCCAGATGGTCGCGACCGCGGCACCGGACAGGATGTGCGGCGCGAACGCGATCGTCCGGACCGCACCGCGGCCCTTCAGCGGCAGGTTGAACAGGAACGCCAGCGCGAGCCCGATCACGAGGCTGCCGACCACGATCAGCCCGGTGAACACGACCGTGATCCACAGCGTCTTGTGGAACGCGGGGTCGGTCAGCGTCCGGCCGTAGTTGGCCAGGCCCACGAACTTCGGGCGGGCCGCGATCATGTTCCAGTCGGTCAGGCTGAGGAACGCGTTGTAGATGATCGGCCAGTACGCGAAGACCGCGATCACCAGCAGGTTCGGCGCGACCAGCAACGCGAACAGCCCGTACTCGCGGCGTCGTCGGCGCTTCCGCTGATCATTGCCGTCAGCAATCGTTCGTTCGTCCGGATGGGTCCGGGCCGGCAGGTCAACTACCGTCACACCGACCTCCTCGTCAGTAGCTCGAGCAACGCGGCGGCCACTGGGGGCGTGGACGCCAGGATGCCTTGTGGGAAAGCAGTTTCAGGTCCGCGGACGACGGTGGCGCCGGCCTCGCGGGCGATCAGCGCACCGGCGGCGACGTCCCAGGGCTGGATCAGGTGCTCGTAGTACGCGTCCGCCGTACCGTCGGAGACCGAGCACAGGTCGAGGGCGGCCGATCCGCCGCGGCGGATGTCGCGGACGACCGGCAGCAAGTCTTGCAGAAGCGCTGCCTGCTCGGCCCGGCGATTCGGGAGGTACGAGAAGCCGGTAGCCACCAGAGCCGACTCCAGTGGAGCCCGTCGCAACGGCCCGAGCCGCTGGTCGTCCCGGAAGGCGCCGGCATCGCGTACGGCGGACCACGTCGTACCGGTGCGCGGTTGGTGAACAACGCCTACGACTGCACCGTTCTCGTCCTCGACGGCGATCGACACGCTCCAGTCGAGGCGGCCGTAGAGGTAGTTGACCGTGCCGTCCAGGGGATCGATCACCCACGTCAGGCCGGTGCGCGAGCGGCGCGAAGCACCTTCTTCACCGAGGAGTCCGTCGCCGGGACGGGCCGCGGTCAGACCGTCGACGATCAGCTTCTCGGACGCGCGGTCGGCCGCGCTGACCGGGTCGTTGGCCGAGCTTTTGGTCTCGACACCGGCCGCGTCGATCGACAGACTCCGCTGACGGGCCAGGAGTTCCTCGCCCGCCGCGATCGCCAACCGGACGGCCAGCTCTCGCAGGTCAACGAGGTTCGGAGCAGCGAACATGCCGGTGAAATTATCACCGAACGATGGTTAGGTATAGAGAATGAGTGTGATTTTCTCACCGAAATCACATTCGTAGCTCAATCGTCATCGTCATTGCGCAGCCGTACGCCGGTGACGCCGTCGAGGTCGTCCAGCGCGAGCACGAGGTTCTGCAGCGGTGCGCGCCCGGAGAACCGCATCGCCGCTCGGACCTGCGGGCGTGCTCCGTCCCGGTGTACCTCGGTCCCGAGCACCGACGCCTCGAATCCCATCGACGTAGCGGTCGCCAGGATCGCCCGCAGTACGCCGGCTCCGTCGTCGTACCGCACCGTGACGATGCGGCGGCGGTCCGGCGAGGGCAGGAACCGGCCGAGCCGCGCGAACGGGCCGACGGCAACCAGATGGAGCACGGTGGCCGCAAGCGCGAGGACCGGCATCCCAGCACCGCAGGCCATGCCGATCGCGGCGGTCATCCAGATCGTGGCCGCTGTGGTCAGCCCGCGGACGACGTCCCGGCGCATGAAGATCACGCCGGCGCCGAGGAAGCCGACACCGGACACGATCTGCGCCGCGATCCGGGACGGGTCGAGATTGACGTCGGTCCCGAGGACGGCGCTGAAGCCGAACCCGGACACCAAGGTGAACAGTGCCGCCCCGGTGCCGACCAGCGTATGCGTACGCATGCCGGCGCTCTTCTGCCGCACCTGACGCTCGATGCCGATCACCATCGACAGCACGAACGCGATCAGCAGCAGAAGCAGCTCGGTCCAAGTAGTAGAGGTCGCTAGCTTCATGATCCCTGCCCTGTGCCCCGCCTACGCGGAGACCAGTCCAGCGGGGTCCTTTCCGGTCAGGAAGGCGGCGACGGCCTCCGCCGCGATCGAGCCGGCACGGTGGGCGGTCTGTCGCGTGGCGCCGGCGAGGTGCGGGGTCATCACGATGTTCGGCGCGGTCAGTAGCCGCGATCCCGCGGGCACCGGCTCCGACGGGAACACGTCGAACGCCGCCGCTCCCAGCTGCCCCGACTCCAACGCGTCCACCGTCGCGTCGTAGTCGAGCAAACCACCACGAGCTGTGTTCACCAGTACGGCGCCGCGCGGCATCGCAGCGATCTGCTTCGCACCGATCATCCCGCGAGTCTGATCGGTCAGACGCGCATGCAGACTGACCACGTCCGACTGCCGCAGCAACTCGCCGAGCTCGACGAGTTCGATGCCCTCGGGCGCTTGTTCGACGTACGGATCGGCGACCAGGACGCGGGAGCCGAACGCGAGCATCACTCGGGCGACCCGCTGCCCGATCGCGCCGTACCCGACCAGGCCTACGGTCGATCCGTCGAGCTCCAGCCCGCACTCGTCGTACGCGTAGAGATCGGAGCGCCACTCACCCTGTTCCAGTGTCCGCTGCAACCGTGGAAGGTTGCGCAAGGCACCCATCATCAACGCGACCGCATGCTCGGCGGCGGCGACCGCGTTCCGGCCGGGCGTCGACGCCACGGCGATCCCCCGCTCGGCCGCCGCGGCCACGTTCACGTTCACCGGACCGCCACGGCACACGACCAGGAAGCGCAGATCGTGCGCGGCGTCCAGCACCCGCTCGGTGAACGGCCCCATCTGCGTCACCGCGAGCTCGACCCCGGCCAGCGCCTCGATCAGCTGGTCCTCCGCGTCACTCGCCTCGTCCACCTCGGCAACCCGTCCGTACGGCGTCAGCGGCCAGGGCAGCGTGACCTCACGGAACTCGAACGCGACGTCCGGAATCGTGGTGAGCGCCGCGGCCAGCAGGTCGTTCCGCACGAAATGGTCGCCGGCGAGCAGCGTCTTGACGGTTCTCATCGATCTCCTGTGAACGTAGGTGCTGGGTCGGACCAGCGTGGGCGGGCCGACTCGATGCGGCGCAGGTAGTGGGCGTAGCCCTCGGCGTAGAACGCGGCGCGGGCCGGGTCCGGGTCGACCTGGCGGGTCTCCGCGATCCACTCGGCGCCGGCGCTGTCCGGGTCGATCGCGCGCCGCGCGCAGATCACCGCACCCCGCGCGGCGACCTGCTCGGCCTCGGCGGTGTGCAACGGCGCGTTCAGTACGTCGGCGAGGATCTGGGTCCACTCGCTGCTCCGGGCGCCGCCCCCGCACACGGTGACGCGACCGGTCCAGCCGGCCGCGTCGAGGCAGTGGCGTGCGGCGTACGCGATGCCTTCGCAGGTCGCGCGGACCAGGTCGGCCGTCGTCGTGGACAGCGAGATGCCGTCGATCGTGCCGCGGGCGCGGGTGTCCACGAACGGGGCACGTTCGCCCGCCTCCGACAGATAGGGCAGGACCGTGACGCCGGACGCGCCGGACGGGCTGTCCGCGAGCAGCGACGGCAGCTGGTCGGTGGTGACGCCAACGAGCGCGAGCACCCGGTCGAGAGCCGCCGTACCGACCATCGCGGGCATCGCGCGGAGCCAGACTCCTGGCGTCCAGGTGCCGAGGAACAGGCCGGCGGGCTCGTCGTCGACGGGCAGGTCACGGGTGATGACTTGGCAGGCCAACGTCGTACCGACGGTCAGCAGGGCGTCGCCTGGTTCGGTCACGCCGGCGCCCGCCGCAGCGGCCGGGAGGTCGTACGGGCCGGCGGAGACGCGGGTCCCGGGCGCCATACCGGTCGAGTCGTCGCGCAGCTCACCGATTGGTCCGGCAGCGGCGACCGGCGCGAGTAGATGGCGCACGTCGGACAGGCCCGTGGCCGCCAGTGCCTGATCGTCGTAGCTCCCGGTCCTCGGGTCGAGGAACGGCGCCGACGCGTCCGACACGTCCGTCGCGCGGACACCGGTGAGCGCCTGCATCACGACGTCCTTGCAGTACGCCGCCGTACCGGCCCGCTCGATCACGTCGGGTTCTTCCGCGAGTACGGCGGACAGCAGCGGGCCCGATGCCCCGGGGAACATGCGGTTGCCGGAACGCCGGAACACGTGTTCCGCGACCCCGTCCGCGGTCCACCGCTCGAGGATCGCGCTGCTGCGCGCGTCCAGCCACGAGATCGCCGGGCGGACCGCCGTACCGTCCGGATCGACCAGCCACAGGCCGTCGCCCTGCGCGGTGATCGCGAGGACATCGGGACGCGTTCCGACGACGGCCGCCAGCTCCCCGACCACCTCGTTGACCGAAGCAACGATCTCGGCGGTCTCGTGCTCGAACCGTCCCGCACCGGGACGGACCAGGCGCGTCGGTCGAGATGCCTCGGCCACCGGACGGCCGTCGCCGTCGAACGCGACGGCCTTCGTGACGGTTGTCCCTACGTCAACGCCGACGTCCATGCACTACCCCTCCTAGAGTTTGGCGACCTCCACCGTGGCGCCGTGGTCGCGCAGCGGTTCGATCAGGTCCTTCGGGGTCTTCTCGTCGACGATCACGAGGTCGAAGTCGGTCAGCGGAGCGAGCCGGTGCAGAGCGGTACGCTGCAGCTTGGCGTGATCGACCAGCAGCACCTTCGTCCTCGCCGAGCGCAGCATCGCCCGCTTGACCAGGACGATCTCCTCCTCCTGGTGGAACGCGTGCGTCGACGACACCGCGGACACCGAGCAGAACAGCAGGTCGGCGTGCAGCGCCTCGACGGCCTCGGCACACGGCATACCGCCGAACGAGTCGTGGGTCGCCGAGTAGATTCCGCCGAGCGCCAGCAGCGTGACGTCCCGCAGTTGCGCCAGCTTGGTGATCGCCGGCAGGAAGTTCGTTGCCACCGTCAACGGAGCGATGTCCTCGAACAGGTCGACCAGGGCCAGCGCGCTGGTCGAGTCGTCGAGCATCACCGACATCCCCGGCTCGATCATCGCCCGCGCGTGCCGGGCGATCGCGGCCTTCTCCGCGTGCGCGGTGTTCAGCCGGTACGCGACGTTGCTCTCGAACACGCTGGTCGGCTGCGCGCTGACCCCGCCGCGGTACTTCCGGACCACGCCTTGCCGCTCGAGCTCGTCCAGGTCGCGGTGCACGGTCATCACGCTCACGCCGAACGCCTCGACCAGGTCGTTCGCCGAGACCGAGCCGTGCTTCACGACGTACGCCGCGATCTCGGCCTGCCGGCGCGCGGGACGACTCAGTTCGGTGGTGTCGCCATCGACATCCGTTGTCATGCCAGGGTCTCCAAACGCAGAGGAGGAACGTTGTACGCCTCGAGACCCACTGTGCCGTCCTGCCGGCGCAAACGCACCAGCGCCGCGGGACCGAGCGCAGGTAGCAGTCTGCGGTAGTCGTTCAGTCGCAGTCCGAGCACCCTGCACACGAGCAGCCGGATGAGCGTGTTGTGCGCGACCACGAGGACCTTCTGGCCCTGATGCCGCTGCCCGATCTCGTCGAAGACCTCGCGGACCCGATCGGCCGCCGCGGCCGGGTCCTCGCCGCCCGGGAGGTGGTCCCGCACGGGGTCGAGCTCGAACGCCTTGCCCACCGCCGGCGGCAGCTCACTCAGCATCTTGCCCTCGGCCGAACCGAAGTCGACCTCGCGCAACCGGGCATCCAGCGTGGGCGTCAGGCCGAGCATCTCCGCGGTCGGCGTGATCGTCTGCCGCGCACGCAGCATCGGCGACGCCCACAACGCATCCGGCTCATAGTCCGCGGCCCAGTCCTTGAGTTGCTGCGCCTGCCGGACGCCGACCTCGTCGATCGGGAGGTCCGTGGAACCGGTGTACCGGTTGCCCTGGTGCCATTCGGTCCGGCCGTGGCGGGCCAGCACGATCGTCGTTCTCATCCCCGGTACCCCCGCCGGTCGAGTTCGGCGACGAACTCGCCGTACAGATCGTCAAGTCGTTCGCCGCGCGGCTCCAGGACGTGGTCGACGCGGACCATCCGTCGCGCTGTCCCGGTGAGATCGGTCCCACCGGACGCGGCCAGGATCGCCATCCCGTACGCCGGGTCCGGGACGGCGGGAAGCTCTACGGGTACACCGAGGACGTCGGCGCGGAGCTGGTTCCAGTAGCCGGCCCGGGTGGCGCCGCCCGTGAGCGAGACCGAGCGGACCGGGTCGGCGCCGAGCGCCTCCAGGTGCTCGAACGCGAGTCGCTCGATGAACGCGACACCTTGCAGCACAGCGGCGTACGTCTGCAGGTCGTCGGAGGTGCTGCCGAGCGTGAACCGTTCGGCCTGCGGTGCGACGAAGGGGAATCGCTCGCCGGTTTTGGTGAGGGGGTAGATGACCGCATCGATCGGGTGGGCGGCACGATCCAGCGCGTCGAGGTCGGCGCCGGGAAGCAGTTCGGTGAGTACGCCGGCGCCGGTGCTGGACGCGCCGCCCGGAAGCCAGCCACCGTCGGGATGACGGTGGCTGTAGACAGCTCCGGTCGGGTCGGTCAGCAGCTCGGTGCTGACGCCTTTGAGGACGAGTGTCGTGCCGAGGACCGAGTTCCACGCGCCAGGAGCGAGGGCGCCGGCGGCGATCTGGGCCGCGCAGCCGTCGGTCATACCGGCGTACAGGGGGACGCCGTCCGGCGTGCGGCCGAGCTCGGTACCGGGGCGGACGACCTCGGGGAACGCGGCGAGCGGGAGACCGAGTTTGTCGAACGCGGCGGCCGGCCAGGCGTCGGCGATCAGGTCGTAGCCGGTCTTGAGTGCGTGGCTGGTGTCGGTCGCGACCGGGTGGCCGACCAGGTGCGCCGCGACGAAGTCGGCGCTGTGGACGACGCGGCGGTCGGTGAGGTCGAGATCGAGGATCTTCGGGAGCGCCCAGGTGGGTTGCATGCTGGTCGCCCAGCGATCCGGGTCGGCGTCCACGATGTGGTCGCGACGGGCGGCCGCGCGCGCGTCGTCGTACATCAGGGCCGGTGTGACGGGGCGGCCGGCGCGGTCGGTCAGCAGGAAGGTGCCGGAGGTCGAGCAGATCGCGATGCCGTCGAGATCGGTGGCCCCGACGTCCGCGAGGACCGCGTCGACGGCGGTCAGCCAGGACTGTGGATCCTGCTCGTGACGGTCGCCGTCACGGTGGCTGACGAGCGGACGCGTTGCACGGGACAGAACCTGGCCCTTGGCATCGGCCAGCACGGCACGCACACTTTGCGTGCCGAGGTCGAGCCCGATCCAGCCCACGAGGCGCCTCCCGGATGAGTGTTATCTACATTGATAACATAACACCAGAAGACGATAAGAACGCACCAGCCTCTGACCGAAGACGGACACAAAACAGCTCCCGCACACCAGTCGGCCGCGGGAGCTGTAAAGGATCAGTGTCAGGAGTGCATCAGGACCAGGGCGGGGTCGGCCGTGGCCAGCTCGAGCCGGCCGGCGTCGACAGCGCCGTACGCGCCGATCGGGCCGCTGCTGCGGCGACCGTTCCGGTTGAGCCAGAAGCGCCAGCCCGCGGGAGCCTCGGGCCAGGTCGGGTCGGGCGTCCAGCCGAGCGGCGGGCGCCAGCCGGCCGTCGGCGGCTGCGGCCACTCCGGCGGCGGGTTGAACTTGTGCACGGCGGTCCCTCCGGATTCCCCAGCGATCCGCTGAGCGCGAACTGTCTGACAGATCAACGATCTGGCGCACCGAATGTCACGGATAAATCTTCGTAAAGTTTCATCGGCGTACGGGGACCCATCTCAGCACCGAAACAGCGTCTCGGCAACCGTTCTCTCAGCTACCGGACTGCACGTGCATCGGCAGAGGCTTTTGTTGCCTCCTCCACAGCAAACACCCCAGTTGTCCACAGCAACCGCCTACCTATCCACAGCTCAAGCCTGTTATCCACAGGCGAACTTGTGGACATCCCGCCTGTTACTCGTCGTACAGGCGGTCGTGCACGCGGTGATGGTCGGTGAGGGACTGGGCGAGCGCGTGGCCGAGGGAGCGGTACGCCTCGAAGTCCCACTCGTCGTAGAACTGGTCGCCGGTCGTACGGCGCGGGAAGTCGGCGTGCTCGACGGCGTACTGCTCGAGGTCCCAATCGAGGTGGCCGGCGAGGACAGCCTTCACGAAGAAGATCTCGGTCTTGTAGGGCTTCTCCTCGCCCTCTTCCAGCGGGTGCGTCGCGATGCCGTAGGCCCAGGCGCGGTCGGCGCGGGACTTACCGCCGCGGAGCATCGGGGACGGGTCGAGGGTGATCTCGATCCCGTGGTCCATCCGGGCCGTGGCGATCGCCTCGGCGAGCGCGGTGAACCGGTCCTCGGCGTCGTTCGAGGCGTCGATCGTGATCACCTGCGCGGGTTTGCGGCGGAGCGCCTCGACCAGACCGAGGTTGTCGTAGTGCCCGCCGTCGGTCACGTAGATCCGGCGTTCGTACATGGACGGCGACCCGACCGCCTCGTGCAGCAGCCGGTACGGTCCGGGCTTGTCGATCACGCTGCCGAAGTACCGCCGTACCTTCGGGACGAAGCCGGTCCGGTCCGGGAAGGCTGGCTCGGCGCGGTTGTTCCAGTAGGGGTTGGGCAGCCACACACCGAGCCGTGCGTTGAGTACGGCGAGCAGCAGGCGCACCGGCCGCGTCCGGGCATTCACCCGTCCAGTCAGCGGGCTGAACGCGGCGCCGCTGATCGCCATCGCCGCGGCCACCGTGACCTCGCGCTTGAGTACGTCGGCCTCGCGTTCGTAGTCAGCCGTCTCACGCCGCCCGCCGTCCGGCAGCGAGCGGTCCCCGACGATCCCGATCTGCTCGGCGTCGAAGACGAACGGCACGCAGTCGCGCTGCGTCGGCACGAAGTCCGGGTCGTCGACGTTCGCGACACCAGCGATGACGAGCTGCGGGCCGCCGTCGTTCGGCTTCGCCCAGTCCGAGTACCGCAGCCGCAGGTGGTAGTCGAGCCCGACCGCGGCGCCGTTGTCCTGCCGCTTCACCAGGAACGCGCGCGACAGCCGCTCCCGGTAGAAGGAGTGCAGCGAGGTCCGGTTCGCGTCGGTGAGCACCTTGATGGCGAGTGCGATCGCAACCAGGATCAGCGCGACGTTCCAGTCCTCCTGGTACGACGTGTCGGTCGCATAGCCGCCCGTCCAGCGCAGCAGCACGATGACGGCGGCGATCACGATGATCGCGCTCCCCGTCCATGGTGCGAGCTTGGTCCGCGCGAACACCAGCAATCGGGCACGCAGTCCGGTCGCTGCCTTGCCCTCGACGGTCAGTCCGTTCCAGACCGATTTGCCCAGGCCGATCAGTACGACGACCAGCGCGCTGAACGACGCCACGCCCTGCTTCGTTGGGTCGACCAACGCCAGGAGCGCCGACGGCAGACTCGGTTGGTCGATGGATTCGCCGGGGACTTTCCCCAACAGATAAAGGCCTCCCGGCACACCGAGCAAGAGGATGGCCACCGGTACGCCGTACCGCAGGGTCACGTTGCCGACCGTGGTGAGGATCGTGCGGACGAGATCCGGCATCCGCGCCCAGCGATCCCAGACCTTCTCGATCAGGAACATCATCGCGCTCACCGCGAGCAGCAACACGGACATGCCGACGAAGAACCAGGAATCGTTCGGGCGCCAATCCACCTGCAGGCCGGTCGTGATCACCTTCTGATCCGCGAGGAACCATCCGAGGACCCAGGCGATCGCGCGCAGCGTGATGCCAATCAGCAGCAGGTTGACCACCAGGCCGAACAGCACCGACAACGCCGCGCGGAACATCGCGCGGCCGCCGGACAGGAGGTAGCGGGTCTGGCGACGCAGGCGGGCCAGCTCGGGTGACCCCGGCGAGAACGGGTCGGCGCAGGTACGACGAAGTACGTGGAAGGCCGCGGCCATGTACCCGCCGCCGCTGACGCCGATGACGGTCGACGCCTTGTCGTACAGACCGCGCTCGCGCAGCAGCTGCAGTGCGCCGAGGCAGAACGACGCCGAGCGGATCCCGCCGCCCGAACAGGTGATGACGAGGCGGCCGGTGTCCTTGCCGTCACGCTTCGCCCGGCGGAACGTCGCGGGCGGCGTCGGCTCCACGCCGTACCACATCCGCTGACCGAAGCGGCTCGTCGCGGTCAGGCTGACGGCGAGGATCAGTACGCCGGCGACGAGGACGACCCACACCAACCAGGTCAACCAGCCCGTGGAGAGGTCGGCGCACGCGGCGGACGCGAAGTCGCCCCAGAGGGTCAGATTCTCGGCGATGTCGAGGACGGCGGCGACCAGGACGAACCAGGACCCGACGCCCGCGACCCGCTGCCAGGACTGGAGATTCAGGAACTTGACGTACTTGTACGCCCGGTACGCCGCGTACACGCCGGCCAGCACGAACGCCGAGTCGACGAGGATCGAGAGCCGCCCCGGCGCCTCGCAGCCGGCCGCGGAACCGGCCGCTTCGTGGACCGCGACCCGCATCGGCACCTGCACGATCGCGAGGACGACGGCGAGTTGGAGCGTCTTGGTGAAGGTCCGTCGGCGGCCGATCTGCTCGATCGTGGCTTCGCCCTTGGTGCCGTCCGAGTCCCCGAGCATCGCCCCATCATGCCGGGGGCGAGGGTCTAGGCGACCCGAGTGAGGGTCTCGCTGATTCGGGGCGGTACGTCGCCGTCGGCGACCGCTTGGTCGAGTGCGGCGAGCTCGGTGCAGGCGAGGGCGATGGCCTCGGCCTGAGTGCGGCAGCCGTCGGCGTACCAGAACGGGTCGTCGGGCTGCCGATCGTCGGCGTCGTCGATGTCGGCGTACCAGCAATCGTGCCGGTAGTGCACGACCCGAACCTTGAGCTTCATGTCTGGTGAGACGCCGGCTGGAGGGCATTGGTTCCTGCTCTGAAGGGTTTACAACGTTGGAAGTAGCCGGTACAACCGAGAGCGAGACTGGTCCGCCCCCAGGTTTCGAGAGGTGTGTCATGAGGATCTTCCGTGCCGCCCTGGTCGCCGTACTGCTCTGCGGCCTACTCGCTCCGACCGCGTCCGCAGCCGAGAAGCAGGAGAAGGCAGTGGCCTCCCAGACGTTCCGGAACCCGGTGAATCCTTCCGCGGATCCGTCGCTGATGTTCTACAACGGCAGGTACTACGTCGCGACGACGCGCGGCGACCGGATCGGGATCTGGTCGTCGACCAGCCTCGCGACGCTGCTCGTGCAATCCGAGCAGGTGGTGTGGCGGGACTCGGACACCAGCCGCAACACGCAGATGTGGGCGCCGGCGTTCCGGCATGTCGGAAACCGCTGGTACATCTACTACACGGCCTCCGACGGCGTCGACGCCAACCACCGGATGTACGTGCTCGAGTCGGCCGGCGACGACCCGCTCGGCCCGTACAGCTTCAAGGCGAAGATCGCGGACTTCGGTGAGTACGCGATCGACGGCGAGCCGATCACGGTCAACGGGCAGCAGTACTTCGTCTGGACCGGCCCGGGCCGCGGGCAGGGCGGACCGGCGCAGCTGTACATCGTCCGGATGAGCAACCCGTGGACCGCGACCGGCGACCGCGTCGCGATCCCGGCCGACGGAGGGTGCACCGAAGTACGGGAAGGGCCGACCCCGCTGTACGGCGCGACGCGCACCTTCCTGACCTACTCGACGTGCGACACCGGCAAACCGGACTACCAGCTGTGGACGAAGAGCATCGCGAACGGGGCCGACCCGATGGTCGCGGCGAACTGGGTGCAGCACCCCGGCCCGATCTTCTCCCGCAACGACGAGACCGGCGTGTGGGGTCCCGGGCACCACTCGTTCTTCAAGTCACCGGACGGGACCGAGGACTGGATCGCCTACCACGGCAAGAACACCAGCACCTACACGTACTCGTACCGCACGACGCGGGTCCAGAAGATCACCTGGAACGCCGACGGTACGCCGAACCTCGGCCGGCCGCTCGCGGCGGGCGCGACGCAGAACCTGCCGTCGGGCGACCCGGGTTCGCCGAACTACTGGATCAACGACACCGACGCGGCCGTCGCCTACACCGGCGCGTGGAGCTCCGGGTCCGGTTGCGGCAACCAGTGCTTCTGGGGCAACGACCACTGGAGCGGGGAGACCAACGCGACCGCGACGATCCAGTTCACCGGCACCCGTGTGGCTTTGCTGAGCGTGGCGGACGTCGGCAACGGGATCGCCGCGATCTCGGTCGACGGCGGACCCGAGCAGCGGATCGACTACTACAGCTCGATCCGCGTCGGCGAGCAACTGATGTACATCAGCCCGGCCTTACCGTCCGGCCCGCACACCCTGAAGGTGCGCGTGACCGGCGACAAGAACCCCGCGTCGACCAGTGCGGTCATCAGCCTCGACCGCATCGAGGTCTATTAGACGAACGTCTTGACGACCGTGCGGCCGTTGACCATGCGGAGATGGCCGTCGTCGGTGAGCTGGAGGACGCTGCCGGCGCGGCGGGTCTCGTACATCCAGCTGATGTCGCCGAAGTTGTTGAACGTGTAGAACGTGCCGTCCGGTCCGACCGACCCGTACGACTCCGGTGCGTTCTTCTTCCCGGTGCTCCACAGGACGGTGGTGCCGTTCTTGAACAGCACCAGATTGCCGGTGGTCAGGAACTTGAGCGTGTAGATCCGGTTGACGGAGTACATGATCACTTCACGTCCGGCCGGGTCCGGGGCATGGAGCTGGCTCTGCGGCATCAGCGTGCCGATCACCATGTGCCGGTTCCAGTTGGCCTTACCGCGGGTGTTGTAGATCGCGAGATTCCCGGTGTCCGGCAGCACCAGCTTGGCGCCGGCGCTCTTGATGCTCATCGACCAGAACTTCGTCCGGCCGTAGATCATCTGCAGCGTCCCGTCCGTGCCCATGACCAGCACGGAGCCCGCGCGCCAGGTCCCGGAGCTCCACAACCGCCACGACACCCCGCGCTGGTACAGCTTCGCCTCCCCACGCGTGTCCATGATCAACGTGAAGACCCCGCTCCGCGACCGGATGTACTGCCCGGCCATCAACTTCTGACCCGGTAGCAGCGTGTCCGACACCGCCACCGTTCTCGCCTCGGCCGGTTCGCTTCCGACCAGCACAGCCCCACCCAGTAGCGTCCCGACAGCCAGAACCCCGGCCAACAGTCGACGTACCATTCATGCCCCCGCGGTTCGATTGTGAGTGCTCAGTGTGACAACTAGACGAACGTCTTCACGATGGTGCGGCCGTTGATCAGCAGGAAGTGGCCGTCGTTGCGGATCTGGACGACAGTGCCCGGCCTGCGGGTCGAGAAGTCCCACGTCCCGTCACCGGCGCGGTTGTAGGTGCCGAAGAGGCCGTTCGCGTTGATGTTCGCGGACGACTCCGGATACCCGGTCTTGCCGGTGCTCCACAGCACGGTCGTGCCGTTCTTCTGGAAGACCATGTTCCCGCTCGTCAGCAACTTCAGCGTGTAGACGTGGTCCAGGGAGTACATCGTCACGTCGCGGCCGAGTGCGTCCGGTGCTTGCAGCATGGCGCCCACCATCAGCGTGCCGATCACCATGTGCCGGTTCCAGACCGCCTTGCCACGGGTGTTGTAGATCGCCAGCAGACCGGTGTTCGGCAGCACCAGCTTCGCCTGCGGGCTGGCCGCACCCATCGACCAGATCTGGGTCCGCCCGTAAATGATCCGCATCGTGCCGTCGGCCGCCATCACGAGCACGGACCCCGGCCGGTACGTTCCGGACATCCACAGCGCCTGCCCCACGCCGCGCTGGAGCAGCGTCACGTTCCCGTTGCGCTGCATGGTCAGCGTGAACACACCACTCGCCGACTTGATCGACTGCAGTGTCGTCAACTTCTGACCCGGCAGCAGGGTGTCCGACACCGCCGCCGTACTCGCCTGGGCCGGTGCGCTTCCCACCAGCACGGCCCCACCCAACAGTGCCCCGACGGCCAGGACCCCGGCCACCAGTCGACGTACCATTCCACGCCCCCCTTGTTCGTTTGTCAGCGCACAGTGTCCTAGGCGAAGAGGTCATCCCTTCAATCCGGAGGCGAATCCGCGGATCACGTAGCGCTGCAGGACGAGGAAGAGCAGCAGGATCGGGAGCGCTGCGAGGACCAGCCCGGCCGCCACCAGGCCGTAGTTCGAGGTGTACTCGTTGACGAAGGCGAAGACGCGGACCGGGACCGTCTCGCGGCCGGATCCACCCAGGTACAGCAGCGGGGTGAAGAAGTCGTTCCAGATGTGTACGGCGTTGAGGATGAGCACTGTGCCCGTGATCGGCCGCAGCAGCGGGAAGATCACGTGCGCGAACGCCTGCAGATGTGAGGCGCCGTCGATCAGCGCCGCGTTGGTGTAGTCGGCCGGCAGCGAGCGGATGAACCCGGTGTAGAGGAACACCGTGAACGGCAACTGGATGCCGGTGTAGAACAGGATCATCCCCTGGTACGTGCCGAGCAGGCCCAGGTCGTTGACCATCTGGTAGAGCGGGATCATCCCGAGCTGGAACGGCAGGATGATGCCGACCAGGAACACGATGTAGAGCGTGTAGCTCAGGCGCGTCGCCGTACGGGCCAGGAAGTACGCCGCCAGCGAGCCCAGCACGATCAGCACGAGGACACTGCTTGCCGTTATCAGGGTGCTGTTCAGCAACGCCGAGCCCAGTGACGCCGACTGCCACGCCTCCCCGAAGCTCCCCACCGATGGCGGATCCGGAAGCGACAGCGGCTTGTTGGCGATCTGTCCGGGGTCCTTGAACGCCAGTGTCACCAGAGCGTAGACCGGGAAGAGGAAGGCGATGGCGACCGCCACCATGACGACTTCCAGCACGAAGGTACGGGGCTTGTATTTCATGCCGCGGTCTCCCTCGAACGCAGGTACCCGATCTGGATGAAGGACACGGCCGCGACGAAGATCGCCAGTACCAGCGCCACCGCGGTGCTGTAGCCGAACTTCCCGAAGACGAAGGCCTGCTTGTAGAGGACCGTCGACAAGGTGTCGGTCGCGTACCCGGGACCGCCGTTCGTCATCGCGATGATCTGGGTGAACAACGTCAGGCCACCGACCGTGGACAGCATCAGGTTGATCGTCACGGCCGGTGCGAGCAACGGCCAGGTGATGTGCCGGAACCGGGCCACGGTGCCCGCACCGTCGACCATCGCGGACTCGTGCAGCTCGGCCGGCACGCCCTCGAGACCGGCCAGGAAGATGACCATCGAGTACCCGGCGCACTGCCAGATCACGGTGAAGGCGACCGACCACAACGCGATCGACGGATTGCCCAGCCAGTCCTGGCGCAACCCGCCGAGACCGATCGCCCCGAGCGCCGCGTTCAACCCGGCGTCCGGCGCCGGGTTGTACACGTACTTCCACAGGAACGACACCATCACCGGACTGACCACGACAGGCGCGAAGAAGATCACCCGCAGCACCATCCGGCTCTTGATGCCGGTGTGTACGCCGAGCGCCAGCAGCAGCCCGATCCCGTTCTGTACGACGACGATCGCCACCGTCAGCAGCAACGTGTTGCGCAACGCACCGAGCGCCTGGTCGTCGCGGAACAACTGCTGGAAGTTGTCCAGCCCCACGAACGACCGTTGCGCCCCGACCCCGGACCAGTCCGTGAACGCCGACCCGGCCCCGGAAAACGCTGGATACAAGACAACCAGCGCATAAATCAGCAACGCCGGCACCGCGAACAACCACGGCGGCGCAATCCCGCCGCCCCGACGCCGCGGTGCCTTGACAGCGTCCCGACGTACCGCTTGAGCTGTGACCGTCATGCCGTCTTCCGGTAGGCCTCGTCCATCTTCTTCAGGGCGGCCGGGACCGTGCTCTTGCCGCCGAGGAGCTCTTGTACGACGGCGAAGTGGGTCGGCTGTACTTCGGCGTTCGGCCAGCGCTGGTCCATGAACGGGACCGCCTTGTTGTCCTTCAGGTACGGGAGGAACGGCTTCAGCACCGGGTCGACCTTGGCGTCACCCTCGGAGTACAGCGGGACGCAGGCGACGGCTTCGGCCCAGGCGTTGACGACCTCTGGCTGACCGCAGTACTCGATGAACTTCTTCGCCGCGTCGGCCTTCTTGCTCTTCGCGCTGACCGCGATGCCGACCACCACGCCGCCGGGGATCCAGTTGTCGGCGGCGACATCCGTGGCCGGGAACGGGAACATGCCCAGGTCGTCCGGCGTCGGCGACGCCGCGCGGAACGCCTGCAGGACCGCCGACACCTGGACGGCCATCGCGGCCTTGCCGGTGCCGACCATCGAGGTGGCCTGCTCGTACGTCGTCCCGTTCGGGTTGTCGTTGAAGAAGCCCTTCTTCTGCAGCTCGAGGTACTTGTCCATCGCGTCCGCCCAGCCCGAGTCGGCGAAGGACGCGCTGCCGGCGGTCATCTTGTCGTCGAAGTCCGGTGTCTTGGCGTAGACCGTGCCCGGGACGAGCGCGTAGTCGATGAGCTGCGTGACCCACGGGGTCTGGGCACCGAGCGCGATCGGCACGATGCCCTTCTTCTTCAGCTTGTCGCACACGGACAGCAGCTCCGACCAGGTGGTCGGTACGTCGACGCCCGCGGTCGCGAACGCCTTCTTGTTGTAGATCGCGCCGAGCACGCTGGTTCCGGGCGAGAAGATGAACGTCTTGCCGTCGTTCTGGAACGCGCCCTTGAAGCCGGTCGGGATCTTCTGCGTCCAGGACTGGCTGCTGAGGTCCGCGAGCAGGTTCGCCTTGCTCAGCTGGACCATCGACATCGCGCTGCCGTTGCCCGGGTAGACCGCGTGCAGGTCCGGGGCGTTGCCGGCCGCGAGCTGCGCGCGGAGCGCGGTCTGCAGCTGGTCGGCCGGCGAGAACGAGAGGTTGAAGTCGAAGTCCGAATGCGCCTTCTTGTAGTCGTCGAGCGCCTTCCGCAGGCCGGCCTCCTGGCTGCCGGCCCCGATCACCTTGAGGGGGCTGCCGGACGACGAGCTGCCGTTGCCACCGCCGCACGCCGACAACGCACCGGCCAGGCCGGCGGTGACGGTCGCCCCGCCGACGAGTTGCAGGAGCCGCCTTCGGCTGACGGACCGATCGAGTGCCATGGTTCCTCCTGAGCGCCGAAGTACCGGCCAAGAATGTGAAGTAACCGCAGGATCGTGTTACTTTTGTCACGGGGACGGTACGTACGGCCCGGGAGAGTGTCAAGACCTCGTTGAAAGGATTCAGTCCGGACCGGTGTGAAAAGCCCTCCACCGGGGTTTGGGGCCCGGCCCACCTCGCCTGAGAAGATGGCCCACGTGCGCGTGAGACGAGTCCTCCTGGCCGGCCTCCTGCTGCTGGCCCTGGCACTCGGCGCCGGCAGCGGCTACTACGCGGGCGACTACTTCGACACCCCACAACCAACCGCCTCCGGCACCGCCGGCCCTCTCGGCGACATCTCCCCGTCCCCCACGCCGACGCCGACCGAGCCCTCGCTCCCGGTGAAGACCCCGATCCCGAGCACCGTGGAACCTCTCGAGATCGGGCTGGACTACACCGACCACACCTTCACCGTGACACCGAAGGACGCAGAGCCCGTCCAGCTCTCGATCGAGACCCCCCAGGGCTGGAAGATCGCGCCCAGGGACCCGAAGCGCCCCGGCGAGGTCAAGTACCTCGACAAACTCAGGGAACGCGGCGTACGCGTCGAAGCGGTCGCACCGGCCGAGGAGACTCCTGCGGACGCGATGGCCCAGCTCATCGTCGACCTCAAGAAGAGCCAAGCACCGGAGAACGATGTCCGCGTCACCAGCCAGACCACCGACGTGGTCACCGGCGACGACGGCGAATCCCGCTCGATCGCCACGCTGATCTACACCTTCATCCCGGGCGAGACCCTGCGCTACGTGATCGTCCGCTGGATCGCGATCAACGGCGAGCTCACCAACGTGGAGATGAGCATCACCGGCCTCCCCCAGGACGCCAAGGCCCTCGACGAGGTCCTGCAGCGGGCGACCGCCTCGGTCAGCGAGGTCGGCTGACCCTTTTCACAGAATCGTTACGTATCCGGTGCAACCTCTGCGGGGGCTGAGGTGTCTTCTCTTAGTAGACCTGTGGGGAGGTGGGGCATGGCGAGGACGGTGAGCAGGCGCGCGATGCTCGGCGCCGGTCTGCTGACGCTCGCGGGGGTCGGCGGAGCGGGCGGCTACGGCGTCGGCCTCTTCCTCACCGAGGAGCCAAGCCTGGCCGGTACGGCGGCACCGCTCGCGGTCGGTTCTACCCCTGGTACGACGCCTACCCCGACGCCGACACCACCACCGCGCAAGGTGACGTACGACGACTCGCCTGCGCTGGACGTGGATGATCTTCGCTACAAGAGCCAGACGTTCGATGTGAAGAGCGTCGTCAAGTCACGGGTGTCCGTGCGGATACCGAGCGGATGGAGCCTGACCCAGCCGGACCCGCCGAAGACCGGCCGGTTCACCGACCCCACCGGAAAGCGATGGATCCGGATCGAGGCGGGCTTCACGATCAAGCGCCCGCCCGTGACGTCGATGCAAGCCCGCATCGCCGAGCTGAACCGTCTGCCCGCCAACCAGATGCTGCACCTGATCTCGCAGCGCGTGGACGCCCGTTACGCCACCATCGCGTACACCTATGTACCGCCTCCGGAGCAGTCCCCCGAAGGCGTTCTGCGCTACGTCATCGTGCGCTGGGTCGCGGACGACAGCGGCAACTGCGCGGTCGAGATGAGCTCCACCGGCCTCCCGCAGGACAAGGACGCCTTGCTCGACGTACTGGACCACGCAGCTGACAGCGTCGAGCGGCGGGACACTCCGCTATCGGGTTAGAGCAGTTGCGCGAGCCCGCGGCGGCCTGCGTCTGACAGGTGTACGGCGCGTTGGTGGGGGCGGCGGTGGAGCCAGTTGCGGTTCAGTAGCGCCTCAGCGATCGCAGCACCCAGCTGCCCGGACAGGTGGTGGCGCTGCTCGCTCCAGTCGACACAGAACCTGAGCAGTGGCCGGCGCGACGGCTGGGCGGCGAGGTCGACTCCTAGTTCAGTCAGGACCTCTGTGGCGTTGGGCCCGAGGGCATACGGGCCGTCCGGGAGTTGCTGAGCCAAGGGGTCGCTCGGGCGCCGCTCTGTGCCTGTGCCGCCGTCGGTGCGCGTCAGGGCGTCACGACGTACCAGACCTTCCAGGAGAGCGACACCGAGACGACCGGCCAAGTGGTCGTAGCAGGTACGTGCCTCGCGGAGCGCTGCGGCCCGAGTGCTCTGCCGCAGCGACGTGATCGGCTGTGGCTTGGCTATGCGGGCCAACGCTTCCACAGCCGCGGCCACCTCGGGCCCGGACAGTCCGTAGTACCTGTGCCGGCCGGACTGCTCGACCGTGACCAGACCGCCCTCCAGCAGCTTGCGCAGGTGCGCACTGACCGTCTGCGGCGACACTCCGGCCTCGGTGGCCAGCAGGGAGGCGGGAAGTGCACGGCCGTCCGCCAACGCCATCAGGACCTTCGCCCGTGCGGGCTCGGCCATCAGGCCGGCGACGTGGGCGACATCGGCATCTCCGTCCATGCTTCCCATGCTCACACCTTCACATTTCGACGCGACCCGAAGTGTTGCGGTGCGAACGTGGACAGCATGCTTCTCGCGTTGCTGTGTATCGGAATCTTCCTGGTCCAGCTGGACGTGACCGTGGTGAATGTCGCGCTGCCGGCCATCCGGAGCGGTCTTGATACCAGTGCAGCCGGGCAGCAGTGGGTCGTGAGCGGGTACATGATCGTGCTTGCCACGCTGCTACTCGTCTGCGGAGCGCTGGGCGACCGGATCGGTCACCGGCGGATCGTGCTCGCGGGGCTGTCAGTGTTCGGTGGCGCGTCGCTGGTGTGCGGCACAGCCCCTGGCATCGCGCTCCTGGTCGCGGCCCGGGCGGCACAAGGTGTCGGCGCGGCTCTGCTGCTGCCAGGCACGTTGGCCGTCATCACCGATCAGTACGTCGACAAAGCCGCGAGAGCACGTGCTGTCGGGATTTGGGCCGGTGCCGGTGCGCTGGCCCTCGTTGCGGGTCCCACGCTCGGCGGGGTGCTGGTCAGCGATCTCGGCTGGCGTGCCGTGTTCCTGATCAACCTGCCGATCATCGCGGTCGCACTCCCGGTTGCTTGGCGCATTGTGCCGCGGCGCCAGATCGCTCAGCGAGAGACCACGCGCAGGGTGCGCATCGGCGCCGACTTCATCGGCGCCAATGTGGTCGCCGGCCTGATGAATCTGGTCGGTCTGGGCACACTGCTCGCGCTGACGCTCTACTTGCAGGAGTACCTCCACCACAGCGCGCTGCGCGCCGGGCTGGAACTGATTCCGGTTCTGCTGCCGTTGGCGGTCCTGGGGCCGGTCTCCGGACGGGTCACGGCCCGGTACGGCTCGCGGCTACCGATGTCGTTCGGCCTGGCGCTAGGCGCCGTCGGGTCCTTCTGTCTGCTCGCCGTACAGCCCACCAGCCGGTACGCCGCAGTTGTCCCGGTCGAGCTGTGCCTCGGCATCGGCATGGGTTTCCTCACCGCAGCCGTGGTCAACGCCGCCGTCGCCGCTCTGCCTCCGGACCGCGCTGGTCTGGCCAGCGGAGTCAACAACACGGCACGGCAAGGCGCCGGCGCGGTCGGAGTAGCCCTCTACAGCACCGTTCTCAGCCACTCCACTCCCTTCACCACCGGCCTCCACACCTTGGCCTGGTTGGGCGGCGCCCTGTGGGTGCTGGGCCTCGGAATCACCTGGCTCACCGTGGAGTGACTGTGGAGTGACCTCAGTCGGCGGGCCAGATGGTGCGGAAGATGGTGGAGCGGAGGCGGTAGAACCTGCGGCGGGCGGACTGGAGCAGCGCCGGCGACGGCCGGAGCCGTTCGGTCGGAAAACGCATGGGGACACACCCTCAGTCGGAGTACTGCACCGAATCGGCGATCTCCGTGGCTCGGGTGACATCCGATCCGGGAACGACCACCTGTACGAGTAGCGAGCCGCCGTCCCCGTGATCGACGACCCGTTGGAGCAGCACGATATCGGCACCGAAGCAGTCAGCGGACAACCGGTCGGTTACTGAGAGTTCACGAACCATGTGCGGCTGCGGAGTGCCTTCGGTGCCGCACTGCTTGCCGCTCGGGACCGCCAGCTTCGACTTCGACACACCGATGAACACGCCCGGCGTCTTCCCCGACCAGTCCGAATCGCGGCTGACGCGGAACGCGGGAGCGCTCCCGGTGCCGCCGGGCGCGGTCCAGTCCGACTGGGCCATCGACTGCGCCCAGGCCTCGGGCAGGGTCACCGAGAATTGGCCCTCCGAGACCTGGATCATCTTCCGGCCCGTGAGGTACCAGTGTCCGCCGTACCCGACGCCGCCGCCGACCAGCAGCGCCAGCAGGGCGGCCACCACCCACCGCCCGCGCCGCCGCTTCCTCGGCGCCGCCGTCTCAACTGCGACGGTCTCAGCCTCAGCCTCAGCGGCGGGCTCCACCGCGGCACTCTCGACGGCCACAGTCTCGGATTGCTCGGCGGGTTTCACGATCGTCGGCTGGTTCTCGTCGCTGAGCGCCGTCTTCGCGTCCAGGTCGTCGGACGCGACGGTCACCGTCTCGCGGGCCGACAGCGGGAAGTCCCGCGTGGTCTCGTCGAGCGCGCCCACGAGCTCCCGCGTGAACGACTGCACGTCCGGCCAGCGCTTCTCCCGGTCCGGGTCCAGCGCCCGGACGATCGCCGCGTCGACCTGACCCGGCAGTTCGAACCCGAGCGAGCTCGGCGGTGCCGCCACCTTGACCCGGCTCGCGGCGCCCAGCCCGTCGACCTGGTGCGGGGACCGGCCGGTCAGAGCGGCGTACGCGACCGCGCCCAGCGAGTACTGGTCGGCGCGCTGGTCCAGCCGCTCACCGAGCGCCTGCTCAGGAGCGACGTACGACGGGGTGCCGCCGGGCATCGTGATGCGGGAGATCTCGTCGAGGGACTTGCCCAGCCCGAGGTCGGACAGCACCGCCCGCTCGCCGTCGTCGGTGCTGCGGAACAGGACGTTCGCCGGTTTCACGTCGCGGTGCAGCAGGCCGCGCCGGTGCAGCGCCTGCAGGCCGCGACCGACCTGGACGACCACGTCGACCGCCGCGGACAGCTCCAGCGGCGCCTTCTTCAGGCGGTCGGCCAGCGTGCCGCGGTCGGCGTACGTGAGCACCAGGAACGGCCGGCCGTCCTCGAGTTCGCCGACGTCGTGCACCTGGACGACGTGCTCGGACTCGACGCGGCGCAGGAACCGGCCCTCCTCGAGGAACCGCTGCCGGACCGAGTCGTCGTGCCCCCAGTTGTCAGCGAGCACCTTGATCGCCACCTCGGCGTCGAGCTGCTCGTCATGAGCGAGCCACACCGTGGCGAAACCACCCGAGCCCAGGCGTCGGCGCACGACGTATCGACCGAGTCTGGTTGGGACCCCCATACAGGGCATTATGGGTCATTGGAGTGTCCCTACCGGGGCCGATCGAGAGCAAAGGCGCAGATGAGCGACAGCACCAGTCCGGCCGACGACCTCGCCACCCTCGCGGAGCAGGCGCAGGCGGGCGACAAGAACGCGATGGACGACCTGCTGCGGCAGGTGCATCCGCGCGTCCTGCGGATCTGCCGCAGCGTCCTGCCGTACTCGGCCGACGCCGAGGACGCCGCTCAGGAGGCGCTGCTCAACATCGCCACCAAGATCAACTCGTTCTCCGGCCGGAGCAGCTTCTCGACCTGGGTCCACTCCGTCGCGGCGAACTCCGCGCGCTCGACGTACCGCAAGCTGAAGCGCACCGCCCAGGCCGCACATAACCCCGAGCAGATGGAGAAGCCGGACCCGCGCACCACGAGTGTGATCGCCGGCACCCGCCTGGACCTCCTGGAGGCTCTGGAGACCTTGGAGCGGGACCGCCCGCAGATGGTCACTCCGCTGGTACTGCGGGATGTCTACGGCCTGTCGTACGAGGAGATCGCCGCCGTGGTCGGCGCCCCGCTCGGCACCGTCAAGTCCCGGATCCACGACGCCCGCGAGGTCGTCCGCCCGCTGCTGCGCCCCAAAGACTGATCCAAGGACTGACCTGACACCGGCATACCCTCGCGGCTATGACCGCCCGGGGGCTGCTGCACAACGGTGACTACCTGAAGCTGCTCACCGGGCAGACGATCAGCTCGATCGGCTCCTCGATGAGCTCGTTCGTGTTCACCCTGCTAGGCCTGGCCATCACGGGCTCCCCGGTGCAGGCAGGTCTCGTCGGTACGTCGGCCGCACTCGGCGGGATCCTGGCGGCGTTGCCGGGCGGCGCGCTGGCGGACCGGTGGAGCCGGCGCAAGATCCTGATCGGGTACAGCCTGCTCGGCACCGTCCTGTTCGGGTCGGTGGCCGTCGTGGGCTGGCTCGGCCACCTGACCCTTCCGCATCTCATGGTCGTCGGCCTGGTCAACGGCGCGGGCTACGGCCTGTTCATGCCCGCCGAGACGGGTGCGCTCCGGCAGATCGTCCCGCCGGAGGACCTCGGCACCGCGCTCGCGGCCGCGCACGGCCGGCAGAACCTGGCGGGGTTGGCCGGTGCGCCGCTCGGCGGGCTGCTCTACTCGATCGGCCGGGCGATCCCGATCGCGGTGGACGCGGTCTCGTACCTGGTGATGGCGATCATGCTCACCACGATCCGTCATCCGTTGCCCGCCACGAAGCCCGAAGGCGGCGCGCACGAGCCGATGCTGAAGGCGATCCGATCCGGGTTGACCTGGCTGTTCCGTCAGCGCGACCTGCGGACGATCGCGGTCGTCGCGACGCTGCTGAACTTCGCGGCGAACGGAACGATCCTGGTGCTGATCCTGAGCATGCAGCAGCGCGGCGTACCGGCCTCCGTGATCGGCCTGTTGGAGACCGCGATGGGGGTGGGCGGCCTGGCGGGCGCGTTCCTGGCGCCCAGGCTGCTGGCCAGGTTCAGCACCGGCCGGATCACGATCGTCGGCGCCTGGATCATCGCGGTCACGTTCGCGAGTACGGCGGCGACCACGCAACCCGTCGTACTGATCCTGCTCCCGGCGCTTGCGATCTTCCTGCTGCCCGCATTGAACTCCGGCCTGTTCGGCTACCAGATGCTGATCACGCCGGACCACCTGCAGGGCCGGGCGCAGAGTGCGTTCATGTTCCTGTCCAACGGCGCGGCCCCGCTGGCGCCGTTCCTCGGTGGCCTGTTCCTGGAAACGCTCGGCGCGCGGGGCGCTCTGCTGATCTTCGGCGGTCTGCTCGCGATCGGCTCCGTACTGCTCACGATCAGCCGCTCGATTCGCTCGATCCCGTTGCTCTCCGAGGTCGAGGCGGCCTGATTCGGGGGCTCCCGTTCCGGGCCCGGGTGTGCTCAGATGGGGACCATGAAGAAGCTCATCAACGACCCGGCCGATGTTGTGAGTGAAGCGCTGCAGGGGATGGCGGCGGCGCATCCGGACCGGCTCCGGGTGGACCTCGAGAACCGGATCGTCTATCGCAAGGACGCGCCGAGACCCGGCAAGGTCGGGCTGATCTCCGGTGGCGGGTCGGGGCACGAGCCGATGCACGGCGGGTTCGTCGGGCTCGGGATGCTGGACGCGGCCTGTGCGGGTGAGGTGTTCACCTCCCCGGTGCCGGACCAGATGATGGCCGCGACCAAGGCGGTCGACGCGGGCGCCGGCGTACTGCACATCGTGAAGAACTACACCGGCGACGTGATGAACTTCGAGATGGCCGCCGAACTGGCTGCCGCCGACGCCGGCACCGAGGTGCTGTCGGTGGTGACGAACGACGACGTCGCCGTCCAGGACAGCCTCTACACGGCCGGCCGCCGAGGCGTCGGCGTGACCGTGCTGCTCGAGAAGATCGTCGGCGCGGCCGCCGAGGAGGGCCGCCCGCTGCAAGAGGTCGCGGACCTCGCGAAGAAGGTCAACGACAACGGCCGCAGCATGGGTATGGCGCTGACGTCGTGCACCGTCCCGGCCGCGGGCAAGCCGACGTTCGAGCTGGCCGAGAACGAGATGGAGGTCGGCATCGGCATCCACGGCGAGCCCGGCCGGCAGCGGCTGCCGCTGGCTCCGGCGCGCGACATCGCCGCGATGCTGGTCGACCCGGTGGTCTCGGATCTTCCTTACCAGCAAGGCGATTCGGTGATCGCGTTCGTCAACGGCATGGGCGGTACGCCGCTGCTCGAGCTGTACCTGATGTACAACGAGGTCGCTCAGCTCCTCGACCGCGCGGGCATCACGGTCGCCCGCTCGCTGGTCGGCAACTACATCACCTCGCTGGAGATGGCCGGCTGCTCGGTCACCCTCCTGAAGGCGGACGACGAACTGGTACGTCTCTGGGACGCCCCGGTGAACACCCCCGGCCTACGCTGGAACGCGTGAGCATGGGAGTCGATTCCTTCGTCAGCTGGTTGCGTGATGTCGCCGGTTCGCTGCACGACAACTCGGCGTACCTGACCGAGCTGGACTCGGCGATCGGGGATGCCGATCACGGCGCGAACATGGATCGCGGGTTCCAGGCGGTGGTCGGGATGCTGGACGAGACGTCGTTCGACGGCACTGACGAACTGCTGAAGAAGGCCGGGATGACGCTGGTCAGCAAGGTCGGCGGGGCGAGCGGGCCTTTGTACGGGACGTTCTTCCTGCGCTTCGGGACTGCGCTCGCCGGGGCCGACCTGACGCCGGAGGCGATCGGGAAGGGGCTGCACGCCGGGGTCGAAGGGGTGCTTGCCCGCGGCAAGGCGGAGCTCGGGGACAAGACCATGTACGACGCCTGGGCGCCGGCACTGGAGGCGTACGACGCCGCGGTGGCGGGGGGATCAGACCTCGGTACGGCGTTGACCGCTGCCGCCGAGGCCGCCGCGAAGGGCCGGGACGCGACGATCCCGCTGGTCGCGCGGAAGGGTCGCGCGAGCTATCTGGGTGAGCGCAGCGCCGGGCATCAGGATCCCGGCGCGACGAGCACCACGCTGATCTTGGAGTCCGCGGCCCGAACGCTGTCATGATCGGGATCGTGGTGGTGTCGCACAGCCGCGCGCTGGCTGAGGCGGCGGTCGGGCTCGCGACGGAGATGGTTGCCGAGGACAAGCGCCCGGTGATCGCGATCGCCGCCGGGCTGGACACGACGACGTTCGGGACCGACGCGATGGCGGTCTCGGAAGCTCTTGGTACGGCGGATAGTCCGGACGGCGTACTGGTGCTGCTCGATCTGGGTAGCGCGGTACTGAGTGCCGAGATGGCATTGGAGTTCGTCGATCCCGAGATGGCCGCGCGGGTGCGTCTGACGAGTGCGCCGTTGGTCGAGGGTCTGGTGGCGGCGGTTGTCACCGCGTCGACCGATGCGTCCTTGGATGCGGTTGCTGCGGAGGCTGAGCGGGGGTTGGTCGGGAAGCAGGATCACCTCGGCGTGGCCACTGCCGACGCTGCTCCAGTTGTTGAGGCCGATCGGACCGTCGAGGTGGTTGTCGGCAATGAGCACGGCTTGCATGCCCGGCCGGCGGCGCGGCTGGTGGGGCTGGTCAACGGCTTCGACGCGGTCGTGACACTCACCGATCTGGACAACGGTAAGGGGCCCGTCGACGCGGGCAGCTTGAGCATGGTCGCGACGCTGAACGCCCAGCAGGGCCACCGATTGCGGGTGGGTGCGAGCGGCGTTGCGGCCGATGCGGTGCTCGCCGCGGTCGAGGACCTCGCAGCGCAGAACTTCGGGGATGCGGTTGTGGAGAAGGCCGCTCCTTCGCCGGGTGGGTCCGGGTTGGATGTCGCGATCGGGCCAGCGGTACTCGCGGGTGCTCAGGTCAGTCTTGGTGATTATGTTGCTGGGGACAACGAGCTTGGCCGACTGGACGAGGCTCTCGCGACCGCGGGCGAGCAGCTCGACGAACTGCGGGACAACCACGGCGACATCTTCGCAGCGCATCTCGCCTTGCTGGGCGATCGCAAGGTACTCGACGACGTACGTGCTTCGATCGCCGCTGGTGCATCGGCCCCGGCCGCGTGGAAGCAGGTGTACGGCGAGCTGGCGACTGCCTTCGAAGGGCTTGATGACGAGTATCAACGCGAGCGCGCGCAGGACGTCCGCGCCGTACGCGATCGGGTACTGCGATTGCTGGTCGGAGTGACTGAGGTAGCGCCGACGGACGGCATCCTCGTCGTACCCGAGCTGGATGCGGCGACCGCTGCCACCCTCGACGCGACCCGGATCGCGGGGATCGCCGTCCGGGCAGCCGGGACGACCGGGCACGGGGTGATCGTGGCTCGGTCGCGTGGGATCCCGTTGATCACCGGGATCGGGGACGTCGACGTGCCGCCGGGTGCGGTCGTCTCGTTCGACGCTCGAACCGGATCGTTCGAGGTCGCGCCCGACGAGGAGCGGGTCCGCGCAACGATCACCGAGCGCGAAGGCGAGCGTGCGCAGGCGATCGCGGACGCCGACCTACCCGCCACCACCCGCGACGGCCGGACGATCGACGTACTCGTGAACGTGGGCGTCGTGCAGGATGCTGTCGACGCGCGCGGTGCGGACGGGTCCGGGTTGGTACGGACCGAGGTGCTCTTCGGGGATCGCCGTACGGCGCCGACCGTCGACGAACAGGTCGACGCGTTCCGCGCGATCGCACAAGCCCTCGGTGGCAAGCCGATCACGATCCGGACTTGGGACATCGGCGGCGACAAACCGCTCCCATTCCTGCCGCAGGACCGGGAGGCGAACCCGTTCCTCGGCGAACGCGGCCTCCGCGTCTTCCGCCGCCGCCCCGAACTGCTCCGCGATCAGCTCGAAGCGATCCGGCGTACGGCGGCCGAAACCCCGGTGCACGTGATGTTCCCGATGGTGACGACCGCCGACGAGGTCGCGTGGGCGTTGCAGGAGCTCGGCCCGCGGGACGGTCTCGAGGTCGGCATCATGGTCGAGGTGCCCGCGGCGGCGCTGCGCGTCGGCAGTCTCGCCACGGAACTCGACTTCGTCAGCATCGGCACCAACGACCTCACGCAATACACGACGGCTGCCGACCGGACCAACGCTGCGGTCGCGCCGCTCGCCGACGGTCTCGATCCCGCCGTACTCCAGCTGATCGACCACGTCGTCCGCAACGCCGGCGTACGCGTCGCAGTCTGCGGTGACTTGGCCAGCGACCCGCACGCCGCCGTACTGCTTGCTGCCCTCGGTGTGAGCGAGCTGAGCGCTGTCGGACCACAGGTGCCGTTGGTGAAGGCCCAGCTACGGCAGGCCGACCTGGGACGGGTCGACACTGCTGCTGTGCTGGCGGCTCGGGATGCGGATCAGGTGCGCGGCCTGCTGTAGTAGCGCAGCTCTACGAGGTTGAAGCCGGAGGTGCGCTCTGGCTTGGCTGGGAGCGTGTAGCTCTCGCCGGGCTCGAGGTAGGTGACGTCCGGGCTCGCCAGGTCCAGGTCGACGACCAGGGCCGGGTAGGCGCCGGTGCGCCAGGTGTACGACTCGCCAGCTTCAGGGGTGACGTGCTGGACGCGTACGTCGTCCTCGTCGACAACCACCTTGGCGGGGATCTCACCGGCCTCTTCGAACCCTGCCCCAGCTGTGTCGACACCGAAGTACGGGTCGCCGGAGGCCTCTTCGCCGAGGTCGAGCACCTCGATGAGGCGGTTGAGGTACAGCGCGTCGCCGTGGTTGGTGAGCATGTGCACCGGCGACACGGGACGGTAGACCGAGCCGCCGACCGTCTCACTCAGCTGCCGCGCCGGGCTGCCGTCCAGCCAGTCCATGTGGCAGGGCGACGTCGAGAGGCACAGGACGACGTACGGGTTGTGGTGCAGGTGCCAGCCCTGGGCCTCACCGGGCTGCAGCTCCACCTCCCAGACGCGCACGCGCGAGTTCTTCAGCAGCACGCGGGTGCCGATCTCACCGAGCACGACCTCCGTGCCGTCAGGAGCGGTGACAGTAGTACCGGCGGTCATGCGGTCTCCTCAATTGGTCGTTCCATCGCGACACCGGCCAGGGTGATGCCGTCGGGCATCGGCAGCTTGGCGGGCTCCACCTCCGTGAAGCCGAAAGCCTTGTAGAGCGGTACGCCGGGCAGCGTCGACATCAGCGCGAGCCGGGTGAACCCCTCCGCGCGGGCCGCCTCGGTGCACGCGGTCAGGATCGCCCGGCCGAGTCCACGCCGCGTCCAGTCCGCCCGGACGAACATCGCCCGAATGCGGGCCGGCTCAGTTGCAGGGTCGAGGAGCCGCTCGTCCGCTCCCGCCGTACTCGCATTGAACAGCTTGTTCCGCCGGCTCCACCCACCACAGGCGACGACCTCACCACCCGCCTCCAGCACGTAATAGGTGCCGTCGTCAATCAACGTGGTGTCCAGCGTGGTGATGTGCTTGGCCGCGCTGGCCGTCTCTTCCGCGTCGTAGTACGCCGGGAACTGGGTCTCCACCGCGGCCCGGGCCAGCTCGGCCACCGAGGGCCCGTCCGCCGCCACCGCCAACCGCAACACAGCCTCCACACCCACAGGCTAGTTCACTTCGAACGGCGCTTCTTGGCCCAGTCCCGATACGCCAAGAACATGTTGCCTCCCACCACCACGAGGAGCACCAGGAGCAACACCATGCTGGGGTTCGTCAAGATGATGACGCCCGCGAACACCACCCCGACACCGAGGATCTTCGCCAGGTTCACGACCAACTCACGGTCCACCTGCGCCGGCTCAGCCGCAAACTTCACCGCGGACTTCCGACGGACCGTGGACTTCGCGCGGGCTGTGGACTTCGCCGCACGGGCTGGTGTGGACAGGACGGGGAACGGCACGCCTTCGAAGACCTGCTTCAGGTCGCCGCGGGTCCGGGCTCTCTCGAGCAGCTCCAGGCGGTCGGACAACTGCGTCTTGTCGATCTCGCGGCGGAAGTACAGCTCCGCCAGTGCCAGATCGCACCGCGCCCGATCTGCCTGGCTCAGCGGGGGACCCGTGCGTCGTCGGGGCCGGATCGGTGCGCGGCGCTTTCTCATGGCCTTCGCCTTCCGCTTCTGCGGAACTTCCAGGTCAAGGCGCCGGCCTGGACCCGTTGGTTGCCCATCCCGGTACGGCGGACCAACTCCGCCTGGGTCAACGGTGCGAACCGCAGGTGCTCAAGAAGCGCGTGCTCCAACCCCGGATCGCTCCCCACAGATCTCCCCCTCAACTGGCCCCACCCTGATTCTCGCAGGTACTCGTGGTCATCGAACCCATACAGAAAGCTGCAGGAAGCTGCAATCTCGGCGGGGTGAAATGGGTGGACGGGCTGGTGGACATCTACCGGGTATGACGCTGATACCGATCGAGGCTCGGAGTGGGCCGGTGAGTGAGGGAGTCGTGCACGACCCACCACCAGATGCGCGCCGGGAGCGGTTCGAGCAGGTCTTCGCGACGCATCGGGAGGCGGTGCTCGGGTACCTGCGCCGCCGGACCGACAGCGGCCACGACGCCGCGGACCTGCTCGCCGACACGTTCCTGGTCGCCTGGCGCCGGCTGGACGACGTACCGCTCGACCCACAGACCAGACCATGGCTGTACGGCGTAGCGCGCCGGGTACTCGCCAACCACCGCCGCGGTGAGGGCCGCCGGCACGCACTGGCGACCAAGCTGCGTGACGAGCTCAGTGACGCCGAACCGGTGCACCCGCTGCTGGACGACACTCCCGCGGCACGTGCCTTCCGCGCACTGCCGGAGCAGGACCGGGAGCTGCTGTCACTGGTCGCGTGGGAGGAGCTCGACACAGGCCAGATAGCCACGGTCCTCGGCATCTCGCGCAACGCCGTACGCATCAGGCTGCACCGCGCCCGGAAGCGGTTCGCCAAGTTGCTCACCGCCCCACTCGCGAACCGCATCGTGGTCGCTCTCAGCACTGAGTCCACCCTGAAAGAAGGGGCTTCCCATGAAGACGCATGACATCGACGCCGCTGTCCGCGGCCTCAACCCGCACCAGTCCACGGACCTCGTCTCCGACAACGCCTGGGACGAGCTGGCCGACGCCGTCACCACAGACGAGTCGTCTCCGGTCGTACGCCCCCTACGCCGTTCGCAGCCGCGCCGCCTCGTGCTGGCCGCTGCCTGCACGTTGCTGATCGGCGGTGTGGTCGCGGCGACCGTGGTCAACCGCCCCGACCAGAGCCAGCCGCAGGCGCTGTCATTCACCGAACGCGGCGACAAGCTGATCGTCCGGGTGGTCGACCCGAACGCGGACCCGAAGCGCTACAACGCCGAGTTCAAGAAGATGGGCCTGGACGTGACGGTCCTGAGCGTCCCGGTCAGTCCGCCGTGGGTCGGCAGGATGATCAGCTTCACCGGCCGCAACGACAAGGACATGAGCCAACTCAAGATGCTCGAGCCCGGTGAGCAGTGCAATGGAACGCTGAACGCTTCGGACCCGGGCTGTCAGGAGGGTGTCGAGCTGCCGAAGAACTACGACGGCAAGACCGAGATCCAGTTCGGCCGCGTCGCGAAGCAGGGCGAGCTGTACGTCCACACCTCGTCGTCGGCGACGGACAAGGGTGAGGTGCTGGCCGGGCTGACGGTGAAGAACAAGACCATCGACCAGGTGCTGCCGCTGGTCAGGTCCCGCGGTGTCCGCGAGATCGAGTACCTGACCAGCGACGGTCCCAACCACGAGACGGTGAAGTCCCCGCCTGGCAACTGGTACGTCGACGACGCCTCCGCATTCGCGGAGGGCGAGGTCTCCTTGTTCGTCAGCCCGACACCCGTCAAGTAGCTAGGAGCTGCAGCAAGCCTCCGGAGTACGTCGGACGCAGTACGGCCTCCACCCGGACGTACTGCGTCCGCACCGGTGTGAACGCCGTCGTGTTGAGCCGGTCCACCGCTACGTCGTACGGCGTGGTGTTCTGGACCGGCCGCCACGTCTCACCGTCCAGCCACAGCACCTGCCAGGACTGCGGGACACGACACTGACCGGAGCCGGTGTCGTCGAACCAGTACGCCGAGACCTCGGACAGCTCCCGTACTGAGCGCAGGTCGTACTCGATCCATTCCGTCGTACCGCGGCGGTCCCACCAGGTGAAGCGCGGAATCGACGTGTCCGCAGAGGATTCCGGCGTACGTCCGGAGTCCGGCGCCTCGAGCGAGTCACCGTCGTTAACGTGGGACGCGGTGATCCTGGCGCGGTAGGTCCACTCCTTGCCGTCTGCAGCGAACTGTGGGAACGACGTGACCCGCAGGCGGGCAGCACCCATCGGTATGAGGGTCACTGTCTCCACAGGTTCGTCCGACCGCGCCGGCCCCGGCTGGAGCAGTCCGACGACGTCCTCGGTGTCTGTCTCCCACTGCGGGATCCGCTGGGCCAGCGTGGTCAGTGCGAGCGGCACTCCGTCCGTAGTGAACGGGTTGTCGCCCGCCTCCCGTCGTACGACGTCGATCGGAGCGCCAGCGACCAGCCCGTAGTTCCATGGCGATTCCGGGTAGACGGAGAGCTCCGGCCACTCGTCGGTGCCGCCGATGCGCTCGTAGCGTTCGTCGATCTGCAGCGAGTAGGTCAGAGGGCCACGGTCGACGGACACCGAGTGCTGGTTGTCGTCCCACACCCGCGTCGTGGTGCGCATCGGCAGGGTGAGCTCGACGCGATCACCTGTGTGCCAGGTGCGGTCCAGCTTCATCCAGTCACCTGACGTCTGCACCTGCTGTCCGTTGACCTTCACTGTGGCGCCTTGAGCCCAGCCAGGACGCCTTAGATAGAAGGGGAATCGGACCGGTCGCTGCGTCTGCACGGTGAACGTGATGGTGTCCAAGAACGGGTACTCCGCGTCCTGGACGACACTGACGGTCTCACCAGCTCCGACCGTCGCAGTGACCTTGCTGGCGGCGTACATCGACGCAGCGAGCCCGTTGTCCGTCGTGGCCAGCCAGAGCTCCTGCACGTAGTACGGCCAGCCCATGCCGTAGTTGTGCGGGCAGCAGCGGTACTGGTGTACGCCGTACTTGTAGGACTGCATCGGGAACGGGTTCTGGAACTGCCCGTGCTTCGGCCGGTCGTCGAGCTGCACGCTGTTGGCACAGGTGATGTAGTGCATGACCTGCTGCTGCGGGTCGTACGACGCCGGCAACGAGTTGAACGCCAGCTCCTCACACCTGTCCGTCCACGCGACGTCACCCGTGAAGCGGGTGAGCAACTCGCAACTGTGCATCAGCTCGACGATGCCGCACGTCTCGAACCCCTGCCGCGGGTCACCGAACCCAGGCCGCGAGTTCTCGTCCCCAGCGAACCCGCCACCCGGGAACTGGCCGTAGAGCCCCATGACCGTCGCATAGTTCCGGTACGTCGCGTCTCGGTGCTTGGCGTCTCCGGACAGCAGCCAGTACTGCAGCGGCTCCCGGAAACCCTGCGCCAGGTTGACGTTGTGCCAGTTGGGAATGCCGTTGACGTAGTCCGCGGACCCGTTGTGCATCTTCGTCACCAGGTCGAGCAGCCACTGCTCTCCGGTGCGGTTGTAGAGCCAGTACGCACTGTCGATGTTGTCGCCCCAGCGGAACGCACCCCACGACCGGTTGAACACCTCCGGCGGCTGCGTGTTCTGGAACCGCAGGTACTTCGTCATGAACGGAATGACCCGCTCGTCACCGGAGTACTCGTACCAGGACCGGAACGCGGCCAGCAGCGGCATGCCCGGCCAGAAGTCCGGTCCGTTCTCCAGCGAGGTCCGCAATCGCTCCGGACCGAACCACCCGTCGGCTGCCTGTGTCGCGAGGATCCCGTCCATCCACCGCTGCGTCCGGGTCAGTACGCCGCTGTCGCCGGTGACGTAGCCGAGGTCACCGAAGCCACGCAGCCAGTACGGCAGTTCCTCCCAGGCTCCCAGCGCCGGGTCGACCCAGCCGTTGGTCTCGTACACCAGGAAGTCCGAGATCTCGTCGTACCGGCCGCAGAGCCCGTCGACCTGCAGCGCGAGTTGCTGCGCGAGCCAGCCGCGCGGCTCGATCGCACCGGGCGGGAGCTTCTGGAACGGGACCGGCCGCAGCGGGGCGCGCTGCGGGACGTAGTGCCCGCCGCGGCCGGCAGGTTCAGGCATAGCCATGGTTGTCGGGCCTCTCGGGTGACAGGGCGGACATCACTTCAACGGAAAGACCGCACACGTTTTCCGTCGTTGACAACGTAGGACTGCGATCCGTACCGGTCAAGATCAAAGCGCAGGTCAGAAAGGTCTTCAGGGCGATCCTGATAGGCTTCGCCGAACGACCGGAAGGAAACAAGGATGAAGAGGCCAGGCGTGCGGATGGTGGATGTCGCCGCGCTCGCCGGGGTGTCCGCCGGGACCGCGTCGAAGGCCCTCAGCAACACCGGCCAGCTGAGCCAGGAGACCAGAGATCGGGTACGCCGGGCCGCGGCGACGCTCGGGTTCACCCCCGATGCCCGTGGTCGTGCGCTCTCGTCCGGCCGGACGTACACCGTGGCGCTGCTGACCACCGACAGCTCGGGCCGCTTCAGCATCCCGATCATGCGCGGGGTCGAGGACGTGCTCAGCGCGGGCGAGCTGGCGACTGTCCTCTGCGACACCCGCGACGACCCGCTGCGCGAGCAGACCTACCTGCGTTCTCTCGTCGCGCGCGGCGTCGACGGCATCGTCGTCACCGGCCGCCGGACCGAGCCGCGGGCGCGCATCGACGTACCGCTGCCGGTGGTCTACGCACTCGCCGCCTCGACCGACCCGACCGACGCCTCGGTGATCGTCGACGACGCAGCCGGTGCCGCCGCGACAATCGCCCATCTACACGGTCTCGGCCGGACCCGGATCGCCCACATCACCGGCCCGGCTCACCACCGCTCCGCAGCGGAACGTGCTGAAGCTGTGGCGGCTGCCTTGTGTACCGAGCCGCTCTACGGCGACTGGAGCGAACGCTGGGGCCGCCAAGCCACCGATCTGGTACTGCGTCAGAACCCGGACGCGATCAGCTGCGGCAGCGACCAGATCGCCCGCGGCGTCTGCGATCGCCTCCGCGAACTCGGCCACTCGGTACCCGAGGACATCGCGGTCACCGGCTACGACAACTGGCCCGTCATGGCGCTCGCCAGCCGCCCGCCACTCACCAGCGTCGACCTCCGCCTGGAAGACCTCGGCCGCCGCGCCGCCACGCTCCTCCTGGAAGCAATCGCCGGCAAACCACACCACGGCGTACTGGAACTCCCCACGCAGCTGATCACGCGCGAGTCGACCCTAGGAACCTGACTCCCGCCGCGGCTTGGAAGCCCACCGGTACGCGTAAGCAACCCAAATCACCGCCGGTACGCCGAAGATCGCCGCCGCAATCTCTCGCCCGAACACCAGCAACAGCAACCCCGCCAGCACAAATGGCACCGCCAGCCACACGGCCCCCGCGAACGCCGCCCACCGCCACTTCCCAGCCTTCCGCGCCGCCGGCGTGTACAGCGAGGACACCGGCAACCCGGCCAAGGCAGGCTCCAACTCCCCATGCGTCGCCGCGGTGTTCAGCAGGTCGACGCGCCGATGCAGCTCCCCTTCGTCCAACCGCCCGATCGCGAACTGCTCGGCCAACTCATCCGCGACAACCCGACGATCCTCGTCGGTCAACCGGATCGTGGCCATCCGCCGCCGAGCCGCCACGACCCGAGCTTCCTGCCCCGCAGCCGCAGCCATCCCCACCAAATCGGACGGCTTAACCGGTCGCCGCTCCGCCATCCGCCTCACCTCACACTCGTCCCTCCGAGTGTGCCAGACGCGCCAGAAGGCGTCTTCCGACGCTGCGTCCGCGCACTTGGTTGCCGGGTCCGGCGGAGACGCTGATCACAAGATCCGCGCTCAACGCCGCGGCGGCATCAAGTCATCTCTGATCTCGACGGGCCGAACGGAGCCCCTTGACGATGGAGAAGACACCATGAAGAAGACCCTCACCGCTCGCGTTCTGGCCGCCGCCGCGATCATCGGCGCCGCAGGGCTGGTTCTCGGGATCGCGCCGAGCGACGCCGCCGTCCCGGCCCGGACCGCCGCCGTCACCACGCACGCCAAGCCCGCACTCAAGCCGGCGAGCCTGCACTTCAGCTACAAGTGCTGGGGCCGCGGGAGCCACTGCAACGTCGCGGTGTACGCGCCGACGGGCTGGAAGTTCACCCAGCTCAGCCGGGAGCAGGCGAAGTTCACCGACAGCTCGAACACGTGGATGCTGCGCGTCAACGGCGGCCTCGGCGGCAAGGTCAGCACGAGCCGCGCGGCCGACCAGCGGGTTTACGCGCTGCACGGCGTCACCGGTTTCAAGCTGAAGTACCGCGGCAACGGCAGCACGCCGTCGAAGGTCGGCTGGGACGCACCGCGCGTCGCGTATACGCAGATCACCTACACCTACCGCGACGGCGCCCGTGGTCAGCGTTGGGTCGCCACCCGCTTCGTCGACACCTACGAGAACGGCCGCCGCGCGTACATCGAGATCACCGTCGCCGGTCGTCCCCAGGACCAGGCCGGACTCAACAAGGTGCTGACCGAGGCGACCCAGCGGGTGGCGCTGGTCGGCTGACAGGTGACCCGGGCACCAGCGGCGCCCGGGTCACACAACGGTCAGTTGAGGACGGCGGGGAGGGTTGCCGTCCAGGCCTCGCGGAGTTCGGTGAGCGGGAGCTCGAACTGGTCCTGGACGTCGAGGGTGTCGCCGGTGATGACGCCGATCTTGGCGTGCGGGAAGCGGCGGGCGGTGCACATGTCGGTGAACCGCACCTCCTCGGTCCGCGGTACGGCGACGACCGCACGGCCGGCCGACTCCGCGAACAGGAACAGGAACGGGTCGAGCCCGTCCGGGGCCCAGACCCGCGCGCCGACGCCGCCGCGCAGCGCGGACTCGACCAGCGTCTGGGCAACGCCGCCGTCGCTGACGTCGTGCGCCGCGTCGATCAGCCCGTCGCGGGACGCGTTGATCAGGATGTCGGCCAGCTGCTGTTCGGCCGCCAGGTCCACCGCCGGCGGCCGCCCGCCGAGGTGCCCGTGGACGACGTGCGCCCATTCGGACCCGGACAGCTCCTCCTCGGTCTCACCGAGCAGGTACAGCTGGTGGCCCTCCATCTCGGCCGTGAAGCCAATCGGCGTACGGCGGGTGACGTCGTCGATCACGCCGAGCACACCGACCACCGGGGTCGGCAGGATCGCGGTCTCGCCGGTCTGGTTGTAGAACGACACGTTTCCGCCGGTGACCGGGATGCCGAGTTCCTTGCACCCGTCGACCAGGCCGCGGATCGCCTCGGTGAACTGCCACATCACCGCCGGGTCCTCGGGCGAGCCGAAGTTCAGGCAGTCGGTGACCGCGACCGGGCGGGCGCCGGTGGTCGCGACGTTCCGGAAGGACTCGGCGAGCGCGAGCTTGGCGCCGGTGTACGGGTCGAGCTTGGCGAACCGGCCGTTGCAGTCGGTCGACACCGCGACGCCGAGGCCACTGGTCTCGTCGACCCGGATCATCCCGCTGTCCTCGGGCTGCGCGAGCACCGAGTTGCCGAGCACGTACCGGTCGTACTGATCCGTCACCCAGGACTTGTCACAGAGGTTCGGCGAGGCGACCAGCTTCAGCAGCGTGTCCCGCAGCTCCGCGCCACTGCTTGCCCGCGGCAACTTCTCGGCGCCGTCCGCCTGCAGCTCGTCCTGCCAGGACGGCCGCTCGTACGGGCGGTTGTAGACGGGGCCCTCGTGCGCGACGGTCTCCGGCAGTACGTCGACGACCCGCTCGCCGTGCCAGTCGATCTCCAGCCGCCCGGTGTCGGTCACCTCGCCGATCACATCGGCCTGGACGTCCCACTTCTCGCAGATCTTCAGGAACGCCTCGACGTTCTCCGGGGTGACGCAGGCCATCATGCGTTCCTGCGACTCGCTCATCAGGATCTCTTCGGGCGACAGCGAGGCATCCCGCAGCGGCACCTTGTCCAGCGACACCCGCATGCCACCGTCGCCCGCGCTGGCGAGCTCGGAGGTCGCGCAGGACAGGCCGCCGCCACCCAGGTCCTGGATGCCCTCGACGACGTGTGCGGCGAACAGCTCGAGCGTGCACTCGATCAGCAGCTTCTCCATGAACGGGTCGCCGACCTGGACCGCGGGCCGCTTGGTCGGGCCGCCCTCCGCGAAGGTCTCCGACGCCAGCACCGACACTCCGCCGATACCGTCGCCGCCCGTCTTGGCGCCGTACAGGATCATCTGGTTGCCGACGCCGGTCGCGTTCGCGAGGTGCAGGTCCTCGTGCCGCATCACACCGATGCAGAGCGCGTTCACCAGCGGGTTGCCCAGGTACGTCGGGTCGAAGACGACCTCGCCGCCGATGTTCGGCAGCCCGAGGCTGTTCCCGTAGCCGCCGACGCCGGACACGATGCCCGGCAGCACGCGCTTGGTGTCCGGAGCGTCCAGCGGGCCGAAGCGCAGCGGGTCCATCACCGCGACCGGGCGGGCGCCCATCGCGATGATGTCGCGGACGATGCCGCCGACCCCGGTCGCCGCACCCTGGTACGGCTCGACGTACGACGGGTGGTTGTGCGACTCGACCTTGAACGTGACGGCGTACCCCTCGCCGATGTCGATGACGCCGGCGTTCTCACCGATACCGGCCAGCATCTTCCCGGCCGGCGTCTCCTGCGGGATCTCGCCGAAGCGCTTCAGGTGCACCTTGGACGACTTGTACGAGCAGTGCTCGCTCCACATCACCGAGTACATCGCCAGCTCACAGCTGGTCGGGCGCCGCCCGAGGATGTCCCGGATCCGCTGGTACTCGTCCGGCTTCAGCCCGAGCTCAGCCCACGGCTGCTCGACGTCCGGGGTACTCGTAGCGTTGCTGACGGTGTCGGTGGACACGTTAGGACTCCTACACTAGGTGGGACTCAGGTGAAACGGTAGCGGGCTGGTGTGAAGCCATCAGATGGGCCACCAGGAGTGGGAGGGCGAAGCCGGTCATGATGGCGGGTAATGCGACGCCGGCGTCGTTGAGGAGCATGCCGACGAGGCCGCAGGTCGACAGCGCCAGCAGGGTGGGGCGGACCATCGGAAGGCTGTCGTAGAAAGTGCGGTACGACTCCGACGGCACGCGGTGCGGCAGGAGCGTGCCCACCATGCAGAGGATGACAGCGATGAGCATGGCCCAGCCGGCCGGGCCGCTGAAGAACTGCACTGCCATCTCCAGCTTGCGGATCAGTACGTCGCTAACGTCGCCGTCGAGGAGGCGGGCGACGAACGCGCCGAAGTGACTGCGCTGGTCCGGCGGACGCAGGTAGTCGAGGAAGGCAACCGCAGCAACTGCCAGTACGCCGGCCACACCCACACCGATCAGTGCGCGCAGTGAAATGCTCCCGCGCCACGTCAGCCAGGCCATGAGCAGCACGGCCGGGGTCAGCGCGATGATGCCGCCGAAGTCCGTCCCCCAGCCCGGTCTGCCGTCCACAACGATCGCAGCACCGCCGACGACCAGTACGGCGATCGCAGCCTGCACCCTGCTCTTGCTGATGAGCCTCTGCGCCGCGAAGCCCGCAGCGACGAGTGCTCCGACCGCCAGCGTCGCAAAGGTGGAGTTCCCGAAGCCGTAGAACCTCCCACCGATCACAGGCCCGTCAGCAAACATGCTGCCGACCTGCAGCGGCGTACCGAGCACGCCGTCGATCAGCAGGATCAGGTACGCCGCTATTGCGAGTCCGAGGTACGCGTACTTCTTCAACACGACCTGTGCCGCTAAAGCAGCCAGCGCACTGATCCCGATGATCACGCAGTACAAGGAGAACCCGGGTGACGGCCAACGCCACCAGACGGTCAGTGTGGACAGGAAGACCGCGAGGTAGAACCCGCCCTGCATCAGCAACGTGAACACTGCGGTACGTCGGGACGCGGGCGAGCGCCGGAACCAGAACCAGAGCAGCGCGAGCACCTCGGCCGCCACGATCGTCAGCGCCACCGCGAACAGCATCGGCCGTGGCTGCTCGAACCGCTGGTTGGCGTCCAGCCGGTCCTCGATGACGGCCGCCGCGTCGGTGTGACGGTCTCCGGTGAAGTGGATCTCGTTGCCGTCCAGCGGACTCGCGTCGGCGGACCCTGCCGGGTCGACGTTCGCCGGTGTCCGCTCCTTGAGGACGGTCGCCGTCACGTCGGTGAGCTGGATCAGCCCCGGACGGCGGGTGCTGTCGCTGGTCAGCCAGCGCGGTCCGTTGTCCGGGGGCAGCTGCATCGCAACCAGCGACTCCTGGTGCGCGTTCGCGAGCTCCTGGCTGACACCGACGAGCAGGACCCAGCCGCCGGCCGCACGGGCCTGCGTGACCAGCTGAGCGACCTTCTGGCGCGCCTCCGCCCGCCCTTCACGTGGCGGCAGCGCACCGGCGTCGATAATCGCGTCGCCGCAGTCCGGCTTGGCCAACTGGGAGGCGTCGAACTCAGGCTGCCAGTTGCTGACAGAGCCGTCCGTCCGGGCCAGTGCGATCGCAGCGCCTGGACCGAAGCCGCAGATGGGGTACCCGGTCTGGCCGAGGCGGCCGATCGGTGCGCCCGTGTGGTGCTCGGCCTGGCGGTCGACGTACGTCTGCCAGTCGTTCACCTTGCCGTTGGTCACCGCAGGCAGGTCACCGCACGACTGGTCGGCCACGCTCCCCCACGCCCGCGTGCCCGCGCTGATCGTCAGCCACCCGTCGATCGGACAGGTGTGCGGCCCGGCCGTCTTCACCGAGATCGAGCCCACGTGCGACTGGTTCACCAGCGCGGTCAGCTCCGGCGACGCCTTCACGTCGTTCCAGGTCAGTCCGGGTACGCCGATGACCACGACCTTCGCGAACAGACCAGTAGGCTGCGCGGCCGCCGTACCGCTACTGAGGAGCAGGACCGCCGCCGTCAGCAGGATGGCACGGACCAGTCCGGTGAACCTCATCAGACGGTGTATCTCATTAGGAAGGGACGACGGCCTTCAGCACCGAGGTGAAGAAGCCCAGGCCGTCCGTGGTCGGGCCGGTCAGTGTCTCGACGGCGTGCTCCGGGTGCGGCATCAGGCCGACCACGTTGCCGCGCTCGTTGGTGATGCCGGCGATGTCGCGGTACGAGCCGTTCGGGTTGCCCAGGTAGCGGGCCACCACCCGGCCCTCACCCTCCAGCCGGTCCAGCGTCGCCTCGTCGGCGACGAACGAACCGTCCTGGTTCTTCAGCACGATGGTGATCTCGTGGTTCGCGTCGTAGTCGCTGGTCCACGCGGTGCTGTTGTTCTCGATCCGCAGCGCCTGGTCCTTGCAGACGAACTTGCGGTGGTGGTTCTTGATCAGCGCGCCGGGCAGCAGGTGCGACTCGCAGAGCACCTGGAAGCCGTTGCAGATGCCGAGCACCGGCATCCCCTCGCCGGCCCGCTTGATGATGGTCTCCATCACCGGCGCGAACCGTGAGATGGCACCGGCCCGCAGATAGTCGCCGTACGAGAAACCGCCGGGCAGGACGACCGCGTCCACGCCGTGCAGGTCCTCGTCGCCGTGCCAGAGCGCGACCGCCTCGGCACCGGCCACCGCGGCCGCGCGGCGGGCGTCGGCGTCGTCCAGCGAGCCCGGGAAGGTGACGACCCCGATCTTCACTGCCCGTTCTCCACGTGCAGCGTGTAATCCTCGATCACCGGGTTCGCCAGCAGAGTGTCGGCGGCCTTCCGGATCTCGGCGACCCGTTCCTCGGTCGCCTCACCGTCCAGGGTGATCTCGAAGCGCTTTCCCTGCCGGACGTCGGCCACGCCGTCGAAGCCGAGCCGGCCGAACGCGCCGTGCACCGCCTTGCCCTGCGGGTCGAGGATCTCGGGCTTGAGCATGACGTCGACGACAACGCGAGCCACTGACTACTCCAGGTTCGTTGCGGGGTGACGCCTGAATCCTACCGACCACGGCGTGGATTGCCGCATCCTGGACTATTCACTGAGTACATACACGCGATGTATAGTTCTGGTCATGGCCACTGCTGAGCTCGTCCTCGGGCTGCTGTCCGCCGGCCCGGCGCACGGGTACGACGTGAAGCGGGGCCATGACGCCTGGTTCCCGGACAGCCGGCCGCTCGCCTTCGGACAGGTGTACACGACACTTGGGCGACTGGAGCGCGACGGACTGGTCGAGGTGGTCGACAAGACGTCCGGCGGCGGACCGGACCGGACGGTCTACGCGCTGACGAGCAAAGGCCGCGACCATCTGAGCGACTGGCTCAACGACCCGGTGCCGCCGGCCTGGGGCAGCGCCGACGAGGTACTGCGGAAGCTCGTGGCAGCCATCCGGACCGGAGGCGACGCGGCGGGGTTCCTCGCCCGCCAGCGCGCCAGTCACTTGCGCCGGATCCGTGAGCTGCGGGAGACCCCGGCCGACGACGACCCGACCTCACCACTGGTCCGCGAGTACATCGTGGCCCACTTGGACGCTGATCTGCGCTGGCTGGACGGCGCACTGGACCGCATCTCCGAGCAGAGGGGGACTCGCTGATGAATGCTGCTCTGGAACTGGAACGAATCGAGTACGCCTACCGACGGAACACGGCCCTCCGCGGCGTCAGCCTGCAACTCAAGCCCGGCGAAGTCGTCGCGGTGACCGGTGCGAGCGGATGCGGCAAGTCGACTCTGCTGCACTGCGCGGCCGGCATCCTCACCCCGGACGCCGGTGCTGTGCACGTGGACGGCCAGGACCTGGCTGCTCTGCCGGAGGAGCAGCGTGCGGCGCTTCGACGTACGAAGGTCGGCATCGTGCTGCAGTTCGGTCAACTGGTGCCGGATCTGCCACTGGTCGATAACGTGGCGCTGCCGCTCCTACTGGGTGGCCATGAGCGCGGTGAAGCACACAAGGCCGCGATGAACTGGCTGGACCAGGTGGGCATCGCCGACGACGCTGACGCGGTTCCGGGCGAGCTGTCCGGCGGCCAGACGCAGCGTGCTGCAGTAGCGCGCGCACTGGTCACCGGTCCGTCCGTAGTACTCGCCGACGAGCCCACCGGCAGCCTGGACAGTCGGGCCGGCCAGGAGCTGCTCGACGTACTGCTGGAGGCTGCCCGCTACCGCGGCGCTGCTCTGCTCATGGTGACCCATGACAACCTGGTGGCAGCGTCAGCAAACCGCGAGATCCGGCTGCGCGACGGCCTGATCCAGCACGAGGTGTCGCTCTGATGACGCTCGAGACGCTGGTGCAGCTGGCGCGTTCACGGACCCCGGCCGACCGCAGCCGGGTCCAGCTGGCCACTGCAGCACTCGCACTCAGTGGAGCCCTGCTGCTCGGCGCGCTGCGCATCGCCCGCCTGGGCAAAGGTGAGCTGGGCAACGATGTCTACAGCAACTACGTCGCCGAGAGCGGCCTCCGCTCCGGGCTGATCGCGATCCTGATCATCCTGGCCGCACTCACCGGAGGCCTGGCGGTCCAAGCCTTACGACTGGGTACGGCGGCCCGCGAGCGGCGACTGACTGCGCTACGCCTGGCAGGTGCCTCCCGGAAGCAGCTACGACAGCTGACCGTCACCGACGCGGCCATCGCCGGTCTGGCCGGTGGACTGCTCGCTGGACCTGCCTACCTGATCCTCAGCCTGCTTTTCGGTGCACTGCCCCTGATGGCTCGGGTCCTGCCCGGTGCAGAGCTGATGGACGCGGTTCTGTGGATTCCGGTGGTGGTGATGATGACGGCGGCCGGCGCGGTGATCGGAAGCCTCCTGCACCGAGATGGGCCCGTCTCGCGGCAACCACAGTCCGCGGCGCAGCGTCGTACCGGCATCATCGCTGGACCGGTACTGATCGCGCTCGGCCTGCTCGCCTCGCCCTACACGGGCTACGTGGGCTCCACGGTCCTGCTCGCCGGCCTGGCGCTCTTCTTCCTCAGCACCTCCGGAGTCTGGATCCACCGGTTGGGGCGGCGGCTGCAGCGGTCAGGCGACCCGGCCAACCTGCTCACCGGTCTCCGGCTGGTGACCGACTCCCGGCCCGCCTCCCGGATCTGCATGCTGCTGGGCTGCTGCGGCTTCCTCGTCGGCACTATGGCCAACGGGATCGCCAGCATCGTCTCCGACGACATGGTGGCGTCTCCGACGTTCTACACAACCGGTTTCGGGCTGACGATCGCCGGCCTCGTTCTGGTCGTGCTGACCGCGATGGCCGCGCTCATCGTCGGTGTCGCGGACCAACTGGTCGACCAGCGTCGCCAGTTCGCCAGCCTGACCGCGCTAGGGGTGGACCTACCGTTCCTCCGCCGGGTCATTCGCCGCCAACTGACCGTCGTCGCGGCTCCCGCGTTGGCCGTCGGTCTGCTGTTCGGCACGGTGATCGGCATCAACCGAGTAGCCGGCGGCGCGGTCGTGCCGTTCGATCCGGGGACGCTGCTGCTCGCGGCGATCCTGACGATCGCAGGCTGGCTCCTCGGTCACCTCGGCGGCGCCGCCGCCGGTTTCCTGCTTCGCAACCAACTGCGGGACGCACTCGATCCCGAGAATCTGAGGGCGGCCTGATGACCTCGACACCTTTGGCGGTCCGACCCGCGTTGCTGCTCGGGGTACCGAACCAGATCACGCTGGTCCGGACCGTGATCGCGATGGCGCTCGCCACCTACGCGTTCAGCACCGGCGATCTGCTGTGGCTGGTGATCGGGTACGTCGCCTACTGGTTCGGCGACAGTCTCGACGGCTGGGTGGCTCGCCGCCGGAACGAGGAGTCGCTGTCCGGGGCGGTGTTCGACATCGTCTGCGACCGGGCCTGCTCGTTCCTGCTGGCGGCCGCCTTCATGGCGACGTACCCGGACACGATCGGGCCGCTGGCGATCTACCTGGCGCAGTTCGGCGTACTGGACACCATGCTGACGTTCTCGTTCCTGCTCTGGCCGTGGATGCTCAGCCCGAACTACTTCTACAAGGTGGACCGGCCGATCTACATGTGGAACTGGTCCAAGCCCGCCAAGGCGATGAACACCGGCGCCGTGGTGGTCTCGCTGGTCGTCGCCGGCCAGACCGGAGCCGACTGGCTGCCGTACGCAGTCGCCATCGCGGCCCTCGCGGTCAAGATCGTCTCGTCCTACCGGCTGATCCAGATCCTCTGCGGACGCCAGGCCGCCGCCCCGGGAGAGCCACGATGATTACCCGATGTGACCCTGATCCCTCCCCCAACAGGGGCCGAGATCCGTGGCGGTGGCCGTGATCGCGCTTAGCCTCGGAGTTATGTGGGTGTGGCAACTGGTGGTTGCGGTGGGCTTCGGGATCGGGTCCGCCGTCGTACCGTTCGTGAACGCCGAGGCGTACGTGCTCGGCGTCGGTGTCACCGGTGCCCTGAACCCGATCGTCGCCGCGAGCGGCATCGCCGTCGGCCAGACCATCGGCAAGGTCGCGATGTTCCTCGCCGTCCGGTACCGCCCCGGCTACGCGGCCCGCAAGACCAAGGAACCGAAACCGGTCGACCTGGACACCCGCTGGGGCCGCTTCGTCCAGCGCAACCGCGACCTGAGCAAGCGGCTCCTGGACGCGATGAGCGACAGCCGCTGGGGCATCCCGGTCACGTTGCTGAGCGCGTTCGTCGGCGTCCCGCCGCTGTACGGCGTCGCGCTGATCGGCGGCGCCTCGCGGATGAAGACCGTCGTCTTCACGCTGTCGGTCCTGGTCGGCCGCAGCGCCCGCTTCATCCTGCTGGCGCTGGGCATCAGCGCGATCTAGGCGTCGAACTTCCGCCCGGTCAGCTGCTCGTACGCCGCGATGTACGACGACCTGGTCCGCTCGACGACCTCGTCGGTCAACGGCGGTGGCGCCTCACCGGATGTGCGGTCCCAGCCGGACTCGAACTGCAGCCAGTCCCGGATGATCTGCTTGTCGTACGACGGCTGCGGCTTGCCCGGCGCCCACTGGTCGGCCGGCCAGAAGCGGCTCGAATCCGGTGTCAGCACCTCGTCGGCGAGCACGAGCGTCCCGTCCGCGCGGGCACCGAACTCGAACTTCGTGTCGGCCAGGATGATCCCGCGCTCCTCGGCCATCGCCCGCGCCGTCGTGTAGATCTCGAGCGTGGTGTCCCGCAGGGCAGCCGCCGTGTCCGCGCCGACGGTCGCGACCACCACGTCGTACGACACGTTCTCGTCGTGCTCGCCGAGCGCGGCCTTCGTGGCCGGCGTGAAGATCGGGGTGTCGAAGCGCGAGCCCTCGACCAGGCCGCCCGGCAGCGGGATCCCGCAGACCGCGCCGGTGGCGTTGTAATCGAGCAGGCCGGTGCCGCTCAGGTACCCGCGGGCCACGCACTCCACCGGGTAGATCGCGAGCTTCTCGCACACCACGGCCCGCCCGGCGACCTCGGCCGGCACGTCCGTGGAGATGATGTGGTTCGGCACGTCCAGCTGCTCGAACCACCACAGGCTCATCGCGGTGAGCACCTTCCCCTTGTCGGGGATCGGCGTCTCCAGGATCCAGTCGAACGCGCTCTGCCGGTCGCTAGCGACCATCAGCAGGTCGCCGGACTCGAGCTCGTACAGATCCCGGACCTTGCCGGAGTGGAGGTGCTTCGCACCAGGAATCTCGGGCGCCTGCGGAGGTGTGGTCACAGGCCAGATTGTTCCATCCGCCTACTTGCGGGCCCGCAGGGCCACCAGCTTCCCGCCGACGGCGAGCAAGGCGTCACGGATCGTGCAGAGCACTGGGTTCTCCGTCTGGCCCACACGGCCGACGCTGCGAGAGCGCTTCACCAGCTTGGTCGTCGCGGGCCGCCGTTCGGCGTCGTACGCCGTCAGCGCCGCCGGCAGATCGCTGGTCCGTCCGAGGTGGCGCGCCAGCGCGCCGGCGTCCTCGATCGCGGAGCAGGCGCCGCGGCCAAGGTTCGGCGTCATCGCGTGCGCCGCGTCCCCGAGCAGCACCACCCTCCCCTGCACGAACGGCACCAGCGGCAACGTCAGGTCGTAGATGTCGTTCTGCAGGATCTTCTCGCTGCCCGCGATCAACCGCGGCAGCGGATCGTGCCAGCTCTCGAACACGGTCGGCTCGCTCTTCGTGCCGGCCGGCTGGTTCGCGGTCGCGTACCAGTAGAACCGCCCGTCGATCAGCCGCGCGAATCCGAACAGTTGCCCGCGGCCCCAAGTCTCGCCGCCACCGTCGTCGAGGTCCACGTCCGCGATCCCGCGGTACGCCGTGAACCCGGAGTACCGCGGTCCTGCGTACTGCGGATACAGCGCTCCACGCACCGCGCTCCGGATCCCGTCAGCCGCCACCAGCAGCTCCGCCCGCAGCTCACCGTTGACCGTGACACCATGCGAATCCTGCGTCACCGTCCGTACGTCGTACCCGGTCCGGACCGTCACCGCCGGACCGAACTCGGCCGTGATCAGGTCGTGGAGCTGCGCGCGATGGATCATCACCGGGAGCTCCATGCCCAGATCGGCCGCGCCGACCACCCAGCGGCCGTCGGGTTTACGCATCCCGGCCGGCTTGGACTGCACCGACGCCTTCTCGACGCCCTTGACCCCGAGTTCCTCGAGCACGGCGACCGCCGACGGCCAGACCGAGATACCGGCCCCAACCTCACCCAGCTCCGGAGCACGCTCCAGGACTGTGACCTGCCAGCCGCGCCGTTGCAGCGCGACAGCAGCCATGACCCCTCCGATACCCGCCCCGACCACGATCGCCGTACTCATGACACCGACTCTACATCTGTAGAGTTCGGCTGGGAAGTGCGAGACTGTGCGACGTGACGAAGGAGGCTCCGCGGGGTGCGGATCGGCAGGACGCCATCGCGGACGCGGCGATCCATCTCGTCGCGACCCGCGGACTGCGCGGGCTGACGCACCGCGCCGTCGACGCCGAGGCGGGCCTGCCGCCCGGCTCCACGTCGTACTACCTGCGGACGCGGAACGCCCTGCTCACCGCGTGCGTGAGCCGGATGCTCACCCGGGACGTGGCCGGGATGCCGCCGCCCGGGGCGGATCCGGTCGAGCTGATGGTGGCGATGACGGCGGGCCTCGCGCAAGACCGGCCGGACGACCTGGTCGCGCGGTACGAGTTGTCGCTGGAGGCGAGCCGTCAGCCGGAACTGCGGACCGCGATCGACGAAGGCGGACGGCAGCTGCGGGCGATGCTCACGCAGTTGCTGGCCGGTCTCGGCGTACCCGATCCGGAGGCGGCGGCGTGGCCGGTCGCCGCGATGCTGGACGGACTGATGTACGACCGGGTCGCCGGGACCGGAACAACGCTCTCACCAGAAGCGTTCGAGGCCGCCGTACGACGCTCTGTCACGGCGCTGATCGCCGGACTCAGAGACGGTCCGTGACCGCGACGAACGTGAAATAGCCGACGCCGATCAGCATGCCCACGTGGCCGAGGACGGACAGGCCGGCGCCGGAACCCCAGGCGTCACTCTGCGCATCCTCGGAGTGTTTGCCGGCGCTCGGCAGCCAACGGGCCAGAAGCAACAATCCGATGACCGTCAGCAACCACCAACCGGCAAGTATGACCAGAGCGATCTCGCGCCGACCGGTGACCAGGGCAACGACCCAGCCGATCAGCGTGATCACTCCGACCACGGTGTGCAGCCGTATCAGCGTTGCTGAGTACCCGTGCCGGCCGGCGCCGTGACCGGTGCCGTCGACAACAGTCCCACCGAGCCGGACGCGCGTGATCAGTACGACGACCGCGCCGAGCGCGGTCAGGAACCAAGTGACGTTCGACCATTCCACGCACCGATCCTTACCCCTCCCGGTGCGCAAGTGAACCATTCAGCGTGTCGTCTCGTCCTTGACGCTCGTCCAGAATGGTCGGTGGGGCACTCGGGTCAGCGGTTCGGGGGTGTGGCTTGCCCGGTGCCTTGGCCGTTGCCCTGGGGGAACCCGCCGGGGCCGCCGAACTGGCCCTGCTGGTTGCTCGTGCCGTCCCACGAGTGCCCGACCGCCATCCCGCCGAGGAAAGCCAGCACGGCAAGGATCGAACCGGCCCCAGCAAGCACCAGATTGCTAGGCCGACCACCCTTCGTAACCTCCGGCTCCTGAGCCGGCGGGGTGGCCGGGTTGCTCTGGGCGGCCTGTGCAGCCTGGAACTGGGCTTCTGTGGACTGTGTCATCTTCATGCTCCTGTTCCGGTGGAGAGGTCGTAGACGGCGGTGCTGCCGACGGTCTGGGACTGGAAGTTCTCGCTGACCCAGGTGGCGATCTCGCTCGAGGTGCCGTTGCGGCCGCCCATCATCCCGCCGCCACTGCTTCCAATGAAGTAGTGGATCTTGCCCTGGGCAACCAGCTCCTTGAACTCGTCGAGCGAAGGCGCCGGGTCGGTGCCGTTGAACCCGCCGATCGCCATGATCGGCTCGCCGGACGCGATCTGCAGCGGCGCGGCGCCGTTCGCGGTGACTGCCGCGGCGGCCCAGGTGTACCCCTTCGCGCCCTGCTGCAGCAGGGTCACCAGCTCGCTGGAGACTCCACTGATCCCGCCACCGCCGAGGAACCCGCCCATACCGCCACCACCAGGACCAGCTTGCTGCGTAGCGCCGGTCCCCGGCTGCTGCGTCGTACCGGTGCCGGTCTGGCCAGGCAGCGTCCCCATCCGGCCGCCGCCACCGAAGCCACCGCGCCCACCGCCCATGCCACCGGCACCCGACGGTCCAGCGGAAGGCAATGCACCGGCGTGCGCCGCACTGATCGTCTCGACCGAGTACGCCGTCGGCCCGGCCAGCGCGCTCACCGCGAGCAGTGTCGCCGCGAACAGCCCGGCCCGCCGAGCCGCCGTACGGTGCAACTTCAGCTCAGGCAGCACCATCAGCAACCCGGCCGCCACCACACCGGCGGCCAGAACCACCCAGCGCAACCACGGCTGCCACGTCGGCGTCTGGTTCAGCAGCGCGAAGCTCCACCCTGCCGTCAGCAGGATCCCGCCGGCCAACGTTGTTCGTGGCAACCATTCCGTACGTCGCTTCCAGAGCACCGCCATCGCCGCACCGATCAGCGCACCGATCGCCGGAGCCAGCGCGATCATGTAGTAGCTGTGGATGATGCCCTGCATGTAGCTGAACACCAGCCCGGTGACAACCAGCCAGCCGCCCCACAGCAGCGCGAATGCCCGCTTCCGATCCGTCCGCGGCGCTTTGCCCGAGGCAACAACCAGCACGATCGTCGCGAGCAGAGCCGCCGGCAGCAGCCAAGCGATCTGTGAGGCGAACTCACCGCCGAACAGCCGCTGGACGCCGGCTGCGCCACCCCACCCGGCGCCACCGGTCCCGCCGCCGACCGAACCGGTCTCGTTGCCGTTCAACCGGCCGAGGCCGTTGTAGCCGAGGGTCAGCTCGAGAATGCTGTTCGTCGACGACCCACCGATGTACGGTCGCGCCGAGGCCGGAATCAGCTCGACGACCGCGACCCACCAGCCGGCGCTCACGATCAGCGAAACAGTCGCGAGCACCAGGTGCAGGAGACGCTTCCCCCACGCCGGCTTCCCGGCAACCAGGTACGCGATCCCGAACGCGGGCAGGATGAGGAACGCCTGCAGCATCTTCGTCAGGAAGCCGAACCCGACAAGGGCACCGGCCAGGATCATCCATCGCGCCGAGTGCTTCACGGAGTCGATCGCCCGCGTCACGGCCCATGCGCCGGCGACGAGCAGCAGGATCAGCAGCGCGTCCGGGTTGTTGAACCGGAACATCAGTACGGCGACGGGCGTCATCGCGAGGATCGCTCCGGCCAGCAGGCCGGCGTTCGCGGAGAACCACCGCCGTACGGACACGTACACGAAGCCGACGCTCGCGACGCCCATCAGCGCCTCGGGTACCAGCATGCTCCAGGTGTTGAAGCCGAAGATCCGCCCGGACAGCCCCATCACCCACAGCGAGGCAGGGGTCTTGTCGACGGTGATGAAGCTGGAGGAGTCGAGCGACCCGAAGAACCAGGCCTTCCAGCTCGTCGACCCGGCCTGCACCGCGGCGGCGTAGTACTCGTTCGCGTAGCCGTTCTTGGACAGGCCCCACAGGTACGCGATCGCGGTCAGCGCCAGCAGACCGCCGTACAGGACCTTGTCCCTTCCGAGCGTGTACTGCGTGGAGATCGCGCGAGGTCTTGTCGCCTCGACGGGATCGGTGAGTGTCGCCATGTCAGTTGCTCCGGGTGTTTTCGAGAACCGCCGGGGGTTCGAAGGTGGGGATGGTGGGTGCGTTGTCGTCGAAGACCCAGGCCTGGAAGAGGCTGAACCGGACGACAGTTGCGGCCAGGTTCGCGATCGTCAGGACGGTGATCTCGACCGCCTGGTGTGGCGCGGCGACCGCGGTGTGCAACAGCCAGAGCGACGCCGCGGTCAGGCTCCAGCCGATCCCGAAGGTGACCAGGCCGCGCAGGTGATGCCGCCAGCGGCCTTCGATACCGCGCACCCCGAACGTGACCCGCCGGTTGAGCGCGGTGTTGCCGACCGCGGTGATCAGCAGCGCCATCAGGTTCGCCACCTGGGCCGGCATGCCCTGGCGCAGCACGAGATAGAGCAGCGCGTACGCCGCCGTACTCAGCACCCCGACCGCGCAGAACCGCAGGACCCGCGCAGCCATCGCGGTCCGCGGATCGAGGATGCGTGGCCGGCCGTACTTCTGCCGGATCGGCTCCAGGTCGACGCGCCCACGTCCCACATCGCGCATGAGTCGGGCGATCCCCCGCAGGTCCTCGCCCACCGTCTTCGCGATCGCGACCCGGGAGTCCAGGTCGTCGACCCAGTCCACCGGTATTTCGTGGATCCGCAGCCCGGCCTGCTCCGCGAGCACCAGCAGCTCGGTGTCGAAGAACCAACTGGTGTCCTCCACCAGCGGCAGCAGCTCGCGCGCCACGTCGGCGCGGATCGCCTTGAAGCCGCACTGCGCGTCGGAGAAGTGCGCGCTCAACGTTGCCCGTAGCAACAGGTTGTACGAGCGCGAGATGAACTCCCGCTTCGGCCGCCGGACCACCCGGGAGCTCTTCGCCAACCGGGTGCCGATGGCAACGTCACTGTGCCCGGCGAGCAGCGGCGCGACCAGCGGCAGCAGCGCGTTCAGGTTGGTGGACAGGTCGACGTCCATGTAGGCGAGCACCTCGGCGGTGCTGGCGGACCAGACCTGCTTCAGCGCGCGCCCGCGCCCGGACTGCTCGAGCCGCACCACCCGGACCCCGGGCAGCTCGGCGGCGAGCAGCGTGCCGATCTCATATGTCGCGTCCGTACTTCCGTTGTCCGCGATGCAGACCTCGGCCGGAAACGGGAAAGCGGTGTCGAGGAACTCCCGCAACCGTCTGATATTCGGTCCGAGGTCGTTTTCCTCGTTCTTGACGGGTACGACGATCTCGACCCGAGGATGACCTGGAATCTGCATGTCACCGATGCTGTCCGGTGAACCTGAGTCAGCCCCTGTGTGTGGCTGGCAGTTTCCTGGGACTCACCGCGTGCGACGGAGCCAGAGCAGGCCGAGCACGGGAAGGACGAGCGGCACGAAGCCGTAGCCCTGCCCGAAGTGCGACCACACGGTCGCGTCCGGGAAGTCGTCCGGTACGGCGTAACTGAACGCGCCGATCGCGATCACACCGGCCAGCTCGATCGCGATCGCGGCCGTGGCGACCTTGCGCGACACCACGGTCGCCTTCGCCAGCGCGAACGTCGCGGCGCAATAGATGACTGCGGCAACGGCCGACAACAGGTACGCGATCGGGGCGTCGCCGAACTTGGTCGCGATCTGTACGCCGGCCCGCGCGGTCGCGGCCAGCGCGAACACGCCGTACACCGCGATCAGGATCCGTCCGGGCCCGTGCTTCGTGGCCGCGGGATCGGTCATCTCAGACCGCCCACAGGTCGTGCAGCCGCAGCTCGACGATCGGGATCACCAGGCAGGCGATGGCCAACGCGCCAGCACCCCACCGGCTGCTCTCGGCCAGTGCCCAGAACGCCCCGATCGGCAGGATGATCAGCGACCCGATCAGGTACCCGATGAAGAACGGGCCGGACACGTCCCGGTCGGTCCCGGCGTACTGCGCGATCCCCACGACCAGTTGCGTGATCAGCCCGACCTCGACGATCCCGACCGCGCCCAGCACAGTCCAGTCGATCCGCTTGTCCCGCGCCGCCAGCACGACGGCGTACACCATCGCAAGCAGCGCCGACGCGACAAGAAACCAGGTGAGCGGTGCGAACACGAGTTAGAGGATGTCACCCGGGGTGTAGGCGGCTGCTTCCGGGTGGCGCTTGGCGAGTTCGTCGATCTTGGCGACGACCGTGGCGACCTGGGCGACGGCCGCGCCGGTGAAGGACAGTGGCTCGCCGACGATGCCGACGATCTGCTCCTCGGTGAGGCCGAGGCGGCCGTCGGCGCCGAGGCGGTGGAACAGGTCGTTCGCCGGGAGGCCCTTGCGGAGGTCGAGCGCGGTGGCGACCGCGTGCTCCTTGATCACCTCGTGCGCGGTCTCCCGGCCGACACCGTTCTTCACCGCGGCCATCAGCACCTTGGTCGTGGTCAGGAACGGCAGGTACCGCTCGAGCTCACGCGACACGACCGCCGGGTACACCCCGAACTCGTCCAGCACGGTCAGGAACGTCTCGAACAGCCCGTCCAGCGCGAAGAACGCGTCCGGCAGCGCGACCCGCCGTACGACGGAACAGAAGACGTCGCCCTCGTTCCACTGGTTGCCGGCCAGCTCGCCCGCCATCGACGCGTACCCGCGGAGGATCACCGCGAGACCGTTGACCCGCTCGCAGGACCGGGTGTTCATCTTGTGCGGCATCGCCGAGGAGCCGACCTGGCCCTCCTTGAAGCCTTCGGTGACCAGCTCGTGCCCGGCCATCAGCCGGATCGTGGTCGCGAGGCTCGACGGGCCCGCGGCGAGCTGCACCAGCGCGGACACGACCTCGTAGTCGAGCGACCGCGGGTACACCTGGCCGACGCTCGTGAGTGTGTGGCTGAACCCGAGGTGCTGGGCGATGTCCTGCTCCAGCTCGTCCAGCTTCGCCGGGTCACCGCCGAACAGGTCCAGCATGTCCTGCGACGTACCCACCGGGCCCTTGATGCCGCGCAGCGGGTACCGCTCGATCAGCTCCTCGATCCGGGCGACCGCGACCAGCAGTTCGTCGGCGGCCGACGCGAACCGCTTGCCCAGCGTGGTCGCCTGGGCGGCCACGTTGTGCGAGCGCCCGGTCAGCACCAGCGCCGCGTGGTCGGCCGCCAGCTGGCCGAGCCGTACGGCGGTTGCCACCGCACGGTCCCGGACCAGTTCCAGGCCGGCGCGGATCTGGAGCTGCTCCACGTTCTCGGTCAGGTCACGACTCGTCATCCCCTTGTGGATGTGTTCGTGCCCGGCGAGCGCGCTGAACTCCTCGATCCGCGCCTTCACGTCATGTCGCGTGACCCGCTCGCGGTCCGCGATCGACGCCAGGTCGACCTGGTCGACCACTCGTTCGTAGTCCTCGACGACCCCGTCCGGAACCGCGACCCCGAGCCGGCTCTGGGCCTTCAGTACGGCGACCCAGAGCTTCCGCTCGAGCACGATCTTGTGCTCCGGTGACCACAGCTCCGCCATCGACTGACTGGCGTAGCGCGCGGCGAGAACGTTGGGGATCCGGGGTTTGGTCACGAACCCCATTCTCCCAGACGGCGACTAGCTGACGGTCACCAGACCACAGAGCAGCGAACCGGACAGCGTGCACACCCGGTACGAGCCCGACGGCAGGCCCTTCGGCATCGCCAGCGTGTACGGACCGGCGCCGGAGTACGACGGGATCGCGATACCCGCCTCACCCGTCATCCGGATCGCGTACGGCGTGGTCGGGTCACCCGGGACCTTCGCGACCAGCGTGTACAGCGCGACTTCCGGCTTGGACGCCGAGGACAGCGAGAACGTCACCGCGCGGACCTGCTTGTCCGGAAACGAGGCGACGAACTCTCCGCCGGCGAGCGTGGTCACCGATTTCAGCGACTTCAGGCCGAGCGCGCCGGCCTTCTGCAGCGGCGGCGCGGACGTCACCGACTCCACCGACGGCGGCGCAACCTTGTTGGTGGGCACCGGGCTGTCAGCGACGGGCGTGTTCGTCGCCGGCCGGAGCGTCGGGACGATCGCGACGGCGCCGACCACCGCGGCCGCACCGATCACGGTCAGACCGGCGGTCCGGCGGCGCTTGCGGGTCTTGGCCGTGGTCAGAACGGAGTCGAAGTCTCCGGCGGACTCGGCGGCGCGGCGGTCGGCCAGCGCCTGCAGGTCCTCCTGCAGATCAGGCATGGTCGTCACTCCTCAACAGCAATGAATCGGACAGGGTGTCCCGGGCGCGGGACAGGCGCGATTTGACCGTGCCCTCCGCGATTCCGAGCGTGTCCGCCACCTGAGCCACGCTCAGGTCACAGACGTAATGGAGGACGACAACCTGCCGGGTCGGCATCGGCAGGCCGGCGAGAGCCTGCTCGAGGTCACCGGCATACCGGTCGGCGGGGTCCGGGACGTGTTCGGCCGGCAGCCGGTGGAACAACTGCGTGAACCGATTGCCGTCCCGGTGCCTGTTCGCGGCCAGCCGCACCGCGACCAGGCGAACCCAGGCCTCCGGAGCCTCGTACCGCGACACCTTCTCCCAGCGGGGCACGAGCCGGACGAACGCCTCCTGGACGATGTCCTCGGCCTCGGCACGCGACCCGGTCAGCAGCGAGATCACACCCACCAGCCGCGGCTGGTGGGCGCTGTAGAACTCTCGCAGCCCCTCCGTCTCCATACCTACCAACACCCCCGACCCCTGGATCCGGTTCCATCGAATTCTCGACTTTATCCTGACCTCGGGCTGCGGTGAGCTGCTGTGCGGTCAGACGGTGATCTCGCCGCGCTCGGCCTTGAGGGCGATGTCGGTGCGGTGCTGGGAGCCCTTGATCCGGATCTGACCGACGGCGGCGTACGCGCGCTGGCGGGCCTCGGCGAGGTCCTTGCCGACGGCGCTCACCGCGAGGACGCGGCCGCCTGCCGTCACCAGTTCCTCGTCGTCGAGCGCCGTACCGGCGTGGAAGACGCGGACGTCGTCGCTCTCCGCCTGCTCGACGCCGGTGATCGCGTCGCCGCTGCGCGGGCTGGCCGGGTACTTCTTCGCGGCGACCACGACCGCGACCGACGACGCGTTCCGCCAGCTCAGGTCACCGTGGTCGGCGAGCTTGCCGGTCGCGGCGGCGTACAGCAGGCCACCCAACGGGGTCTTCAGCATCGGCAGCAGCGCCTGCGTCTCCGGGTCACCGAAGCGGCAGTTGAACTCGATCACGCGGACACCACGCGACGTCAGCGCGAGACCGGCGTACAGGAGACCACTGAACGGCGTACCGCGATGGCGGAGCTCGTCGATCGTCGGCTGCAGGACGTTCTCGGTGATGTCGGCGACCAGGTCGTCCGGCGCCCACGGGAGCGGCGTGTAGGCGCCCATGCCGCCGGTGTTCGGGCCCTCGTCGTTGTCGCCGAGGCGCTTGAAGTCCTGCGCCGGTTGCATCGGCAGCACAGTCGTGCCGTCGGTGATCGCGAACAGGGACACCTCAGGGCCGTCCAGGAACTCCTCGATCAGCACCTGGTCGCACTCGGCCGCGTGCGCGAGCGCCGCCTCACGGTCCGAGGTGACGACCACACCCTTACCCGCGGCGAGCCCGTCGTCCTTCACGACGTACGGCGGCCCGAACGCGTCGATCGCCGTCGCGGCCTCCTCGGGCGTCGTGCAGACGTAGGCCCGTCCGGTCGGCACGCTCGCGGCGGCCATCACGTCCTTGGCGAAGGCCTTCGAGCCCTCGATCTGCGCGGCCTCCCGGGACGGTCCGAAGACCGCGAACCCGGCGTCCCGCAGCGGATCGGCCAGGCCGGCTACCAGCGGCGCCTCCGGTCCGACGATCACCAGATCGACGCCCAGCTCCCGCGCCAGCGCGACGACCGCGTCGTGGTCGGAGATGTCCACCGGACGGCAAACGATCGTTTGCCCGTCGTACGCCGGACGCAACACGGCAATGCCAGGGTTGCCCGGGGCCGCCACGACCTGCTCGACCTCCGAATCCTGGGCCAGCGCCCAGGCCAGAGCATGCTCGCGGCCACCCGAGCCGATCACCAAGACCTTCACGGGCGCTCAGCCTAGCGTGCCTGGCTCTGGAGGACCCCGGGCGGTGTAAGACTGCGCCCCTACTGGAGGTAAGCGATTGACTACAACAACAGCCGCGGCGCGCGCCGGACGCCGCCCCACTCCCGCTTCGCTGCTGTCCTGGTTGATGCTCCTGCCGTGCGTCGTGGTGTTCGCACTGTTCATCGTCTGGCCGCTCGGTAAGTCCGTCTCGCTGTCGCTGCACGGCTCGGACCTGTTCGGCCGGCCGGACGCGTACGTCGGGCTGCAGCACTACAAGGACATGCTCGGCTCGGCCGAGTTCCGGCACATCCTCTGGGTGACGTTCGCGTTCGTGCTGCTGACCGTGATCCCCGGCGTGCTCGGCGCGCTGGTCGTCGTACTGCTGCTCGAACAGCACATCAAGGGCATCCGGATCTTCCGGACCGCGTTCGCGCTGCCGTTCGCGTTCTCGGTCGCCAGCGCCTCAGTCATCTTCGCCACCATCTACAACCCGGCGATCGGGCTCGCGAACGGCCTGCTCGGCCGGTTCGGCGTCGACCGGATCGGGTGGCTGACCGACCCGTCCTGGGCGCTGATCAGCATCGCCATCACCACGGTCTGGATGAGCATCGGGTACAACGTCCTGGTCCTGTCCGCGGGTATCGGCGCGATCCCGACCGAGATCAACGAGGCCGCCACCCTGGACGGCGCCGGCGGCTTCCGCGCGTCGCGGTACATCACGATCCCGCTGCTCGGCCCGCAGTTGTTCTTCCTGATCGTGATCTCCACGATCCAGTCCCTGCAGGGCTTCGGGCAGATCAAGATCCTGACGCCGGAGGGCGGCCCGGAGCAGTCGACCAAGACGCTCGTCTACTCGATCTACCACACCGCCTTCGCGAACAACGCCAGCGACTTCGGCGCCGCGTCGGCCCAGGCGATCGTGCTGCTCGTGATCCTGCTCGCCTGTACGGCGATCCAGTTCGGCGTCCTGGAGAGGCGGGTGCACTACAAGTGAGAACAGGTCGTGTTGTCACCTACGTGGTGCTGATCGGGGCCGCGCTCCTGGTGATCTTCCCGGTGTACTACGTCATCGCCGGGTCGGTCATGGCACCCGGGCGGATCTCGTCGTACCCGCCGGATCTCTTCCCGCACGGGTTCTTCACCGGCAACTACAAGGGTGCGACGTCGTCGGGCACGCCGATCGGGCAGCAGTACCTGAACTCGATCCTGCAGACGTCGATCATCACGCTGTCGCAGCTGATCACCAGCGTGCTGGCGGCGTACGCGTTCGTCTTCATGAAGATGTGGGGACGCACCGTGCTGTTCGGGCTCTTCCTGGCCACGCTGATGGTGCCGTGGGAGTCGATCGTCCTGCCGAACTACCTGACCATCACCGGCTGGGAGCTCGGCGGGCACGGACTGACCAAGACGTACGCCGGGACGATGATCGCGCTGGTGCTGCCGTTCCTGGCGAACGCGTTCGGGGTGTTCCTGCTCCGGCAGTCGTTCCTGCAGTTCCCGGTGGAACTGCGGGACGCGGCAACGATCGACGGTGCCGGTCACTGGCGGTTCCTCAGCCGGATCCTGCTGCCGCTGAACAAGCCGGCGCTGATGGCGGTCGGGCTGTACGTGTTCCTGTCCGCGTGGAACCAGTTCTTCTGGCCGTTGCTGATCGGCGACTCGGCGTCCCGCCGTACCTTGCAGATCGGCATCAGCCAGCTCAACGACGCGGAGGCCGCCGACCCGGGACTCATCCTGGCCGGCGTCACGCTGTCGATCCTGCCCACGCTGGCCATCGTGATCTTCGGCCAGCGCTTCATCGTCCGCGGGCTGACCGCGGGTGCGATTCGCTGAGAAAGGTTGGTTTCGTATGAGATCCGTTCGACGTACGGCGAGTGCCGCGGCACTGCTGGCGGTGCTGGCTCTGGTCGCCGCCGGCTGTGGTGGCTCCTCGGATTCCAAGGACTCCGGCAGTGGCGGGCAGGACGCGCCCGACGCCGGCGCGCTCGACAAGGCGAGCGGGGTCACGAAGGTCACCTTCTGGCACGGCATGAAGGGCGCGAACGGCGCGGCCGTCGACAAGCTGGTGAAGGCGTTCAACGCCGCGAACTCCGGCAAGATCGAGGTCACCGCGGTCTACCAGGGTGACTACGACGACACGATCACGAAGTACAAGACCTCGGTACAGCAGGGCAACACGCCTTCCGTCGTACAGATCTACGACATCGGGTCGCGGTTCATGATCGACTCCAAGCAGACCGTGCCGGTGCAGAAGTTCGCCGACAAGGACGGCTACACGCTGGACTCGATCGAGCCGAACATCGCGAACTACTACTCGATCGACGCACAGCTGAACTCGATGCCGTTCAACACGTCGATGCCGTTGCTGTACATCAACAAGGAAGCCTTCGTGAAGGCCGGCCTCGACCCGGCGAAGCCGCCGACGAACCTCGACGAGATCATGGCGGCCGCGAAGAAGCTGACCGTCAAGCAGGGCGGGAAGACCGTGCAGTACGGCTTCAACGCGGCGATCTACGGCTGGTTCGTCGAGCAGCTGATCGCCCAGTCCGGTACGACGTACTGCGACAACGACAACGGCCGCAAGGACCTCGCGACGAAGGTGAACTTCGCCGACGAGCAGGGCGTGAAGATCGCGACCTGGTACCAGGAGATGGTCAAGCAGGGCCTGATGCCGAACACCGGCAAGAAGACCGACGACGCACAGGCCGTCTTCAAGTCCGGTACGTCGGCGATGCACCTGGAGTCGACCGGTGCACTGCGGGGCTACCTGGACGCCGCGAAGGGCAAGTTCACGGTGATGACCGCGCCGTTCCCGCACCTGACCGCCTCTGACAGCGGTGGACCGATCATCGGCGGCGCGTCGCTGTGGATCGACGGCCCCGGCCACTCGGATGCCGAGAAGCGCGCCTCGTGGGAGTTCGTGAAGTTCGCCTCCTCCCCCGCCCAGCAAGCAGCCTGGCACACCGGCACCGGCTACTTCCCCATCAACAAGAAGGCGCTGGACGAACCCGCCGACAAGGCGTGGGTGGCGCAGTACCCGCAGTTCACCACCGCGATCACCCAACTCCACAACACCAAGCCGACCAACGCCTCCTCCGGCTGCATCCTCGGCGTCATGCCGCAGGCTCGCAAAGCCGCCGAAGACGGCCTGGAGAAGGCAGTCCTAGGCACCGACCCAGCGACCGCAATGAAGGCCGCCGCAGACTCCATCAAGCCCCAGATCGACCAGTACAACAAGACAGTCAAGAAGTAGCTCTTACGCACTGCAGCCTGTCTTCAGTCGCCCTGACTGAAGACAGGCCTGCTTTCCGCGTCTGCAACCAACTCGTCGTCGAGAACGCCGGTGTTCTGGCAGGCGGTCAGAAGCCACCGTCCGTCCTCTTTCGTCATGACCCACAGCGGCGTACCCACGTCCGGCCCATCGGGCGTCCGGTACACCTGGCGCACCTTGACCGCCGCGACGTCGGGGCGGATGAAGAGCACGTGCTCCAACTCGAACGTGACCGTCATGCCCTGCATCCCGCCCGGAAGCACCTGATGTGTGAAGGTCGAGATCGCCTCGAGGCCGAAGAGACGCTTGCCACCGCCCGTTGTCCAGATCGCATCCGTTCGGAACAGCCCGAGGAACTCGTCGGGGAGCTCATTGTTCTGGGCGTGTTCGACTACGGCGATCACCTGCTCGATCGCTGCGATGTCGGCCTCGCGCGAAGAGACGTCTGAAGTGTCCATGGGGTTGATGGTGAAACATCATGCACACTTGAGGTCAAGACATCGCGTGCGCCCACGCCATCGCCTCGCACGAGGGCGCTTCCCCTTGTGAATAAGGCTTCTGGACTCATCTCGATTTGAGCGAGACGCAATCGTGACCTAGAATAGAACACATGTTCGATGAAGATCTGGAGGAACTCGGCACCGCGGACCTGCTGGCCGCGGCGTCGCAGTTCGGCCGGATCCAGGACCGGGCCGCCGTACGGGTGCTGGAGGCGGCGCTGGTCTTCGCGGATCGCAACGGGGAGGTGTACCGCGAGCCACGTCCGGGCTACGAACAGATCCACGTGTACGGCGGCGACGGCTGCCCCGGCGTCGCGGAGTTCGCACCGATCGAGTTCGGTGCGGTGATGCGGATGTCTTCAGGTGCGGCCGCGGCGCTGATCGGCGAGGCGCTGGCGTTGCGGCATCGGCTGCCGAGGATCTGGGCCGCCGTACTGGCCGGAAACGCCGTCGCGTGGCGGGCCCGCAAGGTTGCCCACGCCTGCCTGTCGCTGTCGCTGGAGGCGGCCGCGCTCGTGGACCGGCGGGTGGTCGGGATCGTCGACACCGTCACGCCCGGTGCGTTGAAGAAGATCGTCACCGCGGCCCTGTGGGAGGCCGACCCCGAGGCAGCGAAAGCCCAGGCAGAGGCGGCCGCGCGGACCCGGGGTGTGTTCGTCGCTCCGTCCGATGACCAGGGCACGAAACGGATCTGGGTCCGCGCTGCGGCCGGTGATGTGATCCGGTTCGACGCGACGACCGACGACCTGGCCCGGGCGTTGAAGATCCTGGGTGACACCGACGACCTGGACCAGCGGCGTGCGAAGGCGATCGGCTGGATCTCCGACCCCGCAGCGGCCCACCAGCTCTTGGAGGTAGCCCGCTACCTCGCCCGCACCCAGCCGACCGATACCCCGCAAGCAGACCCCACGCCAGCAGGCACCCATCCGACCGACTCGCATCCCACCGACGCCCAGCCGCCCCACACCCGGCGGACGCACGTCACCCCAGACAATGCTGCCCCAGCACCGCCGTGGGCCGGCCCCGAGGACGAGTCCGTCCAGGCCGAGCAGGATGCGCCGGCAGCCGACCAGACCGCGCAGTTCACGGCCGACGAGGCAGAGGACCGCGCAGAGGCCCGGGCAGACGGCGCGTATGACGCTGCAGATGACCGTGGGGAGGACGTTGCCCGTGACGGTGGGGATGACGGGGATGGTGGGGATGCGTTCACGCGGCGGATGTTGGCGGGTGAACTGCCTGCACGGCTGGCCGCGATCAAGCAGGAGGCCCACAGGAACGGTCTCGGTGCTGGGAGTGGGCGGCGGAACCGGCACACGCTGTACGTGCATCTGACCGACCGGACGCTTGCTACCGGCAACGGCGTACTGCGGGTTGAAGAACTCGGACCGCTACTGGCCAGCCAGCTGACTGAACTACTCGGCCACGACCAGGTCGTCGTGAAGCCCGTGATCGATCTTCAGGACGAGGTCAGCGTGCACAGCTACGAGATCCCCGACTGGATCCGCGAACAGGTGAGACTCCGGCACCCAGTCGACATGTTCCCGTACAGCGGCGCCGAGGCCACCACCCGGATGGATCAAGACCACATCACGCCTTACGACCGCGCCGGCCCACCCGGGCAAACCACCGCCGACAACCTCATACCGCTAGGCAGACTCCACCACCGCGCCAAAACCTTCGGCGGCTGGCGAAGCCGACGCCTGCCCACCGGAGCCGTCGACTGGATCAGCCCTCATGGGTTCCGGTTCGTTGTCGACCACACTGGCACCCATCCAGTCCCGCCCGCCTCCACCGCGACAGACTTCGACACGGCTGCAGGTCTGTGACAGCCTCCCTGCAAAGCACATGGTCAGACGTCGGATCGACCCACTGCCGCGTTCATTCGTGCGAACTATGGTTCTGGCATGGAGGGTGCTGTCGGCGGCTCGGGTCTCGGGCTGATGCGCGGAGAGGTGCGCCTGGCGCCGAGCACCCCATCCTGGCCGGCGGCGTACGAGCGGGTGGGTCTCAAGCTGCGAGCTGCGCTGCGAGGTTTCGTGGTCGCGGTCGAGCATGTCGGGTCGACGGCAGTACCAGGTTTGCCGGACAAACCGATTCTCGACGTTGCTGTCGGCCTTCGGGCTGACGCGGACCGGGACACGGTGGTCGAGGTACTCGAATTGCCCGGGTTCATCCACCGAGGGACCGTGGAGGAGGACGACGGGCCCAACCTGATGTTCGGTTGGGAGGACATCCCGAGGCATCGAGTCGTCAATCTCCACGTCGTTTCTCACGCCGGCCGGCAGTGGCATGAATGGATGGTCTTCCGTGACCGCCTCCGCGCGGACAGCCGGGCGCGCGCCGCCTACGCTCAATTGAAGGCCGACCTGGCCCGCAGGTTCCCGAATAACCGACAGGCATACATCGCCGGCAAGGACGCATTCGTTGAGCGAATCCTTGCAACCTGACGTGCCGGGCCCTTCGTCAGCACCTGTTGTTGTAGGAGGGTTTTGCTGCGATAGCGCCAGATTCGCTCCAGTGCGGTGCCGAAGGTTTTCGTAGATGCGCTCGCCCTCCGGTGTGGCGCTGAGGTCAACTCGGTCGGCGGCGATGGAGCGTGCCCGATCGCTGACGTCGCGCGCCAGTGTCGTTCCATAGCCGCGGCCACGATGCTCGGGCAAGGTGATGACGTTGGCCAGTCGAACCGTTCGTCCCGTCGGACATTGCGGGTTGGGAACCCCGAGCTCGAGTGTGCCGATGGCTGTGGCGACTGTCTGTCCGTCGACTTCGATCAGCGGGAACCGGGCGTTGCCGGCGTCGTCGACGTACCGAGCGAACCAGTCACGTGCGTGAACCCAGCCCGGGCCGTCATGACGCCGGGATGGCGTTGTCGATTAGGACGGTGGCGATGGCGGCGGCGGTGGGGAAGGATTCGGTGTTGAGGACTCGGGTGCGGGCCGAGGCGCCGTCGATGAGCAGGGCCAGTTGTTCGCCGAGTTGTTCGGGGTTGGTGGCGCCGGCTTCGCGGGCGGTTTCGGTGAGCCGCGCGGCGATGGCGGTCTTGTAGTCGCGGGCGTACTGGGATGCGGGGTGTTCTGGGTCGTGGAGTTCGACGGCCGCCGCGATGTACGGGCACAGGGGCATGGACGCGGGGATCTCGAAGGCGGCGAGGAGTCGCTCGCGGGGTGCGAGGTCGGTGCGGTCGAACACTCCGGGCATGACGTCGGGATCGAATCGGCGCAGGTATTCGGCGACGAGTTCGTCCTTGCTGGTGAAGTGCTGGTACGCCGTGCGCTTGGACACCTGGGCCACGGCGCAGAGTTGGTCCATGCCGGTGCGGTTGATGCCCTGATCGCGGAACAGCTGCTGTGACGCGCTGAGGATGCGCTCGCGTGCGCCCCTACCGCGGCGCCGGCCCAGAGGGCCCTTCTCCAACTCCGTCATGCCTCCAGTATAGGCGGTTCGGTACCGACCGGTGTACGTAGCTTGCGCTCCCCATCGGCCATCGGATACGTTACGTACACAGTTTGGTGTATATAAGCGCCGGACACCCATCAATCCAACGGAGTAATCGTGGGAAAGCTCGACGGCAAGGTAGCGGTGATCACCGGCGGATCCACCGGTATGGCACTGGCCGGCGCCAAACTGTTCGTCGACGAAGGCGCGTACGTCTTCATCCAGGCCCGGCGGCAGGAAGCACTGGACGACGCGGTCAAGCTGATCGGCCGCAACGTCACCGCCGTCCAGGGTGACGCGGCCGACCTGGACGACCTGGACCGCTTGTACGACACCGTCAAGCGGGAGAAGGGCTCGATCGACGTGCTGTGGGCCCACGCCGGGAACGGCGAAGAGGCCGTCCTCGGCGATATCACCGAGGAACAGTTCGACCGCGCCTTCTGGCTCAACGCGCGCGGCACCCTGTTCACCGTGCAGAAGGCACTGCCGCTGATCAACGACAACGGCTCGATCTTCATGACCGGATCCAACGCCTCCCTCGGCGCCTTCCCCGGCTGGAGCCTCTACGCGGGAAGCAAAGCCGTCCACCAGGCCTGGGCCCGCGTCTGGCTCAACGAACTGCGCGACCGCAAGATCCGGGTCAACGTCCTGACCCCCGGCCAGGTGGCCACTGCCAAACAGGAAGAACTGTTCGACGAGGCAACCAAGGCCGCATTCGAGTCCCTCATCCCCCGCGGACAGATGGGCCGCCCCGAGGAAATCGCCACCGTCGCCCTGTTCCTCGCCTCCGACGACTCCAGTTACGTCAACGGCCTGGAACTGGTCGCCGACGGCGGCACCACCGCCATCTGAACCACACCCAGGAAAAGGGAGCACACCTCATGAGCAGCATCACCCTCATCGGTACAGGGAACATGGCCCGTACCATCGGCACGCTCGCGGTGGCGGGCGGCAACACCGTCGAGGTCATGGGACGCGATCAGTCCAAGGCCGATGGCCTGGCCGAGGCTCTGGGCGGCGGCGCGACGACGGGCAAGTGGGGCGCCGTACCGGCCGGGGACATCGTCATCACGGCCCTGTTGTACGACGGTGTCGTTCCGGTCGTCGCCGACTACGGAGACGCCCTCGCGGGCAAGGTCATCGTCGACATCAGCAACCCCTTCAACGCCACATTCGACGGACTGGCTCACAGCGAGGAGACCTCGATCGCACAGGAGGTGGCCAAGGTGGCCCCGGCCGGCGCCAGCGTGGTGAAGGCGTTCAACACCATCTTCCGTAACGTCCTGGAGAACGGCCGGCCCAACGTCTTCATCGCCGGCGACAATGCGCAGGCGAAGGCGGGCGTGGCGGCGTTCATCGAGAGCCTCGGGCTGCGTCCGCTGGATGTCGGCGGCCTGAAAATGGCGCACTGGCTGGAAGGAATGGGCGTGGTCACGATGGGCCTCGCCGGCAATGGGGTCGGCCACTGGGACTTCGCCCTCGGCGTCAACGAATATCAGCGCCAGTAGTACCGGCCGTCGGCATTCCAGGTGAGGGGGACTGTGGTGCGGTTGGTGAAGGACATGCCGAGGCCCTTCGCCAGTTCTACTGTGCGAGTTAGCTGGAGGGCGTAGGGGTGTTGGTTGTCGTCCCACCACTGTTCGTACTGGGTGATGCAGGTCTGGTTTGAGTAGTACGGGTTGTTGCAGGGGTGGGGTGGGAGCCACTTCTGGAGGTGGCGGAAGTGGACCGTGGTGGAGCCGTTGGGGGGCTTGATGGTGCCGGTGGCGTCCAGGCAGTAGCCGGCCGCGGGGATGGTCCACTTCACGTAGTGGTGGCGGCCGGCGTTGGGCGGGATGGGTTGCTGGTTGGCGCAGTTCGCGTCGCCGATGGTTTCGGTGGTGACGCGTTGGATCTGGGTAAGCGGTCGGCCGGCGCCGTCGTTGTAGCCGTCGAGGAGGACCCAGTCGCCGTCGTGGACGAAGTGCTCCGCGGACTTCGGCGGCCAGGCCTTCGGGTCACCCCAGGAGATGTCGGACTCCGTCGTACTCAACGGAGTCCACGCCCACTGCCCGGCCGCCGTCCCGCCGGCGAAGTACTGCCCGGCGGACTTCTCGAACATCATGGAGTACTGCGCATACGTCTCCGGGGCAGGCGCAGTCAGCAAGCTGACCACTAAAACGAGCGCTTTGATCACAGAGCGCTACTCTACGCCGAGCACCTCGCGGAGCTTGGCGGCGAACTCGACCGGCTTGCCCGGCTGCCCGTACTCGTTGCCGAGGAAGCCGCCGTGCCCGCTCGGGAACACCACCGGCGTCAGCCCGAGCCTCTCGGCCGCGACCTTCCCGCCACGACCCGCGAGCGCGTTGCCCGACTCCTCGCCGACCCCGATGACGATCCGGTCGGTCGCCTTGCCCAGGGCGTCGAAGTCCGGCTGGTACGACGTACAGCCGCGAAGGTTCTGCCCGAGCAGGGCGTCCGTCCGCGTCCCGTCGTCCTCCAAAGGCAGGCCGAACATCGCCGGATCCGGTGCGGGCTGCTGCGTGTAGTCGGCCGGGATCTCGCCGTCGTACGACACCAGCGTGATGAACTTCGCCATCCCGGGCCCCATGCCGTCGCGCTGGTACGTCTCGTACATGTCTGCGACCGCGGCCAGTGCGGCCTCGCGGTCCGGGAGGATCCCGGCGAGCGGCGGCTCGTGCGCGACCAGCGTGTTGATCAAGTCAGGGCGACGAGCGGTCAGCGCCAGCGCGTTCACCGCCCCGCCGCTGCTGGCGAAGATGTCCACAGGCCCCGCGTCCAGGTGCTCGATCAAGGCGGCGAGGTCACCGGCGTGGTCGTCAGGCGAGAGCTCACCCAGCTCACCACTCCGGACGCTACGCTCGACACCCCGCGGGTCGTAAGTGACTACTGTGCGGTCCTCGAAGTGCGAGGCCAAGGTCGGGAATCCGCTGGCACCCATCGGTGAGCCGATCATCAACAGCACCGGCCGTTGCGCCAGGTCACCACGAACGTCGTACGTCAGCGTCGCCGCCGATACGTCGAGCGTCTGCGTCACAGGCTCCGGCATCACAGCACCTCCAGGTCCGGCCCACCCCCATTGGTCGGCCTCCTGACCGAGAGCCTAGACCGGTCTGGTTAGCTGGTGGCATGACTGAGAAGCCAGAGATCGACTTTCCGGATGGACCGCCGCCGGCGGATCTGGAGATCACCGACATCACCGTGGGCGACGGCGACGAGGCCAAGGCCGGTTCGCGGGTGAACGTGCACTACGTGGGCGTTGCCCACTCCACCGGCGAGGAGTTCGACGCGTCGTACAACCGCGGCGCCCCGCTGGCGTTCCAGCTCGGCGTGGGTCAGGTCATCCAGGGCTGGGACACCGGCGTCCAGGGCATGAAGGTCGGCGGCCGGCGCAAGCTCGTCATCCCGCCGCACCTCGGGTACGGCGACCGCGGCGCGGGCAGCGCGATCAAGCCCGGCGAGACCCTGATCTTCGTCGTGGACCTGATCACCGTCAGCTGACGAAAACCAACAGCCGGCGGTGACCAGGAACTCCTGGTCACCGCCGGCTGAGTCATTTCCTTACCGGATCGCGGTCGCCCGAATCACTTCCTGGCTGACCTTGTTCCCGGCGTCGTCGGTCGCCGTCGCGCGCAGCGAGAGGTACGACGCACCCTTCGGCAGCCGCACGACAGACGACCACTCGGCACCCGTCCGCGAGAGCGGAGCGGCCTGCCAACTGGCGCCGTCGTCGTACGAGACGTCCAGCGTCGCGCCGTTGACCTTGCCCGCACCTTCGACGCCGGCGAGGTGGAACGCGGACAGGCCGATGCGCTGCCAGCTGCCACCCGCGAACGCGCCGTTCAGGTCCGTCGCCAGGTGGTAGTCGAGCTGGATCAGCGGCAGGTAGACCCAGTCGCTCGACTCGGTCGTCTGGGCCCGGAAGTCCCACGCGCTCGTCGTCTTCGTCCCGAGGCTCCACACCTCCGGCCGGGCGGTGTCCATCTCGAACCGGTAGTCCGCCCATCCGGACGTCGCCGGTACGCCGGTCTGCACCGCCTGGAAGGTGCTCTTCCGAATCAGCGTCCCGTTCTGGAACAGCCGCGTCTCCACCGTCGACTCGTCGTCCATCGAACCGGTGACACCCTGGTCGCCGCTGCTCGTCGTCGGCACGTTCACCGCGAAGAAGTCACCGCTGCGGCGGGGGTTCCAGTATCCCGAGCCGACCCGAGGCCGGGCGGCCGGAGCGAACCACGAGTTCGTCTGCAGGGTCCGCGGCTTGTAGGTGTGCCGCTCGCCCCGCTGCTCCCAGCCGCGCGGGTGGTTCGTCTGCTCGTACCAGTCCGTGCCCGCCTGCGTGGACACATAGTCGATCCGCTGGGTCCCGAGGTGGATCGGCTCGGTCACCTGCAGACACGGCGGCCAAAACCCGATCCGGCAGTCGGCGCGGCTCTCGAACGCGAGCTCACCGGTCGGCCCGACGAACCGGTTGACGACCGTGGCCAACTCCCCGGACCCCGGCGCGTACCGCAGGTCCGCGGGAAGCGCACCGGTGTAGGCCTTCACCAGGTCATACAGGTACGGCGGCGCCTCGGTACCGATCACCCGCAGCCGAACGTTGCCCCCAGCACCGATCCGCGCAACCAACGGACCGCCCTCGGCGGCCGTCAGCGAGTACACGGGCAGATCGGTCCCACCGGCGAGGTCGTAGTACTTGCCCGCACCGCTGTTCACCACGACGAGCAGCCGAGCCCCGGCGTCGCGAGCAGCAGTCGCCCGCGCGCTCGGCGTGACCGCATCGCTCGCCGTCACGAACACGACCTTCCCGCGAACGTCCTTGCCCGCATAGTCCGCAGCCGCACCAGCACCGACGTACGCCGCAGTCAGCGTCGCCTTGCCGTCCCAGCGCTTCGAGCCGCGCTGCAGCAACGGATGCAGCTGCTGGTAGTCGACTGTCATCGACACGAGCGGCGACGTACGGCGCCAGCGGGACGAGAAGTCGTACACGCCACCGGCCACCGCGCCGGTCGGAGCGGCGTACACCTTGGTGACCACCGGCGTCGGCACGTACTGGCTGAGGAAGGTCGCGTAGTCGCCACCGATTCCCGAGTCGTGGTACCAGCCGGACCGGCGATAGACGTCCTCGCCGGGCAGCGGCGTGCTGAGGGTGATCGGGTTCGCCTGTCGCGCGTCGAGCTTGAGGTCGGTGTTCTTCTCGATGACAAGGTGCGGGTTGCCGACCAGCGCGACGCCCTCACCTCCGTCGACCGGCAGCCAGGAGTACGCCGCGTACACGCCAGGCGTCAGGCGCTGGCCCGAGAGAGTCCCGGTGGCGGGGTCGATCTCGAACGTGTTCACGAACTGGTCGCCGTACTTGTAGAGCGTCAGGAACCCACCTGCGGGCTTACCGTCACGACCGGTCGCCTGCACGTTGAGGTCGTACCGCTCCCCTTCCATGACGAGGCCGACCGCGGTCTGCGCGATCTGCTTGCCGTCTTGCTTGGCGATGACCGTGCCCGAGTAGGTCAGTCCTGGAGTGGCCAGGTTCGGCGTCGCGGTGACGGTCACCGAGGCGGTCCCGTTCACGGGCACGGTGACCTGGGCCGATCCGAGCGTGAACAGTCCGGCGGGCGCCGGCGTCGTACCGTCGCTGGTCACGTCGGCCGACAGGTCGAGCGTGGCCGGGGTGTCGCCGAGGTTCGTGTAGGTGATGGTCTGCTCGACCGGGGCGTCGTCGCCGTGCGGCCAGGTGTGGAGGCCGAAGTCGCGGGTCGCGGTCGCGTTGATCTTCCCGAAGGCGGCCGCCGGTACGTCGAGCCGACCGCCACCGACCTGGTACGCCGTCTCGCCGGCGAGCGGCTTCGCGGTGCTGACCAGCGCGGCCTTGACCTGCTCGCCCGTCCAGTCGGGGTGCTTCTGGACGAGCAGCGCCGCGGCACCGGCCACATGCGGCGTCGCCATCGACGTACCGCTGAGCGACTTGTAGTACCCGGTGCCCGAGGACTTCGCCGCGCGAGCCGCCAGTACGTCGACGCCCGGCGCCACGATCTCCGGCTTCACCGTGGCATCGCCGAGGCGCGGACCCATGTCCTGGAAGTACGCCCGCTCGTCGTTCTTGTCCACCGCGCCGACCGTGAGCGCGGACGCTGCCGCACCCGGCGAGCCGATCCCGCTTACCCGGCCATAGTTGCCTGCGGCAATCACGAACAGGGCGCCGGTCTCCGCACTCAGTTCGTCGACCGCGAGCGCCATCGGGTCGGTGCCGTCGCTGGCCTCGGTGCTACCGAGGCTCATGCTGACCACCTTGGCGCGGTGCGCGGCCCACTCCATTCCTTCGATGATCCAGGACTCGGCACCGGAGCCGCCGTCGTTGAGCACCTTGCCGATCGCGAGCTGCGCGGCCGGCGCGACGCCCTTCTCGACGCCGTTCGACGCGGCACCGGTACCGGCGACCGTGGAGGCGACGTGCGTGCCGTGACCGTTGACGTCGTCGGTGGTCTCGCCCGGGACGAAGCTCTTGGTCTCGGCGATCCGCCCCGCTACGTCGGGGTGGGTCTGGTCGATGCCGGTGTCGAGGACGGCGACCGTCGTACCGGTGCCGTCGAGGCCCTGGGCCCAGGCGTCCGGCGCGCCGATCTGGGCGACGCTCTCGGCCAGGCTGGCCTCGACCTTCCCGTCGAGGAACACCTTCTGGATCCCGGCGCCAAACTGCCCGGGGATCGCCGACCTAGCAGTGCTAGCGGTGATTCCGGACCAGAACTGGGAGGCCTCCGCCTTGTGCGCGGACAGACCAAGACCGCCGATGCTCTCCAGCGTGGCGCCACGGTCGGCATGCTGCGGGGTCGCCGCGGCCGCACGCAGGCCCGGGCGGTACTGCACGATCAGCGGGATCGACTTGACCGACGCGTCGTCGTACCCCTGGTCGACGAGGGACGTGACGTTGAAGAGATCGGGGTCGAGACGACCTGCAGCGAGGTACGGCAACGCGACGTCCGGTACGACGTACAGGTCATCGCCGACCTGCTGGATCTGGACGCCTCCGGCATTGCCGGCTGCCTGCTCGACGGCGGCCGTCGGCGGCCCGCCCGCCGTTTCGGTCAGGGTGACCACGTCGCCGGTGAGGAGCGTGACGCGGTGGGTCTCGATGGGTGGTGCGGCATCAGGTACGGCGACGCCGTCGGCCTGCGATGGAGCCGTCGTCACCGCGGCGAGGGCCACGAGTACGGCGAGACCACCGGCGACGGCGCGGGCGGATCGGGACATGGGCGGACCCTTCCTGGGGGATCTGCGGAACAGATGGCATGAACATGCCATGCCGCCGTAGACTGCTCAATGGCGGGATTGCGGCATGACATGTGTCCGCCACGCCGTACGTCACCGAAGGGCCCTCGAAGGAGCGCACGATGCTCGACGTGCTGGGATTGGATGCGATCGAGGAAGGCGCCTACCGGCGGCTGATCGCGCTGCCGTCGGAGTCGCTGGAGACCTTGGCTGCCTCGATGGAGGTGGAGGTCGCCGACGTCGCCGCGGCCCTCGACGGACTCGAGGAGAAGGGCCTGGTGGCGCGGTCGACCGCGACGCCGGGACATTTCGTCGCGTCCCCGCCGACGCTCGCGCTCGGCTCACTGATCGTGCAACGCCAGGAGGAGATCCGGCGGGCGCAGCTCGAGCTCGGGCGGCTCGCGGAGCAGTACCGGGGCGTGATGGCGGATCGCTCCGACACCGACGTGATCGAGGTGGTCCGCGGCGCGCAGGCCGTGGCGCAGCGGTTCGGCCAGATGCAGCGTGGGGCGTCGGAGGAAGTGCTGGCGCTGGTGAAGGCGTCGGTCGCGTTGGTGCCTGCGGACGAGAACGTGGACGAGGATGCGGCGCTGGCTCGCGGCGTCTCCTACCGGGTGGTCGTCGAGCGGGCGGCGTTCGCCAAACCCGGGTTCGTCGACCTGGTGGCCGAGTCGCTCAAGGCCGGCGAGAAGATCCGGGTCACCGGCGATCTTCCGCTCCGGCTGATCATCGCCGACCGCTCGCTCGCTTTGTTGCCCTTGGCCCCCACTGCGGCGAACGCCGCCGGCGGGGCACTACTCGTGCATCCGTCCGGGCTGCTGGATGCGCTCCTGCATCTGTTCGACCTGGTCTGGGCGACAGCCAACGAGGTGCTACCCACCGCCGACGGAGCTACCGAACAGGCCGCCGAACGCCTCGACGACATCGACGCCCGAATCCTCACCCTGCTGCTCGCCGGCCTCACCGACCACGCGATCGGCGGCCAGCTCGGTATGTCGCTACGCACCGTCCAACGCCGGGTCAGCCAACTCATGGACCGGGCGCAGGTCGTCACCCGCTTCCAACTGGGCCACGAAGCCTCTCGCCGCGGCTGGCTGGGCGTCTGATGATCGGTAGTTGTACTCATCCGCCGTACGCCGCGGCTCGATTGACTGGTGGTATGAGTTTGACACGGTACGCCGCTCTGCTCGCGAAGGTGCTGCTCCTCGGGTTGTTGCTGTCGGCACTGATCTGGCCGGACCTCAGCGGTATCAAGGGAAAGGCGTCGACCGCTCGCCTGGTCGTGTACCCGCTCGGCGGGATGGTCCTGCCGCTGTGGTGGTGGGCCTACGGGCGAACGCGGAGCAAACTACACCGCTCGTTCCCGTGGCCGGCGGATCTGCTGATGACGCTGCCCTGGTTGATCGACCTGATCGGCAACCGGCTCAACCTGTTCGACACCGTCGGCTGGTGGGACGACGCGATGCACTTCGTCCTGTGGGGCTTCCTGACTGCCGGCGTACTGCTGGCGTTCGTACCCCGCGACCTCTCGAGCGCCGTCACCACGTTCGTCGCCCTCGGCTTCGGCGCCACCGCCGCGGTCGTCTGGGAGGTCGGCGAGTACGTCACCTTCGTCCGCAACTCACCCGAACTCCAAACCGCCTACACCGACACCCTGGGCGACCTGACCCTCGGCACGCTGGGCGCGCTGCTCGCCGGCCTGATCGTCAGCCAGCTCCGCCCACATCCCCCTACTACTCGTAACCTGTAGCGGACCGGAACGGAGACCTTTCGATGCGTGTTGTATTGACGGCCTGGGGATCGCGCGGAGATGTGGAACCGTTGGCGGCGCTGGCGGTGGCGCTCCGGGAGGTCGGTGCGGAGGCAGTGGTCTGTGTGCCACCGGAGCCGGATTTCGAAGCATTGCTGAAGCGGGCCGACGTACCGATGGTGCCACTCGGTCCGTCGGCGCGGTCGGTGGTCACCGCGCCGAAACCATCATCGGGGCATCCCGCGTTCGAGCTGGCGCCCAGGCTCGTCGCCGCGCGGTTCGAGACGCTCGGCGCCGTGGCGCAAGGCGCCGATGCGATCGTGGCGACCGGGTTGATGCCGGCCGGTGCGCGGGACGTGGCCGACAAACTCGGCCTCCGCTACGTGCTCGCCTGCTTTCACTTGGGCGGAATTCCGTCGCAGCATTTCCCGCCCGGAGCACGACCAGGTACGCCGTCGCCGGCCGGCGAGACCGATCGGCGCGTGCTGTGGGAGCACGATGCTCAGCGGGTGAACGAGTTGTACGGGTCGGCGCTGAACAGCCAGCGGGCCGCGATCGGACTGCCGCCGGTCGCGAACGTCCGCGACTACGTGTTCACCGATCACCCCTGGCTCGCGGCGGATCCGACGCTGTGCCCGTCGAAGGGCATGACGGATCTCGACGTCGTACAGACCGGCGCATGGATCCTGCGTGACGACCGTCCGCTCCCGGACGAACTGCAGGAATTCCTCGAGGCCGGCGAGCCGCCGGTGTACGTCGGGTTCGGCAGGCACTGTTCCCGAGGGTCGCGGCGGTCGTGCACCACGGCGGCGCGGGTACGACGACCACGGCCGCGCGAGCCGGCGTGCCACAGCTCGTCGTACCACTGATCGCGGATCAGCCGTACTGGGCTTCCCGGGTCGCCGCGCTGGGCATCGGCGCCGCACTCCAGGGCTCGGCGCCGACCGTTGACTCCTTGTCCAGAGCACTCGGGGAAGCCTTGTCTCCGGAGGTCCAGGCGCGCGCCGCAACTGTGGCCGGTGCGATCAAGCTCGACGGTGCAACGGTCGCAGCGCAACTCCTTCTCGACGGTGCAGCCACGTCGTCCTGACGACCCGTAGCTAGTCGACCGGGCGGTGCAGGGCGTCGATCAGGTGGGTGACGACGGTCTCCGGCGAGCGGGTCCAGTCCGTCGTCAGGACGTGGTGGACTCGCCAGCCGGTGGTGGTCAGCGCGGCGGGGTGGGTGGTCAGCCGCTCCAGGAGAGTGTCGGCAGCGACTCGTTCGGGCGTGTCTACGAGAACCGCGAGGCGATACCCGGTGTCCCCGGGGACCTTCAACGCGAGGTCACATCGGAACACGGACTCGCCCACCGCGAGATCGACCGCCACGCCGCGAGCCTCCAGTGCGGCAGCGAGTTGTTCGACGACCGGAGTACGACGCGTGCCGGCCACGCGCGCGGTCCTCAAGCTGTACGACGTGAGCGCGGACTTGGCGGCAACCTGGTCTCCTCGGGACACGGCAGCGGCGTACCCGAGGAATCGGCGCAGCGTGTTCGCGCCGTCGTTGTAGGTGTTGGTGATCGCGTCGGGTTCGATGCTGCTGACGATGACCATGTGTTCGCGCGCCCGGCTGAAGATCACGTTCAGGCGCTTCTCGCCGCCCGATGTGTTGATCGGGCCGAAGTTCATCAACATCCGGCCGTCGGGGCCGGCGGCGTAGCAGACGCTCATCAGGATGATGTCGCGCTCGTCGCCCTGCACGTTCTCCAGGTTCTTCACGAACAACCCGGCGTCCTGCTCGCCGTGCGTCCGCACCTGCTCCGCCTCGTACAGCGCCGCGAAGGACGGATCGCGGTCGGCGAGCTCGTCCAGCGCCCGCTCGATCTCGCCCTGCTGTGCCTCGGAGAACGCCACGATCCCGAGACTCTTGCCGGTCCCCCGCACCAGCAACTCCTGCACCAGCGAAGCAATCCACCGCGCCTCGGCCGGATTGGTACGCCGGACGTACACCCCGTCGACGAGCCGAACCGCCGTGATGCTCCCGGCCAGCAGGCTGTCGCACACCTCGGCCACCTCGGACACCGGAGAGTCGGCCCGCAGCGTCCACGGCGGCGCCGTATTGGGCGGCAACCGATCGGGAACTGTGGCCAGCTTGCCCTGGTAGAACGCCGCGTTGCTGAACGAGATCAACGCCTCGGAGCGACTCCGGTAATGCCAGGTCAGCATCGTCGACGCCAGCCGCAACGCACTGATCGAGAGGAAGCTGTCCTCGGTCAACGCGATCCCGACCTGTTCGGCGCCCTCGTCGTCCGCCTGGAGGTCCTCGGGTTCGCTCCGCACCCGGAAGTACTGCGTCGGCGGCAGCTGCATCTGATCCCCGACGACGATCACCTGCGGCGCACGGTGCAGCGCCGGGATCGCCTCCTCCACAGGGATCTGGCTCGCCTCGTCGTACACCACGACGTCGAACGAAGTTGTCAACGGCAACGTGTCGGACACCGAGGACGGGCTCATCAACCACACCGGCCGCAGGACGGACACCACCTCGCCGGGGGCACCGGACGCGACGTCGCGGATCGACCGGTACCGCATCACCTTGCCGAACTCGTGTTCCAGCTCGCGCCGCCCGGTCGCGAACGTCTTCTTGCGTTCACGGTCCTCGGGCGACATGCCGGTGACGCTGCGCTCGGAGTGGTCGACCTCGGCGAGGAACCGGCGGCGGACCTGGGCGACGACGACTTCCGCGTTGAGCGCGGTGAGGTCGTCGTACACCATGCTCAGCTCGCCGACGATCGCGTCGACGCGGTCCGAGGACAGCTGCAACGGCGCAGCCGAGCGGGCACGCTCCCATTCCGCAGCGCAGACGGCGTACTCGAGCTGGTCCGGCGTCGCATCCAGCCGACGGAGCGCGGTGAGCGCGGAAGGCGTCAGCTCCCGAAGCTTGGGACCGACGGCGCGTACGACGGGACCCTCGGACGCCAGCCGATCGGCGAGGTCGCGGAGACCGTCGACTGTCAACGTGTCCCAGTGATCGGCCAACAGATCGCTGGTGACTTCCGAGGCGTCGTCGAGGGCATCCGCCAAGCGCGCGAGCTCAGCCGGGGCGCCGTCGTCGAGGACGAAACGCCAGTCGGGGATGCTCTTGCGGGCGGCGGCGAGTTGGTCGATCAGCTCGCGCGGATCGTCGGCCGCCCAGTCGTGGCGGGTCTGTTCGGTGTGTTCCGCGACGGCGGCCGAGGCGGATTGGGCGGCGACCAGGTCGGTGAGGATCTCGGTGACGGACGGCTGCACGGAGCGCGTCGTACTGTCGAAGCGACTGCGGACAAGGTTCTTCACGCGGCGCCAGTCGCCGCTGAGGAACGAGAACGCCCTACCTTCCTTGCTCTGGGCAACCTTCAACGCGGATCGTGCGTCGGCCGGCGCGAGCGGCTCCTGCCAGCCCGCGGCCTCCTTCCACGCGGTCCGCTCGGCGGCGACGAGCTTCTTCCGCTCCGCCCCGGCTGCCGCCAGGTCGCGAGCCGTCGCCGACCGCGGAACGATCACGTCCACCTGATCCAAAGCCGCCAACGGCTCCAGCAACCGTCCGAGCTGAGCCAATCCGCGCACCTCCCGCACAGCCGCATCACTCGAGCCGGACAGAGCGACCGCCACTGCATCCCACTTCGCGCGGAGTTCCCTGGCGGACGCTGTCACGTCGGAGTCCCACCGGGCGAGGAACGCAAGCGGGCTCCGCGCCAACACTCCACCGGTCGACGGATCAGCCGCCGCCAGCGCCTGAGCAACCTCCCGCACAGCTCCCTCGGCCGCAAACCACTCACCCACAGCCGGCAGCTCGGACCCCTCAGGCGGGTTCCACGCGTGATCATGAAGCGAAGCGAGCCGATTGACGAGATCCCGGAGCCGAGGGCTGCCAGTCGCCAACTGTTTCTCGAAGGCATCCACAGTCGCCAGCAGACGATCGACCCGCGCGACCAGCTCAGCACGCCGCTCTGTCAACGCGTCCAAATCGTCCTCAGCGGACAGCCACGATTCGTACGTCTCCCGAAGCCCGTGGATGAACGCCTTCTTGTCGCCCTGCGAATCGTGGATCAGCGCACACAGCCCATCCAAGCGCCGACTCGCCAACCGCGCGTGCACGACGTCCAGCGCAGCCCGCTTCTGGCAGACGAACAGCACCCGTTTCCCGCGGGCGACGAAGTCCGCGATCAGGTTGGTGATCGTCTGCGACTTCCCCGTCCCCGGCGGTCCCTGGATCACGAAGCTCTCGCCCCGCCGCGCCCGCGCGATCGCCGCCACCTGCGACCCATCGGCAGGTACGACGAGATGCCGGTCGGCAGGAGCCAGCTCCGGCAGCGCACTCCCCACCGGTCGCGGTCGATCCGAGAACAGCTGGTCGAACGACGCCGCAGACTCCCCGGTCGTCAGCAGCTCGTCATAGTCCCGAACCAGCCCCAGCGTCCGGTAGTTGAAGTTCGCCAGCGACACCGCGCAGAGATCGACGTCCCACGAGTACGGTCCGCCCTCGGTGTCGAGCGAGTACACGTCGGTCTCGAGCGCCCCCGGCCGCCGCGGCTCCGCGCCGAGTGCGATCCCGAGCGGCAGCGACTGCTGCGCGATCTGGGCCCGGAAGATCTGCACCCCGAGCGGCTGATAGTCCGTACGCCGGTACGAGTACGGATACTGCTTCCCGCCGAACCCGGTCGCCACGTTCCCATGCCGCCGCCGGTTGTACGTCCGCAGCCGCGTCATCGCCCGCTGCCGCACCAGGTCGATCCGCGGTTTCTCGCGCAGATGCAGCTGCAGACCCGGCTCGGTCGCCTGGATCTCCTTCGCCAGCCGCTCGTGCAACTCCCGCAGCGCACCAGGAGCCGACAGGTCGACAGTCTCCGGCAACGAGATCCCGTACAGCTGCCGCAAGCTGTGCCGCAGCGTCGGATTGACCTCCGCGATCGGATCCGTGACCCGCAACGTGTACGAGTCCCGCACACCGCGCTTCTTCGTCAGCTCCACCTTCGCCAGCACCAACGGCGACGCGAGCCGCGTGTCCCTGTCGTTCTTCAGGTCGTGCCAACGCAAGAACGCCGGCACCAGCCGCAGCTGGTCCTGCCCGTAGTCGGCGCGATCCCGGCGCGCCGTGGAGATCAGCTTGTCCAGCGTGTTCGCGGCGTACGGCGCCTCGTCGTACCGGATCCACTTACCCAGCGGCTGGGCCTTCTTCAGCAGGTGTTCCGCGATGTCGTCGCGCCAGGTGAACAGCTGCTCCGAGCGAATCGTCCGTACGTCGAGCATCAGCGGCACCGACACCTCGGTGAGGTTCAACGTCTGGGCCGTCGGGCGGAAGTTGATCAGCCGGTTCCGCCGGGAGAGGTCGAAGAGCCGGTCGCGGAGCGCGCCGAGCACCGCCGTACGACGGTCCGCGGCGCCTTGGACGATCGCCTCGACGTCGAAGTCGAGCGGCTGGTCGCGATAGTTCTCCAGTCGTTCGATCAGCGAATGCAGGTCCTGCGCGCGCCGGTGCCGGTCCGGCTCGACCATCTGCGCGGCGACCGAGACGATCACCGGGTGCAGGTCCGGATCCAGCCGATACAAGTTGCCCCGGGCATCGATCAGGGTCGCGACGTCCTCGGTCCTCGACAGGTCGAGACCGCAGCCGAGCGCGAGCAGCAACTGCCCCAGACTGAAGATGTCGGTGAGCTGATCGTGGTGCCCGACCACGTGCTCCCAGCTCTGCCACCCGGCCACCAGCGTCGGCGCCCCGATCGCGTCCGGAACCGGCTCTGGTACGACGGTGGTCTCCTGGCCGCCGCTCTCCCCCAGATCGAAGTCGGCCTGTCGATGCGCCACAACCTCAACAGCAGAAGGACGTTTGCCCTGTCTTACCTCGATCTCAGCGGCGGCCAGAGCCGGCCGGCCCGCGTCCTCGGGCGCGAATCCCAGCCGGTTCTGCTCGTCGACCACGATCCGATCCAGGCCGCGCAACGGCGCGACCAGCCCACGCTCGTGCACGGCTGCCGTCTCGTGGAACAGCGGCAGCACCGCCGCCAGCAACGCATCGTTGCCCAGACCGCCCTGCGAGACGGCCAGCGCGACGAGATCCTCCGCGCTCATCCGACCACCTCCGCGGCAGCCTGCACGAAGCGTGCCCGTTCCTTGTCGCTCCACCCGAGCTCGTCGTCTGCGACATCGACGTACCCGGGCAATCCGGACCGTCGCGCAACAGCCAGCGACGCGACCAACCCGGCATCGCCGACCTCGGGATCAGCCGTGGCGAGATCGAGCAGCAAGTAACACAGATAGCGTTTCGTGGCCGCGGTCAACGGGCGTGGTCGCGGCAGTGGCGCTCCGTCCACCGGTCGCACCGCCAACGGCTCGTCGAAGCGCACCGCTCCGCCAGGCACGCCGAGAGGTCCAGGCGGATCCGCGAAGCCGGCTGCCGCTGTGGCGATCGCATCGGTCCGCAGCCCGTCCGTGTGCGCGATCGCCGCGGCGAAGTCCCGACTCAGCTCACGCAACAACACAGCGTCGAGCAGGTCCGGCGCGTCCACGTCGAGCGGACCGGTCACCAGGACCTCGACGTCCTCGCCGTCGAGCCAGTTCTTCAACGCCCACGCTCGTCCGACAGCCTCCGGGTGCGACGTCCCTCGACTACCGGAGCGGAGATCCAGCGACTCCGCCTGCCGCAGGTACGCCGCGGGGTCCGCCGTACTCAGACCCGTCTCCAGCTTCAGCAACGCGCGGATCGCCGTACTCAGATCACCGCACGCCGTCACCGCTCCCCGGTCCGCGAACAACTCCGTCGCCAGCGACCAGCGCCGATGCGTCTCGAGGTACTGCGACGGCGTCCGAGCGTCACCCGCCGCCGCATCGAGCAGCCGATCGACAGCGAGGTACCCACCGTCCTCGGCCTGCCACAACAGCCGATGCGCCAACTCGTGCCCGATCACGGCCGTCAATTCATCCTCGTCCAGCCGGTCGAGCAACGCCCCTTGGAAGAGGATCACCGCCTTGCCGGCCTGGTGAAGGTACGCCGCATTCGGCTCGCCGCTCACCTGGTAGAAGTCGACGCCCTCGTCCAGCTCCAACGCACGAGCCGCCCGCTCCCCCGCCCGGAAGACATCCGGATGTGCGTCGGCCTCCAACCGGTACGCATTCCGCAACAAGAGCTCGTCGAGCGACCCCTCCGGCCCACCGTGCAACGCCGCCCAGGCACGCTCGTCCACCTGGCGGACGACCGCCAGGACGGACCGGTGATACCCGAGCGCTGACAACATGCTCGCCACCATAACCACCCCGACCGACGAAATCCGAGCCTTCTCTCTGAGACTGTGGACAAGTGGACGTGACTGTTGCCGGCAGCGGAGACGCCTTCGGATCGGGCGGGCGTTTCCAGACCTGTATCGCGATCGGTACCCAGACGCTCGTCGACTGCGGCGCGACCAGCCTGACCGCGCTCCGTCAACAGTCCCTGGACCCGAACGAGATCCGCACGATCGTGATCACCCACCTGCACGGCGACCACTTCGGCGGACTGCCGTTCCTGATCCTCGACGGCCAGTTCCGCCGCCGCACCGAAGACCTCACCATCGTCGGCCCACCCGGCACCCAGGCCCGCCTGACCACTGCCATGGAGACGCTCTACCCGGGCTCGTCGCAAGTCCGTCGCCGCTTCGCTGTCCACATCCACGAGCACGCCGATCGCCGTACGCGCCAAATTGAAGGCCTGCGGATCACGCCCTACGAGGTGCGGCACGCATCCGGTGCGCCGGCGTACGCCGTGCGGGTGCAAACGCCCGAGCGAACGGTCACGTACTCCGGTGACACCGAGTGGACGGACGCACTTCTGGACGCGGCCGACGGCGCCGATCTCTTCCTCTGTGAGGGATACAGCCTCACTCCGATCCGCTGGCACCTCGACCTGGACACGCTGGCGAAGCACCGCAATGCCCTGACCTGTCGAGAGCTGATCCTGACCCATCTCTCGCCGACCGCACTCCAGGCGGACCTCAGCGACTGGCGCGTGGCCTATGACGGATTGCGCCTGCCACGCCAGGCTCGATAGGCCGGCGTCACGTCGGCAAGGGCCTGGTAAGCGGCCAGGAGCTCGTCACGAATCTGCTGGGCGTGCTCGGCGACCGGACCGGCAGGCGACCAGACGAGGCGTTCGCGGACCCACATCGGGTCGTCGGCCAGCGGGCGTACGACGACGTTCTCGCGTTCGACCGTGACTGCTCGGCACACGGCGACGCCGTGGCCCTGGCTGATCAGCGAGAACACGACGCTCGCGTTCGTCGGCTGGATCCGGCGCGGCACGAAACCCGCCCGGCGGCACGCCTCGCGGAACATCGAGCGCATCCGCAGGTCGTTCCCGTCGCCGGGAAGCCACTGCTCGCCGGCCAGCGCGGCGAGCGGAATTTCCGTCTCACCGGCGAGTGCGTGGTCCTTCGACAGCACGACGAACGCCGGCTCCACCATCAGCTCCGCCTCGGTCAGACCGTCCGGCACCGGCAGTTCGTAGCCGGGATAGTCCTGCGTCAGCCCGAGCTCGAGCCGGGCCTCGGCGAGAAGTTCGATCAGTTCCTCGTCCGAATCACAGACGTGCAGGGAGACCTCGACGTCCGGCAGGACCTGCCGGCTCACGGTCACCAAGGCGGCCGCCATCGGTCCGGCGGTGGCGCCGAGCCGCAGCGTTGCCAGGTCCGCGCCGGTCTCTCGTCGCCGGACGTCACGCACCAGGTCGTCGTGCAACGCGATGATGCTCTGCGCGTGGGACAGGACGATCGTGCCCAGCGCGGTCGGTCGCGCACCGCTTCCGTCCCGGGCGAAGAGCGGACCGCCGAGAAGGCGTTCGATCCGCTGCAGCTGCCCGGTGACGGCCGGCTGACTGTGGCCGAGCAGCACCGACGCCCGGCTGATACTGCCCGTCTCGGCGATCGCGGCGACGACCCGGAGGTGGCGGATCTCCAGATCCATAACGCGATGTTATGGGCAAATCGGAGTACCTGAGGGGGCTGTCCGGATCCCAGACTTTTCCTGACGCATCAGGAAGGAGACTTATGTCTCGACTGTCCCGGCGCCGGCGCCTGACCGTTCTCGCGCTGACCACCGCCCTCCTCGCCGGTCCCCTGACCGCTGCGACCGCCCATGCCGAAGCAGAGCCGACCGGCTGGACCACCCGGCAGGCCGCGAAACCGACCGGAAGCTGGGTCACACTGCTCACCGGCGACCGGGTCTTCGTCGACGGCAACCGGATCACGCTCGACCCCGCACCCGGCCGGGAACAGCTCGGCTTCACCCAGTACCAGCGCGACGGCCACCAGTACGTCGTACCGAACGACGCCCTCGGCCTCGTCTCGAGAAACCAGGTCGACCAGCGGCTCTTCGACGTCACCGGACTGGTCCAGGCCGGGTACGACGACGCACACGTGGCCGAGGTGCCGACGATCGTGTCGTACGGCGCGACCGCGGCTCCGAAGCTCCGAGCAGCCCGCGTCACCAAGAACCTGCCTGCCCTGCGCGCAGCCGCGATCAAGGTCGGTAAGACCAAGGCCCGCGACTTCTGGACCGACGTCACCACCGGCACCACGACCAAGCGGACCACCGCACCCGGGATCGCCCGGGTCTGGCTCGACGGCAAGCGCGAGGTGTCGCTCGACCAGAGTGTCCCGCAGATCGGCGCGCCCACCGCCTGGGCAGCCGGGTACGACGGAACGGGTGTCACCGTGGCCGTGCTGGACACCGGCATCGACGACACCCACCCGGACCTGGCCGGCAAGATCATCGGCGAACAGAACTTCAGCGACGCCGCCGACACCGAGGACAACGTCGGACACGGAACGCACGTCGCCTCGACGATCGTCGGCAGCGGCGCGGCGTCGGGCGGCAAGTACAAGGGCGTCGCACCCGGTGCGAACCTGTTGATCGGCAAGGTCTGCAGCACGCGGAACTGTGCCGAGTCGGCCATCCTGGCCGGCATGGAGTGGGCAGCGCCCCAGGCCAAGGTCATCAACATGAGCCTCGGCGGCGACGACTACCCGGGCATCGACGTACTCGAGGAAGCCGTCAACCGCCTCACCGCCCAGACCGGGGCGCTCTTCGTCATTGCCGCAGGCAACAACGGCGCCACGGGCGGGGTCTCGTCACCGGCGACCGCCGATGCGGCGCTCGCGGTCGGCGCGGTCGACAAGCAGGACAACCTGGCCGACTTCTCCAACCGCGGCCCGCGGAACGACGGAGCGATCAAGCCGGACATCACCGCTCCCGGCGTCGGCATCGTCGCGGCTTTGGCCAAGGGCTCCGACTATCCGCAGTACTCCCCCGGGTACACCCAGCTCAACGGCACGTCGATGGCCACGCCACATGTCGCCGGAGCCGCGGTGTTGCTCGAGCAGCAGCACCCCGGGTGGTCCGCGACCGACCTGAAGGCAGCGCTGATGGCGTCGGCCAAGCCGAACAGCGCCTTGACAGTGTTCGAGCAAGGCGCCGGCCGAGTGGATGTCGGCCGCGCGGTCCAGCAGGCCGTCCTGCCCAGCGTCTCCAGCCTGGCTCTCGGCTCCCAGCCCTGGCCGGCTGAGGACGACACACCGGTCACCAAGACCGTGACGTATCGCAACGAAGGCACGTCCCCCGTGACGCTCGACCTGTCGACCGCGGTGACCGGACCGGACAACGCTCCTGCTCCGGCCGGGTTGTTCACAGTCACTCCGGCCCAGCTCGTCGTACCGGCTGGAGGTACGGCGGACGCCGTACTGACCGCTGACACCCGAGTGCAGTCGGCTACCGGCCTGTTCACCGGCGCGTTGGCCGCAACCAACGCCGATGGTGTGTCGGTGCGCGTGCCGTTGACGATTACGAAGGGACACGAGGCACGGACCGTCACCTTCAAGGTGACCGACCGGACCGGTGCACCGGCGGCCGACTACGCGATCTGGGCGACTGGACTGGATCTGGACGTCTTCAAGTTCCCGTACAGCGCGTCCGGAACAGTCACTGCCCAGCTGCGGCCAGGCCGGTACCACGTGCAGGCCTCGGTGGTCAGCCCGGACGGTAGCTCCACTCTGCTGGTGCAGCCGAACCTCACTGTCGGTCACTCGGACGACGGTGTGGTCGAACTGGATGCCCGCAAGGGCACACCGGTGTCAGTCACCGTCCCTAAGGCCTCGGCCAGGACCAAGTTGGTCTCCGTCGGTGCCTATCGCGTGCTGCCGCGCGGCTACGCGATCGACGCCCGTATTACCGGGCCTGACTTCAGCAAGCTCTTCACCGCGGACCTGGGTGACGAGGTCACGGCAGACGAGGGCACGCTGCTCACAGACGTCACCAGTCGCTGGGCCGAGCCGACTGCGGACGGCACGTTCTACAACTCGCCGTACGAGTACGACATCGTCGACTTCGTCCGGGGACGCTTCCTCACCAACTACAAGCACACCGTCCGCCAGAGCGAACTGGCGACAGTGACCACCCGCAACCACAGCGTCTGGCCCGTCAAACAGACCGGCTTCATGCACAACTGGGGATTCCCGGCCGAGGGTGGCAGTGCGATCTCGGCAGCGATCCTGTACGACGTACCCGGCGTCCGGACCATCTACTACAGCGCGAAGGGCGTGACCTGGAACAACCGCTGGGACATCAGCGGCGGTAGCCAGACACAGTTCTGGTACGACGGCACCACCTGGCAGCCAGGTCGTCACTACACGGTCGACTGGCAGCGTGGACCGGCCGGACCGAAGTTCAACGCACGCACGTACGTCGCCCGGGTCGGCAACACGATCGTGCTCAACGTGCCGCCGTTCGGCGACGACTCCGGTCACACCGGGTACTCGCTGCTCGACAGCGGCCGGGTCGGGTTCTACCAGAACGGCGTGCGGCTGGCCGAGATCCCGACGTACTTCTACGACGCGAGCGGGCCGGTGCCGGCCGCGGAAACGCCGTACCGGCTGGAGTACGAGGTCAATCGGCCAACCGGGTTCAACACATCGACCAAGATCAGTGGCTCGTGGACCTTCAAGTCCTCGGAGGTCGGCACCGACAAGTGGACCTACCTGCCGCTGTCGTCGTTCTCCTTCACGCCGGCGGTCGATCTGAACAACAGCGCGCCGGCCGGTACGGCGTACCTCGTGCCGGTCAGCCTGAAGACACAGCCGGGCTCGACGCCGTCCGCGACACGCAAGATCACCGTCGACGTCTCGTACGACGAGGGCACCACCTGGCGCACCACCACCCTCATCCAGACCGGGGCTGACACGTGGCTCGCCGCCCTGCGTCACCCGTCGAAGGGTTCGGTGTCGTTCCGGGCCACTGCGGAACGTGCCGACGGCGGCACGGTCGACTACACCGTGATCCGCGCGTACAACCTGCGGTAGCTAGGACCTAGGCGTCTGTCGGACGGCAGATACCGCTCGCGGCGGCGGAGGCAGCCAGTGCCTTCGCCGCCAGGTTGTTCGGCGCAGGGGTGGTGTGCCGGCCGATCGGGACGACCATCGGGGTGCCGGCGACCGGGTCCGGGACGACCTTGACCGCCAGCCCGAACACGTCCTGGACGACCTCTTCGGTGATGACCTGCGACGGGTTGCCCTCGGCAACGATCGCGCCGTCCTTCATCGCGATCAGGTGGTCGCCGAACCGGCAGGCCTGGTTCAGGTCGTGCAGCACCAGCACGATCGTTCGATCCTCCGACTTGTTCAGGTCGACCAGCAGGTCGAGCACCTCGAACTGGTGCGTCAGGTCGAGGAACGTCGTCGGCTCGTCCAGCAGCAGGATGTCGGTCTCCTGCGCCAGCGCCATCGCGATCCACACCCGCTGCCGCTGACCGCCGGACAGCTCGTCGATCGGCCGGTCCGCGATCGACAGCACGTCGGTCGACGTCATCGCTTCCGCAACTGCTTCGTCGTCGGAACGCGACCACTGCCGGATCCACCGCGTCCGCGGGTACCGCCCACGACCGACGAGGTCCGAGACCGTGATCCCTTCCGGTGCTGTCGGCGACTGCGGCAGCAGGCCGAGCTTGGTCGCCACCTCCCGCGTCGGGATCTGCTGGATGCTCTTCCCGTCCAGCAGCACCGTCCCGCGCGACGGCTTCAGCAACCGCGCCAGCGTCTTCAGCAGCGTCGACTTGCCGCAGGCGTTGGCGCCGACGATGACCGTGATCTTCCCGGTCGGGATCCGCACCGACAGGTCGTGGATGATCTCCCGCTGGTCGTACCCGACCGCGAGACCGTCCGCTGCCAAGCTGTGTTCCACAGGGTTCTCCATCTTTCAGCCACCACTCCCGACACGGTTGGCCCGCGCCAGCAGGAACATCAGGTACGGCGCTCCGACCACGCCGGTCACCACACCGACCGGCAACTGCGTCTCTCCGAATGCGTGCTGCGCGACCAGATCCGACAGCCCGACCACGAGCGCCCCGAGCAGGCCGGACGTGATCATCGCCGGCCCCGGCGACCGGGTCAGCCGGCGCGCGATCGGCGGCGCGACGAACGCCACGAACCCGATCGGCCCGGCCGCCGCCGTCGCCACCGCGGCCAGCAGTACGGCGACCACGATCAACCCGAGCCGCGCCACCTCGACCCGCAGCCCGAGCCCGTACGCCGTCTCGTCGCCGAGCTGCAGGATCCGCAGCTGCCGCACGAGTAGTGCCATCACCGGAAGCAGGACGACGAAGGTGATCGCCAGCGACCGTACGTTCGACCAGTCCCGCCCGTTCAGGCTCCCGGTCAGCCAGATCAGGGCCTGCTGCGCGATCTCCACCCGAGCCTTGGTCAGCAGGTACGACGTGATGCTCGTGGCGATCGCGCCGATGCCGATCCCGATCAGGATCAGCCGGTAACTCGACACCCCGTGCCGCCACGCCAGCACGTACATGATGAAAGCGGTCAGCACCGCGCCGACGATCGCGAACGCCGACACCGCGACCCCGGTCAGCCCGAGGGTGATGATCGCGAACACGGCGAACGCGCTGGCGCCGTACGTCACGCCGATGATGTCCGGGCTCGCCAACGGGTTGCGGGCGATGCTCTGGAAGATCGCTCCCGACAGGCCCAACGCCGTACCGACCAGCAGCCCGGTGAGTGCCCTGGGCAACCGCAGCCGGTTGACGATGAACTCGGTCGCCCGGTCGCCGCCGCCGAACAGGGTCTTCACCACGTCGATCACCGGGATCTTGAAATCACCCAGCGACAGCGAGACGCAGAAGGTCGCGAACACCACAACCGCGAGGACGGCGATGACGACCAGCGAACGGGCCTGCCGGGCCGCGCGCGCCCGAGCGATGACCTGGACCGCTTCGCCGGTCATGGGGCCTCCCGTCCTGGACTGAGGAGCGGAGGGAGCGAAGCGACCGGAGCGACGAGGGAAGGACGGGAGTTACAGCCCCATGACCCGCCGCGACGGAGTCGCGGCATCAGTACGGTCACAGGTCTGCCAGCTTTCGGCGTCGTACCAGGACGATGAAGAATGGAGCGCCCAGCACTGCGGTGACGATGCCGACCTGCAGTTCACCGGGCAGCGCCACGACACGGCCGATCACGTCGGACCCGAGCAGCAGGATCGGCGCGAGCAGCATCGAGTACGGCAGGATCCACCGGTAGTCCGGTCCGGTCACCAGCCGCGCCACATGCGGGATGGTCAACCCGATGAACCCGATCGGCCCAGCCGCCGCGGTCGCCGCACCACAGAGCAGCACGACGACCACAGCGACGAAGACGCGGGCGAGTCCCACCCGCTGACCGAGTGACTTGGCCACGTCATCCCCCAGCGACAACGCGTTCAGCACTCGCCCGCAGAACATGGCAAGCACCATCCCGACCAGGATGAACGGCGCCACCTGTTTCGCGATGTCGGGGCCGCGGCCGGCGAACGATCCCACCGACCAGAACCGGAACTGGTCGAAGGTGTCGACGTCACCGATCAGCAAGGCCGTCGTCAGCGACCCGAGCATCGCGGTCAGCGCCGCACCGGCGAGCGCGAGTTTCACCGGCGTCGCGCCCTCGCGTCCCATCGAACCGAGCAGGTAGACGGCGACCGACGCCGCGGCCGCGCCCAGAAACGCAAGCCAGACGTACGACGTCAACGACGACAACCCGAACCAGTAGATGCCCCCGACAACGAACAGCGCCGCACCGCCGTTCACACCGAGGATGCCCGGATCGGCCAGCGGGTTCCGGGTCACGCCCTGCATCAGGGCCCCGGACAGACCGAGCGCGGCGCCGACCATCAGGCCGATCAGCGTCCGCGGCACACGCAGTGACCGGACGATCACGTGATCGGTGTCGGACTCGTTGTAGTGGCGGAGGGCATCGATCACCGTGGACAACGGGATCTGCTTGGACCCGATCGCGATGCTGAGCAGCGACACCAGGACCAGCAGGACGACGCAACCGACCAACCCGAGGACGAGCGTGGTCCGCCGGGTTCGGCGCGGGCGCGACGGGACAGCGGTCTCCGGGCCGGCTTCGACCATGGCACTGGGCGGGGGCATTGGACTTTCGGGATCCTCTTAGGTAAGGCTAACCTCTAGATGCCTCAGAATAACCCGGCCGCCCTCGGGTCCGCATCTGAGCCTCCCCTGCCAGAGTTTATGGAGAAACCAGCGCATGACGACTGTGCTCGAGCGATCGATCGTTTTCGACTCGCTCCTGGCCACCGTGGCGGCCGTTGAGGACCTGAGCCCGCACCTGCGCCGCGTGACGTTCGTCGCACCGCGGATCGCGGAGGCGGTCACCGCCGGACCGGACCAGCGGATCAAGATCCTGCTCGCCCCGCCCAACGGCAGTGCGATCAGACTGCCGTCTGGACCCGAGTGGTACACCGAGTGGTGCGCCCAGCCGGTGGAAGAGCGCTTCATCATGCGGACCTACACCGTGCGAGCACTCCGGCCGGAGGTGGCCGAACTGGACGTCGAGTTCGTCCTGCACGGAGTAAACGGACCTGCATCAGCGTGGGTGAGTGAAGCCGAGCTGGGCGACCAGGTGGGCCTGCTGTTGCCGTTCGCGGTCGACACGACCAGCACCAAGGGCCTCCTGCACTCTGGCGTCGACTACGTCCCGCCGGCGACCAGCGTGCGCCGGATCCTCGTAGCGGACGAGACGGCATTGCCGGCACTGGCCGGGATCCTGGAGGAGCTGCCGGCCGCAGTACAGGCCGCGGTGTTCGTCGCCGTACCGGATGCTGCTGACGTGCGGCCGCTGGCCAGCTCGGCTGAGGTCACATGGGTGACTGACGGCTCGTTGGTGGACGCGGTGAAGTCAGGAGCGCTGCCGTTCGACCCTGACTACGCGTGGGTCGCAGGCGAGTCGTCGATGATCAAAGAGGTACGTCGCCACCTCGTGAACGCCGTCGGGATGCCGAAGTCGGCGATCTCGTTCCAGGGCTACTGGAAGCGCGGCGAGGCGCACTGCTGATGCGCTAGGACGGGTTCTCCGCGTGGGTCAGCGTCTCCCACGCGACGAACAGGTTGTTGGAGCCCGCCGGCCGCCGGGACTCGGTCAGCGCCTGGGTGTTCGCCATCGCGATCCCGAGCCGCGTGTGCAGCGCGTTGTAACCGACCTCGGTGATCGGTCCGAGCCCGCGCTTGAGCGTGCCCTTGCAGAGCCACGACGGCACCGGCTCCAGGTTGCGCTCCCACTTGGACTGGAAACCGAGCGCCTGACGGAGCCGCTCACCGAACTCGGGGTACATGTCGATGCCCTGGATCCGCGCCGTCTCCAGCACGTGTGAGATCGACGAGATGCCGTAGCCGGTGTGAGTGAAGTCGCGGCAGGTCTCCTGAGTCAAGCCTGTCACGAACGTTCCCTGGCCCTGCCAGTAGCTGACGATCTTGTCGCGGGTGTTGAGGTTCTGGCTCGGCACGGTCTTCGGCAGCGCGCCGTCGGACTCCAGGTACACGTACGCCGGTACGCGCAGCCGGTAGAGCGCGATCGCCTTGTCGTAGATCGCCTTGTCCTCGAGGAACACCCCGATGCCCTGCAGCGCCTCGATCATGCTCAACTCCCAGTTCCCGTTGGAGTTCGAGCCGTTGATGATCTCCGGGACGTAGACGTTGCGGAGCATGGTGGCGAAGCGGCCGGAGTTCGGCCAGTTGCCGTACACATGCTTGATGATCTCCGCGGCCTTCGGCCACGAGGACGCGGACCAGGCGGTCTGCAGCGGCGCATTGCTGTTGGTGTGGTCCTGGATGGTCGCCGACCACGCATCCATCAGCTGGATGGACTTCTGGGCGTAGCGGTCGTCGCGGGTGAGGTACCAGAGCAGTGCGTCGGTGTACGCCGCGATGGCGTCCTCACGTTCGTCGGTGCAGCCGTAGTTCGGGTTCGAGTACGGACCGCACTCCACGACCGCGCGTGGTTTCGGCGTACGGGACAGGGAGGCGTACGCACTGTTCTTCGCCTGGTTGAAGGCGTCGGTCCACGGCTGCGCGCCGGCCTGCACCTTGGCACGAACGAAGTCGAGCTGAGCCTGACTCGACCCGACACCGGGATGGGTGAACGTCGCAGGCGCGCCGACCGATTGCGACGAGGCGGCTGCCGGACTGCTGAGGGTCCCGGCAACCAGCGCGGCACAGGCGGCGGCCAGGACGAAGGGCATCTTTCGCATGGGCGGTGTCCTGTCTTCGGGGGCGGTAGGACAGCGGTTTCCACCGCAGTTTCACGACGCCCGATGCCACGGTCAAGACCTCGCCGGTACCGGAACTTCCCTGGAACAGAGGGCTCTTCTGTCCCATTTCCCGTGGAACAAAAGGCGTTCCCGTCCCACTAGTGACCGAGCTGGCTGGTGATGCGGTCGACGACGATGCTCGTCGCGTAGCGCGTCGTACCCGGCGGCTCGACATCCGACCAGCTGCCGGTGTACTTCCGCGCGATCGCCTGCTCCAGCGCGAACTCCGGATCGGCGACCAAGTCGTCGATCCGGCCGCGCAGCTCGATGTAGTACGTCGGCTGCGCCGGATCGACGACCACCACCGAGATCGCCGGGTTCCGCTGCAGGTTGCGCAGCTTCTGCCGCCCGTCCACCAGGCTGATGCGCACCCGCTCGCCGTCCCACAGGAACCACAGCGGCGTCACCTGAGGTTCGCCGCGCTTGCCGATCGTCCCCACCAGCGCGATCGCCGTCGAGGTCAGCAGGTCATGAAACTCACCAGGAATCTCCACGGTGGCGAGAATAGGCTCAGCTGAGGGCGAGCTCACCCGCATGGATGCCTGCGGCGTCGAGGAGCGCGGCCGCGGTGGTCGCACCGATGCCGCCGAGCGGCTGCGCGCGGACGACGGCACGAGCGGCCGCGCCGTCGAAGATCATCGTGAGCTGGACGGCCAGCGTGGACGGATCCTCCGCGTCGGCCTTCACCAGTTCGCGGTGGAAGAAGTCGGTGAGCTGCTGCTTGAAGTGCCGCGCCACCACGGACCCCGGGTGCTCGGGGTTCTTCAGCTCCACCGCCGTACTCACATAAGGGCAGCCGAGGTAGTTGCCCGCCGCAACCATGGCGTCCTGCCGGTCGAACACGGTGAGGATCCGCTCCCGCGGCGCGCGGTCGTCCTCGGCGCCCGGGTGCAGCAACGTCTGGTACGCCGGACCGCGGCTGGCCAGGCTTTCCGCGATCAGCTCGTCCTTCGACCGGAACAGCTGGTACATGGACTTCTTCGACACCCCCGCCGCCTTGCAGAGCGCGTCCACGCCGATGTTGACGCCGTCGCGATAGAAGAGTTCGCCCGCGGCGTCCAGAAGCCGCTCACGGGGAGTTGCGGAAGTGCTCATGCATTGAAGGGTACCGGCTGGATTTGAATTCGGAAACCGATCGGTTTACGGTGGCTGAAACAGATCGGTTTCCATCCTCAGGAGTTTCAGATGACCACACTCGAAGGCGCCGTTGTCCTCGTCACCGGCGGGCAGCGCGGGATCGGCAAGGCGATCGTCGACGACCTGCTCACCCGCGGCGCGGCCAAGGTCTACGCGACCGCCCGCAGTCCCCGCCCGAGCACCGACCCACGCGTCGTACCGCTGCCGCTCGAGGTCACCGACCAGGCCTCGATCGACGCACTGGCCGCGGCCGCGCCGGATGTCACCGTGCTGATCAACAACGCCGGCGCGAGCTCGCCGGACACCTACCTCGACGCCCCGATCGAGGACGTCCGCGCGGTCTTCGAGGCGAACTTCTTCGGCCCGCTCCAGCTCACCCGGGCGTTCGTCCCGATCATCGAGCGCAACGGCGGCGGCCATCTCCTGAACGCCCACTCGGCCCTGTCCTGGGTCGCCCGGCACGGCGCGTACTCCGCGACCAAGGCCGCGTTCTGGCTGCAGACCAACGCGATCCGGCTCGAACTGCTGAACCGCGGCATCGGAGTCACCGGCCTGCACATGGGGTACGTCGACACCGACATGGTGACCGCCGTGACCGCACCGAAGTCCCGCCCCGAGGACATCGCCAAGCAAGCCCTCGACGGCATCGAGTCCGGCGCGTACGAGGTCCTCGCCGACGACACCGCCCGCGGCGCGAAGGCCGCCATGGCCCTCGACCTGACCGCCGTCTATCCCGAGCTAGCCGGCTGACACGTAGACGTCGCGGTCGCGGGTGTACTCCATGGCTCCCGCGATTCCGTCGGCCACGTCAGCGCCGAGCTCGCGCTCGACGACGTACAGCGCCAGATCGATCCCCGAGGTGACGCCGCCCGCGGTGACGAGCGTGCCGTCGTCGACGACGCGGTTCTTCTTCAGCTCGGCGCCGAACTCCTCCAGCTCGGCCCACGCACCGCGGTTCGTCGTGGCCGGCCGGCCCTTCACCAGGCCGGCCTCGGCGAGCAGCATCGAGCCGGTGCACACCGCGCCGATCCACTGCAGCGACGGCGCCAACTCGGCGATCCGCGCCGGCATCACGCCACGCCGCGCCTCGGCCCACGCACCCGTCTCCGCACGGTTCATCCAGCCACCACCCGGTACGAACAGCGCATCCGGCTGCCCGAGACCCTCAGGTGCCTTGAACTGCAGCCCGTGCAGCCCGGTGACCTCGGCCGGCCCGTCCAGCCCGACCAGCGCCATGTCGAACCCAGGCCGCCTCGACGCGTGACTCCACACCTCGAACGGCCCCATCACGTCCATCTCGTCCACACCGTCGAACACCAGAATCTCGATCCGCATACCTCCACCCAACTGGGATGCGGGGACTGGAGCCAGTGGCCACGAGGCCGTGGTTCGCAAGATTCTGGCCACCTCTCGGCGCACGGTTGGCACCGCTGAGCGCTTGCCGCTCGCACCAGGGTCATCAGGCCGCTACATCTGGTGGAGAGACATCCCGCCGCCCCTGGAGGTCCACCGTGAGACGTCCTGCCGCTGTTGTCCTGACTCTGCTCGCCGCATCCCTTGTCGTCCTACCGACACCCGCCAGTGCTGCCACTGCGTGTGATGCCGCAGCCGCCGGATTCACACCCGTCCTGCAACTGGATCTGCCCGAACGCGCCAATTACCTGAACACCACACCGCCTTACAGCCTCGACCGGACCGCCGAGATCGGGCCCAACTTCGACCGTGTCGGTTACTGCCTGGAACTCGACGGGCAGTGGGTGTGGACGGCGATGGAACCGTTCAGCACCGACGCCCGGCGGATCGGTCTGCCGACCCGGCCGGGCGAGATCGTGCGCCAACGCGTCGGCGATCTCGACGTGCGATCCAACGTGCCCGGCGTGACCGAGGGCACAGGTCAGTCCGGCTACCTGGAGATGTGGCCGAACCAGTACGCGAAGACGGCTAGTGCCCAAGTGGCGAACGCGTCGGCGGCTACGTACGACGCCGACGACAGCCCGACCACGACCCTCGGCTACGGCTCGTTCCAGGTCTCGCAGGTCGGGCCGACGCGGCCGTCGACCGTGCCCGCGAAGCCGGTGTTCGCGATCAACACCTTCACCCAGTCGGACACCAGTCTGCTGTCGCTCGGCATCGGCGCGAGGCCCACCGCCGATCCGGACTGGACGTTCGCCGACAACGCAGCTCAGTACACCCAGCGTCGGCTGACGGCGTACGTGCGCACTTCGATCGTCACCCTGACCGAGTCACCTCAAGACCGTCAGCTGATTCCCCGGGACGCGTCCGGCGGCGCGGCAGTGCCCGTCGCCGGCCGGATCACCGATCCAAGGGTGAAGAGCGTGCAGCTGAAGGTGATCGGCAACGGCAAGACCGACGTCTACACGTCGGCATCGAGGCAGTTCCGTTTCACGCCGCGGATCACGGCGGGGCTGCACGAGTACACGTTCGAACTGCTGGCGCTCGGCCGGGTGGTGGCTCGCCGTGACGGCATCGTGTCCGGTGATGCGTACGTCGTCCAAGGGCAGTCGAACGCCGAAGCGTCGATGTACAACGGCGCCGCGAGTGGCGAGGAATCGCCGTACCTGCGCAGTTTCGGCAGTCCGGTCTCCGATCCGACGATCTCCGCCGCGGACCGCGTCTGGGGCTACGCGACCGGTGACGTGTCCCGGCAGTCGGGCTCGGTCGGGCAATGGGCGATCCGAATGGGCAGGCAGCTCGTCGACAAGTACAAGGTCCCGATCGCACTCATCAACGGCGCGCACGGCGGTCAGCCGATCAGCTTCTTCCAGCGCAACGACGCGAACCCGGACGACATCGCCACCAACTACGGCCGGCTTCGGCAGCGCCTGGTGGCCGCCGGCATCATGGGCCACCTCCGCGGCGTTCTCTGGTACCAGGGCGAATCCGACAACGACAACGCGGCCGTGCACGTCAGCGGCTTCACGTCGCTCCTGCAGGACTGGCGCTCCGACTTCGGCACGACACCGAAGTACTACGTCTACCAAGTCCGTACGTCGCCCTGCGGCAACTCAACCAGCACGAGTCTCCGCGAAGCACAGCGTGAGATGGGTGACACGCTCGGCGTCACCGTGCTGTCGACCACAGGGCTGTCAGGCCACGACGGCTGCCACTACGCATACGCCGGTGGATACCGCGACATGGGTGACCACGCGTACGCCGTACTGGCCCGCGACCTGTACGGCGGGCCGTCCGCCGGTGTGGCTCCGCCGAACCCGCGCAGCGTCACGGCCAGTGGCTTACAGCTAACAGTCCAGCTGCGATCGACCGATCCACTTACTGTGGAGGAAGGCGTTGCTGCTGACTTCCGAGTGGATGGGTGCTGCGGTCACGGTGACATCTGTCGCCTACCAACCGGGCAAGCTGGTACTACAGCTGTCCGGTCCGCCAACCGGAGCGACTGCCCTCACCTACCAGGCTCATCTGCGTGCGGGCCCGTGGATCACGAACGCCATCGGAACAGGTCTGCTGACCTTCACCCTTCCGATCAGGATTGATTGGTCTGGTGTCGACGTACCGTAGAAGGCATGTCAGTGACAGGGGGGCCGCCTTCCACCCACGAAGAGGAGGTGGAAGAGCGGGTCGGGCTATATCGGCTGATCCGACGGCTCGGACAGGGCGGCATGGGTGTCGTCTACCTGGCCGAGGGACCCGAGCACCAAGAGGTTGCGCTGAAGGTGCTGCGGTCGCACGTGGCGCACGACCCGATCGCGCGGGCACGGTTGCAGCGCGAAGCGACCACGCTGCAGAAGGTGAACCACCCCGGTGTGGCCGGCATCCTCGACCACGACCTGGAGGGCGAGCGGCCGTACCTGGTGACCCGCTTCGTTCCTGGCCGCCCACTGGACGAACAGGTGGACGAGCGAGGGCCGCTGACCCCGCGCAAGTGGCTCCCACTGGCCGGCTGCCTCGCAGAGTCGCTCCAGGCGATCCACGCCGCCGGAGTGATCCACCGCGACCTCAAGCCCGGCAACGTGATGATGTGCAACGGCAAGCCGGTGATGATCGACTTCGGCATCGCACAGGCCGCCGACGACCTGCGACTCACCCAGACCGGTCTGGTGATCGGTACGCCGGGCTACCTGGCACCTGAGCTCATCGAGGGCGAGATGGTGTCGCAGTCCGCGGACTGGTGGGGCTGGGCGGCCACTGCGGCCTTCGCCGCGACCGGACGCCGGCCGTTCGGCAAGGGACCGTTCGAGGCGGTGCTGGCGCGGGTGCACTCGGGACAGGCCGACCTGGACGGGCTGGACCCGCGACTGAAGTCGCTGCTCGCCGCGGCGCTCTCACCCAACAAGGCCGACCGGCCGACGCAGGAAGAGATCATGACCGGCCTCAGCCGGTACGCCGAGGGTCGCGACGCGCTCCCGCCACGTGAAGCTCAGACCGTGGCCGCCGTACCGCCGACCAAGTTGGTGACGAGGCTCATGCCGACGGAGGAGCCCCCGGTCGAGGAGCCGACGGGTCCGACGCCGACCCAGGTGGCGCAACTGGTTCCGCCGGTGATTCCGCCGCTGTCCGCATTCGCTCCGATGCGCGACAAGATCCGCGACGCGGCCACGAAGAAGCCGGTCGCCGAGGCACCTCCTGTCTACAACCCGTATGCGCCTGCGCCGTACCAAAGCGCGCCGCCGTACCAGAGTGGTCCTCCGGCGCCTTACCAGCAGCCTGCTCAGCCGGTGCCTGTCCCAGCTCAACCCGCTCAACCGGTCAAGTCTCCACCGACTGGTCGGCGTACTGCGGTCGTCGTCGGCTTCATGCTCGCGCTCACCGGACTGGTCGCCCTGACTCCGGGGCTCGGCACAGTAGTGGCAATCCTGCTGCTGGTCCTCGCCCGGACGGTCGACCGCTCGAGTACGGCGCTCATGCGGCGCCGTCAGGTCCGCGGCCGGTCCGGGAAGTCGGACGGCGTTATTGCGTTGGCCGCCAGCCCCGTACAGCTAGCCACTGCCGTCCTGATCACGCTGCCGTGCCTGATCCTGCCGCTGCTCACGGCGGTGGTTGTCGGCGGCATCGTCACCGGCGTCGCCGCGTCGACGTACGGGCTCGAGTGGCGGCCGCTTTCGGCCGTCGGCTTCGGTACGGCGGCACTGACCGCGCTGTTCTGCTGCTGGTGGGGGCCTGGTGGCAGCTCGCTGCGCCGCGGTGCGCACATCGCAGCACGCAACACGTTCCGGCCGCACTGGTTCTCCGGCCTGATGGCCGTCGTACTGCTGGCGATCGGCGGCGTGACGTTCTACCTGGCCACGCAGGGCGAGGGAGCCGGCTGGGCGCGCAGTCCGATCCAGACGCCGAACATCGAGCGCCCGACGCTCGGCGACCTGCGCAACGCGCCGTTCATCCGGGACCTCCCCATCATCGGCAACTGACGACGGGGAGATCCTCGGCTCGTCTCAGAGCTGGACGATCTGGCTGCGCTCCGGACCCACGCCGATGGCGGAGATCCGGGCGCCGCTGAGGGACTCGACGGCGCGGACGTACGACTGCGCCTCCTTCGGCAGGTCCTCGAAGGTACGGCAGCCGGTGATGTCGTCCGACCAGCCGTCGAACTCTTCGTAGACCGGCACCGCGTGATGGAAGTCGGTCTGGGTCATCGGCATCTCGTCGTGCCGGACGCCGTTCACGTCGTACGCGACGCAGACCGGGATCCGCTCGCGACCGGTGAGCGTGTCGAGCTTGGTGAGGACGAAGTCCGAGACGCCGTTCACGCGGGCGGCGTACCGGGCGATGACCGCGTCGTACCAGCCACACCGACGTGGGCGGCCGGTCGTCGTACCGAACTCGAAGCCCTGCTGCCGCAGCCACTCGCCGTCCGCGTCCAGGAGTTCGGTCGGGAACGGACCCTCGCCGACACGGGTGGTGTACGCCTTCACGACGGCCATCACACGGTCGATCCGGGTCGGCGGGATGCCGGTGCCGGTGCAGGCGCCCGCGGAGATCGCGTTCGAGGAGGTGACGAACGGGTACGTGCCGTGGTCGACGTCGAGCAGCGTGGCCTGACCGGCCTCCATCAGCACGGTCTTGCCGTCGTCGAGCGCCTTGTTCAGCAGCAGGCTGGTGTCGGCGACCATCGGCTTCAGGCGGTCGGCGTACCCGAGGAGCTCGTCGAGGACCTCGCGGATCTCGACCGCGCGCCGGTTGTACACCTTCACCAGCAGCTGGTTCTTCTGCTCCAGCGCACCGGTGACCTTCTGCTCGAGGATCTTCTCGTCGTACAGGTCCTGGATCCGGATCCCGATCCGGTTCATCTTGTCGGCGTACGTCGGACCGATGCCACGGCCCGTCGTACCGATCCGGCGGCTGCCGAGGAACCGCTCGGTGACCTTGTCGAGGGTCCGGTTGTACGGCGGGATCACGTGCGCGCTCGCACTGACCACCAGCCGGGAGGTGTCCACTCCGCGCGCCTGCAGCGCGTCGAGCTCCTCGAACAGCACGCTGAGGTCGACCACGACCCCGTTGCCGATCACCGGGGTGACGCCCGGTGTGAGGATGCCGCTCGGGAGCAGGTGCAGCGCGTACTTCTCGGACCCGATCACGACCGTGTGGCCGGCGTTGTTACCGCCGTTGAACTTCACCACGTAGTCGATGACCTCGCCCGTGTTGCCGAGCAGATCGGTCGCCTTGCCTTTGCCCTCATCGCCCCACTGGGCGCCGACGAGCACGATTGCGGGCATCTCAGCCCTCCTGTGCTTTGAAACGGTGAAGCCCGGAGACGTTCACCGGACCTTCATCCGGCAACGCATCCAGGCTCTTGCGACCAAAGCCTACCGGACCGGAGCTCACTCGTTTCGGGCTTGTCCACAACCCTCCAGCGATCGTTTCAAGTCGCTGTTCCATCAGGTGACGGGTTGCCATTTTCCGTGATCGCGTGCACACTCTTAGTCAGCGGCCCGCCGAAACTGCCGCAGGGGACGGTTCCGGCGGGCCGCTTCCTTATGCACTCACTTCGCGCCGGCCGCCAGCCACTCGTTGACCCGCCGCTCGGCCTCCTCGCGGGAGACGTCCTCGACCCGGGTCATGATCGCCCAGCGGTGCCCGAACGGGTCGATGACGGTGCCGAACCGGTCGCCGGTCACGAAGGTCTGCACCTCTTCCACGGACTTCGCGCCCGCCTCGATCGCCTTGGCGTACGTCGCGTCCACGTCCGGCACGTAGTGCACCAGCGAGGAGTGCACCCAGTCGCCGGCGGGCGCGCGCAGCCCGATCTGCGGCATCTCGTCACTCATCTGGAGCATCGAGTTGCCGAACTTCAGCTCCGCGTGCGCGACCTTTCCGTCCGGCATGTCCTGCCGGCTGATCACCTCGGCGCCGAACACCGACGTGTAGAACTCGATCGCCTTCGGCCCGTCCGCGACGGCGAGGAACGGCGTCAGCGAGTGATAACTGTCGGGGATGGGGTTTACGGTGTTCGTCGTCATGACTCACAGTCAATCTGCTGAGCCCCGAACGGTCTTGTAAGAAAGCGACAGCCGGCGTTGACCGATCCATCCAGCAGCGAGAAGGGGATCCTGCATCCCCGCGAGCAGGCCCGGCACCGCTCGCTGAACCGGCTTACCGCGGGGCCGGAGGCGGGGCGGTTCGTGGAGTGGTACTGGATCGTCGAGTGGGATCTCGACGAGCCGTACACGGCCGAGGTGCTGCCGTTCCCGGCGGTGAACGTGACGTTCGAGCAGCCGGGTGGCGCCTTCGTGAACGGCGTCTGCACCCGCAAGTTCGAGCGCGAACTCCGCGGGCGCGGGCGCGCGTTCGGCGTGAAGTTCTGGGCCGGTGGCTTCGGCGCGATCACCGGTCTCGACGTCGGCTCGTTCCGCGACGAGGTGCTGCCGCTGACCGAGGTGTTCCCCGACGGCGATCGGCTCGCGGACCTGGTCTTCGAGGCGGAGTCCGACGTACGGCGGCGCGCGGTGTTCGAGGCGTTCCTGCGCGATCACCTGGCTCCGCCCGATCCGTCGTACGAGCTGGTCCGGGAGATCGTGTCGACGATGGCCGCCGACCGCTCGGTGGCCCGCGTCGACGAGATCACCGAGCGTTTCGGCGTACCGATCCGCACGCTGCAGCGGCTCTTCCGGAGGTACGTCGGCGTGGGTCCGAAGTGGGTGCTGCGGCGCTATCGGCTGCACGACGGCGCGGAACTGCTCGCCCAGGGCGAAGTCGCCGAGCTCGCGGAACTGTCCGCATCCCTCGGCTACTTCGACCAGGCTCATTTCTCCAAGGAGTTCAAGCAGCAGATCGGGCTGACGCCGGCCGAGTACGCGGCACGCGCCGCGGCCGAACGCCAGATCACCTACCGCTGAACTTCACCGTCACTCGCGGAAGCGCTGAATCAGCGCATCGACCGAGTCAGTCTGTGAGTGAGATGACCGCGAGACATCAAGCAGAAGCCAGTACTCGGCTGGCGCGCCTTCGCCGCTCCGAAGACGACTCATCCGAACGAGCGAATTCTCAACACTAGGTAAGTCAAATGCGATACCTCTGCGGGATGGCAACTCGAATCCCTTGACCGAACTGTCATCGACAATAATCAGAGCATCAGACTGATCACCACCCGCAAAGCGTTGGTCTGAAATAGACCCAACGCTAGGCGCGACCGATTCAAGTTCGGCGATGAGAAGATCTCGAGTTTGAGTCCGGGATGTGAATACTACGACCGGGTCATCGACGCTCGCCCGCAGATCTCGACTGAGTGCGGTCACTAGCGCTTCGAGTCGCGCGTCGGACTCTGTTGCTTCAATGAGGTCGACGAGACGTTCCATCATCGCAACTGCCGCAACGAGTCTGGCCCGATCACCTGCATCCTGTCGTTCAATCTGACGATCATCACGCGGACCTACACTGCCATGAAGGAGTGCATTGCGAATCGGCATGGCCTCATGCAACGCATGCAGAGAGGCAGCCTGAAGCGCATAGAGACTTGAATACGCAGCACTATCGATCTGAGACACGATCTCATCGAGAACCCCCCGTCCTAGGTCATCGATTGCGCGAACCAAGTCGAAGACCTCTTCTTCTTGTTCGCTTCGCCCGAACGGCACCACATGCAATCGCGGAAAGATCTTCGACCGCGTACCGGGATAGGAGTAGAGAACACCCGACCAGTCAATAACGCCCCAGTCGGACGACTCAAACTCTGGAGGCAAGGCGCGCGTTATCACCAAGGTTCGCAGCGAGTGCGTTAATGTGAATTCTAAGACAATATCGGCATGAGAGGCGACGAATTGCTCATCGTCGAAAACGATGATGTCCCAAACTACGTTCGCAAGAGTTGCGCGCACCCATGGGTCGCGAAAGTCAGCAGACGTGGCGACCGCTACAGAAGCCGCCCGCATTTCAGATGGCGCAGCGACTTCACTCGGGTGAGAGCGCAGTCGGCGCTTCTGCAGTGAGACGGTTTTCAACTGGCGGTCTATTGCCCTCGCTTCAAACTGGTCCCCAAGCATCTTAAGAGGGGCGATATATAGACAATTCGCCGCTGGCTCATCCTGGACGATCTGAAGTAGCAGCGACAAGACCGCAGCGGTTTTGCCTGATCCGGTTGGCGCGCTCAGCACAGCCCTGACTCCTGCTGGGCGAACTACCTCAGCGAGCTCTTGCTGATACGGCTGCAGCCTCGCCACCTCACTCCGCTCGATGCTCACAGTGTTGCTCCACTTCCGCGCAACTTGCGAAGCAGCCAACTCCGCGCACCCGCAATCCTCTGGCGTTCTTCATCGGAGAGATCACGTTTAAAATGAGACACGACGTTTCGCAGATTACCCAGCTGCGAAAATCGGGTGGTGAATATCTCTCGCCGAGGCCCCAACAGCGGCGCGAATGCTGAGAAGTTGTGCTTATTCCCGATCACGTCTATGATCTCACTGAGCGTCATAGCTTCAACTGTCGCCGGCAATTCTTGCTCTCTGCCGGCGTAACGGATTCTGAGCACGCGATTAACGCACTCTTCTAATTCGGCTGGCGCCAGCGCATATTTGACAACAGCTCGTAGACAACGCTCAATCTCGCCAAGCTGCACGAACGGTTCGGTGAGTCCTTCGAGATATTTCCGAACATCAGCAGGTGTAAGGATCGCCTGCAGATCGTTCTGCGATCCGATCAACACTGCGTCGTCACTGTCAAGCGACGCATACAGCGATGACAGCTCAGCATCAGAATGTGCGATATGCAATTGCTCCAGAAACTCCTCAACAGGCATATCTTTCAGGGGAGTCCGCCAGGGGTTATCCACAGCGATCACGGCGAACGACCGGAACGAGAAGGATCCAAGTACCTCACCGGACCTTACAACTGGTAGCTGCGAGTACCCATGCGCGAGCATGATTTCGATTGCTTCACCGCACGTACTGTCAGGATCGATTGATCGGACAATCTGCTCGTCAAGCAGCACGTTGTTCGCGCGATGGAAGACTTCTTCCAACGCGATCCGATGACCAATCTCATTCATCTCGACTACATCGCCGCCTTCGGGTGCTGCTTCTTGCGCTGATCCGGCCTCGACATCGTCGCCTGGTGCCTTTTGCACCGTTTCCCTCCGCATTCGAACTGCGTACCTATGCGATGTAATCTAGCGCACGACAGCCTAGTTGCCACTCCCTCAGTCTGAATCGTAGATACATCAGATCACCTATTGCTGACCTTCACCGTCACCGCCATTGCCGTTGCCATCAGCGCCGCTCCGAGTGCGACCGCGAAGCCGTACTGCGGGTTGTGCCCGTCGACGACCCAGCCGGCGAACGCCGAGCCCAGCGCCATACCTGCTGCGCCGCCCGAGTTCACCCAGGTGAAGGCCTGGGTCAGGACCGCGGAGTCGACGGCCGACTCGGTCAGCACCGCCGACAAGGTCTGGAAAGGCGCGATCGCCAGGCCGGGGAGCGCCAGCGCGAACGCTGCGGTCAGTGGGCTGTGCACGGCGATCAAGGGCAGACAGCTCACGGTCAGCCAGACGAAGGCGATGACGAACTGCGTCTCCGGAGCGATCCGCCAGCGCCTCGCGCCGTACAGGAGACCGGCGAACAAACTCACCAGGCTGGTGATGCTGTAGAGCGGTCCGGCGAGACCCGGCGTACCTCGTGCGACTGCGAACGCCGTGACCGAGACCTGCATGCTGCCGAAGAACAGGCCGATGCCGACGTTCGTCCCGACCAGGCCGACGAATCGCTTGTGCAGCAGGCGTTTGGGACTCTGATGGTGACCTGGCGTGCTCGGCGGCGGCGCAGTACCTCGCTGCACTGCCAGCAGGAAGCCACCGGACAGCAGGAGACTCGTCGCGAGGATCGAACCGATCGCCGGGCTGATGGACGAGCTCACGATGCCGACCAGTCCAGGGCCGACCATGAACGCGATGCCGACGCTGAACGCCTCCAAGGCGAACGCGGTGGACAGGAGCGGTGTGTCCCGGAGGGCGTGCGACCAACGCGCCCCGGTCTGCGCACTCAGCTGCGGTAGCGATCCACCGGCGAGTACACCGGCCACGATGAGTGACCACAGGGACGCGTGCGAGACGGTGAGGCCGATGAGCAGCGCCATCGTCGTGGCGTGCGCCAGCAGCGTGACGGGCAACATGCGGGTCTGACCGAAACGGTCGATGAGCCGGGCGACCTGCGGCCCGGCGACCGCTTCGGCGACTGCGAAGCCGCCGGTGACGCTACCGGCCGCGGCGTACGAGCCAGTTGATCCGTGGACCAGCCAGACGATGCCGAGGCCGGTCATGGCGATCCCGATCCGTGCCGGGGCCGCCGCTAGGTAGAACTTCCACGCGCCGGGAGTACGCAGTACCGCTGCGTAGGTGTTGGTGGGCGCGTCTATCCGTCCGGTGAGAGCCGGCACGGTGAGACCTTCCGCTGCCCGATGGGGCGGGGACCCGACCGTGGGCGTCCAGCTTCGCCGGTCTTGTCCATCCGCCTAGAACCGTCCATGTTCGACAGGAAGCGGGGACGCTCACCGCCTGCCGGCACTGTCAACGGGCAGAAACCTTGATGGTTCAGGTTGACCGGAACATCGTACCGCCCTCGAGCACCGGCACCGAGTCACTTTCGTCGACCTCGGCCGCGATCGCGACGTCCTCACCGAAGCCGTACTGCGTGAGCTCGCGGCCGCCGGCGCACTCGTGCAGGAGCGCGGGCAGGTCGTCCGCAACCGCGTCGTACGCCGCCACCGCCGCTCGTGCTTCCGGGGAGAGGCTGTCGCCCTGGAGCGCGCTCAGGAACCCGCCGGCTCCCCAGAGGTCCTCGACCGCGGGCCGGAGCGACCCGTCCTTCCACCGCTCCCCTGCCGCGATCGCAACGACCTTGCGGCCGGCACCGTGCTGCTTCACCCAGTCTGCGGCGGCCCGCCGGTTGCGCAACGACACCGCCAGCACCGTCGCGCCGCTGTCGCTAAGCAGCTTTGCGATCGTCGAACCGTTCGGCGACGGCAGCACGAGCTTGGTGATTCCGGTCACTCGCCTGATCGACACCGGCGAGAGGCTGACGCCGTCAGGGCCCGCCTCGGAACGGCCGACGGCCAGCTTCGCTCCGTACTGCTCGGCGTACTTGACCGCCGTCGCGTCCCGCCATCGGTACGGGTAGACGTCGATCCCGAGGTCGGCCGCGACGGTCACCGCTGTGGTGAACGACAGCACGTCGACGACCGCGACGATGTCACCGGCAACGACCCCGGCGCCGGCCGGCCCCCACTCGAACCCGATGCCGAATCCGTCCTGCGCGTAAGGGCTGGCCACCCGGCAGATCATTCCGCCGGGCGCCCAACCCCACAAGCAGGTTTCAGCTCAGTGCGTCGGCAGCAGCCGGCGACGAGTCCCGCAGGAACGTGACGCAGCGCTCGGCCTCGTCCTTCTCGTCGATGAGCGCCGCGGCCTTCCCGAGCGCCGCGAGCGCGCGCAGGAACCCACGGTTCGGCTCGTGCTCCCACGGCACCGGCCCGTGGCCCTTCCAGCCGTTGCGGCGGAGCAGGTCGAGGGCCCGGTGGTAGCCGGTGCGCGCGTACGCGTACCCCTCGATCGTGCGCCCGTCGGCGAGCGCCCCCTCGGCGAGCACCGCCCAGGCCAATGACGATGTCGGGTGCTTGGCCGCGACGTCCGCCGGAGCGGCCCCGTCGGCGAGTTCCGCCGCGGCCGGGTCGACCGGTAGTAGTGTCTCGGGTGGACCGGACAGCAGATTGTTCAATTCCATAAGCACATCTTCGCTGATCACGCAGCCGTAACGGCACGTGACCGTCTGGCGAAATCCGTTGACCGTTCACCCAGCGGCCACGGATGCTTGAGACCCTGCATCAACCGCCGTGGTTCCCAGCTACGGCCGGAAGGAGGCACCGGATGAGCGTCATAGTCCTGAACGCGTCGTACGAACCGCTGCACACCGTCTCGATCCAGCACGCCATCCGGATGCTGGTGCGCGAGGTCGCAGTGGTCGAAGAGTCGCACGGAGAACGAACTATCGGCCCGTTTCCGGTCCCCCGAGTCCTCCGCCTGGTCCGGTACGTCGTGACGCACTGGCGCTACGCGGCCGGCCGGATGAAGTACAGCAAGCACGGCGTCCTGCGACGGGACAAGTTCCGGTGCGCGTACTGCGGTCTCGAGAACGCCGACACCATGGACCATGTTCAACCCAGGTCCAGGGGCGGCCGCACCGAGTGGCTGAACGCCGTGGCCGCCCATGCCTCCTGCAACGAGCGGAAAGGCAACCGCACCCCGTCCGAGGCCAACATGCCGCTCCTCTGGCAACCCTGGGTACCAACCCGCGCCGAGCTCGTCATAGACACATGACGGGCCTTTTTTATGCCCGCTTCCAGGCATCGGCTGCCCTCCGGGCGCACCCTCGAGATCACCACCGTCGCTGACCGCCCGGACCTCGCCCACGCCGACATCGATGTGGGCGACTGGCCGGCCTTCATGCGCCACAACCGCGTCTCCGAGGCGTATTTCGCCCAGACGGTAGAGACGTTCGCCGACACCTGCCTGATCGCTACCTCGGACGGCAGACCCGTCGGCGACGCCCACGCCGTCCAGCTCTCGGGCGGCAACTTCCCCGCCGGAGGCTGGGAACAATCGGTCGTCCGGGCGTTCACCGACGCCCGCCGCGGCGTCCAGCCAGACACCGCCTGCGCCCTGAACATCAGCGTCGCCCGAGACTTCCAGGGCGAGGGTGTCGCCGCCCTCCTCCTTGCCGCGCTTCGCGAGGCATCCGCAGACCTCGGCCTCAACGCCCTCGATGCGCCCGTACGCCCGACGCACAAGCATCTGGAGCCATTGGTCGCGATGGACGACTACGCCTCCCACACCCGCCCCGACGGCCTCCCGCTCGACCCGTGGCTGCGCACCCACGTTCGCGCCGGCGGCCGAATCGTCGGCGTCGCACCGGCATCGTGGGTGATCGCGGGATCCCTGGCGGAATGGCGCTCCTGGACCGGGCTTCCGTTCGACCGCAGCGGTCCCGTCGAGGTCCCGGGCGCGCTCGTTCCGGTGGAGTGTGACGTCGTCGCCGATCGCGCGGTGTACGTCGAGCCGAACGTCTGGGTGCGGCACGAGTTCTCCACAGATTGAAAATCGTGGGTCCGGGCGGGGTCGGATCGCGGCACGTTCTTGGGCATGAATCCTCAACTTGCCGTGATGGCGTCGATCCGGGGTGGCGTGTTCACCCGGGCCGACGCACGTGCCTCCGGTTACTACGACGCTGACATCGACTCTCTCCTGCACTCCGGGTCCTGGCGACGGATCCGGCGCGGGACCTATGCCGCTCACCGTTCACTCATGCTCGTCACCGACGAGGTCCTCTACCTGCGCCGGATCTACGACGTCCTGCGCGCGGGCGGACCCGGCGTGTTCGCCAGCCATCAGTCGGCCGCGGCCCTGCATGCCTTGCCCGTCTGGGGGCTCGACCTGACCCGGGTCCACGTGACAGCCGCAGACGGACGCTCCGGCCGGGTACGTGGCGTTCACCGCCACATCCGCGACCCAGTGGGGCCTGGCGTCCAACTGTGGAACAGGCTGCGCATGGCCTCGCCCGCCCGGGCGATCGCCGAGGTGGCCGCGACCGCACCACCCGCGCCGGCAATCGTGCTCGCCGACGCCGCGATGTACGCCGGACTCGTCAACCGGCGCACGTTGAACCATGCGGTCACGATGCTCGACCACGGCGCCAAGCGAGCCTCCAGAGTCCTCGACCAGCTCACCGGATCGGCCTCGATCGCCGAGTCCCGCCTGCGCTTCATCCTCGCCGACGCCGGCCTCCCTACCCCCAGTCCGTCACCGCCACCGGACTTCGAACCAGCTGATCCCGACGTGTCCCCAGCCGAAGGATTGTGGTTCCCCGACGAGCGCACCGTCGTCGAGTTCGAACCGCGCTTTCCCTTCTGGTGCGAGGAATTCGAGCCTTCCACCGAGGAGCCGGTCCCCGAGCCGGCCGCCGCCGACCCTGACGGGCCGCAACCCGTCGAGCACTGCTGGATCTCCTGGACCGACCTCGCCGACCCACCGACCGTGGCCGACCGCATCCGTACCACGTTCACCCGAGCCGCCCGCCGAACCGGAATCCGCCACTTCGACCTAGCCCGGATGTGACAGAAGGGCCCACCGCCGGTGGCGGTGAGCCCTTCGCAGGCCCCTACAGGAGGACCAGATGATGTCAGGCGTTCAGCGACGTGCCCGTCGAGCGAAGGTCCTCGCACGCCTCGGCGACGCGCTTCGCCATACCTTCCTCGGCCGCCTTGCCCCACGCGCGCGGGTCGTAGGCCTTCTTGTTGCCGACCTCGCCGTCGACCTTCAGCACGCCGTCGTAGTTGGCGAACATGTGCCCCGCCGCCGGCCGGGTGAACGCGTACTGCGTGTCGGTGTCGACGTTCATCTTGATGACGCCGTTGTCGACCGCCGCCCGGATCTCCTCGAGCGTCGAGCCGGACCCGCCGTGGAACACCAGGTCGAACGGGCGCTCCTTGCCGACCTTGGCGCCGACCGCGTCCTGGATCTCCGCGAGGATCTCCGGCCGCAGCTTGACCGCGCCCGGCTTGTAGACGCCGTGCACGTTGCCGAAGGTCAGCGCGGTCAGGTAGCGGCCGTTCTCACCGGTGCCGAGCGCCTCGACCGTGGCCAGGCCGTCCTCGACCGTGGTGTACAGCTTCTCGTTGATCTCGTTGGCGACACCGTCCTCCTCGCCACCGACGACGCCGACCTCGATCTCCAGGACGATCTTCGCCGCGGCCGCCTGGGCCAGCAGGTCCTTGGCGATCTCCAGGTTCTCGGTCAGCGGCACCGCCGAGCCGTCCCACATATGCGACTGGAACAGCGGATTCTCGCCCCGGGCGACGCGCTCGGCGGAGATCGCCAGCAGCGGCCGGACGAAGCCGTCGAGCTTGTCCTTCGGGCAGTGGTCGGTGTGCAGCGCGATGTTCACCGGGTAGTTCTTGGCGACCTCGTGCGCGTAGGCGGCCAGCGCGACCGAGCCGGTCACCATGTTCTTCACGGTGGAACCGGACAGGTAGTCGGCACCGCCGGTGGAGACCTGGACGATGCCGTCCGAGCCCGCCTCGGCGAAACCGCGGATCGCGGCGATCAGCGTCTGCGAGGAGCTGACGTTGATGGCCGGGTAGGCGAAGCGGTTCTGCTTGGCCTTGTCCAGCATCTCGGCGTAGACCTCAGGGGTTGCAATAGGCATGTCTCGCGGTACTCCTCACAACACAGTTCTTGTGGGTTCGGCTCCAGTATTGCTGCCGGGCACTTCGTCGGATCCGGCGGCCCACCTGCCGAGCCGGCCCGGTGGCCGGGGAGCAATCGGCAGGGATGTAGACCAGTTGATGAACAGGACAGGTCCAGTTCGTTGCGGCGCGATGACGACCGCGCGTCGGGCTCAGGCCGAGCCGGTGCGCGGGCCGCGGGGGGTCAGGGCCATGTGCAGCCGGTAGCGGTCGGCGCGGTAGGCCGACCAGGACAGTTCGACGACCTTGCGGCCGGCGAAGGTGGTGCGCTCGAGGACCAGCAGGGGTGCCCGCCGGGCCACGCCGAGCACCCGGGCGACATGACCGTCGGCGTTGTCCGCCCGGACGGTCTGCTCACCGGAGGTGACGACGACGTCGTACTCACTGGCGAAGACGTCGTACAGAGTGCCGAGCTCGCGGCCGAGCAGGCCGGGGAAGAGCGCGGACGGGTAGTAGCCGACCTCGTAGGCCATCGGCGACGCGTCGGCCGTGCGGAGCCGCTCGACCCGGATCACCTTGGTGCCCTTCGCGACCCGCAGGCCCTTCGCGGTCTCGTCGGAGGCCTCGATCTCGCTGGCCGACAGCACCACGGTCCCGGGCTCGAGCCCACGGGCCCGCATCTCCCGGGAGAACGAGGTCAGGTGCAGCTGCGAGTCGACCTGCGGACCGGTGACGAAGGTCCCCTTGCCGTGCACCCGTTCCAGGGCGCCGGACTCGACCAGGTCGCTGATCGCCTGCCGGACGGTCACCCGGGAGACGTTCAGCTTGTCCACCAGGGCTCGTTCGGAGGGGATCGGGTCCCCGGGATGCAGCTCGACGTCGATCAGCCGTTCCAGCACCGATCGGACCTGGGCCCGCTTCGTCGCCACCATGGAATCTCGATCCTCCAGACCTGGGCGGGTCTCGGGGGTGCCCCGGGACGCCGCTCACTGCTATCGTGCGCAGCATACCTGTTAAGACCAGATAGGACCAGTGATCGTAGTGGTGTCTGTCCCCGCCCAAGAGACCCGGATGGCGGCCGAGATCGCAGAGCAGCCGGCCGCGCTCGCCGCGACGTTCGAGCATGTTCTGCCGCTGCGGCACGACATCACCCGGCTGGCTGCCGGGCGCCGGAACGTGATCTTCGTGGCGCGCGGATCGTCCGACAACGCGGGGGTCTACGGCCGCTACCTGACCGAGATCCACGCGGGCCGGCAGGCGTCACTGGCCGCTCCTTCGGTTGCGACGTTGTACGGCGCGAACCTGGACCTCTCGAACTCGCTGGTGGTCGCGGTCAGCCAGTCGGGCGCGACCCAGGAGATCGTCGACACGGCCGAGTGGGCGAAGCGGAACGGCGCGGCGATCGTCGGCATCACGAACGACGGCAACAGCCCGCTGGCCTCGACGGCCGACGTCGCCCTGATCACGCAGGCGGGCCAGGAGCTCGCCGTACCGGCCACGAAGACGTACACGACGCAGCTGGCCGCGATCACGGTCGCCGTGGACGCGCTCGCGCCGCGGCCCGGGACGCTCGACGCCGACATCGCGCGGGTCCCGGACGCCGCGACCAAGATGCTGTCCGGGTCGGTCGAGGCGGCGGCGGACCTGCTGGCGGCGGCGCACGACGTGCTCGCGAGTGGTCGCGGACTGACGTTCGGCACGACACTCGAGGTCGCGCTGAAGCTCGAGGAGACCTGTCTCCAGCCGGTCCGCGGACTCTCGTACGCCGACCTGAAGCACGGCCCGATCGCGGTTGTCGACGCGGACCTGGTGACAATCCTGGTCGCCGCAGGCGACGGTCCGGCGCTGCCCGGTATGACCGAGCTGGCCGGCATCGTCCGCGAGAAGGGCAGCAAGATCCTCGGCATCGGCGGCGACTCCACCTTCGCCTCCCGCTGCGACGTGAACCTGGCCGGCCCCGACCTCCCTGAAACGCTGGCGCCGCTCGCGCTGGTCATCCCGGCCCAACGCGCCATCGAACTCCTGGCCCGCAAACTCGGCCTCGACCCCGACGCTCCCCGCGGCCTCCGCAAGGTCACCCAAACCGACTGAACAAAGTGCTCACTTGGTGAGCACTTTGGGTGGAATCGTGGTGGTCATCAACCGGGGCAGCACCTGAGAGAGGACCACCACGATGTTGCGAGGGTTTGCGACTGTCAGCTTCTACGCGGGCGACGTGAAGGCGGCACGGAGCTGGTACGAGGAGTTCCTGGGGATCGAGGCGTACTACGCCGTGCCGACGGCGGAAGAGCCGGCGTACGTCGAGTTCCGGTTCGGGGACTTCCAGTGCGAGCTGGGAATCATCGACGCCAAGTACGCAACGCACCAGGTCGGGCCGGTGGCAGCCGGGGCGATCGTCAGCTGGCACGTCGACGACCTGGAGGGCACGCTCGCGCGGCTGCTCGAGCTCGGGGCGACGCTCAACGAGGGAATCGTTGAGCGGGGCAACAACACGGGCTTCCGCACCGCGTCGGTCGTCGACCCGTTCGGCAACCTGATCGGCATCATGAACAACCCGCACTACCTGCAGATTCTCGAAGAACTGAAGGCGTGAAGGCGGGCGAGGTTCAGAAGTCGATCCGCATGACCGCGCGGCGTTTGCCCGGCCGGCTCACCTCGGCGAAGCCGGCGTCGGCGAACGTGTCGAGCGTGCCGACCGATCCGCCGTCGATGAAGTCGGGGTAGCCCTCCACGGCGCGGGCGCCGCGTTCACGGGCGAAGTCGGCGGCGGCCCGGGCGAGTGCACGGCTGATACCGCGGCGCCGGTAGCCGACGCGGGTGACGAAGCAGGTCACGGCCCATACCGTCGTGTCGGCCTTGTCCTCGTTGCGGTCCGTCCAGGGGACACGGTTGTCGCGGCGCAGCCTCGGGTGGTCGGCGCGCGAGGCAACGGCGCACCAGCCGACGGGCTCGCCGTCGAGGTACGCGACCAGGCCGCTCGTGGTCTTCGCCTTCGGGTTTCCGCAGGCGGTCTGGTCGCGGAGCCGGGCGGCGAGCTCTTCGGGGCCTTCCGAAGCCCAGGACTCCTTGGGCAGCATCCGGAATCGTTGGCACGAGCAGCGCGCGGTGTCTCCGCTCGCACCGAAGACCGCCTCGAGGTCCTCAGCGGTCGCCTGGTTCGCGGGGACGATCGTGAGCTGTTCCGCGGCGATCGGTTCGCGGGAGCCCGAGTGACGAGGAACCGGCATCCGCGGGGGCGCAGGGCGCTTCTCCCTCTCGGGCAGTGCGTCCAACATGAGCCGGACATCCACCGTGTCGCCTGCGTCCAGTCCGTGCGGCTTGCGTACTGCGTCCTTCAGCGGGAGCACGTAGCTGCCGTCCTTCGGCATCAGGGACGTCTTCCACTCGGTGCTGCCGATCCGGGCGCGAATCGGCAGCATCCCCCAGCCGTAACTGGCGGCAGAAGCCACGGCCCGCAGCGCGTCGGACTCCTCCTCCGGCACGGGAACGAAGTAGTACGGCGCGGGACCGCGCCACTCGATGACCTCGCCGCTGAACGACTGATCCATGGATCAGATGCTAGGCCGTGTTCCGGACAGACAACTTCCGGATTCGGCACCTATTTCAGAAGTTGCCGCGGTGGGTGAGGGCAGTGGTGATCTGAGTCGCGGCCTGCTGAAGGTGCGGGAGGAACTCCTCGCAGAGGGACGTCGAGGTTGAGCGGGAGGCGTGGGCCGAGACGTTGAGCGCGGCGATGATGCGGCCGCGGGAGTTGTGGATTGGGGCGGCGATGGAGCGGAGACCGAGTTCGAGTTCCTGGTCGACGAGGGCATAACCGTCCGCGCGGGCCTGGGTGATGCTGGCGCGGAGGTCACCCGGCGTCGTGATCGTGCGATCCGTGAGCGGCTCGGCTTGCAGGGTCTCGAGGTACGCCGTGAGGTCCTCGTCTGGCAGGGCGGAGAGAAGGACCCGGCCCATCGAGGTCGGGTACGCCGGCAGCCGGGCACCGACGCCGAGGGCGACGGTCATGATCCGGCTGGTTGGTACGCGAGCGACGTACACGATGTCGGGGAGGTCGAGGGTCGCGATCGAGCATGACTCCCGGGTCTTGGCACTCAACTCCTCCATGAACGGGCCGGCGAGTTCGCCGAGGTCCAGGGAGGAGAGGTACGCCCAGCCGAGGGCGAGGACGCGTGGGGTGAGGGAGAACCGGCGGTTGTCGCTGCGCACGTAGCCGAGTTCCTCCAGCGTGAGCAGGATCCGGCGCGCTGTCGCGGGCGTGATGCCGACGGCTCGCGCCACCTCGCTGAGGGTCAGCGAGGGCGCGTCGGTGGAGAACGCGCGGATCACCGCGAGGCCTCGCTCCAGACCTTGCAGAAACGTGCCTGTAGACGCGTCACCCGGCATCGGCTAGCCTGCTTTTCGTTGAAAGAAGAACTATTCGCTGAGCGAAATCGTAGCGGAGCTGCCGATGCCACGTCCAGTCGAGACTGATGCGGCGCCGTCCGGCGCTGGGTTCGTGCACACGTTCCTGCCCGGGCGGGTGGTGTTCGGGGCCGGATCGCTCGACCGGGTCGCGACCGAGGTCGAAGCACTCGGCGTACGGCGGACGCTCGTGATCGCGACGAACTCCGCGCGGGCCGCCGCCGACGCGGTCGAGGCGCAACTGGGCGACCTATTTGCGGGCCGGATCGACGGCGTGGCACAGCATGTCCCCACCGAGCTGGCGGAGGGCGCGCGGGCGAAGGCACGCGAGGCCGGAGCGGACGCGGTCGTCGCCATCGGTGGTGGCTCGGCGATCGGGCTGGCGAAGGCAATCGCCCTCACCACCGAACGCGTGGTGATTGTTGCGGTGCCGACGACGTACGCCGGGTCTGAGATGACGCCGGTGTGGGGTGAGACGACAGACGGCCATAAGAGCACTGGGACTGACCTGCGAGTGCTGCCGCGCGTGGTGGTTTACGACCCGGTGTTGAGCCGTGAATTGCCGTTGAAGGTGACGGCGGCGAGTGTGGCGAATGCGATTGCGCATTGCGTGGAAGCGGTCTGGACACCGAAGGCCGATCCGATCACGGAGCTGACCGCGGTGGAAGGACTGCGGGCGTTGAGCAGCGGATTGCGGGATGTGTTGCTCGTCCCCGACGACTTAGATGCTCGAAGCAACCTTCTATACGGTGCCTGCTTGGCGGGTTCGGCGCTGGCGACGGCTGGGACCGGCCTGCATCACAAGCTGTGTCATCTGCTGGGCGGCACCTACAACCTGCCGCACGCAGAGACGCACGCGGCGGTACTTCCTCAGGTTGCCCGCGTCAACGCTTCCTCAGTTCCAGAAGCGAAAACACGGCTGAAAGCCGCACTGGGCACAACAGACCTGGCAGGTGGATTGTTCCACCTGTTCCAGGACGCGGGAGTGCCAACGAGTTTGCGGGAGCTGGGCTTGACCGAGGAGCAGGTCGCGGAAGCAGCCGCGGCGTTCAAGCCGACGGACAACCCGATCCCGGCGACGGAGGACCTGGTGCGGGACATCCTGACCCGCGCCTGGTCCGGTACGCGACCTTGATGAGCGAGGAGACCGGATGGACCTGCAAGGAGATGATCTGACCGCAGCCGTGGTGGCCAGCTTCGGGGACAGCCCGAGCGACCGCTACCGGGAGGTGATGAGCGCCCTCGTACGCCACCTGCACGCGTTCGCACGCGAGGTGGACCTCACCGAGGACGAGTACTTCACCGCCATCGACTTCCTGACCCGGACCGGTCAGATCTCGACCGGCACGCGACAGGAGTTCGTGCTGCTGGCCGACGTACTCGGGTTGTCGATGCTCACGGTCGGACTGGGGAACCGGAAGCCGCCCGGGGCCACGCAGTCCACGGTGTTCGGCCCGTTCTTCGTCGAGGGATCACCCGAGGTGCAGCTCGGTGGCGACATCTCGAACGGCGCCCCTGGACAGCCGTGCCTGGTGAGCGGGCGTGTCCTCAACACCAAGGGCGAGCCCATCCCGGACGCGCTCGTCGAAACCTGGCAGGCCGACGAGGACGGATTCTACGACGTACAGAAGGAGCTCGACGGCCCGCAGAACCGCGCCCATCTGACGACCGATGCCGATGGCAACTACCGGTTCTGGGCGGTCAAGCCGGTCGCCTATCCGATCCCCGACGACGGGCCGGTCGGCGAACTCCTTCGCGCGGGCGGTCGCGGCCCGATGCGCCCAGCGCACATCCACTTCATGGTCACGGCCCCTGGGTACAGCCGCCTGATCACGCACGTCTTCGCGGCAGGCGACGAATACCTCGACACCGACGCGGTGTTCGGCGTCAAGCAGTCGCTCATCGCCGACTTCACCGAACACCCGGCCGGCACCGAGGCCCCCGACGGCAGTACGCCGGACCAGCCCTACTACACGGTCAGCTACGACCTGGTGCTCGCCACCACCGAGGAGACCCAGCAATGATCACCACAGACGTTCTCATCGTCGGTAGTGGCCCCGCAGGCGGCGCCGCCTCCCTCTTCCTGTCCACGTACGGCGTCGACAACATTGTCCTCACCCGGTACGGCTGGACCGCCAACACGCCCCGCGCACACATCACGAACCAACGCACGATCGAGTTGATGCGCGACGCGGGCATCGAGGATCAGGTCGTCGACAAGGGCACCGCCCACGACCTGATGGGCCAGACCGCGTTCTGCACCAGCCTGGCCGGCGAGGAGATCGGCCGGATCCGCACGTGGGGCACGCATCCACGCCGCCTGGCCGACTACACGGAAGCCAGTCCCTGTCTGCCCATGGATCTCCCCCAGACGCTGTTCGAGCCGATCCTGGTCAGTACGGCGGCCAGTCGCGGCGCGCGGCTCCGCTTCAACACGGAGTATCTGTCCTTGGAGCAGGACGACGACGGCGTCACCGCCACGGTGCGGGATCGGTTGAGCGACACGACGTACCAGATCCGCGCCAAGTATCTGATCGGCGCGGACGGCGGGCGGAGCAAGGTTGCCCAGGACATCGACCTGCCGATGGCCGGTGCGATGGACATCGAGGGTTCGATGAACATCGTGTTCGAGGCCGATCTGAGCCGGTACGTCGCGCATCGCCCGAGCGTTCTGTACTGGGTCCTCCAGCCCGGCGCGCAGATCGGCGGTATCGGCGCCGGTCTCGTCCGGATGGTCCGTCCGTGGAACGAGTGGCTGATCGTCTGGGGCTACGACATCAACCGGCCCGCGCCGGTCGTCGACGAGGCGATGGCGACCGAGATCGTGCACAACCTGGTCGGCGACGACACGATCGACGTGAAGCTGAAAGGTACGTCGGTCTGGAGCGTCAACCACATGTACGCCGAGAAGATCTCGAAGGGCCGCGTCTTCTGTATGGGTGACGCAATCCACCGGCATCCGCCGAGCAACGGCCTGGGCTCGAACACCTCGATCCAGGACGCGTACAACCTGGCCTGGAAACTCGCCCTGGTTCTCAAGGGTCAGGCCGCGCCCGAGCTGCTGCAGAGCTACGAGGCCGAGCGTGCCCCGATCGCGCGGCAGATCGTTGACCGCGCCAACAAGAGCCGTAACCAGTTCGGCCAGATCTTCCGGGCGCTCGGCATGACGCCGGACGCGCCGGCGGGGCGGACGATCGAGTCGCGTAAGGACGACACGCCAACCGCAGCCGCGCAGCGCGAGGAGCTGCGGAAGGCGATCGAGCTGAAGGACTACGAGTTCAACGCGCACGGTGTCGAGCTCGGGCAGCGCTACCGCTCGTCTGCCGTGGTCGACGACGGTACGCCCGAGCCGCCGTACGAGCGGGATCACGAGCTGTACTACCACCCGACAACCTGGCCGGGTGCCCGGATCCCGCACTGCTGGCTGACGCGCGGATCGGACACCGTGAGCACGCTGGACGTGGTCGGGAAGGGCCGCTTCACCCTGCTCACCGGCATCGGCGGCGACGCGTGGGTAAAGGCGGCGCAGTCCGTGTCCGAGCAGCTCGGCGTACCGATCGAGCCGTTCGTGATCGGGCCGGGTCGTGAGCTGGACGACCTGTACGGCGATTGGGCGCGGGTGCGCGAGATCCCGGACGAGGGCTGTCTGCTCGTCCGGCCCGACGCGCACATCGCCTACCGCGCGTTCGACCAGCCCGACGATCCGACGGAAGCGCTCCGACAGGCGGTCGGTGCGGTCTTAGGCCGCTGAGGAGGCGGCGGCCTCGCGGAGGATGCGGTCGAGGATCGCCGAGATCTCCGCGGTCTCGGCGTCCAGCAAGGTGATCAGCGCGACCCTCGAGGTGTCCGACCGCGCCTCCAGAGCTGCCGCGCTCAACGCGCGCACGGTGCCCAGCTCGTGTATCAGTTCGTCCCACAGAGCGTTCATCAGCAAACCCCCATGTGCCCCGTCACCACATCCAGCGCGACGAGAAGCCTCACTTCTGTCTTACCGAGAACAACGGGCGCAAGCGGAGGAAGGTTACGGACTTGTCAACAATTCCCAGCTGTGGGCGGGGACGGGCGGGGTGCCTGCGAGCGGGAAACGCTGCTCCTGATCCGAGATGTTCAGCAACAAGAGGACTGATTCCTCACCATGGGTGCTCCGCAGCGCGAGCGACTCGTTGGTGAGATGCTCGACGGTCGTCCGCGCCCGGGTCAGCCACGGATGGCGGCGCCGTACGCCGATAAGTTCCTGGTGCAGGCGGTACGTCGGCAGCCCGTACGGCGCCAGCTCGTCGGGCGACCCGGGGAACGCCGGACGGATCGCGTCGTCCCCACCGGCGCGATCCTCCTTGAGACCACGGAACGCCTGCTCGTCGCCCGAGTAGACGCTCGGTACGCCGCCGACCGCGAACAGGATCGCCAGCGCGTGACCGAGGTGGCGTTCGTCCTCGAGCCGGGTCGCGAGGCGGGTCACGTCGTGGTTGCCGACGAACGTCTGCGGGACGAACGTGTCGAGCAGCGCGTTGTGCCGGCCGAGCGCGTACGAGAGCTCGTAGAAGTTGCGATCGTTGAGCGAACTCCAGATCGCCTTCCAGAGCTCGTACTGCGTGACGGAATCGAGCCCGCTCTTCTCGACGTACGCCGCGTAGTCGCCGTGGATGACCTCACCGAAGTACCAGGTGTCGCGGTCCCTCGGCAGCACGTGACGCCAGAACTCAGGCGGTACGGCGTACGCCACGTCGAGGCGCCACGCGTCGACCCCGCGGTCGTTCCAGAACCGCACGACGTCACCGACGTACTGCGCGACCTCGGTGTTGCTGTGGTCGAGCGCCACCAGATGTTCATGACCCTCAAAGGTGTCGAGGCCATCGCGGCGGAACCACTCCGGATGGGCGAAGGAGCGCGCGACGTGGTTGAAGACGCCGTCGAGGGCGACCCGGAGGCCGCGGGCGTGGGCCTGCGCGATCAGGCGGTCGAAGTCGGCGTCGTCACCGAGGCGCGGGTCGATCCGGAAGTGGTCGACGGTGTCGTAGCCGTGGGTTTCGGAGGCAAAGACGGGACCGAGAAGGAGCCCGTTGCAGCCCAGGTCGATCGCGTAGTCGAGCCAGTTCTCCAACTGCGGAAGGCGATGCACGACCGCCTGCTGGGCCGTCGCCTCAGCCGCAGTGAATCGGAGCGGATAGATCTGCCACCAGATCGCGTGATCAGGCCACATGTCGCCTCCTCAGAACCAGAGTAGGAAAGATCGCGATCAGGCAACCGATCACGGTGTCGATCAGGCGGTACCCGATCGTCGAGAATCCCGGCGTACGGCCGAGGTCCATCAGAAGCACGACGAGCGGGGTCATGACGGGCCACGATCGCCCAGGACGGCGGTACCCAGGGGACGAGGGCGCCACCGACGAGCACGCCGGCGCACGTACCAAGACAGCGTTGCGTTGCCCGAAGCAACGATCCGCCGCGGCGCCGGACCACAATCACCACGGCGAGCGCGATCCAGTACCCCTTCTCCTGATGCCACAGCACGCCGATCGCCTCGGCCACAGCGAGTGCGGGCACCAGGCGTACGGCGTACTGCCATCCCTCGAAGCGACGCAGGTTTCCCCACCAACGCCTCCATAACTGCCGGTACGTCGGAACGCCGCCGGCCGCGGCAACCGGTGCCGAGAACGCAGCAGCCGCGAGCCCCAACAGGATCGCCCACACGACCCCGCCCGCAAACCACCGGGCGACCTCCCAAGCGGCCCCACTCAACCCGGTCGCCAGCACCAGAAAGGTGATGAACCGCGCCGTCGCGTCAGCCATCCACCGGCTGAACCCACCAACCACCGCCGCAACCGCAGCCAGCAGCACGACACCCGCCGCGGTCACCCACCCACGACCTCCCAACCCCCCGACCAGCGCGGCCCCGGTCACCACCACCCCCACGCGACTTTGAGCACCGACCAACCACGAAATCGGTCTGCGAATGGTTGGTGGGTGCACAAAGTTGACGGCTAGGGCACCGAGGGCCGCGAAGGAGGCGTGGGTGAGGTGGCCGGTGGTTACGCCGTACGTGATTGGTCCGGCCATCGCGAGGGCCGCGGTGACCAACTGGGCCGGGACCACAGGCGTGTCCCGGGACCAGTGGATGACATGCACGCTCATAGTAAGCTGAGCTTAGCATTCTTGACCGTCAGCGAGCTTAGGACAGTAAATGGAAGCTTACGAAACAGCTGTTGCGCTCCGACGGGCCAGTACGCGGTTGGCGTTGCGGTTGCGGGCTGAACGGGCTGGGGACGGGCTGGGGAGTACAGGGGTCGCGGTGCTCGGGCAGCTGCATCGGCGTGGGGCACTGACGGCGAGCGAGATCGCCGCGGCCGAGCGGGTGCAGCCGCAGTCGTTGACGCGGGTCCTGGCGAGTCTCGAGGAGCAGCAGCTCATCTCGCGGCAGCAGGACACGCACGACCGGCGCCGGCACACGATCGAGCTGACCGATCGCGGGCGGCAGTTGCTCAAGGAACACATGAAGAGCTCGGATGACTGGCTCGCCGAGGCGATCGCCGAGCGCCTCAATCCCACCGAGCGCGCAGTACTGGAGCTGGCGGCCGGGATTCTCGATCAGCTGCTCGACGGCTGACCGAAGGTGTGCCGGCGGATCCAGGCGTGCATCGCGATCGCGGCCGCCGCGCTGGCGTTGATGGAGCGGGTCGAGCCGAACTGGGCGATGGAGAGCACGGACGTGCAGATCTGGTGCGCGTCGTCGGTGAGCCCGGGCCCCTCCTGACCGAAGAGCAGGATGCACTCCCGGGGCAGGTCGTACGTCTCCAGCGGCACGGACCCCGGCAGGTTGTCGATCCCGAGCACCGGCAGCCCGCGCTCGGCGGCGTACGTCGCGAGGTCGGACAGCGCCGGCTGGTGGCGGACATGCTGATAGCGGTCGGTGACCATCGCCCCGCGGCGGTTCCACTTCCGGTTGCCGACGATGTGGACCTCCGACGCGAGGAACGCGTTCGCGGTCCGGACGACCGAGCCGATATTGAGATCGTGCTGCCAGTTCTCGATCGCGACGTGGAACGGGTTCCGCTGCCGGTCCAGGTCCTCGACGATCGCCTCGAGCTTCCAGTACCGGTACCTGTCCACGACATTGCGCCGGTCCCCGGCCTCGAGCAGCTCCGGATCCAGCCGCGGATCCTCCGGCCAGTCGCCCTCCCAGGGACCGACCCCGACCTCGCTCGGGCCCACCATGTCCGCTCCCCGTACGTCGCCGATCAGCTCATGCACAGGTTGGGACGCTACCCTGTCCGCGTGCTTCCTCTTGTCGCGATGCTGATGCCCAACTGGATGGACCCGGAGTACCTCCTGCACTGGATGGGGAACTGGGCCCTCTGGGGCACGCTGCTGGTGGTGTTCATCGAGTGCGGGGTGCTGTTCCCGATCCTGCCCGGTGACTCACTGCTGTTCGCCGTCGGCCTGTTCATCGCGCAAGGATCCATCGACGTACCGCTCTGGCTGGCCTGTGTGCTGCTGACCATCGCCGCGTTCCTCGGCAACGTCTCCGGCTACTACATCGGCCGGGCCCTCGGTACGTCGTTGTTCCGCAATCCGAACGCCCGGTTCCTGAAACCGAAGTACATCGAGCAAACGCATGAATTCTTCGAGCGGTACGGTCCGCGCGCCCTGGTGATGGCGCGCTTCGTGCCGATCGTCCGGACGTTCATCACGATCGTGGCCGGCGCCGGGAAGATGGACCCGAAGAAGTTCTTCCTCTGGACCGGGGTCGGCGCGGTGATCTGGGCGCCGGGCATCACGCTGCTCGGCCACGCGCTCGGCAACGTGCAGTTCATCCACGACCACCTCGAGTCCGCACTGATCCTGCTGGTGCTGGTCTCACTGATCCCGATGGTCGTCGAGTACTTCCTGGCTCGGCGCCGCAACCGCAATAACAAGTCCGGCGACGCCCCTAAGCACGCCGCACCGAAGCACCCGGTGAGCAACGGTCAGTGACCGAAAGGAAAGAGCGGCTCCGACCAGACCCAGTCGGTGCTGAGTAGCGACAGCTCGGCGGCCTCGACCGGTCCGGTCGGCAGCGGGCCGACCACCTGACCGGAACCGAGTGAACAAGCCACCCGGATCCGGTCTGCCGCCTGGTACCAGACCAGCGCCCCCCGTGGCGCCGCCCCTTCACGGAGCAGGGCGTGGTGGTCGAGCCAACGAACCGCATCGGCCGCGTCGTGCCAGCCGCTGTCGTGCGCATAACCGAAAGCCATCCGCTGGAACTTCAGCGGCCAGTCCAGCCAGGCCGCCGATCCGACGCGCTCCAACTGCCAGTTGAGCGCCGCCTCGGTGTCCCGCGGGTTTGCCACCCGCGGGACGTTCCGGCGTTCCACGACTACGTCCCCCCAGGCCATAGGTCCTCCCCGATCCCCCGTCCTCGGCCTACGTGCCGTGGCATGGTCAGAATGTTGGCGGACCTGAATACAGCCGCCGTACATTCACGGCGTCAGCCGGCCGCGGCCCCTGCCTCGAACCCGGCGAGCAGGCGGCGACACTCGGCCGCTGCCTCGTCGTTCCCGGCCTGCTGCCACACGCGTGCAGCGCGTTCGAGGGTACGGCGGGCGTTGTCCAGGCTGCCTGTGGACAGGTACAGCTCGCCGAGGTGCTGCGCCGCCTCGCCCTCGACGCTGCGATCGCCCAACCGGTGACCGATGTCGATCGCGTCCAGCAGGATCTTGCGCGCCGCAGCCACCTCACCACGCTCCATCAGCGCCTGCCCGAGCAGCGCCCGGGTGTACGCCGCACAGTGGTCGTCACCCATCCCGTCGAAGATCGCCAGCGCCTTCCGCAGTTGGCGGACGGCCTCGTCGTGTCGGCCTTGATGGACGCGGAGGTCCGCGATCCGCCGTCGTACCTTCGCTTCCCGGTGGGCGTCGGCCCGCCGTACGGCGATCAGAAACGCCTGGGCGAGGAGACCCCGGGAGGTGACCAGGTCGCCGCGGACCATGTAGATGTTCGCGGCCGCGGTCCGCGCCAGGGCCTCGGCGTTCGCGTTCCCGTCCTCGACGAACGCCTCGATCGCCTTCTCGTACTGCTTCAGGCCCTTGTCGCGCTCGCCGCGTTCCCGCAGCCAGGTGCCGAGCCCGACGGCGGCGACACCTTCACCGAGGCGGTCGCCGACCTCCGCGAACGCCTGCGCGGCCGCGTCGAAGTGCCGGCGCGCGGTCTCCCAGTCGTCCTGGTAGACGGCGAGCTGACCGAGGTTCCGGTGCATGATCGCCTCGCCGCGCCGGTCCCCGCACGCGATCGCGCTGAGCAGTCCCTGCTGGTGCGAGCCGTTCCAGTCGTCGAACCCGGCCCGCAGGTCGAGGTACGGCCCCCACGCCGCCGCGATCCGCCACGCGTGCTCGTGCAGACCGTTCTGCGCCGCGGCGCGGATGGCCGGCACGAACGTACTGCGCTCGCTGTCGAACCACGCGATCGCGTCGGTCTCGGTGAACGGCGACGGGTCCGGCTCCGTCAACGGGCCGGTGTGCTCCAGTACGCCGAAGTACTCGAAGGACAGCCCGTTGTTGGCGCGCCGGATCTTGTTCAGGATCGCGTCGACCACAGCCTCGACATCGCGGACCGCCTGCGCCTTCTGCTCGTCGTCGCCGACGCCGAGCGCGTGCAGCCTCAGGAGGTCGTGGACGCGGTAGCGCGCCGTACCGCGCTGGTCGACCGAGCTGATCCGGACGAGGTTGACCTCGATCAGCCGATCCAGACTGCGTCGTACGGCGGCCGGTGACGCGACGGCCTCGAGTGCGCGCGCGGAGAAGACGCCGACCGCGAAGTGACCGATCAGCCGGTACAGCCGGGCTTCCTCGGGGCTCAGCGCGCCGTAGCTCAGGTCCGCGCTGGATCGTACGGCGAGCTCGCCGATGCTCAGCTCGTCCAACCGCGACGCCTCGTCCCGCAACCGCCGCGCCAGCTCACGTGCACTCAGATCAGGCCGCTGCGCCAGGCGGCTGCCGACGATCCGGATCGCCAGCGGGAGGTTCGCGCACGCCGCGAGGATCTCCTCGGCCTCGGGCGAGGACGGGTCGATCCGGCCGTCTCCAGCGACCGACGACAGCAGGAGGGCTGCCTCGCGGTCGTCGAACGTGTCGAGCGGCGTACTGTCCGCACCTGCCAGGTCCATCAGCCGGTTGCGACTTGTCGCCACGACGGCCGAGGCGCCGGTGCCGGGCATCAGTGGAGTCACCTGACCTGCGGTGGCCACGTCGTCGAGGATGATCAGCACGCGGCGGCTGGCCAGCTCGGAGCGCAACATCGCAGACCGCCGCTCCGGGTCGGTCGGGATCGCGTAGTCAGGCAGGTTCAGGCTGAGCAGCAGATCGGTCAGCGCGGCGGCCGGGTCGCGTGGGTGCGTCGCGCCGTGCATGTCCAGGTAGATCTGCCCGTCCGGGAAGTACTCCCGGACCAGGTGCCCGAGCCGTACGGCCAGCGAAGTCTTCCCTGTCCCCGGCGCACCGGAGATGACAGCGATCGGCGGCCGTACCGGGTCGCGACCGCAGACCAGGTCGCGCAGCTGTTCCAAGAGCTCCTGCCGACCGCTGAAGTCGGCCAGGTCGAGCGGGAGCTGGCTCGGCGGCCGCAGCGGATCGGTCAGCTCGGGCGCCGCCATCGGTCCGGGTTGTGCGGTCGGTCCCGGGCGGTCCGCCGTACGGTCTGCTGGGATGCCTGGGTTGGGCCAGTTGGCCGAGCGGCCGTTCTCGGCGCGGGCGCCGGCGGCCTCCAGTTCCGGACCGGGCTTGATGTCCAGCTCGTCGGCCAGCGTCTGCACAGCCTTCGCGTACGCCGCTCGCGCCTCACCAACTCGCCCCGCGGCAACGAGTGCGTCGACGAGGCGCCGCCAGAGCTGCTCGTCGTACGGGTCCTCGGTGAGGCGTGCACTCAGCAATACGGCGGCACCGGTCGCGTCGCCGTACTCGAGCCGCAGGTCCAGCAGGCTGTCGACGAGCCCGCGGTGCTGCGCCTCCAAGCGTCCGATCGAGCCCTCCCACGCCGCCGGCATCGGCAGATCCTCGAGCGGGCGTCCGCGCCAGAGCGAGTACGCCCGGGACAGCACCTGCATGGCCTGCCGGCCGTCACCCTGGTCGCGGAGGTGGCCACCCTCCGCGAGCAGCGACTCGAACAGGCTGGCATCGAGCTCGTCGACACCGACCTCGATGCTGTAGCCGGCGGCCGACGTGTCGATCGGCGCGGGCAGCCCGGCGTCCTGCAGCACTCCCCGGAGCGCACGGACGTACGTCCGGATGTTCGCGGTCGCGGACCGCGGCGGGGTGTTCTCCCAGAGCGCGTCGGCGATCAGATCGGTCGAGACGAACCGGTTCGGGTGCAGCAGCAGCGTGGCGAGCAGCTGGCGCGGTTTGGCGGCCTTGAGCGGCTGGCCCGGGACGTGAACGAGCCGCAGAGGTCCGAGGATCCCGTACCTCAGACTGTCCACTCGTCCGACCTCTCCACTCTTGAACCGACCTATCGTGGCATCCGGCTGTACGCACCGGGAAGGCCGATGTACGCCGGATGTATCTCAGTCCGGCACTGTAGTCACAGGTACCGGGGGGAGGGCAGGCCCGGAGGTGGCGACTTGACCGCCGTCACACCGGGCCTGGCACTGGGAGAGAGTTCGGGATCGGGGGTCCTGGACTACGGGGACCGGTGCCTACTGGCCACCGGTGAATGGCGGCTGTCCGTCCTGTGGCGCGGGGGAACCCGCAGGCGGCCCGCCCACCGGTGGCTCTCCCTGGTACTGCCCCTGACCAGGCTGGCCCTGGTACGGCGGCTGCTGCGCGGGCTGCTGGTAGCCACCCGGGATCTGCTGCTGCGGCGGGTAGTTGCCCTGGTCCCCCGGCATCTGCGGGTGGATCTGGCCCGATGACGGCGCACCCGGCTGCATCTGCGGCGGCGCCTGCTCACCGGCGACCGAGCCGATCGTGCCGAACGAGACCTGCGGCACCGCGCGGACCTGCTCGTCCTTGACCTCGAAGTAACCGGCCTTCTCGAACTTGAAGCCGCCCGCGATCAGGTTCGACGGGAACGCCTCGATGCGGGTGTTGTAGTCGCCGACGTTCGCGTTGTAGAACCGGCGGCCGGCCGCGATCCGGTCCTCGGTGTCGGTCAGCTCGCGCTGCAGACCGAGGAAGTTCTGGTTCGACTGCAGCTGCGGGTACTGCTCGACCGAGATCATCATCTGACGCAGCGCGCCGGACAGCTGACCCTCCGCAGCGGCCCGCTGCTCCGGGTTGGAGCCCTGCACGTTCACCGCCTGGGTGCGCAACCGGGCGACCTCTTCGAACACGTGCCGCTCGTGCGCGGCGTACGCGCGCACGGTCTCGACCAGGTTCGGGATCAGGTCGTACCGGCGGTGCAGCTCGACGTCGATCTGCCGCCACGACTCCTGGATCAGGTTCCGCTGCTTGACGAACCGGTTGTACGACGTGATCAGCATGATCGCCAGAATGACGATCACCGCGACCACGATGATGACCCAAACCATGACGAGCTCCCGAGAGTTGGCAGTGCTGGGAGCGACTCTACGGGTAGCCGGGTCCGCCCGCCGGTGGCTGCTGGCCGCGAGGGTCGACGCCCGCGTAGTCACGCCAGACGTACCCAGGGACGTTCAGAACCACCTGTTCGAGCAGCCCGAGGCGGTTCAGCACCTCGCTCGGGTTGTGCGCGCCGCTGTCCCAGCCGACCAGCGAATTCCCCTCGACCCGCCAGCCGATCTCGCCGCGGGCGAGCAGCATCTCCATCATCCGCGGCGTCACGACCGCGTGCCCGAACCGCTCGTCGTCGGCCTTCACCCGGAACGCCCGGTTGAACTGCTCGCTCTCGAACTGGATGTCCCGGAAGCCGAGCGCGTTGGCCACCGCGCCGCCGAAGATCCCCTCGTGCGTCACCTCGAGGTGCGGCAGCGCGCCAGGTAGTTGCAGCACGACGACACCGAAGTTGTGGGTGGTCGTCCGTCGCTGACCTTTCCCGTTCGTGGTGTGGGTCTGGTAGCTGTAGTCGAAAGCAACCATCTGGTGACCGTTGAACGGACCCGACAGCACGTTCTTCGCGCGCCGGTTGTCGCCCGTGCGGAACGGCGTACCGGCCCATTGACCGGCCAGTGAGTTGTTGACCGGCACGTACGACCAGCCGTACTGGGCGGCGAGGCCGGCGAACATCTCCCGGCGCTTCTTCGCCCGGTAGTAGTTGAAGTAGGCGAGACCGCCGCCGACCACGAGCGCCAGCAGGATGAACAGAACGGTGTTGCTCTCCATCAGCCGAGCCCCAGGTCCTCGAGACCGAACACGGACCGGTACTCGAGGCCCTCCGCCTCCACCCGCTCCTGCGCACCGGTCGACCGGTCCACGATCACCGCGACCGCGACCACCTCGGCCCCGGCCTCGCGCAACGCCTCGACCGCGGTCAGCACCGATCCCCCGGTCGTCGAGGTGTCCTCGACGGCGAGCACCCGGCGACCCTTTACGTCCGGTCCCTCGATCCGCCGCTGCAGACCGTGCGTCTTCTCGGCCTTCCGTACGACGAACGCGTCGAGCGTCCGCCCCTCCTGGGCCGCCGCGTGCAGCATCGACATCGCGACCGGGTCCGCGCCGAGCGTCAGTCCGCCGACAGCGTCGTACTCCAGGTCTTTGGTCAGCTCGAGCATCGCCGGGCCGATCAGCGGCGCAGCGGCCGCATCGAGCGTGATCCGGCGCAGGTCGACGTAATAGTCGGCTTCCTTACCCGACGCCAGCGTCACCCGGCCGTGCACGATCGCCTTGCTCTTGACCTGCTCCAGCAGTCCGTCCCGGTCGTAGCTCATGAGCCTTGAGCTTAGATCACGGGCGGGGCGCACCCAGTATGCAGTTGGACTGTAAAGGCTGTGTACGACGTGTCGATGGACGGCGATGGTTGCCCGGGACGACGATGTGGGCATGAAGGCGCTCGTGAAGGCTGAGGCCAAGCCTGGTCTGTGGTTGCAGGAGGTCCCGGAGCCGAAGATCGAGGCTGACGAGGTCCTGATCAAGGTGCTCCGCACCGGGTTGTGCGGCACCGACCTGCACATCCAGAACTGGGACCACTGGGCGCAGAAGAACGTGCCGGTGCCGATGGTGACCGGGCACGAGTTCTGCGGTGAGGTGGTCGAGGTCGGCGTCGGCGTCCGTGACGTCGCGGTCGGCGACCTGGTCAGCGGTGAGGGACACCTGGTCTGCGGCCGCTGCCGCAACTGCCGGGCAGGACGTCGCCATCTGTGCATCAAGACGCGAGGCCTCGGCGTCCACGTGCCGGGTGCGTTCGCGGAGTACGTCGCTCTGCCCGCCATGAACGCGTGGGTACACAAGGACAAGGTCGACCTCGACGTCGCCGCGATCTTCGACCCGTTCGGCAACGCCGTCCACACGGCCTTGTCGTTCCCGCTGGTCGGTGAGGACGTGCTGATCACGGGCGCCGGCCCGATCGGGGTGATGGCCGCTGCGGTCGCGCTGCACGCCGGCGCGCGGAACGTGGTGATCACCGATCTCTCGGAGTACCGCCTCGACCTGGCGCGGAAGATCGGCGTGACCCGTGCAGTGAACGTCGCCGACGAGACGATCGCGCAGGCGCAGCAGAGCCTCGGGATGCGCGAGGGGTTCGACGTCGGGATGGAGATGTCCGGGCAGCCGGCCGCGCTGCGGGAGCTGCTCGCGAACATGACGCACGGCGGGAAGGTCGCGATGCTCGGCCTGCCGTCCGACGAGATCGCGATCGACTGGGGCACGGTGGTGCTCAACATGCTGACCATCAAGGGCATCTACGGCCGGGAGATGTTCGAGACCTGGTACTCGATGTCGGTGATGCTGGAGCGCGGGCTCGACCTGACGCCGGTGATCACCCACCGGTTCGGGTACGGCGACTTCGAGCGGGCCTTCGACGTGGCGCGCCAGGGGCAGTGCGGCAAAGTGATCATGGACTGGACGGCTGAGACGCTGGAGGAGAAGCACTGATGTTCGGGCGGATGCGGGACGACCTGACGACGACCATCGGCGAGATCCGGGACGCCGGGCTCTACAAGTCCGAGCGGGTGATCACCTCACCCCAGCAGTCGATGATCTCGGTTGCGTCGGGCAACGAAGTACTGAACTTCTGCGCGAACAACTACCTCGGCCTGGCCGACCATCCCGAGGTGGTCGCCGCGGCCCGGGACGCCTTGGACCGTTGGGGTTTCGGGATGGCGTCGGTCCGTTTCATCTGCGGGACGCAAGAGATCCACAAGGACCTCGAAGGTGCGCTGAGCAACTTCCTCGGGACCGAGGACACGATCCTCTACAGCTCCTGCTTCGACGCGAACGGCGGCCTCTTCGAGACGCTGCTCGGCGCGGAGGACGCGATCATCTCCGACGAGCTGAACCACGCCAGCATCATCGACGGCGTCCGGCTCTCGAAGGCCCGCCGGTACCGGTACAAGAACCGGGACATGGCCGACCTCGAGGCCCAGCTGAAGGACGCCGCCGACGCGCGGTACCGGCTGATCGCCACCGACGGCGTGTTCTCGATGGACGGGTACGTCGCTCCGCTCGACGAGATCTGCGACCTGGCCGAGCGGTACGACGCCCTGGTGATGGTCGACGACTCGCACGCGGTCGGTTTCGTCGGACCGGACGGCGCCGGTACCCCGTCGCTGTTCGGCGTGAAGGACCGCGTCGACATCGTCACCGGCACACTCGGCAAGGCCCTCGGCGGCGCGTCCGGCGGCTACGTGTCCGCTCGCCGCGAGATCGTCGAGTTGCTCCGCCAGCGCTCCCGCCCGTACCTGTTCTCGAACTCGCTGGCACCGTCCGTCACCGCTGCCTCACTGAAGGCACTGGAGTTGATCGGCACCTCGAGCGACCTGCGCGACAAGCTCGCCGCCAACACCGCACTCTTCCGCAGCAAGATGACCGAGGCCGGTTTCGACGTACTCCCCGGCGACCACCCGATCTCCCCCGTGATGATCGGCGACGCCGCCGAAGCGGGCCGCCTGGCCGACAAACTCCTCGACCTCGGCATCTACGTCATCGGCTTCTCGTACCCCGTCGTACCCCAGGGAAAGGCCCGCATCCGGGTCCAGCTCTCCGCCGCGCATTCCACCGAGGACGTGGAGCGCGCCATCGCTGCGTTCGCCGAGGCTCGCGCCGCCCTGGCGGGGTAGTTCGTCCGGTCGGGCCGGACGCCGTTAGGGTTGTCCGGTTCGCACTGGGTGAGGAGCTTTATGCGCCAGATGCTGGCCGTTGTCGGAGTACTGGGTTTGGCGTGTGCTGCCGGGTGTGGGGCGGACGGTGGGCCGGTGGCTACGGCGCCGTCGCCTGCCTCCTCGAGTGCACCGTCCGTGACGCCTTCGGAGCCGGTCGGGGCGTACGCGCCGCCGTCGCCGGCGCGGAGCGCTCCGGTCGCGCGGACGAAACCGACGATGCTGAGTCTTTCCGCAGCGGGGACGAAGTACCTGCAGATCACCCGGCCGTACAACGTCGCGCTCGAGCGGTTCGAGAAGGCGGCCAACGAGAACATGTCGCTGACGACCCTGCAGGCCAGGGCCAAGGCGGTGGCCGCGGCGAACCTCGCCGAGTCCGGCGCACTGAGGTCGACCGTCTGGCCCGCCAAGGTCTCGACGCAGATGCGGGCCCTGGCGAAGGCCGATGCCGCCGCCCGACCGCACTGGCTCCTGGCCGCGGCGGCCGAGAGCAAGTCCGAGATGGCCGACCACGTCGAACAGGCCACAGCCGCCGGCGGCAAGGCCCCGTCCACCCAGATCCGCCAACTCCTCGGCCTTCCCAAGTACGACGAAAAGGACTACAGCTGACGGCACCATCAGTGGTACCGCCGTGGTACCGTTGATGCATGGCCATGAACCTGCGACTCCCGTCCGAAGTGGCAACAGCCCTTCAGGCGGAGGCGGAACGGACCGGTCAATCCCAGCAGCAGATCGTCCGGGACGCGCTCGGCCGTCGACTGCACCTGATCGACGACGAGGATCCGGCGGGTGAGCGCGAACGCGCTCGGGCCGCGCAGGCTGTGCAGCCGGCTCGCGTCCCGTATCGCAAGGTGCGGCCGCGGCTTCGACTGCCGAAGGGAACCACCAGCCTCGACCTGCTCGGTCGGGACGACCGCTTCTGATGCGGGTCTACTTCGACAGCAGCGCGCTGATCAAGCGAGCCGTCGCCGAAGAGGAATCCGACGACCTGGTGGACTTCCTCGACGCACACTACGAGCAGGGCGACGTGCTCGCATCGTCCTCGCTCGCGTGGGTCGAGGTCTCGCGCGTCGTACTCGCCCGAGTGCGGGCGCCTGCCGACGCCGGTGAGCTGATCGACGGCGCGATGTCCGGTATCGACGAACGCCAGATGACGGCCGAAGTCGTCAGCGTCGCCCGGCGGATCGAGCCGCTCGTCCTGCGCAGCCTCGACGCATTGCATCTCGCAACGGCGGTGCTGATCGACGCCGACCTCGTTGTCACGTACGACGAACGCCTCGCCGACGCGTGCCGCCGCAACGCACTCGCCGTCGCGTCGCCGGGGCGTCGCTGACATTTGTCGGTGCGGCCGGGCAGGATGCGTGCATGGTGGTGATGAGTGGGCGGGCAGTCAATCGGGCGACGTTGGCGCGGCAGGTTCTGCTGGGTCGGGAAGCGGTGCCGGCGGTTGAGGTGGTCGGCCGGCTGGTGGGGATGCAGGGGCAGGAGGCCAAGCATCCGTACGTCGGGTTATGGTCGCGGATCGACGGGTTCGCGGAGTCCGAGCTGGATCAGGCGGTCCGGGAGCACGACGTCGTACGGGGAACGCTGTTTCGCGGGACGTTGCATCTGGTGACCGCGGCGGACTACCTGCGGTTCCGGGTGACTGTGGCGCCGGTGCTCGAGGCGGGGTTGAAGGTGTTGGGGGAACGCGGCGCGGGGCTCGAGCCGGACAAGGTCGTGGCCGCGGCGAAGAAGCTGCTGGCGAAGGAGCCGTTGACGTTCACCGAGGTGCGCGACGCGTTGCAGCAGCAGTTCCCGGACGTCAACGAGCGAGCGCTCGGGTTCTGCACGCGGATGCTGGTGCCGTTGGTGGTGTACCCAACAGACGTCCGCTGGTCCTGGACGGCGAACTCCAAGTTCACGCCGGCCGAGGAGTGGATCGGGAAGAAGCTCCACCAGCGCTCCGAGACCAAGGAGCTCATCACCCGCTACCTGCAGGCGTTCGGCCCGGCCACGCCGACGGACTTCCAGACCTGGTCCGGTTTGCAGAAGGCGAAGCCGTTGTTCGACGAACTGGAGCTCGAGACGTTCACGGACGAGGCCGGCAAGACGCTGTACGACGTACCGGATGCGCCTCGCCCCGATCCGGACACATCGGCGCCGGTGCGCTTCCTGCCGGAGTTCGACAACGTGCTGCTGTCACACGCGAAACGGGAGCGGATCATCGCGGACGAGCACAAGCCGGCCGTGTTCACGAAGAACCTCCGGGTCAAGGCGACGTACACCGTCGACGGCCTGGTGGCCGGACTGTGGACGACCGAGAAGAAGCGTGGTGTGGCCACTCTCACGCTCACTCCGTTCGGCCGGACGCTGAAGAAGACACAGGCGGAGCTGGAGCGCGAGGGCGACGGGCTGCTCCGGTTCCTGGAACCCGATGCCAAGTCCTACGAAATGGTTACTACCGGTTAATGAGGTTGTTGTCACACGTCGGATGACTGGGCCAGAAACCCTTTGCCGGGTGGAATGGGTAGATGAACACAGTCCCCTCCATCACTCTGGACAACGGCGTCGAGATCCCGCAGCTGGGCCTGGGGGTCTGGCAGGTCGAGGACGCAATCGTCACTGACGTTGTGGCGTCGGCGTTCGAGACCGGCTACCGGCACATCGACACCGCAGCGATCTACGGCAACGAGACCGGCGTCGGCCGGGCGATCGCGGCGTCGGGCATCCCGCGTGACGACCTGTTCATCACCACCAAGCTGTGGAACTCCGAGCAGGGGTACGACAGCACGCTGAAGGCCTTCGACACGAGCCTGGAAAAGCTCGGTCTGGAGTACGTCGACCTGTACCTGATCCACTGGCAGTCGCTGCAGCGGGACCTGTACATCGACACCTGGAAGGCGTTCGAGCAGCTGTATGCCGACAAGCGGGTGCGCGCGATCGGCGTCTCGAACTTCCACGAGCCCGCGCTGCGGCGGATCTTCGAGGAGACCACGATCCGGCCCGCGGTGAACCAGATCGAGCTGCACCCGGCGCTGCCGCAGGACGAGCTCCGCGCGTTCAACGCCGAGAACGACATCGTCACCGAGGCGTGGAGCCCGCTGGCCTCCGGCGAGCTGCTGGCGAACCCGGCGCTCGCGACGATCGGCGCGAAGTACGGCAAGTCGGGGGCCCAGGTGATGATCCGCTGGCACCTGCAGCTCGGCAACGTGGTGATCCCGAAGACCGTCACGCCGAGCCGGATCCAGGAGAACTTCGAGGTCTTCGACTTCCGCCTGGACAACGACGACATGGCCGCGATCGCGGACCTGGAGACCGGCGTCCGCACCGGCGGCGACCCGGACGTCTTCGGCTAAATCAGGTCCAGGAAGCGCGCCAGGACTGGCGAGCGGTTGTCCGGCGACCAGGCTACGGAGAGTTGCCACGGTGGTAGGTCGTCGGACAACTCGCGGTAGACGACCGTGTCGGGGTTGGACGGCGGCGTCGGGCTGATCAGCAGCGAGATGCCGAGTCCGGCCGCGACCAGCGACACGATCGTCTGTACGTCGGCCGCCTCCTGCTCGATCCGCGGGGTGAACCCGACCTCCCGGCAGTACCCGACGATCGTGTCGTGCACCGCCGGCCCGCTCGGCCGCGAGTAGAACACGAACGGCTCCTCCGCGAGCTCAGCCAGCCGTAGTCGTTTCCGCCGCGCCAGGCGATGCCGGGCCGGCAGCGCAGCCACCAACGAGTCCTCGGCAACCACCCGCGACGTCAGCTTCGGCGCGAGCTGTACGACGGCACTCGCACCGCCCGGCGTACTGGGCCGAAGCAGGCCGACGTCGATCCGCCCGTCACACAACGCCTCGGTCTGCCGCAGCGTCGTCCACGACTCCAGGTCCAGCACCACCTCGGGATACGCCTGCCGGAACGCACCCAGCAGCCGCGGCAGCGCGTCGAACGTTGCCGACTGCACAAATCGCAGCCGCAACGTCCCCAGCTCACCGCGTTGCGTCCGCTGCGCCGTGCGGACCGCCTCGTCCGACCGCCGCAGCAGGTCCTGCGCGTCGGCGAGGAACGTCGCGCCCGCGGCCGTCAGCACGAATCTGCGCTTCACGCGAGCGAACAGCTCGACGCCCAGATCGTGCTCGAGTGCCGCGATCTGGCGACTCAGCGACGGCTGGGTCAGGTGCAGCCGCGTGGCCGCACGCCCGACGTTCATCTCCTCGGCCACCACCACGAACGACCTGAGCTGGCGCAGTTCCATACCCACATCATGCACCAGACACATCAACTCCACACGGAACTTTCATTGGACGTATGAAGGTCCAGGTTCCTACTGTCGAAGGGTCGAAAGGAACCACCGTGCAATACATCCCGTTCTCGATGATCAAATCGATCCACGAGCAAACCCACTCTGCGATGCCCGACGCCCCGATGCGTCCTTATGTCCCGAAACGCCACCCGATCCGCGACGCCGTACGCCGGTGGCGCGAGCGCCGTACCCCGGCGCTGCCCGTTGTCGACCTGAAGCTGCTCCCGACCGACCTGTGCCAAGCTGAGCTTCGTGATCGAGGTACGTCGCCTGCGGGTGTTGCGCGCGCTTGCTGACCACGGGACTGTGACCGCGGCCGCCGAGGTGCTGCATCTGACGCCCTCGGCGGTCTCGCAGCAACTGGCGGCCCTGGAGTCCGAGGTCGGCCAGGAACTGCTCGAACGCCGCGGCCGCCGGGTCGCGATCACGTCGGCCGGCCGGCTGCTCCTCGCCCATGCCGACACCATCCTCGCCGAGGTAGAACGCGCCGAGGACGCGATGCGGCTGCACGCGAACGGCGCGAACGGCGAGGTCCGCGTCGTCGCCTTCGCGACCGCGATCACCCTGCTGGTCGCACCGGCGCTGACCAGGCTCCGCGAGACCAGCCCCGGCCTCACCCTCGTCGTCCGCGACGCCGAGGGCCACCAGGGCATCACCCATCTACTCGACGGCGACGCCGACGTCGCGATCGCCGTCGAGCACCGCGGCTCCCCGCGGCACGACGACAAGCGGCTGGTCCGGATCCCGTTGTACGCCGAGCCGTTCGTCGCCGTCCTGCCGTCGACACACCCGGGCGCGGACCACGACACGATCGAACTGGGCATGCTCGCGGACGACGACTGGGTGATGACCGGACCCGGCAACCCGATCCGCGACGTCGTACTGCTCGCCTGTGAGCAGGCCGGGTTCCAGCCGCGGATCGTCCACCAGTCCGACGATTTCCGCGCCGTCGCGGCCCTGGTCGCGGCCGGCGGCGGCGTCTCGCTCGTCCCACGCCTCGCCGTACCCGAGCCGACCCTCGCGCTGATCCGTCCGCTCCCGGATCCCGCGCCGACCCGCCGCGTGTACGCCGCCGTCCGCAACAGCCGGGCCGATCACCCGCTGATCACCGCAACCCTCGCAGTACTCACCGAGGTCGCCGAGAAGCTGTAGTCAGTTGGAGCTGACTACTCTCCACGAGACTTTGCAGCCGAGGAAGCGGGACGGCGGCCGTCCAGCCCTACAGTCGACACGCGCGCAATGAGCGCGCGGGGCGTGAAGCGCGCGGCGACCATCAGGAGCTTGTAGCGGCGGCTCGGGATCGAGATCGCCTTGCCTCGCTGCAGGTCCTTCCAGGCCGCGGCGACCAACTCGTCCGCGTCCAGCCACATGAACGACGGGATGAGCGACTTGTCCATCCCCATCCGCTCGTGGAACTCGGTGTGCACGAACCCCGGGCACAACGCCATCACCGCGACACCCTGTGCGTGCAGCCCGGTCGCCAACCCGGCGGAGAAGCTCGTCACCCAGGCCTTGTGCGCGCTGTAGATGTTGCGCTGCAGGAATCCGGCCACCGAGGACACGTTGATCACCGCACCCGAGCCCCGCTCGATCATCGGAAGTACGGCGGCATGCGTGAGCCGCAGTACGACGCGAACCAGCAGATCGAGTTGCTTCTCCTCGACCTCGACCGGGTTCTCCCAGAACGGCTTCTTCTGCCCGAAGCCGGCGTTGTTCACCAGCAACTCGATCGGCCCGGTCCGGAACCGCTCCTCGACGCGCGCCAGATCGGCCGCGTCGGTCAGGTCGGCGGCCAGCACCTCGCACTCGACATCGTGCAGCCGCGTGATGTCGGCGGCGACCTCCTTGAGGCGCGCCTCGTCCCGCGACACCAGCACCAGGTCGTACCCCTCGAGCGCGAGCTTGTCCGCGAACGCCCGGCCGATCCCGGTCGCCGGCCCGGTGACGAGCGCAGTCGGCATCGTGCAGTCCTCCCGTCGGTGACGCACCCAGTGTGTCACCTACCCTGATCACGTGCTGGCGGACATCGACACCTGGGTTCTGGACCTCGACAACACGTTGTATCCGGCCGAGGTGGGACTGGCCGACCAGATGAACGTCCGGATCCGGGCGTACCTCGCCGACCTGTTCGGCACCGACGAAGCCGAGGCCCTTCGGTTGCAGGCACAGCTCGTCGCCGAGCACGGGACGACCCTCCGCGGCCTGATGAACACCCGGTCGATCGACCCACACGACTACCTCGCGTGGGAGCACACGATCGACTACGAAGTACTTCGTCCCGATCCCGTGCTGGCAGAGATCCTCACCGGGTTGCCGGGGCGGCGGTACCTGTACACGAACGGCTCGGCGTACCACGCGCAGCAGGTGCTCGGGCGCCTCGGACTGACCGAGTGCATCGACGGCGTCTTCGACATCCTCGCCGCCGACCTGATCCCGAAGCCGTACGACGAGAGCCTGGACGCCTTCCTGACCTCGTTCGGGATCGACCCGGTGCGGGCCGCGATGTTCGACGATCTCGAGGTGAACCTGACCGGGCCCCACGAGCGCGGGATGACGACGGTCTGGGTGACCGGCGGGACGCCGTACGAGCAGCTCGCGGCCCGGCGCTGGCGGGCGGCCGACCTGCCCGGGTTCCTACGAGCAAACATCTGATGAATCACTGGACTGGCTCGGCCGGACAGGCTGAGCATGTACAGATGTGACCAGAAGTGGTCTGAGGACTTACTCTTCGGGAGGAGGTGAGGGGATGGCTGCTACGGACAAGGCACTGGCCGGGTTGCGGCAGATGATCGCGTCCGGGGAGCTCGGGCCGGGGGCGAAGTTCCCGCCGGAGCCCGAGTTGTGCGACCACTTGGGCGTGTCCCGGAGCTCGCTGCGGGAGGCTGTGCGGTCGCTCGGCGCGCTCGGCGTGATCGAGTCCCGGCACGGGTCGGGCACGTACGTCACCGCGCTGGACCCGGCCGCGATCATCGGCAGGTTCTCGCTGTCGGTCGAGCTGATCCCGCTCGAGGGAGTGCTCGAACTGCTGGAGGTACGCCGGGTGCTCGAGGCGCACGCCACCGCCGCCGCGGCCGCCCGCCAGGACCCGGAACTCGAAGCGCAACTGAGCTCGGTCCTCGATCGGCTCGAGTCGACCACGGACGCGACCGAGATCCAGCACCTGGACGCCGAGTTCCACGGCCTGATCTGCGCGGCCGGCGGCAACCCGACGGTCACCGCACTCACTGGCGTGATCCGCGGTCGCGGCGGCCACTACCGGATCTTCGAGCCCGGCGCCGACTTCGACGCGATCAAGCAGACCAGCGACCGCGGCCACCGCGCAATCCTGGCCGCGATCACCACCCGCGACCCCGCGGCCGCCGCCACCGCCGCGTCCGCCCACATCGCCCAGACCGAGCTCTGGCTGCGCGCCCTCCGGCCCGTCCCGCAACCGGCGCTGCCATGAGGTGGAGGTTGCGGCCGGCGACGGCGAACGACCTCGAGGAACTCGTCGAACTCCGGGCCGTCGCCATGCGCCCGGACCTCGAACGCCTCGGGCGGTACGACGATCATCGCGTCCGGCAACGCCTGCGTGACGCGTACACACCCGAGCACACCCGGATCATCGAGGTCGACGGCGAGTTCGCCGGATCCATCAGCATCCGGCCGGCCGAGGACCGCCACTGGCTCGAGCATTTCTACCTTGCCCCGCACCACCAGGGCCGCGGCCTCGGTTCCGCCGTACTGCGTTCCGTCCTGGACGAAGCCGGCGCCGCGACCGTCGCGCTGAACGTGCTGCAGGGCAGCCCGGCCCGGAAGTTGTACGAGCGCCACGGCTTCGTCACCGAGACCGAGGATCCGGTCGACGTCTTCATGGTTCGGAAATTTCTCTGACCTGTCGAGATCTTGCGCACCGATCGTCGGGTGCATAACCTCCAGACAATTCGTCCGGGAGGGGATCCGCCGATGTCCCGTTCGCACATGATCGCGGTCGCCGTGACGACCGCGCTCCTCGGTGCCGTGCTCACATCTCAACCAGCCGCCGCAGGCCCCGCGCCGCGGCTCACCCGGGCCGGGCTCGATCCCGCTTTGGTGACCGGCCGCGGCGCCGACGTACCGTTCGTCGAGCAGGAGGCGGAGAACGCCGTCTTCACCGGCGAGCAGCTCGGCCCGGGGCGGGAGGCGTACACGCTCCCGGCCGAGGCTTCCGGGCGTACCGCCGTACGGCTGCAGCCCAAGCAGTACGTCGAATTCACGCTGACGCAGCCCGCGAACGCGTTCACGTTGCGGTACAGCATCCCGGACGCGCCGGCCGGCGGTGGGATCACCGCGCCGCTCGACGTGAGCGTCGACGGGAAGCACCGGCGGACGATGACGCTGACGTCGCAGTACGCGTGGCTGTACGGCATGTATCCGTTCTCCAACGACCCGAACGTCGACCCCATCCCGGGCTGGTGGAAGCCTGACCCGGACCCGGTCGCCAAGCCGTTCCGACCGAACCACTTCTACGACGAGCAGCGAGTGATGCTCGACCGGACGTACCTGGCCGGCTCGCGCATTCGGTTCGCGGTACCTCGTGAGACCACGGCGGCGTGGACCGTGCTCGACGTCGCGGACTTCGAACTGGTGAAGGCCCCGTTGAAGCAGCCAGCACGGTCGCTCGACGTACGGCTGTTCGGCGCCGACCCGACCGGACGACGGGACGCCGCGCCCGCGATCGAGCGCACGATCGCGGCCGCGCAGCGGATCGGCTGGTCGGTGTTCATCCCCGCGGGGACTTTCCAGATGAACCGGCACATCGTCGTCGACCAGGTCACGATCCGCGGCGCGGGCAACTGGTGGACGATCATCAAGGGCAAGGTGCTCCCGCTCGCCGAGCCCGCGCCGGACAAGTCGGTGCACAGCGCACCTGGCTTCTACGGCAAGTACGCCGCCGACGGCGGGAGCACCGGCGTACATCTGTCGGACTTCGCGATCGAGAGCGATGTCAGCGAACGCATCGACACCGACCAGGTGAACGGAATCGGCGGCGCGATCGGCGGCGGCTCCACGATCGAGAACCTGTACCTGCGCCACACCAAGGTCGGCATCTGGCTCGACGGCCCGATGGACAGCCTGCTGATCCGCAACAACGTCATCACCGACGCGGTTGCCGACGGCATCAATCTGCACCTCGGCGTCTCGAACGTCCGGGCCACCAACAACTTCGTCCGCAACAGCGGCGACGACGGGCTGGCGATGTGGTCGGAGGCGAACCCTTCCGGTGTGGTCAATCACGACAACGTCTACGACCACAACACCGTGCAGACACCCGTGCTCGCGAACAACATCGCGATCTACGGCGGCCGGGACAACGCGGTGACCGACAACCTGGTCGCCGACCCGATCCGCGAGGGCAGCACGTTGCACGCCGGCTCGCGATTCAACGCGACGCCGTTCGAGGGCACGCTGACGTTCGCCCGCAACACCACGGTCCGCGGCGGTCCGCGCGATCTCAACTGGAACATCGGCCTCGGCGCGATCTGGCTGTACGCGCTGCAGTCCACGATGTCCGCTCCGATCGAGATCGTCGACAGTTCGTTCCTGGACTCGACGTACAACGCGATGATGTTCGTCGTCGACTGGCCGGTGAAGGACGACTACGCGATCACGGGAGTCGCCGTCCGCAACATCAAGGTCGACGGCACCGGGACCAACGTGGTGAACGCCCGGGTCGGCGGCTGGGCGACGTTCGAGAACGTCGAAGCCCGAAACGTCGGAGCCCCGTTCGTCAACAACTGCGGCACGTTCCACTTCAACGGCCCACCGGAGTTCGACGTACGACTCCTCGCCGGCAACGACGGCGGCTGGGCCGGCGCAACGTGGTGCGAAGACCGCCCCGCCGTCGTCCCGCCACCGCCGCCGTCTCCGTGGAACTGACGGTTCCCCAGGCCATCACAATTAGCCGATGCCGGCGCGCTCCGGCGTGGTCGCTTCCTGATCCGGCGATTGTGATGGCCTGGGGATCCGGAAGGCGGCCGTGAGGACGATCGCGCCAAGCAGGACGATGGCCGCGGCGACGCCGGCCGCGGTGTGCATGGCGTGGACGAAGGCGTCGTTCGCGAGTTGCACCAGGTCGGGGCGGTGCAGTGCGCCGGCCGCGTGGCGGGTCGCCTCGGCCGACGTACCGATCGCCTCCTCGTTCGGCAGGCCGGTCAGGGCGGGCGCGATCTGGTGCTGGTACGTCGACGACACGACGGTCCCGAGTACGGCGACACCCAGCACGCTGCCCACCTGGCGCAGGGCGTTGCTGACCGCGGAGCCGGCCCCGATCCGATCCATCGGGAGCGTCGCCATCACGGCCGCGGTCGTCGGCGCGACGGTCATACCGATCGCGAGTCCAGCGAGGCCGCCGATGATCCCGATCACCAAGAGCGACGTGCTGACGTCGTACGTGAGGTTGAGCGCGAAGCACGCTGCGAGGGTGAGGACCGCCGTACCTGACACCTTCGCGACACCGAGCCGCGCGGCCAGCCGGGCACCGAGTGGGGCGCCGACGACCACGCCCATTGCCCCGGGCAACGACATCAGGCCCGCGTCCAGGGCGCTCATGCCGCGGGCGCCCTGGAGGTAGAACGCGAGGTAGAAGGCCTGCCCAGTAATGGTGAGGAAGACCGCCGCCAGCGAGAGGTTGCCCGCCGCGAACCGGCGATTGCGGAACAGGCGCGGGTCGAAGCTCGGCTCGGGTTCGCGCCACTCGGAGTACAGGAATCCGGCGAGCAGCACGAGGCCGGCGCCGATGCTTGCCCAGACCTGCCAGCGATCCCAGCCGCCTTGGTGACCGCCTTCGATCAGCCCGTACGACAGGCCGAGCAGTCCCAGCGTGGACAGGCCGAGGCCGAGCGGGTCGAGCCGGCGGCGCTGCGGGCTGCGCGGGTTCGGGAGTACGACGGCGGCGCCGATCAGACCGAAGGCGACGATCGGCAGGTTGATCGTGAAGACCGAACCCCACCAGAAGTGATCGATCAGCACCCCGCCGAGCACCGGCCCGACGGCGACGCCGACACCGGCCGACGACGACCAGACCGCGATCGCACCGGCCCGGCGCTCCGGCGGGAAGGTCCAGCCGATGATCGCCATCGACGTGGGCATGATCAGCGCACCGCCGAGCCCCATGGTCGCGCGGGCGAGGATCAGGCCGGCCGGGTCGGTGGCCCACGCTGCCCAGGCGGAGGCGATGCCGAAGATCAGCAGGCCGAGCATCAGGACGGTTCGGTGGCCGTAGCGGTCCCCGAGGGCGCCGGCCAGGAACAGGGCGGTGGCGAACAACAGCGAATAGATGCCGACGGCCCACTGCAGCTGGCCGGGCGTGGCGCCGAGACCCGCTACGGGATCGGCGAGGCGTTCGAGAGCGATACCGAGGACGGTCGAGTCGATCCAGATCAGGACGGCCGAGACGACCAGGATCGCGAGGATGCGGCGCTGGTGGATTGGACCTTGCGGGGGGTCGATCGCAGACACGAAGTCTCCTATGATTGACAGGACCCTGACGAGGTTTTCCATCGTCCTCGATTGACAGGAACCTGTCAATCTCCTTTTCGGCAGAATGTGCTCATGGATCCCACTGACGAGACCGGCTGTGTGACGTTCCTGGTGCGGCACGCCTGGCTGAGCATGCGATCCGCGCTCGCGGTCGCGCTCGACGAGCACGGCCTGTCGGTCCAGCAGTACGGCACGTTGCTGTGCGTCCGCGAGGCGCCGGGACTCACCGTGGCCGAGGTCGGCCGCGTGGTCGGCACGACGCGACAGTCCGCGAACGAGCTGATCACCGGGATGGAGCGGGCCGGCCTGGTCGAACGGCGGCCGAACCCGAAGGACCGCCGTACCCAGCAGGTGCATCTCACCCCCGGCGGCGAACGCCGGCTGGCCGAGGCGGCCCCGGCGATCCGCAAGGTCGAGGACGAACTCGAGGGCACGTTCAGCGCAACTGACCGCGCCACCGCGCGCGCCTGGCTTGCCCACATGGTCACGGCCGTCGAGGGTTAGGGGCATGCGCGCACACGCTGAGCGGTTGAACGGCCTCGGTACGACGATCTTCGCGGAGATGTCCGCGCTGGCGGTGGCGACCGGATCGGTCAACCTCGGCCAGGGCTTCCCGGACCGCGACGGGCCGGACTCACTGCTTGAGGACGCGATCGCGGCGATCCGGGCCGGCGCGAACCAGTACGCACCGGGTCGTGGGGTACCCGCGCTGCGGCAGGCGATCGTCGACCACCAGAAGCGGTTCTACGACCTCTCGTACGACCCGGACACGCAGGTCCTGGTCACCACCGGCGCGACCGAGGCGATCGCGGCCGCGCTGCTCGCGTTCGTCGAGCCCGGTGACGAGGTGATCGCGCTGGAGCCGTACTACGACTCGTACGCGGCAGGGATCGCCTTCGCCGGCGGACGGCGCGTACCAGTGACCCTGCGAGCACCGTCGTACCGGCTGGACCTCGACGAACTGCGCGCCGCCGTCACACCGCGGACGAAGGTGCTGCTGATCAACTCACCGCACAACCCGACCGGGACCGTCCTCAACGACGAGGAATTGCGCGGCATCCGCGACGTCGCCCTCGAACACGACCTGATCGTCATCACGGACGAGGTCTACGAACACCTCGTGTACGACGGGACGCACCGGCCGCTCGCGACGTACGACGGGATGGCGGACCGGACCGTGTCGATCAGCAGCGCTGGAAAGACGTTCGCGGTCACCGGATGGAAGATCGGGTGGGTCACCGGTTCGTCTGAGGTGGTGACGGCGGTGACCACCGCCAAGCAGTTCCTCACCTTCACGTCGGGCGCGCCTTTCCAGCCGGCTGTCGCGAACGCCCTTGCCCTGGGCACCGATTACTACGACGCCCTGCGCGCCGACCTCCAGTCCCGCCGCGACCTGCTGGCAACCGGCCTGGCCGACCTGGGCTTCGAGGTCCACCTCCCCGCCGCCACCTACTTCATCACCACCGACATCCGCCCCCTCGGCCACACCGACGGCATCGAATTCTGCCGCATGCTCCCCCAACGAGCCGGCGTAGTAGCCATCCCCCACCAAGTCTTCTACGACAACCCCGAACCAGGCCGCCCCTTGGTCCGCTGGGCCTTCTGCAAACAACCCGAGGTACTACAAGAAGCCCTGACCCGCCTCCAGAAGCTGAGTTAGCGGTGGTTGAACCAGAGTTTGGTGGGGCGTTGGAGCATGAGGGTCAGGAGGGTGACGTGGATGGCTAGGCCCAGGAGGCTTGCCGGTAAGGCCATTACGCCGCCTGCGATACCGAGGGCTGCTACGGCGATCAGGACGTAGCGGGACCAGGGGCGGCGTTTGCGGAGGTAGAGGGCGGGGACGAGGTAGACGACGGCGCAGACCAGCGCGGCCGCGACGGCGACCGGGGTGTTGCCGCGGGAGCCTGTGAGTACCTCGGAGATCTGGCCGCCTGCGGACGTCAGGGCTAGCGCCGCCAGCAGCAGGCACATCGCGCCCAGCCCGGCGGAGATGACCGCGGCGACCGTCACCTGCTTGGGTGTCGCCGCCTGGTAGCTGTGCGTGTCCGGCACCGCACCGAACAGTCCGCTGTACGGCCCCGGCCCACCATCAACCGGCTCGTCACCACGCTGCTCAGCCATCCGCTTCCTTCCACGACCCCCGCCCCGATCCTCCCAGATCACCAAAACCGATTCCTTTCTCACGCGCGGCCGGTCTATTCACCAAAGACCGGAAGGAGCAGCATGCGCAAGATCATCGCCTCGGCGCTGATGACGCTCGACGGAGTCGTAGAGGACCCAGGAGGCTACAGCGGTACGGCGTACGGCGGCTGGGCGCAACCGTACTTCGGCCAGGAATCGGTGCGTCTGTCCATCGAGAAGCTGGCGACCTGCGACTACTTCCTGTGTGGGCGGCGTACGTACGAGATGTTCGCCGCCGCCTGGGGAAACGCCGACGGGCCGTACGCCGATCGTCTGCGAAGCCTGCCCAAACTCGTTGCCTCCAGCACCTTGACCGGGAAGCTGACGTGGAACGCGACACTGCTGGAAGGCGATGCGATCGCTGCTCTCCGGCAGATCAAGAAGGAGGACGGCGGCGACATCATGATGTACGGCAATCCGGCGCTCCTGCGCAGCCTGCTGGAGCACGGCCTGGTCGACGAGCTGGAGATCATGCTGCACCCGCTGGTGCTGGGCACGGGTCAGATGCTGTTCGCGGAACGCACCGAGCTGAAACTGGTGCGTCAGAAGACGCTGCAATCAGGCGTTCTGGTGTTGACCTACGAACCTGCATAGACGAAGGGGCCTGGTCGGATTGACCAGGCCCCAACACGTCAGCGAACCTCAGGAGGTGGCGCGCCTGCGGAAGAGGCTGGTGGCGCCGATGGCGGCACCGAAGACCGCCAGGCCGGCGAGAAGGCGGATCCAGCTGCGGTCGCCTTCACCGGTGGCCCCGGCCAGCTTGAGCGAGTACGCCGTTGCGCCGGCCGCACCCTCGGGAGCACCGAAAGGCATTGACTCGGTCTTGGCGCGGTCGGCGCCGGCGGAAAGCAGGCTGTAGCGGCGGCCGAAGTCGCGTGCGGTGTCGGCGCCGTTCTTGGTCAGCACCTTCGCACCTTCCTTCGAGAGCCGGCCGGCGCCGTCGGGGATAGCGGGCGCTTGTTCGGTGGCGGTGGTGAGACCGTCTGCCAGCTTGCCCGAACCCTCGGCCGCGGAGCCAATGCCGGTCGCCAGATCCTTGGAACCCTGCGCCAGCTGGTCCGAGCCGGTCTTGGCCTGGCCGACGCCGTCGGCCAGTTTGCCCGTACCGCCGGCCAGCAACCCGAGCCCGTTGCCGAGCTGCCCGGTGCCGTTCGCCAGCACGCCGGCACCTGCTTTGAGCTTGCCAGTGCCGGTGGACAGCGCACCCGCTCCCGTGTCGAGCTGGTCAGCGCCGTCCGACAGCTGGGTGAGGCCGGCCAGCAGCGTTTTACCACCTGCCTGGATCTGTCCGATGCCACCCTGCAGCCCGTTGACCCCACCACGCAGGGTCTTCTTGGCCGGCGTGTCCTTGGAAGTGCCGATGCCGCCCTGGACGCTGGCAACCACTCCGGACACCAGCTGAGTCACACCGGCATCCACCGCCATGAGTCCCTGCATCAGACCGGGCTCCGAGTCCGGGCAGCCCGCGACCCGGTTGTCGAGCCCGCACTGCAGCTGCGCAATACCTGGTACGGCGCGCTGGGTCAGCCGGCCCTTCAGGTAAGCGAGCGCAGCCTGCAGTCTGGCGGAATCCGGCAGCGGCTTGTCCAGATCGGGCACCGGGTCACCCATCGAGCCCATCTGGGCGATCACCGAGTCGAGGATCATCTTCTTGACCGGATTGGTCTCCGGCCCGACGTTCAGCGCCCCGGCCGGCCCGTTCAGCTGCGCGGCAGCGGCGCCATAGCAAGCCTCGTCGTACGTTCCGGCCGGCTTGCCCTTGCTGACCGCAGTGAGCGCGTCCGCCGCACAGTGCACGCCACCGCGCATCTTGTCGATTCCCGGACCGGAGGCCGCGAGCTGCTTCTTCAGCGTCTCCAATCCGCCGAGCAGCGTTCCCTCGGTTCCGACCGAGCCGATCCCCGCGCGGAGCTGTGCCACGCCGTCGTGCAGGCCTTTGGCCTTGGTGGGCAGTTGGCCGATGCCGCCGTACATCTGACCGAGCCCGTCCTCGACGCTCTTCAGCCCGCCGCTGACCTGGTTCAGTCCGTCGATCAGGGCAGGAGCCTTGCCGGTGGCCTCGTCCAGGCCGGAGGCGAGTTTGCCGGTGCCGGTCTTCAGCCGGCCAGCACCTGCGGCAAGGTCCTTCGCGCCTTTCTGCAGCTCACCCGCGCCCTTGTCCAGCTTGTCCGCACCCTTGGCGGCCTCGCCGGTCTTCGTGCGTAGCAGAGATGCACCTGACTCGAGCTCAGCCATGCCGTCGGCCAGCCGCGACGCACCGCCCGAGAGCTTCGTGGCACCAGGCGCGGCCTGGTTGGCGAGGCCTTCGTTCAGGGTCTTCGCACCGGCGTTCAGCTGGAGCAGGCCGGAGAGCAGCTTCTGGGCGCCGTCCCGCAGCCGGATCAGGTTCGAGTCGAGCGTCGTACCGCCCTCGACCAGGTCTGCGCCCTTCTCTGCGCCGCTCTGATACCCGGAGACCGCGGTCTTGAACGACGGGCTTTCCAGCGGGCTGACCGGCAACGCGGTCAGCTCGGCCTCGGGGACGATCGCGTCCTTGACCTCGGCCGCCCAGCCGAACTCCGCGGTCGCGGCGCCGACGGGCGGGAACAGCGTCGCGGTGAAGCTCAGCTTCGTACCGCCCTTGCCGTCGCCGGCCTTGTTCGCCTCGGCCGAGGTGACATCAGCGAATTCGGGCGGCAGCACAGTCGTCAGCTGACCGACCATCGGGATGACGACGTCGGCCTCCTCGACGACCTGCTTGCCGTACCCATCGGTGATCGTCACCGACTCGGTCTTGGCCGTGGTGTTCTCCACGACGTAGTGCGCCTCCAGCCGGCCCTTCTTGCCGACGACGTCACTGGGCTTGGACAGCTTCTTGCCGTTCAGGGTGTAGGTGACGGCGATCTTGATCGGCAGCTTCTTCTTGTCGAAGTCACTGACGGTGCGAATCCGCTGCTCTCCGTCCACCGACAGGTCCACAGCCATCTTGCCGTGCTCGACCGAGAAGCCGCCGAAGCTGTCCAGGTTGCGCAGGCTGTCGGTCGACACCGGGTTGGTGAGTTTCACCTTTCCGGTGCCGGCAAAGGCGAGTTGCTCGTAGATGCGGGCGCCTTCGACCTTGCCGCTGGGGTCGAGTCTGGCCTGCACAGTCTCGGTGTTGGTGACCGTGACGGGTCCGGCGGAGAGTGCGCTCGACGTGGCCAGCGCCGGGGACGTCGACAGGACGAAAGCGGAGGGGACGGCGATGACGACAGCCAGTCCCCGGGTGATGCGTCGGGCGGTCACGCACGGTCTCCTTCGGTCGAGGCAAGCTCACGGGTGTCGTCGGCCGGAACCCAGGCATCTTCTTCGGTCGGCTCGTCGGGTGGAACCTCGGAACGCTCAGCGGCCGGCGCCGGTCGCGGCCGCTGGAGCGAGGTCGCCAGGAACCCGAGCCCGGCCGCCAGCAGTACGCCGGTGGCCGCCGACGGCGACTGGGCCAGGAAGGCCGGGCTGTCCGCGGTATAGGTCTCCTCGTACACGGCGACCATCGCGGCAGCGCCGAGCAGTAAGGTCCACAACGGGATCCGGTCGGCCGAGCCGGCCGTGAACGCCACGCACACGGCCACGACGGCGACGGCCGCGACGGCGCGGCCGGACGCCGAGTCAGGCAGATAGAGCGCCCGTACGGCGAATCCGAGCCAGGCGACGAACAGCCCGATCAAGAAGCCGGCCGCGCGCATCGCCGGCGTGCGATCCTGCACCAGCCCCACCACGCCGCCCAGTGCCCCGCCGACCAGTGCCACGTGCTGCGTATCCAGACCGAGAGCTTCCCCGACCAGACACAACAGACACGCGACGACGGCCAGCAGCGCACCGGATACCAGGGTGCTGCGCTGCATTGAGTCCTCCACTCACTGTGGGACTCCGGGGACCCCCCGCCGGAAAATCCAAGTTTCAGGTACTTGAACTACTGTTCAGTACTTTGCTGACGGACGTTCCTACCAAGCAGTAACCATTGGTTTCAAGAGCGGAGAGATACCGACTGGAAACTGCCCGAAGTTCAAGTGTTTGAAGGCATTCCAGGACAATGCAAAAGCCGGGCCGGTCAGGGAGACCGGCCCGGCTCGAGCAGTGATCGTCAGGCGGAGACGTCCAACGCGTCCTTCGACTCGTTGAGGGTTACCTTGACGGTTTCGCCGTCGCGGATGGTGCCGTTGAGCAGGCCGCGGGCGAGTTCGTCGCCGATCGCGGACTGGACCAGGCGGCGGAGCGGGCGGGCGCCGTACACCGGGTCGTACCCGGTCAGCGCCAGCCACTCCATCGCGCCCTCGTCGACGTCCAGCGTGATCCGCCGATCGGTCAGCCGCCGCTGCAGCGCGACGATCTGCAAGCCAACGATCTGCGTCAGCTCCTCGCTGCCGAGCGCGTCGAACAGCACGATCTCGTCGAGCCGGTTGATGAACTCCGGCTTGAACGACTGCCGCACCACGGCCATCACCTGGTCGCGCTTGGCCTTGTCGTCCAGCGACAGATCTGCCAGGTACGCCGAACCCAGGTTGCTGGTGAGGATCAGGATCACGTTCCGGAAGTCGACCGTACGACCCTGGCCGTCGGTCAGCCGGCCGTCGTCCAGCACCTGCAGCAGGATGTCGAAGACCTCGGGGTGCGCCTTCTCCACCTCGTCGAGCAGAATCACCGAGTACGGACGGCGACGGACGGCCTCGGTCAGCTGGCCACCCTCTTCGTACCCGACGTACCCGGGCGGCGCGCCGACCAGCCGCGCGACGCTGTGCTTCTCGCCGTACTCCGACATGTCGATCCGGACCATCGCCCGCTCGTCGTCGAACAGAAAGTCCGCGAGCGCCTTCGCCAACTCGGTCTTACCCACACCGGTCGGGCCGAGGAACAGGAACGAACCGGTCGGCCGGTCCGGGTCGGAGATGCCCGCGCGCGCCCGCCGTACGGCGTCGCTCACGGCCTTGACCGCCTCGCGCTGACCGATCAGCCGGTGCCCGAGCTCGTCCTCCATCCGGAGCAGCTTGCCGGTCTCGCCCTCGAGCAGCCGGCCGGTCGGGATGCCGGTCCACATCGCGATCACCTCGGCGATCTCGGTCGGCCCGACCTCCTCGTTCACCATCGCTTCGGGGCCTTCGGCAACCTCTTCCTGGGCGTCGGCCTCCTCGAGCTCCTTGGTGAGCTGCGGAATCTCGCCGTACAGGATCCGGGCCGCGGTCTCCAGGTCGCCGTCGCGCTGGGCGCGCTCGGCCTGGCCGCGCAGCTCGTCGATGCGCTCCTTGATCTCACCGACCCGGTTCAGGCCGGTCTTCTCCCGCTCCCAGCGGGCCTCGAGCGCGCGCAGCTCCTCCTCGCGGTCGGCGAGGTCGGCGCGCAGCCGCTCCAGCCGTTCCTGCGACGAGGGGTCGTCCTCGCGGGACAGCGCCAGCTCCTCCATCTTCAGCCGGTCGACAGTACGGCGCAGTGAATCGATCTCGACCGGGGACGAGTCGATCTCCATCCGCAGCCGGGACGCGGCCTCGTCGACCAGGTCGATCGCCTTGTCGGGCAGCTGGCGACCGGTGATGTACCGATTCGACAGCGTCGCCGCCGCGACCAGCGCGGAGTCGGAGATCGCGACCTTGTGGTGCCCCTCGTAGCGCTCCTTCAGGCCACGCAGGATGGCGATCGAGTCCTCGACCGACGGCTCGCCGACGAACACCTGCTGGAAACGACGCTCCAGCGCCGGGTCCTTCTCGATGCGCGTCCGGTACTCGTCCAGGGTGGTCGCACCGATCATCCGCAGCTCACCGCGCGCCAGCATCGGCTTCAGCATGTTGCCGGCGTCCATCGCGCCCTCGCCGGACGCACCGGCGCCGACGACAGTGTGCAACTCGTCGATGAACGTGATGACCTGACCGTCGGACTCCTTGATCTCGGTCAGCACGGCCTTCAGCCGCTCCTCGAACTCACCGCGGTACTTCGCACCCGCGACCATCGCGCCGAGGTCCAGGCTGATCAGCCGGCGGCCACGCAGCGACTCGGGCACGTCACCGGCCACGATCCGCTGGGCCAGCCCCTCGACGACGGCGGTCTTGCCGACGCCGGGCTCACCGATCAGGACCGGGTTGTTCTTGGTACGGCGGGACAGCACCTGGACCACGCGCCGGATCTCGGTGTCCCGGCCGATCACGGGGTCGAGCTTGCCGTCGCGAGCCCGTTCGGTGAGGTCGACGCCGTACTTCTCCAGCGACTTGGTGGTGCCCTCGGCCTCCGGCGAGGTGATCCGGCGGTTGCCGCGCATGTGGTCGAACGCCTGCAGCAACGCCTCTGGCGTCACGCCGACCGCACTCTTCGCAGCTCCCTCGACGGTCGCGAGCGCGATCAGCAGGTGCTCGGTGGAGACGTACTCGTCCCCGAGCCCGAGGGCCCGCTGCTCCGCCTGGTTCAGCACGTCACCGGTCTTCGGCGACAGGCTCGGCGCCTGCACGCTGCCACCGCTCGCCTTCGGGAGTCGGCTCAGCTGCTCGGCGGTCTTCCGGCGTACGGCGTCGAGGTCGCCACCGGCCGCTTCGAGCAGGCCGATCGTGGTGCCCTCGGGCTGCGCGAGCAACCCGGACAGCAGGTGAATCGGTTCCACGGTCGGGTTGCCCGCCGCGGAGGTCTGACGGATCGCGACCGACAGGGTTTCGCGCGCGAGGGTCGTCAACCGCTGAACGTCCATCTAGTTCCAGCCTTTCAAGTTCCAGCAACAACAGTCACTAGATACAACTTATCCAAACTTGAGTCCATTCCACTCAACTCTGGAAAATCCCAGGGACAAGTCAGGGTCCCGGGGCATGACTGAGGGGTGGCACCGGTACGGCGCCACCCCTCGTGGAACAGGCTCAGGTGGTGAACTCCGACGCGCGGATCCGGTACACCTGCAGATTCAGGTTGTAGTACTTGTCGGTCTCGCCGACCCATTCCATGCCGAGCCGTCTCGCGGTGGCGATCGCGCGCTTGTTGGCCGGTCGCGCGACGGCGAACAGTTCGTCGACCTCGCCGTCGCCGAACGCCCAGCCCATCAACGCGTGGCTGGCCTCGGTCGCGTACCCGAAACCCCACGCGCTCGGCCGCAACTGCCAGCCGATCTCGAGATCCTCCTCGTACGGCGGGAGCAGGCGGATCAGCAACGCGCCGACGACCTCACCGTCGTCCCGGCGCGCGATCGCCCAACGGCCCGCGGGTACGACGAAGTTCGGCTGGGCCTCGATCCAGGACTGCAGGATCAACCGCATGGTTGCGGCGTCCGGCACCTTGTCGATGGCCGGTGACAGCCAGGGCGCCACGTCGGCGGAGCCAAAGATCTCCAGCGCGGCGTCGGCGTCGTCTTCCTCCCAGTCCCGGAGCAGCAGCCGGTCCGTCTCCAGCTTCAGCGTCACCTCGCCAGGGTATGCGTTGCCCGCCGGAAGACAACAGGACGAACGAGAACCGCAGGGCGGTCCTGGAACGGACCACCCTGCGGGGGTCGAAGGGCGCTGGGGGGTTAGCGCACCTTCGACTGTGGAGGCGTCGTGGGGGAACGACGACCTCCACCGGACCGGAGGCTCCGAGGGGGATCAGAACACTCCGGTGGCCCTATGAGATGTACGGCGGAGGATCAGCGAGGGCCGAGTTCCAGGGGCTGGGTGCGGATCCATCGCGTCGTGGTCTGCTGCCGGCCCATGGCGATCACGTCGCCTGCGGGACCGGCCGAGAAGACCCGGCTGGCGGCGGGACGCCGGGAGGCGCCGACACCGCGCTGGACTTCGGCCAGGAGCTGGTTGACCCGCTGACGCAGGTCCTCCACCTCCGACTGTAGCGCGAGGACGTGCCGAATTCCCGCGAGGTTGACGCCTTCTTCCTGGGACAGGTGCTGCACATAACGCAGCCTCGCCACGTCGTACGCCGAGTACCGCCGGCCGCGGCCGGACGCCCGGCTCGGCACTACCAGGCCGAGCCGGTCGTACTGGCGCAACGTCTGCGGATGCATGCCGGCCAGTTGGGCCGCCACCGAGATCACGTAGATCGGGGTGCGGTCGTCCCAGGTCGGCACCTGGCTGAACGGGATGCCCATCACGAGCTCCCGAACAACCCGGCCCGCAGATCAGGCTGGTCCGACGCGGAGCTGAACTCCTGCAGCTTCTCTTTCTGCTCGTCGGTCAGCTCGTGCGGGACCTGCACTTCGAGCGTGAGCATCAGGTCGCCCTTGGTCCCGTCCCGCCGGACCGAACCCTTGCCGCGGACGCGCAGCTTGCTCCCGTTCGCCGTACCTGCTGGGATCCGGACCGTGACGGGCAGGCCGTCGAGGGTCGGAACCTTGATCTCGGCACCCAGCGCCGCCTCGGTGAAACTCACCGGGACGTTGAGCGTCAGGTGCTCGCCCTGCCGGCCGAAGATCCGGTGCGGCTTGACGTGCACGGTGACGTAGAGGTCGCCCGCGGGGCCACCCCGTTCGCCCGCCGCGCCCTTGCCCTTCAGCCGGATCCGCTGACCGTCCTGCACGCCCGCGGGGATGCGGACCTGCATGGTCTTGCTCGACTGGCCGCGGCCGGAGCCGTGGCAGGTCTCGCACGGCTGGTCGACGACCAGACCGCGACCCTTGCACTCGGTGCACGGCTCGGTCATCGCGAACACACCACCCTGCACCGAGGTCTGCATACCCGTGCCTTCGCACTTCAGGCAGACCCTCGGCACAGTGCCGTACTTCGCACCGGTCCCGCGACACGTCGCGCACGGCTCGTCGCTGGTCATCCGGAGCCCGACCGTGACACCGTTCACGGCCTCGGCGAAGTCGATCGTCGCCTCGGTCTCGATGTCCTGACCGCGCCGCGGACGGGCCGTGGTGGTGGTCGTGGTCCGGCCACCACCGCCGAACATGCCGCCCAGGATGTCGCCGAGGCCGCTGCCGCCGCCTTGGCCGCCGCGGTTGAACAGGTCACCGACGTTGAAGTCGAAGCCACCGCCCTGACCGCTGCCGCTCGGCATCCGGAAGCCGCCGCTGCCGAACAGCCGGCGTGCCTCGTCGTACTCCTTGCGCTTCTTCGGGTCGCCGACGACGTCGTACGCCTCGGAGACCTCCTTGAACTTGGCTTCCGCCTTGGTGTCCCCGGCGTTGGAGTCCGGGTGGTACTGCCGGGCCAGCTTGCGGTAGGCCTTCTTGATCTCGTCGGCCTCGGCGGTCTTGGAGACGCCGAGAATCTTGTAGAAGTCCTTCTCGATCCAGTCCTTCTGGCTCATCTGGCGCCTCCCCTCCCGTCGTGGTCGGTACTACTCCGCGGACCTGTCCGCGTCTTCATCAGTGCTCTCCACCGGTACGTCGGCCTTCGCGGCCTCGCCCGGCAGTTGTTCGGTCGGCTCCGACACGGCCACTCGCGCCGCCCGCAGGATCCGCTCACCGTGGCGGTAGCCCGGTTGCATGATCATCGTCGCGGTCGGACCCTCGACCTCGTCGGAGTAGTTGTGCAGCAGGGCCTCGTGGATCCGCGGGTCGAAGGTGTCGCCCTTCTCGCCGAACTTCACCAGGCCGAGCTTCTCGGTGACCCGCTCCAGCGACTCGGCGACAGCCTTGAACGCGCCCTCGAGCTCACCGGCTTCGCGGGCCCGGCCGACGTCGTCCAGGATCCCGAGCAGTTCGGACAGCACCGTGCCGATCACCAGCTCGCGGGACGCTTCCCGCTCCCGGTCCACGCGGCGCTTGTAGTTCACGTACTCGGCCTGCAGTCGCTGCAGGTCCGCTGTACGCTCCGCGAGCGCCTCGGTCAGCAGGGCCTCCTGGGCGGACGGACCGATCAGATCGGACGGGTCCCGCGGCGGCTGTCCGCTCGGGGCCCCCGCCGCGGGAGCCGCGGACTGGTCCGCAGGCTCCCGCAACTTGCCGGTTTCCGGGTCGATCCGGCGCTTGTCGCGGATGACGGGCTCCCCGTCACCGAACTCGCTGCCAGTCGGTCGATCCGTCACTTGTCCTCCGTCTTGTCCTGCGGCCGGTCCTCGTCCACGATCTCGGCGTCGACGACATCGTCGTCGTTGCTGTTGCTGCTGCCGGTCGTGTCCTCGGAGGTGGCGCCGTCGTCGGTCGAACCGCCGGCGGCCTGGGCGTTCGCGTACATCGCGGCGCCCATCTTCTGGCTGGACTGGGCGAGCTTCTCCGAGGCGGCCTTGACCGCGTCGGCGTCGTCACCCTCGAGGGCCTTCTTCAGCTCGGCCACGCCGTCCTTGACCTCGGTCTTGACGTCGTCCGGAACCTTGTCCTCGTTCTCCTGCAGGAACTTCTCGGTCTGGTAGACCAGCGACTCCGCCTGGTTGCGGTTCTCCACCGCCTCGCGGCGCTGCCGGTCCTCCTCGGCGTACTGCTCGGCGTCGCGGACCATCTGGTCGATGTCGGTCTTCGGCAGCGCGGAGCCACCCGTGACCGTCATCCGCTGCTCCTTGCCGGTGGCCAGGTCCTTGGCGTTCACGTGCACGATGCCGTTCGCGTCGATGTCGAAGGTGACCTCGATCTGCGGCACGTTCCGCGGCGCCGGCGGCAGGCCGGTCAGCTCGAAGTTGCCGAGCGACTTGTTGTCGCGGGCCATCTCGCGCTCGCCCTGGTACACCTGGATCATCACCGACGGCTGGTTGTCCTCGGCCGTGGTGAAGATCTCCGAACCCTTGGTCGGGATCGTGGTGTTGCGCTCGATGATCTTGGTGAACACGCCGCCCTTGGTCTCGATACCGAGGCTCAGCGGGGTCACGTCGAGCAGCAGGACGTCCTTGACCTCACCCTTCAGCACACCGGCCTGCAGGGAGGCGCCGACCGCGACGACCTCGTCCGGGTTCACACCCTTGTTCGGGTCCTTGCCGCCGGTCAGCTCCTTGACCAGCTCGGCGACCGCGGGCATCCGGGTCGAACCGCCGACCAGGATCACGTGGTCGATCTTGGCCACGTCGATACCGGCGTCCTTGATGACGGCCTTGAACGGGGCGCGGGCGCGCTCCAGCAGGTCGTTGCTCATCTTCTGGAACTCGGCCCGGGAGAGCTTCTCCTCCAGGTGCAGCGGGCCCGCGTCGGTGAGGCTCAGGTACGGCAGGTGGATCGTGGTCTCGGCCGCGGCGGACAGCTCGATCTTCGCCTTCTCGGCGGCCTCGGTGAGGCGCTGCATCGCCATCTTGTCGCCGGACAGGTCGGTGCCGTTCTTGTTCTTGAACTGAGTCACCAGCCACTGCACGATCCGCGCGTCCCAGTCGTCACCACCGAGGTGGTTGTCACCGCTGGTCGCCTTCACCTCGAAGACACCGTCGCCGATCTCCAGCAGCGAGACGTCGAACGTGCCGCCGCCGAGGTCGAAGACCAGGATGGTCTGCTCGGTGCCCTTGTCCAGGCCGTAGGCGAGCGCGGCCGCGGTCGGCTCGTTGACGATCCGGTGCACCTTCAGGCCCGCGATCTCGCCGGCCTCCTTGGTCGCCTGGCGCTGCGCGTCGGAGAAGTACGCCGGCACGGTGATGACCGCGTCGGTGACCTGCTCCCCGAGGTACGCCTCGGCGTCCCGCTTCAGCTTCTGCAGCACGAACGCGCTGATCTGCTGCGGCGTGAACTTCTTGCCGTCGATGTCGACGCTCCAGGCCTCGCCCATGTGGCGCTTGACCGAGCGGATGGTGCGGTCCACGTTCGTGGTGGCCTGGCGCTTCGCCACCTCGCCGACCAGGACCTCGCCGTTCTTGGCGAAAGCCACCACCGAGGGCGTCGTGCGCGCTCCCTCGGCGTTGGGGATGACGGTGGGCTCGCCACCTTCCAGTACGGCGATGACGGAGTTCGTCGTACCGAGATCGATACCGACCGCGCGGGCCATTCTTTACCTCCACGAAGTTGAGTGATACAGACTCAATGTTGCCCGTTCGTCCGCCTCGGTTCAAATCCGTGACTGAACAAACTTGAGTTCACTGGACTCAACATTGCACGACGGTCAGGTCATTCCCAAGGGCGGCCCCCGATTTCGGGGTCCCGGCCAGGGTGCGGCCAGGGAGACCCCTCCCGATGCAAACGTTTACCGTGCGATCCTGCTCAGTGTGAAACTCCGCCCGATGACCGCAGCCGACCTCGGCGCGGTTCTCGCGCTGAATGCCTCCGCCGCGGGGCTCGTCGACCCCCTGAACCCCGACCGCCTGGACTGGCTCCGGCTGATCGCCGCACACGCCGTCGTCGTCGACCTGGACGACGTACCCGCCGGGTTCGTCCTCACGTTCACCCCGGGTTCGGCGTACGACGGGCTGGCGTTCGAGGCGTTCACCCAGACGTACGCCGACCGGTTCCTGCTCATAGAGCGAATCGTGATCGCCGCCGAGCACCGGCGCACCGGCATCGCGACCCAGGTCTACCGCGCGATCGAACGAGCCGCCAAGCCCTTCGACCGCACAGTCGCCGCCGTCCCGACTGACACGCCGGCGATCGACTTCCACCACGCCCGCGGCTACATCGAGGTCGCCAAACAACGCCTCCCCAACGGCACCACCACCGCCCTCCTGTCCAAGGAACTGTCCGACTAGATTGCGACCGCCAGGCCATCACAATTGAACGTCCCTCGCCTGGCCACGCGGGCACGGCCAGCCGGCCGTCAATTGTGATGGCCTGGAGATCGCCTGTGGACAACTCCCGACGCGACATGCGCTAGGTGCGCCACCATGAAGACGTGCCCGAGGTCATCGATGTGCTGCTGCGACGGGAGGGCGTGGCGACGTTCGGAGAGCTGCGGGCGATCGTGTCCGGCCACGCGATTCGCGCCGCCCTGGCCGGCGGATCGATCCGCCGGATCGCGAAAGGCGTCTATGCGCTGCCGACTGCGCCCGATCCGATCGCGGCCGCCCGTGCCCAGGGCGGGCTGGTGTCGCATCTCAGCGCAGCGGTGCTGCACGGATTCGACGTGCTGGAACTGCCGGACAAACCCCAGATCACCGTCCCGCGCGGGCAGCACCGACGGCTGAGTCCGGTGAAGTGCGAGCTGCACTGGGCCGACAACGTGCCGTCCGACGGCCCGTGCACCAGCAGGCTCCAGACGGTTCTGGACTGCGCGCGGACCTTGCCGTTCGCGGCCGGTCTCTCGATCGCAGACTCCGCGCTCCGCGGTCGTGTCCTGGACCGCTCCCAGCTCATGGTCGCCGCTGCGGAGCTGAGCGGACCGGGCTGTCGACGGGCGCGGCGGGTTGCGGCCGCTGCGGACGGACGGGCCGAGTCGCCGCTCGAATCGGTGCTTCGCGCGATCCTGATCGAGGCGGGCATCATCGGGTTCGAGCCACAGGTCGTGGTGCGCGACGGCACCTTCTCGGCCCGGATCGACCTGGCCAACTCGGCGCTGATGATCGCGCTCGAGGCCGACAGCTTCGCCCACCACGGGACTCGTACGGCGCTCGCCCGCGATTGCCGTCGGCATGTCAGCCTGACGGTTCGCGGCTGGCGGCTCCTGCGGTTCTCCTGGGAGGACGTGATGTTCGACCGCGAGTGGGTGGTCGCCGCGATCCGCGCGGCGGTGGCCGGATCTCCAGGCCATCACAATGCTCGGGAATCGCGCCTGGCCACGCTGGGATCGATCGGCCAGGGGCAATTGTGATGGCGTGGGGGTTCGCCCCTACACCAGTCGCCCGGCGATGAAGGTTTGCGTGACCAAAGGGACCGCCGGGCGGTAGGCGAGGTGTAGGTAGGACGGGGCGTCCAGGACGGCTAGGTCGGCTTGGGTGCCGGGGGTTAGGTGGCCTAGGTCGGGGCGGCGGAGGGAAGCGGCTCCGCCGGCGGTGGCGGACCAGAGGGCTTCGGCGGGGGTCATGTGCATTTCGCGGACGGCGAGCGCGATGCAGAAGGGCATGGAGGACGAGTAGCCGGAGCCGGGGTTGCAGTCGGTGGCGAGGGCTACGGTGACGCCGGCGTCGAGGAGGCGGCGGGCGTTCGGGTACGGCGACCTCGTGGAGAACTCGATCGCGGGCAGCAGCCCGGCGACGACGCCACTCGAGGCGAGCGCGTCGACGTCGGCATCGGTGAGATAGGTGCAGTGATCGGCCGAGGCGGCGCCGACCTCGGCCGCGAGTTGGACGCCGGGCCCCTCGCCGAGTTGGTTGGCGTGCACTCGCGCTTGCAGGCCGCGCGCGATCCCGGCCTGGAGGATCGCCCGTCCTTGGTCCGCGTCGAACGCGCCACGCTCGACGAAGACGTCGATCCACCTCGAGTGCTTGGCCGCCGCGTCGAGCATCGGCCCCGTCACGAGCGACACGTAGCCCACCGGGTCGTCGGCGTAATCGGCCGGTACGACGTGCGCACCGAGGTACGTCGTCTCTTCGGTGAACTGCCGCGCGATCTGCAGCCCCCGCGCCTCGTCCGCGACCGTCAGCCCGTACCCGGACTTGATCTCGACGGTCGTCGTCCCCTGCCGGCGCATCTCCGCGACCAGCCGGGACACGTTCGCGGTCAGCTGTTCGTCGGTGGCCTCCCGCGTCGCCGCCACCGTGGTCCGGATGCCGCCCGCGGAGTACGGCGTACCGGTCATCCGGGCCGCGAACTCCTCGGCCCGGTCGCCGGCGAACACCAGGTGCGAGTGCGAGTCGACGAACCCCGGGATCACTGCCCGCCCGCCGAGGTCGATCGCACTGTCGGCCGCCGGCGCCTCGCGCCGCGATCCGACCCACGCGACCATGCTCCCGTCGATCACGAGCGCCGCGTCGTGGAGCTCACCGAGCAACCCGCCATGGGCGGGATCGTTCGTCACCAACGACCCGATACCGGTCAGCAGGAGTGAGCTCACGAGGTCACCGCCGCGATCGAGGTGGACAGAGCGGACGGTGCGTCGATCGTCGAGTGCTTGCCCGCAGCAACTACCCGTCGGCCGGAGACAACTACGTCGGTGACGTCCGCTGCCGTCGCGGCGAACACCGCGGTCTCCACGTTGCCGCCGGTGCCCGCCGTACGGACGCTGTCGAGGCGAATCGCGACGAGGTCTGCGCGAGCGCCGGGCGCGATCACTCCCGCGTCCTCGAAGCCGATCGAGCGGTGGCCGTCGACGGTTGCCGCCTTGAGGAGCTCCGCCGCGGACCAGTGACCGCGCTCCTGGGACGCCAGCCGTTCATCCAGCTCGACGGCTCGCATCTCCTCAAACAGATCGATCGCCGCGTGACTGTCCGAGCCCAGCGTCAACGGCGAGCCCGCATCCCGCAGCTGCACCGACGGACCGATCCCGTCCGCGAGATCGCGCTCTGTCGTCGGGCAGAAGCAGGAGTACGCCGCGGAACTCCCGAGCAGCCCGATGTCGACCGAGGTCAGATGCGTCGCATGCACCGCACTCGTCCGCCCGGACAGGAAACCGGCCTCGTCGAGCAACTGCGTCGGGGTCCGGCCGTACGCCGCGAGGCAGGCCTCGTTCTCCGCGACCTGCTCGGACAGATGGATATGAAGCGGTACGTCGGGAAACGCCGACGCGACCACCCCGAGCTGATCCTGCGGAACGCCCCGCACCGAATGCGCCGCCGCACCGATCACGACATCGTCCGCGCCGGCGAGCTGCGCGACCCGGGAGGCCCAGGCCGTGGCGTCGCCGTCGCTGAAGCGTTGCTGGACCTCGTTGAGCGGCTGGTCGATCCCACCCGCGATGTAGCAGGTGTCGAGCAACGCGATCCGGAGGCCGGCGTCACGCGCCGCCGCGATCAGCGCCGTACCCATGGCGTTCACATCGTCGTACCGTCGACCGCCGGGTGCATGGTGCAAGTAGTGGAATTCGCCGACCGCGGTGATCCCGGCGAGCAGCATCTCGGCGTACACGGCCTTTGCGAGCTCGTAGTACGTGTCGGGGGTGAGCGCGGCGGCGACGGCGTACATCTGCTCGCGCCAGGTCCAGAACGTGCCGCGCTCGGTCTGCGTGCGGCCGCGGAGCGCGCGGTGAAAAGCGTGACTGTGACAGTTCGCGAGCCCGGGGACGACGAGGCCGCTCAGCACCTGGGCGTCGCCGGGGTCGACACCAGCCACCACCGAGGCGAAGCGACCGTCGACCACCGACACCAGAACTCGTCCAGCGAGACCGTCGGGGAGGAGAGCGGTCTCGCACCAGTACGACGTCACTTCGCGAGATCCTTCAGTACGGCGGCCAGCGCGTCGACGCCGGCCAGGCAGTCGTCCAGCTCGGCGTACTCGGCCGGGGAATGCGAGATGCCCGTCGGGTTGCGGACGAACAGCATCGCGGTCGGGATCCCGGCGTCCGAGAACACGCCCGCGTCGTGCCCCGCGCCGGTCGGCAGCACCGGTGCGCCGTCGAGCACGTTCACCAACCGGTCGCGCAGTCCGGCCGGGAAGTCGACGACCGGCGAGACCGACTCAGGTGTCACCTCGAGCGTCGTACCGTCCCGCTCGGCGCGTTCCGTCGCCTGCTTGATGATTGCTGCGAGCAACGATTCGAGCGTGGCGGTGTCGGCGGCGCGGGCGTCGAGCCACGCGGTGACCTGGGACGGTACGGCGTTCGTCCCGTTGGGCTCCACCGAGAGCCGGCCGAACGTTGCGCGGGCGCCGGCGAGCCGGGCCTGCTTGTTGGCGGCGAGGGCGGTCATCGCGTACGTGAGCATCGGGTCGTGCCGGTCCTCCATCAGCGTGGTGCCGGCATGGTTGGCCTCACCACCGAACGTGAACCGGAATCGCCCGTGCGGCCAGATCGAGCTGGCCACGCCCACCGGCGCGGTCAATCCGCGACCCTGCTCCACGTGCAGCTCGACGAAGGTCCCCATCCTCCTCAGCAACGGCGACGGACCGACTCGGGCCGGGTCGAGACCCGCATCCTCCAGGGCCTCCCCCAGCCCGACGCCGGCCCGATCCTTCAACTGCAGAGCCTTCTCGGCGGACAATACTCCGGCCGCGACCCGGGACCCCAGACAGGGCATCCCGAATCGCGACCCTTCTTCTTCTACGAATGCCCCGATGCCGATCGGCACCCCAGGCTCGAATCCCTCTGCCCGCAACTGATCAACAGCCGCTAGCGCCGACACGACCCCGAGCGGGCCGTCGAACGCCCCGCCGTCGATCACCGAATCCAGATGGCTACCGGTGACCACACCAGGTCCGTCCGAGGCACCCCACCATGCGATGAGATTGCCTATGCCGTCGGATTCGACGGTCAGGCCGCGGGCGGCGCACTGGTCCAGGAACCAGTGCGTCGCCTCGCGTTCGGTGGGAGACCAGCCGCCGCGGGTGTAACCGCCGGTGTCGGGGTTACGGCCGATGGCGGACTCGTCCGCCCAGAGGGATTCGAAGCTCAAGACAGACTCACGTCAGGGGGTTCTTCGACAGCCAGTCCTTGGCGACCGCGTCCGCGCTCTCCTTGCCGACGTCGATCCGCTTGACCAGGTCGGTCAGGGCGTCGGTGGTCAGCTTGGCGTCGACGGCGTTCAGCGTCGCCACGACGTCGTCGGACTTGTGGTCGGTCCGGATCAACGGAACGATGTTGTTCGGCGGCAGGATCTTCTCCGGGTCGTCGAGCTGCACCAGGCCCTGGTCCTTGATCACCGACTGGGTGGTGAACAGGTTCGTCACCTGGATCTGGTTGTCGGTCAGCGCCTTGATGCTCAGCGGACCGCCCGCGTCCAGCGTCTTGTACTCCTTGAACTCGACGCCGTACTTCTCCTTCAGGCCCTTCAGACCCGCCGACCGGACCTTGAACTCCGAGCTACCGCCCGCAACGAGGTTCTTGCCCTTGAGGTCGCCCAGCGACTTCAGGCTGTACTTGTCCGCGGTCGCCTTGGTGACGACGATCGTGTCCTCGTCGGCGGCCGGCGACTTGTCCAGCACCTCGAGCCCGGGCGTCAGCGCCTTCTTCAGCGCGTCGTACGCCTTGTCGGGGTCGGTCTCGGTGGAGCTCTTGTCGAAGTACGCCAGCGCGGCGCCGGTGTACTCCGGCACCAGGTCGACGGACCCGTCCTTGATGGCGGCCATGTAGGTCTCGCGGTTGCCGATGTTCGGCTTCTTCTTCACCTCGATGCCCTTGGCCGCCAGTGCCTGGCCGTAGATCTCCGCCAGCAGCTGGCTCTCGGAGAAGTCGGCGGACCCGACGGTGATGCTGGTCACCTTGGACGGCGCGGGCGAGTCCCCCGCCTTGTCGCTGCCGAGCTGGTCGCCCCCACCCCCACAGCCGGCCAGGCCGAGCACCGCCATCCCGGCGATCGCAGTACGGATGAGTGTGGATCTCAACACGAGAGCCTCCAGTGTTCTCGTTCAGCCATCGACCGGTGCCGATGGATGTCGTTCAAGTTCATCAGGTACGACGGACAGTTCAGCCGATCTTGAGTCCTGGCGAGACGGTGATCCGCCCGATCAGCGCGAAGAGTGCGTCGAGGGCGATGGCGAGGAGTGCCACCAGCAGGGCGCCGGTGAACATCTGCGGGAAGTCACGGAGCTTCAGCCCGTCGACCACGTAGCGCCCGAGGCCGCCGAGCGACACCAGTGCGGCGATCGTCGCCGTGGACACGATCTGCAGGGTGGCACTGCGGATGCCGGAGATGATCAGCGGCAGCCCGATCGGGATCTCCACCTTGGTGAGGATCTCGCGGCCGGTCATCCCCATCCCGCGCGCGGCGTCGATCGTGGCCGCATCGACACCCGACAAACCGGCGTACGTCGAGGCCAGGATCGGCGGGATGCCCAGCGCGACCAGCGCGATCAGCACCGGCAGGAAGCCGATCTGATCGGTCAGCAGCACCGCGATCATCAGCAGGCCGAGGCTCGGCAGGGCGCGCGCGGCGTTGCCCAGGTTGATGGCCAGGAACGCTCCGCGCCGGGTATGCCCGATCCGCAGACCGATCGGCAAGGCGATCACGACGGACAGGCCCAGCGCGGCGAACGTGTACCAGAGGTGCTCGACGATCCGCGCCCAGATCCCCTCGTTGCCGGACCAGTTGAACGAGTCGGTCAGGTATTCCCACATGTCACGCCACCTCCGCCACGGGTGTCGCAACCCGCGCCCAGGGAGTCAGGACCCGCTGCAAAGTGACCAGGATCAGGTCCGCGATCAGCGCCAGGGCCAGCGACAGCACCACGCCGACCACGACCGGGGTGAGGAAGTCCTTCTGGAAGCCCAGCGTGAACAGCTCCCCCAGCCCGCCGATCCCGATCACCGCGCCGACGCTCACCATCGAGATGTTCGCGACCGTCACGACCCGCAGACCGGTGAAGATGACCGGTACGGCGATCGGCAGATCCACCGCGATCACCCGGTGCAGGGCGCCGTACCCGACCGCGATCGCCGACTGCCGGACGTCGGGCGGCACGGAGCGGAGTCCGTCGATCACGTTGCGGATCAGCAGGGACACCGTATAGATGGTCAGCGCGACGATGATGTTGACCGTGGACAGCACCTTGGTGCCGAGCACCGCCGGGATCACGATGAACAACGCGATCGACGGGAGCGAGTACAGGACGCCGCCGAACGCGATCAGCGGATTCGCCAACCAGGCGTAGCGCGTCGCGACGTACCCCAGCGGCACCGCGATGATCAGCCCGAGGATGACCGGAACGATCGCCAGATAGAGATGCTCGCGTAACTGTTCCCAGATCAGCCCCAGGTTGTCGCCGATCCACGTCATGACCGGAGCGCCTCTGCGACCGTGGCTTGGTCGATGACGCCGACGGCCTTGCCGTTGTCGTCCACGCAGACCCCGCAGCCTGTCGGCGAGGTCAGTACGGCGTCCAGGGCCGCGCGCAGCGAATCACCGCGTTTGAAGACGGAGCCGACCGGCAGCAGCTCCTCGGACCCGTTCCGCCACCCGAGCGGTACGCCGTCCTGCAACGCCAGCTCGTCCGGCAACGGCTTCACCGGCAGCGCTTCCGGATGCACGAACGTCAGCGCACGGTAACCCCGGTCCTGCCCGACGAACCCGCGGACGAACTCGTCGGCCGGGTTGGCGAGCAGCTCGGCCGGCGGCGCGAACTGTGCGAGCTTGCCGCCGACCCGCAGTACGGCGACGTTGTCCCCGAGCTTGATCGCCTCGTCGATGTCGTGGGTGACGAACACGATCGTCTTGCCGATGTCGCGCTGCAGCCGGAGCAGCTCCTCCTGCAACTGGTGGCGGACGATCGGGTCGACCGCGCTGAACGGCTCGTCCATCAGCATGATCGCCGGATCGGCCGCCAGCGCACGGGCGACGCCGACTCGTTGCTGCTGGCCACCGGACAGCTGGGCCGGGTACCGCTCGGCGAGCTTGACGTCGAGGCCGACGCGTTCGAGCAGTTCCATCGCCGTACTGTGCGCCTTGCGCTTGTCCCAGCCGATCAGCTTCGGCACGGTGGCGACGTTCTCCACGACCGTCTTGTGCGGGAACAGGCCGGCGTTCTGGATCACGTACCCGATCCCCCGGCGCAACGTCACGGCATCCTTGCCGTTGATGTCGTCGCCGTCGATCGAGATGGTCCCGCTGGTCCGCTCGATCGTGCGGTTGATCATCCGCAGCGACGTGGTCTTGCCGCAGCCGGACGGGCCGACGAACACGGTGATCTGGTTGCTCGGGATCCGTAGGGACAACTTGTCGACGGCGACGGTGCCGTCCGGATACCGCTTGGTGACATCCTCGAACTCGATCATGGCGCCCTTTCGCGCTCGTCGTCTGCGAGATCCCCAACAGCCCAATCGACCCTAGCGGACCGCGCGACCGATGCCACGTGATCGCACGGTTTCCCGGTCCGTGAGAAAGTGCACCGTAGCAATACAGATAACCACGGTCGCACTCTGCGATCAGCTTTCCCGCATCGGCACCCGCACACCCCGCTGGTCGGCGACCTCGACGGCCTTGTCGTAACCGGCATCGACGTGCCGGATGACACCCATCGCCGGGTCGTTGGTCAGTACCCGCTCCAGCTTCTGCCGGGCCAGATCGGTGCCGTCGGCAACCGACACCTGGCCGGCGTGGATGGAGCGGCCGATGCCGACGCCGCCGCCGTGGTGGATCGACACCCAGGACGCGCCGCTGGACACGTTCACCATCGCGTTCAGCAACGGCCAGTCCGCGATCGCGTCCGAGCCGTCCAGCATGCCTTCGGTCTCCCGGTACGGCGAGGCCACGCTGCCGGTATCCAGGTGGTCGCGACCGATCACGATCGGCGCCTCGAGTTCACCGGAGGCCACCATCTCGTTGAACCGCAGCCCGGCCTTGTCGCGCTCGCCCTGGCCGAGCCAGCAGATCCGGGCCGGCAGGCCCTGGAACGCGACCCGCTCGCCGGCCAGCTTGATCCACCGGCTGAGGTGCTCGTTGTCCGGGAACAGGTCCAGGATCGCCTGGTCCGTCTTCGCGATGTCCGCCGGGTTGCCGGACAGCGCCGCCCACCGGAACGGGCCCTTTCCTTCACAGAACAACGGCCGGATGTACGCCGGAACGAAGCCGGGGAACTCGAACGCGCGACTGTAGCCCGCCTTCCGCGCCTCGTCCCGGATCGAGTTGCCGTAGTCGAACACCTCGGCGCCCGCGTCCTGGAACCCGACCATCGCCGCGACGTGCCGCGCCATCGAGGCTTGCGCGCGCTCGGTGAACCCGGCCGGGTCCTTCTCCCGCGCGGTCGCCCAATCCTCGAAGTCGATGCCGACTGGCAAGTACATCAACGGGTCGTGCGCCGACGTCTGGTCGGTGACGATGTCGATCGGCGCACCGAGCTCGAGGAGCTCGGGCACGATCACCGCGGCGTTGCCGAGGACACCGATCGACAGCGGACGGCGCGCCTTCTTGGCCTCTTCCGCCAGGCGCAGCGCATCGTCCAGAGAGGACGCCCGTACGTCGAGGTAGCGGTGCTCGATGCGCCGGTCGATCCGCGTGGAGTCGACGTCGATACAGATCGCGACGCCGTCGTTCATCGTGACCGCCAGCGGCTGCGCGCCACCCATGCCGCCGAGTCCGGCGGTCAGCGTGACGGTGCCGGCCAGCGAGCCGCCGAACTTCTTCTCGGCGACCGCGCCGAACGTCTCGTACGTGCCCTGCAGGATGCCCTGCGTACCGATGTAGATCCACGACCCGGCCGTCATCTGGCCGTACATCGTGAGCCCCATCGCCTCGAGCTTGCGGAACTCCTCCCAGGTGGCCCAGTCGCCGACCAGGTTCGAGTTCGCGATCAGCACCCGCGGCGCCCACTCGTGCGTCTGCATCACGCCGACCGGGCGGCCGGACTGGACGAGCATCGTCTCGTCGTCCTTCAGCGTGGTCAGGGTGCGCACCATCGCGTCGAACGAGTTCCAGTCGCGGGCGGCCTTGCCGGAACCGCCGTACACGACGAGTTCGTCAGGGTGCTCCGCGACCTCGGGGTCGAGGTTGTTCTGCAGCATCCGCAGCGCGGCTTCCTGCTGCCAGCCGCGGGCGGTCAGCGTGGTGCCGCGAGGCGCGCGTACGGGACGGGGTCCGGACATGGGTGATCCAGCCTTTCTAGTTCAGCGGGCCGGTGACGGCCTCGGCGGCGGTGACATAGGTGCCGTCGGCAACGAGCCCGACGGAGTGCTCGATCTCGGGAGCGAGATGCCGGTCGGTGCCCGGACCCTCGACGTGCTCCCGCAGGGCGGCCCGGACGGCGGCGGTGGCCGGTGCCGGGTCCAGCGGCGCGCGCAGGTCGAGCGCCCGCGCGGCCGTGAGGATCTCGATCGCCAGCACCCGCTGCAGGCCGTCGACCGACTTGCGCAGCTTGCGTGCGGCGGACCAGCCCATCGAGACGTGGTCCTCCTGCATCGCGCTGCTCGGGATCGAGTCGACGCTGGCGGGTACGGCGAGGCGCTTCAGCTCGGACACGATCGCGGCCTGCGTGTACTGCGCGATCATGTGGCCGCTGTCGACGCCCGGATCGTCGGCCAGGAATGCGTTCAGGCCGTGGTTGCGGGCGACGTCGAGGAAACGGTCGGTACGTCGTTCGCTGATGCTGGCGAGGTCCGCGACGGCGATCGCGAGGAAGTCGAGCACGTACCCGACGGGAGCGCCGTGGAAGTTGCCGTTGGACTCGACCCGCCCGTCCGGGAGGACAACCGGGTTGTCGATCGCGGCGGCGAGCTCGCGGCCGGCGACGCTCGCGGCGTGCGCGGCGGTGTCGCGGGCGGCTCCGTGGACCTGGGGCGAACACCTGAGGGAGTAGGCGTCCTGCACCCGGTTGCAGTCCGGACCGCGATGGCTGGCGACGATCGCACTGTCCTTGAGGATCGCGCGCAGGTTAGCGGCGGACGCCGCCTGGCCGGGGTGCGGGCGAAGGGCCTGCAGGTCCTCGGCGAACACTCGGTCGGTGCCGAGCTGGGCCTCGACGCTCATCGCGGCGGCGAGGTCGGCGGACTTGAACAGCCGGTCGAGGTCGGCGAGCGCGAGGAGCAGCATGCCGAGCATGCCGTCGGTCCCGTTGATCAGCGCGAGGCCTTCTTTCTCGGCCAGGACGACCGGTGCGAGGCCGTGCTGCTGGAGGGCTTCGCCGGCGTCGAGAAGGTTGCCGTCGGCATCGCGGACCTTGCCTTCGCCCAGGATCGCGAGGGCGACGTGAGACAGCGGGGCGAGGTCGCCCGAGCACCCGAGGCTGCCGTACTCGTGGACCACCGGCGTCAGGTGCGCGTTGAGCAGACCGGCGTACGCCTGGGCCGTCTCGACCTTCACTCCGGTGCGGCCGGTGGCGAGGGTGGACAGCCGGAGCAGGGCCAGCGCCCGGACGACCTCGGTCTCCACCTCGGGACCGGAGCCGGCCGCGTGCGAGCGGATCAGACTGCGCTGCAACTGCGCCCGAAGCTCCGGCGCGATGTGCCGCGTGGCGAGCGCACCGAACCCGGTCGAGACCCCGTAGTGCGGGGTGTCCGCGTGGGCCAGCGCCTCGATCGCGGCGCGCGACTTCGCGATCTCCTCGAGTGCCTGGTCGTCGATCCGTACCTGCGCGCCGTACCGTGCGACCGCGACCACTTCGGCCGGGGTCAGCGGTCCGACGCCGACATTCACTGTGTGTTCCACCCGAACATTGCACCGCGCCGGATCGCTCCTGGACAGCAGCGCCGTACCACTATCCGTCTCGAATCTGAGACAGCCGTCACGACCCTCTGTAGCCGTAGAGTCCTGCCATGGTGTTCGAGGTCCGGACGGCGCGTCCGGAGGATGCGGTGGGGATCGCCCGGGTCTGGGCCGCGACGATGCCACAGCTGGTGAAGACGGCACGGGCGATCGAGCTGCAACTGAAGCACGGTCGCAGCCAGGAGGTGCTGATCGCCGTCGACGGACCGGACGTGGTCGGGTACGCGAGTATCTACCTGCCGCCGGCGGATGCCGAGGCGCCGCGGGTGCGGGTCACGCTCCAGGTGCCGCCGGAGTACCGCAAGCGCGGGATCGGGAGTGCGTTGACGACCGCGATCACGGAGCGGGTCACCGAGCTCGGCGCCGGGCGCTTGCTGGTGGTCGTGGCGGACGACGAGGACTCGAAGACGTTCGCGACGAAGCGCGGATTCACGATCGACCGGCGGATGTCGCACTCCGCTGCCGACCTGACAGCGGCGCTCGAGCCGGTCGCATCGCCGGAGGGTCTGCGGGTGGCGACGTACGACGAGTTGGATCCGAAGCAGTTGTACGACGCCGAGGTCCAGGTGCGTGACGACGACCCGAGCGGGCTGTCGGGCGGACCGGCGTACGAGGAATGGGTCCGTACGTCGTGGTCGAACCCGGACAACCGGTTCGACCTGAGTGTCGCCGTACTGGACGGGGACCGGGTGCTGTCGTTCGTGACCACGACCGCGGATCCGGACCGGAAGATGATCTGGTCGAACCTGACCGGGACGATCCCCTCGGCGCGTGGCCGCGGGCTGGCGAAGGTGGTGAAGTCCGTGGCGCTCGCCCGCTCACGGGATGCCGGGTTCACGGTCGCATCGACCGGGAACGACGCGGCGAACGAGCCGATGCTCGCGGTGAACCGGTGGCTCGGCTACCAGGAGACCGGGGGCGCCTGGACCGCGGAGAAGGCACTGTGAAGCGGCTCGCGACCTCGCTGGCGTTCTTCCTGGTGCTGGCGCTCGTCATCGGGTATGTGGTGTCCGGGCCGGCGTTCATGGACTGGGGTGTGGCCGGCGGGCTGTTCGCGGTCGCGGTCGCGGGCGAGGGCTTCCGGTTCTGGCTGCGCCGGAGCCGCGCGAAGAAACGGCAGTCGTCCGGGATCTGAGGCAGGGCGGGGTTACAGTGCGGTTGTGAGCGGCAACGTTCCCGCCTCGACCCGAACCCTGCGGGTCCTGACGTTCCTGGCCACGCAGCCCGGTCCCGTACCGATGGAGCGCATCGCCTCCGCGGTCGGGTTGCCGCGCTCGTCGACGTACCACTTGCTGCGGGCAATGATCGACGAGGGATTCGTCGTACATCTGCCCGAGGAGAAGCGGTACGGGCTCGGGGTGGCGGCCTTCGAGATCGGGTCCGCGTACCTGCGGCACGATCCGCTCGAGCGGTTGGCCCGGCCGTTGCTCGCGCAACTGGTGCACGAGGTGGGGCAGACGGCGCATCTCGGCGTACTGCATGGTCGGGAGCTGGTGTACCTGCTGAAGGAGCAGCCGCCGCGACCCGTCACGTTGGTGACCGATGTCGGCGTACGGCTGCCTGCCACGCTCACGGCGTCCGGTCGGGCGTTGCTCGCCGAGCTGCCGCCTGCTCAGGTACGGGCGTTGTTCCCGACGCCGGAGTCCTTCGTACGCCGTACCGATCTGGGACCGCAGACGCTGACCCAACTGCGCCGCATCCTCGCCGACGAGAAACGCCAGGGCTTCGCCGTCGAGGACTCCTTCATCACCCCCGGCGTCGCCTCGGTGGCCAGCGCCGCCGTCGACCACGCCGGCCACCCGGTAGCCGCCATCAGCGTCACCTTCCGCACCGACGCAGTCCCCGCCACCGACCGCCCCCACCTGGCCCACAAGATCCGCCAAGCAGCCAAAGCCCTGACCCGCCGCCTCCACGGCTGAACCGGCCTACCAGGAGGACTTGGTCACGCCGGGGAGTTCGCCTCGGTGGGCTAGTTCGCGGAAGTGGATTCGGGAGAGGCCGGCTTTGCCGATGTAGCCGCGGGGGCGACCATCCGTCATGTCGCGGTTGCGGATGCGGGTGGGGCTGGCGTCTCTCGGGAGCTTTTGGAGCTTCAACTGCGCCTCGGCGCGGTCAGCGGGCGACGTGGCCGGGGCGGCGATGATCGCCTTCAGGGCGGCCCGGCGCTCGGAGTAGTGGGCGACGGTACGGCGGCGGTGGTTGTTGCGGGCGATCTTCGCCGTGGTGGCCATCTACCGCTCTTCGCGGAAGTCGACGTGTTGGCGGAGTTTGGGGTCGTACTTGCGGATTACCAGGCGGTCGGGATTGTTCCGACGGTTCTTGCGGGTTACATAGGTGAAGCCGGTACCCGCCGTACTGCGGAGCTTGACGATGGGGCGGAGGTCGTTGCGCTTGGCCATGCTGTCCTTTCTCTGACCGGTGACCCATAGGGTACTTTGTACTGGTTATCATTTTCAACAAGACAGGAGAGCAGATGATTCCGGTGACCTTGCTGACGGGGCTCGACGACGGGTTCCGCGGCGCCGTCGCGGGGAATCTGCTGGCCGCCGCCGGCCCGCGGGGCGTCCTGGTGGAGTACGACGTGAGCGCCCTGAGCACCGGCTCCGTCGTACGGATCGCACGCACCGCCACCGGCGTGATCGACCGCGAGGTGGTCACGATGGACCACCCGTGCGTCTCCTGCGCGATGCGCGGATCGCTGGTCCAGCTGCTCGCAAGCATCGCCGCCGTTGAGCTGTACGACATCGCGATCGTCAACGTCCCCACCGCCGGTGACACGCACGCGATCGCGACCGAGATCGACCACGACACCGACCTCGCTGTCGACGCTGTCATCACCACCGTCGACACGACGACCGCGACCGCCGACCTCACCGGCGAAGAGCTGATCCGGGAGCGCGGCATCCCGACCGCCGCGGAGGACGGCCGAGCGATCGCCGAGGTTGTCGTACGGCAGCTCGAGTACGCCGACGCAGCCGTCCTCACCACCGACGACGAAAGCACCAGCGCGCTCATCCAGGCGATCAACCCGAGGCTCCTGGTCAAGACCAGTCCGGCCGGCCTGCTCGGTGTACGGCTGCATGTTCCCGGCGTCACCGTCGAGCCCGGCTCGATCGCGGCGCCTGTGGACGGGCGAACGTTCGTCTGGCAGTCCGCCCGGCCGTTCCACCCCGAGCGGCTGTACGACGCCCTCGAGGATCTGGTCGCCGGCACGGCCCGCGGCCGCGGCACGCTCTGGATCGCGACCCAGCACCGCAGCCGGCTCAGCTGGGACAGCTTCGGCACGAACGTCTCGATCGGCGTCCTTGGTCCGTGGCTGGCCGACCTCCCGGCCGACCGCTGGGCAGGCGTCGGGCAGCAGCACCAAGCACGGTCGGCCCTCGAGTGGCACCCCGAGTACGGCGACCGCGCGTCGTACCTCTCACTGACCGGCGTCGACCTGGACGTCCGGGAATTACGCGAGCGCCTCGACGGTTGTGTCCTGCGTGCGGACGAAGCGGTCCACCCCCTGACCGATCCGTTCGCCCCCTACTTGGAAGGAAGTACTGCAGCATGAAGAAGGACATCCACCCCGACTACCGCCGGGTCGTCTTCCGGGACAAGTCCGGCAACTTCAGCTTCCTCACCGGTTCGACCCGCGAGAGCAACGAGACCATCGAGTGGCACGACGGGAACACCTACCCGGTCGTCGACGTCGAGATCTCGTCCGCGAGCCACCCGTTCTACACGGGCCAGCAGCGCGTGATGGACACCCAGGGCCGCGTGGAGAAGTTCCGCAAGCGCTACGGCCAGAAGTAACCCCGCCGTACCCCCCAACGGCCCGCTCGGTCTCCGAGCGGGCCGTTCGCATGTCCGGAGACTCAACCGTCTCGGATTCGAGACGGGAAGATGGCGGGGGTAGTGGGAGTTCGTGGGTGGGGCGGATCACACTGTGCGCATGGAGCCGGTTGAACTGACGGGTGCGGGGCTGTCGCCGTTGGAGGCGGTGGCGCTCGGGCAGCGGCGTACGGCGGTGCGGTTGAGCGACGACGCCCGGAAGCGGATGTACGAGTCGGCGCAGGTAGTGGCCGAGGTCGCGAGGCGGCGGCCGGTGTACGGGCGGACCACGGGTGTCGGGGCGAACCGGGACGTGCTGACGTCCGACCCGGAGCACGGCGCGCGGTTGCTCGGATCGCATTCCACCACCGGTACGACGTCGTTCCCGAAGGACGTCGTACGGCTCGGGCTCCTGATCCGGGTCAACCAGCTCGCGGCGGGCGGGTCCGGGCTCGACCCGGCGGTGGCCGACGCGATCGTTGGCCTGCTCAACGACGACGACCTGCCCGACCTGCACCGCGGCGGCGCGATCGGCACCGGCGACCTCGGCCCGCTCGCCGAACTCGGGCTCGCTCTCGGCGACGTCATCGACGGAACCAGTGCGCTCCCGCTGCTGTCCAGCAACGCGCTCACGCTCGCCGAGTGCTGCCTCGCGTACGTCGAGGCCGCAACGCTGATCAACGTCGTACCGCTGGTCGGCGCCCTCTCCCACGTCGCACTGCGCGGCAACGCCGAGGTGTACGACGTCCGGGTCCACGAGGCCCGTCCGCAGCCGGGTCAGATCCGGGTCGCGCGCAGGATGCGTGACCTGCTCGAAGGGCTCCCGCTGAAACCGGCCCGGGTTCAGGATCCGTTCGGGTTGAGGGCTTTCGCCCAGGTGCTCGGCCCGGCCGTCGACCATGCCGATGCCCTGGGCAACAGCGTGCGGATCGACATCAACGCGGCTGCGGAGAATCCGCTGGTGGCCGGCGACACCGTGCTGCACAACGGCAACTGGCACGCGATGCCGATCGCCATCGCCCTCGACTCGCTCCGGCTCAGCCTGCACAGCGTCGCCACCCTGTCGACGACCCGGGTGGCGAACCTCGTCGACCCGGAGTACACCGGCCTCAGTGCGTTCCTCGCGAGCGGCGCCGAGGCGAGCTCGGGCGTGATGATGATCGAGTACGTCGCCCACGACGCCCTCGCCGCGGTTCGCTCGGCCGCGCAACCCGCGACTCTCGGTACGGCGACGCTGTCCCGCGGCGCCGAGTTGCACGCCAGCTTCGCGCCGCAAGCCGCCGTACTGACCAAGCAACTCCTCGACGCACTCCGCGAGGTCCTCGCCAGCGAACTCGTCACCGCAGTCCGCGCGATCCGCCTGGCCGCCCTGACTCCCGATGATCTCGCCCCGGCGCCCGTCGGCCCGTGGCTGACCGACGCTCTCGCGGCCCTGCCGGACGACCTGGCCGACCGATCGCTCCGGGAGGACCTGGAGATCGCCCGCGGCATACTCACGCAGTGGGGCGACCGCCAGGTCGAACATCCCGCCGAGTCCGGTTAGAGGCGGTTGTAGGCCTTCAGCGTGCGGAGGGCGCCGACCGTGACGATGCCGCGGTACTCGAGGGTGGCGGCCGGGCCCGGCGGTTCCCAGGTGATGGCCCAGCCGCCGTCGTCCTGCTGGTCCTCGATGAGGCGGTCCAGGTGGGCGTCGAGCTGGGCGTCGGTGAAGAGCGGACGCCAGAAGCTGTCCGGAGTCGACGCGAACTGCAGCGGAGTCACGCCGTACGTCGGATCCCCGGCGTCGGCACGGTAGTGCCCGAGCTTGGGGAGCCACTCGCGGACGCGGTCGAAGTCGACGTCGTCGGTGTGCTCCAGGAACTCGAGTGCCTCGTGCATGCCGTGGGCGTCCTCCGGGAACCCCTTCGCCAACTGCGCGGCGCACCAAACGGCGGCCCGTTCGCGCCACGGGTGCTCGATGTCGAGCTTGTGCAGCCGGCCTACCAGGCCCGCGGTGGGGTTGATGTCGGGTTGGTAGGTCCACTCGGTGATGTGCTCGGCGCGCGGGTATCCCTCCACCGCCGGACCACACAACGGCACGGCACCGTCGGCCGTCGCGGTCCGATCGAGCCAGTCTGCCGCCCGTCGGACCATCTCCTCGTCCCGGGCACCCGCCGCGAGCAACGTGTCGAACGCGACCTCGACGTCCAGCGGGAGGCTGTCCGGACACCGCTTGTCCGGCTCCAGCCCATGCCCGAACCCGCCGTCGGCGTTCTGGAACCCACGGAGCGCGTCGACCACCCCCTGCGGATCAGCCCCCTCGAAAACCGCCGCGAAGAGCCGCCGCTCGAGCACCCGAGCGTCCCGCCGTACAAAGTCCCGACCTGCCGTGAAGATGTCCATACCCCCACCCTTACCCATCCCCACACCCAGGTCTTGAACGAATCGGACAGGCTTCACGGCTCGAAGCGGTAGCCCATTCCTGGTTCGGTGAGGAGGTGTTTCGGTCGGGCGGGGTCGGGTTCGAGTTTGCGGCGGAGCTGGCCCATGTAGAAGCGGAGGTTGCCGCTGGCGGACTCGTAGCCGGGGCCCCAGACCTCGGTGAGGAGCTGGCGCTGGGACATCAGCTTGCCGGGGTTGCGGATCAGGACCTCCAGCAGGTGCCACTCGGTCGGCGTGAGGCGGATGTCCTCGCCGTTCTCCAGGGTGACGCGCTTCGCGGCCAGGTCGACGACGGCGCCGCCGACAGTCACGATCGGCTGGTCCTGGGCGAGGTTGCTGCGCCGGAGTACGGCGCGCATCCGGGCCAGCAGCTCATCGATCCCGAACGGCTTCGTCACGTAGTCGTCCGCGCCGGCATCCAGCGCCTCGACCTTGTCGGTCTGGTCGGTCCGCCCGGACAGCACCAGGATCGGCGCGTCGGTCCAGCCGCGCAGTCCGCGGATCACGTCCACGCCGTCGAGGTCCGGCAGCCCGAGGTCGAGGATCACCAGCTCCGGCGGATGCTGCGCGGCGACCTTCAACGCCGACGTACCGGTGCCGGCCAGATGCACCTCGTACCCCCGCGCCTTCAGGTTGATCTGCAACGCCCGCACGATCTGCGGCTCGTCATCAACCACCAAAACCCTGGTCATGGACCCTCCTGCTCGGATCGTTCGCGCGCTCCGGGGACCGGCGCGTCAGGGCGGAGGGTGGCGGTCGGGATCGCGACCACCATGGTCAGTCCACCACCTGGGGTGTCCTCGGGCTGCAAGGTCCCGTGCATCGCCTCGGCGAGTCCTCGGGCCAGGGCGAGCCCGAGCCCGACGCCGACCGTGTTGTCGGTGTCGCCGAGTCGCTGGAACGGCGCGAACACCCGGTCCCGCTCCTGGCGCGGGATCCCCGGTCCGCGGTCGATGACCCGGATCTCCACGGTGTCGCCGAGCGCGCTCCCGGTGACCAGCGGCGCCCGGCCGTCCGGCGAGTAGCGGATCGCGTTCGCCAGGATGTTCGCGACCACGCGCTCCAGCAGCGCCGGGTCCGCCTCGACCAGCGGCAGCGTGTCCGGGATGTCGACCGTCACCCGATCGGCGTCGTCGCCCAGCTCGGACAGTACGCCGGGGAGGATCTCGTCGAGCGCCATCGGACGGGTGAAGACCGGGAGTACGCCGGCCTGCAGGCGACTGAGGTCGAGCAGGTTGTCCACCAACCGCGACAACCGGTCGAGTGACTCGTCTGCGGTCTCCAGCAGCTCGGCCCGCTCGGATTCGCTCCACTCGACATCATCGCTGCGCAGCGAAGTCACCGAGGCCTTCGCCGACGCCAGTGGGGATCTCAGGTCATGACCGACGGCGCGAAGCAACGCCGTACGCAGCTTGTCGGCCTCGGCGAGTGGCTTCGCCTCGGCGGCCGCCTCACTCAACCGGCCCCGATCGACCAGCGCCGCCGCATGCGCCGCGAACGCCCCGACCAGCCGCCGCTCGTCCGCCTGCAGCTGATGGCCCTGCAGCACCAGCACCAGGTCGTCGCGGGCGGGAATCTCCGCGTCGGCCTCCTCCGGCCGGGTGCAGGTGAGCGACCCGGCCGAGGCGAGTGGTCGCCACACCTCGGTCAGCTCGTCGTCGTCCACGCGCTCCATCAGGCACGCCCCGGTCATCCCGAACGCCTCGCGGACCCGCTCCAGCAGGGCGGGCAGCGCTGTCTCGCCACGCAGTACCGATCCGGCCAAGGTCGCCAACGTCTCCGATTCCGCGGCCGCCCGCGCCGCTTGTCTGGTACGGCGTGCCGCGCGATCGACGACCGTACTGACCATGGCCGCGACCAGGACGAAGATCAGCAACGCCAAGGCGTTGTTCAGCTCGGCGATCGTGAAAGTCCGCTTCGGCGGCGTGAAGAAGTAGTTCAGCACCAGCGAGCCGGCGATCGCGGTCACCATCGCCGGCCACATCCCGCCGACCAGCGCCACCACGATGACGGCGAACAGGAACGCCAGCACGTTGCTGGTCAGGTTGAGCGTGTCTCCGCCGAGCCCGAGGACCAGCGCAAGCACCGGCGGCAGGAGGACGGCCAGCACGAAGCCCTGGATCTTCCGTTTCCGGGACAGACTGCCCCGAAGCCTGGGCAACCTGCCGCGGCCCATCAGCGAGTGCGTAACGAGGTGTACGTCGATATCGCCGGAGTCGCGGATCGTCGTCGACCCGATGCCCGGGCCGGTGAGCAACGTCGACAGCCGGCTCCGGCGCGAGCCGCCGAGGACGAGCTGCGTGGCGTTCTCCGCCCGCGCGAAGGTCAGCAGCGCGGTGGGGATGTCGTCGCCGACCACCTGGTGGTAGGTCCCACCAAGCTTCTCGACCAGGTTCCGCTGCTCGGCGAGCTTGCTCGGGTTCGCGCCGGTCAGCCCGTCGGACCGCGCGACATGGACGGCGAGCAGATCGCCGCCCGACGACCGCGCTGCGATCCGGGCGGCACGCCGGATCAGCGTCTCACCCTCGGGACCTCCTGTCAGCGCGACCACGACGCGCTCGCGAGCCTCCCAGGTGGAGTCGATGTCGTGCTCCGCGCGGTACTGCTGCAGACCGGCGTCCACCCGGTCCGCGAGCCAGAGCAGCGCGAGCTCCCGCAGCGCGGACAGGTTGCCGACCCGGAAATAGTTGCCCAGGGCAGCGTCGATCTTGTCGGCGGTGTACACGTTCCCGTGCGCCATCCGCCGGCGGAGCGCCTCCGGCGTCATGTCGACGAGCTCGATCTGGTCCGCGGCCCGCACCACCCGGTCCGGGACCGTCTCCTGCTGCGGTACGCCGGTGATCTTCTCGACCACGTCGTTGATCGACTCGAGGTGCTGGATGTTCAACGTCGAGATCACGTCGATCCCGGCGTTCAGCAGCTCGTCGATGTCCTGCCAGCGCTTCTCGTGCCGGCTGCCCGGCACGTTGGTGTGCGCCATCTCGTCGATCAGCGCGACGTCCGGGCGCCGGGCCAGGACCGCGTCGAGGTCCATCTCGGTGAAGCTGGCGCCGCGGTAGTCGAGGATCCGTCGCGGCACCGTCTCCAGACCGTCCAGCATCTCGTCGGTGTACTTGCGGCCGTGGGTCTCCACGAAACCGACCGCGACGTCGGTTCCCCGGGCGCGCCGGCGGCGGCCCTCGCCCAGCATCTTGTAGGTCTTTCCAACGCCGGGCGCGGCCCCCAAGTAGATCCGCAGATGCCCGCGGCCGCTCTTGCTCATAGCCCCATGCTCTCAGCTCAGCCCAGCGCAGCCAGTGCAGCGTTGAGCTTGACCACGTTCACTCTGGGCTCCCCGAGGAAGCCCAGGGTCCGGCCCTCCGTGATGTCCTTCACCAGCTTCTGGACCTGTTCGACGCTCAGGCTCCGCTCACGGGCGACCCGGTTGACCTGCAGAGCGGCGTACGCCGGGCTGATGTTCGGGTCGAGACCGCTGCCGCTGGCCGTGACCGCGTCCGGCGGGACCTGGGACGGGTCGACGCCCTCCAGCGCCGCGACCGTCTTGCGCCGCTCCTCGATCGCGGCTAGCAGGTCGGCGTTGTTCGGTCCGAGGTTCGAGCCGCCACTGGCCTTCGCGTCGTAGTCGCTCGCGGACGGGCGGGTCTGGAACCACGTCGGGTCGGCGACCATGATCGCCTTGCCGTCGGAGTCCTTCTTTCCGCTGTCCATGGTGTACGCCTGGCCGATCAGGTCCGAGGCGACCTCCTTGCCGTTCACCTTGATGATCGACCCGTTCGCGTTGCCGTGGAACAGCGCCTGGGCGACACCGGTCATCACCAGCGGGTAGACGATCCCGAGGATCGCCGTGAAGACGAGCAGCGCCCTGAGCGCCACTCCGAACTGCCGGACCGAGCCGGGCAGATTGCTTGCCATCAACAACGACCTTTCAACGCAGCCCGGGGATCAGTGAGATCACCAGGTCGAGGAGCTTGATGCCGACGAACGGCGTGATGAGCCCGCCGACGCCGTAGATGAGCAGGTTGCGCCGCAGCATCGCCGAGGCCGACGACGGCTTGTACCGGACGCCTCGCAGCGCGAGCGGCACCAGCGCCACGATGACGAGGGCGTTGAACACGATGGCGGACACGATCGCCGACTCCGGCGAGTGCAGCCCCATGATGTTCAGCTTGTCCAGACCCGGGTACGCCGCCGCGAACAACGCCGGCAGGATCGCGAAGTACTTCGCCACGTCGTTCGCGATCGAGAACGTGGTCAGCGAACCACGGGTGATCAGCAACTGCTTGCCGATCTCCACGATCTCGATCAGCTTGGTCGGGTTGGAGTCGAGGTCGACCATGTTGCCGGCTTCCTTGGCGGCCGACGTACCGCTGTTCATCGCCACGCCGACATCGGCCTGCGCCAGCGCCGGAGCGTCGTTGGTGCCGTCGCCGGTCATCGCGACCAGCCGACCGCCCTCCTGCTCCTTCTTGATCAGCGCCATCTTGTCCTCGGGCGTCGCCTCGGCCAGGAAGTCGTCGACCCCGGCCTCCTCCGCGATCGCCTTCGCGGTCAGCGCGTTGTCGCCGGTGATCATCACGGTCCGGATTCCCATCGCGCGCATCTGGTCGAACCGCTCCCGCATCCCCGCCTTGACGACGTCCTTCAGGTGGATCACTCCGAGCGCCCGCGCCGTACCGTCGATGCTCTCGGCAACGACCAGCGGCGTACCGCCGGACGCCGAGATCCCGTCGACGATCGCCCCGAGCCGCGCGTCCGTCGTACCGCCGTGCTCACCGATCCACGCGTTCACCGCACCCGCGGCGCCCTTGCGGACCTGCCGGTTGTCGACGTCCACACCACTCATCCGGGTCTGCGCGGTGAACTCCACGAACGTTGCGTGCGGCAACTCCCCGGTGTGCCGCTCACGCAGCCCGTAGCCGGTCTTCGCCAGTACGACGATCGACCGGCCCTCCGGCGTCTCGTCGGCGAGGCTCGACAGCTGCGCTGCATCAGCCAACTCGGTGTCGGTCACACCCTGGACCGGGATGAACTCAGACGCCTGCCGGTTGCCCAGCGTGATGGTGCCGGTCTTGTCCAGCAGGAGCGTGTTCACGTCGCCCGCAGCCTCGACCGCGCGGCCGGACATCGCCAGCACGTTGCGCTGCACCAGCCGGTCCATGCCGGCGATGCCGATCGCGGACAGCAGCGCACCGATCGTGGTCGGGATCAGGCAGACCAGCAGGGCCACCAGGATCACGATGCTCAGGTTCGTGTGCGCGTACGCCGCGAACGTCGGAAGCGTCACGGTCGCGATCAGGAACACGATCGTCAGGCTGGCCAGCAGGATGTTCAGGGCGATCTCGTTCGGCGTCTTCTGCCGGGATGCGCCCTCGACCAGCGCGATCATCCGGTCGATGAAGCTCTCACCGGGCTTGGTGGTGATCTTCACGACGATCCGGTCGGACAGCACCTTCGTACCGCCGGTGACCGCGCTGCGGTCGCCACCCGACTCGCGGATGACCGGAGCCGACTCGCCGGTGATCGCCGACTCGTCGACACTCGCGACACCCTCGACGACATCACCGTCACCTGGGATGATCTGGCCGGCCTCGACGACGACCAGGTCGCCGAGCCGCAACTGGGTGGCCGGAACCTCTTCCTCGTCGCCGCTCGCGGTCAGCCGGCGCGCGGTGGTCTCGGTCTTGGCCCGGCGCAGCGTCTCCGCCTGGGCCTTGCCGCGGCCTTCGGCGACGGCCTCCGCGAGGTTCGCGAAGATCACCGTCAGCCAGAGCCAGACCACGATCCACCAGACGAACACGCTGGAGTCGGTGAAGGCCAAGATCGTCGATCCGGCAGCGCCCACCTCGACCACGAACATGACCGGGTTCTTCCACATCACCCGCGGATCGAGCTTACGCAGCGCGTCCGGCAGCGACGTGAGCAACATCTTGGGCTTGAACGTGGTCACAGTCCCTCCGCGAGGGGTCCGAGAGTCAGTGCGGGGAAGTAGGTCAGGCCGGTCACGATCAGGACGACACCGACGAGCATCGTGACGAACAGGGCTTTGTGGGTGGGCAGCGTGCCCGGGGTCACCGGGACCGGGTGCTGCCGCGCGAGCGAGCCGGCCAGGGCGAGCGCGAACACGATCGGCACGAACCGGCCGAGGAGCATCACCAGCCCGAGGGCCGTGTTGTAGAACGGGATGTTCGCGCTGATACCGGCGAACGCGCTCCCGTTGTTGTTGCCGGCCGATGTGAAGGCGTACAGCACCTCCGAGAAGCCGTGCGGGCTGTCGGTGTTGAGGATCGAGGCGCGCGCCGTCGCCAGTCCCATCGCGATCGAGGTCCCGACGAGGACCAGGGTCGGCGTGGTGAGGATGTAGAGCGAGACCAGCTTCATCTCGCGCGCGGTGATCTTCTTCTTCAGGTATTCCGGCGTACGGCCGACCATCAGGCCCGCGACGAACACCGCGAGCACGGCCAGGATCAACATGCCGTACAGCCCGGTCCCGGTACCGCCGGGCGTCACTTCGCCGAGCATCATGTGGAACAGCGGCACGCCGCCGCCGAGCGGCGTGAACGAGTCGTGCATCGAGTTGACCGCGCCGGTCGACGTACCCGTCGTGGAAACCGCGAACAGAGTCGACGCCCACTCACCGAAGCGGGTCTCCTTGCCCTCCATCGCGGCACCGGCGGCCTGGGTCGCGGAACCCGCGCCCTGGACCTCGAAGAGCGTCGCGAGGACGACGAACGCCGACCAGATGGTCGCCATCACGCCGAGGATCGCGTACCCCTGCCGCTTGTCCTTCACCATCAGGCCGAAGGTCCGGGTCAGGCAGACCGGGATGACCAGCAGCAGGAAGATCTCGAACAGGTTGGACAGCGGGTTCGGGTTCTCGAACGGGTGCGCGGAGTTGGCGTTGTAGTAGCCGCCGCCGTTCGTGCCGAGCTCCTTGATGACCTCCTGGCTGGCGACGGTGCCGCCCGGGAGGGTCTGCGTCTGGCCGACCACCGAGGTGACCTCGTGACCGCCGGAGAAGTTCTGTACGACGCCCATCGCGACCAGCGCCACGGTCCCGATCACGGCGATCGGCAGCAGCACCCGCAGTACGGTCCGGGTCAGGTCGACCCAGAAGTTGCCGAGCCGGTCCGTCCTCGACCGGGAGAAGCCACGGATCAGGGCGATCGCGACCACGATGCCAACGGCCGCGGACAGGAAGTTCTGCACCGCGAGACCGGCGAACTGGACCAGGTGGCCCATGACCGCCTCGGGCACGTAACTCTGCCAGTTCGTGTTCGACACGAACGACGCGGCAGTGTTGAAGGCCAGCCCGGACTCGACGTTCGGCAGGCCGAGCGAGAGCGGCAGCCAGTGCTGCAGCCGCTGGAGCAGGTACAGCAGAACGACACTGAGCGCGGAGAACGCGATCAGCGAACGGGCATAGACTGCCCAGGTCTGATCGACCTTCGAGTCGACGCCGAACAGCTTGTACGTCGCGCGCTCGATCCGCAGGTCCTTGTCGGACGTGTAGACCCTGGCCATGTACCCGCCGAACGGACGGTAGACGGCCGCCAGGCACGCGAGGAGAAGGCCGACCTGCAACAGGCCGGCTGCGGTGTCGGACATCAGAACCTCTCGGGAAAGACCAGGGCGGCGATCAAATAGAGGACCAGAGCAGCGGCCACTACCAGGCCGGCGATGTTCTCCGCGTTCATGCCTTCACTGCACACCGTTGGATGCCCGGTCAGGAGGGTTCTCGCAGGCCTCTCACACCCGCCGACACAGCTCTCACAGGCTTCTCACATACTTACGCCTGGCATTCCCACCAACAGATGAGGGAAGAACACGCACGTGACTGAACTGGACACCCCCGCCCCCGCCGAGCAGTTCTTCTCCGCGGAGACCCGGACCGCCCTCGCCGACGCGAGCCGCAAGCTCGCCGAACGGCTCCAGGCGCACACCGACGCCCTGCTCGCGATGACGGGCGACGAGGATCACACGACGCTGTTCGAGCACAACGCCGCGCTCGAAGGTGTGGTCGAGGACTGGAACGACGCGGTCTTCGAGCACACCGGTACGTCGCCGTTGCTGCTGGACGACGCGGCCGACGACGAGGAGGACGAAGACGCCGAGCAGGACCAGGTGATCAGCGTGGTGTCGCGGTTCGACCTGCGCGTGTTCGACCTGGACGCGCTGCTCGAGGCCGGACGCGCCGCGCAGGAACGGCACCCGGCCGAACTGGACGAGTCCGGCGACCGCGAGCCGGTCGACTCCGCCGAGCAGGCGATCTACGAGATCAGCCGTGAGGTCGGCGAGGCCTGGTTCGAGCTGCCCGGTATCGAGATGGTGGCCGGCGCCCGCGCGTACGTCGTACCCGAGCCGCCCTTCGAGCCGCTCGACGCGGAGGCCGACGACGTCGTCACCGAACTCGTCGCCCCGAACGGCGAGGCCATCTATACCGAGGCCTGGGCCTAGACGAGTAGTTCACCGTCCAGCACCGTGACCGCTTGGCCCTTCAGGTAGACGCGGTCGCCGGCCTGCACGACCTGGACGACACCGCCTCGGGCGGACGCCTGGTAGCCCACCAACTCGTCCCGCCCGAGGCGCTCGGCCCAGTACGGCGCCAGGCTCGTGTGCGCGCTCCCCGTCACCGGATCCTCCGGGATCCCGCTCGCGGGCGCGAAGAACCGCGAGACGAAGTCGTACGCCGAACCCTGCGCCGTCACGATCACGCCGCGAAGGCTCTCCCGCTGCGTGATCGCGGCGATCGCGTCGTAGTCCGGCGCCACCGCGAGCACCGCCGCCTCGTCGCGGACGACGACCAGCAGGTCACGGAGCTCGCCGGTGACGTAGACCTCCGCCGGCTCCACCCCCAGCGCGGCGCCGAGGCCGTCGGGCGTCGGCACCTCAATCGGCCGGTTGACCGGAAAGTCCAGCGTGATCCCGTCGTCCGCAACGTCCGCCACCAACACCCCACTCAGCGTCGCGAACGAGGCCTTCCCGGACACCTTCCCGTCCGCCGCCAGCACATGGGCAGTCGCCAGCGTCGCGTGCCCGCAGAGCACCACTTCCTTCGTCGGCGTGAACCACCGCAGGTCCCACTCTGCCTGGGCTCCCGCCGACGGCCGGACGAACGCGGTCTCCGCGTGCTTCATCTCGGCTGCCACCGCTCGCATCCAGCCCTCGTCCGGCCAGTCCCCGGCCTCGAGCACACACACGCCCGCCGGATTCCCGGCGAAGGCTCGGTCAGCGAACGCATCAACCACGCGGATCCTCATACGCCGACGCTAACCACTGCGGCACCCCTCGTTCCATAACCACTTTCCGCCCGAGTGGCCATCGAACCGCCCCGCAAACCGTAGTCAGAGCTGCTTCTCGAACCAGTGGTCGGCGTAGGGCTCGGCATTGAAGGCTGGGACCTCCTCGTAGCCCGCTGAGCGATAGAGGGCGATCGCCTCGGTCAGGCTGCGATTGGTTTCCAGCCGTACGGCGGGAGCACCGTGGGCAATCGCCTCGCGTTCCAGTTCGGCGAGGAGGCGGCGCCCCAACCCGAGACCGCGGGCATCGGGAGCCACCCACATTCGCTTGATCTCGGCAGGCTCGTTCCCGTGAAACTTAAGTGCACCACACCCGACCGGCTCCGAGTGGAGTGTTGCTACGAGCAACAACCCGGCGGGCGGGGTCAACTCGGCATTGTCTGCGGAGATGCTGCGAGACCTGTCGAAGCCGGCCTCGAAGCGCTCACCGAGCTCAGCGAAGTACGACTCCAAGCAGTACTGCGCCACCGCCACCCGCGGATCCACCACACCAACCCGCACCAACGACCGATCCACCTCACTCATCCCCTGACCTTAGTCAGACAACGATGCATGCCGATTGGGGACCGGGGAACGCTACCCACCTGGAACGGTCGGTAGAACTCCCCGCTCCCCTCGGACTCAGTCGAGCGGGCGGAGTTCGTCGGCGTACGAGACGGAGACCCGGCGGAGTACGCCGTCCTTGACCGAGTACTGGCCCATGCGCCACAGGGGCGGGCTGTAGGCGTGGATGGTGACGCTGCCCTTGTCCAGGCCGACGACGCGGTGGATGTGGTCCGGGCCGAAGCCGTACACGTCGCCGGCCTCGATCTCGGTCTCGACCGACTCGACGCCGATGGCCAAGTTGTGCTCGACGAGCTTTCCGCGGGCGACCGCGACGGCGCCTGACGAGACGTCGTGGTCGTGCCAGCCGGTGTCGTTGACCGGGGTCCAGCAGATCAGCCAGACGTCGACGTTGGCGTCGCGGTGCAGCGAGGCGAAGACGCGTTCGTCGTCGCTGTAGGCGACCTTGTCCTCCCACAGGTGTGGCTGCGCCGCGAGGCCGCCGGCCAGCTCGGCCAGCTCGTCAGGGGTGAGATCACGTCCTGGAAGGTCGTCGAGCGACAGACAGTTGTTGAGCTCCACGAGCCGGCTGGCCTGGCGCGCCGGGACGTTGGGTACGTCGATTGGCTGAGCAGTCACTGCACTCCCCTCTCAGGAGTAGATGTACCGGAGCCGAACAGCAGCCGGTAAGGATTGTCGTGGCGGATCACCGCGGTCGCGGCGTCGCCTTGGCGAAGTTCGACCGTGTCGGCGTACGGCCGGTCGGTGCCGTGCACGACCTGGTCGATGCCGAGGACCCGAGCGACCGCGTCGATCCCTTGTGGGCCGTAGCTCGACGTGTCGACGTACAGGTTCGGGTCGATCGTGCCGAGCCGGCCGCCGCGCGCGGCCAGCCGCTCGTGGTGCACAGGCGCAAGACCGGCAGCGGCAACGAAGCACAAGCGGAGATCGGGGTACGAGCGTCGCCCGCCGAAGGCATGCCACGCCCACCAGGCCGCCTGCAACTGTGTCGTGTAGTCGACAACCGGCGCCCACCACCCCGGCGCCTCGGTCGGTCGCGCCGTACCGGGGTGCACCAGGATCGGCCTGCCCGCCCGCTCGGCGACGCGCAGCAACTCCGCCTGCGCCTCCCAACCTTTCGGCGTATCGAGGACGTGGGCCGGCAGCTGCAGTCCAAGAAACCCCTTGTTCAGAAGGGATTCCAGCCCAGCAACATCAGGCTCGAGCAGATCGACGGAAGCCCATGCCCGGAACGGCTTCGGGAACTCCGCGGCGCCGTCATGCCAGGCGGCGAGCAGCTCCGCATCCCCGAGTTCCTCGACACCGAGCGGACTCGACAGCGACACCGCGGCCAGCGTCGTACCGGAGTCCTGCTCCAAGGCGACCCGCTTACCGAGCTCGTGTGCCGCGGGATCCACGTCGTACGGCGCTTCGCAGGTGGTGTGCAGCGTCCAGCCGTCGAGGTACGGCGGCTCGCGGCGGGCCCGGAGCCGGTCGACGAAAGCTTCCGGCCAGAGATGCTGGTGGACGTCGATCATCGGCCCCTCCCCTCGCCTGTTTGATCAGATTGAAGCGCTTCAGGATGATTAGAGTGAAGCGCTTCAATGCCCGGTCTGTCAAGTTTCTGTCCACGGCGGCGGCTAGGGTCTTGAGCATGCCGGGAACCAGCCGGAGGCCGACCCTCAAGGACATCGCCGCCGAGACCGGGCTCTCGATGGCCGCCGTGTCGTACGCGCTGCGCGGTCTGCACGGCACACCCGAGACCCGGCAACGGGTCCAGGACGCCGCCGACCGCCTCGGCTACCAGGCCGATCCGGTCGCCCGCGCGCTCGCCTCCGGCCGCAGCGGATCCATCGGCGTACTGTGCGCTTCGCTCGAGGATCTCTGGCAGCAACGCGTCGCCGCCGCACTCGGCCGCGAGCTCTTGGCCCCGGACCGGAACGCCTGGATCATCGACTCGGCCGGCGACGCCGACCGCCAGCTCGAGCTCGCCCAGCACCTGGTCGACCACCGCGCCGACGCGATCGTGGTGATCCCGATCGACCCCTCCGCGAAGGCCTGGGCCGCGATCGCCCAGCAGGCGCCGGTGATCGCGATCGGCGACGCGCTTCCCGGCGCGAAGGCGAAGTCCGAGGTGATCCTCGACAACGAGACCGGCGTGAGTACGGCACTGCGCCGCCTGTCGGACGCCGGCCACCGCAACATCGGCGTACTGAGTCCGACCCGCCGCCTCGAGCGCCCCGCCGAGGAGATCGCTCAGCGCGTGGCGGCCGACCTCGGCCTGAAGATCCGCCTGCTGCAATGCCCGCACGACCTGGCCGGCGCGACCGCTGTCGCCCGCACGCTGCTCTCCGGCAGCACGCGCCCGACCGGCATCCTCGCGCTCGCCGACTCGATGGCCTTCGGGGTGTACGCCGCCAGCCGCGAACTCGGCCTGCGCATCCCGGAAGACCTGTCGCTGCTCGGGTACGACGACCAGCCGATGTCCCAGCTGCTCACGCCGCCACTGTCGACCTTCCACTGGCCCCTCGACGACCTGGTCAGCCACGTCGTCTCCCGCGTGACGTCCGCCGTCGACACCAACCGCCGAGTCCGCCGGACCACACTCACACCGACCCTGATCGAACGCGGCTCGGTCGCCGCCCCGCCTAACTGAGCGGGACAGCCACCGATGCGCGACAGGTTCCACGCGGTCGAAACTAGACTAATCCACTGCACTTACTGCCCCTTGTCCATGATCCGGACGTCGGCCAATTCCTCGATCCTCGCGGCCCCCAGCCTCTTGTGGTGCACTGGACGCAACTGGTGGACCGCCGGGGGGGTGAACATGACAGACGGCCTCGTCGGGAGGGACCGAGAGCTCGCCACCCTGTCAGCCTGCCTCGACGCCGCTGGGACGGGCCGGCCACAACTCGTCGTCTGTCGGGGCGAGCCCGGCGTCGGCAAAACCCGGCTGGCCCGGGAGCTGGTGGTGCGCGCCCGCGGGGAGGGGTTCCTCACCGGCTTCGGTGCTGCAGTGGAGGCCTCCGGGTCTCCGCCGTACTGGTGCTGGTGGCAGGCACTGCGCGGAGTGGACGAGGTCGTCGGGCTGGACGATCTGGCCCGGGAACGCGGCCTGGAGGCCCAGCTGTCGGGTCTGCGCGACACCGGCGGTCCCCAGCTGGGGACGACTCCCGAGGACCGGTTCCGGCTCTTCGACGGCGTCGCGCGGCTGGTACGGGAGGTGGCCCGGCGGTCGTCCCTGCTGCTGGTGCTCGATGACATGCACTGGGCCGACGAGGCCAGCCTTCGACTGCTCCAGCACGTGGCGAAGGCGCTGCAGGACGAGCGGCTGCTGCTGGTAGTCAATGCGCGCCGACAGTCAGGAGGCCCGGAGATCGACGTCCTCGGCACCCTGCTGAGCGAGCCGGTCGCCACCGATCTGGCTCTCGGCGGGCTGGACGGTACGGCGGTACGTCGGCGCCTCCTCGAGCTCACCGGACGCGCCGTCGACGACGCCCTGGTCGAGCGGGTCCGGGCCTCGACCGGCGGCAACCCGTTCTTCGTAGGGGAGGTCGGCCGCGCGCTCGCAGCCGGACCGGATCCGGGTCGGGTGCCGGTGACCGCCGCGTTGCGTGCGGCGATCGCCGAGCGCCTGCGCAGCCTGGCACCCGCCGCCGCGGACGTGGTCCGGGCGGCGGCCGTCCTGGGCGAGGAGGTGTCGGTCCCGGAACTCGCCAGGCTCGCCGACGCCGATCCGACGGAGGTTGTGCGGCTGCTCGGTGAGGCACAGGACGCCGCGCTGCTCCAGCCTGCGGACGCCGCCGGCCGGTGGTGCTTCGCCCACGCGATCGTGCGCGACGCCGTACTCGACGCGCTACCGGTGCCGATGCGCGGCGCGCTCCACCGGGCTGCGGCCGAAGCACTGGAAGCGCGCGTGGGCGCGTCCCCTGGCGCCCACGTCTTCGACATCGCCCACCACCGCGCCGAGGCGGCGATCGTCGGGGACGATCGCCTGGTCGCTGCGGGTTGGCTCGAGCGCGCCGCCGTGCGGGCGATGGGCCAGCTGGCCTTCGAGGACGCGGCGCTGCTGCTGCGTCGTGCACTAGTGCTGGGGGAGGCCGAGCTGGCCCCCGTCGACCGGGTTCGGCTGCTGCTGCTGGTCGGCCGCGCCGACCACCTGGCGGGGAACCTCGCCGGCCGGCTCCGGGCCTGCCTGGACGCCGCGGACGTCGCCCGCGAGCTCGAGCGGGCAGACCTCCTCGCCGAGGCGGCACTCGTGATGGAGGTGACCGCGAGCGCGCCGGGCTTCGAGGTCGTGACCCGGAGGCTGTGCAAGGAGGCCCTGGCGGCGCTCGGCCCGGAGCCCACGTCGCTGCGGGCGCGACTTCTCGCCCGGGTGGTGGACACCCACATGTTCGGCAGCGACCTTGAGACGGTCGCCCCCGAGAGCGATGAGGCGCTCGCCATCGCGACGGCCTGCGACGACCCCGTGGCGCTGGGCGCGGCGATGGCGGCCCGCCGGATCGTCTGCGCCGGCCCCGGCGGACTGGCTGAGCGGGAGCTCCTGGCCGCGCGGATGCTCGAGCTGGCCGCGCGGGATGGCGATGCGCCCACCGAGCTGGCGGCTCACCTGTGGCAGATCGATGCCTCGAGCGAGCGCGGCGACCTCCAGCGGGTGGCCGACGAGGTCGACGCCCTGGCCCGGTGCGCCTCGTCGCTCGGCTGGCTCACCGCCCGCTTCGACGTAGTGAAATGCCGTGCGGTGCTGGCGCAGGCGCAGGGCCGGTACGCCGACGCGGTGCGGCTCGAGGACATGGCATACGAGCTCATGGAGGCGCGGGGCCTGGCGTCCACCCTCGTGCTCAGATCGGCCCTGCTGCCCGTGGTCGGCCGCCACGTCGGGCCGGACCGGCGGTCGATGGACGCCAGCGCGATGATATCGGGCGACCCGGAGGTCCTGCGCGGCTTCGGGCTGATCGCTCACGTGGCCGCAGCGCACGCCCACGCGACGGCCGGCGAGCTCGAGGAGGCAGAGCGGCTGTACCGCGCGTTCGGTCCGGTCGAGTCCTGGCGTCCGCCGCCGCACGTGGTGCTGCTCGTCGATGCTTTCGGTATCGCGGTGTCGGACGTCCTCGACGACGTCGGGGACCTGTCCTACCTGCGCGATCGTCTCGCCGCCCATCGCGGCCACCATGTCGTGAGCGGCATCGCCCAGGTCTGCTATTTCGGGCCGGTCGAGCTGTGGCTCGGCGTGGCCGCACACCGGCTCGGGCTCCTGAACGAGGCCGTGGCCGACCTCGAGCAGGCCGATGTCCACTGTGCGCGCGCCGGCGCCGCGGGCTTCCGGGTGGAGGCCCAGATCCGCCTCGCCGCCGCGCTGGCCGACCGGCGTGACCACGGCGACCTGGCCCGGGCATGTGTCCTCCTCGGTGAGGCGGCTCCGGCAGCGCGCCGGCTCGGCATGACGCCGTACGTCGCGACGGCCGCGGCGGTCCAGACCGAGGTGGACCGGCTCGCCGGCGTGGTCGCACTGTCGCCGCGGGAGACGGAGGTGGCACGGCTGGTGGCGCAAGGGCTCACCAACCGCGAGATCGCGGCGCGCCTGGTGCTTTCGGAGCGCACCGTCGAGCAGCACGTGCGGAGCGTACTGGCCAAGCTGGGGCTGGCCAACCGTGCGCAGGTGGCCGCCTGGGCTGCGCATCGGGTTGAGTACCACGCCTGAGTGGATCCACGGATCCCACGGACGGGAAGGCGCTCCTACGGTGCGGTCATGACCACCGACACCGCTTCCGCTGCCACGCTCGCCCACGAGACCGTCTGGTCTCTGACCAACGCCGCCGTTCCGGCGCATTGCCTGCACGTGGTCGCCCAGCTCGGGGTGGCCGACCAGGTCGACGACGAGTCCGACGTCGCCGCGCTGGCCGAGCGTTGCGCGGTGGACCCCGACTCCCTCGACCGCGTGCTCAGGCTGCTGGTCAGCCACGGAGTCTTCACGCGCCGCGGGTCGACGTACAGCCACAACGACACCTCCGCGCTGCTCCGCTCGGACCACCCCAGGTCGATGCGCGCCTTCGCGCAGATGATGGGCCTGCCGGTCTTCGACGAGACCTTCGCCCGGCTCACTCACACGCTCGCGACCGGCGCGCCGGCGATCGAGAGCGTCTCCCCGGGCGGCCTGTGGACCTACCTGCGGTCCCATCCGGAAGCGGCCGAGACCTTCAACCGGGCCATGGAGGCGAAGGCGCAGGCCGATATCGGCGCCGTACTGTCCGCCTACGACTTCCAGCCGTTCGCCACGGTCGCGGACATCGCGGGCGGACGCGGTCACCTGCTACGGGCCGTCCTCGAGGCGGCTCCGGGTACGCGGGGCATCCTGTTCGAGCTGCCCGGAGTGGTGGACTCGTTGCCGGAGCCCGGCCCCGGCCTCAGCTACCACCGCGGCGACTTCTTCGTGGACCCCTTGCCGCGTGCCGACTGCTACGTGCTGATGGAAATCATCCACGACTGGGACGACGCCGAGGCGACCGCGATCCTGCGCGCGATCCGCAGTGCGGCCTCGCCCGGCGCGACCGTGCTGATCGTCGAGGGCATCCGCGACGATGACGTCGACGACCCGCGCGCGGCCACGCTCGACGTGATCATGCTGGCGCTTACCGGGGGCCGCGAGCGTACACCGGCGCAACTCGGCGTACTCCTCGGCGACGCCGGGTTCCGCACCACCGCCGTCATCGAGACCGCGGGCACCATGCGGGTGCTCGAGGCCGTGGCGATCTGACCACACCTACCGACTCGAGGAGGAGTCATGGCAACCGAATCTGCGGCCGGTGTCCGCCTCGTACCACCGCCCCCACGCTGGGTGCTGCGGACGATGAACCACGTGATGCGGCCGCTGCTCGCCTCACCGCTCGGCAGGCGAATGGACGGCGTCATGCTGTTGGAGTTCCACGGCCGGCGCTCGGGCCGCACCATCCGGGTCCCCGTCAACATGAACCGCGTGGACGGAGTCTTCATGGCCTTCACCAAGGGGCAGTGGCGGCACAATTTCGCGACCCGGACGCCCGTAACCGTGACCTACCGCGGCCGGGCGCACCACACCCACGGCACCCTCGTGCGCCTCACCCCGGAGGAGATGGGTGCGGCCGTCCGCAAGTCGCTGGACAGCGGTGGCTCGGCCCAGCGGATGGGGATCCGCAGTCCGAAGGGGCACGAGCCGACCGCCGCCGAACTTGCCGCACTGGGTGCGGCCCTGGGCAGGTGCGTCATCCGCCTCGAGCTAGAGTCCGCGGCCCTCGACGAATGACCGGGAAATCGTTTCGGCGACCAGTGCTCAGGGTTTGATGCCGTTCAGTCCCACAGCACCGGCGAGCACGCGATCCCTCAACCCCGCTGGGAGTTTCGGGAGGATTGCGCCGAGGGTACGGGCCTCGGCGACGGCGTACCGGCGCTTGGGGCGGCGTGCTTCGACCGCGCGGACGATGACCTCGGCGACCTTGTCCACCGGACCGGGCTTGAAGCGGTCCATCGCCTTCTCGTAGGCGGCCAGATGCGCCTGATACAAGCCGATTCGCTCCTGATCGGCGTGCTGCATCGCGGCATCCGCGGCGGCGCCGGCGCGCGCGAAGATCTCGGTTTCGGTGGTTCCAGGTTCGATCACCACGACCGGGATCTTCCACGCCGCCAGTTCCAGCCGGAGCGCGTTCGACATCGCCTCCAGCCTCGCCTTGCTCGCCGACAACGCCCCGAGCAACGGCATCGCAACCCGCCCGGTCGGAGCACTCACATTCACAATCCGCCCCGGGACCGCGCGGCGCGACGAGCCGTCCGGCGGTCAAATGCAGCCTCGATCCACGACTCGCGGTTTCCAGGGGCAACCAAACGCCACGACTCCGCGTGAGGCCACACGGCGGGCGGTGTGAGCTGTCGTGGCAGGGAAAGAAATCGTCGCTATCTGCAACTTTGTGTCCCCGCTCTCGACGGTCGTGCCGGAGATGTGGGTGTTGTGTTTGCCGGCTGGCGGGTTCTGTGTCCGAAGGCGGGAAGTAGGAGGCGAGCGGTGGACATAACCCGCCACCGGTGGACCTGCCGACAGGCTGTCTGGCGCCGCCCTGGACCCGTCGACCACCCACACATCAGTCACAAGAGCCGGATATCCGCTCGCGTGAATCACGCCGTGGGCGGCGCGGGTGGGTCGGTGGGTAGGACGCGCGAGTGGGCGGTGGCGCGGGTGGGGTGGTGGCGCGGGTGGGGTGGTGGTTTGGGGGTGGAATGCCGGAAGGCCGGTCGAGTTGTTGCTCGGCCGGCCTTCTCGGGGTGGTGTGTTTACTTGGTGCCGAAGACCTGGAGTTCGGTCAGGTCGGTGAAGCTGCAACCGCTGGTGGTGCTGCCGGGGCAGGTGGTGGCGAAGTCCGGGACCTGCGGGCTGAGCATCCAGAAGCGGACGTACTGGACGCCGGTCGCGTTGCCGCTCGGGGTGAGCAGGTTGTACTTGCCCTGGTTGGCGGTGGTGAAGGTGCCCTCCTGAGCGGTCGCCCAGGTGGAGCCGTCGGCCGAGGTCTCGATCCGGTACTGCCCGGTCGACGCCGTGCCCGAGTCACCACAGGTGGCTGACGGGTCGACGTTGAAGGAGCTGATGTTCACCTTCGCCGGCAGCTTGATGTCGACGTGCTTCGGGACCATCGTGCCCGTCGGCGTGCCGTTGTCGTCGCCGGTGGTGCTGCCCCAACCGGTGCCCTGGGCGTTGTCGATCGCACCGCCCGGACCGCAACCGAAGTCGCTGTAGTCCGGACCGTTGAAGCCGGCGACCGTTCCGCCACCGGAGGAGGCGGCCCAGTTACGGCGCGGTACGAAGTTCGCCTGAGCGCCGGCGCTGACCTTGACGGGCTGGACGAGCAGCTCGTAGCCCGGAGCGGACACGACAACCTTCGGGTAGGTGCCCGGGGCAACGCCGGTGATCGTGTACTTGCCGGTCGCGTCGGTCGAGCCGGCGTAGTCACCGGCGTAGCCCGACGAGTGACCGCCGACATAGACGAGCGCGCCGGCCACCGGAGCACCGGTGTCCTTGTCCTTGACGGTGCCGGTGAGCGAGGTGGTCGCACCTGTCGGCGGCTTGTGGAAGTCCTCGGCCGGGTAGGCGTCACCGCCGTCGACGACACCGGCGTACCAGCCCATGCCGCGGTTGGCGAACACGGTCCAGATGATGTCGGCGTTCTTGCCGCCGCTGGCGACCAGGTCGGCCTGGACGACCGCGTTGCGCATGTCGAGCATCGTCGGGTCGGCCGGCGACAGCTCCATCGCGCGGGTGATGATGCTCATCGCGTAGGCGCGACCGAACCGCTCGCGCAGGTCCCAGAGAGTCTGGGCCCACACCTCGCCGGACGAGTGCACCTCCGGCCCGCGGGAACCGATGGTCGGGAAGTCGCCGTACGTGTAGCCGCCCTTGGCACCGTTCGCCTTGACACAGTTCGGGCTCACGGCCTTCACGCGGCAGTCGATCGCCTGGGTGCGGAACAGGTCGCCGTGCGCGACGTACTTGCCCTCGAGGACCTCACCAGCAGCGGTGGTGTCCTTCTCCAGGCCGTGCGAGACCAGGTAGTCCATCGCGTAGAAGTCGCTCCACGCCTCGCCCATCGAGCCGGCCTGGATGCTGTTCAGCGTCGAGTTGCCGGTGGCGTCGACGACCAGGCGGTTCGACAGACCGTGCGTGTACTCGTGGTACAGGATGCTGGCGTCGTTGGCACCGCTCGCCGGGACCCACGGCTCCTGCTCGTCGGACTTGCCCGGCGAGTGCCACAGGTACATCTGCATGGTCGGCGAGGTGCCGTCCGGCGGTGTCGACATGTTCGCGTTGTCGTCGTGGTTGGCGTCGGGCCCGCCGTTCGCACCGGTGGCCGCGCCGTCGAGGGCGTTCAGGTGCACCGGGTCGCCGCCCGCGGTGTCGAACGAGCCGGCCGCCGGGGTGAAGCTGATCGGCGCCTTCGCCAGCCAGTCGTGGAAGTTGCTGGCCAGGTAGAACGCGTTGGTGACGTCCTGGTTCAGGTTGGTCTTCCAGGAGTCGGGCTTCGCCGGGTCCCAGGTGCAGATGAACGAGGTCGAGCAGAACGACGACGCGTTCGGGAAGGTGGTCAGCTTGTACTCGGCGCCGGTCTTGGTGCCGGGCACCTTGACCGTCTCACCGGCGTTCGGCTGGTTGTCGTCGTTGACGTCCGCGAAGGCGGCGACCGACGTACCTTCCAGGAGGGTCTTGGCGTTCTTCGGCAGCCAGTTGTTGTAGATCAGGTTCTCGACCCGCTGCGTGCCGCCCTTCGCGGCACCCGGGTAGTTGTCCTGCACCAACGCGTCGCCGTTGCCCTCGCTGACCAGGTCCTTGCGGTACAGCGTGGCACCGGTCTGGGCGTCGACGACGTGGCTGTAGATCTTGGTGCCGCCGGAGTTGGTGTAGGTCAGCCAGCCCTTGCGGAGCCCGTCGGCGGTGTGGAACCACACCTGCTTGGCGGTGTCGCCGTTGCTCCACTTGGTGCTCACGCCGGACGTGGTCGCGGTCGCGGACTTCGTCGTACCGCCGGCGTCCTGGATCGCGGCGCTGCGGGCGCCCGCGGCGGTGACCTTCGACGCTGCGACGGCGGACCGGCTCTGCGCGGCGGAGGTAAGGCCGGAGACCGGCGAGCCCATCACCGAGATCAGCTGGCCGTTCTTGGTGACGTTGGCCTTCAGACCGTTGCCGAACACCTCGACGCCGTCGACGACCTGCGACCAGAACACGTGATGGGTGCCGAGATCGTCGACGTAGTCCTTACGCAGCTTCAGCGTGCCGAGGTCGGCGTCGGACAGCTTGAAGATCTCAGGGTGCGCCTGCACGTAGCCGAGGGCAACGTCCGTGGCCTTCTTCGCGCTCTTGCCGGTGAGGAAGCCGTTCAGCTTGGTCACCTGGGCCGGCGTACCGGTGTTCGGGTCGACCGAGACGACGCCCTGGGCGCCGAGCGAGTCGCGGAACTTCTTCGCGGCGGCCGTCTCCTTGCCCTCGACCTTCGCGGAGCGGGCGTAGGTGGTGCGGGCGTTCGGCGTCCGGGCGTCGAAGTTGCCCTTGCGGTCCTTGGCTGCACTCTGTTCGGCCTGCGCGGGCTTCTTGCCCTCGGCACCGGAGTTCTGGGCAGCGTCCGCGCCACCGCCGGCCGTCATGGCCAGCACAGTGGCGGCCGCGGAGACGGCTGAGACTGCTAAGAGCCCCCGCCCTCTGCGTGATGTTGTCACAGCAAATCTCCATCAAGTTCGTGTTCGCGGGTCGCCCTCCACGACCCGTCCCCGGGGGCCGACCTTAAGCCTGAGGGGGTCTCCGGGGAAGAAAATTCTCCGGAATACCGCGGAGTCGAGGGTTCTCCTTCGTGTCCGGAACAGTACTAGGAGCGATCGGGCGGTTGCACGTAGCCACCGCCCGATCGCTCCTAGTGTCGAATCAGAAGGCTCCGGCGCCGTTCGGCGTACCGAGGCCCGTCGGACCGTCCCAGCCGGCGCGGGCGTTGCACCACTGGGTTGTCGGGCACGTGCCGTTGCTGCCGCTCGTCACGTCGAACAGCGAGCCCGGATGGGCGTACGGCAACGCGTTCGCGTACCCGGCCGTGTTGCCGGACAGCGCGTAGACCGCCGCGATGATCGGCGCGGCCTCACTCGTACCGCCGAACTGCGCCCAGGTCGACGCTGTCTTGGTCGTCGGGTAGTAGATCGCCATACCGCCCTTGGACGGATCGGCCGCCGCGGACACGTCGGCCATCGCGCGCTTCGAGCAGCCGGTGTCGAACGACGACGCGCCACTCAGAGCCGTGTTGTACGTCGAGCAGCCCGAGCCGGCACCGCTCCACACGGACTCGCTCCAGCCCCGAGTGTTGCTAGCGGCAACCAACGACGTACCGCCGACAGCAGTCGTGTACGACGAGGATGCCGGGTAGCTGCCGCCCTGGTAGCCGTCGTCACCGGTGGAAGCGGTGACCGCGATACCCGGGTGGTTGTAGTAGCTGCCGTACGTCGCGTCGGACGCGTCGCCACCGCCGTAGCTGTTGGAGATGGCAACGACTCCCGGCTGCTTGGACGCCGTCACGACCGCGGCGCCGAGGTCGGCGAAGCTCGCCGAGTTCGCCTGGACGACGACGATCTTCGCGTCCGGCGCAGCCGCCGACACCGCGTCGACGTCGAGCGCCTGCTCGCCGGCCCAACCGACGTTGAATCGCGGCAGTGTCGTGCCGCCGCTCTGGTTGATGACCTTCAGGCAGCCGTTGGCCGTCGTACACGCCGACAGGCCGAACTGCGAGCGGTAGACACCGAGGTCGCGCTCCAGGTTCGGGTAGCCGTAGGCGTCGACGATCGCGACCGTCCGGCCGCCGGCGCTCAGACCGTTCAGCTTGTAGGCGTCGCGCAGGCCGGTCGGGGTCAGGCCGGTGGCCGGCGGTGCGGTGGCGGCCGGCGTTCGGCCGTCCGGGCTCACCAGTTTCACCGCATTGCAGCTCGCGGTGTGCTTGGCCTTCGCGTCCGAACAGACGCGGGCGGCGTGTTTGCCGACGGTGTAGGGAGACGGGGCCGCGGTGGCGCCCGACGCCGTCAGTGCTTGGGCGGTCAGTCCTGCGACGGCCAATGCGCCGACACCCAGGGCGGACACGAGAATCCGTTGCCTCAACTGGACTCCTCGAGGTAGCGCAGGCCTCCGCGTGTGGGTCCCGTTCGGCCGGTGGGCGGAGGCCGGCTTGATTTGGGGGTGATCGCATCGTGCGTCCGCCGGAGCACCGGAAGCCAGCGATCGGACCGCTGACAAATGTCATGGGTGACTCCGTGACAACCGCCCCGACTGGACCAGAATTTGCGCGTGATCGCAGTGTCACGAGGGGTGCGCGAGCCGATGAAGGTTTCCCCCTGAGTTTCCGGAGCACCGACCCTTGACACGGTTTCAGCCCCCAGGACTATGCTGCCGGGATCCCTGAGAAATCGATTTCCCTGCCTGGAGGCTCCGTCATGGATCAGCCCGTGCTCAGTAGGAGACGTTTCTTGCAGGCGAGCGGAGGTACGGTGCTCGCCGCATCGCTGGCCGCCTGCGGAGGCGGCGGCAGTGGGGGCGGCGCGTCCACCAAGGAGCTGTCGTTCGTCTATATGGGAACGGCCGAGCAGCAGGCGACCTGGAACAAGCTGTTCGCGAAGTTCACCGAGCAGCACCCGGAGATCAAGCTCAAGGCCGAGGGCATCCCGCTGTCGAACTGGGGCGACTTCTTCAACAAACTCTCCACCCGGATCGCCGGCGGCCAGGTGCCCGACGTCATCCAGATCGCCACCGAGGGCCAGCGGCTGTTCGCGTCCAAGGGCCTGCTCGCACCGCTCGACGACTACATCGCCAAGGACAAGGCGACGATCGACGAGTACTACGGCGACATGGACCCGAACCTGATCGAGTGGGACAAGAAGTATGCCTCCACCGACGGCAAGACCTACTACCTGCCGGGCGAGTTCAACACGATGTGCATGTGGTACTCGAAGGACCTGTTCGCGAAGGCCGGCGTACCGGAGCCGACGGCGAAGTGGACGTGGGACGACTTCCGGCAGGCGTGCGAGCAGATCAAGGCGAAGACCGGCGCCTTCGGGTACGCCGCCGACTCGGCGTACTTCGCCGCGATCATGCCGTGGCTGCTCACCAACGGGACCAGCAGTTTCTCCGAGGACTGGTCGAAGCCGACGTACGACGACCCGAAGGTGATCGAGGCCGCTGAATTCAACCGGAAGCTGGTCGCCGACAAGCTGTCGCCGCCGCCCGGCGGCACGTTCGACGCGTTCACGGCGGCCGCGCAGGGCAAGCTGGCGATGTTCGGCGGCGGCCGCTGGCCGATCATCAGCATCCGGAACCTGAAGGCGACGTCGAAGATGGGCATCGTGCCCTGGCCTGTGAAGGTGCAGCAGGGCTCGCCGGTCGGCTGGAACGGGTACCCGATCCTGAAGGCGTCGAAGAAGAAGGACGACGCCTGGACGTTCATCAAGTTCCTGATCTCGAAGGAAGGCTCGTCGACGTTCGCCCAGCTCGGCGGCACCATCGTCCCGGCGCGGAAGTCGATCGCGAACAGCCAGTCGTTCCTCGAGGACGCGCCGAAGGGCACGGAGTACCTGTACCAGGCACTGAGCTACGCGACCCCGATCCCGTCGCCGGACAAGGGCGCCGCCGTACAGAAGGCGATCGAGGACGGCTGGAAGCAGGTGCTGACGGGCAACGCCGCACCGGCCGACGCGCTCGGCAAGGCCCAGACCACGCTGGAGGGATTGGTCTGAAACCGCAGCGGAGGGACTGGCTCCCCGGCTACCTGTTCATCAGCCCAGCCATCCTGCTCTTCGTCGTCTTCGTCGCGGGGCCGTTGGTCGCCGCCTTCGCGCTCAGCCTGTTCCACTGGGATTTGCTGAGTACGCCGGAATTCGCGGGTCTGGACAACTTCAAGCAACTCGTGACCGACGGCGCCACCGTCCGCGCCGTGATCAACACCTTCGTCTTCGCTCTCGCGTCGGTGGTGACTCATATCGGGATCGGGATGCTGCTCGCGCTCGGCGTACACCGGACGATGACGCGCGGAACGAAGTACTTCGTCAGAACCGCCTATTTCTTTCCGTTCCTGGTGTCCTGGGCGGCGGTCGCGCTGATCTGGAAGTACGTCCTGGATCCCGCGTTCGGCTTGGCGAACTACTACCTCTCGGCAACGACGAACTGGCTGGCCTCGCCGACGCTCGCGTTGCCGACGCTGATCGTGGTCGACTGGTGGCACACGATCGGGTACACGTTCATCATCCTGCTGGCCGGTCTGCAGACCGTGCCGGCGCAGCTCCACGAGGCGGCGCGGGTGGACGGCGCGAACGCATGGTGGCGGTTCTGGAGCGTGACGCTGCCGGTGATGTCGCCGACGATCTTCTTCGCCACGGTGATCACGTTCATCGGCGCGTTCCAGATCTTCGACCCGATGGTGATCATGACCCAGGGCGGCCCGGACGGCGCGACCCGGAGCATCGTGCAGTACACGTACGAGAAGGGCTTCCAGTCCTTCGAGGTCGGGTACGCCGCGGCGCTGTCGCTCGTCCTGTTCGTGGTGATCATGGTCGTCACCGGCCTCCAGTTCCGCCTGAGCCGGAGGTGGGTGCACCAGTGAAGGGCAAGCTGCTCGACCTCGTGCTGGTGCTCGGCGGGGTGGTGATGATCGCGCCGCTGGTGTGGCTGGTCGTGAACGCGTTGTCCGAGCCGATCGACGCGTTCCAGTTGCCGCCGCGGTGGATTCCGCGACCGCCGACGCTGCAGAATTTCCAGCAGGTGCCGGACCTGATCCCGTTCGCGCAGATGGCGTGGAACAGTCTGCAGATCGCGGTGATCACGACCGCCGGCGCATTGTTGACCAGTGCGCTGGCGGCGTACGCGTTCAACCGGCTGCGGTTCCCGGGGCGGGACCAGATCTTCTCGGTTCTGCTAGCAGCGCTAGTTGTTCCTGTGCAGCTGACCGTGGTCCCGATCTTCATCATGATGCGCTGGCTGCATCTGGTGGACACGACGGTGGCGATCTGGTTGCCGGCGTTGGTGAACGTGTTCGGGATCTTCTTCCTGCGGCAGTACATCTCGTCGATCCCGCGGGAGCTGGACGAGGCGGCGATCATGGACGGCGCCGGGCACTTCTGGATCCTGTTCCGGGTGATCCTGCCGCTCGCGCGGCCGGGGCTGACCGCGCTCGGGATCTTCGTCTTCGAAGCGTCCTGGAACAACTTCTTCTGGCCGTACATCTTCCTGTCGTCGCCGGAGAAGATGACGCTCCCGGTCGGCCTGGTGTCGCTGCAGGGCGCGGTCGGCGGCGGTCCGGCCGTCGTACTGTTCGCCGCGATCACACTGGTGGTGCTGCCGATCCTCGTGCTGTTCCTGATCTTCCAGCGCTCGTTCATCGCCTCCATCGCGTCGACGGGACTCCGCGCATGACGCACCGACCCAGCCCCGCGTCCGATCGCCCCGGAGCCGACCGGCCAGGGGCCGACTGGTCGCCACCGCACCCAGCCGAGTCCCATTTGGCTGGTCAGCCAGGCAAATTGGGGAGGGCCGGGGGCGAGGGGGCCGGGGTCGCGGGTGGTGTTGCCGGCGCGGATGATCCGGTTGGTGCGGTCCGGGATCGGCTTCCTGTTGCGTTCGGTGCGCTTTGGGGCGAGCTGCCGCTCCTCGCCTCCGCCGGCATCCTGGTGTGTACTGCGGGGGCTCTCGTCGTCCTGCTCAGTCCGGGGCTGTCACCACTCAGCGTCCTACTCGCCGCGCTCCTCATCTCACCTGTCTGGGGAGCAGTCATCGCGACCACGGACGCAGTCGTCTTGCGGGATCGCGGTGGTGTCGCAGTACTGCTCAAAAACCTGCGGAAGCACGCCTTTGCGGGTCTGGGGGTCGGGGTGGTGCCTGGTGTCGTGGCCGCGCTTGGACTGTTCAACTGGCAGCTGTACTCCGGGCCGGTCTTCGCTGTCCCATTGGCGGTTAGCGGCTGTGCCAGCGTGCTGCTACTACTGGCTTCCTGCTTCGCGTTCAGCCTGCGCGTCACCTCAGGACTGCGCGGCAAGACGCTCTGGTTCATCGCGCTCCACCTGGTCGCCCGCGCTCCGCTGGTCCCACTCGGCGTACTCGCACTCGTTTTCGTAGCGCTGTTCCTCGGGACCTCGGTTGCGGCCTCACTACTCCTGCTCGCCCCCGGTCCGGTGGCTCTGTTCGCCTCTGCCGGTACCTGGACTTCTTATGGGACGGAGAAACATGCACTACACCGGTGAGAACCTTCGACACTTCGCACTGCCGCTGGGAGGTCTCGGCACCGGCACCGTCGCGCTGGCCGGCAACGGCGCGCTGCGGCAGTGGCAGCTGCACAACATCGGCAACCACGAAGGACATGTGCCGGACAGCTTCTTCGCGATCCGCCTCTCCCAGATCGAGCCGCCGCTCGACGAGATCCGTCTCCTCCAGGGTCCGCCGCTGGAACCCACCGACACCCCGCTGGTCACCGATGACGTGGTGCCGGCCGGCGAGAAGCGACTGCACGAGGCAATCCCGTCAATCGGTCCGACTCAGGTGACCGCGACGTACCCCCGCGCGCACGTGGAGTACGAGACGGAGCTGCCGGTTGAGATCAGCCTGGACGTGTTCAACCCGTTGGTGCCGTCAGACGCGGCGGCCAGCTCCCAGCCGGTCGTCGGGTTCACGTTCACGCTGCACAACCCGGGTGACATCGCCGTCCACGGCAAGCTCGCAAGCGCGCTCCAGAACTCAGTCGGCTGGGACGGCGTCACGCCCGTCGACGGCGTGTCCTGCAGCCTGTACGGCGGCAACACGAACCGTATGCGGAAGGCCGACGGCTGGACGTCTGTGGTGATGGAGAACGGTGGACTGCCTGCCGACCATCCCGGAGCGGGTCAACTGGTGCTCGCCACCGATGGCCCTGGACTAGTCTGTGCGCAGTGGGCCCGGCCTGAGGAGTTCGTTGCCTTTCTCAACGGTCCCGTGACACCGGTGAGCGGTTCGAGCGCGCCCGGGACAACGTGGAACGGTGGGTTGGCCGTCCCGTTCAACCTGCAGCCGGGTGAGACGAAGCAGATCCGGTTCCTGATCGCGTGGCACTTCCCGAACCGATATGTCGACTTCAACCAGTTCGGCCCGCACCCGGAGTACGGTCACAGCCGCTTCTGGCTCGGCAACGCGTACACCCGTCGTACGCCGGACGCCGTCGCCGCAGCCGACCACTTCATCGAGCACTGGTCCGAACTGGAAACACTGACCACCGCCTGGACGGAGGCGTTCGAGCAGAGCAGTCTGCCCGGCGAGGCCGGTGCACGGCTAGCAGCGCTAGCGGCCGACGTACGGAGTCCAACCGTCTTCCAGACCGCGGACGGCGACGTACTGGGGTTCGAAGGCGTGCTCGGCGCATCCACCGCGATGTGGGGCGGCCGGTACGGCGGCTCGTGTCCGCTCAACTGCACGCACGTGTGGAACTACGAGCAGACTCTGTCCCGCCTGTTCCCGTCGCTGGAGCAGAACATGCGTGACACGGAGTACGACGTCATGCAGGCACCGGAGGGGTACATCCCGCACCGGGTACGCGCACCGCTCTACGTGAAGCAGCTGTGGGACGTAGTGATCGGTGGGCCCGAAGAGCCCGCACTGGACGGGATGCTCGGCAGCGTACTGAAGACCTACCGTGAGGTGCGCCAGGGCGCCGGTCTGGACTGGCTGCGTCGGCGTTGGCCTCAGGTGGTCCGATTGCTCGACCACATCCACGGCAAGTGGCTGCGGGACGGCGTACTGCGTGGCATCCAACCCAGTACGCACGACATCGACCTGTGTGGCGTCAACTCGTTCATGGGCACACTGTGGCTCGCGGCACTGCGTGCGGCGGAGGAGATGGCGCTACTGCTCGGTGAGGACGCCAAGCAGTACCGCAGCCTGTTCGACACGGGCAGCACGGCGTACGACGAACTGCTCTTCACAGGCGAGTACTACCGGCAGATCCTGGACCCGGACGAGACCCGTGACTTCCAGTGGGGTGACGGCTGCTTGGCAGACCAGCTGATCGGGCAGTGGTGGGCGCACCAGTTGGACCTCGGTTACGTGCTTCCGGAGGACCACGTGCGTACGGCGCTGCGCAACGTCGTACGGCACAACCTTCGGACCGGCTTCCGCGACTTCGACCACCCGTACCGCGTCTTCGCCGACGGCGACGACACCGGACTCCTCATGTGCACCTGGCCGCACGGCGGTCGCCCCGACATCCCCACGCGGTACTGCGACGAGGTCTGGACCGGCTCGGAGTACCAGGTCGCCGCCCACTGCCTCTATGAAGGTCTCACCGACGACGGCATGTCCATCCTGCAAGGCCTCTGGACCAGGTACGACGGAACCCGCCGCAACCCGTTCAACCCGATCGAATGCGGCGACCACTACATCCGCAACGCCGCCGGCTGGTCAGTCCTCGAAGCCCTCACGGGCTACCGCCACAACGCCATCACCAAAACAATCACCTTCGCGCCCCTCGCCCTGGCCCGATCCGGCAACACCTGGCAATTCCCTTTCACCACCAACACCGGCTGGGCCACCGCCACCCATGACGGCACCACCCTCACCATCCACTGCAAAGCCGGCCACCTCGACCTCCGCACAATCCACCTCGACGGCACGCCGTACGAGATCGACGCCCCGATCCACCCAGGAAAACCCTTGGTGATCACAACAACCTGACGCCTACCGTCGAGGAATGTCCCTCGTCGAGCGTGCGCAGTCGTTGCAGGCCGAGGCTCAGGAGCTCTACCAACTCCTGGACCTCGGCGCAGCGTTCCCGTGGAAGCCGGTGCTGATCGGCAGCGCCCTCTCCGGGCTGATGGTCGACCGCGACCTCGACGTCATGTTCGACGCACCGGACGCGACGGCCGCGACTGTCCTCGCCGGGCTGACGACGCTCGCCCAGCGCGTCGAGCTCCGCAGCGTCCACATGCAGGACGAACGTGAAGACCGCCGACCGACACCAGCAATCACCGACGAACGCTTCTACGCGGTCCTGCACACCCAGGCTTGGAAGATCGACCTGACCTTCTGGCTGCATGTCGTGGAGCGGCCACACGTCGCCGACGCCCTACGGCTGCGGGACGCGAGCGACAGCCAGCGGCTCGAGATCCTGCAGCTGAAGGACGCGAACAGCGAGCGGGACAGTTCGGCGATCTACGCCGCCGTACTCGGGAAATAGGAGAGTGCCGGCCGTCCGGCAACGCCACCGGACGGTCGGCACTCGATCAGAGGAGTCCTAGTTCTGCGGACTCTTTGTCGGTGAAGAGGCGGGAGCGGATCAGGAAGCGGACGCCCTCGGGAGCTTCAACCGAGAAGCCGCTGCCTCGGCCTTTCACCACGTCGACGGTGAGTTGGGTGTGCTTCCAGTACTCGTACTGGTTCGCGGACATCCAGAAGCCGATCGGATCGTCTACCCCGTCGACGACCAGATCGCCGAGATGCACGTCCGCCGACCCCGTTCGAAATTCCCCGTCCGGGTAACACATCGGCGAGCTGCCGTCGCAGCAGCCACCGGACTGGTGGAACATCAGCGGACCGTGCATCCCGGTGAGGCGGCGCAACCACTCCGCCGCCGCGTCTGTCAGCAACACCTTCTCGACCGCCATGAGCTCAGAAGAAGCCCAGCTTCGACGGGCTGTAGCTGACCAGCAGGTTCTTGGTCTGCTGGTAGTGGTCGAGCATCATCTTGTGGTTCTCCCGGCCGATGCCGGAGTTCTTGTACCCGCCGAACGCCGCGTGCGCCGGGTACGCGTGGTAGTTGTTCGTCCAGACCCGCCCGGCCTGGATCTCCCGGCCGGCCCGGTACGCCGTGTTGATGTCCCGCGACCAGACGCCCGCCCCGAGTCCGTACAGCGTGTCGTTGGCGATCTTCATCGCGTCGGCGTAGTCGTCGAACTTCGTCACCGCGACGACCGGACCGAAGATCTCCTCCTGGAAGATCCGCATCTTGTTGTCGCCCTCGAAGACCGTCGGCTGGATGTAGTACCCGCCGGCCAGGTCGCCTTCCAGTTCCGCGCGAGCTCCACCGGTCACGACCCGAGCGCCCTCGGCGCGACCGATCTCGATGTAGGCGAGGATCTTCTCGTACTGGTCGTTGCTGGCCTGCGCGCCCATCATCGTGTCGGTGTCGAGCGGGTTGCCGAGCTTGATCGCCTGTGTCCGGGCCACCGCGTCGCCGAGGAACGAGTCGTAGATCGACGACTGGATGAGCGCCCGCGACGGGCAGGTGCAGACCTCGCCCTGGTTCAGCGCGAACATCGTGAAGCCCTCGAGCGCCTTGTCGTAGAAGTCGTCCCGGGACGACGCGACGTCGGCGAAGAACACGTTCGGGCTCTTGCCGCCGAGCTCGAGCGTCACCGGGATGATGTTCTCGGACGCGTACTGCATGATCAGCCGGCCGGTCGTGGTCTCACCAGTGAACGCGACCTTGGCGACTCTGTTGCTCGAGGCAAGCGGTTTCCCGGCCTCGACGCCGAACCCGTTGACGACGTTGAGTACGCCGGGTGGCAGCAGGTCGTGGATCAGCTCGAGCAGCACGTGGATCGAGGCCGGGGTCTGCTCGGCCGGCTTGAGTACGACGGCGTTGCCGGCCGCCAGCGCGGGCGCCAGCTTCCAGACCGCCATCAGGATCGGGAAGTTCCACGGGATGATCTGCGCGACCACGCCGAGCGGCTCGTGGAAGTGGTAGGCGATCGTGTCGTCGTCGATCACCGACACCGAGCCCTCCTGGGCCCGCAGCGCGCCGGCGAAGTACCGGAAGTGGTCGATCGCCAGTGGCAGATCGGCGGCCAGCGTCTCGCGGACGGCCTTGCCGTTGTCCCAGGACTCGGCAACCGCGAGCAGCTCGAGGTTGGCCTCGATCCGGTCGGCGATCTTGTTCAGGACGTTCGCCCGCTCGGCCGGCGACGTCCGTCCCCAGCCCGGCGCGGCACCGTGGGCGGCGTCGAGGGCGCGCTCGACGTCGTCCGCCGTACCGCGTGCGATCTCGGTGAAGGTCTCACCGGTGACGGGAGTGGGGTTCTCGAAGTACCCGCCCTTGACCGGCGGCACCCACTCGCCACCGATGTAGTGGTCGTAGCGCGACTTGAACGTGACCGGGCTGCCATCCTGCCCGGGAGCTGCGAAGATCGTCATTGGTTCTCCTTCGGATACCCGACGTTGGACCGAAGGTAGGAGAATGAACGTTGCACCGACGTTGCAGCGCGGAGTGAGGCGGCATGGACGCACCGGATCAGGCCCGCCGGTTGAGTGAGTTGTACGACGAGGTTCTCGGCGGTGGCAGGGCCGCCGCCGACCCGCGCCCGCTGGTCGCCGCTTCCTGGGAGCGCTCTCTCGCGGCCGCGGTAGATCCCGAACTGGACGCGCCACCGGTGATCGTCGACCCGGACGTGGTCGCGGCGATCCGCGAGAACCACCCACTGCAGGCCGTCCTCCCGGTGCTCCGGCAGACGCTGACGACGATCGCCGACGAGGCGTCGCACATCATGATCATCACCGACGCCCAGGGGACGATCCTGTGGCGCGAGGGTTCGTCCGAGGTGAAACGCCAGGCCGACCGGATCGCGCTGTCCGAGGGTGCGGTCTGGTCGGAGGAGAAGATCGGGACGAACGGCATGGGTACGTCGCTCGCCGTCGGCCAACCGGTCCAGATCCACTCGGCCGAGCACCTGGTCCGCCGGATCCACGAATGGACCTGTGCCGCCGCGCCGGTTCACGATCCCGACACCGGCAAGCTGCTCGGCGCGGTCGACGTCTCCGGACCGCTGCGCACGGTCCACCCCGCGATGGTCGCCCTGGTGACCGCGGCGGCTCAGCTTGCCGAGGGACAGCTGAAGGTCCGGATGGCCGCCGCCGACGAGATGCTGCGCGCCCGCAACATGCGGCACCTGATGGCACTCGGCGATGCGCCCGGCGCCTTGCTGACCCCGACCGGCCGCGTACTCGCGGTCCAACCGCTCGAATGGTTGCCCGATCGCCTCGTCGTACCGGACGGCGCCGACCGTATCGACCTCGGCGACGGCCGGGAAGGTCTGGTGGAGCGCTTGGACGAGGGGTTCCTGCTCCGCATGCCCGGTACGCCGGTACGCCGTACGCGACCGTCGTTGCGGTTGAAGCTGCTCGGCTCGGGGCAGCCGATCGCGGTCGTGGGCGGTCGCGAGATCGCGCTGACGTTGCGGCGCGCCGAAGTACTCGCACTGTTGTTACTGCAGCCGACCGGGCTCACGGCCGAGCAGCTGATGCTCCAGTTGTACGGCGACGAGGGCAACCCGACGACGGTCCGCGCCGAGATGCACCGGCTGCGGAACCTGCTCGGCGGCGGAGTCCTCGACACGAAGCCGTACCGCATCATCGCCGACGTCACCGGTGACGTGACCGAAGTACAGGCAGCCCTCCGCAGCGGCGACCTGCCGAAGGCCCTCGAGCTGTACGCCGGTCCGCTGCTCGCCCGCTCCGACGCCCCGGCACTGCGCTCCGAACGTGACGAACTCGACGCCACCCTCCGCCGCGCGGCCCTCGACGCGCGCAACGCCGACCTGCTGTGGCAGTTCGCGCAGACCACCACCGGCGCCGAGGACCTGGAAATCTTCGAGGCCCTCGCCGCCGGCCTGCCGACGGACGACCCACGCCGCGCCGCCGTCGCCGCCCGCCTGACGAGACTGCTCGACTGACTTACTCCCGGCCGACGAGGATCCACATGTAGTCGCGGTTCTTGGTCGGGAACGTGGCGGTCTTGTTGCTGACTTCCTTGGTCTTCTTGCAGTCGCTGGTGGTGTACTTCCAGCGCACCACCTGGACCCGCCAAGACTGCTTGAGCTGGTGCAAACGGCGTACCTTGCCGGACGGCACTTCGGCGGTGTACGACCAGCTGTCGGTGACCGCGTGGGACTTCCCGACCGTCTTGGAGTACTTGTTCTGGATCTCGGCGATCACCAGCGGGATGCTCACCCCGAGATCACCGGACCACGACGAGTTCGACTCCGAGGTCGCGGTCTTCTGGTAGGTGATCCGCCCCGGGCCCTCCATCCAGTCGCTGTAGAGGTTCGTGCCGACGTACACCTCGTGCCCGCCGCGCTCGTACCAGTAGACCGCTTTGGTGTCGCACTTCTTGGCCGCGGCCGGCGCCGCGTTCGCTGCGGCCGGCACCACGAGACCGGTCGCGATCAGTACTCCAGCAGCGATTCCCCGACGAAGACGCATGGCTCTCTCCCACCGAAACCGATTGACAGATACTGCGGTTGCAGTGGTTAGAAACTTACGGATCGATCCATTCCAGGCGCAACGAATCTTCTGTAACGCTGTGTGTCGATTCGGTGACAGCGGAATTGGCGGCGTGACGAGCCCTACACAGACATGACTGACGGGTAACCGACCAATAACATCGCTGGTATGCAGATCCTCGCCATCGTCGTCTCGCTCGCGATCGCCGCCGTCGGTGTCGCGTTGTTCGGCAAGACGATCGGGCACATGGTGTCCGTCATCAAGCTCGGCCAGCCGGCCGCAGGTCGCACCGACAACCCTGGGCAGCGCTCGGTCACGCTCGCCAAGGAGACGCTCGGCCACACCCGGATGCTGCAGTGGAGCCACATCGGCGTACTGCACTGGTTCGTCGCGTTCGGTTTCATCGGGCTGTTCCTCAGCCTGGTGACGGCGTTCGGGCAACTGTTCGACCCGCACTGGGTGCTGCCGGTGATCGGTCACTGGTTCGTGTTCGAGTGGGTCAGCGAGTTCCTCACCTGGACCGGCCTGATTTCGATCATCGGGCTGATGGCGATCCGGTTGCGCAACCTGCCGCGCGGCGAGAAGGGCCGCTACAGCCGGTTCTTCGGATCCACCGCCTGGCAGGCGTACTACGTCGAGTACACGATCCTCGGCGTACTGATCTGCATCCTGCTGCTCCGCGGCCTCGAGTACGAGCTCGGCGGCGGGACCAAGTTCCACTTCCCGACCACGTTCTTCGTCGGCGACGGTCTGTTCGGCGGCCTGTCCGAGCACGCACTGGAGAACACGGTCTATCTGGTCGCGATGATCAAGATCCTGATCTCGTTCGCGTGGATGATCACGATCTCGCTGAACGCGACGATGGGCGTCGCCTGGCACCGGTTCACCGCCTGGCCGAACATCTGGTTCAAGCGCAAGGCCGACGGCGGTACGGCGCTCGGCGCGCTGCAACCGATCATGGTCAACGGTGCTCCGATCGACTTCGAGAACATCGACGAGCTCGACGAGGACGCGGCGCTCGGGGTCGGCAAGGTCGAGGACTTCACCTGGAAGGGCCTGCTCGACTTCACCACCTGCACCGAGTGCGGGCGGTGCCAGTCGCAGTGCCCGGCGTGGAACACCGACAAGCCGTTGTCGCCGAAGCTGATCATGATGAATCTGCGCGAGCACGCGTACGCCAAGGCGCCGTACCTGCTGGCCGCCGATGACGACACCCGCAAGTCGCTGCCGGAGCTGGTGCTCGCCGAGCAGGAGAAGCCGTTGGTCGGACCCGCGGACGTCGCGGTCATCGACGAGGAGGCGCTGTGGGCCTGTACGTCGTGCGGCGCATGCGTGCAGCAATGCCCCGTCGACATCGAGCACGTCGACGCGATCATGGACATGCGCCGGTACCAGGTGCTGATCGAGTCGTCGTTCCCGTCCGAACTCAACGGGCTGTTCAAGGGCCTGGAGAACAAGGGCAACCCGTGGAACATGAACCCGTCCGGCCGGATGGACTGGGCCAAGGACCTGCCGTTCGAGGTCAAGCAGGTCGGGTCGGACGTCGAGTCGCTGGACGAGGTCGAGTACCTGTTCTGGGTCGGTTGCGCCGGCGCGTTCGAGGACCGCGCGAAGAAGACCACGCAGGCGGTGGCCGAGCTGCTGAACATCGCCGGCGTTTCGTTCGCAGTGCTCGGTGACGGCGAGACCTGCACCGGTGACCCGGCGCGGCGGTCCGGCAACGAGTTCGTGTTCCAGCAGTTGGCGATGCAGAACGCGGAGGTCTTCAAGGAGACAGGAGTCCGCAAGGTTGTCTCCACCTGCGCGCACTGCTTCAACACCCTGAAGAACGAGTACTCGCAGCTCGGTGTCGAGCTCGACGTCATCCACCACACACAGCTGCTGAACCGGCTCGTCCGCGACGGCAAGCTGACCCCGGTCGCGCCGGCCGACAGCTCGCTCAACGGCCAGAAGATCACCTACCACGACCCGTGCTACCTCGGCCGCCACAACCAGGTGTACGACGCCCCGCGCGAACTGCTCGACATCATCCCGGGCGCGGAGTACGCCGAGATGCCGCGGAACCAGACGAAGTCGTTCTGCTGCGGCGCCGGCGGCGCGCGGATGTGGATGGAGGAGAAGCTCGGCACTCGGATCAACCTGAACCGGACCACCGAGGCGGTCGAGACCGGCGCCGACAAGATCGCCACCGGCTGCCCGTTCTGCCGGGTGATGCTGTCCGACGGCCTCACCGCCAAGCAGGCCGACGGATCGGCACGCGAGTCGGTCGAGGTCCAGGACGTCGCTCAGCTCCTCCTCGCTTCCGTAAAGCGTGGGGAAAGCTGACCTGCAACTAGCTGCAAAACTCTTCCTCCCCGGGTGGTCCAGACCATAAGATCCACCGTCTGAATCACCTGGGGAGGAAAACGCATCATGAAGTTCCGCGCCGCCGTGGCCACCGCGGCCGCAATACCACTCGCCCTCGGCCTCGCCGCCTGCGGTGGAGAGCCCAAGGCCACCGGTTACAAGCCGTCGACTCCGGTGTCGACACCGGCCACCGCGACGTCGAGCCAGGCGCCACAGAAGGTCGCACCTGCCGCACATCTCGACGCGGCCAGCTTCATGCCGGCCATGAAGAAGGGGATGATCGGGAAGGACACGGCCCGGCTGACGATGCGGATGGTCGCCGGCGGCCAGACGATGACGATGAGCGGCGTGTTGTCCATGAACCCGCTCGCGGCGCAGCTGGACATGGTGGGCGCGGAGTTCGGCGGCCGGATGAAGATGATCCTGATCGACGACGTCGTCTACCTGTCGACCCCCGACCTGCCGGCCGGCAAGTACCTCAAGATCGACGCCAACTCCGACAACCCGATGGCCAAGGAGCTCGGCGGCATGTTGGAGGAGATGTCGCCGACGAAGATCTACGACGCCTTCGACGCCGGCCTGCGGAATGCGCAGTACATCAAGACCGAGACACTCAGTGGCCACAAGGTCGATCGTTACGCGGTGACCGTCGATGTCGCGGCCGCGATGAAGGCAGAGGGGCAGAAGATGCCGGCCGGCATGCCCAAGAACATCGTCTACACGATCTGGATGGGGTCGGCCGACCACTTGATGTACAAGGTGGTCTTCGACATGCAGGGGGTCTCCGCGACCATGACGGCCGACGACTGGGGCAAGCCTGTCAGCATCAAGGCGCCCTCGGCGAAGAACATCGTTCGACGCTAACGGCCGGAATCGGTCATTTTCCCACCCCGTTGTGTGAACTTCTCGTAATCTCCCGTTACGGATGTGATCACCTCAGGATGATCGGGTGGGTGGGTGCCGATGCCGACTACACGACGCAATTTCCTTACCGTCAGCGGAGCAGCGGCGGCGCTCGCGCTGAGCGGCAGTCTTCCGGAGATCAAGACGGCCGCAGCGGGATGGACCGGCCGGGTGGACCGGCGGGATCCGTTCACGCTCGGTGTCGCTTCCGGCGATCCGTTGCCGGACGCGGTGGTGATCTGGACCCGGCTGGCCCCCGATCCACTCGCGCCGTTCGGCGGGATGGATCGGCGGCCGGTCGAGGTGCAGTGGCAGGTCGCGGAGGACGAGCAGTTCCGCCGGATCGTCCGCTCCGGCACGGCCAGGACCGGGCCCGAAGCGAGCCACTCGGTGCACGTCGACGTACGCGGGCTGCAGCCCTGGCGGCACTACTGGTACCGCTTCCGCGCGAACGACCAACTCAGCCCGATCGGTCGGACCAAGACCGCGCCGGCGTACGACGCTGTTGTTCCTGAACTGTCGCTGGCGTTCGCGTCCTGTCAGGCGTGGTGGGAGGGCTGGTACACGGCGTACGCCGACATGGCCAAGCGCGACCACGACGTGGTGTTCTTCCTCGGCGACTACATCTACGAGTTCGGGATCGACCGCGGCATCCGGCCGCATTCGAACGAGCCGTACATCACCCAGCAGACCGCGACGCTGGACGAGTACCGGCAGCGATACGCGGCGTACAAGCTGGATCCCGATCTCCAGAGCGCACACGCGAACGCGCCGTGGGTCGTGACGCTCGACGACCACGAGGTGGTCGACAACTGGGCCGACGAGGCGCATCCGAGTGCGCCGCCGGCCCAGTTCCGGGTACGTCGGGCCAACGCGTTCCGCGCGTACTGGGAACACATGCCGCTGCGGCTCGCGCAACTGCCGAAGGGCCCGGACATGCAGCTGTACCGGCGGATCCGGTACGGGCGGCTCGCGGAGTTCAACGTGCTCGACACGCGCCAGTACCGGTCGGACCAGGCGTACGGCGACGGCACGAAGGCACCCGGTCCGGAGACAGCCGATCCGGCGCGCACGATCACCGGTGATGCGCAGGAGAAGTGGCTGCTCGACGGATGGGCCGCGTCGCAGACGCGCTGGAACGTGCTGGCGCACCAGACCGCGATCGCCCGGCTGGACACCAAGGACGGGCCGGAAGTGCTGGTCCCGATGGACACCTGGGACGGGTACGAGGCATCGCGGAACCGGATCCTCGGCGGCGCGGTTCAGCGCAAGGTCCGCAACCTGGTGTCGATCGCCGGCGACCTGCACCGCAGCGTCGCGTCGGATCTGAAGCTGGACTTCAACGACCCGGCGTCGGCGACGGTCGGCGCCGAGTTCGTCGGTACCTCGATCACGTCCGGGATCGACGGTGAGGACCTCGACGCCGGCGGCGCGACCTTGCTGCGGGAGAACCCGCACATGAAGTTCGGCAACTTCCAGCGCGGGTACGTCAGCTGCTCCATCACGCCGCAACGATGGATCTCCGACTACCGCGTCGTCGACAAGGTGTCCGTCCAGGGCGGCACCGTGAGCACTCGCGCCAAACTCCTCGTCGAGGACGGCCGCCCCGGCATCGCGGAGGTACAGAAATGAGGATCCCCCGACAGACCGTCGTCGCGGCCGGCACCCTGCTGGCGGCCGCCCTGCTCGGCTCCGGTTCGATGCCCGCGGCAACCTCCGATGTTGCGGTGAGCGTCGCTCCGCAGCAGTTGAGTGTGGTCGGACTCCCGTGCCTCCCCAGCACCCTCAACCTGACGATGACCAACACCGGCAGCCAGGACCGGTACGCCGACCTGACGCTCGAGCCGACCGGTCCGCTGCAGCTGTCCCGCACACTCTTCTCGTCGTGGCTGCCCGCGGTGGACCCCGACCAGCCCGTCTCCGCGCCGGTCGAGGTCCGGGTCCCACGCGACACCAAGCCCGGCAGCTATCAGATCGGCGTCGAGGTCGACCGGTCGCAGGTCACGGTTCCGGTGACGGTCGAGCCGCTGCCGTCGAAGGGCCCCGGTGACAACCTCGCGCTCGGCGAGCAAGCGACGGCGTCCTCGACCCATGGCAACTTCACCCTCTGCGGCGCCGTCGACGGCGACAATGACCCAGAGCACTGGGACACCCTGACCGGCTGGAACGACGGCACCCGCGCGGTCTTCCCCGACACGTACGACGTCGCGCTGTCGGCACCTGCCACCGTGAACCGGGTGGAGCTCTACACACTCGACTCGGCGAAGTACCCGGCACGGCTCAACGGCCTACGCGACTGGGACGTCCAGGCGAAGGTCGGTGGCGCATGGCAGACCGTCACACAGGTCCGAGGCAACACCCTGGGCCACGTCACGTCGACCTTTGACCCGGTCCAGGCGGAAGCTGTACGCATCCTCTGCCTCGACGGCAACGACCACACCTACTCCCGCATCGTCGAACTCGAGGCCTACGGAACCTAGGTCAACCATTTGAACCATGCCTAGTTCAGAAGAAATCGCGCTCGCATTCGCACTGGGCGCACCGGACGGCGACCTCATCCACGTCCGACGCGGCGACGCGGATGCCTGGCGGCTGAACACCTCGACCGGAAGCTACTTCGTCAAGGGGTACTTTCCTCCCGCGGGACGTGCACCAGTTGGCGGTCGCGATGGCATTCGAGCGTCAGGCACTCGCGTCCGGCGTGGACATGCCGGAGCCGATCACGCCAACCAATCCCCTCCTCGGTTGGGTGACCCGCGTCGACGACCGGCTGTTCCGGGTCTACCGATGGATCGAGCACCGCACGCAGGAGCCCGACATCTCGGCGTGGCTCGGCCGGACGATGGCGCAGGTCCATCAGCTGCAGGCGCTCGGCCGAGCCGGCTTGCCTGAGTGGTGGCGGCAAGCAGTGCAGGAGCGCGGGACCTGGGAGAGCTGGTTCGCCGAGGCCAAGCAACGTGACGCCTCGTGGGCAGGTCTAGGCGTGGACAACCTTCCGCACATCCTCACTGTCAACACACGCATCGCTGAGCTCTGCGACGACGTACCGGATCTCGTGACAACCCACGGCGACTTCAAGACCCACAACGTCGTCATGTCGCAATCCGGCCCCGTGCTTGTGGACTGGGACAGCGTCCGGACCGACAGCGCAGCCCTTGAGGCAGGTCGGTCGGCGTACATCTTCGGAGGCGGCGAACCCGAGCAGGTCAAGAGAATCCTCACCGCGTACGTCGCAGCAGGCGGCGATCTCGGATGGGCCGGCGCGGACCTCTTCCTCAGTGTGGCGAGAAATGTCGTGCAGGTTCTCGGCGAGCAAATCCGCGTCTCACTCGGGGAGACCACCGCGGTCCGATGGATGGGCGACCGCACGACGATCGAAAACGCCATCGGCAACACTCTGCGGGACCTTCCCGGCAAACTCGACCAACTGCACCGAACAACGCAAACGATCGATTTACTCTGAGTTGTCCAGCAGATCGAAGTGGCGCAGCGTGCGCTCAGCCACCTCGTGCGGCTCAAGGCCGCTGGTGTCGATGACCAATTCGTCCAGGTCCGCGGCGTCGAGACGGGCGGCGATCTCGTCGCAGCGCTCCAGGTGCCACTCCAACGCCGACCTCTGACTCGCGCTGTATCGGCCCCGCAGTCGTTTCCTGGTGATGTCGGCATTCGCGGTGAGGCGAACCATGCGAAGAGGACTCTCGACTGCGGCCTCGTAGCGCTCTCGGTCGGCTGCGGTACTGATCACCCCACACATGACCAACTGGCGCGGGCCCGCCGACCGATAGGACTTCCAGACCGCGGCGATGTTGTGTGCCTCGATCAGAGCATTGTCCTGCTCAGCAGGCGGCCACGAGCGATGGAACCAGTCGACATCCATCAGGCTGAACGGCCTGCCGGTGTTCGCGAGCAGATCCCCGATATGCTCGAGCGTGGACGACTTGCCGACTCCGAATCCACCGTTCAGAAAGATCGCGTGGCCGGACTGCGACACGGTGAATCCTCCCTGGGACGACAAAACCCGCAGATCAGAACATGCCGCTGACCTGCGGGTTATCGGTGGAGCGGGTGACGGGAATCGAACCCGCACTGTCAGCTTGGGAAGCTGATGTTCTGCCATTGAACTACACCCGCGCGGCCGGTCTCCCGACAGCGGTGAAGAGCATAGCCGATCCGGGAGCACGCAACCACGCCGGGTCCGCGTGCCGGGCGCCCCGGCACGACCTACCGTGGAACAACCGGGTTGCTGCGGCGTCAGCCGCCTTGGCCCGGAAATCGGTGCCGAACGCATCGAAAACAGGGGGTGGACGGTTTGCACCGGGGGTTCTTGGGCAGTTTTTCACAAAGGGCACGTTCAGGACTGGGCAGGTTCGTCATCTTCTGGCAGATTAGAACGCGTTGCCGGGGGCAACATTCGACGCAACGTGAGGATGCGGTCCTCGCCGGGACCGGACAAGATGGTTGCGGGGCAACTGGATGAAGGGGTGAACGGTGGCAACAGACACAACTGACGCGGTGGACAACCTGGAGAAGGAACTCGTCACGTTGGCACGGCGGCTGCGCGGTCTGCAGCGGACGCTGTCCGACGAGGCGCATCCGGACCTGGAGCCGGCGCAGTACGCGTTGCTGAACCACGTGGAGGAGCTGGCACCGGTGCGGATGGCCGACCTGGTGGCAGCACTCGAGGTGGACAAGGGACCGGTCAGCCGGGCCTGTGCGCGACTCGAGGAGGAGGGCCTGCTGAAGCGGGCCGCCGACAAGTCGGACGCGCGTGCGACGCTGCTGACACTGACCGCGGCCGGAAAGCGCAAGCTGACGGCGGCCCGGAAGAAGCGGCACAAGGTGATCGAGGACCTGCTCAAGGACTGGTCGCCGGCGCAGGTGAAGACCTTCGCCACCCAGGTGTCGAAGTTCAACAAGCTGGCCAACTGACGATAGTTGCCTCAGGCCCACGGTCTGGTGGTGTGCTCCCGCCGGGGAGCTGAGGGCTCCGGACGACTCACCACCAGGCACGGGAAACGGGCCTGACCGGCAACTCGAGCTGTGCGGACGAGCGGCACGCTGCTAACGTGCGACCGTGCTGCTCTCCGACCGTGACATCCTGGCCGAGCTCGACGCGAAGCGGGTCCAGCTGGATCCGTTCGATGCTTCGATGGTGCAACCGTCGAGTGTCGACGTACGACTGGACCGGTTCTTCCGGGTCTTCGAGAACCACAGGTATCCGCATATCGATCCGGCCGAGGAACAGCCCGACCTGACCCGGCTGGTCGAGCCCGAGGGCGGCGAGCCGTTCATTCTGCATCCCGGTGAGTTCGTCCTGGGATCGACGTACGAGCTCGTCACACTTCCCGACGACGTCGCCGCCCGTCTCGAGGGCAAGTCGTCGCTGGGCCGTCTCGGCCTGCTGACGCACTCCACCGCCGGCTTCATCGACCCGGGTTTCTCCGGCCACGTGACGCTCGAGCTCTCGAACGTCGCGACGCTGCCGATCAAGCTCTGGCCCGGCATGAAGATCGGCCAGCTCTGCTTCTTCCGGCTGTCCTCCCCCGCGGAGCACCCGTACGGCTCGTCGAAGTACGGCTCCCGCTACCAGGGGCAGCGCGGCCCGACCCCGTCCCGCTCCTACAAGAACTTCCACCGCACCGACGTCTGACAAACGAAAGGGCCCCGGGAAGCCGGGGCCCTTCTCGCTGACGTCAGGCGGTCGGCTTCAGGAAGATGAAGACGGATTCGAGCTCGACGGAGCTCATGCCGTCGCCGCTCGGCAACTGCCCGTAGACACCGCCGTACGGCGACACGGCCGACGGCGACAGCACCTTGCCGTCGAACAGACCCATGTCACCGTTCCCGGGAGACTCGTTGCCCGTCGGCGAGTCGCTGCCGGACGGCGTGTCACCGGACGTGGGTGTGTCACCGGAGGACGGGGTTTCGCTCGAGCCCGGGCTGGACGAGGATGACGCGCTCGGCAGGTCCGCACCGGTCTTCGCGTCCATCAGCACCGGCTGTGCCTCGGTCTGCGCGTACACGACTCCGTGGAAGGCCGCGGTCACTCGTGGTACGACACGACCCCCGGAGTCGCTCGTGTAGCCCCACGCCTTCTTGCCGGTCGCGTCGTCGAACCCGACGATCTCCAAGGCACTGCCCTGGACCGTCTTGCTCGTGCAGACGACCGAAGTCGCCTGGTCCGCCAGGCACTCGACCTCGGCGTTCGAGTCCGACGGGGGCGCGGGCACGGTCTGCGTGACGGCACCGGTCGACAGGTCGACCACGAAGATGGCCTGGCCCTTGGTCCCGCTGACGTACGACGCGTCCTTGTACCCGTAGAAGTACGCGTGCCCGGCGCTGGTGGCCAGCGGCTGGAGGGAGGCCTGCTGGAGCGGGACCTGCTTCGTGACCTTGCCGCTCGCGCCGTCGACGAGCAGGACCGTGCCGTCCGCGCCCTTGTCCGCCGCGCCCTTCGAGCCCGCGACCACGCCGCCGTGCACGGCGGCCGGGTTCATCCCCGGCACGATCGTGGACTTCTGCGTCTTGGGATCCGCGTACACCGTCTGGTACTTCGACACGCTGCCGGCCAGGCCCACGCCGACGGCAACCTGGCCGGTCTCGGGGTCGTAGGCCGCGGCGGAGATGCTCGGGGTGCCGGGCGCGGTATCGCCGGTGCCCTCCAGCGTGCTCACCTTCGCGGACACCTCGGCGATCTTCTGGCCGGACTCCACGTCGACCCAGTGGACGACCACCAGCCCGCTCGGCTTCTGTGTCCCACTGCCCTTGTCGGATTCGGCGTACGCGACCAGGGCGACGTCCTTGCCGTCGACCTTGACCGCCACCGGCTTCGTCGCGTCACTGACCTTGGTGGTCTCGACCTCCGCGGACTTGACCGTCCAGGTCTTGTTCGGGTCGGCGACGTCGTGGCCGGTGAGGCCGGTCCAACGCCCGATCAGCGCGACCTGGCCGGCAATGCCCGTCTGGGCCTTCGCCTCCGTGAACCGGTTCTCCTTGTCCTTGATCACCGGGTACGCTCCCGCGGGGCTGAAGGCCTTGGGCGGGTCGAAGGACGGGGCGGTCGGGGCGGACGGTGTGGTCGAGGTGGTGGACTCGCCGCCCTTGTTCTCGGTGCCCGCGTCGGACTTCTTGTCGTTGCCGCCGCAACCGGCTACCAGGATCAGGGCTGCGGTGACAGCTGTGGTTGCCACCATCGGACGCAACATCGTTGGTTTCTCTCCCAGGTCGCCGAGAATGATCGCCTGAACGCTAGCAGTGTTCGCGGGTCCGTCCGGCGGTTATCCACAGGCATTGCACCAACCTGCAGCGCTACCGGCGGTCCGGCGATCCTGCGCCGAGAAGTCCGAGCCTTTCCAAGACCGCACAGATCGCAGCGGCCGCGCCGTTCAGCGGTAGGCCGTTCATCGGACGATCGAGAGCCCGGTCCCGCGGTGGCGGGGCTGCGGCTCGGTCAGCGGCCGGGTGGCCGGCTCGGTCAGGCGGCGGGAGGTGGGCTCCAGCCGGTCGGCCAGCTTGCGCAGCGCACCTGCCAGGCCCTCTCGTGCGCTGATCCGGGTCGTGTCCTGGCGCCGCAGCGCCCGGGCCTCGGCGGCCTGCACCCGCTCGGCGATGCGGTAACGGGCAACTTCCTGCTGTTCGCTGATCATGATCGTGCTCCCCTCGCATAGTCCCCGTGCTGGTTTTCGGCAATGCTTCGCCTAGGGCCCGCCCTAGGGCGGGACCTCTGGCTCCCCTACATCAACCCAACGAACCCGGGCACGCCGATCCGACGCGTGCGGTCGTTTTTCGGGTCAGACCTTGACGACGGTGATGTCGCCGGAGACGGTGCGGGCGCGCAGCATCAGGGCGCGGTCCCCCTCGGCCGGCTTCTCGCCGGGCTCGAGATCGCACCGGATCCGTCCGGTGACCGTCTTCAGGTCCAGGTACGTCGGAAGTCCGTCCGGGACCCCGATCTGTACGTCGCCGCGGGCCGTCTCGGCCTGGACGCTCGGCCCGTCGGCGATCTCGACCTTGACGTCGCCGGAGCCGGAGGTGGCGACCGAGTGGTCGCGGATCCGCTCGATGGTGATGTCACCCGAGCCGACCTTGACGGAGGTGGGACCGGCCGCGTCGCCGATCGTGACGTCGCCGGAGCCGGTGCTCAGGCCGAGCGCGTCGCCGGCCTCCTCGATCTCGATCGAGCCCGAGCCGGTGCCGGCCCGGACCGCGCCGGCGGCCGACTCGACTTTGACGTCACCGCTGCCGGTGTTGACGCCGAGCTCGTGCTCGACCCGGGTCAGCCGGACGTCGCCGGAGCCGGTCGCGAGTCGCGCGGAGCCGAGCGGCACCTGCGACACGATGTCGCCCGAACCGGTTTTCACCCGGGCGTCGAGAACCGTCGAGGTGGCGATCCGGACCGTGATCTCCGGGCCGCGGCGGACGTTGCGCGGGCTCTCGATGACGAGCTCGCCGTCGGTGACCTCGAACACGATGCCGTCGTCGTCGCCTTCGACCTCCATCGAGACCACGGTGCCCTCACCCTCGGGGTGGGGCCCGACCTCGACCAGGCCGGAGCCGATCTCGATCCGGATCCGGTTGATCCGCTCGTGCTCGTCGTCGATGAACTGGGTGGCACTCCGCTCGCTCATTCTGCCCATCCCGTCAGTCGCTGGCCCGGTCCGTGTCCGCCCCGGTTCCGGTCCTTGTTCTCGCGGCGCCGATCCTTGTCCTCCCGGCGGCGGTCCCGGTCGTCACGGCGCCGGTCGCGCTCGAAGCGGCCGCGGTCCTGGCCGAAGACGCCTTCCTCGCCGAACGGTCCGTTCGGACCGAACACGCCGTTCGGGCCGAAGACCCCGTCGGGGCCGAGCGGTCCGTTGGGACCCAGCGGGCCCTCCGGGCCGAACACCGGGCCACGCGGCGGGCGCGGTGGCCGGGGCGGGCGCGGGCCGCCGCGGCGGCGCTCGCTGAGCTCGGTCATCACGGTGCGCATCAGCCACGCGTTCGAGGAGATGCCCTCGGCGTCGGCGGCCTCGTCGACCTTGTTCTTGATCGACATCGGCAGCCGCAGCGTGATCCGCGCGGTCGGCTCGTCGGCGTCGAACACGAACTGCTCGTCCGCCTCGGCGTCGGTCTCGTCGTCGATGTCTTCTTCGATCTCGTCCGGACCGGTCAGCTGGCTGGGCGCCGGCGTGACCACGAACTCCGGGCGGCCGCCGGCCATCCGGAGCTCGACCGAACCCGGGGACAGCTCACGGCTGATCTCCCCGGCGGCGTCGGACAGGGCTGAGATGAGGGCCAGGCGGCCCGCGTCATCCAGCGTTGCCCCGAGGCGCTGTGCCACGGAGCGAGTTTGCTCGTCGGCCAGGGCGGTGGCGTTCTCAACGCTCCGCCGGACCGACTCGAGGTAGTGGTCAAGTTCCATGACAGCAAGCATGACGTCATCGTGACGTCACTGTCAACCCCGGTGATGTCATGTCGTCGTCAGACTGGCGTCAGAGGCACAATGTCGGCAGTCATCGACAGGAGGAACCGTGTCTGTATTGATGCCGCGACTCCGTCGCGGCGGGTCATGGGGCTGCAACTCCCGTCCTTCCCTCGTCGCTCCGGTCGCTTCGCTCCCTCCACTCCTCAGTCCAGGACGGGAGGCCCCATGACCAGAGGAGTACTGATCACCGGTGCGTCGAGGGGTGTCGGCGCGGCCGCCGCGCGGGCGTTCGCGGCCGCCGGCGACCGGATTGTGCTGCACTGCCGGGGCGCCGTCGATCGTGCCGAGGAGGTCCGCGCCGGACTGCCCGGCGAGGGCCACGCGGTGATCGCCGCAGACCTTGGCGATGCCGCCGCAATCCCTTCCCTGGTTGGGGAATCGGCCTCCGCGCTCGGTCGCATCGACGTGCTGGTGAACAACGCCGCGATGTTCGTCGACGAGCCGGTCGCGGGCTCCCGCCGGGTCGGTCACCCGCTGGCGGAGACGTCGTACGACGAATGGGTCGCGACGTGGCGTCGTACCCTCGCCGTCAACCTCGAGGGCGCGGCGCACGTGACCTGGTGCGTGGCGCGGCAGATGCTCGACAAGGAGCCTGCGGACGGCGTCCGGCGAGGCGCGATCGTCAACGTCGGGTCCCGCGGCGCCTACCGCGGTGAGCCCGACGTCCCGGCGTACGGCGCCTCGAAGGCCGGACTGCACTCGCTCGGACAGTCGTTGGCGGCGTCGTTGGCGCCATATGACATCACCGTGACGTCAATCGCGCCCGGTTTCATCGCGACCGACATGACCGAGACGTTCCTCGCGGGTCCCGGCGGCGACGCGATCCGGGCGCAGAGCCCGTTCGGTCGCGTCGCGACCGCCGAGGAGGTCGGGAACGCGATCTACTGGCTCGCCTCAGCCCAGGCGAACTGGGCGAGCGGCGCGGTCCTCGACTTCAACGGCGCGTCCTACCTGAGATAGGGGGCGATCATCAGGTCGAGCTGCTCGGTCAGGAAATCGGGCAGCGAGCCCCAGCCGTTCACCGCCCAGACCTGGAGCGCGCCGTTGAAACAGACAAGGGTGTGCCGAGCCAGCGCCGGTACGTCGGTGTCCGCGCGGAGCTCACCGACTTCCACCGCGGCCAGGTAGAACGTCTCACAGCTGTCGACGATCGCCGCGGAGTGCGTCAGCGCGTGCTGCCGGAACTCCGGATCCGCGACGTCGAGCTGGACAAAACCGAGACCGTTGCCGAGTTCCTCGCGACGCTTGATGTGCGCGACCGCGGACAGCGCGAAGTCCCGCACGGTCGCGAGGGGCGACGCGTTCCGGGCGGCGGCCTCCTCGGCCGCGAGCTTGACCATCAGCGGTGACCGGGCCGCGGATGCGAGCAGCAGACCGCGCTTGGAACCGAACCGCTGCATCAGCGTCGGCGGCGCCAGACCGACCCGGGAACCGACCGCCGCGAGCGTCAGTTTCACCGGTCCGAGCTCGGCCAGCACCTGGCGAGTGGCATCCAGGATCGCGTCGTCGCTCACCAGCCGTGGCCGGGCCATGTCAGCGCCTCCGCGTTTGTGAATGGCCATTCGTTAATACACGAAATCGTAACAGATCCTTGTTGGCTCAGTTATTCAGTGACAACGGGTGAGCTTCCGGACACCTGGAGAGGGGTCCGGACCAGTGCACCCGCCGTCCGGTGCACCCGTCCGTGGGCCGGGCTCGTCGGACAACGGGAGCCTCTTCATGCGTTTCGCCCGCATCACCCTGGGTCTGCTGCTGGCACTGTCAGGCCTGCTCGCCGCCATCGCCGGAGCCGTCGCGGCTTTCTGGCTCGTCGGCCCGGACAACACGATCTCGACACCTCGCCGCGAGCTCGCCAGCACGGGCCTCGCGGTCGTCACCGCACCGTCCCTCCTCGACCGGCACGGCCCGACGCTGCGCGTGAGCGCGTCGGGCGACAAGCCGCTGTTCATCGGCGTCGGGCAGGACCTGGACGTGCGCGACTACCTCTCGGGGACCGCGCACACCCAGCTGATCCAGTTCGAGCCGCCGGCCAAGTTCGGCACGCAGGAGCTGCGCGGCGACACCAAGAAGCTGACGCCGCCCGGCCAACTGGACTGGTGGGTCGCCCAGTCCGCGCCCGGCTCGCAGGCCGTCAACTGGCCGATCCAGGACGGGCTGTACGACGTGGTTGTGATGAACGCGGACGGTACGCCGGCGGTCGGCGCGCAGGTCACGTTCGGCGTCGAGGTGCACCGACTGTTCGGCATCTGCTTGCTGGTCCTCGGGGCCGGCGTGGTGGTGCTCGCACTCGGCCTGGCCCTGGTGCTGCGCCGCCGCTCTGTGGTGAAGGAGATCGCGGACACGACCGAGATCCCGGTCATCACGAACACGCGGATCCCAGTCCTGGTGACGACGGCCCCGGTCCAGCGCGACGAGGAGGCGAACGCCCCGGCGTACCGCGTCTCCCCCTTCGCCCCCGACCGCGTATCCCCGTTCGCCCCGGTCATCGCCAAGAAAGAGCAGCCTGCTGAGGCGGATCCGGCACCGGTCGCGGCGGAGGTCCGCCCGACTCCGGTGAAGGCGCCGGTTCGGCAGGTGCCTGTCCGGCCGGCTCCGGCTCGGCCGGCGGCCGCTGTACCGGCGGCGCCGATGTTCATGTCGCCTGCTGCGGTCGCGCGGGCCAAGTCACCCGCGCTCATCGGGGCCGGCGCCTCCCAGCGGTACGACGAGCCCGCGCAACCGACGTACGCCGAACCTGTCGAGGAGCCCGCCGACAGTGTCGCGGAGGAGATCGTCCCGTTGGCAGCGTCTCCGGAGTTCGAGAAGAGCGACGAGGCAGTGCGGCGTACGGCGGCGTTGCTGGCCAGCGGCGCGATGTTGCTGACGGCAACCAGCTGCGGGCTGATGCCGCCGAAGAACACGATGACCACGGCGGACTCCCGCCCGGCCGTCACGCTCGCCGACGCGCAGGCCGTCGTCCAGCGGTACAACCAGCTCAACAACCAGGCCAACAAGACCCGGGACGGGAAGCTGGCCGGGACGATCGAGGGCAACCCGACCCTCGCGCAGACCCAGGCGGGCTTCCTGATCGGCCGGAAGCTCGACGCCGCGGGCAAGGACGTGTCGAAGCCGTTCAGCTACACCGACCCGGAGATCGGCGCTCCGCAATTCACGTCGTACCCGATGCGGTTCGTGGTCAGCTCCGGCGTCTCGGACGCGCCCGGCAGCCGTCAGCTCGGTGTCTGGCAGCGGGAGAACGCCGGCAGCCCGTGGCTGCTCACCCACTCGGTCTACCCGCCGAACCCCGTGGAACTGCCGTCCGTCGACGGCCTGCGGACCCCGAACGCGGACGACCTGAGCAAGCTCCAGGGCCGGCCCGACGCGGTCGCGAAGGACCTCGCGGCGTACCTCACCGGTGGTAAGAACGCGCCGCAGTCGAAGCTGTTCACGCCGACCCCCGGCCTGACCAAGATGCTCGACCTCCGCGCGAAGTCCAAGGCCACCGACACCGCGGAGCCGTACATCGCCGACGTCACCGACACGTTTGCGCCGTCCGGTGTCCCGCTGACTTTCATCACGGAGTCCGGCGACGCACTGGTGTTCCTGTCGCTCACCGAGCGGTACCTGCAACGCGTCGAGCCGGGCTCGAACGCCTACTGGACCAGCGGCGAGGCAACCGCGTTCAGCAGCATGGTCAAGTACACCCAGACCCTCCACCAGGACTACCTGCACCAGGTCGCCGTAGTCATCCCAGCCAAGTCCACCGGCAACGCAGTACAGGTCCTCTCGATCGACCCTCAACTAGTAGGCGCCGGCGGCGCCTGACCGGCCAGCAGCCACCGCCACCGCGGCTGCTCCGTCACCACACAAGCGGCCGCGAGGACGCTGACGACGACCGCCACGACAGTCGGCCAGGCGAACCACGCAGCCACAACTGCGGCGACCGCCTGCAAAAGCACCAGCAGGACAGTGACGAAACCGGGCACAGGTACGACGACATGCGGCTTGTCGCCCCATGTCTGGAAGACCGTCGGCAGGCCGATCAGGACGACGACCGAGGCGATCGCGAGCAGGACGGAATGCGGCGCGATCGCCCACGGGGCCCCGACCCACGCGATGAGCTCGGTCGTGAACCGAAATACGGAGGCGAGACGGCTGTCGGGGGCCGTGTGCGTGGTCACGGGCAGAACGATCTCACGTCTTACTGAGCAGTCAGCGGTTGTCGAAGGATAGTTCCGCCTGATTGACTTCACTGGTTAGGTTTTCCCATCCGCCCGGGAGCACCAGTGGATCTCACCCGCCGTCGTCTGCTGTCCTTTGTCCCTGCGACCGCATTGCTGACTGCGGTCAACCCGGCTTCGGCCGCGCGCGCCACCATGGGTGCGGTGAACGCCGACCCCAGCCAACTGCTGGCCAACGCGATCGCGATCTACGCCGGTACGGCGGAATCGAACGCGCGACCCGAGGTCGCCGCGAAGGTCACCGCGATCGACACCACCGCCCGCACCTGGCTGGCCGCCCTCGACCGCGCCGGCAGCGGCGAGCTGTTTGCGGGCCTCCCGCTCGGAACCAGCGATCCGAACCTGAGCTCGTCGTACCAGCACCTCTACGAGATCGCCCTCGCGTACCGGCGACCCGGACCGGCCTCGGACCTGCAGGGCAACGAGCAGATCCGTGCGCGGATCGCGGAGAAGCTCGTCTGGCTGCACGACAACTACTACGGCGACCAGTCGAAGGGGTACTACGGCAACTGGTTCACCTGGGAGATCGGCATCTCGACGTACGTGTCGAAGACGCTCGCCCTGATCGACGCCCCGGCCGACCTGATCACGCGGTACGTCGCCTCGATGGACGCGTACCTGCGCAACGGCAAGGACGGCGACGTCGACCTCGACTCGCGCTTCCACACCGGCGCGAACCTCGTCGACATCACCGCGAACCGGGTCCTCCAAGGCGCCCTGCTGAACGACGACGCGCGGATCCGGAAGGCGCTGCAGGACCAGTTCACGGTGTTCGCGACCGTCGACCCGTACAACCTGCAGCACGGCGTCACCGACGGGTACTACGCGGACGGCTCTTTCATCCAGCACGCGTCGGTCGCCTACACGGGCTCGTACGGAAAGGGCCTGCTCAGCAGGGTTGTGCAGACCATCAAGGTGCTCGCCGGGACGGAGTACGCACAGAGCGACGATCTGGTCGGCGTGGTGCAGGGATGGGTCGAGCACGGGTTCGCGCCGCTGATCTTCGAGGGCTGGATGATGGAGATCGTCAAGGGTCGCGCGGTGTCCCGGACGGGGACCGGGTACGACGACGTCGCGGTCATCGTGGAGGCGATCGTCGACCTCGCGGACTACGCGACCGGCGCGGACTCCCAGCGGTTGAAGGCGTTCGCGAAGTTCACCGCCCGGCCGACGATCAATGTGAATTCCTTCGTCTCACCGGTGAGCATCGGGCGTTTCGCGGACATCAAGAATGATCCCGCGATCGTCCCGGCCGACCTCAACCCGGCGGCCGGTACGACGGCGTTCAACGCGATGGACCGGACGGTGCATCGCAGGCCGGGGTACGCGTTCGCGCTGGCGCGGAACTCGTCGCGGATCAGCAAGTACGAGTACATGAGCGGCGAGAACCTGATGCCGTGGTTCCAGGGCGACGGCGCGCACTACCTGTACCTCGCCGGCCAGGATCAGACGCAGGCTTTCGGCATCGACTACTTCACCACGGTGTCGCCGTACGCGCTGGGCGGCGTCACGACGCCGGTCGAGACGCGCAAGTCGATCCCGGAGCTGTACGGGACGGCGTACTACGACAATCCGCCGACGTTCACCCCGTCGTCGGAGTCGCAGAACACGTACGTCTACTTCCCGGTCGGAACCAACGAGTACTCCGGCGGCGCGACGCTCGACGCGTACGGCGCGGTCGGCTGGGTGCAGTCGGACGACTTCGCGTACGCGTCGCGGGCGAGCCTGCCGGACGACTTCGTGGTCTACCAGAACGCGTCGGCGACCAAATCGTGGTTCCTGCTCGACGACGAGATCGTCGTACTCGCAGCCGGTGTCGGGGACGCGACCCGTGCGGTCACAACCACTCTCGACACCCGCATCGCCGGTGCCGCCGATCCCGTGACGATCACCGGCGTACGACGTGATGGGCAGAACTGGACCGGGACCGGGGACCCGCGTTGGCTTCGCTACGCCAACGGTGCCATGTCCGTCGGCTACTACTTCCTTCAGCCGACCGAACTGTCGGCAGGTCTCCAGACAGTCACCCGGAGCCGCCGGGTGGTGCGGACCTCCAATCCGGACACCGCGGTCACCAAGCAGGTGTTCGCGCTCACCGTCGCCCAACCGGCCGGCGCGAAGCGCGCACTCGCCTACGCATTGGTGCCCAACGCAACGGATTCCGCGTTGAAGTCGTACCAGCACGGGCGGATAGTGACGCTCTCGAACACCGTGAAAATGCAGGCGATCCAGCATCTCGGCCTGCGCCTCACCGCCGTCAATACGTTCACTCCCGGTCCCCACAACCTTCCAGGATTGAGCATCGACGGTCCGGCTTCACTGCTTATCCGCCGACAGTCCTCAAGCGTGCAGGTTGCCGTGTCCGATCCCACGACGCAGCGCGACACCATCACCGTCAATCTGCGGGCGCAGTACCTCAAGCCCGCGGTCCCGGTCGACGGGGTGCAGGTGACGCGCACGGTCACGGGAACGCGGCTGACGTTCAGCACGCGGCACACCTACGGGCGGAGCCTCGCGATCAAGCTTCTTCCAGCTTGGTGATCAGGGTCTGCAGGGTACTGAGCGTCGTACGAAGGTCGTCGAGGTCGACGGACGTCGCGAGCTCGGAGGTCCACGGATGCTGGGCGACCGCGATCTTGCGGATCGCCCAGTAACCGGCCTCGGTACAGGCGAGCAGTTTGGCGCGACGGTGCGCCGGATTCGGGCGGTACTCCGCGAGACCGCGCTCGACCAGTAGGTCCGCGATCCGCTGCACTCCTTGGCGGCTGACGCCCATGATCCGGCCGACGTCGGCAACCGAACGTGGCTCGTCCAGTACGCCACCGAGCACCTGCCACCAGGCCGCGGTCAGTCCGCCGTTCGCGGCCAGTCCTTGCGCGGCCTCCATCAGGCGCGCGTTCAGCCGGAAGGTGGAGAGGACGACATCCGTCAACACCGCACCACCTTCCGACTGCGGCCCGGGCTTCGGCCAGTCCTCCCGCGGTGGAACAGTCATCCCACCAGGGTGGCGTAGGCCGCCGGGTCGGCGCGGTGGAACACGCCCTCGTACGCCTCCCGCTTCCGCTCGTCCGCGAGCTCGAGCCGCTCCATCACGGCCCGCGCGAACTGCACCGGCGAGTCCGGTCCGGCCGTGATCAGATCCCGGTCGACGACCGCGCGTGCATCGACGTACCGCTCCGAACCCTGATACCCGGTCGCCTGCAGGTACTCCTTGGCCGCGCTCGTGTGCTTCCGCTCATCGAGCAGCCCCGCGCGAGCCAGCCCGGCCGTCGCTCCACAGATCGCCGCAACCGGTACGCCGGCATCGAGGAACTGCCCCGCGAGCTTCGCGAACGCCTCGCCACCACCCACGTCCCACTGCCCCGACCCGGCAAGCACGAGCAGATCCCCCGCATCAGGCGTCACGTCCGCGATCGTCACATCCGGCACGACCCGCATCCCACCCATGGTCACCACCGACTCCAACGTCTCACCAACCGTCACCACACTCCACGGCACCCCGGTGAACCGCCCAGTCCGCAACTCCACCACCAAATGCCCAATCTCCCAGTCCGCCAACGTCTCGTACACCGCCACATATGCCGTATTCATAGACAACATGCTGTCATAACGACAACATGTTGTCAATAGAGTACGCCGCCCCGGAACCCGGCCAGTTGGACCACTTTGAGCACGGATCAACCAAAAATCGGCACTCAAAACGGTTGAACCGTGCCCAAGGTCGCGGCGCAGCCGGTCGACGCAGCTGCGGCGCCCAAGGCGCAGTACATGACGGACCGTTGCCGGGCGCACGACACGTCGTATTACGACGCCACGAGGCGGTCGGATGGTTTGAGTTTGAGGAGGATGAGGCCGGCTAGGGCTGTTGCGGTGGCGGCGAGGGTTAGGGCTTGGTGGATGGTGAGGGTGGCCAGGAGGTTTGTCGAGGCGATCAGGGGGACGGTTTGGGCTAGGGAGAGGAGGGATTGGAGGCGGGTCAGGTGGGATCTTGGTGTGCTGCGGACGAAGAGGGGTGCTAGGTGTGAGGTGAAGAGGCCGATGCCTATGCCTTGGGCGAGGGTTGCGCCGATCGCGGTGGGGACCGATGGGGCTAGGGCGAGGGCTGCGATGCCGAGCGCGGCGAGTAGGCAGCCGAGGCCTCCGGTTAGTTCGGCTCGGGTGAAGGTGCCGAAGCGTGCGACGAGGACCGTTACTAGCAGTCCGCCGGCGATGTTCCCGGCCACCACGAGGCCGGCCTGACCGGCGGTCCAGCCTTGTGAGCGGGCGAGTAGGGGGACGCAGAGGGACGTGACCGGTAGTACGAAGGCTGCGACGAGGGCGACGACCGCGAGGATCATTCGTAGTACGGGATCGCCGACGGCTATCCGGAGTCCGTCCACGGCATCACGGATGACTGACGGGCGGTCGCGTTGCGGTGTCACGTCGTACGGCGGTCTGAGCATGAGGAGGACCACGAACTGGACGGCGAACGTCAGGCCGTCGAGCATGAGCGCCCCGACCAGGCCGACCGTCGCTACGAGCAGGCCGCTGATCGGTCCGCCGGCGAGGGTGATGAGCTGGGTGGCCGACGTACGCAACGCCATTGCCCTGGGCAACTGATCGTCGGGCACGAACAGCCGCGGAAGTGCACCGGCGGCAGGCAGCGCGAAGGCGTCTACGGTGCCGACGACGACCGACGTGGTCAGCAGTAGCCCGGCCGAGACTCCGCGGATCCCGACAGCGACGGCGAGCAGGAAGCAGCACATGCCGACGATCGCTGTGCAGGCGAGGAGGAGGCGGCGTGGACCGATGCGGTCACCTAGTACGCCGCCGAGCAGCAGGAGTACGGCGCGGGGCAGGGTGAATCCGGTCAGCACCAGCGCGGCGACCCGCGGGCCGATGCCCGTCGCGGCCCAGCCGAGTGCGAAGAACAGCGCGGTGTCGCCGAGAACCGAGAGTGTCGAACCTGCCAGCCAGCCGTAGTAGGACCGGTTCACCCGTCCAGCCGGACGGGCATGACGAGGGTGGTGAACGTGCCCTGATCGGCCGACCGTACGACGACCGGTCGCGCTGGCTCACAGATCTCGAGTAGCACGTCCGGCCCGACACTCGCCTCGAGCGCGGCCGCCAGCAGGCTCGCGGTGAATCCGATCCGCACCGACCCGGTCCCGATCACGTCGAGCTTCACCTCGTCGCCGATCCGCAGACTCTGCTGATCGATGTCAAAGGCAACGAAATCTCGCCCGGCGAGCACGTCCAGCAAACCCAGGCGATCGACCACCACCCGGCACGCCGGCGGTGTCAGCCCGTCGAGGATCTGGCCGTACGCCGGATACTCCGCGTCAACTGTCTGCAGTTCACGCGACTCGTCGCCCCGCACCAGCGCCAGACCGCCGTTCACCTCCACCCGTACGACGTCTCCCGCCGCAGCCCACCGACTCACCTCAGCCAACTCGTGGGCCCGCACCAGCACCCGCGCCGGCACCCCGTCAAACTCCACGGGCCGCACGGTCCGCACAGCCAGCCGATACCGATCCGTCGCAACGAAGGTGACCTCATCCGGCCCCAGCTCAACAAGCACACAGCTCAACACCAGCCCCAGGTCGTCCTCACCCGGTGGGGCTGCGGTGGGGGCTACCTGGCGGATGGCGCTGGCTAGTTCTGGGCCGCCGAGGACGGCTGTTGTTTGCTGGGAGAGCAGTTGGGTGAGGAGGCGGGTTGCGGCTGTGCGGGTGGCGGTGGACTTGGCTTCCAGGGTGCGGAGGTGGGCGCGGACCAGGTCGGCTACCTCCGAAGCAGACGCATCCAGGGCGAGGCGGACGTCGGGGAGTGGGAGGTCGATCTCGCGCAGGTCGCGGAGCAACTGAGCCCGGGGTTGTTGCGATCTGTCGTAGTACCGGTAGCCGTTCGTCGCGTCGACCTCGGCGGGTGGGAGCAGACCGCAGTCGTCGTAGAACCGCAGCGCGCTCGGCGCCAGTCCCACCAGCCGTGCGAACTCACTGATCGTCAGCCTCATGGGCCCGACCTTCATCCCTGCACCAACTCGAAGGTCAACTCCGGAACCGGCCCCACAGGCTGAGGGTCTTGCCGAAGCGTTCCCCGCGGATCCAGTCCAGGATGCTCTTCGCGACCCGCTCCGGAGAGACATCCCCGCGCACCGACCGCGGCACGAGCTTGCGGATCTCGGCCGCGTCCGCGAGCGCCTCGTCGATCTGGGACTCCGGCCAGCCACGTCGCGCCAGCCGCTTCCGGCGTACGGCGTCCGGGCAGTCCAGGTGCAGCCACCGGCCCTCGGGCAGCTCGGCGGGCTGCGCCGGGGACAGCAGCAGGACCGGTATGCCGGAGCGCCGGATCAGCTCGGTGATCCGCAGCCACAGCGCGTTGTACGCCGGCCAGATCGGTGCCGCCATCGGACTCGCGATGTCGAGCCCGAGCAGCCGGCCGTTGTCGTCCAGCAGCTCGTCCATGTCCATCACGACCAGGTTCCCAGGACTGAGCCGAACCAGCTCCGGCACGACCGTCGACTTCCCTGATCCGGGCGCCCCCGTCACCACGAACAACCTCGTCATAGGGACTAGTGTGCGGTCACTCGATCAGGAGGCGCATGGGTGGTCGTGCCTCGCCCGAGATCGTCGGGAGTCCGCTCAGGCCGGGGGTGACCGAGCCGAGGACGCTCGAGTGCCCGGCGCCGGTGCAGCTCGGCACTGTTCCCCCGAGTCCGTGCACGGTGAGGAATCCGAGTACGGCGAATGCGTACGCCTCCTTCGCCGCCGACGGTATCCCCAGCTCGTCGGTGGTCCGGACCGGAATGTCCAACTCGTCCGCCAGCAGATGCATCAGCGCCGGGTTCTGGATCCCGCCACCTGACGCGACCACCTCGGTCCCGCCGTACCGCCGTACCGCGTCGGCAACGGTCCGCGCCGTCAGCGTGGTCACCGTCGCGACCAGATCCTCCGCCGGGATCACCGGCAGGCCCTGCATCGCCTGGGCCAGGTACGCGAGGTTGAACAGCTCCTTTCCCGTCGACTTCGGCGCCGGCCGCGCGTAGTACGGCTCGGCCAGCAACCGCCCGAGCAGCTCCTCGTGCACCTGCCCGCGCGCCGCCATCACCCCGTCCGCGTCGAACGGCCGCCCGGTCAGCTCCGCCACGACCGCATCGATCAGCGCATTCGCCGGACCGGTGTCGAAGGCCACCGGTTCGCCCTGGACGACGGTGATGTTCGCGATCCCGCCGAGATTCAGCGCCACCGGTACGCCGGGACGCCCGCGCAACCACAGCACGTCGAGGATGCTGACCAGCGGCGCCCCCTGCCCGCCTGCAGCGACGTCCCGCGACCGCAGGTCCGACACCACCGGTACGCCGGTCGCCTCCGCGATCCAGGCCGGCTGCCCGAGCTGCAGCGTCCCGCGCACCGCCCCGTTGTCGACCCAGTGGAACACCGTCTGCCCGTGCGACACGATCAGGTCCGCGTACCCACCGCAGAGCTGCTCGACCGCCTGCAGCGCCACCGCCGCGAACGACTGCCCGATCCCGGTGTCGAGCTTGCACACCTGCTCGACCGAAGTAGACGCCGGCGGCAACGACGCCGCGACGGCCGCCCGCAGCTCGTCCGGGTACGGCTGACTCAGCATCCCCAGCGGCGTCAGCACCAGCTGATCGCCGTCCAGCCGCAGGTCCGCAGCTGCGGCGTCGATCGCGTCGTACGACGTCCCGGACATCAATCCGATGACTCGCATGTCAGTCCCGCAGCTCCCGTCGGTAGTCGTCGCCTCGCAGTGTGAGCAATGCGATCACACTGACCGCACAGGTGACCACCACGTACCAGGCCGGAATGTCGACGTTCTTCGTCCGCTTGATCAACTCGGTGATGATCAGCCCGGCCGATCCCGAGAAGACCGCGTTCGACAGCGAGTACGCCAGCCCGAGCCCGGTGTAGCGCGCCCGGGTCGGGAACATCTCCGCCAGCATCGCCGGCCCGGGTCCCGCCATCAGCCCGACGACGAGGCCGGCGACGAACACCGCGATCCCCTTGGCGGCGTTCCCCGACTCCTTGTCCTGCAGCACGTTCATCAAGGGGAACGCCAGGACGACGACCAGCGCCGCGCCGGCCACCATCACCGGCCGCCGCCCGATCCGGTCGCTCAACCACCCGGCCGGGAGGATCGAGACCGCGAACCCGGTGTTCGCGAGCACGGTCGCGACCAAGGCCTGCTGGAACGTCGCGTTCAGGGTCGCCTGCAGGTACGACGGCATCACCACGAGGAACGTGTATCCGGCCGCGGACCAGCCCATCAGCCGGCCGATGCCGAGCGCGATCGCCTTGGCCACCGCACCGGCCGGGGCGGGGCGCGGCTCCTCCTGGACGCGCGCGAAGCTCGGCGTCTCATCCAGTTTGAGCCGCAGCCACAGCGCGACCAGACCGAGCGGCAGCGCCACCAGGAACGGCACCCGCCAGCCCCAGTCCGACAACGCCTCCTTGCTCAACGTGGTCGCGAGAATCGCCGCGAGTCCGGCTCCCGCGAGCAGGCCGAGTGCGACCGTGAACGACTGCCAGGCGCCGTACAGGCCGCGCTTCGTCCGGGGCGCGAACTCGGTCATGATCGACACCGCGCCGCCGAACTCACCACCCGCCGACAGCCCTTGCAGCGCCCGCACCAGCGTCAGTAACCACGGTGCAGCCGCGCCGACACTCGCGTATGTGGGCAGCAGACCGATCAGCGTGGTCGACAACGTCATCAGCAGCAGCACGAGGATCAGCGTCGGCCGCCGTCCGATCCGGTCACCGACCCGGCCGAAGATCGCGGCGCCGATCGGGCGGAAGAAGAACGCCAGCGCGAACGAGGCGTACGTCTTGATCAGGCTCTCCGCGTCGCTGGTCGCCGTACTGCTGAAGAAGTTCGCCGCGATCACGGTGGCGAAGAAGCCGTAGGCGCCGAACTCGTACCACTCGACGAAGTTGCCGACCGTCCCGGCCAGCAACGACCGCCGCGTCCTGACGTCGGTCGAGACACTCATCCGAACCCTCTCTCGTAACTTTCTCCCGCCCGCCACGACTATCTTGGTCTATCTTTTCCTGATCCCGCGACCCCAGATGCAACCATCCGGCGCCGGTCGGTGTTTTCCTGCGTAGCAGAGGAGGGTGGGTGGATGGCCACACGCGGGGATGACTTCGACGACTTCGTCCGCGGCAGCGCGACCCGGCTGCTGCGGACGGCGGTACTGCTCACCGGCGACCGCGGTGCCGGCGAGGACCTGGTGCAGGAGACGTACGAACGGATCTATGTCCACTGGCCGCGGATCCGGACCGGCGCCCCCGAGGCGTACGCCCGGAAGACCCTGACCAACCTGGTCGCCAACCGCTGGCGCACCCGGCTGCGCCGACCGGCCGAAGTGACGCTGGCGGAGAACCACGACGAACCGACGCAGGACGATTCCGAGGCGTACGCCGTCCGCCAGGAACTGCTGCGCGCACTCCAGGACCTCCCGCCCCGGCAGCGCGCCACCATCGTGCTCCGGTACTACGAGGACCTGACCGAGGCGCAGACCGCCGAGGTCCTCGGCTGCTCCGTCGGCACCGTGAAGAGCCAGGCCTCGCGCGCCCTGGACCGGCTCCGACTGATCACCGAACCCGCGATCCTGGAGGGACTGCGATGACCGAGACCCAGCTGAAACAGCGCCTGAGCGCCGGTGTCAAGGACATCGACGCCCCGTCCGACCTCCTCGACCGCGCCCGCCTCGGCGGCGCCCGCCGCTTGCGCCGGCGCCGGTTCACCGCAGTCGCCGCGGCCTCGCTGGCCGTCGCTGCGATCGCCGGTGCAACCTTCGCCGTACCGGCTGTTCGCGACCGCGCCGACCAGGCCCAGGTGGCCACGCCCACGCCGTGGACGGATCCGATCACGCCGAACCCACTCGACCGCTACGCGCTCTTGATGACCGGGGAGACCGGGGGCGACCTTGCCGGGGACAGCGCCTATCTGGCTCAGGTTCTCGCGACCTGGCACGACACGCAGCGCAAGGATCGCGGCAAGCTGATCGACCCCGTCGCCGGAGACGTGTGGGCCAACCTGCGCGGCGAACCGAGGATCTATTGGGCCGGGAACACCCCCGCCGGCCGGATCGCGCTCCTGGTGCAGCACTACCAAGTGCCTCGCCCGAGCTCGAGCTCGACGATCACGCCCAAGGTGCCGCTCCCCACTGCCCGGTCCACACCCGGCGGGATCCTCACCGTTGTCGCGATGGTGCGCGACGACAGCCAGGGCCGGCCGAAGGTCAGGGAGTTCGTGACGCCGTACGACGACCACAGCTTTCCCTACTTCACGATCCGGGACCCCGGGAAGTCCACCTTCTTCTACGTCATCGTGAGCATGGGCAAGCGGCTCGGGTGGCGGCTGTCGGATGGCACAGCCACACCGTTCGTCTTCAAGGACGGCGTCGCCGTGACGGAGTTGCCGATTGCTCTGATCAACCGGATGTACATCGATCCGCTCCCCGAGCGGTAGCCTGCTCACCCCTTGACACCGGGTTGTCACCGACCGATGATCGGTGTCGCTATACCGGTTTATCTCCTGTCGCCGCCTTGCTGAATGCCGAGGCGGCGACGGGTACTTAACCGATATAGCGACACCGCCCATCGTTTGACGAGGAGTCGATCAGCTCATGAAGCGAAGGACCCTGTTGTCAGCCCTGGCCGTCGGGACCGCCGCGGCCGCCACCGGTGCCGCGCTGCCCGCCGAGGCCGCGGACAAGCGCCGCCCGCGGGCGAAGACCGGCCCGGTCACCGTCGCGTACATCGAGGTCAACGACCACAGCATGCTGAACGCCGGCAAGTACACGCTGGCGAACGGCGGCGCGCAGGTGATCGACGTCGCGGTGATCTTCGCGGCGAACATCAACTACGACGGCACGAAGGCGTACCTGTCCTTCAACCAGCAGGTCCAGAGCGTGCTGGACAACGTCGCCACGCAGGTCCGCCCGCTGCAGCAGAAGGGCATCAAGGTCCTGCTCTCGATCCTCGGCAATCACCAGGGCGCCGGCTTCGCGAACTTCCCGGATCAGGCGTCCGCCGACGCCTTCGCCCAGGAACTCGCGGACGCGGTCAACCAGTACGGCCTCGACGGCATCGACTTCGACGACGAGTACGCCGAGTACGGCAACAACGGCACCGGCCAGCCCAACGACTTCTCGTTCGTCTACCTGGTCCAGGCGCTCCGCGCGAAGCTGCCGACCAAACTCATCACGCTCTACGACATCGGCCCGGCCGCGGACCGGCTCACCTACAACGGCCAGAGCATCGTCGACACCTTCGACTACGGCTGGAACCCGTACTACGGCACCTGGGGCATCCCGTCCGCGCCGAGCGCCAAGTCGCGCGTGTCCCCAGCCGCGGTGTCGTACACCGCCACCAGTTCCTCGACCGCCGCAAGCCTCGCCCAACGCACGGTGAGCGAGGGGTACGGCGTCTTCCTCACGTACAACCTCACCGAGTCCGACACGTCGTCGTACATGACCGCCTTCACCCAGAAGCTGTACGGCAGCGCGACGGTCTACAAGCCTTAGAAACAACGGGATGGCCGGCCCCCAGGGCCGGCCATCTCCTGGCGACTAGCGCTCGTTGCCCTCGCGCTTGTCACGGGCAGACTGGATGCGGTCCTGCAGCACCTCGGGTGAATCTCCCCGGCCTGCGCCGTTGATGACATTCTTCGCGGCCTTGGTCTGGCCGTTCGCCTGGAGCCGGTCGACGACCTTCCCGAATTGCCGCTGGTTGGTCTCCGCCTTGTCTCCCGCAAGCTCATCCTTCGCGGGCCTGTCTCGCCACCCCATGCCAACTCCCTCTGTGACGTGTGAGGCCGTGGGCGACCTCGTGCTGAACGCTTGTGATCCTAGGACGCGAAAAGTTCATCGCCGGTTCCTTCCGGCGCTAGCACTCGTAATCCCAGCCCGGCTGCCAGTTGACGCCGTCGGCAACCAACTTCTCCATCGGGGCGCGACTGCCCACGAGGTGCTCGAGGGACCAGCGGTTCGCCGAGTGCGCCACCACGAGCACCACCTGATCCTCGTACCAGCGCTTCACGTCAGCGAGGAACGAGCGCGTCAGCTCGAGTACGTCGTCGTACGACTGGCCACCGGGAAACGGCGTACCGACGCGGTCGACTCGCGGCTCGAGCGCGTCGCGCGGCGCGCCGTTCAGTTCGCCGTAGTTGCACTCGCGCAGCCGCCAGTCCTGGAAGTGCGGCACGGTCAGCCCGGACAGCTCGACCGTCTGCACCGCACGTCGCAGATCCGAGCTGAACACGACGTCGACCTCTCGCCGGCGCCCGCCGAGTTCCCGCGCCTGCTCCCGCCCCGCAGCGGACAGCTCACCCGGCAACCAACCGGTCGCGATCCCGCGTTCGTTGTCGACCGTGGTCGCATGCGTCTCGTAAATCAACTTCATACCTCACAGTCAATCTCCCTTTGCCCTCGTTACCGACGGGTATATACTTAAGTTACTGGTGAGTAAAGTTGCAGCGAAGAGGCAGGGAGTCTCTGTGAGCCACTACAAGTCGAATCTGCGGGACATCGAGTTCAACCTGCTCGAGGTGCTGGGCCGGGGCGACGTGCTCGGTCAGGGCCCGTACGCCGAGATGGACGTCGACACCGCCCGCGAGGTGCTCGCGGAGATCGACCGGCTGGCCAAGCACGAGCTGGCCGAGTCCTTCGCGGAGGCCGACCGGAACCCGCCGGTCTTCGACCCGGAGGCGCACGAGGTCCGGATGCCGGAGGCGTTCAAGAAGAGCTACCACGCCTACATGGACGCCGAGTGGTTCAAGCTCGAGCTGCCGGCCGAGCTGGGCGGTCAGCCGACCCCGCCGTCGCTGCGCTGGGCCGCCGCCGAGCTGGTGCTGGGCGCCAACCCGCCGGTGCACATGTACGCCGCCGGCCCGAACTTCGCGCACGTGCTCTGGCGCAACGGGACCGAGCGGGACCAGAAGATCGCTCACCACATCATCGAGCGCGGCTGGGGCGCGACCATGGTGCTGACCGAGCCGGACGCCGGCTCCGACGTCGGCGCCGGGCGGACCAAAGCCACCCTGCAGGACGACGGCTCCTGGCACATCGAGGGCGTCAAGCGGTTCATCACCTCGGGCGAGCACGACATGACCGAGAACATCGTCCACCTGGTGCTCGCGCGGCCGCAGGGCATCGAGGGTGTGGGCGGTCCGGGTACCAAGGGCCTGAGCCTGTTCGTGGTCCCGAAGCACCACTTCGACCTGGAGACCGGTGAGCTGACCGGCGAGCGCAACGGCGCCTTCGTCACGAACGTCGAGAAGAAGATGGGCATCAAGGTCTCCACGACCTGCGAGGTCACCTTCGGCGACGGCGTCCCGGCGAAGGGCTGGCTGCTCGGCGAGGTGCACGACGGCATCGCGCAGATGTTCCAGGTGATCGAGTACGCGCGGATGATGGTCGGCACCAAGGCGATCGCGACCCTGTCGACGGGCTACCTGAACGCGCTCGAGTACGCCAAGGAGCGGGTCCAGGGCGCCGACATGACGAACCCGGCCAAGGACGCCCCGCGGGTCACGATCACCCACCACCCCGACGTACGGCGTTCGTTGCTGACGCAGAAGGCGTACGCCGAGGCGCTGCGGGCGCTCGTGCTGTTCACGGCGACGTACCAGGACCGGGCCGAGCAGGCGCGGTACGCCGGTGAGCACGACACGCTCGCCGAGGGCGTCAACGACCTGCTGCTGCCGCTGGTGAAGGGCTATGGCTCGGAGAAGTCCTGGACGCTGCTCGGCACCGAGTCGCTGCAGACCTTCGGCGGCTCCGGCTTCCTGCAGGACTACCCGATCGAGCAGTACGTGCGGGACGCGAAGATCGACACGCTCTACGAGGGCACGACCGCCATCCAGGGCCAGGACCTGTTCTTCCGCAAGATCATCAAGGACCAGGGCAAGGCGCTCGGCCACCTCGCCGAGCAGGTACAGGCGTTCGTCGCCTCCGAGGCCGGCAACGGCCGGCTGAAGGAAGAGCGAGGGCTGCTCGCGAAGGGCCTCGAGGACACCCAGAAGATCCTGGGCATCATGGGGCAGGCCCTGATGGCCGCCAACCCGCAGGCGGAGAACGGCGACCCGCGGAACGTCTACAAGGTCGGCCTCAACACCTCCCGGCTGCTGTTCGTCCTCGGCGACGTGGTCTGCTCGTGGCTGATGCTCCGGCAGGCCGAGGTCGCGCTGGAGAAGCTGGGCGGCGAGCTGTCCCCGGCCGAGCAGGACTTCTACACCGGCAAGGTCGCGGCGGCGCAGTGGTTCGTCCGCTCGACGATGCCGTCGGTTCGCGCGGAGCGGGTCAAGGCCGAGCTCACCGACCTCGATGTGATGGACCTTCCCGAGTCCGCCTTCTGATCCCGTACTCCTCCGGCTCGGCCACTTGCGCGGGTCGAGCCGGAGGTTCGGGGCCTTCGGCAAGAATGCTCAGGACAAACTCGGGGCATGAAATCGGCTGATCTGCCCCAGGCTGCCCCACGATCTGCCCTGTTGCGGAGCGTGTTGGTGTAGCAACGTTTCTGCCCTGAAACACCGTGACCCTGGCTTGGTCTCCCCTGTCCGAGCCAGGGTCGCGCCAACTCTCTCGGGTGGAACCAGTTGATGTGCGCTTGCGTCCGTGTGAATGTGTCCAGGCCCGGTCGTCGTAGGCTGTCCGCGATGCCCGTTCGATTTCTCACCGCCCTGCTCGCGGCAGTCGCGTTCCTCCCCGCCCTCCCGGCGCGTGCGCAGGCGCCTGAGCTGCCCGACCGGATCGCCGTCGCCTGGCGAACCGATCACCTGTCCGTCGACCCGCGACTCGCGATCCCCGCGACCGAGCTGGACCGGATCCGCGGCGCGATGCGCACCGCGGGCGTTCCGGTGTACGTCGCGCTCGTGCCGCGCACGCCGTACCTGGCGAAGAACCGGTTCGACCTGCCGACCCTGCTGCACGCGCGGATCGGCGAACCGGGGTTGTACCTGGTCGCGACCGTGGACGACAAGTCCTGGGCGACGAATGCGGGGCTGTACCGCCAGGGCGGGCTCCGGGGCCGCGATCTGACCAGCGTGCGGGGCGACGACAAGCAGCGCTTCGACATCGTCTCGGATCGTCCGGCGCCGCAGATCGTCCGCACGATCCAGCATGCGTCGACGGCGTACGACGGTCGCGCGCTGCCGGCTGTCCCGGCCGCCGATCTGGAGCCTGAGCGCCACCGCGGCCTCTCGGTGACCGACAAGTCGGACCGGGCCGCGTACGTCGGCCTCGGTGTCGGCGGGTTCCTCGGGCTCGTGCTGACGCTGATGATCGCGCTGCGGCGCCGTGGCAAGCCGGGACGTTCGGGGACCAGTCAGCGGGCGGTCGAGCCGCGAAAGGTGCAGCTCAAGGCGGACGGGAAGATCAAGCAGGCCGAGCGGGCCTTCGGGCGACTGGACCGGCGTCGCAACAAGACGACCAAGCTGCTGGATCAGCGCGACGACGCGTACCGCCGGCTCGACGCGGCGCGGACGCTGCGCGCGGACCAGCCGGACGACGTCCTCGCTTCGGCCGGTGCGCTGGTGCTCGCCCGGCAGGCCGAGCGGATCGCGTCCGGTGCGGCCCTCCAGCCGCCGTGCTTCTTCAACCCGACGCACAACCCCGGCACGGCGAAGGTCGACTGGTCGGACGACGTCGAAGTACCCGCCTGCGAGTGGTGTGCGAGCGTCGTACGCCGAGGCGATACGCCGCCCGGTCTGCTGGTGCCGGCGAAGTCGGGGCTGCTCGGTCACGACCGCAAGCCGGTGCCGTACTGGACGCTCGACCCGGAGGACAGCCCGATGGTCGCGACCGGCTTCGGCGCGCTCTCCGACGACCTGGCCGACCGCATCACCGGCCGGAAGGAGGATGCCCGATGAGACGGCTCGTCCTCTTGCTGACGGCAACAGTTGTTCTGCTGACCGGGACCGCGTGGGCGGCCACTCCGACCGATCCCCGGATCACCGCCGCGGTCGCGGCCTGGGCGCAGGAGCGCCTGTACGTCGATCCGGACTTCACGTCGATTGCCGATCGCGACGAGACGCTGCAGGTCATCTCGAACGCGAAGGTGCCGGTGTTCGTGGCCGTCCTACCGACCGGTGAATGGTTCCCGGAGAAGGGCGACGCCACGTTGCTCGCCGGCCGGCTGGCAGCTGCGAACGGCAAGCCGGGCGTGTACGTCGTGATGGACGGCGACCAGTCGTACGGCGTCGCGCACCAGCTCGGTGTGTACGCGCCGACGTGGACCTACGCGGCCGGGAAGGAGGCGCTGAGCAAGCAGCTCTCGGAGTACCTCGACGGCCTGCGGGAGTCGAAGTACAGCACGCCGAAGCCGGCCCGGACCGCGCCGCTGCCGCCCGAGCCGGAGGACTCGGCACCGGTGGAGAAGTTCACCGTCGGCAAGGCGATCGGGAACGGCCTCGGCGGCACTGCCCTCGGTCTGATGGGCGGCGGCCTCCTCGGCGGAGTTGTGTTGATCGTGGCGGCGCTCGCCCGCCCACGACGGAAGGGACGCGCGTGAAGGCCCGTTTTCTCCTCACCTGCGTCGCGGCGGCGCTGACGCTGCTCGTCGCGGCTCCGGCCGAGGCCGGTACTGCGCGGACCCCGGCGGAGCGGGCGCAAGAGATCGCGACCGCGTTGAAGAAGGACCCGGTCTACATCGACCCGGCGTACAAGACGGCACTGCCTGCGAAACTGCTGGATGACATGCGTACCAAGGCGAAGGCGCTCGGGTACCCGGTCTACACCGTCGTCCTGCCGCTGACCCCGAGCGACGAGTTCCAGGGCGAGGAGAGCACGGCACTCACCCTGATCATGGATGCGCTCCGGCAGCCGGGGCTGTACGTCGTGGTGGACGGCGGCAGCCGCTTCCCATGGTACGAGGCGCGGGACGTGTCGCAGGTCAGCGAGGACAAGCTGCAGGCGGCGCGGACGCGCGCGCTGGCCGACACGGGGTACGACGCCGGGCCGACCGAGGTGCTGGCCCGGATGTACGAGCTGCTCGCCCAACCGGGCATCCCGAAGACCTCGAACCGACCGCAGTCGGGTGGGCCGTCACGGGGCATCTCGGAGCCGAGTGGTCACGGGTGGATCGTCGCGCTGTCGATCGTCGGCGGCCTCGTCGTCCTGGTCGGTCTCGGTCTGCTGATCGGGCGCAGCCGGGGTTCGGGGTCCAAGACGTTCCGGATCCCGCCACACGTGGCCGCGACGGTCGCGGCCGAGCGGCGCCGACGCCTGACCCAGGAGACGAACACCGAGCTCACCAGGCTCGGCTCGGAACTGGCCGCACTCCCGACCACCGAAGGCGCAGGGCTGGTTCACCAGCAGGCCGCGCTCGACGACCACGCCGCCGCGTCGAAGGTCCTCGACTCGTCGCCCGGCCTCGTCGACCTGGTCGGCGCGATGGTGCTGCTGGACAAGGCACGGCGGGAGTACGACGCCGCGGTCGCGATCGCGGCCGACCGAAAGGTGGACGCCGTACCGGATCTGTGCGCGTTCAACCCGCTGCACGGTCGCTCGTCCGGTCGGCCGACGAAGGTGGAGTCGGACGGCACCACACTCACGCTGCCGCTCTGCACCGAGTGCCGGCAGGCACTCAAGCGTCGCTCGGCGCCGGCGTCGCTGCCCGGCGAGGACGGGCCGTACTGGTACGAGGACTCGGTCTGGGCGCGAACCTTCTTCGGCACCACCGGCGACGATCTGGCCGCGGCGGTGTCCCGGGGCGAGTTGCACCGGTAAGAGGGCTTCCCTGAGAGCGGTTCAGGGGCGCGTCGGGGGATCTGCCGGATCCTGGGGCCCGGCCTCGGAGCCTACTGTCGTTGCGACAACGTGGGTGGGCTCGAGAAGAGGCGGACGATGGCGGAGAACAAGCAGCTCGGCGTGATCCTGCTGGTGGCGGCGGCCGGGCTGGCGTTCTGGCAGTTCGGGGATCGGGACTCCGACGACACGCACAAGATCGACGACAAGGTCACCACCGTCCAGCTCGCCGCGGGCCACGCCGACATCACGATCAACGTGTCCGACGACGACCATGCCGGCGTGCGGGAGAAGCGCAAGTTCTGGTTCTGGAAGCACGGCGACGCGTACTCGGTGAACGACGGCGTACTCAAGCTGGACGGCGACTGCGGCTGGCAGTGCACCGCCGACTTCGAGGTGACCGTGCCGCGCGGCACCAAGGTCACCGGTGAGAACGGCAGCGGCGACATCGAGATCACCGGCGTGGCCGGGGTCGACGCGAAGTCCAACTCCGGCAAGGTCGAACTCCGCGAGGTCAAGGGCGACGTCAACCTCGATGTCACCTCCGGCGACGTGTCCGTGCTGGACCTGACCGGCAAACTCGACGTGAAGGCCAACTCCGGCGACATCGAGGCCAAGGACCTGAACGGCGGCGCGGTGAGCGTCGAGACCACGTCCGGCGACATCGAACTCGACCTCTCCGAGGCCAACGACATCCGCGCCAAGGGGACCAGCGGGGACATCGAGATCAGCGCCCCGACCGGCGCCTACAAGGTCACCACCGAGACCAAGCACGGCGAGGTCGAGGACAGCCTCGGCAACAACACCACCGCCGGCCACTCCCTGACCGCTACCACCACCTCAGGCGACATCGAACTCCACAGCCGCTGAGGGACTACTCCTTCATGTCGCGGTGGTGTTCCTCGACGACGCGATACTCCTCTTCGACGGCTGGGTCGATGGCGTCGGTCTCAACCCGCCGGCGGCGGTTGGTGATGTAGAAGGAAAGCAGGATGCCGGCCAGGCCCGCGAGGAGCAGGATGTAGCCGACGATCTGCAGGTTCACGGCGTCCCAGGTATCGCGGATGGCGAACGCGAAAATGCCGCCGACCACCATCAAAAAGATCCCCACACCGATGCTCATCGAGCCTCCCAGTGAGTTCTTAGCCCTACACCTTCGACGGTACCCGCTCGGCAAACAAGTTACTTACTGCCGGACAGGACGAGTTCGACGCGGTTCGGGCCGTCGGGGGTGATGTTGACGGGGACACCCCAGTCCTGGCGGTGCATGTGGCAGGCGGGGAACTCCACCTCGGCGGAGTCGTCGCACGAGGCGGCCTGGACGGCCACGTGGAGGACCCCGGAGCCGGCGTGCGGGTCGACGACGAGACGGCGTACGAGATCGGTGGAGTCGCCCGCACCCTCGCGGAGCAGGTTGTCCGGGGTGGAGGAGACCAGCAGCCGCGTGGACGGGCCGTAGCGGTTGTCCAGCTTCTGTCCCGGCGGCGGGTTGAAGACGACCTCGAGCGTGACCTCTCCGGCGGCGAGATCCATCGGCGGGCGCTGCGACTGCGTGCTGAACTCGTCGGCGGTCGCGGAGGCGCCGAGCGGGATCCGAGTCAGGCGGTGCGCGGCCGACTCCACGACGAGCAACTCGTTGCCGACGACAACGGCTCCGCTCGGCTCGGCCAGCCCGGTCGCCATCGTCTCGACGGTCTCGGTCCGCGGGTCATAGCGACGTACGGCGCCGTTGTAGGTGTCGGCGATCGCGACGGATCCGTCCGGGAGGACCGTCACGCCGAGCGGATGCTGCAACAGCGCCTCGCTCGCCTTGCCGTCGCGCAGCCCGAAATCGAAGAGCCCGGTGCCGACGGCGGTGTGCACCTCGGTGTCGATCCACCGCAAGGCCGAGATCTCGGAGTCGGCCAACCACAGCCGATCGCCGTCCGCCGCGAGCCCACTCGTCTGCGCGAACCACGCCTCGCCGAGCGGCCCGTCCTTCAGCCCTTCGTTGGTCGTACCTGCCGCGACCGCAGTCTCTCCGGTGAACGGGTCGAACGTCCACAGCTGGTGTACGCCGGCCATCGCGATCCACACCCTGTCGCCCCACCACGCGACATCCCACGGCGAACTCAGTACGTCGGTCCCGTCGCCGTCCATCCATTGCTTGCCGGTGCCAACCAACGTCGTCACCTGCCCGTCGGCGAGCGACACGCCGCGCAGCGCGTGGTTGACAGTGTCCGCGACCACCACGTCGTACCCGACCTTGCCGGCCACGTCTGACGGGAGCACCACGAGGCCGTTCGGCTCGGAGAAGCTCGCCTGATTGGCGGCTCCGTCGGCGAAACCACGGTGGCCCGATCCGATCCGGCGTACGACGGTGGTCGCGTCGGCGGCGAGCTCGACGATGCTGTGGTTACCGGCGTCGGCGACCAGGAACCCGTTGTCCACCGCAACGACCTTCGCGGGGAAGCGGAGGTCTGTCGGCTCGGGCGTCGGCGCGACGTACGGCGATCGGCCGCGGGTGAGGGTGCCTGCTTCTTCGTGCTGCACGATCAACTCGGCCAGCAGGGCGTCCAGGGCGTGCTCGTGGCCTTCACCGGAGTACTGCGCGACGACGTACCCGTTGGGATCCACCAGGACCAACGTCGGCCAGGCGCGTGCGGTGTAGTTCTGCCAGGTGATCAGCTCTGGGTCGTCCAGCACCGGATGGCCGACCTCGTACCGCTCGACGGCGGCTCGGACCGCGGCTTCCTCACCCTCGTGCGCGAACTTCGGCGAGTGCACCCCCACGATCACCAGCGCGTCGCCGTACTTCTCCTCCAACGGCCGCAACTCGTCCAGCACATGCAGACAGTTGATGCAGCAAAACGTCCAAAAATCCAACAACAAAAAGCGTCCACGGAAGTCCGCGAGCGACAACTCCCGCCCTCCCGTGTTCAACCACCCACGACCCTTGAGCTCCGGCGCACGCACATGCATGTCCCCATTGTCCGCCGCGGCTCAACCGCAGCCGGCACGGGCCCGGCGGATGAGATCAGCGCGGCAGGATCAACGTGTCGGTGAGGAGCTTTGCGGTTTTTCGGAGAGTTGCCGGGGACGACGAGAGGTCGGCGGCGAGGGTGTAGGGAGTGAGGGTTTCGCCAGGGCCTACCAGGCGGTGGCGGTGGGCGAGGAGCCAGACGATGGCTCGGGGCCAGGTGGAGAGGCGCGCCTTGGCCAGGAGGTCGGGGGCCTCGCGGACCAGGCGCTCGGCGATGTCGAAGGCGTCCGGCGCGTACGACGTACCGAGGGTTTCGCCGGCCATCAGCCAGGCGTGCGGTGCGAGGACCGAGAGGGTCGCGGCTTGGTGGTTGTCCAGGCCGCGGAGGTCGGGCTGGGGCGGGGAGCCGAGGCCGGCCAGGGCTCGGTAAGCGTCTTCCAGGTCGTTGGTCGCGTCGTCGAGGAAGACCCGCTCGCCAGGCTTCGAGCCGACCGGGTCGATCATCGCGGCGGCTTCCAGCGCCGGCTGCCAGACGTCGACGGCGTCGATCGCCTCGTCGACCGTGTCCAGCGGCAGGTGGGTCCGCTCGCCGGCGAACTCGAGCCAGGCCTTCACGACCAGCGGGACCGCGTCGAAATAGGTGCTGTCAGCAAGCACCTTGCGCGGCAACCAGTGCGCGAGGAAGAGCTCCACCAGTACGCCGCTGACACGCTCTGGACCGCCGACGGTGTGGTCGACAGCGTGATCGATCCACAGCCGGGCGATGTCCGCCGCGTCGTCGGGCAGACCAACGGCGTACCGCGAATCGAGGAACTCCTCGACCAGCTGTTCGCGCTGTCGTGGGGTCATGAGCGGGCGGATCGGCGGCCGGACCGGGCGCTCCGGCATCTGGGTCAGCCGGTTCACCAGCAGGCCGGTGAAGAACTCGAAGTCCTCGCTGACCGGCGGATCGTCGTAGTCACGGGTCTCACCCAGCGCCTGCAGGATGATGCCGGCCGCGATCGGCGGGCGCACCGTCCGGATGGTCACCCGGCCGCCGCGCTCGTACGCCTCCAGGACGCGGTCCACCGGCGGGCCGACGAACACGTCCTTGATGATCGCGCCGAGATTGTTGTCGATGAACACCACCACGGTGTGCGGGTGCTGCTCGTCGTCGTAGTCGAGCACGACGCTCAGCCCGTCACCGGTGATGTCCTCGGACACGATCGCGCTGGTCAGCCGGAAGCCGGCGATCCGGGTCACCCATTCCGGTACTTCGTCCTGCGTCCGCAACCGGGACACGTGCGCCCGCTGCAGCGGCAGCCGCCCGGCCGGGCCGACCGTCCGGGCCAGGCTCGTCAGCAGGACGAAGGACTCGAGATCACGGCGCTCGCCGAGCACTCGCGCCGCGTCGGCCCAGAAGAACCGCTCCACCTCGCCGATCTCGTCTGGAAGCCCGGCCGGCCACAGCTGGTCGGCGAGCATCGCCGCCGAGCGCGCCACCGACGCCTCGGCGATCACCGGATGCAGAGCGGCCGGCACCGCGGCCATGTCGAGGGCAAGCGTTTCCAGCAGGGTCTCCAGCACGGCGACGCTCGGCGTGGTGTCCACATCCACAGCCACCGCCGGCACGGACGGCTCGCCCGGGTCGGAGCCGACGAGCCGCAGATGGCTGCGCCGTCCGTCCCGTCCACTCGGAGACTTGGTCACCTCCGTGAGATTACCGTCCGCACCCCGTCCCCCGCAGTCCCGTCAGCGCGCCCTGTGGACAACCTCGCCGTACATCCTTGAGCACCCACCAACCGTTTCGCGCGGGGAAATGTGGTTGGTGGGTGCTCAAAGACGGCTGGCGTCAGCCCTTGAGGGCGCCGGCCATCAGGCCGCCGATGAACCAGCGGCCCAGGAGGATGTAGACGATCAGCGTCGGGAACGACGTGATCAGCGCACCCGCCATACTCGCCGCGTAGTCGACCTTCTGGCCGCCGGCCAGTGCTGCCAGGCCCAGGGTTACCGGGCCGTTGTTCTGCTGGGTGAGGAACAACGCGAACAGGAAGTCGTTCCAGACCGAGGTGAACTGCCAGATCAGCGTCACCACGAACCCGGAGATCGAGATCGGCAGGATGATCCGGAGGTAGGTCTGGATCAACCCGGCGCCGTCCACCCGGGCCGACTCGATGATCTCGTTCGGCACGATCGTGGCGTAGTAGTTCCGGAAGATCAGCGTGCAGATCGGCAGACCGTAGATGCAGTGCGCGAGAATCAGCGTCGGCACGCCCCGGGTGACGTCCAGCTCGGTGAACGTCGTCCGCAGCGGCAGCATCACCGCCTGGTAGGGGATGAACATCCCGAACAGGATGAACGCGAACACGATGTTCGCACCGGGGAACCGCCAGCGGGCCAGCACGAACCCGTTCGCGGACCCGATCAGCGAGGAGATGATCGCGGCCGGGATCGCCAGCGACAGCGACCGGATCATGTACGGCTGCAGCACGTCCCAGGCCTTGCGCCACGGCTCAAGCGTCCATTCCTTCGGCAGCGACCACTGCTGGGCGGCCGTGGTGTCGCCGGAGGTCTTGAAGCTGGTGATCAGTACGACGTACACCGGGGTCAGCACGAACAGCAGGAACAGCAGCAGGAGGAGGTATCGCACGGTCCTGCTGCGCCGGGTCGACCCGTCCGCGATCGTCCCGCGCTTCTGCGGCTTCCGGCTGATCGCCGCTGCAGCCTGTCCGGTAGCAGCAGCGGTCTCGGCGCTCATTCCTCGGTCTCCTGCCGGACGGTGTACGCGATGTACGGGATGACGAGGACGGCGACAACTGCTAAAAGAACGATGGCGATCGCGGCTGCCTTGGCCTGGTCGCTGCGCAACAAGGTGTTCCACATGTAGACCGAGGGCACCTCGGTGCGGAACTGGTTCGGCCCGGTGATCGCGTAGATCAGGTCGAACAGCTTCAGCGACATGTGCCCGAGGATGATCAGCGCGGACAGCGCGATCGGCGACAGCTGCGGGAACAGCACGTGCCGGTACAGCTTGAACTCCGACGCACCGTCCACCCGGGCCGCCTCGCGCAGCTCCGGCGGGATCCCCCGGAAACCGGCCAGGAACAGCGCCATGATGTAGCCGGACAGCTGCCAGACCGCGGGCAGCGCGATGGACGCCATCGTCGTCCATCTGTTCCCCGCGGTCCACCACGAATTCTCCAGGAACCCCAGATGGAGGATCTCGAACAACCGGTTCAGGCCGCGCGCGTCCTCGCCCTGGGACGGGTTCAGCAACCAGCCCCAGACCACGCCCGAGGCGATCATCGAGATCGCCATCGGGAACAGGTAGACCGACCGGAAGATCGACTCGCCGGGCACGCCCTTCTCCAGCAGCAGTGCCCAGAGCAGGCCGAAGATCAGCGTGCCCACGATGAACGCCACCGTGAGCACGCCGAGGTTCTTCAGCGAGTTGATGAACCGTTCCTCACCGAACAGGTGCCCGTAGTTCTCGAACCCGACGTAGTCCGCCGGACCCTTGCGAGCCGTGTGCCGGTTCGTCAGCGAGGTGTTGAAGGACCACGCGATCAGCCCGTAGACGAAGTACCCGAGCAGTAGCACGGTCGGCAGCAGCACCAGGGCTCCAGGTCCCCAGGTGCGGATTCTCCCGTGCACGATCAGTCCTCCAACTCGTTCTTGTTCCGCAACTCGACCTGCATCAGCTCGTCTTCATCGCGGTACCGAGTGCCGTCTGCAGCTTCGCGACGTCCTGGCCGCCACTGAACTGGCTGAGCGCGGACAGGATGTCGTTGTTCTGGCCGAGGGTGCACGCGGCACCGTGGGCGCAGGACGGGACGATCTTGTCCTTCTTCCAGTCCGCCATCGCCGACTGCTGGTACTTCGGGTAGTCGGCCGGGTCGGCGTCCGAGCGCGCCGGGATCGAGCCCTTCTTGGTGTTGAAGGCCTTCTGACCCTCGGCCGAGCCGACCGTCTTCAGCCAGCACTTCGCGCCCTCGGGGTCCGCGCCGTTGGTCGGCAGCGTGAACGAGTCGGACAGGAACTGGAAGTTGCCCGCCGTACCCGGAGCCGGCCAGTAGGTGTACGCCGTGTCCGGGACCTTGTCGGCCAACTGCTGTGCGGCGACCCAGTCACCCATCACGAAGTACGCGGCCTGGCCCTTGTTCAGGTACCCCAGCGCGTCCGGCCAGTCGACCGACTCGCGGTCGGTGTTGGTGTAGGTCAGCAGCTTCTTGTACTTGTTCAACGCCGAGGTCACGTTCGCGCCGGCCCAGTCGGTCTTGCCGTCCCACAGGCCCTTGAAGCTGTCCGGTCCGAGCTCGGCCAGCAGCACGACCTCCATCACCATCTCCTGGGCGAAGCCCTTGGAGATGGCCAGCGGCGCCTTCACACCGGCGGCCTTCAGCTTGTCCATGTCGGCGATCCACGCGTCCACGCTGGCCGGAGCCGTGGCGGGGTCGAGGTTCGCCTTCTTCAGTGCGGCCGGGTTCGTCCAGACCACGTTGGCGCGGTGAACGTTGGCGGGGATCGAGTAGATCTTGCCGTCGACGGTCAGGTTGTCGATCAGGTTCTGCGGGAACGCCTTGTCCAGCCCGAAGTCCTTGTACAGACCGCTGACGTCGTCGACCTGACCGGCGTCGATGTAGTCCCGCAGCTCCGCACCGGCGTGCGCCTGGAACGTCGACGGCGGCTTACCGGCCTGCAGGTCGTTGGCCAGCACCTGCTTGGCGTTCGACCCCGCGCCGCCGGCGACGGCGGAGTTGACGAACTTGTAGTCCGCGCAGTCGGTCTTGAACACCGACACCATGCCGTCCAGACCGGCCTTCTCACCACCGTCGGCCCACCAGGTGAAGACGGTGACGTCCTTGTTCGCGGACGAGTCTCCGCCACCGCTGTCGTCGCTGTTTCCGCAGGCGCTCACCGCGAGAAGACCCGCCGCACCCACCAGCGCCAGGGTCTTGCTCAGACCACCACGCATGATTTCACTCTCCGATCATTGGATGGAGCCGCCTGTGACAACGATGCCCCCTTGACGGTGCAACTCTGGGACGGCACGCACCGAGTGTCAACGTTCCGCGCAGGCGCGTTGCGCAGCCGTGACCCCGGGTCCCTTGACAGTGTGAGAGCGCGCACATTCCGGGTTCGATCGGCCTCTGCGCGCATCCGCAGTGCGCAAAAGGTCAGGGTCGCAGCAGCACCTTCGGAAATGAGGTCCGTGGCACCGAATTCCTTCGCCAACGGACGATCTTCCAGCCGTACGTCGAACGCTCCATGGTTGGATCAGGCCGGCACGGGTACGGGCTCGACCCGCTTCGCGTCCCAGGCCAGCCACACGCAGGCGGCCGCGAGGAGTACGCCGTGACCGATCCGCAGGGCGGGCGGGCCGAAGAACTGGGGCAAGAACAGCCCGAACCCGACCGCGAACAGGATCGCCGGCACGGTACGAAGCCGAATCGCGAGGATGATCGCGCCCGCTGCCATGGTCAGCAGCCCGAGCCCGAACATCGTCATCGCGAACGGGTTGTAGCGCACGTCCTCGGCGAGGTCGAGGATGTTCGACTGGTGGGCGATCGCGTGCAGGCCGAAGTCCTCGGCCCCGTAGTACGGCAGCGTCAGGCCGGCGCCGATCCAGAACACGATGGCCGCCGTGCGGTTGAACTGCAGCAACGCGACCGCGACCACGATGAACCCGATCATCGCGCACAGGTGCGCAACCACCCACGCGGTGGAGCCCATCGCGGCCGCGGCGCCCGAGGTAGTCGTCTCGTCCTCCCACGGACGGAGGGCGGGGTAGAGCAGGAACAGCACACCTGCAACGGAGAGCGGAATTCTCATGAGTCTTTCCTCAGGCTGGCGAGATACATCTGGATGAGTTGGTCGTAGGTACCGTCGAGGTCTTCGGGCAGGCCGAAGCCACCGCCGGACTCGATGGAGGCGAAGCCGTGCACGAGCACCCGCAGGCGCCGGGTCGCATGCACCGCCGCCGCACCCTCGAGCCCGTAACCGCGCAGCGTGGCGTACATGACGCCGACGAGCTTCTTGCCCGCCGCTTCCTGCACCGGATCGTGCAGCGGATCCATCGGCATCGCGGCGTACCGCTTCGGATGGGCGGCGACGTAGGAGCGGTAGGCGTGCATCAGCGCGATGACGGCCTCGTCACCGCCCATCCCCAGGACGGTGGCGGTGAACTGCTCGGTCATGTCCTCCAGCACCCGCACACCGACTAGTGCCTTCAGCTCGCCGAGGCTCGCCACGTGCTTGTACAGCGACGGTGTGGCGACGCCGCAGCCCTGCGCGACGGCGGCGAGCGTGAGGCCGGCCGGCCCGTGCTCGTCGACGATGCCCAGCGCAACCTCGACCACGGCAGCAGGCGTCAGGGACCCTTTAGCAGCCATAGCCAAAAGGCTAATGGCATTAGCCGACCGAGGTCAACCGATTAGACCGTCACGTAGCGTCCGCGGCGGTGGACCAGGGCCGGTACGTCGTCCGCGGCGAACTCCACGTGGACGATCTCGAGTTGCACCTGCACTCCCCATCCCACTTCGGGTGGGTCGGGGTCGACGAGGGTGCAGCCGGCCCAGGTGCTGACGCCGACCGGCGCCGGACCCCAGGCGGTGTCCGTCCAGTCGATCATCCGGAACGGTCCGCCCGGAGCGGGTGCGACATACCCGAAGGCGTCGGCCAGTTGGCGGTGCGGTTCGCCGAGCAGCGACACCACCGCGGTCCTTGCCTCGCGCAACGTTTCCCACAGGTCCGAGTCCGCGTCGAGCAGCCCGATCACGTACCCGGGCTCGCCGTCCGCCACCAGCATCGACGACACCGTGAGCCCGGCCCGCTTGCCGTCGTACGCCGTCGTCCACAGCCCGACCGGCGACGGCAGCCGCCCGCGCAACCGCCGTACCGGACTCCGCTCGGACTCGGGCGGGAGGAACGGGTGGTCACCGTGAATGGTCACGGAGCCACGGTAACGCGCTCCGGAAGGGTGAAGGTCTCGATGGGCTGCAGGCTGAGGCCGCTGGAGCCGTGGACCGTCTCGACCGCGCCATTGGCGTCGAACGTGAAGCGGTACGACTCGCCGTACGAGCCGTAGCCGTTGCCGCCGGTGACCCGGAGCGTGTCGCCGTCCGCCTCGAGCGGCTGCGGTTCGTCGGCGGGGTTCGGGCCGGACGGGTCGGTCGCGTACAGGCGGCCACCGATGACGACGAAGTCGGTGACGCCCCAAAGGTTCGCGAAGCGGCCGGTGAAGCGGGCGAGGTCGCCTTCACCGCGGTCCTTCGACTCGGCGAGGTCGAGGAGTCTGAAGAGACCCTCGGCGAACTGCGACGCCGGCCCGTCGATCGCGTTGGTCAGCACCGAGACGACGATCCGGTGCTCAGGGTCGACGAGGGTCCTCGTGATGTGGCCCGGGTACCCACCGCCGTGGCCGAACACCTCACGGTCGCCGACCTTGTTGACCGCCAGGCCGAGGCCGTACCGCGCCTTCTCGTCCGCCCCGGTCGTCCACAGCGGGTGCTGCATCTCGCGCTTGGACTTGTCCGAGAGCAGCCGGTTGTCGCCAGGCAGGTGCGCGGAGAAGTACGTCACGAGATCGCGCGCGTTGCCGAAGAACCCGGTCGCCGAGGCCAGCGCGCGGGTATCGACATGCTCGATCGGGACGCGGGTGTCGGCGTACGTCAGCGCGCTGTATCCGGCGGCGTACTCGTTCAGCCGGGCCGGATCCAGCTCCGGGCCGAGGCCCGACAGCCCGAGCTTGCCCACGATCGCGGTCTGGACATACGAGTTGTACGGCGTACCGCTCGCCGCCTCGACGACGAGCCCGAGCAGGCCGTAGCCGATGTTCGAGTACTTGAAGCGCTCGTTCTCCGCGATCACGGTCGACGACTCGTCCCGCAGTACGTCGAGCAGCTGGTCGCGATCCGGGAAGGCCGAGGACAACTGCCACCAGTTCGCGTCCAGGCTGTCCCGGGTCACGCCGCCGGCGTGCGCGAGCAGCTCCCGTACGGTCCGCTCGCCGACCGGCGTACCGACGATCTCGGTGACGTGCTGCGCCACCTTGTCGTCCAGCCGCAGCCGGCCCTGCTCGACCAGCTGGAAGATGGCGGTCCCGGTGAACGTCTTCGAGTGCGAGGCGATCCGGAACAGATGCTGCTCGGTCAGCGGTACGTCGTTCTCCACATCGGCCAGCCCGTACGCCGCCGAGAACGCGATCGCGTCCTCGACGTACACCGCGACCTGGACGCCCGGCACCCGCTGGTACCGCTGGTTGAACGCCAGCCAGCTGTCGTAATAGGCGAGTACCTCGGTCACGCTTTGTGTCACGGCGGTTCTCCTGGCGGATCGGCGGAGGGAGATTTCTGACATACCTTCCGCATCAGGGTCCGCTCAACGACGCTTGGGCAGCAACTTGAGCACCGCGAGTCCTTCCATTCCTGCCGAAACGAATCGACCCACTACCCAACGTGGCGGCGGGACTGGATGACCCGGAAGCGGCTCGCGACATAGGCGCCGTCGGTGTACGTCGCGTTGGCTGCCGGGTTCGCCCCGGTGCCGTGGAAGTCGCTGAACGCTGCCGACTGGTTCACGAACACCTGGCCGGTCAGGTTCTCGGACAGCGCGACGCCCGCGTCGATGGCCGCGTCCCTGGCCTCGTCCAGAACCTTGGAGTCGGTCGAGTAGATCCCGGCGGTCATCGCGCCGCCATCGGCGACGGTCGACCGGAACAGCTCGATCGACTGCGCGGTGTCGGCCGTCCTGACCAGGAACGAGACCGGTCCGAAGCACTCGCGCCCGTACACGTCGGCGTCGTCGGCGTCGATCGCCACGAGCAGCGGCGTACGGACAACCGCGTCCGGGAACGCTGGGTGCTGGATCGCGCGGGACTCGAGCACCACGTCGCCGTACTCCGGGGCGAGCTCGAGGCGGCTGATCACGGCCTGGTTCACGATCCCGCCGAGGATCTCGACAGCGCGGGCGTCGTCGCCGAGCAGTCTGCCGATCGCCGTCGCGAGCGCGGTGCCGACCTCCTCGAAGGACTTGTGCCCCTCGTCGGTCTCGATCCCACCGGCCGGGACGAACAGGTTCTGGGTGGTGGTGCACATCTGGCCGGAGTAGAGGGAGAGCGTGAAAGCCAGGTTGCCGGTCAGTGCCTTGAACGAATCGGTGGAGTCGATGATGACCGCGTTCACGCCGGCCTTCTCGGTGAAGACGGTCGCCTGGGTCGCGTTCTGCTCCAGCCACTCGCCGAACTCGCTGCCGCCGGTGAAGTCGATCAGCTTCACCTCGGGCCGGGTCGCCAGCGGCTTGGCCAGGCCGTCGCCCGCGCGCTCGGTTGCCAGGGTGACCAGGTTCGGGTCGAAGCCGGCCTCGGCGAGCACCTCCCGGCAGACGTCGACTGTGATCGCCAGCGGCAGCACGGCCAGCGGGTGCGGCTTCACGACGACCGCGTTGCCGGTGACCAGCGAGGCGAACAGGCCGGGCCAGGAGTTCCAGGTGGGGAAGGTGTTGCAGCCGATCACCAGCGCGACGCCGCGGCCGGTGACCGTGAACGTCTTCTCCATCCGGATCGGGTCGCCCTTGGCCGGCTTCTCCCAGGTCGCGGTCGCCGGGTAGCGGTTCATCTCCTCGTGCGCGTACGCGACCGCCTCCAGCGCGCGGTCCAGCGCGTGCGCGCCGCCGGCCTGGAACGCCATCACGAACGCCTGACCGCTGGTGTGCTGGACCGCGTTGGCCAGCTCGAAGATCCGCTTGTGCAGCCGGTCGAGAATCTCCAGCGCGACCCCGGTCCGCCCGTCGATCCCGGTCCGGCGCCAGTCCGCGAGTCCCTGCTGCGCCGCGGTCAGCAGCTCGTCCAGACCTTCCTCGACGACCCGCGGGTACGAGACGTCCATCGCGATCCCGTACGGCGACTGCTCGGTGACGACGGTGCCGCGCGATCCGGGGATCTCGAGCGCGTACGTCGTCCCCAGATGGGCCTCGAAGGCCGCCTTGCCGTCGGCCGCCGCGGTCTCGCCGTACGCCCGGGGGCTCGGTGACTCCGGGAACGCGGAGTGATAGCCGCGGTCGTGGATCGCCTTCAGCGCACCGTTGAGGCGCTCGCGGTGGGAGGAGAGCAGGTCGGTGGTCATGAGGGCGATGTTACAGTCGTTGACGCGATTCGTACTAGGGTGTCACAAGCCTCTTCTCGATTGGGCAAGGTATGGACGACTTGGCGGCCCGCGTGGCGGCGGCGATGTGGGCGGAGGACACCGCCAGCGCCGGGCTGGGGATGCGGCTGGTGGCGGTCGGCGAGGGTACGGCGCGGCTCGAGATGCCGGTGCGCGAGGACATGGTCAACGGGCACGGGATCGCGCATGGTGGATTCGTGTTCTGTCTGGCCGACTCGGCGTTCGCGTTCGCCTGCAACTCGCGCAACCAGGTGACGGTCGCGCAGGCCTGCGACATCGTGTTCGTCGCCCCGGCACGCCGTGGCGATGTGCTGGTCGCCGACGCCCGGGAGCGGACGACATTCGGCCGGAACGCGATCTACGACATCACGGTCACCCGCGACGACGAGGTGATCGCCGAGTTCCGTGGCCGCAGCCGCCAGCTCTCGGGAACCATTGTGGAGGAGTCATGACGCGCGAGGCCTTTCTGGTCGATGGAGTCCGCACCCCGATCGGGCGATACGGCGGTGCGCTCGCCATGGTCCGTCCGGACGACCTCGCGGCGCACGCGATCTCGTCGCTGCTGAACCGGACCGCGTTCGACCCGGCCCGGATCGACGACGTGATCCTCGGCTGTGCGAACCAGGCCGGCGAGGACAACCGGAACGTCGCACGGACGGCGGTGCTGCTCGCCGGGCTGCCGGACTCGGTCCCGGGGACGACGATCAACCGGCTGTGCGGGTCGGGCCTGGACGCGGTCGCGTACGCCGCCCGGTCGATCATTGCCGGAGACAACGACATCGTGGTGGCCGGTGGCGTGGAGTCGATGTCGCGGGCGCCGTTCGTGATGCCGAAGGCAACGACCGCGTTCTCCCGGCAGGCGGAGGTCTTCGACACCACGATCGGGTGGCGATTCGTCAATCCGGCACTGAAGGAGCAGTACGGGATCGACTCGATGCCGGAGACGGCCGAGAACGTCGCCGCGGAGTTCTCGATCTCGCGCGAGGACCAGGACCTGTTCGCGTTGCGCTCGCAGCAGCGGGCCGCCAAGGCGCAGGCCAACGGGCGGCTGGCCGAGGAGATCGTTTCGGTCGACGTACCGGGCAGGCGCGGAGCAGTCACTGTTGTTGATGTCGATGAGCATCCGCGCGAGACCTCGCTCGAAGCGCTTGCCGGTTTGAAGACTCCGTTCCGATCGCCCGGGACGGTGACCGCGGGGAACGCGTCGGGAGTGAACGACGGGGCGGCGGCCTTGCTCGTGATGAGCGGTGAGGCTGTGGAGCAGTACGGCGTGACGCCGTTGGCCCGGGTCGTGGGGACGGCCGCTGCCGGCGTACCGCCTCGGATCATGGGGATCGGGCCGGCGCCCGCGACGCGGAAGCTGCTCGATCGCACCGGGGTCGCGTTGTCCGACATCGACGTGATCGAGTTGAACGAGGCATTCGCGGCGCAGTCGCTCGCCGTACTGCGGGAGCTCGGCCTGCCCGACGACGCCGAGCACGTCAACCCGAACGGCGGCGCCATCGCCCTCGGCCACCCGCTGGGGATGTCCGGCGCCCGCCTTGCTCTCACCGCGGCCCTGGAGCTTCGCCACCGCGACGCCCGGTACGCGCTGGCCACCATGTGCATCGGCGTCGGCCAGGGCATCGCAACCCTGCTCGCCCGTCCTTAGAGGAGTCTTCATGTTCGGTGAGGCTTGTCCTGCGGAGTTGCGTGACGCCGGCGAGCAGTTGTCGGTCGACGAACTCCGGGCCCGTCAGCTGTCGTTGCTGCAGGCAACCGTACGGCGGGCGTACGAGAACGTCCCGCATTACCAGGCCGCGTTGGACGCGGTCGGGTTCAAGCCCGGCGACCTTACTGATTTGAGCGATCTGAGCCGGTTGCCGTTCACGGCGAAGAAGGATCTGCGCGACAACTACCCGTTCGGTATGTTCGCCGTACCGCGGACCGAGGTTGCGCGGGTGCACGCGTCGTCCGGTACGACGGGACGCCCGACGGTGGTCGGCTACACGAAGAACGACCTGGACAACTGGGCCGATCTGATGGCGCGATCGATCCGCGCGGCCGGTGGGCGCGCGGGCGATGTCTGTCATGTCGCCTACGGGTACGGCCTGTTCACCGGCGGACTGGGTGCGCACTACGGCGCCGAGCGGCTCGGGTGCACCGTCGTACCGGTCTCCGGCGGGATGACCGAGCGGCAGGTGGACCTGATCCGCGACTTCGGCGCCCGGATCATCATGGTCACGCCGTCGTACTTCCTCTCGATCGTCGACGAGATGGACGCCCGCGGGCTCGATCCGCGGGACACGTCGCTGCGGATCGGGATCTTCGGCGCCGAACCGTGGACCGAGCAGATGCGCACCGAGGTCGAGGAACGCACCGGCATCCACGCCGTCGACATCTACGGACTGTCCGAGGTGATGGGGCCTGGCGTCGCGCAGGAATGCGTGGAGACAAAGGACGGCCTGCACATCTGGGAGGACCACTTCTACCCGGAGATCATCGACCCTGTCACCGGCGAAGTACTTCCCGACGGCTCCGAAGGCGAACTGGTCTTCACCACGTTGACCAAGGAAGCCTTCCCGGTACTGCGCTACCGCACAAGGGATCTGACCCGGTTGATGCCGGGGACGGCCCGCCCCGGCCTGCGCCGCATGGAGAAGATCACCGGCCGCACCGACGACATGATGATCGTCCGCGGCGTCAACGTCTTCCCCACCCAGATCGAAGAACAGATCCTCCTGGTCGAAGGCCTCACCCCGCACTACCTCTGCGTCCTCACCCGCCCCAACCGCCTCGACGAACTAACCGTCCAGGTAGAAGCCGCCCCCGACCTCACCGACCGAGCAGCCGCGGCCACCACCTTGTCCCGCCGGATCAAGGACCGGGTAGGCGTCACCGCCACCGTCGAGATCCTCGACCCCCACGCCCTGGAACGCTCCCTAGGCAAGGCCAAACGCATCAAGGACAACCGCTAAGGACAGGAGGTAGTCGCCTGATGCGCCGCGCGGCCGCCTGGCTGAGGCGGGAGCGGTCGAGCGGCGGCCGACTACTTCCTGTCCTTAGCTCAGAGCAAGGAGTCCGGTGGGGTTTCGTGGGGGCGGGTTTTGTGGAAGGCGGGTGGGCGGATGTGGGGGCGGACCAGGGCTTCCACCTCGAAGTCCTCGAGGTTGAACTTGGTGGCGATTTCTCGGTACGGCGCGCCGGTGCGGACCTGGTCGATGACATCTTCTACGCGGACGTCCTCGACCATCGGGCGGCCGTGGGAGCGTTCGGGGTCCACGATCACGTCGATGTCGTGGTAGATCACCAGCCGCAGAGTTCCGGCGTACCCGTCGTCTGACCAGCCGATCGCGGCTGAGCCGCGGCGCAGGACGCCGGGGAAGCCGCCCTGGCTGTCGCGGATCCGTTCCCAGCCCTGTTCGCGGCCCTCGGCGGCGATCTCGACCAGCAGGTCGCGGCCGTCGTGGGCGAGACCCGACCAGGCCAGCGGATAGCGCCGGCCGGCCCGGGACCGCAGGGCGATGGCGGCTTCGCCGATCGCGTGCAAGGACAGGCCGGTACGACGCAGGTGCCGGAGCATATGCGTCTCGACCAGACCGGCGAACGTGATCGTTGGCTCGCCGCGGCTCCCGCTACTCGCCTCCAGCGCTCCCGACCGCAACCAGTCCCCGAGCGTCGTAGCCGGCAGCCCAAGGTGCAGCGCGGCCTCAGCCCGCGTGTACAAGGGCAGGTCGAACCGTGGATCCACGTCTCACCTCTCAGCGAAGGCGGTCGCCGACCCAACGAGCATGCCATCCCACCAGCCGACCTTGAGCACCCACCAACCAGTTCGGCCCGCGGAAAATGGTTGGTGCGTGCCCAAAGTGGAGCTGTACGGTGCGCGCGCATCTCCGCTGGAACGAGTACTCCTGGTTCCAGCTCAACGTGATGGGCGTACCCGACACCGGACAGACGCCCTGGACCGAGGGCGGCCATCCGGACGCGGAGATGCTCGTCGACGACATTCCGCTCGCCCAGCTGCTCGACGAGTACGACGCCGAGTGCGCGCGCTCCAACGAGACCATTGCGGACCTCTCGCTGGACACCGTCGAACAGGGTCCCTACGCCGGCAAAGGTGAGGCCGCCTCGCTGCGGTACGTGCTCTGCCACATGATCGAGGAGACCGCCCGGCACGTCGGTCATCTCGACATCATCAGGGAACTGATCGACGGCGCTACGGGGTACACCAAGCTGGGCTGAGGCTCGAGGGCGGTGACCCGGTTACGCGCGGGCCGAGGGGTGGATAGGATGTCCGGGATCTGGCACGGGGTAGCGACAAGAGGTGTGATGAGGGAACCCTCCGTACGCCGTTATTCCGGGCGGTCAGTCGAGGAGTGGAAGGCCGCGCGCCGGGAACGGCTACTGGCTGCTGCGCTCGAACTCTTCGGGACCGAAGGATATCCGGCGACATCCGTGGAACGCCTGTGCACACAGGCGAAAGTGTCCACGCGGCACTTCTACCACGAGTTCCAGAACAAGGAAGCGGTGCTCCTCGCGGTGCACGCGCAGGTGATCGAGCTGGCGGTCCGGACCACCGGGGACGCGCTCCGCCGGACAGCCGACCGGCCGGTGCGGGAGCGGATCGCCGCGGCCGTCGACTCGTACCTGCGCACCATCATGGCCGACCTCCGGCGGGCCCGGATCTCGTTCGTCGAGGTGGTCGGCACCAGCCCGGCGGTCGAGGAGCAGCGGATCGCGTTCCGGGAGCTGCTGATCCGCAACGTGCAGGCCCTCGGCGACTCCGCGGTCGAGCGCGGCGAGATCAAGCGCAAGGACTTCCGGTTCCTCGCGCTGGCGTTCTTCGGCGCGGTGAACACCGTCGTCTACGACTGGATGCTCACCGACCCCCGGCCACCGGAGCAGAAGGTCCAGCAGTCCCTCCGCGACCTGGCGGTCCAGCTCATCACGGCTTAGTCGGTGGTGTAGCGCTTTCGGAGTTCGGCGACGGCGTCGGCGCGGGTCAGGGCGGCGCCTTCGCCGTACGCTGTCTCGTACGGTTCGTTGCCCAGGGCATCGCGCAGTCCGTCGACGAGCCGCTGTACGTCGGCGTCCGGGATCGCCCGCGTGCCCTTGATCGCCGCCGCGAGACCGAGCGTGCGAGCGGCCGCCGCCAGCTCGGCGGTGCGAGTCCCGGCAGCCAGCACCAGCGCGTCGGTCGACGCCTCGACAACGGCTGCCGCGACCGGCATGTCCTCGGTGCTGAGCGCCAGCCCGACCGCTTCCCGTCCGCGCCGCTGTGCTTCCTCGACCTCGCCGGTGGACGCGTAGATCCGGCTGAGCTGCGAGAGGACCATCGCCTGTCCATGCGGCGCCACGCGCTCCGCCACGAGATCGAGCATCGAGTAGGCCCGCTCCGCGAGCTCCTTGGCCTCGTCGAAGTTGCCGCTGCGGTGCGCCAGTCGCGCCAGTCCTATGTACGCCATTGTCTGGCCGCCCTGGGATCCGGTTTCCTCGGACAGCCGGATGGCACGCTCCAGATCGGCGCGGGCGCCGTCGTGGTCACCGAGCTCGATGCGGCTCATCGCGCAGCCGCCGAGCAGTTGCGCGACGCCGTCCGTCGTACCGAGCTCCTCGACCAGCCGGAGTGCCTCGAGCAGTGACTCCAGGGCTTTGTCGTGCTCCGCGTGGCTGGCCTGGTAGCCGGCGAGTCCGCGCAGCGCCATCGACGAACCGAAGCGGTCGCCGAGCTCGCGGAAGCCGTCGAGCGCGATCGTCAGGGTGGCCGCCATCTCGTCGACCTCGCCCTCGTTCTCGCGGAACATCGCGCTCGTCATCAGGCCCATGTTCCGGATCCACGGATCCGGGTGCCGGGACGCGGCCTCGAGCTCGGCGAAGCAGGTCGCCTTGTCCCGCCGGATCGCCGCCCAGATCGCATTGGTGAACAGTCCGATCCCGGAGTCGACGAGGATCCGGTGCCGCCGGGTCATCCAGCGGACCGTGGCGAGTCCACGGATCATCTGCTGGAACGATGTGGACGGCTCCCGCTCGGTGGACATCCGGCCGAGCGCGAGCAGGTACAGCGCCTCGGCCTTGTCCAGCGGAACGCTCTTGCCCGGTACGGCGAGGGCGGCCTGCATCCAGCTCACCGCTTCGGCCGGGCGGCCGCTCATCGTCCAGTACTCCCCCAGTACGGCGACCATCTGGACGGCGACCCGCGCCGACCCGATGTCGATCGCCGTCCGGAGCGCGTCGATCAGGTTCTCGTTGTCGGCGGTCAGCCGGGCGATCCACTCGATCTGCTCACCGGTCCGAAACTTCGGCCGAGCCCTACGCAGCATGCGGCTGAAGTACATCGTGTGCGCGTGCCGGAACCGGTCGTACTCACCCGAGGCCTTCAGCTGCTCCGCGCCGTACGCACGGACCGTCTCCAGCATCCGGTAGCGCACGGACCGTTCGTCGGCCGCCGCCTCGACGAGTGACTTGTCCACAAGGGATGCGAGTACGCCGAGCACGGACTCGGCGGGGATGCTCTCGTCGCTGCAGATCTGCTCGGCCGCATCGAGTGTTGCGCCGCCGGAGAACAGTGAGAGTCGCCGGGCTACCGCCTGCTCGTCCGGGTCGAGCAGGTCCCAGCTCCACTCCACGACCGCCCGCAGCGTCTGGTGACGTGGCAGTGCCGTCCGGGAACCGCTGGTGAGCAGCCGGAACCGGTCCGCGAGCCGGTCCACGATCTGCGGTGGGTTGAGCGCCCGCAGCCGAGCGGCCGCCAGCTCGATCGCCAGGGGCATCCCGTCGAGCCGCCTGCAGATCTCTGCGACCGCCTCCCGGTTGGCGTCGGTCAGCTGGAAGTCAGGACGTACGGCGCGGGCGCGGTCGACGAACAACTGCATCGCGGGGTACTCGTCGGTGAGCGAGTCCTCTGGAGGCAGACCGAGAGGACCGACAGGATGCAGGTGCTCACCGGGGATGCTCAACGGCTCGCGGCTGGTGGTCAGGACGCGGAGCCGCGGGCACGAGGCCAGCAGCGAGTCGACCATGCCGGCGACCTCTTGGACGAGATGCTCGCAGTTGTCGAGGACGAGCAGGATCCGGCGGTCGCCGATGACCTCGACAAGGCGCAGGGTCGCGGCGCGGCTCGTTGGAACGTGTTTCGGCGCCCCGAAAGGTGTCGACGGCAGGTCGACGTACTCGCTGGCACCGAGAGTAGACAGGACCGCAGGCGCCACGTCGGCCGAGTCACCGAGCGGTGCGAGCTCTACGAACCAGATGCCGTCGCCGGACTGGCTTACGAGCGTCCTACCGGTCTCAGTGGCCAGTCTGGTCTTGCCGGCGCCACCTGGCCCGACCATGGTCACCAGACGGGTCCCGTTGCTCAGCAGACGCGTCAGCTCCGCCACGTCCTCGCGACGGCCGACAAAGCTGGTCATCGGCGCGCGCAGATTGCTGCGGGGCGCTGCTAGCACCGACACGGTGGCTGTCTTCGCAGTCGGATCTACTGCGGCGCCACGCAGTACCGAGACATGCAGGTCCCGCAGGCGGGTGCCGGGGTCGGCTCCGAGTTCGTCAGCCAGGGTGGTCCGGATACGTTCGTACGCCGCCAACGCTTCCGCCTGGCGGCCGTCGGCGTACAGGGAGCGGATGAGGAGCTCGTGCACGCGCTCGCGGAGCGGGTGGGTGACGGCGAGCTGTTCGAGGTCGGTGATCAGGTCGCGGGCGTGACCGCAGCTGACGGCGGCCTCGGCCTGGTCCTCCGCGGCGGCGAGGCGCAGCTCGGCCAGCCGGTCTGTCTCGACCGGGGCGAACGGGAGGTCGCGCAGGTCGGTGAGGGCGTCCCCGCGCCACAGTTTCTCGGCCTGCGTGAGGAGCGTGTGCGCCTGCTCCGGGTCGGACGTGAGGAACGCACGCCCCCGCCGTACCAGCTCCTCGAACTGGAGGGCGTCGACGCAGTCCGGGCCGATCGTCAGCGTGTAGCCCGCCGGACCGGACTGGACGGAGATGCTCGACTCGGTGGCCGGCAGGCTCGCCCGCAGGCGGGACACGAGCGACTGCAGAGCGTTCGCACTCGGAGCCTCACTGCCCCACAGCCCGTCGACCAGGGTCTCGACGCTGACCGGCCGGCCCGCGCTCAACGCGAGGCGCGCGAGCAGTCCGCGCAGGCGGACGCCGCGGATGTCGAGCGGAGTCCCATCGGCCGCCCACATCGCGAGAGGCCCAAGCACCGCTATGCGCACTCCACCAGCCTCGCACATCCGCCCGACCAAACACCCGTGCCTTTTGTCATTCCGGAGCTTAGGGTCGGGAGCCGTGACAGAAATCGCCGCGCAGACGCAGTTCGCGCTCTCCCGAATCGTCGCCGAACGTCAATCCAAGGGCCGGGTTCCCGGGGTGGTGGGCGCCGTCGCCCGCGCCGGGTCGCTCGCCTGGTCGACCGGGGTCGGGTCCGCCGACCTGGACAATCCCGGCGTACCGCCGACCGCGGACTCCCAGTTCCTGATCGCGTCGCAGAGCAAGACGCTGACCGCGGTCACGATCATGGCGTTGCGTGACGAGGGCAAGCTCAGCCTCGACGACCCGATCGAGAAGCTCATCCCGGACAGCAAGCACGAGGGCATCACTGTCCGGCAGATGCTCAGCCACGCCAGCGGGATGCAGCGCGAGCCGGTCGGCGACGTGTGGGACCTGATGAAGTTCCCGTCCCGCGACGAACTGGTGCCCGGCTGGAACGCCGCCGAGCGGATCGGCAAACCGCACCACCGGTTCCACTACTCGAACCTGGTGTTCTCGCTGCTCGGCGAGATCGTCGCGCGGATCGACGGCCGGTCCTGGTACGACGCGGTCAAGGCGCGGATCCTGGACCCGCTGGAGATGCGCCGTACGACGGTCGGGATGGACGGCGGGCCGGCACAGACCGGGTATTACGTGCCGCCGTGGTCCGACGTACCGGTGCGGGAGCCGCTGCTCGACATCGGCGCGATGGACGCGTGCGGCGGGCTGGCGTCGACCGCGGAGGACCTGGCGAAGTGGGCGATGTTCGTCGCGAACCCGGTCGACGAGGTGCTGTCGAAGGACACCCTGGACGAGATGTGCCAGGTGCAGATCATGGCCGATGTGGACCGTTGGCAGCTGGCCTTCGGGCTCGGGTTCATGCTGCTGCGCCGCGGCGACCGGCTGTTCGTCGGCCACGACGGCGGCATGCCCGGCCACATCACGTCGACCTTCGTCGACCGCGCGTCCGGTACGGCGGGGATCGCGCTGTTCGGCGCCACGTCGTCGCCGGCTCCGAGCGCGCTGGCCACCGATCTGATCATCAAGGTCCTCGAGGACGACCCGCTCCCACCGGACGTCTGGGTTCCCGGCACCGAGGTCCCCGCCGAACTCGCCGGCGTCCTCGGCACCTGGTTCACCGAAGGCAGCCCGTTCGTGTTTTCGGTGAAGAACGGTGTACTCGAGGCCAAGTCCCCGGCCGCCGCCGAGTACCAGTCCCCCGCGGTCTTCGAACGGCTCTCCGAAGACACCTACCGCACCGTCTCCGGCCGCGAAACCGGCGAACTCCTCCGCATCACCCGCAACCCCTCCGGCACCCCCACAAAGTTGCACTGGGCAACCTACCTCTGCACCCGAGAACCCCTGGCCTTCGCCGACATCACCCCGGGCTAGACGACGCAGAAGTCGTTGCCTTCGGGGTCTTTTAGCCAGAGGTGGTCGAGGGTGGTGGAGTTGTCCATGGGGACCTCTTGGAAGAGGGTGGCGCCGGCGGCTATCAGGGTGGCGGCGGTGGCGCGGATGCGTTGTTCGCGGAGGTGCTGGGGTACGGCGCGACCGCCTGCTACCTGAAGATCCAGGTGCAGGCGGTTCTTGACCGTGCGGGGCTCGGGGACCTTGAGGAACGAGATGTTCGGGAGGACGCCGTTCGGGTCGGAGATCGAGGCGCCGTCGTACCACTCGTCCTTGGGAACGTTCAGGTCGGTGAGCCAGTCCTCCCAGGTGTCCCAGCCCTGCGGCGGATCCGCCTCCGTGTAACCGAGCGCCGTACACCAGAAGCGTGCGACGAGGGGCGGATCCGCGCAGTCGATGGTGAGCGTCCAGTTGGTCGTCATACCGACCACTGTGCCGCTCACCACCGACAGTTTCGCTCAGGTACGGCGGCGGTAGGCGCGGATCGCCAGCGGGGCGAAGACCGCGACCAGGCCGACCATCCAGGCCAGCGTGATCAGGAGTGGCTTCTGGAGCGCACCGCCGCCCATCAGGGCGCGCTCGGTGTCGACCAGGTACGTGATCGGACTGACCTTGGTGAAGGCCTGCAGGAAGCCCGGCAGCGTGCTGGCCGGGACGAAGATGTTGCTGCCGAAGGTCAGCGGGAACATCACCAGGAAGGCGATGCCCTGCACGCCTTGGGCAGTCTTCATGACCAGGCCCAGCCAGACCCAGATCCAGCACATCGACAGCGCGAACAGCAGCACGATCAGCATGCCCAGGAGGCCGTTGCCGACCCCGTTGTCGAAGCGGAAACCGAGTACGAACCCGCTCGTCATCAGGATCACGATCGACAGCGAGTACCGGACCGCGTCCCCGAGGACCGCGCCGATCAGCGGCGAGACCCGGGCGATCGGCAGGCTGCGGAACCGGTCGAACACACCCTTGGCGAAGTCGTCGTTCAGACCGACCCCGGTGCCCATCGTCGCGAACACCACGGTCTGCACGAGCAGGCCGGGCAGCAGCGTCGGCAGGTAGCTACGCCAGCCCCCGCCCCCGGCGATCGCGCCGCCGAAGACGAACAGGAACAGCGCCAGGAAGATGATCGGCTGGAACGTCACGTCCGCCAGGGCTTCCGGGTTCTGCCGGATCCGGACGATGTTCCGCCAGGCCAGCGTCAGGCTCTGCTGTACCCAGGCGAACGGCCGTGACCGGTAGCCCAGGTGCGCAGCTGGTTCAAGAGTTGCGGTGCTCATCGGCTCGCTCCTTCCAGTACGGCGTCGGACTTCTTCTCTTCGGCGGTGTGCCCGGTCAATGCCAGGAACACCTCGTCCAGGCTGGGCAGCCGCAGCGACAGCTCGGTCACCGCGATCCCTGCCTCGTCCAGCCGCCGTACGACGACCGGCATCGACGAACCGTCGCTGACCGGAACGCTGACGAGGGTGTTCACCACGTCGACGCTCGGACGTGTCCCGGTCGACTCGGCGACGATCGCGGCGACCCGCTCGAGGTGGGCCGGCTCGGCCGGGCGGACGTCCAGCGACTGCTTGCCCGCCTGAGCCTTCAGCTCGGCGGGCCGCCCGTTCGCGACCACGGAGCCCTTGTCGAACACCACGATCGAGTCGGCCAGCGCGTCGGCCTCTTCCAGGTACTGCGTGGTGAGCAGCACCGTGGTCCCGTCGAGCACCAGGTTGCGGATCGTCTCCCAGACGCCGTTGCGGGCATGCGGGTCGAGTCCGGTCGTGGGCTCGTCCAGGTACAGGATGCTCGGGTTGCCGACCAGGCTCGAGGCCAGGTCGAGCCGGCGGCGCATACCGCCCGAGTAGGTCTTCGCGATCCGGTCACCGGCGTCGACCAGCTCGAACCGCTCCAGCAGCTCGTTCGCCTTGGCTCGGGCCTGCGGTCGCGAGTAGCCGAGCAGGCGGCCGATCATGATCAGGTTGCGGCGGCCGGACATGTCCTCGTCGACACTCGCGTACTGCCCGGTCAGGCCGATGATGCTCCGGACCTTGCCGGCCTCGCGGACGACGTCGTACCCGCCGACCGTGGCGTGGCCGCTGTCCGGCCGAAGCAGCGTGCCGAGGATGCGGACCGCGGTCGTCTTGCCGGCGCCGTTAGGGCCGAGGACTCCGAGGACCGTGCCGGTCGGCACGCTCAGGTCGACGCCGGCCAGCGCGGTCGTACTGCCATATTTCTTGACCAGACCGACCGCCTCGATGGCGACCTGGTTCGTTGTGGTCATCGGTCCCTCCCAGCTTTCGCACTTCACTGGGACTACCGTGCCGGGTTGCCCTGGCACCGCTCTGGCACTCGGCTGTCAGGCCGTGACAGTGCGCTGGTATCAGCCCTTCAGCGGGACGATCTCGTTGGCGAGCAGGGCCTGGTAGGCCTCGGGGTTGTACCGCGCGAGGTGGCCGCGGGCCTTCCGCCGGTACTTGAGGATCTGCCGGGTGCCGATCGCCCACAGCACGTACTGGAACGCCAGTGCGAACTTGAAGTCGTCGATCGCCTGCGGTGCACCACCTGACGACGCGTCGAGCAGTACGCCGACCATGCCGATGCAGATCAGGGTGGCGATGAACCCGCCGGTGTTGACCATCCCGTTGGCCGCACCGAACCGCGTTGTGGGGTTGAACGTCCGCGCGTAGTCCAGCCCGAGCATCGAGCCCGGTCCGCCGGCCGCCTGTACGACGATGAGCGCGAGGAGCACCGGCAACGGCGCACGACCCGGCCAGAGCAGTACGACGGTCCACATCACGACCGAGCCCGCGATCACCGCCAGCACGATCCACGAACGGTAGAACGGGAACTTGGCGGCGTACCGCCCGACCAGCGGGCCATAGCAGAGCCCAGCGAGCACAGGAATGATCAGCATGGCCGCAGCGGTCGTCGGAGCGAGCCCCTGTCCCTGCACGAGGAACGGGTAGCCCCAGAGCAGGCCGAACGTGCTGCCGGAGAAGCTGGTGGTGAAGTGCGTCCACAGACCGAGTCGCGTACCCGGTTCCTGCCAGGCGCGGCGCAGGTTCTTCTTGACCTCGTGCAGCGGCGGCTTGGCCCGGCGGAGCGGTTCGTCGTACGGCGAGTCCTTGATGAGGAACAGCACGAGCACACCGGCCAGGAGGCTCAGCACGCTTGCACTGGCGAACGTTGTCGTCCAACCGAAGGCGTGGAAGGCTGCGGCCATCGGCACGGTCGACATGATCGCTCCGAGACCACCGAGCATTCCGGTCGCCTGCGACATCACAGGCTGCCGTAGCGCGGGGAACCAGGACATGACCACACGCAGCACGCTGATGAAGACCAGTGCGTCGCCGACACCCAGTACGGCGCGTGCGGCGAGCGCAGCGGGGTACGAGTCGACCAGGCTGAACGCCGATTGCGCTACGAACAGCAGCCCGGACGCGGTGATCAGGAGGCGCTTGGAGCCGTACCTGTCGAGTAGTACGCCGACGGGGACCTGCATAGCGGCGTACACCGTGAGCTGTACGACGGTGAAGCTCGCCAGAGCGGATGCGGAGATGTCGAAGCGTTCTGCGGCCTGGAGGCCGGCCACGCTCATCGAGCCGCGGTGCAGCACGGTCACGAGGTACGTCAGGACAGCAGTGGCCCACACCGCCCAGGCTCGCCGTCCGCCCAGGGGGAAGAGGAGTTCGGTCACCGAGTGCCCCGCAGATCGCTCGCGGCTTCGGCAATGTGGGCGATGACGAGTTCACGGAAGCGCTTGACGCTGTTGCCGCCGAGCGCCTCGATCATCTCCTGGTGCGCGGTGATCGACTTGTCCATCCGGACCGGCTGGACCTCGATCCCGGGCACGCCCATCCGGACCTGACGGTCCCGCAGGCTGTTGTAGAGCTTCGCCAGGATTTGGTTGCCGGCGGCATCGACGATGGCCTCGTGGAAGGCCCGGTCGGCCTCCAGGAAGCTCTTCGCGTCACCGGACTTGCGGTGCGCGCGCATCTCGTCGACGCGCTCGGTCAGCGCCTCGATCAGCCGCTTGCGCCGCGGCCAGACCTTGGCGGCAGCGTGCGTCTCGATCAGCTCGCGGGCCTCGAGGACGTCGTCGATCTCCTGCGGCAGCACCGGGAGGACGAGCGCGCCGCGCTTCGGGTACAGCTTGACGAGGCCGGACTCCTCGAGGCGGAGCAGCGCCTCGCGCACCGGCGTACGGGAAACGCCGACTGCGGTCGCAAGCTCACCCTCGGTGAGCAGCTCGCCGCCGGGATAGGCCCGGTCCAGGATCGCGGCCTTCACGTACGCATACACGCGCTCGGCCGCGGGGATCTTCTCCACCCCCGGCGCCGCCTCGACGACCACGCGCGCAATCTCCGCGGTCTCGTCACCCAATATCAACGCATCCGGCGCCTGCGCCGGGTCCCCGCCTACCACTGAACTCCCACCCATACGGCTCGTATCTCTGTTGTATCTATCTTACACACAACTCAATCCACCGCTGAGGCCGGGTATTCCCCAGCTTGTCCACGAGTTATCCACAGGCGCGTCCACAGGATGTGGGGAACTGAGCGTGATGCAGGGTTTCCCCTGCGTTGTGGATGAAGGACTCCCTCTGTCCCGAATCCGGCCTAAAGTCTCCGCTTACCGGGCCCGTCCGCCCGGCACGCTCTGAGGAGGCATCTTGTCCCGAACGTCCCGCCCCCGCCGACTGGCAGCCGGCCTCTCCGCCATCGCCCTGGCGTGTGTGTCCCTGGGTGCCGCGACCACGGCGCAAGCCGACCCGGCACCCGGCCCCCTGATGAACTACGTGGTGAACACGAAGGCCACGCCCGGTCACGTCCGGAAGACCGAGGACGCGGTGAAGGCCGCCGGCGGGACCGTCCTGGTCTCGTACCGGCAGCTCGGCGTGGTGATCGCGCAGTCGACGAACCCGGACTTCAAGACCGACGTCCGCGTTTCGCGTGATGTGCAGTCGGTCGGCGCCACCCGGACCGCGGCGGTCAGCGAAGGTCCCGGCGGGCTGAACTCGAATGACCTCGCCGAGGCGACCCCGGTCGCCGACCCGCGCGAGGGCGAGCAGTGGGACATGGTCCAGATCAAGGCGGACCAGGCCCACGCGGTGACCGACGGCTCCCGGAACGTGCTCGTCGGCATCAACGACAGCGGCGTCGACGACACCCACCCCGACCTCGCGCCGAACTTCGACGCTGCGGACTCGGTGAGCTGCGTGGACAACGGCGTACCGGACACCGCAGCGGGCGCCTGGCGGCCGACGACCAGCTCGCACGGCACACACGTGGCCGGGACGGTCGCTGCTGCCCGGAACGGCGTCGGGATCGTCGGGGTCGCACCCGGCGTACGGATCGCGTCGGTCAAGGTCGTGAACGACGCGGGCTACATCTACCCGGAGTACTCGATCTGCGGGATCGTGTGGGCCGCGCAGCATCGGATGGCCGTGACGAACCACAGCTACTTCATCGACCCGTACGAGTTCTGGTGCAAGGACAACGGGGACCAGGGCGCAGTGCAGGAAGCCGTACGGCGCGCGTACGCGTGGGCGACCGACCAGGGCACGCTCTCGGTCGCGGCCGCCGGTAACTCGAACTACGACCTGTCCAACAAGACCACGGACGCCAACAGCCCGAACGACTCGACCGCCGTCACACGGACGATCAACAACGACTGCCTCGACATGCCGACCGAACTGCCCGGCGTCATCACCGTCGCCAGCACCACCGTCGACCGCGTGAAGAGCAGCTTCTCCAACTTCGGCCTGAACAAGATCGACGTCGCAGCCCCCGGCAGCTCGATCCTGTCCACGGTCCCCGGCGGCTACGCCAAGTTCAGCGGTACGTCGATGGCGTCGCCGCACGTCACCGGCATCGCGGCCCTGATGAAGTCCACCCACCCGTGGTGGGGCCCGCGCGACATCGAACGCGCCCTCCACCACGAAGCAGACGACACCGCCTGCCCCACCACCCCCGACCCCCGCTGCACCGGCACCACAGCCAACAACGCCTTCTACGGCGAAGGCATCGCCGACGCCCTAGACGCCGTAACCCCCTGAACCGAGCGGGGGTCCCCCGCCCGGGACCCCCGCTCACAGCCACTGTCTTACCGGCGAACTGTGGTTTGCCGGGCATGTGGTCTGCCGGGGAACTGTGGTTGACCGCGGGAAACTATGGTTTACCGGGGACGAAGAGATGTGGATTGCCGAGAGAACTGTGGTCGGCCCAACGCGGTGCTACGCACGGCTCCTCCGTCGCCGCACTACGCGCCGCCCCACCCACCCTCCGGCTTAGCGCCGGCACACAGTTCCGGCTAGCGCCGCGTACTGCCGGCTACCGCCGGCGAGCTGCGGGCTAGCGCCCGCCTTCTGCTCGCAGCGCTCGCAAGCAACCACCAGCCCCACGCCCCGACCAAGTCGACTGTCGTCCGGGCAACTGCAGCGGCGCCCCGCGACCGGCCAACCACCACGCGACGCGAACCGACGGACTGGCGGCCTGCGCGCCCGCCGCAAGGCCAGCACCCACCACTGAGCCTGCGAGCCGGACCGCTTAGTCACGGGTCGCCGTCGAGACCTGCATGTAGCGAGACATGGGTCGAGCCTGATCCTGAGGTCCCGCACAACTGCGGGCGGCTGGAGCATGTCGAAGATTCCCGCGACCAAGTCGCGATGTCGACATCGCGAGCCAGGTATGCACCAATGATCCGCCTTCGAGCCTCGCAAGGGTCTCGCGCCGCCAACTACTGATGCGCCGCCGCATCTATCTCCCGAAGAAGATCCGCAAGTTCGGCGGGAATCTCGGACACTCGATGGCTCCGAGCAACCGCAACCATGGATACGGGCTTGTAGCCAGAGGATTGGAGGGTCTTGTTCAGATCTGCCACAATCTGCTTAGGCGGACAATACCTCCGCCGAAAATCCGCAGACTTCCAGCTGACGCCAAACTCATTCTTAAATTTCGTCATGACGTCGACCTGATGAGTCTTCGCTCCCACCTCGTACGCAATTCTGTCGCTCAACATTCTCCCGAACACCGCATCTTCCATCGTGAGGGTTATATTGTCGATTTCACTATCGATAAAAGATTCCGGCGCTCCAGAAAGGCGAGAGAGTACGGAGGTTTGAATCACATAGCTCTCAAGCTCCTTACGCTCCCAGATATGTGCCGAGATGCAGGCTTGCTGAAACTTGTCCATCACCTCGACACATTGATTGTCAGGTCGATAGTCGCGATCCAAGATTACAAATACCTTGATTGCATCTGGCAGCAACTCGCTGCAGAGCCATTTGAATGGCTCAACCTGACCCCATTTTGAGTATCCACCAAGCGGAACGACGGTCACGCTCGGGTGGCTCTGAAGCGATTCGAGATTCAATATTCGGGCAAACCGCCGAAGGACATTCATGTCTTGGCCCTCGACGAAGACGGCCACGCGTGACCGGAGAGCGCGAGCCAGTCGCAGATTGAACGCGGTCCCGAGGGTTGCGGACAGCATCTCGAGGTCCGCCTCGTTCTTCGGTCGGCGTGAGGTGGTTCGGGTCTTGTCAACCAACGTTGTCAGTCGCGGATCGGCCTCGGCTACCACCTCCGCCGAGTGAGTCGCCACCACTACCTGACGATCCAGCGACTCCAACACGTGAACAAGCCTTCTTTGAAGATCCGGGTGCAGGTACACCTCTGGCTCATCCAGGATGACAGTTGAGCGATCCCGGACTCGGTATATGTGAAAGAGCAACTGGAGCCAGATTTGAATACCATCGCCGGCCCAGGCGATCTCCTTAGGTACCCGACTGCCGTCTTCATAATAGAAGGTGTCAAGAGCCATTCCCTTGGATTCCATATGATGACTTAATTGATCAATCTGAATATCTCCGAGCCAAGGCCTCGCCCACGCAATGAAGTCGTTTAGACTTCCATCATCCTGCAACATCCGCAGTTGGTTTCGGAAGTGTCGACTACTTAATCTTCCGGAAATATTTCGAGTAACCGTGGTGGTCTCAATCAGATATTCCGTGTGTTCAAGGGGGCTGAGGATCGGAATGACACCTAGGGGTGGGAACTCTGAACGCGCCTGACCTATCGATGTTACAGGGAATCCATTGGCACGGGTTAGATAAAAGAATGGGTTGACGGCATCGTCGTCATCCGGCTCTTCGGGCCATACAGCAGTCAACTTGACGCCACTCTTCCAGGTGAGTTCAAGCGCCGCCTCTGCATCTCCAAACTCATATCTAATACTGTCTCGTAATGCCGGGAACTCGCGCAACGTAACAGGGTAGCCAAGAAGCCGCGACCCGTTGTGCTGGATCGCCACATCCGGTTTGCGGGCGTACGCGTAACGGAGCAATACCTCGACGGTTCTGATCGCGGTCAGAATTGTCGACTTTCCAGCGTTATTGGGCCCCACCAAATAGGCGCTCTCACCAAAAGTCAGGGTGAATTTCTTGAAAGCGCGGAAGTTTGTCAACTTCAATTGCTTAAGCATGTCGCCCCCCGTCGTCATTCGCAGGGACAGTAGCACCTGATGTCCAACGGGGGAACAGTTCCGGGGTTTCCGCATCACTAACGGAGTCGAATCGCGACGACACCACCAATGCCAGCTTGGATTCCGTCCTTAGGACGGATCAGATGTCCCTCCGGAGCGGCGCTACGCTGGAACACCACTCCGGACGAATAGTCCAGCAGGTCGAGGGGTCTGGACGTGCTTGAAGCCGTTGTCCACCTAGTACCTGTGCAGGCCGTTGTTATTCGTCCAGATGTCGATGTGGAGCCAGTGGAGGTCCACGCGGTGGACTCGGAGGCACGCCGAGTCCTTGATTTCGGTGCCTAGGCGGCCTGCTTGCGGCAAACGATGAGGCGGCGCGTGTACATCGCCCGGTCGGTCTGGCGGAAGGGTTGGCAAAGGCGCAAAGGCCTAGTCATCGAGCCACTGGGCTCCGCTGGCGTCGCGGTGGTGGCCCTTGTGATCGCCGTTGATGCAGGCTCTGCCGGTCATTGGGTTCTCGCCGTCGCAGCGGGCGGCGGAGGGTAGGTCGGGGCAGCGTGTCTTGTGGTCGCCGTCGCCGGTAGGAGGCGTGGACCATTCGATGTCGGGAGGTGCGGTTTCCGCTGCTGTCGCTTGCGATTCGGTCATCTCGCCCCCGTGGTTGGGTTGCCTGGGTATCGACCACGCTAGGTCGTGCGGGTGGGGGCGTGGGTGGGGATTTCTTCGGATTTCTCGGTGGATTGAAAGTGACTGGGTTGCGGCGAAATCAGCTGCTCGGGGTGTCTGCTTCGGACGCGAGGTCGGACATGACTTGGCCGATTACTTGTCGTGCTGCGTGGTCGTAGCTGGCGACGCCGGCGAGCTGTTCGAATGCATCGCCGTACAGCTCGATCTCCTGGGGCTGGCGAAGGTCGAGTTCGGCGCTGAAGGTTTCGATCACCACGCGACGGTCGTCGTACATCCAGAAGCCGTGCCACGGCGAGACCGTGTACTCGGTCGCCGTTGCGATGATGCCGAGACGGACGTTTGGCAGGTGCGAGGCGGAGGCCAGTCGGTCGAGCTGGCCGAGGAGAGTGTCGACCGGGCACAGCCTCAGCCTGAGCGCGGCTTCGGGCATGACGACATGGAACTGTTTCCCTCGCCGATAGAGGATCTCTTGTCGCCGGAGACGGACAGCTACGGCCTCGTCAGCGTCGTTAGGTCCCTTGAGTCGGCGTACTGACTCATGGAACCTCGCGCGGGCGTACTCCGCTGTTTGCAGCAGTCCAGGGATGACCGTTGATTCAAAGATGCGGAACAGGCGGGTTCGTTGCTCCCACTCGAGGAGCTGCTCCTGCGCAGGCCGGTGCCCTGCGCGCAGCACGTGGCGCCATTCGGCGTACTGCAACTCCAAAGTGTGCAGCGATGCGAGCAGAGCATCGAGCTCGGATTCGTGAGCGCTCGCTCGCGCCCACGAACGAAGATCGTCGTCGGTGGGGGTTTGCCGGCCATTCTCGATCTTGGACACCTTCGACGGCGCCCATGCGAGAGACGCCGCGAACTGCCGACCGGTCATTCCTGATGACTGTCGGAGCTGGCGCAGTCTCTTGCCGAGGGCTGTGCGCGCCTCGTGGACGCTAACTGCGTCAGAGGTGTTGTTGGCTGGCAAAGTCGTCCCGTCGTACTGCTCGATGCCAGGCGGCGTCTCGCCAGTAATTGTGCTGCACGATCTCTGCTGGGTCGCTGATCAACTCGGTACCAAGGAACGCGTCGTTGTCGTCGAACTCCATGCGCACCAGAATTCTCGAATCGAACAACCAGTAGTCGTGCCTAGGTACGTCGGCGTCTGCCTGGTCGCGCGGTAGGTAGCGGATGTCCTCTCCGGCTTCGGTGGTGAACTCCGAGCACCACAGACCGAAGCGGCTGTAGTCGGTCAGCGGAATGGTCACGACACGGACCCTGGCAAAGCGGCGTCCGGCAGCTGTCGCGTCATGGACCAGGTCGAGCCACTCCCCCATCCAGGCCGGCGCATCGCGATCACCGGCTAGGTACCTCGCGAGGGGCTCGGCCTCGTCGGGCTCGTCGTACCGGTCACGCACTTCAAGCCGGAATGCAGTGTGCTCGAAGCTGTTGAGCAGCTCCCAGAGCGATGGCATGGGCTCGCTGGTCAGTGGCCTTGCTCCTGGTCCTCGAGGTAGCGGAGGGCGTACATCTTCAGCACGTCCTCGGGGATCTCGATCAGGGTCTCGTGGTCCGGTACCGGCGCGACGGCGTTGACGTCCGCGAGCACGTCCGGGTCGGTGACCTTCCAGCCCTGGGCAATGTAGGTCACCCGGTCGGTCCGGTCGGTTGCGAACAGCGTCGGTGAGTTGCTGGTCTGAGAGTTGGGGTCCTTGCCGAGGAAACGAGCACGCATGAGTTGTGCCTCCTTGCTCGAAATCGCTAGAAATCTACCTCTCTTGAGGATCCCGCCGCGTAGTCAATCGCGCAACATCGGACGCGAGTCGCCCGACAGGACCGCATCGCGTCACTCGCCTCGTCGCGGAGCGCGATGCTCTCAGTCTGGATCTCCGGGCTCGCGGCTGGGCAGACCCGGTGTGCTACTGGATGTGAGGGTAGAGGGTAAGCCTGCCGCCTGTGGCGGCGCTGATGACGGCTCGGACTCCGAGAGGCTCGGTAAGGGTGACGGTCGCCGGTGTGCTGGCGCCGACGCCCTCACAGAAGCCCCGCAACGGACTGTGGCTCCCGCCGATGACCACCATGTCGTTCAACTCGAGGACATGGGCCCGAAGGTCGCGGTCACACGTCCCGTGATCGAGGATGAAGGTGAGCGTGCGGTCATCGACCCCGGTGAGCCACCCGGCCTGCACGAGACTCGGTTCCAGCTTTTGGTCGAGCCCGGGCGGCGGAGTGGGCTCCACCAGAGGTTGCAGTATCTCTGTGGAGACAGCCAACACGACGATCGGTCGCGACAACCCCTTCGCAGTAAAGGACCACGCAGGCACTGTCGCGCCACCGTTGCTGGTTTCGACGTCAGCTGTCGTCAACGAAGCGCCAGTGATAGTGAGCTTGCACTTCGACGCCGGAATCGCCAGGTGGCCACAGTTGTCGTACGGCGTTGCGATCGCCTGAGTCAATGCGGGCCGCGGATCGAGGACGCGCACCTCGAGGCTCGATCCGTCGCCGAAATCGATGCGGGTGGTGCCACTGGATCCACCGTGCACTCCCGCCGCGATGGTGACATATCCGGCACCCCACGCAGCCTTCTGCTCGATGGTGTCGACGGCCAGCCCCGGTGCCAGGGACGAGTACAGGAAGATCCCTTCCCGAGGCTTCGGGATCCCCGCAGCCCGGACGGCCTGCTCGACGGCACGCGCCCGATCGAGAAACGCCGCAGTCGCAGGACCTACCGGAATCTGCGTCTCATCCGCCTCCCGAGGCGCCGTCGAACGAATGCTGGGCGTCGCACTGCTCGGCGCGGAGGTTGGCACTACCTCGTTCCCACAAGCCGCCACAGCAAGGACGACAAGAACAACGGCAGGAACCAAGCACCCACGACACCTCACACCACGACCAATGGTCCTCATGCTCAGTGGACGCGCATCGCGTGGCGAATCGCTGCAGTGGCTGTCATAGCCCGAGTATCCGCCCACCCCACCAAGCCATCAACCAGCCGCAACGGCCAGGAGCCGGAGTGCCTAGAGCCAGGGTGGGTTGTATCGGCTCACGTAGGCGCGTGCGCGTTCTGTCGGGTCTGCCCAGTATTGGTGCGGTTGTCGATGCACGTGTTCTTCACAGAACTCGCGAAGGTCGCTTGTGATCGTCTCCACCTGACGGACGGGGAGACCCTCGAAGTCGCTGTTGACCTGTAGGAGTTCGGACTCAAGGTTCCAACCCGACGCATCGAACACCCACGTGCCCCACCTCGCGTACACATGAAGGGGATGCTCGAAATCCCCCATGTACAAGGCCGCCAAGGCGATCCCCTGATCGGGATAGAAATCCCTGCAGATCCAGGCCAGCACGTGGCATGCCCCACTCGAGAAGAAGGCCTGATCCGTTCGTTCCCAGGAGACACGTTGATCTGCCCGCTCGATCGCGGTTCGTCGAAACACCCCAGACGCTGTCACTGCCACGAGCCGATGCTAGCGAAGCGGTCCCCCCGTCTACGCCGCTCTGGGTAGGCAGGGATCCGCAAACGGGCGATCGCGCAACTGTGGATAACCGCCGGGGACTGGGAACAGGCCATTGCGTGTTCCCAGTCTCCGGGGGTTATCGCAAGTCAGCCGAGGAGCTTGGCTAGGTGGTCGATCGCAGCAAGAGTTGGTTGACGGGGAGCTGGGAGAGGCGGCACGATGTGTCGCGGCGTGGCCTGCGCCTAACCTTCGTTGATCGTCCCCAGCGCGGTCCGGTGTGAAGGCAAAGGGACCTTGGTCTCAGGTCGCTGTCGCTGGTCCGACTGTCTCGGGACGTGGTTGCTGGGGAAGCCGTGTGCCGGGGCACGGAGGACGAAGTGACGAACAGCAAGCGATCCCTTCGCATCGCGGTCGCTCAGACGACCGCCACCGCTGACACCCGCCACAACGGCAGCACGGTACGGCGTCTGATGCGCGAGGCCGCTACCGAGCGAGCCCGGCTGGTGCAGTTCCCCGAAGGTTTCCTGTCCGGATACGCCAAAGAGCAGATCCAGGACTGGGACGACGTCGACTGGCCGGCGGTCCGCGACGAGCTCGAGCAGATCGCCGTACTGGCCGCGGAGCTGGGCATCTGGGTCGTGCTGGGGTCCGCGCACCCGCTGACCCCACCCCATCGGCCGCACAACAGCCTGTACGTGATCTCGGACGAAGGAAAGGTCGTCGATCGCTACGACAAGCGGTTCTGCTCGCACACCGAGATCACGCGCTTCTACAGCCCCGGGTTCGACCCGGTCGTCTTCGAGGTCGACGGGTTCCGGTTCGGGTGCGCGATCTGTATCGAGATCAATTTCCCCGACCTGTTCTCGCAGTACCGCGAACTCGGTGTCGACTGCCTGTTGCTGTCCGCCTATCCCGTCGACGAGGTCTTCGAGGCCAAGGCCCGCACCCACGCCTCGATCAACACGTACTGGGTCGCGATGGCGTTGCCCTCGCAGACCGCGCACCTGATGAACTCCGGCGTGATCGGCCCGGACGGTCGCTACCTCGCGCAACTCGACGGCGGTGAGGGCGTGGTGTACGCCGACCTGAACCGTCCCGACTTCGCGATGTGGTTCGAGAAGGCTCGACCGTGGCGCGAAGAGGCCGTGGCCGGCGAGATCTACCGCAGCCGCGCAGTCGACGATCCGCGGAGCGCCGACCGTACCTGCATCTGAGCAACGCAGCCGTCGTGGTCTAGCCGGTGGTGATCAGGACTACGCCGGCTACTACGACGGCTGCGGCGGCGGCTCGTTTGGGGCCGAAGCGTTCGTGGAAGAAGATCGCGCCGATGATGGCGCCGAAGATGATGCTGGTTTCGCGGAGGGCGGCGATCGCGGCCAGGGTGCCGCGGGTCTGGGCCCAGAGGACGAGTCCGTACGCGGCCATCGAGACGACGCCGCCGGCCAGCCCGGAGAGGATCGCGGGGCGGGGCAGGTTGAACGCCTGCCGACCGCGCCAGAACAAGACCGCCAACGGGACCGCGAACCCTTGCAGCATGAACACCCAGCCCATGTACGTGGCCACCGGCATCTTGTGTACAGCGACCCCGTCGACGACCGTGTACGACGCGATCATCAGCCCCGTCCCGATCGCGGCGAACAGCGCCGGGACCTGACCGCGCCCCGGGCGGCCGATGAATACGAGCGCGATCAGTCCCGCGGACACGAGCAGTACGCCGGCCAACTCGAGTACGGCCAGGGTCTGGTGCAGTACGACGATGGACACCACGGCCACGACCCACGGCGACGTACCGCGGGCCAACGGGTACATCTGGCTGAACTGACCCAGCTGGTACGACGCCAGCAGCCCACCGAGGTACGCGAGATGCAGCAACGCGGACGCGATGATGTACCACCACGTCCCGGCCGGCGGCAGCCCCATCACCAGCACCGCGACGAGCCCGATCACGCCCGCCGCAAGCTCGAACAACGCCAACCCAGCAACCCGATCCGGCGCCCCATGAGCCATCGCATTCCACGTCGCGTGCAGCACCGCCGCCCCAAGCACCACCAAGATCACGACCACCCCCACACCCTCTCACCGCACAGTGAGCCGGTCAGGCGGAGGGGCGGCCGTCCATGGCGGGATGGCGCTGGCGTTCGGAGGATCCCTGGGGATAGCTGGATGGTGAAGCGCTTGAGGTCGAGCCTCAGGCAGGCGGGCTTAGGTCCCGGTCGTCCGGCAGGACCAGTCGGTGCAGGGGGTGGCCCGATGACGAGAGGCCGGGCCCGATGAAGCCGAAGTAGTCGATGGCAAGCCCGATTGCCGTCAGTCCGAGGAACACGGCACCCACACCACTGCCGATCCAGGCCCCGGCGTTGTCGACAGGGGCGAATATCCCCAAGAGGATCGCGCCCAGGCCGAGCAGCGCGATCACGCCGGCGGCGGTGTTCCAGACCTTGAGGACACGGTTGGTCGCGGCGACGCTGTAGACGCGGTACGTGGGCGGGTTGCTGCACACGGCACAGTCGCCGACCCAGCGGTACACCGAGTCGCCGTCCTGGGGCCGCCGTACGTGCTGCACGTAGCCGACGTAGTCCCAGGCGATCTTGTTCCAGCCGGCGTACCGGCCGAGGAAGTTCTTGCGGTGCATGAGCTGGACCGTCTGAACGGGAGCGATCTTCGAGCTCGGCATCACACCGACGGTACGGATGCTCACCGGGCGTGTTCCACGCGTGGCCGGTACCTGCCAGCGGGCCCGGGTGGATTCACCCGGGCCCGCTGGCGATCAGAACATCAGTGCGCGGGCCGGGTCTTCGAGGATGCCGGCGACGTCGGCGAGGAAGGTGGAGCCCTTTTCGCCGTCGATCAGGCGGTGGTCGAAGGACAGCGCGAGCGTGGTGATCCAGCGCGGGACGATCTCGTCGTCCACCACCCACGGCTGCTTGCGGACCGCGCCGAACGCGAGGATCGCGGCCTCGCCCGGATTGATGATCGGCGTACCGGCGTCGACACCGAACACGCCGACGTTGGTGATCGTGAACGAACCACCGGCCTGGTCCGCCGGCTGGGTCTTGCCCTCGCGGGCGGTGGCGACCAGGTCGTTCAGCGCCTTGCACAGGTCCGGCAGGGTGCGCGAGTCGGCGCCCTTGATGTTCGGGACGATCAGCCCGCGCGGGGTGGCCGCGGCGATGCCGAGGTTGACCGCGCCCTTGTAGACGATCTCCTGTGCCTGCTCGTCCCAGGCCGCGTTGACGATCGGCGTACGGCGGGCCGCCAGCGTGACCGCCTTCGCGACGATCAGCAACGGGGAGACGCGCAGATCCTTGAACGCCTTGTCGGACTTCAGGCGCTCGACCAGCTCCATCGTGGCGCTGACGTCGACGGTGATCCACTCGGTCACATGCGGCGCGGTGAACGCACTGGCAACCATCGCCTGCGCCATCACCTTCTGCACACCCTTGACCGGCACGCGGGTGTCTTCGCGCCCGCTGACAACCGGAGCAGGCTCGTACGCCGGAACGTCCGCAACTGCAGGCTCCGCCGCGTAACCCTCGACGTCGGCCCGCGTGATCACCCCACCCGGCCCGGTCGCCGTCACCGCAGCCAGATCGATCCCCAGATCCTTGGCGAGCTTCCGCACCGGCGGCTTAGCCAGCACGTGAACGGATCCGTTGCCCCCAGCAACCGGCGCAGCAACCGGCGCAGGAACAGGTGCGGGCGCCGGAGCTTGCGGGGGGAGAACGTCAGCCGCCGGAGTGGACGGCTTCCGTTGGCGGCGTTTGGCTTCGGTGGTCTTCGGCCCGTAGCCGACCAGGACCGCGGTGCGGCCGCCGGTCTCCTCGGGCTCGGGGATCGTCGGAACGAGGTCTTCCGGAGAGGCTTCCGACGACTCTGTCTGCACCGAGATGATCGGCGTACCGACCGGGACCGTCTCGCCCTCCGGCACGAGCAACTCGGTGACCACGCCGGCGAACGGGACCGGAAGCTCGACCAGCGACTTCGCGGTCTCGATCTCGACGACGGTGTCGTTGAGCTTGACCGTGTCGCCGGGCTTGACCTTCCAGCTGACGATCTCGGCCTCGACGAGTCCTTCACCGACGTCGGGGAGGCGGAACTGCTGGATGCCCATCAGTACCCCATCACCCGGTCGACGCCGTCCAGCACCCGGTCGAGGTCCGGAAGGTAGTCGTCCTCCATCCGCGACGGCGGATAGGGAGTGTCGTACCCGGTGACACGCAGCACCGGCGCCTCGAGGTGGTAGAAGCACTCCTCGGTCAGCCGCGCCGCGATCTCCGACCCCGGACCGAACGAGTACGGCGCCTCGTGCACCACGACCGCACGCCGTGTCTTGCGAACGGAGGCGAAAATCGTCGCCAGGTCGAACGGCGCGATCGTCCGCAGGTCCACGACCTCCAGGTTGCGGCCGTCCTCGACCGCGGCCTCGGCCGCCTGCAGACAGGTCTTCACCATCGGGCCGTAGCAGAGCAGCGTCGCGTCGGTGCCCTCGCGGAGCACCTTCGCCTTGTGCAGCGGCAGCGAGGGCGGCGTGGACTCGTCCAGCTCGGCCTTCTCGTGGTACCGGCGCTTCGGCTCGAAGAACACGATCGGGTCGTCGGACTCGATCGCCTGCTGGATCATCCAGTACGCGTCGACCGGGTCGCCGCAGGAGATCACCTTGAGGCCCGGCACGTGTGCGAACAGCGTCTCCGGCGACTCCGAGTGGTGCTCGACCGCGCCGATACCGCCGCCGTACGGGATCCGGATGACGATCGGCATCCTGATCTTGCCCATCGACCGGTAGTGCATCTTCGCGACCTGGTTGATGATCTGGTCGTACGCCGGGAACACGAAGCCGTCGAACTGGATCTCGCAGACCGGCCGGTACCCGCGCAGCGCGAGGCCGACCGCGGTGCCGATGATCCCGGACTCGGCGAGCGGGGTGTCGATCACCCGGTCCTCGCCGAAGTCCTTCTGCAGGCCTTCGGTGACCCGGAACACGCCGCCCAGCTTGCCGATGTCCTCGCCCATCACGAGGACCTTCGGGTCCTTCTCCATCGCGGCCCGGAGGCCGGCGTTGATGGCCTTGCCGAGAGTGATCTTGGTCATCGCTCAGCCCTCGCCTTCGAACGAAGCGGCGTACGCGACGAACTGGTCCCGCTGCTCGGCCAGTTGCGGAGTCTCCTCGACGTACACGTTCTGGAAGAAGTCGGTGAGCACCGGATCCGGCAGGGCGAGGCAGCCGGCCCGCAGCTCGGCGGCGATCTTGTCCCCCTCGGCCTCGATCTCGTCGAAGAAGTCGTGGTCGACGGCGGCGTGCCGGCTCAGGTACGCGTGCACGCGCTCGATCGGGTCCTTGAGCTTCCAGTGCTCGAGGTCCTCGTTCAGCCGGTACTTCGTCGGGTCGTCGGACGTGGTGTGCGCGCCCATCCGGTACGTGTACGCCTCGATCAGCGTCGGGCCGCTGCCCTCGCGGGCCCGCTTCAGAGCCTGCTGCGTGACGGCGTACGTCGCGAGTACGTCGTTGCCGTCGACGCGGACGCCGGGGAAGCCGAAGCCGGCGGCGCGCTGGTACAGCGGGATCCGGGTCTGCCGGTCGATCGGCTCCGAGATCGCCCACTGGTTGTTCTGGCAGAAGAACACGACCGGGGCGTTGAACACCGAGGCCCAGATGAACGCCTCATTGACGTCACCCTGGCTGCTGGCGCCGTCACCGAAGTAGGCGATCGTGGCCTCGCCGTTGTCGGCGTCGCCGACCGCGTGGTCGCGCTGCTGACCCATCGCGTACCCGGTCGCGTGCAGCGTCTGGGCGCCGATGACGATCGTGTAGAGATGGAAGTTGTTCTCCTTCGGGTCCCACGCACCCTGGTCGACGCCGCGGAACAGTCCGAGCAGGTTCAGCGGGTTGACCCCCTGACAGAACGCGACGCCGTGCTCGCGGTACGTCGGGAAGACCATGTCTTTGTCGTTCAGAGCCCGGCCGGAGCCGATCTGCGCGGCCTCCTGGCCGAGCAGCGACGCCCACAGCCCGAGCTCACCCTGACGTTGCAGGGCGGTCGCCTCGGTGTCGATCCGGCGAACCAGGACCATGTCCCGGTAGAAGCCCTTGATCGTCTCGTCGTCCAGGTCGAACTTGTAGTCCGGATGCTCGACGCGCTCGCCTTCGGGCGTCAGGAGCTGGACGAACTCGACCTCCTCGGAGGCCTGGGGCGGACTGACCGGCGCCTCGTGGGGCGCGAACACTTCCGGGGCAGGGCCCGGCACAGACTCACTCACATGCACTCCTCGGGTTCGAGCGCGGGATCGCCGCGACCGCAACGTTGCACGGGGCCGGCCCGGTGCGCCGGATGAGGCTTTCGCAGGCTGGTCCGCGTGATTCCAGGGGTTGATGCACTGCTGGCAGTGGACCTCCTCACTGGTCTCACTCCCATCTTGCCGGACACCGTACCGACGAGGTGCCTGATTCGCTAACTGTCTGGACTCCGGCGGGTACGGCGGTACCGAAATCGGTCCTGCGGTGAGACACCAGTCCAACCACTGGTCCTATCGGCACGCTCATATTACAGAGATCGGGCGTCTCGACGGCAAGTGTCACAAATGGGTCTCGACGTACGCCGCCGTGGCGGGAATCCGTGGATCGGTGGCCGGAAACCGCCTTGCGCGGGAGTCGTCGCGAGCCATAGCGGAAGCATCGTTCTTGCAAAACACCCCTGACAGCCCGAGGAGGTTCCGATGGCCGCGTCTGCTCCCGCCGGAGTGGTCGAGACCGGTTCCCGGACGGCCTCGGGCGCGATGATCTGGACCGCCCTCGCGGTCGTGTACGTCGTCTGGGGTTCGACGTACCTGGCCATCCGGGTCGTGGTGGAGGCGGAGATCCCGCCGCTGCTCGGGATGGCCACCCGCTTCCTCACGGCCGCGTTGCTGATGGCCGCCGGCCTGGCCCTGAAGTCGGGCTGGCAGCGGCTGCGGATCACCCGCCGCGAGGCGGTCGGCGCGGCCACGGTCGGCATCCTGCTCCTTGCCTTCGGCAACGGGGCGGTGGCGATCGCGGAGCAGACGGTGCCGTCCGGGCTGGCGGCGTTGCTGGTCGCCGCGATCCCGTTGTGGCTGATGCTGCTGCGGGTCGGTGGCGGTGAGCGGCCGCGGTCGATGACCTGGATCGGCGTACTGATCGGGTTCGGCGGAGCAGCGCTGCTCGCGTTGTCAGGTGGCAACACGAGCGCGAAGCCGCTGTCGGTGGCGATCCTCGTGGTCGGCACGATCTGCTGGGCGATCGGCTCGCGGTACGCTCCGCGACTCGGGCTGCCGCGGGATCCCCTGGTGACAGCGCTCTACGAAATGGTCTTCGGCGGTACGGCGATGGTGTTGCTCGGCGTACTGCGGGGAGAGCCGGGTCGACTGCACCTGGACCGGATCCATGGGAGTGGATGGATCGCGCTGGGCTACCTGGTGGTGTTCGGGTCGCTGCTCGCGTACACGGCGTACTCGTATCTATTGGCGAACGCGCCGATCTCGCTGGTGGGCACGTACGCGTACGTGAACCCGGCCGTCGCGGTGTTCCTCGGCTGGCTGATCCTGAGCGAGAGCCTGACCTGGCAGATCCTGCTCGGCGGCGCGGTGATCATCGTCGGCGTCGCGCTCGTCGTCACCTCGGAGCGCCGGCGCTCGTAGCGCTCGCAGCGCTCGTGACAAAGGAAAGACCCGGGCCCCAAGGGACCCGGGTCTCCCACCGCTGCCGATGCGCGCGGCAGCGGGTCTGGCTGCCGGTCGCGCCGCGCCCCGAAAAACGCGGCACGAAACTCCGGCAATGGTTCCAACATATTCCGACGAATCGTGCTATTGCCAATTCGGCAGCCACCGAGCCCACCGAAACAATCTTCCGATTCAGCGGGCTTCCGTCACCCGCGCTGACTCAACGACGTACCCGGAGCTCGGTTACGGGACCTTCTGTCTCAACTTCCACTCACTCTCCCGACCGCACGATTACTGGTAAGTTGCCTGGTCAGCACGATATTCGCTGCTCCGTCAGGGAACTCATCACCGGACTACTATGCATGCCCGTACGCGGAAAAAAGTTGACGAAAAAGTTTGTAACCGCCTGTGCCAGGTGTCGTTAGCACTAAGACGAATCCGTCAAAACCCGAAAGGAAACCTGGCATAATGCAGGTAACTCGTAAGATCGTCGCCGCTGCAGCGGTGGCGACTGTCGCCACCCTCGGTCTGGCCACCGTCGTGAGCGCCAACGTTCTCGACGACGCCCAGCAGAAGGCTCAGGTCACCGGCCTGGCCGACGCGGTGTCCTCGGCCAGCAAGGGCTACGACGGCGACCACGCTCGCTGGTGGGGCATGAAGAAGGACGGCTCGCTGGTCGCCATCGACCGCAACGACCTCGGCGCGTTCCAGGCCTGCCACAACTTCGGCTCCGCCACCGGCATCGGCGGCAACGTGCCGGCGCAGGACATCACCGGCATCGTGGGCTGGGGCAACGACGGCAACAGCGTGACGGCCGTCAAGACCTGCGAGCAGGAGAACGAGCAGAACCGCAAGTGGTACAAGGCCGACGGCAACGGCGTCGTCTCCGTGAGCGACAACAAGGTCGGTCCGTGGCAGGTCTGCCACAACGACATCTCGGGCTCCGGCATCGGTGGCAACGTGCCGCTGACGAACCCGGTCGGCATCCTCGGCCTGGACAACGACGGCAACTCCGTCGACTCGCTCAAGACCTGCGAGCAGAGCAACGAGCAGAACAACTGACCCTCCCTGGTCAGTGATGCAGGACCCGAACCAGTCACCTCGGTGGATTGACTGACTCGGAGCACCAAAAGCGGCGCCGGGAGCAAGCCTCACTCCTCCCGGCGCCGCTTCTTTATGTCTGCACCTGATCCAGCAAGTGTCAGAGGGTGCGGAGGTCTGTGCAGGTGCCGTTGGGGAGGTCTCGGGTCAGGAGGGACCAGATGCCGGTGGCTGCTGTCTCGGGGGTGGTCAGGGTGCCGGTGGTTTTGAGGTTGTGGAAGCGGGTTACGGCGGGGAAGTCGGTCTCGGGGGTGGATCGGATTTCGGATTGCATGGCGGTGTCGACCACGCCGGGGGCTACGGCAACGATGCGGCAGCCGTCGGTGGGTTGTTCCTGGCCTACGGTGCGGACCCAGTGCTCTACAGCGGCTTTGCCGGCGTTGTACGACGACCAGCCGGAGTACGCCGTGGTTGCGGCGCCGGAGGACAGCATGATCAGGTGGCGCTCGCAGGTGAGGTGCGCGGACGCTCGGAGGAACGCGGCCCCGAGGACCTGGGGTGCGGCGGAGTTCAGCAGGACCGCTCGCGTGTAGGCGTCCGGGTCAGCTCCAGCCGCCGGGCCGATCGGTGTGATCGTGCCGGCGTTGTGGATGAAGACCACGCGGTCACCGTCGTACGTCGACAGCTCGTCGGTGAAATGCTCCGCGACGCGGGACCAGTCGGCCGGATCCGCCAGGTCCGCCTTGAAGTGTTCCGCCGTACCGCCGCGGCGTGAGATGTCGACGACCCGGGCGTCCGGGAACGGCACCGTCGCGGCCAACGCGGCGCCGATCCCGGCCGAAGCGCCCGAGATCCAGACAAGAGCGCTCACTGGCGCCAGGTGCGGGCGACGCTCAGGAACAGGTCGTTGGCCTCGCGTTCGCCGATGGTGACGCGGACGCCTTCGCCGGGGAACGGGCGGACCGAGACGCCTTCGGCCTGGACAGCCTCGGCGAACCGGACGGTGTCCTCGCCGAGGTCGAGCCAGACGAAGTTCGTCTGCGACTCCGGGACGTCCCAGCCGGCCGCCTGCAGCGCGGAGACGACCCGCTGACGCTCCTCGACCAGGGCGTCGACCCGCTCCAGCAGCTCCTCCTCGACCGCAAGGGACGCGATCGCGGCCGCCTGGGCCACGTAGCTGACGCCGAACGGGAGCGCGCACTTCCGGATCGCCGCGACGACGGTCGGGTGACCGATCGCGTACCCGACCCGGAACCCGGCCAGCCCGTACGCCTTCGAGAACGTCCGCAGCACCAGCACGTTCGGCCGGTCGCGGTACAGCTCGACCCCGTCCACGACGTCGGTCTCCCGGACGAATTCGCGGTACGCCTCGTCGATCACGACCAGCACGTTCGACGGTACGGCGTCCAGGAACGCGAGCAGCTCGTCGCGTCGTACCACCGGGCCGGTCGGGTTGTTCGGCGTACAGACCAGCACGACCTTGGTGCGGTCGGTGATCGCGGCCTCCATCGCCTTGAAGTCGTGGCGGGCCTCGGCGGTCAGCGGCACCTTGACCGACGTCGCGCCGGTCAGCTGAACCGCGATCGGGTACGCCTCGAACGAGCGCCACGCGTAGACGACCTCGTCGCCCTCCGCGACCGTCGCCTGCAGCAGGTGGTAGAGCAGCGCGACCGACCCGGTCCCGACCGCGAGGTCACTCACCGGCACGCCGAACCGGTCCGACAGCGCCTCGAGCAGGTCGACGGCACCCATGTCCGGGTACCGGTTCATCTGCCCGGCGGCCTCGGTCGCGGCGGCGAGCACACCCGGAAGCGGCGGGTACGGGTTCTCGTTGCTGGACAGCTTGTACGTCGGGCGACCGTCGGAGCGCTCCGGCGGACGGCCCGGCTTGTAAGCCGCGACATCGTCCAGGCAGGCGCGAAAGCGAACCTCGTTGTCAGGGGTCATGCCCGCAGGTTAGTCCTTACCCGCACCCCGGAACCACCCTCGGAGAAGCGACGTACAGCACGCCGTTTGACTCCGGATTCGTCGAGCCTCAAACTGACTGATTGTCGGACAATCAGGGGATCGGGCAATAGACCCGAGCGTCGTCAGGAGGGTTCATGGGACAGCCGCTGGAGTGGGGTCGTCGCTATCTGATGGTCCGGCCGGACCACTTCCGGATCGACTACGTGATCAACCCGTACATGTCGACGCACGACCAGCCGGACCCGGCGCTGACGCTCAAGCAGTGGGAGTCGCTGCGGCAGGCGATCGTGGACGCCGGCGGCGAGGTCGAGGTCCTCGCGCAGCGGGCCGACTCACCGGACATGGTGTACGCGATGAACCTCGGACTGGCGTCCGCGGACGGCCGCGCGATGCTCTCGCACATGCGGTTCGAGCCGCGCCGGAAGGAGTCGCTGAGCGCGGCCGACTGGTTCACCCAGGCCGGGTTCCGGCTCGACCGGACCGGCGGTGAGGGTGTCGGGCCGCATTTCGAGTCCGGGGACGCGTTCGTGTTCGGCGACAGCCTGGTCGTCGGGTACGGGCCGCGGACCGAGGAAGCGGCGCTCAAGCACCTCGCGACGGAGTGGAACATCCGGGTCCGCGGGCTCCGGATCGCCCACGAGGGGATGTACCACCTCGACCTGTCGTTCTGCCCGGTGGACAGCACGCACGCGATGATCTACCCGCCGGCGTTCGACGCCGCGAGCCAGGCCGAGCTGTCCGGGATCGTCCCGGACCCGATCGTGCTCACCGACGAGGAGGCGTTCGCGTTCAGCGCGAACTCGATCGTGGTCGGCGAGACGATCATCATGCCGGCCTGCTCACCGAGGCTGCGCGACGTCTTCACGAGCCTCGGGCTGCGCGTCGCCGTACTGGACCTGTCGGAGTTCCACAAGGGCGGCGGCTCGATCCGGTGCCTGACGAACCCGCTGGACTTCCCGCTGCCCCAGATCAGCACTCCCGGCGGAGAGCTCGTCCTCCCCGCCTGACCGGTGGAGCGGCCTACTTGCCGGTGGTCCAGACGACGTCGAGGGTGTTGATGTCCCAGCCGTAGCCCTTGATCCATTGGAGGGCCTTCTTCTTGCCCTGGGAGCCGAAGACCTCGATGACGATCGAGATCGCCTCCGGATTCGTCGGGTCACTCTTGGACTTCGTGTACGTCGCCTGAAAGCCGTCACCGACGTACGGGAGCTGCATGAGGATCGGGTACTTCTGCTTGAGCCGGCTCTGGATCTGGTCGAACCTCCGGCCGGCCTCGGCCTCGGCCTCGAGCTCCTGCTCGGGGTTGTTCTTGCCCCACTCCCGGCCCTCGGCGCTGTTGGCGTACAGGAACATCTTGTAGCTCAGCTTGTCGTTGCCCGAGGTGAACGTCTCGGTGTAGCTCTGGAAGCCACGCCGCGAACCCTCCAGGGTGTGGGTGCCGGCCTTGATCTTGACCTCGCCGTTCGCCGGGATCTCGTGGCCGTCGAGCTTCAGGGTCAGGTCGTTCGGGATCGACTGCACGGTCAGCGTCGTCTCCGTTCCGCCGCCGCGGAACAGCACGACGCCGCCGATCAGGATCAGGACGACCGCCAGTACGACGACGCCGATCATGAACGGTCTCCGGTTCTCATCCAGCATCCGCTGCTCCTGTCCTTGCTCAGCTCGCCGGTTGCGGCGCGTTCTTCAGCCGGTAGACCGTGAAGTTGCCGGAACCTCCGCCGACGTCGTACAGGTGGCCCGCCTCCGGCACGTGACCGTGGAGTGAGGCAGACGCCGCGTTGTAGCCTCCGCCCTCCGCACCCCACGGACCGACGTAGAGGTAGGTGTGACCGGGCCCGTTCAGGATGTCACCCGGCTTCATGCCACCCGGAGGCTCTCCGTGCCACCAGTCGTACTTCCCGGAACTCTCCAGGTACGTCTTCTGAACGCCGGTTCCCACATTCGGGTAGTCCTTGTCGGCGCCGCTCATGTGCATCACCGTCGCGACGAACCGCCCGCAGTCGCTGTACGGATCGAGGCCGCTGGAGCCGTCGTTGAACTTCTCCATCGCATCGACGTACTCCTTCTTCGCGATGCTCGCGTCGACACCGTCGTGACCGTCCTCGGGCCAGGCCAGGTTCTTCGCGACCTCGGCGATGTTGCCGCTGCCTTCGCCGCATCCGCCGCCGGCGCTCGCGTTCTGCGCGTTCCCGGCCGGCGCCGAACCCGCGAACTGGTCGAACACGTGCCGCGCGTTCGCCTTGCGATCGGCGTACGTCGGGTGGTTCGGGTCCTCGTGCCCGCCGAACCGCTCGAACTTGTCGCCGAACTCGTACGCGGCCTGCTCCACCGTTTTCGCCGCCTTGACCGCCGGCCCGGCCTGTCCGTCCAGCCCGCCGCCGAAGAGCTGCTTCTGCAGATACTCCAGCTGGTAGCCCAAGGAGGCGATCTTCTCGTCGGGGACACCGGCGTCGCGGGACGGGTTGATCATCTTGCCGGCCGGCGTCCACTGCACGATGCCCCAGCCGAGCGGGGAGTTCACCACTTTGTCCGGCGGGCTGACGACACCCGGATCCGTGTTCTGCAGGCGAGCCGGCTCGACGCCGGATTCGGCGATCATGTTTCCGACGATGCCCGCGGCCTGCTCCTTGGAGAAGCCGTTCTGGACGAAGAAGTTGAAGGCCTTCTGCTGGTTGTTGGCCCCGGAGAGGTTGCCGTCGACGCAACTGCACCCGCTACCGGACTTCGGGTCGAGCTCGAAGATGTTCTCTTCCGGCTTCGGAACGATGGACCACTCGTTGTTGCTCTCCTGGTCGGCCCACATCTCCCAGTGCAGATGCGCGCCGGTGATTCCGATCGGGGCGCCCTCGGTGTCGCTGCCCTCGCTGCCGGTGCCGGCGGTGCCGATCTGGTCGCCGCGCTTGACCTCGGCGCCGTTGCTGACGCTGATGGTCTTCATGAACTTGTACCGCGTCTCGACGCTCTCGAGGCGGATCCGGACCTCGTTGTCCTTGGCCATGACGACCTTGCCGTCCTGGGACGCGTAGACCTTGGCGTTCTCGTCCACCTTGAAGTCGTAGCCCTGGTGGACGAAGGTCCAGTCGCCGTCGATCTCGTGCCGGTCGGTCGGCCAGCCCATCAGGGGCTTGTCCTCGGCGTGCTGCGCGCACTGCGCTTCGGCCGAGTCCAACCCGCCGAGCACGCCGAGCAGCATCAGCAGGACAATGACCAACGGCAGTATCAGCACCAGCCCAGCGGCGCCGAGGAGCTGAAGCGGACTGATCTTTGGCACCCTCTGCTCCTAGCTCCTCCGTGTGACTCCCCGCGCCGGTCCGCGGGAAGGGGCGGCCACCAGGGAAATGTTGCCCGAAAACCGGGTCATCTGCCGGAAGTTATCCACAGGGCGACCGGCCGGGGCCGGGTCGGGCGCGACAACGGACCGGGTCTGGACGAGAATCACACCATGTATGAACGGCTGCGGGTGGACCGCTCGACCACGGTGGACCGGGTGGTCGACGCGCTGCGCGCCGCCCTGTTCGCCGGTGATCTGGAGCCGGGTACGCCGCTGCGTGAGCAGCCGCTCGCCGAGGCGCTCGGGGTCGCCCGGAGCACCATCCGCGAGGCGATGACGATGCTGGTCACCGAGGGCCTCGCGGTCCGCGAGCCGAACAAGGGCGTCAGCGTCGCGATCCTGCACCCCGACGCGGTGGCCGACATCTGCCGCGCCCGGTTCGTACTCGAATCCGCCGGGATCCGGGCCTGGTACGACGCCGACGAGGCGGCCCGGGAGCGGGTCCGGGAGGCGATGCGGGTCTTCGCCGCGACCGCCAAGGACGGGGCCGACCCGGAGGCCCTGACCGAGACCCACCTGGCCATCCACCGCAGCCTGGTCGCGCTCACCGGCAGTGAGCGGCTGATCGCGACCGCCGACTCGGTCACCGGCGAGGCGCGGCTCGCGCTGGCCCGGGTGGACGCGCTGCGGCAGGACGCGCGCCAGCAGGTCGCGTCCCACCGCAAACTCGTCCGGTTGCTCGAGCGGGGTGAGCTCGACGAGTGCGTCGAGGAGCTCCGTCGTCATCTCGCCGGCGCCGAGGAGTCGCTCCTCGAGGCCATCGCGATGCCCCCCGCCTGAGCCGTCCCGCGACGTCTCAGACCAGTCCGTCCGCCGTCACGTCGTACGTCTTCGAGCCGACCCTGAGGCCGGTCAGGCGGGCGCCCGGGTCGAGCGCCGCGACCTGTGGGCTCGCGGTCACGGTGCCGTCCAAGGCGACCTCGATGCCGAAGACGCCCTCCAGGACCAGGCTGACCCAGGCGCCGGACGACGAGCAGGACCAGTCGATCAGGTACGGGAACTGCGGCGGCGACTTCCGCGCACCACCGGCCATCGGCGGCTGCGCCTCCTCGACGAAGTGCGCCTGACCGCAGGGACCCTGGTTCGCGGACTTGGCCAGACCCGGCAGCCAGTCCAGCAGTACGTCGCCCCGCCCGAGCGCGAACAGTGCGCGCCCCGCGTCCGCCGGCCACGCCGGGTACGCACCGTTCCACTGGTGGTCCGGCCGGACACTGAACGCAGCGTCGGCGTCGTACGGCGACAGCGCGCGCATCCACGTGGGTGTCTGCAGCTCCCGCTGGAAGAACGACACCATCTCGGCGCACTGCGACTCGGACAGGTCGTCCGGGATCGTCGTACCGATGATGTTGAAGTCGTAGCAGTGCCGGACCGGGACGAGTGAGCCGTCCGGCTGCCGCGCGTGCCAGAACCCCTTGCCCTCGACGTACAGCTCGTTGACGTGGCCTGCCTGCGCAGACGCCTCCTTGCGGAGCAGAGCGGCCCGGTCCGCGTCACCGGAGCGGTCCGCGAGCTCAGCCGCCACCCGCAGGCACCAGACGTTGGCCGCGTTGAAACTGGCCACCTCGTGCACGTAGCTGCTCACGCACTCCAGCAGGTTGTCGATGCCGCCGTAGTCGGCCAGCGCGTGCTCACCGCGCAATCCGCGCCAGGCGGTCGCCCAGTCGTGCACATGCTCTCCGACTGGCTTCGGACCAACCTCTGCATCGAGGAATGCCGCGTCCCCGGTGAAGCGCACGTAGTCGCGCACCAGCCGAGTCATGGCGAAATCGTTCACGGAGTACCAGTAGCCGACCGGTCCGCCGGTCAGCCACTCGGTGCCGAAGTGCTCGTGGATGTCCAGGTCGATCCAGTGCTCGATGTGCTTCCGCATCGGCTCCGGGTCCAGCAGCGCATGCGTGAGCGAGGACAGGCTGTAGTCCCAGATGAACGTCGTGGTCTGCCAGTACCGCGGCATCAACGTGTCGTACGTCCGCCCGAGCACACTGGCCGGGTTGTCCCGCCGGAACCAGATGACCCCGAGCACACCCCACCAGTACAGCTTCTGCAACGCCTCGTTGGACGTCTCCAGCACCGGCAGCGACCCGCTGAAGCCTTCGCTGGAAGGGTCGAACGCGTCGGCGAGCGCCATGTCCCACACGCCCTCGGCCACGGTGATGACCGCAGGTACGTCGGCCACGCACACGTCGAAGTGCTCCGTCGCCTCCTCCAGCGACCCGGCCAGCACATGCACATACCCGAGCTGTGCGCGCCCGGACGCATCAAGCTCGACGGTGGCCTCCAGCATCGACCGGTCGACCGTCGACGGCACGTCCAACCCCTGCAGGCTGACTGCCGAGCCGGAGGCACCTGTGCCTACGACACGGCTGTCCACCGCCGACAACGTGTTGGGCTCGGACGGCGGCTCCGGCCGCAGCCAGCCGGCACCTGACCGCGTAGCAGTGCTCTCCAGCGCAAACCCGAGCCGGACAGACCGGCCTGGTGTCCCCGACACCTCCAGCTGTACGACGACCGCAGGACGACCCGGTGCGCAGGCAGTGGTCGTCCGCAGCTCCAGCCCGTCGACCGTGGTGGACCGCACGACGCAGTCCGGCCGCCACACCACCTCCACCGTCCCGCCGTACGAGCGCGCCAGACGTCCGTCGACGTACAGCTGTCCGGTGATGGTGTCGCCGTGCGAGTACGGCGGGAAGTTGACGCTCCTGATCGCCACGACGTCGTGGTCGACCTGCGCCGTACCCAGGAAGTTCGTCAGCCCGGGCGGGTTGAACATGTCGTCGTACGTGTGGACAAGAACGTCGCTCGCCAGATCGGCGGAACGCGGAATCGTCATGAGGGGTCGGCCCAATCGGTGTTCGGGAGCAGGGGGTACCAGTCCGGGCGGGCCGGATCGCGGTCGTAGGGATACGAGCCGAGTTCGCGGAAGAGTTCGGCGTACTCGGCCAGCTTGTCGCGGTCCAGCTCGACGCCCAGGCCGGGCGCGTCGGGGACCGCGATCGCGCCGTCGGCGTACGGAAGCTTGCCACCGGCAATGATGTCGTCACGCAGGTGGTGGTAGTGCGCGTCCGCGGCGAACGACAGGTTCGGTACGACGGCGCCGAGGTGCAGCATCGTCGCGAGCTGGATACCGAGCTCGCCGGACGAGTGCACCGCGACCCCGAGCTGGAACGTCTCGCAGACGCCGGCCGCCTTGATACACGGCCGGATACCGCCCCAGAACGTGGTGTCCAGCAGGATCACGTCGACCGCGGGGTCGCGGACGTTGGCGGCGAGCTGCTCGAAGTTCACCACGACCGTGTTCGTCGCGAGCGGGATCGGAGTGTTCTCGCGGACCCGGCGCATCCCGTTCATGCCCCAGGTCGGGTCCTCGAGGTAGTCGTTGTCGAGGTCCTCGATCCCGCGGGCGAACCGGATCGCCTCCTCGACGCTGAACGCGCCGTTCGGGTCGAACCGCACGCGGTGCCCCGGGAACGCCTCGGCCAGCGCGCGGAAGCACTCGCGTTCGTAGTCCGGCGGGAACACGCCGCCCTTCAGCTTGTGCACGCTGAACCCGTGCTGGTCGACCAGCTCGCGGGCGTGCGCGACCAGCTGTTCCGCCGTACGGATCTCGCCCGTGCCGTCCTCGGCGGGATGCCGGAAGAACAGGTAGCTCGCGAAGGGCACGTGCGAGCGCACCTTGCCGCCCAGCAGCGCATGCACGGGTACGCCGAGTTCCCGGCCCTGCAGGTCCAGGCAGGCGAACTCGATGGCCGCCAGCAACTGGGTGCGGTTGTTGTAGAGGCTCGCGGTCGGGTTGGCGAGCATCCAGCGCAGGGCCTCGGTGCGGGCCGGGTCGTGGCCGACCAGGTACTCCTTCAGCCCCGCGACCGCGGCCTCGGCGCTCTGCCCGCCGCCGCCCATCTCGCCGAGGCCGATCAGCCCGTTGTCGGCCTCGACCTCCACGACAGTCCGCACGAAACGTCCCCAGTGCGCTCCGTTGCTATGCCGCAGCGGCGCCTCCAGCGGCATCGTCACCGTGGTCGCGCGTACGTCGACGATCTTCACTTCGCGTCCTCCGGGAGTACGACGGCCAGCCCGGCGGTCAACCCGCCGTCGACCTTCACGTCGGCCCCGGTCACGAACGACGCGGCCGGGGAGGACAGGAAGTAGATGACCTCGGCAACCTCTCCCGGTGTCGCGACCCGCCCGAGTGGGTGCGAGCGGCCCCATTCGGCGACCACCTCGTCCGTCGTCCGGTCGCCGGCGAACTGCGCGGCCGACGTACGCAACATGGGCGTGTCCACCGATCCCGGGCAGACCGCGTTCACGCGGATCCCGTCCGGAGCGTGATCCACCGCCATGGCCCGTACGAGGCTGAGCAATGCGCCCTTGCCCATCGAGTACGCCGCTACGCCCGTCTGCGCCGCATACGCCTGCACGGACGACACCACAACGACGCTCCCGCCCCGCGACATCCGAGGGACGAACGCCTGGCACGCAAAGAACACGCCCCCGACATTCACCGCCATCACCTCGTCGTAGACCGAGGACGGCGTGTCGACAACCGTCCCGTACCGCTGAACTCCCGCGGCACAGACGAGCGCGTCCACCGCGCCGAGCTCGTCAGCAGCCGCCGCGAGAGCCTCGCGATCCGAGACATCCACAACTACGCCTGTCACCTGATCACCCAGCGCCGACAGCGCTTCCGCGTCCCGGTCCAGGGCAATCACCCGGTCTCCGGCGGCGACGAAGCGTTCGACTGCACCTCGTCCGATACCGGCGGCACCACCGGTCACGACGACTGTGCGGCTACTCATATGTGTCCTCTCAGAACTGGCCCAGGGCGAGGCCCCGGGAGAAGAAGCGTTGGGCGGCAAGGAAGAGGATGACCGTGGGCAGCGAGACGAGCAGGCCACCTGCCAGCACGGTCGGGAGCGACGCCCCGCCGTACGTGCTCTGCAGGCCGGTGAGGGCCGGCATGATCGGGCGGACCGAGTCGGACTGGCTCAGGGTCAGGCCGAGCAGCAGGTCGTTCCAGACGAACGTCGACTGCAGGATGAAGATCGCGGCCAGCGCCGACCCCGCCATCGGCAGGTAGATGCTGCGGAAGATCCGGAACAACCCGCCGCCGTCGACCACCGCGGCCTCGAACACGCTGCGCGCGATCCCGGTGAAGAAGTTCCGCATCACGAACGCCGAGAACGGCACGCTGATCGCGGTGTAGACGATGATCATCCCGATCCGGGTGTCGTACAGCCCGGAGTTCGCGTACCCGGAGAACAACGGCATCAGGATCATCTGCAGCGGGAAGATCGTCCCGCCGAAGATGAACACGAACCACAGGAAGCCACGCTTCAGCCGCAGTACGACGATCGCGTACCCGGCGGCCGAGCCGATCAGCACCGCGACCACCGGCGCGATCACGCTGTACATCGTGGTCGCGACCAACGTGTCTCCGAGCGCTGCCTTGCTCCACGCGTCGCCGAAGTTCGCGAACAACGAGAACCCGGCCGGCTTCCACACGGTCTTCGCGTCGTACCCGTCGACGGACTTGGACGCGTTCACGACCAGGAGATAGACCGGCGCGAGCCAGATCAGCCCGAGTACGACGAGGATTGCCGTCTTAACCCTGCTCACGGGCGTCCCCCAACTGGTAACGGAGGTAGAGGATCGAGGCGGCGAAGGTGACCAGGCTCAGGAACAGCGCGATCGCCGCGCCCTGTCCGTAGTCGTTCAGCACGAACGTCTCCTTGTACATGGACAGTGCCAGCGTCTCGGACGACGTACCCGGGCCGCCTTGCGTCATCACCCACACCACATCGAACGTCTTCAGGCTGCCGACGATCGAGAGCCCGATGACCACCGTGGTGATCGGGCGGAGCTGCGGCCAGAGGTGGTGGCGGAACAGGCTGAACCCCTCCGCGCCGTCCAGCCTCGCAGCCTCCAGCGGCTCGGCAGGGATCGACTGCAGGCCGACCACGAACAGCAGCGCGTTCACGCCCGCCGCCTGCCAGGTGACCGCGACGATCATCATCAGCGTGTTCCCGGGACCTGCCTGCAGCCAGCCGGTGTGGGCACCCGGGAGCCCGAAGAACCCGAGTGCCTGACCCAGTGCGCCGTCCGGCTGCAGTACGAAGCCCCAGATGACACCAACGGCCACACCGGAGATGGCGTACGGCAGCAGGAACGGCAGCCGCAGCCACGTGCCCCACTTGTGCCCGTAGGTCAGTACGGCGATCAGTAGGCCGAGCGCCACGGGCAGTGTCACCATGCCGACCACCCACAGCAGCGTGTTGACCAGTGCCCCGATCAGATCGGGGTCGCTGAACATCGCCTTGTAGTTGGCCAGCCCGGACCACACCGGCGAGGCGAGTCCGTCGTAGTCGGTAAAGCTGACGTACGTCGTCCACAGGAACGGCAGGTACAGCAGGAGGGCGACGACCGCTACAGCTGGTAGGCCGAACAGGGGCGCCTTACGCGCCCCCGTCCGGTCAAGGACCTGATTGCTCACTTCTGCTTGGCCCAGTACGCGTCCGCCTCGGCCTGGATCTTCTGCAGGCCCGGCATCGGGTCACCCGGCTTGGTCACGAACGCCCCGAACACCTCGAGGGCCTTGTTCGCTACCGGTACTGGCGTCGCCTCGAACCACCGGTTGATCAGCCGGTACCCGTCACCGCCGACGTCCTTGTTCAGCTTCGCCAGCCCCGGGTCCTTGACCTCGGCCTTCGGATTGAACGAGAGGTCACCGCGGGAGTTCGCCCACGCGGTCTGCGCCTGCGGCGTGACCCACCAGTCGGTCCACTTCTTCACCGTCGACGCGTGGTCGCTGCCCGCGGCCGAGCAGACCGGTCCGGTCTCGAAGATCATCGACGTCTTCGGCAGCTCCGGGTTCACGTTCGGGATCACGAAGAAGTCGTAGTCGGTGCCGGCCTTCATCTTCAGCGTGTTCAGGTTGCCGCTGAACCAGGTGCCGAAGTTGATCATCGCGACGTCGCCGTTCTTCAGCTGCGCCTGCGGCTCGGTCTTCGCGCCCGGATCGCTGAAGTACCCGGCGTCGATCATCTTCTTCCACTCGTTCATCACCTCGACCACGCCCGGGTCGGTGTACTTCGCCTTACCGGTGGCGAGCGCGTCGTACAGGTCCGGGTCCTTACCGGCCAGCAGCGTCTCGAACCAGACGAACGAGAACAGGATGTTGGTCTGGTAGAAGGGCTTGACGCCGGCGGCCTTGACCTTGTCCGCCACCTGGGTCAGCTCGGCCCAGGTCTTCGGGGTCTGCGTGACACCGGCCTTCTTGAAGACGGCCTTGTTGTAGTACATCACCCAGTAGCCGGCGTTCAGCGGGACGCAGTACTGCTTGTCGCCGTACGTGAAGTATTGCTTGAGCTGCTCGGGGATGTTGCCATCAGCAACTGCCTTGGTCCACTGGTCGGTGGTCTCGGCAACGAGCTTCTGGTCCACCAGGTCCTGAAGTTCCTTGCCGGTGTGCCACGTGAACAGGTCGGCCTTCTCCTTGGTCCGGAACGAGGACCGGATGAACGCGGTGTACGTGTTCGAGTCGGAGTACCCGACCGGCTCCATGCCGACGCCGACGTCCTTCTTGCTGGCCGCGCCGACCTGGGTGAACGCGTCCTTCCAGCCGCCCTTGTCGTTGTAGAACTTCAGCGAGTCGACCGGCTTGTCCTCACCCTTGGCCGGGCCTGCCGTGCCGCCACCGCCTCCACAGGCGGAGAGTGCGAGCGCGCCGGCGATCACCAGGGCAGCCAGCGCCTTGCGGTTGGTGTTGCGTTGCATGTGATGCGTCCTTCCAGCTCAGGGATGCTGAAGTCGTTCGTTGATGACGGCCAGTACGCCGTCCAGGTGCTCGCGGGTGAGCAGTTCGGCCAGGTCCGCGTCGCCGGACCGGACCGCGTCGTAGATCGCTCGGTGCTCGTCCAGGTCGGCCTGCCGGTCACCGTGGATGTGGAGGATCTCCAGCTGCTCCCGGGCGTTCACGACCGTGACCGACTCGACCACCTCGGCAAGCGTCGCGTTCCCGGACGCCTGTGCCAGTGAGCGGTGGAAGTCCATGTTCACTTCGGCCAGCTGCGCATGGTCGCCGGAAGCGATCAGCTCGGCCGCGGTGTCCAGGTCCTTGGCCATCTGCTCCAGCGCGACCTCCGCCCGCGTCTGCGCCGCCAGTGCGGCAACAGGCGGCTCAATGAGGGCACGTGCCTGCAGGAGCTCCACCAACCGGTCCGGACTCGGTGCCAGCGCCAGGGGGTTGGCCAGGACCAGCCGGCCGACGTTCGGACCGACGTACACACCAGAGCCGTGCCGGAGCTCGACAGCTCCGGTTGCCTCCAGTCGGCGCAGCGCCTCCCGGACAGTGGGTACGGCGACCTTGAACCGTTCCGCCAGCGATCGGACGGCCTCGAACTGATCACCCGGCGCCAGCTTCCGCTCCGCGATGAGAGCAAGCATGGACGTCGCCAGATCGTCCAGCAGGCTCCGCCGTACGACGCCTCCCGTGGCGCTCACTTGGCCGCCGCCAGCGTGACCGAGACGAATCGCGGTCGGTAGATGCTCACGTCGCCGTACAGCTCGTCGCTGACCAGGCTGTTGACGTTGTAGCTCACCTGCAGCGAGGTGCCGCGTCGCAGGTCCGGGTGGTCGTGGGAGTTGTAGGTGATGATGTTCCCGCCCGTCTCGGGGGTCTGGTACAGCTCGACCGGCTTCACCCACGGACCGGTCGGCGAGCAGGAGAAGTACCCGAGGACGCGCTTGCTGAAGAGCTCGTTGGTGTCGTGCGTGACCAGCAGGTAGCCGTCGCTCCAGCGGGTCACACTGTGCTCGTTGGCGACCCCCTGGAGCACACGGGCAGAGGCAGTCTCGTCACTGGACCAGCCCGAGCCGGTCCAGTACTCCCACGGCTTCGCGGTCAGGTCGTCGCCACGAACCCTGGCGACGTGCTGGTACTTCGCTGCGCCCAGGTCCTCGACGCCGTAGACGTACGTGTACCCGCCGTCCCGCAGCAGCCAGCCGGACCACTGCACGTTCGCGGCCGACGGAATCGGGGTGAGGCTCTTCAGCTTGAACGTGGTGCTGTCGAACCGAGCCAGGTAGTTGCTGGCCCAGCGCCAGTCCCACTGACCCGTCCCGGTCTTCTCGAAGCGCAGCGCGACCACGTCGAGGTCACGGCCGGCGTGGCTCGTCTGCGCTGCCCCGAACCAGTACCAGCCGTTGGACGGCGGCGGAACGAGTGCCGTCGGGTTGGTCGCCGTACCGCCGGTGACCGTCTTCAGCTTCGTGCCCTGCTGGATCACGAACGAGTTGTTGAGGAACGGCGTGGTGGTCGGACGGGTGCCGTCCGGGTTCACCGGGCCGAGGAACGTGTCGGAGAAGACCCACGCCGTGCGTCCACCGGGGAGCGGCACGGAGTAGGTGCTGTCCGCACCCGTCCAGCCCTTCCCGGTGTCGCTGTAGGCGTTGAGCAACCCCTCGGGCGCGGCATGTGGAGTCGCCTGGGCGGTCCAGTTCGTCTGGACAGCACCACAGGTGGAGGCAGCCGCAGGGACCGCGGGCACACTCAGGCCCGCAGCCGTCAGGGACAACGCGAGAAGCAGCCCTATGCGTCGTGACATGAAAATGATCAGATCACTTGGTCATTTTCTGTGTCAAGAGTCAGGGTCGGATCAGGGTGTGTGCCAAGCGTGGTGTTACCCGTCGGGTGGGAGGATCGACGGCATGAAGAACTTGATCATCAGGCTGCTGGTCAACGCGGTCGCGTTGGCGGCGGCGAGCTGGATCGTCTCCGGAATCACCCTGCAGGGCGCGACCACCGGCAAGCGCGTGCTGACGCTGCTGATCGTGGCCGCGATCTTCGGTGTCGTGAACGCGATCGTGAAGCCCGTGGTGAAGGTGCTGTCCTTCCCGCTGCTGATCCTGACCCTGGGTCTGCTGACCTTCGTGATCAACGCGGCGATGCTGCTGCTGACGTCCTGGATCACTGGCAAGCTCGACGTCCAGTTCCACGTCGACGGCTTCTGGTCCGCGCTCTTCGGCGCCCTGATCATCAGCGTCGTCGGCATGATCCTCAACGCGGTCCTGCCGGAGAAGGCCGAAGTCCACTAGTGCACGTCGAGATCGTCTGCTCAGGGAACATCTGCCGGTCGCCGATGGGCGAGGTGGTGCTGCGCGCCAAGCTCGCCGAGGCCGGCCTCGGCGACGTCGAGGTGACCAGCTCGGGCACCGGCGGCTGGCACGTCGGCGACCGGATGGACCCGCGCGCGGCGGCCGCCCTCCGGCGCCGCGGGTACGACGGGAGCACGCATCGAGCCCGCCAGTTCGAGCGCGCCTGGGACCGGGATCTGATCCTCGCGATGGACTCGGGGCATCTCTCGGAACTGAGCGGTACCGAGGCGCAGTTGTTCGCGCGCGACGACGTACCCGATCCGTACTACGGCGAGGACGCCGGCTTCGACGACGTCCTCGCCCAGATCGAGAAGGCGGCCGACCAATGGGTCGACCGCCTCCGCGACAATCCCTAGGCCTGACCGATCTCCGACTTCAGGGTCACGAACCAGTCGGCGGTCGGGTCGAACTCCTTGCCGCCGGCGATCCGCGGGAACTCGATCGCGCGCAGCTCGTCGCCGCGCTCCTCGTCGTGGCCGACGACGCCGGACTCACCGCGCAGCGCCGCGTCGACCGCGTAGTCGGTGCACTCCTTGATCAGCGCGAGGTCGCGGTCGTTGGCCGCGGCCGAGCGGCTGAAGTACCCGCTCTTCTGCACCATCGTCTTCTCCGCACCGATCCGCTCGGCGAACTGCTTCGCGAACCAGGCGCCCGGGTTGATGGTGTCCAGCTTGACGTGCCCGAACGGGTCCCGGCCGACCTCCTCGCCGCGAGCCTCCATCTCCGCCACGATCGACGGTACGCCGGCACCCTCGGACAGGAAGATGTTGACGCAGTCCTCCTCGTCCATCACCTTCCGCAGCCGGTCCGCCTCCGCATCGAGGTCGATCGTTGCCTCCGGCACGTAGACCGCGTGCACCGACCAGCCGGCCTTGTCCAGGCCGATGCCCGGGTTCCACTCCTGCTCGTCGACCCACTGCTGGTACGCCTGAGCCGTTGCCGCGGTCAACCAGCCGCAGTTCCGCCCCATCACTTCGTGGACGATCAGCATCCGCGGGTTCGAGGTGTGCTCGGCGATGATGTTGCGGGCGAACAGCGCACCCTGCTCGGCGGCGGTCCACGCACCCAGGCTCTGCCGGATCGGGATCACGTCGTTGTCGATGGTCTTCGGCAGTCCGACCACGGTCAGGTCGTAGTCGTGCTCGTGCAGGTACGCCGCGAGGTCGGCGGCCGTGGTGTTGGTGTCGTCACCGCCGATGGTGTGCAGTACGTCGACACCGTCCGCGACGAGCCGCTCGGCCGCGACCTGGAGGGCGTTCTGCCCGTCCTGGATCAGGCCCCGCTTGACCAGGTCGGCGGTGTTGGTCAGCTTCACCCGGCTGTTGCCGATCGGGCTGCCACCGAACTTGTGCAGCACGGACGCCTGCTCCCGCACCTCCGGCGTCACAGTCAGGAACCGGCCGCTGAGCAGGCCGTGGTACCCGTTCAGGTAGGCGATGATCTCCACGTCGGGCGCCACTTCGGTGTAGCGCTCGATCAGCCCGCCGACGGCGGACGACAGGCAGGGCGCGAGCCCGCCGGCGGTGAGCAGGGCAACTCTGCGGACAGACTTGTCGGCAGCCATGGTCCAGGTCCTTCCGGAGACGAAATCGCCACCAGACTAGTGATGCAGACCACTCTCAGCGGTGGTTGGGGTTCACCCTGCGGACAGCGGCACGCTGCGTGGCGGCACCGGGGTGGAGACGACGAACGAACTCGTGGTCTGGCCGTGCACCAGGAACTTGTCCAGCACGTCCTCCAGCGCGGCGATCTCGGCGACCTGGACGCGCATCAGGAAGCAGTCCTCGCCGGAGATCCGGTGACACTCGACGACCTCCGGCGTACGGTCCGCCAATTCGATGATCTTCGGGATCTGGCTGGGTCCCGGGCGCAGCCGCACCCAGGCGGCGACCGGCCGGCCGAGCGCGGCCGGGTCGATGTCGATGCGGTAGCCACGGATCACGCCGGACTCCTCCAGCCGCGCGACCCGCTCGCGCACCGTCGGCGTCGAAACGCCCAGCCGGCGGGCGAGCTCGGTGGTCCGTAACCGGGGATCGGCTGTCAGCTCGTTCAGGATCCGGGTATTGAGCTCATCCAGGATCTGACTTCTCGTTTCGGTAAGCAAAACCGCCTCCTAGGCTCCGAACTGCCATGGATCCCCGCAAACCTCGTTCCTACTCTAGTGAGAGTGACAACCCTTACCGAAGCCCCGCCGCGGGCCGGTCGTCTCGCGGCCGGCGCCGCCGCCGTCACGGTCGTCCTGTGGGCGTCGTCGTTCGTCGCCATCCGCCACCTCGGCACCGAGATCTCCGCCGGCGCCCTGTCGCTGGCCCGGCTGGGGCTGGGCAGCATCTTCCTCGGCGCCCTCCTGGTGAAGCGGTCGCGGCCTGCCGTACGTCGTTGGCCGACGCAGCGCGACTGGCTGCCGCTGATCGCGTGTGGCGTGCTGTGGTTCGGCGTCTACAACCTGGCGCTCAACGAGGCCGAGCGGCGGCTCGACGCCGGGACGGCGGCCATGCTCGTGCACATCGCCCCGCTGCTGATCGCCGTACTCGCCGGAGTCGGTCTCGGTGAGGGCTTCCCGCGGCAGCTGGTGATCGGCGGCCTGGTCGCGTTCGCCGGCATCGTCGTGATCGGTACGTCGACCTCCAGCGGCCGCACCGAGACGTGGGGTGTCGTGCTCTGCGTCGTCGCCGCGATCTCGTACGCCGTCGGCGTGGTCACGCAGAAGCCGCTCCTGAGCCGTCTGCCTGCCGCTGAGGTCACCTGGCTTGCCTGCACGATCGGAGCGGTCGTGTGCCTGCCGTTCGCGCCCACTCTGGTCGACGAGGTCAGCTCCGCCGACGCGGGGACCATCTGGTGGATCGTCTACCTGGCGGCGTTCCCGACAGCGCTCGGCTTCACCACGTGGGCCTTTGCGCTCCGGCGTACGAGTGCTGGACGGATGGGGGTCACCGTGTACGCGGTGCCGGTTGTCGCGATCGTGCTGGGTTGGTTGCTGCTCGGTGAGACTCCGACCGTGCTGGCGTTGGCCGGTGGCGCGCTGTGCCTGGCCGGGGTCGCTATCTCGAGGAGGAGGACTGCATGAAGTTCGGTGTGTTCGTTCCACAGGGCTGGCGGATGGATCTGGTCGAGCTGGACGACCCGGTCGAGCAGTGGGAGGCCATGACCGCTGTAGCCAAGGCAGCCGACGCAGGTCCGTGGGACTCCATTTGGCTCTTCGACCACTTCCACACCGTCCCTGAGCCCGCCCGCGAGTCTGTCTTCGAGATGTGGACGACCACGGCCGCGCTGGCGCGTGACACGTCGCGGGTGAACCTGGGCCAACTGGTCGGCTGCAACGGGTACCGCAACCCGGCCCTGTTCGCCAAGATGGCCGCCACCGTCGACGTCGCCAGCCACGGCCGCATGTACGCCGGAATCGGTGCCGGCTGGTCCGAACACGAGTGGAGGGCGTACGGCTACCCGTGGACGAGCCAGAAGGAGCGGATGGGCTCGTTCGTCGAGTCGGTCGAGCTGCTGCACCGGCTGTGGACCGAGGACGACGTGGTGTTCCAGGGGCAGTACCACTCGGTCGACAAGCCGTACGTCGTCCCGCGACGCAAACCCAAGCTCTGGATCGGTGGCGGCGGCGAACGCGTCACATTGCGACTAGTTGCAAAGTACGGCGACGCCTGCAACTTCGGCACCGGACGGGTCGACGTCATCGAGCAGAAGCTGGCGATCCTCCGGAAGCACTGCGAGGAGGTCGGCCGCGACTACGACGAGATCATCAAGTCGACCAGTCTGAACGTCTTCCCGATCGAGACCGGCGCAGACCCGGTCGCCGCGACAGCCAAGGCACGTGGACGGTACAGCCTGGAGGAGTTCCTGGAGATCGGCTCCGGCGGGACGTCCCACGTGCTGGCAGAGGTGGTCACGACGAAGCAGCTCAGCGAACATGTGGAGCAGTTGGCCGAAGCGGGCATCGACTACGTGATCTCGTACATCCCTGGCGTCGCCTACGACCACGAGCCACTAGAGCGATTCGCGGAGGAGGTCGTGCCGCAGTTCAGTTAGTTGCTGGTGGATCCCGTCGTACGCCGTGACTTGTGGGAGTAGGCGCTTCGGGATCTTGGTGACGACGCTGTAGTTGGCGTCGACCACGTTCGCCAGCGGGACCTCGCTGATCTGGCTGAGCAGCTGGTACGCGTCCAGCTTGTCCAGTCCGTACAGGTCACCGAGCCAGCGCACCATGTCGACCTGACCGGCCCGCCAGGCGTCCTCGAGTGGCCTGCTCGACCCGACCACGGCCAGGTACTCATCGTTCTCCAGCCGCGGCCAGACCGGTCCGGGTGTCTTGAGCAGGTCGACGATCAGTACGACGTTCATCGCGCCCTCGACCGCGGTGCCGCAGGACTCGCCCTCGCCCTGCCGGTAGTGACCGTCGCCGACCGAGAACAGTGCGCCCTCGACGTTGACGTTCAGGTAGCAGGTGGTTCCGGCCCGCATCTCCGGCGTGTCCATGTTGCCGCCGAACGTGTCCGGTACCAGCGCCGAGCGGACCTCACCACCGGCCGGCGCCACCCCGACCGTGCCGAGCATCGGCTCCAGCGGCAGCGCGACCTCCAGGTCACTCCCCTGCGCCTGGAACCCGACCGTCTGGCGAGCGCTGTCCACCTCGTAGATCCAGGTCCGCTCCGGCAGCGGATCCTGCAGCGTCGCGGTCCGGTCGGTGCTGGTCAGGCCGCCGAAGAACGGGATGGTCGCCGACGCGCCCCAACTCCGGGCCGGGCTCAGCTCGACGAAGTGCAGGACCAGCGTGTCGCCAGGCTCGGCGCCCTCGACGTAGAACGGTCCCGTCTGCGGGTTGACGAACGGCATCGTCAGCGAGGCGCTCGCAAGGTCCGCCGTACTGCGGAGGCTCCCGGCGAACGCGTCCTCCGTCCACAGGCGGAGGGCGGTGCCGGGCTTGACCCGGCGTACCGGAGGCACCCCGCCGAAGGTCCAGGCGAAGTCGGCGGGCTCGGGCGTGAATTCGAGGACGTCCACGTCAGGCAACTTAAGGTGTGCACGAGGTGTTGTGCGAGCGATCAGCGGGTTCTCAGGCGATTCTCACAGAAGCGACCTAGTCTCGATGACGGAACTTCGAGCGAAGCGGGGCTGACGATGCGGGTACTGGTGGTGGACGACGACCGGGCGGTCCGGGACTCGTTGCGCCGTTCGCTGGAGTTCAACGACTTCGAGGTGGTGACCGCGTCCGACGGCGCCGAGGCGCTCGCGGTGATCGGCAACGTCGAGCCGGACGTCGTGGTGATGGACGTGATGATGCCGCGGCTGGACGGGCTGGAGACCACCAAGGCCTTGCGGGCCGCGGGCAACAATGTGCCGATCCTGGTGCTGACCGCACGGGACGCGGTCGCGGACCGGGTCGACGGCCTGGACGCCGGCGGCGACGACTACCTCACCAAGCCCTTCGCGCTGGAGGAGTTGCTGGCCCGGCTGCGCGCGCTGCTGCGCCGCAGCAGCACCCCCGGCGAGGGCGGCCAGCGCGGCGAGGTGCTGCAGTACGCCGACCTCGTGGTCGACGTCGACGCGCACGAGGTGCACCGCGGCGACGTCGCGATCCAGCTCACCCGGACCGAGTTCTCGCTGCTCGAGCTGCTGATCCGCAACCCGCGCCGGGTGCTGGAGCGCGCAGTGATCCTGGACGCGGTCTGGGGCTACGACTTCCCCACCACCGCGAACTCGCTCGAGGTCTACGTCGGCTATCTGCGCCGTAAGACCGAGGTCAACGGTCTGCCTCGCCTGATCCACACCGTCCGCGGCATCGGGTACGTGCTGAGGGACACCCCGCCGTGAGTGAGCAACACCCCGAGCAGTTCCCCTCGTACGCCGACCGTCCGCAGCAATCGCAGCAGCAGCCGACGCAATCCGAGCGGCCCGTTGCCAGTAGCAACGGCAATCGCGTCGCGACGACCGCTGCCCGGACCCAGACCTGGTGGAACGAGACGCTCCACAAGCTCACGCTGCATGCCCGCGTGACGCTGCTCGCGGCGGTCGCGGTCGGCCTCGCGGTGGCGATCGTCAGCGTCGCGGCGTACATCACCGTGCGCCAGCAGATGTACCAGAACCTGGACAACAGCTTGATCCTCCGGGCAAGCCAGGCGGCGCAGAAGGGCGTCCTGACCAACCTCACCAACCTGCGGACCGCTTCTTCCGACGCACTCGGCCTGAGCGACATCCGGGTGGGTGTGCTCGGCGCGGACGGCTCCCAGTTCGCTCCGGCGAAGAGTCCGCTGCCGCCGATGGGCAACGACGAACTCCAGATCGCGCGGGACCAGGGCGACCAGGCCAGCCTGCGAACTGTCGGCGTACGCAACGGCGGCTCACATTTTCGTGTTGTCGCCGTACCTGCTCGCTTCTGTCCGGTCGGGCTGAGCGATGAGTGCCAGGCTGATTCTGACTTCCTCCAGCCCGGAGCGCTGGTGGTCGCGCAGTCGCTGGGGCCGATCGACCAGACCCTGCACAACCTCGGCATCGTGCTGTGGGCGTTCGGGCTGATCGGCGTGATCGGCGCGGCGCTCGCGGGCAACGCCGTCGCGCGGTCCGGTCTGCGGCCGCTGGCGCGGCTCACGGGAGCCGCGGAGCACGTCGCGCGGACCGAGGACCTGAAGCCGATCCCGATGACCGGGACCGACGAGATCTCGCGGCTGGCGATGGCGTTCAACGCGATGCTCGGCGCACTCGCCCAGTCCCGCGACCGGCAGCGCCGGCTCGTCGGTGACGCGGGCCACGAGCTGCGTACGCCGCTCACCAGCGTCCGCACCAACCTGGATCTGCTCGCCCAGGCGGACAAGCGCGGCGGCCTCCGGCCCGAGGACAGGCAGCAACTGCTGGACGACGTACGCGCCCAGATGGACGAGCTGACGCAACTGATCGGCGACCTGACCGAACTGGCCCGCGACACCCCACAGGTGCGCAACGCGGAGCTGATCGAGCTGTCCAACGTGGTCGAGGACGCCGTCATCAAGGTACGTCGACGCGCGCCCGGGCTGGAGTGGGACGTGCAGATCGCGCCGTTCCCGGTCTGGGGTGACGAGCGGCTGCTCGGGCGAGCGGTCACGAACCTGCTCGACAACGCGGCGAAGTACAGCGTTCCTGAAGGCACGGAGCAGCGCAGCGACGGACAGCCCGTCGGACACGTGACGGTCCGGCTGCTGGACGGCGTACTCACTGTGACCGACTCCGGGCCGGGGATCGCAGAGGCGGACCTGCCGCACGTGTTCGACCGCTTCTACCGCTCCAGTGAGGCCCGCAGCCGTCCTGGATCGGGCCTGGGCCTGGCGATCGTGAAGCACGCAGCAGAGCAGCACGGCGGCATGATCTACGCCCGCAACGTGCCCGGAGCAGGCGCGCAGTTCACCCTCTGGCTGCCACACGCGGCCACCCAGACCCGCTGATTGTTTGCTGACAGGTCCTTCAGAGGATCTTCATCGAGTTCTTCGGTCACTCCGAGGGGATCTTCAGGGCCCTCTCAGGTCCGGCCGACAAAGTACTTGCCATGACCGAGAACCAGCCGCAGCAGCCGCAGAACCAGCCCGGCCAGAACGCACAGGGACCGCAGGGGCCGGAGCGGACGCAGCAGCTGCCGATGTACGGGCAGCATCAGCAGCAGCACGCACCGCAAGGTGGGCTGCCGCGGCTGGACTCGGGGCCGCAAGGGCAGCGGCCGGGACAGTACCCCTCAGGTGGGAGTACTTATCCGCAGTTCGGGGCGCCGGGGACGCACCAGGGGGCGTCTCCGGGCCCGAACTGGCCCGTCGGACCGCAGCCGACCACGGCCACCGCGGTGAAGCCGAAGCGCCGGGGCGGGCTGGCCGCCGTGGCGCTGACCGCGCTGCTGGTCGGCGCCGCGAGCGGCGTCGGCGGCGCGGCGGTCTACTCGGCGACCAACGACCACACCGCGAACACCCCGTCGGTGACCTCCCCGCTGAACGGCAACCAGGCGGCGCCCGTGTCGGCGCCGGACGGCTCGGTGCAGAGCGCCGCCTCGAAGGTGCTGCCGAGCGTGGTGAAGATCGCGGTCGCGACCTCGCAGGGCGAAGCGACCGGGTCCGGCATCGTGATCAGCAAGGACGGCCTGATCGTCACCAACAACCACGTGGTCTCCGGGGCCGGTCAGGGCGCGAAGCTCAGCGTGATGCTGAACGACGGCCGCACTGTGAGCGCCACGGTCAAGGGCACCGACCCGCTCACGGACCTCGCGGTGATCCACGCCGACGCGACCGACCTGACCCCGGCGACCCTCGGCCAGAGCGGAAAGCTCGCGGTCGGGCAGGGCGTGGTGGCGATCGGCTCGCCGTTCGGGCTGGAGGCGACCGTGACCAGCGGCATCGTCTCGGCGCTGAACCGCCCGGTGACGTCGGGCGACGAGGAGCAGGACAGTACGACAGTCTTCCCAGCAGTTCAGACGGACGCCGCGATCAATCCGGGGAACTCCGGCGGCGCCCTCATCGACCTCGCCGGCCAGGTGGTCGGTATCAACAGCGCGATCAAAACCGCCGGCGGATCGGGACAATCCGAAGGCGGAAACATCGGCCTGGGGTTCGCGATCCCGATCGACCAGGCCAAGCCGATCATCGACGAGCTGGTGGCCAAGGGCAAGGCCACTCATGCGCGGCTCGGTGTGACGGTCGGCGACGCGCAGTCCTCCGACGGGCTCACGAACGGAGCACGCCTCGGCGAGGTTACGTCCGGCGGTGCGGCGGACAAGGCCGGTCTGCAGTCAGGTGACGTTGTCACCGCTGTGGACGGTAAGGCGATCGCGTCAGGGGACGCGTTGGTCGCCGCGGTCCGTTCGCACCGCCCGGGCGATCAGGTGACGCTCACCGTCACCCGCAACGGCAAGCCGCAGTCCATCAAGGCCACTCTCGGCTCCGACAACGGGAACCCGACCGGCTGACCGGACGTCTCACCAAGTAGACCGGACTGCGCCGCCCACCGAGCGGCGCAGTCCGTTTTTAATGCGCTGCGGCGATCGGGTGGATTGGCTACCTTCCCGCCATGACACTTTCGCGGGAGAGGCCGCCCCTGGTTGCGGACGAGCGGACGCAGTTGGTGGGCTGGCTGAACCAGCAGCGGGCGCTGGCGCAGCTGCTGGACGAGTTCGAGGCGCAGTGCGCGCAGTCGAACGAGATCGTCGCCACGCACTCGCTCGACGACGTCGGGAAGCACCCGGACTTCAAGGCGGCGCAGGCGACGCTGCGATGGATGCTGATCCACATGGTCGAGGAGACCGCGCGCCACGTCGGGCATCTCGATGCGATGCGTCGCTCGGATGCATTGGTTTACTAGAAGCTGTGGAGATCCATCGGGCGGACGATCGGTTCCGGACCGCGAACGAGTGGCTGGACTCGCGGCACTCGTTCTCGTTCGGGCCGCACTACGACCCGGCGAATGTCGGGTTCGGGTTCTTGGTGGCGCACAATGACGAGACGGTTGCTCCTGGCACCGGGTTTGAGAGGCATCCGCATCAGGACCTGGAGATTGTCACCTGGGTGCTGCGGGGTGCCCTGGCGCACCGTGACTCGCAGGGGAACAGCGGCGAGGTGTACCCGGGGCTCGCGCAGCGGATGAGTGCGGGCACCGGGATCCAGCACTCGGAGTGGAACGACGGGACGGATCCGGTCCACTACGTCCAGATGTGGGTCCGGCCGGACCGCCTCGACCTTCCGCCGTCTTACGAACAGACCGAGCTCGACCTCACCACAGGCGAGCTCGTCCCGGTCGCGTCCGGCCTCGCCAAGCACGCGTCGTCGACCGCCATCCACCTCAACCAGCCGTCCGCCGGTATGTCGGTCGCTCGACTGGCCCCGGGCGGCACGATCACGCTGCCCACGGCGGCGTACCTGCATCTCTTCGTGGCTGCGGGTACGGCGAACCTCGAAGGTGCTGAGCTCGGTACGGCGGACGCCGTACGGCTGAACGGGTCCGATGGCGAACGGGTCACCGCCGGCCCGGACGGCGCCGAACTGCTGGTCTGGGAGATGTACTAGTCGGTCTGCTCGCTCATTGTCCAGACGTGGCGGAGGGACTGGCCGGCGACGCCCTCCGGGTTCTCGGCGAAGCCCTCGACGAACTGGCTCATGTGTTGCTGCCAGCGCTGGTCGATCGGGTCGTTGCGCAGGTACGCGACCGCGGCCTCGAAGTCGTCGGTCACCACCAGGTGGAAGAGGTCGCGGCCACTGCGCCAGATCGACCAGTCGCTGATCCCGGCGGTGTGCATCACGGTGATCAGCTCCGGCCAGACGCGAGCGTGCTCGATCTCATAGGCCTCTTCGGTACCGGGAATCAGGCGGCTGTGCAGAGCAAGGCGGGTCACAAAGGAGCAGGATACGCCTGGCGCCGCGACTCTGGAACGCGGTTCCAGAATCCGGGTCCACCGATTCGCGCAGCATCTCGCTCCCGATTCACCCACCCTCTGACGCCAACTCCCGAGCGGGTCCGCGCGTCGTACTTGGGCGGGTTGAGTAGTTTCGCCCTCGTGGTCAGGTAACCACACGCCGAAGACTGTGCCCCGGTGTCCATCCGTCATCGTGCGAGAGTTGGGATTGTGAAGCGAACCACTGCGATCGTCTGCCTGAGTAGTCTGCTGATCACCGCTGGTTGTTCGGACAGCAAGTCCGGCGGCGGCGGAGGGAAGTCCGGGAGCGACGAGCAGCAGGCGTCCGGTGCGGTCATCAAGCAGTTCGCCGACGCCTGGGTGAAGGCGTGGTCGCCGAACGGGAAGCCGGACGCGGCCGGGGCGCTGACCGACAACCCGACGGTGTTCGCCAAGCGCCTCGACGACGTCGACAGCGCGCTGGTCGCGAGCACCGTGACGGTCACCCCGCAGGGCGACCCGAAGTGCACCGACGGCAACTGCACGCAGGAACTGGCTGTCGAGGCGCAGTTGCGCGGTATCGGCGCGATGAAGTGGACCAGTACGGCGACCGCGGCGAAGACCGGCGACGCCTGGAAGGTCAAAGCCGCGGGCGACACGATCTACCCCGGCCTCGGCGACGCCAACTACCTCAAGCGGGTCCGCGCGCTGCCGGCCCGGGCCTCGATCCTGGACCGCAACGGCGTCGCCCTGACCGCGAACCGGCCGGTCGTGATCGTCGGCGTCGCCGCGGGCACCAAGGCCACCGCAGCGACGTACGCCGCGTTCACGAAGTACCTCGACGTCGACGGCGCGAAGCTCGCCGTACGGGCGAAAGCCGCGCCGGCCGGGCAGTTCGTGGACGCGATCACGATCCGGGCCGAGGAGTGGGAGGCGCTCCGGCCGACGATGAGCAAGCTGCCCGGGGTGCTGACCATGGGCGGCACGCAGTCGCTGCCGCCGACCTCGACGTTCGCCCGGTCGCTCATCGGCACCATGAAGACCGCGACCGACGAGACCCTGAAGAACGCGGGCCCGACCGCGTCGGCGCAGGACCAGGTCGGCACGACCGGCCTGCAGTACGCGTTCCAGCAGCAGCTCGCCGGTACGCCGGGCGGCACGGTCGCGCTGCGGGACGGCAAGACCAAGCTGACGCTCAAGACCGTCTTCACCCAGAAGGGGACCGCCGGCAAGCCGGTGAAGACCACCCTGGACACGAATATGCAGAAGGCCGCCGAGGCCGCGCTGGCGACCAGCAAGCTGCCGGCGTCACTGGTCGCCGTCCAGGCGTCGACCGGTCAGATCCTCGCCGCGGCGAACGGGCCGCAGGTGGCCAGCTACAACCGCGCCTTCCAGGGCCGGTACGCACCGGGTTCGACGTTCAAGATCGTCACCTCGGCGGCGCTCCTGGGCAGCGGACTGACCGCCGCGACGCCGCTGCCGTGCACGAACACGATCAACGTGTTCGGCAAGACGTTCAAGAACTACGACGCGCTGGCGGCGTACGGCAACGGCACGATGCAGCAGGCGTTCAACCAGTCCTGCAACACCGCGTTCATCTCGCAGCACGCGCGGCTGCCCAAGGACGGGATGACGAAGGCCGCGGCGATGTTCGGGATCGGGCGGGACCTGAACCTGTCGATTTCGGCGTACGGCGGCCAGGTGCCGGCGCCCAAGGACGACGTCGAAGAGGCCGCGTCGATGATCGGCCAGGGCACGGTCACCGCGAGCCCGCTGGCGATCGCGCTGGTCGCCGCGACGGTCGACCACGGTACGGCGATGAAGCCGGTGCTCGTACCGGGTAAGGACGCCGCCGGCGCTGCCGCCTCGCCGTTGCCCGCGGCAACTGTCGCGGCGCTGCGGACGTTCATGCGCACGACGGTCACCGGCGGTACGGGGAAGGTGCTCGCCGGCAACGGAGCGGTCGCTGCCAAGACAGGTACCGCCGAGGTCGTCGCGAACGGCAAGGTGACCACCAACGCGTGGATGGCCGGCTACCGCGGTGACGTGGCGTTCGCGGTCATCGTGGAAGGCGGCGAGTCGGGCTCGCACACCGCCGGCCCGATCCTGAAGACCTTCCTCGGCAGTTTCAAATGAGGACTTCCTGAGAGTTCGCTGAAAGCGCGCCGTGACGGGGAAATCGTCACTTAGGGTTGCCGGATGGAGAGCTTGGTTTGCCCTAAGTGCCGCGGCGCGATGCGGACGTACGAGCGCAGCGGGATCACCGTCGACCAGTGCGGTGACTGCCGCGGCATCTTCCTCGACCGGGGCGAGCTGGAGCGGCTTGTCGACGCCGAGGCGCGGTTCAACGCCCCGCAGCAGGCGCAGCAATCGCAGCAGCCTCGGTACGAGGAGAAGAAGCGGTACGACGACGACCGGCGTTATGACAACGACCGGCGCGACGACGACCGGCGGTACGACCCGCGGTACGGGAACCAGCACCCGCACAAGAAGAAAAAGAAGTCGTTCCTGGAAGACCTCTTCGACTAGCGGGCGATGATCGTGCCCTGGGCGATCGCGCACAGGGTCGACGTACCGGCGTCGTCGAGCGTCGTGAGCTCGCAGGTGCACGTCGCCTGCCGCCTGCTCGAATACGCGACCTTCGCCTCGGCCCGGAGCAGGATGCCCTGGGCCGGGCGGAGGTAACTGATCGTGAAGCCACCGGTCAGCACCTCCGGGCCGAGCGCCGTACCGCCCGCGAACGTGAGGGCGTTGTCGGCCGCGTAGCCGAGTACGCCGCCGTGCAGGAAACCGTTCTGCTGCAGGAGATCCGGCCGGATGTCCAGCTCGAGCGTCGCGCCGCCGTCCCCGAACGCGGTCACCCGGGCCCCGACCAGCACGCTGAACGGCTGGGTCGCCAACAGCTTCTGCGCCATCTCCAACGTCAAGTCCGCCACCCGCGGCACGATATGCCAGTTGGTGCCAGACCTGGTGTCCGGGCGGGTTTATGGTCATGGTCGTGACGACGCCACCGGTGATCCTCCGCCCGATAACCGACAGCGAGTACCCGAGCTGGATGGAGCGCGCCGCCGCCTCGTTCGCGGGCGGAGTCGGGCCGGCCCGCGGGCTGACCCCGGACGAAGCGCTCGCGCTCGCCTACGAGGAGACCGAGCGGCTGCTGCCGGAGGGCCCGGCCACCGACCAGCAACTGATCTGGATCGCGGTCGCGGACGACGAGCCGATCGGCAGCCTCTGGATCAGCACCAAGGCGAAAGTGCCGTTCATCTACGGCATCGAGGTGGACCACGCGCACCGCGGCAAAGGGTACGGCCGGGCGATCATGCTGGCCGGCGAGGAGGAGTGCCGTCGGCTCGGCCACACCCAGCTGGACCTGAACGTGTTCGGCGACAACGGTACGGCGATCCGCCTGTACGACTCGCTCGGCTACACGGTGATCTCACAGCAGATGCGCAAGGCGCTCTGAAAGCCGAAAGTCGGTGGACGGCGCTTTCCGTCGCGTCTTACGGTGGTCGGTGGCAGCCGCACGTCGGAAGGACCCACAGGGAGCGATGTCGACACGTCGTCGAGATAAGGGTTGATATCCGTTCAACCCCCGCGGTCGGACCGGACCGCGTAGCCGGGACGGACCACAGCGTCCGCCTGGCCGATCTCACGTGGCGTGAGCGGCCTGCGCTCTGCGCGTTTACGCGTTGACGCTGCCCGGTCCCGACACTCTCTCGAAAGCGGTGCATTGCACGTGACGCCTGTTCACGACTTGCCGCCTGTCATCGCGGCACACGATCTGACCAAGACCTACACCTTCCACCAGCAGCGCGCCGGACTCGGTGGCGCACTGAAGAGCCTGGTGAAGCGCAAGTACGAGACCCGGCTCGCCGTCGACCGGGTCACCTTCTCCATCGGCCGTGGCGAGGTCGTCGGCCTGCTCGGCCCGAACGGCGCCGGCAAGACGACCACGCTGAAAATGCTGTCCGGCCTCCTCTACACCACGTCCGGCGACCTGCAGGTGCTCGACCACACGCCGTCGGACCGCAAGCACGACTACCTGCGCCGGATCGCGCTCGTCATGGGCCAGAAGACGATGCTGTGGTGGGATGTTCCGGCGATGGAGAGTCTCCTGCTGCACAAGGACATGTACGGCCTGTCCACCGCGGAGTTCGACCGGAACGTCGCCGAACTTGCCGAGCTGCTCGAGGTCGAGCACCTGCTGAACGTGCAGGTCCGCAAGACCTCGCTCGGTGAACGCATGAAGCTCGAACTGATGGCCGCGCTCGTCCACGGTCCGGAGATACTGTTCCTGGACGAGCCGACGATCGGCCTCGACGTGGTCGCGAAGGCACGGGTCCGCTCGTTCCTCGCCGACGTCAACAAGCTTCGCGGTACGACGATCCTGATCACCAGCCACGACATGGACGACATCGAGGCGCTCTGCTCGCGGGTGATGATCATCGACCACGGCCGCCTGCAGTTCGACGGCGGTCTGGACGACCTCGTCCGTACGGCGCAACCACGCAAGCTCGTGCGCGCGACGTACGCAAGTCCAGTCGAGGCCGACCAACTGAACGGGCTGGACGGTGTGAGCGCGGTCGAGGTGTCCGGGCCGACGGTGAAGCTCGAGGCGGATCGGGAGCGCGCCGGATTCGTGATGGAGCAGCTGACCCGGCTCGGCCCGCTGGTCGACCTCGACGTCGCGGACGCCGACATCGAGGACATCATGCGCGACCTGTTCCTGCGCCGCAGCACACTCGGGGACGCGCCGTGAACGCGCTTGTCCGCAATCTCCGCGTCGTACGGCGGATGACGGCGGCCGATATCGCGCAGCAGTCCGTGTACCGCGGCGCGTGGATCATCTTCATGCTGGCGAACATCTGCATGCCGATCATCTCGTTGCTGATCTGGCGGACGGCGCTCGCGAGCGGGGCCCAGTTGCCGGTCGACGAGCGGTACATCACGACGTACTTCGTGCTGCTCGGAGTCGTCACGATGGCGACGTCGTCCTGGATGGCCGGGTTCCTCGCGCAGGACATCCGGCTCGGCAAGCTGTCCAGCTGGATGATCCGGCCGGCGTCGTTGCTGGCCGGGTTCGTCGCGAACAACCTGTCGGAGAAGTTCCTCAAGCTGTTCGCGCTGGTGCCGATGATCGGCATCGTGTGGTGGATCTTCCGCGACTCGATGAACATCCCGGCCGGCCCGGGCCGCTGGGCGCTCTTCGCGATCAGCATCCTGCTCGGGGCGATGCTGGTGTTCACGATCGACATCCTGATCGCGTCGCTGGCGTTCTGGATGGACGACGTGAGCGCACTCGTGCAGGCCCGCGTGATCATCGCGAGCGTGCTGTCCGGTTCCGTCGTACCGCTGGCGCTGATGCCGGAGTGGTCGCGGGGATTCGTCGACCACCAGCCGTTCCGCTACACGGTGTCGTTCCCGGTCGAGATCGTCGCCGGTCAGCTGACGGGGCCCGAACTCCTTGCAGGGCTGGGATTCCAGCTCGGGTACGTCGTGGTGTTCGCGGCGATCACCCGACTCGTCTGGTCCGCGGGGATCCGTGCGTACTCGGCGGTGGGCGCATGAGCACGCTCGATCGGACGTGGTGGCACAAGCAGTGGCGGCATCTGCGGTTGTGGCGGCGGTTCTTCGCGCAGGCGGTGGTTCGGGAAACTCATTTCCGTGCGCATTTCCTGACCACGCTGCTCGTCGGGCTCGTGCAGCTCGGGCTGGGGATCGTGCCGACATTGTTGCTGTTCGGGTTCACGGCCGAGTTGCACGGGTGGTCGCGGGCCGAGGTGATCGCGCTGGTCGGTGTGTTCCAGATCGTCACCGGGCTGATGGCGACGTTCGTCGCGCCGAACCTGAACCGGATGACGACGTACCTGACCGAGGGTGAGCTGGACGGCGTCCTGCTGCGGCCGGTGTCGAGCCAGTTCTACCTGACGCTGCGGTGGATCAACGTCGCGGAGCTCACGAACGTCGCCAGCGGCGTCGCCGTCCTGGTGATCGGGCTGGTGCAGGCCGATCTCAGCCCCGGAGCGGGGCAGATTGTGCAGGCCGTCGTACTCGTCGGCACTGGGTTGGTGCTGCTCACCGCGGTGTGGTCGGCGATGTCGTTCCTGGCGTTCTGGCTGCAGTCGGTGAACCCGATCGGGTTCGTGTTCCTCAACCTGATGGAGGCCGGGCGGTACCCGCTGGTGTTCTTCCCGGTCGCGGTGCGGACGTTCCTGACGTTCGCGTTTCCGGTGGCGTTCGCGACGACGTTCCCGGTGCGGGCGCTGGCGGGCGATCTCGGCTGGGGAACCGTCGGAGTCGGGGTCGGCCTCGCGGTGGTGGCGATGCTGCTGGTGCGGTTGCTGTGGCGGCGCGGCCTGCTGACGTACTCCAGTGCGTCGAGCTGATGTGGTTACCTGTCAGCTATGAGCTGGTGGCTCCTGCACGTGGACATGGATCAGTTCATCGCGGCCGTCGAGATCCGGCGGCGGCCTGAGCTCCGTGGGCTGCCTGTCGTGGTGGGCGGGTCCGGCGACCCGACCCAACCACGGCAGGTGGTCGCCACCGCGTCGTACGAGGCACGTTCGTTCGGCGTGCATTCCGGGATGCCGGTGCGGGCGGCGTACAAGAAATGCCCGGACGCCGTTTTCCTTCCGACGGATCCGGCGGCGTACGACGCGGCGTCGGCCGAGGTGATGGACACGCTGCGGTCCTTCCCGGTCGTCGTCGAGGTCTGGGGCTGGGACGAGTGTTTCGTCGGCGCGGAGACCGACGACCCGGAATCGCTGGCTGCCGAACTGCGGGCGGCTGTCGGGTCTCGCACCGGGCTCACATGCTGCGTCGGTATCGGCGACAACAAGACCCGCGCCAAACTCGCGACCGGGTTCGCCAAGGAGGAACGCTCGCACGCCGAACCCTTCGAGGGCGCCGGCCCCGCCACTGGGATCTACCGCCTCACCGCGGCCAACTGGCGCGAGGTGATGGACCACCGCCCGGTCCGCGACCTCTGGGGCATCGGCCCGCGGATGGAACGCAACCTCAACGAGCTCGCCGTCACCACGGTCGCCGAACTCGCCGCCGCCGACCTGGACGTGCTGAAGAAACGCTTCGGCCCCAAAATGGGCACCTGGTACGCCGCCCTGGGCCGCGGCCTCGGCGACACCGAGGTCACCGACGTACCCCGCGAACCCGTCTCCCGCAGCCACGAGGAAACCTTCCCCGAAGACCTTGCCGATCGCGCGGGCGTAGAACGCGAACTCCGCCGTATCGCCCTCGAGGTCACCCGCGAAGTCGTAGCCGAGGGCCGCACCATCCAACGCGTCTCGGTCAAGGTCCGCTTCATCAACTTCTACACCCCGATCAAGAGCCGCAAACTCAAATCCCCCACCCAAGACCCCGACGTCATCGCCACCACAGCCCTGTCAATCCTCGAAAAGTTCGACCTCAACCGCCCCATCCGCCTCCTCGGCGTCCGCGTCGAATTCGTCCAACCGGTGCCTGAACGAGCCGCCGAATAACTTTGTTCAAGGCGCGCCCCTTCGACCGAAATACCGCGGTCATCCACGTTTCCTCGAGTTCCAGCGGCCAACCAAACGCCACGACTCGAAGCGATCCCCCCGCAAGGCAGGCATGCCGCGACAGCCGGGGTCATCCCCTCGTGTGCAGGGTTCTCCCCTCGCCTACCAGTAGAGAACCCCCAACTGGAGGGGATAACCCGCCGGCTGGGTCGCTCATCAGCCGGGGTGACGGGGGCGAGTCGGGGGCGTGTGGGGACAGGCGGTGGTGACTGGGGACAGGAAATACCAGGTGCCGACTCACCATTGCCTGTTGCACAACCCCGGATCTGGCTGGTCGCCACCCGCTCCGGCAGCTGCGGCTGATCGCGTCGCTCAGCGGAGTTGGGCCAGAACCTTTGCCAGGGCGTCGTAGCTTTCGTGGACGGCTTTGGGGTTGTTCAGGCGGTGGCGTTCGAGGCGGATTGCGGCTAGGTGGCGGGCCTCGTAGATGCGGGCTCGGTGGGCTGCGGCAGGCGTGAGGTCGAGGGCGCCGTACGACTGCCAGAAGGCTTCGCGTTCGTCGTTCTTCGCCTGGGCCATGCGGATGGTCCAGTCCGCGGCGGGGTCGCCGAACTCGGTTCGGTCGAAGTCGAGTACGCCGGAGATCAACGGTTCGGGAGCGTTCGCGTCGAGGAGGCAGTTCACCGTCCACAGGTCGCCCGTCAGCAGCCGCGGCTCGCGTACTTCGTCCAGCGTCGCGCGCCCCTGCGCAGCGAGCTCGGCGGCCTTTCGTACGTCGGCGCCGTCGAGACCCGCTTGCTCCAGGTCGTCGGCGATCTGCGTGAACGATGCGATCACCGCCTCGCTCCAGGACGCGTACGACGGCCCGGCCACGCGACCGAAGTACGGCCCGCGTACGTCGTGCACGGTCCGGGTGATCGCGCCGAGTTGGCGGAAGAACGTCGTACGGCCGGATCGTGGATAGCGGCCGAGGTGCTCCGGCGCCGGAACGCCTGCCAGGCAGGTCTGGATCATCCAGTCCCGGTCGACGATGTCGTGCGACCAGTCCACGGCCAGCACCTGCGGCATCAAAGGCGCAATCGCCGCCAGCCAAGGAACGCTCGCATACTCGTTCCGCATCAGGTGCAGCTCGGACCCGAACTGCACCGCCTCCCGCGGCGCCGCCCGCAGAATCACCGCGTCGATGCTCCCAGCCAGCTCCACCCGGTAGACGCTGTTGTACCCCCCGAGCCCCAACTCAACGGCCCGCACCGCCACGACGCCAGAACCGAACGCCCGCCGGCAAACCGCCTCGATCTGCGCGGCGGTCAGGCCCCGCTGAAACGCGTCCGCCGCGCGCTCGATCGCCCGAAGGTCCACGTCCGCCGCCTCAGGTGAGGTTGTAGGTGCGGGTGGCTGTGGTGTTGAAGACGGCCTGTTGGTCGGATGCGGAAAGTGTGGACGTGAGGGTTTCCGCGGTGGCAACGACGTCGGCGTACGACGCGGCGAGGAGGCAGACCGGCCAGTCCGAGCCGAACATCACCCGGTTCGGGCCGAAGGCTTCCAGGACGGTGTCGGCGTACGGCTGGAGGTCTTTAGGGCTCCAGCTGGCCCAGTCGGCCTCGGTGACCATGCCGGAGAGTTTGCAGGTGACATTGGGGAGGGCCGCCAGCTCGCGGAGTTGGGTGGCCCACGGGTCCAGCGGCTCGCCGATAACGGGTTTGGAGATGTGGTCGACGACGAACGTGAGCTGCGGGAGGTTGCGGACAGTCTGGATCGCGGCGGGAAGGTGCGGCGTCTTCGTGAGGAGGTCGTACGCGAGGCCGGCGTCTGCAACGGCAGCCAGACCACGTTGTACGTCGGGACGCAGCAGCCAGTCGACGTCAGGCTCGTCATGGACCTGGTGGCGGATCGCCTTCAGGTACGAGCCGTCCGGACGGGCCTGGAGCGACGCCAGCGTGTCAGCGACGTCGGCAGCGGTCAGGTCGACCCAACCAACCACGCCCACCACGAGATCGTTGCCAGCGGCAAGCTCCAGGAATTCGACTGTTTCCGCAACCAGGCCGACGGTTTGCACGAGCACGGTTGCACTCACGTCGGCGGCCGCGGCGAGCGGCGCCAGGTCGGCGAGCGAGAAGTTGCGCCGGATCGGATCCAGCTCCGGTCCGACCATCCACGACTGCTCGCGGACGGTCAGGTCCCAGACATGGTGGTGTGCGTCGACCCTGCTCATGCTGGTGTGGTCCCTTCACTCAGGCAACGCGCCGATCGTCGATGGCATCAGCATTCCAGTCGATCCCCAGACCGGGTACATCGGGCGCGACCGCGTGCCCGTCGACGACGGTCATCTCGGACCGGGTGATCGCCCGCAGTTGTGGGATGTGCTCGACGTACCGCCCATTGGGTACGGCGGCCGTGAGGCTGACATGCAGCTCCATCAGGAAATGCGGGCACACCTCGAGGTTGAACGTCTCGGCCAGATGCGCCACCTTCAGCCACGGCGTGATCCCGCCGACGCGCGCCACGTCCACCTGGACGATCCCGGCCCCGCCTGCAGCGACGTACTCCCGGAACTGCGAGACGGAGTACAGCGACTCCCCCACGGCGATCGGGATCGACGTGGACGCCGCCAGGTGCACGTGCCCCGTCAGATCGTCGGCCGGCAAGGGCTCCTCGAACCAGGACAGGTCTACCGCCTCGAACGCGGCGGCACGCCGGCGAGCCTCGGGGTACGTCATCGACTGGTTGGCGTCGACCATGATGTCCAGCCCGGGCCCGACCGCGTCCCGAACCGCCCGCAGCCGCTCCACGTCCTCGTGCAGCCGCGGCTTCCCGACCTTGAGCTTCACACCTGGCCAGCCGGCCTTCTGTGACGCCAGTGCGCCGGCGACCAGCTCATCCGTTGACAGGTGCAACCAGCCGCCCTCCGTGTCGTACAACGGCACCCGCTGCCGGTAGCCACCGGCCAGCCGCCACAGCGGCTCACCGGCCCGCTGGCACCGCAGATCCCATAGAGCGGTGTCAACGGACGCCAGAGCGAGTGAACTGATCGCACCAACAGTCGTGGCATGCGTGGACCAGAACAGGTCGGACCAGATTGCCTCCACGTTGCGGGCGTCCGCACCGACGAGTCGCGGCAACAGGTGGTCCCGCAGCAAGGCGAGCACGGCTGTGCCACCGGTGCCGATCGTGTACGAGTACCCGAGCCCGGTCAGCCCGTCGGATGTCGACAAGGAGACGAAGATCGTCTCCTGCTTCAGGAAGGCCTGGACGGCGTCGGTGCGGACCGTCTCGACCTCCAGGTCGACCAGGTACGCCTCGGCCCGGACGATCGCAGAGCTCACCGATTTCCTCCAAGATCCTATAGGATATTGCGTACCTGATGCTCCCGCTTCACACTGGACCCGTCAAGACGGACTGCGAGTCGGGCAGAATGAGGCCCGGCGTTGGAGTAACACAGCGTGGCAGAGCACAGTGCGGGAGGAGCGGGCGAGAGTGACGGATGCGCACGTGGGCCTGGCGGGGCAGCTCGCCCGCCTGCCGCAGCGACAGGTGCTGAGTGACGACGTCTACGAGACGGTCAAGGGCCTGATCATGGACAGCGTGGTGGAGCCGGGCACCCGGTTGAACATCGATGCGCTGACCCGTGAGCTGGGCATTTCACAGACCCCGATCCGGGAGTCGCTGGCCCGGCTGGAGTCCGACGGCCTGGTGATCAAGGAGCCGCTGCGCGGGTACCGGGTGTCGTCCCGGCTGACCCGCGACGAGTTCGACGACCTGTTCGAGTACCGCCTGCACATCGAGCCGTGGGCGGCCGGGCGTGCCGCCGAGCGGTCGGGCGCCGACGACCTGGCGCGGCTCAAGGCGGAGATGCTCAGCTACACCGACGTACCGGATCGTCCGTCGTACGAGAGCTATCGGGCGATGGCCGCGCACGACCAGCGGTTCCACGACCTGGTTCTGGAGCTGTCCGGCAACGAGACTGCGCGGCTGTCCTTCCAGCGGACACACTGCCACCTGCACCTGTTCCGGCTGTACTACGGTGGCGGCATCGCGACGAAGGCGTTGCGAGAGCACAAGGCAGTGGTGACCGCCGTCCGTAAGGGCAACCCGGAGGAAGCGGCCGCGGCGATGCGGTCACACATCGAGGCCTCCCGCGCCCGGCTGCGGCCCATCTTCGACAAGATCGATCCGTCCTAGGGAGACATTTGTGGAACTGCTGCGCCTCGGCGCGGTCGGCGAGGAGCGCCCGTACGTGCGCGCCGCCGACGGCACCGTTCACGACCTGAGCCCGCTCACCGCCGACATCGACGGGGCATTCCTCGCCGCCGACGGCATCGCCCGGACCCGCGCCGCGCTCGAGGCCGGAGAGCTGCCGGTGGCCGTCACCGAGGGACTGCGGGTCGGCGCGCCGATCGCACGGCCGGGCGCCGTGGTCTGCATCGGGCAGAACTACGCGGCACACGCCGCCGAGTCCGGCGCCGAGCCGCCGAAGCAGCCGATCGTCTTCTTCAAGCACCCGAACACGGTCGTCGGCGCGTACGACGACGTACTGGTGCCGCGCGGCTCCGCGAAGACCGACTGGGAGGTCGAGCTCGCGGTCGTCATCGGCAAGGAGGCACGGTACGTCGAGACCGACGAGGACACGCTCGCGTGCATCGCCGGGTACGCCGTCTCGAACGACGTGTCCGAGCGCGCGTTCCAGATCGAGGTCTCCGGCGGCCAGTGGTCGAAGGGGAAGTGCTGCGAGACGTTCAACCCGCTCGGGCCTTCTTTGGTTCCGGCTGACGAGGTCTCGGACGTGCAGAACCTGCAGCTGAAGTCGTTCGTGAACGGCGAGCCGCGGCAGGACTCGAACACGCAGGACATGATCTTCTCGGTGGCGGCGCTCATCCGCGACCTCTCGCAGTACATGGTGCTGAGCCCTGGCGACATCGTGAACACCGGCACACCGGAGGGCGTCGCGCTGTCCGGCCGGTTCCCGTACCTGTCGCCCGGCGACACGATGGAGCTCGAGATCGAGGGCCTCGGCCGCCAGAAGCAGTCCCTCGGCAAGGCCTGAAAACTGTCCCCGGCCGGCCTTAGGGTCGGCCGGGTGACCGACTACCTCACCGACATCAGCACCTCGTACGACAACGTCGCACCGTCGTACGCCGAACTCGTCGTGACCGGCGCCGACTGGGAAGACACGGCCTTCGACCTCCTCGCCGAGCTCTTGCCCGGCGACTCGAGGGCCGTGCTGGATGTCGGGTGTGGACCGGGGCGGACGACCGGACTGCTGGCTGCGCGGGAGCTGCAGGTCGTCGGGATCGATCTCTCGCCCGGGATGATCGAGGTCGCCCGCCGCGACCACCCGGAGCTCGACTTCCGCGTCGGCTCGATGACCGCGCTCGACGTACCGGCCGACTCGGTCGCCGGCGTTGTGTCGTGGTGGTCGATCATCCACCTCCCCCGCGACGTCGTACCGCAGGCGTTCGCCGAGTTCCATCGCGTGCTCAGCCCCGGCGGCGTCCTCCTGATGGGTTTCCACGTCGGCGAGGAATCGAACCACAAGACGTCCGGGTACGGCGGCCATCCGATGAACATCTACGTCCACCGCTGGACCGGGCACGCCCTCACCGAGATCGCAGTCGCCGCGGGCTTCACGCCGTACCTGGATCCGGAAATTCCCGAGGACCGGCTGTTCTTCCGGAAGTAGCCTCTGCGCATGACTTCTCGCGTGCGTACGGTGACGTTCGATGCCCACGACCCCTACGAGATCGCCGGCTTCTGGCTGCAGGTCCTGAAGGCCGAGCGTCCCGACGACGACCTTCCCGGCGAGCCGTACGCCTCGGTCCCGACCGACGGCCTCACCGTGCTCTTCGAACAGAACAACGACGAGAAGGTCGTGAAGAACCGCGGCCACCTGGACCTCGAACCCGACGGCCCCCGCGACGAGGAAGTCGCCTGGCTCCTCACTCTCGGCGCGACCATCGCCCACGACCACCGCAACCCGGACGGCACCGGCTGGGTCACCATGCAGGACCCCGAAGGCAACGAATTCTGCGTCCTCCGCAGCGCCGCGGAACGGCGGGCCTGAGGCTTATGCCGGGATCGACGGGGTTTCACCGGAGAGGGTGAGACGCCATTCGTTGTCCCAGGCGTGGATGGTGACCTGGAAGCCGTCGCGTTCGGCGGTGGCTCGGTGGTGGCCGTTCTCGACCGGCGCGACGACGGCGTGCCAGCCGCGGGCAGTCAGGGCTGCGACAGCGGCGGCGAGTTCGCCGGCCGGGTCGGTGACGGACGGGTCGCCGTTCTCGACGGTGATCGAGCAGATCGTGTCCGGACCGCTGCCGTCGGACAGTACTCCGGGGTTCACCGGGCCGACGTCGTGGGTAACGACGCCTTCGTAGCCCGGAACGGCGCCTGCCGCCGCCGCGAGGAGCTCCGCGCGGAGGAAATCGCGCGCCTCGGTCAACGTCATCGTTCGGGTCCTTCCTGCGTGCGGGAGCGTCGGGTGCTTTCCAGGACGGTCTTCCTCGACGGCGTCGAGGCGACCGTGCGCAGCGTCGCGAGCCCGTCGAACACCTTCGAGATCGGTACGGCCGCCTTGGACTGCCCGAGCGTACGTAACGGGCCCGCCCAGGACGTGCCCAGCACTCGGCTCTCCTCTGCGGGCGTCGTGCGGGCCGCCAGCGTGATCGCGTCCAGGTCGCCGCGCACGATCCGGCCGACGTTGGTCATCGACTCGCTGTTCTTGTTGAAGTAGCCCATGTGCCCGGTGATCTGGACCCGCTCGTTGTCGGTCTCGATCCGCACGACGTCCGGAAACGACGCCGGATCCGGCCCGTGCTGTTCGGCGTACGACACGTAGTCCCCGCGCGACCGTGCCACCGCGAAGAGCTCAGTGCCGGGCGGTGTCATCTGCGCGGCAGAGGTGACGCGCGGGTCGGCTCCGGGGCTGCCGGTCAACAGGTACCGGTGCGCGCGAGCCCGTTCGAGCATCGCCCGGGAGACGACCTGGGCGCCGTAGCTGTTCCCGATCAGCGTGATCTTGGCGTCCGGCGCGACGACCGCGAGTCCTTCCTGGAAACGGCACAGCAACGGCGCGGCCGCACGAGAACTCTCGGTGGATCTGCCCTCGGTCAGCCCCAGCGGCGCGTGATACCCGAGCCACACCACCGTCGCCGTACCCGGGCCGGCTTCCTCACCGATCTCCTTCGCCCGCACCGACTGCGAACGCACGCGCTCCAGGTCGTTGTTCATCCCCGGCACCAGTACGGCGATGTTGCGGGCGGTCCGAAGGTCGCCCTGCACCTCGATCATCCGGCCTTGCCCCTCGGGCTCGACGAGCAGGAACTGCCGAGGTACGTCGACCTCGACCCGTTTCCCGTCGGCGTCGACATCGAGGCGTTTGCCGGCCGGCTGGAGCATCTCGTTGATCGTCACCAGCCGCCGGCGCTGCGCAAGGGTCGCTTCCCGGCTCTCGACCAACGCGTGTAGTCGCTGCTGTGCGGCCACCAGGATCAGGTGGTTGGCCCGGTACCGCAGCTCGGGCGGCGCCCCCTCCAAGGGTCCGACCTGCTCAGGACGACTCTCCGCCAGGGCCTTCGCCGTCTCGCTGGGGAGCGACCGGAAGAAGGTGTCGACCTCGCCGACCGCCCGGTCGTGCGGCAGGTCCCGCACCCGCAGGATCAGCGCATCGAGGTCCTCGGACATCGCTCACCTCACGAGACACTGGGACAAACGCTTGCCAGTGCATCGTAGGCGACAGTACGGATCCCCCTACAGATCGTCGACGTACGGCGTCTGGCCGGTGAGGGTCAGGCGCCAATCGGTGGTTTGCGCGCTGACGGTGAGGTCGTAGCCCTGGCGGCGGGCGGTCAGTTCGTGGCGGCCTTCGGCGGGCTCGGAGACGGTGACCTTCCAGCCGCGGGACTCGAGGGTTTCGGCGGCGAAGCCGATCTGAGCCTCGGGGTCGGGCGTGGTGGTGGGGTCGCCGGTCTCGACGGTGATCGTGCAGACCGACTCCGGGCCGCTTTCGTCGGACAGTGCGCCCTGGCCGACAGGGCCGACGTCCTGGGTCACCGTCGGTGTCTGGTCGGGTACGACAATCGCCGCCACCGCGAGGAGTTCCGAGCGGAGGTAATTGCGAGCTTCGGTCAAGGTCACGCTTCCGTGATACACCGTGCAGCCAAGCGCCGCGAGGACACGCCGCGTTTCGGTCTCAAGAAACGACAGGAGTCTCCCCGGTGAACGTTATCCGCCAGTCCGCAGACCACGCGTGGACGGCGACCTCGAAGCCGTCGCGGCTGGCGGCGACCCGATAATGACCGTTCTCCGGAGGTACGACGTCCGCGGTCCAGCCGCGGGCGCGCAACGCCGCGGCCGCAGCGTCGACGGCGGCCGCCGGGTCCGGCGACTGCGGGTTGCCGGTCTCGACGGTGACCCTGGAGACGGTGGCCGTCCCGCGGCCGTCGAACAGTACGCCGGGATTCACCGGCCCCGGGTCGTGCGTCACGACCGGCCGCTGATCGGGTACGACGGCCTCAGCCACCGCCAGCAACTCGCTCCGCAGGAACTCCCGCTCGCCCGTCATCGCTGCCTCCCTTCCGAGCCTCGTCCTGCGCCGTTCGACCGCCCTGAAGCGGTTTGTCCGGCGGCCGCTCCGGCCGACTCCTTCGACGGTTTTGTGAGGGCCACAACACCGTCGTACACCTTGGACGCCGCCCCGGCGACAGCGTTCAACGGGCCGCCCCACGACGTGCCGAGGAGGAGCTTGGTCTCGGCGGATCGGCTTGTGTTCGTGGTCGTGATCGACATCAGATCGCCCCGGACCACGCGCCCGATGTTGCGGAGCGACTCGCTGTTCGGCCGGTAGTACTCGTTGTGCCAGTGCACCGACACCGGGTCGTCGCCGACCCGTGGATCGCTGGTCGCCATCCGGATCGCGTCCGAGAAGTTCGCCGGATCGGGTCCGTGCCACTCGGTGTACGAGACGTAGTCCCCTGGGGCGCGCTCGGTGTACAGCCGGGTCGGCGGCTGCACGAAGTCGGCGGCCTCGTCGACGTACTTCGCGATGCCCGGCGAGCCCGTCATCACCAGCCGCTTCGGCCGGGCGCCCGCCATCACCGCCTGCGCGGCCACCTCGGTGCCGTACGAATGCGCGACCAGCGAGACGTCCGCGTCCTCGGCCTTCAGCTCGTCGACCTCGTTCAGGAACTCCGCGAGCCGCGGCCCGGCCTCGATCGCGGCATCCTTGCTCGCGGCCTGCACCAGACCCTGTGGCGAGTCGTAGTCGAGCCACACCACGACCGCCGTACCCGGGCCGGCCTCCTGCTTGATCAGGTCACCGCGGTCCGACTGCCCGCGGAACGTGTCCAGGCTGTTCCCCATCCCGGGCACCAGCACCGCGATGTTCTTCGCCGCCTGGAGATCGCCGAGGACCTCGACCGCGCGGCCCTGCCCCTCGGGATCGACCTTGAGGAACTGCCGCGGCCGTTGAACCTCGACGACGTTGCCCTCGGCATCGACGTCGCTGACGGTGACCGGGGTGAGCAGCTCCTTGACCGTGTCCAGCCGCTTCCGCTGATCGTCACTCGCCGTACCGCCGTCGACGGCGGCCTGCAGCCGGTCGCGAGCCGCGACGAGCACGGCATGGTTGGCACGGAACCGTTCGGCAAGCTGGTCGGACTCAGGCATCGTGACTCCCCGTGACAGCCGGTCACCTGGGCGTGCAACCGGGCCAACCGCAGTTTGTCAGGCCTAAGGTGTCAAGGCCAGCGACCAGTTGCCCGAGTGGTACAAGAGGTTGACCGTGGCCAAGGGGCGTACGTCGATGTGTCGCAGCGACTCCGCCGGCGCGTCGACGACGTACAGGACGATCGCGCGGACGACCGCCGGATGGACGACTGCCAGCGTCGAGCCGTGCTCTCGCGCCGCCAGATCGCCCAGCCAATCGGCGACCCGGGCGAGCACGTCGTTCTCCGTCTCGCCACCCGGCGTGGCGGTGTGCGGCCGCTCGAGCCACGCCGCCACTCGCGACGGCTCAGACGCGAGCAGTTCCTCCAGCCCGCGTCCGGCCCACTCGCCGTACTCACGATCCCGCAGCGCCGGCTCCACCACCGGGTCGAACCCGAGTACGGCGGCCGTGCGTACGGCGGCCTGCTCCGGCCCGGCGTACACGGCATCGGCAGACAACTTCAGCCCCCGCGCCGCCTCGACACTCGCCGGGTCCGGCCCGGCGTCCCCACCGAGCACGAGTCCGCGCAACGCGGGCGTCAGGGCATGCGCGAGCAGGGTCAGAGACTGGGGTGGTGCGGTCAAGCGGCAGCTACCTTCGATCGGATCGGCCGGCGGTCCACCGCGACCGCATACCCGAATCCGAGCAGGAGCCACAGCGTCGCCTGCGTACCGAGCGAGGCGAACCGGAACTGCCACAGCAGCGTAGCGGGGAACGTCTCCGGAACCTCGTTGATCCGCGGCAGAATCAGGTACGCCGCCGCCACGGTGACGACCAGCCCGACGACACCCCCCGCGAGCCGGGCGACCTCGCCGTACCGCGAAGCCCACCGCGACAGCGCGACTCCGGCCCAAACCGCGAGCAGGCCGATCACCAGGGTCAGGAGATAGGTGACCGTACGGCGAGTGATCGTGTCCGGATCACCGACCGCAGGTGGATTCGGCGGGTACTTGAGGAACGGGACCAGCACGATGCCGACGAACCCCGCCGCGGCGAGTCCGAGCGCGGCGTACGCGTCGTTCCCGGTCCTGAGCTTCCGGCGGAGCAGCGTGAACGCGACGGCGAACAGTCCGCCGAGCGCAACGCCGTACAGGCTGGTGGCGAGGAACAAGCCGGCCCGCTGGCCGTCACGGCTGACGAGCGGCTCTTCCTCTTCGGCGGCAGGCTCAGTGCTGTCGCCATGGTCATGGGTGTGCGCGTGACCGCCGGCCTCTTCGATCGCGATCGCCGCGTCGACACGCGGCTCGCCCAGTACATAGGCGAACGTTCCGGCCAGCAGGCCGGCGAAGAGTCCGACGATCAGTCCGCGCACCAGGAGCGATCCGAAGGTGCGCATGTCGTTAGTGACAGGGGACGCCGAGAAGGTGGCGACCGTCGTGCATCAGCTCGTGCAGGTACATCCCGGACCGGGACACCGCACCCTGGTCGAACCCGACCAGATACGCGAGCAGGAGCATCACGCCGACGCTGAGCAGCGCGGCGGCGAGAAGCTTGGGAGAAAGAGCCGGTACGGCGACCGACTGGGCAGGAGCTGCCATCTGAACTGAACCTCCTGGGGAAGTGCGCGTCCCCTTAGAAAGGCTGCGAGTGCCCGAGCGTCCTGACTTACGAGCCGAAACTCGATCACAGTGGCGCGGCCGCGCCGGCTTCTCACCGGCTTCCCTCATGGCACCGCAGGTTGACCCTCGAACCGTAGGGGCCCGCCCACCCCCCGGTCAACGCACCACGGCGCGCCGGTGACCTATCCCACCTCCGCCCGCGAACCGGAGACGGACCTACTGCCAGGAGCGTTTGTCTGGATTCCAGGTGCCGTTGGTTCGACGGCCGTTGAGGATCTCGCTCAGGCAGGTGTCGCAGAACGTCAGGGCTGCGTTCAGGTCGCAGTACTCCTGCGGGTACTGCGCGAACCCTGCGGCGGACCGGGGAAAGCCGGCGACCCAGGCTTCGCTCGGCGCTTGGACATTGACCGGCAGTTCCATTTGGCGACGCCCCGCCTCCCGTTGAAGAACCGTCGACAGCCGGCCGGCATCGAACGGGATCGCTGCAACGATCCGGACGACGTCGGCCAGGTCGCGGTAGCGCGTTGATGCCTCGTCACCGTCGTCGCCGTGCAGTTCGTAGAGGGCGCAGATCTTGTCAGCCAGGTGATGTTCGATCGGGGTAGTGGGGACCGCTGGGAGGTCACGCAGGGTCTCGTGATCGATGATCGGCTTCAGCGGCACCTGGTCAACCGGTGCATCGAGGTGTCGCCGTGTGCTCAGATCGATGCTGAAACTCTCGAACTCTTGACCGCCAAGGCGGACTCGAGCCTTGACTTTGGCGGTTTCGATGCCGTAACCGTACGGGTCAGCTTCCCGATGTGTGGTGACTGCATACAGCTCGAACTCGAACGGGTCGCCGTGGTGCGGTCGGCTGGAAAGCTGCCGGAGTTCGGACAATGCGTCTTCGAGACTGGTCCACGGTTCCTCGCGGGCCAGGTCGACATCCTGGGTGAATCGGCCGCCGCCGGTTCGGATCAGCAGAGCGTTGCCACCCAGCAGCACCCAAGGAGCATCGGAGTTCTGGAAGATGCGGCTGAGGAAGATCGTGAAGATGTACTGCTTGCGGATCGGATCAGCTGCGACGCCGCGGCTCTTGGCCTCGTTGGCCAGTTTGGTTCCCAGCGACTGCCTCAGGCGGTTCGCTTCCAACTGGGTCAGCGGTTGCGCCATCGTCGGCCTTCCTGTTCTGCCGAGGGGCGGCAGCTGCTTGTTCGTGCGGGTGATGAGTCACTGAGAGGTCGAGGTTCGGCGCTAGTTGTCGGAATTGCTTGGCAACGGCTTGGCGGACGAGATCGTTGAGCTCAGGCGCGACTGATCGGAGGAACTCCTCCTGCAACTCGGGGGCCATCAACTCCACGATGTGAGTGTCAGGTCGGTAGCCGGTTGCTTTCAGCAAGTCGGCGAGCAGAGCGTTCCCGTCGGGGGATCCGAAGCGCCCCGCCGCTGACTCGAGTGCCTGTACGAGAGTGCTGGAAGCGATGTTGTGGGTAGTGAGAGCATCTCGGACCACATTGGCGAGGTGGTCGAAGTCGGTACCTCCCGTTGCCAGGTCTCTAACAGTGCGGGCAACGGTGGTCACCGGTAGCCCGTTGACCCGGGTGATGCCTTCGTCCGGCAAGTTGCGTTTGCGGTACCGGGTGTCCGGCTGCGTGGTCTGCCGCCGTACCGCGGTAGTGAACTCGTACTTGGAGGGCAGTAGGTCGCCGAGCCCATGCACGGCTGCCGCTGACTCACCAGACACAACAGCCAGCGGCTGGTTCCCCAACGGCCGACTAGCGGTGGCCAGCCAGGCTGCACGCAGGCCTTGCAACGGTCCCGCGTCGGCGGAGGGAAGCGCGTAGACGCCATGGCGTACCCGTTGCACGGTGCCATGGTTGGCAAGGCGGGACAGGTGCATCTTGGACAGGCCTGCCTCATGCGCCTGGGTGGTAGTCACCAGTCCCCACTGGCTGGAACCAAGAACCTCCAGCGTCTCCAACACATCGACCGCTCGCATAAACTCACCTCCTCACGCTTTGATAGTAACATCTAAACGTTACTTTCAAAGCACAGAGGACAAAGTCGGTTACTTTACAAGCACCCTACCCTGGTGAGCCCTGCGGCGACGAGGCGCTCGCAGCCTGGGATGCGGTCCCTTACTCTGAGGAGATGCCGTCTGCTCAGCATTTGTTTGCGTTTGCTGTTACTGCGTTCATCATCATCGTTGTGCCGGGGCCGAGTGTGTTGTTCATCGTCGGGCGGGCGCTGGCGGTTGGGCGGCGGGAGGCGGTGTTGACGATGGTGGGGAACACGCTCGGCGCGGCGGTTTTGCTGGGTGGGATCTCGGTCGGGCTCGGGACGCTGATCGCTGCGAGTGCGGTGGCGCTGACCGTGGTGAAGCTCGTTGGTGCGGCGTACCTGATCTATCTCGGGGTGCAGGCGTTTCGTTCGCGGAAGTCGTTGGTCGACGCGATGCGCGGTACGGCGAAGCCGAGCACTACCCGGCGGACCATCCGGCAGGGGTTCCTGGTGGGGGTGACGAACGCGAAGACGGCGGTGTTCTTTGCTGCTGTGCTGCCGCAGTTCGTCGACAAGGGGGCCAGTGCACCGGCGTGGACGCAGATCTTGGTGCTCGGGCTGATCTTCATTCTGATCGCGCTCTGCTCGGACAGCGTCTGGGCGTTCGTGGCCGGTACGGCGCGCGAGTGGTTCGCCCGCTCACCCCGCCGGCTCGAACTGGTCGGCGGCACCGGCGGCCTCATGATCATCGGCCTCGGCGCCAGTATCGCGGTCACCGGCTCTAAGGAGTAGCGGTACGGCGGCCTGCGGGTACGCCGAGGAGTGCTAGTAGGGCCGGGAGGCCGAAGGCGACCAGGTAGGCCAGTACGGCGGAGTGGGGTTCCATTGCGGCGAACAGCGAACCGCCGATCGCGAGGATCGTTGCGGTCGACAACGAGTCGCTGAGTTGCAGGGCGGAGCTGTTGGCGCCCTGCTCGTCGCGTTCGGAGTACTCCAGGACCAGCACCGACAGGGTCGGGAACACAGTTCCCATGCCCAGGCCGGTAAGGCTCCAGCCGAGGATGCCGACCAGTACCGGCACCTCCGGGTTGAGCGTCAGTGCAGCCGTGACGATGCCGACCAGGATCGCGAGCATGCCGGCCTGCAGGAAGACCGCGTGGGAGAACGGCTGGTTCGGCCGGCCGCGGTACCACGACGCAGCGGACCAGCTCAGCGCGCTGACCGTCAGTACGAGACCGGCGAACGCCGGTGACAGGCCGCGTTCCCGGGTGAGCATCAACGGCAAGAACACCTCGGCGCCGAACCCGGAGGCCGCCACCAGCCCGCGCAGTGCGACCACCGACGGCAGCCCGCGCCCGAACGCGAACGTCCCGGATGGCAACAGCCGCGGCCCGAACGCGATCACCCCTGCCAAACCGACCAGGAGCAGCACGATCTGTACGACGCCACGCTGCTGCCCGCCGTAGTGCAGCAGCCCAACACCTACAGCGGCCGCGACTGCCCACAGCGCCCGCTTGTCCCACAGCTTTCCCGGACGTATGTCGTACGCGCTCCCGCGAGCCAGACCGGGACGCATGACGAGCGCGGCCGGGATCGCGATCGCCGGTACGGCGAGGAACACGAGCCGCCAACTGGAGTGCTCGACGACCAAGCCGGCGATCGCGGGACCGACTAGGGACGGTACGACCCAGCCGGTCGCGAACGCGGCGAAGATCCGCGGGCGGAGGCGGGCCGGGTACAGCTGACCCACGACGACGTACAGCGCGACCGTGAGCAGGCCGGAGCCGAAGCCTTGGATGATGCGGCCCGCGACGAGGATCTCCATCGACGGCGCCAGGCCCGCGATCAGCAGCCCGGCCAGGAACCACGCCGTACCGTGCCAGAGCGGACGGGTCGGGCCTTTCAGGTCGCTCCAGGTGCCGGAGACAACCATCGCGACCACACCGGAGGCGAGCGGGCCGCCGAACGCGAGCGCGTACAGCGGAAGGCCGTCGAGCGCCTGCGCAACGGTCGGCATCGCGGTCGCGACCGCCAGGGACTCGAACGCGACCAGGGTGATCAGCGCGACCATCCCGACGGTCAGTGCGCGGTACTGCGGTGAAAGGACGCCGCCTGTCTCAACAGTTGGCTCGGCAACGATGGTCATGACGACGACCATCGTTGCTCAAGTGCACTTTAAGTCAACTAGAGAGTCGCAGCGAGAACGAGCGCGAGGATCGGCGGCACAGCCTGGGTGGCGGCGGCACGGAGCATGCGACGGTCGGAGGCGAGGAGCACGATGCCCGCGCCAGCCATGCACGCGCAGGCGAACAGCGCGATCGCGTGACCCTTGTCGCCGCCCCAGATCAGCCCGCCGAGCGCACCGATCGCCAGGAACAGGTTGTAGAAGCCCTGGTTGAACGCCCACGGCCGAGCGGTCTCGACCTCGGTGTCCTTCACCAGGAACCGCCGGTAGGTGCTCGGCTTCCGGAACAGCACGCTTTCCATGGCGAACACGACCACATGGAACACACCCGCGACGACGACGAAGATCTGCGCGATCACGCTCATGCGTTTCTCCTATGTCAAGCCGCGGCTGCGAGGGTGGTTCTCGCGGTGGGTTGGTCGGTAGTGAGGTGGTTGAAGACGATGCGGGCGAGGCG
>NZ_SGXJ01000007.1 GCF_004216905.1 Kribbella sp. VKM Ac-2569
GACCACGTCGACGTACCGCTACACCGCCTACGGCCAGGCCGACAAGACCGGCACGACCGGCGACGACGCGATCTTCGACAACGACCCGGCCAAGACCGCCGACATCGTCAACCCCTACCGCTTCAACAGCAAACGGTTCGACGGCGCCACCGGCACCTACGACATGGGCTTCCGCGAGTACAACCCAGGCCTCAACCGGTACCTCACCCGCGACATGTTCAACGGCGCCCTGCAAGACCTCGCCCTCGGCACCGATCCATGGAACACCAACCGCTATGCCTTCGCCGGCGGCAACCCCATCAACCGCATCGAACTCGACGGCCACTACGCCATCGACGAAAACGGTGAGCCGTACAAATACTGGGAAGTCTGGAACGAACGGCACGAGACCGCCGTTGAGGCGACCGCGGACCAGACGCAGGTGGAGCATCCTGAGCGCGGGAGGGTGACGACATCACGGAAGGACAACCTGGTCGCGGGTGGTTCGTCAGGAATCCCGGCGATCAGAACGGGTATCCGGATGTGATTCAGTGGGGCCCGGAACCCAAGAACGGCGCCAAGCAGGAGGTGTGGATCTGGGAGGTCAAGCACGGTGGCGGGAAAGCCGAGGATGACGGGAAGGACCAGGTCGACAACTACATCGAGTATCTTCAGAAACAACTCGGTAACGCATACATAGTGCGACCTGGATATGTACTGGATCCACGACATCGACCAAACCGATCGAATCCGCGGGAGCTGATCACGGTCGAGTCGAAGATCGAGGAAGGCGGCGTGGAGTTGTACGACTACGGCAGCACCGATCCCTATTCTGTGCAGCTGCGCGGCCTGAGGAATCAGTCGTTCAGCAAAGATGAGAAGGAGCCGCGGTCGACACCGACACTCGATCCGACGACGACCGGCAAGGCTGCGGGCGATATCTTGACAGTTCTCGGGCTTGCAGGCTATGTCATTTGGAAGGGAACAGCGTGGGGAATAGCGCAGAACTGAGTGGCGGGCTGTCGGCGGCGGATGAGTCGACCCGGTTGAAGTCGGCGCGTGGTGTTCGTGCGGAGTTGGATTATCTATTGCCGGAAGGCTCTGCTGAGGTGGGGCCTCGGGTGGTGGATTGGTTCACGATGGCGGTGGAGCAGCTTGCGGGTGAGTTCATGGCCGAGCTGCCGGCGGCAGGGCTGCCGTCGAAAGGTGTACGGGATCCGGAGGGTGGGCCGTTTGGGCCGGTTGGCTCGCGGTGGTGTTCGTTGTTGGTGATCGGTCAGGGTGAGCGGCGCTTGTCGAAGTCCCTGCGTGCATGGTCGCCGAAGAACTGGGATCGGTTCGTGTCGCAGGCGGCCGACGTGTCTGTTGAGATGTCGGCGAAGTTCTCGACCTTGAATGAGGTCGGTCATGCCGGAACGCCGAGTCTGACGATTTCGGCGTACCGGCCACGTCCGAAGGAGGCACGGCAGTGGCTGCGGCTGGACGCGACATACGTGGTGGGCAAGTTGGGTGAGACCGCGCCGATCCCGGACGAGGTGCCCGAGACGTGGCGGCAGTTCCTGGTGACGCAGGCCGAGCGCTCGCCGGCGGTGTTCGGGTTCCTGGCCGACGACACGAGCGGGGCCGGGAACCGTACACCGCTCGAGACCTCGAGAGGGACATTCCCGACCGACACGCTGCCTCTGTCCGACTCCCAGGTTCGGGGCTATTCGTGGGTGTCGGTCACGTCGGCGGGTGTTCTGCAGCGATTGGGTGGTATCGAGGCGGTTCGCAGGAGTGGAGCGTTTGCGAGCGCGATCGAGTTGCCGTCGGGTGGTGCCGTGTTGCAGGCGACGCCGAGGTTGTCGCAGTACGAGGGTGATGCGGTCCGGCGGGTGTTCGAGGCATTGGCGCCGGTGCTGCCCGCAGACGCACCCTCGTCGGACCCGTTCAACCGATTCAAGTTGATCTACGAGGCCCCGCGCCGGTAGCCCACCGCGGTCCCCAGGCGACGACGACGGATCCGAACGATTTCGTCGCGAGGTACAGCTATGACCGGATTGGTCAGGTGCTGAAGGTCGAGACTCCGTTTGTTGATGGTGGGTCGACGAAGACGCCGACGACGACGTTCGAGTACGACCTGGTTGGTAACCAGGTGACGGTGATGGATCCGCTGCGGAACGCGTCGCCTGCGACGGACTACACGTCGAAGACGGTCTATGACCTGAACCACCGGCCGACCGCGGTCACCGACGCGGCCGGGTATACGAGCAAGACGGTGTACGACGCGGACGGTCTGGTCACGGCGGAGATCAACCAGGCTGGGAACACGAAGAAGACCGACTATGACGGGGCCGGTCAGCCGGTCGCGATCCATGTCCCGCATACCCCGATTGGTGGGCATCAGGAGGATCGGGTCACGACGCTGGCCTATGACCAGGCCGGGAACGTGACTCGTCAGACCCGGCCCAGTGGCCGGTATTCCGAGACGGTGTATGACAAGAACAACCGGCCGGTGCAGAACAAGTCCGCGTTCGACACGGCGACGACCTTGTACAAGACGCCGTCGAGCACGTTCATCCAGTATTTCCCGACCGGCGAGATCAAGGCGCAGTCCGAGCCGACGTTCGGCAGCTCTGGGCTCGAGTTGCAGGATGGCGTACGAACGGAGGGCAAGTATCATGCCGAAGACGTCCTCCAGTTGACTCGGCGGTACTCGCAGATTCTGGAGGATGATCGTAAGGCAGGAAATACTATCCTGACGTCCAGCGAGCGTGATCTTGCCCGGTCAGAGTTCCGGGAAAACTGGACCGTGCTGAATACTCCGGACGCCAATGGTGCAGTGACAGCTGACCTTGAGAAACGAGGGGCTCTGCTTGAGATCGATAGAACCGTGAAGAATATCCAAACGGTCTACGCCGTAAACGACATTACAAGCGTAAGGTTTGAAGAGAGAAGCCTTTTAAGATGCCTCGACCGGTCGAGAATAAAGCTTCCCTTTTCGGTCGTGGTTTGTCTGGAACGGGGACGTTCCTGGACTCGTATTTTCTGTTCCAGTCGTTTCGGGAAGCATGGAATTTCAAGCCTCCACCGGACTATGCCTGCGCTACTGCATTTTCCTGTGTATATGTGGGGCCGAGCTAGAACTGTGAGTTTTGTGGATGAATGAACACGTGAGTGGCCTTCCAGCTCTCTTGGCCGACTGGTTTCCAGAGTCGGCCGGCGATGTTGCGCGGATCTGTGCCGAATATAGTGATACTCCGGGGCTCGCTGCCTACAGCTACGTCTCGGAGGTGTTCTGGTGGGGTGTGTTTGAGCCGGCGCTCAGGACGCAGAATGATGAGGTAAAGGTCGAGCGATGCTTTGCGGCTCTAGAGCACATGCTAAGCAGTCCTGATCAACAGGTTCGGGATGCAGCCGGTATTCGAGTGACGCCGTATCTGTTGAAGCCAGCGTGGGCAAAGATTGTCGACCGCTATGCGGGGCCCCTCACGCGAGCTGACATGCGCCGTGCGGCTGGAGCTTGACTGTGTATCCTGCGGCAGGCCCGAAACTCGCCCTTGCCCAGCAGCCAGCCGCTGAATCGCCGCGGCCTTCAACGCCTCCAATTCCTCGTCATCGTGCGCCGAACTGACATGCTCGATATCCCTGGACACACGCCGCGACGACCACACGGCCTGAACCGCCGTCGCCCCCGAGCCGGTCTTCACCGTCCGCACGTACGCCACAGACCCGACCCGACGAGCCCGATTAGTGCGCAACTCCAGCAATCCCACCACGCAAACCCGCAGGTCACAGCCTCGCTCAACCGGATCCTCTCTCGGTGATAAGAGTCAGGTGTCGGCGTGTGCGCGCCGGGCTTGGTGGGTATCGGCGCTGAGGGGATGCAAAGAACCTGGCTGCTGTCGGCGGCGGCTGCTATAACTCGTGAGCCGTACAGCGCTGGGGGATCAATGTGCCGGGCTCCCAGTTGTCGACTTCCGACCGGCATCTGATCGACAGGAGGGTTGATGCGCCGCGATGGCCGACCTGCTCGCGCTCCCCGAGCCGCCCGACGCGGTGTTCTGTTACAACGACCTGCTGGCTCTTGGGGCGCTGCGCACCATCCTCAGTCGCGGCCTCCGCGTGCCCGACGACATCGCCCTGGTCGGCTTCGACGACATCGAGGACGGCCGCTACAGCACCCCGAGCCTCACCACGATCAGCCCCGACAAGACGCAGATCGCCAAGAACGCCGTACGACTCCTGCTGAACCGCCTCGACGGCGACCGCTCCGCGCCCGCCGAAATACCGGCCGACTACACCCTCCAGATCCGCGAAAGCACCACAGGCCGGGACGCGGCGCCGTGGAATGATGCCGTCATGACGAGCTCGGAGGTCGAGGCCCACCTGGCAAAGGTGCGTTCGGCGACACGTCGCCAGGACGCCGAGACGATGATCGAGTTGATGCGCCGGGTTACCGGCGAGGAGCCGCGGATGTGGGCCACCGTGGTGGGCTTCGGTGAGTATCACTACCGGTACGCGAGCGGTCGCGAGGGCGATGCACCGGCAGCCGGCTTCGCGCCGCGGTCGGCGGCGACCACGGTCTATCTCTCAGACGGAGTCGACGCGCACGCCGACCTGCTCGACCAGCTGGGTCCGCACACGACCGGCGTCGGTTGTGTGTACATCAAGAAGCTCGACGACATCGACCTCGAAGTGCTTGAGACAGTAGTGCGGCGCTCGTACGAGACACTCACCGCCGGCACCTACCCCCACCGCGCCCGCGAGTCGTGAGCTAGGCGCCGCGGATCAGGCGGTCGCCGAGGTCTGAGCGGCGGTAGAGGACGGAGCGGCCGTGGCGTGCGGAGATGAGGAGGCCGGCCGCGCGTAGCGCGCGCAGGTGCTGGTTGACGGCGGTCGGGGTGACGTCCAGGCGTACGGCGAGCTCGGTCGACGAGGTCGGTGTCTCGAGGATGCCCATCAGCCGGGCGCGGACACGACCGATGAGGCCAACCAGGGCAATGGCGGGCGTGCTCGTCTCGGTTTCCCAGAGCGTTCCGAGGCCGCGCGCCGGGTACATGATGTGCGGTGGTTCGTCGGGAGAGATGGGCGCCGTCGCCCGCCTGCTGAAGAGCGAAGGCGCGAGCGTCAGCCCACGGCCGGCGGTCGAGGTGCGGTACGAGAGGTCACTGCGCAGGCGCACGTACACGACGTTGTCCTCGAGGCGAACATGCTGGTCGAGGTCGGCGAACATCACCGCGAGGCCGGATCGTGCTGTGACCCGGCCGCGGTAGACGATGTCGGCCTCGAGCACGGTCCGCATGCGTTGCCAGTACGGCTCGAAACATGCCTCCCAGTACTCTCGCAGCGCCGCCAGGACACGCTTGAGCACTCTCTCCGGCCGGCCTCGAAGTACTGGCGGAAGTGCGGCGAGGTGGATCTCGGCGAAGTCCGCGCGGACGACGCTGTTCGGTGTGTCCATCAAGGCTGCGAGCTCGTCGTCGATCCTGCCGAGCGGGGTGTACGGGCGCGGAGTGAGGAAGTCCGGCGTCCACAGCGCTTCGTTCGTCAAGGCGCGGAGCAGGTCCAGCGGGAGCCCGGCACGAGCCGCCTCGGTGGCGCGCAACCAGGGGAGCTGCAGCGGGAACCTACCCGGATCGCGCAGCGTCCGCAGCGACAAGACCAGCTCGTTCAGCGGCGAGATCGCGAAGCGCACCTCGCCCAGATCGTTGCCGACCAGCTCGTACTCGATCATGAAGCAATACGCTACATCGATGGTGGCGCCGAACACCCGGATGCGACAACTGACGCGTGCCTGAACTCCTCCGCGATCCTGTCGAACGCGCGCTTGCCTCCGCCGTTGCAGCGCTGTCCCTGTCCCGTGGGATGTTCTTCGCGGTCAGCGCGCTGTACTTCACACGCGGGGTGGGACTGTCCCCGGCCGCCGTCGGGATCGGCCTCACCGTCGCCGGAGCAGTCGGTGTCCTGGCGTCGTACGCCGGTGGTTGGCTGAGTGACCGGTGTGGCGCCGATCGGCTTCAGCAGTGGGCCCTCGCCGCGAACGGCGTCGCACTGCTGGGATACGCCCTGGCCCGAGATCTCGTCACCTTCGTCGTGGTCGCGGCTTGCGTGTCCGCGTCCCGCGGCCTGCAGAGCACGGCCCAGATGACGTTGCTCGCCCGATGGTTCGTCGGCCCGGAACGGGTTGCCGTCCGCGCCCGCTTGCGCGTGGTGATGAACGTCGGGATCGGGATCGGCACCCTGCTTGCGGGACTGGCTCTGGTGGTGGACACGGCAACGGCGTACCGCCTGACTGTGGTGCTCGTCGGCGCCATCACGATTCTCGGCACGATCCCACTAGCGGGTCTGCGCCGGAGAGTAGCCGGGTTGGCGGAGCGAATGGATGCGTCCGCAAGCCCCGAGGCGCCACGGGGACCTTCGCCTCTGAAAGATCGCACGTACGTCACATCGACGGTTCTCAACGCCCTGCTGGCGATCCACTTCGCGCTGACGTCGGTTGGCATCCCGCTGTGGGTGGCGGATCACACCGAGGCGCCGACCGTCGTCGTATCGGCGCTCCTCGTGGTCAATACGGCGTACGTCGCGCTCTTCCAGGTCCGCGCGTCCCGTGGCACCCAGGATCTGCGCACGGCCGGACGATCGGCACGCCGAGCCGGCCTCCTTCTGCTCGCGGCCTGCTTGCTCTTCGCTCTCGCAGGTCACCTCGGTGCCGCTGCAGCGACTGGCGTCCTGTTGCTCGGCGCGCTCGCCTCCTCTGCAGGCGAGACGCGCGGCGAAGCGGGGAGTTGGGGTATGGCGTTCGAACTCGCCGACCCCGCTCGCGCCGGCGCCTACCAGGGCCTCAGCCAGACCGGCCTCGCGCTGGCGCTGATGCTCGGCCCCGCAGTCGTCACCACAACCGCCATCGACCACGGCACCCTGGGCTGGATCGCGCTCGGAGCCCTCTTCGCAGTCACCGGCACCGCGACCGCGCTCGTCGCAAACCGCGCCGCAGGGCGCGCGGTCGTCAGAGGCGTTTCAGTCTGATGTTGCGCCAGCGGCAGGCGGCGTCCGGTGCCCAGCGGTCGGTTCCCAGCAGGGGGTCGTTGTCGTGGACCTCGAGGGCGATGTGGCCGGACGGGCCGAGGAATTCGGCGACGGTGTCGGCGTCGTAGTTCGGTGCCTGCAACGTGGCCAGGTCGACTTCCGCGATCCGTACGTCGTTGATCCAGGTGGTGACCCGTGGACGTTCGCCGACACAGCGGATGCGGAGTGAGTTCCAGTCCTGCCATCGCCAGGTGGCGAGGAACTCCTCGATGGGTGCGGCGTACTCGAGCATCTTCTCCTTGTCGGGGGAGAAGGGCTCGGCTGACGTCGCTGGGTCGTCCTCGCGGAGGCCGATGGGCTTGCCGGTCGAGTCGAGGCGCGCGGTGATGGCGAACGGTACGGCGTGGAAGCTGCCGAGGCCGTTGCCGAAGAAGCCGCCGATAGAGCCGGAGTGGCGGTGGTCGACGAGGACCTGGAGTCCGTGCCAGGAGTCCGGCCGGCGGCGGAGCATGACACCGGTGTCTGCCGGCCAGTCCGGGTTCAGCTCGAGGGTGAGTTCGAAGTCACCGAACTTCTCGTCGCTGATCAGGTATCCGCCGTACCCGCTTCCGAGAGGTTCTTGCCGGCCGACGATGGCGCCGTCCTCGACTGTCCAGGCGGCCGGATGGAGCTCGGCCTGCTCGGCGTAGTCGCTGGGGAAGTCCGGTGCGACGTCGAGTACGTCGGGGCCGCCAGGCCAGATCGATCCGTAACTGCGTGGGATGACCGACCAACCGGTGAGGTCCTTGCCGTTGAACAAAGGTTCGAAGTCTGCCATCAGAAAACCGCCGTGCCGAGGTGGCCGGTGACCCACTCGGCGGACAGCTCGGTCGATGCGAGGTTGGTGTCGGCTTCGGGTACGTCGACCTCGACGACGATCCACCCGTTGAAGGACTCCGGCAGCGTCGCGATCGCCGCGGGAAGGTCGACGTCCCCGCGACCCGGCTCGGTCCAGACGGTGAACTTGGTGACGGTCGCGTCGAAGTACGTCGCGTCGGCGTCCCGGGCGGCTTGCGCCTGGCCGAGGTGGACGTCCTTGAGATGCGCGGCCACGATGCGATCGGCGTACTGCGACATCAACGTCGCCGGCGTGATGCCGGCCCAGGCGAGGTGTCCGGTGTCGGGGCCGAAGGCAAGGATCGAGGCCGGTACGGCGTCCAGCACGGCGCGGATCTCGGACTCGATCTCGATGCTGCTGCCGACATGTGGGTGGAGAGCCGGGGTCACGCCCTCGGAGGTGATGGCCTCGGCTGCGGCCCCGATGGCGTCGATCACCCCCGGCAGAAGACCGCCGTACCCGATGGAGGGATGGGCGATGCGCTCGGTGGTCAGGCCGGTGGCGAGGAAGACTTCGGTGTTGCCGAGTTCGGCCTGGATGGCCGCGTGGCGTTTGGCCGTCTCGGTGAGGTTGCCGGCGTTGAGGTCGACGGAGAAGTAGCCGGGTGCCGGTTCGAGGCCGTACTCGGCCAGTAGTGCGCGATAGCCGGCGGCGTCGAGACTCGGCGGTGGGTCGGCGTGGATGCCGCGGAACGGGGTGGTCCGGATCTCTGCGAACGCAGTCCGCAGCACGGGTTCGGTCAGGTTGAAGCCGTCGGCGCCGAGGACCCAGGGGAGTGGGTTCAGGCCGACACGGAAGTTTGCCATCGAATGACTCCTTGGAGAGGTCAGCGTCCGGCGAGCGAGCCGCCGATACCGCCGACGCTGAAATACTTGTTGAGGACGGCGAAGATGATCGCCGGTGGCAGCATGATCACGACCGACACGGCCATCACGGATCCCCAGTCGGTGGCGTTCTGCTGGAAGAACGTCTGCAGTCCGATCGGGAGCGTGAAGATCGTGCTGGACCGTAGGAAGACCAGGGCGACGAGGTAGTCGTTCCAGGCGAGCAGGAACGCGAAGATCGCGGTGGAGAGGATGCCGGGCAGGGAGTTGCGGAGCACGATCTTGGTGAAGGAGCCGAAGACCGAGCAGCCGTCGACCCAGGCGGCTTCTTCGAGAGCGTGGGGGATCGAGTCGAAGTACGCCGCCATCATCCAGGTCGCGACGGACAAGGTGCTGCCGACGTACACGATGACCAGGCCGATCAGGTTGTCGGCTAGACCGAGTCGGGCGAAGAGCACGAAGAGCGGGATGATCGCGGTGATCACCGGCAACGACTGGATGACGAAGAGCAGCAGTGAGAAGCCGGAGACCGCCTTGCCGCGGCCACGGGACAGCACGTATCCGGCCGGGGCGGCGACGATGACGGACACCAGTACGGTGGCGAGGGTGACGCCGAGGCTGTTGCCGAGCCAGAGCATGATGTCGGTGTTGCCGAAGATGTACCGGAAGTTCTCCAGCGTGAGTGCGCTGGTGGTGGTGCTTGTCGCGCTGGGCCGGATGGCCAGGAGGAGGGTGGCGAGCACCGGTACGAGTACGACCAGGGTGATGATCAGCAGCGCGGCGAAGCGCCACCATTGGCCGCGCGTCCCGGGTTCTCTCGGCCGTGAGACCTGGATGGTTGTCATGCGATGTCCACCTTCTTGATCTGGCGGTAGAGAGTGGTCGAGATGATGACCAGGACGAGCGTCATCAGGAACGCGATCGCAACGCCGGGACCGGTGAGCAGGTCCTGGAAGACGCTGCGGTAGGCCAGGACAACCAGGGACGAGGTCGCGTCGACCGGTCCGCCCCCGGTCAGGAGATAGATGGTCGGGAAGTCGTTGACGCAGAAGATCGTCATCAGGATCCAGCTGATGTACGTCGACCGCGAGATCAGCGGCAGCGTGATGTGGACGAATTGTTGCCATCGGCCCGCGCCGTCGATGCCGGCGGCTTCGTAGACTCCTGTGTCGACAGCGGCCAGCGCGGCCGACGTCATCAGCATCATGAACGGGAAGCTGACCCAGACCTTGAAGACGCAGACGGTGATGGCGGCCAGGGTGGGATCGGCGAGGAAGTGAACCTCGCCGAACCCGAGCTGTGACGCGAGGGCAGGGAGCGGGCTGTCCGGCGTACCGACCAGCCAGTTCCAGGCCGTGGACGACACGACGATCGGCACCACCCACGGAAGCATCAGCAGGATCTTGAACAAACCCCTGGCGGGGATCTTCGTCCGCAGCAGCAGCGCGAGACCCATGCCGGCCAGCCAGCTGCCGAAGACGCCGACGACGGTGAAGATCAGGGTGAAGCGAGCGGCTGACCAGAAGCGTGGGCTGGTGACGACATCGGCGTAGTTGGACAGGCCGACGAAGTCCCCGGTCACGATCAAGGTGCCGTTGTGGATCGATTGCGATGCGGCGACCACGAGCGGGTACGCGTTGATCAGTACGACGAGGATGATCGCGGGTGCGACCAACAAGATCATCGTGATCGCGCGGCGGCTGGGCCTTTTGCCTTTGGTGGACGGAGCAGGTGGTGCTGTCGGCCGGGACCGCGACTTGGTCGAAACACCTTGGGTCAGCGTCATCGCTTCACAATCGACTCGAGGCCCTGCTGCAGAGTGGTGAGGGCCGCCTTGGGATCGGTCTTGCCCTGCAACATCGCTTGCGCGAACTGCGCGAGAGGCTGGCCGCCGTCGACGGCCGCGAGCGCGGCGAACGACTGTGTCTTCTTCGCGGCGTACGTCTTGCAGACCGGCATCCACTTGTCGACGATCGCGACCTGGTTGGGATCCTTCGCGTAGTAGTCCGCCTTGGCGATCGACTTCAGCACCGGTACGGCGACCCCGACCGGGCTCTGCCAGTAGGTGTGGATCTGACCCAGGTAGTACTTCAGGAAGGCTTCCGACGCCTCCTGCGAGGGCGTGTTGGTGTACATCATCAGGTTGTTCACGAAGAACAGCCCCGCGACGGTGCCGCTCGAGCTCTTCAGCGGGTCCATGACGTGCAGGTCCTTGCCGGTCGTGCCGGCCCGCGCTGCGAGGCCCGGGGTGTGGATCCCGATGCCGGCCTTCTTGTTCTTCCACTGGGCGTCGAGGTTGTCGGCCGTGTAGGACACGGCTCCCGAGTCGATGATCCCTTCGTTCGCGAGCTCGCGGACGAACGTCATCGCCTGGATGTTGGCGTCCGTCACGCAGTCGGGTTTGCCGTCCGGATCGAACATGCCGCCGCCGTTGTTGACCATCATCGCGACCATCGTGTGCGCGCCGAGGTTGTTGCCGGCTCCGGCCCCGGTCGCGAAACCGGACACGCCGACCTTCTTCAGGGCCTTACCGGCGGCCAGGAGTTCGTCCCACGACGTCGGCACCGACACGCCGGCCTGGTCGAGCAGCGCCTTGTTGTACCAGAACGGCCGTACGTCGGTCTGCCACGGTACGCCGGCATAGCCCTTGTCGGTCTTCATCGTGTCGAGCACGCCGGGCAGGAAGTCGTCGTACGTGCCGTCCTTCTTCAGGCTCTCGATGAAGTTGTCGGCGTACGCGATCTGGCCCTGGTCGGCGAACTGGAAGGCCTGGAATCCGGCGCCGGAACTGACCGCGGGCCCGGTCTTGGAGGCGATCGCCGACGAGAAGGTCTGGTAGAAGCCGTTCCACTGGATGATCTGGTACGTCGCCTTGGTCGAGCCGGTGTAGTCGGTGATGATCTTCTTGCCCAGGTCGTTGTAGGCAGGGGTTCCCCACGGCATGTCCCAGAACTTGAGGGCGCCGCCGCCACCGGCTTTGTTGGCTCCGCTGTTGCCGGAGACGTTGCAGGCCGCCAGCGCGGGTGCGGCGATCGCGGCGCCGGCCAGCCCCAGGAATCCTCGGCGGCTGACGCCGCCATGCTGTGCTTTGCTCATCGGAATGTGCTCCTCTCGTAGTCCCCGAGGGCGGCGGTCGTCGTCACGACGTCCGCTCGAAGGCAACGCAGATCGGCCAGTCCGTCGGCCGATCCGGCCGCATGCAGTTCGCGCAGGCGACGAAGGCTGGAGCGATGCCCGGCCTCGTACTGGGTTGGCGCCAGCACAGCGCCATCCGGTCCGACGGTGATCAGCCGGGCAGGCTGAGCGGTGTCACCGGACGGGATCTGCAACTCGACGCTGCCGTCGTCCGTCAGCAGCCGGAGTGCGGCCGACGCGGGCGTGGCGGTAGTGCGGACAATGCTGAAGTCGATCGCGACGGACGTGTCCGTCAGGCCTTCGGCGTACAAGGTGCGGTCCGAAACGTGTTGCACCTGGAGCTTTGTGACCGGCCCGAGCACAGCGCGGATGAGGACCAACTGGTCCAGCAGGGCGGTCGAGAAGTCACACGACGGCTCCACGACGACCCGGCACTCAACGCGACTTCGGTCCGTCGCGACAGCGCGGAAAGCTCGTGCAGCAAGGCCTGTGGCCGGGTTGGAGGCCCAGGGCGAGTCGACGACGACGATCGTGGCCGGATCCATTGCGAGCGGATCGGCGAAGTCAACGGGTGTGGGATGTACGAGGACGATCCCGGCCGGGTTTGAGCCCATCGCGTGCAGCAGGGCCACCGGCCAGCCGGGTACACCGTCCACGAAGACGATTCCGGCAGGATCCGGGAACGACAGCGGCAGGGTGGCGAGCGCCGTACGGACGTGTTCCGACGACGTGCTCATGCTGCGTCCTCCGCGCTGGGGGTGGACCGGACGGCATCAGCGGAAGCATCGGCGAGCGTGAGCGCGAAGCGCACGTCGTCGACGAGAGTGGACAGGTCGGGCGGCGCCAGTTCGCCGTGGACGACCGCGGCGAGTTCGCGCCACTCGACTTCATAGCCGTTGACCTCGGCCGGTCCGAACACCTGCGTCGACTCGGAGGTGCTGAGCCTGCTCACCGCGGAGCCGGCATGAACATAGGAAGGCGCGAACTCGACGTTCAGGACCTGGTCGTCGGCGAACACCTCGAGTGCCCAGTCGGGCTGCCAGGTCTGCGACATCACGGCGTGCAACTCGATACTCTTGCCGCCGGCAACGAAGAGGATCCGGTACCCGAACGGTGCGAGGAACTTGGCGTCGATCACCCGCAGGTCGTCGTACCGGGGGAGAAGGCTACGGATCAGCGGGAGATCGTGGATCGCCAGACCCATCACCCCCGCGTGCGTCATCCCGGGCAGTACCGCGACGTCCGAGTAGTCCGGCGCCGGGAAGGGCTGCCGTGTCAGTACTTCTGTGGCGACGTCCTCGAAGCGCGAGTTGGGCGGCAGCACGATCGAGGAACGGATGGTGTGACTCGTCCGCGGCAGCGCACCCCACTGCGCGACGGCAGCTCGCCATCCCGGATCGAACGAGTGCATCGCGCCGACAAAGATCGGTACGCCGGTCTCCGCCGAGACCGCCGCGATCGCAGCTGCTTCGGCCGCCGACATCGCCAGCGGCTTCTCGCACAGCACCGCCTTCTTGCCGGCCTGGCACGCTGCGATCACCTGCTCGGCATGGAACGCGTTCGGACTGCAGATCGCGACGACCTCGACCGCCGGATCGTCGAGCAACGCCTCGACCGAGGTCGAGTGCGCGGCGCCCGCTCGACCCGCCACGGCCGCGGCGACGTCAGCGTCGATATCGGTGACATGGCGAACTGTGAAGGCGGCGCCGAGCCGAGCGAGAGTCGGCAGGTGAATGGCCTGCGTGACCGGGCCGGCGCCGAGAAATCCAACTCCGATAGAGGACTGCATCCGTGACTCCTCACCAGGATGAAACACGATCAGTCGTTAAGATTTCGCCAAACATAAACGGGTGCTAAGGTTTCGTCAATGGCTCAGCACCAGGAGGACTTCGTGGCCGACGACGACGCGATCCCGACGACCCGTGGCCCTTATCGCAAGGGCGTCGAACGGCGTGAGCAGATCATCCGTAGCGCCTCCGAGGTGTTCGGCGAGGTCGGCTACATCGGCGGCTCGCTGCGTGCCATCGGCGATCGGGTCGGCGCGTCGCCGGCCACCCTGCTCCAGTACTTCGGCAGCAAGGAAGGTCTGCTGATGGCCGTACTGGACGACTGGACGGTCCAGACCGCACGGTGGGCGATCCCCACGGACCCGCCGGGCCTGGAGTACTTCCGGGCGATTCCCGCGCTGATGGACTACCACGTCGACCACCGCGGGACGCTCGAACTGTTCGTCACGATCTCCGCCGAGGCGACCAATCCGAGTCACCCGGCCCGCGAGTTCATCCAGCGCCGGTACGCCGACACCGTGCGCAACTGGTCCGCCAAGCTGCGCGAGGCCGTCGCCAGGGGCGAGGTCGGCGCACTGACCGACGAGCAGGTCGAGGCCGAGATCCGGATCCTGGTCGCCGTCCTGGACGGCGTCGAACTGCAATGGTTACTGGGCGCGGACATCGACCTGCATGGCCTGGTCGCCACCCACCTCGGCGAGGCGATCACCCGCTGGACAGCCACGCCGGCGACCTGAGCGGCAATCGGTGCCACTATGGAACCGGGGACCGGGTCGCGCCTGACCGGCAACGGGAGGATTCATGCCGCTATCAAGCTACGGCGTACTGGTTGGGCGGTTGATTCGGTTTGCTCGGGAGGATCCGGACGACTTCGGGTCCTGGTACCACGGGAAGTTGTACGTCGCGGCTCCCGGCGGTGAGTACGAATGCGCGATCGACGTGTCGACGCCGAGCGGAGTGCCGGTGCAGTACCGCGAGGTACGAAACCTCAACCCGCAACTCTTCGCACCGATTGCGGCCAAGAGCGACGGCTGGCACCTGTTGGCCAGCACCCCTGCATCCGGTGCCCTCGACTACATCCGATCGCCCTTGCTGCGAGGACGTGGCGGCTGCGTGAGCGTTGTCTACAGTCCGCTCGTCGAACTGTTCAACGCGATCCTGAGGTCGCCCAGATTCGGCTGGGTCGACAGCTCGGCCGACAAGGCCTTGGATCTGCTGGAACAGCGGCTGCTCGGCTGCGAACGGGTGTACGTGTTCGGCGCTCCGTACAACACTGGCAACGGCGTGCACGACATCCATTACAACCAAGGCGATCCGCCAGGCCAGTTCCAGCACCTCGACGGGATCTGGCAAGACGGCGGAACCATCATTCAACGACCAGGCGGGGAACTGACCGCCTTCCTCACCAAGTTCAAACCCCAATCCCTGAACACCGACGACAACGGCCTGCCCGTGTGAATCTGCCCGCCGACTGCTTCAGCTGAGCTGGAGCAGTCGGCGGGCGACGGTTCAGTTGAAGGTGCGGTCGGGGCAGTTGAGGATGCGGACGGTGAGTGGTCCGTCGGTTGTGACGTTCAGATCGGCATCGCAGGTGACCTTGGCCTGCTTGGGGTCGATCGTCACCGTGCTGATGTTCGTTGCGGTGATGTCGAGCCGGTTCGCGATCGGTGCGCTGACGGGTGCCGGCTTGGTCCGCAGTTCGGAGGTGTAGGCGTTGACCGGCACTGTCGAGCCGGTCGCTACGCCGGCGCCGGTGACGACCGGGGCAGCTGGTGCGTCGGCGAGACCGAAGCCCTGTGAGCGTACGTCGATGGTGCCGAGGTCACCGGACCGGCTCTGGATGGCGCTGAGCCAGTAGGCGTGGTCGCCGACCAGTCCGGATTCCGGGTCGTCCATGGCGGGGTTGCGTACGTACGTCACGTGGAACGGATCCTGCGTGCCGCGCATGTCGCCGAGCCAGTCGGTCAGCACCTTCCAGGTCGCGTTCGCGCACATCACCACGTGATCGGAGGATGCCCCGAGCCAGCTGTCGAAGGTGAAGTCGTACTGCGCGCCGGCGATGTAGGCGTTCGCCCGTTCGCGGGGGATGTTGTACGGGATGTAGTTGTCCGGAAGGCCGGCCCATTCCATCACCGGCTGGTTGCGGCGTGACGGTAGCAACGGGGTCAGGACCGAGCCGGGTTCGTGCTGGGTCGCGGTGTCGACGGGCAGGGTGTCGGCGATGCCGTTGATCCCGGGGAAGGAGGGCGCCATGTTCAGCCCGTCGCAGATGAAGGCTTTGCTGAACACGTCGGGGAACTGCAGCGAGAGTTTGTTCGCGCTGTAGGCGCCGCTCGAGAAGCCGCTCATGACGGTGCGGGTGGAGTCGAGCCCGAAGGCCCGCCGCGCGTCGGCGAGTGCCTCGAAGACAGAGGCGCCGGAGCGTCCGTAAGACCAGTTGTCGTTGCCGCGGGCGTCGACGGCGATCACGACGGTCGGGGCGGACGGGCGGTTCGCGACCTGGTGGAACAGGTCCCGGTCGCCGGCCGGCAGCAGTGCTCCGGTCCCCGGGTCGCCGACCTGGTCGTTCGCGCTCTGGGCGTATCCCGGGGTCCAGACCATGCTCGCGTACCCGTTGGCAGGGCGCGGCAGATCGGGGACGTAGGCGACGTACCGCTGCAACCTGCCGGGGAGGTCGGAGACGCAGTCGTCGCGGCAGATCCAGCCGAACTGGACACTCGGCGTACCTTCACCGTCGACGGTCTCGCCGTTCTGCTGGGTGAAGGACCCGAGCGGAGGCTTGCCCGCATCGCCTGGCAACCGGCGACCCTGCGCGACTTCGCTGTTCGAGGCGTAGAGCCGCTCGATGTAGCCCGAGGTCGGTACGGCGCTGTTGTCGTTGGTGTGTTGTGCCAGCTTCGCGAAGTCCACGTTGGCGAAGAACTTGCCGATGTTGCCGCTGGCAAGCGTCGTCTTCTGGTTGTCGTTGCGCCACGGCGAGTCGAACGGCTCCTGCCGGAACGCGACGTCGAAGTACGCCGAGGGACGCAGGCCGGCCGTGAGCGCACCACCTGGGTGGGTCGCGTCGGCGACCGCCTGCGGGAGCAGGAACTTGTCCCCCGGGCGGTCCCACAGACCGGCTGCGGCGGCGACTCGTACAGTGCGCGTTCCGGGGTCGTAAGCGGTGTGCGGGACGCGGACCTCGACCTGCCGGTGCGCGACGTCGACCGAGACGATCGGTGCGACGGGTGACGTCTTGCCGGTGGCCGCGTCGACGATGTCGCCTGTCCGGCCGTGCACGGTGACGAACTTCTCGGCAGGCATCAGGGTGTTCGCGCCGTGCGGTGCCTGTTTCGGGAGCAGCGAGTTGCCGAGCGCGATCGTCGTACCGACGAGGTCCGGGTCGGTCATCGTGTTGAAGGTGATCCGGAACGCGGTTGCGTCGGCGAGCGGCTTGACGCGGACCTCGACGAGGTCGGCGGCATTGCCTCGGTACGCCGGGTTGGTCGGGTACGTGTACGCGAACGTGAGCGAATGTTCGGGCCAGTTGGTGGTGACGAGCTGGGCGCCCTGGTCGTCGTACACGCAGCCCTGGTTGAGGAACTCGCCGTCGCGGTAGGCGCTGCTGTGGCAGACCATCGTCGGCTGAGCCTGCCAGATGCCGGTGTTCTCCAGCTGTACGGCGGTGGGCGGGGGAGTGTTGAGTACGGCGGGGCCCGGGGCCGGCGGTGTTGCGGCGGCGGTCTGCGAGCCGGCGGCGGGGTACGCCCACCAGGCGAGCAACCCGCCGGCGGCCAGCACGGCAAGGGTCGATTTGATCGGTCTCATCGGCGGTGCCTCCAGAGCACGCGAGGGGGACGGCGGACCGGGGCCGGCGATCCTGTTCGAGGCTGGATTGAAGTACATATACACGCCGCTCGTCAAGAATCTGACACATGACAACGTTGCCGCGTCGCTGTTCCTGACGAGTCAGGCGACGCGGTCGGTGCCTGCGGCCTCGACGAAGAAGCCGTCGGCGGGCGCCTTCAGGGCCTCGTGGGCCTGGAGGAAGAGGTCATGCGCCTCCCGGCCGTGCCAGCCGGTAGGGAGCAGCTCTTCGGGGAGGTCGGGATCGCGGAACGGGAACATCCGGTAGTCGTGGACGAGTTTCATCCGCTCGACGAGCGCCTCGCGTGGTGCCAGTGAGCCGGCACGGTACGACCGCATGCGCGGCCGGTACGTGCGCAGCAGGGTTGCGTAGTCGGCGTCGAGGGAGTCGAGTTCCCAGCATCGCGCCGCCATCTCGCGGTCGCGGGACAGTCCGGACGACGTGCACTGCAGCAGATCGAGCTGGATCGACGGCTGATCGGCGAAGTGCTCCTGGATCTCGGTCAGCCGGTCGTGCGGACTGACCCAGGTCGACGACGTCAGCGGTCCGAACCCGAGCCAGGCGAGTTCCTTGCGCAGTTCCTCGCGGAGAGCTCGCTCGCTCTCCGGGACGGAGTAGATCACCATCGACCACTGCCGGTTCCATGGTTCACGGGAGCGTTCGAAGATCCGGGTCCGCCCCTCGTCGAGCAGTCGCCAGCTCTTGTCGTTGAGCGCGTACACCGTCTCGCGGCCGTCTCGCCGGGTGTCGAACCAGCCTTCGCGCCGCAGGCGCGCCATCACCACCCGCACGGTGCTCTCGCCCACGTCGAAGCACTCGAGCAATGTGGTCAGCGTGCGCAGCCGGACCTCGCCGCCGTGATAGCGGATGTAGTCGCCGAAGAGGTCGAAGACGATCGACCGGGGCTTCATCGCATCTCCTCGGAGCCGTTCCCAGTGGTTCGTTGCGCTCATCCTCTCATGATGCCATCAGAAGTGTGTCAAAGTCTTGACGGTCGTCCATGAATCGTCCTACTTTCATCACATCCACCGTCAGCCCGGCACGAAACGAGGCCGCCATGACCAGTTCCCCTGCCGCCACCACCACCCGGTCCAGGACCGGCCTCTGGGTGGTCGCCATCTGCTTCGTCACGATCGTCTTCGACGGTTACGACCTGATCGTGTACGGCGCCGTCGTACCGTCCCTGCTGAAGAACCCGGACTGGCACCTGACCCCTGGTCAGGCCGGTGCGATCGGCAGCTACGCGCTGACCGGGATGGTGATCGGGACCCTCTGCGTGGGCGCCCTGACCGACATCCTCGGCCGGCGCCGGATCATGTTCGCCAGCATCACCTGGTTCTCGCTCGCGATGGGCGCGACCGCGCTGGCGCCGAACGCCGAGGTGTTCGGAATCCTCCGCTTCGTCACCGGCCTCGGCCTCGGCGGTGTGGTCCCGACCGCGATCGCCCTCACCGTCGAGTACGCCCCACCGCACCGCCGGAACTTCAACAACGCGCTGATGTTCTCCGGATTCTCGCTCGGCGGCGTGCTGGCCGCCGTACTGGCGATCAACCTCGTCCCCGTGCACGGTTTCCGCATCATGTTCGCGATCGGCATGGCTCCGCTGGTCCTGGTGCTGCCGCTGGCGTGGCGGTTCCTGCCCGAGTCGGTCAGCTTCCTGCAGGCCCGCGGGCGGTACGACGAAGCGGCTGCTCTCGCGGCCAAGTACGGCGTACAGCCGGAACCCGCTGACCAGAAGCGAACCCCGCTCGCGGTGCTGTTCGGGCGCAAGCACCTGGTCGCGACGATCCTCTTCGGACTTGCCAGCTTCTTCGGCCTGCTCCTGGTGTACGGGCTGAACACCTGGCTCCCGCAGATCATGCGACAGTCCGGCTACCCACTCGGCTCGTCGCTGCGGTTCCTCCTGGTGATGAACGTCGGCGCGGTCGTCGGTGCCCTGGTCGCCTCGGCCCTGGCCGACCGGCTCGGCTCCAAGGTGGTCACGACGGTGGCCTTCGCCCTCGCTGCCGTGTCCATCTACGCACTCAGCACGGACCCGGCCGCGTTCGCGCTCTACCTGCTGATTGCGATCGCCGGTGTCGGCACGGTCGGCACGCAGATCCTGATCAACGGGTACGTCGCGACGCACTACCCGGCCGGGAGCCGCGCGACCGCGCTCGGCTGGTCCCTCGGCGTCGGCCGGCTCGGCGCGATCGTCGGTCCGCTCTTCGGCGGATGGGTACTGGACTCCGGCCTGAGCCTGGACTGGAACTTCTACGGGTTCGCGGTCCCGGCGGTGCTCGGTGCGCTGGTGATCGCCGCCGTACCCCGAGGCGATCGCGAGCGCCGGGCCGAACCCGCCCTTGGTACGACACCCCAGACAGCTTGAGAGGACATGACGATGCGGATCGCGATTGTCGGCGGTGGGCCAGGCGGCCTGTTCCTCGCCACTCTGGTGAAGGCGAGTGACCCGGCCGCCGAGGTGACCGTGTTCGAACGCAACCGTGCGGACGACACGTTCGGCTTCGGCGTGGTGTTCTCCGACGCCACCTTGGCGGGAATCCACGCGGCCGACCCCGTGGTCCGCGACGCCTTGACGGAGTACGGCGTGCACTGGGACGCGATCGAGGTCCGCCTCAAGGGAGAGCGGTTCCGCTGCGGCGGGATGGGGATGGCGGCGATCGCCCGCAAGACGTTGCTCGCCGTACTGCAGGAACGCGCTGAGGAGGTCGGGGTGATCCTGCGCTTCCGGACCGAGGTCGAGCTCGAGGACCTCACCGGCTTCGACCTGGTCGTCGCGGCCGACGGCGCCAACTCGCGGATCCGGGAGCGGCTGGCAGCCGTACTCGAGCCGACGGTCGAGACGGCCGCGGCCAAGTTCATCTGGTTCGGTACGACGTACCACTTCGACGGACTCACCTTCGTCCACGAGCGCGGTGCCGACGGGGTGTTCGCCGTCCACGGCTATCCGATCAGCCCGGACGTGAGCACGTTCATCGTGGAGACCGATCGGGAGTCGTGGCTGCGGGCCGGGCTGGACGAGTTCGACGTGTCGCAGCCGCCCGGGCCGAGCGATCTGAAGACCAAGCAGTACCTGGAGAAACTCTTCGCCGAGCAGATCGAGGGGCATCCGCTGCTGGTGAACAACTCACGCTGGGCGAGCTTCCGGACCCGGCGGACCGGGCGCTGGTCGTACGGCAACGTCGTACTGCTCGGCGATGCCGTGCACACCGCGCACTTCTCGGTCGGCTCCGGGACCAAGATGGCGATGGAAGACGCGGTCGCACTGGCCGCGGCGCTCGCTGCGCACGACGATGTCCCGGCGGCGCTCGCGGAGTACGAGGAGTCGGCGCGGCCCTCGGTCGAGAAGATCCAAGGTTCGGCACGGCCCTCGTTGTCGTGGTGGGAGCACTTCGGGCGGTACCACGACACCTTGGAGCCGTGGCAGTTCGCCTTCCACTTCCTGACCCGCAGCATCAGCGGCGGCAAGTTGGCGCGGCGCGATCCGGCCTTCGTCGCCGCGACCCGCACGGAGTGGCACGCACAGAACGGACCGGCTCCGCTGGACACACCGTTCCGCTCGGGCGGCTTCTCGGCGCCTGGCCGGCTGGTCGAGGTGGACTTCCCGCACTCACCCTTGCCTCTGTTCTCCGAGCCGCCGGACCGTGTCCGGGACTGGGGATTGTGGCTGGAGGCACCGGCGAGTGAGCAGGACTTGCCTTCGGCGCTGGGTTCGCTGCACTCCGGCGCGCTGGCTGGGCCTGCAGTGGTGGCGGTGTACGGCGGATCGCGGTTGACGCGGACGTTGCTGGCGGAGGAGGCGCGGCTGGTGGCCGGCGTCCCCGCGATGGTGGTTGATGACGAGCTGACCCCGGACGACGCGGAGACCCTCCTCTTGTCCGGGCGCGCCGATCTGGTGGGCCGGACCAACGGCGCGGACCGGAGCCGCGTCGCCGGAGTCAGCCGTAGTGTGGGAGGGAGCGTGTGAAGGGTTTGGACGGGTTGTTCACCCCTCGCGGGGTCGCAGTGATCGGCGCCTCGCGCAACCCGGCCAAGCTCGGCGCGGTAATGGCGCGCTCCCTCTCCACCTATGACGCACCACTCGCGCTGGTCAACCCGCGCGACTCCGAGTTGCACGGCTCTGTCGCCGAGGCAGTGGACTCCCTCGGCGTACCGATCGACCTCGCAGTGGTCTGCGTTCCGGCAGCCGCGGCAGCTGATGCGGTGGCTGAGGCCGCGAAGGCGGGCGCCTCGGCGGCTCTCGTGTGTGCGGGCGGTTTCGCCGAGGCCGGCCATCCGGAGTACCAGCGTGCGTTGGTAGACGTGGTCGATCGCCATGGCATTCGGCTGCTGGGACCGAATACCTCCGGCTTCCTCGTGCCTGGCCGCGGGCTGACGGCCAGCTTCGTACCGAGCGTCGCGTCGGTGCCGGCCGGCGGAGTCGCTGTAGTCGCAGCCAGCGGTGGCGTGAACCACGCGCTGTCGTTCCTCCTGGCAGAGGCCGGGTACGGCGTGAGCCTCGCGGTCGGACTGGGGAACGCCGCCGACATCGACGCGGCCGACGTACTGGATCATCTGCTGGAGGATCCAGCGACGAAGGCCGTTGCTCTGCACATCGAATCGGTGGCCGACGGGTCGCGCCTCGCCCGTGCCGTCGCTCGGCTCTCAGCACGGAAGCCCGTGGTGGCGTTGGTTGTCGGGCGCAACGACGTTGGTGCCTTCGCGAAGTCGCACACGGGTGCACTGGCTACGTCGTGGCGGACCACTCGGGGCGTACTGCGGCAGTCGGGCGCCGTCCTCGTCGACGACGAACGTCAGCTGGTCGATGCCGTCGGCGCCTTGTCGATGACTCGGTTGGCGCCGGCAGCGTCGCCTGGTGTTGGGGTGGTGACAGCGCAGGCCGGTCCGGGGTTGTTGTTGCTGGACGGGCTGCGAGGCGCCGGGATCCGGGTGCCCGTACTTGCGGACGAGACGCAGCGACGACTTGCTGAGCTGCTGCCCCCGATGACCTACCAGGCGAACCCGGTGGACACCGGTCGGCCGGGCCCTGGTTTCGGTGAGGTGATTCAGATGGTTGCCGACGACGCCGGTGTGGATCTCGTCGCGGTCTATGCGTTGACCGAGCCGGACAGTGTCGACCTGGTGTCCGAACTCTCCCCGCGGACCGTTGCGACGCCTACTGTGGTCGCCGTGGGCGGTTCCACGGCGGACGTCACCGCGGTCCGGTCGGGCCTGCACGAGCGCGGCTACCCGGTAGCCACCAGCCCGGCCGCCCTCACCCATGCGATCCGAGCGCTGGTGGAGGACGCCGGCCTCAACAACCGGCGCACCGCCGACGAGCCGCTCCCACAGGTCGCCGTACCCCAAGGCCCTTGGGACGAACACCGGGCCAAGACCGTTCTGGACACCCTCGGCGTTCGCACCCCATCCCGCGCTGCCTGCAGCACTCCCGAGGAAGCCCACGCCGCCCTGGACACGCTGGGTGGTCCGGTCGCACTCAAGATCCTCGACGCCGCGATCCTCCACAAGACCGAGATCGGCGGGGTGCATCTCGGAATCCGCACCCACACAGAGCTGTCGGAGGCGCTGGATGCCCTGGGTGCCGAGCGGGTGCTGGTGGAGCGGATGGCGCCTGCGGGCGTTGATCTGATTGTCGGTGCGCGGCGGGATCCGGTGTTCGGGCCGGTGGTGCTGGTCGGGCTGGGTGGTACGACGGCAGAGGCCCTTGCGGATGTCGCCGTACGGGCGGCGCCGCTGTCCGCGGCCGAGGCGGCCTCCATGGCGGACGAGTTGCTCGGGCGTGCACTGCTGGACGGCTGGCGCGGTGGACCTGTGCTGGACCGGAGCGAGCTGGCTCGCGTTGTGCGGGCGTTGGGGCAGGTCCTGCTGGACGCACCGCAGGTGGACGAGATCGAGATCAATCCTTTGCGGCTGACGCGTGACGGGCTGGTCGCGCTGGACGCCGTGATCACGGGCAAGGAGCAGTGATGGTCAGTCCGATCGCCGACGGTGTGGTTCCCTGGCCGGCCGAGGAGGTGGAACGCTACGTCGCGGCCGGCTACTGGGAGGGGCGAAGCCTGCCGTCTCACATCTGGGAGCAGGCAGGGCGCACTCCGGACAAGATCGCGTTGGTCGACGGCGAACTCCGGCTCACGTACGCCGAGCTCACCGCTCGTGCGGACTCCGCCGCGACGGCGTTGATCGACCTCGGGCTCCGGTCCGACGACCGGATCGTCGTACAGCTGCCCAACGGGTGGGAGTTCGTCGTACTCACCCTCGCCTGCTTCCGCGCCGGGATTGTCCCCGTGATGGCGCTGCCGGGGCACCGGTACCACGAGCTGTCCTACCTGGCCGCTCATGCCGAGGCCGCAGCGATCGCCGTACCCGATGTCCTGCGCGGCTTCGACCATCAAGCGCTCGCACATCGCCTGAAGGACGAAGTCGAGTCGCTCGATCATGTCCTGGTCGTCGGCGCGGATCTGACCGGGGGCAGCGTAGATCTGCGCGGCCTGTGCTCAGGCACTGACGAATGGCGAGGCGCCGAGCCGGACAGCCGCAGCGTGGCGGTCTTCCTGCTGTCCGGCGGTACGACGGGACTTCCGAAGCTGATCGCCCGCACCCACGACGACTACACGTACAACGCCAAGCGCAGCGGGGCGGTGTCCGGGATGGACGCGTCCACGGTCTACCTGGTCGCGCTGCCGGCTGGACACAACTTCCCGCTCGCCTGCCCGGGTCTGCTGGGGGCATTGCTCGTCGGCGGGACGGTTGTGATGCTGCCCAGCCCGGAGCCGATCCGCACGTTTGCGACGATCGCCGCGGAAGGTGTCACGCACACCGCGGTGGTGCCGGCGGTGGCGCAGCGCTGGCTCGACGAGTACTCCGATTCGTACGACCTGTCGTCGCTGCGCGTCCTGCAGGTGGGCGGTGCGCGGCTGGCCGACGAGGTGGCGCGCAAGATCAAACCGGTGCTGGGGTGCACGCTGCAGCAGGTGTTCGGAATGGCCGAGGGCCTGCTCAACTACACCCGGCTGGACGACCCGGAAGACGTCATCTGTACGACGCAAGGCCGCCCGATGTGTCCCGACGACGAGCTCCTGGTGGTCGATCCGTTCGATCGTCCGGTCCCGCTCGGCGAACCGGGCTCGCTGCTGACCCGCGGGCCGTACACGCCGCGCGGCTACTACAAGGCGGAGCAGCAGAACGCCCGCGCCTTCACGCCGGACGGCTGGTACCGCAGCGGTGACGTCTGCCGCATCGGTGCTGGTGGCAACCTGGTGGTCGAGGGCCGGGACAAGGACATGATCAACCGCGGCGGCGAGAAGATCTCCGCCGAGGAGATCGAGAACCTGACCTACACCCTCCCCGGTGTCCAGCAGGTCGCCGCGGTCGCGATGCCCGATCCGAGCCTCGGCGAACGCGTCTGCGTGTACGTCGTCCCGCGCGGCACCACCGACATCACCCTCGACGACGTCCGGCACGCGATGGCCGACCTGGGCGTTGCGCCGTACAAGTTCCCCGAACGCCTGGTCCTGATCCCCGAGCTCCCCACCACGAAGGTCGGCAAGATCGACAAGGTTGCCCTCCGCGCCGACATCGCAACCCGCCTGGAGACCGGCGTCTAAACCAGTGCGGTTGAGATGGCGTTTGCGGCGGCGGTGAGGGCCGGGGTGATGCGACGGATACGGGCTGTTGAGTAGCGGACGCTGGGCATCGAGACCGAGACGGCGGCGACTGTGGAGCCCGCGGCGTCGGTGATTCCGTGGCCCATCGCGATCAGGCCGCGTTCGGTGCGTTCGAGGTTGATCGCGATGCCGCTGCGACGTACCGCTTTCAGTTCGGCCCGGAGTTTGCTCAGGTCGATGCGTTCGCCTGGCGGCGCGGCGTCGTACAGCGTGGTGATCTGGTCGTCGGTGAGGGCGGCGAGCATGACGAGGCCGCCGGTGGATTGGTGGGCGGGGAGGACCATGCCTTCGCGGCTGCTGACGCGGAGGGTCTGGCGGGATTCGACCGAGGCGATGAAGCGGATCGTGCGGCCGGTGCGGATGCTGAGGTTGACGGTTTCGTCGACGGTGTCGACGAGTGTCTGCATGGGGCCGAGGGCGGCGGCACGGATCGCGCCGGTCCTGGAGTGTGCGGTGGCGGCGAGTTCGAGGACCGGGCCGGCGTGGTAGCTGCGGTCGTCGTCCTGTACGGCGAAGTCACGGTAGACGAGCGTGGTCAGTAGCCGGTGCGCAGTGGATTTGGCGACGCCGAGGCGTTCGGCGGCGGTCGAGACGGTGAGTGGCCCCTCGACCTGGAGGATGACGGCCAGTCGCAGGGCGTGGTCGACGCTTGTCACGCCGTACGCCGGCGGGTTCTTCATCGTCTCGCTCCGTTCTGCTGTGCAGAATCTTCTGTTCCAGAATGGCCGCGAGAGTCACCGTAGTCCATATGACCGACTCACCAGTGAAACTGACCGCGGAGAACGGCCCCGACCAGCCGCCGGCCACACCGGAGCTCGAGGATCTGTACCGCGGCTTCGAGAAGGAGCTGCTGGTCCCGTTGTGGACCCGGATCGGTGACCTGATGCCGCAGCAGCCGGTGTCGAAGGCGCAACCGCATCGGTGGGAGTGGAAGCACCTGGTCGAGTTGGCGGCTCGTTCCGGCGACCTGGTCCCGGTCGGGCGGGGCGGGGAGCGGCGGGCGATCGCGCTGGCGAACCCGAGCCTGGGCGGACGCCCGTACGCGACGCCGACATTGTGGGCGGCGATCCAGTACCTGATGCCTGGTGAGGATGCGCCGGAGCATCGGCACACGCAGAACGCGTTCCGGTTCGTCGTGGAGGGTTCGGGGGTGTGGACGGTTGTCGAGGGTGACCCGGTGCCGATGCGGCGGGGTGATTTCCTGCCGCAGGCGGGGATGAACTGGCACGCGCACCACAACTCGGCCGAGCAGCCGATGGCGTGGATCGACGGCCTGGACATTCCGTTCCAGTACGACGTCGAGTCGCAGTTCTTCGACTTCGGCCGCGAGCAGCTGTCGGCCGAAGAGCACGCCACGCCGGAACGCTCCCGGTCGGAGCGGCTGTGGGGTCATCCGGGGCTGGTCCCGGTCTCACAGTTCAAGGCGACCGCGGGCAGTCCGTTGCTGTGCTACCGGTGGGCCGACACCGATACGGCGTTGAGCGATCAGCTGGCTCTGGAGCGCGAGGGCTACCCGGGCACGGTCGAACGAGGGCATGCGGTCGTGCGGTACACGAACCCGACCACGGCGGGGGATGTGCTGCCGACGATCCGGGTGCAGTTCCACCGGATCGCGGCGGGTGTCGAGACCGCGCCACGGCGCGAGACGGGTTCGTCGGTGTATCAGGTGTTCGACGGTTCGGGGCGGGTGACGGTCGGCGAGTTCTCCTGGGCGGTGCAGCGCGGCGACCTGTTCGTCGTACCGTCCTGGATGCCGTTGTCGGTGGTGTCGGAGGCGTCCGGGTCGGACTCGGACTCGGGTGCGCTGGATCTGTTCCAGTTCAGCGACGCGCCGATCTTCAGCAAGCTCAATCTGTTCCGCGAGGAGGTCGGCCGGTGAAGCTGGCAACGGTCCGCGTCGACGGGCGTACGACGGCAGTGCGGGTCGAGGGCGACGTACTGGTCGATCTCGGGGTGCCGGACGTCGGCGCCGTACTGGCCGGAGCTGCGGTTGCCGACGGCAAAGAGGGCACAGAGTATGCGCTGGCCGGTGCCGACTTCGCGCCGCTGGTCCCGCAGCCGAGCAAGGTCGTGTGCGTCGGGCTGAACTACCGCAACCACATCCGGGAGATGGGCCGGGATCTGCCCGAGTATCCGACGCTGTTCAGCAAGTTCTCCGACACACTGATCGGTGCGTACGACGACATCGTGCGGCCGGCCGAGACGTCGGAGTTCGACTGGGAAGCCGAGCTCGCCGTGGTGATCGGACAGCAGGTACGGCGAGCCGACGAGGAGACCGCGATCGCGGCGATCGCCGGGTTCACCGTGCTGAACGACGTCACGTGCCGGGACTGGCAGTTCCGGACCCGGGAATGGTTGCAGGGCAAGAACTGGGACTCCACCACACCCGTCGGCCCGTGGCTCGTCACGCCGGACGAGGTCGGAGGCCCGCGACCCGCACTCGATATCCAGTGCTCGGTGAACGATCAGGTCATGCAGAAGGACAACACCGGTGACCTGCTCTTCGACCCCGTCGACCTGGTCCGCTACGTGTCCACGATGATCCGCCTCAACCCCGGCGACCTGATCGCCACCGGCACCCCCGGCGGGGTCGGCCACGCCCGCAAACCTCAGATCTTCCTGCGCGGCGGCGAAACCGTCGTCACCCAGATCGAAGGCATCGGCCGCCTCGAGAACCACGTGACCGCCGGCTGATGCGCGCTCGTGAATGGGTCACCGAGGGTACGGCGCTGTGCCGCAAAGCCCTCGTGAACCTCGACGGTCCGTCGCTGCTCCCCGGCTGGACCCGCCAACATGTCGCCGCCCACCTGTCCCTCAACGCCGAAGCGCTGAGCAACCTGGTCCACTGGGCACGAACAGGCGAGGAACGGCCGATGTACTCGTCACCCAACCAGCGCACCACCGACATCGAGGCAGGTGCCCTCCGTCCGCCGGACGACCTGCGCGCATGGTTCGACGAGTCCGCGAGAAAACTGTCCGACGCGATGGACAAGCTGACCGCCGAGCAATGGCACTCCCCGGTCCGTACCGCCCAGGGCCGCCAGGTTCCCGCAACTGAAATCGTCTGGCTGCGAAGCCGCGAGGTGATGGTCCACGCCGTAGACCTAGGCACCGGCGTCACCTTCGCCGACCTACCCACCGACTTCCTCGAGACACTGTCCCAAGACATCCGCAACAAACGCGGCAACGCGCCAGAACTGCGCGGCACCCTCCCGAACACAACCGCCTACCTTGCCGGCCGCCCCTACACGACGGTCCACACCCTCGAGGGCACCCCCGCCGAACCACTTCCACCTTGGCTCTGACCAACTCGTGCGAGGCCGCACGATCCGGCCGCTGTCAATCACCTGGCGGCCGGGTCGTGCGGTCCCTGCGGGTGTCAGTCGGAGGGCGGTGAGTCGATCAGGGACGTGGCTCCGGTCATGATGGCCACGCCTTCGCTCATCGTGTGGGACTGGGGGGTGATGACGCCCGCGCAGCGGCCGAGGCGCTGGATGTGGATACGGTCGGCGACCTCCCAGACATGGGGCATGTTGTGGCTGATCAGGATGACGGGAAGGCCGCGTTCGCGGAGCCCCTTGATCATCTCGAGGACCTGGTTGGACTCCTTGACCCCGAGGGCGGCGGTCGGTTCGTCGAGGACGACGACCTTGCTGCCGAAGGCGGCCGCCCGGGCGACGGCGACAGCCTGGCGCTGACCGCCGGACAGGGTCTCGACGGTCTGCTGGATGTTCTGGATCGTCTGGATGCCCAGGTCGCGGACCGCGGCCGAGGCTCGGTCGCGCATGCCGCGATGGTCGAGCATCCTGAAGATCGTGCCCAGTGGGCCTTTTCGGCGTTCCTCTCGACCGAGGTACAGGTTGCTGGCGATGTCGAGGGCGGGCGCGACTGCCAGCGTCTGGTACACGGTCTCGATCCCGGCCGCTCTTGCGTCCTGTGGGCCGCGGAACGTTACCGGTGTCTGTTCGAGCGTCAGTCGCCCGGCATCGGGGATGTGAGCTCCGGTGAGGCATTTGATCAGGGTGGACTTGCCGGCGCCGTTGTCGCCGATGACGGCCAGCACCTCACCGGCGTACAGATCGAGGTCGACGCCGTCGAGACCGACGACCCGTCCGAACGTCTTGACGAGTCCTCGCGCGGACAGGATCGGCACACGCAACTCTGTTGCCTCCGCGCTGTCGACTGTTGCCGTCATGAGCGCACCTTCCTGATCCACTGGTCCACGGACACCGCCACGATGACCAAGAGGCCGACTGCGAGCAACCGGTACTGCGCATCGACGCCGGCCAGCGACAGACCGACGGTGAACGCCTGAACGATGAGGGCGCCGAGCAGCGTGCCGAGGAGACCGCCGCGGCCGCCGAACAGGCTGGTGCCGCCGATGACGACCGCGGTGATGCTGTCCAGGTTGGCGTCGACGATCGCGTTCGGGCTCGCCGCCCCGGCCCGCCCGATCAGGGCCCAGCCGGCGATGCCGTAGATCAGCCCGGCCACGGCGTACACACTGAACAGCACACGGCGCGAGCGGACGCCGCTGAGTCGCGCGGCCTCCGGGTCGTCGCCGACGGCGTACACGTGTCTGCCCCAGGCCGTCTGGCTGAGTGCGAACCCGACGGCGGCGTACAGCGCGATGACGATCAGTACGCCGGTGGTGATGCGGAACCGGCCGAGCGAGAACCCCTCGCCGGTCCAGTTGAGCAGGTCGGGGAGCCGGTTGTTCTGGATGCTCTGCCCACCTGAGTAGAGCAGCGCGATGGCGGTGAAGATGCTCAAAGTGCCGAGCGTGACGATGAACGGTGGCAGACCGACACGGGTCACCAGGAGCCCGTTCAGTGCGCCGGCCGCGAGTCCGAGGACAACGCCGGCAGCCAGTGCGAGACCGGCGGGCCATCCGTTCTCGGCTGCGAGGGTCGCCATCACCATGGTGGACAGGATCGTGATCGCGCCGACGGACAGGTCGATTCCGGCGGTCAGGATGATCAGCGTCTGGCCGACGGCGAGCGCCGCGACGACAGCCGTCTGCTGAACCAGCAGAGACAGCGCGGCAGGGTTGGAGAACCGGCTGTTGACGAGGGTGAAGCACACCACCGTGAGCAGCAGGATGATCGCGGGACTGAGCGCGGGATGCTGGTGGAGCAGGTGCTGGATCCGCTGGCTCGTCGTGTGTTCGCGCCGGGCCAACTCCTTGGCCGCCGCGCCGGGCGTGGTGCTTTGCACAGTCATGTGGTCACCTCTGGATCAGCGAGCCGACGGTCATCCCCAGCACAACGTGCCGCCCTTGGCGGTATCGATGCTGGTCACGCCGGCGATGGTCTTGTCGGTGACGAGGGCGACGCCGGTGTCGTAGAAGTCGAGGCCGTCGGTCGTCTTCGGCTTCTCGCCGCCGCGGGCGATCTTGGCGATCGACTCGACGCCGAGCGCGGCCATCTTCAACGGGTACTGCTGCGAGGTCGCGCCGATGACGCCGTCCTTCACGGACTTCACCCCGGCACACCCGCCGTCGACCGAGACCACGAGTACGCCGGAGGTCTTCCCGGCGGCCTTGAGCGCGTTGTACGCGCCGACCGCGGCCGGCTCGTTGATGGTGTAGACGACGTTGATGTTCGAGTTCTTGGTCAGGCAGTTCTCCATCGCGGACCGCCCGCCGTCCTCGGCGCCCTGGGTGGGTTCGTTGCAGACGATCGTGTACGAGCCCCCGCCGTACGTTCCGGTCTTCGCCTCGTCGCCGTTCTTCTTGGCGTCCTTGGTGTCGACGCCGAGGCCGGTGAGGAAGCCCTGGTCGCGGTTGTAGTCGACGGAGACGACCTTGTCGTTGAACAGGTCGAGCAGGGCGATGGTCGCCGGCTTGCCCGCGAGCTGCTTGCCGGTCCACTGGCCGATGAGTTTGCCGGCCTCGAAGTTGTCGGTGGCGAAGGTGATGTCGACGGTGTCGGCCGGATCCGGCGGTGTGTCCAGCGCGATCACGTACAGGCCGGCGTCGCGGGCCTTCTTGATCGCGCTGTTGACGCCCGGACCGTTCGGAGTGATCAGGATGCCCTTCTGGCCCTGGGCGATCGCGTTCTCGATCGCCTGGACCTGACCCTGCTCGTCGCCGTCGGCCTTCCCGGAGGCCACGGTCAGGTCGACGTTGTTCTTCGTGGCTTCCTCCTTGGCGCCCTTCTGCATGGCGACGAAGAAGGGGTTGCTGGAGTCCTTGGTGATCAGCGAGACGCCGATCTTGTCGGTCGACGAGGCGGCGCCGTCGTCGCCGCAGGCCGAAAGCGCCAAGAGACCTGTCAGTGCGGCCGCGGCAACGCCGAGGCGTGCCGATCGGGTGCTGAAGTGCATGGGTGGGTTCCTCCCGGATCCAGCAAGAAGTTTGTGCTTACGTCAACGTTGACGTATCGAGAGGACCACTCCAGAAGCTTGTGGTCAAGGGCTCAATCGGAAATACTGCGAGTCGTGACGACAACGTTGACGCACTCCGGTGACGCCCAGGACCGACCCGCTCGGTCCACGATGAAGGACGTCGCTCAACTGGCCGGAGTCAGCGTCAAGACGGTCTCGCGGGTGGTGAACGGCGAGCCCGGCGCCTCGGTCGAGGTCCGTGAGCGGGTGCTGCAGGCAGCAGACAGGCTGGACTATCGGCACAACCTCGGCGCCAGTACCTTGCGGCGGAAGGACTCTCGGTCGGGCATCGTCGGCGCACTGCTGCAAGACGTCGGCAACAGTTTCTCCGCTGGTCTCCTACGGGCGCTGGAAGACTCCCTGCGCGAGTCGGGTCTGTCCGTTCTGGCGGCGAGCCTGGACGAGGAGCCGGAGCGGGAGCGTGGAATGGTCGCGGATCTGGTCGCGCGCCGCGCGGACGGTCTGGTGCTGATGCCGGCCTCGCACCGCCACGAGTACCTGATCAGCGAGCAGCGCGCCGGGCTACCGCTGGTGTTCGTCGACCGTAGACCGCACGGCGTGGACTGTGACTCGGTAACCGTCGACAACCGGCGCGGAGCCGCCATGGCCGCCGCTCATCTGATCGCCGGCGGCCATCGTCGGGTCGCGATGCTCAGTGACCTGGAGGAGATCGAGACCGCACAGGAGCGGACCGCCGGCTACCGCGCGGCCCTCAAGGAGGCGGGCCTCGAGTTCGATCCGGCGCTTCTGGTTCCCAGCGTCCGCGGGGAGCACGAGGCGTCGACTGTCGTCACGGACCTGCTCGCCCTCCCGGATCCGCCGACCGCCTTCCTCACCGGCCGCAACATCCTGACCGTCGGCGCGGTCCGCGCCCTCCGGTCCGCGGGACTGTCACATCAGGTCGCGCTGGTCGGCTTCGACGACTTCCCGATGGCCGACCTCGTCGAGCCGGCACTGACAGTCATCAGGCAAGACGTCCAACGCATCGGCACCGAGGTCGGCCGCCTCCTGCTCGAACGCCTCGCCGGCGACAAGAGCGCCCCGAAGCACCTCGTCCTCGAACCCTCCCTTATCTGCCGAGGAAGCGGCGAGATCGCACGGGGTTAGCGGGCTGCGTGGGAGACTCGGTGGGTGGCGACGTGGCGGGATGTCGAACGGATCGCCGGGAGTCTTGCCGGTGCGAGGCCCGGCCGTGCGCATGAAGGGTCGCCGACGGTCGACGTCGGGCGGCATCCGTTCGCCAGGTTGCGGTGGGACGACGCGGGGCGGGAGATCTTGCAGTACTGGAGTCTCGACCTCGATTCCGCGGACGCACTCGCCGACCGTCGCGACGTCTTCTTCGTCGTGCAACCGTTCAAGGTCAAGGTCTCGATCTGGGCCTGGCTCGACCAGTTGGACGAGGACGAACTGACCGAGATCCTGACCGACTCCTGGCTGGCCCGCCGCGGCGTCCGGGTCTGACACTCGCTGCGGATGGGTGAAGCGCCCCATCCGCTGATGCCTCCGCTCCGAATGCCCACCGGGCGCTTGATGCGCCCGGTAGCAGACGGAGAGGAACAGTCATGAGTGACGCAACACGCCGGGGTTTCCTGGTGGTAGCGGGCGCCGGTACGGCGGCCGCGGTCGGCGCGGTCGCGGTGCCGAAGGTCTTCGGCGACCGGTCGACGGAGCCCGCGAACCCGCCGCTGACGGCGGCGGACCTGGGGAACGCGGAGTCGTACATCGTCCACGTGAAGGACGTGCGCACCGGCCGGATGGCGATCCTGGTCGGCGATCGCGAGGTGCTGGTGACGGACCGCGAGCTCGCCGCGCGGATCGCGGGTGTGACCACCCCCTGACCGCCATCCCACTTTCACCGTTTTCTTGGAGGAGATTCATGTCTTCGCACCGCGAGGCGCCCGAGATCTCGAAGGACCCGGTCGCCGACAACACCGATGTCTATGCCTTCGTCAGCCCTGACAAGCCGGACACCGTCACCTTGATCGCCAACTTCATCCCGTTCCAGAACCCGTACGGCGGGCCCGAACTTCTACGAGTTCGGCGACGACGTGCTCTACCAGATCCACATCTCGAACAGCGGGACCGGCAAGGCCGACATCTCGTACCAGTTCCGGTTCCGGGCCGAGATCCGCAACAAGAAGACCTTCCTGTACAACACCGGGCCGATCACCTCGATCAAGGACCCGACGTGGAACCGGCCGCAGTACTACTCGGTCACCCGGGTGGAGCACGGCCGGTCCCGGATCCTGGCCCGCAACCTGGCCGCACCGCCGGTCAACGTCGGGATCCGCAGTACGCCGAACTACGCCAAGCTGGCCCGCCAGGCCATCCACACGATCGGCACGAACCGCAAGGTGTTCGCCGGCCAGCGCGCGGACGGGTTCTTCGCCGACCTCGGCAGCATCTTCGACCTCGGTACGCTGCGCCCGTTCCAGATGGCGCACCTGATCCCGTCCGCCGCGGCGATGGGCGTCAACGGGCTGCAGGGCTCCAACGTGCACACGATCGCGCTGCAGGTGCCGATCCGCGACCTCACCCGCGACGGCAAGCGGCCGACCGACGTGATGGATCCGAAGTCGGTGATCGGCGTCTACGCGTCGGCGAGCCGACAGTCGTCCAAGATCCTCGACGACGCGCTCGGGATCCCGGTCTGGCACGGCCCGCACAAGCAGGTGTCGCGGCTGGGGAACCCGTTGTTCAACGAGGTCATCGTGCCGATGGCCGACAAGGACAAGTGGAACGTGCTGCCTCCGCACGGGGACGAGCGGTTCGCGCAGTACGTGACGAAGCCTGAGTTGGCCGGGTTGCTGCCGGTCCTGTACCCGGGCGTGTTCCCGAACCTCGCGGCGTACAAGAAACCGCGGGCCGACCTGGCGGCGATTCTGCTGACCGGGATCCCGAAGGGCGTCGTACCCGGGTTCCAGAACTACACCGGCCCGGTTCAGGCCGACCTGTTGCGGCTCAACGTCGCTGTACGGCCGTCGAAGTCGCCGAACCCGCTCGGCCTGGTGGCCGGCGACGCGGCCGGATTCCCGAACGGCCGCCGGGTCTTCGACGACGTGGTCACCGTCGAGCTGCGCGCGGTCGCCGGGCTCACGATTCCGCTGGTGGATCCGTCGTTCAAGCCCGACGACGCGACCGCGGCGATCAAGGACGGTACGTCGAACACGAACGCCGACTACCTGACCTGGTTCCCGTACCTGGGCACGCCGGCAGGCGGGTACCAGTCCAAGCCCGGACGGCCGGCAGCATGAGTGCGAACCAGGTAGAGAATCCGCATGCAGGCAAGGGGTCGTCGGTGTTGCTGGACATCGGCGGGGACGTCGGGGCGATCGTCGTCGAGCTGCCGGCCGCGCTCGAGGGAGAGGAGATCGAGCTGCGCGGAATACACCACCACGTCGGACACGGGCACTTGCCGCATGTCGCCGTGGTGCCGCGGCCGGCGCCGGACGGTCAGGTGATCCATTCGGCGGTGTTCTTCGAGGTACCGCAGGGCAGCTACGAGCTGTACGTCCGCCCGTCGGGACAGGTGCAGCTGACCGTCGAAGTCACTGGTGGTGCGGTCACTCACGCGAAGTGGTCAGGGCCAGAGGGCTAGGAGGACCTTGCCTGAGAGGTTGGAGTTGGCGGCGGTAGTGAAGGCGTCGACTGCTTGGTCCGCCGGGTACTCGTGGGTGATGACTTGGTCGAGGGCGGGGTTCGTCGCGAGGAGCTGGATTGCCTCGTCGATCTCGTTGTTGAAGCGCAGGGTGCCGCGGAGTTGGAGTTCGCGGGCGACCAGGGGAGCGAGGTTCACGCCGCGCGGCTCGTCGGCGGGGATGCCGACGAGTACGACGGTGCCCGCGCGGCGGGTCGCGGTGAGCGCGGCGCTGATCGCGGCCGGTACGGCGGTGCACTCGAGGACGACGTCGAAGTATCCCGCTGGGATCTCGTCCGTGCCGACTTGGAGCGTGCCGTGTACTCCGAGGTCCCGGGCCCGCTGCAATGGGCCCGGGAGTACGTCGGTCGTCACCACCTCGGCCGCACCGGCGGACAGTGCGGCCGACGCCGTGAGCAGGCCGATCGCTCCCGAGCCGGAGACGAGCACCCGCTTGTCCTTGACGCCGCCGGCGATGGCGATGGCATGCAGAGCGACGGCCAGTGGCTCGGCCAGGACGGCACGGCGAAGGGGCAGTGACGCAGGCAGGGTCCGCACCATGTGATTGCCGACGACAACGAATTCGCTCATGCCGCCCTGGGTGTGCGGCCAAGTGGAGGCGCTGCCGAGGTAGGCGCCGTTCGGCCACAGGTGCGGACGGTCCTCGATCCCGGGCTCCGGGGTCCCGAAGGTGGCCGGGTGGATAGTGACCGGCGTTCCGGGTGCGAGTTCGCCGGACGGGTCGAGGTCGACGGTGCCCGACAGTTCGTGACCGGGCACCAGCGGCTCGCGAACGACGTACGAGCCGTTCGCGCCCTCGTGGTAGTAGTGCAGGTCGGATCCGCAGATCCCGCCGTACGCCATCCGGAGGCGAACCTGGCCGGCCTGCGGCTCCGGGGTCGGCAGCTCGGTCTCGACGAGGTCGAGCTTGCTCCGGATGACGATCGCCTTCATAGTTCTCCTTCAGGCCGTGGCGGTAGCGGGCGAGGTCGCGGGCTGCAGATCCTGTACGCGGTCGGTGGCGTTCTCCGGGGCGAGCAGGTCGCGGTCCCGGGTCTCCGGGGCGAACAATGCCGCGCCGAAGGTGATCGCCATCGCGACGGTCATGTAGATCGCAACCGGTACCCAGGAGTCGAACGCGTTCATCAGTGCGACCGCGATGAGCGGTGCGAAGCCACCACCGAGTACGGCGGCGAACTCGCGGCCGAGCGTGACACCGGCGTACCGGTAGCGGCTGCCGAACAGCTCCGGGAAGTAGCTCATCGTCACTGCCACGCCGCCCTGGCAGGCGAACACGAAGCCGACGATCATGGCCAGGTAGATGACCGTGAGGTTTCCGGTGCTCAAGGCAACGAAGGTCGGGAACGGCAGGAGCAGCAGTAGCCCGGCGATGCCGAGGAACACGGATCGCCGCCCGAACAGGTCGGACAGGTAGCCGAGCACGACCGCGCCGATTCCTCCGAAGATCGCTCCCACCAGCAGGATCTCCGGCACGGTCTGCGCGTCGATCTTCACGGTTCCCTTGAGATAGGAGGCCATGAACACCTGGTAGGTGTACGACTGCACGCTCAGTCCGACGGTCATCAAGGTGACCAGGGCAACGGCCTTCTTGCCGTTCCGGAACACCTCACGGACCGGCGCGGCAGCCGCGGTGCGCTCGGCCTTGATCTCCGCGAACACCGGCGTCTCCTTGAGCTTCCGCCGCAGGATGTACGCCGCGATCGTGACGAACGCGCTGCTCAGGAACACCAGCCGCCAGCCCCACGACATCAACTGGTCGTCAGGGAGTAGCTGCACCAACGCCCACGCCCCGGCGCCGAGCGCCGTACCGGCAGCTGCCCCGGTCATGATCAACGCCGCCAGCCGCCCGCGCTTGCCGCGCACAGCCGTCTCGGTCAGCAGAGTGGCGCCGCCGGACTGCTCCGCGCCGGCGCCGAAGCCCTGCAGGAACCGGCTCAGCACGAGCAAGATGGGTGCCCAGACGCCGACGGATTCGTATGTCGGCAGTACGCCGATCGCCATCGTCGCGACGCCCATCAGGGTCAACGTGGCCACCAGGATCCACTTGCGCCCGAGGCGATCGCCGTACCGCGAGAAGAAGAGCCCGCCGAGCGGACGGGCGCAGAAGCCGACCGCGTAGGCGCTGAAGCTGGCGAGCAGGCCGGCCGTCGCGGAGATGTTGGGGAAGAACAGATGACTGAAGACCAGCGCCGACGCGGTCCCGTAGATGACGAAGTCGTACTGCTCGAGCGCGGTGCCGATCAGGCCCGCGAGCGCGGCCCGGCGGACCTCCTGCCGGGGCGGCTCGGGTGTCGAGGGGTTCGGTTCCATGGCGGATTCCTTCGGGGTCTCAGGCCGCGGGGGAGGCGTGCGGCCGGGACGTTCGGGAGCGTGCGGCCTCACGGGCCGCGGCGCGGACGCCGTCACGGGTGATGACGGCGACGTAGTCGCTGACGCGCCGGGCAAAGTCATTGCTCTCGGCAAGTTCTGTGGAGAACACCTGGCCGATCGCCGACCGGACCAGGTCCTCGGTACTGCGGGAGTGCGCCGCGAGCGCCCCGAGCCGCTCGCGGGCCGGGTCGACCATGGCCCGCGCGTGCGGACCCGGATCGAACCCGGACAGGGGTACGACGCAACACAGCCAGGCGGCGCACGTCAGCGCGAGATGCTCCGGCATCACGCCCTGACGCAGGAGCTCCAGCGCCGGCGAAGGGATGCGCTGTGGCAGCTTGACAGATCCGTCGCTGCCGACCTGCTGGGTCCGGTGACCGAGCGCGTCGTTGGACCACCGCTCGAACAGTGACGCGATGTACGCGTCGATGTCGAATTCACGCGGCAGCGCGACCGTCGGCAGGTACTCGTCCTCTAGGACGGCCCGGGCCGCGGACTCGATGAAGCCGGTGGCGCGCGCCTCGGGGATGGTCGCGTGCCCGTCGAGCGCACCGAGGTACGCGATCAGCGAGTGCGTGCCGTTCAGCAGCCGGAGTTTCAGCAGCTCGTAGGCCTCGACCTCGTCGGAGAAGACCGCGCCGCCCGGCTCCCACGCCGGTCGCCCGGCGGCGAAGCGGTCCTCCATGACCCACATCGTGAACGGCTCGGCCGGCACCGGGCTGAGGTCGTGCACGCCCAGCAGTTCGTACGCCGCCGCACGGTAGGCGTCCGTCGTCGCCGGGACGATGCGGTCGACCATGGAGTTCGGGAACGCGACGTTCTCCGCGACCCAGCTCTCGGCCTTGCTGCCCTGCAGGAACTCGAGCACCAAACGCCGGGTCTGTGTCCCGTTCGACTGCATGTTGTCGCAGTTCAGGACGGTGATCGGAGCGCCGTGCGTCTCGGCCCGGCGTTCCAGGGCCCGCGCGATCTGCCCGATGACTGTGCTCGGTGTTGTGCCGGCGAGGTCCGCCACGATGCCGGGATGATCCAGCGCGAGCCGGTGCGTGCTCGGGTCCATGCAGTAGCCGTGCTCGGTCACCGTCATCGAGACGATGCGGGTGTCCTCGGCCGCGATCGCGTCGACCACCGCGGCAGGGTTGCTCGCGGCAACGATCGCGCCGGTGTGGACACCCGGCACGCTGATAGAGGAACCTCCGGGTGACAGTTCGAGCACCGAGTAGAGACCGTCCTGGCTGTTCATCGCGTCCGCAACAGCCGCCGAGCGGCTCGCGACGCCGAGGATGCCCCAGCCGTCGCCGGCCTGTGCGGTGTAGACGGCTTGGTGGGCCCGATGGAAGTTGCCGAGGCCGAGATGCACGATGCCGGTGCTGGTCGGCCGGGCGGTCAGCAGGTGCCTGGAAACCGAGGCGCGGTTCAAGGCGCTCACCAGTCGGTCACTGAGCCGTCGAGGCGGCGCGCGACGGGCAGATAGGCGGGTTCGTACGGGAACTTCGCGGCCAGCGCCTCGTCGACCTCGACCCCGAGGCCGGGCGCTTCGCCCGGGTGCAGGTAGCCGTCACTGAACGACCAGGCGTGCGGGAATACCTCGTGCGCAAGAGCGTCGTACCCCATGTACTCCTGGATGCCGAAGTTGTGCGTCGACAGCCCGAGGTGGACGCTCGCGCCGAACGAGACCGGGGAGACGTCGGACGGTCCGTGCGGCGCCGCCTTCACCTGGTACACGGCGGCGAGCGCGAAGATCGAGCGCAGGTGGCTGATCCCGCCGGCATGCGCGACCGCGACCCGGATGTAGTCGATCAGCTGCCCGGTGATCAGGTCCTTGCAGTCGTAGATCGAGTTGAAGACCTCGCCGATCGCGAGCGGAGTCGTGGTGTGCTGCCGCACCAGACGCAGCGCCTCCTGGTTCTCCGCCGGGGTGACGTCCTCGAGCCAGAACAGGTCCGCGGGTTCGAGTGCCTTGCCGAGCCGCGCGGCCTGCTGCGGCGTCAGCCGGTGATGGGCGTCGTGCAGCAACGCCAGCTCGGGGCCGACGTGCTCCCTCACCTTTGTCAGAACGGTGGGAACGTGACGCAGATAGGCATCCGTGTCCCACGACTCGACCACCGGAGCGGCACCACGCTTAGCGGGCTCGTAGCCAGCGGCCTCGCGATGCACGCCGTACACGGTCTCCAGGCCCGGTACGCCGGATTGCGCGCGGACCGCCCGGAATCCGTCTTCGCGGCGCGCGTCGACCTCGTCGAGCAGCTCGGGCAGCTCCCAGGCCGAGGCGTGCGTGTAGGCGAGGACGCGGTCGCGGACCGCGCCGCCGAGCAGCTGGTAGACCGGCATCCCAGCGGTCTTGCCCTTGATGTCCCAGAGGGCGAGGTCGACCGCGCTGATCGCGGCCATCGTGATCGGCCCGCGGCGCCAGTACGCCCCGCGATAGAGGTACTGCCAGGTGTCCTCGATCCGCGCCGGGTCGAGTCCGGTGAGCAACGGTCCGACGTGGTCGCGCAGGTAGCTCGCGACGGCGAGCTCGCGGCCGTTGACGGTGGCGTCGCCGTACCCGACAAGGCCGTCGGCGGTCTGCAGTTTGAGGGTGACGTAGTTGCGGCCGGGGCTGGTGAGGATGACCTCGGCGGCGATGATGCGATCGGTCATAGCGGTGCCTTCAGAGTTGGACGACGTTGCGCAGCTCGTTGCCTTCGGCAAGGGCGGTGAGGTTGGCGGCGATGTCGTGGATGCGGCCGCGGTACGTCTGGCGGGTGATCCCGGACAGGTGCGGTGTGACCAGGACGTTGTCCAGTTCCCCGAACGGGGCTTCGGCTGGTTGCGCCTGGTCGCCTCCGGACGGGTACGTGTACCAGACGTCGAGGGCGGCGCCGCGGATCGTGTGGTTGAGCAGAGCGTCGTACAACGCCTGTTCCTGGACGAGCGGACCGCGGGCGACGTTGACGAGTACGCCGTCTGCGCCGAGTTTGCTCAGCTCGGCGGCGCCGATGATGCCGCGGGTGGCTTCGGTCAGTGGCGCGCAGACGACGAGGACGTTCGACTCTTCGAGCAGGCGTGGGAGTTGGGTGATGTCACCGGCCCAGCTCAGGCCATCGGCTTTTCCACGGGCGGCCACGGCTTGGGCTTGTGCGCCGAAGGCTTGTAGCACTCGCCAGGTGGCTTGGCCGATGTGGCCGAAGCCGAGGAAGCCGACCTTCGCGCTCGACAGCGTCTGGGGTTGGGGGAGTGCCGCGTCGTACACGGGCGAGCGCCAACGGTTCCGGCGGAGGGCGGCGTCGGCCTGGGGGAGCTCGCGGCGCAGGGCGATCAGCGCCCAGACGATGTACTCGGCGATCGAGTCCTCGTGGTGATAGGTGTTCGCGACCGGTACGCCGGTTGCCTGGACGCGGTCGGTGCCGGCTCCGGCCACCTGCACGAGCCGGAGGCGCGGCGCGGCGTCCGCCATTTCCTGGGTGAACTCCGGACCTACCAGGACATCGGCGGTCTTCAACGCGTCGAGGAGCTCGTCCGGCAGCCACACCAGTTCGTCATGAGGCACCAGGCCCTCGAGTTCGGTGCGCAGGGGCAGGAGGTTTGCGTCGGTGATGACGACTCTCATCCGTCGCTCCGTTCGCGGCGTGCGGGGGTCCATCCGGCCACCGGGCCGGTGCTCTGGCGGACGACCAACTGGGTCGGCAGCGTGACGGCGCGTGGTTCGGCAGGTGCCTGGCCGGGCTCCGCGGTCAGCTGCTGGTGGAGCATGTCGATGCTCATCACGCCGGCTCGCGACATCGGGACCTGGATGCTGGTCAGCGTCGGACGGCCGACCTCCGCGAGCGGGGTGTCGTCGATGCCGATGACGCTCAGCTCGCCGGGCACCTCGACACCGAGTGCGGCCGCTCCGGCGATGATGCCCAGTGCCATCAGGTCGTTGTGGGCGATCACCGCGGTGGCTCCGGAGGCGACGACGCTGGCCGCCGCGGCCTGGCCGCCGGCCACCGTCTCCGCCTGCCAGCCGAGCACTTCCAGTTCGATGTCAGCCTGGTCGGCGAGCTGCCGGATCGCTTCCACCCGGGTCTGGTTCGACCAGGACAGCGGAGAACCTTGGGCGTAGGCGACGTGCTCGTGACCGAGGACGCGCAGGTACTCCAGCGCCTGGCGCAGACCGTCGGCGGCGTCCGGTACGACGCTGCTCGTCTCGTCGCTCGTCCGGTTCACCAGGACGAGCGGGGTGTCACCGCACAGCTCGACGATGTCGTGCGCGGGCAGCCGGGGTGAGCAGACGACGAACCCGTCGACCCGCTCGTGCAGTTCGCCGATGATCTCCCGCTCGCGGTCCGGGCTGCCGTCGGTGTCGGTCAGCACGACGGTCTGGCGGCGGTTCCAGCCGTGCGCCTGGGCGGCCTTGACGAAGCTCGCCCACACCGGGTTGCCGATGTCCGGGACGATCATCGCGACGGTCGCCGAGCGGGTCGGGAGCCCCGACCGGGAACGGCGGCCGGCCGAGGCGACGTACCCGATCTCCTCCGCGGCGCCGATGATCCGGCGCAGGGTGTCGCGGCCGATCCGGTCCGGGTCGCTGAACGCCCGGGACGCGGTCGACAACGACACACCTGCGCGCTGCGCGACGTCGGTCAGGGTGGGATTCACAGCTCGCTCCAGAGGTTGCGCCAAGGTTTCGCCAAGATTGCGGCAAGTTGCGCAACTCTGTCAAGAGCTGGTTCAGCTGTCGAGGAACTGGACCTCCGCGAGGTTGGTGAAGCCACCGTGCGAGTCGGCGATCCGGATCATCGGGTACGACGCCTGCGTGGCCAGCGGGAACGCGTACCACTGGTTGCCGTCGGTGATGCCGTTGATCGTGGTGAGCGTCGTCCAGCTGGTGCCGCCGTCGCTCGAGCCCTGGACGAGGTCGCCGTTCGCTCGTGCGGGGAAGTTGCTGCGGGGGCGGACACGGACGGCGTCGAAGGTCAGGTTCGTGCCGGCCGGGGGAGTGACGGTGACCCATCCGTTCCCGGAGGTGGTGTCGGTGAAGGTGTTGAGGTCCCCGTCGAACATCCGCCAGCCGTTGGCCTCGGGAGTTCCGACCCCGGGGAAGGCCGGACTGGAGGCGACTACCCAGCCTTGCTGGACTTCCACAGTTCGGACGCGGGTGTTCCAGAGTTCGAGCGCGGTGTCGTCTGTGGTGTCGATGATCGTCGCGCCGGCCTGGCCGCTCACGGTCGTGTAGTCGACGGTGAAGCGCAGCGGTCGCCCGTAGCCGACGTCGTCGGGCAGTTTGACCGTCGCAGTCCAGTGCAGGCCGTCCTGGCTCGTGACCTGAGCTTCGAGCCCTTCGATCGAGGCTTTGACCTGGCTCAGCGGTTCGGTGGCCGTCATCGTCAGCGTGACGGTGTCGCCGTTCTGCGCACGCTTCGGGTCGCTGCCGTCGGAGGCGATCGACACCGAGTTGATCGCCGTACTCATCTCCAGCCGCTGTCCGTAGATGTGGAACTCGCTGAAGCTCGACAGCCCCGGGTACGCCGGATCCGTCGGTACGCCGGGATGGTCGACCCGGATCTTGAGGAACCGGAAGCTGTGGCCGAGGGCGTCGTCGCGGACCGGGATCCGCTCGAGTGCGAAGCCTTGCTCGGAGGTGTCTGTGGTCTCGCGCGAGGTGAGCAGGATCCAGGCCCGGCCGTCGTTCGACCCGTACACGTTCGCGCCCTGAGTGCGGTTGCCGAAGTTGTACCGCGCCTGCAGCCCGAACGCGTCGGCCGCGACCCGGAAGCCGGCGCCGACGTCGATGATCGCGGGAGCGGTCAGGTCGCCGGAGAAGGTGTTGAAGTCCCCGTCGAGCATGTTGCCCAGGGCAACCTGAGACAGCGACGCCGAGGTCGCGCGACCCCAGTAGTCGAACGAGCCGTCGTCCGGCATCGTCGGTGTCAGCTTCTCGAGCCGGCCGACCGCGGCCTGCAACGCGACAAGATCCGCGGCGAAGGTCGCCGGGTCGGCGCTCGCGAGGTCTGCCTCAGCAGCTGCCTTAGCCGTGTCGACGGCGGAGCGCGTGCCTCGGACGTACGTCGTACCTGCGTCGTAGCCCACGAGCGCCGCGGTCACGGCGTCCTGACGGGTCGCGCTGACGCTCAACCGCACACGGAGTACGGCGTCTGTAACCGGGTCGGATGCGACGACGAAGGTGTTGTGGTCACCGACCTGGCTTGCGGTCGGCGTCCAGGTCAGCACGCCCGTTCCCTGGTCGAGCGATGCGCCTGCCGGAAAGTTGGCTCCCGAGCTGTAGGAGACTGCATCGGCTGCCGAGAGCTTTGTGGACAAAGGCTCGCCGGCAATCGCGAGCAGTCTCACGTCCGAGCCCTGCGCGAACTGTGGAGGCGTGAGCTGGGTCTTCGCCTGGAGGTTGATCGCGTCGATGTCGACCGCGACCTCGGGCGATCCGACGATTGTGTAGTAGGCGAGGGACTCGCCGCCGGCACTGCCACGGAGTTTGCTCGTGTCCATGTCGTAGGTGACGTACCGCCAGGCGCCGTGCGTGTTCGGAAGCGTGAGCGTGTAGTACGGCGCGAGCCCTTGCTGCTTCCTGATCTGCAAGGTCGCCGAACCGTTCGTGCGGATCAGTACGCCGACCGGGCTGTAGCCGTTGCGGTTGTCGTACAGCAACGTCCGTACGGCGATCGTCGTACCAGCGGACCGAGCCCGCATCCGGACGAACCCGCTGCCCACCGACGTACCAGGAGTGAGGGGAGTGGTTCTCGTCTCCGCCTGCACGAGGGCGTCGCGTTGGACCGGGGGCGCCGATCCGGCGACGGAGGCGGGGAAGGACAGCCAGGAATCCGGGTTGAAGTCCGGGTTGCTGTTCCAGAAGTTGTACGGCGCCGTACCCCAGTAGAACTGCGCGCCGGCGTCCTGGGTCGTGGCCAGCTCGGTGATGCTCGGGGCGATCTTGGTGATGTCCGAGCCGAGCCTCTGCTTGTAGATGGTGTAGAGCTCGTTGGTCGGGTCGAAGATCCGGCCGCGGTACGCCTGGGACAGCACGCCGCCGCGCTGGGTGGTGTCGATCCACGGGATCGTCTTGCCCATCATGAACGCGAAGAACTGTTCGGAGCCACGCAGTAGCCGGTCGCCGCCGAACGCGTAGACCGAGACCGCGTCCCGCCGCGTCGACACGGTGCCGCGGACCGGGTCCAGCTTGGTTCCCTGGATGTCGATGACGCGGGCGAGCTGGGTCAGCATCGTGACGTCGTCCCAGGCGTGGGCCTGGTCGCGTCCCATCTCCTGCAACTGGACGAACGTCTTGTCGTACGGGTTCCTCGGATCGTTCTTCGCGATCACCGGCATCACCTTGCTGAGCGCGCCGTTGGTGTCGTCGTCAGGGTTGGTCGAGTTCACCGAGAACCACTCGACCGCCTCGCGGTAGCGCGGGAGGTTGTCGGTGAAGACGTAGCCCGCGATCGCGCCGATGAGCGAGTAGCTGTGCTGATTCATGAAGTTGCGGTTGCGGTAGAGGAAGGTCTGCGTGAGCGGCACGATCAGGCTGCCGGTGAGATCTGCGGTGTCTGTGTCGTTCCATCCGAGGTCGTAGCCGTCGGCGGCCGGTGCCGTGACGGTCGAGTAGCGCACGATCTCGGCGGCCGCGAGCATCCGCATCAGCGGCGCTCCGCTGTGGATGTGCGCGTCGGGGTAGTAGACGTAGCCGGCGGGATCCATGTGGGCCCAGATCCGGATCAGCTTGAGGCTGTTCTCGCGGTAGACCGGGTCACCGGTGATGAAGTACAGGATCGACTGGGTGTAGGCGCGGAACGCGTCGTCGATGAACCTCGCCTGGATGCCCTGGGAATTGAAAGCATTGCTGGCCGGCCGGTCGACGACGGTGCCCTGGTTCTTGGAGCTGAAGGTCCGGGAGGCGTACGTCGTTGCGCTCATCGCGGCGTAGTACGACGCCCACGGCTCGACGCCGGCCCGGGTCTGCGTGCGGGCGAGTTCGAGGGACGACGCGCTCACGGCCAGTCCTGGATGGACGAAGCCAGCGCTCGAGGTGACCGGGGTGAGCGTTGGCAGCGCGGTGGCCGCCGAGGGTGTGGCGGCCACCGGTACGACTCCGACGGCTGCTAGGAGCGCGGTCAGGGCCGTGGCCAGTGCGGTCAGTTTCAGGACAGGCATCGGACGCTCTCCAGTGTTGTGACGGCCCGCCTGTGCTTATGGAAGGCGGGGGAGCGGTCGGAGCCTCGCATCGCGCCTCGGTGGCCGCCAGCGGGTGGCAGCCTCCGAAAATTTTGGTCCCCTGATAGTTAACGTTTTCTATGCCAGCCTGACGGCATGCCTCCTGCACCCGAAAAACTGCCGGCGCTCGTCGCCATGTCCCCCGAGCACTGGCCGCAGCTGTTCCCGGCGGATGTCCGCCGGCGACTGGAGCAGTTCGCGCTCGTCGATCCGGCCGATCCCGTCGACCGGTTCGACGATCCGCGCGTCGTGGATCGCCTGGCCGAGGCGGAAGTTCTGATCACGGGGTGGGGATGCCCGGTCGTCGACCGCCAGATCCTGGAGGCTGCCCCGAAGTTGCGCGCGGTGCTGCACGCCGCGGGGAGCGTGAAGGGCCACCTGAGCCGCGAGGTCTGGGAGCGCGGCATCGTCGTCTCGTCAGCGGCAGCGGCCAACGGCGTACCGGTCGCGGAATTCACGCTGGGCACGATCCTGCTGGCCGGCAAAGGCGCCTTCGACCTGCGGGAGCGCTATCGCCGCGAGCAGTCGTTCGAGCTCGGCTACATCCACCCGGACGTCGGGAACAACGGCCGTACCGTCGGACTGATCGGCGCCTCGCGCATCGGCCGGCAGGTGCTGGATCTGCTGCGCCCGTTCGGGTTCCGGGTCCAGGTGTACGACCCGTACGCCGGGAATCTCGACGTACCGACCGTCGACCTCGGGACGCTGCTGAGCACGAGCGACATCGTCAGCGTGCACGCCCCGTTGACCGCGGAGACCCATCATTTGCTGGGGCGATCGGAGCTCGCTCTGCTGCGGGACGGTGCGACGCTGATCAACACGGCGCGCGGGCAACTGATCGACACCGGCGCGTTGACCGCTGAGCTGGTCTCCGGGCGAATCACGGCGGTGCTCGACGTCACGGAGCCCGAACCGCTGCCGTCCGGATCGCCCCTGTTCCAGCTTCCGAACGCGTTCGTCACGCCGCACATCGCCGGCTCGCACGGCAACGAACTCGCACGTCTCGGCCTGTGCGTCGCGGACGAACTGGGGCGCTTGGTGGCCGGTGAGCCGCTCCGCTTCGGGGTCGGCGTTGCCGACCTGGATCGCGGCGCCTGATCGCAAAAGGCAACGATTGCCACGCCTTGACACGTCTGAAAGCCAGCGCTACCTTCTCGGCAGATGGAAAGCGCTTTCTAGATCCTGGTGAAGGAGCCGCTCCCATGACTACTCGAACCCCCGTGCGCTCCAGCCTGTGGCTGGGATTGCTGGCGGTCCCCGCGGTCGCGTTCTTCCTGGTGTTCAGCTACGCGCCGATGGCCGGCCTGGTGGTGGCGTTCAAGGAGTTCGACATCAGCGAGGGCATCTTCGGCAGCCCGTGGAACGGCCTGGACAACTTCCGCTACTTCTTTGCCTCCGGTGACGCGCAGCGGATCCTGGTCAACACCATCGTGCTGAACGTGCTGTTCCTCGCCGCGACGCTCGCCGCCGGCGTGACGCTGGCGATCATGCTGAACGAGATCCGCGGCCGGTTCTTCAAGCGGGCGGCGCAGTCGACGATCTTCTTCCCGTACTTCGTCTCGCCGGTCGTCATCGCGATCATGCTGCAGGTCCTGCTGTCCGGGCCGGCGGGATCCGGGGGCGTCGTCAACGACGCGCTGGCCGGCTTCGGGCTGCCGACGGTCAGCTGGTACACGGAGCCGGGACCGTGGCCGTGGATCCTGACCTTCGTCAAGGTCTGGCAGATGGGCGGCTACATGAGCGTCATCTTCCTGGCCGCGATCACCTCGATCCCGGAAGACGTCTACGAGGCCGGCCAGATCGACGGCGCGAGCCGGGCGCAGATGGCGCTCCGGATCACCCTGCCGCTGCTGAAGCCGACGGCCGCGGTCCTGCTGGTGCTCGGTGTCGGCCGGATCTTCTACGGAGACTTCGGCACGATCTACGCGATCGTCGGCGACAACGGCACGCTCTTCCCGACGACCGACGTGATCGACACCTACGTGTTCCGCTCCCTGCGCCAGATCGGTGACTTCGGCACCACCGCGGCGATCGGCCTGTTCCAGTCGGTGGTCGGTTTCGTTCTGGTGTCGACCGCGGTGCTGATCCAGCGCCGGTACTCGAAGGAGACGAGTCTGCTGTGACGACCATGACCTCGAGCCTGGCCAAAGCCGCCGGCCGGACAGCGGCCAAGCGGCGCTCCGGTGGCTGGGAACCGTTCACCGTCGTCAGCGTCATCGGCGTCGCGTTGTTCATGCTGGTCTGCCTGATTCCGTTCTGGGTGATCCTGTCCGGCTCGTTCACCGACGAGCAGACCCTGGCAGGCAAGGGATACAGCTTCATCCCGCAACCGTTCTCAACAGCGGCGTACAAACTGATCTTCACCGGGCCGACGCTGGTCAGCGCGTACGTCGCCAGCATCGTCATCACTGTTGCCGGGACGGTGCTCGCGCTGAGCATCACGTCCGGGCTGAGCTGGGTGATCGCGCGGCGACTGCCTTACGTCAGCCGGCCGTTGGCGATCTTCGCCTACATCCCGATGCTGTTCGCCGGGGGTCTCGTCCCGCTGTACCTGCTGGTCACGCAGTACCTCAAGCTGCAGAACAGCTACCTCGCGGTGATCCTTCCGTTGCTGGTGGCACCTTTCCTGGTCTTCATCCAGGTCTCGGCGTTCCGCCAGCTGCCGGAGGAGATCCTCGACTCGGCCCGGGTCGACGGCGCGGGGGAGATGCAGATCTTCTTCCGGATCGGACTGCCGTTGTCCAAGCCGATCCTGGCCGTCGTCGGCCTGTTCTACGCGGTCCACTACTGGAACGAGTGGTTCACCGCACTGCTGTTCATCTCGGACGTCCACAAGTACCCGCTACCGCTGCTGTTGCAGAACCTGATCTCGAACGTCTCGTTCTCGCAGATGCTGCCGACAGCAGCAGCTCAGTCGACGCCGGTCTACCAGCTCCGGCTCGCCCTCACGGTCGTCACCATCGGCCCGATCCTGCTCGCGTACCCGTTCGCGCAGCGCTACTTCGTCAAAGGCATCACCTTGGGAGCCACCAAAGGCTGACGGTCTCCCACCACAACTTCTGGAGGCATTGTGCCCGCCACATCTCCCGCCGGCCTCAGCAGGCGCGGCTTCTTGGCCGCCGGCGGCGGCCTGTCCCTCGCAGCCATGCTCGGACTGAGCGGCTGCGGAGACTCGTCGTCACCGAGCTCCGGCAAGGCCGCAGACACCCTCGCCCTGCTGCTGCCCGGTGACACACCGACCGGCTGGGACGCGATCCTTGCCAAGGTCAACGAGAAGCTCAAGAAGGACCTGGGCTTCTCCATCGCGCCCCAGTTCGTCGCGTGGTCCAACTACCAGCAGCAGTCGCTGCTCAAGTTCACGGCCGGCGAGAACTTCGACACCGCGCTGCAAGCTCGCTGGCTGAACATGATCCAGCTCGTCGCCGGCAAGTCGCTGGTCCCCGTCGACGGCCTGATCAGCAAGTACCCGAACCTGAGCAAGACCCTGGACCCGCAACTGCTCGAGCAGAACAAGTGGTCCGGCAAGCTGTACGGGATCCCGCAGGTGAACTCCGCCGCACGGTTCCACCACTTCACCGTCCGCCAGGACCTGGCCGACAAGCTCGGTATCGGTGAGATCTCGACGTTCGACCAGTTGGAGAAGTTCTGGTACGACGTCAAGCAGAAGGAGAAGCTCACTCCGATCGGCATCTCGTCCAACATGCCGAAACTCCTGGCGGCCTTCGCACCGGTCGGCTGGCTGAATCAGCACGACTGGGAGAATCCACACGTCAGCGTGCAGTTCTTCAGCGGCGGCTCGCTCCCGTTCTACCTGGCGCAGGACGGGAAGAGCACCGCGTCCGCGAAGCCGATCCCGTTCTGGGAGGTTCCGGGCGTCGTCGACGCGCTGCGCAAGATCCGCAAGTACTACCTGGACGGCATCATCAACAAGGACGCGCTGAACGTGGACTCGAGCACGATCAAGTCCCAGTTCGAGTCCGGCCGCATCGCGACCCGGTGGGCGATGACGGACGGGCTGTCGTCGCAGTCGCTCACGCCGCTGCGCAAGGCCGTTCCGACCGCGCAGATCGCGAACGTCGTACCGCTGCGTGGCGGCAAGGACGCCAAGCCGAACCAGACGTTCCAGGCCGACAACTTCGTCGTACTGAACGTCAAGGGCCGCAGCAACGAGCGGGCGATGCAGCTGGAGGACTGGGTCTCGATCAAGGAGAACCACGACCTGCTCAGCTACGGGGTCGAGGGCACGGACTGGAAGCCGGTGGGCGCGGACAAGTTCCAGCAGTTGTCGCAGTACAGCTTCCCCGGGTTCGCGCTGTGCTGGCGGCAGAAGCTCGAGCTCAAGATCAAGGACATCACGCCGACCGAGGAGGCGTGGTTCGACTGGGCACAGAAGTACGACAACTTCACGCTGGACCCGTACGCGTCGTTCGTGCCGGACGTGACACCGGTGAAACGTCAGGACAGCCAGGTCAACGCGGCGATGACGCAGTACGGCAATCCGTTGTGGATCGGTGCGGTCGACGTCGACAAGGGTCTCGACAACCTCAAGAAGGCGGTGGACAAAGCCGGTCTCGCCGAGCTGCAGGCAGAGATGGAGAAGCAGGCGAACGCGTATCTCAAGGGCCAGTGAGGCCGTCCTCGATGTCCGCCCCACGGAGGAAGCTGGCGGTGGTCGCGCGCGAGGCCGGCGTGTCGATCTCGACCGTCTCGAAGGTCTTGCGCGCCTACCCGGATGTCGCCCCGGCCACCAGGACCCGGGTACGAGAGGTACTGCGTCGCGCCGGGTATCCACTGGATTCCGATGCCGCTGGCAACCGTCGGGAGGAGTCCGAGCTGGTCGACGTGGTCGTCGCCAGTCAGAGCAGCGGCTGGGCCGGTGACGTACTGGCCGGCCTTGCCGACGCTGCCCGGGTGCCTGGGCTGGCTCTCGTCGTCACGACAGTGAACGGGCGAGAGCCAGTACCCCGGCTCTGGCTGGAACGCCTCTTCGCCCGCGGCACCCGCGGCGTAATCGGCCTCGACGTCGAGTTCACCGACACCCAACAGGCCTACCTCGCCGCCTACGACATCCCCTGCATCGCACTCGATCCCGCCCTATCGGCCTCGGAAGTGCTGACAGCCATCCTCGAAGGTACGCCGCCATACCCCCACTCCATGGCCGCCGGCTGACCCCAGCCTCCCACCGCCACCGCCCTTTCCGGAACCATCTGCCACTAGCCGACGAATTGTCACCGAAAACCTCCCGCCCACGGGCCAACCACCCCTCGAGCAGACGACGGGTTATCCCCGCGCCTTGGGGGTCCTCTACTGATACGCGAGGGGAGAACCCTGAACGCGAAGGGATAACCAGCTCTCGTGACGCATGTGTGGGTGAGTTGAGCCGATCGAACCGGCGGCTCCTCGAGCGAAGGTGGCGGAGGTGCCGGTGTGCAAGCTCGACAGGTAGTGCACCGGCGAGACACCGTACGCACGACCACGATCACGCTCAGGTGCACTACCCAGCCACCCGACATCTCCTGTCCAAAATGCACACACCGCCCCCACCCCAGTCACAAGAGCCGGCCAACCCCTCGCGTTGGGGTTCTCCATTTGGAATGTCGTGGCTAGTCGCGTCGGGTGACTGAGTTGCGGACTACTACGTGGGTGGTGAAGAGGCGGTGGGCTCCGGTCCAGTTGGGTTGTTGGTGCTGGGAGTCGAGTGCGATGTTCGCGGCCGCTCGGCCGAGTTCCTCGTAGGGGACGTGGACCGAGGTGAGTCTGGGGCGGAGGTCCTGGGCCAGTTCGACATCGTCGTAGCCGACCACCGAGAGGTCCTCGGGGACTCTCAGGTCGAACTCGGCGGCAGCGGCGTACACGCCCGCGGCTACGACGTCGGTGGCCGCGAAGACCGCGGTGAAGTCCTGTCCGGCGGCCAGCCGGTTCTTCGTCAGCTGATAGCCAGAGGCCCGGGTGAAGACCCCGTGCTCGACGAGCTCCGGAGCGTCCGGTACGCCGAAGTCGTGGAGGGCCCGTCGATGTCCGGCCAACCGCTGCATGCTGGTGCTCTGACGCTCGGGACCGGCGATGAAGAGGGTTCGGCGATGCCCCTGCGACAACAGGTGGCTGGTCATCGCGTAGGCGCCTTGCTCGTTGTCGTACTCGATCACGGCGGAGGGTACGTCGTCGCCCAGCGGAGGTCGTCCACACAACACCAGCAGGGATCCGGCGGAGTGAAGTGAGCGGGCGAGGTCGGTCATCTTCGCGCGATAGTCGACTGCTTCGTTGGTGACACCACCGATCAGGATCACAGCGCCGGCGCGCTGCTCACGCATCAGCCGCACCAGGGCGAGCTCGCGCTCCGAGTCGCCTTGGGTGGTGCCGATCAGGCTCAGCCATCCACGCCGCGACGCCTCTTGCTCGACACCGTGTGCCGCGTCCGCGAACGACTGGCCGCGTACGTCGGCCAGGATGAAGGCGATCGTCTTCGTCTGGACTCCGGCCAAGGCCCTGGCGTGGGTGTTCGCGGAGTAGTTGAGCTCGCGGATCGATCGCTGGACGCGCTGGTTCGCCGATCGGGAGACCGGGTAGTTGCCGGCCAGGACGCGGGAGACTGTCGCAGGCGACACCCCGGCGTGCGCGGCGACGTCGGCCAGGGTGGGTGAGCTCGAGGACTTGCGCCTGCCGGACCCCGGCGCACTGCTGTTGGCCATGGTTCTCCTAGCGCTCCTTAGTGTCCCGTCAGCGCCGACGGGACACTGGGCGGGGCGGTCGACTTCCTGATCACCACGTGCGTCCCGAGCATCAGGTGCTGATCCTGCGCGTAGTCGTCCCGATGCAGCGCGAGCCGTACGGCGGAACGCCCGAGCTCCTCGTGCGGGATGTGGACCGTGGTCAACGGCGGATTGAGATCGGCGCTCTGCGGAATGTCGTCGTACCCGGCGACGGAGATGTCCTCAGGAATCCGAAGCCCGGCCTCGTGGAGCGCGGCGAGGACACCGCTTGCGACGATGTCCGTGATGCCGACGACGGCGGTCATGCCGGTGTCGCGGGTCAGCAGGGCCTTGGTCTGGCGGTAGCCGGACTCGCGATCGAAGGTGCCGCCGGCAACGAGGCCGGGATCGACGGTCAGGCCGTGCGCCGCGTGGGCGCGGGTGAAGCCGTCGAAGCGTGCGCTGGTCGTGGTGTGGTCCGGCTCGGCGGCGCCGACGAACGCGATCCGGCGATGGCCGAGCGAGAGCAGGTAGTTCGTCACCGCGAACGCGCCGCCCTCGTTGTCGTACTCGACGACCGTAGCCGGTGCGTCCGGGCCGATCGGCGGGCGGCCGCACAGCACGAGGCGCGAGCCGACCCGCTCGAGGGAGCGGGCGATCTGTGCCATCCGCTCGAGGTGTTCCGGCGTACGCAGGCCGCCGCCGACCAGCACCACTGCCTCGGCCTGTTGCTCGCGCATCAGTTCGATGAGTTCGAGTTCGCGATCGGCATCGCCGTGATGGGTGCAGACCAGACACACCCGGCCTTCGGCGGTGGCCTGCTGCTCGACGCCTTGCCCGATGTAGGCGAACAGCGGACCGACCAGGTCGCGGACGATGAACGCGACGGTCCGGGTCGAGCCGCCGACCAGGGCACGGGCCTGTGCGTTGATCACGAAGTCGAGGTCCTGCACGGCTCGGAGCACACGTTTCCGGGTCGAGGCGCTGACCGGGTAGTTCCCGGCGAGCACCCGCGACACCGTCGTGGCGCTCACGCCCGCGGCCGCCGCGACGTCCTTCACCGTCGGACGGCTCCCGAGGCTCACTCCGGCCACGCGCCAACCCCTTTGTCCGTCGAAAATTTCTGTCCGGGCCTTGCCCTGACTTCGTGTAGAAAACGTTAACTATGCTGCCATTCATGGCGGCGAATGTCGAAGCCCGCGGGGTGCCGATCTGGCTGAATGAAACCGGTACGGGTGATCCGCTGCTGTTCGTCCATGGCTGGGGCGGTGACAGCCGCGCGTGGAGCGGCCTGACCTTCGAGAGGCATCGGGTGATCACGGTCGATCTCCGCGGACATGGGCGTTCGCCGGTACTTCGGCACGGGTATCGGCCGGCGGACTACGCGGCAGATCTCGCGGTGCTCGTCGAACGGCTGGAACTCGGTCCTGTCGTGGCGGTCGGGCATTCGATGGGCGGGCAGATCGTCGCGGAGCTCGCACTGGAACGTCCTGACCTGGTCGCGGCGGTCGTGGTCATCGATCCGGCGTACGGCGCGGACGAGGCCGAGGCAGCCACCTTCGAGCAGCGTCTGGCCGCGCTCCGGAACGACGGACCGGACGCGGCTGTCCGCCAACTCGGATTGCCTGCCGGCGCCGTCCGTGACCAGTTGCTCGCGACACCGGGGCACGTGCTCGCCGAAAGCTACGCGGGGATGTACACGGACCCAGATGCGTTCGGCGCACGCCCGGCCGCTGCCGCTCGACTGGCCGGCTTGACCCAACCACTCCTGTGCATCCGCCCGACCTCCGCGATGGCTGCCTGGGACATCGGCCTGACTCTGCCCTACGGCTCACGAGTCGTCCTCTGGAACGGGTGCGGCCACTTCCTCCACCACGAGCGTCCACGCCAGTTCGTCGACCTGGTCGACAGCTGGCTTGCCTCACTGCCCGAGGCCAAAACTGCTTGTGTGGTGGGGCGGTCCGCAGGACTCTGATCAGAGTGACTACACGTGGGCTGCACTTCAAGAAGGCCTTCTTTGATCTGCAAGCCTTCTGGGTCGAGCGTGTCGTCGAGCTTGCGGACGTTGATCGACTCACTGCATGGCATGACTGGACCAGCACGGCAGCGCTGGTGAACTCCGATGGATGGCACGCGATAGATGAAGCGGTCCACAACGGTGATCCGGCCGCGGTAGCACACCGATCATGGCTTGCCCTCCGAGCGACATTGGGTGCTGCGCAGCACGGGTGCTTCTGGTACGAGGTCGAAGACGAGGGCCGGCAGATCCGGCTGCATTTCGCGAACCGCGAGGGGCCTGGCGCCCTAGGTTCCGGCCGACGTGCAGCCCGTCGTGCGGAGTTGGCCAGTGCCTTGGATGCTGCCTGCAGGGCTGCGCCGCGTGCCGATCGGCTCCGTGGCGGCTCGTGGCTGTACCACGTTCCAGGATATCGGGCACTGTTCCCGCCGCGCTTCCTGGCAGGAGCGGTCGAGGCCGACTCTCGACGCGAGGTTGGACAGCTGGCTCTGTGGGGGCAATTCGTCAGAGGTGACGGCGAGTTGTACCAGCCCCGTACCGACCCGTTCGTCCGCGCTTGCGAGCAAGCCACGCATGTCGGCGACCTCATCGCAGCCTTTCCGCTGAAGAAGCTGACCGTCATCGGAGCCCTCGACGATGTCCTCGCCTGGGTCAACCGCCAGTAACCCGAGCCCTGCGAAAGTTTCAGAGCGGGCTGGACGCCCGCGAGCCGTTGACCGGTTGTGGCTGCCGCTCATTAGCTTGGCCGCTCAAGCAGCGGTTCAGAGGAGAAGCGCAGATGCCGGAACCCGATGTGAATTCGTTGTCGACCGTAAGCCGCCGGACGTTGCTGATCGCCTCCGGCGGTTCGATGCTCGCGGCTCAGCTCGGCTCTCCGGCCACGTCGATCGCAGCACCCGCCGGCGCCACGGCACCGGCATCGTTCAGGCATCCGGGGTTGTTGCACGATGCGGACGACCTGGAGCGGATGCGGCAAGCTGTGGCTGACCAGGTGAGTCCGGCGTACGACGGTTTCCTGGCGATGGCGGCGCACAACAGGTCGTCGTACGACTATGTGATCCGCAACGTCGGCCAGATCACGTCGTGGGGTCGCGGCCCGGCGAACTTCATGAACGAGGCGGTCAGCGACTCGGGCGCCGCCTACCAGAACGCTTTGATGTGGTCGGCCACTGGTGATGTGCGGTACGCCGACAAGGCGCGCGACATCCTCGATGCCTGGTCGGCCAGCCTGACCGCGATTACCGGTGCGGATGGTCAGCTCGGGGTCGGTCTGCAGGTGTTCAAATTCGTCAACGCTGCGGAGATTCTGCGTTACAGCGGATACGGCGGCTGGACGGCGGAGGCTGTCCGGCGGTGCGAGGAGTCGTTCCGTAAGGTCTGGTATCCGGCGGTTTCGGGTTATGCGTTGTTTGCCAACGGCAACTGGGATCTCGCCGCTGTGCAGGCGGTTCTGGCGATCGCGGTGTTCTGCGACGACCGGGTGATGTTCGAGAACGCGGTGCGGTACGCCGTGGCGGGGGCGGGTAACGGCCGGATCGAGCACATTGTCGTGTCGGCGACCGGGCAGGGTCAGGAGAGTGGCCGATCGCAGTCCTACGCGCAGTTGGCGTTGGGGCTTCTGGCCAACTGTGCAGCCGTGGCCTGGAACCAGGGCGTCGACCTGTTCGGCAGGTTGGACAACAGGATCCTGAGCGGGTTCGAGTACACCGCTCGCTACAACCTGGGCGACGACACCGTGCCGTTCATGTCCGACCTCGACAGGACCGGGAAGTACATCAAGACGGCGATCTCGACGATCAACCGCGGTGCCTTCCAGCCGATCTACGAACTTGCCTACGCCCACTACGTCAGTCGGCGTGGGCTGTCTGCGCCGAACGTCGAACGGGTGGTGTTCCGCGGCGCCGGCGGCACGCGGTTCGTCGAGGGGAACAGCGACGACCATCCCGCGTGGGGCACCTTCACCCAGGCCCGTCCGGTCGTCTCCAGATCTGCTCCTGAGGCGGCACCCGGCGCTCCGAGCGGCCTGACGGCGCGGAGTTCCGACGCCGGCGTCGTGCTGACCTGGGCGGAGTCGGTCGAGCCGCGCAGCGGCGAGTCCGCGAGCAGCTACACGATCAGCAGAGCGACCGGCCGCGCGGGTGACTACGCGGTCGTGGCCGAAGGCATCCAGTCGACGACCTGGAGCGATGCCTCCGCCCGCGGACAGACGACGTACTCCTACAAGGTTCGGGCAGAGAACCCAGCCGGGTCGAGCAGTGAGTCATTGCCCGTGACGACCGCATGCCCGGATCCTTGGCTGAGCGAGGAAATCGGCCAGGTGGTGGTTCCGGGCGGTACAGGCTTCGACGGGGAAAGGTTCACCGTCGAAGCCGGCGGCTCGGACATCGGTGGCGAGCAAGACAGCTTCCGGCTCGTCTACCTGCCGTTGCGTGGTGACGGGGTCCTCACGGCGCGGGTGGTTCACCCGGTGAGTTCGCAGTACGCGACCGTCGGCGTGATGATGCGGCAGAGCCTGTCGGCGTCCTCGGCGCATGCCTCGATGCTGATCAAGGGGCTGCCGTTGCACACCTGGAGCGGTGTGTGGACGGTTCGGCCCGTCGGCGGGGGCTCCACGGTCGCGACGGGCAGCACCGTCGTACCGCCGACCCAACAGCACTGCATCACCGTCAACGCGGGCTTTCCGATCTCCGATCTCGGAGCCCTCCCGACGTCCGCGACCCCGTTGCCGCCGCCGTACGTCGAAGCGGCGAGCGACGGCTACCGGCTGCGGCGCCCGTACTGGGTCAGGCTCGTCCGTAGCGGAGACGTCCTGACCGGGCTCATCTCGCCGGACGGCAGCACCTGGACCGAGGTCGGCAGGTCCCGGATCAACCTCGGCCGCGACGTCTATGCGGGCCTTGCGGTCTGCGCGGGGATCGGCGTCGACGCGCCGTACGCCGAGTCCACCACAGCAGCCTTCGACAACGTGACCGTTCAGGACTGGTCGGGCGAGATCCCGTCCGCACCGCTGGGTGAACTGCGGGCCGGCAGCGCCGGCAGTGCGATCGAGCTGGCGTGGTCCGACCCGGACGTAGCCGCGACGTACACCGTCAAACGCCGGCACGCCGGTGGACCGTACCGGGCGATCGCCTCGGGCGTGGCGCCGATCGGGTTCGGCGTGGAGGCGCGCTACCGGGACGTCACGGCGGTGCCGGGCGAGAGCTACGACTACGTGGTTGCGAAGACGAATGCCGGCGGCACCGGGCCCGACTCGTCGAGTCTGACGGTGACAATGCCGAGGCCGGCCGTGCCGTCGATTACGAGCGCCGGATCCGCGTTCGCGAACACCGGCGCGGAGTTCCGCTTCCGGATTGCCGCTGGCAACGATCCGATCAGCTTCGCAGTGACAGGCCTGCCGGACGGTCTGTCCCTGGACCGGAAGACCGGTGTCGTCAGCGGCAGGCCGCGCAGGGCCGGGACGGCGAAGCTGGGTGTCTCCGCGCGCAATGCCGCCGGTACCGGCTCCGCGGAGGTCACGCTCACTGTTGGCGCACCTCCGCCGGCGCCATGGCAGTACGCCGATATCGGCGACTACGTGCTGGACGAGCGGCAACTCGGGAGCTTCAGCGCCGTAGCGATCCGGACACCGGGGATCACCAGCTACGACGGTCAGTTCACAGTTCGAGGCGCCGGCTCGGACCTGAACGTGATCGGGCAGGGCATGACGGCTCAGTACGTCTACCAGGCGGTGACCGGTGACGCGACATTCACGGCGCGGGTCGTGAGTCGGGGCGATGCCGGCAGGGTGGGCCTGCTGATGACCAAGTCGCTGTCACCGTTCGACCAGCTGTCGGGAGTGGTGCTCGCCGGCGGCACGCCACAGTTCGTTCAGCGACTGCGCGTGGCGACAGGCCTCGTGACCACGACCGGTACCGGTGCGCCCGGCTGGTTGCGCATCCGGCGTACCGGAAACACCTTCTCCGCGGAGGTTTCCACCGACGGCGAGAGCTGGACGCAGATCGGTGCGCCGGGACTGATCGAGACCTTCGGCTCCGCGCCGTACTACGTAGGTCTGGCCGTTGTCTCCGGCGCACCGTTCGCGCTCAGCACCGCCGTCTTCGACGACGTCTACTTGGCGTAGGCCAGCGTGCCGAAACCGGTCTGGTCGAAGCCGCCGCTCGTCGAGCCGTAGTCGCCGCCTCCGCCCTCAGGGCGGACCTGGGCGGCCATGGCCGAGATGTACGGCACCGAGAGGTACTTACGCCTGGTGTAGTGGAAGTGCAGGATCTCCCACACCGGCCGAATCTGGCCGCGGCTCGCGCTCGAGATGACGGTGTGTTCCTGATAGGCACAGTTCTGGCCGGTGCCCCAGGTGTACTTCGTGAACGGTACGTCCTGGCCGAGGTTGTACTTCGCGACGTACTGCGCTGCCTTCAGGAAGCGGTTGTTGTCGTATCCGTACAGGTCGTCACCCTGGTTCCAGGCCATCTCGCAGAACGCCCCCATCTGGCCCATCCCCATCATGGTGTGGCCCTGGTCGCGTCCCGACTCCTGCCATTGCGCGAGGCCCTGGTCGTCGTACACGAACGGCACGGCGTGCTTGATCGAGCCGTTGCCGGCGCCGGTCTTGAAGTAGTTGACCGCCTGGTCGTACTTCGCCGCGTCGTCGCAGAGGATGCCGATGGCAAGGATCGAGTTCATGGTGCACAGATCCCAGTTCGCCCAGTAGTTCGTGATACAGGCGTCGTTGTGGTTGGTCAGGAACGAGTTGTTCAGCGGGTAGAAGACGTTGAGCATCATGGTCTTGAACCGCGGCAGGTCGAAGCCCGGGTAACCGCGCATGAGCTCAGCGACATTCGCGAACTGGTACCCGTAGATGCCGGCCGCCAGGAACCGGTCTGCGTTGCCGGTGACCGTGGTCAGGGTCGATGACCACGCGTTGAGGATGTTGCGGGCGCAGTCGCCGTTCGCCGTGGATCCCTGGACCCACCAGCGCAGGGCGTTCTGGTAGGCGGCATGGATGTCGTTGTAGAGGATGGTGTAGTTCTCGCCGGTGCCGCCGCGGATGATCGTTGCCTGCGGCCTCGGTGTCCAGGTGGACTGCGCATGCGAGTTGGCGGTCAGGCGGTTCCAGCCGGACAGCCACGGGTCGTCGCCCGCCGCAACCCGGACCTTGGCCCGATTGAGGTCGCCCCAGTTGTGCAGCGCTCCGGGGTGGGTGAAGGTGGCCGGTGCGGCGTCTGCGGGACGGTCGAGTGCGGTGACGCCGGCCACGGCCGCTACTCCCGCAGCGGCCGCACCTCCGGCGGCTTTCAGAATGGTACGTCGATCGATCTCCTTCTCGTGCATGTCCTTCTCCTTCGGGGCGGTGGTGTGTACGCCGGCGTTCAGCGCACGGTCAGGATGAGGCTCTTGGTGGTGGTCCCGGCGACGTTGGTGACGCTCAGGTTCGTGTTGTACGTGCCGGTGCTGGTCGGGGCGCCGGTGATGACGCCGGTGGTCTTGTCGACGGTGAGTCCGGCGGGCAGATTCTGGGCGTCGAAGCCGGTGGGGAAGCCGGTCGCGCTGATCGTGAGGACAACCGCTACGCCCGCGGTGAGGTTGCCGATATCGGCGGTCGTGATCGTCGGAGGCGTTGTGGTCGGGGCCGTGGCCGCGTCCAGCCAGCGCAGGTTGGTCACGTGCTCGTTGACGTGCATGTTGACCATGTCGGCGACTGTGAACCACCCGGGCTTGCGCATGGTCGAGGCCATCACGGTGCCGTTCACCACGAGGTTCTGGAACGTCACGTCCTTGATGCCGCGCGCCTCGTCGTACCCGAGCATCATCGCGGTCTCCGCGTTCTTGCCCGTGTAGGTCAGGTTCTTGACGTAGACGCCCTCGATGCCGCGGCCGGCCGAGGTGTTGTACGACTTGTTGTAGGCCACGCGCAGATGGAGGAACTGGCCCCAGCGGAAGTCCTCCACCCGCACGTTCTCGATCCGCACGTTCCGGACGAGGTTGCTGTCGCCGGGATTGAGCGCGATGGCGCCCTGGTACCACTTCTGCGGTTCGCGATGGTCGAGGATGTCCACGTTGCTGATCGTGATGTTCTCCAGCACCTCGGGATCGGCCGTGTTGCCGTGCGTGCCGATGTTGATCGGGTGCGCGACGTCCGCCCAGAGGCTCGAGTTGGAGACGGTGATGTTCCGGGTGTCGCCGTAGTAGTCCCAGCGGTGCGTGTAGAGCGCGATGCAGTCGTCGGAACAGCGCAGGAAGGAGTTGTCGATCAATACGTCGCTACTCGAGAAGATGTCGATCCCGTCGCCCCACTGACCGGCGCTGAAGTAGCCGAAGTCGGTGATCGTGACCTGTTCGGACATCCCCGCGGTGATCGCGTAACCGGTCGTCAGATCGAGCATCGAGATGCCGTCGACGCGGATGTTCTTGGAGCCGACGATGGTGCAGCCGCCGCCGTTGGTGCTGTAGACGAGACCGCGTCCGGTCAAGCCGGCATTCGTGACGTTCTTGAAGATCACCGAGGTCTTCAGTACGGCGCCACCGGCCAGATAGACAGTCTTTCCGCTCGGAACCTCCAGCTGCCCGGTCGCGGTGGTGTGCACGCCGGGGCCGTAGTAGATGACGTCCGGGTCGTCGGGGGAGGGGGCGTCGGTCTCGATCGGGCGGGCGAGCAGGTGCAGGCAGTCGAAGATCTCGCCGTTCACCTCGACCACGATCTTGCGCGGTTCGGTGAGTGTGAAGAGCAGGGTGCTCTCGTCGTCGATGGTCGGCTCGATCCCCAGGGACAGCGGCCGGATCCGGGCGGTGTCGATGGTGCCCTTCGTGTACCTGACCCAGACCTCGACCGAATCGGCGAAGTCGAAGTACGCCATCGACGACTTCAGCACCTGACCGGCACCGGTCGTCGCGTTGATCTGCTTGAGGTTGACCGAGTACGTCGGCACCGTGGTCCAGGCACCGGCGGCCGTACGGACCTTGACCTCGAAGGTGGACGCCTGCGCGATCCCGGCAGGAATCGGGTAGGTGACCAGCGGTGGAACAGGCGCGGGGGTGGCTGTCGCGGTCCCGGCCCCGGACGTGACGTAGCCGGCGGCAACGGTCGCGCCGGCTGCTTGGAGCAGGCGGCGTCGCGTGAGGTCTGCGGTCATCTTCAGGCTCCTTGGCATCTCCGGCGGAAGGCCCTGAAACCTTGTCCGGAGAACCCGGGCCGATCAATAGCAACCGCTTGCCACGAAAATTTCGCTCTTCCACGATCCCACTGCCGCGGCTCCGATTGTGGGGTGGGAGGACATGGCTGGGGTGGTTGGTTGATGGGACGGTCGGTGGAAGGACCCGTCCTGGAGGTGTGGAAATGACTCTCCGTCCTGTTGTTTCGGTGATCGTCTTGCTGGCGGCTCTGTTGAGTAGTCCGGTGTCCCGGGCTGAGGCCGCGAGCCTGGAGGAAGTGACCGGATTCGGTTCGAATCCGGGGAATCTGCGGATGTTCCGGTACGTGCCGCCCGGGCTCGGTGCCGGTCGGCCGGTGGTGGTGGCGTTGCACGGGTGTACTCAGTCGGCTTCGGCGTACGACGACGAACCCGGCTGGGTCGCGATGGCACAGCGGGCCGGCTTCGCGCTGGTGCTGCCGCAGCAGCAGTCGGCCAACAACGCGAGTGCGTGCTTCAACTGGTTCGAGGCGGGGGACACGGCGCGTGGTTCTGGTGAGGCGCTGTCGATCAAGCAGATGGTGGATCGCACCGTCGGCGACCTTGGTTCGGATACGGGGCGGGTGTTCGTCACCGGCCTGTCGGCGGGTGGTGCGATGACGGCTGTCATGTTGGCGACGTACCCGGAGGTGTTCGCCGGTGGCGCGATCGTGGCCGGTCTGCCGTACCGGTGCGCGACGTCGCTCGTGCAGGCCTTCAGTTGCCAGAACCCGGGGGTCGACCTGACGCCGCAGCAGTGGGGTGACAAGGTACGCGCGGCGGCGACGGCGACGCACCGGCCGAAGGTGTCGATCTGGCACGGTACGGCGGACTACACCGTTGCCTACCGCAACCTCAACGAGTCGATGGAGCAGTGGACCGACGCGAACTCCGCGGACCAGGTCGCCGACTCCACCGAGACCGTCAACGGCGCCACCCACAAGTCGTACACCGACGCCACCGGCACGCCGGTCATCGAAACCTGGTCGATCCCCAGCATGGCCCACGGCCAACCCATCGACCCAGGCACCGCACCAGACCAATGCGGCGTCCCCGCCCCCTACATCCTCGACGTCAACCTGTGCGCGGCGGCCCACATCACCCACTTCTGGGGCCTTTCATGACAACGCGGGCGCAACCGTAGAGTTGCGCGTCGGACGGCTGACGTGCAATCCTGGGGTTGCACGTACCGCTCTCGGTGCTGAGAGCGGATGCCGTCCGACGGAGGAGAAGTCCTTGACTATCGACGCAGCGCCGCCGCAGCTACGTTTCAGTGGCAGGCAACGGATGGTTCTTTCGGTCCTTCTGCTGGCGGGATTCATGGTGTCCGTCGACTTCTCGATCTTGAACGTGGCGCTCCCGGACACCGGTGCCGGCGTCGGCATGGCGGTCGCAGACTTCCCATGGATCACCGCCGCCTACATGCTTCCTTCGGCGGGATTCGCGCTGCTGTTCGGCCGGGTGGCCGACCTGTTCGGACGCCGCAGACTGTTCATGACGGGCATGGTCGTGCTGGCCGTCGCCTCGTTCCTCGGCGGCCTGGCGACGAGTGCCGAGATGCTGTTGACCGCCCGCGCGCTGCAGGGCCTGGCTACTGCGCTCGCCCTGCCCGCGGCGATGTCTCTTCTCACCACCACGTTCGCCGAAGGCGCCGTACGGGAACGCGCCCTGGGTATCAACGGTGCGCTACTCTCCGGCGGCTTCACTGTCGGGGCACTGGTCGGCGGCACGCTGGTGAGCCTGCTGAGTTGGCGGGCGGCGTTCTGGATCAACATTCCGGTCGCAGTGCTGGTCTTGGTGTGTACGCCGTTGGTGATCAGCGAGAGTCGCGTTCCACAGCGGGTTGCACTCGACTTGCCTGGTGCGGTCACCGTGTCGGGCGGTCTCTTGGCCGTGATCTACGCAGTGGTCGAGAAGAGTTTGCTCGCCGCCGTGATCGGAGTCCTGCTCCTTGCCGCCTTCTGGGCCATCGAACTGCGAGCGTCCGCGCCCCTGGCTCCGTTGCGCATTCTCGGACGGCCGACCGTGAAGTGGGGCAACTATGCAGGACTCGTGGTCTTCGCGATGGAGACCGGGATGATCTTCCTGATGACGCTGTACCTGCAGAACGTCCTGGCGTTCTCCCCGCTGGCCACCGGCTTGATCTTCGGGATCCCGGGCTTGGCTGCTGTGGCGGCCGGTGTGATCGCCGGGCGGGTGATCGGGCGCTTCGGCGTACGCAAGGTTCTGACGGTAGCGATGCTGGTGCAGGCCGTGGCGACCTTCCCGCTGATGTTCCTCGGCGTGAACCGGGCCGCACTCGCGATCTTGGTCCCTGCCTTGTTCATCGGCTTCTTCGGCCACGTGGCCTCGATCGTCGCGTACACGGTGACAGGCACGTCAGGCCTGCCCGACGAAGAGCAGGGTCTGGCCACCGGGCTGACCTCGATGACTCAGCAGGTGGCGATCTCGATCGGTATCCCGATCCTGAGTGCCATCGCGGCCACCCAAGAGCTGGAGTTGACCGGCATCCATCTCGCCCTCGGCCTGAATGTGGCCGTGACGGTGGGCAGTGCCGGTCTTGTGTGGGTCGGGTTGCGCCGACGCGATATACCTGCAGCCGTGGGGTTGCAGATCAATGATGAGGGTAAGGAGTTCGTGGGATGAGCAACGATCGAATCGAGCGGGAAGTTCTGATTGCGGCGCCGCTGGAGCGGGTGTGGTCGCTGGTCGCGGAACCGGGTTTCTGGGTTGCCGACAAGGCGACCCTGCCGGGAACCGTGGCACGGGAAGGCGAGACGCTGCTGGCGAAGAATCCCGAGTACGGCGACTTCCCGGTGCGGGTCGAGAAGGTCGATCCGCCGACGTATCTTGCGTATCGGTGGGCGAGTGCGTTCCCGGGACAGGAGCTGCGGGACGACAACAGCACGCTGGTGGAGTTCACGCTCAGGCCCGAAGGTGACCAGACGCGCCTCAGTGTCGTGGAAAGCGGCTTCGCGGCACTGTCCGGGTCCGCGGATCTGCGCGATCAGGCGGTGAAGGACAATTCGGGCGGTTGGCCGATGGAACTGGACGCACTGAAGAAGCGCGCGGAAGAGTCGTCCGTGTGACCAGTAGTGATACCGAGGCTGTCGACGGTGTTCTGGCCGCGTTGGCCGATCCGACGCGCCGCCGGCTGCTGGACCTACTCGCCGTACAGGGCGAAGCGACTGCGACGACGCTCGCCGAGCGACTGCCGGTCTCGCGACAGGCGGTGGTCAAGCATCTCTCGGTGCTGGATGCCGTCGGGCTCGTCTCCGGCAGCCGGATCGGGCGTGAGGTGCGGTACTCGGTGCGCCCCGCGATGCTGAACGCGACGGCGCAATGGATGTCTGCGCTCGCGGCCGATTGGGATCGACGGCTGGCCACCATCAAGCAGGCCGCCGAGGACGCGGAGCGTTCTGCCGAAGCCACTTGACCTGGTTGTCAACGGTCGCCAACGATATGGTTCACGGTAAGCCCTTTCCGCCGGATCACATCGGAGGAACACCTTGACTTCCAGCCAACCCATCAGATTCGCTGCCGTCGGCCTCGACCACGCGCACATCTTCGGTCAGGTGGCCGGCCTGATCGCGGCCGGCGGGACGTTCGCCGGGATGGCCACCGACGACCCGTCGGCAGCGGTCGCGGTGACGATGCGGGAGCGGTATCCCGACGTACCCGTGATCGAGGATCCCGACGAGCTGATCGCGCAGGACGAGATCGACCTGATCGTGACTGCCGCCGTACCGGACCGGCGCGGGCCGATCGCGGTTGCGGCGTTGCGGGCCGGCAAGGACGTGATGGCCGACAAGCCCGGGTGCATCACCCTCGACCAGCTGGAGGAGGTCGAGAAGGCGGTCGGCCAGAGCGGCCGGTTCTGGTCGGTGACGTTCTCCGAGCGGTTCGAGGTCCCCTGCGTGCTCAAGGCCGGTGAGCTGGTCCGCGAGGGCCGGATCGGCACGGTCGTACAGACGCTCGGAGTCGGGCCGCACCGGATCGGGGACCGCGGGCATCTCGCCGGTGGCGGCGGCCGCCCGGACTGGTTCTACGACAAGGCGCGGTACGGCGGGATTCTGACCGATATCGCCTCGCACCAGATCGACCAGTTCCTCTGGTTCACCGGTGCGCGGACGGCGGAGGTGGTGACCAGCGCGGTGGGGAACTTCGCCAACCCCGACGAGCCGGGTCTGCAGGACTTCGGCGAGCTCCTGCTGCGCAGCGGCGACGCCCAGGGCTACATCCGGGTCGACTGGTACACCCCGGACGGTTTGCCGACCTGGGGCGACGGCCGGCTGACCGTGCTCGGCACGGAGGGCTACATCGAGATGCGCAAGTACGTCGACATTGCGGGCCGCGACGGCGGCAACCACCTGTTCCTGGTGGACAAGGACGGCACGCACTACATCGATTGCTCGGAGGTTCCGGTGACCTACTACTCGGACGTGCTGCGCGACGTCCGGGACCGGACCACCACGGCCGCGCCGCAGGAGCACACGTTCGAAACCATGCGGCTGGCGCTGACCGCCCAGCAGAACGCGGCCGTCCGCGGAGCCGCGCAGTGACGGTGCCAAATACGGTGAAGGTCGCGATCGTTGGCTGTGGCAACATCAGCCGCCGGCATGCGGAGGCCTACGCGAACACCGGCCGGACCTCGCTGGTCGGTGTCGCGGACATCGTCGAGGCCAAGGCACAGACGTTGGCCGGGAAGTACGGCGCGACGCCGTACGCGAGTGTGACGGAGCTGCTGGCGGCGGAGGACCCTGATCTGGTTTCGGTGACGACGCCGCCCGGTAGTCATGCCGAGATCGCGATCGAGATCCTTGCCGCCGGCAAGTCGGTGCTGCTGGAGAAGCCGCCGGTCCTGAGTCTGGCCGAAATGGACGCGGTCGCGGAGGCCGAGCAGGCGAGTGCAGGCTCGGTCTGGGTGATCTTCCAGCACCGGCACGGATCCGGCGCACTGCGAGCTGCCGACCTCCTCGGCCGCGGCGCGCTCGGGCGTCCGCTGGTGGCGGTCTGCGAGACGTTGTGGTTCCGGCCGCTCAGTTACTTCGACCCGGACTGGCGCGGCACCTGGGTCGGTGAAGGTGGCGGGCCGACGCTGGGTCACGGCATTCACCAGATCGACCTGCTGCTGCATCTGCTCGGGCCGTGGCGGACGATCAACGCCACCGCCGTACGGCTGGATCGACCGGTCGAGTTCGAGGACGTGTCGATGGCGTCAGTGGTCTTCGAGAGCGACGCGGTCGGGACTGTGATCAACAGTTTGCTGTCGCCGCGGGAGCTGAGCAGGATCCGGATCGACACGGCCGGCGGAACGCTGGAAGTGGACCACGTCTACGGCTACTCCGACCAGGACTGGACGTTCCACCCGGCCCCTGACGCGGCGAAGGCCGCGACGCTCGGCATCGATCCCGGCGTACGGAAAGCAGACGCGGTCGAGACCGGTGTGGGGGAGAACCCGTGGACCGCGTCGGCCGGTGACGATGTGCCGAGCAACCACGACGCGCAGATCAGCCGCCTGATCGACGACCTCCTGGCCGGCCGGACCCACGACACCACCCTGGCCAGCACGCGTGCCACGATGGAGTTCGTCACCGCGCTCTACGCCTCGGCGATCACCGGACAGCCGGTACGCCGCTCCGACCTGACCCTGGACCACCCGTTCTACCGAGCTCTCCACGGAAACACCCCGAAAACCGAGCTCAGCGAGTCGTTCCGCCCCTGACCCGAAAGTCGGGGTTGCGTCAACGCGTTTGACGGTTGCAGGCTCCCTGTTGTCAGGGACGGCAATCGTTTGACGGATGGCTGAGATGGTGACTTTACGCGACATCGCCGAGCAGGTCGGCGTCTCGGTGTCGGCGGTGTCGCTGGTGCTCAACGACCGTGCCCGGGGCCGGATCCGCGCCGATGTCGCGGTCCGGATCCGGGAGGTCGCGGCGGAGCTCGGCTACGTGCCGAACCTCCTCGCGCGAGGGCTGAAGACGCGGCAGTCGCTCACCATCGGACTGGTGTCGGACGGTGTGGCCTCGATCCCGTTCGCGGGTCAGATGCTGGCCGGCGCGCAGTTGGCCGCGGCCGAGCAGGACTACCTGCTGATGTTGATCGACACCGTCGGGCACCCGGAGGTGGAGGGGCCCGCGACGCGTGCGCTGCTGCAGCGCAACATCGAGGCCCTGATCATCGCTGCCGAGTTCCATCGCGACGTCGAGCTGCCGCTGGTGCCGAACTCGCTGCCGATCGTCGTCCTGGACGGTCGGCCGAACGATCCGCAGGCGGCGGCGGACTGGGTCGTGCCGGACGAGGTCGGCGGCGCCCAAGCGGCGACCGAGCGGCTGCTGGCGGCCGGTCATCGCCGGATCGCGTTCTGCAACATCGCCGACTCGATCTTCGTCGCCCGCGAGTTGCGGCGTGCCGGGTACGAGAAGGCGCTGGAAGCGTACGGCGTCGCTGTCGACCCGGCCCTGATCGTCGAAGCCGCCGATCCGACTGCCGCGGCCGGACGCGCGCCGGCTCTGGAGCTGTTGCGCCGGCCGGACCGCCCGACGGCGGTGTTCTGTTTCTCCGACCGGATCGCGATGGGCTTCTACCAGGTCGCCGACCAGCTCGGCCTGGACGTCCCGGGCGACCTGTCGGTGGTCGGCTTCGACAACCACCAGTTCGTTGCCGAGAGCCTGCTTCCCAGCCTGACCACGATCCAGCTTCCGCATCGCGCCATGGGTGAGTGGGCAGCCGAACAGGCGATCGCCCGCAGCCGTGGCGACACCGAAGACACTGCACCGGCCCACCGGCTGATGCCCTGTCCGGTCGTCGAACGCTCGTCGGTCGCACCGCCCGCTCCCGGCACCGGCTGAGCCAATCAACCACGTCACCACCTGCGACCTCCACGGCCGCGGGTCGATCAGTCACGCCTGTCTACAGTTCAAAGGAGCCTGTCATGCGTTCCATCTCGCGCAGAGCCTGCATCGTCGCTGCTGTCACGGCGCTCACGGCCACCAGTCTCGCCGCCTGCGGTGGCGGTGGCGGTACGTCGGGGGAGTCGGGAAAGACGTTCAAGATCGTCCAGTACGAGAACCCCTCCACCGCGCAGGGGCAGGGCTGGCAGAAGGCGCTGGAGATCTTCAAGGCCAAGCACCCCGACGTGAAGGTCGAGTTCCAGCAGACCAGCTTCGACGCGTTCCGCCAGAACGCGAAGATCACCTTGTCCGGTAACGACGTACCGGATGTCGTCGAGTTCAACAAGGGCAACGCCGACGGCGGTCAGCTCGCCGCGCAGGGGCTGCTCGAGCCGCTGAACGAGCAGGTCACGAAGAACGGGTGGGACAAGAAGGTCACCGGTTCGATGGCGGCGTTCGCGAAGTACGACGAGAACGGCCACGCCGGCTCCGGTGACTGGTACGGCGTACCGAACATCGGTGAGTACGTGATGTTCTACTACAACAAGACGAAGTTCCGGCAGGCCGGCATCGCCAAGCCGCCGGCCACGCTCGCGGAGTTCGAGACCGCGATGGACAAGCTGAAGGCGGCAGGGCAGCTCCCGATCTCCAGCTCCGCGAACACGAGCCAGGGGTTCAACCAGATGTGGATCTGGTACTCGCTGGTCTCGGCGATGTCGACGCGGCAGCAGATCGACGACTTCATGTTCGTCAAGGGACCGGTCGACTTCCACAGCGGTCCGTGGAAGGACGGCGCGGAGAAGTTCCAGCAATGGATCGACAAGGGGTACGTCGGGGACAAGCTCGGCGGACTGTCCTTCGAGCAGGCCACGGTCAACTTCCTCAGTGCCAAGTCCGCGATGCTGATCTGGAACAACGGTGAGTTCGCGCGGATCCGGAAGGACGCGAAGTTCGACTGGGGCTACTTCACGCTCCCCGGCGCGCAGCTCTCGATGGGATCGTCCGGGCACCTGTGGGGCGTACCGGCCAAGGCGAAGAACAAGGAACTCGCCTACGACTGGATCAACACCACGCTGAGCCCCGAGGTGCAGAACGTGATCGGCCAGAAGGGCGGACTGCCGCTCGCCGGTGACACCGCGACCATCAGCGACCCGGTCACCCGTCAGTTCACCGAGCGCTTCGACCAACTGGTGAAGGCCGACACGCTGTCGTTCTACCCGGACTATCCGGTGCCGGGCTTTCTCGACTTCATCCAGACCCACATGCAGGCGATGTCGAACCGCAACGAGACGGCGGCGCAGTATCTGGACGCCCTGCAGAAGTTCTACGACGACGGCACCAAGCGATGAAACGACGCCAACACGGTTACTGGTGGTACCTGCTGCCGATCGGCATCGGGTTCACCGCGGTGGTCGCCGTACCGTTCGCGGCGAACGTCGTGCTCAGCTTCTTCCGCTGGAAGGGCGGGATCGCGCCGCTGCACTGGAACGGTCTGGGCAACTACAGCGATCTGCTGCACGACGCGAACTTCTGGCTGTCGTTCCGGAACTCGGTGTTCATGATCATCGCGATCGTGGTGATCCCGACCGGCGCCGGCATCCTGCTCGCGGCGACCCTGGTCGACTACCTGGGCAAGCGGTTCGGGCCCCGCGCGGCGAGCTTCCTGCGGGCGACGTACTACCTTCCGCAGATCCTGCCGATCGCGGTGGCTGGTTTCATCTGGAGCTGGATCCTCGACCCGGGCAGCGGGTCGATCAACACGTTCCTGCGCTCGGTCGGGGTGAGCGATCCGCCCGACTGGCTGGGCAGTCCGGACCTCGCGCTGTACTCGGTGATGCTGATGCTGGTCTGGCTGCAGCTGGGCTATCCGCTGGTGATCTTCATGGCCGCGCTGTCCCGCGTCGATCCCGAACTGTACGAGGCGGCCGCGCTCGACGGTGCGGGGTGGTGGCGGCAGTTCGGCGCGATCACGCTGCCGACGGTCCGGCCGGAGATCTTCATCGTGGTGCTGACCGCGACGGTCGCCGCGCTGAAGGTGTTCGCCCCGATCCTGATCCTCACCGGCGGCGGTCCGGAGGGGTCGACACTGGTTCCGTCGTACTACGCCTACCGGAACTTCTTCGAGCTGTCACAGGTCGGGTACGGGTCGACGATCGCGACCGTGATGGCGGTCGTCATCTTCGGGGTGGCCGCCGTACTCCTCGGGTGGCAGCGACGTGCGGAACGGAGGGCTTGACGTGTCGATGCTTGCTGCCGGCAACCGGCGCCGGCCGTTGACCTGGGTGGTGCTGGTCGTGGCCGGGCTGATTGCCCTGGTGATGTCGTCACCGTTCCTGCTGATGGTGCTGAACGCCTTCAAGACCGGCGACGACTACTCGAGCCACGGTCCGATCGCGTGGCCGCGGAGTTTCAGCCTCGATGCGTTCAGCAACTACCTGTCACTGGTGGACTTCCCGGTCGCGCTGTGGAACTCGGTCCTGATCTCGACCGTCGTCGCGTTCGGCGGGGTCGCGCTCAGTCTGCTCAGTGCCTACCCGATCGGGGTCGGCCGGATCCGGGGGAGCGGGCCGATCCTCGCCGTACTGCTGCTGTCCACGATGCTGCCGCACGAGGCACTGATCTACCCGTTGTTCTACGGCGCCCAGGCCACGCACACGTTCAACACGGTGTGGTCGGTCGTGATCGTCTTCGTCGTACTGCAAGGGGCCTTCGGCACCTATCTGCTCGCGAGCGTGATGGGGACGGTGCCGAAGGAGATCCTCGAAGCGGCCGCGATCGACGGCGCCGGCCGCTGGCAGATCCTCTGGCGGATCGTGCTGCCGATCCTGCGCCCGACGCTGTCGGTGCTCGTCGTGTTCTTCTTCATCTGGACCTGGAACGAGTTCTACATTCCGGTCGTGTTGCTGGCCGACCAGTCGTCGCAGACCGTGCCGATCGCGCTGTCGACGCTGCGTGGTCAGCACTCGATCGACATCACCGTGCTCAACGCCGGGTCCCTGCTGTCATTGCTCCCGACACTGGTCTTCTTCCTGATCTTCCAGCGCACCCTCAACCGCGGTGTGACCGCGGGTGCCGTCAAGTAGCCCTCGAAAGGACTCTTCTTGTTCTCCACCTTCAACGTCCCTGTTCTGCCCGACGGTGTGGTGAGTCGGTCGATCAATGCCGAGAACCGGACCGGAGCGCCCGGTGCGGCTGCGCGGGCCGCGTCGGCTCTCGGACCTGGGCGCAAGGGTTCGCCCGCTGTGTTGCTGCCCGCGGGGCAGACGCTCACCCTGGCCGAGATCGAGGGGCCGGGGGTGATCCGGCACATCTGGATGACTGTTGCCGATCGCACCGATCAGGGTCCGTTCGTACTGCGGGACCTCGTGCTGCGGGCGTACTGGGACGGCTCGGACCTGCCGTCGGTCGAGGTGCCGCTCGGGGACTTCTTCTGTAACGGGTTCGGTACGCGCGCCCTGGTCAACTCCGCTCCGATCGTGGTCGCGCCGACGGGCGGGATGAACTGCTACTTCCCAATGCCGTTCCGCGCCGGCGCCCGGTTGACCCTGGAGAATCAGCACGCGGGCGACATTCCCTCGGTGTACTTCCAGGTCGACTACACGCTTGGCGACGACATCGATGCGGGTACGCCGTACTTCCACGCCCAGTGGCGGCACTCCGACGGTACGGCGGCGTTGGGGACCGACCATGTGATTCTCGACGGGGTCTCCGGCCGGGGCACGTACGTCGGGACATACCTCGCGCTGACGTCACTGCACCGGTATTGGTGGGGCGAGGGCGAGGTCAAGTTCTTCGTCGACGACGATGACGAGTTTCCGACGCTGTGCAGCACCGGTCTGGAGGACTACGCGGGCGGGGCGTGGGCCTTCCAGGACGAGCTGCGAGCCGATCCGGAGCCGGAGATCCTCACCTTCAACTCGCCATACTGCGGCTATCCGTTCCACTCGGCACGCGACCGTACGAAGGCCTCACCGTTCTCGACCGAGGCCCTGCCGATGCACGGGCTCTACCGCTGGCATCTGCCGGACCCGATCCACTTCACCGAACGGCTCGCGGTCACCGTCCAACAGATCGGAGCCTGGGACCACGGCCTGTTCGAGCGCCAGGACGACATCGCCACCACGGCGTACTGGTACCAGGTCGCCCCCCACGCTCGCTTTCCACCTCTACCAGCAGCGCACCTCAGGCACCCCCGCTGAACTCAGTAGCCGGTGGTGCCGTCGATCAGTTCACGCATGGCGTCGAGGTGGCCGAGGTGGCGGGCCGTCTCCTCGATGAGGTGAGTGATGATCCAGCGCAGCGACACAAGCTCAATGCCCTCAGGGGCATGAGCCTCCAGTTCGTCGAGCTGGTGACCGGCAACGATCTCGCGGGACCGCTCACATTGCCGGTCGTACTCGTCCAGCAGGCGATCGAGAGAAGCACCAGGCGGCTGTGACAGCTGGAGAGGGTCTTTGGCGCCTACCTCTTGGACACCAAGGAAGCCGATCTCGAACCACCCTCGTTCGACATGTCTGAGGTGTCCCACCAGTGTTTTCACGGTCATCCGTGGAGATGCCGGCAAAACGGCTAGTTCGGCCTGCTCTTCTGACAGGCCTGTGCACTTCAGTCTGACCGTGGCGCGCTGGTGGTCCAACCAGCCCGTGAGCATGTCGCGTTCGTCGGCCGTGGCCGGCGGAAACTGGCGGGTCACTCGACCGATGCTAGGCGGTTCAGTGACGGGGGCCCAGGGGGTCTTCGTCGGGCGGGGTGGGGGCGCGTCGGGTTGTGCTGGTGAGGGAGCGTTCGGGGAGCCAGATCACGAAGGTGGTGCCGATGCCCAGCTCGGAGTGGAGGGTGACGGTGCCGCCGTGGGATTCGGCGATCTGGCGGACGATGGCGAGGCCCAGGCCGGCCCGGCGCTGGCCTGTGGACGCGACGGTGGCCGGGGGTTGTTGCTGGCCGGCGCGGTAGAAGCGGTCGAAGACCCGGTCGGCGTCGTCGGCCGCGATGCCGGGGCCCTCGTCGCGGACCGCGATCCAGGCCCAGCCGTTGCGGCTGCCGACCGCGAGGACGAGTTCGCTGCCGCCGCGGGCGAGGCGGACCGCGTTCGAGAGCAGGTTGTCGACCGCGCGCCGCAAGGCGGACGCGTCGCCGGCGGCGATCGGGCCCGGCGAGAGGCGTCGTACGACGTGCAGCTCGCGATCGGCTGCCAGCAGTTCGTACTCCTCGGCCGCCTCGCCGGCGATCGTGGCGAGATCCACGTCGGCGTCGACGAACGCCGGTGACGACCGGCGGGCGGAGGCGAGGAGGTCCTCGACGAGGCGGGTCATCCGCTGGATCGCGCGGCCGACGATCGCGGTCGCCTGGGCGCGGTCGTCCGGCGGGGTGTCGTCGTGCGCGAGGACGGCGTCGACGTTCGCCTGGATCACGGCGAGCGGGTTCCGGAGTTCGTGGGAGGCGTCGTCGACGAGCTGGCGCTGGGTCAGGAACGCCGTCTCGAGCCGGCCGAGCATGCCGTCGACGGTGTCGGCCAGGTTGCGCAGCTCGTCGCGCGGACCTTCGAGGGCGATCCGGCGGGACAGATCCGTCGCGGAGATCTCCTGCGCGGTCGCCGTGATCCGCCGTACCGGACGCAGCACGCGGCCCGACAACCACCAGCCGGTGCCGAGGCTGACCAGGAACAGTGCGCCCATACCGGCCGCGGAGTAGGTCCGCAGCGTTTCCAGCGTCTGGTAGTTCACCGCCGACTGGAGGCTGGAGATCTCGGCGGCCTGGATCGCCTCGCCCTGCTTGATCTGGACGTTGCCGTGGGCATCCTTGTAGTACTTCTTGACCGGGATCTGGCTCAGCGGCTTCGGATCGAGGATCTGGGAGAGCGCGACGTACACGCCACCGAGCAGGAGTGCGGACAGGACGATCAGTACGGCGGAGTAGGTGAGCGTCAGGCGGAACCGGATCGTCTGCGCCCAGAGCGGGAGCTTCATGTGTCACCTCTGAGGCGGTAGCCGCGACCGATCACGGTCTCCAGGATGGGATCTTCGCCCTCTTGTGCGAGTTTGCGGCGCAGGGTGCCGACGGTCACGCGGACGGTCTGGGTGAACGGGTCCGCGTTCTCGTCCCAGACGTGTTCGAGCAGTTCCTCGGCCGAGATGACGTGCCCGGGGCGCGACATCAGGTACCGCAGGATGCCGAACTCCTTGAGCGTCAGCGGAAGCTCCCGTCCGGCGCGGGTGGCGAGATGGCGGGACGAGTCCAGGACGAGGTCGCCGACGTGCAGTTGGGTTGTGCCGTTGGTGACGTCGCGGCGGAGGAGGGCGCGGATCCGCGCGAGCAGTTCGACGAGTGCGAACGGCTTGGTCAGGTAGTCGTCAGCGCCTTCGTCGAGCCCGCGGACGCGGTCCGCGAGCGAGGCGCGCGCGGTCAGCATCAGTACGCGCAGCTCCCGTCCGGACGCCACCTCGATCTCGCCGCGGCGGACGGCGCGGCACAGGTCGAGGCCGCTGGTGTCCGGCAGCGTGATGTCCAGGATCGCCAGGTCGTACGGCGTGGTCGCGAGTTTCTCGATCGCCTCGGCGCCGGTGGTGGCCGCGTCGACGGCGTACCCGGCCCGGCCGAGTCCCGAGCGCAGCGCGCTGACCAGGCCTTCCTCGTCCTCCACCACAAGTAGTCGCACGCAACCAAGGTAGCGGGGGACCCGAGCGCGGCCGCTCTGCTCTTTCGCCGGGCTTTCGGTCGCCTTTCCGGTCGTTTTCGCGCCTTCTTGATGAGCTGTGGCCAATCGAGTCGAAGGAGATCCTGATGAAACTCCCAGTGAAACGACTGATCCTCGGCAGCGCGGTGGCGGTAGCGGCGCTAGGTGCCGGCGGGATCGCGTACGCCGCCGGAAGCGACCCCGCTGTCCCGGAGCAGGGCTACGTGACAGTCGAGGACGGCGCGACCACTCCGTCTCCGTCACCCTCGTATGACTGCCCGGAGAAGAACGGCACCGCGCAGCCGTCCGAGCAGAACCCCGCATGAGTGCGGCAGCTCTCGAACACGCCTTGTTCGAGGTGAAGCGGGTCGTCGTCGGGCAGGATCACTTGGTCGAGCGGATGCTCGTCGGGTTGCTGGCCCGCGGCCACTGTCTGCTGGAAGGCGTACCGGGAGTCGCCAAGACGCTCGCGGTCCGCACACTGGCGGAGGTGATCGGCGGGCAGTTCTCGCGGCTACAGTTCACCCCGGACCTGGTGCCCGGCGACATCATGGGCACCCGGATCTGGCGGCCGTCCACGGAGGGGTTCGACACCGAGCTCGGTCCCGTGTTCGCCAATCTGGTGCTCGCCGACGAGATCAACCGTGCACCGGCCAAGGTGCAGTCCGCGCTGCTCGAGGCGATGGCGGAACACCAGGTCAGCATCGGCGGTACGTCGTACCCGCTGCCGGAACCCTTCCTGGTGCTCGCGACCCAGAACCCGATCGAGTCCGACGGGGTGTACGCGTTGCCCGAGGCGCAGCGGGACCGGTTCCTGCTGAAGATCACGGTCGACTACCCGACGCCGTTGGAGGAGCTGACGATCCTGCAGCGGATGAGCGCGCACCGGCCGCACGCGAACGCCGTACTCACTCCGGAGCAGGTCGCACAGTTGCAGGAGGCAACGGACGACGTGTTCGTCCACAACGCGGTCGCCGAGTACGTCGTACGCCTGGTGCACGCGACCCGGGTGCCGTCGCAGTACGGGATCCAGGACCTGGCCGGCGTACTGGAGTTCGGCGCGAGCCCCCGTGCCACGCTGGGACTGGTCGCGGCCGGCCGGGCGTTGGCGTTGCTGCGCGGGCGGGACTACGTGCTGCCGGCCGACGTGTACGACGTTGCGCTCGACGTGATGTCGCACCGGCTGGTGCTCACGTTCGACGCGCTGGCCGACGGGGTCGATCCGCGGTCGGTCGTCGCGCGGATCCTGCACACCATCGAACAACCGCACGTGGTGCCCGCCGACGACGCTCAAGGGTCTGCGGCATGAATGACCTGCTGGCCGGCCGGGAACGGGCGCTCCGCGCACTCGAGCTGACGGTGAAGCGCAAGCTGGAAGGCTTCCTGCACGGGGAGATCACCGGTCTGCGCAGCGGTCCCGGCAGCGAGCCCAACGAAGCGCGTCCGTATCAGGCAGGCCAGGACGACGTACGACGGATGGACTGGAACGTGACCGCTCGCTCCCTGGAACCGCACGTGCGAGCACCGCTAGCGGAGCGGGAACTGGAGACGTGGGCGTTGCTGGACGCGTCGGCGAGCATGGACTTCGGGACCGCTCTGAGCGAGAAGCGCGACCTGGCCATCGCTGTCGTCGGGGCGGTCGGTCTCCTGTCCGACCGCCCCGGCAACCGGCTCGGCGTACGAATTGCACTGGGCGACGACCTGCGCCGACTCCCGTCCGCTGGCGGCGCGGTCCAGCTCCGCCGTACTCTCCGCACCCTGTTGTCGTTGCCCCGAGCAACACCAGGAGCCTTTCCGAGAACTGATCTCGGCAAAGCGATCGGTCGACTTGACCGCGAACACACACGCCCCGGTCTGCGCGTGATCGTCTCGGACTTCCACGAGGACGGGTGGGCAGACCCATTACGCCGCCTGTCCGCACGCCACGAGGTGATCGCGGTCGAGGTTCTCGACCCGCGCGAGCTCGAGCTCCCCGAGGTCGGGCTGCTCACGCTCGTCGATCCGGAGACCGGCCGCCGCCGGGAGATCCAGACCGCGAGCCGCAAACTCCGTCGCCGGTACGCCGACGCGATGACCGCGCACCGCGAACAGACCACCCAGGCGATCCGCGCCGCCGGTGCGGCACATCTCGTACTGCGCACCGACGCCGACTGGGTCCGTGACGTTGCGGCGTTTGCGACCGCCCGCCGACGGGCCGGCGTACGGCGGAACCCGACTGCTGTGAGGACCAGATGAGATTCGAGCAACCCCTGTGGCTCTGGCTGCTGGTGCTGGTCGCCGCGCTCGTCGCGGCGTACCTGATCGCCCAGCGACGCAGAACGAAGTACGCCGTCCGCTTCGCGACCCTTCCGATGCTGGAGAAGGTCGCCCCTGTACGGCCCGGCTGGCGCCGGCACGCGCCGGCCGCGGCCTTTCTCGCCGCACTGACCGTACTGACGATCGCGATCGCCCGGCCGGTCGCAGACATCCGGGTCCCACGGGAGCGCGCCACCGTGCTGGTCGCGATGGACATCTCGAACTCGATGGCGGCGACCGATGTGGCGCCGAACCGGTTCGAGACCGCCAAACAGGCGGCGGTCGAGTTCGTGCGGGACCTGCCGGAGAAGTTCAACGTCGGGCTGGTGTCCTTCGCACGGACGGCGACCGTGGTGTCGGCGCCTAGTACGAATCATCAGGCGACGGTGGACGCGATCAACAGTCTGCAGTTGCGCGATTCGACGGCGATCGGGGACGCCGTACTCACGAGCCTGCAGGCGGTGCGATCGATCGACCCCAACGATCCGCCGCCGAGCCGGATCGTGCTGCTGTCCGACGGCGGCAACACCGCGGGCAGCCCGGTCGACGAGGCCGCTGCTGCGGCGGCACAGGCCGGCGTACCGGTGTCGACGATCGCGTACGGGACGCCCGAGGGCACCGTGAATCTGGAAGGGCGCGACATCCCGGTCCCTGCCGACACCGAGGCGCTGAAGGGTCTTGCGGACGCGACCAGTGGGTCGTTCTACGAGGCTGAGAACGACGAGCAGTTGCGCGACGTGTACTCCGACCTGCAGTCCTCCATCGGCTGGACCACCGAGCCCCGCGAGATCACCAACCTGGTCGCGGGCGTCGCCCTCGCGGCAGCGCTCCTGGCCGCTTTGGCCTCGCTGCTCTGGTTCTCTCGCCTCCCTTGATCAGGAGCTGACATGTCTCCACATCTAGGCCATCCCTTCCGAGGCCCCGACTACATCCCCGGCTCGCCACCCAACCCCGGCCCGCCGCCCGTCAGCCCCGCCCCACCGCCCATCAGCCCCGTCACCCCGGCCTCCGCCTCGGCTCCCCCCTCTCCGGTGGCGGCACCTCCGGCCGGGGTGACGGTCACCCGTCGGCGTGCTGGGTTCTTCATCGGCACGCTCGTTCTCTCCATCGCCGCCGGGGGAGTAGCAGGTGCCGTCACGGGTGCCCGCGACCCGGCTGTGGACCTCCAACAGGCAGCCCCGCCGGCAGCAGCCGCCCAGGGATCCATCACCGCAGCCGCCGCGAGCGTCCTGCCGGGAGTCGTCTCAGTACGCGCGGGCCGCGCAACCGGCTCCGGCTTCGCGATCGACCAGCAAGGTCACGTGGTGACCAACGCTCACGTCGTGGAAGGAGCGAGTGATGTCTCATTGGTCCTGTCGAACGGCCGTACGGTCGACGCCCGCGTCGTCGGCGCCGACGAGGACAACGACCTCGCCGTACTCCAGGTCTCGACCTCCGACGCCGCGGGACTGCGTGCGCTCACGCTCGGCCGGTCCGCGCAACTCCAGGTCGGCGACCCGGTGCTGGCCGTCGGATCCCCACTCGGCCTGGAAGGAACGGTGACCGCCGGCATCGTCAGCGCCGTCAACCGCCAGGCCCGCTTCGGCGACAACAGCACCCGCCAATCCGCCATCCAGACCGACGCCGCCATCAACCCCGGCAACTCCGGCGGCCCACTCGTCAACGCCGCCGGCCAGGTAGTCGGCGTCAACACCGCCATAGCCACCCTGGGCACCACCCGCTCCGGCAACATAGGCATCGGCTTCGCCATCCCGGTCGACCGAATGACCACCATCGTCAAAAACCTCCTCGACTGACGAGGTACGACGAGCTCCTCTGATGTGCAGCTGGACAGGACGTGTCAGGTGGTCGGGTAGTGCACCTGAGCGTGATCGCACGGCCCGGGAGGGACGCGGAGGCGGGACCCTGTGGTCGTCGTCGTACTGTGCAGGCCAAGGTCGGAAGGGGAGTGGCGTGCGCCGTGCGTCGGTCGCCAGTACGTGGACCGAGAAGTTCGCTGGCTGATTAAGGCTTCGGCTTCATCTTCTCCTGGTGGGCGGCACCCTCTGTCACACTCGCGGCATTCGTCAGCCCGAACAGAAGGGTCCCGCCCATGCCCTCGAAACTGTCCGTGAGAATCTCCGCCGCTGCGTTGGCCGCGGCAACCGTCTTCGCTGTCACGCCCACGGCGTCGGCGGCACCCCACTACGCCAACGCAAGCCCGAGTCCTGCAGCGGCCGAGGTGAAGCTGCCTGCTGAGGTTGCGGGCGTTCTCGGCGCCTCCAGCCGTACTCTGGTCGACGCGGTCGCCGCCGATGCGCTGGGCCGGTCCCAGGACGGCCGAGCTCTCGCCCCATCCGTTGCCCTAGGCAAGCTTTCCGAGCAGGGCCGGAAGGTCGTCGTCGACGTCCGCTCGGCCGCGCCGGGCTGGGCGCGGGGTGTCGCGTACGTCGAGGCTCCCGCCACCGAAGGCGCTCATCCGGAAGGCTGGCTATATATCGCTCGCTATGTCGACGGTCACTGGGTCAGCGGAGTCGAGGGCGACGGCGAGTTCGCCGAGTACATCAGATCGTCCCCGCTCGTCGGCACCGCAGAGCGCCGGACGATGACGGCGTACGCGCAACACCAATCGGCGACCACCATGGCTACTACGGCCAACACCGGTGGGTTGTTGTTGCCGTGGATGCCGGACTACTACATGACCGTCACCGGTGGCCCGCACGCCAGCGACGGTGTGAACGGCTACTGGAGCAGCTTGGACCTTGCCGGCGGCAACGCCAGCGGGCGGGTCCGCTCCTCCCGCGACGGCACGGCCACGTCGATGTGTGGCGCAGGTGGCGGCTGGACGCGAGTGATCCACCCGAACGGCTTCTCGACGGATTACTACCACATGTACAACGCCACCTACTACAACGCGACTCCGGTCGGCACGAGCGCGCTGCTCGGCAACATCGGCCGAGACGTCTGTGCCGGCGGGTCCGCAACGGGCGACCACGTGCACTGGAGTCTGCGGACGTACGACGCGAACTACAACGGCACGTACACCTGGCTGCACGGCCGCACCATCGGCGGCTGGACCTGGTGGAACGGCTCGAGCCAGTACACCGGCTGCGCGACCCGCCTCGGCGTCACCGCCTGCCCGGGCACCGCGATCTACAACCGCACCAGCTGATCCCATGCTTACAATCGGCCGTGGCGCGCTATCAGCTGGAGCCTGGCGACTACGGACTGGTGCGCTTCGCGGTCTCGCCACTCACTGAGCTCGGCAACTCGCTGCGCGCGCTGCGGTCGCCCACCAGCTACCCGCTCCAGTCTCCTTGGTACGCCGCCGCGTGCAAGGTCCGCGACCAGCTTCCGCTCGATGTGCTGAGCGGGCTGATCGGCCCGAACTTCGACACTCCCGACCTGTTCAATCCGCGGGTAGGCGTACCGCTGACCATCGACGCTCAGCTCGCCTACCTGCGGGACCAGGACCTGCGCACGCTCGGCGCGGACATCGAGTTCGCGGTCGGCGGCGTACCCCGTCGACTGGGATCGAGTGGGCGATCTTTCGGCGACCGGTTGGCTGATGCGCTGGCGGCGTACTGGCGATTGGCGTTTCAGCCGCATTGGCCACGGATGCGCGCGACCCTCGACGCCGATGTCGCGGTCCGCGCCAGATCACTGGCGGCGGAGGGAGTGATCGCTACCCTGAACCGTTGTGGGCCGGGCGTTCGCGCCGACCTGACCTCCATCACGGCCCAGATCCTGAACGGCCACGACGACCTCACTCTCTACACACGCGGGCGGCCGATGTTCGTCGTACCGTCGCTGTTCACTCTGAGCAGCTCGACCCCGCTGACCGACTCGGACCCGATGGTGATCTACAGCGCGACCAACCAGCGCGCGATGTGGTCCGACGCCACCGGCCTCCCCGGCGGCGCGGGCCTCCTCAGCCCGCATCGCCTGCGCTACCTCCGAGCCATCGGCCCCGGCCAGTCGACGACCGCATTGGCCGAGCGGTTCGGCGTGTCCCCATCAGCCGCAAACCAGGCCCTCCGCGCAATGACCGCCCAGGGCCTGGTCCGCCCACGCCGCAACGGCCGAGCCGTCATCTACGAACGCACCCCACTCGGAGATCAACTCGCCGACCTACCTTGATCAGCTGGCGTCGGCGCCGATGTTGGGTGGGTTGGGGATGGTGGCGCCGTAGTAGTCCACGCCGCCGTTGCCGGAGACCGGCGTACCCGTTCCGAGTGCGGGGGAGCCGGCCTTGAGTGTGTAGGCCTGCGGACACGGTTGCGGTCCGGTTCCGGTGGGCGGTGACCACGAGCAGGTGCCGCCGCCACCGGGCGAGGTGAACAGCGGGTCGCCCCACACGGAGCCCGTCTCGAGACCTGCGGCCTTCCAGGCGGCGAAGTCGGCGTACGTCGTGCCTCCCCAGCGCCAACCGCCTGTGTTGGTCCCGTAGTACAGGTTGTTCGCGAGCGTCATTCCGGTCTGCGTGTACGGGTTGTAGTAGAACTGCCCGGTCTTGCCCGAGCTACCCTTGTTGGCCAAGTAGCAGATGTTGTCCTTGATCTGCGAGCCGGCGGCCCACGTGCCGGTGCTGTAGCCGAAGTTGAAGCAGGCGCTGGCCCCGGTCTTCTTGTTCGTGCTCTGGTCCTTGTTGGTGAACAACGTGTTGCCGTAAATGGACAGCGCGTTCTTCGGCGCGTTCGGTACGACGTCGAACAGGCCTCCTTGGGCATTGGCCCAGTCGTCGTTCTGGGAGATGTTGTAGCGGTAGGTGTTCGGTCCCCAGACTCGTGACGCCGCTGTCGAGGTGTAGGCGAGCAGACCGCTGCCGGCGTTGTCGTGGGTGTAGTTGTACTCGACGAGCGAGTTCGTCGTACCGCCGTCGAGATCGATGCCGTCCCAGTCGCAACCGGCCGTGTACGCCGGAACCGGTTGTACCTTGTACACCTCGTTGTTGCGGATGGTGACGTTGTTCGAGGTGTAGGACATGATGCCGCTGGTGCCGCCGCACGAGGTCACGTTGGCGCCGATGTCATGGACGACGTTGTGCTGGATGATCGCGCCGTTCCAGCCGTTGGCGGTCAGCCCGGCACCGGTGGTTTTGGGTGCCATGCCCAGGTTGTACACGGTGTTGCCCTCGACCCGGACGTTGGTGATGTTGACGCCCGAACCCCACCCGTAGATGCCCGGTCCAGCGGTGGAGGTGACGCTGGCGCCGTGCAGTTTGTTGTTGAGGATCTGTACGTCGTCCAGCGGCCCGCTGTGACTGTTCAGCGCGTATCCGAGCACCATGATCTGCGCGCCGAACGCGCTCGTGCTGCCGCTCGGCGTACCGAATCCGGAGATGTCGGAGTTGGTCACCTTCAGGCCTGTCGTTGCCGTTGACGACGTTTGATTCTGCAGCAGTACGCCGGCAGCGGTCGTGCTGCCGTTGACGACCTTGATGTTGTTCAGTTGGAAGCCGTTGACAGCATCTGCGGTGATCGCCGCTGACGTGTCGCCGGTGCAGTTGGACTGGATGGTGGCCTGCCCGGTGCCGTACGAGTAGACCCGGAACGGTGTCGACGCGGACGAGGCCGGCACGTTCGTCGAGTTGAAGACCAGGCAGCCGGCGAACGTCTGACCGCCTTCGAAGTAGACGAGGCTGCCTTGTGGATAGGTGAAGCTGTTGACCTTGCCGATCGTCTTCCAGGCCTGGCTGGGGGAGAGCCCGCTGTTGCTGTCGCTTCCGTTGGGCGAGACGTAGTACGTTCCGGCGGCGGCCTGCGCGGGATCTGTGAGGGCACCCGCCAGGAGGGCTCCGAGGATCCCGGGGACGGCGGTTGCGGCGAGCCATCTCGTTCTCATGTTTCTCCTCACTTCGGGTGTTTCAGGGGCGGAGGGGCTGTCGGTCGATCGTTGCCCTGTGCGTATCGCCGTGATCCTCGATCGTTCCGACCGCGGTGCGGCCCGTGAGTTCTAGGTACGGTCCAGGGATCCAGCTCCAGCTGATGTGGTTGCCCTCGGCACGCGCCGACACGGACGGGCTCGCCGCTGTCTCGCCGTACGGCAGGAGCGACAGGGCTCCGCCGACGAACGCCGAGTCGAGTGCCGACAGATCGATCGGTTGTGGTTCGGAGGCGGAGAACAGCTCGACTTCTACGGTGAGCACGCCGTTGGTGCCGGCGGTGATCCGGCCGGTCGGGGGAGTGCCGTTCCAACTGCCTCCGGCCGGGATGATGCTGACTGTGCTGCCGTCCTCGGAAACGGTCACGTGGTCGTGGAGCGTGAAGCTGTTGCCTGAAGCACCGTTGACGCGGATCTCCGGGTCCGTGATGCCGCGGAACTCGAACAGCACCCGGAGCGAGCGCATCGGGACGGATTCCCCGCTCGGGATGACGTTGCGGTGCACGTGATGGTCGCCTCCGGGACTCGCGAACCCGACGTGCCACAAGGCATGTGGACCTTGCTGTACGGAGGAGGAGATCGCGGACACGAAGTCGACGTCGTCCTTCACGACGCGCAGCCGGACGGACCGCGGTGGGCGTCGCCAGGCGTCGTTGGCGCCCCAGTAACCGAGCAGATTCCGGCGTTGAAACCAGCAGTCGGCGAAGTTGACGGTGCCGAGGGTGTTCTTGGTGTGCAGCCAGGTACTTCCGACGCGGTCCGGGCGGCCGCGGCTGAAGAGTTCGTGGCGCATGGTCGGTGGTCCTGCGGTGACAAGTTGCCTGACCACGTCTGCTGGCGCATCCGGGCGGAGGATTGCGGTGTGGACGAGGGCGAGGGTGACCGGCGAATCGTCAACCCGTTCGAGCACACTGTCGAACGGCGCCTGTCCACCGACGGCCTTGGCGAGGTGAGCCAGGAGTTGCGGTTCTTCGCCGAGATCATCGCGATAGGCCCGCGACATCGGTCCGGACAGTTGACCGGACGGAAGATGCCAGCGCTGGACGAGATGCCGCCAGAGCCGCTCGACGAGGTCGGCAGCGATCGTCGCTGAGCGCTGGTCGGTGATGTACTGGCTGATGGCCGACATTGCGGTGCAGGTCACGAGCCAGTACGTCGGGCTGTTGTACTCGGCGAAGCTGCCGGTCTCGTAGACGGTTGCCGCCAGTCGTTCGATTCGCTCGCGTCCGTAGCGGGTCAGCTCGGGATCGTCGAGGATCTGGCCGGCGCCGAGCGTCACGAAGCTGCCTTTGCTGGCGATGTTCGTGTAGGACATCGGCACGTTCCGGCGTACGACGGCCTCGGCCGCGGCGGCGATTGCTGTTCGCAGGCGCAGTCGCAGTTGGTCGGTGAGGGCGCCTGCATGGCGGATCATGATCAGAACAAGTTCTTGCCCGATGAAGTCCGCCCAGTTGGTGTCGGGCCGGGTCATCCTTTCGAGGGGTTCTTCCAAGTAGTACGGCCAGATCCCGTAGGTGTCCGACACCGGATCGAGGTCCTGCCCGTCGAGGACCCGGTCCACGATCCCGGCCGCCTCGTCGGCCGCTCCGGTCTCGAGCAGGATCAGCGCGTAGGTGGTGGACTCGCGGAAGGCGTGGACAGTCCGGCCGCCCAGTGCGGTGTGCACAGAGCTTGCCGAGCCGGGCATCCGGATCAGCCGGTGTGCGACGTCGTACGCGCGCTTTCCTGCGGCTGCGGCGGTTGCGGTCAGCCATTCGTCGAGCTCGCCGGGAGCGAGCGGTCTGGTGCTCATCCGTGCTGCTTGGCGTACTCGTCCCGGATCTTGTCGCCGACGGCGGACTTCCAGGTCTTGACCGCGGCGGTGAAGTCGTCGATCTTCTTGCGTCCCATGATGATGTCGCTGATGGTGTCGCGGACCTTCTGCTCCTCGTCGCCGGAGCGGCTCGCGGTCTCGGAGTACAGACCGAGGGTCGGATCGGCGAGTCCGTGCGGGGCGACGGTCTTCTCCCACTGGTACTGCGCCCGGACCCAGTCGGCCTGGCCGGGGCCGTACATCACCCGGAACTCGGACCCGCTGACGTACCCGACGTTGACGACTTCCTTCTTGCCGACATCCGTCAGCTTCGGCTCACCGTTCTCGAGTTTGTAGTCCTGCCCGGAGATGCCGTAGTGGACCAGGAGGTACTCCTCGGTACCGAACGGTGCGGCATACAGGTTGAGCAGGCGCAGGCATTCCGCGGCCCGGTCGTTCGAGGCCTTCTTCAGCAGGATGACGCCGTACACGCCGGGGCCGTAGAACAACGCCGGCTGCTGACCCTTGGCGCTGAACAGCGGCATCGCTGTCACCTGCGAGGACTTCAGGCCTTGCACGCTGGTCAAGGCCTTCCACCCGCTCAGCTGGCCGGCGTTGCACACGACCTGTCCGGAAACGAAGAGTTCTGTGATCTGCGAGCCGGTGAGGTTCGCCGACCTCGGGTGGAAGTAGCCGGACTGCCGGAGCTTCGCGGTGAATTCGACGGCGGCTTTGTACTCGTCGGTCTCGAAGTCCCGGGTGAAGCTGCCGTCGGAGTTCTTGCTCCAGTTGTTGGGTGCGCCGAACGCGGCCGCGAACGCCGGCAGGCTGAACGATCCGTACGAGCCGGTGAGTGCCCAGCGATTCCGGCGCGGATCGTTGACCTCGGCGCACATGGCCTCGAAGTCGTCGGTCGTGGCGATGCTGCCGGGATCCGCCTTCATCAGGTCCGCACGTGCCAGCATGACGTTCCAGAGCAGAGGACGCTCGACGGGAACGCCCCACAGCCGGCCGAACATGCGGGCGTTGTTCCAGGCCTTGGACGGGATCGCGGCGAGGTGCGGGTGCTCCAGGACCTTGTCACCGGTCAACAGGTCCGAGAGGTCGGTGAATTTGTTCTCGAGCAGCTTGTCCAGCCGCGGTTGGCCGAAGTCCTGAACCAGGACCATGTCAGGCAGATCGTTGCCGGCCAGCAAGGTGTCGACCTTGGTGCCGTACTCGCTGGAAGGCGCCGTACGAACCGTGAACTTCCCCCCGAGGCGGGCGTTCATGGCCTTTGCGTAGGTGTTGTTGTTGAGGGCAGGCGGCGGGGGAGCGAGCGTCGGCACCATCATGCTGATCTCGCCGCCGCTCATCGGGGCGCCGTCGACAGAACGCCGGAGGTCCTTCGGCATGGTGAAGAACCCGTCCTGGATCCCACGGGCCGGTTCGCCGACCAGATCCGGCTTCATGCCGGTCGGCACCCGGTACGTAGGAAGATCGACTTGCTTGGCGGCGGTGGCGCCCGTACCGCCGTTGTTGCCACAAGCAACGAGACTCGGTACGCCGAACATGAGGGCGGAGCCGCCGAGGACAGCCGACTTCAGCGCCGTTCTGCGGGTGACTTCTCGATTGATGGATGACATCTGTCCTCCTGGAACGAGCTTTGGGCGGATCAGCCTTTGACCGCGCCGGTGAGTACGCCTTTGGTGAAGTGGCGTTGCAGGAACGGGTAGACCAGCAAGATCGGGACCAGCGCGACGATGACGACGGCTGCCTGCACCGCCTGTTGCGGCGGCGGTGCATCGCCCGAGGCGACGGCCGCGCTGTCGCCGAGGGACTGGCCTTGCAGGACGTAGGTTCTGAGCAGCAGTTGCAGCGGCCACTTGTGGGAGTCGTTCAGATAGAGGAGTGCGTTGAACCACGCGTTCCAGAAGCCGACTGCGTAGAACAGCCCGACGACCGCGATCACCGCTTTGGACAGTGGTACGACGATCTGCCCGAGGATCCGGAACTCGCCGGCGCCGTCGATCCGCGCGCTGTCGTACAGCTCGGTCGGCAGCCCCATGAAGAAGCCGCGCATGATGATCACGTTGAACGCGCTGAGCGCGGTCGGCAGGATCAGGGCCGCGTAGCTGTCGAGCAGACCCAGGGACTTGACGGTCAGGTACTGCGGAATGATGCCGGGGTGAAACAGGAAGGTGAGCAGTACGGCGCTCAGGATCGCGCGGTGCCCGAACGAGCCGCGACGGCTCAGACCGTACGCGAGAAGCGCCGTCACGGTCGTCGCCAGCACACTGCCGACGATGGTCACGCCGGCACTGATCAACAGTGCGCGGGTGACGGCGCCGCCGGCCCAGATCTCCCGGTACGCCGCCCAGGTCGGATCGCGTGGGATGAGAACGTACGACCCTGCTTCGGCGAGCGCCTTCTGGCTGGACAGGCTGGTGGAGAGAACGCCGGCGAAGGGGAGCAGTACCAGTACGCACACGACCGACAGAGCGGCAGCCTTGCTGACTTTGCCGGCAACGGTCGGCTCCTCCATCCACGGCGGACGCAGTGGGGCCTGGTTCCTCATCGCTGATACACCCCCTGCTCGCCCAGGGCATGAGCTGCCTTGTTCGCGGTGAGGATGAGGAGGAACCCGACGAGGCCTTTCAGCAGACCTGCGGCGACGGCGACGCCCCAGTTACTGTCGACCACGCCGTGGAAGTAGACGTAGCTGTCCAGTACCTCGGAGGCGTCGGCGCCGACGGACGCTCGCTACAGGATGATCGGTTCGAAACCGACGGACAACGCCTCGCCGAGACGCAGTACGAGCAGCAGCACGATCACCGGGCGGATGCCCGGCAGGGTCACGTGCCACAGTTGCCGGCGGCGCCCGGCGCCGTCGACCGCGGCCGATTCGTACAGCTGAACATCGATGGCCGCCAGCGCCGCGAGAAAGATGATCGTGCCCCAGCCGGCGTCCTTCCAGATGGCCTCGGCCGTGACCAGCAGCTTGAACAGGTGCGGACTGGTCATGATGTCGAACGTCGCGAGGCCGTGACTCCGGGCGAAGGAGTTGATCATCCCGGCGCCGCCCAGCGTCTGCTGGAACAACACGATCACGATCACCCAGGAGATGAAGTGCGGCAGGTAGACGATGTTCTGGATCAAGCGGCGCAGCCATGACCGCAAGACCCCGTGCAGGAGGATCGCGAGGCCGATCGCGGCGGGGAAGAACAGGACGACCTGGAGCAACGTGATCTCGAGCGTGTTCAGCAGTGCGTTCCAGAAGTCCGGATCGGCGAACAGATCGGTGAAGTTCCGTAGCCCGATCCACGGGCTGTCCACGAGGCCGACGTACGGCAGGTAGTCCTTGAAAGCGACCACGTTGCCGAGCAATGGGATGTAGTGGAAGAGGAGGAGCAGCAGGAGACCGGGCGCCGCCATGATCAGCAACGCCAGGTCGCGGCGGAGGCGGTCACGTCGCGAGGCCCCGCTGCTCGCCAGGCGGCGGGGGGAAGCGCTTGCCAAAGAGTCGCGACGACGGGCTGTCATGCGGTCTCCCAGTGGTCGGCCCGAACTGAGCGATATCGCGCAACTGTCACGTGATAGCTGTGGAACTATCACGTGATAGTCGGCTAGGATCAGCATCATGGCAGCGGACCAGCAGAGGCGCAAGAGCGCGACCCGGATGGATGTGGCGAAGCTCGCCGGGGTGGCGCCGACGACGGTTTCGGCGATCCTGAACGGCCGGGCCGCCGAGCTGAAGCTGGCCGCGGCGACCGTCCTTCGGGTCGAGGAGGCCGCGCGCGAACTTCGCTACCTCCCGAACGCCGCGGCCCGCGCGCTGCGCCGGCAGGGATCACGCACGTTGGGCCTGATGTGGGGACCTGGTTATCGGGACACGATCACCGCGGCCGCAGTGCACGCACATCAACTCGGGTACTTCACCGTCCTGCTCAACTCCACCGGCGACGCGCGTGACGCGATCATGGCAGTGCGAGACGCCGGGATCGCCGGTCTGATGTGCCCGGCCGGAGGGCAGCAACAGGCCTTCGGTGAGGAGCTGCACGCCGCCGGAGTCCCGGTGGTGTGGATGGATCCGTACTTCACCGAAGACCACGGGCTGCCAGGTCCGCTGATCGCGATCGACGCCCGGATCGGCACCAGGGCGCTGGCGAAACATCTCGTCGCGCGTGGCCATCGGAGCCTGGTTGCGCTGACCGGACCCAACGCGGCCCTCCCCGCGCGGCCGACGTCACCGGAAGCGGCCGGTCCGCGCTACCAGCCGCTGATCGAGGCGTTCGGCGACGGCTTCTCCGCGGTGTACGCCGACGACTGGGAAGCGGGCTCCGGCCGCGCGGCCATCGAACGACTGATTGCTACGGGCAACGTTCCCGACGCGCTGTTCGCGGCCAGCGACCGGCTGGCGGCCGGCGCGATGAGCGCCTGCCTCCGCGCCGGCCTGAAGGTGCCCGGCGACATCGCGATCGCCGGCTTCGGCAACGAAGACTTCAGCGAATGCCTCACTCCTGCACTGACCACAGTGCAGTGGCCGCTGCGCAAACTGGCTCAGCGCGGTGTGGACCTCCTTGTCCAGACCGTCGACCAACCCGAAACCCAACCCCAGCGCCAGGTCCTAGCCTCCGAGCTCGTGATCCGCGAATCCACCTGAGGCCAGGCTGTCGTACAGGATCGGGTTGAGGGGTGACTGCGGGATCTGGCCGACCTCGGTTCCGGGCATCCAGTTGACGAGGTCTGCGGTTTGGTTGTGGTTGGTCGGCTCGGTGGTGCGGAGGTCGGCGTCGAGGTAGATGACGGTCATGACGCGGCGGGGTTGGGTGCCGCGGTTCGGGCCGGCGTGGTGGAAGGTCCAGCCGCGGTGGAAGCTGGCGTCGCCGAGTGCGAACGGTTCCACGACGTCCTCGAAGTACTGCTCGGCCACGGCGTTCTTGACTTGCTCCTCGGACTCGTCGGAGATCGGGAGGTCGCGGCCGAAGGCGAAGTTGTGGCTGCCGCGGGCGAAGGCGAGAGGCCCCATCTCCAGCGGGGTTTCCTGCAAGGGCAGCCAGAGCGTCACGCACCGATCGGAGGACAGCGGCCAGTAGTACTGGTCGGCGTGCCACGGGGTGATGCCGCCGCTCGGCTCCTTGTAGAGCGCCTGATCGTGGTAGAGGCGTACGGCGTGAACTCCGAGGAGCTGCGCCGCGATACCGGCCAGGCGGCGTGCGAACACGAGCTCCTTGACCTTCTCGTTCTGCCGCCACAGGTTTGTCACCTGCAGGAACGCCTTGCCGTACGTGTCGCGCTCGGCCAGCGGCAGGTCCTGGGTGTTCAACCGGATCACCTCGGAGGTGATCGTCGGCTCGTACTCCGCGATCGTCTCGGGGCTGAGTACGCCGGACAGGTGCACGAACCCGTCGCGGTTGAAGTCGGCGGTGGCGGTCGGCGGCAGGCCGTCGTACGGCGTCTCGAGCTCGTCGACGGAGATGTTCGTGATCGTCATGACCTCCACGATTCCAAGCGCCGACCTCACGTGCTACGCCGCTGATGACCAGTTCTGGTACTCAGTTGTCCTCTTAGAATGTATGGATGAAGCCGCGCTACGAACGCCCGGGCGTTCCTAGCGGTACGACGTTCACGTGCTTCACGAGGCGTGAACGGTGCTTCGACTTCGCCTGGCACTTCCATCGGGAGTACGAGCTCACGCTGATCTCGGCCGGATCGGGAACGAGGTATGTGGGTACCACCGTTGAGCGGTACCTTCCGGGTGACCTGGTTCTGCTCGGCCCCGATCTGCCGCACACGTACGCGTCCGAGCCGTCCGATCGGCCGTCCGAGGCCGCGGTGACCCAGTTCCGGCACGACTTCCTCGGCGCGGGCTTCTTCGAGCTCCCGCAGTTCGGCGCCGTCCACGACCTGCTCGTCGGTTCGGCCCGCGGGCTGTCCTTCGGCGACGTGGCACCGGACCTGCAAGCAGACATCGCCGGTCTTCCGCATCTCACGGCGGCGGTCCAGACGACGCGGCTTCTCGACGTACTGCATCGTCTTGCCGCCGCCACGGCGACCCCTATCACGGGCACCGGGTACGCCGCGGCGCCGAGCACCGCCGTACGCGATCGGATCGATGTCGTGGTCCGGTATCTCCAGAAGGCTCATACCGAGCCGGTGCTGCTGGACGAGGTCGCCGCGCTCGTGCACATGTCGCCGACGTCGTTCAGCCGCTTCTTCCGCCGCGCCATCGGCTGCACGCTCACCGACTATGTCAACCAGCTGAGAGTGGAGACAGCCTGCCGTCTGCTCACGACGACCTCGCTCCCGGTGACCGAGGTCGCGGCGCGCAGCGGCTACCGGAACCTCGCCAACTTCAACCGCCGCTTCCGCGAGCTGAAGTCGATGCGCCCGACCCACTACCGAGCCGCCCATCCGACTCGCTGAAGGCGGCGCCTGTACCCGCCGCGGCCCTGTGCGCGGCGGCGCTGAGCATCATGCTGGTGCTCACGTTCGTCCTGTCCACGAAGGAAGCCGGGGGCGTTCGGAGTCTTCGACCTGTATGCGAAACTTCTGAACGTCGCCTAACAGGAGGTTCCCGCGGTGAGTGGTGCTGCGGGCTTGCTCCTTGGCGGGGTTGTCCTGCTCGGGGCCTTCGTTCAGTGGCTCACGGGCATGGGGTTCGCGTTGGTCGCGGTGCCCGCGCTCGTGCTGGTGCTCGGACCGGTGGACGGTGTCTCGTTCTCGAACTGCGCGGCCGGCGTTGTCTGTCTCCTGGGCCTGTCCCGCGGGTGGCGGCAGGTGCGCTTGCGGGCGATGGTCCCGCTGGTGATCGCGGCCGCGTGTACGGCGCCGCTCGGCGCCTGGTTCTCCCGAGTCCTGCCCGAGCCGGTGCTCCTCATGGTGATGGGTGGCCTGGTAACGGTGACCGCTGCGCTGCTGATGAGCGGCCTGCGCGTGCGAGCGCTGAAAGGACTCGCCGGCGCGCTGACCGCGGGCGCGGCTGGCGGTTTCATGAACACAGCCGCCGGCCTGGGCGGACCCCCGGTGTCGCTGTACGCCGTCAACGCGAACTGGACGATCCGCGAATTCGTACCGAACGCCCTCTTCTACGGCACCATCGTCAACGTCTTCTCACTCGTCACCCGCGGCGTACCTCCACTCGCCGCCGACGAATGGCTCGTGGCAGCCGCTGGCCTGATCCTCGGCGCAGGCCTAGGCGCGCTACTGGCCGGCCGAATCCCAGACCGGGTAGCTCGGTTGCTGGTCCTCTCGCTGGCCATCGCCGGCGGCATCGTCACAGCGATCAAGGGCCTGCTGGCGATCTAGCGCGTGGCTCCCAATCCCACGCCTACTGCGCTGCACCCGACGAGCACTCCGCCGAGCACCTGCTCGCCACGGCGTCGAATGGGGAGTCGCGCCCAAGTCCCATTTGCCTGGCCGACCCACCAATTTGCCTGGCTGACCCACCCAGTGTGGGGTTTGGGACCCTGGATTTGGGTCACAAACCCCACACTTCGCTGGCTGACCAGCCAAATGGGATGGGGACTGGTGCCTCGCCAAGGACGTTCGGAACCTCACCAACGCTGCCCACGGCCGCGGCGGTCCCTCAAACAAACGTGGCACCGGCATCGGCGCCGGTGTGCGTCGAGTCGTGGCGGGGAAAGAAATCGTCGCTCTGTGCAACTTTGTTTCCCCGCACCTGGTGGGGCCGTCGTGCGGGTGACGGTGGTGAGTGGGGACAGGAACTGGGGACTGAGGACTGGAAATGCCATGTCCCAGCCCCCCACAACCTGTCCCGAGTCCCTGGATGGGGTGACGATCACCCCACACATCGGGGAAGGAGCCGGTCAACCTCTCGGATGGTCCGGGACGGACTGCCTGACCCCGCAAGCGACCTCGCCGTTTCTGGCGACGGCGCTAGAGGTCGGTGTAACCCAGTCGTGGTGAGCCGGTGAAGGTTGCTGTGGGGGTTTCGAGGACCTCTAGTTCGAGTACGACGAGGTTGTTGGTGCCCTGCTCCAGGAGAGGCGCCGGCACGTAGAGGGTTTCCTGGGGACCGCGGCGCCAGTAGCGGCCGAGGCAGAAACCGTTGATCCAGGCCAATCCCTTGCCCCAGGCATCGGTTCGCAGGAACAGGTCGGACTCACCATCGGCCTCGAATGTTGCGCGCCACGCGGTAGGACCGATGCCCAGTGCGGACGGAGTCGGGCCCGCGGAGCGCCACAACTGCGGAACCCTGTTGAGGTCGATCCCACACGCGGTCCAGCCGGTGAGCTCCTCGGTGCCGACGCGGACCGGCCCGATGAGGCCCTTCGGCTCACCGATCCGAGGCCCGTAGTTGACCCGGCCCTGGTCCTCGACGACGAGCTCGAGTCGTCCGCGGGTGTGGGGGAGCATGATCGCGCGCTCGTGGCGTTCGCGTTCCAGGATGCCGACCGGTGCGCCGTCCAGGAACACCTGCACACGGTCGCGGACCTCGCCGAACGTCAGCAACGCCGGCCCACCCTGACGCAGCTCGGTCCGGAAGATCGCAAGCCGCGCGTCCAGGTCGTCGAGCGTCGGCAGCTCCGGATGTTGCGACCACGTTCCGCCGACACCCGGCAGGAGCCCGATCGGATCGGACAGCGCGACGGTGAACTCCGGCGCAGCCGGCTTCGGGGCCGGCACGGTGTCCGGCACCGGCGCGTACCGCGAGATCACCTCACGGAACGCATGGAACTTCTCCGTCGGATTCCCCGCCTCGTCGAGCGGTGCGTCGTAGTCGTACGACGTCACGGTCGGGCGGTACACGCCCTTGTCGTTGGCCCCGCTCGACAGTCCGAAGTTCGTACCACCGTGGAACATGTAGATGTTGACCGACGCCCCGGCCGCCAACAGTGCATCGAGGTCCGCCGCCGCGTCGGCCGCCGAAGTCGTGTGGTGGCGTCCGCCCCAGTAGTCGAACCATCCGTCCCAGAACTCCATGCACATCAAAGGCCCGGTCGGCTGGTGCTTCCGCAGGGTTTCGAGCCGCTCCGTAACCCGGGACCCGAACGACGCGGTCCGCAGTACGCCCTCCAGTCCGCCGGCGGCGAGCATCGAGTCCGTCGGCTGATCCACCGTGACGAGCGGAACGGTGGTACCGGCGTTCCGGATGACGTCGGCCAGCGCCTTCAAGTAGGTCTGGTCGTCCCCGAACGCGCCGTACTCGTTCTCCACCTGAACGAGCAGCACCGGTCCGCCCTGATCGATCTGCAGCGGCCGGACGATCTCCAGCACATCCTGCAGGTACTGCGTGACCGCGGACATGAACGTCGGCTCATAGCGGCGTACCCCGACACTGTCGTCGCGGAAGAGCCACGCCGGGAGTCCGCCGTTGTCCAGCTCCGCACAGATGTACGGCCCGGGCCGCACGATCGCGTACAGCCCGGCGGCCGCGACCTCGCGGAGGAACCGGCCGAGGTCGAGCATCCCGGAGGTGTCGAAGACGCCGGGGCGCGGGCTGTGCGCGTTCCAGGGGACATAGGTCTCGATGGTGTTGAGCCCCATCAGCCGCGCCTTCTCGATCCGGTCCGCCCAGCAGTCCGGGTGCATCCGGAAGTAGTGCAGGGCACCGGAGATGATCTGCAGCGGACGGCCGTCCAGGACGAAGTCGGACTCACCGATGGCGAAGTCAGGCATGGGCTCTCATCTCTTGTTTACGTAAACATCTATGACGGTATCTGGACCGGCCTGCGACTGTCCACCCGAATCAGCGGCGGGTACGTCGACGCTTGCGAGGTGCTGCTGTGCTCTGCCGGACGATCAGCGGCGCGGCCACCGTGCCGTGGTATCCGGTCAACTGCTCCCGCCCGCCGAGCTGCCGCATGATGACCTCGACGAGGTCGTGACCGATCTGGTGGAACTCCTGCCGGACCGTCGTCAGCGGCGGCCAGAGGTGGGCGGCGAGGTCGATGTCGTCGAACCCGACGACGCTCACATCGTCCGGCACCCGGCGGCCGGCCTCGTGCAGTGCGTGGATCAGGCCGGCTGCCATCTCGTCGTTCGCCGCGAACACCGCCGTCACGTCGTCGCGCTTCGCGATCTCGTTCCCGATCTTGTAACCCGTCTCCGCGGACCAGTCACCGTCGAACGGCTCCGGGACCTCCCGTCCGGCGTTGACCAGCGTCTGCTTCCAGGCGGTCGCGCGCAGGTCCGCAGGGCCGGAGCCGCCCGGCCCCGCGATGTGGTGGACGGTCGCGTGCCCGAGATCCAGCAGGTGCTGGACCGCGGCGCGGCTGCCACCGACCTGGTCGGCGCCGACCGCCGGATGGTGCCCGATGAACCGCGAGTCGGACACCGCGACCGGCATGGTCGGCGGGAGCGCCAGAGCCGCCGGGGTCGCGGTCTCGGCCCGGATGATGATCAAGCCGTCGATCGCCTGATGGCTGAGGTGCTGCACGGCCTCGCTGACGTCGCTCGACGACGGACTCTCGACGTCGACGAGGCTCACCGAGTAACCCTCCCGCCGGGCGGCCTCGATCACCGCCTCGATGGTCTTCGACTCGCCGGTCCGGATGACCTGGTGAGCGATCAGACCGATCGACCGGAAGTTGCCTTGGCGCAGTGCCCGGGCGGCGTGGTTCGGTGCGTACCCCAGCTGCCGCATCGCGTCGAGCACGCGTTCCCGGGTCTCGGCTTTGACGGGCTCCGAGCCCGTGGACACGCGTGAGACGGTCTGCGACGAGACACCGGCCAACCGCGCCACGTCGCCGATGGACGGTCCCGTCTTCGGGTGTCCCTTGATCCCGCGGCGTGCGCCCCTGACCTCGCTCGACATGGCCTCAGCATAGGTGGGGCCTTAGTTGTTACGGGCGATCATCAGCCAGCTGACCTGGATGTCGGGGGACCGGGTGGGTGCGATCGACACCGTGATCTTGCCGTCGGCTCCGACCGTGATTCCGCCGTACGCCGCCGCGACGCCGGTCGCGGTGAACAGACGTTGCTGGTCGACGACGGACCCGTTGACGGTCACCTCGGCGGCGCGGTTCGCCCACGGCCACGGGTCGTAGTAACCCGCGTGGACCGTGTACGTGCCCGGCTCGAGGCCTTCGAACGTGTAGACCAGCGGCTCATGGTCCTTGGCGTACCGCAGCGTGGTGTAGAGGTCGCCGGTGCCGGCCGGCGCGCTCGAACCGGTGTAGCCCCACTGCGTGCCCGTCACGGGATCAGTCCCCAACGGCTGCTCCGGTGACGAGTTGAGCAGTGGCTGCTCGGTCGACGCGACCTGGGTCAGACGGGTCCAGTCGGGCGTGGCGGTCCCGCCGGCGTTCACGGCGTACCGCAGACCGTGCGGCACGACCACGACCGAGCGAGTGAACGTCCTGCCGTCCGCCAACGTGCCGCGCAGGGTCGCGGGCCCTGCTTGCGCGATGCTCGACGGATCCCAGGTGACGGCGAGCTGCTGCGATCCGCCCGCGGTCGTCACGGTGACGGTCGACGGCAGCGTGCTTGTGTCATTGAGCCAGACGTTGTCCGAGATCGTGCTCGTGACGGTCCAGCGGGTGTACGGCGTCAGGTCGCTCAGCGTCCACTCGGTGTCCGGGCCGATGGTGAGCGCGCCGCCTTCGCCGAAGCTCATCGGCATCCAGACGTACGGCGCGTTCGCGAGATCGCTCGGGGTCCAGCGGTCGCCCATGAAGACGAACTTGTTCTGCTTCTGGTCGACCGGGATCACGTTGGTGCTCTGCGATCCGTACGTGGTCGCCGCGCCGTCGCCGGTGATCGGGACCCCGCGGTCGGTGAACTGACCCAGGACGTTCTGCGAGGTCGCGTAGCGCGCCGGGTTCGGGTCCCAGCCGGTGGCTCCCGACGTCACCAGGTAGTAGGTGCCCTCCGACTTGAACATGGCCGGCGCCTCACGCTGGTTGCAGGCGAGCGTGCGCACGAAGTCCTTGCCCTGTACAGCGTTCTCCGGCGCCGCGGACAAGTATGTGTAGGACCTGTTCAGCTTGGAGATGTACATCGTCCGGTTCTCCTCGGACGAGTAGATGATGTACGCCGTACCGTCGTCGTCCACGAACAGGTTCATGTCCCGCGCCATCCCTCCGGCCGGGTCGAACGCGGACGACGTACCGCACCACAGCACCGAGTCGCTCGGCACCCGGTTCAGGCGGTACGAGTCGATCCAGCGGAACGGGCCCTTCGGTGAGTCGGCGATCGCCACCCCGGCCTCGGCGCGGGCGTACGTCGACGTACTGGTCGGCGACGAGGGGCCGTCGGAGTGCACCCACATCACCCACTTGCCGGTGCTCTTGTTGTAGATCACCTTGGGGCGTTCGAGGATCGACGGACGCGCCCAGCCGTCGGTACGGACGCTGTTGGTCGACAGGTCGCGCCAGACGACGTCTTTCTGCGCGGGCGTGTACTTCTTGTAGAGCTTGGCGAAGTACGGGTCGTTCTCGAACTGGTCGGGGGAGTTCATCGCGCGGAGTGCGAGCCCCTGGTCCTTCCAGTTGTAGAGGTCGTACGACGAGTACAGGTGCACACCCGGGCTGTCGTAGTAGCTGTTGCTGCGATCCTCGCCGTACCAGTAGTAGATGCGCCGGCCGTCGTCGTCCTGCGACGGCACGACCTGCCCGCCGTGGGCCTGAACGACCTTGCCGCTGGTGTCCAGCCAGGGCTCGCCCGGGCGGAAGGAGGTGTACGCCGACGGCTCGGCGGAGTTGGCCGGCGACGCCAGCAGACTGACGCCGACTGCGGCGAGCACGACGCTGACCACGGCTCCAAGAGCTCTTCGTTTCACAGGCTTACCTCCGGGCGGGGAGATGTTTACGTAAACAGAATGAGTGCCCCTGATTACAGCGCTCCGCTCACCCGGCGTCAAGAGCCCACCTGCCCCGAGCCCGGCACTAGTCTGTTGCAATGATTGCAATAGTTGTCGCGGCGGTGTTCTTCGCCGGTATGGGGATCTATGGGCTCGTCATGCCCGCGGCGCTGGTGCGACCCTTCGGGATCGTGGCGGCGGGGCCGGACGCGCGCAACGAAGTACGCGCCGTGTACGGCGGGTTCGGGCTCGCGATCGCCGGGCTGCTGGTTGCCGCGGCGCTCGACGAGGGGATCCGTCGCGGGGCGGTGATCGCGGTTGCCGCCGCGCTGGGCGGAATGGCCGCAGGGCGACTGATCGGCGCGTTGCGTGACCGCCCGCGGGCCTTCTATCCGTCGTGGTTCTACTTCTGCGTCGAGGTCGTCCTCGGCGGAGTGCTGTGGTTCGCAGTGAGTTGAGCGGCGCACTCGGCGGCGATTGCTCGCGCGAGGGTCTGTGCGGTGTCGGTGTCGTGTTCGGGGACCAGGTGGTGGACGGTGCCGGAGGCATGCAGGTCGGGGGCGGTGATGTGCTGGGCGGCGGCGAGTTCCGGAGCGTGAGCGGTATCGCGGTACACGATCGCGCTGGCTCCCTCCGGCGGCAGTGGTGCGAGCCACGCGTGCTCTGCCGCGACGACGGTGGTTGCCGGGAGCAACGCCAGTGCTCCGCCGCCGGTGCCTTGGCCGAGGAGGACCGACAAGGTCGGCACGGTCAGCGTCGTCATCGTCGAGATGCACAGTGCGATCTCGCCGGCCAGGCCGCCTTCCTCTGCGGCGCGGGAGAGCTCGGCACCGGCTGTGTCGATGACCGTGACGAGTGGGAGGCCGACGGTCTGAGCGAGGTTCATGCCGCGTCGGGCCTGGCGTAAGGCGGCTGGTCCCAGCGGCTTGGTCTGCGAACGGTCTTGTCCGACCAGTACGCACGGCTGGCCGTCGAGCCGGGTCAGCGCGACGAGGACGGCCGCGTCGGGTTCGGTCAGCCGGAGTGTTCCAGTGGCCCCGTAGCGGAGGAGATCGCGGACGCCGGCACGGTCGGGCTGACGAGTACGCAGTACGGAGGTCCAGGCGTCGACGGGCCCGGCGGCTCCGGTACGGCGGGGCAGTGTCGGAGCGACCGGGGGATCGACGAGGACTCCGAGTGCCCGGTCGAGCAGGAACGGGAGATCGCTCGTCTCGACCACGCCGTCGATCACCCCGTGCGCGGCGAGGTTCTCGGCCGTCTGGACGTCGGACGGGAACGGTTCATTGTGGAGGGCCTCGTACACCTTCGGTCCGAGGAAGCCGATCAGCGCTCCGGGTTCGGCGACGGTGACGTGACCGAGCGATCCCCACGAGGCGAACACGCCACCGGTCGTCGGATGCCGGAGATGAACGAGATAGGGGAGACCCGCTGCGCGGTGGTCCATCAAGGCCTTGGAGATCGTGATCATCTCGACGAAGGCGGCCGCTCCTTCCTGCATGCGGGTCCCACCGGACGCGGTCGACGCCACGATCGGCAGCCGCTCGGCCGTCGCGCGCCGTACCGCCGCGGTGATCCGCTCCGCGGCCACCCGGCCGATCGACCCGGCCAGGAACGCGAACTCGCTCACCAGTACGGCGACCTGTCGCTCACGGACCGAGCCGCGTCCGGTGATCACTGACTCGTCCGTCCCCGCCCGCTCGGCGGCCCGCCGCAACTGCTGCTGATAGGCGTCGTCGGCCGACTGCGTACCCGGCCGATCCCACGACTCGAAGGATCCTGGGTCGAGTACGGCGTCGATCAAGCCGTGGGCGCTCATTCGTTCAGCCAGGCCCGGATCGAGGCGCCGTGCTCGTCGAGCGTCGGCGGCGGCCGATGATCACCTCGGGTCGTCTCCTGCGATCCGTCGAAGAACCGCAGCGGCGGCCCGGGCAGTCGCAGCGGCCCGAGTGTGGCGTGCTCGACGTCGATCAACAGACCCTGACTCGCGGTCTGGTCCCAGGCGTACACCTCGTCCAGACTCCGCACCCGCCCGGCGGGGATGCCGGCGTCGGCCAGTTTCGCGAGCAATTCGGCACTGGTCAGACCAGTGAACGCCGCCTCGATCACCGCGATCAACCGGTCCCGGTGCGCCACCCGGTCGGCGTTCGTGGTCAAGCCGTCGGTGTTGAGTTCGAACGCCGCGCTGAACCGTTCCCACAGTCCCTCGCTGCCCACCGCGATCTGCACCGCGCCGTCCGCGCAATGGAACAGTCCGTACGGCGCGATCGACGGATGATGGTTGCCCTGGGCCACTCCTACCTCATCGGCCACGGTGTATCGCGTGCCCTGGAACGCATGTACGCCGACGATTGCCGCGAGCAACGACGTACGGACGACGCAGCCGACACCGGTTGCCGACCGTTCGTGGAGCGCCGCGACGACGCCGTACGCGCCGTACATCCCGGCCAGCAGGTCGCCGATCGGTACGCCGACCCGCTGCGGGTCCTCCGGTCCGGACCCGGTCAGTGACATCAGCCCCGCCTCACCCTGGGCAATCTGGTCGTAGCCGGCCCGTCCACCTTCCGGTCCGTCGTGGCCGAAGCCGGTGATCGACAGTACGACCAGGCGTGGATTGCGTTCGCGCAACAGGTCGAGGCCGAGACCGAGCCGATCTAGTACGCCGGTCCGGAAGTTCTCCACCAGTACGTCGGCACGATCGATCAACCGGAGTACGACGTCGCGATCAGCATCGTCCTTCAGGTCCAGCGTGATGGATTCCTTGTTGCGGTTGGCGGACAGGAAATACGTCGACTCGTCGCCGGCGAACGGCGGCCCCCAGCCGCGGGTGTCGTCGCCGCGGCCGGGTGCCTCGACCTTGATCACGCGCGCGCCGAGGTCGCCGAGCATCATCGTGGCGTGCGGCCCGGCCAGCGCCCGGGACAGATCCACGACGAGTACGCCGTCCAGCTGACCCATCCGCGTCACCAGCCCGGGAGTACTAGTGCGGCCCAGACGAGCAACGGACCGGCCACGACCACGATCACGCTGTAGGTGAGAATCTGCTTGTAGTACACGGGTTCTGCGATCGTGTCCGGTCGATTCGCCAGCATCAATGCACCGTTGGTCGAGAATGGACTGACGTCGACGATCGTCGACGCGATCGCCAGTGCCGCGACGAAGAGACCGGCACTGATCCCACCGTGACCGATCAGCGGTACGGCGATCGGGATGATCACCGGCAGCAGCGCGGTCGACGAGGCGAAGGCCGACACGACACCGCCGACGTAGCACAGGACGAGCGCGCCGATCACGGCCGCTCCGAGTCCGGCGGCCCATTTGCCGACGAACTGCGGCGCACCGGATTCGGTGAGAATCGCGGCGTACGTGCTGACACCCGCGACCAGCAGGACCGTCGGCCACGCGACCTGCTTGACGGCGTCCTTGTGCTCGGTCGGCGACAGGATCGCGAGCAGTACGGCGGCGGTGATCGCGACGAACCCGATGTTCTTGTCGAACGCGAGTGCCACCACGGCCACGCCGACGAAGGCGATCAGCGTCAGCAGCTGATCCCGTCGTACCCCGCGAGCGAGTGTGCCGGTCGGGGCCGAGGCGCCGGTGCCGCGCGCGGTGACGGTGGCGCCACCGTGATGCAGCTCCTCGGTGAGGTCGGCGGAGTCGTTCGGGCTGTTCGGGTCGACGCGCTGGTTCATCAGCTTCCGGCCGCCGAACACGATGAACAGGATCGTCGCCATCACCAGGTTGACGACGAGGCTGGACAAGAAGACCGTCAGCTCACTGGACGGCAGCTTGGCGTCCTCCATCACCGAGTTGGTGATCGTGCCGTAGATGCTGATCGGCGAGAACCCGCCGCCCTGGGCGCCGTGCACGACGAACATGCCCATCATCAGCGGATTGATCTTGTACCGCGCGGCGAAGCCGAGCGCGATCGGCCCGATGATCGCGCACGCGGCCGGGCTGGCGGCGCCGATCGCGGTCAGCAGGGCGGTGACGGCGAACATCACCCACGGGATCAGCGCGACCCGGCCACCTACGGCGCGGACCGCGCTGGCGACTATCAGGTCGACTGTGCCGTTGTTCTTCGCTATCGCGAACAGATAGGTGACACCGATCAGCGTGAGGATCAGATCGCCGCTGACGCCGGCGAGGATCTCCTTCTCAGTCAGGTGCAACGAGTACAGGCCGACCAGCCACGCCGCGACGTACGCGAGCGCACCCATGTTGATCGGCAGGACCGTACCGACGACGAACAGCGCGACGAGCGCCAGAATCGCAACCCACTCTGGTCCCATGACGGAATCCTCTTCCGGGCGGTTGACGGGGACATACCAGTTAGTAGCTGGCTCAGTGGCCTAGCCAATAGCCCAATGAGCCACTTGTCAATAAGCTGTCTGCATGGAGTCGCCGTCTGCTCGTCCCGCACCACCCCGACCGGTCCCGCGATCCCGCCTGTACGAACAGGTCGCGGACCAGATCAGCACCTGGATCATCGAGAACGGTCTGCTGCCCGGCGACCGGCTGCCACCGGAGCGGGAGTTGGCTCAGCGACTCGGCGTGAGCCGGGCGACGCTGAGCCAGGCGTTGGTGGCGCTCGAGGTGATCGGTGCGGTGGTGGTTCGGCACGGCGACGGCACGGTGCTGACCGAGCGGGCCCGGACCGCGCCGGTGATCGAGGCGATCCGCGCGCACGCCGACCGGCTGCCCGAGATCATCGAGGCCCGTGACGCGCTCGAGTCGAAGCTGGCTGCGCTGGCGGCGTCCCGTCGTACCGATGCCGATCTGACGGCGATCCGGTCCGCGCTGGACACGATGGAGCGCGACATCGAGGCCGGTGGCCGGGGCGTCGAGGGCGACGAGGCGTTCCATGGCGCGGTGACCGCGGCGGCGCGATCGGAGTTGCTGGCGCAGATGATGACTGCGATCCACGACCTGATCCGGGAGACCAGGCTGGAGTCGTTGTCCCAGCCCGGCCGGCCACGCGAGTCGCTGGCCGGCCACCGGAAGGTCGCGGATGCGATCGCCGCCGGCGATCCGGACGCCGCCACTCAGGCCATGCACGAGCACGTGATGCTGGTGTCCGACGTCGCGTTGCTGCGGGACAGGCCGTGACCGGTGTCGAGCATCTGGCGATCGTCGCGGCCGGACTCGGAGCCGGCGTGCTCACGTCCACCGTCGGCGTCGCGTCGCTGATCAGCTTCCCGGCGTTGATCGCGCTGGGGATTCCGCCGGTCGTGGCGAACGCCTCGAACACGATCGGCCTCCTTCCCGGCGCGCTCAGCGGCTCGTTCGGGTACCGCCGCGAGCTGCGCGAGGTCTCCCGTCCCACGACGATCGCGGTCGTGGTGACGTGTGCGATCGGCGCGATCGGAGGCGCCGTACTGCTGCTTGCCCTGCCGCCAGGCGTGTTCGCCGCGGCGGCACCGTGGCTGATCCTGTTCACCTGCCTGATCGTCGGCGTCCAACCGTGGATCTCCCGGTGGCTGCGCTCCCGGCACGAGGGACCGCAGGAGACACGGACGACGATGACTCCGACGACGACGTTCTTCGCCGCTCTGACGGGCGTGTACGGCGGGTACTTCGGCGCCGGTGCGGGCGTGATGATGATGGCGGTTCTCGGCCTCGGCCTGGACCTCGAGATGCGCGTCGTGAACGCCCTCAAGACCCTGTCCCTGCTGGCCGCGAACCTCGTCGCCAGCGTCATCTTCGTCTTCATCGCCGACCTGAACCCGACCGCGATCGTGCTGCTCGCGATCGGGTCCGTGGCCGGCGGGTACGTCGGTTCGCACATCGGCCGACGACTGCCGAGCGGACTGCTCCGCGTCCTGATCGTGCTCGCCGGCATCACCGCCGCAGTGCTGATGCTGCGCTGATCTCAGGAATCCGCCGAGCGCTTCAGGTCAGCTGCAGACCAGGGAGTCGACGTACGCCGTGCCGCCGGAGCGGAATGCTGCCGCGCGGGCGACTGCGTCTGTGGGGGAGACGACCTCGTTCTTCGCGTAGTACGCCCAGTCGACCTGCTGTTCGTAGACGCTGGTTCCGCTGGTGTGGGTGGCGAGGTCGATGAACCACAGGTTGTAGTTCATCGTCATGTCCTGCCGCGGCGTCACCGGATTGCCCTTGTCGTCGACCGTGTGGTCCGCTGTCAGTACGCCGTCGACGTAGTACCGAACGTGGCCGTCGGCAACTTGTGTCACCAGGTCGTGCCAGCCGGCGTACGACGCGTGCGTGGCGTTGTAGGCGCGGAGCGCGTCCCAGGGCTCGGCGCGGTACGTGTACCAGCTGGTCTGGTAGTTGACCGGCCCGGTGTCACCCCAGCCGCCGTTCGGCAGGTACTCGGAGAAGTCGAGCTCGCTGTAGAGCGGGTCGTAGTCGTAGCGCAGCGGGGAAATCGTGAACGCGGTCTCGTTGATGTGATCGCCGTCCGGCCCGCTGGTCGGTGCGTCGGTAAAGCGCACGCGGGTCGCGTAGGTGCCCTCCCGGACCCGTTGCTGGCTCTGTCGGAGCTCGGCGTGCGTGGTGCCGGCGCTGGTGCCGTCGGTCGATGCGATCAGTTGGGCGACGGGGTCACCGTCGCGGGTCGGGAAGGTGATGTTGCCGGGCAGCCAGCTGGCGCCGGGAACTCCGGGCCCACCGGACTCGGAACGAGCGTTCCAGCCGTGGGCCTGCAGTGCTGGGTCGTTGTGCGCCGTGTAGTGGAAGTCGTCGAAGATCTCTCCACAGGCGCCTGCGGCCGATTGGCTGGAAGCGTTGGCGGTTGGTTCGGTGATGACGACCGTCGCCGCGATCGCGGCCGCCACGCTGCAGAGGATCGCGAGACCCTTCGCAACGCGGGGCTGATGAGCGGACGACGGACGGGGGCGGATTTCAGACATGACAGTCCCTCGCTCTCGGAGGTATGGCGGTCACGATGATGGGGACTTCAGCAGCGGGTGCGCAAGAGCGAATGAGAGAAATTCTTCTCCTCTTGACGCCAGACACCCTGATTTGAGAATAATTATCAGATGGATGGTGAGGTAGGTCTGCTGGCGCGATTGCGCGGGACTCGTCCCGAGCTGGGGACCGCCCTGGGCCGGATCGCCGACTTCGTGCTGGCCGAGCCGGCGGCCGCGGCGCGCCTGACAATCACCGAGTTGGCCGAGCAGACCGGCACCTCTCCCGGGACGGTCACGCGTTTCTGTCGCGCGTGCGGTCTTCGCGGTTTCGCCGAGCTCCGGGTCGCCGTCGCGGAAGAGGTCGGCCGGTCCGGCGCCCATCGCTGGGACACCGATATCGGTTCGGAGATCGCTCCCGACGCTCCTGCAGACCAGGTGCTGAAGGTGCTGCTGGCGACCAATGCCAACGCCATGATGCGGACCGCCGAAGTGCTCGATCTGTCGGCCGTCGACGAGGTGGTGACCCGCCTCGCCGCGGCCAGGCAGTGTCACTTCTTCGGAGTAGGTACGAGTGGCGTCACGGCTGACGAACTGCGCCATCGCCTGCGGCGCATCGGCGTACCGTGCTGGAGTTCCGCGGACGTGCACAGCGGGTTGACGCTTGCGGCGCTGGTGGACGAGCGGGATCTGTTCATCGGCGTCTCCACCTCCGGCCGCGTCGCCGAGACCATCGAGGTACTGCAGGCGGCCGGCGACAAAGGCGCGATCACGGTCGCGATCACCGCGGATCCCGATTCACCGCTGGCGCAGGTCGCGGACCTCGTCCTGTCGACGGCCCGCCATGTCCACAACGAACGAGCCGACGCCCTCGCCGACCGCCACGCCCAATTCCTCGTCGTAGACCTCCTGTACGCACGACTCGCCCAGGTCCTGCACGACCGCACAGTCACCCTGCTCGACTCAACCGCCACCGCCCTCGACCACCACCGCGTCCCACCCTCAAAACCAACCGTCAGGCGGACGCACGGGCCCGGATAACCGGCTCTCCCGTCCGATGCGGGGGTGGCGATCAGCCCGATCCGGGGTCGCGCGACAGGTAGTCGTGGGTCCGGACCTGGTATGACCTGTCCCCAGTCACCAAGTGCCTGTCCCCACTCCCCGCCGTCGCCCCGCCGGTCGGCCACCACCCGTCCAGCCGACTTGGCGACATCGAGCTCCCGGTTCAGGTGATCTGGGGTGAAAGCGACCGGATCGCAGACCCGGAGTACGGGAAGGCCTACGCGGCCGCGATCCCGCAATCGACGTACGCCGTCCTCCCGTACACCGGCCTCCTCCCACAACTCGAGACGCCTGAGGAGCTGCTCGCCGCGCTTCAGGTAGGTTAGGCTTGCCTAACTTATTGGAGTGATGATGAGGGATCTCCGCCTTGCCGTGGTCGGTGCCGGCCCGGCCGGCATCTATGCGGCTGACATATTGACGCAGGAACACCCGGGTGCGCACGTCGATCTGATCGAGCGCCTGCCCGCGCCGTTCGGGTTGGTGCGGTACGGCGTCGCGCCGGACCATCCCCGGATCAAAGAGATCGTGAAGGCGCTGCAGCGCGTCGTCCGCCGGGACCGGATCAGGTTCGTCGGCAACGTCTCGTACGGCGTCGACCTGAAGCTCGACGACTTGCGCCGGTACTACGACGCGATCGTGTTCGCCACCGGGGCGATGGCCGACCGCCCGCTCGACATCCCGGGGATCGACCTGCCGGGCAGTTACGGCGCCGCGGACTTCGTGAGCTGGTACGCCGGGCATCCCGACGTACCGCGGGACTGGCCGCTCGAGGCCCGTGAGGTCGCGGTGATCGGGGCCGGCAACGTCGCGCTCGACATCGCCCGGATGCTGGCGAAGCCGGCCGACGAGCAGCTGAGTACCGAGATCGCCGGCAACGTCTACGAGGGCCTGAAGCTCAACCAGGCGACCGACGTCCACGTCTTCGCACGGCGGGGTCCGGCGCAGATCAAGTTCACGCCGATGGAGTTGCGCGAGCTGTCGCACTCGCCGTCAGTGGACGTGATCGTGCACCCCGAGGGGTTCGAGATCGACGAGGCGAGCCAAGCCGCGATCAACGCCAGCAAGGGCACCAGGTTGGTTGTCGACACGTTGCTCAAGTACGTCGAGGCCGAGCCGACCGGCGCGCCGCACCGGATCCACATCCACCTCTGTCACGCACCCGTCGAGGTCCTCGGGGACGATCGGGTCGAGGGTCTGCGGACCGAGGTGACCCAGCTGCAGGGCGACGGCACGGTCAAGGGCACGGGGGAGTACGTCGACACGCCCGTGCAGGCCGTGTACCGCGCGGTCGGCTACCTCTCGTCCCATCTGCCGGAGATCCCGTTCGACCACCAGGCGGGCGTGATCACCAACGATCGGGGCAGGGTCCTCGACCTGGACGGCGTACCGCTGCCTGGGCTGTACGTCACGGGCTGGGTCAAGCGTGGACCGATCGGGCTGATCGGCCACACCAAGTCCGACGCGGCGGAGACGATCGCGAGTCTGCTCGCGGACCTCGACACGCTGCCGCAGCCCGAGATCCGTGATCCACAAGGGATTCTGGAGCATCTCGCGGGCAGGGGCGCGACCGTGATCGACTCCGAGGGATGGGCCCGGCTCGACGCCCATGAGATCGCTCTTGGCGAGGCAGCCGGGCGCGAACGCATCAAGGTCGTCCCGCGCGAGGACATGATCAGGGTCGCGAAAGCCTAGGCCCTGTCTGATTCCGGGCGCGATTTCCGGTACCGGACAACGGGTCCGGAGCGCACACCTTGCGTGGGTGCCGCTGAGCTGACAGTCGGCGCCACCACTGCCGCCGCCGACGCCGCACCCAGCACAGCGATCCCGTCCCAGCACCGCCGTACGCCAAGATGTCCGGATCCGGAAACGCATGCTGCCCGAGGCAACGGTTAGGGCTCGAGGGTCAGCGGGTGACGCGGTCGACTCGGCGGCCGGTGCGGTCGAAGAGGTGGATCTGGGACGTGTCGAGGGCGAGGTGAACGCGCGTTCCGCGGGCCAGTTCGGTGTCGACCGGAAGCTCGACGACCAGGTCTGCGCGGCGGTGGGTGGCGCCGTGGATCTCCGGTGGGGGAGCGGGCGGCGCGCCCAGCCCGAGCCGGGAACGAACCCTGGTCAGGAAAGACGGCGCCGGATCGGCCGCGGGGGACGCGTGCGCCGGTGCGACGCGGCCGATCTTGTCGGGATCGACGACTTCGATGCCGCACTGGACGAACGCGATCGACTGCTGGCCGTGGAACTCGAACGCGCGGATCGTTCCGCTCAGCCGGTTCGGCGCGTCCTCGGTCGTGATCAGGCTGAACGCGCTCGAGCGGGCGCCGACGACCACCTCGGCGCCGTCGTGGTGCCGCAGGATCAGCGACCGGCGATCGGTGGGGTCGAGCTGGATCGACTGGCTGCCGAGGTCGAGGGCGACCCGGTGGTGCGCGATGACACGCACGGTCGCGGCCATCAGGTTGATCCGGGGCGTCCCCAGAAAGCCGGCCACGAATGCGGTGGCGGGGTCGTTGTAGACCTGAGTCGGCGTACCGACGTCCTCGATCCGGCCGTCGCGCATCACCGCGATCCGGTCGGCCAGCGTCAGCGCCTCGACCTGATCGTGCGTCACGTAGAGCGTGGTCACGTTCAGGTCCCTGGTCATCGCGCCGATCTCCTGGCGGAGCTCGGTGCGCATCGTGGCGTCGAGGTTCGACAACGGTTCGTCGAGCAGGAACACCTGCGGCCGCCGTACCAGCGCCCGGCCGATCGCGACCCGCTGCCGCTGACCGCCCGACAATGTCCGCGGCATCCGGTCGAGCACCGACTCGATGCTGAGGATCTGCGCGAGCCCGGCCGCGGTGGACCCGGCCTGGACGTCGTCCTGCCCGGCGATCTGCAGCGGGAACATGATGTTCTCCTGCACCGTCCGGTTCGGGTACAGGGCACCGGTCTGGAAGACCATCGCCACGCCGCGCTCGCGCGGGGCGAGCCGGGTCCCGAGCGTCCGCCCGAACCAGACCTCGCCGGCGGTCACGCGTTCGAGGCCCGCGATCATCCGCAGCAGCGTCGTCTTCCCGCATCCGGACGGCCCGAGCAGCACCATGAACTCGCCGTCGTCGACCTGCAGCGACAACTCGTCCACGGCCAGGTGCTCACCCTCGAACACCTTGGACACCGCGTCGAGCCGGATCGCCGTCATGTACGCCTTATACGGGAAGTTCCGGTTCACCGGCAAGCACTGGACACCTTGCGAACTGATTGCAGTGGCAAGATCCAAAACTTAACTGTTGCTGCGGGCAATCAATCTGCCGTTGACAACGACGGTTACGAGGTCGCCGACGGCGCCGTCCGGGGTGCTGGTCAACTGGACCAGATCGGCGCGGGCACCGACCTCCAGGCGGCCCCGGTCGTGGAGGCCGAGCAGGTCGGCAGGGGTCGTGGTGGCCATGGTGACAGCGGTTTCCAGCGGGAGCCCGCCGGGCCCGGTGGCCCAGCGGAGGCAGTCGAGGAGAGAAGCGCCGCTACCGGCCAGGTACGGCGTACCTTGCAGGCGGAGGCTCCCGTCGGAGCCGACGGTGACTGCGCCACCGACCGCGGTCCGGTAATCGCCGGGGGCACACCCGGCGAGGGCGGCGGCGTCGCTGGTGAGGACGCAGCGCGTCGGACCCTTGGCGCGGACGAGGGCGGCGAAGGTGTCGGCAGGCAGGTGCTGGCCGTCGGCAATCAGGCCGGCCGTCAGGACGTCCTCGGTCAGCTGGGCCCAGATCGGGTTCTGGTGGCGATCGATCTGGGCGGGCAGCCCATTGCCCAGGTGCGTGGACAGCCGCCCACCCGCGGCCGCGAAGGCGTGGATGTCGGCGGCCGTCGCCAGCGAGTGGCCGACGGATGGGAGTACGCCGTTCGTCGCGAGGTGCCGGGTGAACTCGAGGGCGCCCACGCGTTCCGGAGCGACGGTCATGATCGCGATCGCGCCGTCGGCCGCGGCCTGCCAGCGGTCGAACTCGTCGGCATCGGGGTCCCGGATCACGGCCGGGTCGTGGGCACCGCGGGCGCCCTCCGCGGACGAGATGTACGGACCCTCCAGGTGCAGGCCCGGTACGCCGTACGCCACGTCGGAATCGGCTGCGCGCGCGGCGGCGGCTCGTTTGACGAGTGTGGTCGTAGTCGCGTCGTCGGCGGAGATGATCGTCGGGTAGACCGTGGTCACCCCTTGTCCCCACAGTGCGCGGACGAGGTCAGACAGCTCGCTCGCCGGGCGGGACGGGTCGTTGACGTCCAAGCCGCCGTACCCGTTGAGCTGGATGTCGACCAGGCCGGGGATCAGCAGGAGGTCCGGTGCCGACGGGTGGTCGGTGATTTCCTCGATGCCGTCGGCGGAGAGCCGCACCCGCACTCCGCGGCCGGCGGCGGTGCGGCCTTCCAGCATCTCGCTCATGACGGTGGTCCTCCTAGGGCTTCAAGGTCCGGAGCTGGCGGCGGGAGGTGATGCCGAGTTTGGCGAAGGTTTTGCGGAGGTGCCACTCGACGGTCCGGGGGCTGATGAAGAGCTGGGCGGCGATCTCCGGGTTGGTCAGGCCGTCGCGGGCCAGGCCGGCGATCTGGGACTCCTGCGCGGTCAGGTCGTTCGTGGTCTCGGGCGTGCGTTTCCGGACCGTCTCGCCGGTGGCGAGCAGCTCGTGGCGGGCGCGTTCGGCGAAGGCTTCGGCGCCCATCGCGGCCAGTTGCTCGTGAGCGGTGCGGAGGTGCGCGCGGGCGTCCTGGCGGCGGCCTTCGCGTCGCAGCCATTCGCCGTACAGCAGCTCGGCGCGGGCCGACTCGATGCGGAGACCGGTCCGGCTCAGGTGGTCGATCGACGCGCGGTACGCGTCCTCGTCGTTGCGGAGGAACGCTCGCGCACGGGCCTCCATCCCGCGACCCCAGTCCGACGGCGTTGCGGCGACCCGTTCGTTCAGCCAGGCCAGTGCGGTCTCGACCAGCTTGGTGTCGCCGGTCCGCGAGGCGGCCTCAGCCAGTTCGCCGATCACGAGTACGCCGTACGCGACGACGTCCTGCTCGAATACTTGCAGCGCCGCGTCCCGGGCCGTCTCGTACCGGCCGAGGCCGTTGTTCAGCAGTGAGCTCGTGTACGTCGCGATCGCGGTCATCCGGCCCTGGTCCTGAGCGCGCGCTTCGCGGATCATCGCTTCGATCTGCGGAGTCGCCTCAGCCTCGTTCCCGCGGAGCGCGGCCAGCTGCATACGGCCGATCCCGAGCACGCGGTTCCCGGTCGCGGCCGCGATCTGCCGCTCTTCCTCGACGTACGCCGTGGCGGTGGCGAGGTCGCCGGTCATCGACACCACGTTGGCGCGGAAGTTGAGCGCCCACTGGAGCTGGACGAGCGCACCGCTGTCGCGGGCGATCCGGTCGTGGCGTGCTGCCAGTTCGAGCGCAGCGTCGAGATCCCATACGTCGATCGCGACGATGCCGCTGGCCCGGTTGCCGGCCAGCCACAACCAGCCGCGGACGTCCTCGGCCTCGCTCTCGCTCTGGCGCGCCTGGTCGACAGCTTTGACGAGCTGCGTTGCGGCAGCGGCGTACCCGCGGGTGAAGCGGAGCGCGAGCGCCTGGAGGAGCAGGTCGCCCGGCGGGTCCGACGGCGCCGGTGCGGGTGCGGCGGACGCGGCCTCGCCGAGAATCCCGGGTGTGTCCGGGCCGCTCGCCCAGATCGCGGCCGACATCGCCTCCAGGTACGCGACGCGCGCCTGCTCGTGGTCTAGCGGATCCAGCAGCTTCGCGGCGACGACCAGCGTTCGGGCTGCCTCGGTCGCGTGTCCGCGGTCGAAGGCGATCTCACCGCGCAGGCGCATGACCTCTGCCTCCCGTACGGCGTCAGCGGGGCCTGCAGACGCGGCGCCGAGCAGGTCCAGTGCAGAGTCGAGCGCACCGGCGCTGCGCTTCGCGGTGGCGGCGGCGAGTACGCGGTCGGCTCGGAGACCCGGGTCGACGGTCAGCGCGGCCGAGCGTTCGAGGAACATGCCTGCCGCGAAGAACCCGCCGCGTGCTCGGGCACGCTGCGCGGACCGTTCGAGTTCGGCGGCGACGTCCTCGTCGGGTGTCACGGTCGCCTGTGCGCGATGCCAGGCCCGGCGGTCGGGGTCGGTCTCGGGATCCGTGGCTTCCGCGAGTGCCCGATGCACGGCCAGTCGTTGCTGCGGCGTGGCCATTCGGTACGCCGCCGAGCGGACCAGCGGGTGCCGGAACCGGATGTGCCGGCCGAACGTGATCAGCCCGGACTCGATCGCGCCAGCCGCCGGGTCAGCGCCGAGCCCGAGTTGCTCGGCCGCTCGCCACAACAGTGTCGGGTCGCCGAGAGGTTCGGCGGCCGCGGTCAGCAGGAGCAGCCTGGTGTCGGCCTGCAGCGCTTCGAGGCGCCGTACGAAACCGTCTTCGAGCCTGCTCGTCAGGGTGCCTGCGGTGAGGCCGTCGGCCAGCTCTGCCGCGGTCCAGGCGCGAGGGAGTTCGAGCAGGGCGAGCGGGTTGCCGCGGGTTTCGGCCACGATCCGGTCGCGGACCCGCGGGTCGATCGGTCCGGGGAGTACGGAGTCCAGGAGAGCGCGGGCGTCGGCGTCGTCGAGGCCGCGGATCTGGAGTTCGGTGAGCCCGGCGAACGTGTGCTCGATGCCGTCGCGGACCGCGAAGACCATCACCACCGACTCGGCCGCGAGCCTGCGGGTGACGAACGCGAGGATCCGGGCGGACATCAGGTCCAGCCACTGCGCATCGTCGACCACGCACAGCACGGGCCGCTCGCCGGCCGCGTCGGCGAGCAGGTTGAGGACCGCCAGACCGATCAGGAACTTGTCCGGGGCAGGGCCGCTCACCAGGCCGAACGCCGTGCCGAGCGCGTCCCGCTGCGGCGCCGGCAGCCGGTCGAGGTGATTCAGGAACGGCTGGCACAACTGGTGGAGACCGGCGTACGCGAGCTCCATCTCGGACTCGATCCCGGCAGTCCGGGTGACACGGCAACCATCCGCCCCGGCGACCAGCGCATCCAGCAGCGCCGACTTGCCGACGCCGGCCTCTCCGGTGAGCAACAGCACCTGGCTACGCCCGGCCTTCGCCTCGCGGACCAACCCGTCCAGTACGTCGGTCTCCCGCCGCCGGCCCCGGAGCCCTCGATCCGCCATCCCCACGCCGGTCAGCCTAGCTGGGGTCAGGCGTCGAGTAGTTGGAGCGCCTCCGTGATCGAGGCGGTGACTGGTGCGCCTGTGGTTTGCAGGGCCTCAAGGGTCATTGCTCCGGTGGTGACGAGTACGCAGCGGGCGCCGGCTGCTTGGGCGGCGTTGGCGTCGTCGACGACGTCTCCGATCAGTACTACGTCGGCCGGGTCGAGCTGCTGCGCCTGTAGGTGGCGGATCAGGCTGTCGGCCTTCGAGCCGCCGCCTACTTGGCCGGGCAGTCCGTCGACCCGGGTGAAGTACTGCGTGAGGCCGTAGTGCTCGACCGTCGGTGTGAGGCGTGAGTGGAACCACATGGACAGCAACGACTGAGTCCGCCCGCCAGCGGTGCAGGCCTGCAGTACGTCGTGAGCCCGGTCAGCGAGCTCGCAGGTGGGCAGGAGTGCGTCGTACCGGTCGTGGTAGAGCTTGTCGACCTGCGCCCACTCCTCCTCGTCGAGCGTGCGCTGCAGGATCTGCTCGTACGAGAGCCGCATGGGCCGCGCGTACGCCGCCTGCCACTCGCCCCAGCTCAGCTCCACCCGCCCGAACCCCGCACAAACTTCGTTGACGGCAGCCAGTACGGCGTGATTGTCATTGAGGAGCGTCCCGTTCCAGTCCCACACCACATGTTTCACCGGGCAACTCTAACGATCGGAAGGTAACGCAGTGACCGAATTCCGGCAGGCGGCCGAGGTCGCGGACGACTTCCACGCCGAGGTGATCGCACCTCTGGTGGGAGACGTCGACTACGCGGCCGGGCTGCTCGGATGGGGCTCGGACGTGCTGGGGTACGACACCGCGCGCTCGACGGACCACGGGTGGGGGCCGCGGCTCGTCGTACTGGTCGACGCGGACGAGGTCGAGCGGGTGCGTAAGGCTGTCGACGACGGGCTGCCGGACGAGTACGCCGGATACCCGGTCCGCTTCGGCTGGGACAGCCACGAGCCACGGCACCACGTGACGGTCGCGACCGTGGGGGACTGGTTGCGGGAGCAGCTCGGGTTCGAAGCGTCGCAGGGGATCGGGGTCGACGACTGGCTGGTCACGCCGCAGCAGCAGCTCCTCGGCGTCGTGGCGGGCCGGGTGTACGCCGACGACGGCCGGCTGGCACCGGTGCGTGATGCATTGGCCTGGTACCCGGACCAGATCTGGCGGTGGACGCTCGCCTGCCAGTGGTCGCGGATCGCGCAGGAGGAGGCGTTCGTTCAGCGCACACACGAGGTGGGTGACGAGCTCGGGTCACGGGTCGTGGCTGCTCGGTTGGTGCGGGACCTCATGCGGCTGGCGATGCTGCAGGCACGGACCTATGCGCCGTACAGCAAGTGGCTCGGTACGGCGTTCGCTCGCCTCGGTCACCCGGACGGGCTCGACGGGGCGCTGGCCGCTGCCGTAGCAGCCGAGTCGTACGCCGATCGCGAGCAGGCGCTGGTCACGGCGTACGAGCTGCTCGCCCGTCGCCACAACGCGCTCGGGATCTCCGACGAGCTCGACCCGGCGCCGCGGCCGTACTTCGACAGGCCTGCGCAGGTGCTCCAGGCCGGGCGGTTCGCGGAGGCGTGCCTGGCCACGGTGACCGACGACGCGGTTGCGCGGCACGGGCTGATCGGGTCGATCGACCAGTTCGCGGACAACACCGACGTACTCAGCAACCCGGCCGCGTTCCGGAAGCTGATTGCTGTCTATCGTTGACCGATGACCCTCGCCAGGCACGTCATCAGCTCCGTCACGACCACCGAGATCCGCTACGAGTACCTGCGGACGATCGGCCGCAACGCGTTCCTCGGGAGCCACGGGAACGGCGGCAGCACCACGGCGTACGTCGTGGAGACCGACCGCGGCGCGACGGGTTGGGGGCTGCCGTTGTACGACGCGGATCCCGGACTGCTGCTGGGTCGGTCGTTGGCCGAGCTGATCGACCCGGATCAAGGCGTGATCGATCCGGCGGCGGAGTTCCTCGACTACCCGCTGCACGATCTCGCGGCGCGGATCCTGGACGTCCCGGTGTACGCGATGCTCGGCGGCGCCGGATCGCCGCGGGTGCGCTGCTACACCGGCGGCATCTACTTCGACGACCTCGACGGCGGGATGGACGCGATCCGGGCGAATCTCGCGCAGGACCACGCGTTCGGGTTCCGCGACTTCAAGCTGAAGATCGGCCGCGGGCACCGGTGGATGGACACCCGCGCCGGACTGCAGCGCGACATCGAGGTCACGCGGCTGGCCCGGGAGCTGTACCCGGACGCCGGGATCCTTGTCGACGGCAACGACGGCTTCACCCTCAACGGCCTCTTCGAGTACCTCGACGGTGTCGCGGACTGCGACCTGTACTGGATCGAGGAACCGTTCGCCGAACGCCGCCCAGATCTGGAGGCGCTGCACGAGCACCTGGGGACGATGCCGTCCCGCCCGAAGGTCGCCGACGGCGAGTACGACCCGAACGAGGCCCACGTCCTGGAACTGGCCCGCGAAGGCCTCGTCGACGTGGCCCTGATGGACGTCACCGGCCACGGCCTCACCGCCTGGCGCCGCACCATGCCGCAGCTCAAGGCCGAGGCCTCACCCCACGCCTGGGGCCAACCCCTCAAGACCCTGTACGCCGCCCACCTGGCAGCCGGCCTCGGCAACACCCCCATCATCGAAGGCGTCCCCGGCCCCGGCTTCTACACCCTCGAGAACGGCCACGTAGTCCTCCCCGAAACCTCCGGCTTCGGCCTCAATCTGCCGTAGCCCGGCGGATCACATGTCCAGGATGAGGTCGGTTGTCGGGCGGGAGCAGCAGATGAGCGCCTGTCCGTCCGGGGGAGGTTCTAGTGGGGTGGGGGAGTAGGCGAGGTCGCCTGAGAGCAGTGGGGTGATGCAGTTGTGGCAGACGCCGGTGCGGCAGCTCCAGCGGGCTGGGACGTCGCAGGCCTCGGCCAGCTCGAGCAGACTGCCCTCCTGCATGGCGGTAGAGACACCGCTGCGCGCGAACGTGACCAGTGGTCCTGTGCCGGGCACATCTGGTGCGTGCGGCGGTCTGCTCGTCTGACCGACCACACCTGGGTTCAGCGACGCCAAGGCTCCGAACAGCTCCGTGCGGATCCGCGTCACGCCCAGGGCGTTGAGCGCCTCCTGCATGTCCGCCATGAACGATTCCGGACCGCAGACGTACGCCGTCGCGTCGGTCGGCAGCTCCAGGCCGGCCAGCTTGTCCTTGGTCAGCCGACCGTCGACCGCGCTGTAGTACACGTGCTCGTGAGCGCCAGGAAGCTGTGCGAGCAACTCATGTGCCTCGGCCGCGAACGCGTGCTCGGCCGGCCTGCGGGCCGCGTGGATCCACCACACCTCACGGGAACTACCGGCAAGGCTGTGGAGCATCGCGAGCACAGGCGTCACGCCGATGCCAGCCGAGATGAGCAGCACCGGCTCGGTCCCGCCACCAAGGACGAACTCACCACGTGGTGCCGCAACGTCCAGCAGGCTGCTGGGCGTCAGCTGGGTGAGGTACTCACTCCCAAGACCATGAGGTTCGCGCTTCACGCTGACTCGGTAGCCGCGGGAGGTGGAGAGCGAGTAGCTGCGCACTGCACCTGGCAACCGAAACGTCAGGTACTGACCGGCCCGAGTGGCTGGTAGCTCACCACCGTCAGCTGCCGCGAGGTGTACGGAGAACACGTCGCTGGTCTCGGCAACAACATCTGTCACCCGCAGCGGCCGAAAGCCCGCCCAGGCCGGCTTGGGCGCGGCCGCCTCCTCCAGCAGGTCCCGGAACGACCCCTGCCAGCCAGGACTCATCGCAGGGATCTGTACGGCGAGCCGCAGCTTCTCCTGGTCTCGGTCTGGCAGATAGAGCAGTGCGTCCGTGTCGGACACACTCAACGCGCCAGGGCCGGTGGCGGTCTTCACGATCGAGTCACCGGCCGAGATCTCGCCTTCCGTGATCACCCGGCAGTAGAAGCCCGGCCGATGGTGGCTGACGAGCAGCGCGGGCAGCTCCGGCTCACCCATCCGCAGACCCACCCGGTAGCAGGTGACGCGCGGCTGGGTGACCTCCAGTTCCGCGCCGCCGATCCGGTACCGGTCGCCGATGCACACCTCGTCGTCCGGCAGCCCGTCGACCGTCAGGTTCTCGCCGAACTGTCCGTAGCCGAAGTCGTCCCGTCCGAAGTGCTGCTCCCAGTAGCGGTAGGAGTCGATCTGGTACACGAGCACCGCGCGCTGCTCACCACCGTGGCCGGCTGTGTCGCCCTGGCCGTCACCGGCCAGGTTCAGCCGCCGGACCATCACCGGCCCGTCGACAGGCTGCTTCCAGACGCCGGTGTAAACGGTCTTCCCGTTCCACTCGACGTTCTTCGGCAGACCGACGTTCACCGACAACACAGTCGCTGCACTCATCCGGACCGCTTCTCCACGGTCCTAAGTTACGCCTCCTGTGACAGGCGCTTGGTGTACTCCGCTACCTGCTGCAGGGACTTCTCGTCTGCCCATGACCAGGTCGGCGCCGGTGTTGACGGGCCCTCGTAAGGGAGGTCCGCGTAGTGCGCTTGTAGCTCGGCCAGTTGGACGGTCAGCGCAGCGCGGGTCTCGGCGTACGCCGGGTCGTTGGCTACGTTGACGAGCTCCTCCGGGTCCTTGCGCAGGTCGTACAGCTCCCACTCGGACTCGAAGAGCCGCTCCGACGACCCTGGTACGCCGAGACCGGCGCCGTAGTAGTGGATGAGCTTGAACTCCTTCGTCCGTACGCCGTAGTGCGCCGGAGCGTGGTGGATCGGGTCGTCGTGCTCCCAGTACCGGTAGTACACGGCGTCCGGCCAGTCCGGGACCTCCTCACCACGCAGTACCGGCAGGAAGCTCCGGCCCTGCGAAGTAGGCAGCACCGGCGCGCCGGCCATGTCGAGGAACGTCGCCGCGAAGTCCACGTTGGTCACCATCGCGTCGCAGGTGCTGCCGGCCGGGATCACCGACGGCCAGCGGATCATCATCGGCATCTGCAGCGACTCGTCGAACATCAGCCGCTTGTCGAACCACCCGTGGTCGCCGAGGAAGAACCCCTGGTCGGACGTGTAGACGACAACCGTGTTGTCACTGACCCCCTCCTCGTCCAGTACGTCGAGCAGCCGTCCGACGTTGTCGTCGATGCTCTGGACGCACTGCAGGTAGTCGCGAAGGTAGCGCTGGTACTTCCACCGCATCCGCGCCTCCCGGTTCTCCGGGCCGCGTAGCTCGCCCGGCAGCTCCTCACCGAGCTCGTCCGCACCCAGGTCGTCCGCAACGGACATGCGGACGCCACGGACCGCCTGGCTCCGCGTGCTGTGGTCGTCGAACAGCGTGCTCGGCTCGGGGATCGAACCGACCGGATAGAGGTGCTTGTGCTTCTCGTCCGGTACCCACGGCCGATGCGGTGCCTTGTGATGCACCAACAGCAGGAACGGCCGGTCCGGGTCCCGCTGCCTGATCCAGTCGATGCTCTGGTCGGTCACGATGTCTGTCGCGTATCCAGGGACCGACGAGGCACCGTCCGGTCCGAGCATCAGCGGGTCGACGTACTCACCCTGCCCGGGGAACACCCGCCACGCGTCGAAGTGCCGCGGCGCGGACTCCGGCCGCTCGCCCAGGTGCCACTTGCCGAACAGCGCGGTCTGATAGCCGGCCTCATTCAGCACCTCGGCGAACGTCGGCACGCGGTAGTCGATCTCGGTGAAGATCGACGCGACCCCGTTCACGTGGCTGTACGTCCCGGTCAGGATCGACGCTCGCGACGGCGAACAGATGGAGTTCGTGCAGTACGTCGCGTCCATCCGCACCCCGTCCTGGGCCAGCCGGTCCAGGTGCGGCGTGCTGTTGACCTTGCTCCCGTACGCCGAGATCGCGTGCGCGGCGTGGTCGTCGGACATGACGAAGACGATGTTCGGCCTGTTCGGCTGGCGCATCAACTCACCTTTCGGGTGATGTGGTCGGACAGTGCGGTGTCGAGCTCCAGCATCATCTCAGCGGTCACACCGGGATGCGCGGCGAACACCTCGAGCAGGGGCGCGGTCGGGACGAGCCTGCGCATTCCGTTGAGCCCGGCGATCAGGTGACGTGGCAGTGCGTCCGGGAAGCGCTCCAGTACGTCGGTCAGCGTCAGCGTTCGCAGTGGAGAGTCCGCTGCGAGCTCGCTCCGGCGTACTGACGGCTGGAGGGCCAGTTGCGCCTGGTCCCACTGGCGTTCGATGAGCAGATGCTCTGTCTGCACATGCCCTTCGGCGGGCAGACCGAGGCGTTCGTACTGCTCGGCAGGGGCGTCGTTGGCGCGCATCAGGTCGACCATCAGACCGCACAGTTGCAGCTCCAGTTCGTCGTCTCGCAACGGGTGCTGCTGTTGCGGATCGTTCTGGAGGTCGAACAGGAGCGAACCGTGCCACCAGGGGTTCCCGACCGGTGGGCCTGCGACTTTGAGCAGTGGGACGCCCTTGGTGAAGGTGAAGCCGTCGGTCAGGGTCGCGTCCTGCAGCTCCCCGGGTCGGAAGCGGGCGCGCATGTGTGTGGGCATGAGCGTGTAGTTGTAGAGCGGACCGTTGGACGGGTCCGCGCAGGCCCGCATGTAGACATAGCGGCCGTCCGTCACGTTGACATGGCCACCATGTGAGCCGAACAATGCGCCCGCACGTGTCTGATCGCCTGTCAGCGGCAGGCCCTGCATATCGGCCGGAGCCTCGACAGCGAAGTAGTCGAGCAGCGTCGGCGCGATGTCGATCGTCTGCACCAGGGTGTCCCGTCGTACCCCTGCTGCCCGCTCCCGCGGGTCCCAGACGAACAACGGCGTGTGGATCGTCTCGTCGAACCACGGCTGCACGCTCTTGCCCCACCACCCCCGCTCACCGAGCAGGAACCCGTGGTCGGTGCACACGATCAGCATCGTGTCGTCCCACAACCCGTGCCGGTCGAAGAGATCGAGCACCCGGCCGAGCGAGCGGTTGCACATCGTCAGCAGCGACAGGTACTCACCGCGCGCCCGCTCCACCTCCTCCGGCGACTCGACCACCCGCCGGTACGACGGCCAGTCGAACACTGGCGCCTCGGTGTCGACCCCGGCCAACCGCCGGTACTCGTCGTAGCTGAAGAACGGCTCGTGCGGGTCGAACGTCTCGATCTGCACGAACCACTTGTCCTCGGCAACGTTCGTCTCGATGAACTCGACGCCCGCGTCGAACGTCAGCGTCTGCGGATGCCGCGCCTCGTCCTGCAGGTACTGCCGGTTCACCCAGTCCTGCCGGCTGAGGAACGTCGTCGCGTTCAGCGTCTCCGGCACCTCGGGATCACGGACATGTCCCTTCCACCGGTCGCCCTCCTGCCCCCGGAAGAACTCGAACGTCGAGTACCGGTTGTGGTACGTCGCCCCGCCGTCCTCCCAGTAGTGCTGGTGATCGGTCGCCAGGTGCGTGTGCACGCCGCTCTGCTGCAACAGCTCCGGCATCGAGTCGTCGAACGGCTCCAGCGGACCCCACGAGCGGTGCAGGAAGTTGTACCGGCCGGTGTGCAGCTCACGCCGCGCCGGCATGCACGGCATGCTCCCGGCGTAGCAGTTCTCGAACAGCGCGGTTCGCTCGGCCAGCCGGCTGAAGTTCGGTGCATGCACGTTCTCCGCGCCGTACGGCGGCAGCATCCGCCGATTGAGCGAGTCGTACATGACCATCACAGCGCGTTTCATGCAATCGCCTCACTCGCCAGCAGGTCGCGACGCTCCTGGCGGCGCACTGCCTGGCGGTCCGGGTCGGGAAGGGGTGCGGCCATCAGCAGCCGTTTCGTGTACGGGTGCTCGGGCCGCTCGGTGACGTCGAGCACGTCGCCGTACTCGACGATGTCGCCGCGGTACAGGACCGCGACGCGGTGGCTGATGTGCCGGACGACCGCGAGGTCGTGCGAGATGAAGAGATAGGCCACGCCGGTCTCCTCCTGGATCGAGATGAACAGGTCGAGCACGCGCGCCTGCGTGGACAGGTCCAGCGCGGACACGGGCTCGTCACAGACAATCAGCTTCGGTTGCAGTGCAAGCGCCCGCGCGATCGCGATCCGCTGCCGCTGACCGCCGGAGAACTCCCGCGGCAGCCGATGTACGGCGTCGTGCGGCAGACCGACCTGGTCGAGCAGCGTGCGGACCCGAACACTGGCCTGACGGCGGTCGGCCGTACGACGGGCGACCAACGGCTCGACCAGGATGTCCTCGACGGTCATCGACGGATTGAGCGAGCTGTACGGATCCTGGAAGACCACCTGGATGTCGTCACTCAACCGCCGGCGCTCCCGGCGCGACATCCCGACCAGCTCCCGCCCGTCGAACCGGATCGATCCGGAACCGACCGGGACCAGGCCGAGGATCGCCCGCCCGATCGTGGTCTTCCCGGAGCCGGACTCACCGACCAGGCCGAGCGTCTCGTGCGGCTTGATGTCGAACGAGACGTCGTGCAGGGCCTTGAAGCCTTTCGATCGCCAGCCGCGGCCGGCGTACTCCACCACGACGTTGTGTGCTTCAAGCATGATTCACCTCCAGGCGGGTGCGCGGCGCGCTGTCCTCGAGCGTCGAGCCGAGCAACGTCTGCGTGTACGGGTGCTTCGGACTCGCGAACAACGGCCGGACGTCGTTGACCTCGACGATCCGTCCGTCCTGCATCACGGCCACCCGGTCGCAGATGTCCGCGACCACTCCGAAGTTGTGCGTGACCAGCAACATCGCCATACCGAACTCGGTCTGCAACCCGCGCAGCAGGTCGAGTACGTCGGCCTGCACGGTCACGTCCAGAGCCGTCGTCGGCTCGTCCGCGATCAGCAGATCGGGCTTGCCCGAGACCGCGCCGGCGATCAGCACCCGCTGCGCCATACCGCCGGAGATCTCGTGCGGGTAGGCCGCGAACGTACGACGGGGCTCCGGGATCCCGACGCGCTCCAGCAGGTGCAGCGCTTCGGTGACAGCCGCCTGCTTGGACAGGCCGCTGACCGCGCGCAACGGCTCGACGAGCTGTTCGCCGACCCGGAAGCACGGGTCGAGGTTCGACATCGGCTCCTGCGGGATGTACCCGATCCGCCGGCCGCGCAGTGCTCGCCGCTCGGACTCGGGCAGCCGGGCCAGCTCGGTGCCGTCGAAGGCGATGCTGCTCTGACCCAGCAACGTCCCGCCAGGCGACAACAGACCGAGAACCGAGAACGCGGTCTGGGTCTTACCCGAACCCGACTCGCCCACCAGACCCATCACCTCTCCGTGCCGTACGTCGAGATCGACGCCGTGCACGACCTCGCGGTAGCCGTCGTTGCTCGGGTACCCGACGGTCAGGTTGGTGATCCGCAGCAGCGGCAGCTCATCGGTGTCCGGGGTCGCGGGGACGAGCTCCGGCGGTTTCGGTGGTTTGCGGACCCGCTCGGTGCGCTGGATGACGTCGCGGATCGCGTTGCCCAGCAGGACGAGTGACGCGACGGTGAGAGCGATCGTCATACCGGGCCACCAGATCGCGATCCGGGACGTGTAGATGTTCGTGAACGCGTCCTGCAGCATGCCGCCCCAGGTCGGCGTCCCCGGATCGCCGAGGCCGAGGAACTCCAGCCCGGACTGGACGACGATCGCGATACCGGCCACGACGGCGGCCTGGATGACGATCGGCGCGCGGACAACCAGGAGCACGTGGCGGCCGATGATCCGGGGATCGCTCAGCCCCGAGACCCGGGCCGCGTCGACGTACAACTCGTGTTTGACCGCCATCACCTGGCTCCGCACGAGGCGGTGGAAACCGGGTGACAGCATCACACCGAACGCGACCATGGCCAGGTAGATCGACGAGCCGAGCGCCTGGAACAGCGCGAGCAGCACGATCATCGTCGGCAGGGCCATCAGCAGGTTGGCGCCCCAACCGAGGACGCCGTCGAGCAGACCGCCGTAGTACCCGCTGAGCAGACCGGAGACCACACCGAGCACCAGTGCCACCGAGAGAGCGATCACCGCGCCGGTCAGGGTGTTGCGGCCGGCGTACAGCAGGCGGCTGAAGATGTCCCGGCCGGCACCGTCACCGCCGAGCAGGTAGCCACTCCCCGGGCCGGCGTTGATCCTGTCGAGCCGGAGCGCGGTCGGGCTGTGCGGCGCGACCAGCGGTGCGAACACGCTCGCCAGCACGATCACCAACAGAATCACCAGCGCCGCGACCGCCAGCGGGTTGCGGAACACTTTGCGAGCTGTCATTCGACACGCACCTTCGGGTTGACCCAGCCGCTGACGACGTCGATGACCAGGTTGACGATGACGACCAGGACGACCAGCGTGACCACGACGCCCATCAGCACCGGTACGTCGCCCTGGAGCGCCGCGTTGACGGTGAGCGTGCCGAGACCCGGGATCGCGAACACCTTCTCGATCACCACGGCACCGCCGAGCAGCGCGATGAACTGCAGCGACAGCACGGTCAGCGCGGGAATCGCCGCATTCCGCAGCGCGTGCCGGAACAGTACGGACCGCGGACTGATGCCCCGGGCCCGCAACGTGCGGACGAAGTCCTGGCGCAGTACGTCGATGACCGCGCCACGGACCTGCTGCGCGGCGGACGCCGTACTCCCGATCACCAGGGACGCCACCGGCAGTACCAGGGCGGCCGCCCAACTGCCGGGTGACTCCGAGAGCCGCACGTAGCCGGTCGCCGGCAGGACTCCGAGGGTGACCGAGAAGAACACCACGAGGACCAGCGCGACCCAGAAGTTCGGCAGTGCGAACCCGGCGACGCTCAGCACCTGGATGACCCGATCCAGCCAGCCGCCACGTACCGCTGCCGCCACACCGAGCCCGACACTGATCAGTGCCGTCAGGGAAACGGCCAGGACGACCATGGACAAGGTGACCGGCAGCCGGTTGGCGATCGCCTGCGCCACTGGCTCGTTGGTGAACCAGGAGATGCCCAGGTCGCCGCGGACCGCGTGCCCGGCCCACGTGCCGAGCTGCGCGAGCAGAGGCTTGTCCAGGCCGAGCTCCGCGTTCTTCGCGGCCAGTTGGTCCGGGGTGGCGCTCTCACCGAGCAGGTTGCGAGCGACGTTGCTCGTGGCGGAGAAGGCGAGCAGGAAGGTGATGCCGGCGATCACCACGACGAGTACCAGACAGGCGACCAGCCGGCGCCCGATGAATCCGAGCATGCCATCACTCCTTCGGGGAGAACGAGCTGATGCCGGGCGCCACGTTGTAGGCCTGCATGGCGACCGCGGTCTTCGCATCGCTCAGGTAGACGCTGTTCTCGCGGTACCACGGATCGAACCAGGCATTGTCGACGAGCCACTTGCTGACCGCCTTCATCGCGGCCGGCAGCTGTGCCTCCGATGCGTTCTGGGCGGTGGCGAGCAGCTTGTCCAGCTGCGGGTCGCCGGCCTTCAGCGGGTTCCACGGCGATTTGCGGGTGACGGCCTTCTGGATGTCCTGCCACGCGGACTGGCTGCCCAGCGTCATGAACACCACCGGGTACTTGCCGGACAGGATCTCCGGAATGACCGCATTGACCGGGACCTTGACCCATTTCACCCTGATACCGACCGCGGCCAGTTGCTGCTCGATGATCGCGTTGTACTGCGCGAACCCGGGCGACTCCGGCATCGTGATCGAGAAGCCTGATCCGTAGCCGGCCTCGGCGAGGAGCTGCTTGGCCTTCGACGGGTCGTAGTTGTAGGTGCTGTCGAGCGACTTGTCGTACCCGTCGCCGGCGGCGTTGAAGATCTGGGTGGTCAGCGCACCTTCACTGTGCGAGACGTTCTTGAGGATCGCCTCCCGGTCGAACGCGAAGTTGATCGCCTTCCGGACCCGCAGGTCCTTCAACGCCGGCACCAGCTTGCCCTCGCGGTCCATCAGCAGCAGGCCGTTCCAGTTGACCGGCGTCGTGTTGACCGTCAGTCCCGTGCGTTTGGCGTCAGCGAGCGAGTTCGTGTCCGTCAGTGTCGCGTTCAGCTGCCCGGACTTGAGGGCGTTCAGCCGTGCGGTCACGTCGGTCATCGGCTTGATAACGATCTTGTCGTACGGGAAGGCGGCGGCGTTCCAGTAGCCCGGGTTCCGCTTGTACGTATAGGTGCTCCCGGCAACGGTCCCGGTCTTGTCCAGCACGTACGGGCCGCTGCCGACCGGCACGGTCGCGACGGTGGCCGACTTGAGCGACTTGGGGCTCGCCATCACGCCGCCGACGCTGGCCAGGTAGTCGATCAGCCCGGGGTCCGGCGCCTTCAGCTTCAGGTTCAGCTCGGTCGGGCCGACAATCTGGTACGTCGCGATCGACCGGCTCATGTACGCGTTCTGCCCGGTCCCGGCGGCGAGGTTGGTCAGGTTGTCCTTCACCACGGTCGCGTCGAACGGCGTGCCGTCGGTGAACTTCACGCCGCTCTTCAGCTTCAGGTTGAGCGTGGTGCGCTTGGCGTCGTACGCCCAGGACGTCGCGAGCCAGGGCTTCAGCTTGTTGTCCTTGTCGCGGGTCAGCAGCGTGTCGAAGACCGGTGACCAGTACTGCATCTGGTTGCCGATGTTCAGCTGGGTGGGGTCGAAGGAGTTGTTGTCGAGGACGTTCGCGATCGTCAGCGTCCTCGCGGCGGACGAACTCGCACTGGTGCCGGAACAGGCGCCGGCGCCGACGACGAGTGCGGCAGCGGCGAGTAACGCGCTGCAGCGGCGGATGAGCATGATCGGCTCCTTAACGTGCGGGTGCTGCGATCGGGACGTCTGCGCTGGGCTCGTGGCCGAGCCGCCAGGTCTTGACCCAGATCGGTGCGGGTGGGGTGAAGGGGGCGGTGTAGAGCTGCCACCGACGGCTGTCCGCCGTGGGAGGGTCGGTCGTCCAGCCGATCGTGGAGCCGTCTGTCGTCCCCGTGAGCGCCACCAGGCCGTCTCGGTTGCCGACTTCGGGTTCCGCGGCGCGTGGACGTCGTCCGTCGGGACGCCATCGCGCGAGCAGGTCGCGCTCCGGTCTGGTGCCGAGATCGCCGACCTCGGCCAGCCACGTGTCGAGCGCGGAGGCGAGCCGCTGCTGTACGTCGGCGTACCCGGGCAACCCGGCGAGGTTGTGCTCCTCGTGCGGATCGTTCCGGAGGTCGTACAGTTCCTCCGGCGCACGTTTGCTTGCGGCAACGATCGAGCGTTGCAGATCGGTGAGGATCGACGGCGGTTCGCCGAACGCCAGCTGTTGCTGGGCTTCCTGCGCGAACAGCCGGCGGAGTTCCTTCCAGGTCCACAGGTTGTCCGGGTACTCGGTGTGGCCCATCGGAGAACGGTCCGGATGCAGATGGCGGGTGTAGCGGAACCGGCGGTCACGGATCGAGCGGGAGGTGTCCTCGGCCTCACCCATCCGGTCCCGGGCGCTCACGACGTACTCGCTGCGGTCCTGGATCTGTCCGTCGGGCCCGAGGATCACCTCGCCGTGCATGTGGCTCGGTACCTCGAGGCCGCACATCGCGAGCATCGTCGGCGCCAGATCCATCAGCGCGACCGGTTCGGCGTACGTCGATCCGCGCGCGATCCGCTCCGGCCAGCGGACGATCAACGGCTCGCGGAACCCGAGCTCGGTCGCCCACCGCTTGCCGCGCGGCATCCCGAGCCCGTGGTCGCTCCAGAACACGACGATCGTGTTGTCCGCGAGCCCGTCCTCCTCGAGCTGGTCGAGGAGGGTGCCGACCCAGTGGTCCATCTGACTGATCAGCTCGAGATAGCGGCGCCACGACGTCCGGTACACCTCGGTGTCCGGGTGGTACGGCGGTACGTCGGCCTTCTGCACCCGCTGCGCGTCGGGCGTCTTGCCCGCGAACTCCTCGTCGCTCAAGTAGATCTGCGACTCGTGCGTGATCAGGCTGTGGAAGGCCATGAAGAACGGCTGCTCCGGGTCCTCGCGCAGCCGCCAGTGTGCGTGGTCGCCGAGTTCGTCGTACACCGGTTCGGGAACGTCGACCTGGAAGTCGGTGAATGCGGTGTTGCCGGTCCAGTAGCCCGCGGCACGGAAGTACTCGGGGAGCAGGCGGACCTCCGGCGGGGGAGTGGCGCGCGTTCGCATGTGCATGGTGCCGATCGCCGGCGGGAAGCAGCCGGTGACGATCGCGCTCCTGGACGGACCGCACACCGGCGCCGCGGCGAAGGCCTGCTCGAACAGCAGCCCGTCGGCGGCGAGCGCGTCGAGGCGCGGCGTGGACGCCTGCTCGGCACCCGGCCAGATCCCCGTGTAGCAACCGAGATGCGGGTTGATGTCGTGCGTGCTGATCCACAGCACGTTCGGCCTGCAAGTAGGCATAGCTGTGCTCCTGAAAGGGGGCAGCCAACGTGGCCGGCGGTCAGTCGACCGCGCGGATGCGCCGCTGGGAGCTGCGGCTCTGCAGCTCTTCGCGGAGCTCGATGCACCAGGCGACGTGCTGGTCCATGTACTGCGAACCGAGCTCGTGGGTCCGCTCCTCGACCAAGGCCTGGAGTTCCGCGTCGTACGGCAGCTCCGGCTCCTCGGGAACGGAGCGGTCGCGGTCGCGGAAGCGCTTGATCTGCAGCTGCCGGGCGAGGATCTCCCGATCGAGCAGCTCGATCACCTGGTCGGGCTGGAGGAACCCGCAGAACGCGAGCCGCCCGTAGAACCCGGGATCCCGGGTGAAGATCGTGGTCGGGGAGTACGGCGCCGTGAGCCAGTCCATGAACACCGTGATCCCTTCGTCGGTGACCCGGTAGGTCTTGGCGTCCTGGGCACCCGGCCGGGGCTCGACGGTGTGCCAGACCCAGCCGCGCTCCTCCATCGACGACAGGCAGCGGTACACCTGGCTCATCTGGGTGTTGGGACGCAGGAACGTCCCGCGGGCGTCCATGTAGCGCTTGAGGTCGTACCCGGTGCTGGGGCGCATCAGCAGCACGCCGAGAAGGATGTGCTCGAGCTTCACGATCGCCTCCGACCGGTATGACACAAGTGGAATACCCGAGAGGACACCACAAGTGGAATAACCCGTCAAGGGTTCGGCGCCCGGCCGGATGTGGACATCGCTTTCCGGCGGGTGCTCCGTGGGCGTAGGTTTGTCACTTATGGCCATGTTCGACCTTTCCCTCGACAAGCTCCGCGAGTACCGGCCCGAGGTGGCCGCTCCCGCCGATCTGGTCGACTTCTGGCGCCGGTCCCTCGAGAAGGCGCGCGCCGACGACCTGTCCGCAACGTTCACCCCGATCGACAACAAGCTCGCGGTGATCGACACCTACGACGTCACGTACGCCGGCTTCGGCGGCTCGCCCGTGAAGGGCTGGCTGCACGTTCCGGCCGGCACGGACGGCCCGCTGCCGACCGTCGTGCAGTACCACGGGTACTCCGGCGGCCGCGGCTTCCCGCACGCGACCACGCTGTGGGCGCAGGCCGGTTACGCCCACTTCGTGATGGACACCCGCGGCCAGGGCTACAGCTCCGGCGGCCCCGACGGGACGCCGGACGACACGCCGTACGCCGGTCTGAACCACACGCCCGGCTTCATGACCTTGGGGATCACCGACCCGGAGACGTACTACTACCGCCGCGTGTACATCGACGCGGTGCGGGCCATCGACGCGGCGCGGACGTCGCCGTTCGTGGATCCGGACAAGCTGATCGTCAGCGGCGGCAGCCAGGGCGGCGGCATCTCGATCGCCGCGGCCGGCCTCGCGCCCATCGCGGGGATCGAGCTGCTCGGCTGCGCTCCCGACGTACCGTTCCTGTGTCACTTCCAGCGGGCGCTGCAGATCACCGACAAGGATCCGTACGGCGAGATCACGCGGTACCTGAAGGGATTCCGGCACGACGTCGACGCCGCGCTGAACACCCTCAGCTACTTCGACGGCGTCAACCTGGGCCGGCTGGCCACGGCGCCGGCGCTGTTCTCGGTCGCGCTGATGGACGCCACCTGCCCGCCTTCGACGGTGTTCGCCGCGTTCAACCACTACGGCGCCACCGGGAGCGAGCAGAAGGACATCGAGGTCTACCACTACAACAACCACGAGGGCGGCCAGACGTACCAGCAACTCGCGCAGCTCGACTGGTTCGCCGGGATCTTCGAGGCCGCCGGGAAATAGTCATCGCCGGACCGATGAGTTTTCGGTCCGGGCGGCGTTACACGGTCATGGATGTCGGTCAGACTGGACCGACGGTGACCGCGGGAGGCCGCAAGATGGCACAGATGGACTGGAAACTCGAGCTCGTGATCGTGCCGGTGTCGGACGTGGATCGGGCGAAGAAGTTCTACACCGACCAGCTCGGGTTCGCCGAGGACGTCGACCATCGGGTGGGGGACTCGTTCCGGGTCGTGCAGCTCACCCCGCCCGGGTCGGCGTGCTCGATCACCATCGGCATCGGGGTGACCTCGGCGACGCCGGGCACCTACCAGGGCACGCACCTGGTGGTGAAGGACATCGAGGCAGCGCGGGCCGAGCTGGTCGAGCGCGGCGTCGAGGTCAGCGAACCGTTCCACTTCGGTGGCCAGGGCAAACAGGACGGCCTGCACCCGGACCGTTCCGACTACAGCACCTTCCTGTCCTTCGAGGACCCGGACGGCAACGGCTGGACGGTCCAGGAGGTAGGACACCGGCCGTGACAACTCTGGAAGAGGCGGCGTTCGCGGGTGATGAGACCGCGTTCGCCGCCCTGGCCGGGCAGTACCGGCGGGAGCTTCACGTGCACTGCTACCGGATGCTCGGGTCGTACGACGAGGCCGAGGATGCGGTGCAGGACACGTTCTTGCGCGCGTGGCGTGCCCGCGCCTCGTACGACGGGCGCACGTACTTCCGGGCTTGGCTCTACAAGATCGCGACGAACATCTGCCTGGACGTCGTACGGCGGCCGACCGCGAGGGACCTGGTGTGGTTGCAGCCTTACCCGGACCGTTTGCTCGACGAGATCGCTCCGTCCCATGATCGGCCCGACGTGGTGGCCGTGGATCGGGAGACGATCGAGCTGACGTTCCTGATCGCCCTTCAGGCGTTGCCTGCTCGACAGCGGGCTGCCCTGATCGCCCGCGACGTACTGGGCTGGTCGGCTTCGGAGACTGCCGGGCTGTTGGACACCAGCGTGGCCGCGGCGAACAGTGCACTCCAGCGAGCCCGGGTGACGATGCAGCAACGCCTGCCCGTGCGTCGGAGCGACTGGAGTGCGCCGCAGCCGACAGCTGAGGAGCGAGAAGTGCTGGCGCGCTTCATCGACGCGCACCAGCGGTGCGACGCCGCGGCGGCGATAGCGATCGCGGCCGAGGACCTGCGGATCTCGATGCCGCCCGACCGGTTGTCGTTCGACGGCCTCACCGCATGCCTTCCGCTGTTCGAACGTGGACTCGGACCGAACCGCGAAGGCGAGTGGCGGCTGGTGCCGACGTCGGCGAACCGGTTGCCCGCGGCAGCGTCGTACCTGCTCCGTCCGGGGGACACCGTGTGGCGGGCGTTCAAGCTGGACGTGCTGCGGGTGCACGACGGAAAGATCGCCGAGATCATGACTTTCGGCTACTCCCGTTTTCCCGCCTTCGGCCTCCCTGACCGGTTGACCCCCTAGCCCCCGCTACTGTGGGGAGCATGCTGGGACTACCTACGGGGATCCAGGCCTGCTTGTTCGACCTGGACGGTGTGCTCACCGACACCGCTGCCGTTCACGCTGCCGCATGGAAAGAGATGTTCGACGAGTTCCTTCGTGACTATGCGGCGCAGCACGGGATCGCCTTCCAGGCGTTCGACGCGCGCGCGGAGTACGACGCGTATGTCGACGGCAAGCCGCGGGCCAACGGTGTCCGGGACTTCCTCACCGCGCGCGGCATCACACTGCCGGAGGGGACCGCGGATGATCCACCGTCCGCGATGACCGTGAACGGCCTCGGCAACCGGAAGAACGAGGCCGTGCAGCGGCGGATCCGGACCGAGGGCGTGCACGTGTTCGAGGGCTCCCGGCGGTACCTGCAGGCCGCCGAGAAGGCCGGCCTCCGCCGGGCCGTGGTGTCGTCGAGCGCGAACACCCGCGAGGTGCTGGACGTCACCGGTCTCGCGCAGTACGTCGAGCAGATCGTCGACGGTGTGACGATCCGGACCGAGGGCCTGAAAGGCAAGCCGGCGCCGGACACGTTCCTCGCCGCGGCCAAGGGCTTCGGCCTCGAGCCGTCGGAGGCGGCGGTCTACGAAGACGCACTCGCCGGCGTGTCCGCCGGCCGTGCGGGCCATTTCGGGCATGTGATCGGTGTGGACCGCGTCGGCCAGGCCGCCGACCTGAAGTCGCACGGCGCCGACGTCGTGGTCCGCGATCTCGCTGAGCTGCTGGAGAACCAATGATCGACCGAGGCCACCACCCGATCGAGCCGTGGCGGCTGCGGGAGACGCGGCTCGCCATGGACAAGCTGGCCCAGGCGGAGTCCCTGTTCGCGCTGTCGAACGGCCACATCGGACTGCGCGGAAACCTCGACGAGGGCGAGCCGTACGCGATTCCCGGCACGTACCTGAACTCGTTCTACGAGCAGCGTCCGCTCCCGTACGCCGAGGCCGGCTACGGCTACCCGGAGTCCGGGCAGACCCTGGTCGACGTCACCAACGGCAAGCTGATCCGGCTGCTCGTCGACGACTCGCCGTTCGACGTCCGCTACGGCTACCTGTCCAAACACGAGCGCTCGTTGGACTTCCGGACCGGCATGCTCGAGCGCGACGTGGACTGGACGTCGCCCGGTGGCAAGCGGATCAAGGTCCGCAGCCGCCGCCTGGTATCGCTCACCCAGCGCGCGGTGGCCGCGATCGAGTACGTCGTGGAGCCCGTCGACCAGCCCGCCCGCTTCGTGATCCAGTCCGAGCTGGTCGCGAACGAGGCGCAGCCGAAGCTGTCCGACGATCCGCGCGTGGCCGCCGTACTGGACAACCCGTTGAAGCCGGTCAGCCATGACGGCGGCGAGCACGGGACCGTCCTGATCCACCGGACGACGCGTAGCCAGCAGTTGATGGCCGCGGCCATGTCGCACGAGGTGGACACGACGGCCCGCTACGCGATGGACCAGGACGTCCGCGAGGACTGGGCGCGGACCACGGTGATCTGCCAGCTGCAGCCGGGCGAGAGTCTGCGCGTCGTGAAGTACCTGGCCTACGGATGGTCCAGCCTGCGGTCGGAGACCGCGATCCGGGACCAGGTCGCGGCCGCGCTCGCGAGTGCCCGGTTCTCCAGCTGGGACGGGTTGACCAAGCAGCAGGTCGAGTTCCTGGACGACTTCTGGGACGGCGCCGACGTGGAGGTGCAGGGGCACCCGGAGTTGCAGCAGGCGGTGCGGTTCGCGCTCTTCCACGTCCTGCAGGCCGGTGCGCGCGCCGAGCGGCGCGCGATCCCGTCGAAGGGGCTGACCGGAGCCGGGTACGACGGGCACACGTTCTGGGACACCGAGGGCTTCGTGCTGCCGGTGCTGACCTACACGATGCCGGACGCGGCCGCCGATGCGCTGCGCTGGCGACATTCGACGCTGCGGATGGCCAAGCAACGGGCCGAGGAGCTGGGGTTCAAGGGCGCCTCGTTCCCGTGGCGGACGATCCGCGGCCAGGAGTGCTCCGGCTACTGGCCCGCGGGTACGGCGGCATTCCACATCAACGCCGATATCGCCGAAGCCGTCATGCGGTACTACCGGGCCACCGGCGACGAGGCCTTCCTCGACGAGGTCGGACTGGAGTTGCTCGTCGAGACCGCCCGGCTGTGGATCTCGCTGGGCCACCACGACCGCAAAGGCCGTTGGCACCTGCCCGGTGTGACCGGCCCGGACGAGTACAGCGCCGTTGCCGACGACAACGTTTTCACCAACCTCATGGCGGCACGCAACCTGCGGTCCGCGGCCGAGGTCGCGGCGAAGCTGCCGGCCAAGGCACGGGAGTTCGGCGTCGACAGCGAGGAAGAGGCCGGCTGGCGGGACGCGGCGGCTGCCGTGTACGTGCCGTACGACGCGGACCTCGGCGTACACCCGCAGTCCGAAGGTTTCACTGGGTACGCGGTGTGGGACTTCGAGGCCTACAAGGGCAGGTATCCGCTGCTGCTGCATGCGCCGTACTTCCAGCTGTATCGCACCCAGGTGGTGAAACAGGCCGACCTGATGCTGGCGACGTACTGGTGTGGCGACGCGTTCACCGCCGAGGAGAAGGCGCGGAACTTCGACTACTACGAGCGGCTGACGGTGCGGGACTCGTCGTTGTCGGCGTGCGTGCAGGCCGTGATGGCGGCCGAGGTCGGGCATCTGGATCTGGCGTACGACTACGCGTACGAGGCCGCGCTGATCGACATGCGCAACCTGCACCACAACACCGGCGACGGCCTGCACATGGCGTCGCTCGGTGGCGCTTGGAGCGCGCTGGTCGCCGGCTTCGGCGGGTTGCGCGAGCACAACGGCGGCCTGTCGTTCGATCCGGCGCTGCCGATCGGCCTGGCCGGGCTGAGTTTCACGATCCGGTGGCGCGGCGTCCGGCTGAAGGTGGAGATCGATCCGGTGGCGGTGAAGTACTCGGTGCACGACGGTCCGGACGCGTCGATGACGATCCGGCACGCCGGCGAGGAGCTCACGGTCACCGCGAAGCAGCCGGTGGTCCGGACGCTGGAGAAGCGGCGGCCGTTGCTGCCTCGGCCGCCGCAGCCGCCGGGCCGCGAGCCGCGGCCGGCGATGGCGATCAACGAGGACAGCTGAAGGCCGACGCTTCGCCAGACGTCAGGGGATGGTTGGTCAGGCCTTCTTGCGGGCGGCCAGCGACTCGGCGGTGCCGACGAGCATCACCGACGAGATCACGGCGACGATGAACCCGAGCACGTTCAGCTCGAAGATCCCGCCGGTGCCGAGGAAGCTCGCGATGGTCCCGCCGATCACCGAGCCGGCCAGTCCGAGCAGCAGCGTGGCGAGCAGGCCGAGCTTCTGCCTGCCGGGCGTGAAGAGCCGGGCCAGCGCTCCGATGACGAGTCCGGCGATGATGAAGCCGATCATGGCTGATGTCCTCCGAGGGTCGAACGGTAGGACTCCAGTCTGCCGTCGCGACCGGGCCCGCGGCAGGGGAGTTCTCCCTGACCGGACCCGGACCCGACCCTGGGTGATCTCGGCCGGTCAGGGTCGCGCGGTGAGGGTGAAGAGCTGGCTGTTGGCGAGCAGGCGGGGAGCGCCGCCGAGCCGTCCGATGACAGCGGCCTCGAGCTGCTCGGTCGCGCGCGTGTCGCCCACCAGGGCCTTGTAGCCGGCCCGGCACGTGGAGCGGCTCAGGATCTCGACGTACACCTGGATGTCCGACAGTTTCGGGAATTTCTTGAGCACGGCCAGAGTGGTCTTCGCGCAGCGGATGAGCGCCGGGCGGGTCTCCTCCGAGCTCGAGCCGCTCCGGACGATCAGTTGGTCGGCCAGAGCCTTTGTGACGAAGTACTCCGCGCTGGACGGCTTGTCCTGGAGGTAGCGGACGGTCGCGGTGTGCTTGACGTCGTCGGTGAGCGCGCAGACCGACCATTGCGGCGGCACGTTGATCACCTGGGTCAGGGGGACGTACTTCGGGATGCCCGGCAGCTTCGCGCCGCTGTTGTTGACGGCGATCAGCGCGGCCCGCGACGCCTGGTCCTGCGGGTTGGCGTACGGCGCGGCCACCAGGTGGCTGCTGAAGTTCGCATCCGGGATCACCACGACCGACAGGCTGCCGGTGTTCTTCACGAGTAACGACGTACCGCTTGGATCGGTGCTGAGGGTCAGCTGGACGCCATCGGTCTCCGACGCCGTCGTGAGCGACACGGTCGACCGGGCACAGTCGGTCGCTGGTTTGAGTGATGCCTGCGTGGGAGACGCGACGATTGTCGGCGTCGGCTGCGCCGTGGGCGGCAGACCAGACCCTTCGGCGACCGAGCAGCCGGCGACGACCAACGACGCCAGCACCACAGCACAGGGCATGAGCGCCCGACTACGTACTGCCACTATGACCCCCTGAACTCCGAGCACCAGGTCCCCACCCACTCGGGTACAACCTCAGAATCACTCCCAGGATACTGTCCGCGCCATGGCCTAGCCTCAGATCGTGACCATTCATCAGCTCTCGAAGCGAGATGCGAGACGATTGGCCGTGCGCGCGCAGCTGCTGACCAGCGAGCGACCAGCCGATTTGTTCGAGGTTGTCCGCGGTCTGAACGTGCTGCAGCTCGACCAGACGGCGTACGTCGCGCCGAACGCCGATCTGGTGACCTGGAGCCGGCTCGGTTCGTCGTACGACCCGACGGAGCTGGCCGACGCGCTCGCCTCGCTGGAGCTGCTGGAGCTGCGCGGGTTCGTGCGCTTGCCGGAGACGCTGGCGCTGTTCCGGGCCGAGATGGTGGCGTGGCCGAGCGACGGGGAGCCGCTCGACTGGCAGGAGTACCGGCGGGACTGGGTGCGGGCGAACGAAGGCTGCCGCGTCGACATCCTCGAGCGGTTACGGCAGGACGGTCCGCTGGTGATGCGCGAGCTGCCGGACACCTGCGTGCAGCCGTGGAGATCGAGCGGCTGGACCAACAACCGGAACGTGTCGCAGCTGCTCGAGTTCATGATGCAGCGCGGCGAGGTCGCGATCGCGGGCCGCGACGGCCGGGATCGCCTGTGGGACCTCGCGTCCCGGGTCTACCCCGACGATCCCGCGGTGCCGATCGCGAAGGCGGCCCGGATGCGGGACGAGCAGCGGCTACGTTCGATGGGTCTGCTGCGGGCGAAGGGACCGGCGTGCCCGGGCGAACCGCTCGACGCCGGCGAGGCGGGGGAGCGGGCCGTCGTGGACGGCGTCCGCGGCGAGTGGCGGGTCGATCCGGAGCTGCTCGACCGGCCGTTCACCGGCCGTACGGCGATCGTGTCGCCGCTGGACCGTTTGGTGTACGACCGGAAGCGGCTGCTGGAGATCTTCGACTTCGACTACCAGCTGGAGATGTACAAACCGGTCGCCAAGCGTAAGTGGGGCTACTTCGCGCTGCCGATCCTGCACAACGACCGCCTGGTCGGGAAGCTCGACGCGATGTCGGACCGGAAGTCCGGCATCTTCCGCGTCAACGCGATCCACGAGGACGAACCGTTCTCCAAGACCCTCACCGCCACCGTCCACCGCGAAATCCGCGACCTCGCAAAATGGCTGCAACTGGAACTCGTGCTGGGGCCGGGCGGCTGACACGTCACGGGCCAGACACACCCGGATCGGGTTCGTCTGGCCCGCGGCGGATGTCAGTCGGCGACCAGGCCGTGCCACTTTCCGTAGCTGTAGAACTTGAAGTAGTACTCGGTGCCGTCCTTGACGTTGGTCGCGATCTCGTACCAGCTGCTGCCTTTGACGTTCGTCCAGTGGTCCTGGCACCCTGCCGTCCTGAAGCACACCTTGATGGCACGTACATTTTGCGAGTACCAGGGGTTCCCCGACAGGTTGATGTCCTGGCAGTTGCTGGTCGTTTTGAAGTAGCCGCTGCTGGGGTACCGCAGGGAACCGCTCGGTAGCGAGACGTCCTGTTGGTTGGAGCCGTCGAGACAGCCGGCGGCGTCAGCCTTGCCCGGGTGAGTGATGCTGACTGCCACGAATGCCGTGGTCGTCAAGACCAGCACGCCGAGGACAGCCTTGAGCCTGGTGCTCAGGGTTCGCATAGCGAGATCGCTCCTTGTTGTGGGATGTCATTCGAGACGCGACGGTAGCCACGGGTGCTTTCTGTCGACTTTCTGTTCACTTTCCGGTGGATGTGTTCAGCTCTTGACCAACGGCTCTGTTCACGTAAACATCTCGGGGTGAGATCAACCGTCCGCAGTCTCCTCGCCGTCCTGTTGTGCTTCTTCGCGCTGACCGCCGCGGTGCCCGGCGTCGCGGCCGCGAGTCCGCCGCGCACGAACGATTTCCGTGGCGTCAACTGGGCCGATCCGCGGGACAACTACGCCGACGACGAGGTCGTCCCGTCCGGACTCAGTACGGCGGACGACTACACGACGACGTACAGCAAGGCACTCGGGATCGTGGGGGAGTTCCGCAAGGAACTGAAGGCGAACACGATCCGGCTCCCGATCAACCCGTCGAGTGTGGGCACCGACTGGTGGCGCTCCTACCGCGCGGCGATCGACGCGTCGACGGCCAGCGGTTTCAAGGTGATCCTCAGCTACTGGGAGGCCGACAGCGCCAAGGACGGTCGGGTCGACGATCCGGCGGCGTACGCGGCGATGTGGGACACGGTGGTGAAGGCGTACCAGCGGAATTCGCATGTGTACTTCGAGCCGATGAACGAGCCGTTCGGGTACTCGCTGCCCGAGTGGGTGTCGCTGACGTCGTCGTGGATCGCGCGGCACAGCGACGTTCCCCGCGGGCGGATCGTGATCTCCGGGACGGGCTACAACGACAACGTGACAGGGGTCGGTGCGGCGCCGGAGCTGAACGGGACGCTGCTGTCGCTGCACTTCTACGGCTTCTGGGCCTCCGACACGAACGAGGCCGCCTGGCTGGCGAACCTGCGGCCGCGGATCGGTTCGTACGGCTGGCGGACGATCATCGACGAGGCCGGCTCACCGATGACGATCGGCCTGAACTACGGCAACCACGAGGGAAACGTCTACACGTCGTACCTGGCCGCACTCACCCAGGTCGCCCGCGAGCAGCGGATGGGCATCGTCTACTGGCCAGGCCTGCGCACCGGCGACTCGTACTCGATGACGACGCAGGTCGGTCCGGCCGATCTCGAGGTCAACAGCATCAGCGGACGTGACCAGCTGTGGTGGGGTTGGGGCCTCCTGCGGGACGAGCCGACGAACAGTGAGCCGCCTGCACCGCCGGGTGAGCCTCTGCGCGGTGTCGCCAGCAACCGCTGCGTCGACGTACCGGGCTTCTCGACCAGTCCGGGTACGGCGCTCGACCTGTGGGACTGCAACAACGGCGGGAACCAGTCGTGGAACCTCACCGCTGCGAATGAGTTGACGGTCTACGCCGACAAGTGCATGACGGCAGGGGCCTCGGCCGTGACCATCGAGACCTGCACCGGCGCCGCCAACCAGGTCTGGCAGCTCAACGCCGACCAGACCGTCACCTCGGCGGCCGGCTGTCTGACAGCCAACGGCACGGAGAATGGCTCGGCCGTCGTCGTTGCCGCCTGCAACGGTTCGTCCGACCAGAAGTGGACCCGCTCCTGAGCGGGGGTCCGCCCCCTGCAAGCACACAGTAAGCAGACGGAAAGCGCTGCACACTACCTTCCTTCGCATCCGGCGGGACATGGCCGGGGAGCCTGCACACGTAGACGAGGAAGGAAGAATCTCTTGAACACGAAAAGGTGGCGCCGACTGCGCCCGATCCGCCTGTTCTCGGTCGCGGCCGTCGTCGGACTCATCGTCCTGTTTTCCAACCTGGCCCCTGCCCAGGCGATGACCTGGAAGTCATACACCGAAGACTTGTCGAGTGCCGAGGAGGCCAAGGACCCGGACGGCAACGGTGGCGAGGTCGGTCTGAAGCACTGCGACGTCGCTTGCATCCAGGACTATGTCGCGATCTTCTACGACAACGGCGAGATGCTGAAGGTCCGCGACAACCTGAGTGACGGTCACGCCGCCAAGGTTGTTGTGTCGGTCCAGAAGAACGGTGCCTCGCTCGACACGGACACCTTCTACGTGGGCACGAGCGAGTCGGGCAAGGTGTTCGATCTGGGCACGCCCGACGGGAGTGGTGACATCGCGGAGGGCTTGACCGTCGCGATCAAGGTCTGCATCAACGAGGTCGGAATCTGCTCGCAAACCTACTATTTCAAAGCCTGATCCAGACCAAGAGAGCTCGTGTACCTGCGCGGGATGTATGTGCACGAGCGCTCTTGTGCCTCACCGGGTCAGCAACCGCCGTACCTCCTGCGCCTCGGGCGACCCGTAGGCCTCGAACATCCGCAGCGCTTCCCGCAACCGCGCGTGACCCGAGCGAGCCTCGAGCACTTGGTGAGCCTCGCCCAGCAGCCGATGCGCCCGAGCCTGCCCCAGGAAGTGACCGGTCCGCTGATGGATCGCGAGGGCTTCCTCGCCATGGCCGATCGCAGCCGGCGACCGGCCGTTCGCGAGCTCGACCCGGCCGAGCGTGACGACCGCGCCGGCGAGTTGGACCGGGTCCCGGTCTGCGGTCCGAGCGACCGCGACAGCGTCGACCGCGTGGGATCGTGCCCTGGCGAGATTGCCCGCCGCGAGATCTGTCTCGGCCAGCCCCCGCAGTGCCGGAGCGTGCCAGGTGGCGGTGTCCCGGGCTTGAGGGCGCGCGACAGCCCACTGGGTGGCTGACTCGAACCTGGTGCGGGCGGCGTCGAGCTCACCGTGCGCGAGGTGACACAGACCCAGTTGGTAGTTGGCGTCGCTGTAAGCCTGCGGATGGTCCAGCTGTCCCGCCGATCTCTCCGCCGCCGTCGCTTGCTCGAACGATTCCGCGTGGCGTCCGGCGTCGCGGTACCAGATGGCGCGGTAGAGGCGCAGCAGGTGTCTTTTGATCCGGTTGTCGAACCTCGTGAGCGCGTCCTCGGCCTGCGCGATCAACTCGTCGATGCCGTCCAGGCGGCCCAGCATCGCGCGTGCCCGAACCAGCTCGGGCAACGCCAGCGCGGCGACGCGGTCGCGGTTCGCGCCGGGGAGCTGGAGCACGTCTTCGGAGCTCTGTGCGTACTTGTCGAGTTCGCCCCGCTGATAGGCGATCACGCCGAGATTGAGCAGGGCGCGAGTCTGGGCTGCGCTGTCGCGGTCCTCGCGGTGGATCTGGAGCGAGCGGAGGAAATTGCGCTCGGCAACCTCCAGTTCGCCGGAGGCCATGGAGACGACTGCGGCAACGTTGAGGCAGTACCCGAGCAGCGGATGGTCGCCGACCTGCTCGGCCAGTTGCAGCGCCTCCGTGAGGACGTCGGGGTCCAGCGGAAGCTCGACTCGATGCTGCGTCGCCGCGCTCTCGGCCAGCATGTTTGCCAGCGCGCGTCGGTCGCCGGCCGCCCTGGCCGCGGCGATACCGGTGGCCGCCATCGCCTGAGCAGAGGTCTGGTATCCCTCTTCGGCCATCGGGAGCATCAGGCCGATCGCGAGCTGCCAGGTCCAGTGGGCGTGCTCCCGGTGGCCTGCGGCGGCCTCGACCGCGGCAGCAAGGTTGGCGAACTCGGCGCGTGTCCACGTCATGGCGTCCGAGAGGCCGGCGAACGTGATCTCGGCCGTTCCTGGCGGCAGGTCGGGCGGCGGCGGATGGTGGCGGATCGAGGCCCGCAGATTCACCACGGCCAGCTTCCCGCGGTAGTACCAGGCGAAGAGGCGTTCCACGGCGTCGGCGCGGGCCTGAGCGGTGTCTTCGGTCTCGGTACGGCGGCGGGCGTCGTCGCGGAGCAGGTCGTGGAAGCGGTAGCGACCGGGGGCGTGTTGTTCGAGGAGATGGGCGCTGGTCAGTTCGCGGATGGACTTGCGGGCCGCGGACGGCGTCGTACCGCTCAGGGCCGCGACCGCGTCGACGGTGAAGTCGAGGCCGGGCACGAGACCGAGGCGCCGGCACAGTTGGCGGGTGGCCGGAGCCAGACGCGCGTACGACAGGTCGAACGCGGCGGTGACGGCGGAGTGTTCGTCGTCGTCGAGTGCGAGGGTGACCGGGCCGTGTTCGGTGAGTTCGGCGAGGTAGTCGGAGAGCGGGCGTTGCGGCTCGTCGGCGAGCTGTGCGGCCGCGATCCGGAGAGCCAGCGGGAGGCCGGCGCAGGCTTCGATCAGGGCGGCAGCGGATTCCGGTTCGCGGTCGAAACGGTCCGGGCCGGCGAGGCGAAGCAGGAGAGCGTGCGCGGCGTCGGGCGGGAGTTCACCCACGTGGACACGTTGCGCGCCCTCGCGGGCGATCAAGCCGGAGAGGTTGTTCCGGCTGGTGACCAGGGTCAGACAGCCGTCCGTTGCTGCTTGCAACGGACGGACCTGCTCCGCGCTCGCCGCGTTGTCGAGCAGCACGAGCAGTTTGCGACCGCTGAGCACGGAGCGGTACTCGGCGGTCGCGTCTGCCACGGATTCCCAGCCTCGCGCCGGATCCGCGCCGAGACCGCGGAGCAGTTGGGCCAGCGCGACCATCGGGTCGAGGGCCGGGCCGGACGCGTGGCCACCGAGATCGATGTAGAGCTGGCCGTCGCCGTAGCGGTCCACGACCTGGTGGGCGTAGCGCAAGGCCAGGCCGGTCTTCCCGATCCCGGCCATGCCGGTCAGTACGATCAGGTTGCCGTCACCATCTGTAGCGGCGAGCCGCTCGAGCTGCTCGAGTTCCGGATCCCGCCCGACGAACGTCCCAGGCACCGGCGGCAACTGCCCCGGCCGCGTGGCAGCTGCCGCGGGCTTGGTGACCGAGGTCCTGGCTCGTGCTGCCGGCTGGTGATCGAGGGTCGGGTCCTCGGCGCGGATCGCTTCGCCGAGCTGACGGAGTTCGCGGCCGGGCTCGGTGCGTAGCTCCTTCGCGAGTCGTTGCCGCGCCGCCCGATACGCGACCTCGGCCCTGGTTCGACGGCCGGACCTGTACAGCGCGAGCATGTGCTGACCGACGATCCGCTCCCGCAACGGGTACTCCGCGACGAGCTCGGTCAGCTCCGGGACGATCTCGCGAGCGCGCCCGCGAGCCAGCTCGGCATCGAAGAGTTCTTCGTGGGCGATCAGCCGGACCTCGGCCAGCCGCTTCGCCTCCGGCCCGACCACCTCGGCCTCGTCGACATCGGCGTACGGCGTGTCCCGCCAGAGCGCCAGCGCCGCCCGGAACCGATCGGCAGCCTCCTCGAGATCGCCGGCAGCCACAGCAGCACGACCCTCGGCGTGCCTCCGGTCGAAGATCAATGCGTCAAGTTCGTCCTCGCCGACCTTGAGCAGATAACCGTTCGGCACGCTGGCCAGCCGGTCCGGTCTGTCCAGCACCTGGCGCAGCCGGTGGACGTGCACCTGAATGCTGTTCGCCGGCCGGCGCGGGACGTCGGCGCCCCAGAGCCCCTCGCTCAGCACATCGGTCGGCACGGCACGCCCGGCCCGCACCAGGAGCACCGCGAGCAATCGGCGGCGGAGCTCCGAAATCGGCCCGACGACCTCGCCGTTCCGCATCACACGTACCGGTCCCAGCACCTCGAAGTGCATGCCCACCTCCCCGACGAGCCCCTATCATCGGGCATCACCGGACCATCACGCCGCTGCTGCGTCCGCCCTGTGGATGCGCTCGGGTGCTGATTCGCGGTGGGTGCGTTCGATGGATTGGCCCCAGGTTGTGCCGACCAGCATGAGGATCGCGCCGACGACGGCCGGGATAGTGAGGTGTTCGTTGCCGAGGCTGATGCCGATGGCAACAGCCCAGATCGGTTCGGTGCCGAGTAGCAGGCTAGCTCGGCTGGCGGACGTGCGCTGGACCGCCCAGGTCTGGGCGAGGAAGGCGAACACGCTGCAGAACAAGGCGAGATAGACCATCTGCAGCCAGGTGCCGACACCGGCGTGCGTCGGCAGATGCGGTACGGCGGGCACCACGAACAACGCCGTACCGACGAGAGTCTGGACGGTCGTCAACTGCAACGGGCGCACGCCGACGGAGAGCCGTCCGACGAGCGTGACGTGGCCCGCGCGGACGGCGGCGGCGGCGAGCATGAGCAGGTCACCGGTGCCGGGGGAGTGCAGGCCGTCGGCGGACATCAGCAGTCCGACGGCGACCATGCAGATCCCGGCCGCGAGATAGAACCGCGGCGGCAGGCCGCGACCGTCGAGCAGCGGCGTGAGGACCAGCGTGAGGCTGATGATCAGTCCGGCGTTCGCGGCGCTGGTGTGCGTCACGCCGTACGTCTCCAGCACGAGGACCGACGCCTGCGTGAGCCCGAGGATCAGACCGGCCCTCAACTCCTTCCGGGTGATGCCGCGAACCAACGGGACGAGGGCGAGAGCCGAGATGCCGTAGCGGAGGAACAGCACGGTCAGCACCGGTGCGCTGCTGGTCGCGGTCTTGGCGGCGAGATAGCTCGAACCCCAGACGACGGCGACCAGGAGCAGGACGAGATCGGTACGGCGGGATCCGGGCACGGGTTCAACGGTGAGGGCTTGTGACGTTGAAGCCAAGTACGAATGTCTTCAGTAACGCTGTAGGACAGCTAAAGTATCTGGATGGACGAACGGCAACTGCGGGTCCTCCGGGAAGTCGGCGAGCTGGGCAGCGTGACCGCAGCTGCCGACGCGTTGCTGGTGACCCCGTCGGCGATCTCGCAGCAGTTGCGGCTCTTGCAGCGATCGATTCCGGTGCCGTTGACCGAGCGCGACGGCCGGAGGGTAGTGCTCACCGCGGCCGGGCGCGCGTTGGCTGGGGCTGCTGCGGACGTGGAGTCAGCGCTCGCGCGGGCCCGGCAGGTGGTCGATGAGTTTGCCGAGCAGCCGGATGCGGTCGTGTCGGTCGCCGCGTTCCATAGCGCGGCCGCGGCGTTCTTCCCGTCGCTGTTGCGGGCGGGGAACGGGCCGCGGGTCAGTCTGCATGACGAGGATGTGCCGCAGGACGAGTTCCCACCGTTGACCCGGGAGTACGACGTGGTGCTGGCGCATCGGCTGGATCATGCTGCCGCCTGGCCGCGGACCGTTGCGGTCACGCCGTTGCTGCATGAGCCGTTGGACGTCGCCGTACCTGTTGATCATCCGTTGGCGTCGAAGCGCTCGCTGTCGCCGCGGGACGTGGCGGGCGAGCCGTGGATCACAGTCCACGACGGCTTCCCGCTGATGGCGACGATCGAGGCGATCGGCGCGGCGGCCAACCATCGGCTTGAACTGGTCCACCGCGTGAACGAGTTCACCGTGGTCGCCGAGCTGGTTGCCGCCGGCGGCGGGTTGGCGCTGATTCCGCGATGGACGGCCCGTTCGCATCCGGGCGTCGCGCTTCTTCCGATGCGGGGCGTGCACGCGCGGCGGCACATCGACGCGCTTCATCGGCCGGAGCGGACTGCTCGGCGCGCGGTGCGCACGACACTCGCCAACCTTCAGGCCGCGGCGGCGACGGTCCGGAAGCCGAGCGCTTGATAGCCTCGCGTGAGTTCGCTGTCACCCCGCCCGGGGCAGTGGTTCGGGTCCGGAGAGGGAGACATGACAGGAACTGTGCGTGGCGTCCTTGCCGCGGTCGGCGTGCTGGGAGTCATCGGCGTGATCGCCGGGCCGGTGGCGGCAGCCCAGAACCCAGCCCAGAACACGGCGGCGAAGCGGCCGCCGGGCGTACCGCGGGGTGAAGTCGCGATCCCGGTGGCAGGGGAGTCCGACGTGGCGACGAGCAACGGGCCGCTGCTCGCGCTGGCGCCGCACGGGCCGTTCGAGCGTGGACGGGCGGTAGTCGTGATGGTGTCGCAGGGTGCACGAACCACCGTTCGCCTGAAAGTGACCGGAGTCGGGCGTACGGCGGCCGGCCGCACGTTCGGCGCCCACCTGCACACCGGCGAGTGCGTGGCAGGCGACGGCGCCGCCGCCGGACCGCACTACAACGCCGACGTGATCAACGGCCGCAAGCCGGTACGCGTCGACCGCGAGCGCGAGATCTGGCTCGACTTCACCGTCAGCCCGAGCGGCGCAGCGAAGGCGTCGACCGCCGTACCCTTCGCGCCGAAACCAGGCGACCGCTCCATCGTCATTCACGACCACGCGACCGACCACCACGGCACCGCCGGCGCCCGCCTCGCATGCCTCCCGCTGACCTGGACCTAGGCCGAGCCGCCGTCGCTCTTCAGGAGTTGGGCGTTGATCCACCGACCTCGGGGCGAGCAGAGGAAGGCGACGAGGGTGGGGTCAGGCCGGGTGGGCCAGGGCGGGGGGTGGGTCGGGGTCGGACCAGGTGGGGCGGTTGATGGTGGGGTGGCCGTTGTTCGGGTGGACCGTGAGGTGGCCTCGGTGGACGTTGATGTGGTCGCGTTTGCAGAGGAGGGCGAGGTTCTCGAGGGAGGTGGGGCCGCCGTCGGCCCAGTGGGTGATGTGGTGGGCCTCGGACATGGCCGGCGGTGCGCCGCAGGCGATGCAGCCTTTGTCGCGGGCGTTGAGGGCTTGGCGGATGGCGCGGGTGACGAAGCGGTGTTCGGCGCCGACGTCGAGTGGTTCGGAGTTGGAGCCGAGGACCAAGGGGATGATGCCGGCGTCGCACGCGAGTCGTCGTACGGCCGCGGCAGAGAGCGTGTCGCCGTGGACCAGGTCACCGCGGCCGCGGGTGTCGGTGGCGCCCTTGAGGTCTTCCAAGTCGATGGTGACGGTGATGTGCGGCTTGATCTCGCCGTGGCCGGGCACGGCGGATCCGGCGCCGGCAGCGGTCGTGAGGATCGCTGTGAGGGCGTCGGCCTGTCGCTTGCTGCGCGGACGCGGGTCGCGCTCGCCGTCGGGAGTCTTGTGCGGTTTGGCGCCGGCGAAGATCAGGGTCTGGAAGAGTTCGGCGTTCTCGTCGGCGAGGTAGCCGCCGAAGCTGACGCCGCGATCGGCCGACTTGATCCACAGGGCCTCGCGGGAGGACGCTTCGTCCTCGTCGCGACGGGGTTCGGGGCCGTCGGTGTCGAGCCGTTCGCGCATCTCCTTGCCGAGAGTGCGCAGGTCTGCCGGCGGGAGCAGGCCGGCTGCCTCGACCATGGCCTCCTCGGCGACGCGCAGGTCCGCGACCGGGACGCCGGCCGACGTCGGCACCTTCTCGAGTGCGGACACGATCGCGTTGGCCTGTCCAAGGTTCACCGTCGGCCGGGCGCTCTCGGAGTCGGCCGGGCGACCGGTGCCGAGGGCTGCGGTCACGGCCGGGTACTTGTGCAAGGCGCGAGCCAGGCGGAGGTCTCGGCGTACGTCGGCGGGATCCAGGCGGTAGCGGACCGAGAGCAGTTGCACGGTGTCGAGGGCGCCGATCTCCTGGGCATAGCCGTCGGCATCGAGGCCGGCTGACAGGTGCAGGCAGCGCACCTGGAGACGGGCGATCTCGGCGTACGCCGCGTCGAGAGCCGTCAGCTTCTCGCCGCCGCTCATCGACCAGACCGGCCGCTCATCCAGGATCGCCATACCCAAGACCCTAGACACACCCACGGACAGTTTCGACCCCGCGCATCCCTTATTTGCAAGGGTTCCCGCTATTGGCAACTTCCTGTCAACTTGTCCACCGAGCCGGCCTGGTTCGGCGTCCTCCTAGCTGGTGTGGACGATGTGTGCGTCCGGACCTGGGAAGAACAGTGACTCGGTGTCAGTGTCGGTCCAGTGCACGAGGTACGGCGGTTCGCCGTTCGGATCGTGTACCTCGACGATCTGTCCTTCGCGCCGGTGTGCCGACAGGTGGCTGCTCTCCACTACGACCTGGTCCCCTGCTGCAGCTTTCACCACACTCACCTCCTGCACCCCAGCTTGGTCCACTCCTCAGTGGATGTCGATGGCGAGTCGAGCGGCGAGCCCCGCGAAGATCGCCGCCGTGACGCGCTCGAGCCGCCGCCGGATCCTGCTCCCGGTGCGGAAGAACTTCTCGGTGAGGGTCCCGGCCAGCAGCGCCGCGCTCGCGTCGACGGGGAAGCCGACCATGATGAACACGGCCCCGAGCACCAGGAACTGCACCGTCGCCGGCCAGCTACCGCTCCCCGTCGTGATGAACTGCGGAACGAACGCCAGGTAGAACAGGATCACCTTTGGATTCGCCAGATTGGTGAGGGTCGCCATCAGGTACGTCCGGCGCAGCGTCCGCCGGGGTAACTGCGGCGCGTCCTCGGGCGCCCCGAAGTCCTGCCGGCTCGCACGCCAGGTCAGATAGGCCAGATAGAGCAGGAACGCCGCTCCCGCGATCCGTACACCGTTCAGAACCTGCGGCGCCGCCTGGATCAACGCGCCCAGCCCGAGTGCTGCCGCGCCGCTGTGCACCGCCAGGCCCGTCGACATCCCGGCCGCGGCGACGACCCCGGTACGTCGCCCGCCCGCCGCCGCGTTCGCGACGATGAACAGCATGTCCGGTCCTGGTACGACGCTGACCAGGAAGACCGCTACCAGGAACCCGAGCACCACCGACACGTCCATGCATTCCATCCTGACCCACGGGTGCCACCGGGTCGCCCGGGTTTTCGGTCTGTGGTCAGTTCGGGAGAGTGACGGTGGCTGTTGTGCCGCCGGTGGATGAGGAGGTCAGGGTGATGGTGCCGTTGTGGGCCCGGGTGATTTCGCGGGCGATGGACAGGCCTAGGCCGGAGCCGCCGCTGGCTCGGGAGCGGCTGGTGTCCAGGCGGACGAAGCGTTCGAAGACGCGCTGCCGGTCCTGCTCGGGGATTCCGTCGCCGTCGTCCGACACCGTGATGATCGCGGACCCGTTCTGCTCGGCCGTGGCCAGGTGGACCGTGAAGTGTGCGGCGCGGGCGGCGTTGTCTACGAGGTTCCGCAGTACCTGGCCCAACCTGCCCGGATCGCCGACGACCCTGACCGGATGTACGTCGCCGGTCACGGTCAGATCAGGCGCCGAACTCCGCAGCCGCTGGATCTCGGCCGCGACCAGGTCGTCGAGATCCACGTCGACCTGCCGCATCCGGATCCCGGTGTCGTCGGCCTTCGCGAGCAGCAGGAGATCTTCGACCAGCTGCCGCATCCGGTCGGTCTCGGTCTCCATCACCTGACGCAGCTCGTGCCACGCCTGCCCGGTGGTGTCCGCCTCGATGACCTCCAGCGCCGCCGTCAGCGTGGCCAGCGGCGACCGCAACTCGTGGCTGGCGTCCGCCACGAACGCCCGCTGTGTCGCCTGCCCGGTCTCCAGCCGGTCGAGCATCTCGTTCATCGTGACTGCGAGCCGCGCGATCTCGTCCCGGGTCTGCGGCACCGGGACCCGTTCGGTCAGGTCCCGGGTCCCGATGCGCTGTACGCGGCCGCGGATCCGTTCCACCGGGCGCAGCGCCTGCCCGACCATCAGCCACCCGGCGACGCCGACCACGATCAGCAACGCCGGGAATCCGATCGCCAGGTACTTCGCCACGGTCGCGACCGTCTGCCGCTGGGTCTCCACGGACGACGCGACGACCACGGTGTACGTGCGGCCGTTGTACGCCGCTCCCTGGGCGACGATCAAGAACGAGTGGTCGTCGTCGATCAGCGGCATCTCGCCGACCTGAGCCCGGAGCAGCGCGTCGGCCGGTGGGCGAAGGTCGGTCAGCGGAGTGGCGTCGACCCGGGTCGACGAGGCGGCGACGACCCGGCCGGACGGGTCGAGCACCTGGATCAGTTGGCCGGCGCGTGTGGTCTCGGCGAGGTCGTTCGTGAGTCCCGCCGTACCTTTCGTGCTGACCTGCCTGGCAACGTCGCCGACGCGACCTTCGGCGGCGTCGGAGACCTCAGTGATCAGCGCGCGCTGCAGGAGCAGCAACAGTGCGGCCGCGCCGAGCATCATCGCGACGGCGACCACGATCACCGCGGCCGCGGTCGAGCGGCTCCGCACACTGGCCTGCCGCAGGCCGCCGGCGGTCCGGTACCACCCGTCGACGCGACGTCGCACCACCGTGCTCACGCACCTAGTCTCGCTCAGCCCCCTTCGGGGTTCATTCGGTAGCCCATCCCGCGGATGGTCTCGATCGCGTGCCGGGCGAACGGGGTGTCGATCTTCATCCGCAGGTAGCGGACGTAGACCTCGACGACGTTCGGGTCGCCGTCGAAGGCCGGGTCCCAGACCCCGGCGAGGATCTCGGTCTTGCTGACGGTGTCCCCACGGTGCCGCATCAGGAACTCCAGGAGCCCGTACTCGCGGGGCGTGAGGGTGATCTCCCGCCCGTCGCGCTCGACCCGGCGACGGGCCACGTCGAGCGTCAGGTCGCCGGCCGTTAGCACCACCGGGCGCTCCGGCCCGCCGCGACGGATCAGCGCCCGGAGCCGGGCGACCAGGACCAGGAAGCTGAACGGCTTGGTCAGGTAGTCGTCCGCGCCGAGATCGAACGCATCGGTCTGGTCGTACTCGCCGTCCTTCGCGGTCAGCATCAGCACCGGCGTCCAGATCCCGCGCGCCCGGAGCAGTTCGAGTACGCGGTACCCGTTGAGCTTCGGCAGCATGATGTCCAGCACGATCACGTCGTAGCTGTGCTCGGTCGCGGCCCACACCGCGTTCTCGCCGTCGTGCACCAGTTCCACCACGAAACCGGCGTCGGTCAGCCCACGGTGCACCGTGTCAGCCAGCCGCAGTTCGTCCTCGACCATCAGCACTCGCATCCTCACAGTCTCACCGCAAACCGCTGAGAGTCCGCTGAGAGCCCACAACTTGACGCCGTGAAGTCGGCGTACCTACGGTTGTCGAAGCGCTTCGACAATCCGCCGAGAGAGGCCTCCACGATGAAGTTCACCGATGGGTACTGGCAGTTGCGGGCGGGGCTCACCCGGTTGCGGCCGGCCGAGGTCGAAAGCGTGCAGGCGGGGGAGCGCAACCTGACCGTGTTCGCCCCGGTGCGGCGGATCGAGCGGCGTGGTGACACGCTCAACCAGCCGATGTTCACGGTGACGTTCTCCTCGCCGGCGCGCGGCGTGATCGGCGTCCGGATCGCGCACCATCTCGGCGGGTTGCCCGCACATCCGTCGTACAGGCTGAACACCGACGACGAGCATCCGGTGAAGGTCGAGGTCGGCGCGGCCGAGGCGCGGCTGACCTCGGGCGAGCTGAGCGTGGTGATCGCCCTCGACGGCCCGTGGGACGTGCGCTTCGAGCAGGACGGAAAGCCGCTGACGAACTCGGGGGAGCGCAGCGTCGGCCTGATCACCGATGCCGACGGCAAGCATTACGTGCACGAGCAGCTGGCGCTCGGGGTCGGCGAGACGATCTACGGGCTCGGTGAGCGGTTCGGCGCGTTCGTCAAGAACGGCCAGGTGGTCGACAGCTGGAACGCCGACGGCGGTACGTCGAGCGAGCAGGCGTACAAGAACGTCCCGTTCTATCTGAGCAGCAAGGGGTACGGCGTACTGGTCGACAATCCCGCCCACGTGTCGTTCGAGGTGGGCTCGGAGGTCACCTCGCGCAACCAGTTCAGCGTCGAAGGCGAAGAGCTCGGGTACTACGTCTTCGCCGGCCCGACGCCGAAGGACGTGCTGCGCCGCTACACCGCCCTCACCGGACGACCCGCTCGCGTCCCCGCCTGGTCGATGGGGTTGTGGTTGTCGACCTCGTTCACCACGGACTACACCGAGGAGACCACGAGCGCTTTCGTGGACGGGATGGCGGAGCGGGACCTGCCGCTGAGCGTCTTCCATTTCGACTGTTTCTGGATGCGGCAGTTCCACTGGTGCGACTTCATCTGGGACCCGATCGCGTTCCCGGACCCGGCCGGGATGGTCCGCCGCCTCAAGGAGCGCGGTCTGCGGGTCAGCCTCTGGATCAACCCGTACATCGCGCAGCGCTCGGTGCTGTTCGAGGAGGGCCGCCGGCTCGGGTACCTGCTGAAGCGCCCGGACGGCTCGGTCTGGCAGTGGGATATGTGGCAGGCGGGAATGGCGATCGTCGATTTCACCAACCCGGACGCGACCGCGTGGTTCCGCTCGAAGCTGCAGACACTGATCGACATCGGCGTCGACTGCTTCAAGACCGACTTCGGCGAACGCATCCCGACCGATGTCGTCTGGTACGACGGTTCCGACCCGGACCGGATGCACAACTACTACTCGCAGCTCTACAACGAGGCTGTGTTCGGACTGCTCGAGGAGAACCGGGGACAGGGCGATGCGGTCCTGTTCGCGCGCTCCGCGACGGCCGGTGGGCAGCAGTTCCCGGTGCACTGGGGCGGCGACTGCGAGTCGACGTTCGAGGCGATGGCGGAATCGCTGCGCGGCGGGTTGTCGCTGGCCTCGTCGGGCTTCGGCTACTGGAGTCACGACATCGGTGGGTTCGAGGGCACGCCGGATCCCGCGATCTTCAAGCGGTGGGTGGCGTTCGGGCTGCTCTCGTCGCACTCCCGGCTGCACGGCTCGTCGTCGTACCGGGTGCCGTGGGCGTTCGACGAGGAGGCGGTCGACGTACTGCGGAAGTTCACCAAGCTGAAGCTGTCGTTGATGCCGTACCTGGTCGCGGCCGCTGAAGAGGCGCATCGTGACGGGGTGCCGATGATGCGGCCGATGGTGCTGGAGTTCCCGGACGATCCTGCGGCGGCCTATCTGGACCGTCAGTACCTGCTGGGACCGGACCTGCTCGTCGCGCCGGTGATGAGCTTCGACGGCGAGGTCTCGTTCTACTTGCCACAGGGGCGGTGGACGTCGCTGCTGACCGGTAAGGTGGTGACCGGCCCGGCGTGGGTGCAGCAGACGCACGGGTTCGACTCCCTGCCGCTGTTCGTGCGGGAGGGCGCGGTGATCCCGATCGGAGCCGTCGACGACCGGCCCGAGTACGACTGGGTAGACGGCGTCGAACTGCACTGGTTCGAGCCGGCCGACGGACAGGTCACCACAGTTGCGGTCGGAGACGTTGTGTTCGAACTGGCGTACCGGGCAGGGCAGGTGCAGTCCCGCGTCGTCGAAGGGTCCTGCGAGCGCTACACGGTGAAGCTCTCCAGTACGACGTCGGCTGCGGAGAACACCAAGTAGAGCGTGTGGATTCCGGTCACCGTGGCGAGCTCGCCCGCGATTGCGACGAGCTCGTCCGTCGGTGACACCTGCACGGTGCTCAGGAGCTCACCGTGCAACGGATCGTCCAGGCGGAGCTCGATCGTCGCGGGTCGGTCGCCGCGGTTGGCGACCCGGGCCTGGTACGTCGTCGGTTCGAGCATGGTGTCGTCGAAGGCCAACCAGGCTTGGGGTTCCAGCGAGACAACCGCGTCGCCGTGTGCCGCGGTCGTCAACGTGATGTCGCAGTAGTCGTCGAAGCTGGTTGCGGCGAGGCGGGTGAGCGTTCGGGGCGGGATCCGCTCGCCGCGCACGTCGACGGTCGCGGTCAGTCGCAGATCGGTGCTGGACCGGCCGACCATCACGCTGTGCCGCGCCGTCTCGACACAGCGCCGGTCTCGCGTCACGTCCCAGAAACCGAGGTCCGCAGCCGCGACGGTTAGTTCGACCTCCTCGGTCTCGCCCGGCTCCAGCGCCACTCGGCGGAAGCCGCGCAGCTGCCGCAGCGGTTGTTTGACCCGCGAGCGCTGCTGCCGTGTGTACAGCTGAGCGATCTCCGTCCCTGGTCGATCACCCGTATTGGTGACAGTGAACGTGACGCGGACCTCCCCGTCCGCCGAGACGGACGGTGTGCTCAGCTGCAGGTCGCCGTACGCGAAGGTCGTGTAGCTGAGGCCGTGGCCGAAGGGGTAGAGCGGTGTGCCCCGGTAGTACAGGTACGTCGCGTCCGTCGCGATGATGTCGTAGTCGAGCAGACCGGGTAGGTCCGCGGCGGAGTGGTACCAGGTCTGGGTCAGCCGGCCTGCGGGATCGTGGTCGCCGAAGAGTACGTCGGCGAGTGCGCGACCGTACTCCTGCCCGCCGTGCGCGGACCACAGGATCGCCGGAAGGTGCTGCTGTGCCCAGCCGATCGCGTACGGGTAGCTGCTGGTCAGCACCAGCACGGTCCGCGGATTCGCCGCATGCACCTGCCGGATCAGACGGTCCTGAGCCGGCGGCAGCTCCAAGGTCTCCCGGTCCTCGGTCTCGCGGCCGTTCACCAACGGGTGGTTGCCCGCGACAACGATCGTGACATCGGCACGGGCGGCCAGCTCGGCAGCCGTGGCTGCCCCGTCGACCACCACATCGAGCTCGAACGCGGTTCCGTCCTCCGCCAGGCCGACTGTGCCGTCCGGGCCGACTTCGAGATACCGGCCGGTGTGCAGGTGCTGGACGAGAAGGGTGTTCGAGGACTGCACGAGCCTGAAGGTCTGCTTGACCTCCCAACCGTTCGGGCCGGGTTGGTCCGCGACCAGCTCGCCGTCGTCGGTGGCGGTGAGGTGCTGGCCGTTCCGCACCGAGCGCAACGCCCAGGCGTTACCACCCCAGTCGAAGAGATCGAACTCGCCGGCGTCCGTGCTGGTCCGCAGAACCGCGTCGGCGCCGACGGCAAGGTACGTCGCCGACCCCGCGATCCGGAGCGTGATCCGATCGACGCCCTCGCAGTACTCGACCTGGCCAAGTCGTTCCTTGACGCCGTCGAGCGCGGTGACCTGGTAAGGCAGTGTCCCGGCGTACCAGTCCTCCGAGAGCGTGCCCGCGAGTGGGCCGACCACGGCGACGCGCGTCGAGGTGTTGAGCGGCAAGAGCTGGTCCTCGTGCTTGAGCAGCACGATCGCCTGACGGGCCGCGTCCTGGGCGAGGCGGCGGTGGGTCGGGCAGTTGACCAGTTCGGGTTCGAGCGCGCGGTACGGATCCAGCTCGGGCGGGTCGAACTCGCCCAGCCGGAACCGGATCGCGAGCGCTCGCTGTACGGCGGTGTCGAGGTCCGCGGCCGTGATCAGCCCGCGGTCGAGCGCCGTCGTCAGCCGCTCGATGGTCGGGGTGGCGTCCTCGCCGTCCTGGGTGAAGCTGTCCACGCCCGCCTTGAGCGCGGCGGCGTACGCGGTCGGTCCATCAGGCAGGTAGTGCTGCAGGCCGAACAGGTTGGCCGGTGCGTAGGCGTCACTGACGACCAGCACTTCGTCGGTCGTCCACGTGCGGAGTACGTCGTTGATCAGCGGGCTGAGGTGGGCGGGCAGGCCGTTCACCAGGTTGTACGACGGCATCACCGCCACCGCTGCGCCCGCTTCGATCGGCGCGCGGAACGCCGGTAGCTCGTAGTCGTGCAGGACCCGGGGCGGCAGATTGCTCGAGGTCGTGCACCGGTCGGTCTCGTTGTTGTACGCAAGGAAATGCTTCAGGGTCGGAGCGGTCTTCAGGTACGTCGGGTCGTCGCCGGCCAGACCGTGTCCGTACGCGGTCGCGATCATCCCGGTCAGCCAGGGATCCTCGGCGTACCCCTCCTCGTTGCGGCCCCAGCGTGGGTCGCGCAACGGGTTGACGACCGGCGCCCAGACGTTGAGGCCGACGCCGGCCGGGTCCTTCCAGTGGAACACGCGGACCTCGTCCCCGACCGCCGCGCCGACCGCGCGCACGAGGTCGGGGCTCCAGCTCGTGGCCAGGCCGATCGCCTGCGGGAACACGGTCGCCGGACCGTGCCAGGCGACACCGTGCAGGGCCTCGGTGCCTGTCCGGAACGCCTCCAGGCCGAGCCTGGCGACCGGCGGCTGGTACTGGTGCAGGAACGCGAGTTTCTCGTCCGGGGTGAGCCGGGCGAGCAGGTCGTCGATCCGCGCGTCCATCGGCCGGGCCGGGTCGCGGAACGGGGGAGGGCGGAAGGGGGCAGGAGGAGTTGGAGTACTCATCGGCGGTCGACTCCACGGGCTGGTGTCGAAGCGCTTCGATCAACCGGGCGGCGGAGAGCTGGTCGAAGCGCTTCGACAGACGGGCGTGAACAGAGGGTTGCATCCCGGGCGCTGACGGTCAAGACCTCGCTGGGAGGCGACCGTGGGTCAGCGGGGTGAGGGCGTGGGCGGTGGCGCCCAGGGGAGTGGCGGTGTGCGGAAAGGTGGACGCGGCGATGGTGCAGCCCCCGGCGTCGGGCGCGATGCTGGCTTCACGGAGCGCCTTGTCGATGGCCGGCGACAGGTGGTCGGCGAGCAGGGCGTAGGCGCCGCCGAGCAGCACGACCTCGGGATTGAGGATGTTCACCAGCGCCGCGATCCCGTGGCCGAGGTGGGTTCCCGCCTCGGCGAGCACCTTCGTGACGGCGGCGTCCTGGGCGTCGGCGCGCCGGATCAGCGTCTCGAGCTGGTGCTGCGGGTCGTCATCGATGCTGCCGTCGACCTGCTCCAGGATCGCCGGCAGGCTGGCGAGCGCCTCGAGACATCCGCGGCGTCCGCAACCACAGGCCGGTCCGTCCGGGACCAGGCGCAGGTGCCCGATCTCGCCGACGTACCCGAGATGTCCCGCGAGCGGCCGGCCGTCGGCGATGATGCCCGCGCCGACCCCCGTGTCGCCGGTCAGCTGGATGAGGTTCGCCGTACCTGCGTGCGGGCCGTAGAGGTGCTCGGCCAGCACGCCCAGCGACGCGTCGTTGTCGACGGTCACCGGGATGTCGGGCCGTCCGAGCGCCGCCGCGAGCTCGGCCCGCAGCGGTACGTCGCTCCAGCCGAGTCCGGCGGCGAGTACGACGGCGCCGTCGCGATTGACCAAGCCGGGTACGCCGACCGTGATGCCGAGGACCTGGCGGCCGGAGGACTGCACGCTCGTGATCGCGCGGCGGGCCAGCGCGACCACGGCGGCGATGGTTTTCGCCGGGCCGGCGTCGACTCCCGGTCCGGCGCGATGCCAGCGCAGGACCTGCTCACCGGCCGCGTCGCAGCCGAGCGCGGTCAGGCCGCGCGCGCCGACCTCGAGCCCGATCGTCGCGTACGCCGAACCGTCGAGCACGAGCAGCGTCGCCGGACGGCCGACGTGGTTCTGGGTCTGCTGCGTTTCACGCACCAGCCGTCGGTCCAGCAGCTCCCCGACGATGCTCGTCACGGTCGCCTTGTTCAGCCCGGTCCCGGCCGCGATCGCGGCCCGCGAGCACGGGGCTTCCCGGCGCAGGTAGCCGAGCACCGCCGCCAGGTTGGTGGCGCGGATGTCGGTGTGGTCCGCGGTCTGTGTGATCAAGGTCCGTCCCGTCGAAAGAAGTGCTGAGTCAGTTCTACACCTTGTCGTGCTGTCGGCTCTGCGTTAATTTGTTTGGCTACCAGCCCAACTAAGTCTAGGGGATGCACCGTGACCGGACCAGTGATCGGCGGCACCAGCCGCCGCACCTTCATCTCCCTGCTCGGCGCCGGCGCCGCGGCGGCCGCGGGCGGGACGACGCTGACCGGATGCTCGAACGGCGGTTCGGGGTCCAGTACGACGGGCCGCGCCGAGACCGAGGACAAACTGTCCGGCCTGCTGCCGAAGTACACCCCGTACGAGTCGGTCAAGCCGGACCTGCCGGGCGAGAACGGCGCTTCGCCGGGCTACTCGCACTACCCGGCCGAGCTCAAGCGGGCGGTGCCGGAGAAGATGGTGCCGAGCGGCAAGCAAGTGACCGCGATGACGCCGCTGTGGAGCCCGATCCCGCCGCTGGCCGGCAATTCGTACTTCGAGGCGAACAACGAACGGATCGGCGCGCCGGTCAAGTTCAACATCCTGAACGGCAACGACTACGGTGACAAGCTCGGACCGATCCTTGCGGCCGGCAACGTTCCGGAGCTGCTCTGCATCCCGGGCTGGAACATCTCCAGCCTGACCCGGTTCGGCCAGGCAGCGGACAAGCTGTTCGAGGACCTCACACCGCACCTGGCCGGCGACAAGGTGTCGGCGTACCCAATGCTGGCGAACCTGCCGACCCGGGCCTGGGCGTACGGCGTCTGGAACTCGCAGCTGAAGGCCGTGCCGTTCCCGTCGGACGGCTTTCCCTGGATGCTGATGTACCGCAAGGACATCCTCGACCAGCTCGGCGCGGAGCCGCCGAAGAACTCCGACGACCTGCTGGCGCTGGGCAAGCAACTGACCGACGCGAAGGCGGGCCGGTGGGCGTTCGGCTCGGTCGCCGACGAGGTCCACCGGTCGTTCGGAGTGCCGGGTGGCTGGATCAAGGACTCCGGCGGCAAGCTGGTCAACAAGATCGAGACACCGCAGTTCGAGGAGGCGGTGGCGTTCATCCGGAGGCTGTTCCAGTCGGGGTACGTGCACCCGGAAGTGGTCGCGAACGCCGGCGCGGACGAGAACGCGCTGTTCGAGGGCGGCAAGTTCCTGATCCGGCAGAACGGGCCGGGAGGCTGGCACGAGTCGCTGCAACGGCAGCAGACGGTCAACCCGAAGTTCAACCCGCAGCCGGTGATGCCGTTCGCGCACGACGGCGGTACGCCGATCACGTGGGGCGGCGACCCCGCCGGCATCTTCACCTTCGTGAAGAAGGGGCTCGGCGAGGAGCGCGTCAAGGAGTTGCTCGGCGTGATGAACTACACGGCCGCGCCGTTCGGGACCGAGGAGTACCAGCTCTACAACTACGGCGTCGAGGGCAAGCACTACACGAAGCAGCCGTCCGGTGCCCCGAAGCTCACCGCCCTGGGACAGAAGGAGGTCTCGCAGACGTACATCTTCCTGGGCGGCCGTCCGACGGCGATCACCGAGAGCGAGTACCCGGGGTACGTCCAGTCGATGAGCGCGTGGCAGAACGCGTCCGCGAAGGTCCGGGAGAAGAACCTGTTCGACGGGATCCGGGTCGAGCAGCCGGCCAAGATGGCGGCGCTGAACCAGCCGTTCGACGACGCCCTGCAGGACATCTACCGCGGTCGCAAGCCGATCAGCGAGCTGAAGGCCGCCGTCAAGCAGTGGCAGGACAACGGCGGCAACGAAGGCCGCGACTTCTACGCGAAGGTCCTCAGTGACAACGGTCGGTAGGGTGCGCGTGCGTGGTGCCAGGTCGCGAACAGCCCGGGCCGGCGGGATGACTTTCCGGCACCGGCTGCGGCGGGACTGGCCGCTGCTGGTGATGGTTCTGCCGGTGGTGGTTCTGCTGGGCGTTTTCCACTACTTCCCGACGCTCGGGAACGTGATCGCCTTCCAGGACTACTCGCCGTACGCCGGGATTCGCGGGAGCGAGTTCATCGGGTTCGGGAACTTCCAGCGGATGTTCGCCGAACCCGCCTTCTGGAAGGCGGTCGCGAACACCGTCTCGATCACCGCGGTCCAGCTCGCGTTCTTCTTCCCGATCCCGATCGCCCTGGCGCTGCTGCTGAACAGCGTCCTGTCGTCGAAGCTGCGCAACCTCATCCAGGGCGTCGTGTACCTGCCGCACTTCTTCTCGTGGGTGCTGGTCGTGTCGCTGTTCCAGCAGATGATCGGCGGCGCCGGCCTGCTCGCACAGACGTTGCGCGACCACGGCCACCAGGCGGTCGACCTGATGACCAAACCGGACACGTTCATCCTGCTCGTCACCGCACAGGCCGTCTGGAAGGACGCCGGCTGGGGCATGATTGTGTTCCTCGCGGCGCTGTCCACCATCAGCCCGGAGCTCTACGAGTCCGCCGCGGCCGACGGCGCGAACCGGTGGCGCCGGCTCTGGCACATCACGCTGCCGGGTCTGCGGCCGGTGATCGTCCTGCTGCTGATCCTGCGACTGGGTGACGCGCTGACGGTCGGGTTCGAGCAGTTCATCCTGCAACGCAGTGCCGTCGGCGGCGGCGCCGCGGAGGTACTCGACACGTACGTCTACTACCAGGGCCTGCTCGTCGGCGACTTCGGCTACGGCGCCGCGGCCGGCCTCTTCAAGGGCGTCGTCGGACTCGTCCTCGTCCTGGTGGCCAACCGATTCGCGCACATGGTGGGCGAGCAGGGGGTGTATTCCAAGTCATGAGTGCACGAGCTGTCTGGGAGGAAGAACCGACCGCTGTCGGTCGGCTGGGCAAGCCGGTGGTGCTGGCGTTGATCGCGCTGGCGGTCGCGTTCCCGTTGTACGTCGTGGTGGTGACGAGCCTGTCCACGACCGAGGCGGTGACCCGGGCCGGCGGGCTGGTCGTCGTACCGCGGGAGCTGACGGTTGCGGCGTACGTGCAGTTGCTCTCCGGCGGAGTGGTGACGAAGGCGCTGCTGATCAGCGTCGGGATCACCGTGATCGGTACGGCGTTCAGTCTCGGGATCACCGTGCTGGCGGCGTACGGGTTGTCGCGGCCTGGATCGTTGTTCCACCGGCCGCTGCTGTTCATCGTGCTGCTCACGTTCCTGTTCGGGCCGGGCATCATCCCGAGCTATCTCGTGGTCAACGCGCTCGGGCTGATCGACCACTACGCGTCACTGATCCTCCCGGCGGCGATCTCGGCGTTCAACCTGATCGTGATGCGGTCGTTCTTCATGGGTATCCCGAACGAGCTGATCGACAGTGCCCGGATCGACGGCGCCGGCGAGTTCGCGATCCTGCGGCGGATCGTGCTGCCGTTGTCGAAGGCCGTGGTCGCCGTGGTCGGACTGTTCTACGCGGTCGGTTACTGGAACGCGTTCTTCAACGCGTTGCTGTACATCAACGACAACAGCAAGTGGCCGCTGCAGATGGTGTTGCGGACCTACATCGTGCAGCAGCAGCCGCTGCCGACGGGTGCCGGCGGAGTGGCGACCGGCATCGCGGGCCTGTCACCGGCGCCCGGTCTGGCGATCAAGATGGCGATCGTGGTGATCGCGATCGTGCCGGTCCTCCTGGTCTACCCGTTCATCCAGAGGCACTTCCAGAAGGGCGTCATCATCGGCGCGGTGAAGGGATGAGGTCACGATGAACCTGGCACGACGGCATTTCCTTGCCCTCGGCACCGGTACGGCACTGGCCGCGGCGTCGGCGACAACCGCTACGGCGGCGGGAGCGGCAGGGGCAGCGGGCTCGTACCGCTGGCGCAACGTGGAGATCGTCGGAGGCGGCTTCGTCACCGGGATCGTCCACCATCCGCGGAAGCGTGGTCTGGTGTACGCGCGGACCGACATCGGCGGTGCCGTGCGATTCGACAACCGCACACAGCGCTGGGTGCAGTTGCTGCACTGGATCGGCTGGGACGAGTGGAACTGGAGCGGGGTCGAGAGTCTCGCGCTCGACCCGGCGGATCCGCAAAGGTTGTACCTGGCGGTCGGCACCTACACCAACGAGTGGTCGCCGATCAACGGTGCGATCCTGCGATCGTGCGACCAGGGTCGGACCTTCGAGCGGACCGACCTGCCGTTCAAGCTCGGCGGCAACGAGCCCGGCCGCTCGATGGGCGAGCGACTCGTCGTCGATCCCCGTGACGGCCGCGTGCTGCTGTTCGGCACGCGCAATCAGGGGCTGTGGCGCAGCGGCGATCTCGGCGCGACCTGGTCCCGGGTGGACAGTTTCCCGGTGACCGGAAAACCCGGGATCGGCATCGGCTTCGTCTTCTTCGACCGGCGCGACGGCACGATCTATGCCGGCGTTGCGGATCCGGCGAACCCGCTCTACCGCAGCACCGACGCGGGCCGCACCTGGGCGGCGGTCCCCGGGCAGCCGACCGGGCTGTTGCCCCATCACGGCGAGTTGGGGGCCGACGGCAACATCTATGTCACGTACGGCGATCTCCCCGGACCGTACGAGATGTACGACGGCGCCGTCCACAAACTGAACACCGCGACCGGCGAGTGGACCGACATCACCCCGTTGCGACCGAACACCGGTGGTGAAGCCGGTTTCGGGTACGGCGGTCTCGCCACCGACCCGCGCAAGCCCGGCACCGTGATGGTGTCGACGATGAGCCGGTGGGGTCCGGTCGACGACATCTTCCGGTCCGTCGACGGCGGCCGGACCTGGCATTCGATCGGCGAGCGGATCGTGCTCGACACGTCCGGAGCGCCGTACCTGGACTTCCACGGCACCCCGAAGCTCGGCTGGATGATCGGTGACATCTCGATCGACCCGTTCGACTCGGACAAGGTCATGTACGTCACCGGTGCGACGATCTTCGGCACCGACGACGCGACCGGGGTGGAGGCGGGTCGCAGTACGCACTGGTCGGTCCGCGCGCAGGGACTCGAGGAGACGGCCGTCCTCGATCTGATCAGTCCGCCGTGGGGTCCGCCGTTGATCAGCGCGCTCGGGGACATCGGCGTCTACCGGCACGACCGGTTGGACGTCGTACCGCCGGACGGGCAGGCGTCGAATCCGGTCAGTGGGACGTCGCCGAGTCTGGACTACGCGGCGCTCGCGCCGGGATTCGTGGTCCGGCTGGCGAACGCGAACGCCGGCGAGCGGGGCGCGTACTCGACCGATGCCGGGAGCAGTTGGCAGCCGTTCGCGGGCGAGCCGCCCGGTTTGACGCAGCCGGGCCGTGTCACGGTCGGCGCCGACGCCCGAACGATCATCTGGGCACCGGGTGATGTCCTCGCGCACTACTCACGCGACCGCGGAGCGACCTGGATCGCCGTCGCCGGTCTGCCTGCCGCATCGGTGCTCGCCGGCGACCGGGTCGATGGGAGTGTCTTCTACGGGTTCGATCCGGCGACCGGTACGGCGTACGTGAGCACGAACGGAGGCGCCGCCTTCACGGCGACGGCAACCGGTCTGCCGACGGGCGCCGGGAAGCTCGAGACCGTGCTGGATCGGGCCGGACACTGCTGGCTCGCGGCCGGTGCCGGCGGGTTGTACCGATCGGTCGATCGCGGGTCGACGTACTTGCCCGTGACAACGATCGAGGAGGCGTACACCATCGGCTTCGGCAAGGCGGCGCCGAACCGCCGGGAGATGGCCGCGTACACGTCCGGGAAGGTCGACGGCGTCCGCGGGATCTACCGATCGGACGACAGCGGCGCCTCCTGGGTCCGCGTGAACGACGACCGGCACCAGTACGCCTCCACCGGTGACGCGATCGCGGGTGATCCGCGGGTCTACGGGCGGGTGTACCTGTCCACCAACGGATTCGGCATCCCCTACGGTGAGCCGGTATGAGACGACTCTGGTACGGCGGCGACTACAACCCCGAGCAGTGGGATCCGGGGGTGTGGAAGGAGGACGTCGCCCTGATGCGGCAGGCCGGCGTCAACCTGGTGACCGTCGGGGTGTTCTCGTGGTCGTCGCTGGAGCCCGCGCCGGGGCGGTACGAGTTCGGCTGGCTCGACCAGGTGCTCGACCTGCTGCACGACGGTGGTGTGAGCGTCGACCTGGCAACCCCGACCGCGTCACCGCCGCCGTGGTTCAGCCGGTTGCACCCGGAGGCGATGCCGGTCACAGCGGACGGCGTACGCCTGACACACGGCAGCCGGGACACGTACTGCGCGTGCGCACCGGCGTACCGCGATGCCGCCCGAGGCATCGCGCGGACGCTGGCCGAGCGGTATCACGATCACCCCGCCCTCGCGATGTGGCACGTGCACAACGAGTACGGCTCCACGTGTCACTGCTCGCTCGCGGCGGCACGTTTTCGCGAGTGGCTCCGGGAGCGGTACGGCGGATTGGACCGGCTCAACGAGGCGTGGACGACCGCCTTCTGGAGCCAGGGGTACGCCGACTGGACGGACATCGAGCCGCCGCGGAAAACGCAGTACCTGGTGAATCCGACGCAGTTCCTGGACTACCGGCGCTTCTGGTCGGACGAACTCCTGGCGGCGTTCCTCGAGCAGAAGGCCGAACTGCGGACGTTCTCGGAGTTGCCGATCACGACCAACTTCGTCTTCGGTAACTGGGTGCCGGTGAATCACGCCCAGTGGGCCGAGGCGGTCGATGTCGTGGCCATCGACAACTATCCGGATCAGACCGGGACCGGTGCGGAGGAGCAGACGGCTTTCGCCGCGGACCTGGCCCGGTCATGGGCCGGGGGCAGGCCCTGGTTGCTGATGGAGCAGGCCGCCGGGACACTCAACGACGGACGCCGGTTGCAGGCGAAGGAGCCCGGCCGGATGGCGCGGCACAGCCTGTCGCACATCGCGCGGGGTTCGCAGGGCGCGTTGTTCTTCCAGTGGCGGGCGTCGCGCGGCGGGTCCGAGATGTACCACTCGGCGATGGTCCCGCACGCCGGGCCGGACAGCCGGATCTTCCGGGAGGTCGCGGAGCTCGGCGCGGTGCTGCCACAGTTGGCTGACGTTGCCGAGAGCAACGTCGAGGCCGAGGTTGCAATCCTGTGGGACGCTGAGTGCTGGTGGGCGATGCAGGGTACCCATCTGCCGTCGTCGGCACTGGACTACCTCACGGCTGCACGAGCTGCGCATCGGCACTTCTGGCGTGCCGGCGTGACGGTCGACTTCGCGTCGCCCAGCGCGGATCTCTCGTCGTACACGACAGTTGTCGTCCCCAGCCTGTATCTGGTGAGCGACGAGGCCGCGGCAGCGCTCACGGCGTACGTGGAAGGCGGCGGACAGCTGGTGGTCGGGTACTTCAGCGGGATCGTCGATCCCGAGCTGCGGGTCCGGCTCGGCGGGTATCCGGGGGCGTTCACGGACCTTCTCGGCATCCGGGTGGAGGAGTTCCACCCGCTGCCGATCGACGGCGAGATCGCCTTGTCGTCCGGTGGACGCGGGCGAGTGTGGAGCGAGGACGTCCGGGCCGTGTCCGCGGAGGTGATCGATCGGTACGCCGGTGGCGTGCTGGACGGCAAGCCCGCGATCACGCGTCATGAGTTGGGCGCCGGCGTCGCCTGGTACGTGTCGACCGAGCTGGATGACGAGACCGCCGCGAGGCTGCTGGGCCTGTCGGCGTCACCGGTCGAGACGGTACGGCGCCGGGCCGGCGACATCACGTGGACGTTCCTGATCAACCACGGTGACACGCAGGTCGCCGTACCCGCCGACGGGAGCGAGCTGGTCGTCGGTGAGCTGCCGTTGCCGCCTGGAGGCTACGCCGTGGTGAGATCGCGGTGAGGGGCCTGGCAGCTGCTCTCGCGAGCCGTGAGCGCCGGTGGCAGCAGGGTCAACGCCGGTACGTCGCCGCCCTCGAGCTTCGTGATCAGCGACTCGACCGCCTGGTCGCCGATGCGCTCAGCCGGGATCGAGACCGACGACAACTGCGGGACCTGTCGCTCGGCGACGTCGTCCGCGCAGATCGCCACCAGCGACATGTCGTCGGGGACCCGGCGACCGAGCCGGCGCAGTACGTCCAGGAGCGGCCCGATGATCGGCTCGTTCTGCACCACCAGGCCGGTGATGTCCGGGTGCTCGTCGAGCAGCTGACGCACAGTGTGCAGGATCGCGTCGAACGTGTGCTCACAGGGCGTCTCGACGCCGACCACGCCGCGTCGTTCGGCGGCGTCCGCGAAACCGGTCAGCGTCCGTTGCGCGAAGCCCGTCTGCCGTTCGTACACCGCGGACGGCGTCCCGAGCAGGGCCAGCGAACGATGGCCGAGGTCGGCCAGGTGGTCGACACAGTGCGCGCCGGCGGCCACGAAGTCCAGGTCGATACAGGTGAGTCCGTCGGCGTCGTCCGGGTAACCGATCAGCACCGACGGCATCGGCAGCTCCCGGAGGACCGGGACCCGTTCGTCGTCGAGCTCGATGTCCATGACCACGAGCGCGTCCACGAGCGAGCTCTGCGCGACCCGCTCGAGCCCGTCCGGTCCTTCGTCGGCGGTCAGCAGCAGTACGTCGTGGTCGTACCGGCGGGCCGTGGTGACGACCGCGGCGGCGAACTGCATCATCACCGGGACGTGCATACCGGTGCGCAGCGGGATCACCAGCGCGAGCACGTTGGACCGCTGGCTGGCCAGCGCGCGGGCGCTCGCGTTCGGGCGGTAGCCGAGTGCGCGAACGCTGCGCTGCACACGCTCCCGGGTATCGGTCGAGATCGTCCGCTTCCCGCTGAGCACGTACGAGACCGTGCTGGCCGCAACCCCGGCGTGCCGTGCGACGTCGGCGATCGTGACCACGTCGTCCCCTTTCCTGAGCCTGTCCCAGTTCTACCCCAGTCGAAGCGCTTCGACACCCCATTTGTTCCCCTGCGTTCGCCCAAGGTCCGGCCGCCGGCCGGGCTCGACGAGAGGAATGGAAATGCAGAGATGGTGGAAAGCAGCAATCGCTGTACTGACAGTACTGGCCGCCGGCCTGGTGACCGCGGCACCCGCCCACGCGGCGGTGTGGTCGTCGTCGGACAAGTTCGGCAGCTGGTCCAACGGCGGGTACACCGTCCGGAATGACGTCTGGGGCAGTGGCGCCGGACCGCAGACCATCTGGGCCAACTCCTACAGCAACTGGGGAGTCTGGGCCGACCACCCGAACACCGGCGGCGTGAAGTCGTACCCGCACTCCGCCCGGAACATCGGCAAGCCGGTCAGTGCAATCGGCACTCTGACCAGCAGCTTCAACGTGTCGCGGCCCGGCAGTGGGTCGTACTCGTCGACCTACGACATCTGGGCCGGCAACAACGCCTACGAGATCATGCTGTGGATGAACAAGCAGGGTGCGGTCGGCCCGATCGGCAGCAAGCAGACCACGCTCAGCGTCGGCGGCCACACCTGGGACGTCTACCGCGGCAGCAACGGCGCCAACGCGGTGTTCTCGTTCCTCCGCACTTCCAACACCAACTCCGGCTCCGTCGACATCAAGGCTGTCCTGAACTGGATCCGCAGTCAGGGCTGGATGGGTGATGCGACCGTCGGCGAGGTCCAGTTCGGCTTCGAGATCACCTCGTCGTCCGGTGGCATGAACTTCACCAGCAACTCCTACTCCGTCACGTCCAACTGACGCACCCGACCTAAGGGGGTCGGCGGGTTCACCCTGACTTGGCTGAGCGTGATGCCGAGCAGCACCAGGGCGAGCCCGCCGACCTGTCGCAGGTTCAGCACATCCCCGGAGACCAGGACCCCGAGCAGTACGCCGGTTACCGGGTTGAGGAGACCGATCAACCCGACGGTCGCCGCGGGCAGCCTGCTGAGACCCGCGAACCAGGCCGTGAACGCGAGGGCGGTCGCGACGAGTCCGACGTACGCGAAACCGGCGACGGCCGGTCCGTCGAGTCGGGGTGGGGCGCCTTCGACGACGATCGCGAACGGGATCAGGACGACACCGCCGGCGATCAGCTGCCACGAGGTCATCGCCAGCGGACCCTCGCCGGCCCGGCCCCATTTCTTGGTCAGGACATAACCGCACGAGGACATCGTCAGCGCGGCGGCCGACGCCGCCACACCGCGCAGGTCGACCGCGGTCGATCCGGCGCCGAGCAGCAGGACGACGCCGGCGATCCCGGCGGTCGCGCCGATCAGGACCTGAGCGGTCGGACGTTCCGCGAGCAGCCCCCAGGCGAAGAGCGCCATGGTGAAGGGCGCCGCGGACATGATCGTCGACGCGAGGCTGACCGGGAGCAGCTGGGATGCGAGGTAGATCAGTGCGAAGAACGCGCCCATGTTGCAGATCCCGAGCAGCAGCGATCGCCACCACCAGACGCCGCGGGGGAGGCGGCGGGCGAGCGCGAGCAGGAGGAGGCCCGCGGGCAGTGCGCGGAACACCGCGCCGTACAAGGGATGTCCGGCCGGTAAGTACTCGTGGGTGACGAAGTAGTTCGTGCCCCAGGCGATCGGCGCGATCGCGGTGACGAGGCTCCAGCGGAAGGTATCTTCCATGGAAACTACTATATCTTCCCGGGAAGATATAATGGAACCCGTGGACCATGTAGCGAGAATCCAGGCGGAGTGGCAGGTCGAACGACCGGATGTCGACACCGCCCCGCAGGGCGTGATCGGGCGGCTGCACCGGGTCGCGAACCACCTCACCGGTGAGCTGACATTGCTCTACGCGAAGTACGGGCTGACCGAGGGGGAGTTCGACGTCCTCGCGGCGCTACGGCGTGCGGGAGCGCCGTACGAGCGGGCGCCGGGGGAGATCGCACTGCACACGATGGTGACCACGGGCGCGGTCACCAAGCGGGTCGACCGGCTGGAGGAAGCCGGCCTGGTCCAGCGCCGGCGCAGCGATGCGGACGGGCGCGGCCGGGTGGTCCGCCTGACTCCGAGCGGTCGGCGGCTGATCGACAAGGCCTTCACCGCCCACATGGCCAACGAGCAACGCCTCCTCGAGGCGCTCACACCGGACGAGACCACTCAACTCGAGAAGCTCCTCACCACCTGGCTCACCCGCCTGGAACCACCTGACTGACACGCGCGCCGAGGCAGGTGCGAGGCGCCGTAGGGCTGGGTGGGTAACCTCTGGTGGTCGCCAGCGGTCCGATAGGAGATGATGCCCACCGTGACCGGACCACAACGCGAGCTCGCGCAGACGCCGTCGGAGGCTGATCCGGCCGTCGCCGGCCTGACCGTCGGGCTCGGTGGACCGTCGGGGCGGTTCGCCCGGCTCAGCTCGTCGTGGTGGACGCCGCTGCGGATCGCGCTTGCCGTCTGCACGCTCACCTTCGGGCTCGGCGTGCTGCAGAAGGCGCCGTGCATGGAGGCCGGCTGGGATCGCCAGAGCTGGCGGCCGTTCAAGGCGCTCTGTTACTCCGACATCGGGTTCCTGTACCAGGAGCGCGGTTTCGCGGAGGGCAACCGGCCGTTCCTCGACACCGGCAACTACCCGGTGCTGGAGTACCCGGTACTGACCGGCGGCTTCATGGAGGTCGCGGCGCAGCTCACCTGGCTGGTCACCGGCGACCCGAAGAAGGATCTGACCGTCGAGCAGAAGCGCGACACGGCCGGGGTGTTCTTCCTGGTCAACACCGTGCTGCTGTTCCTCTGTGCCTTGCTGATCGTCGGCCTCACGGTCGCGACCGCGCGCGGGGTCGCGAAACGCCCAGGCGCGGCCCGTGGGCAGCCGCTGGACGCCCTGTACGTCGCTGCGGCGCCGGCGCTCGCACTGACGTCGACGATCAACTGGGACCTGTTCGCGGTCGCGTTGACCGCCGGGGCGATGTTCGCGTGGTCGCGCGGGAAACCCATCTGGTTCGGCGTACTGCTCGGGCTGGGGACAGCGGCGAAGTTCTATCCGTTCCTGCTGCTCGGTCCGTTGCTGATCGTGTGCATCCGCGGACGGAAGCTGTGGCCGTGGATCCAGGCGACGGTGGCGGCAGCGGTCGCGTGGGGACTGGTGAACGCGCCGATCTACCTGCTCGCGAAGAAGGAGTGGCTGTCGTTCTGGCAGTTCAACGACGAGCGCGAGAGCGACTACGGCTCGATCTGGTACGTCCTCAAGCTCGCGAAACACGAGGTCGCGGACGTCAACCAGTTGAACATCGTGATCTTCGCCGGGTTGTGCCTGTCGATCGCGATCCTCGGCCTGATGGCGCCCCGGCCGCCCAGATTCGCGCAGCTCGCGTTCCTGGTCGTGGCGGCGTTCCTGCTGATCAACAAGGTCTACTCACCGCAGTACGTGCTGTGGCTGCTGCCGCTGGTGGCGCTGGCCCGGCCGCGGCTGCGTGACTGGCTGATCTGGCAGGCCTGCGAATGCTTCTACTGGATGCTGGTGTGGATGCATCTGGCGCAGTTCCTGGCGCCCGGCGACCCGCAGATCCCGGACCGGATCTACTGGCTGTCGGTGATCCTGCGGATGGCCGGCACGCTCTGGCTGATGCTGGTGGTCGCCCGCGACATCCTCCTCCCGGAGAACGATCCGGTGCGTCACGGTGACGTGGTCGACGATCCCAGCGACGGCGTCAGATCCCGGGCCCGCGCCGACCTCGCAACGGCCTAGAACCTCAGCTTCGCGACGTCCAGGTTGCCGCCGCTCACCACGGCGGCGGTGACGCCTTCGGGCCGGAGGCCCTCGAGCAGCGCCGCGAAGGGTGCCGCGGCCGCCGGTTCGAGGGCGAGCTTGGTCCGTGACATGACCAGGCGCGTCGCCTCGAGCAGTGCGTCCTCGGACACGCGGACGACGTCGTCGACGTACTGCTGGATGAGCGGGAGATTGCGGGTGCCGCAGACGGGTGCGGCGAGGCCGTCGGCGATCGACCGAGCGGTCAGGAGCTTCTGCGGTAGGCCGGCCGCGAGGCTGCGGCTGACCACGTCGGCCTGCTCCGGCTCGATCCCGATCACGCGGATCGTCGGCTTCATCAGTTTCACCGCCGTCGCGACGCCCGAGATCAGTCCACCGCCGCCCACCGGAACCAGGACCATGTCGATGTCGGGTCGATCCGCCAACAGTTCCAGGCCGAGGCCGGCGTGCCCGAGGATCACGTCCTCGTCGTCGAACGGATGAACGCCGGTCAACTGCCGATCGTCCCGGATCCGCTCGTACTGAGCCATCAGGTCACCCTCGACGAGTTCGACGGTCGCGCCGTAACCGCGGGCAGCGTCGATCTTCGCCGGTACGGCGGTCGCCGCCATCACCACCGTCGCCGGGACCCCGGCGTCCCGGGCCGCCCAGGCCAGCGCCCCCGCCGCGTTGCCCGCCGACACCGTGATGACACCACGCTCGCGCTCCTCGGCCGTCAACCGCAAGAGCTTCGTCAGCAGTCCGCGCACCTTGAAGCTGCCGGTCTTCTGGAACAGTTCGGCCTTGAGCACCAGGTCGGCCGCGAACCGTTCGTTCAGCGCGGACGAGGTCAGTATCGGTGTCCGGTGGATCCGTCCCTCGAGCTCCCTGGCGGCCTGGCGGATGTCTTCGAGCGTCGGCATACGCCTCAGCCTAAAAGTCTAGTAGGTTGATCATATTTCGAGACAAAGACTGTGGCCGGTCGCGGGCGATCTACCGTCGTGTCATGAGGCCGACGCTGACCGTGATCGTGGATCCCGCCGACCGCTGGATGAGCCGGGCCGCGTGTATCGGCCAGGCGCCGGTGTACGACGAGGACGCGTCCCGGTGGGAGCAGCGCAAGGCCCGTGAGCTGTGCCTGACCTCGTGCCCGGTGCTCGCCGAGTGCCGGGAGTGGGCGCGGCGGACGAAGTACACCGGGACGGCCGCCGGCGAGACCCTGCTGTACGGGCGTCGCCGGGGCCATCCGGAGTCGGCTGCGAGCTAGATACGGGCGGCGACCGCGGAGGCGAGCTTGCCGGCGGCGTCGGGGGACTGCGGCAGGAAGAGGTACGGCTCGATGAGCTCGATCTCCATCAGCAGGAAGCGGTCGTTGACGACGACTCCGTCGACCCTGGCGTAGGTGGGCGTCGGGCCGGAGGCGGCCAGGGCGGCCTGGGCGCTCTCGAGTACGTGCGCAGGCGGGTCTGTCGGCGTCGTCTGGCCGCCGTACGACTCCTGGACGCGGTAATCACCGGTCGCGGGACGCTTGACCACCGCGTGGCTGAACTCGCCGTTGAAGAACAGCAGCGACCACTCGCCGTCGGACTGGATCTCCGGCACGAACGGCTGCACGAGGTACACCACGTCCGGCAGCTCGCTCAGCGCCTGCTCCAGCTCGGCGGAGCCCGCGACGCCGCGAACCGTGTGCAGGGCGTTGCCGCCTACGGTCGGCTTGACGACGATCTGCTGGCCGGTCAGCCCGGCCACGACCTCGCGCAGGCACGGGCCTGCGGCGACCTGGGACGGAACGATCGCGACACCGCGCTCGCGCAGTTCGAGCAGGTATTGCTTGTCGCTGTTCCAGCGGACCTGGTCCGTGGAGTTCAGGACCGGTACGTCGGCCTTGTCGAGCTGGGCGAGCCACTCGGTGAATTCGGCGTACAGCCAGAAGTAGTCCCACACGGTCCGCAGCAGGACGGCGTCGTACGCGGACCAGTCGACCGACGGGTCGGTCCAGACCTCGACCACCGGGTCGAGGCCCGCGGCGCGGAGTGCGTCGAGGAGCGGGCGTTCGTCAGGGAGCAACTCAGCGTATTCGGCCGAGGTTGCGAGGGCGATGCGATTCGTCACGCTGGCCAGTGTTGGCGGGGAGGGGCGGCGCGGTCAAACCTGACTTCGCAACGAGTTGGTGACGGATCGTGAGGGCGCCGGCAACGATGACCGCGGCGGTCAGGTGGATGAGGCCCTGGCGGGTGTCGTGGCCGAAGCTCGCGTAGGCGAGGTACGACGCGAGCGGTACGGCGACCCACTCGGGGCGGCTGGCCAGCGCGGCGAGGGCGATCAGCGGGAGGCCGTACCACGGGTACGTCGGGGTGGCGATCAGGAGCGCCGCGCCGTACAGCCAGCAGCAGGTGAGGGCGATCGGGTCGCGTCGGGCGCGGTGGAAGGCGAGGGCGGCGAGGGCGAGCGCGAGGACCGCGGCGACGACCTGGCGGGCCTCAGGAGGCAGCAGGAGCGCGAGAATCGCGGATCGGGAGCTGCCGTCCTCGAAGCCTTCCTGGTTGAGGTAGCCGGGGAGGAAGCCGAGCACCAAGGTGCCGACGGCAAGGACGTGCGGGACATACGAGGCGATGAAGGTGCCCAGGGCAACGAGTGGGCGCCGGCGGCGGAACGCGGGGAGCAGCAGGAGCGGGAGGAGCTTGACGCTGCCGGCCGCTCCGAGGAGGACGGCGGCGAGTTTCGGTCTGCGGGCGGCGGTGACGACGGCAGCCGTGATGAAGAGTGCGGCGAGGACGTCGACGTGGGCGGCGTTGCTCGCTTCGAGAGCGACGATCGGTGACCAACCCCACAGCGCGGCCCAGCGCGGGTTCTGTACGGCGAGTAGCCAGGTGAGCGCGATCGCGATCAATCCGGCCGCTATCTGCAGTCCGAGGGTGCCGGCCGACCACGGGGTGAACAGCGCGACCACGGTGAAGTAGGCCTCGGCGACCGGCGGGTAGATGGTCGGCACACCGGGGCGGTTGATCCGCGTCCTGGCGTCGTCGACGGGGAGCTGCGCCGGGTCGTCGGGAATGCCTGTTACACCGGAGCGCTGATCCGGCGACAACCCTGGAAACAGCACGGGATCCCGCAACGGCGCCAACGAGTCGTCCAGCGGGACATAGCCGTACGGCGAATGCCCCGACAACTGCACCCGCCCATCCCACACGTACCGGTAGGCGTCCGTACTGGTGATGGGCGCTTGCGTCAGCCCCGGCACCTGACACAACCCCGCCACAACCACCACCGCGCCGACACTCAGCCCCCGCCCAAACCGCCAAACCACCCCAGCAACTACAACCGCCCCCACCACCAACACCAAATCCGCCCACCACTGCGCCCGCGCGGCGGCGATGGTCGCCGCCGCCAGAGCCACCACAGCACCCCCCACCCGGATGGACTGGCGACTTTGTGCACCGTTCGACCATTTCCGGCGCCAGAATTTGACTGAACCGTGCACAAAGTTGGGGATTGAGGGGCGTGTCATGCGGTTCGGCGGAGGGTTAGGAAGGCTCGGTGGGGGGTGCGCCAGTCTTCGGTGGGATGGAGGTGGGTTGTGCGGGCGTGGCGGATGAGGGCGCGGGTGCCTACTCTTGCCCAGGGCAACGGGGTGGAGCGGCGGCCGGTGGAGCTGCGGAGGACGATCGGCGTGATGTCGTCGAGATCGTCGTCCGGATCGACCTCGACGAGCACGAGACCGTCGGGGCGCACGAGCTCGGCGCAGCGACGCAGCAGATCGGCCGGATCACCGCCGATCCCGATGTTCCCGTCCATCAGCAGCACGCTGCCCCAGCGCCCCTCACCCGGCAGCCGATCCTGCACCGGACGATGCAACGCCGAGGCGCCACGCGACGTGGTGAGCGAGACAGCCCGCGGCGACACATCGACCCCGAGCGCTGGGATGCCGCGTTCGGCGAGCGCAGTCACGATCCGTCCCGGACCGCACCCGATGTCCAGCACCGGCCCCTCGCATCGACTCAGCGCGAGCCGATCCACGTCGTCCGCCGGCGCCGTCCAGCGATCCACCTCGGACAGCGACGGCACAGTCCGTCCATCGATGCCGGTGGCAACAACTCGCGCCGTACCGCCGAGTGCCTGCTCGAACAGCAGTCCCGGATGTGCCGCATGCTGCAGCCGCCGGTACAGCCGTGACACCCGCAACGACGGGAACTCGTCAGCGAGGTACGCCGCATCCCGCGGCGTGTCCATGTCCCGCAGCGTCGGCAGGATCTGCACGCGCAAACCCAACGCCAGCAGCCGACGGAGCTGATCCCGCCCGGTGTGGTCGGTCGACATCGGTACGCCGACCAGCGCACGCGGATCCGGCGTACGGAGCCCGAGGCACCAGTACCCGCCGTCCTCGGTCAGCCCCAGTACGGCGTCATACCCGGACCACTCGAACCCGAGCAGCTCCGGCCGCAGCTGCGGCGTGTCCATCCCAACGAGCAGCATCGGCGTACCGTCGTACACGTCCTCGAACGCCGCCGCGAGCCGCTCGTCGAGCCCGCCACCGCGTTGCGCCACGACCTCGAACCCCGGCGGCAACCAGGGCCCCGGTTCACCCTCGAGCACGATCACCCGCCGCGTCGCGGGCGCGAACTGGACCGCGCTGAGCGTGTCGACGAGCGACGCCCGCGCCAGCGCCGCCGCCTCCCGCGCTGTGAACTCGCTCTGCAGCCGCGTCTTCACCCGCCCCGGCACCGGCGCCTTCGCGATCACGATCACCGTGCCGCGCTTCATCGCGCCAAAACCTTCGACATGTCGAGTACGGCGCGCGCGGCGCCGAGCGGCGTACCTGTGACCTTCGAGCGCCCCGAGCGCGGGAGGTAATCGACGTCGACCTCAGCGATCCGCCACCCGGCGTCGGCGGCGCGGACCACCGTCTCCAACGGGTATCCGGACCGTCGATCCGTCAGCCCGAGTCCGAGCAGCGCGGTACGCCGCCCTGCACGCATCGGACCGAGATCGTGCAAGGCGACGCCCGTACGGCGCCTGATCCGCCGGGACAGTTCCGCGTTGGCCAGCCGGAGATGCCACGGCCAGACCTGCCGCGACACCGGCCGCCGGCGACCGACGATCAGATCCGCGCGGCCGGCAGCGACCGGCGCGGTCACCCGGACCAGCTGCCGCGGATCGAGCGAGGCGTCCGCGTCCATCACCGCCACGATGTCCGCGTCGGCCGCCTCCAGACCGGCATGACACGCAGCGCCGTACCCCTTGATCTCGCACTGGACAACGGTCGCGCCCAGTCGTGCGGCGACGGCGGCCGAGTCGTCGGTGGAGCCGTTGTCGACAACGATGGCGCGGACGCCGGGCGGGAGCCGTTCGAGGACCCAGGGCAGGGCGGCCGCCTCGTTCAGGCACGGCAGGACGAGATCGACGGACATTCTTCGACGGTAAGGACGAACCCGCGTCGTCAGGGCGCGAACACGACTACGGGTCGCTTACGGCGTACTGCGTTCCGGCGCTGGTGCGGCTCCGGGACGGGCGGAGGATCTACGCTCGGACCGTGGCTACTCGTGTTCTTGTGGTGGACGACGACCCGACCGTGTCGAACGTCGTCTCGGCGTACCTGACGAAGGCCGGGTACGACGCCCGCGTGGTCGCGGACGGCGCCTCGGCGGTCGAGGTGTGGCAGCAGTGGAAGCCGTCGGTCGTCGTACTGGACGTGATGCTGCCCGGCCTCTCCGGACTCGAGGTGCTGCGCCGGATGCGCGCGGCCGACGACGGTGCCGCGGTGATCATGCTGTCCGCGCGCGGCGAGGAAGAGGATCGGCTGGTCGGGCTCGAGGTCGGCGCGGACGACTACGTGGTCAAGCCGTTCAGCCCGCGGGAGCTGACACTGCGGGTGCAGGCGATGGTACGGCGGGAGGAGCGCCTGGCCGGGCTCGATCTGACGCCGACCAAGCTGAGCGCGGGGCCGGTCATGGTCGACACGGCGGCGCGGCGTGCGTACCTCGGCGAGGACGAGCTGTCGCTGACGCACCGGGAGTTCGACCTGCTGGCGTACCTGGTGTCGCACGCGGGCAAGGCGTACACGAAGGCCGAGTTGCTCCGCCGCGTCTGGGGCTGGGACTTCGGCGACTCGTCGACCGTCACCGTGCATGTACGGCGGTTGCGGGAGAAGATCGAGGCGGATCCGTCCGACCCGAAACTCGTGCTGACCGTGCCGCGGACCGGGTACTTGTTCGCTGGTGACGCCTGATGAACAGAGATATGGCGACGATCCTGGCGCTCACCACGCTCTGGACGCTCGTGGTGGCGGCGGTCGGGGCGGTCGTGCTGTGGCGGTTCCGGCGGCGGTCGTTGCGGATCACGATGATCGTGGCGGCGCTGGCGCCGATGGCGGGCGCGCTCGCGGCGGTCCTGCAGAGCGTGCGGGCGATGTTCATCTCCGAGCACGACTCGTGGGTGGTGCTGTGGACGCTGGCGTTCGCTGCGCTGCTCGGGTTGGCGATGTCGGTGCTGCTCGGGCACTGGATCACTGTGGGGTCGCGCGATGTCGGACGGCGGTTGCGTCATCTCGGTACGTCGTACGAGCCGACGGAAGCTGCTGGTGTTGTCGTCCCGGCGGAGCTGGCCGCGTTGACGAACGAGTTGGAGATGACGCGGAAGAAGCTCGCCGCGTCGCATCAGCGGGAACGGGCTCTGGAGACGAGCCGGCGGGAGCTGGTGGCGTTCATGTCGCATGACCTACGGACGCCGCTGGCCGGGTTGCGGGCGGTGTCCGAAGGGCTCGAGGACGGCGTGATCGACGACGTACCGGGGGCGTTGCGGCAGATGCGGTCGACGGTCGACCGGATGACCGGGTTGGTGGACGACCTGTTCGAGCTGTCGCGGTTGTCCACGGCGCCGCCACCGCGCCGACGGTCGGCGGTGAGCTTGCGGGAGCTGGCCGAGGACGTCGCGGGGGAGAACAACGAGCATGCGCGGGCGGAAGGCGTTCAGCTGGCCGTTTCGACGCCGGGTGACGACGATCGGCTCGCGGTACAAGGGGATCCGGACGAGTTGACGCGCGCCGTCACCAACCTGGTCGGCAACGCGATCCGCCACACGTCGGCGGGTGGGACGGTGACGTTGACGGTCGATCGCGAGATCGACGGACGGGTCCGGCTCGCGGTGACCGACGGTTGCGGCGGGATTCCGGCTGACGATCTGGAGCGCGTCTTCGATGTCGGCTGGCGCGGCGATGAGCAGCGCACGCCCGACGCGGGCGGCGGCGGTCTGGGGCTGGCGATTGCACGAGGTGTGGTCGAGTCCCACGACGGGAAGATTGCCGTCAGCAACGTCGACGGTGGTTGCGCGTTCGAGATCGACCTCCCGCCGGTGCTAGCGAGCCGAGTGGAGTAGATCCTCGAGACCAGCTTGCAGGTCGTACGCCGGCTTCCAGCCGAGCTCGTTCTTCAGGCGGTCGGACGAGGCGGTGATGTGCCGGACGTCGCCGAGGCGGTACTCGCCGGTGACGACGGGCGGCCGGCCGCCGTACGCACGGGCCAGCTCGGCCGCGACCTCACCGATCGTGGTGACGGTCCCGCTCCCGACGTTGTAGGCCGCGAACGGTGGCTGGTGGGGGAGCGCGGTCGCCGACAGCGTGACTGCGGCTGCGACGTCGCGGACGTGCACGAAGTCGCGACGTTGACGGCCGTCCTCGAAGACACGTGGCGTCTCGCCACGTTCGAGTGCGGAGCGGAAGATCGCGGCAACTCCGGCGTACGGCGTGTTGCGCGGCATGCCGGGCCCGTACACGTTGTGGAAGCGGAGTGCGGTGACGCGGCCGCCCGTCTCGCGGGCCCAGGTGGCGGCGAGATGCTCACCGTTGAGCTTGCTGGCCGCGTAGGCGTTCCGCGGATCCAGCGCGGCATCCTCGGTGACGAGGCCGGGGCGGAGCGGTGCGCCGCAGTGCGGGCAGGGCGGCTCGAAGCGGCCTTGTTCGAGGTCTTCGGTACGTCGGGGGCCCGGGGCGACCTGTCCGTGGTCGTCGCAGTCGTAGCGGCCCTCGCCGTACACGACCATCGAGCTGGCGTAGACAAGGTTGCGGATCTTGCCGAGGGACTTCAGGAGGACCGCCGTACCGAGGCTGTTGGAGGAGACGTAGTCGTCGATGTCGTCGAGATGGACGCCGAGGCCGACCTTCGCGGCCAGGTGGATGACGGTGTCGATGCCGTCCAGTGCCCTGGTCACGACGTCCGCGTCGCGGATGTCGCCGACGATCAGGCCGGGGCGGCTCGCGGGGCGTGAGGCGTGCACGTCCGGGCGGAACGAGTCGAGAACGGTGATTTCGTGGCCCTCGGCAATGAGTTGGTCGTGGACGTGGGTACCGATGAAGCCGGCGCCGCCGGTGAGCAGGACTCTCATGAGTGGTGGCACGTGCAGTCGGTGTCGGGCTTCGGGAGTTGCGCGATCACGTTCGTCAGCAGCTCGCGGAGGCGCTCGATGCTCTGCTGGAAGGCCTCGAACACCTCGGCCTGGGTGACGCCGGTGCCGGTCTCCACGCCCGCGTCGTGGTCGGTGACGACGGCGATCGACGTGTAGCAGAGCGCGAGTTCGCGTGCGATGGCTGCCTCGGGTGCGCCGGTCATGCCGACGACCGACCAGCCCTGCGCCGCGTGCCACTGCGACTCGGCCCGGGTCGAGAACCTCGGTCCGTTGATGACCACCATCGTGCCCTCGGGTACGACGTTGCCCGCGGCAATCACCGTGGCGCGGCCGACGGGGCAGTACGGATCCGCGACGGACGTGTGGACCACCGGCGCCTCGTCGTACACCGTGTGCGCCCGGCCCCACGTGCGATCGACGTACTGGTCGGGGACCACGAACGTGCCGGGGGTCAGCTCGGGCTTGAGCGATCCGACCGCGCAGGGACCGAGGACCTGGCGGACGCCGAGCTCGCGCAGCGCCCACAGGTTCGCGCGGTAGTTCACACGGTGCGGCGGGAACCGGTGGTCGGCGCCGTGCCGCGGTATGAACGCGACCTCCCGCCCGTCGAGGTCACCAACGAGCGGCGGCTCGCTGGGTGCGCCGTACGGCGTGTCGATCTCGATCGTCTCCGCACCGGACAGAAACGAGTAGAACCCGGACCCACCAACCACACCAATCTCAGCCATACCCCGACGCTAATGCCGCCCCACCCCACCAATCACCCCAACGAACCCCACCGTCACCGCTCCGTAAGCGCCCTCCACAGCAACTTTGAGAACCCACCAACCAAATTCCCGCGCGATTTTTGGTTGGTGGGTTCTCAAAGTTGGGCTCCAGAGCGGGGGTTGGCGGCCTGGGGCGTGGTGGGTGATCGAATGGGGGTGTGGAGATCTCCTGGGTGCTGCTCGCGGTGGGCGCGGTGCTGCTGCTGTTCGGCGCCTACGCGAGCTGGACCGCCGGTCGGCTCGACCGGCTGCACCACCGCGTGGAACTCGCCCGCGCATCGCTGGAGACCGAGCTCGCGCGACGTTCCGCGCTGGTCGCGGAACTGGCCGGCAGCGACATCCTCGACCCGGCCTCCGCGCTCCTGCTACTCGACGCGGCCCACCGTGCCCGGGCAGCCTCACTCGACGCGCTCGAACTCCGCGAACAAGCCGAGTCCGCCCTCACCCGCGCAATCCATGCCACCGGCACCGACATCGAACCCTGGTCCGGCGAACTCACCCTCGCCATGCGCCGAGTCCAACTGGCCCGCCGCTTCCACAACGACGTCGTCGTCTCCACCCGAGACCTCCGCCACCGCCGCCTGGTCACCTGGTTCCGCCTAGCCGGCCACGCCCCCATGCCCACCACCATCGAACTGGAAGACGGCAACTGACGCGTGCTAGCGTCGACGGCGGACGTACGAAAGTCACGGTCCGGTAGGTAGTCCGGATGGCGGTTCGACCGCTCGTACAGAAGCTCTCCGGTGCGTCCCTTTTCGATCAAGAGAAGGGACAACCGTCATGCATGTAGTAGTCATCGGTGCCGGCCTGGGTGGTCTGGCGCTCGCTCAGGGCCTGCGCCGCGCCGGGATCAGCGTTGCCGTTTACGAGCGGGACGCAACGCCTGTCATCCGCAACCAGGGGTACCGGATCCGGATCGATCCCAACGGCATTGCCGCGTTGCGCGCGGTGCTGAGCAGATCGGCGTACGACGTTTTCGTTGCGACGGCCGGTACGCCGGGTGGGGTGACGGCGACGTACGACCACGAGCTGAATCTCCTGCACCGCTTCGAGCAGCCTCCGGTGCCAGGGCTGCCCGGTGGCGGGAATCTTGCGGTCAACCGGCAAACGTTGCGGGAGATCCTGCTCGCGGGGCTGGACGGGGTGGTGCGGTTCGGGGCTCGGTTCACCCGGTTCGAGTCGGGGCCGGATGGCGTCACGGCGCACTTCGAGGACGGGTCCGTGGCGGTCGGCGACGTACTGGTGGGGGCTGACGGGGCCGGGTCGGTGACGCGGCGACAGTTGTTGCCTGAGGCCCGGGTCGTGGATGCGGGGCTGCGGTTGCTGTACGGGAAGGCGGCGTTCGGGGCCGAGGAGCTGCTCGGGTTGTGGACGACGGTTGTGGGTCCGGGGAAGCGGTTCGTCGGGCTGGCGCCGGTGCGGTTCGGGGAGGCTCCGGGCAGGACGCCCGGGTTGTCGCCGGTGACGGACTACCTCACGTGCGTGTTCGGAGCACGGGTCGAGGAGTTTCCGTGCTCGGACTTGGTCGCCTTGTCCGGGTCGGAGTTGCGGGCAGTCGCTCTCGCGATGACCGACGGGTGGCATCCCGCCGTACGGGAGGTTCTTGCCGGACAGGACGCGATCTTTCCGGTGACGGTGCGCTCCAGCGTGCCGATCGGTCCTTGGGAGACGAGTCGCGTAACGCTGCTCGGGGATGCGATTCACGTGATGAGTCCGGCGATCGGGGTCGGTGCCAACACCGCGCTGCGCGACGGGCAGGTGCTGGCCGCGCGGATCCGCGAGGCGGCGGGCGGGCGGCCGGTGGTCGAGGCGTTGCGGGAGTACGAGGCGGAGATGGTGGGCTACGGTTTCGACGCGGTGCGTGACCCGGCACGGCGCGGGCACGAGTTGGTCGGCCAGAACCCGTTGGAGGACGCGAAGTGAGCGGCTTCGAGGAGGATGTTGAGCGGTATCGGCATGAGCTGCGGGTGCACTGCTACCGGATGCTCGGGTCGTACGACGAGGCTGAGGATCTGGTGCAGGAGACGTTTCTTCGTGCGTGGCGGGCGATGGGGGAGTTCGAGGGGCGATCGTCGGTGCGGGCCTGGTTGTACCGGATCGCGACGAACGCGTGCATCGACGTACGGCGTCCTCGTCGGGTGTTGCCGTACCAGTTGGAGCCGGCCTCGTTTCCCGCTACAGCTCTGCCGGCGCGGGAGGATGTGCCGTGGTTGCAGCCGTTTCCCGACGTACTGCTGGATCGGGCCGAGGAGCCGGACGCGGTCGCGATCCGGCGCGAGACGATCGAGCTGGCGTTCCTGATCGCGATCCAGCACCTGCCTGCGCGGCAGCGCGCCGTACTGATCTTCCGTGACGTCCTGGGTTGGTCCGCCCGCGAGACCGCAGCCGCTGTCGACCTGTCCGTGGCAGCCGTCAACTCAGCCCTGCAACGGGCGCGTCCTGTCCTTCGCGAGCATCTACCACCACATCGCTCCGAGTGGTCGGCGCGCGACACCTCCGAAGACGAACGCAAACTCCTCCAGCGCTACCTGACCGCCTGGGACAACGCCGACCCCACCGCGCTCGCCGCCCTCATGCACGAAGACATCCGCATCACGATGCCGCCGTACCCGTTCTGGTTCGAGGGCCGCACCGACGCGATCCGCTCGCTGATCCCGAACCTCACCCCGACGTACCGCGGCCACTGGCACTTCATCCCCACCACAATCAACCGCCAACCCACCCTGGCCGCCTACCTCGAACACCACCTCTTCGCCCTCGACATCTTCCGCATAGAGTCCAGCCTGATAGCCGAAATAACCGCCTTCGAAACCACAAACCACCAGCTGTACAACCTGCCCGAGAGCTACTTCGCGTCGGAGTAGGTTTCGACGGTGGCGGTGGTGAAGGCGAAGTTGGTGGGGGTGGGGCCGAAGGTCAGGGTGCCGGCGAGGTTGCTGGCTTGTTGGATGGCTTCGGTTACCTGGTCGGCTTCTTCGGTGGGGCAGTGGACTATGACCTCGTCGTGCTGGTGGAAGACGAGTTCGGCCTTGAGGGGTGTCAGGGACTGGCGGAGGGCGGCCAGGAGCAGGAGTGCCCAGTCCGCGGCGCTGCCTTGTACTACGAAGTTTCTGGTGAAGCGGCCGCGGGCCCTCGCGTGGCGCGGGTCTGTGGTGGGGATATCGGCGGGTGGCCCTTCGAGGAGGGCTTCGTCGAGGGGGTGGCCGCTGGGTGGGCAGGTGCGGCCGAGGTAAGTGCGGACCAGTCGGCCTTCCTCGCCCGCGCGGGCCGCGTCGTCGACGTACTGGACTGCGTGCGGGAATCGTTTGCGCAGCATGGCGAGGTTCTTGAGGCCGTCGCCGGACGTCTGCCCGTAGATCGCACCCAGTACGGCGATCTTCGCCTGCGCCCGGTCCCCGGAGAACGCCTGGTCTGAAACGGCCTTGTAGAGATCACCGGGATCGCTGGCGACCTCCATCAGCGCGCGGTCGCGGGAGATCGCGGCGAGGACGCGCGGCTCGAGCTGCGACGCGTCGGCGACGACGAGCCGCCAGCCGGGGTCGGCGACCACCGCGCGGCGGATCACCTTCGGGATCTGCAGACCGCCGCCGCCGTTGGTGATCCATCGACCCGACACCGTGCCACCCGGAAGGAACCCGGGCCGGAACCGGCCGTCGTGGACCCAGTCGTTCAGCCAGCTCCAGCCGTTTGCGGTGTAGATCCGGTAGAGCTTCTTGTACTCCAGCAGCGGCGCAACCGCAGGATGATCGACATGCTCGAGCTCCCACTTCCGCGTCGACTTCACCTGGTGCCCGGCCTGCTTGAACGCCTTCAGTACGTCGGCCGGCAGCTCGGGCCGCACGCGATGCCCGAACGCCGCGGAGATCTCGTCCGCGAGCTCGGTCAACCGGCGCGGCTCGCCCGAACCAGGGAACCGTTCACCGAGCAACTCGCTCAACAGCTCCCGATGCGCGGCCGCGCTCCACGGCAGCCCGGCCTGATCCATCTCCGCGGCGACGAGCATCGCGGACGATTCCGATGCCGTGAGCAACCGCATGCGATCCGGGTACTCGGCCAGATCGTGACGTCGGAGTTGGTCGGCGTACACCCGGAGCAACGCCTCGAACGGGATCGGCTCGACGGCGATCTCGAACAACGACGACTGCTCACCCGGTACGACGGCACGCAGCGGCGGATCGGGTGGGACCGGACGGCCGCTCAACCGCGCCCACGCGGCGGCCGCCGACCGTGGTTCGCCGAGCCGGCCCTCGTGGCCGAGGAGCAGGCCCTCGGTGTTCTCGATGTCGTAGCACCGCTCGACCCGCACGCCGGCGGCCAGCAACCGCGGATAGATCTCGCTCGACGAACGCCAAACCCACCGCGTGACCTGCGGCCGCGACGCGACGGCCGCGACCAGATCCGGCTCGCGCAGGATCTCCCCGGCCGGCTGCCCGTCCGGATGCAGGGCCACGAGCATCGCCCCGCCGCCCTCCTCCGCAGCGATCAGCCACCGTTCGTCCATACCCGAATCCTCACACCCGCCACCGACAGCCCCAACCTTGAGCACCCACCATCCGTTTCGAGGGCCAGAAAACGGTCGGTGGGGGCACAAAGACGGCGGATCAGGCCAGTTGTGGGAGACTGGACTTATGTGGCGGGCGGGGGATCTGGAGGCGGCGGACGGGACCAAGACCGAGCAGGTCGAGGGGCTCGTGCTGCGGCGGATCGAGCGGGGCGACCTGTCGATCGGGTCGCGGTTGCCGTCGGAGCGGGTGCTGGCGGAGCGGCTTGGGGTGAGTCGCGTGACCGTCGTACGCGCGCTGGAGAACCTCCGGCGCGACGGCGTACTGGAGACCAAGCGTGGCTCCGGGACTGTGGTGCGTCCGCTGGACCGGCTGCTGGACCCTGTGGCGCCGGCGTCGACGGTGACAGCGGGGGACCGGCCGGTGCTGGACCTGCGGTTCGCCACGACGGCCGCGCCGCATGACGTCGCTGAGGCCGCCGCACAGATCGTGCAGGACGGGCTGCCACAGGCCATGGGAGGTGACGGACCGCCACCAGGTGGATCGCAGGAGCTCAGAGCGGCATTGGCCGAGCGCCTCACCGCAGAGGGCGTGCCGACCGAGCCGGAGCAGCTGACGCTCACCGTAGGCGCAGCAGCCGGTCTGAACGCCGCACTGGCCGGGCTGGACCTCGGACCGGGCGTGGCGATCACCGAAACCCCGACGTACCCGGCTGCCTTCGACCTGCTCCGCAGACACCGCCTCGACGTAGCAGGCTGGCCCGCAGGTGTCTGGGACACCGACCAGCTCGCTCACCTCTGCAGGCGCCACCGGCCGAAGGTCATCTACCTGCAGGCCGACAACCACAACCCGACCGGCCTCAGCCTGCCAGCCGATCGCCGTCAAGCTGTGGTCGAGATAGCACGCAGGTACGGCGCTGCTCTGATCAGTGACGAGACGATGCGGCCGCTGTGGTTGGCGAGCGGGGCGCAGGCCGAACCACTGAGCCGCTACCCGCGCACCGTGAGCGTCGGCTCGCTGTCCAAGACGGTGTGGGGCGGACTGCGCGTCGGCTGGGTGCGTACGGGCAAGCAACTCCGCAGGCGGATCAACACCGCGGCACAGCTCAGTGTGGCGTCGCCGAGTGCGCTGGACGATCTCCTGGCCCGGGCGATCGTGCCAAAGCTCGACAAGGTGATCGGCCGCCGCAGGACGAGGCTGCGCGCCAACCTGAACGCCCTGGAGACCGGACTCCGGACCCTCGACGGTGTGGCATGGCCCACGCCGACGGGCGGTATGACGCTCTGGCTCGAGCTGACCGAAACCAGGGCCCGCCGCGTCCTGGATGCGGCCCGCGAGCAGGGGCTGCTGCTCGGCGCCGGCGACCTGTTCACGCCGGACGCGACCGACCGCCGGCACATCCGGATCCCGTTCACGGCCCCGCCGGCCACGCTGCGGCTCGTGGTCGCCCGGCTGGACGAGGTACTTCAGTCCACTTGATTCCGGGTGGACTGAAGATCGATGCCCGCCACCTCCTAACCTGGAGCTGAGGCCCACGACCAGGAGGATGCAGTGACCGAGAACGAGACCCCGCAGGTTGGCACCGCCAAGGTGAAGCGCGGCATGGCGGAGATGCTCAAGGGCGGCGTGATCATGGACGTCGTCACCGCCGAGCAGGCCAAGATCGCCGAGGACGCCGGCGCGGTCGCGGTGATGGCGTTGGAGCGGGTCCCGGCCGATATCCGCGCGCAGGGCGGCGTCTCCCGGATGAGCGACCCGGACATGATCGACTCGATCATCAGCGCGGTGTCGATCCCGGTGATGGCCAAGGCCCGGATCGGTCACTTCGTCGAGGCGCAGGTGCTGCAGAGCCTCGGGGTGGACTACATCGACGAGTCCGAGGTGCTCACCCCGGCCGACTACGCGAACCACATCGACAAGTGGCAGTTCACCGTGCCGTTCGTCTGCGGCGCGACCAATCTGGGCGAGGCGCTGCGCCGGATCACCGAGGGCGCGGCGATGATCCGCTCCAAGGGCGAGGCCGGCACCGGTGACGTGTCCAACGCGACCACCCACATGCGCCAGATCCGCCAGGAGCTCCGCAAGCTGCAGAACCTCCCGGAGGACGAGCTGTACGTCGCGGCGAAGGAGCTGCAGGCGCCGTACGAGCTGGTCAAGGAGGTCGCCGCGCTGGGCAAGCTGCCGGTGGTGCTGTTCACCGCGGGCGGGATCGCCACCCCGGCCGACGCCGCGATGATGATGCAGCTCGGCGCCGAGGGCGTGTTCGTCGGCTCCGGCATCTTCAAGTCGGGCAACCCGGCGCAGCGCGCGGAGGCGATCGTCAAGGCCACCACGTTCCACGACGACCCCGACGTGATCGCCAAGGTCTCCCGCGGTCTGGGCGAGGCGATGGTCGGCATCAACGTCGACGAGATCCCGCAGCCGCACCGGCTCGCCGAGCGCGGCTGGTAAGGCTGATCGACCCGCTTGCGGGTGGGTGAAGGGTTCTGCGGTGGCGGTCGGTTAGCGTCGGGGCGTGTTGCTGCCTGAGTCGTCGGTGCCGGGGGCGGATCTGCCTGTCCGGGCGGTTCTGCCTGCCACGGTCGATGCGGTGCGTTCGCGTGGCACTGCCGTGCTGGTAGCGCCGCCTGGCTCGGGGAAGACCTCGCTGTTGCCGCTTGCGCTGGGCGACGCGCTCGGGGGCACGATCATCGTCGCCGAGCCGCGCAGGATGGCGACCCGCGCGGCTGCGGCCCGGCTGGCGATGCTGGTCGGCGAACCGCTCGGGCAGCGGATCGGCTACGCGATGCGCGGTGAACGCAGCGGCGGCAAGGGCCTCCGTGTCGAGGTGGTGACGACAGGGCTCCTGGTACGCCGTCTGCAGCAGAACCCGGAGTTGCCGGGGGTCGCCGCGATTGTGATCGACGAGTGCCACGAGCGGCACCTCGATGCCGATCTGCTGCTCGCGTTCTGCGTCGACATCCGGGCGAACCTTCGCGAAGACCTGGCGCTCGTCGCGACCTCGGCCACGGCGGACACGATCAGGCTGCGTAGCGCATTGGGCTCGGAAGTTCCGGCGCCCGTGATCACCGCGTCTGCCGCGCTGTTCGACGTGGCGATCGAGTGGGCCCCGCCACCGGTTCCCGTGCCGCTGCTTCCCGGTGGGCGGGTCGACCCGCGCCTGCTGGATCACGTCGCGGCCGTCGTCCGGCGTGCACTGATCGAGAACGACGGGGACATTCTTGTGTTCGTCCCGGGGGAGGCCGAGATCAACGGTGTGACTCGCCGGTTGGCCGGTCAGAATGTCCTGCCGTTGTTCGGTCGCCAGTCCAGGGCTGAACAGGACCGCGCGCTGGCGCCGGCCGCCACCCGCCGGATCGTGGTCACGACGTCGGTCGCGGAGAGTTCGCTGACCGTGCCCGGGGTCAGGGTTGTGGTCGACTCGGGTCTTGCCCGGGAGCCGCGAACCGATCAATCCCGTGGCCTCGGCGCGTTGGTCACCTGCCGGGTTTCGAGATCGTCGGCCGACCAGCGAGCGGGTCGCGCCGGGCGGGAGGCGCCCGGCCGGGTCTATCGGTGCTGGTCTGCGACCGACCACTCGCATCTCGACGATCACGCGGCGCCGGAGATCGCGACTGCCGATCTGGCAGCCTTCGCCCTCGACCTCGCGGCGTGGGGTGCGCCCGCTGGTGACGGTCTGACCTTGCTCGAGGCGCCGCCGGTGGTGGCGATGACCGCGGCCACCGAATTGCTGCGTCGCCTCGATGCCCTCGACGTCGGCGGCCGGATCACCGAGCGGGGCCGGCGGATGGCGGCGATCGGGGCGCATCCCCGGTTGGCCCGTGCGTTGCTGGACGGGACGCCGCGGGTCGGCGCCGACCGGGCACGCGAGGTCGTCGCGATGCTCTCGGACGACTCCGGCCGAGACTTCGGCGATGATCTACCGGCCCGCTGGCGAGCCCTCCGCCGCGGCGAGGACCGCGGAGCCACGGCGCGCTGGCGAGAAGAAACCAAGCGTCTCGGCCGAGGCACGACGACCGCATCGCCTGGTCCGGAGCCGCGCCTAGTAGCGGACGATCTTGCGGCGGGGATTGTGGTGGGTCTGGCGTATCCGGATCGGATCGCGCGGGTCCGGGGGGCCGATTCGGCGACGTACCAGATGTCTGGTGGTACGGGGGCTGCGCTGGATCCGCAGTCGCCGTTGCGGACCACGACCTGGCTGGCGATCGCGGCTGCTGACCGGGCACCGGGCCGCGCCGACGCCAGGATCCGTTCCGCGGCGCCGATCGATGAGCAGACCGCGCGAGACATCGCGGGCGACCTCGTCTCGACCACCGACCAGATCCGCTGGGACGACGGCCGGGTCGTGACGCGGCGCGTCGAGGCGCTCGGCGCGATCGTGCTCAACGACGTCCCGCTGGCAAAGCCCGACCGGCTGCTCGTCCAAGCGGCCGTCCGCGACGGTATCCGGCGCAGCGGTCTGTCCGTACTGCGCTGGTCGGAGGCCGCACTCGCCTTGCGGGAGCGGCTCGCGTTCTGCCATGCCCACCTCGGAGCCCCGTGGCCTGCGGTCGACGACGAGGCGCTGCTGGCCGATCTCGACGAATGGCTGGGGACCGAGCTCGCCTCGGTGCGAGGCTCGCGCGACCTTGCCCACATCGACGTGGCTTCGGCGCTCCGGCGACTACTGCCGTGGCCTGCAGCAGCCCGGTTCGGCGAACTCGCACCGGAACGGCTCCAGGTCCCATCGGGCTCCGAGGTGCGACTCGCGTACGACGGTGTCGAGCCACCGGTGCTCGCAGTGAAGCTGCAGGAGGTATTCGGCTGGACTGCCACTCCAGCCGTCGCGGACGGTCGTGTCCCAGTCGTTCTGCACCTCCTGTCGCCCGCACGGCGCCCGGTCGCGATCACGAGCGACCTCGCGTCTTTCTGGAAGCAGGGCTATCCACAGGTCCGAGCTGACCTGCGAGCCCGCTACCCCCGCCATCCGTGGCCGGAAGATCCACTCACCGCCATCCCGACCAAGCGACTGAAACCTCGCTGACGTTGCCTGAAGTAGCCTGGGCGGGTGATAAGCAACCTGCAATCGGTGGACGAGAGGACGGCCCGGGAGTTGCGTGGCTTGGCACGCGTCCTGGTGCGGTCCGGGTACGCCGACCACGCGGCGATCACGGCCGCGTTGACCGAGGCCGTCTCGGAGGATGCGCCGTCGATGGACGCGGCCGCTCTGGTGCCGCTGCTGATCGGCGAGGCGGTCATGGACCTCAACGAGGACGCCGCCGCCTGGCCCGAGTCCACGGATCCGGACCGGTTGGACGCCGTACTCGCGGAATTCGAGCGTCTCGGCCTGGTGGTGGTCCGCTACACGTCGGACCACCACGCGGCTCGGCAGGCGCTGGAGGCCGCCGACAGTCCGCAGGGGCTGGTGTTCTTCACCGACACCGACGTCTGGCACGCGGTCGACTTCGGCATGCTCGAGCTGAAGCTCTGGCACCCGGACACCGCGAACGTCGCACCGGGGGAGCCGCTGCTGGAGGACGTGCTCGCGCTGCTGCGCCAGAACGACCTGCCCGCGGTGTTCGACGAGGGCCGGATCGAGGTCACGGTCGACTGGCAACGGAGGGTGAACCTATGACTCTACCGATGCCACGCCTCCGGCGCGGCGGGTCATGGGGCTGGTGCTCCCGGTCTTCCCTCGTCGCTCCGGTCGCTTCGCTCCCTCCGCTCCTCAGTCCAGACCGGGAGGCCCCATGACCGGCATCGGCGTTTTCGCACTGCAGGGGAACGTCCGCGAGCACCTGGCGATGCTGGCGGAGGTCGGCGTCGAGGGTCTCGCCGTACGACGTCCGTCCGAGCTGGAGCAGGTCGACGCGATGGTCCTGCCGGGTGGTGAGTCGACCACGATGTACAAGCTGGCGCGGTCGTTCGAGTTGTTCGAGCCGCTGCAGAAGCGGATCGCGGACGGGATGCCGGTGTTCGGGACCTGCGCCGGGATGATCATGCTGGCGAACGAGATCACCGGCGGGACCGCGGACCAGGAGACGCTCGGCGGGCTCGACGTGACCGTCCGGCGGAACGCGTTCGGGCGGCAGGTCGACTCGTTCGAGGCGGACCTCGAGTTTGCCGCTTTCGACACGCCGTACCACGCCGTGTTCATCCGGGCACCGTGGGTGGAGCGCGTCGGGAGGGACGTGGAGGTACTCTCGACGGTGAGGTCGGGCCCCGCCGCGGGTAGGATCGTCGCGGTTCGCCACGACCGGCTGCTGGCCACGTCGTTCCATCCGGAGATGACCGGGGACGCCAGGCTGCACGGCTACTTCGCCGAGTTGGTCCGCGGCCTCTGAGACGTTGCAAGCGGTAGAAGGGTTGGGTTCGCCATGTCAGGCCACTCCAAGTGGGCCACCACGAAGCACAAGAAGGCCGTCATCGACGCGAGGCGCGGCAAGCTCTTCGCGAAGCTGATCAAGAACATCGAGGTGGCCGCCCGGATGGGCGGTGGCGACCCTGGCGGGAACCCGACGCTGTACGACGCCATCCAGAAGGCGAAGAAGACCTCGGTCCCGAACGACAACATCGACCGCGCGATCAAGCGCGGCTCGGGTGCCGAGGCGGGCGGCGCGGAGTACCAGACGATCATGTACGAGGGCTACGGCCCGAACGGCGTGGCGATGCTGGTCGAGTGCCTCACCGACAACCGGAACCGGGCCGCCGCGGACGTCCGTACGGCGATGACACGCAACGGCGGATCGCTCGCCGACCCGAACTCGGTCGCGTACATGTTCAACCGCAAGGGCGTCATCGTCGTCGCCAAGGACCAGGACGGCAAGTCGCTGTCCGAGGACGACGTGATGGAGGCCGTGCTCGAGGCCGGCGCCGACGAGGTCAACGACCTCGGCGAGTCCTGGGAGGTCGTCACCGAGGCCACCGACATGGTCGCGGCCCGGACCGCACTGCAGGACGCCGGCATCGACTACGACTCCGCCGATGTCCAGTTCGTCCCGTCGATGACGGTCGAGTTGGACGCCGAGGGCGCCGGCAAGATCTTCCGCCTGATCGACGCCCTCGAGGACAGCGACGACGTCCAGAACGTCTACGCGAACTTCGACGTGTCCGACGAAATCATGGCCGAGGTCGGCTGAAGCCTAGGGGCCGCGGTGACCGCGGCCCCTTTGCCCGGACTGAAGTGTGTCAGATTATTGACGAGCGTCAGAGAGAATGGCACGATTCGAGGCACCCTGAGCCTTGAAGGAGCGCGCCATGGCTGGAACGTTCGTGTTGATCACCGGTGCCTGGCATGGCGGGTGGGCCTGGCGGCCCGTCGCCGAGCAGCTGCGGTCCGCGGGTCATCAGGTGCTGACTCCGACCCTGCCCGGACTGCAGGACGGTGCGGACCCGACGCCGTACACGCTGACCGATGTCGTCGACTCGGTCGTCGAGTTGGTCGACGGCGAGGACCTGCGGGACGTCACGCTGGTCGGGCACAGCTGGGGCGGTTACGTGATCGCCGGCGCCGCGCCGAGGCTCGCGGGGCGGCTGCGGAAGCTGGTGTTCTGGAGCGCGTTCGTCCCGGCCGAGGGCCGCAGCCTGTACGACGAGGTGCCGCCGAACTATCAGGCCCTGTTCGACGGACAGGCGCAGGCGTCCGGGAACAACTCGGTCGCGATGCCGTTCGAGGTGTGGCAGCTGGCGTTCATGCCGGACGCGTCCGAGGACGTGCAACGCGTCGTACACAGCCTGCTCGTGCCGCAGCCCATGCAGTACTTCACCGAGACCGTCGCACCGCTGGATCTCGACACCCTCGGCGTACCGGTCGCCTACCTGCTCGGCGAGGACGACGTCGCCCTTCCGCCCGGCGAATACGGCTGGAACCGATTCGCCGAGCGGCTCGGCGTCGCCCCCGTCCCGACCCCCGGCAGCCACGAAGCCTGCTTCACCCGTCCGGTCGAACTGGCCGAGGCCCTGCTGAAGATCTAGCTACATTCCGAGGGCTTTTCCGTCGATCACCTGGGCGGCCGGAGGGGCCTTCGGCGGTGTGACCTGGTTGTACTCGGTGAACGTCAGCGCGTCGGTGCCGGACGACTCGAGGCGGATCGGGCGTGCGGTGGCGGTGTCGACCCACAGGGTGCCGTCGGTGTCGCGGAGACCGATCGCGGTGACACCGTCGACGGTCCGCGGCGCGGTCTTGCGGAGCGTGCCGGTCGGCTCGAACAGCGTGTCGAAGAACTTCGGCTTGCTGGCGAACGCCGCGAGCTCACCGAGGTCCTTGTCGGTCAGCGACGTCTTGATCCAGCGGCCCCCGACCAGCCCGATCACGGCGTCCGCGTCGGCCTTGTCCTTGATCTGGGCGCGCCAGAACTTGTCACTGATCTTCAGGTACGCCGTCTTGTCCAGGACGATCAGCGAGAACGCGGCCCCGTTGATGCTCATCGTGCCCTGACCGCCGGCCTTGCTGAGCCGGATGTCCAGCACGATCTTGTCGCCGTCGTCGGACATCGCGCCCTTCATCCGCACACTGGTCGCGGCCTTCGCGGCGGCCTGGGCCTTGGCGAGGATCTTCGCCGAGGACAGTCCGGCGATCGTGCTTGCCGGCGTACTGGTAGACGGCTTCGTGGGCGTCGCCACCGGCGACGGCGTGACGGACGTTGCGGTAGGTGTCGGTGTGGTTCCGATCGCGTCGCTGGTTGCCGGGTCGGATCCCTGGCAACCAGCGACGAGTACAACCAGCACGCCCACCATCGCGCAGGCCGCCGTACGACGTGTCAGCATTTGCTCCCCCTCCCGCACTCCCCAGTGCAGATATATGGAGAGATGCCGACACAGCCCGAAAAGTTGCCATCAGTTCCAGTAGCGGTCGTCGATCAGGTTCAACGCGGCGAGATCGGTCGCGACGAGATCGGCGTAGACGGTGGCGCCGTACTCGGACGTGTGGGTGTCGTCGCGCTTCTCCCGGGTCAGATACAGCGCCTTGGCGGCCTCCGGTCCGAGGGCTTCGACGACCGCCTGCGTACGGGCCGTGAGATCGACGAGGGCGACGTGCTCGGCCGCAGCGACTGAGCGCATCTCTGCCGGTAGGTCGACACCCAAACCGTTGACGATCAGACCGGTCGAGTTGAGCTTCGTCCCGGTGAACCATCTCCGCACGATCGGCGTGACCAGGACCGGAGTCGCACCGGTCGAGCGGATGCCGGCGACGATCTCGCTGAGATTGGCCCGGTACTGCGCGGCCGTCGTCTGCTTGTCATTGTGGCCGAACTGCACGAGTACGACGTCCTGCGGCCGGAGCTGTGGTTGCAGCGCGGCCCACATCGCCGGCTCGGCCAGGAACGACACCGTGCTCTCACCCGATCCGGAATGGTTCGTCACCGACAACCCCTGACCGAAGCGGCTGGGCAGTCGCTGGCCCCAGCCCGTGTACGGCGGTGTCTCCTGGTCGGTGACTGTCGAGTCGCTCACCAGGAACAGCCGTCGCGTGCTGACCGGCGCCGGGGTCACCACGACGTTCGACGGAGCCGCCCCGGAGAAGCGCAGCGTGAGGCCCGGCGTACCTGGTCCACCGAAGCCGTTCTGCTGCCCCTCCGGCTCCCGCACATTGACGGTGAAGTGCAGCACCGGAGCCGAGCTCCCTGACACCATCAACCGCCGCGCCTCCGCGAGTACCTCCACAGGTTTCCGCTCGCGGCCCAGGACCACCTTCACGTTGTAGTCGCCGGGAGGGACGTCGTACGTGCAAGTGACAGGCGCCTCGCCGGTGCACTCCGACGGGGCCTCTGCCGCGGCCGTCATTGGTTGGGCGCCGAGAGCCAGCACGACCCCAGCGGTGAGCAAACGCAGCATGGCAGCCACCTCACGGGTTCACGATCTGGTCGCCGACCAGGGCGAGGGTCTGGATGGCGGCCAGGCCGTACAACGCCGTCGTGTTGGTGGAAACCCACTTGGCGGCCTGTGTCTTGTTGAGCGTCGACTCCACGTCCTCGGCGGTCCACGGGAGGTTCGGCGCGTAGCCGTCGCCCTTGTAGAACTCCGACCAGGCACGGGCGGCCAGGTCGTCGCGGTTCAGCCGGACCGAGGCGTACGCCGTGAGTCGCGCATGCCCCTGCCGCAGGATGAGGTTGCCGAAGTACGCCCCGCATTCAGCTGTCTGCTCTGCACGGGTCGCGTTGAACAGCCGGCAGTACTGCAGCCACGCGGCCTCGAACGCAGGCATCTCCACCAGGTCGATCAGCTCGGCGCAGATCTCCACCTCGCCGAACATGGCGCTCAGATGGGACACACTGACGGTCTTCTCGGCCACAGGTGCGAAGCGACCCGTGTCGAGGTCGTAGAGCCCGCTGCCGGTGACGAACCCGTTCGGCATCGCCCCGATCGTCTCCATCGTCCCAAGCAGCTTGGCCTTGGCGACAGCAGCCTTAGGCCCTTGCCGCTCCCACTCGGTCAGCCAGGCAGCAGCCAGACCACTCCAGTCTGTACCGAGGCCGATAGACAGTGCATGCGGGTCAGGTGTGTACGGCTCGGTCCTGATCTTCCGCAGCGGGTCCAGCACCAGGAACGTCTTGTCCGAGTCCACCAGCTCCGACAGCAGGTCGCCAGTACGCTCGTCAGCCGTCAGGTAGTAGTAGAACCGCCGGTACGCCGCCGTACTGATCCGCTGCTGCTTCGCACTGTCCGCCCAGTGCTGTACGCCGTGCCGCGTACCCAGGCCGGCCCACTGACCCAGGTGGTAGACGTCGACCTCACCGGTGTGCCGCGTCATCGCCTCTGCGAACCGGAAGATGTCGGCACGCCCTGACCGCAGGAACGCGTACCAGAGCCACAGGTCCGGTGACAGCTCCGAGTTGTCCCACGCGTACCCGCCCACGTCGTACCGCCACACCAGCCGGTCCTCGTCGAACGTGTGCATGATGTCGCCGTAGTCCCAGAACCCGTACCAGTGCCGCGACTCGACCTGCCCGCGGTAGTAGTCGAACAGGAAGTCCAGGTGGTCCTCGATCGCCTTCTTCGCCGGCACGGACCGGTCCACCGGGCTGAACAGCCCACCGAACACCCGGGAGCTCACCAGTTGGTCCACCGGGTTGATGAGCTGCGGCGGCGTCCGCACCTGGTCGGCCAGGTCACCCAGCCGCGCAGCCGACGGCGTCGCCTCCAGCGCCCAGAACGTCAGCTCAGACGTCCGGGCGATGCCGTACGGCGTACCGAACGCGGGCTCGTAGTCCTCGTAGGTGATGTTGAGGCCCTCGAGCTGCTCCGGGTAGGTGTCCTGGCCCATGCCGTCGTGGTAGAACCGCGTGTCCATCGCACCGGCGGCCGGCGACCACAGCCACACGGTCACCTCGGCTTCCTCGGTCGCTGCCTTCCGGACGTCCAGCTGCGTCGGGTGCCGCTGCCAGAAGTCCCTTAATCCGAAGGCGAATCCGCCGCTCACGCCACCGACGTACCCGAGGCCGGAGGCGCGTTTGCCCTGGTCGACCGAGACCCAGCCGTACCCCTTCGCGGTCCGCTTCCTCACCGTGAAACCGTCAGCGGTCAACTGGCTCAGCGAGTAGTCGCCCCACTCGGGGATGTACTGCAGCCGCGTCGTGACCCGCTGGTCCCACGTCGCCGGATCGGGCAGCTTCGTCCCGGCGATCTGCGCGGCCCGTACGACGGCGCCCGGATCCCGCCGCAGACCGGTGATGCCCTTCACGGCCTCGGACACCATCCCGTGCCCCTCGCCGACGAACCGGACGTGCCGGTCGTACGCCGCATCGCGCATCGGCACCGAGAAGCGCACGCCGAGCCCGGCGATGTAGTCCTTCTGCCCGTCGCGGTCGTAGACGAACGTGTGCACCATTCGCACGTTCTCCGCACCGGCCACGAAGTACAGCCGGACCGAGAACGGCAACCAGGTCAGGCCCTTGCGTGACTTGTGCCGGCCCTCGATCCGTACGACGGCGCGCACCGGCCCGGACTGCTCCACGGTGACTTTCTGGATGTCACTCTCGTACTGCTCCCGGACCGCACCGCCGTCCTCGTCGTCCGCGATCTTGTCCTGCTTCAGGTTGATCAGCTGACCCTTGCGCGCGATCAGCACGTCACCACGCCAGATGTGGCTGATCAGCTCGGTCCCGCTCTTCCGGATCCGCGCCTTGATCACGCCGGTGTCGACGTCGACGTACAGCTTCTCGTTCTGCACGGTGACGGGATGCGCCGGCGCGGTCGCCGTACCCGGGCCGAGCGTGTACGACTCAGCAGGTGCGTCCACTGCGATCGCGTGCGCACTCCACTTGAGCGAGCCGTCCGGCCAGTACGCGGTCGGCCAGCTCTGCAGTGGTACGTCGGCGCCGTCCGCGGACTTGAGTGCGAACGACTGGTTCGCTGGTACGGCGCCCTTCGGCCAGGGCGTACCCCACGTCGTCACCGCTGCCGTCGTCGGCTTGCCTTCGAGCCAAGTGAGCTTCACTTCCTGCACCTCCGCGGCAGTTGCAGGTTGGATGTTGTCCAGCAAGGAGACCGCGGGCACTGCGGCCATACCTGCTAGGACTGTGCGTCTTGAGACCTCCATGCCGTTCCACCTCTGTCATTCCGGTGTTCGGGGATCAGGGACAGGTTCTGGATCGCTGCCAGCGCGTACTGCGACGCGCCGTTGGTACTGATGAACGCGGCCTCGTCGACCGGCATCAGCGCGCCGTCGACGGGAGTGGTCTTCCACTCGGCCGTGTCCACTGAGAAGTTGCGCCAGGCCAGCCGAGCGAGCTCCGGGTCACCGGTGCGTGCGGCGGCGTACGCGGCCAGTCGGCTGTGGGCCCGTTCTTGCGAGATGCCTTGCAACGGCTGGCCGAGCTCTGCGGTCTGCTCCTCGGGCGAGAGCAGGTAGAGCCGGCAGTAGTCGAGCCACGCCTTCTCGAACCCCGGTACGTCGAGGTCCAGGTCGATGAGCTCGGAACAGATCTCGGGCAGCCCGAAGAGCGAGGACAGGTGGGACACCGCGATGGTGTCCCGGCTGGTGTCGAAGCGCCCGGTGGACAGGTTCAGCCGCGCGCTACCGGTCAGGAAGCCGTAGTGCAGCGCAGCGATGTCGGACATCGTTCCCACGAGCCGTGCACGGGCCCGCTCGTCGCCGTGTCGTTCCCATCGCGTGAGCCACGCAGCGGCCAGTGCACCCCAGTCCACGCCCAGCTCGATGGACAGCGCGTGCGGGTCGGGGGAGTAGACGTCCGGTCGTACCTTGCGCTGCGGGTCGACGACGAGGAACGTCTCCTCGATGGTCGCCAGCTCGTCCATCAGGTCACCTGTCCGCTCGTCCGCGGTCAGGTAGTAGTAGAAGCGCCGGTAGATCGCACTGGAGATCCGCACCTGCTTGCAGCTGCAGCCCCAGTGCTGCACGTTGTGCCGCGACCCCAGGCCCTTCCAGCGGCCCAGGTGATGTACGTCGACCTCACCGGTGTGCCGTGTCATCGACTCGGCGAAGCGGAACACGTCGGCCCGCCCGGTCCGCAGGTACTGGTACCAGAGCCACAGATCGGGGGAGAGCTCCGAGTTGTCCCAGGCGAACCCGCCCACGTCGTACCGCCACGTGTGCCGGTCGCGGTCGTAGGTGTGCATGACGTCGCCGTAGTCCCAGAACCCGTACCAGCGGCGTTGCTCGCGCTGCCCGACGTAGTACTGGAAGAGGAAGTTCAGCCGGGCCTCGATGTCCTGGTGGTCCGCAGTGGGCAGGCTCCAGGTACCGAACACACCTGCCTCGAGCAGACGAGCAGGCGAGACCGTGAGCAGCCCGGGGGAATTGAGCAGCGCTACGTGCTCCGACAGCTCCTCAGCTGACGGTGTGGTGTCGTGGACCCGCAGGCTGAGCTCGTGCGTACGGGCGACACCCTGTGCGTTGCCGAAGCCGGGCTCGTAGTCCTCGTAGGTGATCTCGAGGCCTTCGAGCTGTTCGGCGTACGTGTCCTGGTCCATGCCGTCGTGCCAGTAGCGCACGTCCATGGCCGGAGCGCTGGGCGACCACATCCACACCGTGGCCGTGGCGACGTCGGTGGCCGCGTTGCGGATGTCGAGGCGGGTCGGGTGCAGTTTCCAGAAGTCACGCAGCCCGAAGCCCAGTCCGCCGCTGACGCCACCGACGTACCCGTAGCCGGGTGCTCTGGTGCCGGACGGGATGGTGATCCACCCCTGTCCCGCGCCGGTGCGTTTGCGCAGCGTGAACCCGTCCGCGCTCGTCTGGTCGAGGGTGTAGTCGTTCCACTGCGGGATGCGCTGCAGGCGGTCGGCCACCTCTGGGTTGGGGATCGCCCCTACGGCACGGCCGGCGACCTGGGTACGTCGTACCTCTTCGCCCGGATCGCGACGTAGACCGGTCAGACCGCGCACTGCCTCGGTCAGGAACCCGGACGGTCCCGCGAGTCGGATGTGGCGGTTGTGCGCCTCGTCGCGCATCACGACGTCTGCACTGAGCCCCAGTCCGGCCAGGAAGTCCCGATCCGGATCGCCGTCCCAGACGAAGCTGTGCACGATCCGTACGTCGGCAGCGCCCGCGTAGAAGTACAGCCGCACCGAGAACGGCAGCCAGTCGCCGTGCTTCCCCTCGAGCCGGACGACGGCCCGCACCGGGCCGTCCTGTTCGACGGTGATGCGATCCACCGTCGCCGTCGTCTGCTCCCGCGGTCCGCCCAGGTCGTCGTCCGGAGAATTCTGCCGCAGACTCACCAGCCGAACGTTCCGCACGACCTCCTGACCGTCGTAGCTGATCGACGCGATCAACCCCGGTTGCCGGAGCACCCACGCGACGGGCCCGGTCGTAATCCGCACCTCGCCATCTGCACGTTCCACGTGCACCGGCTGAGCCGGCGTCGCGGGCTCACCGGCGACCAGCTCGTACGACGAATCGGGCTGCTCGGACGGCCCGATCGCGTGCGCGGACCACTTCACCGAGCCGTCCGGCCACGTCGCAGTCGTCCAGCTCTGCACCGGCGTACCGTCGTCCAACGCGAACCGAGTGCCGTCGGCAACCGTTCCAAGCGGCCAGGGGACGCCCCAGGAAACACCTTGTCTGCAAGGAGTTTCCAGCCATTGTAAGGTCGTCACTCCTTCACCGACCCGATCAGCACGCCCTTCGCGAAGTGCTTCTGCAGGAACGGGTAGAAGAACAGGATCGGCAGTGTCGCGACCACGACGACCGCGAACTTCAGGCCCTGCTCGGGGAACGTCACCGTCTCCAGTTGCTGCAGCACGTTCGCCGAGTCCGCGTTCGCCGCGGTCAGCTGGCGGACGATCATCTGCAGCGTCCACTTCTTGCTGTCGTCGATGTAGAGCAAAGGCGACATGTAGTCGTTCCAGATCCCGACCGCGTAGAACAGCGAGAACGTCGCGATGATCGGTTTCGACAACGGCAGCACGATCCGCAGGAACACGTTCAGCTCGTTGCACCCGTCGATCCGGGCCGCTTCCTCGAGCGCCTCCGGCAACTCCTGGAAGAAGCTCTTCACCACGATCAGGTAGAACGGGTTGATCGCCAGCGGCAGCATCAGCGCCCAGTAGCTGTCCAGCAGCCCCAGATCCCGTACGACGAGGTACGTCGGGATCATGCCGCCGCTGAACACGAGCGTGAAGATCACCAGGTTCAGCACCAGCGCCCGCCCCGGCAGGAACTTCTTCGCCAAGGGATAGGCCATCGTCAGCGTCAGCAGCAGCTGGATCACCGTGCCGACCGCGGTCACGCCGACCGTGGTCAGCAACGCGCGGACGAACGTGTCGGTGGAGAAGATGTAGTGGTACGTGTCGGTGACGAACTTGTGCGGCCACAGGAAGAACGGCCGCGAGCTGATCTCGGACTCGGTCGCGAACGATCCGGCGAGCACGTAGAGCAGCGGAAGCACCGTGACGATCGCCAGACCGGACAGGAGTACGACGTTCAGTACGTCGAACACGCGACTGCCGACAGAGTCGTAGTACCGGACTCGTTGTTTCATCGTGTTCCTCCTCTCAGAACAGCCCGCGCTGGCCCATGCGCTTGGCCAGGAAGTTGGAGCCGAAGATCAGCACGACGCCGATCACGCCCTTGAACAGGCCGACGGCGGTCGCGTAGCTGAACGAGCCCTGGGTGATGCCGATGTAGTACACGAACGTGTCGAACACGTCCGCGACGTCACGGTTCAGCGACGTGGTCATCAGCCAGATCTGCTCGAACCCGGAGTCCATCAGATGCCCGGACGTCAGGATCGCCATCACCACGATCGTCGGCCGGATCGCCGGCAGCGTGATGTGCCAGAACTGCCGCCACCGCCCGGCGCCGTCCACTCGAGCGGCCTCGTACAGCTGCGAGTCCACGCCCGCCAGCGCCGCCAGGTAGATGATCGTTCCCCAGCCGGTCTGCTTCCACAGCAGCTGCAGCACGATCAGCGGCCGGAACCAGTCCGCCTGCGCGACGTAGTCCGTCTTCTGCCCGCCGACCAGGCCGTGGATCCAGTTCGCGATCACGCCGAAGTCCACCGAGAACAGCAGGTAGGTGAGCGAGGCGACGATCGTCCAGGACAGGAAGTGCGGGATGTAGACCAGCGACTGCACGGACCGCTTCAGCACGTTGACCCGGAGCTCGTTCAGCAGCAGCGCGACGACGATCGGCGCCGGGAACACGAAGACGACCGTCAGCACGGCGAGCAGCAGCGTGTTGAACATCAGCCGGCCGAAGTCCGGCCCGGTGAACAGCTCCTGGAAGTGCTTCAGACCGACCCATTCGCTCCCCGAGTAGCCGAGGAACGGCACGTAGTCCTTGAACGCGATGGTCAGGCCGTACATCGGCAGGTACTTGAACAGCAAGAAGTACGCCAGGCCGGGCAGCAGCAAGAGGTACAACCAGCGGTAGCGCCAGAGGTTGTGCGTACGGCGTCTGCGCCGCGGGCCGGTCGCCGGCCGCGAAGAGTTCGCGGCCGGCTGCACCACCTCAGGCACGAGGTCGGTGGCCATCGATCAGCCGCCGGCCTTGGCGGACAGGTCGTTGATCTCCTTGGCGATGTCCGTGCCGCCGCTGTCGTACCAGCGCTTGATCTGCGCCTTCAGCTGGTCCTCGGTGATCGCACCGGACAGGTACTTGATCCGCGCGTCCGGGATGATCGTGTCGATGGTCTGGCCCTTCGCCACCGCGGTCGGGGCGACGAAGCCGAGCGCCGGGTTGAAGACCGCGGTCTTCAGATCCTCGTTCATCAGCACATCGAACTTCTCCCGCATCTTCCGGCTGGCCTCGTCCGCCGGCCGCAGCTGGTAGGCGCCGGTGCCGACGCTGGCCCGGGTCCCGAGCTGGATGAAGGCCTTGTCCACGTCGTTCTGGATCGCCTTGACCTTCGGGTCCTCCTGGTTGATCGGTACGGCGTACTCTCCTTCGACCTTGAAGTTGCGGCCCTCGATCCCGTTGGTGAGCAGGATCGAGCCCTCCTTGGACTCGAGCTTGTCCAGCGTCTTCAGCACGTCGTCGAGCTGCTCGTCGGTCCGGATGTGCTGCTTGGAGATCGCGAGGACGTCGTTGTACCCGGTGAAGGGGTAGGAATGCTTCTCGCCGTCCGGGCCTGCCAGGTTGCCGACCAGGGTGACCTTGTCGAAGTCCTTCGGGTTCTTCTCCTTGAACAGGTCGAGGAGCTGGGTGGCCCGCACGTTCACGTCGATGATCATGCCGCCCTTGCCCTGCACGAACGGGTCGTTCCAGTTCGCGCTGTCGAGGGTGGCGAAGTCCGGGTTGACCAGGCCTTCCTGTACCCACTTGCGCAGCCACCGGTTCGCCGCCAGGAACTCCGGGGTGTCGAAGCCGGGTACCAGCTTGCCGTCGCGTTCGCCCCACCCGTTCGGCGCACCGAACCAGGTCTCGACCACGTCGTACGGGCTGGCGCTGGCGTAGTTGCCGGGCCACTTCGGGATGATCAGGCCGTAGGTGTCCTTCTTGCCGTTGCCGTCCGGGTCCTTCTCGGCGAACGCCTTGGCGATCGCGTACAGGTCGTCGACGGTCTTCGGCTCCTGCAGACCGAGCTTGGCCAGCCAGTCCTTGCGGATCACTATGCCGGAGCGCAGCAGCGGCCGGACCCGGTAGATGCCGTAGGTCTTGCCGTTGGTCTGCGAGTTCTTCGCGGTCTGCTCATTGGCCGGCTTCAGGTTCGGGTATTTGTCGAGCTTGCCGGTCAGGTCCCAGAACGCGCCGGCCTCGGCGGCCTTGACGAACGAGGGGCTCTTCTCGTTCACCGCCATCACGTCCGGGATGTTGTCCGAGGCGAGCGTGACGTTCGCCTTGTCGCCGTACTCCGCGTTCGGCACCCAGGTGATCTTGAGCTTCTTGCCGATCAGCTTCTCGACCGCCTGCTGGAGTTCGCCGTTCGGATCCGGCGCGGTGCCGAACAACTTAGTCATCACCGTGAGCTCGGTGCTGGCGGCCTGGCCGCCTTTGTCGTCGCCGCCGCCCGAACAGGCGGAGGCGACGAGCAGTGCCGTCGACAAAGCGGCGGCGACGGCGAGGCGCCGTCGGGAGGAGATGGTCATTGGTTCCCTTTCAGGTGCAGGCGCGCTTCGTTCTCGGCGAAGAAGCGCAAGCAGAGCCAGGTGTCGAGCTGGATCCAGGCGCCGCCGGCCAGGACGAACCCGAACACCGGGAACTTCACCGACACGAAGGCGATGGACACCGCGACGAACAGCAGGACCAGGGACGACGCCGGCCGCGCGAGCGCGACCAGCGATGCCTTGGGCAACAACATGCGGATCCCGAGGTCGTAGTGCACGGCCATCGGAAGCGCGTACGCCGCGATCAGCCCGAGCGCGACGAGCGCCGTGAGGCTGGCCAGGCGGGGGAGTGCGGCCCCGAGCGCGGCGAAGTACAGGTAGTTGCCGACGAGAACGACGGCGACCGCGACCAGGGGGAGTACGACGAGCGAGCCGCGGCGGAACTCCTGGCGGAACGCGGTACGGAAAGCAGGGAAGGCGTGAAACGATTCATCGGATGACCTGCGTCTGGCCAGCGAATATGCCGCGAGTGTGGCCGGGCCGATACCCAGGGCAATCCCGCCGAGCAGCGTGAAGAGGATCCACAGGGCGTTCAACTTGATCACCCAAAGGACCTCGTCCGCAGCGTCGTACAGCTTGATGGCCCAGCCAGTTCTCATGCCGGTTCCTGCCTTGTTTCGGGGCGAAAAGTGATGTGACCGTATGGTTGAATCGTCTCAATGTCAAGGCTTGGGAAAGCGTTTGTCAGAGAGTGGTCACGGGGGTGCGCGAAGGCGGGGGTCAGGCCTGGGAGACGCGCAGGTTCGCGTACTCGCCGATCAACGGCGCCATCTGCCGGAAGCCGATCCGGCCGCCGGTCAGGGGTTGCTCGTCGTGCCAGGTGAAGCTGGGCAGGTCGTTGACCGCGAAGGTGATCTCGCCGTGCCGGACGGTGAGGCGCAGGTGGTACGGGCCGTCGGCGTCGGCGACGTCCGGGATCGGATCGGCGCCCTGCGCGACCAGGTGGAACCCGTAGCTCTTGCGCAGGTTGCAGGTGTGGAAGGCCCGCTCGGCCGGCCAGCGTCTGCGGAAGTACGAGACGTGGTAGGTGTCGAGGTCGCCGTGGTGGTACTGCTCGTACGGCCCGGTGCGCGGCTGCAGGTCGAACAGGTCCTCGCCGTGTCGGCCCTTGGCCTGGAAGAACAGGATGCACAGGCCAGGTTCACGGATCGGCCGGAAATCCCACTCGATCGTCACGTCCGGCGGGAAGTCCTCCGGGCACCACAGCACGACGTTCGCGTCCTGCCCGTCCGCCGCCGGTCGCACACTCTCCAGACGCAACCGGCCGAGCGGGAACGACGTCGCGCCGTCACCCTCCAGCCGGAAACCGTCGAGATCGGCCGGCGACGCGAGCGGGTTCTCGTACAGGACAGGCATCAGCGCCGGCGCTTGAAGTCGCTGGACTCGCGGACGATCAGGTCCGGCTGGAAGATCACCTGACGATGCCGATGCCGCTCGGCCGACTCGACCTCTTCCTGCAACAGTTCCATCGCGGACCGCCCGAGCAACTCGGCCGGCTGCCGCACGGACGACAGCGGTACGGCGGCGGCGCGGGCGAAATCTATGTCGTCGTACCCGACGATCGCCATGTCCCGTGGGACCCGCAGGCCGGCCACCGCCATCCCCTGCAGGAACCCGAGCGCGAGCAGGTCGTTGGCGAGGAACGCCGCGGTCGGACGCGAGCGTGCCGGCAGCGCGGCGAGCTGTTCACCGATCGCGCGACCTTCGACCACGCCCATCACGTCGACCTCGTAGTGCTCCAGGTCGACGTCGCCGGTCTCCTCGACGATCGCGGTGATGCCGGCCTTGCGGTCCGCCACCTGCTGCATCGTGAACGGCCCACCGATAAAGGCGATCCGGCGATGGCCGGACTCGATCAGGTGGTTCCCGGCGAGGCGTCCGCCGAGCTGGTCGTCGACCGACACCGAGCACAGTCCGCGGTCCGCCGTACGGTCGACGAGCACCACCGGCGTACCGCGATCGACCAGCGCGGTGAGCCGCGGATCGGTGCTGTCGAACGGCGTGATCAGGATGCCCATCACACGCTGCTGCTCGAGCTGGTCGAGGTGATGTCCCTCGCGCACCGGGTCGGTCTTGCTGTTGCAGAGCATCACCACGGTGTCGTGCTCGTACGCCAGCGCCTCGGCGCCTTCGGCCAGATCGGTGAAGAACGGGTTGGTCACGTCGAGCACGATCAGCCCGACGGTCCGGCTCTTGCCGGCCCGCAGATGCCGCGCCGCTTCGTTGCGCACGAATCCGAGCGCCTGGATGCTGTCCTGCACCCGCTTGCGAGTCTCCGGCGCCACGATCCCCGGCCGATTGAGGAAGTTGCTCACAGTCCCCACCGAAACCCCGGCCCGCTGCGCAACCTCCTTGATGCTGGGCGTCCCCATCGTCCCCCGTCCAGCAGCCATCCCGGTCACCGGCAGTCTATCCAGACCCCAGTTGAATCGTCTAAATCGCCATGACTTGATCGGTCCGCAGGCCGATAGGTTGGCGGTGTGGCTCAGACGATGCGTGGACTGTTGCCCGGGGAACTGGTGAACCGGGTGTTGGGCGCTGCCGGGTCGGTGCAGCTGGCGCCGGGAATCGATGCGCGGGACGTGTGGAACGGCGTGCCGGCGGGAGATCGTGCGGCGCTGCTGACGGATGCCGAGGAGCAGGCCGCGGGCGAGTGGCCGGTACTGCTGGCGAGTGACTTCGCGCGGTTCCAGCGGGAGGGCAATCGCGACCTGTATGAGACGCCGTACTTCGAGCGGCGTCGCCGGATCGTCACGAGCACGCTGGCGGCGCTGCTGACCGGTGCGGAGCGGTGGGTCGCGGACGTCGTGGATGGCGTCTGGCTGGTGTGTGATGAGGCGACCTGGACTCTTCCGGCGCATGCGAGTACGGCTGCCGCGCGTGGTGAGGCGCTGCCGCGGCCGGGGGATCGGGATCTGGATCTGTTCTGTGCCGAGACCGGCGGTCTACTGGCCTGGGTGGATCACTTGCTGGGGTCCGCTCTGGATGCGGCGACCAGGCTGCGGATCTCGACCGAGGTCGACCAGCGGGTGCTGACGCCGTTCCTCGAGATTCGCGACTGGCGCTGGCTGAAGGAGTTCACGAACAACTGGAACCCGTGGATCCACTCGAACCTCACCGCGTGCGCCCTCCTGCTCGAACCCGATCCGGCTCGCCGCGCACAGGTCGTCGAGCTCGTGGTCGACGGTCTCGACGTGTTCCTCGATTCCTACCCGGACGACGGTGGTTGCGACGAGGGAGCGTCGTACTGGACGCGAGCGGGCGGCTCCCTCGCGGACAGCCTGGTTCTGTTGTACGACGCAACAGCCGGGCAGCTCGACGGTTTCGGTCATCCCAAGCTGCGGCCGATCACGTCGTACCTGCCGGCCATGCACATCGACGACCGGTGGTACGTGAACTTCGCGGACTGCCCGGCGCAACTGGCGGACCCGTCGGCGGCGTACCCGCTGTATCGGCTCGGCGTGCACACCGACGAGCCGGCCGCACGTCAGCACGCGCGGGTGATCCGGCATCGCGACGATCCGCTCGTACCGCGGATTCCGTCCATGCTCCGGGTGATCGGCACGCTGCTCGAGCCCGGCCTGCGGACCGAGGAGGAGGGGGCCGGCCACCAGGACATCTACCTGCCGGACACCGAAGTACTCGTGGCCCGCTCGAACAATCTGCTCGTCGCGGTGAAGGGCGGACACAACGCCGAGTCGCACAACCACAACGACGTCGGCTCGCTGATCGTCGCCGTCGACGGCGTACCGCGCGTTATCGATCTCGGTGTCGGTACGTACACCCGGCAGACGTTCTCGGCCGATCGCTACCGGATCTTCACGATGCAGAGCGACTACCACAACCTGCCGCTGATCAACGGGTTCTCGCAGCCGCCCGGGCGCGAGTTCCAGGCGACCGGCATGTCCGCCGAACTCGGCGACCGTACGACCTGCGAACTCGACCTGGCCCACGCCTATCCACCCGAGGCCGGCATCCGCTCCTGGCGCCGCAGCATCACTCTGGACGAAGCGGTCGAACTGACCGACACCTGGGACCTGGAGTACGCACCGACCCAACTCGTCTGGCACCTGATCCTCAACGGCCCGGCAACCCACGAGAACGGCACGATCCGGGTCGAAGGCCTCACCATCTCGTACGACGCCGACAATCTGACCGCCGTACTCGAGCCCCTCCCACTCACAGACCCCAAACTCGCCGACATCTGGGGCAACCAGGTCACCCGCGTCGTACTCACCGCCCGTCCGTCCCTCCTGAATCGAACGGGCATCACTGCCGTGACCTTCACACCGGATGTGACTCGTGAGTAACATGACGGGATGAGTCAGGTGTTGGGGTTGTGGGAGCGGTTGCGTGGGGTGCCGGGTGGGGAGCGGGTGTTCTCTTGGGGGTTCACCTGGAAGGCGCCGTACTTTCGGTCGGTGCGGCCTCGGTTTGTGCAGGTCAGTCCCAACTACGCGGCGTTGACGTTGCCGAAGCGGCGGGCGGTGCTGAACCACATCGGGACCGTGCACGCGATTGCTGTGTGCAACGGTCTCGAGGCGGCGATGGGGGCGTTGGCGGAGGCGACGGTGCCGGCGGGGAAGCGGTGGCTGCCGAAGGGGATGGAGGTCTCGTACCTCGCCAAGTCGACGACGGACCTGACGTGTTCGGCGGAGACCGATCCGGAGACGTGGATCGCGGGGCCCGACGTACCCGTGAAAGTGAGGGCGACCCGCGACGACGGCACGGTGGTCGTCGAGGGCACGATCCACCTGTGGGTAACTGACAAGAAGTGAACCCGCCGTACGACGTAAGGTCCTGGCGTGACTGAACTGCGGGTGGTGGAGGTTACCGAGGAGCACCTGGACTCGGTGTGGCAGGTGCGGACGCGGTCGTTCGGGATGGGTGGTGACCGCGACGAGTGGAAGAACACCGCGCGGTCGTTCATCGTCGACGGGCGGTATCTCGGTGTCCTCGACGGTGGCGAACTGGTCGCGGCGGCGCGGGTCTGGCCGCACGAGCAGTGGTGGGGCGGGCGCCGGGTGCCGATGGGCGGCGTGGCCGGCGTTGTCGTCGCACCGGAGTACCGCGGTCGTGGGGTCGGCAGCCTGTTGATGCGCGCCGTACTCAACCTGTGCGTGGAGAAGGGTTATCCGCTGACGGCGCTGTATCCGGCGACGACCGTGCTCTATCGGCACCTCGGATACGAGTTCGCCGGGAGCCGGCACCTCTACACCTTCGAGGCCGCCGATCTGCGGACCCTGGGCGGCAGCGGTACGGCGGTGCGCAAGGCGGGACGCGACGACGCGGACCTGTTCCTGGAGCTCGCCGCGAAGGCACACGAGGCACGACGCTCGAACGGCCCGTTGATCTGGCCGCACACCGAGGTCGAGTCCTGGCTGGAGGACGAGAGCAGCTTCGCGTACGTCGCCGATGACGGTTTCGTCGTCTACAAGTGGAAAGACGGCAACCTCGCGGTCGAGGAGCTCATCGCCGGGTCGGAGGAGACCGCCCGCGCGCTGTGGGCGACCGTCGGCTCGGGTGCGTCGATCGCGAAGACGGTGGAGGCCTGCTGCCCGCCGTTCGATCCGATCCACCTGATGGCGGAGCACGAGGCGCTTGGCAAGTCCTGGCAGAACCGGTGGATGCTCCGGCTCGTCGACGCTCCGGCAGCCTTTGCGGGACGGGGCTTCCCGGACGGTGTCGTACTTGAGGCGGACCTGCGGATCGACGACCCAGAACTGCCTGCGAACACCGGCGACTGGCACCTCTCGATCAGCAACGGATCCTCCACTCTCACCCCGGCTGAGCCGTCGAGCGACGCGCTGCGCCTCGGACCCCGCGGACTGGCAGCGCTGTACGCCGGTATGCCGTTGGCTACCCTCCGCGGCGCCGGACTGACTACCGGGGGAGCAGCCCTCGCCGACACGGCGCTCGACGCGGTCTTCGGCGGACCTGCGGCGTACATGCTCGACGACTTCTGAGACGGCGCGTCGATTTCTGAACTCCTGACGCCTCCGACTAGGGTTGTCGAACAAACGTTCGGAGGTGGTCATGCGGGTGCTCGGCGTCGACCCGGGACTGACCCGGTGCGGCCTCGGCGTCGTCGAGGGGACACCGGGGAAGCCGCCGGCGCTGGTCGCCGTCGGGGTGATCCGGACGCCGGCCGACCTGGACGTCTCCAAGCGGCTCGTGATGATCGAGGAGGAGCTCGACACGTGGATCGCCCGGTACCAGCCGGACGCGGTCGCGGTCGAGCGGGTGTTCGCACAGCACAACGTCCGGACGGTGATGGGTACGGCGCAGGCCTCGGGGGTCGCGATGGTGGTGGCGGCCCGTCGCGGGCTGCCGGTCGCCCTGCACACGCCCAGCGAGGTGAAGGCCGCGGTCACCGGATCGGGCCGCGCCGACAAGGAGCAGGTGACCACGATGGTCACCCGGATCCTCAAGCTGAGCGAGCGTCCGACGCCCGCGGACGCCGCGGACGCGCTGGCGCTGGCCATCTGTCAGGTCTGGCGTGGCGGAGTGGCGAGCAAGCTGCAGGAAGCGGCCACCAGCCGGGCCAATCTCGAGGCGGCGGCGCAGGCACAGTCACGGCTGCAGATGGCGAGGCTGCGGGCCGCCGTCGCGGCGCAGCAGGGCAAGCGGTGAGCACTGAAATGAACGGGCTTGGAGGGTGGCGATGATCGCCTTTGTACGTGGACCGGTGGCGGCTATCGGGCTGGACAGTGCCGTGGTCGAGGTCGGCGGGATCGGCCTGCAGGTGTACTGCGACCCGGGCACGCTGGCCGGTTTACGCCCGGGGCAGGAGGCGCGGATCTCCACGTCGATGGTGGTTCGTGAGGACTCGCTGACGCTGTACGGGTTCGCCGACGACGACGCGAAGAACCTGTTCGAGCTGCTGCAGACCGCGTCCGGTGTCGGGCCGAGGCTCGCCCAGGCCGCGCTCGCGGTGCTGAGCCCGGACCAGTTGCGCCAGGCGGTCGCGACCGAGGATCTCGCCGTACTGGTGAAGGTTCCGGGTATCGGCAAGAAGGGTGCGCAGCGGATCGTGCTCGAGCTGAAGGACAAGATCGGTGCACCGTCCAGGACGGTGACAGGCCGTCCGCTGCAGGCGCAGGAGGCGTGGCGCGACCAGGTGCAGGCCGGTCTGGTCGGTCTGGGCTGGTCCGCCCGCGACGCCGAGGACGCGGTCACCGCCGTGTCGCCGCTCGCCGCCGACAACCCGAACCCGTCCGTTCCCGACCTGCTGCGCGCCGCGCTGCGCGTTCTTTCCAAGGCGTAGGCGATGGAAGACAACGTTCGTCCATTGGTCTCCGCCGACGCGGCGGACCTCGAGGAACGCAAGATCGAGTCCGCGCTGCGGCCGCGCACACTGGCCGAGTTCGGCGGTCAGCGCCGGGTCAGCGAGCAGCTCGAACTGGTGCTGCACGCGGCTCGTGGCCGCAACCGCACGCCGGACCACGTGCTGCTGTCCGGCCCGCCCGGGCTCGGCAAGACCACGCTGGCGATGATCATCGCCAGCGAGATGGCCGCTCCGTTGCGGGTGACCAGCGGTCCAGCGATCCAGCACGCCGGCGATCTGGCCGCGATCCTGTCAGGCCTGAGTGAGGGCGAAGTCCTGTTCCTGGACGAGATCCACCGGATGTCGCGGCCCGCGGAAGAGCTGCTCTACATGGCGATGGAGGACTTCCGGGTCGACGTGATCGTCGGCAAGGGACCGGGCGCGACGGCGATCCCGCTCGAGATTCCGCCGTTCACCCTGGTCGGCGCGACCACGCGGGCCGGTCTGCTGCCGGGGCCGCTGCGCGACCGGTTCGGGTTCACCGGTCATCTGGAGTTCTACGAATCCGCCGAGCTCGAGAAGATCGTGAACCGGTCGGCCGCGCTGCTCGAGGTCGACATCACGCCGGAGGCCGCCACCGAGATCGCGTCCCGTTCCCGCGGTACGCCGCGGATCGCGAACCGGCTGCTGCGCCGGGTCCGCGACTTCGCCGAGGTGCGCGCGGACGGCATCATCACGCTCGCGCTGTCGAAAGCCGCCCTGGACCTGTACGAGGTGGACAAGATGGGCCTCGACCGGCTGGACCGGTCGGTTCTGGACGCGCTGTGCCGCCGATTCGGGGGTGGGCCGGTCGGTCTTTCCACGTTGGCGGTTGCGGTCGGCGAGGAACGTGAGACTGTGGAGGAAGTGGCCGAACCGTTCCTGGTCCGGTCGGGCTACCTGGCCCGTACGCCGCGTGGTCGTGTCGCCACGCCCGCGGCCTGGCGGCACATCGGGCTCAAGGTCCCGAAGGGCGCGACGTTCGCGGATACGCTCTTCGACTCCGATGAGGACTGAAGGAGTTCAACCTCAACTGAACACGACGACCGCGGGGAACCTCCGCCGGTGCCGGAACGTAGACACTGCGTAGCGACCAGTAGTGAGTAACGCAAACGTGACCCGGCGTCATGCGGTAGTTATTGACGCCCGGCGTTAGACTCCCCGGTGGCCTGACCTCCAGGTCTTCCGCCGCGACCTGCGCAAATGCGTAGCGTAGCCATCCAACCGACCCGACGAAGGATTCTGAGACCCGATGCAACTCCTCGCCGTACCGATGGCCTCCTCCGGGGGTGGCGGCATCACGCTGCTGCTGCCGCTGATCCTGATCGTCGGAATGATCTGGTTCATGAGCCGCTCCCAGCGTAAGCAGCGCGAGCGGCAGGCACAGACCGTTGCCTCGCTGACGCCCGGCACCAAGGTGATCACCACCAGTGGCCTGGTCGGCATCGTCGAGGAGACCGACGACGAGTACGTGACGCTGGAGATCTCCGAGGGCGTACTGGTCCAGGTCGTCAAGGCCGCCGTCGGCCGGGTGATCCCGGAAGAGGACACCTCCGCCGATGAGGCCGAGACCTCCACCGAGGCCACTGCCGCCGATGAGACCGCCGAGACCGCCGACGCCGACGCCGACGAAGCGGCTGACCGCGACGCGGCGAAGGTCGACGTACCGGATGCGGGTAAGGCCGGTGACAAGGCCGACGGCAAGGTCCAGGACACGCCGAAGCTGCCGCCGACGCACACCGAGAACTGATTTTTCCGTCCCAACGGCCTGCGGCGCGGCGTTCGGCGTCCACCTGACGGTGCGGCGCGCCCAGAAGTACAAAGGTTGAAACTGACGTGGCAACGAGTTCGACATCCCGCCCCGGGCGGAGCCTGATCGGCTTGCTGGTGGTCGTGGTTCTGCTGTTCGGGATCATGGCGCTCACCAAGACCTGGAAGCCCAAGCTCGGGCTGGACCTGCGGGGCGGCACGACCATCACGCTGACTGCCAGCACGTTCGACGGCACCGGCAAGGTCACCGCCGACCAGCTGAACGAGGCCAAGAACATCATCGGCCAGCGGGTCAACGGGGCGGGTGTCGCCGAGTCCGACATCACCACCTCCGGCGCGAACCACATCAACGTGGCCGTTCCGGGCGCCACGAAGGAATCCCTGGTGTCGCAGGTCGGTCAGACCGCACTGCTCTACTTCCGGGTCGTGTACGGTTCCGACGCCGCCGCGCCGCAGCCCACTCCGACGCCGTCGACGACGCCGAAGCCGGGCACCACGCCGAAGCCCAGTACGACGCCGAAGCCGAGCGCCACGGTCAAGCCGAGCAGCACCCCCAGCACCACGCCGAAGGGCCGCGCCTGGAGCAGCGCGCTGGGTGGGGCGACGCCGACGCCGACCCCGAAGGCCAGTACGACGCCGACCGCGAAGCCGAGTGCCACGCCGTCCGCGACGCCGTCGACGCCGGCCACCGGGGGCGACCCGCTGAACTACACACCGGACGCGGCCACGCAGGCGGCGTTCGCGGCGTACAAGTGCGGTGACAAGCAGCTCGACAACCCGAACACGGCGATCTTCTCCTGCGACCGCCAAGGCACCTACAAGTACCTGCTCGGCCCGGCGATCCTGAACGGCACCGACCTGTCGGACGCCTCCGCCGGCATCCCGCAGAACGGCCTGCAGTGGCAGGTGAACCTGAAGTTCACCGGTGAGGGCGGCGACAAGTTCCTCAAGGCCACCACGGCCATCTCGAAGCGCGGCCAGGGCCAGAACCTGTTCGCGATCGTGCTCGACGGCGAGACCATCTCGACGCCGAGCGTGGACAGCCCGATCCCGGGCGGCCAGGCGCAGATCACCGGTACCTTCACGGAGGCCGAGGCCCGCGACCTGGCGAACGTGCTGAAGTACGGCGCGCTGCCGATCAAGTTCGACATCTCCTCGGTCGAGACAGTGTCGCCGCAGCTCGGTGGCGATCAGCTCTCCGCCGGTATCTGGGCCGGTCTCGCCGGTCTGGCGCTGGTGGTCGTGTTCTGCTTCCTGTACTACCGCGGTCTCGGCCTCGTCGTGGTGCTCTCGCTCGCGGCCGCCGGCGTACTCACCGGAGCGCTGGTGATCCTGCTGGGCAAGGCGATCGGGTTCACGCTGACGCTGGCCGGTATCGCCGGTCTGATCGTGGCCGTCGGTATCACCGCGGACTCGTTCATCATCTACTTCGAACGACTGCGGGACGAGGTCCGTGAGGGCCGCAGCCTGCGCTCGTCGGTGGAGACCGGCTGGGCCCGCGCCAAGCACACGATCATCGCCGCCGACTCGATCTCGCTGCTCGCCGCGCTGGTGCTGTACGTGCTGGCGATCGGCAGCGTCCGCGGCTTCGCGTTCACGCTCGGCCTGACCACGCTGATCGACCTGGTCGTGGTGTTCCTGTTCACCAAGCCGGTGGTCACGCTGCTGGCCCGGACCGACTTCTTCGGCCACGGGCACAAGCTGTCCGGACTGGATCCGGAGCATCTGGGCGTCGAACGACTGCCCGGACAGACGAAACCGTCGGTCCGGCCGCGGAAGACGCCGTCCACGCGCAAGCCGGTCGGAGGGGAGGTCTGATGTCGAGGCTCGGACAGATCGGTGCCAAGCTGCACCGCGGTGACGTCTCCTACGACTTCATCGGCCACCGCAAGTTCTGGTTCAGCCTCTCGGCGGTCCTGGTCATCATCTCGCTGGCGGGCCTGTTCGTCCGCGGCCTGGCGCTCGGTATCGAGTTCAAGGGCGGCGTCGAGTACGAGGCCAAGGTCAAGGTCACCGACAACACCGTTCAGGACTTCGGCGACGCCGTGAAGGCGACCAACGCCAAGGACCTCGGCGACCCGGTCGTCACCACGATCAACAACGAGAAGGTCCGGGTCCAGACCAAGCCGCTGGCCCAGAACGACATCGGCACGGTGCGCGCGGCGATCGCCAAGGAGGCCGGCATCCCGGCCGAGCAGGTCACCTCGCAGCAGATCGGCGCGTCCTGGGGCAAGCAGATCGCCGACAAGGCGATCTTGGCGCTGGTCGTGTTCCTGGTCGCGGTGTTCGCGGTGATCTGGCTGTACTTCCGAGAATCCAAGGCGTCGATGGCCGCGATCATCGCGCTGATCCACGACGTCACGATCACGGTCGGTCTGTACGCCCTGATCGGCTTCGACGTCACGCCGGCGACGGTGATCGGCGTACTGACGATCCTCGGTTACTCGCTGTACGACACCGTCGTGGTGTTCGACAAGGTCCGCGAGAACACCCGCGGTATCACCGGGTCGAACCGCTACACCTACTCGGACGCGACCAACCTCGCCGTCAATCAGACCGTGGTCCGGTCGATCAACACCACGGTCACCGCGCTGCTGCCGGTGGGCGCGATCCTGGTCGTCGGTACGGCGGTTCTCGGCACCGGCCCGCTCAAGGACCTCTCGCTGGCGCTGTTCGTCGGTATCGCCGTCGGTGCGTACTCGTCGATCTTCATCGCGCCGTCGCTGCTCGCGGTCTTCAAGGAGCGCGAGCCGGGCATGCAGGCGCTGAACAAGCGGGTGAGCGCGAAGAAGGCGCAGCTCGCTGCCGCTGCGGCCGCTCCGGTGAGCGTGGCGACGGCCGGCGCGCCGGCGGGTGCTGCGGCGCGTTCCGACGTACAGGACACGCCTCGGAAGGCGGACCGGGCGACCGGGTCGGCTCCGACGCCGTCGTCGCGGCCGATGAAGGCGGCGGCCGCAGGGCGTCCGCAGCCGACGCGCAAGCCGCGGTCGAAGCGCGGTAAGTGATGCGGTCGCTCGAGCAGGTGCTCGCGGACGGTATCCGCGACATTCCGGACTACCCGCAGGCGGGTGTGGTGTTCAAGGACATCACCCCGCTGCTGGCCGACCACACCGGCTTCGGCCAGGTCGTGGAGGCGCTGGCGGCAGCCGGGAAGGACGACGACGGCAGGCCGGTCGTCGACAAGGTGGTCGGGATCGAGGCGCGCGGGTTCATCCTGGCGGCCCCGGTCGCGCTCGCACTCGGCGCCGGGTTCGTGCCGGTGCGGAAGAAGGGGAAGCTGCCGGCGGCGACGTACGAGGAGTCGTACGCGCTGGAGTACGGCGAGGCGACGATCGAGGTGCACCAGGACGCGTTCACTCCCGGTGACCGCGTCCTTGTCATCGACGACGTCCTGGCCACCGGCGGCACGGTCGAGGCCTGTCTGCGGCTGATCCGCCGCTGCGGCGCCGAGGTCCTCGGTACGGCGGTGTTGCTGGAGCTGTCCTTCCTCCCGGGCCGCAAGCGCCTCGAGAGCGAAGCCGTCACCGCCCTCGTCACAGTCTGAAATCGCGTCTGAATTCGGGCAAACTCTCCGTCGTCGCCGGCTTACCCGGCGTGTTGTCCACAGGCGGTTCTGCCTCGTTGGACGCTGGCCTCTAGACTGGTGCCCTGTCGGCGGAGGGACACAACGTGGGCGAAGACCCGGCGATGACATCTGCGGTGCCGGATGCCGTACCGCAGGAGCCGCCGCGCGCGCCGTCGCCGGTGCGCCCGGCTCCCGTGTCGCCGCCCCCTGCGTCCCAACCGCCGCGGATCGCGCCGGCCCGGGTCCGCGCCCGGCTCGCCCGCCTCGGCGGCACTCGGCACCCGAACCGGGCGCCGATGCTCGAGCCGCTGTTCCGGGTGGTCCGTGCGACCCACCCGAAGGCCGATCTCGGCATGATCGAGCGCGCCTACCGGACCGCGGAGAAGTACCACACCGGCCAGATGCGCAAGAGCGGCGACGCGTACATCACGCACCCGCTCGCCGTCGCCACCATCCTCGCCGAGCTCGGTATGACCGCGACCACGCTCTGCGCCGCGCTGCTCCACGACACCGTCGAGGACACGCCGTACACGGTGGAGGATCTGACCCGCGACTTCGGCGAAGAGATCGCCATGCTGGTCGACGGCGTCACCAAGCTCGACAAGGTGCGGTACGGCGAGTCCGCGCAGGCCGAGACGATCCGCAAGATGGTCGTCGCGATGTCCAAGGACATCCGGGTGCTGGTCATCAAGCTGTCCGACCGGCTGCACAACATGCGCACGCTCGGCTCGTTGCGCCAGGAGAAGCAGGAGCGGATCGCCCGCGAGACGCTGGAGATCTACGCCCCGCTGGCGCACCGGCTCGGTATGAACACGATCAAGTGGGAGCTCGAGGACCTGGCGTTCTCGACCCTGCACCCGAAGGTGTACGACGAGATCGTCCGCCTGGTCGCCGAGCGTGCGCCGTCCCGCGACGAGTACCTGGCGACCGTGATCGACCAGGTGCACGAGGATCTGCGCCTCGCCAAGGTGAAGGCGACGGTCACCGGCCGTCCGAAGCACTACTACTCGATCTACCAGAAGATGATCGTCCGCGGCCGCGAGTTCGGCGACATCTACGACCTGGTCGGCATCCGGGTCCTGGTCGAGTCGGTCCGCGACTGCTACGCGGCCCTGGGCATCATGCACGCGCGGTGGAACCCGGTCCCCGGCCGGTTCAAGGACTACATCGCGATGCCGAAGTTCAACATGTACCAGTCGCTGCACACGACGGTGATCGGGCCGCAGGGCAAGCCGGTGGAGCTGCAGATCCGGTCGTTCTCCATGCACCGCCGCGCGGAGTACGGCATTGCCGCGCACTGGAAGTACAAGGAGGACCCGTCGTCGGTCGCGCCGGCCACGCCGAGCACCGAAATCGGCGGGCCGAACGACATGCCCTGGGTGCGGCAGCTCGTCGACTGGCAGCGGGAGACCTCCGACCCGTCGGAGTTCCTCGACTCGCTGCGGTTCGAGATCAACAACGCCGAGGTCTACGTCTTCACCCCGCGTGGCGACGTGATGTCGCTGCCGACCGGGTCGTCGCCGGTCGACTTCGCGTACGCCGTGCACACCGAGGTCGGTCACCGCTGTATCGGTGCCCGCGTCAACGGGCGCCTGGTGCCGCTGGAGAGCACGCTCGAGAACGGTGACGTCGTCGAGGTCTTCACCTCGAAGGCGCAGGGCGCGGGTCCGTCGCGGGACTGGCTCACGTTCGTCAAGAGCCCGCGTGCGCGCAACAAGATCAAGCACTGGTTCTCCAAGGAGCGCCGCGACGAGGCGATCGAGCACGGCAAGGACGCGATCGCGAAGCAGCTCCGCAAGGAGGGCCTGCCGCTGCAGCGCCTGCTGTCGCACGAGACCCTGACCGCGGTCGCGAACTCCCTGCGGTACCCGGATGTCACCGGTCTGTACGCCGCCGTCGGCGAGCAGCACGTGAGCGCGCAGGCCGTCGTACGGCGACTCATCGAGACGTACGGTGGCGAGGAGGGTGCGGCCGAGGACCTCGCCGAGGGCATGCGGCTGCCGGCCACCAAGGAGCGGCGGAAGCGCACCGCGCGCGGCGACGCCGGTGTCATCGTCAAGGGCGCGACCGACGTGCTGTCGAAGCTCGCCAGGTGCTGCACGCCGGTGCCGGGTGACGAGATCATCGGCTGGATCACCCGCGGCGCGGGCGTCTCGGTGCACCGGGCCGACTGCGCGAATGTGGAGAATCTGAAGACCCAGCCCGAGCGCATCGTCGAGGTCGAGTGGGCGCCGACCGCGCAGTCCGTCTTCCTGGTCGCGATCCAGGTCGAGGCGCTGGACCGTGCTCGCCTGCTGTCGGACATCACCCGGGTGCTGTCCGACTACCACGTGAACATCCTGTCCGCGGCCCTCACCACAACCCGCGACCGCATCGCGAAGTCCCGCTTCACCTTCGAAATGGGCGATCCGACACACCTTGGGCACGTACTGAAGGCAGTTCGCTCGGTCGAGGGCGTCTTCGACGTCTACCGCGTCACGCAGTAGGTCCTCCTGGCCGTTTGTGCGGCCGGGGGACACTGCGTGTATGAGTCGTGTTGGACGGCGTGCGTTCTTGGTTGCGGGTGCGGGATTGCTGGTCGGGTGCAGTGATTCCTCGGCTCAGAACCAGCCGAGTGCGACCCCCTCTCCGCCCCCATCTACTCCTTCTTCGGCTCCTTCGTTGACACCTAGTCCGCCGCCGACGTCTCCGACGCCGACGCCGACTGTTGCCCTGCCCTCCGTGCGGAGTTGGGTGGTGGGGCCGGGGGAGATTCAGCCGGAGGTGAAGCGGCTCGCGGTGGCGGCGGTGGTGAAGCTGTTGCAGCCGACCGAAACGCCGGCTGTGATCGAGGTGATCGACGCGCAGTACGGCGGCATTTTGAGCGACTCGGCAAGCGTTCTGGTGCCGTGCCGCGTGTACTCGATCAGACAGAACCGTTTGATCAGCGGTGGTACGACGGTCGACGTACGGCTGAGCAAGTCGTCGCAGGGGACGTGGCGGGTGACCGCGACGCACCCGGCTCAACCCGGAGCGCCGGTTGCGAGCCTGTCGGCTGCCGCGCGGCAGGTGCTGGCCAACGAGCAGATCCTGTTGCCGCCGGCATCCGCTGCAGACATCCGCTCGGGACAGGTGCACGACAGCGTGCTCACCACGATGCTCGAGCTCGCGAAGACCTATCGAATCGGCGTCAGCGTGATCCGCTCCGGCCACCCGGCCAACGTGTTCGGCACCGACCGCCCGAGCGATCACCCCCGCGGACGCGCATTCGACACCTGGCAGATCGACGGCCACCCCGTCGTGTCGCCGTCAACGTCCCGCGCGCTCATCACGTCGTACATGCGCGCCACCGAGTCCCTGGGCTCCTACAACGTAGGCGGCCCCTACCAACTCTCCGGTACGGCGTACTTCTCCGACCAAACCCACCACGACCACATCCACGCCGGCTTCCGCACCTAGTCCCACCGCACTCGCCCGCACCCGCCGCTGACTGTGAATTTGGTGGGTAGACCCATCAGGTCGGGGGTTCTGCACCCTGGACCACGGTCCAGAACCCAGCAGGGCATGGGTCTACCCACCAAATTGGTGGGTCAGCCCACGAAATTGCGGACGGCCGGGAGTGGGGAGCGGGTTAGTCCCATTCCCAGGTGATTCCTACTGTGCCGGGGTCTGCGGAGGCTTCGATGACGTGGACGCGGCCGTCGGGGGTGAGCATCAGGTCGCGATGGAGGAGGTTCGGGCCGGAGGTGTGGCGGCGGCGGATCTCGTGGACGCGGACCGGCAGCGCGGCTCGGTCGAACTGCACCTCCAGCACGTAGTGCATCCCGCCCCACTCGCTGAACCGCTGGTACTCCGTCGCCGGCAGCCCGGTGCGGTCCTCGATCTCGTAGCGCACGACGGCTGTCTCGCCGACGGCGAGGACTCGGTCGAGCAGCAGTTCCCCGAGCATCGCACCGGCTTCGGGGGAGCGGGCGATCCGGCCGGTCCGGCAACCGCTCAACGCCCGCAAGGCGAGTTGCTCGGCGTCGCAGCCCGGCTCGCCCTGGTGCGCGATGATCAGCCGATCCACCGGCTGTACGGCGACCACGCTCTGGATCACCCGTCGGCAGTGCGCGCTCCGATCCGCGCCCAGCCGGACCTCTTCGAGAACGGTCACGTTGCGCAGCCGGCCGTGGGCGTCGCGGCGGAGCCGGTCGAGCAGCCGGGTGAGCGCCTCGGCGTAGTCGACAACGGCGTACGGCTGCGGCGCCGTCTCCGGCCCGGTCCGCGCCGGAGGGATCCGTCCGGTCAGCCAGCCGGGCGGCACCTGCAAGAGTTCTTCGAGCGCTGTCACGATCGCCAGCGAATCCTCGCAGGGGACCCGGCGGCCGCTCTGCCAGGTGCTGAGCGTCGCGACCCCGACGTGCAGCCCGCGGTCGGCGAGATGGGTCCGGATCCGGTTGAGGGCCAGCCCGCGGCGGGCGATCGCCTGCCGCAGCGCCTCCGCGAACGACGCTTCCGGAGTCACCACAGGGACTTCGACCGGCTTGATCATGGGCCCACGCTCCTTCAGGGCAGCAGTGTAAACATTCACAGCATCCGCTGACACTGCCTCGTCACGCATCGTTCACGCGCCGTTGCCGTTCACACCCCGGATCCGAGTTCTTGCCGCGCGGTGGTCCCGTCCCGACGATGGACTCCGCCCACCCGCAGTACCTCTCGAAGGAGAACTCATGCGCAGGCTCCGCCTTCGGCCTCGTCGCAGCTGGTCGTTGCTCCTGGCCACGATCCTCGGTCTGGTGACACTGGCGCCGCTCGCCCCGCCGGCCTCGGCCGCACCCAGCAGCTACTACCTGAACGTCACCGGCCAGGCCCAGCAGAAGTCGAACTGGTGCTGGGCCGCGAGCGGCAACAGCATCGCCGCGTTCTACGGCCGCTCGTACTCGCAGAACCAGTTCTGCAACCTTGCCTTCGGCTACTCGATGAACGGCACCTGCCCGAACAACCAGGCCACCCTCGGCAACGACCAGAAGGCCTTCCGGGCGATCGGTATCAGCGCCGGCAGCTACGTCTCGTCCACGCTCACCTTCAGCACGCTCGTCACCGAGATCGCCGCCGGCCGCCCGGTGATGACGCGGATCGGCTGGACCTCGGGCGGCGGTCACATGATGGACATCATCGGGTACGACGCCTCCGACTCGACCATCGAGTACTACAACCCGTGGCCGGACGACCCGCGCTACAACTACTCGTCCTACAACTGGTACCGGTCCAACTCGCAGTTCACCTGGACGCATTCCCTGTACCGGATCGGAGCCTGACATGCGCCGCCCGAAGAACGTCCTGCTCCGCTGCGCCGCCGTACTCGCTGCTGGTCTCGGTTTCACCTTCGCTGCCGCCGGTCTGGCCGGTGCGGCGGGTCCGCAGCCGGTCGCGCCGACGGAGTTGTCCAAGGCAACTAATGCCGCGCGTTCGTCCGAGGCGCTGAGCCTGCTGGACAAGGCCGGAGGTACGGCGAAGGCGGCTGCGGCTAGTGTCGCGCGGGACACGCAGCCGATCTACGCGCTCAACCCAGGTTTCGTGCGTGACGCGTCGGCGCCGGTCGCGACCTTCTGGTACGCCGCAACCACTGCAGCGCAAGGCGGCCGGACGTTGACCGTCTTCACCACACCGGACGCGAAGGGCGCTTGGCATGCGGTCAACGTGGCCTCCGGCAACACCGAGGCGCGGATGGTGTCGGCTGCTGCGGGTTCGCTTGTGTTCACCGAGCCCCAGGTCGGCGCTTGGTACGCACTCTCCGGCACTCAGGTCCGGCCGCTGAACCAGTCGGCTATCAAGTCGATCGGCGCCCGACCGATCACCGTCACCGCCTACCAAGAACTCGTCTCCGACCGCTACTCCGACAAACTCCCCGGCACCCACTACAACGACGTCGGCATGGCGGGCGGCTACGACCCCACGGCTACCGCCGTCGCTGAGGTCGCGCCTGCCAACACCCACATCCTGCTGATCACCGCTTCCGGCGGCGTGCTCGTGCTCGCACTCCTAGTGCTCGCCCGCCGCTACTCCCTAAAGGCCCGCTACAACGACTGACCCCTCCGGTTGTCGGTCGTCGGCACCGGAGATGATCCCGCCGTACCGGACTGGTCGCCACCCGGGCACCATGTCCCCGCCGGGGCGCGCGGGGTCCGCCCCACCCGGTTCGCCGCACAAATCCATTGGTGCGGCGAACCGGGTGGTTGGCAGCATGCCCGGTCTTGCCGAAGAACTGCATCGACGCGCAGATCCGGGTAGCCGCCCGCCACCAACCTCCTCATGACCGCCGCCGAACGGTGGGCAACCCAAACGGGCTGGATGGTCAAGTGATCCGTGCGGACGGCTGGACTTGGTACGCGACGAGGCGTCGGGTTACCTGGAAACCGTGTCGTAGATAGAGCTGCTGGGCCCGTGTGGGACTCTCGCCGTCGACTGTGAGGCCTATCGGGTGTGATCGGGAGTCTCGACAGCGCATCAAGACCGTTGCCAGCAGCGCAGAGCACACGCCGCGCCCACGCCACGACGGGAGGGTGCCGATCGGCCCTAGTTCGATTCCGCCGCCGCTGTGGTGGAAGCCGAGAACGAATCCTGCGACTTGGCCGTCAGGGGCTATTGCCATGGTGGCGAGATCCGTCGCGAAACTGTCGCTGCCGACCAGGAGATCCCAGGTTTCGGGCGTCTGTGGTTCAACGAGGCGCTGATCGCGGTACGCGTGTTCATAGGCAGCCTGAAACTCGTCTGACGCGACGTCCACCCAACGGCCGAAGCGCAGGGGTGGCGGTAAGTCCAGCTGCCGGTTCGGCCAGGTCGCGTTGTCGTGGACCATGGTCCACAGCGGGTACGCGCGCTCGAACCGGAGATCGCGGAGCTGATCTGCATCAATCGGGCGCTCGGCAGGCACGGAGATCTGCAGGACGCTCAGGCCGGGCGTCGATTCCGCCAGTTGCACGAGACGACCGCCGATCGTGCCGAACCGGTCGGAGTCCGAGTCGTGGCGGGTCCACCAGGCGCCGTACCCTCTGCTCCGGCCCTTCGCAGGCGGAAGAACAGCCACTGCGGCTTCGGTGGCGAGACCTTGGTCAGCGATCTCGACGTACCAGGAGTTGAGGAAGGCCAACGCCTGCTCCGCGCTGAGTTCGGTGTCAGACGTCCGGCTCGCCAGCTCGGCCACCAGCACAGCGTCGTCGGCAGTCGCCCGGCGCCAGTCCATGCCGGTCACCACCGCCGCGGCAAGCGCGGTTCCTGGGATAGGAAGCCGCCTACTGCCAGCTCCAGCGCCGGATAGGAGCCCCACAGGTCTGTTCGGCGTACTGAGATGATGTGCCAGCCCAAGGCGTCCAGTTCTGTACGGCGGGTCTCGTCGCGGAGCTGTTGCTTCGTACTCGAGTGCCACTCGTCGCTGTCGTACTCGAGGCCGAGCCGCCGCCCGTCGACGGGCCGATCCGGATACCCGACGTCAAGCCGATACATACGGTCGGGCCCATCCACGCGTACCTGTAGATCCGGCTGCCCGAAACCGGCATCCAGTAGCCGCAACCGCAGCCAGGACTCCGCCGGCGAGGCAGCGCGATGGTCGGCGTAGCGGATGACGCGGGCGGCCAGAGAGTTGTCGTCTTCGGCGAAGTACGCCGCGGCGGCTGTTCTGAGGTCGTGGAAGCTGACCACCTTCGCATGGAGCAGTGCATCGACGGCTGAGAGCGCGAACGGGAGCCTGAGGTTCCTGGCGAGCTCGATGGCCGTCGCGGCCGGAGGGATCACGTTCAGACCCTGCGTCTCGACGAAGGGTTGCTCGACGAAGGTCCAGTGTGGGCTGACCATTGGCTCTGGTCCGAGGGCCGTGGTTTCGATGCCGTGGAGCCAGGCTGCGGCCCGGCCGCAGATGATCGCGTCGGACGGGACTACGAGTCGCAGGGCGTCGGCGCGGAGGGTGGGGGAGTCGGGTACCCGGACGTCGACGTACACGCCTTTCAGGAACTGGCGGATCTCGCCGCGGGCCAGTAGCCAGGCGAGTTTGCGGGGCACCTGGCGGGCGGTGAAGGGGAGGCCGGCGAAATAGAACGGCTGGTCGTACTCGAACATCCCAGCAGGATGACTGATTCGTCGTTCCGGTGCCGGAAGTTGTCCACAGGGTTCGGTCAGCTGAAGTCGGTGAGGGCGTTTTGGGCTTGGGTTAGCCATTCGCGGCGGGCGGCGATGGCTTCGCGGGCTTCGGTGGCCTTGCGGGTGTTGCCCTGGGCCTCGAACTTGCTGGCCTGCTTCTCCAGGTCCGAGATCAGGGACTGGAGCTGCTTGACCGTGGCCTCGGCGCGGGCTCGGGCCTCGGGGTTGCTGCGGTTCCAGACCTCGTCCTCGGCTGCCTTCACGGCCTGCTCGACGGCGCGCAGCCGACCGTCGATCGCGCGCATCGAGTCCCGCGGGACCTTGCCGATCTGGTCCCAGCGGTCCAGGTATTCCCGGAGCTGCTCGCGGGCGGTGCGCGCGTCCTCGACCGGCAGGATGGTCTCGATCTCGGCCAGCAGCGCTTCCTTGGCCTGCAGGTTCTGAACCTGCTCGGCGTTCTCCTCTGCCTGTACGGCGTCCCGCGCACCGAAGAACAGGTCCTGCGCGGCCCGGAAGCGGGCCCACAGCTTGTCGTCCACCTCGCGCGGTGCCGGCCCGGCGGCCTTCCACTGCCGCATCAGGTCCCGGAAGCGCCCGGAGGTCGGGCCCCATTCGTTCGACGACGCGAGCGTCTCTGCCTCGGCGGCGAGCCGCTCCTTCACCAGGGCGGCCTCTTCACGCTTGGAGGACAGCTCGGCGAAGTGCTGCTTGCGATGCCGCGTGTACGTCGTACGCGCGGAGGAGAACCGGTGCCAGAGCTCGTCGTCGCTGGACTTGTCGAGCCGGGGGAGTGCCTTCCACTCGTCGAGCAGTTCGCGCAGCCGGGTCACGCCGTGCCGCCAGTCGGTGCCGGCCGCGATGGTCTCGGCCTCGGTGGCGATCTTGGTCTTGGAGGAGCGCGCCTCCTCAACCTTGGCGGCCCGCTCGGCCTTCCGGCGTTCACGCTGCTGCGCGACCAGGGGGGTGAGAGCCTCGAGGCGGGTCAGCAGGCCGTCCAGGTCGCCGACGGCCTGGGCGTCCTCGATCGAGCCGGTGACTTTCTTGACCGCGGCGCGGGCGTCGTCCGGGGACACCGTGCCGGCCTGGACCCGCTGTTCCAGCAGCTCCACCTCGAAGGCCAGCGCGTCGTACCGGCGGGTGTAGAAGGCGAGCGCCTCCTGCGGGTTCGCGTCCGGCCACTGGCCGACCGCCCGTTCACCGTCCTTCGTCCGTACGAAGACCGTTCCGTCCTCGGCTACCCGGCCCCAGTTCTCTCCGGCCACAACTCGCCCCTTCCGGCGGTATGCACTGCGCTCGTGCCCATTCTGGTCAGTCCCCGGTCCAACCGCGCGAACAGGGCCCGCCTGGGCGCGTCGAGCTACCTTCTCGACGCTCAAGCCTCCGGCGTGCGAAGGCCTATCCCTGAACAATCACAAACTCCCAGCTCAGGCGCAACGGGGTTGCATCACAATCCGGTTCGAAGTACGGCGAACGACCCGGGTAACCTTGGTGGGTCCCGAACCCCGTTCCAGGAAGGTCTGCCGTGCTCATCGCCGGGTTCCCCGCGGGGTCGTGGGGTACGAACTGCTACGTCGTCGCCACCGGCCAGGGCGCGGAATGCATCGTCATCGACCCTGGTCAGGACGCGACCGACGGCGTCGAGCAGGTGGTCCGGGAGAACAGGCTGAAACCCGTCGCGGTGCTGCTCACGCACGGTCACATCGACCACATGTTCTCGGTGCTCCCGGTCTGCGGGACGTACGACGCGACCGCCTGGATCCACCCGGACGACCGGCACCTGCTCGCCGACCCGATGGCCGGGATCAGCCCGGAGACGGCGCGGATGCTGCTCGGCGGCAATCACAGCTTTGCCGAGCCCGACGAGGTCGCCGAACTGAAGGACGGACAGGCGCTCGAGTTAGCGGGGCTCCAGTTCACGGTCGACCACACCCCGGGTCACACCCGCGGGTCGGTCACCTTCACCACGCCGTACGACGGGCCGGAAGAAGTGCCGGCGGTGCTGTTCTCCGGTGACGTGTTGTTCGCCGGGTCGATCGGCCGGACGGATCTGCCTGGCGGCGACCATCCGGCGATGCTGCATACGTTGGCCACCAAGATCCTGCCGATGCGCGACGAGATCGTCGTCCTGCCGGGTCATGGTGGCCAGACCACGATCGGCCGGGAGAAGGCGACCAACCCCTACTTGCAGGACCTGGAGATTCAACCGAAATGAGTAAGGTGACCCCGCTCAGCGGGTTCCCGGAGTTCTTGCCCAGTGACCGGATCGTCGAGCTGCAGTTCCTCGACGTGATCCGGGAGACGTTCGAGCTGCACGGTTTCGCGTCGATCGAGACCCGTGCGGTCGAGCCGGTCGAGCGGCTGTCCAACCAGGGCGAGGACGCCGACAAGGAGATCTACGGCGTACGGCGGCTCGCGGCCGGCGCCGACGAGGACGCGGCCCTCGGCCTGCACTTCGACCTGACCGTGCCGTTCGCCCGCTACGTGCTGGAGCACAGCGGCAAGCTGGTGTTCCCGTTCCGGCGCTACCAGATCCAGAAGGTGTGGCGCGGTGAGCGGCCGCAGGAGGGCCGGTACCGCGAGTTCACCCAGGCGGACATCGACATCATCGACAGTGGCGAACTGCCGTTCCACTACGAGGTCGAGCTGCCGCTGGTGATCGCGGACGCGCTGCGCAAGCTGCCGGTGCCGGAATTCGTCATCAAGGTCAACAACCGCAAGATCCCCGAGGGTTTCTACCGCGGTCTCGGCCTGGACGACGTGACCACGGTGCTGCGGATCGTCGACAAGATCGACAAGATCGGCCCGGAGAAGGTCGTCGAGCGGCTGATCGAGGCGGGTGCGACCGACAAGCAGGCCCGGCTCGCGGTGCAGCTCGCCGACATCTCGAGCACGGACACGTCGTTCGCGGACCAGGTGCGCGCGTTGGGTGTCGAGCACCCGACGCTGGAGGAAGGGCTGGAGCAGCTCAGCCAGGTGATGGCCGCGGCGGCCGAGCACGCTCCGGGACTGCTGATGGCCGACCTGCGGATCGCGCGTGGGCTCGATTACTACACGGGCGCCGTCTACGAGATCTACCTGGTGGGCCAGGAGTCGTTCGGTTCGGTCGGTGGCGGTGGTCGGTACGACGCGCTCGCCTCCGACGGCAAGACGACGTACCCAGGTGTCGGGATCTCGGTCGGTGTGTCCCGCCTCGTGCACCGGCTGGTGAGCCAGGGTCTGCTCACCGCGTCCCGGCGTACGCCAACGGCTGTGTTGATCGCGCTGAACTCGGAGGACGATCGGGCCGAGGCGATGCGGACGGCGATTCAGCTGCGGTCCCGCGGGATTGCGGTGGAGGTGGCGCCGGCCGCGGCCAAGTTCGGGAAGCAGATCAAGTTCGCCGATCGCCGCGGGATTCCGTTCGTCTGGTTCAGCACCGAGAACGGGCCCGAGGTGAAGGACATCCGCAGCGGTGAGCAGGTGCCCGCGGATGCGGCCAACTGGACCCCGCCGGCCCAAGATCTACGTCCAAGCATCAACACGCAAGAGGAGAACTCGTGATCCGTACCCATTCCGCAGGCTCGTTGCGTGCCGAGCACGCCGGGCAGACGGTGATTCTGGCGGGCTGGGTGGCGCGGCGACGCGATCACGGCGGCGTGGCGTTCATCGACCTGCGCGACTCGACCGGCACCGTCCAGGTCGTGATCCGCGACGAGGACGCCGCGCACGGCCTGCGTTCGGAGTACTGCCTGAAGATCGTCGGCGAGGTCTCGCCGCGCCCGGAGGGCAACGCGAACCCGAACCTGCCGACGGGCGAGATCGAGGTCATCGCGCAAGAGGTCGAGGTGCTGAACGAGGCCGCGCCGCTGCCGTTCCCGGTCGAGGAGCACCACGCGACGCCGGTGAACGAGGAGATCCGGCTCAAGTACCGGTACCTCGACCTGCGCCGCCAGGGCCCGGGCTCGGCGCTGCGTCTGCGCAGCGAGGTGAACAAGGCCGCCCGTGAGGTGCTGTCGAAGCACGACTTCGTCGAGCTCGAGACGCCGACGCTGACCAAGTCGACGCCGGAGGGCGCCCGCGACTTCCTGGTCCCGGCCCGCCTGCAGCCGGGCAGCTGGTACGCGCTGCCGCAGTCGCCGCAGCTGTTCAAGCAGCTGCTGATGGTGGCCGGTATGGAGCGGTACTACCAGATCGCCCGCTGCTACCGCGACGAGGACTTCCGCGCCGACCGGCAGCCCGAGTTCACCCAGCTGGACATCGAGATGAGCTTCGTCGACCAGGACGACATCATCGCGCTGTCCGAGGAGATCCTCACCGCGCTCTGGAAGCTCGTCGGGTACGACGTGCAGACGCCGATCCCGCGGATGACGTACGGCGAGGCAATGGCGCGGTTCGGCTCCGACAAGCCGGATCTGCGGATGGGCCTCGAGCTCGTCGAGTGCACGGAGTACTTCAAGGACACGCCGTTCCGCGTGTTCCAGGCGCCGTACGTCGGTGCTGTTGTGATGCCGGGTGGCGCTGACCAGCCGCGCAAGCAGCTGGACGCGTGGCAGGAGTGGGCCAAGCAGCGAGGCGCTCGCGGATTGGCCTACGTGCTGGTCGGTCAGGACGGCGAGCTCGCCGGGCCGGTCGCGAAGAACCTGTCCGAGGAGGAGCGCGCGGGCATCGCCGACCACGTCGGCGCGAAGCCGGGTGACTGCATCTTCTTCGCTGCGGGTCCGGTGAAGACGTCGCGGGCGCTGCTCGGTGCGGCCCGGCTGGAGATCGGCCGTCGCGGCGGTCTGATCGACGAGTCGGCGTGGTCGTTCGTGTGGGTCGTGGACGCGCCGCTGTTCGAGCCGGCCGACGACGCGACCGCCGCGGGCGATGTCGCGGTCGGTTCCGGCGCGTGGACCGCCGTACACCATGCCTTCACGTCGCCGAAGCCGGATTCGCTGGAGACGTTCGACACCGATCCGGGGTCGGCGCTGGCGTACGCGTACGACATCGTCTGCAACGGCAACGAGATCGGCGGCGGCTCGATCCGTATTCATCGCGAGGACGTGCAGAAGCGGGTCTTCAAGGTGATGGGCCTGACCGACGAGGAAGCCTCGGAGAAGTTCGGGTTCCTGCTCGACGCGTTCAAGTTCGGTGCGCCGCCGCACGGCGGGATCGCGTTCGGCTGGGACCGGATCACAGCGCTGCTGGCCGGCACCGAGTCGATCCGCGACGTGATCGCGTTCCCGAAGTCCGGCGGCGGTTTCGACCCGCTGACCGCGGCGCCGGCGCCGATCACCCCCGAGCAGCGCAAGGAAGCCGGCGTCGACGCGAAGCCGGAGCCCAAGGACAACTAGGAAGGTCGATCAAAAGTCAGCGCCAGAACGAGGAGGGTGGGCGTCGACGCCGAGATCGAGCTGAGTGCGGCGGAGGCGCGGGGCGTCGCACTCGGTGCGCAGGGCATGGGCCGACGGCGGCCGGGCGGCCGGATCGCCGCCGGCCGCCTGCGGCGCGGGATCGAGGATGTCGGTCTGCTGCAGCTGGACTCGGTCAACGTCCTGTGCCGCTCGCATTACCTGCCGCTCTTCTCCCGGCTCGGCCCCTACCCGCGGGGCATCCTCGACCGACTGGCGTCGCATGCTGACAGCGCCGCCGGATCCGCGACGCGGGCCGGGCGCGACCGCAGCCTGTTCGAGTACTGGGGACACGAAGCCTCGCTACTGCCGGTCGAACTGCAGCCGCTGTTGCGCTGGCGGATGGCGCGAGCGGAGAAGCTCACCGAGAGACCTGCCCGCCTCCTGGCCGCGGAGAAGCCCGAGCTGCTCGAGTCGGTTCTGCGCACGGTGCGCGAGCGAGGTCCGATCCGTGCCGCCGAGCTCGCCACGCCGGTGCGCAAGCCCGGAAACCCTTGGTACAACTGGAGCGAGGGCAAGATCGCGCTCGACTACCTCTTCTTCGCCGGCCGCGTCTGCGCCACGCATCGCGTCCGCTTCGAGCGCCGTTATGACCTTCCCGAGCGCGTGTTGCCCGCAGCCGTCCTCGACGCCCCGACCCCGCCCGAGGACGAGGCGCAGCGTCAGCTGCTGATGATCGCGTCGGCGAGCCTCGGCGTCGCGGCCGAGCCCGACCTCGGTGACTACTTCCGCCTGCCACGGGCGGAGTCCAAGGCGCGCGTGGCCGAGCTGGTCGAGGCCGGCGCCCTCACCCCGGCCCGAGTCGAAGGCTGGAGCGCACCCGCCTACGTCACCGCGGGGCGGCTCCCAAAGGCCGCGCGCGAAGCGCGCGCCCTACTGTCGCCCTTCGATCCGCTGGTCTGGTCGCGGCCGCGCACCGAGAGGGTCTTCGGCTTCCGCCATCGGATCGAGCTCTACACGCCGGCGGCCCAGCGGCTGCACGGTTACTACGTGCTTCCGTTCCTCCTCGGCGACAGCCTGGTGGCGCGGATCGATGTCAAGAGCGACCGCGGTGCGGGTGTCCTGCGGGTGCTCGGCGCATTCGCCGAGCCGGGGGCTGATACCCGCGCGGTCGCTCTGGAACTGGCGGACGAGCTGCGGCTGCTCGCCGGATGGCTCGAGCTCGAACACGTCTCGGTGGCGAGGAAAGGCGACCTCGCCGGGAAGCTGGCGAAGGCAGTTACCGCCGGCCGACGGTCAGAGCACTAGCCCTGGTCGAAAGGGTTGAGCCCTCCCGGATTGTGGAGGAAACTGGCGGCGTTGTGAGGATGCTTGGTTAGGTTTTCACAGCAACCGCCCCCTCCTACCGCCCCAGGAGTTGTTCAATGCGTCGCTTTCTCCTAGCTGTTCTCGCCTGCCTCGGTCTCACGGCGGGCGCATTGGTCGCCGCCTCACCGGCGTACGCGGCCGTTTTCCAGACGTACGGCAGCGGCGTCAACGTCCGCGCCGACGCCTATCTGTCCTCCGCCGTCGTCGGCACGTTGAGCGGTCCCACCTCGATCGACGTGGACTGCCAGAAGAGCGGCGACCTGGTCAGCAACTCGGACGGGACGAGCTCGTGGTGGGCCCACGTGCCCGCGCTCGGCGGCTACGTGACGGTCGTGTACGTCGCGATTCCCGAGGACAAGCTGCCTGGCGTACCCGAGTGCGGCGGCGATCCGGAGCCGCCGGGTGAGGACATCACGCTGGCCGACGTACAGACGATGTTCGGCAGCCGGATCGCCAACCCGTCCCTCGTCGAGACCGGTCTGCCCTCGCTGAACCAGGCGATGCGGGACGCTCAGATCAACACGCCGTACCGGAAGGCCGCGTTCCTCGCGACGCTGGTGCACGAGTCGCGGCTGGAGTACAACATCCGCGAGATCGGCGACACCCGGCCGTACGGCGGGCGCGGGTACATCCAGCTCACCGGTGACTTCAACTACGGCCCGGCCGGCCAGTACTTCGGCATCGACCTGCTCGGCAACCCGGACCTCGCGCTGTCGCTGCAGTGGAGCGCGCCGATCGCCCGCTGGTACTGGACCGTTGCCCGCGACATCAATCCGTACGCCGACAACCTCGACATGGGCCGCGTCAACGCCGCGATCGGCTACCCGGCCGGCGCCGAGGACCAGCGCCGCTGCGACTCGTTCAAGAGCGCACTGAACTACCTGACCGGCTCCGTCCCGTCCGGCGTCATCTGCACCCGCCCGTCCGCCCTGAACGCCGACACAACCAAACTGACCCGCACCCAGTTCGCCACCCTCGCCAAACAGGGCTCCGGCCTCGGCTGACCGCTGCGGCCGGACCCAGCGCCCTGGGGGTCCGGCCGCGGTGCTGGCCCGGTACCACCCTGTCCGACTCTCATACGCCGTACCCTCCGTCGGGTCGTGATCGGCCCGCCGCTCTTTCGGCACCGGCCGAAAGTCCCTAGGCTCGTTGAGGTGAGCGTCGTACCGGTGGAGTTGTTGCCGCATCTGCGGCGGGCGCGGGACGTTGCCGATCGCAACTATGCCGAGCCGCTCGACCTGGCCGCGCTGGCGGCCGCGGCGGGTGTGTCGAAGTACCACTTCCTGCGGTGTTTCGCGGCGGCGTACGGCGAGACTCCGATGCAGTACGTCACGCGCCGGCGGATCGAGCGCGCGACGGATCTGCTGCGGGCGACGAACCTGACCGTCACCGAGGTCTGCACGATGGTCGGGTACAGCAGCCTCGGGTCGTTCTCGCAGCGGTTCACCGAGCTGGTGGGGATGACGCCGACGCAGTGCCAGCGGACGCAGGCCGGCGCGCGGATCCCGGGGTGTTTCGTGTTCATGCTCGGACTGAACTCAGCAATTCCGGAGAAGCCGGCGGGGGAGTCCGGGGCCTAGGTTCGTACCGAACGCAACGATGAGGAGCTGCCGTGATCACCAACATCAGCCTGCTCAGTGTCTTTGTCGACGACATCGACGAAGCAAAGGCCTTCTACACCGAGAAGCTCGGTTTCGTGCTGAAGAACGACGTGAGCCTGCCCGACTTCCGCTGGTGCACTGTGTACCAGGCCGACCACCCGGAGCTGGAGCTGCAGCTCGCGCTGCCAGGGCCGCCGCTGGACGAGGAGGCCGCCACGGCGATCAAGCGGATGATGGCGAAGGGCACCATGCACGGCTTCGGCATCGCCACCGACGACTGCCGCAAGACCTTCGCCGAACTGACCGCCAAGGGCGTCGAGTACATCCAGGAACCATCGGACCGCCCGTACGGCGTGGAAGCGGTACTGCGTGACAACTCGGGCAACTGGCTGGTCCTGGTAGAGCAGCGCCCGTACACCGCGGAGGACTTCACCTGAGATGCTGACCGGATGGACATCACAGTCGATCCGGTCGGTCTGACGCCGCCGTACGAGCAGGTCCGCTCGCAGATTGAGGCGTTGATCCGCGCGGGCGAGCTGGCGCGGGGCACCAGGCTGCCGACCGTGCGGCAGCTGTCGCTGGACCTCGGGCTGGCCGTGAACACCGTCGCGCGCGCCTACAAGGAACTGGAAGCCGACCACCTGGTCGAGACCCGAGGCCGCAACGGCACCTTCGTCCTGGCCTCCCGCAGCCAGATCGACGACGAAGCAACCCGAGCCGCGGCTGTCACCTTGGTCCGCGCGGCTCGCAAAGCCGGTCTGTCATTGGCCGAAGCAACTCAGATCCTCAGCCACGCTTGGTAGGTGTGCAGATCACGTTGCCGCCGTCCTGTGCGATGACGTGGAGGCCGGCGCGCTCTAGTTCGGCACGGAGCGCGTCCGGACGCAGGTGGCGGCGGTGGGGGAGGTACCAGGTGTTGTCGAGTTGGACGGCGTCGTCCGCTGGTTCGGGGGATCTTTCGTAGCAGATGCCGGTGGTGGCGTCGTACCGGAAGTCGCCTTCGTAGACGCGGTCCGGGTCGTACATGGCTGTTGAGAGGATGTAGTGGCCGTTGGGTTTCAGGCGGTCGCGTACGGCGGTGAAGACGCTGGCCCGGTCGGGGTCCGTGACGATCGACTGGAGGCAGTAGCTGTCGAGAATCACGTCGTACTGCTTGCTCCCGGGCGGCATCGCGCACACGTCCTGCACGCTGAAGTTGACGGTCACACCTCGCTGTCGCGCGAATTGGCGGGCGAGGGTGATCGCTTCCGGGATCAGGTCGATCGCGTCGACGCGGAACCCTCGTGCGGCGAGGAAGCACGCGGCCGGACCGGTGCCACATCCGTACTCCAGCACATCACCCGACGCAGGCAGCCGATCGAGAACGCTCTCGAGGAACACCCGGTTGGGGAAGTCGTCGAACGTCCAACTCTCGCCGAAGAGGTCGTTCCACTGCGTCATACCTTCGTGCCCGAGCCGCTGGTAGGCCGCCTGATGCTCGGCGTAGTAGTACCGCACCCGCTTACTATGTCTCGCCGTGCTGCGGCGAGCCACGCAATTTGGACACAATGGGGGTGTGACGACAGGCCTGACGTACTCGGCCGTCGGGGCGACGTGCGTTTCTGACCCCGTCTGGACAGTCGTGCCGCCTGGGTATCGATGCGTCGAGCGGACGACCCGCATCGGGCAGGGGCTGGAATGCTGGGACGTCACGACGGCTGCCATCGGGCAGTGGACCATCAAGACCCGGAGCGGATTCTCCGTCCAGCCCGCTGCCGATGGCGAACTCGCAGTTCGGGAAGAACAGGACTACACGCTGCTCGCAGAGCTCGGTCCGTGCACGCTGAGAGAGCCTGTTCGGGTTGTCGCTGTGGTCGCTCGTCCTGACCGCCGTGGCTTTGCTTACGGCACGCGCCAAGGCCACCCCGTTTCGGGTGAGGAAGCGTTCGTCGTGCACCGCACACCCGACGGGGCAGTGTGGCTGACCATACGGTCCATGACACGGCCGGGCCGAGGTTTGTGGCGATTGGCCTTTCCGGCAGTTCTGGTTGCCCAACGCTGGTATCGCCGCCGCTATCAGAGGGCCTTGGTGCCCTGACGGCCCGCGGCTCCGGGAAGATGTGCGCATGAACGAGGACGAGGACCTCCGGATCGAGCAGGCGGCCCGCGAGGTAGCCGAGGCGGAGGCCGAGCGGATTCAGGCGGAGGCGGAGGATGCGAAGGCCGATCCTGCGGTGCAGGAGGAGTGGATCCGGCAGTCGAACCTGATCTACGGCGGACTGGCCGCCGCCGGGCTGGTGGTGGTGCAGCCGTTCCTGACTGCGTCGCCGCTCGACCTGACGGCGAAGATCTGCGTCATCGCGTTCGCGGTCTCGATCCCGTTGCTGGCGGCGCTCCTGGTGCTCAACCGGCAAGAGGCGTTCCGCCGTCAGGTGTCCAGGTCCCGCCTTGTCAGCGTCGCCAAGGCGGTCGCGGAAGGGTCCGCGTTCGTCGGCCTCACCGCGGCGTTCTGGCACATCTCGACGATCGCCGGCATCGCGTTCCTCCTGGTCGGCTTCTTCGCCGTCGGCGTCCACTCCGCCGGCTACACAAAACTCGAGTACGACGGCAACTTCCGCTCCCGATTCCGCCGCCCCAGGCCGCCCACTCCCTGACCCGTCGCGGAAACGATTCCAAGAAAGTCGGGTCAACGTTGTAGTGAGGTATGTACACGCTCTCTTGGCGTTGCTAGATTCCGGGCTGATTTGACATCGATGTCAACCTCAGGGAGTGGTCGCGATGGTTTCGAGACGTGCGTTCCTGGCGGGCAGCGGTGCGGTGACGGTGGGTGGGCTCGGGATGGTTCCGGGCTTCGCATCGACAGCGCAGGCTGCGGTTTCATCGACGTCCGGCAGCCCCGCTCGGCTGCTGCCGGTGTTCAACCGCCCGAGACACCTGGATTACGGCGATGTGAGCAAGCTCAGCGGGGGAGACCAGACCCTGCTGACAACGTTGCAAGGCATCGTCAACCGTACTGAGCCCGAGCTGTACTTCCTCTACGACACCGGCACGGTGAGCGTGCCGGACGCCAAATGGCTGGCCGACATGCACCTGCCGACCAAGCTGTACAAGAACCCGCTGGACCTGGTCGCCAAGTACCGCAGCCGGATTCGCGGCGCGATCGTGCACGACCCCGCCGTACCGGACTCGCTGAACGTGGCGACGACGCTCGCCGGACTCGAGAACGCGGTCGTCGCCGACGCGGATCAGGCCAAGGCGCACGGTCTCAAGATCGTGAAGGACCTGCGCGGGATGTTCGACGACGACCGCGTCAAGACGTACCGCTGGCAGCTGGACAACTTGTTCCCCAAGGTCACCCACAAGCTGCTCGCCGGCCTCCCGCCGACCCGCGTGGTCGACGTCGAGGGCGTCCAGTGGCAGGAGATCGCCCGCGAGACCCAGCAGATCCGCGACTCGTCGAACCGCGGCACCTACAACCTGGACGTGTCGCCGAAGCTCGGCAAGGAGGCTGTGTACGTCCGGTTCGCGGACTCGTTCACCGACGACGGCTGGGGCGCCTCGGTGCTGTCGGTCTCCGTCAAGGCCAACGGCACCGAGATCGCCAACTTCCTTCCCAACACCCCGGAGGAAGCGCCGTACCTGTTCGACGGCTCGCACTCCTCGATCGGCGGCGAGAACAACCGCTTCGCCGACGGCGGCAACTACTGGATCTACCGCTTCGAACCACCAGCGGGTACGACGTCCCTCGTCGTGACCGTGGAGATGTGGAACCAGTACCTGGTCTCCGCGACCGACACGTCGCCGACCCGCATCGAACCGTTCGCGTACTTCCGCGACTACGTGGTGGCCACCAAAGCCCTGGTGAGCTGGCTACCTCCGGGTGGAGCGACGGGCGACCTGCTCATCGAGCACTACGCGAAGTACCCGACGCTGGCGCCGTACATGGGCTGGTTCGCGAACGACGTCTCCGGTGAATGGGACGGCGTCGACCTCGCGAGCAAGGGCGGTTCGCCCGTGGTCGCTGCCGACTTCTACATGAACGGCACCGTGCACGCCGGCTTCACGGCGCCGATCTCCGACAAGCCCCGGCCGATACGCCGGATCGACAAGCCGAAGAACAAGGTCTATCTGACCCTGACCTTCGGCGAAGGCGACAACATCCAGTACTGCCAGCGCCGGTTGCGTGAGATCTGGGACGACCCGAAACGCGGTCAGGTGCCGACCAACTGGACCATCAGCCCGTTGCTCGCCGAGACGGGCCCCGGCCTCTACAGCTACTTCCAGCGCACCGCGACCGCCAACGACCTCCTGGTCTGCGGCCCGTCCGGCGGCGGCTATACGTACCCAGGCTCGTGGGTACCTGCCGAGCTCACGGAGTACCTGAAGATGACCGGCGGCTTCATGAGCCGTACCGGGCTGGACGTGGTGTACGCCTACAGCAACCGTCAGGACGACAAGTGGGTCCTGCTGTCGGAGGAGATCGCCAGCGGGTACAACGAGTACACGCCGGTCAAGGGGATCATGCAGACCTGGGACGGCGACCCGCTCACCGTCCGCCAAGGTGGTCTGCCGATCACCGGCCAGTGGGGCGCACCCGGTAAGGCCGCCGAGTTCAAGGCCGCGCTCGACCAGCGGATCGCCAACTGGGACGGTGCGAGCCCGCTGTTCATCTCCGGTGGGATCGGTGCCTGGTCGTGGGCGCCGTCCGACATGGCTGAACTCGGAGCGCTGCTGGGCGACCCGTACGAGGTGGTGCTGGCGAACAGCTTCTACGACCTGCTCAACAGAGTGCTGTAGCAAAACACAAGGCGCGGCCGCCCGCGGGGAACGGGCGGCCGCTTTGTGGGGGGCTTACCAGCGGTGAGCGACGTCGATCACCAGCCGGGAGTTCGAGCCCGGTCCTGCGAGCGTGAAGACGCGGAACGGGAGCCGGGCGCGGACGCCCAGACCGATCGTCGTCTGACCCTCGAAGCTGCCGGCGAACGCGAGCTGCCGGAACGTGCGGTACCCCGTCACGTTGGTCAGCTCCTTGGAGTTCTTCGGGACGTACGTCGCCTTGCCGGCGTCGAGGTCGTACGACGGCGCGCGGACGACGATCTGCAGTTTCGCGCCACCGCGCAGCGGCACCACGAACCCGGAGCCGTCCTGGTGGACGGTGCCGACGTACCGGACGTCGTACCCGGGGGCGCGGCCGCCCAGATCGACGACGAGCCGGTCGTAGCAGGCGTGCCTGCCGGTGCGGACGTCGGTGACCGGCGACTGGACCATCCGGCTGTTTGCCTCGGGCAATGATCCCCAGCCGCGTGGGCAGGACGCGGTGCTGACAGTTGCGGTCGAAGCGGTCGAGGTGGTGCGGGGGGCGGTGGACGATCCGGTCAGTGCCGGCGCGGCGAACGCGGCCGCGGGGACTGCCAGCACCGCTAGTGCGGCGACGATCGTCTTGGTGAGTTTGTGATGGATGTTCATGATGTATTCCCCCCTTATGAGGACACTTACTTGGACGACACCAGTCGCCAACTGGTTTACTTTTTGTGCCGGTGATTTCAGGTAGCCGATCGGGCACGATGTGCAGATGACCCCTGAAGAGCTGCTCGACGTGTTCCACCGCCGGATCCGGTTGCCGGACGCCGACGCGATCCCCGGCTGGAAGCAGGAACATGACGGCTTCGTGCACCGCTCGTACGTCGAGGGCGCCGAGGGAGCCGGGTTCGTCGAGACCCCGCGCGGGCTGGGTGACGACCCGGATGCGGTGATCGCGAAGGAGGTTGCGTTCTTCCGGGAGCGCGGCCTGCCGTTCGAGTGGAAGACGTACGCGTACGACGAACCGGCCGACCTTGGTGAGCGGCTGGTCCGGGCCGGGTTCACGCAGGAGGCGCCGGAGACGCTGATCCTCGGTGAGGTGGACCGGATCCTGCAGCGGCCGTCCGCGCTGCCGTCGAAGGTACGGCTGCGGGAGGCCGACGGGCCGGACGACTACCACCGGATCGGCGTACTCACCGACACCCTGTGGCACAACGGCGTGGAACGGATCGTCGAGCGGCTCGCGGGGGAGGCGCGGATGTTCCCGGACCGGTTGTCGGTGTTCCTGGTCGAGGACGCGCTGAAGGGCCCGGACGGCCCGGCCGTGTCGGCCGCCTGGATCCGGTTCCATCCGGGCACCGGGTTCGCGAGCCTGTGGGGCGGCGGAACGCTGCCCGAGTGGCGGAGGCAGGGCATCTACAGCGCACTGCTCGCCCATCGCGCCCGCCTCGCGAAGGAGCGCGGCTACGAGTTCCTCCGCGTCGACGCGTCCGATGACTCCCGCCCCATCCTCGAGAAACTCGGCCTGTACGCGGTGACCACCACGACGCCGTATGAGTGGCGGCTGAGCGGCGCGTAGGGACCTGCACGCAGGCACAACCCACCGTTTTCGCCTGTGGAGGACCCCTGTCGCCGGGTTATGCCTGCGTGGGCGTCCGGGTCGGCGCGCGGAACGACCGGTCGAGGCTGTACGTTGCCGTCATCATGGCCCTGAAAATCGCTTCTCGCTTCCGCCGGCTGCTGCAGCGCCCCGGCTCGATCGATCTCGGCCCGTACGAACGGCTCACCCAGCTGGTCGGCGAGGCGGAGGAATCGGTCCTCTCCCTGACCGACGAAGAGCTCACCGAGGCGGTCGCGGAACTGCGCACCACCGGCGGGCTGCACGAGGACGAGCAGATCGAGTTCCTCGCGCTGGCCCGCGACGCGGGGAACCGCGCGATCGGCGAGCGTGCGTTCGACGGCCAGGTCGTCGGCGCGCTGGCGATGCTGCAGGGCCGGGTCGTCGAGATGGCGACCGGTGAGGGCAAGACGCTCGCCGGCGCGATCGCCGCCGCCGGGTACGCCGTGGGCGGCCGCAAGGTGCACGTCCTGGCGGTCAACGACTACCTGGCCAAGCGCGACGCCGAGTGGATGGGCCCGGTGTACGAGCTGCTCGGCGTCACCGTGTCGCACGTCGGCCAGGCGTCCACGCCGGAGGAGCGCCGCGAGGCGTACCAGGCGGAGGTCTGCTACGTCCCGGTCAGCGAGATCGGTTTCGACGTACTGCGGGATCGCCTGGTCACCGACGTCGCGGACCGGGTCACCGTCGAGCCGGACGTGGCGCTCGTGGACGAGGCCGACTCGGTGCTGATCGACGAGGCCCGCGTCCCGATGGTGCTGGCCGGCGCGACCCGGAACGAGGCGCTCGACGACGACGTCGTACAGCTCGTCCGGACGCTACGCGCGGGAGTCGACTACGAGATCGACGGCGACGGCCGGACGGTCGCGCTGACGGATCGCGGCACGGACAAGGTCGAGAAGGCGCTCGGCGAGGACGCCAACCTGTACGACGACGAGAACCTCGACACCCTGACCCAGATCAACGTCGCGCTGCACGCCGAGGTGCTGCTGCGCAGGGACGTCGACTACCTGGTCCGGGACGGCAAGGTCAGCCTGATCAACAACAACCGCGGCCGGATCGCCAAGCTGCAGCGCTGGCCGGACGGTCTGCAGGCTGCGGTCGAGGCGAAGGAGGCCGTGCCGGTCAGCGACTCCGGCGAGGTGCTCGACAGCATCACCGTGCAGGCGCTGATCAAGCAGTACAAGTCGCTGTGCGGCATGACCGGTACGGCGGTCGTCGTGGGCGAGTCGCTCCAGGAGTTCTACGAGGTCGACGTCGCCGTCGTACCGCCGAACAAGCCGAACATCCGCAAGGACGACCAGGACCGGCTGTACCTGACCGTCGACCAGAAGAACGACGCGCTGGTCAAGCACATCGGCGAGGTGCACGAGACCGGGCGGCCGATCCTGATCGGCACGCACAGCGTCGAGGAGTCCGAGCAGCTCAGCGACAAGCTCGAGGCGGCCGAGATCGAGCACGTCGTACTGAACGCGAAGAACGACGCCGAGGAGGCGGCGATCATCGCGGAGGCCGGTGTGCCGGGGACGGTGACCGTGTCGACGCAGATGGCCGGCCGCGGTACCGACATCCGGCTGGGCGGCAAGGACGAGACCCACGACAAGGACAAGGCCCTAGAACTCGGCGGCCTGTACGTCGTCGGCACCGGTCTGCACGCGTCGCGGCGGCTGGACGACCAGCTGCGCGGTCGCGCGGGACGACAGGGTGACCCGGGCGGCTCGCTGTTCTTCGCCAGCCTCGCCGACGAGCTCGTCACGCGGTACTCCGTCTCGTCCGGCCTTCGCCCGCACCCGGACGACACCGGCCGGCTCACGGACCGCAAGTCGGTCGGCATGCTCGAGCACGCCCAGCGGGTCGCGGACGGCGCGAACGCGGAGCTGCACCGTACGACGTGGCAGTACAACCGGCTGACGGGACAGCAGCGGGCGATCCTGCTCGAGACCCGCGAGAAGGTGCTGACCGAGGACCTGGCCGCGGACGAGCTCGCCGAGCGCGCCAAGGAGCGGTACGACGAACTGATCGACGAGGTCGGCGAGGACGTGGTGAAGGCTGCGGCGCGGCGGATCGCGCTGCGGCATTTGGACCGGCGCTGGACCGATCACCTGGCGTACCTGGCGGACCTGCGGGAGGGCATCCACCTGCGGTCGCTGGCCGGCGGGATCGTGCACCTGAAGCCGATCGACGAGTTCAACAAGTCGGCGATCGCGTCGTTCGACACGCTCATCGAGGACTCCTGGAAGGACGCGGCCGAGACGTTCGTGGACGCGGAGATCACCTCCGACGGGCTGAACGAGGAGACCAGCGGGATCCCGCGGCCGACCGCGACCTGGACGTACCTGGTCAACGACAACCCGTTCGGCACCGAGGCGGACCGGATCCTCGGCCGCCTGCGGAACGCGATCAAGCCCGAGTCGTTCTCCGAGCCCGAGGAGATCCTCGCCGAGGACTTCGACGACGACGACCTGCCCGAGGAACTCCGGGACGCCGACGACGACTCTGACGACGAGGCTGATGACCTGCCTGAGGAACTGCGGGACGCGGACGACGAGGCCGACGAGGACCAGAAGAAGTAGCCGGCCGGGGTGGAAGCGGGAGTACCGTCGTTGGTGTGCAAGACGGTGATCTCGTCGGAGTACAGCGGACCCTCACCCCGGTCCTGCGGGCCAAGGCGCTGGACAACCGGCTGACGGACCCGATCCTCGGCGACGAGTACGCCGAGTTGGCGATGCGCCGCCTCGACCCGGCGTACGACAGCCGCAGGTTCGGGACCAGCCAGATCGGTCTTGATCGACTCCAGCGTCACCGACCTGACCTGGCTGGAACGCGTCCCGCGCGGCCGTCCGGTGCTGATGATCGCCGAGGGACTGCTGCCGTATCTCACCGAGACCGAGGTCCATCGACTGCTGACCAGTGTCGTCGACGCGTTTCCCACCGGTCAGATCCAGGTCGACACGGTGTCGGTCGGGGCCTGGCGCACCTCGAAATGGGATCCCGTCGGGCGCAGGTACAACGCGCTGTTCCGGTCCGGCTTCGACGACCCGGCCGCCCTGGCCGACTGGCACCCGCGGCTCGTGTACGTCGACGAGGCACCGATGAACGACGCACCGGTGCTGATGAGCAAGGCGCCCCCGACCGTACGTCGCTTGTACCGCCTGATGAACGTCATTCCGGGCTTCAGACGATCCACGCGCATCGTGCGGTTCCGGTTCTGACTCCGACTTTGGTCTAGGTGCGAACAGCCGTCGGCCCGATGCCCGTCGGCGGCTGGATCGGCGAATCTCGGCGCATGTCCAGCACCCATAAAGGACCGTGGCTTCTCGTCGTCGACGTCGGTGTTCCGCTCGCGCTCTTCTACGGGCTGCGGGCTCTCGGTGCGAGTGACCTGACCGCCCTGCTCGTCGGCATCGTCCCGGGCCTGATCAGCTCGGCGGTCTCCCTGGTGCGCACCCGCCGTACGGACCTGATCGGGATGGCCGTCGTGCTGAGCATGCTGGGTAGCGCGGCCGTCGCCGTACTCGGAGGGGACGCGCGGGTGCTGCTTGTTCGTAACGCGTGGATCAGTCTGCCGTTCGCAGGCATCACCTTGTGGTCACTGCGGCATCCACAGCCGCTCTGCTACACGGTCACGCTCGCGATGATGCCCCGGCGGGCGCGCGTGATGGAGCAGCTGTGGGCGACGAACGCGCGGTTCCGGCACGCGTGGAAGTGGATCACCGTGTTCTGGGGGATCGCGACGATCATCGACGGGGTCGTGCGGATCGTCCTGGCGTACACGTTGCCCATCTCCGTCGTACCGGCCACCGACCCGGTCATCACCGTCCTGACGATCGTCGTACTGCAGATCCCGACGATCGTGCTGCTCCGGCGCAGCGGCACATGGCACCTCGTGTTCGCCCCTCGGCGGCCTACAGTCGGTGAGATGACGGACGACAAGCTGTCACAAGCGCGCATGCGTGAGTTGCTGGACTCCGGAGAGGCGACGCCGATGCTCGCCGGGATGGAGGTCGGCCCGACCTGGTACGCCGACCGCTGGTGGTACATCCCGGCCGAGGCCGCAGACGACGCCGACTACCAGCCGGCCGACCCGGAGAAGTCCGAGCGGTTCGACCGGCTCCGGCGCCGCGCGGAAGCCGTCGACCGCGTCCAGGCCGAGCTGGACGGCAGACAATGAGCCCGCGGTCCGAACGGCAGGAGCCGAGCCGGGACGAGCTCGTCGCGGCGCAGCAGGTCGTGGATCTGTTCGCTGCCGAGGCGCTGCTCGCCATCGACCGGTACGAGCAGTCGTTTCCGGCGGGTGCGCCTGACAAGGAACGGCGTACGGCGGACCGGCTGGCGCATTGGTGGCGCAAGCTCGAGCTGGACGACGTACGCCTGGATCCGGAGGGAACGGACGCCGAGCAGATCCTGGTGGCGGCGTCCGATCTGGCGCTCGACCCGGAGAACCACTGGGGGCTGAGCCTCGAGGAGGCATCCGCTCAAGCCGTGAACCGGGCCGCGATGGACGGCCGGACGATGCCGACGACGAGCATCGCGGACCTCCGGAAGAGCTTCGAGAGCGCGTACGGCGGGCGTGTGGACCTGCCCGACCGGGAGGACGAATGGCTCGCGCAGTCGCTGACCCGGCTGGCGCGGGCGAGCGTTCTGCGGGACGTGATCGCGGAGGGCGCGCAGATCCGGGTGAGCGAACCGCTGCGGGCCGCGGCCGACGACCTGGTCCGGCAAGGTCAGCAACTGATGGACGACCGGCTCCATCTCGCCAGGCGCCAGGAGGCACCGGTCAGCCGGCGCCCGCTGATTGCCCGGCAGGCGAGGATCACCTCGATGTACTTCGCGTACAGCGCGGGTGTGGAGCTCACCGGTGCGCCGTTGTGGGCCGACCTGCTGATGAAGACCCCCGCTACCGCGGTGCTCTTCAAGGAGACTCGCGACGCGTGGCGAGAGCACGATCACGCGGTCGCGACCCGGCTGGACCCCGCCCAGGCCCAACTCCGGTCGGTCCGCAAGGGCATCGCCGACTCCCTGGACACCCCCACCCCCGCCACCCGCCGCGACACCCGCGCCATCCGCAACGCCACCACCCGCCGCCCCGACCACGGCCGCTGACGAACTCCCACCGTCTTTGAGAACCCACCAACCGTTTCGCGAGGGTTGAAACGGTTGATGGGTTCTCAAAGACGGGATGTCGGTGGGGGTGGATAGGCTGCTGGGGTGAGTGATGGGTTGTTCGATCTTCCGGGGGCGCCGGCGCCGGCCCGTGGTGGTGGGAGTTTGGCGGATGCGGACCACACCGCGGCTCCGCTGGCGGTGCGGATGCGGCCGCGCAGTCTGGACGAGCTGGTAGGCCAGCAGCACCTGCTGGCGCCCGGCTCGCCGTTGCGTCGGCTGGTGGAGGGCGACCAGCCGATGTCGCTGCTGCTCTGGGGACCTCCGGGGACGGGCAAGACGACGATCGCGGCGGTCGTCTCGCACCAGACCAACCGGAAGTTCGTGGAGCTGTCGGCGGTCACCGCCGGTGTGAAGGACGTACGGCAGGTGATCGACGGCGCGCGCCGGGATCTGTCTCGCGGGACCGGTGCGGTCGAGACGGTGCTGTTCATCGACGAGGTCCACCGGTTCACGAAGGCCCAGCAGGACGCGCTCCTGCCGGGTGTCGAGAATCGCTGGGTGACCCTGGTCGCCGCGACCACGGAGAACCCGTTCTTCTCGGTCATCTCACCACTTCTTTCTCGCAGTCTGCTGCTGACGCTGGAGTCGCTGACCGACGACGACATCGCGCTTCTGCTGGACCGGGCGCTGGCCGACGAGCGCGGGTTGAACGGCGAGTTCGAGCTGGCCGCGGACGCGCGGGATCACCTGCTCCGGATGGCCGGCGGAGACGCCCGCCGGGCCCTCACCTACCTGGAAGCTGCCGCCGGCGGAGCCCGCGCCAAGCACGACCAAGCCCTCAAGTACCAGCAAGCCACCGAACCTGACCCGACCGACCAGGCCGAGGTGGGTGGGGCGGTGATTGATTTGGTGACGTTGGAGACGGCGGTCGATCGGGCTGCGGTGCGGTACGACCGGGCCGGGGATCAGCACTACGACGTCACCTCCGCGATGATCAAGTCGATCCGTGGGTCGGACGTGGACGCGGCGATGCACTACCTGGCCCGGATGGTCGAGGCGGGGGAGGACCCGCGGTTCATCGCGCGCCGGCTGGTGATCTCGGCCAGTGAGGACATCGGTATGGGCGACCCGACCGCGCTCGGCGTCGCGATCGCGGCCGCCGAGGCGGTGCAGTTGATCGGGATGCCGGAGGCGCGGATCAACCTCGCCCAGGCGGTCGTCGCGCTCGCGCTCGCGCCGAAGTCCAACGCGGTGATCATGGCCGTCGACGCGGCGATCGCGGATGTGAAGGCGGGCAAGGTCGGCCCGGTCCCGCCGCATCTGCGGGACGCGCACTACGCCGGCGCGAAGAAGATCGGTCACGGGTCGTCGTACCAGTACTCCCACGACGACCCGCGCGGCGTACTCCCGCAGCAGTACGCCCCGGACGTGATCGACGGCACCGACTACTACAAGCCCACCCGCCGCGGCGGGGAAGCGGCGTACGCCGACCGCGTCGCCGCCATCCGCAAGATCCTCCGGGACCGCAAGTGAGTCGTACGGCGGACCACGTCGACGCCTTCAACCTGGCGGTGACGACGGGCGACTGGGACACGTTCGCCGAGCGGTTCGCGCTGGACGCGACGATGCGGTTCGTCGGTGTCCCGGTCGGGCCGTTCGAAGGGCGGCCGGCGATCGCTGCGGCGTACCGGGAGAATCCGCCGGCCGAGACCATGACACTGCTCGAGGACGGCGACGAACAAGCGCGTTTCCGCTGGTCAGGTGGTGGAACCGGCTCGATGGAGCTGCGCTGGGCGCCGGACGGATCCGTACAGGCACTCACCGTGAGCTTCGATTGAAGCGTTCGAGTCGCTAAACTGCCTCTCGGCCTGGGGGCGAAAGGTAATTTGTTGTGAGGCAGCCCCATCCTCGGCATGTACGTAAGCGTCCACCGGTGCTCAAGCTCGGCGCGGGCGCGGCAGCAGTAGCGGTGCTGGCCGGAGCGGTGTTCCTGTTCCCGTTCAGGTCCCAGCAGTCGGAGACGGCCAAGGCACCGCAGGCCGCCAGTTCGTCCGGTCCGACGATCGATCGGACGGAAGGTACGACGCGATCGAGCACGCGCCCGTCGCTCCCGGTCGGAAAGCCGCTGAACCCGCTCGCACCGCAGACCAGCGCAGGCTCCACGTCCAACGGGCCACTGATCGGCCCGGGCACGAACAACCCGACCACCGCGGACCCCACGACGGGCACCCCACCCGGCAGCACCCCCTCAACAAGCATCCCGTCGACGCCCACGCCGACGCCGCCGACGACAACGACTCCGACACCACCGACGACCACCACACCGACCACACCGACGACCACCACGCCGGCCCCGACCACCCCGGCACCCAGTACGCCGACGCCCACCGCGAGCACCGCCGTACCGTCGGCCACGCCCAGCACCACGCCCACCACCACGCCCGCGGCCGTCTACAACAACTGCGACGAGGTCCGGGCCGCAGGGAAGGCGCCGCTCTACCGCGGCGATCCCGGCTACACCCCGCAGCTCGACCGTAACGGCGACGGAATCGCCTGCGAACGAGGCAACTCCTGACCCTCGCGACGCGGTTTGGTGAGGGACTGTGATGTGAGGGATGGTGTCCTGGAGCGGAGTGCTACAGGGGCGCGCGATAAGGTCGGGCGGTCCACAAAGTCGCACAGAGTTCGCGACAGGTCGCATGAGGTCGCTACGGAAGGTGGATCGTTTCCATGAGCGTCGGTGAAGTCGCGGGGCTGATAGCCGCCTGCGCGCTGCTCATCCTGGTGGGCCTGCTGGCCTATCCGATCCTGAAGCTCGGCAAGGTGTTCGACGAGACCCGGATCATGGTGAAGGGCGTCTCCGACTCCAGTGTCCCGCTGCTCGGCGAGGTGACCACCACGGTGGCGACCACGAACGCCCAGCTGGCGAAGGTGGACACGATCACCGACAACGCGACCACCGTGACCACGAACGCGGCCGCGCTGATGTCGTTGTTCTCGGCCACCGCCGGCGGCCCGCTGGTGAAGGCGGCCGCGTTCACCTACGGCGTCCGCCGGGCACTCGGTGAGCAGCAGCGCAAGGACGTGTCGCGGCGCGTCAAGGAAGAGATGAAGGCCGAGCGGAAGGCGCGGAAGCGGTGAAGCGGATCTTCTGGCTGATCGTCGGGATCGCCGTCGGCGTGTACGCCGTGACCCGGCTGAAGAAGCGGGCCCAGATCCTCGCTCCGGAGGGCATGCAGGAGTCCGCGGCCAAGCTGGCCGCCGCGGTCCGGCACTTCGGCGACCAGGTCCGCGAGGGCATGGCCGAGCGGGAGACCGAGCTGCGCGACGCGCTGGGCATCGAGAACGCATCCCAGACTGATTCGACACAGCGTGAGGACTACCGGTAACACCCATGGAAACCAGTGAGATCAGGCGGCGGTTCCTGCAGTACTTCGAGGACCGGGGCCACACCGTGGTGCCGAGCGCGCCGCTGCCGTCGCCGGACCCGAACCTGCTGTTCAACGTCGCCGGCATGGCCCAGTTCGTGCCGTACTTCGTCGGCCAGCAGACCCCGCCGTACCCGCGCGCGACCAGCGTGCAGAAGTGCGTCCGGACCCTCGACATCGAGGAGGTCGGCAAGACCACCCGGCACGGCACCTTCTTCCAGATGAACGGCAACTTCTCGTTCGGCGACTACTTCAAGGAAGACGCCGTCAAGTTCGCCTGGGAGCTGGTCACCAAGCCGCAGAACGAGGGCGGCTACGGCTTCGACGAGTCCGTCCTCTACGCCTCGGTGTACTACGAGGACGACGAGGCGATCGACATCTGGAAGCGGGTCGCCGGGCTGCCCGACGACCGGATCGTCCGGCTCGGTATGAAGGACAACTTCTGGTCGATGGGCATCCCGGGTCCGTGCGGCCCGTGCTCGGAGATCCTGATCGACCGCGGCCCGGAGTTCGGCGCGGACCGGGACTGGGAGGCGGGCGACCGCTACCTGGAGTTCTGGAACCTGGTCTTCATGCAGAACATCCGCGGTGAGGGTGGCGGCAAGGAGGGCTACCCGATCCTCGGCGAGCTGCCGAAGAAGAACATCGACACCGGTCTCGGCCTCGAGCGGGTCGCGTACCTGCTGCAGGGCGTCGACAACATGTACGAGATCGACGAGATCTACCCGGTGATCGAGAAGGCGACCGAGCTGACCGGCCGCAAGTACGGCGCGGAGCACGAGGACGACGTCCGGTTCCGGGTCGTCGCGGACCACGTGCGCAGCGCGCTGATGCTGATCGGTGACGGCGTCACGCCGGGCAACGAGCAGGGCGGCTACGTGCTGCGCCGCCTGCTGCGCCGGGCGATCCGCTCGATGCGTCTCCTCGGCTACGAGGACCCGAGCCTGGTCGAGCTGCTCCCGGTGAGCCTTGAGCAGATGAAGAAGTCGTACCCGGAGCTGGTCACCGACTTCGGCCGGATCAGCCAGGTCGCGTACGCCGAGGAGGAGGCGTTCCGCCGTACTCTCACGGCCGGTACGACGATCTTCGACGTGGCGGTGCGCGACACCAAGGCGAGCGGCGCGCACCAGCTCGAGGGCGCGAAGGCGTTCCAGCTGCACGACACGTACGGCTTCCCGATCGACCTGACAGTCGAGATGGCGGCCGAGCAGGGCCTGAACGTCGACACCGGGGGCTTCCGCTCGCTGATGAAGGAGCAGCGCGAGCGGGCCAAGGCCGACGCGCGCGCCAAGAAGGCCGGTCACGCGGACACCTCGGGGTACCGGGAGCTGCGGGAGAAGGGCGTCACCGAGTTCACCGGGTACCAGGAGCTCTCCAGCGACTCCCAGGTCCGGGGCCTGCTCCGCGAGGGCGCGGTCGCGCCGTTCGCCGAGCAGGGCGAGACCGTCGAGGTCGTGCTCGAGAAGACCCCGTTCTACGCCGAGTCCGGCGGCCAGATCGCGGACGAGGGCCTGATCCTCGGCGACGGCCTGAAGCTGAAGGTGCTCGACGTGCAGCGCCCGGTCAAGGGCCTGATCGTGCACAAGGTCGAGGTTGTCGAGGGCGTACTGCGTCCCGGCGAGGACGTGCACGCCGCGGTCGACCACGAGTGGCGGGTCTCGGCCTGCCAGGCGCACTCCGGCACGCACGTCGTGCACGCCGCGCTGCGCCAGGTGCTCGGCCCGAACGCGTTGCAGAGCGGTTCGTACAACAAGCCCGGTTACCTGCGGCTCGACTTCGCGTGGTCGTCGGCACTGGACCCGGCGACCCGGTCCGAGATCGAGGAGGTCGCGAACCTCGCCGTACGCAAGGACCTCCCGGTGTCGGCGCAGTACATGACGCTGCCGGAGGCCCGGGACTGGGGCGCGCTGGCGCTGTTCGGTGAGACGTACGACGAGCAGGTCCGCGTGGTCGAGATCGGTGGCCCGTGGTCGCGCGAGCTCTGCGGTGGCACGCACGTGAAGCACTCGTCGCAGGTCGGCGCGGTCACCGTCACCGGTGAGTCGTCGGTCGGCGCCGGGGTCCGGCGGATCGAGGCGTTCGTCGGCATGGAGGCGTTGCACTACCTCGGCCGCGAGCGGGCACTGGTCCGGCTGCTCAGCGAGAACCTGAAGGCCCGTCCGGAGGAGCTGCCCGCCAAGGTCGCCGACCTGGCCGAGCGGCTGCGGGCGGCCGAGAAGGAACTCGAGCGGATGCGCGCCGCGCAGGTGCTCGAGGCCGCGGCCGAACTGGCGAAGGACCCGAAGGACGTCTTCGGCGTCCAGTACGTCGGCCACCGCGCACCCGACGGCGTGAACGGCGGCGACCTGCGCAAGCTGGCGCTGGACGTTCGCGGCCGGATGGCGAACGACAAGCCGGCCGTGGTCGCCGTGCTGAGCGTGAACGACGGCAAGCCCGGCGTGGTGATCGCACTGAACGACATGGCTCGTGAGTGGCGGCTGAAGGCCGGCGACCTGGTCCGGATCGCGGCCGAGAAGCTCGGTGGCCGTGGCGGCGGCAAGGACGATGTCGCGCAGGGTGGCGGCACGGAAGCGGCCGGTGCCGACGACGCCCTGAGCGCTGTCGAGCACGCGATCGGCCACCAGGTCACCGGCTAGATGAGCCGGCGATGAGGACGGGCGTGCGGATCGCGCTCGATATCGGCGACGCCCGGATCGGCGTCGCGAGCAGCGATCCGCACGGAATCCTGGCCACGCCTGTGGAAACCGTCCGGCGTGGGCCTGGCGATCTGGATAGGATCGCGGCACTCGCCGCCGAACTGGAGGCGTTCGAGGTCGTGATCGGGCTGCCGCGCTCCTTGTCCGGGGGCGAGGGACCGGCCGCGGTGAAGATCCGGGAAACGGCGGAGCAGGTGCGGGACAAGGTACTGGTGAAGAACTCGGGGACGACGGTGCGGCTGGTGGACGAGCGGTTCACCACGGTCACCGCCGAACGGATGCTGCGGGAACGGGGAAAGAAGGGCTCCAAGCGGCGGGCAGTGGTCGACCAGGCCGCGGCCGTCGTGATTCTGCAACATGCGCTCGACCTCGAGCGCGAGACCGGCAACCCACCCGGGAGGCCCCTGTGAACGGACCATCGGTGGAACAACAGCTCAACGAGGGCGAGGACCAGCGCGACGACGATCTGGGCACCGGCCTCGGGCTGCGTCCGGAGACGCGGGTCGAGCGCCGGGCCAACCGCCGCCGCGCCCGCGGCCGGCGCGCCTTCGGCTGCTTCGCCGGCCTGATCTCGCTGCTCGTCGTCGGCGCCCTGGTGGCCGGCGCCGTGGTCGGCTTCGGCAAGGGCAAGGAGGCGCTCGAGGGACTCTTCTCCGCTCCTGACTACGAGGGCGCGGGCACCGGCACCGTGGTCGTCGAGATCACCAAGGGCCAGGCGACCGCGTCGATCGCGGACACCCTGGAGAAGAAGGAAGTCGTGAAGAGCGCCCGCGCCTTCGAGCGCGTGGCCCGCGACGATCCGCGGTCGCTCCAGATCCAGGCGGCCACCTATACGCTGCGCAAGCACATGTCGGCCAAGGCCGCTCTCGACCTGATGCTGAACACCGCCGAGTCGGTCCGGGTGGCCCGGATCAGCGTCCCGGCCGGCAAGACCAAGGCCGAGGTCGCGCTGATCCTGCAGGGCTCGAAGATGAAGCTGCCGGCCGGCGCCGCGGCCACGGCACTCGGCAAGCCGGCCTCGCTCGGTCTCCCGCCGTACGCGCACAACAACGCCGAGGGCTTCCTGTTCCCGGGGACGTACGACGTGCCGAAGAACGCGAACGCGTACACGATGCTCAAGCTGATGACCGCGAACTACGCGCAGACCGCCGCGTCGCTGGACCTGGTGAAGTCCGCGACGAACAAGAAGCTGGACCCGTACCAGGCGGTCATCGTGGCCAGCATCATCGGCGCGGAGACGAACCGGTCGCAGGACTACGCCAAGGTCGCGCGGGTGATCTACAACCGGCTCGCGGCCGGGATGCGGCTGCAGATGGACTCCACGATTCACTACGTGGTCGGCAAGGACGGCGGCGTCTTCACCACGCCCGAGCAGCGCGAGAGCACGTCGCCGTACAACACCTACAAGTACAAGGGCCTGCCGCCGACGCCTATCAACTCCCCGACGCGCGACGAGCTGCGGGCGGCGATCAACCCGGCGCAGGGCTCCTGGCTGTACTTCACGCTGGTCAACCTGGACACCGGCGAGACCGCGTTCGCGAGCTCGGCCGAGGAGCACCAGGCCAACGTCAAGAAGCTGCAGACCTGGTGCCAGGCCCACAAGGGACGTTGCTGACCATGACCCGGTGTGCCGTTCTCGGTTCGCCGATTGCGCACTCGTTGTCGCCGGCCATGCACCGGGCCGCGTACGCCGCGCTCGGGCTGGACTGGGGGTACGACGCTTTCGAGGTCGAGGAGGACGAGCTCCGCGGATTCGTGGCGTCGCTGGGTGACGACGTCCGCGGGCTGTCGCTGACCATGCCGCTGAAGCGAGTCGCGCTCGACCTGGTCGACACGGTCGATCCGGTCGCGGAGCTGATCGGCGCGGCGAACACGATGCTGTTCGAGCCGGACGGATTCCGGTCGGCGCACAACACCGACGTACCCGGGCTGGTGAACGCGTTCGCCGAGCGAGGCATCACCGCCGCCGACTCCGCTGTCGTCCTCGGCGGTGGCGCGACCGCCGCGTCGACACTCGCCGCGCTGCGCGGGCTGCGGGTCAGCGAGGTCACCGTCGTCGTGCGGGACATGTCGAAGGCCGAGCGGTTGCTGGATCTGGCCGCGAAGCTGGGACTCCGGACGTCGGTCGCGGACTTCTCGCAGGTCGAGCAGATCGGCGGCTTCGACCTGTGCATTTCGACGCTGCCCGGTGGCGCGGTCGACCCGTGGGCCGAGCACTTCGCGGCCGTCGCGCCCGTGGTGTTCGACGTGGCGTACCACCCGTGGCCGACCCGGCTCGCGATCGCGGCGCACCGGATCGGTACAGAGCTGTTGAACGGACTTGACCTGCTCGTGCATCAGGCGACCCTCCAGGTGGAGATGATGACGGGTAGGTCGCCGGCTCCTCTGGCGGCCATGAGGGCTGCTGCGCGTGAGGAGCTCGGGGATCGTGAGCCTGCTTGACCGTCGTACCGTTCTGATAGCCGGCGTCGCTGTCACCCTGGCCGGCTGCAGTGACTCGAAGGACGCCGGCAGTACAGCGAGCCCGACTCCGAGTGCAACGGCACCAAGCTCGACGACGCCGCCTCCCAGCACGACCGTCCCCACGACGACGCCGAGCAGCACCCCGAGCACCTCAGCACCCACGCTGACCTCGACCGCGCCGAACTGGAACACCTTCGCGCGTTCCCTCACGGGCCGCGTCTACCTGCCCTCGACCTCCGGGTACGCCGCCGCGCACCAGCTCTTCAACCCACGCTGGGATAGCGTCCGCCCGACCGCCGTGGTGAAGGCCGCCAACCCCGCCGACGTGCAGAAGGCGATCAACTTCGCCCGCACCAACAAACTCGTGCTCGTCCCGAAGAGCGGAGGCCACTCGTACGTCGGCGCGTCGACGATCGCGAACGGCCTCCAACTCGACATCGGCGCGCTCAAGGGCATGAGCTACGCGAACGGCGTACTCACCGTCGGCGCCGGGGCCCGCCTGTACGACGTACACGCCTTCCTCGACCGCTACGGCCGCTCGCTGCCGACCGGCACCTGCCCGACGGTCGGCGTTGCCGGCCTGACGCTCGGCGGCGGGATGGGGATCCACACGAGGACCTACGGCCTCACCTGCGACCGCGTCGTGTCGATGGGCGTGATCACCGCGGACGGCAAGGCCCACAACGTCAGCGCGACCTCCGAGTCGGACCTGTTCGCCGCGCTGCGGGGGAGTGGCGGCGGCAACCTCGGCGTGGTCACGTCGTTCCAGTTCGCGACGATCCCGGCGACCAAGCTGGGCTTCTTCCGGCTGACCTGGCCGGAGTCGCAGGCGCCGGCTGTCGTGCGCGGCTGGCAGCAGTTCGCCCGGAGTGCGCCCACCACGGTCTGGGGCAACCTGCACATCGATGCCGCGAGCAACGGAACGTTGTCGATCCGGGTGCTCGGCGTCTCCACGACCGGCGACGCGACCGCGGCGGCGGCCCAGCTGGAGGGGTTCGTCGGCGCGAAGGCGTCGGCGCGGACTCTCTCGGTGAAGTCGCACCTGGAGGCCGTCAAGTATCTCGGGGGCGGTACGACGAGCCCGCGCCAGGGTTTCCTCGCCGGTTCCGACGTACTCGAGGGGCCGATGGACTCGGCGACGATCCTCGTGCTGCTCGGTGCGGTGAAGGCCGCCGCGCGCGCCGGGACACCGGCGTCGGCGATTCTCGACCCGCTCGGCGGACAGGCCGCGAAGGAGCCGGCCGGAGGCTCGTCGTGGCCGTGGCGTGGCGCGCTGGGCGTGATCCAGTGGTACTCCTCGGCGCAGGGCAAGAGTGCGCAGACCTTCATCTCGAACGGTCACAGAGCGGTCGGGTCGGCGTCGGCCGGCGGTTACGTGAACTACGTCGAGGCCGGACGGGCGGTCAGCTCGTACTACGGCGGGAGCGCCGCCAAGCTGCAGGCCGCGAAGAAGAAGTACGACCCGACGAACTTCTTCCACACGCCGTACACCCTTGGCTAGCTAGTGTTCGGCCCGTGAAGCTTTGGCGTGTGATCGCGGGTGTGCTGGCTGCCGGACTCGTCGCGGCCGGGGTGACGCCCGCGTGGGCGTGTGCGTGCGGCGGCTACCTGCCGGACGGACAGTCGAAGGCCCGCGTGTACGGCGAGAACGCGCTGGTCCAGTACGCCGGGGGCACCGAGCAGATCACGCTCTCGATGTCGGTCCGCGGCGCGTCGAAGAAGGCGGCCTGGATCATGCCGGTCCCGTCGGCCGCGAAGGTCGACCTCGGCGACGACAACGACTTGTTCTACCGGCTCGACCAGCTGTCGAAGCCGAAGCGCGTGGTGAAGAAGACGTACTGGCCGTTCCGCGATCTCGGCCTGGGCCGCGGCCGGGGTGACTCGGCCGGCGCCCCGGCGCCGGGAGCCGGGGTGAGCGTGAAGGAGCAGATGACGCTCGGCCCGTTCGCGGTCACGCGGCTCGGGGGCTCCAGCGGTACGGCGGTCACGGACTGGCTGCGCACGAACGGGTACGTCGTACCGTCGACGCTGGCCGCGAACCTCACGCCGTACCTGACCGAGAAGTGGGAGATCGTCGCGGTGAAGCTCGCGCCGAGGAAGGACGGCGAGAGTCTGTCCGGTGCGACACCGCCGCTGCGGCTGACGTTCGCGTCGGACCGGATCGTCTACCCGATGCGGCTCAGCAAGGGTGCGACCACGACCCAGACCGTCACGGTGTACGTCGCGGCGGAGCACCGGGTCGATGCCACGAAGGTGCCGGATGCCGACGTGACTCCGGAACTGCTCTTCGCCGGCCGGGTCGACACCGACATGCTGCCCAAGCCGACCGACTTCCTGACCGCGTACACGGCGACGTACCGCGAGCCGGGCAAGATCACCGACGACTTCACGTTCGCCCAGGCGGCCAACGACGACGAGTACCAGCGGATCACGTACGTCACCAAGAACGAAGGGTTCTGGAGCACGGTCGCGGTGCTCGCCGGACTCGTGCTGCTGCTGGTCGGCGGGGCGATCGTGCTCGCGCGCGTGCTGGCCCGGCGGGCGGCCGCAGGCGTCCGCAAGTAGTCGTCTAGGGTCGTGGATCGTGCCGGCTGACAACGCGTTGCTCGCTGCGGGAATCGGCGTGGTCGCCTGCGGTGCTGTCGCGTCCGTGCTCGGTCCTTGGCTGATGCGCAGCATCCCCGAGCCGGAGCTCGAGGAAGGCGAGACCAAGGTCTCGTACGCGTCGCTGGCCGGCCGACGGGCGGCGTACTGGTGCGGCGGGCTCGCGGCTGTGGCCGGCGGCATCCTTGGCTGGGTGCTCGGTCTGGACGCCGTGCTGCCCGCGTGGCTGGTGCTCGTGGTGGCCGGCTCGGTGCTCGGGTACATCGACGCGCGCACCCGGTTCCTGCCGTCGGTGATCATCTGGCCGACATACTTCGTGGTCGCGGCCGGGCTGGTGGCCGCGGCGCTGGCGACGGGGGAGTGGGGCTCGTTGCGGCGGGCGGCGATCGCCGGGGCGATCGGGTTCGCGGTGTTCTACGTGCTGTGGTTCGCGTTCCCGCGCGGCGTCGGGTTCGGTGACGTGCGGTTGTCGGGCCTGCTCGGGATCGCACTCGGCTGGCTCGGCTGGGGCGAGTTCGTGTCCGGGCTGTACGGCGGGTTCTTCCTCGGCGCGATCGTCGGGATCGTACTGATCGCGGCCCGGATCATGACCCGCAAACAGATGGTCCCGTTCGGGCCGTTCATGCTCGTCGGCGCACTGGCCGGCGTACTGCTCGGCGCCCCGCTGGAACGGTTGTACGCCGGATAACGGGTGCGAGGCTGCTTGCGCCCGACGGATCGCGGTCCACAAGCCTCCCCAAACCGGTTCGGGGAGGCTCCTGCCTCCGACCGGGGAGCGCTACTGCCCGATTCAGGCGGGTAGGACGCCCCAAACCAGTTTGGGGCTCGTCGTCTACAGCGAGACAGCGCCGAGTGCGGCCAAGATGACAAAGACGCCCAGGCCGCCGACGAATATGACGACGAATCCCCAGGTGATGGTGCGCCAGATCACCGAGCCCCCATAGACGGGCTGGTTGGTTGCTGACGTTTCCGGGCTGTACATCACCTCAAGAGGGTCGCCGACCTTCGGGTCCTTCAGGTAGGCGCACTCCCCGACCTGCTGCCGGCCCGACGCATCAGCAAATTCATACCGGGCGTGGACGACCTTCTCGGTCGTTGACGTGCCTGTCGCCGAGGAACTGCGAGTTGTTGTCCAGACATGACGAACCGTGCCCTGGGCTCGCGGCCATGCGGACAGTCGCCGAAGCCGGCGCGCGGACAGCCCTAGCACCCAGACTGGGCCGATCAGCAAGGCAAGGCCGAACACCAGTCCAATCACGGAACCAGAACTCACGCGATCTCCCAACAACTCTTGGTTATGGGTCCAGCACCCTAGCCGATCGGCGCGTGCCGGCTCCGAGTGGTTGTACGCCGGATAGGGGAGTCCTGGACTCCACCAGATGGCTGATGTGCGGGCACTGCCCGCCTTCCTAGGGTCGTTGAGGACGCATTCGAACTCTCGGGAGGGGAAGTCAATGCCAGTCAGTCGTCGTGGTCTCCTGGCCGGAACAGCCGTCGCGGGTGCTGCACTCGCCATACCTGGTACGTCGTCCGCGGCCGGCGCCATCACCACCAGCGCCAAGATCGGCCCGGGTGACGCGCGCTACCAGGATCTCGTGCAGCGCGGCCAGAACCGCCGCTTCGTCGGCAAACCCGACTACGCGCGGGTGATCCAGTCGACCGAGGACGCCGTCGCGGCCGTGCAGGACGCGGTCCGCAGCGGGAAGCGGATCGCGGTGCGCGGCGGCGGGCACTGCTTCGAGGACTTCGTGGACAGCAGCGACATCGAGGTGCTGCTGGACATGTCGACGTACGACGCGGTGACGTGGGACCCGCAGTACCGGGCCTTCTCGATCGGCGCCGGGGCGATCCTCGAAACCGTTTACAAGGAACTGTTCTTCGGGTGGGGCCTCACGGTGCCCGGCGGCGGATGCCTCGGCGTCGGGGTCGGCGGTCACTTCAGCGGGGGCGGATACGGGCCGCTGTCCCGCAAGTACGGCTCGGTCGTCGATCACCTGTACGGCGTGGAGATCGTGGTCGTCGACGCCCGCGGACGGGCACGGTCGGTGGTTGCGACGCGCGACAACGAGCACCGCGACCTGTGGTGGGCGCACACGGGCGGTGGCGGCGGGAACTTCGGCGTCGTCACCCGGTACCTGATGCGGTCTGCTGGGTCGTCCGGCCGGACACCGGGCGAATCGTTGCCCAAGGCACCGGCCGCGTTGCGGTCCAGCCTGCTGATCTACGACTGGAAGACGACGACGCAGGCCGGCTTCCTGCGGACGGTGCGGAACTGGTTCGACTTCTTCGAGCAGCACAACACCGCGGACTCGTCGTACGCGACGCTCTACGCGCCGTTCATCCTCACGCACTCGTCGGCTGGGCAGTTCCTGCTCTCCACCCAGATCGACGCGGCCGCACCGAACGCGGCGGAGCTGATGAAGGCGTTCCACGCCGCAATGGTCGCCGGCGTGGACCCGAAACCGCAGGTGATCGACGTCGGCGAAGGGCCGTTCCTGCACACCACGATGGAGCGGTCGATCGGCGAGACGGCGTCGCCGGGGCGCGGGAAGTACAAGGCCGGGTACTTGAAGACGGGGTACACCGACGAGCAGATCGTAGCGATGTACCGCGGGCTCACGGACACGACGTACACCGGCCCGACGTCCTCGGTGCTGCTGATCCCGTACGGCGGCAAGGTGAACACCGTGCCGTCCGACGCGACCGCCGCCGCACAACGCGACGTGGTCGCCAAGATGGTGCTCAGCGCGTCGTGGGAGAACGCGACCGACGACGCCAAGAACCTCGCGTGGGCACGGAAGGTGTACGCCGATATCTACCGCGACACGGGCGGTGTCCCGGTGCCGAACGCGATCAACGCCGGGTCGTACATCAACTACCCGGACGTGGACCTGGCGGACCCGGCGTACAACAAGTCGGGTGTGCCGTGGCACGACCTGTACTACCTCGGCAACTACCCGCGGCTGCAGCAGATCAAGTCGAAGTGGGATCCGCGCAACGTGTTCCACCACAAGCTCTCTATCGAGCCGAGCTGAGTCACCAGCCGGGGTAGCGGGTGGTCCAGGCGGTGTGCGGACCGTAGTCGCCGTGCAGCCGCTTGCCCTGGCTGAACTCCAGCGCGAAGTCGTCGGCGAGCTGGAGGATGATCGGACGTCCCTCGACGGTGAAGACGAGCTCTGCGGGCAGAGCCGTCTCACCGTGGAGGGCGCCGAGAATGTTCCCGCAGATCGCGCCGGTCGAGTCGCTGTCCCCGGAGTGCGTGGCAGCCAGTGCGAGAGCGTCGAGGAACTGGTCGGGTTCGGGGTACACGAGGGCCGCGTAGACAGCGATCGCGAGCGCCTCCTCCGCGACCCAGCCGCCACCGAGGCGCTCGACCGTGACCGGTCCGGGCTGTGTCGTCGCGGCTAGGTGCCTGGCGAAGGCGAGCGCCGTACTGGTCTCCTCGTGGCCGTCATGCTTGGTCAGGAGGTTTGTGGCGCTGGTGATCGCGTCGTCCAGGCTGGCGCCGCCGCACACCTCGCGGATGATCGCGGCCAAGGCGCCGGAGGCGAGCTTGCCGGTCGGGTGACCGTGCGTGTACCCGGCCGCGGTCGCGGCCGAGTCGAAGATCCACTCGGCCGGGAAGTACTCCGGCAGCAGCCCGAACGGCGCGACCCTCATCACGCCGCCGCAGCCCTTCGAGTCGTTGACCGCCTGGCCGCCGTACTGCGCGATCCGGGCCTCACCCTTGCGGGCCTGGGTCAACGCGGTCAGGCAGGTGTTGCCCGGCGCGCGGCGCGCGTACAGCCACTGCTCGCCCAGCAGCCAGCCGTCCTGCTCGCCGCTCGGGCCCGGCAGGTTCTGCGTGTCGAGCCAGCGGTCGTACGCATGCTGAACGACGGCCACCGTGAAGCCGAGCCCACGGTCGGTCCGGACACTCGCCCGGATCAGGCCCTCGACCGTGAACAGAGTCATCTGGGTGTCGTCGGTGATCGTCCCCGCGGGCCACCCACCAGCCACGAACGTCCGCAGACCGTCCGGGTGCTTCGCGAGGATCGACCCCGCGTCCTCGAACTCCACCGGCCCACCAAGCGCGTCCCCGATCGCACCTCCCAACAGACACCCACGCACCCGCGCCCGCCACGTCTCCTCAGCCACCCGAGTCATGCCAGGACCCTATCGGGGGTGGTGCCAGCGCTACCTCCAAGACGGGATCTGGAGCCAGTTCGCGCAGTGCGCGTTGCTTCTACGGTCGTTGGTAGAGAGAAACCGATCGTCGAAGGAGCGCAAGATGACCACCGCATTCCGTCGTACCGCCGGGCGTCTGGCCGTGGCGGCCCTCGCCACGACCGCCCTCACGGGCGCCGCGATCGCCGGCGGTCAGGCAGCCACGGCCAGCACCAGCTGCGAGGACTCCCCGATCGCCAAGACCTTCAATGCGGTCCTCGCCGTCCGCACCGGCCCCACCGAGGACAACGCGGCCTGCGACTGAGGTTGACGATTCTGTCCAGTCTGTCTAGACTTTTCCAGAGGTGATGGTCATGACGGCTACGGCTGGGCAATGGCAGTTGCAAGAGGCGAAACAGCATTTCAGTGAGCTGATCCGGGCAGTCCGGACCGACGGTCCGCAGTTCGTGACAAGGCATGGCCAGCAGGTCGCTGTTGTGCTGGACATCGTGGACTACCGGCGGATGATCGGGGTGGAACTGGTGGATTTCAAGAGCTTCCTGGCCTCGGCGCCAGATCTGAGCGGTCTCGAGATCGAGCGCTCGACCGAGCCGGTGCGGCAGGTCGACTTCGAATGAGCTTTCTGCTCGACACGAACGTGGTGTCGGAGTTCCGCAAGAAGTCGCCAGATGCCGGCGCGGCGGACTGGATCGGCTCGGTCCGGTCGAGTCAGTTGTATTTGAGTGTTCTCGTGGTCGGAGAGATCAAGCAGGGTGTCGAGCGGCTCGCGGCCAGGGACCCGAAGCAGGCCGCCTCGATCGAGGACTGGAGGCAGCGGCTGGTCCGGGGGTATGCGGACCGGATCGTCCCGGTGTCCCTGGAGGTCGCCGAGGCCTGGGGTCGTCTGAACGCGGCCGGCCCGCTCCCGCTGGTCGACGGGCTGATGGCCGCGACTGCACTCGTCCACGACTGGACATTCGTTACCCGCAACGCCGCCGACGTCGAGCGCACCGGCGTCCGGTTGCTGAACCCCTTCTACAACTGAGACCGCTGTCCGGAGGGCGAACTCGGCGTGAAAGAATCGGGGCATGCTGCGCTGGCTCACCGCCGGCGAGTCGCACGGACAAGCGCTCGTCGCCGTACTCGAAGGTCTTCCCGCAGGCGTTGAGGTCACCACGGATGACGTGGCCGACGCCCTGGCTCGTCGTCGGCTGGGGTACGGCCGCGGCGCCCGGATGAAGTTCGAGCGGGACGAGGTGACGTTCGTCGGCGGCTTCCGGCACGGGCTGACTCTCGGTAGCCCGTGCGCGATCCAGGTCGGGAACACCGAGTGGCCCAAGTGGGAGCAGGTGATGAGCGCCGACCCGGTCGATCAGGACACGCTCGACGGCCTGGCCCGGAACGCGCCGCTGACCCGCCCGCGGCCCGGCCACGCCGACCTGGCCGGCATGCAGAAGTACGGGTTCGACGAGGCCCGCCCGGTGCTCGAGCGCGCCAGCGCCCGCGAGACCGCGGCCCGCGTCGCGCTCGGTGAGGTCGCGGCCCGCTTCCTCCGCCAGGCGTACGGCGTGACGATCGTCAGCCACGTCGTCGAACTCGGCACCGTCAAGGCGCCGTACGGCGTGATTCCGGCGTACGGCGATGTCGCGGCGCTGGACGCGGACCCGGTCCGCTGCCTCGACCAGGATGCGAGCAAGCAGATGGTCGCCGAGATCGACGCCGCGCAGAAGGCCGGCGACACGCTCGGCGGCGTCGTCGAGGTCGTCGTCGACGGACTCCCGCCGGGCCTCGGCAGCTACGTGCACTGGGACCGCCGCCTCGACTCCAAGCTGGCCGGCGCGCTGATGGGCATCCAGGCGATCAAGGGCGTCGAGCTCGGCGACGGCTTCGAGCTGGCCCGGACGCCGGGCTCCAAGGCGCACGACGAGATCGTCGCCGAGGACGGCTCGGTCCGCCGGACCAGCGGCCGTTCGGGTGGCACCGAGGGCGGTATGAGCACCGGCGAGACGCTCCGGGTCCGCGCCGCGATGAAGCCGATCGCGACCGTCCCGCGCGCCCTGCGCACGATCGACACCGCCACCGGCGAGGCCGCTGCCGCGCACCACCAGCGCTCGGACGTCTGCGCCGTACCAGCCGCCGGCATCGTCGCCGAGGCGATGGTCGCGCTGGTCCTGGCCGACGTCTCGCTGGAGAAGTTCGGCGGCGACTCGGTCGGGGAGACCGCGCGCAACCACCAGTCGTACCTGGCGAACCTGCCGAAGACGATCACCCCGCGGGAGTGGGAGTGAGCCCGGTCGTCGTCCTGGTCGGCCCGCCCGGATCGGGCAAGTCCACGATCGCGGCGCTGCTCGCCAAGCGGCTCGGCGTACCGCACCGCGACACCGACACCGACATCGAGGCCGACGCGGGCAAACCGATCTCGGACATCTTCGTCGACGAGGGTGAGCCGCACTTCCGCAAGCTCGAGCGGGCGGCGATCACGGCCGCGCTGCAGGGCGACGGCGAGGTGCTGTCACTCGGCGGCGGCGCGATCCTCGACGCCGCCACGCGCGCGGACCTGGCCGGCCACACCGTGATCTTCCTCGACGTCAGCCTGGGGGAGGCGAGCAAGCGCGTCGGCCTCAGCGTCGCGCGTCCGCTGCTGCTCGGTAACGTCCGGACCCAGCTGCGAAACCTGATGGAGGCCCGTCGCCCGCTGTACGGCGAGGTCGCCAAGCAGACCGTACTGACCGACGGCAAGACCCCGGACCAGATCGCCGACGAGATCCTGGAGCAGCTCTCGTGAGCGCAAGGATCCGCGTCGAGGCAGCCGCGCCGTACGACGTTGTCATCGGCAACAACCTGCTCGGTGAACTGCCCGCCCTGCTCGGTGACGGTGTGCAGCGGGTCGCCGTCGTCCACCCGCGGGCCTTGCGCTCGACCGGCGACGCGATCCGCGACGACCTGACCGGCTCTGGGTTCACCGCGCACGCGATCGAGATCCCGGACGCCGAAGAGGCCAAGACCGCCGAGGTGCTGGCGTACTGCTGGTCGGTCCTCGGGCAGGCCGGCTTCACCCGCTCGGACGCGATCGTCAGCGTTGGCGGCGGTACGACGACCGATCTCGCGGGCTTCGTCGCGGCGACCTGGCTGCGCGGCGTGAAGGTCGTACACATCCCGACCACCCTGCTCGGCATGGTCGACGCGGCCGTCGGCGGCAAGACCGGGATCAACACGGCCGAGGGCAAGAACCTGGTGGGCGCATTCTGGGAGCCGGCCGGCGTACTGTGCGACCTCGCCTCTCTGGAGACACTGCCGGTCAACGACTACGTCAGCGGCCTCGCCGAGGTCGTGAAGTGCGGTTTCATCGCGGACCCGGTGATCCTCGACCTCGTCGAGAAGGACCCGGCCGGTGCCAAGAGTCCGTCGTACGGCGCGACCGAGGAGCTGATCGCCCGGTCCATCCAGGTGAAGGCGGACACCGTCGGCGCGGACCTGCGCGAGCGGACCACCACCGCGGGCGGGCCGATCGGGCGCGAGGCGCTCAACTACGGCCACACACTCGGCCACGCGATCGAGCGCGTCGAGCGGTACAAGTGGCGCCACGGTGCCGCGATCAGCATCGGCATGGTCTTCGTCGCCGAACTAGCCCGCGCCGCCGGCCGCCTGGACGACCCCACCGCGGACCGCCACCGCACCATCCTGGAGTCCCTAGGCCTCCCCGTCACCTACCGCTCCGACGCCTGGCCCCACCTCCAAGACGCAATGAAACTGGACAAGAAAACCCGAGCCGACCGCCTCCGCTTCGTAATCCTCGATGCCCTGGCAAAACCCACCATCCTGGAGGCCCCCGACCCCAGCCTCCTAATAGCCGCCTACACCGAAACCACCTAACCCCCACCCCGGCGGTCCCCCGCGTCCTGTCCCGCGGCCCCGCACGGGGTGCTACGGCTTCGCGTCCTGGGCTGTGGCTCGGCTACCCGAGATGTGGGTAGGCGAGGTGTGTGGTGGCGTGGGTTGTGGGGGTGGGGGTGTCCGGATGCGGTCAGATGGCGGGCGGTGGGTTGTGGAATGTGGGGTGGGGCGCGGAGGATGCTGGGGATGCCTCGGAAAGGGCTTTCCATATGAGTGAGCGCAAGTATCGGATCGCGATCGTCGGGACCGGAGGGATTGCCGCCTCGCATGCGCGGGCTGTTGCGGCGTTGCCTGAGCGGGCCGAGTTGGTTGCGGCCGTCGATGTCGATCTGGATCGGGCGAAGGAGTTCGCCGCCCAGTGGAACATCCCGGCGACGTACCCGAGCCTGACAGACCTCCTCGCCGCCGGCCAGGTCGACCTGGTCCATCTGTGTACGCCGCCGAACTCGCACGTCCCGTTGGCCGCCGAGTGCCTCGCCGCGGATGTCGACGTGTACATGGAGAAGCCGCCGACCCTGTCGCTCGACGAGTTCGATGCCCTGGTGGCCGCGGAGGAGAAGTCCGCGGCGCAGGTGGCGTGCGTGTTCCAGCACCGCTTCGGCTCCGGCGCGGTCCGGCTGCGCGAACTGCTGGCCGACGGCGTCCTCGGACGCCCGTTGGTTGCCCTGTGCAACACCGTCTGGTATCGCGACGACGCGTACTTCGCCGTGCCCTGGCGCGGCACGTTCGACGTCGAGGGTGGCGGCCCGACGATGGGCCACGGGATCCACCAGTACGACCTGCTGCTCTCGATCCTCGGCCCGTGGGAGAAGGTGACCGCGCTCGCCGCCCGGCAGGCGCGACCGACGCAGACCGAGGATGTATCGATGGCGCTCGTGACGTTCGAGAACGGCGCGGTGGCGTCGGTCGTGAACTCGCTGGTCTCCGCGCGCCAGACCTCCCAGCTCCGCTTCGACTGCGAGAACGCGACCGTGGAGTTGGAGCACCTGTACGGGTACAAGAACCCCGACTGGACCATCACGCCCGCTCCCGGCCACGAAGAGATCGCCACCGCGTGGTCGACCGACCTGCCGGATGTGGCGAGCGGTCACACCGCACAGCTCGCGGCGATCCTCGACGCCAAGGCTGCGGGCGAACCCACCCCGGTCACGCTGGCCGAGGCACGCAACACGCTCGAACTCGCCGCGGCCATCTATGCCTCCGCGTTCACCGACAAGCCGATCCGCCGCGGTGAGCTCGCGCACGGTACGCCGTACGCGCAACGCATGGGCGGCCCCGGCGCCCCCTGGAGCAACAACTAGGCCCTACCTCCCGAGTTCGGGCGGGAGCTCCCGGCTGTGCAGGATGTCCAGCCGGGATACGGCCCGGGTGAGGACGACGTACAGGCGATTGAGGCCGCGGGTCTCGGAGGCGACGATCTCGGCCGGCTCGAGTGCGATCACATGGTCGTACTCGAGCCCCTTCGCCAGGCTCGCCGGTACGACGGCCACCCGGCCGTCACCGTCCGCCGCCGACGTCTCGATCCCGTCCGCCTTCAACGCATCGCTCACCGCCGGCAACTGGTGATCGGCGGCGATGACACCGATCGAGCCCTCGACAGAGAGCGCTCTCCGGATGTTCTCGACGCACGCGGCCGCGAGGTCGTCGACGTGGGTGATGGTGAGTTCGCCGTCGGAGCGGAACGACGTGGTCGGTGGGACCGCGACGTCGAGTGCTTCCAGCAGACGGTTCGCCAGCTCGACGACCGTCGCCGGGACGCGGAACCCGGTGCTCAGAGCAACGATCTCCGCCGCCGGCTTCCCGAGGTGCGCGAGTTGCGTTACCCAGTCGTGAGCGGCCCACGCCGTCGTACCTTGTGCAAGATCGCCGAGCACTGTGATCGAGGTGTGCTCGCTCCGCCGCGCGATCGCCCGGCACTGCATTGGGGAGAGGTCCTGCGCCTCGTCCACGATCACGTGGCCGTACGTCGGAGAGCGCTCCAGCAACGCGCTCACCTCGTCGAGCAGTACGGCGTCCGCGGCCGTCCAGCGCGCGCTCTTCGCCTTGCGCGGGCGCGACCACGCGATGGCTCGCTGCTCCTCCGCCGTCAGGATGCCCACCTGACTGGGATCGCTCAGATACTCGGCCAGCACCTCGTCCGCCTTCAACCCCGGCCACACTTCCTCGACGTACGGCGTCACCGCCCGCGCCATCCGCCGAAGCCAGACGCCGTTGCAGTTCTGCCCGCGCGCCTCGGCCTGACGTTGTACCGCGGCGACCAGCCGCGCGATCACCCGCTCGCGTCCGGTCAGGTACGTCGTGGCCTCGGCCTCAGCCACCATCTCCGCGAACTCGTGCTGATTGACCCGCCACTTGTACGACTCGTCCCGTACTACGACCGCCTGTACCGGCCGCCCGATCCGGCCGTAGACCGCTCTCCGAAGGATCTCGGCCATCCGTACGTCGTGCTTGATCGCGGCCGCCACCGGATCATCGACCGCCCGTACTTCGCGATCCAGCAGTTGCTCGATCGTGGTCTGCTCCACGTCCACCTCGCCGAGCGTCGGGAGTACGGCGGAGATGTAGTGCAGGAACGCCCGGTTCGGGCCGAGCACGAGGACACCGTTGCGTTCGAGCCGCGACCGGTGCGCATACAGGAGGTAGGCGGCGCGGTGCAGGCCGACTGCGGTCTTGCCGGTCCCCGGTGCGCCCTGGATGCAGACCGAGACGTCGAGGCCGGTCCGGACGAGCGTGTCCTGCTCGGGCTGGATCGTGGCGACGATGTCCCGCATCGGACCCACACGGGCCCGCTCGATCTCCCGCCGTACGAGCTCACTGGCCGATGACGGTGTACCCGTCTGCAGGTGTTCGTCCTCGAAGCTCGTCAGCCGGTTGCCCGACCAGCCGAAGCGGCGGCGGGTGTCGATCCCACGCGGCTCGACGGCGGACGCCTGGTAGAACGTGGCCGACACCGGCGCGCGCCAGTCGATCACCATCGGCGGGCGGCCGATCGCGTCCGAGATGTGCCGGCGGCCGAGGTAATACGTCTGGCGGCGGTGCTCGCCGGCCGCGGGGTCCGTGTCGGCGTACGCGATCACGCCGAAGAACGGCGGGTTGTCGCCCTCCTCGCCCATGTCCCGCGCCAGCGTCTTGAGGTAGAAGCCCAGCCGCTCGGCGGTGTACCGGTCACCCCAGGTGTCCTCGCCGACGACCACGTTCTCCCGCGCGCCGGCGACCATCCGCCGCAGTGCCTCCCGGCAACGTTCGGCGTACGCGCGTTCCTGGTCGAGATCCCTCATCCACCCCTCCGCGAAAGATTAACCCGGTCAATCTTTTGCCTAGGTTAACATGATCGTTGTGACCGGACTCCGCGAACGCAAGAAGCAGCAGACGCACGACGCCTTGTCGCAGGCGGCGATCGCGCTGTTCCTCGAGCTCGGCTTCGACGAGGTGCCGGTCGCCGACATCGCGGCCGCCGCCGACGTGTCCAAGCCGACCCTGTTCAAGTACTTCCCGACGAAGGAAGACCTGGTCATGCACCGGATCGCGGACCACTGGCGGGAGGCGGCCCGGATCGTCCGCACGTCGCCGGCGCCGCCGGTCGAGGTGCTGCGCGACCACTTCCGCACCGGCCTCACCGAGCGGGAGCCGACGACCGGGCTGAACGACCACCCGCAGGTCGTTGCCTACTACAACCTCGTCTTCGGTACGCCGGCCCTCGCGACCCGGCTGCGCGCGTTCATGGACGACGACGAGAGAGCGCTCACCGAGGTTCTCGGTGGTGATCTCACCGCGGAGTTGCTGTCCGCGCAATTGCTGTCGACGCAGCGGATCCTCGCCTACCGCAACTGGCTGGCCATCTCCGGCGGGCAGTCCGCCGCGGAGCGCTACCCGACCGCGGTCGCGGAGGCTGACGTGGCATTCGAGCGACTAGGGTGATGGCTGTGACGGATGTGAGCAGGCGGGTGCTGGTACTGAACGGGCCGAACCTCGGGCGGCTGGGTTCGCGGGAGCCGGAGAAGTACGGTACGACGACGTTCGCGGACCTGGTCGGGGTGTGCGAGAAGACCGGTGCCGAGCTCGGGTTCGAGGTCGACGTACGGCAGACCGACGACGAGGCCGAGCTGGTCGGCTGGCTGCACGAGGCCGCGGACGGCCGGACTCCCGTCGTCCTCAACCCGGCCGCGTTCACGCACTACTCGTATGCGCTGCGGGATGCGATCGCGCAGCGGACCGCTCCGTTGATCGAGATCCACCTGACCAATCCGGCCACTCGCGAGGAGTTCCGGCACACCAGTGTGGTCGCCGGGGTGGCGACCGGGACCATCGCCGGCTTCGGGCTCGACTCGTACCGGCTCGCGCTCCGCGCGCTCACCACCCTCGATTCATAACCAACCTGCCCTTTCGGGCATCAGATGGTTGTGACGACACAACAGGTGGGGGAACCTCTCGGTCAGCAGCACCGTATTCCGGTCTGGGTCAAGGCACTCGACCCGCTGTCGCAGTTCGGGCTGGTGCACACGCTGGGGCAGCGCCCGGAGATCAGCCTGATCGGTGACGCCGACCTGGCAGCGCAGCTGCCCGCGCAGTCGGCCGACAAGCGCACCGCCCCGCCAGTGGTTGCGTTGGTCGCAGTCGACTCGCTGGACGCCGGTGCCGTTCAGGTACTGCGGGGCGCGACGCAGCGGGGCTGCCGTCGGGCTGTGCTGATCGGTAGCACGATCGACGACGAAGCGCTGATGACGGCGGTCGAGCTGGGGGTCTCCGGCGTACTACGGCGTACCGAAGCGACCGGTGACCGGATTGTGCACCTGGTGCAGGCCGCCGCTGTGGGTGACGGCAGCCTGCCTCCGGACCTGCTGGGACGGCTGCTCGGTCAGGTGTCGCGGATGCAGCGGCACGTACTGGCACCGCGAGGACTGTCCCACACCGTTCTGTCCGACCGGGAGACCCAGGTACTGCGACTGGTCGCAGACGGCATGGACACGCAGGAGATCGCCCGGGAGCTGTCCTACTCGGAGCGCACGGTCAAGAACGTCCTCCACGACGTCACCAGCCGCCTGCAGCTCAGGAACCGCTCCCACGCCGTCGCCTATGCGCTGCGCGAAGGCCTGATCTGACGCAGGTCGTAGCTGTGCAAACACAAGGGCTACCAGCACGATGAGGCCGCCGACTGCCTGCAGTGCGGTGAGGTGCTGCGCGAGGGCCAGCCAGCCCACTGTGGTGGCTACTACTGGGCTCAGTAGGCCCAGGAACGTGACCTCGGTCGGAACGAGTTCCCGGAGTCCACGAAACCACAGTGCGTAGGCGACTGCCGACCCGAACAGCGCCAGGTATGCATAGCCAGCGACGTTCCGCAGTGTGAAGGCGGGGAATGCACCTTCGACCAGGAAGGCCACTGGTAGGAGCACCAGCCCGCCAGCGACGAGCTGCCAACCAGTAGTGGCCAGCAGGGGAGCAGGTGACGTCCAGCGCTTGCTGAGTACGACGCCGAACGCCATGACAACTGCAGCGCCGGCGGCCGCGAGTACGCCCCACGTGTCGAGCCGTGCAGTTGCCCGCAGTACCAGCAGACCGACGCCGAACACGCCTGCCAGCGCAGTGAAAACGGTGCGCAGCGACAGCCGTTGCCGCAGCAGACCAGCAGACAGCAAAGCGACCAGTAGCGGCTGGATCGCACCGACGGTCGCAGCCACGCCACCTGGCAGCCGGTACGCACCAACGAACAGCAGTGCGTTGAAGGCGCCGATGTTGAGCGTGCCGAGCACCAGCGAGCGCCACCACCAGCTGCCGCGCGGCAGGACACGGGTGATCGCGACGAGCAGGAGGCCCGCCGGCAACGCGCGCAGGAGCGCGGCCAGCAGAGGGCGGTGGGGCGGGAGGAACTCGGTGGTCACCACGTAGGTGGTGCCCCAGAGCATCGGCGCGATCGCCGTGGTCAGGAGAATGGTCGAGCGTCGATTGCTTAGCACTAAGATAAAGTATCTCAGCGCTAAGAAACTTTCAAGTCCCTCACCGCTAAGCAATCTGCCGCTAGGGTGGGTGCATGGCAGATCACGTCGACCTGGTGCTCGAGCAGTGGCGGGCGCGGCGGCCCGACCTGGATCCGTCGCCGATGGGGATCATCGGGCGGATGAGCCGCCTCGGCGCGCTGTTCGACGCCGAGCTGCGGCGGAACTTCGGCAAGCACGACCTCGACCGCGCATCCTTCGACGTACTGGCGACCCTGCGGCGCAGCAACGCCGAGCACAGCCTGACGCCGGCCGGGCTGATGCACTCGTCGATGGTTACGTCGGGAGCAATCAGCCAGCGCCTGGATCGGCTGGAGGCTCGAGGACTGGTGACGCGCGCACCGAGTGAGACCGACCGCCGTGGCGTGCTGGTGACCCTGACGTCCGAGGGCCTAGAGCTGATCGACAAGGTGCTGCCGACACACATTGACACCGAGTCGCAGCTACTCGCCGGCCTGTCGGCGGCTGAACGCGAGCAACTGGCAGGTCTGCTGCGGACGTTGCTGGAGTCGCTCGGGGACAAGCGGGGCTAGGCATGACGGGTGTCGGCAGTGACTCAGCACCAGCGGGGTCGTTGCGGACCGCTCTCGTCCAGCAGCTGGTAGCTGCTGGCACGATCCGCGACGAGCGGGTCGCGGCTGCGTTCGCGGCGGTGCCACGACATGTATTCGTCCCGCACGCTCCGCTCGAGATCGCGTACGCGGACGACGTCGTACTGATGAAGCACGACCAGGCTGGAGTGGTGATCAGTTCGGTGTCGCAGCCGAGCATTGTCGCGCTGATGCTGCAGCAGGCCGCGATCCGGCCGGGGGACCGGGTCCTCGAGATCGGTTCCGGCGGGTACAACGCCGCTCTGATGCGGGAGCTGGCCGGACCGCGTGGTGCGGTGACCTCGGTCGACATTGATCCGGAAGTGACGGATCGAGCGCGCGAGTCACTCGACGAGGCTGGGTACGGCGATGTGGTCGTGGTGCAGGCTGATGGCGCGTTCGGTGTTCCGGAGCGAGCGCCGTACGACCGGATTGTGGTGACGGTGACGGCGTGGGACATCGCCGGCGCGTGGCTGCGGCAGCTACGGCCGGGCGGGCGCATCGTCGTACCGCTGCGGATGCGCGGGCAGACACGGGCGATCGCGTTCGACCTGGTCGGTGACCATCTCGAGAGCCGGTCCGCGACGGTGTGCGGGTTCGTCAGCATGCAAGGGGCGGGCGCGGACTACGAGCGGCTGGTCCCGTTGCAGGACGGCGGGCTGGCGTTCGATGAGGACCAGGAGGGCGAGCCGCATCCGCAGTACGACGTACTGACGTTGCCGGCTGAGCAGAAGTGGTCCGGAATACAGGTGCATCGCGAGGAGCCTCTACTCGACCTCTTCCTGTGGCTGGCGAGCAAGCTGCCGGGGTACTGCGTGCTGTCAGGTAGGGAATGGGCAGCCGTTGCAACGGCGGACAGCCTGGCGTACCTCACGTCACGCAACGGGAAAGACGGGGTGCACATAGAGCTGGGCTGCCGCGGTCATGGTCCGGACGCCGGTGAGCTGATCGACCACATGCTCGACCAAGTGCAGAGCTGGGACGCCAAGCATCGCAGGGGTCCGGCGTTTCAGGTGCATGCCTCAGACGCTGTGCTGCCGCCCGGCTTCCACATCGCCCGGCGGCACAGCTACATCACTGTGACGTGGGCGGAGTAGCCCGCGGCGGGTTGCTGACGGTCTGCCACAGCTCCTCGATGTCGGAGCGATCCTCCGGCTCGGGCTCGTCGACCCAGCCACTGGCCCACACGTTCTCGTCACGGTCGTTGACGTTGAAGATCGACTCCGCGAACGCCGCCGAACCGACGTACCGCTCCTCATCTGGCTCATCCAGTACGTCGGCATCCTGCTGAGCCGCTGGCGGCGCGACCAACGTGCGGGCGTACTTCTGCGCCTCCAGGATGCCCATTTCGCGCTCGTCGCTCAGCAACCGGATCGCGCCGACCTCGTTCTTCGCGTTCATCAAGGCCCGCACCCTGGCGTCCAGGTCCTGGTTCGGCGCCGGCAGATTGTTCTGCTGCGGCCGGTGAGCCGGCGGTTGGTACGGCCCCGGGTTGTACTGCACCGGGTACTGCGAAGGCTGGAACTGCGCCGGCGGCTGGTACATCCCGGTCTGCGGGTACGGCGTACCGTGGCCGGGCTGCTGTGCCGCCTGGCCGGGGGAGTTTCGCTCGCCCGCGTGTCGTGGCTGGCGACCGTTCTGCAGAAGCTGCTGGAGAACGGCTGCGGCCTGCTGACTGCCCTGCGCGGTCCCGGTCTGCACCGGGAAGGTCGGCTGGCTCGGCGTGGGTGACGGAGGTGGTCCACCCGGCCCGGCGGCCTGGGTGAACTGGCCCTGGAACTGGACCGGCTGGTTGCCGCCCTGCTGGGCCTGGATCCGCTCGATCATCGCCTGCATCCGGGCGTTCGGCTGGCCGGTGCCGCTCTTGGACCCCTGCCGGGCCTTGTTGATCAGGCTCACCACGATCATCACGACGACGAAGATCACGAACCCCGTCATGCCGGCCTCCTCGCGCCTCCGTGGACGTTCTGGACCACCAGCCTAAGGCCGATCGGGTCTAGTCAATCCGCGGAATCGGAGGAATGCGGTGGTCACCGCTACAATCTGCTGTTACCGCTGATCGATTTCGAAGGGCATACCCGCGTGGCATCGACGAACGACCTCAAGAACGGCATGGTGCTCGACCTGGACGGACAGCTGTGGTCCGTCGTGTGGTTCCAGCATCACAAGCCGGGCAAGGGCGGCGCCATCGTCCGGACCAAGCTGAAGAACGTGCTGTCCGGCAAGGTGGTGGACAAGACCTTCAACGCCGATGTCAAGGTCGACGTGGCCACGGTCGACAAGCGTGACATGACGTACCTGTACAACGACGGCACGGCGTACGTCTTCATGGACAAGAGCACCTACGACCAGCTGCAACTGGCGCCCGAGGTGGTCGGTGACGCGGTGCACTTCCTGCTCGAGAACCAGGACGCCATCGTCGCGGTGCACGACGAGCTTCCGCTGTACGTCGAGCTCCCGGCCTCGGTCGAGCTCACGGTCGAGTACACCGAGCCGGGTCTGCAGGGCGACCGCTCCAGCGGCGGCACCAAGCCGGCCAAGCTGGAGACCGGCTACGACATCCAGGTCCCGCTCTTCCTGACCACCGGCGAGAAGGTCAAGGTCGACACCCGCACCGGGGACTACCTCGGCCGCGTCACCTCCTGAGCAGCGCAACCTCTAGGGAAAGTCGACAACAGAAGATGTCTGCCCGGAGCAAGGCCCGCAAGCGCGCGCTCGACGTGCTGTTCGAGTCGGAGGTCAGGGGGTTGCCGGTCGGCGGCACCCTGGCTGACCGGGTGGCCGACAACGACCCGCCGGTGAACGAGTTCACCGTGGCGCTGGTCGAAGGGGTCGCGAAACACAGCGAGCAGATCGACGACCTGCTCGAGACCCACTCGGTGGGCTGGTCGCTGGACCGGATGCCGGCCGTCGACCGGAACATCCTGCGGATCGGTGCCTACGAGCTCCTGTTCGACGACCGGGTGCCGGACGTGGTCGCGGTGAGCGAGGCGGTCGCGCTGGCGCGGGACCTGTCGACCGACGAGTCCCCGACGTTCGTCAACGGACTGCTGGCGAGACTGCTGCAGCTGAAGCCCACACTGGGCGTCTGAATCGCTGCCGGGAAGTGAGGGGGGCGAGCCCTCTGTCAGGCCCGGTGACCGTCTCGGTACGGTCCCGGGCCGCCGTTGCGTCCCCGTGGGCGGCCGGTGAGGTGTTACCTGCCGCATGTACTGCGTTGTAGTGCTCTGTTCCGTCTACTGAGACTGTTCAGTCTCGCTGAGGAAGGCGGGCGGCCGCGGGCCAGCTGCTACAAGCCCCGACCGTCTAGTGCCTTCGCCAGATTTCTGCCTTCTCAGGCGTCAGGCGCCGGCGGCCTCGGACGATTCCTCGACGTCACCCTTCGCCTCTGGGTTCAGCACACCCCAGGAGATGAAGCGCTCGGTCAGCGTCGTCGGCGATTCGTCGTAGATCACCGCGAGCGTCCGCATGTCGTCCTGACGGATCGACAGCACCTTGCCGTTGTAGTCCCCACGCTGAGCCTGGATCGTGGCCGCGTACCGCGTCAGCGGACCGGCCTCGCTCGCGTCGAGGTGTTGCAGGGCCTCCAGGTCGAGGATCAACCGGGGAGGAGCGGCAGCCGCGGCAGCCGCGCTGGCGGACCCAGGGAGCAGCTCACGGATCGGCACGCCGTAGAAATCGGCGAGCTCTGCGAGCTTCTGGACCGTGACGGCTCGATCGCCGCGCTCGTACGAGCCGACGACAACCGCCTTCCAGCGACCCTTGGACTTCTCTTCCACGCCATGCAGCGACAAACCTTGCTGCTGGCGGATGGCACGTAGCTTGCCACCCAGTGTCTTCGCGTATTCGCTCGGCACGCTGGTTCTTCCCTCCGATTAGTTTCGTCATGTCCGGCCCGCAGGGAACGGGCCGAAAGGTGAAACCCCCCTCGATTACACAGAGTAACAATATTCTGGGTCGGAGGCCAGCGTCAAGACGGCGTGTCACATCCGATACCATGTCAAGCGGTCCGAACGTCCTTTAAAGACCCGTCCAGAGAGGCGGGAAAGGAGGAACGGTAGCGATGAGCCCTGCCCAGAGCGCAGAGCACCCTGAGACCGCGCAGCCGCCGAAACGCAGCAGCCGCGAGGTCCTCGACGCTTCCGACATTTCCCGGGCACTGACCCGGATCGCCCACGAGATCCTCGAGCGGAACCGCGGCGCAGACCCGGTCGTCCTGCTCGGCATCCCCAGCCGCGGAGTCCCGCTGGCACAACGCGTCTCGGCCCGGATCCAGGCCGTCGAGGGGCAGAGCGTGCCGACAGGGTCACTCGATGTGACCATGTACCGCGATGACATCGGTCTCAAACCACCACGTGGCCTGGAACACACCGATATCCCGGCGGACGGTATCGACGGCAAGGTCGTGGTGCTCGTCGACGACGTGCTGTTCTCCGGCCGGACGATCCGCGCCGCCCTCGACGCGCTCAGCGACATCGGCCGCCCGCGCGCCGTCCAGCTCGCCGTCCTGGTCGACCGCGGCCACCGCGAACTGCCGATCCGCGCCGACTACGTGGGCAAGAACCTGCCGACGTCCCTGGTGGAGCGCGTCACCGTCCACCTGACCGAGTACGACGGTCAAGACGCCGTACTGATCGCTGACAAGGGGGCGAAGGGCTGATGAAGCACCTGTTGAGTGCGGCGGACCTGAGCCGCGACGAGGCCAACCTGATCCTCGACACCGCCGAGGAGATGCGGTCGCTGGCGGACCGCCCGATCAAGAAGCTGCCCGCGCTGCGCGGGCGGACCGTGGTGAACCTGTTCTTCGAGGACTCCACCCGGACGCGGATCTCGTTCGAGGCGGCGGCCAAGCGGCTGTCCGCGGACGTCATCAACTTCTCGGCGAAGGGCTCGAGCCTGAGCAAGGGCGAGAGCCTGAAGGACACCGCGCTGACCCTGCAGGCGATGGGTGCCGACGGCGTCGTCTGCCGGCACGGTTCGTCGGGTGCGCCGCACCTGCTGGCGAAGTCGGGCTGGATGACCGGGTCGGTGGTGAACGCCGGCGACGGGACCCACGAGCACCCGACGCAGGCGCTGCTCGACGCGTTCACGATGCGCCGGCACCTCGGCTCCTTGGACGGCCGCCGGATCACGATCGTCGGCGACGTCCTGCACTCACGGGTCGCGCGGTCGAACGTGCTGCTGCTCTCGACGCTCGGCGCCGAGGTCACTGTGGTCGCCCCGCCGACGCTGGTCCCCGTCGACATGAGCAGGTGGCCGTGCGTCACGTCGTACGACTTGGACGCGGTGCTGCCGAAGAGCGACGCGGTGATGATGCTGCGGGTGCAGCGGGAGCGGATGAACGACGCGTACTTCCCGAGCGCCCGCGAGTACACACGCCGCTACGGCCTGGACAAGAACCGGATGGCGCAGCTGCCGGACGAGGCGATCGTGCTGCACCCCGGGCCGATGAACCGCGGTATGGAGATCAGCGCCGAGGTCGCCGACTCCACCCGCTCGGTGATCGTCGAGCAGGTCACGAACGGCGTGGCGATCCGGATGGCCGTCCTTTATCTGTTGTTGTCGGGTAGTAACGAAGAGGAGCAGACCGCATGACCGCGTACCTGATCACCGGCGCAAGCATTGTTGGCGGTGAGGTCGCGGACCTGCTGATCGACAACGGCGAGATCGTTGCCATCGGCACCGGCCTCGACGCGCCCGCCGACGTGCAGACGATCGATGCCCAAGGGCTGGTCGCGCTACCGGGTCTGGTGGACCTGCACACGCACCTGCGTGAGCCCGGCCGGGAGGACGCCGAGACGGTGTTCACCGGCACCCGCGCGGCCGCCAAGGGCGGCTTCACCGCGGTCTTCGCGATGGCCAACACCGACCCGGTCGCCGACACCGCCGGTGTGGTCGAGCAGGTCTGGCGCCTCGGCCGCGACGCCGGGTACGCCGACGTGTACCCGATCGGCGCGGTCACGGTCGGACGGAAGGGCACGCAGCTCGCGGAGCTCGGTGCGATGGCGGACTCCGCCGCCCGGGTCCGGGTGTTCTCCGACGACGGCGACTGCGTCTGGGACGCCGCGCTGATGCGCCGCGCGCTCGAGTACGTGAAGGCGTTCAACGGTGTGATCGCCCAGCACGCGCAGGAGCCGCGGCTCACCCAGGGCGCGCAGATGAACGAGGGAGCGCTCTCCGGCGTTCTCGGCCTGACCGGCTGGCCGAGTGTCGCCGAGGAGGCGATCATCGCCCGCGACATCCTGCTGAACGCGCACGTCGGGTCGAAGCTGCACGTCTGTCACCTGTCCACCAAGGGCTCGGTGGAGATCGTCCGCGCGGCGAAGCGCCGCGGGCTCGAGGTGACCGCCGAGGTCACCCCGCACCACCTGCTGCTGACCGAGGAGCTTGCCGCCTCCTACGACCCGGTCTACAAGGTGAACCCGCCGCTGCGCACCAAGGAGGACGTCGAGGCCGTCCGCGAGGGCCTGGCCGACGGCACGATCGACATCGTCGCCACCGACCACGCGCCGCACCCGGTCGAGGACAAGGACTGCGAGTGGAGCGCGGCCGCGTTCGGTATGACCGGCCTGGAGACCGCTCTCTCGGTGGTCCAGCAGGCGATGATCGACACGAAGCTGCTGACCTGGGCCGACGTCGCCGACCGGATGAGCTACCGGCCGGCAGCGATCGGTCAGGCTGCCGAGCACGGTCGTCCGCTGGAGGCCGGCGCGCCCGCGAACGTCGTCCTGTACGACCCGCGGGTCGAGCGGACCGTCGTACCCGAGGATTCGGTGTCGCTGTCGCGGAACACGCCGTTCGACGGGATGACGCTGCCTGGCAAGGTCGTGGCGACGTTCCTGCGCGGTACGCCGACCGTCCTGGACGGTGAGCACACCCGGTGAGGGCGTTCCTCGGCATTCTCGGCACGCTGCTGGTGCTGGCAGCGGGCTACTTCGGCATGTACCGGGGCTGGCGGAACCGCCAGACCCGGCAGGCCGACCTGGCGCCGCTGCCCACGGCTCCAGTGGAAACGCCCCGCGGCGTCGAGGGTGTGTACGTCGCGACGACGAGCGCCGGCGACTGGATGGACCGGATCGCCGTGCACGAACTGGGCGTCCGCGCCACCGCGGACCTGGCCGTCAGTGAGGCCGGCCTGATCTTCCACCGGCAGGGGGCGGCGGATGTCTTCATCCCCGCGGACCACCTGACCGGGGTCCGGACCGACCGTGGCATCGCCGGCAAGGTGACCGCGGAGAAGTCCGGCCTCGTCGTGGTCACCTGGACCCACGACGGCCGTGAGCTCGACACCGGGTTCCGTCCGCGTCGTAAGGCCGACGCCGCCGCCCTGACCGCATCCATCTCGACCCTGATCGGAGCACTATGAGCCAGCCGGCTTTGCTTGTCCTCGAAGACGGCCGGTCCTTCGCCGGTACGTCGTACGGGGCGACCGGATCCACGTTCGGCGAGGCGGTGTTCACCACCGGGATGACCGGTTACCAGGAGACACTGACCGACCCGTCGTACCACCGGCAGATCGTCACCCAGACCGCGCCGCACATCGGCAACACCGGGATCAACGACGAGGACGACGAGTCGCAGAAGATCTGGGTCGCCGGGTACGTCGTCCGAGACCCGGCCCGGGTGCCGTCGAACTGGCGCGCGAAGCGATCGCTCGACGACCAACTGAAGGGCCAGGAGATCGTCGGGATCTCCGGGATCGACACCCGCGCGCTGACCCGGCACCTGCGGGAGCGCGGCGCGATGCGCGCCGGGATCTCCACCGAGATCCTGGACCCCGCCGACCTGCTGCAGAAGGTCCTCGAGCAGCCGCCGATGGTCGGCGCGGACCTTGCGTCGGAGGTGACGACGTTCGAGCCGTACGTCGTACCGGCCGAGGGGGAGAAGCGCTTCACGGTGGTCGCGCTCGACCTCGGGATCAAGACGATGACGCCGAAGCGGATGTCCGAGCGCGGCATCGAGGTCCACGTCATGCCTGCGGACACCTCGTTGGACGAGATCCTCGCCGTGAATCCGGACGGCATCTTCATGAGCAACGGCCCCGGCGACCCGGAGACCACCGAGCACCCGACCACGCTGCTGAAGGAACTGCTGCAGCGCGGGAAGCCGTACTTCGGGATCTGCTTCGGCAACCAGGTGTTCGGGCGGGCGCTCGGACTGGGCACGTTCAAGCTCAAGTACGGGCACCGAGGGATCAACCAGCCGGTGCTCGACCGGGCCACCGGCAAGGTCGAGATCACCGCGCAGAACCACGGGTTCGCGGTGGACGCGCCGATCGACTCGGTGGTGGAGACGCCGTACGGAACCGCTGAGGTCTCGCACATCTCGCTCAACGACAACGTCGTCGAAGGACTCAAGCTGACCGGCCGTGACGGCCGGGTGCTCGCGTTCTCTGTGCAGTACCACCCTGAAGCGGCGGCGGGTCCCCATGACTCGGCGTACCTGTTCGACCGCTTCGTTGAACTGATGACTGCTCATTCGGAGAATGAGGGAGGGCGGAACTGATGCCGCGCAGGACAGACATCGATTCGGTCCTCGTGATCGGGTCCGGACCGATCGTGATCGGCCAGGCCTGCGAGTTCGACTACTCCGGCACCCAGGCCTGCCGGGTGCTGCGCGAGGAGGGCTTCCGGGTCGTCCTGGTGAACTCCAACCCGGCGACGATCATGACCGACCCGGAGTTCGCCGACGCCACGTACGTCGAGCCGATCACCCCGGAGTACGTCGAGAAGGTCATCGAGAAGGAGCGCCCGAACGCGCTGCTCGCCACCCTCGGCGGCCAGACCGCGCTGAACGCGGCGATCGCCCTGCACGACAGCGGCGTACTGGAGAAGTACGGCGTCGAGCTGATCGGCGCGTCCGTCGACGCGATCCAGCGCGGCGAGAACCGGGAGTCGTTCAAGCAGATCGTCGAGAAGCTCGGCGCGGAGACCGCGCGGTCGGTGATCTGCCACACGATCGACGACGTGATGGGCGCGGCCGACCAGCTCGGCTACCCGCTGGTGGTGCGGCCGTCGTTCACGATGGGCGGCGTCGGCTCCGGGATGGCGTACGACGAGGCCGACCTGCGCCGGATCGCCGGCGCCGGACTGCACGCCAGCCCGACCACCGAGGTGCTGATCGAGGAATCGATCCTCGGCTGGAAGGAGTACGAGCTGGAGGTGATGCGCGACAAGGCCGACAACGTCGTGATCATCTGCTCGATCGAGAACGTCGACCCGATGGGCGTGCACACCGGCGACTCGATCACGGTCGCGCCGGCGATGACGCTGACGGACCGCGAATACCAGGTGATGCGGGATCTCGCGATCGGCATCATCCGTGAGGTCGGCGTCGACACCGGCGGCTGCAACATCCAGTTCGCGGTCAATCCGGAGGACGGTCGTCTGATCGTCATCGAGATGAACCCGCGGGTGTCCCGCTCGTCCGCGCTGGCGTCGAAGGCGACCGGCTTCCCGATCGCGAAGATCGCCGCGAAGGTCGCTATCGGCTACACGCTCGACGAGATCCCGAACGACATCACCCGGCAGACGCCGGCCAGCTTCGAGCCGACGCTGGACTACGTGGTGGTGAAGGTGCCGCGGTTCGCGTTCGAGAAGTTCCCGGCCGCGGACGCCACCTTGACCACGCACATGAAGAGCGTCGGCGAGGCGATGGCGATCGGCCGGAACTACACCGAGGCGCTGCAGAAGGCGCTGCGGTCGCTGGAGAAGCCGGAGGCCCGGTTCTCCTGGGCCGGCCAGCCCGCCAGCGAGCTCGAGCCGTTGCTGGAGGCAATCAAGACGCCGCAGGACGGCCGGCTGCGGATCGTCATGGACGCGATCCGGGCCGGTGCCACGCCGGAGCAGATCTTCGACGCGACTCGCATCGACCCGTGGTTCGTGGACCAGATGTACCTGATCCACGAGACCGCTCTCCAGGTTGCGGCCGCGCCGCGGCTGACACCGGAGGTCATCAAGCTGGCCAAGCGGCACGGGTTCTCCGACCTGCAGCTGGCCGAGATCCGCGGCCTGACCGAGGACGTCGTCCGCGGTGTCCGGCAGGCGCTCGGGATCCGGCCGGTCTACAAGACGGTCGACACGTGTGCAGCCGAGTTCAAGGCCGAGACGCCGTACCACTACTCGTCGTACGACGAGGAGACGGAAGTCGCACCGCGCTCGCAGCCGGCCGTGCTGATCCTGGGCTCCGGGCCGAACCGGATCGGGCAGGGAATCGAGTTCGACTACTCCTGCGTGCACGCGTCGATGGCGCTGCGCGAGGCCGGCTACTGCACGGTGATGGTGAACTGCAACCCGGAGACCGTCTCGACCGACTACGACACCTCCGACCGGCTGTACTTCGAGCCGCTCACCTGCGAGGACGTGCTCGAGATCGTGTACGCCGAGTTGCAGGCCGGACCGGTCGCGGGCGTGATCGTCCAGCTCGGCGGCCAGACCCCGCTCGGGCTGGCGCAGCGGCTCGCGGACGCCGGCGTACCGATCGTCGGAACCTCGCCCGAGGCGATCCACCTCGCGGAGGAGCGGGGCGCGTTCGGCAAGGTGCTCGCGGACGCGAAGCTGCCGGCGCCGAAGCACGGTACGGCGATGTCGGCCGAGGCGGCCCACGCCGTCGCGGAGGAGATCGGGTTCCCGGTCCTCGTCCGGCCGTCGTACGTGCTGGGCGGTCGCGGGATGGAGATCGTCTACAGCTCGGCCGAGCTGACCGCGGCGCTGGACCGGCTGAGCGCCGGCTCGGGCTCGTGGGAGCACCCGGTGCTGATCGACCGGTTCCTCGACGACGCGGTCGAGATCGACGTCGACGGGTTGTTCGACGGCGAGGAGCTGTTCCTCGGCGGCGTGATGGAGCACATCGAGGAGGCCGGCGTGCACTCCGGCGACTCGTCCTGCGCGCTGCCGCCGATCACGCTCGGGAACGCGGACATCGAGAACATCCGGAGGTCCACCGAGGCGATCGCCCGCGGCGTCGGCGTACGGGGCCTGCTGAACGTCCAGTACGCGCTCGCCGGCGACGTCCTCTACGTGCTGGAGGCGAACCCGCGGGCGTCCCGGACGGTGCCGTTCGTGTCGAAGGCGACCGCGACACCGCTGGCCAAGGCCGCGGCCCGGGTGATGCTCGGCGCGTCGATCGCCTCGCTCCGCGAGGAGGGCATGCTGCCGGCGACCGGAGACGGCGGCACGCTGCCGCCGACGACGCCGATCGCGGTCAAGGAGGCCGTGATGCCGTTCAACCGGTTCCGGACCATCGACGGTTCGTCGGTCGACACGGTGCTCGGGCCGGAGATGAAGTCCACCGGCGAGGTGATGGGCATCGACGACACCTTCGGTACGGCGTTCGCGAAGTCGCAGGCGGGGGCGTCGCAGCCGCTGCCGATCGACGGCAAGGTGTTCGTGTCGGTCGCGAACCGGGACAAGCGGCACATGATCTTCCCGGTCAAGCGGCTCGCGGATCTCGGCTTCCAGATCTACGCGACCGAAGGCACGGCCGACGTACTGCGGCGCAACGGCGTCGAGGCCGTCACGGTCCGCAAGAGCAGCCAGGGCCCCGGCCCGAACGGTGAGCCGACGATCGTCCAGATGGTCCAGGACGGCGAGCTGAACCTGATCGTCAACACGCCGATCGGGATCACCCAGGGCGGCTCGCCGCGGATCGACGGGTACGAGATCCGCAGCGCGGCGGTGGCGCGGAACATCCCGTGCATCACCACCGTGCAGGGGCTCGCGGCCGCGGTGCAGGGGATCGAGGCGCAGCGCGCCGGCGACATCGGCGTCCGGTCGCTGCAGGACTGGGTGCCGAGGATCCGCGGTGTATAGGCGAGTGGTCCGGCCGGTCCTGTACCGGCTGGGTCGCGGTGACGCGGAGGTCGCCCACGAGCAGACGCTCGCCGGCCTCCGTCTCCTCGGCCGCGTCCCCGGCGCAGCGCGCGCCGGGGCCCGGCTGTACGGCGCTACGTCGCCGCGGACCGTCTTCGGAGTCCGCTTCCCGTCACCTGTCGGCCTGGCCGCCGGGATGGACAAGAACGGGGTGGCGCTGCGGGCCTGGCCGGCGATCGGGTTCGGCTTCGTCGAGGTCGGCACCGTGACGGCGCATCCGCAACCGGGCAACGAGAAGCCCCGCCTGTTCCGCCTCGTCGAGCACGAGGCGGTCATCAACCGGATGGGCTTCAACAACCTCGGCAGCGAAGCGTTGGCCGCGCGACTGGCGGCGTACGGCGACCTCGGCTACCCGCTCGGCATCTCGATCGGGAAGTCGAAGGTGACACCGCTGGAGGAGGCGGTCGAGGACTACGTGACCTCGCTGCGCCGCCTCTACCGGTACGGCGACTACTTCGCGGTCAACGTCTCGTCGCCGAACACGCCGGGATTGCGCTCTCTGCAGGACGCCGGACACCTCCGCGAACTGCTGACCGCACTGCACACCGAGGCTGCCTCGCTGACCGTCGCGGGGCTGGCTCCGAAGCCGATCCTGGTGAAGATCGCGCCGGACCTGACCACGTCGGCGATCGACGAGCTTCTTCAGGTCTGCACCGGCACCGGCGTCGCCGGAATCATCGCCACCAACACGACGATCGACCGGGCGGGCGTCTCGGGGCATCCGCTGGCGGGTGAGGCCGGCGGCCTGTCCGGCCGGCCGCTTGCCGAGACGTCGGCGAAGGTCGTCGCGCACATCCACGGGGAAACCGGGGGAGCGCTCCCCGTGATCGGGGTCGGCGGGATCGTCGACCCGTCGGACGCGGCCCGCCTCTTCGACGCCGGCGCGAGCCTCGTCCAGGTCTACACAGGATTGATTTATCGCGGGCCGGGGCTGATCCGGCAGATCAACAGGAGATTGCCTTGAGCAACGAGACCTTCGGGAGCGACATGCGTAGCAAACCGTTCGGCACCCGGTTGCGGGCGGCGATGGACACCCGCGGCCCGCTGTGCGTCGGCATCGACCCGCACGCGCACCTGCTCGACGCCTGGGGTCTGCCCGACACCGCGGAGGGCCTGGCCTCGTTCACGTACGGCGTCGTCGACGCGCTCGCCGACCGGGTCGCGGTGTTCAAGCCGCAGTCCGCGTTCTTCGAGCGCTTCGGGTCGGCCGGGATCGCCGTTCTGGAGCAGGCGACGATCCGGCTGCGGGAGGCCGGGGCGCTGGTGATCATCGACGCGAAGCGCGGTGACATCGGTACGACGATGGCGGGCTACGCGTCGGCGTACCTGGCCGAGAAGGGGCCGCTGGCGTGCGATGCGCTGACAGTCAGCCCGTACCTCGGGTTCGGGTCGCTGCAGCCCGCGATCGACGAGGCCCGGGAGGCGGGGGCGGGGTTGTTCGTCCTTGCGCTTACGTCGAATCCGGAGGGCCCGCAGTTCCAGACGGCTCGCACCGCCGAGGGTCCGACCGTCGCCGGCGCGGTCCTCGACGGTCTGCGTGCGCTGAACGTCGACGCCGACGGGCTCGGTTCCTTCGGCGCGGTCGTTGGGGCCACCATCAGTTCCACCGATGAGAACCTGGACATCAACGGCCCGCTGCTCGCTCCCGGCCTCGGCGCCCAGGGCGGCACGGCCGCGGGGCTTGTCGAGGTCTTCGGGTCCGCGGTGCGCAACGTCGTACCGTCGAGCTCCCGGGAAATCCTCGGAGCCGGCCCCGACGCCACCGCCCTCCAGGACGCCGCCGCCCGCACAAACGACGCCTACCGAACGGTCCTCGGTTACTGACGCCCAGCCGCGCCACCATCTCGGTTACCAACGCACGCCCGAGCCCAACCGCGCCACGGAACCTGCCCCGCCCCGCAGCCCTCGTCGAGCAGACGACGGGTTATCCCCTCGGGTTGTGGGTTCTCTGCTGATAGACGAAGGGAGAACCCTGCACGCGAGGGGATAACCCCGGCTGTGCTGACGGCGCTCCGCGGACTTGTCCGGGATCGAACCGAGTCGTGGCGTTTGGTTGGCCACCAGAACGCCGAGTCGTGGATCGAGGCTGCGTTTGACCGCCGAGTTCCACGACTCGAGGAAACGCGGGTGACTATGGGGGCCAACCCACCACCGGAGGCGCTGACCCCCGGAATGATGGTGCCCGCCACGCTCAGCAGCGTGCCCGATCGGGCCGAGCAACCTGACATGTCCTGTCGAGCTGCAGAACAAGGCCGGGTGTGCGATCTTCGTCGGCATGGGTTCGGGGTTGGAGTTGTGCCGCAGGTTCTACAGCGAGGTTGTCCGGCCGGTTGTCGGCGTGCCGCACAGTGCGGGGTTGCTGGGGCGCGGATCTGAGGTGCTCAGGTACGACGACGCGATGTCGACCGATCACAACTGTGAAGCGCGCGTGGTGCTGTTCGTGGACGACGGGGTCGAGTTCGCGCCGGACGTTCCGGCGCAGTTCGAGGGGCGGGCGGCGTTTGTCGAGGTGCACACGATCCGCGGGTATTTCCAGCAGCAGCTCGGCTGGGACGCCGTACGGAGGCCGACTGTTTCGGAATGGTTCACGTTTCCGGAGCACGTGCTGTTGATGATGACCGCGGGTGCGGTGTTCCACGACGACCTCGGGCTACAGGACGTGCGGGATCGGCTTGCGTATTACCCGGACGACGTCTGGCGTTACCTGATGATCGCTGCCTGGTGGCGCGTGCATCCCGAGATGAACCTGGTCGGCCGGTCCGGGTACGTCGGGGACGAGCTCGGGTCGGCGCTGCTCGGGTCGCAGCTCGCGCAGGACCTGATGCGGTTGTGCTTCCTGATGGAGCGTCGCTATGCGCCGTACTCGAAGTGGTTCGGTACGGCGTTCGGCGGCCTGTCCTGCGGTCCGTCGATCGGCCCTCTGTGCCGCGAGGTGTTGCGGTCGGAAACCTGGCAAGAACGCGAGAAAGCGCTCTCTGCGGTCTATCGGGCCGTGGGGGAGTTGCACAACCGGCTGGCGATCACCGCGCCGGTCGAGCTCGGCGTCGAGCGGATGTGGGGCCGGCCGTTCGAGGTCGTCTGGGGTGACTTCCCGGGAGCGCTCTCCGCCGCGATCCAGGACCCTGAGGTACGCCGGATCGCGGACCGCTGGCCCGTCGGCGGGATCGAGCAGGTTCGCGATGTCCTGCACCGCACCGGCGATCGCCGTCAGCTGCTCGGGCTGCTCGACTCCCGGTAGAGCGCGATCAGCAGGTCGACGGCCGCCTGCGTGGCGGGATGCGGATCCTCGCGATGCCAGATCAGGTGTACGTCGACCGGCGGCGCGTCCCGCAGCGGGCGGTACACCACTCCGTCCCGCCGGTACTGCGTCGAGGTCGCCTGCGGCGTCACGCCGACGCACCGCCCGGACGCGATCGCGGCCAGCCAGTCGTCGACGTCCTGGGTGTGCTCGAGAGCCGGGCGAGCGCTCTCCGGCCAGAGATCGGCCGTGGTGCTCCCGGTACGCCGGTCGATCACCAGCGTCCGGTCCCGGAGCTGATCGAGCGTCAGCGCCCGTTTGCGAGCCAGCGGGTCGTCGGCCGGTAGAGCGCAGTACCGCCGTTCCTGTGTCAGCAACACGTGCCCGAATCGTCGCAGCTCCAACTGGCTGCGGACGACCGCGAGATCGCACAATCCCTCGGCGAGCCCGCCGGTCGCGGTGTTGGTACGGATCAGCTGCAACTCGATGCCGGGATGCTCCCCCGCCCACCGGCGCTGGAACTCGCGGGTACGGCTCCCGAACGCCGACCACGCGTGACCGACTCGCAGACGGGTGTGACCGCTCGTCGCCTCGGTCACGAGCTCGTCGATCTCCGCGAGGACGTGCCGAGCCCGCGTGAGGACCCGGACGCCGGCCGTGGTCGGGGTGAGTGAACGGCTGGTCCGGTGCAGCAGGCGCACGCCGAGTTCGCGTTCCAGGGCCAGCAGGTTGCGGGACACCGCGGCCTGCGAGATCCCCAGCTCGATCGCGGCGTCGGTGAACGTGCCCGAGTCGACGATCTCCACCAGGCACCGCAGCTGCCGGATATCCATGACTCCAGCGTATAGATCGGCCGCCCGATGCATTTTGCGCAGGTCCGCGCCGGGCGGACTCTCGTGATCGTGAGGCGTGAACGGTTGGTCGGTGTGGTGATGATGCTCGGGAGCGGGCTGTCGACGCAGGTCGGTGCGTCGGTGGCGGCGCTCGCGTTCCCGGTGATCGGCCCGGCGGGCGTGGTGGCGATCCGGCAGTGGGTCGCCGCGATCGTGCTGCTCGCGATCGGGAGACCGCGGCTGCGGTCGATCACGGCCCAGCAATGGCGCCCGGTCGTCGGGCTGGCGGCGGTCTTCGCCGTGATGAACCTGTCCCTGTACACCGCCATCGACCGAGTAGGCCTGGGCCTCGGCGTCACGCTGGAGTTCCTGGGCCCGCTGGCCGTTGCGCTCCTGGGGTCGCGGCGCGTGCTCGACCTGGCCTGTGCGCTCGTCGCCGCGCCCGCTGTCGTCCTGCTGGCCCGCCCGCAGGCTACGACGGACTACGTCGGGATCGGGCTCGGTCTGCTCGCCGCGCTGTGCTGGGCGTTCTACATCCTGCTCAATCGGAAGGTCGGGCGAGAGTTGCCGGGCGCAACAGGTTCGGCCGCGGCGGCAGCGTTGTCGGGCCTCGCGTACGTGCCGATCGGCGTGGTCGTACTACTGCATCACCCGCCGACGCTTGCCGCCGCGTCGTACGCGCTGGTGGCCGGCGTGCTGTCGTCGGCCGTGCCGTTCCTCGTCGACCTGCTCACGCTCCGCCGTGTTCCGGCGCAGTTCTTCGGCGTTTTCATGAGCGTGAACCCCGTACTGGCGGCGCTTGTCGGGCTGGTCGTTCTCGATCAGCAGCTCGCGATCGTCGACTGGGCGGCGATCCTGGTGATCGTGTCGGCGAACGCCGTCGCCATCACGTTCGGTGGCAGGAAATCCGGCGTACCTGAAGTGGACTCGAACGACGACGCGGTAGATCACAACCGGGTTCCAGTCGGCGGGTGCGATGTTCTTCACGGCGTGCCGGAGCTCGCGGTGACCCCGGCGTTCGGAAAGGTGTCGGCGGACGGGGAGCCACTGACTTCCCGCGCGACACAGTGAAGGAACACGATGCGGAAGCTGGCAGCCCTCGCGGCCGTTGTGACGATGAGTGTTGGCGCCCTGACGGCGTGCTCGGGCGGCGACTACTGCGGAGACCTGAAGGGCTACGTCGACTCGGCGAAGAACCTGGACATCAAGGACTCCGACGCGGTCGGCAAGATGCTGGACCAGGCGAAGAAGGTCTCGAAGTCGGCGCCGAAGGACCTGCAGGACGACTGGAAGACTGTCATCGACTACGCCGAGAAGGCGCAGGACGCCAAGGGTGACACGAACAAGCTGATGGAGCTGGCCAAGTCCGACGGTTCCAAGATCCAGCCGGCGATGGACGCGATCACCAAGCAGGCGAAGGACACCTGCAAGATCGACCTGCCGGGCTCCGGTAGCTGATCTGCCGTTGGCGCAGCCTGGTGGGACGGCTCTGCCCGTTCCGTCCCACCAGCGCGTGCCCGACAGCGGTTTCGCCCGGTAGTCCCGCCTACCTGTAGCGTGATCGTCGTGAAGCGCTCTCTCGCCGTTCTCGCGACCATGGCCGCAACCGCCGGTGTGCTGACTGCCTGCACCGACGAGCAGGCGTACTGCGTCGACCTCGCCAAGTACGCCGCCAAGGCAGTCGACGTCGATCCGCAGAAGCCGGTCGACTACGTGAAGATCCTGGACGACGCGAAGAAGCTCCAGGAGTCCGCGCCGAAGGACGTCAAGGACGACTGGGGTGTCGTCGTCGCGTTCGCGGAGAAGGCCAAGAAGGCCGGCACGGACGCCGCCGAGCTGGCCAAACTGAGCAAGGAGACCGGCGGCGTGATGACGGCGTACAAGAACATCACCAGCCAGGCCAAGGACAGCTGCAAGGTCGACCTTCCGGCACTGAACTGATCAACTGATCGTTCCAATCGGCCGCTTGTCCCGCGACTCAGTTCCACCACCACCAGAACTCGGGCTGAACCCGTGTTAGGTTCCCTTGCGAAGCCATACAACGGGACAGGTGAAACGGTGCCACTTCCTTCTTTGACGCCGGAGCAGCGTGCGGCCGCTCTGGACAAGGCCGCGGCGGCGCGGCGTGAACGAGCCGAGATCAAGAACCGGATCCGGCACTCGGGAGCGTCTCCGACGGAGGTGCTCCACGAGGGGCAGAAGAACGACGTCATCGGCAAGATGCGGGTCAGCCAGCTGCTGCAGTGCATCCCGGGCGTCGGCAAGGTCCGCGCCCAGCAGATCATGGCGCGCGCGGGGATCTCGGAGACGCGGCGGGTGCGCGGCCTCGGCTCGAACCAGATCGCCGCGCTCGAGCGCGAATTCGCCGAGTGAGCCAGACGCTGACCGGTTCGTTGGACACTGGTGTGACGATGACCACGGACCCTGGTGACACCCCGGCCCGCCTGACGGTGCTGGCCGGCCCGACGGCGGTCGGCAAGGGAACCGTCGCGGCCGATATCCGCGAGCGGTTCCCGGACATCTGGATCTCGGTGTCCGCGACCACCCGCAAGCCGCGGCCGAACGAGGTGCACGGCGTGCACTACCTGTTCGTCTCGGACGCCGAGTTCGACCGGATGATCGCCGACGGCGAGTTGCTGGAGTGGGCGGTGGTGCACAAAGCGGCTCGCTACGGGACGCCGCGGCAGCCGGTGCTCGACAAGCTCGCCGCCGGCCGCCCGGCCCTGCTGGAGATCGATCTGCAGGGTGCGCGCCAGGTCCGCGCGTCGATGCCGGAGGCACAGTTCGTCTTCCTGGCTCCGCCGAGCTGGGACGAGCTGGTACGCCGTCTGCTCTTCCGCGGCACCGAGACGCCGGAGGAGCGGGAGCGGCGGCTGGAGACCGCGACCGTCGAACTGGCGGCCGAGAAGGAGTTCGACGTGACGATCGTCAACGCCTCGGTTCGGGAAGCCGCCGATCAGTTGGTAAAGTTGATTCGATCACCCCACATCTCTGGAAAGGCCTGACCTTGTCTGGCAACCAGCCCGTCGCCATCGGCATCACGTCCCCGCCGATCGACGACCTGCTCACCCGCACCGACTCCAAGTACAAGCTGGTGCTGTACTCGGCCAAGCGCGCGCGGCAGATCAACGCCTACTACTCGCAGCTCGGCGAGGGCCTGCTGGAGTACGTCGGACCGCTGGTCGAGACGCACGTCCAGGAGAAGCCGCTGTCGATCGCGATGCGCGAGATCAACGAGGGCGTGCTGACCTGCACCGACATCGACCCCGAGGCCGAGGCGGAAGCCGCTGCCGCGGAGAAGTCCGAGTAGTCATCTAGGACAGACGACCGGGAACGGAGTCCACGCAGATGTCCGCAACCGGTGACCAGACCCCCGAAGCCACGAGTGCTCCGGGGGCTGACGTCGTTCCCAAGCACAAGCCGAATGTGGTGCTGGGCGTCGGCGGCGGCATCGCGGCGTACAAGGTCTGTGATCTGCTCCGCCGGCTGACCGAGTCCGGGCACAGCGTGCGCGTGGTGCCGACGGCGGCCGCGCTGGAGTTCGTCGGCGCGGCGACCTGGGCGGCGCTGTCCGGGCAGCCGGTCACCGCCGATCCGTTCGACAACGTGCAAGAGGTGCCGCACGTCCGGATCGGCAAGGCAGCTGAGCTGGTCGTGGTGGCTCCCGCGACCGCCAACCTGATCGCCAAGGCCGCGCACGGGCTGGCCGACGATCTGCTCACGAACACCCTGCTCACCGCGCGCTGCCCGATCCTGTTCGCGGCCGCGATGCACACCGAGATGTGGGAGCACCCCGCGACCCAGGCGAACGTCGCGACGCTGCGCTCCCGCGGGATCACGGTCCTCGAGCCTGCGGTCGGGCGCCTGACCGGGACCGACACCGGCCGTGGCCGGCTGCCGGAGCCGTCGGAGATCTTCGCGATCAGCCAGTTGATGCTCGCCGACGAGGCCGCCCGCGCGGCCGGCCAGTCGGTCGCCGACCTGACCGGCAAGCACGTACTGATCAGCGCCGGCGGGACGCGTGAGCACCTCGACCCCGTGCGGTACCTGGGCAACTCGTCGTCCGGCAAGCAGGGCTACGCACTCGCCCGGATCGCGGCCGCCCGCGGCGCCAAGGTCACCCTGGTCGCGGCGAACTCCGAACTGCCCGACCCCGCCGGCGTCCAGGTCGTCCCGGTCACCAGCACCCGCGACCTGTACGACGAGATCACCGGGCGCGCCTCCGACGCGGACGCGATCGTAATGGCCGCGGCCCCGGCCGACTTCCGCCCGGCCGAAGTCGCCGAGCACAAGATCAAGAAGACCGCCGACGGCTCGGTGCCCGCGGTCAGCCTGGTGCAGAACCCGGACATCCTGCAGACGATCTCGCACGACCGGTCCCGCACCGATCAGGTGATCGTCGGGTTCGCCGCCGAGACCGGCGACGCCGACCACACCGTCCTCGAGCTCGGCCGCGCCAAGCTGGAACGCAAGGGCTGCGACCTCCTCGTCGTCAACGACGTCTCCGGCGGCAAGGTCTTCGGCAGCGACGTCAACGAGGCCGTCATCCTCGACCGCACCGGCAACGCCCTCCCCGTCCCTTCCGGCAGCAAAGACGCCCTAGCCGGCGTCATCTGGAACCTAGTCGCGACCCACTGGGGCTAACCCGGTCAGCGGTAGCGGGGCTCGCATGCTGATGCTGGTGATGCCGTAGGTGAAGCCGAGGTGTTCGTTGAGGCGGCGCATCGCGTCGTTGCCGCGTTGCGTCCAGGTGTAGATCTCGGTGATTCCGTGGTCGGCGGCCCACGCCATGCTGGTGCGTTTGAGGGTGGCGGCGACCGATTTGCCGCGCCACTCCCGCCGTACGGCGGTGTAGGCGACCTCCGCGCGTTCCGGGCGATCGGAGTCGAGCATCAGACCCGCGACGCCGATCACCTCGTCACCGGCGACAGCCACGAACATCGCGGCCGGATCGTTGATCCACTCCTTCTCCCAGTCGTCCTCGGAAACCTTCAGCGCGACCGGATGGTCCATGTCGGGCAAGGTCGGCAGCGCGACCTGGTGATAGGCCGCCGCCCACAGCTCCGGGCGTTCGGCGACCGAGACGATCGTGTACTCCGTCGGCGGCGCCGGCCCCGGCTCGTCGCCGATCTTCCGCAGCTGTTCGACCTCCCGATTCCTCTCCACGAAGCCGAACCGCTCAGCGAAGAGCCGGGACCCGTCGTCGTCGACGCTGGCCCCTGCAGTGTCGTAGCCCTGGGCAACGGCATGGTCGGCGAGCGCCCAGAGCAAGTCGGTCCCCACGCCGCGTCGGCGAAAGTCCGGGTGGACCCGCGGCATCAGCGCCGCCCGCTCGCCGTCGCCCGAGCGATCCGCGAGTCCGCTGCCGACCACCTCGCCGTCGATCTCCGCCAGCAGCATCAGCCGGCCGGGGCGGTCGAGGTCGCGGAGCTCGGCGACGCTCGGGCAGCGCTCGTACGGCAGCACCGCGATCCGCACCGCGCGCCAGGCTTCGTAGTCGGCGTCGGTAGTCGCCGTCCGGATCGTCGTGGTCATGACGCAAGCTTGCCTCAGCTTGCTGCAAAGGGCTCCAGGTTTTGCGGCCTTAGAGGTCAAAAGCTGTCCGCTTTGACTCCTAGGCTGACAGCATGGAGATCACCTGGGAGGCCGTGGTTGCGCGGCGGATGCGGCGGCACTTTCTGAGCGGTCCCGCCGGTACCGCGGTCGACGCCGTACGGGCGATGTGCGGGGCACATGCGCAGATCGCGGCGGCGGGGGAGATGTCCGTGGCGCTGCGCGTCGACGGGGCGAACCGGGAGTCGGTGCAGCGCGACGAAGGGTTGGTCAAGACGTTCGGGCCGCGCGGGACTGTGCACCTGTTGCCGCTCGACGACCTGCCGATGTGGACCGGTGCGCTGTCCGCGCTGCCGCCCGGCGGCCAGCAGCCGGAACCGATCCGGATGACGCCGGACGAGCTCGACCAGGTCGTCGCCGCGATCGGCGAGGCTCTTGCCAACGCCGACCTGACCGTCGACGAGCTCACGGAGGAAGTGGTACGGCGAACCGGTGAATGGGCCCGCACGCCGACGATCCCGGCGTTCCAGGGCGCCTGGGCCCGCTGGCGGCAGGCGGTCTACCTCGCCGCGCACGCCGGCGTCCTCTGTCACGGACCGATGCGCGGGCGGCTTACGACGTACTCGAATCCGCACCGGCTCCGCCCGTTCGACCCGATGCCCGCAGAGAAGGCGCTCACCGAACTCCTGCACCGCTACCTCTACTCCTACGGTCCCGCGACCCCGCAGCAGTTCGCCCGCTGGCTCAAGGCCACGCCGACCATGGCGAAGCCGTACTTCGACGAGCTTCCGCAGGTCGAGCTCAACGGGCAGACCGCGTGGGTCGCTCCCGGCGACGACGAGTTCCCCGACGATCGCGCGGAGGGCGTCCGGCTGCTGCCGTACTTCGATGCGTACGGCGTGGGCAGCTTCCCGCGCGAACTGCTCTTTCCGGGCAAGACGTTCGACCGGGCGACCGCCCGCGGCCAGGCCGGCAACTTCCCGCTGCTTCTCGTCGACGGCATCGTGGCCGGTGTTTGGCACCAGAAGAAGACTGGTAGGAAGCTTCAGGTGACCGTCGAGGCGCTGACCCCGCTGAACCAGCGCCGCCGCAAGCTGCTCGACGCCGAGGTGGACCGGTTGGCTGCGATTCTTGGTGGCGCGTCGGGGTGTGCACCATCGCTCACACTCGGCGACGTGACGGTCGGCCCGCACGCCTGAACCGGGGCCGACGGTCCAGAATGTGATCATCAATCTCGTATCCTGGATGAATTCGGAGCGTCACCGGGACGCGGGCGGAAACTGCTGGCATACTTCCCAAGATGCATCGCCAACCGCCGGTGCATGGGGGGATCGTGCGGATGTGCCAACGCGCAACCGGGCGGCACAAGAGGAATCCGAGGGAGAACTGTGGCGAGGCGCCTTTTCACGTCCGAGTCCGTGACCGAAGGTCACCCGGACAAGATCGCTGACCAGATCAGCGACTCCATCCTCGACGCGTTGCTGGCCGAGGACCCGAAGAGCCGGGTCGCGGTCGAGACCCTGATCACCACGGGTCTGGTCGTCGTCGCGGGTGAGGTCACGACGACGGCGTACGTCGACATTCCGGGGATCGTGCGTGCGCGCATCCTGGAGATCGGCTACGACTCGTCCCTGAAGGGTTTCGACGGCGCGTCCTGTGGGGTGCAGGTCGCCATCGGGAGCCAGTCCCCGGACATCGCGCAGGGTGTCGACACGGCGTACGAGACGCGCTCGGACGCGTCCAAGGACGAACTGGACCTGCAGGGGGCAGGCGACCAGGGACTGATGTTCGGCTACGCGTCCAACGAGACGCCGGAGCTGATGCCGCTGCCGATCACCATCGCGCACCGGCTGTCCGAGCGGCTCGCCGAGGTGCGCAAGAACGGCACCCTGGCGTATCTGCGGCCGGACGGCAAGACCCAGGTCACGGTCGAGTACGACGATGACAAGGCGGTCCGGATCGACACCGTGGTGGTGTCCAGCCAGCACGCGGCGGACATCAACCTGGAGACGATGTTGCAGCCGGACATCAAGAAGCACGTCGTCGACCCGGTGCTCGAGCAGTTCGACATCGACGCGACCGACTACAAGCTGCTGGTGAACCCGACCGGCCGGTTCGAGATCGGCGGCCCGATGGGCGACGCCGGGCTGACCGGGCGGAAGATCATCATCGACACCTACGGCGGTATGGCGCGGCACGGCGGCGGCGCGTTCTCCGGTAAGGACCCGTCCAAGGTGGACCGGTCGGCGGCGTACGCGATGCGCTGGGTGGCGAAGAACATCGTCGCGGCCGGGCTCGCGGACCGGGTCGAGTGCCAGGTCGCGTACGCGATCGGCAAGGCCGCGCCGGTCGGCTTCTACGTCGACACGTTCGGCACCGAGAAGGTCGCCGTGGACAAGATCGCCGCCGCGGTCCGCGAGGTCTTCGACCTGCGGCCGGCCGCGATCATCCGCGACCTCGAGCTGCTCCGGCCGATCTACGCCCAGACCGCGCGGAACGGCCACTTCGGCCGAACCGGCGAGGACTTCACCTGGGAGCGCACGGACCGCGTCGAGGCCCTCAAGGCCGCGGTCACCAAGTAATACTGCTGTACGGCCCGGCTGGCTTTCACAGCAGTCGGGCCGTGGCTTGTCCACAGGCTGGCAGTCGGCCTCCGACGGAGTGTCGTCGTGGCCGACTAGAGTTTCCCGGTGACATCGAACGGAGACTCGCCGGAGCAGCTGACGCTGCTGCGCGACACCGTTCGCAAGTCGCGTACCAAGGAACCGGCCGAGATCACCACGACGTTGCCGGTGGCCCGGATCGCGGTCGATGTCTCGCTCCCGCACCTGGACCGGCCGTTCGACTACCTGGTGCCGGACGACCTGGCCGCGGCCGCCCAGCCCGGGGCGCGGGTGAAGGTGCGATTCGCCGGCAAGGACCTCGACGGGTTCGTGCTGGAGCGGCTCGACGAGTCGGACCATGACGGCAAGCTGGTTCGGCTCCGCAAGGTTGTTTCGCCCGAGCAGGTGCTGACGCCGGAGATCGCGGATCTCTGCCGCGCAGTCGCCGATCGGTACGCCGGGGTGCTCGCGGACGTCACGCGGCTCGCGGTGCCGCCCCGGCACGCGAAGGTGGAGGGCGAGACACTCCGCTGCGATCAGCCCCCGCGTCCGCCGGTGTCGACGTCCCGCTCGGAGTGGTCGCCGTACCCTCCTGGTTTCCTGGACGCGGTTGCGCGGGGCGAGGCGCCGAGGGCGGTCTGGACCGCCGTGCCGGGGGCTGATTGGCCGCTCGCGTTCGCGCAGGCCGCGGCGGTTTGTGCCGCCTCGGGTCGCGGCGCGCTGTTGCTGGCGCCGGACGCGCGAGACCTGGAGCGGCTCGCCGCCGCCTGTGCTGAGGTGCTGGGGGAGTCCGGGTTCGTTGCGTTGTCCGCGGATCTGGGTCCGACGGCTCGCTATCGCGCCTTTCTGTCCGCGTTGCACGGGCGTGCGCGGGTCGTGATCGGGACGCGCGCGGCGGCGTTCGCTCCGGTGGCGGATCTCGGGCTGGTGGCGATGTGGGACGACGGCGACGAGTCGTACGCCGAGCCGCGGGCGCCGTACCCGAATGCCCGAGAAGTCCTGCTGCTACGGGCGTTCCGGCAGAAGTGCGCGGCGTTGCTCGGTGGGTACGCGCGGTCCGCGGAGGCGGCGGCATTGGTGGAGTCCGGGTTCGCCCACGAGCTGATCGCGGACCGGAAGGTGACGCGGGCGGCGGCGCCATCGGTGCACATTGCGGGGGAGTCGGACATCGATCTGGCGCGCGACCCGTCGGCGCGCGCGGCGCGGCTGCCCTCCCGGGCGTTCGAGATCGCTCGCGAGGGTCTGCGGACTGGGCCGGTGCTGGTGCAGGTGCCGCGGGCCGGGTACTTGCCGAGTTTGGTGTGCCAGACGTGCCGGGCGCCTTCGCGGTGCTCCACGTGTGGCGGGACATTGCGTCGTACCGGGGGATCCGGGCCGGCGAGCTGCAGCGTGTGCGGCCGGCCCGCGGCGGATCACCGGTGCCCGGAGTGCGGGGACACCCGGATGCGCGCGGCGATCATCGGCGCACGTCGTACGGCGGAAGAACTCGGGCGCGCGTTCCCCGGTGTCGTTGTCCGTACGTCGGGCGGGGACAACATGCTCGACGTCGTACCGGACGCGCCGGCGTTGATCGTCAGCACGCCGGGGGCCGAGCCGGTCGCCGCGGGTGGGTACAGCGCGGCGCTGCTCCTCGACACCTGGCTGATGCTCGCCCGCCCCGACCTCCGGGCCTCCGAAGAAGCGGTACGCCGTTGGTTCAACGCGGCCGCCCTGGTTCGTCCGGCAAGCTCCGGCGGGATGGTGATCCTGGTCGGCGACCCGTCGGCGCTGCCGCTGCAAGCGATCGTGCGGTGGAGCCCCGAGGGGTACGCCGCCCGCGAGATCGAGGAACGCCGTACCGCCCGCCTCGCCCCGGCCGCCAAACTCGCCGAACTCACCGGCCCGGCCGAATCCGTCAACGACCTCGTCACCCGCCTCCGCGACCTGATGCCACCGACCGCCGGCCTCGAGGTCCTCGGCCCGGTCGACCTCGACGACGAAACCGTCCGAGCCGTAGTTCGCACTCCCCGTGCGCACGGCACCACCCTCGTCCGCTCTCTCAAAGAAGCCCAATCGGCCCGCACCACAAAGAAGAACCCCGGCACAGTGCGAATCCAGGTAGACCCCCCGAGCTTCGGCTGACCCGCCGCGCGTCGGTCGCGGCCAGGAATTGGTGCCGCAAACAGGAACTGGTGGCGCGACACAGGTCATTCGGCTTTTTGGAGGCGTGGGTCGGCTGGGCTGCGGACCGTGTGACAGGTCTGGTGGGCTCGCACCTGATATTCGCTGTCCGCAGCACCCGGAAGGTGTCTCTTCCCCGGCAACCGGCTGACCGCGCTTACGGGTAGCCGCAGTCCGCCGGAACTGCATCTCGACAGTACGTATACGTCTGCTACCCGCCACCCCGCACCGGGCAGTAGTCCGGATCGCCGGTCAGTGGACGTATACGTACTGTCGACCTCTCGCAGAAATCCGCAGCACAGCCGCCCGAGCCCTGACCCGGCGCACGCACGCCCAAGGCCCGGGCCGGTGACGTCGGCGGGGCGACCGGGGACGCTGGCTGTGACTTCAGGTGGGTAGCAGTCCCCAGTTCCCAGACCTGGCGGCCCTCGGGGTGGGATGGGGATGGTGGTTGGTAGGAGGGTTTTCCTGTGATGACGCCAGAAACCCTCCAGTGAGGTGCTGGAAACTCTCCACCATGCCAGCCGGGCTGGCGAGCCGGAGTCGAAGCGATCAGGCGGAGGTGGCCAGGGGCGTTGCGGCGGCGAGCAACTGGTGGCCCAGCGAGGTGCGGTAGTAGAGGACGGTGCGGCCGTCGCGGCGGGACGTCACTACGCCGGCGTTGCGGAGGATGCTGAGGTGGACGCTGAGGGTGGGGGCCGTGACGCCTAGCTGGTGGGCGAGATGCGTTGTGGACATGGGCAGATCGAGGTGGCTGACGATCGCGGCTCTCGTGCGGCCGACCAGGTCCGCGAGTGGGGAGTCCGTGGTGTCCTGACGGTCCTCCCACAAGCGGCCGAGGCCGCGCGGCGGGTACGTGATGGTCGGCACGTGCGGCGCGCCGGTGACGGCCAGCCCGGCCGGCCAGGTGAATACGCAGGGCACCAGCAGCAGGCCCTGTCCGGCCATTGGTTCGCCGTCGCAGCAGAACGGCCGGTCGATCTCGATGCGGTCGCCGGCGTACTTGATCGAGGGATGCAGGTTGCGGAACAGCCGCTCGATGCCGCCGCTCGCCAGCTCGTCCAGCCGGAACGCGAGATCCTCCTGCAGCAGCGACCGCATCCGCCGCCAGTCGGGTTCGATCGCCCGTCGCCAGTACGTCTCGAGCGCCGAGGTGATCAGGTCGAGCGCCTTCGCCGGATGCGCGATCAGCTCGGGGAGCATCGGGTCCGGGGTGTCCCTGTGCAGCTTCGCGAGCTCGTCGGCCACGAGTTCGTGCGGCGTGGCGGCGATCGCGGCGAGGCCCGACTCCAGGCTGGTCGACCGGCGCGGCGGCGCCGGCGTCAGGAAGTCCGGGATATAGCCGTACGACGGAATGAGGGCCCTGAGCAACGTCAGGTCGTCGCCCTCGATCGTCGGCCGGACCTTCTGCAGCCACGGCCCGTGCACGCTGCGCGCGGTGTTGTTGCTCAGCGCCCGCACACTCGTCACGGCTTCCCATACCGGCGACAGCGCGAACCGGATCCGCCCGATGTCCCCGGCGTTCAGCCTGATCGTGATCACCGGACCAGATTAGCCCTGAGCCTAATCGTCGACAATGCCGCCGCGAGCCCGGACAGTTGACCCATGAGCGCAATCGCCGTCGGCAACCCCACGCCCACCGCACTGCCGCGGGCCTTCTGGGCGTTGTGGGTGTGCCAGTTGGTCAACCGGCTCGGCAGCTTCGTGCAACCGTTCCTCGTTCTCTACCTGACCCACGACCGGCACCTCTCCGCGGGTACGGCGGGAGCCGTCGCGGCGGCTGTCGGTGCCGGATCCGTCTGCGCGCAACTCGTCGGCGGCTGGTTGTCCGACCGTGCCGGACGCCGGGTGACGATGCTGATCTGCTTCTTCGGCACCGGCGCAGCGCTGATCCTGCTCGGATCCGCCCGGTCGATGGCGCTGATCTGGGTGACCGCCTTCCTTGTCGGCCTGCTGGGCGACTTGTTCCGCCCGGCGGTCCAGGCAACGGTCGCGGATCTACTGCAGCCGACCGAGCGGGTCCGCGCGTACGGCCTCCTGTTCTGGGCGATCAACCTCGGCTTCTCCGTCTCGACAGTCAGCGCCGGCGTGCTCGCGTCGTTCGGTTACGGCCTGCTGTTCTGGGTGAACGCCGCCACGTCGGTGATTGCCGGTCTGGTCATCTGGATGATGGTGCCGGAGAGCCGCCCCGCACCTGAAGACAACTCGGTCGGCCGATCGCTGCTGCCGGTGGTCGCGCGCGACAGAGTGTTCCTGATGATGGTCCTGATCCAGATCGGCTACGCGACCATCTACATGCAGGGCTACTCGACGCTGCCGCTCGCGATGGCGGGGGACGGTCTGTCCTCGCGGACGTACGGGCTCGTGATCGGGCTGAACGGCGTGGTGATCGTGCTTGCCCAGCCGTTCCTCGGCCGGTGGATGGCGAAGCTCGACCGGCCGAAATTGCTTGCCGCGTCGATGCTGGTGGTCGGGCTCGGGTTCGGTCTGGGAGCGGTCGTTGACACCTGGTGGGGATACGGCGTGTCGGTCGTGGTGTGGACGCTCGGGGAGATCGGGTTCGCCGCGGTGATCGGCGCGGTGTTCGCCGATCTCGCGCCGATCGACCTGCGCGGTCGGTACATGGGCCTGTCCGGTATGGCGTTCGGCGTCGGCACGGTGATCGGACCGCTGGCCGGTACCAACGCCCTCGAGCACCTCGGGCCGACCGCGACCTGGCTTGGCTGCGCCGTACTCGGTGTTGCGATCTTCATCGGCCAGTACGCACTGGCTCCCGCTCTGCACGCCCGCGCCGAGTCGAACGCGGCGACCGCATGAGGTGGGCGGTCGCGATCGTCACCACGACCACCGGGACCGCCACCCACACCGCGCGATCGACCGTCGCCGGGTGCCGCAGGAAGATCGAGCCGAACACCGCAACCCCGAGCGTTCCGCCGAACTGCTGCACCGCGTTCAGCAGCCCGGCCGCGGACCCGGTCTCGTGTGGGCCCACCCGATGCAACGCCTCGGTGAAGAACGCGGTCGTGAACAATCCGACGCCGACGCCGCCCACAGCCAGTGCGGGCAGAAGCGCGTAGGGCGCGGTCGCGAGACCGAGGAGCAGTACGCCGAGTCCGACGTACATCAAGCGGGATCCAAGTCGCGTGACCAACCACTGGCCGGCGACGAGTGAGGCGATACCGGTTGCTGCGGACCACGGCAGCAACGCGAGACTCGAGCGCATCACGCTGTGGTGCAAGGTCAACTGCTGATGCAGTACGACGACCAGCGTCAGGCCGCTCATCACCGCGAAGAACAACGTCGACGTGACAAGCGCCGGCGCGAACCCGCGGTGTGCGAACAGGCTCACCTCGATCAGCCGCCCGTCCTTGCGGAGTAGGCACAGCCCGAGCAGCACGGCTCCGGCCGCCAGCAGGTACCAGTCGCGGGACTGCAGGATGGGGTAGACGACGAGCGCCGTACCGCCGGTGAGCAACAGCGTTCCGAGGATGTCGATCCGTGGCGGTTGCGGAGATGCGGACTCGGGGAGCAGATGCGACAGGGCGAGTACGCCGACGCCGAGTGGGACGTTCACAAGGAAGACGACTCGCCAGGAGCTGGCCTCGGTGATGAACCCGCCGAGCAGCGGACCCGAGATGCCGGCCAAGCCCATCACCGGACCGATCGTGCCGAGCGCCTTCGACAGAGCACTCCCCTTGAAGCTCGACCTGATCAGGCCGATGGTTTGCGGGATCACGAGGGCGGCCGCTGCACCTTGGACCGCGCGGAACCCGATCAGTTCGCCGGGAGCTGTGGCGAGTGCGCAGGCGGCTGAGGTCAGGACGAAGGCCGTCACGCCGACGCGGAACATGCGTCGCCGGCCGAAGCGGTCGCCGAGCCGGCCGCCGGTGATCAGCAAGGCCGCGAACGGCAGCGTGTACGCCGCGCTGAACCACTGGATGTCCGCGGTCCGGCCGCCGAGGTCCAAGTGGATCACTGGCGCCGCGACTTGGACGATCGTCGCGTCGAGCAGGTTCATGGCCTCGGCGACCAGTAGGGCGATCAGGCCGATCCATCGTTTGTTCGTCATGGCGCCACCATCCGCGCGGGGCGGATGATCTTCCACTCAGTGGACGAAATCTGCGGGAATCTTCCATCCGAGTGCTGCTGGGGCGATGATCGTCACCATGGTGGATGCGATCGACCGGGCTCTGGTGCACGCGTTGCAGCTCGACGGGAGGGCGCCGTACAGCCGGATCGGGGAGGTGCTCGGCGTTTCCACGCAGACCGTCGCGCGGCGGTTCAACCGGCTGCGGGCCGAGGCCGGGCTGCGGGTGATCGGCCTACCGGATCCGCAGGTTGCGGGTCGATCGCAGTGGCTGCTCCGCCTCACCGCGGTCCCGCACGCGGCGCAGGATCTTGCGGGAGCGCTCTCTCGCCGTTCCGACACGAGCTGGATCAAGCTGGCTTCCGGCGGCACCGAGATCGTGTCGATCGTGCACACCACCCAGTCCGACCGAAACGCGCTGCTCCTGCACGACATCCCGCGGACCGCGGGCATCACCTCGGTGTCGGCGCACTACCTGCTGCACCTGTACGTCGGCGGTCCGACAGCCTGGCGCGGCCGCGCCAAAAGCCTCACCGCAGCCCAAGAGAGCGCGCTCCGAAGTTTCCCAGGGATACCGGATCGTGGGACGGTGCGGGGGTTGAATGCGGGTGACGGGAAGTTGCTGGCTGGGCTTGGTGCGGATGGGCGGGCGACACATGCGGATCTCGCCGTACGGACGGGGTGGTCGGCGGCGACCGTTGCGCGGCGGATGGACGAGCTGCAGCAGAGCGGTGCGATCTACTTCGATGTGGACATCGATCCAGCGGCGCTCGGCTTCACCACGAGCGCGATGCTGTGGCTGTCTGTGCCGCCCGCACATCTCGACGCCGTCGGTCGGGCGCTGGCCGAGCACGACGAGCTGGGGTTCGTCGCCGCGACGACCGGCCGGACCAACCTCGTCGCGCAAGCGATCTGCGCGAGCCCGAACGCCCTGCACACCTACCTGACCGAACGCGTAGGCGCGATCGAGCACATCACCGCGATCGAGACCGTCCCGGTCCTGCGGACCGTGAAAGCCGCGGCACCGTTCTCGCCGGGTCTCGTAGGGTTGCCGGTATGAACGAGCGGACGATCGACGTAGTGGTCTTCGACATCGGTGGGGTGCTGCTGGACTGGAGCCCGACGTACCTGTATGCCGAGCTGATCCCGGACGAGGATCAGCGGACGCACTTTCTGACCAATGTGGCCACGCCGGCCTGGAACCACAAGCAGGACGAGGGACGTCCGTGGTCGGAGGCGGTCGCCGAGCTGACCAGCCTGCACCCGGAGCACGCCGAGTGGATCGAGGCGTACGACACCGGTTGGCTGAAGATGGTCAAGGGCGTGTTCGAGGACACAGCCGCGCTGCTCGGCGAGCTCCAGGAGCTCGGCATTCCGACGTACGCGTTGACGAACTTCTCCGGCGAGAAGTGGGAGGTCGCCAAGGAGGCGTTCCCGATCCTCACCCGTTTCGACGGGGAGGTCGTGTCCGGCGTCGAGCAGACGGTGAAGCCGGACGAGAAGATCTACCGGATCCTCATCGAGCGCTTCGGTCTGGACCCGGCGCGCACGTTCTACACCGACGACATGGCGTACAACGTCGACGGTGCGCGCGCGGTCGGGCTCGACGCCGAGGTCTTCACCGGCGCCGCGGACCTGCGTACCCAGCTGCGTGAGCGCGGCCTGCCACTACAGTGATCCGGTGACTTCCGTGCCAGAGGATCGCTCGCCCGCGATCGGCGACGTGGACCGCAATGCCGCGGTGGAGCGCGTCCAGGCGGCGTACACCGGCGGGTACCTCTCCCATGACGAACTGGAGCAGCAACTGCACCAGGTCCTGGCCGCGAGAACACGTCAGGATCTCGAGGTCGCCGTCGCCGCGCTCCCGGCCGAGCAGCCGGGCCGCTCGGCGACGATCGGCGCTTCCGCCGGCCGGATCGTACGGCGGGGTGTCTGGCGGGTGCCGCGGCATCTCAAGGTCGCGTCCATGCACGGGCGGGTGCGGCTGGATCTGTCGCAGGCGCAATTCGAGCACGGGGACGTCGACATCGACCTGAACGTGATGCACGGCGGCGTGAAGATCACGCTGCCGCGCGATGCGGTCGTCGACTTCGACGCAGTTCACACCGAGTGGAAGGACACCCGCTACAAGCCGCCGCGCAACTCCACCGGCGACGGCCCGCGGGTCCGCATCACCGGCGTGATGGGCTTCGGCCGGCTCAAGATCCGGCACGCCCGCCGCTAGAGCGGCTGGCGATGAAGCGGGCTTTCTTCTGACGATTTCCGCACGTGTTCATGTCGCACCATTTGCGGGTGCGGCTTTGGCTGGTGTCGAAGAAGGCGGCTTGGCAGGTTGGCGATGCGCACAAGGCCAATCGTCCGTCTCGTTCGCCCGCGATGATGCTGACCGCGTCGGAGGCGATCACGCTGAGGGCATCTTCCACGGAGGAAGCCGAGCCAAGTTGCCAGCGTCGCTGGCCCTCGGGCGTCAGGACAGCCGCGGCCCGACCGTGAACGCTGCAGTCATTGATGACACGGACAGCAGACGCAGGTAGAGCGTCCTGGACCGCGGCTGCTGTCGCGGCGGCGTGAATCGACTCCCTCAGCTCCCGGGCGAGGTCGAGTTGGGCAGTGGTGCAGGAGTCCACGGCGAGGCCGCTCACTGTCAGCCAGTCGACGAGTCGCTGCGGCGTCGGAATGCGCTCCACTGCGTTGCCGTGACGCTCCGACAGAGTCCCCGTGAAGCTGGTCGCCAGCACGGTACCGAGGCGAAAGTCGGGGAACCCATCACGCATGGAACCACCTTAGCCGGTTGCGCGCCGACTTGAGGCATGACATGGTGGAACCGTCTTAGCCGGTTCCACGACGATGGCCAGGGAGGTCTCATGCCCCTTCTCACCAGCGACGTACAAGCATTCGAAGCCCACGCGAGTGACGCCGATCTCGACGATCTGCGCGCGCGATTGGCCGCGGCGCGACTACCGGAGGCTGAGACGGTCTATGGCGCCGCGCCCGGCCCTGGCCGATGGGAACAGGGCGTTCCGCTCGCCGACCTCGTCGAGGTCGTGAATTACTGGCGCACCGAGTACGACTGGCGCTCGTTCGAAGAGCGCCTTCACCAGGTCGGTCAGTTCCGCACGACCATTGACGGTCTGGGAATCCACTTCCTGCACCGCCGATCCGCGCGCGCAGACGCCACGCCGCTGATCTTGACGCACGGCTGGCCAGACAGCATTGCTCGGTTCATCGATCTGGTGGACGAGCTGGCAGATCCGAAAGCTGCCGACGCGCCGGCGTTCCACGTCGTGGTTCCCTCGCTGCCGGGCTTTGGTTACAGCGACAAGCCGGCCACCACCGGGTGGGGAACCGAGAAGATCGCGGCCGCCTGGGTGGAGCTGATGGGAAGGCTCGGCTACAACAAGTTCCTGGCCCACGGCGGCGACTGGGGCGGCAATATCACCACGGTTCTCGGTGGCAGGTTCCCGGAGCACGTTCTCGGGATCCACACAACGTTCGCGGAGGCGCCGCCCGGGATGACAACGGACGGGCTGACTGCGATCGAGCGCGAATGGACCGAGGAAACCGACGATTTCTGGCGCCGGCGTGCGGGGTACGCGAAGCAGCAGGCGACCCGGCCGCAGACCATCGGCTACTCGCTCGTCGACTCCCCGGTCGGGCTGCTGGCCTGGATCCTCGACAAGTTCGCCGAGTGGTCGGACACCGAGGACAGTCCGTTCGAGAGGATTTCCAGAGACCGTGTTCTTGACGACGTCACGCTGTATTGGCTGACGCGGACCGGCGCGTCTGCGGCCCGCATCTACTACGAAAGCCACAACTCGCTGGACCCCGAACTCCGGGTCGACGTCCCGTCGGCACTCACTATGTATCCCCGCGACGTCGAGAAGTGTCCGCGCCCCTGGGCACAGGAGCGGTACCGGCAGATCGTCCGCTGGAGGACTCCCGAAATCGGGGGACATTTCCCGGCGCTGGAGGTCCCCGAATACTTCGTCAAGGATCTGCAAGAAGGCCTCGCAGCAGTGCTGGCTGCTACTCGATGACCTAGAGCGGGGCTGAGATGGTTTCCGTGTACGTCGGGGTGCTCGCGAGGTACGCCGCTTCGACGTAGACCGTGTTGTCCTGGCACGTCATCGGAGTGAGCGCGACGCCGGGTTTGGCGGCGTACAGCCGTTGTGGGGTGGAGAGACCGGAGCGCCAGCGGTTGATCTGGTAGGTCTCCTCGCCGCTTGAAGCGACCGTCCTCGTCTCCCACAGGATCCAGTTGCCGCAGGCAAGAATCGTGTCGGTGACGACGGTGCCGAGTGGGCGGGCGGGGGAGTCGCCGGACTCTCGGACGTACGCCTTGCTCTGGTATTGGTCAGGGTCGGAGGCGCCGACCTCGGACCAGACCGTCGCACCACGCAGCGTCGCGCCGCTCCACTGGATGCAGTTGGTTGCTGCGGGCACCGGATGCGCGATGCCGCCGGACAGGGGAGCGGTGAGGATTCGCTTGCAGCGACGGGCGGTCTCCGGCGCGATGATCTCGCTGAACGTCACCGTGTCCGCGGACACCACGGGATCGGCCAGGTAGCCGGGAGCCGCGACACAGGTGACGGTGCGGGACTCGAGCGTCGCGAGGCCGGCGACGATCAGGCAGGAGCGGTTCTTCGCGTCGGTGGAGCTGTAGGCGAACGTGCCGTCGTACGCGCCGATCTCCGGCTCGGAGACTGGTGGGAGCGCGGTCGGAGGGGTGGCCTTGCCCGTCGTGAGGTCGTAGCGGAGCACCTTGATCTGCGGGTCGGGGCCGTCGGAGCGGATGTCCTCGATCAGCGCCCAGTGGTCGTCGATGACGACGGGGGATTGGGCGACGAAGCCGCTCGCGGGCACGTGCCGTACGACGACCTTCTTGCTGGTGCGGTCCGCGATGGTCGTCGTACCGGCTTCGTCGCTGCCCCGCGTCACGACGTACTTGCGTTGCTGGGTGACGAGATGCTGCCCGTCGACCGGTTGCCGCAGCACATTCGCCCACGCGGGCAACGCCGTACCGGTGTCCGACGGCCGCCCTGGCGTTGTCGGGGTTGGCGTCGGGGTGCTGCTCGGTGATGGTGTGCGGCTCGGTGACGGACTGCTCTCCGGCGTGTTGGAGGAGCAGCCCGCCACGGTCAGGACCAGAAGGGTGCCAACGGCAACCGTACGACGACGCATTTACAGCCCGATGTTCTTGAAGGAGTTGGCCAGGGTGGCGTTGAACAGGGCGCTCGCGGGGATGTTCTTCGGGCCGTCGGTGACGTTGCCGCGGCTGTTGAAGCGGCGCTCGTTGAACACCTCGAAGATCGCGATCGTGCCCTTCGCCTTGTCGTAGCCGCGGCCGACCTGGTAGTGCCCGCTGTGGTTGAAGGCGAGGTACGGGAAGTACCGCTTCAGCAGCTGCACGTGCTCGATCACCGGGGCCTTGTACACGCCGAGGTGCTTCTGGTGCACGGTGAAGAAGGTCTGCGCGTTCCAGTTCGAGACGTTCTGCACGATGTACGTGCCGGCGGTCTTGGGCCACGCGGTCTTCAGGTTCGTTTGCTTCACCATCGCGGAGATCGCCGTACCGGACGTCGTCGAACCGAGGTCCTTCGCCCAGGACGCCTGGGTGTCCTTCTGGTTGTCGTCAGCCCAGTCGATCGACTGGAAGGTCGCCGGACCACACCAGTAGCCCTTCTCCTGCGAGGTCTGGAACCCCTTCATGATGTACGCCGACGCAGGCGCGGCGACCGGCGCCACCGGAGTCGACGGCACGGGGGTCGGCGTATCCGAGGTAGGAGCAGTTCTGGTCGGCACCGGAGTTGAAGTCGGCGTCGGCACCGGAGTCGGCTCCGGGGTGGGGCTTGGAGTGGATTCCGCGTTCGGCACGGGGTTGGGTGGCGGGGTTTCGGTCTCGGCGAGTTCGCGGAGTTCGCGGGCCTTTGCGCGGCCGTTCCAGGCGGCTTCCATCTCGTCGAGTTCCGCGGTGACGCGTTGGCTCTTCGGCAGCGCGGCGCGCTCGGCGACGAACGCGGCCGGCGTCAGATCACCGGTCGCGATGTCCTGCTCGGCACCGACCTCGTCCGCGGCGCGGAGGTCCGGTTCGACCATCATCGCGTGCCGCTGGGCGCCGGTCGGCACCTGGCTGACGAAGCCGAGGCCGAGGCAGTAGTTCTCGGTGTCGAGCTTGAAGCACCGGAGCATCGAGGCAGCCTGCGCCGAGGTGTCAGCCGACCTGAGCTGCACATCACCCGGCGAGCTCTCGGTGACCTGCTGCACCACCTCACTCCACGACCGCGCGGGAGCCTCCCCGGGCACTCCAGCGGTAGGCGCAGAAGGGGCCGACGACGTGGGGGTGGGCGTCGCAGTAGATGGCGGCGCAGTGGTCGGCGGCGCGGTAGGTAGCGGCGCGGCGGGCCCTGCGGGGTCGCGCGGTTGGTAGGCCTGGGCGGTGAGGGGTGCCTGGGCGAGCAGTGCACCCAGGAGGATCAGAGTTGCCCCCCGTGCTGCTGTGAGCATTGGGTCTCCCGAGCGGCGTGTGACGGCAGTGACTGAGGGTACGCCTGGGACCACAGTACGTGCTTGTGGCAACAAACGGGAGGGCCCTCCCGCCGGGAATCCGTCAGACGGGCCAACTAGACTTGCTCGGTCCCGGTCCGTGGAACCTGTGTGGAGAGTCTGTGTCGGTCCAACCCATCCGCCTGTTCGGCGACCCCGTACTGATCACCAAGGCCGACCCGGTCGTCGACTTCGACGCCGAGCTGCGCCGCCTGGTCGCGGACCTCACCGACACGATGCAGGACGCGCCCGGATCGGGCCTGGCGGCGCCGCAGATCGGCGTCGGCCTGCGCGTGTTCACCTACCACGTCGAGGGCGAGCTCGGGCACCTGATCAACCCGGAGCTGACGCTGTCGCTCGAGGAGCAGTTCGGCCCCGAGGGCTGCCTCTCCATCCCAGGCCTGACCTTCGACTGCCGCCGCGCCCAGTCGGTGATCGCCAAGGGCTTCAACATGTACGGCGACCCGGTGGTGATCGAGGGCTCGGACCTGCTCGCCCGTGCCATCCAGCACGAGACCGACCACCTGGACGGTGTCCTGTTCGTGGACCGGCTCGACCGCGAGACCCGCAAGCAGGCGATGAAGGCGATCCGCGAATCCGACTGGTCCGGCCTGAACGGCCCGCCGCAACTCAAGGTCTCGCCGCACCCCACGAACGGATTCGGTCTGTGAGAGTCGTCTTCGCCGGTACGCCGGAACCTGCCGTCACCGCGCTCGAGGCGATCGTTGCCAGTCGCCACGAACTGGTCGGGGTCGTGACCCGTCCGGACGCGCCCGCCGGCCGCGGTCGCAAGCTCATGGCGTCGCCGGTCGCGCAGTACGCCGAGGAGCTCGGCGGGATCGAGATCCTGAAGCCGGTCAAGCCGAGCGACCCCGAGTTCCTGGCCCGGCTGCGGGAGATCGCGCCGGACTGCTGCCCGGTCGTCGCGTACGGCGGGCTGCTGCCGCAGGCGGCGCTCGACATCCCGCAGTACGGCTGGATCAACCTGCACTTCTCGGTGCTGCCCGCGTGGCGCGGGGCCGCGCCGGTGCAGCACTCGATCATCGCGGGCGACGACGTGGCCGGGGCGAGCACGTTCCGGATCGTGAAGGCGCTCGACGCCGGCCCGGTGTACGGCGTACTCACCGAACCGATCGGTCCTGAGGACACGTCCGGCGACCTGCTGCAGCGGCTCGCGGTGTCCGGGTCGAAGCTGCTCGTCGACACGCTCGACGGGATCGAGGCCGGCGTACTGGAGGCTCGCGAGCAGCCGGCCGACGGGGTGACGCTGGCGCCGAAGCTCACGGTCGAGGACGCTGAGCTGGACCTGAACGCGCCGGCACGGCGCGTCGATCGGCTGGTGCGCGGGTGCAACCCGGCGCCCGGGGCGTGGACGACGTTCCGTGGCGAGCGGCTGAAGGTCCTCGCCGTACGGCTGACCGACGACGAACTGAAGCCCGGCGAACTGCAGGCGACGAAGTCGAGTGTGAAGGCCGGCACCGGCAGCAAGGCGATCGAACTCGTGACCGTCCAGCCGCAGGGCAAGAAGCCGATGGCGGCGGCCGACTGGGCCCGCGGCATCCGGCTCACCGACGATGGCCGCCTGGGGCCGAACGCGTGAGCGATCGGAACGCACGCAATCGGGCGCCGCAGCGGCGTTCGGATCCGGTACGGCGGGTTGCGTACCAGGTCATCCGGCAGGTCACCGCTGAGGGCGGCTATGCGAACCTCGCGCTCAACAAGGCCCTCCGCGACGCGCGACTCGGCGGGCGCGATGCCGCGTTCTGCACCGAGCTGGTGCACGGCACGCTGCGCTGGCAGGGCACGTACGACGCGTTCCTGGCGCGGTGCGTCTCGCGTCCACTCCCGGACCTCGACCCCGAACTCCTGGACGTACTCCGCCTCGGCGCCCACCAGCTGCTCAACATGCGGGTGGACTCGTACGCCGCGGTGGACGAGATGGTCACACTGACCCGCTCGGAGCTGGGGCAGAAGCGCACCGGCCTGGTCAACGCGGTGCTCCGCAAGATCAGTCAGCGCTCGCTGGACCAGTGGATCTCGACGACCGCGCCGCGGCCCGACGAGGATCTCCTCGGCTACCTGGCGATCGCCGAAGCCCATCCGCGGTGGGTGATCGAGGCGTTCGACCGGGTGCTCGACGAAGGCCTGGAGGACCTGCTTGTCGCGGACAACGAGCCGCCTCGGGTGACCCTCGTGGCTCGGCCGGGGCTGTCCGACATGGACGAGTTGGTCGATGCCGGTGCGGTCCCGACGCGTTGGTCGCCGTACGGCGCGGTGCTCGAAGGCGGTGGCGATCCGGGTCGTATCGGAGCAGTCGCGACCGGGCGGGCCGGCGTACAGGACGAGGGTTCGCAGCTCGTGGCGATCGCACTGGCGTCGGCGAAGGTCGACGGCGACGACGCGAGCTGGCTCGACCTGTGTGCGGGACCGGGCGGCAAGTCGGCGCTGCTCGCAGCCCTCGTACCGGACGGTCAGCTGACCGCTGTGGAGCCGCTGAAGCACCGCGCGGAGCTCGTGCGCCAGAATCTGCGGGCGATCCCGGGCAACCACAAGGTGCTCATCGGCGACGGGACGAAGCCGACCTGGCCGGAGGGTTCGTTCGACCGCGTGCTGGCCGACGTACCGTGCAGTGGTCTGGGTGCGCTGCGCCGCCGTCCCGAAGCCCGCTGGCGCCGTACGCCGGAAGACGTCGAGGAGCTGCGCCCGCTCCAGGAGGCGTTGCTCGACTCGGCGATCACGTCGGTCCGATCGGGCGGCGTGGTCGCGTACGTCACGTGCTCGCCGCATCCCGACGAGACCCGGACGGTGGTCGACGCGGTCCTGGGGCGTCGCGACGACGCGACTCTCGAGGACGCGCGGGCGCTGTTCCCCGGCGTACCGGATCTGGGGGACGGACCCGATGTCCAGCTCTGGCCGCACCTGCACGGCACCGACGCGATGTACCTGGCGCTGATCAGGCGGTCATAATCCGGACCTGGTGTCAGGCGCTATCGGTCGAACGGTCATGATGGTGAGGTGACAACGACCGCCATCCGTCCCGCGTCCTCGACCCGGCGGCATCACGTCGTCGGTCTGTCCTCGGCCTTCGGGATCGGGATGCTGGTAGCGGTCCAGTCACGCTTGAACGGCGAACTCGGCGGCATTCTCGGCGACGGGATCCCGGCGGCGCTGATCTCGTTCGGTTCCGGCCTGCTGATCCTGCTGGTCGCGACAGCGGTGGTGCCTCCGGTACGGCGCGGGCTGGTCAAGGTGTGGCGCACGATCCGGCGGCCGATGCGCGGGTACGGCGGTCTGCGCTGGTGGCAATGTCTCGGCGGACTCGCGGGCGCGTTTCTCGTCGCGACGCAGTCGATCACCGTCTCCGTGATCGGTGTCGCGGTGTTCCTGGTGGCGGGTGTGGCCGGGCAGGCGATCAGCAGCCTGGTCGTCGACCGCCTCGGATTCGGCCCGGCCGGCCCGCAGCCGCTCACCGCCGTACGAATCGTCGGTGCACTGATCGCGCTGGTCGCGGTCGGCCTGGCCGTGTCGGAGCAGCTGAGTCACCCCGACGGCCTGATGCTGGCGATCCTGCCCGCGCTCGGCGGCCTCGGCACCGCGGTGCAGCAGGCCATCAACGGGCGGGTGGCGCGGGCCGCCTCCTCCGATGCGTACGGCGCGGTCGCGGCCGGAGTGGTGAACTTCCTGGTCGGATTCGTCGCTTTGCTGATCGTGTTCGCCGTCGATCTCGCGCTCCGCGGTGCGCCACGGCACCTGCCGAGCGAGCCCTGGCTGTACCTCGGCGGCGCGTGCGGCGTCATCTTCATCAGCGCCGCGGCCGCCGTGGTCCGAGTGGTCGGCGTCTTCGTGCTCGGCCTCGGCACGATCGCAGGCCAACTGATCGCGAGCCTCTTCATCGACGTCTTCCTGCCGGTCGCCGACAAGCCGATCACGACGCCGGTCGTCGCCGGCACCCTGCTCGCACTGGTCGCCGTGGTGGTCGCCGCCGTACCCAACCTCCGTCACGCCACCTAGGTGGCAGGTGCCTCCGCGACGACGGTCGGCTTGCGGCGGAAGCTCCCGAGGACGCCCTGCGATACAGCTACGCCGAGGAGGACGACGAGTCCGCCGACGGGCTGGTACCAGGTGATGTGTTCGTGCAGGACCAGTACGCCGACGATGATCGAGAAGATCGGCATCAGGTAGGTGACCATCGACGAGCGGCTGGCGCCGATCAGCCGGATGTTGCGCATGTTGAGCACGAACGCGAGTCCGCTGCCGAGCGCACCGAGGGCGAGAACGCTCAGCACCGTCTTGGCCGACAGCGACCACGGCGCCGGGGGAGCCTGTCCGGTGACCAGCGGAGCGACGACGGCGAGCTGGACCGTTGCGCACAGCAACAAGCTGGTCGACAGCGCGGTGCCGGACAGTGTCATCCCTGCCAGGAACCGTTTCTGGTAAGGGATCGCGAGCCCGTAGAAGACCGCTGCCAGCATGCACAGTCCTTGGCCGAGGAGGTCCGCTCCGGTATTCACCCGCCAGGCTCCGAGGACGACGAGCATGCCCACGAACCCGATCAGCAGCCCGAACCCGCGTTGCGCCGAGAACCTTTCGGTGCGGAAGATCAGCACCGCGATCGGCAGCACGACCAGCGGGGTGATCCCGTTCCAGATGCCCGCGAGCAGCGACGGGATCCGCTCCTCGCCGTACCCGAACAGCGTCCACGGGATCGCCGAACCGATCGCCCCGACCACGAACGAGTGCGCCCACAGCCGCGGGTCCCGCGGCAGCGCCTCGCGCTTCAGGGCGAGGATCGCGAGCAGTACGACGGACCCCGCGACCACCCGTCCGAGCGCGAGATAGAGCGGCGGCAACTCGCGGACGCCGACCGAGATGAACAGAAAGCTGCAGCCCCAGATCGCGGCGAGGGCCAGCATGACGGGGAGCCAGGCCCGGACCGGGGCAGGGCTGGAAGTGCTGTCAGGAGTCGTTACCGTGCTCACTCCTGACATCCTGCACTACTCCTCGGACAGTTCGCGCATTTATATCCGCATTCGGGCAGGCGGTGGCGGCGACTGTCAGGAGCGAGAGAGGATGACGCGCATGTGTGCCTTTGACGTGGTTGCCGTCCGTAAGCAGTTCCCCGCGCTCGACGAGGGAGCCGCGCACTTCGACGGCCCCGGTGGTTCGCAGACCCCGCAGGCTGTCGCCGACGCGGTGGCGCGGACCATGACGTCGGCGCTCGCCAACCGCGGTCAGCTGACTGCCGCCGAGCGCCGGGCCGACGAGATCGTCGTCGGCGCCCGTCAGGCGATGGCTGACCTGCTCGGCACGACCGCGCAGGGGATCGTGTTCGGCCGCAGCATGACGCAGCTCACCTACGACTTCTCCCGCACCCTCGCCAAGACCTGGTCCGCAGGCGACGAGGTGATCGTCAGCCGCCTCGACCATGACGCGAACGTGCGTCCGTGGGTCCAGGCAGCCGAGGCCGCCGGCGCCACGGTCAAGTGGCTCGGCTTCGACCCGGAGACCTCCGAGCTGGACGACATCACCCCGCTGCTCACCGACCGCACCCGCCTCGTTGCCGTCACCGCCGCGTCCAACCTCCTGGGCACTCGCCCCGAGACGCAGAAGATCGCCGACAAGGTGCACGAGGCCGGAGCGCTGATCTACGTCGACGGCGTCCACCTCACCGCGCACGCGCCGATCGATGCCCGGTACGCCGACTTCTACGTCTGCTCGCCGTACAAGTTCTTCGGCCCGCATCTCGGTGTGCTGACCGCGGCGCCCGAGCTGCTCGAGACGCTGAGGCCCGACAAGCTGCTGCCGTCGTCGGACGTCGTACCGGAGCGGTTCGAGTTCGGGACGCTGCCGTACGAGCTGCTCGCCGGCACGACCGCCGCTGTCGACTTCATTGCCGGTCTCGCGGGCACCGGTGGCACCCGGCGTGAGCGGCTGATCAGCTCCCTCAACAGCGTCGAAGCGCACGAGGACGCCCTCCGCGACGACCTCGAGGCCCGCCTGAAGGCGATCCCCGGCGTCACCCTCTACGGCCACGCCGCGAACCGCACGCCGACCCTGCTCTTCACCCTCGACGGTCACACTCCGGCGGCGGTCTCCGAGCACCTCGCGAAGGCGGGCGTGAACGCGCCGGCCGGTTCGTTCTACGCGTACGAGCCCGCCCGCCACCTCGGTCTTGGCCCGGCCGGTGCGATCCGCGCCGGTCTCGCACCGTACACGGACCAGTCGGACGTGGACCGTCTCGTGGCCGCCGTCTCCGCCTTGACCGGCCCGAGAAGCATTAACTAAAGTCTCTGGGGAAATTAACTCCGAGGGAGCCAAGTGAGAGAACCGAGCGCTGTTTTCGTCCAGGTGGATCCCTCGGGAGAGTTGGTCGCCCCGGCGCGCGCCGGGGCCGAGATCAGCTGGAACGACGGGGCCGTCGAGGTTACGGCGGAGCGGATCTCCCGGGTCGCGCTCCGGTGGTCGGAGAAGCTGCCGAGCGACGCGCTGATCCTCGGCGACGCGTGGGAGCGTTCGTACGGCGACCTCCAGTGGCGTCACCAGCAACCCGAGCGCCTGCTGCCGTGGTACTTCCTCGCCCACTCGGGAGCGGGCACGTTCGGCATGGGCGTCGACGTGCAGCCGAACGCGTTCTGCGCGTGGACCGTCGACGGTGACGGGTTCACCCTCTGGCTCGACCTGCGCAACGGCGGCGGTCCGACGCTTTTGGACGGTCGTACGCTGACGGCAGCAGTCGTGCGACGATTCGAAACAGGTGTCGTTGAAGATGGCGGCACACCCTGGCAGACGCTGCACGCAGCAGTCGCCTCCATGAGCACCCGACTACCGGCGCGACCTGAGCCCGCGCCGGTGGTCGGGGCTAACAACTGGTACTACGCGTACGGCGAGAACTTCGACGAGAAGGCCGTCCTGAAGGACGCCTCGACGATCGTCGAGCTCGCCGACGGTCACCCGGTGAAACCCTTCAGCGTCGTCGACGACGGCTGGTACCCGGGCGGCATCGCCTCCGGCGGCCCCTGGGACCGCGGTACGCCGGGAGTCTTCGACGACATGGCCGGTACGGCGGCTGCGATCAAGGCGATCGGCGCGCGACCGGGCCTGTGGTTCCGCCCGCTCCTGGTCCGTGAGCCGTCGACGCTGGCCTCGAAGGGCCCGCACGACAAGCCGAGGCGGGCGCTGGATCCGTCGTACCCCGAGGTCCTGGACGGCGTACGCGCGGACCTGCAGCGGTTCAAGGACTGGGGTTTCGAGCTGGTCAAGCACGACTTCAGCACGTACGACGTGTTCGGGGCGTTCGGCCCTGCGATGGGCTCCCGGCTGACGCGGGACGGCTGGCAGTTCCATGACCCGTCGCGGACCACAGCCGAGATCGTGCTGGCCTTCTACCGCGAGATTCGCGCCGCGGCCGAGGACGTCGTACTGATCGGCTGCAACACCGTCGGCCATCTCGCCGCCGGACTCGTCGACGTCCAGCGGACCGGCGACGACACGTCCGGCCGGGACTGGGAGCGGACCCGGAAGATGGGCGTCAACACGCTCGCGTTCCGACTCCCGCAGCACAACCGGTTCTTCACGGTCGACGCCGACTGCGTCCCCTGTACGCCGCAGACGCCGTGGGAGCTGAACGAACGGTTCCTCGACCTGGTCGCGCGCTCCGGTACGGCGTTGTTCCTGTCGATCGATCCGGCGGCCCGGACGGAGCGCACGGACCGCGCGCTGCGTGACGGTATACGGTTGGCGCTCAACGGCGGTGCGGCGATCGAGCCCGCCGACTGGCTCGTCAACACCACGCCGAACGTGTGGCGGGCGGGCGACGACACCATTCGTTACGACTGGTCGCAACCGTGGGGTGCGGATCCAATTGGTTAGACGGGGGACGAACCTCGATCGCGTCGGGGGATTCAACGATGCCGTGGTGCTGGACGCGATCCGCCGCAGCGAGCAGCTGAGCCGCGTCGAACTGGCCGAGGCGACCGGCCTGTCCGGTCAGGCGATCTCCAACATCGTGCGCCGCCTCCTCGACGCAGGTCTGGTCCGGGAAGCCGGTCGACTGCGCGGCGCCGGCCTCGGCAAACCACGGACGCTGCTCGAGCTCGAACCCACCGGTCAGTACGCGGTCGGCGTCCATCTCGATCCGTCCGTCGTCACCGTCGTACTGCTCGATCTCACCGGTGAGGTGGTCGCGCGCCGGCCGGTCGACCAGTACGCCGATGACCCCGGCGTACTCATCGACGGCATCGCGAAGACGATCGAGGAAGTGATCGCCGCGTCCGGCGCACCGCGCGACCGGGTCACCGGCGTCGGGATCGCCGCGCCCGGGCCGATCGACGTCGAGCGCGGTGTGGTCGTCGACCCGCCGAACCTCTCGACCTGGCACCTCGTCCCGCTCCGCGACGCGTTGAGCGAGCGAACCGGTCTGCCGATCGTCCTCGACAAGGACGTGACCGCGGCCGCGTCCGCGGAGAAGTGGGCCGGTCACGGCGGCAGCTTCGTCTTCTTCTACCTCGGCACCGGTGTCGGCGCCGGGTTGGTGATCGGTGACGAAGTGGTGCGCGGTTCGTCGAGCAACGTCGGCGAGATCGGTCACGTGATCGTCGATCCCGACGGCCCGCTCTGCTACTGCGGGCGGCGCGGGTGCGTCGGTGAGACCAGCCAGCCCAGATACCTGGTGGAGCAGGCGGTCCTGGCCGGCGTACTTGCCGATGGCATCGACCTGGACGATCGGCACGCGGTGGACGCGGCCTTCGCCCGATTGTGCGCGCTGGCCGCGGACGGTTCCGGTGCCGCGCAGAAAATCGTCACCACGCTCGCCGAGCGGATCGCCAAGGTGGTCGAGGACATCGCGAACCTGCTCGACCTGGAGCGCGTGGTCTTCGGCGGTCCGCACTGGGAGCAGCTCGCCCCGGTTCTGCACGACCGCGTGTGCACCGCGCTGGAAGGACGCTTCCTGGTGGCGGCGGTGCACCCGTTCGACGTCACGGGTACGGCGCTCGGCGCGGACGTCGGCGCGATCGGCGCCGCGAGCCTGATCCTCGACCGGACGTTCTCGCCCAACCCCTCACTTGCCCCCGCCCCCGCCCTTGCCGCTGAAAGGTAGATGTTTTGATGATCGACCCCGAGGTCCTCGCCCGCGCCGCCGCGGCCGTCCGGGAGGCCACCGGTGACGACGTGATCGCGGAGATGTTCCAGCGCTCGATGGCCGGCAACCTGCCGGCCGTCGCCGAGCGGCTGCCGGACGGTACGACGTTCGTGCTGACCGGCGACATCCCGGCGATGTGGCTGCGTGACTCGGCCGCACAACTCCGCCCGTACCTGCTGCTGTGCAAGGACGACCCGGGCCTGCAAGACGTCCTGATCGGCGTGCTGCACCGGCAGCTTGAGTACGTCGTCCTGGACCCGTACGCGAACGCCTTCAACAAGGAGGCGAACGGCGCCGGGCACACGTCCGACGAGACCGAGATGTCGCCGTGGGTGTGGGAGCGCAAGTACGAGATCGACTCGCTGTGCTTCCCGCTCGAGCTGGCGTACCGGCTCTGGCGGATCACCGGTCGTTCGGACGTGATCGACAACCGGTTCCGGGCTGCGGCGGAGGCGGTCGTCGAGCTGTGGACCGTGGAGCAGGACCATGAGGCGCGTTCGCCGTACCGCTTTCAGCGACTCGACGACCGCCCGTCGGACACGCTCGTCCGCGAGGGGCGTGGGCGCCTGACCAGGCCGACCGGGATGTCGTGGAGCGCGTTCCGGCCGAGCGACGACGCGACGGAGCTGGGTTTCAACGTGCCCGGGAACATGTTCGCGTCGGTGGTGCTCGGGTACCTGCAGGAGATCGCGACCGAGGTACTGCGGGACGAGCCGCTGGCCGATCGCGCGAAGGAGTTGAAGGCCGAGATCGACGAGGGCATCGCTTCGTTCGGCACGGTGGACCACGCGGTGCACGGCCGGGTCTTCGCGTACGAGGTGGACGGGCTGGGGGAGTCCCTGCTGATGGACGACGCCAACATGCCGAGCCTGCTGTCGATCCCGCTCACCGGGTACGCCGCCCCGGACGACCCGACGTACCTCGCGACGCGGGCCCTGCTGCTCAGCCCGGAGAACCCGTACTACTACAGCGGAACCGCGGCCGCCGGCATCGGCAGCCCGCACACCCCGCCGCGCTACATCTGGCACATCGCCCTTGCTGTACAGGGGATTTCGAGCACGTCGGCGGAGGAACGCCAACAGTTGCTGGAGCTCCTCCGCGACACCACCGGCGGCACCGGCCAGATGCACGAGGGCTTCGACGTCGACGACCCCCGCAAGTTCACCCGCGAATGGTTCTCCTGGGCCAACGCAATGTTCTGCGAACTAGCCCTCGTACACGCCGGCATCAGGTGACGTCGCGGCGGCGGGTGGTCCAGGCGGCTAGTACGGCGAAGACGGCGCAGTAGGCGATCAGGGTTAGTAGCGCGCGGCCGCCGCCGACTGCGTCGCGTACGCCTGGTGGGGCGTCGCCGGCTGCCATGCCCGTCACGCTGAAGACGAGGGAGCCGGCGTTCGTGCCGGGCAGGGCGTTGGCGAGCCACTTCAGGCTCGGCAGCAGGCTGCTCACGACGCCGGCCAGCAGCGTCTCGATGCCGAGGATCCACACCACGCCGAGGCCGATCGGCAGCGCAACGTTGCGGAAGGCAACGGCTAGTACGGCGCCCGCCAGGCACCACATCATCAGCACCAGCCAGCCGCCTGCGAGCCCTTGCAGGAGGTCACCGACGCCCGGCCAGCTCGTCGAGCCGTTCTCGGCCGCCGCGATGCCGACGCTGCAGAGTGCGCAGGCGGCGAAGATCCCGAGTACCCAGAGCGCGATCATCGTGCCCAGCGCCAGGAACTGGGCGCCGAGGATCGTGCCGCGCCGCGGGCGCTGGGTGAGTATGGTCTTGAGCGTTCCCCACGTGTACTCGCCGCCGATCACGATCGCGCCGAGTACGAGCGCGAGGGCGCCGGCGAAGATCGGGTACCCGCCGATCGTGTTGTCGACGACCCGCTCCGGGAGCATGCCGCGGAGGATCTCGGCGCGCGGGACGCCGTCGGTCTGCGGGTTGTCGTCGCCGGTCGCGTAGCCCAGATACGGCAGCAGATAGCCGAAGATCAGGCTCAGCACCAGGCCGGCGCCGAACAGTACCCAGACCGCGGATCGCTTGCGGAGCTTGAGGATCTCCGCTCGGTAGCTACCCAACATCAGTCTTCTCCTTCGCGGTGGTCAGCTCGAAGAAGATGTCCTCGAGCGCGCGCTCGGCGGTGTGCAGCTCCGACACATCGATGCCGGCCTCGACGAGCGCGCGGTTCACTTCGGCGGCCTTCGCGGGATCCACCTGCACCCGCAGCGTGTCGTCGTACTGGTGAACACTGCCGAAGCGGGTCAGGAGCCGCTGTGCATCTTCGCGAGGGATGGCACGGACGACGAGTTCCTGCTCGCCGCGGAGCTCGTCGACGTTGTGCTCGGCAACCATCCGGCCGGCGTTGATGATGCCGACGCGGTCGCAGATCTGCTGGACTTCGCCGAGCAGGTGGCTGGACAGCAGCACCGTCCGGCCTTCGGTGCCGAGCTCGCGGATCAGGCGGCGCATGTCGCGCATCCCGGCCGGGTCGAGGCCGTTGGTCGGCTCGTCGAGGATCACCAGCTCCGGATCCTTGAGGAGCGCGGCCGCGACACCGAGGCGTTGCTTCATCCCCAGGGAGTACGTCGAGAACCGGTCCTTCGCGCGATCGGTGAGGTCGACGAGCTCCAGTACCTCGTCGATCCGCTGCCGCGACACCCCGGCGTACTCGGCCAGCAACCGTAGATTGTCGAGCCCCGACAGGTACGGGTAGAACGCCGGCGACTCGATCATCGACCCGGTCCGTCCCAGTACGCCGGCATCCCCCGGCCGCCCGCCCAGCACTCGCACGTTCCCGCTCGTCGGCGCGATCAGCCCGGTCAGGATCCGGAGCGTGGTCGTCTTCCCCGCCCCGTTCGGCCCCAGAAACCCGTACACCTCACCCGGCAACACCGTCAGATCGACACCATCAACCGCCAAGGTGCCGCCATACCTCTTCGTCAGCCCACTGACCTCAACTAGCGCATCCATACAACGAGAGTGCCGCCCACAAGCCCCCCACCGCGTCGCCCCGGAGGAGTGACCCCACCTACCCCCGCCGGAGTACTCAGCTGCTGGGATTGGTCTCCAGCCGACGCACACTACGCGCAGCTTCACGATCCCCGGCGCGACCGAGCTCGACGGCGGCGGTGATCTCTTCGAGGTGCATCATGCGAGCACCTTCGCCCCTCGACCAGCTAGAAGGTCAACCCAGCCAGCCGGGGCGGACGAGGCCGGTTTGGTAGGCGAGTACGACGAGTTGGGCGCGGTCGCGGACGCCTAGTTTGATCATTGCGCGGCTGACGTGGGTTTTGGCGGTGGCGGGGCTCAGCACGAGGCGCGCGGCGATCTCGTCGTTCGACAGGCCTTCGCCGACGAGCGCGACGATCTCCTTCTCGCGTTCCGTGAGTACGTCGAGTTCCTTGCTCGCATGCGGCTGCCGGGACCGCGACGCGAACTCCGCCACCAGCCGCCGCGTCACCCCAGGCGAAAGCAACGCATCCCCGCGCGCCACGACCCGCACAGCCTGCAGCAGCTCGACCGGCTCGGTGTCCTTCACGAGGAACCCGCTGGCCCCGACCCGCAGCGCCTCGAACACGTACTCGTCCAGGTCGAACGTCGTCAGGATCACCACGTGGACGTCGGCCAGCTCAGGATCCGCGCCGATCTGCCGCGTCGCCTCCAGCCCGTCAGTCCCGGGCATCCGGATGTCCATCAGGACGACGTCCGGCTTCTCCCGCCGCGCCACCACGACCGCCTCGGCACCGTCCGGCACCTCGCCGACCACCGTGATGTCGTCCTCGGCGTTCAGCAACGACCGGAACCCGGCCCGCACCAACGCCTGATCGTCCGCCAGCAACACCCGAATCATGCGCTGGAGCTTATGCCAGCCCAGCGTCGTGGGCGAGCAACGCGATCTGCGTACGGTTGCCGAGTTCGAGCTTGGTGAGGATGTGCGAGATGTGCGCCTTGACCGTCGCCAGGCTCATGAACAGCTCCGTGCCGATCTGAGCGTTCGTCTTACCCTGCGCGACCGCGAGCATCACGTCGTACTCCCGCGGCGACAACCGTTGCAGTTTCTGCTGCGCAATCGTGTGCGCGTCGGCCTGGGTGGCGGCGCGGTCCATCAGCCTGCGCGTGATCGCCGGTGACAGGATCGGGTCACCAGCTGCGACCCGCCGTACGGCGTCGACGATCTGCGCCGGCGGCGTGTCCTTGAGCAGGAACCCGCTCGCCCCGGCGCGGAGCGCGTGCAGGACGTTCTCGTCGGTGTCGAAGGTGGTGAGCACCACGACCTCTGGCGGATTCGTCCGCGCCCGCACCCGCCGCGTCGCGACGATGCCGTCCACCCGCGGCATTCGCAGGTCCATCAGGACGATGTCCGGGAAGTGCGCGTCGACCGCGGCCGGTACTTCGTCGCCGTCGGCGGCCTGCCCGACGACGGAGATCCCGTTCGCGCCGTCGAGCATCATCTCCAGGCTGGCCCTGACCAACGCGTCGTCGTCCACGACCAAGACCCGGATGTTCATGAGGGCCACGGTAGCGAGGCCTCCAGCCGGAACCCGCCACCGGGCACCCGACCGTGGTCCAGCGTGCCGCCCGCGAGTTGCACGCGCTCGGTCAGCCCAACCAGCCCGGTCCCGCTACCGGGTGCCAACGGCGTACCGTTCGACGCCGGGTTCGTCAGCTCGATCCGCAGCCTCTCGCCGGCGCGTCCGGCCACCAGCACGGTCACCGGATGCCCCGCCGCGTGCTTGCGAGCGTTCGTCAGCCCTTCCTGCACGACCCGGTACGCCGTCCTGCCGGTTGCCGGTGGCAACGACGTCGGGTCCGCCACCTGGTCGTCGTACGCGATCGTCGTACCAGCCTCCCGAGACTCGTCGACCAGCGCGCGCAGGTCCCCGAACGTCGGCTGCGGGCGCCCCTCGTACACATCCTCGTCACGAAGGACGTTGATCACCTCGCGGAGCTCGTCGAGCGCCTGGTGTACGCCGGTCCGGATCACGCCGGCCGCCTTGGCGAGCTTCTCCGGCGATGAGTCGGGGCGATACTCGAGCGCACCGGCGTACGTCGCGAGCAGCGACAGGCGATGGGCGAGTACGTCGTGCATCTCGCGCGCCATCTTGGTGCGCTCGTTGGACCGCGCCTCGGCGACCCGGCGCCCCTGCTCGGCCTCCGCGCGACGGGCACGCTCCCGCAGCGACTCCAGCAGCTGCTGCCGCGCCTGAGTGCCCTGGCCCCAACCGACCAGCGCGGCGTGCACGACGACGTCCAGTACGGCGAACCACAGGAACGGCAGGCCGTGGATCGGTTGCCACAGGCCCTGAATCAGATGGGCGACAGTACCGGCGAGGGCGACCAGGACCGCCGTACGCAACGGCCGGCGCAACGCGACGGTCAGCGTGCCGACGGTGGACGGCGGGGTCGCGGCGGGGGAGAGGACGGCGAGCACCGCCAGCGCGATCGCGCCAGGAACCGGCCGGCGCATCACCACCGGGATCAGCGCGACGGACACGAGGCCGACCGCGATGTCGAGCAGCAGGAACTGCCGGTGCTCCGGATCCGGCAGCCGCCCGACGATGGTCATCGCGACCAGCACACCGATCGCGCCGGTCGCGACGAGGTCCACCGATCTCGGCGGCTTCCGCGGCACGCACAACTCCTCCATGCCGCCGAGACTAGGCGTCCACGGGCGATTCCCACCACCGACCAAAGTCGAAGCCCCGCCGACTACTGGCCGATGCCGGGCGCCAAGCTCGGCCTCGCGTCACTGCACCTCGTGGTCGGCGCGGTCGTCATCCTCGGCCTCCGCCGTACCGCCCTCCGCGCCGCCGAACGGTGCTAACTGAGCCGCCTGATAGAACCCCCGGATGTGCGCGGCCACGAGCTCGGCCGCGCGCACCGGCTCACCACCGCGCACCGCAGCGAGGATCGCCCGGTGCTCGGACCGCAGCCCGACGGCCGTCGCCTCCCAGTCCGGCAGATTTGGTACGGCGGCCAGCACGTACCCATGGATCGCCGACCGCAACGACGTCATCACCGCGGCGATCAGCACGTTCCCGGCGAGCCCAGACAACGCGACGTGGAACTCCGCGTCGAGCACATGGAACTCCTCCGGCGACAGCCCGACGTCGTCCATCCGGTCCAATAGTTCCTCCGCGACCTTCAGTTCGCCCACCCCGAGTTCCCGCGCCGCCGCCTCGCGCGCCGACCAGGACTCCAGCAGCAGTCGGGTCTGCACGACGTCACCCATCGGCAGGTGATTGGTTGCCAGGTGCAATCGCAGTACGGCGGTCAGCGGCGACACCGGCTCCGCCACGATCACCGCACCCGCCTCGGGACCAGACCCGGTCGCGGTCCGTACGACGCCCATCGCCTCGAGAACCCGGACCGCCTCCCGCACCGACGGCCGGCTGATCCCGAGCTGCTCGGCCAGCGTCCGCTCACCCGGCAACCGCCCGCCGATCCGCAGCCGCCCCGCCGCTAGGTCGGCCTCGACCCGATGCAGGACCAGCTCGTAGTTCTTCATGCGGACGACCCTACCCGTGTGGTCGGACCACAGGTAGGGTGTGGTCCGACCACAGATTGAGCCGGGAGTTGTGATGACCGATCGCCAGATGCCCAAATGGTCCGAGTTGAAGCCGCTGCTGCGGCCGAAGCCGGTCACGGTGAACGCGACCGAGCGGCGGCTGGAGAAGGCGCTGACGATCGCGGACCTGCGGGCGATCGCGAAGCGCCGGACACCGCGTTCGGTGTTCGACTACACCGACGGCGCCGCCGAGGCGGAGATCAGCCTGCGCCGCGCCCGCCGGTTGTTCGCCGAGATGGAGCTGCAGCCGTCGATCCTGCGGGACGTGTCGGACATCGACCTCGGTACGTCGATCCTCGGCGGCCGCTCCGAGCTGCCGTTCGCGTTCGCGCCGACCGGCTTCACCCGGATGATGAACCACGAGGGCGAGAGCGCGGTCGTGAAGGTCGCCGAGCAGGTCGGCATCCCGTACGCGTTGTCGACGATGGGCACCACGTCGATCGAGGACGTGGCGGCCGCGGCGCCGAACGCGCGCAAGTGGTTCCAGCTGTACGTCTGGAAGGACCGCACCTCCGGTGAGGACCTGGTGAAGCGGTCGGCCGCCGCCGGGTACGAGGCCCTGATGCTGACCGTCGACGTACCGGTCGCCGGCGCTCGTCTCCGCGACGTACGCAACGGCTTCACAATCCCGCCGTCGCTGACCGTGAAGACCGTCCTGGACGCCTCCCTGCACCCGGCCTGGTGGGCTAACCTGCTCACGACCCGACCGCTGACGTTCGCCTCGCTGTCCACGTGGGACGGTACGGTCGCCGAGCTGCTCGACAAGCTGTTCGACCCGACGATGACGATCGACGACCTCAACTGGCTGCGCTCGATCTGGGACGGCCCGTTGATCGTCAAGGGCATCCAGACCGTCGAGGACGCGCGACGGGTGGTCGACGCGGGCGCCGACGCGGTCGTGCTGTCCAACCACGGCGGTCGTCAGCTGGACCGCGCGCCGACGCCGCTGCGCATCCTGCCGGAGGTCCGCAAGGCGGTCGGAAGCGACGCGGAGATCTACCTCGACACCGGCATCATGTCCGGCGCCGACATCGTCGCGGCGATCGCGCTCGGTGCCGACGCCTGCCTGGTCGGCCGCGCGTACCTGTACGGCCTGATGGCCGGCGGCCAGCGCGGTGTCGCCCGCGCCGCGGACATCCTCACCACGGAGGTCCGTCGCACGATGGCCCTACTCGGCGTTTCCAGCGTGGCCGAGCTGAACCCGTCCCACGTCCGCCTGCCCTAACGACGGCAGCGTCAACCAGAACGACGCCCCCGCGCCGAGAGCAGTGTGCAGTACGAGGTCACCGCCGTGCGCCCGCGCGATGGACCGTGCGATCGCCAGCCCGAGTCCGGTGCCCGCACCCGCCGAGTGCTTGCGCGCCCGGTCGGCTCGATAGAACCGATCGAAGACTCGACCGGCCTGTTCCTCGGTCATGCCAGGGCCATCGTCCTCGATGAACAGCACCGCGTGGTCGCCCATCGTGCCGACTCTGATGTGGACCGGCGTACCGGGTGGGGTGTGGGCGATAGCGTTCCCCACCAGATTGGTGACGACCTGTCGGAGTCGATTCTCGTCGCCGTTCACAGCGGCCGGACCGGGGGCGCGACCCTGTGGCCCGGTGAGTGTGATCGGCCGGGATGGATCCAGCGCACGGAGGTCGTGCCGCGCATCGTTGGCGATTGTCCGCAGATCCATTGGTGCGCAGTCGAGCTGTCCTTCTGGCGCCTCGTCCAGCTGTGCGAGCAGGAGCAGGTCCTGGGTCAGCACGGTCAGCCGGGTGGCTTCGCGGTCGATGCGGCCCATCGCCTCGTCGACATCGGATCCGCCCATCCGGTACAGCTCGGTCGAACCTTTGATGCCGACAAGCGGCGTACGCAGCTCATGACTGACGTCGGCGAGGAACGCCCGCATCCGGGTCTCAGCTGCGGCCCGGTCCGCGAACGCCTGCTCCAGTTGGCCGAGCATCGTGTTCAGCGACGCCGCCAGATGGCCGATCTCGGTCCCGGGCGCGGCTAATCCGGGCACGCGTTGGGTCAGATCGCCGTCCGCGATGGCGGCGGCCGTGTTCTCGATCCGGCGCAGCGGACGCAGCCCGCGCCCGAGCGCCCACCAGCCGATCGCCGTGAGCAGGACGAGCAGCGCGGCTCCGCTGATCAGGCTGGTCGTTCGGAGCTTGGCGATCGTGGCATCGGCCTCTGCGAGCGGCGCGGCCGCGATCACTGTCCCACTCCAGCCCACCGCTGGTCGCGCGACCGCCCGCCATCGGCCGTCTTGGTTGGCCGCCTGCAGTACGCGGGCCGATCCGTCGACGGGCAGCGATCGCAGCTCGTTGTCCGCGGGAAAGGACTCGGCCGCCACGCGGGACGAGCGCAGCGTGCCCACGATGGACCCGTCCGGGCCGAGGTACGCCAGGTACGGCGCACCGATCAGATCCAGCGCGGGGTCGAGGAGCTCTGGACGGGCGGGCTGTTCGCGGTTCGGCCCGCTTGGTGACACCTGCGCGATGATCTCGGTGAACGACCGGAGCTGGCTGTCGAGCCGATCGAGCTGGTATCTCTCCAGCTGACTCGACACGACCGCACTGATCAGGGTCAGCCCCGCGAGCAGCAGGCCTGTGGTGAGCAGCAGCAACCTGGCGCGCAGCGACAGCCTCACGATTTGGGTGCCCGCATCACGTAGCCCATGCCGTGCACGGTGTGGATGAGTTTCGGGTCCTGGTCGTCGACCTTACGGCGCAGGTACGAGATGTAGGTGTCCACGATGCTGGTGTCTCCGTTGAAGTCGTACCGCCAGACGCGTTCGAGGATCTGCGCCTTGGACACCACCCGTCCGGCGTTCTCCATCAGGTAGTGCAACAGCCGGAACTCGGTGGGGGAGATGCGCAGCGGACTGCCGGCCCGCGTCACTTGGTGGCCCTCGGCATCGAGTGCGAGCGGACCGACCGTCAGTACGTCGTCGCTCGGCCGGCCGGTCGTACGGCGCAGGACCGCGCGGATCCGGGCGATCAGTTCCTCCAGATCGAACGGTTTCGTCACGTAGTCGTCCGCACCGAGCGACAGTCCCTGGATCTTGTCGGCCTGCCCGTCGCGAGCGGTCAGGAAGAGGACCGGCGTCGGGCGCAGGCGCCGTACGACCTCGAATCCGTCCATGTCCGGCAGCATCACGTCGAGCAGGACAAGGTCCGGCTGCTCCTCGGCCGCGGCGGCGACGCCTTCGGCAGCGGTCGCCGCTGAGGTCACGTCGAAGCCGGCGAACCGGAGTGTCGCGGACAGCAGTTCGCGCACCGTCGCCTCGTCGTCCACCACGAGCAGCCGAGTCATGATCGCCAGAATACGGATTCGGTCAGACGTCTCGTCGCCGGAAGACGACGAACGCGGCTGTGAGTACGGCGGCGACGCCCAGCCACAGCCCACCGAGATTCAGCCAGGGATGCGGGAAGGTCTCGTCCGGCACCGTACCGAAGATCGCGGCCGCTCCGAGCGTCGGCCAGAAGTTGAAGATCCCCAGCATCCAGTCCGGGAAGAGCCCCGATAGCGCCGGAACGAGGAACACGATCCCTACCAGCGTCGCGAGCGCGCCGGCCGTTGCGCGCAGGATCGCACCCAGACTCACAGCCAGCAAGGCGATCGCGGACAGGTACAGCCCGCCGCCGACGACCGCCTTCAAGACCCCAGTGTCGCCGAGGTGTGCGTACGGCACGTCCTGCCCGGACAGCAGCGCCTGACCGATGAAGAACGCCATGAACATCAGCGCCTGTCCCGCCACGGCCGCGACTACCGTGGCCACGATCGCCTTCGCCGCCAGCAGCCGGTTCCGGCGTGGGGTGGCAGCGAGTGTCGTCTGCATCAGTCCGGTCGCGAACTCCGACGTCACCACCAGGATGCCGAGCACGCCGACGATCAACTGGGCCACGATGAACGTCTTCAGGCTCTGACTGGTCGGGTCCCAAGCAGCGCGGTCCGCGTCGGTCCCGCCCCAGTACGCCGTGCTCGCGCCGCTCATCGACAGACCGGTGATGCCCAGCCCGAGCACGAACAGACAGGCCACGGTGTACCAGGTGGACCGCAGACTGCGCAGCTTGATCCACTCCGCGTTCAATGTGTTCATGAGGCTGCTCCCTGATACTCGACGCTCTCCCTGGTCAGCTCCATGAACGCGTCCTCCAGCGACGCCCGCTGCGGTGTCAGCTCGCTCAGCGCGATCCCGTGGTACGCCGCCAGCTTGCCGATCTCCTCACCCGACAGACCGGACACGATCAGCGCCCCCTCGAGCCCGTCCCGGACCGTGCCGCCGGCCGCGGTCAACTGATGCGCGAACGGCGTACCTGCGCGGACGAGGACGGTCCCGTCGCTGTTCGCGTGCATCAGGTCGGCCATGCCCATGTCGGCGATCAGCCGGCCGCGACCGATCACGACCAGGTGGTCCGCCGTCTGCGCCATCTCGCTCATCAGGTGGCTCGACACCAGCACCGCGCGACCCTCCGCCGCCAGCGAGCGCATGAAGTCGCGGATCCACCGGATCCCTTCCGGATCGAGCCCGTTCACAGGTTCGTCGAAGATCAGCACGCTCGGATCGCCGAGCAGCGTCGCGGCGATCCCGAGCCGCTGCCGCATCCCGAGCGAGAACCCTCCGGCCCGCTTGCGGGCCACCCCTTCGAGTCCTGTCCGGACGAGTACCTCGTCGACCCGGCGCCGGGGGAGACCGTTGCTCACGGCAAGCGCCAGCAGATGGTCGTACGCCGTCCGCGCGCCGTGCACCGCACTCGCGTCGAGCAGCGCGCCGACCTCGGTCAGCGGCACCGGCAGGTCCTGGTACCGCCGGCCGCCGACGGTCACGGTGCCGCGGGTCGGCGCGGCCAGCCCGATGATCATCTTCATGGTCGTGGACTTGCCCGCACCGTTCGGCCCGAGGAACCCGGTCACCTGACCCGGCTCGACGGAGAACGACAGGTCGTCCACGACGACGTCGGAGCCGTACCGCTTGGTCAGCCCCCGCACTTCGATCGTTGTCATGCCTCGCAGCCTGACGAACCGATCTGAGTGCTTACCGGGAGTTTCTGGGAGAACTCTGTGAATCCGCACCGGTCGCGGCCCGGCGATGGGCCGCATTCACAGGAAACCTACAGCGGCAGGGTCGCGGTGATCCGCAGACCGCCAGCCGGTGTGCGGTTCGCGGTCAGCGTGCCGCCGAGCGCGGTCGCACGCTCGCGCATCCCGGAGATACCGTTGCCTTCCTGCGGCGCCGCGGCCAGGCAGTCGCCGTTGTCGTCGATCTGCAGTACCAGCGTCTGCTCGCCGTACTGGATCCGGACCGTCGCCGACGTCGCGCGGGCATGCCGTACAACGTTCGTCAGCGACTCCTGGATGATGCGGAACGCGGCCCGGTCGAGCCCGCTCGGCAGCGGCCGCGGCTCGCCGTGAACGATCTTGTGCACCTCGAGCCCGGCCCTTTCGGTACGGCTGATCAGGTGGTCCAGGTGATCGAGGCCGGCAACCGGTGTACGGGGCGCTGACTCGTCGGACTGACGCAGTACGCCGACGATCGAGCGCAGTTCGACCAGGGCCTCCTTGCTCGCGTCCTTGATCGCGGAGAGCGCCGGGGCGGCCTGCTCGGGCTGCCGGTCGACCAGATGCAGCGCGGTGGACGCCTGCACGTTGATAAGGGAGATGTGGTGCGCCACGACATCGTGGAGTTCCTGCGCGATCCGCAGGCGTTCCTCGCCGGCCCGGCGCAGTTCTTCCTCTTCCCGCGTGCGCGCCGCCGCCATGACGCGGTCGCGATGGGCGCGGAACAGTTCGGCGAGGAACCCGAGCACGCAGAAGCACGTGCCGACGAGCAGGACCTGGTACACGCCCTGCTCGTTGATACCGAGGATCATCCGGCCGCCGACATGCCCGACGTACAACGTGATCAGTCCGACCCAGCCCGCCAGCCGATGACCGAGCCGGATCGTGGTGAACACGGCGATCACGAACGCGAACACGACCGGGCCCCACGGGTACTCGCGGAGCATGTAGATCAGCGTCGAGATGACAGTTGCCCACAGCACCGGGATCGGCTTGGTGCGCAGCCAGTACAGGGAGAGCGCGCCGACCAGCAGCAGGACCACCATGAACCAGTCGGGCTCGTGGCGGTCGGTCTGACCACGTGACGCGCCGAACGACCCCACCACCGAGAACACGGCCAGCGCCACCGGCAGCAGGACGCGGCGCACGCGGGCCCCGAAGGTCGGGACGTGGACAGGTTCGATCACACTACGAAACCGTAGAGGTCGGCCGGGGCGATGTCATCGTCGCCACGGAGTACGTCGGCCTGCGCCCGCTGCGGTAGTTCAGTACTTGACCTTGTAGATCTTCTCCTCGTACGCCTGTCCGTAGTACTCCTCGAGCGTCGCGAGCTCCTCGTCGGTGCGCTCCAGCGTCTGCGAGATCCGCGCCCGGGTCGGCACCGCGTCGGGCTCCCAGGTCTCGGGCTTCCACAGCTTCGAGCGCAGGAACGCCTTCGAGCAGTGATGGAAGATCTCCTCGATCTCGACCAGCAGGGCGAGCTGCGGACGGTTGCCCTTCACGGTCATCTCGTCGAAGAACGGCGCCTCGCTGACGATCCGGGCGCGGCCGTTGATCCGCAGCGTGTCGCCGCGGCCGGGCAGGAAGTAGATCAGCCCGACGTGCGGGTTGGAGAGGATGTTGGTGAACCCGTCGACCCGCCGGTTGCCGGCGCGTTCCGGGATCGCGATGGTGCCGGCGTCGAGGATTTTGGTGAATCCGGCCGGGTCGCCCTTGGGGGAGACGTCGCAGGTGCCGTCTTCGGCGGAGGTGGCGATGAGGCAGAACGGGGACGCTGCGAGCCACTCGCGATCGAGGTCGTGCAGCTCCTTGCGGGCCTTGCCGGCAGCCGCTGCCAGCGGTTGCGGGACGATCTCCCGCAGCTCGTCCTGCGTAGTGATTTCGACCAGTCCGGGAATCTCCATCAGGCGGCGCTCTCCTCTACCAGCGACGGCGTGGCGTCCTCGTTGACGGCCCTCGTCCGCGCAGCCCATCGTACGGCGGGACCAGTTGCGCAACTGGTCCCCAGGAACAGTGCACCGACCACCAGCCAGCCGATCGGACCCCATCCGAGGATGACCGTGGTGAGCAGTGCCGGACCGAGCATTCGGGCGATCGCGGGACCGGTGCCGAAGAAGCCCTGGTACTGCCCCTGCTTGTCGGCCGGCGCGAGTCCGAAGCTGATCTCCCAGGCGCCGGACGCCAGCTTCATCTCGCCGAGGGTGAGCAGCGCGGCGGCGACGACGAGAACGCCGGCAGTGGATACCGGGCCGAGATCGGCGGCCGTGATCGCGAACACCGCACAGGCGGCCAGCATGGCGACACCGGCGTACCGGACCGAACGGGCGGCACTGCGGAGATCCTTGACGCTCTTCGCGATCCGGACCTGGAAGAACGTGACGCCGAGCGTGTTCACGATCATCAGCGAGGCGACGACCCAGCTGGGCGCGTTGGTGCGGGTGACGATCCAGAGCGGACCGACCAGGCTGATCAGCGGCATGAAGAGCAGCATCACCGCATTGATCAGCGCGAGAACGGCGTACGGACGGTCATGCAGCACCGCCAGCCGCGGCTCGCCCATGATCCGGCGGGTCGTCGCGATCGATGGCACCCGGCGCAGCAGCCCGGCAGCGATCAGGAAGCTGAGTGCATCGATCCCGAACACGATCAGGTACGCCGCTTCGCTGTCGAACCGGAGCGCCACACCGCCAAGGAGCGCGCCGAGCGCGAGCCCCGCGTTCACCGTGGACTGCAGGAACGCGCGGATCCTGGTCCGCTCCGCCGGGGCGACCAGTCCGGCCAGCAGCGCCTGCCGCGCCGCGGTGAGCCCGGTCTGGCTGCATGCGTAGACGATGGCGGCGATCAGGAAGCCGGCGAAGCTCCTGACGACCAGGAACGACGCGACGGCTGTCGCGGTCGTCAGCGCCAGCAGGACCGCGGTGCCGCGCGCGCCGCGCCGGTCTGCGAGGTTGCCGAGTGGCACGCCTGCCAGGAATCCCACCAGCCAGGCGATCGTCAGCCCGAGACCGACCTGCGCGGTCGAGAGCCCGACGACGCGGGTGAAGAACAACGCCGAGGTGACGACGAACGCACCGTCGCCGACCGCGTTCGCCAACTGCGCCATCGCCAGGTCCCGCGGCGCTCCGGCCGGGGGAAGCATCTGCCCAAGTCTGCTGCTCATGTCCTTGAGCCTAGGGTTTTAGCGGCCCAGGTGAGAGATCCATTCGCCCTGCGAAATCATGGGCCACTTTGCCCTGTGGACAACCCGGATCGGCGGTCGGAATCACGGCACCTTTACAGGCATGAGCTTCGAGAACCTCTCCGCGACCTGGGTCGACGAGCCACTCACCGATCCCGGCGTCGCCGCTGACGCCGTCGACCTGATGGTCAGCCTCGGCGACCGCCGCCGAGGGACCTTCACTGTCCTCATCTGCGACCCCCACAACCGGTACCTGGCCACCGTAGCCATCGAGCTTCCCGCGACCTTCTCCTTGGAACCCAGCCCCGCTCAACTTTGCGAGACCGCCCTCCACCCGTTCATCCCCGCCGCACACACCGCACCCGGCACAGCTCTCGTCCTCGCCCTCGGCCGCCCCGGCCCCGCCCGGATGACCGACTTGGACGCCCAATGGGCCCATGCCGCCGCCACGATCTGCGGCGCAGCCGGCATTCGCCTGCTCGGCTTCTACGTAGCCACCAAGGACGGCATCTACCAACCAGCCCTCACCGAATCGGCCGCCGCATGAACGCTGTCACCGCACCCCACGAGGCCGGAACTGAATACTGATCCGCGGCCCGACCCGCCCCGTCGCCTTCGGAATCGCATGCTCCCAGGTCCGCTGACACGAGCCGCCCATCACGATCAGATCCCCATGCCCCAACGGATACCGCACAGTCGACCCGACCGGCCCACTCGACGTACCCGGCCGAGGCCGCAGCGCCAGCACCCGAGGCTCACCCGCAGACAAGATCGCTACCATCGTGTCCTCGCGGTCCCCGCGCCCGATCCGATCCCCGTGCCACGCAACGCTGTCCTTGCCGTCCCGGTAGAAGCACAGCCCAGCGGTTCGGAACGGCTCACCCAGCTCGTCCGCGTAGTGCGCACTCAACGCATCCCGAGCCTCATCCAGAATCGGCACCGGCAACTCCGCGTTCTCCCCGTAAAAACACAACAACCGAGGCACATCGACCACCCGGTCGTACATCTGCCGCCGCTCCGCCTGCCAAGGCACCTCCCGAGCCAGCCGCTCGTACACCTGATCCGCTCCCGTCAACCAGCCCGGCAGCACATCAACCCAGGCCCCCCGCCCCAACTCAGCCCGCGCCAGCCCACCCAAAGACCCCAACACAGGATCCGCAAAAGCATCCAGCAACGACCCCTGAAGCTCACCACCCATCCCCCCACCATACCCGAAACTCGAACAAACGTTCCCCTACCAAACCCCACCCCCGCACGCCCTCACCCCTCCATCGCACGCCCCGCAGTCCACCCCTGCAGTTCCATCCCGCAGCGCCAGATCTCGGCCCCACGTCCTGCTCCCGGGTGCCGGCCCCCGACCGCTGCACCCCGAGGCCCCCACACCCCAGGCGCCGCACCCCAACTGCGCCGCCTGCTTTTACGGCGACCGCACGCCCACGCATACGCATCACCTTGTCCATGCCCCGGCCCACGCACGCCCCGGCCCACCGCGTGTGCCCACCCGCACCGACATGCGCCCGCCCACACGCGCCCCGCCCACGTGCCGCCCACGCTCCATGCGGTCCCGCGGGACTACGTTGGGGATGGAGCCGCCCCATGGCGCAATCCGGCCCGCCTGCCCGCCCACGGTTGCCGGCCGTTCCTCCTGTGTACCGGATGACCAACCAACTTGCCACCGCATACACGTTTCCGGGTAGGTCGATCGTGTGACTTTTCCCCTTGTGGATAAGGGGAAACGGGCTGCCACCAACTTGCCCCGCCCAGTTCGCTTGGCATAGAATCGAACACATGTTCGAGGAAGATCTGGAGTCGCTCCGCACCCGGGACCTGCTGGAGCAGGCCGCGGAATGCCGCACGGTCGCCAGCCGGGCCGACGCGCGGCTGCTGGAGTCCGCCCAGATCTACGCCGACCGCTTCCACCCCTCCGTCTGTGAGCCTCGACCGTCCCGCAGGTCCTGTGAAGGCCGGGAGCGCGCGGTGGTGCTGGGCGGTGAGGGTTGTCCGGAGATCGCCGAGTTCGCGATCGCCGAGTTCGCCGTCGTGGTCGGGGTCTCGCCCGGCGTCGGCCGCGACCTGCTCGCCGACGCGTTGGCGTTGCGGCACCGGTTCCCGCGGACCTGGGCCCGGATCCAGGTCGGCGAGGCCACTCCGTGGAAGGCTCGCCAGATTGTGCGGGCGTGTATGAACCTCGACCACGCCGCCGCGGAGTACGTCGACCGCAAGGTTGCCGCGATCGTGGACAGCATCTCGCCGTACCGGCTGGAAAAGATCGTCCGCGCGGCCCGCAAGCACGCTGACCCGGCCCGCGCCGCCGCCGAGGCCACGGAGGCCGCCGACGACCGCGGTGTCTATGTCGGGCGCGGTGACGGTCACGGCAACAAGACCATCTACATCAAGGCCCCCGCCGGTGCGGTCAACCGGTGCAACGCCACCATCACCGACATCGCCGAAGCCCTCAAGAAGTTCGGCGACACCCGCCCGTTCCAGCACCGCCGCGCCGACGCCATCGACATCCTGTCCGACGCCGCCTTCACCCAAGAACTCCTCGCCCAAGCCCAACACCAGCCAGACCCGCCGGACCCGGCAACCAGCCCCACCGAACCCGAGCCGGACACCAACCATGAACCCCACAACCCAGCAACGCCCGACACTCCGGCGGCGCCGAACAACCCGGCTGTGCCGAACGACTCGGTGGTGCGGGACGACCTGGCGGTTCAGGACGACGTGATGGTGCGGGACAACCCGGCGGCGGACCGCGACGCGGTGGTGCAGGTTGGTGAGAGCGGTGAGGCTGGGCCGCGGGTCGGCACCCTTGGTCTGCCGCATCCCGGCTCCCGATGCCTACCAGAACCGCTCGAGCCGGCAGACCCGCTCGAGCCACCCGCCTCGCTGGAACGTCCGGGGCCGCTCGAACCAGCGGACTTGCCTGACTCTCCGGGGTCGCTCGAACTGGTGGAGCCAGCGGGTCCGCTGGACGATCCGTGGCTGGAAGCCGCCGCGCCCTACGACCCCGACCCGCCGACCGATCCGTTCGACCGGCGAGCACCAGTCGAGACCGGGGCTGCGGGGCCGGACGCGTGCAATGAACCCGGCAAGGGTTCGGCGATGGATGCTGCCGCGTTGCGGGCACTCCGCGCCCGGCTCGCGCAGATCAAGCAGGACGCCTACGCCAACCCGAGCTACCCCGACCGCCCCGTCAGTCCGCCCGAGCCGGGCAGTCCATCCGACCCGGGCAGTCCGCACGACCCGGGCAGTTCGCCCGACCCGGGTAGCTCAGGTGAGTTGACGCGTCCGGGTGCGCCGGTGCGACCGGAGGGCGGGGCCAAGGGACAGGTACGTCCGGTGCGGGCAGGACGGACACGGGCAGGACGGACACGGGCAGGACGGACACGGGCAGGACGGACACGGGCGGGGCGGGTGCGGCCGGGGCAGACCGAGGTGGTCGTGCATCTGACCGATCACACGCTGGCTACCGGCTGCGGTGTGCTGCGTGCCGAGGCCATTGGGCCGCTGCTGGCGGCTCAACTGGGTGAGCTGATCGGTTATGGCCCGTACACGGTGAAGCCGGTCATTGACCTCAACGACGCCAAGAGCGTCGACGCCTATGAGATTCCGACCTGGATCCGGGAGCGCGTCAAGCTGATGTATCCGGCCGAGTTGTTTCCGTACGGGACTCGTGAAACCACGGACAGCATCGACCTGGATCACATTGAGCCGTATGACCCGCACGGGCCTACCGGGCAGACGAGTACGACGAATCTCGCGCCGCTCGGCAGGTTCGGGCACCGGGTGAAGACCCATGCCCGCGGCTGGAGCGTGCGCCGGATCGACCACAAGACACTCGAATGGACCACGCCGCACGGGTTCATCTTCCACGTCGACCCCACCGGCACCCACCGAGTCGACCCATGAGCTCAGGTTGAGTCCTAGTCGCACCAACCTGAGTGCGACTAGTCGATGGCCCGCGTTTCGTGCCCCTACGTCCTGCTGTCGCGCTTCCTGCCGCGGGTTTTCGTGCCGCACGGCCCGCGGCCGCGCTTCCTGCCCGGCGTCTTCGGTCACGCGTTCTGCTGCCGCGCATCGTGCTGAGTCGCGTCGCATCGTGTGTCGGCGGGCGGGCGTTCTACCTGCGGTGTCGGTCGGGATGATGGGCCACTGTGCGGGCGTTCTACCTGCGGTGTCGGTCGGGATGATGGGCCACTGTGCGGGCGTTGTCGGGCTTCAATGGCCATGCTGCGGAGGGATTCAGTCCCGGGTGGTGAGGCCGAGGGGTGGGTAGTCGGGGTGGGTGGCGAAGCGGGCGGCGATGTGTTGGATTTCGGTCTCGGCCTGCGGCCAGGTGGCCGGTTCCAAGGCGCGCAGGGCGTGAACGGCAGTATCCAAGCGGGCGCGGAGCCTTGGGGCCTCGGTGTCGCCTGCGTTTTGAGACGCCTCCAAGCGTGCGATGCAGAAGGACCGAATGGCCGGAAGGTGGTGGTACGGAAACACGCCGGCAGTCTGGCGCAGATCCTCGTCCGCCACCAACGAGTTGACGTCAGCGCGTCAACGAGCGACGTGAGCTCGGCGATGGCCCGGGAGCACAAGCCGTCGCTCAACTTCTGACGGACCAGGACCCTCGGGTGGACCTTCGGATCGACAAGACTGCTGTACGTCGAGCAGCGCGCCGGGAGGATGAATGTCGCGAGTACTGATCCGCAATGTCTCCGTCCTGATAGTCCCCGAACAGGGGGAGTGCCGCGTCGACGAGGCGCAGGACATCCATGTGCAGGACGACCGAATCGTCGCGATCACACCAACCTCTGTCGCCCCGGACGCAGGTGAACCGCCGACCGAGGTGGTTGACGGGAGCGGGCTGTTGGCAGTGCCCGGGTTGGTCAATTCGCATACACACAGTCCGATGGTGATGATGCGGGGCGCGGCCGAGGATCTGAGCATCGAGGACTGGTTCAATCGGCGGATCTGGCCGATGGAGGTGAACCTGACGCCGGACCGGGTGCGGGTCGGTGCGCGGCTGGCGTGTGCGGAGATGCTGCTGGCCGGCGTGACCACGTTCGTCGATCACTACTTCCACGCCGACCAGATCGCCTCCGCCGCGATCGAGTCCGGGATCAGAGCCGATCTCGCCCCGACGTACTTCTCCTCCGCGGGCCAGGACGCGATCGACGCAGCATTCGAGACGACCCGCGCCCTGAGCACACGACATCCACGGATCACCGCGAGCCTCGGACCGCACGCGACGTACACAGTGACCGACGAGGATCTGCGGCGTACGGCGGACCTCGCGCGGAGCGAAGGGCGACGTATCCATCTGCATGCCGCGGAGACCGACGACCAGACGCAGGCCTCGCTCGACAAGCACGGTGTCACGCCGATCCAGGTGCTCGAGCGGACCGGTGTCCTCGAGGCCGGTGCCCTCATCGCGCACGGCTGCGGCATCCGAGAGGAGGATCTGCCGATTCTCGAGCGGTACGCCGACCGTACGACGGTGGCGTCCTGCCCGAAGGTGTACCTCAAGCTCGCGATGGGCGAGGTGACCCCGATCAAGGGACTGCGATCAGCCGGCGTCAACGTGGGCATCGGTACCGACGGAGCCGCCGTACACAACACGCTCGACGTCTGGGAAGCGATCCGCATGGTCGCCCTCACCCAGAAGCAGCGCGAACACGACGCCGAATGGATGACCCTGTCCGACACGCTCCGCCTCGCCACCCGAGGCAGCGCCGCAGCCGCTGGACTCGAGAACCAGATCGGCGTACTCGAGCCCGGCCGCCAAGCCGACATCGCTCTCGTCGACCTGAGCGCACCACACAACCAACCGGTCCACGACCCACGCGCCGCGCTCGTGTACTCGATGCGAGCCTCCGACGTCGTCACCGTGCTCGTCGCCGGCCAGGTCGTGGTGCGCGACCGCCAACTCACGACCATGGACCTAACAGAAGTCCTGGCCGACGCGCAGGCCCTGGCGCACACCCTCGTTGACCTGTCCACAGGCGGTGCCGTCCAGCACTACGCCCCGTGATGCAGACTTCTCGCCATGAATGCAGACCTGGGTTCCTGGCGGAGGGCGCCGTTCACTGGCGGCGGCCTGACCTATGACTGCTTCGAGAAGGGCGAAGGGCCCGGTGTCGTGCTGATCCCGGAGATTCCCGGTCTCACGCCCGAGGTGGCCGCGTTCGGCGAGCATCTGGTGAGCGAGGGGTTCACGGTCGTGATCCCGTCGCCGTTCGGTACGCCGGGACGCCCCGAGACCACCGGATACGCGATGGGCGTGATCGCGCGACTGTGCGTCTCCAAAGAGTTCCGGTGCTTCGCGGCGAACGCCGAGCGCCCGATCACGAAGTACCTGCGCGCCGTCGCGACCGACCTGGCCGCGCGGACGCCGGGCCGAGGAGTCGGTGTGATCGGGATGTGCTTCACCGGAGGTTTCGCGCTCGCCACCGCGGTCGAGGACGTGGTGAAGGCGCCGGTACTGAGCCAGCCGTCGACCCCCTTCGCGGTGAGCGCGAAGCTGCGCCGCGATCCCGGTCTCTCGGAGCGGGAGCTCGAAGCAGTCAGGGAGCGCACCCGGACCGACGGGCTCTGCATCCTCGGGATGCGGTTCAGCAACGACCGGATGGCGCCGGCGGAGCGATTCGTCACGCTCCGTGCACAGCTCGGTGACGCGTTCGAGGTGATCGAGCTGGACTCGGCGCCGGGCAACCCGGACGGGTACGGGCGGGGCGCGCACTCGGTGCTCACCCGAGACCTGCGCGAGGACCCGCCGAACTCGGCGTACCACGCCCGGACACGGACGGTGGCGTTCCTCCGGGAGCACCTGACAGCAACGGCCTGACGACGGTCCGTGGGGAAATGTCAAAACCACGTTGAGTAACCCGCACGCTGTGATTTGGTGCCCCCGCCATGGGGAATTCTGGGAATGCCTGGGGGTTGATCGTTGCGGTCCGCATGTGCGGGGGAGCGGTGGGTGACGCCGTTGTTGTTCCTCTGGTCGTGGGTACCGCAGGCATGGCACGATCGGCCACCAGAGGCACTACAGGGGACGCGCAATGGCGGGTGTCATGCACTGGACGAGTGAGGCTGTATGAACGGGCGGACAGCGCAGGAAAGCCGAATCCCGACGAACGGGACCGGACCGGCCAACGGAGCCAACGGTCACGCTCCGCAACCAACCACTCACCTTGAACCACCGCAATCATCAGAGTGGCAAGCGGAGCAGCAGGTCGGTGAGATCCGCCTGGACCAGCCGCAGGACGTCGTACCGCGTTCGGACTGGCTGTCCGAGGTGCGCGACAGGCCTCGGGAGCCGAGCGGTACGACGCTGCGCCAGTTCAACACGCCCGTCCGGGTCGACGAGATCGCGGTCGCGGCGATGACGCTCGCCGAGGACCTGCACGCTGCGACGCAGAACATGCCCGAGTCCGTCGAGCTGCGGCGCTTCCGGCGCGACCTCGACCTGGCGGCGACCACCTTCCGCGACCTGGCGACCAAGCTCGAGGTCACCGCCGGCAAGCTCGTCCGGCTGGCCGCGAACGAGGGACAGGCCTGTGGCGTCGGCTGGGGTGTCTGTCCCGAGCACGGCCTGACGCTGATGAATGTCGGCGACACCGTGACCTGCCATGTTCTCGGCTGCGGCCGAGAGAACGTGGGTGAGGTGGAACGCTGCGTCCACCCGGTCGGGTACCGCGTCGTCGACGCCGCCGGCCCGTCGCTCCTGACCTGCGCGGGCCACGCGATCGCCTGCCGTCTCTACTTCGACAACCCGGTGATCACGGCGACCGCCGACAGCATGGAACTCTTCTAGCCCGTCGGCGCCGTCGGCCGCACCGAGGGGCGGGCAGGGACTGTGGCGAGCGTACAAACCTCTACAAAGTCCTGCAATAACTTGACTGTTGCGAACTCTTGACGCCATCTCGGGCCTGAACTTAGTTTGTTGGTTCAACAGACAAAATCGGGAGGGGTGCCCAGATGACGCTGACGGACGGCCGTCGCCCGGGGAGCCGGGGCGTTGCCGCCGATCACGTGTCGCTCCGGCGCAACAACCTCTCGGTCGTACTGCGGCACGTCCGCGACCTGGGCCCCCGGTCCCGGGCCCGGATCGCGGAGGAGACCGGCCTGAACAAGGCGACCGTCAGCAGCCTCGTCGCCGAGCTCGTCGAACGCGGCCTGCTCCGCGAAGGCCTGGCCGATTCCAGCCGCGCCCTCGGCCGCCCGGGGCAGCTCGTCGAACTCGACGGCACCGGCGTCTGCGGCGTCGGCGCGGAGATCAACGTCGACTACCTCGCGGTCGCAGCCCTCGACCTGGCCGGCGACGTCGTGCTCGAGAAGCGGGTCCCGGTCGACGTCGCACACCTCGAGCCCGGTCCGACGCTCGATCGGTTGGCCGAGCTGGTCCAGGAAGCCGTCACAGCCGTCGACGTGAGGCACGGACAGTTGGCCGGCGTCACGCTCGCCGTACCCGGGCTTGTGCGAGTGGAGACAGGGGAGTTGAAGCTGGCGCCCAACCTGGGATGGGGCGAGCTGTCCATCGCGCAGGAGATGCGCATGCGTCTGGGTGAGCCGACGTACCCGTTGCATGTGGACAACGAGGCGAACCTGGCGGCGCTGGCGGCGTACGCCGAACTTCGGCGGACCGAAGGCGAATCCATGCATGACCTCGTGCTGCTGACCGGAGCGGTCGGTGTCGGTGGTGGCGTGGTGGCCGGCGGGCATCTGATGCGCGGCGGGCACGGGTACAGCGGAGAGGTCGGGCACATGCCGGTCGCCCCGCCCGGGCGGACCTGCGGCTGCGGGCGGACCGGATGCTGGGAGACGGTCGTCGGGCTGACCGCACTGTTGCACAAGGCAACGGACAGGGACGACCCGGTGCGGGACCCTTCGCTGGACGTGGAGCAACGGCTGGCCGGGATCATCCGGCGGGCCGAAGCGGGGGACGCGCGGACGCTGTCCGCGCTGAAGGACGTCGGTACTTGGCTGGGGATTGGGGGAGCGATCCTGGTGAACATCCTGAACCCGGACGTGCTCGTGCTGGGTGGCTACTTCGCCGTCCTCGGGCCGTGGCTGAAAGAACCACTGGAGAAGGCGATTCAGGACCGGGTGATCGCACCGGACGGCGGCGGTTGCCGGGTCGTCCGGTCGGAGCTCGGTTTCGCGGCCGCCGTTCGCGGTGGCGCGCAGATCTCGCTCGATCAGGTCTTCGTGGATCCGACGCGGATCGGGGCCGCGTCATGACGGACCTGCTGAACATGATGGGCATCGTCAAGGAGTTTCCCGGGGTACGGGCGCTCGACGGTGTGGATCTCGACGTACGTGCGGGTGAGGTGCACTGCCTGCTCGGGCAGAACGGCGCGGGCAAGTCCACGCTGATCCGGGTGCTGACCGGCGCACATCAGCCGGACGCGGGCATGATCCGGATCAACGACGAGGCGGTGCAGCTGAACAGCCCGACCGCGGCGATCCAGCGCGGTATCGCGGCGATCTACCAGGAGCTCGACCTGGTGCCGGACCTGACCGTTGCCGAGAACATCTTTCTCGGCCACGAACCGTCCCGCTACGGCTTCAGCCGGACCCATGAGGCGAACACGAAGGCACGTTCGATCCTGCAGGGCCTCGGACACCCCGAGATCCCCACGCACCGTTCGGTCGGTTCGCTGCCGGCCGCCGGTCAGCAGGTCGTCAGCATGGCCCGCGCGCTGTCCCGCGAGGCCCGCCTGATCGTGATGGACGAGCCGTCCGCGGTACTCGATCCGGAAGAGGTGTCGAACCTGTTCCGGGTCATCCGCGGCCTGACCGACAGCGGTGTCGCGGTCGTCTACATCTCGCACCGGCTCGAGGAGATCCGGGAGATCGGAGACCGGGTCACGGTGCTCAAGGACGGCGCGACCGTGGCGACCGGTCTCGACGCCCGCGAGACGCCGACCAAGGAACTCATCCAGTTGATGACCGGGCGCTCGATCGAGTACGTGTTCCCGCCCCGCAACGAGGTCCCGGACACCGCGCCCGTCGTCCTAGAGGTCGTCGATCTGAGCCGGCCAGGCGAGTTCGCCGGGGTCGGGTTCGACGTTCGCGCCGGCGAGATCCTCGGCCTGGCCGGACTGGTTGGCTCCGGGCGTTCCGAAGTACTGGAGACCCTGTACGGCGCGCGGCGCGCGGCGACCGGATTCGTCCGGGTCGACGGTGCCGTGCTGCGGCCCGGCCGTGTGCAGGATGCGGTGAAGGCCGGCGTCGGACTCGCACCGGAGGAACGGAAGAGCCAGGCGCTGCTGCTCGACGAGGCGGTGTTCAAGAACATCACGGTGTCGACGTTGGGACGGTTCGCCAGCAGCGGGTTCCTGAACAGCCGGGCCGAGCGGGAAGAGGCCAGGAAGTTGGCCGTGGCGCTGGATGTGCGTCCTGCGGGCGTGGATCAGCCGGTGCGCAACCTGTCGGGTGGCAATCAGCAGAAGGTGGTGCTCGCGCGCTGGCTGCTCCGGGAGTGCCGGGTGCTGCTGCTCGACGAGCCGACACGGGGTGTCGACGTCGGTGCGCGATCGGAGATCTACGGGCTGATCCGTTCGCTGGCGTCCAACGGGGTCGCGATCGTGCTGGTTTCCAGCGAGGTCGAGGAAGTGCTCGGTCTGTCCGACCGGGTCGTCGTACTGCGGGAGGGGCGTGCCGTCCACACAGGGCCCGCGCAAGAGATCGACGAGCACCAGGTCCTCGACCTGGTGATGGAAGGAAGTGCGAGGTGATGAGTGAGGCCAACACAACGGAAGAGGGTGGCACGACAGCATCGAAGCAGGACACCGTCACTCTGCCGGCGAGACCGCGCTCGAGGACCGACCTGCTGAGGTCGGGCTTCGGCCGCAACCTCGGGCTCGTCGTCGCCCTGGTGGTGCTGTGCCTTGTCGGCGTCGCGACCGCGGGTGACACGTTCGCGACCGGTGCGAACGTGCTGACGATCCTCCGGCTGGCCGCGGTCGTCGGGGTGGTCAGCGTCGGGATGACGTTCGTCATCACCGGCGGCGGGATCGACCTGAGCGTCGGCGCGATGGTCGCGCTGGCGTCGGTCTGGGCGACCACGCTGGCGACCCAGCAGCTGGCCGTCGACTACGGCTGGATCTTCATGGTCAGTACGGCGCTCGTGGTCGGTGCCGCGTGCGGTCTGGTCAACGGCCTGCTGGTTGCCTACGGCAAGATCGTGCCGTTCGTCGCGACACTGGCGATGCTGGCGTCGGCCCGCGGCCTGGCCGAGATCATCTCCGACCGGAGGACCCAGATCATCACGGTCAACTCGTTCGCCGACTTCTTCGGCGGCTCGCTGATCGGCGTACCGGTCCTGATCTGGATCTTCCTGCTGGTCGCCGCGGCCGGCTGGGTGGTGCTGAACCGGACCACCTTCGGCCGCCGGACCTTCGCCGTCGGCGGGAACGCCGAAGCCGCCCGCCTGGCGGGCATCGAGGTCCAGCGGCACACCGTGGCGCTGTACGTCCTGGCCGGGCTGTGCTGCGGGATCGCCGCGGTGATGCTGATGGCGCGGACGACAACGGGGAGCTCGACCCACGGTCAGTTGTACGAACTCGATGCGATCGCGGCGGTGGTGATCGGCGGCACGCTGCTGTCCGGTGGCCGCGGCACGATCGTCGGCACCGTGTTCGGCGTACTGATCTTCACGACGTTGAACAACGTCTTCACCCTCAACAACCTGAGCATCTCCGCCCAGTCGGTGGCGAAGGGCGCGATCATCGTGGTCGCCGTCCTCCTCCAGCAACGGCTAGCTCGTCGTTCCACCAGTTCATAGAGGAGGACAACGATGTCCCGAAGTTCCGTCCGAACAGTCGTGATCGCAGGGTTGGGTGTGCTCGCACTCGCCGCCTGCACGAGCAACACACCCAAGTCCGAGGACAAGGCCGCACCGGCCGAACAGGCCGCGGTCAAGAACGACGAGCCCGGTAAGAAGGTCAAGATCGGGTTCTCCGCACCGGCCGCCGACCACGGCTGGATGGGGGCCATCACCAAGGCCACCCAGGCCGAGGCGAAGAAGTACTCCGACGTCGAACTGATCGTCGCCGAAGGCACCAACGACGTGAACCTGCAGATCAGCCAGGTCGAGACGTTCATCAACCAGAAGGTCGACGCGATCGTCCTGCTGCCGTTCGACGGGGCCGCGCTCACCCCGGTCGCGACGAAGGCGATGCAGGCCGGTATCACGGTCGTGAACGTGGACCGCGAGTTCGACAGTTCGTTCGCCGCCCGTACGACGGTGCTCGGCGACAACCACGGGATGGGCGTGTCGGCCGGCACGTACGTCTGCCAGCAACTGAAGGACAAGAAGGACGCGGTGGTCGCGGAGATCGCCGGGATCGACTCGCTGCCGTTGACTCAGGACCGCAGCAAGGGCTTCAAGGAGGCGCTCGCCGACTGCGGTCTGAAGGTGAGCAACCGGGTGGCGGCCAAGTTCACGGTCGAGTCCGGTGAGGAGGCCGCGACCAACCTGTTGCAGGCGGCGCCGAAGATCGACGCGATCTGGAACCACGACGACGACCAGGGCGTCGGCGTGATGGCCGCGATCAAGAACTCCGGCCGTAAGGAGTTCTTCGTGGTCGGCGGGGCCGGCTCGGCGAACGTGATGCGGGACATCAAGTCCGGCAACTCGTTGCTCAAGGCCACCGTCATCTACCCGTCCACCCAAGGCGCCGACGGCGTCCGGCTGGCGCGGCTGCTGGTGCAGAAGAAGGCCCTCGGCGACCTGGTGGAGGTCGAGGTGCCGCGCACCGTGCAGCTGTACGCGCCGGTGGTGACCAAGGACAACGTGGACCAGTATCTGCCCACCGCATTCGAGAGCTAGGAGAGTCATGGAGAACCTGGGCATCGGCCTGATCGGCTACGCGTTCATGGGGGCGGCCCATTCGCAGGCTTGGCGGAGCGCGCCGCGCTTCTTCGACCTGCCGCTGGACCCTGCCATGAACGTGCTCTGCGGCCGCAACGCCGAGGCTGTTCGAGCGGCCGCGACGAAACTCGGCTGGAAGGAGACCGAGACCGACTGGCGCAAGCTGCTCGGTCGCGACGACGTCCAGCTGGTCGACGTGTGCACGCCGGGCGACAGTCACGCCGAGATCGCGATCGCAGCCCTGGAGGCCGGCAAGCACGTCCTGTGCGAGAAGCCGCTGGCCAACACCGTCGAGGAGGCCGAGGCGATGACCGCGGCCGCCGAGAAGGCCAAGGCGCAGGGGATCAGGTCGATGGTCGGGTTCACCTATCGCCGGGTGCCGGCCATCGGGCTGGCCCGCCGGCTCGTGGCCGACGGCAAGATCGGCACGATCCGGCACGTCCGGGCGCAGTACCTGCAGGACTGGATCGCCGATCCGGAGGCGCCGCTGTCGTGGCGGCTGGACAAGGAGAAGGCCGGCTCGGGCGCGCTCGGCGACATCGGCGCGCACATCGTCGATCTGACCCAGTACATCACCGGGGACACAATTGGTGAGGTGAGTGCGCGGCTCGAGACCTTTGTGAAGGAGCGACCGGTCGCTGCAGAGCACTCCGGGCTGTCCGGTACGGCGGGTGCCCAACGGGGACCCGTCACAGTCGACGACGCGGCCGTCTTCCTGGCCACGTTCCGCTCCGGCGCGCTGGGCGTCTTCGAAGCGACCCGCTTCGCCACCGGCCGGAAGAACGCGATCCGGATCGAGATCAACGGAAGCCTCGGCAGTCTGGCGTTCGACTTCGAGGACATGAACCTCCTGCACTACTACGACGCCACCGAAGACTCGAGGACGGCCGGCTTCCGCCGCATCCTCGCCACCGAACCCGACCACCCGTACGTCGCGGCGTGGTGGCCACCCGGCCACCTGCTCGGCTACGAGCACGGGTTCACCCATCAGGTCGTCGACCTGGTCACCGCGATCGCCGAAGGCGCCGATCCGGAACCGTCGTTCGCCGACGGGCTGCGAGTCCAGCGTGTGCTGGCCGCGGTCGAGGCCAGCTCGGCATCCCGACAATGGCAGGAGATTCCTGAATGAATGACTACACCCCGACCAAGGACGACAAGTTCTCCTTCGGTCTGTGGACCGTCGGCTGGGAAGGCGTCGACGTCTTCGGTACGGCGGTCCGCCCGAAGATGGACCCGGTGCACGCGGTCGAGAAGCTCGCCGAACTGGGCGCCGCGGCGGTCACGTTCCACGACGACGACGTCGTACCCGACGACTCCACCCGCGGGCAGGTGCTGGAGCGGTTCAGCAAGGCGCTGGCCGAGACCGGCATGGCCGTCGAGATGATGACCACGAACCTGTTCGCCCACCCGGTGTTCAAGGACGGCGGCCTGACCGCCAACGATCGCCAGGTACGGCGGTACGCGCTGGCGAAGGTGCTCCGCAACGTCGACCTCGCGGCCGAGTTGGGCGCGACGACGTACGTGCTGTGGGGCGGTCGTGAAGGCGCGGAGTCCGGCGGCTCGAAGGATGTGCGGGCCGCGCTCGATCGCTACAAGGAGTCGATGGACCTCCTGTGCGCGTACGTGCGCGAGCAGGGGTACGACATCCGGTTCGCGATCGAGCCGAAGCCGAACGAGCCGCGCGGCGACATCCTGCTGCCGTCGATCGGGCACGCGATTGCCTTCATCAACGATCTCGCCGACCCCGAACTGGTCGGGATCAACCCCGAGGTCGGTCACGAGCAGATGGCGTCGCTGAACTACGCGCACGGGATCGCGCAGGCCTTGTGGCACGGGAAGCTGTACCACATCGACCTCAACGGGCAGCACGGTCCGCGGTTCGACCAGGACCTGCGGTTCGGCGCCGGGAACTTGCGCGAGGCGTTCTGGACTGTCGACGTACTGCAGGGAGCCGGGAGCTACCCGGCGTACGACGGGCACATCCACTTCGACTACAAGCCGCCGCGGACCGAGGACGAGGAAGGCGTCTGGGAGACCGCGCGTGGCTGTATGCGGAACTACCTGATCCTGCGCGACAAGGTGCAGGCGTTCCGCGCCGACCCCGAGGTTGCGGAGGCGCTCGCCGTCGCACGTGTCGCGGAGCTGTCCGAAACCACCCTGGCCGAGGGTGAGTCGCTGGACGACCTCCGCAACGCGACGTACGACCCGAACGCGCTGGCCGAGCGTGGTCTCGGGTTCGAAAGGCTGGACCAGTTGGCGATGGAGCACCTGCTCGGTGTCCGGTAGGGAGTAGACGACATGGCACGACCGATCACGTTGTTCACCGGCCAGTGGGCCGACCTGCCGTTCGAGGAGGTGGCCCGGCTGGCGTCCTCGTGGGGATACGAGGGGCTGGAGATCGCCTGCTGGGGCGACCATCTCGACGTACGGCGGGCCGCCGAGGACCCGGCGTACGTCCGGGACCGGCTGGACATCCTGGAGAAGCACAACCTGAAGGTGTGGACGATCTCCAACCACCTGCTCGGGCAGGCGGTCTGCGACGACCCGATCGACCAGCGGCACCAGGCGATCCTGCCCGCGCACATCTGGGGCGACGGCGATCCGGAAGGCGTCCGGCAGCGGGCGGCCGAGGAGATGAAGACGACCGCGCGGGCGGCGCGGGCGCTCGGCGTGGACGTGGTCGTCGGGTTCACCGGGTCGTCGATCTGGAAGACGATCGCGATGTTCCCGCCGGTGCCGCCGGCGATGATCGAGGCCGGGTACAAGGACTTCGCGGATCGGTGGAACCCGATCCTCGACGTGTTCGACGAGGTGGGCGTTCGCTTCGCCCATGAAGTGCATCCGTCGGAGATCGCGTACGACTACTGGTCGACGACCGCGACGCTGGAGGCGATCGGGCACCGGGAGGCGTTCGGGCTGAACTGGGACCCGTCGCACTTCGTCTGGCAGGACCTCGACCCGGTCGGTTTCCTGTGGGACTTCAAGGACCGGATCTACCACGTCGACTGCAAGGACGCCAAGCGCCAGGTCGGCAACGGGCGGAACGGCCGGATGGGGTCGCACCTCGCCTGGGGCGACCCGCGCCGCGGCTGGGACTTCGTCTCGACCGGGCACGGGGACGTCCCGTGGGAGGCGTGTTTCCGGATGCTCAACTCGATCGGGTACGACGGCCCGATCTCGGTCGAGTGGGAAGACGCCGGGATGGACCGCCTCGTCGGCGCCGCCGAAGCCCTGCAGTTCGTTCGCTCCCTCGCGTTCGACCCGCCGACCGCTTCCTTTGACGCCGCGTTCTCGTCCTAGAGCTTCCTGAAGAAGTTCCGGAGGTCCTCGACCACGAGTTCGGGGACCTCCAGGGCGGCGAAGTGGCCGCCGTGGTCGAACTCGGTGTAGTGCACGACGTCGAACTCCCGCTCGACGAGCTTGCGCACCGTGCTGTCGTTCGGGAAGACGGCGAGCCCGGTCGGTACGGCGCAATAGTCGACGTGCGCGCCCCAGGAGGACTGCGCCTCCCGGTAGAGCCTGGCCTGCGAACCCGCCGTACTCGTCAACCACGTCAGCGTCACGCTGTCGAGGATCTGGTCGTTGCTGACGGCACCTTCCCGGTGGCCGTAGTCGTCGTACCACTCCAGGTTCCACGCCAGTTGGCCGATCGGGGAGTCGACCAAGGCGTACGCCAGCGTCTGCGGGCGCGTTCCCTGGATCGCGGCGTACCCGGACCGCTCGTTCCGCCAGCGGTCGAGCCCGCTCAACCGCTGCTGCTCCGCCTCGCTCAGCTCCTCGCCCTGAGGGAAGGCGACGTATCCGTCGAGATGCAGCCCGATCACCCGCTCGGGCACGAGCCGCGCCAGCGCGGGGCCGATCCGCGCACCCCAGTCGTATCCGTGGACGCCGTACCGCTCGTATCCCAGCTGTTCCATCAACGTCACCCACGCCCGCGCGATCCGCTCCACGCCCCACCCGGTTGCGCCGGTCACGCCGCCGAATCCGAAGCCGGGCATCGTCGGCGCCACCAAGGTGAAGTCCTGGGACAGCGCGTCGATCACGTCGAGGTAGTCGGAGGCGGCGCCAGGCCAACCGTGGAGGAGCAGCAGCGGCGTACCCGACCCGGCGCGCAGGTAGTGGACCCGCTGCCCGTCGATCTCGGTCACGTACTGCGGATACGCGTTCAACCGTCGCTCGAACCGCCGCCAGTCGTACGCCGTCCGCCAGTACTCGGCCACTTCCCGCAACCGCCCGATCTCCACGCCGTACGACGAACCGGCATCAGGCAACTGATCCGGCCACCTCGCCGCCTCCAGCCGTCGCTGTAGCTCGTCCAACTCCGCCTGCGGCACCTCTGCTCGAAACTCCATGGCAACGACACTAGAACCGATAGCGGACACCGCCTGACCTCTACGGCTACGCTCGATCTCATGAGTTGGCCGTCGGCGCCGGGGTTGTCGCGGCCGCGGATCCTGCGGCAGCGATGGCTGGATCTGACGTTTGTGCATTGGGCTTTCGCGCCGGCCGACGTCGCGCACTTCTTCCCGCCGGGGACCCGGCCGGACACCTTCGAAGGACGCACGTACGTCGGCCTCGTCCCGTTCCGGATGATCGACACCGGACTCCCGCACGGCCCGTCCGTTCCGTACTTCGGATCGTTCCTCGAGACGAACATCAGGCTGTACTCCGTGGACGAGACGGGCCGGCGTGGTGTGGTGTTCCTCAGCCTCGACGCGAACCGGCTGGCCGTGGTGGCGACGGCTCGCACGGTCTTCGGCCTCCCATACCGGTGGGCGCGGATGTGCCACGAACGGCACGGCAACCACCACACGTACACGTCGACCGTCCGCCACTCGGGTGTACAAGCCCTCGTAGGTGTCGAGATGGGTGAGCGCCTGCAGGCTGGGCCGTTGGAGGACTTCCTCACCGCGCGGTGGGGACTGCACGCCAACCGTGCCGGTCGCACCTGGTACCTGCCCAACGAGCACCCGCCCTGGATCCTCCACTCCGCAACCCTTACGGCGCTGGACGTCGATGGGCTGTTGCGATCCGTGGGCCTCGTGCCGCCCGACCGCCCGCCGGACCATGTCGCGTTCAGCGCCGGCGTTCCCGCGGAGTTCGGCGTACCGCTCAGGCCATGAGCTCGGCGGTCTCCTGGATGATGAACGGGATGCCCAGCTGACGGGCCCACCGGTTGACCTCGGTCGCTAGCGCTCGTGATCCCGTCGCGTCGCCCTCGTCGCGGAGCAGGACCGCGAGCATGGCCTGCTGGGCGAGCGCGGGGCGCAGGTACCCGATCTTCTGCAGCAGCTCAGTCGACCGCTCCCACTGCACCCGCGCGAGCGCCAGATCGCCGGCCGCGTGAGCGTGGTACCCGAGATGCCTCAGCGCCATCGACGTCAGCCACGCGTCGTCGCACTTCTCACCCAGCTCCAACGCGGTCCGGTAGTACTCGATGGCCTCCGCAGGCTGCTCGTACACGTTGTCGGCCATCGCACCTGCCCAGAAGTTCGCCGTACCCCGTCGAGCTTCGTCGGGAGCCTCCTCGATGAGCGTGAGAACGCGCTCTCTCAGGTTCTTGCCGCCGGACTGGAACAGCGCGCTCGCATAGTCCTTGCGGAACTTGAGCATCGCGAGATCCCACGACTCGTTGGGCACGGCTGCGAGCGCGGCGGAGGCGTGGTCGGTCTGGTGCCCGAAGTCCTGGTCGACCGTGACCTCGGCCAGCGCCAGCGCGAGCACCTCACCCTCGGCGGCATCGTCGGGATGGGCGGCGGTCAGTAGGTCGGTCGCGGCGGCCCACTGGCCGGCGCGCATCAGGTGGGTGGCGGCGGTGACGACCTCGATGGCTGCGAGTTGGCTCATGCCCATCACAGTATTTCGACATCGAAATATTTGACAACTAACCTTCAGCGGCTGAAAAGTTAGTCCGGTGAAGGACTTCGTAGACGCACACGTCGACCTCTGGGCCGGGGAGCTGGACGATCTCGACCGGGACGTGGAAGGCATCACCGTCCGCCTGCAGGTGGTGACGCGGTACCTCGAGCGCCGGCGGGAAGCCGTGCTGGCGGCGTACGGGTTGCAACTGTGGGAGTTCAAGACGCTCCACATGCTGCGCCGCGGTGGTACGCCGTACCGTGCGACGCCCGGCGAGCTGGCGCGGCAGCTCGGGATGTCGCCGGCCGCGCTGACCAATCGGCTGGACGCGCTCGAGAGCCGCGGGTACGTCGAACGCACGCACGACCGCGACGACCGCCGCAAGGTCGTCGCGACGCTGACCCGCTCGGGGAGCGCTCTCTGGGAGCGCGGGATCGGCGACATCCTGCGGGTCGAGGAGGAACTGATCCACCACCTGCCCGCAGCCGACCGCACCCGCCTCGACAGCCTGCTCCGGCGCCTCGTCCTCGTCACCGAGAAAGATTCCTAGCTGCCGCATGTCGAGTTCGGCCGATCGGATCCGACGTCCCCGTGTAAGCACCGAGAGACCGGAGGACGGACCGATGGAACCGCTGAACCTGATGGTGTCGCTGAGCCACTTCGCGAACGCCGAGCGTGAGAACGAGCACGGCCTCAGCCAGCCTGCCGGGCGTGGCCGCCGTACCGAGCGGAAGGCGCGGAGGCTCTCAGCAGGACGAAATGTGCGGCGGATCTGGGCAAGTCGTGTCAGAGTCACCCCGTGACTGATGCCTTGAAGAACGACCTGCTCGCGGCGTACGACGACCAGCTGCGGGGGACCAGCGAGACCGCGGACGTGCCGACGAGCACCGACGGGCCGGTGATCCGGGTCGAGTACCCGAGTCGCGGCTTCGTGAGTTACCGCTCTCTCGATGGTCTCGACGGCGTGGAGATCGATGCCCTGATCGCCCGGCAGCGCGACTACTTCGCCGCCAAGGGACAGGCCGTCGAGTGGAAGCTGCGCGGTCACGACCTGCCCGCCGACCTCCCGGACCGGCTGAAGGCCGGCGGGTTCGAGCCCGAGGAGCAGGAGACCGTACTCGTCGCCGAGAGCGCCGCCATCGCGGAGCGCCTGCAGGGCCGCGACGTGGTCGACGGCATAACGATCCGGCTGGCGACCGAGCGCGCGGACTTCGAACGCATCGCCGCGATGGAGTCGACGGTCTGGGGCGAGGACTGGTCCTGGCTGACCGACGACCTGGTACGCCGGAACGCGGGCGGCACCGACGTCTACGTCGCCGAGGCCGACGGCCAGGTGGTGTCCGCCGCGTGGGCCGTGTACAAGAAGGGCACCGAGTTCACCGGTCTCTGGGGCGGCTCGACGCTCGCCGAGTGGCGCGGCAAGGGCATCTACAAGGCACTGGTCGCGGTCCGCGCGGCACGGGCGGTCGAGCTCGGCTACAAGTACCTCCACGTCGACGCCTCCGACGACAGCTCCCCGATCCTCCAACGCCTCGGCTTCCTCGCAGTCACCACCACGACGCCGTACGTCCACACCCCGGCTTAACGCGCGGCGCGGTACAGGGAGTAGTGCATTGGGCCGTTGTGCGGGAGTTCGAGTTCGGCGATGACGGTGAAGCCGAGTGACTCGTAGAAGCTGATGTTCGCCGGGTCCTGGGTTTCCACGAACGCGGGGGAGTGCGCGGCGTCCGCGGTTGCGAGACCGGGAGTGATGACCGCGCGGCCGAGGCCCTGGCGCTGGTGGTCCGGGTCGACGGCGGCGAGTGCGAGGAGCCAGACGGGATCGCGAGGATGGAAGAGCGCGATCGCCTGGCCGTACTCCGCCGTCAAAGGCCCCTGAGATCCGGCGAGCTCCTGAAATGCGGCCGTGTACGGCGCGAAGGCATCGGCCGGCAGATCGGGCGGGAGCCAGACGGCGACCGCGCTCACGTCGTCGGTGACCCAGACGCGACCGTGCGGCAGCCCGATGCCGCTGACGAACAAGCGGTGGTACTCCGTGAGCCGATCGAGGTAGCCGTCCGGGTCGAAGCACGCGCGGCTCATCGGGTAGTCGGCCAACGCGCGGGTCAGAGTGGTGACGGCGGCGTCGACGTCCGCAATGGTTGCCTCGCGCACCTTCATGTGCGGAGCGTCTCGAGGATCAGGTCGGCGACGGCGCGCATGCCGGCCGCGTTCGGGTGGTACGAGACGTGGCCGCCCAGATAGGACGGCCGCAGCGTGAACCCGGTCGTCCACGGCTCGGTCGATCCGATCGCGTGCTCCCGGCTCGCCGCCGACGCCGCTACCAGCTCGGCCCCGGACGCGGCGGCCGCCTTCGCGAACGCGGCCGCCAGGCCGTCGGCCATCAGCGCGATGCTCGGTAGCTGTTCCTCGTTGAGCGGTACGTCGAGGCGCGGCCGGGTCGCCGGTCCGACGAGGCTCAGGTAGTCGACCAGGAGGATCCGCGCCTCCGGAGAGCGCTCTCTGGCTCTCTCGACCACCGTGGTCAGCGAATCCGTGACGGCCTGGTACGACGCGTCGTCCTTGAGGTAGCTGATCCGCGCGCGGATCCGGTTCGCCACCCGGCGGCCGAGGATCGACGCCGGTTTGGCGACCGTGTTCAGGAAACTTCCGCGGAGGAATGTCCCGACGTACTCGAGATCGTTGCCGCCGACGGTGATCGTCAAGAGAGCGGTCTCCGGCGTGAGCGCGTCGAGTTGCGGTGGCGCCTCGTCCTGCGCGGTGTCGAGCACGTGCGCGGTGGTCGCGCCGGAGTACGAGACGTCGACCAGGTCGAGGCCGAGCTCGGTCGCGACGAGCTGCGCGTAGTTGTTGCCCGAGCGGCCCGCGGGCGGGTGCACGATCGGGCGGATCCCCGGCCCGGCCGCGAACGAGCTGCCGAGTGCGACGTACCGACTGCCGGAAGCGATCACCGCACCACGATAGACGGTTCACGGGGGTACGGTGCCCCGGTGACTGAGGATGTGTTCGGCGCCAGGGGGATCCGCGATCGGGTGCTGGCCGGGTGGGCGGCGGCGCCTGTTCGGTTCCGGGAGGACGCGAACGCCGAGGAGGAGCTCGCTCTCGGCGGGTACGTCGACCGGCTGGTGATCGAGCTCGCCCAGAACGCCGCCGACGCAGCCACCCGGGCCGGCACCCCGGGGCGCGTGCTGTACGAGTTCCGCGCCAACACCCTCGTCGTAGCCAACACCGGCACCCCGCTGGACGCAGAAGGCGTGCAATCACTCGCCACCCTCCGAGCATCAGCCAAACGCATTGAGCGGGCGGGTTCCTCGGTGGGACGGTTCGGGGTTGGGTTTTCTGCTGTGCTTGCGGTGACGGATGAGCCGGTGGTGTTGTCGCGGAGTGGGGGTGTGCGGTTCTCGAAGGCTGACACCGTCGCGGCGATCGCCGACCTCGGGAACTCTTCGCTGGACACCGAACTGCGGCGTCGCGACGGCCAGGTGCCTGTCCTGCGACTGCCGTTCGCGACCGAGGGCGAACCGCCTGCCGGCTACGACACCGCCGTCATCCTCCCGCTCCGCGACGAAGCCGCCGCGGATCTCGTCCGCCGCCTGCTCACCGAAGCCGACGACGCGCTCCTCCTCGCGCTCCCAGGCCTCGACCGCATCGAGATCGAGACCGAGGACACCCACCGGATCCTCGAGAACGCCGCCGACCGCTGGCACATCCACCGAGCCGCCGGCACCTTCACCACCGACGAGCGCGAACGCCTCCTCGCCGACCGCCCCACCGAAGAACGCACCCGCCCGACCTGGTCAGTCGTCTGGGCCCTGCCCCGCAGCCCACTCACCGAACTACCGCGTGTGGTCCACGCACCTACCCCCACCGACGAACCGTTCTCCCTCCCAGCGTTGCTCCTGGCAACCTTCCCGCTCGACTCCACCCGTCGGCACGTGGCAAAGGGCCCGCTGACCGACCGGCTCGTCCAGGAAGCAGCGACGTCGTACGCCGAACTCCTACGCCAGCGAGCCGACAACCGAGACGACGTACTACCGCTGGTCCCAACCGGCCTAGCCGCAGGCGCGCTCGACCGCATGCTCCGCGACGAAATCCTCCGCGTCCTGCCGAGCGTCCCCATCCTCCCCGCAGTCGGCGGCACCATCCTGCGACCGAGCGAGGCGGCCGTCGTAGACGGTGCCGACGAAGCGTTCGACGAGGTCCTGGCACCCCTCGTACCAGGCCTGATTCACGCCCGCCGCGAGGACCGCCTCGCCCTCGACGCCCTGCAAGTACGCCGCATCGAGCTGGCCGAGGTGGTGGATCAGCTCGGGGGAGAGGAACCGCCCGGCTGGTGGCGCACGCTCTACGCCGCGCTGTCGACCATGGTGACCGACCCACTGATCCGCGAACCGCTCGGCACCCTCCCGGTCCCGCTCGCCGACGGCCGACTCGTCCGCGGAGCCCGCGGTCTCCTCCTGCCCGGACCCGAGATCCCGGTCGACACGCTCGCCGCGTTCGGTGCGTACGGCGTACGCGTCATACACCCGGATGCCGTCGACCCCGTCCTCGAACGCCTCGGAGCGATCCCCGCCACCCCACGCTCGCTCCTCGAAGACGGCGCCGTCCGCGCCGCCGTCGAGCACTCCGCGGACTCCGACGACCCGGACGCGATCGCGCACGCCGTCCTCAGCCTGGTCGCCGCCGACCCCACCCAGGCGGACGGCCTGTGGTGGCTCTCCGACCTTGTACTTCGCGACGCGGACGGCGAGCTCGTTCCCGCGAATGCCCTGGTCGTCGAGGGCTCCGACGCGCAAGCAATGCTCGATGTCGAGGAGGTCGCACCCGTCGCCGGCGACGTCCTCGACCGCTACGGCGTGCCCGCGCTGGAAGCCGTTGGCGTCCTCGCCTCGCTCGGCCGGGTCAGCGCGTCCGACGTCGCCCTCGACCGCCTCCCCGAAGCCCTCCAGGACCTCGACGACATCGAGGACTGGGCGTACGACATAGCACCAGACGGATCCCGGTACGGCGCCACTGTCGGTGAGCTCGAAGCGATCCGCGACCTCGACTGGATCACCGACGACAGTTGGCCGAAAGCCCTGCATTTATTGGGTTCTGACCCCGAACTGCGCCGCGCACTCGTCACCCAGGTCCGCGTCGTCGGCCCGGACGACCGGCCGCTCGGAGTACCGTCGTACGCGGCTTGGTGGATCCGTGAACACGTCCTGCTCGACGACGGCGAACCGCTCGCCGGACGCGCGGATCCCGACGCCGAACCGGTACTCGCGACGTTCCTCGACGAAGCTCCCGCCTGGACGGCCGGGCTCGATCCAGAGGTCCGTACGGCGATCGGCCTGGTCCGCGACGTCGGCGACCTCGACGCGGACGGCATCGGTCTCGTCCTCGACCGGCTCGCCGACCCCGAGCGAGAGGTCGACGAGGCGTCGATCCTGCGCCTGTGGAACCGGCTCGGGACGATGGCGCTGTTCCCGGGCGCCGCGCCGGCCCAGGTCCGCGTGCTGGACACCGACGGCGGCGGCACCCGAGTCACCGACGCGGATGGTGCGGTCGTGGTCGACGGGCCGATGTGGGTGCAGCGCGAGGACCTCGGCGGATTCGTGATCGGATCCGGTGCCGCGGCGGACGGGCTCAGCGACCTGTTCGACGTACCGCTCGCCCAGGAAGTTGCCGAGGGCAAAATCGACGGCGAGGGTACGGCGGCGGACGTGCCGGCGATCGTCCGCGAACTCGTGCCCGAGGTCCCGGCGACGTGGTGGGAGCACGAGGAGCTCACCGTCGACGGTGTCGAGGTCTCGTGGTGGGTGGACGCCGACAGCGCTCCGCACGCGGCGACGTTCGACGGCCTCGCGAAGGCCCTCGCATGGGCTGCCGGGCGATGGGACCAGCGGCATGTGATCCGCGCGGTTCTCAACGAACCGGACCGATCTGTGGAACTTCTGGTCGACTCCGTCTACGACTGACCGGAACTGGCCGCGGGCCGGAAAGTGCACGCGGCGTAACTGCGCTTGGAAGCGTTTCCGCCTACGGGAGTCACGCAGAGCGAGCAACGTTGTCAAAGGTTGGTATATCCACTGAGCTGCGGATATGACGAGTCTGCTTCAACGTGGCAACGAACTCTTGTCAACGTTGTCAACGCTACTTATAGTCCGTGGCACCTCTCGGTCGGTGATCCGCCAGTCCACGCAACGTAAACGGAGGTGACCTTCGTCATGAACACGGAGTCCCACAACAGCGCTGGCCCGCGCGAGCAGTACGAAGATGTCGAAGACGTCGTCCGGTACCAGTTGACCCGGCGAAGCATGATCGGTGGAGGTGCCGCCGCGCTGACCGCCTTCCTGGCTGCCTGTTCCAGCGGCGGCTCCTACTCCGACAAGCCGGCCAACAGCAACAAGCCGGTCGCCACCAAATCCATCCAGATCGGCAAGGCCAACATCCCCGTCCCGCGGGACCAGACGGTGATCGTCGGGCAGGTCGAGTACACGGTCTTCGACAGCTTCAACGGGATGATCCCCAACGGATCTCCGGGCGGCGCCGGCGTAGAGCTGGCCACCGAGCCGCTGTTCTTCCTCAGCTTCGCCACCGGCAAGCTCACGCCGTGGTTGGCGACCGAGTACAAGTACAACGACGACCACACCGAGCTGACCCTGAAGTTCGACCCGAAGGCGCACTGGAACGACGGGAAGCCGCTGGGCGCGAACGACTTCAAGTTCACCGTCATGGCGCTCAAGGACCGGCCCGACCTGTTCGGCGGCGGCGGCGACCTGAAGGAGTTCGTCAAGACGGTCGAGGTGCCGGACCCGCAGACGGCGGTGGTCAAGCTCCTGAAGCCGACGCCGCGGTTCCACTACAACTTCATCGCCGCGATCGCGGGCGCGCCGAACAACATCATGCCCGAGCACATCTGGAAGTCGCAGGACCTGACGAAGTTCAAGGACAACCCGCCGGTCCGCTCCGGCCCGTACAAGCTGAAGCAGGCGATCCGGAACCAGAAGATGTTCGTCTGGGAGAAGGACCCGAACTACTGGAACAAGGACAAGCTCGACGTCAAGCCGCAGTACGTGATCTTCCAGAGCACCTCGAAGCAGCTCGACCAGGCATCGCTGGCGTTCGAGCGGGCCGAGTTCGACGTCGGCTCGATCGACACGCAGCACGCCACGCAGCTGGCCAACACCGGCTACCCGAACCTGGTCACGACGCAGTTCCACGACCCGAACCCCCGGGTGATGTGGCTGAACTGCGACCCGACCCGGGGCGTGATGGCCGAGGAGAAGATGCACTGGGCAATCAACTACTGCCTCGACCGGGAGAAGATCGGTACGTCGGTCTGGGACGTCAAGGTGCCGCCCGCGATCTACCCGTGGGCCGACTACCCGACCAACGACAAGTGGAAAGACGACGAGCTCGCAGGAAAGTACAAGTTCGAGTACAGCCTCGACAAGGCGACCCAGCTGCTCGACGAGATCGCGCCGAAGAACGCGGCCGGCAAGCGCACCTACAAGGGCAAGGAGATCAACCTCGAGATCATCACGCCCGCGCAGGTCGACAAGGCCGAGTACGCGATCGCGAACGTGCTGAAGACCGACCTCGCCAAGGTCGGGGTGCCCTGCACCCTGCGCAGCCTGTCCGGCAGCGTGCACGACGAGAAGTTCCAGCGCGGAGAGTACGACATCGACTCGAGCTGGGCCGGGTTCGCCATCGACCCCGAGCAGCTGTACACCGACTGGGAGAGCACCAAGGCCCAGCCGATCGGCAAGAACGCCGCCGGTAAGAACAAGATGCGCTTCAAGGACCCGGCGTTCGACGCGATCTCCCAGAAGCTGTCCGGGATGGACCCGGACAGCGAGGAGGCGAAGCCGCTGCTGAAGCAGGCGCTGGAGATCTACTTCCAGAAGCTGCCGCTGCTGCCGGTGATCCAGACCGGGTACCCGCAGTTCTTCAACACCGCCTTCTGGAAGGACTGGCCGACCGACGACAACCTCTACGAGGTGCCGCTGAACTGGTGGCCGCACTTCACCCTGGTGCTCGGCAAGATCTCGGCCACCGGCCAGAAGGGACCGGCGTGACGGCGGATGCCCCGCCGGTGGTAGCAGTCGACAAGAGCCAGGATTCCGCACCTTCTCGGGGGGTGCGGGCCTGGCTGTCGCGGCATCCGCTGGCGGCGTACGCGATCCGAAGAGTCGGGATCTACTTCGTGGAGCTCTGGGGAGCGCTCACCATCGCGTTCTTCTTCTTCCGTCTGATCCCGGGCGACCCGGTCCAGACGCTGATCCAGACCCTGCAGCAGAACTACATGTACAACCAGCAGGCGAGCACCGAGCTCATCGCCCGCTACCAGCAGGAGTTCGGTCTCACCGGGAACATGTTCTCCCAGTACCTGAAGTACATGGAGAAACTCGTTCTGCACGGCGATCTCGGCCCGAGCCTCATCAACTACCCGACGCCGGCCCAGGACGTGATCCTGAGAGCGTTGCCCTGGACCATCGGTCTGCTCGGGATCTCGGCGGTGCTGTCCTGGATCCTCGGCGTGATCCTCGGCGCGATCGCGGGCTGGCGGCGCGGGAAACTCGGTTCCGCGATCGCGACCAACCTGTCGATCGCGCTCTCCCACGTTCCGTACTTCTTCGTCGCGCTGATCCTGGTGTACATCTTCGCGTACTCGATGGGCGTGCTGCCTGCGAGATCGGCGTACGACTCCAATATCAGTCCCGGGATCTCGCTGGAGTTCATCGGCAGCGTGCTCAAGTACGGGTTGCTGCCGGGGCTGTCGATCGTGGTGATCGGGACGCTCAGCTGGATCCTGTCCACCCGGATGCTGATGGTTCCGGTGCTCGGCGAGGACTACCTGGTCTACGCCGAGGCGAAGGGCCTGAAGGGCTGGCGGATCCTGACCCGGTACGCGCTGCGGAACTGCTACCTGCCGCAGATCACCGCGTTCGGCATCTCGCTCGGCTTCATCTTCAACGGCAACGTGCTGGTCGAGCAGCTGTTCAACTACCCGGGTCTCGGGACCACGCTGGTCACCGCGATCCAGCAGCTCGACTTCAACACGATCCTCGGGGTCACCGACATCGCGATCTTCTCGGTGCTGACCGCCGTACTCCTCCTCGACCTCCTGCTCCCGCTGCTGGACCCGCGGGTCAAGTACTGGAAGTAGTGATGACGATGAGATTTCTGAACGCGGTGCTGCGGACGATCCGGAACAGCCGGCGGTTGGCGGCCGGGTTGGTCATCCTCGGGGTGATGGTCCTGCTGGCGTTGTTCAGCCCGTTGATCGTGAACGCGATCGGGGGTGGCAAGGATCCGATCGAGGTGGCGGCGTACGAGAAATGGCTGGTGCCCGGAGCCGGGCATCTGCTGGGCACCGACCAGTTCGGCCGGGACGTGTTCGCGATGGTGATGAAGGCGCTGTCCGTCTCGCTCCAGATCGGAGCGATCGCGGGCATCATCTCCACCGTCGTGGGGGTGATCGTGGCGTTCGTGGCCGGCTACAAGGGCGGCTGGATCGACGGCATCCTGTCGACGTTCACCGGGATCCTGCTGGTGATCCCGACGTTCCCGTTGCTGATCGCGCTCTCGGCGTACGCGAAGAACGTGACGCTGTTCCAGGTCGGGGTGATGATCTCGATCTTCGCGTGGCCGTTCGCGGCCAAGACCATCCGTTCCCAGGTGCTCAGCCTGCGGACCCGGCCGTACGTCGACCTGGCGCGGGTGAGCAAGGCCCGCGACATTGAGATCATCGTCACCGAACTGCTGCCGAACCTGCTGCCGTTCATCGGCGTCGGGTTCGCATCGTCGGCGCTCGGCGCGATCTTCGGCCTCGTCGGTCTGGAGGTGATCGGGCTCGGGCCGGGCGGTGTCGTCGACCTCGGCCAGATCATCTACAACGCGATCACCACCGGCGCGCTGACGCTCGGGGCGTGGCCGATGTTCGTGGTCCCGATCGTGCTGCTGACGCTGCTGTTCGCGGCGCTGAACATGGTCAACATCGGGTTGGAAGAGGTCTACAACCCGCGGCTGAGAGGAGTGGCCGGTGAATAACGTCCCTGGGAATGTTTCCGAGAGTGTCCTGGAGATCAAGGGGCTCGAGGTCGTCTACTCCACCAACCGCGGCGACGTGAAAGCGGTCCGCGGCATCGATCTCGACGTACGTCGCGGTGAGATCCTCGGGATCGCGGGGGAGTCGGGCAGCGGGAAGAGCACGCTCGCGGTCGCGCTGCTCCGGCTCCTGAAGGCGCCGGGCAAGGTGACCGGCGGCTCGGTGCTGTTCAACCCGGCCGGCCGTTCGCCGGTGGACCTGCTGAAGGTCCACGGCGAGGAACTGCGGGTACTGCGGTGGAGCGCTCTCTCGTATCTCCCGCAGGGCTCGATGAGCTCGCTCAACCCGGTCATGCGGGTGGAGGACCAGTTCAAGGACGTGATCCTGGAGCACGCGCCGGAACGCAAGAGCTCCCTGCACGAGATGATCCCGCGGCTGCTCGCGCAGGTCGGTCTCGAGCCGCGGGTGGCCCGGATGTACCCGCACGAGCTGTCCGGCGGGATGAAGCAGCGGGTGCTGATGGCGATCGCGGTCGCGCTCGAACCCGACCTGGTGATCGCGGACGAGCCGACCACCGCGCTGGACGTGACGATCCAGCGGGTGATCCTGCAGTCGCTCGCGGATCTGCGCACCGACTTCGGGGTGACCCTGATGGTGATCTCGCACGACATGGGCGTGCACGCACAGCTCGCGGACCGGGTCGCGGTGATGTACGAGGGACAGCTCGTCGAGGTCGGCGACGTACGGCAGGTCTTCAAGGACCCGCAGGACGCCTACACCCGGCAGCTGATCGAGTCGATCCCGAAGCTCGGACGGAGGGCATCATGAAGTCGGAGCTCGAGCTTCGTGGCGTACAGCAACGGTTCCACGCTCGTGGGGTCGCCGACGGTTACATCACCGCGGTGGACGACGTGAGCTTCAGCCTGGCCGCGTCGCCGCCGCAGATCGTCAGCCTGGTCGGCCAGAGCGGCAGCGGGAAGAGCACGATCGCCCGCAACGTCCTCGGCCTGCAGAAACCCACGGCCGGATCCGTGCTGTACGGCGGGAAGGACATCTTCAAACTGAGCCGGGCCGAGTACGACGAGTACCGGCGCGACGTCCAACCGGTGTTCCAGGACCCGTACGCGATCTTCAACCCGTTCTACCGGGTCGATCGCGTGCTCTGGAAGGCGGTGAAGAAGTTCAAGCTCGCGGACACCCGGGCCAAGGGCCTCGAGCTGATCGAGGAGTCGTTGCGCGCAGTCCGGCTGGAGCCGGAGAACGTGCTCGGCCGGTACCCGCACCAGCTCTCCGGCGGTCAGCGGCAGCGCATCATGCTGGCGCGGGTCCACATGCTGCGCCCCTCGTTCATCATCGCGGACGAGCCGGTGTCGATGCTGGACGCCCAGGTGCGCAAGCACTTCCTGGACATCCTGCTCGACTTCCAGATCAAGCACGGGATGACGACGCTGTTCATCACCCACGACCTGTCCACGGTCTACTACCTCGGCGGCGAGGTCATGGTCATCACCAAGGGCGAGATCGTCGAACGCGGCCCGGTCTCCACGGTGATGCACGAGCCCTCGCACCCGTACACCAAGCTCCTCCTCGACTCCATCCCCCAACCCGACCCCGACCAGCGCTGGACCAGCCGCATCGCCGTCGACGAACTGGAACGCCTCGACGACGCGAACCCGGCCGCCGACACAAAGCCGGAGGCGCCGATCATCTAGGACGCACTCCCGACGTGCACAGGAACTGGTAGAACCACGCGGTGAAGGACGGATCGGTCATCAGCTCGCGGTACCGTGCGAGCTCGTCCGGGGTGGCACCCGCCGCCAGCAGGAGAGGCTCCGCCTGCTCGTTGAGGTTGCGGTGCAGGAGGCAGCCGTCGGTGCCACCCGCCGTCGTCTCGGAGTACTCCATCGTGTGTACGTCGGTCAGGCCGGCGGCGGTCATCCGGGCCGCAGTGCCGCCCGCCCAGGTCAAGCTGATGCCGCCGGCCGGGCCGACGACCTCGTGGGAGAGGTACTGCATCCGCGCCCAGAGCGCCCGGTCCTCGGCGCTCGGCGCCGAGATCGGATGCAGTCGGCGGCCGGTGAAGTCGCCGATGACGAGCAGCCCGCCAGGCGCGAGCGCGTTCACCAGTTCGGCGAAGATCTGCTCGCGCTCGGGAATGTGCATGAGGACGAGCCGGGCGTGGATCAGGTCGAAAGGGCCGTCCACCCCGAGACCGTCGCGGACATCGTGTTTGCGGACCTCGACGTTCGCCGCGAGATCGGTGAGCTGTGCGGTATCGATGTCCACGGCAACGACCTCGCCGGTGCGCGCGGCCAGCCAGTTCGCGATCCGGCCGGAGCCGGCGCCGATCTCCAGGCAGCGTGCGGTGGGAGACAGGCCGCGGCGTTCGAGGCACCAGTGGGTCGGTGCGTCGATCAGGTTGCCGAGGTGGTCGAGATGGTGCCGTCCGAGCTCACTGCCGGTGTCGAAGATGTAGTTCATCCCAGCAGCGTCACGCGGCCGGCGTACCGCCCGCATCCGGGATCATCCGGATCGCGTCAACGCCCAGGCGACCACCTCGTAGCGGCTGGTGAGATCGAGTTTCTGGCGGAGGTGCTCGAGATGCGTCTCGACGGTACGGCGCGAGATCGTCAGGGAACGCGCGATCTCGTCGTTGCTCAGCCCCTGGCCGGCCAGGTCGGCGACCTCCAGTTCACGGCGGCTCAGTGGGCGGTCGTCGACCGTCGGCGGGGCGAGCGCCTCGACGATCAGATCGTCCTGCGACAGTTCCCGGCCCGCGGCCATCAGACGGGCGGCCCGCCGTACGCCGATCTGGCGGCGTAGCCGTTCGACCGTGGCGTCGCAGAACGTCGTCATGGTTCCGGACATCCGGCCGCCACGCCGGCTGAGGGCGGTCGCGGCGCCGGCGAGCCGGAGCGCGGCGCGGGTCCGGCCCTCGTTCGCGGCCAGGCTCATGCTCGCCCACAGCCAATCGGGGTCTTCGATCAAGCCGGAGGCCGCGCGGATCTGGTCGACGACCGCGTCGAGTTGATGCCGGTGCGCGTCGACATCGCCGGCTACCGCGGCGGAGAACGCGATGCCGAGCCGGGCGTTCACATTCATCGCGGCGCCACCGCCCGCCAGGCTGACCTCGAGCGCTTCGCGGTAGTGCGTCTCGCCCTCGGCCCAGCGGCCGTTCTCGAACAGCGTCAGACCGAGTACGGTCAGCGCCCAGCCGCGGCCGCGCTCGTCGCCGGAGCGGGTGAACATGCCGATGCTCTGCTCGCACAGTTCGACTGCCCGGCCGGTGTCGCCGCTGGATGCCGTCGCCAGCGCGAGATCTCGCAGGCTGCGCGCCGAACCGTTCTGGTCGCCGAGTTGCCGGCGGAGTGTGAGGCTCTGGTGGTAGGCGCGCCGTGCGGCCGGGTAGTCGCGTTGCCGCCAGGCGAGGCGGCCGAGTCGCGCGAGCGCGGCGGCCCGGACTTTCGGCTCGGCCGGCGCATGGCCGAGGTACTGCTCGATGCGGGCCCGGGCTTCGTTGACCTGGCCGCGGTGCTCGGAGTAGTAGCCGAGCGCGGTGGACAGACGCAGGGCGAGATCGTTGGGCCGGCTGCCTGCCCAGGCCAAGGCCGCCAGGAGATTGGCTTCCTCGCGTTGGAGGTCGACGAGCGCCGTCGCCCGATCCGGTCCGCGGAGGCGGGCGTCGCCACGACGTACCACGGCCAGATAGTGACGGGCGTGGCGGTCGCGTACGGCGTCCTCGTTGTCGAAGACTGCGACGGCGTACTGGCGGACCGGCTCCAGGAGCCGGAAACGCAGGCGGCCGTCGGGGAGGGATTCCGTGAGTACGAGGGAGTGATCGACGAGGGCTGCGAGGGTGGTGAGGAGGTCGTCGTCCAGCCCGGCGACCGCTTCGAGGGCGTCCAGGTCGAAGCCGCCGGCGAACACCGCGAGACGTCCGAACAGCTGTTGCTGCGGAGGTTGCAGGAGACGGTAGCTCGCGTCGAGCGCGGCGCGCATCGTTGCTTGTCGTCCGTGGCGCTCGTTCAGGAGCGGAGTGAGGCGGTCGAGGACCTGATGTGCGGAGAGGACGCGGATCCAGGCGGCGGCGAGCTCGACAGCAAGGGGGAGCCCGTCGAGCTGGCGGCAGATCTGGCGGACGGTGGGGCTGTCGTCGCGTGGGAAGTCCGCGTTGACGAGGCGTGCGCGGTCGATGAAGAGCTCGGTCGCGGTGCGGTCCGGCAGTGGTGGCAGCCGGTAGACATGTTCCCCTGGTGCGGCGAGCGGGACTCGGCTGGTGGCGAGGACTCGCAGACCTGGACAGTCGGCGAGCAGTTGCACGACGTACGCCGCTGCCTCCGACGCGAGATGCTCGCAGTTGTCGAGAATCAGCAGCAGGTCGGATGTCGGCCTCAGCACCTCACCCGGCCGGAGCCCGAGCGCCCCCGCGACTCCGCTCGCCACGGAGTCCGCCGCAGCGAGCTCGACCAGCACAAGGGACGAGTCCTGCTGGGCCGCGTATTCGCGGACGAGTCTGGTCTTCCCCGCTCCGGGTGGGCCTGCAATCGTCACCAGCCGGGACCCGTTGAGCAAGCGGCCGACCCGATCGAGCTCGGCGTCCCGTCCGAAGAAGCGGGTCAGCGCCACGCCGCTTCTGCCCGCGCCGACCCGCGCACGCCCGCCTCCGCTGGGCGCGGTGGTGAGCAGGTTGTGATGGAGGGTCTGTAGCGAGGGTGATGGATCGGTGCCCAGCTCGTCGGTGAGGTGTTGGCGGAGGGCACCGTAGCGTTCCAGGGCCTCGGCCTGTCGGCCGGCGTCGCGGAGGGCGGTGAGAAGCCTTAGCCACAACGTTTCCCGGAGCGGGTAGCGCGTGGTGAGCTTCTGGAGGTCGGTGATGTCGGCGTCGGTTCGCTGTTCCCAGGCGGTGAGGTAGCGCTCGACGAGCGCGGGCGTCTCGTGCTCGTCGAACCACGCAGAGAGCGCGCTCCCGAACGGATCTCCGCGCCACAACGCCAACGCCTGCACGGGTTTGCCGTCGTCGAGCAGCCGATGGAAGCGCAGTACGTCGACACTCTCCACCGGCACGTCGAGGCGGTAGCCCGCTGGCTCGGTCGTCACCGCGTCGTCGCCGAGCACGCGCCGCAGTCGCCCGACGTACGTCTGCAGGCTGCCGCGCAGGCGCTGCGGCGGATCGTCGGCCCACAGCGCGCGACCGAGACCGTCGAACGAAACCGTCCGTCCGCAGTTCAGCGCGAGCATCGCCAGCAACGCCCGGACCTTGCGGCCCGGAACCCGAACCACCCGCCCGTCCCGACGGATCTCGAACGGGCCGAGCAGCCGAATGTCGAGATGTCCCATCTCACCCCCGAGAGATACGGCCACCCACTCTACCGATCCACCGGGTCGTCCCCGATTGACAGCGAACTGGCAGCGGCCGTCCGTACGGTCTCTTCCTGAGCGGGCGAAGGCCCGGATCGGGGGGATCATGCCAAGCGGGACAACAGTCCTGTCCTTCTGCCTGGCGGCTCTGGTGGTGCTCGTCGTACCAGGGCCGTCGGTCGCCTACGTGGTGGCGTGCAGCCTGCGCCACGGCCGCACAGCTGGCCTCGCATCCGTGCTCGGCCTGGAACTCGGCGCGCTCGTCCACGTCGTCGCGGCCGCCGCGGGACTGGGTGCGGTACTCACGTCGTCACCTGACCTGTTCCGGCTGATCAGGTATGCCGGTGCCGGCTATCTGCTCGTGATGGGAGTACGCGAGTTCCGTCCGCCGAGCGACAATGCACCCAAGCACCGTGCCCTGCCGAGGAGCTGTCTCCGGATGATCCGCGACGGCATCTTCGTCGACCTGCTGAACCCGAAGACGGTGCTGTTCTTCCTCGCGTTCCTTCCACAGTTCGTCCGTCCGGCGGAGGGGTCCGGACCGACACAGATCCTCGTCCTCGGTGCCTGCTTCGTCCTCCTGGCCGCCGCCTGCGACGCAACCTACGCCACGATCGCCGGCACCCTGGCCCCCCGGATCCACCGATCCCCGCAAGCCCGACGCAGAATCAAACAGACGACCGGAGGCGTCTATCTGGCCCTTGCCGGGCTCGCGGTGGTGTCCTAGACGGTCTTGATGGCGGGGTCGCTGAGGCTGGGGGTGCCGGTTTCTACGTGGCCGGCCAGGCGGCGGAGGTAGGTCGCGTCGGTGGCGGTGGTGATCGAGACGTCGTACCAGCCGTTGGTGGTGGTGATGGTGCGGGTGGTGGTGCCCTTGAGTAGGTCGAGGTTCTGGGTGGTGCCGGCGTACGTGTTGGTGATCGTGATGCGGCGGGCGATGTCGGAGGTGAAGGTGAGTACGACGTTGCCGGTGGCGGCGTTCTCGCGGGCGGTGAGTTCCAGGCCGGTTGCGGGCTTGCCCTTGAAGGTGCGGAGGAAGCCGTTCGGGCCGTGGACGGTGAGGTCGGTGACGCCGGCGGAGTAGATCGGGTTCCAGCTGTCGGCGACGGTCTTGCCGGCCTCGGTGGTGTACGTCCACGGGCCGTCGGTACGGTTCGCGGACGTGATCAGGAACTGCGCGCCCGCGCGCGCCCCGGAGCTGAACGTCAGCCTGTACTTGCTATCGGCAACGGCTCCGTCGACGACCGGTGCGTAGGGCAACGGCCGGGTACGGCGGCGGCCGCGTTCCTGCGCCGGGATCTTGCCGACCGCGGGCGGCGTCGGCACGTAGTCCGGGTGCCGCTTGTTGTCCGGCGGCTCGTACGCGCTCGTATCCGGGAGAGTGACCGGCTGTGTCGCCGCCGTACCGAAGTCGAACGCCGACGTCAGGTCGCCGCAGATCGCCCGGCGCCACGGCGAGATGTTCGGTTCGTGGACGCCGAAACGGGACTCCATGAACCGGATGATCGACGTGTGGTCGAAGACCTCGGAGCAGGTGTAGCCGCCGGTGCTCCACGGAGACACCACGAGCATCGGCACCCGCTGGCCGAGGCCGTAGGCGCCGTGGGCGGCCTTCGATCCGGTGTACAGATCGGGGTTCGGGTCGACCGTCGACAACCCTTGGTTGGCATCCATCGGCGGGTACGGCGGTACGACGTGATCGAAGAAGCCGTCGTTCTCGTCGTACGTGATGAACAGCGCGGTCTTGCTCCACACCTCGGGGTTCGCGGTGAGCGCGTCGAGGACCTGCGAGATGTACCAGGCGCCGTAGTTGGCCGGCCAGTTCGGGTGCTCGGTGAACGCCTCGGGCGCCGCGATCCAGGAGATCTTCGGCAGCCGGTTGTTCTGCACGTCGGCGGTGAGCTGGGCGAACAGGCTCTCGCCGGCCTTCGCGTTCGTGCCGGTGCGAGCCTTGTCGTACAACGGGTTCCCGGGCTGCGCGGTGCGGTACTTGTTGAAGTACAGCAGCGAGTTGTCGCCGTAGTTCCCGCGGTACGCGTCGTCGATCCAGCCCCACCCGTGGTCGCCGTCCAGGCCGTCACCGATGTCCTGGTAGATCTTCCACGAGACACCGGCCTGCTCGAGCCGTTCCGGGTACGTCGTCCACCCGTAGCCGGCCTCGTCGTTGCCGAGGACCGGGCCGCCGCCGGTGCCGTCGTTACCCGTGTAACCGGTCCACATGTAGTAGCGGTTCGGGTCGGTGGAGCCCATGAACGAGCAGTGGTACGCGTCGCACACCGTGAACTTGTCCGCGAGCGCGTAGTGGAACGGGATGTCCTCCCGGGTCAGGTACGCCATCGTGGTCGACGTCTTCGCCGGGATCCACTGGTCGTACTTGCCGTTGTTCACCGCGAGATGCGCGTCGGACCAGCTGTGCGCGAGGTCCTGGATGAACTGCATTCCGAGGTTGTCGGCCTCCGGCCGGAACGGCAGGATCTCCTTGCCGAGGGCACTCTTCTGGTGCCACACCGACTGTCCGCTCGGCAGTGTCACCGGTCGCGGGTCACCGAACCCGCGGACGCCGTTCAGGCTGCCGAAGTAGTGGTCGAACGACCGGTTCTCCTGCATCAGTACGACGATGTGCTCGACGTCCTGGATACTGCCGAGCCGGCGGTGCGCGGGGATCGCGGCGGCCTGCTCGATGCTGTTCGCCATCGCGGCGAACGCAGCCGACGCTCCGGCCATTTGCAGGAACCTACGGCGATTGATATCTGGCATGCGAGTCTCCTAACGGGGCGGATGGAGTCTGAAACACCAGGACTGCAACGCAGGCACCTTAGCCTGAACGATTAACCGACGGAAGATGAACTTTCCTGTCCTCAACTTGTGATTTTCAAACCGTTGTGAACGGCGGGCCTGGAGTTCGATCACCGGGGCGATTGCTCTCGGCGACGTTCGGCGGAAGACTGGATCAGCGCGGCCTGGGGGACTCGGGGTGGGGGAGGCTGCGATGGCTGGGCGGGCGCTTTTCGGCGCCAGGGAAACAGAACACGAGCGGCTTCAGGGCGAGCTGACGATCCTGACCGAGCAGTTCGCGGCAGCCAACGAAGTACTGTCCGCGGTCGGTCGCTCCGCCGGCGACCCGGACGCGGTCCTCACCACCATCGTCGAGAGCGCCTGCCGGCTCTGCCGCTCGCAAGCCGCGCAGCTCTACCTGTTCGAGGACGGCTACTACCGGTTGTCCAAGGCGGTCGGCATGTCGGCGGAGTCGATCCGCTACCTCACCGAGCACCCGATCCCGATGGATCGCGGCTCGCTGGTCGGCCGGGCCGGTCTGGAGCGCGCCACCCAGCAGATCCCCGACGTACTGGCAGATCCGGACTTCAACCGTCAGGACCTGCAGCGGGTGGCGGGGTTCCGCACCACCATGGGAGCGCCGATGCTCGTCGACGACGAGGTGGTCGGCGCGCTGGCGGTCTGGCGTAACGAGGTCATGCCCTTCAGCCAGGGTGAGCAGAACCTCGTGACAGGGTTCGCCGGGCAGGCGGCGATGGCGGTCAACAGCGTGAAGCTCGTCCAGCAACTGGAGGCTCGAGGTGCCGAGCTGGCGCGAAGAGTCGGCGAGCTCGAGGCGCTGCGCGAGGTCGGCGAAACAGTCAATTCCAGCCTCGACGTCTCCAAGGTGCTGTCGACCATCGCCAAGCACGCGGTCGAGATCTCGGCCACCGACGGCGGCTCGATCATGGAGTACGACGAGGGCGCGCGGTGTTTCCTGGTCCGTAGCGTCTACCAGACCGATCCGAGTGTGATCGAACGGCTGCGGACGACCCGCATCCACCTCGACGAGACCCTGGTCGGCCGCGCGGCCAAGGTCGGCCGGCCGCTGGCGGTCTCCGATCTCGACGCGGCGGAACTCGATCCACACCTGTCGGTCCTGTACGACGCCGGCTGGCGTTCCCTGGTCGCCGTACCGCTGCTGCGCGGGGGACAGATCGTCGGCTCGCTGGTCGTCCGCCGCAAACGACCGGGCGAGTTCTCGGCCGAGACGCTGACGCTGCTGGAGATGTTCGCCGACCAGTCGACGCTCGCGCTGCTCAACGCTCAGCTCTATCGCGAGTTGACGCAGCGTAGCGCGGAGTTGGAGGTGGCCAGCCGGCACAAGTCCGAGTTCCTGGCCAGCATGTCGCACGAGTTGCGGACGCCGTTGAACGCCGTCCTCGGTTTCTCCGAAGTCCTGCTGGAGCGGATGTTCGGCGAGCTCAACGAGCGGCAGGAGGAGTACCTGCGCGACATCCACGGCTCGGGAAAGCATCTGCTCGAACTGCTGAACGAGATCCTCGACCTGTCCAAGGTGGAGGCCGGGCGGATGGAGCTGGAGTACTCGACGTTCCCGTTGCGCCGCGTGCTCGACAACACTGCGGCAATGCTGCGCGAGCGGGCCACCGTGCACGGCATCGACCTGCGGGTCGAGGTCGGGCCCGGCATCGACGAGGTGTACGCCGACGAGCTGCGACTGAAGCAAGTGGTGCTGAACCTGACGACCAACGCGGTGAAGTTCACCGGCGACGGCGGGTCGGTGGTGGTGCGGGCGACCCGGTCCGGCGCCGAGGTGCACATCTCGGTCACCGACACCGGACGCGGCGTACCGCCGGAGGACCGGGAGCGGATCTTCGAGTCGTTCCAGCAGGGCGGCCGGGGTCCGTCGCAGGAGGAGGGCACCGGACTCGGGCTGACCCTGTCGCGGCGGATCGTCGAGCTGCTCGGCGGGCGGATGTGGCTGGACAGCGAGGTCGGGGTCGGCAGCACGTTCGGATTCTCCTTGCGGAGCAGGGCGAACGAGCACCGGCCGGACACCACGACGTCCGTCGGCGATGTGGTCGTCATCGAGGACGATCGCCCGTCGATCGACCTGATCACCGCCTACCTGACCGGTGCCGCGCTGCGCGTGACGGTGGCCGAGGACGGTCAGTCCGGGCTGGACGCCGTACGACGGGTCCGGCCGGCTGCTGTCCTGCTGGACATCCGGTTGCCGGGGATCGACGGGTGGGCGGTGCTGCAGGCGCTGAAGGCCGAGCCGGAGACCCGCGACATCCCGGTCGTCGTGGTGTCGATCGTGGACGAACAGGCGCGCGGTGCCGCGCTCGGTGCCGCCGCCTATCTGGTCAAACCGGTCAGCAGGGACGCTTTGCTCCGCGCTCTCCGAGCAGTCGGGGCCACAACCGAGGGGGATGCTCGATGAGCTCAGGCCGGATCCTGGTAGTGGAGGACAATCCGAAGAATCTCAAGCTGGTCAGGGATGTGCTGCGATTCTCCGGCTACGAGGTGATCGAGGCGACCTCGGGTGAGGACGGCGTCCGGCTGGCCGCCTCGGAGCGGCCGGACCTGATCCTGATGGACCTGCAGCTGCCCGGCATCGACGGCGCCGAGGCATTGCGCCGGATCCGCGCCGGTGAGCGGGCGCACGCCGTGCCGGTGGTGGCGGTGACCGCGTTCGCGATGGATCACGACCGGCAGAAAGCGTTCGACTCCGGGTTCACCGGGTACGTCGAGAAGCCGATCAGCGTGCGCCGGCTGCCGCAGCAGGTGAGGGACTTCCTCCGGCTGGGCGGTGCGACATGACTGCCGCGACGACCAGGGTGCTCGTGGTCGACGACCAGCCGCCGAACGTCCGGCTGCTGGAGGCGATCCTCAGTCCGCGCGGGTACGACGTACTGACCTCTCCCTCGGGCGAGCAGGCGCTGGAGCTGATCGATGCCGGGGACATCGATCTCGTCCTGCTCGATATCCTGATGCCGGGGATGGACGGGTACGAGGTGTGCCGGCGGATCCGGGACCAGGTGAACACGGCGTACCTGCCGGTCGTGATGGTGACGGCCAGCGGCGACGAACAGAAGGTGAAGGCGCTCGAGGCCGGGGCGGACGACTTCCTCACCAAGCCGGTCAACCAGAGCGAACTGCTCGCCCGGGTGGCGTCGCTGGCCCGGATCAAGCGGTACCAGGACACGATCAAACGCCAGGCCGCCGAGCTGACCGCGTGGAACCAGCAACTCGAGTCACGGGTCGAGAGCCAGGTGTCGCAGCTGCAGCGGATGGGCCGGCTGCGCCGGTTCCTCAGCCCGCAGCTGGCCGAGCTGATCGTGGACTCCGGTGACGAGTCGTTCCTGGCCAGCCACCGGCGCGAGATCGTCGTGGTCTTCTGCGACCTGCGCGGGTTCACCGCGTTCGCGGAGGCGAGCGAGCCGGAGGAGGTGATGGGCGTGCTGGCGGAGTACCACCACGCGCTCGGCGACCTGATCTTCCGGTTCGAGGGAACGCTGGAGCGATTCGCGGGCGACGGACTGATGGTGTTCTTCAACGATCCGGTGCGCTGCGAGGACGGCCCGTTGCGGGCGCTGCGGATGAGCGTCGCGATGCGGACCCGGGTCCGCGGGCTGGCCGAGACGTGGAGCCGTCGTGGGCATGACCTGGCGCTCGGGATCGGGGTCGCGCAGGGCTACGCGACCCTCGGGACCATCGGGTTCGACGGACGGCTCGACTACGCGGCGATCGGGAGCGTGACCAACCTGTCGGCGCGCCTGTGCGCCGACGCCGAACCCTGGCAGATCCTCGCCACCGAACGGGTCTACGCCGCCGCCGGTGACGTGGTGATCGGCGAGGACGCCGGACTCCGCCAGGTCCGCGGGTTCAGCCGGAATGTGCACGCCTACAGCATTCGTGGTCTCGACAACTCACGGATCGTGTCATGACCGGCGACCTGTGGACCTCTCCGGGCGAGGCAGCCCGTGGACTGTCCGCTCTGACCGAGGACGAGCGGTACCGCCGCTTCGACGAGTTGCAGGCGCGAATGGCCGGGGTGTGGGAGGCGATGCGGCTCAACTACCACGACGAGTCGGTGGTCGTCGTACCGTCGCTCACGCTGGACAAGACCGAGGCCGCCGGGACCGGAACGGCCATGCAGGCCTACGAGGAGCGGTTCCTCTTCCTGCTCATCCTGTTGCGGGAACCGCGGCTGCGGATGGTCTACGTGACCTCGATGCCGATCGCTCCGGAGATCATCGAGTACTACCTGTCCTTGCTGCCCGGCGTGATTCCGAGCCACGCGCGCGCCCGGTTGTCGCTGATCTCGGTCAACGACGCGTCGCCGATCCCGCTCAGCGAGAAGCTGCTGGCCCGGCCACGGCTGCTGCGCCGGATCGCCGCGCTGATCCCGAACCCGTTCCGATCGCACCTGATTCCGTACAACACGACCGAGCTCGAACGCGATGTCGCGATCAGCCTCGGGATCCCCATGTACGCCGCGGATCCGCGGCTGGCGCCACTGGGCTCGAAGTCCGGCTGCCGCCGGTTGTTCGCGGAGGTCGGCGTACCCCATCCGCTCGGCGTGGAGAACTTGCACAGCCTCGACGAGCTCGCCGACGCGCTGGTCTCGATGCGTGCCGAGCGGCCCGGGATGGACAGCGCGATCGTGAAGCTGAACGAGGGCGTGTCCGGCGAGGGCAACGCGGTGGTGCGGCTGAAAGGGCTCCCGGCGGCCGGATCGGCGGGGGAGCGGGACGAGCTCCTGCAGCGGCTGCGCGAGATGGAGCTGGAGTCCGTGACGACCCCCTTCGAGGTGTACGTCGCCAAGTTCGCCGAGAACGGCGGGATCGTCGAGGAGCGGATCGTCGGCGCCGAACTGCGGAGTCCGAGCGTCCAGCTCCGGGTAGTACCAGGCGGTGCGGTCGAGTTGCTGTCCACGCACGACCAACTGCTCGGCGGCGCGAGTGGGCAGAGCTACCTGGGCTGCGTGTTTCCGGCGGCGGCGGAGTACGCCCGGATGATCACCGAGCATGCCGCGACGATCGGCCGGCGGCTGGCGGATCAGGGTGCGCTCGGACGGTTCGCGATCGACTTCGTCGTGGTGCGCGATGCCGCCGGCGGATGGACGCCGTACGCGATCGAACTGAATCTGCGCAAGGGCGGGACGACGCATCCGTTCCTGACGCTGCAGTTCCTGACCGACGGGAGGTACGACCCACGCACCGCGCTCTTCGTCACGTCGTTGGGTCAGGAGAAGCATCTGGTCGCGACGGATCACCTCGAGTCGGAGCTGCTCAAGGGGTTGTCGCCGGCCGATGTGTTCGACATCGTGGCGCGGCACGGGCTGCACTTCGACCAGTCGCGGCAGGTGGGCATCGTGTTCCACATGATCAGCTGTCTGACCGAATGCGGCCGGCTCGGGCTGACCGCGGTAGGGAACACGCCGGCGGAGGCCGATCGCCGGTACCGTGATGCTTCCCGCATTCTGCTGGCGGAGGCGGAGCAGGCCTTCGTGGAGCAGCCGCTGCCGAGCTGAGAGGTGCGATGGAGCGAGTCTGGTACGTCGCCTACGGTTCCAACCTCGCTCTCGACCGATTCCGCTGCTATCTGGCCGGCGGCCGGCCTCAGGGTGGCGCGCGCGTCTACGCCGGCTGCCGCGATCACAGCGATCCCCGGCGAATCGCCGGTGTCCACGTGCCCGGCGGGCTCGTGTTCGCCGGCGAGTCGCGGGTCTGGGGTGGTGGCTCGGCTTTCTACGACCACGCCGCAGCCGGGTGTGTCGCCGGTCGGGCCTATCTGCTGACGGCGGACCAACTGGGCGATGTCGCCGCCCAGGAGATGCGCCGGGAACCGGGCGGCGAGTTCGCTCGCGAGCTGGCCGCGCTGCTGCCGGACGTGAACGTGCTCCACACCATGGGGCCCGGCCGCTACGAGACCGTCGTACGCCTCGGCGAACGCGACGGCCTGCCGATGTTCACGGTCACGCATGACCCGGCTGCCGGCCTCGAGGCGACCGCCCCCACGGCGCCGTACCTTCGCTGGATCGCAGCCGGGCTGATCGAGGCGCACGGCTGGGAGGTGTGGCAGGTGGTCGACTACCTGCACGCGGTGCCGGGCGTCCAACTCGGCTGGACGCCCGGCGCGCTGCTGTCAGCGCTTAACGGCTCACGGCTTGACGGCGATGCAGGTGGCGGTGGCTGACTTGGTCGGGTCGCTCTCGGAGGTGGCGGTGAGGGTGATCTTGGCGAGCGGGCTGGTGCCGGCCTTCGTGTAGACGGGGACCGTGACCTGCTGGCCCGCGTTCGCCGTGGCGAGCGCGTTGGGCAGGGCGATCGGCCAGCCGTTGGACTTGGCGGACAGGCGGTAGACGTCGCCCTTGACGTACTGCGTGACGTCCTCGGGCTGCGTCGACGACGTACCGGCCGTGCCCGTGTTGGTGAGGCTGAAGTTGCAGGTCTGGACGCCGCTGCGGTCCGGCTTCGCGACCGTGGGCAGCAGCCGTACGCCGCGTCTCTGCAAGCCGGCGCCGTCGAGCGAGCGGATCGCGACCGTGTACGACAGCTCGCCCTTCGCGTTGCGGTGCACGTTGGTGATGTAGAAGTGCAGGCGGTTCGCGGTGTCGGTGTACTCGTACTCGCTGCCGGAGTTCGTGCCGGCGTGGAACAGCGCGTCGGACAACTGCCGGTAGTCGCCGATCGTGATCGGGACCTTCGTGCCGTCGGGCAGCACGTAGTCGGTCAGGTTGATGTCCTGCGGGTTCGCGTCGACGACCCACTCGAACGGCGCGCGGTCCTGGTTCTTGGTCTTCGCGAGCAGTACGCCGGCATCGGGTGTGAACGAGTCGGTGCCCATCCGGTCCACGACCTCGACCGTGTAGTTCTGGTACCCGCGGCCGTCGCACATCGGATCCTTCGTCGCATCGCACGGTGCGTCGAGATCACCCGCGCCGCCGAGTTCGATGTTCACCCCGGACAGGTCCTTAGCGCCCGGGTTCACGCTGCGCGCCTTGACGTTCGCGATCACCACACCCGATGTCGCGAGTGCCTCGCGGGAGAGTCTGAGCACGTTCTGCTCGTCGACCATCTCCAGCTTGATCTTGTTGCGCAGCATGTGTTGCGCGCCCATCGACGCGCCACCGGTCGCCGGGATCATCCAGCGGCTGTGCGGGCCGCCCGGGCCGTTGAAGCTACCCCGGCTGAGCATCTCCCAGATGCCGGTGTACGCGCGTCTCGGCGGGACGCCGTACGGGTTGTTGTAGTTGTCGCCGATGCCGAGGATGTGGCTGAACTCGTGTGCGAACACGGCCATCCCGGAGCTCTCCGCCTGGGTGGACGAGCCGCCGCCGGCGTTCGGCCAGATCGACGAGCCGGCCGCCCACGACGTCCAGTCGACGTACCGGGTCTCGGACCAGTTGCGTTGAGCGGGATCCGGCCCACCGAACTCCTCGGTGACGTCCTCCTTGGTCGGGAACTTCATCATCCCGAACTCCTGCCAGGTCGACGACTCGTCCTGACCGGCGCTGAGGAAGAACACGAAGTCGTACCCGGCCGGTACGTCGGGACCTTGGTCGGCGACCCAGGCCGCCTGGCCGTCGGTGCGGATGTTCCGCGAGCAGTCGTCACCGGCCGGGCAGTCCTCGTCGCTCTGGAACTCCATCGCGTACTCGTGCGACTTGCCCGGCATCCGGTACGGCCCGAACGCGGTGAGGTCGACGCCGTACCGGCCGCCGGAGTCCTCCATCCAGTACTCGTGCAGCGTGTGACCGTGGTTCAGCGGCTCCGGGGTGTTGAGGAAGTTCTTGTAGAACTGCGCGGTCTGATCCCGCGGTACGCCGTTCGCCGCGGCACTCGGGTTGCCGAACGCCGTCGACCCCTTGGGCTTGGTGATGACGAAGTCCTGGTTCGGGTAGTCGAGCAGCACCAGTGCGCCCTTGAAGGTCCGCTCCGACCCCTTCACCGTGGGGTCGGCCCAGTTGGTGCCGGGCGGTTTGACGTAGTCGTCCCACGTCATGTGGTCCGGGTTCTCCCAGTTCTGCGGGTCGATCGGGCCCGGTAACCCACTCGACAGGGTCTTCGCGACCCGCGTGTCCGGCCCCGACTCCTGCCAGGGCTGCTTCTGCGGCCAGTGCGGGTACTGCCAGGCGTTCACGGGGTCCGGGGGAGCACCCGGTGCGGCAAGCGCCATCGACGGCACCGAAACAACGGCCAGCACTGCGACCAGCCGCACAACACGACGAAACTTCCGTTGCTCAGACACGGGCGGGCATCCGATCAAAGAGGCGGGACAACGGGACCAGCCATGAGCATGCCCCCAAGACGCCAATGTCACAACCGCACACGGCGCGCTGCCCAAGCCGTCTTTGAGCCCCCACCAACCATTCCGCGGCCCTCGAAACGGTTGGTGGGTGCCCAAAGTCGGACCGGCGACGGATCGAGGGGATGCTGTATACAGTATGGTGGCAGTTCTTGGATTTGGAGGAGGTTGCCGATGTACTCAGTCACCGATCCGGCGCGTGGGGTGTTGGTGGAGGAAGTGGCGAACTCGACGGAGGAGGAGGTACGCGCGGCGATCGGGCGGGTGCATGCGGCGTACCCGGACTGGCGACGGCGGACCGTGGGGGAGCGAGCGGCGATCGTTGCGCGGGCGGCGGACCTGTTCGTGGAGCGGGCCGACGAGCTCGCCGCGATTATGACCCTCGAGATGGGGAAGCGCGTCAACGAGGGCCGGGGCGAGGTCGGCATCGTGGTCGACATCTTCCGGTACTACGCGGAGCGCGGACCGGCGTTGCTCGCGGATGAACCGATCGACCTCAAGGATGGGAGGGCCGTCATCACCAAAGGGCCGATCGGCGCGTTGCTCGGGATCATGCCGTGGAACTTCCCGTGCTACCAGGTCGCCCGGTTCGTCGCGCCGAACCTGGTCCTCGGGAACACGATCCTGCTCAAGCACGCCTCGATCTGCCCGCGGTCGGCGCGCGCGATCGAGGAGATCCTGCACGCGGCCGGCGTACCGGAGGACGTCTACGTGAACACGTACGCGTCCAGCCGGCAGATCCCCGCGATCCTCGCCGACCCGCGGATCGCCGGCGTCTCGCTGACCGGCAGCGAGCAGGCCGGGATCTCGGTCGCCGCCGAGGCCGGGAAGAACCTGAAGAAGACCGTGCTCGAACTCGGCGGCTCCGACCCGCTGATCATCCTCGACACCGACGACCTGGACGAGACCGTCAATGCCACCGCGACCGCGCGGATGCGGAACTGCGGCCAGTCCTGCAACGCCCCGAAGCGGATGATCGTCCTCGCCGGCCTGTACGACGAGTACGTCGACCGGCTGACCAAACGCGTCACGGAGTACTACGTCCCCGGCGACCCGGCCGACCCCTCGACGAAGCTCCCGCCGCTCGCCTCGGCCGCAGCCGCGGACGAGGTCGCCGCCCAGGTCGCGAAGGCGGTCGAACAAGGCGCGACGCTGCGCGCCGGCGGCCACCGGATCACGCCCGGCGCCTACCTCGAGGCGACCGTCCTCACCGATGTCACGCCGGAGATGGACGCGTACTACGAGGAGATCTTCGGGCCGGTGGTGATCGTCTTCGAAGCTGCGGATGAGGACGACGCGGTCCGGCTGGCCAACGACACCCCGTTCGGCCTCGGCGCCTCGGTGTGGGGCACCGACCCCGACCGCAACCGCCGCGTCGCCGACCGCATCGACGCCGGCATGGTGTACCTGAACCGCGCCGGCGGCTCCCAGGCGGACCTCCCGTTCGGCGGCATCAAACGCTCCGGCCTCGGCCGCGAACTCGGCCCGGCTGGCATCGAGGAATTCATGAACAAGAAGTCCATCCGGCTGGGGTGACAGGAACCGGCCAGCGCGCCGCGGGGGGAGGTCGACGACGCCACAGTTGTGGAGATGAGCTACCAGCAGCAGCCCCCGCCGCCGCAGGGCACGCCGTACCCGGGACCGAAACCGAAGCGGCTCCGCCCGCACGACCCGCTGGCCGTTGCCCTGGGCAACGCGTCGTTGCTCGGCCTCGGCTACTTCCTGATCCGCCGCTGGTTCTTCGGCCTCCTAGGCCTCATTGGTACGGCGGTACTCCTCGTCCTCATGTACCAGCGCAAGGACATGGCGTACCAGTTCGGCCTGCTGGGATGGGGACTGCTGCAGGTGCTGCACGGCCTGTTCCTCGCGACCCGGGCGCCGGAGCGGAAGGCCAGTGTTCCGAGGCGGATCGTCGCCGCTGTGATCACGCTCGCGGTCGTGACTTCGGGCGTCGTGCTCAAGCGCGATGCCGCCGAGGTCGCCGACGAGGTGACCGCGGCGCGGCGGGCCGGTGACTGCGCGGGAGTGGTCACGGCGCAGGACAAGGTCTGGTTCGGCGACCGTCTCGTCGCCGGGCAGGACATGGACCGCGGCGACAGCGACGTCGAGACCTGCGGAAGGATCGACACGGCGAAGGGGCACTTCACGGCGGCCGCGGGACTGACCGACGTGGCGTCCCTCAGGGAGGGCTACGACATCCTCGGCCCGATCGCCTCCGACCCGCGGCAGCAGGCGACCGCAGGTGTCGTCATGGATCGGTTCGTCAAGGACCTGCAGGCGATGGAGCCATGCGGGCAGATCACGATGACCGCCTGGTTGCGGACCCGCAAGCTGTCCAAGAATTTGCTCGATCGCGCTAATGCCGTCGTACCCCGGATCGAGCCGAACGCCCTGCTGACCTGCGCCGACGACTACGCGTCGCGCTCGACCTGGGTGACGGCGCGTTCGATGTACCAGCAGCTGGTCACGACGTACCCCAAGGCCAAGCAGGCGATGCGGGCGCGTGCCGGACTCGTGAAGGCCACGCTGGCGATCGAGCTGGACAACGTCCGGAGCCTGGTGTCGACCGGGGAGTACTGCTCGACGCCGGCGAAGTACAGCGGCGCGAAGGCGTACCACCGCGGCTTCAACCCGGCGATCTTCCTCGGCGACGGCTCGCAGTACGCCGACCAGTTGCCGGCCGCGTGGTCCATCGACGACCCGTACCGGGCGACCGTCGTCGTGTGCACCGAGACACCGGGAATGGGCGCGGCCGTGCAGACCTGCCCGTACGTACCGGAGACGAATCCGTACGGGGGAGAGGTCAGCTACGTGACGTTCCGCAAGGTCACGGTCCCGACCAAGGTGTACGAGCTGCGCACCGGGCGCCTGGTGCTGTCCACCACCGTGACGATGTCGGGGGAGGCCTGCCCGTACCGCCTGAGCTCCAGCAGTACGGACGAAGAGAGCGTGACCCCGAGCGCCGCGCAGGTCCAGGCGGCGTTTCGGCCCCTCGTGGTGCGCCCCTGAACGGCGCATACTGACGGCTCCAGGGAGCTCGTCTCGAGGGGGCCGAGGATGACCGTGCCCGGTGGCTACTCCATCAAGACCTATCGGTACCTGCGGATGGCGATGCCGGCGATGATCGTCCTGCTCGCCGCCGCACTGGTCATCGAGTGGGCGAAGACCGACCCGCACTGCCTGCAGACGTCGATCAGCGCGTACTACTACACGCCGGTCCGCGCGATCTTCGTCGGCTCGCTGATCACCATCGGCGTCTGCATGGTGGTGCTGAAGGGCAACACCGAGCCGGAGGACATTTGCTCAACGTGGCCGGCATCCTGGCCCCGGCCGTCGCGCTCGTGCCGACGCCGGGACAGGGCACGTGTCACTCGGTGCCGGTCGCGCTCGGCGACGCGGCCGCGAACGTTGCGAACAACATGCTCGCGCTGTTCGTGGTCGGCGTACCGTGCCTGCTGCTGACCGCGGTCTTCATCGCCCGGGACCGGATCCGGCAGCCGGCCGGGTGGACGCCGATGTACGTGCTCGGCCTCGCGGTAGCGGTGGTGATCTTCGGCGGCGGGCTGGCGTGGTTCTTCGTCGATCGCTCCGGGTTCATCGGCAACGCGCACTACGCGGCCGCGATCGTGATGTTCCTGTGCATCGTCGCGGTCGTGCTGCTGAACGCGGAGCAGTTCCGGCGCAAGCAACGCAAGCACGCGATCCCGCATTCACCGGCGAACCGGTACTCCGTGATTGCGGTCGCGATGGTCGTCGTACCGCTGCTCATGTTCGGCTGGAAGAAGATCTTCGGCTGGGACCATGCGGTGCTCTGGATCGAGGGCACGCTGATCCTGCTGTTCGCGGCCTTCTGGATCAGCCAGACGCAGGAGCTGTGGAACGAAGGGATCCGTCAGGAGTTGCCGCGTTCGCAGGCCACGCCGTCGCCGTTGCGATCGAGCGCCGTCGAGTAGCCCGGATCCCCGCGGTGCAGCGGCGCCTTGCCCGCCGCGCGAACCTCCGCACAGCTCTGGTACACGACCGCAGTGGTCGTGACCGGGGCCGTAGTCGGGGTCGGCGCCGTCGAGGAGCTCGTCGGCGACGGCTCGGTCGGCGTCGGGGTTGGCGCCGTCGTGACCTCCGGCGTCGCACTCGGCGTCTGGCTCTCGGTCGGCGTCGGCGTCCGGCCGGCCTCGGGACTCTCGGTTCGCTCCGGAGCCGTCGCGACGGCCGTTGGCTCCGCGACCGGTGTGCTCGTTGGCGTCGACGTGGGTTCCGAGATTCGCACGGGCGTCGTACTCGCGGACTCGTCACCGCCGCCGAACGGGTTGAGCAGCACCACCGCGATCAGCGCGAGTGGTACGGCCACGACGGCGCCGAGCTTGATCCTGCTGGGTCCGCCGTACCGACCAATCGGGCCGTGAACCGGCCGACCGTGTCCGTCGACCCAGAATCTCCATCCCGCTGGTGCAGGCGGCCACGACTCGGGCGGACGCCATCTCTTCGGTGGTCGCCAGCGCGCGGTCGGCGGGTCGGGCCAACCGGGCGGTGCGTTGAACTGCCTCACTCTTCCTCCCCCAGTACTGGCAGCAGCCTAGCGAGAGGGTCGGACGAAGGAAGACGGGAGGTCCCGAAATCCCAATATTTAAACGCTTGTACGTCGACGCGTGCCCGGACCCGATCGCGGTACGGCGTCGCGCGGTGACGTCGGGCGACCTCGCATTGAGTGCTAAGTCTCGTTGACAGACTCAGGTGGGGGTGTGAAGCTCGATCCATGACGGAGACTGAGCAGGCGACCCGGAGCCGGACGTTCTCGTGGGCGGACCCGGCCGAGACCGCGGCCCGGGTCGGCCGCTCGTCGGGCCTCGAGATGCTGCGGGCGATGCGCGACGGGGAGCTGCCCGCACCGCCGATCCTGCACCTGGTCGGCGGGACCGAGATCGAGGTCGAGGAAGGCAAAGTCACGGTGCTGATGCCGGTGGCCGAGTTCCACTACAACCCGCTCGGCACGGTGCACGGCGGAGTCATCGCGACACTGCTCGACACCGCCGCCGGCTGCACCGTCCACTCGACGCTGCCGGCCGGCGTCGGCTACACGTCACTCGACCTGATGACCCGCTTCATCAAGCCGGTCACGATCGACTCGGGCCTGTTGCGCTGCGAGGGCGGGATCATCAGCCGCGGTCGTCGTACGGCGGTCGCGGAGGCCCACCTGTACGACGAACGCGGCAAACTCCTCGCCCACGCAACGTCGAACTGCCTGCTCTTCGAACTGCCTCAGGCCTGATCGGCCAGGAGCTTCTCGCTCGCCACGAGCCGCACGCAGGTGGCGAGACCGGTGATCGCCGCCTCGACCTCGGGCAGCTCCGGGTACGTCGGGGCGATCCGGATGACCTGGTCGGTCGGGTCGTCGCCGTACGGGTGCGTCGCGCCGGCCGGCGTGATCGCGATGCCGGCCGCCTTCGCCTTGGCGACCACCTCGCGAGCGCAGCCCTCGGGGACCTGCAGGCTGACGAAGTAGCCGCCGGCCGGAGCCGTCCAGGACGCGAGGCCGGTGCCGCCGAGCTCGGCGGTGAGGATCTTGTCGACCGCGTCGAACTTCGGCCGGATCAGCGCGGCCAGCGTCCGCATGTGCTCGTGCAGGCCGTCGGCGTCGCGGAGGAACTGCACGTGCCGCAGCTGGTTGATCTTGTCCGGCCCGATGCTCCGCTTGACCGTGTGGCTCAGCCACCACTTGATGTTCGCCGGTGAGGACCCGAAGAACGCGACGCCGGCGCCGGCGAAGGTGATCTTCGAGCTCGACCCGAACACGAACGCCCGGTCCGGGTGCCCGTTCTCGGCGCACAGCGCGAGCACGTCGGCGAGCTGGGCGGGGGAGTCGGTCAGGTGGTGCACGGCGTACGCGTTGTCCCAGAAGATCCGGAAGTCCGGCGCCGCCGTCTCCATCGCGGCCAGCCGCCGGACGGTCTCGTCGGAGTACACCGCGCCGTCCGGGTTGCTGTACTTCGGCACGCACCAGATGCCCTTGATCGCGGCGTCCTCGGCGACCAGCCGCTCGACGACGTCCATGTCCGGGCCCTCGGGCGTCATCGGCACCGGGATCATCTTGATCCCGTACCGCTCGCAGATCCCGAAGTGCCGGTCGTACCCCGGGACCGGGCAGAGGAACGTCAGCCCCTCCACGTCGGCCCATCGCTGCTCGGCGCCCGGCACCTTCCCGAGCAACGCGTACACGATCGCGTCGTGCATCAGCTCGAGGCTCGAGTTCCCGGCCGCGAGCAGCTGCTCGACCGGCACCTGCAGGTCCGCGGCGAAGATCGCCCGTACCTCCGGCAGCCCGTTGAGCCCGCCGTAGTTCCGCAGATCCGTCCCGTCCGCGGATACCGGATCACCGCTCAGCCCCAGCACCCCGTTCGCCGCATCCAACTGCTTGGGCGACGGCTTCCCCCGCGTCAGATCCAACTTGAGCCCCTTGGCCACCAGCGCCTCATAATCCGACCGCGCACGCTCAACCTGACCAACCAGCTCATCGACACTCACGGAGGAGTCCTTTCCCAAGTACTAGCTATTGACCCCCAGCCTAGTGATCACCCGACGAAGCGCAGAAACAGGGACCGTCCCGGGTCAGCGGCCGTTGCACTTGGGGTAGCGCGGGTCCCAGGGTGGGCAGGTCGGGAATCCTGGTGGCGGCTTGACGGTCGGCGGGGTCACGGGTGGCGTCGGCGGGGTGACCGGCGGCGTCGGTGGCTTGGCCTTGCTGCCGTTGGAGATGTACAGCAGGACCATCGCGCCTTCGGGTGCGCCGTCCTCCTGCCGCGGGTTCGTCCAGGCGACCGTCCCGGCCGGCGCGTCCGAGTCGACCTGCGGGCCGTGACTCATCTGGACCTTGAAGCCCATCGACAGCAGCTTCGCGGCCGCGTCGGCGGGGGTCATGCCCTTCAGGTACGGCAGGTCCTTCACGTTGCCGCGGATGATCTTGTCGTCCGGCTTCACGAACTTGCTGGTCGGCAGCCCCTGCAACGCACCCTGCATCGCGGACTCCCAGATCGGGCCGGCGGTGCCGGAACCCGAGGCGTCCTTCAGTTTCTTGCCGTTGAAGACCTGGTTGATCAGGTTCTCTGCCGGCGGGTCGGCGTCGGCGACCACGGAGACCGCCGCGAGCCTCGACGAGTAGCCGGAGAACCAGACGGCCTGGTTCTCCTGGATCGTGCCGGTCTTGCCGGCCAGGTCGCTCTTGCCGAACTTCAGCTTGGCGCCGGTACCGCCCTTCGCCATCACCTGCTGCAGCACGTAGTTGACACCGTCCGCGACCCCCGGCGACAGCACCCGGTGGCAGTTCGGGCCGGGCGTCGGGATCGCCTTGCCGGTCTTCAGCGAGGAGATCGACGTGATGATCTGCGGGTTGCAGTACATGCCGCGGGCCGCGAACGTCGCGTACGCGTTGGACATCATCAGCGGCGTGATCAGACCCGCCGAGCCGAGTGTGAACGAGACCACCTGCTGCAGCGGTTTCAGCGTCTGCGCGTCGTACATGCCGAGCTGGGACGCGATCGTGGTGATCGGGCAGAGACCGATCTGCTGGGACAGCTGCAGGAAGTAGGTGTTGGTTGAGGCACGGGCCGCGTCGACCATCGACGGGTCGAGGACGGTCTTCGTGGAGTTCTTCGGGTTGTACGAGTCGACCGAGATCGGGCCGTTGCAGGTACTGAAGTTCTGGCCGCCGAGGCTGATCGTCTGCGGCGAGCGGATCCGGTACGTCGTCGGCACGCCCTTGCCGATCGCGGCGGCGATCGTGAACGCCTTCATCGTCGAACCGTTCTGGAACCCGCCGAAACCGCCGGCGTAGGACTTCTCGACGTTGTAGTTGTACGCCGTCTGCCCCTTCTTCCCGCCGTACGCGCGGCTCTGCGCCATCGCCTTCACCAGGCCGGTGCCCGGCTCGACCATCGTGATCGCGGCGACGGCCTGGTCGCCGGCCTTCGAATGCTGCGCGATCGCGGTCTGGGCGGCGGCCTGCATCTTCCGGTCGAGCGAGGTCTTGATCACCAGGCCGGAGGTCTCGATGTAGTTCTCGCGTTCCTCCGGCGTCTTGCCGAACGCATTGTTCGCCTTGAGCTTGGAGACGACGTACTCGCAGAAGAAGGGGTACGTCGAGTTCGCGCAGCCGCTCGGGATCACGCGGACCTTCTTGGGGTCGATCACCGGGGTCTTGATCGCGTCCTGGGCCTGCTTGGCGGTGATGATGTTCAGTTCGTTCATCCGGCGCAGGACGACGTCGCGCCGGGCCTTCGCGCGGTCCGGGCTGTCGATCGGGTCGTACCCGCTCGGGTTCTTCACCAGGCCGGCCAGCATCGCGGCCTGCGGCAGCGTCAGCTTGGCCGCGTGGACGCCGAAGTAGTGCATCGCCGCGGCCTCGACGCCGTACGAACGGTCACCGAAGAAGGCCAGGTTCAGGTAGCGGTTCAGGATCTCCGTCTTCGGGATCTCCTTCTCGACCGCGATCGCGTAGCGCAGCTCGGCGATCTTCCGCTCGTAGGTCTCGGCAGTGGCGTCCTTGACCTCTTCCGGCGTACGGGCCTTGTTGATCAGGCTCAGCTTCACGTACTGCTGGGTGATGCTCGAGCCGCCCTGCTGGACCCCGCCGGACGACTGGTTGCGCAGCAGCGCGCGCAGGGTGCCCTTGAAGTCCAGCGCACCGTGCTCGTAGAACCGGTCGTCCTCGATCGCGACGATTGCCTTCAGCATCACCGGGCTGATCGCCTTCAGCGGGACCGGGGTCCGGTTCTGCTGGTACAGCGTCGCGATGACCTTGCCGTCCGCGGCCTGGATGATCGACTTCTGCGCAAGCGGCGCCGTCTGCAGGTCCTGGGGCAGGAACTGCACCGTCTCGTGCGCCTTGGCCGTGGTCACTCCGGCCAGACCGGCGAAGGGTAGGGCCAGCCCGGCGGTCAGCGCTCCAGCGAGCGCGCTGACCACGAGGAACACGAACACTGACCACACGACATTGGGCCGCTTGGCCCGCCGCTCGCCTTTGTGCATGGTTGGGCAGATTACGTGAGGAGAGTGCTTTCCGGGAGTCTCCTCGTTACGGAATTTACACATTAGCCCAACGATCTCACCGTCAGTAGCCAAAACCTCACTACCCGACGATCATCCCACCCCCAACCACCACCCCACACCGGGCGTCCAACCAGTACAAGAAGCACGCGAACAAGGGGGAACGGGATGAAGCGTTGGGGAGTAGGACTCGCGGTCGTGGGGGCCGCGGGGATGGTGCTGGCGGGGGTATCGCCGGCGGAAGCCAAGGTTGACTCGGCAACTACATCGGCCGCGGCCGGCACAGCCCAGCCGGTGTTCGTGAAGCGGTACTTCAACTGTTACTACGACGAGGGGTGCTTCGCGACGGCGGTACTGCCCAAGACGTGGCGGGCGATCCGGCTGGGCACGGACGAGTACCGGTTCGCGGACCGGACCGCGCCGCGGATGATCCGGATCCGGATGAACATCACCGGACCCAGCACCGCGGTGGCCGCCAAACGCAAGCAGGCCGCACTGAAGGGCACGCGAGGCCTGAAGATCCTCAGCCGCAAGACGACCACGATGAAGTCGACCTCCGGCCAGGGCCCGCTCACCGTGACAACCCTCGTCTACACCTACCGCAGCGGATCCACGACCCGGTACGTCGCAACCCGCTACATCGCGATGTGGTCCCTGAACTCCGCCAACGTAGAAATGACAGTAGGCGGCCGCCTGAAGGACCGAGCAACACTCACCAAGGTCCTCGACAAGGCAACCACCTCCATCACCCTCGCCGGCTGACAATCCGCGGCTACCGGGCCACCACCCTGCCCGGTAGCCGCTTCGTCCGTCATCGCTGCCTGAGGACGTCCGGGAGCTTGCCGAGGACGGTTAGGCGTTTGGTGGCTCGGGTGATGGCTACGTAGAGGTCTGAGAGGCCGCGGTTGGATTCTTTGACGATGGTGGCTGGGTCGGCGATCAGGACTGCGTCGAATTCGAGGCCTTTGGACTGGGGTACGTCGAGGAGGGCGACGGTGCCGTCGAGGACGGACGGGTCGTGGCTGTGGGCAACTTCTGGGAGTACGGCGGCGAACTCGTTGTACCGGGATGCCGGGACGATCACGGCAAGGCGGCCGTCGCCGATCTCCCGCTGCTCGAACTTGATCGCGGTGCGCACCGCGTCGGCGAGGGCTGCGGGCGGGACCGGGTCGATGAAGGGGGTGGTGCCGGTCTCGCGGACCGAGGTGGGTGGCTGCAAGGTCGGGTCGATGGCGGCGAGGATGTCGGCGGCGACCGTCATGATCTCGGACGGGGTGCGGTAGTTGACCGTCAGTTCGGCGGTGCGCCAGCGGCGGGCGGCGTACCGGTCGAGGAGCTCGGCCCAGGACCGTACGCCGGCAGCCGAGCCCGTCTGCGCGATGTCGCCGACGATCGTCATCGACCGGCGCGGGCAGCGGCGCATCAGCATCCGCCAGTCCATCGCGGACAGCTCCTGGGCCTCGTCGACGATGACGTGGCCGAACACCCAGTCACGGTTGTACGCCGCACCCTCGGTGCTACCCGCCGGCCTGTTGAACACGCGCGTGCGTTGGGCGATCAGGTCCTTGAACTGCTCGATCTCCCAAGGCTCGATGGTGATCCGCTCGGCGGTCAGCTCGATGTCGACGATGCCGTGCGCGTACTCCCGGCCCGCTTCCTCGGCGGCATCATCCTCGGCCGCCTGGCGCTTGCGTCCGGCAACGACGTCGGAGGTCTCGCCGAGCAACTCGGCCGCTTCGTCGAGCAGTGCAACGTCCGACGCAGTCCAGTCCGTGGCGAGTGGACGCAGTACGGCGGAACGCTCGGAGGCACTGAGATGCGGTGCAGCGGCGGCCAGCCCGTCGTCCGAGGAGAACAGAACTGAGACGAGGAGCTGCGGTGTGAGCTCGGGCCACAACTGGTCGAGGAGCTCGAGGATGTGGTCGTCGTCGAACAATTCCTGCTCGATGTCCTCGATGTCCGCTTCCCCGACGTACTGCCGGCCGATGCGGTCGACCACCTGCTTGGTGAGGGTCTTGAGGACGCGCCGGACGAACAGCGGCCGGGCCCGGTTGTGCAGCGGCTGCGCAGCGAGCGCGCCTTGTTGTGCTTTGCGGATCGCGTCCGGCCGAAGTACTAGCTCGTCCTGGTGGACCTTCAGCCGGATCGGCTTGGCCGGGACGACCCGGAAGCCGGCGATCGCCTGCGCGATCACGTCGGCCATCGCCAGGTTGCCCTTGATCCGCGCTGCCTCGGCCGGCTCCGGCGCGGTCGCCGCGACGCCCGGGAACATCTCGCTGATCGTCGCGAGCACGACGTCGGTCTCACCGAGCGAGGGGAGTACCTGGTCGATGTAGCGCAGGAACGTGCTGTTGGGTCCTACTACCAGTACGCCGCTCCGCCCGAGCTGCTCGCGATGCGTGTAGAGCAGGTACGCCGCTCTGTGCAGCGCGACCACGGTCTTGCCGGTGCCCGGACCGCCCTGTACGACGAGTACTCCGGGCAGGCCGGACCGGATGATCTCGTCCTGCTCGGACTGGATCGTCGCGACGATCTCGTTCATCCGGCCGGTGCGGCTCGCGCCGAGCGACGAGAGCAGTGCCGCTTCGCCGATCAGCGTGCTGCGTTCGCCGTCGTCGATCGCGTCGGCGTCCAGGAGGTCGTCGTCGACCCCGACCACGGTCCGGCCGTGCAGCCGGATGTGCCGGCGGCGTTTGACGCCGAGCGGTTGGGCGGCGGTGGCCCGGTAGAACACTTGCGCGACCGGCGTCCGCCAGTCGATCAGCAGCGGGTTGTAGTCGTCGTCGAACAACCCGATCCGGCCGATGTGGAACCGTTCGCCGGCGGTCTCGTCGATTCGCCCGAAACACAATCCGCGTTCCACCGACGACAATTGCGAGAACCGCCCGGAGAACAGATCCGTGAACGACTCCCGCTCCGACCAGGCCTGATCCGTCTGGGCGGTTTCCTCGACCTGCACCCGGCCCAGTTCGCCGCGCGCCTTTTCACGCAGCACATCGAGCCGCTCGTACATGATCGTCACTTCGCCTTGCTCTGCAGCGATCTCCTGCTCCAGCACCCCTGCCCCCGATCCCTTGCACAAACCCGGAGAGTTTGATAATCTGAACCTAGAAGCCCGGACAGGGCTTCTTTTTTGTTTTACGGCACAAACACCCCACGGTACCTTTTCGGGGAATTTGCCGCAAGAGATTCAGAGCAGGGCTGAGCACACCCGCCGGGGTCTGGGAACAAGCAATAGCCTGTTCCCAGACCCCGGCGGGTGTTTTAGCGGCTGAAGCCGGCGGTTAGGCCGCTGAGGAGTTGGCGGCGGCTTACGGCGTACAGGATGACGATCGGCAGGGTGGTGAGGACTACGGAGGCGAGGACTGCGGGGACGTTCACGCTGTACTGGCCCTGGAAGGTCCACAGTGCCAACGGCAAGGTTCTCTTGTCGGGGCTCTGGGTGAGGATCAGCGGTAGCAGGAACCCGTTCCACACGCCGAGCCCGTTGTAGATGCTGACCGTGACGAGCGCCGGCCGGGTGAGGGGCAGGGCGAGGCCGCGGAGCATGCCCCATTCGGTGGCGCCGTCGACGCGCATCGACTCGAACAGTTCCTTGGGTACGTCGCGGATGAAGTTCGTCAGCACCAGCACGGACAGCGGGATCGAGAACGCGATCGACGGCAGGATGAGCGCCAGCAGACTGTCGTAGAGGTGCATCTTGATGATCAGCAGGTACACCGGGATGATCGTGGCCTGCAGCGGGATCGCCAGCCCCATCAGGAACAGACCGTTGACTCCGGCAAGGAACTTGCTGCCGGCGCCGCGGATGATCGCGTACGCCGCCATGAACGAGATCGCGACGGCCGGGAGGATCGTGCCCACGGTGACGATCACGCTGTTCAGGAAGTACCGCGGGAAGTCGGACTCGATGACCAGCCTGTAGTTGTTCGTCGTCGGCGCGGACGGCAGCGCGAACGGGTTCTGCGTGAAGTACGCACTCTGGTCCTTGAAGCTGGTGACGACGATCCAGTAGAGCGGGATGAGCACGATCGCCAGCCAGATCCAGCCGGCGAGTCCGCCGAACCAGTTCAGCTGGAGCAGTTTGCGGGCGCGGAACGAGGGGCTGCGCGCCGGGCGGGTCGCCGTACCCGAGCTGCTGGTGGCCACAGCCATGTCACGCACCTTCCTGCTGGCTTGCCGTCGTACTGCCACCCAGTCGGCGCAGCAGCAGTGCGAGCGCCAGGCCGAGCAGCACGATGAGGGCGGCGATCACGCTGGCCGGACCCATCTGGTTGGACATGAAGCCCCGCTTGTACATGTCGAGGGCGAGGACGCGCGTGGCGTCGCCGGGACCGCCCGCGGTCAGGACGAAGATCAGGTCGAAGAACGTCAGCGAGCCGACCACCATCAGGGTGGACGACGTGATGATCGTGTACTTCAGCTGCGGCACCGTGATGCTGAAGAACTGCCGCATCCGACCGGCGCCGTCGATCGAGGCCGCCTCGTACATCGTGGTCGGGATCTGCCGGACGCCGCCTTGGTAGATCAGCGAGTGGAACGGGATGAACTGCCAGGACACGATGAAGATCACGACGCCGAGCGCGAGGTTGCTGCGGCCGAGCCAGTCCTGGGTGAGGAAGCCGAGGTGCAGGCCGGGGCCGAGCCCGAAGTTCGGGTCGAGCAGGGCCTTGTAGGTGATCGCGATCGCGGCCGAGCTGAGCAGCAGCGGGATGAAGTACAGGACGGCGAGGAACGCGCGGTACCGCTGCCGCCCGGCGAGGAACGTGCCGAGCAGCAGGCTCATCGGGGTCTGCACCAGCCACGACAGGATCATGATCTCGAAGGTCACCAGGATGCTGTGCGGCAACTGGGAGTCGGACAGCACCGACCTCCAGTTCGACAGGCCCGCGTTGTGGATCGCGCCGAGGCCGTCCCACTGGGTGAAGCTCAGCACGAGTACGCCGACTAGTGGGACGACCCCGAACACGATGAACAGGACGAGCGCGGGCAGCACCATCCAGGCGACCGGACCGCTCCGCCCGACCCTGGACGATGCAGTACGGCCACCGGCCTGCGTAACGGGCGGAGCGGGAGGAGCGGTCACACTCACTGGCCGATCACCGCGTTCATGTTCGTGGCGAACTGCTGCGGGGAGATCGACAGCTGGAAGAGCTTGGCGATGTTGTCGAGCAGCGTCTCGGCCTGGGTCGGGCTGAGGGCCTGGTCCCAGGACTGGGCGAAGTTCTTCGCGTTCGCCGCCGTGTCGTAGACGAAGTTCAGCCACGCGGAGTCGTTCTTGTCGGTGATCGACGAGAGCTTGTCCTTCGCGCTCTTCACGACCGGGATGCTGCCGGACTTCACCCAGGCCTCGACCGTGGCGTCGTCGAGGGTGTTGTTCGCGATGAACTTCTTCGCGGTCGCCTTCTCGGCATCGGTAGCCTTGGACGAGATCGACATGTACTGACCCGGGTTGCCGACAGTGTCGCTCGGGTCGCCCTTGCCGCCGTCGACCGGCGGGAAGTTCATGTACCCGAGGTGCCCGCCGGTCACGAAGTCGCCACCAGACGATTTCATGTTGCCGTAGGTCCAGGCGCCGTGCAGCATCATCGCGGCCTTGCCGGTGAAGAGCAGCGCCTGGTCGGCGTTGGAGTCGGCGGTGATCGAGGAGAAGCCCTTGACGAAGCCGTTCGCCTTGATCAGCTTCTGCATCTCGTCGAGGGCCTTGAGCGCGGACGGGTCGGACCAGCCGTCCTTCTTGCCGTCGAAGATGTTCTGGAAGACCTCGCTGCCGCCGATCCGGTCGAACAGGAACTCCAGCCACATCATGTTGGTCCAGCGCGACTGGCCGCCGAGCGAGAACGGCGCGATGCCCTTGTCGTTGAACTTCGGCACCAGGTCCATGATGTCGCCCCAGGACTGCGGGGGCTCCGCGCCGATCTTCTCGAACGCGCGCTTGTCGTAGAACAGCACGATCGGCGTCACGGTCTCGCCCGGCACCGCGTAGATCTTGCCGTTGGCGGTCGCCGCCGTGAATGCCGACGGGAAGATCGAGTTCTTCAGTTCGGCCTGCTCTTTGTTGAGCCAGTCGGTCAGATCCTCGACCTGGCCGGCTTCGACGTACGCCTTCAGGCCGCCGCCGCCCCAGCCCCAGATCAGCGTCGGGCCCTGGCCTGCACCGATCGCGGTCTTGATCTTCGCCTTGAACGCGTCGTTCTGGAACTCGGTGGTCTTGAGTTTGGTGTCCGGGTTCGCGTCGTTGAACCTCTTGACCTGCGCCTCGCGGATGGCCTGCTGCGGCTGTCCGGTGAGGAACCAGTACGTCGCTCCGCTGCCGGCGCCGCCTGCTCCGGCGGTGGAACCGGGCGTGCTCTTCGGACCGGAGCTGCCGCAGGCCGCGAGGCCGGCCGCCAGTGCGCCACCGCCCACCAGGCCGAGGAAGTTACGTCGGGATGTCGAGATGGGATCCACTGTGATCTCCGTACTCCATGCTGCCCCGCAGGTTGCGGAAGCACCTGCCGATATGACTTGTTTTCGAAACATAGATTTCGGAGATACTGCTGTCAAGACTTGAACTAAGCAGACTTTGGGGTCACAGTGAGGTCACGTAATCGCCTGTTGGCACAGGGGATTCATCGATCTACGGCGGATCGGCCGGGTCGACCGGAGAGCTTCGAAAAGTTTTCGATAATTGCTCACCGAATGGAACGTTCATCAAGGGAGATTTTCTTGTCCATCTCGACTGACCGGCCCTGGCGCGACCCGGCGCTGCCCGCTGCCGAGCGGGCCGGGCTGCTGCTGGCGGCGATGACGCTGGAGGAGAAGATCGCGCAGCTCGGCAGCCGCTGGGCCGGCAACGACATGGCCGACCACGAGCTCCCCGAGGACGAGACGATCAACGTGGCACCGATGGAGGACGTGTTCTCGGTCGGCGGTTCGCTGTCCCTGGAGGACGCGAGCCGCGACGGGCTCGGTCATCTCACCCGGGTCTGGGGCAGCTACCCGCAGACGGTCGAGCAGGGTATCGCCGAGGTTGTCCGGCAGCACGAGGTGGTGCTGAAGGAGTCGCGGCTCGGTGTGCCGGCGCTGGTCCACGAGGAGTGCCTCACCGGATTCACGACGTACGGCGCGACTGTCTATCCGGCCTCGATCGCGTGGGGTGCGACGTTCGACCCGTCGCTGGTCGAGCGGATGGCGGCGGCGATCGGGCGCGACATGGCGGCGGTCGGTGTGCATCAAGGACTGTCGCCTGTGCTCGACGTCGTGCGTGACTATCGCTGGGGCCGCGTTGAGGAGACGATGGGCGAGGACCCTTACCTGGTGGGGATTCTGGGTTCGGCGTACGTGCGTGGTCTGCAGAGCGCGGGCGTCATCGCGACGCTGAAGCACTTCGCCGGGTACTCCGCGTCGCGCGCCGGACGGAACCACGGGCCGGTGTCGATGGGGCGTCGCGAGTTGCTGGACATCATCCTGCCGACGTTCGAGACCGCGATCGCGACGGCCGGCGCCAGGTCGGTGATGAGCTCGTACGCCGACCTCGACGGGCTGCCCGCGAGCGCGGATCCGTGGCTGTTCACCGACGTACTGCGGGACGAGTGGGGATTCGAGGGGACGGTCGTCTCGGACTACTGGGCGGTGCCGTTCCTCGCGTCGATGCATCGGGTGGCGGCGGACAACGCGGACGCGGGGGTCGTCGCGTTGACCGCCGGGACTGACGTGGAGTTGCCGGACACGATCGGGTACTTGAGCCTGCTGGACAAGGTGAAGGCGGGGGAGGTGTCCGAGGAGCTGATCGACCGCGCAGCGCGGCGGGTGCTGCTGCAGAAGGCCGAGCTCGGTCTGCTGGACGAGGACTGGACGCCGGAGGGCTCGGTGCAGTCCGGCGTCGATCTGGATTCGGCCGCTAACCGGTCTCTTGCGGGTGAGCTTGCGGAGAAGTCGGTCGTCTTGCTGGACGCCGGCTCGGTCCTGCCGCTGTCGGGTGCTGCGAAGGTCGCTGTGGTCGGTCCCTGTGCTGATGATCCGCGGACGTTGATGGGTTGTTACGCGTTCCCGAATCACGTGTTGCCGCGGTATCCCGAGCGTGGGCCGGGGATCTCGGTGGCCTCGCCGCTCGATGCCTTGCGCAATGAGTTGGCCGACATCTCGTACGCCAAGGGCTGTGAGGTGATCGGAGACGATCGCTCCGGCTTCGCGGCGGCTGTCGCTGCGGCCCAGGACTCGGACGTGTGTGTCGCCTTCGTGGGTGACCTCTCCGGGTTGTTCGGGCACGGGACTTCGGGCGAAGGATGTGATGCGGAGGATCTGCGGCTGCCTGGGGTGCAGGGCGAGCTGCTGGAAGCGTTGCTCGACACCGGGCGACCTGTGGTCGTGGTCGTGGTGTCGGGGCGGCCTTACGCGCTGGGGTTGTTCGCGGATCGGGCTGCCGGGTTGGTGCAGGCGTTCATTCCCGGGCAGGAAGGTGCTGCGGCGATTGCCGGCGTACTGAGTGGTCGGATCGTGCCGAGCGGGAAGCTGCCGGTGCAGATCCCGCGGCACGTCGGTGGGCAGCCCGGTACGTACCTGCAGCCGGCGCTCGGGAGTGTCGAGAGCGCGGGCATCAGTGGGCTCGAGACGCAGCCGCTGTATCCGTTCGGGTACGGGGCGTCGTACACGGACTTCACGATCGCCGATCTCCGGTTGAGCGTGCCGGAGATCGGCACTGACGGCGAGTTCACCGCGACGGTACGGGTGGCGAACACAGGCGACCGGGGCGGCGACGAGGTCGTGCAGCTGTACCTGCGCGACGTCGTCGCCCGGGTCGCCCGCCCGTTGAAGCTGCTGACGGGGTTTGCCCGGGTGTCGCTCGAGCCGGGTCAGGCGGCCGACGTCACGTTCCGGGTGCACGCCGATCGCACGGCGTACACGGGTCCCGATCTGCGCCGGATCGTCGAGCCCGGAGACGTCGAAGTGATGGTGGGCACGTCGTCGCTGGACCTGCCGTGTCGTGCCATGCTGCGGCTCACCGGGGATGTGAGGGTGGTCGGGCACGACCGGGTCCTGACGACTCCGGTGACGATCAGCAACGATCCTGGAGGAGGGTGATGAGATGTCGCCGTTGAAGGGTCGCGTCACCCTGGCCACGGTGGCCGGATCGGCCGGTGTGTCGGTCGCCACGGTGTCCAAGGTGCTGAACGGGCGCAGCGACGTCTCGCCGTCGACTCGCGCCCGGGTGCAGGACGTCCTCGAGAAGCACGGGTACGTCGGGCGCCGCCCGGAGCCCGTCCAGCACGAGACGGTCGAACTCTTCTACCAGGGCGTACTGAACAGCTACTCGGTCGAGGTGATCCAGGGTGTCCTCGACGCGGGCGAAGCGGCCGGGGTCGAGATCGTGCTCAGCTCGCGGCCGCCGCACCCGAGCCGGCACTCGGCGGGTCGCGCCGCACCCTGGGTGCGGGACCTGATCGCGTCCCGCCGCAGGGCCGCGGTCGGGATCACGAGCGAGCTGTCCGACGCCGACCTGGCCGCCTTGTCCCGGGCGCGGCTGCCGTTGGTGATCATCGACCCGGCCGACGTACCGCAGCCCGACATCACGAGCGTCGGGTCGACGAACTTCGCGGGCGGCATGGCCGCGACCCAGCACCTGCTCGAGCTCGGGCACCGGCGGATCGGGTACATCGGCGGGCCGCCGACGTCGGCCTGCAACCAGGCGCGGATGAGCGGGTTCCGCAGCGCGATGGACGCCGTCGGCGCCGAGGTGCCGAAGGACTACATCTGGCTGAACAACTTCCTGTACGACGACGGCCTGGCCGGCGGGTCGATGATGCTCGACCTGCCCGACCGGCCGACGGCGATCTTCGCCGGCTGTGACGAGATCGCGGTCGGCGTGATGGAGGCCGCGCGCGCCCGCGGTCTGCGGATCCCGGACGACCTGAGCGTGGTCGGCTTCGACGACACCCAGGTGGCTCGGCATGCGTCTCCGCAGCTGACCACGGTGAAGCAGCCGCTCCGGGAGATCGGCGCGGTCGCCGTACGCACCGCGCTGCAACTGGCCGCGGGGGAGCCCGTCGCCTCACACCACGTCGAGCTGGCAACAACCCTCATCGTCCGCGGCTCAGCCGTCCCACACGGCCTGTCGTCGGTCGCCGCTTCCTGATCATTCCTTGCGATCGGCGAGGAGCTTCGTCGCGAGGACGGCGGCTGACAGCAGGATCGCGGAGAGCGCGGCCAACAGGGTGAGTGGTACGGCGTTGGCGCCGGCGGACTTCTCGTCGGACAGGACGGTCATGATCGGGCGGATCGGGGAGATCCAGCGGAGGAGCAGTACGGCGAGGATCGCCGCGGCTGCGGTGAGCATCGCGACGCCGATCCGCGGGATCACGAGACGCGAGCAGAGCAGGCCGATCGCGATCCCGATCATCGCCGCGCCGAGTTGCGCGGCCGCACCGACGGCGAGGTCGCCGGCGGTGACGACGTGCTTGCCGGTGACGATCGGGTAGACGAGACCGATCACCAGGAGCGGTACGCACCAGGTGATCACAACGGCGACCGTCGTCGTCAGGACGCGCAACGAGCTGCCGATCATCACCAGCGTGATCTTCCGCTGGGTCGGGTCCTCGTGGTTGACGACGCTGACGGTGAGCCAGGTCGTGCAGACGAGCATCGCCAGCACGCAGAACGAGTACGACGACTGCAACGGGCCGTTGTCCGACGTCGTACCGACGGCCATCGCGGCGAGGAAGATCAGCGTCGGCGGAAGGTACCGCTGGGAAAGCAGGACGCTGGTCAGCAGGTAACGGTAGAGAGCGCTCACTCGGCTTTCACCTGCCGCACGCTGACGACCGACCACCCGTGGTTCAGCGCGGTCAGTAGCGCGGCGTCGTGCCGCCCGGTCGGCAGCAGCACAGTCACGCCGCCCTCGGTACGCCGTACCTCCAGGACGTCGGGGTGACGCTCCCAGTCGACCCCCGCGCCGTTGAGGTGTGCAGTGACGGGGATGAGGTGCAGTTCAGTGAGGGCGGGCTGTTGGCGCAGTGAGGTGAGGCTGCCGCGGTCGAGTTCGCAGACGCGGGTTGCGGTTGAGCGGACGACTTCGGCGGAGTGTTCGGTGAAGGCGACTGCGGCACCTTGTTCCGCGGTCTCGGTGAGGAGTTCGCGCAGGGTCGAGTGAGCGGTCGCGTCGAGGCCTGCCCAGGGTTCGTCGAGAACGAGAAGCTGTGGCGGATCGAGCAGGGCCTGCGCGAGCGCGACCTTCTGCGCGTTGCCTTTCGACAGTTTGCGCATCGGGGTGTCCGCGCCGCCCGAGAGCGCAAGTCGGTCGAGCAACTCGAGAGAGCGGTCTCTCGCCGTTCTCGTACTGAGTCCACGGATCCGCCCCATATGCCGCAGGTACGCCGACGCCGACAGGCGATCGTGCGACGTGAACACATCGGGCACGTAGCTGACGACGCCGGCGTTGCGATGCACCGTTCCCGCGGACGGTCGCGACAGGCCGACCATCAGTCGCAACACGGTCGACTTGCCGGAACCGTTCGCGCCGACCAGAGCCAGCAGTTCACCGGCGTTCAGCTGCAGGTCGACGTCAGCCAGGATCTCCCGGCGTCCGTACCGCTTGGACACCTTCCGCAACCGAACCACTTCCATGCGGCGAGCCTATCCAGAGTGCGGGCCGCATCACGCGGTGCAGCGGGCGGGTGAGGACGATCGAGACCAGCAGGGAAGCCGCTGCGAACGTGGCGATTGCCGGGGCGGGCGCGGTCAGGTCGGAGAGCGCTCCGGCCAGGATCGCGACCACACCGAACGTCGTCATCCGCAACGCGGAGTCCAACCCGAGCACCTGGCCCTGCATTTCGGCCGGCGTCAGCTCGACCAGCACCTCCTGCTGCGCGAGCGAAGCCGAGTACCCGCTGCTCCCGAGAGCGACCAAGACGCAGAGGACCGCGATCGGCAGATCGAACAGGAAACCGAGAAACGGTACGGCCAGTACGAACCGCAGAACCTGTCCCGCGATCCGGCGACCTCTGGGCGTCAGGAAACGTCCGACCACGAGATCGCCGGTCATCATCCCGGCAGCGCCGGCCGCGAGCAACCAGCCGGCGCGGGAACCGGCGTACGGGACGAACAGTGCCTCGCAGCCGACGATCAAGCCGTTCGGGAGCGTGAGCGCGAGCAGCAGCGGACGTATGCGGGCCTGAGAAAGGAGAGAGCGGTTGCCGCGCCACGTCTCGGCGAGGCCGGTCCGCGCGACCCGGCGCGGCGCGCGGTCGTGCAGGCCGAAGCGGATGACCGGTACTGCGAGAGCGGCGCAGGCGGTCGCGATCCAGAGCACGGTCGACGGGGCGATCGCCTGCAGGAGGACGCCCGCGACGCCGAAGCCGGCGATCTGCATCGCGCCGACCGACAGGTTCATCGCGGACCGGCCGAGGACGAACTGGTCGGAGTGCACGACCTTGCCGAGCAGCCCCCAGCGGACGCCGGCTCCGATCGAGAGCCCGTACGCGACCGCGAGCGACAGGACGAGCCGCAGACCGGCGGAGAGCCCGAACGCTGCCTGGATGCCGACCGCAACGGTCGAGAGAACCGAGAGCAGCGTGAGCACCTGGCGGGGACGGGCCGTGTCCGCCGCGGACATCAGCGTGGAAACGCCGAGAACCTGCGCGAGCGACGGTCCGAACATGATGGTCGCCGCGAGTAACGCGGATCCGGTCGCGGCGTCGACCAGGATCGCGAGCGTCAGGCTGGTCATCGTCGACGACGCGTTGCCCAGCGCGCTGCTGATCCAGAGGTTCCGGAACTCCCGGTTGGCGAAGATCGCCCGGTACGTGCTCATGGTCCGCAGCATCGACCGCCGTTCTCGCGTCGCCTACAGTTTCGGATGGAGGCGAAACGTTGTCCGAGTTCCTGGTCGATGCCGACACGCTCGTGAACGCACGGTTCGGTACGTCGCAGCTCACCGAGACCGTGTCCGCGCTCAAGCTGCTGCGTGCGCCGGTCGAGCCGTGGTTCCGGCCGTGGAAGGACACGCACAGCGCCGCGTTCCAGGCTGCGGTGGCGGCGAGCCCGATCTCGTCGGCGCTGCTGGAGAGCGCTTTCGGGCGTAGCTGGGTCGCGGACTTCCTGACCGTGCCGCCGCTAGAGCCCGACCTCACGCTGGAGGAGGAACTCGAGTACCTGACGTCGCTCTCCGACGACCACATCCGCGCGGACCTCTGCGTCGTACGGACGCCGTTGCCATCGATCCTGCTCTCGTCGTCCGGGCTGGCCGCGGAGGCGGCGGGGTTGCTGCGGTGGGTGTGGCGGACGACGGTCGAGCCGGACTGGCCGCGGCGGTTGCGGGTGCTGCAGGCCGACGTCGTGTCGCGGACGTCGCGCCTCAGCGAGCAGGGGTGGTCCGGCGTACTGCGAGGTCTCGGGCCCGATGTCCGGTGGCTCGGCGACGGACGGATCCAGGTGAACCGCTGGGACTACCCGGCGACCGACGTACGTGGGCGCGACCTGATGTTCATCGCGGCGCACACCCAACGCGTGAACGTCAGCTGGCGGTTGCCGGATCACTTCGCGCTGACCTACCCCGTAACCGGGATCTTCGCGACAACGGAAACGCCGGACGAACCGCTCGTGCAGCTGCTCGGCCGCAACCGCGCCCGCATCCTGGTCGAGGCCGCCGAGCCGGTCAGCACAACGTTGCTCGTGGCCACCACCGGCCTGTCGCTCGCGACCATCTCCGACCACCTGCGCGTCCTGACCGACGCCGGTTTGCTCGAACGTCGCCGTTCCGGCCGATCAGTCCTGTACTGGCAATCCGACACCGGCCGCCGTGTTGTACGGCGACCGGCGTCGAACCGCCCCGAGCCCCGATGAGCTCGTGCAGCCGGGCAGCTAACGGACCTCGAGCTCCGTGGAGAGCGGTAGGTCCGAAACCGACGAGCCGGCTCGGATCGTGAAGGCACCGGGCTCCGTCGCCCATTCGTTGTCCCAGTGCTCGAAGGCATGTGCGTGCAGGCTGACCGTGATCTCGCGGGCCTGACCCGCGTCTAGGCGTACGACGGCGAAACCGGCGAGCCAGCGGACGGGACGGTCGAGAGCGCTCTCCGAGCGTTCCACGTACACCTGGACGACGTGCTTGCCGGCGCGGTCGCCGGTGTTGCGCACGGTCAGCGCGACGGACGACGGGTCGTTCGCGCGCAGGTTCGAGAGCTCCCAGGTGGTGTACCCGAGACCGTGACCGAACTCGTACGCCGGCTCGGTGCCCGCCTTGAGCCAGGCGCGGTACCCGATGTGGATGCCCTCGTCGTACCGCACGACGCCGTCTTCCGGGGTCACGTTGATGACCGGGACGTCCTCCTGCTCACGCGGCCAGGTGGTCGGGAGGCGACCGCCCGGCTCGGTCCGGCCGAGGAGAACGTCGGAGAGCGCGTCCCCGTACTGCTGGCCGCCGAAGTACGTCGCCAGTACCGCGGCGACGTCGTCTCGCCAGGGGAGGAGGACCGGGGATCCCGCGTTCACGACCACGACCGTTCGCGGGTTCGCGGCCGCGACCGCGCGAACCAGATCGTCCTGCCGGCCCGGGAGCGCGAGCGAGGTCCGGTCGTACCCCTCGGACTCGACCTTCGAGTTGGTGCCGACGACAACCAGCGCCACGTCGGCGTCCCGGGCCGCGGCGACGGCCTCGTCGATCAGGGCCTGCGGATCGTCGTTGCTCGGTTCGACACCGACCGTGATGCTCAGCGCGTTGCTCAGGCCGCCCTCGACCTTGGGCAGGTCGAGCTCGACGCGTACGTCGATCGGCGTTCCGGCGGTGACCTCGAGCGGCGTGGAGATCGACGGCGGGGAGAGCAGCGCGGCGCCCAGGTCGTTGCCGACCGGGACCGCGGCGTCCTCGCGGAGGAGCTTGCCGTCGGCAAAGATCCGGCCGCGGCCGACCGACGCGAAGCCGAGTTGGATCGCGCCGGACTCACTCGGCGTCCAGGTGGTGCGGAACTCGAAGACCGCCGACTCGCCGATCGGCGCGTTGCCGCCGAGGTACACGAGCGCGCTGGAGAAACGGTCTTCGGCGAACAGGTCGGACCCGTCGGCGGCGAGGAACCGTACGCGGGCGCCAGGTTCGCCGGACTGCGGGTTGGTCATCGTGGCCGGCGGGAGCTCGGCGACACCTTCCTGGACGACCGCGCCGATGGAGTACGTGATCTCTGCGTTCGGGAGCGCCAAGCGCAGTCCGGAGAGTGGCGAGACAACGCTCTCTGGGATGACCGTCGCGCTCCCGCCGCCCTGTGTCCGCGCGTCGCGGGCGTTGTGGCCGATGACCACGACCTTCGTCAATTCGTCGGAACGCCAGGGGAGCGCTCCCTCGTTGCGGAGCAGGACGGTGCCTTCCGCAGCCGCCGTACGGGCGAAGGCGACGCCGTCGACCTGCGGCGGGTCGGCCGGCTTCTCGAAGCCTTCGAGGGCGCCGACGCGGGCCGCGAGGGCGAGCAGGCGACGGACCTTGCGGTCGATCGCGTCCTCCTTGATCTCACCGGACCGGACGGCCTCGACGAGCGCATCACCCCAGGCCCCGACCGGACCGGGCATCGCCAGGTCCTGCGAGTGCTTGGCGCTCTCCAGGCTGCGTACGGCGGTCCAGTCGCTGACGACTACACCGTCGAAGCCCCAGTCGGTGTTGAGCGGGGTCTCGAGCAGGTCGTTCTCCGACGCGGTCGCGCCGTTGATCGAGTTGTAGGCGCTCATCACCAGCCACGCCTTCGACTCGGTGACCGCTTTCTCGAAGGCCAGCAGGTACACCTCGCGCAGCGTGCGCTCGTCGACCACGACGTTCGCGGTGAAGCGGTCGGTCTCGAAGTCGTTCGCCACGTAGTGCTTCGGGGTGGCGCCGACGCCGAGCTCCTGCACGCCGGCGACGTACGCCGCGGCCAGGTCCGCGGTCAGGACCGGGTCCTCGCTGAACGCCTCGAAGTGCCGGCCACCGAGCGGGGAACGGTGCAGGTTGATCGTCGGGCCGAGCACCACGTCGACGTTCTTCCGGCGGGCCTCGAGCGCCGACACCACGCCGTACCGATGGGCGATGCCGACATCCCAGGACGACGAGAGAGCGGTTGCCGACGGGAGATTCAGCGACGGGTCGCGCTCGTCCCAGACCGCGCCCCGCACGCCGCTCGGGCCGTCGGACAGCACCATCGAACGCAGCCCGATCGCGGGCAGCGGGTGCGTGGACCAGAAATCCTGGCCGGTGAGGATCCGGACCTTCTCCTCGAGGGAGAGCCGGCCGAGCAGGTCGTCGAAGTTCATGGCGACGACTGTACGTGCGAAAACCAAGTGATGCTAGGTTTTGAACATGGCTAATTCCCGGGGTCCGTACGCGAAGGGCGTCGCCAAGCGCGCCGAGATCCTGCGGGCCGCGCTGGAGGTGATCGCGCGGCACGGGTACCGGAAGACATCGACGCGCGAGCTGGCCGCCGCGGCCGGGCTCAGCGAGGCCGGGATGCTGCACTACTTCGGCTCGAAGGAGCAGCTGTTCGAGGCGGTGCTGCGAGCCCGTGACGAGGCCGACACAGCCCGGTTCGAGACCGGCGATTCGATCGACAATCTGACGGCGATCGTCCGTCACAACGGGTCGGTGCCGGGCCTTGTGCAGTTGTACTCGACGTTCTCCGCCGAGGCCGGCGACCCGGAACACGGTTCTCACGAGTACTTCGTGGAGCGGTACGCCGGGATTCGCGCGGCCCTCGCCGATGCGGTCCGCGCACGTCAGGCCGACGGGACCCTCAATGCATCGGCGGACCCAGAAACGATCGCGACCCTGCTGATCGCGCTCTCCGACGGTCTCCAGGTGCAGTCGCAGTACGAACTGCAGGCCGACACCGGCGACCTCTTCAGCCACCTGCTCGACCTGCTGGGTGGTCCCACGCGGGATAGTTGAACCATGACGACCCCCGCCGACAACCCGTCCCCACCGGCAGAGGCCGTCGATTCTGGCGTCAGTCGGTCGGTGCTCTCGCGGGAGATCTGGCTGGTGCTGGCGCTGTCGCTCGGAGCGTCCGGGGTGGCGGCGATCATCTCGTTCACGGGTGTGCTGACGTCGGCGAAGCCGATCAGCGGGCAGACCGCTGTGATCGTCGGTTCGCGCGCGCCGGGCCGGCCGTGGCTGGATCTGGCGTGGCAGGTCTTCGCGGTGGTCACCGCCCTGGTACCTGTCGCGTTGGTCGGTCACCTGCTCGCGCGGGGCAAGGAGTCGTTCCGGACGATCGGGTTCGACCTGCGGGACAGGATGCGCGACCTCGGCCGCGGTACGTCGATCGCGGCCGCCGTCGGGGGAGCGGGGCTGCTGTTCTACATCGGTGCACACTCGACTGGCGTGAACCTGACCGTGGATCCGTCGCAGCTGCCCGACGACTGGTGGCGGATCCCGATCCTGATCGCGGTCTCCGCGCAGAACGCCGTACTCGAGGAAGTCATCGTGCTCGGGTACCTGAACCACCGGCTCGACCAACTCGGCTGGTCGGTACGCCGGGCAACCGTGACCAGCTCGTTGCTGCGCGGTTCGTACCACCTCTACCAGGGGCTCGGCGGGTTCGCGGGAAACGTGATCATGGGCGTGATCTTCACCTACCTGTACCGGCGGTGGGGCCGCATCATGCCGCTCGTCGTCGCGCACACCCTGATCGACACGGCCGCCCTGATCGGGGCGACGTACCTGCTCGGCAAGGTGTCCTGGCTGCCCAGCTGACCTGCTGCACCACATATCTTTGCGAGATGTTCAGGAGGGACATCAGCCCCGGCTCCTTCGACGACTTCGACGTCGTCAACGACCTGGTCGATCTCGGGTATACCGTCGGCGATGCGGATGACCACGACGAGGTGATCCCGAAGATCGAAGAGCCGCCGGACGGCCACTGGGTACCGCCGACGCCGGTCGAGAGACTTCTCTACCGGGACAAGGACGACCCGGACGCCTCCGGTTACCTGTCGATTCTCGCGACCGCCGGTGTCTACCACCTCGTGGCGATCACACACGCCGACCAGGATCCGGCGAAGCGGCAGCCGATCATCGCCGAGTTGAGCGACGGACTACGGGCGCTGTCCGTCTACACCGTGGACGTGCTGCCTCGCCCACATCCGAAGGTTGTGTACGAGTTCACCACGCTGCGCGGCCTGGTCGAGATGCTCAGCGACGTCGACGTCCTGCTGGTCAACCCGGAGACGCCGTGTCAGAACGCCTTGCAACTCGGCGACAAGATGCTCCGGATGATGCTCCAGCTGCATGACGAGTACTGGGAGCCGGGCTATTTCTCGGGCCGCATCATCACCCGTCAGAGCAACGCCACCGAGCCCGGCTCTCTCCTGCACGGCCTGGCCTGCGGCGCGCAGCTCTGCGCCACGAACGGCTACGCCTGGAACACCACGGAGCACCATGGCAACGGCTACAGCGCGGAGCTCGCGCTGGTGGAGAAGTGGTGGGACGTCAAGGTCCGCGACGATTGGTTGCAGATCGAGCGGCGCCTGCTCGACCGCGACGTCGGCTCGTCCTCCTGGGACGACGTACTGCACACCCGTAACCTGCTGGCCGACCACGTCGGTGGACCGGCCGACGCCGCCCAGTGGCGCCAGTACGACGAGTCAGCGTTCCGCCAGTACGTTGCGCAGTCCGGCGCTCCCGCTCATCCGGGCGCGGACCCCCGGCTCGATGCGGTCGTAGCGGCCCGCGGCCACCTGATCACCCGGATCCTCCACTACGAGGATCGCTTCCGCGAAGACCGACTGCTCCCCGCCGGCGGCTCCGTACGCTCAACCGCCGCGTGGGACCTGGGCCGCGCCTCCGCGATGGCCCGCTGGGGCCGGAGCACCCGCTTCTGCACCCAGGCCGAGATGTTCGATGCCCTCCGCGAGCTCAGCCAGGAGGCCCAGCGCCGCTACACCTCATGGGAGGAGTTCGGCGTCGGCTACCTGCTCGGCCGCTGCCTCCACTTCGACGAAGACAGCTTCGGCAGCTGGTACACCGACGCCCGCGACATCCACGAGCGTCTCCTCAGCTACGAGCAGAGCCCTTGGCTCACCGTCCCGTTCCGCTAGGGAGTTGACAATGCGCCTTCGAGATTTGGGCAACTGTAAAGACTGACACGTAACCGATCGGCCTCCTGACGGGTTGAGGATGACGTGACAGTCAACGGGGAAATCACGAGTCCGCCTGAGATCGACGCCGGCCTCGCGGCCGCGGCGCTCGCCGTGTTCGCGCACCGGCACGAGGTCGTCCATCTGCTGTACGCCGCCACCGACGAGCCGGACGCGCTCGCCCGGATCGGCGGCCTGCTGAAGGTCGACGAGGCGGCCATCGCACGGGTTCTGGACCAGCCGCTGCGCTGGATGCTTCCGCAGTTCCGCGCCGAACTGGAGACGATCGCGGCGACGCCGGGCCCGCCCGGCACGAGCGCCGCTACGAGGTCCGCTGCCGGGGCACCGGCGGGCGGCTCGGAGGGCGCTCCCTCGGATCTCCAGTCGGCGGCGACCAACTGAGCCTGAGGCACCAGCAGCAACACCAGCAGGTCGGACCGCTCCATCGATAGGTTGGAGCGGTGCAGACGCATGGGCGGGACATTCTGGAGATCGCGGACGAACTGACCACGGCGTACGTCGAGGTGTTCACGGCGCCGCCGTTCGAGCACCGCGATCCCGAGGAGACCGGGACCGCGTTCCGGAAACGGCTCGAGACCGACGCGGAGCGGGACGGGTTCCAGGCGTGGATCGAGCGGTCGGAGGACGGGCGGATCGCCGGGTTCCTGACCGGGTGGACGACGCCGGCGCCGTTCCGGACCGACCGGTCGTACGGGAGCGTCCTCGACCGGATCGGCAGCGAGCAGGTCGAGGAGCTGCTGATCGGCGCGTATGAGGTGGACGAACTCGGCGTACGCCAGCACGCTCGCGGTACCGGCCTGGCCCGGCGTCTCCTCGAGAGCGCCACGCGCGACAACCACCGCGCGTGGCTCCTCGCGTGGAACCAGAACCACGACGCGATTGCGTTCTACCGCCATCTCGGCTGGCAGGAGCCCGAGGTCCGCGGCCCCGAACACGACATCCTGGTGTTCGTCGCCGGCGGAGTCAGAGGCTGAAGAGGGCGATGGCGTTGCGGTGGGTCACGGCGTCGTGTTCGTCGGGGGTGAGGTCGGCGGCCTCGAGAGCGCCGAGCGCGATCGAGGGGTCGATGAGCGTGGCGTCGGTGCCGAACATCATCCGGCCGGGGTCGATCCGGTCCAGGATCCAGCGGATCCGGTTGGCCTCGGGTGCGGACCAGCACGGCTCGAACCAGATCCGGTCGCAGCGGTCCGCCGCCTCGGGGACCCGGGGCCAGCCGTTCGCGCCCATGTGACCGGCGAGCACCTGCGCCCCCGGGACCCGGGCGGCGACGTCGGCGAGATCGACGACGGTGTCGCCCCAGGTGTGGACGAGAGTGGGCAGCCCGTACTCGGTCGTGAGCTCGATCGCGGCCTGCATCGCGGGCGAGGTCATCGGCGTCCGGCTGTACTCGGTGTGGATCTTGGCGCCGACCCACCGCGTCCGCCCGTCCCCGGCGAGCAGCTCGTCGAGATCGGTTCGGGCCTCGTCGAGGCGGCGCGGGTCGACGACGATCATCCCGCGCAGCCGCGGATCGGCCGGGAGTTGCTTCGCGAGAGAGCGGTTGCCGAGCGGAGCGTCGTACACGATGGCCTCGATCGCGGAGACCAGTTGGAGGTCGATGCCGAACCGGTCGAGGCCGTCGATGTTGGTGTCGATGCTCGCGACGTCCATCGAGAAGAACCACGGTCCCCAGTGGGCATGTACGTCGATCAGCATGCGGGCTCCAGCAGGGTCGTGAGACTGCGGCTTCCGGCCTGGGCGATCTCGTCCGGGCTGAGCTTGGACGAGAGCAACCGTCGGATCACTGAGCGGGTCTCGTGGAACGGCGTCCGGCAGCCGAGCACGAGCCGCTCGGCGCCGACCTCCGCGGCCACGATCTCCAGCGAGTCCGGTCCGGTGAGCATCCGGGTCGACGTGTGGAACCCGGGCTCGGACCGGGCCAGCAGCACGAAGTCGCCGAGGTAGTAGAAGTGCGTGTCGAGGAACACCACGCGCGCGCCGAGCCCGCGCAGCGCCGGGCCGACCTTGCGAACGTCGCCCTCGACGAAGATCGTCAGCCCGGCGTCGACGAGCAGTTGCGCGACGTGCTCGAAGGAAGGGTACGTCGGCTCGACGCTCTGCGCGGTCGGCGCCAGCCGGATCGCCCGCGGCGGCATGTCACTGGCCAGCTGACGCTCCAGTTCTTTCTCCGCGCCGAGCGGATCACGCAGGTCGAGCACCGGGCACGTCGTCCAGCCGTTGCCATCAGCAACCTGCCGCGCCTCGTCGTTCCCGGACGGTACGTCGAAGTGCACCGCCCGCAGCCCGGATACGACTCCGCCCGAGATACCGCTCTCCGCGAAGACCTTCGCGACGTTCTCGGGTCGCCCCCAGCGCCCCGTCGTCACGTCGTGCCCGACCAGAATGTCGCAGTCGAGCAGCAGGGGAGTATCGGTCATGATGCCTTCCGGGACAGGGCTTGGTGGACCTTGCGGATTGCGGTGACGATGTCGTCGACGTCGGATTCGGTGTAGTTCTCGTTCCAGCCGAGGACGAGCAGCTTGCGGTCGATGAGTTCCTCGGCGTTCGGGCACAGGCCGGCCGGGTACGAGACGTCCTGCAGCGGGAACCCGGACTGACCGTACGTGATCCGCTCGCGGACGGCAGGTGCGGCGTACAGCGGGCTGGTCAGGTACCCGCCGTTCGCCGGGACGCCCTCGGCGGTCAGCGCCGCGGCCCATTCGCGCATGTCGCCGGCCGCCTCGGAGATGATCAGTGGGTACTGCCAGTACACGTGGTTCTGCCCGTCAGGCGGAGGCGTGACTCCGGCCAGGTCGGCGATCCCGGCCGTCGCCCGGAGTGCCGCCGTACGACGATCTTGTACGACGCCGCGTAGCCGGTTGAGCTGCGCTCGCGTGACCGAGGCGACGAGTTCGGTCATGCGGTAGTTGAGTGCGAGGAACAGATAGGTCCGCTCGTCGGTGTCCCGCGGCCAGCCCTTGTCGGCGAACAGCCGCATCCGGCGGGCGTGCTGCGCGTCGTCGGTGACCGCGAGACCGCCGTCGCCGGCGCTGATGTGCTTGGTCTGCTGCAGGCTGAAGCAGCCGATGTGCCCGATCCGGCCGGCGAACGTGTCGCCGACCGGCGCGAGATACGCCTGCGCGCAGTCCTCGATCAGCAGGATCCCGTGCTGGTCACAGAGCTCGCGCAACTCCCGGACGGCGGCAGGCTTTCCGAACAGGTGCACGACGATCACGGCCTTCGTGCGCGGTGTGATCGCGGCCGCCACGGTCTCGGGCGTCAGGTTTCCCGTGATCGGGTCGACGTCCGCGAACACCGGAACGGCGTTCTGCATCATGATCGGGAACACTGTGCCCATGTCGCTGATGGGCGTGGTGATGATCTCGTCGCCGGGATCCGGGTTCACAGCGGCGACCGCCAGGTGCAGCGCCGCCGTTCCCGAACTGCAGGCGACCGCGTGCCCGGCGCCGAGCAGGGACGCGAACTCCAGCTCGAGCGCGGGAACCTCCGTTCCCCAAGTCGCCGAGAGCATGCCGCTGCGCAGCACCCGCTCGACCGCCTTGATCTCGTCGTCGCCGAAGCGCCGGCCGCTGGCGTTCATCACCGACGGCAGCGGGTCCGTGCGCACCGGCGTACCACCGTCGCGGGCGAGCTGACTGTTCTCCATCGAGCAATCCTCCGGTATTTGCTTACGGCAACGGCAACTGGACGAGATCGCGGTCGGCGAGACCCCAGACGGAGTGCTCGGCGCCGGGGACCGGGGTCAGTTGCGGCACGGTGTACCACCCGTCGCCCAGCTTGTTCACGAGCAGCTTCGCCGTGCTGAGGCCCGGCCCCAGCTGGTACAGGTTCCCGCCGAAGTTCGTTTCACAGTAGACGCCGGTCCGGTCAGTGTGGATCTGGCCGTACCCGGACAGCTTGTTCGCGCCGCGGACGACGGCGCGTGTGCGCAGGTCGTACGTGAACCAGCCGCCGCTGGTGCGCTTCAGGACGCCGTACAGGATCCCTTCGTGAACGGCGACGCTCTGGATAGAGCGCTCTCCGGCGAGTGGCTCGGCGGTCCAGAGCAGTTCGCGGCGGCACAGGTCGAACGCCGCGATCGCCGCCGAGGTGCGCGTCGGCGGGATGCCACCGCCGCCGACCACGTCCCCGCCGAGGTACGCGATGCCGTCGACGATCGACACCGACAGCACGCCCTGGTCGGGGAGAACGCCGTAGTGCACGTCGAGTTCGCCGGTGCGTATGTCGAGCAGGGTGAGGGCGCCGGTCAGCTTCCCGGTGCCTGGTGCGGACGCGATGGCCAGCAGCTTCGACTTCGGGTCGTACGCGGCCTGCCACGGCCGGATCTGCTCGTGAAGGATCTGGCCGAAGCTGTGGACCTCCTTGGTCCGCGGGTTGATCCGGACCACCTCGGTGCTCGGATACAGCGCGGAGTACAGCTCGCCACGGACCCAGTTCAGCGTCTTGGCCTCACCGGCGACCCGGAGCCGGCGGGTGATGCCGGTGTCGATCGCGTGTTCGGTGACGACCCAGTGACCACCGACGTACACATGCGGGTCGCCGATCACGATCGACTGCGGCTTGTCCGGCGCGGGCGTGAACCCGGCGTCGACGAGATCGAGCAGCTCGAACTCACCTGTTCCGACGTCGAGCCACCACAGCACGCCGGACCCGGTCGAGCCGAGCAGCGTGCTCCCGTCGAGCATCACGAGCCGGCGATGCTCGTCCGACGGCGCCGGCGTCGCTACCTCGGTGAGGCTGGTGTCCTCCGGTCCGCACGACCAGACCGTCCCTGACGTCCGGGTGGTCAGGTACGCCGTGCCGTCCGCGGCCACTGTGATCGCGTCGACGCTCGACTGGCCCTCGGGCAACGGCACAGCCCGTACGTCGCTGCCGTCGAGTGCCATCTTCAGCAACGCCCGGCTGCTGCCCACGTAGATCCGGTCGCCGGCGTCGGCGAACGGGCCGAAGTTCTGCCCGCGGGATGCCTCGGGCGTGAAGTCGCGGAAGACCCCGGTACTCCGGTCGTACCCGACCAACTGCGACGGCGTGTAGATCCCGGCGTACACGTAGTTGCCCGCGGCCCCGACGTAGCGCCCGTACTGCGCCCCGGCGACCGGTGCGCCGAGCTGAGTGGCTGTGTTCGTCGCGGGATCGATCTGCCAGACGGCGCCGTTCGGGTAGCTGACTGCGAACACCTGGCCGTCGGGGGCCGTTGTCATGTCCCAGACGAAGCCGCCGGGGCCGGCCAGTGCTCTTACGTGGGTCACGGATCCGTCGGCCGGGTCGAAGCAGTAGACGTCGGCAGTCGGATAGAGCCCGCAGTAGACCTTGCCTGCGGCAACCGTGATTCCCCAGCCGCCTTCGCCGGTCGGCAGCTCGACCGTCCTGGTCACGCGGCGGGTGGTCAGGTCGACCTCGGTCAGGCGGGGCGGCACGATGCCGCGGCTGATCACGTAGGCGTGGCCGTCGTGCACCGCCATCGCGACAACGGCGGCCGTGACGACCGCGGGACCGGACGTGGGCAGCGTGGAGCCGTCGATGGGTCCGTCCTCCGCGTAGGCAGTCGTAGGGAGTGCAGTGAGCGCGCCGGTCGCCAACGCTCCGGCGAGAGCGGTACGGCGGGAGATGATCATCCGAGCCCTCCGATGCGGACGAGATCGCGGCCCTTGATCGTGTACAGCGCGTTCCCGTCGTACGACGTGGTGATCAACGGGTAGCTGTAGATCTGCGCGCCCAGGCCGTCGACCACGGTGCTCACGGTCGGGGCGCCGGTGGGGTTCGGCGTGATCTTGAAGACGCGCTTGTTGTCGGTGCCGTAGAGGCCGGAGCGGGCGATCGTCAGCCGGCTCTGACCGGTGCCGAGCGTCACGCTCGTGACGAGCGTGCCGGTCTGCGGATCGAGGACGGCGAGGCGGCCGTCGTCGGTGGTCGCATACAGTCGGCCGCGGTAGAGCACGAGATCGCTGTAGGTCTGCGCTCCGGACAACGGGGCAGTCTCCCACAGCACCTTGTTGCGGCGCAGGTCGAACGCCACGACGGTTGCTTCGGGCAAGATCGGGTCGGTACCGAGGCTGTTCCGGGTCGCGCCGCCGAGGAACGCGATGCCGTCGGCAGTCGTCACGGAGCGGACCGACTGGTGTGGTACGACGCCGCGGTGCACTTCGCGGTCGCCGCTGTCCAGGTGCTGTTCGACGAGCGTTCCGTCGTACTTGCCGTAGTCGGGCTCGGTGGAGAGCAGCCACGTCTGTGAGCGGTCGTCGTACGCGGCGTCGGTCGGGCGGGTCTGCTCGTTGCCGATCTGGCCGAGTTCGTGCAGGTCGGTGCCGTCGGGCTTCATCTGCCAGAGGCGAGCCAGTGTGTAGACGCCCAGGTACACGTCCTTTCCGACCGGCGTCATCGTCTTCGCCTCGCCGGGCAGGAACGTGCGGGTGCTCGTGCCGGCGGCGAGATCGTGGACCTGGACGCCGGCCTTGCCGCTGACCAGGACGGACGACGGCGTGGCGGCGAGCGCCATCACCTGTTCGGGCGCGGGTGGCAGACCGGCCTGGCCGAGATCGGTGCCGGTGAAGGTGCCACTCGCCTCGTCGAAGTCGACGACCTGGCTTGTCAGCTCGGCTCGTATGGTGCCGCTCGTCGAACCCTCGACGAAGATCCGGTTGAAGTAGGCACCGTCGTACGGCGAACCGAGGCGCGTCAGCGCGTTGTCGCGGTACCGGTAGAGGGTTCCGGACGGGCGGGTGCCGAGGTAGATGTCGTCACCGCTGAGGGTGATCGCGGTGACGTACTGGTCGCCGCCGGGCGTCTGCACCTCGATCGGGTTGCTCAGATCCGCGGTGTCGAAGACGAGCATCGTGCCGGTGGGAGAGAGGCCCGCGGCGAGCTTCGTCCCATCGAGGGCGAGGGTGGCGACGAACGTGCGGTCCGCGTACTTGGCGGGCAGCACGTCGCGGCGGTCGCCGGTCGCGCGGTCGATGGCGATCAGGTGCGCCTTCGTGCCGACGCCGGCGTAGATCGTGGTGGCGTCGGCGGCGATGCTGCGGACGTACTGCTCACCGGCGATGGCGGCGCCGTACGACTTGGTGGCGCCCGTGGCCGGGTCGTACTCGTGGACCCCGCCGTCGGGATAGGTGCCGGCGACGATCTTGCCGTCCGGGGTCGCGGCGATCGACCAGACGAACGAGCCGAACTGCGCGACCTTGGTCGCGGTGCCGGTGGTCGTGTCGACCTTGTAGACGTCGCCGGGTGTGTAGAGGCCGATGTACAGGTCGGTGCCGATGTGGGTCATGGCCCACGCCCCGGCGCCGGTCGGCAGGGAGAACTTGCGGTCGACGGTCTTGCCGACCGGGTCGAACGCGCCGACCTGGACGGGTGAGACGCCGGAGGTGATGGTCCAGATCCGGTCGCCGACCTGCTCGGCGACGCTGGTCGAGGTCACGGCGGATGCCGGACCGAGGCTGGTGACGGTCGGAGTTTCGGCCCCGACCGGAATCGTGGCGCGGGCTGGTCCGGAAACGCTCACCAGTCCTGCGCAGCTGACCAAAGCAGCGATCATTCCCCGTGCGAATCGCTTGTCCACAAGGCCTCCCGGGACAGTACGCATCGAATTACGGTCATGGCTGAAATTAGCCGGACGTGCGTCAGCACGTCAACCGTTGAGAACTAATCAGAGATGAACGCGATAAACGACAAGCGGTCGGCCACTGCCGGTGCCGAGCTGGGTGCCGGTGGCATCCGCCAGTCCGGCGCGCTCGAGGCGGTTCAGGACGCGGCGCGCAGTCCGCGGCTGGATACCGAGGTAGTCGGCCACGGAGCGCGTGGTCAGACCGTCCTCCGGGGTGGCGCGGACAAGCTCCTGCAGCCGTTCGAGCGTCGCCTTCGAGAGGCCGGCGCGCTGCGCGAGCAGCTGCAGTTTCGAGCGCTGCTGAGCCCTTGGCGGCGCGCCGCCGACCAGCACGAGATCGATGTCGTTGCGCAGCGACACGACGGCCGCCGTACGTCCGGCGGTCTTCGCCCGGCCGAGCGCGCGGCGGGCCAGCGCCTCGGTCTCGGTCCCGGACCCGCCGATGCCGAACCCGATCCGGACTGGTCCAAACTGCTCCTTCAGCCGGGTCAGCATGCCGAGCTCGGTGAACGCCGCGGTTGCTTGTTCGAGCGGTCCGCGGGTCGCAATCACGAGCCAGCGCTTGTCGTCGTACCGGATGACGCTGCCGCCCAGAGAGCCGGCTTCGCGCTGGAGAGCGCTCTCTGCATCCGGAGAAATCTCCACCAGGCCGAGCGCGATCTGCGCATCGTCACTGCGCAAAGCGTCGTGGACCAGGAGCAGTCTGTTGACCGCGGCACGGACCGAGTGCACCGACGGGGCGAGGCGGAGCGTGGTCTGCTCGGTCCGGAGTTTCTCGTACGCCGACCGCAGACAGGTGATCGCGACGGTCGCGCCGGCCTCGTGATGGAACGCGACGATCTCGTCGAGGCTCAGGCCGGGCCGGTACGGCAGCACGCGGACACCGCGCATCGGGAGTCCGACCTCGTCGAACGTCTCCCGGACGTCGGCCTCGTCGAGTACGTCGATGCTGAGCGACGTCACGTCGTGCCCGTCGCGGAGCAGTTGGACCAGGGCGCGCATCAGCGTCGCGCCGGTGTACTCGACGTGTGCGGCCGGACGGTCCAGCAGGTCCTGCGCCGCGGCGATCTGGTACGGGACGACGCCTGTGAACAGCCACGCGTCGACGCTGCCCGGCGCGTCGGCCATCACCTTGGGGGTGTCGGTCTCCCGGCGGTACCGGAGCGGGACCACCTCGACGCCACGCAGTCCTTTGATGATCCGGCAGGTGGAGGTGACCAGGTCCGACGGTCCCACTACTCCGATCGTCGTCACCACGCGCGATCCCCCTCCTCCATGGGGGTCAGTCTCACCACAACACCCCACTGCTGCAAGAACCCGCGCCGTGGTCGGCTACGTTCGCGTCAGTGTCAGGGTGATGCTGCCGCTCACGCGGTGGTTGGATCCTGAGCACCCGCTGTCTGGCTCTTACGTTCGGTGTCGCCTTCGGGCTGACGG
>NZ_SGXJ01000008.1 GCF_004216905.1 Kribbella sp. VKM Ac-2569
CCGTCAGCCCGAAGGCGACACCGAACGTAAGAGCCAGACAGCGGGTGCTCAGGATCCAACCACCGCGTGAGCGGCAGCATCACCCTGACACTGACTCAAACGTAGTCGTGCGCGAACTGGATCGTGCGCGCTCGTTCCGCGTCCGTCCCGACCGGGCAGACCAGGAACTCCGTCGTACCGGCGTCCGCGAACCGCTGCAGTTCCTTGGCCACCGTCTTCTCGTCACCAAGGACTGCAGTGTCCTCCGGGCCTGCCTTGCCGCCGCGATCCAGCACGGCCCGGTACGACGGCATGTCGCCGGCTGCCCCGAACTGGTCGTGGATCCACTGCCGGGTCGCGTCCGGGTCGTCCGTGACCGCGACGCAGACGCCCGCGATCACCTGTGGCTCGGGCCGTCCCGCTGCGGTCGCGGCTTGATCGATCGTGGGGCGGATGTAGTTCTCGATCACCTCAGGACCCGCCCAGCTGGTCGTCGTACCGGCGGCCAGTTCGCCGGCGGTCTTCAGCATCCGCGGACCGAGAGCGGCCAGGATGAGCTCGGGCGTATCCGCGCCGGCGATGTCGACCTGTCCGCGGGCGGTCAGCCGCTCGCCCACGTAGTCGGTCGGCTCACCGGCCAGCAGCGGGCCGAGCGCCTCGACGTACTCGCGGACGTAGGCCGCCGGGCGGTCCATCGGCAGGCCGAGCATGCCTTCGACCATGTGCGGGTGGCTCGAACCGACCCCGAGCGTCAACCGGTTGCCGGTCAGCACCTGGACGCTGAGCGCCTGCGCCGCGAGCGCCAGCGGATGCCGCGGGTACACCGGCACGACGCCGACGGCGTACCCGATGGTCGAGGTGTACGGCGCGACGCCCGCGATCAGCGTCAGCGCGTCCCACCCGAGCCGCTGGCTGAACCAGATCCGGTCGATGCCGGCGTCCTCGGCGGCCTTCGCGGCGGCACCGATCTCGTCGATGGTCTGGCCCTCTTCGTCGATCCACAATCCGATCCTCATGTCCACCAGTCAACGGTTCCGGAGGCCGCCGACCCAGACGCAGTTACGCTGTGCAGCGATAAGGAATCGTGATCGCCGGAGGTGTCCGATGGAGCTGCGGCAGCTGCGGTACTTCGTGACCGTCGCCGAGGAACTGCACTTCGGCCGCGCGGCCGAGCGGCTCAACATCGTGCAGCCGGCCGTCAGCCAGCAGATCGCCCGGCTCGAACGCGAACTCGGTCTGCAGCTCCTCGACCGGTCCTCACGGCACGTCCGACTGACAGGCGACGGGGAGCGGATGCTGCGCGAGGCACGCGCCGTCCTGTCCGCTGCGGATCGGGCCGGTGAGGTGGCCGCGGAGCTTGCCTCCGGACGTTCCGGCGTACTGCGGATCGGTACAGCGCCGGGGCTCCGGGACCGGCTGGAGCGTGGGCTCGCGGCACTGCGAGCCCAGACGCCCGATCTCGACCTCCGACTCACCTCGGGCTCCACCGCTGAGTACCTCACGGCGTTGCGGGCCGGCGAGTTGGACTTCGCGTTTGTCCGCGGTGACGTGGCCGCCGCCGATCTGCGGGTGATCGAGCTCTGGCGCGATCCGCTGTCCGTCCTGCTCCCTTCGTCCTACCGAGCCGACGACGGCGTCAAGCTGGTCGACCTGGCGGACCTGCCGCTGCGGCTCCCGTCCGACCAGTGGTTGCGGGATGAGTTGACCGCCGCCTGCCGGGCAGCCGGTTTCAAGCCGAGGATGGGCCGGCCGGCGGACGATCTCGAGGCCGCGATCGTCGAGATGTCGACCGGTTCGCCTGCCTGGACGGTCGTCTACGGCACGGCGTGCGAGGCCGCCGAGGGTGCGCTCTGGATGGGGCCGTTCGCGCCGCCGCTGAGCGCCCCGGGGCAACTGGTCGTCGGACCGGGGCCAACCGCCGAGTGCGTCGACGTACTGGTGGCTGCATTCTCGTGAGGACCTCCGGCGGGCCCTGACAGCTCCGCCGGAGGCCGGGTGTTGATTACTCAACAAGCACGGGATCGTACGTTGGAAATCGCGTTCCGAGGAGGCTCCGTCTCATAATGCGCCGAACCGGCGTTTGATGGCTCCCGGTGAACGGGTGCTGACGGTGCGGGATTAAAGTTGGTAGTTGCAACCAAATAGTCAGGTCGGGTGAGGGCATCGCCGGCCGTTTCCGCCTCGGAGCAGCACACCCTGCTGCTCCGGTCGTCGCGTTCCCGCCGTACGAAACGGAAGCTGATGTCTGCCACCCAGGCCTCGCCGGCCACACCTGCCGGCTCCACGCCGTCCCGGTACCGCTCGCGGTACGCCGCCGGCGACCCCGACCCCGCGCCGTCCGTACCACCGCCGGCCACCCCACCGGCCGGAGACGTCGAACTCACCCACCGCGAGATCCTGGAGATCCTCGCCGGGCTGCTCGCCGCGCTCTTCACCGCGGTCCTCAGTTCGACGATCGTCAGCAACGCGCTGCCGACGATCATCGCGGACCTCGAAGGCACCCAGACGCAGTACACCTGGGTGGTCACCGCCAGCCTGCTCGCGATGACCGTGTCCACGCCGGTCTGGGGCAAGCTGTCCGACCTGATGAGCAAGAAGCTGCTCGTGCAGCTCGCGATCATCATGTTCGTCACCGGCTCCGTGCTGGCCGGCGCCTCGCACAACGTGCCGTTCCTGATCGGCTCGCGGGTCCTGCAGGGGATCGCGATGGGCGGGCTGATGGCGCTCGCGCAGGCGATCATCGGCGCCGCGATCCCGCCACGGTCGCGGGGGAGGTACTCCGGGTACATGGGCGCCGTGATGGCGCTCGCGACCGTCAGCGGTCCGCTGGTCGGCGGCGTCATCGTCGACACCTCGTGGCTCGGCTGGCGGTGGTGTTTCTACGTGTGCGTGCCGCTCGCCGTACTGTCGCTGATCGTCCTGCAGCGGTTCCTGCACCTGCCGGTCGTGAAGCGCAAGGTCAAGATGGACTACCTCGGCGCGATCCTGATTGCGGGCGCGGCCAGCCTGCCGCTGATCTGGGTCTCGTTCGCGGGCGAGCACTTCCCGTGGTGGTCGTGGCAGACCGGCGCCTATCTGGGCGGTACGGCGGTACTCGCGATCCTGGCCGTGGTGGTCGAGACGCACGCGGCCGAGCCGCTCGTACCGATGCGCGTCGTACGGGAACGGACGACGGCGCTGGCGATCCTCGCGAGCGTGGCGGTCGGGATGGGGATGTTCGGGAGCGCGGTGTTCCTGGGGCAGTACTTCCAGGTGGCCCGCGGGTACAGCGCGACCGAGGCCGGGTTGCTGACCATCCCGATGATGTTCGGGTCGTTCCTCGGATCGGTGGGGTCGGGGCAGTTGATCACCCGGTTCGGGAAGTGGAAGCGGTACCTGGTGATCGGCGCGTTGTTCCTGACCGCGGGGCTCGGGTTGCTCGGCACGATCGACTACACGTCGCCGTACTGGTATGTCGGGCTCGGGATGCTTGCCATGGGCATCGGCATGGGCATGACGATGCAGAACCTGGTGCTCGCGGTGCAGAACACCGTGGACGTCAGCGAGGTCGGGGCCGCTGGTGCGTCGGTCACGTTCTTCCGCAGCCTTGGTGGTGCGGTTGGCGTGTCGGTGCTGGGGGCGATCCTGGCGACGCGGGTGACCACTCTGATTACGGAGCACCTGCGCGAGCTCGGTCCGGGGGCGGCGGCTGCGGCGCAGGGTGGTTCGGGGAGTTTGCTGGACGTGAACGCGCTGCCGGGGCCGATCCAGGAGATCGTGCGGCACGCGTACGGCGACGCAACCGGCCGCATCTTCGTGATCGCCGCCGGCGCCGCTGTGGTGAGCTTCCTGGCGGTCCTGTTCATCCGCGAAGTCCCCCTCCGCCAAACCGTCGCAATACGCCCGTCGGAGACTGAACCAACTGAGCGTGAAACCGTTCCTGACGATCCCGCTGAGCGGGCTGCGGTGGTTGCGCTCGACGTGATCACGTCGGCGGAGCGTACGGCGCGTGAACGCGAGCGGGAGGCCGGCGAACGGGTCCAGGCCGCCGCGAACACGATCCGCCAGATGCGGACCGACGTCGCGGACCTGTTCACCCGCGTGGACCAGCAGATCGCCGACCTGGAGAGCACTCTCCCCGACGCCGAGATCCCGCAGCCGGCCGCGGCAATCCTCGATGCCCAGCGCCCCGCGGGCGAGCTGGTCGACGAACTCCGCCGGTACGAGCTGAGCGTCCTCAGCGCCAGCCAACGCACCGCCGACCACCTCCGCGAAACCGCCCAGGCCGAGGCGGACGAGCTGCTGTCCGAGGCCCGCGCCGAAGAACAGGAAATCCGCACCCGAATAGCCGAACTGGAAGCCGTCGAACACCGCCTCCTGACCACAGTCCGCAACAACCTCTCCAACACCCCACCCCCACCCACCCGCGCCTCGGGGCATCAGATCCACCCACCGACCCACGCACCAGCCACCCACGAGGCGGCCGCCTCCGGCAACGGCTACCCCGACGAACACCCCAACCGCCAACCCTTCGGCTGACCCCCATTTGGCTGGCTGACCCACCAATTTGCCTGGCTGACCCACCAAATGCGGGGTTCCACACCCGCATTGAGGGTCCAGAACCCCTCATCTTGTGGGTTGACCAGCCAAATGCGGTGGTTGGGACGGGACCGGCCGCAGCCCGAATCCACGAGTTGACGAGCGGGCACCCGGCCCGGGCGGCGGCGCGGGTGGGGGCGGCGTGGGGCGGTGGGGCTTGGGGTGTCGGTGTGGGGTGGCATGCTTCGGGGTAGGGCGTGGTGAAGGAGTGGTGTGGGGTTGTGGGACGTGGAGCAGGTGGTGGGGCTGGCGCCTGATCCTGCGTCCGCGAAGGCTGGGCAGGGGTTGGCCCGAGGAGAGAAGTGGTCGGGCGCCGGGGCGACGGATCGTGCGGTCTGGGGCTTGTGCCAGGGCAGCGGGAAGCAGCCCTACCAGACGGTCGTGGATCTCGGCGGCCCGGCGTACAAATGCTCTTGCCCGTCGCGGAAGTTCCCGTGCAAGCACGCGCTCGGCCTGCTGTTGTTGTTGGCGAAGCGCGAGGTCTCGCCGGCGGATGAGCCGGACTGGGTGAAGAGCTGGGTCGACCAGCGCGCCGAGCGGGCTGAGCGGCCGGAGCGGAAGCCCGGGGAGGTTGCCGATCCGATCGCGGCGCAGGAGCGGGCTGCCCGGCGCGCAGATCGGGTGTCGGCGGGGCTCGCCGAATTGGCCGGTTGGCTGGACGATCAGGTGCGGCAGGGCCTCGGCGGATTCGATCAGCGGGCATATACCGAGCTGAGCCGCCTCGCAGCGCGGATGGTCGACGCCCAGGCACCGGGAGTCGCAGGAGCGGTACGTCGGGCAGCGGGTGTGGTCGGACGTGGTCACGGCTGGCCAGGTGAACTGCTCGAAGAGTTGTCCCTCGTCCACCTGGTCGTCGCGGCGCACGGGCGTCTCGCGGAGCTCCCGCCGTCGCTTGCCGACACGGTGCAGAGCCGGATCGGCTGGACGACCGAGACGGCCCGCGTACGAGACGAAGGCGAGAAGGTCGAGGACGACTGGCTCGTACTCGGCCGCGTGATCGAACCGGACGACCGCCTCACGGTCCGCCGCGTGTGGTTGCGCGGGGCAACGACTGGCCGGATCGGGCTGATCCTCACGTTCGCGGCCGCTGGGCGCCCGTTGGACCCGCTCCCGGCTCGCCCCGGTGAGTACGTCCCCGGCGCGCTCTCGTTCTATCCGGGTGCTCTGCCGATGCGCGCCCTCCTGACTCAGACCGATCCACGCCTGCCCGCACCACGTCCCGCCGGACTCACGGTCCGCCAGGCGTTGGCGTCGTACGTCGAATCGCTCGCGGCCGACCCGTGGAACGAACGCTGGCCGCTGGTGCTGCAGGACGTACGACCCGCGCGCCACGGCGACGGCTGGGCACTGGTGGACGAGGCCGGAGACGGGCTGGAGATCCTGCCGGGCTGGGATGCGTTGAAGCTGCTCGCGGTCTCGGCGGGCGACCCGCTCACCGTCGCCGGTGAGTGGAACCGCGCCGGCCTCCGCCCGATGACCTGCTGGCACGGCGATCGGCCGGTGATCTTGTGAAGGGCTGGGACGGGCTGGTTAGTTCGGCGCTGCTCGGGACCGATCGGCGGCCGCCGCACTTCGACGAACTGCCCGAGCACATCCAGGAGCGCCTCGGCGACGGCAACCTGCTCGACGCTGCTGCGCTGGCAACCGTCTACAAGCGGGCCGGACGCAAGCCGCTGCACGATCTCGAGCCACTTCCAGCTGCGCCCGGCGAGGATCGGCCGTTGCCGCGGGCGAACGCGGTTCGGCGGTTGGCCGCGATGCTGGGCGGGTTCCAGACGTCCGCGCTGGGCGAGTGGTTGCGTACGGCGGACGCGCACGGCTGGGGCGTTCCGCCCGAGCACTTGCCGGCGTTGGCGGACTACGCGCGCAATCGTGCGGAGTACCGTCCGCTCGTCATCGCCGCCTCTGGTCGCCGTGCGCGCTGGCTCGCGGATCTCAACCCCGAGTGGCGATTCCTGCATGCAGGAGTTGCTGAGAGCAACGACCCGGAGTTGTGGACGCACGGCAACGCGATCCAGCGCCGTACCTGGTTGCGCGCCACCCGCACCCAAGATCCCGCCGCCGCACGGGAGGCGCTCAAAGAGGTCTGGCCAACCGAATCCGCCGCCACTCGAGCCGATTTCCTCGGACTGCTCGCGGACAACCTCACGCGACCGGACGAGGAGTTCCTGGAGTCCGCGCTCGACGACCGTTCCCGTGAGGTACGGCGGGTGGCCGCGCGACTGCTCGCCCGGTTGCCGGGATCGCAGTACGGCGTACGGATGACGGAACGCCTGCACGCGCACCTCCTGCCCAGCCAGGGCGTGCTCGCCGTCGACCTTCCGCGCAGTCTCACCCAGTCGATGGAGCGTGACGGGCTCGACTCGCAGAACCCGGAAGGTGTCGGCAAACGCGCGTGGTGGTTCCACCAGATCGTTGCCAACACGCCCTTGCAGGCGATGGACCTGACCTGGCTCCAGACGCCCGTCGAGGGCTGCGCCGTCGAGGTGCTGCAGTCCGCCTGGACCGAGGCCGCCATTCGTGAGAGCTCGGTCGAGTGGTCCCGCGCGATCCTGCAGGCCGGATCGAACACCGGCAGTCGTGGTCCGGCCGAGTTGCTGCGGTTGTTGCCCGCGGAGGAGTGGGCGAGCGCGGTCGACGTACTGCGGAAGAACGTGGACGTTGCCGAGTTGGTCGGTGGGTTGCCGGTGCCGTGGCCCGCTCCGCTCGCCAGCATGATCCTCGACCAACTCGCCAAGGTCGGCACGGCCCGCGCCTGGGCCCGCCTCGCCAGTATCGCGGCCCGCGCCGCGCCGCCCGACGTACTCGACCACCCGATCACCCGCGAACCCACCGGCGAGGAAGACACCTGGCGCCGCCGCCTCGTCGAAACCCTGACCTTCCGCCGCGAAATGTACGAGGAGCTCACATGACAGTGCTGATGCCACGCCTCCGGCGCGGCGGGTCATGGGGCTGTGACTCCTGGCCTTCCCTCGTCGCTCCGGTCGCTTCGCTCCCTACGCTCCTCAGTCCAGGCCAGGAGGCCCCATGACCACCGAAGTACTGCGCCCGCACGCGGAGGTCGAGTACGCCGACGAACTCCGAGCGCTGCGAGCAACCGATGACAAACCGCGACCGCCGGCCTGGCTGATGTCGCCGAGCGCTGTGGTCACGTACCTGCTTGGTGGGCAGGCGGGCGACACCGAGATCTCACCGAAGTACGTCGGTCCGCGCCGGCTGGTGGAGGTCGCCGTTGCCACCCTCGCGACGGATCGGGCGCTGTTGCTGCTCGGCGTACCGGGCACGGCGAAGACGTGGGTCAGCGAGCACCTCGCGGCCGCGATCAGCGGCGACTCGACGCTGCTCGTGCAAGGTACGGCGGGCACCGCGGAGGAAGCGATCCGGTACGGCTGGAACTACGCCCAGTTGATTGCCCAGGGCCCCAGCGAGGCAGCACTCGTGCCGAGTCCGGTGCAGCGCGCGATGGCCGAGGCGAAGATCGCTCGGATCGAGGAGCTGACCCGGATGCCGTCCGACGTCCAGGACGCGCTGATCACGATCCTGTCCGAGAAGGCGCTGCCGATCGCCGAGCTGGCCATGGAAATCCAGGCCCGTAAGGGATTCAACGTCATTGCCACCGCCAACGATCGCGACAAGGGCGTCAACGAACTGTCCAGCGCGCTCCGCCGGCGCTTCAACACCGTCGTGCTGCCGCTGCCCGACTCCGCCGAGGACGAGGTGCAGATCGTGTCCCGTCGCGTCTCCCAGCTCGGCTCGGCGCTCGAGCTGCCGCAGCCGGACGATGCGCTGGACGAGATCCGCCGCGTGGTGACGATCTTCCGCGAGCTCCGCTCCGGCCGGACCGAGGACGGCCGTACGGCGGTCAAGTCGCCGTCCGGCACGCTCTCCACCGCGGAGGCGATCAGCGTCGTCACTGGCGGTCTCGCGCTTGCGGCGCATTTCGGTGACGGCGTACTGCGTCCGACGGACGTGGCCGGCGGCATCCTCGGCGCAGTAGTCAAGGACCCGTCCGCGGATCGCGTCGTGTGGTCGGAGTACCTCGAAACCGTCGTCCGCGAACGCGACGACTGGGCGCCGTTCTACCGGGCCTGCCGAGAGATTTCCGGATGACCGTTCACCTGCTCGGGATCCGGCATCACGGGCCGGGGTCGGCGCGTGCGGTGGCGACCGCGCTGGCCGAGCTCCGTCCTGATGTCGTCCTGATCGAGGGGCCGCCGGAGGCCGACAAGATCGTCGAGTTGGCTGCGTCCGAGGAGATGGATCCGCCGGTCGCGTTGTTGGCGTATGCGGTGGACGACTCGACGCGGGCGGCGTTCTGGCCGTTCGCGGTGTTCAGTCCGGAGTGGCAGGCGATCAGATACGGGCTGGCGGCCGAGGTGCCGGTGCGGTTCTGCGATCTTCCGGCGGCACAGCAGTTCGGCTCCTCGGGCGGGCGGTCGGTGTCGATGGATCCGCTCAAGACGCTGGCCGAGGCGGGTGGGTACGACGATCCCGAGCGCTGGTGGGACGACGTGATCGAGTCGCGGCGCGATGGTGCCGAGCCGTTCACCGTGATCGCCGACGCGATGCGGGAGCTGCGGCGCGGTGAGGAGGCGATCGGCCGCGAGGCGCAACGCGAGGCCTACATGAGAACCGTTCTGCGGAAGGCGATTCGTGAAGGATTCGAGCGGATCGCGGTGGTCTGCGGCGCCTGGCACGTGCCTGCCTTGGAACTACCGTTGCCGCCAGCAACACATGATGCACGGATTCTGAAGGGTCTGCCGAAGCGGAAGGTCGCCTGCACCTGGGTGCCGTGGACGCACGGCCGGCTGGCGGCGGCGAGCGGGTACGGCGCCGGCATCACGTCACCAGGTTGGTACCACCACCTGTTCACCGCGCCCAATCAGATCACGACCCGTTGGCTCTCCAAGGTGGCGCAAGTACTGCGCAACGAGGACCTGCCGGTGTCCAGCGCGCACGTGATCGAGGCGGTGCGGCTCGCGGACACGCTGGCGGCGCTGCGTGAACGTCCGCTCGCGGGGTTGGGCGAGGTGACCGAGGCGACGCGGGCGGTGCTCTGCGGCGGGAACGACGTACTGCTGGACCTCGTGACGCGCGAAGCGGTTGTCGGTGAGCTGCTTGGGTCGGTGCCGGGGGAGACGCCGCAGGCGCCGGTGGCGGCGGATCTGGCCGCGCAGGCGCGGCGGTTGCGAATGAAGCGGGACGCGGCCGAGCGGGTGATCGAGCTCGACCTGCGGAAGGCGAACGACCTGGAGAAGTCCAGACTTCTGCACCGGTTGCGGATTCTCGGGATTCACTGGGGCGTGCCGGCCGCCGACGAGCGGCGGGCGCAAGGCACGTTCCGGGAGATGTGGCGGCTGGCCTGGGATCCCGGGCTGGAGGTCGAACTGGTCGCCGCGGGCGCCCACGGTACGACGGTGCTCGGTGCTGCGACGTCCGTGATGCTGAAGGCCGCGGACTCGCCGACCCTGGCCGATGTCACGGCTGCGTTGGAGAAATCGCTCCTCGCCGACCTCGCGGAGGCGCTGCCGCCCCTGATTCAAGGTATCGACACCCGGGCGGCAGCCGATGCCGACGTGGGGCATCTGATGGCGGCACTGCCCGCGTTGGCACGAGCCTCGCGGTACGGCGACGTACGCGGGACTGACACGGCCGGGCTGGCCGCGGTCGCGGGGCGGATGGTGTCGCGCGTGTGCGCCGGTCTCGCGCGGACGGTTCACGGGTTGGATCCGGATGCGGCCGCCGCCGTACAGGATCTGATCGATGGGGTGCAGGACGCGACGGTACTGCTGGCCGAGGACGTGCGGTCGGAGTGGCTGAACACGCTGCAGGGGTTGAGCGATCGGGCCTCGGTGCCGCCGTTGATCCAGGGTCGATTGACGCGGTTGATGCTGGACACGTCGCGGTTGCCGGATCACGAGGTCGCGTTGCGGCTGGGGCGTTCGCTGTCACCTGGTACGGCGACGGCGGACGCGGCCGGGTACGTCGAGGGGTTCCTCGCTGGTGGCGGGTTGTTGCTGGTGCACGACGAGCGGCTGCTCGCGATGGTCGACGGGTGGCTGGCGGCGATCCCGGATGACGCGTTCGTGGAGGTGCTTCCGTTGCTGCGGCGTACGTTCGGCACGTTCGCGGCGCCTGAGCGTCGCTCGATCGGCGCACGGGCGCGTGTGCTGAGCGACCCGGCATCGTTGGTCGTTGCTGATGACAACGAGCTGGACGCAGAGTTGGCGGCGACCGCGTTGCCGGTGGTCGCACAGTTGCTGGGGGTCTCATGAGTGACGAGCGACTTCGCCGCTGGCGGCTGGTGCTGGGCCGTGAGGCCGAGGAGGAGACGGGTACGACGTTGTCGGCCGAGGATCGGTCCGTCGATGCGGCGTTGGCCGCGTTGTACGACGCCGCGGAGGGGGAGTCGGGTACGCAACGGTCGGCCGGGTTGGGTGCGTCGGCGCCTCGGGTGGCTCGGTGGTTGGGCGACATCCGGCAGTACTTCCCGAGCACCGTCGTACAGGTGATGCAGCGGGACGCGGTCGAGCGGCTCGGGATCACGCGGATGCTGATGGAGCCGGAGTTGCTGGGCGCGGTCGAGCCCGACGTACATCTGGTGTCCACGTTGCTCGCGCTCAACGAGGTGATGCCGGAGGAGACCAAACAGACCGCGCGGGACGTGGTCGGCCGGGTCGTGGCCGAGCTCGAGGCGCGGCTCGCCGAGCGGACGCGGGCGGCGGTCACCGGTGCGCTCGACCGGGCCGGGCGGACGGCGCGGCCGCGGCATTCGGACATCGACTGGGACCGGACGATCCGCGCGAACCTCAAGCACTTCTCGCCGACGCTCGGGACGATCGTGCCGGACCGGCTGGTCGGGTACGCGCGGCGGAACCACAGCGTGCAGCGGGACATCGTGCTGGCGATCGACCAGTCCGGGTCGATGGCGGAGTCCGTCGTCTACGCGTCGCTGTTCGGTGCGGTGCTCGGGTCGATCCGGACGTTGCGGACCTCGCTGGTCGTGTTCGACACCGCAGTGGTGGACCTGACCGATCAACTCGAGGATCCGGTCGATGTGTTGTTCGGGACGCAGCTCGGCGGTGGGACGGACATCAACAGAGCGCTCGCGTACTGCGAGGAACTGGTCACGAAACCGGCCGAGACCGTGCTCGTGCTGATCTCGGATCTCTACGAAGGCGGGGTCCGGGAAGAGATGTTGCGTCGGGCGCGTTCTTTGGTGGAGTCCGGCGTACAAGTGATTGCTCTGCTGGCGCTCGCGGACTCGGGTACGCCGTCGTACGACGCCGAGAACGCGGCCGCGCTGGCGGAACTCGGCGTACCGACGTTCGCCTGCACACCGGACAAGTTTCCTGACCTGATGGCCGCTGCCATCCGCCACGAGGACATCGGCGGCTGGGCAGCAACCAACATCACCTGAGAGGTACCTCGATGTCGACTGTCGAACTGACCCGTTTCCGTGTGCTGCCGTCGCGCTCGGAGGAGCTGCTCGCGGCGCGCGTCGACATGCTGAAGGACTTCGAGGCGGACCGGGCCGGCTTCCTCGGCGCACGGCTGGTGCAGCTCCCGGACAACGAGTGGCTGGACATCGTCGACTGGGCGACCCCGGCGGATTTCGCCGCGTCTCGTGAGAAGGGCGCCAACCTGCCCGGAATCGCGCGCTTCTTCGCGGCGATCGACTCCCTCGTCGTCGCGGAGGAAGGCGTCAGCGCGGCGTAATTCGCCTGACAGCCGCGGGCTCCGGTGCGACGGTGGCGGGATGGAGATCAGCGACATCCGGCCGGACGAGTATGAGCGGGCGGCAGAGTTGTGGGAGGCGTCGGTCCGGGCGACGCATTCGTTCGTCACCGAGGCGGATCTCGACGTGTTCCGGCCGCTGGTACGGGCGTCGTTCCCGGAGATCGCGCAGTTGGCCGGGTTGCGTGGTGACGACGGGCTGCTGATCGGGTTCATCGGGGTGGCGGACGGGAACGTCGAGATGCTGTTCCTCGATCCGGCGTACCGCGGGCGCGGCGGCGGCAGCCTGCTGCTGAAGCACGCGTTCGCGCACTTCGCCGCCACCTCGGTCGACGTCAACGAGCAGAACCCGCAGGCCGTGGGCTTCTACGAGCACCACGGGTTCCGGCGCGTCTCCCGCACCCCGCACGACACCACCGGCAAGCCCTACCCGATCCTGCACCTGAAGCTTTAGCCGGCGACCTCCAGGATGTCGATCTCGGTGTACGGGTCGGCCTCGGCGAAGCGGAGGGCCCACTGGACGGCTTCCTCCTTGGTCTCGACGCGGATGATCGACACGCCCGCGACGAGTTCCTTGGTCTCGGCGAACGGCCCGTCGATCACGCGCGGCTGGCCCGGCGCCGGGAACGTCACCCGCGCGCCGCGCGAGCTCGGCATCAGGCCCTCGCCGAGCACCAGCACCCCGGCCTGACGCATCTCCTCGAGTACGGCGTCCGCCCGCTCGAGGATCTCCGGATCCGGCGGGTTCCCGGCCTCCAGGCTGTCGTTGGTCTTGTGCAGCAGCATGTACCTCATAGCGCTGACCTTAATGCGGTCCAGAACGCTTCCGGCACCTCATATTCGCGCCACGCCGCCACCTCGGCGATCTCCCGCGGGCTCCGCGCCCCCACGATCACGGCTGGTACGGCGGGATGCGTCAGAGGGAACTGCACCGCTGCAGCCAGCAGAGGTACGTCGTACGCGCTGCAGACCTCCCTCAGTACGTCGATCCGCCGCAACACGTCCTGCGGGACCCGCTCGTACCCGTGCGGCGCGCCGTCCGCGGTGTCGGCGAGCACCCCACCGTGGAACACGCCGGCGGCGAGCACAGCCACCCCGAGCTTCTCGCACAACGGCAACAACTCATCCGCCCCCGACTGATCCAGCAAGCTGTACCGCCCCGCCAACAAGATGACGTCCGGCCCGTGGGCTGTGGTTTCGCGGAGGAAGCGGGCGGCTACGTCGGCGTGGTTGACGCCGAGCGAGATGGCTCGGATCGTGCCCCGGCCGCGCAGCTCGACGAGGGCGCGGAACGTCTCGGTCGACGCGATCGGGAAGTCCAGTTCCGGGTCGTGAATGTGCAGGACGTCGATCCGGTCGATTCCCATCCGCTCCAGACTCGCCTCGAACGACCGGATCGTGGCGTCGTACGAATAGTCCAGCCGCGGCCCCACCCCGGCCGGCGGCTCCGCCCAGATCGGTTGCAGGTCCGGCCCGCCCGGCTCGATCAACCGCCCCACCTTCGTGCACAGCACGAACTCGTCCCGCGGCCGGCCCCGCAACGCCATCCCGGCCCGCTGCTCCGACAACCCGTACCCGTACACCGGCGCCGTGTCGAACAACCGCACGCCCAACTCCCAGGCCCGATCGATCGTCGCCACCGCCTGCCGCTCCGGCACCGCCGCGAACATCCCCCCGACCGAAGCAAGCCCCAGCCCCAACTCACTGACCCGCAACCCCGTCCGCCCCAGCTCCACCATCCGCATACGCCCACGCTAAAAGCCCACACCGACACTCCCCGCCTCCGCCAATACCCGACTTTGTGCACCGGTCGACCATTTCCAGCGCCGATTTTTGGTTGAGCCGTGCACAAAGACGCCAGGGGTTTCGCGAGGTACGGCGACGCGGGACTATTCGGGGATGGGTGAGATCGCGGAGCGGTACCGGCGGCGGGCCGAGGCGTTCGAGCGGAAGGTCGCGGCGGTGCACCCCGAGCAGTGGGGGAACCAGTCACCGTGCGCGAAGTGGACCGCCCGGGACGTGGTCGAGCACGTCGTCACGATGCACGCGGTGATGCTGACCCCGGTCGCGCGGAAGTTGGAGCCGGCGGACGACCCGCTGACCGCGTTCCAGGAGGCACGAGCTGCGATCGAGGACGTACTCGACGACCCGGTCTCCGCGCTGACCGAGACCGACACCCCGGCCGGGCGGCTGACGACCGAGCAGCACATCGACCAGGTGGTGTCCGACGACCTCGTCCTGCACGGCTGGGACCTGGCGCGCGCCACCGATCAGGACGAGACGATGGACCCGGCCGACGTCGAGCGGCTCTGGGCAATCGCGGTCGCGATCCCGCCGGAGTTGATGACGAAGTACCGGACGCCCGGCGCCTTCGGCGAGGGCATCGAGGTGTACGGCGCCGAAGTACTGGTCGAGCCGGATGCGCCGCTGCAGGACCGCCTACTCGGGTTGCTCGGCCGCGAGCCGTGACAGGCTGCTCGGCGCGTAGTAGCTGCTGGGGTCGTCGCAGAGCGGCGCATCGGTGAGTTGTCCGGGACGAGACATCAGGAGCGCATGACCCTTGCCGATCGCCGGATCCAGGTACTCGTGGCCCGGGAGGTCGGCGACCGCCGTACGGCAGCCGAGCGCCATGCCCTCGAACAGCGCGGTGGTCGAGACGCCGACCTGGTACGTCGCGGTCGCGAGCAGATCGAGCGTACTGCCGCCGGTCGATAGCTGGACGCCGGCCGGAATCGTGTAGTCCTCCGCGCGCTCGCTCGGGTGCAGACGGTAGAGAACCTCCAGGTCCGGGTGCTCCTTGGCAACTGCGTCCCCGACCTCGACGAGCTCCGCTCCAACCGTGCCTTGCGACAAGAAGACGACCCGGCGCGGCTCCTTCGGGCCGGACGGCGGCAGGAACGGTGCGCCCATCACCTCGGTCCGCATCCCGGCAGGCAGGTCAGCGACATCGGTCCAGTACGACCCGAAGCACCACAGCTCGTCCGGCTGATCCGCGACCGCGGGCCGCCCCGGGTAGCTGTATCCGAGGTGGAACGGGCTGATCGCGCCGTGCTGCAGCTCGACGACGCGGATCCCCAGATCGCGGGCGGCGCCAACGATGTGCTGGTGGAAGTACGCGACGACCAAATAGACCGTCTTGATCCGGTGCTTCTTGAGGAGCGCGCGGTAGAGGGCGCGGAGCCGGAGGTGCTTCGGGACCTCACGGGCCAGCAGCGCGCCGATCGGGATCCGGACACCGGCGAGTTTCTCCAGCGCGGTCGCGATACCGCGGTCGTCGGCCGTACGGCGGTGGATCGCGCCGGCGGCCGACGTGAAGAAGTCCAGGTTCTTGCTGCCCGGAAGCGGAGTGCCGTTGATCCCGGAGTCCAGGATCAGGGCGCGGTCGCCGAGCGCGGCGCGGAGCTCGTCGGTGTAGATCTCGACACCGTTCGGTTTCCGCGGATGCGGTACGACGAGCGCGTCGTACCGGCCGGGGAACGGGGTGCGCGTGACGATCCCGGCGACGTGTTTCCCGACCAGGGCGGCCTTGTCGTACGGCGTACGTCGTACCGGATGCGGCGCGCCGTGGATGCCGGTGCGGCGGGTCAGCTCATGAAAGACGCGCATCCGGATGATCGGCCAGGGGTGCGCTCCCCGGATCTGCCACTCGAGCAGCTCCAGGTCCCGTTCCACCGTCCAGATCGCCCGGCACAGCTCCGCCACCGTCGGCCGAACCGTGCCGTTCCCGGTACTCGTCATGGTTGATCCCTACTATCCCGGCGAGACTACCGACGCCCGAGAAGAACCGGCGGACTGCCTTCAGCAGGTGCGTCTTCCGGCCGAGCAGCAGCCCGGCGAGGGCGAACCCGATCGCCGAGATCACCCGGGCCGAAGCATAGGCCAGCACCAGGACGTAGCTGACCGCGCCCGGGCGGATCAGCAGACGGCTGATCGTGTCGCCGCTGCCGGACCGGAACGCCCGCCGTACCAGCCAGCGCAGCGTGGTGCGGCCAACCGGGACCTCCTCGGCGATCCAGGCCTCTTCGCACCAGACGATCCGGAAGCCTGCGCGGTGCACGCGGAGGAAGAAGTGCAGATCGCTGGAGCCGGTGTACCGGAACGCGGGATGGAAGCCCGGCGTGACCGCGTGGTAGACGCGACGGCTGACCAGCGTGTTGTTCGTGTACGCCTTGCGGAGCTCCTCGCCGGTGGTGTGCCGGCCGGTGGAGTCGTGTACGTCGCTGTACGCGTTCCACGGCGGCGCGCCGGGCGGGAGATTGCCCTTCACCGGGCCCGTCACGACGTCGGCTCCGGTGGACTCCCACGCCTTGAGCAGTGTCGTCAGCCAGCCGGGCGGGGCGACCTCGTCGTCGTCGACGAAGATCAGCGCGTCGTCGTTCCAGCAGAGCTCGACGGAGCGTTCCCGCGCGAAGGGGATCCCTGGCTCCGGTTCCACGACCGACTCGATCGGGTACGGCGTACCGTCCCCGAACTCCTCCAGCACCCGCGCCGCCGACCCTTCCGCGTCGTTGTCCACCACGACGATCCGGATCGCGTACTCGCCGTCCGAGGGCAGCTCCTGAGCCTGCAAACTCGTCAACAACCCCCGCAACAGAGCAGGTCGCCTGAAGGTAATCACCGCGATGGCGACACTCATGCTCATGCCGCCCGAGACTATCGGTCCCCACCCACAACCGCCCATCCAACGCGTGTGACATTCCCAGACCGCCCGCCGCTCCGGGCGGCCGGCGGCGTCGGAACAAGCGCCGGGGACTGGGAACAGGCAATTGCGTGTTCCCAGTCCCCGCGAGGTATTCCCAGTCCAATCAGGTCAGCCATCGGACGCCGCGGGCTCCCAGCCGATCGCCTGCGACCACGTGTCGGCGCGGCGGATGGTTTGCCAGAACCAGGGGAGTTTGCCTTCGGTGTAGGCGGCGCCGTCGTGGGTGTGTTGGGCGGCGAGCTGGCGCTTGAGGTGTTCGTACGGCGCGAGTTCGGCGGGGTGGGCGCGCAGGTAGTCGCGGAGGAGCAGCGGGAACTGCTGGGAGAAGCTGCCGAGCTTGCGGACGTGGATGTGGGTGCGGGGGTCGCCGGGGCGTTCGCGGAAGTAGCGCTTGGTGCGTTCGGGGTTGTCGGCGCGGTAGACGTACCCGAGGCCCTCCAGCGGGATGCGGAACGGGTGGACGGGGTCCAGCGCGGTGACGGAGATCTGGATGTCGATGACCGGCTTGGCGGCGAGTCCGGGTACGGCGGTGGAGCCTATGTGATCGATCCGGAGCGCGATGTCGCCCAGGGCAGCGCGGAGGTTCCGGCCGAGCTGGGTGAAGCGGTCGGCCCAGGCCGCGTCGTACGCCTCGATGCGGATCACGCGCGGACTCATAGCTCAGCCTGAGTTCTGCTGGTCGCGGGTGGGGAGTTTGCTGTCGAGCGCTTTGAAGGCGGCTGCTAGTGCGAGGCCGAGGATCAGGACGAAGGTGGCGTTGCGGAGAGCGGTGGGGAGGCCTAGGTCGGTGGCGTCCAGGAAGGGGTACGGGTACCAGTTGGTGAAGGCGCCCTGGGTGAAGATGTAGACGAGCCACGCCACCGGCCACACGAACGCGTACCCGACTGCCTGCCAGGTGAGGCGTGGGCGCGGGCCGAGGACGAGCCAGGCGGCGAGGGTGGTCCACGGGGAGATGTAGTGGAAACCGATCGTTGCCGCGAGGGCCGCGCCGGTGAGGTGGACCTGCGGGGCGAGCACGATCGCGAAGACCAGGCCGGTGATGACGATCCCGAGCAGCGAGTCGAGGCGTACGACGCGCCATACTGAGCCGTCCCGCGCGGGCCGAAGTACGAGCCCGACAGCGACCGCGAGCACGATCAGGTTGCTCTGGATGGTGAAGAAGCTGAACAACCGCCACAGCCGGGCCCCTACGCCGACCGCCGTACCGCTCTCACCCGAATTCGCGTCTGCGCCGCCGGTGAAGATCAGCACGAGCTGAATCACCAGCGACGCCAGAATCACCGCCGCGATCAACCCGTGCCACCACCGCGACACCACCACACCCGATGATCGACCAACCATCTACCGCATTCTCCAAGCCCCGACCGCCCACCTCACCCCGCCACGCCGGACCCCGCTACAGGTACGACGGAGATGAGGGGGAGGCCGAGGTCGCGGATTCGGGCGAGTACGCCGTGGAGCTCTGACTGGTCTGCGATCGTGCCGCGGAGGGTGGTGGTGTCGTCGGGTTCGGGGATGAGCGTGAAGTCGGCGAACCAGCCGGACCAGCTCGGGTCGAGTCGTCCGGCGACCCTGACCTCGTAGACGGTCAACTCGCGACCGCAACCGGCTGCCGGACCGATGTGGTCGTGCGCCAGAGCGAGTAGCCGAGGGCAATCATCGCGATGCCGTTCGGGTAGGCCAGCAGGCGGTAGAGCGAGTCCGGTGCCACGGTCAGCGCTGCGGAGACGAGACCGCCGACGGCCAGCAGGATCGTCGCCCAGCGAGTCAGCACCCGGGCGCGGAAGAGCGCGATTCCGAGCAGCAGGCCACCGGCCAGGTAGGCGAATCCCTGCACCTTGAGGACCGTCCCGAGCGTTCCGATGTCGCCGATCGCGTGGCCGCCGGTCGCCGCCTCGAGCACGTCCCGCACATACCCGGGGCTCGTGTCCGCGATCGACGGCAGGACGTACCCCGAGACGTACGTCGTGCCGATGATCAACAGATAGCCGAACGCGAGGACGACGTACCCGATGAGCCCGAGGACGCCGTTGCGACGGATCTGACTCAGGTAGAGGCCGGTGATCCCGACCAGCGCCAGCGCCGCCATCAGCAGCTTCAGAGTGCTCCGTACGGCGAGCTCGGTCGTGACGATCGAGTTGACGTCGACGTGCGGGTGCCCGATCTGTACGCCGATGAAGATCGCTCCGGCCGCGACTGCGGCGGCGCCGGCAGCTCGGGTCAGTGTGGTTGCGTTGATGGTCATGTCCAGCTCCCTCGTTCGTGGTAATCGGAACGTAGGTCGCGACGTGGGGAGTGGGCGTCACCACATGTGGTGATTGAGGTGGTGACAGCTAGAGCAGGCCGCGTTCGCGGGCACGACGTACGGCGCCGGAGCGGTTGGTGGCACCGAGCTTGGTGAAGATGCGTTTCGTGTGCGTGCGCAGGGTGTTCAACGAGACGTAGAGCCGGCGCGCGATCTCCGGGCCGGTGAGCTCGGTGTCGAGGAGACGCAGTACGTCGAGTTCGCGCTCGGTCAGCGGATCCGGCGATGCCGTCGGTGCCTTCAGAAGCCGGCGTACGAGGGGTTCGTCGGGGGCCGCGTCCTGCAGAAGGGCGAGCATCGGAGCGCCCTCATCCAGAAACAAACGTACGTATCGCTCGGGCTCCGGCGCAGCGGCGAGGGCTTGGCGCAGGGCGGCGAGGGCAGCCGGCCGTTCGCCGCGCAGGTGAAGTGCAAGCGCCCGCAGTACGTCGATCTCCAGCAGACTGCCCGCCCGCCGGCCGTCGGCGTCCACGCGCAGCCGATCCAGCAGTCCGAGTACGTCGTCACCGCGGCGAATCAGCAGTCGCGCAAGGGTGAGCTGCTCGTACTCGTGCAAATACGACACCGTGTCGGAGATCCCACTTGCCCACGCTCCGGCCGCGACGAGATCCCCGGCCGCGAGGTGTACCCGCGCGCGCATCGCCGCGATCGGCCGCAGCTCGGGATACGACCCGCGCCAGTACAGCTCCTCCGCTTCGTCGAGCAGCCGTACGGCGGCAGCGAAGTCGCCGCGTGCGACCTGCACCTGCGCCATCGCGACGTGCCAGCGGTGCCGGTTCTCGGTGATCGAGCCGTGCTCGGCGAGGATCCGTGAGGTCTCCAGATGTTCCTCCGCGCCGGCGAGGTCGTCCAGCTCCCGGTCGAGCTCGGCCAAGCCGACGTGCAGGTCTGCGGTGACCCGCGGATACGGCTCGCCGTTGCGGGTTGCTGCCGCCAGCGCCTGCTCAAACGTTTTCCTCGCCTGCGACGGCCGCCCGGCCGCCATCCACAGATCGCCCGTCACCACCGTGCTGTCCTGCGCGTCGGTCAGGTTGCCTGCCGCCCGCAGACTGCGAACCGCCGTCGCGAACGTCGTCAACGCCTCCTCGACATCGCCAGCCGCCCACGCGGCCAGCGCGACGAACCCACCCGCAGCGCCCCGGATGAAATGATCGGCAGGCCCAGCCAGTTCCAGCGCCCGCTCGGCACACAGAACCGTGGCGGCGACATCACCACGCGCCTGAGCCAGTGCCGCCCGATAGACCAGGATCAAGGCCGGCGCGGTGCGCAGATCCTCGGTATCCGCCCAGACCGCCCCCGGATCGCCCGCGGCCAGCGCGGCCTCCGCGTCATCGAGCCAGCGCCCCATGCGGTCCAGTTCGCCGGCGATCATCGACGACCACGCCGCCGCGATACAGAGCACCGGACGCCGCCGTACGACGGACTCGGGCAGCGCCCGGACCCAGCTCAGCAGCAACGAGTCCTGGCGCGCACGCCGTACCTCAGGCAGCGCCTCCTCGATCAAGAACGCGGACCGTTCATCATCACCTGCGGCCAACGCATGCCGTACGGCGTCGGGAGCCAACTGCTGCGCGGCGTACCACTCGCTCGCCGCCCGATGCAGCCGTGGCAGCTCCTCCGGGCGCTCAGCGAGCAGACGCGCACGCAGTACGTCGCGGAACAGGTGGTGGTACCGGTACCAGGTCCGACCGGCGTCCAGCGCGACCACGAACACGTTGCCGCGATCCAGCTCGTCCAGCACCCGATCGCCCCCGAGCTGACCGGTGACCGCATCGCACAAGGAGCCGGTGAGCCGATCGAGAACCGCCGTACGGAGCAGAAAGTCCCGCACCGCGGCAGGCTGCCGCGCAAGCACCTCGTCCGCCAAATAGTCGATGACGAACCGATGACTGCCGGTAAAAGCATCGATGAACCCAGCAACGTCGGACACGCCACGCAACGAGAGCGCAGCCAGCTGGAGCCCGGCGACCCACCCCTCAGTCCGCCCCTCCAGCGCCAGTACGTCGTCCGCAGCCAACCGCAGCCCCATGACGTCGTTGAGAAACGCACCCGCCTCCGCAGCAGCGAACCGCAGGTCGTCGACACGTACCTCGGTCAACTGCCCGCGACCACGCAGCCGAGCCAGCGGGAACGGCGGGTCCGCCCGCGTCGCCACGACCAGGTGCAGCTGATCCGGCAGATGATCGAGCAGAAACGCCATAGCCTCGTGGACGTCGAGCGCTTCGATCACGTGATAGTCATCGAGCACGAGCACAGTGTCCGGCTGAGAGGCGTAGTCGTTGACGAGAGCAGTCAGCGCGGCCGTCGTCGGTACGTCGGCCGCAGGCGGCGGCACCCGGATACCAGGCAGGGCCGCCCAGAGGTGCGCCAGGAACCGGGGGAGCGCGTTGTCGCCGTCGTCGAGCGACAGCCAGCCCACCCGATCGTGACCGGCGGCCCACTCGGCGACGAGGGTCGTCTTCCCGAAACCGGCCGGTGCGGAGACCAGAGCGAGCCGATGACCGGGCTCCAGAGTGCTGTCCAGCCGCTCCACCAGCCATGGCCGCGCCACCAGCCCGGACCGCCGAGCCGGCGGGAACAGCTTCGTGGCGAGCACGGTGGTCGGCACCTACGGATCATAGATCCCGGGACTTGTAACGCCGAGGGTCGATCCAACGATTTAAGGCCTGGACCGAATATGGTCGGTCCACTCATCTTGGGGGTCCCCCGTTGTCCCGTCCCACCCAATTGCTGCGCCTGGCCCTGCCCGCGGCCCTCGTCGCAGCCGGCTTGGTCGCCCTCTCCGGATCGTCCGGATCCGCCGCCGAGCCGCGCCGTCCGTACCGTCCGCCGTTCGCCGGCCAGCACGCTGCCGCCAAGACCGAGTTCGAGCCGAACGCCGTCCTGGTGAAGTTCAAGCCGAAGGCAACCGCCTCGGCCCGGAAGGCCGCGGTCGCCCGGGCCGGTGCGACGCCGGACGACCAGGTGTCCTCGAACGTCGTAAAGGTCAAGGGCGAGGCAGCGGCGCCTGACCTGCTGAAGAAGCTGAAGGCCGACCCGAGCGTCGAGCTCGCCTCGCTGAACTACAAGCGCCACGCCACCGCCGTGCCGAACGACGAGTACTACGGCACCGACCAGGCGGCGTACCTGAACACGGTGCGGATGCCGCAGGCCTGGGACCTGTCGAAATCGACCGGCAGCCAGATCGTCGCGGTCCTCGACACCGGTGTCGACGCCGGCCACCCGGATCTCGTCGGTCACCTCGTGCCCGGGTACAACGCGGTGTCCAGCACCCGCCCGAACCCGGTCGACGACAACGGTCACGGGACGATGACACTGGGTATCATCGCCGGCGCCGCGAACAACGGCATCGGCGTCGCCGGCGTCGGCTGGAACGTGAAGGCGATGCCGGTCAAGGTCCTCGACGCCAACGGCAGCGGCTACGACTCCGACATCGCGGAGGGCATCGACTGGGCGGTCGCCCACGGCGCCAAGGTGATCAACATGTCCCTCGGCGGGCCCGACAACGACCCGGTCCTGTACGACGCGATCAAGCGTGCGTACGCCAACGGTGTCGTGGTCGTGGTTGCTGCTGGCAATGACGGCAGCGGCGATCGCCAATACCCGGCTGTGTACCCCGAAGCGATCTCCGTCGCGGCGACCGATGCGACCGGCTCACTGACCGACTTCAGCTCGTTCGGCTACTGGATGGACATCGCGGCGCCTGGCGTGGACATCCTCAGCACCGGTCCGCGGAACCTGACTCCGCCGGATTATGAGCCGTACTGGTACTGCACCGGCACCTCCTGCTCGACTCCGATCGTCGCAGGCGTCGCGGCGCTGGTACGGAACAAGTGGCCGTCGCTGACGCCGGCCCAGGTCGCGCAGCGCCTCGAGATGTACTCCCGTGACGCGGGCCCGCGCGGCATCGACCAGTACTACGGTCACGGCAACCTGGACGCGTACGCCGCCCTCGGCGGCCGCTTCGCCCCGGACTTCCCGACGGCGGTCGCGGACGGCAACGACCAGCCGATCCGCGCGAAGAAGCTGACCGGCTTCGGCTCGACCACGGGTGCGATCGACTCCGAGGGTGACGTCGACTGGTACTCGATCGATCTCGCGGCCGCCCAGGATGTGCACGTCGCGGTCACCGGTCCCAGCTACGACGAGCGCACCACCTACTCGAACGTCGGTCCCGTTGTCGATGTCTACGACACGGACCTGAACTTCCTCGGCCATGCGGACAACGAGTTCCCGGTCGTGGACCCGGTCAAGGGTCCGCTGTGGGGTCCGCTGACCGCGGCGGTCGACGTCAAGGCGGGCGCAGGCACGACGTACCTGGCCGTCCGCAACTACAACGGTTCGAAGGTCACCCGGCCGTACACGCTGACGCTGGCGAGCAGCACGTCGGGCGTGGCGGCCACGGGGTGGGCATACGGGATCCGGGACGTGTACCCGGCGAACCTGGCATCCGGCGCGCCGGCGTCGGTGACTCCCAAGGTGACGTTCGCGCGGGACATGGACGCGGCGTCCGTGCCCGGCTCTTTGCAGTTGCGCGACGGGAAGACCGGCGAGTACGTCAGCGAGTCCACCACCTACGACCCCGCGACGCGGACGGCCACGCTCACGCCGCAGCAGCCGCTCCTCGACAACCGGCCGTACAACATCGAGGCCACGTTGTACCTTGTCGGCGCGGACCACCAGCAGGTGCAGCCGTTCTCGACGGTCTTCACCACCGCCGATCTGGCCCCGAAGGCGCTGACCACGTTCACCGGCAGCGGTGCCTATCTGGCCGCGAACCTGGCCTGGACGATTCCGCCGACGAACGACCTCGATCAGGTGATCGTACGGCGCAATGTCGGGAGCAAGGCGCCGACGCCGACGACCGGGACGCTCGTGTACGCGGGGACCGGGACCGGTGTGAAGAACACCGGCCTGGCGCAGAGTACGACGTACACCTACGCCGCCTGGGTGGTTGATCGCACGGGCCACTACAGTCCGATCGCGGTCGAGCAACTGCTCGGGATGAAGTCGGGGATCGCGGTGACCTCGACGCTGCTCAACTACGGCGGCTCGATCACGATCAAGGGCAGCACGCTGCGGATCGACAATGTCGCGTACGCCGGGTTGCCGGTGAACGTCTACGTACGGCCGAAGACGTCCTCGAAGTTCACGCTGCTCGCGGCGCTCAAGACGTCGTCGACCGGGACACTCTCCGTGACGCACAAGCCGCTCGTGTCGTCGGTCTACATGCTGACGTTCCCGGGCAACGCGTCTCTGATGGGCACCCGCACCGTTGACGTCACCGTCCAGGTCAAGCCGACGATCTCGGCCACCCTGTCCCCGGCGTCGATCCGGCTCGGTGGGACGACCGCCTTCAGTGGGTACGTCCTTCCGGCGCACTACGGGCAGTCGGTCTACCTGCAGCAGTACGGCAACAAGGTGTGGAAGTCGATCGCCTCGGTGAAGCTGAGCAGCTCAGGCAAGTACGCCTTCGGCATCCGGCCCGCAGTACGCGGCCAGATCGCCTACCGCGTCTACTTCCCCGGCGACGCCGACCACGCCCCGGCGTACACCGTCAACAAGATCGTCACCGTCAGCTGACGGCCACCTTCATCCACCCGGCTGTACCTGTGGGTACAGTTGGGTGGGTGGAGACGGTGGAGCGGTTGATTCGGAGTACGCAGGAGTTGTTGTGGGAGCGGGGGTATGTGGGGACCTCGCCCAAGGCGATTCAGCGGGCTGCGGACGCCGGGCAGGGGAGTATGTATCACCACTTCACAGGCAAGGCGGAGCTCGCGAAGGCGGCGATCGAGCGGTCGGGCGCCGAGTTGCGGGCGGCTGCCGACGTGCAGCTGACCGGTGAGGGTACGGCGGCCGAGCGGATCAGCGGATATCTCGGGCGGGAGCGGGATGTGCTCCGCGGGTGTCAGGTGGGGCGGCTGGCGGCGGATCCGGACGTGGTTGCGGATCCGGAGTTGCGGGCACCGGTCGCGGAGACGTTCGAGTGGTTGCGGGCCAGGCTGGCCGAGGTGGTTGCTGAGGGCAAGCGTACGGGCGAGTTCCCGGCGTCGCTGGACCCGGCGCGGACCGCCGCGACGATCGCCGCCGTACTGCAGGGTGGGTATGTGCTCGCCCGGGCGGCCGGGTCGACCGAACCGTTCGAGCTCGCGGTCCAGGGCCTCGTCGATTTGTTGGGAGCGAAATGAAGATCGGTGCGGTGTTTCCGCAGCTCGAGATCGGCGCGGACCCGAAGGTCGTGCGCAACTGGGCGACCACCGTGGAGGAGGCCGGGTACAGTCACGTGCTCGCCTATGACCACGTGCTCGGCGCGGATCCGTCGAACCGCCCGGGCTGGACCGGGTACACCGACAAGTCCTTGTTTCACGAGGTTTTCGTGCTGTTCGGCTACCTGGCCGCGATCACCACGGAGCTCGAGCTCGTCACCGGCGTACTCGTCGTGCCGCAGCGCCAGACCGCGTTGGCGGCGAAGCAGGCGGCCGAGGTCGACGTACTGAGCGGCGGCCGGCTCCGCCTCGGCGTCGGCATCGGCTGGAACCACGTCGAGTACCAGGCACTCGGCGTACCGTTCAAGCAGCGCGGCGCTCTGCTGGAGGAGCAGGTCGACGTACTGCGGAAGCTCTGGGCAGAGCCCGTCATCTCGGTCAAGGGCAAGTACCACGAGATCGAGGAAGCCGGGCTGAATCCCTTGCCTGGCAGGGAAATCCCGATCTGGTTCGGCGGCAGCGCGGATGCCGTACTGCGACGTACCGGGCGGATCGGTGACGGCTGGATGCCGCAATCAGCGCCGGACGAGAAGGCCCGCAGGCAAATCGCGACGATCCGCGAAGCAGCGGAGGCGGCCGGCCGCGACCCGCAGTCCATCGGAATCGAAGCGAGACTGACGCTCGGCGCCGTACCCGAACAGGACTGGCGCTCCTTCGCCGACGGGTGGCGAGACCTCGGCGCGACCCACCTCTGCGTCAACACCATGAATATGGGTCTGTCCCAGCCGGAAGAGCACGCCGAGCTCCTCCGCGACGTACTACCGCGCCTGCGCGACTGACGGCACGAACGGGGCGAACGGGCTGCTACGGAACCACGCCGGGAACGCCTTGCACAGCTGCGGCGGTCCGACCAGCTCGACGCGTCCGGTGCGGATCGCGCGCGAGTAGGTCAGCTGCTTCAGGTGCAGGTCGACGAGCGTCAAAGCATCGGTCCGGCAGACCAGATCCTCGGCGTACCCGCTGGACCTGCTGCACAGCTCCGGCTGCGGTCGCCGCAGCAGCATCCAGTGCTGCTCCGCCGGACGGTCGCGCAGCTCGAACCTGATCACCGTCGTCCCGTCCGGGATCCTGTCCAGGTCCACCAGCTTCATCGTTGCCCAGAGCACGTACGCCGGCTCCAGATGCCCCGGCTCGATCTCCAGCCAGCGCGCACCCCATTGCCCCATCGCGTCGAGCACTGGCCGCAGCGCCTGGCCCATCTCGGTCAGCCGGTACGTGACCGCGCGGCCGTCGACGGTACGACGGAGTACGCCGTGACGCTCGAGTACGTCGAGACGCTGGGCGAGGAGCGCCGTGGAGATACCAGGCGCTCCTTGGCGGATCTCGTTGAACGTGCGGCAACCGTTCAGCAGGTTGCGGACGATGATCGGCGTCCACCGTTCCGCCAGCAGCTCGGAGCTCCTGGCGATCGGACAGAACTGGCCGTATCCGCGCACAACTTCACTGTCGTTCGCTCGCGGCCGGATGGCAACTTCAGAATTTGATATTGCCTCGCATCCCCGGCCGGACGACTGTGGGAGCAGTCGAGCAGGAGGCGGTGGGGACGATGACAGGTCAGGCGCACGTGGTGACGAAGGGTGCCGGACGGACCGTGGATCTCGGGGTGGCCCGGATGCGGGTGCTGGCCGATGATGCCGTCACGCGGACGTTCTCGTTGACGGAGTTCGCCGGGGAGGCCGAAGGTCCGTGGACAGTTCCGCACCTGCACCACGGGTTCGAGGAGTCGTTCTTCGTACTGGAGGGTGAGTTCACCTTCACCGTCGGTGGTGAGGCGGTGGTGGCCGGCGCCGGCACCTACGTCCTGGTCCCGAAGGACACCGCGCACACGATCAGCGCCGCCCGCGGAGGTGGTCGCTTCCTCACGCTGATGGTGCCGGGCGGCCTGGAGAAGATGTTCGTCGAACTCGGCGAACTCCCTGCGAACGCGGTCACCGACCCCGTGGCCCGCAAGAAGGTCTCGGCCCGCTACGACTCGATACCGGTCTAGAGGCCCCGGTTGGCGGTCGATCCGCGGATCACAAGTGGGCAAGGCAGCGTGATCGTCTCGGCCGGGCGGTCCGGGTCGGCGATGCGCTGCCGGAGCAGGTCGATGCCGGTTTCGACGATCGCATGGATCGGCTGCTCGACGCTCGTAAGGTCGAAGGCCTCCCAGGCGGCCATTTCGGTGTTGTCGAAGCCGATCACCCAGACGTCGTCGGGAACCCGGGCGCCGACGGCGCGGGCGCCGTCGAGGATGCCGAAGGCCAGCAGGTCGGTGACCGTGTAGATCGCGGTCGGCGGTTTCTTGCGGGACAGCAGCTTCTGCGCGGCCGCGTGGCCGTCGGCGTGCGGGACGCCGACGGTGATCACGTTGCTGGGCTTGATCTCGACCCCGGCGTCGGCGAGTGCGGCGCGGAACCCCTGGTCGCGGTCGCGGGACGTGTTGCTGGTGGGGGCCAGCGTCACCAGGCCGATGTCGGTGTGCCCCGCGTCGACGAGGTACCGGCCGGCGTCGTACGCGCCCTGCCGGTTGTCGCCGACGACCTGATCGCAGTCCAGCCCGTCGATCCCGCGGTGCAGCAGGACCGTCGGCGTACCGGATGCCAGCGCCATCGTGTGCAGCCTCGAGTCGAACGTCGCCGACGTCAGCAGGAACCCGTCGACGAGTCGCTGCTGGAGCACCTCCGCGACCGCCTCCTCGGGATCGTGCTCGATGTTCCACAGGATCATGTGCAGGCCCATCGAGTTCAGCACCCGGCCGATCTCGTCGAGCAGCTCGGCGTGGAACGGGCTGGTCACCCGCGTCATGAACACGCCGATGGTGTCGGTCCGGCCGGTCTTCATCGCCCGGGCCAGCGCGTTCGGCGTGTAGTTCGCGTCCTTCAGCACCTGCAGGACGCGGGCCCGTGTCTCCGGGTTGACCTTCGGATTGTTGGTCAGCACCCGCGACACCGTCGCCTGCGACACCCCGGCCAGACGCGCCAGGTCGCGACTCGTTGGTGGTCGTGCCATCGTCCGCCTCCCCTCGTGGTCCCCGAACCCTACTCAAGAGTGTCCGCACCAGGCGTTGACCACGCCAACGGAGCTGTGTATACGTATTCAGTAGCTGAAGTGTATACGTATTCATCCCTCGCGGATGGGAGATTCCGGTGCAGACCAACCTCTCCAACCTGAACCGCCGCAGGTTTCTCGCCGGTCTGACGGGACTGACGGCCGCCGGCCTGCTGGCCGGCTGCGGTGGCAAGGGCAACGCAAGCAGCGGTAAGGGCCTCATGTTCTTGAATTGGGAGCAGGTGAAAGGCAACCCGCTGGAGCAGGCGATCCAGGCGTTCGAGAAGCAGTCCGGGACGCAGGTCACCATCCAGCCCGCGGTCACCCAGGAGTACGACACCAAGATGCGCACCCTGATCGCCGGCGGCAGCCCGCCGGACGTGATGCGGATCAACGACGACTTCGTTCGCGGCTTCTCCCAGCAGGGGGCGCTGCTGGATCTGCGGCCCTACATCGAGAAGGACAAGCTCGACACGTCGCAGTTCGCCAAGGAGACGTTCGAGTTCCCGAAGCAGCCCGACGGCTCGCACACCGCCTGGGTGCTCGGGTACGAGCCGCGGCTGATCTTCTACAACGCCGATCTGTTCAAGCAGGCCGGCGTACCGCTGCCGCCGACGACCTGGACGTCGCAGGGCTGGACCTGGTCCGACTTCGAGGCGGCCGCGAAGAAGCTCACCGACCCGGCGAAGAAGCAGTACGGCGCTCTCGTGTACCTGGACACCGGCTACGAGCAGACGTTCACCGTCAACCACGGCAGCGAGACCGGCATCTTCTCCAAGGACGGCACGCAGTTCACGCTGCCGGGTTCGAAGGAGGTCGAGGCCCTGCAATGGGCGACCGACCTGACCTGCAAGGACAAGGTGCAGCCGCCGTGGTCCGTGCTGCAGCAGGACAATGCGGAAACCCAGATGTTCGCCCAGGGCAAGCTCGCGATGATGTTCGCGACCTTCGGGACGGTGCCGTACCTGCGGTCCACGATCAAGGACTTCACCTGGGACGTCGCTCCGCCGCCTGCTGACGTGGAGCAGAAGACCGAGTCGAGCGTGATCGTGTTCTGCGTCCCGAAGAAGGCGAAGAACCCCGACCAGGCGTGGGAACTGCTCAAGTACCTGGCGAGCGAGGAGGGCGGCAAGACCCTGCTCCAGGGCGGCGCCTTCACGCCGATCAACCTGAAGGCCGCGGCCGGGCTCGCGCCGAACGGCAAGGCGCCCGCGCACATCGGGCTGTTCGCCGAGGCGGCGAAGCACCTCACCGCGACCAACCAGACGAAGAACACGATCGGCGCCCGTGAGCTGTACCGGCCGGCGCTGGACACCGCCTACAACTGCGAGAAACCCGTCGGCGACGTGCTCCAGGGCGTCAAGTCCCAGGTGGAGAACGCCTTGAAGGGTTGATGTCGATGGCAACCATCACGATGGCGCGCGACCGCGGCGCTGTTCAGGTGGCCGACGTACGCCGGGCGCGGCGCCGGCAGAATCTCACCGGCTGGTTGTTCATCAGCCCGATCGTGGTCGGGGTGGTGGCGTTTCAGTTCTTCCCGATCCTGGTCTCGATGGCCGCCTCGCTGACCGACTGGAACGGGATCGCGGCGCCGAAGTTCGTCGGGCTGAAGAACTTCACCGAGATGTTCAGTGACGATCCGTTGTTCCTGCAGACGTTCAAGAACACCGTCTACTTCACACTGGCGAGCATCCCGCTGACGATCGGCATCGGCCTGGTGCTGGCATTGCTGTGTGCCCGCCCGATCCGGGGCGTCGCGTTCTTCCGGACGGCGTACTTCGCGCCGTACGTGACGAACGTGGTGGCGATCGGGTTCGTCTGGTTCTGGTTCTTCCAGCCGGACAACGGGGTGATCAACGGGCTGCTCGACCAGCTCGGGATCCACGGCCCGCAATGGCTGTCGAGCTCGAGCTGGGCGATGCCGGCGGTGATCATGGTCAGCGTCTGGCAGGGCATCGGGTACCCGATGATCATCCTGCTCGCGGGCCTGCAGGGGCTGCCGGCCGAGTACTTCGAGTCCGCGCGGATCGACGGGGCCGGCGCGTGGCAGCGGCTGCGGTTCATCACGCTGCCGTTGCTGACACCGCATTTCCTGTTCCTGCTGATCACGCAGTTCATCACGTCGTTCCAGGTGTTCGGCCTGATCTACGTGATGACCAAGGGCGGGCCGGGCCACGCCACCAGCGTCTACATCTTCAACATCTACCAGAACGCGTTCAGCTACGGGAAGGTCGGCTACGCCTCCGCGATGGCGTGGATCCTCTTCGCGGTGATCGCGGCCGTCACCTACCTGCAGTGGAAGCTGCAGAAGAGGTGGGTGTTCTACACATGAGACTCGTCTCCAAGACCTCGCAGTACGTCGTGATGTCCTTGTTCGCCATCGTTTTCCTGGCACCGCTGGTGTGGATGATCAGCGCCTCGCTGCGGCCGGAGGCGAAGGTGCTGAGCGTGCCGCCGAAGTTCCTGCCGACGGACGCGCACTGGGACAACTACCGGCAGGTGTTCGAGCTGATCCCGGTGTTCCTCTGGAACAGCGTGAAACTCGCCGGGTTGAACGTAGTAGGGATCCTGATCGTCGCGTCGATGGCCGGCTACGCGTTCGCGCGGCTGAAGTTCGCCGGCCGGGACGCGGCGTTCATGGTGCTGCTCGCCACCTCCATCATCCCGGGGATCGCCTACCTGATCCCGCAGTACATCGTTTTCCGGCAGATCGGGTGGGTGGACACGCAGTACCCGCTGTGGGTGCCGAAGGTGCTCACGCCGGTGTTCGCGACGTTCCTGATGCGGCAGTCGTTCCTGACCGTTCCGCAGGAACTCGAGGACGCGGGCAAGATCGACGGGGCGTCCACGTTCGGCATCTACTGGCGGATCATGCTGCCGCAGACCAAACCGGCGCTGGCCGCGATCGGGGTGTTCACGTTCCTGGAGTCGTGGAACGACCTGTTCGGCCCGCTGATCTACATCAATTCCGAGAACCTGCAGACGCTGCCGGTGGCGCTGGCCCAGTTCCAGGGCGAGTACTTCACCCAGATCAGTCTGCTGATGTGCGGTGCGACGGTTTCCGTCGTACCGGTGATCGCCGTCTTCCTCTTTGCCCAGCGCTATTTCATCCAAGGCATCACGATGACAGGAATGAAGGGGTGAGCACCGTGCCGGACCGGCTCGTTGCCATGCAGATCGGAGCGGTTTCGTTCGTCGACGAAGGCGTCGACCAGACACTCGACATCCTGGCCGACCGCGGCGCGGTGAACGCGCTGTTCCTGGCCACGCCGACCTGGACCCGCGGAACCGGCGGGCGGCAGATCCCGGGGCACCCGCTCCCGGACCACGGCGTGGGTGAGTACGACCTCGGCTGGGTCGGCGGCAACTACGCGACCCCGCACCCGCAGTACTACGGAAATACCGTGCTCGGCGCGGTCGGAAAGGCGCCGGAAAATCCGGAATTCGACCTGCTCGGTGAGGTGATTCCGAAGGCCCGGGAGCGCGGGATGAAGTCGTTCGCCTGGATGGAGGAGAGCGGGGGCGCGCGCGAGCTGCGGACGTACCCGAACTTCGCCAAGGTGCTCGAGGTCGACGTGTGGGGCCGGCCGGGCCGGCGGCCGTGCTTCAACAATCCGGACTACCGCAACTGGCACCTCGGGTTCGTCGAGGACTACGTGCAGAGCTACCAGCTCGACGGGCTGGCCTGGTGCTCGGAGCGGCCCGGGCCGCTGAACATGCTGATGCAGGGCACGGTCGACGTACCCGAGGTCGGTTGCTTCTGCACGCACTGCCGGCGGATTGCCCGCGAACGTGGCATCGATGTCGATCGCGCGCTGCGCGGCTACCGCGAGCTGGTCGACTGGAACCAGCGGGTCGGCGCCGGTGAGCGCCCGGTGGACGGCGCATTCGTGACGTTCTGGCGGATTCTGCTGAACTTCCCCGAGGTCCTGGCCTGGCAGACGTTGTGGACTGAGAGCCAGCGGCAGTTGTACCGCGACATCTACGGGGTGGCGAAGGCGATCTCGCCCGAGGTGCAGGTGGGCTGGCACGTGTACCACAACATCTCGTTCAGCCCGTTCTACCGGGCGGACCAGGACTACGCCGAGATGGCGAAGTTCTCGGACTTCGTCAAGGTCGTCATCTACAACAACTGCGCGGGCCCGCGGTTCTTCACCTGGGTCAAGAGCATCTGCGGTGCGCTGTTCGCCGACGCCGAGCCGGAGGACGTCTACCCGCTGATGATGAAGCTGCTGCAGCTCGACGAAGGTGACTACGAGAAGCTGCCGCAGACCGGATTCACCGCGGACTACGTACGGCGGGAGACCGAGCGCGCGGTCGCGGGCGTCGGCGGGCAGAGCAAGATCTACCCGGGGATCGACATCGACATCCCGGTCGGGGTCGCGAAACAACGTGGGCTCGAGTCGCCGCGGGACCTCGGCACCAAGATCAACTGGGACGACAACGAGGGCGAGCTGACCCGGTGTACCCGGGAGTCCGTGCGGGATGCGACGCTGGCCGCGTTTGAGGGCGGCGCGGAGGGCGTCGTACTGAGCCGGAAATACTCGGAAATGCTGCTGGACAATCTTTCCGGTGCCGGAGACGCGGTCCGGAGTCTCCCGTGAAGCCCTGGTACCAAAGGACAATGCGGTGGGCGCAGACCAACCTCACCGAGAAGGATCCAGCGCGGTACGACGCCGACTGGTGGCGGGAGCACTGGCGGCGTACGAAGGTCCAAGGGGTGATCGTCAACGCCGGCGGCATCGTCGCGTACTACCCGAGCAAGTTCGAGCTGCACCACCGGGCGGAGTACCTCGGCGACCGGGACCTGTACGGCGAGATCGTCGACCTGGCCCGGCAGGACGGCCTGACCGTACTCGCCCGGATGGACTCCAACCGGGCCCACCAGCCCTTGTACGACGCACACCCAGATTGGTTCGCGGTCGATGCCAACGGCAATCCTTATCGGGCCGGTCGCCTGTACGTCGCCTGCGTCACCGGCCCGTACTACAGGGATTTCCTGACCGGGATCCTCGAAGAGATCATCGAGCGCAGCGCGCCGGACGGCCTGACCGACAACAGCTGGAGCGGTCTCGGACGGGACTCGATCTGCTACTGCCCGAACTGCCGCGACAGCTTCGGCCAGGAGCTGCCCACCGCCCCGGACTGGACGGATCCGGTCTACAAGCAATGGATCCGCTGGAGTTACGACCGGCGGCTGGCGGTCTGGGACCTGAACAACGAGGTGACGCGCCGGGCGGGCGGTCCGGACTGTTTGTGGATCGGGATGAACGGGGGCGAGGTCGTTGCGCAGAGCAAGAGGTTGCGCGACGACGTCGAGATCTGCAAGCGGGCGTCGATCTTCCTGCTGGACTCGCAGTGGCGGCACGAGGAATCCGGGTTCCAGGCGAACGCCGACGCCGGAAAACGCCTGCACGGGTTGCTCGGCCCCGAAACACTGATTCCGGAAAGTACTGCGATGTACGACGCCGGCGTTCCGACGTTCCGGCTCGGGAGCAAACCCGAACCGGAGGCACGGATGTGGGCGATCGAGGGCTGGGCCGGCGGGATCCAGCCGTGGTGGCACCACATCGGCTCGGTGCACGACGACCGGCGGCAGTACGCGACCGCGGAGCCCTTGTTCGCCTGGCACGAGGCGCATGAGGAGTTCCTGGTCGATCGGGAGCCGGTCGCCACGGTCGGCCTGTTCTGGAGCCAGCGGAGCGTGGACTTCCACGGCAAGGACGAGCCTGAGGAGGTCAGCCAGCTGCCGTACCGGGGCTGGGTGGATGCGCTGATTCGCGCGCGCATCCCGTACCTGCCCACGACCGAGGTGGATGAACGATTCGAGGTCCTCGTCGTGCCGAACGTGGGCGTGCTGACGGATGAGCAATGCGACCAACTGCGCGCCTTCAGCGGGAAGCTCGTCGTGACCGGGGAATCGGGGCTCTACGACGAGTGGGGCGATCGCCGGGACGACTGGGTGCTGGGCGATCTGCTGGGCGTCCGGCACCAGGGCAAGCGGCTCGGGGACGGGACAGTGACGGACTGGGAGAACTACGACAGCCACAGCTACCTGCGGATCGACGACCGATCGGTTTTCGACGGCGACACGGACGTGCTGCCGTTCGGCGGGCAGTTGGAAGTGGTCGAGTCCCAGGCACGGAAAGCGTTGTCGTGGATTCCGCCGTTCCCGATCTACCCGCCGGAGAAGTCGTGGATGGAGGAGCCGACCAGCGACGTACCGGCCCTGGTCCTCGGTGAACGTACGGCGTACCTCGCGGCCGACCTGGACCGGTTGTACACCAAGTACCACCACCCGGACCACGGGCAGCTCCTGGCGAACCTGGTCCGTCACGACGGCATTCCGCTGCACATCGAGGGCGCCGGCGTACTGGACTGCCAGCTGTACCGGCAGGGCGACCGGCACGTGCTGCACCTGGTCAACCTCGATCAAGGCGGCGCCTGGCGCGGCCGCCTGCAGGAGCTCACCCCCGCCGGTCCGTTCAAGGTCAAGGTCAGGGCGAGCGGATCGCGGGCGCGGCTCCTCGTCTCGGGCGGTGAGGTGGACGTGCAGGAGCAGGACGGCTGGATTACGGTCGGGGTAGACCGGATCACCGATCACGAAGTCGTAGTTCTGAGTTAAGGAGTTCCCTGTGGCAGTCGAGGTCACCGGCCCGATGGGCGAGCGGTACGACGAGATCCTCACCGAGCGGGCGCTCGGACTGATCGAGACGCTGCACCGTGCGTACGACGGACGGCGGCGGGAGCTGCTCGAGCGACGCCGGCAGCGCGTCGCGGAGATCGCGGCCGGGGCCTCGCTGGGGTTCCTGGCGGACACGAAGGACGTTCGTGACGACCCGGAGTGGCGGGTCGCGCCCGCCGCTCCGGGGCTCGTCGACCGGCGAGTGGAGATCACCGGACCGACCGACCGGAAGATGACGATCAACGCGCTGAACTCGGGCGCCAAGGTGTGGCTGGCCGACCAGGAGGACGCGAACACTCCGACCTGGGAGAACGTGGTCGGCGGCCAGCTGAACCTGCTGGACGCGATCACCCGGCGCATCGACTTCAGCACCGACACGAAGAGCTACGCGCTGAACCCGGACGAGGAGCTGGCGACGATCGTCGTACGGCCGCGCGGCTGGCACCTGCCGGAGAAGCACATCCTCGTCGACGGCGACGAGACGTCCGGCTCGCTGGTGGACTTCGCGCTGTACTTCGCCGCGTCTGCGCAGCTGCAGCTCGACCGCGGCCAGGGACCGTACTTCTACCTGCCGAAGATGGAGTCGCACCTCGAAGCGCGGCTGTGGAACGACGCGTTCGTCACCGCGCAAGAAGCGCTCGGCATCCCGCGCGGGACGATCCGCGCGACCGTGCTGATCGAGACCTACCCGGCCGCGTTCGAGATGGAGGAGATCCTGTACGAGCTGCGCGAGCACTCGGCCGGGCTGAACGCGGGGCGCTGGGACTACATGTTCAGCGTGATCAAGACGCACCGGACCCGCGGCAAGGACTTCCAGCTGCCGGACCGGAACAGCGTGACGATGACGGTGCCGTTCATGCGCGCGTACACCGAGCTGCTGGTGCGGACCTGCCACAAGCGCGGCGCGCACGCGATCGGCGGGATGGCGGCGTTCATCCCGAGCAAGGACCCAGCGGTGAACGAGCAGGCGTTCGCGAAGGTCGAGGCCGACAAGACCCGCGAGGCCGGCGACGGCTTCGACGGTTCGTGGGTCGCGCACCCGGGGATGGTCGAGACCTGCAAGGCCGTCTTCGACAAGGTTCTCGGCTCGAAGCCCAACCAGCTCGACAAACTGCGCGAGGACGTCGCCGTCACCGCGGATCAGCTGCTCGACGTCGCTGCCACGCCGGGTGAGGTCACCGAAGCCGGCCTCCGCAGCAACGTCAGTGTCGCCGTCCAGTACCTGGCCGCCTGGCTCGACGGCACCGGCGCCGTCGGCATCTTCAACCTGATGGAGGACGCGGCGACCGCCGAGATCTCCCGGTCGCAGATCTGGCAGTGGCGCCGGAACGAGGTCACCCTCGACTCTGGGGATACGGTCACCACCGAATTGGTCGAGCGGATCGCCGACGAGGAGATCGCCAAACTCGGTACGCCGGAGCGGTACGACGCCGCTCGCGCCCTGTTCCTGGAGGTCGCGCTCGCCGACGAGTACGTCGACTTCCTGACGCTCCCGGCGTACGAGCGCTTCAGCTGACACCGATCTAGATCAATTTCGGTAATGGCCGTAAAGCGTTGACATCGACGCTCGTACGGCCCTACGGTCGCGCCATAAGTCGAGTTCAGGACGCCAGAAAGGCGACACTCCATGGCCAAACGCGCGAGCTCGGTTCCCCCTGTCGGCCAGACCCGGCGCGACTTCCTGCGATTGTCCGGTCTGACCATGGCTGCGATCGGCGGCAGTTGGTCGCTGACCGGTTGCGGTCTGTTCGGTGACGACAGCAAGGCGGCCGACGGCCAGTCGACGCTGAAGATCGACTACGTACCGGTCGAGGTGCTGGACCCGCAAGTGATCACCAACGGCATGTGGATCCTCAGCCGTGGGATCTCCGAGGGCCTGGTCGCCCAGAACGAGAAGGGCGACGGCGTGCTGCCGGCCGTCGCTTCCGAATGGAAGGTGTCCGACGACCACCTGACCTACACGTTCACGTTGCGCGACAACGCGCAGTGGTCCGACGGCAAGCCCGTTGTCGCACAGGACTTCGAGCGGACCTACAAGCGGCTGTTCACGCCGGCGGCGACGTCGGCCGGCGGTACGACGCTCGGCGCGAACAGCTACCAGGTCTCGACCGGGATCAAGGGTGGCAAGGACTTCCTGGCCGGCGTACTGACCGACTGGTCGAAGGTCGGCGTGAAGGCGAACGGGGACCACGAGCTCGTGCTCACCCTGTCGAACCCCAACCCGGACTTCCTGCTGGCGCTGACCCACCCGGCGATGCTGCCGCTGCCGATGGACCTGGTCGAGAGCAAGCCGAAGGACTGGCAGAACCCGCCGAACTACGTGTCCAACGGGCCGTACACGGTGACCGAGTGGGTCCCGAACTCGAAGCTGATCCTGGTGCCGAACGAGAAGTACTGGGACCGCGGCAACGTCAAGCTCGGCCGGATCCAGGTCAACCTGGTCGAGCCTAGTGCGGCCGCGACCGCGACGGTGGCGTACGAGAACGGCGAGACCGATCTGGTGCAGCTGGCCGGGCCCGACGTACTGCGGTTCCAGAAGGACGCGAACCTGTCGAAGGAGCTCAAGCAGACCGAGAACTACAGCATCCTCTACCTCGCGAAGCTGCGCAGCCAGCACCCAGCGATGGAGGACGTCCGGGTCCGCAAGGCGCTGTCGCTGGCGCTCGACCGCAAGACCCTGGCCGGCGTTCAGCCCGGTCAGGAGCCGGGGGTCTCGCTGGTGACCAGCCGGACCGGAGGCTGGGACGCGAGCCTCGGGATCAAGGAGGACGTCGCCGAAGCCAAGCGCCTGCTCGCCGAGGCCGGCTATCCGAACGGCCAGGGCCTGCCGCCGGTGCGGATCCTCGTCGGCGTACCGGACACCACCCTTGCGGACGCGATGGTGGACAGCTGGACCAAGCAGCTCGGCATCAAGGCGAGTGTCGACCACGTCGAGTCCGGCGTGTACACCGAGCGGCGCTGGCAGGTTCAGAAGGGCAACTACATCGGCTTCTACTACGGCACGTTCGCCGGACTGCCGACCTGGCCGACGATGGTCGGTTCGCTCTGGTCGCCGAAGAACGTGCAGGAGATCAGCCTGCCGAGCGACCAGTGGCAGAAGTACCAATCTGTGCAGGAGGACAAGAACCTCAAGCCGGCCGACAAGACCGCACAGCTCGACGCCATCCTCGCCGGGCACGCGTCGAAGCCCGCGCGGGAGATCAGTGCGCTGGTCGACAAGGCCAACACCGAGGCGGACGACGCGAAGCGGATGGAGTTGTACAAGCAGGCGGCGAAGCTGCGCGAGGAGCAGTACCTGTACCTGCCTGTGCTCTGGCTGAGTCTCTTCCACGCGGTCAAGCCGAAGGTGCAAGGGCTGCAACTGCGGGCCTACCCGGACTACTTCTACCTCAAGTCGCTGAGCGTAGGGAGCTGACGTGGGGCTCGCCGTCTACCTCGGCAAGCGCGCGGTGCGCCTGGTCCTGTCGTTGATCGCGGTCTCGATCCTGACGTTCACCCTGCTGCAGCTCGCGCCCGGCAACTTCGCCGATCTGCAGCGGGTGAACAGCGGCGCCACGAACTTCGGCGGCGTCGGCACCGAGTCGATGGTCGGCGAGCTCGAGTCCCGGTACGGCGCCGACGTACCCGTCTGGAAGCAGTACCTGATCTTCATGAAGGGCGCGGTCGTCTGGGACTTCGGGCCGTCGTACAAGTACGCCAGCCGCAACGTCCAGGACATCATCTCGGAGGCGTTCCCGGTGTCGGCGACGCTAGCGCTGCTAGCCGTCCTGCTCGCGCTGCTGATCGCCGTACCGATCGGGGTGTTCGCGGCGTTGCGGCAGAACACCAAGACCGACCACGCGACGATGTTCGCGGTCACCCTCGGGCACGCCTTGCCCAGTTACCTGACCGCGGCGTTCATGATCCTGCTGTTCTCAGCGACCCTGAAGCTGCTGCCGTCCGGCGGCTGGAACGGCCCGGAGGACCTGATCCTGCCGGTGCTCGCGCTCAGCCTCGGCCCGGCCGCGGTGCTCGCGCGGTACGTGCGGTCGAGCATGCTTGAGACCCTGCGCGAGGAGTACGTCACCGCGGCGCTGGCCAAGGGCGGCCCGCGGCGGACCGTCATCATCCGGCACGCGCTGCGCAACTCGTTGATCCCGCTCGTCACCGTGGCCGGCCCGCTGCTGGCGGCACTGATGACCGGCACGGTGTTCGTCGAGGCACTGCTGCGGATCCCCGGTCTCGGGTTGTACTTCGCGAACGCGGCGGCCAGCCGGGACATGCCGTTGCTGATGGGTACGGCGATGTTCTTCGCGCTGATCCTGATGGTGACCAACCTGGTCGTGGACCTGATCTACGGACTCCTCGACCCCCGAATCCGTACCGTGGGAGGTGGGTCCCATGACGGCCACTGAGGGCGTCGAGGCCGTGGTCGGCACCATGAGTACCGGCGAACCGGAGCCGATCGAGCGCGGGACCACCGCGCGCGGTCCCTGGTCGCGGGCGTGGTCCCGGTTTCGCAAGCACCGGCTGGCTTTCGGCAGCCTGATCTTCTGCGCGTTGCTGATCCTCACCGCGCTCGCGGCGCCGCTGATCGCGCCGTACGGCTATGAAGAAACCGACATCCAGCACAAGCTGGCGGGCCCGGGTGCTCCCGGGCATTTGCTCGGCACGGACCTGCTCGGCCGGGATATCCTCAGCCGGCTGATCTACGGTTTGCAGACGGCGTTGACCGTGGCGTTCGGTGCTGAGTTGACGGCGCTCGTGCTGGCATTGGCGATCGGACTGCTGGCGGGCTACCTCGGTGGCCGGGTCGAGTCGTTGCTGATGGCATTCACCGACGTGATGTACGCGTTCCCCAGCTACCTGTTCGCGGTGGTGATGGTCACCGTGCTCGGTCGCAGCATCTTCGCGCTGGTCGTCGCGATCGGGATCGCGTCGTGGGTCACTCAGGCGCGGCTGGTCCGGGCCCAGGTGATGACGCTGAAGGAACGCGAGTACGTCGAGGCGGCCCGGTCGATGGGCGCCAAGGGCAGCACGATCGCGATCCGGTACATCCTGCCGAACGCGATCGGGCCGATCCTGGTCACCACCAGCTTCGCGATCCCGGCCGCGATTGCCGCCGAGGCAGGGCTAGCGCTGCTAGGGCTCGGCGTACAGCCGCCGACCCCGTCCTGGGGCGCGATGATCAGTGAGGGCAGCCGGTACCTGCTGGCGGCGCCGCACATGCTGGTCGCGCCGGCGGTGCTGTTCGCCCTTACCCTGCTGGCGTTCACGTGGATCGGCGACGGCGTACGGGATGCATTCGATCCGAGTGGAGAGCAGCGATGAGCGAAGACGCGTTGCTGTCCGTCCGCGAGCTGCGGACGACGTTCCGGCGCGAGGGCGCCGAACCGCTGACCGCTGTCGACGGGGTGTCGTTCGACGTACGGCGTGGGCAGGCGCTGGCGATCGTCGGCGAGAGCGGTAGCGGCAAGAGCGTCACCATGCGCAGCGTGATGGGCATCCTCCCGCGGACCGCGCGGATCACCGGTGGCCAGGCGCTATTCGGCGGCCGGGACCTGCTGGCGATCGGCGACAGGGAACTGCGCAAGGTCCGCGGTCGCGAGATCGCGATGGTTTTCCAGAGCGCGATGGAGGCGATGAACCCGACGCTGACGTTGGAGCGCCAGCTCACCGAACACCTGCTCTGGCACGGGATCTGCAACAAGGCCGAAGCTCGCAAGCGCGCCGTACGGGCGCTCGGCGACGTCGGGATCCCCGACCCGGAGAAGCGGATCCGCACGTACCCGTTCCAGCTGTCCGGCGGGATGCGGCAGCGCGCGATGATCGCGATGGCGATGGTGACCGAGCCGGCGCTGCTGATCGCCGACGAGCCGACCACCGCCGTCGACGTCACCGTGCAACGGCAGATCCTCGACCTCCTGGCGGAGCTGAAGAACCGCGGTACCGGCGTCATCATGATCACCCACGACCTCGGTGTCGCCCGTTACTTCTGCGACGACGCGGTCGTGATGTACGCCGGTCGCGTGGTCGAGCGGGCGCCGATGGACCGACTGCTCGACGATCCACGCCATCCGTACAGCGTTGGTCTGCTCGGTTCCGGGGTCGAGGTCGGCGGCCGGGACCTTCCGTTGCGGCCGATCCCGGGCAGCCCGCCTGACCTGTCCCACCGTCCCGAGGGCTGTCCGTTCCATCCGCGGTGTGCGCAGGCCGAACTGCCCAGGTGTGCGACGGAGCAAGAGATCCTGACGATCGGTCCCGGCCGGGACGCCGCGTGCTGGAAGGTGGCCGTCGATGCCTGACGAAATGGTTCGCGCCGAGTCTGTGACCAAGGTCTTCCGGACCCGTGCCGGAGAGGTTCGCGCTGTCGACGACGTCTCGCTGACTGTGCACCGCGGCGAGACGCTCGGCCTGGTTGGGGAAAGCGGCAGTGGCAAGTCGACGATGGCGCGGTTGATGATGGGTCTGCAGACCCCGACATCGGGGCGGGTCGAGTTCGACGGGCAGGACCTGAACAAGTTGCCGGCTCGTGAGTTGCGGATGTTGCGGCCGCGGATGCAGATGGTCTTCCAGAACCCGTACGGTTCGCTGCTGCCGCATTTCAGCGCCATCGGCAACGTGATGGAGCCGCTGCGCCTGCACGAACGGGGCGACAAGGAGTCCCGGCGTACCAAGGCCCTTGAACTGCTCGACCTGGTCGGTATCAACACCGGCCACGCGGAGCTGTACCCACGGCAGTTCTCCGGCGGTCAGCAGCAGCGCATCGCGATTGCCCGTGCGCTCGGCCTCGAACCCGACCTGCTCGTATGCGACGAGCCGACGTCGTCCCTGGACGTCTCGATCCAGGCCCAGATCCTCGAACTCTTCACCGACCTCCGCGACCGCCTCGGCCTGTCCTTCCTGTTCATCTCCCACAACCTCGCAGTAGTAGAACGACTGGCCGACCGCGTAGCAGTCATGAACAAAGGCCAACTGGTCGAGGAGAGCTCCACCGAGGACCTGTTCCGCGCCCCCCAAGACGACTACACCAAGCAACTACTCTCCGCCGTACTCCCCATCCGCCAGGACTCAGCCCTGTAGCGCGTTGGTGAGGGTGGTTGCTAGGGATTGGGTTTGTTGTTCGGTGCCTAGTAGGTAGGGCTGGGGGAGCCAGATGGTGTCGGTGGAGACTTTGTCGGCGTTCGGGCAATCCGCCTCTGGGTAGGGCTGGCCCAGGCGGGTGGTGATTGCTTTGGATTCTCGGAGTACGGCGGTGTTGCGGTGCAGGGGGACGTAGCCGCTGGATGCTCGGGTGATGCCCGCGGCGGCGAGAGATTGTAGGACGGCATCGCGGCGGCCGGGGACTCGGAGCATGAACAGGTGCCGGCCGTGTGCGGTGATCGCCGGGTCGTCCGGGGCGAGCTGGATGCCGTCAACGTCGGACAGCAGGTCCGTGAGGAGTCGCGCGTTGCGTTCGCGCAGCTCCTGCAGGCGCGGGTGACGCCGCAGCTGGACCCGCAGAATCGCCGCCTGGAACTCGGTCAGACGCAGGTTGTACCCGACCGCCTCGTGCTGGTACCAGCCACCGCCCGGCACCCGGCCGACGTTCACCAGCGAGTACACCGCGCTCGCCAACTCCGCGGAGTCGGTGAGTACGGCGCCCCCTTCGCCGGCGGTGATGTTCTTGCTGCTCTGAAAGCTGAACGTGCCGAGGTCACCGATCGCGCCGACCGGCCGGCCCTTGTACGCCGCCCCGTGTGCCTGGGCCGCATCCTCGATGATCGTCAGCCCGTGCCTGGCACCGAGCGCATTGAAGGCGTCCATGTCCGCCGGCCGACCCGCGAGATGGACGACAACGATCGCCTTCGTCCGCTCGGTGATCGCAGCCTCGGCCGCGACCGGATCGAGGAGATGAGTGTCCGCATTCACGTCCGCAAAAACCGGCACCGCACCAACGAACAGCGCCGCCGAAGCGGTCGCGATGAAGGTGTACGGCGGCACGATCACCTCGTCACCGATGCCCACACCAGCCGCCCGCAAAGCCACCGCGATGGCGAGCGTCCCGTTGGCGAGGCAGATCGCGTGCCCCGCCTGCTGGTACTCCGCGAACTCCTGCTGGAAGGTAGCGACAACATCCCCGCTGGTGCTACCCCACTTCCCCGAGTTCAGCACCTCCAGCAGGGCCTTCGCTTCTTCGTCGTCGTACTGCGGCCACTCGGACATCATGGTGTGATCACCCATCTGTTGTCTCCAGCAACGATATCCGCGGTCAGTTCGACGAAGGTCCGGCCGAGCCGTTCCACCGTCTGGGCCGAACCCTTGCCCTCCTTCACAATGGGGCCAGTGCTCTGTACGGCGAGCAGCACCGCAGCGCCCGGCACCGACTCCGAAGCCTCGGCTCGTACGGCGAGACCGTCCGGATGCGGCTCGACCGACAGCACGACTCCACGCCGGCTGCGCTCCCAGCTGTTGATCCGGGTGGCCGTCCACCACGGCATCCCGCGCCGTCGGGCCTCCGCAGCGAGCTCGATACACGCCGCCCGCGTCGGCGGGCGTAAGTGCAGGTGCGGCCCATGGAACAGGAAGTGCGCAACACCATGCACCGACTGAGCGCCATCCAGGATCACGTCCCGTACGGAGACGTGCCCGGCCCAGGCGAGATCCTGGGTGTGCAGCGGCAGGTTGAGTACGTCGTACGTCCGGTTGCCCTCAGCAATCGGTGCCATCGGGAACGACACGTGCGAGGCGCCGAACGTGAAGCCCACATCACCTTGTTTACTGGGCCCGCGCGACTCGTCGATCTGGATACCGAGCCGTTCGCACCAGGTATAGAACTCGGTCCAGCCCTCCCAGCGCGTGTAGTGGTTCTTGTTCGAGACGATCTGCTCGGTCCCGGTCACGGCTTGCGCCCAGGCGTACTGCGCGCGCATCTGAGGCCAGCCCCAGACCGCGAGGTCCGCGTCGCCCATCGCGTTGTAATGCAGGGCATTCTCGTGCCCTGCCGCGGTGATCGCCTCGTACAACTCGGGGGAGTACCCGCCCGGGAACACATGGCACCACGTGACCTGAACCTCGGCCTCGGCGAACGCATCGATTGCCGCCTGACCGTGTTCCTCGACGTTCTGGTCGGAATCGTGCGACATGTGCGCGACGGCGTCGACACCGGCCGGCCAGTACCAGAGCCACGGCACTGCGACCCCGGCCTGTGCGGTGCCCCACCACAGACTCTGCGCGAACAACGAGCACCACCAGTCGGCGTGCGGCTGGTCGAACATCGGTACGGCGCTCGGCGGCGGATAGGTGTGCTCGTACGTCGGGAGCAACCCCGGCTCGCCCGGTGGCATCGCCCGGTCCCGCTCGAAGCTGAGCACCATCCCGTCCTCGCACTTGAGGATGCCGTCGTCGATCGGCGCGGTGCCGTCGGCGGCCGGTTCACCGTCGGCGGTGATGGCGTACCCCTGCTGGATCCGGACGATGGTCTGCCATAGGTCGACGCCGTACGTCAGCACGATGCCCGCGTCGAGCCGCCGGAGGGTGACGGCGGCCGCGTCGTCGTCCTGCCAGCGGGCGAGCACCTCGACGTCGTCGCCAGTGAGTCGACGACCGCCGACAGCGTGCAGCGCGACCGGTGGACGGGACGACCAAACCGGGGTTTCGGACAGTACGACGTGGCCGTCCGGGACGCTGTCGCCGGCCGATACACCCGCGAGCGCGGACAGCGGACCGGGATCGCCGACGAGGATCAGCACACCGCCGCTGCGCACCCACTGCTCGAGACCGTTGGTCGCGCCCGCATCAGGAGTGGTCGCGAAGACCAGCACTGACACATCGTCCGGCGGCGCGGCCGCCGAGCGAGGGGAGATCGACCGGTACGGCAGCCGCAGGTGTCCGAGCACCTCGGCCAGGTAGACCCACCAGGCGTCCTGGCCCGCCTGGTGGGCCCGCTCGATTGCCGCCCGGTCGTCCACCACTGCGACTGCATGAAGGGGTTCTGGCACGCGACCAACCCTGCCCCAGGCGTCCTCCTTCGGCAAGGCCTAAATAGCTGTTATGGACGACCGTAATAACTAGCGGGGAATCTTCTCCACCAGGAGTTGGTACGGGCGTGGTGGTCGGCCGAGCTTGCTCGAGCGGGGTGGCGGCATCGGCCAGGCCAGACCCTCATCGACCAGCATGCTCAGTGTTCGGCGGGCGGTTCGTAGTGTGACGCCGAGGAGTTCGGCGACCTTCTCCGCGTCGACGATCCGCTCGGTGTCGTTCGCGTTCTCCAGTTGCTCGGCCAGCGTGGCCAGAATCTGGAGCGCGCGCGAGTCGCCCGGCACCGAGCGCTCGACGGCACGCGTGCGCTCACCAGGAACCTGCAGCACGAAGCCGTGCGGCCCGACCACGAACGCGGTGCCGCCACCCTCCGCCTTGTCGACGGCAGACTGCGCGTTCACCTCCGCCTCGCGGGTCGACGTACCGAGGCCGATGCCGACCTCGAGCCGGATCCCCAGCTCCTCGGAGATCCGGTCCAGGAAGGGCGCCATCGACAGGTTGTCGGTTGCCAGCCGCAACGAGCCCATCGTCGTGACGATCAGGAAGCTGTGCTCGTCCCGCGGGACCACCGCCGCGTCCATCGGCCGGGCGTCGCGCAGCAACTCGCGGTGCAGTGACAGCCGCAGCTCCTGGTACCAGTACGCGCTGGCGCTCGCGTGCGCGGGCAACGAGGCGGCGGGCACCCGGACGATCATCGTGACGATCCGCGACTCCTCGAGCTTGGCGCCACTGCCCATCAGGATCGCCGTGGTCAGCGCCTGCCGGATCGTCATCGACGACGGCGTCATCCGCAGGGTCGGTACGCCGGCCTTGCGCAGCGCCACGTCGACGGTCGGCACCGTCGTCACCGCCCCGGTGGTCCGCCCGCGCTCGTGCAGGGTGCGGTGGAAGTCGAGGAACGTCTCGGCCGACTCCGGGCTGGTGTATTCCTTCAGCCGTACGCCGGAAGCGCTCAGGCCGATCTCTTCGTAGACGTGCGTGAGATCGCGCCGCGACATCGTGTCGACGCTGATCCGGGCCGGATCGAAGACCTTCTCGAGCACGCCACGAAGCAGAGTCGAGAACAACGCCGGTCCGCCGCTTGGCACGTACGTCGCCGGCACGGGCAGCCCGCCCGCGACCGCCACGTCGTACGGCAGCGGTCCCGCGAACAGGAAGGAGTCGACGCGGGAGGCGATCCGGGCTGCCTGCTCGTGCGCGTCGTGCTCGTCGGCGTACTGAGCGGTGACCAGCCGCAGGCCGGGGTTGTCCAGCTCGCGGGCCAGGTTGATGATCCGGTGCACGATCTGCTCGGCGCCGACAACGCCGACCGTCACTTGTTCGTGGGTCGCCACTCCGTCAGGTTAACGGGGTGGGTCGACGTTGACGGTGGGGATCCCGCCGCCCGCCCGGGCGATGATCGCCAGGGACGGGTCGTCCGTGGGGTTGCTCTCGCGATGGACGGTGAAGGCCGGCACGTGCACGAAGTCACCGGCGACCGCGTCGAGGTACTCGTCGGTGCCCTCGAACTCGAGCCGCAGTACCCCTGACACGATGTAGAGACTGCTCTCGTTCCGGTCGTGGTGGTGCCAGCCGGAGATCGCACCAGGCTGCGTGATGACCTGGCCGGCCCACAGGATCGGGAGCTCGAAGGCTCGCATCCGGAGCATGCCGGCCGTCGGGTCGGCGGCGACCAGATCACCAGCTTTGATCACACGGACCGGCTCACTCATGGCAACAGTCTGCCTCTGCGTGAGCTGCCCCGGCCAGCGGGGCGGCGCGTAGGGTTCGGCTATGGCGAGGATTGTGTTGCGGATCCGGATGATCAGCGGTGACCACCTGGATCTCACCTACGAGGAGCCCGGGGCGGCGGACGACGTGACTGTCCAGCATGCCGTCACAGCACTCGCGAGTGATTCCGGACTGCTTCGGTGCAGACATGGCGATCGGGACATGGTGCTGTTCTCCCGCGGAGTCGCCGCCGTCGAGATCGCGCCACGAGGCGCGGTGCTGTAAGCACGGCCGGATGCCCTGGCCGGGGTCGGCCAGGGCATCCGGTGTCGGTTCAGCGTGCCGGGTAGGCCGCGTCGACTTCTACTTCGACGAGCCAGCCGCCGACCGGGAGGTTCTCGATCTCCAGGGCGAAACGGGACGGGCGGGACTTGTTGACCACGAACGGTTTCGCGGGTGGCGCCGTACCGAGGGGGACCGGGACGTAGGCGCCGGTGGTGAGGTCGGTGTTCGCGAAGTACTGGCGGTACGCGCGGTTCCACCCGGCGAAGTCGGCGACCGTCGCGCCGGCCGGGTTCTGCAGGAAGACCCGCATCGTGTAGACGTCGGCGTAGGACAGCCCGGCAGCTGCGAGGTTCTCGCCGATCCGCCGGAGTACGTTGATCCCTTGGGCCTCGGTGATGGTCACGCCAGCGGGCAACGTCCCGCCCGGGAAGATCGCGGTGTCGATGTACGACGCCTCGGACCCGGCCGGTGCACCGGTGTTGAGTGCCGACGGCCCGATCCCGCTCGTCTTGTAGACCGGGGTGTTGGCGCCGATCCCGACACCGGTCGCGATCATCGGGTTGGACTGTCCGGCGGGCAGGGCGGGTACGACGGTGCCGGGTTTGGGCGGCTTCGGCCGGTCCCACCAGCCGACCGCCGTACCGGCACCGGCTGTGAACGACACGACCAACGCGACGGAGCCCGCGATCAGAGAGGTGCGCTTCATCGGCTCGCCACCCGACTGTGCAGGGCGGTCACGGCCGCGCGGGCGGACACCATCGCACCGTGCTGCCAGGCGATGGCGTGCGACAGGTGGTCGCCGGCGAAGTAGATGTTGCCGGTGGCCTCGAGCAGCCGGGCGTAGATCCCGTCGGTCTGCGACGGCCAGCTGACCCAGGATGCCTCGGAGTACTTGGTGCCCAACCAGTTCACCGAGAACGACGCCTTCACGTCCTTCGCGTAGGCGTCACCGTGCACCTTGGCGCCTTGCATCAGTGCGCGTTCCAGTCGGGCCGCCGGCGTCAGAGCGCCGTACGCGTTGGCGTTGGCACCGGTGTTGTAGTAGCCGATGACGGTGCCGCGGTCGCCGTGGAACCCGTACGACGGGTACCAGGTGTTCACGGTGTCGAGGCTGCTGTTGGTGATGCCGCCGTAGATCCGGTGGTCTTCCTCCCACCAGCGCCGGCCGTACTCGATGCCGATCTTGCCCGCGTTCGTCGGCCGGGCGTACTTGAGTGCCTCGACGATCGGCGCCGGCAGGTTGGACGGGACCTTCGCGGCCAGGTGCGGTGGCAGCGTGCAGATGGCGTAGTCCGCGGTGATCATCTTGGTCCGCGACCCGGTTTTGTAGGTGACCTGGACACCGTTGCCGGTGTTGCTCATCCCTGTCACCTCGGCGCCGTACAGGATCTTGTCCTTGCCGACGGCCCGCTCGAACGCGTACGGGATCCGGTCCATCCCGCCGACCGGCTGGAACATCATCACTGCCTGGTCCCAGCCGAACTCGAACGAGAAGTAGTTGCCGACACCGCTGGCGAAGACGTCGCTCAGTGCGTACGGCGCGGCCGTCGTACCGGCCTCCATCCCGGCGCCCGGCTCGACCGTGTAACCGCGTCGGCCGTCGGTCCCGGTGTACGCGAATCCGGAAGCCTTGTTCCCGATCGAGCCGAAGCTGCTGAGGAACCCGATCAACGCCTCCTTGTCGGCCGCGGTCAGCATGGTGTCGAGCGCGCCCTGATCGGCGGCCGTGGCCAGCAGTTCGGCGACGTAGCCGTACACGTCGGCCTTGGCGGTGCGGTGCCGGATCGGCTTGTTCGACAGGCTGGTGGTGCCTTCGCGGTAGAGGTACGCGTCCGCGTTCTGGTTGACGAACGGCTCGATCGCGACGCCGAGCTCGCGGCAGTAGTCGAGGGTCACGTGGTGCTGCGGCAACCGCGCGGGCCCGGCGTTCATGTACTGACCGGGTGAGAACGTCGCGCGCTGGGTGTTTCCGGCCAGGTCGGTCTCGACGGTGCCGCCGCGAACGGTCCAGTTGCGGCCGCCCGGGCGCTGACGGGCCTCGAGCAGAGTGACCTTGTAGCCGGCCTTCAGGAGTTCGTACGCCGACGTGAGTCCGGCGATCCCGGCGCCGAGGATGACGACGTGCTTGCCGCCGCGGCCGTTGAGATCGGCCCGCGACGGGGCGGCGTACGCGGGAGTCTCGGCGACGCCCGTGAGGCCGAGCGCCGACATGGTGGAGTAGAGCACCCCCGCTCCACCGGTGATTCCGACCTGCTGCAGGAATTGACGTCTGGTCTGCGCCATGCCTTCTCCTCACTGAGCAACTGGGTAGCTGACCAGAAAGGTAAGGACATGGTGTTTTCGGAGCGTGACAGGACCGTAACGTATAGACGCTCGTACTGACAGGTATGTTTCGGGTTAACGAACCTGTTGGAGCACGGCCTTCGCCGCCCCCGCGATCTCCGTGTAAACGCCGGGCTTGCCGGGTTGGGCGCAGCCCTGGCCCCACGAGACGACGCCGAGCAGTCGACCGTTCAGGACGAGCGGGCCACCGGAGTCGCCCTGACAGGCGTCTTTGCCGCCTGCGAGGTAGCCCGCACAGACGTTGGTTGCGGCGGCGTACCCGTTGGAGACGTAGCTCTTGACTGCCAGGCAGGCCTTGTCGCCGAGGTCCGGTACGGCGGCCTTCTGCAGGGTCTCGTCCGGCCCGGTGTCCTGTGTGTCACCCCAGCCGTAGACAGTCGGCACGGCGCCTGTCCGGTCCGCTCGGGCACGGGTCTCCAGCGGCAGTACCGGTACGCCGACGAACGGCTTCGCCAACGTCAGCACCGCAACGTCGTACCGGTGGTCCTTCGTGTTGTAGCCGGGGTGGACCCACGCCTTGCTGATCGCCGACACCCGTCCGACCGACGGGTCTGCGAGGTCCGCCCGCCCCTGCACCGCGTAGTACGTCGACACCGGCTCGTCCATGCAGTGTGCGGCCGTCACGATCTTGTTCGGTGCCACCAGGGCGGCTCCGCAGTACCGGCCGCTCGATGACATGGACTGCGTGTTGTTCAACGCGATCGCCCACGGCGCCTCGGCCGTGCTCGCCACCGTCCCCCCGACGACCACCGGCTTCGCGCCGGCCGTGGCAACCAGCAGAACCCCGACAAGAAGTGCAGCCCGCTTCAACATTCTTTAACCCTACGTGCGGCGACAGTCACAGTAGGTTAGCGAACCTCTGGACCTACCGGTGCTTGGAGGCTCCCGTAGCGCTCCATGCGCTGCCAGCGGAGCCTGGTGCCGGCCAGTGCAGTGAAGACCGACTGGATGACCACCAGGTACATCAGCTGCCGGTAGACGAATTGCTGCAACGGCAGCGTCCAGAGCGGTCCAGCTCGCTCCCCGTCCAGCCGGAACGCGTAGAAGCCCATGATCAACTGCAGTACGAGGAAGGCGCCCCAGACCGCCAGCACGCGGACCGGGTCGAGGAACACCAGGCCATAGATCGCGAACACGTCCACGACAGGTGCCAGCAGTGGGAGCAGCACCTGGAAGAGCATGAGGTACGTCAGACCGCGACGGCCGAACTTCCCGGCCCGACCGCCCTGCACCATCGCCCCGCGGTGCTTCCACATCGCCTGGAGCGTCCCGTAGCACCAGCGGTACCGCTGCCGCCACAGTGCGCCCAGCGACGCCGGCGCCTCGGTCCACGCGACCGCACTCTCTTCGTAGACCACCCGCCACCCGTCCCGGCACAGCGCCATCGTCAGGTCGGTGTCCTCGGCCAGCGTCACGTCACTCAGTCCGCCGATCCGCTCCAGCGCCGTACGACGGAACGCGCCGACGGCACCCGGAACGGTGGGCATGCACTCGGCGAGGTCGAACAACCGGCGGTCCAGGTTGAACCCGATCACGTACTCGATGTGCTGCCAGCGCCCGAGCAGACCGCGCCGGTTGCCCACCTTGGCGTTGCCCGACACCGCCCCGACGGACGGGTGCCCGAACGGCTGGATGAGCTTGCGGACGGCGTCCGGCTCGAACACGGTGTCGCCGTCGACCATCACGATCAGCTCGAACCGTGCCGCGCGCAGCCCGGTGTTCAGCGCGATCGGCTTGCCCGAGTTGGCCTGCCGGATCACGCGGACCCCGGGGATGTGCATTGCTTCGACAAGGTCCGCCGTACCGTCCGTCGACCCGTCGTCGACGACGATCACCTCCAGCGGGTGGTCCGACGCGACGAGCGAGCGGATCGCGGCCTCGATACCAGCACTCTCGTTGTACGCCGGAACGATGACGCTGACCGGTTCCGTCACCGGGGGTCCGTAGCTCCAGCCACGCATCTTCACGTGCCGTCGGGCCGCGATGACCGTGGCGATCGCGCGCAGCACGCTCAGGGCGCCGGCGGCGTACAGCAGCCAGCCGATCAGGGCCAGCACGGCGTCGCTGATCCGCATCGCCCAGATGACCGCGAGACCGCGACCGCGGTCCAGCACGCTCGCCTTGTGGGTCGGGTCCGGCATGCCGACCGAGTCGCTGACCGTGGCGAACCGGAAGCCACGGGCCTTCAGCCGGGGGAGCAGCTTGCTCAGTGCCTCGACAGTCTCGCTACGGTCGCCGCCGGCGTCGTGCATCAGCAGCACCTGTCCGGCCGTGCTGCGAGGCATCGAGTTGGCAATGACCTGCTCGGTCCCGGGCTTACGCCAGTCCTCACTGTCCTGCGTGCTCAGCACGCTGAGGTAGCCCGCCTTCCGGATCTGCTGGAGGCTTGCCCAGTCGCGGTCGGTCAATGCGTCCGGCTCGGAGGAGTAGGGAGGCCGGAAGAGCGTCGTACTGGCACCTGTTGCTCCGGCGAGGATGAGTTGGCTCTGCCGGAACTCGAGCGAACGGCGCCACGAAGAGGCGGTCGACAGGTTCGCGTGCGTGAAGGTGTGCAGGGCGATCTGGTGCCCTTCGGCAAGGATCCGGCGGGCCAGCTCCGGGTGCGCGGCGACCTCGGTGCCGACGACGAAGAACGTCGCGTGCACCTTCTGTTGCCGCAGCAGGTCCAGGATCTTGGGTGTCCAGACCGGGTCCGGGCCGTCGTCGAAGGTGAGCGCGATGGTGCGGGCCTTCGGTGACACGGACCGGGGAGTGCCGTCGCCGGCGTCGATGACCGGTCCGCCGGTGACGATCTGTCGCGGTACCGTTCCGGATCCGCCGGTCGGCTTGACCGCGCCGTCGGGCTCCGTACCGAACATGTGGTGCGTGTAGCCGTTCAGCAACAGCATGCTGGCCAGGCAGACCAGCAGCATGGTCAGGACGACCCAATGCGTGCGGAGCGGGACCTGCTTGGCCCGCCGCGCGACCGGTCTGCTCACGGGGTGGTCGGCGCCTTGGTCTTACCGGGCGGAGTGGTCGGCCTGTTGCCGTGTGGCGTGGTCGCCGTCGGCGTGGGTGTGGCGGTCGTCGGCGAGTTCGTCCGGCCCGGCGGTGTGGTCGTCGTCGGTACGACGGTCGGCGGCGGCACCGGAGTCACCGGCGGGATGGCGGTCGGGACGGTCGTCGGATCTGAGGTCGGTACGCCGGTGGGAGTCGTCGACGGAGTCTCCGGAGTGGAGGTCGGCCCGTCACCCGACGTACCGGAACTGTTCGTCGGCCGGGGTGTTTCGATCGCGATCTCGGCCGGCGGAACGGTCGGCCGGTGCTTGGGCTTGGCCGCCTCGGGGAGCGGGATGAGCGGCGTGTCCATCCGCGGCCCGCCGAGAAGGCTACTGGCCATGAGCACGAGGTAACCGACGGTAGGTACGGCGAGGATGGCGCCAGTCCTGCGGATGGTGCGACGGCGACGCCCGGTCGAGTCCAGGAAGACCGGCCGCCGAGCGGAATGCGGCTTCACAAGGGCGAGAGCTTAGTCGAATCGAGCTGAGATTGGGATGTTGCGAGTCTTGCAGCAACCTGCAAGCCCTTCCCCGGTGAATTCTCGCAACCGAAACACCCGGCGGTGCGGTGGCCGGGGGCCGGGGTGGCTACTGTCGTCAGGTGCAGAAATGGCCTGGTCGTCCTTACCCTCTCGGCGCCACGTACGACGGCGCCGGGACGAACTTCGCGGTGTTCTCGGAGGTTGCCGATCGAGTGGACCTGTCGCTGATCGGCGACGACGGAACCGAGCAGCTGGTGCAGCTGACCGAGGTGGACGGGTTCGTGCACCACGCCTACCTCCCCGGAGTGCAGCCGGGACAGCGCTACGGCTTCCGGGTGCACGGGCCGTACAACCCGGCCGGAGGCGACCGGTGCAACCCGTCCAAGCTGCTGCTGGACCCGTACGCGAAGGCTGTCGACGGGCAGATCGACGGTGACGAGTCGCTGTTCAGCTACCGGTTCGCGAAACCGGACGAGCTGAACACCATGGACAACCGCGAGCACACGATGCTCTCGGTGGTGACCAACCCGTTCTTCGACTGGGGCAACGACCGCCCGCCGGGCCACGCGTACCACGAGACCGTGATCTACGAGGCGCACGTCAAGGGCCTCACCAAGACGCATCCGGGACTCCCGGAGAACATCCGCGGCACGTACGCCGGTATCGGCCACCCGGCCGTCATCGAGCACCTCAAGGAGCTCGGGGTGTCCGCGATCGAGCTGATGCCGGTGCACCAGTTCGCCCAGGACGGCCACCTGCAGGAGCTCGGCCTGTCGAACTACTGGGGCTACAACACGATCGGCTTCTTCGCGCCGCACAACGCCTACTCGTCGACCGGCACCCGCGGTCAGCAGGTGACCGAGTTCAAGGCGATGGTGAAGGCGCTGCACGAGGCGGACATCGAGGTGATCCTCGACGTCGTCTACAACCACACCGCCGAGGGGAACGAGTTCGGCCCGACGCTGTCGTTCAAGGGCATCGACAACGCGGCGTACTACCGCCTGGTCGACCAGGACAAGACGCACTACTACGACACCACCGGCACCGGCAACAGCCTGCTGATGCGGCACCCGCACGTGCTGCAGCTGATCATGGACTCGCTGCGCTACTGGGTCACCGAGATGCATGTCGACGGCTTCCGCTTCGACCTCGCGGCCACGCTGGCCCGCCAGTTCCACGAGGTCGACCGGCTGTCGGCGTTCTTCGACCTGGTCCAGCAGGACCCGGTGGTGAGCCAGGTCAAGCTCATCGCCGAGCCGTGGGACGTGGGCGACGGTGGTTACCAGGTGGGCAACTTCCCGCCGCTGTGGACGGAGTGGAACGGCAAGTACCGCGACACCGTGCGGGACTTCTGGCGGGGCGAGCAGTACACCTTGGCCGAGTTCGCCTCCCGTCTGACCGGTTCGTCGGACCTGTACCAGGACGACAGCCGCCGGCCGCTGGCGAGCATCAACTTCGTCACCGCCCACGACGGCTTCACGCTGCGCGACCTCGTCTCCTACAACGACAAGCACAACGCGGCGAACGGTGAGGGCGGTAAGGACGGCGAGAGCCACAACCGCTCGTGGAACTGCGGTGTGGAGGGTGCGACGGACGACCCAGAGGTACTGCGACTGCGCGCGAAGCAGCAGCGCAACATCCTCACCACGCTGCTGATCTCGCAGGGCGTGCCGATGATCGCGCACGGCGACGAGCTGGGCCGGACGCAGAGCGGCAACAACAACGTCTACTGCCAGGACAACGAGATCGCCTGGGTGGACTGGGGGCTCGGTGAGCCACAGAAGCACCTGCTCGAGTTCACCCGGTCCGTGGTCCGCCTGCGCAACAACCACCCGGTGCTGCGCCGCCGCCGCTTCTTCCACGGCGACACGGGGATCGACGGACTCGGCGATCTGGTCTGGTTCGCGCCGAAGGGCGCCGAGATGCAGAACGGCGACTGGCAGCAGAACGACGCCCGGGCGATCGCGGTCTTCCTCAACGGCGACGCGATCTCCGAGCCGGACCTCCGCGGCGAGCCCGTCGTCGACGACTCGTTCCTGATCCTGCTGAACAGCAACTACGAGCCGGTCGACTTCCTCCTCCCACCCGAGGAGTACGGCGAGAACTGGACGGTCGTCGTCGACACGACGAGTGCCACCGGTGCCGGGTCCGAAGAGCCACACGCCGCCGGGACCACGGTCCAGCTGGAGGCCCGCAGCACGCTGGTCCTGACCCGCCCGAGGCAGGCGGCCGGATGAATGCTGTCCCGCAGGCCACCTACCGGTTTCAGCTCCGCGGCGAGTTCGGCTTCGACGCCGCCGCCGCGGTAGTGCCGTACCTGGCGGGTCTCGGGATCTCCCACGCGTACCTCTCCCCGATCCTCCAGGCCGCACCCGGTTCCACCCACGGGTACGACGTGGTGGACCACAGCCGGTTGTCCGAGCCGATGGGCGGCCGTCCCGCGTTCGACCGGTTGTCCGCGCAGCTCACCGAGCACCGCATGGGCGCCGTCGCGGACGTCGTACCGAACCATGTCGCCGTACCGACGCCGGAGAGCCTGAACAAGGCGTTGTGGTCGGTGCTGCGGCTCGGGCCTGGTTCGCAGTACGCGGACTGGTTCGACGTCGACTGGGGTGCCGGGAACCAGCCGCTGCTGATGGCGGTGCTGGGGCAGCGGATCGGCAAGGTGCTGGCGGACGGCGAGTTGTCGGTCGACGGCGACGTACTGCGGTACTACGAGCACGAGTACCCGCTGCGGCCGGGGACCGAGGAGCTGCCGATCCAGGAGCTCGTCACCGAGCAGTGGTACCGCCTCGCGCACTGGCGGGTCGCTGACGAGGAGCTGAACTACAGGCGGTTCTTCGACGTCGACACGCTCGCCGCAGTACGTCAGGAGACGCAGGAGGTCTTCGACGCGACGCATCAGCTCCTCCTCGCGCTGCTGCACGAGGGCAAGCTCAACGGCTTCCGGATCGACCACCCCGATGGTCTGGCGGACCCACGCGGCTACCTGCGCCGGCTGGCGGAGCGCACCGGCGGCGCTTGGGTCGTGGTGGAGAAGATCCTGGAAGGCGACGAGCAGCTCCCGCGCGACTGGCCCTGCGCCGGCACCACCGGGTACGACGCCCTACTGCGCGTCGGCGGCCTGTTCGTGGACCCTGCTGGTGCGGCACCGCTTGCAGCACTCCACTCGGAGCTCACCGGCGCACCAGCCGACTTCGGGCCCGTTGTGGAGGAGGCGAAGCGCGAGATCGTCCAGCACGGGCAGTACGCCGAGGTGCATCGACTGGTCGAGTTGCTGGCCCGCATCTGCCAGGACGACGTACGACTGCGTGACCACACCAGGCGGGCGTTCCACGAGGTCGTGGCCGAGCTGCTGGTCCAGTTCGACGTCTATCGCGCGTACGTCGTACCAGGTGAAGAGGCGCCTGCTGCGGCGGTTGCTGCGATGGAGCGTGCGGCCGAGAAGGCACGGGCCAATCTCGACGAGGACCGGCAGGCGACGCTGGACGTAGTACTGCACCTCCTGCTGGGACGCGAGACGAACGCGATCGACGAGCAGGCGCGGGCCGAGCTGATCGTGCGCTTCCAGCAGACCTGTGGTCCGGTGATGGCCAAGGGCGTCGAGGACACCGCGTTCTACCGATGGCTGCGGCTCACGTCCCTCAACGAGGTCGGTGGGGACCCGGAGCACTTCGGTGTCACGCCGGAGGAGTTCCACGCGTACGCCTCCCAGCTGAACCGGCACTGGCCCAAGACGATGACCACGCTGTCCACTCACGACACCAAACGCTCTGAGGATGTCCGCGCGCGTCTCGGCGTACTGTCCGAGCAGCCGGCCGCCTGGTCGGAGGCGGTGCGTGAGTGGCGCAGGCTCTCGGAAGACCACCGGAGCCCGCTGCTGGACGGCAGCACGGAGTACCTGTTCTGGCAGACGCTCTTCGGCACCTGGTACGACGGTCCGCTCGCTGAGGATCGTCTACGGGCCTACCTCCTGAAGGCGATCCGCGAAGCCAAGAGGCACACGAGCTGGATCTCTCCGGACGACGAGTACGAGCAAACCGTCGCAGCCTTCGCAACAGCAGTCCTGCACGACGACACCGTGCTCGACTCGGTACGCCGCTTTGCTGACGAGCAGACCGACTACGTGCGCGCAGCCACGCTCGGACAGAAGCTGGTGCAGCTGACGATGCCCGGCGTACCGGACGTGTATCAAGGCACCGAGCTGGTCGATCTCTCCCTCGTGGACCCCGACAACCGACGTCCCGTGGACTACGAGCAGCGCATCGAGCGGCTGCAGCGTCTGGACGACGGCGGTAAGCCGGAGGACCTATCCGACGAGAAGCTGCTTGTGACGTCGCGGGCGCTCCGCCTCCGTCGGCAGTACCCGGAAGCCTTTGCTGGCAGCTACACGCCGCTCCCGACGTCAAACGGACATGCGGTTGCGTTCGCCCGTGGAGACGCGGTCATCACCGTTGCGACCAGGCTGCCGGCCGCGTTGCAGCGCCTGGGCGGCTGGGGTGAGAGCACGGTCGTGCTGCCGAGTGGCCAGTGGAAGAACGTGCTGACCGGCCGCGACGTCGGCAGTGGCGCTACCCGGATCGTCGACCTGCTGACCGACCTGCCGGTTGCCCTGCTGGTCAGGAGCTGACAGCCATGCACACCTTCCGCGTTTGGGTACCCGAGGCGACCAACGTCGACCTCGTACTGCGGGATGGTGTGCTGCCGATGCGCTCCGTCGACGACGGCTGGTGGGAACGCCAGGTGGTCGAGGCGCACCACGGCACCGACTACGCGTACTCCGTCGACGGCAGTGACCCGCTACCCGATCCACGCAGTCCCTGGCAGCCGGACGGTGTCCACGGGTTCAGCCGGGTCTTCGACGCGGACCGCTTCGAGTGGAACGACGACAGCTGGACAGGTCGCGACGTACGCGGTGCTGTCTTCTACGAGCTCCACTTGGGCACGTTCACGTTGGAAGGCACGTTGGACGCGGCCGCCGAGCACCTGGACTACCTGGCTGTGCTCGGCGTAGAGGTGGTCTCGCTGCTGCCGATAGCCGCGTTCCCCGGCGTACACGGCTGGGGGTACGACGGTGTGGACCTCTACGCAGTCCACGAGCCGTACGGCGGCCCGGAAGCACTGCAGCGGTTCGTCGACCGGTGTCACGACGCTGGATTGGCCGTGTGTCTCGACGTCGTCTACAACCACCTCGGCCCGAGCGGGAACTACCTGGCCAGCTTCGGTCCGTACTTCACCACTCGCCACACCACCCCGTGGGGCCCTGCAGTCAACCTCGACGACACGGGCAGTGCCGAGGTACGACGGTGGATCTGCGACAACGCACTGCGCTGGTTCCGCGACTTCCACATCGACGTACTGCGTCTGGACGCCGTACACGCGCTGGTCGATGACAGCCCGACCCACGTCCTCCAGCAGCTGTCGACAGAGACCGCAGTGTTGTCCAAGGACCTGGGACGGCCGCTTGGGCTGGTGGCCGAGTCCGACCTCAACGACCCGAGCACGGTCGAGCCTGTGTCGCAAGGCGGGATGGGGATGACCGCGCAGTGGAGCGACGACTTCCACCACGCGCTGCACGCCCTGCTGACCGGCGAGCGGTTCGGGTACTACGTGGACTTCGGAGATCCGGCAGTGTTCGCGAAGACGCTGACGCGGGTGTTCCTGCACGACGGGGAGTACTCGACGTTCCGCGGCAAGGACTGGGGTCGGCCGATCGATCCGCGCAAACACCGCGGTGGCGAGTTCCTGGTCTACACGTCGAACCACGACCAGGTCGGCAACCGGGCGCTCGGCGACCGTCCGGCGCTGACGCCGGGGCAGCTCGCGATCGGCGCCGCGCTGGTGCTGACCTCGCCGTACACGCCGATGCTGTTCATGGGTGAGGAATGGGGCGCCTCGACGCCCTGGCGGTTCTTCACCGATTTCACCGAGCCCGCGCTCGCCGACGCGGTGCGGACCGGGCGGCGGCGCGAGTTCGCGGAGTTCGGCTGGGACGCGGACGAGATCCCGGACCCGCAGGATCCGCAGACCTGGCGGAGCTCGGTGCTCGACTGGTCCGAGCCGGACGAGGCGCCGCATCACGACGTACTCACCTGGTACCGGCACCTGCTGACATTCCGGGCCCGGATGCCGGAGCTGCGCGACGACCGGCTCGAGTCCGTCGGGATCGCGGTCGACCCGGCCGGCGCCTGGCTGGTGGTGACCCGCGGCAGCCTGCGGGTGGTGGCGAACCTGACCGCGTCCGACGCGGTGGTGCCGGTCGACGCGGTGCCGGAGTACCTGGTGATGTCGTTCGCCGGGGCCGAGCTGATCGGCGACGGGGTCCTGTTACCCGCTCACGGCGTAGCGATCCTCGCCGTCTGAGACTTGCCAACAAAGTGCACGTTTGTGGGTCATTCCAACACAAGACGGCGTTCAAGCGTGTTGATCCGTGGTGATTTCCGGAATCACTTGCTGCGGGGGCTCTCGTGACGGACTGTAGATGAGCCAGCAGGGGACGGGGGGTTTGAGGGAGGACACGATGACAGTCGGAGGCGTCGACACCTACTACGATTACGAAGAGAAGCAGTGGAAGAGCCGGAAGCTGGGGGGCGGCCCGATCCGCCGTGGCCCCGTGTGCCCGGCCCCACGCACCCCAGACCACGCGGTGCACGAAAAACTTCCCGAGCGCCGTCGCGACCACGACGTGCCGAAACACACGCTGAACTGACGAAACCCCGGTGGCAGGGCCCGCCAGACCAGGTCACCGATCGCACCACAGCGGCCGCCGTACGACGGTCGCTGTGGCATGCCCTGTTCAGCCTGCGGCGGTGATGACGTCGGCGGCGAGGAGGGAGCGGAGTTCGTCCATGGAGGGGCGGCGGCCGAGGGCGCGGAGGCGTTGGGACTGGGCTTTGCGCATGCCTTCGACCAGGCGGCGGGCCTCCCGGGCGTTGCCGAAGTTGGGGCCGTCCGCGATCCGGTCGAAGTACGACGTCAGCGGCGCGCCGGCTGCCGGGTCGAGCAGATAGTCGCCCCCGGCAACCATTCGGTCGGTGATCAGCAGCAGCTCCTCGGCGCTGTAGTTCTCGAACTCGATCGTCTTCGAGAACCGGGACGCCAGACCGGGGTTGGCGGCCAGGAAGTCGTTCATCTCGGCGGTGTACCCGGCGACGATGATCGCGATCTCGTCGCGGTGGTCCTCCATCAGCTTCACCAGCGCGTCGATCGCCTCCTGCCCGAAGTCGCCGTTCCCGGCCGCGCGGGACAGCGTGTACGCCTCGTCGATGAACAGCACGCCGCCGAGCGCCTTCTCGAAGACCAGCGCGGTCTTCTCCGCGGTGTGCCCGATGTACTGTCCGACGAGATCCCGCCGCGACACCTCGATGAACCCGCCGTCCGGCAGTACGCCGAGCGCCTTCAGCAGCTTCCCGTACAGGCGGGCCACGGTGGTCTTCCCGGTCCCCGGCGCACCGGCGAAGATCAGGTGGTGGCTGACCGCGCCGATCGACAACCCGGCGGAGGTTCGCCACTCGTTGACCTGGATCTCGTCGACCAGCGCCCGTACCTCGGCCTTCACGCCGGGCAGCCCGACCATCGTGTCCAGGTCGCCGAGCAGGTCGTCCACCGGACCGTTCTCGGCCGACGCCGTACTCTGCTCGATCACCTCGACCGTGCTGCCCGCCGCGATCGACAGCGCGGGCTCCGCGGTGTTCGTCGCCCGCAGGCCCTCGACCGCTCCGCCGCAGCCGGGCGCGAACGTGATCGCCGATCCGCGGGTGTCGTGCACGGTCGGCCGGCGGACCGTCGGCGTACTGCCGTGCGCGACGCCGATGCCTTCGGTGCCGGTCTGGCCGATCTCGACGTCGACGAGTTCCGGACGGCTGTACTGGTAGATGTACACGCCGCGTCCGCCGCAGCCGGTGATCGTGCAGCCGCGGATCAACGGGTCGGCACCCAGGGCCACGACGATCCCGTCGCCGGAGATCTCCCGGACGGTCGTGTCCAGGATCTGCCCGCCGGCGCCCTCGACCACGATCCCGGTCTCGGCGCCGCTCACCGTGCAGCGTTCGACAGTGAACGACGTACTTGCGTGGACACTGAGCGCGGGCCGGGTGCGTCCGGAGATGGTGCAGTTCTCGACCGTCAGCGCCGTCCGGTCGACCGAGACCGCGATCCCGTCCGTTGCGCGGATCTCCAGCCCGCGCAGGGTCAGCGTGCCGTCGACGGCACGGATCGTCGGCCAGTCGGCACCTGACCCGTCCAGTACGACGTCCGCACCGTCCTCGGCCTGCAGCGTCACCGAGCGCCCGGTGAGCTCGAGCGTCTCGGCGTACGTCCCGGCGGCGATCGCGACCGTCGCCCCGTCCGGCGCCTCGAGAAGCGCGGAGCCGACGGTCTGATAGGCACCGGGACGATCCGCCGCGACGGACAGGATTCTCATGAGGCGCGCTCGAGGAGCCAGCCGCGGTCGGCGGCCTTGACGCCGGCCTGGAAGCGGCTGCGGGCGCCGAGGCGGTTCATGATCTGCGCGACCATCCGGCGTACCGTCCGGACCGAGATGTCGAGGTGCGCTGCGGCCACCTCGTCGGTCGCGCCGAGTGCCAGCAGCCGCAGCATCTCCTGCTCGCGCAGCGACAGGTCGGCCTCGGCCGGCAGGTCGCGGTCGGCCAGCGGTACGGCGTCCGGCCAGATCCGGTCGAACAACTCCAGAGCGGTCACCACGACGCTGGTCAGCCGCAGTACTGCGATGCTGCCGTTGGTGGTGTCGGCCGGGAGTACGGCGACCGAACCGTCGATCACGATCGCGTTCATCGGCACATGCGGGATCGTCCGTACGGCGACACCGGCGAGCGACAGCGCACCGAGGTGCCGGCCGACGGTCGGCGTGGTCCGCGCGTGGTCGGGGAAGATCGCCCGGTAGCGCACACCGTGCTTGACCTCACGCGGCCCGAACGTCGGACCGGCGAGGGTGCTCATGGTGATCACCTCGTCCTCCGCGGACGCGAGCAACTCGGCAAGCCCTCCGTGGGCAGGGATCTGCTGATATCCAGTGGGCGGGTTGAGCATTGTTACGGTCATGAGAGAGGTACCCCCAGAGGTAGCGTGGCGGCGACGCCGGCGGCGTGCCGCCCGTCGAGGCGTTCGGGCTCGACCCCGAAGGAGCGGGCCAGCGTGGTCAGGACGGAGAACGCCGTGTCGAGCGTGGCCGGATGGGATGCGGCCAGGCGGAGTACGACGTCGTGGCGGGCGGAAGACGAATGGGCGGAGGTTGCAGTGACGGCGATCGTCTGTGCGGCGCCGGTCCCGGTACCGAGCAGCGCGCCGATCAACGCGTGAGTAGTTGCTGCAGGCAAGGATGCGGATCCGGCCAGTCGTACGGACAGCTGCCGGACCGGACCGCAGGACCAAGAGGTCCAGCGCTCGTGGAGTTGTCCGCGGCCGGCGTTCGCGTGGGCCAGCGCGCCGAGGGACGCGAGTACGTCGGACTCGTCGAGCGGCATGTTCTCGACCTGCTCGCGGTCGAGCCGCCGAACCAATCGACGGACCGTGTTCGCGAGTACCTGCCGCAACTGCTCGTCGGTGGCGATGTCCGGCGTCCGCTCGGCCGCGACCGCGATCCACGCCCGCGGTGGCTGGTTGTGCTTGACCCCGGTGTGCAGGATCAGCTGTACGCCGATACCGACCGGCTGCTCGTCCGACGCCTCCGCGAGCTGACCCAACTGCGGCAGCAGCCGGTGCTGTGTGTCTGGACCGAGCCGAAGCGCGACGCTTGCGCCGAACGGTCGGCTGAGAACGCCGTACGGCTGCTCGCGGACGACCACCTGGTCGGTCGAGGTCCGGCCGTGGAACGTACTGACCAACCGGACCGCGATGTCCTCGCCGAGGTCGTGCTTGCGTCGCCGTACCAGGAACACGAGCAGGACGCCCGCCCACCGGTAGAGCCACAGGCCGCGGATGCGAACGGCGGTGAGCAGGACCAGCGACACAGCGGCGACCGAGGTGAGGATCAGTACGGTCCGGGACGCGGTGGTCGCCGCGCCGACGGCCACCACGGCCAGTTGCCAGCAGATGATCTGCCCGACATGGACGACCCGGTCCGGTAGCTCGACGGTGTCGGCGACCGGTGCCGGTGCAGGCGGCTCGGCAGCCAGATGCAGCTTTTGTTCAGACGGCTTGACCGAGCCAACCGACGCGATCAGGGTGCGCGTCGGCGGCTGCTGCACCCGAGGCTGCGCCAGCGGCATCCCGACTGCGGTCGCCTGCGGGAGGGTCGTGGTGGTCGCGGCGTACTCCGACTCGCCCTCGTGCTGAGGCGCCGCACCGTAGGCAGCGGATCTCATGCCACCAGCTCCGCTTTGGGTCCGGCGACGACCAGCAACTGGCCGGCGTGATCGCGGACGAGCGGGTGCAGCTCGAAGCGTCCCGGTGCCGGCTCGGTGACCAGGTTGAGGTCCATCAGCTGATCGACCATCAGCTCGGCGTCGGACTGGCTGGTGCCGGTGAGCCGGGCCGCCTGGCGCAGGTCGAAGCGCGGCGTCATCCCGATCAGCCGGTACAGCCGCTGGACCGGACCGGGGAGTGCCTCGTACGCGGCGTCGAAGCGGGCGAGTACCTCGCCCAGCGCCTGGCACCGCGCCCTCTGATCCTCGAGGCGGGCCGCCATCCGCGCGACCGTCCACGGCTGCCGGTTGCGCAGTCGCTCGAGCAGGTGCCGGATCGCGCCCGGGTGACCGCCGCAGCAGCTCAGGATCTGCTCGAGGTCGGTGAGTTTCGCGGCCTCGTCCGGTGCCAGTACGTCGAGCGTCATGGCCGCCGTACGGTCGAGATCGGAGAGCCGGCGGCGGCTGATCACCAGCACCAGCGCGCCCGGGTCGTTCGGCAGCAGGTGCCGGACCTGGTCGGCGTGCTCGACGTTGTCCAGGATCAACAGGCCGGTTGCCGACGGCAACGACATCGGGCGGTTCAGGTCGACGTACTGCTGGGTCTCGAAACCGGAGGCGGCGGCGACCTCGAGCGCGAACGCGGTCTTGCCGATGCCGGGCATCCCGTCGATCGTGACGACGCCGGTCGCGCCGCGCAGCGCGCGCAGCTCAGGACCGCGGCCAACGAAGGTACGGACCCGCGGCGGCAGGTTCGAGCTCACCGGCGGCACCGGCGTCGGTAGGACCGCGGGCGACTCCTCGCTGAGGATCTGCTGGTGCAGCGCGGTCAGCTCGGCGCACGGCTCGATCCCCAGGTCGCGGACCAGCGCGGTCCGGGCTCGCTGGTACGCCGCCAACGCGTCGTGCCGTCGCCCGACCTGCCGGTACGCCGCCATCAACCGGGCCCATGCCAGCTCCCGGAGCGGCTCCTCCTCGGTTAGCGCCCGCAGTACGGCGATCGCCTCGGCAGGCCGCTCCAGCAGCAGCTGTGCGTCCGCCAGGTCCTCGCGAAGCGCCCGGTGCAGCTCGGTCAGCCGGTCCACCGCCGACGTGGCATCGGCCGTCAACCCGTCGTACGGCACACCACGCCACAGGCTCAGTGCGCGCTGGACGACGGTGACCGCCTGCGCCGCGTCCTTCCGGCTGAGCAGCTCGCGGGCCTCGTCGCACAGTGCGGCTGCGACGTCGGCGTCGAGCTCGCCGGGCAGTACGTGCACCCGGTACGCACCCGGGCGGCTCTCGATCCGCTCCTCCGGAAGCGAGCGGCGGAGCTGCCAGACGTACGTCTTCAGGTTGTTCTGCGCCGAGGCCGGCACGTCCCGGCCGGCCCAGACCGCGTCCACGAGCTGCTCGGTGCTGACCCAGGCGTTGCGGTGCAGCAGGAGCAGGGTCAGCACGGTCGCCGGCTTGCCGCCGCAGAGGTCCAGCGGGTGTCCGTCCGGCCCGTCGACCTCGAGCGGGCCCAGCACCCGGAAGCTCAACCGGTCTGGTGTGTGCGCTGCGTGACCGTTCATGACACATACGATCCGGGGAGACGATGACATTTCGATGACACGCGAGGAGGGCCGTGCGCGTACTGGTGGTAGAGGACGACAAGGAGCTGCAGGTGGCCGTCCCGGCGGCGCTCCGCTCCGCCAATCTCGCCGTCGATCTGGCGGTCGACCTGGACGACGCGGACGAGAAACTGTTCGTGAACTCGTACGACTGCGCCGTGTTCGACCGGATGTTCGAGATCGACGGCCGGAAGGTCGACTCGCTCGCCTACGTCAGCCGTCGCCGGAAGGAGGGCTGGACCCTCCCGGTACTCTTCCTGACCGGACGGGACACGCTGGCCGACCGGGTGGACGGGTTCGAGCACGGTGGCGACGACTACCTGGTCAAGCCGTTCGCGGTCGAGGAGCTCATCGTCCGGGTGCTCAGCCTGGTCCGGAGGGGCCCGACCATCCGTCCGCCGATCATCAGGTACGCCGACGTGGAGCTCGATACCGCCCGGCGTACCGTGCACCGGGCCGGCGTGCTGGTGACCCTGCGAGGCAAGGAGTTCTGCGTGCTGGAATACCTGATGTCGCGGCCCGAGCAGCTGGTCACCCGGGCCGAGCTGATCGACCACTGCTGGGACGGCGACGGCCCGATGTCGAACGTCGTCGACGTCACGATCACCCGGCTGCGGAACCGGCTGCGCGGCGGTCCGGACCTGGTCCAAGCCGTTCGCGGCCAGGGGTACCGGCTGCACAGCCCCGGTGGTGCGGGATGAGTCAGCGCGGGATGCGCGGTCCGTCGGCCGACCGGCTACGCCGGTTGCGCTGGTGGCTGACCGTGCTGTTCACCGCCACGAACACGGTCGCTCTGATCGTGCTGGCGCCGGTCATCATCGTCCTGGACGCACAACGCGGTGCCGATCAGCTCGACCACGACCTGAGTGTGGTGACGCAGCCCGTGCTGCGGTTGATCGACGAGAACCACGGTTCGCTGGTCACCGCCCGGATCCCGCCGGACCCGCTGTCGTCGGACTGCCCCCAGTTCGCCGTCATGCCGGGGAAGGCGAGAGATTTCGACTCGTACTTCAGCACGAAGGAGTGCGTGAAGATCGACCAGCAGGTGCTCGCGGACCTCGCCACCCAGGCGGTGGACAGCGGTGGTCCCCTGACCGCCGACAAGAAGGCGGTGAACGGGCACGAGGTGCACATCGCGGTCGAGCCGTTCAAGGACTCCAACGGGCAGTATTTCGGCGCCGTACTCGCCTGGAAGGACACGCATGACCAGAGCGATCAACACCAGCAGCTGACGATCGCGGTGCTGGTCGTATGCGCGATCCTGATCGGCGCCGCCGCGCTCGTCGGCTACTGGTTGTCCGGTCGCGCGATCCGCCCCGCGATGGCCGCTCTCGAGCAGCAGGAGACGCTGCTCGCCGAGACCGCCCACGACTTGCGTACGCCGGTTGCCGCACTACGCGCGCTCGCCGAGACAGCGGAGCGGGATCCCGAACAGCGCGCGGAACTGCTGCCGCGGACCGTCCGGCTGGCCGGGCGGATGGGCGACATCATCGACGGACTGCTCGTCCGCGCCCGGCTCGCGGCGGGTGTGGAGCACCTCGCGATGCAGCCGGTCTGGCTCGATCAGCTGGTCGCCGGCGTGGTCGAGGACATGCCGACCGGAGATGCCCGGTTCTCGCTGGTGACCGCGCCGACCATGGTGCGTGCCGACCCGACGCTGCTGCAGCGGGCGATCGGCAACGTGCTGGGCAACGCGATGCGGCACGGCCGGGCGCCGGGAGCGGACCAGGCGATCATCACGGTGACGGTCGCCGACGGCCGGGTCACGGTCGCCGACCAGGGCCCGGGGATCGATCCAACGGTCGGCGAGGACCTGTTCGAGCCGTACACGACCGGCGGTGCCTCGACCGGGCTCGGCCTGTCGATCGTGCGCTGGGTGGTGCTCGCCCACGGCGGCGATCTGAAGGTCTACAACGCGGACGAAGGCGGCGCGATCTTCGAGATCCAGCTGCCTACCGTCCAGTAGTAGACCGGTTCTGTACGGCGGATGGACCACGGCTGAGTAGGGTCACTCAGTGCAGTTCGGCGTACACCACGGGAGATCCTTATGAGCGCGACGATTCCGCCCGGCGAGGCGTATCGGTTGGTGGCGGACAACCTGGCGAAGGTGATCCACGGGAAGCCCGAGGTGATCCGGCTGGCGTTGACCGCGCTGTTCGCCGAGGGGCACCTGCTGATCGAGGACGTGCCGGGGCTCGGCAAGACCACGCTGGCCCGGTGCATCGCCCGCAGCATCGACGCCAGCTGGAACCGGATCCAGTTCACGCCGGACCTGCTGCCCGGCGACATCACCGGCGTGATGGTCTACCACCAGGGCAACGAGACGTTCGAGTTCCACCCGGGCGGCATCTTCGCCAACGTGGTGGTCGCCGACGAGATCAACCGCGGTACGCCGAAGACGCAGTCCGCGCTACTCGAGGTGATGGCCGAGCGCCGCGTCACGGTCGACTCGAACACCCGCGCCGTACCGGACCCGTTCCTGGTCATCGGCACCCAGAACCCGATCGAGATGGAGGGCACCTACCGGTTGCCCGAGGCCCAGCTCGACCGGTTCCTGATGCGGATCGAGATCGGTTACCCGGACCATGACGCGGAGGTCCGGATCGTGCTCGGCGACACCGGCCGGGTCGGACCCGACTCGCTCAGCCCGGTCATCGACGTACCGGCATTGCGGAACGCGATCGCCGCCGTGCGGTCCGTCCACGTGGACCCCGCGATCAGTTCGTACGCCGTGAAACTGGCCGCCGCGACCCGCGAGCACACCGCGGTCCGGTACGGCGCGAGCCCGCGCGGCAGCATCGCCCTGGTCCGCGCGGCCCGGGCGTTCGCCGCCACCGACGGCCGGGCGTTCACGACGCCTGACGACGTCAAGCAGGTCGCGCATCCGGTGCTCGCACATCGGTTGGTGCTGACGCCGGACGCGGAGCTGAGCCAACGGCCCCCGTCGTCCGTGGTCGACGAGGTGCTGTCCGCCGTACCGGCGCCGACGGCCGGCGCGACCGCGACCTGACATGCGGCCGGTCGGATGAGGCTCACGGGACGCGGGGTGGCGGTGCTGCTCGGGTCGATCGCCGCCTATGTGCTGGGCGAATTGGCTGGGTACTCCGTCTTTCGCGCACTGGCCGGGATCGGGCTCGGTGCGTTGATCGCCGCGACCGTACTGACGGTGCGGCAGCCACAGGTGACCGTGCAGCGCGTGCTGTCACCGGACCGGGTCGAGCGCGGCCGTCCGGCGCTGGCGACGTTGCGGGTGCGGAACGAGGGCACCCGCTGGCAGGCCGCGTTCGCCGCGCACGACTCGGCGGGTGACGATCGGCAGGAGGTCAAGATCCGGCGGCTCGGTCCGGGCAGCGAGGCGACGTACCGGTATGAGCTGCCGACCTTGCGGCGCGGGAAGATCGCGGTCGGGCCGCTGACGCTCGAACGGCGGGACCCGCTCGGCCTGGCCCGCAACCGCAAGGCAACCGGCGAAGTCGCGACGTTGTGGGTGCATCCGAAGCGGCATCCGACCAAGACCGTGGTCGCCGGCCGGCCGCGGCACCACCACGTCGGACGGACCGCGGACGACTCGCTGCGCGGATCGGCCGACCTGCGCGACGTCCGCCCGTACGTCGTCGGCGACGAGGTTCGCCACCTGCATTGGAAGGCGACCGCGCGCACCGGGCAGTTGATGGTCCGCGACTACGCCGATCCGGATCAGCCGCGGCTCACCGTACTGCTTGACACCCGGCGCGAACCGTTGTCCGAGGCAACTTTTGAAGAGGCGACCGAGGTCGCGGCGTCGATCCTGTTCGCAGCGTCCACGGCCGGCCACCGCTGCCGATTGGTGACGACCACCGGTGCCGACCTCGCTGCTCCCGGCGGCGCCGTCGCGTCCCGGATGTTCCTCGACGAGCTGTGCGTGGTGGAGCAGCGGGACGACAAGTCCGGTCTGGTGCCCCTCGTGCTGACCACCGGATCGTCCGCGGGCGGCGCGATCGTCGTGGTCACTGGCGCGCGCGGATCGGCTGCGGACTTCGCACCGCTGCTCAGCCGGTACTCGTCGGTGACTGTGATCGGCCTCGGCGAGGCGCAAGGTGTCGCGCCGATCCTCAGCGCCCAGGTCGTCCTCGGCGGCTCGGCCCAGGAAGCGTTGCAGCAGTGGACGGGAGTATTGCAATGAGCCGCCGGCAGACGATTGCGGTTCTCGCCGCTGTGCTTGTTGGCGGGTTGTGCTTCGGGCCGGTGTTCGGGCTGCGCAACCTGTGGCTGCCGGTGGGATCGGTGTGTCTGATCACCTTCGTCGTCACGGAGATCTGCCGGCACTGGCTCGCGGCGTGGCGGCCGATCCTGATCGTGCTCGGCGGTCTGCTCGCCGTAGTCGAAACGGTGCTGCGGGCAACTACTGTCGCCGGATTGCCAACAGCGGCGTCGATCCGGGCACTCGGGGACGGGCTGACGGGCTGGCGGTTGACCCTGGAGTCGACCTGGCCGGCGCGACCGGATCCCGAGCTCGTGGTGTTCGTGCCGCTGCTGACGTTGATCGCCTGTCTGCTCGCGGTCGAGCTGCTCGACCGTGTGCCACCGCTGGTCGCGTTGACCCCCGGGCTCGGGGTCATCGGTGCGAGTCAGCTGTATATCGCGGCTGACGGGTGGGGCGCCGTACTGATCGCGGCGGCGCTCGGGCTGATCGTGGTGGCGCTGCTGATCCCCGACAACCTCGAGTACCGGCGGGTCGCGCCATGGGTCGCGACCGCGGTGGTGACCGTCGCCGCGATCGTGTGCGGGCTCGTCGTGAGCACGATCGATCCGGTCGGGCGTACGCCGTACTCGCTGCAGAAAGTGCAGTCCGCGACGGCTCCCGGCGTACGGCAGACGAGTCCGCTGGACGAGCTGGCGAGCCGGTTGAGTGCGCGGCAGCGCGACGAGGTGGTGTTCAAGTACACGGCCTCGAAGCCGGTCGATCGCTGGCGGCAGGTCGCGCTCGACGACTTCGACGGGTCGAACTGGACGACCGACCACCCGTTCCTGCGGATGGGGTCCGAGGTGGGTTCCGACGTACGCGTGCCGACGTCGCTCGAGTCGGCGAGTGTGCAGCTCGAGGACCTGGACGGGCCGTGGCTGCCGAGCCAGTTGCTGCCGGCAACGGTCAGCGGTGTGACGGATCCGCAGGTGGAGCCGATCGGCGGGACGTTGATGTCGTCGGGCCGGCCGGACGACTACACGCTGACGTGGCGGAAGCCGGATATCGATGCGCAGTACCTGCTGAACGCCGGGATCGACGGGGACGCTCAGGGTGGGCTCAACGACCTCGGGCCGGTGCCGCCGGAGATCGCGTCGATCGATCCGTTGCAGGGGAAGCGGGCGACGTTCGCGACGGCGATCGCGCTGGAGAAGTACATGCGGCAGCACTACACGGTCGCGGTCGGCGACAACCTGCCGACCGGGTACGGGTGGCCGCAGCTGAAGAGTTTCCTCCTCGACGAGAAGCCGGGTGGGGCGCAGGCCGAGACCAAGCAGCCGGGGACGAGCGCGCAGTTCGCTGCGGCGTACGTCGTACTCGCGCGGTTGAACGGGATTCCGGCGCGGTTGGTGGTCGGGTTCCGTGCGCCCGCGAAGCCGGAGGCGGACGGGTACTACACCGTGCGGAACTCGGACGCGTTCGCCTGGCCGGAGGTGGCGGTCGACGGCCTCGGTTGGTGGCCGCTGGATCCGGCCGAGGACGCGGCCACCGGGAAGACTACGGTCGCTGGGTCGATCGACGAGATCACCAGCCAGGCGCGGGCCGCCGTACCGTCGGTGGAGAAGATCAAGGACCCGGAGGTCCCGCCGCAGACCGACCGGGGCGACGACACGGGCAGGCCCGTTCTGCCGCCGATTTCGCTGACCGCCGTGTTCGCGGTGTCGGCGGGGTTGTTGCTGCTGTGGCTGGTCGGCGTACCGCTGTTGAAGCTCGTCCGGTCGGCGCGACGCCGGCGGCGGGGCGGGAGCGCGGCGGTGGTCGGGGCGTGGGCCGAGGCGCGGGATCGGTTGCGTGCGCACGGCGTACCCGTGACTGCGGGTATGACTGTGCGGGACCTCGCCGATGCGGCGAAGGAGTTGCCGGAGACCGCGGGTGGGCTGACGCGGGTCGCGCAGGCGGTCGACCACGCGCTGTGGTCCGGGGGAGCGACGACGCCGGACGTGCAGAACGACGCGTGGACCGGAGTCCGCGAGCTGCAGAAGGCGTTGCGCGGACGGCCGTGGGTCGACCGGTTCCAGGCGTCGCTCGAACTGCGAACACTGTTCACCCGCTAGGCTCCGCCGTCCGGGAACCGGTCGGTAGACAGGGACTGGCCGGGGTCGGGAGCGGGGTAGTTTCGGTGTCGCATAGAGTGACTTCCGTCTCGACAAGGAAGGATTCCGCGCGATGGCCGATGCAGACGAGCCGGCGACGGAGAACACGCCGTTCCCGGGCTTCGACACGACCAAGCCGAGTATCGCGCGGACGTACGACTACTTGCTCGGGGGCAAGGACAACTTCGCGGTCGACCGTGCGTTCGGGGACCGGTTCATCAACGAACTGCCCGGTTCCCGCGTGATCGCGTACGACAACCGCGGCGCGCTGATCCGCGCGGTCCGCGAGATCGTCACGAACACGCCGGTCCGGCAGTTCATCGACCTCGGCAGCGGCCTGCCGACCGCGGACAACGTGCACCAGGTCGCCCAGCGGTACGCGCCGGACGCGAAGGTCGTGTACGTCGACAACGACCCGATCGTGCTCGCGCACGGCCGCGCGCTGCTCGCCGAGAACGACAACACCGCGGTCATCCAGGCCGACCTGCGGGAGCCGAAGGCGATCATCGAGCACCCGGACACCGTGCGGCTGATCGACTTCGGCCAGCCGGTCGGTGTGATCTTCAGCGCCACCCTGCACCACGTGAACGACGACGAGGACCCAGCCGGCATCGTCGCCTTCTGGAAGGACCGGATCGCCGCCGGAAGCCACGTCTTCATCAGCCACTTCCGCAGCGAGAACGACCCCCGCAGCCAGGAACTCGAGCAGGTCCTGCAGGGCTCCCTGGGCCGCGGCCGCTGGCGCACCGACGAGCAGATCCTCGCCCTCTTCGGCGAAGGCTTCACCGTCCTCGAGCCCGGCATCGTCCCCGCCTCCGAATGGCGCAACGAAGAGGCCCCCGACGACCTCACCGACTACCAACGCCTCATCGCTGCAGTCCTCGCCGTCAAGAACTGACCCTCCGCCCGACCGAGGCACACCTTCCGCAGCAGAGTGGGTCAGGAGAGCCGGGGTTATCCCCTCGCGTGCAGGGTTCTCCCCTCATGTATCAGTAGAGAACCCACAACGCGCGGGGATAACCCCGGCTGTTGTGACTGATGTGTGGGTGGTTGCGGTGGTGCGGTGAGGCGCACGTGCTTTCGGACAGGAGGTTCGGGTGGCTGGGTAGTGCACCTGAGCGTGACTGTGGTCGCGCGCATGGCGTCTCGCCGGTGCTCTACCCGTCAAGCTGACCACCACCCGCAAACCCCTCGCTGCCGTCGGTCCCCAAACCGGTTTGGGGGCCGTTTCGTCCGGGAGTGGGGAGCCGTGCACCCCGGAAACGGCAGGTGATCCTCCTCAAACTGGTTTGGGGAGGATCACAAACCCGGACTGGGGAGCCCTGCCCCCAGGACGCGGTGGTGGAGACGTGCGCCACTGTCGGGGGTGTGGGGATAGGCGGTGGTGGCACCAGGTGCCGACCCACCACTGCCTGTTGCACGACCCCGGATCGGGTGATCACCACCCACCCATCGGACAGGAGAGCGGGATAGCCCTTCGCCGGCCGTGGCGGAGTGGTGGTGGGCGAGCGGTGGGTCAGGTGTCGGATTTCCAGAAGAACTTGTTGGAGGTGTAGGTGCCTTCGGGGCCTTGGACGGTTACCCAGGTGAGTTGGCCTACGGCGCTGCAGGGGAACTGGTCGGGGACGAGGAGTTGGCCCTGGGCGTCGGTCTTGGTGCTGTAGCCGGGGTTGAAGTTGCCCCACTCGGACGTGTACGGCTTGATGCTGTACGTCGTGTTCGGCGTCAGGTTCTCGATCCGGACCTGGACGTACGCGCACTCCGGGTGCTGGCAGTTGTCGCCGTACGTCGTACCGTCGCCCCGCGACGCCACCACCCGCTTGGTGGGTTGCTCCTTGGCGACGGTTGTCGCGCGCAGGCTGCTGTACTTGCCCACCACCTCCTGCCCGTCCGATGCCTTGGTGATCGCGCGTACGAAGAAGTTGGAGTACTTCCCGTCGGTCAGGCCGCTGATCGTCGCGGACGTGGTGGTCGACTTCACCCGGACCGGCGCCGTGCTCGACCCGATCGACACCTCGTACCGCAGGAATGTCCCGTCGCCCATCGTCGGCTGCATCCAGCTGAGTGTCAGCCTCCCGCTGATGCCGTCGTCACCGACCAGGAGTTCGCGCGGTGACTCGGCCGGGTTCCACTTCAGCTCGACCCGGTTCGACTTCACCGCGGGCCCGTTGCCGGCGCTGTTCACCGCGTAGATCGTGAAGTAGTACGCCGTTTTCGTCTTCAAGCTCGGGATCAGTGCCGACCGCGTCGACCCGCTGACCGTCGTCGATCCGCCGGTCCAGCTCAGCTTGTACGCCGTGATTGTGGCGCCATGCGCCGAAGCCGCGCCCCAGGTGACGACCGCGCCGCCGTCGATGATCCGGGCCGCCACGTTCAGTGGGGCACCGGGCCGCCCCGGCTTCGCGGCCGGTGGTTTCGGCGGTGTCGGCGGAGTGGTCTTGCGGGTCGGCGGTGGCGTCTTCGTCTTGCCGGGATCCGGCTTGTCCGGCGTGCGTTCGTTGCCCGGCCGATTCGGCGGAGTGGTCTTCCGCGGCGCCTCCGGCTTGCGAGTAGGCGTGGTCCTCGGGGGTGTGGTGCGAGGAGGCGGCACCGTGGTCTTGGGCTTGGCCGGCGGCGTGATCGTCGGCTTCGCGGTGTTCTTGGGGTTGGGCGTGGTCGTCGGCTTGCCGCCGCCGTCTTTCCCGGTGCCGATATCCACGGACTCGGTCTCGCCGTCGCGGTCGACCACGACGACGCGGTCGCCGATCCCGTTCTCGACGTACACCCGGGAGTCGTCGCCGCGGTACAGGCTCGCCACGGGCTTCTCACGCCCGCCGACCGGCCGGCTCGGGATCTTCGCCTCCGCGACCTTCCGGCCGTCGCGGCCGAGCGTGATCAGGTTGGAGTTCTTCCGGTCCAGCAGCGCGAGCCCGTCGCCGGAGGACGCGACCTTGTCGTAGTTCCCCTTCGGGATCGACGTGCTGATCGGCGCCTCGGGCTTGTCCGGGTGCGAGATGTCGACCAGGTGCAGCCGGTTGTGGGTCCGGTCGACGATCGCCAGTCGGCCGTCGACGTCGTTGCCCGCGACCAGCGCGTCGTCGGGTACGTCGATGTCGCCCAGATCGGGTCCGGCGTCCATCCCGCCGGCGTTCAGCGTGTACACCTGCCGCGCGGTCAGGTCGACGAACACGGCGTTCGAGCCGACCGCGGTCAGCGCGCCCTTGTGTCCCTTGGGAGCCGTTGCGGGACAGGACATCCGGTCCGCCGTCATCGGCAACCGGCACAGGTCGCCCTCGCCGACCTGGTGCACCCACAGCGTCCCGTCCGACGTCACGACCGGATCGCTGAGCGGCCCGCCCGGGAAGGCGATCGTCTCCTTGTCGCCGAACCGCACGACCCGCCCGGACTGCTGGTACACGGCGAACGCCGCACCGGCCGCTTCAAGCCCGACCGGCTGCTCGTTCGTCGCCGGCGGCTGCACCGGGTCCAGAACCGTCAGGTCGGACTTGCCGAACTGGTCGATCCGCGACCGGGACAGCACGTACCCCTGCTTGTCGGTCTGCACGACCTGTGCACCAGGCGAAGCGGTCTTCACCTCGGTGTCCGCGTCCACCTTGCCGGTCGCGCCGTCCAGGTGGAAGATCCGTCCGACCACGCTGTTGTAGACCCAGTGACCGGACTGCGTGAACTTCACGCCGCTGTCCGGGGAGCCGGCGCCGGTCAGCACGACCACGCTCATCAGCGCGACGCAGCCGGCCACCACCGCGGCGAGCGTGGCCTCGGAGCGGCCACGTGTGCGGAGCAGTTCGGTCAACCGCCTGGGGCGGAACGGGATCGGCCTCACTCGGTCAGACTAGGCGATCAAGGTCCAGAACCGGTCCACAGTCCGTCCAGCGTCAGCCACTGCAGGTAGCACCGCGGATGGACCTCGGCGCGCTCTCGAACTTGTCCACGCCGTCGGTGCCCTGCACCAGGAAGCAGTACTTCAGACCGCTGCTGACCTGCACGGTCAGCGAGGTCATCGTGCCCCGGAGCGTCGTCTGGGGCTGCTTGGCGCCCTGCTCCGCGACGATCACGGCGTACGTCAGCTTCCGCGGGTACGACCAGGTCAGGACAACCGAGGTGCCCTTGTCCACAGGCGGATTCAGCTTGATCGTGGCCTGTTTCGGAGGAGTCGTAGTCGGAGTCGGCGTACTGACAGCCGGCGGTGGCGCGGCCACCTGACCCGCCGGGTCGTCGCCGCCCGGCCGGAACACCACCGGTACGACGGCCACCAGCGCGACTGCCGCGCCCGCACCTAGCAACAGCGGTTTCCGAGATTTTCCGGGTACAGGTTTGGCCGGCTTCTGCTTCGCGGGTGCCTTCTTCTTCTTCGGCGCCTCGACGACGGCCAGCGGAACGCTCCGGCCCGCGGCCAGTTCGTCGCGGAAGTCGTCGAAGTCCAGCTCGTCCTCCGGAACCGCCCCCGCACCGGCCAGCAACGCCTCGAACTCGGCGACCACGGCCGCAGCCTCCGGGCGGGCGTCCGGCTCCTTCGCCATCATTCGCTGCAGCAGCGCCGACAACGCCGGCGGCACATCCCGGCCGGTCACCTCCGCGGGCGGTTCCCGCAAGACCCGCAGTACGACGCCGTCCGGCGGCTCACCCGTCCGCGCCGGGAACGGCGGCCGCCCGGTCAGGGCCAGATACAGTACGGCGCCCAGCCCGTAGACGTCGGCCGCCTCGGACAGCTCGCCTTCCCGCAGTACCTCGGGAGCCGTGTACGCCGCGTCGCCCATCAGGTCGCGCGGGAACCGCAGCCGCAGCGCGAGCCCGAAGTCCGACAATGCGGGCTGCCCGCTGGACCGCTCGAGCACGTTGGCCGGCGTTACCCCGCCGTGCACGAGCCCGGCGTCGTGCGCCTCGGCCAGGACCGAGCTGAGGATCTGCCCGAGGACGATGACATCCCCGATCGGCAGCGGTCCGCTCGCGACCAGATCCGGCAACGACTGCGGGCAGAACTCCATCCGCAGCGCGGTCCGCCCGTCGGGCAGGTCGTCCAGCGACTCCACCCGGACGATCGACGGTGCCGACCGCAACCCAGCCAGCTTCGCCTGCTCGACCTCGATGCCGTTGTAGGTCCGCCGATCGAGCGGCTGCGGATAGACCTTCAACGCGACCGTCCGCCCGCCGGGAGGCGCCAGCAGGTACACCGTGGCCACCGGCCCGGTGGCCCGCGGCACCAGCGCATCGGGGGAGATCTCAGCCATCAGGGTCATCTTGTCATCCCGCAACGTCCAGGTACGCGCATCCGCGTGCCACCAGGAACCGCAGGTCGCCGAGGATTTCGGCCAGGGCAGCGTCCGGATCGGGCCGGCCGGACGGCTCCGAGGTCACCGTCGCGCGGACCTCGCAGCTGTGCCACAACGTCGGGGCCACCGAACCCCATTGCCACAACTCGTAGCAGTCCGGGTCGAGGATCGCGGCGGTCCCGAGCCCGGGAATCCCCACCGCATGCCCTTCCAGCCGGTCCGGAGCGTTGCCGAGGCCAACGAACATGATGTCCAGCCGGTGCCGCTGCGCGAACTGCCGTCCTTCCTCGACAACGGCAATCAGTCCCGCGTCGGCGAGCCGCTCGACGTACGCCGCCGGCTCGGCGACTCCGGCCCGCTGAGCGTGTACGACGACATCGTCGACAGTCCAAGCGCCCTTGCCAATCTCCGGCACCGCGTGGGCAAGCACCCAGACCGCGAACGCGTCCGCATCGAGCCGATGCTGACTCCACCCGACCCGGACGACCTGCTCCTGCTCGCGAACGCCGTTGTAATGCCCGATCGGGAAAACCAGCGCAGTCATCGGAGCCTCCGGCGATCGAAGTACGCCGCGCGCACGCACAGCAGACCGTGGATCTGCCCGAGCACACCGGACAGCACCGTCCGCGGATCCGTCTCCGGCGCCCCTGCCTGCTCAGCAACCTTGGTCGCATCATGGCAACCGCTCCACAGCTCCGGCGCGAGCTGCGCCCACATCAGTACGTCGTACACGGCGACCGAGACCTGCGCGACCGGCTGATTCAGGAGCCCGACGGTCTGCATCCACGGCTGGACCGGATCCGGCCCGAGTCCCTGCAGCAGCGGGAAGAGCTGATGCTGACAGGCGAACTCGACCGCGCCGTCCGCAGCCGGATCGACCGCCGCCAGCAAGCCGTCGCGGAGGAACCGTTCGGCGACCTCGGCCACCTGGCCTGCCTCCAGCCCGACGTTGACGGCGCGCTCCGTCAGCGACGACCGCGTCGGCCGGTCCTGGTCGTCGATCCCGTGCGCCAGCAGCCAGACCGCGAACTCGTGGTCCTGCAACTCGGCGACCTCGACGCCCACCCGGACCTGCTGCCGTCGCTCGTCCGCCCCCGAATACACCACTCCCAGGTCGTGCCCTACCGGGATCAGCAGCTCTCGATCAGTCGTCACGAACAGCACGCTAAGGCGACCCGACGTATGCCGGTCCTGGACGGCAGGAAGCTGTCGCGCCCGCTCCCGATCGCCCGATCGCCAAGACAGTTGGGACATGAACATCACAGGTTTGGTCCGGGTGACAGTCGTGGCTCCGCAACGGCGCCTCGACCTGGCCTTACCCGAACAAGCAGCAATAGCCGAAGTCCTTCCCGGTCTCCTGACCAAGTCCGGTGAGCACCTCGCCGACCAGGGCGCACCGGGCGGCGGTTGGGTCCTGCGGCGCAGTGACGGCATGGAGCTGAACCTCGGCCGGACTCTCGGCTCGCACCGGATCCGCGACGGCGAGATCCTGCACCTGGTGTCGCGCGGTCTCGACTGGCCGGAACTGGAGTACGACGACTTGGTCGACGCGGTCGCCTCCGGCGCGGGCAAACTCGGCGTACCGTGGACTGCCCGTCACACCCGGATCGCCGGCCTGACCGGTGCCGCGCTCGCCCTGCTGGTGGTGATGGCCGTCGTCCTCCGCCGCGGTGCGCCTTGGGCCGACGCCGCGAGCTGGCTGCTGCTCACCTCGGCGTTACTGGTCGCCGCAGGGGTCGCGCTGGCCCGCGTGGTCGGAGACTCCGGCGCGGGCGCACTGCTCGGCGGTCTCGGGCTGCCGTTCGCGGCGATCGGAGGCGGCCTGCTGTTCGCCGGTACGTCGACCTGGCCGGCGATCGGTGCACCCCAGATTCTGTCCGCCGGTACGGCGTTGATGCTCGCCGGAGTCGCCTGCTATCTGGGGATCGTGGACAGCGGCTCGTTGTTCGCGGCGGCCACGAGCACCGGCCTGCTCGGCCTCATCGCCGGCTGGATCGGTACGGCGGAGTCGCTCGACGGCCCCGACGTCGCCGCGATCCTCGGCGCTGCGACGTTCGCGTTCTCGCCGCTCCTCGGTCCGCTCGCGCTCCGGCTCGGTCGACTCCCGATGCCGATCCTGCCGCGCACGACCGCCGATCTGGTCCGCGACGATCCACAGCCACCGCGGCGGCACGTGTACGGCGCGGTGGTCCGCGCCGACGGGTTGCTCACCGGCATGCTCACCGGCGTCGCGATCGCGGTCTCGGTGTGCCTGGTGCTGCTGACCACGGACCGCAGTACGCCGGCCACCGTGCTCACCGGACTGCTCACCCTCGGCTGCTTGCTGCGGGCAAGGATCTACCCGGTGGTGAAGCACCGCCTGATGTTGCTCATCACCGCATTGACCGGAATCGCCTGTCTGGTACTCGGTCCGCTGAGCGCATCGGCCGCCGACCCGGTCTCGCTGATCGTGCCGCTGATGGTCATGCTGGCCGCGATCACGATCTTCTGCGGCCTCCGGTACAGCACCAAGCTCCCGAGCCCGTACCTGAGCAGGTACGCCGAGATCCTCGAAGTACTGGTCACGCTGGCGCTGATCCCACTCGCCTGCTCGGTGCTCGGCCTGTACGCCGTGGTCCGGGGCTGGGGAGGCTGACATGGCGACCAGGAAGGACCAGCTGCAGTCGCACCAGTTCTCGGTGCAGCGGATGGTGTCCGCGCTCGTCACCCGGGAGACCGACCCCGAGCAGCCGCCGTTCAAGCGGGCCACCTCCGCGGCGTTCGGCGGGGTCGCGATCATGATCCTCGCGCTGGCCGTCGTGTGGGTGTACGGGATGGTGGTGCCGGGCGGCAACAAGGCCTGGATCAAAGGCGACAGCGTGATCGTCGAGAAGGAGACCGGCACCCGCTTCGTCTATCTCAACGGCCACCTGCACCCGGTCGCTAACTACGTGTCCGCGTTGCTTGCCATCGGCAAACGTGGGCAGACGCTGCGGGTTTCGCAGCGGTCGCTCGCCGGTGTCCCGCGCGGTCCACGGATCGGGATCCAGGACGCGCCGGACGCCCTGCCGCCGGCGTCCAAGCTACTCGGTGGCGGGTGGACGCTGTGCTCCCAACCGTCCCGCGACCAGGCCGGAACCCGGACCAGTGAGTCGGTGCTCATGATCGGACAGCGGCCGGGCGCCGGTACGGCGATGACCGAGGACGCGATGCTCGTCCGGGTGATTGAGACCGGTGCCGAGTACCTCCTCAGCGACGGCTACCGGCATCGGATCGCCAAGAGTGACATCGCCACAGTCGCGGTCGCGTTGCATTCGCAGCCGGTCACCCAGGTGGGCGCTGCGTTCGTGGCGGCGCTCCCCGACGGTCAGCCGATCGCCCCGCTGCGACCGGCAGGAATCGGTACGCCGACAACCGTCGTACCCGGCCGGCCGAAGACGCTGGTGGGCCAGCTCTTCGTCGTACAGACGTCTGCGGGCAGGCAGTACTACCTGGCGACGCAGAAGGCGTTGCTGCCGATCAGTGACGTGCAGTACGACATCCAGCGTGCGTACGCTCCGCTCAAGGCGGCGTACGGCGGCAAGTCGCCGACGGCGATCGAGCTCAACCTGATGTCGGTCAGTGAGGCCCAACTGCCGGCGGTCAGCACCGTGGAAGGTGCGGTGCCGCGCGTCTGGCCGCGCTTCGTCGGCCCGCGGGACGGCATCGGCACCGTCTGCGCCGCGTTCACCCCGGGCCAGTCGCTCCCTGCGATCTTGATCGACCCGGCGATGCCGCTGCCGGATGCGATGACCGCGACCACGAAGCGCACCCCGCGCGACACCGTCCTCGCCGACCGGATCCTGATCGCCCCTGGTACGGCGGCGGTCGTCGAGGCGCGCCCGTCGGATCATGCCCCGGCCGGCACGATCTCGGTGGTCACCGACATGGGACGCTCCTACCCGCTGTCCGACCCCAAGCTGATCCAGACCCTGGGCTACGGCGGAGTTCAGCCGGTCCCGATCCCGGCCGCTCTGATAGCCCGGATCCCCCAAGGCCCCGGCCTCAACCCCACCGCCGCCGTGCAGCCCGTGCCCTAGTACTGCAGCCGCAGTCCAGCTCTGTCGTCTTTGAGCTCCCATCAACCATTTTCGAGTCGCCGAGATGGTTGATGGGTGCTCAAGGATGACCGTGATCAGTTGGCGGGGCGGCGTTCCTGGCGTGTGGCGGGCGGGGCCGACTTCGCGTCGGTGGCCTCCACCTTCCAGAGATCCTCGTCGAGGAGCTGGAGAGTGTTGGCAGCCTCGGTCTTCTCCTTGCGCCTTCGGGTGTTCACCGGTACGGCGGGGAACGCGCCGGGCAGGTCCTTGCCCGCCCTGCCACGCAGCCCAACCGGGACACCCGGTGTGTCGCCCTGCTGCCGATCACGCCGACGGTTCCCCGGCGCGATCACGCCGTTGCCGGGCCGCCCGGCTTTGTTGCTACCGGCACCTGCCGCACCACCCATCGGCGGCATCATCGGCGGCATCCCGCCCGCGCCAGACGCAGCCCCGGCGCCAGTGCCACCGGCGAGCCCGCTCGGGGCAGCCGGCGCACGCCCGCCCGACAGCGGACCCTGCGACGACGCGGGCTCGGCGACTGCGCGCGGCAGTTGGGAGTCGACACCCTTCTGACTGCCTCCGCCACCGGGAACACCCGGCAGACCGCCGCCGACCCCACCGCCAGGAACCTTGCCGACACCGCGTCCGCCGGTGGATCCGCCCGGTACCGCACCCACCGGCAGCGTGCTCATCGGCGGCACAACCGGCGTGTGGGTAGGCGGCACGGTCGCCACGTTCGGCAGCGACCCCTCGAACCGGGGGACCGCCGTCGAGGCCGCAGGCATCCCGGCCAACCCGGCGCCGCCACCGGGCACCCCCGGAATCGATCCCGCACCGGAACCCCCCGACCCACCGGCCCCTTCCATCCCGCCCGCGCCTCCACCGGCACCGGCATCCTGCGCCCCGCCACCTTGGTCGGCCGGCCCCGCCTGTTGGCCACCGGGGTCAGCGGCCGCCGGGTCGGCACCCGTAGGCCCGCCTGGCGAGCTGGGCACAGAGGGTGTGCTGGTCGGGGCCTTCGTCGTGGGCGCTCCGTTCCTGCTGCCGGGACCGTCCCACTTCAGCTTCTGCGCGTCGGAAGTCACGAACGACCCCGCGAGGCTGTACTTCCCCGCGAGCCCGATCATCGCGTCACCTGCCGCCTGCAACGGTTCCCGGGCCTTGCCCGCCCAGTAGGCTTCGTCAACGGAATGGGGAGCGGCACCGTACACCGATGCTGTCCCTTGCAACGAAGGGTTCGCCCCCGCGGCCTTCGCCGCGTTGTACTGCTCCACCACCTTGTTGAGTTCTTCTCTTTTCGTCTCGACGGTTGTGGCCGTCGTCCTGATCTGCCCCGCGAGGGCGTTGAGCACACCCTGCACCGGAGCCATGGCGTCGTACGACGTCGAGAGTGATGCTTCGGTGATTGTCCGTGCAGCCACGAAGTCCTTGGAGTCCTCGCTGCGCCAGTCCTGCAGCAGGGTCTCGGTGACCGAGTGGAGCTGCAGATGTGCGGAGTTGACGGCATCCGCGGACGAGTTCCACATGATTCCCGCTGTCTCCAGCGGAGTGCTGAGTTGCGCGTCCGTCTGCATCATCGTGGAGAGCGTCGTCATCAGATCGACGCACGCCTGGACCGTCTGCGCACCACCGATCTGGCTGGTCACGGTGCTGATGGACGAAGCGCCTCCGCCTTCTGCGTCAGCCATCAGTGGCCTCCTTCCGGGGCGGGATTGGGACGTGGGTGGTCGAGTTGGTAGATGACCGCGTGACCGGGGTCGAACACCTGGTTCGGCCGGACGTTGCCTTCCAGCGGTTTCAGGAGCTTGGTCAGACGGGCCTTGGTCACCTCGACGTTCCGGTCCAGCGCGCCGCCGATCTCGGTGATCGCGGACTGGTAGCCCTGCAGGCCGTCAGCGGTGTTCGACATGTACTGAACGAGCGTGTTGCGGGCATCTCGTTCGGTCTTCATGAAGGCGACGCTCTCGGCCGTTCCGCCTCCGGCGGCCGGCGATGCCGAGTTGTTTCCGGCCTCCCGCATCTTCGCCGAGAAGTCGTCCGTCACGCTGGCCAGGCCGCTGCCGGCTATCTGGAATGCTTCTGTTCTGGCGTCTAGGTCCGCCATCAGTCCTCCTTGGTCGGTGAGTTGGTCAGTTGGATCAGTTGGTTGGTGCCTTGACGGGTGATCAGCCAGCCGCGGCCGGGTGGCATCGGCTGGGCTCGGAGACCGCCGAGGAGGGGACCCTCCTCGCGGCTGCCGGACATCAGCAGGCCTGGCGAGCCCACGTCTCGCATCCGGGCCAGAACGGGCTCGAACAGCCCGCGCATGGCGCCGCCGGTCCGGCGGGCCACGTAGATCCGCAGACCGAGGTCGGCGGCTTGCGGGATGAACGGCAACAGCGGCATCAGCGGATGGTTCTCCGCGGAGGCCACAAGGTCGTAGTCGTCGATCAGGACGAACAGCTCGGGCCCTTCCCACCAGCTCCGTTCACGCAGCTGTTCGGCAGTGATCTCGGGACCAGGCAGCCGTTCCTGCAGGACGTTGGCCAGGCCGTTGATGAGCTCGGCCGTGACCGCGTGGTTGGCGCCGTAGCCCAGCAGGTGCTCACTCTCGACATCACCCAACAGGCTGCGCCGGTGATCGACGACCAGCAGTCGTGCCTGCTCCGGCGTGTAGGTCTCCCGGATCCGATGCGCCATCGTCCGCAGGAAGCCCGACTTCCCGGCACCGGTATCGCCCAGGAGAATGAACGTCGGGTCGGCGTTCGGGTTGAGCAGCACCGCCTCCAGGCTGCGCTCCGCGACGCCGACAGCCAACCCGTGCTCGCGGGAGCTGGCGCCGTCGTTGGTCACGTACGGCACGTCACCGGGCAGCAGCTTGACCTCCGGCGCCGGCTTGCCCGGCCAGGCTTCCTTGACGGCGGCAACGAGTTCATTCAGGCCGACGGAGACCCGGTCCTCGCTGTCGGTGAGTCGCGGTGCTGCGATCAGGAAGTGGTGCTTGTTCGTCGTGACACCGCGCCCGGGTGCATGTTCCGGGACGAGCGCCGCCGTTCGGCGGTCGATCAGAGAGTCGATCGGGTCGCCCAGCCGCAGTTCGAGTTTCGTACCGCACAGGTCGCGGATGTTGGTCCGCAGATCGAACCAGCGCGCGACGCTGATGATCAGGTGCACGCCGTACGCGAGACCGCGGGTGGCCAGGTCGCCGAGCGCCTGCTCGAGGTCCTCGAAGTCGTTGCGGATCGTCTGCCATCCGTCGATCACCAGGAAGACGTCGCCGTACGGCGAATCGCCCGCCTCGCCCCGCCGACGCCGTTCGCGGTACGTCGCCATGCTGTCGATACCGTCCTGCGCGAAGCGTTTCTCCCGCTCGGCGATGATCCCGAGCAACTCGATGACGGTTCGGCGTACGGCGTTGGTGTCCTGCCGACCCGCGGTCGTTCCGATGTGCGGCAGGTCGCGCAGGCTGGACAGCACGCCACCGCCGAAGTCGAGGCAGTAGAACTGCACTTCCTCGGGCGTGTGGGTCAGGGCGAGGCCCGTGATGATGCCGGCCAGCGCGGTGCTCTTGCCGGTGTGCGGGGCACCCGCGACCGCGACGTGACCGGCTCCGCCCGACAGGTCCAGCAGCAACGGGTCGCGGCGCTGGTCGAGCGGCCGGTCGACGACGCCGGCGACCGTCTGCAGCCGGCCCGTGACGAACGAGTTTCCGGGATCCTGGGCGAGCTGCGAGATCACCTCGCCCAGCGCCGGCGGCCTGTCCAGCGGAGGCAGCCAGATCTGGCGGGCCGGCGTACCCCGGCCTTCCAGACGATCGACGAGGATCTCCAGCAGCGTGTCGCCACCGGACTCGTCGAAGACACCGTCCGGATCGTCGTCCTCCTCGACTTCTTCGGTGATCGCCGGGGCGACGTACCGGCTGGAGTAGTCGAGCAGTTCGACCGTGTTGTCCTGCAGCGGCACGCTGTCCGCGGTAGGCCGCCGGTGGATTCCGGACACGTACGCCGAGCGGAACCGGTCCATCTGTTCGGTGCCGACCTTCAGGAAGCCGTGGCCCGGGGCACGCGGCAGCTTGAATGCGTCGCTGACGTTCAGCACGGTCCGGCTGTCGATCTCGGAGAAGGTCCGCAGACCGATCCGGAACGACAGGTGTGTCTCCAGCCCGCGCAGTCTGCCTTCCTCCAGCCGCTGGCTCGCCAGCAGCAGATGTACGCCGAGCGATCTGCCGACGCGTCCGATCTGGACGAACATGTCGATGAAGTCGGGACGGGCGGTCAGCAACTCGGAGAACTCGTCGCAGATCACCAGCAGGGTCGGAACCTCCTCGAGCGGTGCTCCGGCCGTGCGCGCCTTCTCGTAGTCGCGCAACGACGCGAAGTTGCCTGCGGCCCGGAGCAGCTCCTGACGGCGGAGCAGCTCACCGTTGATCGCATCGCTCATCCGGTCGACCAGATGAAGTTCCTCGGCCAGGTTGGTGATCACCGCGCTGGTGTGCGGCAGTGCGTCGAGCCTGGTGAAGGTCGCACCGCCCTTGAAGTCGACGAGTGCGAAGTTCAGGGATCGCGGCGGGTGCGTGATGGCGAGCGCCAGTACCAGGGTCCGAAGGAGCTCGCTCTTGCCCGAACCGGTCGCACCGATCAACAACCCGTGTGGCCCCATGCCCTCCTGGGCCGACTCCTTCAGGTCGAGTTCGATCGGCTGCCCGTCGGCACGCAGACCGAATCGGACCCGGAGCCGCTCCCGCATCGGCCGTGGCAGCCAAGTGTCGTCGGGATCGAAGTCGAACGGATCACCCAGATCGAGCAGTTCGGCCAGGCCGAGGTCGGCGCTCAGTGGCTGGTCGCCCTGCGAGCCCGCGGTCAGCCGCAGTGGGGCCAACTGCCGGGCAAGCCCTTCCACAGCGGCGATGTCGAGGCTGTCGGCCTGGCCGAGATGCTCCTCGCCCTCCATGGTCTCGGCCGCAATGGCGCCGTCGGTGGCGATGTCGAGGCTGATCGCTGTCGAGTCGATCGCTCGCGGTGGCGGCACCGTCAGGTCGAGCACCGTCACGCCTTCCAGCCCAGGGCCGACGAGCAGGTGGTCGGATCCGTCGATGTCGCCACCGGCCACGACCACCACCAGGTGTGGGCCGGTGACCCGTCCGGCGACGTCCGGATCGAACCGCGGACGATTGCTCACGACGTCGTCCAGCATCGCCTCGAGCGCGGTGATCGATCCTGCGATCAGCCGGAGCGATCCGAGCGCATCGCTGCGTTCCGGATGCAGGGTGTGCGGCAGCCACTTGGCCCACTCCCAGTCCTCGAGATCCTCCGCAGCGGCACAGATCGCGATCCGCAGGTTGTCCGGCGCCTGCAGCGTCACCAGTTGCGCGATCATCGCGCGGACCATCGCCCGGGACCGTTCCCGATCACCTGGCAGATAGATCCGGCTGAAACCCGTGATCGCGATGGCGAGCGGCAGCCCCGGCACCGTCGAGTACGTCGCCACGAACCGTCTCAGGGCCAGCGCGGACAGGGGTTCGAGGCGCTCGAGCGGCTGGGTGTCCGGCGGGATCACTGTGGTGGCGGGATTCTGCGAACCGACGCCGATCCGGGTGGCGCCGAAGTCCACGTCGTCCTGACGGCGTTCCCACAGCCGGTAACTGCCGGCCAGCGCCCAGAGCGACTCCGGTTCCGGATGCAGGTAGCCGAGGGCTTCCCGCTGCTGTTCGATCGACCTGCTGAGGCGCATCCGCTGCTGGGCCAGGTGCCGCAGGTACGTCCGCCGGGCCTGGCTCATCTCGGCCTTGCCGCCACCGGTGCGGGAGAAGAACGCCATCACGATCATGCCCAGCATCGCCAGGCCGAAGAGCCCGAAGATCACGTAGCGCAGGCTGCTGCCGATGCTCCCGGAGAACATCAGCATCATCGCGCCCATCATCGCGACCATTGGCAGCACCATCAACATCTGCATCCATTGCCGGCCGCCCGGTTCCGGCACCTCGGGCGGTGCCTCGAGCAACAGTTCACCGCTCGGGAGCTCCGGGGCGAGCCGCCGCATCGGACGCCGGACCAACATGGTCGCCATCGTCGAACCCCTTCCGTGAGGTCTGTCCACGAGGATCCTCACGCGTACGGACCGGTGCGTGGACGTGGATGGCAGGAACGTGCCGCCAAGACCTCCCGGTGTCGTGCGCTCCTTAGCTTTTGAGCGGAAGCACCTGACAAGAAAGGAGACAGTCATGGCCGGAGCCTTCATTCAGGGACTCACGCCCGAGATGGCCCACCACGCCAACCAGACTGCGGCGTACGCCGAAACACTGGGGGACAACGTCCGCCGGTCGCAGGCGAACACCATGGATCTGGGCGGGTCGATGCGCGGCGAGGCGTACCAGACCAACGTGGCGGGGCACGAGAACTGGAGCCAGTCCGCAAGCCTGAAGGGCCAGAACCAGGCCGGCGTGCAGTCCGACGGAATGATGCAGATCACGAACATCTACGACCAGATGAGCGCGGGCAACGTGCACTCGTTCGGCACGGTCAACATGCCCACGGCCTGATCGGACAGAGAGGAGACACCGATGGCTGAGATCTTCCAGCAGTTCGGCGGCATGATGGACGCTGCCCAGGGATACCGGAACCTCGGTCAGGAGCGGATGACCGCCGCTCAGGACCAGGCGAGCGCTGCCAACGCACTCGCGTCCGGCGCGTGGTGCAGCGAGGACTACACCGACTATTTCGCCAACGTCCAGCTGCAGACCAACGAGACCCACGCACACGGCACGGACGCCGTGCAGCGAGGCACGGTGATGGACCAGGTCGTGGCCGACGGCCAGTCCACTCTGGCGACCTGCCGCGGTATCGCGGGCAGCCTGCGGGTCTGACCGCGTAGCCAGCAGATGGGTCCCGGCCGGAGAATCGGCCGGGACTCATCTGTTGCGGGCTCAGGCGTCGCGGTCCGAACGGGTGAAGAGGAACTCCGGTGGCAGATCCGCCTGTTCGCCGCTGGCGTTGTGGGCAATCGCCGATCGACCCACGGCCCAACGGCGGCGGTGCCCCGCTGTCATCAACCACGACAGCAGCACGACGACCGCCATTCCACCGGCGGCCAGTACGGCGGTGATCCGCGCCCGTGATCCGCGCGACTGCCACCAGGCCGCGAGCGCGAGCGCATGCTCGTCGGGTGGCGGAACGTGGGCCGCAGGCAACTTCTTCGCCGCGCCGACGGCGAGCCCTTCCGTGACGGCTCGATACGGATCGACGATGCCGGCGCCGTACTCCTGGCTGCCACTCCCGCCGCGGGCCGGGTCAGCAGTGGCCATCAATCGTTGGGCGACCTGTGCGGCGGTCAGCTTGGGCCACGCGGCCCTCACCAGAGCCGCCGTACCGGCGACGAACGGCGCGGCGAAGCTCGTGCCGTCCTCGTAGGCTTGCCCGGCGACGCGGGTCGGCGCCAGTACCGAACCGCCCGGTGCGACTAGGTCGACGTACGGACCGACCTGGGACGCGCTCACCCGTGCCCCGGCGTTGTCGATCGCGCCGACGCCGATCACCCCCGGATAGGACGCGGGGTAGGACGGGAGTTTCCCGCTGTCGGAGCCTTGCCCGTTGCCGACCGCCGCGACTACGACGACGTCGTGGGCGACCGCGTAGGCGATCGCCTGGCGGACCGGTCGTTCGTCGCGGAAACCGGCCAGCGAGAGGTTGATCACCCGGGCCCGGGCGTCGACGGCGTACTTGATGCCCTTGGCAAGGATATTCGGATTGATCTCTTCGGTGTTGCCGGAGTTGTCCGTCTCCCGCTCGCTGACCCGCACCGGCAGGATCCTGGCCCCAGGGGCAACGCCCGCGAAGCCGACCCCCGGCCGGCCGTCGGCGGCGATGATGCCGGCAACCCCGGTCCCGTGCGAGATGCAGTCGTAGTTGCCCGGCAGCTTGCCCTTCAGATAGAAGTCGCGGCCGGGAAGGATCTTGCCGGGGCGGTGCAGTTGCGGATGGTCCGCGTCGACACCCGAGTCGATCACGGCGACCGTGACCCCGCTGCCGGTGCTGAACGGCCAAGCGCGCTGCGGCATCAGGAGCTGTTGCGCCCACGGCAGTGCCTTCTGCACCGGATGGGCCGGTTCGGCGTTGCGGCATGCGCCCTTCGGAGGCGCGGCGTCCGCCGGTACGGCGGCCACGGCGGGCCCGATGGCCAGTGCACCGGCCACCGCGGCGGCCCCGAATCGATTCTTCGCGTGGGATCTCACCTCCTGAGCGTCGGAGATCCCCGTCGGGCGTAGTCCCGGGTGGCCGGAAGAGGTCAACCGCCTGAGCGCGGCACGTCCCGGCTGCAGACTCTCGTTCGTCCCCAGATCGAGGAGGCAACATGAGTTCCTTCGGCGCTGAGACCGGCAGCGCGCAGGCCAGCCGGCTCGAGGACCTGAACCGCGAGACCCGCCGGATTCGTACCACGATGGAAGGCGCGACCGGCACGGCCGAGTCTTCCGACGGCCTGGTCGAGGCCACCGTCGGTGTGTACGGCGAGTTGGTCGACCTCGTCCTCGACGCCCGGATCTACCGGATGCCGGACGCGGAGGTGCTGGCCGAGCAGATCCGGACGGTGATCAACGACGCGCACTCCAAGGCCCAGGACGCCGTCCGCACGAAGCTGACGGACCTCTTCCCGATGGACCTCGACGGCCCGGAGGAATTCGCGTTCGAGCCGTTCCTGCGGATGGCCGGCCGATCGACCGAGGGCGGAGCCCGCTGATGGCCGGCGAGCAGATCAGCCTGCACGGGAGCGGTGGAGACCTCGACATGTTCCCGTCCGAGACGAATGCGGCGGCGCACGCCATCGGCGACGCCGGCCGCATCCTCGGCGACACCTGGAAGGCGATCGGCCCGGCCCTCGCGGCCGACGAGGCCGCGGTCGGAACCGGACTGGACGATCTCAGCGCCGCGTTCCGGCAGAACTACAACGCCAGCAAACCACAGTTGGAGAAGCTCGCGGCGGGTGCCGAGGAGAACTTCACCAAGATGGGCACGAACGCGAACGAGATCGTGGCCAAGTACGTCGAGCTCGCCAACCAGCAGGCCGACCGGTTGCGCAGGGTGTAGTGATTCCCGAGCCCTCCGGTCCGCTGTGGGACTGGCTGCAGAAACTCGTCGACTCGACCCAGATCTTTCCCAACGTCGACGAGGACGCCGCGGACCGGATGGGCGCCAACTGGAAAACGGTCGAGAAGGCCATGGCCGACACCATCGAGGCGGCGCAGGCGGGCAACGACCGGATCCCGGCCGTCTGGGGAGACCAGAACGGGCAGCTCTATCACGAGAACCTCAAGCAGGCGCTCGGCAACGAGGGCTACCAGGAGGCGGTCCGCGCCTTCGAACAGATGTCGGCGATGTGCACGAAGTTCGCCACGGACGTGCGACAGACCAAGAATCAGATCTGGTCCGAGCTGATCATGAACGCGTTCTTCTTCGCCCTGACGTTCCTGCTGCCGCCGGGGATCGGCGACCTGTTCCGCTGGCGGCTCGCTGCGGTGCTGGTCGAGCGTTTCTCCGGGCTGATCCGGGCAGCGGCGGAACTCACCCACGCGGCGGCCGGCGGGCTCGGCGCGCGGGCGCTGTCGCTGGTCGGCCATACCGCCTGGGAAGGCGTCGAGGAGGCCCTGACCGAACTCGTCGCACAGCAGCTCGACATCTGGGACGGCGCGCGGAAGAACATCGACTGGCAGCAGGTCGGGATCTCCGCGCTGGCCGGCGTCCTGGGTTCGCCGATGAGCAGCGGCCTGAACGCGGCCGGCAAGGTCGGGCGAAGGATCGCCGGTCTTCCCGACGCGAATCGTGTCGGGAGCCGGGTTCCGTACATCTTGCAAGGCAGTGGCAATGCCTTTGCTACCAACGCGATCACGTCGCCGATTTCCAGCGAGTTGGCGAACTACCTCGTCACCGGGAAGGTGCCGGAATTCGGCAGAGCGTTGTCGGAGGGTTGGTTCCAGGCCGGCGTACTCGGGGCGAGTCGCGTGCACTCGGTCCATGCCGGCGACGCCATGGGCCAGAACTTCTTCAACGGAGTACGCGAAGCCCGCGGTATGGCGCCGTACGTCGACCCGCACGGCGGGCCGCCCAATACTCCGACAGCCGAGGCAGGGCAGGGTCCGGGTCACACCGCGCAGTCGCCGGGATCCGCGTCGAATACCTCTCCGGGTGGTGCTGCGAGTTCTGGCGCGGGCTCGTCGGTCGGCGGTGGAAACGGGTCTGCATCGGGTGGTTCGGCGAGTGGTGGCGGACAGGGTGGGGCGCCGACCGGCCACTCCGGCGGATCGTCGCAGGATGCGCACGTCGATCGGCATGCGCAGCCCAACAGGACACCACCGTCGGACCAACAGCACGACGAACAGCACCAGGACAATCAGGTTGCCGATCAGCAAGACTCGGACGACTCAGGATCTCCGGAGCTGGCCGAGGCGACCGCACAGCCTGCCGTTGACACGTCTCCGCCGGCGCCTCCTGCCACCGGCGAATCGCACAACGTTGCGAACGACGTCCCGCCCGGTGGGGCGGACTCGGTCCAGCAGCCCGGGCAGGGCGAGCATGTGCAGCAGCAGGCTGGAGCACCTGCCGATGTGAGCAGCGGTCAGGACGTGAGTGGGTCGGCCGCCCCGGTGGCGGCTGGAACGGCCGCGCCCACGGCGACTCAGGTGACTGGTACGGGATCGCATCTCGCCGGCCAGGGGTCGGCACCTACCGGCGTCGGTCAGCAGACCAGTAACCCGCCCAGCACCATCCCGGCGGTCCAGAAGGCGGATCCAGCCGAGACCACCGCACCAGTTGCTCAGGGCAACACCACTGCCGCCGTGCAGGCGGCGCCGCAGAACGACGTACCCCGGAAGTCCGGTACCAGCACCGAGACCGAGGCAACTGCTACGCCCGAGGCGACGGCGCCTGCGGCGGACGTGGATGTGGATGCGAACGTGGTGACGCCTGGCGGCGCCGCACTGGTCGGTGAGGCGCAGGCCCAGACGGCGGCACTGCCGTCGCCCGCGACCGAAGAGTCGAACGACGCCCCGAAGCCGCTTCCGGCGCACACCACGTCAGAGCGGTCCGGGCCTTCCAACGGCCCTGGGAACGGCAGCGAGACTGTTGAGGATCCCGGTGAGGTGCTCGCTCAGGACGGCGACAACGTCGTGCGGCGAACGGTCGGTCGCGAGGGCAAGCCTGCTGAGGTACGCATCGAGTTCCGCGGGGCCAACCAGCACGGTACGCCGAGCGCGAAGCGGACCAATCCGTACTCCTGGGTCGCCGGCAAGGTGCGGCACCGGGACATCGTCCCTTCGGGCACGCAATTCCAGATGTGGGCCTTTCACCTCATGCAGCAACAGCTCGCCGCGCTGGCCCGCGCCGGCCACAGCTTCGATCTGGCGTTCCGCGCCGTACAGAACGCGGAGACCGGGATCGTGGAGCTCCACGCCGAAATCACGCTCTTCCGTGCCGGTGGCGAGGTCGTCCACGTTGCCCAGACGAACCTGGCCGAGGCAGCCACGGCCGTACAGCGTGGCGCCTTCGACTCCGGACATCCGCCGGCCCCGCGGACCGCGCCGGGTGACCTGAACGTCGGGCAGTCGGCGACCTTCCGCCCGCGGGTGATCGACGTCCGCACGGCGATACCGGACCACCTGGTAGCGAACCCGGAAACCCTGGACACGCTGCACGAACGACTGACCCTGCTGGAGAAGGCCGGTCTCGACGTTCGGGTCGAGGTGACCCGGGTACCGCGACCGACCGCCGATGCGGACGGCGTACGCCTGACCGTCGAAGTGACCCATCCCAAGGGAAAACACACCTTCGGCCCCAGCACGCTCGAGGACCTGGTGCAGACGGTCAGCCCGACTCCGAACGACGAAATCGCCAACGCCGAAGAGGCTGAGAGCAACAAACTTGCGCCGGTCGTCCCCGCGGAACATCCGCGACCCGTGCTGAACCGATCGGTCAGCCCGCCGCCTGGACCTCGGGGGCCGGAAGAGGCGATTCCTGTGACGCCGGCGGAGGGGCAGTCGGTGGAGGACGCGGCCATGGTCGCGTTCGTGCAGAGGCTGAACGAGCGCGGCCCCGACGGTGAACTCACGCCGGCAGCGATCGCGACGCGGAAGCGCTACTACCAGACACCGGACACATCGCAGGCGACCGGCGAACCCACTGGCAAGGTCAATCGCCGGTCCGAGCGCGACACGTTCACGGCCATGACACCTGACGGGACCGTTGTGGAGATACAGGTTCCCGGTCTCAAGTACCTGGTCGAGACCGGTGACTTCGGAGCGGTCGAGGTGGTTCCCGCGGTCAAGAAGTCCGGTCCGCCGATCGACGTACCCCTGGACGATCCGAAGCTGGGCCGCACGCCCGAACACCGCCGCGCGTACCAGGACGAAGCCGACATGTGGAACGCGAGCAAGGAGGCACCTCCGCGGCGCAAGCGGCCGAAGCGGCCAAAGAACGCGCCCGTCATCATCGACGAGTCGCTGCAGGACGAGCTCCCGACACCGCAGGACGCCGGCTGGAGGATGGGCGAGAGCTTCGCCGATCTGCTGCTCAGCTGGCTCGGTGCGCGGAACCCCGGCGTGGAAGAGGTGCACCGGGTGTTCGCGGACGAGTACGCCGGTTCGGGCCGGTTCGACAAGATCTTCGTCCGGCTCGAACGCGGCACCGGCCGGATCCTCGGCTTCGCGATCGGTGAGGCGAAGAGCGTCAACGGCGCGCTCGGGTCCCGGCGGGGTGCGAACGACCTGTCGTACGAGCAGGGGCACCGCGAGTACATCCGCAGCATTCTCATGGAGATGATCCGCCGCGGCGGCCCGACCGCGGTGCTCGACAACGAACGCCGCGTCACTCCGGCGAAGCCTCGGGAGCTGGGGCAGGGCCCGATCGCCGCGCCGGCCAGGCCGCACACCGACGTACCGCTGGACAACGAGATCCAGTTGGCCGAGGCGATGCTGGCCGCGCTCGACGCCGGTGAAGTCGAGTTCCTCATGGTGAAGCCGCTGCTCGAGAACGGGCGGACCGCGGTCGGAATCACCATCACCGAGTTCGACCTGACTCCGCCGGGCGCGGCGCACGATCATGCGCATCCGGCGCGGACCAATCAGGACGTGGCCGAGAACGGTAGTGAGCTGGAGCGTACGGCGGAGACGGTCGAGGAGGTTGCCGCCGTAGCGGGTGTGGACGTGTCCGGGATCGACGTGGTGATCGTGACCGATCCCGCCGAGTTCGCGGACCTCGATCGCGACAACGTGGGTGCGAGCGCGATGCAGTTGGCGGACGGTACGGTCCAGATCCGTCTGGGGCCGGCCAGCTTCGCCGACCGCGAGACCCTGGCTGCGACCCTCGCCCACGAGAAGACCCACGCCGACCAGTTCCGGGCGGGCCGGCCGGTCGACGAAATCAGCAGAGCCGAACTCGAACGCGAGGCCTACGCGAGCGAAGCGGCCGCAGTCGAAAGGGTACGAGCACATGACGGCAATCAGGTTCACGATCGAGTCGACGGTCGACCTGCCGAGCCGACCCGGCCTGATGACGCCCGGCGAGCTCCAGAGCGGGGCGGTCCGGGCCGGCACGATCCTCCGGGTCCAGGGCACGAACCAGGACGTGACGGTACTGGGCGTGGAACTCCGCTGCACCGCCGGATCGGAGGTGACCCGGATCCGGCTGATGATGGATCGCAAGGACGCCCCACTCCTCCACCCGGGAACGGTTCTCGTCAGCCCGACCACCCCGGTGCACCGAAGCGCAACGAGGTCCTCGTCGGCGAAAACGGCGAGCTGACCCTCCGAATCCGCCACCTCCACCCACCCAGGCCGTCCGCGGACGGTGCCCAGCCGTCTGTGGGTGGTGTGCGTCGGCTGGTTGTCGACGCGATGCTGGCGGGGTGGGGTGGCTTCCGGGGCGCGGCGGAGGGTGTGTTACCGGCGGATGCGCGGGTGCCGTGGCAGGACCTCGTGCAACTGCAGGAGGCGGTCGAGTCCGCCGTACGGCGCGGGCTCGAGGTCGACCTGACCCTCGCGATGAACCCAGAGACGAAGTGGCTGGAGGCAACCGCCCACGTCACCGACCCGGTCACCAACGAGAGCGTCACCTACCGCCGAGCACCCGTCGCTGAGATCGCCAACCGCCTGCACTCAACCGTCGCGCGCGCCGCCGACCCAACTCAACACACGCAACCTGTCTCTCTCGGGGTTGTGGGGGACAGCGTTCGTCTTGGTGTTACTGAGCATGGGCTGGCGGGAGTGTTGCCGGCTGAGCTTGTGGGTGATGTGCAGGCGTTGGCCCGGCTGGAGGCGCGGTGGGTCGAGCTTGTGCGGGCCGGGTATCAGGTCGACGTCACCGTGACGAAGGTTGCCGGTCGGCATGCCGTGGTTGATGCGTTGGAGTTCACGGTGGAGGTGACGGATCCGCACAGCACTGTGGCGGCGGAGGCGCGGGATGTGTACGGGCCGGCCGACGTACGTGCGCTTGTCGAGCAGATGATCACCGACCAGCAGTCGCCAGCAGGCCGTCACCGCCAAGCCGACGCCGCACCGCAGCGGTATCTCACGCCTGCCGCGTTCGATCCGGCCGGCGGTCCGGTGGCGGGTGAGGTCCGGCCCAACGACTCGGCGAACCGGGCGAGGTGGAGTTTCGGTACGCCGGGTCGCGCCGACGAGGTCGTACTGGACCTGCACGAAGTGCTCCCGCCGGAGCGCCTCCTGAACCCCGATGGGAGGTCCGAGGCCCTGTCCCGGATCCCGCTCGACTGGGCGTTCGCGCGCGATCGGGCCCGCGGTCTGATTCCGCCGGGGGTGGCGATTTCGCAGCAGGAATTCGCGGCGTTGGAGCAACGCGTTCAGCAGCTGATCGCGGATGGGCACGTTGTGAGCGTTCGGCTGCGGGTTCTGAACGATCGGTTGGTCGACGACGCATACGTGCGGGAGGCGGCGACCGGGCGCAGCGCCCTGCACGAGGATCTATCGCTCCCGGAGCTGATCGTTGCCCTGGACAACCAGGTGCTGGTGGCGTCGGTTGGGGTGGCTGACGTCGCCGTACGCGCCGCGGTGGTGGATCTGGGCGCGATCCACCTGGAGGACGGTGGCGTGCGGGTGACCACGTCCGACGGGCGGCAGGTGGTGATTCCCGCGAAGACGCTCTCTCGCATCACCGCCGAGCTCGGTCAGCCGGGAGCCAGGCAGGAAGCCCTCGACGCGGAAGCAGTACGCCGCCTGGCGGAGCACCTCGGCGTGCCAGCGACTCGGCCCGCCGTGCAATCTCCCGCAAACATCCTCCGCGCCGCAGCCCACCGCGTAGCCGCCGCCGAAATCACCCGCCGCGCCCGGGAACTAGCAGGCGAGCGGCCGGACGCTGCGCGGGATGGGCGGGGGCGGGTGGGGTCTGCGCCTCGGGTTCTGGCGGCTGTGGGTGGTGTGCTTGGGGCTGATCTTGGCGGGTTGAGCGTTGGGGATCCGGTCGTGGCCGGGCAACTGGTTGTGGTTGCGACGCAGCACTTCCGGGTGCAGGTGGGGCGCGTTCGGCGGGGGAAGGTTGCGTCGACCGAGATGCGGGCGGGGACCGCGCAGGACCCGCATGTGGTGACGTTTGCGCCGTGGGTTTCGGACAGCCAGTTGGCGCGGGTCTGGGTGCGCGAGCTCAGCCACACCCTGCAGGAACTGCGCGCGCCCGAAGGTGGACCGCTGCGTCGGCTGTTGAGCCGCCTTACCGGCACCGGCCGGAATGCCCGTGTCGATGCCCAGTTCAACGAGTTCCGCTACCTCCAACGGCAGTGGGCACTCGGCGATCGGCCGGAGCTTCGTCAGGACATCGAAGAGCTCGTCAATGCGATCCGCCAAGGCGGCCACATCCCGCCGACCCTCCCGTGGAACACCCCGATCCCACTCGACCTGCGGGCGGAGCTCAAGGCCGCGATCACCCGCCAGCTCACCGGTCTCGACGAGACGATCGCGTCTCTCGACGCCCTGATCGACAGCAAACACACGGCTGCCAAGAAGGCGATCGAGGAGGCCCGCAAAGAGGCCGGAAAGCGCGATCAAGTTGCCAAGGACAACGGTGCGGCCGCGCGCCGCCGCGCGGCCGCGGCCGAGGTACAGAAGCAGACCGACCTCGCCAACTGGCACCACCAGATCGCCTCCAACTACCAGCGGGCACGCGCCAACCTGATCGCAGCGCGAGCCGGCTACGCCCAACTCCTGCAGAGCATCGCAACCGCCACACCACGTCGCCTCGTCGCCGAAGCGCACAAGTTCGCGGCCGAAGTCGCGGCGTACCAGACGGCTCTGGAGGGTCTCGCTCCGCCGGCCGCCGCGCTGCCGAGCATGCAGCCGACCGGCCGCCTCCCGCACCTCACCGCGCTCACCGAACGTATCAACGCCACCTTGATCGCAAAGGGCATCGACCACACGTTCACCGCCGATGCGCTGCAGCAACTGCTCAGCGCCGAGTTCGGTCGCATCCTGACCGACGACGGCGTCGTACTGCGCGTCGGCACCAAGCACCCCGCCGACCTCCGCATCAAACTCAGCGTCGCCGAACTGGTCGAGGTCCGCGATCCGAAGGTCAAGGCCTCGGAGATCATCAACGGCGTGTTCCCGCAGAGCGGCCGGCGCATCGCCACGTCTGCGACTTCGCGGTTCGACAAGACCTTCACGGTGCCGCTGAAGGCGCTCCTGAAGCTCCTCGGCACGGCCATCCGCCAACCGTGGCTCGGCGACCTCACGCTCAAGCTCGAGGTCGGCACCGGGCACGCCCGCGCTGTCACCGGGAACGCCGCCGAGTACGCGCAGACCGGCGCGGTCGAGGACAATCGTGGCGAGTCCGTTCTCTATACAGGCAAGGCGTCCTGGCAACTGGACGTCCGCACCGACCGAACGTGGTCCGCGGCCGAAACAGTTGCTGAGGGCAACGCGAAGGACGCGACCGAGCTCCGCGCCTGGGTGTCGCATGCGTACACCGTCGACGCCGCCAAGGGCACCGAGCGGCGTTTCGATCTCGCGAACGGCCGTCTGCCCGCCCATCTCCTGACGTCGGTCACCGGCCTGGAAAAGCTGACCGACAAGGTGATCGCGGACAACGAGGGCCGCTTCGCCAAACTCGGCTCCGACCGCACGCAGCTCGAGGAACAGCTGCACGCCATCCTGAACAACGACCTCCCGAGCCGGTTGGCCGAGTCCACCGACCACGCCGTACTGCGGCCGCTGACCGTCGACGGAAAGCCGGTCGGGCACGTCGAGGTCACCACCCGGATCCGGTACGAGAAGGTCGGGCTGGTCGGCGCGCAAAGCACCACCCACTGGCAGGAGTCGGTCCGGATCGGTTTCAGCACGACCAGCACCCAGCAGTCCTTCGGCGCTTCGGCCTCGGTGACCCTGAAGGCCGGGTACGACGGTGAGGCGGTGCATGACGTCGCCACGGACGGCACCGATGTCGGACCGACGGTGAGCGGCGGTCGTACGGCGACGCGGTCGGCAGCCCTGTCCGGCGGCGGTACGTCGATCCACGTCGGCGTACACCGTTTCACGGGACCGACCCAGGCCTACAGCATGGAGCTGGAACACGTCGTCAAGGTGGTGCTGGACGGCGAGGTGGTGACCACGCGCGAGGACAGCGCAGTTGTGGCGCGGGTGCGGGTCAAGGATGCGTACCGGTACGGGCTGCCGGTGGATCGCAGCGCGGTGCACAACGGCGGGCAGATCGTCGACGGTGAGGTCGACCCGAAGGGCGTCGTACCGGGCCGGAAACTGGAGTTTCCTGCGTGGGCGACGGACGCCGCCGGCCGGCTCATCACGGCCGGGCCGTGGAACGTGCAGGCCGTCACCGGCGCGAAGGAGGCGTTCGAGGCGATCATGGCGCGGATGGCGCCTCGCGGATTCGTGCCGCCGCTGGACAGCAACGGAAACCCCGACCTCACCAAGCTCTCGACCGATCCGATCGAGCGGCACGCCCAGCTGCTCAACCTCGAAGAGCTGCGCGAACAACTGTCGACGGAGCGCCTGGAGGCCGGGTACGACATCGCCGCCCGGGACGGGATCCTGATCACCCTCACCCATGCACGGACGGGCCAGGCGACGGAAAACGCCGTACTGCGGTATTGGATCGATCCGCTGGCGTCGAAACCGCTTGGCGTCAGCTACAGCGATGACGTCGGAGTGCTCAACGTCGGCTCCGAAACCGCCGGCCGGTCGTCGTCGCGGTCGAAGGCCTGGCCGTGGCGGGCCGATCCGCTGTCGACGAGTTCGACGACCGGCCTCGACGGAAAGGCAGCGCTTTCCTACGGACGGCAGGTGCTGGGCCGCGTCCTCGGCTGGCTCGCCGGCGGCACCATCAACCAGGTCACGCTGGTCGAGAGCACGTCACCGGTCGTGGTCATCGAAGTGCAGCACACGTCCTTCGTCGCCGAGGGTACGGAGACGTTCTACACCAGGGCGGGCGAGACCGCGCGCATCCTGATCGACAGCGACCTCCTGCCGTACGACGACGCTCTGCCGCCGACCCCGCGGACGGGACCGGTGCGACCGTCCGTTCTCCAGCGGATGACCTTGCTCGCGCTCGGTGCCACCGAGTTCACCGCGAAGTTGCCCAAGGCGATCAGGGACGAGGCGACCGCGCTCCAGCAGCTCGGTGTGTTCCTCAATCCGCGGAACCTGCTCGCCCATCCGGAGTGGATCAGCTCCTCCGGCTACCGCACCATGCTCCTGGTGCCCGGCATCGGCGGGATCTCGAGACGGATCGCGGTCTCACTCACCGCCCGCCTGCAGAACCCGCAGCTGGTCGCCGTGACCGAAGCCGTCAGCGGCGACATCAACCTCGCGCTCGGCAGCCACGGATCGGTGACCGGACGTTCGTACGGCGGAAGCACCCAGGCGTCGTTCGGGGCCTCCGAGAACTCGGTCGGCGGCGGGGTCACCGCATCACTCGGCACCAGTGGCTCCACCTCCCGGACCGATCAGGACATCTGGGGCGTCGAACGGCTGACGATCGAGACCGGGCGGCACTACGTCTTCACGGCCGACGCCGAGGTGTCCCTTGCGGTAGGCAAGCATCGGCCGACGGAGTCGACCGTCGGCACCGTGTTCCAGCTCGCCGAGCGGGACGCGCTCCGGTTCTACTCGCAGAACGAACTCGCCCTGCCGCTGCAGCAGGTCGCCGACGCCGTCGAACGCTACCTGCACGGGCACCTGGAGCTCGATCGCCGGGCGGCGACCGGGTTGGTACGTCGTTATCGCGCGGAGCTGGCTGCGGCTCGTCGGAGTGGAACGCCCGTACCAGCCCTGTCTGCGGAGCACACCGCGCAGGCCCTCGCCGCGAAGCTCCGTCCGAGCCCGCGACCGCTACCGGGGACCCCCGAGCAGCGGTTGGACGAGATCCTGCGCGATCAGCCTCCGCCCCGGATCGATCTGCCGGAGCACTACCGGGAACACCTCGGGTTCAGCCTGATCGAGAGCACGGAACTCGACGCGAACCACGAACTGCTGGCCGAGGTGTACGACGTACTGCGCAACGAATTCGGTGTCGATCCGGCGGAGGATCCGGCGTTGGAGCAGGCGCTGTTCGTGGACCTCGCCGGGAAGCGTTGGTGGGGGCGGCTGGAGGACATGCTCGGTCGCAGCGGGTTCGCGCGGGCCTATCCGGTGGGTCGTCCGGGGGAGCTGTCGGCGCAGCAGGTGACGGTGCGGATCCGGGCCGAGTTCGCGGACGAGGCTGAGAAGTTGGGCGAGGCGAAGGATGTTGTCGGGATCGTGCAGCGGTACCTGTACGGCGATCGGAGCCGGTCGCGGAGCAGCGGACGGTCTTCCGGGCTCGGAGCGGACGGGTCGGTCGATCCCACCCGGTCCGGGTCGGCGAGCACGGATCGGAGCGAGGGTACGTCGGCGAGCGCCGGCGATCAGGTGACGCGGTTGGAACGTATCGCCGGGTTCGACGGGATGACGCGGGTCGGGCGGCGGATGCGGTTGCGGATCGAGGTGGAGCACGATGCGTCCGCGCCGACGCGTACTCCGCTTGGGCAGCGGTTGTTGCCGCGGATACCGGTGGCGCCGAAGGTGCGGGTGCTGACCGGGAAGGTTGTGCAGCTGATTCCGACCGCCGCGGTGGGGCGGAAGGTGCCGTCGGTGCCCGTTGTGCCGGGGGAGGTGGAGTTGCCGTCGATGTACCACGTCGAGGGTGTCGGGGCTGTTGATGGGCGGGCCGATTTGTTCGACGTGGTGGTCGACGAGTTGGCGGACAAGGAACTGCTCGGGGTTGACGGCGTACGGGCTCATCTTGCGGAGCTCGAGAACAAGCTGTCGGCTTCGGCGCGGAACGGGCAGTTCAGTCGGATGGCGTCGGAGGAGGGGTTCACGCTTGCTCCGTTGGAGGTTCCGGGGGCGAAGCAGGACACGGTTGAGGTGACGATTCGCGCGCGGGTGTCGACTGTCGAGGCTGTCTCCGAGCCGTTTGCCGGGGAGTTGGGGGAGGTCAATCGTCATCAGGAGACGGCTTCCACCACCACGACCACGGGTCGGTTGCTCCCGGTCACGGCGTCCGGGACATACGCGATCGGATCGGCCAGCATCGGCGACCAGGTGTCGGACGCCACGACGGACCTCCGCGGCGCCCGCGCCGAACGCAGCCACTTCGAGAAGGGCAACCTCGTCACAGTCCGCGTCCGCGTCGCCTACGACCTCACCATCACCCGCACCCACCACACCCCAACCGGCGCCACCCGCCAACGCTCCATCAACCACGTCCCCGCCGCCACCACCGGCCGCGCCTACCTAACCCTCCACGAATCCGACCACCAAAACCTCATCCCACCCACCCCACCCACGCCGCCAAGCCCACCCACTCCACCGACCGCGCCGACCCCGCCCACCGCCCCGATGCCGCCCACTGTGCCGATGCCGCCCACTGTGCCGATGCCGCCGACCCCGCGGCCCATCGGGGCGGTGTCGTCGCGGTGGAGGCCTATTCATACTGGGGTTTCGGCCGAGGAACAACGGAGAGCAGAATGATGTTGCCCGTAGCAAGGACTCGTGACGAGGCTCGGCTCTACCTCGACCTGACCCCGTGCACCTGCGGGGAGGTGGACGCGGACTGGCAGCACGCGACTGGCCTGCTCGACGGCGAGCTCGTGAGCGTGTACGACGCAACCTGCCCGAACTGCGACGCCGAGCGCGAGTACACCTTCGGTCTCCCCGAGCACGAAATCGCAGCCGACTACCCCAACTTCGGCGGCGCCGAGCCGTCGCAGCTCATCGACCCAGGCCGCTGGATGGACCTGGCCGATCACCTGGCCGGCAACCTACCCGCCGACGACTCCGAGACAGTCGCCCAAGCCCTACAGTTCGCCGCCGCCGCAGTCGCCGAGGTCATGAAGTTCATCCCCCCAGGCGCAACCGCCGTACCAGCCGACGCCTTCTGGACCCCCGAAGGCCAAGCCACCTACAACGCCGGCCCAGCCCGCTTCCACCGCACCCGCCTCAAGATCACCCAACAGACCTACCGTATGACCTGATCCACCCGCCGAGTCGTGGATCGTGGCCGGCGGGTCAGTGCCGACGGGTGAGGAACGCGAACTGAGCCGTCTTGGTACTGCCGTCCGGCTGGGTGATCTTTGCTTCAGGACCGAGGACGAATCCACTGCGGCGGAAACGGTCGATTGCGCGGGTGTTGCGTACGTCGGGCTCCACCACGATCCGCGGATGCCCAAGGTGGCCGAAGACGAAGCGGGCGAGTGCGCCGACGAGATGACCCGTAAACCCGTCGCGTGCCTCGCCGGGCGCGATCAGGAGATGCACCCCGAGATCCCCGGCCGCGACGTCGTACGCCGCACCCGCCGGATCCGCCTGCGGATCGTAGGTCTGCAGTAGCGCGACCGGTACGTCGTCCAGCCGTACGACGTACACGTGATGCGTCGGAACCGAATCCAGGAACTGGTACGTCGCCGCGATCTCGTCCCGCGACAACGCGCCCATGCCCCAGAACGCCGCCCGCTCCGCCGTCACCCACTCGTAGATCAGGTCGAGGTCGCGCGACGGATCCGCCTCCTCGATCCGCACGGTCCCGAACCCGTCGACGGCGCCTGAGTACGTGCGATCCTCCCGGACCACCGCGCCGTCCGCAGGCACGAGCGAGCCGCGCAACCACGACGGCAACTGGTCATGGTGGTGCGGTTCCCCGTGTACGCCGGACGCGCCGAGCGGCACCACCCACCGGCTGGCCGAGCGGTCGGCGAGATCCCAGGCGTACCGGGCCGCGGACGCGCGGATGCAGACGTCGGTGAGCCCGGGCAGGCTCGACGTCGACATCACGCAGTGGTGGTCGCCGGAGAGGCTGAGGTCGTACGGCTCCTCACCCGGCGCGAACACCGGACCGCGCAACGCGTGCAGCGGTGTCAGCTGGTGGGTCTCGCCCCAGGGCGGGCGCGGGCTGTTGGCGGCGACCTCTTCCAAGGCCTCGCGGGCAAGCCATTGGACGTTGACGTTGGGGAGCAGGTCGGTGGCGAGGAGGTTCTCGAGCGCGTACGAGACGTGCGTCAGCGGGTCCATCCACGGGACGAAGATCTCGGCGACGTCGGCGTTCTCGAGCATCGTGAAGTGGTCGGTAAGGCGGGAGACGAGCGCCTTGCGGATCGCGGCGTACGACGAGGCCGTCGTACTCGCGGCGTCCATGTGGCGGTCCCAGCCGAACAGTTCGGTGCGGAGGGCAACTGCTTGCGTGGAGAGGTCTTCGAGGTCGGTCAGCAGGTCGAGGACGGATCCTGCCGAGCCGAGGAACGTGTCGCGGTGGATGGTCGGCATGTCGTCGAGCGTCCAGTCGTCGCGTGCTTCCACCAGTTCGCGGATGCGGTCCGCGCGGTGCGGTGCGGCGAACTCGATGCCCAACGGCGTCGCCAGTCCCCGAGCATTAGCCATCACTGCCGGGCCGTCCACGTCCGCCCGGGGCAGCTCGTGCCAGCCGTCCCACGCGTACCCAGCCTCCCAGGCCGGTACGACGCGCAACCTGTTCTCCCGCGCCCGCCGAGGTACGACACCCGCTGTCCGATGGAGCAACCCACCCGCGGTATCAGCCGCCAGTACGACGTTGACCGGCTCAACCCACTCGTCGAAAGCCGCGTCGACGTCAGCCACGCTGGTTGCCCGCAGCAACCGCCCCATCACCTCGAACCCAAGCCGACCGGTGACCCGCGGCGGATACCGAAGACTGATTCCGTCCTGAATGATCGGGCCGCGCTCGGTCTCGATCACCTCGATCTCGACTGGGGCGCCGTCGGCGACCTCTACCACCTCGGTGTGGAGCGATGCCGGCTCCCAACCGGTCGGGCCGAGCGCTTCCACGCCCGACTCAGTTCGGCGGAGTTGTTCGGCGTACAGATCCTGGTAGTCGGCCATCGCGTTGGTGATGGACCAGGCGACGCTGCCGGTATGCCCGAAGTGCGCGAGCCCGGGAATTCCAGGAACCGCAAGCCCCAGTACGTCGTACTCAGGACACGTCAACCGGATCTGCTGATACACGCCAGGGCTCTCGATGTACCGATGCGGATCGCCCGCAACGATCGCCTGACCACTGGCGGTGTGTGACCCCGGGATCAACCACCCGTTGCTCCCCGCCCCATGCGGACCCTCCGACGAGAACAACTCCAGCGAAGCATCCCCGAGCTGCTGCGCGACATGAGTCCGCCACAGCTTCGAAGGGAACCCCGCGAACAGAATGTGCACCGCCAACCAGATCCCCAGCGGCGCCCACGGCTCCCACTTCTGCAACGTCAGCCCGGTCTCGGCGAACTCCGGCGCGCGCAACGCACCACCCGGCAGCGCATGGTTCACCCCCTCGACGTACGCCGTGACCCACTCGCGCGTCTCGTCGTCGAGCGCCTCGAAACACCGCTGCGCCGTGTCCGCCAACCGCGCCTGCCGCGCGAACACGTCCCACCCGACCGCCTCCGCCCCGAGGAACGCCGCGCTCGTCCCGAGGAACCGCCGGCGCTCCAGCTCGAGCTGCCAGGCGCGGTCCCGCGCGGCGTTCACGCCTTGCAGGTACACCAACGCGAGCGGATCCCCGGCCTGCAGGTGCGGTACGCCGTACGTGTCCCGGAACACCCTCGCGTTCACAAACAGTCCCCACTTCAGTTAGGTTAGGCTGCGCTAACTTACTCGGCAATGATCTGCCGAGACAACTGCAATTCTCGCTGGAGGTCCATCGTGAGGCATGGCTGGGAAGGCGCTGTGCTCAAGCTCTTCCGGGGGAAGGACTTCACCTTCACCGTGACTGGCGCCGAACAGGTCACCGAGCGCTACCGCCGTGTGCACTTCACCGACGGCGGTCTGCTGCAGACGCTGGGCGTCCACCCGACGATGTGGGTGCGGCTCTGGTTCGACAACGCCGGCAAGCCGCACCAGCGCGCGTACACACTGGTCGATCCGGACGTCGAGGCCGGCACGTTCAGCCTGGAGTTCGCGCTGCACGACGGCTGTGCGAGCGACTGGTCCCGCAAGGCCGAGCCCGGCGACACCATCGAAGCGACGGTGCAGGGGACCGGGTTCGACGTACCGGATCCGCTGCCGCCGCGGATGCTGGTGGTCGGCGACCCGGCGTCGCTGCCCGCGATCAACTCGCTGCTCGCGGTCGCCCCGAAGCTACCGGCGACGATCTGGTTCGAGACCACGCACGACTCCGACGACGAGCTCCCGTTCCGGATCGAGGACCACCACGACCTCCGGACGGTTCCGCGGCCGAAAATGGTCGAGCAGGTGAAGGCGGATCTCCAAGAGCTCGTCACCGCGGACACCTTCGTGTGGATCGCGTGCGACACCACAACCACGCGCGAGCTCACGTCGTACGTCCTCAAGGACCTCGCCGTCCCCAAGGACCGGGTGAAATCCCTCGGCTACTGGAAGGCCGCGTAGCCTGACACGCGTGATCACGCCGCTCGACCTGACCGACCGCGCTCTCGCCGAGCGACTGCTGACGATCCAGCACGCCGCGTACGCCGTGGAGGCCGAGCTGATCGGCTTCGACGGCATCCCGCCGCTCCAGGAAGACCTCGACGGACTCATGTCCTCGACCGAACTCTGGCTCGGCCGGTACGACGGAACTCACCTCGTCGGCGCGGTCGCCTATGAGCTCCCCGACGCGCGCACTGTCGAGATCTCTCGCCTGATCGTCGACCCCGCGCACGCCCGCCGCGGGCACGGCCGAGCCCTTCTCGACCACCTCGACCGGATCGAACCGCGACCGGTCAGCCTGGTCTCCACGGGCTCGGCCAACCTCCCGGCCGTCAACCTCTACAAGTCCCGCGGCTACGCCACGGTCGGCGAGGTAGAAGTTGCTCCTGGCATCTACATTACGCAGTTCCGCCGCGCGTCCTGACCTGCTCGAAAGCGTAGTAGACCGCGAGCAGGAAGACGAGCAGCAGAGTCACCTGAGCGGAGATGAACGACACCCCGATGCAGGCTCCGTAGATCACGGTGCCGAACGAGTACCTGATCAGTGACGTCCGCATCTGGGCGCGATCCATGTTGTGGTCGACCAGGTGCTTTCGCAGGACATGCCACCAGATCGCGCTGAACGCGATCGCGGCCAGGGTCAGGTTGGCGCTGTAGACGGCCGCGGCGACGTTGGCGTTGATCGAGTCGTCTTCCAGGTGCTCCGCGAACATGCTCGTCGGGAACGGCAACAACGTGACCCAGAGCAGCAGCAACAGGTTGAGGAACATCAGCCCGCGGTCGGCGCGCTGGATCTGGCGGAACATCGAGTGGTGGTTGACCCACATGATGCCGAGGATCGCGAAGCTGGTCAGATACGCCGCGAACTGCGGCCATTCGTGCAGCAACGCCGGCCACAACCGCTCACCCTCCTCGAGCTCGGGGCTGCGGAGTTCGAGGACGAGGAGGGTGATCGCGATCGCGAAGACGCCGTCACTGAAAGCTTCGAGACGATTCGTCTCGGCAAGATCAGACTGTGTGCTCACGGGGCACAGTCTGAGCCAGAATGATCAGCTCGTCGACAGAGGCTGTGCTGATAGGGCGAGGGCTGTCCAGCTGATCGCCGGTAGCGTAATCGTCAACTGGCCGTCAACGAGCCGTGCGTCGGCCGGCTGTGGGGTAACGCGGTCCGGGTGGGCGGCGGTGTTCGTCGTCAGCCCGTCCTCGTCGTGCACGATGACCGCCTCGTCGATCGTCGTCACTCCGCTCCGGCTGACGTCGATCGTGACCTCGATCGGCCCCTCGCTCGATCGGTTGACCGCGAACACCGCGAGCTTGCCGTCGTCGTACGTCGCCACCGCGTCCACGGCGGACACCTCGCCGTACTTGGCCGTGGTCACGACGGGCGAGTCGGTCTCGACCCGCAGGACCTGGCCGGCCGCGAGCCGGGAGGTGATCGCGAACGGGTGGAACGTCGGCTGCCGCCAGGCCGCGCCGCCGGGCTCCGTCATGATCGGCGCGATCACGTTCGCGAGCTGCGCGAGGCAGGCGACGCCGACCCGGTCGCTGTGCCGCAGCAACGAGATCAGAAGGTTGCCGACCACAACCGCATCGGTGACGTTGTACTCGTCCTCGATCCGTCGTGGCGCCACCTCCCACTGGTCACCCGGTCCGTCGGTGCGGCGGGAGCGCTCGCCGTACCAGACGTTCCACTCGTCGAAGGAGATGCCGATCTTCTTGCTGCTCTTGAGTTCCGCGCCGACGTGGTCGGCGGTGGCCACCACGGACTCGATGAAGTGGTCCATGTCCACCGCGGACGCCAGGAACGAGGCAGTGTCGCCGTCATCGTTGCCGTAGTACGCGTGGCAGGAGATGTACTCGACGAACTCGTACGTCTCCCGCAGTACGTCCCGCTCCCAGGTCCCGAACAGCGGCATCTTCGACGACGACGAGCCGCACGCGACCAGTTGCAGCTCCCGATCGATCATCCGCATCGCCCGCGCGGTCTCCGCCGCGAGCCGTCCGTACTCCGTCGGCGTCTTGTGCCCGACCTGCCACGGACCGTCCATCTCATTGCCGAGGCACCACAGCTTGATCCCGTACGGCGACGCGCCGTGCTGCTCGCGCAGATCGGACAACGTCGTACCGCCCGGATGGTTCGTGTACTCGAGCAGGTCGAGCGCCTCCTGGACTCCGCGGGTCCCGAGGTTGATCGCCATCATCGGCTCGACGCCGGCCTTGACGCACCAGCGGCTGAACTCGTCCAGGCCGAACTCGTTCGTCTCGATGCTGTGCCAGGCGAGGTCGAGGCGCCGGGGCCGTTCCGGGCCGACGCCGTCCTCCCAGCGGTAGCCGGAAACGAAGTTTCCGCCGGGATAGCGGACCACGGAAACGCCCAGCTCACGGGTCAGTTCGAGGACGTCCTTGCGGAAACCGTCCTCGTCGGCGGTCGCATGGCCGGGTTCGTAGATACCGGTGTAGACACACCGGCCCATGTGCTCGACGAAGGTTCCGAAGGTTCGGCGGTTCACGGGCGCGATCGTGAACGCGGGGTCGATGGTCAGGTTGGCAGAGGGCACCAGGTTGCTCCTGTCGTGTGTCTAGCCCTTGATTCCGGCGTCGCCCACACCGCGGACGACATGGCGCTGGAACAAGGCGTAGACGATCAGCAAGGGAAGGCCGCCCAGCACGGCCGAGGCCATGATCTGGGCGTAGCGCAGGCCGTACGAGCCCTGCACGTTGGCGAGGCCGACCGGGATCGTCATCATTGACGGGTCGGTGGTCACGATGAAGGGCCAGAGGAAGTTGTTCCAGGCCCCGATGAAGGTGAAGATGCCGACGGCCACCAGGATCGGACGCGACATCGGCACCATCACGCTCCAGACGATCCGCCAGCGGGACGCGCCGTCGACCCGGGCGGCGTCCTCGTAGTCGCGGGAGATGCCGTCGAAGAACTTCTTCAGGACGAACACCATCACCGGCGCGACCACCTGCGGCAGCACCATGCCCCAGTACGTGTCGACCAGGCCGAGCCCGGTCATCTCCTGGAACAACGGCACGATCAGCACCTGCGGCGGCACCAGGATGCCGGCGATGATCATGCCGAACAGCACTCGCCGGCCCGGGAACTTGGTCCGGGAGAAGCCGTACGCCGCCAGCACCGACACGACCAGCGTCAACGATGTCACGAGGACCGACACGATCGTGCTGTTGAAGAACCAGCGGATCAGGTCGCCTTGGTCGATCACGCTCCGGTAGGCGTCGGCGGTCGGAGCCTCCGGCAACCAGGTGATCGGAGCGCGGGTGGTCTCCGGTTCCGGCTTCAGCGAGGTGTCGAGGGCCCACAACAACGGAACGAGCCAGATGACGGCGAGGATGACGGCGCCGACGGCGCTCGCCGCCTTCGGGAAGGTCCATCTCACCGGACGGCTGGACTTGTGGGCTGCAGGCAAGGTGGCGGTTGTCATTCGGCCTCCCCTCGGCCGGAGAAGAGTTTGAACTGGGCGAGCGCGACGATCACGATGATCGCGAAGAACAGGTACGAGATCGCGGACGCGTAGCCGATCCGGTAGCTGGTGAAGCCGGACTCGTAGATGTACTGGATGATCGGCCGGGTCGCGTAGTTCGGGCCGCCGTCGGTCATCAGGTAGATCTGGTCGAAGATCTTCAGCGACGCCACCAGCTGCAGTACGACGATCAGACCGGTCGTGCGGCTCAGCAACGGCAGCGTGATCCGGAACAGTTGCTGGCGCCCGTTGGCCCCGTCGATCGCGGCGGCCTCGTACACCTGGGCCGGAATCCCTTGCAGGGCGGCCAGATAGAGCAGGAAGTTGAACCCGACCGTCCACCAGACGGTCGTGATCACCACGGCGAGCATCGCCCGGTTCTCGGTGTTCAGCCAGTCGATCTCGGCGTACCCGCCGGCCGTCAGCAGGCCGTTCACCAGGCCGAATCCGGGCTGGTAGATCCACACCCAGATCAGCGTCACGACGGTGGCCGGCAGGACGAACGGAGCGAAGTACGAGAACCGCAGGAGCCAGCCGAGCAAGCCTTTGCGGTTGGCGAGCAGCGCCATCACGAGGGCGATGATCACCAGCGGCGGCGTACTCATCGCGGTGAAGACGAGGGTGTTCTTGAGCGACGACCGCACGGCCGGGTCGCCGAACAGGTCCCGCCAGTTCTGCAGGCCGAGGAACTCCTGCTTGACGCCGGCGAGGCTGGTGTTGAAGAAGCTGTTCCACAGGCCGGAGACGATCGGCCAGAGCATGAACAGGACGAACAGCAGCAGGAACGGCGCCACGAAGAACAGCCCGCCCCAGCGTTCCTTCCAGGGCTGTCCGGTCCCCGCCTTCGCCGCGGTCGACGGCGTACCGGGGGTGACGCGCGGTGGTGTCTCTACGGCCATGACCGACCTCCTTAGACCGGGGACGGGGTGTCGAGGAGCTTCTGGGTGGCTGTCTTGAACTGCTCGAGCGCAGCCTTCGGAGTGATCTGTCCGGCCGCGATCCCGCTGAAGGCCGCCGCGGACTCGTTCTCCAGTTGCGCTCCCGAACCGCTGAACCAGGCATCCGGGTCGTACAGCACGTTCGGAGCGGTGCTGCGGTACTCCGCCTGCGGCTTGAGTTTCAGGTACTCCGGGCTCTGCGCGACCGGCTGGTACGCCGGGATGTGGCCGCCGGCCGCCCACTCGACGCTGTGTTTCAGCATCCAGGCGATGTACTCGACCGTCGCCTTCGTGTCGTCGGCGTTCCGATGGGCCTGGTGCGGCAGCACGAAGGTGTGCGAGTCCCCCTGGAACTTCGGCACGTCGTACACGACCGGGAACGGCGCCATGCTGAACGGCATCTTCGCGGTCTGGTACGTCGTGACCTCCCACTCGCCGTTGAAGCTCATCCCCGCGTCACCGTTGCTGAACATGGCGACCAGGGCCGGGTAGTTCGCCGACCGGGGCGTGAGTCCTTCACTGGCGAGCTTCGCGATCAGGTCCAGGGCTTCGAGCGCCTTGGCGTCGTCGAGCACCAGCTGGGTGCTGTCCTCGTTGAAGAACTCACCCTCGAGCTGGCCGTAGAGCGTGTACCACAGCCGCCACGGGCTGGTGGTGTCGACCGAGACGGCGTACTTGCCGGTGACGTCCTTGACCGCTCGGAGCATGTCGAGGAACGCGTTCACGCCTTTGACCGGCTTGATCTTTCCGTCCGGGTCGAGCAGTCCGGCCTTCTTGCAGATCTCGGTGTTGTAGTAGAGAACGAACGGGTGCTGGTCGAGCGGAACGGCGTACAGCTTGCCGTCGATGACGCAGCGGTCCCAGATGGCCGGCAGGAAGTCGGACTGCTGCACCCCGGCCGCGTTCAGCAGCTCCACCGGGATCGGGTCGAGCATCGTCGTCGGGCTGAAACCCTTCAGCCGGGACAGGTGCAGGGTCGCCACCTCGGGCGCCCGGCCACCGGCCGCGGACATCGCGAGCTTGGTGTAGAACGGCGGGCCCCAGGCCAGGGTGTGCGCCTCGAACGCGACGTCCGGGTGCTCGGCGACGTACTGCTGGTGGATCTGCAGGAGGCGGGCGCCGTCGCCGCCGCCGAACAGGTTCCACTCGCGGACCTTGGGCTTGGATCGGAGGGTGCTGCAGCCGGTGAGGGCGAGGGAGCCGAGCAGGCCACCAAGTACTGCTCGACGCCCCGGGCGAAAGGGGGCGTGGTCAGGGGGCATCTGTCCTCCAGGCGGAGTGGAGTACGGATTTACATCGGTGTACTACATCGGTGTAGAAGATCGCACGGGCTGTCCGGGGACGTCAAGACCTCAGGGCTGCGTCAGTTCACGCCAAGTGTCGACTCGCGCGCGTGCAGTTCGTAGCGGGCGGCGATCTCCTCGTGGTCGGAGTCGTCGCCGGCCATCCGGCGGACCAGTAGATCGACGGCCCGCTTCGCGATCTCCGCGCGGCCCGGGTCGACAGTGGTCAGGCTCGGCGTGCTGTAGCTGGCCTCGTCGATGTTGTCGAAACCCGCCACCGCGACATCGTCCGGCACCCGGATGCCGTGCTGGGCGAGGACCCGCAGCGCGCCCAGCGCGAGGGTGTCGTTCAGCCCCAGGAGTGCGTCGAACTCGAGGCCTGACGCGAGCAGTCGCTCGGTCGCCTCGGCTCCGGTCGAGCGGTGCCAGCGGCCGGCCGGAAACGCCAGCTCCTCCGGTACCGGTAGGCCGTGCGCGGTGAGAGTGTCGGCGTACGCGCCGTACCGAATGGCTGCGGTGCCGACCTTTTCGCCGGGGTGGACGCCGAGGACCGCGATCCGCCGCCGCCCGAGGGCCAGCAAGTGCTCGACCGCGGCCTTGGTGCCGGGCACGTTGTCGATCATCACGTGGTCGACCGGGCTGTGGAAGATGCGCTCGCCGAGCAGGACCATCGGCGTGTTCACCTTCAGGTGGTCGATGTCCTCCTGGCCGAGGCCGAGCGGGCTGTAGAGCAGGCCGTCCACGAGGTGACCGCGGGGCCGGGCGAGGACGGTCAGTTCGCGGTCGCGGTCTGCGCCGGTCTGCTCGATCATCACGGTCAGACCGTGCTCGTCGGCGGCCATGATGACCTGGTCGGCGAGCTCACCGAAGTACGGCAGGCTGAGCTCCGGGACGGCCAGCCCGATGACGCCGGTCCGGCCCGACTTGAGGTGCCGGGCGGAGAGGTTCATCCGGTAGCCGAGGGCATCGATCGCGGCGAGCACCTTGGTCCGGGTCTCCTCGCGGATGTACGGATACCCGTTCATCACGTTCGAGACCGTCTTCGGGGACACGCCGGCCCTGCGCGCGACGTCGCGCATCGTCACAGCCATGGCCTCAGCGTAAGGGCTGTCAAATAATAACCGTCAACTGTAACGCGCTGGGCGAAAACCTTCACCTTCCGTTCCGCCCCTCGGAGGTTGCGATGGTTCGCCCGTCACCTGGACGTCCCTCCAAGGAGGCAAGTAGCTAGCGGTCGGAGAGGGCGCGGCGGCGCTGGGTGACGTCGACGAGGGACTGGGGTTGCCAGGCGGCGTCGGCGCGGTACACGTCGGTGCCGGGTGGGACGATCTCGTCGATCCGGTCGAGGGTCTTGTCGTCGAGCGTCAGGTCCGCTGCGGTGATCAGGCCCTCGAGTTGCTCCATCGTGCGCGGCCCGGAGATCACGGACGTGACCGCGGGATGCGTGGTGACGAAGGCCATCGCCAGCTCGGGCAGCGTCGTACCGATGCCGTCGGCAACTTCGACCAGTTGCTCGACGGCGTCGTACTTCGCCGCGTTCGCAGGCAACGCCGGGTCGAAGCGGTCAGGCGCGAGCGCGGCCCTGGCGGACAGGTCGAGCGGCTGGTTCTTGCGGACCTTGCCGGACAGGAACCCGAAGGCGAGCGGGCTGTACGTCAGCACGCCCATCCCCAGCCGCCGGCAGGTCGGGAGCACGGAGCGTTCGATGCCGCGGGCCATCATCGAGTACGGCGGCTGGTTCGTCCGGAAGCGCCCGTACCCGCGCCGGTCCGCGACGTGGTACGCCTCGACGATGTCCTCCGCCGGGAACGCCGAGCATCCGAACGCGCGGATCTTGCCCGCACTGACCAGGTCACTCAGCACCCACAGCGTCTCCTCGATGTCGGTGGTGTGGTCCGGCCGATGGATCTGATAGAGGTCGATCCAGTCCGTGCCGAGCCGGCGCAGGCTGTCCTCGACCGCGCGGGTGATCCAGCGCCGCGAGTTCCCGCTCCGGTTCCGGCCCTCGGTGAACGGGAAATGCACCTTGGTCGCCAGTACGACGTCGTCGCGGCGATCCTTCAGCGCTTTGCCGACGATCGTCTCCGACTCGCCCGCGGAGTACATGTCCGCGGTGTCGACGAAGTTGATCCCCTGGTCCAGGGCGGCGTGGATGATCCGGACGCACTCGTCGTGATCCGGATTCCCGACCGCCCCGAACATCATCGCCCCGAGACAGTGCGTACTGACCTCGATCCCGGTCCCACCCAACATCCGATACCGCATCCCACTCAACTCCCGCCATCGATCGCCAACCCCCGCACGCTAGGTCCTAGAGCGCTCTCTAGGTCAACTTTGAGAAGCCACCGACCGTTTCCGGGGCGGGAATCTGGTTGGTGGCTTCTCAAAGTTGGGTCCGTAGGGTGGGGGAGTGGAGATTGCGGAGCTTTGGGATGCGGAGCCGGGGTGGTTGAACACTGCGTCGTACGGGCTGCCGCCGCGGCCGGCGTGGGAGGCGTTGCAGGGTGCGCTTGCTGATTGGCGGGTCGGCGCGACCAGTTGGGAGCCGTGGGACGCGTCGACGACGCGGACCCGGGAGTCGTTCGCGCGGCTGGTCGGGGCGGAGGCGGCGGACGTGTTCGTCGGCAGCACGGTGTCTGCGGCGCTGGCGCCGATCGCGGCCGCGTTGCCGGACGGTGCGAAGGTCCTGACCGACGACGTCGAGTTCACGTCGAACGTGTTCCCGTGGCAGGTGCACGCGGACCGTGGCGTCGAGGTGATCGCCGTACCGGGTGACGAGGTGGTCGCCGCGATCACGCCGGGGATCGACCTTGTCGCGGTGAGTGCGGTGCAGTCGTCGACCGGTGTCGTCCTGGACCTGCCTGCGGTAGTTGCCGCCAGCAAGCAGATCGATGCGCTCGTGGTGATCGACGCGACCCAGGCGGTCGGCTGGCATCCGATCACGGTCGACGGTGTCGACGCGCTGATCGCCCACAGCTACAAGTGGTTGATGTCACCGCGCGGCGCGACGCTCGGGTACCTGTCGCCGCGGTTGCAGGAGCGCTGCCGGCCGTCGGCCGCGGGCTGGTACGCCGCACGCGACGTCCACGGGTCGTACTACGGGCCGGTGATGGAGCTCGATCCGGCCGCGCGGAGGTTCGACCAGTCGCCGGCGTGGTTCAGCTTCGTCGGCGCGGCGCCGGCGCTCGAGCTGATCGAGGAGATCGGCGTCGAGACGATCAACCGGCACAACCTCGCGCTCGCGAACGAGTTCCGCGCCGGGCTCGGGCTCGCGCCGTCGAACAGTGCGATCGTCAGTACGAGCCTGCCCGGGGCGCAGGAGGCGTTCGCGTCGGCCGGGATCCGCGCCGCCGTACGGGACGGGAAGCTGCGCGCGTCGTTCCACATCTACTCGACGCGCGACGACGTACAGCAGGCTCTGTCTGCGCTGAAGCCTTTGATCCGGGGTTAGGGTGCGGGCATGGGTGGACTGAGCATCGGGCAGGTCGCGGAGCGGACCGGGTTGAGCGTGCACGCGCTGCGGTTTTACGAGCGTGAGGGACTGCTCGCGGACGCCGTACGGCGGGAGTCGAACGGGCGGCGCGTCTACACCGAGGACGACGTCGACTGGCTGAACATGTGCATCAAGTTCCGCTCGTCCGGGATGCCGCTGGACACCATCCGTAAGTACACGGAGCTGGTCCGGCAGGGGGCCGGCAACGAGGCAGACCGGCTGGCCCTGCTCAAGAGCCACCAGGACTACGTGCGCGCGCAGATCGAGGAACTCAACGAGTGCCTCAACGTGATCACCTGGAAGGTCGACTTCTACCAGGAGCACGTGGACGCCGGCACCGCCGACTGCCTGTGGGCGACCCCGTCCACACAGACCGCCAGCGAGGCATCCTGATCACTTGAGCGCCGACTCCATGGCGCTGAGCGTGGATCGCATGTTCGCCGCCAGTTGATCGAGCCGGCTCTGGATCGACTCCGCTGCCCGGTCCGGATCCCGTACGACGCCAATCCGCATTCCGCTCTCGCCCGGGCCATGGGTGAACGACTGACGGACGAGCGTCTCGGTGCCGCGATCCTCCAGCTCGTACTCCCAGTGCGCGAGAGGGACCTCCTCGTCGCCGTACACGTCCCAGCCGAAGCGCTTCGCCTCCTCGAGGGCGGTAACCGTGCAGGTCACGTACGTCTCCAGGCCGTCCGGGAAGCGGTTCCGCGCCTCGAAGCGGGCGCCCTCCTCGAGCCAGGCGCCGTGGATGCATTCCGGGCTCCACTCGCCGTACCGCTCGATCGCGGTGATGCCGGACCAGACCTCGTGGATCGGCAGCTTGATCAGTACCTCGACGCCGGTGGTCGCGCCGGTCACTCCGTAGTCGTTCATGCCCGGTACGTCGTACGCACCTCAGCGGCCTCGACATTTACCCGTTCGGGCCGGCTGTACAGGTTCAGGTTGCCGTTGCGGATGAAGCCGGCGAGGGTCAGGCCGGACTCGGCGGCGAGGTCGATGGCGAGCGAACTGGGGGCGGAGACCGCGCCGAGGATCGGGATGCCGGCCATCACCGCCTTCTGGGCGAGCTCGAACGAGGTCCGGCCGGAGACGATGAGGATCAGGCCGCGGGCGGGGATCCGGCCGTTGAGCAGGGCCCAGCCGACGACCTTGTCGACGGCGTTGTGGCGGCCGACGTCCTCGCGGACGACGAGCAGTTCGCCGGTCGGCGTGAACAGGCCGGCCGCGTGCAGGCCGCCGGTGCGGTCGAAGACCTGCTGCCGGGCGCGGAGTGCGTCGGGGAGGGTCGCGAGTACGTCGTACCTGATGGTGACGTCGTCGGTGGCCGGGGAGTGGCGGGTCTTGGTGCGGACCGCGTCGAGGGATGCCTTGCCGCAGACGCCGCAGGACGAGGTGGTGTAGAAGTTGCGCTCGACGCCGGTGACGGGCGCGGGTACGCCGGGCGCGAGGCCGACGTCGAGGACGTTGTAGGTGTTGCGGCCGTCGTCGTCGCGGGAGTCGCAGTACCGCGCGTCGCGGATGTCGTCGACGCTGCCGATCACGCCCTCGGTGTGCAGGAATCCGTGCGCCAGCTCGACGTCGTGGCCCGGCGTCCGCATCGTCACGGCCAGCGGCTTGCCGTCGACCCGCAACTCGAGCGGCTCCTCGACCGCGATCGAGTCGGGCCGGGAGCGGCTGCCGGCCGGGGTGACGCGCACAACCGGCCGCCGCGCAATCAACCGCCCCATGGCCGGGACCCGGGGTCGAGGGGGAGGAGGCGGGCGGCGATGGCTTCGGCGGGGCCGGAGGCTACTACGGCGAGGGCGTCGGCGGTGGCGGGGCCGCGGAGCATGGCGGCGCCGCCGTGACCGACTGGTACGGCGCCTTGTGCGGTGAGGCGGACCGGGACGAGTCGGGTGCTGGTGGGGTGGCAGGGGATGCCGCCGGGGACCGCGATGTTGGTGAGTTCGGGAAGCGGGAGGCCGCGCATGCGGGTGATGGCTGCGACCCCGAGTGTCAGGAACGCGACGAGCGCGGCGAACGGGTTGCCGGGGAGGCCGATTACGAGGCGTCCGTCCGGTAGTTGTGCGAGCGCTTGTGGATGCCCGGGGCGGCAGGCGACTCCGTCGACGATCAGCTCGGCACCCAGCGTCTTGAGGGCGGGACGGAGGTGATCGGCCGGACCCGAGGCGGAGGAGCCGGAGACGAGCACTAGATCGGCCTGGGTCTCCCGCAGCGCGCTGACCAACTCGTCCAGCGAGTCCGGCAGATGCCGCACCGAGGCGGCGGATGTGGCGCCGGAGCGGGTGATGAGGCCGGGAAGCATCGGGCCGATGGCGTCGCGGACTCGGCCAGGGGTTGACGGGCCTTGGCGGACCAGTTCGTCGCCGGTGATCAGGGCGGCGGCCGTTGGTGGGGAGATGACGGTTAGGCGGTTCAGGCCGACGGTTGCCGCGAGGCCGAGAACGGCTGGGTCGATGACTACTCCGGCCGGCAGCAGTTGGTCGCCGGGGCGGCATTCCTCGCCTGCGCGCCGGATGTGCCGGCCGTCCTCGGACGGTCCGACCAGTCGGTCGCCCGTCACGACAGCGTCTTCTGACCGCACTACGGACGTCGCCCCGGCCGGCACCGCCGCACCGGTGACGATCCCGGTCGCCTGCCCGTCCGCCAACTCACCAGGATCCGCCGTCCCGGCCTTCACGTGCCCGACCACGCGCCACGGTCCAACTCCACGTACGGCGTACCCGTCCATCGCCGCACGATCCACCGGCGGCACCGCAACCGGCGACACTAACGGCGTGGCCAGCACGCACCCGTCCGCCTCGTCGAGCCCGCGCCGTACGACCGCTCCCGGTCGCGCCACAGCATGTGCCAAGCCCCGAGCCACGTCCCACGGGACCACATCCCGCCGTGGCCGACGGTCAGCAGTTGTACGCCTAGGCCCGTCCTCCACAGGCCCACCCTCTCCGACCCGCCCCGACTTGTCGAACCGATCCCGCTCCTCGAACCGATCCCGCCTGTCGGGCTGGGTCATGCGGGAGCCTGGAGTTGCTGGGCGGCCAGCGCTGCGGCGGGGTCGAGGTCGGTGGCGCCGGACGCGACGTGCGCGATCAGCGCCTGCTTCATCCGAGGGTCCCAGACAGCCTTCATGTGGTTCGCGATGGCAGTGGCGGCGTCCGCGGGCGGACGGTGCGCGAACTGCGCCGCGATCTCGTTCGCCAACCGCACGTGCGGAGGTACGCCGCCGCTCATCGATTGCCGCCAGCAACGACAGGCTCACGCGTGGACTCGTCGGCGACCGGCTCCGGGATCAGGTCGACCTGGACCGCGGTGACCTTGTACTCGGGGCAGTTGGTCGCCCAGTCGGAGTTCTCCGTGGTGACGACGTTCGCCCCGCTCACCGGATGGTGGAACGTGGTGTAGCAGACGCCCACCGGCATCCGGTCCGAGATCGTCGCGCGCAATTCGGTCCGCCCGACCCGGCTCGACAACGCCACCATGTCCCCGTGCGTGATACCGCGCACCTCGGCGTCGTGCGGATGGATCTCCAGCACGTCCTCGGCATGCCACGCGACGTTCGCCGTACGCCGGGTCTGCGCCCCCACGTTGTACTGCGACAGGATCCGCCCGGTCGTCAGGATCAACGGGAACTTCCGCGTCGACCGCTCCGACGTCGGCACGTACACGGTCTCCATGAACCGCCCCTTGCCGCGGGTGAACTCGTCCTCGTGCATGATCGGCGTACCCGATGGGTGCTCGAGGTTGCACGGCCACTGGATCGATCCGAGCTCGTCGAGCTTGCCGAACGACACCCCCATGAACGTCGGCGTCGTCATCGCGATCTCGTCCATGATCTGCGCGGCCGAGTCGTAGTGCATCGGGTACCCCATCGCCTGCGCGATCTCGCAGATGATCTCCCACTCCTGCTTCCCGGTCCGCGGCGCCATGATCGGCCGCACCCGGTTGATCCGGCGTTCCGCGTTCGTGAACGTGCCGTCCTTCTCCAGGAACGATGTCCCTGGCAACAAAACGTGCGCGAACTTCGCCGTCTCGTTGACGAACAGGTCCTGTACGACGAGCAACTCGAGCGCACCGAGTGCGGCGAACACGTGCTGCGTGTTCGGGTCGGACTGCGCGATGTCCTCGCCCTGGACGAACAGCGCCTTGAACGAGCCCTCGATGGCCGCGTCGAACATGTTCGGGATCCGCAGCCCGGGCTCGTCGAGGATCGGCGTACCCCACAACTTCTCGTAGATGTCGCGGACGTCCTCGTTCGACACGTGCCGGTACCCGGGCAGCTCGTGCGGGAACGAACCCATGTCGCACGAGCCCTGCACGTTGTTCTGCCCGCGCATCGGGTTCACCCCGACGCCCGGCCGGCCGATGTTGCCGGTCGCCATCGCGAGGTTCGCCATCCCCATCACCATGGTCGAGCCCTGGCTGTGCTCGGTGACGCCGAGACCGTAGTAGATCGCCGCGTTTCCGCCGGTCGCGTACAGCCGGGCCGCTTCGCGGATCTTCTCGGCCGGTACGCCGGCGATCTCGGCGACCGCCTCGGGGCTGTGCTCGGGCTGCGCGATGAACGTCTCCCAGGCCTCGAAGTCCTCGCACCGGCTCGCGACGAACTCGCGGTCGACCAGGCCCTCGGTCACCACCACGTGCGCGAGCGCGTTGATGATCGCGACGTTCGTGCCCGGGCTGAGCTCGAGGTGGTACGCCGCCTCGATGTGCGGCGACCGGACCAGGTCGATCCGCCGCGGGTCGATCACGATCAGCTGCGCGCCCTGCCGGATCCGCTGCTTCATCCGGGAGGCGAACACCGGGTGCGCGTCGGTCGGGTTCGACCCGATCACCAGGATCACGTCGGACTCGTCGACGGAACGGAAATCCTGCGTTCCGGCGGATTCCCCGAAGGTCTGCTTCAGCCCGTACCCGGTCGGCGAGTGACAGACCCGCGCGCAGGTGTCGACGTTGTTGTTTCCGAAAACTGCGCGGACCATTTTCTGGACCGCGTACACCTCCTCGTTGGTGGTCCGCGACGAGGTGATCGCGCCGATCGAACCCTGACCGTGCGCCGCCTGGATCTCCCGGAGCCGGCCCGCGGTGAACGAGATCGCCTCTTCCCAGGAAACTTTCCGCCACGGTTCCGAAATCGTGTTCCGCACCATTGGCTCCAGCACCCGGTCGGGATGAGACGCGTACCCGAACGCGAACCGGCCCTTCACGCACGAGTGGCCCTCGTTCGCGCCGCCGTTCTTGTACGGCACCATCCGGACCAGTTCGTCACCACGGAGCTCGGCCTTGAACGAACATCCGACACCGCAGTACGCGCAGGTCGTCAGCACGGTCCGGGTCGGCATCCCGAGCTCGACCACCGACTTCTCCTGCAATGTCGCGGTCGGACAGGCCTGCACGCACGCGCCGCAGGACACACAGTCCGACTCGAAGAACGACACCCCGGCACCGGCCGCGACCTTGGAATCGAATCCACGCCCCTCGATCGTCAGCGCCAGCGTGCCCTGTACTTCGTCACACGCGCGCACGCACCGCGAGCACGCGATGCACTTGGATGCCTCGAAGTCGAAGTACGGGTTGGAGGAATCGGTCGGCAGGTCCATGTGGTTGGCGCCGGCCTCCACACCGGAGCCGTAGCGGACCTCGCGCAGCCCGGTGACGCCGGCCATGTCCTGCAGTTCGCAGTCGCCGTTCGCCGAGCAGGTCAGACAGTCGAGCGGGTGGTCGGAGATGTACAGCTCCATCACGCCGCGGCGCAGCTTCCCGAGCCGCTCGTTCTGCGTCCGGACGACCATGCCGTCCCGGCACGGCGTCGTACACGAGGCCGGCGTACCTTTCACGCCATCGATCTCGACCACGCACAGGCGGCACGACCCGAACGCCTCCAGGTTGTCGGTCGCGCACAGCTTCGGTACGTCGACGCCCGCCTCCTTCGCCGCCCGCATCACCGACGTACCGGGTGGCACCTTGACCGGAACGCCGTCGACGGTCAGCTCGATCGTTGCCGCACCGGCGCGGGCCGGCGTACCGAAGTCAGGTTCCTTGAGCAGACTCATACCTGGAAGTCCTCTCCGAAATGGCGGACGGCACTGCGTACTGGCATCGGGGTGAGGCCGCCCATCGCGCAGAGCGAGCCGTCGGTCATGAGTTCGCACAGGTCCTCGAGAACGACCAGATTCTTTGCGCGGTCGGTGCCGGACACGATCCGGTCGATGGTCTCGACGCCGCGGACCGCGCCGACCCGGCAGGGCGTGCACTTGCCGCACGACTCGGCCGCGCAGAACTCGAACGCGAACCGCGCCATCGCCGCCATGTCCACGGTCTCGTCGAACACCACGATCCCGCCGTGCCCGACCATCGCGCCGGCCGCCGCGAACGCCTCGTAGTCCATCGGCAGGTCGAACTGCTCGACCGGAAGATAGGCGCCGAGCGGACCGCCGACCTGGACAGCCCGCACCGGCCGACCTGACGACGTTCCGCCGCCGAAGTCGTTCACCAGTTCGCCGAGCGTGATCCCGAACGCGGTCTCGACGATCCCGCCGTGGGCGATGTTCCCGCCGAGCTGGAAGACGCTGGTGCCGAGCGAACGGCCGGTGCCGTACGCCGCATACTCCGCGGCCCCGTGCGCGAGAATCGTCGGGACCGTTGCCAACGACAACACGTTGTTGACGACGGTCGGACAACCGAAAAGCCCTTCCAGGGCAGGGATCGGGGGCTTCGCGCGGACCATGCCGCGTTTGCCCTCCAGGCTCTCGAGCATCGAGGTCTCTTCGCCGCAGATGTACGCACCCGCGCCGACCCGGACGTGCAGGTCGAAGCCGAACCCTGAGCCGAGAATGTCCGGCCCCAACCAGCCTTCGTCACGCGCTCGCTCGATCGCGTCCTTGAGAGTCGCGACCGCGTCCGGGTATTCCGAGCGCAGGTAGACGTAGCCCTCCGCGGCGCCGACGGCGTACGCCGCGATCGTCATTCCCTCGATCAAGGTGAACGGGTCACCCTCGATCAGCATCCGGTCTGCGTACGTGCCGGAGTCGCCCTCGTCCGCGTTGCAGCAGACGAACTTGAGATCTGCGTCGGCGCCAAGCACCGTCCGCCATTTGATCCCGGTCGGGAACCCGGCTCCACCTCGTCCCCGCAAGCCCGAGTCCACGGCGGTCTCGACCACGTCGGCCGGCGGCATCGCTAGCGCTGCTAGCAATCCGCGCGTTCCGCCGTGCGCCACGTAGTCCGCGGTCGACAACGGATCAACCACACCCACCCGCTGGAACGTCAACCGCTGCTGCCGCTTCATCCACGGCAACTCCTCCACCAACCCGAGCGAGGCGCCGGCACCGGACAGCATCCCGGCAGCAATCAGCCCATCCACGTCCTCCGGGGCAACAGGTCCGTACCCCACCCGCCCCGCAGCCGTCTCCACCTCCACCAACGGCTCCAACCACAACATCCCTCGAGACCCGGTGCGGACAACCTCAGCGCCACCATCTGCGGCGATCCGCTCGGCAACCTCGTCCGCTCCGACGGAACGGGCAGCAGAGTCACGCGGTACGAACACCCGCACCGTCATCGGGTCTCCCCCAACAGCGCGTTGAGGCGGGTGGGAGTTACTCGGCCGTGGAGTTTGCCGGCGACCTGGACTGCTGGGCCTAGGGCGCAGTTGCCGAAGCAGTAGATCTCTTCGAGGGTGACGCGACCGTCGTACGTCGTCTCGCCGAACCCACAGCCGATCGTGCGTTTGGCGTGCTCGGCGAGTTCGACCGCGCCGACCGAGCGGCACGCCTCCGCCTGGCAGATCGCGACGGTGGTGCGCCCGGCCGCCGTACGCCGGAAGTCCTTGTAGAACGTGACGACGCCGTGCACCTCGGCGACCGCGAGGTTCAGTACGTCGGCGATCACCGCGACATCCGGCTGGTCGACGTACCCGAACTCCTCCTGCACCGCGTGCAGGATCGGTATCAGCGCACCACGAAGACCGCGCAGTTCCTCCGCGATCTCGCGCACTCTCCTGGCACGCCCGGGGACCGGGACGGGGGCGGCGGCCACGACCTCACTCGTCATGTATACAACATTCCGTCGCCAATGCACCGCGGTCAAAGCAATGCTGCCTATCAGCTGATAGCCAGCAGCTATCAAGTCAGGCTGTATGCCGGACCATAGAGGGCGGCCGGGATTCGGTCGTCGCTCAGTAATACGGTCATCCGCGCGCCACCGCCGTACGGATCAGGGTGTCGACGACCTCGGCGTACGACATCCCGGCCGCTGCCCACATCCGCGGGAACTGCGACGCCGGCGTGAACCCGGGGAACGTGTTGATCTCGTTGACGACCGGCTCGCCGTCGCGCAGTACGAAGAAGTCCACCCGCGCCAGCCCCTCGCAGCCGAGCACCTCGAACACATCGATCGCCGTACGCCGTAGTCGCACCGCCAGTTCGGGATCGATGCGAGCCGGTACGACGAACCGCGTGCCGCTGCTGTCGTACTTCGCGGTCGCGTTGAAGAACGGCTGCTCCGGATCCGCATGGATCTCCAGCGCCGGCGCCGTCTCCACCCGCCCGTCCGGGAACTGCAGCACCGCGAGGTCGATCTCGCGACCTACCATCTCCCGCTCCACCAGGACCTGCGGACCGAACGCGGTGGCTTCCGCGATCGCGGCCAGCAGCGTCGGCAGGTTCGTCGCGCGGGTCACGCCGAAGCTCGAGCCGCCGTTCGCCGGTTTCACGAAGAGCGGGAAGTCCAGGCCGGCCACCTTCAGCTTCTGCAGCGTCGCTTCGGCGTCGGTCAGTTCGGCGCCGCGCAGCGTGACACCTGGCGTCACCGGGATCCCGTGTGCCTTCAGGACCGCCTTGGTCAGGTGCTTGTCCAGTCCGACCGCGCTGGCCGCGATCCCGCTGCCGACGTACGGGATGTGCAGCTGTTCGAGGAAACCCTGCAGGCGGCCGTCCTCGCCGCCCTCGCCGTGCAACGCCGGGATCGTGATATCGCACGCCTGCAGGATCTCGATCGCTTCGTGCTGCCCGTCCAACCAGTTGCCCTCAGCATCGATCATCAGCGGGATCGCCATGTGGCCGAGCAGTTCGACCGCCTTCATGATCCCCTTGCCACTGGCCAACGACACGTCGTGCTCCGGACTCGCCCCACCCATCACGACCGCGACCTTCACCAGTTCCCCTCCTCGTAGCGCCGGGACTGAACCCAGGTTCCTACCCGTCATTGTTGTTTCTGGCAACGATCCGGATCATCGGAGTGCGGGCGGATGTCTGCCTACGACCCTGGTATGACGCACCTCCTCCACAAGAATGAGCGATACTGGAGGGGTGCAAGCCACCGATCATCTGCAGGCGTCCTTGCAGGCCGCGATCGCGCTGGCCAACACCTTCGGATCCGCCGAGCGGCAGGGTCGCCCGGCGGTTCCCCCGGACGCCGCGGCGGTCGACGCCGTACTGCGGCTGACCACCAACCAACCGCCCGCCGTCGATCCCGCCGACTACGCCGCCGGCGGGAAAACGTTGTACGACGCCCTCGGCAGCCTCCCTGCCGTCGATCGGGCCGTCGAACTGGTGAACGCATTGCTCAGGGAAACCAAGGCCGCGCCGCAGTTGACCCGCGACGTCGGAGCGCCGTGGCATCTGCACTTCGGCAGTCCCGACGACGCGAACGGCTGGCTGGCCGAACTCGCCACCGCCGTGGCGATGCTGCTCGGCAGCGACGAGGCGGAGCGGCTCCGCCGGTGCGAGGCCGACCGATGCGACGACCTGTTCCTGGACTCGACGCGGAACGGGAACCAGCGGTTCTGCTCAACCGCCTGTCAGAACCGCGCCAAGGTCGCCGCTCATCGGGCGCGGGTCCGCAGCTCCTGACGCCGTGACCATGGTCGCCTCCGGCGACCAACCGAGCTTGCGGTAGAGGTGGAAGCCGTCGGTCGTGGCCATCAACAGCCCGGTCCGGGCCCCACGCTCGAGGGCTCGTCCGGTGAGCGCGCCCATCACCACGCTGCCGAGTCCCCGTCTCCGGTACGCCGGATCGGTCTGGATGTCGTGCATGACGGCGTCGTCGCCGACGATCGCCACCATTCCATGCGCCGCGACGGTGCCGTCCACAAGGACTTTCACGTACTCCAGCGGGCCGTCCGTCTCGATCGCGGCCGTCGCACGCGGATGCGTGAGCAGGTCGATCGACATCAGCGTCTTCTGTTCTTCGAACGGCTGGGTCCCGGCAGCGGCCAGTCGGCGGGCGATCTCCAAGCCGTGCTGCGTGGTGACGGTCAGCCAGGCGTCCGCGGGCAGGTCCCGGGCCAGCCGATCCACGGTCGTCGGGTCGTCGGTGCGGGTGAACAGTTCGCGGTCGCGCCCGGGGAGTCCCAGTGCGGCGGCGTACGCGTCGTCGTACTCGATCACCGGCGCCAGGCCGCGGCACAGCCGCCAGCCTTCCAGCCATCGCCTCATCATGGCGGTAGTGTAACTGTCTAGATTGAAATAGTCAGTTACTCGGTGCCGAGAACGAAGGTCTGGATCGCGACCACCGCGGCGCCGCGGGCCCACTCGCTGAAGTCGGCCGGCTGCAGGACCATCGGCACTTCGGCGGTCGACGGATGCCGGTCGGCGTGCAGACCTGCCAGCAGTTCGTCGTGCGCGACCTCCGCCAGCCGGACGCCTTCGCCACCGAGGACGACGAGCTCGGGCATGGCAAAGTTGGCGGCCGCCGCGATCAGTTTGCCGAGGGCGCGACCGGCGCGGCCGATCATCTCTCGCGCCGCCGGATCGCCTTTCGCCGCGAGGTCGAGCGCCTCGTCGTACTCCACCGGCCGGCCGAGCGCCGTACCGACGTGGTTCGTGATGGCGCTGACTGTCAGCAGGCTGATCGCGCAGCCACGGTGGCCCCGGTCGCAGCGCGGGCCGTCATGGAGCAACGGGTGGTGCGCGACCAGGCCGAGCGTGACGTCCGGGCTGTCGACCACCCGGTTGTGGACGACGAGCCCGTACCCGACACCGGCGCCGATCGTGAGCAGCACGAAGCGGTGCGCGTTCCGCCCGGCGCCGAACCAGTGGGTGGCTTCGACCAGGGAGGTCAGGTCGTTCGCGATCACGATCGGCACGCTCGTGTGTGCGGCGAGCAGTTCTCCGAACGGTACGTCGACCCAGTTCAGGTACGGCGCCCAGCGGACCTCGGTACGGTCCGCGACGCGCCCGCCGAGCGAGACGCCGACGCCGGTGATCGCCGTACCTCCCGGAACCTGGACGGTCAGTTCGTCGATGAGCTGGACGACGAGGTCGGCGACCGCGGACGGCGTGGGATCGGTGATCGGGCGCTCGACGATCGCGAGCACGTCCGCGCGCAGCGTCGTGAGTACGCCGATCGCGGAGTCGCCGGTGAGTTTGATGCCGACGAAGTGGTGGGCGTTCGCGTCCAGGTCGAGCGGCTGCGAGGGCCGGCCGACGCGGGCGTCCGTGGGGCCGCCCTCGACCTCGACCAGCAGGCCGGACTCGACCATCGGTTTCGTCAACCGGGTCAGGCTGCCGGGCGACAGGCCGACCCGGCGCGACAATTCGGCGCGCGACAACGGCCCGTCCAGCAGGATCTCCAACGCCACCTGCCGCGAGGGCCCCGCCAACGGCCGCCACTCACCCATTCGGTCAGACTAGCCTGGGCTTGAGACGCCGGGACGTGACCCGGTCCGCGGTACTGGCCGCACAAATCCCGGCGTCAGGCTCATTCCGAAGTATGCAACGGATCGTGGTGGGTGGCGCCGGGACAACGGTGTCAGATTCTCTTCAGTGTGGAAGCTTGCGCGTATCGATGAGTTGCTGAGCAACGTCGCGCAGTTTGGTGTTGGTGTCCTGCGAGTACCGCTTGAGGATCGCGAACGCCCGGTCACCGTCCACATCGAAGCGTTCCATCAGGATGCCCATCGCCTGACCCACCAGCTTCCGCGCGTCGACGGCCGCCGCCATCGTCTCCTCGTGCCGCGCGGACGCCACCGCCACGGACGCGTGCCGCGCGAGGATATGCGCGATCGCCTCGTCGTCCTCAGTGAAGGCCTCGGGCTCCGAGCTGTACAGGCCGAGTACGCCGACGGTACGTCGGGGCGCGTCACCGGTCGCCAGCGGTACGTCGAGAATGCTGCGGATCCCGAGCGCGGCGACCTTGGTACTCCACTCGGGCCAACGGTCGTCGGACGTCGTGTCGCGGATCAGGATCGTGGTGCGTTCGCGGAGTGCTGTGATGAGTGGGCCACTCTCCGCAGTGATCTGCAGATCGTGGATGTCGGAGACGATCTGGTCCGTGACTGCGGCGATCTCGGCCTGCGAACCGCGCGTGTAGAGGGCAACGCCGGCGTACGTGCAATTCACGGCATGCAAGGCGAACTGCACTACGGCATCGATCGTCTCCTCGACACCAGGCGCATCGTGTAACTCGATCGCCAGCCGGGCAAACGTATCCGCCGAATGGGCAAGCTCAGGCTCAGTCACTGGAAACTCCAGGGCATGGTCACGCAGTAGGGCAAGGTAATAATGCAGCCCAACCGACCCGCAGCGTTAGCCGCCACCAAAACCCATCGCCCCGCCCCGCCGGCCCACCTCGTTGCCCTCGCCGACGCGCCCACCGCACGGCCCCCTTTCGGCCACTCCGCAGGTGAACCTCTAACACTTAGAGTTACCGGTGAACTACTTTCGTGGGGTCGTTCCGAGCCTGAGCGGGGGCTGAGTCCGAGCTTCGGGGTCGAGCTTCAGCTTCGGTGGCCCACCAGAAGCTGTCTCATGGGCCCGTAGTTGACCGCGCGTTGGAGCGGGCCGGATTACAGTGTGCGCCATGGCGGAGTTGGTCGGTCTTTTGAGTGGGCGGACTGACTGGCGGCGGGGGTTTGCGGCGCCGATGCGGGCGTTTTTGCGGACCGAGGCGGGTAGTTCGGGGGTGCTCGCGGCTGCGATTGGGCTGGCGTTGGTGTGGGCGAACGTGTCGCCGGGGAGGTACGACGAGGTGTGGCGGACCGATCTGTCGATCGGGCTCGGGCACGACGTACTGAGTCTGGATCTGCAGGAGTGGATCAACAGCGGGCTGATGACGCTGTTCTTCCTGGTTGTGGGGCTGGAGGCGCGTCGCGAGTTCGATCTCGGTGATCTGCGCGAGCGCAGCCGGTTCGTGCTGCCGATGCTGGCCGGGATCGCGGGAATGGTCGCGCCGGTGCTGATCTACCTCGCGTTCAACGCCGGCGGTCCGGGGTCGCACGGCTGGGGCGTCGCGATGTCCACCGACACCGCGCTCGCGCTCGGTCTGCTCGCGTTGGTCGGCCGTGGTGTGCCGGATCGCGTGCGGGTGTTCCTGCTGACCGTGTTCGTGGTCGACGACCTGCTCGCGCTGGTGGTGATCGCGGTCGTCTACAGCGAGGACATCCGGGTGATGCCGCTCGTGCTGGCGATCGCCTCGTTCGCGATCGTGCTGGTGTTGTCGCTGTTCCACGTCCGCAAGGCCTGGGTGTACGTGATCCTCGGCGTACTGATGTGGGCCGCCCTCCTGAAGAGCGGCGTGGACCCCGTGGTCGCCGGGCTCGCGATCGGGCTGACGGCGCCGGCGTACTCGCCCGGTCGTGAGGAGCTCGAGGAGGCGACCGGTCGGTTCCGGCTGTTCCGCGAGCAACCGACGCCGGAGCTGGCGCGGTCCGCGACGGTCGGCCTGACCACGACGATCTCGCCGAACGAGCGCCTGCAGTACCTGTACCACCCATGGACCAGCTATCTGATCGTCCCACTGTTCGGGCTCGCGAACGCCGGTGTCACGATCGACGCGGCGTTCCTCGGGCAGGCGTTCACCTCGCCGATCACGCTCGGCATCCTGCTCGGGTACGTCGTCGGCAAGCCGCTCGCGGTGACGACGGTGTCCTGGCTGCTCGAACGTTTGAGCGGCGGGCGGATCCGGCCGGGGGTCGGCTGGGCCGCGGTCGTCGGCAGCGGGACGATCGCCGGCATCGGGTTCACGGTGTCGTTGCTGATCGCAACGATCGCGTTCGACGGGCCGCAGCTGGCCGAGGCGAAGGTCGGGCTGCTGTCCGCGGTGGTCGTCGCGTCGGCGCTGACCTGGGCGGTGTTCCGCGCGGCCAAGCTGCTGTCCCCTCCGAAGAAGGCGCTAGCACTGCTAGGCAACGCGGAGCAGTTGGTCGACCTGACCGATCCAGTGGATCCGGAGCGGGACCACATCCGCGGACCGGAGACGGCGTCGGTGACGCTGGTCGAGTACGGCGACTTCGAGTGCCCGTACTGCGGGATCGCCGAGCCCGTGGTACGGGATCTGCTGCACGACGACGACCTGCGGTACGTGTGGCGGCACCTGCCGTTGTCCGACGTACATCCTCGCGCCCAGATCGCGGCCGAGGTGGCGGAGGCGGCGTCCGCGCAGGGGGCGTTCTGGGAGATGCACGACCTGCTGCTCGCGAACCAGGAGAACCTCCAGCCGAAGGACCTGATCGGGTACGCGGAACAGCTCGGTCTGGACACCGACCGGTTGCACGACGACGTGAAGCGGCACGTGGCGGCGGCGCGGGTCGCGCTGGATGTGGAGTCGGCGGACACGAGTGGGGTTTCGGGTACGCCGACGTTCTTCGTGAACGGGCAGCGGCACTACGGGGCGTACGACGTGGAGACGCTGAAGCAGGCGATCAAGGTGGCGCGGGCACGCGCGAAGATCACCACGCGACAGCGCTGAACCGGGCGTGGCGGAATCTTGATGTACTACGTCATTTCCGCCACTTCCGCCGTACTGCCAAAAAGTCGACGCTGGTGGCTCCCCGATCAAGGAGGCATCACATGACGACCTCGGCCGTACTGCGGACCCCGGCTGCCGGGCGGGACGCCGCCGTCGCGCATTTCGCCGGCCGGCTCTCGTTCGAGGTGGATGCGGCTGATGTCGCTGCGGACATCGGCGCCGGCGTCACGGGTTGGGTGCTGATCGACAGCCGGAGCCAGGAGAGCTGGGACCAGGGGCATGTGCCGGGTTCGGTCCACCTGCCGCACCGAGAGATCGCGGCGCGCGCCGCGGATGTCGTACCGGCTGGAGTGACGGTCGTGACGTACTGCTGGGGCCCCGGTTGCAACGGTGCGACGCAGGCGGCGCTCGCGTTCGCCCAGCTCGGGTATCCGGTGAAGGAGATGATCGGCGGGTTCGAGTACTGGGTGCGCGAAGGCGGGCCGATCGAGACCGCGGACGGGATCGAGCGCCGGGAGTCCGACCCGCTGACAGCCCCGCGCGGTGTCGCCTGCGCGTGCTGAAACCCCTGTGCGGGTTGAGTTTTACAGAGATTGAACTCGCCGTGGCGATGCGCTGACTCTCTGTGCGTTACCCTCGTGGTGAACGTGTGCCCCCGCGTCGCGAGGAGACAGTGTGACCGATCAGCCGATGTACGACGGTGGGCTGATCGCGCACGGGATCGACACCACCCGGCCGAGCGTCGCTCGCGTCTACGACTACGCACTCGGCGGCAAGGACAACTACGAGTCCGACCGTGAGCTGTACCGGCAGATCATGAAGATTGCGCCGGAGACCCCCGTGTGGGCGCGGGCGAACCGGCGCTGGCTCCACCAGGTGGTCACCTGGCTGGCCGAGGAGGCCGGCGTACGGCGGTTCATCGACGCGGGCTCCGGCCTGCCGACCGTCGAGAACACGCACCAGATCGCCCAGAAGGTGAGCACGGACGCCTCGGTGGTGTACATCGACAACGACCCGGCCGTGGTCGCCCATGGGCGGGCGCTCCTGCTGGACAACGACCGGACACAGTTCACCGCGGCGGACCTCACCAAGCCTGAAGAAGTGCTGGCGGAACCGCCGGTCGCGGGGATGCTGGCCGACGGTGAGCCGGTTGCGCTGGTGATGGCGCTGATGCTGCACCACATCGCCGACTACGACGAGACGCTGGAGATCGCCGGCAAGTACGTCGACGCACTGCCGCCGGGCTCCTATCTGGCGATCACGCACGCGTGCAACCCGGGCGACGGCGGTGAGGTCGACGTACTCGTGACCGAGCTTCTCGAGAAGGTCAAGGACGCTTTCCCGACCTTGGCGTTCCGTTCGGTCGAGCAGATCTCGTCCCTGTTCCACGGGCTGGAGATCCTCGAGCCGGGGGTCGTCCGGCTGGCCGATTGGCATGTCCCTGGCGGCCGCGTCGACGAGGACCCGCAGGTCGGTATCCGCGACGCCATCTACGGCGGCGTCGCGCACAAGCCTTAGCTCAAGCCCGCCAGATAGTCGGCGTTGCCGCGGATGGCGGCTTCGTAGCGCTTGATCTCGGCGGAGTCGACCTTGTCGGCGATCACCAGCAGGAGCGTCGCGAGCGCCTTGTCCTTCGCCCCGGCGGCGTGCAGTGTCAGCGCCTTGAAGACCCGCAGCGAGTCCGACTCGGGGAACTCCGCACACGCGCCCTTGAACACGGCCAGCGACTCGTCGAAGCGGTCGAGGTTGCGCAGCGTGCTGCCGTACTGCAGCAGGCACTTCCGGCGGGTCTCCCCGGTCAGCCCGGGTAGCGCGCGCTCGTAGTACCCGACGGCCGTCTCCTCATCGCCGGCGGTGTCGTACGACCCGCCGACCTCGTACAGCACATATGGATTGTCCGGGTGCTCGGTCAGCAGCTTCTCGAAGAAGGCGATCGTCGGCCCCATGTTCGCCCGGTCGCGCCGCGCGAATGCCGCATCGATCGTCGCCGCCAGTTCCGGCGTCAGCTCAGTCGTCACAGTTCCATCATGCCGCGTCGGTCCGGCGGGTCTGCCACGGCCACGATCCGGAGATCTCCACTTCGAGCGCGAAACTGAGCACAGTCCGGATCACCACGATCAGGCCCAGCACCAGCACGCTCTGCACAGACGTCTCGACGATGATCGTCCGGATGATGTCCCCGACGATCAGGATCTCCAGCCCGAGCAGGATCACCCGCCCGAGATTCACCCGCAGCTGCTGGTAGCTCCCGGTGCCTTTGCGGACGACGTCGTAGCAGTACCGAATCAGGACAACGGCGAGCCCGATCGCCATGATGACCACGCCGGAGCCCTCGATCGTCCGGGCGACGTCCGCGAAGACCTGCTCGAAGTCCATTCCTCACAGGTACCAGTCAGGCAGCGGACTCGCTCGTCGGCTCGCCGGGTCGGATGTTCTGGTTCAGGTGGAACACGTTGGCCGGGTCGTACGCCGTCTTCAGCGCGACCAGCCGCTCCAGCGTCGCGGGCGGGAACGCGCGGTTGATCGGGTCGTCGTTCAGCGTGTTCACGTACGTCCCGCTCGCGTACTGCGCCAGCGTCGCGGCGTACCCGCGCAGCCGACCGATCCGCTCCTCGTCCTCGGCCGGGTCCTCCCACCGTGTCGCGGTGACGAACTCGAACAACGTGTCCCGGTGACTGAATGCAGCGTTTTCCGTGGGTACGTCGGCAATCGCCCCGCCGTACGCCTGCAGACTCGCGGAGACCCCCGGGTTGTCCACCAACGCGCGGATCACCTCATCGGGCAGCGACTTGAAGTAGTGGCCCTTCCAATACCGCCGAAAACGGTGTCCTTGGACGTTGTCGTCCCGCGTCTGCAGCTTCAGGTACGTCGTTTCCTCGACCATCTCGTCGCTCACCGGCCCGAGTGCGCGGAACGCCGGCAGCAGGTCGTGCCCACCCTCGCCGACCCACACGTACCCGACCGTCACCGAGTCCGCCGTGATGCTGGCGGTGAACGTCGCCTCCCGCGGCGCGTCGGCGTTCAGCTCCCGCCACCCGCGCAGTACGTCGAACCCCGCCGACACCGGATAGGTGAACTCGACGATCAGCGCCCGCGTCCCCACCTGGTGCAGCCGGAACTCGAACGACGTGACGATTCCGAAGTTTCCGCCGCCCCCACGCAGCCCCCAGAACAGCTCGGGATTCTCGTCCGCGCTCGCCCGTACGACGTCACCGTCCGCCGTCACGACCTCGTACGAGATGACGTTGTCGCAGGCCAGCCCGAACCGCCGCGCCAGCCAACCCATCCCGCCGCCGAGCGTCAGCCCACCGACCCCGGTGTGCGAGACGTTCCCGGCCGTCGTCGCCAGCCCGTACTCCTGCGCCGCCTTGTCCAGCTCGCCCAGCAGCGCGCCGCCCTGCACCCAGGCCAGCTTGGCCGCAGGATCCACGCGGACCTCGCTCATCGGCGTGAGGTCGATCATCAGCCCGCCTTCGGGGACGGCGAGACCGGCGATGTTGTGGCCGCCGCAGCGGACAGCGATCTCCAGCCCGGCCGCGCGCCCGTACCGAACCGCCTCGGCGACGTCCTCGGTCGAAGCGCAGCGGGCGATCACGGCGGGCCGGCGGTCGATCATCGCGTTCCAGACGGTGCGCGCGTCGTCGTACCCGGCGTCTCCGGTGCGCAGAAACAAAGTCATCGCTCTCAGCTCCCTGATGTTTTGGTCGTGTCCACAACCCTGACAGCGGAGCGGTCCGTCGATAAGGTCCAGTTCTGTGAGCCGAATGAGGACCAGTTCCGGAGCCGGCGAGCTCCTGGTCGAGCTGCAGCGCGACAGCGGCGTCCCGCTGCACCAGCAGCTCGAGAGCGGGATCCGGACCAGGATCCGCGCCGGACTGCTGCGCGCCGAGACCGTCATGCCGTCGACGCGCGCCCTCGCGCACGACCTCGGCCTGTCCCGCGGCGTGGTCGTCGAGGCGTACCAGCAGCTCGTCGCGGAGGGGTACCTGATCAGCCGCGCCGGCGGATACACGCAGGTCGCCGACATTGCCGTGATCGAGGCGACGACCGCTCTGAGGCCCGATGCAGGTCCGCCACGGATCGACTTCCGCTACAGCCGTCCGGACGTCTCCGAGTTCCCCCGCGCCGCGTGGCTCCGATCGGTACGGCGGGTGCTCAACGAGACGCCGTACCGCAGCCTCGCCTACATCGACGGACGCGGCACGATCGAGCTCCGCACGGCCCTGTCCGACTATCTGAACAGGGTCCGCGGTACGGCGGCGCGCCCGGAGAACATGCTCATCTGCAACGGGTTCGCGCAGGGCTCGCGGCTACTGCTGCAGGTGCTGGCCGCACACGGACGCCGGCGGCTCGCGGTCGAGGACCCGTCCGACAACGACCTGCGGGACGTCGCTCGAGCGGCCGGGCTCGAGGTGGTCGGCGTACCGATGCTGGAGACGGGCATCGACGTCAACGCGTTGGAGCGGTCGGGCGCGGACGTCGTACTCGTGACGGCTGCACATCAGTTCCCCACTGGAGCGGTGGCGTCGGCGGAAACGCGGGCGGCGCTGGTCGCGTGGGGCGGGCTGGTGATCGAGGATGACTACGACGCGGAGTACCGCTACGACCGGGAGCCGATCGGCGCGATGCAGGGGCTTGCGCCCGATCGTGTCGCGTACGCCGGGACCGCGAGCAAGACACTGGCCCCCGGGTTGCGGCTGGGCTGGCTGATCCTGCCGTCGTGGCTGGTCGAACCGATGGCACAGGCGAAGCTGATGGACGATCGAGGGTCGCCGGTGTTCGACCAGCTGGCGTTCGCGGACTTCGTGGCGCGGGGCGAGTTCGACCGGCACCTGCGGCGGATGCGGCCGCGGTACCGGACGCTACGGGACACGCTGGTCGAACGGTTGGCGGCGCGGCTGCCAGAGCTCGAGCCGGTCGGCATCTCGGCCGGACTGCACGTGATGACGTGGCTGCCGCCTGACCTCCGCGAGGATGCGTTGCGCGACGCGGCGTTGCAGCGGGGGCTCGGCGTGTACGGGCTGGCGCCGTACTGGGTGTCTGGAGAAGGGCCTGCCGGGCTGGTGTTCGGGTACGGGTCGCTGTCCCAGAAGGAAGTTGTCGAGGGCATCGAGTTGCTCGCGGACGTAGTCGCGACCGTCCGCGGACGATGAATAACTATCCAGTTCATTGCAATTCGATCCGGACGGTTCTAGGCTTGGTGGAGTGATCGCCGAAGCTCGCATGGACGCCCTGATGAACCAAGGCTGGCCCGCCGCACACAGCACCCAGCTGGACGGCTGGCTGGTCCGACACAACGCCGGAGTCACCCTGCGAGCCAACTCGGTGCTGCCCGCGAGTGCGCCGTTCGACCTCGACAGGGCCTTGGATTACGTGGAGAACCTGTACGTCGCCCACGACATCAGGCCGTCGTTCCAGGTGGGTCCGGCGGCGCAGCCCGGCGACCTCGACGAGTACCTGGCAGCCCGCGGCTACGAACTCCGCAATCCGACGTTGGTGATGTGTGCGGAGGTTGCCGACGTTCTCGCGAAGCTGTCCGAGCCGCCCACCGCGGTGAATATTTCCACCGCGCCCGATGATGACTGGATGGACTTCTGGTGGGCCGTCGACGGCCGCGGCGGGTCCGCCGCACAGGCCGCTGCCCGGCAGATCCTCAACCGCAGTCGTGCGCTGTACGCCGTGATCCCGTCCGGCTCGCCGATCCAGGCCATCGGCCGGCTCGCCCTGGTCGACGGCTGGGCCGGTCTCTACTGCCTCGCGGTCGATCCCGGCCATCGCCGCCGAGGCCTCGCCCAGGCCGTCATCCACGGCTTGTTGCAGCGGGCAACAACCCTCGGTGTCACCCGTGTCTGGCTCCAGGTGGTCGAGTCCAACACCCCGGCCCGCGCTCTGTACGACCGCCTCGGCTTCCAGACCGCCTCGCGCTACCACTACCGCGTCCTGCCCTGACAGATGGAGATCTAGGATCGCACTCGTGCTGACTCTCCCGGATCACCGGACCGGCCTGCTGCAACGCGGTACGAGCGGGCCGGCGGTGGTGCTGCTGCACTCGCTCGGCCTCGACAAACTCATGTGGGATCCAATCCTCGACCAGCTCGCCGTCGGCCGCCGGGTGTTCGCGTACGACCTCCGCGGTCACGGCGAGGCTGCCGGGTCGCCGCGCCCGTTCACGCTGCACGACACTGCGCGGGACCTGATCGCCGTACTCGACGAGCTCGAGCTGGTCACGGCGCATGTCGTCGGGCTTTCGTACGGCGGTGCGATCGCCCAGACAGCAGCGATCGAGTCACCCGGCCGGTTCGCCTCGATGTCACTTCTGGCGACGACCGACCGGGCGTTCCCCGACGTCTTCGAGCGGCGGGCCGTGTCGGCGGAGGCGGACGGTATGCGTACCCAGGTGGACGAGACGTTGACTCGGTGGTTCACACCTGCGGCCCTCGCGGACAACACGCTTGGCGTGCAGTACGCGCGGGAGTCCGTGCTCGCGCTGGATCCGGCCGACTGGGCGGCGGCGTGGCGGTCGATGAAGGAACTGGATGCCCAGGGCAAGCTTGCCCACTTCCCAGCGCCGGTGCTGGTGGTTGCCGGCGGAGCGGACGTGTCCGGGCCTACCGCCGTACTGCGACAGCTCGCGGACGGGATCGCCGGTGCGAGCTTCCGCGAGCTGCCTGGCGTACCGCATATGCAGACTCTGGAACATCCCGAGGAAGTGGCCGCTGTTCTTGACGAGTTCCTGCCTACAGCGTGACCTGCTGCAGGTGATCGAGTACGACGAACTCGGCGCCGGTCTTCTCGACGGACGTGCGGAGCGGCGTCAGGTCGGTCCACGGGATGCCCGGGTCGTCGAGGGGCTTGTCGAAGTCGTCCCAGTGCGTGGCGATCACCTTCCGGACCGGCTTGATCGTCTGCAGCAGGCGGTCGGTGATGCCGGGCTCGCCGCCCGGAGCGGCCAGTACGACGTCGACCTGGAGGCCGCGCAGCGCATTCGGGTCGAAGTTCGCCGTACTGAGGCTGAGGATGCGCAGACCGCCGATCGTGACCACGAACGCGAGCGTGCCGCCCTCGACCAGGTCCTCGATCACTCGCGGGCGCGGCGGGACGTCGTACCGGTAGCCCGGGTACGCGTAGGTGTGCCGCTTGCCGCCGCAGGAGTGCAGCGACGGGAACACCTCGATCGCGAAGCCCTCGAACGGCAGGTACTCGCCGCCGCGGACCGGTGACAGCAGGTCGTTCGGCGTCTTCATCGCGCGCAGCATGTTCGCGTGCGTCTCGGTGCAGAGCACTGTGGCCTGCGTCTTCTTCGCGACGTACGGTACGTCGGCCATGTGGTCGTAGTGGCCGTGGTGGACCAGGATCGCGTCGGCGGTGCTCAGGTGCCGGTCGATCACGTCGGGCTTGATCACCAGCTTCGTCTTCGGGTCGGCGCCCTCCGGGGTGAACGTCCCGGTGTGGAAGCGGGTCAGCCAAGGATCGGTCAGTACGACGCTCTTGCCGCACCGGATCTGCCACGCGTGCGTCCCGAACCAGGTCAGCTCCACCGGCTCTCGCGTCGACTGGCTCGTGGACGTGGTTGCCGCCTCGCTCTGGTTCTCGAGCCCGACCGCCCCGACCACACCCGCGGCACCGGCCGCCGCCGCGCCCGCCAGCATCCCTCTCCGACTCACCTTCACGCTGTCTCCTTCTCGTCGTCGCTGAGACCTCAGTCAAGGCGGGCTGGGGCGAGCATGTCGAATATGCTCTTGCGCATGGAGCGATTGGCTGGAGCTATCACCGCAGGTCAGTCACGTCATGATCACTGAAAGGCACTTGCAGATCTTCATCGCGCTCGCCGAGGAGCAGCACTTCGGTGATGCGGCGCGGGCTGTCGGCATCACCCAGCCGCCGCTGTCCCAGGGCCTGCGGCGCCTGGAGGCGCTGGTCGGCTCGAAGCTCTTCGAACGCGGCGCAGGTCGCGTCGAACTCACGCCCGCCGGCGTCGCGCTGCTGCCGTACGCACGGCGCGCGCTGACCTCGATCGAGGAGCTGCACCAGGCGGCCGTCGCGCGCGATCCGGAGGGTCCCGAGATCCGGCTCGGTCTGGCGCCCGAGGTCCCGCCGTCGGCAGGCGCGGCGGTGGCCGCGGCCTGCGGCTCGATGATTCCGGGCAGTCGAGTCACGGTGGTGACCGCGCCGACGAGTTCGCTGGTCAATCAGGTCGGCACGGGCCGTTTGACGTTGGCCGCCGTACTGCATCCCGCCGTACTGGATGGTCTGGAGGCTGGGCCGGTATCGCTCCTGCCGACCTGGGCACTCGTGCCGGCAGCGACTGTCGACACCGAGGTCGTGGCGTTGCGGCAGCTGAAGGGGCTGCCGATCGCGGTGCGGCCGCGGGCCGAGGCACCGGCGGCGCGAGATCTGTTCCTGGACACGCTGGCGCTGCACCGGCCTGACGGTGGGACGGTCGTGGTGACGGACGAGCGCGCCGGACTCGCGATGGCGGCCGCCGGCCAGGCGATCGTGGTGACCGCCGACCCGGCACTGATCGCACCGGGCGTCGGTCGGCATCGACTGGCCGACGATCCGCTGCCGTTGCGCCTCCGGCTCGTCTGGTCGAGGACGCGTACGCCGTTCCTCCGCCCGAACGACGTGATGGCTCAGCTCACGGAAGCGCTGGCATCGTGAACGCCCGGATCCGTGGGATCTTCGAGGACGCCGGTGTCCGCGGCTGGTTGCACGCGGTCTCGCTCGACGAGCCCGAGGCGTCCGTCGAGCTGGACGCGGACGCCGTGGTCCCGCTGGCGTCGGTCTACAAGTTGCCGCTGCTCGCCGGGTTCTGCCGGCTGGTGGATTTGGGCGAGCTCGATCCGCGCGAGCGGGTGACGCTCGAGCCGTCGGCGCGGACCGCCGGACCGACCGGGCTGTCCGCGTTCGCGGATCCGGTGACGGTGTCGCTGCGTGATCTGGCCCTGTCGATGGCGACGGTGTCGGACAACGCGTCAGCCGATGCGCTGCTGGACATCGTCGGGCTGCGCCGGCTCGCGCAAATCCTGGAGTCATTCGGACTGCGCCGCACCTGGGTTCGTCGCGGTACGGCGGCCAACCTGCGTGACCTGCAGCGCCGTACGGGTGCCGACGATGCGGACGCGGCCCTCGCCGTACTCGCGGACAACGACCGGACCGATCCGGTCGGCGTGTACGAGGCGGCGAACGGGTCAGCGGCCAGTGCTCGCGACCTGACCCTGTTGCTGCGGCGGTTGTGGGCGGGGGAGTTGCTCTCGGCCGAGCAGACCGAGTTCGTCAAGACGACGATGCACCGGCAGATCTTCCTGCACCGACTGGCGTCCGGCTTCCCGCACGACGGCGTACGCGTCGCGGGGAAGACCGGAACGTTCGGCGCGTTGCGGCACGAGGCCGGCGTGGTCACCCTGCCCGGCGGGGCGGCGTTCGCGATCGCGGTCCTCACGCTCGCCGCCCGCGGCGACCTCCGCCAGCCCCGCGTCGACGCCGCCATCGGCGAGGCCGCTCGGGTGGCGGTCGACGTACTGCGTTAGATGATCGCGAAGGCCTCGATCTCGATCAGGGCCAGCGGGCTGAACAGTGACGCCACCTGCACCGCCGAACTCGCGGGCTTGAGGCCGGTGATGTACTTGTCGCGGACTACGCGGATCTCCGGCAGGTGGGTGATGTCGGTGACGAAGTACGTCAGTTTCACGATGTTCGAGAACGTCGCGCCGACCGATGCCAGGCAGCGCTCCAGGTTCGCGAACACCTGCTCTGTCTGCACCGTCGGATCATCTCGGCCGACGAACTCCCCGTTCACGTCCAGCGCCACCTGCCCGGAGATGGCCACCCATTGGCCAGATCCGGTCACCACGTGGCTGTACCCGTTGCCCGGCGCAACGCCAATCACGCGTGGATACTCCAACTCGCTCACCAGCTCCTCTGTCGACGTGTTGTCTCATCCGACCACACCGAGGGTTGAGAAACCGGTTTCCATCGAGAGAGGATACGGGGGTGGGCCGGACACCGAAGGACTCGATCACGATTGCCGACGTCGCGCGCGCGGCGGAGGTGTCGCGGGCGACCGTGTCCCGGGTGATGAACGGGCGTCTCAGTGTCGCACCGGAGATCGTCGCCCGGGTGCGCGCCGCGGCGGAGCGGCTCAACTACCGGCCGAGCGACCTGGCCCGCAGCCTGTCGCTGGGCCGGACGAACATGGTCGCGCTGGTCGTCCCGGACCTCGGCAACCCGCTGTTCCAGCAGATCCTGCGCGGCATCACGAACGCGTCCGCGGCGGCCGGGTACAAGGTGCTGGTCGCCGAGACCGACGAGGACCCGAAGGCCGAGGCGGCGATCGCGATCGAGGCCCGGCGCCGCTGCGACGCGCTGATCATGGTCTCGCCGCGGATCGACGAGGAGCGCCTGCTCGAACTTCTGCCGCAGGTGCAGCCGGTGATCCTCGTCAACCGTCAGGGGCCGGCGGAAGTAGCGTCGGTGGTGGTCGACTACGGCCGCGCCGTACGGATCGTCGTCGATCACCTGGTCGGCCTCGGACACCGGCGGCTCGCGTTCCTGTCCGGCCCGGCGGCGAGCGCGTCCAACGTGATGCGGCTGCAGGCGCTCGCGGTTGCCGAGCGGGAGATCCCGGGGCTGGAGCTCGTCCGGCTCGAGTGCGGCTGGTCGATCGAGGACGGGTACGCCGCGGTGGAGCGGGTGCTCGAAGCGCAGGTCACCGCGGTCGTCGCGTTCAACGATCTGGTGGCGTTCGGGTTGCTGGCGCGGCTCAACGAGGTCGGGGTCGCCGTACCGGCTGATCTGTCGGTGACCGGGATGGACGACATCGGGCTCGCGCGGTTCGCCGTACCGTCACTGACGACCGTTCGGGTGCCGCAGAAGGACCTCGGTGAGCTTGCGTGGCAGCGGTTGCACGCGTCGATCACGGGGCCTTCAGACGAGGTGGGCGGCGTACCGGAGCTGCGGCTGGCGGTGCGGGCGAGCACGGGTCCGGTGCCGCAGGAGCCGCGCTCCAACGCGTCAGCTGATCAGGTCGGGTGGCAGCAGCAGGGGGACATCTTCGCGCTCGGGAGTTCGGCGGGGCTGCTGGCGCGGTACGAGTTCGGACGGCGGATGCCGCAGGTCCACGCACCGCGGCCCTACCTGCACCCGGTCCGGACGCTCGGCGGGCACCCGCTGACCGAGGTCAGTCCGGTCGACCATCGGCATCACTACGGCGTCTCGCTCGCCGTCGCGCAGGTCAACGGCACGTCGCACTGGGGCGGCCGGACCTACGTCCGCGGCCAAGGCCCGACCCTCCTCACGAACCACGGCCAGCAACGCAGCCGCGGCGTCACCGTCAACGACCGCGAGCTGGTCGACGACATCACCTGGTACGACGAGCAAGGCCGCCCGCAACTCGTCGAACGCCGCCGCCTCACCGGCGACCTCGCCTTCGGTGGCTGGCGACTCGACTGGCGCAGCGTCCTCACTGCCCGCTACGGATCAATCCGGATCGATAGCCCGGCCACATCGGGCCGGGCCGGGGCAGGGTACGGCGGTCTCTTCTGGCGACTGCCTGCTGCGGAGACGACTGTCCTGAGTGCCGACGGAGACGGGCTGGATGCCGCGTTCGGCTCGTGTAGTCCGTGGCTCGCGTTCGTCCAAGGCGATGTCAGCCTGCTGTTGCTGCAGCCGGATCAGGTGTGGCCGTGGTTCGTGCGATCCGGTGAGTACGTCGGCGCTTGCCCGGCGCTCGCGTGGGAGCAGCCGTTGGTGCTGCAACCCAACCAGGACCTGACGTTGTCCCTCACCGCGCTCCTGCTGGACCGGGCGGTGGACGCGGCGGAGGCTAAAAGGTTGGCAGGCCAGTTGTAGGCGACGACGCCAGCGCCGACTGCCATCTCTTCGGCACGCGGCCGGCGAGGCGTGCGCTCCGGCCGGCGGAGACGGCGTCGCGCATCGCGGCGGCCATCAAAGCGGGCTTCTCCGCACGGGTCACCGGAGTCGCGAGCATGACCGCGTCGCAGCCGAGTTCCATCGCCAGCGCGGCGTCGCTCGCCGTACCGATGCCGGCATCCACGATCACCGGGACGTTCGCCGCCTCGGCGATCAGCGCGATGTTGTGCGGGTTGCGGATACCGAGCGCCGAACCGATGGGTGCGGCCAACGGCATGACGGCCGCGCAACCGGACTGCTCGAGGCGACGGGCGAGGATCGGGTCGTCGTTCGTGTACGGCAGCACGGTGAAACCGTCGGCCACCAAGGCCTCCACGGCATCGAGCAGCTCGAACGGGTCCGGTAGCAACAGGTGGTCGTCGGCAACGACCTCGACCTTGATCAGGTCGGTCCCGAGCGCCTCGCGGGCCAGCTTCGCGGTCAGCACGGCCTCGGCCGCGGTGTGGCAGCCGGCCGTGTTCGGCAGTACGTCGATGTTGTGCTTCTTCAGTACGTCGAGCACCGAGCCCTCATGACCCGTGCCGAGCCGGCGCATCGCGACCGTGGTGAGTTGGGTGCCAGAGGCAATCAATGCCTCCTCCATCACTTCCAGGTTGGCCGAACCGCCGGTCCCCATGATCAGCCGCGACGTGTACGTGCGCCCGCCGAGCTCCAGTGGATCATCCATGTCAGCCTCCCTGCGTCGCGCTGACGATCTCGACCCGGTCGCCCGGCCGCAGGGTTGTCTGCGCCCATTCGGCCTTGGTCAGCACGTTCTGGTTCACCGCGACCGCGATCCCGGTGGCGCGATCGGAGTACTCCGCGATCAGCTCGGCCACCGACTTGCCGGGCGGTACGTCGACCGCCGTACCGTTCACCCAGACGGATTCCATCGCTTCCTCCCTACGCCGGAATTACCCGATTCAGGTTCAGCGGTCGGTGACGGGGGAGTCACCCTCTCAGCCCACTTCCTGCGAGCTCCCGCGGACGTTCCGACTATAGCTGACAGCTCAATCGACGGCTGTCCCGGTCAGGAGGGCCGCGAGCTCCGTCGGCCGGTACAGGACCTGTTTGCCGGTGCGTTGCGGTTCGACGAGCCCGGTACGGCGCAGTAGCTGCAGGTGCTGGCTCACCGCGGACGGCGTCACCTTCAGTTCGCCGGCCAGGTCGGTCGTCGTACGGGGATGGGTGAGGAGCTCGAGGATGTGCGCTCTCGGCGTACCGATCAACTGGGCGAGGTCGTGGCGGGACGGTGGCTCGACGACGGACCACAGGTTGGCCTGACCGCGCGGCGGGTAGCCGAGCAGCGGTTCGGCGCCGGGGTCGAACGGGATGACGGCGTGCGGTCCGAACAGGGTCGGCTGCAGTACGAGCCCGCGGCCGTCGACGTGTTCGGTGCGGCTCTGCTCGGCGACGCGGTCGACCTTGAGTAGTCCTTCGGCGTAGGTGATCGCTGGGCCCAGGCCGTTGAGCATGGCGCCGGTCCCTTGCTGGGTGACGACGTGGCCGCGGTAGCTGATGTCGGCGGAGAGGAGGGTGCGCATGCGGCTCCAGTACGGCGCCATCACGGCGTCCCAGTACTGGCTTAGCGCCTCGACCACCTTGTCGATGGTCAGGTCTTCCGGTAGCTCGCCGTTGACCGCTACTAGTTGTCGCTCGAAGGTGTCCGGTTGGACGTTTGCGATCACGTCGAGCTCGTCGGAGAGCTGGGTGAGCGGCGAGGTCGGTCGTGGCGTCAGGAAGTCCGGGCTGCCCATGGTGTCGTTGACGAGCCACCGCAGTACGGACCAATCCAGGGCGGCGACCTGCGGCTGTACGGCGCGAACCCAGCCGAGCTGCAGCGGGAAACGGCCGGGGTCCCTTAGTGCGCGCAACGACAGCACCATCTCCGCCACCGGCGACACCGCGAACCGGACGTCGGCCAGATCCTGCGAGTTCAGGACGTAGGTGAGCACCGCACCTCGCTTTCAGTCACGACATGAAGTATGGCCGAATTGTCGGTGCCTGGTGGGAGCGTGGTTTGCATGGGGTTCCGAGCGATGGACGACGACGAAATAGCAGAGTTCCTGGCGCAGCCGCTGGTGGCCGTGCTGGCAGTCGACGACCCGGGCTGGTCGCCGCATGTGACGCCGGTGTGGTTCCGCCACCTGCCCGACGACAACAGATTCCAGGTGATGACGCCGGCCAAGTCGAAGAAGACCAGACTGCACCGGACCGGCACAGGCGAGCTGTCACTCTCGATCCAGACGGTCGACGGGGCGACGGCGAAGTACGTCAACATGCAGGGCGTGGCGCGATTCCTTCCGCTTGAACCGGACCTGCTGAACGCGATGGTGGAGAAGTACCTGCCTGAGGAGCACCGGGCGGCGTACCTGGCCAATCCACCCGAGGACTCGATGTTCGACATCACGCCACGGCGCATCACCACAGCGGTCATCGACTGACACTTCACCGTGCTGCGTCGTCGTACGCGTATGAGCGACTATTACGCACTTGATGGGAGCGGACGTCGACGCACCCGGCAATGACCTTCATCGCGACCGCCGACGTACCGACCGGCCCCCAGCGCTTCGACGTGACCGGTTGCCGACCGTTGGGGAGGGCTACTGCCCGATTCGGGTAGGTAATCCTCCCCGATCTACTCGCAGGCGATCCCGTCGCGGTCGGCGTCGAGGCGATATTTATCGGAGCCGATGACATCGATCGGACCATCGACGTACTCAGGGCCGTTACCGCTCCCGCCCGAGCAGTCGACGTCACTGGCGATCGGAACACAACCGGAGTAGTTCGGGTCGCACCCGCCGGACTCCTCCGGCTCCTCGACCTTCGTACCCACCGCCGTCACCTGCGACCGCGGCTCCTTCGCGACCTCCTGCCGAACCAACCGCTTATCCGTCTGTGCGCCGTTCAAGTACGTGATCCGGTAAACCAGCCGCCGCGTACCGTTGACCCCCGCCGTAAGGATCGTCCGCTCACCCTTCGCCAACGAGTCGTCCGTCACCGTCTTCTTCTTGAACGGAATCACCTTCAACTCCACGACCTCCTTCGTCGTGGTGACCGACGGCTTGACCTTGGGCGCCGCGGACGTCCTCGGCGGCACGACCGGAGCAGATGTGGTACCTGGCACCGGCGTAGGCGTCACGCTGACCTGCACACTCGCGATAGCAGCCGGCTCACCCGCCCCCGACGTACCCGAATCCGCCCCACACCCGCCAACGAGCGCCACCACCGCGACCGACCCCAACGCAGCACGAAGCAACAACACGATCCATCCCCCCAAACCCGCCGTCGGTTCCCCCCGCGGCAGGATTTGTCAGCACCCGGACCACCCGAGCGAATTCCGATCTGTACCACCACTCCGGGTAGCCACGCAAGCCCTCACCCCAACCCCCCACCAAGCAAACCCCCACCAAACCTGACACACTGTTCCCCTCACCAGATGAGGGCCTCTAGCTCAATTGGCAGAGCAGCGGACTTTTAATCCGCGGGTTGTGGGTTCGAGTCCCACGGGGCCTACAAGTTTCCGCAGGTCAGGCGCCTATCGGCGCCTCGGCCGGGACCGTCGGGTCTGCATTTTACTCTGCCAATACGCAGAGTCACGACGGGCAGCCGACTGCGCGTTGTTGAGCGACGTTTCGCATCCTGTCGCGCTGCTCTCGTTTCGTCCGATCCCCGGCCCGCCCAGCCGTTGAGCTGTCACGTGCAGCTGGACTGTGGAGGGCCGAGATGAGCAGACCGCACCTTCCGATCGGAACGTGGGGCAACCACGATCCCGTGGTGAGAGGAGAAGGTCGTCAGTCCGATTCCGAGAGGACGATCCGCCAAACCTCCAGGTGAGGATCGACTTTCCTCGATGCCCGTGGTGCCCCGTGCTTCCTCGCAGCATCCCCGAGGTCTGGTCGATCAAATGCGCCTAGAAGCCACCGTCAACGCAGAGCCGGACCGGCCGCCCCATCGCGAGAACAGAGGGTCGCCCGCCGTCGTCACAGGGCCTGGTAGTAGTTGTGGATGGTCGCCGCCATCAGCTTCCGGCGCTCGACCAAGAACTCTTTGTAACTCCCGGCTGTGACCTGGGCCAACCTGGCCGGGACGGCGTTCTCGGCGAGGTTCGCAGCCAAGTCATCAGGGTCTGTGATCTCTCCGAGGACTAGCTGCGCGGACTCGGTCTGGGTGGCGATCTCGGCCATGTACTGCATCGGCGGCTTGTTGCTGATGCTGATGTTGATCGCCGTCTCAGTGAGCGCGAAGTTCGCGACCTGGTTGTAGTCGCCGCGGTCCGGGTAGCCGTTCTTCTGCAGGTAGTCCTTGGGCACGATGTGGTGAATGTCGCCCGACTGTTGTTGCATGGCCGCGACGGTGATGCCCTTTGACAGAAATCCGCGAGAGTTGTTCGCCACCTGTGCGGCCAGGAACGTCTGGAAGAACGGGCTGACCGTGCTCGTCGTCTCGAGGGCAGCAGGGAGAGCGACTGCCCAGAAGGCATCCGACAGTTCGGATTCCTCAACCTGCTTGAGGTAGTTCGCGGGTCCTTGTTCGCCGATCCGGCGGATGTCTTGCTCCCAGGTTGACTCGAAGCTGCCGGAGTGGCGGCCGGTGAGCATCGACATCACGAACCAGCGCTTCACGATCCGCTTCCGTTCGCCTTCACTCATGGCCTTGTCCCCGCGCAGGCGGAGGTAGAGGGCGTAGGCGAAGTTGAGGGCGTTCTTCGAGTTCACCATCCCCGGCGTGATGAAGCCCGCGGACTTGATGAGCATCAAGAAGTTGTCGAAGTGGTAGTTGTTTACGATCTGTAGCAGCGCACGCTCGAGCTTGTCGTACGCGACCGGGATCCGCTCCTCGTCGACCCTCCGGGTTTCCGGATCGCGCCCTGACAGCTCGCTGACGATGCTTGACGCCTTGCCGCGGCTGAAGCCGACGAGGCCGGTGACTCGAATGATGTCGCTGTACTCGGGGTCGTAGAGGTCCTCGGCCTCGTCCTTCAGCCAACTGATGGCCTTGAGGTATGAAGTGCCCGCGAATTCGTGGTCGTTTTCGTTGATGTCGGCGTAGGCGTGGGGTGCGACAGCGAGGTGGCAGAAGTAGTCGATGAGCTTGCGCAGGTTTCGGCCGCGATCGCCGTAGGTCGCGATCTTGCTCATGGCGAAGTCGGCGCTGCTGAGGGGGACGCCCTTGGAGTTGATCCGGATAAAGATCTCGGAGACGGTCTCGACGTCCAGGTCGTCGGCGAGGCCGATAATGCCGATCTGGGCGTTCTTGATGCCCTCGAGCCGGGCCAGGTTCGTCTCGAACGTCTTGGCGTCGACGTCGGGGTTGCGCTCGAGGTACTCACGCGCGAAGGACAACGGCGAGTCGGCGTTAAAGTACTCGCTGATATCGGAGATCCACTGCGGGTTCTTGCCGATGACCGGGGTCAGGGTCGCGAACTCCTCGGTGATTGGGTTGAACGCGATGGTGATCCGAACGGCCTTGTACTTCTTGTTGATCACCTTGAGTCCGGCGACGGCGGCGCGGAGGGAGGTGATCCGCTGTTGCCCATCGATGAGGATCTGCTGGTGGGCTGCGACCTGGCCGCCCTTGAGCTTGGCTCCGACCGACTGCCACGTGATGAGGTAGCCGACGGGGTAGCCCTTGTAGAGCGAGTCCATGAGGTCGCGGACTTTGATGCTGTCCCAGACGAACGGGCGCTGGAGCTCGGGGATGGCGATGCGGTCGCCCTTCACGTCAGTCAGCAACTGCGTGACCGCTGACTGCGTTACCGAGTACTTCGCCATTCATCTCTCCTCTTCGTGCACAGGAAGTTTGGTGGGGACTTCCGACATCCGCACCGGCTAAGTGACTGACTTGGCGGTACTGAACAGGCAACTTGTAAAGCGGTGGCGAGGATTGGAGTTACCCGCCCCCAACTTGGCGGTTACTCGATGAGGCTGTAGGAGCCATCGGGATGACGAACGAAGTACTCCGTGTAGCCCACTGGATTGCCCCGGCGGTGCTTGGGCAGAAAGACACCATATGTGCGATCGGCCCACCCTGGGCAAGCGCGACGCACATCAGCCGGCCGAAAGCGCTCGGGTAAGTCGCCACGCCTGCGCGCAAGGCGGATGTCTTCGACGAGACGGCTCACGACTTCACTGTCGCATGACTTGCTGAATCGCTCCAGTTCACGACCATCACACCGACGGGCTGGAACCTCAGCCACTCTGGGCTGGGTCGTCGAGAACCGCGTGACGATCACGAATGCCACCTTCCCAACGAAGGCGGTGTGTATTAAACCCGGAGTGGCTGAAGATCCGGGCTACAGTCAGTCGCGTCCTGTAGACATTCGGCGCGTGCCAGTTAGTGGCAAAGGGGCCTCATCTTGAACCAAGAGTCGACAGGTCGCACCGCGCCTACCACTGCAGGCGTCTTGGCGGTCATGCGGAAGCGGCAACACTGGTCCCAAGCCGTCGAGCGCCTTCGCGACCTTGCCGGTTCGCGCGGGGACGGGCCCCATAGGGCCGATGAAGAGTACGGCGAGGTGTATCGCGGACGCCGCGGGGCGATGGTTTTCGATGTGGTGGTCTCCCGGCAGCGGAAGTATCACAGTGTCGTCTTGCCTCGCGTCGAGAAGTGGGCCGCGGCAGGTGACCCCTCCTTGGCGAGGCTGGCGCAGAGCGAGGTGCCGGCCGAGCAGTTCGGGCTGCAGCGGAGCGAGCCGGTAACGCTTCAGACGGTGGCGGCTAACCTCCTCGCCTTTTGCCGTGACCAAGCGGTTTCGGAGGACGAAGGCTGTCGAGCATGGGCCGACGGGGTTCAGGGTCTCGAGCACGCTCCGAAGTTGGACCCGATCGTTGGTGGGGTGTCGGGGATCGGCCCGGCACTGTTCGCATACATGCGCATGCGATGTGGATCCGACGCCTTGAAGCCGGATCTACGGGTCGCCGGTGCACTCCGCAAGCTGGGGTTCGACGTGCCGGGCGATGAACATTCCATCCTGGTTGTGGCGCGGGCAGCGGCGGCCGAGCTTGGCGTCAGCCTGCTCGTCCTCGATCAACTGCTATGGGGCCGCGACGGTTGAATCTCAGTGACCAGTCACACCTGTAGCGAACCTGGTGAGCCAGCGCGATTCCTCTGATGCACTGCGAGCCACCATCTCCACTTTGCAGCCTCGGCGCAGACAGTCCACTCATTGTTGAGCGACGTTTCGCATCCTGTCGCGCTGCTCTCGTTTCGTCCGATCCCCGGCCCGCCCAGCCGTTGAGCTGTCACGTGCAGCTGGACTGTGGAGGGCCGAGATGAGCAGACCGCACCTTCCGATCGGAACATGGGGCAACGTCCGATCCCGTGCTGAGAGGAAGGACGCCGAGGGCAAGGTGGTCTCCTGGCGCGCGTCCGCGTACTTCCGTGACCACGACGGACATACCCGTGAGGTCACCGCGTCCGCCAAGACCAAGGGCGCAGCCGAGCACCGCCTACTCACGAAGCTGCGAGACCGGGCAAAGATCACGCAGTACAGCTGAGCCCGACGGACAAGATCAACGACCTCATCGATCTGTGGATCGAGAAGCTCGAGGAACGCATCGAAGACGGCCGTCGATCACCGACGACGCTGACGACGTACCGCACAGCCATCAAGAACCACGTACGGCCCGCCCTCGGCGAACTCCTGATCGGTGAGGCAACCACACCACGCATCGACAGAGTGATCGGAACCATCAAGCGCACCGCCGGTCGATCCACAGCGAAGACCTGCCGCGCAGTCGTCTCCGGCATGATGCAACTAGCCGTCCGGTACGGCGCCCTGACCGTCAATCCGGTCCGCGAAGTCGAAGCGATCGAGGCCCGCCCCAAGGACCCGCCCCGAGCACTCACCAACGAAGAGATCGCCGGCCTACGGCAACTCCTGACCACCGACAAAACCGCCGTACGAGCCGACCTGCCGGACCTGGTCCTCTTCATGCTCGGCACAGGCGTCCGAATCGGCGAGTCGCTCGCCGTCCTCTGGTCACAGGTCAACCTCGAGTCCGGCGCAGTCGAGATCACTCACACCATGGTTCGCGTCCCAGGCCAAGGCTTGATCCGCAAGGCCCCGAAGTCCAAGGCCGGCGTACGCGCCCTACCCCTCCCAGACTGGGCCGTCACCATGCTCCGCCGACGCCACGCAGCCGGCGTCCTCCCCGACGAACCCATCTTCGCCGACTCCCTCGGAGGTTTCCGAGACCCGTCCAACGTCCGCCGAGCCCTCCGCCGCGCTTTGTCCCCCGTAGCCAGCACCGCCCGCCGCGACCTAGGCAATACCCTCCGATCCGCCCGCCTCCAAGCCGGCCTCACCCGCAAACAGGTCGTCACGAAGCTCGGCTGGCCAAAGACCAGACTCGAACTCATCGAGAACGGCCGCATCAAGCTCGACCGCGAACTCGTAGCCATCCTCGTCAAGACCTACCGCATAAACCTCGACGCATCCCCCACCCTCAGCGCCCAAGTCGACCAAGCAGCCCAGCCCTCACCCTCAGACGCCCTCACCTGGATCCGCTCCCACACCTTCCGCAAAACCACAGCCACAGCCCTAGACCGACGAGGCCAATCCGCCCGCCAAATAGCCGACCACCTAGGCCAAGCCCAAGTCTCCATAACCCAAGACGTCTACATGGGCCGCCGAATCCACAACCCCTCCGCCGCAACCGCCCTGGACCAGGAGTTCGCAGACCTCGAACTCTGGTGAGAACAGCACCGTGCATGGTCGCCGGAGATTGGGTCAACCTCTCGCCGACCGTCGACCGCAGCACGTGCGCGCGGATCTATGGCGGCTCGGCGGCGAACCGCGTCCGGTTCGCGGTGGCGGCGGGCGGTCGCGGCCGAGGTAGACCCGTCCCGTGTGGGCCTCCGGGTCTCGCCGGGGCAACTCGTACAACGGCATGGAGGAACCGACTCGCGCGAAACCTACATCGAACTCGTTCGACAGTTGGTGGACCTGGACATCGCCTATCTCCACTACGTCTCCAGCCCTGGGCGACAATCTGTTGTGCGAGGTCGGCGAGACCTGGCCCGAGACAATGATCGTGAACTGCGCCCGTGCCGACCTGGCCGATCGCGCCAGGGACGTCGAGGACGGCCTGGCCGACTTGCTCTCCGTCTGCTCACTCGCGCTGACCAATTCGGACTCGTCGATCGCGTGCAGCAGGACGAGAAGCTGAACGACCCTTACCCAGACACCTTCCGCGGCGGCGACCACACGGGCTACACCGACTCCCCGTCAGTCTCTGCGTGACGTCCGACCGGCTCCTTAGCCCTCGGTTCCCGCTTCGTCGACCACTCGTCGAACCGCGGCGGGACCGGATGGCTGAGGAGCGCCTTGCGCACCGTCCGGGACGCATCCTCCCGCGCTGCGTCCCACACCACGTTGAACCGAAGCGCCTCCATCTGCGCCCGCCCTTCCCGGTGATCGTCCGCGACACCGGCCTCAACCCGCCCCGCCCGCCGAGCAGCGTGCACGCTCCCGCCCTGAAGCTCGAGAAACCCGAACTCCTCCAACTCGTTGTGGGCCTCGTAGACCTCCGGCGTAACCCCGTAGTACCGACGCCTAGTGGTGTTGGGTGCTCCGACGCCGGTCTCCGCGTGGTCGGACGGGTGGCGTCGAGCGAGGTCAGCGAGCATCAGCAGCGTAACGATCTCCCGCGGCCGCAGCACGAGATGCCATCCGTTCAAGAAGAACAACGAGGGCACGACCAAGACTGGCTCGCTCGGATGGGGCACGAGGTACGGCGTGCCCCGCTGAGTCTCGTCGATCAGCCGCCAGCGATCCCATCGTCCAGGATCGGCGCTCCGTGGCTCCGCCAATTGCACCGCGCTGAGCCGTTGCACCGCCCGGACGATCAGGCGCCGGCGCTGGTCGTACTGGCCGTCGACGGCTGCGAGGTTGGCCCAACTGTCGGTGCCGTCCGCGTTCTTGATCTGGGAGTTGAATCGGCGGCCGGGTTTTGTGTCCTTCGAGGCTACGTACAGCGCGGTGAGGTGGAGGCGCAGTGCGAGCTCGCCACGCCGAGACAGGACGGTGAGAGGAGGCCGTGAGCCGACGTCCTCCCGCACCGCGTCACGGAGTACGTGTTGGTGTTCACTCGCGCGGAACGGCGAGCGGGCAGGGTCAGGATCGCGGGGGAAGTCACGGCCGTCGTCGAGTCGGAGGAACCCTGTCCGGATGGCGACGCCGTGATGGTGCCTGAACTTCGTCCGGTAAAGCTTCAGCGCCGTGTCGAGCCGCCCGGTTGAAGCCGTCAGTGCCTGCAACCGGCGCTCTCGGTCTTCTCGGTGTCCGGAGACAACGCGATCGGCCCACGCTCGACGTCGCGCAGCATCCTGCGAACCTGCCATCCAAATCCCCCCTGAAGCGGCGACCACCGAAGCGGTCCATACGTTTATCCACGAAATCGATTCGCTTAGTAGCAAGTATGGACCGCTTCGGTGGTCGAAGTACACCGCTTCAGTGGTTGTGTGAGCGGGCTGGAAGGGGCGGCGTGAATCCGTCACTCTGGGGCCGAATCACCCAGCCGGGGTGCCTCGAGAAACGGAGTCAGGGGATGAGCGTGGATAGGCAGCCGTCGGGTGGGCCGCCCTTCGGGCAGTTGCAACTGCTGGTGCTGGTCGTCACCGTGGTCGCGTTCGGCGCGGTGATCGTGCTGGCGGCCATCGGGCAGGCGATCGCGGCCGCGGTCATCGGGACCCTGTGGGGCGCCACCTGCACGTTGCTCGCGAAGTGGCGCCCATCGGCGTGAGATCCTCGGCGCGTGGGGAAGCAGCAAGGTAGGTGGATCCGGTGGGCGATTCCAGTTCTGGTCGGGATGGTCTGTCTCGGCGTCGGCCTGTTCGCCGGCCAGAGGATCGATTCCGATTCATGGAGTGCGCTCGGCGAGTGGCTAGGCGCCACGGGGACGGCCGCGGCGGTCGTGGCCGCCCTGTACATCGCCAACCGTGAGGCCGATGCCAGCCGGAATCGTGCGATCGCGGAAGCGAGAGAACGCAACGAGCGGGCGCTCGCCGAGCGTCTGGCGCTCCAGAGGCGCGGGATCGTCGAGGCGCGCGAGCGCGAGGAACGGGCTCGCGAGGAAGCCCGCGAACTGGAGGAGCGCGCCCGCGCCGACGCCCTCGAGCGCGAGCAGCGCGAGGCCGAGGCCGCGAGGCAGCAGGGGATTCGCGACGCCAGTCTGGTCCTCGGGGAGGTCGAGGCACCGCCGTTCGACCCGCAGAACATCAGCCCCGAATGGTGGATGGTGATGAAGAACTACGCCTCCCACCCAGCGGTGCAGCCTCGATTGGAAACCTTCCTCCATCCGGCGGGCGGGACTACCGACTGGACGTTCGATGACCCGGCCGGCATGTTCGAGGACTACCGGGTGCCGGATCATCTCGCTCCTTCGGGGGGAGAGGAGCGGCTGCCGGTTGACGTGTCGTACAAGCCTCCGCTCGATCCGGAGCAGGCTAGGCGATGGCTTCCGGTGCCGATCTTCAGCTACACCGACCTGCAGGGGCGGCGCTGGCGGCGAATCGGTACGTCGTTGCCGGTGGAGGTGGACCCGCGGGATACGAGCTTGTTGAGCGGCCCGGACTGGTATCAGGCCGTCCATCCGGGAGTAGCCCGGTAGAGCGCAGCGGCCAGATCAGGCCGCAGACGACGTAGTTGACGGCGAGGATCTCATCGCCGCCGAGGTATGGCGCACGTTCGCGCCAGCCCGGCCGCCATAAGACGGGGTATCACCCCACGGTGTATCCACACTGTCTGCCACCCCGGGATACCATCGCGCCCAGCCGAGCCGACCTCGGCTCATCTGATGCAGATCTCCTGGACCGGCGTACGGCCGCACACCCACCCAACCTCGTCCACCGCCTGTGCGGCGACCTGGCGAGCTTCCCGGCGGGCTTTGTCACGAGCGTCCGATGGGTCAGCAGTATCGCCGCGGCCATGCCCGGGTCAGTCGCCAAGCTCGACACCGTACGCGGCTACGAGCGCGACCAGTACCAAATGCGAGCGCTCGGCATGTTGCTCGGGCTGTACATTCACGTCCCCACATGGCGATCGGAGCTGTGTCGAAGGCGCCGCGTTCAAGGGCGGGTCCGCTCGTGCGGTCGCTACCTACGCTTTGAGCCGGCCATGGCGATGTCAGTCTGGCAGCGGCGAGACGGGCTGCGTTGGCACATCCTCGACGCCCGCCGCGTGGGTCAATTGTTCGGGAGTCTGCGATGAGAAGCCGGCCAACACCTTGATGAGTCGGGAGCGCTGACGGTACCGCTCCCTGGCGCTGGCTGGTGGCGCGTCTCCGAGGATCGAACCGCCCTGGATCTGGTAGCACTCCCTGTATGCAGCTAAGTCGCGGGCGAGTTCGCGGAGTTCCTGGTCCGGTGTTGTGCTTCTGGTACGACACAATTCGCCGTACCAGGCGGGTGGACGGGCGAGCAGTTGGTCGGTGAGCCAGTTGGCGCGTTCGATGATTTGGGATTCGAGTTGGCGGAGCGGAGCGATGAGTGTGGGGTCGGTGACGTGGGTGGCTGGGGTGACGAGGCCGACGATTTGTGCGGGGTGGTGGCCGTTCTTTTGTAGTGATCGGGTGGTCAGGCGGTGGACTCTGTGGTGGATTACGGCGGCAGGGTCGTTGGCGGTTGTGAGCGGTGATTGGTTGACGGCACGGTGGAGGAGGTCGGTGGGGTTGAGGCGGGCGTTTTCGGCGCGGCGGAGTTCGGCGATGAGTGGGCCGTAGGCGGGGGAGGCTTGGAGGGCTGCTTGGTCGGCTGGATCGAGACCGGAGCTGGCGATGGCCGGTTGGTAGCGCTTCTTAGCGTCGAGTTGGCAGAGGTGTTCGTGGATGGGGATGAGCCGGTCGAGGCGGGTTGCGTTGTCGAGTTCTTGGCGCATGACTTCGTGGGCGGATTGTTCGACGCCGGGGTCATTGAGGACGGCTTCGAGGACGTCTTGCATGGTTTGTTCGGGGTGGGGTTCGTGGAGGTCTGACGTGGTCTGGTGGGTCGCAATGTAGGCGTTGTTGGCGTCTCGGCCGCGGGTCATGCCGACGTACATGAGGGCTCGAGTCAGCTGGTCGGTGACGATGAGGTGGGCGGTGTCGACGGTGGCGCCCTGGGCTCGGTGGGCGGTGGTCGCGTAGGCCAGTTCGACGGATTCCTGGACGTAGACGCTGGGCAGGGTGACGGTGTCGGCAGTCTGGTTTTGGACGGTGAGGGAGCCGTCGGGCCAGCGGTGGATGACGGTCCAGTGGTCGCCGTTCTTGACGTGGTTGTTGGTTCCGTAGCGGAGGCGGCGATTGTTGAGGCGGGTGACGATGTGGTCGCCGAGGCCGACATGGTTGCCGTTGTGGAGTTCGATTCCGTCGGGTTCGACTTCACCGGTGGTGATGCGGTCGAGGCGGGCGCGGGCGTTGAGGCGGGCGAGGGTGGTGTTGTCGGCGGCGATGAGCAAGCTGGTTCGGCCCGTTCGGGTGTCGGCGAGCCAGGCCTTGTAGGCGGCGTCTTCCATATCGTCGGTGGAGCCGGCGGCGAGTCGGTTGCGGTCGTCGTACACGTCGATGGCGGTGAGTTCTCCGCGGCGGAGCGCGAGGCTGGCGTCGCGTTCCCAGGGGTTGGTGAAGCGCCAGACGTCGGTGAGTTCGGCGGCTTGGGTGTCTTGGGCGATGAGTCGGAAGGCGCCGCCGGTGTCGGCTGCGGAGAGTTGGGCGTCGTCGCCGACGAGCAAGAGTTTGGCGCCGGCGGTGTTCGCTGCACGGGCGATATTGGCCAGTTCCATGGTGCTGGCCATGGAGGCTTCGTCGATGATGATGAGCTGGTTCTTGTGGAAGCTCCATCGATCGTGGTCGGCTCTCAGGGCTGCGAGCTGCCCGATCAATCGCTGATGGCGAAGACGGCGATGAGTTCGGTGGGCGAGGCTGGCGGCGTGTTCGGTCTGCAGGATCTGGTCACGGCGTTGTTCGGCTCCGAGCCCGGCGGATTCATAGATCCATTTCGCGATGTTCTCAGCAGGGGTGCCGATGGCGTCGGCCAGGACTGTCGAGGCGGCTGACGATGGTGCGAGAGCGATGACAGATCCGTCGCCGTACTCGGCTTCCCAACTGGCGGCGAGGGCGGACAAGAGGCTGGTTTTGCCGGTGCCGGCTGGGCCGATCAGGGCTTCGAGCTTCTGGCCGCTGGTGGCGATCCTGCGGAGTGCGGCGGCCTTGTCGGGGCTGAGACCGGCCGTGTGGATTGTGGCTAGGGCGACAGTGGGTCCGTTGGTGTCGCGAGCCCGGTCGAGCAGGATCGCTTCGGCACCGAGGATGACGGGCGAGGTGTAGATCTGGCCGTTGTGGATGGTGAATACACTCTCGCCGCTGGCGCGGGTGACGGGAATGGTCACCAGGTCGGGTGCGGTGAGGCTGATCGAATGCTGCTCGGCGCCTTCGACGATCGCCTGCAGCGCGGTGAACCGGTCGTTCGTGGAGACGAAACGGAGCAGCCGGGTTTGGCGTGCGGCCTCGGCGAGGAGGTTCCAGCGCGTCCAGGTCGAGCGCTTGGTTTGCAGTGTCAGGACGGCCGCGGCGCCGTACGCGTCGATCGTTTCCGGGCTCAGGTCTGCCGCCGCCAACGGACGCTCGCCGGCTGCGTTGAGAGACCGTTGGATGGCGGCGACGGCGTCATGCCCGATCGCTTGGTCGGCGCGTTTGCGCCACTGCGCCATCAGCACTGCAAGGGGTTGGGCGAGGTGCTTGGATGGGCGGTTCATCAGGGTCGCTTGCTGCTGGAGGGCGTACATTTCGCGGCGGCCGGGTGGGCGGATCTGGTCGATGCGATCGTCGAGAAGGGCGCCGAGGTTGGCCTCGATCTGTGCGGTTCTGGCCGAGAACTCGCGGATCAGTTCGTCGGGAACTGCGTCGATTTCGAACGCCGGATTCCGCCGGGAACCGCGTTCGCGCAGCTCCCAATTCACGCCCAGACGCCTGGTTAGGTGGTCGGCCAGGAGCACGTTGTGGATCTCCGACATCGCCACCGCAGCCCGGTACAGCACACGCCCATCCAGGGTTCGCCATACACCGTCCGGGCCCTGTACGCGGTTCGCGACAACCACGTGGGTGTGCAATTGGGGATCGCCGCTGCGGCTGTCCCAGTGATCGAACGCCGCAGCGATCAACCCGCGGGTATCCAGCTGCGCGATGCCGCCATCGCCGCTCCTGGTGAACGCCGCGTGCTGCTCGATCAGTGACAACACATCGGCGACGGCTTCGTGATGGGCAGCAACGATCTGTTCCTGCGTTCCAACGTCGGCTGTTGCCCACAGCGCCGAGACCGACTTGACCGGAGAGAACGTCAGGTCGAACCCAGCGACCGCCTGCCGCGACTTCTTGCGCATCTCCTCCCGGCGGATCCGTGCGACCGCAGGCTCGCGTTCGGCGTTGGGTAGGGCTGGGGCGAGGTCGCGGATCCGGTCCCGGATGCGCTCCTCCGGACCCTTGAAAACGCGGTACGGCTCGCCGAGTGTCCGGCCGGTGAGCGGATCTTCCGCGCGCCCGAACAGCGCGGTCATCTGCGCCTCGGTCACCTCGCTTCCCGGGACCAACTCGCCATCGCCGAGGCCGCTAAGGCCATGGCCCATCCAACGGCCATGTGGGTATCCCGCCGCGGTGTAGTACGCCGTCAGCGGCGTCGCCATCCGCCGATCGACATCCCCAGCGGCGACATGCCGAAGCAGATACAGGTAGCCCTCGCCGGCATTCATCCGGTGGATACTCAGCACGGTCGCCCACCCGGAACGTGGCAGTTGCGCACACTCGCCAGATCGCTCATGCAAGCTCAACGGCTGAGCGCTCACAGGTCTGATCGCGACGGCTCCCGCGGGATCGCCCCGAGCATGCAAGAGGTGTGCTCGGATCGAGGCTGTCGTTTCATGGCCAGCGAGCGTCGACCCGCTGCGGTGTTACTGCCCTTGGAGTCAGCGCCTTCACTTGTTCATCGAGACCTGAAGAATCACCGCAGCCCTCGGGCAGGACGTGCGACGGTCGACGGCTGGCAGGGCGTTGCGCGGTCACCCGCCCATGAATGGGGAGTGTTAGCGGTCGCGCCAGGCGAGTGGTGAGGTTTGAAGAGCTGCTTCGGCAAGGCGTCGACCAAAGTTGGTCTGGATTCGGGCGCGGGACGACTCGATCCAGCCGGTGACGCGCTTGTAGCCGGCTTCGCCGTACTCGACGGCCTGCATGAGGCATTCGAGGCGATCGGCGTCTTTCGCGCAGCGAGCCTCGATCGTCTCGGCGGCCTCGTACTCGGTGACGGCTTCCCTGATGCTCTTGGCGGCCGCCTCCGGAAGGACGGCGATCTGGTCCTCGGTGATGCATTCGTTGCTCGCGACATCCATGTACGGCTTGGCGCTGTGCGGGATGTCGCCGATGCGTGTCTCTTGCGAGTCATGCCACATCCCGAGGTACGCCGCTCTCGCCGGGTCGCCGCCCTCCTCGCTGGCGATCAGCGCTGCGAGTTGGGCAACGCGCAGGCTGTGCTCTGCGACAGACTCGGGGTCGCGAACGCCGACGTGCCACCATCCAGCCCGACGGAGTCGTTTGAGTACGCCCATCTCATAGGCGAAGGCGACGACTCCTACTGCGTCCCGGTCGGTAGCGTCATCGGTCACGATTACTCCGTTTCGATCATCGGTTGGCCAACTGCACAGCGCACCGCAGGTTGTTCAACTCTACGGTGCTGCCGACAGCGGGATTGTCGTCCAGCGCTGCTCCGACCCGCTCGCCGGTCCGTTGCCGTAGCTCTCTGTCGTACTACAACAGCTCCGGCCGTGCGAACACCAATTGCCAGAGGCTGTGGACGTTCAGCGGAGCATTCACCTGATCTATCAGGTGCTCGAGCAGGTCGTTTCATCGCTGCCAACCAGTCGCTCACCAGCCAACTGCTCGGTAGGTTCCTAGAGAGCGGCACCGACTAGTCCATCGAGTGCAAGACAACTTTCATGGGCTCCAGGATCAGTCTCCTTGAGTGTGGATCCATGCTGCCCTGGACTCTCGTGTCGTCGGTGACGCCGTCGAGCCGCCCCAGGCTGGATGGTTCTAGCCGGCGGAGCTTGGACCGCGACAGGGGCTCGCGCTCGTGCCATAGGATGCTCCCTCAGACGGTGGGCGTACATCGAGCGGCGGAGGTCCGGATGGCGACGTTCGGCTACGCCGATCTTGTCCGTGGGTTCCTGAAAGTCGAGCAAGCCGGAGCTGACCGCGCGGTTGGACTCTTTAGTCCAACGCAGGAGACCCTGCGGGCCATGCGTTTTCCCCCGGACGAGGTTTTCCAGCCCGTCCCTGTCCTCGAGTTGGATTCGGCGGCGCAGACCCTGACTATTCGTCCGATTCAGACCCAACCGACCATGAAGCTCTTCGGCCAACCCAAGTACAAGATCCTGCGCCGGATTGTCGTCCCGATGAGGATCGACCGAGAGTTGATCCTCCGGGCAGATGCTGACCTGATCCGGGATCTGCTTGAAGGTCTGCCTCGCGGGCTCACCCAGAATGTTCAGTTCGGTCTCGGTCTGCCAAAGGTCTATGCCCCTCTTGTCGAGGCAATGGAGGAGCAGACCGGATGCAGCACCCTGCGGCTCGGTGATGGAAGCTCATCCGTCGACGCCGACATCCTGACCATGTCGCTTGATGACTTCGAGGCTGCACGCGCGGAGACGGATCGGATCATCGGACGAGCCAACGCGGCGGCAGCCAACGTGAAGGAAGCCTTCGCACACAATTGGATATCGCGGGTGACGGGACGCGAAATGCGTCCATACAAGCGCGGCAGGCATCCGATGGTCGGCAGTATCGCTGACGCTGCATCCGGGCATCTTCCGATCAATGGCGACACGGTTGAGCGTCTCAGTGAGATGCTGGCGATGCAGGCGAAGCAGATGCCAGCCGCTCGGGTGCGCGATCTGGCCAGGCTTCGGCAGAACGTCGAGTTGGCAGAGCTGGATCTTATCGTTGAGCGTTTCGAAGAATTATTGTCATCGGACGGACTGCCAGAGTCGACCTGGCAGCGCTTCTTCGGTGAAAATCCATTCGTGCTGAGCCTGGTCTTCGGGAGCCCGATGGTTGTCATTCAAGGTCAGGCCTCAGTCGGCGGAACGAGCATCACCGGCGCCGGCGGAAAGATCACCGACTTCCTGGCAAAGAATTCAGTCACCAACAACATTGCCATCTTTGAGATTAAACGGCCGAGTACTGAGCTTCTGAAGGAGTATCGCGGCGTCTTTGCGCCTGCTAAGGAGCTCAGCGGTGCGCTCGTCCAGGTTATGGATCAGCGATATCAGCTGCAAATGGAGTTCCCTGTAATGCGGCTGAAGTCGCCGGACAAGATCATGGAGTCCTACGCTGTAAAGCTATGCGTCATCATCGGGCGGATGCCAGAAGACCCGGAACGCATTCGGTCCTTCGAAATGTTTCGCGGCTCGATGAACGGCATCCAGGTGGTAACTTTCGATGAACTGCTACAGCACGTGCGTATCCTGCGCGACTTTCTCCGCGGTGGCCCGGCGGGGTCAGTCTCCGACTGAAGCTGGTAGCACCACGAGTCCGGGAGGGCCTGCAGATCAGCTGATTGCAGAGCGCGGCAATGGCTTGTAAAGCAAGACAACTACCGGCTCGCGTGGGCGTTTCTCGCGCGCCGGTCATCGGGGATCAGGGGATCGTGACGATGCGGGCGCCGGTGACTGCTTCGAAGGACGGCTTGATCCAGCGTGGTGAGCCGAGGACCGTGAAGTGCAGCATGCTCGGTAGGAGGATGACCTCGACCTGATCGCGGACGGTTGCTTGGAAGAGGCGTTCGAACGCCGACAGGCACAGCCAGTCTTCCTCGACGAAGACCGCGGCGAGTTCGAGGCCTGCGTCGGCTGCGTAGGCCGTGAGGCGCTCTCTGGTGCGACTGATCTGGGGTTGGCAGATGAGGAGAGGCCCGCACACGTAGGCGTAGGCACGTGGTCCTTTGACTGCTTGCCTTCGGTCAGCGGGTTCACAGTTGCAGATCAGCGAATAGCAGTTGCCGGCGAAGTGGACCCGCCGGCCGCGCGCTCTCCGCCCGGCAGCCGATCCGCCTGTACAGTCGCGACGGGGTACTGGCTGGTCCATGGGATGTCAGCGGCTCGGTCCGAGGGGTGCCTGCGCGATGAAGCCTTGGGCGATTGGTGCTCCTGTGTTGCGTGCGTGTTTGTGGTCGAAGAGGGTGTGCTCGATCGCCCCGATTGTGTGGACCGTGAACTCGCGCCACCAGTGGTCTCCGGCGACGGTCCTGGGCAGATCGGTTGGCGATATCACGCCTGTGCCGAAAGAAACGGTCCGCGGTAGGCCTGCGCACAGCTGGTCGCGCAGGCCTACGACGTGGGTGAGGAATGCGTGCTCATCCGACGTCGTCGCAAGGAGAACGATCTCGTCGCCCCCGAAGGTGGCCAGGGAGCTGTGTTCGACGCTTGAGCGCCAGAGCCAGTTGCGGGCCAGGGTGCCGAGGCGGCCCATGAAGGCGTTGCCGGCCAGGTGACCGAAGGACTGGGCATCGACGGCGTTAGCGCCTTCGACGTAGTCCTTGAGATTGTCGACATCGCCGATTGCAAGGCCCACGGTGTGGCCGTGACCGATGGCGTCGGCGATCAGGCCGGGCAGACGGGTGAAGAAGCCGGGCCAGGCGACCAGACCTGTGATCGGGTCGTCGCGCGCGTCTTCGCACCAGCCGCCAACGGTCGGCGGAGGGAATCGATCGTGCCGAGCGTCAGCGGCGGGTGCGGGCTGGCTCAGTCGGCCCGGAAGCCACGTCGGGGTGCTCATCGGCCGCCCCAGCTACCCGGAGCTCGTCCATCGAGCCGATGGCGAGGGCAGCGAGCACTTGCTCTGCCTCCGGCAGTGGGACCGCGGGAAAGCGCGGGCTCCAGAGCCATCGCAGCCTTCGGCCATTCGGTCCTCGTGACGGTGGTGCCAGGACCGGCGCATCGTCGCTGACCAGCTCGACGTCGGCGAGCCCGACGCGCTGTTTGGTCGGTGCCGTGCAGAAGATCCAGCCGTGGTCCGGCAGCCGCATGACCGGCGGCCAGATCGTAAGGCGTTGCTGCTCGAGTCGACGCATTGCGTACGAGCCAGGAGCCAGCGGGACCCGCCAGATCGCAACCTCGGGCCCCGAAGCGATCAGGAGGTTCGGGGGAGTGGGTACGTCGTAGAGGGTCGACGCCTGGGTCACGTGGGTCAATGGTTCTGTCGCGAGCGGGTGTGCGCCGGGAGTCGCGCAGTACCGGTCGCCACAACTGCACATCCATGTCGTGCGCCAGCTGGTTCCGGCGGGGTCGGGCACCATCGGCGATGCCGGCGTGACCGCGATCCCACGCTCGATGTATGCACGGGTCGCCCTGAGCAGCTTGTTCTCTTTGCGAGCCATCAATGACACCTCCTGTGGGCACCATCATGGCCCACTGAGTCACACACGGTGACACCTGCCTCACGAATTCCTCCTTGATGTTGGGCGCCGATCATCGGTCGCTGGTGGGCGCGACCGGCGCGGGCTCGGTGGATCTGCCAGCACGCCGGCCGCGCCGTTTAGGGGTGGCGCCTGTCGACTTCCGCGCATGTGCCGTTCAGTGGCATTGGGCGGTTTCGGCGCTGGACTCTTCGGATTGGTCGGCGATGTCCGGGTCGAGCCAATGAACCTCGGCCGCGCCGAGATGACCGTGAGCCTCGAGAAGATCGTCAACGGTCGTCCAGAATGTGAGGCCAGGGTTCGCGCCGAGCCACTTGAGCGCGACCCAGGTGTTCCGTCGCTCGTCGAACGGAAACTCGACGCCGATGGCAACGACTCCTGTTCCCATCCCTCCGGACGGATCGCGCTTGCTGAACAACTCGAACCGACGCATCACCGGTTCACCGCCTGGTCGAATGCAGCATCACGAGTCAGGCGGAGGTTCGGGAACTGGCTCGCCAGGACCGCCGCGTACTCGTCGACCATGCAGATCGGTCCGATCCATTCGGCGATCACATGAGTGTCGAGCCAGGCGCGGACACATTCGCTCGGCTCGTCGCAGGTCGCTGCGTCGAGGATCCTTCTGCGCGGCAAGGGCCGGGCACCGACAGCAACGGGGCGATGGCAATGCCTGGGATGATCAGTCACACTACAGAGAGTGCGGATGCAGCTACCGCGATCACGATGCGTATCCGCATGAGCGTGAATCCTCGCTATGCACGCTCGCATAGCGCCAACGGCCGGGGCTAGCGACAATAACTTCTGTGCGACGATGCGAACACTGTGAGGCGCCACTGAGCCGGCACAATCCCGGCTCGGTCTGCGGAGCGTGTGACGTCGCACGTCGTGGTCTGCCCTCGGGCGCCACGTTCAAGGTGCCAGCCGACGTACTGGTTCACGAAGACGTCGTGGCTGCCCTGAATGACTGGAACTGGTCCGGGGCACTACGCGCCATCAGCGCTGCCACGGGCGTCACCCAGATGAAGATGAGCGAGGCCACGGGGCTCACCCAGTCGACGATCTCCCGATTGATGAACGGCAAGATCCCCACTCCGACCATTCAGACCATCCGATCGCTCTGCGACGGTCTAGGCATTCCACGCGACCTTGCCGGTCTCGCAGCCAAGCCAGGTCCGGCTCGGACACCATGCAAGGAGGACGCCACGGACAGACGACAATTCCTCAGTGGCGTCGGAGCGTCTGCTGCTGCCTCGGTGTGGAGCGCGTTTGGCGAGCGTCCGGACAGAATGCGATCCGCCGATGCCGAACGAGAACTCGAGACACTTCGAGCGACCGTGCCGCGGCTGCAGCAGCTGAGTGATGAGTACGGCGGGACCGATGCACTGTGCACGCTTGCGATCAAGCTGGCGAGGCGAGCCGACGAAGTCGTCCAATCGCGACTTGCCTCTTACGAACTGACGCAGCAGGCGCAGTCCCTGGCGGCGCAGTTCTCGATGATGGCTGGATGGCTCCATCTGGACGGCGGTGACCAGACAGTTGCCCGCCTCCACTGGCAGCACGCGCTGTTCCAGGCACAGTTGGCCAACGACCTCGAAACGGAGGTCTTCGCGCTCAGCAGCCTGTCGAACCAGGCAACGTTCAGCCTGAGCCGCGCACCTGAGGGTCTTCTTCTTGCGCAACGAGCGCTCACGGTTGCGAGTGGATGGGCATCGCCAAGGCTGAAGTCCCTGCTGTTGATCCGTGAGGCTGCGGCCTGGGCAGCTCGTCATGAGCCATCTCAGTTCGACCGGATGCAGCGCCAAGCAGCCAATCTGCTTCCGGATGGTCCGGCCGACGACGATCCGAAGTGGCTGGAGTTCTATGACCGAGCGGAGTACGACGGCCTTCGAGCGCTGTCGTACGGGCTGCTCGGTGAGGCATCTCGCTCTGAGTCGCTCTATCGGGACATGCTCAACCGCATCCCGCCCCACCTGCAGCGAAACCGACTCCTCTACACGACGCTGCTCGCTAGATCGATGGTTAGTTCTGGCGACGTTGTTGGGGCCACCGAGATTCTTACGCCACACCTCGAGTCGGTCGCCGCCTCTGGTTCCCGACGGGCTCGTCATCACGTCCGGGCCGTAGCCCGAGCAGCACGCGCATCGCGGACCTCACGAGGTGTGAGTTTTGCAGACCAGACATGTCACGCCGGACTCGACTCGGAGAGAGCATGACCCTGACCCTGACCCGCCATACGGGGACCGAGACCCTCGGACTTGTCCCGAGGCTCAAGCCGCTCTATGCGAACGCCTACTCCGAACCTCCGTACGAGATGTCGGACGAAGACATAGAGCAGTTCGAGATCCGGATCACGAAGCATGCCGGCCTCGACGGCTTCGTCCTGGTCGCCGGAGAGATCGACGGGCGACTGGTCGGGTTCTCGTACGGATTCACCTTCCCGCCTGGACGATGGTGGACCGGTGTCAAGACTGACCCGCCTCCGGCCGATATCGCGTCAGGCCCTCTCTTCGCGGTGATCGAGCTCGGCGTACACACGGAGTTCCGTGGCCGCGGCTTCTCTCGCCAGCTCGTCGACGCTCTCCTCACCGACCGGCCAGAGTCGTTCGCGAGCCTCATCTCCCGCCCGGGTGCGCAGGCTCACGCGATGTATCAACGCTGGGGGTGGAAGAAAGTCGGCACTACGCAGACCTACCCGCACTGGCCCGTTGAAGATATTGACGTTCTCCCGTTGCACGACAGCAAGTCCGCCTGACCTCTCGAAGAAAGGCATCGATCATGAGTAACCGTCCGTTCGGTATGTCCCACCTCGTGCGTTCCACCGTCGAGCAGACGGTCTCGGACGAGGCACAGTACGACCCTGAAACGCAGATCAGCACGACCTCCGACGGCCAGCCCTGGGTCGCACAGCCCGGCGCGCTGGCTGCCGAGCAGTGCCGGCCTGGCGACGGCAACGACGACGCCAACAGCCTGCTCGCCTGATCTGCCGCGTTGATGAGCGACGGGTCGGCTGTCCTGGTACTCACTAACCCGAACGACGTGACAGCCGACCTCATTGTTCAGAAGCTCCAACGATCTGGCACTCAGGTCCTTCGCTGTGACCTCGCGGACTTCCCGATGGCTATCACGCTGGAGGCGCATCATGAGGATCGCTGGGTCGGTGCCATCAAGCATGCTGATCGCGTCGTCGATTTAGCTGATCTTCGCGGCATCTACTGTCGGAGGCCGACGGCGTTTCGGTTGCCTGCAGACATGACGGACGACGAGCGGGAGTTCGCCTCCACGGAGGCGCAGGCGGGCTTCACCGGGGTGCTGATGGCGTTGCCTTGCCGTTGGATCAACCATCCTGCGGCCGAACGCATCGCGTCGTACAAGCCATATCAGCTGAGACTCGCCCACGCCTCCGGCCTTGTAACGCCTCGTTCCATCATCACGAACGACCCGATGGCGGCGAGGAAGTTCGCCTCCGACCAGACCCGGCAGGTGATTTACAAGGGCATCGGACGCGACTTCGCCAACGGTCCCATCAGCACACCGACGATCCGCTTCGTGAAGCCGGACGAGATCGACGACTCCGTACGACTGACGGCACACCTCTTCCAGGAGTTCGTGCCCAAGCACCACGATATTCGCCTGATCGTGGTCGGATCGGAGATCTTCGCAGTCGAGATCCACGCGCACAACTCACAAGCAGCACTCGACTGGCGTACCGACTACGACGCCTTGACGTACAAGCCTGCTGAGGTGCCGGACGAGATACGCGTTGGTGTTACCCACCTGATGGCTCGCCTCGACTTGATCTTCGGCGTTCTCGACTTCGTCGTCGCACCCGACGGCCGTTGGTACTTCCTGGAGATCAACGCAAACGGCCAGTGGGCATGGCTTCCTGGAGTAACGGATGAAGTCGCCGGCGCAATCGCGAACGTGCTCACGACACCGAGCGGACCAGGTTGATGTCGGCCTGGCTGGTGCCGAGTGCTCGCCGCTCTCAACTTCTCCATCCAAAGGAGCTCAGCTGTTGTCGAACGAACACGGACGCATCTTCCGCGAGGCATGGATTGCAGGCGTGACGAAGCACTACCCCGGTGAACCAAAGCCTGGGTACGTAGCCCCGTGGGAAGACACACCCGATTGGGAACGGGAGAGCGCCGCAGCGGTCTACGACCAGGTGCGGGCGTTCGTCGAGGTGTCGGGAGGAAAGACAAGCAAGCTCAGTCGAGAGCAAAAGGGCCGCTTCGTGGCGTTGTGTTGGATCGCCCAGATCCACCGACACATCCCTGATCCCAAGCCAAGCTATGTGCCGACTGGGACAACCTGCCAGCCTGGCAGCGAGAAACGGACGCGGACATCTTCGAACGGATTGAAGACGCGAGCTGAGGACCTACAAGAGCCGAGATGGCCTGCTGCCTGAAGGTCATCGGCCAGTAATGTGGGTTGCTAGCAACCATCCTGCCAGACAGCGCCCGCCTGCTGTCCTCGGTATGGAAGCAACGGACCTGGCGCCCGCGCGGTCCATGCGCAGCACCAGCCATCTGCAGGACTTCGGCAGCCGTCTGTTGCACCAGAACATCAGGATCGTCAGGTCCCTGGATCAGGTCAGCCGGCCCGGAACGCGCGAGTACGTGAAGCAAGCCGACAAGAGACGCCGCGCCGATGATCTCTCCGGTATCGATCCGCTCGCGAATCGAATCGAGACCAAGCCAGTTGACGCCCTCCGCCTCGTTGATGTCTTCCGGCTCACCGATGTAGTCGGCGCCGTACGACACGAACAGCATACTCTCGGCGTCCGCCGTACCCACCGAAGTCCGCAAGGACACCAGAGGCTTCACGTTTCGCGGCCGCCAGCCTGTCTCCTCCTCGACCTCGCGAGCCGCCGTCACAGCCGGATCCTCATCGGAGTCGACGTACCCGCCTGGAAGCTCCTACCCCCAGCGGTCGACGATGAAGCGGTGCCGCCACATCATCAACACGTATCTTGCTTGTCATCAAGCACAACTATCATGGCGGCCTTGGGCGTCCGCAGCACGTACTGTTCGAACCGCGCCCCTTCAGGCAGCTCGACCAATGCGATGCTCAACTGCAAGCGTCGGGTGTGTCATCAATCACCGCTCGCCATGGATCTTCCACAATGTGGATTCCGCATCATCGTCGGCCGCCACGCCACGACATCACCACCTTGCGTGTCGCCCTCCCGGTGGGCTGGCTTCAGATTCGGGCGAGAACGGCCCGTCGCGCAAGTGTCTCAACCTGGCTGCGTCCAAGTCTGCGCCTGTCAGTGCGTTCGTTGGCAGGCTGCGGATGCCGCTAGTCATGGCGGCGACATCGGTTGTCGACGTGAACTGCTGGACCGTGTGGACTACCAGGCAGAGGTCTACCCCGACTCGACGTACTGCAGCACATCGAGCCTCGAGGACAGGCAGCATGTCCATCCAGCGACGGAGCATGCGTAACGCGGTGGTGGGGAGTCCGGCTACTTGGGTCGGGTCGATCCGTGTGAGCTCGCCGGCCACTGAACCTATGCGGAGGTTGTAGCGGTCATTCACGCCATCGAGGTATCGCCGTATGCGACGTGAGAGCAACCGTACGCGCCACAGGTCGCCCACCTCGGCAGACAGTGCTGCCAGCCGGCAGAAGTCCTTCAGGACCTCGCCCAGATGTTGCGTCCACGCCGCATTGGTCTCGCAGGGCTCTCTCGGGAACTTGAACTCGATAGCCGCGAGCGTTGATTGCGTGACCATTAGGTCAACGGCGTCAGGGATGCCTCCTCTGCTCCACTCGGTCATGGTGTCGGCCTACGAGCTCCTGGATGGTCGCGAACCGCACGACATCCTCCGTGAGCACCGCTTCGATGCCAGGCACGCGATGGCGATCTCGGTGAGCTGCGGTGGCTGCCCACACGAGGTCCCAACGAACGGCGCTCATGGACCGATGGGTAATCGCCGAGTGCTCCGGCAGGCTCTCGCGGCGTGCTGGCATATTTTCTTTCATGACTGATGAGCGGCTCGGCTACCCCGTCGACGACAGGCCGGCGGCGATGGGGAGTCGAATCGATGCAGGACACTTGGGTGATTTCGAGTTGGCCGCTGCCCGTGTCGTCGCGCGGCTGACGGGTGAGCGGGTCGTACTCCAAGGTGACAACAGTGCTCCTGGGATGGTGGACCTTCGCATCGACAACAAGGACAAGCCGCCCGGATTAGATGGGTTGCGAACGAGCGTGTGGCTCGGGGTCTCACTACTGGCCGTAACGGGAGACCTGAGGATCACGATGTAGCGAGGTAGAGGCGGTGGGACCATCGTGGAGCGCATACGGGCCTGTCCTACGCGCAGATCGTCGAATGTCAATGCTCGATGATCTGAGGCACGGGAACTACGCTCGGGGTGCGAGCGCACCAGCAGTGATGATCGACGCGAGGGGGTGGAACGAACGATCTTCGGCTCCTATGACGGTGAGTGCAATGCGCATTGACCTGGTCAGCTTGACGCTATGTGCTGAATGCAAGCGGTGGTAAAATCGCCGTAGTTATATGAATAAACAAAATACGACAGGAAGACCAGCTGTGGCCCTCAAGAAATCGGATCTCTACAGTTCTCTGTGGAAAAGCTGCGATGAACTTCGTGGCGGCATGGATGCTTCACAGTACAAGGACTACATCCTGACCCTCCTGTTCGTGAAATACGTGTCGGACAAGGCGAAAGCCGATCCCGACAGCCTCATCGATGTTCCGGCGGGCGGCTCCTTCGACGATATGCTCGCCGCCAAGGGCGACAAGGAGATCGGCGACCGCCTCAACAAGATCATTGGCGCGCTTGCCGAAGCCAACGGCCTGCGCAATGTCATCGACCTGGCCGACTTCAACGACGAGGAGAAGCTCGGCAAGGGTAAGGAGATGCAGGACCGCCTCTCCAAGCTCGTCACGATCTTCAACGACCTCGACTTCCGTGGCTCACGTGCCGAGGGGGACGACCTGCTGGGTGACGCGTATGAGTACCTGATGCGCCACTTCGCCACCGAGTCGGGCAAGAGCAAGGGGCAGTTCTACACGCCGGCCGAGGTCTCCAGGGTGCTCGCCAAAGTGCTGCAGATTCCAAAGGACGCTAAGCACAGCACCACGGTCTATGACCCGACCTGTGGCTCAGGCTCGCTGTTGATCAAGGTCGCTGCCGAGGCACCCAACGGTCTCACCATCTACGGCCAGGAGAAGGACAACGCCACCTGGGCATTGGCTGAGATGAACATGATCCTCCATGGCAACGAGGATCGGGAGATCCGCAAGGGCGACACCATCACCAGCCCGCAGTTCGCCAAAGGCAGCGAGCTGCGTACCTTCGATTTCGCCGTCGCCAATCCACCCTTCTCGATCAAGTCGTGGAGCAACGGCTTGGAGAACGAGTTCGCTCGCTTCGAGTATGGCCGGCCGCCGGAAAAGAACGGTGACTACGCCTTCCTGCTCCACATTCTCAAGTCGCTGAAGAGCAACGGCAAGGCCGCCATCATCCTCCCGCACGGCGTGCTGTTCCGCGGCAACGCCGAGGCCACCATCCGCCAGCGCCTGCTCAAGCATGGCTTCATCAAGGGCATCATCGGCCTACCTGCGAACCTCTTCTATGGCACGGGCATCCCGGCCTGCATTGTCGTGCTCGACAAGGAGAATGCCCAGGCTCGCACCGGCATCTTCATGATCGACGCATCTAAGGGTTTCATCAAGGACGGCCCCAAGAACCGCCTGCGCAGCCAGGACATCCATAAGGTCGTCGACGTTTTCAACAAGCAGATTGAGATCGAGCGCTACTCGCGTATGGTGCCGCTGGCTGAGATCGCCGACCCGAAGAACGACTACAACCTCAACATTCCGCGCTACATCGACTCCTCCGAACCCGAGGACATCCAGGATCTGCACGCCCATTTGAACGGAGGCATTCCGGATCGCGACATTGACGCCCTGTCTCGCTACTGGGACGCCTTCCCACAGCTGCGCAGCCAACTGTTCAAGCCGAACCGTCAGGGTTACAGCGACCTGACTATCGACGTCAGCCATGTGCAGCAAGCCATCCTTGACTCACCAGAGTTTCAGAAGTTCGCTGCCGAGGCCCGCGACGTGACCGCCGAGTGGTTCGCCGCCCACCGCGACCGGCTGGCAAACATCGACGCAGGCATACAGCCCAACGACCTGATTACCGTCGTTAGCGAGGCCCTGCTGGCCCAGTTCAAACCAATGCCGCTGCTGGATGAGTACGACGTCTACGAGCAGCTCATGGCCCACTGGCATAGCACCATGCATGACGATGTCTTCCTGATCATGAACGAGGGCTGGGTCGACGCTGCCAAGCCGCGCAAGACCATCGAGGACAAAGACCGCAAGCTCGCCGAAACGCCCGACTTGGTCGTCGGCTCGGGGCGCGGCGCCACCAAGTACAAGATGGACCTCATCCCGCCGGCGCTCATCGTCGCGCGCTACTTCGCTGAGGAGCAGGCCGAGCTTGAAGAGTTGAGTGCTGCCGCTGAGGAGATCGGCCGAGCCGTCGAGGAGTATGTCGAGGAGCATGCCGTCGAAGACGGACTCCTCGCGGAGGCCATGGACGACGACAAGATCACTAAGGCGCTCGCCAGCGCGCGGCTAAGGGTCGCCAAGCGTCAGGGTACCGATCCTGACGAGGTAAAGGCGCTGGAGCACCTGATCAACCTCTACAACGCCGAAGCGGTCGCGAAGAAGTCCGTCAAGGACGCTCAGGCAACACTGGATCTAGCTACGCTCAAGAAGTACGGCGACCTCACGGAGGCCGACGTGAAGACACTGGTGCTCGACGACAAGTGGCACGGCACCATCGCGAGCCGCATCGGGAGCGAGGTCAACTCGCTCACGCTTGCTCTCGTGGCGCGCATAAGGGAGCTCGGCGAGCGTTACGTCGACACAGTTGACGCGCTCGACGTCGAGCTGCAGGAGATTGAAACCAAGGTCATCGACCACCTGACGGCGATGGGGGTCGAGAGATGAGCGGCTGGCGGAGCTCGCCGCTCGGCCAAGTTGCGACATTGCAGCGTGGCTTCGACCTGCCCTCCAGACTCAGGCGTCGCGGAGTCGTTCCGATTGTCAGTTCATCTGGGGTGAGCGGATGGCACGACCGACCGATGGTGAAAGCGCCCGGCGTCGTTACAGGGCGATATGGAACTCTCGGCGAGGTCTTCTTTCAGGACAACGACTTCTGGCCGCTCAACACGACCCTTTGGGTGTCGGACTTTCACGGAAATGACGAGCACTTTGTCTATTACCTGCTTCAGCGCGTGAACTTCGCCGCTCACAGCGGAAAGAGCGGCGTCCCTGGTGTGAACCGAAACGACCTTCATACCGAAGTGGTGTCGCTCCCGATGTCAACGGCCGAGCAGCGCGAGATCGCCGATGCGCTGGCGGACTGTGACGCTCTGATTGTCACCCTGGAACGGTCGATCGCCAAGAAGCATGCGATGAAGCAGGGCATGATGCAGGAACTTCTCACCGGCAGGACCCGCCTCCCAGGGTTCACCGGTGGGTGGGCCAAGTCCGCTCTCGGCGCTGTCGCCACTGTGAAGATGGGCCAGTCTCCTGCTGGATCGTCCTACAATACAGCTGGCCAAGGCACGCCGCTCGTCCAGGGCAACGCTGATATTCGTCACCGGAGAACCATCGATCGAATCTGGACCACACAGCCAACCAAGCACTGCCGGGCAGGAGATGTTGTGCTGACCGTCCGAGCCCCGGTCGGCTTCACTGCGGTCGCGTCGAAGGACTCGTGCCTAGGCCGCGGCGTCTGCTCAATCAGCACGAAGGATGACAACAGGTTTCTGTATCACGCGCTTGTCTACGCTGAGCCGAGTTGGTCGGTCTACGAACAGGGCAGCACGTTCACGGCTGTGAACTCGAACGAGGTTCGGTCGTTCATCCTCCCCTGGCCCACGGATCAAACTGAGAGGCGTGCGATCGCAGCTGCATTGGACGCCGCTGACAACGAGACCGCCCTACTCAGCCAGCGCATTGCGAAAGCGAAGGCCATGAAGCAGGGCATGATGCAGGAACTTCTCACAGGACGCACGCGGCTCACCGCCACTGAGGCGTTGTCATGAGCGATGTCGGCCAGATCGAGCGCTTGGTCCAGGACCGTGTAGTCAAGCTGTTCCATGAGCAGTTGGGCTACGAGTATTTGGGCAACCGGGAGTACCGCGAAGGTAACTCGAACATCGAGACCGATCTGCTGACGCAGAACCTGCGTGCGCGTGGCTACGACGGCAACCTGATCAACAAGACGATCGACCAGCTGAAGAAGGCCGCAGCGCTCGGTGGTGGACACGACCTGTACGAGGCCAACCGTGACGTCTACGACTTGCTCCGCTACGGGGTAAAGGTCAAGCCGGGTGCTGGCGAGCACTACGAGACGGTATGGCTGATCGACTGGAGCACGCCGGCAGCCAACCACTTCGTCGTGGTCGAGGAAGTCACGGTGCTGGGCCAGCACGCCAAGCGCCCGGACGTCGTGCTCTACATCAACGGGATCGCCGTAGCCACGCTGGAACTCAAGCGGTCGCTCGTCGCAGTGTCCGAGGGCATCCGGCAGACGATCGGTAACCAGAAGCCCGAGTTCATTCGCCCCTTCTTCTCCACGGTCCAGTTCGTGATGGCGGGCAACGATGTCGAGGGACTGCGCTACGCCGTCATCGACACACCGGAAAAATACTGGCTGGAGTGGAAGGAGCCGTCAGAGGTCGCGGATCCGCTCGACCGAGTGCTACTGCAGCTGTGCAGCAAGGATCGCCTGTTGGAGCTGATCCACGACTTCATGGTCTTCGACGCGGGCGTGAAGAAGACGGCTCGCCACAACCAGTACTTCGGCGTCAAGGCAGCGCAGGCCCGGGTCGCCAAGCGTGAGGGCGGGATCATCTGGCACACCCAGGGCTCGGGCAAATCCCTGACGATGGTCTGGTTGGCCAAGTGGCTTCGTGAGCACCAGGGCGATGCGAGGGTCCTGCTGATCACCGACCGTGCCGAGCTGGATGATCAGATCGAGAAAGTCTTCAACGGCGTCAAGGAACAGATCTACCGTACGAGCAGCGGCGCCGACCTGCTGGATACCTTGAACAAGTCGACCGAGTGGCTGATCTGCTCGCTCGTACATAAGTTCCGCGGCTCGGATGAAGAAGCGGCACGTGACGAGGCGCAGAGCGAGTTCATCAAGCAGCTAAACGCCAAGATCCCAAAGAACTTCAAGGCCAAGGGCAACCTGTTCGTCTTCGTCGACGAAGCTCACCGAACCCAGTCCGGCAAGATGCACGCCGCGATGAAGGAGCTCGTGCCGGGGGCCATGTTCATCGGCTTCACCGGCACCCCGCTACTCAAGGCTGACAAGACCACCAGCATCGAGACCTTCGGATCGTTCATTCACACCTACAAGTTCGATGAGGCCGTCGAAGACGGCGTGGTAGTGGATCTACGCTATGAAGCCCGCAACATCGATCAGCACCTGACCTCACCGGCGCAGGTGGACAAGTGGTTTGAGCTCAAGACCAAGGGCATGACCGACCTGTCCAAAGCGGAGCTCAAGAAGCGCTGGGGCACGATGCAGAAGGTCGTTTCGTCCGAGCCGCGTGCCAAGCAGATCGTGCAGGACATCCTGCTCGACATGGAGACGAAGCCGCGTCTGATGGACGGGCGCGGCAACGCGATGCTGGTGGGCGCGAGCATCTACCAGGCGTGCAAGTTCTACGAGCTGTTCTGTAGCGCCGGCTTCAAAGGCAAGTGCGCCATCATCACGAGCTATGCGCCCAGTCCGAGTGACATCTCCAAGGAAGACTCAGGCGAAGGTAAGACCGAGAAGATCCGTCAGTACGACATCTACCGCAAGATGTTGGCTGACCACTTCGGCGAGTCTGAGGATGTAGCCATGAGGAAGGTCGAGCAGTTCGAGCAGGAGGTCAAGGAGCGATTCGTCAAGCACCCTGGCCAGATGCGGCTGCTGATCGTGGTCGACAAGCTCCTGACCGGCTTCGACGCCCCCAGCGCCACCTACCTCTACATCGACAAAACGATGCGTGACCACGGTTTGTTCCAAGCCATCTGTCGGGTCAACCGGCTTGACGGCGACGACAAGGACTACGGCTACATCGTCGACTACCAGGATCTGTTCAACTCCCTCGAGGACGCCATCACCGACTACACGTCCGGCGCGCTCGATGGCTACGAGCAGAAGGACATCGAGGGCTTGCTGACCGATCGGATCGAGAGTGCACGGGATGACCTCGACGAGGCGCTTGAGCGCATCCGAGCCATCTGTGAACCGGTCGCGCAGCCAAGGAACACGCTGCAGTACCAGCAGTATTTCTGCTCTGCTGAACAGGGCAACGCCGAGCAACTGAAGGCCAACGAACCAAAGCGGGTCGAGCTCTACAAGGCTGTTGCTGCCGTTGCCCGTGCGTATGCCAACCTGGCGAACGAAATGACGGCCGCTGGCTATACAGACGCGGAGGCTGAGGCGATCAGGAAGGAGATTGCCCACTACGCGAACGTCCGCGACGAGGTGAAGCTGGGCGCCGGCGAGGATATCGACTTCAAGCAGTACGAAGCTGGTATGCGTTTCTTGCTCGACACCTACATCCAGGCCAACGCTTCCGAGACCGTGTCGAACTTTGAAGACACTGGTCTTGTCGAGCTCATCGTCCAGATGGGTGCTGGTGCGATCGACAAGCTCCCCGAGCGCATCAAGCAAGATCCCGAAGCCGTAGCCGAGACGATCACCAACAACATGCGCAAGGTGATCATCGACGAACGGGCAATGAACCCGAAGTACTACGACAAGATGTCGGAGCTGCTCGACGCCATCATCGAGGAACGGCGCAAAGGAGCGATCGAGTATCAGGCCTACCTTGCCAAGCTGCTGGAGACCGCCAGGAAGCTTGGCACGAAAGAGTCAGACACGAAGTATCCGGACTGGGCAGATGACGGCGCAAAGCGTGCTCTGTTCGACTTCCTCTACCCTGACGAGCATCTTGCTGGCGAGATCGACAGCGTCGTGCGGCATACCAAGCCGGATTCCTGGGTTGGCAGCCCAATCAAGGAACGCAGGGTCCGGAACGCCATCAGGGGCAAGCTGCCGACTGACTTCGACCGGATCGATGAACTGTTTGAACTGGTGAAGGCACGCTATGAGTACCGCTAGCGCTCACCTCACCATCCGCGGCATCGATATCGATGTCGTCTACAAGAACATCAAGAACCTACACATCGGCGTCTACCCGCCCATGGGTCGTGTCCGCGTCGCCGCACCCGAGCGCCTCGATGACGATCAGGTCCGCCTCGCGGTTATCCAACGACTGTCGTGGATCAAGCGTCAGCGCGAGCAGCTGCAGTCCACTCAACGCCAGTCCGAGCGCGAGATGCTCACCGGCGAGTCCCACTACGTCTGGGGTAACCGACATCGCCTCAAGGTCATCGAACGGCCCGGACGCGCACACTTTGAGGTCGACAGTGACCGGCTCCTGCTGTACGTCCCTGCCGGAACTAGCGGCGAGTGTCGCCGCGAGCTGCTTGATCGGTGGTATCGGGAACAACTCCGTCAAGCCCTCCCTCACCTGATCGCGAAATGGGAGCGGAGGCTCGATTTGTCGGTGCCTCGGTGGAGTGTTCGACGCATGAAGACCAAGTGGGGCTCGTGTAACCGCGAAAGCCGGCACATCTGGTTCAATGTCGAGCTCGCCAAGAAGCATCCCGACTGCCTGGAGTACATCGTCGTCCACGAGATGACCCATTACCTCGAACGTAAGCATGGGGATCGTTTCACCAAACTCATGGACGGTTTCATGCCGGACTGGCGCAACCGCCGGGACCAGCTCAACGACACGCCGCTTGGGCACGAGGAATGGAAGTAGAGCTCATGAGCGGACGCGCTTGCTGCGGGCCAAAGAGAGGCCGATATGCCCGAGGCCACTGACAAGCTGTCTGCCACCGCGGTCGATCCCCGCGTGTTGCTTGCGGAGTGGGCGAACGAGAACGACGAGTGGGTCCGCGCCATCGTTGCCGAGGTGGTTTCCTCCGGGCGCACGACCGTCGGTAGAGGCGCCCCCGCGGCGTCGCCCGGTTGGTCCGCAGACCAAACTCCATGTTCTCCTGAGCGGTTAGGAACCGGTCGTTAAGGTGAGATCTTCGGCCGTGATGGTTGCGTCTGTCCCGGGGAGCCCGGATGTGCGCAGCGCCTCAAGCGCTTTGGGAACGTCGCGGGCGTACAGCGCGATGGCCAGTTCCTCAGTGGCGCGCGAGGCACAAACGTACAGGAGCCTGCGAGTTCGATCGACCACGGATTCCTTGCCTTCGGCCGTGCTCTTCTTTTCAGCTGGTGAAGGAGGCCTGATGCCGAAGAGCCGGTCGTAGGAGAACTGACGGTGCTTGCCTTCGTCGTCGTCCAGCACGACGAGCACGCGCGGGAACTCGGCGCCCTTGACACCCTGCTGCGTTGCGTACGGCGAGTCCGTGGCGAGGTACCGCTGGTACCCGAAGAGTTCTAGGAGATCGCCATCGAGGAATCGATCGCGCAGGTCGGGGTCATCATCAGATGCATCTCCGGACAGGAAGGCGGCTAGACGATCGTCGACAGTGATCAGTCCGTCGTCGGCCGCCAGTTGGATGGCCTTGCCGATCGATCCCGGGCCACCTTTCTCAAAGATGTCCCGCAGCTCCTTCACGGCCTTCGCCAGGCGGTCCAGCGTGGGCCGCGTCATCTCCGCCGTCAAGGTCTCAGGCTGCAGTAGCGGACTACTGTCCCGCAGCAGTGACATTACTAGACCGGAGTTGTTGTCCGCCTCGACGATCGGCACAAGAGTTTCGATGAACGGGGTCAGGGGCCAGGCCCGCCCCTCGTCGAATGCGTCGCTGAGGCGGTGCGAATTCCGGAACATGTCGAACAGTTCCTCGAAGTGCAGGCGTCGCGCCGCCATTCGGTGCGTGATGACCAGCACTTTGGCGTCCTCCGAGCCGTCGACGTGCCTCCAGCCACCTGACTTCGATTGTTCGGCGAGGTGATCGAGCGCGCGGTCAAGCAGTGGAAGCCGCCGCTCATCGTCCGCCGGGAAGACGAAGTACGCCACGTTCCCATCACGCCATTCCGTCGGCTTCAGGCCCGTCTGCTGCTGCAGATTGTCGTTCGGAGCCTCGGCACGGATCGCATTGATAACCTCGAGGACGCGCCTAGGCGAACGGTAGTTCTCCGGCTTGGGCACGCGCTGGAGCCCTTCCTGCAGTTCGATGCTGCCAGCCCCTTGGACATAGATCTTCTGCATCGGATCGCCGAAGAACCCGAGCTGGAATGGCTCTTGGGTGCTGGCCACGTGCAGCAGGCCTGTTACGACACTCGCGAGGGTGTCCTGACTCTCGTCCACCAGAACAACCGGGAACCTGCGGGCCAGCAGCTTGGCCAGCAGCGGTCGCTCCTCGATCAGCGGCGGCACCATGCGAATGATGTCGTCATGGCCGACGATTCCTTCGCCGTATCGCGGGGCCACGTGGTAGTCGAACGACTGGATGGCGGAGATGCTCGGCAGCTCGGCGCGACGGCGTTCCACTCGGGCCGCGAGTTCATCGTGTCGGGATCTCGCTCTGCTGGCTTCGTCCTCCAGTTCAGCCAATCGCTCTTCTGCCCGCTGCTGCACCCAGGCGCGGACGTCTTGCTGGAAAGGCTTGATGACGCTCCACAGGAAGCTATGGATGGTCGAGACATGGATCGCGCGGTCCCGCCGCAGTTCGTCGGCGATCTCGTCCGCCGCGATCTCCGTATAGGTGATGCAGGCAACCTTCTGGCCCCGTGCCCGCATCTCGGGGCCGCGGGTCTTGATTACGTGGTCCAGGGCCTTCACCAGCGAGGTGGTCTTGCCGGATCCGGCACCCGCGATCATGGTGAATACGGCCGGTCTGCGCTCATCGAGAATTCGCCGTACTGTGTTGTCGGCTTCTGTGTCACTCCTGGTCAGTCGGCTCATCCGGTGCCACCTCCCCGGCGACCGTTGGCTCTGTGTCCAGCTTGCGCAGTCCGGTTTCCAGCCAATCGAGGCCGTCGCGGATGTACTGCGGGCAGGTCCAGGCGGCATCCGTTTCCATCAAAGTCAGGGCGAAGCGGGTCTTATCGAAGGTGCGCACTGTGTCGTGAATGTCTTTGAAGATGTTCTGCAGGCCCTTGGCGCGGATATGGTCGTCAACGCGCAAGTCGAAGTCCGGCCCGTCGTCGGCCTGCGTTAGCGCAAGGTTCTCGAAGGCGAAAGCCTCCTCAAACGTCCGGCCGGCGATCTGCGTCGTCTCACCGTTCCACTCCACCGTTGTGGCTGTCTGGTAGGCCACTCGAACGGCCGCGCCCGCGGGTCCGCCGTCTGACTCCTTCTTGTCTGGCCCCGCGGCCAGCAGTTCGTCGACGCGCTGAATTTTCGGCAGCCAGTCGCGCAGGACCGGGTTGCCGGTCAATGCATCGTCGACGTTGGCCAGGCAGTGTTCGCCGTTCAGCTTCGGGCCCTTGATGCTGTCCAGGTCGCTGATGATCAGGCAGCGCAGACCGAGGAATTCGATGAGTTCCTTGAACTTGTGCGCGAACGCTCCACCGACCTCAAGGATGCTGAGGTGCGATGCCTCGAGCTCCGGTCGGAACTTCTTGATCATCAGCGGAAGAAGCAGGCGTTCCACGTTGCCCTCGACCAGGATCACGGCGTCGGCGAAGAACAGATCGCAGTGCGTCAACTTGATGTACTTCCGAAGGAACTCGCGGACCTCACTCCTGGTCTTGTCGGCGAAGACAGATAAATCCTTGATGTCGCTGTGGTGGTACGAATTCTTATCTGGCACTCGTGCGAAGTACCGGATCGCGCTGAAGTCCTCGTACACGATGTGCGATGAGTGTGTTGTCAGCAGGAACTGTGTTCCCTCCGCGCCCTTTCCTTCGCTAAGGATTTCACGCAACTGACGGACGAACACCTGCTGCAACTGCGCGTGCAGATGTGACTCGGGCTCCTCGATCATGATGAGGTGTACAGGCGGCCGATCGCCATCGATGGCCTGCCAGTGATGGTGTGCGGCAAGCACTTCGATGACAATGTAGATGAGGTTCTTCAAGCCCAGCCCGTTGTATCGGTCTGGAAGCATGATCGCGTCGCCGTTGCTGTCCGCGGCGACCCCGGGTACCGCGTAGTGGACGCGCGCCGCGTGGTTAAGCAGAACCTCAGTGCTCAGCTCCGCCCTGATCTTGAGCTCTGGGTCGGCGATGCCTGGATAACCCAGCTTGCGGAGTCGCTCGAGCGTCCCGGCGAACGTCGCCTCCAGGTGCTCGTTCAGCTGGACCTCCGAATCGGCTAGGGCCTTGAGCGCGCCCGGAGCAGGTTCCATGGGTTCGAGGTTGCGTTTGTAGTAGCGGCTCAGGGTCTTCGACAGATCCTCGTCTCGGGCGCCGCCTTCGTCTGAGAAGTAGCGCTGCGCCCCCAGCAGATCCACTGCCAAGAGGGACTTCAGCACGTCTGAGCCCTTGGCCAGTCGGAGTGGGCGATAGTCCGGCAGCGGCTCAAGGTCCGCGTCCACTGAATTCTCGTCAAGCTTGTAGTAGGCGACGTGGTAATGGCTGGTGAGCGACTTCGTCAGAAAGTCGAATACGTCGCGCGGCCACTGCTCGACGCTGTCGGGCTCGTCACCCGCGTCAGCCTTGGTGGCGGGTTGCTCGACTCCAGCGGGCCGGCCGTCGGCAGGAGGGAGATCGAGCTGCTCCGCCGCTACCGCTGGGTCCGAGATGTGTCCGGTCTGCGGTTCAGCGGCGACTTCACGTTCGGCGAGATACGCGTCATACAACTCCTTCGGATCCCGCGGCTCGTACGAGAGCCGCATGCCGACCAGACCTGCCGGATCCCAGCTGAGACCGGGGATCAGGTCGACGGCCCGATGAAGGTTCTGGTCGTCCACACGGAACCAGAGGTCGAGCGTGATGGTCGGCAGCTGTTGGTCGCCGGACTGGTTGTAGGCGCGGAATGGCTGCCAGCATTCGGCAGCGAAGTCGTACATGCTGAAATGCGTGCTCTTGGTGAAGCACTGGAACACGTGCATCGCCGAGGTCTTGCCGCTGTTGTTCGCGCCGACGAACACCGTCGTCGTTTCGTCGAGGTCAACTCTCGCACGTTTGAGCCGCCGGAAGTTCCTGACGACAAAGCTATGCAGATACACAAAACTCCCCCCGGACCCGCAGCTGCCATCCACCCCAGATGCAGTCTGCAGCTCCATATCTTCGGCGGGACGCACGCCCCGTCCTTGCTGCTGGTAGGCGCGGCCCAACGGGGAGTATTGCGCGATCACACTCCGTTGCCAAGTCCTGGCGACCGGTCAAATCGATCTGGACTGCGCCGGATCGACCCGAGGCTCACCGTCGTGTCAAGTGGACTGCTTGTGCGGGAACATCTGAGCGATGGGACATTGCCATGACGGAAGGACACGGAGTGCGGCGTCAGCCGAGCAAGTACGACATCAATCTTCCCCGGCTCGACTCTCGGGTGCTCGAAACCAACAAGCGCAGGATTGTCGCCGGACGTCGGCAGGACGGTGTCGAACTGGCCGACCGCCATCGAGACCTTCGCATCGGTGATGCCTACCTCGTCAACGACGACAGTCAGGTCTCGCTGCAACGAGCAGTGCACACTTTGGCGGGGTACTTCAAGCGGGAGTTCAGGTACGACTACAACCAGTACCCGGTGGCGCGTGATGGGTTCGATCCGCGGGAGGCTTGGTTGTGGGTCGCCGATGAGTACACCAACCTGCGGGCGGTCGGGGCCGCACTGTTCCATCAGGACCGCTTCAAAGCTCCTGCGGGGAGTGAACGCGACTGGCAGATGGCCTGGGTCCTGGAGTTTGTTTGGCTACACCCGTACGAGCGCGGTCAAGGGCTGCTGAGTGGCTCTTGGGAGGGCTGGCGGGCTAGACATCCCGGATTCGTGGTCGAACAACCGTGGTCGCCCGCAATGGAAGGCTTTCTGGAGCGACACCCACACGTGTACTACGACGGGAAGGCCACGTCTGACATCCTTGCGAGGCTTCGCAGCAGATAGTCAGCCGTCGGCAGGCACTCGTGGGACAACGCTGGAGGTCAGCCAGGATGAGCCCTGTGAGGAGGCAGCGTCCTGCGACCTCGCGTGGCCGGTTCGCAACCGGCCGGCGAGTCCATCCGGAGGGCCGCCCCGCCTTTACTCAGCACAATCAATAGAAGACGATGGCAATGTACATACAGGGATGCGAAGGCTGGCATTGTGAATCCGCAGGTCGCGGGTAGATTTGGTAATTGATGACAAACGATGAGCGCATTCTTGCCAGTTTCCGCGGGTTGTGGGTTCGAGTCCCACGGGGCCTACAAATCCCCTGTATGAGTCCGGGTCATCCTTGACGGGTTGGCTCGGGCTCTTGCTTTACGCGGCTCCGGTAGATGCTTGACGGTGGCTTCGGTTGTTTCTTGACACTCGACTCATGTTGCAGGAGCAGAAGTACCAGGCCGCGCCGATCCTCATCGCGAAGGCCACCGCAGCCCTCGGCGGCGCACTGCTAGCCGCCGCGGTGGGTTACCGGGCACTCGTCCTCCTGGTCGCGGCTGCGTGCGCTCTGGCGGGCGTTCTGCTGTTCGCCGTACGGCGGTTGCCTACTGGTATGCACGTCCCAGGCAATGCGGAGCGGCTGCTGCAAGGAGATCTGGGTGGTCGTCGCGGACCGGTGGCGCGACGGGTCCGAGACACCGGGCTCAGTGGGCGCGTTGGCCGTGGCGGTAGACGGCTCGGACATCGAGGAGTGCTGCGGGGTCTGTGAGGGGGTTGCCTGCGACGGCGAGGATGTCGGCGTCGTAGCCGGGGGCGAGGCGACCCTTGTGGTCGTCGATGCGGCAGAGCCGGGCGGGTAGTGAGGTGACGGCGCGGAGGGCGTCGAGGGTGGAGTTGCCGACGCGCTCGACCATCATTGTGACGGCGTGGGGGAGGATGTCGTGTGGTTTGGGTGGTCCGATTCCGGCGTCGGTGGTGCAGACGAGGGGTATGCCAGCGACTCTGAGTCGTTGGAAGTGGTCGCTGAGTCCGGCGAGGCGCGCGGCGATGCGTGGTGGGGGTACGGTGCCGGGCCGGATGCCGAGCGTCAGAGACACTGTGATGCCGGCGGTGGCGATCGCTTCGACGAGGTCGGGTCGGTCCTCGATTCCGTCGGGGGTCATGAAGGTGCAGTGTTCGAGGGAGTCGACTCCGGCGGCCACGGCGTTCGTGATGGCGTCTGCGGCGTGGGCGTGGGCGGTGACGGGCAGCCCGAGCCGGTGTGCTTCTTCGACTGCCGCGCGCAGTTCGGCGGTGCTGTATTGGGCCTGATGGGAGTGGGTGCCTGGCGTCAGTTCTCCGCCGCTGGCCATGATCTTGATGACGTCGACGCCGCGCTCGGCGTGGGTACGCACCGCGGCGCGAACGCCCGCGACGCCGTCGGCCTGCCCGCCAAGGAACCAGCAATGTCCCCCGGTGATGGTGATGGGCGGCCCGGCGGCCAGGACCTGCGGGCCCGAGGCGGGGTCAGCGGCGTACTCCGTGCGGAGCCGCAGGGCCAGATAGTCGCGGTCACCAAGGTCCCGCACGGTGGTGACACCGGCGGCGAGAGCGGTGCGAGCAGCCTTGCGCATCCCGGCCAGTAGCTCGTCGTCGCTGGCTGTGGTGAGGCGATCGACCGGATCGGCGCTGGCGTCGAAGCCCAGGTGCAGGTGGGCGTCGATGAGACCGGGCAACAGTGTCACGTCGCCGAGTTCGACGACCTCGGCCCGATCGGGCGTGCCTCCTCCGCTGCGTACGGCGAGAATACGGCCCTCCGCGACGAGCACGGTGGCATCGCTGATCAAAGCCGCGTTGTGCCCGTCGAAGAGCCGGGCCGCCCTGAGCGCAAGCATGGCGGGCATCCTTCCGTGGAGTCCGATCGAGTTGTCCGTGCTGGCGGTCAGGCCTGTGGTGCCTGTGCCGGACGGGCGGCCCAGGCGAGGGCCAGGCCGGCGAGGAGCGCGCCTGGGGGCGGCATGAGCAGCAGCGAGGCCAGGTCATCACCGTACTCCGGTCCGTCGCGGCGGCATCGTCACCTCCGGCCGCGAAGGCAAGACCGTCCTCTACCGAGCCGATCGCGACGGCGCGGCCACGGCACCGTCCGACCTCCAGGCCTACCTGAAAAACCTGCTGCTGACCTCAGCCCAGCGCGAGCTGCTCGCGGTGGAAGTCGTAGTGCTGGGTCGGGAAGTGATAGACGTCAGCCAGCGTCATGTAGTCCTTGAAGAACGGATCCCATCGGGTCGGGTAGTGCATGCCCCGTGCCAGGTCTGCATCGGTTTCGGCGTCGAGCCGTCGGTGAAGCTTGTCGACGACGTGGTCGAACATCACGACCATGCGAGCCGGGCTGACTGTGCGGCCGGCGGCGTACGAACCGAGGAAGTTGATCTCATCGAACGGTCGGGTTCCTGCATTCAGCAATCGCGCGTATGTGCGACTTGCTCCGCGGGGCAGCCGACCGAAGACACGAACCAGCCGAAGCAGCGCGCGGATGATCAAGTAGCCCAGCAGCATGTGAAACAGCAGTTGGCGGTTGTTCCACCGCGTGCCGTTCGACGGCCTCCGCAGTACCTCGTCATCCGCCGACTCGACCAGGCGGCGGAAATCGGCACGAACCCGCTCGAGTTCCTCGTGCACCGACGTCCTGTCCATGGCTCCATGGTGTGCTGTGGAACCTCTGCAGCGCCATGATCAGATCGGCTGCCTGGTGTTCGCGCCGGTCGACGCGGGGGACGTGAGGCGCCGGGGCGCGGGTCCGGCGGCGGGGCCCTGCGAGGATGGTGGGGTGGATCGCCGAGGTGCGGGAGACGGTGCGCTCGGGCGTGCTCGCGGGCGGGTTCTCGAGGTGCGGGGTGCGGGTGCGCACAATTTGCGGGATGTTGATGTGTCGTTCGGGCCGGGGCTGACTGCGGTTGTTGGGGTGTCGGGGTCGGGTAAGTCGTCGTTGGCGTTCGATGTGGTTTATACCGAGGCTCGTCGGCGGTTCGTCGAGTCGTTGGCGCTTGGCGGGAACCGGGCGCGGGTTCCTGCTGCGCAGGTCCGGCACATTGCGGGACTGGGTCCGGCGGTAGCGGTTGCTCAGAACGTGCTCAATCGGAATCCGTTGTCGACCCTGGCGACGTCGGTCGGGTTGCATCCGTTCTTGCGGATCCTGTACTCGCGGTTTGCCGAGGTCGAATGCCCCGATTGTCACGTGTCGGTCCGGGCCCTGTCTGCCGAGGAGCGCCTCGCCGTTGCGCTGGACCTGCTCGCTCGCAACGACGAGCTCGACGTTGATGTGGCGATCGTGCGAGGTCTGGTCGGAAGTCACGAGCGCCTGCTGGCCGGCGTGCGAGGAGAGTTCGCCCAGGTGAGGGTGGACGGCCGCCCGTGGGCAGCGACCTCGCGGAGTCGTGTTCCCCACCTCGACCCGGCGCGGCCTCACGACGTCGTCGTTCGAGTGGCGACCCTTCAGCAGGGCCTGTCGCCGGCCGAGGTCCGGGCCGCGTTGGAACGGGCTGACGCGTTGGGCAGACCCGAGGTGCTGCTCGGTGGTACGCCGGTATTGCGGGCGCCGATCTGCCCGCAATGCGGCGCGTGGGTCCGGCCACTCGCACCATCGGCCTTCCGTGGTGACAACGACACCTCGTCGCATCGCATCGCCGGCCTCACGTTCCAGGAGCTGCTCGGTCGATCGGTGACCGAGGTCCTCGAATTCGTGCAGCGACTCCCAGAGGGGTCGCGACGCCTCCAGGACGAGTTGCTGCGACGCCTGCGTCCGTTGCATCAGTTGGGCCTTGGTTACCTCGCCCTCGACCGGTCGATGCCGACGCTGTCGCGTGGTGAGGCGCAACGTACCCGGCTCGCCGTCGTGCTTTCGGGGCGTCTCGAAGACCTGCTGCACGTCCTCGACGAACCGACCATCGGGTTGCATCACAGCGATCTCAGACGACTGCTCGACGCCATCGCCGGCCTTCCCGGCCCGGTGCTGATGGTCGAACACGACCCGGTTGCCGTCGCGATGGCGGACGATGTCGTGGAAATCGGACCTGGCGGCGGCGACGCTGGAGGACGACTGGTGTTTCAGGGCCCGCCTGCAGAGCTGTGGCGGGCCGGCACGGCGTCGGGCATCAGCTTCTCCGCTGGGGCTCGTCGGCAACGTTCGCGGCGCCCGGTATCCGACGACCGGATCAGCGTTGCAGGGGCGAGCCTGCGTAACCTCCGGAACGTCGGCTGCGAGATCCCGCTCGGATCGCTGACGGTGATCACCGGGCCGTCAGGAGCAGGCAAGACCACCCTGAGCCACGACGTACTGCTGGCGTCCCTGCGCGAGCGTGGTCCTGTCGGGTGCGCGACGTTCGACGCACCGGTGATACGGGCTCGTGCGGTGGATCAGGCGCCGCTGGGCAAGAACCCCCGCTCGAATCCGGCGACGTACACCAAGGTGTTCGATCGGATCCGCGAGGTTTTCGCGAACGAGACCGGACGCCCCGCCACGGACTTCACCTTCAACCGGGCAGAGGGCGCGTGCCCGGACTGCGAGGGGATGGGCTCGGTCGCGATCGGCATGAGCTTTCTGGCGCCGATCTGGGTTCCGTGCGAGGCCTGCGACGGTCAGCGCTATCGATCCGAGGTTCTCGAAGCGACGTCGGCGGGTCGGTCGATCGCCGATGTGTTGGCACTCAGCGTCGACGAGGCCAACGCGGCGTTCGCCGAGCACCCGTCGGTCACGAGCATCCTGCAGTCTTTGCAGGAGGTCGGGCTCGGTTATCTGACGCTCGGACAACCGTCGCCGAGCCTTTCCGGTGGAGAGGCCCAACGCGTGCGGCTGGCCCGCGAGGTGGCCAAAGCTCGGACCGGCGACCTGGTGCTGCTCGACGAGCCCACGACAGGTCTGCACCCTGGCGACCTCGATCGGTTGCTCGCGGTGCTCGACCGGCTGACGGACAACGGCTGCACTGTGGTCGTCGTCGAGCACCAGCCCGACGTGATCGCCGCCGCTGACTGGTGCATCGATCTGGGCCCGGGAGGCGGTCCCGATGGCGGACGGCTGCAGCACTGCGGGCCACCTGTTGCCGAGAAGCGGCCGAGGGTGCATCCGCGCACCGAGCCGCGCACCGATCGACGCTCCAGCAATGCTATCCGCGTACGCGGCGCTCGCGCCCACAACCTGCAAGGCGTCGACGTCGACTTCGCCAAGGGCCGATTCACTGTCGTCACGGGCGTATCGGGTTCGGGCAAGTCGTCGTTGGTCCACGACGTCGTCGAGTCGGAGGCGAACCGGCGGCTGCTCGAGTGCCTGTCGGTCTACGAGCGCCAGTCGGTCCGCGAGGGACCGGAGGCTCCGGTCGACTCGCTGACCGGTCTGGGCCCGACGATGAATATCGACCCGTCCGGCCGGGTCCTCGACGCGCGTGGGCCGGGCGTCGACGTCTGGGACCGGGTGACCATTGGCCGGTCCGGCGACCTCGATCGTCTGCTCGCTGTGATCATCGCGCGGGCCGGTGTCCGCACTTGCCTGGCCTGCGGCGCAGGTTCGGTACGCCGGACGTCCCCGAAGCCGGAAGCGCCGTGGATGTGCGACGACTGCGGGACCAGCGCCGTACCGATCGAGCCGCGACATCTGGTGGGGTCACCGGTGTCGACCTGTCCGCAGTGCCTGGGCCTCGGAGTCGAGCACGAGTTCGACTTCCCCAACCTGATCGTGGATCCGGATGTGCCCATCCTCGGCGGCGTCTTCGGCGGCAGTCTGGCCTGGTTCGGCACAACCCGCGGCGAGGAGCCGCCGATGCGGTCGCTGGCCGAGCGCTACCGGTTCGACCTGGACCGCACCCCCTGGAAGGCGTTGAGTGACGAGGCCCAACACGCCGTGCTGTACGGCGACGCGTTCTGGCGCGGGTTGAATTCGTGGGCCGCGAACGATGTCGGGGGCAAGGACTCGACCGTGTTCCCGTGCCGGGAGTGTGGTGGTCGGCGGCTCCGTTCGCCGTACCTGGCAATCCGCATCGAGGGACGCGGACGGGATGAACTCTTCTCGACCTCGCTCGCCGACCTCGAGTCCGTCCTGACCTCGATGGACGAACCTGAGGATCGACAAGCGGCAGACGCCCGGAGCATCGCGCTGCGCCGGCTCGGCTTCCTCCATGCCGTCGGGCTGGGCTACCTCGACCTGAACCGGGCGACCTGGACGCTATCGGCCGGTGAAGCGCAACGCATCAAGTTGGCGTCGGTGCTCGGGGCCGGACTTGTCGGGATGACGGTAACGCTCGACGAACCCTCGAGGGGCCTGCATCCCTCGGAGGTGACCACCCTGGCAAGGACGCTGACCGAGTTGCGGGCCGCGGGCAACACCGTCATCGCCGTCGAGCACGACCCGATTCTCATCCGCGCGGCGGACGACGTCATCGAGATCGGCCCTGGTCCCGGACGGTCGGGCGGTCGCTTGGTCGGACTGGACAGCCCGCAGTCCGTGACGCGAGCGGTTCTGGACGGAAATGTCCCAGCCACGCGCCGCGACGGCCGTCGGGAGCCGACAGGCTGGATGCAGGTCACCGGAGCGCGGGAGAACAATCTCGACGGGCTCGACGTCCGCGTTCCGCTCGGCGTGCTGGCCGGAGTCTGCGGGATGTCCGGGTCGGGTAAGTCCTCGCTCGTCGTCGACACCATTGCACTGGGCCTGACCCGGCCCAAGACCAACATCTCTGGCAGTGGCGTGATCCGCGTCCGCCCGGGCGATCATGACGCCATCTCCGGTGCACCCAGGCGAACGGTTGTGGCTGACCAGTCCCGCGCCGAGATCACGTCACCGGGGATGTTTCTCGGGCTCATCGGCGCCGTCCGGAAGGAGTTCGCCGGCACCGAGGCAGCAACGGAGCAAGGCATCACGATCAAGGATCTGGCCTATCGCTGCGACGCTTGCAAGGGCAAAGGGGCCTGGCAGCAGGACATGTCTTTCCTGCCGTCGATTCCTCAGACCTGCGAGGCCTGTGCCGGATCCGGGTACCGCCGCGAGGTCGCCACGCTGCTCCACCGTGGCCGCAGCCTCGCCGACATCGAAGACCTCACCATCGACGAACTGGTCGACGAGTGGGGCGACCTCGACGCGGTACGGCGAGTCGGTGAAGCCGCCGTCGCGCTCGGGCTCGGCTATCTCGTCGTACGCCAGCCGGGCTGGAGTCTGTCCGGTGGCGAGGCACAGCGGCTCAAGCTCGCCAAAGAATTCGCCCGTACGACGAAGACACCCGCCCTGTACGTGCTGGATGAACCGACCGTCGGGCTTCATGCCACCGACGTCGCAGTGCTCGTTCGCACACTTGACACGCTCGTTGCTGCTGGCAACAGTGTGCTGGTCGTCGAGCACGATCCGGCGTTCCTCGCCGCCTGCGACTGGCTCATCGAACTCGGCCCTGGCGCGGGCCCGGACGGCGGCCGAATCGTCTTCGAGGGTCCACCCGACGCGCTCGTCGAGGCCGACACCGCCACCGCGCCGCACGTTCTCGGGGTGCTGCCATGAACCTCGGCACTCTACTGCTCGGAGACCCGTCCCCATCGCTGCGGTGGCGAGCCGCCCGGGAACTGGAGGGGGCCGCCGATGACGATGCTGAGGTCACCGCGTGGCGCACTGAGATCGATCGGAGCGCGGAGATCGATGCACTCGTAGCGCGACTGGCAACAGCCGAAACCCAGCCGTACGTCGCGGGCTATCTGCTCTGCCAACTGGCCTTCCTCGGGTACCGCGGGCCTGCCACGGCGGCTGCGGTCGAGAAGATCTTCGGCGCCCAACAGCCCGATGGCTCGTGGTCGATTCCGCCAACCACCCCTGGCTCCGCCGAAGGTCCTCGCTTCATCACCATGCACACCGTCGTACCGCTGCGCGGCATCGCCGCCGCCGGCTTCGCCACCGATCCCCGTTCCGAGCGCGCCTACGAGTGGCTGCTCGGTGTACGTCTCCAGGACGGATCCTGGCCGTCCGGCCCGAAGGCCGACCTCGGGCAGGCGGGCCGGCCGACGCCGCCCGAGAAGGAGTACCGCCGGCTGACCCGCGGGCTTGGTTGCCGATCGGCGACGACCGGTGCTGTCGCCTGCCTGGCGATGCACTCCGAGCGACGGCGATCCGACGCCGCCCGGATCGGCGTCGATCACCTTCTCGCACGGGAGACCCGGGATGCGTCGACCCTCGGTTGGGAGGTTTCGCGTCTGGTCGGGCTCGAACGAGCGATGGGACAGGTCACGTTCTATGCCACGCACGACCTAGCCTTCCTGCTCGACCTCGCCTCCCGTTGCGGCGTCTCGCCGCAGGACCGTCAGATCCGTGGCCTGGTCGACTACCTGGAGACGCTGCGCGGGCCTTACGGACTCTGGCAACACCCCACACATCCCCAGCTCGCCGGTTGGCTGTCTCTGGTCCTCGAGAGCAGCCTTCGGCGCCTCAGTGCAGGGGCGGCTTCACCGTGATGATGATCCTGCCGCGCGTGTGCTCTGCGAACGCGGCGGGGACGGCAGCCAAGTCTTGGACATCCGTTACGAGCGGTTTGAGTCGGCCATCGCGGACGCGAGCAGCCAACTGAGCCGTCTGTTCGCGGTGGGGCTCGACGACGAAGAAGATTGCTCTGCCGTTGCGAGGGTCGACGGTCGGCGGGTCGGCGACAGTGACGAGGGTGCCGCCGGGGCGCAACAGCGCGGTGGAGCGGTCGCGAATCTCGCCGCCGATCACGTCGAACACCACGTCGACCTCGCCGGCGTCCTCGAGGCGGTCGCTGTCCAGGTCGAGGAACTCGTGGGCGCCCAGGGTGCCGGCCAGGTCCCGGTCGGCGGCCCGGCCGGTGCCGATGATGTGGGCACCGGTCTCGCGGGCCAGTTGTACGGCGACCGACCCAACGGAACCGCCGGCGCCGTGGATAAGGACGGTTTGGCCTGCTTGCAGGTGAGCGTGGTCGAACAGCGCCTGCCAGGCCGTCAGACCCGGCATCACCAGAGCGGCCGCGGTGACGTGGTCGACGTCGGCGGGGAGCGGAGCCAGATTGCGAGCTTCCACAGCGGTGTACTCGGCGAGCGAACCGTTGCGGGCCCAGTCGGTCAGCCCGAAGACCCGCTGGCCGACCGTGAGACCCGTCGTACCGTAGCCGAGCTCGATGACCACTCCGGACACCTCGTGGCCGAGGACACTTGGCGTGCGGTCACGGCCGGCGCGGTCAGTCCAGGTCCCGGGCCAGTCCGGCTCGCCTCGGAGGAAGCCGGCGGCGTGGACCTCCACGATGACGTCGTTCTCGGCGGCTCGGGGGTGGGGCAGCTCGGTCAGGGACAGCCCGTAGCCATCGGCCTCGCGGTCCCGGACAGTGATGGCACGCATTGAAGATCCTTCGCAGTGGTCGTTGTGACGGTACTCCTCGACCGTAGGCAGCTGCGGCCCGCGATCGCTGGGCCATTCGGACGCGGTTTCGATGGGCCACCTGGGCTGCGCCGTTGGCTTGTTACGGTCGGGTGGTGCTTGTACGCCGTCGGGCTGTCCTTCTTGGTGCCGCCTCTGTGCCCCTGCTTGTTGCGTGTGGGGAGACCGCGGACAAGGCCGCGCCGAAGTTGAGGCTTGAGAAGGTTTGGCAAGAGCAGGTGGTGACACCGGGGGCGGCTATGCCTGGGCGGGTGCGGGTGGTGGGGGATGCCATCGTGGTGGCCGACGGCACGGGAACGGAGAACGCCCGGGTCTGCTGCTTCAACGCAGCAGACGGTGCGCGGAAGTGGGTGATCGACGGCAACAAACCGCTGGCGGTGCCGGAGTGGGGGACCGTCTGGGTTTGTGTCGTCGGCCCAGGAGTTCTGGGTATCACGGCGACGATGGTTCAGCGGCCGGCGGTGCGGGTTGCCGGGGACGTCCTGCCGGTATCGGTTGCGTCTGCGCCTAGGGGTACGACGACCAGCGGGGTCGTCGGTGTCGACGTACGGACGGGCGATCCGGTCTGGGGTTTTCGGGCCGTTGCGACCCCGTCCACTGAGCGCACGATGGTCACGGCGGTGGCCGAGTCCGTCGTGCTCGCGACCGTCAGCACGCCGTTCGGCCCCGGCTGGCCGAACAGGGCCCAGTCACCGACCACGATCGCGCTCGACACCAAGACCGGCGCCGAGCTGTGGCGTGCCGCAGATGTCGTCGGAGTCTCGGGTGACGGGAACTCGGTCGTCGTCGCGAGGCGGACGGCGGCGTCCTGGCACCTGGAGGTCCGGGACGCGCGGACCGGAAAGACGCGCTGGTCAGGTACGCATCAGTCGCGCGGACCGTACGAACACAAGGGAACGGCCGGGGACCACACCGTGCTGCAACACGCGGACCGCACCGATATCGACGTGATCCGGTTGTCCGATGGCGCGGTACTCGTTCTCGATACCGACACTGTGCCGAACGTGGTGGCGAGCGATCCGCCGTTGCTCGTCTGGGACGGCGGGGTCGCCTGGTGGGCCAAGGGTCCGAACGGCTTCGTCACCCAGGCCTTGCCCCAAGGCTCGCCCACAAAGGGGAAGCATCGGCCCAAGGGCCTGGAGTTCAGGGCGGCGTACGGCGTTGGGCCGTACATCTGGGGCCTCCTCGGCGACACGCAGCAAACCGACAAGAACGACTACTACCTCGTGGGGACGATCGCGGTGGACCGCACCGGTGCGCCGTGCTCGCCGAGCCTGCAAGGAGTAGCCCTCGCCGACGTCTCCGACAAGTGGCTGGTCGTCGGCCGAAAGGGGTACGTCGAGGTCCACCGGATCACGACCGCTTGACCAGCCGGCCGAGAGAAAGACAGCGATAGATGCAGACAGTTCTGTCCACCGATCCCCGTCCGTCCGCGCCGGTGCGCGCTGTGCTCGTCGGCGCCGGGCATCGCGGGGTGCTCTACTCGCGCTACGCGCAGGTCGCGCCCGACGCGCTGGCGATCACCGCGATCGTCGAGCCTGATCCGACGCGTCGCGAGCGGTGGGGTACCGAGTTCAGCATCCCCCAGGCGGCCCGGTACTCGTCGCTGACCGACCTTCCGGACGCGGGCGCGGTCGCGGAGGTGGCGATCGACGCCACGATGGACCAGGATCACGTGCCGACCGCCATCCACCTGCTCGCCGCCGGGTACGACGTGCTGTTGGAGAAGCCGATCGCACAGAGCGCGCCGGAGCTCATGGCCTTGGCACAGGCGCAGCGGACGTCCGGACGGACCTTGATGATCTGTCACGTGCTGCGCTACGCACCGTTCTACAGCGAGGCCAAGCGCCGCATCGTCGCCGGCGAGATCGGTGAGCCCTTGAGCATCGAGATGGCCGAGCACGTCAGCTACGACCACATGTCGATGGCGTTCGTGCGTGGTCGCTGGGGCAACTCCGAGCAGTCGGGTTCGTCGATGCTCCTCGCCAAGTGCTGCCACGACCTGGATCTCATGACCTGGCTGTGCAACGCCGCGGCCCCGGCCCGCGTCGCCAGCTCGGGATCCCGTGGGATGTTCGTACCGGAACGTGCACCGCAGGGAGCAGGCACCCGGTGCCTGTCCGACTGCTCGATCGAGGCGACGTGCTCGTACTCGGCACAGCGGCTGTACGTCGACCTGAACAAGTGGCCGGAATACATCTGGGAGCAGGCCGAGCACCTGAGCCCTGATCTCGACCTGGACCAGAAGCTCGAGTCGTTGCGCACCGACAACCGCTACGGCCGGTGCGTCTGGCACGCCGACAACGACGTACTCGATCGCCAGACTGTGAGCGTCGAGTTCGCCGACGGTGTCATCGGGTCCTTCGCGCTGGCGACCAACACACCGGCGTCGAGCCGCACGCTGCACGTCGTCGGGACCACCGGTGAGATCTCCGGGGCGTTGGAGGACGGGACGCTTCGGGTACGTCGCATTCGCACGGACGGAGCTGCTTCGTTCGACGAGGAGATCATCACCACGTCGGTGACCAACGACATGCACGGCGGTGGCGATCATCGTCTGGTGGCGGACTTCGTCCGAGTCGTACGCGGGGAGCCGGCCAGCGTGTCGAGCACGCAGCTCGCTGACTCGGTCAACGGCCACCTCTTGGTCTTCGCCGCCGAACGCGCCCGGCAGCAGCACCGCTGGGTCGAGCTGGCCGAGTTGCAGCCCACGGTCGACGCCTGACGCCTCACTACTCGAACCGACGCGGAGGAACGTGCCGAGCACCCGCCCCAACATCGTGTTGATCATGGTCGACGACATGGGCTACTCAGACCTCGGCTGCTACGGCGGTGAGATCGACACACCTAACCTGGATGCGCTGGCGGCCGGTGGTGTTCGGATGTCGCAGTTCTACAACACCGCGCGCTGCTCTCCCGCACGCGCATCACTGCTCACCGGGCTCCATCCGCATCAGACCGGCATCGGCGTACTGGTCGAAGACGACCGACCGCTGGGCTATCCGGGCACGATCAACGACCGGTGTGCCACGATGGCAGAGGTGCTGGGCGCGGCCGGGTACACGACGGCCATCCGCGGCAAGTGGCACCTCACCGGGAGCCTGCACTCGCCGGACGGGCATTGGCCGACCCAGCGCGGCTTCGACTCGTTCTGGGGGATCATCGCCGGCGCAGCCAGCTACTACGATCCGGCGACGCTGACGTGCGGCACCGAGCCGGTCGGGGAGTTGCCCGAGGACTTCTACCTCACCGACGAGCTCGGCCGACGCGCTGCCGCGTTCGTCACCGAACACTCCCAGGCCAGCACCGATCCCTTCTTCCTCTACCTGCCGTTCAATGCGCCGCACTGGCCGTTGCACGCGCCGCCGGAGGCGGTCGCTCGCACCCGCGGCCGGTACCGCGAGGGCTGGGACGTCCTGCGGCAGCGGCGATACCGGCGACAGATCGAGTCCGGGCTGATCGACGGCAGTTGGCCGCTCAGCGAGCGGGACGCCGAGGTGGTGCCGTGGGCGGAGACCGCTGACACCGACTGGCAGGAGCGGCGGATGGAGGTGTACGCCGCACAGGTCGAGCTGATGGATGCCGCAGTGGGCACCCTGGTCGAGGCACTGACCCGGACCGGTCAGCTGGACGACACAGTGATCATGTTCCTGTCCGACAACGGCGGCTGTGCGGAGGAGATCCCGACTGGCTGGGTGGATGAGCTGTCACGTCGCCCCATCCACACCCCAGCCCGGACGCGCGACGGGCGTCGGGTACGGCGTGGCAACGACACCACTGTCACGCCTGGTGGCCCTGAGACGTTCGCGTCGTACGGCAAGCCTTGGGCGAACCTGTCCAACACCCCGTTCCGGGAGTACAAGCACTGGGTGCACGAGGGCGGTATCGCGACTCCGATGATCGTGCACTGGCCCGGTGGCGAGCTGCACTGCGGTACCGATCATGATCCGCATCAGCTGCCAGACGTACTGGCGACCGTACTCGAGATCACCGGGGCCAGTTATCCCCGCGATGTGCTGCCACTCGAAGGGCGGAGCATGCTGGACTCGTGGCGGGGTACGCCGACGCCGGAGCACCCGCTGTACTTCGAGCACGAGGGGAACGCCGCCGTCCGGATCGGCGCGTGGAAGCTCGTCCGCAGGTACCCGGGAGACTGGGAGTTGTACGACCTGGCCTCGGACCGCACCGAGCTGACGGATCTGAGTGCGGACCATCCGGATCGGGTACAGGCGATGTCGGCACAGTGGCAGGAGTGGGCCGATCGCTGCGATGTGCTGCCCCGCGAGCAGGTGCTCCGGGCGACCGGCGAAGGGTTCGGCCACGTCAGCGACGTACAGGTTTCCAGCTGGCGGTGAGCTTCTGCGTCGGACCGCAGCGCCGGGGTTAGTTGCTCTCAGCAAAGGAATCGCGGCGAGCGGTTCCGCGGTTCAGAGCCAGATGCCCGCCGAGGAAGCCGGCACCGGCTATGACCAGGTTCCCTGCCAGGGCAAGCTTCGTGCCGGTCCGGTGCTTGCCGCGCAGACGTGCGACGACCGAGCTGGCGAAGAGGACTATCGCAGTGTCGGCGCCGAGCGCGTGGATCGCGCCGATCCGGCGTTCGGCGCCCGACAGGTCGGCCCAGTCGGCGGCGCCTGCGATCGCCGTCGGCACGGACGCCAGTACGCCGAACCCGGCGAGGAGCCCCGCACCGCGACGCGACTGGGATCCACCGGCCAGGTCGAGGAGGGTGGTGCCGAGCCAGCACCCGGTGGTCACGTCGGTGAGCGAGGGATGGATCGAATGACCGAGTACGTCGGTGTGCAACGGACTGCGGCGTACCCAGTCGATCAACGGCGCATAAGCCAGCTCCTGAGCACGGGCCACGCGCTCAGAGAGCGAGCTTTCACCGACCGCGCGAGCAACGCGCTGCGGCAACGGTCTCGACGCCATCCTCTGAAGATACGCTCAAGTCCAGCGCAGGGGCAGTGTTGTTCCGGGTGTTGGGGCGGTTGGGGAACGAGCTTCCCGCTCAGTTGGGCCAGGTGGGGTTGCGGCCGAGGTGGGCGACGATGTGGTCGAGGGTGTTCTCGCCGGACCACGGTACGTCGGGCGCGAACGGCGCACCCGGGGTGAGGCGGACCTCGCCCGTGGGCACGACCTGGGCCACGTCCTGCGCCGCCTCGAGCGTGGCAGGGGCGAAGGTCACCGCCGTACCGAGCGACTTGGCGACGTCCCAGCTGTGGACCACGTAGTCGATGAAATGGAAGCTGATCGCCTGGGCGCCAGGGAACGCGGCGTCCGGCCCGAACTCGGCGAGCGTGAACGTCCGCTCCGCGACACCCGGCTGCGCGAACGCGTCCAGGACATGCTCGGCGGATTCGACGTACGCCTTCACCGGGTCGTCGCCGAGATCGCGGACCTTCCAGATCGCCGGGTCGGACTCGCCGCGAGAGGCAGCCGCGAAGCCGTAGTGCTGGGTGGCCATGTGGGCGAGCAGCCCGTACAGGGTCCAGGCGCGACACGGGGTCGGCTTGGACAGGTCGTCAGTGGTCGCGGACGAGACGAGCTCGATGCTGGCCCGGACGGCTTCGGCGTCGAGCTGAACGTAATCAATAGTAGGCATGGGCTTATCGTAAGCGCCAGCATATGATTGCGCCAGTGCTACCTTTCCGGGCATGGCAACGGAGCGCCCCGACCTCGCCGCGATGCTGTATCCGCTGGTGCGGGAACTGATCGCGCTCGAACTGCCCGTGCTCGCCGCGCACGAGGTCTCGATGTGGGGCTACTCGGTGCTCACCGCGCTCGACGACACCCCGGTCCGGACCCAGGCCGCGCTCGCCGAGGCGATCGGTGCGGACAAGTCCCGCATCATCGGCACCCTCGACGAACTCCAGCGGGCCGGGCTGATCGAGCGCACCCCGGACCCCGCCGACCGCCGCGTCCGCCTGCTCTCGATCACACCCCAGGGCCGCAAGGTACGCCGTACCGTCCGCAAGGAAATCCAGGCGCAGGAGGAACAAGTCCTCACCACGCTCGCACCGGCGGACCGCAAGACCTTCCTCCGCATCCTGCAAGAACTGCACGGTTCACGCTGACGGTGGAGGCCGATCCCTCGCGCGGGTGATCCGAGCGCGACCGAGGCTCCACAGACTGGCCTTATGAGGCGAGCGGTTGTGGTGTGGGCGGTTGCGTACGGCGGTCTGCGGATCTGGTTCGCGACCGGTCACGCACCCGAGTGGAAGCTGCCCGGAGACGATCTGCTGATCCCGAACTGGGTCTCGGTGATCGGCTGTCTGGTCACCGCCCTCGCCGTGATCCGGATCCGGCCGCGGTTGCTCTGGGCGCTCGCCGCGGGCTGGCTCGCCGCGGCCGGGTTCATCCTGCTCGACCTGGTCGCCACCGTCCTGCCAGGCCTCGGCATCCCGATCGACGTACCCGGGATGCTCAGCCGACTCGGCGCGGTCGCCGGCACCGTACTGCTCGGCCGCCTCGCCAATTCCCATCAGCCCGAAGCCAAGCCCTGGCCGCCGTGGGTCTCAACCGCGGGCGCGTGCCTCGCGGCCGTCGGGTGCTTGACCAGGCTGGCGGCGCAGGCAGCCGTCGGTTTCGAGAAGGTGCCGTACGGCGGCAACCTGTCGATCGTCCTGTTCGAAGGCGGCTTCGTCCTCGCGGGAACGGTCCTCCCGTTCCTCCTCGTGCACCGCATCGGCCGGTACTTCCCGCGCTGGCTCCTGCTGCTCCCCGGCTACACGATCGGCGCCGGCATCACGGCGTACTTCACCGTCGGGCTGCTCCAGATGATCGTGAACGTGGTCCAGGGCGAGCCCGCGTACGACGATGTCGGCCTCCCGGAAAGCTTCTTCTGGGTCGCGGTCCCGGCGTACGTCGTCTGGGGCGCCGGTCTGACCGTCGCGGCCCGGGGGTACCAATTCGCCACCCGAAAGGCAACCGATTCGGAATGTGATCTTCAAATCACTCAGCGTTGAACCAAGTAGAGCGTTCAATCGTTCGAACCAGGCACAAGACCCATCCACACCGCGAGGAGTGAGGCCCTGTGCAGGTGCTCGAGCGTTTTCAAAAAGAAGTGATCGCCGTCTTCCGGATCGTCGTCGGGTTCCTGTTCGCCACCCACGGCGCGGCCGCGCTGTTCGGCGTCCTCGGGACCGAACAGGTCAGCGCGTTCGTCTGGCCGTCCTGGTGGGCGTCGTTGATCCAGACGGTCGGCGGTGCGCTGGTGATGATCGGGCTCGGCACCCGGTACGCCGCGCTGCTGTGCTCCGGATCGATGGCCTACGCGTATTTCAGCGTGCACCAGGCGGGTGCTTTGCTGCCCGTGCAGAATGGTGGCGAGAAGGCGGCCTTGTTCTGCTTCGCCTTCCTGCTGATCGCTTTCCTGGGCAACGGCGCCTGGTCGGTGCAGCGGGCCGCGAGAACACCGGTGCAGGCAGCGACCAAGTAACCCGATGTCAGACCCGCAGTCCCACAGAGCAGGAGCGCCGATGGCCGACGACCGGGCGACGCTACTGCGTGAGCTGCACGATGTGCACGCTCCTGCGCTGTGGCGGTTCGTCGTCCGGCTGACCGGCGACGACCGGCTGGCGGAGGACGTGGTCCAGGAGACCCTGCTGCGGGCCTGGCGGCGGCCGAACATCTTGGCCGAGGACGAGGCGGGGGCGCGGGCGTGGTTGTTCACGGTGGCGCGCAACCTCGTCATCGACGACCGGCGCAGCGCCCGGGTCAGCCGGGAGGTCGCCAGCGACGACCTCCCGGAGAACCCGAGCGCCGACCACGCGAACGCCGTACTGGATGCGTGGCTGGTAGCTGAGTCGCTGGCTCAGCTGTCGGAGGAACATCGGCAGGTGATCGTTCGTGCGTACTACGGACGCCGTACGGTCACCGACATCGCCGAGGAGCTGGACATCCCGTCGGGCACCGTGAAATCGCGGCTGCACTACGGGCTGCGGGCGTTGAAGCTCGCGCTGCAGGAGAAGGGGGTGACGAGCCAGTGAGCGACCCGTACCGGGAATGGGACGCGGCCTACCTGCTCGGCGCGCTGTCGGCGAAGGACCGGCGCGTGTACGAGGAGCATCTGCACACCTGTGAGGAGTGCTCGGCCGGCGTTGCGTCGCTGGCCGGCATCCCCGGGGTGCTGGCGGCCTTGCCGGCCGACCGGGCGCTGGCCACCATCACGGCGGATCCGCCGAATCTGCTGCCCGGTCTGGTCCGGAACGTCCAGCGCGACCGGCGCAGGCAGCGGATCCGGTTCGGCGCGCTGACGACCGGGATCGCCGTCGCGGCCGCTGTCATCGGTGCGCTGATCATCGTCCCGCTGACCCGCGACGAGCCGAAGGGCGACTACGTCGTACTCGCCCAGACGGTGTCCAGCAAGCTGTCCGCGGACGCCCGGTTGGTGCCGGAGCCGTGGGGTACGACGATCGAGATCAGCTGCCGGTACGACGAACTCGCGACGCCGAGCGAGCGCGCCCGCGGGTACGAGTTGTACGTAACGGACACGTCCGGAAAGGTCGAGCTGATCGCCAGCTGGACGTCCTCGCCCGGGACGACGGTGAAGCCGGCGGCAACTACCAAGCTGCAGCGCAGCGAGATCAAGGCCCTGGACATCCGCAGCTCGGAAACCGGACGCGTGCTGCTGGCTGTTCGTTTCTGAGCGTGCATGACCGTAGCCCGTCGGGGCACCTGGGAAGCACGAGCGGCGGTCGCTCGAGAGGCCGCCGATCCAGGCCCCGGTGTTCAGGGACGTGCACCGGGGTCGCCGTACGTCGTGACCAGGTTGCAAGAAAATTCTGGCGATTCTGTAACACTCGGGCCGTCACCGGCGATACACCGTGTGTAACGCCACTGAGGATCCCGTCCCAGGCCGACCGCCCGAAGGGTCTGGGACGGGGTTCTCGATGCTTCTGAGGCGCCCAAGCAGCGTTACGAACGAAGGCCCCCGGTGACTCATCACCCCGGGGGCCTTCGTACTGCGCGTTCCCTCCCTAGGACGCTTGTTCAGTCGGGCCGTTCGACTCCGGGAGAGCGATCCGGTCCGCCGGTAGGCGTTCCGTCCGCTCGTTGCCGTCGTCGCCCTCGTACTGCACCAGAGCGGTCCATCCCGATTCCTCATGGTCGCGGCCGATCAGCCAGCCGCGACGCCACTTGCCATCCGCGAGGACGACAACATGGCTGGGCAGAGGGAGTCGGGACACCAGATCGGTGCCGGGCTCGAACTCAGTCATGGCCGAAGGCTAGGTGGTTTCGGAGCCGAGCGCCTCCCGGACGCGTGTTACTTCTATGTTTCACGCGGGCCGGGCTGCAATTCTCTGACAACTCTCACCGGCAAACCGAACGCTTGAACCGAACCCGACACCTTCAACGCGCGACCGCCCGGGATGTGCGTCACCCAGTCGTTCCGCAGCGCGTGCCTGCACAACGCGGCCCCGACCGCGCCGGCGAGATGCGGCCGGCGTTCGGTCACGTCCAGACACGATCTGATGGCCGGCCGACCGCGTCGTACGTCGACCTCGATGCCGAGATCTTCCAACCAGGCTTGGCCTTCCGGCGTCAACGCGATCCCGTCCGACCAGTCGATCAGGCCACGCTCCGTCATCGCGTCGGCGAGCGCGACGCCGAGCTTGCCGGCGAGGTGGTCGTAGCAGGTGCGCGCCCGCGCGAACGCGTCCCGCTTGCTCACGGCGGCCAAACTGTTCGCGACTTCTTCACGACGCGGTGTCAACGCGGCAAGACCTTCAAGTAACTCGGCCGTATCCGGTCCGGCGAGCTTCACGTACCGGTGCCGCCCCTGCCGCACCTCGGTCAGCAACCCGCCGCTGACCAGTTGATTCAGGTGTTCGCTGATTGTCGGCCGCGAAACTTTCGCCAACCTGGCCAACTCACTGGCAGTCCACGCCCGCCCGTCGAGCAACGCCAGACAAACAGTCGCCCGAGTCCCATCGGCCAACATCCGAGCCCACCCCGCCAACTCCTCACCTTCGGCCGTCATACCCCCATCATCCCGCCCCCACAGTTAGGCGAGTGCCGAACGGTCTCGTGTCTAGCGTCGGTTCACGTGACTCATCTGACGATCGAACCTTCCATCCTGTACGTCGGCACCCCGGTCGCACTGCTCGCGACCGTGAACGAGGACGGCACCGTCAACCTCGCCCCGATGTCGTCGGCCTGGGCGCTCGGCGACGTTGTGGTGCTTGGGGTCGGTATCTCGGGACAGACTGCGATTAACCTGGGTGCGAGGCCGGAGGTAGTGATCAACTATCCGTCACCCGAGCAGTGGAAAGCCGTCGAACGCCTGGCCCCGTTGACTGCCGCCCACCCAGTCCCGTCCCACAAACAGGACCGCTTTCGCCACGAACGCGCCAAGTTCACCGCATCCGGCCTGACTCCAGTCCCCTCCGAACTCGTCACCCCACCCCGAGTAGCCGAATGCCAACTCCAGTTCGAGGCCACAGTCGTACACTCAGAGCTAGATGCCAAAGGCAACTTCCTGATCGCCCAAGCCCGGGTCGTCCGAGTACACGCCGCCCAAGAGATCGTCGTACCAGGAACATCGCACGTCGACCCAGCCGCCTGGTCACCCCTCATCTACAACTTCCGCCACTACTACGGCCTAGGCCCCGAACTAGGAGAGTCCTTCCGCACCGAAACCCCAAGGTAGGCGGCTGGGTGCGTACGCCACTCTCGGCGAGCGGTTGGAGCCTTCTTCCTGGTCGGATTACTGAGCGGTTTTCCGGCGCAGCCAAGTGACTGCGGCGAATCCGGCTCCGGTGACGGCGATCCCGCCGACTGTTCCGGCGCCGATCTGCGCCAGATCCAGGTTGAGGCCACTGTCTGCGGGGCGGGTCGATGGTGCGTTCGCACCGGATTCAGGTTTCGTGATTGCGCTGGCCGGCGCGGTGATGGCCAGCGGGAGGCCGGCGATGCCGATCGTGGCGGCAATGGCGGCGATTCTGGTGATGGTCTTGACGGCCATGGGAATTTGCTCCTCAGTTAGTTGGACTTGCCAATGACTGTCCGAGATGAGGAGGGCCGCCGACATCGGGCATCCGCGCGCAAATCTGCCGTCGTTCGCCTTATGCCGCTGTCATTTGGAGCGGCAGCGCCTTAGTTGCAGTCGCGTGCGCCAAGTCGGGCTGCGGCGCCGGAGGTGAGATCGGAGGGTGAGGGCTCGCTGGCCACAGTACGAACGGGGGCGCATCATGGGGTATGGCCGACTTGTTGGTCGGACGTGGGGGCGAGGCTGCGGTACTGCGAGGATTGATCGCGGATCTGCCGGAGCGCTCAGCGGCCGTGATGGTTCGAGGCGAGGCGGGCATAGGGAAGACACTGCTCGTCCGGACAGTTCTGGACGAGAAGTCTGGTAGCGGTGTGCGGGTCTTTCGTGGCGCCTGCGCGCCGATGTCCGGTGCGACCGCCTACAGCGGCCTAGGCGCCATGGTGACGGCTGCGCCGAGCCAATCTGCAGCATCCAGCCAGTTCCCGTCGGCTGCTGCCGCCCGAGCATGGTCGATGCAGACCCTTGCCGGACGCTCGACGACGCGGCACAGGGCACAGTTCTCCTGGTCGAGGACGTTCACTGGGCCGATTGGTCCACGCTCGACTTCCTTGCCCATCTGACACGTAATCTGCCCGAGCGCCGGGTGCTGGTCCTGCTGACATGGCGCGACGAGGCTGTCGATCACGACCGCCTGACCTGGCTGGGGGAAATGCTTCGAACCCCGGGGTTCGTCGATCTGCCGCTTCGCCGACTGACCGAGCAGGAGACGTTGCAGCAGTTGCGCCGTCTTCAACCCGACTGCACGGCGGAGACGGTCGCTGCCGTTTACGGGCGCAGCGTAGGCAACCCGTACCTGAACGTCGAACTAATCCGCGGAGACCTGACTGTCCCGGCTTCGTTGCGCCAGCTACTGCTCGCGCGTCTGCAGGCACTCTCGCCGACGGCCCGCGCAGTCGTCGCGGCCACTGGCTCACTGGCCCGCGCTCTCGATGACGATGACCTTCTGGCGGCGGCCGACGCTGCCGCCGACGCCGTCCGAGAGGCCTGTGACTCCGGTCTGGTGATCCGCGACTCGGAGGTTGGCTGCGCCGCACGGCACCCAGTGATCGCCGAGGTCGCGTACGACCAGTTGCTGTCATCGGAACGTCGCGACCTGCATACGCGACTCGCGAAGCATCTGGCGGGCCGCATGAGCGGCGAGGCCACTGCAGCGAAGCTCGCCGAGGTCGCTGAGCAGTTTCATCGCGCTGGCGAGCGAGACGCAGCGTTCAGTTGGGCTCTGATGGCGGCCCGTGCCGCCGAGAAGGAGTACGCGTTCGCGGAGGCCGGGCACTGGTTCTCCGTTGCGTCGTCCTTGTGGAGGCTGTCGGACCTGGCCGATGACCGGGTGCCGCAGCGCCTGGTGCTCGCCGAGCGGGCGGCCTCGCTGCTGAGCGGCGCCGGCCGGCATGTCGAGGCTCTCGCCTTGCTCGACGCGGCGGTAACTGATCGCGACACCGAGGTCGGCACGCTCGCGGCCCTGCTGATGCGTGGCACACTGCGCGGACTGACCGACGACCTCGCGGGCGCGATGGCGGACCTGCAGCGAGCGCGGCGTCTGGTGTCAGCCGGTGACGACCGAACTCTTGGCCAGGTTTACATCTCGCACGCGATGATGCTGCGCGGCTACGCGCACACGGCTGAGACCGCTGAGGCGGCCCAGGCGGCGCTGGAGCATGCGACCAAAGCCGGTGACACCCGGACGATCGGGCAGGCTCGGTCGATGCTGGGAGGGGTCGCCGCCAACGAGGGCCGGCTCGACGAGGCGGTCGAAGAGGCGGCGGCAGCGCTCAAGATCGCTCGCGACCTCGCCGAACCCGAGGACCTGGCCATGGCGGCGATGCACCTGACCTTTGTGCACGGATTGCGCAACGACACCGACCAGGTGGTGGCGGTCGCGGACACCATCCAGACCGAGTTACGGCACTTGATGGTCAACGAGCACTGGATAGAGGGCATCCTCGAGAGCAATGCCGTCTACAACCTCTATCTCGCTGGTCGGTGGGACGAAGCGCTGGACAGGGATGACAACATCGGCCGTCTCCCGTCCGGACCGGCGTTCAAGGATTCCCAGCTCGCGCTGATCCATCTTGCACGAGGGAACCTCCAGAAGGCCGTCGAACTGATGCACGGGCAAGAGGTGTTCGCGGTCGACGACCAGCCCCAGGACAAGAGCGACTACGCCGAGACCATGGCCCTGGTGCGTCTCGTCCAGCATCGCCCGCGCGAGGCCCTGGCTCTTGTCCTCGACTCCGCCGAACTCAGTCACGACACCGAAGACGAGCTGATTGCCGGCTCGGTGCTGTGCATCGGTCTCGAGGCAGCGGTCGCAGCGCAGTCAGCTGACGGCTTCGATCGACTTGTGGCGCTCCTTCGGCGTGCCGTTTCTGGGGTCCAGGCCGCTGCGCTGGCTGCGATTGTCGACGGTGAACGATCCCGGATCCGCGGCACGCCCGACCCGGTGGCGTGGCTGACCGCAGCACAGGAATGGGCGTCACTCGGTCGGCCGTACTGGGAGGCGCAAGCCCGACTGAGGGCAGCCGAGGCGCTGCTGGCCCAGCGCAGGCAAACTGGTGCCCGAGGTCGTGCGACCGAAGAGCTGGAAGCGGCGCGGCAGATCGCCGACCAGCTCGGTGCGGCACCGCTGCTCAGCCGGATTCAGGCGCTGGCGAAGATCGCTCGGATCCATCTCGACGACTCCGCGACCGAGCACCACGAGCGCAGCGGTGCCACCGCAGATCCACTGTTACCGTTGACCGAGCGTGAGCGGCAGGTGCTTGCCTTGGTTGCGGCTGGGCGGACAAATCGTGAGATCGGCGCAACGCTCTACATGAGTCCCAAGACTGCCAGCGTGCACGTCACGCACATCCTCGAGAAGCTCGGCGTACAGAGCCGCGTCCAAGCCGCCGCCGAAGCGGTCCGGCTCGGCCTGACAGGCCACCCGGAACGACCCACCTGACGACTAGTTCCGCTCCGCTCCCGTGGAGGGCGCCGACCTGGTAGTCGTCCGCGTGCGGTTGACGTGTCAGACGTGGCGGAGGCGGTCGACTTCTTCTTCGCTGAGGATTACGTCTAGGGATGCCAGTACGTCGGGGAGGTCCGCTGGGGGTACGGAGCGTTCGGTGGTTTGGCCGTTGGCGTGTTCGATGGTGAGGGTGTTGCCTACCAGGCGGCGTACGACGCCTTCGGCTACTCGCATTACTACGGGGCGGCCGGTGAAGGGGGAGTTCGGGTGGGTTGAGACGTAGTGGTGGTAGACCTCGTAGTCGATCGGGCGGACCGGCTCGTCGTTCGAGGCGTGCTGGGGGATCCACCCGTCCGAGGTCTGCTTCGAGAGCGTCCACAGGTCGCCGTCGAGGGTGAGGCGATGGTCCCAGCCGGCCTGGTCGACGACAGCGCCGTCCTTCAACGGGGTCGGATACAGCTGACCGGCCCCGAAACCCACGTCCGCCAGGAACTCCTGCTCGTCGACGCCCACCTTCAGCAGCGCATGCGTCCGCGGTCCGGCCTTGTGCGGTTGCACCCGGGCGACCCGCCGTACGACGTCGAACCCGAGCTGCTCGAGCGCGGCGGCGAACAGCAGTGCGTGCTCGTAGCAGTACCCGCCACGTTGGCGGCCGACCAGCTTGGCCTGGATCGCGTCGAGGCCGATGCCGGGATGCGTGCCTAGGATCACGTCGATGTTCTCGAACGGGATCGCGAGCACGTGCGCCCGATGCAGGCTCCGCAACGCGTCGGCGGACGGGTGCACCCAGTCGTGCCCGATCCGGGCGAGGTAGGCGTCCAGGTCCAGGTCGTCGATGTTCCACATGCCCGCTACCTCAACACTTCCAGTTCACTTGAGGTCAAGCTCGGTGAACAACGTGAGCTGGATGCCGCCCGGGGTTTCGAGGCGGGCGTTCAGCGAGTTCCACGGCGTACGGGTCGGCTCGGCGATCACGTCAGCGCCGGCGTCGGCCAGCTGCGTCGTTGTCTCAGCCGAGTCGGCGACCTCGAGCGCGACCCGGAATTTGCCGGCGACCCGCCGCCCGACCTCGACCTCGTCGATGTACTCGGCCTGCGCGGTATTCGCGATCTCGAGCGTCGCCCGACCGGCCTCGAGGATCATCACCTGGGCGTCCCCTGTCGTGTAGGACTCGCGCTCGGGCAGCCCGAGCGCGTCCCGATAGAACGCCACCGCGGCGTCGTAGTCGTCCACCGTCACCACCAACCGCAGCTCTTTGACACTCATCCAGTCAGTATCTACAACCGCGATACCTGGTAGTGGGCAATCATCCAACCATCGTCGGTCCGCCGGAGCAGCACGCTGAGATTGACGGTCAGCGTGGGCCGGTCGGTGAACGTGAAGTCGACCGTCAGGTACGCAAGGAGCAGGTCGTCGCCCAGTTCGCGCGTCTCCAAGATCCGGTACTGCGGTGACAGGCCGGGAGGCTGTGACTCGTAGTACTCCGTGACGGTGTCGCGACCGACGCCGTACGGATGCAGGCCCTGGAAGATGGCGTCCTTCGTGAAGAGGGCGGCGACGCGTTCGGGATCGTGGTCGTCGATGCCCGACTTCCACTGGTCCAGGACGTTCGCGAGGATGTCGTTCATGTGAGGCTCCTAAGGGGATGGCGGACCAGGAGAGCGGCGGCCGCGGCGAGAGCCACGACGCCGACGCTGACGAGGAGCGCCCGGTGATATCCGTTGTGTAGTAGGGGGCCGACCGCCAGTGGCCCGACGATCTGGCCGAGGCTGTAGCCGGTGGTGAGGATGGCGACCGCGTGCGGCACGCGGAGTTCGGTGCCGATCGCGATCGCGAGGTTGGCGACGCCGAGGAACGTGGCTCCGAAGAGGGCGGCGGAGATCAGCGCCGCAGCGACGCCGTGCGCAACCGTCGGCAACGCGATACCGATTGCCTGGAGTACCAACGCAGCCAGGAGGAGGGTCGACCTTGACCAGCGGCGGCCGAGACGGGCCCAGAGCGCGGTCGACGGTACGGCGGCCACACCGACGACGATCCAGGCGCCGTTGCCGACCGGCCCGGAGGCTGTTTCGTTGATCGCCGCAACCAGGAACGTACCGGCGATGATGTAGCCGATCCCCTCCAAGGTGTAGCTAGTGAGAAGCGCGGCGAAGTCCCGTGACCGGGTCCCGCGCTCAGCTGCCGGCGGTGCCGGTGATCCGGTCAGGTGCCACGCCGGGAGCGTGCAGGCGATCGTCAGCAGGGCCGCGATCCACCACGCCGTACGCCAGTTGCCGCCGACCAGTACCGCGCCCGAGAGCGCGATGCCGGCGCCGACACCGCCGAACGTCCAGCCGACGTGGTGGCTGTGCAGCCGGGGGAGTACGGCGCTGACCGCGATCACGAACACCAGGGCGCTCGCGATCCCCGCGATCAGGCGCAACCCCAGCCAGAGCGGACCGCTCCGGCTCAGGGGCATCAGGGCGAGCGTCGCGGCGAGGATGAGCAGCGACAGCCGAAGCGCCCAGCGGGAGTGGAGGAGCCGCGACGCGACCACCGCAGCCAACGCACCGGCGAGGTAGCCGGTGTAGTTGGCCGTCGCGAGGGCTGCACCGAACCGCGGCGACAGACCGGCCTGCGTGTGCATCATCGGCAGAATCGGCGTGTACGCGAACCGGCCGATGCCCATCCCGCCGGCCAATGCCGCCGCACCCTGACCCGCCAGGCGCCATTCCTTCATGTCAGTGGCCGGCCTGTTGGCCGCCGTCTACGTGGAGCACCTCGCCGGTCACGAACTTCGCGTTCTCCAGGTACGTGACCGCGTCGACGATCTCCTCGATCTCGCCGAGCCGGCCGACCGGGTGCAGTGCGGCGAGGAACTCGTGCGTTTCCTCGGGGTGCATCGGCGTACGGATGACACCTGGTGCGACCGCGTTGACACGGATGTTGCGGGCGGCGTACTCGGTGGCGAGTGACTTGGTGACCGAGTTCAGGCCGCCCTTGGTGAGCGACGCCAGCGCCGACGGCACGGTGCTGAAGGCGTGGTCGGCGAACGTGGTCGTGATGTTGACGACGTGCCCGCCGTCGCCGTTCTCCAGCATCGCGGCGATCGCCCGGCGGGTGGTGTCGAAGAAGCCGCGCAGGTTGAGGCCGGCGATCTGGTCGTAGTCCTCGTCGGTGTACTCGGTGAACGGCTTCGCGACGAAGACGCCCGCGTTGTTGACCAGCGTGTCGATCCGGCCGAAGGTGTCGAGGCCCTGCTCGATCACCCGGGCGCCCACGCCCGGCTCGGCGAGGTCGCCGGGTACGGCCAGCACTTCAGGGTCGTCCGAGTGCGTGATCGTGCGCGAGTTCGCGACGACGGCGTAGCCGAGCTTGCGGTACGCCGTGACGAGCCCGGCGCCGATGCCCTGGGACGCTCCGGTGATCACGGCGACTTTGCTGTTGTTCATGATGATCGCTTTCTCTAGTGGATGTACTTCGATCGTTGTCGAACCATGTGCGGTTTTCCACGACCGGTTTGCTCCCAGCTGAGAGGCGCGGCCTACTACGCTGCAGGCGTGGAACTGCGCCAGTTGCGGTACTTCGTGGCGGTCGCCGAGGAACTGAACTTCGGGCGGGCCGCGGCCCGGTTGCACATCGCCGGTCCGTCGTTGTCGCAACAGATCAAGTCGCTCGAGCGCGATCTCGGCGTACGGCTGTTCGAGCGCGATCGCCGGACCGTGCGGTTGACGGCATTCGGCGAGACGTTGCTGCCGCAGACGCGGGCGTTGCTCGAGCAGGCCGACGCGTTGCGACGTACCGCTCGGGGGTTCGCGGCGAGTGAGCCGGTGCGGTTGGGCTACGTCAGTTGGCGGCCGGCTGATCTGGCGGAGCGAGTGTCCGGGGTCGCGCAACTGCTCGTGGATGCCTGGGTGATGCCGTCGCACACGCAGGCCGGACGGGTCGCGGACGGCAGCATCGACCTGGCGATCTGCTGGGTGCGCGCGACCGACCTGGCCGAGCAGGAGCTGACCGGCTCGTTGCTGGGTGCGGACCGGTTGTTCGCATTCTCGATCGGTGACGAATCGCCCGTGCGGGCGCGGGACACGGTCGTGCTGGTCGACGCGGACACCGAGGCCTGGGCCTCGTGGAACATCTACGCGGTCGAGTTCGCCCGCGCCACCGGCGCGTCAGTGGTCCGCATCGACGACCACGGCATCACCGGTCCTGCTTTTTACGACCATGTACGTCGCTTGGGCCGCCCGGTCGTCAGCTCGCCGAAACGGGATGCGACCCCGCTCCCGCGCGACTTCGCCCGCCGCCCGGTCGTCGACCCGATCCCGTTGTGGACCTGGGCTTTGGTGGTACGCCGCGACGAGGAGAGGCCCGCCGTACTCGCCACGGTCGAGGCGTTGACCAAGGATGTCGCGGTCGAGTTCGACCCGGAGAACTGCTGGCTGCCCGCGGATGATCCGTTCCGCGAGCGGCTCTGATCACCAGGCCTGGGCCAGTGCGGTGGTGGCTGGGGTGAGGCGGTAGCCGGCGTTGGCGGAGAACTCGGCGGAGAGGGCGAAGCGGTCGCCGCGGACGATCGTGTGCCGCCATTCGACCGGACGGTTCTGTGCGGTTCCTTGGCGGATGATCGAGAAGACCGCGGCGTCGTCGGGGCAGTGCAGGAGTGCGCGCTCGGCCGGGCTCGGGTTCATCGCGCGGATGTCCTCGCGCCCGTGGTCGAGGTTGATGCCGGTGCGTTCGGCCAGCTCGTTGTAGAGGCTGGTGTGCGTGAAGTCCGCATTGAGCAGCGGCTCCGCGAGGGCGGCGGGTAGCCAGACGCGGTCGAGGGCGAGCGGCTCGTCACCGGCGTACCGGAGGCGCTCGAGGTAGAGCAGGGGGATCGACCCTTCGAGGTCGAGGCGGGCGGCGACGACGCCGTCCGCGCGGAGATCGAGTGCCCGTACGACGCTGTGCTGCGGCAGGCCGGATTCCTCGACGGAGGAGAATAGGCTGTAGAGCGCGCCCATCGGCTGCCGGATCTCCGGTGCGGTCGCGACCCGCGGCTGCCGGCCGCGCTCTGCGACGATCAGCCCGTCGGTGCGGAGCTGCCCGAGCGCCTGGCGGACGGTATGCCGGCTGACCGCGTACTCCTCGACCAGCGCGAGCTCACCCGGGAACGCGTCATCGAACTCCCCGGAGCGCAGCCGCCGTACGAGATCCTCCTGCAACTGCTTCCACAACGGATCCCCACCGGCCCGGTCGAGCCTGCGCACGTTCACCCAGTTCCTCCAGTTGCCAAATGTCCGGTCATCTCTTACCGTGAATGTACGTACATTTCTTGCGGAAGGGAACCGGCTAGTGGTGCAGCTTGAGGTTAGGCCACCTCACCCCCACCCCGCCGCTCCCACCGTCCGTCGCCTCGGGTCTGCCGTACGGCGGATGCGCGGGTTGTGGATCGTGCTCCTGGTAACTGCCGTGGCGGTCCCGCTCGGGCGACTCGTGCCGCTCGTGGGCGGACCGGTCTTCGGGATCCTGCTCGGCGTGATCGCGGGCAGTGTGATCCCGGCGCTGCGTTCTGAGGTTTGGCGGCCCGGGTACGACTTCGCCTCGAAGACGTTGCTCCAGCTGTCGATCGTCGTACTCGGCACTGGACTGTCGCTGCAACAGGTCGCGCGCGTGGGCGTCTCGTCGTTGCCCGTCATGCTCGGCACGCTGGCGCTCGCCCTCGGCGGCGCGTGGTTGTTCGGCCGGATCCTCGGCGTACGGGGCGACACCCAGATCCTGATCGGCGTCGGTACGGCGATCTGCGGCGGCTCCGCGATCGCGGCCGCGACCGCCGCGATCGGCGCCAAGCGCTCGTCCGTCGCGTATGCGCTCGCGACGATCTTCACCTTCAACATCGTCGCTGTCCTGACGTTCCCGCCCCTCGGCCACCTGCTCGGGATGAGCTCGGAGGCCTTCGGGTTGTGGGCCGGTACGGCGGTCAACGACACGTCGTCCGTCGTCGCGGCCGGGTACGCGTACAGCCAGTCGGCCGGCGACCAGGCGATCGTCGTGAAGCTGACGCGGTCGCTCACCTTGATCCCGATCGTGCTGACGCTGGTCGCGCTGAAGATCCGCCGCGAGAACCGCGTCGCCCGCGCACTCGACGCCGCCGCGGAGGGTTCCTATGCAGGCGCCACGGCATCGATTCGTAAACCGTTGCCGTGGCGCAAGCTCGTTCCGCTGTTCCTGATCGGCTTCATCGCCGCCGCGGGCCTCCGCTCGGCCGGCGCCGTACCGGAGTCCTGGTTGCCTGGTTTGAGCCTCACGAGCAGCACCCTCATCACCGCCGCGCTCGCCGCGATCGGCCTTTCACTACGCCCGAGCGAGCTGCGCGACGCAGGACCCAGGCCGCTCCTCCTCGGAGCGATTCTCTGGGTCCTGGTCGCGGTCGGCAGCCTCGGGCTTCAGTCCTTCTCGTAGGCGGCCTGGCGGTCCTGGACCGCCTTGATCCGCGGTACGTCGAGCTTGTTGCTGCGGTCGAAGTTGTAGATGCCGTTCTCTTCCTGGAAGACGTCGGTCAGCTGCGTGTAGCAGTAGCCGAACATCAACTCGTTGTCGAGCAGCGCGTCGACGAGGCCGGCGAAGCGGGTGTAGAAGTCCTCTTCGTTCGCGACCCGCTGGCCGTAGCCCCAGGAGTCCGCGGAGTTCCCGCTCTTCCCAGCGGCTGCCTTCTCCTCGTTCCACCAGATGCCGCCGAACTCGCTGCAGAAGTACGGCTGGCCGTCGTACGCCAAGGAGATCGGCTTGCCCTCGGGGCCGCCGGTGTTGCCGTACGGCTTGTTGTTCACGAGATCCGCCATCTGCTTCGCGAACTCGGCCGGGTCCTGCTCGTAGTTGTGCGAGTCCCAGACGTCCGTCTCCGGCACGCGGTGCGAGTACCCGGACGCGTCGAGCACCGGACGGCTGGTGTCGGCGGCCTTGGTGGCCAGGAACATCGCCCGCGTCACGTCGTCGAGCTGGGTGATCCGGTCGTGCAGCAACTGGTGCGTCTCGTTCAGCGGGCACCAGCCGACGATGCTCGGGTGGCTGTAGTCGCGTTCGACCGCCTCGAGCCACTGGCCGACGTACGACGCGGTCGGCTGCTGGTTTTCCTTGTCGGTGTTACCGACGCCGGAGCCCCAGTCGCCGAACTCGCCCCAGACCAGGTACCCGAGCCGGTCCGCGTGGTACAGGAACCGCTCCTCGAACACCTTCTGGTGCAGACGCGCGCCGTTGAACCCGGCCGCCAGGCTGAGCTCGATGTCGCGGACCAGCGCCTCCTCGGACGGGGCGGTCATCAGGCTCTCCGGCCAGTACCCCTGGTCCAGCACGAGCCGCTGGAACACGTGCTTGCCGTTGATCAGGATCGCCTTGCCGTTGATGCTCACCGACCGCAGCCCGGCGTACGAGTCGGCTCCGTCGACCACGTTGCCGTCGGCATCGATCAGCTCGAGGCGTACGTCGTACAGGTGCGGATCCGTGGTGTCCCAGAGGCGGACGCGGTCGGCCGGGACCTGCAGGGTCAGGCGCGGCGCCAGGTCGAGGTCGGCGCGGACCTCGTGCCTGACGATCTCCCCGTCGGCATCCTTGAGGGTGGCCTTGATCGTGTAGCCGGCCTTGTTGGCCGAGACCGGGACCTCGAGGTGGAAGCTAGAGCCCGCGACGTCCGGGGTGATCCGGGGCCGCTTCAGGTGCACCGTAGGAACCGCCTCGAGCCAGACGGTCTGCCAGATGCCGGTGGTACGCGTGTAGAGGCAGCTGTGGTTGAAGTACAGCTGGCTCTGCTTGCCGCGCGCCTGCGGACCGCGGTGCGTGTCGCGGGCGCGGACGACGATGGTCGCCTCCTCGCCGGGCTTGGCGACGTGATGCAGGTTGGCGCTGAACGGGGTGAACCCGCCGCGGTGCCGGACCACTTCCTCGCCGTTCACCCAGACGGTGGTGTCGTGGTCGACGGCCTGGAAGTGCAGTACGGCGTCCTTGCCGTCCCACTCCGCGGGGATCGTGACGGTGGTGCGGTACCAGACCGCCTCCATGAAGTCGACGTCCTCGATCCCGGACAACTCGGTCTCCGGCGCGAACGGTACGACGATCCGCTGGGTCAGCTCGCGTTCCCGCAGGCCGCGCTCCAGCCCGGAGTCCGACCGGTCGATCTCGAACTGCCACTCGCCGTTCAGATTCACCCACTCGGGCCGAACGAACTGCGGACGCGGGTACTCCGCACGAGGCTGCGACATAGTTGTCTCCCGTGGTGCTTGATCGGTGGCGGGACACGAGCACTTTACAACGTTGGAATAGCCCCAGCAATGGCCAGTTCCACCCACTGGAAACGGTCTGCTCAGGGCTGGCTTGTCGTGAGGAGGGCGGCGTTGAGGAAGTCGGGGCCGAAGGTGCCTTCGCGGTCCGGTTGTACGGCGCGGAGCTCGATCGGGGTGAGGGCGCCGAAGATCGTGCCGAGGTCCTCGAGGGAGAACGTCGCACCGCCGTACGTGTCTCCGGTCGTGACCACCTCGAGGTCGCTGGGCGTCTCCATCCGCTCGGCGGCGAACGCGACGATCCCGAACCGCCCACCGGGGCGCACGAGCGGGAGGACGCGCTGCAGGTACGTGATCCGGCGGTGCGGGGCGATGTGGTGAAAGCACCCGGAGTCGTACACCACGTCGTACTCACCGGTCGGCAGCGGATCACGCAGTACGTCGACCGCTGTCAACGTGACCGCGGCGGGCATCGTCGGCCGTAGCGTGTCGAGGAGGTCCGCGGCGAGGTCGATCCCGTCGACGGTCGCGCCCTGCTCGGCGAACCACCTGGTGTTGCGACCCGCACCGCAGCCGACGTCCAGAACGCGCGCATTCTCGAGCTCTCCGAGCAGGCCTCGCTCGTGCCAATCGACCAGCGGCTCGTCCGGGAGTTGGGTCGTGAGCGGATGTCCGGGCGTGGTGAGCAAGCCGGTCCAGTACTCCGCGGCGGAGGCGCTGGAGCGGTCTCCTCGCCCACTCGCACTCACCACCTGGTCGAGCACATCGAGCAACTGGTCAACCGTGAAAATGCGAGGTCCCGTCACCACTGAATTCTACCGGAATTCCCTTTGCGTAGCAGCGTGTTCCAGGCTGATCGACGTACTTTCCCCAGGGTGCTGTCAGCGTGTATCCGCTCGACTCATAGAGGGCGATCGCCTCGGGCTGGAGCTCGCCTGTGGACAAGCGAAGTGTGGGGTAGCCGGCCGCTTCCAGAGCGGCCAGCAAGGCACGTGCGTATCCCCGCCCACGTGCGGCCGGGACGACGTACATCCGCTTCACCTCGCCGTCGCCAGGATGCTCGCTGTCCGGCCCGAACGCCTGTACGGCGCCACACCCGACGGCACGCCGCGCGTCGTCGAGCACCACGAAGTACCGCGCTCCGCCTTTGACCTGCGACCGCCCCTCGGCCCCGTACTTCGCGACCAACTCGCCGTACGCCGCCGCCAACAGCTCACCCAGTTCGAGATCCTCCGCCGACCGTTCCTCCACGCTGTGCTTCACCCCCGCATCGTAAAAGCAGGTGAGCTGGTACGGCGGCGCGCCCTAGGCTGTTGCTCGATGCAGCGTTTCTGAAGGTGTAGGTACGTCGTGGCGGGCCCTGGACGGGGTCGGCTTGATGTGGCGTGCCTGCGCCGCGCTTCGACTGTTCTGTCGATCGCGAGCCTTCAGGAGCCTTCTTGTCCGGCATTGTCATGCCCTGCATCACCGATCACCTCGTCCTGCGCACCATCGACGGCGCAACCGATCTCCTCATCGAGGAGCTCCGCGCGATGGCCTCGATCCATTCGATCCGTCAGGCGTCCGTCGACACCGTCGAGTGCACGCTCGACGGCTCGCTCGATGAACTCGCCGCCTGTGCGCTCTACTCCACGATCGCCGTACGCGATCCCGAGAAGTCGCTGCAATTCGGCGTACTCGGCACCCTTCCGCAGCCGGTTCGGTTCCGGGTCGGCGTGGACGATCCGCAGCGTCGACGTACCGTGATCGGCGCGACCGAGCAACGATTCGGCTGGGTGAACCGGCCGGGCGACTGGGACGTCAACCTCGTCCCGTCCGGCGACGGGTGGATCGCGGAGTTCGGTCCGTTGTCGTGGACGCGGCGGTTCGGTGGTGTGGAACGGTTGCCCTGGTCAACCAACCTGGTCGTCGCCGAGGTACTGGTCCGATTGGCGAAGATCCGGGCCGGGCAGCGCGTCGTGGATCCGTTCTGCGGCACCGGCACCATCCTTCACGCAGTACGCCGCCAACACCCAACCGCTCATCTCCTAGGCCTCGACCACGACCCCCGCGCACTCCGGATCGCGGCCGACAATGCGCTCCCCCTCGCTCGGGGCACGGCGGACGCTCTTCCGCTTGCGCCCGGCAGTGTGGATCGGGTGGTTGCGAATCTCCCGTTCGGCAAGCAGGTCGGTAGTCATCGCGCCAACCGCACCCTCTATCCCGCCGCCCTCAACGAGATCGCCCGAGTCCTCACCGCCGACGGTCGCGCCGTATTTCTCACCGAGGACAAACGCCTCCTCCACAGCACAATCGAGCGGCAGAACGGCCTGAAGCTCGTTCGCCAACGCCTCCTCAAATACAACGGCGCCACCCCGACCGCCTACATCCTCACCCGGACCCGACTAGCCAGGACCACGGTCGCACGATAACATCGCCGAATGGCGATTGATCAGGTTGCGGTTGACGAGACGGCTGCGCTGGCGGTGGCGGGCTGTTTGTTTCACGGGTTCAGCGATGCGTCGCGGTTGGCGATCGTGCGGCACCTGGCGCTGGGGGAGCACCGGGTCGTCGACCTGACCGAACATCTCGGTCTCGCGCAGTCGACGGTCTCCAAGCACCTCGCATGCCTGCGTGACTGCGGGCTGGTCGAGTCGCGACCTCAGGGGCGGGCGTCGATGTTCAGCCTGTCGCACCCCGAGGCGACGATGGACCTGCTGTCGGCGGCCGAGCGCCTCCTCGGCCTGACCGGCGACGCCGTCGCCCTCTGCCCGAACTACGGCCTGACGCACGACGCGACCACCACACCGGAGCCCAGCCATGGCTGAACCGCTGCAGCTGGGGACCGCTTGGGTGGTGGATCCTGCTGAGCGCCGGCGGTTGGGGAAGCGCGCGCAGTTGCTGGCCGGTGCATCCGTTGCGTACAACGTGGTTGAGGCGGTTGTTGCGATCACCTCCGGCCTGGTGGCCGGCTCGGTCGCGTTGGTCGGGTTCGGTCTGGACTCGGTCGTCGAGGTCTCCAGCGGACTGATCATCCTGTGGCAGTTCCGCCACCCGCTCCCCGAGTCCCGAGAACGTCAGGCCCTTCGACTGCTGGCGTTCTCATTCTTCGCACTCGCGGCGTACGTCGGCTTCGAGTCGATCCGCACGCTGATCACCGGAGCCGATCCTGAGACGTCTCCGGTCGGAATCGGTCTGGCCGTCGCGTCGCTGATCGTGATGCCGTTCCTCTCCTGGGCGCAACGCCGTACCGGAAAGGCGCTGGGATCGAACGCCGTCGTCGCAGACTCGACGCAGACGCTCCTGTGCACATACCTGTCCGCGGTGCTCCTCGTAGGGCTCGTCCTGAACGCAACCCTCGGCTGGTCCTGGGCGGACCCGATCGCCGGCCTGATCATCGCCGCCGTCGCAGTCCGCGAAGGTATTGAGGCTTGGCGCGGCGACGGCTGCTGCTCACCCATCGGCGGTCCTTGTCGAAGCTGACCCCGCGGCGTGCAGCAGGAGTGCGGGGCTGCACTCACACCACACGCCGGCGCAGAGCACGTCCTGGGCGCTGCGTGGTGCGGACGCGCGCCGCTGGGGTCAGATTGTGGCGAAGGAGGGTGGGCCCGTGTCGGCGTCGTTCGGGGTGCGCTCGCCCCAGACGGCGAACCGGGCGGCTTCCGCGCGGGTCAGTTCGTCGGCGTGCCAGCGGCTGGGTCTCACGCCGGGTGCGGCGGCTGCGGGCGTGGCGGTGTCACCCCACGGATCGTCTTGTGGGGTTGAGATTTGGGGCGTTGGGTGGCCGGTGGACGTGAGTTGGCCGTCCGATGGACCCGAGGGCGTGGGGGACTCACCCGGCGGCTCGTGTGGCCGGGGTGGGTCGGCCCAGGTGGGTCTGGTGACGTGGACTTGGCCGTTGGTGATGGTGATGGTCCAGTGGCCGTGGTGCAGGTCGGTGTGGTGGCGGCGACAGACCAGGGCGAGGTTCTCGACCTTGGTCTCACCGCCGTCGATCCAGGAGATCAGGTGGTGTGCGTCGCACATGACTGGCGGCGCATTGCAGACCACGCAGCCGCGGTCGCGGGTGTTCAGGGCACGGCGCATCGCCTTGGTGACGAGGCGTTCGCAGCGGCCGACGTCCAGGGGTTCGGAGTTGGAGCCGAGCACGATCGGGATGACCTTGGCGTCGCAGGCGAGGCGGCGGATGGTGGCCGCGGACAGCCCGTTGCCGTAGACGGTCTGCCCGATCGCGTCCGCGGTGGCCGCCTTCAGGTCCTGGAAGTCGATGGTGACGGTGAGGTTCGCCTTCGCCCCGAACCCCGGCACCGTGTCCACGACCCCAACCGCGCCGTTGTCCGGCTCGCTCCGTGTCTCCGTCGCTGAGGTATCCGAGTCTCCGGCGCCCGGCGTGGTGCGGGGCATGGTGGGGCGGGGCATGGTGGGTGAGGGGGTGCCTGCGTCGAGGGCGGTGGCGGCCAGCGTCAAGGTGGTGCTGAGGGCATCGGCCTGGCGCTTTTCGCGGGAGCGGGGGTCGCGCTCCCCGTCGACGGTCTTGTGGGGGCGGGCGCCGGTGACGATGAGCGTGCGGAGGAGCTCGGCGTTCTCGTTGGCGAGGTAGCCCTTGAACTTGACGCCGCGGTCGGCCGTCTTCAACGTCAAGGTCTCGCGGGCAGCGGCCTTGTCCTCTTCGGGTTCGGGGCCGTCGGTGTCGAGGATGTCGCGGGACTGCTCGGCAGCCGCACGCAGATCGGCCGGCGACAGGTGCCGGGCGAGGCGCACCAGTTCCTCTTCGGCGAACTCCAGATCGGCCACCGGCACCGTCGTCGGAACCTTTTCCAGGGCGGTCACGATCGCTTCGGCCTGGGCCGGCCGCAACAGCACCGCAGGCACCGAACCGTCGTCGGGCCCATCGGGGTCGGGCAGCGCGGCGACGACCGCCGCATACTTGGGCAGGACACGGGCCAGGCGGACGTCGCGGTAGGCGCGGGCGTGGTCGAGGCGGTAGCGGAACTCCACGTACTGGACCATGTCCCGGGCACCGACCCGCTCGGCGTACCCGGACTTGTCCATCGCCGCGATGATCCGCAACCGACGGGTCTCGATCCGGGCCAGGTCGGCGTCGGCCTGGTCGAGAGCGCGCTCCAGCTCCGCATCGCTCATCAACTCAGGCTGCTTCTCCATGCATCAAAGCCTAGCCACCCCCACCGACAGTTTTCAAAGCCAGAACCTCCTTATTTTCAAGGGATTCTGTTATCCACAGCCGAAACATCTTGTGGATCTTGCTATGGGCAACCGAGTAGTCGGGCTCCGTTCGTCCGGCAGACCGCGCGTAGCCAGTCGTCGCCTAGCTCAAGCGATTCCAGGGACGTGAGTTGGACGGCGTACTCGTAAGGGATGTTGGGGAAGTCGGTGCCCAGGACGATGCGGTCCTGGAGGTCGGCCAGGCGGGGCACCAGGTCGCGGGGGAAGGGCATCAAGGATTCGGTGAAGGGGGTCAGGGCCATCGTCGTGTCGAGATGTACGTTCGGGTACGACGTGAGCGCGAGATGCTCGGCGTACTCCGGCATTCCGAGGTGAGCGATCACCGCGGTCAACTGAGGATGCCGTCGCAGTACCTCACCCATCGGCCCGGGACCGGTGTGCCGCCCGGGGATCGGGCCGGAACCGCAATGGACGACAACTGGTACGCCGGCCTCCGCCAACTGGCCCCACACGTCGTCGAGCTCACCGGACCGCGGATCGTAGTCGCCGACCTGAACATGCACCTTGAAGATCCGGGTCCCCAACTCCAACGCCTCGCGGACATACCCAGCCGCTGAAGCCTCGGGGAAGAACGTCCCGCTCGCCACACACCCAGGCGTCACAGCGGCGAAGTCCCGCGCCCACGCGTTCAACGACGCGGCCATACCGGGCTTGTGTGGATAGATCAGCGCCGGAAACGCCAGCACCCCCAACGAATCCAGCGTTTTCAGCCGCTCGTCGACCGAGGTCCGGTAGGTGATCGGCCAGTCGGCCCCGTAATGCTCGGACGCCTGGTCGAAGTACGCCCAGACCGCGTTCATCATCCGGTCCGGCAGGAAGTGCACATGCACATCCACGAGCCCGTCGAGCCCAAGCCGCCGCCACCATGCCGGTACTTCAGAGTCACGCACGCCTCTAGCCTGCCTGATCGGCCAGCCAGAGGTCGGTGAGGCCCTTGAAGTGGGCCATGAACTTCTCCTGCTCGTGCGGCGGGTACGTCGCGGCGACGGTCTCCTGGAGTATGCGGGCGAAGTCGGGGCCGGCTACCCAGTCCCGGACCCGCAGATCGAAGTCGCCCAGGTGGGCGGCGCACCATTCGTGGTACTTCGTGGTTTCGAAGTGCTCGTCCGCGAGGGCCAGGTATGCGTTCAGCTTGGCGCCGTAGTCCAAGGAAGTGTCGTCCGCGATCTCGAAGTACCGCTCCGTGTGCAGGTCCACCGACGAACGCCGGCCGGTCGCCAGGCAGAAGACCGACCACTTCACCAGCGCACTCAGCGCCCACGGGAAGTAGTAGTGCAGTGACGTGACCGCGACGTCAGGGCAGGCGTTGGCGTAGTCGATCGGGTGCACCGAGTCGCCCTTGACCAGCATCTCGCAGGAGTTGAACTCCCAGCCGAAGAACGCGTTCACGATCCGGCTGATCGCGACCGTCTCGTGGCCGGCGGCGGGGCTGAGGAAGTCGTGCGAGACGGCGTACCGGTTGTGCATCGGCTGGTCCGGGCGGAAGTCCATCACCATCGTCTCGGCGCCGATCGACAGCGCCCGCGCGAACTTGTCGTACTCGATGGTCGCCTGGAGGTGCATCAGCATCTCGCCGGACTCGTCGTACGCGCGGTGCAGATCGTCACGATCCCCGATCCGCGAGACCCCGCGCCAGCCGCCGCCGTCGAACGGCTTCATGTACAGCGGGTACCCGAGGTCGTCGGCGATCGCGTCCAGGTCGAACGGCCGGTTGTACGTCGCCGACGTGTACGCCCAGCGCACGTTGTCGAGGGGGTTCTTGTACGGCACCAGCACGGTCCGCGGGATCTTCAGGCCGAGGCGGAGCATCGCGCAGTACGCCGAGTGCTTCTCCATGGACTGGAACGTGAACGGGGAGTTCAGCAGGTACGTGCCGTTCATCAGCGCGGCCTTCTTCAGCCACTCGCGCGGGTGGTAGTACCAGTACGCGAGGCGGTCGATCACCAGCCCGACGCGCACCGGATCGTTCAGGTCGAACGGCTCGATGGTCAGCCGCCGGGACCCGAACTCGTGCTCGTGGCCGTCGATCGTCACCGGCCCGACCCGCTGCAGCAACGCCTCGAACGCCTGCGGCCAGTCCTCCTCGGCCCCCAGCAACAACCCGATCAGATGACGTGAACGATCACTCACGTGGACTCTCCTCAGCAGAATCGGGGTAGATGATGGGCCAGCTGCTGCTGCCACCAGGGCCAGTCGTGTGCTACGTCGTACCCCCACATGTCCAGCTCATGCGGTATGCCTTTCTCGGTCAACACAGCGTCAGTCGCGCGGGCCGACGGCAGCGAGCCGGTCGGGTTGGTCTCCCAGTCACCCTGACCCACGGTGAGCAGGATGAACAGACGCTTGCGCAACCATTCCAGGTGATCACCGGACAAACCAGGCAGGTAGTCGGCCGGGTTGTTGAAGTACGTCGCGTTGCCGCGCTCGCCCCACGCGTGCCAACTGGCCGCGTCGTAGTTGCCCGACTGGCAGATCGCGACCGGGAACAGGTCGGCCCGCTTGAACGCGAAGTTCAGCGCGTGGAACGCACCGAGGCTGCAGCCGGTCGTGATGATGTCGCCGACCCCCGGCGAGTCCGACCCGATCGTCGGCACCACCTGATTCACGATCCAGGACTCGTACAGCTCGTGCCGGCGGGCCCGGTCCTCGAGCTGAATGCTGCGGTCGGACCAGCTCACGTGGTCGTAGGAGTCGACGCAGTACAACTTGACCCGCCCGGCCTCGATCAGCGAGGCGACCGCGTCGACCATGCCGTTGTTCTCGTAGTCCCAGGCGCGTCCCTGCTCGCTCGGGAAGACCAGCACCGGGCGGCCGAAATGGCCGTACCGGATCAGCGTTCCGCGGCGGTCAAGCCCCGGCGCCTCCAACTCGACCTGCTCCCGTTCCATCAGCCCCACCCCAGGTCCGTCGCAGTAGCTCCGTCAGCTCAGGATCCAGTACATCCCGCCACGCTGTGAAGTTGTGCATGTCCGGAGTTTCGTCGAGTACGACGTCCAGCCCGAGTTCGGCGAGCCGCGCCGCCATCACCCGGTTGTTGTGCACGTTCTCCTCGGTCGTCCCCGCGGTGATCGCGACCGGCGGCGTACTCGGCGCCGTGGTTGCCGCCAGCACCTGCGCGACGAACCCGGTCACCTCGGCGTAGAACTCGAACTTCGACTCCTGCGGATCGGTCTCCGGCGTGAAGAACGACCCGGACTGCAGGAACAGCCCGGCGAACGTCCCCGGGAAGCTCCACTCCGCGTGCAGCGCCGCGAGCGCCCCCAGGCTCGCCCCCATCATCACCGGCCGCCGGCTCTGGTACTGCGCCTGCACGGCCGGTACGACGTACTGCGTCAAAGACGTGGCGTACTGCGGGTTGGCGGCGTACCAGAGGTTGCGGGCGGTCGGCTCGATCAACGCCAGCCGGAACGGCGGCAGCGCGGACCCGGCGACCATCGCGCCGGCGTACTGCGCCAGACCGGCGTACGTGGCGAACTCCGGACCGTCGTGAGCGAGCAGCAATGGCAGCTCGAACGTCGGCGCGATACCTTCCGGCGCCCAGACCTGTACGTGGACCTGCCCGACCGGAGATTCGACGGTCACCGGGGTCAGCGTCGACGGGATCGGCTGCACGGTGAGCCAGGCGGGCTCGACGTACCCCGGCAACGGCAGCCAGGAATGATGCCCGAACGCCCCGGCGACCGAACGCGGGTTGGTCGGATCGGTCCGCGTGCCGAGGTTGGCGATGTCGAACAGGTACTCCATCCGGTGCACCGACGGCCGCGGCAGCCGCAGCTCCCAGCCGTAGTCGACCGGCTTGAACTCGAGCAGCTCCGCCGGAAGGCCCAGCTCCTGCCACAACCGGACGCCGGTGAACGCGTGCGTCGGGTCACCGAGGCGGAACACCACCTCGGCTCCCTCGACCGCGCTCACGACATCAGGCATCCGACCACGGTACCGGCGAAAACACTGACATCCTTTGTCAGTGATGGCGTTCTATCGTGGGAAGGTGGTCGATCTCACCGATATCCGCGAAATCACCGCGGACCTCCCGCGCAGCTACGAGGTACTGGTCCGGGACCGGATCAAGTTCCGCGTCGGCCAGATCGTCTATCTCGCGGTCGCGGCCGACGAGCAGACCATCGGCCTCGGCTTCCCGCGTGAGGAACGCGCCGCCGCCCTCGCCGCCGAGCCGGACAAGTTTCTCCCGCCCCGCCCGTCCGACGAACGCTTCCAGTGGATCGAGCTCAACCTGGCCGCCGTCGAGTACGACGAGCTCCGCGAGCTGATCCTCGACGCCTGGGCGCTGTGCGTCCCGAAGAAGGTCCGGAGGGAGTACTTCGGCGACTAGGCGGAGGTCACGACGACGGGCGTGTCCTTGCTGCCGATCAGGCCGAGCAGTTTCACGGCCTCGGCCTCGACGGCTTCGGTTTCGGCTGCGGTGACCGGGCCGTGGGTGGTGACCCGCAGGCTCGGGTCGGCGCCGCGATGATGACGCCAGTCGGCCGCGTAGTCGCCGTCGATCAGCACGGTGCCCATCGCGGCGCCGTTGCCGGGCGGCAGCGGTACCGGCCGTCCGTACGGGTTGACCCGCCGCCGATCCGCGTGCGACAGCAGCAGATTGTCGAACTCCGGAAGGAACCGCACCGGCGCGGGCGTCTCCGCGTCGGGCAACGGACCGTCCGGTACGTCGAACAGTTCGCGCCCGTCCTCGTCGGCGTACACGCGCAACCCGGGCCTGAGCCGCTCCAGGACCTCACGCAGTTTCGTCAGCCCCGACCACATCTGTACGTCGGCCGCACTCGCCGGACCGAACACCGCCAGATACCGCAGGACGAGCGCGTCGAGCGAAGGATCCGGCACCGGCGACCGGCCGAGCCAGCTCTCGATCGTCTGCAGCGCGGCCGGCCCCGTCTGGCCCCACACTCCACGTGGCGTGACCTGAACGGTGCCGATCAGCGAGCTGACGGCGTACGCCATCGCTGTCGCGTCCCAGTCCGGCCAGCGCTCGCCGAGCACTTCACCGAGCCTGCTGCGGCTGTACGGCTCCCGGCTCAGCAGGTCGCTGCCGAACGCAACGACAGCGTCGAGGTCGGCCCCGGCCAGTCGTTTGCCGAACGCGCCCCGCAGTCCACGTTCCGCGACCGGTCGCATGAGCGGCCACATCTTCAGGCAGTCCTCGGCGGTGACGAGATGGATCGTGGACCGCAGCAGCGTGCCGCGGACGACGTCCCGGTCCGTCATCAGCGCGGACAGGTCGGCCGGGTCGAAGCCCTCGAGCCTCGACCACAGCGCGACGTACGGCGCCAGCGGGGCCTGCGCCTGCAGACCCACCAGCCGCTCGACCAACTCGGCGACCGTGCCGCTCTCCCTGCGCAGCAGCTGCTGCCGCTGGAGGAGAGCACGGTTCAGGTCACGACGGCTGAGCACGCGGACCGGGGTCGAGGCGTTCATCGGCCAAGCGTACGGAAGAAGGCGCGCACGTCCTCGACCAGCAACTCGCCGCACTCCATCGCGGGGAAGTGACCGCCCTCGGCGAAATCCGACCAGTGCGCGATCTCGTGCCCCGGATCGACGATCCGGCGAACGACCGGACTGCTGTTGAAGACTGCCCAGCCGGCCGGCACCGACGACTTGGCGCCCCAGCCGAGATCCGAGTGTGCCGCCTCCCACAGGAAGCGGGCCGCGCTCGCGCCGGCGCGGCGGAACCAGTAAATGCTGATCAGAGTCAGCAACTGGTCGCGGTCCACGGACTCCTCGGGCGACTTCGCCGGATCCGTCCACGCCTGGAACTTCTCCGCGATCCACGCCAGCTGCGCCACCGGCGAGTCGGTCAGCGCGGCGGCGATCGTGTCCGGCGTGTGGTTCTGCAGATCCAGATAGCCACGTCCCGCCTGCCAGGCCGCCTTGGCCTGTGCGACGACCGCCAGGTCCTCCTCGTCGAGGTCGTCGGGCAGCGGCACGAACTCACCCGCCAGGCCGAGCGTTCCCCGGTCACTGTTCACATGCGTGCCGATCACCCGGTCGGGCACGGTCGCGCCCAGGTGCCCGGTGATGCCGGCGCCGATGTCGCCGCCCTGGGCGGCGAACCGCTCGTAGCCGAGCCGCGTCATCAGCTCGGCGAACGCGGCGGTGGTCCGTCCCAGCTCCCAGCCGCCGCCGGACAACGGCGTCGAGAACCCGAACCCCGGCAAGGACGGTACGACGACGTGGAAGGCGTCCGCGGCCTGGCCGCCGTGGGCGACCGGATCCGAGAGCGGCCCGAGCAGGCGGAGGAACTCGACCGCCGATCCGGGATAGCCGTGGGTGATCAGCAACGGCATCGCGTCCGGCTCGGGTGAACGGACGTGGAAGAAGTGGATGACCTGCCCGTCGATCTCGGTCGTGTACTGCGGATAGCGATTGAGCTCCTGCTCCGCCCTCCGCCAGTCGTACGACGTACGCCAGTACTCGGCCAGGTCGTGCAGATAGCCGCCGGGGATGCCGCGGCTCCAGTCGTCGGCGTCTCCCGGGACCGGATGCGGCCGGCGAGCGTGTTCGAGCCGGAACGCGAGGTCGGCCAGGTCGGCCTCGTCGATGTCGATCAGAAACGGGCGGATCTCCTGTGTGTTCGTCATGCTTCGACCGTAGAAGCCATTGCGGAAGACTTTCTTCCGCAATGTCGGCCATGCTGGAGAAATGCTGAACACCTCGGCTCGCCTGCTCCGGTTGCTGTCGCTGCTCCAGGCCCGGGCGCTGTGGGCCGGGCCCGAGCTGGCCGCGCGGCTCGGGGTGACCACCCGCACGATCCGCACCGACGTCGACCGGCTGCGGCAGCTCGGTTATCCGGTGGAAGCCGCGCCCGGACTCGCCGGTGGCTACCGGCTCGGGGCAGGTGCCGCGTTGCCGCCGTTGCTGCTGGACGACGACGAGGCGGTGGCGGTCGCGATCGGCTTGCGTACGGCCGCCAACGGAGGGGTGGAGGGCATCGGCGAGACCTCGATCCGTGCGCTCGCCAAACTGGAGCAGGTCCTGCCGCCGCGCCTGCGCCATCGGGTGAGTGCGCTGCAGTCGGCGACTCTCGCCGTACCGGCCACCGGGCCGAAGGTCGACGCCGACGTGATGATCGCGATCGCGGCCGCGATCCGCTCCGAGCACCGGTTGCGGTTCGACTACACGAGCCACGACGGGCGGGCGAGCAGCCGGGAGGTCGAGCCGCACCGGCTGGTCGTCATGGGACGCCGGTGGTACCTGATCGCCTGGGATCCGGAGCGCGACGACTGGCGGACGTTCCGGGCCGATCGGATCACGCCGCAGATCCCCGGTGGCCCGCGGTTCACTCCCCGGGAGCTGCCGGAGGCCGAGGTCGCTGCCAGGCTGCAGCGCGGCGTCGGTACCGCGACCTGGCGGTACTACGCACGGGTGCTGCTGCACGCACCCGCCGCCGACGTTCGCGCCAAGCTCCCGCTGCCCGTCGAGATCGAGGAGCTCGGCCCGGACCGCTGCCAGATCAGGGTCGGCTCCGACACCCCGCACATGCTCACGCTCTACCTCGGTCTGCTGGACGTGGACTTCGAGGTCATCGACGCGCCAGAGCTGTCGGCCGCCCTCACCGCACTGGCCGATCGGCTGCACCGCGCGGCCGGGCCGGCTGGCCGTTCGGATGCCCCTGGCAACGACCAGTCATCCTCAGGTAGTAAACCAGAACCATCCTGACGGCCGATGGGTAGCGCGGTTTCGCGAGCGACTCTTGAAGCATGACTGGGGACTTCCTACCCCGGCGCCAGAAGGCGTCGGTGCTGAGCCAAGCTGTGACCGTTGTGATTCTGCTTGCCGTGGTGGCGATCGGGGTCTGGCTGTTTACCTAGGAATCCCAGCGCACATCCGCTTCGCCCGGCCGGACGACTCCGGCCTCGTAGGCGACCACGACGGCCTGGACTCGGCTGGACAGGCCGAGCTTCGACAGCACTGAGCTCACGTGGGTCTTGACCGTGGTCTCGCTGACGAACAGCTTGGTCGCCAGGTCCCGGTTGGACAGCCCACGGGCCATCCAGACCAGGATCTCCCGCTCCCGTTCGCTGAGGTGGGACAGCAGCCCGGCCCACCGGGCATCCGGTTGCGCCGGCGTGCTGATCGCCGTACCGCCGTCGACCTGACGCTCCAGCTCCATGCAGCGCTCGAGCAGGACGCGGGTCGAGGCCGGATCGACGAGCGAGTCGCCGCGGTGAACCGCCCGTACGGCGGAGACCAGGAGATCCGGATCGGTGTCCTTCAACAGGAACCCGGACGCGCCCGCGCGGACGGCGGCCAGTACATATGCCTCGTCGTCGAACGTCGTCAGCACCAGTACGGCGGGACGCGCCCGGCCGGCCTCCCGGTTGGCGGTCGTGATCCGCTCGGTGGCCACCAGACCGTCCATCACGGGCATCCGGATGTCCATCAGGACGACGTCCGGGTCGTGCTGCTCGATCAGCCGGAGCGCCTCCTCGCCGTTCTCGGCCTGCGCGACCGTGGTCAGGTCCGGCTCGTGGTCCAGGATCATCGCCAGGCCCATCCGGATCACGCCCTGGTCGTCGGCGACCAGGATCTTGATCGGCTCGCTCACTTCTGCGGCGGCAGCCATGCCTGCACTCTCCATCCACCCAGGGGGCCGGCCGCGACGGCGAGCGTGCCGCCGACCGCTGTGGCCCGTTCCCGCATCCCGATCAGTCCGTTGCCGCGGCCGCTCTCCTTGCGGCGCGCGGTTTCCAGCACGTTCACAGGCGGCGGCCCGCCGTTGCCGTTGTCGTCGATGGTCAGCAGCTCGCCCTGCGGTCCACTCTGCCAGGTCACCCGCGCCGCGCTCGCCTTGGCGTGCACCATCACGTTCGTCAGCGCCTCCTGGATGATCCGCACAGCGGTCAGGTCGGTCGCCGACGTGAGCTGTCGCTGCCGTGGCGGCAGCTCCATCGTCACGTCGATCCCGACCGCCTTCAGCCGCTCACCCATTCGCGCCACGTCGGTCAGGTCCGGCACCGGCGCGGTGCCGCCGCCGGATCCGGTGTCGCCGGCGATCTGCGGCGAGGCGGTGTTCAGCACACGGACGGTCTCCCGCATCGCGGTCAGCGCTTCCTTGCCGCTGGCAATGATCCAGCGGATCGCCTCCCGCAGTACTTCGGGTCGCTCGTCGGCCACCCGGTCCGCCGCCTGCGCCCGGATCACGACCGCGCTCACATGGTGCGAGATCACGTCGTGCAGGTCGCGGGCGATCCGGGTCCGCTCCGCGACCGCGGCCCGCTCCGCCTCGACCGCGCGCAGCCGGACCAGTTCGGCGTTCCGCTGCTCGAGCAGGGCCACCGACTTCCGGCGCCGGCGCGCGTCCGCGCCGAGCAGCACCATCCCGCAGATCAGTGCCTCCGCGAACACGAACAGTGACACGTCGATGTACGAGTACAGGCTCGGCACGTCCCGCGGGAGGCTCTGGTACCGATCGCCGCGCAGGATGTCGCGGTTGACATGGCTGAGGACGATCGCGACCACGGCCGGCAGCCCGATCATCAACCCGGCCAGGCTGCCCATCGTGAAGAACAGACAGGTGAACCGCCGTACGCCGGCGGACGCCGCCAGGTACCCGACCACGAGCAGCGGGACCAGGTGGATCTCCGACTGCAGCGCCGCGTCGCTGATCTCGGGCTGACCGAACATCGTGAGGCCGAGCTGTGCCGCGAGGCCGGTGCCGGCCGCGGCGTACAGGAACGGGTACAGCACCGAGACGGCCAGGAGCATCGTGCGCGGGATCCGCCGTACGAGGGCGACCGTGGCGACCAGGAACACGCCTGTGACGACCGAGACGGCCGGGTTGTGCGGACGCAGGCCGGTGCCGTTGATGAGGTTCAGTACGGCGAACCAGACCAGCCCGATGACCGCGGCGAGCAGCAAGTCCTGCTGCCCCTGCGACAATCGGCGCCAGACACTCATCATGTCGCCCAGCGTAGTCAGCCTTCGTTTGCCAAAGCTTCATCTGCCCGGAGGGGCGGGCTCTCCAACTTTTGGAGGAGGCTCAGCGTCCGAACTGATACTCAGGGGCTACAGATGGGACGTGAGAACGGTCCCTGGGACCGATGTGCCGCCACACCCGGATCCGAGAGGCTGTACCCCATGAGTCACGACGTGCCGCCGCGCCGGAACACGATGGCGCGGACGCGGTTGCTGTCCGTGATCGGTGTGGTCGGGGTCGGTGGTGTCGTCGGAGCGCTGCTGCTGTGGCACGCGCAGGTCGGCGACGTGCTCGGCCTGGGTGCGGACAAGGAGCCGGTGGTGTCGACTGTCGGCGCGCCCGCGATCGGTGCACCGCCCACCACCACGAAGCTGGTAACCCCCACACCGTCCCGCCGTACGACGCCGACTGTGCCGCCGAAGACCGCGACGACGCCCTCCAAGAAACCGACGAAGAAGCCGACGCCGGTGTCGCGTGAGGAGAGCATCGACGGGCTCTCGCCGAAGCTGAAGTCACGGCTGACGAAGGCGATCGCGGCCGCGAAGGCCGACGGCGTCAGGATCAGCATCACTTCCGGCCGGCGCAGCGCCGCGAAGCAGCAGCGGCTGCTGAACGATGCGATCAAGAAGTACGGGTCGTACAAGCTGGCGACCCGATGGGTGCTGCCGCCGAAGTACTCCGCCCACGTGCAGGGCAAGGCCGTGGACATCGGTCCGGCGGCCGCCATGACGTGGCTGAACAAGAACGGCTGGCGGTACGGCGTGTGCCGCCGGTACGACAACGAACCCTGGCACTTCGAGGCGCTCACAACGCCCGGCACGAAGTGCCCGCCGCGGGAACCGCACGCGGTGGCCAAGGCAGATTGATACAAGGGGGAACCGACATGACCATGACCTACGCACAGCCCCTCACCCGGCGCTACACCCGCGCCCGGCTCGCCGTACCCGCCTTGTGGCGCCAGGTGATCCGGACCAATGACAGGGCCGAGCGTACGACCACTGAGCCTGATCGCTCCGCGCATACGCAGCTGGAGATCTACGACGGCGTACTGGCCGCGTTCGAGCGTCGAGACGAGGTGGCATCGGTACTGCGGGCCTCCGCCGACCGTGCGACCGCCGTACGGCGTCTGCGCGACGAGTTCGGCCTCAGCCATCTGCAGGCGACCGCGCTGATCGACCTGCCGCTCACCACCGAGTGCCGCGACCGCATCGCGCACCGCGCCGACGAGCTCCGCACCGCCCTCGGCCGCTGACCCCGCATCCTCCGCTCGAGCCGCACTCGGTGGTCGCGGCTCGCGCGGACCTGCGGAGTTTGCGTGCCGTGGGGAGGATGGAGGGGTGATCACGATGGAGCAGGCCGGACGACTGCGCAAGGCCGGGGTGCTGTGGACACCGGCGGCCGGGGATCGTTTCGTCGTACCGGACCGGGACATGGACGATGACGTGTTCGTGGTGAGCGACATGACCGTCGAGGTGCACGACTACCAGGGCAGCAAGGTGATCGGCTTCAACGGCACCACCGAGTGGGCCCTGGACAGCATCGAGCAACGCGAGGTCATCTGGCTCCCGCGCGAGGAGCAGCTCCGCGCCCTCCTCGGCTCGCACTTCCAGTTCCTCGAAGCCACCCCCGACGGCTACAAAGTCACCCTCACCAACAGCACCCACACCTCCAACGACGCCGAACAGGCGTACGCCGCAGCAGTCATCCACCTGCTCGGCGCTTAGGTTGTCGCGCGCCAGTACTGCTTTTTGTCCTTGTCCTTGACGCTGTAGCCGAGGTTGGACAGGTCGGTGCGGAGCTCTCGTAGGTCGGCCTTGCCCTTGTCGCCCTGGTCGAAGGCCTTGGAGCGGGCCCGGAGGAGCGCGTTGGCCGCGGGCGAGAGGTCCGGGTCACCCTCGACCCAGCGGCGGAACTCGGACTCGTGCGGGTCGCCGGAGTCCGACCACGGGTAGCCGTGAGCACGGAACGCGGCCGGGATCCGCTTCGCCTCGGACTTCAGTTGGTCGTGCCTCTCCCGAGCCAGCTCGCGGGACGTCGCGTCCTGGAGGACGATCTCCTTCCCGTCCAGGAACGCCACCGCGACCTTCACCCGCGGCACCGTCACGGTTTTCTGGTTCTTCAGGAACTCGACCGACTGGCTCGATCGTCACCTTCAAGGTGTCGTCGAGCGCCATCCCGGCCAGCAGTACGCCGGCCAGGACCCCAACGGCCACGCAGATCACTACGACCCACCAGCTGTCCCACTCCGCGATCAGCCTCAGCGGACCCTGGAACGGCACCCACTCCCGCCCGGCCGCCCAGTCGGCGATCCGCGGCAGGAAGAACCCGAGCACCAGCCCGGCCAGCGGCAGCCCGCCGAACAGCACCGTCTTGTCCGTGGCGGAGTGGCCGATCACCGTGTGATCCGCTGTCGTAGACCCCATGTGTTTCTCCTATGTCAAGCCGCGGCTGCGAGGGTGGTTCTCGCGGTGGGTTGGTCGGTAGTGAGGTGGTTGAAGACGATGCGGGCGAGGCGGCGTT
>NZ_SGXJ01000009.1 GCF_004216905.1 Kribbella sp. VKM Ac-2569
CGTTGGCGCCGACCTTTTCGGACTGATTCGTGACGCGGTCGAACGCGTCGTAGGTCTGGTTGCGGGTGAACGTTGGGGCGCCGGCGGTGTCGAACTTCTGCTGCCGGACCAGGCGGTCGTAGCCGTCGTAGGCGTTCTGCTCCACCACCTGCGCACCAACATCCGACGTCGTCGAACGGCCGAACGGGTCGTAGCGCTGATTCAGCGTCGTCGTGCCAGTGACCGTCTTGGTCAGGCGGTTACGGTCATAGGTCATCGTCGACGTCGTCGCGCCGATGACCTGCTTGATGGTGTTGCCGGCCGCGTCGTACTCGTAGGACTCGTTATCGCCCTTCTCGACACCGCTCTTGACGACCGCCTCCAACTGACGCGCCGGGGTATAGGAGTAGTTCGACGCCTGATCCAGATACTCCGAACTGTTCGCCTTCAGGACCTTCTCGACGTCCTGCGAACGGTCGCCATCGGGGGTGTAGCGCAGTGCATGCGACGAGATCAGCTGCTGGCCGTGCTTCTCGGTCTGGATCCGGGGCCTGCCGTCCTCGTGATACGTGAACGTCGTCAGGTTGCCGTTCGGCTTGGTGATGGTGGAACGTAGACCGCGCCCGTCATAGGTATAGCTCCAAGTGTCCAACGGGCCCGCGGGTGTGGCGCCGGCCTTGACAGTGTCGACGAGGTTGCGGACATCCCAGGTGTAGCCGGTGTAGCGGCCAACCGCAGGGCTGCCGGTGCCGGGGTCTGCCGGGCGTTGCGCGTTGGTGGACAAGACGTTGGAGTCGAGGTCGTAGGTGTAGTCGGTCGTCGCCTTGTTCGTGCCAGCCTTGAGCTCCTGCACCTGGGTGGTGCGGGCCAGACCGTCGGTCGTGATCTTGAACGTGTCGGTCGCGGCGTTCGGGTTGTTGTCCTTGACCTCGGTCTGCTGACCGTTCAGGTCATAGCTGTAGGTGAACGACCGGGACTCAACCGGGCTGGTCGAGACCAGCTTGATCGCATCCGCACTCACCACACCAGTCGCGGACGGCTTCAAGGTGATGGTCTTCGCCACACCGTTCGGGAACGAATAGTTGCCCAGGTTCACCCACGGGGTGGCTGCCGTGCACGCCTTCTGGTCGACCGTCTTCGTAGCGGCACCCGTCGAGTGGTTGATCGTGTACGTCGCTGCAGTGGTGGCGCCGGTGGCGACGGGGCAGGAGGCGTAGACGTCGAACGAACCCGCAACATCCGGCAGCACCCGCCAGTTGAACGTGTCGCTGGCTTCCGGCGTACCAACGGCCGCTGCAGCGTGCGTCCGGTAGTTGGCACCCTGAGTGTTGGTGCCACCAGCAACCGTGTTCCACGTGCCCGTTGAGCTGGTCTGCCAGATGTCGGCGTTGTCGATGATGTCGACCGGCTGTTGGGCGGCGGTGTCGGAGCGGGATTGCATGGCACCGTCGGGGTAGTAGCCCCAGGCCTGGGTCCGCTTCGCGTCGTCACCCGGCACCGTCAGCGTCCGGTCGGTCTGCTGACCCAATGCGTTGTAGCCGTACGTCGCGGTGATCTGCCACGGATCCGTCGACGTCTTGATGTCACCAGAACCGAAGTAGGTGAAGTTCGTCCACTGCGACCCAGAGCTGCCGAACGTCGGCTCGGACTGCGCCTTGATCTCGCCGGTCGGGAAATACTGGATGAACGTGCTCGACGGCGTCTTGTACAAGGTCGTCGCCGTGTCGAACGCGGACTTGTTCTGCACCGGCCGGTTGTTCTTGTCATACACCGTCTCGGAATACCGGCCACTGGGCCGGGTCTGACGAGTCACGTTCCCGGCCTGGTCATAGGCCAGTCTCGTGACCCGATCCTCCTGATGCCCACCAATCGGGGTATGCGGGACATGGATCGCGACCGGCTGACCGGCCCCGTCATAGTCGGTCTTCTTCGTGTTCCCAGCCTGGTTGATCTCCGCCGTGACCAGACCGTCCGCGTCGTACACCGTCTTGCTCGTATACCCGGCCGCGTCGGTGACCGCGGTCGGCCGGTGGTTCAGGTCATAGACCGTCTTCGACGTGTAGTCCGTCGCAGGCGACGCGTTCCGCAGCGGATCCATCACCGTCACCTGGTTACCGACCAGGTCGTACTCGAACGTCGTCGTCGGCGTCTTCGTCGACCCGCCGTCAACGAACGGAGTCTCGACCTTCAGCACCTGACCAATCCGGTCATAGCTGTACCTCGCGACGAAATCGTTCGGATCCGTCGAGGTCGCGACACCCTTCGGCGCGGTCTCGGTGACCTTGCGGCCCAGCACGTCGTACGTGTAGGCGAGCTGCCGGCCGGTGGTGTTGTTGTCCGGCAGCGTCTTGGTCAACAAGTTGTCCGCAGCATCGAACGTCGACACCGACTGCGCACCGTTCGGCGCGGTCTCCTTCGTGACGTTGTCGTTCAGGTCGTAGTCGGTCGCCGTGGTCCGCACCACCGCCCCGTCGAAGGGCTTGGTGATCTTCGTCGGCCGGCCGAACGCGTCGTACTCCGCCGTCGTCAACCGCAACAACGCGTCCTTCACCTGCAGCACGTTGCCGCGGTCGTCGTAGGTGAAGTCGGTCTTCGCCAGTTCGGGATCGGTGATCGACAGCGGGTAGCCGCTGGCGTGGTAGTTCGAGTCCGCGCCGTACTGCGTCGCGTTGCCCCGAGCGTCGTTGACCGTCGCCAGGGTCCCGTTCGAGTTGTAGGCGTACGTCGGCCCGAAGCCGAGGCCGTTCTTGACGGTCTTGATATTGCCGTTCGCGTCATAGGTGAACGTGCCGGTCCGGCCGGCAGCGCTCTTCTTCGACAACAACACCGTCGGCTTCGCGCCGGTCGTCAGCGTCTGGTAGGTCAGCACCACACCGGGCAGACCGTTCTTGACCGCCATCGCATCCTTCACGACGAGCGGGTATCCAGTCTTCGGGTCGTATTCCCAGGTCGACACCGCGTCGTTCGGCTCCTGCAGCCGGATGACGTTGTGGTCGCTGTCCCAGGCCAGCAGGGTGGCCTTCGTGCCGCCCGTGGCGTTCTGGTTCGCGTCCAGGATGCTGGTGGTGCGGCCGTAGCCGTCCATCCGGTACGTCGTGACCGACGGCGTGGAGCCGTTGACGTCGGTGACCGTGGCGACGATGTCCTTCGCCGATGACCCGTCCGGGTCGGCGTAGGAGAACGTCGTGTTGTTATTTCGGCGGTCCGTGTAGTTCTTCGGCCACAGCGCGTACGTCGAGTTCTCCGTCGAGGTGTAGTACTGCACCTTGGTCTCCGCAGTGAGCGGGTCCTTGACCGAGATCAGCTTCGTGTTGCCGTTGTTCGAGGTGTCGGTGTAGCCGAACTGGAACGCCTTCACCGGCGCACCCGCCCCGAAGGTCGCCGTGGCCGGGTCGAACGCGCCACCGTCCTCGAGCTTGGTCAACTGGTGCGAGCTGTTGTAGTTGAACTTCAGCGCACGCCCCGAGAGATCCCGGATCCACACCAGCCCAGCAGTGTTGTAGCCGAGCGTCAGGACCTGTCGGTTGCGAGCATCGGTGACCGTCGTCAGGCGACCGTTGCCGTCGTAGCTGAAGGACATCGTGTTGCCGTTCCGGTCCACGACCGACGTCTGCAGACCGGTGTCCTGATTGAAGTAGAACCGGGTGCCGTCCGGGCGGCTGAACACCCACTGATGCGCGGCGTCCGCAGTGAGATCCCTCGTCAGGTCCAGGCCGACACCAGCCGGCCGGGTATAGGTCAGCAGGTTCGCCGTCTCGGTGGCGAGCTTGTAGGTGTGCGTCGTGCCGTCACCGTCGACGAACGTCATCAGGTTGTTCGTACTACCGCCGCTCGGCACCGACAGCCGGCTACCCAGCCGGGTCAGCGTCGCCGGCTGCACCGAGAACCCGAACCCCGCTCCCGGGTCGGTACCGTCCATCGAGTTGTACGCCAGCCGGACGAACGCCGACGGCCCGATGGACGGGTTCGACAACGCGTCGTACGACCAGACCGCGTTGCCGCTGTACAGGTTCGTCAGGAACTGCGAGCCGCCGCCGGTCTCCTCGCCGGTGTACGACAGGAACTTCTCCAGCCCCAACTGATTGGAGGTCGGGTCCTCGACGTAGCGATCCACACACAGATAGCCCGTTGTGACGACCACGCAGCCCTGGGACGGGTGCGTCGTGTTGGACGACGGCGGGACGGTCTTGGAGAACCAGTCCGAGCCGGTCCACAGATCCAGGTAGATGTCGTAGGCGAGACGCTTGGTGCCGGTGTCGGAGTTGATCGGCGTGCGAATCGGCAGGTTCAGCCTGACCGACTCGCCCGGCGCCAGCGCTTTGCCGAGTGGCACGAAGTTGCGGTCCCCCGACACGGTGATGTCGGTCGCGCTGCCCGGCTCGGTCCACCGGTAGGACAGCTGCAGACCGGCCGGCCACGTCTGGTTGGTCGTGTTCGTCACCGTCACCGGCGTCGTGATCGTCGTGCCCGGAACGAACCGCTCCGGCATCTCGTCGGCCTGGTAGGTCTCGGCGTCGTTCTTGGCCAGGTGTTCGATCCACAGGCGTGGCCGGAACAGCGTGTCCGGGGACTCGCCGTTCGTGATGCTGAACAGCTGCTGCTGCACGGTCTCGTCGTGCGTCTTCAGCAACAAGCCGTGATTGTTGCCGGGGTTGTCCACCCACGACTGGATCTTCGGCAGCAGCACACTGCCTTGCGCCGACGACGTGAACGTCAATCGCTTCGGGTTGTTGTCCGAGGTCAGGCTGGTCAGCACCGTCGGGTCGTAGTCACCGCCCGCGCCGGTCCAGTTGATCGTCGACGACGCCTGGTTCCAGGTCGCCTCGGTCTCGACGAAGTCGCGCGTCAGCCCGTGCAGGTCAAGCGTGGCGCTGCCGGCGCCGGAGCCGTAGTTCGAGAACAGCTCCACCCGCGCGTCGGTGACCTTCGTGCCCTGCTTGATCGCCGACGTGTCGAACTCGAACACCCCGCGCTCGACGCCGTACGTCGGGTGGTTGTTGCCCACCTGCACCCAGTACCGCGTGTTCCCGGTACCGCCATCCGGACGCGACACGTTCTCCGTCGCCTTCGTCTTGCTCAACGTGGTGTCGGAGATGTCACCGCCGAACGACTGCATGATCCGGCCTTCGCGCGGCATCGTCACCGTCTGCACGTTCGACGCGGCCTTGCCGTTCGACGTACCGTCGCCCACCGTCCGCGCCACAACCCAGTAGCTGTACGTCGCAGGCTCAGTTGCAGTCGACGGCTTCGCAGTCGCGTCGGTGAACGACGTGACGTCCGGTGCGACGGTGCCGACCAGCTCAAGGGCGCCGGGGGACGTGGTCGAGAAGTAGTCACCGACCGGCGTGGGGCAGGTGTTCCCCGGCAGCGCTCGGCAACCCCGGAAGATCTGGTACTCGACCAGGTCGTCGTCGTCGGCCGGCGTCGGGTCGATGTACTTGTTCCAGGTGAGCTCCGCACCGGATGCGTTGATCGTCGTCGGCGGGTTCAGCGTGACGCCGGGCTCGTCGTAGGTGATGACCAGATTCGGCCGGGCTGCAGTCTCCCCGCCGTACGTCCCCTCGCTCGCGCTGTAGTACAGACCGCCGGCCGGCGCCGTCGCCGGTGCCTCGTCGACCGCCTTCAGCATCACACCGAAGTTCGATGCCGGACTGTTCACCCACGACTGCACATAGCTGCCCAGCCCGTACGAGTGCCACCCGTCCCGATCGCCTGCCTGCTTCGTCGCCGTCGAGTACTTCGTCCACGACATCGCGTCCGCGACCGGGATGGTGGCCACCCCGGACTGGTCGCGAGTGATCTTGACCTGCGTCGTGTTGCCTGGACGCGAATGAATGGTGCCCAGGGTGTACCACTGCGCGCCCCCCGCGACACCGGCCGTCTGATCCCAGGTCGTGGACTGCGTCGTCACCTGGCCGTCGGGCGTCGCTCCAACAAGTGTTGTCGGCAACTTTCCGCGCACCGACGACTGGAAGTAGAACCCCCGTACCTGATAATCACCCTCGCTCGGTACCCGGGCATTCCATGTGAACGTGTCCGGCGTAGTTGCTGTCGGCGCGTAGGAGAACGACCCGTTCACCGCGCTCGCATTGCTCTGGTACTTCCACGGCCCTTCGTACGTCGCCGACAACGTGTCCTGGTCGTCGACCGTCACCGTATTGGTTGCATACGTCCCGTTCCACGCCGCGCTCATCGACGCCCACGTCGCCGTGGCCTCGGACCAGTCCGACGTGACCTTGACCGCCGCGAACGGCAGCTTCACGTCCGCACCGAAGCCCGCCCCGTAGTGCATGTTCAGATCTGCCGACCGGATCGTCGTTGTGGTCGGGATCATCGAGGTGTCGAACTTCAGCAGGCCGCGCCAGGTGTTGTGGCTCGCGTCGTCGCCTACCAGCACCGTCGGGTTCGTGCCGTAGTTGGTGCCTGAGTTCGCCTCGGAGATCGAGGTGTCCTGGGCGGCCGTCGGGTCGGGTACGACGACGATCGTCGGGTCGATGACGATCGGGAAGACCCGCTCCTTCGCCGCGAGCCACGCCTGATCCGGCTTCAGCGTCAGCAGCGTCTTGCCACCCTGCTGAGTCACGGTCTGGGTGATCTTGTCCGAGTACCCCGGCTGACCCAGCTGGTTCGCCGCCGAGGAGTCGTACATGTTCGGGGCCGGGATCACGTACTTCGGCCGCTCGTCGTCGTTCTTCTTGAAGAACCCGATCGAACCGTCCGGCTGCGCCTTCGCGGTCAACCCGCTGGTGTGCAACTCGAACGCGTACTCACCCGCCACGTCAGCAGCAGCCGTCAGTACAACGGTCTCCTTCACGCCCGTGCGCGACACGTAGTACCGCACGTCCGCCGTGCCGAACACGTCCGGGAACGCGACCGACGAGTCCTTCACCACAGGCGTCAACGCCCGTTTGTCACCCGCCGCACCGAGACCGATCGACTCCCCGTCCGCCTCGAAGGTCAGCAAACGATCGCTCGATTTACCGAACCGCGTCCGGAACGAGTTCTTCGCGTTCTCGAACGAGTCCTCACCGGTGCCGGCGGTCACCCTGGTGTCGACGTTCTGCCACTTGCCCTTGGAATCCTTGTAATGCACCGGCTCCGTCGACAACTCGACCTGCGTCGTACCGTCGCTCATGCGGTACGAAGTCGACGACGCCGTACGCCGCTCCTCGAGCTCCCGCACCCGCGCCGGCTTCCCGGTCGCGGCCGCGACCGTCGACGCGTTCTTCACCCGCGCGGGCAACGGCGCCGCCAACGGACCAGCGGCCGCACGTGCCGCCTGCGGTACGGCGACCTGCGCCACCTCCTGCGGATGCGCAAGCGCGGTGGCGGGCACTCCCAGAGACGCCGGGAGGGACAGAACGAGGGCATACGTCAGCAACCTGCGGGTGCGGCGCATCGACACTCCAAGATCGGGCGGATCCGGCGCACCCCGAGTGACACCGGCGAAGAAAGTCAGGAGAGTTTTATCCTTCGAACACGCGCCGGCGCAAGCCCGTTGCAGCTTGTTGCAAAATTAGGAAACCCTTAGCAACAAGGGGAAACGGCGACTCGTTGGTGGGCCCTACATGACCGGTGAGTAGCGTGTATGGTCCCGGCTTGTGAAACCGCCCGGTGACCTGCTCTCAGCGACCGGCCGATCACCCAAAGTTGTGATCTAGGCCAATTCATCACTGATCGGCAACATTTTCACCGCGCCGGCGGTTGATCTCGTACTCTCCCTTCGGGGATTCATTGGAACGACCTGGGGGGAACCCATGTTTCGGAGGCTTCTTGCCTCAGCTGCCGCATTGGCTCTTGCGGCCGCGGCGATCGTGTTCATCGACCGGGCGGCCGACGCGGCCGCGGCCGGCGTCAGCATTACCGCGACGCAGGCGTCGAACGGCACGACCACGCTGACGTACCGCGCGACCGTCCTCAAGGCGGGCTCGATCCGCGAGATCACGATGGCGATCCCGGCCGGGACGACCGGCCGGGTCACGTCGATCAACGGCACAGTCAGCTCGGTCACGAGCACCGTGCTGCGCTGGCGACCCGCGCGCGTCACGAACGTTGCCGTCGGCGCGCGACTCGCGATCCCGCTGTACGGCCTGAAGCTGCCCGCGGGCGGCCCGTGGACGTTGGGATTCAAGTCGATCGGCACGGCGGGCCAGGTGATCACGTCCGGCGCCGGCGTACTGCAGCCGTTGAAGACCTACACGGCCGCCGTCGCGATCAAGGCGACGAACCCGATTCCCGCCCAGACAACGAATCTGACGTACCAGGCCACGATCACCAAAGCGGGCACCCTCGGCGCCGTACGCATGCAGTTGCCGACCGGCGCCACCGGCACGTACAGCACCATCAACGGCACGCTCTTCGTCAGCGGCGGCTACGCGACCTGGAAACCGAAGTCACCGCTCAACGTCGCAATCGGCGCACGCCTGGCGATCCCGGTGAACGGCGTACAGCTCTCCCGGTACGGCGGAACGATGAGCCTCACCGTCTCCGCAACCAACGCCACCGGCACCGTCCTGAGCAGCGGCGCCGGAAGCATCGCGTTCATCGCACCGCCCGCCGAGATGCCGGTCGTCGCGGCCGCGGGTTTCGTCGCACCTCCTGCCGGATGCCCCGACACCTGGCCGGCAACAACCACCGAGAACGCGAAGTCGGGCACCGGCGACTGGGTCATCCCGACCAGCATGAACGGCACTCTCGCCGCCTACCTGACGCAGGTCTCGGCCAGCTGCGGCGACTCCGTCGACCTCAAGGTCACCTCCGGCAACCCGGTCAGCGTCGTCGCCTACCGGATGGGGTACTACGCCGGACTCGGCGCGCGAGAGATCTGGCGGCAGGACGACGTACCGACAGTGCTTCAGGAGGCACCGACGACCGGCGGCGCGACGGCCGACGGCAAACCGCTGCGGATGACGTCGGCGGCGGCCTGGTCCAAGACGCTCAGCATCCCCGTGGACAAGGACTGGATCCCGGGAACATACCTGATCAAGATCAGCGACGGCACCTCCGCGACGTACGCACCGCTGACGGTCCGCGACGACACCGGCACCAAGCACGACCTGATGATCCAGCAAGCGACCGCGACCTGGCAGGCATACAACAGCTACGGCGGATCGGGCTTCTACACCGGCGGAGTCGACGGCGGCTCCGGTCGGCTGACGTTCGACCGGCCGTACAACGAAGGCCAGGGCTCCGGTCAGTACCTCACACTCGAACAGGGACTGGTGTTCTGGGCCGAGTCGAAGGGACTCGACGTCACGTACTGGACCGACAACGACCTCGACCAGTACGGCGGTCAACTGCCCACACGAGCGAAGACGCTCTTCCTGCCCGGACACGACGAGTACTACTCGCTGCGGATGCGAGCCGCGCTCAGCCAGGCGATCGCCCGCGGTGTCAATGTCGCCAACCTCGGCGCGAACACTGCGTACCGCCTGATCACCTTCACCGACGAGACGCGTCGGTCGTGGGATATCGACCGGTACACCGACGGCTACAACTCCACGACGTGGCGCTACCAGGGTGACGCCTACGCCTCGCAGCCGCTGCTCGGCGCCGACTACATCTGCCCGGTGATGGGCAACACGCTGACAACCGGCAGCGGATGGATCTTCGATGGTGTTCCCAACGGTACGGCGCTGCCCGGGTTCATCGCCGGCGAGGTCGACTACGTCTGGCCCGATCTCTACAAGCAGCCGGGCCAGACAACGCTCGTCAGCGGCAACGGAACGTGCCGCTCGAACGGCCGCGCCGCGCCCATGCACGTCACGGCGTACACCGCCCCGTCGGGCGCTCGCGTCCTGAACGGTTCGACTTTCGCCTACGGCTGCTTCCTCGTCGGCCGCTGTCCGTCGAACTGGACGGTCCCCTCCCCCGACGCGGCCTCGCAGAAGGCAGTCGCCACGATCGTCGCCAACATCAGCGAGTGGGTCTCCCGCGGCACCATCGCCGTACCGGCCGAAACCACAGCCGCGAAGATCCGCGTCGCCGTACCGAAACACCCACTGCAAACCAACACCCAACCCTGAGCGACCAGCTCACCGAACCGGCCGAGACCCCGACAGGGTCTCGGCCGGTTGCTTTTGGGACCCGGACTCCGGCAGTTGGTCAGATGATATGAAAACCATTATCATTTTCGATTGTCTGCTGGTGTCGTGAGGAGTGAGGTCCTAGATGTCCCCGTCAAGTCGGTCGTTGAGTCGTCGTGCGTTGCTCGGGTTCGCCTCGGCGGGGGCGGCGGCTGCGGTGCTGCCCGGGTGTGCTGACGGCAGCGGTACGTCGCCGGTTGGCGGGCAGCCGCGGTCCGGGGGCCGGCTGCGGGCGGTGTTCTCCGGTGGCGGCGCGGCCGAGGTGCTCGATCCGCATCAGACCAACCTGTACGTCGAGATCGCGCGGGCCAAGGCGTTGTTCGACAAGCTCGCGGACTACGGCTCCGACATGTCGCCACAACCCCGGCTCGCCCAGGGCTGGGAGCCGAGCGCCGACCTGCGGACCTGGCGGATCACGTTGCGCGAGGCAAGCTTCCACGACGGTCGTCCGGTACGGCCCGCGGATGTGCTGGCGAGCTTCGCGCGGATCGTCGAGCCGGGATCCACCCGGCGCGCGAAGTCGGCCCTGTCGGTGATCGATCTGGCGAACAGCCGCGCGATCGGCGACCGTACGATCGAGTTCCGGCTCAAGCGCCCGTACGGCGAATTCCCGAACGCACTCGCCACACTCGGGACGTATATCGTGCCGGCAGGCACACCGGACCCGGCCAAGCCCATCGGGTCGGGCCCGTTCCGGTTCCGGTCGTTCGAGCCCGGCCGCAGTTTCGTTGCCGAGCGCAACCCTGACTACTGGGACGGGGCGCCGTACGTCGAGGAGCTGCACCTCGTGATCAGCAATGACGAGGCGGCGCGCGTGAACGCCCTGCTAGGCAAGCAGGTCGAGTACGCACACGACCTCACGCCGACCAGTGCCCGCACGCACGAGAAGACCGTTCAGATCCATCGACTTCCGCTGAGCAACTTCCACGGGCTCGCGATGAAGATCGATCGTCCGCCTTTCAACCGGCCCGAGCTACGGCAGGCGCTGTTCCACCTGGTCGACCGCGACGAGTTGATCCGGTCCGTGCTGCACGGGTCGGGTGAGGTCGGCAACGATCTCTACGGCAAGAACTACCGCTACTACGCCGATGGCCTGGGGCAGCGCAGCCAGGATCCCGAGCGCGCCAAGGCGCTGGTGAAGCAGGCCGGCGCCGACGGTCTCACGATCGATTTCGACACCTCCGACGCCTCGACCGGCCTGAAGGAGGCCGCACTGGCGATCAGCGACCAGGCGCGCGCCATCGGACTCCACCTGAACGTCAAGCTCGGCAACAAGGACACCTACTGGGCCGACATCGCGAAGAACGGCGTACTGGCCAGCTACCGGTCGGGCGCGATGCCGCTCGAGTCGCACATCTCGCAGCGACTGCTGACAAGCTCCACGACGAACAACACGCAATGGCGGCGGCCGGAGTTCGACAAGCTGTACTACGACTCCCAGTCGACCACCGACGAGAAGCGGCGCGCCGACCTCTACCTGCGGATGCAGGAGCAGCTGTTCAACGAGGGCGGCTTCCTCTGGTGGGGCGTTTCGGACTGGATCGTCGCGTCGGCGCCGACCGTGCAAGGCGTCGACGCCAACGCCCCCGCGAACACGCTGAACTGGGCGCGCTTCGACAAGGTCTGGATCGCGTGACACGGTACGTCGTCCATCGCTTGCTGCTCGGTATCGTCCAGGTCCTCGTGGTGATGACGGGGATGTTCTTCCTGACCGAGGCGCTGCCCGGCGACGCCGCGGTGACGATCGCCGGGGACAATCCGGACCCGGCGATCATCGCAGCGCTTCGGGAACGCCTCGGCCTGAACGAGTCGGCGTGGCATCGGCTCGGCGACTGGCTGGCCGCGGCGCTGCACGGCGACTTCGGTCACTCGTTGATCGGTCCCCGCTCGGTGGCGGACATCGTGGCGGCCGCAGCCGCGCCGACGGTCCTGCTGGCCGGCTTGACGGTGGTACTGCTCATTCCGTTGTCGCTGGGGCTCGGTCTGCTCGCCGCGCACAGGGAGGGCAGTCGTTGGGACCGCCTGATCACCGGGAGCACGGTCGGGCTGTACTCAGCTCCCGAGTTCGCGATGGGAATCCTCGTGGTCACGGTCTTCGCGGTGCAGCTCGGCTGGTTCCCACCAACAGCCGTCGGTACGTCGCTCGCCGGCAACCCGGCCGTTCTCGTACTGCCGGTCTTCGTGCTCCTGCTGCGCCCGATCTGCTCGCTGAGCCGGTTGGTGCGGGCCGGGATGATCGACGCGCAGCGGTCGGACTACGTCCGGCACGCAAGGAGGATCGGACTGTCGCCGGTCCGCATCCGGCTGCTACACGCGTTGCCCAACGCGCTCGCGCCATCGGTCCAGCAACTGGCCCGCACGGTCGACTGGCTGGTCGGTGGGGTGATCGTCGTCGAGGCGATCTTCGTCGTCCCCGGCCTGGGAACCACCCTGGCCGAGGCGGTCGCGGCGCGCGACCTTCCGGTGGTCCAGGGGCTGGCCGTCCTGCTGGCAACCACCACTGTCGTGGTCAACCTCCTGGCCGACCTCGCGGCCCGTACGCTCGCGCCCGCGGCGGAGGGCGTCCGATGAAGACAGCGCGCGGTTACCTCCTGCCTGCGACCTTGTTCGCCGTACCACTCCTCCTTGCCTTGGTCGGCCCGTTCTTCGCCTCCGGCGACACGACCAAGGACGTGCCGTTCGGCGCCAACGGCCGCTTCGGAACCGACTTCGTGGGGCGCGACGTGTGGAACGAGGTGTTGCTGGGCGGACGGTCCCTGATCCTCGTCGCCGTCGCCGCCACGATCTGCACGTACATCGTCGCCGTACCGCTCGGACTGGTCGCCGGAATGACGCGAAGCCGCGCCCTGGACGAGCTGCTGATGCGGCCGCTCGATCTGTTGCTCGCGGTCCCGTCGATGCTGATGCTCCTGCTGCTCGTGTCGATCGCGCCGCAGTCCGTCTGGGTCCTCGTCGCGGTCGTTGCCCTCATCAACCTTCCGGACGTGATCCGGATCAGCCGGGCCGCCGCGCTGGCGCTGTCCGCGCGACCGGCCGTCGAAGCGATGCGGCTCCAAGGCGAGAGCCGGATCGGCATCGGCCTCGGGTACGTCGCCCGGTCGATGCGCCGGACCCTCGCGGCCGACATCGGCACGCGCTTCACCGGCGCGACCTACCTGATCGCCTCGGCCAGCTTCCTCGGCGTCGGCATCTCGCCACAGGCGAGCGACTGGGCCGCGATGGTCGACCGCAACCGCGGCGGCCTCTTCGTCCAGCCGTGGGCCGTCGTCGTACCGGCGTTGCTGCTCGTGATGATGGCGGTCGGCGCGAACCTCATCTTCGACCGCTTGCTCCGGGACGAGGCCCGATGAACGTCGTCGAAGTACGCGACCTCAGCGTGCGGATCGCCGAACGCGAGATCGTGTCCGGCCTCTCGTTCACCCTCGCGGCCGGCAGCATCACCGCCCTGGTCGGAGAATCCGGCAGCGGCAAGACCACCACCGCTCTGGCCCTGCTCGGCGAGCGGCCGGCCACCGGGCATCTGCAGATCGCGGGATCGATCGGCTACCTGCCGCAACAGCCGTCCGGAGCGTTGAACCCGGTACGACGGATCGGCGCCGTGCTGAAGGAGATCGCACGACTGCACGCACCACGTGCGCAGGTTCGGCAGCGGATCCTGGATGCGTTGCAACAAGCTCAGCTTCCCGACGGCGAGCAGCTGCTGCGCAGGTATCCGCACCAGCTTTCCGGCGGGCAACAGCAGCGCGTTGTCCTCGCCCATGAGCTGATCGGCCGCCCCGCGCTTCTCATCGCCGACGAACCCAGCACCGGCCAGGACGCCGTGATCCGCGCCGGCCTGATCGACGAGCTGCGCGCCGTCGCCCAGCAAGGCATCGCGATCCTCGTCCTCACCCACGATCTGCACCTGGTACGCCGCCTCGCGCACCACGTGCTGGTCATGAACAGCGGCCGCATCGTCGAGGCCGGTCCGCCGGCAGAGGTCCTCTCTGCACCGCAGCACCCCTACACCCGGCGGCTGGTCGACGCCCAACGATTGAGCGCACTCCCCTCGTCGCCGCCGTCCGGCGCAGTTGTTCTCAAGGTGGACGACCTGGTCGCGGGCCATCGACGTACCGAGACACTGCACAAGGTCTCGCTGACCGTCGATGCCGGTGACACGCTCGCGATTGTCGGCCGCTCCGGCAGCGGCAAGACCACGCTGGCGCGATGCATAGCCGGCCTTCATCCCTATCGAAGCGGCGAGCTCCTCCTCGGCGACGCGCGGCTGTCGCCCCTGCTGCGAAGACGGACCCGCGAACAACTGGCCCGGATCCAATACGTCCACCAGGACACCCGGGCCTCGTTCAACGAGTTCACGCCCGTACTCGACCAGGTAGCCCGGACCGCCGAGCGGCTGCGCGGCCTGGATCGTGCCGAAGCGCGGCAACGCGCTGTCGACGGCCTCAGCCGCCTCGGCATTCCCGAGTCAACGGCAACCCGCTTGCCCGCTGCGATGTCCGGTGGTGAATTGCAGCGCGCGGCGCTCGTTCGTGCTCTCCTGGCCGAACCGGACCTGCTGATCTGCGACGAGATCACGTCCGGCCTCGACACCGTCGTACAGGCAGAGCTCATCGAAGTACTGCGCACCCTGCAGGAGTCGACTCGTTGCGCGCTCCTGATCATCACGCACGACTTGTCGGTTGTCGCGTCTCTCGCCGGCCGGGTCGCCGTACTGGACTCCGGCCGGATCGTCGAACACGGCACCACCGCCGGCCTGCTGGCCGAGCCACAGCATCCGGTCACCCGCGCGTTGGTGACCGCCTCAGGTCTGGAGGAAACCCTTGACCCCATCGCCTGAACGACGCCTTGGAGAGTACGTCGTACGCACCGCACGGCGGACCGACATCGACGGCGCGCGATCGGTCATGCTCGACACCTTCTACCACGTGTTCGGGCACGGGTACATCCCCCGCTGGCACGCCGATGTCATCGACCCCGGTACGGCGTACTTCGACGATCCCCGGCAGCGGCTGTTCGTCGCCGTACTCGACGAGGAGGTCGTCGGAACCGCCGCCATACGTGCCGACGGCCCCAACAGCCCGCCGCACCCGCCCTGGATCGCCGAGCGGTACCCCTCCGGCACCACCGCCCAGCTCTTCCGCGTCTACGTCCGCCCCAGCCACCGCCGCCACGGTCTCGCCCGCGCCCTCGTCGACCTCGCCTGCCGTTTCGTTGCCGACACCCCCGGTTACGACACGATCTACCTGCACACCAACGCGGCAGTCGAAGGCGCCGAACCCTTCTGGCGCAGCCTCGCCAACGAAATCCACGACGGCCGCACCGACCCCCGCCACAGCCCGGCCGTCCACTTCACAATCCCCATCCCCATCAGGTGACGGGTACGTCGGTGACGACGGCGTAGTGGTCCGACGGCGGACGGCCGTGGTCCTCGTCGAATCCGGTCAGGCGGGAGTCCGTCGGGACCAGACCGTCGTTGGCCAGGATGTAGTCGATCCGATGGTCCTCGAGCCATTCGCCGTTCCCCAGGTAGGGATTGCGGGAGCTGTAGGTGACGCCGTCGTACACCTGTTGTTGCCAGCAGTCGTCGAGCACGTCGAGCAGAGGCTCGAGCTCCGGGCGGTCGGGTGGCGCGTTCAAGTCACCGGCCACCACCACGTCGTCACCGCGGGCCCTGAGCTCGGACACGAGCGACGCCAGCGAACTCGCCTGCGCGAAGCGTTCCCGCTGATGGTCCTCTTCCCAGTCCAGGCAGCTGGTGATGAAGTGCAGACTGTCCTCGCCCAGCCGGATCTCCGCCCGGAGCGCGACGGTGCCGGTCGACAAGGTGTGCTGCTCGACCGCCCGCAACGGAAAGCGGCTCAGAATGCCCAGCCCGAGCCGTACGCCGGGATCCGGGTCACGCGGCATCCGCGACGGCGCGAACACCGACGACATCCCCAACTCGAACCCGAACAGATCCGTCTGGGACTGTCCGTCGCCTCGCCAGGTTTCCTGCAGGGCAAGGAAATCGGGTCGTTGCGCCCGCACCGTTTCGGCGATCGCCCGCTGGCGCCGGAGCCAGTGGTCGCCGAACCGTCCCCACACGTTCCACGTCATGAACCTCACTGCTGTTTCACCTTCCTCGTATCGCGCCGTACCGGTACCCGCAACGACCCGAGGACACGCCGGTGAATCTGCTGATCCGGATGGGTTACCCGTCCGCCGATGGGGAACCAGGCGGGTATGACTGTGAAGCTGAACAAGAAGGCGTTCGAGCACGCGAAAAGCCTTGTGGAGAAGGGCCAGACGGCCAAGGACGAGCGGGACGACTGGAGCGAGCACGCCCCGACCGCGGCCGAGCAGAACGCGTACCTCGACAAGCACGGCTGGAGCGATTACGGCCTGTGGTTCCTCGGTGTCGACACCGAGATGGACGAGGAGACCAAGGGACACTACGAGTTCCCGTACGGCGACTTCCAGCGGGTCCACCGCTGCGGCGTCATCAGCGCCGAGTCCCGCGCAGCGCAGTACAACCACGCCGACATCCAGCACGCACTAGAGCAGATCCACGAACTCCTCGACGGCGAGCACGCTTGAGACTCCCGGTCACCGTGGCCCCCAGGTCACCGGCCGGCGATACCGTGCGAGCAGCCGCCGGTCGGTGACATCACCCCGGTACCCGACTGCGTCAGGCGCTACTCCCGGGCGCCCTGGTCGAGGACCTTGTTCACGGAGCGTTCCAGCCGTGCTCTCGTTTCCTCGTCGGCGAGGTCGTCGCCGACGCGGTTGACGGTGTCCGCGATCGTGTGCCCGTGCTCGTACTGCTCGACGACGCGCGGATCGACGTACGACGCCCTGGCCACGGCCGGCGTGTTTCCGAGGTGCTCGGACACCTCCTCGAGCATCTCCTTCACCGCCGAGTTCAGCGCCTGCTTCGTGGTCGGCGGCTCCGCCTCGGCCAGATCCACCGCGGCGTGCACGGTCGCGGTCCAGGTCCGCAGGTCCTTCACGGTGAAGTCCTCACCGACCAGCTCGCGGAACCGGTCGTTGATCATCCCGGCATCGATCTCGTGATACTCGTCGCCGTCGCGATAGACCAGCAGCTGCGCCAACTTGTGCCGACCTCGCTTGAGCGACCGCACCGCTGCCACCAGGTTGGCGTCGTCCAGCTCGAACGTCCGCCGCTGCCCACCCTTCGCACGAAAGTCGAACACCAGCTTCCCGTGGCTGACCCGTACGTCGTCACGCAGCAACGTCGCCGCACCCCGGCTGCCGTACTCCTCGGCGTACTCCGTGTTGCCCGTCCGGAACACGCCGTAGTCCAGCATCCGTAACGCGACCGCGAGCACGCGCCGCCGCTGCAGGCCCCGCGCACGCAGGTCCTCGTCCACCGCCTCCCGGAATGCGGGCAGCTTGCGCGCCAACTGCCGCACGCGATCGTGCTTGTCCGCATCCTGCGCCGACCGCCAGTCGTCGTGGTACAGATACTGCCGGCGCCCGGCCTCATCGGTCCCGACGGCCTGGATGTGCCCGTTCGGGAACGGACAGATCCACACGTCCTGCCAAGCCGGCGGAATCGCCAGCGTCCGGATTCGCTCGACCGTGTCCGTCTCGTCGATGACGTTGCCCTCAGCATCGTGATAACTGAACCCGCGCCCTCGCCGCACGCGGGTGAACCCCGCCTGCTCCGGATGACTACGCCGCAACCGCATGCCCTGCCGGTACCCGCGCACGCCCCGTGGCAGACCCGACCGTTTCGGCAGCGGAGCGGCGGACACCGGACCAACATGTCGACTCTTCTGCCAACCGCTTCCGCGCCGGACTGCGCCCGGATCGTGCGCGACGTCCTCGGCCCGGTCGTCGCCCAGGGACCGATCCTTCGCAGACCACGCCTGGGCGCGCTCGCCGAGAAGCTACACGTCGACGACCGCGCGCTCCGTTGCGTCCGGCGGCTCCGTCGTCAGTACGGCGAGGGGCCCGTCCTGCTGCGGATCGCCGGGCGCACGATCGCACTCGTTCTCGCTGCCGACGACGTCCATCGACTGCTGGCGGAAACACCCGAACCGTTCGCGGCCGCAACCGGTCTGAAGATCGGGGCGCTGACGCACTTCCAACCACATGCGGTCCTGGTCACCGGCCCGCCCCTCCGAGCCGGACGTCGTGAGCTGAACGAGGATGCGCTCGACAGTCACCTACCTGTACATCGTCACGGCCACCGGTTCGTCGAGGTGGTCAACGAGGAGCTCGACGGCCTGGACGCCAGCACCCTGGGCTGGAACGAGTTCCGCACCGTCTGGTCTCGCGTCGTACGCCGGATCGTGCTCGGGGATGCGGCCCGCAACGACGTGGAGCTCACCGAGCAACTCGACCAGCTCCGCGCCGACGCGAACTGGGCGCAACTGGGCCCGGCTCACGACGATGTTCGCGCACGCTTCCTCGGGACCCTCTCCCAGTACGTCGACAAGGCCGAAACCGGAAGCCTCGTCGAGGCCCTCGACCGACACTCCGAGGCACTCGACCCGGCCGGTCAGGTGCCGCACTGGCTGTTCGCCTTCGACGCCGCCGGCATCGCGCTCTGGCGACTCCTCGCCGTACTCGGCACCGACCGGTCGAGACTCGAGCCCATCGTCGCCGAGGCACATCACCCAGAGGCTTCGCCCTTGCTGGCCCATGCCGGCGCCGCAATGCAGGAGTCCGTCCGGTTGTGGCCCACTACTTTGGTCGTCCTGCGTCAGTCGCACGAGGACACCGAATGGCGTGGCAGGATCGCGCCGGCCGGTGCCGAGTTCGTGATCGTGAGCTCGGTGTTCCATCGCGACGACGACGCACTCGACTTCGCGAACCGGTTCGAACCGGCGGTCTGGCTGGACGGCCGCGCCGACGGTCCCTGGCCGATCATCCCGTTCAGCGAAGGTCCCGCCGGGTGCCCAGGACGGAACGTCGTACTACTCACCACCAGCGCCGCGGTCAGCCACATCGCCGATCGCTACGACCTCGACGTCGATCCGACGACCCGCGCGAAGCTGGCCGAGTCGATGCCCGGCACGTTCAACCATGCCGGCGTACGCATCGGCTTCTGGACGGCTCAGGACCGACCGGGCAGGAACTCCTGAACCTTGGCCTTGAACCCCTGCTTGATCATCGAGGACCGATCGCTGTCACCGCGGACAATCGACTCCAGCGCCTTCTCGATCTGATCCCACGTCGCATGCGGCGGAATCGGCGGCACCGCGGGATCGGTGCGGAACTCGACCACGCACGGGCGATCCGCCCGCAGCGCCTCCTCCCACGCCGGCACGACCTCCTCCGGTTTCTCGGCCGTCACCCCGTGCAGCCCGAGCAGCCTCGCGTACCCGGCGTACGGGAACTCCGGCAGCTCCTGAGAAGGCAGGAACTGGGGCGAGCCTCCCATCGCCCGCAGTTCCCACGTCACCTGGTTCAGATCGTTGTTGTGCAGTACGGCGACCACCAGCCGCGGATCCGCCCACTCCTGCCAGTACTTCGCGATCGTGATCAGCTCGTTGATCCCGTTCATCTGCATCGCGCCGTCCCCCACCAACGCGTAGCAGGGCCGGTCCGGGAGCCCGAACTTCGCCCCGATCACGTACGGCACCCCAGGACCCATCGTGGCCAGCGTCCCGGACAGCGATCCCCGCATCTCTCCACGGATCCGGATGTGCCGCGCGTACCAGTTCGCCGCGGAGCCGGAGTCCGCCGCGAGGATCGCGTCGCGCGGCAGCCGCTGCGACAACTCGTGGAACACCAGCTCCGGGTTGATCGGATCCGCGGACGTGAACGCGCGACGCTCCATGACCTCCCACCAGCGCGCGACGTTGTCCTCGATCCCGGATCTCCACGACCGGTCGTCCTTCCGGCGTACCAACGGGATCAGCGCGCGCAAAGTCTGGGCAGCGTCCCCGACGAGATTTACCTCGAACGGGTACCGCATCCCGACCATCGTGGGATCGAGATCGATCTGGATCCCCCGCGCCTGCCCGAACTCCGGCAGGAACTGCGAATAGGGGAAGTTCGATCCCACGACCAGCAAGGTGTCGCAATCCATCATCAGCTCGTACGACGGCCGCGTCCCGAGCAACCCGATCGAGCCTGTCACCCAAGGCAGCTCGTCGGACAGCACGTCCTTGCCCAGCAGGGCTTTCGCGACACCGGCTCCGGTGAGATCGGCGAGTTCCGTCAGCTCCGCCACCGCGCCACGCGCCCCTTGACCGACCAGGATCGCGACCTTCTCCCCCGAGTTCAGGATCTCCGCCGCTCGCTCGAGCTGGTCCGCGGCCGGGACCGGCGCCGACCAGGTCAGGTCCGTGCTCGACGGCACCATCTTGAACGCGTGCGACGGCGGCGTGTAGTCCAGCTCCTGCACGTCGGAGGGAATGATCAGCGCGGTCACGGTACGCCGGGTCGCCGCGATCCGGATCGCCCGGTCGAGGACGTTCGGCAGCTGCTCCGCGACCATCACCGTCTCGCAGTAGTCGGACGCAACATCCTTGAAGAGCGTGTGCAGGTCGACCTCCTGCTGATAGCTTCCGCCCATCGCGCTCCGCGCCGTCTGCCCCACGATCGCCACCACAGGAACGTGATCGAGCTTCGCGTCGTACAGCCCGTTCAGCAGGTGGATGGCGCCCGGACCGCTGGTCGCCGTACACACGCCGACGCGGCCGGTGAACTTGGCGTAACCGACTGCTTCGAAGGCCGCCATCTCCTCGTGCCGGGCCTGCACGAACCGCGGCTCGTTGCCGGCCTTCTCCCAGGCCGAGAGCAGTCCGTTGATGCCGTCCCCGGCGTACCCGAAGACGTGCTCTACACCCCAGTCCCGCAGACGCTGGAGTACGTAGTCGCCGACTGTCGTGCTCATGCCCATCCTCCCGACGAGACCCGAACGGCCCGGCCGGTACCCGGGGTGTTCGGCAGCAAACGGGTTTCGGGCGGTCCGTCGTGGTCACCGGAGAGGGGAAACGTCGGCTCGTTACCTGAGGAGGATCCGTGGGACAGGTTGTCGTAGTGACCGGCGCCAGTGGCGGCATCGGACGGGCGAGCGCGATCGCATTCGCCCGGCGCGGCGACAAGGTCGCGTTGCTTGCTCGCGGCGAGTCGGGCCTCGAAGGCGCCGTGCGCGATGTCACAGCCGCCGGCGGGATCGCGCTCCCGATCTCCGTCGACGTCGCCGACTACCGACAGGTCGAGGCCGCCGCAGATCGGGTGGAGAAGGAACTCGGGCCGATCGACGTCTGGGTGAACGTCGCCTTCGCGTCCGTGTTCGCGCCGTTCCTGGACATCGAGCCCAGTGAATTCAAGCGCACCACCGAGGTGACGTATCTCGGGTACGTCCACGGAACGCGGGCCGCGCTGAGCCGGATGAAGCCGCGCGATCACGGCGCGATCGTGCAGGTGGGGTCGGCGCTCGCGTACCGCGGGATCCCGCTGCAGTCGGCGTACTGCGGGGCGAAGCACGCGATCCAGGGTTTCCATGACTCGTTGCGGTGCGAACTAATGCATGACAAGTCCAACGTGCACGTGACCATGGTTCAGATGCCGGCCGTCAACACACCGCAGTTCTCCTGGGTGTTGTCCCGGCTGCCGAAGCACCCGCAGCCCGTGCCGCCGATCTTCCAGCCCGAAGTCGCTGCGGACGCCGTCGTCTATGCGGCCGATCATCCAAATCGGCGCGAGTACTGGGTCGGGGCACCGACCGTGGCCACGCTGATCGCGAACAAGTTCGCCGCCGGACTCCTGGACCGCTACCTGGCGCGCACCGGCTACAAGGCGCAGCAGGCCGACCAGCCCGCCGAGAAGGCCGCGAATCTGTGGGAACCTGCCGACGAGGAGCGCGACTACGGCGCGCACGGAGCGTTCGACAACCGGTCGACGCCGCGCAGCTTCCAGACGTGGGCGTCCAGGCATCGCGGACTGATCGGCGCAGTCGCCGCCGGCGCCACGGCGGCGGCCGTCTCCTTGACCCGCAACCAGCGATAGCAGACCTGGCGATTGGAGAACGCGACATCGGGCACCCGATGGGTAAGCGAGCGACGCGGAGGTGCGCGTGAAAATCGGATACTTCTTGTCCAGCGAGGAATACACGCCCGCGGAACTGATCGAGCAGGCCCGGATGGCCGAGGAGGCCGGGTTCGACGGCTTGTGGATCAGCGATCACTTCCATCCGTGGAACGACCAGCAGGGCGAAAGCGCGTTCGTCTGGTCGACGATCGGCGCGATCTCCCGGGTCTGCGAGCTGCCGGTGACGACCGCGGTCACCTGTCCGACGGTACGGATCCATCCGGCCGTGATCGCGCAGGCGGCCGCGACCAGCGCCGTACTGCTGAACGGGCGGTTCACGCTCGGGGTCGGGACCGGCGAGGCGTTGAACGAGCACATCCTCGGCACGGTCTGGCCAACCCTCGACGTACGGCTGGAGATGCTCGAGGAAGCGGTCGAGATCATGCGGCGGCTGTGGACCGAGGACGGGTTCGTCAGCCATCACGGCAAGCACTACACGGTCGACACCGCGCGGATCTACACCCGGCCGCAGGAGCCGTTGCCGATCTACATGTCCGGATTCGGGCCTGAGGCAACCGATGTCGCAGCGCGGATCGCCGACGGCTACATCACCACCTCACCGGACCGCGAACTACTGCAGCGTTTCCGGGACAACGGCGGCGGGTCGAAGCCGGCGCAGGCCGGATTCAAGGTCAGCTACGCGCCGACCGAGGACGAAGGCATCGAGCAGGCCCACCGGATCTGGGCCAACTCCGGAGTCCCCGGCGAGCTCGCCCAGGTACTCCCCTCACCGCGGCACTTCGAACAGGCCAGCCAACTGGTGACCAAGGCGTCCACGGCCCAGTCCGTTGCCTGTGGCCCGAAGGCGGACGTCCACGTCGACGCGTTCACTCCGTACGTCGAGGCCGGTTTCGACGAGGTGTACGTCGCCAACATCGGCCCGTACACCGTCGACATGATGAACCTCTACCGCACCGAAATCCTCCCCGAGCTCCGCCTGCACAAGGAGCACTCATGACCAGCCACGAAGCCTGGACCACTATCGACGTCGCGCCGAACGTCCTGTTCGACCGGCTGTCGGACCTCGACCATCTGCCCGAATACCTGCCGCAGCTGACCGCACTGCACCGCACCAAGGCGACCCCCGTCGAAGCGCAGGGCCCCGAGGCACGCCGGCCGCATCAGGCCGTGCACCAAGAGATCGACGTCACCGCCGCCGGTGCGCACCGCGAGGGCTGGATCGATGTACTCGCCGAGGACCGCATCCTCCGGTGGAGCACCGACGGCGCCCACGACTACCACGGCGAACTGATCGTCGACTTCGTCGCCGACGAAACCTCGAAACTGACGGTCCGCCTGCACACCACCGACCCCACGCCGGTCGATGACGAACTCGAACAGACCCTGGCGGGCATCAAGACCGCCGTCGAGCAACATCTACCCACCGAGTCCGAGACCTGACAACGCACGTCAGGAGCGTTTCTCCGCCTGGAGTTTGAGGCGGTGAAGCGCCTCGGCGTTGCGGGGATGCAGCAGCAGGTCGGCCAGTCGCCCCGGCAACAGCGCGACCGGGCCGCTGGTGGCCTGCTCGGTCATGACCAGGCGGCACCCGGTCGGTGTCTTCGTCGCCCGGAACTCCACCTCACCGAGCCCGACGGGCCAGGCCCGAAGCTGCAGTCGCAGCCGTTGCAGTGGCTCGTACTCCAGGACCGTAGTGGTGTCGTCCAGCAGAAACGGCCACGCGCCCACCGAGTGGTGGATCCGGCCACCAGGCTCCGGCCACGGCGGGTCGACGTCCCGAATCCTTGACGCACCCACCACCCACCCGGCGTACGACCAGCCGTCCGTGAGAATCGCGAACACGTCCTCGACACTCGCCTCGATCAGGCACTCGTTTTCACTCACCCTCACGCGGTACCCCATCCCACGCAAAGGGATCCCCGCTCGAGGGAGCGGGGATCCTGGGGCCGGCGTAACGCGGCGCGTCAGTCCTTGAACGCGTCCTTGACCTTCTCGCCGGCCTGCTTGAGGTCGGCCTTCGTCTTCTCCGCCTGGCCTTCGGCCTGCAGGTCGCGATCGTCGGTCGCGTCTCCGGCCTTCTCCTTGATCTTGCCCTTCGCCGACTCGGCGGCGTTCTTCATCTTGTCGTCGGTACCCATTGGTGTCTCCCCTCGTCAGTTCCGTCGCGGGCGGACTGACTGGCTTCGGATGAACGCGACCCCCGTATCGGCCCGGTGCCCACGATCTCCGCAATCAACCCCAGGCGGCTCACCCCCGGCTACGATGCGCACAACGCATGAGCAGCCAACGATTCGGGCACCGGCACCGGTATGCGGAGTGGGCTATGACTTCAGCAGCACGTACGGACGCGTCGCCTCCGGAGGAGTTCCAAGCCGTTGGCGGCACCCTCGAGCGTGCGCTCATCTGGGTGTTCATCGTCGTACCCACCCTCGCGCTGCTGCCGGGGATCTTCTTCGCCTGGGGCGGCTGGATCGGCTGGAGCGACGTCGTCGTTCTGATCGTGTTCTACCTGATCACCACCACCGGCATCGGTGCCGGCTATCACCGATGCTTCACCCACGGCTCGTTCAAGTGCAGGCGCGGCCTGAAGATCGCACTCGCGATCGCCGGGAGCATGGCGCTCGAAGGACCTGTGATCCGCTGGGTGGCCGACCACCGCAAACACCACAAGTTCTCCGATCGCGAGGGCGATCCACACTCACCGTGGCGCTACGGCACCAGCGCGTGGGCCGTGACCAAGGGATTCGTCTTCGCCCATGCCGGATGGGTGCTGTGGGGCAAAGATCGTGCCGATCCGAAGCACTACGCGCCGGACCTCCTGAACGACCGCGACCTGGCAGCGATCTCACGGCACTTCCGCGTGCTGGCCGTGATCTCACTGCTGGCGCCCGCGATCATCGGTGGGCTGTGGGACAGGTCGTGGCACGGCGCCGCCACCGGCTTCTTCTGGGGCACCCTGGTCCGAGTCGCCCTCATGCACCACGTCACCTTCTCGATCAACTCGATCTGCCACGTCTCCGGCAAGAAACCCTTTACGGCCCGAGACAGGTCAGGCAACGTCTGGTGGCTCGCCATCCTCAGCCAGGGCGAGTCATGGCACAACCTCCATCACGCCGACCCCACGTGCGCACGCCACGGCGTACTCAAGGGGCAGATCGACATCAACGCCTGGCTCATCAAGCAGTTCGAACGGTTCGGGTGGGCGTACGACGTGAGATGGCCGGACCCGGAACGCCTCGAGAAGAAGCGCACCGCGGTCACCTGACCCCAGAGACGTCGAATCTGTCGTGGACTCTTCGCAATATCTATGGTGGCGAGCATAGACATTGAGGATCGGTTGATGTAATCTTCCTGGTGTTGACAGAGAAGAGCATCGAAGCTGACGTAGGCACCCATCCACAGTACGAACTCACGACCCCGGACACCGGCGCGAGCGCGCCGAGGCTTCGGCACGGAGGCTCGATGACCCCAGACACATGGAGACTCCGATGAGTTCAGATCCGGTCGACGGGCCGGCCACTTTCGACGATGACGACTACCCCGCCTTCACCATGGGCCGGGCCGCCGAGATGCTCGGCACCACGCCCGGTTTCCTCCGCAGCCTCGGCGAGGCAAAGCTGATCAACCCGCAGCGTTCCGACGGTGGCCACCGCCGCTACTCGCGGTACCAGCTGCGTCTCGCGGCCAGAGCTCGCGAACTCGTCGACCAGGGCACCACGCTCGAGGCGGCCTGTCGAATCATCATCTTGGAAGATCAGCTCGCAGAGGCCCTGCGTATCAATGAACAGATACGAGACCAGGGCTGAGCACCACGGCATCGGCTGGGTTCGGCGACCGGGGTGCACCATCACAACCGCATCCCGCTTGGAGACCGAGATGTCCCTGTCAGAGCCCGCCGACGTATTCGACGCAAGTAGGTTCGCAGAGTTCGCGCTCGAGTTACACGACGCCGCCGGAGTGGAAGAGACTCTGGAGGCTGTCGTGCAGTTCGCGTTGCATGCGGCCAACTGCACTCACGCCGGTGTCGCGCTCGTCGCCCGCGGTGGCCGCTGCGCAGAGGTCGGGGCGATCACCGATCCGGTGGTGGAGAAGTTGTACCGGTTCCAGATCGAGATCGGCCAGGGTCCACTGGTGACCGCGTTGTCCGGCCAGACGGTCACCGTTCCCGATGTCGCGACCGACGACCGCTGGCCGTGCTGGCAGCCCGCCGCCGTGAGCGCCGGGATCGGAAGCGCACTCCACGTTCCATTGAAGGTCAGCGATCAAATTACCGGCGTCCTCTCGCTGTTCAACACCGAGCCGAACGCCTTCACTGTCGACGACGAAGCCATCGCCCACATCCTGGCCCGGCACGCCTCGGTCGCGGTTGCCACCGCCCGTCATGAAGTAGCTCTGGCCCAGGCAGTGGACGCCCGCAAGCTCGTCGGACAGGCGATGGGCATCCTGATGGAACGCTTCGACCTGGACGGCGATCAGGCGTTCGCCGTCCTACGGCGCTACTCCCAAGACACCAACACCAAACTGCGAGACGTCGCCCAGCAACTGATCGAGACCCGCAAACTACCCCGCTGACCGACCCGCCTGGTCACTGGTTTTCGGCGGCGTCGAGGAGCATTTGCAACGCCGTGACGGTGGCCTGGTCGACCACCTGCGACGGGTCGCCTTCGAAGCGGTGCTGATCGACGTCCTCGCCGGCGGGCGAACTGGTAGCCGCGTAGACCGTGCCGGCTGGATGACCTTCGTCGTCCGGCTCCGGGCCGCCGACTCCGGTGAGAGCGACGGCGAGGTCGGCTCCCAGCAAACGTGCTGCGCCCCGGGCCATCTCAACCGCGCAGCGAGCAGTCACCACTGGACCCGGATCGACGTCCAGCAGCTTGAACTTGACCTCCGCGCCGTACGCCACCACTCCCCCGGCGAACCAGGAACTCGCCTCGCTCGCGGCTCCGAGCTGACAGGCCACGGCTCCGCTCGTGAGCGACTCGGCAACGGCGATCTTGAATCCCCGCGCCAGGGCAACAGATCCGATCCGCTCAGCGATCGTCCGAGCCGTCTCCATCAGATCGACATCAGCCATAGCCGACTGGTTCCCACCGAGACACGGACCCACGCAATCGGCGGCGCCGATACATGATCGCGGGCTTGCGGGGCACCGGATAAACAGGTGACTGAAACGCCCGCGGGTTGATCAGCAACCGAGGTCGCGCGCGTTGAAAAGGTAGCAGCGCGCGTGACCGCTCCAAATCATCTCCGACTCAGCCCACCCGGAGGAACTGGGCCAGCGCTGCCCGGACTTCCGGTCGGCGACCGCCCCCGTCCAGCTCGAGGAGGGCCGCCTCCACGACGGCGCTGTTCCAGATGGCCGCACTCGGCTCCGGGTGCGCCCAGCCCATGGCGTCGAAGTCGGGGCCGGTCCGCTGGATGACCAGCTTGTTCCGGGCCGCGATCGCCCCGATGATCCTGGCGTCGACCCGGGCCTCCAGCAGCAGGGCCCGGACGCCGCGATGGCGCAGGCACTCGTCGAGGTAGGCGTTCGCGATCGCGAGCAGCCTGTCCCGGCCCGGCCGGCGCGGCGGAACGGCCGTGGCCAGGCCAGCAATCAGCGGAGCAGATCGAGGCCGCGGCCGATCAGGACAGAGGCCAGCGCGACCAGGATTACTACGGTGATTGTGTTCAGGTTGGCCAGGAGCCAGGTCTCGAGGTTCTTCAGGGCCTGAGTCGACCTCTCCGCTCCGGTGACCGCGACCGCGAGCAGCGGAACCAGGACCGTCAGCGAGGCCGCGGCGACGAACACGGCTACGGCGCCGACCGCCGACCCAGGAGCAAGGCCCGCTCCACCGAGATAACTACCCGCGCTCACCACGAGCGGCAGGTTCTTCAGGTTGGCCAGCGCAGCAGCGGCACCGGTCAACACCAGGCCGGGCGCCGCGAGGGTCGCGATCCGATCGACGATCGCCGGTCGGGGCGGCGGTACACCGGGTGCTGGACGCTTCCGCCAGTACCGCACGGCAAGCCCTGCGAACAGCAACCCGACTGCCAACTGGACGAGATCGATGCCATCGCGCGCTGCCTCCTCGTGATCCTCCGCAGCAGCGTCGGTGAGCCACGCGACCAGGCCGACGGCGACCGCCAAGGCGACCAGCCACCCGGCCGCGAAGCAGACACCGGCACGTACTGGCCGGGCGGACAGCAGGACCAGCACGATGCAGACCATCGGTACCGGACTCAGGGCAATCGCCATCGCCTGCGGCAGGACCGCACCAACGACGGGCCACACCTGGCTACTCCACCCTGCCGTCCGGCCGTCGGGCCGGTGGGACCTGCATGACCTCGATGATGTCGACGCCGAGCATGTCCAAGTGGTTGAGGATGCCGGCCAGTGCCGCCTGGTCGGCCAGGTAGCCGTGAAGAACGGTCTGCGCCGGCTCGGCATCCGCAGCCAGTGAAGGGAACGCATCCGTCAGCTCGCGCGACAGGTTGCCATTGACCCGGATCACGTAGTGGCCCATGGGAACCCCCTTTCACAGCCTGGCCCCACGACTCTGCCGGGCTCTACGGGACGCCGACTCCCCCGGATCGGGGGATGGTGGGCATGGTTCCGGACCGCAGGCTGGTTGACGTGGCCGAGTCCCCTCAACCGGCGCTGCCGACCGTTCCCCCGGCTCCGCGAAGGATCCCGAAGCCGCTGGTACGCCTTGGCCGGGTGGTTCTGGTCGCGGTCGTGGCCTGGTTGCTGCTTCGGCTGCTCCGCGGCGTCGACTGGGGTGAGGTCGGGCATGCCCTCACCCACCTGAGCGTCTGGCAGATCGCCGTACTCCTGGTCGCGATGCTGATCCGTCGCTCGCTCCTGGCCGCTCCGATCGCGCTCCTCATCGCCGGGCTGAGCTACCTGCGAGCGATGGTCAGCGATGTCGCCGCGGCGGCCGTCGCCACGATCGCTCCCTCTCCCGGCGACGTCGTGATCCGGCTCGCCATGTTGCGATCGTGGGGCATCGAGAGTACGGACGCCGCGTCCGGACTGACCCTCGGGACCATCCTGTTCTACGTCGCCCGGCTGGGCGCACCCGTGATGGGTTTTGCCGTCTTCTGGGCGGGCCGCGAGTTCTATCCGCCCTTCGCCTGGTCCGCAGTGGTGTTCGGCGCAGGCGCTGCCGTACTCCTCGGCGGCTTGCTCTACGCTCTACGCGCCGAGCGCACCGCCGCGTTGCTGGGACGCTTGCTGGGACGGTTGATCCGCCGAGTACGCCCAGCGCGTCCAGGACCCGAGGTGTGGGAGGAGCGGCTGGTCTCGTTCCAGTCGCACAGCGCGCACCGGATGCAGCAACGTGGCTGGCTCGCCGTACTCAGCCAACTGATCCTGATCGTCGTAGAGGCAGGCGTTCTCGTGCTCTGTCTGGCTTTCGTCGGCGTCCAGATCGAGGGTCCGACCCTCCTGATCCTGTTCTGCAGCTTCCTGGTCATCTATCCGCTGACCGGTCTGCCGCTGATGGGCGCGGGAATTCTGGATGCGACGTACGCCGCCTTCGTCTCGGACCACAGTGCGGTCGAAGCGACAGATCTCGTCGCAGGGCTGCTCGTCTGGCGAGTCGCAGTCCAGTTCGTACCGGTCGCTGTGGGCCTGCTCGCGGTCCTCTGGTGGAGACGGTCCAACAGCGGCGGCATCACCCGGACCGGGTGAACTGCGGTGATCTACCGGAGGCGAGCTCTGACGCTGGTGCTGTCCGCCATGATCACCGTGACGATCCTCTGGCGCCCCGATCAAGCCGCCGCCGCGGACGCCCCGCAGGACGCCGCCGCACGGATGTTGGCCGAACGGTACTCGCCCGTGGTCAGGCTTCAGGAGGACTCGGCCAACTGCGCGAACGGCGAGCAGTTCCAGCCCACCGATGTCGAAGCCGTCCTGGGTGACCAGCAGGTCGCGCTTCGTGGCCCGTGGCGGCCGCCTGATCTGGTGAAGCCCCAGCCGAAAGCCGGTGACCTCGGACTCGGGTTCCCGGGGCACTTCCTGGACTTTCCCGGCGATCCCCTCCGGCCGGGATGCGACTATGCCGAGTGGTCCGCGCGGATCAACGCCGCGCATCCGGCGACCGTCTACGCGCACGTCGCCGCCGATCCCCAGTTCCCCGGGCAGCTCTCGCTCGAATACTGGTTCTTCTACGTCTTCAACGACTACAACAACACCCACGAAGGCGACTGGGAGTCGATCCGGCTCGTGTTCGACGCGGCGACGCCTGCCGCCGCACTGGCGACAGACCCGACGGCCGTGGGCTTCAGCCAGCACGGCGGAGCGGAGCGCGCCAGGTGGGGTGACGCGAAGCTCGAGCTCGTCGACGGGACGCATCCGGTCGTCTATCCCGCGGCAGGTTCGCACGCAAACAAGTACGGCCGGCGCCTGTATCTCGGCCGCGGCTCGGAGGGCCTGGGGTGCGACGACACCACCAGATCACAGGCCGCGATCCGGCCCCGCGTCGCCTACGTGCCGATCGCCCGCACCGACTATCTGAAGCAGTATCCCTGGCTGGCCTTCGAGGGACGCTGGGGCGAACGACAGCGGTCTTTCTTCGACGGTCCGACCGGACCGAACATGAAGACCTCCTGGACCGCGCCCATCCAGGACGCCGAGTCGACCTGGCGCGACGACAGCAACACCGTGCCGGCGGGCACCGTGCTGGGGCCGAGCGGTACCGGCGCCTTCTGTACGGCGATCGGCACCGGATCGGTCCTGCTTCGTCAGACACTCGACCGGACCTGGTTGCTCGGCCTCCTGCTGGCCGCGCTCGTGGTGCTGATCTGGTTCGCGGCGAGCCGTACACGCTGGAGCGACGCCGATCCCCTACCGGCACGGAAACGGCGGGCCTGGGGCCAGGCGATCGTTGCCGCGCTCCGCTTGTTCCGGCGCCGACCAGGCCTGTTCGCCGGCTTCGCCACGGCCTTCGCAGTGCTCGGCCTGGTGACCGTGCTGTTGGCCAGACTGCAAACAGCCAGGCACGACGCGCCCGCCGATCTCGGCGCTCCGACCGACGATGCGACCGGTTTCTGGGCCTCGCTGGTCGCGTTGGGTGTCACGATCCTGACCATCGCGACGTACGTCGCTCTGCTGGCAGCCGTCACGGCGACACTCGACCAACTAGATCGAGGTATCCCGGCCACGACCGACGCAGCGCTGCGCCGGGTGATTGCGGACCGCCGACCGCTGGCCCGCGCGGCCGGGCAGTACCTCGTGGTGATCGCCGTACTCACGATCTTCGTCGCGACGATCCCCGTCGCAATCCACTACGCGGTCAGTCGTTCCTTTGCCATACCAGCGGTCCTGGCCGAGCAGTGCTCAGGCCGTACGGCGCTCAGACGCAGCCGCGTACTGGTCAAGGGGCGGTGGTGGCGAACCGCCGTACCACTGGCGATCGTCATCGGACTCGCGCTGGCGGCCGGGCCCGTCGCAGGGATCGCGATGTTGCTCGGCACGGACTGGCCGGCCACCTCGATCAACGTCGTGTCGTCGATCCTCTTCGCACTGGCGATGCCGGTCGCATCCGCCGCCGTCGCGTACCTGTACTTCGACCGAGCGGTTTCCCTGCAGTCACCCGGATCGGGTGAGCTGCCGCCAGGACCCCGAACCTACGCTGCACATGGCGACGGGAGTGTCGAGCACGACCTGCCACCGGTGCGCTCCGACTCCTGAGCGAATCGAAAGAGGTCGAGATGGTCGAGTCCGACGGCGGACCACGGACGCCGGAATCCCCAGCCCCACCTGGCCACAGCCGACTGCTGTGGATGGTGATCGCGGAGGGCGTGATCGTGGCCGCGCTGGTCATCGCGCTCGTCGTCGTGACCGTCCGGCGCCACGACGATGCCGCCGCCGCGTCCTCCGTCGATGCGGCAGACCCAGGTACGGCGATGTGCGCCGCGATCCCGGTCGCGAACCAGGTTCTGCCGTCGATCGTCACCATCTCGGCGCGCCGGGGCGCCCAAGCCGGCACGGGTTCGGGGCAGATTTTCCAGGCAGGCGGGTACATCCTGACCAACGACCACGTCATCTCGGTCGCCGCGGGTGGCGGTGCTGTCTCGGTGCAGTACAGCGACGGTCAGAGCTCGGACGCGGTGATCGTGGGTCGTGATCCGAGCACCGACCTGGCCGTGCTCAAGGCCGCCGACGGCGCGAACGGCTACCCGCTGATCGCCATGGGGTCGTCAGGACCGCTGCAGGTCGGCCAGCCGGTGATAGCGCTCGGCGCTCCGCTGGGGCTGTCCAGCACCGTCACCTCCGGTATCGTCAGCGCACTGGATCGCTACGTGCCGGTGCCGGGCGACGGGGTGACTCACCATCTGATCGGCGCCATCCAGACGGATGCGGCCATCAACCCCGGCAACAGCGGAGGCGCCCTGGTGGACTGCGCCGGGCGTCTGGTCGGCGTCAACGCCGCCATCGCCACGGTCCCGGATGCGTCCGGTACCAGTGGCGGCGGAAGTGTCGGCCTCGGCTTCGCGATCCCGGTCGACCTGGCGAAACCGATCGCCGACCAGCTGATCCGAACCGGGCAGCCCGGCCACCCGACGACCGGCCTCCAGGTCCAGGAGATTCCACCCGCGGTGGCCAAGGCCGCAGGATCCCCGACCGGGCTCTTCGTACTCGCGGTCGACACCGGCGGCCCAGCCGCGAAGGCCGGGCTGAAGGCAGGCGACATCATCACCAGGATCGGCGGCGAACCGGCCGTCAGCGCTGAGCAGATCGTCGTCGCGACGTTGACCCGTCAGGCCGGAGACGCCCTCGAGCTCACCTACGAGCGGGCCGGCAAGTCCGCCACCACCACCCTCACGCTCGCCGCTCCGTAGCGCTCAGCCCGCGGGTGGGACCGGCTGCGAGGCGAGCAGGTCCAGGCCGAGCCGACGGGCCAGGAACTGGGCCGCGAGTTGACCTGTGACGCTGTTGCCCGCCTGATCCAGTCGTGGCCCGAAGGTTCCCAGCGCGCCCTTACCCGGTGAGACCGTCACGATGCCGCCACCGATACCGCTCTTACCGGGAACCCCGACGTCGAGCAGCCAGTCCCCGGACGTCTCGTACAGGCCGGCGATCGTCATCACCGCCAGCGTCACCCGAGCGACATCGGAGTCGACCACTCGTTGCCGGGTCGTCGGGCACACGCCGCCATCCGCCAGCGTCGCGCCCATCGCCGCGAGGTCCGCCGCGGTGACGGACAGGCAACTCTGCCTGGTGTACAGCTCGGTCGCTTCGGCAGGATCCCCGGCCAGACCATCGACACTGCGCAGCAGCGCGGCGAGCGCCCGGTTCCGGTGGTTCGTCGCCAGCGCCGACGCCAGTACGTCCTCGTCCACGGCGAGCTCGCGGCCCGCGAACCGCGACAGACCGTCGACGACGAACTGCCAGCGGTCCTCCACCGACCCACCCGGCGTCAGGCTGGTCGTCGCGATCGCACCCGCGTTCACCATGGGATTCGTGCGGCCTGCCGCGGACTGCTCGACCGCCTTCACCGAGTTGAACGGCAGTCCGGTCGCGTTCACGCCGACGAGCTTGCGTACGGCGTCGACACCCACCGCGTCGCAGACCAGAGCGAACATGAACGGCTTGGCGACACTCATGACAGTGAACGGCCGGCGCGACTCGCCCGCCTCGAACAACCGGCCATCGGTGGCCGCGACACAGACTCCGAACGAGGTCGGATCAACCCGGGCCAAGGCGGGATAGACATCACTCACCGTGCCGTCGCCGACGGCACGGAATCGCTCGTACGCCGATTGGACCAACTCGGCGATCGTCACGGGCGCGGGCAGGCCGCCCGTGGATACGTAGCGACCCGGCGTCGGCATCTCAGAACGACCAGACCAACGGGATGATGATGATTGCCGTGAGCAACCACCACACCATGACCGGCAGTCCCAGCTTCCAGTAGTCGGAGAAGCGATAGCCCGCTGGGCTCATGATCATCATGTTCGCCGGCGTCGAGATCGGCGTCAGCAGCGAGGCAGCACCCGCGACCGCGATCAGCATCAGCACCGGCTTGACCGACGTACCGGTGCCATGGGCCGCCGCCACCGCGATCGGCGCGACGATCAGCACCGTCGCCGTGTTGCTGACCACCTGGCCGAGGACCGCGGTCAGGACGAAGAGCGCGAGCAGCAAGAGGTACGGACGACCGGGACCGACCGCGTCGATGATCAGATCGGCGATCCGGTCGGCTCCGCCGCTGGACTGGATCGCGGCCGACAGCGGGATCAAGGCCCCGATCAGTACGACGATCTGCCAGGAGATCGCGCGATAGGCCTGGGCCGGCCGGACGACCCTGGCCAGCACCATCGCTGTGGCGGCAAGCAGACCGGCCATCGCCGGCGGCACCAAACCCGTCGCGAGCAGCACGACCATCGCGGCGAGGATCGCGACAGCCACCGATGCCTTGGGACCCCAGGGCACGGCCTGACGGCGGACGAGCTCGGGCGAGTCCACCAGCAGCACGTCACGGTCGCGGGTGAGCTCGTCCAGCGCAGACCACGCACCGTGCACGAGCAGCGCGTCTCCCGCGGCCAACTGGGTCGGCTTGTTGCCGCGGTCCTTGCCCATCCGCTGCACCGCGACGATGACCAGGTCCGGTCCGCGGTGCATCCCGGGGAAGACCGTCTCACCGACCAATGACGACCTCGGTGGGATCACCGCTTCGACCACCCCTGCCTCGCGATTCATGAGCTCGTCGAGCCGTGCCGGCGCCATGCTGACGGCGAGCCGCGAGTCCACGGTCAGGTGGCTGACCTGCTCCTTCGGGCCGGCCACGACCAGCACGTCGTCGACCGCGAGAGCAGCGTCGACGCGGTACCGCCCCTGTCCGTCCTGGACGCCGACAATCGCGACACCGGGGTACGGCGTCAGATCGAGATCGCCCACGCCACGGCCGAGGAACGGCGACAGTTCGCGGACTCGGAGCCGGTAGAAGCCGTCAGCCAGGGCGTAGTGAAGATCGAGTGTCTCCGCGTGCAGGGCAAGATCCACCGTCGGATGCGCGGGTCGTGCCGCCGGCAGCAGACGGGGACCGAGCAGGACCGAGATGGCGATCGTCCCGACCACCAGCGGCACTCCAACCACCGCGAAGGAGAAGAACGGGAACGCGCCCTCGCCGGCATCGGCGGCTGCTTCCGACACGATGATGTTGACCGGCGTTCCGGTCAGCATGAGCAGTGCGCCCGCGCTCCCTGCGAACGTCAGCGGCATCAGCATCCGCGACGGCGGCTGGCCGATCCGGATCGCGAGCATGACGACGAGTGGCAGCAGCGCGGCGACCGCACCGTTGAGGGTGATCAAGGCCGACAGCACCGCGCACAGGGCGGTGACGGCGATCAACAGCCTGGTCCGCGTGGTCCCGGCGTACCTCACGATCGCCTGCCCTGCCCAGGCGGTGACGCCGGTCGAGTCGATGCCTTCGCTCACCACGAACAGCGTCGCGATGAAGATCACCACCGGGTCGCCGAATCCCGCGAGTACTTCGGTGAACCCGAGCACACCGGTCGCCCACAACGCCAGCGCCGTGAGTACTGCGACCACCTCGACGGGCAGCCGGTTCCACACGAACACGGCGACGGTGAGCCCGAGGATGATCAGGCTCAGCGTTCCGTCATCCATGACCGCTGCCTAACGGTGCACCGGGGCGTCCGGACCCCACGGAATCCCGATGGCGTACCACGCCACGTAGAACAGCGTCCACGTCACCAGCACGATCGCGGTGTACGGCAGCATCATCGACACCACGGTGCCGATCCCCGCCTTCTTCCGGTACCGCTGGCTCACGAGCACGATGAACGGCAGGTAGACCATCAGCGGGGTGATCACGTTGGCCGGTCCGTCGCCGACGCGGTACGCCGCGATCACGGTCTGCGGCGCGATGCCGAGCCGGTAGAACAGCGGCACGAAGATCGGCGCCAGGATCGCCCACTTCGGAATCACCCCCGGCATGATCAGGTCGATCACGAAGACGAGCAGAATGAAACCGATCAGCAACGGCAGAGCTCCGATGTCGGCCTGCTCCAGCAGGTCGGCCAGCCCGGTCGCCGCCAGCGTCGACATGTTCGTGTAGTTGAAGTAGGCAATGAACTGGGCGATCAGCAGCATCAGGAAGATCAGCCCGCCGAGGCCGTTGAAGGTCTTCACGATCGCGTTGATCACGTTCGTACTGCCGGTCAGCGACTTCGCGCCACGGCCGTAGCCGAGACCTGCCGCGAGGAACAGCATCGAGATGATGAAGAGCAGGCTGCTCATGAACGGCGAGGACCCGAAGATCTCACCGGTGTCCGGGTTGCGCAGCGGCGCGCCGGGGATGAACGTCAGCGCCGAGACAATGGCGATGGCGCCGAGCAGGTAGTACACCGACCACCGCAGCCCGCGCGCCTCCAGCGCCATCTCCTCCTCACTGGCCTGGTGATCGACCGGTGCGTCGGACGGCGCTTCGGCCGGGTCGTACTTGCCGAGCCTGGGCTCCAGCAGCCGCTCGGTGATCACCGTCATCACCAGTGCGCAGAACAGCGTGGCGGCGATGCTGAAGAAGAAGTTGTGGGTGACGTTCAGATGGACGTCGGGCGCGACCAGCGCCACCGTCTCGTTGGTCACCTCGGTGATGATGCCGTCCGCCGGGGTGATCAGGATGTTCACGAAGAAGGCCGCGCTGACCCCGGCGTACGCAGCCGCGATGCCGGCCAGCGGATGCCGGCCGAGGGAGGCGAACGCGGCCGCGCCGAGCGGGATCAGGACCAGGTAGCCGGCATCGGAGGCGACGCTGGAGATGCCGCCCAGCAGAACGATGATGAAGGTGATGAGGCCCTTGGGAGCAACCTTGACCATCTTGCGGATCAGGGCGGCGATCAAGCCGGCCTCCTCCGCGACGCCGACGCCGATCATCGCGACCAGGATGACGGCGACGACACCGAAGTCGTTGAAGTTCTGGACGGCGGTGGTGAAGATGAACCGGATGCCGTCACCGGTCAGCAAGCTCTCTGCCGTGATGGTCTCGTGGTGGATCTCGAAGTCCGGTACGGCGGGCGCCGGAGGGGCATCGTTGCCCGGGACACTGCTCCCCTGTGGGTACTCGGGTGCGACCTGGACCGTCGCTGGTTCGGCGACCTCCGTGGTCACGCTGGTCCCGGCCCAGGACAGGATCTGGGACAGCACGATGACGAGGAAGATCAGCGCGAGGAAGATCAACGCCGGGTGCGGAACCTTGTTCCCGGCGCGCTCGATTCCGTCGAGGACCCGCTGCATCGCGCTCGGTTTGGCGTGCTTCTCCGCGGCCGCCTTGGCGTTCATGGCAACGACGCCGGACGGTTGAACGCGAGGGCGAACTCGATCAGGAGCTTGGTGCCGGATCCGGTCGCGCCCTTGTTCCGCCACGTCCGGGGCTGCGGGAGTTGCGCCGTACCCGCGATGTCGACATGCGCCCAGGGACGGCCGTCAACGAACTCCTCGAGGAACAGTGCCGCGGTGATGGATCCCGCGTTCACGCCGCCCATGTTCGTGAGGTCGGCGATCGGCGAGTCGAGCTGCGAGCGGTACGAACGGTGCAGGGGAAGCTCCCAGACCGGTTCGTCGACGGCGTCACCGGCGCGCCGCAACTGCTCCACCACGCCTCGGTCGTTGCCCATCACGCCGGCGATCTCGACGCCGAAGGTCCGTAGGCACGCGCCGGTCAGGGTGGCGATGTCGACGATGGCGTCGACCGGCTCCTCGGTCGCCAGGGCCAGGGCATCGGCCATCACGAGGCGCCCTTCCGCGTCGGTGTTCAGCACCTCGACCGTTGTGCCGTTGCGCATCCTGAGGACGTCGCCGAGCTTGAGCGCCGACCCGGACGGCATGTTGTCGGTGCACATCAGGTAGCCGGTGACCGCCGCCGTACAGCCCAGAGCACGCAGCGCTGTCATCGACGCGAGCACCGCCGCGGCGCCGGTCATGTCGTTCTTCATTTGCGCGTGCGACTCGTCGCTCGGCTTGAGGCTGATCCCGCCGGAGTCGTACATGATGCCCTTGCCGATCAGGGCGATCCGCCCCGTGGGCTGCTCCGGCTGGTAGCGGAGCCTGATCATCCGCGGCGGTTCGACGCTGCCGCGGTTGACTCCGAGCAGTCCGCCGCAGCCCAGCTCGATCAGCTGGTCCTTGTCGAAGACCTCCACCTCCAGCCCGGCCGGCGGACCTACCTCGAGGGCGACCTCGGCCATCCGGACGGCCGACAGCGTGCTGGCCGGGCAGTTCGACAGATCGCGGCCGAGGCAGTACGCCTCCGCGATGACCCGGCCGCGCTGGACCCCCGCGGCGACCTCGTCGGCCTGCTCGTCGGAGGCCACCACCAGCAACGACTCGAGCAGCGGGCGATCGGCGTCCCGGCCGACGAAGTACCGCCAGCGTGCCAGCAGCACTCCCTCGGTCGCGGCCTGCGCGTAGTCCGAGACAGAGATCCCGACATCCCGGGAGGGGATCTCGATCGCGAGCCGGCGGTGCCATGGGACGGCCCGGGCGAATTCGGCGGCCAGGTCACGGACGAGGGTGGTGTCGACCTGATCCGGCGTACCAGTGCCCACGGCGACACGGACCGGGCCGTCCGCCGTGGGCCGAACGAGCGTCTGGCCGCGTTGCGCGGTGAAGCCTGCCGACGCCAGTCCGGCCGCGTCGGTTCCGAGCTCCTCGGCCGGCTCCGCGCCGGCTGACACCGGGACCGCGAGCGCGTCCGCCTCTGCCATTGCCTGCTTCAGCGTTCCGATGCCGACCGAGGGGCGGTACCGCGTCGAGGGAATCGGATCGAAGTCACCTGGGATTGTGTTCACGAGATCTCCTCGGGCCGGAGCCTCCGCTGTACCGCGGTCGCGCTGAGAACGGTCGCGTTCGACCGCTGGGTCAGCTCTGCAGAGCTTGGACGAGTTCGTCCTCGCGCTCCTTCGTCAGGTTCGTCTGGATGACTGTCGGTCCGAACGGTTTGAGCGCGTCGACGACCCGGTCCACGGTTGCCGAGCGGGCCAGCAGGAACACGGCGGCGTGGTCCTCCTGCAATTGCCGGCCGACGTCCTTGATCAGCTGGTCGCTGATGCCGATGTCCGTGAGCTTGCCGGCCAGCGCGCCGCTGGCAGCGCCGACGGCGAAACCCGCGAGGGGATTGAGGAAGATGAGTCCGATCAAGGTGCCCCAGAGCGCACCACTGGTCGCTCCGGCTCCGGTCAGGTTCATCGTCTGCTGGATGCGCACCTTGCCCTTGGCATCTTTGTAGGCGATGGCGGCGTCTTCCCGCTGCAACAGCTCCTGCTTGGCCAGCTCCTCGGTCAGCTGGATGACGCGCTCCGCGTCCTCGCGACTGTCGAGGCCGAGTACCACCAGATGGGTCATGCCGGACTCCTCCCTGAGGGCGCCACGACTTTCCGCGCCGGACGCCTATCCCATCAATCGGCCGTACGGTCGTCCTCCTCCGATTAGGGTGAGTGCCCTGGGCGAGCGGCGCGGGCCAGGAAGCCGGACAGCGGCGCGGGCAGCTGTGCCGGGCGGTCGCCCCAGTCGTAGACGACCGCCGTGCCCGCGATCAGGTCGTGCAGGGCGCGATGTTCGCGGTGGAACACGATCGGCAGGAAACCCAACCCCGCCGGCAGCACGCTGACCGGGAACGCCAGCACGCGCAGCAAGGCCTGGCCCGGTCGGAGCGTGGCGCCGTCGGATCGCACGACGCGCAGTCCGACGAGGCTCTTTCCCGGCGTCCGGGCGACGATCGCGAGAAAGCCGTACGCGTAGCAGAACGCGAGGATTGCGAGCCCGATCGTCGCCGGCGGCCGCCGTACGGACAGGCCCCAGAAGGCTGTGGTGAGCAGGTCGAGTCCGGCCAGGCCGATCGTGAACGACGAGACGACGATGAAGACGTCGAGCACGGTCGCCACGGCTCTGCTCACGGCGCCGGCGTAGTGACCGGTGACCGTCAGGCGTCGTTCCATACCTGCTCCGGGTCTGCGAGCAGCCGTGGCGCGGTCGGCTGCGGACCCCGTCGGAGCAGCCGCACGACGAGCATGTCCAGTACGGCGTCGAGCCCGGCCAGCTGCCGACGGACAAGATCGAGCGCTGATCCGGCCAGCCGCGCCTGACTCTCGATCACGATCCCCGGCAGGCCGGAGCGCCGTACCAGCCGCTCGACGTCGATACGCTCCGCCAGCACCTCCAGGTCGACCCGCTCCAGCAACCGCTCGAGATCCACACGGTCGACCAGTTTGTCGATCTCGATGCGGTCGAGCAGCCGGTCGAGGTCGACCCTGTCGAGGATGCGGTTGACGTCGATGCGATCCACCAAGGCGTCGACATCGATGTGAGACAGGATCAGATCCGGCTGAACGGTCTCGACGACCCGGCCCGTGACCTTGCCGGCGAGCCGCCCCAGCACCGCGGTCGGGCGGTTCATCGGGCCGTTCCGGTCCCGAAGCTCCTGTGCTGCATCCTCTGTCCCCCACCGTCCGGCGCGCCTGCCGACCACCTTCGTTCGCGCCTCACCCGAGGTGGATCACCCGCTCCGGGTGAGCTGTCCGTCCGGCCGCCGTCGAGCGGTCGTCGTACGGCGCTGCGACGCTTCACCTGATACGGGGGATGAATCGGCCGTCCGGCCCCGGCACGCTCGTCAGGATCACGGCGTACCGGAGGCGATTGATGAGCGACTTGGCGAACGGCCTCCGGGTCTCCGCCGGCCGCCTCTGGGCCGGCGGCATCGCCACGACCGTGATCGCCGGGCTGATCGCGGTCGTCGGGATCTTCCTCGCCCGTGGCCTGTTCGACGTGCCGGTGCTCGCCCCGCAAGGTGCGGGGGTCTGGGGAGACGCGGACACGGTGACGTATGCGCTCGTGTGCGCGTTCGCCGCAGTGGTCGCCACCGGCCTGCTCCACCTACTGCTCCTGACGACGCCGCGGCCGCTGCAGTTCTTCGGCTGGATCATCACGCTGGCGACGCTGGTGGCCGCGGCCGCGCCGTTCGTGATCGACGGACCGATCGCGCCGAAGGTCGCCACCGCGGTGATCAACATCGCCGTCGGCGCCGCGACCGGGACGCTGCTGACCGGGGTGGGCACCAGAGCCGTTCAGATCCGCCGCCCGCCTGGGGCCTAGGCCAGGCCGACGTCGCGGGCGACTCGAAGGGCTGCGGATCGCTTCTCCACACCGAGTTTGCGGTAGAGCGCCATCAGGTGGGTCTTGACGGTGTTCTCGGTGATGTACAGCGCCTGGGCGATCTCGCTGTACGAGTTGCCGAGCGCGAGCTGATCGAGCACATCCGCCTCGCGCGCCGTCAACCGGATCCGGGCACCGTTGACCATCGCGTCGAGACGACGCGGCGGCGACACGTGCGCATCCGGCCTGGTCCGAGCCAGCAATGTCCGCTCAGCGATGTCACTCCCCGCGGCCAGGTACGCGGAGAGCTGCTCGAGCGCTGCGGCGGCGAACGGTTGTGGGTTCGGACCAGCGAGATGACTGCGCAACAGGTCGAGGAACACCGGTTCGGCCCCGGCCGGGACGAGCGCATGCAGATTTCGCTGCGGAGTCACTCGGTTCAAGGTGTCGACCAGCGAGGCCTCCGCGGCCGGCCGATCGCCCAGGCGACCCAGCAGGACCGTTCGGAACGACGCCGCCGCGGTCGCGATCGGAGGATGCGGGTTCAGCCCCTCGAGCACCCGATCGATCAGCGTCACGGTCGCTCGCGGATCGCCCTGGCCGAGCGACAGCAAGGCCCGGATCAGCTCGGCCTCACTGGCGTTCCCGCTGCGGTCGAGCTCCCGGACCTGCACGTCGACACCGGCCTGGTCCCCGATCAGAATCGCCAGCCGAAAACGCAGCAGCGCGAGATCGCGCGACAGGAACGACGGTAGTGGCCCAGCCGCCGCAGGATCCCTGGTGAGCTCGGTGGACGCCTCGTCGAGACGGCCGGCCTCGATCAGGAGCACCGACCGCAACATCGAACGCAACGCCGTGACCACGGTGTCGGAGTCGGTCAGGTCGGTCTCGACCACACGCTCGTACCAGGACCACGCGCGGGCAAGATCGAGCTGGTTGAGGGCCGCGAACCCGAGCACGAGCTGGGCTCGAACGGCATAGACCTGCGGCAGCAGCTGATCCTCGACGACGTCGAGAGCAGCCTGCGCCGATTGGGCCGCGGTCTGGATCTGGCCCCGCACGTACTGCACGATCGCCCGATGCGCCAACCCACCCGCGACCAGACCCGGATGGCCGGCCATGCGGGCCGTGACGAGCGCCTCGTCCAGATGGGCGAGCGCGGCGTCGAGATCATCCGCCCAGGTCTCCGCGGCCGCGAGCTCGATGAGCAACCACGCCAGCCGCTCCGGCGCCAGCACGGCGTGCCGGCGGTCGCCGTCGGCCGAGTCCGGTGTCAGCAGGTTCCGGGCCCGGTCGATCGCGGCGTGCACGTCGTACCAGCCGTACCGCGATTCCCACAGTCGCAGCAGTACGGCGTCCGCCGCGAGCGCGTCGTCGTCCGGTGTCACCGGATGCATCGCGCCGGCGAGATCGTCGGCCGACGCCGTGTCCATGACCGCACCGGCGACGTCCCCGGAGACGCGCCGGAGCAGACCGCGGACACCGATCAGGTGGGGGTGATCGGCCAGATATCCGTCCGGGAGGGCGTCGAAGCCGGCCGTGACGAGGTCGAGCTCGCCGGCGGCGATGATCTCCGGTCCGTGACCGAGCACGATCCGGGCGACGAACTCCGGATCTGCGGCGCCCAGTGCGCTCCGCAGCGCGGTGGCGCCGTCACCGCGATTCTCGTAGTACAGCGCCGACCGGCGCTGTGCGGCGACAACGAGCCGCGCGTCGTCCGCACTGGCCGCAGCCCGCCGCCGGAGCAGCTCTACGAGTAGCGGGTGGTACCGGTACAGCGGCTCGCCGCCGGGATCGGCGACGTACGCCGTCACCAGCAGCCCGTTGCCGGCGAGCTCCGCGAGCATCGCGCCGGCATCCGGGTCGTCGCTGAGCATCACGGCCTGTGGCCCGGTCACCGAGCCAGGCCCGAAGGTGCTCAGCAGCATCGCCTGGACGCGGTCGCCGAGGGTGCTCAGGCTCTCGCCGAGGAGGAGATCGAGAACCGGTCGCTGATTCGCGGGCGGCCACACGGCGACCCCGGAGGCGGCGAACGCCCGCGCCGCGAGAACCAGCGCGGCCGCCCAACCCGCGGTGTGGGTCTGGAACAACTCGATGTCTTTCCCGGTGGCGGCGCTGGCGTGCGCCTGCACCAGCGCGGTGGCCTCTGCGTCGGTGAAGCGTAGGTCCCGCGACCGCAGGGTCAGCGCCATCCCCCGCAGCTCGAGCTCGGACACGGGCAGCGGAAGGTCGTACCGCGTGGCGAGCACGAGCCGGACGGCGTGCGGCGCCTTCCGCAGTACCTGCAGGACGTCGGCCACCATCGCCGCCGGCAGCAGATGAGCGTCGTCGACGACGATCGGATCCGGCGGGCTCGGCACGTCACCACCGATGACGTGCTGGAGGGATTCGGTCAGCGCGCCGGGCGACTGCCCCGACACCCACATCACGGGCTCCCCGGATCGTCGCCGCCGGGCCACCCAGTCCGACAGCAACACCGTCTTGCCGGTACCGGCCGGTGCGACCAGCATCGTCAGCGGTGCCCGTACGCCGAGGTCGAGAGCGGAATGCAGCCGTTCGCGGGTCACCAGCGTCAGTGGCGGCCACGGAACTCTGCCACTGGCCTCCACCCGGAATTCGTCGCGCTCCTGCTCGGGCGTCGGGCTGATCCCCATCGCCGCCCCTCCCCTGGCCGACGTGCCCTGCTCTCCACAGACTCCCGCTGGTTCGTTCCCAAAGAATCGAGACTAACCGGTTCACGCCAGTTTGGGCAGGCCCACCCGCGCTTCAAACCTTCGTTCGAGTGCGGCCGACACGCGGCACTTTCGCGCCGATCCATACCGCGACAACGACCAGGAGACCGATTCCGACGAGCCAGCCCCAGAGGCCTTCGGACACAGGGCCGAGCCGGCCGAGCGGGAAGCCGCCAGGGTCGTCGGACTGTTGCAGGCCGACCAGGTAGGCGATGATCGCGCGCTTGTCCTCCGGGCGGAGCACCTGGTCCGAGAAGACCGGCATCTGTTGCGGCCCGGTCAGCATCGCCTGGTACATGTTCCTCGGCGTGGTCTGCATCAGCGACGGCGCATAGCGGCCGTTCGGCAGTGCGCCGCCGCGACCGGCGAAGTTGTGGCAGGCCGTGCAGTTCGTCCGGAACAGCTCCCCACCCTGAACGATCTCGGCCTGCGTCGCGTTGCTGACGTCGTACGCCTCCTGCGCCGGTACCGCGGGTCCAGGTGCGAGGGAGGCGATGTACGCCGCCAGTGCCGCGGTCTCCTCGGTTGAGTACACCGGGGGTTTCTGCGGCACCTGGGCGCCGGTCTGCACGGCCGGCATCCTTCCCGTGCTCACCTGGAAGTCGACGGCGGCCGCCCCTACACCGATCAGGGACGGGCCGGTCACACGGCCTTCGCCGTTCGTTCCGCCTTCGGCGTGCAGACCATGACAGCTGGAGCAGCCGACTGCGAACAGTCGCCGTCCTTCCTCGATCTGCTGAGACTGCGGGCCATCAGCACCCATTGCCCCGTTCGGCACCAGAACGCCGTACGCCGATCCGACGATCAGGAGCGCTGCGCCGACGACCAGAGCCTTGGCGAATCCGCCACGCCGCACCAGTCGCATTCCACACCTCCCGGGCCGTGGTCGCCGCAGAACAGCAAACACCTCACGGCGATCGCTGGGATCACCCGGATCGGGCGATCCGGGTCACCGCCGTACTCGTCAGCGGGTGTCGCGTTTGGCCTGGCGGCGGGCGCCGGCAGCCCGGGTCGATGCGTCCTTCTTCAACCCACCCGTGGTCTTGGTTGCGCGAGGACGCCCGCTGCCTGCCGGCGCGGCGGCCGCATCGCGGGTCGACGCAGCCCGCCCGGCGTTCCGAACCGGCGCCACCTCGACTCGCGCCCGTGCCGACCGCGCCGCTTCGATCCGCTCGCTGCGCAGCTCCGACGACGCGCGGCTGGCGGCGGTTGCGACCTGCCGACTCACCCGCGCCAGCACGGACTCGAACAGCTCCGCCTTGTCACGATCCCGCTGATTCCTTGGATACGACACACCCCGGGCACCGACCTCCGCGACCGCCGCGCCGGCCGACCGCCGGTAGTTCTTCACATACTTGGTTCGAGCCCGCCGCACCCGCTGATGCAACTCCAGCAACTCGTCTTCGTCGAGGCCCTTCAACGCGTCCCGCTCGGTCTCGGCCACCAGCAGCTGCTCGGGCTCACTCAACGAATTCAGCAAACCTCTGTCCATCAGAAGCACTCCCCACACCGACGGCTACGACTTCCCCTTCTCTAGACCGTGCAGCAAATCCCCGAGAAACAACAGGTCCTGACCGACCGAACAGCGATCAGAGGTTCTGGTTGACCACCCCGACGTACTCGCCCAGCTGGTACTCGACATCCAGGCCCTTGTCGGCGGTCAGTGCGCCGAGCGCCATCGCCCGCGGCAGGAGTCCCGGGCGGGTCAGAGAGTCCACGAACTCGCCGTACGAGCTGATCAGGTCGGCGTCCGGCGGCAGCGTGGCCCGGCCGACCATAGCCTTGGCGGTCGCCAACGACTGCCGGTCGAAGGACGCGAGGCGAGCGACGGTCGCGTCGACGAAGGCGTCGAGTTCAGCATCCGGAAGGGTTCGCGTGACCCATCCCCAGCGCTCCGCCAGCTCGGCGTCGTAGTCGGCACTGCCGAGGATCGCCTCTAGCGCCCGGTCGCGACCGATGGACCGCGGGAGTCGCTCGGCACCACCGCCGCCGGGCACGATGCCGACACCGACCTCAGGCTGGCCGAAGTACGCCTTCTCACGACTGGCGTACCGCAGGTCGCAGGCGAGGGCCAGTTCGTTGCCGGCACCGCGCGTGCGGCCCCGGATGGAGGCGATGCTGACATACGCAGCCTTGCTCAACCGCAGGACCAGGTCGGTCCAAACCGGCGCGTCGCCTTCGTGCTCGGGCACGGGCAGGTTGCCGGCCTCGGCGCCGTCGAAGTGGTTGAAGAAGAAGTCGGGGACGTCGCTGGAGAAGACGACCACCTGGATGTCAGGGTCGTTGTCGAGTTCGCGGACGATCTCGTGCAACGTCACCACGGTTTCGGGAATCACCAGGTTCACCGGAGGATTCGCGAACGTGATCTTGGCGGTTTGCGCTGTCGTGCGCTCGAAGCGGATCGTGCTGGGCTGGTTCATCGATTGGCTCATTTCGTGGTAGTCGCTTGGATGGCGTCTCAGAGGTGCTGCTGGGCCTCCACCAGGGCCAAGGCAGTGCGGATGCCCTGCTCCAGGAGGTCGTCGGAGAGCTGTCGGTCCGTCAGAGCGCGAGCGAGTTGTAGCGTCCCGGCCATCAGGCCGAGGAGGCTGAGCGCCTTCACGCGGGCCGAGATCGGATCCTCGGGCGTCATGCGGGCGGCGAGGCCGTCGATGACAACCAGCACGCCGTCGGTGTAGGCCTGCCGGGTGGTGTCGCCGCTGCGCGCGATCTCGTCGAGCAGGGCGGCATTGGGGCAGCCGTCAACTGGATCGTCCCGGTGGTCAGGCGACAAGTACCAGCGCACGACCTGTTCAAGGCCGGCCGCGCCCGGGGCCGCCTGCGCGACGATGTTCGCGTGCAGCGTGTGCAACTGGTCGGCGATCGCGCTGACGACCAGGCTGTCCTTGGATTCGAAGTGGGCGTAGAAGGCGCCGTTGGTCAGGCCCGCGTCCTTCATCAGCGTCGCGACTCCCGAGCCGTCGATACCGTCCCGCTTGAACCGTCGACCGGCCGTCGCAATGATCCGCTGCCTTGTCTCCTGCTTGTGTTCTTTCGTGTATCGCACCCTGTGCTCTCCCTAGTCGTTCGATCCGCCGCCGATGCGGCCCTCGCGTAGTGCCTGGGCGTACGTCGTGGGGTCCAGCAAGGGCAGATCGCCCGTCGCTTCCGTTGCGACGACGTACTCGAGCATCCGCTTCTGGGCTTCTTTGTCCTGATCTCTCACGAGGAACTCCGCGTGCTCGAACTGGAGGCCGGCCAACATCGGCATCGACGCGCCGAAGTACACCGACCGCTTGATCGCCCCGAGCGACTTCTTCGACCGCAGGCTCAGGTACTCGGCTGGCTCGATCGCGCGCCCGAGCACCCTGCTCTGCGGTACCACTTCGTCGACAGCACCGAGCGCGAGAGCTTCTGCAGGGGTGAACGGCTTGCCCTCGAGGATCACGGCCAGCGATTGCCGGGAGCCGATCAAGCGAGTCAATCGCTGGGAACCCCCGCCGCCCGGGGTGAGCGCGAGCAGCACTTCGGTCAGGCCGATGACAAAGTCTCCATCTGCCATGATCCGCACATCACATGCCCAGGCGAATTCCGCGCCGATGGCGAGCGCCGATCCGTTGAGTGCCGCGATGAAGATGGTGCCGCTCGCGTTCATCTTCAGGAACGTCGCGTGCAGGCCGTCCAGTTGCAGGAGTGTCTTCAGCTTGGTCTTCGCTGCGAGCGACCTGATGCCCGGCATCTTGTTGATGGCGGTCGCCAGGCGAAAGACGAATCCCGCGGTGCGGGTACCGATGGGTGGAAACCCGACGCCGCCCTCTTGGAGCCAGGTGATGTCTGCGTGGCTCAGGAATCGGTCGGGATGGGTTCCCGTGAAGACGACGGCGTGGATGCCGGGATCCTTGTCAGCCCTGTCGACTAGTCTGCCGAGTTGAGCCGCCATACCTGGATCCAGCAAAGCATGCTCGCCGCCATCGATCCGGACGATCAAGGTCGTGCCGTGTTCTTCGATGTCCAGTCCTGTTGTGTCTTCGGACGTCATGAGTCGTCTCTCCGTAGTAGTCGATAGGCCCGAGGTGGGTGATCAGCTCGGCATCCGGTTGAATCTGCGGATGATGCGGTCGAAGATCCGGGGCGGGGCGACGCGGTACACCGCGTTGATGGTCCGGGCGGTCGTACCGGCGGTACGCCGTAGTTTCGGGTTCCGGTCGGTTGCCGACGCGACGATCACCTTGGCGACGACGGCGGGGTCGTCCCCGCTGCTGAGGTTCTTCTCCAGCAGTTCGTCGTAGTTACGCCGTCCCGCCGCGTAGAGCGGCATGGGGGTGTCGGCCTCCACGCTGTGGCCTGCGAACGGAGTGTTGATCGGGCCGGGCTCGACGAGCAGGACCCGGACGCCGTACTCACGGACCTCGTGGTCCAGCGACTGGGAGTAGCCCTCGACCGCGTGCTTGGTCGAGACGTAGACGGTCATGAACGGGCTGGGGACGAACCCGCTGAGGGATGAGACGTTGATGATGCGTCCGCGCCCTTGGGCGCGCATCTGCGGCAGGACCGCCTTGGTCGTCCGCATGATGCCGTAGACGTTGATGTCGAAGATGTCCTGCGTCTGGGTGATCGAGAACTCCTCGCCGGCGCCGGTCGAGCCGACGCCGGCGTTGTTGACCAGTACGTCGACCTGCCCGAACCGGTCGATCACCTGCTTGACCGCCGAGGCGACCGATTCGTCGCTGGTCACGTCCAGGTCGAGGTAGGTCATCCCGGAAGGCGCGGTGAGGCCCGCGGTGTTGCGGCCGGTTCCGATCACCTGGAACCCCGCTGCCGCCAGCGCGATCGCTGCCGCCTTGCCGATGCCTGAGGTAGCGCCTGTCACGAGCGCGACCTGCGGAGTTGCTGTCATCACGGGCTCCCGAAGATTTAGATTACGTTCGTACTACCATAGGAGCGTGACATCCTTCCAAGCAAGGCTTTTGGGAAATTAAATTAGGATCGTACGCTGAATCGCATGCGGGGACCGTCCCCCGGGGTCGGTCGCACCCAGCGCCCTGGCGCGCTGGTCAGCCGAGGAATGCGCGGGCGTTCTGGATGCCGTGTTCGAGGATCTCGTCGGCGAGCTTCGGGTCGGACATGGCGCGCGACAGCTGCAGCGTTCCCACCGCCATCGTGTACAACGCGAGCGCCCTCCCGTACGCCGACTGCGGATCCTCGGGAGCCAGGCGACTGGCGATCTCGTCGAGGATGAACCGCACGCCCTCGGTGTAGGCGTCCTTGGCCGCGGCCCCGCTTCGCCCGAGCTCGTCGAGCAGGGCGGCGGCCGGGCACCCGACACTGGGATTGTCCCGGTGCTGTGGCGACAGGTACTCGCCCAGGAACTCCTCCAACCCCGCCCGACCGGGCGGCAACGCCTTGAACGTCTCGGCCTGGGTCCGCAACTGGTCGGCGACGACGTTGGCGACAAGGTCGTCCTTGGACGCGAAGTGCGCATAGAAGGCACCGTTGGTCAGCCCCGCGTCGGCCATCAGCGTGGCGACACCGGAGCCGTCGATACCGCTCTGCTTGAACCGCCGGCCGGACGTCTCGAGGATCCGCTGCCTCGTCGCCTGCTTGTGCTCCTTGTCGTACCGCGCCACGCACTCCTCCATCCGCCCGCCAGGACCGTCGCCCGGCACCACTCAGAAAATTAGCCTGATAGGCATAATATTACGGTTGATGGGTGTCGTGATGTGGCGACCAGACCTCCTCGGCGCGGATGCTGGCCTGTGGGGTGAAGTAGTCGCCGGTCCTGAGGTCCTCCAGCAACGTCGCGTGCTTCGGTACCCACCCCAGGAGGGTTTGGGTGTGTTCGCTGGAGACGGGCACATCGAGGGAGAACACCCTTGCCAAGAACGGGTTTCCGAGATGCTCGGATGCCTGCTCGAGAGTCATTGAGACGGTGGGAATGTCGAGTGTCCGCGCGATCTGCTCCGCGACGCTCTTGATCGTCACAGCGCTTTCGCCGGCACCGTGCAGCACGCTGCCGGCGGGAGCCTTCTCCAACGCCAACCGGAAGAGGCCCGCGGCGTCCGACCGGTGGACAGCCGGCCATCGGTTGGCGCCATCCCCGATGTAGGCCGAGACGCCCGCTCGGCGCGCGGCCGCGATCAGAGCCGGGATGAATCCGTAGTCACCCGGGCCGTGCACGGTCGGCGCGAGGCGCACGACACCGGCTCGCACCCCCTGATCCGCGAAGCCCAGGCAGGCCCGCTCGCCCGCAACACGAACGGCGACGACCGAATCGGGATCCGGCGCGTCCTGCTCGGTGCTGACCCGGCCACCCCGCATCACCAACGTGCCCGATGTGATGATCAACGGCTTGCCGGACTCGACCAGCCCCTGACCGAGCGCCTCGATCGCGCCGCAGTCGCGACGCGCGAGCGCGTCCGGATCAGCGTAATCGCCGCCGTACGCCATATGCAGGACACCATCGGCACCTTCGGCGCCGCTACGCAGGCTGTCGAGGTCGTCCAGGGAACCACGGTGCGGAGTGGCGCCCAGTGCCTCCAGTCGAGCAGCCGAGGCATCCGAACGTGCCAGAGCGGTGACGGTATGGCCGGCCGCGACTAGTTCGGTGAGGACTGTGGGGCCGGTCTGACCGGAACCACCTGTGACGAAGATACGCATGAGGCACTCTCCCTGTTAACGCCAGTGACTGGCACTACTTAGCGCCAGTCACTGACACTACACGTTACGCCAGTGACTGACACAACGTGCCGCCAGTCACTGGCGTAACGCAGTAGGCTCAGGGCATGCCACGAAGTGGACTAGAAGCGCGCCGCCGCCTCCAGCAAGCGGCCCTGGAGCTGTTCCGCGAACGCGGATTCGACCAGACCACCACAGCTGAGATCGCAGCCCGCGCCGGCGTCAACGAGCGCACCTACTTCCGGCACTTCGCAGACAAGCGCGAGGTGCTGTTCGACGGCGAAGACGACCTGCGCGCGTCGCTCAGGCAGGCGGTGGCCGAGGCGCCGGCCGGCCTACTGCCGTTCGACGTACTGCTCTGCGCCTTCCAAGAAACCGGCCGAGCCCTCGAGGCCAACCGTCCGTTCGCAGAACCACGATTCGAAGTCATCGCCGCAACACCGGCGCTACGCGAACGCGAGCTGGCCAAGCACGCATCACTGACCGATGTCGTAGCCGAGGCCCTGCGGCAGCGCGGCATCCCCGACCGACTGGCCCGGTTGGCAGCTCAGACCGGCTGGGCCACCTACCGCCAAGCAGTCCAAGCCTGGAACGACGACCCCGAACGGGGCCTGGAAGCGCATCTCTCCCAAGCCTTCGACGACCTGCGCACCCTCTCCGCACCTCCCGCAACCCGCAATCCGTGCCCGCCTCGCGCAGGTTCGAGGATCGCAAGCTCGGAGTAGGCGGCGTTGTCCGGCGTCGTTACGATCCTGGGAAACACCGGGAGCTGGGCACGGCCATGATCACGTCCTCGCCGCGCGGGGAGTACACGACGCGACTCAACCGCGTCGTCAATCACATCGGCGCGCGCTTGGACGAGCCGCTCACCCTGCGCGAGCTCGCCGACGTCGCCGGCTTCTCGCCGTACCACTTCCACCGCATCTTCAAAGGCGTCATGGGCGAGACGTTGAGCAGCTTCATCTGGCGGCTGAGGCTGGAGCGAGCAGCCAACCTCCTCGTCCGGCAACCAAGGACGCGAGTCACCGACATCGCCCTCAGCTGCGGATTCTCCTCACACTCCAACTTCGCGCGCGCCTTCAAGGAGCGCTTCGGCGTCAGCGCCTCCGAGTTCCGGACCGTCCAACCGCGCAAGCCGGGAGACACAGACCGCAAGGAGGGAGAAGGCAGCACCACACGTGCGCTCTACGCTCCGAACGAATGGGCCCGCTATCCCAAGGAGAGACGCACGATGAACGTCGAGGTCAAAACGCTGCCCACCTATCACGTTGCCTACATCCGCCGCTTCGCCTACAGCAAAGGCGTCTTCGCCGAGCACCTGAACGCCGCCTTCCAGCAGGTGTGCGGCTGGGTCGCCGCCCAAGGACTCTTCGGTCCCGACACCTTGGTGATTGGCGTCCCCCACGACAACCCCGACGTCACGCCCAACGACCGCTGCCGCTACGACGCGTGCGTCACCGTGCCGTCGAGCGTCACCACCGCGTCGACAGACGTCGACATCCAGGACCTTCCCGGCGGCCGCTACGCCGTACTGCGCATCGACGTCGACGAACCGGCCGAGATCGGCCTCAAGGCTGATGCCATGTACGGCGATTGGTTACCCCGCAGCGGCTTCCAGGCAGACGACCGGCCACCCCTGGAGATCTATTACGACAGTGACGAACCCGGCACCGAGAAGCGCATCGTTCTCGACTTCTGCATACCCGTCACACCGCTGCGATCACTCGCCTGACAGGCAGAATCTCCGTCGGGCCAAAGGCGAGGCCTAGAGTGGTGCAATGGCGTTGCGCGTCGTCTTCGCGGATGACAATTTTCTTGTGCGGGAGGGGATCTCTGCCCTTCTCGCCGAAGCCGGCGAGATCGACCTGGTCGAGACGGTTGTCGACCCGGTCAGTCTGCTCCGAGCGGTGGCCGAGCATCGGCCTGACGCCGTACTCACCGACATCCGGATGCCGCCGACGTTCACGACCGAGGGGATCGACGTCGCCAAGCAGATCCGGTCCGACTACCCGTCGACCGGAGTTGTCGTCCTGTCCCAGTACGTCGAGGAGGAGTACGCCTTCGACCTGTTGTCGGACGGGGTCGCGGGACTCGGATACCTGTTGAAGGAGCGCGTCTCCGAGCTCGACGAACTCGTCCGGGCCCTGTACGACGTGGCGCGAGGCGGCTCCGTGCTCGATCCCAGAGTCGTCGAGGGACTGCTCGCACGGAAAGCCCAGGACGCACGGTCACCACTGCTCAGGCTGACCGGGCGCGAGCGCGAGGTGCTCCAGGAGATGGCGGCGGGCCGCAGCAATGCGGCCATCTCGAAGGCCCTGTTCATGAGTGAGCGTGCAGTGGAGAAACACATCAGCTCGCTCTTCCAGAAGCTTGGCTCGCCCGACGAGTCCGACGTGAACCGCCGGGTGATGGCCGTGCTCGCCTTTCTCGAGGCCACTGGCGGAGCGGCCGGTCGCTGAGCAGCCCGCCGTACGGCGATCGGCAGGCGGACAACCGCCCCAAGCCGAGCGGTCAGCCCCATCCCGCCGCGACAACCCTCTGCGTCACCCTGAGAGCAGGAGGTGGGTAGGAGGTGGCCGCTGTACGTGTTCTGATCGTCGACGACCAGGAGCCCTTTCGCCGGGCAATCACTGCCGTGGTGTCGGAGACCGACGGCTTCGTGGTCGTGGCCGCGACATCATCGGGCGAGGAATCGCTGCACGCGGTTGCCCGGCTGCGTCCGGATCTCGTGCTGATGGACGTCAACCTGCCGGGTATCGATGGCATCGAGGCCAGCCGGCGGATCACCCTGGCCGTCGACGCGCCGGTCGTCGTACTGCTCTCGACCTCCGACGCGGACGCGTTCGACCTCACCGGCTGCGGGGCGGCCACGTACCTCGCGAAGGCCACCTTCGGCCCGGACCAGCTCGCCTCCACCTGGGCGGCCGCTCCGCGGCGCTAGACCGGAGCAGCCGCGTCGATGGCGACCGGGATGCTGACGGACAACACCAGCGGATCATCCAGTGACAGTGTTCCGTCGACCGCCTCCACCCGGTCGACGATCGACTGTACGTCGACCTCGCCCGGAGCGACTCCACGCACCTGAACGACCAGGTCCTGCCCCGCCATCCCCAGATCGATCCTGGCAGCGGTGGACCCGGCGCGCAGGACCTCGACACAGCAGAAGTAGACCGCCGCCTCGACCCGGGCGGAGAACCGCCGATCGGCCGACGGCTCGATCTGCAAGGCGGCGCCCAGACCGTTCCTGGCCAGGTGCGAACGGAGCGCCCGGGAAAGTCCGGACCGGGCCAGCTGAGTGGGAAATACGCCGTGGGTCAGATCCCGCAACGACTCCAGTGCGGCGTTCGTCTCGGACACGAGCCGCTGGATCTCGGCCGACGCGGCGACGTCCGATCCGGCCACGCGGAGGGTCCGCAGACGCTCCGGCATCGGCTCGAGATGCGACAGCACGTCACGGGAGATCGCGGACTCCAGCTGACGGCGAGTGGCGTCGTCCGCGGCGAGCAGCCGTCGTCGTGACTCGGCGAGTGCGCCGTTCGTGCGATCCAGAGCGACCACGTGCGCTGCCAGCTCCGACTCCATGGCGGCGTTGCGAAAGGCCAGCGCGGTCTGATCGGCCAGATCGTGGAGCAGCCGTTCGTCCGCCGTCCGGAGCCGGCGACCCTTCGGCATGGTCACGCCGATGCTGCCGAGGGTTTCGCCATCGTGCCGGACCGGCACCTCGCACTCCGACGGGCCGTCGGGCCGGCCGGGCCAGGTCCTGGAAATCTCCGCCGAGCCGGACACCCGCAGGACCGCGGTCGAGGATTGCGCGGACACCGCGCGCCCGGCCGCTTCTGCGACGGCGGGCAACAGCGATGCCGCCGACGGCGTCTCCGCGAGGCGCCGGCTGAAGTCGGACAGCGCCTCGTACGGCAGCGCCCGTGCCCCGTAGGCGAGCCGGTTGGCCAGCCGGACGACCCATCGGCGGAGCGGCTGGAACGCGACAGCGACCAGCGCGGTGGCCAGCAGGGACACCCAGAATCCGTCGGTCCGCGTATTCACCAGGCCCGCGACGGCGAGCACCAGGCCGGCATAGCCGACCCCGGCGAAAATGGTGCCTAAGGCAACGATGACGGCCCGGTTGATGATCAGGTCCAGATCGAACAGCCGGTAGCGCAGCACCGCGACCGCGAACAGGAACGGCAGGCAGAGGAAGGAGACGAACAGCGGGAGGCTCGAGATCCAGGTCTGCTGATCATCGTTCAGCGACTGCACGACGATCAGGTACACGAAGCTCAGGGCGACGAGGACCGCCGAGACCGCGATCAGCCGCAACTGCCGCCGCTGCTCGCCCCGGCTACGACGCAATCGGCGGACCATGGACACCATCGCGGCGAGCAATCCGCCCGCGAGGAGCGGCAGACCGGCGAAGGACAGCAGTCTGCCGACCGGCCCGAAGTTCTCCCGGTCGATCTCGAACTCGGTCGGCGGCAGGGTCAGCAAACTCCCTGCGTAAGCGCCGTAGCCCAGCAAGGCCACGATCGCCGCGGCCCGCCATCGGTGAGACTGGAAATGGCCGTCCGGCGCCACCAGGAACACGATGGCCAACGCGGCGAGCGAGAGCTGTCCACCCAGCAGGGCAGCGATCCAGCTCGCGGTCCCGCCAAGGCTCCGCGAGCCGGGCCCGTCAGCGGTGAGCACCCAGATGCCGTAGGCCTCGGCCAGCAACGAGATCGAGGCGGTGAAGCCGATCAGACACAGCAGCCAGCCGATCGGATGCCTGGCCCATCGCGCCACGATCAGTGCGCCCATCGCCGCGCAGCCGACGACGGCGCCGGTGACGAACGGGAAGCCGTGGACGGCCACGGCCTCTTCGGACAGCAGTGGCCGGTACGTCGAGGTCACCCAGACGTCCGCCCCTGCGATCAGTGCCGTGAGCGCCGTCAGTACCCACGCCACCCGCGCGTACATCTCAGTCCCCCTGCCGACGTACACCTGGCAGCCGCGCCGCGATCAGGGTGCCGTGCGACGGCGTCGTCTCGATCGTCAGCGTGCCTCCGGCCGACTCGACCCGGTCACGCATGTTGGCCAGGCCCGCACCCGCGGGAACCGCGCCGAGATCGAACCCGGCCCCGTGGTCCTGAACGGTCAACTCCAAGAGACCGGGACCGCCCCGGAGACCGAGGTGAACAGCATTCGCCGACGAGTGCTTGACCGAGTTCTGCAATGCCTCCAGCGCGCAGAAGTACGCCGCCGCCTCGACACCGGCCGGGTAACGGCCGAGGTCGGCAACAGCAAGTTCGACCGGGAGCGGGCTCTGGGAGATCGCCGTACGTAGGGCGGCTTCGAGCCCTTCGTCGGCCAGCAGGCTCGGGTAGATACCTCGCGAGAGGCTGATGATCACGTCGATGGTCGCGGTCGCCGCCTTGGACTGCTCCACGACGAGCCGATCGGCCCGTTCGGGCGCCCGGCCGGTCAAGGTGCGGGCGAGGCTCAGGTTCACGGCGAGCGCGACCAGATGCTGTTGCGCGCCGTCATGAATGTCGCGCTCCAGCCGTCTCCGCTCGGCGTCCTGTGCGTCGACGAGTCGCTGCCGGGACATCCGCAGCTCGGCCGCCAGCGTTGACAGTTCCGCGATCCGATGGACGAGTTCGGCGCGCAGCCGTGTGCCTCGCAGGACGAGCCCGGCCTGGTTCGCCAGGCCCGCGAACAGGCGTTCCTCGACCGGAGTCAGCGGTACGTTCTCATGTTCCTGAACGGCCAGGACGCCGAGCAACTCCCCCGCCTGACGCACCGGGAGCTCCCGTCGGCCGGGCCCGTCGCCGGCTACGGGCGGCCGATCGTCACCGGGCGGCCAGGTCGCGGCCAGCCTCAACCGGCCGTCGACCATCAGCCACACCTGCGCCGACTTGGCAGCCGTGCCATCGGCCAGGATCTCCGCCATCCGCGCCGGCAGGTCGTCGGCGGCGCGGCTACCGGTCACCTCCGGCGAGAACCGCCTCAAGATCTCGTACGGCGATTGCCGTCCGCCGTGCACCAGCCGCGACATGACGATCTCGAGGCGTGACTGCACCCGACCGAAGGCCAGCGCAACCACCGCGGTGGCCAGCACCGAGAGTCCCAGGTGGGGCGAGGACGTGTGGCCGATCAGTGCGCCGCCGCCCAGCACGATCACGACGTACACCAGCACCACGAACACAACGAGCCCGCCCACCATCAGTAGGCCGGCGAGTCGTTCACGGCCCGTCAGCCATCGCCCCCACACCCTCATCTCTGCAGTCTGCGCCCCCCTTCATCGAGATGGGAGTACCCGAACCCCTCAGGGGTGGGTTATCCGCACGATCTTCCGCTCGATGCCTACGGCCGTCCCCCGGCCGCGGTGCGCCCAGCCCGATGGGAGTCTGCGGCGCGAACGCCTTTGCTGGTAACACGGCCGCTCGTTCCGAGGAGGCCGATCCAGCCACAGGGGGAATCACCGATGTCTGCCTCCATCAGCACGACCGACAGCACCATCGCTCCGACCACGGTCGCGGCCCGGGCCGAGGGTGTCAGCAAGTTCTACGGCACCGGAGACGCGACGGTCGCCGCGCTCAAAGACGTTCACGTCACGCTGCAGACCGGCGAGTTCACCGCGATCATGGGCCCGTCCGGCTCGGGCAAGTCGACGCTGCTGCACATGCTGGCCGGCCTCGACCGGCCGACGTCCGGCGAGATCTTCCTCGGAGACACCCGGATCAGCGCGCTCAACGACAAGGCACTCACACTGCTCCGCCGGGATCGCATCGGGTTCATCTTCCAGTCCTTCAACCTGCTCCCCACGATGACCGCGGCGGAGAACATCGTGCTGCCGATCCGCATCGCCGGCCGCAAGCCCGACGCGGCTTGGGTGCAGTCGATCGTCGACAAGCTAGGACTTGCCGACCGGCTGACCCACCGGCCGACCGAGCTGTCAGGTGGGCAACAGCAGAGGGTCGCCGCGGCTCGCGCCTTGGCCTCGCGTCCACAGATCGTCTTCGCCGACGAGCCCACCGGCGCACTCGACTCGGCCTCCGGCACCGAGCTGCTCGGGTTCTTGCGCAAGGCCGTCAAGGAGCTCGGCCAGACCGTTGTCATGGTCACCCACGACCCGACCGCGGCGAGCTATGCCGACCGGGTCCTGTTCCTGGCCGACGGCCACGTCGTCGACGAGATGTTCGAGCCGACCGCCGACGCCGTACTCGACTTCATGAAGCACCTAGGAGGCTGAGCCATGTTCACGGCAACTCTGCGGGGCATGCTCGCCCACAAGGTACGACTCGTACTGACCATCGCCTCGATCGCGCTGGGGGTCGCGTTCCTGGCCGGCACCCTCATCCTGACCGACACCATGCGACTGGCCTTCGACCAACTGTTCGGCAAGGTCTCCGCCGGGACCTCGGCGGTCGTCCGCGCCGAGTCCGCCTTCAGCCAGACCGAGGGCATCAGCACCAGCCGTGCACCGATCCCCGCTTCCGTCCTCGACCAGGTACGCACGGTTGACGGAGTCCGCGTCGCCGAAGGTGCCGTCAGCGGCTACGCACTGCTGACCGACAATGCCGGCAAGGCGGTACTGACCAGTGGTGGAGCTCCCACCATGGGCTACAGCCTCGCGGCCGACTCGGCACTGCGCGGTGACGTCAAGCTCCTCAGCGGCAACGCTCCGTCGGGACCGCGCCAGGTGGCGATCGACGCGACCAGTGCCGAGGAGCACCACATCGCGCTCGGCTCCACCATCAAGGTGCTGTTCCAGGGCCCGGCCCAGGACTTCACCGTGGTGGGGACCGTCGGTTTCGGCAAGGAGAAGAACCTCGGCGGGACGACTGGCGCGTACTTCGACTCCGCCACCGCACAGCAGGTGCTCGGCGCACCCGGGTTCTTCGACGCGATCAACGTCAGCTCGGACACCGGTGTGCAACCGGCCGAGCTGGTCCGACGGATGAACGCCGTACTGCCTGACGGCGCCGAAGCCGTCACCGGCGCGACCGTGGTGAAGGAATCCGCGGACGCGGTGAACAAGGACCTCAAGGTCGTCGGCATCATGTTCATGATCTTCGCCGGGATCGCGTTGTTCGTCGGTGCGTTCATCATCTGGAACACCTTCACCATGACGATCACCCAGCGGTCCAGGGAGATCGCGTTGCTGCGGGCCATCGGTGCCACCCGGCGCCAGGTGAACCGGAGCCTGATCGTCGAGGCCCTCCTGCTGGGCGCCCTCGCGTCGGCGGTCGGGATCGCTCTCGGCCTGCTGGTTGCCAAGGGCCTCAACCTGCTCATGGACGCTGTCGGCTTCAGCCTGCCCAGTACGTCGCTGCAAGTCGAACCGCGCACCATCGTCGTATCGCTACTGGTCGGCACGCTGGTGACCGTCGTGGCCGCCCTCGTGCCGGCGTACCGGGCCACGAAGGTACTGCCGGTCGAGGCTCTCCGCGAAGCAGTGCCCGGCGCAGGCAACCCGTCTCCGAAGCGCGTCATCGCCGGCGCCATCGTGACCGGACTCGGCCTGGCCGGACTGTTCATGACACTGTACGGCGATCTCACCATGAAGGTCTTCGGCCCCAGCCTGCTGGCCATCATCGTCGGTGTCCTGATGCTGCTGCCGGCCGCGGCTCGTCCGCTCGCCTCGCTGATCGGCGTACCGCTGCGGCTGCGTGGTCTGCCGGGTGATCTGGCCAGGCAGAACGCGATGCGCAATCCCCGCCGTACCTCGTCCACCGCGGCCGCGCTGATGGTCGGTCTGACGCTGGTGGTCAGCATGGGCGTGTTCGCCTCGTCGCTGAAGGCCTCGTTCACCGACCTCGTCGGAGATTCGACCAATGCCGACCTGTTCGTGACGCCCTCGAGCAAACAGGCCCCGGGCTTCAGCCCCGAGGTGACCAAGGTTGTCCAGGCGGTTTCCGGTGTCGACAAGGTGTCGGCCAGTGGCTGGGGACAAGCCCGGTTCAACGGTACGGATTCGAGCTACTCCGCGATCGACCCCGCGACCGCGACAGCAGGCCTGAACCTGCGGTTGTCGTCCGGCTCGGTCTCCGACCTCGGTCTGGACGGGGTCGTGGTGGCGCAGAAGGCCGCCACCACTCACGGGTGGAAGCTCGGAACCGTCATCCGCGGCGAGTTCGCCGAGACAGGGAAACACACCTTGCGCGTCGTCGGTATCTACGACAGCAAGGGCTGGATCAGTGACGACTACGTCATCAGCATCGCTGCTCAGACCGCGGCCGCCGGCCAGCAATTGACGGCCTCCGGCCTGGTCACGCTCGTGGACGGCGCCGACAAGGGAACGGTGCAGCGTGCCGTCACCGACGCTCTGGCCGGCCACCCGGATGCCAAGGTGCTCGACCGGAAGGGATTCGAGAAGGAAGCGAGCGGCTTCATCGACCAGTTGCTCACCTTCGTCACCGTGATGCTGTTGCTGGCGGTCGTGATCGCGCTGCTGGGCATCGTCAACACGCTCGTGCTCTCGGTGTACGAGCGCACCCGTGAGCTGGGCCTGCTGCGGGCCGTCGGCATGACGCGGGCCCAGGTCCGGGCGATGGTCCGGTGGGAGTCCGTGGTCATCTCCCTGATCGGCGCACTCGCCGGAGCCGCCCTCGGCATCGGGCTGGGGCTCGCGCTCTCCCAGGCACTCGCGGACGAAGGCATCAAGTCCATCTCGGTCCCGGGCCTGCAGGTCACGCTGTACGTCGTGCTCGCGGCCGTCGCCGGTGTGCTCGCCGCCATCGGGCCGGCACGATCCGCCGCCAAGGTCGACGTACTACGGGCGGTGGTCGCCGACTGAAAACCCGGCTTCATCGATTGTCCATTCGTACCTGGGGATGTGGCGGTCCCGCCACATCCCCGCTCACCGAAAGGTTGGCCCCATGACCGGGCTAGACGCACACCAGAGTTCAGGATCCACCACTACCTCACCGGACTATTCGCGGTCGGCACTCTCCCGGCTGGCCGGCCCATTGGCCCTGACGGCCGGCATCTTGATGATCGTCGTCGAGCTGGTGATCCTGCCGATCGTCGACGCCGACAACCACGAGGCGACCTCGACCAACCTCGTGTACCGCATCAGCGGCATCGTGTACTTCCTGGCCTTCTGCCTGCTGGTGCTCGCCGCGGTCGCGGCGTACGGCCGGCAGGCGCACAAGGCCGGCCGGCTCGGCGTCGTCGGGCTGATCGCGGCCGTCGTCGGGACGATGTTCCTCGGCGGTGACCTGTGGTTCGAGACGTTCTACGTCACCTATCTCGCCGACGTCGCGCCGCAGATACTCGACCTGAAGCCGTCCGGTCTGATCGTGATCGGCGCCGTCTCCAGCTATCTGTTGTTCGCCATCGGCTGGGCGCTGTTCGGGATCGCCAGCCTGCGCGCCGGTGTGTTCCCGCGCGTCATCTGCGTTGCCATCGTGATCGGCGGCCTACTCGGTTGGAGCGCACTCCTGCCGCCGTGGGGCCTCGGCCTCGGCCTGGCGATGGCCTGGCTCGGCATCTGGCTGATCAGGACACCGGCGAAGGACGAGATCACGGGAGCCGTCTCATGACCACGACACCAACGACTCGCGACGTACCGCAGGCACCGGTGACCGTGCGCCGGTGGAGTGGCTGGCGCACAGTGCTCGTCATCTTCGGCAGCTTGTTCATCCTGCTCGGTGGCAGCGCGCTCATCGGCGGCGGGGCCGGACTGTGGCTGCATCAGCAGCAAGACAACGACGGCTACTTCACGGCTGGTCCAGAACGATTCACCACCGACACCTCTGCGCTGTCAGTTCCTTCGCTCGACGTCGACGTCGCCGGCCCTGATGTCTTCTCCGCCGAAGACCTGCTGGGCCGCGTCCGGATCCGAATGGAGTCCACGAATGCCGGCAGCCCGCTGTTCATCGGCATCGGCCGGGCCGATGACGTCGCCAAGTATCTGAACGGAGTCGGCCACGACGAACTCACCGACATCGACGCCTCCCCCTTCAAGGCCACGTATACGTCAAGGCCCGGCGGCGAGCCCGCCTCGAATCCAGCTGAGCAGTCCTTCTGGGTCGCGTCCGACACCGGGACCGGACCACGCACGCTCACCTGGGACGTTGCCGATGGCAACTGGACGGTCCTGATCATGAACGCCGACGGATCGTCCGGCATCGACGCCAACATCAGCGCCGCGGCAGAACTGCCCGTCATCCTGCCCGTCGCCATCGTCGCACTCGTCGCCGGCGGCGTACTGACGCTCATCGGGATCGCAATCATCGTCGTGACCGTCGCAACGCGAACCAACAGCACCAAGAACACGACTCCTCAACCCAACCAGCCGGCCGTCGCATGACTGCGCGGGACGGCCGACGGACCCGAACAAAGATCATCATCGCGGCAGCTACGGCCGTGCTGACCTGCCTGATCACCGGCGTCGGCGCGGCGAGCGCAGCCCCAGCGGGCAGCCCCGCCGACCCGGTGCTCTCGCTACCCAGTCCGACCGGCCCGTACGCCGTAGGCGTGCGCTCAGCGTCGGTGTCCGATCCGTCCCGCATCGACGGGCAGACAGGCCGGCCGCGGAGGCTGCCCATCCGGGTTTGGTACCCGGCTCGTGGCCATGCCACCGGCAACAGCGCGCCGTACCTGTCTCCAGGCGTTCAGGCACAGCTGGAAGCAGGTCTACCGACAGGCCTCCTGGACATCGACACCCATGCGTCGACCGGTGCGCGACCACTGCCTCGCGTCAAGGGCGTGATCCTTGTCCAACATGGTGCAGGCACGCTGGCAGCGTTCCAGACCGGACAGGTGATCGAGCTGGCCAGTCGCGGCTACGCCCTGGTCACCATGGAGCACCCGCACGAGAGCCTGTTGATCGAAGAACCCGACGGGACGCTGATCCCGGGCGACGACCCCGAGAGTAGGCCGCCCAACGAGCGACTCCTGGACGCCGAGGTCGTCATGGCCGAGGTGCCACGACTCGTGCCCCAAGCCAATCGGCGCACGCCGATCGGCATGTTCGGCCACTCACGTGGTGGAGCCACCACCGCTGAGGTCATGTTCTCCCACCCGCAGGTCGTGGCCGGCGTCGACCTGGACGGCAGCCTGCGCGGCGACGTGGTCACTGGCGGCCTGGACCAGCCGTTCGGGCTGATGCTCGGACGGGAGTTCCCGCTCGATGATCCAAGGCTGCTCCAGTTCCTGTCGAACCTGCGCGGTCCGCACCCGCTCAGGCAGCTCGACGTGGAGCACTACGGCTACACAGATTGGGTCGTGTTCAACCCGCAAGCCGCGCGAGCCGACCCCGCCCTCGGAGCCCAGCTCGAGATGTCCTTCCCGACCGGAACCCTCAACGACCAGCGCGCGGGCAGACAAGCCATGTCGACCCAGCGTGAGTTCCTGACCTGCTTCATGGACCGCTACCTGTCGGCCACTGCTGGCTGGTGACGTGGTTGGTCAGGCCGCGGCCCGCAGGTGGTGGCGTGCCCAGATGTCGAAGCTGGTGAGTGGGATGAGGAATACCGTGACCTCGCGGCGGCAGGATCCTTGGACCCGGATGACGGAGCTCGTACGGCCGTCATTCGCGGGGCTGTCTGCTGTGGGTCGATGCATCGGCGGTGAGCTCGTCGAGCAGTAGTGCGGCGACGGCCTCCGGGGCCTCGCGCATTGCGTTGTGTGCGGTGGGGAGTTCGTGGACCTGCCATTCGGGATCGGCTTGGAGCCGATTGCGGAGTTCGGCGAACGGTGTCCGGGCATCCCATCCGGAGCAGTAGACGAACTCCCGGCGCGGCACGCGATCAACAGCGCCGGTGAGGCGGATCGTTTGCATGATCGAGGCGAGGGGATGAGGCCGGCGGCGGGGATCGCCACCGTTCGGCGGACGGAAGGGCGGACGGACGGCGTAGCCGATGTCCGCTGCGCCGTCGACGAATGCCCGCCGGTACTCGTCGCTCGTCAGCGACCAGCATGACTCGCCGTCGCGTGGTACGTAGGCGTCGAGATGCACCAGTCGTGAGATCCGACCGCCAGCGCGGTCGGCGGCGGCAGCGATCACCATGCCGGCGTAGCTGTGGCCGACGAGCGTCGCGTCGGTGATGTGTTCCTGATCGAGAATCCGCAACACGTCGTCGGCATGGGTGTCGAGGTTGGCGGTTGCGACCGTCTCGATGTCGTCGTCCGGCCGGAGGCCGGTGAGGGTCAGGGCGTGGACGGTGTGGCCGGCGCGCTCCAGCAGCGGGACGACTGCCTCGAACGCCCACGATCCGTGCCACCCGCCGGGCACGAGGATGTACGTTGCCATGCGTTTCTGTTCCCTTCTCAGTGCTGTGCTCTTGAGACAGGGGAAGTATCGCCAGAGCAGTGCGCGGCTTGTTACCGATCCAAGGCCAACCAATGCCTGTTCGCAGCCAACCTCGCCCCCACTCCAAAGTGGAGGTTCGGATCCGCCGGCGTCTCGTGGATCGCCAGGACAAGGACCGCGCGGGGCAGTCGGCGGCGTACGGCGGCAAGGACATCAGCGGCCGTGCTGGTGTCGAGGCCGGCGGTCGGTTCGTCGATAAGGAGTACGTCGGGTTGACTTGCCAGTGCACGGGCGAGGTGGAGGCGGCGCTGCTCGCCACCGGATAGCCCTCGTCCCCCAACGCCGACAGGGGTCTGCGGGTCGATGTGCTCCAACGCCATGGCGGCAAGCAGGTCCGTGATGTCGGCTTCCGTGGCCGCGGGGTTCGCGAGGCGGATGTTGTCGGCGACGGTTCCGGTGAACAGATAGTCGTCGGCAAGTACGGCGGTGATCACCGCCGACCCGGTTTGTTGCCGGATGACCGTGGTGATCGCGGTGAGGAGGGTCGTCTTGCCGCTGCCGGACACACCGGTCACCGTGAGTGCATTGCCAGCGGCAACGGTGAAGGCAATCTCGCGCGCTTCACGGGTGGGTGTCTCGGGCAGTTGATATCCGGCCACGGCGAGCCTGTCGCCGTCGTACGTGGCCCGGAAGGTACTGGCGATCTCAGGCCGGCGGCTCTCGTTCTCACCTGCCGACCTGAGGTGCGCGTCGGCCTGCCGAGCTTGGACCCACGCACCGGCGGCGCTGACCAGGCGCTCGGCATTGGCAAGGACGCCGGCGGTGAGCAGAGCGACGAACACCAAGGTCGCGATCGTGGCGCCGTCCCGCGCGGTGAGCACCACTGCGAGCAGCAGCGCGGTCGCTGTCACGCCGCGGGCCCCGCCCACTGCGCGCGCGGTTGTTGCCGCGTGACGGTTTCGCCCGCTCTCGAAGGCAGTCAGGCGGCCTAGCGTGCGGCGCGCCAGCTGGTCGACGGCGCCCAGCGATGCCATCTCGGGCCAAGCCTCGATCGCGGTCACCAGTTCGGTCCGCAGCAGACCTCGGGTACGGCTTGTGTCGTCCATCCGGCGTGCCGCAGCCGCAGCGAGCATGGCGCAGGCGACCACGGCAACGGCCAAGGTCAGCGCCACGATCGGATAGCCGGCGAGGACGATCGCGACACAGCCACCCGCGGTCATCACGGCGGCGACGACGACCGGCGTGGTCGCCTGGATGAGCGCCAGTCCGGTGGTGTCCGCGTCGGCCATCACCCGGTCGAGCGACTGTCCGGACCAGCTGGTGTCCTCGGATCCGGCGGCGTGGTCGTAGACGGCGAGCCGGGTGGCGCTGATCCGGCGCAGTGCCGCGGCGTGCAGGACGACCCGGTTGGCGTAGCCGGCCGAGATCCTGCCCAGCGCGAACGCGCGTACCCCGCCGCTGGGCGCCAGGTAGGAGAAGGCGCTGTAGGCGCTAGCTCCGGCCACAGCTGACGCGGCGACGAACCATCCGGAGAGTCCGAGAATTCCGACGGAGCATGCCTCTGCGAGCACCGCCAGCAGGAAGCCCGTCGCGGCGAGCGACTTCGCCTTCATACCCGAATCGCCTCCCGGACCGTCTTCTCGTCGAGGCTGATCAGGAAGTCGGCGGAGTGGGCGAGGGATGGCGAGTGGGTCGCGACGATGACGGTACGACCGTCGGTGGCGTTGCGTAAGGCAACGATGAGCTGCGCCTCGGTGTCCAGATCGAGGTGTGCGGTCGGCTCGTCCAGGACCCAGAGTCCGGCGTCGCTCAGGAATGCGCGGGCGATCGCGACGCGTCGAGCCTCTCCGCTGGACAGGCCCGAGCCGCCTTCACCAAGAGGTGTGTCCAATCCGCGTGGCAGCCGGGCGACGACGTCAGCCAGCCCGGCCGCGGCGACCGCGTGCAGGACGTCGGCCAGACTGGCATCCGGCCTCCCGATGCGGATGTTGTCGCCGATGGATCCCGGCAGCAGTACGGTTTGCTGACCGATCCAGGCGCAGCCTCCGAGCCATGGCGATGACGCTCCGGTTGAAGTCAGCCATTGGACGGTTCCACCACTCGGCGGACGGACTCCGGCGATCAGCGACAGCAGTGTGGTCTTCCCTGCGCCGGACGGTCCGGCCACGGCCGTCCACTGTCCCTGATGGACGGTGAGGTTCAGTCCGTGCAGTACCGGCTCCTCGCTACCGGGGAAGCGGAACGAGACGTTGTCCAGGGCAACTGTGACCGGTCCGCACGGGGGCGGTACTCGTTCAGCGCTCGCCATCCCGGTCTCGGTACCGACGAGCAGCTCGCTGATCGCCGGTACCGCCGCCAGCGCCCGCTCCCTGCTGTGGAACGCGGCAGCCATGGCCCGCATCGGCTGGAAGTACATGGGGCAGATCAGCAGGGCGAGAAGACCACGGAACAGCGACATGCCGGCACCGATGCGTACGTACCCGAGCAGAGACAGACCGACGTACGTCGCGTTGGCCGCGATGGAGAAGGTGATGACGACATCCATCACCGCACCGGACAGCGAGGCGCGCCGGATGACCGCGATGGTGGTGGAGTTCAGGTCGTCGGCGGCACGGGCCAGATCCGTACGGCGTCGTCCCAGCGCCCCGATGTTCCGCAGGGTCGGCATGCCGCGGAAGCTGTCGAGGACGACGGCGGCGAGTCTGGCACCGGCCGCCAACCGCGCGTCTGCGCCCTCCTTGGCGAACAGGCCCGCGAGCCGCATGTTCAGCGGTATGAGCATGCTCGCCAGCAGCAGGATCACGGCAGCCGGCCACTGCACCACCGCGGTGACGACGAAGATCAGTGTCATCGAAACGGGAGCGGACACTCGCTGAGGAAGTGTCTGCGCATGATAATCGGCGATGTCGTCGGTCAGCTCCACCGTTGCGAGCGCAGCCCTCGCCGGGTGTGGCTCGGCGTGCCGCTGCGCTGTCGGCAGCAGCCCGGCGACCAGGCGCCGTCGGAGAGCGTGGGCGACTCGTTGCCGCCCGACTGATTGGCATCGTGCCGTACTCCAGGCCGCTGCAGCCGCCAACAGACCGCCGCCGAGCAGAACGCCCGATCCCTGCCAGCTCGGACGCCCTCCGTCGAGCACATCACGCGCGACCCAGGCCAGACCCGTCCATTGCATGACGGTGAATGCCGTCTCCAGCGTCTGAGAGCCGGCCGCCACCAGCAGCCATCGACGACCCGGCGCCGCTGTCCCGGCGAGCCAGTTGCGCGCCTCCGCCGCTGCCCGCTCACTTGTCATCGTGCATCCGGTGTTCATCAACGAGCCAGGCAACACCGCCGGTCAGAACGATGAGGGCCAGACCCATGATGCTGAGCAGCCGACTGTGGTACTTCGAATAACCGGAGAACATGCCCTGGCAGACGAAGTAGCAGAACAAGCCCCCGATCGCGCCCACGACGGTCAGCACCGCGCGTACGAGCCTTCGGCGGATCCCGTGTGCATGCTGTGTCATTGGGTGGCTCCTGTTCGTCCGTTGGCCAGGTGGTTGGCGGGGGCCTTGCCTCGGAAGGCGTGGTGGGCGAACCAGTTGTAGAAGAGGATCAAGGGCACGTTCAGGCCGATCCCGACGGCGAGAAACGTCAGAGTGCCGGACGGAGCTGCCGTCTTGGCGATCGTCAGGTCGGGCGACGCGAGCAGGGGGTAGCGGGCCACCACCAAGGCGATGACGAGCGCGACCACGGCGGTGACCAGGCCCGCTAGCGGGAGACCGTCGTACGGCGAGGTAATCATGCTCATCACCACGCCGGCCACGGCAAACAGCAGCAGTCCGGCGAAGGCGATGAGTCGGGCGGGTGTGTGCAGGTTCGGAGGTGCGGCCAGCAGACACGCAACGGCCGCTATCGATGCCAGCACCGTGCTGACTCTGCCGCGATGTGCTGCCCGGGCACGCAGTTCGCCGGTTGTCTTCCACTGTGCGTAGGCGTATCCGAGGGCCAGGTAGCCGCACCCGACCGTCACAGCCACTAGTGCTGAGAACCAGCCGATCGCACCGATCAAGGTCGAAGCGGCGACGCCTTGCGCAAGCGCGGCGATCAGCGAGGCGATGCCGAAGGCCCTCTCCCACCGTGGCGCGGGAGGAGCTTGGGAAGCCAGCTCCACACTGACGCCGCGAACGATCAGCGCGAACAGCATGACGATCACCGGCAGATAGGCGTGCGGGAGGATCGTGCCGAAGGCGGTCGGGAATCCGGCCCAGAGGCTGACGCCCAGGAGGACCAGCCAGGTCTCGTTGCCGTCCCAGGCCTGAGCGACCTGTTCGAGCATCTCGTGCCGATGGCTCGCGTCCGGCTCGACCAGAGTGGCGATGCCGATACCCAGGTCGTAGCCGTCCAGTACGACGTACATCAGCAAGCACAGCAGGATGAGGAGGAACCAGATCGTCGACATCAGTTCGCCCTCCCGCCGGCCAGGCCGAGGACGTGCTCGGGACCGATCCGCACCGTGCGGATGATGTAGGCGACGTACGCGATCAGCATCACCAGGTACAGCAGGGAGAAACCCACCACCGAGAACACGAGCTCGCCGGGTGCCAGGTGCGAGACTGCATCAGCGGTGCGGAGCTGACCGAACACCACCCATGGCTGGCGACCCGTCTCAGCGGTGGCCCATCCGCCGAGAATCGCGAGGACGCCCACGGGCGTCGTCCAGAGCAAAAACCGGTGGAACCGTCTGGAGGTCCACAGTTTCCGGCGAAACCGCAGGATCGTTGCGTAGAACGCGGTGCCGAACATCAGCAGCGCGGCCAGGAACATCACCCGGAACCCCCAGAAGACCGCGGCCATGTCCGGCCGGTCGGCCTTCGGCGTCAGGTCGAGCCCCGGCACCGCGGTCTTACAGGTGAGGTCCTTGTTGATCGCGCTGCCGAGGCAGGGGATGTCCAGCTCCGCAAGGTTGCGCTGCGCCTGCTGATCGGGGATCGCGAAGAGCACGAAGCCGGTGTTGCCATTGGTCCAGTTGCCCTCCAGCGCCTCCAGCTTCGACAGCTGGTACGGCAGGACCGCGCCGGCGGTGTGATCACCGACGAAGATCTGCACCGGCACCAGCATCGCCGCGACACCCAGCGCGATCGACACCGACCGGCGGGCGAACGGCAGCGCCCGCGCCTTGACCAGGTAGTACGCGCCGATGCCGGCCACGAAGAACGCGGCGGAGATCAGTACGGCGAGCACCATGTGCGGCCACCGCCAGACGAACGACCGGTTGACGATCGCGTCCAGCCAGTCGGTCGGCTCGAACCGCCCGTCCCGGACGACGAACCCGGCCGGCGTCTGCATCCAGGAGTTCGCGGCGATGATCCAGGTCGAGGACAGGATCGTGCCGATCGACACCATCACCGACGAGGCGAACATCGTCGCATGCCGCACCCGGCCGTCGCCGTACAGCAGAACGCCGATGAACCCGGCCTCGACGAAGAACGCGGTGACGACCTCCATGCCGATGATCGGACCGATGATCGGGCCGGTCTTCGCCGCGTACCCGCCCCAGTTCAGGCCCATCTCGAAGGTGATCACGATCCCCGCTACGACACCGATCGCGAACCCGACCGCGAAGATACGCCGCCAGAACCGGAACATCTGCAGATAGACCGCCTTGCGGGTCCGCCAGTACATCCCGTACAGGATGCTCAGCAAGATCGACAACCCGACCGTGATCGCCGGGAACGTCATGTGAAACATCACGGTGATGACGAACTGCCATCGGGACAGATCCAGCAGACTCATCTCAGGCGTCCAGTACCGGCGCGTCGGCAGCGGCCTTGGTGAAGCGCGGCAGTGCGGCGACACCGATGGCGAGCAAGCCGATGATCGCCAGCTGCACCAATTCGACGGCGGCGAAGGCGTGGGCAGTGTTGTGCTCGGCCCGGGCGAGGTACAGCGTGCCGAGGGTGGCCACGCCCAGCGCGAGACCGCTCTGCTGAAGGGTGATCAGTACGCCGCTGCCGACACCGCCGAGATGGATCGGGACATCGGCGAGAACGCTCCGGAACAATCCGGCGAACAGCATCGACTGTCCGGCACCGGCCAGTGCGAGCGGCAGGGCCATGTCCCAGAGACTGACGTGCGGCCAGAGACCGACCACGACGGCCACGAGTGCGGCGAGGCCGGCGAACTGGATGATCGCGCCGGTCGACAACGCGGCCCGGCCGAACCGACCGATCAACCGCGGTGCGAACACGGAGCCGAGGAAGAACATCACCGCCATCGGCAGGATGGCCAGGCCGCCGTGCAGGGCGTCGGCGTGCAGACCGTCCTGAACGGTCAGGGCGAAGACGAACATGAACGCGCCGAATCCGATGCTGAACGCGAGCACCATCACCAGGCCACGCGACATCGACGGCAGCCGCAGCAAGGACGGCGGCAGCAGCGGGATCTCGCCGCGCCACTCGGCGCGCCGCTCGACCACGAAGGTGACGGCACCGAGCACGACAGCCAGGGCGATCATCGCCCAGGTCCACCAGGGCCAGCCCAACGAGTGGCCTTCCGTGAGCGGGACCAGTACGGCGGTGAGCGTCGCAGCGAACAGCACCGTGCCAGGCAGATCGATGCCGACAGGGTGATCCGAGCGAGTGGTCGGCACGATCCGCGCCGCCACCACCAGGACGATGAGGCCGATGGGCACGTTGACCAAGAAGATCGGCCGCCAGGAGGCGCCGGCGATGTCCGCGCTCACCAGCAGGCCGCCCACCAGTTGGCCGACGACGGCCGCGATGCCGGACGTAGCGCCGTACAGGGCAAGCGCCCGAGCCTTGCGCTCGTGCTCGAGCGTCTGGTGGAAGGTCGCGAGCACCTGCGGGACGAGTAGCGCCGCGGTCGCGCCCTGCACGATGCGTGCGGCGATGAGGACCCCGACAGTCGGGGCGAAGCCGCAGACCGCCGAGGCCACCACGAAGCCGACGAGCGAACCCAGGAAGAGGGGACGGCGACCGTAGCGGTCACCCAGCCGGCCGCCGAGCACCAGGAGCGCGGCGTACGCGACGCCGTACCCGGCGATCACCAGCTCGAGCTCGGACGCCGAGGCGTGCAGGGAGGCGTCGATGCTCGGCAGCGCCACGTTGGTGATGAAGAAATCCATGATCGGCAGGAACGCGCCGGCGAGCAGGAAGAACACCCCTGCCGGGTGCAGTCCGCCGGCCAGCGCTACCGCACGCGGCGAGGTGGCGCCCGGGGCTGGAAGAGTGACGGCCATTTCGACTCCAACTGATTATGACTCGATAACTATTAAGGCATGATCAGTATGTGCTCATAACTATGTGCCGACAACCATCTATGCTGGAGGTGTGACGAAGACCCCATCGCGACCCCGCTCCCGCCGATCAGCCGCCGAGGAGCGCTGGGCCGAACTCGCCGATCTGGCGCTGATCATCAGCCGGGAGATCCAGTACCGCGGCTACACCGACGAGGAAGCTGTCTCGCTGACCCAGTCGGAGGGCATCGTGATGCGCTACCTGCTCCAGGGCGAGGCGGTCGCCGCCCCCAGCCAGATCGCCGCCGCCACCGGACTCCAGCGCACCAACCTGTCCACGACACTGCGCGGCCTCGAACAGAAGGGCCTCGTCCAGCGACAGGCCAACCCGGACGACGGCCGCGGCGTCACCGTCAGTCCGACCGAACACGGACGCGGCAACTCCGCCCTGGTACGACATGAGTGGGCGACCGTGGTCAGCGCGGCAGCCGACCACGACACCACCCACCTCGACGCGACTCTCACCCTGCTCACCGCGATCAAGAACGGCCTGGCAAGAACACGACCACCAACCCCCTCCCCCCACCCGCCGGCGTAGCCCTGCCGCGCTGGTTGTCATGTCCAGGCAAGCCGCGGCTTCCATCGTCGACTACGCGAAGTTCTCAGCCGCCAGGTGATCGACCAAACTGGTCAAGGTGTCCGGGGCGTGCCAGAGGTTCGGCCATCCGTGGCTGCGGCGATGACCCTGGTCAGCCGGTCGTGCAGGTCCATCAGCTCGTCGACGTCCATGCCGAGGCGTTGGACGACGGCCGGCGGCACCTCCAAAGCCTGGTCACGAAGCGCCCGACCCTCTTCGGTCAGAACGACAGCCAGCGACCGCTCGTCCGAGGCTGAACGGTCGCGACGTAGGAGACCGGAGGCTTCGAGCCGCTTGAGCAACGGCGAAAGCGTCGCCGGCTCGAGCTGAAGCATTCCGGACAGATCCTTCACCGAAACCGGCTCGAACTCCCACAGCGCCAACATCACCAGGTACTGCGGATGCGTCAGGCCCATCGGCTCGAGAACCGGGCGGTACAGCGCGATGACTGTCCGCGCGGCCACCGCCAGGGCGAAGCAAACCTGGTGTTCCAGCGCCAGCGGGTTGTCGGCCGGCGTGATCTTCGTCGCTGCCATGCCACGAGCGTACCAACCATATGTAGGCTAATAGTTAGTACACTAACTATTGGAGTGATGATGGAGCAGGCCACGGAACGACGCACGATACGACGCCGACGCACTCCTCGCCCGATGAACATCGAGACCGTCCAACGCTGGGTTGTCTCCGCGGTCCTCTTCCACGTCGGCACCGTTCCCGCCGTCACGCTGGCCGTCTACAGCATCGGCGTCGCGGCCACCGACTTCGGCCGCGGCATCGGCCTGTGGTTGATGTCCGGGGTGATCGGCGTCCTCACCGCCGCAGGCATCCTCGCCATCTTCCGCCGCAACCCGCTCTCCCCCTGGCTCCTCCTCGGCGTCCTCCCAACCGCCGCCACCGGCTTCTCTATCTTCTGATCCACCTGAGACAACCCTGGGTGTGACTCCCGCTAGCTCGAACTCGACGCTCGGGTGCCGGACCGCGGACTGTGGTCCGGCACCGACAGATACTCAGCTTGCGGGGACGAACTTGGTGTAGCTGGTGCGGAGGTAGCCGGTGGCGGATGGGTTCGAGATGGTCACGTACCCGGCGGTGCCGGCGTTGAACTGGTAGCGGCCCAGCAGGATCCACCGATTGCCGCCGGATCGTTGGTCGATGTCTATCGTCGAGGAGCCGGTCGCGTGACTGACGACGTAGTGCGCGGCTGCGGTGCTGTTGCTGTGGTTGGGCACCCAGGCGTAGACGTCGTACGAACTGGCACTCGGGAGATCGGGTCGCCACTCGGCGGTCTTGCCGGCGCCGTTCGACGCGCGGGTTCCCGACGTCAGCCAGCCGGGCACACTGGAGGCTGCCCAGACGCCGGTCTCGGTGTAGCCGGAATCGGCGACGCCGACGAACGTCATGGGCGTCGGGGTCACTGAAACGGTGGCCGGTGCGGATTCGTTGCCGGCGAGGTCGACGGCGCGGACCTGCAGACTGTGTGCCACGTTGTTCGCCAGGTCCGGCACCGGGATGCCCTGCTTGACCAGATCCGGGTTGCCGATGTTGCCGACGGGTTCGTCGGTGGTGACGAGGGTGCCGTCGGCGTAGATGTTGTAGCCGAGCAGATCCACCTCCGAATTCTGGCTCCAGTAGAGAACCGCTCTGCCATCGGCGGCCTCCCCGACCAAACCCGTCGGGGTCGCTGGCGCGATGGTGTCGGCAGGGACTGGTACGGCGATCGACTGGGAAGCCGGGGACTCGTTGCCGGACCGGTCTACGGCCGTGACCGACAGTTGGTAGGTCTGGCCGGCCAGCAGCTCGTGCAACTCGAATGAGCCGCGCTGCACGGGGTTGGCGGTCTGGCGCCGACCGTCGAGGTAGACATGGTGGCCGATCACGTCCGCCCCAGGGACCGGAGTCCACCCGAGGGTGAGAACGGCATCGCCGGTCGACGGTGTGGTCTTGACCTTCTGCGTCACATTGATCGGTGTCGCCGGTGCTACCGCATCAGGAGCAGCGGCCGGGACGAACTTCACCGCATCGGCGCGGAGGTACCCCTCCTCACCAGTCGCCTTGCTCAGCTCGACCCAGCCTGTGGCGCCTGCGCCGAACTGGTAGTTGCCCAGTCGCACCCAACGGTCGACCCCCATCGACTCCGCGGGATCCACCGGAGCACCGACGCCGTCCGCACTGTTGATTGTGTACCGCGCCGTCGGCACATTGACCGAACTGCCAGGCACCCAGGCATACACGTCGTATCGACCCGCTGCAGGTAGCTGAGGAGTCCAGCGTGCTGTGCTCGTGGACGTCGAGGAGTAGCGAGTGTCGGTACCGCGCCAGCCCTTTACCGTGGTCGTGCTCGTCCAAGGCCCAGCCTCCGTGTAGCCGGAGCCTCCGTTGTCGATGACAACTGTCGGGACGAATTTGACCGCGTCGGTCCGCAACGTGCCGGTGGCGCCGGTGCTGCCGGCGACCTGGACCTTGTGCCCGGCTCCGGGAGTCATCGCGTAGGACCCCAGGTCGATCCACTGCTGACCTGCCTTGGTCTGGTCGATGACGACGTCTGTAGTGCCGCCCGTATGGGAGACCGAGTAACGCGCCGCAGTACTGCCGCTTCTGATGAAGTCGGGGTTCCAGGCGTAGACCTCATATGTCTGTGCGCTCGGCAGGCTCGGCGTCCAGGTCGCCGTGGCGGCGGCGGAGCCCGCACGCCGGGTGAGCTTGTCCTGGTAGCCGTAAGCCTCCCCGACACCAGTCCAGGTCCCTGTCTCGGCATACCCCGGGTCGCAGTTGTCCACCAGCACTGTGCCGGTTGCGATGTCGTCTGCCGAGCCGATGGGTTTGTAGTACCGGAAGTAGTCCCACGTGGTCTCACCAGGAAGGCGCGTCTCGTCGACCGGCTCGGTGTAGCCCAAGGTGGTGAGCCAGACGTTCTGCAGCGCATGGGGGCCGGGGTAGGCCAGAGTCCGACTCAATACGCCGTCGACGTAGAAGCGGATCTCGTTGGGCAGCCACTCGTAGCCATAGGTGTGGTAGCCGTCAGACGAGTCAGGGCCGGTGTAGACACCGCCTTGGTTGCCGATGTGCTGCGGCACGGTCCAGTGCGAGTGCTGTTGAACGCTGGTCGGCGCATGCGAGTCGATCTCGAACCCGTCGATCTCGTTGAACCGGTTGTAAGGACCCTTGTACGACGGCGTGTCTGGAACGTAGTCAGCCAGACCCATCTGCCAGAACGCGGAGTGGAACCCCTTGTCACCCCAAAGCTTCGCGCGAGTCTCGTAGTACCCGTATCCAAAGGTCTGCCTCGAGATGATGCCGCCACAGGTGTAGTTCTTGTCCTGGTAGGTCTCTCGCTTCAGCGCGATATGTATGGTGCCGTCGTTGACCGAAACGTTGCCCGGACGGTTCGCGCAGATCGCCTTCTCTCCCTCGCGGTGGTACCAGTCGTTCGTGTTGAGCGTCGTACCGGCGAACTCGTCTGCCCAGCCGAGCTGATAGCCGGCGGGCACGTAGTTCGGTCCGGGCGCCGGCTCGGCGTCGGCGACCCCGGTCCCAACCAGTGCGGAGGTAGTGATCAAGGTCAAGGAGGCCAGCAAGCGAACAGAGCGGCGGATGGTCATCAAACGGCTCCCAACATTCAGATGTGGGACGAAGATATGACTATGCAGGTTTTATGTCCATACTACGGATTGTCAATCCGCATAATGCTAGATCCGGCCGCCTCACGGACGCGCCGGCGGGCCAGTGACCCCGACGTCGGCGGCGAACAGATGACCGCTACCCGGGAACGGGTGATTCACGCCGAGGGAGGCAATGGTGATCACCAGCGTGCTGCCTTGGAAGCACACTGCGGTCGCGTCCTGGCATCAAGCCGGGATGATTCGCCTTGCAGATAAGAGGTTGCAGAGATCTGGTCAGCTCTTGACCGCACCAGCGATCCCCTCGACGAAGGTCCGTTGCAAGAACAGGAACACCACTACGATCGGTACGACGCTGATGCAGGCCGCGGCCGCGAGTCCGGTCCAGTCGGTGGTGTCCTGCCCGTAGAACCCGTACATACCGACGCCGAGCGTACGCAGGTCCGGGTTGCCCAGGGTGAACACCAGCGGGATGAAGAAGGCGTTCCAGGCGCCGATGAAGTTCATCAACGCGACCGTGCCCATCACCGGTTTCGCCAGCGGCAGCATCACCCGCCAGTACGTGCGCAAGTAGCCGGCGCCGTCCATCCGCGCAGCTTCTTCCAGCTCCTTGGGGATGCCACTGAAGAACCCCATGAACAGCAGCACCGGTACGACGAGCGCCGGGCCCGCCTGCGCGAGCGCGGCACCGAGCAGGCCGTTGCCCAGCCCGAGGCCGTTCACCACGATGAAAGTCGGGATGATCGTATAACCGTGCGGCACGAACATCGTGGCGATCAGCACACCGACGAGCACCTTCTTGCCCGGCAGCCCCGGTCTCGCCAGCGCATAGCCCGCGGTCGATGCCACCAGGAGCACCAGGATCACGACCGCGATCGAGAAGGTGATCGTGTTCGCCGTATAGGTACTGAACTTGGCCGTCGTCCACGCCCGCGCGAAGTTGTCCAGGGTCGCCTCGTCGGGCAGCAACGAGAGACCGCCGATCAGCATCTCCCGCGGCGTCTTGAAGGCCGCCGAAACCATCCAGACGAACGGATAGATCCAGACCAGACAGAGCGGGATCAGCAGCAGGTGCCAGATGTTTCGCCTCAGCACGAGCCTGTTCATGCCTTGCCTCCACCCAGTCGCCGCCTCAGGAAAGGTGCCTGGAGCAATGTCACGACCAGCGTCAGCAGCCCGAACACCACACCGGCTGCCGAGGCGAATCCGTACCGCGGCGCCTGCAACGACGGATCGAAGGCGTAGCGGTAGATGTACGTCGGTACCACGTCGGTCGCATAGTCCGGTCCACCCTCGGTGACGGCCCGGACGAGATCGAACGTGTTCAGGCTGCGCTGGAACACCAGCAGCAGGATCACGATCGCGATCGGCGTCACCACCGGCAGCGTGACGAAGCGCAGGGCCCGCCAGAAGCCCGCACCGTCGATCGCCGCCGCTTCCTGCAGATCCTTCGGCACGGTCTGCAGCGCGGCGAGCCAGTAGATCAGGGTGATCCCGAAGCCCTTCCACACGTCGATCGACAGCAGCGTCGGCAGCGCGGTCGACGTACTACCGAGGAAGTTGACGGGCTGGTCCACCAGACCGGTGTCCAGCAGGATCCGGTTCACCAGCCCCCCGGCCGGGTCGAGCAGGATGGCGATCACGATCCCGATCACTGCGGTCGTCGCCACCACCGGCAGGAACAGGACCAGCCGGTAGAGGTTGCGGAACCGCAGCCAGCTGTTGTTCAGCAGGATCGCCAGGACCAGCGCCAGCGGCAGCTCGACGAAGATCGCCGCGAGCGAGAAGACCAGCGAGTGCCAGAAGGCTCGCCAGAACGAGTCTGCTCCGAGCACCTCGCGGAAGTTCGCCAGTCCGACCCAGTCCGACGGTGTGCCGACGCCGTCCCAGTTGAAGAACGAGTACCACCAGCTGGCGATCATCGGCCACACCGTGAAGCCACCGAACAGCAGCACCATCGGGATCAGGAACAGATAGCTCCACAGGTGCTTGCGGAACCGTCCCGGCCGGCGTCGCGACGTGCCGGCGACCGGGATCTTCTCGAGCGGACGCTCGACGGTCGTCGTCATGCGGTCAGCCTCCCGGTGTGTAGTCCTTGAGCGGGTCCCAGCCGGCGAAGGTCAGATCCTTGGCGGAGCCTTCCTTGCCCTTCGCCTTCAGGTCGGCCGTGGTCTTGTCCAGGTAGCCCTGTAGGTCCTGGTCGAGTTTCGCGGCGGCCGGCGCGAACGGCTGGTTCTTGATGATCGAGCTGAACGAGGCGTCGGTGTACTTGAGATCGGGCTTCGCCGCCAGCGCGTCCGTCATCGCCCGTCCGCCCGTGGTCGCGAGGGCGGGGTTCGGTGCACGGCGCATGGTCTCCTGCGCCACCTTCAGGATCGCGGCCTGGTCGGGGTTCTTCTCGGCCTCCGACTTCCAGGCCCCTTCGAGTGCGGTGAGGGTGCCGAACTTCTTGTAGTAGGCGTTGTGGAAAGGCTCCGAGGCGAGGAAGTCCATCACCTTCCAGCTCTCCGGCTTGTGCGTCGACTTGGCCGACATCGACCACAGCGGGCTGAACGACTTGGTGAGCGGCAAATACGCTCCGCGCCCAGCAGCGGGAACGGGAAGTCCGGTGATGCCCATCTTGATCTCGGGCGCGAGCTTGCGGACCTCGGCGACGTGCCACGGCGGCGTCGGATACATCGCCAGCCGACCGGCGGCGAACTCCTTGAAGGCTCGGCTGCCGTCCCAGCTTTCCCAGCCCGGCATCATTACCTTCGCCGCCTGCATCCGCCGGTGCAGTTCGACGGCCTCCAGCAGACCGGGGCTCGAGGTGGCCGGCTTGCCGGTGCGGTAGTCGATCCCAGTTGCCGGCACGGAGTACGGGACGGCCGTATCGGCCAGCATCTCGACACCTACCGCCTTTGCGGCGGTCGGCGCGTAGCCGAAGTACTTGCCCTTGCCGTCCGCGGTGACCTTCGTGGCCATCTGCTCGAGGTCGGTCCATGTCTTGGGCGGGCCGTCGTACCCGGACTTCTTCAGCAGGTCCTCGTTGTAAAGGAACACTCGCAGCGTCGACCAGGGTCCCCACACCAGCGGTAGGCTCATCAGTTTGCCGTCACGGTGCAGGCCGGACGTCGCCGGGTCCATCGAGCCGGCCGGGAACCGCTTCAGGAAGTCCGGCGTGACGAACTCGTCGAGCGGCGCCACCCAGCCGCGAGCCGCCATCCGATCCATGCCGTCGTCCTGGGCCCGGAAGACGTCCGGCGCGTTGTTCTGCTGGAACATCAGCTCAACCGCGTTCAACTGCTGATCCGACGGGTTCTCCACCACCTTCACGGCGATGCCGGGGTTCGCCTTCTCGAACTCGTCGAACTGTTGCCGGTAGAACTGACTGGCGCCTGGTGGGTCCGGCACCAGCGCGACGGTGACGGTGACCTTGTCGGTGGCGTTGCTCGAGTCCGGGCTGCCGCCGACGAGGTTGCACCCCGACAGGGCAAGGGTTACCGCGCACGCGAACGCGGCGAGGGCAGGGCGGATCTTCATGATCGGCTCCGGAGGTCGTGGCGCCTGGGCGCCGAGATCTGTTGGTCTGCCGGGCCGTGGTGGCCCAGCTGTGAGTTGATGGCGTCGGCGGTCTCCATCACGAGCCGGGAGAGCTCCAGCTCGCGAGCCGGAAGGTCGACGAAGCTTGACGGACCGGACAGTGACAGTGCTGCGACCACCCGGCCGGTCCGGTCGCGCAGCGGTGCGGCCAGGCAGGACCGGCTGAGCGACAACTCCTCGGTCTCGGTCGAGTAGCCCTGCCAGGCAGCTTGTTCGACCGCGGCCGCGAGTACGTCGTGGTCGGTGATGGTGCGCGGGGTGTATCGCTCCAACTCCCCGAGCAAGTCGCGACTCTGCTCCACCCCGAGCAGCAGGCACTTGCCGAGCGCTGTCGCATGCAGCGGATTGCGCCGCCCGATCAAGACGAACGAACGCGGTGCGAACTGTCCCTCGAAGTTGCAGAGGTAGAACAACTCCGCCCCACGGCGGACAGCGACATTGACACCGAGCCCGGTTTCGGCCGCGAGGGTTTGCGCTCGCTGCCGAGCCGCATGGTGCACAGGATGACCGTTCAGCGCCACGCCGGCCAGGGTGATCAGCTCGGCGCCGAGCCGGTACTGGCCGTCGTCCCGCTCCACGAATCCGGCCTGCTCGAGGGTGCTCAACAGCCGCGACGCGGTGGACTGCTGCAGCTTCGCCAACTTGGCGACCTCGGTTACGCGGAGCGTCCCGGTGCCCGCGAAGGCCCGCAGTACTGCGGCCGCTCGCTCGACGCTCTGGTTGGTCCCCGCCTCATTGCCCACAGACTGCATCCTTTGCAGAGATGATGGACGATGTCATCCACTATGTGGCAGCCTTACGCACATAGTGGATCTCGTCAAGCATCCATCGGATATCGAATGTTGACACTGAGGAGCGAGCCATGAATACCGTCCACGGTCTGGTACCGATCCTGGCCACGCCATTCCTCCCGGACGGCAGCCTGGATCTGCCGGGACTACGCCGACTCACCGCGTTCCAGCTGGCCAGCGGCGTCCACGGGGTCGCCGTCCTCGGGATGGCCAGTGAGGCCTTCGCTCTGACCGCGGCCGAGCGCCGCCTGATCACGACGACGGTGGCCGAGGTGATCGCCGGTGCGGTCCCACTGGTCGCCGGGGTAGCGGCGACGTCGACGGTAACCGCCGTCGAGCAAGCAACCGAGGCAGCCGCGGCCGGAGCCGACGCAGTCATGGTGCTGCCGCCGTTCATGGTGGCCCCGAGCCCGGCTCAACTGCCCGACTTCTACGCCGCGGTGGCCGCAATCGGTCCTGAGGTCATGGTGCAGGATGCGCCCGGCGCCACCGGTGTCGTGATGTCACCGCAGCAGATCATCGAGCTCAGCAGAATCACCGGAGTCACGTCGGTGAAGGTCGAGGCGCCTCCCACCGCGCCGAAGGTCGCGGCCGTGGCTGACCGGATCGACGAGTCCGGATTCGTGGTACTGGGTGGACAGAACGCGCAGTTCCTGCTCGACGAACTGGCGGCCGGCGCTGTCGGTTCGATGCCGGCCTGCGAGATCCCCGACCTTCTCGCACCGGTCCTCGCCGACTGGCAGGCCGCCCGGTACGACGATGCTCGCGCGAGGTTCGACCGCCTGCTGCCGTTACTGGTGTACGGCTTGCAGCCCGGGCTCGCGTGGGCGGTCCACAAGGAGGTCCTGGTACGTCGCGGCCTGATTGACCACGCGACTGTCAGGGTTCCGGCCCGCGACCTCGACATCAGATCGCGCGCCGGGCTGACTGCGATACTCGACCGGCTTGGGATTACTTCACTGACAGGAGTTCGCTGATGCCGACCATCACCGACGTAGAAGTCTTCCCGCTCGTTCTGGCCGGGCCGGACGCGCCAGCGCGCAGCTACTCCACCAAGCCGCCCTGGCCGAGCATCTACGCCTCGTCACGCGAGGCGCTGCTGGTGAAGCTGACCGCGGACGACGGTTCTTTCGGGTGGGGTGAGGCCCTGGCGCCTGTCGCACCAGAAGTTCCGGCGAAGATCATTGAACTTCTACTCAAGCCCGCACTCCTCGGGGCAGACCCCACAAGGGTGCGCCCGTTGGTGAACAGCCTCCGCGCCTTGATGCGAGAACGCGGCCACCTCGGCGGCCATCAGGGCGACGCCGTCGCCGCGGTCGACGTGGCGTTGTGGGACCTAGCCGGCCGAATCACCGGGTTACCTGTCCACCAACTCCTCGGAGGAGCTCAGCGCGACGTAGTACCGACGTACATGTCCGGCCTGCCGGGCAAGAAGGACAGCGAGCGCGTTGCCTACGCCCGCGACTGGGTGGCGCAAGGTGTACGGCAGGTGAAACTAGGTCTCGGGTACGGCGTGCGCGCGGATCTGGCGACTGTCGAAGCGCTGCGCGGCGTTCACGACGACCTGTTGGTCGCAGTAGACATCCACGGCGTGTACGACGTCGCGGACGCGGTCCGGCTGGGTCGCGGACTGGACACTTTGGGCGCCTGGTTCCTGGAGGCACCTGTCGGGTTCGAAGACATCGCTGGGCATGCTGAAGTGGCTCGACGGATCGATACCCCGGTAGCGATCGGTGAGAGCTTGCGGCACCGCCAGGAATTCCGGCCCTGGCTGCAAGGCGGGGCCGCCGCGATCCTTCAGCCAGATGTCGGCCGGACCGGAATCACCGAACTGCTGGATCTCGCAGCTGTGACCGAGACCTGGTCCACGCCGCTCGCCCCGCACCACTCATCGGGACTCGGCATCATCATGGCCGCGAGCATCCACGCGTCCGCTGCGGTGGCGAACCTGTTGGCCTACGAGTTCCACTCGATGCTGTTCGAGCCGGTCAACGACGTGCTGCGGACACCTCTGGAACCAGGCACACTCGGCTTCGCCGTACCGGCCGGGCCTGGCCTGGGCATCGAGGTCGACGAGGACGCCGTACGCGCTGGGTGCATCCGGTGACCCGCCGGGCGCTGGTCATCGGGTCGACGACACCTATCGGTACGGCGATTGTCGCAGCGCTGGCCGCGGACGACTGCCACGTCGCCGGTGCAGCACTCGAGGACAAGCAGGTCGACGGATTGGATCTCCACCTGACGACGGACTGCTCTGACCCGGACGGAGCGGCTGAGGTGGTTGGACGGGTCGTGGCCGAGTTCGGCGGACTCGACGTCCTGGTCACGGCGGCCGGCCGGATGCCGCTCGAGCCGGCCCACCGGACCACGGACGCGCAGTGGTTCGAGGCATTGTCGAACACGTTGGACACGTTCTTCTTCCCGGTGCGGGCTGCGCTGCCGCATCTGTTCAAGAGCGATGCGGCAGCCGTCGTAGCGGTGTCGTCGGTGAACACACTGGCTGCTGCCCCTTGGGCAGCTGCCTACACCGCAGCCAAGGGCGGAGTGGACGCACTGGTCCGGCAACTCGCCGTGGACTACGGCGGCCGTGGCATCCGGGTGAATGCAGTCGCCCCTGGAATGGTCGGTGGCGCGAACCTGCCCGATGCGGCGGCCGGCTACCCCATCGGCAGGACGATCCTGCCGACCGAGGTCGCCGACGCTGTGACCTTCCTCGCCGGACCAAGAGCTTCCGGCATCACCGGCGTCGTACTCCCAGTGGATGGCGGTCTGTCCATACTGTCCCCCGCAGCGGTCGGTCGGGCCGACCTTCGAGCAAGGCTGCGGGATGCCTGAGGTCGAACTGACAGGGCGAGCAGCACCTCTTTACCGGCTGCTCGACTGGCCGATGCGGCTGGCCCTGGTCACGTTGCTGTGGCTACTGGGGGTCGCCGCCGGGCTGGTCATCGCCGGAATCGCTCCAGCCACCTTGGCGAGTCACCAGGTGTTGATATCTGGAGAGGCGGAGGTACGGCTGTGGTCCCGCTTCTGGTCTGCCTGGCGTGCTTGGTTCGTCCGAGGCCAGGTGGTTCTCGGCCCCCCGCTGGCCACGGTATGGGTGCTGGCGTTCTACCTGGCCGCCTCAAGGCAGACTCTGTGGGCGTGGCCGCTCTCGGTGGTGACACTTGGCTATCTGGTCTCGCTCTGGTTGCTCCCCGCCGTAGCTGTCACGGCTAGCCAGCTGCGGGCGAAAGACCTGTGGCTGTTGACGCTGCACCTCACCTGGCGTCGTCCAGCACTACCTCTCGCGGGGACCGCAGGACTCATCGCACTGGCTCTCGCTGGGTGGTACGTCGTACCGGCCGCGCTGATGTTCTGGCCGGCTGGCTCGGCCCTCGCAGCCGTGCTGGTGGTACGGCGGGTCAGCCGACCGCCGCGGACGCGTGGTATCCAAGACCCGACGAGATCTGATCCGCCTGCTCGATGACCTGCATGGCGAGCGACTCTTCACGGTTCGCGAGGTCCATCGCCGACAGCGGACCAGAAACCGACAAGGCGGCCACGATCCCTCCGGTGCGGTCGCGGATCGGCGCCGCGAGACAGGCGCGGCCGAAGGCCAGCTCCTCCAGCTCCAGGGCGTAGCCACGCTCACGCACCTGCCGGAGCATCTTCTCCAGCTCATCAGGGTCGGTCACGGTGTGCGGCGTGTACCGCGGCAAGTCGTCACCGAGAAGCTCCTGCCATTCCTCTCGCGGCAGCTCACTGATCAGCGCCTTGCCGATGGCTGTCGCGTGCAACGGACCGGTCCTGCCGACCAGAGTCGATGAGCGACCGGCCGCGCGCCCCTCGAAGTGGCACAGGTAGAACATCTCCGCACTACGGCGCTCCGCGACATTGGCACCGAGGTTCAGGTCGGCAGCGAGGTTCTGCGCGACCTGGCGCGACTGCTGATGCACAGGCATCTCGTTCAGGCCGATACCCGCCAGCGTGATCACCCGCGGACCGATGCCGTACAGGCCACTGCGCTGGTCATAGGCCAGGAACCCGAGCGCCACCAAAGCAGCGACCAGCCGGGACACGGTGGACTGACCGAGCCCGGTCGCCTGGACCAACTCCGACACGCGACGCTGCGGATGCGCCTCGGTGAACTCGGACAACAGCGACAGTGCCCGCTCGACACTCTGCGTTCCCGGCCCACTTTCACGCCCGATCGCCCGCGCCACAACACACCCTCTCGCTGATTATGGTTTCCTCATCCACATCGTAGATGCCCAGTCGCCAACAAACCAGCAACCACCCGCACTGAGGGTCGCCCGGCGTCGTCGAGGCCTTGGACGCCGCGAACACCCCGTCCTGCTGGTCGTACGTGACCACATCCGGCGGCCTCAGAAGGTGATTTCGGTGAATGCTCGTGTCTGCTCGATGAGGGCTCGTTCGACCGGCAGGCGCTCCATCGAGGAGGCACCGTAGAAGCCGTGTACGCCGGTGGTCTTGCGGAGCACGTATTCGGCATCGCCTGGTTCCGCGACGGGACCGCCGTGCACGAGCACGATGACATCGTCGCGAACGCTTCGGGCGGCTTCGGACCACGTGTTGCACAGCTGGACACAGTCATCGAGATTGCGGGCGGTCTCGGCGCCGATGCGTCCGCCGGTCGTCAGACCCATGTGGCACACGATCACATCGGCTCCCGCACCGGCCATCGCGATCGCGTCCTCGGCAGAGAAGACGTACGGCGTCGTCAACAGTTCTTGCTCGGCCGCGAGCCGGATCAGCTCGACCTCCTGCTGGTACCCCATTCCGGTCTCCTCGAGATTGACGCGGAACGTGCCGTCGATCAGGCCAACGGTCGGGAAGTTCTGCACTCCGGAGTACCCGGCCCTGACCAGATCCTCCAGAAAGGACGCCGGCTGAAGAAACGGGTCGGTCGCGTTGACGCCGGCGAGTACCGGCGTCCGCTCGACGACGGTGACGATCTCGGGAGCCATCTCGAGCACGATCTCGTTCGCGTTGCCGTACGCGAGCAGGCCGGCCAGCGATCCACGGCCAGCCATCCGAAAGCGCCCCGAGTTGTACACGATGATCAGATCGATCCCCCCGGCCTCCTCGCACTTGGCCGACAGGCCGGTGCCCGCCCCGCCGCCGACGATCGGCTCGTGCCGCTCCACCTTGCCGCGCAGCCGCCGCAGGATGTCCTGGCGCTCGATTCGACCCATGCTCAGTCTCCCTCGTGATCTCGTGCTCACAACCGAGTGGCGCTGGAAATTGCCGCGTGCAGCCGCTGCACCATGGCGTCGGCGAACTCCACCGCGTTGATGTCACTGTTCAGCTCGATCAGCTCGACGCCGCTGTCACGCAGACCGGCCCGTACGGCGTCGAACAGCGCGACGTCGGCGTCCGGGTCGTAGAAGGCACCGTCCTTCACCGCGATCGCCGAAATGCCGTTCAGCGGCAGGAAGACGGCGGCGGGGCCAACCGACTTCGAGACCTTCGCAGCCAACTGGGTACCCAGCTCGCGGCACTCCGCGGGCGTCGTACGCATCAAGGTCGTCGTGGCGTTGTGGCGGTAGGTGAGGCGGCTGGCGAAGCGTTCCGGAACGGTCTCCGGAGGGCCGAAGTTCACCATGTCCAGTGCGCCGAGCGAGACCACGGCAGGTGTGCCGGTGCGAGCTGCGGCGCACAGCCGATCGGGGCCGGCGTCGAAGATTCCGCCGACGAGGTGGTCGGCGAGCTCCGTCGTGGTGACGTCGAGAACCCCGGCCAGCATGCCGTTCGACACCAGGCTCTCGAGCGTGCGCCCGCCGGCGCCGGTCATGTGGAACACCAGAACTTCGTAGCCCAGCGCCTCCAGCTGTTCGCGCGCCCGGGTGACACAGGGCGTCGTGACGCCGAACATGCTGGCTGCTACCAACGGCCGCTCGTCGTCCCGGGGCTGAATCGGCGCAGCGGTCACCATGCCCGCCATCGCCGCTGCCGCGTTGGCGAGGATGCGAGTCGAGATGCGGTTCAGCCCGGCGACATCGACGACGCTCGGTGCCAGAATCAGGTCCGTCTCGCCGACGTACGGCTGGTTGTCTCCTGCGGCGGCGGTCGAGACGATCAACTTGGGCACACCGAGCGGAAGTGGCCGGAATGCAGCTGCCGCAAGGGAGGTTCCGCCCGTCCCTCCCAGGGCCATCGCGCCGTGTAGCCTGCCTTCACCGTACAACTGCTCGACGACTCCGGCCGCACCGCGCGACATCGCCTGGACGGCCGCGCCGCGATCACCCGCGGCGGCGAGCCGGTCGAGATCCTCGCCGGCAACCCTGGCGACGTGGTAGCGATCGATCTGTGGGACGAAACCTGGCTCACCCAGTACGCCGCAGTCGATCATGATCACCTCGACCCCGAGATCGCGGAGTCGTTCGGCGACGAACCGATACTCAGAGCTCTTGGTGTCGAGCGTACCGACGAGTGCGACGGTGGCCATGATCTCCTCCCGAAGTCCTGTCCCATGATGGAGGACCGGTATGAAGCCAACGAGAGCCAATTCCGCCCGATTGGTCACTCCGCTGCCCGTCCATCAGATGGTCCGGTTGATGGGCGAGTGGGGCCTCGGCGACGGGGCTCTGCACACGCAGCTCGCGAGCCATCTCCGCATGCTCGTGGTCTCCGGAAAGCTGGCCGCCGGAGTCCGGCTGCCGTCCGAACGCGCGCTCGCCGAAGCACTCGATGTCAGCCGCAACACCGTCGGTGCGGCATTCGACGAGCTCCGCGGCGACGGCATCCTGACCAGTCGGCGCGGTGACGGCACCTACGTCAGCTCTGCCCGGCAGTTCCTCGGAGTCCGCGGCGACGACCGTTTCGAGTCCTTCCTGGCACCGGCCACCGGCGCCGGCCACCGCATCGACCTGCGCAGCGCCGCCCTGCCCGGCCTCAGCCTCGTGGTCGACGCGGCATCGGTCGTCGGTCCCGAGCTCGCGCCGCTGGTCGAGTCCCACGGATACCTCCCCGAGGGCCTGCCGGCGTTGCGAGTCGAGGTCGCCGGCTACTACAGCTCGATCGGCCTGCCGACCACACCCGACCAGATCCTGATCACCTCCGGCGCGCAGCAGGCGATGCGGATGGCCGCGGTGTCGATGCTCGAGCCGGGCTCGGTGGCGCTGGTCGAGGAACCGTCGTTCCGCGGCGTGATCGAAGTACTGCGTGCCGCCGGGGCGAGGCTTGAACCGGTCCGGCGGGGCCCGTACGGCATCGAGACCTCCGAGCTCGTCGCAGCCGTACGACGTTCCAGGCCGCGGCTGCTCGTGATGCAGTCGACGGTGCACAATCCGACTGGGACGGTGATCAACCCCGGCTGGCGACGGCAGCTCGCGATCACCGCGGAGTCACTCGGCCTCACGGTGCTGGACGACACCACGCTGGCGGACGCCATGATCGACGGTCCGCCGGCGACGCCGATGGCCGCCTGGGGCTCCAGCGTGATCACCGTCGGTTCGGTCAGCAAGTCGTTCTGGGGTGGCCTTCGCGTCGGCTGGCTGAGGGCCGATCCTGGAACGGTCGCGTCACTGGCCTCGATGAAGGCTGGCGAAGACCTCGGCACCTCATTGCTCGCGCAGGTGACCACCGCACGGCTGCTGCCCCGGATCGAGGAGGCCCGGGCCGAGCGCCGCCGGGTGCTGGGCGCGGCCCGGGACGTCGTACTGACCGCATTGGCGGAGTGCCTCCCGGAGTGCGAACCGGTTGAGCCGGTCGGTGGCGCGTCATTGTGGGTCCGGCTGCCGGCGCCGGTTGCAACCAGTCTCGTCCAACGGGCGGAGCGCCTCGGCGTACAACTGCTGCCCGGAACGACCTTCAGCTGCGTCGACGCGTTCGACGACCATCTGCGGATCGGGTTCGCGGCCGGCCACGATCAGCTGCGGGCCGGCGTACGGATGCTCACCGAGGCCTGGCGGATCGTCGGCAAGCGGGCTTAGGAGGCGCACCTAGTCCGTTCCACCCATGAGTGCCGAATTGGCACTGTCGCAGTTCCTGTCGTGCTCCCAGGATGACTGCAGGCGAACACATCGACGTCAGGAGCACATCGTGGGCCGTGGTGGATTGACCCCTTTCGACCAAGCCGTCGTCGAACCCCAGGACTGGGGCCGGCTCGAGTGGATGGTGTCGGGGGCCATCGGCAACTCCGACACGATGACGGTCGGTCGCTGCACGATCGAGCCTGGTCGGCAGAACCCGCCGCACTACCACCCGAACTGCGACGAGGTGCTGCACGTGATCAGCGGGACGATCGACCATCGGCTCGGCGAGAGCCAACTGCCGATGTCGGCCGGCGACACCATCTCGATCCCGGCGGGGACCGTGCACAACGCCCGCAACGTCGGGTCCGAGCCCGCGGTCCTGATGATCGCCTTCTCCACCCCTGACCGGAAGGTCGTCGGCGAGTAGCGACGACCGTGAGGCGGGGAGTTGACCATGAAGACCAAGCACGGCGTCAGCGGACAGAGCCGGCTCGAGCGTCGCTGGGGACTGCTGCTGGCGATGCCCGCCATCGTCGGGTTCATCGTCTTCACGCTGGTGCCGATGGCGGCGTCGGCGGTGATCAGCCTGACCGACTGGACCATCGGCTCGGCGGCGTCGTTCGTCGGCGTCGACAACTACCTGCAGATGTTCACCCGTGATCCGCTCTTCCTGAAGTCGCTCGGCGTCACGACGTACTACACGCTGGGCGCGGTGCCGCTGACGCTGATCGTCGCCTTCGCGATCGCGATGCTGCTCAACGCGAAGGTGCGCGGACTCGGGGTCTACCGGACCATCTACTACCTGCCGACGCTGGTGCCGAGCGTGGCGAACGCCGTCCTGTGGCTGTGGATCTTCAATCCCGACTTCGGCCTGCTGAACTCGACCCTGCGGCAGTTGGGGATGCCCACCTCCAACTGGGTGTTCAGCGAGGCGGCAGTGGTGCCGTCGCTGATCCTGATGAGTACCTGGGGTTTCGGCAACATCATGGTGATCTTCCTGGCCGGGTTGCAGGGCGTGCCGCGGCACCTCTACGAGGCGGTCGCGATCGACGGCGGCGGAGCGTGGCGGCAGTTCCGGCACGTGACGCTGCCGATGATGACGCCGGTGCTGTTCTACAACCTGGTCACCAGCATCATCGGCACGTTCCAGGTCTTCAACCAGGCCTACATCATGACGCAGGGCGGCCCGAACAACGCGTCGACGTTCTACGTGTACTACCTCTACACGACCGCCTTCACCAAGAGCGAGATGGGCTACGCGAGCGCGCTGGCTTGGGCGCTGTTCGTACTCGTCATGGTCATCACGGTGGTGCTGTTCCGCTCCTCGCGCCGCTGGGTCTACTACGAGATGGGAGCCGCCCGATGACCGTGACAACAACAGCGACCGCGGCCCCCCGCGAGAAGCAGACCGAGCCCAAAACCGACCCGAACTACCAGCGTCGCCGGCGGGCACGGCGCGTGCTCGTCTACGCCGTACTCATCGCCGGAGTGGTACCGACCGTACTGCCGTTCATCTGGCTGGTCCGTAGCGCGCTGATGGACAACAACCAGATGTTCATCGCACCACCGGAATGGATCCCACACCCGTTCGAGTGGGCCAACTTCAGCGGTGCACTGACCGCGCAGCCGTTCGCCCGGTACTTCCTGAACACGATGATCATCGAGGTCTTCACGGTCACCGGGACGTTGCTCACCTGCTCGATCGCGGCCTTCAGTTTCTCCCGGCTGCGCTGGCGGGGACGCAACGTGGTCTTCGGCATCCTGCTCAGCGGGTTGATGCTGCCACAGGCCGTGCTGCTGGTCCCGACGTTCCTGATGTGGGACGCCGCCCAGGCGATCAACACTTACTACCCGTTGATCGTGCCCGCCTGGTTCGGCGGGGCCGGCGGCGGGATCTTCAACGTCTTCCTGCTCCGCCAGTTCTTCCTGACCATTCCGTACGAGCTCGACGAGGCGGCGTACATCGACGGGGCGTCGCCGTGGCGGGTCTTCTGGCAAGTGATCGTCCCGCTGTCGAAGCCGGCCCTGATGGTGGTCGGGATCTTCACCTTCATCCGGACCTGGAACGAGTTCCTCGATCCGCTGATCTACCTCAACGACAGCAGCAAATTCACCCTCGCCCTCGGCCTCGCCTCGTTCCAGGGCACCTACAACGCGCAGTGGGGTTACCTGATGGCCGCGGCCACCGCCACCATCCTGCCGATCATCCTGCTGTTCTTCTTCGCCCAGCGTTACCTCATCGAGGGCGTCACCCTCACCGGGGTCAAGGGCTGATTCCTCCGCCGATTGCACGGGAAGGCACATGACCGTTCACAAGATCGCCTTGGTAGGAGCGGGAAACATCTCCCGCACTCATCTCACCAGTTATGCACGGCACCCCGACCGGGTTCAGGTCGTCGCCGCCTGCGATCCCGTCGAAGAGCGGCGGGAGTGGGTGCGCGACACCTTCGGGGTCGAGCACACCTACGAGACCATCGGCCAGTTGATCGACGCAGGCGGCTGGGACGTCGCTGTCGTCTGTACGCCGAGCCACGTGCGCACGTCCGCCGTACTCGAGCTCGCGACAGCCGGGAAGCCCATCTTCGTGGAGAAGCCGCTCTCGTTCGACCTCGGCGACGCCCGTACGATCGTCGACGCCTGTGCGGCCACGGGTGCCCCGATCGCCGTCAACCAGAACTTCCGGGACAGTTACGCCTTCGGTCTCGGCCGTGAGCTCATCGAGCAGGGTGAGATCGGGGACGTACTCGCGATCTCGCAGCAGGAGCTGACCTTCCGGCAGGACAAGGGCTGGCGACTGGACCAGCAACGGCACGCGCTGTCCGTCATGGGCGTCCACTGGTTCGACGGATTCCGGCTGTTGCTGGGCCGGGAAGCGACCTGGTTGTCCGCACGCACCTTCTCGTCCCCTGCTGTCGACGCTGTCGGCGAGACGGACGCGAGTGTCCAGATCTTCTTCGGCGACACCCCGGTCACGTATGTTCAGAGCTTCTCCAGCCGCCTCGAACGCACCGAGACCGTCGTCATCGGTACGTCGGCCACACTGCAACTCGGGTACGCCGAAGCAGTCCTGCACCGCGATGGTGAGACCAAGACGATTCCCAACCCGCTCGTCGGCAGCGACCGCTCGGAAGCGATGTTCCTCGGACTCGACCGTCTGCTGATCGCCGTCGAGACCGGTACCGAACCCGCGAACAGCGGCCAGGACAACCTGCGCACCATCGCGCTTCTCGACGCCGCCTACCGGTCCGCCGACTCGGGCGCTCCCATCTCGTTGAAGGACGGTTTGCCGTGGTGATGATCGCATTCTCCAAGCCCACCCGTGGCGCCGAACAGCAACGACTGCTGTTCGACCGCTATCCCGAGTACGGATTCGCCGGCCTTCAGCTGAAGGGCGGCCAGTACGGCGACTACCTCGACGACCCGGTCGCCGGCGCCGACCGGTTCCGGCACGACTGGGGATCCGAACCGGGTCACGTCTCCTCGCTGATCACGATGAACCCGCTCGACGTTGCCGGCCGGCAACGGCTCCGCACGTTGTCCGCCTTCGCCGGTGCCGTCGGCGCACAGCGGGTCGTGATCTGCCACGACGTACCCCGGGAGGGATTGGACGACAGCGACCTGATCCGCTTCGCGGGTGAGCTGTCCGACCACGCCGAGGAGGCGGCCGAACACGGCGTCGCACTCTCATTGCACCACCACACCGGCGAGCCCGTGATGCATCGACGGGACTTCGACGTGTTCTTCGGTGCCGTCCGCGAGAACACCCTTCGACTCACAGTCGACACCGGGCACCTGCTGAGGTCCGGGGTCACCGACGTACCCGCTCTGCTGACGGACTTCGCCTCGGTGATCGACAACATCCATCTCAAGGACTACGCCGACGACGAGTTCCGCCTGCTCGGACAGGGATCGGTGGATCTGATCAGCGTCCTGGACGCCATCACCGCCCTCGGCCCCGACGTCACGCTCTGCGTCGACGAGGAGAGCCGCGCCGAGGTCCTCGAAGGCTTGCAGGTGTCGCGCGACTACCTCACCAAACACCTGTCGGCCGCCTGACCTGACAGTTCCATCGCGTGCGAAGGAGACAGCGATGACCACCGATCCACGTTCTCTGCCACCCGGCCTGTCCCGCCGGACCTTTCTCGGCGCAGGCGCTCTCACCGCTGCCGGACTCGGCCTGTTCGGTTGCGGCGGGCAATCAACCACGAAGAGCGGCGGGTCGGCCAACCTGCAGTTCATGTACTGGGGCTCGGCCAACGAGAAGGCCGCCATCGAGCAGATGATCCAGCAGTTCCAGAAATCGCACTCGGACATCAAGGTCCAGCCCGTGCACGTGCCGGGCGACTACGAGACCAAGGTCAACACTCTCGTTGCCAGCGGCAACCTGCCCGACGTCGCGTACATGACGGCGCCCACCGCGTACCGGCTGGCCGACCAGGGCAAGATCGCCAACATCTACCCACACATCGAGAAGTACGCCCAGCTCTCCGGCCGCAAGCCGCAGAACTTCTTCTGGTACGGCGACAAGAAGGTGGCCGGAACTCCGGCAGCCAGCGAGATCAGCCTGCTCTGGTACAACAAGGACCTCTTCACCGACCCGTCGACGGTTCCGCCGGCGACAGCTGACAAGGCCTGGGCCTGGGACCGCCTCGTCGAGGTGGCGACCTCACTCACCCTCGACCAGAACGGCAAGCGGCCGAGCGACTCCGGCTTCAAGCCCGACCGCATCCGCCAGTTCGGCATCTCGGCGCCGTTGACGACGCAGTGGACCTGGTACCCACTGATCCGCAGCAACGGCGGCGACGTCACGGACGAGACCGGCACCAAGTACACGCTCAACAGTCCCGAGTGCGTCAAGGTGTTCCAGGACCTGCAGGACCTGATCTACAAGCACAAAGTCGCCCCCAGCCCTGCTCAACTCGGCGGCGGCGCCGATGGCTCCAACGCGCCGACCACCACGGTCCAGCTGCAGACAAAGCGGGTCGCGATGGCGATCGACGGCCAGTGGACGCTGCTCGACATGGGCGAAAGCGACCTGAAGTACGGCATCGGGGTCCTGCCGTCGTACCAGGAACCGATCACCCAGGAGGCGGGCAGTTGCCGGGTCATGTCGGCCACCACCAAACATCCCGACCAGGCGATCGAGCTCTACGCCTACAGCGTCGACGGCGCCAACAGCGACCTCTTCAAGAAGGGCCTCTGGATGCCGGTCGAGACGAAGTACTACTCCGACGACGCGGCAATCGACTCCTGGATCAAGAACGACGTACACCCACCCGAGTACCGTACGGCGGCCGTCGACTACCGCCTCAACAACTCGGTCCGCGACTTCACCCAGGTCCTCAAGAACGTCCCTGCAATCCAAGAGGTCCTGACCCCCGCCATCGAGCAGATCGCCACCGGCAAATCCCCCGCCAAGACAGTCCTCGACAGCCTGCAAGCCAAGGTAGAACCCTTACTACAAGGCAGATACCCGATTCCGAACTCCATTTAACCGACCCCTCCAACACCCGCCGAGCCCTACACCGCGACACCGGCCTGACACGCAAGCAGCGAGGCCGTGTTCGACGGCGTGATTTCAGGTGTCGTAGTCGACGGTGGCCGACGGCGTGATGGGGTGGGCTTGGCACGTGAGCACGTAGCCGGCTTCCACAACGGCCGGCGGTAGGGCGAAGTTCTGTTCCATCGTGACCGACCCCAGCAGTACCTTCGCCCTGCAGGTGCCACAGGCTCCGCCGAGGCAGGCGTAGGGCGCCTCCAGTCCGGCCGCGGGCAGCCATGGCGCGTGCATGCTCGAGGGCCGTGACCGGCGCCGTCGCGGCGCTCACGTCGATACCGTGCCGGACCATCGACAGCGCTGCCTCGAGGTTCGACGAGCACGACCCGAGCGTCAGACCGCGGAGGTCGTCATCAGCACCGGCCTCTGGGATCCGTACGAGGATGTAGTCGAGCATGTCATCGGCGAGCGACGACACGTTCCCCAACAGTTCGGTGGCAGTGCGGCGCATCTCGAGCACTACCGATTCGGGAAGGTCTGCCGACTTACCCGCACTCTCACCCATGCCTGGAGACTATCGGCGCGTACGTCTGTCAGTCGCCTGCCGAGTTGCCGCCGGTCAGGCTTCGGCGGGTTCGGCGTAGATGGATTCGCGAGTCACCGGCTCGCCGCAGTCGTGGCAGAGCAGGTCGACTTGGAGCGGCTCGCCGCAGGAGTGTCGGCGGGTAAGGGCTGGGGTGTCCACCGCCCACTTGTCGCCCCACTGGGACAGCGCGAGCATGACCGGGAACAGTTCCCGGCCGGCCTCGGTGAAGTGGTACTCGTGGCGGGGTGGGTGTTCGCTGTACGGCCGGCGTTCGATGACGCCGGCAGCCTCCAGCTTGCGGAGTCGGTCGGCGAGGATGTCGCGGGACACCCCGGTGTAGCCGGCGATACGTGCGAAGCGGTGCACGCCGTAGCCGATCTCGCGCAGGGCCAGGAGCGACCACCGCTCGCCAAGGACTTCCAGAGCGCCTGCGAGTGAGCAGGGACGGACTTCCAAGGGTTGCTCGGCCATGCGGATGCCGGTGCGTGGCTGGGTATCGGTCACCATCTCACCCTAGTCAGGTGTGTTGCGATTTCCAACTCACTGGTCTACCGTTGCGGCCAGTCGGTAGGAAAACACAACACACCATTTCTTCTTGGATTCTGGAGTTCATGATGACGACAACTCGCCCGGTGGCACTCGTGACTGGTGCGTCCTCCGGCATCGGGAAGGAAGCCGCGCTCGCGCTGGTCACAGCGGGCTTCGACGTGGTGGGCACCAGCCGCGACACCTCGCGGGTCACCCCGCTGGACGGGGTGACGTTCCTCGACCTCGACGTGGCCAGTGACACCTCGGCCGCCGCCACCGTCCAGCAGGTGATCGAACGGTTCGGGCGTATCGACGTCCTCGTCAACAACGCCGGCATCGGCTCGATCGGTGCAGCCGAGGAAAGCTCCATCGCGCAGGCCCAAAGGGTCTTCGACATCAACGTCTTCGGAGTGATGCGCATGGTGAAGGAGGTCCTGCCCCACATGCGCGACCGGGGACGCGGGCGCATCATCAACCTCTCGTCCGTGCAAGGATTCATCCCCGCGCCCTACATGGCCGTGTACGGCGCCTCCAAACACGCGATCGAGGGCTACTCCCAGTCCCTGGACCACGAGGTCCGGGAGTACGGCATCCGGGCGCTGCTCGTCGAACCCGCCTACACCAGGACCGGATTCGAGGCCAACAGCACGCAGCCCGACATGCCGCTGCCGGTGTACGCACAGCAGCGGCAGACCTTCGGCCGCGTGATGGCGGCAGCGATCAAGGACGGCGACGACCCCGCCATCGTCGCCAAGGTGATCGTCGCGGCGGCGACGGACCCCAAACCGAAGCTGCGCTACACCGCCGGCACCTTGGCCGGACGCGCCAGCACATTGCGCCGCTTCGTTCCCGCCTGGGCCTTCGACAGTCAGATCCGCAAGCTCAACCAACTGGCCGGCTGACACCCGCCCTACCCGCCCGGAGCCAAGCTGACCTGAGAGAACCAGGTCGGACTGCCCGAGTAGCTGACGATCAGCAAGGCAACAGACCGGAGTAAGTCATGACTGGTGTTCACCCCTTCCGCGTACTTCGCGCCAGGCCCGTGTGGATCGCCAACGGCATCATCACGGGCGTACTCGCCCTGTTGTTCACCGTCTTCTACGTCGGCGCCAACATCGATCCTGTCGATCACCTGGAGAACCTGCCTGTCGGTCTGGTCAACGCAGACAACGGGGCTGCTGTCGGTGGCAAGCAGGTCAACCTGGGGGCGCAGATCACCGAGTCGATCAAGAAGTCCACCGCGAGTCGGGACAAGATCGACTGGAAGGAGATGGACCAGAGAGAGCTGAAGGAGCAACTCGGCGAGGGCAAGCTGTACGGCGCGCTCGTCGTACCCGGCAACTTCACCTCCTCGGTCACCGAATTGACCAGGACCGCATTGACCAGCACCGCGGCCATCGAGAACCCGGTTCGCCCGACGCTGACAGTGCTGACCAACCAGTCCGCCGGCAGCGTGGGCTCCAGCCTGGCTCGGGCGGCTTCGACGGCGGCGGCCGAGAGCGCCTCGCTCCAGGTAGGCAAGGATCTGACCACCCGGACCGGGCCCGGGCAAGCGAAGCTACCCGCCGCGGCCCGCCTGCTGCTGGCCGACCCGGCCGCCGTCACGGTCCAGGACGGGCATCCGCTCTACTCGGTGGCCGCCATAGCCGTCGCCGGAGTCGGTGCGCTCGCCCTCCTTGCTGTCTTCGGTACGCCCGGCATGTTGGTCGTCACGCTGGTCTTCATCGGGATGGCAGTGCCGACAGCCGGCGCCACCACGCCGCTCGAGGCGCTGCCCGGCTTCTATCGCTTCCTCGCGGAGTTCGAGCCGCTGCGGCAGATCACGGGTGGTATCCGCTCCATCCTCTACTACGACGCCCAGGGTGACGCCGGCCTGACCCGAGGCTGGGTGATGATGGCCGTCGCGCTCGTGGTGACCGCACTGTTCGGGTTCGGTGTGACGAGCTGGTACGACCACAAGAGGCTGCACCGCATCCCGGCCGAGAAGATGCTTCTCAACTAAGGGACTCTAGGGCAATGGCGCCCGGGTCTCTGCGTAGGGGAACTTGTCGAAGTGCCTGAGTTGGGCGAGTCTGCGCTGGTGGGTTGTCGTGTCCGGCCTCGATACGTCGAAGGCGATCGGCTTGAGGTAATCGGCGGGGTCGAGCGTCCACCGGATGTCCGGCCATTCACTTTCGGGGATTCCCATATTGCGAAGTTGCTGCAGGTAAATCGCGTAGTGCATCACCGCCTTCGTCTCCCCCACGTCCGACCCACCAGTGGTCTGGTGATTGGGGACGAAGATTCGCGCGCGCAGCGCCTGTTGATAGTCGATGAGGTCACGCAAGCCGTTGTTGAGGAAGTTTGCCGTCCCGACGGCCGCCGAGAAGAAATCCAGGGGCGCAAGCCTCTCCAGGATATCTGTGATGCGCTTTCCGTCGGCGGGAGTGCCGTCCGGCCATGCTGATCCCTTGCCCTCTCTGAGCGCGCCAATGGTGTCCTGCCAACCCAGAGAGAAATGTGAGCCAGTGCGCAGCGTGATGTTGTAGAAGATGGCCACAGGCCCGCCGGCACCTCCACCGGTGCGGAGGTTCATCTGTCCGCGAACTGGCGGGTCGGAAGGCCGGAGAGGGACACCAACCGGGAACAGGGCAGCATCACGGGGGTCAACCGGTAGGACACCATCCGGTGGAATAAGAGTGTTGCGCGGGTACGTCGGGTCGGGGGGTGTCGCGATCGAGTGCAGGTGGCGAAAAGCGACAACCTGGGCGAAGGGCTCAAGGAACTTGAGCCGCAGGACTTGCGTTCCAGGCACAGAACCCGCTGCGGTCACCGAAACCAGGTTGAGGCTCGCGTCACGCGGGAAGCGTGCGACCGGATCGTTCTGAATCACGGGGTCTTCGCCGATGCGCTCGAAGTCACTGCGCAGCACGCCACAGGTCTCCTCAGAAGCGTAGAGAGTTGCGCCGGTCTTTCCCGCGAGGTAGGCCGCATTTTCGGCATGGTCGGAGTGCCCGTGGCCGATCAACACTGCACTTGGCGCGACGTCGACGAGGTCCTTAATCACGAATGGGGTACGCCCCGGAGTTACCTCGAGGCGAGTGATGAACGTGTCAAGAAGGACCACTCGGCCGGCCACTGCGACGGCGAAGCTCGAATTGGTGATCCATGAAATGACGATCCGATCTGTAGGTAGCAGGCCGGTTCGGGAATCGACATTCTCGACGCCGAAGATCAGCCGGCGGGCGGCAATGGTTTCAGGTCGTCGGGCATTTGTTCTTTCGGCGGCAGTCAGGTGATCGGCGGCGAAGGCGTGCGCGGGCGTGGCGCTCGCGGCACCGATTGTCGCGGCGGCGCCGGCAACGGCGCCTGAGGTAATGACGGTTCGACGTTTCATCCAGCTGCTCCTTCGAATGATCGCGACTGCGCAACGTCGGACGCCCATAACGGTTCGCCGCAGACCGGGCGAGCCCCTGCGTCCCTACGCGGCGTCGATGTGGGGTTGGGCGGGGTCGAGGTGCTTGCGGGCGGCGGTGATGGCCAGGCGGGCGTGTTCCTTGGCGCCGAACTGGGCGACGCGCTCGGCGTGTGGGATCTCCAGCGCGTAAGGGATTCCGGGTGGGAGAACAGAAAGAATGGTGTGGACGCCGATGCCTCCTTCGCCGGGGAAGAGGCGTTCGAAGCGGGCCGTGTGGATGAGGCCTTCCTCGGTGGGCGGGATCTCCGCTGGGGCGTCGCAGACATGGGCGAAGTGGAACCACTCCGGGGGCAGGTCGCGGAGCTCGTCGACGCTTGAGTTGGAGCGGGCGAAATGCAGCAGGTCGACGAGGATGCCGGCGTTCGGCCGTGCCGCCGTACGCAGGACGCGAGTGGCTTCGGCGAGGTTCGGGGTTTCGGTCCAGGAGGGGAACTCGAGGTCGATGGTGAGGCCGAGTGGTCTGGCCAAGTCGCACAGTTCGGCAAAGCGGTCCGACTTGCGAGCGAAGTCCCCGTCGGGCAGCTGGGTGATCACGTGGCGCGCGCCGAGTTCGGCGCCGGCCTCGAGGAACCGGAGGTAGTCGCGCGGATTGCCGTCCGGGCCGATCCTGGCCAGCTCGACGTCGAGTACGTCGACACCTGTCGCAGCGAGCCGGCTCTTCGTCGCTCGCATCAGCGCTGGATCCGTGGCCAGCGGGTAGTGCGGTTCCTGCGGCGTCACCCGGGTCATTCGTAGCCCGACGTACCGGTAGCCCGCTTCCGCGGCCGCCTCGACCAACTCGGGCGGTGAGAGGCTGAGCGCCGTCAGATGCGCCAGTGAGTAGTTCTGGCTGGTGGGTAGCGTTACCCGTCGGCTACGCCGATGGGCGGCCATGCAGACTGCGGCGCTGTTCGACCCGCCGTAACCCTCGTACGAGCCGATGCGCTGCACAACCTCGAAGAAGAGGTGTCCACCGACGATCTCGGTGGAGAAGTGCAGGTACTCGCCGTGCTCGTCGCGGTCGTACAGGATCGAGTGTTCACGCATCGACGCCAGCAGCCCGGACGGCAGCCCGAGGCGGGCGTCGAGATCGTCGTAGTAGTTGTCCGGGATCGTCAGCAGCTGAGCTCCACGCTCACGCATCGCCCGCGCCGCCCCCACCGCATCATCGGTGCTGAAGGCAACGTGTTGGGGACTCGGCACCGCCGGCCCCCAATCGCCGCGGCGCAGGGGCGCGGTGTTCAAGTTGATCCGGACCTGGTGATCAGGATCGGTAGCCGTACGTCGGTGGATCAGACCGAACGGCGCCGGCAGTTCCGAGATCTGGTCCGACTGCATGCCGAGAACACAGCGATAGAACAGTACGGCGTGATCGAAGTCGTCGACCGATTCGGTGAACGACACGTGGTCGGTCGTACTCACGGGTCCATCAGGCGACGACGCCCCTGTCGGCAGGAAGTCGTCGAGCCAATCGTTGCGGCAGAAGAAGACCGCCGTACCGTCGGGTGCTCCGACAGAGCAGAGATCCGCCTCATCCGCGCGACGCGTCCGAGGCAGGGCAGGTGCCAGCAAGCGTTCCGCCCGCCGTGCGGACAGCTGTGGATCCGCACTGTTCACCGCCAGCGCGCAGATCGACGCCGTCGCCGGATGCAGGGCACGATCCGGAGCGAAGTTCAGAAGGATCCGCGCGCTCCCCTGCTGCCAGAGCTGTACGGGCTTCGACCGATGCTGCCCGACGTGTACGAACCCAAGAGTCGCGAGAGCATGTCCCAGCTCAGGTCCCGAGATCTCGTCGACGGCCAGCTCGGTGAATGCCTGACCACCGAGCCGCGGCGCCGGAGGCAGGAGCGGCGGCGATTCCAACGCGAGCAACGCTCGCATGGCATCGATCGCCGTGTATCGCGGGTCGCCCTGCCGGTAGACATCATTCGACACCTCGAGCGACAGCGGCCCGGCGTACCCGGTCGCCAACACCTGCTCGAGGAAGCCGGACAGGTCGAACGCACCCTGCCCGGGGAACAGCCGGTGATGCCGACTCCACTGTGCCGCATCCATTCCGGGCCGCGCCGCATCGGCCAATTGGACATGGAAGATCTTCGATCCGGGTATGTCGCTCAGCCCGCCGACCTCTTCATTCCCCGCTAACTCGTGGAAACTGTCCAAACACAGGCCCAGCGCGGGATGGTCCGCCGCTCGCACGATTCGCCAGGCGTGCGCGGTCGTCGTCACGTGGCGTCCCCAGGCCTGAGCCTCGTAGGCGATGCGCAGCCCACGGCGCTCGGCATCAGAGGCCAGCTCCCCAAGCTGTTCGGCAGCCAGCGAATCGTCATCCACAACGTCCGACGACTCCGCTGAACAGACCAGGAGGGTCGCGGCCCCGAGCTGTTCCATCAGGTCGAACTTCCTCGCTGCTCGGCGCAGGTTCGCCGCGAACATGTCAGGCGGCACGGCCTCGAAGTCCCGGAACGGCTGGTAGACATCGATCCTCAGACCGAGGGCCGCACACTCGTCCCGTACTCGGTGCGGCGACCACGGCGACATGATCAGGTCGTCTTCACAGATCTCGACCCCGGTGAACCCTGCCGCGGCGGCGGCACGGAGCTTGTCCTCCAGGGTGCCGGACAGACAGGAGGTGGCGATCACCGGGCGAGGACCTGTGTCCAACGGCGCGGCGGTCTGACGTTCAGCTGTGAGCACTCGTATCGCACCTCACTAATGAACGAACTAGTTCATTAGTTATACGCCGACCGGCACCTGCTTGCCAACGGGTCAGCGGCAGAACGGCGCCATCCCGAGGGCCGACCGGATCCCACCAAGCAGGTGCTGGGTGAAGAACTGGTCGCCCTCCAGCGGCTCGTCCGTCCAGGCCTTCACGTCATGTCCGAGCGTGGTCACCCACGCCTTGCCGCCGTCGTAGTACTGGCACCAACTGACCGGGTGTTTCTCACCGTGCCCTGGATGCCCGAGGCTGCCGCGGACACCTTGCGCCAGCGTCTTCTCATCGACCTCGAGCAACACGCGAACACGGGTCGGAGCCGGCACGAGGTTGTACCACTCGTCGCTGAAGTTCCACCGCTTCGGCAGTCCTTGGGTGGAAACGTCGCGATTGTTCACGGTTTCGACGACACCGGGCTGATGGGCGCTGTGATCGTAGAAGTTGGCGTTGCCGAGCAAGCCTTCGTACCACGGCCAGTTGTACTCGGTGCCGAACGCGTTGTGCACGCCGACGAAGGCACCGCCGGCCCGGACGTACTGGCGAAGCGCCGTTTGCGCCGCGTCGTCGAGGGTGTCGCGGGTCGTACTGAGGAACATCACCGCGTTGTACGACAGCAGCCGACCGGCCGACGACAACTGCGCGACATCCTCGGTGTAGTCGACGGCGAACCCGTTCTCCGCCCCCAGTTTCACGATCGCCTTCACCGCCACGTTGTTGTCGTTCAACGGAGGGTTGAGCCCCGGCGCGAGCAGCGTACCGAGATGGGCGTGCCGTGGTCCCGCCGTACGGGAGTAAACGAGCAGCCGGTAGCCGTTGGCCGGGTCGAAGTTTCCCCAGTCGTGGTAGCACCGGGCGTCCGTGCCACGGCAGACGCCGTAGTCGGGATCGCCCAGGTTCTGTGCGCCCGGAGGGGAGAGGACCAGGCCGACGAGAAGGGTGACGAGAGCGAAGCGCATGGCGACTCCTAGGTCCGTAGAGCGGTTCGACAGGACCGGATAGCGGTTTGACCGTAGCCGTTGACCCTGAGCACGACAAGACCTAGGGTGCGTCCATTCACCGGTTCCATAAGTCCGCCTGGCGGACCGATGAAGGGATCGCTCATGCTCCGTCGCAGGGACCTGCTCAAAGCCGCCGCCCTTGTCCCCGTCCTCACCCAAGCAGACACCGCGGAGGCTACGAAGCCACCGCAGCCCGAGTTGCCCGGCCGGAACTTCCCCAAGGTCGGCGGCAATCTGGGCAACCAGAACTACAGCACCTTGGCCCGCCTCCACCGCGGCAACATCAACCGCCTGAAAGGGGCCTGGGTCAACAACATCGAGGGTGGTGCGATGGCGGGCAACAGCCAGAGCACCGCCGTGGCAGTCGACGGCGTTCTCTACATCGAGTCCGCGCTGGGCAACGTCATCGCGGTGGACGGCCGCACCGGCGCCACGAAGTGGAAGTACCTGCAGACGCGCGGACCACTCACCCGGCGCGGCGTCGCGATCGGCGCGGGAAAGGTCTTCACGTGCGCGAACGGGAACTGGCTCATCGCGCTGGACCAGCACACCGGTCAGGTCGTCTGGGAACGGCAGCACAACGACTACGGCAACCTCGAGAAGGTCGCGATCGTCTATCACGACGGCCGGCTCCACTGCGGCACCAACGACGGTCCACGCGGTGCGGCGCTCTGCTTCGACGCCGAGACCGGCGATCCGCTCTGGCACTTCTGGGGTACGGCAGCTCCCGGCGAACTCGGCGGCGACACCTGGGAGGGAGAGTCCGCGTTGACCGGGGGCGCGACACCGTGGATGCACTGCGCGATCGACGCGGACCTCGGGCTGGCCTACTGGACATTCGGCAACGCCCGTGGCAGTCAGTCATCCCAGGACGGCTCGCAACGCGGTGGCCAGAACCTGTTCGCCAACTCCATCGTCGCGCTCGACCTGAAAACCGGCGAATACCGCTGGCACTTCCAGTCGATCCACCACGACATCTGGGACATGGATAACGTGATGGCGCCGGTCCTGGTCGACACACCGCACCACAAGCTGGTCGTCTACGGCAGCAAGACCGGCATGTACTACCTCCTCGACCGACGCGACGGCTCGGCGCCACTCGGCATCGACGAGCGCCCCGTCCCGCAGGAGCCACGGCAGAAGACCTGGCCGACCCAGCCGTTCCCTCGCCAGGGTGGCTGGACCGAACAGAAACCGGTGCTCCAGCCGTTGGGCACCGAGATCCCCGGCAACCCGAACCGCGCCGTACCGAACTTCGAGGTCGGCCGGATCTACACCCCGCACTGGGACGAACCGATCCTCACCATCCCAGGTCACGGCGGGGGCGCCGACTGGAACCATCAGTCGTACAGTCACCGCAGCGGACTCGTCTACACAGGATTCGGCTATGTCGCCGCAGCCCATTCGCTGACCGAGGCGTCCAACGGCCTCCGTCCGCCGGGCGAGTACATGACCGGCGGCATCGTCGCGGTCGATCCGCGCACCAACCGGGTCCGCTGGAAGAAGCGGATGCCGTACTCACTTGCTCATGGCAACGGTATCCTCACCACCGCCTCCGACCTGCTGTTCATCGGCCGGCCGGACGGCAACCTGCTCTGCCTGGACGCGCAGAACGGTCACGAGCTCTGGCGCTGGCAGACCGGCGCCGCGGTGAGCAGCAGCCCGATCGCCTACGAGGTAGACGGGGAGCAGTACATCGCCGTCTACGCGGGCGGCACGGGCATTCCGTACGGCAACTCGGCCCCACGCGGAGACCATCTGTGGGCGTTCAAACTCAGCGGCGACCAGCCTCCGGCCGCCACGCCGCCGCCACCGGTGATTCGACGTCCGGTGTCCGGCAGCCCCGTCGAAGGCAGCACCGTGAACAACACCGTCTTACTGGGCCGCGTCATGGGCCAGAGCGTCGAATCGGACGCAGTGAACGCCGTGACCCCCACCCACCTCCGGGTGCCTGTCGGTACGACGGTCACCTTCGTCAACCCGGCTGACAACGCCAAGGTCCATCGCGCGACACAGTTCTTCGAGGGACTCTTCGACATCGCCCTCGAACCCGGCGAGTCGTACCAGTACACCTTCACCAAGCAGGGCGAGTACTTCTTCAACGACGGCCGCCCGGCCGGGAAGGTCGAGGTCTACTAGGTCCTGTCTGGATCACCAGACAGGACCTAGCTCAACGGGTGATCGAACCCGCGCTCGGTCATCCGCTTGACCGCCTCGCGCAGGTCCGCGACGAACCCGTCGATCTTGTCATCGGTGAAGCGGACACTCGGTCCGCTCAGAGTGAGCGCCGCGATGATCGTCCCGGCGCCACTCGTCACCGGCAACGCAACCGCCGAAGTCCCTCGCTCCCGCTCGCCGTGACTGATGGCGTAGCCGTCCCGCTCGGCCTCGGCCACCCACTCGCGCAGAGTGTCCACATGCCCTTTGCCGTACGGCGAACTCGCGGCGACCCTGGACAGCACAGCCGCCGGCGCGTCGCGGAGCAGGATCTTGGCCGACGCACCGCCCCACAACGGCAACTCGTCCCCGACCCGGACCACGTGCCGCAAGGACTGCGGGCTCTCCTGCTGCGCGATGCAGACGCGATGGATGCCCTTGGCAACATAGAGGTTGACCGTCTCGCGCTGCCGGGAGGCCAGCTCGCGCATCAGCTGCAGCGTCTCCGGCGGCAGCTCCCACGCCGACCTCGCCAGGTGCGCCCAGCGCCACAGCGCAGGCCCTGCGGTGTAGCCGTTGGCGGTCGCCCACAGCAACCCCATCTGCTCCAGCGTCTGCAGCAGCCGCAGGGCCGTGGTCTTGGCCAGCCCGGTCTCCTCGACCACCTCGCGAACGGTGAGAGTACGGCGCCCCTCGGTCAGCAGGGACAAGATGTCGAAGGCCCTCTGCACGCTCCGCACGCCGGTCTCCGCGCTGTTGTTCGCAGGCACTCTTCCTCACTTGCCGCCGCCGGGAATCTCGTGCCTCGCACGCTACCACCGGGGGTCCACTCAGCGGATCTTCTGACCCACTTCATGGACTCTTGTCAGACTCGCTTATGAACCATACGGTTAGTTCATTCAGCACACGGGCCGCCGGACCGCCAACGGACGGAGTGAGATGGACCGAATCTACGAAGCTGGATCCCTGGTGGCCGGCAACTGGGTGACCGACGGCTCTGCGAGAGAGCGATCCGGTCCCTACGTACGCCGCACCGTCAGCCGCGCTCGAACAGCCCAACCCGATGACATCGCGGCTGCGCTCGCCTACGCACGGAAATCAGCCGCGTCGATCGCCCGACTGGCTCCGGCGACGCGGGCCGAAATCCTCGAACGCGCGGCTGCTCAGGTCACCGCGCGGCGTGACGAGTTCGCGCACCTGCTGGCCGTCGAGCTGGGCAAACCGCTCAAGGACGGTCGCGGCGAAATGCTCCGGGTGGCCGACACCCTGTCCGTCGCGGCCGCGGAAGCCCGTGCGATCGGTGGAGAGACGTTGCCGGTCGCGGGCTGGGCGCGCGGAGTAGGCAACACCGCCTTCACCCATCGCGCCCCGGCCGGCCCGGTGCTGGCGATCACGCCGTTCAACGCGCCCGCCAACTTGCTCGCCCACAAGCTGGCCGCGAGCTTCGCGGCCGGCAACACCACGATCGTCAAGCCTCCCCCGCAGGCGCCGGCTGTCTCGACCGAACTGGTGAAGCTGCTGCTCGAGGCAGGGATGCCCATCGAGGCAGTGCAGGTGCTGCACGGCGGCGGCGAAGTCGGGGCGGCCTTGTGCGCAGGACCTGAGATCGCGGTGGTGAGCTTCACCGGCAGCGCTGCCGCCGGCGCCGCGGTCGCCCGCGCGGCCGGGCCTAAGCGCACGCTGCTGGAGCTCGGTGGCAATGCGGCGACCATTGTGTGTGAGGACGCCGATATCGAGCAGGCCGCGACCATCTGCGCCCGGACCGGCTACAGCAACTCGGGTCAGAGCTGCATCTCCGTGCAACGCGTCTACGTCCAACGCGCACGCTTCGACGAGTTCGTCGACATCTTCACCACCCAGGTCAAGGCGTTGGTGGTGGGCGATCCGCTCAACGAGGACACCGATGTCGGCTCGATGGTCGACGACGACGCGGCTGAACGGGTCGTCCGCTGGAGCGCCGAGTCGGGCGGCACGGTCACGATCGGCGGCAGTCGGGACGGCGCCGTCTGCGCGCCGACTGTCGTCGCCGCACCGACCCCCCACGCGACACTCGTGCAGGAGGAGGTGTTCGGCGCGTGCGTCGCCGTACTCCCCTACGACACGTTCGAGGACGTCGTCGCGACCTGCAATGAGAGCCGCTACGGCCTCCAGGCCGGCTTGTTCACGTACGACGTACGCCGCGTCGTCACCGCCTGGCGCGAACTGGAGGTCGGCGGCCTCGTGGTGAACGGCTCGTCGAACTTCCGCCTCGACCATGTGCCGTTCGGCGGGGTCAAGGATTCCGGGATCGGCCGGGAGTCGCCGCGCTGGCTGATCGAGGACTTCACCGTGACCAAGACCTTGCTGCTGCGCGGGATGTCGATCTGGGGGGACCGATGAGTACAGCTGCCGAGGCGCTTGTCGCGCAGCTCCAGGACCATGGCGTCGAGGTTGTCTTCGGCACCTGCGGTCACACCAACATCGCCGTCCTGGACGCCCTCGGCCGGAGCCCGATCCACTTCGTGATCGCACGGCACGAGCAGGCCGCTGCGCACGCGGCCGACGGTTACGCGCGCGCCTCGGGCAAGCCCGGAGTCGTACTCGTGCACGTCGGGCCGGGACTGACGAACGCGGCCACCGGAGTGATGACGGCCGCTTTGGATTCCGTGCCGCTCGTGGTCATCTCCGGCGACATCCCGTCGTACTACCGGGGACGGCATCCGCATCAGGAGATCAACCTCCACGCCGATGGGGACCAGTCGGCGGTCTTCCGGCCGTTCGCCAAGCGGGTCTGGGATGTCCAGCACACCGAGGAGCTCGGCCGCGCGGTCGAACGCGCCTTCTGGACGGCCACGACCGGGCGGCCAGGGGCAGTCCTGGTCAACGTGCCGATGGATGTGTTCAGCAGGCCGGCGGCGCCGTACCCGAAGCCGAGCCACGCGGAACGTCCGGACCTGCCGACGAACACCGCCGAGCGGATCGCCGCAGAACTGGCCGGCGCCGAGCAGCCGTTGATCTACGTCGGCGGCGGGTTGCGCGAGTCGCAGGACGTGCTGATCGGGCTGGCCGAGCATCTCGACATCCCGATCGCGCATTCGCTGATGGCCAAGGGCACCGTCCCGGACAGCCATCCACTGGTGCTGGGAATGACCGGGTTCTGGGGTCTGGACCTGACCAACGACTACGCGCGCACCGCGGATGTTGTACTTGCCGTCGCCACTCGCTTCGCCGAGACCGACGCCAGTTCGTGGGATCCGCGCTACACCTGGGACTTCGGCGACAGCACGTTGATCCAGATCGACATCGATCCGGCCGAGCTCGGCCGCAGCTACCCGGTCGCCATCGGGGCGGTCGCCGACGCAGGCCTGGCGATCCGTGCCATCGGCGAAGCCGTCAAGTCGCATCCCGCGGTGGAGCGGCACGAGTTGCGCGAGACGATCCGCGCGACTCGTACGGCATCCTTCGTGCGCGACTCGAGTGACGCCTTCCCGCTGAGACCCCAACGGATTCTGACCGATCTGCGCGCCGCGCTGCCGTCCGACGCGGTACTGGTCACTGACGTCGGCTGGAACAAGAACGGCGTCGCGCAGTGCTACCAGCTGCCTGACGAGGGCCGCTTCATCACTCCCGGCGGCGCGTCGACGATGGGTTTCGGGCCGGCCGCCGCGGTCGGCGTCCAGCTGGCCCAGCCAGACCGAACCGTCGTCGCCCTGATCGGGGACGGCGGGATGAGCGCGCAGTTGCCTGCTCTGCCGATGGCTGTCGAGCAGGGCGCGCCGGTGATCTTCGTCGTGATGAACAACCAGTCGCACGGAACCATCTCCGACCTGCAGTCCTCGTTCTTCGGTCGCAGCTACGGCTGCGATTTCGCCGCCACTCCCGACTTCGCGGCGCTCGGGACCGCCTGCGGAGCCGACGGGTACGCCGTCACCGCACCGGACGAACTGGCCGTCGCCCTGGGCCAGGCCGTCGCGAACCGTAGGCCGGCGGTCGTCGACGTGCCGATGGTCAACGAGCCGGTCCCCACTCCGGGCCACTGGAACATCAAAGACATTTACCAAGGCGTGTTCCACGCCTGAGAAGAGGTGAACCGTGAAGCTCACGATCGTTGCCGTCACGCTGGTGGCATTGACCGCCTGCGCCCCTCCCGGGGAGGACTCCGGGTCGGGGCAGAAAACCGAAGGACCCATCAAGGTCGCCAACATCAACGCCCAGAGCGGGCAGCTCAGCTCGCTCGGCAAGTGGGAGAACAAGGGCGTCAAGCTGGCCGTCGACGAGGCCAACAAGGCCGGCGGTGTCAACGGCCGCCAGGTCCAGCTCGACCTGTTCGACGACCAGGGCGACCCGACCGTCGGCACCAACCTGGCTCGCAAGATCTCGGCGGACGGGTACGTCGCGATGCTGGGCACGGCGGAGAGCGCGGTGACACTGGCGATGGCCCCGATCCTCAAGACCGCCAAGATCCCGAACATCACCTCTGGCCAATCGCCGAAGCTGGCCGACCTGAAGAGCCCGTTCCTGTTCCTCAACGCGCCGACCAGCGTCACCTTCGACGAGACGCTCGCCAAGTACCTGGTCGACGAGAAGGCGTCCAAGAAGATCGCGCTGATCAGCAACAACGGCGCCTACGGCAGCGGCGAGCACGACGCCTTCCTGAAGTCACTCAAGCAGCGCAACGTGACACCGGTCGCCGACGAGGTGGTCACCCCTGAGCAGAAGGACTTCAACTCCAACCTGGCCAAGATCCGCCAGCAGAACCCCGAGGTGCTGTTCATCGGCGCCGAGGAGGTCCAGTCCGGGCTGATCGCCAAGCAGGCCCGTGAACTCGGCCTGAAGGCGGTCTTCGCCGGCGGCGCGCCGATGGGCACAGACGTCTACGCAACCACCGCGGGCCTGGCGAACGCGGAGGGTTCTGTGGTCAGCTCGCCGTACCTCAGCAACGAGGCGAGCCCCGCGATCAAGGAGTTCGCCGCCAAGTACAAGGCGGTGTACGGCGAGGAGGCACGGCTGCACGTCGCCAAGGCGTACGACGGCGCGTCGATCATGATCGAAGCACTCAAGCAAACAGGCGGTGAGGGCGGACAGAAGCTGGCCGACGCGATTCGCGGCGTCAAACGTGACGGTCTGCTCGGTCAGTACAACTACGACGAGTCCGGCGTCGGCATCCACGAGACGAAGATCGGCCTGGTCAAGGAAGGCAAGGCCGTGCCGGCGGCCGCGAGCTGACGTGCAGGTCTTCCTCCAGACGCTGATCGGCGGCATCACGTTCGGAGCGGTGTACGCGCTGGTCGCGATGGGCTTCTCGATCGTCTATCGCACCATGGGCCTGGTCAACTTCGCCCACGGCAGCGTGGTGATGATCGGCGCGTACGCCGCCTCGACCTTCTACATGGCCACCCGGCTGCCGTTCGCGGTGGCCATGGTGGTCGCCATCGTGGTGACCGGCCTGATCGGACTCGTCATCGAACGGTTCCTGCGTCCACTGGAGAACAAGGACTTCACGCTGATGCTGATCGGTACGATCGGCTTCGGAGCGGTCCTGGAAGCGCTGGCGATCCTGATCTGGGGCGCGACCGGCCACGCGGTACCGAACCCGGTCGCGACCGAGCCGATCAACCTCGGCGGTGTGCGCATTCCGACGTACAGCCTGCTGGTGATCGGGGTCGCCGCGGTGGCCACAACCATGCTGGCGCTGTTCCTGCGACGGACCAAACTCGGGGCGGCCATGCAGGCGGTGGCAATGGACCACGAGGCCGCCACCGCGTGTGGAATCCACGTCGGCCGGAGCAACGCCCTGTCGTTCGGAATCGGCGCCGGCCTGGCCGCGGTGGCCGGAAGCCTGATCGGCCCGATGCTCTACGTCAATCCGACCATGGGAGGCACCCTCGGCATCAAGGGCTTCGCCGCCGCCATGCTGGGCGGTTTCGGCAGCATGCCCGGTGCGATCGTCGGCGGGATGGCCTTCGGGCTCCTGGATGCCTTTGCCGCGGGCAACTTCCAGGCGTACTCCGAACTGGTCACGTTCGTGGTCTTCGCGCTGGCCGTGATGATCCGGCCGACCGGGATCTTCGGGGAGGCCACGGTGAACCGCGCGTGAGGAGACGGTTGCTGTACCTCGCACCGGCCGCGGTCGCGGCGTGGCTCCTCCCCTACGGCCTCGGCGGCTACACCATGCACGTGGTCGACGTGGCGGTCATCTTCGCCGTCCTGGCCATCGGTCTCGGCCTGACGATGGGCGTGGCCGGACAGATCAACCTGGCCCAGGTCGCCTTCTTCGGTATCGGCGCCTACACAGTCGCCATCCTCACCACCAAGACCGGACTCGGCTTCTGGCCCGCCGCCGTACTCGCCGTCGTCGCCTCGATCGTCGCCGGCCTGCTGGTCGGCATCCCGGCGCTGCGGATGCAGTCGCACTACCTGGGGATCGTCACGCTCGGGCTCGCGCTGGGCTTCATCAACTGGGTCACGAACGCCGAGATCGCCGGTCGCGCCGAAGGCATCAGCGACATCCCTGTGCCGCCGCTGTTCGGCATCGACCTGTCCAGCGGCTACCTGTACTACTACCTCGAGCTGGTCGTCTTCGTCCTCGCGCTGGCGTTCGCCCTGTTCGTCACCCGCTCGCCACTCGGGCGCAGACTCCGCGCGATGCGTGACGACGACCTGGCCGCCGGTGCACTCGGCGCCGAGATTCCGTTGCTGCGGATGACGGCCTTCGTGCTCTCCGGTCTGTACGGCGGGATCGCCGGCGTGCTGTACGCCGGGCTGATCCAGTTCGTCGCGCCCGAGACGTTCAACATCGGCAACATGTTCCTGCTGCTCGCGATGGTGATCATCGGCGGTCGCGCCAGTGTCATCGGCTGTGTGGTCGGCGCCCTCGGCCTGGCCTTCGTCCGGGAAGCCTTGCTGGACGTGTCGGCCTTCGCCCAACTCGGCTACGGCGTCATCGTCGTACTCGTCGTGGTCTTCTTCCCCAAAGGCCTGGCCGGCCTGCCGGCGCAGGTGTTCCGTCGCAAGCGCGCCGAACGGCCTCGCTTGTCGCCGTTCATCCCGTACGACGAAGCACCCGCCGTCGAAGCGCAGACCGTGCTCGAGATCGACCAGATCACCAAGCGGTTCAAGGGACTCATCGCACTGCAGGACATCTCGTTGTCCGTGCCGGCCGGACAGATCCGCGGCATCGTGGGACCCAACGGCTCGGGCAAGACCACGCTGTTCAACGTGATCAGCGGGTTCTACACGCCGACCGCGGGACGAGTCCGGCTGGCTGGGACATTCGTCACCGGCGCGGCGCCGTACCGGCTGTCGCTGAAAGGGGTCGCGCGAACATTCCAGAACCTGCGGCTGTTCGAGGACCTGACGGTCCGGGACAACATCCTGGTTGCGGCCGACCGCACCCGGACCTCGTGGATCTGGCGGTATCTGGCGCTGCCGTGGACGGTGTCGACGTACGACCGCGGCCTGCGTTCGAGGGCGGACGACGTACTCGGGCGGTTCGGGCTGACCGGCTTCGCCGACGTTGTGCCGCGGTCGTTGCCGTACGGGATCCAGCGCCGGATCGAGATCGCCCGGGCAATGGCGATGCGGCCGTCGCTCCTGCTGCTCGACGAACCGGCCGCGGGACTCAATGGCGACGAGGTGCGCCAACTCGCCGAGATCGTCCGGTCCATCCGCGACTCCGGCGTCACGGTGGTGGTGATCGAACACAACATGGGCCTGGTGATGTCGCTGTGCGATCACGTCACCGTGCTGTCCGGCGGCCGGGTCATCGCCGACGGCACACCCGACGAGGTGGCCGTCGATCCACGCGTGGTCGAGGCCTACCTCGGCGACTCGATGGCCGCGCCGACCGAGGACGACACGGACAGGGAGGCCGAGCATGAGCACGCTGACCGTTGACGGCTTGTCGGTCCACTACGGCGGTGTCCGCGCCGTGCACAACGTGACCTTCGCCGTCGAAGCGGGCCAATCGCTCGGCATCATCGGCGCCAATGGGGCCGGCAAGACGTCCACCTTGAAGGCGATCATGGGTCTCGCGCCGCGCGACGCGAGTGCGATCCGCTTCGGTGACGACGACCTGCTGCGCGCCGCGCCGCATACTCTGGTCCGGCGGGGCATCGGCTACGTACCCGAAGGCCGGCACGTCTTCTCCGGGTTGCCGGTCGAGAAGAATCTTCTGCTCGGCGCCTACAGCCGAAGCTGGAAGAACACCGCGATCGCCGAGGTCTACGACCTCTTCCCTGTCCTCGCCGATATGCGTCATCGGCTGGCGGGGACGTTGTCCGGCGGCCAGCAGCAGATGCTCGCCGTCGGCCGCGCATTGATGTGCCGGCCCAAGGTCATGCTGCTGGACGAACCGTCGATGGGCCTGTCCCCCATCCTGGTCGCCGAGATCGCCGCCGTCCTCACCCGACTCAACGCGGACGGCCTCGCCATCGTCCTGGTCGAACAGAACGCCAAGCTCACCTTCGAAGTCACCACCACCTGCCTCGTCATGGAGAACGGTGAGATCGCCACCACCGGCACCTCCCACGACCTCCGGCACGACCCCCAAGTGAGGCGCATCTACCTGGGCCTCTGACCTCCTTTCCGTGCCGCCAGAGCGGAAGCTGGATCCCCTTCGATCAGACGACCCTTGCGGAGCTGTCCCCGTCCCACCGGTCGTACGTCGCCAAGGTCCGCGACGTCACCGAACAGAACCTGCGCGACGGCTTCATCACCGCGCGGGATGCATTCCTGACGATCCAGACAGCCGAACACGCCCCGATCGGCGGGTAGCTCACGTTCCGAATCCTGCCGGTCAGTCTCGGGCGCCGACGCCGCGCAGGTAGGCGACGACCATCTCGCCGACCATCGTGCGGAGCTTCGCACGGTTCTCGGGAGCCGTCATGTCGCGTCCGAAAAGCGCGCCGAACGTGTGCGCATTGGACACGCGGAAGAAGCAGAACGAGCTGATCATGATGTGGACGTCGACGGCGTCGGCCTCGGTGACGAAGTCGCCGCTCGCCTTACCGGCCGCCAGGATCGGCTCGATCAGATCGAGCACCGGCGTACCCAGATTGGCCAGCACCTCGGACTTGCGGATGTGGTCGGCCTGATGGATGTTCTCGATCGCGACCAGCTTGATGAAGTCCCGGTGCGCGTCGTGGTGGTCGAAGGTCAGCTCGGCCAGAGTACGGATCGCCTCGACCGGGTCCAGGTGGGTAACGTCGACTTCCTGCTCGACTGCCCGGACATCGGAGTACGCCTTCTCCAGTACGGCGATGAACAACTGCTCCTTGCTACTGAAGTAGTAGTAGATCATCCGCTTGGTCGTGCGCATCATCTCGGCGATCTCGTCGACCCGAGCACCCGCGTAGCCCTTGCGGGCGAACTCCCGCTGCGCGACCTCCAGGATTTCCGCCTTGGTGCGCTCGGCGTCGCGCCGGCGCTCCGTAGTAGCCATGGGCCTCATCATAGGGAGGACCCGCGCCCGGATCGCGCAGCACCGCACGCCTCACGCATTGGCCAGCTCCTTCAAGTGGGTGAGCATCCTGCTGGTGTCCGGCGTACGACCGGTGAAGAGTTCGAGGGCGTGCGCCGCCTGCAGAACCGCCATCCCGCCACCGTCGAGTGTCCGGCAGCCCGCCGCGCGGGCACGGCGGAGCAGCTCGGTCTCCAGCGGCCGGTAGACGATGTCGGCGACCCACAACTCCCGCCGAAGCAACGCCTCGGGCAGCGGCACGCCGGGGTACTGCGCCATCCCGATCGGACTGGCGTTGACCAACCCGTCGGCGTTCGCCACAAGATCCGCCAGGCCGTCCTGACTCGCGTGGAATACCCGCCGATCCGCCAGCCGGTCAGCGAGCTCCACCGCTCGCTGCGCCTCGCTGTCGACGATCGTCAGTTGCCCGGCGCCAAGGCTCAGCAGTGCATACGCCACTGCGGCGCCCGCTCCACCGGCTCCGAGCTGGACGATCCGGCGCATCGGCACGTCAGGCAGTCCCTCGGTGAAGGACCCGGCAAAGCCCGTCCAGTCCGTGTTGTAGCCGACAGCCCCGTCGCCGGAATACACGACGGTGTTCACCGCACCCAGCTCGGCCGCGTCATCGGACAGCTCGTCCAGGTGCGCGATGACGGCTTGCTTGTACGGATGGGTGACGTTGAGTCCGTCGTACCCGAGGCGACGTGCGGTTCTGACCAGCTCACCCAGATCGCCCTCGAGTACGTCGGAGTCCAGCAGCCGGTAGACGTACCGCAAGCCAAGGGCTGCGGCCTCGGCCTCGTGCAGCGCCGGGCTCAGCGAGGGCTCGATGCCGGAACCGACCAATCCGATCAGGTATGACTTCATCGGCATCTCCTTCTCCGGACGGAATCCTCTCCTCCACTCTACCCTTGTAATGTACGAACTAGTGAGTTAGCGTCCCGAAACGGGCCCGCCCTCTCCACCTCGGGAGTCACCGTGACGACAGAAGGCAAACCACGCAAGGCGGCGGTCGCCGCCTGGATCGGCAGCGCACTCGAGTACTACGACTTCTTCATCTACGGCACCGCCGCGGCGCTGGTGTTCGGCAAGGTCTTCTTCCCGTCCTCCGAGCCCGCGACCGGGACATTGCTCGCGCTGGCCACCTTCGGAGTCGGCTATCTCGCCCGTCCGGTCGGCGCCTTCGTCCTCGGGCACGTCGGGGACCGGTTCGGGCGCAAGCGTGTCCTGGTGACCACGCTGGTGATGATGGGTACGTCGACCTTCCTCGTCGGTTGCCTGCCCAGCTACGACCAGGTCGGCGTACTCGCTCCGGTCCTGCTCGTCGTTCTCCGCCTGCTGCAAGGGTTCTCCGTGTCGGGCGAACAGGCCGGCGCCAATTCCATGACCTTGGAGCACGCGCCCGCGACACGCCGTGCGTACTACACCAGCTTCACGCTCAACGGCACCCAGGCCGGACAGATCATCGCGACCGCGATCTTCCTGCCCATCGCGGTACTGCCCGAGGAACAGTTGCTGAGCTGGGGCTGGCGGGTGCCGTTCTGGTTCAGCATCGTCGTTGCGGTGGTCGGACTGATCATCCGCCGATCGCTCGAGGAGACGCCGCTGTTCGAGCAGGAGGTCGCCACCAGTACGGTCGCCAAACTGCCGATCGCCGTACTGTTCAGCGACCACTGGCGCGACGTCGTCCGGGTGACCGCTGCCGCACTGATCGCCTCCGTCAGCACGATCTTCACCGTCCACGCCCTCTCGTACGCCGTGAACACGATGGATCTCGATCGCACTCCGATGCTCTGGGTCGGCGTACTGGCCAACGTGGCCGCGGTCATCACGATCCCGCTGTGGGCGAATCTGTCGGACCGAATCGGCCGCAAGCCGGTCTTCATCTGCGGTTCGGTAGGCAGCGCGGTGCTGACGTTCGGCTACCTGTGGTCGATCTCGACCGGGACGTACGCGCTCATCTTTCTCTTCGGCATCGTCACGTTCGGGATGGTCTACAGCGCAACGGCCGCGGTCTGGCCGTCGTTCTACGGCGAGATGTTCCCGACCCGGGTGCGACTGTCCGGCATGGCGATCGGGACGCAGATCGGCTTCGCAATCTCCGGGTTCGCGCCGGCCGTGGCAACCGCGATCGCGGGCACCGGCCAGGGCAGCTGGCTCGGTGTCTCGGTGATCACCGCGATCTTCTGCCTGATGAACATCGTCGCGGTTGCCACCGGCAAGGAAACCTACCGGGTCCGTACGGAGAATCTCGGACGGCCGGTCGAGGTCGCCGCGTGAGCCGGTTCCGGGTCTACGCCATTCGCTTCGCCGAACGTGACGCGTTCCGCGGCGAGCACTTCCACGGGTACGACGCTCGCGCCGGCGAGCCGCATACGACGGCGTACTACATCTGGCTCGCGATCTCCGATCAGCACACCGTCGTCATCGACACCGGAATCGGGCCAGATCGCGCCGCCGCGATCGCGGGCCTGCGTTACCGGACGACGCCGGTAGCCGCGTTGGCCGCTCTCGACGTCACCGCCGACGCGGTGGATCACGTCGTACTGACACACCTGCACTACGACCACACGGGCACGGCGCGCGACTTCGAGAACGCGACCTACGTGATACAGGAAACTGAGATCGACTATTGGACCTCCCCGTGGGCGACCCGGATCCTCAGAGAAAGCTGGCTCATCGAGGACGACGACCTCGCACACCTGCAATCCGCCGAGGCACACGGTCGTGTGGTGCTGACTACCGGAGATGCGACGATCGTGCCCGGTCTCAGTGTCCACCTCGTCGGCGGTCACACCGAAGGAATGCAAGTGGTACGCCTACAAACTGCCATCGGCAGCATCGTCCTGGCCTCTGACGCGAGCCACTTCTACGAGAACATCGAGGACGACCGCCCGTTCCCGATCCTGTCCACCACGACCGGCACGTACGCCGCCTTCGACCGCATCAAGCAAATCGCCGACTCCCCCGACCACATCGTCCCCGGTCACGACCCCCTGGTCCTCGACCGCTTCCCCCGCCTCACCCCCGACATCGCGATCATCGCCGACTGATGGCGCCATAGCCGAGCCCGGCCACCGCTCCGGCATCACGCGACTGTCGCGGCCGTCTGCCGTCTACTCGCCGTTGAGCGGCGGGGTCAGATCCGGGCGGCCGGTCATCCGGAAGTAGACCGGGTCGGCGAACTCAGCCTCGACCCAGTGGAGTTCGTTGATGACGGTCGCGGTGCCGTTGACATGGCCGATCGCGAACATCTCGGCGTTCTGGCCGTTGCGGTCGATGCCGACCAGCAAGGTGCCGTACTGGCCGCAGCGCTCCGCGACCAGGTTGATGGGCTTCTCCCACCGGCTCCCCGCCGCCCCCACCAGCCTCACCACCGGCTTGAACGCGCCGGTCGTCGGCACGCGGACCGAATACAGGGCGCCACCGCGGGTCGTGGCCAGGAACGTGTCGTACGCGGAGGTCTGGCTGATCAGGGCCATCGCCCGGACCGACGAGAAGCCAGGGGCGCTGACCTTCGCAGCCCACGTACTGCCGCTCATCGTCCACCGCAACAGCGTGCCGTCCGAGCGGAGTGCGTACTGATTCGTCCGCGTGGTGGTGCGAGAGGTCTCGAAATAGCTGTACCCGTCCCAGCCGCCGCCGACCCGGGCCGTCTTGGTCGTACCCGCGATCGGCTTGTTCTGCGCGTCGACCTCGTAGCTCACGGCCCACATGACGTTGCCGAAGACCATCCAGCCGGAGTACCGCGAACCCGCGGCCACCGGCTCCTTCACCATAGAACCAGCCATCCCGGCATCCAGGACCGTCGCCAGAAGACCGCGCGTCTCACCCGTCATCGACGGCGGACTGGTCGCCGTGTACTCGCGGATGTAGTGATCGCCCGCATCAGTCACCGAACCCACCGACATCTTGCACGCGGCGGTCACCTGCTGAGCCCCGGCCGGCGCCACCACCGGCGAGGCGCTCGCCGGGCCGGCGCCGAGGCCTGCCGCCAGCAGTGCGGCCAGTGGCAGTACGCCGGCCCACCGCGACCTCGAGTCCTTCATAGTCATCACCCTCCACATCGTGTCGAAAGTATCCGCACGATGTGATGCAAGAAGAGGTCGCGAAGTTATCGCGATCGCGGGGATCACCGCCGGCCTGCGGAAGCGGACGAGAGCGTCGAATACGAAGTAGTTCGGTATCTGGTGGTCGAATCCCGATCGTGCTTCGTCGGTCGGGCCGAAACCTCGAGCCCCCACAGACGGGTGAACTGTCTTGGGAAACACCGCATCCGAGGACAAGAACGACGGCCGTCTAGCGGGCGGCTCCAGCCAACTGACTTGGACCAAGTGAGCTCATACTGATCACCTCGCCAGCTGGACACGGTCGGACCTACCCGCGTTGCACCATGCCGGAGGCGCTACGAGCGGCTCGGTGGGGCGGCGGCGTCAGCCGTCGCGTTCCTGGCCTCGGACGGAGCGGCGTATGTCACCGGGCATGAGATCGTGGTGGCTGGCGGTCTGACCGCGAGGCATTCCTGGTCAGGTGCCCGGAGCGATCGCACACGCTGACACGCAGGCCAGGTGCCCTCGCGCTTCTGATACGCGTCCGTGTACAGCGCTTCCTGTTCCGTGCCGCCGGCAAGCATCGTGTCGTTCGAGGATCGCCAGGTCCTCCGCCGGCTTGGTGGCGCTCATTTCCTGCCCCGTTGTGTGTCCGGTCCGCTGGTGGTCATAGGTGTGTCGGGCAAGCGATGAGTGTCGGTCCGCCAGGACGTCTTACCGACACGCACAACTCGTTCCTCCGCCACTGCCGGTAAGACAGCACGACGGGATCGACGCTGATCAGAGGTATCAGGACGCCATAGCGGTACTGCTTGGCGCGGGGCAATCGACCTGGAGAGAGAGGCACGGCTCGATGCACGACGTGGCACCGATGATCAATCTGCACCGCCGGGACAGGACGCTCACGCTGGCGTTCGTCTCCGCGGTGATCGCCCTGGTGGCGATGTTCTCCGCGGTGGGGTCGACGATCCCGCTTTTCAACATCTATCGCGCCGAGGAAGGGTTCACCAGCGCCGACATCTCGCTGACCGTCGTCGCCTACTCCGCCGCAACTCTCAGCACACTGTTGGTCCTGGGACGACTGTCCAACCATGTGGGCCGACGGCCGCTCGCGATCGCCGGCCTCGGACTTATCGTACTGGCTTGCCTACTGCTCTTGAACGTGCACGACATCGGCATCCTGATTGCCGGCCGGCTCCTGATGGGCCTCGGCGCCGGGCTGGGAAGCAGCACCCTCACCGCCTACATCGTCGACGCTGCGCCGACCCGGCCGGCCTGGCTGACCTCCGTTGCTTCCAGCCAGACAGTCATGCTCGGACTGGCAGTCGGGGCCATCGCGTCCGGCGCCTTGGTCCAGTTCGGGCCGTGGCCACGTGACCTCATCTACCTGGTTGTCATCGGCCTGCTTCTGCTGTCCGCCGCGCTCGTCGCGATCAGCCCCGAGACCGTGACCTCGACACCGGGCGGTTGGCGATCACTGCGCCCGAACGTTCGCCTACCGGTCCGTGTCAGTCATCTGCTGCCCGTCGCGGCCGCCGTGTTCCTGGCCACCTGGGCGACCGGCGCCTTCTACCAGGCCTTCGTGCCCGCGCTGATCGAGGACCAACTGCACACCGACAACTCACTCATCCTCGGCTTGGTGTTCGCCGCGTACATGGGCACCAGTGCCCTGGGCGCTCCCCTCGGCGGCCGGTTCTCACCGGCAGCAGCGCAACGCCTCGGCATGATCACCTTCCTGGTCGGGTGGATCGGCATCATCACGGCGATCGCCACCGGAACGCTGGTCCTGTTCATCGCCGCAACCGTTGTCGGAGGGACCAGTCAAGGCATCGCCATCAGCGCGGCCACCCGAGGTCTGCTGTACGGCAGCACCCTTTCAGACCGGGCACCGATCTTTGCGGTGGTCTATCTGCTCAGCTACAGCGGCGCGACCGTTCCCAGCCTCATCTCCGCCCGACTCTCCGGCATCCTCTCCGTGCCACACATTTCCCTCGGGTACGGCGGACTCGCGCTCATCGCCACGCTGTTCACCGCCTTCGCCGCACGTAATCCGCAGACCTATGGTGTGAAAGGCTGAGTTGATGAGCAACGAAGAACAGGCGTCGGCGGCCGAGGAGCTGATCGACAACACCGAGCAAAGCCGCTTCGAGCTCTACCGCGATGGCGATCTGGTCGGATGGCTCTACTACACCCGTCTGAGGCCCAATCGGTACGCACTCCGGCACACCGAAGTCGAACCGACTCATCAGCACCAGGGCGTGGCCGGCGCCATGGTACGGCGAGTGCTCGACGAGGTCCGCACCCGCGAGGGCACGATCACCGCAATCTGTCCCTTCGTGGCCGACTACCTCTCGCGTACTACGACGTACGCCGATCTGCTCGACCCGAGGCACCCGGGCTACCCCGACCGCGCCACCGCCGAAGCAGCGCAGGCAAAAGCCGCCGGCCAAAGCTGACGCCGCCTCCACTCATCCGAGTTCGGCCGCACGGATGCGGTAGATCTGCATCGGCAGGCCGTAGTACTTGTCGGTCTCGCCGACCGATCTCCAGGGCTGCCGTCGCGTCTGCTTCCGTCCAGTCCCGAATCGCGAGCCGCTCGCTTTCAGCGATCACTGCCATCTCCACCATCCTGTCGTCTGAGTGATTCCGCGCTCCAGCCGTCCAATGACGGCCGTCCAATGACCGAAAGAGGCCCGATCGGTCCAGTCTTCAACCCGCAAGTATGGTGGCGGTTCGCCGATGGCCGACCTGAGCCAACCGCGATACATTAATCCATTGATGGACGATATAGTCCACTAATGGCGGCGGGACGCCAACCACAGCACAGGAAGCAGCGATGACTGATCAGGTTCTTCGGCCCGATGGAACGGGCTTCTATCTCTCCGGTGGCGAGCTGACGGCGGCCGGCGTCTCCGGGCAATGGATCGCCGGCGGCCGGCCTGTCGACTTCAGTGTCACCGCAGGATTGCTCGGCGATCCCGAGATGGATGTGGTGCTGGCGAACTGGAGCACCGAGCGGGCGGGTGATCTGGACGGCGTGCGGTCAGAAGACGACCGAACGGTCCTGCCGTTGCGGACACAGCCGTTGATCCTCAGCTCGCTTCCGACCAGTGTGCGAGTCCACCTACGCACAGCGGCGGGACATCACGACACGGAGGGGGCATGGCGGCTCGTCCTGCACTTTCGCAATCACGCAGGATCGGGCCTGACCTGGCAGGCCAGTCTGCCCACCGAAGCATTCGAGGCAGGCTGGCTTGCTCCTATCGCCGACTTGATGACGATCGACAGCGCAGACAGCATGCCGCCACAGTCAGCCGACGACGCCCGAAGTCTGGAGAACGTCGGCGGCGCGCCGGCAGTGAGCGTGGTCCACCATCCCGACGACGAGTACTACGAGCTGCTCGTCGACGGTGAGCAGGCCGGACTCCTCGTGTACCACGTGATCGGCTCTCGGCTGTCGATCACCCACACCGTGATCGAACCGGCCTACCGCGGCCGAGGACTTTCATGGACGCTGGTGGGCCGCGCACTCGACGACATCCGCACGAGATCCGTCGCGGTGTCCAACTACTGCCCGGTCGTCGACCGGTTCGTCCAGAAGAACCCGCAGTACCGCGACCTCCTCAGCGCGGCTCGTGCCGCCCACCAGACGTCCTGACGGAAGGACCTGCCGACCATGCCGGACCACGACAAGCTGAACGCTCCCGAAGCAACGGCTGCCCGGACCGAACGAGGCCTGCAGACTCGCGAGCGGATCCTCGACTCGGCCGCCAGGCTTTTCTACATCAAGGGCGTCGGCTCGACCACGCTCGATGACGTACGGGCGGCGAGCAGCACCAGTAAGTCGCAGCTGTACGACCACTTCCCGGACAAGACCGCGCTGATTCACGCCGTGATCGACGTACAGTCGCAATCGGTGCTCGCCCGCGAAGCAGGCCACCTGAAGGGTGTCCGCAATCTGTCCGGGTTACGACGGTGGCGCGACGCGCTCGTTCAGTCGAACATGCTTCACGACGGCTCGTACGGTTGCGCGCTCGGTGCCATGTCCAGCGAGCTGTCCGACAACGACGAACGGTCCCGTACGGCACTGGCCGCAGCGTTCGAGAACTGGCAACGACTGCTCGTCGAGGCCTTGACCCGGCTGCGTGATCTCGGCGTCCTCAGGAGCGACATCGACCCGCGCAAACTCGGGACCGGTCTGCTCGCCGCTCTGCAGGGCGGATACATCCTTGCCCAGAACCGGCACAACCCTGAGCTGATGGCCGACGCGCTGGACATGGCGCTGGACCGTATCGATTCCTTCGCCAACCGCTGAAGATCAGTGGTGCAGGGAGCAAGCCACCGACCCGGGCTATTCGGTGGGCGTCGTGGCGTGCGCGCGGACCGAGTCCATTGCCAGTGTGAGCGCGACCTCCATCGGTGCGGGGTCACGAGCCGCCTGGGCGAGGACGTATCCGCCTTGAAGCGCCGCCATGATGCCGGTCGCCAGCTTCCGCGGGTCGGCGTCCGCGGTCAGTGTGCCGTTGGTCTTCATCCGCTCCAGCGCATCGGTCAGCAGGGAGATCCAGGACGTCAGGTGCGCGTCGAGATCGATACGGGCCGCCTCGTCATGGTCGGAGAGCTCGGTCGACAGCGCACCCAGTTCGCAGCCCAACGCGCCACGGCGAGCTGTGACTCGCTGGAGGATGGCCCGGCACCAGCGTTCGAGGCCACTGAACGAGTCGACCCTGCGGAAGTACTGTTCCTCGCGCTCGAGCACCCGGCTGCCGCGCAGCGCGATCACCGCCTGGACCAAGGCGGACTTGTCGCTGAAGTGCCGGTAGAACTGTGACTTGCTCGTCCCGCTCGCCGCCGTCACGTCGTCGAGCGTGGTCGCCGCCGCGCCCTTGAGGGCCATCAGCTCATCGGCAGCGGCAACGATCCGGGCTCTGGTGGCCGCGCCGCGGGCGGTCAGGCGGCGATCGAGCTCGTTCACGGTCTCGGGCACATGACGAGCTTATCGGGACCGGCCAACGACGAACGACGCTCCACCATCGCGACAGGATACCCCTGAGTAGCATGCCTCGGCTGAGTGCGGCTAATGCCGAAGACTGGTGTTGACGCCGGCAACGATGGCCCGCCCAGGCACGGGGCAGCGCAGTCTGATCCCGGCTTGAGGGTAAGTACCACTGCTCTGGCCGCTACCAACCCCGTGAGGAGCCGGCATGTCGCCGGTCGGGCGGTAGGAGGACGAATGAGTGAGGTCAGTCGGGAGTATTACGGCAGTTACAGCGTGGACGACGAGGACCAGCTGCAGTTCTCCGACACGCTCGACGGGCGTGGGGTCTCCGACCTGCTCGACGAGGGCTATTCACCACCGGAGAAGTGGTCGGCCGGCGAAGGTTTCGGTACGACTGCGGCGGAGGCGTTACGCGGTGAGACCTTCGAGCAGCGGCTCGCCCAGGAGGAACCGGACATCGATCCGTACGCCGTGCCGTTGGAGGATGTCGACGGCCCGGAGATCGGCCGGGACCGCGCCGGCCGGTTGGTGGCCCCGGACGAGGGCTCGCACTTCGATCTGGAGGAAGAGCTCGTGGCCGCCGACGTCGGGATCGACGGAGGTGCCGCGAGCGCCGAGGAAGCCGCGATCCACGTCGTGGACGACGAACCGCTCGAGCCCGACGAGATCGACTCATGAGAACACTGGCGAAGGACGCCGGGCGTGACCTGACCGTGGTCGAGAACGATGAGCTGCGAAGGTACGAGTTACTCGCCGCAGGGACGACGGTTGGAACCCTCGACTTCCGGCTCCTGGGCCGGCGGCGTGTCCTGGGGCATACCGAGATCGCGGCTGATCAGCGTGGCCGTGGACTCAGTACGGCGCTGATCAAGGCGGTCCTCGACGACCTCGTCACCACGGGCGTCCGGGTCACGAACTACTGTCCCGCGGTCGAGCGTTTCCTTCAGGGCAATCCGGAGTACGCCGTGGTGCTCGATCCGGAGCACCCACCGATGCCGGCGGGCCGGAGGCAGCACGCCCCGCTGCAGCAGTTCGTGCACGTGCAGCACTCCAGACTCAGAGAACTCGCCGCGCGCTCCCAAGATCCGAACCTCGACGGATTCGAACGGCGCCGTACCACGGACCAGTTCGCGGCCGTAGCCGCGCAACACGCCGCGGCCGTCGCCGACGTACTGCTCACCGCCGCCAGGACGTCCTCCGGTGACGACGCCGCGGTTCTGCTCCACAATCTGAGACAGTTCGAGCAGGCGCTGAGAGTACTCAAAGGCAGGGCGTACGGCGACGCGCGCTTCCTGAATCTCAGCGCAGCCGAAACCTGGCAAGAAGCCGAACGTCTGCTGACCGAGCACGAATCGACCGAGGCGCGGATCGTGTCCGGCCTCGAGCGGCTCCATGGCGCCGACCAGGCCAATGACATGGCCCGGACTCTGGCGCAACGGCAGTGGAGTTCGCCGACGCGACCGCACCCGAACTCGCCGCACGCCGGTGTCGCCGGACGACTGGCACGTCAGCTGTGGCGCATCGCCGACTCGACCTGGGACGAGCTGGAGGGGCGCGGGCTTCCGACCGAACCGGCGGAGCCCGCGAATCAGCATTCGGCCTTCTCCCATTACCTGTTCGGGACCGCCGACGACCCCGATCCAACAGATCAGGATCCTGAAAAGCGGTAAGGCCGGATCCTCGATCGGCACACAAGTAGGGACAGTCCGGGCTACTCCGGCCCGGTACGGATCGAGGAGAAGCTCATGAGTGGGTACTTCGAAGGCCGCAAGCTCATCGTGGTCGGTGGAAGCAGCGGTATGGGCCGGCAAACCGCAGTGAACGTTGTCGGGCGAGGCGGCAAGGCAGTCATCGTCGGGCGTCAGCAGGACAAGGTCGACGAGACGGTCGCCGAACTCGGCAAGAAGAGCGAAGCCTGGGGCATCACCGCGGACCTGGCCGACCGCAAGCAGGTCGAGGACGTGCAGGAGCAGCTCGCCGCGGAACACCCCGATGCCACGCTGCTGGTCAACGCGGCCGGCTTCTTCATCCCCGGGGGATTCCTCGACTACAGCCAGGAGGACTACGACGCCTACCTGGAGCTGAGCCGGGCCACGTTCTTCCTCACCCAGACCGTCGTACGGGGAATGAAGGCCGCGGGCTCTGGTGGCGCGATCGTCAACATCGGCAGCATGTGGGCCCACCAGGCGATCGCGGCGACGCCGGCGACCGCGTACTCGATGGCGAAGGCCGGCCTGCATGCGCTGACGCACAATCTGGCCATGGAACTGGCGGCCGACGGCATTCGCGTCAACGCGGTCGCGCCCGCAGTGGTGGCCACGCCGCTGTACGAGGGATTCATCCCGGCCGACAAACTCGAGGAGACCGTGAAGAGCTTCGACGGCTTCCACCCCCTCGGGCGAGTCGGAACCGCCCAGGACATCGCCTCCTCGATCGTCTTCCTCCTCTCCCCGGAGGCCAGCTGGATCACCGGAGCAATCCTGAACGTCGACGGCGGCGTCATGGCCGGCCGCAACTAACGACCGAACCGGGCTCCGCACCGCATTGTCAGGACTGTCAAGTAAGAAACCGATCTGTACCGGCGGCCAACTCGTACGAGTGCAGCCGCCGGACCGGTCGGGTGATCTGGATCGATACCGCCGCCGAACGCGCGCTCGATCACATCCGGCTGGAATGAGTGTGGAGTGCCCATGACGAGTTTTCGGACCGTGTCCGCCGGCGGGCTCGAGGTCTTCTACCGCGAAGCGGGTAAGCCGGGAGCACCGAAACTCCTACTGCTGGGTGGATTCCCCTCCTCGTCCCACCAGTTCCGGAACCTGATGCCGGCGCTGGACGACAGGTTCCACCTGGTCTCGATCGACTATCCCGGCTTCGGGAACACCGAGCTGCCGGATCCTGCCGGCTGGGACTACACCTTCGACCACCTCGCAGAGATCGTCGACGAGACGTTGCTCGCCATCGACTTCACCGGACCGATGGGGCTGTACATGCAGGATCACGGCGGCCCTGTCGGCAACCGGCTGATCTCGCTTCATCCGGACTGGCTGCGGTGGCAGGTCATCCAGAACGCCAATGTCTACGAGGAAGGGTTCGCCGAGCTCTGGGACGGGATGCGCAACGGCCTCTGGACCGACCGCAACGCCGAGACCGAAACGCCGATCGACGTCGTGCTCGAGCCGGAGACGGTAAAGGCCATCTACCTGACCGGACACCGCGATCCGGCGAGGATCAGCCCGGACAACTGGAACCTCGACCTGCACTTCCTCACCCGGCCGAATGCGCGCCGCGCGCAACTGGATCTGTTCTACGACTACCGGACGAACGCCGCCATGTACCCGGCCTGGCAGGCGCGGCTGCGCCGTGACCAGCCCAGAACGCTGATTTGCTGGGGGCAGGGCGACATCTTCTTCACCCCTGCCGGCGGAGAGGCCTACCTCCGCGATCTCCCTGACGCGAAACTGGTCCGCCTCGACTCCGGACACTTCGCGCTGGAGGACTGCCTGCAACAGATCGCCGACGAGATCAACACCTTCTACGACGAGATCGTCAAGGAGTGGTGCTGATGCCGCCATGGGAAGTCCGTCCGACGGTCGAGGACGGGCTCGCGAGGATCGACGGCACTGGCGACTGTCGCGGCCGGTAAGGCCGAGGCTCGGACCGGACACAGAATCTGCGAAAGTCTCGACTGAGAGGAAGACAGTGCGCGCATCGATCGACGGCGTTCTCATCGCCGACGCAACCGCCGAACACACCGTCACGATCGAGGGGAGTCGCTATTTCCCTCCGGAATCGCTGACCATCGGGTCCTTGAAAGAGAGCCCGACCCCCTATGTCTGCCCTTGGAAGGGGCAGGCTCGCTACTACAGCGTGGAGACGCCGCATCACGAGTACGTTGACGCGGCGTGGTGTTATCCGCATCCCAAGCGATCGGCGATAGAGAACGTCGGACACGACTTCACCGGCTATGTCGCCTTCGACACCACGCGAGTAACCGTCGAGTAGACCGGTGATACCCGACCCGTCTGAGTCGAACTCGTAGCGTTGCTCGCGTTCTCCCCGTCCGCCGAGGCTGCTCACGCGATCTGTTGCTCCGCCAGGTAGCCGGCTTCGACCAGGGCGATCCGCAGCTTGCGGCGGGCGTCGAACATCATCTTGTAGATCGCGTTGTGCGTCGCTCCGAGCTGATCGGCGAGTACATCCGTCGGCATTCCGTTCAGTACGAGAGCAACGAAGACCACCCGCTGCTTGGCCGTCAGCTTCTCGTCGACGGCACGATGCACGGCGTTCATCAGATCCCGGCTCTCGGCATGCGACTCAGGTTCGATGCCGAGTCGGGCCGGAAGACGCTCCCAATCCTCGTCGTCGAACGCAACGTTCGCCCGCTGCCAGAAGTGCCGGTTGATCTTGGCGGCTACGTCGAAGATCACGAACTTGTACGCCCAGGTGGTGAACTTGCAGTCGCCACGGAACGTGCTGACCTTGCCGCAAATCGTCAGGAGGGCATCCGCGGCTGCCTGGTGCGCGATGTCGTCCAACTCCGGGCCGGCGAGCCGCAGTCGGGCAGCACGCCGCGCGGCCTCCGACCTTGCGGCCCGCAGGAGAACTTCGTACAAGCGACGACTCGCGACTTCACGCTGATCTCCGCCGCCGCTCAGATCGCGGACCCAGATCTGGTTCTCCCCCGCGACCTCTGGAGAGACGACCCGCACCTGCGTCAAGGACTCGGAACTCTCTCTCTTCACTGGAATCTCCCGCGACCAACGCACTGTAATGACCACAGGTCCGGCACATCCGTGCTGACCGATGAAAGGGTAACATGGACGATACGGTCCATTCGCAGGTCAGTCCAATCGTCTCAACCGATAGGTCTACAGACGGATTCGGATCAGCCCACCACCGCAGAACGGGTCTATATCGTCCTATTAGCGATCCGCCGACACGAATCTGCATCGGGATCCGCCGTACGGCGACCTCGTCATTGATCACAGCTTGACGGTGTCGCGGGCCTGCGCCACCCTTACTCCCCCACGAATCGAGATCCGCATGGACGAACTCGCAGTAGTACGTGAAGAGATCCGGAACCACGCCTCGAACGCGTGGGCGACGGAACGCGGGTACGAGCCGATCTACTCCGCGTCACCGCGGTCGAGGATCGTTGTCATCGGTCAGGCGCCCGGCCGGCAGGCTCAGGAGAGTCAGATCCCGTGGAACGATGCCAGCGGCATCAAACTGCGGCGGTGGCTGGGCGTCACCGACGCTCAGTTCTACGACCCGGACACGATCGCCCTGCTGCCGATGGACTTCTACTACCCGGGCAAGGGCGCACACGGTGATCTCCCACCGCGCCCGCCGTTCTCGTCACTGTGGCACCCGAGAATCCTGCAGCTGATGCCGGCTGTCCGTCTCACGGTTCTCATCGGGAGCTACGCCCAGAAGTATTACCTGGGAACCAGCGCCAAGAAGAACCTCACCGAGACCGTCCGCGCCTATCGGGACTACGCTCCGGACCGGATCCCGCTCGTCCATCCCTCACCTCTGAACTTCCGCTGGCAGGCCAAGAACCCATGGTTCGAGACGGACGTGATTCCCGCTCTGCAGACCCTGGTCGCGAACGCTATTCGTAGTGACCTTCGAACGTCACGCCGTCGTTGAGCCCGGTGAACCTGAGTCCGACGATCCGTGCGCCATCGACCATCCAGCGCAGCGCATAGCAGGCTCGATAGGACGGCGGCCAGAACGAGCAGAACCTGTCCTGGTCGTCGACATACCACTCGCCGGCGCTGTCGCCGCCGCGTTCGGTATAGGTCGTCTTGCCGTCGCTCGCGAAGACCTGAGTCGCGCCGTCGCCGTACACCAACCGGCCGGCAGTCACCGCCTTCGGGATATCGACAGCCGCAACCGCCGCGCCGTCCTCCGCCTGAATCCCCTGTAATACGTCACGCATCGCGCCCATCGCCTTCCGTCATCGACTTGCCTTCGATGCATTGGTGGCCACCGACGCACGCATGCTTACTGTGCGAAGAGCACAGCAGTGAGGGCGTGTCCATCGCTCATCGATGGACACGCCCTCGGGGTCAGACACTCAGGCGGTGGCGCGGCGTGGAAGAACCCAGTTCGGACGTGCGAAGTGGCACGTATACCCAGCCGGGTACTTGATCAGGTAGTCCTGGTGCTCGGGCTCGGCCTCCCAGAACGGGCCCGCGGGCTCGATCGTCGTCAACGCCTTGCCCGGCCACAGCCCTGAAGCATCAACGTCCGCGATCGTCTCGCGGGCCACCTTCTCCTGCTCCGGGGTGAGCGGAAAGATCGCCGAACGGTAGCTGGTGCCGACATCGTTACCCTGCCGGTTCAGCGTCGACGGGTCATGGATCTGGAAGAAGAACGACAGGATGTCGCGGTACGTCGTCCGCGCCGGGTCGAAAACGATCTCGACCGCCTCTGCGTGCCCGGGGTGGTTGCGGTACGTCGCGTGATCGTTCTGGCCGCCGGTGTACCCGACACGTGTGTCGAGCACGCCGCGCTGCCTGCGGATGAGATCCTCCATACCCCAGAAGCACCCGCCTGCGAGAACCGCGGTTTCGGTACCCGGCCTGCGGGTGATCTCTCCGCTGTCGTGAATTCCGCTGGTCATGATGCGGGCTCCTCGGTACTGGTGGCCTCGAACAGGGACCGGTACTCGCCGTAGCCCTGCGCCTCGAGCTCTGCGACCGGGACGAAGCGCAGCGCGGCGGAGTTCATGCAGTACCGCTGACCGCCGGCGTTGACCGGACCGTCGTCGAACACGTGGCCGAGGTGGCTGCCGGCGCCGGCGGACAAGGCCTCCGTGCGGATCATCCCGTACGACCTGTCGGCCTCCGTACGGACGGCATCCACCGCGATCGGCCTGGTGAAGCTCGGCCAACCCGTGCCGCTGTCGTATTTGTCGGTCGACGAGAACAGGGGCTGTCCGGAGACAACATCCACGTAGATCCCGGCTTCGTGGTTGTCCCAGTACTCGTTCCGGAACGCAGGCTCGGTGCCGCCTTCCTGAGTGACGCGGAACTGGTAGTCGGTGAGGCGGCTGAGCGCCTCCGAAGTCTTCCGGTAGTCGTGAGACACGATTTCTCCTTCTCTGACGCCGCTGGCTGCGCCGTCATCATGTACAACACCATGGGCAGTTGATTTGGTCCCGAGTTCAGGAGGAGCCACCGTGACCGCGATCTCAGTCCGGAGGACGCTCATCGTCCTGTACGGCGGCCAGCAGTCCGTCCATATCCTCCGCGCAGGCTTCACAGGCGGCCAGATGCGCGGCCACGCCCGGATAGTGCTGGGCGGCGTCGACCCCTGCTGCGAGCAGCTCGGCGTACAGGTGCATGACAGCCATCGCCTCATCGCACCCCACGTCACGCGGGTCAGTCGCCAGAAACCGCTCGAGCCTCTGCCGCGACCCGGTCATGACCTTTCACCTCTGTCCATCTGTGATCAGCAGCCCGTTCTGATAACCGTTAGTGGTCGTGCGGCTCGGAATCTTACGCCCTGCATCGAACTCGACCTGCGTGGTAAGACGTCGAGGGTGTGGTGCAGCCAACGCATGTGAACAGAAAGTTCGGTGTAAGCGACAGCTGGATACAAGGAGATGCCGGATGAGGGCAATTGTGGTGACGGACGAGAGTGCGGGGACGGCTGGGATGACGCTGGCCGAGCGTCCCCAGCCGACGCCGGCGATCAACGACGTGGTGGTCGAGATCCACGCCTCGGGCTACGTTCCGACCGAGCTGACGTGGCCGTCGACCTGGACCGATCGCGCCGACCACAACCGGACACCGTCGGTCCCCGGGCACGAGCTGGCCGGAGTGGTCACCGCGCTCGGCTACGGCACGACCGGCCTGTCCGTCGGTCAGCGGGTGTTCGGTCTCGCGGACTGGCACCGCGACGGCACGCTGGCCGAATACGTGGCGATCGAGGCCCGCAACCTCGCGCCGCTCCCGGGCGACGTCGACTTCTCGGTCGGCGCGAGCCTGCCGATTTCCGGACTGACCGCGTGGCAGGGACTGTTCCAGCACGGCCGCCTCGAAGCAGGACAGACCGTGCTCGCCCACGGCGCGGCCGGCGCGGTCGGGACGATGGTGACGCAACTCGCACGTGAGTTCGGTGCGTACGTGATCGGTACCGGACGTGCCGCCGACCGCGAGAAGGCGCTCGATTACGGTGCCCACGCCTTTGTCGACCTGGCCAACGAGTCGCTGGAGGACGTCGGCGGGGTCGATCTGGTGTTCGACGTCATCGGCGGCGACATCCAGAAGCGCTCCGCGGCACTCGTCCGCGCCGGCGGAACCCTGGTCACTGTTGTCGGACCACCCGAGTCACGTCCCGCGGACGGCCTGGCGGTCGACTTCGTCGTCGAAGCCGACCGCACACAACTCGTCGAGATCGTCCAACGGGTACGCGACGGACGGCTGCGCACGAACATCGGCACCGTGGCAACCCTCGACGATGCCGTAGCCACCTTCAACTCCACCGAGCGCACCAAGGGAAAGACCATCATCCAAATTCGCTCATAAGGACCGAAACTGCGGCGGCCTGGTGGATCAGTTTCAGCCGCCAGGCCCGCAGTGGTCGTCGACCGTGCGGCGGGCATCCAGGCGGGATACCAGGCATTCAGGGAGCGATCTCGAGCCTGGTGATGAGGCCATCGGTGAGGTTGAAACGATAGATGACGTCGACGACACCACCGGGGAAGTCGCCCTCGAGGCGGTTGGTGACGACGTACTGGCCGTCGTCGAACTTCTCGACGTGAGTCGCCGTGACCGTGTAGGTGTACTTGCTGGACTCGGCTTCGCGCCAGTGGTGGATCTCGTCGTGACCGGCATAGGTCTTCTCGTTGTCGATCACGGTGGCGTCTGGCGCGAAGGCCGCGAGCAGGTCGTGAGCGTTCGCCTTGTGCTGCGGATCTGCTTCACGCAGGAACCGCATGATGGCGTGCGGCAGGTGCATGGCCATCTCGCCTGCGGTCGGGTCGGGCGGGGTCTGGATCGTCATCTGGCACCTTTCAGGTCGAGGGTGAACAGCAGGTTGTCGTAAGTCGGGATTACGCCAACGGGAGGATCGCGTGTGTCATTCCCGGCGCATCGAGGCAGTACATGCCGCGCCGTTCACTGAGCATCAGCAGGATCGTGTCGCAGTCCCTGCACCGAGCCACCGTGCCAGGCCCGGACGCGTACACCGCCATCTCGGCCACCGCACCGGTCTTCCCACAACCGGTGCACTGGTATCCCATGGTCGTCATGTCTCGCGCGAAGAGATCATGCATGACGCCCGCCATTGCGTTGCCGTCGAGAGGATGCATTGTCGTCACACTCCTGTCCCGCCGAAGCGTTCGGTCCGGATCCGTCCCGGGTCATGCCCCAAAGCAACCAAGCCTGCAGCCGCGGTCTCGACAAACGCCGTTGGCCCGCAGATATAGGTGAGCGGCTCCTCCTTGGCTGACCATCCGGTGGTGGACAGGAGTGCCGGGTCGATGCGTCCGCGGTAGCCGCGCCAGTCGTCCGGAGCCTCGCGAGTCAAGGTGACCGAGACATCGACCAGGTCGTCGGCAGCCAGCTTGATGAGTTCCTCACGGTAGATCAACAACTCCAGCGACCGCGCCGAACACAGCAGGCGAACAGGCACCCGGCTTCCGCTCGCGCGGTGATGCCGCAGCATCGACCGAAAGGGCACCAGTCCTGATCCGCCGGCGACCAGGAACAACGGTCCACCGAGTTCGTTGTCCCAGGCAAAGTATCCGCCGACCGGGCCTCGCAACTCGATTTCGTCGCCTGGCCGCAACTCGTCCACCAGGTACGGCGACACCTCACCGTCGTCGAGTCGCTCGACGGTGAGCGACACGTCCGCGTCCTCAGGCGCCGACGCGATCGAATAGCTTCGCTCCGTCTGATACCCGTCGGGTGCCGTCAGCCGTACGTCGACGTGCTGACCTGCGCGGTGCCCGGGCCAATCCCGGATGGCAAGCGCGATGGTCGTGACCCGCGGAGTCTCGACGGTCATCGAGACCACCGTCCCGGTCTGCCAGGTCAGTCGCCCTGGTAGCGCTGCTCTTTCCACGGGTCTCCATAGTTGTGATAGCCGAACATCTCCCAGAACCCGGGCTCATCGGCTGGGCGTAGCTCCAGGCCACGGATCCATTTCGCGCTCTTCCAGAAGTACAGGTGCGGTACGAGAAGGCGTGCCGGCCCACCGTGTTCCGGGTCGAGCGGCTGCCCGTCGTACTCGTCGACGACCCAAGCCTGTCCACCCCGCAGGTCCGCCAGTGGGACGTTCGTCGTGTAGCCGCCGTCGCAGAACGCCAGCGCATAGGACGCCTGGGTCGGCGCCGCATCGAGCAAGGTGTCGAGCGAGACGCCCGACCAGGTCGTGTCCAGCTTCGTCCACTTCGTCACACAATGGATGTCGACGGTGATGTTCTCGTGCGGCAACGCCCGGAACGCTTGCCACGACCATGAGACCGGCCGGTTCACGAGTCCACGGACCGTGAAGTCCCACGTGTCCAGTGGCGTGTACGGAGTCGGCCCGGCCGACAACACCGGAAAGTCCCGGGTCACGTACTGCCCGGGCGGAACCCGCGCTGAATCCGCAGGACGCCGCCCGACGAACCCTCTGCTGACAGCCATCAGGCCTTCTCACCGAGCTGCGCACGCAGCATCCACTGGTGCTTCTCGAGCATCCCGACAACCCTGACCAGCACGTCCTGCGTGACCAGATCCGCCGCACCGACCGATCCCAGCCGCTTACGAATCCGCTCGGCGACGGCCGCGACCCGCCGGCCCAACTCCCAGACGACCGCGTGATCTGCCAGCGACCGTACCGCGACAGACTCGACACGCGACCCCGCCGCAACCGCCGCACTCTGCCCGTCAGGAACGACTCCCAACGTCACCGCGCGTTCAGCAACAACATCCGCGAGCTCGCGCCACTCCCCGACCACCTCGTCGAGGAACAGATGCACACCATGCGCGGCCGCCCCCACCACACTCCAGTGCAACTGCTTGCCGATGAGCGACAGATCGATCAGGTCCTGCATCACAACTTGCAGCTCCCCACCGACTGCCGCCCGCTCGTTCGGATTGTCCAGCGGCGGCAACTGCACCGAGTTCGCAACAGATTCCATAGACATACCTCCCCAGTGTCACGACCGCCACCGGACCTTTCCTTACCAGCCGGACAATCCTCCTCGGGAGTCGTCAGAACCCAACCGGGCGCCCGCCCGCCACGAGCTGGTAGGAGTCGGTGACGAGCTGCTTCACCAGCTTCTCGTCGACCGTGCCCCCGCCTGCCACAGTGATCCAGTGCTTCTTGTTCATGTGATAGCCGGGGCTGATGTCCGCGTACTGCTCTCGGAGGGCGGAAGCCTTGTCCGGATCAGCTTTCAGGATCACGACAGGGCGACCCGGCAAGTCCGTCATGAGCATGAAGACCTTGCTGCGCACCTTGTAAACATCCCAGTTGGGGTCGAGACGATGCTCCAGGTCGGCCCCCGGCAGGTTCATGGCGACGTCGTTTGCGATCCCCTGCAGCTCTAGCGTGTCCACGGCGATCAACTCCGTTCTCGATACGAATGGCCAGCAATTGCAGGCGTCCTCCTTTGGTGGCCAGATCGGTGTGAATCTTTCACCTACCCGGAGAGGAGCGGGTTGGCCGACCGAGCGGCGGTAAGAACCGGCGCGGGCCAGACACTAACGACTCGCACCACCCCCTATCGGAGGCTGATTCGCTGTGTCACGACTGACTACCCCCTCTCTGGATGACGTTCCTGCAGGCGCGCGGCAGATCCTGGACAAGGTTGCTGCGCAGCTCGGATTCGTCCCGGACATGTTTCGGACGATCGCGTCGAACCCAACCGTCCTAGAGGCCGTCACGAGCTTGCAAGGCACGATGAGCCGGGTTCTGGACGCCCGGACCCGGCACAGCATCGCTCTGGCCGTTTCCCAAGCCAACGAGTGCAATTACTGCCTGGCTATACACACGTACACGTCGTCCGAGTTCGGCGGTCTGTCGAGCGAAGACATCGACCTCGCCCGCGCCGGGAACGCCGTTGATCCCAAGCGCGCCGCGGCGGCTCGCTTCGCTCGACAGGTCGTCGAGAGTCGCGGACAGGTCAGCGACGCCGACCTCGGGGCTGTCCGGGACGCCGGGTACAGCGACCCAGAGATCCTGGCCATCGTCACGGTCGCGGTGCAGGCCCTGCTCACCAATTACATCAACAACGTCAGTCAGACCGACGTCGACATCCCCGCCGTCAACGCGGCCGGCTGACGCGACATGCCCGGATCCGAACTGTATGAACAATTCATGGCGCTGCACAGCCGCGACGGTGGCCTCGTCATGCCGAACGCTTGGGACGGCCTCTCGGCGTTGATGCTGGCCGACGCCGGTTTCGAGGCGATCGCGACGTCGTCCGTAGCGCTCGCCGCCACCCTCGGCAGGCCCGACGGACGGCACCAGATCACCCGCGACGAGCATCTCGAGCACGCCGGACTGCTCGGCCGGCTCACCGGGCTGCCCGTCAACGGCGACTTCGAGGACGGGTACGGCGAGAGGCCCGAGGATGTCGCGGCGACGGTCGAAGCCGCGGTCGAGTACGGCTTGGCCGGCATCGGGATCGAGGACACCTCGGGCGACCCCGGCCGACCGATCCGGGACTTCGACGAAGCCGTCGAACGCGTACGTAGCGCCGTCGACGCGGCCAAGGGACGGATCGTCGTCACCGGCCGAACTGACAACTTCATCCAGGGCCGGCCCGATCTCGACGACACCATCCGGCGGCTGACGGCCTTCGCCGAGGCCGGCGCGGATGTGCTGTACGCCCCGTACCCACCTGACCTCGACGCGCTCGACAAGATCATCACTGCAGTCACGCCGACACCGGTGAACGTCCTCGTGTCACCGTCGGACAGGGTCCTGTCCGTCGCTGAACTGCAGAAGGCTGGGGTCAAACGGATCAGCCTGGGTCCGTGGCTGTATGTCCACGCGATGGGGGCGCTCGATGAAGCCACCAAGGCTCTCGTCGCGGGCGACCTGGCCTCGGCCGCGACCGGCATCAGCTTCGAGCGCATCGGCGAACTACTTGCCCGCGGCAAGAACCAGGCGAAAACCCAACCAGCCAATGATTGCAAGAAGGAAGATGATTGACATGGATCTCGACAAGCTCATGGGCAAGCACCTCACCAGGTACTTCGACCCCAGTATGACGATCCCGGAGGAAACACTCCAGCAGCTGTTGAAGTTCCTGCGCTCGACGCCCACGTCGACCAACATTCAGCCGAACCACTTCTACGTGCTCGCCACGGACGAAGGCAAGCAGCGGCTGGCGGACAACCTGGGCGCACGCTTCCAGGACAACGCCGAGAAGATCCTGAACTCCTCGCACACCATCGTCGTCACCACCCGGGCAGACCTGCCCGAGAGCCACGTCGAGGCGGTTTTCACCAAAGAGCGAGCTGACGGCCGGTTCCCCGAGCACGCAAAGCAGGAGCTGTGGGAGTCAATGACCCGCGACTTCCTCAGCCTGCGCAACTACGGTTACAAGGACGTGAACCACTGGATGGAGAAACAGACCTACATGGTTGTGGGTCTGACCATGATGGCCGCCGCCGAACTCGGCGTCGAAGCCACACCGCTCGAGGGGTTCGACCCGACCAGCGTCGACAAGGCATTCAAGATCCGGGAAACCGGGCATGCCACGACCGTACTGCTGGCACTCGGCTACCCCGACCCCGCGAAGCAGTACACCAACCCGATCTCGCGCTTCGACGCGGACCAGCTGTTCACCTTCGTCTGACCACCGGCAGGATCGGAACCCCTGTATGCCACCAAGCTGGGAGAAGCTCGATGGCGACATCCAGGAGCATGACCTGATCTTCAGCTGGCCTGACGGCAGACACCTGACGGCGCGCCTGCATGACGAGCTGGTGCGGAAGCCGGCTCTCTCAGCAGTCGGCGTGATCCCGCCACCCTACAAAGACAGCCGTGGCCGCCGGCGCTTCAAGACCGACCGTACAACCGGGCTGCACGCGCTTCGTCACTACTTCGCCAGCATCACCCTCGCGGACGGCGTGAACATCAAGGAGCTTTCGGAGTACCTCGGTCACCACGATCCAGGGTTCACACTGCAGATGTACACCCACATGCTGCCGTCGTCGTACGACCGCGCCCGGCAGGCCGTCGACCGCCGACTGACGCGACTTGCGCGGCGGCTGACGGACCAGTCACGGACCAGGGCAGAAATCGACCCGGAGATTGAGTCTCCCGACCCGGGTCCCGGACTGCTCTAGCTGGGGATCCAGGAATGGCGGAAACCCTTGCAATCAAGGCTATTTGAGCTCGGCGGAGGTCTTCCCGAGTAGGCGGCGGGCGACGATCAGTTGCTGGATTTGTTGGGTGCCTTCGAAGATGTCGAGGATTTTGCTGTCTCGGGACCATTTTTCGAGGAGGTGGTGTTCGGAGTAGCCGAGGGGGCCGGTGAGTTCTACGCAGCGGAGGGTTATGTCGTTGGCGGTGCGGCCGGCTTTGGCTTTGGCCATGGAGGCTTGGAGGGAGTTGGGTTGGCCGTTGTCGGCCATCCAGGCGGCTTGGAGGGTGAGGAGGTAGGCGGCTTCCCAGTCGGCTTCCATGGCGAGGTACGTCGCGGCCGCGGCGGACTGCAGGTGGACGGGGCGGTCGTAGTCGATCTGTACGCCGGCTTCGGTCAACAACTCGCGGGTGAGTTCCATCGACGCACGGGCGCAACCGACCGCCATCGCGGCGACCAGCGGGCGGGTGTTGTCGAAGGTCTGCATGACACCCGCGAAACCCTTGTCGATGTCCGCAGAGCCGAGGAGATTCTCCACCGGGACGCGGCAGTTATCGAAGCGGATCGTCGCGGTGTCGGAGGCGCGGATACCGAGCTTGTGCTCCAGGCGTTCGACGGTCATGCCCGGCGTGTCTTTCATGACCACGAATGACTTGATCGCGGCCCGGCCGAGCGACTTGTCGAGCGTCGCCCAGACGACGACCGCGTCGCAGCGGCCGCCCGCGGTGACGAAGATCTTCTCGCCGTCCAGCACGTAGGCATCGCCGTCGAGCCGCGCGGTGGTCTGGATGCTGGCCGAGTCCGAGCCGCATCCCGGCTCGGTGATCGCCATCGCGGCCCACACACCATCGAAGCGCTGCAGCTGCTCGTCCGATGCAACGGATGCGATCGCCGAGTTGCCGAGGCCCTGGCGCGGCATCGACAGCAGCAGCCCGACGTCACCCCAGCACATCTCCATGATCGACAGCACCGACGACAGGTTCGACCCGTTCACGACGCCGTCCTCGGCGGCAGCGGTACGCCGTACACCGGAAGCTCCTGCGCCGGAACCGGTGCCCGAGGCACCTAATCCGTCGACCATCGCGGCGAGCATGTCGAGCTCGACCGGGTACTCGTGCTCGGCCAGGTCGTACCGGCGCGAGTTCGGCCGCAGCATCTCGGCCGCGACCTGGTGCGCCTGGTTGACGAAAGCCCTGAACTTGCGAGGAGTTTCGAGGTTGATCATCAGACCAGCACCGCACCTTCCATCACGCCGATCGCCCGCAGATCGCGGTACCACCGCTCCACCGGATGCTCCTTCACGAATCCGTGCCCGCCGAGCAGCTGTACGCCGTCGGTCCCGATCTGCATGCCCTTCTCGACACACAACCGCCGCGCCAATGCCGCCTCTCGTGCAAACGGCAGACCCTGCGAGGCACGCGATCCGGCCCGGTACGTCACCAGCTTCATGCCCTCGAGCTCGATCCCGATGTTCGCGACCATGAACGCCACCGACTGCCGATGGCTGATCGGCTCGCCGAAGGCCGTGCGTTCGTTGACGTACGGCGTGACGTAGTCGAGCACCGCCCGCGCCGTACCCAACGCCAGCGCGCACCACCCGAGCCGCGACAACCGCACGCACTCGGCGTAGTCCTCCACTGACCCCAGAGGCACAGCCGGCACGTCCGTCAACAGAACGCGGCTCAACGAAGCGGCCCGCAGCCCCATCGACGGCTCGGCCTCGATCGTGACGCCCGGATGGTCCGGCTCGACCACGAACAACCGCGGCCCGGCGTCGGTCTGCGCGCCGATCACGAACAGCTCTGCCTCGGCGGCCCGTGGCACCAACGACTTCACGCCGTTCAGCAGCCCACCGGTGAACCGCGTCTGCAGCTCGAAGGGATCGAACAACGGCCGCGGCTCGAGCAGCGCCAGCGCCGCCGCCGGCACCGACGAGCCGGTGAAGGCCGGCAGGTACGTCGCCTGCTGCGTCTCGTCGCCCCACAGCGAGATCGCCGTACTCACCGCGGACGGCGCCAAACACGCGACAGCCTGCCCCAGGTCGCCGTGCGCGAGCGCCTCGGCGACCAGTACGCCGGTCATCGCGGACCGCTCGGTGACGATGCCGCCGAGCTCCTCCGGGACCTCGATCAGGCTCAGCCCGAGCTCGGCCGACGACTCCAGGACCTTGGGGTCCGTCGTGCACGCGGTGTCGGCGGCGGCGGCAGCGGGACGCAGTACGTCGGCAGCGAACGAGCGCACGACGTCGACCATCATCTGCTGGTCCTCGGTCGGCGTCAGGTCGAACCGCCCGGTCCCCTTCGCCGCGGGCAGCCGGGACGGCGCGGCCAGCGTCGACGCCGCCGAGAAACGCCGGGAGAGCGCTCCCGCCGTCCGGAAACCGGTCTTGGTCGCCTCGAACACCGCCCGCTCGGCCGGCTTCCGCAGCCCGAGCCGGTCGATCGCCCGCCACTGGGCCAGCCGGTTCAGCAGGGCGACCCCGACGCCGATCGCGTCCCGCCTTCCGCGCGTCCGCTCCTGAATGCTCATGCCGCTACTGTAAACCGAAGTTACAACCCAGGTCACGTTTTGCCCGTTGTAACCTGACCAACCCAGGCTCAGAAGGAGTGCAGCGGTGGCGGTCAGCATGTCCGACGTGGCCCGGCACGCGGGCGTCTCGCAGCGGACCGTCTCGAACGTGGTGAACAACTACGTCCACGTCTCCCCCGCGACCCGGGCCCGCGTCCAGGCCAGCCTCGACGCCCTCGGCTACCGCCCGAACACGGCCGCCCGCCGGCTGCGCACCGGCCGGACCGGCACCGTGACGCTGGCCGTCCCGACCTTCCGCGAGCGGTACTTCGCAGACCTCGCCGAGGCGGTCGTTTCCGCCGCGAGAGAGCGCTCTACGACCGTTCTCGTCGAGACCACCGGCGGCCGCCACGAGACCGAACTCGAACTGCTCCGTGGTGGCGGCGAGATCCTCACCGACGGCGTGATCATGAGCGCGGTCTCCCTCGGCCGCACCGATCAGCGCAGCAGCCACCCGGTGGTCCTGATCGGCGACCGCGAGCCGGGCAGCGCGATCGACCATGTCGGCATCAAGAACCGCGAGGCCGCCCAGGCCGCCGTCACCCATCTCCTGGACGCCGGCCGCCGACGGATCCTCCTGCTCGGCGCGAACCACGGGCCCAGGCGCTCGTATCAGCTGCGCAGGCAGGGCTACCAGGCGGCGTTGAAGAAGTACGGGATCGAACCAGATCCGGAACTGGTGGTCGAGTGCGACTGGACGACCGCGGCGGCTGCCGACGCCGTCACCGCGCTGCTCGCCGAGAGAGCGCTCCCCGACGGGATCTTCGCGATGAACGACTCCGCCGCGCTCGGCGCCCTCCGCGCCCTGGTCCGCGCCGGAATCGACGTACCGGGTCAGGTCTCGGTGATCGGCTTCGACGACATCGTCGAGGCAGGTCTGTCCACGCCGTCGCTCAGCACGGTCGCACCGCTGCTCGACGACATCGCGAGCATGGCGCTCGACCTGCTCGAGGAACAGCTGGACGAGGATCACGTCCCGCAGCACCGGATGGCCGGCTACGAGCTGCGCGTCCGGGAGAGCACCGGCCGCTGACACAACGCTCACCGGCAACCCCTTGTGGGCAGGATTTGCTACGTAGTAAATTCCGGCAGCATGACGCGTACCGCCCTCGCTCCCAGATTCACCGGAGCCGGCAACATCGAGTTCGCGGACCACGAGTACCCGGACCCCGGACCCGGCCAGCTCCTCCTCGCCGTCCAGGCCAACGCCCTCTGCGGCACCGACCGCCACCAGTACTACGACGGCTCGTCCGTCGTACCCGGCCACGAAGCCGCGGGCACCGTCCTGCACGCCGGCGATGGCACCACCACACCCGTCGGTAGCCGCGGCGCCGTGTTCCTGATGGACTTCTGCGGCGAATGCCGAAGCTGCCGGTACAACGCGACCAACCAGTGCTTCGCCAAGCGCGCAGACATGGGCTTCACCCACGACGGCGGCTACGGGCCGTACGAACTGGTACACGAGTCCAACTTCTTCCCGATCACCGACGACATCGAGATCGGCAACGCGACGATGCTGCTCGACGTGATGGGCACCAGCAGTCACGCCCTCGGCCGCGCGGGGCTGGTCCGGCAGGACGTCGAGAGCGTCTACATCGCCGGCGCCGGACCGATCGGGCTCGGCCTGACCGTGATGAGCAAGCTCAAGTACGGCGCCGACGTACCGGTCTACATCTCAGACTTCTCCCGCTGGCGGCTCGACTTCGCCGAATCGTTCGGCGCGATCCCGCTACTGGCCGACGACCTCAGCAAGGCCGGGAACCCCGATCTCGCCTTCGACGCGTCCGGCAAGGAATCCGCCCGCCGCGCGGCGCTCGGCATCATCAGCCAGCGCGGCGCCCTGATCTGTGTCGGCCACGGCGAATCGGTCACGCTCGACGCGTCCCGCGACCTGATCAGCCCCGAACACGCGGTCCTCGGCAGCGAATACTTCCGGTACGACGAGATGCCCGGCAACCTCGCGCTCCTCCAGGAACACCAGGAGCTCATCGCACGCGTGATCAGCCACCGCTTCCCGGTCGCGGACATCGCCGACGCGTTCCGCCTGTTCATGGCCGGTGAAACGGGCAAGGTCGTAGTCACGCAGGACGGTGCCGCATGAGAGTCGCGGTGGTCGGCGCCGGCGGCTGGGGCGAACAGCACGCGCGCATCTTCTCCCGACGCGAGGACACCGAACTGGTGGCGGTCTGCGGACGCACCCCGGCCCGCACCCAGGCACGGGCCGAGAGGTACGGCGCGACGCCGTACACCGATCTCGACGAGATGCTGCGCACCGAGCGCCCCGAGCTCATCACGGTCTGCCTGCCGAACGAGGACCACTACGACGTCACGCTGAAGCTCGTGCGTACCGGCGTACCGCTGCTGGTCGAGAAGCCGCTCGTCTTCGACCTCGCCGAGGCCGACACGTTGCTAGCCGAAGCCGGCGACCGCTTCTTCGCGATCAACTTCAACCACCGGTACGCCGAACCGGTGCAACGCGCGAAGGCCCTCATCGACGCGGGCGAACTGGGCGCCCTGATCTTCGCCACCTGGCGCTTCGGGGGCGAGGCGAACCATGGCCGGTCCCCGCACGCCAACCTCATCGAGACCCAGTGCCACGGCTTCGACATGCTCGAACACCTCGTCGGCCCGATCTCCGCGGTCTCCGCACACCTGACCGACAAGACGTACGGCGCGTTCAGCACGCTCGCCCTCGCGCTCGACTTCGAGAATCGCGCCGTCGGCACGATGCTCGGCACGTACGACTCGTCGTACGCCTATCCCGACACGCAGCGCATCGAGATCAACGGCACGAAGGGCCGCCTCGTCATCCACGACACCGTCCGTGCGCTGACGTTCTCCAAGGCCGGCGACTCGGTCGAGCAGCGCTGGCACTCGACGTACTTCGACGACGAGGCCCGCAACTTCGCGGGCACCTTCGACCGCCACGTCGACGCGCTGCTCACCGCACTCCGCGCCGGCGACCAACCACCCGTGCACGCCCGCGCCGGCCGACGGGCCCTGGCACTCGCCCACGCCGCCATCGAATCCCACGAGACCGGTCGGCGGGTCAGCGTCACCTGACGTCAGTACGATCCGTTCATGGACCGGACCAACGCACTCGTCGAGCGGATCTTCCGGAACGCCGGAGCGGCGCTCGAGCTCTACTCCATCTACCTCGGCGAGCGCCTGGGCCTGTACCGGTCGCTCGCCGAGCAGGGCCCGGCGACGTCGGTCGAGCTGGCCGAACGCACCGGCACCAACGAGCGCTACATCCGCGAATGGCTGGAGCACCACGCAGCCAGCGGACTCGTCGACGTCGACGACGTCACCGCGGCTCCCACCGAACGGCGCTACACCCTGCCGCCCGAGCACGTTCCGGTGCTGGCTGATCCGGACCACGTCGACTACCACGGCTACAAGGGAGTCGAGCTCGCCCGAGCGGCCCGCATGCTGCCGGACCTGGTCGAGGCGTACCGCACCGGCGACGCCCCGCCGCACCAGCCGTGGGAGCCAGAAGGACGGGCGGAGTTCAACCGGCCGACGTACCTGAACTTGCTCGGCAAACAGTGGCTGCCCGCCATTCCCGAGATCGACGAGCGACTCCGCGCCGACCCACCGGCCCGGGTCGCCGACTTCGCCTGCGGCACGGGCTGGTCGTCGATCGCGATGGCCCAGGCCTATCCACGCATTACCGTGCACGGCCTCGACCTCGACGAGGACGCCATCGCCGCAGCAACCCGGAATGCACTCGAGGCCGGACTGAGCGACCGCGTCACCTACTCGGTCGCGAACGCGTCGGACTCCTCACAGAGCGGCCGGTTCGACCTGGTCACGATCCTGGAGGCCCTGCACGACATACCGCGACCCGTCGACGCGCTGCGGAGCGCGCATCAACTGCTGGCACCAGGCGGTTCGGTCCTGATCCTCGACGAGTTGGTCGAGGACGAGTTCACCGCCCCGGCCTCGGAGCTCGAGCGGTACCACTACGGCTGGAGCCTGATGTCCTGCCTGCCGGACGCGATGGGTGATCCGGAGTCGGCCGCGACCGGCGCGGTGATGCGACCGGCGACGCTCCGCCGGTACGCAGGAGAGGCAGGATTCCAGGAGGTGCAGATCCTCCCGTTCCACACCTCGCTGTTCCGTTTCTACCGACTCATCCCGTGACCGCGTCGGCCTTCGCCTGCAAGTAGCGCTGTTCTGGGAGGCTCGTCGTACGGCGGGCTGCGGCCAGATAATGTTCGTGGGCCTTGGCCGGATCCCCCGCGCGCTCGTACAGGTGCGCACGGACCGCGTCCAGTCGATGGGTCTCGGTGATGTTCTTGTCGTCCTCGAGGGTCGCGAGCAGGTCGAGACCCGCCTGCGGACCCTCGACCTGGGCGAGCGCGATCGCGCGGTTGAGCGTCACCATCGGGTTCGGCGCGAGCTTCTCGAGCAGCAGGTACAGCGCGAGGATCTGCCGCCAGTCGGTCTCGTCCGCGCTCGGCGCCTCCGCATGTACGGCGGCGATCGCGGCCTGCAGCTGGTACGACCCGACCGCGCCCTGCTGCAGCGTGTGCAGGATCAGGTCGGCGCCTTCGGTGATCTGCGCGCGGTCCCACAACGACCGGTCCTGCTCGTCGATCGGCACCAGACCACCGTCCGCGGTCGTGCGCGCGGCCCGGCGTGAGTCGGTCAGCAACATCAACGCCAGCAGGCCCGCAACCTCACCGTCGTCGGGCAGCGCCGCTCGCAGCATCCGCGTCAGCCGGATCGCTTCCGCCGTCAGCTCGACCCGCTGCAACTCCTCGCCGGAGCTGGCCGTATAGCCCTCGTTGAAGATCAGGTACAGCACCTGCAGTACGACGCGTTGCCGCTCGGCCCGCTCCGGCTCGGGCGGCATCACGAACCGGCTGCCCGCCGCCTTGATGCTCTTCTTCGCGCGGCTGATCCGCGGCGCCATCGTTGCCTCCGGCACCATGAACGCGCGCGCGATCTCCGCGGTGGTCAGACCGCCGACCGCCCGCAACGTCAACGCGACCTGCGAGGCCGGCGTCACCGCCGGGTGGCAGCACAGGAACAGCAGGGTCAACGTGTCGTCGGTGTCTGGTGCCTCGTCCACATCGGCACCAGGCGAAACCAGCTCCTCAGGCCCGGCCATGGCCGCGACGTTGTCCTCGCGCCGCCGCCGCGCGTTCTCGCTCCGGAAGGCGTCCGTGAGCCGCCGCGTCGCGACCGTGATCAGCCAACCCCGCGGATTCGCCGGTACGCCGTCCACCGGCCACTGCGTCGCCGCCGCCAGCAACGCCTCCTGTACGGCGTCCTCACACAGGTCGAACTGCCCATGCCGCCGAGCCAGAAACCCCAGCACCTGCGGCGCAAGCTCCCGCAGCAGCCCCTCCACACTCACGCGCTCGTCCACCCCACGTAGCGTACGCGTCAGCTGAACGACCAGCCTGACCACGCGTCGGCGCGGATCGTGATCACCGGGCCCTGCGGTGGGTCTGCCTCGTACTGCGGGTACTTGGCTACCAGCAGCTCGACCGCTGCAGCGTGCTCGGGCAGCACGCGCGCGACCCCGTCGACCCGGACCCACCACAGATGCGCCCAGTTCTCGTCGTACTCATCCACCAGCACGGCGACCCGCTCGTGCGCGGCGATGTTCCGCAGCCGCTTGAGCGCAGTCGTCGACTTCGGCTTCTGATCGATAGCGATGAACAGCTCGTCCGCGTGTACGGCGTACGTCACCGGGACGATGTGCGGGCGCAGATCCACCCCAACAGTCCCCAACCGCCCAACCCGCGCCGCCGCCACCCGAGCCCGGCACGTCGCCTCATCCATCCGCACCCTCCGACCCTAACCACCTCACCCCCATTTGGCTGGCCTACCCACCAATTTGCCTGGCTGACCCATGACGTTCGGGGTTTGCCACCCTGAATATGGGTGGCAAAGGCACAACTTCATGGGTTGACCAGCCAAATTCGTGGGTCAGCCAGGGAAATTGGGCGGGTGGGTTGTGGTGAGGGAGGGGTCACCGCTGCAGGTGGCGGAGGGTTGCTGTTGGGAGTTTGCGGGTGAGGGGGCCTAGGAGGGAGGCGTCGCGGAGGGCGGTTCGGGCGGCCAGGTGGCCGCAGGCTCCGTGGACGCCGCCGCCGGGGTGGATCGCGGAGCTGCCCAGGTACAGGCCCTCGACGAAGGTGCGGGCGCTGCCGAGGCCGATCGTCGGGCGGAAGATCAGTTGCTGGTGGAGTTGCATCGTCCCGCCGCCGACCGCGCCGAGCCCGAGCGCGGCGTTCCCCGACTCCAGCGCGGACGGGCGCTGCAGGTCGCGGTCGATGACGACGTCGCCGAAGCCGGGAGCGAACCGCTCGATCGCGCGTTCCATCCGGCCGGCCAGCTTCTCCGCGGAGGCGTCGTCGGCGATCCCGCGCGGCAGGTGCGCGTACGCCCAGACCGCCTCGGTCCCGTCCGGCGAGCGCGTCGGATCCGCCTTCGTGGTCTGGCCGATCAACAGGAACGGCTGCGCCGGCACCCGCCCGGTGTCGAGATCGGCGGACAGGTGCACGAGCTCATCGACCGTCCCGCCGAGATGCACCACGCCGGCCGACCGGGCTTCGGGAGCCAGCCACGGGATCGGGCCGTGCAGCCGGAAGTTCAGCTTGACCGTCGGGTAGTCCCACTCGAACCGCTCGTCCAGGTCCCGCCGCAGCCCACCCGGAATGAGGGCCTGCGGCAACAACTCGCCGTACAGCACCGGCGCGGAGGTGTCCGCGACGACGGCGCGCTCGACGGTCACGGTCTCGCCGGAGGCGGTGTGTACGGCGGTCACTCGGCCCGCGGACACCTCGAGACCGGTCACCGGCGTACCCGGGACCAGCAACGCGCCCGCTCGCTCGGCGCGCCGTACCAGCGCGCCGGAGAACGCCGAGGATCCGCCGGCCACGACCGGGAAGCCGACGTCCTGAGCCAGCATCGCGAGCAGCCAGCCCATCGTCCCGCTGACGGCGCCCGACAACGGCGCGTCCGCGTGCAGCGAGTTTCCAGCGATGATCGCCGGTCCGTGCCGTCCGTCGAACAGCTCCTGGCCCATCCGGTGCATCGGCATCGCCATGAATCGCGCGAACCGCAGCAGCTCCCCCGCCGAGCCGAGTTTCCGGGCCAGCTTCACGCCCGGACCGATGGGCGGCCAGGTCGTGAGCAGCGCGTTCAGCAACGGCTCCCGGATCGCTACGTACTGCTGGTACAGGCGCAACCACGCGTCACCGTCGCCCGAGTGCTCGGCGCCGAGCGACTTCGCGGTGTCCTCCGGATCCGGGTGGATCGCGGCCGCGGCGCCGTCGGTATCGAGCAGATGGACGAGCGGGAGCGGGGCATGCGCCCATTTCAGGCCGAACTTCTCGAGCTCCAGCGTCCGGAGCACCGGTGACGCGACCCCGAGCGGGTAGTTCGAACTGAAACGATCGCTGATCCAGCCGCCGTCCTCAGTCGAGCGGACAGCACCGCCGAACGTGTCGGCGGCTTCCAGGACCAGCACGTCCCAGCCCGCGTCGGCAAGCGTGATCGCGCTCACCAGCCCGTTCGGCCCCGAACCGATCACCACGGCATCAACACTGCGCGGCAGCATGGTTCGAGCCTAACTGGCCCGGGCCTGGATCTCGCGCATCAGGGTGGTGAGCTCGCGGGCGCGGCCGATCATGGCGGGGTCGACCATGCGGCCGTCGGGGAGCACGATCACGCCTCCGTGGGCGACATCCGCCTTCTCGACGGCCGCGAGCAGCGCCTCCGCCTCGGCGACCTGGATCGCCGACGGAGTGAACGCCTCGACGATCGTGGCGAGCTGCCGCGGGTGGATCGCCGTACGGCCGACGAATCCGAGCGCGCGGCCTTCCTGCGACGTACGGCGGAGACCGTCGAGGTCCTGCACGTTCGGGTAGACCGACATCATCGGCGCGCCCAGGCCCGCTGCCCGCGACGCCGACACCAGCCGGCCACGCGCCCAGGCGAGACCCTCCGGGCCGTCCACCCCGAGCGCACTGGACAGGTCCGCCTCACCGAGCGCGACCGCGACGACACGCGGATCGGCGCTCGCGATCTCGAAGGCCCGCTCGACGCCCAGCGGTGACTCGATCAGCGCAGTGATCCTTGCTGACGGCACCTTTTCCAGGACTGTCTGCACATCGGACGCACTCTCGACCTTCGGCAACCGGATCCGCACCGCAGGTACGGCGGAGATCGCCGCCAGGTCGTCCGCGATCCACGGTGTCCCGAGCGCGTTCACCCGGACCTCCACCCGCCCGTGGGAGTTCACCGCGATCCAGGCCACCGCCCAGCCCCGCGCGTCCGCCTTGTCGGCGACCGGTACCGCGTCCTCGAGATCGAACACCACCAGATCGGGGCCCGCGGCAACAGCCTTCGCGAACCGGTCCGGCCGGTTGGCCGGAACATACAGTGCCGTCAGCACTTCAACGCCCCCTCACACCACTCCAGCTGCACGCAGCGCCGCCAGCTGAGCCGGCGTGACGCCGATCTCGGCGAGCACCTCGTCGGTGTTCGCGCCGTGCGGCCGGCCCGCCCACTTGATCGCCCCCGGCGACTCGGACAGCCGGAACAGCACGTTCTGCATCTGCACCGGGCCAAGCTCATCGTCGTCGACGCTGACGATCGTCTCCAAAGCGGCGTACTGCGGGTCGCTCATGATCCCGCGGATGTCGTGCACCGGCCCGACCGCGGCCTCGGCCTTCTCGAATTCCTCCATCACGAGCTCCAGCGGCCGCGCCGCGATCCACGAGCCGACCGCGTCGTCGAGCTCGTCGGCGTGCTGGGCCCGCTCGCGCCCGGTCGCGAACCACGGCTGTGCGACCAGATCGGCGCGCCCGACCAGCATCACCACCCGCTCGGCGATGCTCTGCGAGCTCGTCGAGACGGCCACCCATCGGCCGTCGAGAGTCTTGTACACGTTCCGCGGGGCGTTGTTCGACGACCGGTTCCCGAGCCGCGGCTGCACGTACCCGGTCTGCTGGTACGCCGTGATGCCGCCGCCGAGCATCATCAGGATCGGCTCGATGATCGCCATGTCGATCACCTGCCCCGCCCCGGACCGGTCGCGCTCGCGCAGCGCCACCAGGACGGCGTACGCCGTGGCAAGCGCGGTGATCCCGTCCGCGAGTCCGAACGGCGGCAACGTCGGCGGCCCGTCCGGCTCACCCGTGACCGCCGCGAACCCGCTCATCGCCTCGGCCAGCGACCCGAAACCGGGACGCCGCGACCACGGCCCGACCTGCCCGAACGCCGTCACCCGCGCGATCACCAGCCGCGGGTTCGCCTCGAGCAACACCTCGGGCCCGAGCCCCCAACGCTCCAGCGTGCCGGGCCGGAAGTTCTCGACGAGCACATCATTCTGTTTGACCAGATCGAGGAACACGTCCCGGCCGCGCGACAGGTCCAGCGTCGCGAGCCGCTTGTTCCGGCCGAGGGTCTTGAACCAGAGCCCGACACCGTCCTTCGAGGCGCCGTGCGTGCGCGCGGCGTCCGGGCGGGCCGGGTGCTCGATCTTCGTGACGTCGGCGCCGAAGTCGCCGAGGAAGGTCGCCGCCAGCGGTCCCGCGAACAGCGTCGCCGCCTCCAGCACCTTCACCCCGTCGAGCGGAGCAGGTCTCATCCCGCGCACCTGAAGCCGATGTTCTCCGAGCGGTCGAGCCCGCCACCGGTCAGCACCAGCTTGAAGCTGACATCCGGGTCCTGCGGCCCGCCGTCGGCGTACCAGTCGGAGCCCTCGGCAACATAGTGCGAACCGCCCTTGAGGATGCAGAACCGGCTGCGGCCGTCGCGGTGCTCGCTCTCGGTCAGGTTCCACACCAGCGGCTCGCGCCGGACGAATCCCTCCTCGAGAGCGGCGATCTGCCACTCGTCCTCGGTAGGCAGCCGCCCGCCACGCCACGCGGCGTACGCCCGCGCGTCCGGCAGGTCGACGTACGTCACCGGCCGGTCCTCGGTCCCGGGCACGGGAGCCCCGTCGACCCAGTGCTGCAGGAACCGGTTCGCGATCAGCGGCCGATAACCGGTCGCCTGCACGAAGGCCAAGTACTCCGCGTTGGTCACCTCGGCAACAGCCACCGAGACACCAGGCAGCGAGACCTCACGCTCGACCGTCTGCATGTCGTGCAGGCGAGGCGGCAGCGGCTTCCACTCCTCGACGTACGGCGCGGTGTCGTACAACCCGGTCTCGCGCCGCCGGTGCCGGACCGTCAACGTCCGTTCCCCCGCCGGTACGTCGACCGTCGGACCGATATCGGCCGGCCCAGTAACGGCAGGCACCACGACCAGCTCGGCCGGACGCATCGGGAATGCGGACTCGCTGACGTGCGCCCGCGGCATCGTGCCCAACCGGCGGGCAGTCGCGCGGCACGAGGCGCCGGCGGTCGCGCCGACCCGGACGATCCCGGCCACGCCACGCCCCGGCACGGTCAGGTGTACGCCGTCGTCGTCCGCGGTGATCGGCACACCCGAGGTCACGTCGTACCAGTCGCCGACCTGATCCTCGGAGCGCAGCACGATGCCGTCGAAGTCTTCGTCGTGACGGTTGATCAGCGTCCAGAACGTGATGTCGGCCAGGTCGAACCTGGACCCGAAGACGCCGTGGTCGCGGGCCGTCTCCGGGATCTCCGGCGTCAGCTGGATCCAGTCGCCGGCGATCAGCACCGGCGCGAACGCCCGCTGCGCGGCGACCATCCGGCGCAGGGTCGCGCGGTCGCGGGCGTTCCATCCGACCCACGCCGAGAACACCGACTCCCAGATCAGCATGCCCACGCCGTTCACCCACGCGGACTGCAACTCGTCGCTGTGGTCCCGGTTCCAGCGGCGGGTGTGGTGCATCATGTGCCGGCGCTCGAACAGGTGCGCCCTCAGTACGCCGGGCGCGTGGGTGTCGGCGAACCACTGCGCCCAGGACAGCGCATGGTCACCGATCCTTGCCATCGGCAACCGCGACTCGCCCTCCAGCGCGATCGCCGGGTTCGCCTGCCGGATCGCGCGGGTGAACTTCGGGTCGCCCTCCTTGAGGGTGTCCAGGAACACGCCGTCGACCGCGTAGTCCGTGACCAAGGTCGCGAACTCGTCGGCGTCCGAGCGGTCCGCCCGGCGGGTGCCGACGTCCCACGGGTTGTAGTCGAAGAACACCTTCAGGCCGAGCCGGTGCAAGTCGTCGATCAACGCACGCAGGCCTGGTACGTCGCGGTAGAAGTCGAACTGGTTGCGGTCGTCGATCCCGATCACCGGGTACGCGTGCCAGAGCACGATCGCGTCGTACCCGCCGAACTCGGCGATCCCGTGCTCGACGAACCTCTCCGGCGTGAACTTCCCGGTCTCGACGTTGTAGAGCAGGTCGTCCCAGAGCCAGACGAGCGCCACCGAGTACGCCGTCTGGGTCCACTCGCGACCGGGCTGCTCGTAGTGCGAACCGTCGTACCGGGTCCGTTCGATCGCGCCGAACCGCCATTCGGCCAGTTTCGCCCGCCAGCGCGGCAGGTCGGCCGGGTCCTCCGGCGCGCCGAGGATCTTGGCGTCGTCCAGGAAGGACAAGTCGGTCCCGAGCCCGAGATCGACCCTGCCGGGTAGATCGATGGGCCGCGGTTCGAGCGGATTCACAGGTACACCTCCGCATAACGCGCGTCGATTGCATCCCCGTGAGGCACCGAGGAAATCGCCCCCGCGGCCTGAACACTCAATGAAGCAGCAACGTTAGCGCGTCGGACCGCGTTCGTCAGGTCGCTTGCCGTGATCGAGTCGCTCCCTGACACGGCAGTTAACGTTGCAGCCAGCACCCCGCAGAATGTGTCCCCCGCGGCCGTCGTGTCGACCACCTCCACGGGTACGCCGGGAACGGCGATCTCGCCGTCACCGTTCAGGTCCCGGATCAGGATCACCGCGCCGGCTCCGCCGAGGGTGACGACCACGGCCGGCACCTTCTTCAGCAGCGCGAACCGGTCCGGCCCGGCGATCGCCTCGGCCTCGGTCTCGTTCACCACCAGCAGATCGACCTCGGCAAGCAGCTCGTCGGACAACTCGGCCGCCGGAGCAGCATTCAGGATGAAGTACGCCGAAGCAGCGGCCGCCGCCTGCACGGTCGAGAACGGGATCTCCAATTGAGAAAGCACGATTTTCGCTTGTCCGATAGCGGCCACAGCGTCCGCCGACAGCGTCAGCTCACCGTTCGCGCCGGGCGCGACCACGATCGAGTTCTCACCGCTCTCCTCGACCGTGATGATCGCCGTACCGGTCGGGGCCTCGCTGGTCGTCGCCAGCGTCAGGTCCACGCCCTTCAGTGCGGCCCGCAACAGCGCACCGCCTTCGTCGTCGCCCAGGGCGACCACCATCGCTGTCCGCGCACCGGCGCGCGCCGAGGCCACTGCCTGGTTCGCCCCCTTACCGCCCGGACCACGCGTCATGGCCCCCGCCAGGACCGTCTCGCCCGGCCGCGGGATCCGCTGGACCGGCAACACCAGGTCCACGTTCGCACTACCGACAACAACAACCTCAGGCTCCACCCCGGGCCACCTCCACAGTCCGCCGCGCCAGTTCGTCGATCGCGATCTGGTTCATCCCCGGGAGGCTTGTGGTCACCCGGTTGTCCAGTGGTGCAGACCACTCTGCCGGAACCCCCCGCGTCGCGCCAAAAACCGCGCCCACTGTGGCGCCGGCCGAGTCGGTGTCCCAGCCGCCCATCACCGCGCGACCGATCGCCGTCGTGAAGTCCGGAGCAGTCAGTGCGTAGGCAGTGAGTGCGGTGTTGTTCACCGCATGTACCCAATGCAGGTCGCCGTACTCCGCATGCAGAGCGTCGAGCGCATCGTCCAGCTCAGCATCCGCGAGGGTCAGGCCGAAGCGCACGGCGCGAGCGATCGCGCCCTGACCGCTGATCACATCCAGGCCGGCGACCGCGGCCTTGACCGGATCGTCGAGCACCAGTGCGGCGGCCGACATCGCGGCGACCCAGAGCGCGCCGTCGACACCGGCGCCGGTGTGACTGAGTCGGGCGTCGACCAGCGCGAGCCGCGCGGCTGCGGTCCGGTCACCGGGGTGCGCCCAGCCGTAGGCGTCGGTCCGGATCTGGGCGCCGATCCACTCCCGGAACGGGTTCCCGACGACGGCCGCGCGGGCCGGCTCGACCCCTTCCAGAAGGTTGCGGTAGGCAACACGTTCGGCGGTGAACACGCGGCCGGCCGGCAGGTCGTTCAACCAGCTCTGCGCCACGTCGTCCGTGGTCAGCCCCGCCCCGAACCGCTCCATCATCAGCAGCGCGAGGATCGCGAAGTTGATGTCGTCGTCCTCGGGCATACCGTCGATGACCTCGCGCAGGCTGTTCACCTTCGACCGCCGGTTCCACGGCCACCGCTGCTGCACCTCGTCCGGTACGCCGACGGCAGTGATGTACTGCGTCAACGGCCACTGTCCAGAACTGGCGAGGATCTCCCGGATGCCCTCGCGCGGGATCTTCTCGACCGGCTTGCCGAGCAGGTTGCCGGCCATCCGCCCGAGCCAGGCGTTCAACGTCCGGGCCTCGAGTTCGACCGGTTCGCCCAGCGAAGGCAACTCCGGAATCGCGGGCTCGCGCCACTCCCCTGTCCTGGCGTCGAGCACGTCGAGCAGCTCGCGAGCAAGCGCACGCAGCGCGGGCGTGGCCGGTTCGTCGGAGGCACCGGACACCGGCGCGTCCGTCGTACCGCCGGCGGCGAGCCAGCGGGCCTGCACGTCGGTGACGTCAACGCCTTCCGACCGCGCCTGGACCAGTTGGTGCGGGAGGAGATCCTCCGGCTGCACCCAGGTCATTCTCATCGCACTGCTTCCTTCCCTTGTTGCGCCAGGCGAAACGCCCACCTGGATCGTTGCATCGGCGCGGGCCGATACTTCGGCCCATGGTCACCCGCCGCAGCTTTCTGACCGCCACGGGCGCTGCCGCAGCGCTCGCGATGACCGGCAACCTCCCTGATCTCGTCGATGCAGCAGGAATACCGCATCGCACCGACAAAAGGCCGCTCTTCACCCTCGGCGTCGCCTCGGGCGATCCGCTGCCGGACGCCGTGGTGATCTGGACCCGGCTCGCACCCGGTCCGCTCGAACCGTTCGGCGGTATGGACGACCGCACGGTGAACGTCGAGTGGGAGGTCGCCGAGGACGAGACGTTCCGCAGAGTGGTACGTCGCGGCACGGCGCACGCCCGTGCGGAGTACGCCCACACGGTGCACGTCGACGTACGCGGGCTGCGTCCGTGGCGGCACTACTTCTACCGCTTCCGCGCCGCTGGTCAGATCAGCCCGGTCGGTCGGACGCGGACCGCGCCCGCGCCGTCCGACGAGCCGGCCGTGACGATGGCGGTCGCGTCCTGCCAGGCCTTCTACGACGGGTTCTACACCGCCTACCAAGACGTCGTACGCCGGGAGCACGATGTCGTGCTGTTCCTCGGTGACTACATCTACGAGGTCGGTGTCGGCCCGACCGCCGGCGTACGGAACCAGGCTGTCCCGGTCGACTTCGCCGGCGAGATCTTCACGCTCGACGAGTACCGGGCCCGGTACGCCCTGCACAAGACCGACCCCGACCTGCAGGCCGCGCACGCGGCGGCGCCGTGGGTCGTCACGCTCGACGACCACGAGGTCGAGGGCAACTGGGCCGGGTACGTGTCCGAGGACGGCATTCCGCACGACGACTTCCTGGTACGCCGGGCCAACGGGTTCCGCGCGTACTGGGAACACATGCCGCTGCGTCTCGACCAGTCCCCCGACGGCCCGTCGATCCGCTTGCATCGCCATCTCCGGTACGGCCGTACCGCCGACCTCAGCGTCCTGGACACGCGGCAGTTCCGCGACGACCAGACCTCGTCCGGTGGGTGGCTGCCGCCGGACGAGGTGTCGACCGACCCGGCGCGCACCATCACCGGTGACGCCCAGGAACACTGGCTCCTGGACACGCTCGGCCGCTCGACGAGCCGGTGGAACGTCGTCGCTCAGCAGGTCGCGATGGCTCAGCTTGACCGCAAGACCGGTCCGGAGCTCGAGCTCCCGATGGACACCTGGAACGGGTACGCCGCATCCCGCGACCGCGTGCTCTCCGGAGTCCGCGACCAGGACGTGCGCAACTTCGTCGTACTGACCGGAGACCTGCACCGCAGTGTCGCCTCCGATCTGCGGGTGAACTTCGCGGACCCGTCCACTCCGGCGATCGGCACCGAGTTCGTCACCACGTCGATCTCGTCCGGCAAGGACGGTGTCGACGCCGACGCGACCGGACGCGCGCTGCTCGCCGAGAACCCGCACATCAAGTACCAGAACGTCCAGCGCGGCTACCTCAGCTGCCGCCTCGACCGCACCCAGTGGACGTCCGAGTTCCGCATCGTCGACCGCGTCGTCACACCCGGCGGTACGGCGTCCACCCGCGCCACCCTGGTCGTCGAGGACGGCCGCCCCGGAACCCACCTCGCCTGAACGGACCACCCCATGCTCCGACGCTTCGCCCTCGTCGCCGTCCCGCTGACACTTCTCGTTGCTACCAGCAACAACCACGTCGAGATCAGTGCCACCCCACAGCCGGTCGAGGTCGTCCCGCTGCCGTGCTTCCCGGCGGGCAAACTGACCCTCGGCATGACCAACACCGGCCGCAAACCCACGATCGCCGACATGCGCATCTCCTCGGATGATGCGCTCACGCTGTCCCGGCACCAGTTCTCCAGCTATCTTCCGGTCGACCAACTGGTGAACGCCCCGCTCGAGATCACCGTCCCGCGCGGCACCGCGCCCGCGACCCACACCGTCGATCTCACCGTCGGCAAGGGGCGTCTGCAGGTGCCGGTGGTGATCAAGCCCGTCCCGGCCCGCGACAACGTACTGCTCGGCGAACAGGCCGTCGCCTCGTCCACCAACGGCAACATGCGGCTGTGCGGCGGCGTCGACGGCAACGCCGACTCGGCGCAGTGGGGCGCCAGCGGCTGGCACGACAACACGAAGGGCGTCTTCCCCGACACGTACGGCGTCGACTTCATCCAACCCACCACGATCGGCCGAGTCGTACTGCAAACTCTCGACTCGACCACCTACCCCGCGGCGGTGATGGGCATCCGAGATTTCGACCTCCAGGTCCGCGCCAGTAGCACGTGGACGACGGTGGGTGAGGTCCGCGGCAACACCCAAGGTCGCGTGACCATCATCTTCGAGCCGCGCGCCGTCGACGCCGTCCAGCTCGTCATCCACGACTCCAACGACCACGGGTACTCCCGGATCGTCGAACTCGAGGCCTACCACAACTGACATTCAGACCAGCGCGTCCAACGCCGCCGTACGCCGGGCCCACCGCTCGGCGTCGGCCGCCCGGATGTCCTGCACGACCGATGCCATCACCAGACCGGGCTGCACGAGGTCGGTCTTGCTCGCTTCGGCGATCTCGTCCGCCCAGTCCGCCGGTACGCCGTCCTGTCCGCTCAACGCGCCGGTGATCGCGCCGGCCATCGACGCGATCGAGTCCGCGTCGCGGCCGTAGTTCGTGCCGCCCAGCACAGCCCGGCGTACATCTCCCTCGGACACCAGCACGAAGCCGAGCGCGACCGGGAGTTCCTCGATCGCCTTGGTACGGCTCGGGCGGCGGGCGTCCATCGACAGCTCGCGGTAGTTCGGGCCGACCGTGTCGTACGGCTCGATCGCCTTGCGCAACACGGGAATCGCCTGCTCCCAATCGGTCACGCCGTCGGCTGCATCTGCCACTGCCTCGACGGCCCTCCGAGTGCCGTCCTTGGCCAGCTGCAGTGCCGCCTCGACCGCCGACGCAGCCGTTGCCCCAGGCACCATCGCGGCGGCGACGGCGGCCGCGAACACCGCGGCCGCCTCCCGCCCGTAGCTCGACTGGTGCGCACCGGCGACGTCGAGCGCCTCGGCGTACGCACCCTCGGGATCGCCCGCGTTGGCGATCCCGACCGGCGCCATGTACATCGCCGCACCGCAGTTGACGATGTTGCCGACACCGGCCTCGCGCGGATCGACGTGCCCGTAGTGCAGGCGGGCGACCAGCCACTTCTCGGCCAGGAAGACCCGCTGCAGCAGCAACGCGTCCGCCTCGAGCTCGGGGATCCAGCGGGTCCCGTCGATCATCTTCGGCACCAGCGACTCGGCGATCGCGTAGGCGTCCAGGTGCGACCGGCGTTCGTCGTACACCTCGACCAGCGCGTGCGTCATCAAGGTGTCGTCGGTGATGTGCCCGTCGCCCTTGTGGTACGGCGCGATCGGGCGAGCCGTCCGCCAGTCGTCGTACCACGGGCCGACGATGCCGGTCACCCAGCCGCCGTGCCGCTCCCGGATCGCCTCCGGGGTCCAGCCCTCGACGGCTCCACCGATCGCGTCACCGACCGCGGAGCCGACGAGAGCGCCGACCGCTTTCTCTTCCAACTGGGTCATCAGTTGTTGACCTGGCCCCATCCGTCGCTCAGTTTCTTGCCCAGCGCCGCGGCGTCGGTCTTGTTCGCCAGGTACTGCTGGAACGCCGGCGTCGCGATCTGGTCCTTCCACTGCGGGTAGTTCTCCACGCTCTGGAACGGCGCCTTGGTGAGCTCGGCTCCACTGGCCAGCATCTGCTGCCAGCCGTTCTTGCCGCCGGTCGCCTTCTGGACCGTGTCCCGGGCCGCCTGGGTGGTCGGGATCAGCCAGTCGCCCTGACCGACCGCGGCCAGGTTCTCGGCCTTCATGTAGTAGTCGATGAACTTCGCCGACTGCTCGATGTGCTTGCCCTCGGCCGGCGCTGACAGCGTCTGCGGGTTTGCGGCCTGCTTGGTGCTGGTGCCCTTCAGCGGCGGCAGCACCTCCCACTGGAAGGTCTTCGGCGCCTCCTCGAGGATCTGCTGCGCGACGTAGTTGCCGGCCACAACCATCCCGTACTTGCCGGCGTAGAACCCGGGCAGTACGTCGGAACCGCTCTGCGTCAGCGAGGTCGGGTCGATCGACTTGTCGTCGTACGCCATCGCGTGGATCCGCTTCGGCACCTCGAGCTCGGCGTCGCCGATGGTCGCCTTCGCGTCCTTGCCGGAGCCCTCGAAGAACTTCGCGTCGAAGTTCACGCCGAGGTTCAGCATCGTCGCGGTCGGGCTCTTCAGTCCCCAGCCGAGACCGTACTTGCCGCCCGCGGTGAGCTTCTTCGCGTCGGCGGCCAGGTCGTCCCAGCTGAGCGAGTCACCGGTCGCCGTGATCCCGGCCGCCTTGAGCGCCGCCGAGTTCGCGAACACGACGTACGACTGCAGCAGGGTCGGGGCGGCGTACACCTTGCCGTCCTTCGAGACCGTGTCCCAGACGCCCTGCGAGACGGCGTCCTTGGTCTCCTGGCTCAGGTACGGCGAGAGGTCCGCGAGATAGCCCTGGTTGATGAAACCGGTGATGTCGGCGGACTCGTCGTGGATGATGTCCGGCGCGGTCCCGCCCTGGAACTGGGTGACCAGCTGGTCGTGCACCGAGTCCCAGCTGCCCTGGACGTACTCGACCTGGATGTTCGGGTTGGCGGCGTTCCAGTCCGCGACGATCTTCTTCGTCGCGGCGACCGTCGTCTTCTGGAAGGCGAGGCTCTGGAACTTGAGCGTCACCTTCTCGTTCGAGGAGCCCGAACCGTTGTCGTCGCTGTTGCCCCCGCACGCGGCGAGCGTCACCAGCGCTCCCGCCGCGAGCAACGCGGTCAATACCTTCTTCATTACCTCTCCTAACCTTTGACTGCGCCGCTCAGCAGGCCGGAGGTCAACCGGCGCTGGAGGAACGCGAAGAACACGAGACTGGGGACTGTGGCCAGCACGGAGGCGGCGGCGAGCGGGCCGAACTGCACTTGCCCTTCCGCGCCCACGAAGCGGGCCAGGACCAGCGGAAGGGTCTTGAGTTGCGGGTCCTGCAGCAGGACCAGGGCGAAGAAGAACTCGTTCCACGCCGAGATGAAGGTGAACATCGCGGTCGCGATCAGCCCTGGCCGGAGCAGCGGCATCACGATCGAGACGATCGTCCGGATCCGGCCGGCGCCGTCGACGGAGGCTGCTTCCTCCAGTTCGCGCGGCACCGCGGCGACGTACCCCTGCAGCATCCACAGGGCGAACGGGAGCGACCAGACCATGTAGACGATCACGACGCCGGGGATCGTGTTCGTCAGGTGCAGCGGACGCAGGATCATGAACAGCGGGATCACGATCAGGATCACCGGGAACACCTGGCTGACCAGGATCCAGCCGTTCGTCAGCGGCCGCAGCCGGCTACGGAAACGGGCCAGCGCGTACGACACCGGGAGCGCCACGATCAGCACCAGGATCGTGCTGAAGATCGAGATCTGCAGGCTGTTGCCGAGGCCGCGGACCAGACCCTGCTCGTTCAGCGCGTCGGTGTAGTTGGACAGGTCGAAGTGCTTCGGCAGCAGGCTCGGCGTGATGCTGGCGAACTCCTGCGGCGACTTCAGCGAGCTGGAGATCAGCCACAGCAGCGGGAAGCCGAGGAAGACCAGGTAGCAGACAACGGCGACGTACTGCAGGGCGCGGATCCCGGGACGAGTTCTCATGCCTCGCTCCTCAGCCGGTTCCGCAGGTAGAAGAACAGGAACGCGATGATGATGACCACCATCACGTCACCCATCGCCGCGGCCATCCCGAATCTGCCGTAGCGGAACGCCTCGTTGTAGGCGAACAACATCGGCAGCATCGTCTTGCCGCCTGGACCGCCGGCAGTCAGTACGTAGACCAGGCCGAACGAGTTGAAGTTCCAGATCATGTCCAGACTGGTGATCGCGACGATCACGGTCCGCAGCTGCGGGAGCGTGATGTTCCAGAACTGGCTCCAGGTGCTCGCGCCGTCGACCGCGGCCGCCTCGTAGAGGGTGCGGTCGATGCCCTGCAGTCCGGCCAGCAGGGTGATCGTCGTCATCGGCATGCCGACCCAGATCCCCACCACGATCACGGCCGGGAGCGCCGTACCGAAGTCGCCGAGGAAGTTGATCGGATGGTCGGTGAGGTGCAGCTTCTGCAGGACCTCGTTGACCGGGCCGTTGGTCGGGTGCAGCAGCAGGCGCCACATGATCGCGACCACGACCGGCGGCATCGCCCACGGGATCAGCGCGAGGGTGCGTGCGACGCCGCGGAACTTGAGGTTCGTGTTCAGCAGCAGCGCGAGGCCAAGGGCGGCGACGAACTGCAGGATCGTGACCGACAGGGTCCAGATCACGCCGATCCGGAACGAGTCCCAGAACAGGTGGTTCTGCAGGAGTTTGCCGAAGTTGTCGAAGCCGACGAAGTTGGTGTCGACGTGCAGCCCTGCGCGGGCGTCGGTGAAGCCGAGCGCGATCCCGCGGATCAGCGGGTACACGCTCAGGATCAGCACCGGCAGCAGCGCAGGCAGGAACAGCAGAATCGCCTCACGATTCGCCTTCGGCCTGCCCCCCTTCTTCTTCACCGGCGCCGGCGCGGTGATAGTCGCCGTCACGGGGTGGACCTCCTGATGCTCAGGGACGGCTGTACGACGATGCGTCGCGGGGTCCGTTGGTTGTCCTCGATCCTTGCCAGCAGCAACTCGGCGGCCCGGCGTCCGCGCTCTGCGGAGCCCAGGTTCACGCTCGTCAACGGCGGGAAGCTCTGCTCGGCCAGTTCGCTGTCGTCCATCCCAACCACCGCCACATCCCCTGGCACTTCAAGCCCCGCAGCAGCCAGCTCATGCATCAATCCCACCGCCAGCAAGTCGTTCGCCGCGATCACCGCGTCCGGCCGGCTCTCCCCGCCCAGTACGGCGGGGGCCGCAGCGCGACCCGCCGCGAAGGTGAAGTCGCTTGCCTCGGCAACTGCGATCGGGTCCAGCCCGTGGGCTTTCATGGCCTCGGTAAAGCCCTTCGAACGCGCGGCCCCGGGGACCGTGTCGGCCGGGCCGTTCAGGAAGGCGATCCGTCGGCGGCCTTTCGCGACCAGGTGATCGACGGCGAGCAGCATGCCCTTGGGTGAGTTGGCCCGGACCGTGTCGACGCCTGCTTTGGCGGGGACGTTACCTGCGACCACCACCGGCACCTCGCACTCGCGGATCGACTTGACCAGGTCCTCGTCGACGCGGATCGGGCTGATCAGCAAGCCATCGGCGTACCCGCGCGCCATCCCCCGAACCAGCGCGACCTCGTCCACCACGTCCGGCCCGGTCGTCGTCACCACCAGCCGGTATCCGGCCGCGGAGACGACCTCCTCGACCGCCCGCATCATCGTCACGTACACCGGGTTGCCGACGTCCGCGACCGCCAGCGTCAACTGGAACGTCCGCCCGACCTTCAGCGACCGCGCCCGCGCGTCCGGCACGTAGCCGAGCTCGTCGACCGCCCGCTGGACCCGCTCGATCATCTCCTCGGTGGCCGGCAGCCCGTTCAGCACACGCGACACCGACGCCACCGAGACCCCGGCCGCCCGGGCCACCCCAGCGATCGTCGGACGACTCACGCCGACCTCCTGTAATCGTTCTTGTAATCGTTTACAAGCCCGACATTAAACCGCCACCCAAACCCCGTCAACACCGGGTAGTCCCCGACCGCACCCCGCAACCACACCGTGACCCACCCAGCTCAACCTTGAGAAGCCACCAACCATCCGCGGACCGCCGAAATGGTTGGTGGCTTCACAAAGACGCTGTTAGGCGCGGTAGAACAACCATGCGTCGGCCATGCGCTGGGACTGGCCGGGCGTGAACTCGGTGTAGCAGGAGTCGAAGGAGTAGTCCATGTAGTTGTGGATCGGATCCAGGCCGGGCGCCGGACAGGTGTCCTTGCCGGCCGGGCATCCGGACGTCGCCGTCTTCTCCGCCGGCGTGTCGTCGACGAAGTCGCCCTTCGAGCCACACTTGCCGGCGAACGTGTGCTCCAGGTTGAGCCAGTGCCCGACTTCGTGCGTCGAGGTCTCACCCTGGTCGTAGCGTCCGGCGTAGGTGGTCGACGTACCTATGAAGGACTCCCAGTCGATCACGACGCCGTCCAGGTACGCCTGGCTGCTCGTCACGATGCTCGGCAGGTAGGCCCATCCGAGATAGTCGCCGGCGGTCGTCGAGTACAGGTTCAGGGCATCCGTTCCGCCGGTGCGCAAAGCCTGCTTCATGTTCGTCTCGTCGGCACCGCCCGGATTCGCGGCGAACCAGGCCGCGTTGTCCGTCCGGGTCACGCCCGCCAGCGTGAAGCCGAACCCGGTCCGGGCTCCGCCCTCACCACCGGCATAGGTGTTGTTCAGTACGTCGATCTGCGCCGCGATCTGTGCGTTCGTCAGAGACCCGATCACCCCGTTCGTGACCACGTGGAAGTACACCGGGACCGTTGCCCTGAAGCCGGGCTTGGCCTTGCCCCGTGCCGTTGCCGGCAACTCCTGGGCGACCTGCCCGAGGTTCGGCTCCCGCGGCCCGCCGCGCGCCTGTACGACGCTCTCCTCCGAGACGCAGGCGTCAACGCCCGGCAGACTCGTGGCCTGACTCTGCGTTCCGCTCAGTCCGGCACCCATCATCGCCACCACGGCGACCGTCCGCGCTGCCCTGTTCCACTTCATGACCGCCCCCTGCCAGAGCCCGTCCCCCAGGCAGTTCGACTCTAAGCACGACGGCCGTACGACGGAAGAGCTACTCGTCGTCCTCGTCGGCGCCGGGGCGTTCGGCCCAGGGGGTTTCCTTGGCGGGACGGACGACGATGAGTTTGTCGCCGGCGGCCAGCACCGAGACGTTCGAGTCGTAGTAGCGGTGCACCTTGCCGTCGCGGACCACCGACACGACGCGATCGGGTACGGCGGACGGCGGCTTGCCGACCTCGCGACCGAGGACCGGGCGCTCGGCGACCTCGAGACCCTCGCCGTACGTGAGCAGGTCCTCCATCACCTCGCCGAGGTTCGGGCTCACCGAGGTCAGTCCGAGCAGCCGGCCGACCGCCTCGGACGAGGTGACCACAGCATCCGCGCCGCTCTGCCGGAGCAGCGGCACGTTGTCCTCCTCGCGTACCGCGACGACGATGTGCGCGTCCGGGTTCAGCTGCCGCACCGCCAGCGTCACCAGGACGGCCGAGTCGTCCCGGTCGGTCGTCACGATCACCTCGCGCGCGGTCATCACCTCGGCGCGACGCAGCACCGTCCGGTTCGTCGCGTCGCCGTGGAACGCGGCCATCTGGTCGTTGCCCGCGTCACCGATCGCCGTGGCGCGCGGGTCGATCACCACGATCTGGTCGCGCTTCACCCCGTTGCTGATCAGGGTCTGCACGGCGGCGCGGCCCTTGGTGCCGTAGCCGACGACGATGGTGTGATCCTTCATCCGTTTCCTCCAGCGCGTGTCGCGCATGATCCGGCGACCCTCGTTGGCCAGTACTTCCAGTGTCGTACCGACCAGAACCACCAGGAACGCGATCCGCAACGGAGTGACGACGAAGGCGTTCACCAGCCGGGCAGTGGGCGTCACCGGCGTGATGTCGCCGTACCCGGTCGTGGTGAGCGTGACGGTTGCGTAGTAGATGCTGTCGATCAGCCCGACTGTGCCGTCATAGCTGTCCTTGTACCCGTCACGGTCGACCACCACGATCAGCACCATCAGGGTCAGCAGCCCCAGCGCGATCAGAAATCGGCTGAAGAGCTGAAAGAGCGGCGAGCGCGTGCTCGCGGGCAGGTTGACCAGCAGGCCGTGCGGGTTGCGACCGGTGGGAAGGGGTGGCACGGTTCAGACGATATTCCACCGGCGGCCGATCCACCGCATGCGACAGGCTCCGGTCGGTCAGTGCGACACTCACCATCAGACTGTCGCCGTCCCGAATCACCCGGGACCGCATCCGCAACCGCTCGAGGGTGCGGAGCATCGCGTGGTTCTCCGGCTGCACCATGCAGACCACCCGGTCGGCGCCGAGCGCGCGGGCCTCCCCGACGACCTGGCGCAGCAGCCGCAGCCCGAGCCCTTGTCCCTGCCAGCCGTCCTCGACCAGTACGGCGACCTCCATCGTCGTACTGCCCAGCTCCTCCCACGGCGCCGCCGTCGCCATCCCGATCACGGCGTTGTCGACGCACGCGACGATCGACACGCCGCCGGCCGGCGCGGACAGGTGCCGCGCGGTGCGGGAGGTGAGTTTCGGCATCGGCACGTGGTACCGCCGGGTGCGGCTCTCGTACGAGCACCGCTCGTGCATCGCGACGACGGCGTCGGCGTCCTCGACGGTCGCGATCCGCAGCTCGGGTACGACGCCGCTACCGGGCCGCGGGCCCTCCGGCGTATCGAGCCGCTCGGCCAGCCGGCCGGCGATCTCGACCAGCACGTCCGCGCGGGCCCATTCGGCCGGCGTGTACTCGTCGAACCCCTGCAGGTTGCCCAGCTCGTCGTCGACAGACACCGGGTCGTCGATCATCCGCAGTACGGCGCGCAGGTACCGCGTCGGCGCGTCATGGAGTACGTCGGCCTGGCACGGGCGGACCGTCGTACGGCCACAGCCGGCCTCCGCGACCAGCGCGGTCAGGTCGTCGGCGGTCCAGCCGACGCCGGTGGAGACGACCAGCTCGTCGACCGCGCCGGACTCGGAGGTGAAGACCTCCAGGTGAAGGATGTTGATGTCGTCCGCACCACACCGTGCAGCGAGTTCGGCCAGCGCACCGGGCCGGTCGGCGAGTTCGGTCCTGATCTTCCAGAGCATGCGGACGCCCTCCCTCGTGGAAACGTCCTTCCACTGTGCGTCCCGCCTGTTGCCCGGCCGGGTCCGGAATGTTACGCGCTCGTCAACGTTTCCGGCGGACCTTGGGCAGGATTTTCTGCCTGCGCGCTGCCAGGACGACGGCCGATTCGCGCTTGTCCAGGTCCGCGTGCCGCAGCAGCTCGGGATAGCTGCTCTGCGGTACGACGGGGTACGTCGTCACGATCGCGTCGCCGGAGAACACGAAGAAGATCGCCTGACCGTCCTTGATCACCTTCAGCAAGGAGCCGTCGCGCACGGTGAGAGCGTGCTCGACCGCCTTCCGGCGCGCGGACCGCTTCGCCCAGGCGGCCTGGACCGCCTGCTGCGCGGGCTCCCGACCGTGCCGGACCGCCTCGACGACGAGCGGCCCGTACCGCACGCCGTACTTGACCAAGTTCTTCGCAAGCTTGCTGCTCTTGCCCGCACCAGCCGCTCCACCCGCCATGTGTTTCTCCTATGTCAAGCCGCGGCTGCGAGGGTGGTTCTCGCGGTGGGTTGGTCGGTAGTGAGGTGGTTGAAGACGATGCGGGCGAGGC
>NZ_SGXJ01000010.1 GCF_004216905.1 Kribbella sp. VKM Ac-2569
CCGTCAGCCCGAAGGCGACACCGAACGTAAGAGCCAGACAGCGGGTGCTCAGGATCCAACCACCGCGTGAGCGGCAGCATCACCCTGACACTGAGTCGACCGTACTGACCTCACCGGGTCGGCATGCGGAGGTTCGTGCGGTCAGGCACCATGGAGGCCGTGAGTACCCCGAATCCGCGCCGGCCGATCCTGCCCGGTAACAAGCTGTTCGAGTCGCTGCCCGGTGCCGCCGATCCGGCCACCGTGACCGAGGCCGCGCACCGGACCGCCGAGCTGCTGGTCCGCGGGGTACGCAAGTCCGAGGACACCGAGGTGCACGCCCGAGTGGTGAAACTCGCCGACGATTACGGTCTCGACGAGCTCGCCGAGCTGTGGTCCGACTCCCCCGCCGACTCGCTGCCGGGGGCACTCTGGCGGCTGTACGTCCTGCGGTCCTGGGTGCACTCGAACGCCGAGGCGGTGTCGCGCGAGTTCGCCGGCGGCCGCAAGTACGCCGAGGTGCACGCGGTCGTCGCAGGTGTCGCCGAACCACCCGGTCCGGCCGAGGTGCGGGACATGGTCGACGCCGTACTGCGGGGTGTCGCGACCGGTGATTTCGCGACCACCCTGGACCGGGCGGCCGCGTTCGCGCGGATCGTGGCTACCGGCCGGGCGCACCTCGCCGACGACGGCCACGAGCAGGTGCTGTCCGCGTCGAAACTGGTCGAGACCGCTGATCAGCTGCAGACCGCGGCGCGCGCCGAACGCGCCGGAAACCTGTGGTAGTTGCGTCCGGCGCCAACGGGTGTTATGGCGTCTCGCGGCCTGGAATCCCCACAGGACAAGGGGTTTGAGCACCCGCTACACTGTTCGAGGTGTCGGACCGGTGCAAGCCCCGGGTCCCAAATTAAGCCGCTACGAGCGGCCACGCGCCGTGAGGCGCTTCCCGGTCCGGCACCCTTGACGCCCCGCCCTGCCGCCCGCTGAAGCCGTGCAGCTCAGGGTCAGGCCCGGGATAACCCCCTATCGATCCAGCCCGAATACGAGCAGACTCGGTGGAAGTTGTTGACCGGTCTGCTGGGAGGCCGCTGATCAGCCAGGGAGGGCGATCGGCAATGGAGGGGACAGATTCAGTTGTGCACGCGAAGGGTGTCGTGCGCGTGTACGGCGAAGGTGACACCGCGGTCCGTGCGCTGCACGGAGTGGACGTGGAGATCGAATCCGGGCAGCTGACGGCGGTGATGGGGCCGTCGGGGTCGGGGAAATCGACGCTGATGCACATCCTGGCCGGGCTGGACCGGCCGACGTCGGGCTCGGTCACGATCGACGGTATCGAGATCACGACGCTGGGCGACGACGCGCTCACGAAGCTCCGGCGTCAGCACATCGGGTTCATCTTCCAGTTCTTCAACCTGCTGCCGATGCTCAGCGCGCGGGACAACATCGTGCTGCCGCTGACGATCGCCGGTGCGAAGGTGGATCCGGAGTTCTTCGACAACCTGGTCGAGCGGGTCGGTCTCGCCGATCGTCTCGAGCACCGGCCGGCCGAGCTGTCCGGCGGTCAGCAGCAGCGGGTCGCGATCGCGCGGGCCTTGGTGTCGCGGCCGACCGTGGTGTTCGCCGACGAGCCCACGGGCAACCTCGACTCCCGGACCAGCGGCGAGATCCTCGACCTGATGCGGTCCTCGGTCGAGACGTACGGGCAGACGACGGTGATGGTGACGCACGACGCCAAGGCGGCCGCGATGGCCGACCGGGTGCTGTACCTGGCCGACGGTGAGATCGTGAAGGAGACCGGGCGGTCCAGCCAGCACGAGATCCTGCAGATCATCGACACGCTGGACCTGCAGTGATCAAGTTCGCACTGCAAGGACTGCTGGCTCGCAAGCTACGGACGGCGCTGACCGCGATCGGCATCGTTCTCGGCGTCTCGCTGATCTCCGGCACCTACGTCCTGACCGACTCGATCTCCAGCGCGTTCGACTCGATCTTCAGCCAGAACTACAAGAACACCGACGCCGCGATCACCGGGAAGTCTGCCGTCGAGCTGTCCGACGACGGGACCCAGCAGGCGCCGTCGTTCCAGGCCGACCTGCTGCAGAAGGTCCGCGACCTTCCGGAGGTCGGCGCCGCCGGCGGAGCCGTGAACGGCGAGGCCCAACTGATCGGCAAGGACGGCAAGGCGATCGTCTTCGGCGGCGCTCCGAACCTCGGCTTCAGCGTCGATCCGTCGCTGCCGCAGTTCAATTCACTGAGCCTGGTCAAGGGCGGCTGGCCCGGAGCCGGCGAAGTGGTCATCGACACGAAAACCGCCGCGGAGAAGGGCTTCCAGGCCGGCGACACGATCGGCGTCCAGGCCCGCGGCGCGGTGGAGCCGATGCGGATTTCCGGGCTGGTCAGCTTCGGGGCGGTCTCGTCCATCGGTGGCGCGACCCTGGCCGGCTTCGACCTCGGTACGGCGCAGCGGCTGTTCGACAAGACCGGGAAACTGGACCAGATCCTGATCGCCGCCAAGAAGGGTGTCGACCGGCCGCAGTTGCTCGCGGCGGTCCAGAAGATCCTGCCGCCCGCGACGCAGGTCCGCAGTGCGGAGGACCAGGCCGCCGAGGACGCCGCCGGGACGAGCGAGTTCCTGAGCTTCCTGCAGACGTTCCTGCTGGTCTTCGGCGGGATCGCGTTGTTCGTCGGCTCGTTCGTGATCGCGAACTCGCTGTCGATCACGATCGCCCAGCGCACCCGCGAGTTCGCGACGCTGCGGACCCTCGGCGCCGCGCGCAAGCAGATCCTCGGCACGGTCGTGCTCGAGGCGCTGGTGACCGGCATCGTCTCGGCGGTCGCCGGGTTGTTCCTCGGGCTCGCGATCGCGACCGGGCTGTTCAAGCTGTTCGACGCGATCGGTTTCACCCTGCCGAACAACGGCCTGGTGTTCCGGACGCGGACCATCGTCGTCGCGCTCATCGTCGGCGTGGTCGTGACCGTCGTGGCGAGTCTGCGGCCGGCCATGCGAGCCACGCGCGTACCACCGATCGCAGCCGTCCGCGAGGGCGCGGCGCTGCCGCCCGGGCGGTTCCACAAGTACCGCTCGGCGGGTGCCGTGGTGGTGGCCGTGGTGGGCATCGGCACGATCCTGGTCGGGCTCTTCGTCGACGGTCTGGCGACCAGGACGCTGCTGATCCTGCTCGGCCTCGGCGTCCTGCTGCTGTTCGTCGGCATCGCGTCGTTCTCCGCGCGACTCGTCCGGCCGATGGCTGCCGTCTCGGATCCGGTGGCGCGCTGGTCGGTCGTCGCACTGACGGCGATCGCCTGGCCGTTCGTTCTGTTCCCGCTGTGGCTGATCCGGCGGCTGTTCGGGCGGCCGGCCGAGTTCCCCGGCGTACTGCCCGACGGCCCCGCGGTCACGCTCGGTGGGCAGAACAGCCGGCGCGACCCACGCCGTACGGCGTCGACCGCCGCGGCCCTGATGATCGGGCTCGCTCTGGTCACGCTCGTCGCGACCCTCGGCGCCGGGATCATCAAGCCGTTCGAGGATGCGGTCGACAAGATCTCCAGCTCCGACTACGCGCTCACCGCGCAGAACAACTTCAGCCCGTTGCCGCCGACAGTGGCCGCCGCGGCGGCGAAGGTGCCGTCGGTGACCGAACTGACCAGCGTTCGCGCCGGGCAGGCCAGGGCGTTCGACAAGACGATCTCGGTCACCGCGATCGACGAGACGGCGCCCAAACTGCTCCGGTTCGACTGGCGCTCCGGATCCCAGGCGTCGCTGTCCGAGCTGGCGGCGAACGGCGCGATCGTCGACTCCGGTTACGCGGACGAGCACTCGCTCGCCCTGGGCTCGACCTTCCAGATGCAGACGGTGACCGGGAAGCTGCTACAGCTCACGGTGCGCGGCATCTTCAAGCCGCCGGCCGGCGGGTCGCCGTTCGGCAACGTGACGATCTCGACCGGCACCTTCGACTCCACGACCACCCAGCCGCAGAACGTCTACAGCTTCCTGAACATCGAAGGCGGAGTGACGCCGGCGAACACCGCCACGCTGAACGCCGCCCTGGCCTCGTTCCCGAACGCCAAGGCCGTGACCATCGAGCAGTTCAAGGACAACCAGACCGACGGCATCAAGAGCTTGCTGAACGTGCTCTACGTGTTGCTGGCGCTGTCTGTCCTGGTGAGCCTGTTCGGCATCGTGAACACCCTGGTCCTGACCGTCTTCGAGCGGACCCGCGAGCTCGGCATGCTGCGCGCGATCGGCCTGACCCGCGGGCAGGTGAAGCGGATGATCCGCCAGGAGTCGGTGATGACTGCACTGATCGGCGCGGTGATCGGGATCGTCCTCGGCCTGGTGCTCGCGTCACTGCTGGCCGCGCGGCTGGACGAGATCAGCTTCACCGTTCCGGCCGGCCAATTGGTCGCGTTCGCCGTCGTCTCGGTCGTCGTCGGCATCGTCGCCGCGATCTGGCCGGCCCGGCGCGCGGCGAAGCTCGACCCGCTCGAGGCGCTGCAGTACGAGTAGTTCTACGCACGATCCCTAACCCCGAGCGCTGCTAGCTTCGCTGGCTGTGAAGCGAATCGCCGCCCTAGTGCTCATCATGGTCCTGGCCGGATGTTCGACGGTCGACTCGAAGGACATCCGGACCAGCGGGATCACCGCCAACTACGTCGTCACGCTGCCCGAAACGGCCGATGCGGCGAGCGTGAGTGCGTCGTACCGCGTCGGCACGCTCACGTTCGTCGAGCTCGGCGACGGTGAGTCGGTCACGTCGTCCGGCGGCGGTAAGGACGTCAAGCTCAAGCACCACCGCTCCGCCGGGGTCACCGACTACGACGGTCAGCTGGACGGGGTGGTCGATGCGGGCACCGAGATCACGTTCAACCTCACCCGCGGGAAGGACGACGACTCCGCGCCGCGATCCACGGTGAAGCTGCCCGAACGCGTGCGGCTCACCGCTCCCCTGGCCGGTACGACGTACTCGCGTCGCGCCGCGATCCCGGTCCGTTTCGACACCCAGACATCCGAGCGACCGTCCATGGTCACCTGGGCCGGCGAATGCATCCAGACCGGCAGCCTGGAGCTGGAGCCCGGCCGTACGTCGGTCAGCATCCCCACCGGCTCGATCCGGGCTGCCACGGCAACGCCGACGCCCGGCGTCAAGCCCGCCACAACTTGCCCGGTCGACGTCACACTGACCCGACGTACCGAAGGCACGCTGGACGAGGCCTTCAAGGACGGCCACATCACCGCCGAGAGCCAGTCGGTACGGCGGATCACCTCGGCACCGTAGCCGTCTGGTAACCAGTGGTCCGCTTGGTGGCTACCTTCGCGAGGACGTGGGTATGCCTGTGCACGACAGCCTCGGGCTGTGTCCGCCCACAACCCCTCCGGAAGGACCCCCTCATGCGCCGCCTTCCCCGCGCACTGCTCCCGTGCGCGCTGATCGCCGGACTGCTGCTTCCGGCCGCCCCGGCCGCCGCCACGCGCGGTGACTTCGACATCCAGGCCCACCGCGGTGGTCTCGGCCTGACCGTGGAGAGCACGATCGCGTCGTTCTCGCACGGTCTCGAGCTCGGCGTCAGCACGCTGGAGCTCGACGTCCAGATCACCCAGGACGGGTACGCCGTGGTGACCCACGACCGCAAGGTCACGGGCAGCAAGTGCCGCGACACCGCGCCGTACACGCAGGGCGACCCGGAGTACCCGTACGTCGGCAAGTTCATCAACACGCTCTCGCTGAACCAGGTGAAGCAGCTCGACTGCGGCTCGCAGACGCTGCCGAACTTCCCCGGCCAGCAGCCCGACCCGGGTGCCCGGATGCCCGAGCTGCGCGACGTGTTCGCGCTCGTGCACCGTTTCCACGCGTACGGCGTGAAGCTGAACGTCGAGACCAAGGTCGAGGCCGGTGCGCCGTCGGAGACCGCGCCGCGCGAGCAGTTCGTCCAGGTGGTCTCGAAGGAGATCCGTAAGGCGAACATCGCCCGGCAGGTGACGATCCAGAGCTTCGACTGGGGTTCGCTGATGCGGATGCGCCAGGTGATGCCGCAGCTGCCGCTGGTCGCGCTGACGAACTACGACTTCCTGCAGGTCGGCCAGCCGGGCAAGTCGCCGTGGCTCGGCGGTATCGACATCGACGACTTCGGCGGTGACCTGGTCAAGGCGACCAAGTCGTTCGGCGCGGCCGCGATCTCGCCGGTGCACGGTTTCCCGCAGGACGGGAAGGTCACCGACCCGACGTACAAGCCGTATGTCACCGCCGACATGGTGAAGTCGGCGCACGCCGCCGGGATGAAGGTGATCCCGTGGACGGTGGACGACCCGGCGACGATGCAGTCGCTGATCGACAAGGGTGTCGACGGGATCATCAGCGACTACCCGGACCGGGTGCGGGACGTCGCCCGGGCCAACCACTTCAAGCTCCCGAAGTCGTACGACGCTCCGGCCGTCCGGGCCCTGCCGTCGGCGCACGCGCACAACGACTACGACCACCGGCGGCCGTTGCAGGACGCGCTGGACCGTGGGTTCAACAGTGTCGAGGCGGATGTGTGGCTGATCGACGGCGAGCTTCGGGTCGCCCACGACCTGGAGGACGCGAAGCCCGGCCGCACCCTGGAGAGCCTGTACCTGAAGCCGCTGGCGGACCGGGTCCGCGAGAACCACGGTGAGGTGTACAAGCGCGGTGGCGGATTCCAGTTGCTGATCGACATCAAGAGCGACGGACCGTCGACGTATGCCGCGGTCGACAAGGCGCTGGCGAAGTACCGCGGGATCAGCACGATCTTCGTCGACGGACGGGTGCTCACGGGCGCTGTCACCTCGGTCATCAGCGGCAACCGCCCGCTGGACGCCATGAAGGCGCAGAAGCTCCGCTACGCCGGGTACGACGGACGCCTCGCAGATCTGCCGTCCGGGATGCCGGCGTCCTTGATGCCGCTCGTCAGCGACAACTGGACGAACGTGTTCACCTGGCAGGGCGTCGGACCGATGCCCGAGAACGAGAAGACCAAGCTGCACGACATCGTGGTCGCCGCGCACCACGCCGGCTACAAGGTCCGCTTCTGGGCCACCCCCGACGTACCGGGCGCCGCCCGCGAGGCCCTGTGGCGCGAGCTCGTCGCCGCCAACGTCGACTACATCAACACCGACGACCTGCACGGGTTGGAGGACTTCCTCCGAGGCTAGCGGGCTTGACCTCCGTGAGGGCGACCAGGTCGTCGCCCTCACGGAACGCCTTGCGCTGCTTGATCGCGCCGTTGCCCTCGCGCAGCGACCGTTCGACGCCGTCGCGCACCAAGTCGACCGCGTCGAGCATCTGCAAGGCCGGCTCGACGTACCGCAGCAGCTGCTCGATCACCTGGGCAATCGGCATCGCCTCCGCGCTCAGGACGTCAAGGCCTCGCGCAGTGAGCCCGTCCCGGGCGGCCAGCCAGTAAGCGGCCCGCAGTACCTCAGGCTCCAGCGTCGGGCCCTTGGCGCCGTCCTCCAGCGCGGTGAGTACGACGGCACGGACCAGGGTCGCGATCAGCACGGTCTCGTCGACTGTCAGCGGGATGTCGCTGACCCGGACCTCCACCGTCGGCAGGTGCCACGACGGGCGGATGTCCCAGTAGACCATCTGTTCATCCATCAACGTGCCAGCCGCCAGATGCATGGCCACCAGCGCGTCGTAGTGCTCGGCCGACTCCAGGTACGGCGGCGGGCCGGCGCTCGGCCACCGCGTCGTCATCAGCCAACGCCAGCTGGCGAATCCGGTGTCCTGGCCGAGATAGATCGGTGAGTTGGCACTGAGAGCGAGCAACACCGGCAGCCACGGGCGCAGGTAGTTGCTGGCCCTGGTGGCAGCCTCCTTGTCCGGCACACCCACGTGGACGTGACAACCGCACACGCCTTGCTCTCGCGCCAGCAGACCCCACTCACGGGCCAGCGCCTGGTACCGCGGCTTCCTCGTGATCGACTGCGCGGCCTGTCCGTGCGGCGGGACTGCGATCGCCAGCAGCCTGGCGCCTTCCCCTGCGGCCGCAGACGCCAGCCGGGAGCGCATCCGGAGCAGGTGGCCGCGGAGCTCGTCCGCCGTCGTGCAGACCGGTGTGTTGATCTCCACCATCGCCCTGGTCAGTTCCAGCGCGACGTCGAGCTCTCCCGCGTCCGCGACCACAGCTTTGCTCCGTGGCAGCGGATCACCGGCGGCGGACACTAGGAGTAACTCTTCTTCTACTCCAACGGACGGAAGCTTCACCCTGAACCGGTACCCGCTGGCTAACAGCTAGAGTCTCCCGCGTGAGTTTGCCTGTTGTTACTGCCACGCGGTATGTGCTGCCGTTGCGTGAGGGAGGGTCGTTGCCAGGTGTTGTCGAGGGCAACGATCTCGGCACGTACGTGATCAAGTTCCACGGCGCCGGGCAGGGCCCGAAGGCGCTGGTCGCGGAGGTGATCGTCGGTGAGCTGTTCCGCCGGCTCGGCTTGCGGGTGCCGGAGCTCAAGCTGATCGAGCTCGACCCGGCGATCGGCAAGTCCGAACCGGACTTCGAGATCCAGGAACTGCTGATCCGCAGCGCCGGGCTGAACCTCGCCGTCGACTTCCTGCCGGGCTCTTTCGGGTACGACGGATCGGCCGGCAACCCCGGTGACGAAGCGATGGCCAGGATCCTCTGGCTGGACGCGTTCGTCGCCAACGTGGACCGGTCGTGGCGGAACACGAACATGCTGGTCTGGCACAAGAACCTGTGGCTGATCGACCACGGGGCCGCGCTGTACTTCCACCACTCGTGGATGCCCGCGGAGAAGTTCGCTTCGCTGCCGTACGACGCCTCCGACCACGTGTTCTCGGTTGCGGTACCTGGGGTCGCGAAGGTGGACGCTGAACTGGCGGCGGCGATCACCCCGGAGCTATTGACCGAGGTGATCGGGCTCGTGCCGGACGAGTGGCTCGGTGAAGGCGACCGGGGGCGGTATCTGGGTCACCTGCTGGCGCGGCTGGAGAATCGGGCCGCGTGGGTTCCGGGAGGTGCGCAGTGAAGCCTTTCGACTACGTGATCCTGCGGGCCGCGCCGCGCATTCAGCGTGGTGAGTTCATCAACGTGGGAGCAGTGCTGTACTGCCGGGCGCTGGACTACCTCGGCGCCAAGTGGGACGTGAATCCTGAGCGTCTGAAGGCCCTGGACCCAGCTGTCGACGTCGACGTCGTGTGTGCGGCGCTCGACCAGATCCGCGCCGTCTGCGCCGGTGACCCGGCCGGCGGTCCAGCGGCGGCGACGACGATCAGCGAGCGCTTCCGGTGGCTCGCTGCACCGCGCAGTACCGTCGTACATCCCGGACCGATCCACAGCGGGATCACTGAGGATCCCGCTGCGGATCTGGAGCGGTTGCTCGATTCCTTCGTGCGTTAAGCGAGTGCTGCCGACACGACGTCGCGGGCCTGCTCGAAGACCTGCTCAAGGTGCTCGGCGCCCTTGAACGACTCGCCGTAGATCTTGTAGAGGTCCTCGGTGCCCGACGGGCGAGCGGCGAACCACGCCGACTCGGTGGTGACCTTCAGCCCACCGATCGCCGCGTCGTTGCCAGGAGCGTGTGTGAGCCGGTCCACGATCGGCTCACCGGCCAGCTCGGTCGCGGTGACCGCATCCGCCGACAGCGCCGCCAGCTTGGCCTTCTGCTCGCGCGTGGCTGGTGCATCGACCCGCGAGTACGCCGACGCACCGAACCGCTCCACCAACTTGGCGTGGGCCAGTGACGGCGTCTCGCCGGTCACTGCGGTGATCTCACTCGCCAGCAACGCGAGCAGGATCCCGTCCTTGTCCGTCGTCCACACCGTGCCGTCGAAACGCAGGAAGCTCGCGCCGGCCGACTCCTCTCCCCCGAAGCCGACCGAGCCGTCCACCAGACCAGGTACGAACCACTTGAAGCCGACCGGCACCTCCCACAGCCGCCGGCCCAGGTCCCCCACCACACGGTCGATCAGCGACGACGAGACCAGTGTCTTGCCGACAGCGACGTCCGGACCCCACTGGCGGTTGCTGAACAGGTAGGAGATCGCGACGGCCAGGTAGTGGTTCGGGTTCATCAGGCCGGCGTCCGGCGTGACGATGCCGTGCCGGTCCGCGTCCGCGTCGTTCCCGGTCGCCACGTCGTATTTGTCCCGCTGCGCGACCAGCGAGGCCATCGCGTACGGCGAGGAGCAGTCCATCCGGATCTTGCCGTCGTGGTCCAGCGTCATGAACGACCAGGCCGGGTCGACGCGCGGGTTCACCACGGTCAGGTCGAGGTCGTGCCGTTCGGCGATCGCGGCCCAGTAGTCCACGCTCGCGCCGCCGAGCGGGTCGGCGCCGATCTTCACGCCGGCGTCGCGGATCGCGGCCAGGTTCAGCACCGACGGCAGGTCGTCGACGTAGTGCCCGACGAAGTCGTAGTTCCCTGCCTGCTCACGGGCCTGCTCGAACGACTTGCGGCGTACCTCACGGTTGTCGCCGGCGATCAGCTGGTTGGCGCGGTCCGCGATCCACTTGGTCGCGTCGGAGTCGGCGGGGCCGCCGTGCGGCGGGTTGTACTTGATGCCGCCGTCGCGCGGCGGGTTGTGCGACGGCGTAATGACGATGCCGTCCGCGTCGGCGCCCGCGCCGCGGTTGAGCCGCAGGATCGCGTGCGACACCGCAGGCGTCGGCGTGAGCCGGTCGGCGCTGTCCACGAGCGTCTGTACGTCGTTACCCGACAGCACCTCGAGCACGGTGCGCCAGGCCGGCTCCGACAGGCCGTGGCTGTCCCGGCCGACGAGCAGCGGACCCGTCGTACCCTGGCCGGCCCGGTACTCGCAGATGGCCTGCGTGATCGCCAGGATGTGCGCCTCGTTGAAGGCGCTGTCGAGGCTCGCGCCGCGATGTCCCGACGTACCGAAGACCACCTTCTGGGCCGGGTTGTCCACGTCCGGGAGGAAGTCTCCGTACGCCGCCAGCATGGCGTCGACGTCGACGAGGTCCTCGGGCTGTGCTGGCTGGCCTGCGCGTGGGTGCATGACCACATGCAACCACAAGACGGTCAGCCGCTGTACGGCGTGAGCAACTGGTCGACAGGCGCGTAGTCGTCGGTCAGCACCGGCGCGTCGCCGACGAAGCTGTCCGGCCGGTCGAGGACGTCCATCGACGGCTCGAGGTGGCCCACGATCGCCGGTACGTCGATCGGCTTGTCGGACGCCGCCACCACGAAGTTGCCACCGCTGTGGCCGGACAGTTCGTCCTTGCGCGCGATCACCGCGACGTACGGGAACACCGCCTGCGCCGTCTTGATCTCGGCCTTCGCGAACTTGGCGGCGCCGTAGTCGATGACGTTGACCAGGTAGAGCCCGTCCGGTCGCAGTACGCGTCGTACGTCGGCCACCAGCTCGCGGGTCGTCAGGTGCCAGGGCACGGAGAGTCCACTGAACGCGTCCATCAGCACCAGGTCCCGGCTGTCGGTCTCCTCGTCCCGTACGCCGAGCCGGCCGTCCTGCACTGTCACCGCCAGATCCGGACCGGTCTGGACACCGAGCTCCCGCTTGTCGAGCTCCACCACGGCCTTGTCGATCTCGTACACCTGGTGCTTGCTGCCGGGCCGTGTCGCCGTCACGTACCGCGTCATGGTCAGACCGCCGCCGCCGACGTGCAGTGCGTTCAGCGGCCGCCCCTCGGCCCAGGTGCCGTTGATGGCAGCCGCGAAGCTCTTGATGTACTCGAACTCCAGGTAGGTCGGATCCTTGAGGTCGACGTACGAATGCCGCGCCTGGTCGAGGTACAGCGTCCGTCCACTCTCACGGTTCGGGTCCGCGACGACACGAGCGCAGTGGTACGCCGTCTCGACCTCACACGGCCGTGGCGCGACGAGGGTCAGCGTGGCGCCGACGACCGCGAGAGCGACCGGCTTCACCGCTGCCTGCACACCACGCAGCAAGAAGGTCAGCGCGGCCCCGACGACCACCAGGGCGGCGCCCAGGGTCAGGACGATCGTGCTGATCGGAACGGTCGCCACGAACACGAACCCGGTCACTACAGTGCCGACAATGCCGCCGACCGTGGCGTACGCGGACAGCCGGCCGACGACGGTTCCGGTCTGCGCCAGCGTGTCCAGCCGTAGCTTCGTCACCATCGGTGTGACGGCCGCTAAAAGCGACGCGGGCGCGAACAGCGTGACAGCCAGTACCAGGAACACCAGCTCGCTCGCGCCGCCCCGGAGCGCTTCGCCCGTCCAGCGGACCACCGGGAGAACCAGCATCACCAGCGCCCCAGCGAGCAGGAACAGCGGGCCGAGCGTTCGCTGTGGCGGCGCCACGTCCGCGAAGCGGCCACCGAGCGCCGCACCGGTCGCGATCGCCGCCAATGCGACTCCGATGACCGCGGTGTTCGTCTCCAGCGTCAGGCCGATGTACGGCGCCACCAGCCGAAGTGAAACGAGCTCCAGCACCATGACGGCGGCCGAACTCCCGAACGCCAGCGCAATCGCCAGCTTCTGACCAACCGGCCCACCCTCACCCATGTGCACCACGTAACCCTATAGAACGGTCAGACCTCGTCGAGCCGGGCGATGAGGGTCTTCGGTGCGATCTGGCGGTACGCCGTCTCGACCAGGTCCTCGAAGTGGGTCCAGTCCACGTCGACGTCGAGGTACACGCCGAGCCAGCCGCGGTGGCCGACGTACGGCGGCCGGTAGAAGTGCTCGGGGTCGTCCGCGACGAGCGACTCCTGCACACCCGGTGGCGCCGCCATCCACACGCCGAGGCGGTCGTCGTGGTGGTGGTCGGCGTACATCACGAAGGTCTTCTTGTCGCGGACGAACCAGGTCGGCTCACCATGACTCGGCCGCTCGGTCACCTCGGGCAGCGCGAGGCACAGGGCGCGTACGTGTTCCAGAACATCCATCTAGTCAGTGTCGCGGACCAGGGATCACTACACCCGCCTCGTACGCATAAACGACGGCCTGGGCACGGTCACGCAGGTCCAGTTTGGTCAGGATGTTGCTGACGTGCGTCTTCACGGTCTGCTCGGCCAGCACCAGGTCGTCGGCGATCCGCCGGTTGGACAGCCCACGTGCGACCAGCCGCAGTACGTCGGTCTCTCGCGGAGTCAGGTGCACCGGTGTGGTCGGTACGACGGGCTGCGCGCGGGCGAAGTCCTCTACCAGTCGCCGGGTGACGGACGGTGCCAGCAGCGCATCACCAGCCGCTACGACCCGTACCGCTGCCGCTAGCTCGTCCGGAGTGGAGTGCTTCAGCAAGAAGCCACTCGCACCGGCGCGGAGTGCGGCGTACACGTAGTCGTCCAGGTCGAACGTCGTCAGCATCACGACCCGCGGCGGCTCGCCAGGAGTCGAGTCGGCGAGGATGCGCTGGGTCGCGGCGAGACCGTCGAGCACCGGCATCCGGACGTCCATGAGGATCACGTCCGGCGTCAGCTCGGCCGCCAGCTCGACAGCCCGGGCACCGTCGCCGGCCTGTCCGACGACCTCGATATCGGGCTGTGCGTCGAGCAGCGCACTGAACCCGGCCCGCACCATCTCCTGGTCGTCAACCACCAAGACCGTGATCGCCACTCTCCACCTCCTCAACCACTGGAATCAACGCCCGCACCAGGTAACCGCCTTCAGGGGTCGGGCCAGTGCTCAGAGTCCCGTCGACGAGTGCCACGCGCTCCCGCATCCCAGTCAGCCCATGCCCACTCCCCGGCACCGGTACGACGGGCCGCGGCGGCTTCTCGTTCTGCACGATCACTTCCAGCTCACCCGCAGTACGTCGTACTGCCACCTCCACCACCGCGTGCAGTGCGTGCCGTACCGCGTTGCTGAGTCCCTCCTGCGCGACCCGGTACGCCGTCAGCTCGACAGCAGGGTCGAACCCGGTCGGCACGTCACCCACCAGTCGCACTTCTGCTCCAGCCCGTCGCGTGCTCTCGACGAGCTCAGCCACCTGGTCCAGACCGGGCTGCGGTCCCGTCTGCGGTTGCTCGACCGGCTCGCGCAGCAAACGCAGTACGCGACGCATCTCGGTCAGCGAAGCCCGTGCCTCGTCAGCAATGCCGGTGAACTCCTCACGGACGGCGTCCGGTACGTCGGGCAGCCGGTGTGGCGCACTGTCCGCGCGGACCACCACCACGGACAGGTGGTGAGCCACGACGTCGTGCAGCTCGCGGGCGATCCTGGCCCGCTCCTGCAGCCGCTTGCGTTCTGCACGCTCGGCTTTGCTGATCGTCTCCTGCTCGACAAGTCGACGATTCGTGTCGGCCCGCGAGCGAAGCATGTCGCCGACTACCACCGCTACGCCCGACAGCACGGCCATGGTGATCAGACCGGGCCAGCTGCCACGGTCCGGTGCCAGCCCGAGCGCAACGACACCCAGAACCTGAGTCGCCACCCACCAGCCGACCAGCTCCCGTCGGCCGAGTCCACGCGCACCGGCGATCGCAACGACGAGCGAATGCCCGAAGGCTGACGTCGTACCCCACGGCCACGGTTCACTCGAGCTGACTGGAGTCGTCAGCGCAGCCATGACAGCAGTGGTGACCAGCGAGACCACCACCGCCGCTCGCGGCCGCAGCCACGACAGACTCAGGGACAGCGCCCGTGCAATTGCCAGGGTCAGCACAGCCGCGACCGGTACGTCGTAGTGCTGTGCGAGATCCATGACGGTCAGCACCAGCAGCGCGGCGACGGCCAGCCCAGCGCCCCACGGCCGCCTCATCGGTATCTGCACGGTTGGACCTTACTCACAGCTGCTGCAGCCAGGACCAGAAGAACGCCAGGCTGCCGGCCGCCAGCACGATAGTTGCCGGAAGCACCCACCTGCGCGTCCCCTGCACCAGGAGGGTCTGCAGTGCCGCAATGCCGCGCAGCACGAACAGGAACACGACAATGCCCGGCACGGCGATCAGACCGTGCTCAACGAATCCCCAGAACGGCCCGCGGACCACGGCCAAGACCATCAGCAGCATCACGAACCAGCTCGTCAGTCCGAGCACCGCACTGAGCAGCCCGTACCCGAAGGTCCGCGCGTTGCTCATCGACTGCACATCACGTGCACCGAGGCGACGCCACCGTCTTACTGCGGTCTCCTCCTCGCCCAGCATCGCGTCCGCCATCGTCTGTACGCCGACCGGCACCAGCAACGCGCCGTACACCAATGAACGGCCCAAGGGCCTGCGCTCTCTGTCTACTTCGGGGCGGGTGAGTACGTCCGTCATCGTCGTCTCCTCGGTCTCAAGTCCTGAGATCGAGGCTAGGAATTCGCGGCCGTCCGCACCTCCAGCCACGGAGCCGATCTGGGACCAGTACCCCAGTAGGGGTCGCCTGTGATTCAGGTCACAGTGACCACGATGCGTGTCGCGGCGTTACACGGTCAGTGCCGAACGGTGTGCTACGCCGCGGCGCGAGCGGTGAGTCCAACAGGAGGTACTCGGACACCATGCGCATGCGGAACCTCGCTCTGACCGCCACGCTGACTCCGGTTTTGCTGCTTCCCGGCTGCGGCAACGAGACCGACAGTAATGTCGCCGCGGCGGCTCCTGCGGCGCACAAGGCGGCCCGGACCACGACCACCGACGAGGCGGTCGGTATCGACGACCCCGTGCTGAACGCCTACTACACCTACCGCGTCGCGCTCGATGTGATGATGCGCAGCGGCGGCGGCAAAACCAAGCAGTTGGAACCGGTGATGACGCCCGCGATGTTCCAGGCGATCAGCGCGCAGGCGAAGTACTTCCGGACCCACAAGCTGCGCAACACCGGCAACACCAAGGTGGTCTGGGCGAAGCGCACGTTGGCGGCGAACGGCGTCATCGTCAGTGCCTGCTACGACACCTCCTCGGCCCGCACCGTCAACGTCCGCGGTCGCGGCGTACTCCCGAACACCACCCCGACCCGCTGGCTCGACCAGATGCGCGTCGTCAACCAGCAGTCCAACTGGATCGTCGACGGCGGCACCACCACCCCGAACGCCTGCTGAACACATCCCATTTGTGGCAGTGGGATCACGATTGCGCGGTCCCCGGATTCCTCTGCGTAGGCGCGGGCAGACTCACTGACAAGTGCCGGAACAGGTCGAGGGGTCCACCGATGATCGACACGAGTATTGGACGTTGGCTGCCGTTCCTCGGCCGCCGCCGTACGCCGGAATCGCTGCGGCCACGCGGTACGAGTTCGCGGGTCAGCCGGCTCGCGGCGCAGTACGACGCCGAGGTCGACGCAGCCCTGCAACGCCTGTGGCCGAAGGCGCGGATCTACCACGATCGCGAGTTCACCCGGGACCGCGCCGACTTCCTGCTGGTGGTCCGCGGCCGCGGCGTGATGATCGAGACCAAGGTCAAGAGCGACCCCGGCCTGTTCCGCGGCTCGACACTCCCGCCGCTGCTCGACCGGTTGCAGCGCGACGGCCGGCGACTCGTCGTACTCGTGAACCAGGGCGACCCGACCCCGGCTCGCGACCTGATCAGCACCAAGCTCGGCGACAAGGGCCGCATCGTGGTCTGGTCCGGTCCGCACGACGACACCGAACTCCGCCAGGCCGTCGAGTCGCTCCTCCAGCAAACCACCCGCCACGCCTGACAAACAGCGGGGACGTCGACAGCTCGTGAGCTGTCGACGTCCCCGCCGCTTGATTGCTTGCTGTCAGGCGTTCTTGATCGCCGAGACCTCGAGCTCCAGCGTGACCTTCTCGCTGACCAGTACGCCGCCGCCCTCGAGCGCCGCGTTCCAGCTGACGCCGAAGTCCTTGCGGTTGATCACGACCGAGCCCTCCAGGCCGACCCGCTGGTTGCCGAACGGGTCGGTCGCCGACCCGGTGTACTCGAAGGTGACGTCGACCGACTTGGTGACACCGCGGATCGAGAGGTCACCGGTCACCACGAACTCGGCGTCGCCGGCCGCCTTCACGGCGGTCGACACGAAGGTGATCTCCGGGTTCTCGTCCATCGCGAGGAAGTCGTTGCCGCGCAGGTGCTCGTCGCGCTGGCTGTTGCGGGTGTTGATGCTCTTCGCCTGGATCGTCACCTTCCCGGAGGAGTTCGCCGGGTTCTCGCCGTCGATGTGGAACGAGCCCTCGAACTCGTCGAACGCGCCCCGGACCTTGGTCACCATCGCATGCCGGGCACTGAAGCCGATCCGGGTGTGGGAGGCGTCGAGGGTGTAGTCACCGGTGAGCGCGGCGTACTCGCTGGACATCGCGGATTCCTCCAGAAAGGTAGTTGAAGTTTAGATAGTACAGAGTTCACCCTTAACACTCAGATGTCCACCCCACACCCGGAGTGTCCGAGTCGTGGACCCGATCTCGCCGGAAGACGGCCGGACAGAACCGTTGCCTGTAGCAACGGAGTTATTCGGTTGCACCGGCCCGGGCCGGCCTTGTCTCATGGGTGGTCGAAGATCGGAGGACCGTCGTGGAACCGCTCAGCGCCGAGGACATCAGGCGCTCGTTCGTCAATTCGTCCAGGAGCCAGGTCAAGGCGATGGCGCTGCCGCCCAGGTTCACCGAGCTGCCCTGGGAGTCGCTGGACTTCCTCGGCTGGCGCGACGGCAGGGCGCCGAACCGCGGGTACGTCGTCGTACGGCGGGACACCGGTGTCACCGGGATCGCGGTCAGCACCCAGACGTCGGGCGCCGCGCGCCGGTTCGCCGGGCTGTGCGACCTGTGCAACACCGCGCATCACGTCAGCGACGTCGCGCTGTTCGTGGCCCGGCGAGCGGGTTCGGCCGGGCGGGAGGGCAACACGGTCGGGATGTACATCTGCGCCGACCTGGCCTGCTCGCTGTACATCCGCGGCCTGAAGGACCTCGACCTGCCGCAGGGTGAAACCGCCGGCCCGGACGTCCGGGCGAAACGCCTCGCGACTCGCCTGGAGAGTTTCGTTCAGCGCGTCCTCGCCTGACGTCCGGAGCACTACGCTGGTGGTGCACAATCGGCCCGCGGAGCACCAGGGAGAGCGCGATGACCGAGTTCCGGATCACTCATGAGATCCACCAGACGCACCCGGACATTCGCGAGCGGCTCACCGCCACCACGATCGAGGCGATCAACGAGTCCAGTGCCCGTTCCGCCGAGGATGCGGCCCGGGTCCTGCGCCACAAGCTCGGCGAGATCGGCGTGGAGATGAGCGACGACGCCTGTCTGTCGGCGATCGAACGCATCCGCTCCGGCAAGCAACTCCGGTTCGAAATCGAACCACTCGCCGACGAGGAGTGATCCGGCGTCAGATCGGCACCGTGCCCGGTTTCCCGGGTTCCAGCCAGGTGAGCTCCGGACCCGCGGCCGAGAAGGCCGCCTCGATTCCGTCGCGTCCCTGCCGGAAGTGACTCCAGCCCTCGTAGTGCACCGGGACGACCGTGCGCGGCTTCAGTAGCGAGCACAACTCGACGCCGTCGGCGCCGGTCATCGTGTACCGCAGGGTGCCGCTGACTCCGAACTGCACTCCGCCGAGATGCAGCAGCACCGTGCCGACGTCGAACCGCGTGCCGACCTCCCGGAGGCCGCCGTACAGCACCGAGTCGCCGGTGATCCACAGCGCGCCGTGCTCCTGCCCAGGCCAGCGTAAGGCGAAGCCGATCACCTCGCCGGTGATCCGGCCGCTGAGCGGCGGCCCGTGCCGGCACGGCGTCGCGGTGATCTCCAACGGCGACCGGCCAGGCCGCCGCAGGGAGTGCACGGACCACGGCCGCAGTCCGACGGCGCCACCTCCGAGGCGCGCGGCTCCGCTGAAGGTCGTGATCACCGTTCCAGCCGAAGGCAGCACGGCCCGGCCGGCATCGTCCAGGTTGTCCGCGTGCTGATCGTGGGTGAGCAGTACGGCGTCGATCGGCGGCAACTCGTCGGCGGCGATCGCGGGCCCGGCCAGCTTCCGGGACGCCGATCCCCAACCGAACGCGTAACGCCGTCCCGGCGGATCGAAGGTCGGGTCGGTGAGCAGTCGCCAGCCGTCGACCTCGATCAACGTGGTCGGGCCACCGATGTGGGTGATGTGCGCTTCGGTCACGACGCGTGTTTCACGGCCCAGTCGAGGACCTCGTCCGCGATCTTCTCCCACCCCGCCTGGGCCGGCAGGAGATGCGCGTACCCGTCGTACTCACGGATCTCGGTGGCCGTGTTCGACTTGTAGTGCTTGGCGTTGGAGCGCTGGATCTCGGGCGGCATGATGTGGTCCTCGGACCCGGAAACGAACAGCAGCGGCGCGCGGGCGTCGTTGTGGTAGTCGACCCAGGTGTCCTGGTGGCCGGGCTGGAAGTTCGCCAGCACACTCCCCCACAGGATCCCGCCGTTCGCCGGGATCGCGTAGCGCTCGTACAGCGCCCGTGCCTCGTCCTCGCCGAAGGTGTTCGTGAACGCGTACTTCCACTCGTCGAAGGACAGCGGGATCGCCTTGTGCCGGTTAGCCGGGCTCTTCAGCACCGGGAACGTCGACTTCACCTGCGAGAACGGCACGACCTTGACGCCTTCGGTCGGCGCCGAGTTCAGCGCGACCCCGGCCGCGCCGAAGCCGTGGTCGAGGAGGATCTGGGTGAACGCTCCGCCGGCCGAATGACCGATGATGATCGGCGGCTGGTCGAGTTCGCGGATCACCGCTTCGACATGCTCGATGATGGCCGGCACGGTCACCTTCAAGATGGGCTCCGGGTCGGCGTTCAGTGCCTCCACCTCGACCTCGAAACCCGGGTACGCCGGCGCCAGCACCCGGAAGCCACGCGCCTCGTAGTGCGTGATCCAGTGTTCCCAGCTCCGTGGCGTCACCCAGAAACCGTGCACCAGCACGATGGTGTCAGCAGGCATGATCGCGGCTCCGTCCGTGCGTGAGGTTTGCCGAAACCGTAGTTTCCGGTACGGCGTGCTCGGTAGGATCTGGCTGCACGGATCTGGGCTGTGTGTGCACAGTTTCGCCCACCGGATTCCAGGGGTGGAGGGGGCAACATGGCCGTGCTGCTCGACACAGCTGTCCTGCCGCGGCGGGACCGGTCCGAGGCGTTCCACGCGGCGATGATGTCCGCGAGTGTGCCGTCGCGCGTGGAGCACGAGGATCCGGACGGCGACGTCCACGCGCGCATGGACTTCTGGCAACTCGGAACGCCGGACCTGTTCCGCAACGAGGGCTCCGGGATCCGGCTGGTCCGGACGCCGAAGCATGTTCGCATCGGTGGCCCGGAGCGGCTCGCGCTCGCGGTGCAGGTGACCGGGTCGGGTGTGTTCGGCCAGGGCGGCATCGACCGGCGCGTCCGGACCGGTGAGCTGATGCTGGTCGACCTGACCGCGCCGTACGACTTCGCCTGGCGCGGGCTCGGCGCGTCGCAGGCGTTCCAGATCGACTACGCCGACCTCGGGCTGAGCGTCGAGACGATCCGCGCGGCGGCTGCACGACTGCCGAGCAGCCCGATGTACGACCTGGTCCTGCACCATCTCACCGCACTGCCAGGCGTCCTCGAGGCGTTGCACGACACCCCGTCGGCAGCGATGGTCGGGGAGGCCTCCACGCAACTCGTCCGTGCGCTGCTGACCTCCGCCGCGGACGACGGCACCGCCCCGCCCGCGATGGCCGACGTGCTGTTCTCACGCATCACCTGGTACCTGCGTAAGAATCTCCGGGATCCAGCTCTCGGTCCCGCCCAGATCGCGGCGGCGCACAACGTGTCGGTCCGCTACCTCTACAAGTTGTTCGCCGAGCATCACCGCAGCCTCGAACAATGGCTGATCGCCGAACGGCTGAAGGGAGCTGCACGTCAACTCGCCGAGCCTGGAAGCAGGCACCTCCCGATCGCGGTCGTCGCAGCGCGGTGGGGATTCGACGACGCGGGCCACTTCACCCGGCGCTTCCGTAGGGCGTACGGCATGACCCCGCGCGAGTTGCGCGATCGAGTCAGGCCGCCGGCGTGAGGTCTTCGGAGGTGAGGAGAGGGCGCAGAGTAAGCCCGGCCGCGGTCAGCGGTGCGGGCGTGTCCGAGTTGCGATTGATGACGCACAACGCGTCGGTGATGTGGGCGCCGAGCGCGCGCAGTTCGTTGGTGGACAGCACGATCTGGCCGCCGGTGGTGACCACGTCCTCGACGATGGTCACCCGTCGTCCGGTGGTCTCGGCGCCCTCGGCCAGTCGGCGGGTTCCGTAGGACTTCGCCTCCTTGCGAACGAAGGCGCACGGCAATCCCGTGTGACGCGCGAGCGCAGTCACCACCGGAATGCCACCCATCTCCAGGCCGGCCAGCACCTCGGTGTCCGCGGGCACGAGCGGAACCATCGCCTCGGCGACCGCATCCAGCAACACCGGGTCGGCCTCGAACCGGTATTTATCAAAGTACTCGTGTGTCGTCTGCCCCGAGCGCAGGACGAACTCCCCGGTCAGATGAGCTGTCGCGTAGATCCGTCGGCCCAGTTCGGTTAGCTCCACGCCCAGCACCCTAACCGCTAGCCTGCCTTGCGCTCCTCGGCGGGGAGGAGGCGGCGGAAGTCGTCTGCGGAGATGATCGGGATGTTGAACTCGCGGGCCGCGCGGGCCTTGACCGACAGGCTGTCCACGTCCGCGGCGACCACGAACGTGGTGTCCGAGCGGACCGCCTCCTGTGGCACGAACCCGGCCGCCACGGCCCGGTCCCACCACACCTCTCGCGGCTTGACCATGTCCCCGGTGAACACCAGCGTGCTCCCCGGCGGATACCGGCGCGCACCAGGACGATCCGGTACGACGTACCGCCCGGCACTCACGCGGAGCAGCGCCTCGTCGACGTCGGACACACGCTGCCCGAGCATCACCGCCACCTGGTCGAGGTCGCTGCGCTGGTCGGGTGAGATCTCGCCGGTCCCCCACGACGCGGTCGCCAGCGCGGACACGTACCACCGATGGAGATGGTCGACCTGCGGGCGGGTCATGCCCAGCTCGGTTGCCACCTGCACCAGTTGGTCGGCGTCCGCCGCCGTGATCTCGCGGTTGGCGAGGATCGTGTCGAGCAGGACGAGATACGAGTCGGCCTGCGGCGGCTCCGGGACGCGCGGCAACTGGTCGACAAGTCGGCTCATCCAGCCGTGGCGTCCGCCGGCATGCACCGGTCGCACGGTCGGCGCGACGTTCGTGCCCGGGAGGTCGGGCCAGGGCAACCGACGTACCTCCTCGTAGGCCCACTGCCAGGGTGGCGGCGCAGCGAAAGCCCCGAGATATTGAGCGAACAACTCCGCCGTCGCCCGAGTGTCCGCGAGCGCCGAATGCCAGCCCTCGATCGAGATCCCGGCCGCCGTGCAACAGGCGCCGAGCGTCCGTTTGGCACCTGGATGCAGATACCCGGCCAGCGCCATCGTGCACATCGACCGCTCGGTGATCAGCGGAACGGTGACACCGAGGCGCGCGAATTCGGCCCGCAGAAATCCGAGATCGAACTCGACGTTGTGCCCGACAACCATCCGTCCGGCGAGCAGCTCGCCCAGCTGTCGTGCGATGTCCCGGAACTCCGGCGCCGCCAGCACGTCGGCAGTGAGGATCCCGTGGATGTGCTGCGGGCCCAGGTCGCGTTGGGGATTCAGCAACGTCACCCACTCGCGCTCGACCCGCCCGCGCGCGTCCAGCAACACGACGGCGATCTCGATGATCCGATGCCGATGGGTCGGCAGCAGACCGGTCGTCTCGGTGTCGATAACCGCGTACATCCCCGGCCTCCTCCGGCTCGCTGACCGACTGAGACAACCCAATCACACGCCGCCGACAGTTTCGGTTCCGTCAGGTATCGGACGGAATCTCGACCTCGATCTCTTCGCCGAGCCGCGCTCCGTGCGCCAACTGGAGTTCATCGCCGCTCCAGAACCGACCCGGGTCGTACCAGTTGAGCTTCCGCCCGCGCAGCAACCCCATATCCTCGTACGTCACCGCGACCACCTCGGCGCAGTACGCCGACTCCAGTTCGAGCTCGCGCGATCCGCGGCGAATCGCCGGCAGCCGCCCGCGTACCCATCGCGAGGCGAGCCGGGCAGTCGACGGGAACGGCGTACCGTCCAGGCGAGCGACAGTCCGCAGTACCGCGTCCTCCATCTCCCGCGTGACGGGATGATCGAGCTGCCGCAGCCAGGCTTGCTGACCGTACCTGCGGGCCCACACCAGCACCGCGTCGCGCAGATTGTGCAGCTGCGCACCACGCTGGTGCTGGCCGGTCCACATGTCCGGGAGCGAGCGACCCAGTTCCGCGTGCCACATCAGCGGCGGGAGGTCCTCGACGACGATCGCCATACCGACGTGGTTGACGGGGCTGTTGGTGGTCAGCTGGATGGCGCGATCCGCCGCGCTCCCGCCGCGGAACAGCCAAATGTCACCTGTTCGTGTCAGTTCCGTAGCGTCATCCAGTGAAATCCGGCTGTTCACGTCGCTAGGTTAGTGGCATGAAGGTATGGAAGGTGGTAGGGCTTGCGGGACTCGTCGGCGTCGCCGCGACGGGCGTCGTGATCGCACGGGGCGAGCGCAAGCGCCGTGCGTACACGCCGGAAGAGGTCCGCGATCGCCTCAAGACCCGGGTCAAGGAAGCAGCTAACGCCTAGGGCGTGTCTGACGGTTCCACGCCGTAGCGAGCAGGTGCTCGGTGCGGTGGCTCGGCGTGCTGGAGCGAAGGCGTCGATGTGGTTTCATCGTCGCCTTTGCTCCAGTGCGGCGAGGTGCCGTGCCGAGTGCCGCGCAGTAGGCGTGGAACCGTCAGACACGACCTCCCCCGGGCGACAGAGTCGGCCGGGCAGTCGTGGTGCGCCGTAGCTCGGTGGTACGGCGTCGTCCACGTCTGCCCGGCCGCAGTCGTTGCAAGACGCAACTTAAAGGTTGTGCAAGGCAACCTGTTCCAGGCGGCCGGCGGTGATCGTCGCGGTCTGGTAGGTGCAGTACGGCTGCCGCCTCCGGTCGGTCGGTGACCCCGGGTTCAGCAGCCGGAGCCCACCCGGCCCGGTCGTGTCCCACGGGATGTGGCTGTGCCCGAACACGAGCAGATCAACCCCCGGGTACGCCGCCGCGCAGCGTTCTTCACGCCCCTTGGCCGGACCGGTCTCGTGCACCACGGCGACCGACAACCCGTCGAGCGTCACCCGCGCGACCTCGGGGAGTCGCGCACGCAGCTCGGGTCCGTCGTTGTTGCCCCAGCACCCGATCAGCCGGGCCGCACGTGACTCCAGCTCGTCCAGCAGCCCGACGCTCACCCAGTCGCCTGCGTGGATGACCACGTCGGCGTCGTCGACCGCGTCCCAGACCGCCGCGGGCAACTTCTTCGCCCGCACCGGCAGATGAGTGTCCGAGATCAGCACGAGACGCATGCGCCCACTCTCTACGCCTTCAACGCCGCCAGCAACTCCTTCTCCTTGGCCGGGCTGAGGCCTGCCTTGCGCTCGCGGTCCAGGCCGAGCTCGCGCTCCCAGGCGAGGGTGTCCTCGACGAACTCCCGGCGGGACCGGTGGGTGAGGCCGGCCGCGACCGCCGCCGCACCGCTGCGGGACGACCAGCCCTCGTAGCCCGGCTCGGTCAGCCACATCGCCAGCGAGTCCGACCCCATGTACTGCTCGACCTTCTGCTCCTCCAGCCACTCCCGCGGCGCGAGGACCACCGGCCCGGTGTGACCGCCGACCTCGCGCATCAACTCGATCCACTCGCCGAACGGCACCACCGGCCCGAACGTGTCGAACGTCCCCGTGCGCCCCTCGGTCGCGTTGTCCAGCAGCCATCCGGCGAGGTCCCGTACGTCGATCACCGCCGTCGCCAGCTCGGGAGTGTCAGGCACCAGCAAGGGCTCCTCGGGCGCCCGCGCCGCCCGCGCGACCCATGCACCCGCGCGATCGCTGCGGTCCCCCGGCCCACCGATCAGCCCGGCGCGCGCGATCACCAACCGATCCCCGACGACCTCGCGGGAGGCGAGCTCACACGCGACCTTCGCCTCGCCGTACAGCTCCCGATCGGCCACGTCGTCCGCAGCCGGCTCCCGCAGCTCCGCCGTCTCGTCCGCGCCGGGCGTGTCGTACTTCTCGTACGCGTTGCACGAGGACACGTACGTCCAGTGCTTGGCGCGGGCGCCGAACGCGGCCAGCGCGCCCTTCACGAAACCTGGCTGCCACGAGACCTCGAACACCGCGTCCCAGTCCTGTGCAAGCACCGCGTCGTACGCGTCCGGACTGCTGCGATCGGCCGCGACCAGCGTGGCGCCGTCGGCGACCGTGCCGCTCTCGCCACGGGCCACACAGGTCACCGCGTGCCCGCGGGCGATCGCCTGCGTCGCGATTTCCCGACCGAGCCACGCCGTACCACCGAGGATCAGAATCTCCATGCGGGCAAGCCAATCAGGCCCGGCGGACAATTCCCAGACGCCTCTGCCGAGGGCAGAAACTCCCGTGCGTAATTCGTTGCCCTCGTCACGTGACCGTAATGGTCGTCCCCTTGCCAGGCAGGCGATCCGGGCGCACTGTCGAACCAACAAGACACCCAGGGGTGAGTGTCTGTGGAAGCAGGGGGAAGTGATGGCTGGTTTCGTTCAGATCATCGAGTACCGGACCTCCAAGCCGGACGAGGTCGCGGCGCTGATGGAGGACTTCCGCGCGAAACGTGAGGCCGAGGGCGACGGGCCGGCGCCGACCCGCGGCATCACCTGCGCCGACCGCGACGAGCCGGGGCGCTACTTCGCGATCGTCGAGTTCGAGTCGTACGAGGCGGCGATGGAGAACTCACAGCGTGCCGACACCACCGAGATGTCGGAGAAGATGATGGAGCTGTGCGACGGTCCCGGCGCGTTCTACAACCTCGACGAGATCTCCTCGATGTAGCGGAATCCTCAGGTACGGCGTACGCCGGCTCGCCCAGGCGTACGCCGTACCGAGGTGACCGGTGCCGGGAGGGGAGGAGCCGGCACCGGTGGACCGGGATCTCAGCGGAACACGCGGTACGACGACCAGGTGGACGGCGGCGCCGCGCCGTTCGACCCGAGGTCGCGTTCGGAGTGCAGCGGGTCGGGGTCCTGCGGTTCGGGTGTGGAGTGCAGGTCCGGCCACGGCCGGGGCGGGAGGGACTCGCGGGGCGGCAGTTGGAGGTCGGGATCGGGACCCCGTTCGGGGTCGAGCCACTCGACCGTCGTGGCTCCGCCGTGCCCGTGGATCGCGACGACGGACTCGATACCGTCCCAGACGGTCGTGGTCGGGTAGTCGCCGTACCAGCGGAGCGCGACCGAGCCGTCGGTGAACTGCACACCCTCGGCGACGGGCCCGGTGCCGCTGACACCGGAGACATCTTGATGACGGATCAGCCGGAAGCGACGGGAGCTCATTTCGGTGCTACCTCCCACAGCCGCTCCCCCGGCAGCTTCCGTTCCGGTCCTGGATCGTGGTCCGGAACCGGGTCACTGGTCACCCGCAACCCGGCGAACCTGCGCGACATGGCCGCGGCGTACCGCTCGGCCAGCTCCGCTTCGGCCCGGTAGTCGGCAACCACATGGTCCCCGAACCAGACCCTCACCCGACGACGCTCCACCCGGACCGTGGCCGGGCGCGGATCACCACCGTCAGGCATCTCAATACACCCGGCACCGACTCGAGCCGGATCCCATCAGCGACCTCGCATGACAACCCTTCACGGCAATCACTTCCACTTCCCTGTGGGGATGGGTTCACAGGTAGTGACGGCCCTCCCAACCGTTCATGACGCGATTCCCAAGAAATTTCTCCCCCGGTCCCACCAACAGCAACCCGCGCTCAGCCGCGAACCCAGCCCCGCCAGCTGTCGATGTCGGGCGCGTCGAGAGTGGTGCCAGGCTGGAAGGTGTGAACGCCGGCACCTGGCAGGTACGCCGCGGTGATCAGGGCCATGTTGTGACTGAGAACCAGTGCGATATCCGGGCGATTGCTGACCAGTTCGTCGAACAGCGCCCGTGCTTCGCGCTCCTGTGCTTCCTCGTCCTTCGCGCCCGCATGCCGAACACCAGCCACCCCCTCGTAGCGGTCGATCGCCGACACATCCTCAGGCTCCGGGTCCGTCTCGCCGTACACATTCGGCTCGACCAGAACATAGAGCTCGCCGTCCACCGATCGCCCGCGACCGCGGAACAGGTAGGCACCGTCCTTCAGGTCAGGGTCCTCGACGGGTTCGAGCGCCAGCGTCTCGGCCAACCATCCGGCCACCTCGCCGAGCGACTGGTTGCCCGCGAAGAAGATGTTGTCGTCGCTCGACATTCACTGCTCCTTGGTAAAGGTGACCATACGTCCGTCACCGAGGATGACATGAACAACAGGCGCCACGGTGGCACCAGGCTGCCCAAGAGCCCTGCGGAACGATCGCAGCGCGGTGTCTTCCGACAAGCCGACGGGGCGGCCGTCGATGACTACTTCGTGACGGGCCCTGAGCGCTGCCGCGGCCTCGATCGCCTGTCCGCTCGCCGTCAGTATGTTCCGCTTGACCGCGCTGGACGTGTCGACGTCCTGGGTTTTGAACTCCACGATCGCCCCCTCGTCACTACCCGACCTTCGAAGCACCGCGTCCGGGTTCTTCTGACCTGAGCCGTGGTCCTCCGGGCGTGCATCAACTCGCCAGCCTTCGCCTTCGAGGCGCTCGGCGATCTTGCGCTCCTTCGCCAGGAACCGGCGCTGCGGGTCGTGCACCCCCGGAGCGAAGTCGCTGCCCAGCGGGCGCAGGTCGAGGGCCGGGTCGAAGTCCAGGAGGTTCGGGGTTGGGAGGTCTGGGAGGTTGACGTCGACGATGAGCGGGGCGGGGGTGGGCTGCTCGGGGTAGCCGAACGCGACTTCGATGTGGGTTGGGGTGATGGTGAGGGTGGCGTGTTGCCATTTGTCGGCGTCGGCTTCGGTCATGGAGTCGAGGAGGAGTTTTACGGCTTCGGTGAGGTCGGGGTCGATCTCGAAGTCGCGGGCCAGGCGCTCGGCGCGCTTGTCCTCCTCCTTCTCGTCCGGTTCTTCGAAGAGCACTTCGCCGGTTTCGGTGACGGTGATTTCGAGTTCCAGGAGGTTCTCGTCATCGCGTTCCTGATCGTCCTCCTCATAAGCCTTGCGGTACTTCTCGAAGGCCTTGCGGGCGACCGTGACCAGTGGCGGCTCGTTGTCCTCGGCAACTTCCAGTTCGTCGTACGTCGCGGTGAGGCGTCTCGTGCGGACCTGGACGTCGCTGGTGCCGCTGGTCGACTTGTTGCGGTCGGCGGAATCGGACGAAGGGCGATTGGTCGACGGTCCCGGCGTACCGATCAGGCCCTCGGCCCAGCCACGTGCTTTCGGCGGCGCCATCGACAAAAAGTGCGCAGCGGCTTCACACGCGCGCGCCGCGGCGTCGAGCTGCTGGGCGGCGACCGTTGCCTGCCCGCGGGATGCGATCAGCGCGACCTGTGCGTTCTCCCGGCAGCGCGCCGCCGTACGCAGGAGCTGGTCGACGACCCGGGGGATCTCGTCGAAGCAGTCGACCAGGCCGCGGGCGACGCGCTGCAGCTCGGACGGCACCTTGATAACTCGAGCGTCAGATCTGGTCGGCGTAGTTCTTGCAGCCGGCCGACGCGATCTCCAGCGCCTCGGCGGCCTGTTCGACGGCCTTGCTCGCCGCCTCCAGGATCTCGGTGATGTCGCGGTCGATGCCGGTGGCGGTCCCCGCGATCAGGCTCTCCACCAACTGACTGTGCTGCGTGAACCGGAGCTTGAATCCGGCCAGGCCACCCGCTGCCTGCTTGGCCTCCATGGAGACCTGGTGCAGCTGTTCCTTGAGCCGCAGTACGTCGGACACCTCAACCCACTCCCAAATCTAGTTGCGCTTCTTCGGCAGCACGATCGCCGTACCCGCCACGACGACCGGGACCAGGATCCCGAGCCACCACGGCAGACCGGCCGCCATCGCGACGACGACGAGGACCGCACCGCCCCAGCCCCACCAACGCGCGCCGGGCAGCCGTGGCAGCCCGAGCACCCGCGACGCGGCCAGCATCGTGAGAGCGGCGATCGCTGCAGCCTCGACCCCAACCAGGAACGAACCAGTGAGGATCCACACCAGTACGAACCCGACCAGTGCCAGGACCGCGCTGATGGTACGCCGCTTGCGCTGCTCCTGGAGCGCCCGGGCTTTCGTTCGCAGCTCCTCCAGCTGGTCGACGGTCTCGGCGAGCTGCTTGGTGATCCGCTCCGCGACTGTCTCGATGTCGTTCAGCGCGCGGATCTCGGGCAGCGAGTGGTTCGCCCGCTTGCCCTCCGCGGGCAGCCCGGCCCGCTGCAGACTTTCCGCCGCCTTGTCGGCGAGCGAGTTCAGCCGGGTCTGCAGCTTCCGTCCCCGCTCGGCCATCGCATCGGCCTCGGCCGCCGCGGTCGCCTCGGCCTTCGACTTGTGCGCCGTCACCCGGTCCTGCGCCTGCTGCGCGTCGGCCCGCGCCATCGCGACCGTCCGCAATGCGCGCACGTACTCGGACCACTCCTGCTCCACGGTCTTCATCGACGTACCAGCTCCACCGCGCGATCCACCTCGTCCGACCGCAGCGCGGCGAACGGTACGACGACCTGTGCCTCAGGATGCAGCCCATCCCAGAGCAAGGCCCGATGCGGTTCGGAGGCCCACCGCACCAGCGGACCCGCCACCGCGCGTACGCCGTCCTGCGGGTGCCGGAGGAACAGGTGGGTCGCCACGTTGGCCCGCCCGTACCCGAGGTGCTCGGTGCACACATGCAGCCGGTTCCACCACCCGAACGTGATGAGCCCCTGCGCCGGCCCGTCCCGCACGATGTCCTGCAACGCGTTCGCCGGGCTCTCGAAGAACCCCTCGGCGTGCAACTGCATCCGCGGTACGCCGTGGAACCCGAAGCCGATCAGGTACGTCCCGCCGGCCTCCCCGCTCCGCATCGCGTCCCGCAGCGCGAACAGTCGCGGCGCGATGTCGTCGTGCTTGTCCACGGTCTCGACCTCGCACCCGAGCTGCCGCAGCACCTGCACCAAGGCGTCCTTGCCCTCAGCAACGGACGGCGCCGAGTTCGTTCCATCCATGAAGAGGAATCGCGGCGGCTCCACAGCGGACGCGGCCGTCGACACCGCCAGCCCAGTCAGTACGCCGAGCGCATCCGGCGGCCCGTCTCCCAGCACGAGTACGCCGGCGCCGGGCTCCGGCCGCACCTCGACGGAAACCGGCTCCTCCGTGACCGCGATCGGGAGCCCGGTCCACGGCCGCCCCAGCTCGGGCTTCACCGCGGTCGCCGTGTCCGTCAACCGCGCCGGCTCGGCCAGATGGAACACCCGCGGCGGATGCACCGCCGTACCCGCGCGCGTCCACAACTCCTGGCGCAGCGAGTCCAGCACGGGCTTGTCCGCGTAGCTCACCAGCACGTGCTGGTTGTCGTCCGGCGACCCGAAGTTCGCGTTCAGCACCGCTTCGCCGCGGAACTGCAGCTCGGCCGCCGCCGTGTTCCCGCTACGCAGAATCGCCTGCGAGTCGGCCGGCGTCGTCTTCAGCGCGATGCGGTACGGCACCTGCCCGAAGATCGAGTCCCGCCGCGTCGACAGCCGCTTCACACCCTCGATCGTCTGCGTCGCCAGTACGACGTGTACGCCGTACGCACGCCCCAGCCGGACCAGCCGCTCCAGCAGCTTCGCCGCCTCGTCCGCCAACTCGTCGTCGTCCTCGAGCAGCACCTGGAACTCGTCCAGTACGACGAGAATCCGCGGCGGCCGATCCGGACCGGGAGGCAGCTCCGCGATATCGGCGACGTTGCCGTGCGCCTTGAAGATCTCGCTGCGGCGCGCGAGCTCGTCCGACAGATGACGCAGTACGGCGAGACCGAACGCGCGATCGCTGTGGACGCCGAGCACGCGGATCTGCGGCAGCCAGTGCGGCCGGTCCGGCCCGGGACCGAGTGCCGAGAACTCGACACCGTGCTTGAAATCGAGCAGGTACATCTCCAGGTCGGCCGGAGAATAACGCGCGGCGAGACCGTGGATCAGCACGAGCAGCAGGTTCGACTTGCCTTGGCCGACGGCACCGCCGACGAGCACGTGCGGCAGGGCCGGGTTGCCGCTGCGCAACCGCACCAGCGCCGGCGTGCGGTCGTCGTACCCGATCACCGTCCCGACCTCGTCCTTGACCGGCTGCCACCAGGTCGAGCGGTCCGGCAACGTCCGGTCGAAGTCGATGGTCGGGAGTACGGCGATCTCCGCCTGCTCGGCGATCACGTCACAGATGCCTGCGGCAATGGTCGCGTCGAACGGCGGATCGAGGCGGGCCGGCGGCAGCTGCGCGATCTCGACGCGATCGTTGACGATGGCAACCGGGTTGAGGAGGTCGAGCAACTGTTTCGAGTCCACGTCGAGTTCGGCCGCCGTCGACGCGTCGTAGTGGACCAGGAAGCAGATCCCACGCTTGCCCGCGGTCGCGGCCAGCCGGAGCAGGTCGCGCTGGGCGAGCGTATCGATCCCGGACGGGTAGTCGAACAGGACAACGATCCGGTAGGGATCGGTGACCTGGCCGGTCTCCTTCAGGAGGTCCTCGAAGCGTTCGTGCCCGAGCTGCGCCTGCCGGCTCGCGCGCAGCGACGACACGTCGACCAGCCCGGACAGCACGGTGTGCAACTGCTCGGCGGTGTGTGTTGCCCTGGGCACCAATTGCGGGTACTTCGTGGTCAGGTGACCGAGCAGCCCCATCATCCCGGTCAGCCGCGGATCGAACGCGTCGATGCGGAGCCGGAACGGTTCCGCCGCCGCCACGAGCCGCATGGCGACGCTCTGCAGCAGCCGGCGCGCGTTCTCGTTGCGGTCCGCGGTGACCTTCCAGCCGTTGGTGCGGAGCAGCGGCGCGACCACCGGCGTACCGGCTTCCAGTTCGCCGACCCGCACGTACGCCGGGACACCCGCACCGACCAGTTGACGCGAACGCCAGCGGGCGTCGTTCGGCGGAATCGATGCCAGGCCGGGTGCGAGCCGGTCCGCGAGAAGCCGCGCCTTGGGCTCGGCGTCGGACAAGGCCTCCGCGGTCTTCGCCTCGACCAGCGACCGCGACTCACGCCGGGCGGTGGCGGTCTGCTCCTGCAGTTGACGATGCAGCTTCACGGCGCGCTGATGCTCGCCGTACGTCAGCCGCCGTGCGTTGTCCAGCAACTGCCCCAGCGCGTGCTGCAAACCGCGGATCCGCGCTTCCAGGAGCTCCGGAGCGGCCGGTCCCCCGTCAGGCTTCTCCGTCACGAGCATCGTCGCGGTGAAGGCCCGACCTCAGCGAAGGGAGGAACCGCGACTCCCTCCCTTCGGAAACTGAAAACTGTCGGCGCTGCCTGTTTGGGTGGATTCCGTGTCCCGGTTCCGGATGTACCCGACTCCCGCGCAGCAGGCCGCGTTGCTGCAGCAGTGCCGGCATTCCCGATCCGTATGGAACCTGGCTCTTGAGCAGTGGTCGATGTGGACTCGCGACAAGCCTGCGACACCCGGCTTCGCCGAACAGTGCCGGCAATTGACCGAGGAGCGAGCCGCGTTCGACTGGCTGCGAGCCGGATCGCAGACCGTGCAACAGCAGGCACTGCGAGACTTCAACCAGGCGGTCAAGAACTTTCACGCCGGCACCCACCGGCGGCCGACCTGGCGCAAAGCTAGGCTGCACGAGGGATTCCGCATCGTCGGCGCCCAGGCGTCCCGGATCGTGAAGCTGAACCGGAAGTGGGCCGCGATCAACGTGCCCAAGGTCGGCTGGGTCCGAGTGCGGCTGTCCCGCGCCGCACCCGACGCGAAGTCCTACCGCATCACCGCCGACCGGACAGGCCGCTGGCACCTCGCGTTCGCCGTCATCCCACCGTCGATCCCCGCACCCGGCGCAGGTGAGGTCGTCGGCGTGGACCGCGGTGTGACGGTGTCTGCGGCCTTGTCCACCGGTGAGCTCTTGTCGTGTCCCGGCCTGTCGGAACGTGCGAAGGTACGCCTGAAGCATCTGCAGCGCAGGCTTGCCAGGTGCCATCGCGGTTCCAACCGGCGTCGACGGGTGAAGGAGGCGATCGCGAAGCTGAACGCACGAGCCGGCGATCGTCGCAAGGATTGGGTGGAGAAGGTCAGCACCGACCTCGCGCGACGGTTCGACGTCATCCGAGTCGAAGACCTGCGCATTGCCCAGATGACCAGGCGCCCCAGGCCCAAGCCTCATCCTGCACGGCCGGGCGTCTACCGGTCGAACCGTCGCCGCGCGAAGGCGGGGCTGAACCGGGGCATCCTGGCCAATGGTTGGGGACTGCTCGTCCAGCGCTTGGAGGACAAGGCTCGGGGACGGGTCGAGAGAATCAAACCTGCGTACACGTCGCAGACCTGCAGCGTCTGCGGGCATTGCGCACCGGAGAGCCGCGAGAGCCAAGCGGTGTTCCGGTGCGTGGCCTGCGGACACCAGGCGCATGCGGACTTGAACGCGGCAGTCAACATCGCGGCCGGACGGGCCGTCAGCGCACGCCGAGAGACGCCCGTACAGGTCTCGTTGAAGCGTGAACCTCAACTCGCTACCTCCACGTAGCAGTGGTTGGAATCCCCGTCCTTCAGGGCGGGGAGGACGTCAAGAGCATCGTCCTTCCACACTTTTGCCCCGTGACTGTTCATTGCCTGGTGTAACCATGTCACACCAGTGGCCCCAGTGGTCACTCCAGGTATCAGTAGTCTCACCTGCTAATCAGGAGCGACGATCTCGAGCTCGTAGCCGTCGGTGTTGTAGAGGAAGGCGGCGTAATGCTGCGGGCCGCCGGCGTACGGATGGCGGTCGGCGAACATCAGCGTCCAGCCGTGCTCGGCGGCCTCCGCGACGATGCTGTCGACCTCGGCCCGGTCGGCCGCGTTCAGCGCCAGGTGGTTCATCCCCGGCCGCATCCGGTCGTGCTCGGCGGCCGACATCGCCGGGCTCTGCTCGACGACCACGTAGCAGCCGTCCGGGGCGGTCCAGGTCATGCCGCCCGGCCAGCCGTCACCGTCCTTCCAGCCCAGCCGGTTGAGGACCCAGCCCCAGCTCGTTACGGCCCGGGACAGGTCCGGGACCCAGATCTCGACGTGATGCACCGCGGCAGCCATCGGAGCATTATCTGTGCTCGGCGTGATGGTGCGACACGGCCGTCGAGATCCCTGCCGCGATCGCGCCGGAAAGCAGCAGCCAGACCAGCGCCGCGAGCAGCCACGGCCACCACGGCCGAACCTGCGCGGCTTCGGCGACAGCCTTGCCGAACAGCCCGCCGGCAGGCGCGAAGACGAGCACGAGCACCAACCGCGCGAACCTCGTCTCCCTGGTCATTTCTTCATTGTCCGAGGCAGCCGCCGAACCTGCAGAAACCTTGGCGTTTCGCGCCCGGTCATCTTTCTGTCCGTGGGAGGGTTTACGGTCTCCGTGACAGTCGAAATCTGCGCTGGTTCAAGATGGGGAGTTCGTGGTGAGTACCACCCGGATCGAGAGCACGGCGTACGGCGCCGCGGCTCTGGAGCGCCTGCAAGCCGTCGTCGCGCGGCTCAAGGCCGACGATCCGATGACCCCTGTCACTCTGCTCCTGCCGAACAACCTGGCCGGCGTGATCGCCCGCCGCCACCTCGCCCGCTCGTCGGTCGCCGGTCTGTACCTGGCGACCCTCGAGCGGCTCGCCGAGCAGATCGCCGCCGGTTTGCTTTCGCCGCGACGTCCCGCGACCCGTCCGATCGTGGCGGCCACCTGGCGTACGGCGCTCGCGAAATCGCCCGGCGTCTTCGACGAGGTCGCCGAGCACCCGTCGACCATCCAAGCGCTTGCATCCGCCCATCGCGAGCTCCGCGACCTCTCCGAACCCGCGCTCGACAAGGTCGCGCAGGCGTCAGCGCTCGGCCCCGATCTGGTCCGCCTGCATCGGCACGTCACCGCCGAGCTGGCCGCGGACTGGTACGACGCGACCGATCTGCTCCGCGCCGCCGCGTCCCGGATCGCGGACTCGCCTTCAACTGTCGATGAGCTGGGCGCGCTGGTGCTGTATCTCCCGCAAGAGCTGACCCAGTCCGAGGCCGCCTTCGTCGCCGCACTCGGGGAAGCGGCCGCCGATCTCACGGTCATCGTCGGGCTGACCGACGTACGCCGTGCCGACCGCGCCGTGCGGCGATCGCTCGAACGGATCGGGATCGATCTGCCGACGTCGATCTCGAAGAACTATCCGGTCGCGACCGAGATCCTCAATGCGTCCGATGCCGACGACGAGGTGCGTTGTGTCGTGCGGGACGTCGTCTCGGCGCTGGAGCACACGCCGGCACATCGGATCGCGGTGCTGTACGCCGCAGCCTCGCCGTACGCACGTCTGCTGCACGAGCACCTGTCCGCCGCTCGCATCGAGGTGAACGGTCCCGGTACGCGTCCGGTGCACGAGCGCGCGATCGCGCGGACGCTCCTCGAAGTACTCGCGCTGGTCGATCAGGATCTGCCGCGCGCGGACGTGTTCCGAGCGTTGGCGAACGCGCCGACACGCGACTTCACGGGCGAACGCATCCCGGTGCCGCAGTGGGAGCGGATGTCGCGGGTGGCCGGGGTGGTGCGTGGAGACGACTGGGACACGCGGCTGGAGCGGTACGCGCAGTCGGAGCGACGGACCGCTGACCAGGAGGAGGCGGCCGAGGATCCACGGCCGGCCGCGGTACGGCGCGCGCAGTCCAACGCGTCGACGGCCGAGCGGTTGCATACGTTCGCTTCCACCTTGCGGGCGCGGCTGAATGCCCTTGCTTCGTTGGAGACCTGGTCATCGTTGTCTGAAGGTGTGCTGCAACTGTTCCACGATTTGCTGGGCGACTACTCGTCCTTGCCCATCGAGGAGCAGTACGCCGCGGCCGCCGTCGAGGGGTCGTTGACGGGGCTGTCCACGCTCGACGAGCTCGGTACTCCCGCGAGTCTCGCGGTGCTGCGCGACGTACTCGATCTCGAACTGCAGCAGTCGCTGCCGCGGGTCGGGACGTTCGGGACGGGCGTGCTGGTCGCGCCGCTGTCCGCGAGCGTCGGCTTGTCGGCGGACATCGTGTACGTCGTCGGTCTGTCCGAGGATCTGTACCCAGGGCGAGTGCACGAGGACGCGCTGCTCCCCCATCGGGTGCGTGAGGCGGCTGCGCCGGAGTTGGCGTCGTTCCGGGATCGCCTCGACGAGAAGCAGCGGCATCTGCTCGTCGCGTTCTCGGCCGGTGCGCGTGTGGTCGCGTCGTTCCCGCGCGGCGATCTGCGACGGTCGTCGCGGCGGTTGCCGACACGCTGGCTGCTCGGGTCGTTGCGGGAGTTGACCGGCGATCATGCGTTGCCCGCGACGCAGTGGGACCGGTACGGCGAGGTGCTGCAGACGTCGGCGTCGTACGCCGGTTCGTTGACGACGGCAACGATGCCGGCGACCGAGCAGGAATGGCAGACGCGCGCGGCGGCGGCGCGACTGTGGGTTCAGGACGGGGTGCTCGTGCGGGCGCGGGAGTTGCTGCGGGGGCGTGCTTCCGCTGCCTTCACGCGCTTCGATGGGGACTTGTCAGGCATGTCGGGTCTGCCCGAGTTCGCGGTCGAGGATCGGATCGCGTCACCGACGTCACTGGAGTCGTATGCGACGTGTCCGCACGCGTACTTCGTGGAGCGGCTGCTGCAGGTAGAGCCGTTGGAGGCTCCGGAGGATCTGCTCGTCATCTCACCGATCCAGATCGGGAACCTGATCCACAACAGCCTCGATGCTTTCGTGACGCGGCTGGCCGGTTCGCTGCCGGGGTACGGCGAGCCGTGGACGGAGGAGCAGCGGAAGCTGCTGCTGGCGATCGGGGCGGACCTCGCGGATCAGTTCGAGGCGGAGGGTCTGACCGGGCATCCGCGGCTGTGGCAGCGCGAGCGGTTGCGGATCCTCGGCGACCTGATGGTGCTGCTTAACGACGACGACCGCTGGCGCGCTTCGCGGTCCGCGTCGGTTGTGGCGAGCGAGCTGACGTTCGGGTTCGACGGCGAGCCTCCGGTGGAGATCCCGGTGCCGTCCGGCCGGGTGTTGCTGCGCGGATCCGCCGACAAGGTCGACCTCGGCGCGGACGGCACGATCTACGTGACAGATGTGAAGACCGGCGGCTTCTCGCGGTACGAGGGCATCGAGGCGGATCCGGTCGCGGGCGGGACGAAACTGCAGCTGCCCGTGTACGCGTACGCGGCCCGCGCGCGGCTGGGTGAACCGTCCACTCCGGTCGAGGCGTCGTACTGGTTCGTCCGGCGCGGCGGCAAACGGATCCCGGTCCCGCTCACCCCCGAGGTCGAGGCCCGGTACGTCGACACGCTCGACGTGATCGTGTCGTCGATCGCGGCCGGGCACTTCCCGCCGAAGGCACCCGAAATCCCGGACTTCCTGTGGGTCCAGTGCCCGTACTGCAACCCCGACAGCCTCGGCCACAGCGAGGTCCGGGCGCGCTGGGACCGCAAACGCCACGACCCGGTGCTCGAACGGCTCGTGCGGCTCATCGACCCCACTGCCCTGGAGGCCGCCGATGAGTGAGAAGTTGCTCGACGGGTCCGCTCGGGACCGGATCCGCACAGACACCGACACCACCCTCTTCGTCGAAGCAGGCGCCGGGTCCGGGAAGACGCATGCGCTCGTCGAGCGAGTCAGCACGCTGGTGCTGCGAGACGGCGTACCGCTGCGAACGATTGCCGCCGTGACCTTCACCGAGAAAGCCGGGGCGGAGCTGCGGGACCGGCTGCGGGTCGAGTTCGAGAAGGCGCGGAAGAGCGAGGACCGGCAGCTCGCCGACGCTGCGCTCGACGATCTGGATTCCGCGTCGATCGGCACGCTGCATGCCTTCGCGCAGCAGATCCTGCTCGCGCATCCGATCGAGGCCGGGCTGCCGCCGCTCATCGACGTACTCGACGAGGTCGGCTCGTCGGTCGCCTTCGAGGAACGCTGGGCCGAGCTGCAACAGCAGCTCCTCGACGACGACTCGATCGCCGAGCCGCTGCTGCTCGCGATGGCGGTCGGGGTCGAGCTGAAGCATCTCCGGTCGCTCGCCCGCCTGTTCGGCAACGACTGGGACCTGATCGCGGATCGGGTTCTGGTCGAGCCGCCCGAGCTCGTCGCGATGCCGGATCTCAGCGGCCTGATCGCCGCGGCCGCGCAGATCGGCGCCGCAGCCGAGTCCTGCCTGGACCCCGAGGACCGGTTGCTGCCGAAGGTCCAGCAGATCCGCGAGCTCGGTCTGACGCTGGACGCGGCGTCCGACCAGGAGACGCAGCTCGCGCTGCTGCAGACGTTCCGCGGCCTGAAGGTGGGCAGGATCGGGCGCAAGGAGAACTGGCCTGACATCGCCAAGGTCCGCGGGGACTGCACCGAGGTCGTCGAGGTCGCCGGCTCGCTGGTTGAGCTGCTGCTCGACGCTTGCCTGCGGCATCTTTCGCACTGGATTGCGGAGCGGGTGCTGGAGTCGGCCGAGCTCCGGCGCGCCGACGGGCGGCTGGAGTTCCACGATCTGCTGGTGCTCGCGCGCGATCTGCTGCGGCGCGACCCCGAGGTGCGCGCGGACCTCCAGGAGCGCTTCGAGCGCTTGCTGCTCGACGAGTTCCAGGACACCGACCCGATCCAGATCGAGCTCGCGGTGCGGATCGCCGGCGGCGCGGAGGCGGACGCCACCGACTGGCACGACGTCGAGGTCCCGGAGGGGCGGCTGTTCGTGGTCGGGGACCCGAAGCAGTCGATCTACCGGTTCCGGCGCGCCAATATCGCGACGTACCTCACCGCCCAGCAGCTTCTGGGCGAAACGGTTGCCCTCACCACGAACTTCCGCACGGTGCCGCCGATCCTGAGCTGGATCAACACCGTCTTCGCCACCCTCATCCAGGCCCACGAATCCGCCCAGCCGTCGTACCAGGCCCTCTCCCCCCACCGCACCAACCCGACCAAACCCACCAGGCCGCCCACCGTATCCAGCGCGCCGCCGCCCGACGCCCCGGTCAAGGGCGACCAACTCTCGATCTTCGACGAGCCCACCCTCTTCGACTCCCCTGACTCCGAGGATCAGGTGAGTGATCTCGCGGCCGTCCTCCCGTTCCGCCGGCGCGGCGCCGACGTACCGCTCGAACCACCGCCGGACGAACCCGAGGACCCATCGGCAGGCCCCGCCGTCACGATCCTCGGCGCCACCCCGCACGAGGACCTGCCGCGCGCACAAGCCTCCGTCCTCCGCGAACGCGAGGCCACCGACGTCGCCTCTGTCATCGAGGAAGCGCTCCGCGAGGGCTGGCTGGTGTACGACGACCGCGCCGAAACCTGGCGCCCCGCGGAGGCCGGCGACATCGCCGTACTCGTGCCGGCCCGCACCTCGCTCCCGTTCCTGGAAGACGCCCTCGACCGCGCCGACATCCCGTACCGTGCGGAAGCCAGCTCCCTCGTCTACCAGACCGCCGAGGTCCGCGACCTGCTCGCCTGCGCCCGCGCACTCGGCGACCCGAGCGACCAGCTCGCCCTCGTCACCACCCTCCGCTCACCCCTGTTCGGCTGCGGCGACGACGACCTCTACACCTGGAAGCGCAACGGCGGCACGTTCACGCTGACCGCACCGGTCCCCGACCAGCTGCTCACCCACCCGATCGGCGAGGCGATGGAGTGGCTCCGCCGGACGTACTACGCGGCCCGTTGGCTCACCCCCAGCGAGGTTCTCGCGAAGATCGTCGCCGACCGCCGCATGCTGGAAGTCGCCGCGATCGGCCCCCGCGCCCGCGACGCGTGGCGCCGGATCCGGTTCGTCGTCGACCAGGCCCGCGCCTGGTCCGAGGTCGAACACGGTGGCCTCCGCTCGTACCTCGCCTGGGCCGCCCACCAAGGCGAGGAGACGTCCCGCGTCGCCGAGGCCGTCCTCCCCGAGACCGACGCCGACGCGGTCCGGGTGATGACGATCCACGCCGCGAAGGGCCTCGAGTTCCCGATCGTCATCCTCTCCGGCATGACCGCCTCCCCGAACCGCCAGCGCGGCGTCCAGGTCCTGTGGCCGCTGCCGGGCGGATACGCGGTGAAGCTCAAGTCGTCCGTCCAGACCGAGGACTTCGACCTCGTCCAACCCGTCGACGAACAGATGGACGACTACGAACGCCGCCGCCTCCTGTACGTCGCCGCGACGCGCGCCCGCGACCACCTGGTCGTCTCACTGCACCGCTCCGGCAACCGCCGCCACACGAGCAACGCCGAGCTCCTCGCGACCGCCGGCGGCGTCGACGCACCGCACGCCACGCTCTTCACAGGCCCACCGGTCCCCGACCGCGAACCGACCGGCAGCCCGGATGTCACCCCGCCGATCTCCCGCACCGAGTGGGAATCCCGAGCCGCCGCCGCCCAGGCCGCGAGCCGAGCCCGCTCCGCCCAGAGCGCCTCCGGTCTCGAAGGCACCGGCCCGGAACTGTCTGTCGCCGTCGGCACCGACGAGGCCGCCATCGACCCAGGAACCGCGAAGGGCGCCCGCGACCTCGAGCTCCCGCCATGGTCCAAGGGCCGCTACGGCACCGCGATCGGCCGCGCAGTGCACGCCGTACTCCAGGTCGTCGACCTCTCCACCGGCGCCGGCCTCGAAGCCGCCGTGTCGACGCAATGCCTCGCCGAGGGCGTCCTCGAGTACGCCGACGTCGTCACCGCACTCGTCCGTTCGGCGCTCGCGTCCGACGTGGTGAAACGCGCCGCCGCCCGCGAACACTGGCGCGAGTCGTACGTCGGCACGGTCCAACCGGACGGCACCGTTCTCGAAGGTTTCGTCGACCTCATCTACCGCGAGGACGACGGCCGCCTCACCATCGTCGACTACAAAACCGACGCCATTCCCGCCGCGGCCCTGGACAGCCGAGTCGCGTACTACGCACCCCAGCTCCACGCGTACGCCGAGATCCTGCCGAACACGGCTGCACCCATACTCCTGTTCCTGAACCCCAGCGGCGCGATCGAACGCCAGGTGTCCTAGGCAACAATTCGGACCGCCAGCACGACGATCACCGCAGCCGACGCCATCGCAGTCACCAGCCGCCCCAGCGGACCGGTGAGCAACCGCCCGAGCAAGGCGCCACCGCCCGCGAGCAGCAGCTGCCAACTCGCCGACGCCACGAACGCCGCCACCACGAACACGATCCGCTCGCCAAGCCCCGCGACGCCCGACCCACCGAGCACCAGCGCCGCGAAGTAGATCACCGTCCACGGGTTCAGCATCGTCATCCCGAGCATCCCGAAGTACGCCGCCCACGCGCCGACCGGCGTCTCCTGCTGCAGCGCAACGATCCGCCGCTCGCGATAGCGCCGTACCGCCTTGGCCGCCCCCATCACCGCGAGCCCGATCAGCACCACAACCGATGCCCACCGCAACGGCCCAATGACCGGCACCAACAACGGAGCCAACACCGACCCGGCACCCGCAGCCACCGCCGCGTACACGCCATCAGCCGAAGCAACCCCGAGCGCCGCAAACGCCCCGATCCGCAACGAACTCCGCGCCGTCAACGCCACCAAATAGGTCCCGACAGGCCCGACCGGCATGGCAACCCCATACCCAGCCAAAAGCCCCGCGACCACCACCCCGATCACAACTGACCGGAGATCGACCCCCACCCACGACCAACCTGCTGCTGAACCCGAGCCGCCGAGGCCGCAGGTCCAACCAGCAAGAGTCCAAGGATCGTCGTAGTCATGCCCCCATCATGAGCACCCACCCCCACCCCCTCAACCCAATTACCCCCTCCCCCAACACCCACCCGCTCCACCTCCACAGCTACCCAAGCCGCACGCCCACCCATCAAACTCGAGCGCGCCACCTTCGCGCCTGCTCCCCGATTACGTGCCGGGTCACCGCATCAGCCCGCCACGTGGGCTCCTGGTGACGCAGCGATCTTCACGGCCAACTCGTCGCTGATCGGGTACGGCCGCTCCGCGGGCAGCTCCGCCTCAGCCGCACTCCTCGACACCTGGGCAAGGTCCCGCACGCGATGCATCTCCGCAGTGACATCCTCCAGCCCGACGATCCACTCGTTCACATACCGTCGTACCGCCTCACCAGACAACCCGATCTGGATCGACCGCACCCGAGGCTCCGGCGTGAGCGTCACCGTCTGCTCCGGATCCCACTGAATCCGCACCGGTGCCCCCGTCAACGACGCCTTCCAAGCCGCCTCGGACTCATGAAACCCAGCCTCATAATGCGAAAGCACACCACGCCCCAACGCCCACTCGAACCCCTCACGCGTGATGTCAACCCGCAACACCCGAGTCTGCCCCGGCTTCGTCCCCCACCCCGACCGATAAGCCATCCACAAGAACGACGGCTTGATCCAAGTCATCCGCCCCATCCCAAACGGCTCCACAAACCGCCCCGCCGCCAACGCCGGCTCGGCGATCTCACTCGAGTACGCCTGATAAACCGCAACAGACGCACCGTCATACAAAGCCCGAACCTGCCGAACCACCCCAGCCACCATCCCCCAACCCTAAACACCCCCAGGTCCGCAGCCCTGCCCACAGACCAACCAGCGCCCCGCCGCCCACTACCGGCTTGTTGCACCACTACCGGCCCTACAACCCGCCACCGCGGAAACAACCCGCCATCCCGAGCCAGCCCAACGCGTCCAACACCGCACGCCGCGGCCAACCGTCGCCGGCCGACACTCGCCTCGGAGCACCACCTCACATCGGCTCGTCCTCATGGCGCCGATACACCCATTCCTCGCCAGCCAACAGCTCCCGCGACTGGACGCCCGGCACAACCCACAGCCTCGAACCGGACATCAACCGGCGGTACGAGGTCAGCGACCACATGCGCACGACCTCGGAGACCAGGAGATGCTCCTCACGGCCGACAGTCTCGTACAGGAACCTCGCCTCGATGCGAGGGTACGTGGGGCGAACAGCAACGGCTCTGAGATTCGGCGTGACCAGGTCCCACAGAGCCCGCTGGAACGACAGCAGAACTTCGACCCGGAAAGCGGGATCTGTCGTCATCTTGGTTTGCCGCTCGCCGGTGAAGTTTGGGCACGCCACCACGCCACGTCGCGATCGGCGTCACCGAGTTTCTCGAGGTACTCGAGCGCATGATCTACGAACTCCGCAGGGAGTCGAACGTCATGATCATCGACGTAGTGAGCCAGCCCATCGGGCCACAACCACACGCCATCGCTCAACTCAAGCGCACCGTTCTCCCGGCCGCAGAACCGGCAGGTCGAGAGCCCACCGAAAGCTCGATGGATGAAGCCGCACCGCAGGTAATCGGCGATGGTCTCCCGCTCGAGCCGATCCCATGTCGCATCGACAAAATTCTTCGGGTCCGGCCAGTCGGGCGCCGTCGAGCCAGCCCAATAGCCGATCAGCCTCAGCGGCTGCGAGTCGGCATGATCCATCGCCACCACTCACCTCCGTCAAAGATCTCCAAGGTCTTCCCTCGACAACGCTCCGAGGCGTTTCCCGAAAGAGACGATGATCATGCGCAGAATTCGTGGTGAAGATTGCCAAACATCGCCTAATCGACATCTGCGAGTCCTCGGGCGTACTCCCTCAGCATCGTCAACTGCTGGTCCGAGATCGGCGAGATCGGACCGTCCGGATCCAATCCACACCCGAACTGGCCGTCCGCCGTCATCCAGGCCAACACACCTCTGGACATGCATCCGGGGTCGAACAACTGGGGCGGGTCGCAGAACGGAAGACCTTCAGCGCCGACCCACGCAACAGAGCAGCCTGACTCTATGATCGCTGCTAGCGAAACACGCAGCGCAGCCGCCATGCCGTCAACTGTCGGCCAGACGAGAATTGGCAGGTCCCAGGTCGGGATTTCCCATGCGTCACCGTGCAGGACAAACTCGTCGACGGCGGGTTCGCCGAACCAAACGTGGACAGGAAACACGACCGGACCCCAAGCTCCACGCCTCCCAAGACCGTAAATCGAGATACCTGGCACCTCGTCCCCGTCCACGATGACAACGAGAGCGTCACGCGCGCGTGTGACAGTCATCCGATCCCCCACATCTTCAGTTGGTTCTCCGAAGGCTTCGACGAGGAAGCCAGTTGTCCTGCATATGGGCCTTCTTTGTACACAAAGACTGCCACTTGTTCACCATCAATTACTCCCAGGAAGCCCTTGACGCGGTCTTCACCGAGTTTGTGATCAACGGTCGCCTCTGGGTGCTCCAGGATCGGGACCAATTCGCGCCTGATGATCTCAGGACTCGTCTTGCCGGACCACTGGGGCAACAAGCCTGCCTTGACCAGATGGTTGGTTCCGTGCTGCAAACGCTTCGGTGTCAGGGCGCTAGCTCCCGTCCCTTCCGCATAGCCGAGCGCTGGCCTAGTAGTACCTACCGCAGCACGCGCTCGGCCGAGGGCGGGAAAGCGAGTCGCGACGAGGCCTACTGCTACGTCGGCCACTAGTTGGGAGCAGTTGCCTTTTAGGACGCAGGCTTGGGAGTCGAGGATGCCGGAGGCGCCGGCGGAGATTACACCGGTGGCTGAGGAGATTTGGAGGAAGATGGGGATTGCGGGGGCGCAGGCTCGGGCGACTGTGCAGACTACGGCGCCCGTTAGGGCGGCTACGGAGATGTAGCCGGAGATGTGGGAGACGTCGGTGAGGGTGCCCTCGATGTCGTCGAGGCCTTGTAGGTCGGTGGTTTTGAGAGGGTTGCCGGTGGTGTAGGCGTAGGGGTTGGCGGAGCCTGCCTGGTCGGTGGTGAGGAAGGTGCCGGTGGTGGGGTTGTACTCGCGTTGGCCCAGGAGGTAGTTGCCGGACGGGAGTTGGAGCCCTCCGATGTAGCCAGGGGTTGGGGATGGCGTGGAAGTGGTTGGGGCTGTGGGGCCGGCACGGGTTTGGCCGTAGGGCTCGTAGTTGTGTTGGTCGAGCTTGGTGGTTGTTGCTGTGAGCACCGAACCGTTGGGCGTGGTGGTGAGCGGGGTGAGTGCGGTCGGGTTTTGTTGGGCGACGAGGCCGGAGCCGTACAGGTAGCGGATGGGTTGTGGGGCTCCTGTGGTGGCCAGGATTTGGGGTGAGAGGGGGTCCCAGAGGTAGTGGGTGGTTTGGGGGCCTGTGGTGGAGGTCGCTCGGCGGCCGTCGCCGGTGTGGGTGTAGGTGGTCTTAATGCCTGCGGTGGTTGAGGTGGTGGGTTTGCCGGCGGCTGACCAGGTGTATGTCGTGGTGCCGTCGGAGGTTTGGTTGCCGTCGGGGTCGTAGGTGTAGCGGCGGGTGGTGGGGACGTCGAGTGGGTAGGTGGCCGGTGTGGTGAGGGAGATCTGGAGTTCGTTGGCGGGGCCGTAGAGGGACCAGCTGCTGCCTGATGGGCGCTTCTCCCAGGTGCGGTTGCCGTTGGCGTCGTAGTCGTAGCGGATGTAGTCGGCCGCGTCGTCTGTGCACTGGTCGACGCCGTAGCAGGTCGCAGTGAGGCGGTTCAGCGGGTCGTAGCTGTACGACGACTTGCCGACGACGGAGTCGTCGGAGCGGGTGAGGTTGTCGGCGTCGTCGTACGCAGAGGTCATCGTGCGTAGCGAGCGGCTGTTCTGGATGATGGCCAGGGACGTGGTGCGACCGCGGACGTCCAGCTGCTCTGTCTTGATCAGCCCGCCGGGTTGGGTTGTCGTGATCGTGCCGCGGGCAGCGTCGTAGCGATACGAGGCCAGAGGTTTGCCGTCAGCGGCGGCAGAGGTCAGACGGTTGACGGCGTCCCACGTGTACGACTCGGTGTGGCCGGCTGCCGTCCGTCCGATGAGGTTGCCGACGGCATCCCAGCGGTAGGACACGGGGCCGGCCGACGTGAGCTGGTCGAAGGCGTCGTACTCGAAGCGGCTGAGGCCTAGTCCGTCGGTCATCGATGTACGGCGGCCCGCGGCGTCCCACGTGTAACTGACCGCGGGTGTCTTGTCGGAGTACGTGATCCGCAGCGGCGCACCGCGCGCATCCAAAACAAAGGACGCCGTCTTGCCTGACGGCAACGTGGTGCGGACCAAGCGGCCGGCCTTGTCGTACGCGAACTTCCAGGTGCGGCCGCCGTACGTCGTCGACGTCGTTCGGCCCGCGCCGTCGTACACGAAGGTTTGTGAACGACCGCTGGCGTCGACGGTCGCGGTGACTCGGCCGGATGCGTCGAAGGTTGTGGTGGCCTCGGGCAACGATGGTCTGGAGACGCCGACCACTGCGCCGGCACCGTCGTAGCGCAGCTTGGTGGTGCCGCCGCGGGCGCCGACCAGCGTTGACACGCGGCCTTGTCCGTCGTACGTCTGGCTCGTGGAGACATCGAGCGGTCCGTGCTGCGAGAGCGGCTGGTCGTCGTCGTTGTAGGTGACCGTGCCGACGGCACCACGCGGTGAGGTCGTCTTGATACGCCGCCCCCAGCCGTCGTACGCGATGCGGGTGACCTGACGCAAAGGATCCGTGACGGTCGTCAGATCACCGTCAGCGGAGTATGCATACCGAAAACCACGACCCAGAGCATCGCGAGACGCCGTGACAAGGCCGCGCGTGTCGTAGCTGACCGACGAGGTGCGACCGGCGTACGCCGTGCCAGTCAGGCTCCCGCGGAGGTCATAGGTGTACGTCGTCCGCCGCCCGAGCGGATCCACCGTCGCGACGACGTCGTTGCGCGCGTTGTACGTACGTCTGGTCACACCACCGACCGCGTCCGTCGAGGCGAGAACGCGACCGAGAGCGTCGTACTCGTGCCGCGCTCCATGCCCCAGGCTGTCGAAGACCCGGATGAGGTTGCCGTCGGCATCGTAATGGAACGTGGCCGTGGCACCGGTCGGATCGGTTTGGCGGATGAGCCAGTTCCGCTCGTACTCGTTGATCCACTTCCCACCCGTTGGGTCGGTCATCGTCGACGTACCGCGAATGCCCTCGGTCTCCCAGGACCAGGTCGACCGACCGCCCTTGGCATCGGTCTGCGCGACGACCCGCCCGTCGGAGTCGTACTCAGTCACGTACGCCGGCTTGGCCGCATCCCCCACCGACTCCGACGTCAGCCGCCCCTCGGAGTACTCGTACCGCGTCCGGGTCCCGCCCGGCGATGTCACCCCGACCAGCCGACCGTCGGCGTACTCGTACCGCACCGTCCGCGCCGCGACGCCAGGCCCCGACAACCTCACCGACGCGATCTGCCCCTGCTCGTTGTAGTCGTACGACAGCAACCGCCGACCGTTCGCGACCGTCCGCACGCGCCCCGAGGCCCGCGCGATCGTCACCCCTTGACCGTTGCGGTCCCGGATCGCCTGCAGCTCGCCGGTCGCCGAGAACTGCATCCGCACCTGGTCGACGCTCGTCAGCAGGTACGTCGATCCCGACCGCGCCAGCGTGAAGCGAGCGGGACCCTGCTCGACGGCGAAACCTGTCCCGCGACGCGTGAACCCGATCTCCCGCCCGTCGGACGCCAGGTACCGCGCGCCAGTCGGCCAGAGCTCGAGGCGATCCGAGTACGACGCTCTCCACCCGGCACCGAGCGAGCCGGTGGACCCGTCGTTCGAGTTGTACGTCCGCGTCACCGTCAGCGGTACGCCGAGCGCCGTCACCGAAGCGTCCGTCTCGACGGCGGCCAGCGCGCCCGTCAGGGAGTTGACGGGATCGGACTGCATGGCGAACGGCCCGAAGAACGCCCGCGCCTGTTTGTCCGGGAGCACGAACCCAGGCGCACCGGCGTAGATCATCACCGAGGCGGACGCCGAACCCTTGCCATTCGTCAAGGAAACGCTGAGCAGATTCGGTGAGCCGAGGAACTTGCAGTCGAGCGGCACGAAGACCGACCAGCTCAGCGACTGGGACCGCGCGGGCTTCGGTTTGGGCGCGTTCTCGCAGGGCCAGTGGTCGACCTGCCAGGTGCGGGCGTCGGTCATGCGAAGGTTGCACAGGTCGATCGTCAGATTGAACGTTCGGGCCTGGAAGGTGAAGGTGAGCCCGGTCCCCGCGTGGGCCATGCCGCCGTCGAGGGCGATTTCGGTGCCGGTGCTCAGGACTTCGCCGTTCGCGGAGACGGTGACGTCCGGATGCAGACACGGATACGCGTCCGGCTTCTCTGCGTGTGCGACCGGGGTGAAAGGCACCAGCAGGAGGACAGCGAGGACGAGCGCAAGCAGCCGGTTCCGCATAGTTCGCCTCCGCTCAGTCGTGGGCCTGTGACAGAGAGTTTACGGAGATCGGCATGCGAAAAGAGCGGATGGTTACAGGTTGTGGATAACGGGCAGTGACATTGGCGTGCGGGGGGCCGTGGAGTCGCTACGATCTGCGGAAACAGGTGTGAGGAACGTTCGAATGATGGTCCGCCCGCTGGCGGGTCTGCCACCACAAGTGTGAGGGTGTGGCTCATGAACATCGGTACCCGGAAGATCGTCGTCGACGAGGCGATCGCTCAACTGCGGCTGTACGCCGAGACGAACGGCGCCGTGCTGCAGTACTACGACGGGCTGCCGGGTATGACTACCGTCGGTGGCTCCGACCCGAATCAGGTGACGTTCGAGGACCTCGGCCGGATCATGGTGATCGGCGCCGACCTGCGGGTGCTCGACATTCCCTGGCTGCTCGAGGTGGAGGCCGAGAAGGAGCTCGCCGCGATCCCGGTGGACGCGCGCCTCGAGGACGCGGCGCCGGGCACCGAGCTGTTCGACGCGGCGATGGCGCTGGACGACAAGTTCACCGGCCACCGCGGGTTCGGGCACGCGAAGAAGTCGAAGCTGCTGCACCTGAAGCGGCCGTACCTCTACCCGGTCACCGACAGCTTCATCCGGATGACCTACGGCTCGGCCTCGGCCGGAGCCGAGTTCCTCAAGGCAGTCCGTGAGGACCTGGTGAACCCGGCCAACGTCCGTGACTTCAAGCTGCTGCAGGTCCGCCTGACCGCGGAGCCGGCGACCAGCGCCGCCCGTCTGCTCGGCGAGGTGCCGACGCTCCGCCTCCTCGACATCCTCGCCTCCCTGCTGGGCGAAGCAAAGTAGGACCTACAGAACGCCGAGGCGCGCCAGCGGCTCGACCAGCTCGCGTTCCTCGTAGGACAGGTGCGACAGCAACGTGTCGTCCAGCAGGTCGACGGCCGCCCGCAGACCGTCGATGTCACCTGACCCGTCAACCAGCGCGACGAGTGCTTTGTCGACACCTTCCAGTACGTCGTGAATGACCTTGTGCTCCTCCTGCAGCCGGTCCACGACCGGCACCAGGTCAGGGTCGGCGCGGCGTAGATGCGGGAACAGCGAGGCGTCCTCGAGCGAATGGTGCGTCGTCACGAGCCGGCAGTATGACTCGCAGTACGTCCCCAGCGTCCAGTTGTTCTGCCGCATCGTCATCGTGTTGATGTGCGACCGCGCCGCACCAACCCCCAAGGTCCCGGCCGCGACCTGCTCCACCAGGTCGCGCACCTGGTCGAGCTCCGCACGCAGGTGGTCGTGTACGTCGATCAAATGCTGACCGGACTGCAGCTGGTACGGCGTGTACGTCCGAGACGGGTCCTGCGCCGGACCGGTCGGCCGAGCAGACTCATCCAGCAGCTGTACGGCGCTACGTCGTACAGCAGGAGCTGGTGTCGGTACAACGCCAAAGCCCGTAGCAACCACACGCCCAGCAGCAACAGCACCCGACCGAGCCACCGCAACGGCGTCCCGTACACCAGCTGCCACCTCAGCGAACCGCCGGATGTCGTCAGGATTGTCGGAGGCAAGGATGTAGGTGCTCATCCCCTCCCCCAGCGTCAGCTCGGTCAGCTGGTCGATCCACAGCTCCTGAGGCCCCTGCAGGAACCTACCACCGCCGCCAAAGGCACCGGAGATGTTGTACAGCCGCCGTACCGCAGCAGGGTCCCGGCCGGCCTCCACGGCTGCCTCGTCGATGATCTTGTTCATCGCGGCCAGCTCTTCCGGCCCGGCGTACCCGCTGCTCGGCAGCCATCCGTCGGCCAGCCGTCCGGTGAGTGCGAGCATCCGTGGCTTGTACGCACCCAGCCAGATCGACACGTCATGCGCCGGCGCCGGGCCGCGCTTCGCACCTGACACCGTGTAGTGCTTGCCGGCCAGCCGGATGCCGCCACCACCTGGTGTCCAGACCTCGCGCATGATCGCGATGGCCTCTTCCAGCGCGGCGATGCTCTGCCCGGTGGTCAACCTAGGCCCGCCGTTCGCTGCAACCGCGTCGAGGAACCCGCCGGCGCCCAGGCCGAGCTCAACTCGCCCGTTGGTGATCAGGTCCAGGGTCGCGACACTGCGCGCCAGGACGACCGGGTGCCGGAGCGGGAGGTTGGCGACGTTGGTGGTGACCTTCACGCGCTCGGTGTGGGCCGCGACGACAGACAGCAGCGTCCAGGCGTCCATCAGCCGCGGCTGGTACGGGTGGTCCTGGAAGCTCACCAGGTCGAGGCCGACCTGCTCGGTCAGCTGGGCCAGCGCGATCACGCGGTCCGGGTTGTCGACCGCGGGGGTCAGGAACGTGCCGAAGACCAGCTCGTGGCCGTAATCCATGGTTCACCTTCTCGAAGTGGGTTCGGGAGCAAAACTACTTCGATAGACGAATAATCTCAACTACAGAACATCTACTGCCGGACGAGCAGCCCGAACGCGTCAGCCGGGCTCAAACCCTCGCCACGGGAGAACGCCGCCCGATACGCGACCGGGTCCAGCGCGGACTCGGCCGCAGCGACCGCCCGGGCGAGATCCTCCTCCTCTGTCGAGGCCATCAGATAGTTCTCGGTGGCCCTGGTCGCGGACGAGCTCCCCAGCAGGGTCGCAGCGAGGGTCTTGTCCGGGTGAGAGGCCGCGATGCCCTCCAGCGCCCAGCACATGCCCCGTAGCGAGTCGAACTCCTCCGAGACCCGGAAGGCCTCCATGTGCAGCTCCAACGCGTCCTCCGGCCGGCCCTGGAGCTCCCTGACGAACCCGAGCTCTTCCAGGACGATCGACAGATACAGAACGGATTCCGTCTGCAAGCGGGCGGCGTCGATCAATGCCTGCAGCCGCTCCGAGGCCTCGTCCAGAGCGCCGGAGCGACGAGCCGCGAAGCCGAGCACCAGCTCCGCCAGGGCCTGCGTCGCGCGCTGCCCCTGCTCGGTCGCCAGCCGCAGCGCACGTTCGCCGTACGTCCGGGCCGGCTCGTAACGTCCTCGCCGGATCGCCGTCCACCCGAGCATGCCCAACGCGTTGGCGACCTCGGGCCACAGCCCGATCTCCTCCGCGGCCTCGGCACCTTCGAGGTGCAGCCGCTCCGCCTCGTCGAAGTCGCCGACGAGCTCGGCGTGCGCCCCGAACCAGCCCGTCGCCTGCAGCACACCCCACCGGTCCCCCAGCGCCCGGAAGATCCCGATGCTCTGACACGCGTCGTCGTAAAGGGCCGGCAGATCCGCCCGTACGTGCGCATGCTTCGCGCGCGCAGCCAGCACGGCCGCCACGCCCCACTGGTTCCCGTCAGCCTCGAAGGTCTTCAGGGCCTGGTTGAGCATCGACAGGCACGCTGAGAGGTCGCCGACGTCGCTTGCGGCATGGGCGATCCACCACTGCCCCATGGCATCCGCACTGTCCAGCCAACGGTCTCGCTCCGCCGGAGCGTCTGGATGCCCGAGCAGGTACATGAACCCGGCCCGCCACACCCCAGCCCGAGCAGAACCCGGCACAGTGTCCAGAGACCGCATGGCCTCCACATACCGACCACGCAGGAACCAGTACCAAGACAGCGCGTCCACAAGCCGTTCAGCGAGGTCCAACTGACCTGTGGTCACTGCACGATCCAGTGCGGTCCGGAAGTTGGCGGAGTCCTCGTCCAGCAGCTGCAGCCACCTGCTCTGCTCGTCACCGAACAACCCGGGCCGCGCCGCCTCAGCCAGCGACACGTAGTAGGACAGGTGCCGCTGACGAGACGACTCCAGCTCACCACTCACCCGCAGCTTCTCGACGCAGTACGCCGCCACTGACTCGAGCAACCGGAAGCGACCGCCGTCGACCGGTACGACGAGCGACCGGTCGACCAACCGCACAAGGACGTCCAGTACGTCGTCCTCACCGCACACAGCCGCCGCAGCGTCCGCCGTACAGCCATCTGCGTGTACGGCGAGCTGCCGCAGCACGGACTGCTCCTCACCCGCGAGCAGCTCCCAGCTCCAGTCAATCATCGCGTGCAGCGTCTGCTGTCGTGGCGCAGCACCGCGGTGTCCTGTCGCCAGCAACCGGAAGCGGTCGTCCAGCCGCGCTACGAGCCCACGTACCCCGAGCGCTCGTACTCGCGTCGCAGCGAGCTCCAACGCGAGCGGGATCCCGTCCAGCCGCCTGCACAGTACGGCGACATCGGCAACGGTCTCGTCCGTCAGGGCGAAGCCACGTGACGCGGCCGCCGCACGTGTCACGAACAGCTGCGCCGCACTGCACTCGCCAACGGCCTCAACGCCCGCCGACACAGGCGGGACGGACAAGGGCGGAACACTCCACACCACCTCACCAGCCAGGCCCAGCGGCTCACGACTCGTCGCCAGCACCCGTAGACCCGGAGCCGTGGCCAGCAAGCGGTCCGTCAGCGCGGCGACCTCCTCGACAATCTGCTCGCAGTTGTCCAGCACCAGCAGGCGGCTGCCCATCACTGAGGCCAACCGATCGACAACTGGTGTGCCCCCGGTGTCGCGGAGATCCAGAGCCGCCTGCACCGCGTCAGTGAGCGAGTTGGCGACCGACAACGCGTCAGGAGTTACGGCAGCGAGCTCGACCAGCACGACGCCGTCCGCGAACCGGTCCGCAACACCGGCCGCGGCAGCCAGCGCCAAGCGAGTCTTGCCGACACCTCCCGGACCAGTCAGCGTGACTAACCGTGATGTGCCCAAACAGGCACCCACATCGGCCAGCGCCTCGGTGCGGCCGATCAACTCAGTCAGCTGAGCAGGAAGGTTGCTACGTGCGTGCGGCAGCTCCTGAGCGAGGATCGACTGCTGCAGCGCCACCAGTTCCGGGCTGGGGTCCAGCCCGAGGTCCTCCAACAGGAGCTGCCGTAGGTCATCGAAACTCTCCAGAGCCTCCGTCTGTCGCCCAGCCCGGTAGAGGGCCTTCATGTGCGCGGCACGGAGCCCCTCACGCAGCGGGTGCTCTTTCACGAGGGCCGCGAGATCCACAACAGGTAGATCGGCCTGCTCGAGAGCAGTGAGCCGCAGATCGGTCAGCCGGGCTACAGCTGTCTCGACGAACGCGTCGTCCGCAAAATCGGCGTACGCCGGACCGCGCCACAACGCCAGCGCCTCGTCGACCGAGCCGGCAGCCAGCAGTTCACCAAACTGCAGAGCGTCGTACGTCCCAACAGAAACCACTAGCGAGTAGCCGGCCGGGCCGGACTGCACCAGCGAACGGCTGCCGGGCTCAGCGTCCTCAAATGCTCGCCGCAGCTGGGACACCTTCGCGGACAACGTCCCGGACGGGTTACCGGGCAGCTCCGATCCCCAGAGGTCGTCGATGAGTCGGTCCGCGGGGACAGGTCGCCCCTCGTGCACCAGCAGGTTCGCCAGTAGTGCACGCACCTTCAACCCCTGGATGACCACGGGCGTCCCCGCGTCCGTCCACGCCGTCACTGGTCCCAGTACCCCGAAGCGCATGACGGCACCTTATTCCGGTCGGCCCGAAACGACCGGAAAGAAACCGTAAACCCCTTCCGGCAGAGTCTGTGTCAGACGGAAGGAGGACGCAGATGCGACTGGCAGTGATCATCGGCAGCACCCGGCGCGGCCGGTTCGGACCGACCGTGGCGCACTGGCTCGCAGAGCAGGCAGCCAAGCAGTTCGAGGTCGACCTGGTCGACCTGGCAGCTGCGGACCTGCCGACCACGCTGCCCGACGCGGACGACGAGACGCCGCAGGAGGTCGCCGTACTGAGCAGCAGGCTGGCAGCCGCGGATGCGTTCGCTGTAGTCACGCCGGAGATCAACTGCAGCTTTCCGGCCACGCTGAAGACCGCACTGGACTGGTACTACGAGGAGTGGCACGCCAAGCCGGTAGCGATCGTCAGCTACGGCCGGGAGAGCGGCGGCTGCCACGCCACCGCACAACTGCGGCAGGTCTTCACAGAACTCCAGGCCGTCACCATTCGCAACACTGTCGCACTGCCCTGCTACTGGGAGCAGTTCACCGCCGACGGCGGCTGGCCACGGCCGTCCGCCGGCTACGAGGCAAACGCCAAACTCATGCTCGACCAGCTCGTCTGGTGGGCCGAAGCACTACAGGACGCCCGGAACCGGCGTCCGTACCAACCCTGAGAGGAAAAGACCCATGAGGAAGCTGATCGAATCCACGTTCGTCACCCTGAACGGCGTCATCGACGAGCCGCAGAACTGGAGCCCGCCGTACTGGGACGAGGAGCACATGGCCTACAACCAGTCCCTGATGGAAGGCGTCGAGGGACAGGTGCTCGGCCGCGTCACCTACGAGGGCTTCGCGGACGCCTGGTTGTCCCGGGCCGGAGACCCGCTCGCCGACACCTTCAACGCGATGCCGAAGTGGGTCGCCTCCCGCACGGTCACCGAGTGGAAGTGGAACGCACAGCCGCTCGAGGGCGACGCGGCCGAGGCCGTCCGCAACCTCAAGGAGTCCGACGGCGGTGACCTGATCAAGTACGGCACCGGGTCGTTCTCGAAGACGCTGCTGGAGAACAAGCTCGTCGACGAGTACCACTTCTGGATCTTCCCGGTGGTCGCCGAGGGCGAGAACATGTTCCGCGGCACCGGCGTCGACATCACCCACCTCGACCTCCTCGGCACGACGACCTTCAAGTCCGGCATCGTCGTCCACAAGCTCGCCCCCAAGGCCTGACCCGCACGCGGCCGGTACGTCGATGGCGTACCGGCCGCACCACGAACCCACGGGAGAACGAATCCAATGACCGAGCTGAACGCGGAACATGCCCGGCGAGCGATCGTCGAACACACCCGCCGGCTGGCGGAATCGGCCGCCGTGGCCGGACCTGACACCGTCGTGCCGACGGCCCCGAAGTGGACCGTCGCCGACTTGGTCGAGCACGTGGGCCAGACCCACAACTGGATCGCGGAGATCATCGAGCGGCGGATCACCGACCCCACCCAGCTGCCCACGGAGGTGGCCGTACTCCCTGCCGACCCGCGCGAGTGGCCGACGTGGCTGTCGGAGTCCGCGCAGCGCGTCGCGAACGCGTGCTCCGACGACGCACTCGACGCGCCGGTGTTCAACGCCTCGGGCGACGAGCGCTCCGGGACGCGGTTCTGGATGACCAGCGCCCTCAACGAGTCGGTCGTGCACGGCGTCGACGCGGCCAACGCGGCGGAGTGGCCGGCCGACATCGACGCCGAGGTCGCCGCCGCACTCATCAGCAACCACCTCGCGATGCTCACCTCCCCCACCTGGGAGATGCGGCGGCCCCAGTCCGCCCACGCCATCCGGGGCACCGGGCAAACCCTGCAGTGGGTGGCGACCGACGCGGGCGCTTGGCTCGTGGAACGGCGCCCTGAAGGGGCGACGTGGCGACCCGAAACCCAGCAGGCCGATGTGACGGTGAGCGGCCCGGCGCAATCGTTGCTCCTGACCTTGACCCGCCGACGCCGGCTCGCCGACCGCGAGGCGACCGGCATCACCGTCGACGGCGACGTCGACCTCGCCCAGCACTGGCTCGACAACACCGGCCACGACGCCGACTGACCCACGGTCATTCAACCGGCCGGTCACCCGCAGCAAGGGTGGCCGGCCGGAGGCTTGTTCGCATCTTCCGTGGGTACCGGTCGGGGCCATGGGGGATTGAGGCGGCGCTGGGGACCGTCTGCCAGGGATTCTCGCGATCGGCCGGTGCGGATCGCGGATCCACACGTGCGACCGGACTGGAGTTCTGATGGGTACCGTCCTGACCATCGTGATCATCGTCGTGGTGCTGATCGCGGCCGCGGCGCTTCTGTACCTGTACCAGCGCAGACGCTCGGGCGAACTGCAGCAGCGGTTCGGCCCGGAGTACGAGCGCACCGTGGAGGAGTCGGGCGATCGCCGCAGCGCCGAGCGTGAGCTGCGTGGGCGGGAACGCCGGGTGTCGCGGCTGGACATCACGCCGTTGAGCCGTGAGTCCGCCCAGACCTACCGCGCCGAGTGGGCCGAAGTGCAACAGAGCTTCGTCGACCGCCCTGCCGGAGCAGTCGTGGACGCGGACCGGCTGGTCCTGCGGATGATGCGCGAGTCCGGCTATCCGGTCGACGATTTCGACCAGCGGGCCGACGACGTGTCCGTCGAGCATCCCGACGTCGCCATGCACTACCGCGAGGCGCACCGGATCGCCGTCGCGGAGGCACGCGGCGACGCCGATACCGAGGACCTGCGGCACGCGGTCACGGCGTACCGCCATCTGGTCGACGCCCTGCTGGACGACAGCGAGAACACCTCCCGCCCCACGAACACCAAGGAGCAAGCATGACCACCAACGATCGCCGTGACGTCCCCCTGGACGACGACCGCACGCTGGACAACGACGACCTCGAAGCCGATCCCGACCTGGGCGGCAACCGCGGCCTGGACGACGACCGTACGACGGACGAACCGAACGGCCGTACGACGGACCTGGACGAGCGGACCAACCGTACTGATGACCTGGACGGTAGTACGACGACCGACGAGCCGAACGGCCGTACGAGCGCGGCCGACGAACCGTTGGTGGCCGAGGACTCGGCCGTCGACTACCGGGCCCGCTGGGAGGTTGTCCAGCAAGGATTCGTGGACGACCCGCGCAACGCCGTCAGCGAGGCCGACAAGCTCGTCGACGACGTGCTCAAGCACCTGGCGGACGGCTTCGACCGCCAGCACCAGGACCTCGAGCAGCAGTGGTCGAACGGTGAGCCGTCGACCGAGGACCTCCGCTCGGCGCTCCAGCGGTACCGCGCGTTCTTCCAGCGCCTGCTGACGTTGTGACGTCGTGAGCAAAGGGTGCGGCCGGTACGTCGTCGTACCGGCCGCACCGCTACGTCCTAAGGCGCGATGTTCTGGTTCAGGTGGAACACGTTGCCCGGGTCGTACTTGCGCTTGACCTCGGCCAGCCGGTCGTAGTTCTGCCGGTAGTTCTCCCGGATCCGGCCCTGGTCGTCGTCGGCCATGAAGTTGATGTACCCGCCGGCCTCGGAGTGCGGCGCGACATCGTCGTAGTAGGACCGCACCCACTCGATCCCGGCCTCGTTGTCGGCCGGGTCCGGCCACATACCGGCGATCACGGTCGCGAAGTTCGCGTCCCGGTAGGCGAACGCGGTCGCGTCCGGAGTCACCCGGTGGCAGGCGCCGTTGATCGGGTAGATGTGCACGGTCGAGTTCACCGACGGGAGACCGGGCGCGTGCCGCACGTGCGCCTGGATCGCCTCGTCGGTCAGCTCGGTGACGAAGTTCGCTTTCCAGTAGTGCTGCAGGCCGGGCGGCACCAACGCGTCGAAGGCGCTGTTCAAGGCCGGGTACGGCATCGGCCCGACGTGCTCGGCCATCACCGGCGCGAACTCGCGGAACTTCGAGATCTGCGTCTGGCCCTCGTCGAGATCTCCGGCCCAGCAGCCGACGATCGCCACGAACGGCTCACCGTGCCGGTTCTCCGGGATGAACGGCAGCGGCGGCGCGATCTGGAACGCCGGGAACCCGCCGAGCTGCTCGGGCGCGTCCTTGATCAGTTCCCGGAAGCCCGACAGTACGGCGACCGCGTCGGACATCTCGAAGAACATCGGGCCGCCGTAGATCGTCGACACCGGCGCCAGCCGGAACTCGAGCGCGGTCACCACGCCGAAGTTGCCGCCACCGCCGCGCAACGCCCAGAACAGGTCCTCGTTCTCCTTCTCGCTCGCGATCAGGAACTGCCCGTCCGCCGTCACCACGTCGGCCGACACGAGGTTGTCGCAGGACAGCCCGAGGCCCCGGTCCAGGTACCCGATCCCGCCGCCGAGGGTCAGCCCGCCGACCCCGGTGGTCGAGATGATCCCGCCGGTCGTGGCCAGCCCGAACGCGTGCGTCGCCGCGTTGAAGTCGCCCCACGTCGCGCCGCCGCCGGCCCGCGCCGTCCGGTTCACCGGGTCGACCCGGACGTTCCGCATCCCGCTCAGATCGATGACGAGCCCGTCGTCGACCGTGCCGAATCCGGGCACGCTGTGCCCGCCGCCGCGCACCGCGAGCTCGAGCTCGTTCGTCCGCGCGTAGTCGATCGCCGCCATCACGTCACCGGCGTTCTCACACCGGACGACCACCTGCGGCTGCTTGTCGTGCATCGCATTGTTGACCCGGCGCGCCTCGTCGTACCCCTCGTCGCCGGCCGTGAAGACCTGTCCGCGCGTGCGTTCTCTCAAATCGTCGATCATTGTCCGCTCCCCGAACCACTGCCGTCTGCCGCAGATCGGCGCGCGCACACGGCGCACACCACGCAGACCGGTCATCGCCGTCGAGCGCAGCGCGAGACTTCCCCCAGAAGCGTCTGACCCCCGACGGGCTCCGGCCCTCCCCCAGACCCACCCCGTTCTCCCCGACCTTCCCAAGCAGGACCGGTTTCGTCAATGCCCAGACAAAGTACTGAGCAAGCGGCCCTGGGCCTGCTCGAGGTGGTAGGCCAGGTGATCGGCCGCGGCCGACTGGGCACCCTGCTGGATCGCCTCGAGGATCGCCGCGTGCTCTTCGGCGACCGTGGTCGGCGCGGCCTTGCGGTGCGCCTGGTACTGGCCCATGGTCAGGTGCACCTCGCCGATGATCAGCTCGTGCATCCGGGTCAGCCGGCGGCTGCCGACCGCGGCCACCAGCGCCGTGTGGAACGCGATGTCCGCCTCGACCTGGTTCTCGAACAGCCGGTCGCGCGCCGCGTACTCGATCGCGACCTGGGCCCGGGCGGCGTCGGCCGGCACCTGGCCGGTCGCGGCCAGCGCGGACACCGCCGCCTTCTCGATCGTCATCCGGCTGAAGAACAGGTCCCGGATCTCGGCCTCGTCGAGCACCGGAACGACCGCTGTCTTGTGCGCCGTACGCCGCAACAGGCCGAGCGCCGTCAGCCGCTCGAGCGCCGCCTTCGCGGTCGGCCGGGCCACGTCGTACTCCGTGGCGAGCCGGACCTCGGTGAGTTTCTCCCCCTGCGGGATCTCGCCGTTCACGATCCGCTTGCGGATCGACTCGTAGAGCGCGTCGGTCAGCGAGGACGGCCCGAGCTCAAGACGCGCTTCGGTACTCACAGCACCCCCTCCAACGAAACTGGTCTGGCAAGTGTACTGGCCTAGTAACCCGCGGCCTTGTCCACCACGTTCCGCAACGGCTCGCCGCCGACGAAACGGCGGATGTTGTCCGCGACGATCTCCTGATGCCGCCGGACGGTACCGTCGCTGGTGGCGCCGTTGTGTGGCGTGACGACGACGTTCGGCAGCGACCAGAACGGGCTGTCCGGCGGCAGCGGCTCGACCCCGTGCGCGTCCAGGCCGGCGCCCGCGATCTGCCCGGTCCGCAACGCCTCCAGCAGGGCCTCGTCGTCGGCGATCCCACCGCGCGAGATGCAGATGAAGTACGCCGTCGGCTTCATCCGCGCGAACGCGTCCCGCCCGAAGACACCGAGCGTCGAGGGCGTCCGCGGTGTCGTCACCACGACGAAGTCCGACTCCGCGAGTAAGTGGTCGAGATCGCACAGCTCGTCGACGTTCGGCGATGGCTGCCCAGGACGCCGCCGTACGCCGAGAACCCGCATGTGGAACGCCTTCGCCTTCAACGCGAGATCGAGGCCGGAGTTGCCGAGACCGTAGATACCGACAGTCCGGCCGGCCAGCTCGCCGTGGCGGTAGTGGTCCCAGCGGTGCTCGGCCTGCGCCCGCATCCACCGCGGTACGTCGCGATTGAGCATGAGCATCAGCAGGATCGAGTGCTCGGCGAGCGAGATCCCGCCGTTGCCGGCGCTCGACGTGAGGACGATCGGCGACGCGAGCATCTCCGGCGTGAGGTCGGAGTCGACCCCGGCCGACGGGCTGTGCACCCAGCGCAGCCGCGGCGCCTTCACCAGCACGTCCGGCGGCACGTGACCGACCACCGCCTCCATCTCACCGAAGCGGTCCGAGGCGTCGTCGAGTGAGCCGACGAAGCGCACCGCCACCTCCCCCGCCGCCTCGACGTACGCCGGCGATTCCTTGCCAACTACAACGATCATCACTTCAGTCCCGTCGTCGCGATGCCGCGGATCAGGTACTTCTGGGCCACGGCGAAGAAGATCAGGATCGGCACCAGCGACAGCAACGACATGGCGAACAGCATGCCCACCCCACTCTGGGTCTCGGAGTCGACCATCGAGTTCAGCGCCACCGGCACGGTGAACGCCTGCGTCCTGGTCAGGTAGATCAACGGTACGAAGAAATCGTTCCAGGTCCAGATGAAGGTGAAGATCGTGGTCGTCACCAGAGCCGGTCGCATCAGCGGCAGCACGACGTACCAGAAGGTCAGGAACGGGCCGGCGCCGTCGATCCAGGCCGCCCGGTCGAGCTCGCGCGGCAGCGTCCGGATGAACTGGACCATCAGGAAGACGAAGAACGCGTCGGTGGCCAGGAACTTCGGGATCAGCAGCGGCCAGTAGGTGTTCACCAGGCCAAGCTGCGAGAAGAAGATGTACTGCGGAATGACGAGCACGTGGAACGGCAGCATCACCGAGGCGAGCGTGATCGCGAAGTACGCCTTCCGCATCCGGAACTGCAGCCGGGCCAGCGCGTACGCCGTCAGCGAGCACGAGAACAGGTTGCCGGCGATCGAGGCGATCGTCACCACCAGCGAGTTCACGAAGAACACCGAGAACGGCCGGTTCAGCGCGTGCCAGCCGTCCTTGAAGTTCTGGAACGTCAGGTCGGACGGGATGATGCCCGGCTCGGTCAGGATCTGTTCAGGCGGTTTGAACGCGCTCACCACCATCCACACCAGCGGATAGATCATGAACGCCACGAACACCAGGAGCCCGGTGTGCTTGAGAGCGGCCCGGAGCCGCCGCTGCCGGACCGGCGCCGGGCTGCTGATCACTTTTCCTGCGGTCAGACTCACCATCAGCTGTCTCCGTAGAAGACCCAGTACTTCGAGACGAGGAAATGCAGCGCCGTCACCACGGCGATCGCGGCCATCAGCACCCAGGCGAGCGCGGACGCGTAGCCCATGTCGAAGGCGACGAATCCCTGCTGGTAGATGTACAGCGTGTAGAACAGCGTCGAGTTCGCCGGGCCCCCGGTGCCGCCACTGATGATGTGCGCCTGGGTGAAGGTCTGGAACGCGCCGATCGTCTGCAGGATCAGGTTGAAGAAGATGATCGGCGTGAGCAGCGGCACCGTCACGTGACGGAACTGCTTGACGATCCCTGCGCCGTCGACGCGCGCCGCCTCGTACAGCTCGTCCGGGATCTGCCGCAGGCCCGCCAGGAAGATCACCATCGGCGACCCGAACGTCCACACGTTCAGCACGATCAGCGTCGCCAGCGCCGTACTCGGGTTCTGCAACCAGCTCTCGCCGTGGATCCCGATCAGCGCCAGCCCCTTGTTGATCAGGCCGTCGTCACCGAAGATCTCCCGCCACAGGATCGCGATCGCCACCGAAGACCCCAGCAGTGACGGCAGGTAGAACGCGCTGCGGTAGAACGCCAGTCCGCTCAGGCCACGGTCGAGGATCAGCGCGAGCAGCAGGGCGAAGGCGAGCTGCAGCGGCACCGACACCAGCACGTAGATCAGGGTCACGCGGACCGAGGCCCAGAACTGGTCGTCGTGGATCATCCGCTGGAAGTTCTCCAGCCCGGTCCACTCCGGCGGATTGAGGATGTCGTAGTTCGTGAACGCCAGATACAGCGACGCGAGCAACGGCACCGCGGTGATCAGCAGGAACCCCAACTGCCAGGGGATCAGGAAGACGTGGGCCGCCCGCCCCTGGCGATTGAGGTAGAACCTCGAGCGGGACGTCATGCGGCCCGCTTGATCCCGGCGCCGATCTCGTCGACCAGCTTCTTCGCACCGGCCGGTACCGCGGTCTTGCCCAGCGCGATCTCCTCGCAGATCCGGCCCATCGTGGTCCGCCAGGTGCTCGAGCCGGGAGGCGCCTCGTACCGCGGCTTGCGCTCGGCGGCGCGTTCCTTCGCGACCACCGCGAGCATCTCCTTCTCGTCCGGGCTCGCGAACGCGGCGGCCTGCTCGGCGACCTTCGGGTTCGTCGGCGCGCCCATGGTCAGCCGCACGGTCTTCAGCATCTCCGCGTTGTTCACGTTGTAGTCGAGGACCTTGCCGGCCGCCTCCAGGTTGCCGTCGTCGATCCGCTGGTAGATCGCCATCCGCGGGAAGTACAGGTACTTGTGCCCGGCCGGCGCGCCCGCAGCGATCGGAGCCGCCCGCAGCCGGAACTTCTCCTTCGGGAACATCTTCGCGTCGTCGATGATGTGGTTGGAGTTGCCGAAGTTCACCAGGACCTTCTTTCCCACCTGAGCCCAGTCCGGACCCATCCCCTCCTGCTCGCTCAGCGACAACGCACCGCCGGCCTTGCGCAGCTTCTCCCACCAGTCGAGCCAGCTACCCAGGCCGTCAACGGTGAACCCGACCTGACCGTCCTGGGTCCACAGCTGCTCACCCCGCTGCCGCAGCCAGGCCTCGAAGGTGAGGTCGTGGTCGGGCGCGTACGGCGTACCCTTGCGCTTCCCGGGATTGTTCTTGCTGTAGGCAACGAGGAGTTCGGCGAGAGCGTCCCAGGTCCAGCCCGGCCCTTCGGCCGGAATGGTCACGCCGTCGGCCGTCGCGACGGTCTCGTTGTAGCGGATCACCGGAGTGAAGATGCCGAACGGCAGCGTGTTGAGCTGCCCGTCGAGCTTGAACGTCTCCAGGTCTTCCTTGCTGTAGTCGTCCCACTTCAGCGTGGGGATGTCGTCGAGCTTCCGGTACAGCTTGCTCTTGTGGTACGTCATCACCTGCGGCGACGCGATCCAGAAGATGTCCGGCACGTCGCGGGCCGCGATCTGCGTCGTCATCCGTTCCTGGAAGGCGGTGTAGTCGGCGAACTCCGGCTCGATCGTGATCGACGGGTTCGCCGTACTGAACTGCTTCAGGGCCTTGGTGTAGTTCTGCTGGCGGATGTTGTTGCCCCACCACGCATACCGCAGCGTGACGTCGCCACCACCACCCGACGGTCCGCCGCCACTCCCGCTGCAGCCGGCGACCGCGGCCGCCGCGAGCCCCGTGCCCAGTGAAACCTTGAGAAATCCTCGCCGATCCATCTCGTTCTCCTCACACACAGACGAGTACGTCGAACAATCCGATCTCCGGCACCTGCACCCACCCGTCGCTGACCGGCAGGTCCTCCTCCGCCACCAGCGCCCGTACCTCGCGGACCTCGGCCGGCACCCGCAACCGGCCCGGCCCGATCCGTACGGGTGGAGCGAATCGCTGGTCGCCGTCCCCCGATCTGTTCAGCAGATGTACGACGAACCCCGCGGCCGACCGCCCGATGACGATCTCCACCTGCTCCGGCAGGTCCGTCTCCATCGCTCCGCCCACCTGATCCACGAACAGATCGCGGTGAACGCTCAACCCCACTTCCCGATAGGCCCGCCCGATCGTCCACGGGAACAGCACCACGTTGCCGTGCTTGACCATCCCGGGATGGTCGAGCGGCACGTGTCCGTAGCACTTCTCCGGTGGGCCGTACGGCGCTCTCGACAGGGCTCGTAGCGCGACCTCGGCGTCGGACGGCGCCTCGATGACCTCGAAGGTCCCGAACACCGGGACACCACCCTCGAGGTGCAGCGACCGGGTCTCCGCCTCGGTCTCGTACCGGGCGAGCGGCCGGACGGAAAGCGCCGGCACGGTTGTGGTGCCGGTGGCAACGACCGCTCCGTCGTACGTCCCGAGATCGACCGGCCCGAGGTCCGGCAGCACGACCACCTGATAGCGACTCAGGTCGACGTCGGCGAGACGGTGTTCGGGAAGGACGTCGAAAGGTACGTGGCGTTGAAGGAGCGCCAAGTACAGGCCTTCGAACTCCGCCCGCGAGCGCTCCGACCTGACCAGAAGGGTCTGCGCAGCCGGTACCAGGTCGCGATAGACCTCCGCGTGGTCACGGTGGAACCGCGTGATGTGGGACGCGACGTCCAGGCAGGCGTACGGCGTGGTGGCCGGCGTCCCCATGATGTACGTCGACGGGTTGGCGCCGCGGGCGATCGCCTGCACCAGATACTGCGCGAAATGATGAGGATCTTCACTGGCTATCCGGTACGGCATGTCCACGAAGCCCACCGAGTTGGTGAGCACCGGGACCGTGGGACGGAAGGTCTTCGCCGCACTCACGCTTTCGCTGGTTCGGTGATGCCACAACCGCCGGCCGACCGCGTTGTTCGCCTCGTGAAACACGATGTCCGCCTGATCGCCGAGGACCAACGGCGCCTCCGGACGTCGAGCCGCCAGGTGATCCCGGATCCTGCCGGTGAGATCGGCCAGCACTTCCTTCGAGAACCGTTGCCAGTCCGCATACCCGGGTGAGTCACGATCGTCCGGCAGCACCCCGTCGTACCGCTCCTGACACGCCACGCAGTGGCAGACCCCGTGGTAGACGCGGCTGTAGTCGACCTCGTTGAACGACATCCAGTTACAGAAGAAGCCGTCCAGCGGATACCGATCGAGCACCTCGTCCAGGACCTCGAACAGCTTCGCCTGGTAGTAGTCACCACTCGGGCAGACACTCGTCAGCCCGTTGTAGACCTGCCGCGCGCCGCTCGATCCGACGAAGCACCAGTCCGGATGCGCCTCCGCCCGCCGGTGGTCGATCTTGGAGAAATCCATCCGCCCCATCACGCGGATGCCGCGCCGCGCCGCCGCTTTCACCGCGTCGCCGACCAGGTCACCGGACGGCCGCTCCGCCAGGTACGGGTTGCGTGTCTGGAACTCCAGATCGGTCGGGTAGTTCGACAGGATCCCGCCGACGCTCAGCAACCAGGTGTCCGCGCCGAACTCCTCCAGATAGTCGAGCACCGACTCGACGTCGAGCCCGGCGTCGATCTCGCGGAGGTTGGTCTGGAACATCCGGAACGGGTCCTGCCACCAGAGCCTCATGAGTGCTCCCGGCGCAACGTCCGGTACAGCGCGGAGTGGTCCAGCTCCCCGTCCCCGTCCGCGATGGCAGCGTTCATCAACTGCTGCGTCGCGGCGGTGTTCGGCAGCGCCAGCTCCAGTTCGGCCGCGGCCTGAACGGCCAGCCCGAGGTCCTTGCGGTGCAGCCGCAGCCGGAACCCCGGCTCGAAGGCCTCGTTGACCATCCGCTCGCCGTGCACCTCGAGAATGCGTGAGCTCGCGAACCCGCCCATCAGGGCCTGCCGTACGACGGCCGGATCCGCGCCGGCCCGCTCCGCGAACAGCAGTCCCTCGGCCACCGCTTCGATGGTCAGCCCAACGATGATCTGGTTCGCGACCTTCGCGGTCTGCCCGGCACCGGGACCGCCGATCAGCGTGACGTTCTTCCCGAGGACGTCGAAGATCGGCCGGGCCCGCTCGAACACGTCCGGCCGGCCGCCGACCATGATCGTCAGCGTTCCGTCCCGCGCACCGAGCTCGCCGCCGGACACGGGTGCGTCGAGGTAGTCGCAGCCCAGTTTCTCGATCAGCTGCGCGAATCCGATGGTGGCGGTCGGCGAGATCGAGCTCATGTCGATCACCAACGACCCCACCCGCAGCCCCTCGGCGGCTCCGCCCGGCGCGAACAACGCCGCTTCGACGTCAGGGGTGTCCGGCACCATCAGGATCACGACCTCGGACCGCTCGGCCACCTCCTTCGCCGACGTACACACGTAGGCGTCGAGGTCGGTCCGGCCGCGATAGACGGAGAGTTCGTGGCCGGCAGCAATCAAGTTGTCCGCCATCGGACGGCCCATCACTCCGAGCCCGATGAATCCGATCCTCATGCCTGGCTCCAATCGACGTGCACGACCTCGAGCAGCCCGGCGGTCGGGATCACGATCTCGGCCCGACCGTCCACGACCTCCGGCTCCAGATCCACCCCGGCCACCAGCAGCCGGACCTTCGGCCGATCCGTCGGTACGGCGATCGACACGGTCTGCGGCGGCAACGGGAGCGTCTCGCGGATCGCCCCTCGCATCGCCATCGGATTCGTGAGGTTGACCAACGCAACGGCGACTTCGTTCTCACCCCGATGGACCGCGACGTCCACCAGGCCCGCGCCGTCGACCGTCACCTCGGGCGTCTTGCCGAGCGCCCAGGAGACCGCGTTCCCGATCAGCCGGCCGTGGTCGGACTGCAACGCCTCCCAGAAGATCGCTCCGAGGTCGAACGGGAAGTAGACCGTGCGGCCGCCCTGAGCGTTCTCGGTGCAGATCACCGCGGGCTTGTCCGGAGCTTCTCGCTGGTAGACCTCCTCCATCGGCAGGTCCGGGAAGTCCGGGATGAACCGGAACGGCGTCACCGCGTCCGACTCCACCCCGATGATGTGGGTGCCGCCAATGATCCGCGTCGTACCCTCGAAGCCGGCGTTCAACGGATGCGCGTCCGTCATCGCGATGTAGTTGTTCTGCGCCGGCCGGCTCGCCTCGGTCAGCCGGACGCCGAGCACATCACCCAGCCCGAAATCGGTGCGCTGGTTCCCGTTCTCGTCGTACAGCGAGCTCTGGTACGCCGCCACGAGCGACCCGCCACCGTCGACGTACGACCGGAGGATCGCACACTGTTCGTCGCTGAGTTGCTCGGCGTTCGCGAGAACGACGACCTTGAACCCGCTCAGCCGCTCGACCGTCATCGCCTGGTCGGAGACGAACTCGAACGGCACGCGCGCCTCGACGAGGGCGTGATAGAAACCGTCCTCGTGGTCGTTGTCGCCGCCCCGTAGTTGGCCGGTCCGAGTCGGGTCGAGCAGCGCGACCTCGGCAGTGATCCGCAGATCCTTGAGCACCGGTTCGACGGACGCGTGCAGGTTGAAGGCCTCGACGACCGGCTGCACCCATCGTTGGTCCGGCACGCTCGCGTTGAACTTCGTGAACCACGGCAGCGCGCCCTGCGCGAACCCGTCGACGATCCAGGTTTTCGTCTCCTCCGGCGGCGCGACCGAATCCTTCCAGCGGTACTTGTGCTCGGGCCCGACGGACGTGATGAGTCGTACCGGCCGATCCGGGAACACTCCTCGATTGCGCTTCCCGTTCCGGCCGGCTGCCCACGGCGCCTCGATCCCGTGCCGGCCCTGTTTGTCGATGATGAACAGCGGCGCGACCGGCTCGGCCAGATCACGGGCCAGGTCACGGGCCGCGAGCGCCCCCAGGTTCGGCACGAAGCGGGCGTGCGGGCGGAGGTCGCGGACCGCCTGGTCCCAGATGCCGACCAGGTCCCCGAGTCGCCGGCGCCGCCAAGCGACGTACTCCGGCCAGCCCTCGGCGTGCTCCTCGGCCGGCAACTCCAGACCGGTCTCGTCCCGGAACGACCTGCGGGCGTCTTCGCTGTACGAGATCCCGTAGTACCCCTCCCATCGATTGGCGAAGACCGCGTCCACGCCGTACTCGCGGACGATCTCGCGAATCACCTCGGTGACGAAGTCCCGGTGGTACGGCGTGAACGCGCACGTCAGCCAGACGCCGGGATACGCCCAGTGTTCGATCGGGTTGCCGTCCCGGTCGCGGGCCAGCCATTCGGGGTGCGCCGCGGCGGCGTCGGCGTGGATCGCGTGCGGGTCGACCCGCGCCATCACACTCATGCCGAGGCTGCGGGCGCCGTCGACGAGCGTGCCGAACGGGTCGGTGTCGCCGAGGAACTTGCTCCGGTAGTGGTACTCGATCTGCGTCGGGTAGTAGGCGACGTACCCGCCCGCGCTGATGCAGGTCGCGTTGGCCTTGCTGTCGCGCATCAGCCGCAGCCAGAAGTCCGCGTCGAAATGCGCGGGATCGTCCTCGGCCAAGGTGATCTGGGCCCAGCGGGTCGCCGCCAACGGCCAGTCCGGATCGGAGTCGACTACTTGGTTCTCGTGCTCGGTGTGCATCGCACCTCCGGCGTCGTGGGAGTCCTAAGATTGTTAGACAAGAATGCACGACTGGCAAGAGCTGATGTTAGTCTTCGGCGATGGAGTACCGCGGCCACGAGCTGAGTGCGAACGTCTCGATGCTGTTCACCGAGCTGCCGTATCCGGAGCGGTTCACCGCGGCCGCGCAGGCAGGTTTCCGGGTCGTGGAGTCCTGGTGGCCGTTCGCCGTACCCGATCCGTCGACGGCCGAGGTCGACGACTTCGTGCGCACCGTGTCGGCGGCCGGGGTGTCCCTGGGTGCGTTGAACTTCTACGGCGGGGACATCCCGGCCGGAGAGCGCGGCGTCGCATCGCATCCCGATCGGCAGGAGCAGTTGACCGCCAATGTGCGAACGATGGTGGGGATCGCCGAGCGGACCGGTTGCCGGCTGTTCAACCTGCTCTACGGGCAACTCGACGACCGCTGGTCGCCCGAGGAGCAGGAGAAGACCGCGACAGCCGCGATCGGTTCGGCCGCTTCAGCCGTGGCCGCCGTGGGTGGCACGGTGCTGATCGAGCCACTGACCAAGGGTTTGAACGGCCGCTATCCCCTGCTCACCGCGGACGACGTACTGCGGCTCCTCAGCGGTCCACTGCAGGACGTCGACAACCTCTCGCTGCTGTTCGATACGTTCCACCTCGGCAGCAACGGGGTCGATCTGCTCGCTACGGCGTCGACGGTTCCGGTCGCGCACGTCCAGCTCGCCGACAGCCCGGGGCGTGGCGAGCCAGGATCCGGCGCGCTGCCGATCGACGCTACCCTCGACGCGTTGAGGGTCGCGGGATATCAGGGCGTCGCGGCCTGCGAGTACAAGCCGACAACGAACACCCTCGACAGTCTGGGCTGGATTTCCTGAACCGATGTCAAAGCCGGGCGACCGGCGCCGACCAGGAGGCACAAGCAGCCGTCACCTGGAGGACATCATGCGGAAGATCATGTACTACGTGCACCAGTCGCTCGACGGCTTCATCGAGGGGCCGAACGGCGAGTTCGACTGGCCGGTGCTCGGGCCGGAACTCGGCGCGTACTCGATGGCGCTGACCGAGCGCGCCGACCTGTTCCTCTACGGGCGGACGGTCTGGGAAATGATGTCGTCGTACTGGCCGAACGCCGAGGCGATGAACCCCGACGAGCACGCGATCGAGTTCGCGCCGGTCTGGCGCCGTACGCCGAAGCTCGTGCTCTCGACGACGTTGGAGAGCGCCGAGTGGAACACCCGGATCGTCCGCGCCGCCGAGGATCTCGCGGCGATCAAGGATGAGCCGGGCAAGGACATCCTGCTCACCGGGAGCTCGACCGTCGCGGCGTCGCTGACCGAGCTCGGGCTGCTCGACGAGTACCACGTGATCGTGCATCCGGTAGTGCTCGGTGGCGGTAAGCCGGTCCATCAGCCGACCGGCCGGCGTGCGCTCCGGCTGGCGGAGACCCGGTCGTTCGACAACCGGACCGTGCTGCTTCGTCACGACCTCGTTTGATCGGTGGCCGCGGCGGACAGAGCATCGGCGACTGCCGCGACCGCAGGAGTTCGGGTACGGCGGGTCAGCAGGAACACCGCCCGCCCGACGTCCCCTTCGGCCGGCAGTCGTACGGCGACACCCGGAGCGCCGGCGCCGATGACGAGATCCGGGAGCAGTGCGCCCGCGCCCGTCGTACGGACGAGTTCGAGCAGAATGAGGAAATCGTCGGAGCTATAGCGGATGTCGGGCTCGAACCCGCCGAGCTCGCGGCAGACGCGGACGTGCATCTCGCGATGACCGGTGGCGGGTTGGCAGGCGGCCCACGGCAGGTCGGCGAGCCGCCTGAGTGGGACGCGGTCGGCAGCGGCCTCGGGATGATCCTCGGGGAGAATGACGCGGATCTGTTCGCGGAGCAGGTGCTCGCGATGCAGGTCGGCGTGTACGGCGCGCGGCTGGCCGTCGTACTCGTCGCCGACCATGACGTCCAACTGCTGCAACCGAAGCGCGGGCGCGGCCTGCTCGACCTCGAGCTCGGCGGCCTCGACGCGGATGTCCGGATGCGTTGTCGCGAGGCTGCGAATCGCGGGAGCGACGACGCGGATGAAGGCGGACTGGAACGACGCGATCCGGACCAGTCCCGCAACGCGGCCCGCCGCGACCGCAGCCAGCTCGGCCTCGGCTGCTTCGACTCCCTCCAGCAGCGCCGTCGCATGCCGCACCAGCACCTCGCCCGCGGCAGTCAGTCGTACGTTGCGGCCGACCCGCTCGAGCAATCGGGTCCCGGTCTCGCGCTCCAGAACGGCCAACTGCTGCGAGATCGCGCTGGGCGAGTAGCCGAGCGCGCGGGCCGCGCCGTGCACGGTGCCGCGGCCGTGGACCTCACGCAGCAACCGCAGTCGGTGCAGATCCATCATTCGTTCAGCTTAGCTTCACAATGCTGTCCGTGAAGCCGTGATGGACGTGAACAGTCTGCTCCCTGACCATCGATGACGTGGGACGCCTCTTCTGCCTTCTTTCCGCCGCCACCTTCGGGGTCATGGCCGTCTTCGGCAAGCTCGCGTACGACGCGGGCGTGGCAGTGGACGCGCTACTCCTGGTCCGCTTCGGCCTCGCCGGCGCGCTACTGCTCGCACTCGCGCTTGCCCGCGGTTCGCTCCGCAACCTGCACCGCCGGGCCGTCCTCACCGGACTCGGCATGGGCGTGTTCGGGTACGCCGCCCAATCCGGCCTGTACTTCTCCGCGCTGGCCCGCATCGACGCGTCGCTGGTCGCGCTGCTGCTGTACCTGTATCCGGTCCTCGTGATGGTCGGGGCGATCGCACTGCGCCGCGAACATGCGTCGCGCCGGCGCATCGGGGCACTGGCGGTCGCGCTGGTCGGGATCGGGTTGGTGCTCAGCGGGGCGATGACCGGGCGGTTCGACTGGCTCGGTGTGCTGCTGGCGTTGGGTGCTCCAATCGTCTACACCTGCTACATCCTGGTCGGCGATTCGCTGACCGCCGACGTACAGCCGCTCGCGTTGACGGCGCTGGTGTGCACTGGAGCGTTCGGAACCTTCCTGGTCCTCGGTCTCTTCCGCGGAACTGATCTAACGTTTGCCCCGATCGGCTGGCTGTGGTTGGCCGCTGTCGCGCTGATCAGCACCGTCGCGGCCATCCTGTTCTTCTTTGCCGGGATGGCCCGGGTCGGTCCGTCGGTCGCCTCGATCCTGTCGATCTTCGAGCCGGTCGTGACGGTCGTCGCGGCGGCGCTGGTGTTCGGCGAGCACCTGAGCGCCGTGCAGTGGCTGGGCGGAGCGCTCGTACTGTCCGCCGTACTGATCGTGCAGTGGCCTCGTCGCCAATCGTTGCCGGAACTTTCGCGGACTTCTCCGGAGGCCACGGCAGACTTGGCGGTATGAGCCGGCGGATGGCGTGGGCGGGAGTCGTCGCGTTGATGGCGACGGCCGCGATCGCCTGCACCAACGACGACGCGGCACCCCCTGCGCCGACATCGAGCGCGACCTCCTCCCCCACGCCGTCCGCCGCTCCTCCGACCACGCCAACCGCTGTGCCCTCGACGGCCTCGCCTTCGCCCGCCCCGAATCCGGTGTCGCTGCAGGCGTTGACGACGAAGAAGTACAACGGCGGCGACCTTCGACTCGGCAACGTGCTCGCCCGCAACCCGGCGTACACCCGCTATCACGTCACCTACCGCAGTGCGACGCTGACGATCTCGGGGATCCTGAACGTCCCGTCGACACCAGGACCGCATCCAGCACTCGTCCTGAACCACGGCTACATCGACCCGGACGTCTACACGAACGGTCGCGGACTGATGCGTGAGCAGGACTACCTCGCCCGCCGTGGGTACGTCGTCCTGCACACCGACTACCGCAACCACGCCGAGTCCTCGAAGGATCCGAGCTCCGAGATCAACCTGCGACTCGGCTACACCGAGGACGTCGTCAACGCCGTCCTCGCGCTCCGCACCTCGCAGTACGTCGACCCGTCGCGGATCGCACTACTCGGCCGCTCGATGGGCGGCGGAATCAGCTACAACGTGCTCGTCACGAAGCCCGGTCTCGTGAAGGCCGCCGTTGTGTTCGCGCCGGTCAGCTCGGACGCGGTCGACAACTTCAACCGCTGGACGCGACCGGACCGGCCGATCGCCGCCCAGATCCTGCGCAAGTACGGCGAACCGGCAACGAACCCATCTTTCTGGCGGAACCTGTCCGCGGTGAACTTCTTCGGCCGCGTCACCGAGCCGGTGCTGATCCACCACGGCGAGTCGGACTCGACCTGCCCGATCGCGTGGTCCCGCGAGAGCCTCGCCGCTCTGAAGGCGGCCGGGAAGGACGCGACGCTGTTCACGTACCCAGGCGAGGAGCACGCATTCGGCCCGGCGTGGCCGACGTCAATGGCGCGAACAGTTGCTTTCCTCAAGCAGCACGGGGTTTGAACGCGCTCACGGCCTCAGGCGGGTTTGCAGGCCGGCGCAGCCGTGAGGGCCGCGGTGGCGCGGGCGGCTGCGTCGAGATTCCGTGGCGCGGCCGTCCAGGCGGCGACCCAGAGATCCTGCGCGTGCTCCGCGCCGAAGTCCCCTGCCGCATGAGCGGCCATCGCCTGCAAATGGGCGGCCCAGTCCCCGGCGGCGGCGCGGTTCGCCGTGCCCGCCGCGTCGAGGGCAGCGAGCCGCTGCTTGCACACCACGGCCGCCTTGCCCGGCACTCCGTTGCAGCCGCCCCTTGTTGCCGCCCGCTCGGCAACGGCTGAAATCACCGCGGCCTTATCCGCGGGACCGAGCAGCCGGGTGCGCTTCCAGATTGCCTTTGTCTGCTCCTCGGAATTCTTACCGGCCAGCAAATCGGTCCGTGCCTGTACGTGTTCACGCCAGTGCTCAGTGGCAGCAGCTGCAACGAGCACAACAGCCTCGGCTGCCTGGACTTCCTTGGAACACGCGGCAGCGCCCGGATTCACCACGTTGCGCTCCGTCGCAGGCGGCGTACTGAGCGTCGGGGTCGCCTGATGTTCTGTATGCGTAGCGATCTGGATCGTTGGCTCCGCCGACCCGCTTTCCGATCCGGCCTGCGCGATGGCGACCCCTGCAGCGGCAGCCAGCGCGGCGACGATCCCGACGGCCAGCCACACCGCGCGGTGTTGCTGAGGTATTGCCCGTCTCGCTCGCACCATAATCCCCATCCCCCAATCCGAGAATGCTGCCACGAGGCTGGGAGAAACGCGACCAATTCACGATACGCGACGGTAGTCCTGCATTCCGTGCGGTTATTCTTCAGGGTTGAACCCGCGCACCCGGGCCCGTTCGGTACGACGGGCCCGGGAACGCTTCACGGCAGTGGCTGCCATTCGTCGTTCGGCATCCGGAGGATCGCCCACCCCACCGCGGCGAATCCCACTGCCTGCAGGCCCCAGCCGACCAGGTCGAGCGGGTGACTGCTGACGATGACCGAGGTCAGGTGCAGCGGTTGCGAGATCGCGACCGCCACCGCGGCCCACCGTCCACCGACCCCGGAGCGCCACATCGCGATCCCGAGCAGGATGGTGCCGAGCACGTGACCGACCACGAACACCGCTGCCGCGAGGTCCACCGAGCCGTGCGTGACGTCGGCGATCCTGGTGATCGTCGCCGGGTCGACACCAGCGGTACCTGCGGACCAGGTGAACGCGTCACTGGAGGCGAGCCAGGGCAAGGACAAGTAGCCCGGGACGATCAGGAACAGCGCGATCCCGGTCAGCCACGGCGCGCCACGACGGGCAAGCCGGCCAACGAAGTACACGCCTGGCACCAGCGTGACCAACGCGATGTAGGTCAGCCAGAGCACTGTTGATCCGCGATCGAGGTGGGTGACGATCTTGCTGGTCGTCGTGGAGACGTCGTCCGTGGTGTCGTACGGCAGCAGGAACCGCAGCAGCGCGACCGCCGCCGGCCCGATCGGGAGGATCAGGGCCGCCAGCCATCGCCAAGCGGGCCGGGTGTCCGCGCGGGACGTCGTACGGCTGATTGTCTGTGTCATCGCGCACCTACCAACTCTCGCTTCGGCAGCAGTACGGCGATCACGCCGACGACCGTCGCAGCGACTCCGAATCCGGCCGCGGCGACCGCGGCAGCCGGTACATCTGACACGAAGAACGCCGGTACGGCGAGCAGCGCCGAAGCCAACCGCAGCGTGATCAGCGGCGCCAGCGCCCACCGCTTTCCGCGCCAGGCGAACCCGACCAGCACCAGGCTGATCAGCCCGGCCACCGCGGCCCCGATCGCGATACTCATCGGCGGGTGATCCCCGTCGGTGAGGAGTGGCGTCGCCACGTCCATCAGCGCGAGCAACCCGAGCAGTACCAGCCCGAATTTGTACATCTCCCTACCCCCTTGTTTCGATCTTGGGCACCACCGTCGCCCGTGCGCCGTACTGTCCGCCTGGGCGCCGGTTCCCACCCGGGCGGGCGGTTCCCCGCTGGATCCGGGATCGCATTCCCGAGACGCCGGGAACGTTCCGGGCGCACACTGCGGGTATGACAACCTCCGTGAACCGCCGCGGCCTGGCCGGCGCGCTGGCCGGTCTGGTGATCGCCGAGGTGACTTTCGCTGTCGTCTATGCCCTGTCCGTGGGCTGGGGCTGGGGTGAGCTGGTCGACAACTTCGTGGTCACGAACGGCCTGATGGGCCTCACCTTCGGCCTGTGTGGCGCGGTGATTGCCTGGCATCGTCCGGCCAACCCGATCGGCTGGCTGTTCCTCGCGGACGGGATCGGGCACGCCACGACACCGTTCGCCGAGGCCCTCGCGTACCTGGTGGACGGCGAGCTCGCCCAGCGGGTGCTCGTGACCGTCTCGGTGGCGGCGTGGCCGTGGTCGATCGGACTGTTCCTGCCGCTCGCGTTGTTGCTGTTCCCGGACGGCCGGTTGCTGTCGCCGCGCTGGCGCTGGGCAGCGATCGGGATCATCGCGACCGCGCCGCTCTTCGTGCTGGAGATGGCCGGGAGCAGCGAGCCGGTCTCACCCGATCTTCCTCTCGGCCTCTTGACCCTGCCTGACTTCGACGCCCTGCAACCGCTCTGGACAGCGACCGAGGTGCGCAACCTCGTCGCGATCCTGCTGGCTCTGATCTGCCTGGCCATCCGCTACCGCCGCGCCGACGAAACGGGCCGCCGGCAACTGCTCTGGTTGCTGTTGGCCTCGGTGATCGCGCTGCTCTTCATTACGCCCTGGTCGTTCGTCGCCGGTACGCCGATCCTTGTCCTGCTGGCGATCCCGCTGATCCCGATCGCGGTCGCTGTGGCGATCGTTCGCCATCAGCTGCTCGATATTCGGTTGGTTGTGTCGCGGGCGTTGACATGGGCGTTGCTGTCGCTGGTTGCCATTGGCAGCTATGCGGCGTTGGTCGCGTTGCTCGATTCGCTGATCGCATCGCAGGTCGGCCGATCGGCCGCGGTCACCGTATTCGTGGCGTTGATCATCGCGCCGGTACTGCCGCGCCTCCAGCAACTGGTCGACCGGGCGCTGTACGGCGACCGGCACGATCCGGCGCGGGTGGCTTCACGGGTCGGCGAGCAACTGTCCGCGGGTCTTCCGGGCGTGGTCGCAGCGATCCGATCCGCCTTGCGCCTTCCGTACGCCGCCCTGATCGTCGACGGCCGCGTCATCGCCGATGGTTCCGCGGCGAGTTCCGTCGTACCGCTGGAGTTGTCGTACGGCGGTGAGGTCGTCGGAACGCTTGAGGTCGGGGTGCGGTCGGGCGAGTCGGGGTTGTCGTCGGCCGATCGGAGTGTGCTCGGGCTGGTCGCCGTACCGCTGGCGGTGGCGGTGCACGCGACGCGGCTGTCGGCGGAGTTGCAGTCGTCGCGCGAGAAGCTCGTGTCCGCGCGCGAGGAGGAACGGCGCCGGTTGCGTCGGGACCTGCACGACGGTCTGGGGCCGACACTCACGGGCGTCGCGTTCACCGCAGACGCCGCCGCCAACCTCATCACCACCGACAAGGCCCTCTCCGCCGACGCCTCGCGAGCCGTCGAACTGCTCGCGCGTTTACGTTCCGACACCCGCTCCGCGATAGCCGACGTCCGGCGCCTGGTGGACGACCTACGCCCTCCCGCGCTGGACGAACTCGGCCTACTCGGGGCTCTGCAGCAACGCGCGGACCAGATGTCGATCCGCGCTGACGGTACGGCGATCCGCGTCGTGGTCTCGGCCTCCGGGTTGCCGACGTTGCCTGCCGCGTTGGAGGTTGCGGCGTACCGGATCGCAACCGAGGCGCTGACGAACGTCGTACGGCACGCGCGCGCAACATCCGCCGTACTGACGCTGCGCTGTGGAAGCGAACTGGAGATCGAGATCACCGACGACGGCCCACCAACCGACACCTGGCGCCCCGGCGTCGGCCTACAAGCCATGCAAGAACGCGCCGCCGAACTAGGCGGTACCTTCCAAGCCGGCCCAACCCCCGCCGGCGGCCAAGTCCAAGCCCGCTTCCCCCTCCCCCAACCCACCAACTCCCCGCCCACCGCCAACGACTCGCCGGCCCCGGCCGACGCCCCCGCCCCCGCCCCCGTCAGGCAGCCTGCTGATGCTTCCTTGGAGGTGCGATGATCCGGGTCGTGCTGGCGGACGACCATCCGGTGGTTCGGGCCGGGCTGGAGGCACTGCTCAGTTCCCTGCCCGGGATCGAGGTAGTCGGCGTAGCCTCCACCGGCCGTGAAGCGATCCGCGAAGTCGTCACGACCCGCCCCGACGTCGCCGTACTCGACCTCCAAATGCCCGACCTGGACGGCTTCGCCGCCACCCGCGAACTGGCCCGCACCGCACCCGAGGTCGCCGTCCTCGTACTCACCATGTTCGAAGACGACGACTCGGTCTTCGCCGCCATGCGCGCCGGCGCCCGCGGCTACCTCGTCAAAGGCGCCGAACAGGAGGAGATCGCCCGCGCCATCCGCGCCGTAGCCGCCGGCGAAGCCATCTTCGGCCCCGGCGTAGCCCGCCGCGTCCTCACCTTCTTCGCCGCCCCGCCACCGACCGCCCCGTTCCCCGAACTCACCACCCGCGAACGCGAGATCCTCGACCTACTGGCCGCCGGCCTCTCCAACCCCGCGATCGCCACTCGCCTCGACCTGGCCGCGAAGACCGTCGCCAACAACGTCTCCACCATCTTCACCAAACTAGGCACCGCCGACCGAGCCACCGCCATCATCCAAGCCCGCAACGCCGGCCTCGGCGTCCCTAAGGACAGGAAGTAGTCGACCAGCCGCCCCTCGCGCCCGCCTGGGCTCCCTCTCCCGGCGCCAGATCTGCCGACTACCTCCTGTCCTTAGGCGCATCAATCGCCTTCAGGTAGCGCTCGCCCACAGTTCGGAGGTGGGCGACGAGGGCGGGTGGGCCGGCGACGTGGAAGTCGAGGCCGAGCATGCCGATGTAGACGGCGATCACCTCGAGGGAGTCGGCGCCGGTGACGAGGACGCTGGTGTTGTCGTCGACCGATTCCACGATCCCGACCGCAGCATGGATCCGCGACAGCACCTCCTGCGCAGGCGCATACACGGTGATCCGCGCATGCACCTTCCACCCGGTCGACGCGACGTCACGCAGTACAAAGTCGGTGTAAGCCTCGTCAGTCATAGGACGCGGCTGATACTTCCGACCTGTTGCCATCCGCAACGACATCCAGTCGACCCGGTACGAGTGCCAGACCGCTTCCTCGTCCCGCGCCACGAGATGCCAGTACCCGTGCCAGCTCACCAGCCGATACGGCTCGACAAGAATCGGCAGATCCCGCCCGACCCCCGACCCGGCTTTGTACATCGAGACGCCATCCGGTACGACGTACTCGAAGCGCAGGTAGTGCTCGTCCCGGATGCACGCCGCGATCATCGACAGTACGGCGGAATCGATCTCGGGAGCGTCGACGTTCGAGCGCGTGTTGTCGGGGCCCTTGTCCATCGCCTTGTTGATCGCGTTCACCTGGCGCTGGAGGCGGTGCGGGAGCACCTGCTGGAGCTTGGTCAGCGCGCGGACGCTGCTCTCCCCCATACCGACAACACCCGCGCCGGTCCGCAGACCGACGGCGACCGCGACGGCTTCCTCGTCGTCCAGCAGCAGCGGCGGGAGCTTCGCGCCGACGCCCAACTGGTAGTGGCCGGCCGGACCGCGCGTCGCGTCGACCGGGTACCCGAGTTCACGCAGCCGGTCGACGTCGTTCCGCACCGTCCGCGTCGTCACCTCGAGCCGCTCTGCCAGCTCGGAACCGGTCCACGCCGGGCGCGTCTGCAGGAGAGCTAGCAGTGCTAGCAGACGCTGCGAAGTCTCCAGCAAAATCAGTCTCCTAATTAGGAATCTAATGTTCCTATACGGATTCTACGGTAGAGCCATGAACACCAACGAGAGCATCCGGCCCTTCACCGTCACGATCGCCCAGGCCGACCTGGACGACCTCAACGCCCGCCTCGCGCGGACCCGCCTTCCCGAGGCCGCCCCGGGCGACGACTGGGACCTCGGCACTCCGAACCACTACCTGAGCGAGATGGTCGACCGCTGGCAGAACGGGTTCGACTGGCGGGCGCAGGAGGCCCGGATGAACGAGTTCCCGCACTACCTGACCGAGATCGACGGGCAGACCGTGCACTTCATCCACGTGCCGTCCGAGGTCGAGGGCGCGACCCCGCTGCTGCTGACCCACACGTACCCGGGTTCGTTCGCCGACTTCCTCGACATGATCGGCCCGCTCACCGACCCGGTCGCGTACGGCGGATCCGCCGAGGACGCGTTCTCGGTCGTCGTACCGTCGATCCCCGGCTTCGGGTTCAGCACGCCGCTCGTCGACCGCGGCTGGACGATGGCGCGAGTGGCGCGGACGTTCGACACGCTGATGCGGCGCCTCGGGTACGAGTCGTACGGCGCGCACGGCTCGGACGCCGGCGCGATGGTCGCGCGGGAACTCGGCGTACTCAACCCGCCCGGATTCCTCGGTCTGCACGTCCTGCAGCTGTTCTCGTTCCCGTCGGGCGACCCGGCCGAGTTCGAGAAGTTCACGCCGGCGGATTACGCGGCGCTGGAGCACCTGCAGTGGTTCCAGTCGGTCGGCGGGTACAACGCGATCAACTCGACCCGCCCGCAGACCGTTGCCGTCGGCATCTCCGACTCGCCGGTCGGGCAGCTCGCCTGGAACGAACTCTTCAACAACTTCGGCAACGGCACCAGCCTGGTCACCCAGGACCAGATCCTCACCGAGGTCTCGCTCTACTGGTTCACGAACACCTCGGCCGCGGCCGGCCGGTACCACTACGAGGAAGCGAACTCCGGCGCCGAGCCGCAACTCAACCACGCCCCGACCGGCGTCGTCGTCTTCGCCGACGACTTCAAGACGATCCGCCCGCTGGCCGATCGCGACAACACGAACATCGTGCACTGGTCCAACTACGACAAGGGCGGCCACTTCGCCTCCCTCGAGCGCCCCGATGAGGTCACCGCAGACCTCCGCAAGTTCTTCCGCAACCTCTGATCCTGAGTGAAAGGCCGGCCCGGCGGGCCGGCCTTTCAGCCGTTGGTGTCGATGACGCCGATCTCCTTCGGGCCAGAACTGTCGAGTACGTCGATCCCGGGCTCGAAGAACCGGCTGAGATAAATCCGCTGCCCATCCGGACTGACCGCGATCCGCGCGGGCAGCCCCAGGTTCTTGGTCAGCGATCCGACGACCTTGTTGCCGCCGACGTCCACAACGTGAACCGTGTCGTCGTTGCCCGACCGCCCGAACACATAGAGGTGCTTGCCATCGTTGCTCGTGGCACCCGCTGTGATCGGCCCCGGCAGGTCGTCCGGCTGCGGCTTCGACACCCCGGCCTTCGTGTTGATCACGGCGTACGTCGCACGTGAGACAACGTAGAGCGCTCCGTCGGGTCCGGGGACAAGATCACGTGGCTCCTCGCCGACCGTGATCGGGCTCCGGGCCGCCTGCCGGGATTTGGCGTCGATGACCGCGACAGCGCCCGCGTCCTCGGACGAAATGTAGAGCCGGCCGCGGTCGTCGATCGCGACATCCGTCGGAGTGGGTCCCGCGGCAAGCGGTCCGCCGACCGTCGCCAGCGTCTCCGTGTTGATCTCGGTGATCGTCGCCGCCTTCTGGCTGAGCACGAACAAGCGGTGCGTGGCGGTGCTCAGTGCGAACTTCGTCGGCCCGGGCGCGACGGCGATCGGCTGACCGACCACGGTCCAGTTGGCGGAATCGATCACCGAGACCGAGTTCGAATTCGAGTTGGCGACGTACAGCCGGGATCCGTCGGGCTCGACGATCAGGTTGCTCGGGAACTCGCCGACCTCGAGTGGATCGCCAACGCGTTCCTGGGTCGTCGTACTGAACCTCATCACGCGGCCGTTCTCGACGTCGGTCGCATACAGGAACCGGTCGTCCGGGCTGACCGCGAGACCGACCGCCAGCGGAGTCTGAGGAGCAGGCGGTACGACGTTGATCGCGACGATGCCGACGACCGCGGGCGCAAGGAGGGCGGCCGCGGTGATCCAGCGGCGGAATGGCTTACCGGGCCGGAGCATCACGGTTGCGACGCCGAGAACGAGCCAGACTGCGAGCAAGGCGATCGCGACGAGTTGCTGCAGGTCGGTTTCGCTCTGGAACCGGAGGAAGCCGAACAGAACCACGAACCCGCTCACGACCCAGCCGACCAGGAACTGACGGTTGAAGTGAATCAGCGGCCCAGCGATCGTGACCTCAGCCGTGAGTAGGTAGAGGAGCACCACGTTGAGCGGATGCACTCTGCTGTGTCGATCGAAGTACAGCAGGATCACGAGCGCCAGGACTGCCGCCACGGCGCCAAGCCCGATCAGCAGCTTGTGTGGTGGGTTTCTCATTGGCGGCGTACGGCGGAATCGAAGCAGGCCGATGACGCCGGCGGCCAGCCACGCCACGGACGCAATCAAGTACCAGGTCGCCGGCAATGGGTGCAGGTCCGACCGGAGGTCGCGCGTGACCCAGCCGGTCGCCATAGCGGTCGCCAGGAGCGCCGGCCCGGCCAGTCCGACGGCGAACGCGGTCGCGTTCCCGCGCAGCCTGACCACCGCCGGGACGACGGCAACCGCTAGCGCTGCTACGACAATCATTTCCCAGATGCGCGCTGTCGCGAGGACCGCGCAGACGACTTGCGCGGCGGCGGCGATCACGGCCAAGCCCAGGATCGGCCAGTCCAGGTCCGGCAGATGGAAACGGCCGTGCCATCGCCTAACGGTCGCTCGCGCCGCCGCTCCGAACGTCGGCCCGGTGGTGCGTCTAGGCGTCGGTGTGGTGCTCGGTTGCGGGCGGACAGGTGGTGGCGGGTTGTCGAGGTACGCCTGCGCTGCGGCCGCGACGCTCCGGCTGTCGTCGTCCCGGAGTAGCTCGAGATGCTCGCGCGCGGTACGGCGTACCAGCTCGTTGTTTGCCTGTAGCAACTGACCTAGCGGTGCTAGCGCCGTCTGACGAATCTCGGCGAGCGGACTCTTGATCGCGCTCGCGAGATACTCGGGAAGCGTCCAACGCGGGTTGGAGGCAACGACCGTCCGGCCCTCGGTCTCGGCGAACTGGCGCGGTCGCTGGGCGGGCTGCTCAGCGGTGACAGCCTTGTAGGTGTAGTCGTACAGCTCGTCGGTCGTGACATCGCCGTCGGCGTCCAGGTCGGCGGCACCGGTACGCAGACCTTCGATCAAGTGGTGCGTGAACACAGAACGGGGCGCATCGCCGTGGATCTGGCTGCCTTCGAAGGCGTACTGCGTGGAGTCCGACGCGGTCAGCACCGTACGTCCGCGACCGCCGAGCGCTTCCCTCGTATGCACGGCCGAGTCCGCCTTGGCGAACCGTTGTACGGCGTACGCACCGCTGTAGCAGCAATCCAGGATCAGGATCTTCTGCCGCGACGTACTCTCCGACACCGCCTCGTCCACGAGCTGCGCCGACAACGCAGTGAATCGCAGACTGTCGCGGACGGTGTCCTTCATCGCCAAGTACAGCCGCCCGTTGTCGTCCTTCAGACCGTGCCCGCTGAAGTAGAGCAGCGTCAGGTCGTCACGCTCACCCGCGGCGTAGAAGTCCGCGATCGCCTTGCCCACCTCATGTGTCGGCTTGTTGATCAGCACCTGTACGTCGAACCCGGCGACCGCTGGATCCTCGAGTACCTCGGCCAACGCCTCGGCGTCCTGAGCCGGCGCGGCCAACCGGCGCAACCCGGCGTCCTGGTACTCGTACGTGGCCACCAGCAAGGCCCGGCGCTGCCCCATGGCTCAGCTCGCTTCGTGCCTGCGCAGAAACGCCTCGATCAACTGCCGCTGCTCGTCGTCCGAGGCCGCATCCACCTCGATCGACTCGTCCCCCACGGTCAGCTTCACCCGCTGCCCCGCCGTACGACGTCCCAGCCAGTCCCGTAGTACCGCAATCAGCAACGGCACCATCCCACCCGCACCACCCAACGCAACCGCGACCGCCCCCACCGCAGCCGCGTCCCCCTTGCTCCCGTCAGGCACCGACGTCAGCACGTCACGCGTCTCGAACTGTTGCTGCAACTCCCGCCGCAACTGCCGAATCCCCCGATCCGCCACCTCCGGATCAACATCCACCAACACCACATCAATCCAAGCCCCCACAACCCACCCCTCCCCAAGCTCGCGCTAATAGTCCTCGACAACCCCGCCCTTCCGCAACGGTAAGTAGCCACCCACTTCCAACCCGCACCCACCCAACCGCGCCAGTGCCACACATACAGGGAGCCCGGAGCGCCAAAGCACCCCGGGCTCCTTTGAGCTCCACCCATCTGGAGGGACGTCCGGGCAGAGCCTCCTCCACCGGCCAACACACCCCCAGCCGGCGCTCACCCCCAACTCACCCACCTCGAAACTACGCCCACCCCACCCACCCGACAACACCCCTCACCCCTGTGGATAACTCATCTCCTGAACAGGGCGTCACTCATATTCTGATGAGAAGGGCCGCCAACCGGGAAGGACCACGATGGACTCCGAAGAAGCGTCATACCTGCTCCCCGACGGAGAACGCGTCTGGGTGATCAGGACCTCCACCGCCGCTGACCTCCTACCCCAAATGCTCGAACGCTTCCGCTTCGGTCATTCGGACCCACTCATCTTCGGCGAAGCAGGCCGACCCGAAGGCGTAGTAGTCCCCTTCGAACTCTGGCGCGCCCTCGACACCCGCGTCTTCGACGAGGACGGTTTCGACACCACCTACACAATCGAACGCGCCCGCCTGTCCGACCCCCGCCCGTCAATCCCCATCGAAGAATGACGAGGTCATTTAGTCTGGGGCGAAAGCTAGCGAGGGAGTTCAGATGTCGACGGAGACGCCGCAGGACCGGCCCAATGGCGACCGGGTCAATGTGATCGATACGGCCACCGCCGCGCACAACCTGCCTCGGATGCTGCAGCGATTCCGCGCAGGTCAGGCTGAGCCACTGATCTTCGGCGACGAGGGACAACCAGAAGGCGTGGTCGTCCCCTTCGAGCGGTGGGAGCTGCTCGAAGAGCTGGCAGCGGATGCCGAGCAGGCCGCGGAGATTCGCGAGGTCACCCGACAGCGCTTGGCGACTAACCGCGTCGAGGACTACGTCTCGGCCGACGAACTCGCCGCGGAGTTCGGATGGAACCTCGACAGCGACGACGAGCCGCCCGCGGCACCACGATGACGGCCAAGTATCACCTGATCCTCGATCCGGAGCTCCGGGACGAGCTTCGTGAGCTCCAGGCCCGTGCCCAAGCGGACCCAAACGGTGCTGCAGCCAAGCAGTTCGAAGCAGCTCGCGTCGCGCTCAGCGCCCTGCGCGAAGGCCGTGAGGCCGAGTTCGCCGGCGAGCGCCTCGGCCGTTCCGACAATCATCCGGATCTTCGTGACTGCGCCGAGATCAAGATCCCGGTCGTGGAGGAGTTCAACCGGCGCGGGCGGCGGATGGGACCTTCGCACCGAGTCACCTACCGGGAGTTCGAGGGCCCGACCGAATCGTCCCTACCGGTGCGGCAGGTCGTCGCCTTCGCGCCCCGCAAGGACGGCGAGATCTTCGACGTGACAGCCAACCGCCTCGGACGCTCCAAGGGCGTCGCCCTCGACGAGCTCGACCACCTCCCGACAGTCCGCCCCGTAACCGGCCCCGACAAAGAGGCCGACCGCCTCATCACGCCGCCGCGCATGCAACTACCCCCGGACCTGGCCCAAGCATTCAAGGCCTTGGAGGGCCTACCTCCACCCACCAGCACCCCACCAACAACCACGAATCACCCACCCGCAGCTCAACGCCATACCCCAAACCGCGGCCCTTCCCAGAGCAAGTGAACCGGGCTTCGGCACCAGCGGCCCTCCCCACGGCCTTGCCGAATCGATCCTCGAACGTGGCCCCAGCCAGCGGCGCCGTCACCGCCCAGCCCTCCCCCCAGCCACCCTCAACCACCGCCCGCCGCGGCATCCCGCCCGGCAGAGAGCATTAGCCAATCTCCGCCTGTCTGTAGAGCCGGGTCACTCCGCGAACCGGAGCTCGCCGATCGCACTCAGATCGATCCCGTAGCGGGCGTACACCTTGGTGGTGTTCTCACCCGTGAGGTCGTCTTCGGACACACCCAACATGCGACCAAGCTCAATGACATGTTCCCGAGAACGCCCCTCGATCTCGAGGTACGGCGGAATCAACGGCCACCAGTCGAGCTCCAACTGAGCACCTGCCAGCTCGAAACTCGTCCGCCGATTCTCCTGGTACGACTTCGGCTCGAACCCGATGCGTCGCAGCAACTCGTTGGTGGTCTCGAAGTCCCCAACCGCCACCTCGGTCTCCGTCGTACCGTCGATCCCGTCGTGCGCGATCTCCTTCACCGTCAACGTCACCGCCGTGCCGGTGTCCCGCAACCGAATCCACCGCGACCGATCCCCAGCCTCAACGTCATAGACGTACCGCCGCATCAGCCGATCCCCAACACGACGCCCTCCCAGGAACAGGATCTTGCCCGCCACCTCATCCGGATCGACATCCAATACCTTGCCCTCGAACTCGATCGGCATCCCGCTCTCCTTCCGCGCCATATTAAGCCGCCAGCTTCCGAAACCCGATCCCCCACAGCCCGAGAATCCCCACCGACAACCCCCGCCCTTGCGAGGCCACGATCTACACCCGACTCACCTACATCGAGTTCGAAGCCGAGGACGACGGGCCGCCTCACCGCGAGGTGGCCACCTTCGCCCAACGAGCCAACTACCGGCCATTCACAGACGCGGGGCCCGCCCGGCTTGGCGACCAGAATCGACGACGCGACGAGCGCTGCTGGCCATCCGCCTCGGACCGGCTCGTCATCAGGACGCGGGAATGGTGTTCTCGTCAGGCGGCGCGGCTTCGGTCGCGCGCTCGAAGTGCCGGTACAAGTGCGAAAGGATGCTCAGTCCGTCGAGACAGTCCTGGTAAGTCATCGCCTCAGTCTCGACGAGCCGATTCTCCTCCTCGTGGGCGAACGGATTCCTGAAGGCCGCGACGGCGCCTTCCGACAGCTTCCATTGGCCCATGCGCATGGTGCGTAATGTCTTCACATCGAAGCCGGCTTCGGCGTAGGGGCGTGTGATGTCCAGACGAGCAGGATCGTTGCCCGACACGCTGAACGCATTGCTCACGATGTTGGAGGCTTCCATGTTCTCGAGACCGGCGGACCTCCTGACGTCGTTGACGAAACGCTTGAGTGCTTCGGACAACGCCGCATGGAAATGACCGGACTCGTAGTAGGAGTCCGAGACAACCTTGATGGCCGGATGCAGATGTCGCCAATGGAGGTCCGCGTAGTCCGGTGCAATGGTTCGAAGGCTCTTGAGCAGTGAGGTACGGTCCTCGTCGGCCAGTGCGGAGTCCGGGGATACCAGGATCGAGGCCGCGTCTCCGACCGCGTCACGCTCGCTGCTCCTGATGGAGTCGACCCAGGTATCGACATCCACTCCGTGATCCGTCTTGATCCGCTCCTTGTTGGCATTCCGACGAGCGCTTCGTCTCTCCCGAGACGCCCATTGCAGGAGTCTCTGGAGATAACGATTGAGCTCCGCCGTCAAATCGCTGTCCCAGCTGATGGAGCGGCGGTCTGTCGAGATCACGTCGGCAACACCGTCGTCGATGTAGTCGACGTCGAGGTACCCGGTGAGGTAGGAAAATGCGTAGCTCGACTCAGAAACCCCGTAGAACTCCGGCTCGTTGGCGAGACGTCCGTGTGCATAGAGGGCGAGCCCTCGATACTCGGCGGCGACCGGCTTTGCAGCCGCGACGATACGTCCGCGGATGAGCGCGTTCGGCAGCGCTTCTCGCAGATCGCCGGGCAGATCCTCCGGAACCCGCCATTCCACGTCCTTGTCGACTCCGTCCAGACGGGAATCACGATTGATCGGGCGGCTGGTACCGGCCGCGTCGATCACCTCGATCCGGAAGTCGTCGTCGACGTACCCGAACAGTCGGCTGAGGCTGTGTGCGAGATCTCTCGCATTGACGGGGGTCCGTCGGCGAAGGTTGGTCAGTTCGACCCTGGTTCCGTGGAGATCCACCTCCGCTCCGCTTCGGGTCAGATCCGGGTGGTACTCCGTACCGGTCGCGTTCTTGATCTCGGTCCAACTGAGTGCGACATGCAAGTTCTCCGACGCCCCGCGGCGTTTCGTTGTCAGCAGGATGGTTTCCCCGATCCCGAACAACGCCAGCTTTCCCAGACCTTTCTTGCCGGCCACAGCACGACGACCCGACTCGGAACGACCTTCGCCCTCGACTCTGCGGTTGCGCCCGATGCGCAGGTACTTCTCCCGCAGATCACTCAAATTCATGCCGTGACCGTCGTCCTGCACGATGACGGAGCGGCCGTGCTCGTCGTCCCGCAGTATGACCTGAACCTTCGTCGCGTCTGCGTCGTATGCGTTCGCTATCAGTTCGGCCAGTGCATTGGGCAGATGTGAATACATCTTGTAGCCGAGATGCTCAATGGTGAGTGGATCGAACAGCAACGTCAGATGTGATCTCACCAGCATCTTTCCTTACGTCTGAATCGGCCCCACGCGCACGCCGTCCGCTCGACTACCGGTTGTCGTGCCGCCGCTCCGTTCCACAGAGCGCAACGCCTTGTTTCGCCTCGAAGATCCTAAACGTACCGAACGTCGGACCGACACGGTTATGACATCGCGTGTCATGGTCGTGCTCAATCCGGCATCGGCCGCGACGCGCCCTCGCGCGCTGCCCGAATCGCTTCCATCGTTTCCAAGGCCACTGCCCGCAGTTCCCCTTCGAGAACGACGGCGTCCAGGGCCTCGAATGCCACGAACGGACTCAACCGCAGCAAGCGCTGGAGAAAGTCGCGCAGTACGGCCCTTTCTTCGAGGCCGTCCAGTTCGAGAGCCGACCATGTCCTCAGGATCGCCTTCACGACCATGGGGCTGCCGCCGAGCGCCTTGCGGCGGGCGTAGATCTGGTCGAACGCCGCCTCGCCAAGGACTTCCAGCGCCTTGTAGGAGTCGGGCTCATCCGGCGAGTGAACGAGCTGAGCGCGCCACCAGAGTCTCCCCAGCACATGCCGGGTGATATCGGTTCCGAGCACGCGATCCCCCGGTGGATGCGGGTATCGCCAGTAGGCGACGTCGGGCAACAGCACCACCGCGAGAAAGGCCCAGATGTCGCCGGAGGCCGCCTCGGCAGGAATGATCTTCATCCCGACATGCAGGTACTCAGCCAATCGGAGGTCGAACTCTCGTCGCGCGTCGCGCGATGACTCCGCAGGGAATCCGTGCTGCGTTGCGAGTTGCAACGCCCCGTCCCGGAGCTCTGCGAGCTGACCGGTTGACACCCGATCGCCCCCGGTGGCTGCATAGATGGCCGACTGGTGCGATGTCTCGGCTCGGTGCCCAAGTTCTTGGACGTCCAGCATCCTGTACTGCTCGTGCAGTGGCTTGGCCTGCTCGATCAGCAACCTGGGGTAAAGAAGGTTCACTCGATCTCCTCGAACAGTCTGACAGCAGCTCGCAGTTCCGACGCGAAATGCGCAGGAGACTGTTCCATCCGCAACTTCAGTTCAACGAGTGAAACTGCCGGGAACAAGCGGTCCAGCAGCGAAATGATGGTGGCACCAAGGGTCCCCTCGGGGTACGGAGTACCTTCCGTGAGCTCGTCCGACCGCAGTCCGTGCTCTGCCATTGTGCGAGCGACGTCGCAGTAGACCGAGGACAGCACAACCTTGTCGACGGTGCGTGGCCGCGCAGCGTTCTGGAACGCGCGCACCATGGCCGAATTGCGCTCGTTCACGAGCAGAATCATTCCGCCCATCGTCGCCGAGAACAGGTTGCCAGAAATCTGTACATGCCATGCCGAGTCGTTTGGAAACGACGTCTTCCCGAAGTCGATCACCGAGATCGGGAACTGCGGAGCATCTCCCTGCAACTGGATCTCGTGTCTGTCGCGCCACAGTATCGATCCGGCCCGTCGTGGGGCCGCCGGCTCCGGCTTCCCATTGTGAGAGTCCAGAACAGCCACCGTGTCCAAAGTCAGCCGACCGCCGACTTCGGCACCCGGAATCTGGATCTCGATCTCGCATACTTCCTCGTCCTGCCCGGAGAGCGCGAAGCGATATCCGGGTGCCCTGAGACCGGATCCACTCGCCGTCCAGACCACTGCGAGCGCCAATGGCGCAGTCGGCGGCAGACCGGCTCCGACGCGCATGGACTTGGCGTCGATCTCAACGGCTCGTCGAAGCGTCAGGTTCGTCTGATAATCCCAGTCCGGGAGCTTGTCCGGCAGTGATATCTGCTCCTCACCCATGACAAGTACCCAATCGCCGGCGACCACGGTCTCGCTCGACGGCAACCGGTACGGCATTGCCTGGCGCGTCACTGGTCGGCGTCCGATCGGCTCGTGATCAGCACCTCGGTCATCGTGTCGTGCGCCGGCCGCACGAGCACACGCCAGGTGGTCCCTTCTCCACCCGGCAGCTGCGGCGACAGATCCGTCACGAACCGCCCGTCGCGAGACTGCCAGCCCAGAACGACGGGCTGATCTGCTCCGACCGGTGGATCCGTCTCGCGTCCGCCAGAGCCAGCGAGTACAGCCACGTTCGCCGTGACGACATGGATGCCGTCCGAGGGCAGCCGGAACGCCTGAACGACGACTGTCTCGCCCTTGTACTGGTCGAGGTAGGGATCGTCAACGTACTCGATCGACGTTCGCGAGACTGCCGGTCGAGCGTCACCCTTCTTGTGCCGGCCACCCTTGGCTCCGCGGGCGTCACCACCTTGATCACGCGGCGAGGATCCGAAGTCGGACGCTCCGCCGAGTCCGTCCACTCCAACCACCAACGAAGCGAAATGACTGCTGGCAGCACCCAGCGCCAGCGCCGCAGAGCCTCCGCGGGCGGTCCCACCCAACTCGAGCAAGCCGTCCAAAGCCTCTTGGATGCGTCGAAATGTCGTTCGGACGAACGTGTTCTCCGGGGACTGCAGAGATTGCGGGTTCCAACCGTCGTGCGTGGGCGGCTCAGCTCGCGCGTAGATCTCGTCCATCGCCTGGTCCGCCCGGAACACCCCCGCGTAAGCGAGGAGCTCGCTCGGCGGTTTTGGTCCACGGTGATATGTCACAACCAGCTCGGCCGGTCGCATCAGGCACACGTGGTGGACCAAAGTGTCCACACCTACTGTCAATCCGGCGGCGGTCGGCGTCAGGGCAGGCGCCACGGTCTTGACCAGGCCCAACCGCCCCAACACTTTCTTGGGGCTACGGCATTCGAGGGTGCGGCCACCTTCTCCCCGTGACTTTCGGTACGCGGCCACAAAGAGATCCAGCGGCCGCGTCGATTCCGGATCCGGGACGGGTATGTCGAGACCGTTGCACCGAACCGAGAATCGCATGGCAGCACGACCGTTCGACGGCGCGAGCATCTTCGGCCACAGGTGCCATGCAACCGTCTCGGCCAGATACTGCGCCGCCTCCTGGGAATCACGGTCCTCAAGAATCGGATCGACGACTACGACGTCCGTTCCGGTCTCGTCGTCCTCGAACGGTTCCAGTCCGAGCTTCCGGGCGGCCTCTGCCGCTTCGTCGCCGACCAGCGGCTCGGCAATTCCGCCGCTCACATCACCCCACCAATGGCGACCCGTGTACCGCCTCTCGGCGGTCCCGTCCTTGCCGACGTAACTCTTCCAGAGGGCGCAGCCGATCAACCGGGTCTGTAGCCGACCGCTACCGTCGTCGCACCGGGTGTGGAGCAGTACCGTGCCGGCAGTCGACAACAGGTAGAAGATCCCCTTGCCGAAGCCGTACGTTCCGCCGCCGAGTTCCTTGTCCCTCGGCTCACCGATGTTGCGGACGAACGAGATGAAGTCGTGGTTCTTGCTGTGGAGCGCATCCGCCCGCGTCGGACCACCGAGACCGCTGGTCCCTCGGTCGGAGACTGTGAGCGTGCGGATATCGGATCTCCGCAGGATCCGACGCAGGGGGAGGTGCCCGTCCATGGGCGCGTTTCGCAGCAGGAGTTCTCGCCACGCCGACAGATGGGCAGCGCTGACGGATCCGATCGACAGTCGAAAGTCGACCCCAGGTACGTCGTCCCGTCGCGCGTCCCACGAGTTCTGAGCAGCCTCTCGAACGAGGATCGTCAAGAGATCGAGCTCCGGCCGTCCGAGTTGGTTCCGAATCCCTTCGGCAGCGCTCGCACCTTCGGGAGGGAATGTCTGTGACAACCAGGCTGTCGACATCATGTCCCCTCTTGCAGCAGAGCCGCGACAAGCTCGTCCGCACCCTCGACGTCGAGGGGGACGGGAGGCTCGGACGAGAGATCGATCGTGTAGGCGACATCGGTCACGTTGATCGGCAGACCGGCCGCGGTCAGTTCGCTCGCCACAAGTCGAGGGAATCCTTCCTCGACCGCGTAGCAGCGCTCTTCGAGTACGGCGAACCGCGTGTCCTCGTACTGGGCCGCATCGACGAACCGATAGCCGGCTGCGGACAGCGACGAACGGATCGCACTCTCGTCCTCACATGCGTCGAGGACCTGTTTCGCGGCCTCGTTGAGACTCCTGCCGCCTGCTGCGCCGGGCTCGAGACGTATCCAGTACAGGTGCAGACCTCCGGCCGGAGCATCAAGTTGATCGAGCCCGTGGATCCGGGCCCGACGGCCGTCGGTGGCCAACGACGACTTGATCTCGACTGCGTACTGCGCAGACGCGAAATCGTGTCGGTGCCCGAAAGGGCCCTTCCAGAGCCGATGCGCACCTGAGTCTCGTTCCAGCAGCCTGTCCAGGAAGAGCAGTTCGCCGAACAGGCCGGCCTGTTGCTCGATGCCCAGTAGGTTGCTCCTCGTCTGGAACAGTGCGCGCCACCTGTCGATCTGGCCGTACAGCGCCTTCATCGCGTTTCTGGGCTGAGCCTCGACGCTCTTCAGCACGTCCGCACAGAGCCCGGTGAAGACGTCGTTCAGGTCCGACCGCGCGCAGCGAAGGTCGGCGAATGTCCGGCGCCCGCCATCGTCCTCGAGCGGCACCTTCTTCAACAACAGCGCCGGACCGTCGAGCCCGCCCCGAACCCTCTGCTGCGGAGCGATCGGTATCAGGATGTGCCGGTTTCCGTCGCGATCGACCGCCGCGACCACCGGACCCACGTTCGTCTCGACGGGCAGATCCGCGACGCGTAGCCCGGTGATCGCCTGGCTGTGACGGTCCAGTGCATCCCAGTGCTGCTGAACGATCTCGCGCAGCGCCGCTGTCACCCTGGCTCCTCCGCGTTGAGCGCCTCGAAGTTCTCTTCCTCGATGTCGATCCCGGAAAGATCCGCCGAGACATAGTTCCACTCGATCGGGCTGTCGATGCCTGGTTGCGGGAAGACCAGGCCGACCCCGATGACATCCGCCTCGGCGTTCAGCGCCTTGCGTTGCGTCCGTCCCGCGGCCGGCTTCGAAACGCTGTCAATGGGATACAGGACGACCAGGCCGGTGTTCGGCAGTTGACGGAGACGCTCCTGCTTGATCCTCAGCTCGTTGAACTTACCGGTCTCACCTGACAGATCAACCGCCGCATCTCGACGGCTCATGAGTGTCTTGATGTCCGCCACCGCGTTCTCGCCCGCTTCGTCCGTTCCCTCGTCGTCCGATCCGAGTCGTGCACGAACGATCCGACCGACCTGGACATCAGGAGCAAACTCGAAGTTGCCGAGTTCGGAGTCGACCGGATTTCCGACAAGTGCGACGTTCCACGTGGCCAGCGATCCGGCCTCCTTCCTCCGGCGCTCTATGTACCGGATGAGCAGGTCGGAGTCGCACTCCTGCGAGTTCTCGTGGAACTGGTAGGCCCGCAGGAAGTCGATGACGTGCTCGCTCGGCACGGCCCTGAACACATGCCGGCCGCGCTTGGCGTCGGGCTCGTGCGTACCTGAGATCTTCGCCTGAGCTACAAGGTTCTTCGCCGCGTTCTGATTGACCTCCAGCCACTCCTTGTCCCGCCGGAAGTACCTGGTCTGGACGCGCTGCCCGCCGTACGCCGACAACGCTCGGACCGCATCCTTCATCTTGGCGGCCGCCGTGACCCGCAGCGCCGGGTGAGTTCGCACCCGGACCGCGAACGTCAACGGGTCCTTGTCCTCGGTCATGTACAGATCGATGTCTCGACGCATCTCGGTCTCGACGGTCGACAGGTGCCGGAACCAACCCCTCAGCTCGTCCGTCATCCAGATTCGCGGTAGGTCGGCGTACCCGTCGCGGTACCCGAACCAACGCCCCATCTGCAGGAGGGTGTCGTAGGCCGACACCGCGCGCACGAAATAGCTGACGGACAACCCTTCGAGAGTCAGGCCTCTGGACAGAGTGTTGCCGCCGACTGCGATCGCCACGACCGGCCCGGATTCGTAGTCCAGCCGATCTTCGCTGCTCGAGTTGTCCATGATGATCTTGCACTCGTCGATCACACCGGGCAGTTCGACGAGCAACTCGTCGAAGGAGATCGCGCGCTCCCCGAACTCGGACGCCGAAACCTTTGAGCTTTCCGAGTCCCAGAACGATCGGAGCCGGCGCTGTACGTCGGCCGAAGGCAGGCCTGCTCGCACGTCGTGACGCAGGTCTTCGAGCGGCTTGCGGAAGCGATTGTGGACGACGGTATTGACACTCGTGTGGATCAGCATCGTGCTGTGCTTCACCCCGGTACCTCGAACCCGACGGGCCGCGGTACTCAGCCAGAAGTACTCGACTGCTGCGCTCAGCGTCGGGGTCAGCTCCGGTTCGAACATCTCGACGTCGACCCGCTTCAACGGACGCACACACTCGATGTCCGACTTCGGAACGGTCCGAATCATGTCGTAGCCGTCGTCGACGTTCTCGGGATCCTCGCCGTCGAGCGCGTAACGTCCGAAGACGACCTCGGTCCCGAAGTGTCCGACCGGCTTGGGCAGATTGACGATGAAGTCGCTCGGGTAGAGGTCGCCCGAACTCGGGTCGATCAAGAGGTTGGCGAACGGCGACGCGGTGTACCCGACATAGGCGGACTTGGGAAGGATCCCGAGCACGTCCTTGATCAACGGGTTGATCGTCTTCGTGGCGACGGTCGCCTGATCGGCCTCGTCGTCGATCACGAGCGCCGGACAGTCGCCCAGGTACTCCGACGCCGACCGCAGCCAGTCGGCGAACTTCCGCAGGACAGTCGCGTTCTTCTTGACCACACACAGAACGTGCGTGCGGTTGCTCTTGCCGAAGTACGATGCAGCATTCGCGGTCGGGACGAAGTCCTTGTCCATGTCCGTCAACTGGGCCCATCGAGTCGGATTCGGCTCGATGAGTTGCTGCACCAGACGGGCCTGGGTCTGTCGTCGCAGACCGTTGTGGATACCCGCGAGCACGATGAAGAGCTTGTAACCACGATCGGCAGCCTTCGCCATGACCGCAGTGAAGTTCGTCGTCTTCCCGGACTGCACGTAGCCCACGACCAGCCCACGCGTCGAGAAAGCGCGCTCCTTCGGGTGGCTGAGGAGTGAGACCACCCGCGTCGACGCAGCGTCCAGCGAGTCGATCGCCGGATCCTGCTTCCAGCCGGACGCAACGAGTTGTTCGACGATCGCCGGCCAGCACTTGTCACCTGCTCTGGGGCCGGTGTACCAGGTGTACCGATTGTCCTTGTAGACGACGCGAGGTTCGTCCATCTCGCGAATCTCGATGACGCGCTGTTCGTGACGCTCGATGATCCGCTGGATCACCTCGTCCTGGAGACCGAGGACCTCGAGGGACTTGACGGCCTCCTCGGGTGTTCTCGTCTCGAGCAGGTCCCGGAACACCTCGTACTTGGCATCAATCTCGTCACTCATATATTCCCCATGCTCGCTGCACTCGACGCTCTCCTGTACAACATCTCTCCGACGGTGCCTTCGAGATCCAGGGTCGTCGATTCCCCGGTCCCTGCGCGTATATCGGACCAGACAATCGAACGTTACGTACAGTCACCCGAATCGGTCGCCCCGGTCAAGGCTCCGACGACGCGCAACGTGGCTGCGTCCGAGTCCTCGTGCTCCCAGATCCTCACAACGGCCCATCCGGACGCGCTGAGACGCGCGTCGGTGTCCCGGTCGCGTTCGACGTTCTTCCGGAGCTTCTCGGCCCACCACGCGCCGTTGTTGCGTGGGCTGGTCCCGTGGTCGGGACAGCCGTGCCAGAAGCAGCCGTCGACGAACACCACCACGCGCTTCGCGGTGAAAGTGAGGTCCGCTCGACGCCGGGGCATCCCGGGCAGTGGATAGTTGACCCGATAGCGGTATCCCAGACGATGCAGGCGACGCCGCAATTCGATCTCGGGCTTGGTGTCGCGTCTCGCCTGACGAGACATCCTCGATGATATCTGGGACGACGTCGTCAGCACCGGACGCCTACCGGCGCGAGCCTCCGCACTCGCTGCGGTCGACCGTGAGACCTCGCGATCCATGTCCATGACAACGCCAACTTCTCACGATGCGCCCACGTTGTCTTCCGAACCGCCGCAACGCTGCAGTTGGTCGAGGTCAGGGACCAAGATGCTGCCGGCGTTGCGAGGGCTTCGACCGCATCGCCACGCCCTATACTTTCGCTCCATGACGCGGGATCAGAACGGTCTGCCGTCGAAGCTGCACATGGTGGATCTGTTCGCGGGACCGGGTGGACTCGATGTTGCTGCGCGGTGGCTCGGCATCACGGTCGAGGGGATCGAATGGGACGACGGTGCGTGCGAAACGAGGCGCGCCGCAGGTCTGTCGACCATCCAGGGTGACGTGCGCGACTACAAGCCGAAGCAGTTCTCCGACGCCAAGATCTTGGCCGGTGGCCCGCCGTGCCAGACATATACGGTTGCCGGCAACGGCACCGGTCGGCGTGCGTTGAGTCTCGTCGTCACGGCAGCACGGAACATGGCTTCGGGCGATGACTTCGAGAAGGTCCTGGCCACCGTCGACGAGCGCACCCGGCTCGTTCTCGAACCGCTCCGCTGGGTGCTGGAAGCGCATCGATCGGGCGACGCGTTCGATGCCGTGGTCCTCGAGCAGGTTCCCGCTGTCCTGCCGGTCTGGAAGACAGTCCGACAAGTTCTCATCGACATCGGCTACAGCTGTGAATGCGGAGTCCTGCGGACCGAACAGTTCGGAGTACCGCAAACCCGACGTCGGGCGATCCTGATCGCGCGTCGAAACGCGCCCGCTGCGCTTCCGACTCCGACACACCGCCCGTTCCGCCAAGATGTTGCGCGCGGCGACGGCGATCCCGCTCTGTTGCCTTGGCGCACGATGGACGAGACCCTCGACCGGACGGGTCCGTTCACGGTGATCTCCAACTACGGCACCGGCGGCGATCCGAAGAACCGTGGGCGGCGGAGGTCCGACCAGCCGGCCGCGACGGTAACCGGGAAGATCTCGCGGAACAGGGTTGAGATGCAGAACGGCAGCATCGACCGCTTCACGTCCCCGGAGGCCGGCGCACTGCAGACCTTCCCTCGCGACTACCCGTGGTCCGGCCGGGACAAAGCACAGCAGATCGGGAACGCCATCCCCCCACGACTGGCCGTCCATGTGCTGGCAGCGGCGCTCGGTCTACGGATCAACGCTGAATCACTCGACAATGCGACATCGCGCAACTGGGCGGAAGCGAAGCGCGAGTCACCACTCGTGCGCTCAACGCCACACGATGACGCAGCAGCAACCCTCTTCGACGAAGCCAACTAGAACGCTCCGCAACGGCACGCGTGAGGACACCCCGCCGACAGCGGTGCCACCTCTCCTGAATTAAGAAGTTCTGGCGATCACACCATGCGGATTCTTCTGTTGGAAGTCTGAGCCCGGGCGAGCAAAAGTGGGTGTATGGACTTCACTCAGCTTGGGCGTACGGGACTGAACGTCAGTCGGATCGTGTTGGGCACGATGAACTTTGGGCCTCTCACTGAGGTGGGGGATGCGCACGCGATCATGGATGCGGCGCATGACAAGGGGATCAACTTCTTCGATACGGCCAATGGGTACGGGCGGTCTATCTACCCGGGTCGGACCGAGGAGATCATCGGGGAGTGGTTCGCCAAGGATCCCAAGAACCGTGAGAAGACGGTGCTGGCGACCAAGGTGTACGGCGACATGGGCGACGGCTGGCCGAACGAAGGAAAGCTGTCGGCGCTCAACATCCGCCGCGCGCTCGACGCGAGCTTGAAGCGGTTCCAGACGGACTACGTGGACCTGTACCAGTTCCACCACATCGACCGGAACACGCCGTGGGAAGAGATCTGGCAGGCGATGGAGGTCGCCGTACAGCAGGGGAAGATCCTGTACGCCGGGTCGAGCAACTTCGCCGGATGGCACATCGCGCAGGCGCAGGAGGCCGCTGCGAAGCGGAACTATGCAGGCCTGGTGAGCGAGCAGTCGCTGTACAACCTGATCCAGCGTGATGTCGAGCGTGAACTGCTGCCGGCGGCGCAGGCGTACGGGTTGGGCGTGATTCCGTGGTCGCCGCTGCACGGTGGGCTGCTGGGTGGCGTGATCCGGAAGGAGAACGAGGGCGTACGGCGCCTCGAGGGCCGCTCCAAGGAGACGCTCGAGAAGCTCCGGCCGCAGATCGAGCAGTACGAGGCGTTCGCGGACGAACTCGGGCACGAGCCGGGTGAGCTCGCGCTCGCGTGGCTGCTGCACCAGCCGGCCGTCACCGGTCCGATCGTCGGCCCGCGGACGATGGAGCAGCTGGAGTCCGCCGTACGCGCCGTCGAAATCAAGCTCGACGAGAAGTCGCTGACCCGCCTCGACGAGATCTTCCCGGGCTACAAGACCGCCCCGGAGGACTACGCCTGGTAGCCGCACGGACGCCGTACCGGCCTGATACAGGGCTGGTACGGGCGTTCCGCTGCCGTGGTACTGCGGAGACCTCAGCTCGTGCTCGGCCAACTGCGCAACGCCGCCCTGGCGAAGGTGGCGCCCTCAGGTGTAGGCACGTCGCGCCAGCCCGGCCCCTTGTCGACCGCGCGCAGCCGACGCAGGACGGACATCGTGTCCCAAGCCGCGTCGTTGGCCATCGTTCGGCTGACCGGCGTTCCGTCGATGTCGCCCCAACCGGCCGCCGTGAGCCAGTCTGCGATGGTCGAATTCACGTCATCGATCCATCCCGCGGCGAGGGCGGTCAGGCAAATGAGCCCGGCTTGGGTCTCGAAGGGCCACTTGGAGGCTGGGGGGAGGTGCTCGGCCAGGTACCACCACAGCGCCAGCGGGTCATCGCGAACGGCACGGCCGCGTGGGGTGAGGACGAGGGCACCCTTGTGCTTGCGCAGCAACCCGACCGCCTGAGCGGTCTCTCGAAGGACCAGTACAGGCAAAGTCTGGACCTCCCGGTTGCCCTTGCCTATCCATTCCTTACCCAGTCCGAGCTCGGCCACGGCGGCCTCCACGTGCACCGGAGGCAGGTAGCCGGCGCCGGTCAGCTTGATGCCGTCCGCCCCGACGCGATCCAGGAGCCAGGTGTACGGCGAGACCATCCGGGCGGCCGTCTCGGCGTCGATATCAACGGGGTTGTCCAGGTCCGCGTCCTGGATCATCTGCTGGAAGATGCGCCGGGGCCGCGGTGAATCGATCGCGTCGAGCAGTTCCCCAAGCGGACCAGAAAGGCCGGATTCGCCGTTGCCGGTCAGATATCTGTTGATCTCTTCGGAAGAGAACAGAGTCGGAGCGTAATCGCCGGGATCGACCTCCTTGCCGTACAGGCGCGCATAGTCGCGGACTGCCGCCGCGTGATCCGGATGGCCGGCGTCGAGGGCCGCGCAGATCAACTCATAACCGTGCACCCCGCCGCAGTCCTCGCTCGGACCCGGGCGGCGCCCGTCGACGCAAGCGGCGCGGGGCGCGGACTCGTGCCGTGCCTGGACGGCCTCGAGCTTGATGACGTGCATCCAGTCGTCGCCGAAGTCGTACAGGTAGAGCAGCTTGTCGCCCTTCGCCGCCAGGACCTCGTCGAGGCGTACCTCTTCTTCCGGTACGCCGATCTCGCCCTCGGCGACTTGGAACGGGCACAGGTAATGCTCCGCGGCCAAGTCGTAGTAGTCCTTGCCCGATGCGAACTCGTGCAGATGGCTGTCGGTCCAGCCGAACGCGGTCTGGATGACGTCGTGGAGCTCGTTCAAGAACATGTCAGACGCGAGGTCCAGCCGCCGCCACAAGGGAGGCTTCGTTTCGGCGAGATCGATCCGCACCCGATACGTGACTACGTCCTCTCGGCGTGCCCGTCGACGAGAGGGCGGCGGCGTCTCGCTGAACGGATCGAAGCCTGGCATCGCCGCGGCCACTACCTCAGGAAGCAGGCCGCGCAACTCATTGGATCCCTTGCCGGCGATCAGCGCCATGAACTGCTCCAGAATCTCCGCCTGACCGGCCCCAGACGGACGTGGGTCGTGATTGCGCGCCATACGGGAACGCTACCGCCCACCACGAGATACCACGTTCAGGGCTGGACCGAGTCGAGGAACGCACGTACGGCGTCGCGGTTGTCGGTACGGCGCCACGCGACCGCTAGCTCGGCTGGCGGCAGATCGGGGACGGGGCGGCAGACCAGGCCGGGGCGTTGGTAGAGACCTGTGTTGCCCTCAGCGAGGAGGGCGATGCCGACGCCGGCGGTGACCAATTCGAGGACCTCGTCGGCGGCGGTGGCCTCGGCTGCCACCACAGGCGGACCGGGCCGGGCGTCGACGGCCAGCCAGAAATCACGGAGCGGGCCGGCTGTCGCGGGAAGAGCTACGAAGGGCTCCTCCAGCAGCATGGAGAACGGGATCTCAGCGCGGTCCGCCATACGATGCTGGGCGGGTAGAGCAACCCAGCGGGGTTCGGTGATCAGCACGCGGGTCGCGAAATCGGTGGAGATCGGGAGCCAGACGAACGCGACGTCGCTGGTTCCGTCGGCGAGGCCGGCGGTCGGATCGTCCCAGCCGACCAGGCGCAGCGAGACCGTCCAGCCGGGGAGCGCGGCGCGGAAGCGTTCGACGGCGGGGCGTTGGAGGTCGCGGCCGACAGCGGTCTGCATGCCGACGACCAGCTGATGCGGGTGGGCCGCTGCCCGCGCTTCGGCGTACCCGCGATCCCAGGCGGCGAGCGCCTCCCTCGCGACAGGGAGCAATACCGACCCCTGCGAGGTCAGTGTCAGTCCGCGCGGCCGACGGTCGAAGAGGTCGAAGCCGAGGCGGCGTTCGAGGGCGCGGAGCTGCTTGGACAGCGCAGGCTGTGAGACGAACAGGCGGGCGGCCGCGGCCGTCACGGTCGATTCCTCGGCGGCCGCGACGAAGTACCGGAGCTCGCGCAGGTGCGCATCCATAACCAACGGTTATATCAACAGGTCTTGGTGCGGCGGCGGGGTGCGCGTCGATGCTGGGCTCATGACGAAGACACGCAACCTCGGCGGACTCGACGTACCGGCGATCGGATTCGGTGCGATGGTGCTCTCCCCCGGCATGTACGGCGCGATCGATGACGACCGCGCACTCTCGGCGCTCACCGCGGCGATCGACGCCGGCGGGACGTTCATCGACACCAGCGACGCGTACGGCGACGGCGGGCACAACGAGGACCTGATTGGACGGGCGATCCGCGGGCGGCGCGACGAGGTCACGATCGCGACCAAGTTCGGTCTGCGGCTCAGTGACGGCGCGCAGCCACATCCCCTCGACGTCGGTTTCGCGTTCGAGCAACTACTCGTCAACGCGGAGCCGAAGTACGTCCGCGGGTACGCCGAATCCAGCCTGCGCAACCTCGGCATCGACGTGATCGACCTGTACTACCTGCACTTCCCGGATCCGCAGGTGCCGATCGAGGAAACCGTCGGCGCCATGGCCGAACTCGTTGCCGACGGCAAAGTTCGGCACCTCGGAGTGTGCAATGTGACGGCGCAGGAGCTTCGGCGCGCGTACGACGTACATCCGATCGCGGCGGTCCAGACCGAGTGGTCGATGTGGCGGCCGATCGACCCCGGATTGCTCGACGTGGCGCGGGAACTCGGCGTCGGCGTCGTACCGTGGAGCCCGCTCGGCGCCGGGTTCCTAACGGGCACCGTGCAGACGCTCGACAAGGACGACTTCCGGAACAACGCGCCGCGTTTCGACGCCGCGAGCCTGAAGGCGAACAACGCGTCGTACGACGCGCTTCAGGCACTCGCCGCGGACCTCGGGATCACGCGGAGTCAGCTCGCGCTCGCGTGGCTGCTGCACCAGGATCCGGCGGTCGTACCGATTCCCGGCAGCCGTACGCCGGCGCACATCCTCGAGAACCTGGCGGCCGCGAACATCACCCTGCACCCGGACACGCTCGAACGCATCAACGCTGTACTCGCGAAGCTCACCCCGGTCGGCGCAACGCTTCTATGAGGTCAGGCGTGGACCGCGGTGGTGGGGAGCATGCCGATCAGGGCGTCGGCGGCGAGGGAGGCTGCGGGGCCGGTGGGGACGGCGACCGAGACCTGCCAGTCGGAGGCCGTGCCGGGGGCCAGGGAGACGGTGACGTGGTCGCCGCGTTTGGCGGCGATGCGTTCGGGGACGAGTGCTACGCCTAGGTCGTGAGCGACGAGGGCGAGCAGGGTGTGTACGTCGTTGACCTCGATCGTCACCGGGTGCGCGACGCCGGCTGTGGCGAAGGCGCGGTCGGAGATGGCGCGGGCGCCCCAGGTCGGGTCGAAGTCGACGAACGACTCCCCTGCCAGGTCGTCGAGAGTCACGCCGGACGCCTTCGCGAGCCGGTGGTCGGGAGCGCAGACGAGGACCATCGACTCGCGCGACAGCGGCCGCAGGTCGAGCCCGTCGACCGGGTCGCCGGCGGTCGCCACGAACGCGACGTCGAGCCGGCCGGACGCGAGTTCGTCGAGCATCGGCGTGGAGCCGCCCTGGCGAACCTCGATCTCGACGCCCGGGTACCCGGACCGGAACTTCGCGAGCAGCGCCGGTACGTCGACCACGCCGAGGCACTGCTCGAGCCCGACCGTGAGGTGACCGCGCAGCAGGCCCTGGACCGCGGCGACGGCATCCTTCGCGGCCTCGGCGGCGGCGAGGGTACGTCGTCCCTCGCACAGGAGCGCCCGTCCCGCCTCGGTGAGCTCCACGCTGCGGGTGTTGCGGACGAACAGACTCGCGCGGAGCTCCCGCTCGAGTGCGCGGATCGAGGCGGACAACCCAGACTGCGAGATCGACATCGCCTCGGCAGCCCGCGTGAAGTGCTTCTGCTCGGCCACCGCCACGAAGTGTTCCAAGTGCCTCAGCTCCATGACTAAGAACTGTAGTCGATCGAAGGAAATCGATTCACCTGTCCCACATCTCAGGAGCCGACAGACAGCCGGGTCTGAACCCGGCAGACGTTCGAAGGATTGCAGTGTGTAACGACCCCGCTCATAGGACGATGTATGCCGGAGGAGGAACCACATGCGCAGCGAGTTCGAAGAGGTGCTGTCGCTACAGCCCCGGTGGTCGTCGCAGAACACCCCGGAGATGAAGCGGCGCGGGCAACTGATCCGGTCCGACATCGCACTCAGGATCAAGGGCGAACTCCCGAGCCTGAACGAGCAGTCCGCGAGATCCGATCTCGCAGTCGAAGGTCGGGACGGGACCGGTCTGAAGAGCATGGTCCCCTGGGTTCGCATCTACTCGCCGACCAGATCCCCCACTGCAACACGAGGTTGGTACCTGGTCTACCTCTTCAGCGGCGACGGCGACCGTGTGTATCTATCGCTGAATCAAGGAACCACTGTCTGGGGCAACGGCGAGTTCCGGCAGCGACCGCCCTATGAGCTGGGAGCGCGGGTCAAGTGGGCACGAGACGTCCTCGACGATCTCGGGGTCGACGACGAGCGGGTGGTCCACGACATCGATCTCGGCACCAACAGCACCGAGCTCGCCCGGGGGTACGAGCTCGGGAATGTCGTTGCTCTCGAGTACCGGCGTGGTCAACTGCCCAGCGACGGCACTCTGCTCGCAGACCTGAAGGCGACGGTCCGATGGCTCGGGGAGACATACCGTCGCGAGACCGTGGAGCTCGCGATGCCGGGCGAGCCGGCTCCGGACATCGCCGATGCCGATCTGGCGACCCGTCAGGTCGCCGGGCGAGCACGCAAAGCAGTCGGTCAGGGGTTCAAGCTCGACGTTCGTGAACGAGTCGCGATCGAGCAGCATGCGGTACGGATGGTCACCGAACATCTGCACCGACTCGGGTACGAGTACGTCCGGGACGTCGGCGCGATCGATTCCTATGATCTGTACGCGCGAAACGGCTCAAGTCACCTGAGAGTGGAGGTCAAGGGAACGACGTCGGCGGGCTCCGAGATCATCCTGACCAGAGCCGAGGTCGAGTTGCATCGCGCGGAACACCCAGACAACGCGCTCGGAATCGTGCATTCGATCGAGCTCGACCGCGAGGCAGATCCGCCGACGGCGAGCGGCGGCACCCTCGTCTGGCAATCGCCCTGGCTCGTCGACGACGGCGCGCTGCGCCCGATGGCGTACAAATACACGGCAGGTCTCTGAGGCTCCGTGAGGGAGCCGCGTCACGGTTGAGTTCCGGATCGGTAGGGTGTGCGCATGGCGGATGAGGAGTTTCGGGTTGAGGTTGTGCTCAGTGACGAGGGGCACGGGTTGACGGTCTGGGATCGGTTGCGGGCGTTGGATCTGGATGACGACGCGCGGAAGCGGCTCGGGAGTCAGGTGACGGTGACCCGGGACGGGAACCGGATGCTGATGTACACGCACACGCTCGACGACGCCCAGGAGGCGGAGCGGACCGCCAAGGAGCTGGTGGCCGACGAGCACCTCGACGCGACGTACACGGTCACGCGGTGGAATCCGGCCGAGCAGGACTGGACCGACCCGAGCGTGCCGGTCGGCCCGCACGACGCCGCCGGTGACGCCGCGAAGAACGCGGACATGGAGGTCCCGGACCCGCGGTACGTCGTGATGCAGGCGTACAAGCCCGAGTTCCTCCGCGACCTCGGTCTGTAAATCCAGGTCGAGCCGGGTCAGCGTGGGGTGTAGCCCGTCTGGCGGCAGAAGGTGTCGGCGGCGGCTTGGTGGGTGGCTGCTTCGGCGGGGCGGTTGAGGGCGGTGCAGCAGCGGGCCAGCAGGCTGTGGGACCACTGCTGCCCGATGCCGTACTCGACGACTTCCGACTCGGCTAGGGCCTGGGTCGCCTGGGTGTAGGCGAGCTCGACCTCGCCGTCGAGGAAGTTGCACTGGGCAATGTCGGCGTGGAGCTCGGCGAGGATGGTCCCGTAGCCCGACTTGGTGGCGAGCGCTTCGCCTTCCTCGAAGTACGTGCGTGCGGTGGCCACGTCGCCGGCGAACAGGTGGGACTCGGCGAGTGCCTGCAGCGCGACGCAGGCGTCGTACCCGTTGCCGATCTCGCGGCTCTCGCGCAGTACGTCGGTTGCGATCTGACGCGCCTGTTCGTGATGGCCGAGCCGGTTCTCGACACCGGCCCTGGCCAGGCCCCACTGAACCCGGTCGAGGCGGTTGTCCACCAGCGGCTCGGCGGTCCGCAGATCCGCCGCCGCGAGTTCCAGCTCGCCGAGTTCCTTATAGGCCCCGGCACGGTTGACCAAGGCAACGAGTTGGTCGTTGCTCGCCGGCCCCGTGTACTGCAGTGACTCGGTGATGCACGCGACGGCCTCGCGGAACTCACCGAGATGGATGTGGTTCATCGCCTGCGCGTTCAGCCCGCGCGGCATCCGCGCGAACTCGCCACAGGCGCGGAACACAGCCAACCCCTGGCCGAACGCCTCCGCGGACTCACGGAGCCGTCCCTGAGCGTTGTAGCTGACCGAGATGTTGCACCGCAGCGCGCCCTCGCCGAGCGTGAAGCCACACGCGCGATACAGCTCTGCGGCCTGCTCGAAGAGTGCGACCGCATCCTCGTTCTCCCCCGCCTGCCGAGCGGGCCGAGGATGTGGAACTCCATCCACATAGTCTGGCAGGCATGGATGTCGTGCTGAGGCCTGTGCGGGAAGACGATCTGCCGTTGTTCCAGCGCTTCTCCATCGAGCCAGGGCTGATCGGGCTGGACTGGAACGGGTTCCGGGATGCGCAGGCTCCCGTACGGCGGTTTGCCGAGGACGGGTTCCTCGGCAAGGACGACGGGCGGCTGATGGTGCGCACCGGATCCGAGACGGCGGGGCTCGTTAGTTGGCGGACGGGGTCGTTCGACGGGCGTACGACGTACTGGGAGATCGGGATCGCGCTGCTGCCGGAGTACCGCGGGCGTGGGATCGGGTGGCGGGCGCAGGCGCTGCTGACGGCGTACCTGTTCGAGCACACCGCGGTGTACCGGATTCAAGCCTCGACGCATCCGGAGAACGTCGCCGAGCAGAAGTCCTTGGAAAAGGCGGGTTTCCGGCTCGAAGGCGTGATCCGCGGGTGCGAGTTCCGGGCCGGGCGGATGCGGGACGGGTACCTGTACAGCCGGTTGCGGGACGATCCGGCACCGGAACTCGGCAACGGTTCGGTGACGGGATCCGGCACGGCACCCGTTGAGGAACCTCTCGCAGATTAGTCTCGGCGGGTCGCTGCACGCTTACATGGCGTGGTTCTGCGACGCTGAAAAAGCTGAGGGAGAGGGGAATTCGTGTCTCGTCGACGTGGTCTCGTTGCCGGTGCGGTCGTTCTGTCGTTCGTACTCGCCGGATGTTCCGATGTGGCCGCGAGTGAGACGACGCCTTCTCCTTCACAGGCTTCGAGCAGTACGACGAGTGCGACGCCGAGCGCCACTCCGACTGCTAAGCCCACCGTGAAGCCGACGGTCAAGCCGAAGCCCAAGGTCAAGCAGAAGCCGGAGTACTACGCGCTGCGCGTAGAACGGCAACTGGACAAGCTCGGATACCCGGTCGGCGACATCGACGGCGACATCACCGCTCGCGCCAAGCAGGCACTGTGCGCCTGGCGCGAGACCCACGGCCTGCCGGTCAGCCGCAAGGGACTCAGCCTGAACGACGCGTACTCGGTGCTCAACGCAACCAGTCGCCCGACGCCGACCCGCTCCCCCGGCATCTACGTCAACAAAACCTGCCAGATCCTGTACCAAATCGTCGGCAAGACGTACAAGCGGATCGTCTGGATCTCCACCGGTGGCCCGGGGTACGAGACCCCGAACCGCACCGGCGCGGTCTGGCGCAAGTGGGCCGGCGCGCACGAGAGCAGCCTGTACGACGACGCGTACATGTACGACTCCCTCTACTTCCTCAGGGACCGCCCCGGCATCGCCCTGCACGGCTCCCGGGTCAACTCCCTCGTCAAGCCGTACCCCGACAGCCACCGCTGCGTCCGCGTAGTACGCCCCGAAATCCACCAAATCTTCACCGACACCCCCATCGGCACCAAGGTCCAGATCTACGGCGAGTACTAGAGCCGCTACCGCCCTTCGCCGGCGCCTGATGCTAGGCGCGCAGCTCTCGCGGGCCTAGCCTGACGAGAGGGGGTGGTGGCATGGAGCAGGGGCAGGTCATCGCGGTACTGGGTGCCACGGGACGTCAGGGTGGTGCGGTCGCGCGGCATCTGCTCGCTGAGGGTCGACGGGTGCTCGCACTCACGCGAAACCCGGAGTCAAAGGCGAGCGGCGCCTTGCGATCCGCAGGCGCGGAGGTCGCTCGGTGCGACATGGATGACGTGAACTCGCTGCTCCGGGTGTTCACCGGAGCGTACGGCGTCTACAGCGTGCAGAACCCGATGATCGCCGGGCACGACGGCGAGATCCGGCAAGGCAAGAACGTCGCGGACGCGGCCAAGGCGGCCGGCGTGGAGCACGTCGTCTACGGCTCGGCCGGACCGGGCCTGCGCGGGACCGGTGTCGATTCCTGGGACTCGAAGCTGATCATCACCGAGCACCTGCGCGCGTCCGGCGTACCACTGACCGTGCTCCGACCAATGGCGTTCATGGAACTCATGACTGACAAGGACTTCTATCCACCCGTCTCGGTCTGGCATGTCATGCCCAAGCTCGCCGGCGATCAGACACCGATCCCCTGGCTTGCGGTCGACGACCTCGGGGCGATCGCGACCCGGGCCTTCGCCGAACCAAGTCGGTTCGTCGGAGCGGAACTGCCGCTGGCAGCCGAGTTCCGTTCGATCGCCGAGTGCCGCACAGCGGCCGCGCTGACAGGCCGGTCCACCCGAGGCTTCCCCATGCCTGTCCGGCTCTTCGAACGCTTCGTCGGCAAAGACCTGACGACCATGTGGCGCTGGCTCGGGGACAATCCAGTACCCGCGGACCCAGCCGCCACGGCGAGGCTCCTCGACCACGTCACCACAGTCGAAGAATTCCTCGCGAAACCCCCACGCGCCACCAGCACCTGAAGCCTTCGACGCAGGTTGCCGTCAGCAACAACCGACTCGAGCTCCGACGTCGCAGACTGGCAGCTCAGTTGACATCGGTACGTCGTGCGCGGCCGGAGTACAGTGGCACTGTAGTGCCATCCTCGACACTCGACCGGCGCAGCCATTCAGGTGAGGAGCTGTCCATGGGCACTGTCTCAGTGCGTTACATCGTCGATGACGTCGACGCCGCGATCGACTTCTACACCAGGCACTTCGGCTTCGGTGTGGACATGCATCCGGCGCCGACCTTCGCCGCTGTGTCCCGCGGGGATCTGCGGCTCCTGCTCTCCGTGCCCACCGGGCCCGGCGGAGGCGCGGCGCCCGCCCTCGACGGCCGCAGGCCCGGACCAGGCGGATGGAACCGCATCCAGATCGAGGTCGACGATCTGGCCGGCACCGTGGACGCGCTTCGGGCCGCGGGGCTCACCTTCCGCACCGACATCGTGATCGGCCGCGGCGGCAACCAGATCGTCCTCGACGACCCAGCCGGCAATGCACTCGAACTCTTCGAACCGGCGCCGGCAGACGGAAGCACTCAAGGCTGAGCTCGCGTTCACCTCAGTCGAACAGCCTGGCCCTCACGATGGCCGCCTGCGCCGTCCTTCTGGTCCCGTCGTACGGCGATCGCGAGCGACCCACCGTGCGCACTGAAACCCAGCCCCACGGCGAGTACTAGGTGGTACGCCGCCTCGCAGTCGCCGCCGTAGTCGCCCTGACCGCCTGCACCACCCAGCCCAACCCCCCGGGTCCTACCCCCAGCCCGACTCCAACAGTCGTCCCGCTGACGGTCGCCCAGGCAACCAAGGCGGCCCTCGTGGTGAGTGATCTGCCAAAGGGGTGGGGCGGGAAGGCGGCGGTCGACCTCACACCGACGCCGGGTGCTCGAGGTCAGTACGACCCGTCCGAGTGCCTGACCTTCCGGCACCCGACGGATCACCTGGGCAAACCTGCCACGGCCGTGGTGGGTTAGTGCTTCGGTAGGCGTTCTACGTGAGGTTTTGGGGTGCCGTCGTAGGGGTTGGGTGGGAGGCCTGTCAGTAGGTCTGGCAGGTGGAAGGTTTGGAAGAGGGACAGGTCGAAGAAGGCGACCGCGTGGACTACTGCGGTGGCGGTGAGGGTGAGGACCTGGATCTGGAAGGCTCGGTGGATGTTGTCCTTCGGGTCTCGCATGTAGACGGCGAAGGCGGGGTGGCCGTTGGCTGTCAGCGGGACGAGGTATTGGTCGCCGGGGCGTTCGGCCGGGCAGTGGGTGCTGATCAGGCGGCCGATGTCGCGGGCGCCGCGGAACCAGGACGTGAACGGCGGCATCTCCCAGATCGCGTCGTCGGTGAAGAGCGTGACGATCGCGGGTACGTCGTACTGCTCGAACGCCGCGCGGTACCGGGCCAGGAGGAGGTCGTCGGGAGCGACGAGCGGGCCAGCGCTGATCGGTGCGGGAGAAATGTCGCTCAGCAGGTCGGCGATGCTCGGCCGGCCCTCGAGGTGGAGGACGGTCACAGCGCGCTCGAGGGGTGAGAGGCGTTGCAGCGCGGCGATCAGGCCGAGATCGATCGGGTGGTCGTCCATCAGGTTCGCTGGGATGGGTTCCAGCCAGAGAATCTCGGAACGCTCGGAGAGCGCTCCCTTAGGATCAGCGCTCGGTGCGGCGAGATCCGACGGAAGGGGACGGCTGCCGACCTGCTGCAGGCAGGCACGAGTGGCGTCCTCGTATCCCGTGCTGACCGCAGCGATCTCGACGGCGTCGGTGATGGATCCGAGCATCCGGTAGCAGTGCGAGACAAGACCGCGCTGCCGCTCGTCAGCGCGGTACGCCGTACCTCGGGAGCCGTTCATCGGACCAAGTCGTCACCTCATCGGCCAGTCTCGCTGCTCCGTACGCCGGCTGTCGAGGTAGTCGGCCAAGGCCAGCGCGCGCAGGTCCTGGTGATGCGGTACGGCGAGTTGCGCCCCGATCGGCAACCCGGACGTCGACCAGCCGGCGTTGACCGTGGTCGCGGGGTGCTGGGACATGTTGTACGGGACCGTGAACGCGATGTGCTCGAACGGCTTCCCTGGATCGTCCGTTGGGTACGCGAGCTCCGCCGGGAACGCCGTGATCGGCGCGACCGGCGACAGAATCACGTCGTACGTCGTGAACACCCGGCCGACCGCGGCCGCCATCGCGCCCATCTGGCTGTACCCGTCGAAGACGTCAGAAGCGGTGAGATCGGAGGCTGTCGAGACCCACTCCCGGATCTGCGGAAGCACCTTCGCGCGGCGTTCCTCGGGCAGCGCGGCGATGTCCGTGGCGGAGCGGATCCGCCAGAAGTGGTCGAGGCCGTCGAGCATGTCGCGGGTGATGATCGGCGTGATCGGTTCGACGATCGCGCCGGCCTTCTCGAGTATGGCGGCCGCGGACGAAACCGCCGCCGTGACCTCGGGATCGACCGGCAGCCCGACGCCCGCATCGAGCAGCAACGCAACGCGCAAACCGTCGATGTCGGCCTCGAAGACGTCGGATGCCACCGGGGTCGAGGTGTGGTCGCGCGGGTCGTACCCGGACATGACCTGCAGCGCGAGCGCCGCGTCCGGCGCCGTACGGGTCAGGGGTCCGATCGCGCGCCCGGCGTACGGGTTGCCGACCGCGATCCGGCCGTGCGTCGGCTTCAGTCCGACCAGTCCGCACCACCCGGCCGGCAGCCGGATCGACCCGCCGATGTCGGTGCCGACGTGGATCGGCCCGTACCCGGCGGCCGCCGCAGCCGCCGCGCCCGCGCTCGAACCGCCGGCCGTCTTCGACAGGTCCCACGGATTGCGGGTCAGCCGGTGAAAGGTCGAGACGCCGGACGACAACATCCCGTATTCGGGCATGGTCGTCTTGCTGAAGATCACCGCCCCGGCCGCCCGCAAGCGCGCCGAGGCCGGCGCATCCTCTGTGGCCGGCGTGAGAGCGGTTGCCGCCGTTCCTTGCGGTACGGGCGTTCCGCGCGTGGCGATGTTCTCCTTCACCGTCACCGGTACGCCGTCCAGCGCGCCCGCCGTACCGTCTCGCCAACGACGCTCCGACTCATGTGCCGCGGCCCGCGCACCCGCTGGGTCCGGTGCGTAGAGCGCGCAGAGCTGTGGTTCGAGCTGGTCGACGCGGGTCAGCACGTCCTCGATGACCTCGACCGGGGACACCGAGCCGTCGCGGTACTTCGCCAGCAGTTCGGTTGCCGTCAAGTCGGCGAGATTCATGCAGACTCCCTCGGTTGCGGATCAGTTCGGTGGGTTGAAGCGGCCGTCGACCGCGGTCCAGCCGCCGTCGACCGCGAGAACGCTCCCCGTGACGAAGCTCGAGGCATCGGAGGCGAGGTAGACGACCGCGCCGGCGAGCTCGCTCGGTTGGGCCCAGCGACCGAGCGCGCCCTTCTGCGCGTAGGCGTCGTACCAGCTCTGGTCGGCCTTGATCTGCGCGGTGAGCGGTGTCTCGACGACTCCCGGGGCGATCGCGTTCGCGCGGACGCCGGACGGGCCGAGTTCGGCGGCCGCGGTGCGCAGCAGCTGGACGAGACCGGCTTTCGTTGCCGCGTACACCGATTGCCCCGGCTCTACCGTGGTGCCGCGGATCGAGCTGAACCCGATGATGCTGCCGCTCCCCCGCTCCGCCATGCCCCGCCCGAACGCGCGCAGCAGCTGGAACGACGCCCGCAGATTGAGCGCCACGACCCGGTCGAACTCCTCGCCGGTGTAGTCGAGGATCCGCTTCCGCACGTTCGTAGCCGCGGTGAACACGAGCACGTCCACAGGATCCAGCTCAACCACAGCCCGCTCAATCGCCACATCATCAAGCACATCAAGCCCGTACGCCGTCATCCCGGTGGCGGCTGTCTCGCGGGCGGCGGTGAGGTCTCGGTCTGCGCAGGTGACGCGGGCGCCGTGCGCGGCCAGGGCGAGAGCGCTCTCCCGGCCGATCCCGCTGCCGGCGCCGATCACCAACGCGTGCTTGCCGTCGAGCCGGAACAACGTCGAGTAGTCCGTCACCGTGTCACCTCGTGCTCCTGTCTCGACCTTGTGCCCCCACCAACCGTTTTCGGCGGCCCGAAGTGGTTGGTGGGAGCACAAGGTGGCCTCCGTTGGTCATGGGCGTGGGCGGATGATTGCCATCCGGGTTGTCGTGAGCTCCTCGATCGCGAAGCGCGGGCCCTCGCGACCGGTACCGGAGTCCTTCACGCCGCCGTACGGCATCACGTCGGACCGGAACCCGGGGACCTCGTTGATCACCACTCCCCCGACGTCGAGCCGATCGATCGCCGCGAACGCTGTCTCGAGTGAGGACGTGAAGACGCTCGCATGCAGCCCGTACCGCGTCTCGTTGACCGCACGGAGAGCGCTCTCGATATCCGGAACGGATCGCACCGCGATCACCGGTCCGAAGATCTCCTCGTCCCACGCCGACAGCCCGTCCGGTACGTCGGTCAGCACGATCGGCCCGAGTACGTCGCCAGGGGCCTCGTACGCGATCGATGCGCCGGCGTGGACCGCATCGCCGACCCATTGCCGAACGCGATCGGTCGACGCCGGGTTGATCAGCGCGGACACCCGAGTCACCGGATCACGCGGATCGCCGACGACCACGCCAGGCATCCGCGCGCCGAGCTTCTCCAGCAACGCTTCCCGCACCGACTCGACGGCGATCACGCGCTGGACGGAGATGCAGGCCTGCCCGGACGCGTAGTACCCGCCGCGCACGATCGCGTCGGCGGCCGCGTCCAGGTCGGCGTCCGCGGCAACGACCAGCGCGGAGTTGGACCCCAGTTCGAGCAGCACCTTCGTCGGCGCCGCGTCGCGCGCGATGCGATGCCCGACGGCCGCGGATCCGGTGAAGGAGACGGCGCCGATCCGATCGTCGGTGGTGAGCGTGGCGCCCACGTCCGCTCCGCCCGTGATCAGCTGGAGAGCGCTCTCGGGTGCTCCCGCCTCGGCGATCGCGGACCGCATCAGGTGCGCGAGCCAGAGCGTGGCGAGCGGCGTCTGCGGCGCGGGCTTCACGATGATCGGGCAACCGGCCGCGAACGCCGGCGCGATCTTGTGCGCGGCGAGCAGCAACGGGTAGTTGAACCCGGTGATCCCGATGACCACGCCGATCGGTTTGCGCACCCAGAAACCCTGCAGCCCTTCACCGCTCGGCAGCAGGTCGAGCGGCACGGTCTCACCGTGCAGCCGGGCAACTTCCTCGGCCGAGGTCTCCAGGGTGAGCAGTGTCCGATCGATCTCGACTCGGCAGTCGACCAGCGGTTTGCCGGTCTCGAGCACGAGCAGATTCACGAACGCGTCCCGCTCGGCGAGTACCGCGGAATGCACGCTCTGCAAGACGTTCCGGCGCACGTACGACGGCAGCCGGCCGACCGTTTCTCGCACGGAGAGCGCGTTCTCGAGCGCTGCCCGGGCGAGCTCGACGTCCCCGACCGGCGCGTCCGCCACGGTCGAACCGTCGTACGGGAAGATCACCGGTGCCGTGGTCGGTGTCTCGACCCAGGTCTCACCGATCGGCAGGCCGGCCGGCATCGTGATCGTCTCGCCGCCATCGAGCTGGATCTTCACGCTGATTCCCCCTTCGCGAGTAGGTCGGCAGTAGTCGCACCGGAGAGCGCCCTCTGAAGCGTCGGGATGGCCGAGACGAGTCGCTGCGTGTACGGATGCTGCGGGGCGGCGTACACGTCACCGGTGTAGCCCGTCTCGACGATCTGGCCGGCGTTCATCACCGCCACGCGGTCGCAGACGTGCTTGACCACGGACAGGTCGTGCGAGACGAACACGAGCGTGAGGTTGAGTTCGTCGACCAGCTCCGAGATCAGGTTGAGCACCTGAGCACGGACGGAAACGTCGAGAGCGCTCACCGGCTCGTCCGCGATCAGGATCCGCGGGCGCGGGGCGAGGGCGCGGGCGATGGAGATGCGCTGCCGCTGGCCGCCGGAGAACTGGTGCGGGTACCGGTCGCCGGCATCGGCGGAGAGACCGACGGCTTCGAGCAACTCGCGAACGCGCTCTCCCGACGCCGGATGTCCTTGAACGACGAGCGGTTCGGCGATGATGTCGCGGACCCGCATCCGGGGGTCGAGCGAGCTCATCGGATCCTGGAACACGAGCTGGAGGTTTTCGCGCAGCGACCGCAGCCGGCGTTCCGGGAGACGGGTGATGTCGGTGTCCTCGACGATCACGTGCCCGGAGGTGGCCCGGTCCAGCGCGGCGATAAGGCGCAGCAGTGTCGACTTGCCGCAGCCTGATTCGCCGACGATGCCGAAACGCTCGCCCTGCTTGACTTCCAGGCTCACTCCGCGAAGTGCGTGGACGACCGGGGCCGGCTGAAGCAGCGAGGTCCGCGGTCGCGGGTAGTCGCGCACGAGGTCGACCACCCGGATGGCGGTCGGCGTCTCGAGATCGTGCACCGTCGGGATGTGCTCAGGCATTAGTGACCCCCGCCGGGTGGTGGCACGCAAAGCCCTCAGTCTCAGAGCCGGTCCACTCCGGTGTCTCTTCGCAGAGAGCGGTTGCGTGCGCGCATCGGGTCCGGAAGACGCAGCCAGACGGGAACCGTCCGGCTGGCGGCACATTGCCCGGGATCGTGGTCAACCGACGCGATGTGGTCTCGAGATCTGACGCCGCGAGCAGTCCTTCGGTGTAGCGGTGACGGGGTCGCGTGAACACCTCGTTGACCGGGCCTGCCTCGACCACGCGTCCGCCGTACATGACGAGGACTCGTTCGCAGACGGTGGCGACGACGGCGAGGTCGTGCGTGATGAAGAGCAGCGCGGAGGAGCGGTCCACGACGCCACGAACGATCAGGTCGAGTACGAGCGCCTGGACCGTGACATCGAGCGCGGTGGTTGGCTCGTCGCAGATCAGTAGTGCCGGATCGTTGGCGAGGGCAAGCGCCAGGACGACTCGTTGCCGTTGACCACCTGACAGCTGGTGCGGATAGGCGCGAAGGGTCTCGGCCGGGAGCTGCACGCGTTCGAGCAGGTCAGCCGCCGCGGTTCGGGCCGCGGGTTTCGCGAGGGTCTTGTGGATGAGCATCGACTCGGCGATCTGGTCGCCGATCCGCATGGTCGGGTTCAGCGCGGTCATCGGTTCCTGGAAGACCATCGCGATGTCGCGGCCGCGGACGCGGGACATCCGCCGTTCGTTTGCGCCAACCATTTCGTGATCGACACCGTCGAGGCGCACCGACCCGCCGGCCCGGACATCCTCGGGCAACAACCCGAGAATGCTCAGCGCGGTCAGTGACTTGCCTGATCCCGATTCTCCGATCAGCCCGACCCGCTCTCCCGCGCCGACCGTCAGGTCGACGTCGGACACGAGCGCCGTGTCCCGGACGGTCACGGACAACCCGCGCACAGTGAGAACGTCGTTCATCGACGATCCTCCAGTTTCGGATCGAAGCGGTCCCGCAGGCCGTCGCCGAGCAGGTTGAAGCCGAGGACGGCGATCGCGATCGCGATCCCGGGGAAGATCGCCAGCCGCGGTGCGCTGAACAGGAACTCCTGGCTCTCCTGCAGCATCCGGCCCCAGGACGGTGTCGGCGGCGGCGTTCCGTACCCGAGGAACGACAACGCCGCCTCGGCCAGCACCGCGATCGCGAAGGACACCGAGGCCTGAACCGTGATCAGGCTGGTCACGTTCGGCAGCACGTGCCGGAGAGCGATCGGAAACGGTTGCCGGCCGGCCGCGCGCGCCGCGAGAACGTACTCCGTCCGCATCACCTGCAGCGCCCCGCTCCGGATCACCCGCGCGAAACTCGGCACCGAGGCGATGCCGATGGCAACCATCGCGGTCAGGGTGCTGGCCCCGAAGACCGCTCCGAACATGATCGCCAGCAGCAACGCCGGGAACGCGAGCAACAGGTCGTTGGCCCGCATGATCACCTCGCTCGGCCACCGCCGTACCATCGCCGCCAGGATTCCCAGCGGTACGCCGATGACCGCGGCAACACCGACCGCGACGACGCCGACGAACAGTGTCGTCCGCGAGCCGACCATGATCTGGCTGAGCACGTCCCGGCCGAACTTGTCGGTCCCGAGCCAGTGCGACCACGACGGTTCCAGCAACCGCGAGGCGGGACTCACCAGCGTCGCGTCGTACGGCGTCCAGACGAACGACACCAGCGCCATCAATACGATCACCGCGACGATCACGCCGCCGGCGATCAGACTCGGGTTCAGCCGCTTCATGATGCCGTCCTGAGTCGAGGATCGAGGGCGACGTACAGCAGGTCGACGACGAAGTTGACGAGGAGTACGGCGATCACGAGGACCATCACCACGTCCTGGACGAGCAACAGATCCCGGTTCGAGACGCCGTCGAGCAGCAAGCTCCCGAGGCCCGGGATCACGAACACCCGCTCGACGACCACTGCACCGATCAACAACGTGGCGAGTTGCAGGCCGAGCACAGTCACCACCGGTACGGCGGCGTTACGGAGACCGTGCCGCCACAGCGCCTGGAACGGCCGCAAACCCTTCGCCCGCGCGGTTCGGAGATAGTCCTCGCGCAACACCTCCAGCACCGCGCTGCGGACGTAGCGGGTGAGGACGGCGCCCTGGACCAGCCCGAGTGACAGCGCCGGCAGGATCAGCTGCTTGAGAAACATCGCCGGATCCTGCGCCGGCGGCGTCCAGCCGTTCGCCGGCAACCAGCCGAGCCGCACCGCGAACACCACGATCAGCAGGATCCCGGCCAGGAACGCCGGGACCGCGACGCCCACCTGAGAGAACGCAGAGAGCGCTAACCCGGAGATCTTGCGATGCCGCGCCGCCATCACCGTCCCGGCCGGCGCAGCGACCACCAGGGCGATGATCATGCCCGCGACGACCAGCCACAAAGTGACCTGCAGCCGGTCGAACACCTGCGGACCGATCGCCACCTTCGACACGTACGACGTACCGAGGTCACCATGCAGCAGCCCGCCCAGCCAGTCGAAGTACTGCGTCGGCAGCGGGCGGTCGAGGCCGAACTGCCGACGCAGTTCGGCCACTGCCTCGTCGGACGCGTTCACCCCGAGCGCGACCCGGGCGGGATCGCCGGGCAGCACCGCCATGAACGCGAAGACCAGCACCGAGCTCACCGCAAGACTGACCAAGAACACGCCGGTGCGCTCGATCAGGCGAAGAATCATCGGGCGAGCTTGGAGAGATCGAAGTTCTCGGTGATCGCGTTCGTCGGCAGCCCCTTGACGCTCTTGTCGGCGACCATCAGGTTCGGCAGCAGGAACAACCAGTCCCCCGCGGCCTGCTCGGACAGCCGGCGCGCCGCCTTCTTCATGTTGTCGACCTGCGCAGCCTCGTCACCGGAGTCCGCCGCAGCCAGGTAGCCCTGCAGCGTCGGGTCGTCGTACCGCGTGTAGTACTTCGCGTTGAACACGGCACCCAGGTCGCGCGGCTCGACGTGCGCGATGATCGACATGTCGTAGTCGGCGTTCTTGAACACCGTCGTCAGCCACGCCGCCGGGAACTCGAGCTGGTCGATCGCCACCTTCAGACCGGCCTGCTCCAGCTGGCTCTTCACCACCTGGCCGCAGGACGTTGCGTACGGCAACGTCGGGAGCCGGAGCCGGAGCGTCTTGCCGGCCGCACCGGAGGCCTGCAGCAACGATTTCGCCTTGGCCAGGTCGTACGGCGCGACTCCGGTCAGGTCCTCGTACCACGGGTCGGTCGGCGGGACCATGCTGCCGATCAGCTTGCCGCGTCCGGCCCAACAGGTGTCCAGCAACGCCTTGTGGTCGATCGCCATCCGGATCCCCTGCCGGGTCCGGACGTCCTTGAACAGCGGCAGCGAGTTGTTGAAGGAGAGCAGTACTTCGCCGTTCGTGGTGCCCTCGATCACCTGGTACTTGTCGTTGCTGGTGAACTGACTGAGAGCCTCCGGCGCCTGCACCGTGCCGATCACGTTGATCGTGCCGGTGAGCAGCGCGTTGTTCAGCGCGGTTGCATCCTTGAAGTACTTCAGCGTGATCTGCTGGAAGTACGGCTTGCTGCCCCAGTAGCTGTCGTTGCGGACCATGACGATCGAGTCGCCGCGGTTCCACTTCGAGAACTTGAACGGGCCGGAGCCGACCGGAGCGGTCGCGAGCGCGCTGACACCGCTCTCCGAGAACATCGCGCCGATCCGGGTGGTCATCCGGAACAGCCAGTCGTTGCTCGGCTTCGCCAGCGTGACCTGCAACTGGGTCGGCGACAGCGCCTTGGCCTGGGAGACCACGTCCATCGCGGCCTTCAGCGACGTCGTCCACGCCGTCTTCACCCGGTTGATGCTGAACACTGCGTCGTTCGCGGTGAACTGCTTGTCATTCGTGAACTTCGCGTTGTCGACCAGGTCGAAGGTGTACGTCTTGCGGTCCGGCGAGACCGTCCACGACTTCGCCAGCGACGGCACGATCTTGCCGGAGTCGTCCTGCTTGACCAGCGTCTCGTACACGTTCCCGAGCAGCACCTGCGGGATCGCGGCGCCGTCGGTGGTGGTGAAGTCCAGGCTGGCCGGCTCCGCGACCAGACCGATCGACAGGTTCTGGTCACCTCCCGGTGAGCTGCCGGACGACGTACCGGATCCGGCCGAGCAGGCCGTCACGGCCAGCAGCGCGGCGGACGCGAGGAATGCGACCGCTCGAGTGGAAAACGACGGCTTCACGTCTACTCCTCCAGTGCGCCGACTGGTCTGACCAGTGGACTAGGTCTCAATGGGCCACTAGGTTTGTCCCCTGCTCAGGTGCCTGTCAAGCGAATGGGGGTGTACCGGATGACAAAGGGTCCGCAGTTCGAGCCGGTACAGCCCGTGCGCGCCTACCAGCGGATCGTCGAGCAGGTCGAGGACGCGCTCGCCCGCGGCGACCTGGCACCGGGCCAGCGGCTGCCGAGCGAGCGTGAACTGGTCGCCCAGTTCGCGGTCAGCCGGTCGACCGTTCGCGAGGCTCTGCGCGTGCTGGAGAGCAACGGTGTGGTCCGCTCCCGGCCCGGCGATCCGAACGGCCCGGAGATCCTGCCGTTCTCCTCGTTCGCGCTGCGCAAGCAGATGACGAGGCTGGCCCGGGTCGACGAGCTGACCCTGAGTGAGCTGATCGGGTTCCGGATGATCATGGACGGCGCCGCGATCCAGGTCGCGTCCCGGCTGCGGACCCCGGAGGAGCTGGACGACCTGGAGGCGACCCTGGTCGCGATGCGGGACGCGATCGACGTCGACTTCGCCGCGTTCAGCGAGGCAGATCTGGCGTTCCACGAGCTGATCGCGCGGATCAGCCGGAACTCGCTGATCCAGACCTGCAACGAGGTCGTCCGCGGCGTCGTACTCGGACTGATCGCCGACAAGATCGCGCACGCCCCCAACAGCCGCGCCCTGATGCTCGAGTCGCTGCACCACCACGCCGAGGTGGTCGACGCGATCCGCGCCGGCGACGGCCACGCCGCGGCCCGGATCGCCCGGCAGAACATGTTCGACTACTACGCCGGGTATGTGCCCGACTCCGAGCAGGAAACGTTGCGTGCACTCATAGATGACTGACTGGTTCACGTGGCATTCTGGCGGGATCGGTTCACTGCTGTGGGGGGCACCGCGTGAGCAAACCTGCGATTCTCACGGTCGACGACGACCCTATGGTCTCGGCGGCCATCTCCCGTGATCTGCGGCGCCGGTACGGCGACAACTACCTGGTCGTCCGCGCGACCTCGGGCGACCAAGCGCTCGCCGCGCTGACCAAACTCGCGCTGCGCAATCAGCCGATCGCATTGATCGCGACCGACCAGCGCATGCCCGGCATGACCGGCATCGAACTGCTCGAACGAGCCCGCGAGCACGCCCCGAGCGCGAAGTACCTGCTGCTCACGGCGTACGCCGACACGGACGTGGCGATCCGCGCGATCAACGAGATCGGCCTCGACTACTACCTGCTGAAGCCCTGGGATCCGCCCGAGGACCAGCTCTTCCCGGTCGTCGACGACCTGCTCGGCGACTGGCAGCAGGCCAACCCCGAGCACACCTCCGACGTCCGTGTCGTCGGCAACCGCTGGTCGGACCGCGCGCACGACATCAAGACGTTCCTGGCCCGCAACCACGTCCCGTACCGCTGGTACGACGTCGAGCGCGACACCGAAGGCCGGCGCCTCAAGGACCTCGCAGACGCAGCCGACCACGAACTCCCGTTGGTCCTGATCCCGGAAGGCGACACGCTCCGCTCCCCCACGGCCCGCGACCTCGCCTCGGCCCTCGGTCTGCGGACCCGCGCCGAGCAACCGCTGTACGACGTCTGCATCGTCGGCGGCGGACCGGCCGGACTTGCCGCCGGTGTCTACGCCGCGTCCGAGGGCCTCAGCACGGTGATCGTCGAACGCGAGGCACCCGGCGGACAGGCCGGCCTCAGCGCCGCGATCGAGAACTACCTCGGTTTCCCGCGCGGCCTCACTGGCTCCGACCTCGCCCAGCGCGCCGTCGCTCAGGCGTCCCGCTTCGGCGCGGAGATGGTGCTCGCGCGCTCGGTCGTCGGCCTCGAGTCCCGCGGCCCCGTGCACGCCGTACTGCTCGAAGAATCCGGTGAGATCGAGGCCCGTGCGCTGATCGTCGCGACCGGCGTCTCGTACCGCAGCCTCGACGTCGACGGCCTCGGCGACCTCACCGGCCGCGGCGTGTACTACGGCGCGACGGCGAGCGAGGCCAGGCAGGTCCAGGACGACGAGGTGTACGTCGTCGGCGCGGCCAACTCGGCCGGACAGGCAGCGCTCAACCTGGCCCGCTACGCCAAGCGCGTCGTCCTCGTGGTCCGCGGCGACACGCTCGAGAGCTCGATGTCGCGGTACCTCATCGACAAGATCAGCGAGGCCGCGAACATCGAGGTACGGTGCCGGACCGAGGTGGTCGGCTGCCGCGGCGAGGGTCATCTCGAGGCCCTGACGTTCGCCGATCGCGCCTCCGGCCGGGCCGAGGAGGTGCTCGCCAGCTGGTTGTTCATCTTCGTCGGCGCGATCCCGCGGACCGATTGGCTCGGCGATTCCGTCGTACGCGACAGCAAGGGGTTCGTCGTGACGGGGCCGGATCTGATCGCGCAGAACCGGTGGTCGCTGACCAGGCCGCCGTACGCGCTGGAGACCAGCGTGCCGGGGGTGTTCGCGGCCGGCGACGTACGGCTCGACTCGATGAAACGCGTGGCGTCCGCGGTCGGCGAAGGCGCCATGTCGATCTATCTCGTCCACCGCTACCTTGCGACCGTCTGATGACTGGGACCTTCTGATGAGGGCAGCCGACTTGCACGCCATCCCACTCTTCGCCGGGTTGACCGATGCGCAGCTGGACGAGCTGATCGACGGCAGCACCGAGGTGTCGATCGAGCGCGGCGTCGACCTGTTCCACGAGGGCGAACCCGCCGACTTCTGGTGGGTGTTGGTCGACGGCGCGATCTCTTTGCACCGCAAGATCGGCCGCGAGGACACCGTGCTGGGCAAGATGGACGTCCCGGGCCGCTGGGCCGGCGGGTTCCGCGCGTGGGACGAGCACGGCCTGTACCTCGCCAGCGGCCGCGGTCTGGCCGAAGGACGAGTACTGCGGGTGCCGGCCGATGTACTGCGGGAGCGGATCGACGACTGGTTCCCGCTCGCCGGGCACCTGATCAAGGGCGTGTACGGGACCGCACGGGCGATCGAGTCGACGGCCCGGCAGCGCGAGTCGCTGATCACGCTCGGCACGTTGGCGGCCGGGCTGGCGCACGAGATCAACAACCCCGCCGCGGCCGCCGCACGCTCGGTCAGCGCACTCGACACCGCGTGCGTCACGCTGCTGTCGGCGCTGCGCGGGCTCGCGGAAGGCGAGGCAACGGCCGCGCAGTTCAGTGCGCTCGACGAGCTGCGGCTCGAGCTCGGCTTGGGTACGGCGGCGCCGGATCCGGTGGACCTCGCCGATCACGAGAACACCATCGCGGACTGGCTCGACGACCACGGCGTCGACCGGTCGTGGTTCATCGCGCCCCCGCTCGCCGCGGCCGGCACGAGCGTGGACTGGTGCGAGCGCGCGGCGGGCGTACTAGGCGATGCGCTGGAGCCCGGCCTCGAATGGGTGGCCAGCACGTTGTCGGTCGCAACGCTGCTCAGCGAGGTGAAGGAGTCGACGCGGCGGATCACCGAGCTGGTGGCCGCGGTCCGCTCGTACTCGCAGATGGACCGCGGCTCGATCCAGACGATCGACGTCACCGAGGGCATCGAGAGCACGCTCGTGATGCTCGGGCACAAGCTCCGCGACGGCGTCGAAGTGGTTCGCGCGTACGGCGCCGGCGTACCCCGGATCGATGCGTACGCCGGCGAACTCAACCAGGTGTGGACCAACCTGATCGACAACGCGGTCGACGCGATGGAAGGCGCCGGCACGTTGCGGATCACGACCCGAACCGACGGCGACCGGATCGTGGTCGAGTTCACCGACACCGGTCCCGGGATGCCGCCGGAGGTCGCGGCCCGCGCGTTCGAGCCGTTCTACACGACCAAGGACGTCGGCAAGGGCACCGGTCTGGGCCTCGACATCGCGCAACGGATCGTCGCCGAACACCACGGCGGCACGATCGGCATCACGTCCCGCCCAGGCGAGACCACGGTCCAGGTCCGACTACCGCACCAACCGCCAAGCTGAGATCAGGTGTCGTGTTCGAGGATGCGGACGCGGGGCACCTTCAGGAGCTTGCGTGCCTTGGTGGTCCAGTCGGAGCACACGAACGATGCTGCGGTCTCCGGCCAGGCGACCACCACGACCTCTTGGCTCTTGGTGGTCTTCACCATCTGCATCAGCGCCAGCAGCACCTCGCCGTGCGTGATGGAGACGTGCACCGGGTAGCCGCTCGCCGCCCGGAGCTGCCGGGAGCTGTGCTCGATCACTGAGGCGAGATCGACGGCCGGGTCGGCGAGGGTCGCCGTCGGTGTTCCGCCCTGTGTTCCACGCTGTGTTCGACTCTGCGCTCGGTCAACTGTTGCCGGCGGGCTGATGCGCGCCGACGCCACTGTCGCCGAGCCGACCACGGACGCCGCACCGGTTAGGCCGGCCACGTCCGCGAACGTCGATCCCAGCAACGCCATCGGACCGCCGAACCCGCTCTCCGGATGACTGGAGACCAGCAGGTGGTAGTCCACGGTGTCTTCGAGCCTTGCATGCAGGGCGGCAACGCGGCGCGCGTCGCCCTCGCTCATCTCCCGCTCGATGAGCACCACCACGTCGTACGTCATTCGTGGCTCCCTTCGCGTCAATTCCGTTGTACTCCTGCCGGGGACCGGTCCAAAGCACCAGCCCCACGTCCGTCACGGAATTGTCAATTTCTTCTCAGGCTCCTGCCAGACACGCCCGACCGCAGGTCATGAAGCAGGGGAGCTTGCCCCGAGGCTGGCACGAGCGCGGGTGTCGGGGGCCAGGCTCGACAGCAGGTACGGCGCGTCGATGAGCGACAGGCTCGCGCCGTCGAGGAGACGCGGATGCAGCGCGTACACTTCCGCACCCGCGCGCGGCGTGATGTCACCGGTCAGAACCGCGACGAAATCGGCGCGTTTCACCGCGTCCTCGTCCCAGCTCCGGTCCGGCTCCAACCGCGCGACGACCCGCCGCACGAACGTCGCCAACTCCTCGGCCGGGTCACGGACGTAGCCGACGACCGACCCGTCGGCGCACCGGACCGCGATCTCGTCGGACCGGGCCGCCGCGTGCCAGCAGCAGATCTCCCACAGGCTCACCCGGTCGCCGGACCCGTGCACCTCTTCCAGCGTCGCCGCCATCAGCCCGAGATGACCGCCGTACCTCGCGATGTTGTGACCGTATCCGGCCGCGCCTAGGTTCACGTCGTACCAGCGCAACTCCTTGGTCTGCAGGTCGACGCCGAACGGCATCAGGATCTTCGCCGGCCCGGCTAGGTCGAAGCGGTCCTCGACCGCCGCCGGATCGAACAGCCCGTTCGGTTGCCGCAGCACGCCCACGAAGCCGCGCTCCAGCTCGTCGAACGGTACGTCGTTGTAGCTGAACACCACTGGCAGCAGATAGCGACCGCCGACGCGGCGCACCGCCCGCAGATCGATGTCCACGAACTCCGTCGAGCCGTCGGGGCCCGGCGCGGACGTCAGATCGCCGGAATGCACCAGCGCGTCCTGGTCGAACCGCAGCCGGGTGTAGTCGCACAGCCCGACGAAGGCCCACTCTTCGTCGAACACCGCCACGGACAGGTCGAGATCGATCCGCTGCCCTCGCGGCTCGACCCAGTGCAGGAACAGCCGCAGCAGCTCGTCCTGCGGGATCGGCACCGCACTGCCCCGCGTCATCCGCAGCAGGCTCGACGACGCGTTCCGCTCCGAGCCGGGCGCGGCCATCCGGGACAGCTCCTCGTCCAGGAACACCCGCCGCCAGCGCGGCAATCCCGTTGCCCGGCGCAACATTTCTCCGGTCAGTACGCCGGACAGCTCGACGGCGAGCGCACTGGGCAACGGCTCCCGGTCGTCGACCGACGTCCAGATCCGGGCGGTCCCGCCGCGCGGGAAGAACAGCCGCAGATCGCCAGGCGGCGTGCGGACCTGGCCGAGGGCGGCCGTGATGACGGCCGGAGAGACGTCCGACACCGCGGTCGTCACGGCGTCGACGAGCTCCGCGTGCTGATCCGGCGGGAGCGCACGCGCCAGCTGAACAAGACGGCGTACCAACTCGCCGGGACGCTGCCGCAGCAGGTCGAGCGCCTGCTCCGGGCGCCCCTGCGTGAAGGCGCCTTCGACGCGCGAGCTGAAAGTGCTCATCACTAGCCGCCCGCTGTCCACCCGCACCAGCGGATGCCGCGAAACCTCGCCCGCCACTGCCCGTCCGGCCGGCGTGCCAAGATCCAGATCGGTACGGCGGAGGACCGCGAACGCCAGCGCGGCGACCGGGAAGCGGGTGGCGAACTCGAACGGATGCAGGTTCTCCCCGATCCGTTTCCACGCACGCTCGTGGCGCAGCATGTCCTCCACCAGGGTCTCGACCGGCAGCCGGTCGAGACGCTCCAGCACCAGCCGTCGAGTTGCCCGCGACAACGACTTCCGCCGGGCCGACGGCGTCCGCAGTCCGGGGTCCGCGTCCATCAAGGCGTAGACCAGCCGCAGTACGTCGGTGGCGGTGTCGGCGCGATCGATCAGCTCGGGATCGTCGGCGAGGAAGTGCGCGATGACCAGCGCACGGGTCTCGCGGACCGGGATGTCAGCGGGGATCCAGGCCGAACTCGCGCCGTTGAGCAGCACCTGCAGGTCCGCGCGGTCCGCGGCGGACAAGGGTGCGCGCCGCGCCAGCAGGGCACCGACGGTCTGGCGGACCGAGTCGGCCGTTGCCAGCGAGAGCAGTCGCAGGCGATCCGAACGGACATGCGCCTGCGGCTCCTCGACCGGCGACGGTTTGAGGAACGGATCCTTCGGGTCGATGCGCCGCAGACACAGCGGACAGGCGCTGAGATCGGTGCCGTCCCAGCACGTGCGGCAGACCAGGTGCGCGCACGGGGAGACCGCGTGCACGGAGGTCGTGTCGCCGCAGAGCACGCACGGCTGCTCGGGCTCCTGCAGCAGGCGGGCGAAGACGCGGTTCACGTAGAAGGTCTCGGTGTTTCCCGGCACGCTCTCCGGGAAGCCCCGGAACAACGGCGTGTGCTTGGCGTCGAACCCGGACTCGGCGTCGAGCAGGTCGAGCAGCGCACTGCCGAAACCGGCCAGCGCGGGCGCCGACAGGGCGGCGCAATGCCGGTACAGACCGACCGAGAGCAGGAGACCGCGCTGGATCAGGTCCGCCTGGAGCGCGGACAGGCCCGCCTGGATCGTGAGCGGTCGGCGCAGCCACTGCCAGGCGGAGCGACGTACCGGTGGGGTGAGGGCGGTGGCGTCGACGAGCCGGCGGCGGCGCAGCAGGACAGCAGCTTGCGGATCCGCTGGTTGGCCCGGCATGCCGTCTCCCCACTGACGTCCTTCACTTACGAGGGCGCCAGGGGCGGAGAGCGGACGCGCTACTTGGCCTGGTGAAGGAGAAGGAAGCACGTCCAGGAGCCGCCCCTGGCACTGAGAACGCTACCGGGCGCCACCGACAGTTTCCGGCCGACCGCAGAGGGGCTGAAAAGAAGAGCTCCGGTAGCAAGGTCGGGGCCGCCCCGCCCAGACCTCGCTACCGGAGATCTCCAGAGTAGAACGTTCACCCAAATCGCGCGCCACCGGGTCCCCGATTCGTTGCCGAACTGGCACTGATGCGCCGCGCCGATCACCCTCGGCAGGCGCCATGCCACGGATAGTAATTGGCATAGTCCGTGGATAATCCCGGTGCGGTCATTTGTCGAACTCCCGCGTTTAAGCGGTGAACGATTTCTGTGGAATGTAAGAAAAAGGTAAAGAAATACCGCTCGTCACCAGTCGTTGCCGCCACCGGTGAACCAGTCATTGCCACCGGTGAACCAGTCGTTACCGCCGAGGCCGTCGGTGCCGGTACGGACGGGGAGCGCTGAGATCTGCATGATTTTCGACCCTTCTTGGTGCTGACCAACTGGTGGAATGGCCCGGGCATCCGGGTGACCTGACGTGAACAGGTCGTTACTATGAACGCATAACCGCTCAGATCGACCGCATGTGAGGCTGACGATGATTCTGATCGGTCGGAGCAGCTGGGTGCTACCTCGGCAATGGAAGCTCTGGTCGTTGCCGAGGACCGCGTTGGCTTATGTGCTCGCGATTGATTTGATTGCGCTGACGATTACCACACTCGCGGTCCGGAGCACGCTGAGCGGCCCGAATTCGGGGGTCCGGCATTCGGAGTGGGTGGCCTTCGCCGTACTGGCCGTGGCGTCGACCATGCACCTGGAGTTTGCCCGCGGAATCGAGCGCCGACGCGAGCTGGCGGCCAACACCTCGCCGCACACCAACCTGAAGTGCCTGTGGATCTTCGCGGCCCTGCTGTTGCTCCCGCTGTCGCTGGTCGTCCCGCTGGTCGTGCTGGCCTACACCTACTCCTGGTTCCGCGTATACGGCCGGACCGTCGCGCACCGCAAGGTCTTCTCTACCGCGACGTACGTCCTGGCCAGCGCCGCGGCGGCCGCCGTACTGCGTGCAGGTGGTCTGCTGGACGCTCCGCGCGTCCCTACCGGTTTCTGGACGCTGCTGGTCGTTCTGGCCGCGGCCGCGACCTGGTGGCTGGTGAACTACGCACTGGTGATCGGAGCGATCCTGCTCTCCACCCCGGACGCCACTGCGCGTGACGCGCTCGGTGAGCTGTCGGACCAGATCGTCGTGTGCGCCGGGCTCGGTCTGGGCGTAGCGATCGCTGCGGTGCAGACGTCGTACCCCTGGGTCGTTCCTGTGCTCATGGTGACGGTGCTGGCGCTGCACAGGGACCTGCTGCTCCCGCAGTACCAGCGGGCCGCCGGCATCGACTCCACGACCGGTCTGGCCACTTCGTCGTACTGGGCGAGCGCAGTGCCCGCAGAGCTCGCTCGTGCGGACACGCTGCGCAGCACGGTCGGTCTGCTGATGCTGGACCTGGACAGGTTCAAGGAGATCAACGACACCTACGGTCACCCGGCTGGCGACGAGGCACTGCGTGCTGCCGGTGAGGCGATCCGTGCGGAGGTGCGAAACGGCGATCTGGTCGCGCGGGTCGGTGGAGACGAACTGGCGGTGCTGCTGCCCGGCGCGTTCGAGTCCGAGGTGCTGGAGATCGCGGAGCGGATCAGAGCGCGGCTCGTGACCCTCACGGTCTCGGTCAGTACGACGGACAGGGGTACGGCGACGCTCGACGGCGTACCGGCATCGTTCGGCGCGGCCGTCTACCCGGCTGTCGCGAACACGATGGACCAGCTGATCCTGGCCGCCGACGACGCACTGCTGCGGGCGAAGCGGTCCGGGCGGAACCAGATCGTGGTCGCCCGCCCGAACCACTCCGAAAAGCTGCAGCCTGACGAGCCTGCCGAACAGACCGTCAGCGACTGACCTCGATCAGCGCCTTGCCGCGCAGCGTACGGTTCTCGAGCGCCCGGTGCGCGTCCGCCACGTGGTCGAGGTCGTAGACCTGGTCGATGACCGGCTTCAGGTCCCCGACTGCCGCCCGAGCGATCACGGCGGCGCCGGTGACCGACGTCGTCGTCGAGTCGGCACGCAGGTCCATGATGCCCTTCACGGTGAGGCCGCGCCGCTCGACCTCGGCGGCGTCGTACGGCGCGAAGCTGCCGCTCGGCGCCCCGTGGGCGGAGATCCAGCCGCCGTCCTTGACCACGCTGAACGCGGTCGCGCCCAGCTCGCCGCCGGCGCCTTCGAACACGATGCCGGCACCGTGGCCGTTCGTTGCCTCAAGCACTAACTTCTCCCAGCCCGGCTTGCCGTAGTCGATCAGTACGTCGGCGCCCTGGGCCCGGCTGAGTTCGAGCTTCTCGTCGCCGCGGGCGGCCGCGATGACGTGGGCTCCGGCCTTGTGCGCCAACTGGATCAGCAGCAGGCCCATTCCGCCGGCGGATGCGGTGATCAGGACGTCCTGCCCGGCCATCGGCGGCGCGAGTTCCTCGAGCATGAGGGCCGTGAAGCCGTCGCCGTACACCGCGACCGCGGTCCGCAGGTCGAGTTCGGGCGGTACCTCGACCAGATCGGTCGTGGTCAGGGCCAGCTCCGCATGAGCGCCGAAGGCCACGCCGCGACCCACGACGGTCTTGCCGATCCAGTCCTCCGATACGTCGGGACCCACCGCCCGGACCCGTCCGCCGAGGTTGCTACCGGTGACGTACGGCGCCTGCACGTCGAAGAACTCGCCGTGATGACCCCGGCGGATCGCGGTCTCGACGAAGATCACGTCCGCAATGCCGACCTCGACAAGCACCTGCCCCGCGGCGGGCTCGGGAGCCGGGACCTCGCGGGTCTCGATCACGTCCGGACCGCCGAACGCGGTCACTACTGCTGCACGCATATTCACACTCTCCGGTTGTCTACTTGAACCACCGAGCCTGCAACCTCAACACTGGTTCAGGTCAAGTCCGAGGATTGTCGGAGGTGCGGCGTACTGTGCGGGGCATGTTCGACGCCGTCTTCGTGCCTGCTGACCCGCCGCGCGCGGGTCGACTGGCGCTGTACGGCGACCTGGCCGCCTCGGGCGAAACCGCCAATGGGACAGTCGACCTGGTCCTCCCCCGCGGCACCACGGTCCGCCGTACCACGGTCCCCGCTCGCCTTCTGGACATAGAAGAGGTACTGACCCGCCTCGCCGAGCAGGACTCCGACCGGTTGGACGGCTCGGGCAGTTGGGCGGCGTGGCGAGCGGCTGGGCTTGCGGGGTTGGTGCTGATCGGGCGCGGGCGGCTGGTGCCGGATCGGAGCCCGGAGGGGTACGGCGCTTGGCGGGTGGCACCGCTCGACCCGCTCGACCACGCCTGGCTGCGGAACCTCAGCGCCGCAATGCCGGCGTACGGTCATGCACTGCCGCTCGACGGCACCCGCCCCGTCCGGCTGATCGAGCCGGAGCAGCTGGTTCGCGCGTTCTGGGACGCGCTCGCGGACAGCCTGGTCCGCACCCCCGCCGCAGCCGTCGCGGCCCGCCCCGGCGCCGCGCCCTTCGCGGCCGCCGAACCCACAGCGCTCCCCGGCCCCACCGCCTGGCTCGACGAAACCGCCCTGGCCGAACAAGCCGGCACCCGCCTCGTCCTCCGCATCGAACCACCTGATTCCAATGACACCCCGGACTTCCGGGCCGTTCTGCAGTTGCGGAGCGGGGTGGACCCGAGCCTGCTCGTCGACGTCGCGGACATGTGGAACGCGCCGGCCGCCGTACTCACGGCCCTCGGCGAACGCGCGGAGACCGACCTCCTCCTCGCTCTCCGTCGCGGCGCCCGGGTCTGGCCGCCGCTCGGTTCGGCCCTCCGCGACGCTGCGCCGGAAGACGTCCCGATCGACGACGAGGCGTTGGAAGAGCTCGCCGAGGGCAGTACGGCGCTGGAGGGCGCCGGCATCGAGGTGCTCTGGCCGACGGAACTGTTCGCCGGCGAACTGGCCGTCCGCGCCACTGTCGCGACGCCGACACCCGGTGCCGTCACCGGCCCCGATTTCAGCCTGACCGAACTCGTCGCGTTCCGCTGGCGTCCCACGCTCGACGGCCAGGACCTGACCGAGGCTGAGGTCGCCGCGCTCGCCGAGGCGAAGCGCCCGATGATCCGCATGCGCGGCCGCTGGATCCGGGTCGACCACGACCTCGTCCGACGGCTCCGCAACGGCTCCACCCGCGAGCTCACCGGCGCCGAAGCGCTCGGTGCCGCGCTCACCGGGACCATCGAGGTCGACGGCGAGCTGGTCCCGTTCGATGCCGACGGTTCGCTGGCCGCGATGCTCGCCCGGCTGCGTACGGCCGAGGAGCCGGTGCCGTTCACCGAGCCCGTTGGTCTCAAGGCGACCCTGCGCGACTACCAACGCCGCGGCGTCGCGTGGATGGCGCAGCTCGCCAACCTCGGCCTCGGCGGTTGTCTGGCCGACGACATGGGCCTCGGCAAGACCATCCAGGTCATCGCGCTGCATCTGCAACTCAAGGGCCGCGGCCCGACCGTCGTCGTCTGCCCGTCGACACTGCTCGGCACGTGGGAGCGGGAGTTCGAGCGGTTTGCCCCCGACGTACCGACCCGCCGGTACCACGGCGCCGGACGGACGCTCAGCGATCTCGCGCCCGACGAGGTCGTGCTCACGACGTACGGCGTGGTGCGCCAGGACCACCGGGTGCTCGGTGAGATCGCGTGGGGCCTCGCCGTCGCGGACGAGGCGCAGCACGCGAAGAACCCGTTGTCCCGCACCGCCCGCGCCCTGCGAACGTTGCCGTCAGCAACCAGGATCGCGCTCACCGGTACGCCGGTGGAGAACCGGCTCTCCGAGCTGTGGTCGATCCTCGACTGGGCGGCGCCGGGGTTGCTCGGCACGCTCGACAGGTTCCGCCACGATGTCGCCGTACCCGTGGAGCGGTTCCACGACGAGGAGGCGACCGCCCGGCTCGGTCGGGTGACCCGGCCGTTCCTGCTGCGTCGACGGAAGAGCGATCCGGGGATCGCGCCGGAGTTGCCGCAGAAGTCCGAGCACGATGTCGTCGTACCGCTGACCACCGAGCAGGCCACGCTCTATCAGGCCGTCGCGAAGGAAACGCTCGCGAAGATCGAGGAAGCCGAGGGCATCGCGCGGCGCGGGCTGGTGCTGAGTCTGCTCACACAGTTGAAGCAGGTGTGCAACCATCCGGCGCAGTTCCTGCACGAGCCCGGTCCGCTCGAGCGGCGGTCCGGCAAACTCGCGGCGCTGGACGAGCTGCTCGACGTGATCCTGGCCGAGGGCGAGTCGGTGCTGATCTTCAGTCAGTACGTCGAAATGTGCAAGCTGATCGAGGCGCATCTGGCGGCCCGGCAGGTCAAGACGTTGTTCCTGCACGGTGGCATCGGGGTGCGGAAGCGCGAGCAGATGGTGGAGCAGTTCCAGTCGGGCGAGGCGCCGGTGTTCCTGCTGTCGCTGAAGGCCGGCGGAGTCGGGCTGACGCTGACGCAGGCCACGCATGTCGTGCACTACGACCGGTGGTGGAACCCGGCGGTCGAGGATCAGGCGACGGACCGCGCGTACCGGATCGGTCAGGATCGGCCGGTGCAGGTCCATCGCCTCGTCACCGAGAACACGCTCGAGGACCGGATCGCCACGGTGATCAACGCGAAACGCGACCTTGCGGACGCCGTCGTCGGGTCGGGCGAAGCGTGGCTGAGTGAGCTGTCGGACACGGAACTGACCGAGCTTGTCGAGCTGTCGACAGGACCGGTGCGATCCGGGTCGGCGAGTGCCTACAACCCTTCTGCGGTTGGGAAATCCGATGGCTGACGAGGATCGGACGCCGTGGCAGGGGTGGCGTCGGAAGGGTGAGGACGCCGGGTTGCCGGCGGCCAAGGGCGCGGGGAGCCGGCGGTCGTTCGGGGCGACGTGGTGGGGGCGGGCCTGGTTGGAGGCGCTCGAGCAGCGGGCCCGGCTCGATCCGGGCCGGCTGTCGCGCGGACGGTCGTACGCGCGGCGCGGCAGTGTGCTGGAGCTGACGGTCAGCCCGGGCGAGGTCGAGGCGATGGTGCAGGGCAGCCGCGTCACGCCGTACCAGGTGACGGTTCGGATCCGCGCGTTCTCAAGGGACGAGTGGGACGCCGTACTCGATGTTGTGTCGGCGCAGATCGGGCGGGTTGCGGCGTTGCTGGACGGGGAGTTGCCGCCGGAGGTCGTGGAGGACGTACAGGCTGCCGGGCTGGATCTGTTGCCGGGCGCGGGCGAGGTGCTGACGAACTGCAGCTGCCCGGACTTCGCCGTACCGTGCAAGCATTCCGCGGCCGTTTGCTACTTGGTGGCGGATGCGCTGGACGATGATCCGTTCGCGTTGCTGCTCCTCCGCGGGCGGCGCAAGGACGAACTCTTGGCCGCCCTCCGCTCCCGCCGCACCGGCACCACCACCGCACCGGACGCGCCCCGCACGCCCGCACCAGCAGGCATCCCAGCCATCGCAGCGTTCTCCCGGCGGGATGTGGGTGTAGGCGTGGTTCCCGTGCCGGCGCCGCCTCGACCGCTCGGGGCGCCCGGCGTACCAGCCGCCGTGAAGGTGCTGGACCCACCGCGATCGTCCGGGGTCGACGTACGCGATCTCGTCGCCCTAGCCACCGACGCCGCCCGCCGAGCCTGGGAGCTGGCCTCCGGCGACGTCAACCAGGCCCTCACCTTCGAGCAGGACCTCGCACGCCGAGCAGCAGCTTCCCTCGGTACGCCGGAACTCGCCGACCTCGCGCACCGCGCCGGCATCTCTTCCCGCCAACTCACCACCTGGGCCACCGCCTGGCGCCAAGCCGGCCCCGGCGGCCTCGCCGTCACCGTCGACGACCCCCACGACGTCGACCCCGAAGCCCTAGCCGAAGCCCTCGAAGTCCTCCCCCACGCCACCACCGAAGCCAACCGAGTAACCACCGCCAAAATCCAACTCCGCCTCGGCCGAGACAACCTCTGGTACCGCTTCGACAAAAGCTTCAACGACTGGACCCTCACCCACCCACCCGCAGCTTCCCCCCAAGACCTCCTCCAAGCCTGAACCAGTTCAGGCTATGCTCCCGCGCCGGAGCACTTTCCTGGGGAGGAACACGATGCATCGCCGAATCACCACGACCATCACGTCAGCGGTGCTCGTCCTGACTCTGCTCGGCTGCGACCCCCAAACCACCTCACGCTCCGAGCCAACCCCGACGCAAACACCGATACCGACCGGCAATCTGTGTGAACGCATCCAGCCCAAGCTCGCCGGAACCTGGACGATCGGCAGCCCGGAGCCCAGGCTCTACGCACCGCTGTCGGACGCCTGCCTGCTCACCGACACAGCGCAGAAGGCCCACCAGATCCAACTCGCGCTCTCGGCAGCACCGGTGACCGACGCACAGTCCGCGGTGCTCCGGCGGGACGACGCAGCATCCGTGGCTGGGTGGTACGCCGCCAAAGTCATCGATGGTGGAGCCGGGACCGGTTCTTGGGCCCTCAACCCTGCGGCAGCCGCTCCCTGGCTGGTCGTCCGCAGCGGCGGCCGGCTGATCAGGTTGCGCGTGGTGAACGACGGCGCCGGAACTCTCGACGAACTCCGGTCGATCGCCCGGACGATCACCGCTTTGCCCGGCGAATTGCCGTCGGCCGTCGCCATGATCACCCGCCCGGAGTGCAGCCGCGGGACCGCTGCAGCCGAGCGCGTGCTGGGCTCGAAGATCGTCCTCGAGCGAGACGCGCTTGTCGACGGCCACCTGACCTGTCAGTGGGGCACGGCAACACGCTCGGCCGTGGTGCGGCCCCGCAGCCTCCTCGAGTTCAATGAAGTCAAAGCCGGAGCCTCGGCGGGATGGGCGCATCGAGTGAGCGTCGGCGCCGAAGGCTGGCAGCAGTCCAACGGTGTGCTGCTCTTCCGCACCAAGAGCGGAACGTACGTCGAGGTGACCGGGACGCCGGGCAGCGCGCTACGGACGGCGTCGATCCTCGCCCTCGCCCAAGCGATCGCTCCTGTCTACCGCTGACGCACGAACGCCTCGGCCACGCGGGTGATGAGGTCATACGGGATCGGTTTGTTGAGGGGGAATTTGAGGGTGCCTTTGCCGGAGCGGTAGGGGGTTAGGGCTTTGGTCAGGGCCGCGTCGGCATCTGGTAGCTGATCTTCTCGCCCGCATCGGGTACGGCGGCGTGGATAGTACGGCGTACCTCGTCGAGCACCTCGCGGACTTCCGCGGGGAACGACGCGATGTACTCGTCCACAGTCTCGAACGCCATCTGACTATCCTGCCGCGGTCAGAGGGACGAACGGCATCGGTTCGGGGTCCGGGTTCGCGTCCCAGGGTTCGGCGAGTGGGGTCGGGCGCCACTTCCATGAGGCGGGTGCCGGTGTGCCCGCCACCGTCGTACGGCCGGTCAGTCGACGCAGTTCGAGCCAAGGGTCGTCAGCTGCGCGTGGTTCATGAGGGAACAGCCGTGCGAGGACGCGATCGCACAGGTCGGCGGGCGGATCGAGCGTGCAGCCCAGGCCTTCCGCGAGATCCTGGCTGTGGACGAGCAGCTCCACACACGCCATTCCGGCGAAGCCCTCCGGATCGCCGATCCCCCACGGATGGAACGCCCGGGTCCCCGCCGGGCTCGCGCGCACGACCGACGCGAGGATCCGCCCCGCGGCTTCGACGAAATCGAGTACGCCAGCCGGCGGAGCGAGCGGTTGTGCCTGCGCGGACCAGCGCACGTACTGCGTTCGCGCACCCACCGCGAGCTGCGACGCCCAATGCAGCTGCGCCTGCCCGATGTGCTCGGCCGTCTTCCGGCAACTCCACTCGATCGTCCCGGCCCGCACTCCCCAATCAGCCTCCACCGCCGGCCGCAGCGCCCCCACTACACAATCGGTCGCCACCTCGACATCGCCCGCCGTCACCACAACCCCGCTCCTCTCGCCGCCCCCAGTCTGCGGTCCCGGAACGCCGAAAAAACAGTCTGTTGCGCACCGCCCGTTTCTGTCATAAATAGAAGGAAGAGCGGGACCTAGGAGGGAAATGTGCTCCCGCGGCCCAGAAACCCTCCTAGTACGTCGGCCGGTGGGTTGGCGGGGCGTGGGGTTAGGCCGGGCGGCGGAGAGAGGTTTGTTCTTCGAGGGCCTGGATCAGGTGGGTGGCGATTTTGGTGTGGCCTGCGACCGTGGGGTGGACCTGGTCGGTGCAGTCGTCTTCGGTGATCCAGCCGGTGGAGTCGACGCAGACCAGGTTCGGGTCGTCGAGGGACTTCACCGCGGCCTGGATCATGTCCGCGTGCTTGCCGTTGAACGGGGTCAGCGACACGATCGTCGCGGCCGGGTACGCCGCCCGCACCCGGCGTACGTAATCGGCGTACTCCTCGGTCTCCAGCGTCGGGTCGTTCACGCCGAGGTTGATCACCACCACGTCCGACGGCTCGACCCGCTCGGCCGGCGAGCCGGCGAAGTTCCACCCGAACGAGTCGACCCCGGCCGGCACCTCGCCGTTCCCCGGCTTGCTGATCCCCTGGCTCCCGAACCCGACCTGGTACGACGTGGCACCGAACGCGCGTGCGGTCAGATAGGCGTACGACGTCGTACCGTCAGCTCCCTCCGACTCCGGGTGCTCGCTCAGCGACCGCACGCCCTGCGTGATCGAGTCACCGTAGAACTCCATCCGCGGACCGCTCGGACGGCCACTGAGCCGTAGCGCCGACCTCACGTCGAGCACGAGGCCGGCGAACACGACCGCGCACTCGAACGGCGGATTCCACCGGTTGACGTGCTCGTTGACGTCCTTCACCACCAGCGACACCTGGTGCCTGCCGTCGGGCGCCGACAACTCGATGACCGGTCCGTCGAGCACATACAGCGAAGGCTCGCCGTCGTCGACCGTGATCCACAGGTGCGGCGCCACGGTCAGCCCGTCGGTGTCGAACAGCAACTGCAGCCGCTCACCGGCGTACGAGAACGAGATCCGCGACCCGGAGTTGACGGTGATCGCCACGCCGGGCTGCTGTCCCCACTGTCCTTCCAGGACGATGCGCGGATCGGACGGGGCGACGACCTCGCCTGGCTCGAACGGCACGACTGGCTCCTTCTGCTCGGTTGCCGTGCCATTCTGCCTGGCCACTCCATCGAGTCACCAACCTTCCTTCCTAGCCCGCGCCTCGAACAGCAGGATCCCGGCCGACAGCGCGACGTTCAGCGAATCCGCCTGACCGAGCATCGGGATCGACACCGCGTCGAAACCCTCGTCGTGCCACGCCCGCGACAACCCCGAGCCTTCCGAACCGACGACGAACGCGGTCGGGCCGTCGTACTGCGGAACTCGGTAGGTACCCGTCGCGGCCGGGTCTGCGAGGTGAACGCGGAACCGGTGGCTCCGCAGCCACGCGGCCGCTGACGGGATGTCGTCGAACTCCACGATCGGGGTCGAGAGGACGGTGCCGCGGCTCGCGGAGTACACGGCGGGGTGCGTCGGGCGGGCGCGGCGGCTGGTCAGGACCAGGCAGTCGGCGTTGGCGGCGTCCGCCGTACGGATCAGGGTGCCGAGGTTGCCGGCGTACTCGACACCGTCGGCCACCAGGACCAGCGAGCGGCTGGTGAAGCGGAACGTCTGCGGCCGCCACTCCGGGACCCGGGCGATCGAGATCAGGCCGTCGGAGCGGGTCTTGCGGGACAGGCGAGCGAGCAGCTTCTCCGAGATCCGGTAGACCTCGGTGGCGCGGTCGGCGATCCGGGCGACGTCGGTCGCACCAGCCTCAGGGCACCAGAAGAAGGTTTCGACGGTGGCGGTCGTGGTGAGGAGGCGTTCGTGTTCCCAGGTGCCTTCGACCATGATCCGGCCGGGTGAACCGTCCTTACGCAGCGCGAGCAGGTCACGGACACGGGGGTGTTGAGCGCCAATAGAGCGGATAAAGGGCTCTTGTGCTGTATGTGTGGGTGATTTGAGCGTGCCTGGAGTGGCGCACGCCGTTCTCTGTCTAGGTTTCTGAGCTGTCTAGGAACAGGAACCTGGTGGACTGGAGAACGGCGTGCGTGCGGACAGTTTATGGCGTGCGGTCTTGGGGGTTGAGAAGACGGTCGTGGAGGACGTCGTGTTCGACCGGGTCGGGTTGGTCGTGGTGGTGTCGGTGCGGCCGGTGGCCCGGGAGCGTGGCCGGTGTGGGCGGTGCCGGCGCCGTTGCTCGGGTTATGACCTGGGGCGTGGGGAGCGGCGCCGGTGGCGGGGGCTGGACCTGGGTGTGGTCCGGCTGTTTGTGGAGGCCGAGTCGGTGCGGGTGGCCTGCCCCGAGCACGGGGTGGTGGTCGCGCATGTCCCGTGGGCCCGTCACGACGCTGGGCATACGCGCATGTTCGACGACCAGGTGGCGTGGCTGGCCACGCAGACGTCGAAGACGGCGGTGACGCAGTTGATGCGGATCTCGTGGCGCACGGTCGGGGCGATCGTGAAGCGGGTGTGTGCCGACGTGGACGCGGCCCGCGACCGGCTCGACGGGCTGGCCCGGGTCGGGATCGACGAGGTCAGCTACCGCAAGGGCCAGCAGTATTTGACGGTGGTGGTCGACCACAATTCGGGGGATCTGGTGTGGGCGCAGCCGGGTCGCGACGCCGCGACCGTGGCCAGGTTCTTTGACGCCCTCGGACCCGATCGCGCCGAGGCGTTGACGCACGTGTCGGCCGATGGGGCCAGCTGGATCACCGGCGTGGTCGCCAAGCAGGCGCCGCAGGCGGTGTTGTGCGCGGACCCGTTCCATCTCGTGTCCTGGGCCACCAAATGCCTGGACGAGGTACGGCGTGAGACCTGGAACATCGCCCGCCGCGCCGCCGGCGGCACCCGCCAGATCGGCGACCTGGCCGGGGGCCGTTACCACGCCTCCCGCGGAGACGCCCAGACCATCGCGCGGTCACGGTGGGCGTTGTGGAAGAACCCCGAAGACCTCACCACCAAACAAACCGCCCAACTCGCCTGGATCGCCACCTCCAGCCCGCGCCTGCACCGCGCTTACCTCCTCAAAGAAGGCCTCCGCCACGTGTTCAAACTCGGCGGCACCGACGGCAAACACGCCCTCCAACGCTGGCTGACCTGGGTCCAACGCTGCCGCATCGACGTGTTCGTCGAACTCGGCCGCAGGATCAAACGACACCTACCCGCCATCCACGCCAGCCTCGACCACGGCCTCACCAACGCCCGCGTCGAAGCGGTCAACACCAAGATCCGGCTCATCACCCGCACCGCCTACGGCTTCAAAGACCCACAAGCCCTCATCGCCCTGGCCATGCTCACCCTCGGCGGCTACCGACCACCCCTGCCCGGCCGAAACTGACCCACACATCAGACAGGAGACCCGGATAAAAGGGGTGCACAGTCATGTGCAAGCTCCGTAAGGAGAGAATCAGCAAGCGCGCCGGGGACCCTGCGACAGGGCCCGCACCGGCGGGGCGACACCCATCAGGTGCCGTGGTACTGACGCGGCCTATCGACCGCGTCAGCCAAGGATTCTCATCACACCTCGGATGGTAAGCAGCCGCGCATCCGCCGTCATCCGGTTTTCCACAGGCCGGTGGCGGGCGAGTTTTGGTCTGTCGGTGCGGGTGGTTAGAGTCCTTTTCTTGTTGCTGTTGCTAGCACCCGGGAGGGAGTGCGGATGGACGCGACACTGCTCGACGCCGAGGCCGACGCGGCCGTGCTGCGTGTCTACCGTCAGGTGTTCGCCGTGCTCGCCCGCGAGGCCGGCGCGATGATCGTCGATCCGGACCTGCTGGACGCCGACCAGGCGATCCTGGACGCGTTCGCCGAGGCCGGCAGCGACGGTCTGACCGTGGAGCAGGCCACCCTCGCCTGCCGGGCGTATCCGCACGACGTGATCGTCCGCCGCTTCGACGTCCTCCGGCAGTACGGCGCGATCACCAAACTCGTCGACCGTCCGAACGAGTTGCGCCACCGCGCCGCTTTCGCGCCGTACGTGATGCTGATGTTCCTGCGGCGAATGTCCGTCCAGGGCGGCCAGGGCGAGCTACACCAGCTGCTCACCCTCGAGGCGCACAGCGTCAGCGACCCGCAGGCGACGGCCGACGACGGCAAGGCCTCGATCGGCCGCCTGACCAAGGTCTTCCGCCTGCTCGGCAACGAGCTCGCCATCCTGGTCGCGACCAGCACCACTGCCCAGCTCCGGGAGAACGCCCAGCTCGCCTGGGGCAACGAGCGCCTGATCGAGCAGGCCGAGAAGGTCCACCGGCTGGTCCTGGACCGCTGGCCTGAGCTGCACCGCGACTGCACCTCGCTCCGGATGGCGCTGGCGGCGTACGCCGACGCTGTCCAGCTCGCCGCCGGCCGCCTGGTCGAGCGCGCCGGCACGACGCGGGCGCTCGGTATCCTGCCCATCGAGACCTGGCTGACCTTCTCCAGGAGCAGCGAGCCCGACACGCTGGCCGCCGTACTCGATGGTCTGTTGTTCGACGCCGCCGCACCGGACTTCTCCGCGCAGACGATGGTCGAGGCAGTAGAAACAGGACGTCGCAGCGGCACCGCACGGATGGCGCCGCCACGTCCGACCGCCGACGCTGATGCTCCGGAGTCCGCCGCCGCGACGGACCGCGAGGACCTGCGTGGCGAGGCCGAGCGAGTGCTGGCGGGGCGCCCGTCCGTCGACATCGTCGAGGTCATCGACGAGGCAGGCGACTGGATCACCGCGCGCCGCGTGCTCGCCGAGTTGACGGCGGCGCATCTGCACGACGAGCTCGACTACGAGCTGGTGTGGTCCGACGGCATGCGGATCGATCCCACCGCGGGTACGCCGTGGGCGACCGAAGGCGTGTTCCGCCGGGTGGTTCGATGAGCACCGAAGCGGTCGAGCGGCGGCTGTACAACGCGTTGTGGTGGGCGAAGGTGCAGTCCGCGGGCCCGCTCGAGGTCGACCCGGACACGCCGGCCGTCGCCGGTCTCACCCGAGCCGCGGCACCGGACGGGTCAGCGGTTTGGCTGGTGCCGACGCTCCCGTCGGGCGCAGGTCATGGCGTGCTCGACGAGCTCGACGCTCCCCCGGTCGCCGTCGAGCAGCCGAACGAAACGGCTCGCATCCTCGCGATCTGCGTCGCCTGCTGCTGGACCGACCGCAGCGCGCCGGCCTGGCCCGGTTCGAGGGGCACGCTCGCGCAGATCAGGTCCGTGTACGCCGGGATGCGCGGCCGCCCCGAGCAGTCGAGCGACCTCACCCTGATCATCGGCAGCCTGCGCCGCCTGCACGCCACGCACTGGCTCCTGTGGGACGACAAGGCCGGCGAGGTCCGCCTCGGCCCGCGCGTCATCACCTGGACCGCGGCCGACCTGTCCACCCTCCGCGACCTCTGCCGCCATCTCCCCGAACCGCCCCCGCCGGTCCTGTCCACGCAGGCTGTCGCCGAGCCGGTCTCCGAGACCGCGCTCCCCGACGCGACTGCTCGGTCCGCCGACGAGGAGGAAGCGGATGACTGAGCAGCACGCGTTGTTCGACCCTCTGCTCCAGGACCTCAGCGACCGCTCCCGCGACGAGGTGCTCGCTGCGTTCAGCGCAGTGCAGTACGCCGCGCACCCGGTCGCCGAAGTGCAGCTGGCCGGTCTCCGCGACGTCACCCTGCGCCGCCAGGTGCAGCGCATGCTCAAGCTCATCGGCCGGACCCTCGTCCACGTCGACGGCACCCATTGGACCGCTGGGTACGACGACGACATCGCCGCCAGCCTCGTGGCTCAAGGCTGGCAGCCGTTGTCCGCCATCGACCGCGCGGTGCTGGTGCTCGTGCTGATCCACTCCGTCGCGATCCCCCGCAGCGAAGGCATTCTGACCGGCGACAGTTGGAAGTCGGCACGACCCACGACGGTCGACGAGCTGCGGACGACCAGAATCAGCGGCGAGGAGCGGCGCCTTGCCCTGCAGCGGTTGCGCGCTGCGGGGTTGATCCAGCTGTCCGGCGATCACTCGGGCGGTCCGTCGTACATCCCGGGTCCGCAGCTGCAGCGATTGACACCGGCCGCACGTCGTCGCCTGCAGGATCAGCTCATCCTCGCCGCCGCCCCGGCCAGTCCGATCGCCGAGGCCATCCGCGCCCGCAACGGCGTCCCAGCAGAAGTCAGCATGACAACGGGAGAAGATGCATGAGCACTGAGGACGGACCGTTCGACATCCTGGGGTCGAAGGTGCTGCTCGGTGTGCAGGTCGTCGACCTGTCCCGTCTGTCGACACACCCGATCCCGATGATCGGCCGTGGTCTGATCACGGTCGCCGGCCAGGGCCCGACCGACTCGAACGGCGCAGGTAAGTCGTCCTGGATCGCCGCGCTCAGCCTCCTGCACGCCGACGACCAGTGGCGCCTGACCAGCGGCGCGCCCGGCGCGGCCGAGCTGCTGTTCACCGCCGAGGCGGCCGGCCAGGAAGGCAACTGGTCGAACGTCGACCGGGGCTACATCGTCGGCGTCTTCTCCGACCCCGACCTCAGCGACCTCGACGCGATCGAGGCGGCCGCGATCACCGTCTGGATCCGCATCAACCGCAAGGCGTCGTACATCGACCTGCGCTGGAAGCAGGGCCTGCACATCCCGTACGGCGCGACCGAGGCCGAGCGGGCCGCCGGCGCCGACGCGTTGTGGGCCACGCTCCCGCACTCGAACGGCCGCACCGACTTCCACGCCAACAAGCTCTCCCAGGTGCTGTACGGCGGTCAGGTCCGGTGTGTCTCGTTCTTGTCGACGTCGGTGCGTTCCAGCCCGACTGCGAACCTGCTCGCCGAGCCGCTCAACGAGCTCGGCCCGGCGCGGATCTTCAACGCGATCGCGACGCTCACCGGTCTCGACCACGAGCTCGAGCAGGAGCAGGCGCACCGTTCCGCCGAGCACACCCAGCGCGAGGCGACCAAGCAGGCGACCGCCGACCTGCAGCGCTGGGAGCAGGAGATGGCGACCGTCGAGGCCGGCATCCTGCAGCGCGCTGCAGCACGTGAAGCGCTCGCCGCGGCGAAGGAATCCTGGCAGGCGCGCTCGGCGCGGCACTTAATTGACGGCTCCGCGCGGAACGACGAGATCCTTCAGGAGCTGACGGTTCTCGACGAGCGGGTCGCCGAGCAGGAGGCTCGGAAGGAAGCGATCGAAGCCGATATCGATGCCTTTGGCAACGAGGAGGGGATGCTCCGGGACGTCCAGCTGACCCGCCAGGAGCGGGACAAGCTCGACGCTCGCGACCGGGAGCTCGACCTGGCGCAACGGTCGGTGCGGGAGCAACTGGAGCGCCTCGGACAGGAGCACCGGCGGCTGCTGGAAGCGGGCCGTTCGGCAGACGGCCGCGATCTGACGGCGGCCGGTGAGGAGCAGGACGAGGCTCGCGCGGTGCTCGAGGAGCACATCGGCCGCGACCACGCCGCACGCTCCGCAGTCGACCACGCGACGGCCGAGCTGCGCGAGGCCGAGAGCGGTCAGACGGTCTCCGCGCCGCAGCAGCAGGTCCTGGACAACGCCGGGATCGAGTGCGGCGCGCTCACCGACATCACCGAGCTAGCCGAAGCCGATCGAGCCGAGTGGGAGCCGCGACTGGCGCCGTACCGGGAGGCGGTCGTCATCGACGCGGTCGATGCGACCGTCGCATCGACGGCGCTGGCCGACGCCGGGTACGCGGGATTCGTGCTCGTGCTGGCAAATCGGCCCGGCGCCAAAAGCTCCACGCGGAGCTCTTCAAAGATGGGCGGCCCGAAGTCGGCCGACAAGCGGTTCGTGCTGGATGCGTTCTTCGCCGCGATCGGCGAGCGCGCGACCAAGGACAACATCGACGATGTCGCCGGTGTGGTGGCCGTCGGGCAGTTCGACGAGCCGATCACCGGCCGGACCGCGCGGATCGAGGCCGCTCGCCGCCGCGTGGAGGCGGCAATCGAAGTACGTGGCGAAGCTTCCGCGGCACTCGAGCAGGCCCGATCGCGAGTAGAACAGGCCGAGCGTCGTACGGCGGCCGCACGCGCGCTCGCCGATGCGGACTCGGTGCAGGAGCAGATCCTCGCGCTCCGCGAGACCGTCGACCGGCACGAGACCGACCGCGATGCGCTCGCGCCGCAACTGCAGGCGGCGAAGGAGTCCGCCGAGACCGCCGCCGGCCAGCAACTCGTCCGCGACGAACGGCTGAAGAACCTCGAAGCGACCCGTCGCGACCACGACCGGATCCTCGACGAGCTGACCGGCCGCCGCCTCGCGCTGCGCGAGGAGCAGACCACGCTCGACCTCACCACCCGGACCACGGCCTGGGGCGGGACGCCCGCGGAAGCTGAGGAGTTCATCCTCGGATTGCCCGACGACGCGCAACGCCGTACGACGGCCGACTGGAACCACCAGGCGTGTACGCAGCTCGACGACGTCATCCGCCGCTGCTTCCCGAACGCCCGATCGCGTGAAGAGATCCCGACCGAGCTGTGGGAGATCCTGAACGGCCCGGACGGCTGGACGAACGGCACCCTGGGCGACCGCGTCGGCCTGGTGCCGGCGCTGCAACGCACGCTGAGCAGCCACCTCGCCCAGCACGAGACCTTCGACAGCCTGCAGCAACAGCAGATCGCCAGCCAGCGCGCCGAGCGGAACGCCGCGCTCGAACGCGCCCGCGAAGGCCTCGGCGAAGCGGAGAGCACGGCCCGCGCCCACCGCGCGTCGCTCGCCGACGGCATCAAGGCACGACTGCGCCTGGTGTCCCAGGAGTTCGACCGCCTCGACCAGCAGTACGGCGGGTACGGCGCGAAGCTCGAGTTTCCCGAGCCCGATCCGCCCGCCGAGCCCGACAAGCCGTGGCGCTGGACGGTCACGCCGAAGTGGCGCCGGTCCGAGGGCGGCCCGTTCTCCGCGTTCAACGTCAAGGGCAACACCGCCCAGATGGACGAGAAGGCGGTGAAGCTGGTGTGCGCGGCCGCGCTCGCCGGCGGCTCCGACCGTCCGCTGCTGCTGATCCTCGACGAGCTCGGACGCAACCTCGGCTCGCAGCACCGTCGCGAGGCGGTGGCACTGTTCGAGCAGATCGGTCGCGACCGGAACATCACCGTGATCGGCGCGCTCCAGGACGACATGGAGCGGTACGCGCTCGCCTCGTCCCGGCTGTACGTCAAGCTCCGGCGCAGCTCGGACACCATGCCGTACAACCAGGCGCCGGTGGTGAAGGGCAACGAGGACAACGCGGCCCGGGTCGAGCTGCTCCGCGAGTGGATGACGTCGTACCGCGGTTCGACGCCGACGCTGGAACTGGCCTCGCCGACGCTCACGTAGTCCGACAATTTCCGACAGAAACAATCAGGCGAGGTCTTGACCTCGCTCCGTGGGCCCGCATACTCACCAGGTGAGAGCGCTCTCTTCCTACCGCCCCAGGGAGATCCCCCATGCTGTCGCGACGATTCCTGCTGCTGACCACAGTCCTCGCCCTCTTCGCCGTACTCCTGACACCGCTTGAAGCGAGCGCGTTCACCCCGAAGCCACCGCCGTTGGCCACGCCGTGGACCAACCAGGTGTCGGTGACCGATCCGCTCCCTGAGTACCCGCGGCCGCAGCTGACGCGGACCGAGTGGCAGAGCCTCAACGGTGTCTGGCAGTTCGCACCGACGAGCGACCTGAACAACCCGCCGACCGGGGCGCTGCCCGAGGAGGTCCTGGTCCCGTACCCGATCGAGTCCGCGCTCTCCGGCATCCAGCGCCACGAGAACCGGATGTACTACAAGCGCACGTTCACCGTCCCGGCCGGCTGGTCGGGCCGCCACGTGCAACTCAACTTCGGCGCGGTGATGTGGCAGTCGAAGGTGTGGGTCAACGGCACGCTGCTCGGCACGCACGAGGGCGGGTACGACGCGTTCTCGTACGACATCACTTCGGCATTGCGGGCCGGGAGCAACGACATCGTCGTCGGTGTCTGGGCACCGGTCGACACCGAGGACATCCCGCTCGGCAAGCAACGCGTGAACCGCGGCGGCATCTGGTACACGCCGTCGTCCGGCATCTGGCAGACCGTCTGGATCGAGCCGACGCAACCCACTTGGATCACCCGGCTCGACACGATCCCGAACGTCGCCGCCGGCGGCCTCGACCTCACCGTGCAGGCGCCAACTTCAGGACAACCGGTGCACACCCAGGTGTTGTCCGGCGGACAGGTTGTCGGCGAAGCGAGCGGCGTCAGCGGGACGCAGTTCCGGATCGCCGTACCGAACGCGCGTCTGTGGTCGCCCGACGACCCGTTCCTCTACGACCTCCGCGTGACGATGGGCAACGACTCGGTCGGCGGGTACTTCGGGATGCGCTCCGTCGGCAAGGCGATGCTCGGCGGCTTCCTCCGGCCGACGCTGAACGGGAAGTTCGTCTACGCGCTCGGCACCCTCGACCAAGGATTCTGGCCGGACGGCCTCTACACCGCGCCGACCGACGAGGCGTTGCGGTTCGATCTGGAGCAGCAGAAGGCGCTCGGCTTCAACATGGTCCGCAAGCACATCAAGGTCGAGTCGGCGCGCTGGTTCTACTGGGCGGACAAACTCGGGCTGATGGTCTGGCAGGACATGCCGTCGCTGGTTGCCGGACGCAACGCTTCGACGACCGGCGAGGCGCGGTACGAGTCCGAGCTGCGGCGGATGGTCGACAGCCACAAGCAGATCACGTCGATCACCCAGTGGATCCCGTTCAACGAGGGCTGGGGCGAGTTCCAGGCCGGCCGGATCGCCGACCTCGTGAAGAGCCTCGACCCGAGCAGGCTGGTGAACCACAACTCCGGTTCGAACTGCTGCGACTCCGATCCGGATCCCGGCAACGGCGACGTCATCGACGATCACATGTACGTCGGTCCTGGCATCGCGCGGGCGCCGTCGACGACGCGCGTACTGCAACTCGGTGAGTACGGCGGACTCGGTCTGCACGTCGCCGGTCACGAGTGGCCGAGCGGCAACAGCTTCGCGTACGAGATGCTCCCGACGAGCGATGCGCTGACGACGCGGTACGGGCAGATCACCAGCCAACTGCCGGACCTGATCACCGGCTCCGGCCTGTCCGGCTCGGTCTACACGGAGCCGACCGACGTCGAGGACGAGATCAACGGCTTCTACACCTACGACCGCCAGGTGCAGAAGATGGACTTCGCGCGGGTGCGGGCCGTCAACCAGCAGGTGCTGGCCGCCGCCAACGGTACGACGCTACCGACCGGCAAGCTGGTCTCGTTCCGCGTCACAACCCCGACGTACACGAACCGCTACCTGCGGCACATCGACGGCGTCGCAAACACCGAGGTCGTCGAGGCCGGCAGCAACCAAACGCTCAAGCAGGACGCGACGTTCTGGGTCCGGCCGGGGCTGTCCAACAGCAGCTGCTACTCCTTCGAGTCGCGCAACTTCCCCGGCCAGTACCTGCGCCAGCGTGACCTTCGGATCTACAAGGAAGCCAACCCGAACGCAGCCGACGCCACGTTCTGCACGCATCCCGGTCTGAGCGGCGGCGGTACGTCGTTGGAGTCCGCCGCCCGGCCTGGGTACTACCTGCGTCATCGCAACTCCGAGGTCTGGCTGGACACCGACACCGGCGGCTCGTACCGCGACGACGCGACCTGGAACCTCGTCCCGGCCTGGTGGCGCAGCGGTGCGGACCTCGCTGTCGGCCAGACCCGCACGTTCCGCGTAACCACGCCCGGCTTCACCGATCGAGTACTGCGGCATCGCGACGGGCTGGCCCGGACCGACGTGATCGACGCGAACTCGGCGCTCGCGGACCGCCAGGACGCGAGCTTCGTGATCCGAGCCGGCCTAGCCGAGAGCAGTTGCTACTCTCTCGAGTCGCTCAACTTCCCGGGCCAGTACCTCCGGCACAGCAACTACCGGCTGCAGAAGGCGTCCAACGACGGCACCGACACCTTCCGCAAGGACGCCACGTTCTGCGCCCAGCCACCACGCGCCGGCGGCGCCGGCAACGTGTCACTGCAGTCGATCAACTACCCGACGTACTACGTCCGGCACGCGAGCGAGCTGGTCTACATCGCCACCGTCGGCGGGGCCAACCCGTGGGACGGCGGCGGTTCGTACGACGCCGACACGACGTGGGCCGACCAGCCCGGACTCGGAGGCTGACATGAGAGTTCTCTTGGCTCTCGTCCTCGTGCTGACGTTGGCGCCCGCGATCCCCGCCGACGCGCAGCCGTTGGCAGCACAGGTTTGTTCGGTCTCGTGCGACACGCTCGATCCTTCGAAGGCGCAGGAGGAGACGTTCCCGGTACCGGAGAAGGTGATCAACGGGCGTCGCGTCGTACTGCACGTGTCCGACAAGGACGCGATGGCGTGGGGCAGCATCGACAACGGGTCCACCAACGACGCGGTCTGGCTGGACCGCAGCTGGGACGGTGGCGAGACCTGGGACGGCCTGCTCGGCAAGGCCTCGATCCCGTCCGGGTGGACCGGCACGCGAACGCTCATGTACAACCTCGCCGACCCAGCCGGGCACCGCCGCGGCCTGATCCGCGCCTGCGGTGATGCGGCCGGCGTCGACTGCACCGCCTGGGTCCACACCGCGGTCTGCGCAGCGGCCTGTGACGGTAGCTCGGGCCCGTCCGGCGACAACCAGCCGGTGCCGTCGACCACGCTGTCCAACCGGCGGATCTCGCTGCATATCGACAATCGCGGGATGGCCTGGGGCGCTCTGGAGAACGGCGCGGGAGGCGACGAGATCTGGCTCGATCGCTCCTGGGACGAAGGCGCGTCGTGGCCCGACGGCTCATCACTCGGCCGGACCAGCGTCGCCTCCGGCGCTGGTGCAGCCACAACCCGTCTCTACGCTGTGGCCGACCCAGTCTCCAAGCTGTACGGCGGCGCGGTCCGAGCGTGCGGGCGAGCCGTCGAAAGCCAGAACGGCAGCTGTACGTCGTGGGCGCGGCCGGCGTCCGACCGGACCGGTGCAGCCGCCGACGCGTTGATGTACTCGTACCAGCCGCACACCGCGTGGTGGCTGTCGAGTTGGTGGAACTCCGCGGTGGCGGTGACGACGCTGATGGATTACCAGCAGCGCACCCGCCGTACCGATCTGCGCTGGATCGTGAACGAGGTGTTCGAGAAGAACAAGGGAGTGTTCCCGGCCGGCGAGAAGAGCGGTGACGCGCTGGAGGGGAACTTCATCAGTCGCGCGATCGACGACACCGAATGGTGGGGTATCGCGTGGATCGAGGCGTACGACCTGACCGGCGACCGTCGGTACCTGGATATGGCGGTCACCATCGCCAACTACGTCCAGGGGTACTGGGACACGAGCACGTGTGGCGGCGGGGTGTGGTGGGACCGCGAGCGCACGTACAAGAACGCGGTGACGAACGGGCTCTACATCCGGATGACCGCGGCGCTGCACAATCGGCTGGCCGGCGACACCGTCTGGTTGCAGCGGGCAAACGCGGCGTGGAACTGGTTCGTTGGCAGCGGGATGATCAACTCGTCGAACCTGGTGAACGACGGTGTGACCGGTGCGTGCACCAACAACGGCCAGACCGTGTGGACGTACAACCAGGGCCTGGCGATCGGCGGCGCGCTGGAACTGTGGCGGGCAACCGGAGACAGCTCCCTCCTCGCGAGGGCTCGGCAGCTGGGTGACGCGGCGATGTCCTCGCTCAGCCCGGGCGGGATCCTCACCGAGAGCTGTGATCCGGCCAGCACCTGTGATGACAACCAGAAGCAGTTCAAGGGCATCTTCATGCGGTACTTCATGGACCTGGCGGACTCCACCGGCGATGCGTCGTACCGGACCTATGCCCAGCAGCAGGCCGACTCGATCTGGCGGAACGACCGCGACTCACTGAACCGTCTCGGTCAGCGCTGGGCGAGTGGCGGCACGCGTGACTGGCGCACGCAGGCGAGCGCTCTGGGGGCCCTGGTGGCGGCGACTCCGCCGGGCTGAGCTTGACACTTGTCCAGATTTCGATGTGTTGTTACCAAAATCGGACCCCGGTGCTGCCCCTTGACCACGGGGTGCAGCAGACTGGTCCGGTGACTTTTCCGGAGAGGCGCCGCACCTGCTCACGCCGAGTAGGCGGAGCTCTGGTCAAGCGGTCGTATGACGGCGTACCGTCGCCTGCATCCGGCACTATGTCACGACCTGGCGCAGTGCTGCCGCCGCCTCATCATGATCGGAGGGCGTGAATGGCTTCCTGGCTGCTGCGCGCCCAATGGCCGCATCGTGACGAGTCCGTCGAGCACCGCGCGCTCCGGGTCGGCCGGACGCTGACCGCGGTGGCGGTCGCGTTCCCCGACGTCCACATCTGGACGCAGGACGAGCGCTGGGGGTACCACGTCCTCGAGGCCGACGGCTCCACGCCGCTGCAGGAGATGGTCGAGGCGACGACGAAGGTGCTCGCGAACGGTACGAGTACGACGCGTCTCCACCTGCAGAGCACCGGCGAATTGCCGTGGCTGTTCGACCTGTCCATGGGCGGCACGATGACGACCGTCTCGGACCAGCTCACGCTGCACTGGAGCGACGAGGACGCGCTGCAGCAGTCCGAACGCTTCGCTCAGGTGCTGCGCGCGGTCGTCACAATCTGGGAACCGCAGTGGGCGAGCATCGCCGACACCGAGCTCGCCGCGGCGGCCGGTGTCTTCCGGCGCGGGATCCCGATGATGGGCTGGCTCACGTACGTGCGGGGCATGGTGGCCGGCGCTCCCGGCATCGACATCACGCTCACGCCGTACGAACGTGGCACCCTTCTGCAGGCGCCGGTCTCCCCGATCGACCTCACACCGGTCCACATCTGCGCCGCAGCCGCGCTCGTCGGCATCGCACCCGAGGAATAGCTAGTCCGTCACCACGAGCTGCCGATCCCAACGCTGCAGCTCTTCCGCTGTCGGCACTTCGAACTTGGCGCTCCACTCCATGAGCTCCTCCCGGCTGATGCGGAACGTCGCCTGCGGCAAGTTCGCGTTGCGTCGCTCGAGCCGCTCCCACAGCACCTCGAACGGCAGATCGAGTACGACGATCTCCGCACTCGCACCGAGCGCCTGCGCCCGGGTCCGGAACAGATCTCGCTCCTCCTCCGACCAGCAGCCGTAGTCGAGGATCACATCCACCTCGAGCGCCAACGCCCTGGCCGCGACACCCCAGAGCAGCTCGGACTCCAGCACCCAGCGCCGTCCGTCGACCTCGTTCGTGTTGAACAAGGCGTCCATCCACTCGTCCGGCGTGAACCGCAGCGCCTTCCGCTCCTCCTCGATCCGTCGAGCCCAAGAAGTCTTGCCGGCACCCGGCAACCCGACGATCAGCACCATCCCAGCCATCCGGAGAGCCTAGTCGGCGGGAGCGGCACTGCCCGCACCGCGATGTCTCAACGTCACCAGATCGTGGCGGGCGACCAGCAACGTCGCCTCCTCCAGCCCTTCGATCGTGAAGCCGGCGTCGGCGATCAGCCGCAGATCGTCCCCGCCCGGCGCCAGCACCTGCATCCCGTGCAGATGAATCTCCCGCCCACCGGCCAGCCGTACCTCGACATCGGGGAAGCAGAACCGGAACAGCGCCAGGATGCGCAGGCACCGCTCAGTCACCGTTCGAGCGTCACCCGAGGGCACAGCTCCAACAGTTGGCAGAAACCTCCAAGGACCTGGAGTCGATCTTGCGCGGGTCACGCTTGCCTGCCCGGGCGTGATCGTCCGATTCGTTCAAGACCTGGTGGCGGCTGCCGAGGCATCGTCGAAGCATGCCGAAAGAGAATCCAGACCTGACCAGCCTCATGAACGTCGGTCCAGCTGTCGCTAACTACCTGGCACGCGCCGACATCACGCAGATCGACCACCTGGCCGGGCGCGATCCCGTCGACATCTACGAGACGATCTGCGAACGGGACCAGCAACGCCACGATCCGTGTCTCCTGGACACGATCATGTCCGCCGTCGACCAGGCGAACGGCAACCCGCCGCGGCCCTGGTGGACATACACGCCCGAACGCAAGGCCGGCTGACGGCAATGATGTGCAGAAATATTACGGCCACAAATGTTAAGGGCCACCCCTAGTGGGGTGGCCCTTAACAGTGTGAATGTCCGGCGGCGTCCTACTCTCCCACGACCTCCCGGTCGCAGTAC
>NZ_SGXJ01000011.1 GCF_004216905.1 Kribbella sp. VKM Ac-2569
CCACAAATGTTAAGGGCCACCCCTAGTGGGGTGGCCCTTAACAGTGTGAATGTCCGGCGGCGTCCTACTCTCCCACGACCTCCCGGTCGCAGTACCATCGGCGCTGGCGGGCTTAACTTCCAGGTTCGGAATGGAGACTGGGTGTTTCCCCGACGCTATGGCCACCGAAACTCTATAGAAATATCAATCAAACACACACGAGCCACAATGGCTGGGGTTTGACCGTATTCCGGGAACCGTACAGTGAACGCGAACATCGTTACTTTATAGCGCAGGCTTGTTATCAACAAACACAATGTCTCAGAGTCTGTTTCCATCAATGATGGGTGTGTGACAAGCCCTCGGCCTATTAGTACCAGTCAGCTCCACACCTTGCGGTGCTTCCACCTCTGGCCTATCAACCCAGTGGTCTACTGGGGGCCTTACCCGGTTAACCCGGTGGGAGACCTCATCTTGAAGCGTGCTTCCCGCTTAGATGCTTTCAGCGGTTATCACTCCCGAACGTAGCCAACCAGCCGTGCTCCTGGCGGAACAACTGGCACACCAGAGGTTCGTCCACCCCGGTCCTCTCGTACTAGGGGCAGCCCTTCTCAAGTCTCCTGCGCGCGCAGCGGATAGGGACCGAACTGTCTCACGACGTTCTAAACCCAGCTCGCGTGCCGCTTTAATGGGCGAACAGCCCAACCCTTGGGACCTACTCCAGCCCCAGGATGCGACGAGCCGACATCGAGGTGCCAAACCATCCCGTCGATATGGACTCTTGGGGAAGATCAGCCTGTTATCCCCGGGGTACCTTTTATCCGTTGAGCGACGGTGCTCCCACATGCCACCGCCGGATCACTAGTTCCGACTTTCGTCCCTGCTCGACATGTCTGTCTCACAGTCAAGCTCCCTTGTGCACTTACACTCGACACCTGATTGCCAACCAGGCTGAGGGAACCTTTGAGCGCCTCCGTTACCTTTTAGGAGGCGACCGCCCCAGTCAAACTACCCACCAGGCACTGTCCCTGATCCGGATAACGGACCAAAGTTAGACAGCCAGAACAATCAGAGTGGTATTTCAACGATGACTCCACCCGAACTGGCGTCCGAGTTTCACAGTCTCCCACCTATCCTACACAAATTGTACCGACCACCAATACCAAGTTGTAGTAAAGGTCCCGGGGTCTTTCCGTCCTGCTGCGCGTAACGAGCATCTTTACTCGTAATGCAATTTCGCCGAGTCCATGGTTGAGACAGCGCCCAAGTCGTTACGCCATTCGTGCAGGTCGGAACTTACCCGACAAGGAATTTCGCTACCTTAGGATGGTTATAGTTACCACCGCCGTTTACTGGCGCTTAAGTTCAAAGCTTCGCCGGCCGAAACCAGCTAACCTGTCCCCTTAACGTTCCAGCACCGGGCAGGCGTCAGTCCGTATACATCGAATTACTTCTTCGCACGGACCTGTGTTTTTAGTAAACAGTCGCTTGGGCCTGGTCTCTGCGACCATCACCGCTTCCACCAGCAAGTGGTGTAACGGATCAGGTCCCCCTTCTCCCGAAGTTACGGGGGCATTTTGCCGAGTTCCTTAACCATGGTTCACTCGATCGCCTTGGTATTCTCTACCTGATCACCTGTGTCGGTTTGGGGTACGGGCGGCTCTAACACTCACTGCGAAGTTTTTCTCGGCAGCATGGGATCATCCACTTCCCCTGAACGGGTCCGCCTCGGCTCTCAGGCTATGTGAGACACGGATTTGCCTATGCCTCGCCCTACCACCTTGCCCGCGGATCAGCTTGCGCCTACCATCGCCGCGGTTGGACTACCCTCCTGCGTCACTCCTCAATGCACCTACTACCACCTCGGGTCACCGACTCCACCCCTCCGTCCGAAGACATCAAGGTTTCGTTGGCTTAGCATCAGCGGGTTCGGTCGGGTCGTGTTAATGCCGGTACGGGAATATCAACCCGTTGTCCATCGACTACGCCTGTCGGCCTCGCCTTAGGTCCCGACTTACCCAGGGCAGATTAGCTTGACCCTGGAACCCTTGATCATCCGGCGGACGGGTTTCTCACCCGTCATTCGCTACTCATGCCTGCATTCTCACTCGTGCAGCATCCACAACTCCATCACTAGGCTGCTTCACACGCTGCACGACGCTCCCCTACCCATCCACACACCTGGACCAGAACCAAGTTCTGGCCGGGTAATAGTGTAAATGCCACAGCTTCGGCGGATTGCTTGAGCCCCGCTACATTGTCGGCGCGGAATCACTTGACCAGTGAGCTATTACGCACTCTTTCAAGGGTGGCTGCTTCTAAGCCAACCTCCTGGTTGTCTGGGCAACTCCACATCCTTTTCCACTTAGCAATCGCTTAGGGGCCTTAGCTGGTGATCTGGGCTGTTTCCCTCTCGACTACGGAGCTTATCCCCCGCAGTCTCACTGCCGCGCTCTCACTTACCGGCATTCGGAGTTTGGCTGATTTCGGTAAGCCGGTAAGCCCCCTAGACCATCCAGTGCTCTACCTCCGGTAAGAAACACGCGACGCTGCACCTATATGCATTTCGGGGAGAACCAGCTATCACGGAGTTTGATTGGCCTTTCACCCCTATCCACAGGTCATCCCCCAGGTTTTCAACCCTGGTGGGTTCGGTCCTCCACGCGGTCTTACCCACGCTTCAACCTGCCCATGGATAGATCACTCCGCTTCGGGTCTAGAGCATGCGACTAAAGCGCCCTATTCAGACTCGCTTTCGCTACGGCTACCCCACACGGGTTAACCTCGCCACACACCACTAACTCGCAGGCTCATTCTTCAAAAGGCACGCCGTCACACATTCACAAGGAACATGCTCCGACGGATTGTAGGCAATCGGTTTCAGGTACTATTTCACTCCCCTCCCGGGGTACTTTTCATCTTTCCCTCACGGTACTAGTCCGCTATCGGTCACCAAGAAGTATTTAGGCTTAGCGGGTGGTCCCGCCAGATTCACACGGGATTTCAAGAGTCCCGTGCTACTTGGGAAAACACTCAAGAGTCACTGTCTTACGCCTACAGGGCTATAACCCACTACGGCTCAACATTCCAGAAGATTCGACTTCAACAGTGATTTATAACTCTTCGACACCACGGCATCAGTGTCAGAATGCTCCCACAACCCCACATGCGCAACGCACGCCGGCTATCACACGCACATGGTTTAGCCTCATCCGCTTTCGCTCGCCACTACTCACGGAATCACTATTGTTTTCTCTTCCTGCGGGTACTGAGATGTTTCACTTCCCCGCGTTCCCTCCAGAACCCTATGTGTTCAGGCACTGGTAACTGGCTTTAGAATGCCAGCTGGGTTTCCCCATTCGGACACCCCCGGATCACAGCTCGGTTGCCAACTCCCCGGGGCTTATCGCAGGCTCCAACGTCCTTCATCGGCTCTTGGTACCAAGACATCCACCGATTGCCCTTAGTAGCTTGTCACAAAAAACAAACAACAAAAGACAAAATTACGCTACAAAGAGATGCTCGCGTCCACTATACAGTTCTCAAAATACGGGCAGGAACACCAACCCTGAACCACCACCACCCAGTAGAAGAACATCCCGCAGGGAAACAACACACCCACAGAACCCTCAACACCAGACGTTTGGTGAGAGCCGGCCCCAGCCACCCGACACACACAATCCGCAAAGATCAGTGCATCCGTGACCCAGAAGAAACAACCCCAACCCCCAGAAACCAAAGTTCCTGTTGGCCAGGCCCGATTCCTCAGGACCCAACAGCGCGCCTCGGCCACTCACCTGATCTCACACACGTTCCACGCAACCCCGAAGGATCGCAGTACTAGCTTGCTCGAACAGACTCCTGGCCTAATGGTCAATGTTCCACATTCCGAAGCACCATCACCTTGAGACGAATGCTCAAGCAGTGATGAATAGGCACCGAGCTCAAAGAGCCGGCGCCGAATGCTCCTTAGAAAGGAGGTGATCCAGCCGCACCTTCCGGTACGGCTACCTTGTTACGACTTCGTCCTAATCGCCAGCCCCACCTTCGACGGCTCCCTCCACAAGGGTTAGGCCACCGGCTTCGGGTGTTGCCGACTTTCATGACGTGACGGGCGGTGTGTACAAGGCCCGGGAACGTATTCACCGCAGCGTTGCTGATCTGCGATTACTAGCGACTCCGACTTCATGGGGTCGAGTTGCAGACCCCAATCCGAACTGAGACCGGCTTTTTGGGATTCGCTCCACCTTACAGTTTCGCAGCCCTTTGTACCGGCCATTGTAGCATGCGTGAAGCCCTGGACATAAGGGGCATGATGACTTGACGTCATCCCCACCTTCCTCCGAGTTGACCCCGGCAGTCTCCTATGAGTCCCCACCACCCCGAAGGGCGTGCTGGCAACATAGGACGAGGGTTGCGCTCGTTGCGGGACTTAACCCAACATCTCACGACACGAGCTGACGACAGCCATGCACCACCTGTATAGGACCCTTACGGACCCCCCATCTCTGGAGGATTTCCCTATATGTCAAACCCAGGTAAGGTTCTTCGCGTTGCATCGAATTAATCCGCATGCTCCGCCGCTTGTGCGGGCCCCCGTCAATTCCTTTGAGTTTTAGCCTTGCGGCCGTACTCCCCAGGCGGGGCGCTTAATGCGTTAGCTGCGGCACGGAGGACGTGGAATGTCCCCCACACCTAGCGCCCAACGTTTACGGCGTGGACTACCAGGGTATCTAATCCTGTTCGCTACCCACGCTTTCGCTCCTCAGCGTCAGGTAAGGCCCAGAGAGCCGCCTTCGCCACCGGTGTTCTTCCTGATATCTGCGCATTCCACCGCTACACCAGGAGTTCCGCTCTCCCCTGCCTACCTCTAGTCTGCCCGTATCGGAAGCAGGCTCGGGGTTAAGCCCCGAGTTTTCACTCCCGACGTGACGAACCGCCTACGAGCCCTTTACGCCCAATAATTCCGGACAACGCTCGGACCCTACGTATTACCGCGGCTGCTGGCACGTAGTTGGCCGGTCCTTCTTCTGCAGGTACCGTCACTCTCGCTTCGTCCCTGCTGAAAGAGGTTTACAACCCGAAGGCCGTCATCCCTCACGCGGCGTTGCTGCGTCAGACTTTCGTCCATTGCGCAATATTCCCCACTGCTGCCTCCCGTAGGAGTCTGGGCCGTGTCTCAGTCCCAGTGTGGCCGGTCGCCCTCTCAGGCCGGCTACCCGTCGACGCCTTGGTAGGCCATTACCCCACCAACAAGCTGATAGGCCGCGAGCCCATCCCCAACCGCCAGAACTTTCAACCACACCCCATGAGGAGCATAGTATTATCCGGTATTAGACCCCGTTTCCGAGGCTTATCCCAAAGTTGAGGGTAGGTTGCTCACGTGTTACTCACCCGTTCGCCGCTCGTGTACCCCCGAAGGGGCCTTACCGCTCGACTTGCATGTGTTAAGCACGCCGCCAGCGTTCGTCCTGAGCCAGGATCAAACTCTCCGTTGAAAAATATGACAACCAGCCAAAAGACTGGATAGTCGACACATCGAGTGATCCTTTGAATCAGAAACAATCAAACTGACTTGTCATCCGTATTAATTTCAAAGGAATCCGCCACAGAACACAGACAAACCACCACCCAAAGCCTCGAAGAGACCGGGTGAAGAAAATGCCCAATGCCTGTGAACGGGGATACTTCAATTTCGGCATTGACTTTCGGCACGCTGTTGAGTTCTCAAGAATCGGACGCACACCGC
>NZ_SGXJ01000012.1 GCF_004216905.1 Kribbella sp. VKM Ac-2569
CGTTGGCGCCGACCTTTTCGGACTGATTCGTGACGCGGTCGAACGCGTCGTAGGTCTGGTTGCGGGTGAACGTTGGGGCGCCGGCGGTGTCGAACCTTTGCTGGCGGACCAGGCGGTCGTAGCCGTCGTAGGCGTTCTGCTCCACCACCTGCGCACCAACATCCGACGTCGTGGAGCGGCCGAACGGGTCGTAACGCTGGTTCAGGGTCGTCGTGCCGGTGACCGTTTTGGTCAGCCGGTTGCGGTCGTAGGTCATCGTCGAGGTCGTCGCGCCGATCGTCTGCTTCGTGGTGTTGCCGGCCGCGTCGTACTCGTAGGACTCGCTGTCACCCTTCTCCACACCGGTCTTCACGACCGCCTCGAGCTGACGAGCCGGGGTGTAGGAGTAGTTCGACGCCTGATCCAGATACTCCGAGCTGTTCGCCTTGAGCAGCTTCTCGACGTCCTGCGAACGATCACCGTCGGAGGTGTAGCGCAGCGAATGAGACGAGACCAGCTTGCTGCCGCTGGTCTTCTCAGACTGAATCCGCGGCAGCCCGTCCTCGTGATAGGTGAACGTGGCCAGGTTGCCATTGGGCTTGGTGATCGTCGAACGCAGACCACGCCCGTCGTAGGTGTAGCTCCAGGTATCCAACGTCCCCGTCGGCGAAGCGCCAGCCTTGACAGTGTCGACCAGGTTGCGGACATCCCACGTGTAGCCGGTGTACCGCCCCACCGCGGGGCTGCCGATGCCCGCGTCCGCCTCGCGTTGAGCGTTGGTGGACAAGACATTGGAGTCGAGGTCGTAGGTGTAGTCGGTCTGCGCTTTGTTGGTGGCGCCCTTCAGCTCCTGCACCTGCGTGGTGCGGCCAAGGTTGTCGGTGGTGATCTTGAAGGTGTCGGTGGCGGCGTTGGGGTTGTTGTCCTTGACCTCGGTCTGCTGGCCGTTCAGGTCGTAGTTGTAGGTGTACGACCGGGACTCCACCGGGCTGGTCGAGACCAGCTTGATCGCATCCGCAGTCACCACACCCACAGCCGACGGCTTCAACGTGATCGTCTTCGCCACACCATTCGGGAACGAATAGTTACCGAGATTGACCCACGGGGTGGCCGCCGTGCAGGCCTTCTGGTCGACGGTCTTCGTGGCAGCGCCGGTGGAGTGATTGATCGTGTACGTCGCCGCGGTCGTCGCACCTGTGTTGACTGGGCAGGATGCGTAGACGTCGAACGAACCTGCGACATCGGGCAGGACTCGCCAGTTGTTGTCGTGCCCGTCGACTCATCTGTCAGTGTTTCTGCGTCGCCGTGCGGGTCGGTGCCCTACAACGACTTCTTAGGATCTCGTCGGCCGCAGCCTGCGACCGCAGACGTGGTGGCCGCGGACTCGATCTCGCCGCGAACGCGCATCAGGCATAATCCTTCGCATCTGCATACACGAGTCTAGGCGTCACCTGTCCCTCAAAGACAGGCAACTTCCTCGGCTGACCCTGAGGAAGCACCGGTGCCAGCGCCTCAAATACCCTCAGCATGGCGGGCTGGTCGTAGTGCTCCAGCCGATCGGTGGACCGAAGTAGCGCGGCCCCGTAGGCCAGCGGCCGGACCTCGTAGAAGGCTCCGGTGTTGTTCAGCGCGGCGAATCCGCCAAGACGCTCAACCAGAGCGGGCGGACATACCGTGACCCACGAGTAGCCCCGCAGGACGCTGCCACTTTCACGAACGCCATCGTCGATCAATCGTGGCAGGAAGACCTCGAGCGACGTTCTGCTGTATTCGTTGTCATCCGTTATGTTTCCGAATGACGCCCTTGCCTTGTCAGCAAACTCGGCGATGAACGTGAGGAGGTCCTCCTGCACTGCGACTGGCGTCGCACTTCCAGGGAAGCCGGCTTCTACCTTGAAGATGGCCCAGGACCCCCAGGCTTCGTCAACGTCAACACCCACCATCGCCGACGAGCATGACAGCGAGTCGAGACTCATCGCATCGTCCACCATCCACTCCGTGCCTTCACCTCGGCCTTCAGCCAGCGACTCAAGTACCGCATCGAAAGCCTTGCTCGAATATGGGGCCGACCATTGCCACGCTCCCAGCGAAGGCGCCCCCACTCTCAGGATCGCTCCAGAGACCGAATCGTCACCCTCATCGAGTCGACGCGACAATTCGGCGAACAACCTTGCTCGCGCCTCCGTCATCCACGAGCGAGACAACGCCACGAACTCGCTTTCACTGTCTAGCCGGGCGGTAATCTGCGCCTGGATCATCATCGCCAACCTTCTCGTTCGACCGTTCGCCAGCACCTGTCATTAGGAGATCTGATATCGGCTCGAGACGGGGCAAAGACTGCTCCGGGATGTCGTCTTCGCGGCACGTTCAAGCACATGGCGACTGCGCGCCTGTGGCCACGGTTCGGCAACAGAACCGTGGCCACAGGACGACGGCAAATGCATCCGCTGTTACTCACGCCTGGCGGCCATCATTGCATCGCGCACCCCAGACCGATAGTCACGAGACACACTACACCGCCTACCACAGTGGCCCCGATGAGCGCACCTACTTCTGCCCCTAGATTTGGGTCCGGCTGTGGCGGAGTGAGCCACCTTCTATCTTGCTCCTCGTCGTCCGACTCGTTCTGCTTCCCCTGCGTGGGCCGAGAAGGGGTCTTCGGCGGGTCGTTGGTGCCGTACCACCGCATGCCCGGAAACGTTCGTGCGTCCGTCGGCCACCGCTTGTTCGACCACACGGTTCCCAGCTTCCCCTTGGTTGCAGGGAATGGATTGCGCCGCAGGTCTGGTCCAGCTTTAACCACCGCACCGGGGTGCGCCAATTGAAGGCCCTTAATGTACCGCTGCAGGTCTTTAGGTCCATCGGCATGACCATAAGCGTTATTAGGCTTCACCTCATAGACGAGAAATGTCCCTTCATCTTTACCTTTCCCGGTAATGAGGAGATCGGGGTATCCGGCTCCGCCGTTCGGCCCTGCCCCTTCAACGCGGTTTTCTGGATTTCGCCGAGACCCAGTATCGATGGTCACTTCTCCTTCAAACCCGTTCGACCTCATCCACTCGTGCGCGGGATCAACGCTGGCGATTACGGCTCTGTCGTGATCCGGCGTGTCGGTCGCGTACTGCTCGCCATATTCGTCAATGGCGATGTGACCATCGAGTTCGATGCCGCTGATGGGGTTGCCGCCGGCGAAGGCATAGCGGTTGGTGTTCCATGGATCGGTGCCGAGGGCGAGGTCTTGCAGGGCGCCGTTGTAGTAGTCGCGGGAGAGGTACCGGTTGAGGCCTGGGTTGTACTCGCGGAAGCCCATGTCGTAGGTGCCGGTGGCGCCGTCGAACCGTTTGCTGTTGAAGCGGTAGGGGT
>NZ_SGXJ01000013.1 GCF_004216905.1 Kribbella sp. VKM Ac-2569
GTTTCTCCTATGTCAAGCCGCGGCTGCGAGGGTGGTTCTCGCGGTGGGTTGGTCGGTAGTGAGGTGGTTGAAGACGATGCGGGCGAGGCGGCGTTTGAGGCAGCGCAGTGCTTCGGGGGTGGACATGCCTTCGGTCTTCTTCTTGTCGTAGTAGGTCTTGCCCAGGCCGTCGAGGCGGATCTGGGTGACGGCGATGCGGTGGATCGCGGCGTTGAGCTGCCGGTTGCCGGATCTGGTGAGCCGGACGCGGCCTTTGGTGTTACCCGACCAGACCGGGATCGGTGCGATCCCGGCGTGCCGGGCGAAGGCAGCCTCGGACTTGAACCGGGACACGCCGGCGGCTTCTCCGACGATCTTCGCGGCGGTCAGTGCACCGACGCCGGGCATGGCCAGCAAAGTGGGCGCGACAGCGGCTGCGAGGGTTCCGATGCGCTTGGCATAGGCGTTGATCTTGGCGGTGTAGTCGATGACCTCGGTGAGTTCTTCGCGGGCCAGCTCGGCCACGATCCCCGGTGTGCCGGCCAGCCGGTCCGCGAGGATCTGCTGGTGCTTGGCCAGGTCCAGCGACCGGGCCTTGGGCGCCCAGGCCGGGTCGAGCTCGTGGACTCGCCACAGCAACTGGTTGATCGTCGCGGTGCGTCGTTTCACCAGGTCATCACGCCTGTCGACCAGCAGCTTCAGCTCCCGCGAGGTCTCGTCGTGGGTCGCGACCGGCAGACCAGGCTCACGCAGCGCGGCCCGGGCGACCGCGGCCGCGTCGATCGGGTCCGACTTCCCGCGGGTGCGGGCGATGCGGCGCTGCTCGGCCATCATCTTCGGCGGCACCCGCACCACCGACTGCCCAGCCGTGAGCAGGTCACGCTCCAGCCTGGTCGACAGATGACGGCAATCCTCGATCGCCCACACCACCTCCACCTGCTCGGCACCGAACCGCTCCCGCGCCCACCGGACCGCGGCCTGATGACCCGCCGTGATCGCGTCGAACGTCTTCGCGCCGAGCTCGCGGCCGACCTCGTCGACCGCGACGAACGTATGCGTCCGCTTGTGCACATCGGCCCCGACAACAACCCGTGACATCATGGTGATTGCCTCCTTCACTGGTCAGTGATCGGACGGTTGGGGCGGCCGGCGGACACATCTCAGTGGGGGCGTCGCCACGCTCCTATCAAGTCACGCCGGCCGGCTCCTTCACACCCACTGCCGGCAAAACGCATGCCCGTCAGCCCGAAGGCGACACCGAACGTAAGAGCCAGACAGCGGGTGCTCAGGATCCAACCACCGCGTGAGCGGCAGCATCACCCTGACACTGA